>NZ_FPBM01000021.1 GCF_900116715.1 Polaromonas sp. YR568
GGCCTTAAAGTGTTGTTCTTAAGCCACCGCTTCCGCCAGCTATTGGCGGCTTTCTTTAGGCGTGCTAGCAATTCACTATCGGGCTCTGCCTCAAGGGCCGCGACAGCGATCCAGTGCTCTGGATCTTCTCCTAATTTCATAGCAATATTCCCAGCAAGCACGGGGCTTAGTCGCCGTTGGCGCTTTGCTATCGATAGTGCCGATGGGGTGATATTCATGTCACGAGCCCATGCGGCGGCGCGCTGTTTTTCCAGCGCTTTTGCGTACAAGTCCATCGTGCTTTGCATGTTAATAACCCCTTATTAGTGAGAGGGTTTTATCATAAATCGCTAGGCGATAGAGTGAGACCCTCTTAACGTCCGAAATGTTGAAACCCTCTCAACATTTTGATCTGGACGTATGCAACAACTCGCCTTCCTAGTCTTCACTCACTTCCGGTCGAAATCCGCTCGGGCGCGATCTAGCCGAAGCCGCTCTTTCGCTGCCAATGCTTCGTTCTTCCGAGCCTGCAACGTTGCGCGAATTGCCAGCGCGACAAGGGCAACGACTATGCCGCCGAGCAGCGAAATCATCGCAATTTCCAGAATGCCCAATTTCATTGCCCCCCTTTGGTCTCTCTCTCAATCAGGAGATAACGGTATTTCAAAGATTGCCTCCATTGTGTCAGCGGAGGCTGTATGAGCAAGTCGGTTAACGGTCAATCCGGCGTGGCAATGGTTCACTCGAACATCGGCCAACTCGCCCGGTCTGAGTTCCTGAAGACCTGGCCGTTCATGGCCGGTAAGTCCCTTGACGAAATCTATGCATTTGGGCGTGAGTCGGCGAAAGCCGCTCGCGCTGAAGGGGCCCCGCTTGCGGGGAAGGGCGCGAGCGGCAGCGAGCCGGTCCGAAACCTCCCCGTTGGTAATCACGGGGATAACAACCTATGACACGCCCAAGTCGCTCGTCATTGGTTCTGGACGGTTCCGAAGTTAAATATCGCCTCGAAGCTGAACGTCTGGCCTCCAAAACGCCGGTTCATGTCGATTGGGTACGGTTCACAGCCCTGCGGCGCAACGCGCCATTTGTCCCTGTCGATTACCTTTTTCCACACCCAGATACCAACATCTGGGATGAGAACTACCGGGCTGCGCAGCAGGCCCGTATGCTGCGCGAGATACCTGATTGCGATTTCGACGCCGCTACGCAGGCGCTCGACCTCGCGCAAAACGTGGCCACAGCGCTCGGAACTGACTTTGTAGTCAATCCTGAATTCAAAAAGGGCCATGACTTCTACAAATTTCGCTGGTGCATCGAGCGCAATGGCGCGGAATGCGGATGGGTCGGCTTCCTCTCATCGGGCGACTCCCCACGCCAGAAAGCGCAAGCGCAAACCATCCATTGCAATTTGTTCGGGATGGCTTGTACTTTCGCCTCTCACGGCTGGCGTGATCGTCTCGCCGACATTGTTGAGGAGCGCGATGCAACCTTGACCCGGTGTGATCTTGCATTGGATTTCTTCGACGGCTATCCGGGCGGTATCAAAGCCATTCGTGACGACTACAACGAAGGTCTTTGCAATGTAGGTGGCAAGCTCCTCAAGGTCAACTTCGTTGGTGACTGGTCAGAGCATTCCCATGGCGGTCGCTCCATCTACTTCGGCTCCAAAGAGGCTGGGAAAGAAACCAATGCGTATGAAAAAGGCGATCAGCTTTTTGGTGTTGATGCTGGTAGCCCTTGGCTTCGTCTGGAGCTACGTTACGGCAACAAGCTGCGGGTTCTTCCAGTGGACATGCTCCGCAGACCGGCTGATTTCTTTGCTGGTGCGTCTGATTGGCACGCTGCGGCACTTGCTCTGGCTGATGCTGTAGCTGCACCGCAGAAACTTTCCACCATCGAGCGCTTGCCGCTCGAAACCGTCGAAGCGGAATGCGTCCGCAACATCCGTTGGACGCTTCAGACGGCGGCCCCCTCCATCGCCGTCGCCTTTAAACACCTTGGCCTCGAAGAGTTCCTGACCTTCGTCACGAACCAGAAGTTACCCGGCCGACTTCAGAAATTTCTGCCCAATGAGTTGGGCCGTTCATTCACGGCGGCATTCGGTCGCCTTTCACAGCCAGAGGGTTCCCCGGCCTTCGTAGCGGCTTAACAGGGGAAAGGAGTTACTCAATCATGAAAATGAAAAGCCAAGCCATCTGCACCGGTATCAAAGAATCCGCAGGTACCTTCGAGGAAACGAAGAAAGCCTTCAGCTCCACCACGTTTCACCTGATCGTGGATGTAGCGGAAAACTCCGCTGGCCGCTCCATAGGTTCGGTGTCGCGCCCATTCAAGTTCGGTGATGCCACCGAGTTCGAGAAATGGGCGCACCTGGACAAATCGTGGCCCGCTACCGGCCTGCTGTGCGACTGTGAGTTTGACGTGGTGGCCGGCGCCGACAACGCGTCCAAGCTCACCTTGGTGGGCATCAAGCCTGCTCCACAGCAACTGCAAAAAGCAGCCTAACCATGCGGCTCCTCATCCAGTCCAAAACGACCGGGAAATTCCTCTGTCCTGCGCTGGATGGGGGTGAGCCTGTGTGGGTGCAATCGCTCCGCGAGGCGGGCGGGGGCGTGGTGTCCGATCTTGAAGCGGTGAATCAACTCGTAGAAGACAACTGCGATTTTGAAGACATGCCGCAATTGATTGACCTTGATCGCCTTGGCACGCCACGTGACTACGCGAAGGGGACTTGATATGCAGGCGCTTCTTCTGCCGTCGCTCGCGCTTGCGCTGTGTTGCATCGCCCTTTGCGGTGCTGTCTATTACATACGGCGTGACTTCCGCCGTTCAATCGGAGAACGGTGATGGCTCAGTTCGCATGTACCGCCTGCGGGCACGAGGGGCACTTTGTCGAGTTCAAAACCGGCACGCACGTCGAACACGATGATGAGGCCGACGAGGATTTTGACGTCGATGAGGTCGAGTGTCCTGAATGCGGCTCTGAGTCTGTTGTGGAGGCGTAGATGCAATTTCTCATTTGCACCGTTGACGCCACTCCGTGCCCACCCGAGGCCTTGTCATACCTCTCAATGTCCGAGGCCATCAACCCTGCGACGTTGGGCATTACCCCTGAGTCCGTCCTGTACGCCTTCTCATGGGGGATGGGTGCGGTGATTCTGTTTTGGCTCATTGGTTTCGTAACCGGAGTGGCAGTAGACGCAATAAAAAAAGCATAGAGGTTTTGACTTCAGCCTGTAGAGCCGCATCGTTGTGAAACGCCCGACTCTATGGGGTGTAGTTCCGAATGTCTCGGAAAGCACCTCGCGAAAGCGAATTCAAAAAGGAAATGAAATGAAGCTTTACAACCAAGTCCGCAAGTACGGCGCTCGCATTGCAGTTGGTGCAGCATCCCTCGTTGGCACCGGCTTCGCGCTGGCTCAAGAGACGCCCGGCCCTTCGGTGTTTCAGCAAATCTTCGCCGCCATTGGCGTTGAAGGTGTTGCTGCCGCAGTGGTCACGCTCATGATTGCCGTGATCGGTATCGCCATGGCGTTCAAGGGCGGCGACCTGGGCAAGCGCGCAGTTCGCAAGGTCTAAGACCATGCTGATCGGTGCCCTCATCACGCTTTTCTATGGCCTTATCGCCCTAATTGGTGCGTTGAGCGGCATCGGTCTTTGTATAGCTCTCGGGAGGGCTCGTTAATGCGCCCTCATACGTTCTTTTTCGTCGTGGCAGCTCTCCTATCAACCGCCTCCTTTGCTGCTCCTACCCCGGCTCCTAGCGCCCTTGGGGGGCTTGTTGAGTCTCATACCGGCGCAGGAAAACAAACCGTCAACATAGGCGGCATTGATTTCGATAACAGGGGTAAGCCACTGGATTCGCGTGGTGTTCCGACCGTTGAGACGGACGGGGCCGCTTCCGCAAAAACCACACACACCGGCAACCTTAAAAACCCGTCCGGCAACCCGGTCCCGGTGAAGGTCAACGGGCGCATACCGCCCGCTGCTGCCGGAAAGGCAATCGGGAAATTCTTGTTGAAGATTACCGGCGGCTACGTCCTGAACACGGGTGTAGCCGTCTACGACCTGGCTAAAGAGCTGGGCTTTACGCTCGGCCGCAACCCGGACGGCACGCTCGACGTCGATAAAAGCGACCCCAATGTCTGCTCCGTCGCGCCATGCTATCTGTACAGCACGGGTAGCTATAACACCACATCTGGCGGTCCCAAGCGAAGCACCGAACTAGCGGCGTGCCAGGCTGTTCCCAACGACTGGCCGGCCGGGCTTCTGGCCGGGCCTCCTATTGTGGTGGGCACTGCTCCTAATTCTGTTTGCCAGTGGCCGCACAACGGCGGGGGCGCCACTACACGGGCGATTGAACGCGAGGGAATCGCGCCTAAACCTGAGGTACTGCTTCAGTCCTCACAACAAGAGTTCCTGGATGCCATCGCCACCAAGTCCGGCTGGCCGTCCAGCTCCACCCTCTCCAGGGCTCTGGAGGATGCCGCCAAGGTCACTGGCGAAAAGATTCAGCCGGAAAACCTCACCATTTCTGGCCCCGCCAGCACGCCAGGCGCCACCAGCACCACTCAGAAACCTGATGGCAGCACCGAGACAAGCACCACCACGCACAACCACACCTACGGCGGCAATACGGTGACGACCACCAACACCACCGTCATCAACAACTACAACCCGACCACGAACACCACCACCACGACGACAACTACAGGAACACCGCCCAAGGCAGAAGAGCAACCCGAATATGAGGCTACCGATACCCCTTTACCGGATCAGCCAAAGCTCTACACACCGAAATATCCGCAAGGCCCGTCAAAAGTCTGGACTGACCGAAAAGCGGATTTCATGGGTTCTCCTCTGTTGCAGTTGGTCGGCGGTCTAACGCCAAACATCCCCGCTGCTGCATGCCCGCAGTTCTCTTTCAGCGTGAACCTCGGGTTCGTCAACTTCGGTACATATAGCCTAGGCCCAGAGTGCTACGTCTGGGACTTCTGCAAGATAGTCATTCTCGTCAGCGCCCTCTTCTTGGCTCGGGCGCTCATTTTTGGAGGCTGATATGGGCGCACTTTTCTCCATGCTCTTTCAAAAGATAGCGGGACTGCTCAAATGGATTGGCGACCTATTTGTTGCGTGTTTTGTCGCAATCTGGGACTTACTCAAAGACCTTTTTTGCTGGATGCTAGATGAGTCACTAAAGATCGCTGTAAGCGCGATCAGCACCTTGGACGTATCTGGTATCTCAAGCAACCTTGCCGTCTTTGGCCAAATACCTGCCAACGTCATGCAGGTAATGGGTGCGCTCGGTGTGGGTCAAGCCCTCGCAATTATTGGTGCCGCCCTCGCTATTCGTTTTCTCTTGCAACTCATCCCCTTTGTAAGGCTCGGCTCATGATCAACGGTCTGGAGGGTATTCCCGGTTCGGGAAAGAGTTACGAGGCATGCGTGCACCATGTATTGCCTGCGCTTCAGGCGGGTCGTCTTGTCATCACGAATTTGCCACTGCTGGTGGATATGTGGGCAGCGATCAACCCCGATTTTTTAAAGCTACTGGAGCTGCGTCGCCGCGTCCAGCCCATCCGCGGCACGTGGGATGCAGAGCGCGTTGACGAAAAAACCGGTGAAGGCAATGCCTTTGAATTGTTCGCTGATGGTCACACGGAGAAGCCTGCGACCAAAGTTTCGCTCTTCGGCCACGTGTGGGACTACTACAGCGATTGGAAGCATCCAATTACGGGGCAAGGCCCCCTGTTCATCATTGACGAGTGTCACGTCGGCATGCCGACTATCGGCACAGATGCCCAGGTGATTGAGTGGTACAAGCTACATCGACATTTCAACGTTGATGTGTTGCTCGGCACTCAGTCGTTTCGCGACATCAATCAACCCATTGCCCGGTTGATGGCAATGCTCGTGAAAGTCCGCAAGGCCGATATCTTGGGGCGGGCAGATCATTACATCCGCAAGGTGCACGGTGGCTACCGGGGCTCCGTCATTTCAACCGAAGAGCGGAAATATCGCCCGGAGTTTTTCAACCTTTACAAGAGCCACACGCAGGGTAATAGCGTTGCTGAAGCTCTGGCACAGGACGTCTCACCGTTCATCGTGAAGTTCAAGCGCTATACGCGCAACGTGTGGGTCCTCTTCGGCCTTTGCGCTCTGATATTGGGCTACTACTTCTACTCCAAATGGAGTACGCCAAGATCAATCACAACAGTCACACGTACCGCTGGCCCGCCCGCCGGTTATGTGGCCCCTGTGCCGCGCTTGGCGGCCTCCAGTGCCTCCAACTCTGTTCAAGCGAGTTTGACCCAGCCAATGGCCGTTGATGAGATTCCTGAGCCCTACCAGAGCAAGGGTCTGCACCTCAATGGCTTTATCACGATTGCTGGGGAGACCATCTACATGCTGAGCGTTTCGCAGAATGGCATGGTGGTCAGTCATACGAGTAGTAAAGAGTTAATTCGCGCTGGCTATCGGTACATTCCTCTTAGTGATTGCGCGGGTGTTGTCCAATGGATGCGCAGCAATCGCGCTATCACCTGCGATACGCCGCAGATCGGCCTAGGCGCAGGTGGCGGTACGGCAGCACAACCAAAGACCTGACTGTGCGAATTTGTAACCCCTGTGATATTCTCGCCGCATGGGGATGGAAGACCGTGACTGGTATAGGGAGGGCTACGCCGCAAAGACCGGTGGGCTCTATGACCGTAAGAGCGGTCGCTACTGGTGGGGTGGCCGCAAGCCTGTGCCGGCGCCCAGAGATTTATCTTATGAGTCGCACGTGCCGCGCGCAATGCGAACGACTCCCACGCCATGGCATCCAGTGCTTGTTTGGTTCCTCTTTGCGGCGATCTGCATTGGCGTCTTTGTCGTCCTCAAACTCATTTCAAAAATTGCCTGAGTCGGTGCAGTCGGCGTGATCTACGGGTACGCACGGGTATCCACCACGGAGCAGGAAACAACCCTTCAGCTTGATGCGCTCTATCGTGGTGGGGTAGCGCAAGTGATGCAAGAAAAACGCAGCTCGGTTGGCAGTAGGCCTGTCTTGCAGTTGCTCCTGTCGATGCTTCGACCCGGTGATGTGGTCAAGGTTTACAAGATCGACAGGTTTGCGCGTTCGCTGATTGATCTGCTTGCAATTCTGGAGCGAATTGAAAAGGCCGGTGCCTCATTTCAAAGCCTGACAGAACCGGTAGACACGTCCACCAGCGCAGGCCGCATGATGATGCATATGCTTGGCGCGTTCGCGGAGTTCGAACGTGGAATCATCCGCGAACGGTCAATTGCCGGTCAGCGCGCCGCTATGCAGAGGGGTGTGCACTGCGGGCGCAAGCGTTCTCTTCCAAGCGACACAGAGGCCGATATCGTTAAGCTGTACAGCACCCCTGGCAATTGGTACACCCTCAACAGCCTGGCCGCGCTGTTCGAGGTGCATCCCTCAACGATTAAACGGGCCGTCTATCGGGTGGAAAAGCCGGGACATTCTTCTCTGCGTTAGATGTCGCCTCCTCTAATTGGAGGAGACGCGGGAACGACCACGATTCAATTCTGGCTAACGACGCCGCAGGTACGTCAGTGATTGAGTGGGACGACGCCAAGGACGTGCTTGACATTCGAGACCCGTATTTGCTCTTTGCACTTCGTTGGAGTGAGCCCCTATAACTCAGCGATTTTTTCCGGACACTTCTCGGCCAGTCTTTGTAGCCTTAGGGGAGAAGTCTAGTAAGTAATCAACCATTGCGTCGTGATCATCTGCAGCACCAAGGTTGTTAGAAATTAAGAAATTTCTTATAAACGTTCGATTTTTAGTTTGCGCCACGAGCATGTACTGCAAGTAAAAGACTCCGATCCCTGCATTTGCTGGGCCCGTAGCCATCTTGAAGTTCTTCGAAAGAAATTGCGAAATCCAGTACTTCGTGAATTCAGCAATAGTGTCTTTGACCCGTTCTGCTGCAACCTCTACCTCGTCAACTCGATGGATACCTAAAGTCAAGAAACGCCCCACAAATTGCTCTCCAACTAACCCAGGGTCGGCTACCAATGTTCGCTCCATTGCTCCAGCCACAAGTGCATCCAAGCTCTTGGTGTGCGAGTCAATTTCGTACAAAGCACGTAGTGACAACAAGTCCAATTCGACCTTCGCCGGGTTCTGCCGAATTTCCCGAACTACGGCCCCCGCGTAGTCACTCAGACTACTCCGAATAGAAGCAAATTCTGCGTCGGCAAGTTCGAGTAAACCCGCTACGCGCGCAAAACGCCGTCTTACATCGCGAGGAATTCCAGAAGCCGACTTGTACCCAATGTCATGTTCAATTTCGGCCCATGCATGTTGGAGAATTGAGCGAATCTGGATTTCCGTTTTTAACCCGTTGAATTTTCGATACTCAACTAACTTGCACCTCGCCGGCGCCAGTGTGACGACGTAGTGCAATGACTGATAACCAAACCTGTCTGGATCAAGACTAATCCTTTTGTCCACCGAATGATCCGGCGCCACCTCGAACTCTTGCTCGATCAATTCGGCAATGAGATCTACGTCATCCGAGAAGTATGTTGTTATTCGAATTGCCGAAATATCCGTGACGCTACCTAACGAGTCATATGATTTTTCCGGAAGTCCGAGCTTGCGACTTAGGCTTTCACGACTTTTGCAGCGGGATGTGACTGAGTGCACCACGATGCCTGATGCCGCAAGAATTTGCGAAACGAGTTCGGAGGCTTTGCGGGAGAAGTCCTCGTAGATGCCGCGCTCATTATCAAATTCCGTGAGAATCTGAGATTTCGTTGAATCCTCAATCATGATGCGCTTCTCTAGATCGCCTCAAAGCATTCTTTGACATCAGCTAGCCCTCCGAATTTGTAGCATCATCATACGGCTGCCAGCGCAAAGTTCCAGGGCGTCAATAATTACTGGTCGCCTGCCGTTCTTCTGTTACCGGGTTCCTAGATTCTCGCCCTCTCTGCTTTGGCGTTCTTGTCATTCCACCAAAGAGCGGGCATCTAGCGTGCCGTGTACCACGTGCGCAAGCTAGAGCACTCCAGCTTGCGGCAATGGGAAATCCCCCTCAAATAGGTACTTGGACGTGCTGCCTACTTAAGCGGGCTATCTCTCGCATTTCTTCGATAGTACTATTTTCTTTAATTTGAACGAGAAACCACTCCAGTGTTTCTGCGGATTTGCGTTGCCATTCTCCAAATATGGCAGCGACTTCCTGCTTGTCGAAACGGAGATCTCCTTCTTCTACGTCGATACAAAAGTTGTTAAGTGCACGCAGTCTTTGTTCCGACAAGCCCAGACGAATCGCGGTATATGGACCAGGTAGATCGAGTATGGGTAGGCTAGCTAGAACGGAACGAGCCTGAGAAACTTCCTGGCTCAGGCGCTCCCATACTTTCGGAGAAGATCGCTTGCCTAGTTCGTCAATGGCAATCTGAAAACACGCATCGACGTGCATAAGAATTCCGCGAACTGCTAAGAATTTGTTGAGTCGATCTCGCCGTTCTTTTTCTTTATCGATGTTTCGAGTTTGGTGTGTCTGCCATGCAGCGATCACTGCGGCAGCCAGTATGGCAAGTACTGATCCAATGGCTTGAACCCAAGATGCAAATCCACTGTGCAGATCAGTCCACACGACTATCGCCTCAAATTGGGCCAGCATTGCAATTGCAATAGCTACGCCAGTCCACAGAAAGGGAATTTTCCATCCACTCATGCTCAGACTCTCCTCATTGGTGTTTTGATGACACTACATATGCCCGATCTTGCGAGCCAGGCCTGTACGCCTTGCGATCTCGCGAATGAACATCTGATCCCGCAATGCTCGGCGTCTGATGACATTCAATGTCGCCACGTCTATCACTCCTAATTTCCCTCTGCCTTTAAAACAAGCAGAGTAGTGCCTATGTGGGTCAGATTTGGATAGAAATTACTTCGCTAACTGGATCAGATTTCGACGGAATTCAGCACTGGACAAAAAAACAGGGGCGTCTAGTCAGATTAGAGGAGCCATTAACTTGTTACCGCCTGCTACCATGGACTAGCAAAGCCCTTACTTGCGGCAAGAAACGCCCGGCGAGCAGGGAATGTGACTTAATTCCGCCAATCCAATCCCCATTCCCACAAAGTTATATCTTGGGTGATATAGTCCCACAAATGTTTAACGGAGACTTCCTAGAGAAGGATCTGGATAAATTGCGAGCAAATGCGTTGACAGCGGACGATGTTGATCTTCTCAATGCGTTCCTAGATGAGGTCGCGGAAAGTGTGGATGCATTGTGGAAACTTACTAGATGGGCTGCAGATCATTTTCCACCGCATCTAAATTGTCGAGCTATCGCGTGTTTCCAAGATGATGGCTATAACCTCTACCGAATTAGGCCGTTAGGTCCCCGGCTCAGTAAATATCGAATTTTGTACGCCTACAACAACACAGTTGAGGAACTTCATTTCCTAGCTGTTGTAGTTAAGAAGCCCGAGAAGTTACCTGGTGGTGCCGATCCCAACGATTTTTACAACTATGAACCAAATCATCCAATTTCAGATCGAGTCCGTCACGAGTACGACTACCGCCGCTTCTCCAAGCTCTAGGCTTGGTAATACGCAATCGAGCACTGTGGAAGCCACGTATTTTGTTGTCCCTCCCTGTCTAGCTTCGCTGCGTAGATCGGCTGATGGAAAGCTGCCGCGATTGGCGGTTTCGGCTGAACGCGAACGAGTTGACGCCGAGGTTCGATCTCGAATGCAAGAGGCACGCGTGGCTCTCGGACAGGAGTTATACGGTGGCTCCCGTGCGACTCTAGGCGGCGTTCGTCTTTCATTAGGGCTTTCACAGCAGCAATTGGCGACTGCCATTGGTACGAGTCAACCAAATATCGCGAGATTAGAAGCTGGCTCAGTCAATATCATGTGGAGCACAGGAAAACGGTTGGCCCAAGCACTCGGATTAACTTTGGAGCGGTTGGATAGTGTGATTACAGCCACAGCGAAACTTTCAACCACTACCGAAAAATCATGACGACACCCCGAGCGAAGGCCTCAGCGAAGACACCCTCAAAGCCAGCGGCGCAATCTCGATGCTTTGTAGCGCAATTCTGCGACGACATACGTTATGAGCTTGGAAACAAAATAACGATAGTAGGTCTGTATAACGGCTACCTCTATCTACATGAATTTCCCGCTTTGATTCCCCGTTTCGCCGTCAACGCCTACGTCGATTTACCGATTGAAGAGCAGATAACGACCGTCGGTTTTCGAATCGAAAAGGGAGATGAAACAGTTTTTCAAACCAGCATTGAACCGGGCGCACCGGAGATCGCTGAGGTAGAGAACGGACATGACCAGTTCACTCGCAGATCGGTTGGAGTGCAAATATCGCTTCCACCACTGACTGTCATGGCGCCGTGCATGCTCAGATCAATAATCACTATTGACGGTGTTGAACATGTGGCAGGCAAGCTGCGAATTGCAGCCACACCTACTGCAAAGTAGGTACCCGTTACGTTGCGGCCGCGTATTGAAATCCGCCGCGAAACAGGGCATGCCGTTGCGTCGGGCAGAACAACCTGTATGCGCCTTGGCAACTCATGTACCAGTTTTCTCCGACCGCTGAGTTTTTATGCCCCAGCTTTGCCGTCAAATCTGGCGTGGTGGTCAATGCTTGATTGAATGTTTTGTCCATCCAGTCTGAAAACTCTTTCAGGCGTTCCCAGTCTTCTGGCTTGTTCGTGATGCTGCCTTGTACGAACTCCAGTTTTAGTTGAATCACTTTCGTTTCCTTGAAAAGGTCTGCAATTGATTTCTTGACAGCCTTAGCCAGGGCGCGGGCTTTTGCCTTCGCTGCTGCCCACCAGCCAGGCACGGTAGGCGTCCAATCGAAAATGCACTCCATCAGCCGCATGATTCGCGGGCTGTTGTGATACCCGTTCGAGAACAACTCATGCTGGAAGCGCAATGCTTCCGGGTGCTGCATGTAGTTCTTGGCGATCATGGTTTCGTGCCTTTCATCGGTTACCGGGTCCCTAGATTTCTCGCCCTCCCCGCTTTCGGGTTCTGGTCTTTCCACCAGAGAGCGAACCTCTGTCACCGTTTCCCTGAGTTCCTGCGCCCGTAGGACGACGGCACCGGGAATGGCACGGATGCGCGGGGAAGGTTTGTAAAGCGACTAGCGCGAAGCGCCTTCTAAAAGCTTTATGAATACCCCGCGCAGCCGGGACAGGCCCGGGGCAGGCTTCCGGAGGGATGGCGCAGGAACACAGGGAAATGGTGGGGCGCGGCGGGGGAAAGACCCGGCTGTTGCGTTAGGGATCGTCACCCGAAGGGCTGGGACTTCTGGCCCAGTGGCGAAGCCATAGAGCCCGCCCCGAAGGGAACGCTCAGAGTTCGAAACCCTCAACAATGCTCAATCTGATGATTTCGGGCAAAAAAATGGCGCAAATTGCGCAGCCCAAAGAAAAAGCCCGGGAGTTCCGGGCCTTAAAGTGTTGTTCTTAAGCCACCGCTTCCGCCA
>NZ_FPBM01000020.1 GCF_900116715.1 Polaromonas sp. YR568
AGCGAGTTGTTTTTGACCCCGCTTGGCTCGAGCACCGCAGGTTGCCCGAAGCGAAGCGTAGGGACCCAGACTGCGGGTCGCCTTTCTTTTGGGTACTTCTGGTGTTTGCGTAACTTCGCTGCGCGAAGTGAGCAAACCCCGCGCGCGTAGCGCGCCTTTGGCGAACAAAGAAAACCCGCTTTGCGGGTTTCGGTAAAAGTGCCTCGCCCGCCGGGGCGAGACCCGGCCAGCAGTCCACAGAAGAGCACCCCCCCCGTGGGAACAGCAAAAACTACCTGAACCGATACAACCCCGCCGGGTTGTCAACCAGAATCTTCCGCCGCACCGCATCCGACGGCGCCCACGAAAACAGCAAGTCATACAAATCCACCTCAGACGGCGGCGGATTGCGCCCCGGATGCGGCCAGTTACTCGCCCAGAGGCAGCGTTCCGGAAACTTCTCGGCCAGCGTGCGCGCAATCAGGCTCACATCGTCATAGCCGGGCGCGCCGATCTTCGAGGTCTCATACGGCGCCGACAGCTTGATCCAGACATTGCCGGTGTCCAGAACGCGCAGCAGCGACTGGAACGCGGGGTGGTCGGGTTTGACGGGTTCGAGGAACTTGCCGTTGTGGTCGATCACCAGTTTGCAGGGCAGGCGCTTGAGCACGTCTTCATGCTCAGGAAAGTTGCGGCCGTCCAGCTGCAGGTTGACCATCCAGTCCATCGCGGCCAGGCGCGCGGCCATGGGCTCCAGTGAGCTCCACTCCAGCACCGGGTTGATCATCATGTAGCGCACGCCGCAGATGCCGCCATCGTTCAGGCGCTTGAGTTCGGCGTCCGTCACGTCGGGCGCCACCAGCGCAATGCCGCGGCCCGATTCGCCGAGTTGCGCCACGGCGTCCAGCGTGCAGCTGTTGTCAAAACCATAGGCCGAGGGCTGGACGACTACCGCGCGGCTCAGGCCCAGCGCTTTTTGCGTCTCGCGATAGGTTGAGACGGGCAGGTGGGGCGGCACCCAGGCCACGTTGGGCACCATGGGGTATTTGTCTTCGTAGATATGCACGTGGCAGTCGCAGGCGCCGGCATAGGTGGCTTTTTGAGTGGCTTGCATAAAAGCTTTCGCGAAAAAAGGGGAATAAAGAAAGGCGTGTTCAGGCAGCCTGGGGCGCGCGCGTGGCCTGCCGCCAGCGCGTGGCCTGCTGTGCGTTCACCGCGCCCTGGGGCGCGCGGCCCTTTAGCAGCTCGGCCACCTGCGCCACGGTTTCCATGGCCTGGTGTTCCACCGCCGGCGGTGTGAGGCCGCCTATGTGCGGCGAGGCGATCACGCGCGGATGTGCGGCCACGCGGGGCGAAGGCATCTGGTCGGGCGCGCGGCCCACGTCGACGGCGCAGCCGGCTATCGTGCCGGCGTCCAGCGCGGCGATCAGCGCGTCGTCATCGACTAGGTCGCCGCGTGAGGCGTTGATAAAAAACGCGCCGGGTTTCATCGCGCCAAAGGTGGCCGCGTTCATCATGTTTTCAGTGGCCGGCGTCGCGGCGGCCAGGCACACCACGTAGTCTGATCTTTGCAGCAGCGGCAGCAGTTCAACCTGCTCCAGCTCCTTGCGGTTGGTGGGCGTGAAGGGGTCGTGCACCACGATGCGCATGCCCAGAGCCAGCGCCACGTCGCAGAGGTAGCGGCTGATCTGGCCGAAGCCGATCACGCCCAGCGTGGCGCCGTGCAGCTCGCGGCCCATGGCGGGTATCACAGGGCGGCCCTCGTGATAGGCCGCCGTGGTCGCGCTGATGTCGCGGCTCAAATCGATCATCACGCCGATGATCCATTCGCTCACCGAGGGGATAAAACCCGCGCTGGCCTGGGTGACCAGCACGCCGTGGCGGCTGGCGGCCGGTACATCGATGTTGCGGATGTCGATGGCGCAGCGCACAAAGGCCAGCAGGCGCGGCAGCGCCGCGAACAGCGCCTCGTCGCCTGCCGTCTGGCGGTAGGAAATGATGACCTCGCAATCACCGGCCAGCGCGGCCAGCTCGCTGGAGGTCAGATCGGTGTCGCCCGGGTTGAAGCGCACGTCGGCAATCTCCATGAGTGCGGCAGTGGCGCGGTCGCCGAAGTAGTGCGGGAGTTTGCTTTGGGGGTGGCTGACGAAAACCGTTGTCATTCAAAAACCTTGTGTCCTGTCTGTATCAAAAATCAAACGTAAAAATCAAGAAGATCAGCGCTGGTCCGGCGTGCACTTCGCGACCGAGTCGCGCGCCACCAGCGTGGGCTGAAAGATGAACTCCTGCGTGGCGATGGCCGGGTCGGCCAGCCGGCTCATCACGCGCTCGACCATCACCTGTGCCATCTCGGGCACCGGCAGGCGCACGCTGGTCATGGCCGGGTGCATCAGTGTGGAGAGAAACACGTTGTCGATGCCGATCACTGAAACATCGTCGGGCACGGACAGCCCTGCGTCG
Source organism: Polaromonas sp. YR568 (assembly GCF_900116715.1). GTDB lineage: Bacteria > Pseudomonadota > Gammaproteobacteria > Burkholderiales > Burkholderiaceae_C > Polaromonas. Next base: position 2,440 of record NZ_FPBM01000020.1, read on the forward strand.
CGAAAGCCCGCCATCAGGCCGAAAGCCATCAAATCGTTCACGCCAATCACGCCGGTGGGCCGCCCGGGCAGTTTGGCCAGCAGGCCGGCCTGGGCGCGGCCCACTTCGCTCATCATCGAGTCGCCGTATTCGTCGACCGGCGTGCCTTCAATCACCTGGGCGCTGCCTTCCAGGCCCGCGCCTTTGGCGGCCGCCATGAAGCCGGCAATCTTTTCATTACGGCTCATGGTGCGGCCTGCCGGCGTGACAAAGGCCAGGCGCCGGTGGCCCATGTCGATGAGGTGCTGCGTCGCGATGCGGGCGGACTCAAAGCTGTCCACCGTCACGTGGTCGATGATGGACGTCATATTGGGCGTGGCGCGGCGGTCATAGCTCACCATCACCAGGCCGCGTTCGGCCGCGGCTTCCACGTGCTGCTCGTCGATCAATGAGGAGATGATGATCACGCCGCGCACGCCGTGGGCCAGCAGGTCGTCAAAGAAGCGCAGCTCTTTGTCTTTATCGCGGTAGGTGTTGCCGATCATGATGCGAAAGCCGTAGCGTTCCTGCGCCAGGGTTTCGATCTCGCGCGCGATAAAGCCGTACATCGGGTTGGCCATGGACGGCACCAGCAGGCCGATCAGCGGCGTGTAGCCGGTCTTGAGCTGGCGTGCCGTAGAGTTGGGCCGGTACTTCAGCTCGGCAATGGCGGCTTCCACCCGCGCCAGCGTCTCGGCGGCCATGCGGTTGGCGCGGCCATTGAGGACGTTGGACACGGTGCTGGTAGACACACCGGCCAGGCTGGCCACATCTCTTATCTTGCTCACGGCGTTCTTCTTTTCATCAAGGAGTTGAAGGCATTGTCAGAGGCCCATGCGGGTTGGGAGCCAGAGCGAGAATTGCGGCACCAGCACCAGCAGGATGAGCGTGACAAACAGCACTGCCAGGTATTTCATCATGGGCCGGGCCACATCCTTGACGTGCGTGCCGGTGATGGCGCAGGTGGCAAACAGCCCCAGCCCGACCGGCGGCGCGAACAGCCCGAGTCCCATGGCGATCACCATGACAGTTCCAAAATGTAATGGATTGACGCCCAGCTGCGAGGCAATAGGGGTTAGCAGCGGACCAAAGATGATGAGCGCGGGCGCGCCCTCCAGGATGGCGCCGAACACGATCATGATCAGCACCGAGAGAATCACGAACATGGTGCTGCCGTAGGCATGCGCAAAGCCGATCATGAAGGTCGACAGGTATTGCGGAATCTGCTGGATGGTCAGCGCAAACGACACGCTGGAGGCGGCCGCCACGATAAAGAGGATGCCGCCGGCCATGGAGGCCGAGCGCACAAAGAGCTGCGTCACCGACTTGACCGTGAGCTCGCGAAACGCCAGCCAGCCCACCACCAGCGCATAGACCACCGCAAAGGCCGAGACCTCGGTGGAAGTGGCGACGCCCGAGGTCACGCCCTTGCCGATCATGGCGACCATGACCAGCGCCACCATCGCGCCACCCAGCAGGCGGAACATGGGTGTGCGCACGTCGAAGGCTTCGTCGGGGTTGATGCGGGTGCCGACGTAAATCGTCACCGCGGCGAGCGATAGCGCCAGCACGGCGGCTGGCACCAGCCCGGCCATAAAGAGCCCGGCGATCGAGATGTTGGCCACAAAACCCATGATGATCATGTTGATGCAGGGCGGAATGGTCTCGGCCATCACCGCGGTGCAGGCCAGCAGGCCGGCGGTTTCATTCGGGTCCTGCTTGGTTTTACGTACCGCCGGCATGATGATGCCGCCCACGGCCGCGATGTCGGCCAGCTTGGAGCCCGACACGCCCGAGAAGAACGCGGTCGCGGTGATGGTGATCAGCCCCAGCCCGCCGCGCACCCGGCCGAACATGCGCAGCAGCAGCTCAATGAGGCGCGACGACATGCCGTTGGCCTCCATCAGCAAACCGGCCAGCACAAAGAAGGGAATCGCCAGCAGCACATAGTGATCAGTGCCCGCCATTACCTGCTGCGAATACACCAGCATGGGCAGCGACGGGTCGGCCATAAAGAATACCAGCGACGACAAACCCAGCACAAAGGCAATCGGTACGCCCAGCAGCAAGCCGCCCAGGAAGCCTATGGTCAGCAGCATCCAGGGTTTGATGGCCAGACCCGGCATGAGGATGTTCCAGCCCGTGACCACCACCACCATGGCGATGCCGGTGGCCAGCGTGGACCACACGACGCGCGACGGCCCGTTGACCGCATTGGCAATGCCGAACAGCGTCATGAAGAGGCTGCCTATCACCACGGGGAAGGTGTAGATCCACTGCGGCAGGCCGATGGGCGTGGTGCTGGACCACGAATCGATCAGCAAACCAACCGACGAGACGCACAGGCTTGCCGACACCGCCACGATGATCCAGCTCGCGAACTGAATCAGCGCCGGCTGCCAGCTTGCGGGCAAGAGCCCGCGAAAGATATCGACCCCCACGTGCTGGCTGCGCGCCAGCACCGTGGCGGCGCCGAAGAACACCAGCACAATCATCAGCGCGCGCGCCACTTCCTCGGCCCAGTCAAAGGGCTCGTGCAGGAAGTAGCGGAACACCACCGAGATGAACACCACCAGTACGTCTATCGCCAGCACCACGCCGGCGACGTACTCGGTCATGCGCATCAGCCAGGCCAGCCAGCGGCCGGGTTGCGTGTCGCTGAAAAGGCCCCAGCTGGGCACCGGAAGGGTGTGCGGCGCGTGCGCCGCCAGGTCGGTAGACATAAGATTCCTGGTTCTTTCTCGTTCTTCGTTCTTAATTGCCACGTATGCGTTTGAGTTCGGCAAAAACCATCTTCATGGCTTCATCGCCTATGGACTTGGCGTTGTTGTCATAGACAACTTTCGCGCGGTCGCGAATGCGCTGCATTTCAGCGGGGCTGATTTCGTTGACCACCATGCCTTTGGCCTTGAGGTTGGCCACGCTGCGCTGGTTCTGGTCGCGGTTGACGCGGCGCTCTTCGTCGCGACCCACCACCGCACAGTCACGTGCCACGCCCTGCTCAGTGGGTGACAGGGTGTCCCAGGTTTTTTTGGAGATCAGCAGCGGCAAGGGCGCATAGGCGTGTTTGGTCAGCGTGAGGTATTTCTGCACCTCGTAAAACTTCATGTTCTCGATGTTGGCAAATGGGTTCTCCTGGCCGTCCACCGTTTTGGTTTCCAGCGCCGAATACACCTCTGGGAAGGCCAGAGGCACGGCATTGCTGCCCAGCGTCTTGAAGGTGTCGATATAGATGTTGTTTTGCATCACGCGCATCTTCACGCCGTCAAAGTCTTCCAGCCGGTTGATGGCGTGTTTGGAGTTGGTGGTGTGGCGAAAGCCGTTCTCCCACCAGGCCAGGTTCACCAGGCCCACGGCGGGCAGTTTGGCCGCGAACCACTCGCCCACCTTGCCGTCCAGCACCTGGTCAGCCTCGCGCTCGTTGTTGAAAAGAAAGGGCAGGTCGAACACGCCCATCGACGGAACAATGCCCACCAGCGGCGCGGTGGACACCAGCACCATGTCGAGCGTGCCGCTGCGCACGCTCTGGGTGGCCGCCACGTCGTTGCCCAGCACGCTGTCGTAGAACAGCTGCAGCTTGAGTTTTCCGGCGCTCTTGTCCACGGTGCAGGCGGCCATCTTCTGCGCGCCTATGGCCATGGGGTGTTCTTTGGGCACCGGCACCGACAGGCGCAGGCTGCGCTCCTGGGCCAGCGCGGCTTGCCCGCCCAGCAGGCCGGCCACCGCCATGGCCAGCAACACGGGCACGAATCCGAAGCGGGAGGTGTACAGGGTGTACTTCTTCATGTTTGTCTCCTACAGGGTTTTTGGTTTTGACAGGAAAATCCAGGCCGGGCGCTAGCTCAGCCACTTCAGCGGCACCATCACCAGCGCGGGGAAAAGCACCAGCAACAGCAGCACGATGAGTTCAGCCCACAGAAAAGGCCAAAGGCCCTTTATCAACTCGCTCATGGAAATCTTGGCGACGCCGCAAATCACGTTGAGCACAATGCCCACGGGCGGCGTGATCAGGCCGATGGCGTTGTTCATGATGAAGAGCACGCCGAAGTAAACCGGGTCTATGCCCGCCTGCTTGACCACGGGCATCAGCACCGGCGTCAGGATCATCACGGTCGGTGCGAAGTCCAGCGCGGTGCCGACGATGACCACCAGCACCATGATGACGAACATCAGGACGATCTTGTTGCCCATGAAGGGCTGCAGCATCGCGCTGATTTGCTCGGGCACGTCGGAGGTGGTGATGAGCCAGGCCGACACCATCGCCGCGGCGATCAGGAACACCACGATGGCCGTGCTTTTGGCGGCCGACACCAGCAGCGTGTAGACCTGCCGGATGGAAAGCTCGCGGTAGATAAAAGAGCCCACCACAAAGGCATAGACGCAGGCCGCCACCCCGGCCTCGGTGGGCGTAAAAATGCCGAACTTCAGCACGATGACGATGCCAAACGGCATCACCAGCGCCCAGACGCCGTCCACCCCTGCCTTGAGCCGCGCGCTCCATGACTGGCGCGGCAGCACCGACACCTTGTCGCGCCGCACCACCCATTGCCAGGCAATCGCCAGCGACACGCCCATCAGCAAGCCGGGAAACACGCCGGCCAGGAAAAGTTTGCCGATCGACACATTGGCGATCACGCCGAACATGATGAGACCGATGGACGGCGGGATCACCGGCGCGATGACGCCGCCCGCCGCGATCAACCCCGCCGAGCGCGGCACGTTGTAGCCGGCCTGGCGCATCATCGGAATCAGCAAGGTGCCAATGGCCGCCGCGTCCGCCGCTGCGCTGCCCGAGATGGCCGCCATCAGCACCGACGCGAACACCGCCACCAGCCCCAGCCCGCCGCGGATGTGGCCGACCCATGCCAGCGCGAAGTTGACGATGCGCTTTGAAATGCCGCCCGAGTTCATCAGCTCGCCCGTGAGCATGAAAAACGGAATGGCCAGCAGCGGAAAACTGTCGGCGCCCTCCAGCAGTTTTTGCGACAGGATGGTGGCGTCCATCTGCCCCTGTGTGAGCATTAGCGCGATGCCGCACACCAGCAGGGCAAATGCGATGGGCATGCCCAGGGCCATGGCCCCGAGCAGCGAAAGGGTAAAGACCGCCACCGTCATCGCGCGGCCCCTGCGCCTTCCACGTGTTTCGCGTGCTTCACGTGCTTCACGTCTTCTTCGCTTTCGCGCACTTCAACCAGCTCATGGTCTTCTATGCGGCCCGCGGCAATGCGCCAGAGCTTGTTCACCGCCTGGATGCCGATGCAGATGCTGCACACATAGCCCATGCCGAAGACCCATATCGTCGACAGGCCGGTGACCGGCGCCATGGTGGTGGCGTTGATCTCATGCTGGCGCCAGGTGCCCCAGAACAGCATGACGCAGCACGCCAGGATCAGCGCCTGGCTCAGCGCCAGGCAGATGAGCTTGCCGCGGCGCTGCAGCCGCGAGACGAAGTTGTCCATGCCCAGGTGGGCGCCGTCACGCACCGCCACGATGGCGCCGATAAAGGTCAGCCATACGAAGAAGAAGCGCGACAGTTCCTCGGACACCACGATGCCGGAGTTGAAAACGTAGCGCAGCACCACGTTGCCAAACACCATCACCACCATGCCCAGCAACAAGGCCGCGAGCACGGCTTCCACGGCCTTGAACACCCATCCCAGGGCGGTTTGCACAGCTTAGCCCCGCGCGGCGTTGATCGCGGTGAAGAGCGGCGCGGTTTCCGGGTATTGCTTGGCAAAACCGGCCCACAGCTTGGTTTCCATTTCCTTGCGGACGAGGTCACGCTCGTTCTTGGCCATGGGCGTGAAGGTGATGCCGAGTTTTTTCAGGTCTTCGATGCCCTGCAGGCCTTTTTCGGTGCCGGTCTTGCGCAGCTGGACCGTCGAGTCGTTGGCGGCCTTCATGAAGGCCGGGCGCAGTTCGGCCGGAATCCTTTCGATGCCGCGCTTGCCCATGATGCAGACCATGGGGCTGAAGAGATGCTCGGTCATCCAGCAGTGCTTGACGACTTCGTTGAGCTTGCTGGCCAGCACCGTGCCCGAGTCATGCTCAAAGCCGTCGACCACGCCGGTCTGCGCGGCCATGTAGAGCTCACCGAAAGAGATAGGCGTGGGGATCGCGCCCATGATCTTGAAGGTTTCGATAAAGGCCGGCGTCGGCAGCACGCGCAGCTTGACGTTTTTGATGTCGGCCAGCGACTTGACCGGCTGCTTGGTGTAGACGTTGCGTGCACCGTAATGGGCGCTCCAGGTGATGACCTGGCAGCCCGTGCCTTTTTGCAGCATGTCGTTGAGCTTGGCGCCCACGCCGCTGTCCAGCGCCTTGGCCACATGCTCGTAGCTGTCGAAGAGGTAACCCAGGTCCAGCATGCCGAGCTGCGGCGTCACCGTGGCCCAGATGGACGAGCCCGTCAGCATCATGTCGATGGAGCCGACCTTGACCTGCTGCACCACATCGCTTTCCTTGCCGAGCTGGTTGTTGGGGAAGTAGTCGATGCGGATCTTGTCGCCCACGGCCTTTTTGAGGTTGGCCTCCATCAGCTGCTGCCATGCGAAGTGCGAGGAGTTGAGGTCGGGCAAATGCGCCGACGACAGGCGCAGCGCGACGGTGGACTGGGCCTGGGCCAGGCCGGTGAAACCCGTTGCCATGGCAACCGAGGCGGCGGAGGTGGTCTGAACGAACCGGCGGCGTGAAAGTGAAGTCATTTTTTGTCTCCTGATGATGTTTTGGTAAGCGCTCGTGAATTTCGGCGTTCTTTAAAGTTCTTTGTAGAACGATTTACTGTATCGTTACACCAAATTAAAGGTCAAGCCGGGAAACACAGGTTTTTGATAGGTGTTTTCCTCCGTAAACGCGTGGTTTTGCAGTGTTTACAGGCGTACACCGGCGACCGGATCGTTCGGCAGCGACGAAACCGGGCCGCCGTTCAGGCCGCCGGTTTTCAGGGAATCGGCAATCGCGGAAAACCCGGGTGTTAACGCGAGCACCCGGGGGCGCAGAATGCATCAGTCGCCAATGGCCGTGACTTGTATGTACAAGTTACAGCCAGTGGCGATAAAGGGCATGGGCATGATTCCTGCTCAACCCTGAGGTCTCCGGGCGCGGCCGCCACAAGCGGCCAGGCGCAATGTTTGTTTCACCGTCCAACCGAAGGAAATCACCGTGAACCCCATGCTCCCCCTCTTCAGCCGCCGCGTCCTGTGTGCCACCGCAGCCGCCGCCATGCTGGCCTGCAGCGCCGGCGCCGCGCTGGCCGCTACCCCCAAAGACACGCTGGTGCTGGCTTTCGGTTTCGACGACATCATCACCATGGACCCGGCCGAGGCCTTTGAGCTGTCTGCCGGCGAGATCATGGGCAACACCTATGACCGCCTGCTGCGCCTGGATGTGAACGACCCGTCCAAACTGGTGGGCGACGTCGCCAAGTCCTGGAATGTCTCGGCCGACGGCAAGACCTATACCTTTGAACTCAAGCCCGGCATCAAATTCGCCTCGGGCAACCCGCTCACGGCGGAAGAAGTGGCTTACTCGCTGCAGCGCGCGGTGCTGCTGGACAAATCGCCGGCTTTTATCCTCACGCAGTTCGGCTTTTCCAAAGCCAATGTCAAAGACAAGATCAAGGCCACCGGCCCGACCACGCTGACGCTGGAAACCGACAAGGCCTACGCGCCCACCTTTGTCTTTAACTGCCTGACGGCGAATGTGGCCTCTATCGTCGACATGAAGCTGGTGCAGTCCAAAGAAGTCAACGGCGACTGGGGTTATGCCTGGCTCAAGACCAACTACGCCGGCTCCGGCCCGCTCAAGCTGCGCGAGTGGCGCGCCAATGAAATCGTGGCGCTGGAGCGCAACGACAACTACTACGGCACCAAGGCCAAGCTGGCGCGTGTGATTTACCGCCACGTGAAGGAATCGGCCACGCAGCGCCTGCTGCTCGAAAAAGGCGACATCGACATCGCCCGCAACCTGAGCCCGCAAGACATCGCCGCGCTCTCGGCCAACAAGGACGTGAAGCTCACCTCCACGCCCAAGGGCACGGTCTACTACATCAGCCTGAACCAGAAGAACCCCAACCTGGCCAAGCCCGAAGTGCGCGAGGCCATGAAGTACCTGATCGACTACGGCGCCATCGGCGACACGCTGATCAAAAACATCGGCGTGATCAACCAGAACTTCCTCCCGCAGGGCCTGCTGGGCGCGAGCAAAGATCGGCCTTACAAGCTCGACGTGGCCAAAGCCAAGGCGCTGCTGGCCAAGGCCGGCTTGCCCAACGGCTTCAAGGTGACCATCGACATGCGCACCATCCAGCCGGTGCAGGGCATCACCGAGGCTTTCCAGCAAACCGCCAAGCAGGCCGGCATCGACATCGAGATCATTCCCGGTGACGGCAAGCAGACGCTGACCAAATACCGCGCCCGCACCCACGACATGTACATTGGCCAGTGGGGCGCCGACTACTGGGACCCGCACTCAAACGCCGACACCTTCACCCGCAACCCCGACAACGCCGACGACGCCAAGGCCAAGCCGCTGGCCTGGCGCAATGCCTGGGAGATTCCCGAGCTGACCAAGCAGTCGGACGCTGCCGTGCTGGAGCGCGACGCCGGCAAGCGCAAGAAGATGTACGAAGACCTGCAGGCCGAGTTCCGCAAGACCAGCCCGTTTGTCATGCTCTACCAGCAAACTGAAGTGGCGGCCTACCGCAACAACGTGGACGGCCTGAAGCTGGGCCCCACCTTCGACAGCAACTACATGTTCAACGCCTCCAAGCGCTGATAGCTTCCCGACTTTGGCCATCCCCGACCCCACGGCTGCCGGCGTGGCGCCGCTCAGCGCGGTGAGCACACGCACGGCGGGCCAGCGTTTCACGCCGCACGCCAAAAGCTTTGGCAACTTCCTGGTGGTGATTCTGCTCACCTACCTGGGCCTGCTCGCGGTCACCTTCTTCATCGGCCGCGTGATCCCCATCGACCCGGTGCTGGCCATCGTGGGCGACCGCGCGCCGGCGCACGTGATCGAACGCACGCGCCAGGAGCTGGGGCTGGACAAACCGCTGTATGAGCAGTTCTACCTCTACATCGGCAAGGTCTTGAAGGGCGACTTTGGCACCTCGGTGCTGACGGCCAACCCGGTGATGACCGACATCAAGCGCGCCTTTCCGGCCACGCTGGAGCTGGCCAGCCTGGGCATTTTGATAGGCGCCGGCCTGGGTGTGCCGCTGGGGGTGTGGGCCGCGGTGCGGCGCGGCAAGCTGGTGGACCAGGTGGTGCGAGTGATCGGCTTGGTGGGTTATTCAGTGCCCATCTTCTGGCTGGGGCTGATGGCGCTGGTGCTGTTTTATGCGCGGCTGGGCTGGGTATCGGGGCCGGGCCGCATGGACGTGAGCTTTGAGTACAGCATCACGCCGGTCACCGGCTTGCTGCTGCTCGACACCGCCGTGGCCGGCGAGTGGGAGGCCTTTCGCAATGTGTTCTCACACCTCATCCTGCCGGCCTCATTGCTGGGGTATTTCGCGCTGGCTTACATCAGCCGTATGACGCGCTCCTTCATGCTCAATGAGCTGGCGCAGGAGTATGTGATCGCCGCGCGCGCCAAGGGCCTGTCGGAGTCGCGCATCATCTGGCGCCACGCGCTGCGCAATGCCATGGTGCCGCTGGTCACCGTGATCGCGCTGTCGTATGCGGGCCTGCTTGAAGGCTCGGTGCTGACCGAAACCGTTTTTGCCTGGCCGGGCCTGGGCCTTTACATCACCAACTCGCTGCAGAACGCCGACATGAATGCGGTGCTGGGTGGCACGATTGTGGTGGGTTCGATTTTTGTGGGCTTGAATTTGCTCTCGGATGTTCTCTACAAATTACTCGACCCGAGGACGCGCATCCGATGACTTCCAAAGTGGCATCCCTGCGCGACTGGCTCAGCACCGACCGCCCCACCTCGCGCCGCCAGGCTTTTATGGGCCGGGTCTACCACGGCTGCCGCGATTTTTCGCGCAACCGGCTGGCCATGCTGGGCCTCTTTATCGTGCTGGCGCTCATCCTGGTGGCGATCTTTGCCGATGTGCTGGCGCCTTATTCGGCCTACACCGGCGACCTGCGCACCACGCGCCTGCTGCCGCCGTCGTGGGAGCACTGGTTCGGCACCGACGACCAGGGCCGCGACATCCTCTCGCGCATCATCGTCGGATCGCGCATCACGCTGATGGTGGTGATTCTGGTGGCGGTGCTGGCCGCGCCGCTGGGCCTCATCGTCGGCACCGTGGCGGGTTACGCCGGCGGCTGGGTCGATGCAGTGCTGATGCGCATCACCGATATTTTTCTGGCCTTTCCGCGCCTGATCCTCGCGCTGGCTTTTGTCGCGGCGCTGGGCCCCGGCATCCAGAACGCGGTGATCGCGATCGCCATCACCTCCTGGCCGCCTTATGCGCGCATGGCCCGGGCTGAGACCTTGACGATACGGCAGACCGACTACATCGCGGCCGTGCGCCTGCTGGGCGCGTCGCCCTGGCGCATCGTGCTCGGGCACATCATGCCGCTCTGTGTGTCGTCGGTGATCGTGCGTGTCACGCTGGACATGGCCGGCATCATCCTCACGGCCGCCGGGCTGGGCTTTCTGGGCCTGGGCGCGCAGCCACCCATGCCGGAGTGGGGCGCGATGATCGCCAACGGGCGTCTCTATGTGCTCGACCAGTGGTGGGTGGCCGCCGCACCCGGTGCGGCAATCTTTATCGTGAGCCTGGCCTTTAACCTGCTGGGTGACGGCCTGCGCGATGCGCTGGACCCGAAGGCGGCCAAATGACGGACGCCAACACACCCCTGCTGGTGGTTGACGACCTGCGCGTGAGCTTTCCGCGCCGCGACGGCGGCATGACGGAGGCGGTGCGCGGTGTGTCTTTCACTTTGGGCCGCGAGCGCCTGGGCATTGTGGGCGAGTCGGGCTCGGGCAAGTCACAAACCGGCCGCGCCATCATGGGACTGACCGCGCCTGAAGGCCGCATCAGCGCCAGGCGGCTTGAGTTTGCCGGTGTGGATTTGCTCAACTGCCCGCCGGCCCAACGCCGTGCACTGCGCGGCGGCCGCGTCGCCATGGTGTTGCAGGACCCGAAGTTTTCGCTCAACCCCGTCATGACCATAGGCGCGCAAATCGTGGAGACGTTGCAGGCCCACAGCCGCGTGTCGTCGGCCGAAGCCAAAAAGCGCGCACTCGCCGCGCTCGAGTCCGTGCGCATCGATGACCCGGCGCGTGTCTACAAGCTCTATCCGCATGAGGTGTCAGGCGGCATGGGCCAGCGCGCCATGATCGCGATGATGCTGATCGCCGACCCGGACTTGCTGATTGCCGACGAACCCACCTCGGCGCTGGACGTGACGGTGCAACTGCAGGTGCTGTCCATCCTCGACACGCTGGTGGCCGAACGCGGCATGGGTTTGATTCTGGTGTCGCACGACCTTCGGCTGGTGTCCACTTTCTGCGACCGCATCCTGGTGATGTATGCCGGCCGTGTGGTGGAAGAGCTGGCTGCCGGCGGCCTCGCCCATGCGCAGCACCCGTACACGCGCGGCCTGATGGCCTGCCTGCCGCAACTGGGCGCCTCGACGCATCCGCTGGCCACGCTGGACCGAAAACCGGAGTGGGCCTTATGAACGCGTCGGCTTCCTCCGCATCGCTAGGCCTGGAGGTAAGCGGCCTGCGCGTGGAGTACGACGGTTTTGTCGCGGTGGCTGATACGTCGTTCACCGTGAGCCCCGGCGAAAGCTTCGGCATCGTCGGCGAATCGGGCTCAGGCAAATCCACCGTGCTGCGCGCCATCTGCGGCCTCGCGCCGCGCACCGCAGGCACTGTCAAACTGTTGGGCCAGGACAGCGCGCCCGGCAGCAAGGCCTTCAGGCGGCAGGTGCAAATGGTGTTCCAGGACCCGTACGGCTCACTCCACCCGCGCCACACGGTAGACCGCATCCTGGCCGAGCCGCTGGCCATTCACGGCATAACCGATGCGGAAGTGCGCATTGAACGCGCGCTGGAAGAAGTCGGCCTGGGCACGGGCTTCCGGTTTCGTTACCCGCACCAGCTCTCGGGCGGGCAGCGCCAGCGCATTGCGATTGCGCGCGCGCTGATTCTGGAGCCGCAGATTTTGTTGCTCGACGAACCCACCTCGGCACTCGACGCCTCGGTGCAGGCCGAGGTGCTGAATCTGCTCGAAGAACTGCGCCGCCGGCGCGGCCTCACCTTTGTGATGGTGAGCCACGACCTGGCCGTCGTCACGCACCTGTGCGAGCGGTTGATGGTGATGCAGCGCGGCCAGACGGTAGAGATGCTGCCTTCAGCCGATCTGGCTGCGCACAAGGTCACCAATGCTTACACGCTTCAGCTGATGCAGGCCTCAACCGGTTTCAAACGCACGGCTGAAGTGGTTTAATTTCTTTTCTCCTGCGCACACACCACACCATGATCCTCTGGGAATCCCACGCCTGCCTGCCGCTGCATCCGGCGGCCGATTTTTCACCGATGGACGAGTTGCGCGCCGCCGGCGTCAACTATGTCTCCATCAATGTAGGCATGGACATGAACCCGGTGCCGCAGATCATGTCGGTGATTGCGGCCTTTCGCGCGAACATTGCGGCCAGCCCCGAGCGCTACCGGCTCGTATCCAGTGTGGCCGACATTCGCGAGGCGGCCGCCGCGGGCCAGCTCGCCATCGGCTTCGACCTGGAAGGCGCGATGCCGCTGCTGGAGCAGCCCGAGATGGTCGCGCTCTACCGCGAGCTCGGCGTGCGGCAAATTCACTTTGCCTACAACCGCAACAACAGCGTGGCCGACGGCTGTCATGACGAGGCGCGCGGCCTCACGCCGCTGGGTGTGCGCATGGTGCGGGCCGTGAATGAGGCAGGTCTGTTGATGGACTGCTCACACACCGGCCGCCGCTGCAGCCTGGACATCATGGCGGCGTCGGCCAAGCCGGTGATCTTCAGCCACGCCAACCCGCTCGCGCTGGTTGAGCACGGGCGCAACATCACCGACGAGCAGATACGCGCCTGCGCGGCGACCGGCGGTGTGGTGTGCCTCTCGGGCGTCTCGGCCTTTTTGGGCACGCGCACGCCCACGGCCGACGACATGGCGCGGCATGTGGCCTATGTGGCGGGCCTGGTCGGCGCAGGGCATGTGGGCATAGGCCTGGACATCAGCTTCCGGCAAGACGAGCTCAACGACAACCCGCCCGGCGACTACGACCCGACCTACTGGTGGCCGAAGGCGGCAGGCTATGACCGCGCCGTGCAGCGCATGACCTACACGCCGGTGGAAACCTGGCAACTGCTGCCCGAGGCGCTGCGCAAGGTGGGCCTGAATGACATCGAAGTGACAGGTGTGATGGGCGACAATATGATGCGTGTCGCCGGCATGGTCTGGCAGCACGCCTGACAACTTCATCACCCCACCGGCGGCCCCCATGTCATCCATCACCCTTCGATTCCTGGCTGAACCCAGCACCGTCAACTTCGGCGGCAAAGTGCATGGCGGCACCGTCATGAAGTGGATTGATGAAGCAGGTTATGCCTGCGCCACCAGCTGGGCCAAACGTTACTGCGTCACCGTATCGGTGGGCAGCATCCGTTTTCAGCGCCCCATCATGATCGGCGACCTGGTTGAAGTCGAAGCCCGCCTGGCCTACACCGGCAAAACCAGCCTGAACATCTCGGTGGAAGTGCGCGCCGGCGACATGAAGCTCGGCCAGATGCAGGTCATCACCGAATGCCTGGTGGTGTTTGTCGCGGTGGACGAAGACGGCAAGGCGCTGCCTGCTGAAGAATGGCGCCCCGAGACGCCCGGCGACGTGGCCCTGGCCCAGCGCGTGAAAGCGCACCTGGACGCCGCGCGCGCCATGCAGCCGTCCTGAGCTGCAGGACTGCCGTACTTGTCGACACAGAACAATGCCCTGACGGGGCGCGATCTGGCGGCCGCCCTCACGGTGGTGGTGCTCTGGGGCGTTAACTTCGTGGTGATGAAATTCGCGCTGCGCGACTTCACGCCTTTCCAATTGGGCACAGCCCGCTATGTGTTTGCCGTGCTGCCGCTGGCACTGGTGATACGCCCGCCCAAAATCGCCTGGAAGTGGATTGTGTTTTACGGCCTCTTTCAGGGCGTGGGCCAGTTCGGTATTTTGTTTCTGGCGCTCAAGGTCGGCATGACGGCGGCGCTGGCCTCGGTGCTGCAGCAGACCCAGGTGTTCTGGACAGCGCTCTTCAGTTTTGTGCTGCTGCACGAGCGCGCCAGCCGGCCGCTGCAAGCCGGCATGGTGCTCGCGGCCCTGGGCCTGGCCTGCTTTGCATTCAACTATGTGGGGGGCGATGGGGCAGGCGCGACCACGCCGCTGGGCTTTGTGCTCACACTGTGCGCGGCGGCCATGTGGGCCATGTCCAACATCGTGGCGCGCCGTGTGCAGCAAACCTACAAAGACTATTCGCCGCTGGCTTTTGTGGTGTGGAGCAGCCTGGTGGCGGTGCTGCCGTTTGCGGCGCTGTCCTGGGCGTTTGACCCTGAGGCCGTGCGCTGGCAATGGCTGGAGGCTCGCGCTTCCAGCTGGGCTGCCGTCGCCTACCTCGGCTGGGCGGCCACGATTCTGGGCTACGGCCTGTGGACCAACCTGCTCAAGCGCCACCCGGCCAACCGTGTCGCGCCCTTCAGCCTGGGCGTGCCGGTGGTGGGGCTGGCAACCGGCATGCTGGTGCTGGGTGAGGTCATCACGTCCTGGCAGTGGGCCGGCATTGCGCTGGTGGTGGCCGCGCTGGCCTGCGTGATGCTGGGCGGGCTGATCAAGCGGCGTTAGCGCTGTTACTGCTGTTAGCGCTTCTGGCAGCGCTGCCGATGGCGCTGCTGTCGTGCCGGGCAAACCAGGCCGCCAGCAAATCCAGCGTATGCCGCACCTTGGCGGGTTGCTCGCCGCGCCGCGGCGTTACCGCATAGAGCGGCATGTCCGTCATCCGCCAGCCGGGCAGCACCGGCAGCAGCCTGCCGTCGGCCAGCGCCTGGCGGTCGTCTTCACTCACCGCCATGCTGATGCCCCAGCCCGCCACGCACAGCGCATGCACGGCCGTCACCTGCGAGGCCTGCACACGCGCCTCCAGCCGCAAGGTTTCGCGCTCGCCGCCCGGGCCTTCCAGCTCCAGCATTTCCACCCCCGTGTTGTGCGGCCTGCCCGTCAGCCAGTCGTGCTGCAGCAAATCCTGCGGGTGCGCGGGCCAGCCGCGCTCGGCCAGGTAGGCCGGCGAGGCGCAGAGCAGGCGCGTCATGCTGCCGAGCTTGCGCGCCACCAGCGACGAGTCAGGCAACTGCCCAATCCGCAGGGCGATGTCCACCCGCTGCTCGATCAGGTCAATCACGGTGTCGTCCAGCAATAAGCGCAGGCTGAGTTTGGGATGGCCGCGCAGCGGCGCCAGCGCCGAGGCCAGCAAACCCCCAAAGCCGATAGGCGCCGCCAGCCGCAGCTCGCCCTCAGGCTCGTCACGCAGGCGCACCAAAGCCTGCTCGGCCGATCGCGCGGCGGACACCATGGCCGCACAGCCCGCGTGATAGCGCTCACCGGCCTCGGTCAGCGTCAGACGCCGGGTTGAGCGGTGCAGCAGCGCCAGGCCCAGCGCCTGCTCCAGCTGGCGCAAATGCTGGCTCACGGCCGAAGGCGTCATGCCCAGCTGCCGCGCTGCCGCCGTGAGCGAGCCGGCCGCCACCACCTCGGTAAAAACCGCCATGCGCTTGAGTTGTTCCAGGGATTTATCGCTCATTCGTTAGTGGTGCTTCATAGTGTTAGCGGATTTTGCCGTCTATTCACCTGCTTGTGAAGTAATCAAACTAAGGCTCTCTCGAATTTCTTCACTTCACGCAAGGAAACATCATGAAGATCGCACTCATTGGCGCCACCGGTTTTGTCGGCACGCCCGTCCTGTCTGAACTGCTCAGCCGCGGCCACAAAGTCACCGTGCTGGCTCGCAACCCCGGCAAACTCGCAGCGCAACCCGGCCTCACCGTAGTCGCCGCCGACGCGCTGGACGCCACCCAGGTCGCCAAAGCCGCAGCCGGCCACGACGCCGTCATCAGCGCCTACAACCCGGGCTGGGGCGAGCCCAAGATTCACGACCTGCACCTGCAGGCCAGCAAAGCCATCGTCGATGGCGTCAAGCAGTCCGGCGTAAAACGCCTGCTGGTGGTCGGCGGGGCAGGCAGCCTGTATGTAGCGCCCGGCCTGCAACTGGTCGACACGCCGGAATTCCCCGCCGAATACAAGCAGGCCGCGCTGGCTGCACGCGAAGCGTTGAACCAGATCAAGCTGGAGACCTCGCTGGACTGGAGTTTTGTTTCGCCTCCGATTGGGTTGGCGCCTGGTGAGCGGACTGGTAAATACCGGTTGGGGGCGGATGACCTGCTGCCTGGTCAGGGGGACAAACCAGCTGGCATTTCCGTTGCCGACCTGGCCGTGGCGATTGTTGATGAGATTGAACAGGCTCGGCATGTTCGGCGCCGGTTTACTGTGGCGAACTGATGCGGGCTTAGCTGCCGGGTCTTGCTCCGGCGGCGCGTTCGCTGTTGAGGGTGGCTGGCCGGGGGTGGCCCGGCGGCCAGTAACTTTCTTTTGCTTCGCCAAAAGAAAGTCACCAAAGAAAAGGCGACCCGCAGTCTGGGTCCCTACGCT
>NZ_FPBM01000019.1 GCF_900116715.1 Polaromonas sp. YR568
CGAAGTGAGCGAATCCCCACTACGTGACCTTTGGTGACTTTCTTTTGGCGAAGCAAAAGAAAGTTACTGGCCGCCGGGCCACTCCCGGCCAGCAGGAGTCAGAGGAGAGCGCCCCGCTGGAGCAAGACCCAGCCTAAACAGGTTCACTCAGAGCCACTGGGATCAGACCCAGAAAACTTCTCCAACAACCCATAAAGCACCAGTCCCCACATCAGCGGCAAAAAATAATAAAGCGCCCGGTACGCCAGCACCGCCCCCATCAGCGTGCTCTGCTTCACACTCCCCGACAGCAACGCCAGATAAACCGCCTCAATCACCCCCAACCCCCCAGGGATAGGCATGATCACCCCAATGATGGAAGCCGCCATCAACACCCCCAGCGTGATCCCATAAGGCACCTGCTGCCCCAGCAGCAAATACATCGCCGCCCCCATCAGCGCCCAATTAGTGGCAGACAGCACCAGCTGCACCACCGCCAGCCGCGCAGAAGGCAGCTGCAGCTTCTTGCCCCGCACACGCCACGTCCGCCCGCGCGCAAAAGCGCAGGCCACCACATAGCCCAGCGCCAGCAGCACCATGCACACACCCAGCACCCGCAAGGCCGTGGCGCCAATGTGCGCCTGGCTGGGCGGCGCAATCAGGCCCGCGGCAAACAGGCTGCCGGCCACCAGCCCATAACCCAGCCAGTTGGTAGCCAGGCTGATGCCCACGATTTGTGCAATCGTGGCTTCGTCCAGGCCCGCCCGTGCATACAGGCGCGCCCGCAACGCGACGCCGCCTACCAGCGAGCCCAGGTTTAAATTGAAGGCATAACTCGTCACCGCAATCGCCCAGGTCTGCAGGCGCGGCAGCTTGTGTTTTGTGTGGTGCCGGCCAATCAGGTCAAAGCAGCCATACAGCGCATGGCTGATGGTGGCCAGGCCCAGCGCGGCCAGCAAGACGAGCGGCGAATAACGCCACAGCGCCTGCCAGGCGCCCGCCCAGTCCACCTTGTGTGCGTGCGATGCCAGCAGGCCCAGTACCACGATGCCGAACACCGGTACCCCCCAGCGGCGCACGTGCGGCCAGAGGGACGATGCAAAAGCGAAGAAAGGGTTGGCGGAGGCGCGCGCCGCGCTGCTGGGCATGATGACTGCCATTTTGCGCAGCGCGGGCGGGCAGGGCCAGCGAGGCTGGCGCTGGTTTTTGTAGGCCTAAACCGACTGATTGGCGGGCGGCCGCCTGGCTTTGCTGGGCCCGCGGCACTGCGGCGACAGCACCGGATTCTCTGTAGCGACTATTGCGGCACAAGCCCCGCAGCCTTCACCAGGTCCGCATGCAGCGCGATCTCCTGTGCGATGGTTTGCTGGAATTGCTCGGGCGTGGTGGGTGCCATTTCCATGCCTATTTCATAGAGCTGCTTCTTCACATCCTCGCTCTGCAGGATGGCGTGCACCTGGCGGTTCAACTGGTCCACGAGGGCGCGCGGGGTAGCCGCCGGCGCCAGCAGGCCGATCCAGGTCTGCATGACCATGTTCGGGATGCCCGCTTCGCGCATGGTGGGCACGTCGGCGATCAGCGCCGAGCGCTTGTCGCTCATCAACGCCAGCGCGGTCAGCTTGCCGGACTTGAGATACGGCAGCGCCTCGGGCAGAGGCGCGAACAGCAGGTCGACGTTGCCACCCAGCAGATCGGTGATGGCCAGCGCGCCGCCCTTGTAAGGCACATGGGTCATGCGTACCTGCGCCCGCGTCTCGAACATCAGCGCGGCCAGGTGTTGCGGGCTGCCGTCGCCGGAGCTGGCGTAGTTCAGGCTGCCGGGTTTGGCCTTGGCGGCGGCCAGAAGAGCCCCTGCGCTGGAAAACTTCTGCTTGTCCTTGACCACCAGCACCATGGACTGGTTGGCCAGCTTGGTGATGGGGGCGAAATCAGCCTGCGGGTCGTAAGGCAGCTCTTTGAAGATGCTCTTGTTGGTGGTCAGGAACGAGGCGGGCGAAGCCATCAGCGTGTAGCCGTCCGGCGCGGCCTTGGCCACCGCCGGCAGGCCGATGCGGCCGGAGGCGCCGGCCCGGTTGTCTACCAAGAAGGGTTGGCCGGTGACGGCGGCCAGTTTCTGGCCGACCAGGCGCGCAATGATGTCCACCCCGCCGCCGGCAGGCAGCGCCACGATGACTTTCACCGGATGGTCTGGATAAGCGCCCTGGGCGCCGGCGGGCACTGCCGTAGCCAGCAGGCCCAGGGCGCACGTCAGGAGGGAAATTCTGCGTAGGGTGTTCATGGGTAACTCCGGTGGTAGGTCAGGAAGGTCAGGAAGGAACGGATTCGCCGTGGCTGGCCGCGTGGGAAACATCGGACACCAGGCGGTCCAGCCGCAGGCGGGTGATCGCGGCAATTTCGCCGAATGCCGTGGTCAGTTCCGTGGCGCGGTCGTGCTGCAGGCG
Organism: Polaromonas sp. YR568; assembly: GCF_900116715.1. Taxonomy (GTDB): domain Bacteria; phylum Pseudomonadota; class Gammaproteobacteria; order Burkholderiales; family Burkholderiaceae_C; genus Polaromonas. The sequence continues at coordinate 2,421 of NZ_FPBM01000019.1, forward strand.
TTGCTCGAAGGCTTGCAGGGCCGACTCCCGCGTGTGGCGGCGAATGCAGAGGATGAATGGGAAGCCGAAGCGCGCACGGTAGGCCCGGTTGAGCGCGTTCCAGCGTTCGGCCTCGCGTGCATCCAGCTGCGCCAGCGAAAGCGTGCCTTGTTCTGCAATAGACGCATCGGTCATCGTGCCCTGGCGGGCGTCTTCACCGGCCAGCTCCGGGTGTCCGGCATAGAAGGCGACGCGTGTGGGCTCGTCCCGCCCTGCCACCACCCCCACCATGGCCGCGTGCAGTGCTTCGACGGACGCGAAAGGGCGCTGGGCTACGACGCCGTGTGCCACCCAGGGCGCGTGTTCCCAGATGCCGGCCAGGGCGGTGCAAAAGGCCTCGGGTGCACAGGTATTGAGGTGTTCCAGGCTGGATCGTGTGGTCATGGAACGGATCGTAGGGATGCAAATCATTGCCGTCCATCACCATTTTTGCAATGCTGCGTACGCAAAATCAGTACACTCTGCATACACTTATCCCCACCCGCCACCCTCCTATCCATGCGCTATTCGCTTGTTCCCGCCGGCCTGCGCTACGCCGATCAGGTTGCGCGCTCGGGCTCCATCCAGAAGGCCGCGCGCGAACTCCACGTGGCGGCTTCAGCCATCAACCGGCAGATCCTGCATCTGGAGGAAGAACTCGGCGTTCCCTTGTTCGAGCGGCTGCCGCGCGGCATGCGCCTGACGCCCTCGGGCGACGCGCTCATCACGCTGGCGCGCCACTGGCTACAGGACGAACGTGGAGTGGTCGCCGAGATCCGGCGCATCCAGGGCATCCACCAGGGCCATGTGTCGCTGGTGGCGATGGACAGCCATGCCACCAGCGTCATGCCCGCCCTGGTGCGGGATCTGGGTGCGCAGCATCCGCTGATCAGCCTGTCCATTGCACTGGCCACCCCCGACGATGCCGAGGCCGCACTGATGACCGGCCAGGCCGACCTGGCCGCCATCTTCAACCTGAAACCGCGCCGGGAGTTGCTGGTGCTCTGGAAGAGCGCGCTGCCGCTGGGCTGTGTGGTGGCGCCCGGGCACCCGCTGGCGCAGCGCGAGACGGTGAGTTTCCAGGAGGCCATGGCCCACCCGGTCGCGCTGCAGAGCAAGGCGCTGACGATCCGGCGCTATCTCGAGGCGCAGTACAACTGGCTGTTCAAGGAACCGCGCCGCTATACCGAGACCAACTCGCTGCAGCTGGTCAAGCAGCTTGCGCTCGGCGGCAACCATGTGGTGTTCACGTCCGAGCTGGACGTGGCGTCGGAGCTGGCCACCGGCCAGCTGGTCTTTATCCCGGTGCGCGACCGCGGGGCCGAACCGCAGGAGATCAGCGTGGCCGTGGATGCCACCAAGCCGCCCGGCCCGATCGTGAAGCTGGTGTCTGAGCGGCTCATCGCTGCGCTGCAGGACTGCCTTGCGGCGGCACGTGGACGAGGTGCACGCACGGTCTGATAGCGAGGGCGCCATCAAACGAGGAGTGGCTGTCACTTGGGCTGAGTGGTGGAGGAATTTTTTTTATGTCTTAACTGTCGAATCTGATCTGCTGCGCGCATGCGATTTCTGAAGGCGGCAAGCTGGTGCTGGGTGCTCAGGCCGGGCAGGCGAGGTTGGCCGAGGTGTTTCGCAAGGCGGGTTTCACGCATTTCAGGCGGGCTGCGGAGACGCCTTTTAATTTGATTTTTGAGGTGCGGCGGTAGGGCTGACTATCGCCAATGTTCGATTATCGATAACCAGCCGCTGCGACAGCTTTCGGCCAATAGCAGAGCCACGACCGCGCCTCCCAATTTCGGCTGAGAGGTAACCCTATGATGGCTACTCCAGACCGTTGAAAGCGCTATGTTTGAACTGCCAGCGGAACACTACCCCTCTCTGACTCCTCTGTTTGGGTCGCAGCACATCGGTGCCGAAGTCGCAGGTGCCGTGCTCGCTGGCAACACCCAGGGCAAGGTGTTCGTGAGCGCCCCTGATGACTTCCGAACGGCCTTCGTCTACGACAACGGCTTTTGCGTGCTAGGGGGCCCGGTTGCGACTCCGGCATTCGCGAAATCGTGCCTGCAATGGCTCTACGACCATCCGCATCAGGACTTCTTCATCCTCTATCCCAGTCACGAAGGCTGGGTGCCAGTACTGGATACAGTCGCAACCTCTTCGACAAAAAGGATTCAACGAGTCGCCTTTGAATTCAACAAGGAAAGCTTCGATGCGAGACGCTCAAAGTCGTCTCTCGCATCTGGCTTGAGCCTGACACCGATGGATGCAACCCTGATGCGAAAGGTAGAGGCTACCGTGTATCCGTGGATAGGCGGAACGTGGAAATCTGCTACCGATTTCGAGAAGCGCGGTATCGGCTTTTGCGTGTTGACCGAAGGCGGGGTCGTAAGCCTTTGCTATTCGGTCTTCGTGTCTGGTGGGTGCCACGCGATTGACATCCTGACGGTTGAGAAGTTCAGGGGCCTTGGGCTGGCAGAGGCCGTCGCGTCCGCCTTCATAGACGAATGCGTTCACCGCGGCCTGCAGCCAACATGGGATTGCTTTGAACAAAATTTGCCGTCGATGCGCCTCGCGCAAGCGCTGGGTTTCAAGGCAACGCACAAGTTCCTCGTGTATTCGTGGCAGCGGACAACCTAGCGGCCCCTACCGTGCGTACGGGCCCCTTCGGGCCGGCAGAAAGTAGGGTGCGAGTCCAAAGCTCTGGTTCCGCGACCGGCTACATTTGGCCAGAAGCGGCCGTTCGAGTCTGCGCGCCGCCGCGCCATAATTGCGCCTTCTTTCTTGCGGGACAAGCATGCAACTGGAAATCGCGCAATCGACGCCAACGGCAGGCAGCATCGCCGCCCTTGTGCAGGCCGGCTATGGACTCGGCGAGGTCGTCGGGAGTGAGTTCCTCCGGCGAAGTTTCAATCAGGTCTATCGACTGGAATTTGCCAGTGGGCAGCGCGTTGTGGCGCGTCTGTGTGCTGAGCGGCCGCGGGGTGGTCCCAATGTGATGTTTGAAGCTGCGGCACTGGAGCATTGGGCCCAAGTCGGCTGCCAGGTCTCTCGCTGCGTCACAACGGCGACGGGCGAGATCGCCATACAGGTGCCGCTGCCGGAAGGTGCCCGGATGCTGATGCTCTTCGAATATCTGGAGGGGGAGTTCACTGGTGAATCAACAGCTGACGTGAAGGCCTTCGCGCACGGATTGGCCGCCTTGCACCAGGGGGGCGAAAGCTACCGGGGGCCGGAGAGCGCCTATGTGCTTGACCTGAACTACCTTCTCCTCAGGCCGCTGGAGGGACTGCTTCGCGCGCCGTCCATGACAGGCGGATTGCGCCCGCAATTCGAGAAGCTGGGCTTGCGGCTGTACGATGACATCCTGGCCATGGGCGAGCTGAGCCGTGTGATATGTCACGGCGACGCGCACGGCCAGAACAACTTCGTCACGACCGATGCCGAAGGGCAACGCCAAGCCATATTTTTCGATTTCGATGAGGTGGGACCGGGCTACCTGGCGTATGAGCTTGCGGTCTACCCATGGAACCTCTACCCGCGCGCGCCTGACGGTGAGGTGAGCAGCAAGGCGGAAATGCAGTGGAAAAATTTCATCTCCGCCTACCGGGACAGACGCCCGGTCGCAGATGCCGACCTTGCCGCCATCTCACGTTTCATGGCGGTGCGGCAATTCTGGTTGCTGGGAGAGTACGCAGGACGCGTACCGGTTTGGGGTTCCCAAACCATGACGACCGGCCAACTCCACCGACAGGTCGAATTGCTACGCCAATGGGAGACCTTGCAATTGCCAACTTAGCGGCCCATCCCAACAGCCGTAATGGACCCCTTTGTGCCGGTCACAGCTTCGGCTACAGTCGGCCAGAAGCGGACCTCCGACTAACGCAAGGACTCTGTGAAGCCAGAACTCAACACTCGCCAACTGATGCCCTCTGATGCGGACGAATTTTCCGCCTTGCGACGTCGGGTCACCGAGCACAATCCCGTGCCTATGGGGCTTTCGCTAGCTGAAGAGTTGACCAGGCCGCTGCAGGGGTTCCGTGATCAGTTGGGCGCTCCCGCCCCGAGCGCGGCCTTCGGCGTTTTTGTCGACGGCCTCCTGCGTGCGTGCTCGGCCGTCGCGTGGACGAGCCGATTTCCCTCTTCCATGCACAAGGTGACCCTTTGGGGGACTTTCGTTGATCCATCGCATCGAGGTCAAGGATTCGGCCGGATGGCTGTCGAGGCTGCGCTGGAACACGCACGCTCACAAGATGTGCGCCGCGTCAATTTGACCGTGTTCTTGCCAAACACCGCCGCAATCGGCCTTTACCAGTCGCTCGGCTTTGAACCCTACGGTCTCGAACCCGAAGCAATTCGGCTGGATGGTACGTTCCATGATGGCCAACACATGAGCCTGTTGCTAAGAAGCCATTGACACTCGTTGTTGGCTGACCACCAAGTAAAGTCAAGCTGTGCTCATGGGCAGCTTCCACATCCAGAATTGCCCAAACCAATACTTCCAGGGCCTGCTTCATGAAGTTCGACACGCTGCCTCATCAATGTCTTGTGGACGAGATGCTCCAGATTCGGGTGCTGGGGCTTTGTGCCGACGAACGATTGACCCTGAACCTGTGGAGCTGCTTCAATGATGTCGTGTGGCTGTCCGAGGCGGTCTTCATTGCAGACGCCCACGGCGTCGTGGACCTGAGCACACAGGCGCCTGTTTCCGGCTCATACACGGGCGTCGATTCCATGGGGCTCTTCTGGTCTCGTGCCCCAGTGCCTCCCGAGGTCACCAGAGGCTACGAAGGCAAAAGTACGGACCCGCTCACGGCAACGCTCACAGCAGAAAAGGACGGCGGTGCGCCGCGAATCACCCATGTTGTGAGGCGTGTTTACATGGATGAACGGGTTGTGTTGCGGGAGGTCCGGGAAAAGGGCCTTGTTGGCAAGATGTTTGAACCCAATCGACCCGGCCCTCACAGCGCAGTCCTTGTGGTGGGTGGCTCCAACGGGGGATTGGCCTGGTCTCAGGAGATGGCGGCGCTGCTGGCATCCCGGGGCTATGCAGCACTTGCCCTCGCTTACTTCGGCGCCGACGGCCTGCCACCAACGCTCGACCGCATTCCGCTCGAATACTTTGCCACGGCCTTGGAATGGCTGGCAGCGCAGCCCGCCATCGCGGCCGAACAAGTCGCAGCGGTTGGTATTTCGCGAGGCGGAGAGCTGGCCTTGCTTCTCGGCGCAACGTTCCCTGAAATACGGGCTGTGGTCGCGTATGCGCCCAGTGGCATCCTCTGGCCCGCGTACCCTGAAAGCGGAAATGGAGCCTGGACTTTAAGCGGGGAGGAGCTTCCTTACGCCAGGACGCTGACGCATGCGCAGTGGGATGAGGCGCTCGCGACCGGCAACGCAAATGAAGGTAGCTTCGATTGGTACTTCATCCCGTTGCAGGATGCAGCGTACGCGAGCAGGGCATCCATCCGCGTGGAAAACATCAATGGACCGGTGCTGATGATTAGCGGCGTTGACGACAAGGTCTGGCCGTCTACCGAACTGACGGAGTTCGCTTTAGAGCGCTTCAAACGACAGGGCTTTCGCCATCCGGTCAAACATCTGGCCTATACAGGCGCGGGACACAGCATCGCTTGGCCAAACGGTCCAACGACGATGCTCAAGTCGAAGCATCCGGTATCGGGCGAAGAAATGGATATGGGTGGAACGCCAGAGGGGACTGCACGTGCGAGACAGGATTCGTGGCCTCGAATGCTTGAGTTCCTGAGTGGTGCACTCGGCGGCGGCTAGACCTTTTCCAGCCTATTTGCATCGAGGAACCTATCGCATCTCAATGACCGCTTAGGGCCCATTGCAGCCGTCGACGAATATCCGCTTCTGGCCGAAACCGGTCAAAGCTGACTAACGACAATATTGCATGATCGATAGCCAGCACGCCAAGGCCAGGCCAGAACCTCGATAAAGAGGTCCGGATTTTCCGCTGCTCTTGCTACTTCTGCCCAGCCACCTGCTGCGCCCAGCTGGCCGTATTGCTCTTTCCATCCAAGAAGGGCAAAACCGTCGGCACCAGGGCAGGCGCGAGGAACAGGTCGTAGTGCGTGAACCCCGGCAAGATCGCCAGACGGTTCTTTGCCATGTTCTCCCGCATCCAGCCAGCGTCCTTCAGTCCGCCGCCCAGCAACTGGTAGAACTTCACGATGTGCTCGGGGCGGTACATGTCGCTGTCGCCAAAGACTAGCATGACCGGCATCTGCAGCTTTTTCACGTCTTCTGAATAGTCATAGGGCTTGCGCATAAAGGCGCCCATCTGGTCCAGCAGCTTGGGGAAATCCTGCGGGCGCGGCGCGACCGCGGCGTAGGACTTGTACATCGGGGTTTCCTTCATCATGTCGGCCATGCCCGCGCCGACTTGCGCCTGCATCGGCAGCATCTCCGGGAAGAAGCCATCTTGCGCGTAGCCGGCCGACACCAGCACCAGGCGCCGCACGCGCTCGGGGTGTTGCACCGCCAGGCGGAAGGCGACACCGCCGCCCATGGAATAACCCATCACGTCCACCTGGTTGTGGCCAAGCTGCTTGAGGATTTGCGCCATGTCGTCGCCCATGTCGACCAGGCTGACGGGCCGCTCGGTCAGCGCCGTGCGGCCATGGCCGTACAGGTCAACGCCTATCACCTGGCGGGTTTTGGTCAGCGCCGTCAGCACTGGGCCGAACATCTCGAACTGGCCCAGGCCGCCATGCAAGAGCAGCAGCGGCTCGCCCTGGCCGTGGACCTGGTAGTGGTAGTTGACGCCGTTGACGCTGAGGTAGCCGCTTTTGACGGGCTTGCTCTCCTGGGCCTGGGAAGCGGCAGGGAGCAGGGTGGCAACAGCCACCGCGGCGGTAAGCAGCGGGGCGAAAAGGGTACGCAGGAACTTCATCGATTTCTCCTTGAGTTAAGAATTGGGAAATTGGGAATCAGGAACAGGCCCCGCGCGTTCATTGATCGTTTTGGGGTGTTTCCATCAACACGACGAACGGGGCCTGTGAATTCGACAAATTTCGACAAAAAAATCGAAAGAAATTCAAAAGAAATTCAAAAAAAGCCGGCTACCTACCCACTTACGCGGTGGCCTGCGCCGCCGCCATATCCATCCACACCGGCTCAAACACATGGCCGTCCGGGTCCTGAAAGGCGCGGGTGTACATAAAGCCCATGTCCTGCGGCGGGCGAACGTCGGCTTTGCCGCCGGCAGCGGCTGCGGCTTTTGTGATCGAGTCCACCTCTTCGCGGCTGTCACGCGACAGGGCCAGCAGCACTTCGCAGGTTTGCTGCGCGTCGGGGATGCGCTTTGATGTGAAAGTGCCAAAGTATTCGTGCGTGAGCAGCATGAAGCTGATGGTCTCCGACCAGGCCATCATGGCGGCTTGGTCGCTGCTGAACTGCAGGTTTTGCTCGCAGCCGATCGCTTTGTAAAAGCGTATGGAGGCAGCGAGGTCTTTTACGGGCAGGTTGACGAAGATCATCTTGGGCATGGTTATCTCCTGGGGGTTGAGGTTGGGGTTGGTTGAGCTTGGGTTAGGGGAAATCAGTGATGGGCCGCGCATGTGAAGGTCATATGCGTGACGCCGCTGGGCGACGAGACGGACTCGATCTGGTAGTTCTTCTCTAAGCCTTCCAGGCCGTCCCAAAGCCGCACACCGCGGCCGAGCAGGATGGGCACCACCACGACGTGGATGTGGTCGACCAGCCCGGCCTTGATGAACTCGCGAAGCATGGTCGGGCCCCCGCCTATGCGTATGTCCTTGCCGCCCGCCGCCTTGCGGGCCGCCGCGAGCGCTTCCGCCGGCGATGCGTCGATGAAGTGGTAGGTCGTGCCACCCTCCATCTCGATTGGCGGACGGGTGTGATGGGTCAGGATAAAGACCGGTGTGTGAAACGGTGGGTTGGGCCCCCACGGGCCCTTGTATTCAGGGTCCTTCTCCCAGCCGGGGTAGCCGTATTTGTGGGCGCCCATGATCTCGGCGCCAATCCCCGGCGCAAAAAGGCGGGTGAAGGCGTCATCAACGCCGGCTGTGCCGCCAGGCTGGCCCAGCATCCGGCGGCCCGCCTGGCTGGCGAACATCCAGTCGTGCAGCCGTTCACCGGCGTGGCCGAATGGTTCCTTGCGGGTTTGGCCCTCGCCGGTCCCGAAACCGTCGAGCGAGATGGCGAAGTTTTGAACGCGGACAAGTGACATGGGGGTGCTCCTTGCGTGGGGGTGAATCAGCGGGGCGTGGGCCAGGCAATCTGCGTCAGGCAATCTGCGCGCGCAGCCGCTCTTCCTGCTCGCGCAGCTCGGGCGTGAAGGCTTCACCGAAGTCTTCCGCCGCAAAGACCTGGCGGATCTCGAGATCCGACTCGCCCGGCATCGGGTTGGGGCAGCGCTTGGCCCATTCGATAGCCTCTTGCAGCGAGGCGCACTGCCAGATCCAGAAGCCGGCCACCAGCTCCTTGGTTTCGCTGAACGGCCCGTCAATCACCGTGCGGTTCTTGCCCGAAAAGCGCACACGAGCGCCCTTTGAACTCGGGTGCAAACCTTCACCGGCCTGCATGATGCCCGCCTTGACGAGCTCTTCGTTGTACTTACCCATCTCCGTGAGCAACTGCTCGCTGGGCATGATGCCGGCTTCACTGTCGGCGGTGGCTTTGACCATAACCATGAATTTCATGAGAGCTCTCCTGTTGGGGTTAAAGAAACGAAATCACTGGGTTTGCACGCCGCGGTATTTGTCACCGACGGAATCGCGTATAGGCGCCGTGTCGTAGACGATGGTCATCGCCTCGATCAGGCCCTGCTCGTCAAAATCAAAAAGGTCCACACACTCGAAGCTGACCTGCGCACCATCAGCCAGCTCCCATCGGTAGGTAAAGCTGGTTGAAGCCCGGCGCGAGCCCACGCCGCTCACAAACACTTCGGGGCTTTCAATAATGCTGCGCCGTGTAGCCGCCTTGAGCAGGTCAAAGAACTTGCCCACCGGCTGCACACCCAGAAAGGGCGAGTGCACAGTGCCCCGGGGGCTGAACAGCGACACGATGCCGCGCACGTCGCCTGCGGCCAGCAGGGTCAGGTAGTTGTTGATGACGGCGATGTACGCCAGTGCGTTCGAGCTGATAACCATTGTTTTGGAAGCGTGTTGAGACGTGTTGAAAGAAGTGCGCTGATCGTAGAAGCGCCCGCGCCAGAGCACCAACGAAAGTTTTTGGGGGCAGCCATGTGCGCCGCGCATGGCTGCTGCCGCCACGGGGGCGGCCACGATAAACTGCGCCCATGCACGACACCGCTTGCCACATTTCTTACAAGGCCTGAGCCATGCCGGCCCTGCCACCCCTCTATGCCCTGCAGGCCTTTTTGGCCGCCGCTGATTGCGGCAGCTTCACCGGCGCGGCCACCCGGCTCAACCTGACGCAAGGCGCGGTGAGCCGGCAAGTGCAACTGCTGGAGGAGTACTACGGCTGCCCGCTCTTTGTGCGGCAAGCCCGCGGCCTGACGCTCACCCCAGAAGGCCTGGAGCTGCTGGCGCCCGTGCGGCAAGCAATGCAGACACTGACTGAAGCCGGCGCCCGCGTGCGGCGCGGTGCCGATGTCCTCAGAGTCCAGTTCCCGCCCACCATGGCCGTCAGGTGGTTCCTGCCCCGTCTGCCGGCCTTGCAGGCAGAGCTGCCAGGCCTGGAGATACGCGTAGCCACCCACTGGACGGACGCACCCGACTTCAGCAATTCCGATGCCGACGCCATCATTGCCCACGGCAAAGGCGGCTGGCCCCAGCTGGCCGAAGTGCCGCTAATGCGCGAGCGCCTGGTGCCCCTGTGCACACCGGAAATGGCCGCCAGCCTGCGCGAGCCAAGCGACCTCGCCAGCGCAACCTTGTTGCACGCTACGCCCCAACGTCACGAATGGTTGATGTGGCTGCGCGGCGCCGGCGTGCCGGACTTGCAAGGCGCGCGTGAGCAGTTGTTTGACACGGTAGATATGTGCGTGCAAAGCGCCGAGCGCGGCCTGGGCGTTGCGATTGCCGATGCTGCCTTGTTCACCGACCTGATTGCCTCACAGAAAGTGGTGAAGCCCTTTGACATTGAGGTCGACAGCGGGAACGGTTATTTCCTCACCTACCCGTCTGAGCGGCGGGAGCAGCGGAATATTCGGCGGTTTGAGGAGTGGCTTGTGTCTGCGTTGGGGGTGTGAGTCTGCTGTGGGTCGTAGTACACAGGATCATGCTTGATCTGTTGCGCGCGCTAGTTAAGGATTCGGAAACGTGGTGCTAGGCCTGTTTTCGACTTCAAAGGCCAGCCCTCCGCGCCAGTTCATCCACCCGCATGACGCGTCGATCCTGGCGTAAATTTGGCAATGCCAATAGGATTTCGTTCAGGCATTGCCGCAACTGCGAGGGGAGCCAAGCCGACTGTTCGGAGAGGATGATGTGTAGAAACTGCAGGGCACTTTCCGGAAACAACGTGCAAAGACCTGATTCGTGCAGGCGGTGAATGACATAGTCAGGATGCTCAATCGCTCTCAGCCAGTTTTCCAATTGCATGACCGCTGCAGGAAACTCATTTCCAGCAGCAATGCAAAGCCTTGCAAGTGATGAGCCATCGATCCCTTGGGCTCGATCGTGTGTCTTCGGCCAGACTTTTTTCCAGAAAGGGCTGACACGATTTCGCCAGTATTCTTCGCGCTGCTTACCTGTGCTTTCGACTGCCTTGACCAATGCTTCCGCCAAATCGCGCAGGCCTTCTGCCGACAATGAACGAACTGCACTGGCTAGCTCTGTGGTCTTGAATGTATCGCCTGGGTCGAGTGCAGCGAGCGCCAGAAGCGATGCGTATTGGCTGCCGTGTTTTCCAAGTTGCCCATAGTGACTTGCCGTGTCTAGGAAGGCGGGTTTAAGGAGCTGCATCATCGGCCGATACAGACGCGGCGACCATAAATAACCTTCCCATGCCGAACGCGCTTCAGTTGCAGACTGTCTCCAGTCAAATAGCGGGAGTAGATACCGCGCCGCCCAGTCCGGATCCACTCTGAACAAAGTAATCGCGTGCGTTGCGAGCAATACTCTTCCATTTACGAAGGTGACATTGGTTGTGTCACATAAGTAGGTAAATATAGTTTTAAGTTCCTGCGGAAGTTGTTGACCGTCTTCCAGTTCATCGCGATACCACCAATCTAGAAGACCGTTTGTCACGTGACCCACAGGATGATTGATGGCATGAAAGACCGGCTCATCGATTTTGTCGTCAACATCGAACTCAAGTCGAAGGACACGTGTGATTAGTATGACGAAGTGATCAAGGTGGCCTTCAAACGTCTTCCCAATTGACTGCAACCACCAACTCATTCCGTGGGCTGTCGCTTGGAGCAACGATTCAGGCGCGCTGACCAAGAGCGGAGCCATGAAGTGCCACGAGGGCGTTCGTAGCTTGTCTTCTGACCACGCTTGGAGCGCATCTCTCCAACGTTCAACAGGCCAGATTCCCTTGCGAATTACTAGTTGATATAGCGCATACGCGGTCGCTTGAAAGCTTTCTGAACATCGTTGTCTCCAGTCATCCTGCTCGTCTGGCCCTAGTTCGGGGTGCGCCAATAGGTAGGCGAGTACGCCGCGACGACTGCGAGGCACTGCTGTGAAGGTCCTCCAGGGGTCTCGATTGCCGACCCAGCCGCTATCCATCCAGAACGGAAACTCCTCACGCTCATCCCCCTCAAGATCCCAGATTGGATTCGCTTCCGATAGCGTACCCAGCCGGGAGCGCGCAAGTTCACCCAAGACGGCGCCGGCAAGCGTCAGCTTTTTCAACCTTAGCCATATCTCTCGATTAACTAGTTGCGCCCAATGATCGGCATCAATGTCACTTCGAAACATCTCGCGCGGCGGTCCAATGAGAATGGCTGCCTCCAGCTTATCTAGCGATTCTCGGTCCAGAACTGGCGCTAAAGCAACGAGTAAGCGCAAGGCTTCACGCTGAGTCTCTACTGACCACAGCCACCAACTCTCATCATTGAAAAGGAAGCGCAAAGTCATCGTTGGTGGAATGACGTCTACGTGCGTACCGGTGAAGAATGACAGTCTACGAAAAACAGGATATGGCCCTGACGCCCATGCTTCGGCCACAGCTCGAGCCTGCTCTGGCGCACGAGACGCTGTCGCAACCCAAGCATCACGAGCTAACTCTATTAGCGCAGTCCAATCATGAAAGTTTCTGTTCTGTGGATGTTTGGATATAGAGGGTTGGTGAGAATAGCTGTGGTCTCGCTTCCCATCTGCATCGCCTAACTCCTGCATCAGATCCAAAGCGTCGTGCAGAAGCACATTAAAGTCGAGCAGGAGGTGAGGCAGAGCATCCAGCCAAGCCCGATCCTCACGGATGTCGCTCAATGCAGAATGCACGTGATCTGATGCCAGCTCCAACTCCCAATCAACAATATTCTTGACCTCGTGTGCTGCGTCGTTAGCTACCGTTTCGTCGGACCAGTGAAACGGTTCGCGCAACACAACACAGGGCGCTAAGGCGTCCTTTAACGCGAATCGCACGCTAGCAGTCAACCCATCCCGTTTAAATTGTTCTCTCCATCTGTATAGATCGAAGCTATGCGTCCCGGCCCTTACGCGCCCATTCAGCAATAAACGCCATAGCGTGCGCATTGCAGCTCGCGGAATTGCTTTGGGCGAGGCGTTGCGAATACGCGCTAGTTCTTTCGCATCACTTGAGCGTTCAAGTTTGGCTAATTCGTTGAGGCGCCGCTCTATGAGCCATGTCAACTGGTGGTGCAACCTGCCGCCTCGTTTGATGAGCCACAGTAGCAGCTTCGGATCGTCAAGGTGTCGTACTAGCCAGCAAGCGAGGTGATGCATTGGCGCATCCCATTCGCTGCCCCGGTTCCCGCTATCAGATAACACCATCCACGGCGCCTTGGTGTAAGGTGCGGGGCGTCGAGTAAAACTGAATTCGAGTTTTTTGTCGGCAGTAACTAATGCTGGCACCCCAAAACGCCCTAGGTCCTCATGGCGATAGAGATCCTGACTCAGCGGCTCTAACCAGTCCAGCGACGGTACTGGGTCCAATTCCGCAAATCGCTTGGCGGGCAAGCCATGCGGATCGCTCAGCGCCCATAACATTCGGCCGATAAAGTCATCCTGTTTCGTAGCTGCGAGGGGGCGCCCTATCGCGCATTCCACGACAATTCTCTCTTTACCGCGAACGCCGTCCCGATATGTCTGCGCCCACGCGCGAAGCGTGCTGTGCAGATAGGAATGGTCGTGGCCCTTTCGCTCACGATACAAAATCGGGGTAACGTTCTTGGCATTCCATTCGTTAGCTCTGGCTGCCTCCTTTCCGTTCTTATAGCTGCCAAACGCGAACATCTCCGGTGGCGACTCTCCCAGTAGCCGGTCTGCTGCCAGCGCATCCATCATGTACCGCAGAACCGGATCGTTGATGCTGTAACCGATAAAGCAAACTGTGTAGCCGCGAAACAACTCACTCACGAAGCGTGCTGCCCAGCGTTCTGTTAAGTACGCCAAACCGAAGTCACCACTAGAAATCACTAAGCAGTCCAACTCCGCCGGCTTGGGGGCGGCTGATAACAGGCCATGCAGATAGACCAAGCCGTCCCACCTTGCTTTGGGCACCGGAAGAAGCGGGGCTTGATAGGTTTGCAACGAGAGCGACTGGGACTTTATTAAGTGCTCAAAGAGACGGTCGAAGTTTGTTGTGATGAGCCGCGTTCGGCCAGTTCGGTTCTGACTCAGCGTTAGCAACGCTTCATGAGTAGCAGTGGCATTAGGAGCTGAAAAGTCTGGCTTAAGTACCAAAGCCATCGCACGGCGCACTGTCTCCCGCCCGCCCATCACTCCGGCCTCTAACAGCCCAATCGCTGTGTCGAACTGTCCTGCCTTTATCGCCGCTAGCTGCACGGCATTTGGTATGACGGATAGCTCCGCATACAACATGTCAACCAAACCACCGAAGCCGGGGAGCCGTGCCGGATAGGAGATTCCCGCGCCACAAAAAAATACTACGCGCCCATCCTCGTGCAACTGCAATAGACGTTCAGGAATATCGGGACCGTCGCGCAGAAATTTCATTTTTTGACCCCCAATGGTGTCTATTGTGGTTCGTTGCTCAGTTTGCTCTCAGGGGATTATTTGACCGAAGGCTGCCGTGATGGTTGCCATGTTGGCGATTAGCAGCTCACATCCCTACCGACCCGTAAACCCAACCGGCAACACCGGCGGCCCCTTTCTGTACATATCTACATAAATCGTGATGGTCTTGCTACCGCCGTCTACCTGAATGTCATACACATCCAGCAGCCCGCCACCTGTCGGGATCGACTTGTCTTCGTACTCGCAGCAGGCGCCCCGGCGCTCGTAGGTGACGGGTTCGCCTTTGGGGCCGCGCAATGAGTTGAGGTACAGAAGGTGAAGCCGGTTGTCGTAGGGGCCGGTTCTGATGGCTTTGTCGGCTGAGTAGCCGTAGCCTGGGTCGGTGGCGGTTGGCAGCTTGATGACGCGAAGGTAGGGTGCCGTTGAGTCAGATCGGCCGTTGGGGATGCCTTTCCCGTTCTGACGGGTGACGGAAAGGATCTTGGGCTCGGGGTTGCTTGCGCCAGCGCCCGGCTGGGTGGTTTGGCAACCGGCGAGCAGGGCACCGGTCAAGGCAAGGATGGCCAGGCGTGAAGAGCGGGAAATCAGCGCGTTCATAGAAGAGAGTCCTCGTTTTTTTGTTTGATATGGGAGGGTTAATAGGCGCAGCGGCCTCCCTGTCAATGCCGGCCCTCACCGGCATTCCGCAGCATACCGGCCACCCCCCGCATACGCCACCCGGCGTATTCCCCAATCCCCCTCCGGTCCCCAGAATCGGTTCATCGCTGTGTAAAAGCCCTGGTTTCCCCGGCTTTCGCGCAGCGAAACGCGATTTACCTAAAACCCTACCGGAGTGGATTCACATGCAGCAACGTCGATTTACCCTCAAGGCGCTTACCGCCGCAGTCGCACTGGCAGGCCTTGGCGCTGTGCCAGCTTTTGCCCAGGACACCATCAAGGTTGGCATCTTGCACAGCCTGTCGGGCACCATGGCCATTTCTGAAACCACGCTGAAAGACACCGTGTTGATGGCGATCGAAGAGATCAATGCCAAGGGCGGCGTGCTGGGCAAGAAGCTCGAGCCCGTGGTGGTTGACCCGGCCTCCAACTGGCCCCTGTTTGCTGAAAAGACCAAGCAGCTGCTCGGCCAGGACAAAGTCTCCGTCATCTTCGGCTGCTGGACGTCTGTCTCCCGCAAGTCGGTGCTGCCAGTCGTTGAAGAAATGAACGGCCTGCTGTTCTACCCCGTGCAGTACGAGGGTGAAGAGCTCTCCAAGAACGTGTTCTACACGGGCGCGGCGCCTAACCAGCAAGCCATTCCTGCGGTCGACTATTTGATGAGCAAGGCCGGCGGCGGCGCCAAGCGCTGGGTTCTGCTGGGTACTGACTATGTCTACCCACGCACCACCAACAAGATCCTGCGCGCTTACCTCAAGAGCAAGGGCGTGGCTGACAAGGACATCGACGAAAAATACACCCCCTTCGGCCACAGCGACTACCAAACCATCGTGGCTGACGTGAAGAAATTCTCGCAAGGCGGCAAGACGGCTGTGGTGTCCACCATCAACGGTGACTCCAACGTGCCCTTCTACAAAGAGCTGGGCAATGCCGGCCTGAAGGCCAAAGACGTGCCCGTGGTTGCCTTCTCTGTGGGTGAAGAAGAACTGCGCGGCGTGGACACAAAACCGCTGGTCGGCCACCTGGCTGCCTGGAACTACTTCCAGTCGATCAAGAGCCCGGCCAACACCGAGTTCATCAAGAAGTGGTCTGCCTACGCCAAAGCCAAAAAACTCCCTGGCTCTGACAAGCCTCTGACCAACGACCCGATGGAAGCCACCTACATCGGCATCAACATGTGGAAGCAGGCTGTTGAAAAGGCCAAGTCCACCGAGACCGACAAGGTGATCGCCGCCATGGCCGGCCAGACCTTCAATGCGCCTTCCGGCATCGTGAGCAAGATGGACGAGAAAAACCATCACCTGCACAAGTCGGTGTTTATCGGCGAAATCAAGGCTGACGGCCAGTTCAACGTGGTTTGGAAGACGCCTGGTCCGGTTAAGGCCAAGCCATGGTCTCCATACATTGAAGGCAATGACAAGAAGCCTGATGAGCCTGTGAAGAAGTAAGAAGCTACTGCGCGAGCCAATCTGGGCTCCGCGGTGCTCACCGTACTGGTGTACGGTTCCGCGCCGCAGAACCCACCTTGGCCCGCTCGCTACGCTTCTTCCAATCTTGACGCCTTGGGCGTCTACGGCCCAGTTCTTGCTCATAGCAGAGCAAGGCCGATGCCCTTCAGGAAGTTGCAGTCTGGGCGCTACACGGTCATCCGCGTACGTGCCCAACCTACAGGTTCTTTTCACATGCTGCTACGCCATCTTTCTCTCTTTCTCACAACGCTTCTTTTAGCCGCCCAAGCCCATGCCTTGACCCCTGATGAGGTCAAGGGCATGGCTATTGGCGAGACGGAGGCACGGGTGGAGGCTTTGGCAAAAGCTGCTGCCAAGGCGGATGAGAAGACGGCGGCGTTTATTCAGGCGCTGTCTGACGACGCGGTGAAGACCAAGGGCGACAAGGTGTTTGTGGTCAAGGACGACAAGGCTTTTGACCCGATCACGGGTGCCGAAGTGCCGCTGCCTGCCGATGCCGAAGATGTGATCAACCCCAACCTGATGCGCAGCGAGCTGGACAACGCGCTGGCGGCGCTGAAGCTGTTTTCGAAAGACGAGAAGCAGCGGCGCGATGCGATCAAGACACTGGGCGGCGACAACGACGAAGCGCGCCTGCCGCTGATCGAAAAAGCCTATGCGGCCGAGACGGTGCCCGAGCTGAAGAACCAACTGGAGCTGATGCGCGCGGCAATCCTGCTGGGCAGCACGGACAAGGCCAAGCGGCTGGAGGCCGCTGCGCAGCTGGCCGGCAGCAAGAACCCCAATACCAAGACGGTGCTGATCGAGCGCCTGGGCACCGAGACGGATGCCGATGTGAAGGTGGCGCTGCAGGCCGCCTTGAGCAAGGTGGATGCCTCGCTGGAATGGGGCAACAAGCTGGGTGCGATTTTCAGCGGCATCAGCCTGGG
This sequence comes from Polaromonas sp. YR568, assembly GCF_900116715.1. Classification (GTDB taxonomy): domain Bacteria; phylum Pseudomonadota; class Gammaproteobacteria; order Burkholderiales; family Burkholderiaceae_C; genus Polaromonas. Next base: position 19,611 of record NZ_FPBM01000019.1, read on the forward strand.
CAGTATCTTGCTGCTGGTGGCGCTGGGCCTCGCGATTACCTACGGGCTGATGGGCGTCATCAACATGGCGCACGGCGAGCTGATGATGATTGGCGCCTACGCCACCTATGTGGTGCAGGGCCTGTTTCAAAAATACTTTCCCGGCGCGTTTGACTGGTATTTGCTGGCCGCGGTGCCGGTGGCCTTTATGGCCTCGGCGCTGATGGGCGCGGCGCTGGAGCGCAGCGTGATCCGCTTCCTCTATGGCCGCCCGCTGGAGACACTGCTCGCCACCTGGGGTATCAGCCTGATGCTGCAGCAACTGGTGCGCTCCATCTTCGGCGCGCAAAACGTCGGTGTTGAGAACCCGGTGTGGATGAGCGGCGGCGTGCAGGTGCTGGGCAATTTGTCTTTGCCCTACAACCGGCTGGTCATCATTGTGTTTGCCGTTGCGGTACTGCTGGGCGTGGCCTGGCTGATCAGCAAGACACGCCTGGGCCTGTTTGTGCGTGGCGTCACGCAAAACCGGCCGATTGCCTCGTGCATGGGCGTGAACACTGCCCGTGTCGATACCTATGCATTCGCGCTGGGCTCGGGCATTGCCGGGCTGGCCGGCTGCGCGCTGAGCCAGGTGGGCAATGTGGGGCCGGACCTGGGCCAGGGCTACATCGTGGACTCGTTCATGGTCGTGGTGCTGGGCGGTGTGGGCCAGCTGGCGGGCACGGTGTATGCCGCGCTGGGCCTGGGCATCCTCAACAAATTCCTGGAAGGCTGGACGGGCGCCGTCCTGGCCAAGATCGCCGTGCTGGTGTTCATCATCATCTTCATCCAGAAGCGGCCCCAAGGCATCTTCGCGATGAAGGGCCGTTCGGCTGAAGCGTAAAGACGATGACTCCCATGACCCCAATGCCTCCCATCGTCCATCTCCCCGCCAAAGGCCCGCTGCTCACGCGCGGCGGCTGGAGCGCCTTCATGATGGCGCTGATCGCCGTCTGCGCCATCGCGCCCATCCTCAACCTGTGGGTGCCCGAAGGCAGCATGTTCCACATGAGCACCTACGCCGTGGCGCTGCTGGGCAAGATCATGTGCTACGCCATCTGTGCGCTGGCCATGGACTTGATCTGGGGCTACACCGGCATCCTCTCGCTGGGGCACGGCGTGTTCTTTGCGCTGGGCGGTTATGTCATGGGCATGTATTTGATGCGCCAGATCGGCCGTGACGGCAATTACAAAAGCGATCTGCCGGACTTCATGGTCTTTCTCGACTGGAAGACGCTGCCCTGGCACTGGACCTTCAGCGACAGCTTTGTGGCGACGCTGTTTTTGATTGTGGCGGTGCCGGGCATTGTGGCTTTTGTGTTTGGCTTCTTTGCCTTCCGCTCGCGTATCAAGGGTGTGTACTTCTCCATCATCACCCAGGCCATGACTTTTGCGGCCATGCTGCTGTTCTTCCGCAACGAGACGGGTTTTGGCGGCAACAACGGCTTTACCGACTTCAAACGCATCCTGAGCATCCCGATTGCCACGCCTTCGATGCGCATGACGCTGTTTGTGATGACGGGCCTGACGCTGCTGGGCTTCTTCCTGTTTGCCAAATGGCTGGTGGGCAGTAAGTTTGGCCGCGTGCTGCAAGCGATTCGTGATGCGGAAACGCGAGTGATGTTCTCGGGCTACAGCCCACTGGGCTACAAGCTCACCATCTGGGTGATCTCGGCCGTGATGTGCGGCGTGGCGGGGGCTTTGTATGTGCCGCAGGTCGGCATCATCAACCCCGGTGAGATGAGCCCGGCCAATTCGATCGAAATCGCCATCTGGGCCGCGGTGGGCGGGCGCGCCAGCCTGATCGGGCCGATTGTGGGCGCGTTTATCGTCAACGGCGCCAAGAGCTGGCTGACGGTGGCCTACCCCGAGTTCTGGCTGTACTTTTTGGGCGCTTTGTTTATCGGTGTCACGCTCTTCCTGCCTGATGGGGTGGTGGGCCTGTTCAAGAAATTCCGGAAAGGCGGTGCCAAATGACGCCCGATCTTCTGGAACAAGGCGCACGCCGCGTTGAGCAGCGCCTGGCCGCGCTGGAAGCCGGCAAAAGTAATACCGAATCCGGCGGCCGCAGCGCCAGCGGCAGCCGCATTGCGCACGCTGCCGGCGAGGTAGACATCACCCACGGCCGCATCCTGTATCTTGAAGATGTGAGCGTGAGCTTCGACGGTTTCAAGGCCATCAACAAGCTGAGCCTGGACATCGCGCCGGGCGAGCTGCGCTGCATCATCGGCCCCAATGGCGCAGGCAAGACCACCATGATGGACATCATCACCGGCAAGACCCGGCCTGATGAAGGCACGGTGTTTTTCGGCAGCACGATTGACCTGCTGCGTCACAAAGAGGCCGAGATCGCCCAGCTGGGCATTGGCCGCAAGTTCCAGAAGCCCACGGTGTTTGAGCAGCTCACGGTGTTTGAAAACCTGGAGCTGGCGCTCAAGACCAACAAGGGCGTGAAGTCATCGATGTTCTTCAAGCTCGACTCGGCGCAAAGCGACCGCTTGGCCGAGATCCTGGTGACGATTCACCTGGCCGACAGCGTGGGCCGCCTGGCCGGCAACCTGAGCCATGGGCAAAAGCAATGGCTGGAGATAGGCATGCTGCTGATGCAGGACCCCAAGTTGCTGCTGCTGGATGAACCCGTAGCCGGCATGACGGATGAAGAGACGGCGCGCACGGCGGAGCTGTTCCTGACGCTCAAGGGCAAACACTCGCTGATGGTGGTGGAGCACGACATGAGTTTTATCAAGACCATCTCGGAAATCGTGACCGTGCTGTGTGACGGCTCTGTGCTGGCGCAAGGCACGCTGGATCAGGTGCAGGCCGACGAGCGCGTCATTGAAGTCTATTTGGGACGTTGAGGTTGGGGAGACATCATGCTGAACGTCAAAAACATCAACCAGTACTACGGCGGCTCCCACATCCTGCGGGACGTGAGCCTGGAAGCGCATCTGGGAAAAGTCACGGTACTGCTGGGGCGCAATGGCGTGGGCAAGACCACGCTGCTCAAGTCTCTGATGGGCCTGGTGCCCATCAAGACCGGCACCATCGAGTTTGACGGCCAGCAGATTCAGGGCAACACGCCCTACGAGCGTGCCCGCGCGGGCATGGGGTTTGTGCCCCAGGGTCGCGAGATATTTGCGCGGCTGACGGTGGAAGAAAACCTGCGTATGGGTCTGGCCTACAAAAGCGCCAGCACGCCGATTCCTGCGGAGCTGTATGAACTGTTCCCGGTGCTCAAGCAGATGCTGAACCGGCGGGGCGGCGACTTGTCAGGCGGGCAGCAGCAGCAACTGGCCATCGCACGCGCACTGGCCGCCAAGCCCAAGCTGCTGATCCTGGACGAACCGACCGAAGGCATTCAGCCCAGCATCATCAAAGACATTGGCCGCGTGATCCGCATGCTGGCGGACCGGGGCGACATGGCCATCCTGCTGGTAGAGCAGTACTACGACTTCGCACAAGAGCTGGCCGACGACTACCTGGTGATGGAACGTGGCGAGTTCATCGCGCGCGGGCAGGGCAAGGACATGGAAACCAACGGCGTGCGGCAGCTGGTGGCGATTTAGCCGGCCGCGCGCCCTTACACCTTTACAGACAGCCAGGCATCACGGCAATGTGATGGGTTCCTTGGGCTCGTTCGGTGCCACCCCCAGCTTCACCACAGAGTTCTTGGGCAAGGTCATCGAGCTGTCCAGCCACAGCAGCGTTGTGCCGCTTCGGGAGTCCCAGGATTCGCCGGGGATTCCGCCCTCAGGCGGCTGGGTCATGTCACGAACCTCTGCCGCGACCGAGACAAAGAGGGAATCTCCCGGCAAGGGCATGGGCCGGCCCAGAAAGGGTTCCTGGTACAGCAGCCAATGGTGTACCGCGGCTTCCATGCCGGGCCGGGCAGGCACCACCACCCGACAGGAGCCTGCCTTTAAAAACCGCTCGAACTCGGGGTCAACACCCTCCAGCGTCGACAGCTCATCCCAGTTGCCCCGGCCCGCCCAGTAGTAGGGGTAAAACACATAGGCCATATTGCCCCATTCAAAGACCTGTTCAAAGAACTGGATGGTGGCCGCGTCAACCCTGGCTTTGGCAAAGTCGGTCTCTCGCCAGGGCAGCGCGCCATTGCTGTCCGGCGTGACGGCTTTCAGGCCGTCACGGCCGATGAAGGGCGACTCATCGAGCAACCATGCGATGACCTGGCGCTTTAACTCATCACGCACGGTCTGCAGGTTTCTGCCGGGCGACGATTCGCCGACCGGCAGCTCGCTGACCAGTGCGCGCCGGTCCTGGGCGTTTTGCCAGGTCTGGTTCCAGTCGTTCCATGCGCTGAAGAGGGCGTCGTAAACCGCATGCTGCCAGGTCTCATAGGCTTCGGTGGTTCTTCTGCACTTGACGGTGAAGGTCATGCCGAGTGAATGGCAACCGGTGGCCTGCGCACTCAGCGTCAGCTTGTCGATGGCCGGCGGGGTGATGCCGATGGAGACCGCAGCCATCGTATCGGTGGTGATATTCAGTGTCGCTTGGCCGTAGCGGGGCGGCTCTTCCGATTGCCCCGTGGTCTGGACACTTTGCTCCGCGATGAGTTTTTTGTAGCCGGCGTTGGAGCTCCCCACATACACGTTGGCCAGTATCCCGTGGTAGCTGTCCACAGGGCCGCTGGTGTAGTTGTTCACCGCAACGCTTTGGCGCATCCATTTGCCGTGCAGAGGGGTGGCAAATCCAGAATAGTCCACCGTATGCGCCGCGTAACCCACCGGCACCGCGACCTCGACCGCGATTTCAACCGTTGGGGGCGTCCACTGGTTTCCCGCCGCATCGGGCAGGTCTGCCGCGACGGCGGTTTTGGCCAGCACCACCGAGACCTCGGCATCGGGCAGCACCGGAAGGTTGGTGGCGCGGTAGGTTGACGCGAGGGCCAGCACGCCTTCCGGGGTCAGCGCTGCTTTGGTGACGTTCCATTCAGGCGGCGCCTTGGCTTGACTGGCCTTGACTTTGGCCGCCGTCCGCCAGCGGACATACTCCGCCGGCTCGGGCAGCTCAAATTCGAGCTGCAGGCGGTCAGGGTAGGTGAACACCTGGTACCGGTCCACGCGGTCCACCCACCGGTAGATGCCGCAGCGGTTGGCGTCGTCCGAGGCGAAGGCGTGGTTGTGTGTGGTCTCTGTGCGCACCAGTTCGCGCCGCTGGCGGGATTCCTTGGTTTGGGACTCTATGGTTGACACCGCCTTGGCGACGGCCTTGCGCGCGATCCGCGAGGCGACACGGTCTGACCTTCCCAGCTGCACGCTGGCTTCTGCACCGGCGTTGACGGAATAACGTGATCCCGGCATGTTCTGCTCATATTCCGCCTGAACCTGCCCCCTGACGGCCAGCGACAGCTGCGTCTGCAGGTCCCGGCTCATCTCGGACTCGTTCTGGTTCTCGTCCTGTCTTTGCTGGCTGGTGGATGTTGTTGTCTCAGACAGGGTGATGTTCTCGGTTTCGGCCAGCTTTTTGTCTTTCTCCTGGTAGGTTTCGCCGGCCATCACGTTGCGGATCATGGCGATTTCACCGGGCAGGTAGCCCCGCCATTCGCTGCGGACCACATGCAGGTCGGCGACGGAAGCCTCCCGGATCAGCTTGATGCGGGCTTCGGGAAAGGCATGGGCCAAGGCGGTGGGCAGCGTCACAAAGCGGCGGTTCAGTTTGGCGTAGACCTGCTCGGGCTTGAGCGCGGGCAGCGCTTGCTGCATCAGTGAGGCCACCAGTGCGTAGCGTGCGGCCCAGGCCAGTTTTTCGTGTTGTTTGGGCGTTTCACAAAGCCAGGCCACCGTCCAGCTGGCCAGGTCTTCGGCGTACGCCGCGAGTGCGTCTTCCCAGTCCGGGGTGGTGTAGTGGTCGAGGTAGTCAATTTGGGCGAGCTTTACTTTTTCCTCAAGGGCCTCACCGCTGACCAGGTCTTCGTTCTGGGCCAGCCAGATCTCGATTTGGTAGATGAGCGAGCTCAGGTACTGCCGCGCCGTGTCCGGGTTTTCCACGCGCTCTACGGTGTGGCCGAAGTCGTCCTTGAAGGTGGTCAGCATGTCGGCGATGGCGGTATCTGCCAGCGTGGCGCCTTGCCGCAGGTATTGCGCCACCATCCGGACCAGCGGCGACATCAACAGCAGGTTTTCTTCCGCGGTCGGCTCAACGCGGCGCAGTGGGCGGGTAACCGTGAATTCGGCGAGATCAATCATCATTTCACTCCTTCTGGTTAAAGTACGTCGGCCGCTGCGCGCATCAAGGCGTGCGCGAGCAGGTTGAATTCCTCCAGCGTCATCGGCATGGTGTTTTGGTGCAGGGTCACCCTGGACTCGATCAGCCGCTTGAGTTCGCTGTCGGGGAAATCGCTTTCGGCGGCATTGAGTACCCAGCGATGGGCTGTTTCGCCCGGCAATGACGGTATGAGGCGAAACAGCGTGTTGGGCCCGTCGGCTCTTTCAATTTCGAGGGCGCTGCTGGCGGCTTCGCGGACGATGTCGTTGAGGGTTTGTTCCAGGGAGGAATTGACGCTCTCGACCTTGACCTGCACGCCCAGGAAAAGTTTGGCCAGGGGCACGGAAGACGCCCTCTCGCTGGCAAGCCGCTCCTTCACCAGCAATATCGCCTGGTCCAGGTACTCCTTGCTTCCCAGGCGCAGGTCCCCATAGACCTTGAGCACCGACCACTCAGGGCCCAGTGCGCGTGCAGCATCTTTTGCCAGATCTTCGTAGGCGTCGATATGGAACTTCCAGTCGTCCCAATGCTGGGCAAACATCTCACCCAAAATCTTGCCTTTGAGGCGGCTGTGGATGGAGCTTTTCTTTTGCGCCTCCATGGCTTTAAACAGGTTGATCTGGGTATCGGGATCCGGGCTTTTCGCGAAGCCCTCGGCCAGGCGGTCAAATTCCCGTATCTCTGCCTTGATGGCCCCGGGCGTGGGCGCGCCTTTGCCCGTGCCGCCCAGAAAACTCCAGACGCGTGTCCATTCCGCCTGCCTTGAAGACCCCACCGCGTCGGAAAACTTTTTGTGGGCCGTCAGCAGGATGCGGTCTGTGCCGGACAGCGCCATGCCTGCGGTTTCGAGCTGCCGCATGCGGCCCATGAAGGCCCGCTGAACGAGCGCTGCATTTTGCTGGGCCGCACCGGCGCCCAGCTTTCTCTGCATATCCAGCAAGGCCTCTGCCGTCCGCTGGTTGATGTCGGCGATATCGGCCCCTGCGGTGCGCGGCCGGGCCCGGGCCCCCTTGGCCTTGGCTGCGGCAGCGGCTTCTTCATCCATCACCCTGGACAGCGACACCGAATACTGGTCGAGCTCTGCAAGAAGCACCTTGCGATCCGCAGGGGACACGCTGGTGGCCGTCTCGATCAGCCGGTTGACCTTCGAAAACTGCGTCTTCAGCGCGAACTCCGAGACCTTGTCCATTCGCTTCCAGTGGCATGTGGCGGCGTTGGAAAGCCCGTGCCACGCGGCCGCCGCGCTTTTGCTGGACCTGACGAAGGCGGTGAAGGCCGGGAGCAGGGGATCCCCTATCCGTGTGCTGCGGAAGTTGCCGCTCTCCAGGCCGTGGAACATGCTCTCCAGCACCTGGATGGCCTGCGCCGTGGCCGCCCTGTCTTTGGGGGCTGGGCTGATCTTGACGACGGAGTCGGGCCAGCTCACCATGCCCTCCCGCTCTTGACTGCGCCGCGTAGCTGGAGGAAGAAAAACAGCGCCCCGACCACCGCGCCGATGTAGTTGCCCTGTTCCGCGGCAAAGCTGTCGGCAGGGTTCAGGCAGGCCTCAAAGGCGCGGTCTTTTTTGCCTTCTTCCACGGCTGACTCAATGACGTCCCCGAGGGCCGATGTCAGGCTGGCAGCCGCCAGCAGCGCGGCGATGGGGGGCGTGGCCGCCGCCATCGCGGCAAGGTCCTCGACGATGCCGATACCCAGGCTCAGCTTTGCGAACGGGCCCATCTGGCCTTTGAACGAAGCCAGCCTTTCTTGCGCCACCATCCAGGCCATGTCGCCACGGCCCAGGTGCAGCGACTTGAGCGCTTCGTTGATCACCGGCGAATAACGCCACACCACTTCCGGCGCCTCATTGAGCTCCGTTTCCATCAGGCCCATGGCTGCCTGGACTCCGTTGAGCGTCTCGTCAATGGTGTCCAGGAGTCGGGTGTTGTAGGTGACTTTGCTCGACTTGTCTTTGGGCAGGGCGTTGACCCATGTATCGGCGACATCAAATAGCGCTGGGTGCTTCCAGAGCCTGTGAAGAACCGGATAGCGCTTGCAGTGCTCCACCAGCCTGGCGACCAGGGTTTCACGAACGCGTGCCTGGTCTTTCTCGACCGGTTCTGTCCTTTTCCTGAACTCTTCAGGGCTGGGGATGTAATACCCGGTGCCGGGTGTGTGTTGCGCCATGACGTACTGCGCGTCGAAATACTCGAGCTCGCGTTTGAGTGTGGCAATCTCCCACATGGCTTGCGCCAGGCCATTGAGGTTGGCCTCCAGCTCGGGCGCAACAATCATGGAGCCTTGTGGCGGCATTTTGTAGCGGATGCGCTCGGTGACCAGTTGCTGGTTCAGTTTCTTCAGGCGCGCCTTGACCACTTCCAGCGCTTTGGCCTGGATGCGCTTTTCGGCGCGCACGATAAAGGCATCGAGCACCTTCTTTTGTTTTTTGTAGGCTTGCAGCAGGCGGTGGCGCTTGGGTGTGTCTTCTCCGCGGTAAACCCTCTCACCCTTGAGCGGCGGATTCAGCGGCTCGCGCGGTGCGGTCGCAGGGTCCCAGAGTGTGGCCGGCGGATCCAGGATGGCCGCGGCAAAGGCACGGACCCCCTCGGACCCGTACATGGCATAAAACGAGTTGCAATACCCTGCGACACGCTCCTGCAGGTCGGGTTCACCGGCGTTGAAAAGCAGCCGCAGCAATTCGCTGCCTTCCGGGTAAATGGCGATTTCCTGTGCGTCGGCTTCACCGGGTTCGGGCATGTCCGGAAGCACCGCTGATTCGGCTTGCCAAAGAAAAAAATCCTCGTCCTTCATCGGGTCAAGGTCTTTTTCCTGCGGCATTAACAAGGTCAGATTGAGCATCGGATTCCTGTGTCGGCGGGGGCTTCAGGCGCGAGGCCATGCGTTTGTTTGTGCATGGCAGCCAGGCAACGGGCCTGGCAAATTTGGGCGGCCGGGGCCGGGGTTGGCGCCGGAGTCGCGAGGGGTAGCGGGAGATAGCGAGCGACAAATAACTCTATCGAAACAAGGAGGAATCCGGAACGCCCTCACGCAGGCAATATTCACGGGCGATATGGGAGCTTCGTTACGGCTCTTACGGAAAGCCTGGTGGACTTGCGCACCCCAAATGACGTATAGGCATGTAGGTTAGGATGGCGATGGGCCGGCCACATTGCCGGCCACGTCGCTCGGACGGTTCCGGGCGCTTACGTGAAAGTCCCTTCCTATGTCTGCATCTCCAGGCAAGCGCCGTTTTGCGCGCATTGACCGCCTCCCTCCCTACGTTTTCAACATCACGGCCGAGCTGAAACTCGCGGCGCGCAGGCGCGGCGAGGATATCATCGACATGAGCATGGGCAACCCCGACGGGGCCACGCCGGCGCATATCGTCGCCAAGCTCACCGAGGTCGCGCAGCGGCCCGACACGCACGGCTACTCAGCCAGCAAGGGCATTCCGCGGCTGCGGCGCGCCATTGCACATTGGTACCAGAGCCGCTACCAGGTGGCAATAGACCCGGACAGTGAGGCCATCGTCACCATAGGCTCCAAAGAAGGGCTGGCCCACCTGATGCTGGCCACGCTGGACCGGGGCGATACGGTGCTGGTGCCCGACCCGAGCTACCCCATCCACATCTACGGCGCGGTGATTGCCGGGGCCGACATTCGCTCGGTGCCGCTGACGCCGGATACGGACTTTTTTGCCGAACTGGAAAAAGCCATTCGCGGCAGCTACCCTAAGCCCAAGATGATCGTGCTGGGGTTTCCGTCCAACCCCACGGCTCAGTGCGTGGAGCTGGAATTTTTTGAGAAGGTGATTGCGCTGGCACGCAAGCACGATATTTTTGTGGTGCACGACCTGGCTTACGCCGACATCGTGTTTGACGGCTGGAAAGCGCCGTCCATCATGCAGGTGCCGGGCGCCAAAGATATTGCGGTTGAGTTCTTCACGCTCTCCAAAAGCTACAACATGGCGGGCTGGCGCGTGGGCTTTATGGTGGGCAACCCCGACCTGGTGGCGGCGCTGGCGCGCATCAAGAGTTACCACGACTACGGCACCTTCACGCCGCTGCAGGTGGCGGCGATTGCCGCGCTGGAAGGCGACCAGCAATGCGTGAAAGACATTGCCGCGCAATACCAGGCCAGGCGCGACGTGCTCTACAAGGGTTTGACCGAGGCGGGCTGGGCGGTGGATTGCCCCAAGGCGTCGATGTACATATGGGCGCGCATTCCTGAGGCTTACCGCAAGCTCGGCTCGCTGGAGTTTGCCAAGCAGCTGATGGAAAAGGCCAAGGTTTGTGTGTCGCCTGGTATTGGTTTTGGCGACCATGGGGATGACTATGTGCGGTTTGCGTTGATTGAGAATGAGGCGCGGATTCGGCAGGCGGTGCGGGGGATTAAAGCCATGTTCAAGGCGGATGGGGTGACGTAGTTCTTTCGGGCCGGGTCTTGCTCCGGCGTTAGCGCTTTTTGCTAAGGGTTGCTGGCCGGGGTCGCCCGGCGGCGACTCACTTTTCTTTGCTTCGCCAAAGAAAAGTAAGCAAAAGAAAGGCGACCCTACTGTCTGCGTCCCTCC
>NZ_FPBM01000018.1 GCF_900116715.1 Polaromonas sp. YR568
AGCGCAGGGACGCAGACAGTAGGGTCGCCTTTTCTTTGCTTACTTTCTTTTGGCGAAGCAAAAGAAAGTGAGTTGCCGCCGGGCAACCCCCGGCCAGCAACCCTCAGCAAAATACCCAGTGCCAGAACAAGCGCCGGTCAATCGGCTTTGATGTTCGCCAGCTTCACAATCCGCCCCCACATCTTGCGTTCGTTGTCGCCCAGGGTGCCCAGCTCGGCGCCGGTCATGACCACCGCTTTTGCGCCTTGCTCTTCCGCGCGTTTCTTGAAATCGCCCGACTCCACCACCTGTTTGATCGCCAGCGAGAGCCGGCCCTGCAAGTCGGCGGACAGCCCCGTTGGCCCATAAACCGCAAACCACGACGATGCCACCAGCGGCACGCCCGCTTCGATGGCGGTCGGCACATTGGGCTGCGCGGCCAGGCGGGTGCGGCCGGTCACCATCAGCGCCTTGAGCTTGCCCGCGCGGATGTGCGGCAGCAGCGGCGGCGGCGTGGTGATGGTGAAGTCCACCGTGCCGGCCAGCAGGTCGTTCAGCGCCGGGCCGGTGCCGCGGTAAGGGATATGCACCATGAAGGTCTTGGTCAGGTCCTTGAGCAGCTCGGTCGTCACATGTTGCAGCGAGCCGTTGCCGCTGGAGGCGTAGTTGACGCGGCCCGGGTTGGCCTTGACGTATTTGATGAAGTCCGCGAAGTTGTCGGCCGGAAAGTTGCCGCGCACCACCAGCAGTTGCGGCGCGTCGATCAAATGGCCCAGCGGCTTGAGGTTGGTTGCCGGGTCAAAGCCGGGCACCGGCTGGATCAGCGGCGTGATGCACTGGTAGCCCGAGTACTGCACCAGCAGGCTGGTGCCGTCGGCCGGGCCGCGCGCCACCAGCTGGCCGGCGATGTTGCCGTTGCCGCCGCCGCGGTTGTCCACAATCACCGAGGTCTGCAAAATCTTGCCCAGCGGCTCGGCCAGCATGCGCGCCGCAATGTCGGTGGTGCCACCGGCCGCCGTGGGCACCACCAGCGTGATGGGCTTGCCGGCCACTTGCGCGCGCACCGGGTTCAGCCAGGCGGCGGTACTGAGCCCGGCAACGGTGAGCAGTGTTCTGCGTGAAATGAAAGTCATGGTTTGTCTCCTGTCTTGGTTTATGAATGGGGGTAAGGGGCTTCAGGGCCCCGCTCTCAGGCGGGTTCGGAAATTTCGATCAGGTTCAGGTCGGGGTCACGCACATAGACCGAGCGGATCTTTTGCGTCGCGCCAGTGCGCAGCACCGGGCCTTCAATCACCGGCCAGCGCTCGCGCTCAAGCCGGGTGATCACCTCGGCAAGGGGAACGTCGGCCAGAAAGCACAGGTCCAGCGAACCCGGAACCGGCAGATGGGCCTTGGGTTCGAACTCGCGTCCTTTGACATGCAGGTTGATCTTTTGCTGGCCGAACTTGAAGGCCTTGCGTTCCACGGGCGGTGTGCCGCCTATGAAGGTTTCCAGCGTCATGCCAAGCACGCGGGTGTAGAAGTCCACGCAGGCTTTTTCATCTGCGGTGGTCAACACCAGATGATCCAGCTGCCTGATCATGCCGAGGCTGCCCTTAGCTCAGCCACATAAGGCGGCGGAGCATGCAGGTCGGTGATGCGACCTGCCTTGGCCACCTGGCCGGGCACCTCATGGCCGACGATGGCAGGCATCTGCCTCGCTACGTCCAACAGCCTGGGAATGTCCATGCCGGTGTCGTAACCCATCGCGTCCAGCATATGAACCGCGTCTTCGCTGCTGATGTTGCCGCTGGCGCCGGGCGCGTAAGGGCAGCCACCCAGCCCGCCCAGCGAGCCGTCAAAACGCGTGATGCCGCCTTGCACGGCTGCCAGCACATTGGCCAGGCCCATGCCGCGTGTGTTGTGAAAGTGCAGGGTCAGTTGCAGGCCGGCAAAGCGCTGCTGCAGCACCTCCACCATGCGGCTGACTTGCGCGGGGTGCGCCATGCCGGTGGTGTCGCAAATCGTGAGGCCGCGCACACGGTCTGCGCCAAAGGCGGCAAAGCGGTCGGCCCAGCGCAGCACTTCTGCTTCGGGCACATCACCTTCCATCGGGCAGCCAAAGCAGCACGAGAGAGAAATATTGATAGGCGTGCGGCCGTTGACATGGCGAATCACGTCGGACAGCGCGGCAAAACTTTTCTCGCGCGGCATGCGCAGGTTGGCCAGGTTGTGCGTCTCCGATACCGACATCACCAGGTTGAGCTCATCGGCGCGCGACTCCAGGGCGCGCTCCGCCCCGCGCAGGTTGGGCACCAGAACCGTGTATTCCACACCGGGCACACGGCGTATGCGACCCATCACCTCTTCCGCATCGCGCAGCATGGGGATGGCTTTGGGCGAGGTGAACGATGTCACTTCGATCTTGGCGTAACCGCACTCACTGAGCGCGTCGACCAGGGCGATCTTGTCGTCGGTCGGGATGAAGCTGGGTTCGATCTGAAAGCCGTCACGCGTGGCGACTTCATTGAAGTAAATCCGTTTCGCGGTGCTCATGCGTTGCCGTCCTTCCCGGCAACAATGCCTTTGTCCTTGAGCACCTGGATCTGTTCGGCAGAAAGCCCGATCTCCCGCAACACCGCATCGGTGTCCTGCCCGACTTGCGGCGCATTGCGGCGGTGCCCGCCCGGCGTGCGTGAGAGCTTGGGCACGATGCCCGGCACAGCCAGCAGGCTGCCGTCGTCCATCTGCACTTCATCCAGCATGCCGCGCGCCTGGTAGTGCGGGTCGGCGGCGATGTCGGCCACGGTGTAGATGCGGCCTGCGGGCACGGATACCTTGTCGAGCGCGGCCAGCACCTCGTCGACCGTGAGGCCCAAGGTCCACTCGCCGATGGCTGCGTCGATCTCGGCTACGCGCGCGACGCGGCCCGCGTTGTCGGCCAGCGCCGGGTCGCTGCCAAGGTCGCCGCGGCCAATGGTGGCCATCAATCGCTTGAAGATGCTGTCGCCATTGCCGGCCACCAGCGCATAGCCGCCGTCCTTGCACAGATAGGCATTGCTGGGCGCGATGCCGGGCAGGGCGCTGCCGGCCGCGCCGCGCACCGCGCCAAAAGCGCTGTATTCGGGCAGCAGGCTTTCCATGCAGTTGAAGACTGCCTCATAGAGCGCCACGTCGATCACCTGGCCTTTGCCGGAGCGCTGACGCTCCTGCATCGCCAGCAGGATGCCGATCACGCCGTGCAGCGCAGCCAGTGTGTCGCCTATGCTCACCCCCACGCGCACCGGCACGCGGCCCGGCTCGGCCGTCAGGTGGCGCAGGCCGCTCATGGCCTCGGCCACCACGCCAAAGCCTGGCTTGTCGCGGTAGGGGCCGGTCTGGCCGTAGCCGCTGATGCGCAGCATGATGAGGCGCGGGTTCAGCGCCAGCAATTCGTCGGGCCCCAGGCCCCAGCCTTCCATGGCGCCGGGGCGGAAATTTTCGATCAGCACATCGGCGTCAAGCGCGAGCTGGCGCACGATGGCCTGCGCTTCGGGGCTCTTCAGGTCCAGCGCCACCGAGCGCTTGTTGCGCGATTGCACCTGCCACCACACCGAGGTGCCGTCCTTGAGCAAGCGCCATTTGCGCAGCGGGTCGCCCGCGCCCGGCGTTTCAATCTTGATGATGTCGGCGCCGAAGTCCGCCAGCGTCTTGGCGGCGAAGGGGCCGGCAATCAGCTGGCCGAGCTCCAGCACTTTCAGCCCGGCAAGCGGGCCCTGGCCGGGCGTGTTGACGGAAGCTGCGGGGGATTTTTCAGGAGAGGGCATGGGCGGCAGTGTGCCGCCGCGATCCGGCCCCGTCTATTTGCGCTTTGGGGCCTTGGGTTTCGCGTTTTGCGAAGGCAGGGCGGCTTTGGGGCTCAAAAAGTCCACCAGCGAGGCAATGCCCGCATCGGACTGGCCGACCATGGTGGCCGTCAGCAGTCGGCGTTGGGCCCAGGCGTCGGCCAGCGGCCGCCAGCCGAGCTTCATGCTTTTGACCATGGGCAGGGTTGCGGCTTTGGGCAAGATGGCCACGCCCAGGCCCGAAGCCACCATGTGACAGACGGCGTCAAAGCTGCGCACCTGCATGCGCAGCTTCAGCGGCCGGTTGGCGGCCAGCGCGGCCTGCTGCTGCTTTTGCAGCATGGCGGCGCCGGCGGTCAGGCTGATCCATTCTTCGTCGAGCGCATCGACAAAGGCCAGCGGCACCTTGCTGCCCGCCAGCGCATGGCCGGCCGGCAGGATCAGCACCAGCTCGTCTTCGCGGAACAGGCGCGTATCCAGCCCCGTGGTGTCGGGCCCCTCCACAAACACCGCTACATCGGCCCGGCCTTCACGCAGCGTAGCCGCCACGGCTTCCGACACCTGCTCTTCCAGGTCGATGTGCACCTGCGGATGCAGCTCGCCGTAGCGCGCCAGCAGCGGCGGCAAAAACTGGCTGATGGCGGCGCTGCTGGCGCACAGGCGTATGTGGCGCGCGATGCCGCGCCGCAGGTCGGACAGCTCGCCGCCCAGTTGCTCCATGGTTTGCAGCAAGGTGAGGCCGTGTTTGACGAACACGCGCCCGGCCGCCGTGGGCAAGAGGCCGCGCGGGTGGCGCTCAAACAGCGCCTCGCCCAGCGCGTCTTCCAGTTCGCGGATGCGCCGGCTGGCCGCGGCCAGCGCCAGGTGCGAGCCCCGGGCCGCCGCCGTCAGGCTGCCGGTTTGCGCGCAGGCAACGGCCAGGCGCACAGACACCAGGTCAAAACGGGCGAGGTTGTAGCTCACGGGTAGCGCCCTTGACGCCCTTGAATGTCAGCCGGCCTTTTTCTTGGTCGGGGCTTTTTTGGCGGCGGGCTTCTTTGCGATCAGCGTGTCCAGGTTCTTCACGATCTCGCCTTCGATCTTGTCTTTGAAGGCACCCAGCAGGAAGCCGAGCTGGGCGTTGAGGTCAAAGCTGTCTTTGGTGACCACCAGCGTGCCGCTGACACCCGAGCGGCTAAAGCTGACCAGGTCTTCCGTCTTGCCCTCTTCATAGGTGCATTCCATGTCGAACTTTTCTTCGACCTGCTCGGCCCACTTGAAAGCAATCTTGCGCGCCTCGGCAAGGCCCAGGGTGTGCGCGCGCTGGATGTGGATGTCAGCCATTCGGTGTCTCCGTTTTGTTGTCCGTGTTGTTGGTTTGAAGCGCCTTGCGCCGTTCTTCTTTGGGCAGGCTGGCCAGCCTTTTCACCGCATCATAAAACCGTTGCCAGTCGCGGCCTTCGCGCTCGAACAGCGCTTCAAAGCCCGGGACCAGTTCATCATAGGCGGCCTGCGCGCCAAAGGCCGCGTTGTTGGCCCGCGCCACCCAGGGGTCGTAGCCGGCAAAGCCGCCCCATGAGGCTTTGAGCTTCGCGTACTCATCGCGAAAGCGCTGCATGGCTGCTGATTTCATCGCTGCCTGCCCAGACCCAGATCCAACCCCGGCGGAAGCCTTGTTTTCTTCATAGATATCCGCCAGCTCGCGCCGTGTGGCCAGCGCCAGCGCGCGGAACTGCCGGCGCCGCCCGTCGAACACGGCGTAGTCCTGGCGGGCCTTGTCGTTGCCGCGCAGGGCTTCGCTGTCCAGCCAGCGCTGGCTGCCCATGCGCTCGACGGCGGTGGCGAAGGACTCGTTGAACATGGAGTCGTCCTTGGCGTAAACCACCTGGTGCGAGAGCTCATGAAAGATCAGCCGGGCCAGCTCGCCCTCGGGGTAACCGATAAAGGTGCTGAGCAGCGGGTCGCCGCCGGCCCAGTTCATCCAGCCCAGCGTGGAATAGGCCGGCACGCCGTAGACGCTGATCTCCAGACCCTCGGCCTTGAGTCGCTCGGCTTCGGCGCGCGCCTCGGCTTCGTTGAAGTAACCGCGATAGCCGACGCAGCCCGTGACCGGAAAGCACCAGGTTTTGAGGGTAAGCGAAAACTCCGGCGCGGCCACCACGTTCCACACCACGGCGCTGCGGCGCAGGTCAGCATAACGGCGGTAGCTGGGGTTGTCGGGCAGCTTCAACTCAGTCACCGCAAAGCTGCGGATGCGCTGCGCCAGCGCCAGCCGGGTTTTGAGCTGCTCGGACGCCTGGGCGTCACCCAGCCATTCATCGACCGGACGGGCCGCATTGAGCATTTGCAGATGGCCGCTCACCGACTGCCAGTAGTAACCGAGGTCGGCACAGCCCGCGAGACCGAGCAAGCCCAGCGTTGCCACCAGGGCCGCGGCAAGTGTCCGTTTAACCGTGGTGGGTTTCACGTCGGCGCTCAGGCAGCCTCTGTTTCGCGCTGCACTTCAACCAGGCAGTCGTAGAAGACAGGGCCGCGGCCCATGTCGGTCAGGTGCTGGCTGGTGAGCTGGTTGACGTTGGTGCCGTCCAGCCCGGCCTTACGCCACCAGATGCCCATGCCGTTGACCACGCCCGGGCGCGCCCGTGCGGAGACTTCGGCCTTGACGCGGTACTCGCCGCGTTCGTTAAAGACCTTGACGATGGCGCCGCTGGTGATGCCGCGCAGCGCGGCGTCGTCGCTGTGGATTTCCAGCAGCGGCTCGGTTTCGATGTCGCGCAGGCTTTTCACATTGACGAAGGTGGAATTGAGGAAGTTGCGCGCCGGCGGCGAGATCATCGCCAGCGGGAACTGCACAGACGTTCCGGCCGCCTCATGGTTGGGCAGATGCTCGGGCAGGCCGCCTATGCCCGCTGCGGCCAGGCGCGCGCTGAAGAACTCGCAGCGCCCCGAAGGCGTGGGGAAGTTGCCGGCGGCAAAGGGTGCATCGGGCAATGCCAGCGTGGCAAAGCCGGTGTCCAGCAGTTGCTGGAAGTCCACCTTGTCGCCAAACGTGGCGCGGCACAGCTGCTCGTCGCTGTCGGTAAAGCAGGGTTCGGTAAAGCCCATGTGCGCGGCCAGTTCGCGAAAGATCTGCGTGTTGGTTTTGGCCTGGCCCATGGGTGCGATGGCGGGGCGGTTCAGCAGCACATCGGTGTGGCCGTAGGCGCTGTGCACGTCCCAGTGCTCCAGCTGGGTGGTGGCCGGAAGGATGTAGTCGGCGTAGTCGGCCGTGTCGGTCTGGAAGTGCTCCAGCACCACGGTGAACAGGTCTTCACGCGCAAAGCCCTGCACCACCTTGCCCGACTCAGGGGCCACCGCCACCGGGTTGCTGTTGTAGACAATCACCGCCTCGATCTTCGGGCCGAACTCCCTGGATGCGGGCTCCAGCAGGGCGTTGCCGATGGTGCTCATGTTGATGGTGCGCGGCTGGCGGCCATTGAGCAGGTCCGGCCGCTGCAGGGCGGCTTTGTCGACCGGAAAGAGCCCCGAACTGCTGAGCAGCACGCCGCCGGCGCGGTGCCGCCAGGCGCCCGTCAGCGCGGGCAGGCAGGCAACGGCGCGGGCCGCATTGCCGCCGCCGCGCACGCGCTGCATGCCGTAGTTCAGGCGTATGGCCGCGGGCTGCTTGTTCACCATGCATTCGCCGTAATCGCGGGCCAGCGCGCGGATTTGTTCTGCCGGCACGCCGCAGACGGCGGCGGCACGCTCCGGGCTCCATTGCAAGGCACGCTCGCGCAGCCCGCCGTCCGGGTCTTGCCAGCCCAGCGTGTGCTGCGCGATGTAGTCATGGTCCAGCCAGTCGTGGGTGATCAGCTCGTGCATCAGCGCCAGCGCCAGCGCCGCGTCGGTGCCGGGCAGCAGCGCGATGTGCTCATGGCATTTCTCGGCGGTTTCGCTTTTGCGCGGGTCTATGCAGACAAGCTTTGCGCAGGCCCGCTTGGCCTGCTGCACATAGCGCCAGAAATGCAGGTTGCTGCCGATGGAGTTGCTGCCCCAGATGATGATGAGTTTGGACTCCGCGAAAAATTCCACCCGCATGCCGACCTTGCCGCCCAGCGTCTGCGTGAGGGCTTCGCCGCCGGCCGATGCGCAAATGGTGCGGTCCAGGAAAGAGGCGCCCAGCTTGTGGAAGAAGCGCCCCGCCATGCTTTCGCCCTGTACCTGGCCCATGGTGCCGGCATAGCTGTAGGGAACTATGGCTTCCGGGTCGCGCGCGGCGATGGGCTTGAGGCGGGCCGCGATATCGGCCAGCGCGGCTTCCCAGCTCACCGGCTCGAACTGCCCGCTGCCCTTGGGGCCGCTGCGTTTGAGCGGCTGCAGCAGGCGCTCGGGGTGGTAGGTGCGCTCGGTGTAGCGCGAGACCTTGTTGCACAGCACACCGCCGGTGTGGGGGTGGTCGGGGTTGCCCTGCACGCGCGTGGCGATGCCGCCTTCCACCGTCGTCAATAGCGAGCAGGTGTCGGGGCAGTCATGCGGGCAGGCGCCGCGCACCTGGGCGGGGCCTGCGGCGTGGCTGCTCTGGCCGGCTTTGCTATCAGGGTTAGCGATAGGGGAGATGCTGATGGTATTGCTCATGGTTCAACTCTATATTGACAGTCATCGGGGCACCCCGGGGGAGACACATCATGACAACAACAATAAACGGAGCGCGCGCGTTCCAGGCCGTTGCCAGAATCACCATGGTAGCGGCCCTGGCCATCCTGGCGGTCCCAGGGGTCAAGGCGCAAGACGGCGTCAGCAAGACCGCCGTCACGCTGGGCCAGTCCCTGGCCATGACCGGGCCCGGCGCCACGCTGGCCATGCCTTTTGCGCAAGGCGCCCGCCTTTACTTTGACCGCGTCAATGCGGGCGGCGGCATCAACGGCCGCAAGATCGAACTCAGCACGCTGGACGACGCAGGCAACCCCGACACCACCGTGGCCAACACCAAAAAGCTGCTCGACCAGAAGGTGTTCGCGCTGTTCGGCTATTACGGCTCGCCGCAGGTCACAGCCGTCAATCCGCTGCTCAAAGACAGCGACGTGCTGCTGTTTGCCCCCATGGCCGGCGCCGATGAGCTGCGCGGCTCGCTCTACCCCAATGTGTATTCGGTGCGGCCGGGCTACTCGGAAGAGGCCGCGGTGATCACGCGCCACGCCGAGACCCTGGGCATGCGCAAGCTGGCCATCCTGCACGGCAGGGACGCGGAGTCGCTCGCCGCGCTGGACTCGGCCGAGCGCACCATGGGCGGGCTGGGCGCCAACCTGGTGGCCAAGTCGCCGCTGTCAGGTGGCAGCATCGCCACCAGCGTCGACCAGGTGCTGGCCAAAAAACCCGAATCGGTGCTGGTGATCAGCGACGCCTCAGGCGCCGCCAACGCGATACGCGACCTGCGCGCCAAAGGCTTTCGCGGGCCCATCTATGGCTTTTCCAACACCGGCGAAAGCCTGCTGGCCGAGCAACTGGGCGCGGCCGGCGCCGGCGTGGTGGTGGTGCGGGTCACGCCCAAGTCGGACAACGCCAAAAGCATCCTGGTGCGCGAGCTGCAGGCCGATGCCGCCGCCGCCAAGCTGGGCAAGTCCAATGTCTACATGCTTGAAGGCTATATCGCCGCCTGGACCTTCACCGAAGCCCTGCGCAAGGCCGGCAAGGACCCGACCCGCGCCAAACTGCGCAAGGCGCTGGACACCATGCAGGACCTGAACCTGGGCGGTTTTCGCGTGCACTTTGACGGCGACCGCGTGGGCTCCAAGCTGGTAGAGCTCAGCCTGGTCGACGCGACCGGGCGGGTGCGTGAATAAACAGGAATAAGCAGACCTCGCAGACCCTGTGATGGCCGGCCACCGGGATTGGCCGGAATTGAAGGGATTGTTGGACGAATGCTGCAAAAACTGGCAAATTACTGACGAATTGGCCTGGTTTAGAGCCAAAGTGGTGACGTATCTCACGGTTGTTTCTTACGGTTTTGTTACAACTTGAAATAGACGTACATAGCATTGGGAGAATTACGGCATGAACCTCACACGCAGAACTTTTTCCACCGCCGTCGGCGCGTCCATGCTGGGCGGCTTCAACATCGCCCACGCGCAGACCGACAAGATCATCCTGGGCCAGTCGGCGCCGTTTACCGGGCCGGCCGCTCAGCTGGGTATCCAGTTTTACCAGGGCGCAAAGGTCTATCTCGACCAGGTCAACGCCCAGGGCGGCATCGGCAAGCGCCTGATTGAAATCCGCAACATGGACGACGGCTACGAGCCTACCCGCTGCGGCGAGAACACCCGCAAGCTGATCGACGAAGACGTGTTCGCGCTCTTCGGCTACATCGGCACGCCCACCAGCATCGTCGCGCTGCCGATGGCCACGAAAGACAAGGTTCCCTTTATCGCCCCGTTTACCGGCGCCATGGCGCTGCGCGAGCCGTTCAACAAATACGCCTTTCATGTGCGTGCTTCCTACAACGACGAGACCGGCCTGATCGTCAAGCAGCTGACCTCCCTGGGGCTGAAAAAGATCGCGGTGTTTCACCAGAACGATGCCTACGGCAAAGCCGGGCTGGACGGTGTTGTGCTGGCCCTGGGCGCGCAGAACCTCAAGCCTGTGGCGACGGCAACGGTCGAGCGCAATTCGGTCGATGTGGCCAAGGCCGTCAGCACGCTGGTGGCCGCAGGCCCCGATGCGGTGGTGCAGATCGGCGCGTACAAGGCTTGCGCCGCCTTTATCCGCGAGGCCCGCAAGGCCGGCTACGGAGGCACTTTCTACAACGTGTCTTTTGTCGGCACGCAGGCGCTGGCTGACGAGCTGGGCAAGGACGGCGCGGGCGTCGTGGTGTCGCAGGTCATGCCTTCGCCCTACAACACGGCCCGCCCGATTGCGCGCGAGTTTGTGGAGGCCGTGAAGGCCGCCGGCAAGGACGCGCAGATCAACTTCTCCAGCATGGAAGGCTATGTGGCCGCCAAGGTGCTGGTCGATGGAATCAGGCGCGGCGGCGCCAAGATCACCCGCGAATCGCTGATTTCCGGCCTGGAAAGCATAGGCACGCAGTCGTTGGGCGGGTTCTCGGTGTCGTTCTCGCCGACAGACCATGTGGCGTCGAGCTTCGTGGAGCTTTCAATGCTGACTGGCGACGGCCGGGTGCGAACCTGATCGCCTGGTAGAGCCAGTCCTCAAACAAAACGCCCGGCTTGCCCGGGCGTTTTTTTATTCAGGCAATTTGCCGCGTGGCCAGCAGGCCGTGCATAAAGTCCTGGCAGCGGGCCAGTTGCTCCAGGCTCACATACTCATCAGGCTGGTGCGCCTGGTTGATGCTGCCGGGGCCGCACACCACGGTGGGAATGCCGGCGTCCTTGAAGAGGCCCGCCTCCGTGCCGAAGGCGACCAGCGTGGTTTCTTTGGTGCGGGCCAGTCGCTGTGCCAATTGCGTCACCGCATCGCCGGCCGAGCCCAGGAAGGCGGGCACCTCACAAATCGTCTCAAAGCTGAAGCCCGCGTCGGGCGCGATCTTTTTCATCGCCGGCTGCGCACGCTCCGCATAAGCGACGACTTCTTTTTGCATCGCATGCGCATCGGCAGTGGGCAGGTTGCGGAATTCATAACGGAACTCGGCATCGCGCGGCACCACGTTGTCGGCAATGCCGCCGTGGAACTGCCCCACGCTGGTGGTGCTGAAGGGCACGTCAAAACCTTCATAACGCGGCTCGTTGGCCTCAAAGCCCTCGCCCATGTCGCGCAGCTTGCCGACCACGCGCGCCGCCATCTCAATGGCGTTCACCGACTGCGGCGTGAGCGAAGAGTGCGCCTCTTTGCCGCGCACGCAGCATTTGTAGCGGTACACGCCCTTGTGCGCCGTGGCCGGCACCATGCTGGTGGGCTCGCCGACGATGCAGGCCAGCGGCGCGATGCCGGCGTCCTTCATGTCGGCGATCAGCTCCCGCACGCCCAGGCAGCCGACTTCCTCGTCATAACTCAGCGCCAGGTGCACCGCAAAGGGCGCCTGGCTGTTCATGAACTCCCCGGCGTGCGCCAGCGCCATGCCGATAAAACCCTTCATGTCGCAGCTGCCGCGGCCGTAGAGCCGGCCATCTTTAATGGCCGCCGACAGCGGGTCCAGCGTCCAGTCCTGGCCGTCCCAGGGCACGGTGTCGGTGTGGCCTGAGAGGATGATGCCGGCGGGCTTGCCTTCACCCAGTGTGGCGAAGAGGTTGGCCTTGGTCTTGGCGGCATTGGTGGTGATGCGGCTGGCCACGCCCAGTTTTTTGAGCTCGTCCCGCACGAAATGGATCAGCTCGAGGTTGCTGTTGTCGCTGACCGTGTTCATGCGCACCAGGGCCTGGATCAGTTGCAGGGCATGGGGCGAGACGGCGGGCAGGGTGGCGGGAGTGAGGGTGGGGGAGGGGGCGAGAGACATGGCCTCATTTTGGCCGTATTCGCTAATGTGCGCTGCCTGCCCGTCAGTTATGCTTGAAGCCCGCTTTCCCACGGGGTGTTTTCCCCTTCCTTCCCCCTTGCCGATGACATCTTCGTCCTCCTCACCGCTGGCCTTGATCCGGCTCATGCGGCCGCACCAGTGGCTGAAAAACGTCTTTGTTTTTGCCGGCCTGGTCTTCAGCCAGAACTGGCAGGACACCGCGCTGGACCTGCGCGTCCTCTACGCCTTCGCTGCCTTCTGCTGCCTCTCCAGCATGGTCTACATCATCAATGACTGGCACGACCGCGCGAGCGACGCCCTGCACCCCACCAAACGGCACCGGCCGCTGGCCAGCGGCGCGGTGGCCGTGCCGGTGGCGCTGGTGCTGGCCGGACTGCTGCTGGTGGCGGGCCTGCTGCTGGCCGCCGGCAACCGCACCCTGCTGGCGCTGCTCGGCGTCTACACGGTGCTCAACCTGGCGTATTCCTGGCGGCTCAAGCAGGTGCCGGTGGTCGATGTCTCCATCATCGCCTCGGGCTTTATGTTGCGGCTTTTGGCCGGCACCGTGGCCGTCGGCATCCCGCCGTCGCGCTGGCTGCTGCTCACCGGCATTTTTGTGGCGCTGTTCCTGGGTTTTGCCAAACGCAAGGCCGAGAGCTTTCATGAAGAAGGCAGCCAGCGCGCCGTGCTGGCGCACTACCCGCCGGCGCTGCTGGACACCTTCATGGCCGTCACCATGACCGCCACCCTGGCCACCTACAGCCTCTTTGCCACCAGCCCCGAAGCCCAGCTGCAGCACGGCGAGCGCCTGCTCTACACCGTCCCGGTGGTCATCTTCGGCATGCTGCGCTACACCTACCAGGTGCACCGCGGCCGCGGTGAAGACGTGGCGCGCGACATGCTGCGCGACCCCTGGATACTGGCGGCCGGCGTGTTGTGGCTGGCCATCTTCCTGAGCCACCGGCTGTGAGACCCAAGGCCGATTTCGCAGGCGCAAAGTCCGCAGCGGGCGGCCTGCCATTCAAGCGGCTCTTGCTGGTGCTCGGCGTGGTGGCCACCGCATACGCCGCCGTGCTGCTGATCTGGGGCGACAGCCCCAAAACCTCGCTCGCCTTGCTCTGGTCAGCCACAGGCGCGCAGGCTGCGGCCCTGTGCCTGCTCAATTACCTGCTGCGCGGCCTGCGCTGGCGATTCTGGATGGGGCGTTACGGGCGCCACTTCGGCCTGGTGCAGGGCCTGCGCCTTTACCTGGCGGGCTATGCCTTTACGCCCACGCCGGGCAATGTCGGTGAGGCCGTGCGTGGGCTCATGCTGGCACGCCAGCCGCTGGGCGCGGCGCAAAGCCTGGCCATCTTCGGCGCTGAGCGCCTGGCCGACTTGCTGTGCCTGCTGTTGCTGTGCCTGCCGGCGTTGGGTTGGGTTCTGGGGCACGGCGCGCTGCAGGCTGCGTCAACCTTGATAGCCAGTCTGCTGGCCGCCGCTGCGCTGGTGCTGCTGGCGATTCTGGGCCTGCTCTTCAAACACCGGGACCGGGTTTTTGCGGGCCTCCCCTGGCTGCGCGAGGCCTGGTATTGCCTATCGGTTCGCCCCTGGCTATGGTTTGGCCTCACGCTGGCGGCCTGGGCGGCGCAGGGCCTGGCTGTCTGGCTGGTTTGCCGCGCCATGAATGTGCAGCTTGAGTTGCTGACGGCCACCGGCTTTTACGCGGTGGCCATGGTGGCCGGCGCTTTGTCGGCGCTGCCGGCCGGGCTGGGCGGCACCGAGGCCGTGCTGACCGGCCTGCTGGTGGCGCAGGGCGCCACGCCGGCTGCCGCCTTGTCCATCACGGTGCTGGTGCGGCTGCTCACGCTCTGGCTGGCTGTGGGCATTGGCGTGGTGGCCTTGCTTTATAGTGCGGCCATCCGCAAGGAAATCAGCTTTCGCTAGGCCCGCTGGCCTTTTTTCCTGCCATCTCCTGCCATCTCCTGCCGTTTCCTGCCATTGCCTGCCCCTTGCAGGGCCGCCACACAGATTCCCCCGAGTCCCGAGTTTCATGCCCCAGAACCACGACACCGCCGCCTTTCCCGTTTCGCTGAGCCGCTGGCTGCTGGCAGCAGGCCTGCTCTCGCTCTTGCTGCGGTTCTGGATTGCCGTCACCTTTCCGGTCACCGGCGATGAGGCCTTCTTTTACTGGTGGGGTGTGTACCCCGACTGGGGCTATTCAGACCACCCGCCCATGGTGGGCTGGCTGATCGCGCTGATGCGCGCCACGCTGGGCGACAGCCTCTGGTCCATACGCCTGCCCATCGTGCTGCTGCCGCTGGCGCTGGGCGCGGCGCTGTGGTGGGCGCTCAAGCCGGCGGGCAAAGTGCGCGCCGCCTGGGCCGTGCTGTTCTTCTGGCTCGCTCCGCTCAACTGGCTCAACACCCTGATCACCACCGATACGCCGCTGATCTTCTGGTCGGCGCTGTCGGTCGCCGCGCTCATGCGCGCCGAGCGCCGCGCACAGCTGGACCGCGCCGCCTGGGGCCTCTATGCCCTGTCGGGTTTCTTCCTGGGCTGCGCTTTCCTGTCCAAATACTTCTCGGTGGTGCTGGGCTTCACATACTTCGTCTACTTTGTGCTGTACCGCCGCGACCGGCTGGCCGGTTTTGCGTTGCTGGTGCTGTGCGCCTTGCCCGGCCCGGCCATCAACATCGCCTACAACATGTCGCATGGCTGGTCCAACATCATGTTCAATGTGTACAACCGCAATGAAGATGCGGTGTTCGAGTGGCGCAAACCGCTGACCTACATCGGCATGATGGTTTACCTCATCACCCCCGTGGCGGTGTGGATGGCCTTCAGGTACCGCCAGGCGCTGGTGGCCACCGCCCGCTCGCAGCGCCTGCTGGCCTGCCTGGTGGTGGTGCCGCTGCTGTTTTTTGCGCTGCTCTCGGCCAAGAAGGTCATTGGCCTGCATTGGGTGCTGTCGTTTTATCCCTTCGGTTTTGCGTTTCTGGCATTCGCACTGCCGGCCGACAGGCTCAAGGCCTGCGCCAAAGGCCTGGCCGTGTTTGCCGGCCTGCATGTGCTGGTGGTGGCGGGGCTGTACATGACCTCGCTAGACACCTGGCGCAGCACAAAGCTGTATCCACAAATCATCCGCAGCTACAAAACCGCCGAGATGCTGCAACAGGTAACGGCGCCCGGCGTGGTGCTGATGGGCGAGGCCTACACACCCGCGTCGATTTTCGGTTTTGAGCGCCGCCAGTACATGCCGGTGTTCGGCGTCGGCAAGTTCCACGCACGGCAAGACGACATGCTGGTCGATTTTTCGCTTTACCAGGGCAAGACGGTGCGCATCATCGTCGCCGACAAGCCGCGCCTGGAAGAATTTGCGCCCTACTTCGAGTCGGTGCGCGAGCTCGCCTTTGAGCAAAACGGCGTTCCCTTTTACGCGGTGGAAGGCAAAGGCTTTAACTACCCCGCGTATCGCGAAGGCGTGCTGGGCGTGGCCTTCAAGCGCTACTTCAACATCCCCACCTGGCTGCCCATGACGGGCTGCCCTTTTTGCGAACGCTATTGCGGCCAGGCGCGATGCCCGAGGTAAGCGCACCAGACACCCCGCTGGTGGTGGCCGCCTTCGACTTCGACGGCACACTGACCCAGCGCGACACCTTCGTGCCTTTCCTGGCACGCGGCCTGGGCTGGCCGCGCTTTCTGGCAGCCTTGCTGCGTTGCTCACCCTGGCTGGCTGGTTATGCGTTGCGCGTGGTGCCCAACGATGTCGCCAAAGGCAAGCTCATGCAGTCCACACTGGCCGGCCGCAGCCTCAAAGAAATGGAAGACTGGACTACCCGCTGGCTGGCGCAGGATTTCCCCGGCCAGTTGCGCGAAGCCACCATGGCTCGTCTGGCCTGGCACAAGGAAGCCGGTCATTGCTGCGTGATGGTGAGTGCTTCGCCTGATATCTATCTGCCGCGCGTGGCAGCGCAGCTGGGGTTTGATGCGCTGATCTGCACTGAGATGGAAGTCGAGGGCGAAGGGGATTCCGCGCGCCTGACGGGCCGTATGCGGACGCCCAATTGCTATGGCGAGCAAAAGGTACTGCGGCTCAAAGCCTGGGTGACTGGGCGGTTTGGTGCTGCGGCGCTGGAGGGGATGATGTTGTATGCCTATGGGGATACGGGGGGGGATAAGCCTATGTTGCGGATGGCTGACCATGCTTGGTATCGGGGTGCGACCTGGGATGGGGTTTAGTTTTCTTGTTTTCGCCGGGTGTTGCTCCGGCCTGCGCGCCTTCTGCTGAGAGCTGCTGGCCGGGGTCGCCCGGCGGCGACTCACTTTTCTTTGCTTCGCCAAAGAAAAGTAAGCAAAAGAAAGGCGACCCTACTGTCTGCGTCCCCTGCGCTGCGCTCCGGGGCAACCTGCGGTGCTCGGTCCAGACGGGGTCAAAAACAACTCGCCTTCGGCTCAAACAAGTTTTTGCCCTTATCCGTCTGGACCTCCGCTCCTCGGCGCATACAGAAGGGGGTGGGGAAGGAATACCGAACAGCCAAACAGCCGAATACAAATACCGAATACCAGAAGAAACAAGGACTCGCCACGGCGAGTCCTTGTTGGTATTTGGTCCCCGTTCCCGATTGCCCCGTCCTGGCTGGCTCGAGCACCGCAGGTTGCCCGTAGCGAAGCGTAGGGACCCAGACTGCGGGTCGCCTTTTCTTTGCTTACTTTCTTTTGGCGAAGCAAAAGAAAGTGAGTTGCCGCCGGGCAACCCCCGGCCAGCAACCCTCAGCAGAGCAAGCGTCCATCAAATCAACAACAGACCTCAGCCCTTAGGCTTATACGCAACCACATCAATCTCAACCCGAGCATCAACCATCAACCGAGCCTCAGTAGTAGACCGGGCCGGTTTACCGCCCGAAAAATAACTCATATACACCCGGTTAAAACTCCCAAAATCCCGCGCATCCTGCAACCACACCGTCGTCTTGCACACGTCGTCCAGCGTGCAGCCGGCCAGGGCCAACGCGGCCTGGATGTTTTTCATCACCTGGCGGGTCTGCACTTCAATGCCGCCTTGCACGATCTCGCCTTTTTCGTCGCCGGGCACCTGGCCGGACACGTACACAAAATCACCGGCACGCACGGCGGGTGAAAAAGGGCGGGGCTGGTGGTCGGAGGCGATAGGGGGGTTGCCTAGGTATTCAAGTGCGGACATTGCGAAGACTCCTTAATAGGTAAACAATGGGTAACTGCCGTGCGCAGCTACGGGCGGTCAACAAAGGGAGCGGCCTTCACACCCACAAGTGGTGCAAAGGGCCGCAGCAGGCGGGGCGCAACGCCCCAAAGCCATGCAGCATAAACCCGAAACTGAAATATATTTTCAGTTTCAAGGCCTATTTCCTAGGGTTTATACCAATTTATAGGTATTTTTGGGTGGCATATTCTTTGCAAGTTGAAAATTACTTTCACTTTTAAGGAGATCGGCATGCTGCAAAAGTTCTTGATCAGCCGTCGCACGGCGGTTGCGTTGGCCCTGGTGGCGAGTGGTTCGGCCCTGCTGCCGATGACCGCACAGTCCCAGGCACTTTCCAAATCGGCGCTCAACCTGGCGATGATCGCCGAGCCCGCCACGCTGGACCCGATGGCCACCACCGCCGATTTGACGGCCACCATCATGCAGCACGTGTATGAGCCGCTCTACACCTTCGACGCCAACTGGAAAATGATCCCCATGCTGGCCGAAAGCCTGCCCAAGGTCTCGGCCGACGGCAAGCGCTACAGCATCACCCTGCGCAAGGGCGTCATGCTGCACAACGGCCGCGAACTCAACTCCGAAGACGTGGTGCTCAGCCTGAAACGCTGGATGGAAGTCTCGCCGCGCGGCAAGGCGCTTGCCAAGGAAATCGACAGCCTGACGGCCAGCGGCGCCAACGGCGTTGAAATCGTCCTCAAGGCGCCTTACGCGCCGCTGCTGCCCCAGCTGGCGCTGCCTTCCGGCATGGCCGCCATCATGGCCAAGGAATCGATTGCCACGCCGCTGAAAGACTTCATTGGCACCGGCCCCTACAAGTTCAAGGAGCGCCGCCCCGACCAGTACGTGCTGTTGACCAAGTTCGACCAGTACTCGGCCCGCAAGGAAGCGGCCAGCGGTTATGGCGGCAAAAAGGTTGCCGTGGCTGAAGAGCTGCGCTTCATCCCTGTGCCCAACGCCAACACCCGCGTCGAAGGCTCGCTGGCCGGCCAGTACCACTTTGCCGACCTGCTGCCCACCGAAGCCCTCGGCCGCCTGGAAAAATCCGGTGGCAAGACGGTGCCCATCCTCACGCCGTCCTTCGGCTTTCCCTACTTCGTGTTCAACACCAAGGAAGGCGTGATGGCCTCGCTGCCGCTGCGCAAGGCGGTGCAGACCAGCTTTGGCGTGGGTGAAATGCTGGCCGCCGGTTTCGGCGACACGCGCTTCTTCACCGCGGAACCCAACCACTTCCCCAAGGGCACGCCGTTCTACTCGACCGCCGGCTCCAACCTGTACAACGAGCGCGACGCCGCCAAGGCCAAGGGCCAGTCGGCCGCCGCCGGTTACAAGGGCGAGACCATCCGCATCCTGACCAGCCGCCAGTACGACTTCCACTACAACATGGCGCTGATCATGGCCGAGCAGCTCAAGCGCGCCGGCTTCAAGGCCGAGCTCAATGTGGTCGACTGGGCCACGCTGGTGCAGCGCCGCGGCGACTCCAAGCTGTGGGACATCTACATCACCCATTCGGGCCAGTTCCCAGAGCCCATGCTGTCGCCGCCGCAATTGGGCGACGGTGCGCCGGGCTGGTGGTCGTCTCCTGCCAAGCAGTCCACGCTGGCCGCGCTGAACCAGGAAACCAACCCCGCCAAGCGCGGCGCCCTCTGGGGTGCGGTGCAACAGGTGGTGTACGACGAAGTGCCTTACATCAACGTCGGCAAGTTCAACAGCCTGTCGGCTAAATCCCCAGCGCTGCAGGGTTACGTCCCCTCGACCTGGCCGTTCTTCTGGAACGCTGGCCTGAAGAACTAAGAGCGCCAGATCCGTTCACTTGAGCCTGTCGAAACTACAAGTCTCCCGGCAGGCTCAGGACGAACTGGAATGAAACGCTCTCCCCATAAATAACAACACCCCCACTGCTGAAAAACCAAGGTCATGACCCGCTATTTGTTGTCAAGAGTCATGGGCATGCTGGTGGTGATGGCGCTGGTCGCCGTCATCGTCTTTGTCCTCACACGCGCCGCGTCGGGCGACCCGATCGCGGTGCTGCTGGGCGACCAGGCCACGGCCGAAGACATTGCCAGCGCGCAAAAGCTCTACGGGCTGGACAAACCGCTGCCCGTGCAGTTCGGCTACTGGCTCAAAGAGCTCTCACAGGGCAACCTGGGCCAGTCCATCTTTTTGCAGCGCCCTGTGACCCAGGCGTTGTGGGAGCGGGCCGAGCCCACCACCTTGCTGGCGCTGCTGTCGGTCTTGATCGCGGCGGTGATCGGCGTGCCCTGCGGCATCGTGTCGGCGGTCTTTCGCGGCAAATTCATCGACCAGCTCTTCACTGGCTTTGCCATGCTGGGCGCCAGCATCCCGAGCTTCTGGTTCGGCCTGGTGCTGATGCAGATCTTTGCCGTCTCCATGGGCTGGTTCCCGGTCTCCGGCTATGGCGACCCGGGCGCCACGCTGGCGCAGCGCATGCATTACCTGGTGCTGCCCTCGGTGGTGCTGGGTGTGCTCAACTCGGCGCTCATCATCCGCTTCACCCGCGCCTCCATGCTAGACGTGCTGGGTGAAGACTATGTGCGCACCGCACGCGCCAAGGGCCTGTCTGAAAACGTGGTGGTGCTCAAGCACGCGCTGCGCAATGCGCTAGTGCCCATCGTCACCGTGCTGGGCCTGACGGTCGCGCTCATGATTGGCGGCGCTGTTGTGACCGAAACCGTGTTCGGCCTGCCCGGCGTTGGCAACCTGGTGGTCAGCGCCGTGCTGCGCCGCGACTACCCGGTCATCCAGGGCGCGCTGCTGGTGATTGCCATGATTTATGTGGTGATCAATTTCCTGACCGACCTTCTATACATGCTGGTCGACCCTCGCGTGAAGTACTGAGCCATGAAGATCCCACTCACGCTGAAAAAACTCTTCCGCCGCCGCATCGTGCTGGCGGCCGGCATCTGCCTGCTGATCGTGGTCGCCGTTGCGCTGCTGGCCAATGTGGTCAGCGGCTACGACCCCAACGACACGGCGGTGCGCGAGCGCCTCTCCGCGCCCACGGCCAAGCATCTGCTGGGCACCGACGAGCTGGGCCGCGACCTGTTTGCGCGCATTGCTTTCGGCGCACGTTATTCGCTGACGATTGCGGCGCTCACGGCCATCGGCTCCATCGCGCTGGGTACGCTGTTCGGCCTCGTCGCCGGCTTCTTCCGCCGGCTCGACGCGCCCATCATGCGGGTGGTCGACGCGATGATGTCTTTCCCCGACATCCTGCTGGCCATCGCGCTGGTGGCCATCCTCGGGCCGTCCATGCTCAACGTGGTGTTTGCGCTGGTGCTGGTCTACACGCCGCGCGTGGCGCGTGTGGTGCGTGCCTCCACGCTGGTGGTGCGCGAGCTGCTGTTTGTCGAAGCCGCGCGCGCCGTGGGCGTTTCGACAGGGCGCATTCTGCTGCGCCACATCCTGCCCAATCTGATGTCGCCCATCCTGGTGCAGGCTTCGTTCATCTTTGCCTATGCCATCCTGGCCGAGGCCGCGCTGTCCTTCCTCGGTGTGGGCGTGCCGCCTGAAATCCCGACGTGGGGAACCATGGTCGCGGGCAGCCAGCAGTATGCGCACGAGGCGCTGTGGATCGTGCTCTTCCCGGGCCTGGCCATCATCCTGACGGCGCTGTCGCTGCAGCTGCTGGGCGACGGCGTGCGTGACTTGCTGGACCCGCGGCTCAAAAAATCGATGTAAGCAAGTCGATCAAAAGAACGACCCCATGAATTCCCCCACACCCCTTCCAGCCGGCACACGCCTCGACGTGCGCCACCTGAGCACCTTCTTCGACACCGACGAAGGCCTGATCCGCTCGGTCGCCGACGTGAGCTTCAGCATCCGCCCCGGCAAGACCACCGCGCTGGTCGGCGAGTCCGGCTCCGGCAAATCGGTGACCAGCCTCACGCTGATGCGCCTGCTGTCGCGCACCGCCTCCACGCAAGTCAGCGGCGAAGCGATGTTCACCAACCGCGCCGGCCAGACGCTGGACTTGCTGTCCTTGCCCGAGCCCGAGATGCGGCGCATTCGCGGCAATGAAATCGCGATGATCTTCCAGGAGCCCATGACCAGCCTGAACCCGGTCTTCACCGTGGGCGAGCAGATCGCCGAATCGGTGCGCCTGCACATGGGGCTGGACCGCGCGGCCGCATTGGCCCATGCACTGCGCATGCTGGAGCTGGTGGAGATTCCGGCCGCCAAGCAGCGCCTGCACGAATACCCGCACCAGCTCTCGGGCGGCATGCGCCAGCGCGTGATGATTGCGCTGGCCATGGCGTGCAACCCCACGCTGCTGATCGCCGATGAGCCGACCACCGCGCTCGACGTCACTATTCAGGCGCAGATCCTTGAGCTGATGCGCCGCCTGCAGTCCGAGACCGGCATGAGCATTCTGTTTATCACCCACAACCTCGGCGTGGTGGCCCACCATGCCGACGATGTGGCCGTGATGTACGCCGGCCGCATTGTGGAAGCCGCGCCTGTGCGCGAACTCTTTGCCCAGCCGCGCCACCCCTATACCCAAGGCCTGCTGGCCTGCCTGCCCGCGCAACAGCGCAAGCGCGAATTCGCCAGCGGCCAGACCGGCGCCAAGCGCCGCCTCTATGCGATCCGCGGCCAGGTTTCCAGCCCGCTGGCGCCGCCGCCGGGCTGCGCGTTTGAGCCCCGCTGTGATCTGGCCATTGCCTCCTGCAAAAGCGCCATGCCCGCGTTGCTTGCGGCAGGCCCCACCCGCGCCGCGCGATGCATTCGTGTGGAAGAAACAGCAACCGCCACGGTGGAGTCCGCATGAGCGCGCAGAACCAACCCTTGATTGAGGTCAAAAACCTCCAGCGTTATTTCGGCGCACCCGCCAAGCCTGTGCGTGCGGTGGATGATGTTTCTTTCAGTATCCAGCCCGGTGAGACGCTGGGCCTGGTCGGTGAATCCGGCTCCGGCAAAAGCACCATCGGCCGCACGCTGCTGCGCCTGATTGAAGCGACCTCCGGCCAGGTGCTGTACCGCGGTGAAGACCTGGGCACGGCCTCGAGCAGCCGCATGCGCGCACTGCGCAGCAAGCTGCAGATGATTTTTCAGGACCCGTACGCCAGCCTGAACCCCAAAATGCGGGTGAAAGACATCCTCGGCGAAGCCCTGCAAGTGCACGGCCTGGCCAAAGGCAAAGAAGCGCGCGACAAGCGCATTGCCGAGTTGCTGGAGCTGGTCGGCCTGCGCGCCGAGCACGCCGCGCGCTACCCGCACGAGTTCTCAGGCGGCCAGCGCCAGCGCATTGGTGTGGCACGCGCCCTGGCGGTAGAGCCCGAGTTCATCGTGGCCGATGAGCCGCTGTCGGCGCTTGACGTATCCATCCAGGCGCAGGTGGTCAACCTGCTGTGCGACCTGCGCGACCGCCTCTCGCTGACCATGCTCTTCATTTCGCACGACCTCGACGTGGTCGAGTATTTGTGCGACCGCGTGGTGGTGCTGTATCTCGGCCGCGTGATGGAAGTCGCGCCCACCGCCGAGCTGTTTGCGCGCCCGCTGCATCCTTACACGCAGGCCTTGCTGGCTGCCTCGCCCAAGCCTGACCCGGAACACAAGAGCGAGCGCATCGCGCTCAAGGGCGACATCCCCAGCCCCGTCAACCCGCCTTCAGGCTGCGTGTTCCGCACCCGCTGCCCGCACGCGATCGACGCCTGCTCCACCACCCGCCCCGAGTTGCGCGACATGGGCCAGGGCCGTTTCAAGGCCTGCATCCGTGACGACCTCGCGGTGCCCGTGCTGATGGCCGCCTGATAATCTGATTCACTTTATGACCACCTTGCAAGACCTTCTCGACCCGCAGATTGATCGCAGCTACAAGGGCTTTCCGCACAACAGCGCGCCGGTGCGCCGCTCCGACATGGCCAAACAGGGCTGGAACGTGCTCAAGGGCGATCTGCCGCTGCCGCTGGCCATCGTCAAACAGTCAGCGATGAAACACAACCTCGGCTGGATGCAGCGCTTTGCCAAGGGCCAGGGCGTGGACATGGCGCCGCACGGCAAGACCACCATGTCGCCGCAACTGCTGCAGCGCCAGCTCGACGAAGGCGCCTGGGGCCTGACCTTCGCCACCGTTTCGCAGATGCGCGCCGGCATCACCGCAGGCGCCAAGCGTCTCATCATCGCCAACCAGGTGGTTAATGCCGTCGACCTGGCCGGCATCCAGGGCATGCTGCGTGAGTACCCCGGCCTGCGCATCGTCTTCCTGGTGGATTCGAAAGCCCAGCTCGCGCTGATTGAAGCCTGGTTCAAAGCAAACGCCGCGCAAGTGGTGTCGCCTTTTGAAGTGCTGATGGAGATCGGCGTGATGGGCGCACGCACCGGCGTGCGCACCGATGCCGATGCGATGGCGTTGGCCGCGGCTATTCACGCCAGCCCGGCCTGCCGCCTGGTGGGCATCGAAACCTACGAGGGACAGGGCGCCACCGGCAACTCTGAAAACGACAAAGCCTATGCCGACACGCTGATGCAGCGCGTCTGCGGCATTGCCCTGGCCTGCGACCAGCAGGGCCTGTTCGACAGCGAAGAAGTGCTGATGACAGCCGGCGGCTCGGCCATCTTTGATCTGGTGAGCGGCTGGCTCACCCCCAAACTTTCCAAGCCGGTGCGCGGCCTGCTGCGTTCGGGCTGCTACGTGACGCATGACCACGGCAACTACAAGCGCCTGGTCAGCTCCGTGAATGCCCGCCTGCACGACAGCGATGGCCTCAAACCCGCCATCGAAGTCTGGGCCACGGTGCAGTCCTGCCCCGAGCCCGGCCTGGCCATCCTGGCCGTGGGTCGGCGCGATTTGTCTTATGACCTGGAGCTGCCCATCCCGCTGTCGACCGTCAGTGCGCCCGGCGCCGCGCCTGTGGCCGTGCCTGCCGACTGGAAGGTCACCGCGCTCAACGACCAGCATGCCTACCTGCGTGGCGAAGGCCCCGCGCATGCGGCGCTCAAGGTCGGCGACCTGGTGGCGCTGGGCATTTCCCACCCCTGCACCACCTTTGACAAATGGCGCTGGATGCCGGTGGTGGACGATAACTACGGTGTGTGTGATGCACTCGTTACCTGTTTTTAAGCGGATTGATTTGTTTGTAGTACCAGGCAGCGCCATTGTTTGCGCGCCAGAACCGAAGCACTCATGACCTCTCAAGTTCTTGCCAAAATTGCCGACACCATCGCCAGCGCGCCCACCTCGCGGCGCAGCGTGCTGGAGTTGATCCTGCAGGACCCCCAGCGTGTGCTGGACGAAAGTTTTGAACAGCTGGCGCAGCGCGCCGGCAGCTCGGTGCCCACCATCATGCGCACCTGCCGCGATCTGGGTTACCCCGGCCTGCGCGAGTTCAAGCTCGCGCTGGCGCAGGAAATGGCCGTCAGCGGCTCGCCGCTGCACCGCCGTGTGCAACTGCACGACAACACCGAAGAAGTCATCTCCAAAGTCATCAAGGGCGCTGCCACCGCCGTGAGCGGCGTGCAGGCCCAGCTCAACATCAAGGCCGTGGAAACCGCGGCCAACGCCATCGCGCGCGCCAGCCGCATCGACTGCTACAGCGTGGGCGTGACCTCCAGCTTTATGGCGTCGGACATGCAGGCGCGGCTCTTCAGGCTGGGCCTGGTGTCGAATGCCTACCTGGACATCCACTTGCAGCTGGTGTCCGCCGCCACCATCAGCCCGCAGGGCGTGGTGTTTGCGATCTCACACGTGGGGGGCATGCCTTCGCTGCTCGAAGCGGTTGAAGTCGCCCAGTCACAAGGCGCGACCGTGATCGCGCTGACGCAGCAGGGCACCGAGCTCGCCAAGCGCGCCGACATTGTGCTGGGCATCCATGTGCCCGACGACCCGGTGATGCATGTGGGCACCGAGGCCTACCTGGTGCATTTGACCGTGATTGAAATCCTCACCGTGCTGGTGGCCCAGCGCCTGGGCGACCGGGCCGTCAAACGCCTGGGTGGCGTGCGCGATGTGCTCAGCACCCGCGGCGTAGACATGCGCCACTATCCGAAACTCGATTGGGACACCGTGGCCGCCGTGAACGAAAGCAAGATCAAATGACGCGTGCGACGCTGCTGGAAAACGGCTTGGTGATTGATGGAACGGGCAATGCCGGATCGGTCGGTGATGTGCTGCTGGTAGGCGACCGCATCGCCGCCGTGGGCCCGGGCCTGTGGGGCAAGTTGCCCGACGGTGTGGCGCAAAGTGATGTGACGCGCGTGGACTGCACGGGCCTGGCCATCACGCCGGGTTTTGTCGATGTGCACACGCATGACGATGCCATCGTGCTCAACCACCCCGAGATGCTGCCCAAGGTCTCGCAAGGCATCACCACGGTGGTCACGGGCAACTGCGGCATTTCACTCGCGCCTTTTGTGGTCAAGCAACCCGAGCCGCCGCTGAATCTGCTGGGCGCCGACTCCTTCCGTTTTGACTCCGTCGACGCGTATGAGCGTGCGGTGATTGCCGCGCAACCGGCTGTCAATGTCGCCGTGCTGATAGGCCACACCACCTTGCGTTTTGCCTGCATGGATGACCTGACCCGCGCGGCCACGCCGGCGGAAGTCGACGCCATGTGTGCTTTGCTAGAGAAATGCATGGAAGGCGGCGCGGCCGGTATGTCTTCTGGCCTGTTTTACGAACCCGCCTTTGCCGCGCCCGCTGACGAGGTGGTGGCTCTGGCCCGCGTGGTGTCGCGCTTTGGCGGCGTCTACAGCACGCACCTGCGCGACGAGATGGCCACCATTATCGAAGCCCTGCATGAAGCCGGCGACACCGCCTTCAGCGCCGGCGTGCCGCTCATCGTGTCGCACCACAAATGCGCCGGGCCCGCCAACTGGGGCCGCACAAAACAGACGCTGCCGCTGATCGAATCACTGGCCGCGCGTCAGCCCGTGGCCATGGACGTCTACCCCTACATCGCCGGCTCCACCGTGCTGCGTGAAGACCTGGTCGACGGCGTGATCGACATCCTGGTGAGCTGGTCCACCCCGCACCCCGAAATGACGGGCCGCACGCTGGCCTCCATTGCCGACGAGTGGGGTGTGGAGCAAAAAGAAGCCTGCCGCCGCCTGCAACCCGGCGGCGCCTGCTACTTCCAGATGCACGAAGACGACGTCAAACGCGTCATCGCCCATCCGCTCACCATGATCGGCTCCGACGGCCTGCCGCACGACCAGCACCCGCACCCGCGCCTGTGGGGCGCCTTCCCGCGCGTGCTGGCGCGCTACTGGCGCGAGCAAAAACTCTTCTCCCTCGAAACCGCCATCTACAAGATGACCGGCATGTCAGCCCGCAACTTCCGCCTGCACCAGCGCGGCCAGCTGCAGCCCGGCTGGCACGCCGACGTGGTGGTGCTGGACCCGGCCCGCGTGCGCGACGTGGCGACGTATGAAGACCCGATCGCACTGTCGGAAGGCATCGAGAAAGTGTTCGTCAATGGCGAGCTGGCTTATGTGGCTGGTGATGCCGACGCGGCGAACGCCAAAGTGCAGGCGCGTGCCGGGCGACTGCTCAAGCGCGGCGCGGCCTGATATACGCCTCCAGCTCCCTCTCTCAGGGGAAGAGGGCGTAAGACAGGACTAATCGAGGCTATCCACCGTATCCGGATCCGGCACATCCCCAATCGCCTCACGCGTTTGCGCCGCCTGACTTTTGAGCCAGTCGCAAAACGCCAGCACCTCGGGCCGCGCCACGTTGCGTGGGCCGACGATCAGCCAGTAACTCATGGGCGACTCCATGCGTGTTTGCGGCAGGGGCTCCACCAGGTCGCCTGAGGCCAGGCTTTCGGCGATCAGCGGCAGCCGCGCCAGCACCACGCCCTGGCCCGTCAGCGTGGCCTGCACCATCTGGTAGGCGTAGTTGAAGTACAGCCAGCGCTTGGCCTCCA
Source organism: Polaromonas sp. YR568 (assembly GCF_900116715.1). Taxonomy (GTDB): domain Bacteria; phylum Pseudomonadota; class Gammaproteobacteria; order Burkholderiales; family Burkholderiaceae_C; genus Polaromonas. Next base: position 27,289 of record NZ_FPBM01000018.1, read on the forward strand.
GCTTGGCGCTGGCGTGCTCGTCCAGCCAGCGCCGCCAGGTCAGCCATTCCAGGTGCGTCTGGTGGGCATCGCCCGCCTCGATCAGGGTGAACTGCGCCAGGTCGTCGGGCTTTTTCAGCTTCGGGCCGCTTTTGAGCAGCCAGGGGCTGATCACCGGAGTGATCTGCTCGCCGAACAGGCGTATCGCATGCGGCGGCATGTGGCTGGCGGGGGCATAGCGCAAGGCCAGGTCCAGGTCCGAAATGTCCAGGTCGACTGCCACGTCCGACGCATCAATCCGGATGTCGATGTCGGGGTTGTCGCGCTGAAAGCCCTCCAGCCGCGGAATCAGCCACATCGAGGCAAAAGACGCAAAAGTAGTGAGCGACACGCTCTTGCGCCCGGCGGTCTGGCGTATCTGCCGCACCGCGTTGTCGATGCGCTCCAGCGAGGGTGTGACGGCCCGCAGCAGGATTCCGCCGGCGGTGGTGAGTTCCACGGCCCGGGTGTGGCGATGGAAGAGGCTCACGCCCACGTCTTCTTCCAGGCCCTGGATCTGGCGGCTAACGGCCGACTGGGTGAGGGCCAGTTCCTCCGAGGCGGCGCGGAAGTTGAGGTGGCGGGCGACGGCCTCAAAGGCGCGCAGCTGGCCGGCGGAGATCGGCCGGGAGCGGAGGTGGGTTTGTGAATGGAGCATGACAGTGTGGGGCTGAAAAGACGTAATTAGGGCAATTCGGGCCTGATTGATTGATGCGATTATGGAATCAATAGCTTACCGCGATTTCATTGGACTGTGCAAGCCCGCAGCGAGATGATTCAACCCTCATCACTCACTTCATGCCCTTTTTGGAGAACACCATGGACCACGCAGCTCACCTCTCAGGAGATCGTTTCTTGCAACAGGCTTCAGATGCCACCAACGGCCACGTGGCCGGCCTGGCGGGCTTCTGGAAGCTGGGCGCGGGCCGGGCGCTGACACTGCGTGCCTCGCAGGCCGGCGTGTTGCGAATTGCGCATGGCCGGGTCTGGGCCACCTTCGACTTTGCCAGCCAGGACATCCATGTCCGCGCCGGCGACTATTTCCTCGGCCGGGGCGAAAGCCTTTCTCTGCGGGCGGGTGAGTCGCTGGTGATGGAGTCCTTCAGCGCCGGGCACGCTGCGTCTGCGTATTTCAGCTGGGAGCCGGCAACGGCTTGCGCCGAAGTGACCGAGATGAAAGAGCCCTCAGGCTGGCGCGCCGGCGTGATGCAGCCCCTGGTTGACCTGCGCGCCGCCTTTGGTCTCGCCGCCGGCGCACTGGGCCGCCTGGCCCGCGGGCTGGCCATGGGCGCCGCCGCCGCGCTGGAAGCGGTGCTGACGCCCGTCGCCGTGGTGTTTGTCACCGCCCGCGCCCGGCCCCACGTCACCGGCCACGACTTTGACACCTTCAAGGACGACCAGCGCCGGCACCCGCACAACTACAACGTGCTGGCCATGTCCAACCTGGTTTAAGCGCAGGTAGTTAGTCGCCAGTTTTTTGCTCCGGGAAAACCTCTTAACCCGCGACCGCAAGGTTGCGGGTTTTTTTATGGGCGCTTGGCGCGGGGCTTGGCTGGCTTGGCCTTGGCTGTTTTGGCGATCGGCGTCTTTGCGGTTTTCTTCGCCGTGATCTTCTTGACTGTTTTCGGCGCTTTGGGTTTCCTGGGAGCCTTGGCCGCCCGCGCCCTCAGCGCGCAGTCCAGCGCCACACGCGCCCACGGCAGCATCACGGCGGGCGACTCCATCGCCTCCTCAGGCGCCGCGTAGTAGTTCAGGCTGTGCGGCGCGGTGACGCCGTTGCGCGTCATCTCATAGGTAAAACGCTCGCAGCCCTGGGCTTCATACAGGCTGCGTGTTTCCGCGTCGCCTTTGAGCCACAGCTTGTCGCCGCTGCCCAGGTCGGCCACCAGCGCCAGCGTCAGGCCCGAGGTGCTGATGCCGTAGCCGCCAAACATGCGTCTGGCCGTACAGGGCCCCACGCCCGACAAAAGCTCGCAGCAGTACATCGCAAAATCGTTGTGGGGTGAATGGGGTGAGGCCATGCCGCCACGATAGCAAATGCGCATCAAATCGCACAGGGCCGGGGTTTTGGCGCGCCTCACTGAATTCCATCACCCCGCGCGCAAAGCCCCGGCGGGCCGCGATAATTTGACCATGCCCCCTGTTTCGCCCAGCCCCGCACCCGCCGCCGCCGATTCCCTTGCCGCGCCGCCCGTGCGCGTGGTGGTCATGGGTGTGGCCGGCTGCGGCAAGTCGGCCGTGGGGCGCCTGGTGGCCGACCAGCTGGCGCTGCCGCTGATTGAGGGCGACGACTTTCACCCGACCGGCAACATCCGCAAGATGCAGCAAGGCATCGCCCTCACCGACGAAGACCGCGCCGACTGGCTGCGGCAGCTGGGCGCCGAACTGGCGCGCCACCCGGCCGGCGTGGTGCTGACCTGCTCGGCGCTCAAAGCGGCCTACCGCGACAGCCTGCGCCAGGCCACGCAAGGTCTGCAGTTTGTGCACCTGGCCATCAGCCAGGCGGAGTCCCTGCGGCGCGTGTCGGTGCGGCCCGGCCACTTCTATCCGCCCAGCCTGGTGGCCAGCCAGTTTGAAGCCCTGCAGGACCCGTCGGCCGAACCTGGCGTGTTGACGCTGGAAGGCGATGAGCCGCTGGAGGCGCTGGCGCGCCGGGCGGCTGACTGGCTGACCAGCGCGACACGCTAAAAACCCGGAAGCCAGGCTCAGTCTGTTGAAGTCTTCCTGGGTCTGCGGTTCAACAATCCGTAATGCATTACGTTTAAGTAAAATGCCAAGACCCTGCCGGCGACCCGCCCGCAGGCCCGACAACACCAGGAAGCCCCGATGTCCAAAGCCTTTGCCTCGCAGTCCGACCTCACGGACAAAACCATCACCTTTGAGCAGCTCAGCGCGCATTGCTGGGCCTACACGGCTGAGGGCGACCCGAATTCCGGCGTGATCATCGGCGACAAATTCATCATGGTGAGTGACGCGACCGCCACGCCTGCCATGGCGCAGGATTTGATCGCCCGCATCCGCACCGTGAGCGACAAACCCATCAAGTACGTGCTGCTGACGCACTACCACGCGGTGCGCGTGCTGGGCGCCAGTGCTTACGCGGCCGAGGGCGCGACGGAAGTGATCGCCAGCCGCGGCACCTATGAGTTGATCGTCGAGCGCGGCGCGCAGGACATGCAAAGCGAGATGGAGCGCTTTCCGCGTCTTTTCCGCAACGCCGAAAGCGTGCCGGGCCTGACCTGGCCTACGCTGGTGATTGACGGCGGCAATCCGGTGAAGGGTGAAGTGCCCGGCAAGCTGGTGCTGGACCTGGGCGGCGTCAAGGTGCAGGTCTGGCACCCGGGCCCCGGCCACACGCGCGGCGACACCATTGCCTGGATTGAAGAAGAAAAAGTGCTGTTTTCAGGCGACCTGGTCGAGTACGAAGCCGGCGTTTACACCGGCGACGCCCAGCTGGAAGAATGGCCCGCCACGCTGGAAGCCCTGCGCGCGCTGAAGGCCGAAGCCATCGTGCCCGGCCGCGGAGAGGCCATGAAGGGCGCGGCCAACGTCAACAAGGCGCTCGACTACACCAAGCGCTGGGTCGAAACGCTCTACAAAGCCGGCAAGGAAGCCGCCGCCGCCGGCATGGACCTCAAGGCCGCGATGGACCACACCCGCAAAAGCATGGACCCGGTCTTCGGCCATGTCTTTATTTATGAGCACTGCCTGCCCTTTGACGTGAGCCGCGCGTTCGACGAAGCCAGCGGCATCAAGAATCCGCGCATCTGGACGGCGGAGCGCGATAAAGAGATGTGGGCAGCGCTGCAGGGCTGAAGCTCAGGCGTCCAGGTCGAGTTGCGTCAGCAGTCCGCTGAAGGCATCCAGCGCGGCCTGCCCGTCCAGCCGTTCCATGCGTTCCAGCACGTCGTCGTCCTCGACCATGCAGTAACCCAGGCTGAAGTTGCGAAAACGCCGCAGCGCCAGCTCGCCGTGGTGCAGGATTTGCATGTTGATATGGCGGGTGTCCTGGCGGATACGCTCCAGCAGCGCCAGCACCTGCTTCTGGCCGCCTTCAAGCTGCTGGCAAAAGCGCATGCCGTCAAAGATCAGCAGGCCGGTGATGTCGTGCTGTGCATTGGCGATGCGGGCCTTGGCCGCGATGTCGCCCACCACGCTCAGCGGCGCCTCGGGCGCCAGCGTGCTCACATAAAGAATCTCGTACAGGGTGGTGCTTATTTTTGTCATGTGCGGCGAATGTAACGGCGCCCTGCGTACTCCACAATGTCAAAAGACACAGGCAAATGGCCGTGAACAGGTTCTAATAGATTCCTTCCATGAGCATACCGACGCCAACATCCGCCATCTGCCCGCCACGTTGTAATGCATGTGGCTTACGCAAGACCGGCGCCTTCATGCCGGTCAAGGCGGAAGAGCTCAAATTCATCGAAGCCTTTCGCACCGGCATCTCGCAGGTGAACGCCGGCGACACCATCCTGCACGAGCAAAAACCCAACGGCAAACTCTTCACGCTCTACTCGGGCTGGGGCTTTCGCTACAAGACGCTGAGCGACGGCCGCCGGCAGATCCTCAATTTCTTGCTGCCGGGCGACTTCATCGGCTTGCAGCAAAAGTTTGCCGACGGCGCCATGCACGGCATCGAGGCGGTGACGGACGTGAGCCTGTGCGTATTCCCGCGCGACGGGCTGTGGGAGCTGTTCCGCAACCACCCCAGCCTGGGTTATGACGTCACCTGGCTGGCCGCGCGCGAGGAAGGCATGGTCGACGACCACCTGCTCACCGCCGGCCGGCGCAACGCCACCGAGCGCGTGGCCATGCTGCTGATGCACCTCTTTCGGCGGCTGGAGCGTGTGGGCATGGCTGAAGGCGGGCAGATCGAATTTCCCATCAACCAGCAGCACATTGCCGACGCGCTGGGGCTGTCGCTGGTGCATACCAACAAGACCTTGCGGCGCCTGCGCCAGCTGGGCCTGCACGAGATCGAAAACGGCAAGCTGCGGCTGCTCAATACCCGCGCGCTGGAGCGCATTGCCGACTTTTACGACACGCCACCGCCGCAAGTGCCCCTGCTGTAAAGCGCTGCGGCCACTTGGCCACTTGGGCACTTGAACCAAAGGCGTAGGCGGGCGCTGACAACAAGGCCTTGGGGCGGATGACACGGCCGCCCTGGGCCGGCCCTTAAGGTGCTCCTCTGTTCCGGATTTTTCCGGATCCACCGCCAGAAAAGCCCCCCAAGGAGACCCGCATGGACACCGCCAACCGCTCGCGGCTGCAGCAGCAACCCCGCCGTTTCGTAGACCGCCAGCAGCAGCAAAGCAGCGGCTCGCGGGAATTCCAGCCGCGCAAATCGCAGTCCTCCCAGCCGTCCGACCGCCCCGCAGGCCAGATGGGCGAAGGCAGCTACGAAGGTAGCCGCGACTACCAGGACAACATCAAGTCTTATCTGAAAAACGCCGACGTCGAATCCGACGCCAAGGCGGCCAAGCCTGATTCACCCGCACAGGCGGCGGAGCTGAAGAAGGCCGAGGAAGAAGGCAAGTCGCACTCCAAGGCGCCCGGCCAATAAAAGCGCTGATCTCAGGACTTCTGCAGGTGCAGCGTCCTGAAGTCCTGCTCATACTTCAACAGCGTTTCCACCGCCTTGCTGCGCTGGGCGTGTGTGGTGCTGTTGTGCAGTTCCGCAAAGCCGGCGCAGGCATCTTGCGTCAGCTTGTCCATGTAAACACGGTAAGCCGGGTCGGGTGAATTGAGCGTGCGCTCAAACAGCCCCTTCATGGCCACCTGTGTTTTCTCCGGCGTACTCTGGCCCGCCACCAGGGGGCGCATGGTTTGCAGGGCGTCCTGCTGGCGCCGCACCTTTTCTTCATAAGACACTGCCGCGCTGAAGTGCGAGTTGTCTATCCGGTGCCCAATCACTGCCAGCTGTTTGTGCTCCAGGTTGCCGTAAAGCATCTCGGCGCGCGAAACCGCTTGCTTGTAGCGCTTGTCGCGCCGCGCCTTGGGGCTGCCGTCCAGAAAGTCTTCGCGGTACTCGGTATTGCCCTTGGCAAAGCGGGCCTCGAGTTTGACCAACTGGTCGGCGTTGAGCGTTCCGACCAGGGCCACCACGGCCGGCTCGGCGCGGTTGGACACGGCAATCAGCTTGCCGCGCACGTCCGCATATAGCGCGCAGGCGGCTGCTGCATCCATGTCGGCCGGTATTTGCTGCCGCAGTTTTTGCAGCGTCTCGATGTAAGCGGGCAGCTGGGTCTGCCGGTGCCAGGCCTGCAGCTTGTTCAGGTCGGCCTTGACCTGCAGGGTCTGCGCGTCGGTGAAGTCGAAGTGGCCGTCCAGGTGCCAGTAAGCCAGCTCGGCCGCCTGGTTGTAGGCGATTTTCATCACGCTGCAGCCCTGCAAGCCCACGGCCAGCGCCAGGGCGCCCAGCACGCCGATAATCCGGGTACAGCGTCCCGCGGCAGCCCCGGCAGCCGGGGAACGCGTCAACAGACCAAGATCCAGAGGAAATTTCATGGCAACCCCAATTGATGTCGTCATCATGGCCGCAGGCAAAGGCACGCGGATGAAGAGCAGCTTACCCAAAGTCCTGCACCGGCTGGGCGGGAAGGCTTTGCTGGCGCATGTCATCGAATGCGCCGCGTCGGTGTCGGCGCGCAAGGCGGTCGTTATCACCGGCCACGGCGCAGACGCCGTTGAAGCCGCCTGCACCCGCTTTACGCAAGCCGCTGCGGGGTCGGATTCAAAGCTGGACCTGAAGTTCGCGCGCCAGGAGCCGCAACTGGGCACCGGCCACGCCGTGCAGCAGGCGCTGCCGCTGCTGGCTGACGACGGCGTCACGCTGGTGCTCTCGGGCGATGTGCCGCTGACCCAGGCCGCTACGTTGGAAGCACTGATCGCCCAGTGCGACGGCCAGCGCCTGGCGCTGCTCACTTTGAGCATGAATGACCCCACCGGCTACGGCCGCATCGTGAGGGCCGGCACCGAAGCCTCAGCCCAGGTGCGCGCCATCGTCGAACACAAAGACGCCAGCGTCGCCCAGCGCGAGATCCGTGAAATTTACAGCGGCATCATGGCCGTGCCCACCCGCCTCCTGCGCGCCTGGCTGGCCCGGCTGGACAACAAGAACGCGCAAGGCGAGTACTACCTCACCGACATCGTGAAGTTTGCGGTCGCTGACGGCGTAGCCGTAGTTGCCCACCAGATCACCGACGCCGCCCAGGTGGCCGGCGTGAACAGCCCTGTGCAACTGGCCGAGCTGGAACGCGTGCACCAAAGCCGCGGCGCTGTGGCCCTGATGGAGCAGGGCGTTCGCCTGGCCGACCCGGCGCGGCTCGATGTGCGCGGCACGCTCCGCTGCGGCCAGGATGTCGAGATCGATGTGAACTGCGTGTTTGAAGGTGCGGTGACGCTGGGCGACGGTGTGCGCATTGGTGCGAATTGCATGCTCGCCAACTGCTCTATCGCTGCCGGCGCGGTGATTCATCCCTTCACTCACATTGACGGCGAAAAGCTGGGCGTGGAAGTTGGTGAGGGTGCGCTGATCGGTCCCTTTGCCCGCCTGCGGCCTGGTGCGCAACTGGGGGCTGAAGTGCATATCGGCAATTTCGTTGAAGTCAAAAATGCGATCCTGGCTAAGGGAGCCAAGGCCAATCACCTGGCTTATCTGGGTGACGCTACTGTGGGGGAGCGGGTGAACTATGGTGCGGGGAGCATCACGGCGAACTACGACGGCGCCAACAAACACCGCACGGTGATTGAGGCTGATGTGCATATTGGGAGTAACTGTGTGCTAGTGGCGCCTGTGACCATCGGTGCGGGTGGGACTGTTGGCGGTGGGTCCACCATCACGAAGAGTACGCCTCCTGGGGCGCTTAGTGTGGCTCGGGGTAAGCAGATTAGTTTGACTAATTGGACGAGGCCGGTGAAGGTTGTGAAGGGGTAATTCCTTTTCCCCATTCCCCTATTTCTGCTCTTGTTTGATGGGCGCTTACTCTGCTGAGCGTGGCTGGCCGGGGTTGCCCGGCGGCAACTCACTTTTCTTTGCTTCGCCAAAGAAAAGTAAGCAAAAGAAAGGCGACCCTACTGTCTGCGTCCCTCCGCTTCGCTGCGGGCAGCCTGCGGTGCTCGGTCCAGACGGGGTCAAAAACAACTCGCTGCGCTCAAACAAGTTTTTGCCCTTATCCGTCTGGCCCTCCGCTCCTCGGTGCATACAGAAGGGGTGGGAGAAGGAATACCGAACAGCCAAACAGCCGAATACAAATACCGAATACCTGAAGAAACAAGGACTCGCCACGGCGAGTCCTTGTTGGTATTTGTCCCCGTTCCCGATTGCCCCGTCCTGGCTGGGCCGAGGAGCGCAGAG
>NZ_FPBM01000016.1 GCF_900116715.1 Polaromonas sp. YR568
GAGCACTGGATCGCTGTCGCGGCCCTTGAGGCAGAGCCCGATAGTGAATTGCTAGCACGCCTAAAGAAAGCCGCCAATAGCTGGCGGAAGCGGTGAGATTCGAACTCACGGAGGACTTGCATCCTCGGCAGTTTTCAAGACTGCTGCATTCAACCGCTCTGCCACGCTTCCGAGCCGCATAGTTTAACCGTTGACTGGTGACTCTTTTGGCGTGGCCGGGAAATCGCCTGCTCACTTTGACGGTCCTTCACGGTTTTGAGGATGCCGGCCGGTCCTTCTGATGCCTTTTCGGGCCTCGAATGCCGTTGCCATGTATGCACCCCTGAGTGCCAAACCGGCGCCCGGCGAAATGCACAAAACAGAAATTGCGCAGACAAGCTCGTTGGCTTGCCGCCAAAAAGCCGAAAACCCGCCCGGCTTTGAACATGCGGAAAACCGGAATTAATTCCTGGAACTAGTTCCCGTTTCGTGGGGAAAGCTCTTCCGGCCCTCGTGACGTGAGGCTCCGAAATTGCGATTATTGAAACATTCGGTTACAGCATTAAAGAGGCCAGTGTTTCATATGACAAAAACCATTCTTCACCCCAATATTGCGGAGCAAGTAGCCACTGCGTTTGTGCACGCAACCGCCGCGCGTTGGTCGTTTCCCCGGGTCCAGATCCAGGATCAGGAGCCGTTGGTGCTGATCAGCGTTGAGACGGAGCCCGCGGAGGCCAAAGGCATAGAGCCGCCGCTGCGCAAATCGATCGCGCAGGCGCTGAACAAGGTGATGCCCGAACACCCCGACCACAAGTTTGGGCTCTGGATGGTGGTGTTTCTGAACGAAGGCAAGATGTACGAAACCGTACATCCAAGCGAATTCCAGGACTGATCAGGAATTCGCTGTCGTCATCTGCAGCATCCCTTTGGTTTCGATAAAGGCAATCACCTCGGCCAATCCGGCATGCGTCTTGAGATTGGTCATCACAAAAGGCTTGAGCCCTTTGGGCGTGGTTCGCATGCGCACCGTGTCCGCTTCCATCACACCCAGATCGGCGCCCACGTAGGGGGCCAGGTCTGTTTTGTTGATCACGAATAAATCACTTTTGGTAATGCCCGGGCCACCCTTGCGCGGGATCTTCTCGCCCGCAGCCACGTCGATGACATAGATGGTGAGGTCGCTCAGCTCCGGGCTGAAGGTGGCGGCAAGGTTGTCGCCGCCCGATTCGACGAACACGACGTCCGCATCGGGGAAATCCACCAGCATCCGGTCTATCGCCTCCAGATTGATGGAGGCGTCTTCGCGTATGGCCGTGTGTGGGCAACCACCTGTTTCTACCCCCATGATGCGTTCCGCATCGAGAGCGCCGCTCACCGTCAGCAGGCGCTGGTCTTCCTTGGTATAGATATCGTTGGTGATCGCGACCAGGTCGTACTTCGCCTTCATGCCCTTGCACAGCATCTCGAGCAGCGTAGTCTTGCCGGAGCCCACCGGGCCACCTATGCCCACGCGCAGCGGCGGAAGTTTTTTGGTGCGATTGGCGATGTGGTGCAAGCTCATGGGGGCTACCTTAAAAGACGGGCGTGTGGTGGGGTTCAGGAGCGGAACAGCCGTGAATACTGGGTCTCATGCTGCGCCGACAGAATTGCCAGCATGGGGGAAAAGGCCTGGCGCTGGTCGTCGGGCAGGCTCATTGCGGCCTCGACGGCGCCGGGAATGTCGCCGCTGAGCCGGGCCAGTATGCGCTGGCCGGCGCTTTGACCCAGCGGCACGGATTTGAGCGCGGCCTGCATCATGTTCTCGGCCCAGCCAAAGGCATAAGCCAGCAGGCAGTCGCGCACGCCGGCAGCAGTTTGCGACGCCGCGAGCGCATAGGCTACGGGGTAGGTTGGCTGCATCCGTGCGTAGGCCGTGATGTGCGCTGCGCTCGCACCCTCATGGTTGCGCAGCCATTCAAGCAGTGATCGGCCCATCTGCTCGGCTTGTGCGCGCAGCTCGCTGGTCTCGCGCGTTTGCAGCACCCAGGCGTTCAGTTCGGCGATGCGCTCCAGGTCCCCCGTGCGCCAGGCCGGAATGGCCTGGGCGATCACGGCCAGGTCGCCGCGGGTGAGTGCCAACTGGAGCTGGTCGCTGAGCCAGCGCGTGGCCATGGCTTCTGTCGTGACTTCGCCGCACTCGACGGCGGCCTCCAGCCCTTCCGAGTACGAGAAGCCGCCCACGGGCAGCGCCGGAGAGGCCAGCCAGATCAGCTGGAGCAGGCTGGATGCCGGAAGTTGTCCTGCAGGAGGCGCGGACATGTCCATAGTCAGCCTAGTGGCTGTGCGGCTTGTGCTTGTGAATCTGAATGGCCACAGGCTTGACCTCGTGCGCATGGCCGTGATCATGCGCGTGGTTGCAATCGGGCCCGTGCACATGCGGCGCAGGCACTGCCGTAGGAGCAGGGCCAGAAGCGTGTTCGTGTGCGCCATGGGCGTGGCCATGGTCATGCCCGTGCCCGCCCGAGCTGTAGGCCCCGCCTTCTGGTTCAAACGCCTCCTCGACTTCGTTCACGATCAGGTGCATGGCGCGCAGCATGTCGGCCAGCACATGGTCGGGCTCTATCTTGAGGTGGTCGGGCTTGAGCTCTATCGGCACGTGGCGGTTGCCCAGGTGGTAGGCCGCGCGTGTCAGGTCAAAGGGCGAACCGTGCGACGTGCAGGCGGTGATGCGCAGCACGGCCTGTGGCGCGGCTATCACCTTGACCATCGAGCCGTCTTCGGCCACCAGCACATCGCCGCCACGCACCAGCGTGCCGCGCGGCAGGAACACGCCTAGCGGGCGACCCAGGGAGTCGGTTGCGTCGAAGCGGCTTTTCTGGCGCACATCCCAGTCGAGTTCGACAGTGGCGGCGCGTTTGACGAGGACGGGAGCCAGGCCCGCGCCTTGGGAAATAACTTTGGAAACCTGAAGCATGAGGCCTTAAAACAAAAAATAGCGCTGCGTCATCGGCAGGCTGCTGGCCGGCTCGCAGGTCAGCAACTGGCCGTCTGCCCGCACCAGGTAGGTCTGGGCGTCGACTTCCATGCGCGGCAAATAAGCATTGTGGACCATGTGCTGCTTGCGCACGCCGCGCACGTTTTTCACGGCGCTCACCGTTTTTGCAAGGCCGAAGCGCTCCTTGACGCCGGCATTGAGCCCGGCTTGCGACACGAATGTGAGCGAGCCTCTGGCAATCGCACCGCCGAAGCCGCCAAACATGGGCCGGTAGTGCACCGGCTGCGGCGTGGGGATGGAGGCGTTGGGGTCGCCCATGGCGGCCATGGCGATAAAGCCGCCCTTGAGGATGACCGAGGGCTTGATGCCGAAGAAGGCCGGCTTCCACACCACCAGGTCGGCCCACTTGCCGGGCTCAACCGAGCCGACCTCATGCGAGATGCCATGGGCGATCGCCGGGTTGATGGTGTATTTGCTGATGTAGCGCTTGGCGCGGAAGTTGTCGTGCCGGTCCGAATCCCCGGGCAGCTTGCCGCGCTGCTGCTTCATCTTGTGCGCCGTCTGCCAGGTGCGGATGATGACTTCGCCGACACGGCCCATGGCCTGGCTGTCGCTGCTCATCATGCTGATCGCACCCAGGTCATGCAGCACGTCTTCGGCCGCAATGGTTTCCTTGCGGATGCGGCTTTCGGCAAAGGCCAGGTCTTCCGCGATGCCTGCGTCCAGATGGTGGCACACCATCAGCATGTCGACGTGTTCATCGAGCGTGTTGACGGTATAGGGCATGGTGGGGTTGGTGGAGGAGGGGAGGAAGTTTTCCTCACCTACCACGCGCAGGATGTCGGGCGCGTGGCCGCCGCCGGCGCCTTCGGTGTGAAAAGCGCAGAGACTGCGGCCTTTGGTGGCGGCCATCGTGTCTTCGACAAAACCCGACTCGTTGAGCGTGTCGCTGTGAATGGCGACTTGCGTGTCGGTTTCTTCGGCCACGTCCAGGCAGTTGCTGATGGCCGCGGGCGTGGTGCCCCAGTCTTCATGCAGTTTGAGGCCTATGACACCGGCGTTGATCTGCTCGTGCAGCGCGGCGGGCAGGCTGGCGTTGCCCTTGCCCAGAAAGCCCAGGTTCATGGGGAAGGCGTCAGCAGCCTGCAGCATGCGCTCGATATTCCAGGGGCCGGGCGTGCAGGTGGTGGCGAAGGTGCCGGTGGCCGGGCCGGTGCCGCCGCCCAGCATGGTGGTGATGCCTGCAGTCAGCGCTTCCTCGATCTGCTGCGGGCAGATGAAGTGAATGTGCGAGTCGATGCCGCCGGCCGTGACGATCATGCCTTCGCAGCTGATGATCTCGGTGCCGGGACCGATGATCATGTCTACGCCGGGCTGGGTGTCGGGGTTGCCGGCCTTGCCGATGGCGGCGATGCGCCCGCCTTTGAGGCCGATGTCGGCTTTGACAATGCCCCAGTGGTCGATGATGAGCGCGTTTGTCATCACACAGTCCATGGTGCCTTCGGCCCGGGTTTTCTGCGACTGGGCCATACCGTCGCGAATCGTTTTGCCGCCGCCGAATTTGACTTCTTCGCCGTAGCTGCCGGCGCGCAGGGTGTAATCGGCTTCGACCTCGACCACCAGGTCGGTGTCGGCCAGGCGAAGGCGATCACCGGCCGTAGGGCCGAACATTTCCGCGTAGGCGCGGCGTCCAATGGTTGCCATCAAAGTGCTCCCTGCACGAGTCCGCGAAATCCATATACCTTGCGCTCGCCTGCAAATTCCACAAGCTCTACCGTGCGCTGCTGCCCCGGCTCAAAACGAACCGCAGTGCCCGACGCGATGTTCAGCCGCATGCCACGCGCCGCGTCGCGGTCAAAGCCGAGCGCGCCGTTGGTTTCGGCAAAGTGGTAGTGCGAACCGACCTGTATGGGCCGGTCGGCCGTGTTTTGCACAACCACAGTCAGCGTGCGACGGCCCGCGTTGAGCACATGGTCCGCACCGTCGGTAATGAGTTCGCCGGGAATCATGGCGAGCCTTCAGGCCAGTTGGGCCAGTTGGGCCAGCAGGGTCACGCCGAAAATGGCGACGCCGGCGCCGGCTGCGCGCGGCAACCAGGCGTTGGCGCTGCGCAGCGCCCAGCCTGCAAGCAAACCCGTCAGGTGCAGCAGTACGGTCGCGGCCAGCATGCCCGACAGCGTTGCCCAGGCACTGGGCGCCTCGGCCAGTTCATAACCATGGGCCAGGCCGTGGAAGACGGCGAACACGCCGACGATCAACGCCGCCGCAACACCCGGCACATGCCAGCGTGTCACGACCAGCAGGCCGGTGACCAGCAGTGAAGCCGCGATCATGGGCTCGACTGCGGGAATCTGCGCGCCCTGCAAGCCCAGCAGCGCGCCCACCAGCAGCATGCCGGCAAAGCCCAGTGGACCCCACAGCAGTTCAGGCCCGGCGCGGCGTGCGGCCAGGGCGCTCCACAGGCCCACGGCCACCATGGCCGCGAGGTGATCCATACCCGTCAGGGGGTGCAGAAAGCCCGTCATGAAACCCAGGTGGGCGTGGCCATCCACGCCGGTGTGCGCAAAGGCCGCAGCGGGCAGCATGGCCGCCAAAGCCATCAAGGCGCGGCGGGCGAGGGTTGAAGGCATGAAGGAAAAACTCACAGCGATCTCCTGTTGGGCGGGTGTTATTGATTTGAAGTGAAAGCTTGAAGCGAAAGGGGTACTGCTCAGACGATAGGCTGATGCACGGTGACGAGCTTGGTGCCGTCCGCAAAGGTCGCTTCAACCTGGATATCGGGGATCAGCTCGGGAATGCCGTCCATCACATCGGCGCGGGTCAGCACGCTGCGGCCCTCGCTCATCAGCTGAGCCACGGATTTGCCGTCACGGGCGCCCTCCATGACGAAGGCGCTGATCAGGGCCACGGCTTCGGGGTAGTTCAATTTCAGCCCCCGGGCCTGGCGGCGTTCGGCCAGCAGCGCAGCGGTGAAGATCAGCAGCTTGTCTTTTTCTCTCGGCGTCAATTCCATGGGTTCTCCGGGGGCGGCTGCGGCAGGGTTGGTGAGGTCCGGGCTGCAAGAATGGTGCCACAGGATGGTGCGTGCGGCACCTGTTTGACCGCTGTGGCATGGAATCTGCACTCAAGAGACTCCGCCTTATGACGTATTGACGACGCCCCATCCATGGACACCCCGGCCGCTCCGCTGCCCCTGCCTGCGCAGGCCGTGCCCCCGTGGGCGCCTGCGCCGGCGGCGTCCAGCGAAGCTGAGGCACCGGTGCAGCGCGTCATCAAGGTCCGGCGCGACTACAACAGCTGGGTTGCCAGCGAAACCATGGAAGACTACGCGCTGAGGTTTACGCCTCAGCGCTTTCGCAAATGGTCTGAATGGCGGGTGGCGAATACCGCATTTGGCGCGGCCTCCTTTCTGATCCTGGAGGCGGTCGGCGCCACCCTGTTGGTGAAGTACGGCTTCACCAACGCCTTCTGGGCCATCGTTGCCACGGGGCTGATCATCTTCATGGCCGGCTTGCCGATCAGCATTTATGCCGCCCGCTACGGCGTGGACATGGACTTGCTGACGCGCGGGGCCGGCTTCGGCTATATCGGCTCGACGCTCACCTCCCTGATCTACGCGTCTTTCACCTTCATCTTTTTCGCGCTGGAGGCGGCCGTAATGGCCTATGCGCTGGAACTGGCGCTGGGCATTCCGCCAAGCTGGGGTTACCTGATTTGTGCCCTGGTCGTGATTCCGATGGTGACCTACGGGGTGTCCGTCATCAGCCGCTTGCAGATATGGACCCAACCCTTGTGGCTGGTCATGCTGGTTGTGCCGTTTATCTATGTTTTGGTGCGTGACCCTGGGGCTTTTGTGGGGATAACGCACTACAAAGGTGAAAAAGGCACGAGTTCAGGATTTGACTTGCACTTGTTTGGTGCTGCGTTGACGGTCGGCATCGCACTGATCACGCAAATGGGTGAGCAAGCCGACTACCTGCGTTTTATGCCTGCGCGCACTGCCAGCAATACCCGCCGCTGGTGGGCCAGTGTGCTGGCGGGTGGCCCCGGCTGGGTGCTGCTTGGTGTGGTCAAGATGCTGGGCGGCGCCTTCCTGGCCTACCTGGCAATTCAGCACATGGTGCCGCTGGACCGCGCGGTAGACCCGAACCAGATGTACCTGGCGGCCTATGAGTACGTCTTTCCGCATTACGGCTGGGCCGTGGCTGCGACCGCGCTGTTTGTGGTGATATCGCAGCTCAAGATCAACGTGACCAACGCCTATGCCGGCTCGCTGGCCTGGTCCAACTTCTTTTCGCGCCTGACGCACAGCCACCCCGGGCGCGTCGTCTGGGTGGTGTTCAACACCCTGATCGCCTTCATGCTGATGGAGATGGATGTGTTCCAGGCGCTGGGCGACGTGCTGGGCCTGTACTCCAATATTGCGATTGCCTGGATGATGGCGGTGGTGGCCGATCTGGTCATCAACAAACCGCTGGGCCTGTCACCCAAGGGGATCGAGTTCAAGCGCGCGCACCTTTACGACATCAACCCGGTCGGTGTGGGCGCGATGGCGCTGGCCTCGGTGTTGTCGGTGGCCGCCCATTTGGGCCTGTTCGGTCCACTCGCCCAAGCCTTCTCGGCCTTGATCGCGCTGGGCACGGCATTTATCGCCTCGCCGCTGATTGCCTGGGCAACCAGGGGGCGTTACTACATCGCCCGCCAGGGCGAAGCGCCTGAGACCGATGCCCGGGGCAACTACAAACCGTATGCGCTCAAGCGCTGCGTGATCTGCGAGCGCGACTACGAAGGCCCGGACATGGCGCATTGCCCGGCCTATCAGGGCGCCATCTGTTCGCTGTGCTGCACGCTGGACGCGCGCTGCGGTGATTTGTGCAAACCAGAGGCCAGCCTGTCGGCCCAATGGTCGGCAACCCTGCGCTGGTTGCTGCCGCGCCGCGCCTGGCCCTACCTGGACACCGGCCTGGGGCATTTCCTGTTGCTCATGCTGGTGATCGTGCCGCTGCTGGCCAGCGTTTTCGGTCTGCTGTACCGGCAGGAGCTGACCGCGCTGCTGATGGCGGCTTCTGATACCGACATGATGGATGCACCGGCTGCCGCCCTGCGCTCAGGCTTTTTGAAAGCCTATATGGCCTTGCTGGTCATCGCCGGGCTTGTGGCCTGGTGGCTGGTGCTGGCGCACAAGAGCCGGCAGGTGGCGCAAGAAGAATCCAATCGCCAGACGCACCTGCTGATGCGAGAGATCGAGTCGCACCGGCAAACCGACGAAGCTTTGCAACAAGCCAGGGTGGTGGCGGAGCAAGCCCGCCACCACGCCGACCAGGCCAACCAGGCCAAGAGCCGCTACATCAGCGCCATCAGCCATGAACTGCGCACGCCGCTCAACAGCATCCTCGGTTATGCGCAGCTCATGGGTGAAGACAACGCCATACCGCCGCACCGCAAGCAGGCCGTCAGTGTCATCAAGCGCGGGGGTGAGCATCTGTTGTCGCTCATTGAGGGCACGCTCGATATCGCCCGTATTGAGGCCGGCAAGCTCACCTTGAACGTCAAGCCCATGCATTTTGCGGACTGCGTGCATGAGATGGCGGGCATGTTTGAGCTGCAGGCGGCGGCAAAGGGGCTCGGGTTTCGTTTTGAGGCCAGCGGCAACTTGCCGGAACTGGTCCGTGCCGACGAAAAGCGCGTTCGGCAAATCCTCATCAACTTGCTGGGCAATGCCATCAAGTTCACATCGCAGGGGCAGGTGATCTTCCGGCTGCGTCACGCGCGCGAGATGGCCCATATCGAAATCGAGGACACCGGCCCCGGTATGCGCAAAGAAGAGCTCGCGCAGATTTTTGAGCCTTTCGCCCGGGGCGCGACGGCAGGCCAAAGCGCCGAAGGCACACCGGGCGCGGGATTGGGCCTCACGATTGCCAAGATGCTGACCGATTTGATGGGCGGCGAAATGACGGTGGACAGCACACCGGGCAAAGGATCCGCATTTCGCATCCGCTTGTTTTTGCCCGAGGTGCACCTGCCGGCGGGCGCGGCAAAAGATGCACTCACCCAGCCGGCGCGGCGCCGGCCGCACGGCTATGAGGGCGTGCGCCGCAAGCTGCTGGTGGTCGACAACGAAGAGCCGGACCGCGAGCTGCTGGTGCAATTGCTGCAGCCCATGGGTTTTGAGTTGCGCACCGCCGCCAGTGGCCACGACTGCCTGGATCTATTGGCCGCCGGCTACCAGCCCGACGTGATCTTTATGGACCTGGCCATGCCGGGCATAGACGGCTGGGAGACGCTGCGCCGAATACGCAACTCCGGCCACGAGGGCATACACCTGGCCATCGTTTCGGCCAACGCTTTTGACAAAGGCATGGAGAACGACGCGGGCATTCTTCCTGAAGACTTCATCCTGAAACCGGTGCGCCATACCGAGCTGATCGCCTGGCTGGAGCGCCGCCTGGCGCTGATTTGGCGTTATGACGTGGCGGCGGAAACCCTTCCCACGTCGGCACCCGCACCGCGCGAATTACCCGCCGCCGCGCAGCTGGCCGCGCTGCAAGAGGTGGTCACGCTGGGTTTTTACCGCGGCATCATGAACACGCTGGCGGAGATCGAGCGGCAGCAGCCCGGCACCGCTGCCTTCGTCGAAGACATGCGCGTGCTGGCGCGGCAATTCCAGTTTGAGGTCATGGGCCGCCAGCTCGCCAACCAGGAGGGCCACCATGAGCAGCGTGCTTGAAAATCCCCCGAATCTGCACAAGAGCCTGGACCGCACGCTGGACCGGGCCAACAGCGACGTTGTGCTCATCGTCGACGACGTGCCCGACAACCTGTCGGTGCTGCACGACGCGCTGGATGAATCAGGCTACACCGTGCTGGTGGCCACCAGCGGTGAAGCCGCGCTGCAGCGCGCGCTGCAGGCCAGGCCCGACATCGTGCTGCTGGACGCCATGATGCCCGGCATGGACGGTTTTGAAGTTGCCAAGCGGCTTAAGGCCATGGCCGAGACTGCGCACATCCCCATCATCTTCATGACCGGCCTCACCGAAACTGAACACCTGGTGGCCGCGCTGGAAGCCGGCGGCGTGGACTACGTCACCAAGCCGATCAAACCCAAGGAAGTGATGGCGCGCATGGGTGTGCACCTGCAAGGCGCCCGCCGCGCCCGCCAGGAGGCGCGCCAGGCCGGCCAGGCACGCAATGCGCTGGATGCTTTTGGCTATGCCAGCATCACGGTGCGTATGGGCGGCGCGGCCGATGGCCGGCTGGTCTGGCAGACACCGCTGGCGCGTGACCTCCTGATGCGTTACTACGGCACTGCGGCGCCGCAAACCCCTGAACCCGTGCTGGCCTGGCTGCGCCGCCATATCACGGACGCCGAGCGCCAGATCGAGCCGCCGCGCCTGGCGGTAGAGCAGGGCCCGCGCCGGCTGACCTTCCGCCTGCACCAGCAGACCGGTGACGCTGAAGGCGGGGCAGGCGAGGGCACGAGCAGGGGTGACTGGCTGATCGTGATGCGCGAGATTTCCGACGATGCGGTGGTCGAGGCCATGAGCCTGAGCTTCAAACTCACGGCCCGCGAGGCCGAAGTGCTGTACTGGGTCGTCAAGGGCAAGACCAACCGCGACATCGGCGACATCCTGGGTTCCAGCCCGGCGACCGTGAAGAAGCACCTGGAGCGGGTCTACGCCAAGCTGGGCGTCGAAACCCGCACCGCCGCCGCGGGTATGGCCATGAACCGCATCCGCCAGCTGCACCCGCAGTTTGAGGGGTGAGAAACACGTTGCAGGCGGTAAAAGGCGGGATTTCCGCCAGGCGGTTACAATAGAGGCTTCGGTAAAGCATCAGCTTTTTACATCGAGGCCTTTTCCCAACAGGCTTCCTTCTCAATTGCGGCGCTTCCCAGAGCCCGAATCCACAGTGTTTTCAGCGCCCATACAGCCCTGAACCTTCTCAGCACTGTTCCGTTTTCCCGGCGAGCACTATTCCCGACAGTGCCCACTCATGGCTCAACCAGCCCAGCCCCTTGACAAAGGGCCTGGCGGGTGGAAACCGAACACCCGCTGGCTTGCTTGCAAGCCAATTACTCCTTATTTATCAAGCCGGGAAAAATATCCGGCACGGACTTTATGAACACAGATCACACCAAAATCTCGGTGGGCAAGTACCTTGTCTCACCACTGGCCAAGCAGCAAGGCGAAGGCTACGCTGCATCGGTCTCCATCCGCTCCGGACGCGGCAGCGCCACGCACGACCGCGTGATGCGCTTCAGCGGCCTTTTTGACAGCGCGGCTGCGGCCGTGCATTACGCGACAGAACATGCCTTGCGCTGGATCAACGAGCGCTCGGCCCCGGCCTGCGCTTGACGCCCAGCCTGCCGCCTCTGCAATAAATATCACCGACAATTTTTTCAATTCCCAAGGAGTTACATCATGGCCAAAGAAGAACTGATTGAAATGCACGGGCTGGTCGACGAAGTGTTGCCGGATTCGCGCTTTCGCGTCACGCTCGACAACGGTCACAAGCTTGTGGCCTATACCTCGGGCAAGATGCGCAAAAACCATATCCGCATTCTTGCCGGCGACCAGGTGTCGCTGGAACTCTCGCCTTACGACCTGAGCAAGGGCCGCATCACTTTCCGCCACATCGCTGGCCGCGGTCCAGGCCCGGCACCGCGCCAGGCCCGTTAAACCAACGGCTCGCCGCACAGCACCCTAAAACACAAAGCCCGGCAGGTGGAGTTTTCTCCGCCTGCCGGGCTTTGTTATTTGTTATTGGCGATGTGTATTTGCTTTAGTGGCCGCCGGTCGCCATGTGCTCGGTCTTCTTGTTCAGCAGCACTTCGGGCTCCTGAGCCTCCACCCAGGTCTCGTTGTTGAGCCCGGCCTTCAGCCTGTCGGTATCCAGTTCATCCGTCCATTTAGCGACCACGATGGTGGCCACGCCATTGCCGATCAGGTTGGTCAGCGCCCGCGCTTCCGACATGAAGCGGTCTATCCCCAGAATCAGCGCCAGCCCGGCCACGGGCACCGTTCCCACGGCCGACAGCGTAGCCGCCAGCACGATGAAGCCGCTGCCGGTGATGCCGGCCGCCCCTTTGGACGTGAGCAGCAGCACCGCCAGCAGCGTGAGTTCCTGCGTGAGTGTCATTGGTGTGTTGGTGGCCTGCGCGATGAACACCGCTGCCATGGTGAGGTAGATCGAGGTGCCGTCCAGGTTGAAGGAATAACCGGTCGGAATTACCAGGCCCACCGTGGTCTTCTTTGCTCCCAGGTTTTCCATTTTTTCCATCATGCGCGGCAGCACCGACTCGGACGATGAGGTGCCCAGCACGATCAGCAGCTCTTCCTTGATGTACTTGATGAACTTCCAGATGCTGAAGCCGTGCAGGCGCGCGATGGCGCCCAGCACGACGAAGATAAAGATCAGGCAGGTGGCATAAAAAGCGGCCATCAGCTTGCCCAGCGACACCAGGCTGTCCACGCCATAAGCGCCTATGGTGAAGGCCATCGCGCCGAATGCGCCTATGGGCGCCACCTTCATAATGAAGCCGACGATGGTGAACAGCACGTGCGAGGTTTTCTCGACAAAGTCGAACACCAGCGTGCCGCGCCCGCCGAAGCGGTGCAGCGCAAAACCGAACATCACCGCGATCAGCAGCACCTGCAGGATTTCTCCCTTGGCAAAGGCATCCACCACGGTGCTCGGAATGATGTTCATGATGAAGTCGGTGGTGCCGACCATCTTGCCGGGGCCTGTGTAAGCAGCAATGGCCTTGGTGTCCAGCGTGGACACGTCGACGTTCATGCCCTCGCCCGGCTTGAATACGTTGACGAGGATCAATCCGATGATCAGGGCAAAGGTGCTGACGACTTCAAAGTACAGCAGCGCCAGGCCGCCGGTCTTGCCGACCTTCTTCATGTCCTCCATGCCGGCGATGCCGATCACGACGGTGCAGAAGATGATGGGTGCGATCATCATCTTGATCAGCTTGATGAAACCGTCGCCCAGCGGTTTCATGAGCTTGCCGGCTTCGGGGTAAAAGTGCCCCAGCAATACGCCGGCGATCACCGCGCAGATCACCTGGAAGTAAAGTGAGCGGTAGAGAGGGAGCTTGCGGCTTGTTGTCTTCGTTGTCGTTGTGTTTGTCATGGCCGGGACGCATCAGGCTATGCGTAAGTTGTGAAAGACCGGCCCAATATAGCCCTGCCATGCAATTTGTCCATGTGGGAAACCACAGATCACAAAACTTACGCCTCCCTTCCCGGGGCGGCGCTCAGCTTGCGGGGTGGCTGCCGCCTGCGCCCGTGGCTGGTGGGCGCGCCATCCAGGCGATCAACGAGGAGCGCATGGCTTCTTCCACCGACATGTCGATAGGCTGGACCCAGTCCACCGGGACAAACACCGTATAGCCGCCAATCATGTAACCCATGGGCAAGTAGACGGCCACGCGATCGCCGGGCAGGAAGCCGGGCCCAAGGTCGGCAAAGCTGCGGCGGGTGATCAGGCCCACAATTTCCATGGCATGGCCCGGCATGCGCAATATCACTACGCTTTGCTCTCCCGGCTTGCCGGATGGGGAAAAGTAGTCGGCAAAACTCTTGAGCGAGGAATAAATGCTTTTGACGACCGGCAGGTTGGTGAAGGGCATCTCCGCGAAAGACAGCAGCTTGCGCACACTTTGCTTCGACACCAGGTAGCCGATCACCAGGATGCTCAGCACGCCGAATACCAGGCCCAGGCCCGGGATGTAAAAACTGCCGATCAGCGGCCGCAGCATCCACAGCGCGGCGGTTTCCATCCACGCCAGAAAGATGTACAGCAGGTAGACCGTCAAAGCCACCGGCAGGATGGTGATGAGGCCGCGAAAGAAATATTTGTAAAGACTTTTCATGAATTCTTCATTCGGACCACCGCGCACCATGCAGGGCAGGCCATGCCTGCAATATAACCATTTCGGGTGACGGCTCCGCCAGGAGCGCCTGTCGGCTTTCTCCTACATTTTTGCGGTACTAATCACCGCAGGCTGTCACAGTTCCATGCGTAAACTGGCGTGGTTACGAACGCTCGACATTCATTGAACCCGACGCTCTCGCTGAAATGAAATCAGGTACCTGCCCGCGCGACCCTGTCTTTACCGTTCTTTCGCGATTGCCAATGCCGGCCCCGCTTGCGCAATCGGCGCCGGCGCTGAAAGTTACGTTTCACCCCCTTGATATCTTTTTGCCGCGCTCCAAGCTGCGCTGCACCGTCACATCCGGCGTGCCCGGACTTTTTTGAGGATTTTTTTCATGAGCCACTCCACCCTGGTCAATGCACAGCTCAGCGCCCCCCTGCGCTCTTTGGCCTTGACCGTCGAGGAAACATCCCCCGGCGAATTCTGCTGGCGCATTCTGGAAAGCCGCGCCAACCCGCAGGTTTTCGAATCCGTTTCCTGCTCCGACATCAGCTTCGCCGCTTATGACACGGCCTTGGCTACAGGATATGGCGAACTGCAACGCCTGATCGGCCCCGACCTGCAATACGGCCCGCGCAGTGAAGAAGACCGCCAGGTCGATCTGTTCACCGCCGCCCCCAAAGTTGCGGCAGGCGGCAACCCCGACAAACGCACCGCCATGAACGGCAGCCTCAAGCCGGGCACGGTTGCGGCATAACACCCGATCTGGAATCAAGCTGCGCCAGCTTGCGCGCAGTTACTCACAGTGGTAGTGCCCTTGCATCAACCGGTGAAGCCCGTAGCATTTTGTGACCTCGCTTGTCCTACATGGCCGGCCGTATGAGGCCGACGGCGCAGCCTCGGCGACTCCCCGTAAATTGAACTTAGCTGGCAATACGGTCAGCGATTTACCAACCTGATTGCCTGTGATGGGCATGACTTAAGGAGTTACACCATGAGAGCATCCAAGACCCTGGCATCCGCATTCGCCGCCGCAGCAGTGGTAGGCGCCATCGGTATGGCTTACGCCCAGACTGACCCTTCCACGCAATCCACTACGGCAACGGGCACGACCGCCCAACCTGCGCAGAACCAGGTCACTAACTCTGACGCCTCTGCGCCTGCCGCAACGCCCAGCACCAACACAACGGACACCACAGGCTTTCAGGCCGAGCGTCCCGCCCAGGCTGACCGCAACTAAGCTACGGATGCCATGCACCTTTGTGTGACATCGCCCCGGGCTGTCGCAGCATGTCAGCATGCAGCGGTTGCCCGGGGTGCTTTTACGTGTGCGTCAGGCATAGGCTTCAGCGCCCCCGATTGACAGCACCGGCGTCACGCTACGCGCATGCAACATTTTTTTCAGACCCTTCCGGATTTTTTCAGGCGGCCCGCCCCCGAAGGCGCGCCGCCCGACGGCACACGTTCGGACATCTTCGACGGCATCAAGCAGGGTGTACTGTGGGGCGTAGCCCTGGCGGTTGTGATCTTGCCGATATTCCGGGCACATCAGCTGAGACCTGTTTACGACGTCCATGCCGTCCAGGCTGCCGCGCTGCAACAGACACCGCGCACCGCCGATTTCGGCGGCGAGACAGCCTCAGAGAACGCGCGCCAGGTGGCCAACTGGGTAGTCACCTCTGGCGACAACCGCAAACTCTTTTTTGTGATCCTCGACAAGGCCAACACCAAGGTGTTTGTCTTTGAACCCTCCGGCAAGCTGCGCAGCGCCACACCGGTGCTGATAGGCGCCGCACGTGGTGACGACTCGGTGGACGGCATAGGCGGCCGCCCCATCGCGCAGGTGCTCCCCGAGGAGCGCACCACGCCCGCCGGCCGCTTCCTGGGTGAGCCAGGGCGTAATGCGACAGGCGAAGATGTAGTCTGGGTCGATTACGACGCGGCCGTCTCCATGCACCGTGTGCGCACGCTGGAGCCCAAGGAGCGCCGGCTGGAGCGCCTCGCATCGCCCACCACTGACGACAACCGCATCTCCTACGGTTGCATCAACATGCCGGTGGCGTTTTTTGAGAATGTTCTCAAGCCGGCTTTTAATGCCAGCTATGGCGTGGTCTATGTGCTGCCCGAGGTCAAGTCGCTGGCAGAGGTTTTTCCGGGTGCGCATGCGCTTGCGCTCAGGCAGCGCGGCGCCGTCTAGCCTGGATCCAGAAACGCGCGGAAAAAAAAGCGGCGCACTGCTTTCGCAATGCGCCGCTTCGGCTGCCGAACTCAGTTCAGCCTGGATCCTTTGGGAAGTCTTGCCGACAACCATTCATGCACGTCGGCACGGACATTACGGCCCCGCAGCAAAAAATCCTCGTACCGGTTCGGTACATAGGGCAAATACACCAGCGGCATCCCGGCCTGCTCGGGCGTGCGGTCTTTCTTCCTGCCATTGCAGTGGCGGCAGGCGCTGACCAGGTTGGTCCATGAGTAGGGCCCGCCCTTGCTCTGCGGAACGATGTGCTCGGCTTCCAGGTCTTTTTCGGGGAAAACCTGGGCACAGTAGGCGCAGGTGCAACGATCACGGCGCAGCAGTTTGGGTTTGGTGACTGCCGGCACCACGTCGTGCAGATTGCGGCGGGGCGAGCCGCGCAGCGCGATGATCGGATGGACCACCAGAGTCGACTGCCGGTCGCGCGCGACATTCCAGCCGCCGCGCAGTGTTACCAGCGGGCTTTCTCCGTCCTCCCAGGCGACGGTGCCGGTGGCATAGTGCAAGGCTGCCTCTTCAGCCGTGATCCAGGCTTGGGGCGTCCCCTGGATGTCGAGCTGAAGAACATGGTGCATCAAAACCTCCTGAGTTAAATGATCGATGGTGCGGGCAGGGAATTTCGAAATCCCGGCCTGCCGGTTAAAAGCCGGCTGCTCTTCCTCTGAGCTATACCCGCAAAAAATGGGGTGCAAGACCGGACTCGAACCGGTGACCCGCGGGGTCACATCCCGCTGCGCTGCCAACTGCGCCACTTGCACCAGAAAGGAAAAAATTGGTAGCCGCAGCTGGCATCGAACCAGCGACCTGTGCCTTATCAAGGCACTGCTCTACCACTGAGCTATGCGGCTATGAGGAAAATTGGCTCCACGACCTGGGGTCGAACCAGGGACGACGCGATTAACAGTCGCGCGCTCTACCAGCTGAGCTATCGTGAAATGAAGAACCGGGCGAGCTCACCACTCGCCGCATTCGCGGACGCATTGATCCAGGTCACGATCATCCCGCGGCCGTTCCCGCTTCTGCAGGGCGTGGCGATGCGGCCCGCCGCCGGCGGAGATGATGCGACTCAGCAGGGCACGAACAATGCGGTTGCGGGGTTTGGCCAGCCTCCTGGAGGCTGCTGTGTTTTTGGCTGTCATGGCAAATCTCCTTGAGGTTGGTTGCTGGGAAAAAGTGGCGCGCCTGGACCGATTCGAACGGCCGACAACTGGGGTAGAAAGCCAGCGCTCTATCCGGGCTGAGCTACAGGCGCTGAAATCGCGGAAATGGAGGCGGCGGTCAGATTCGAACTGACGTGTGCTTGACGCAGGCGGATTTGCAATCCGCACCCTTCAACCGCTTGGGTACGCCGCCGGAAAATAGTTGGCGGGCGCGGGAAGAGTCGAACTTCCAACCTTCGGTTTTGGAGACCGCTGCTCTGCCTGGTTGAGCTACACACCCGTGGAAAATTTGCTGTGAAATGCCGGTATAAAAAGTGGCGGCCTGTACGGGGATTGAACCCGTGACCACATCCTGGACAGGGAAGTGCTCTACCAGCTGAGCTAACAGACCAAAAGTGAAGTGATACCGGAAAGTGGGTGGTCCGTGCGGCAGGTCTCGAACCTGCGGCCTCATGCTCCCAAAGCACGCGCGCTACCAACTGCGCCACACACGGATTAAAAATGGTGGAGTGCCAGGGACTCGAACCCCGTATGCCCGAAGACGCCGGATTTACAGTCCGGTGCAGTAGCCAGCTCTGCTCGCACTCCTTGAAAATTCAATGGCCTCGCGTGAAAGATTTGAACTTCCGACCCTCTGCTTCGTAGGCAGATGCTCTGATTCCAGGCTGAGCTAACGCGAGAAAAAATGTGCACTCAGTGTTTTGGTGGTTGCAGTTGGGATTGAGCCAACGACCGGCGGGTTATGAGCCCGCTGCTCTGCCGCTGAGCTATGCAACCGTAAATCTTTGGCAGACCGTGAATAGGTTCTTGACCACTCGGCCAATCTTCCAAAAAATCTCCGGTTACGAGTTCCGGTGCCACCCTATCTTTGAGGCCGGTTTCCGCACTACGCCCTCTCGGGCACTGCGCTTCTTTACTGATTGGCGGACAGTCGAAATACATCGATCTTCCGCACTGGATTGGCGTCACGTAGGGGATTCGAACCCCTGTCTACAAGAATGAAAATCTTGTGTCCTGAGCCAGCTAGACGAACGTGACGAATACTTTGGCGCCCACAGCTGCAATGAAGCGGACCTGGAGCTGCTTGGAAAAAAATCCATTTCGGCTGTACCTGCATACGGGCGGCCGGCATGACGCCGGGCCGGGATCTCCCACTGCACTGCATCCCCGGGGCCATGAACCCCGGTTGCCGGCACACACGCCGCCAGACCGTTTCCTCGATCTCGCGCAGGTGACGTGAAACAGATACACCCGAAATGGAGCGGACAGACGGCTTCGAACCGACGACATTGAGCTTGGAAGGCTCACGCTCTACCCACTGAGCTATGTCCGCAATTTTTTGCGAGACTCGCCGCCATCCAGTGTTGGCTGCTGTCCCGCTGCTGATTTTTAAAGAACCCCGCGCTTGTTGGAGCGCATAGACGGCACGATCACCGTCAGGGGAAAACAAAAAGGCCCGGTTCCTTGCGGATACCGGGCCTCTGGATGTCAGAGATTCAGAAGGTACGCTCAGGCGTCTCCTTCTCCCGGTGGTGTGCAATCCTCGTGGCTTTTTTGCGCAGGCATGGTTGCTCGCAAATAGGAGGATGCAAACGAATTTTTTTCGCCACACTGGCTCAGCTGAACGTCAAGGCGACGCACGGCAACACCGCCCCAAATGGGGGTGCTGTGTCTTGCGGTGGCGGCTATCGGTTTCATGATGAGTGCGTGGAAAGAGTTAAAAGTAAAAGCTAAAAAGTTGGTAAAAGTCGATGACTAAGCACCGATGAGAGATAATGTAAAATCTTTTTACGTCATCGTCAACCAGCCGGTGAAAATTAATTCTGATTGTTGCAATCACGTCACATGGATTCCCCAGACATCAACCGCACCCGGCGCAACAACCTGCTGATCATCATTCGCGAATACAGCGAAAGAGAGCTGGCCGCCGGAGAGTCACCGGTCGGCATGCTGGGCAGGCTTGCCAAAGAACTCGGCCTGAGTGCCGGCGGACTGAGCCAGTTCAAAGGGGACGCCCAGGGTTCGGGCAGAAACATCGGCGACGCCGCGGCTGCACAGATCGAGAGCAAGTCCGGAAAGCCAAAAGGCTGGCTGGATGAAGACCACGGCGGCGACGCCATCAACCCCGCCGAGAACGCCTTCATCGAGTTGGCTCGCGCCGCATGGCGCACGACGGATGCCAAGGGCCGGCGGCATCTGATGCAACTTGCGAGGCGGGGCTTCGGCGAGCCGCCTGGCGGTAATGCCAACTCCAGGATCAAGCCTGGTGAGAAGTAGTGAATGCTTCTTAGGGACTTCCGCGCAGTTGTAACTTGTAACGGCCTGGGCGCTGTTTGAAGTGAGTTGTTGCGCGTCCGCATCTTCAATGCGAAAAATGACCGTGCACGGCGACTGTTACAGTCACTTCCGACGGCTTCCGGGAGCCGGAAAATCTGAATTGATGTCTCATAAATAAAGGCTTTAATGCTATTTAAAAGATAGCAAATAACCAAAGCAACTCAGGGTTTCTCCGTTGAGAACAATTGCTTGCATCGCTAACATGGTGCAACCAACGGCCAGGTGCGTTAAGAGACGGCACCACCCGATTTTTAATGTGCGTTCGCGCACTCCCAACGGCGCGACCGCACAGGACCCGAATGTTGTTCAAAGGAAAGAGACTGCACACACGCATCGCCCTTGCTGCGGTACTTGCTGTCTTCGCCGCCGGCTCCCTGCCGGCCTTTGCGGCGCCTCTTGCGCCTTATACCGACACCACCGCTCCTGCCGCTGGCTTGACGCCCGCGACCGCTTCTGCCGACGCTCGCCAGGCCTTGCGCTGGGTGGTGGAGGCCAATGACAACCAGGGCCTGCCTTTTGTGATCGTCGATAAAAAGGGCGGGCGCATCTTTGTGTTTGAGGCCAATGGCCAGCTGCGCGGCGCCTCTGCGGCATTGACGGGCCTGGCGCCCGGCGACCATGCCGTGCCCGGCATGGAGCAGCGCAGTGTCGCCAGCCTGCGCGACTACGAACGCACCACACCGGCGGGCCGCTTTGTTTCCGAGCCCGGCCACAACCTGCAGGGCGAGGCCATTGTGTGGATCGACTACGCCGCCAAGCTCGCCATCCACCGTCTGCGCCCCGCGCCGGCGGCGGAGCGCCGCGCGGAGCGGTTGGCATCGGAGACCCCTGACGACAACCGCATCTCCATGGGTTGCGTGGTGGTGCCGGTCAGCTTCTACGAAACCGTGGTCGGCCCCGTATTGGGTAAAAGCCGCAGCATCGTGTATGTGCTGCCGGAAACCCAGCCGCTGCAGCGCATGCTGGGCGCGCTGCAACTGAGCCAGCGTTAAAACTCACTCCTCGAGACCTACTCCGGTTTGATGTTGGCCGCCTTGGCCAACTGCTCATAACGCAGCTTGTCGGAGCGGATGAGTTTCACCAGCGCTGCCCCGTTTCCTTCATAAGGCTCCACACCCGCATTCGACAGGCGCGACTGCACGCCAGGATCGGCCAGCACCTTGTGCACGTCCGCCACGATTTTGTTGACGACGGCGGGCGGCATTTTGGCCGGCCCCATCAAGGCAAACCAGGTCGAAAAATCCAGCGGTTTCAGCCCTTGCTCTTCCAGCGTCAGAGCTTCAGGCAGTAGCGAATAGCGCTTCTGGCTGGCCACCCCCACCACATTGAGTTTGCCGGATTTCACATACGGTGCGGCCAGGTTAGCGCTGAAGATGGCCAGTGGAATCTGGCCGCCCACCACGTCCGTCACCACCGGCGCGCAGCCCTTGTAGCCGGCATGCACCGCGTCCAGTGCCGTTTTCTGTTTGACCAGCTCCATCACGAAGTGCATGGGCGTGCCCACGCCGCAAGAGCCATAACTCAGCTTGCCTGGGTTGGCCTTGGCGTAGTCCTGCAACTGCTGGAGGTTTTTGACGTTGATGCTGGGGTGCGCCACCAGCGCGATCGGCGTGATGCCCAGCAGCATGATGGGCGTCAGGTCTTTCTCGGGGTCATAGTTGAGTTTGACGCCCAGGCCCATGTTGACCACCATGGTGCTGTTTTGCAGCAGCAGGGTGTAGCCGTCGGCTGGAGAATGCACCACCAGCTCGGAGCCGATATTGCCCGACGCCCCCGTGCGGTTGTCCACCGCAACGCCCTGGCCCCAGGCTTGTTGCAGGCTGGCGCCCAGCTGGCGCGCCAGGATGTCGGCCCCGCCGCCTGTGCCGTAAGGCACGATGATGCGCACCGATTTGGCCGGCCAGGTTTGCGCCAGGGCAGCTGGCGCAAGGGCCTGGCAGGCCAGCGCGACGCAGCAGATTTTCAGAAGTGATTTCAGTTTCATAGAGCTTCTTTCCATTCTTGGTTGATCGAGTCGCAAAAAAATCAGGATGCCAAACGGAGCTCATGCTCCCATAAGGCCCACGCCCGCGGAATCTGCGGGTCATTGGCCGCAGCGGCCAGATCTGCTTCGGCCTGCGTCAAATACGTGGGCGGCCCCAGCGCCATGGCCGCGGCCTGCAGCCTGGCGTTGACCTCGGTGTAAACCGCGCGGTACACCGCGTGTTCCAGTGAGGCGCCCACCACCGTGCTGCCGTGGCCGCGCATCAGCACGCAGGCGCAATTGCCCAGCGACGCGGCCAGCGCTTTTCCCAGTGCCGGGCTGCGTATCAGCAAGTCGCTGTCGCCGGCCGTATCGCGAATCTCAAAATGCGCCGAGCCGCTGCCCAGAAAGCCCGACATGTGAAAGACCGGCCTTAATCGCTGACCCGTTACACCAAAAGGAATCACGCTGGGGGAGTGGCTGTGCACCACCGCCGTCACATCGGGCCGGGCGCGGTAGATTTCACTGTGAATGAAGCGTTCTAGATAGGGCTTGCCGGGGTTGCCCTCCAGCGCTTCGCCATCGAGCCCATAGCAGCCGATGTCGGCCTCCTCAATCAGCGCGGGAGCCCGGCTGCGCGACAGCAGGAAGGTGTCCGGCTGGCCGGGCTGGCGCACACTCACATGCCCGAAGCCATCCACCACGCCGCGCGCATACAGGATGCGGTTGGCCAGCACCAGTTGGCGGGTCAGCTGGGGATCAGGCGTCATGGTCATTCAGCAGCTTTGGCCGGTAGCACGGTAGCCTGCACCGCCTGTAGCACCCAACCCGCCGCCGTGTGTTCCCACACCGCGAGGTAAGAGCTGGCAATATCCCGCCGCAGCTCACCCTTGCGCACCGTCGCATACATCACCGCACTGACCAAACCTGCCGTGCCCATCAGCCTGGCTTGCGGCGAAGCGAATTCCAGCGTCTCATAACGCAGCGCACCGCTGGCAAGGAGCGCAAGATAGCTGTGCTTGGTGTCCGTCACACCGGTGGAATGCGTGTATGCCAGCGTGTCTGACAGCAGACCACCCAACGCGGCCACATCTGCCGCCAGCATGGCCTGCCGCCGGGCTTCCTCGGCCGCCAGCAGGCTGTGTTCAAGAGCGGCCGTCATTGTCAAAACCGCGTGGCGTCGGCCGCGATGGTGTTGCGCAGCACCCCCACCTTGCTTACTTCTATCTCCACCGTGTCACCTGGCTTCATCCACACCGGCGGCGTGCGCTTCACGCCGACACCGCCCGGCGTGCCGGTCACGATCACATCGCCTGGTTGCAACGAGGTAAAGGTCGAGATGTATTCGATCAGCACCGGGATGCTGAAGATCATGAGCGCCGTGGTGGTGTGCTGCATGACCTGGCCGTTCAGGCGGGTCTCCAGCGTGAGCTCTTCGCCGTCGGCGATCTCGCCGCGCGTCACCATCCAGGGGCCAAAGGCGCCGGTGCCGGTGAAGTTCTTGCCGGCGGTGAACTGGATGGTGTGCTTTTGCCAGTCGCGCACCGAGCCGTCGTTGTAGGCGCTATAGCCCGCCACATAGTCCCATGCATCGGCCTGGCGAATGCGCCGGCCGGCCTTGCCGATCACCACGGCGATCTCGCCTTCGTAGTCCAGCATGGTCGATTCCGCCGGGATCTGGATGGGCTGCTGGTGGCCTGTCTGCGACTCGGCCACGCGCATAAACAGCAACGGGTGCTGTGTTGGATCGCGTTCGGTCTCGATGCGGTGCGCTTCGTAGTTGTGGCCAACACAAAAGATCTTGCCCGGCGCGGTGATCACCGGCAGAAACTGGATGTCGCCCAGCGGCAGCGCCGCAGCCTTGGTGGGTGCAGCGGCAATGGCATCCAGCTTGCCGGCTTGCAGCGCGCTCAGCAGCGTCGGGTATTGCGCCGAGTGCAGGGGCAACACCCCCGCGTCGGTGGCCATGCCCCAGCCGGGCTGCCCTTGGTGGAGGTAACTGATGATTTTCATTGGGGTACTTTCCAGAGTGAGATATAAAAAAAAGAAAACGGACCGCTCAGTCCAGCGAGATGTTCAGCCGCTTGATGGTGTCGCCATAACGTTGCGAATCACTGCGCAGCTGCTGTAGAAACTGTTCTGAGTTCAGAAAGTAGGGCTCGTAATACATCGTGGCGTACTTGTTTTTCACGTCCTGCTCAGACAGCACACTGGCCACGTCTTTCTGGATTTTTTCGACCACTGCCTTTGGTGTTCCCTTGGGCGCCAGCAAGGCCGTCCAGGCGCTCAGTTCAAAGCCCGCAGGCCCGCCAGACTCGGCCACGGTCGGCACATCCGGAAAGCCCGCCACGCGTTTGGGGGCGGCCACCGCCAGGTAGCGTGTCCGGCCGGCGCGCTGCATCGCGCCCGCGCTGGCGGCGCTGCCAAAAGCCCAGTCCACTTCCTGGTTGCCCACGGCCACATACAGCTGAGACATTTCCTTGTAAGGCACATGCGTCATCTTCGTGGCGGTAGATGTCTCCAGCATGGCAGCGCCGATATGGCCCGGGCTGCCGACAAACCAGGAGCCGTAATTCACCTGGCCGGGCCCGGCCTTGGCGGCGGCCATCAGGTCGCTCATGGTTTTGTAGCGGCTGCCGGCGGGCACGGTCACAAAGAAATAGTTGCGCAGGATGGGCGTCACCGGCTCAAAGTCGCGCAGCAGGTCGTAGGGCAGCTTCTTGAACAGGAAAGGCTGGGCTGCCATCTGCGCGTTGTCCATCTGCAGCAGCTCATGCCCGTCGGGCGCCGCACGCTTGATGGCTTCAATCGCGATAAAGCCGCTCGCGCCGGGGCGGTTGTCCACGATCACCGGCTGGCCCCAGATCTTCGACAGCTTGTCGGCCACCAGGCGCAGCGCCACCTCGGGCCCGCTGCCGGCGGGGAAGGGCGTGACAACGCGGACCGGCTTGGTGGGGAAGTTTTGTGCATGGGCGATGGGCACGGCCGTCGTGGTGAACGCGGCCAGCCACGCAATGGCGAGGGTCCGCCCCAATGGGCGTTTGAATTCGGGGCGAAAAACGGGTGTCATGGTTGTCTCCAGAGGTGGATGGAAGCTGCGGTCTACGCCGCTTGGGGGACGGAAGAAGGGCGCAGCAACTGTTGCAAGCGCGTGGTGAGGTCTGGGTCGTTGCGATCAAGGTAGGCCAGCACGTAGCGGTCCGGCCGCAGCAGCACGGCTTGCGCGCCGGCGCTGCGGATGATGGCCTCCAGCGTGCCGCCGCAGTCGCGCGCCGCTGCTGCACCGGCAGGCTTCAAAAAGTCATCGCTCTGCGCCACCAGCTGGATATGGCGGCAGGCCAGGCCTGCGACGGCCAGCACCGCCAGCGCGGCAGCAACGCCGCCATCTTCGGCATCGGCCAGGGACAGCAAGGCAAAACCGCTGCCGAGCACATCGTCCAGCGCGGCTTGCGAGCCGCCCGGCAGTTCCACGCGGGGCTGCGGCAACAGCTGCCCGGCCGGCACCAGTGCTTTGTCTGCTTTGCCGGCCTGGCCCGCCACAAAGAAGCCTTCAAAGAAGCGCGGCTTGGGCTTGAATTTGAGTTGCAGCACGTAGTCGCGCACCGGCGGCAAGACGCTGAAGAATTTGAGTGCACCTTGCGTCAACATCGCGGCCAGCGCCGATTTGGGCTGCATAAAGGTACCGATGCGCACTGCCATCTGGATCAACGACCAGGCATGCGGCTTGCGCTCCTGCTCATAACTCTCCAGCAAAGCAGCAGGCAGCCGCCCCTGCACCACGGCCGCTAGCTTCCAGGCCAGGTTGGCCGCGTCACGCACGCCGCTGTTCATGCCCTGGCCCGCAAAAGGCGGCGTCAGGTGCGCTGCGTCGCCGGCCAGCAGCACACGGCCTAACTTCCACCGCCCGGCCACACGCGCATGAAAGGCATACACCACCTTGCGCGTGATGGGCAGCTGCGCATCGGCCGGTTCACGGGCGTGGATCCAGCTGCGCACACGCGCCTCGTCCAGCATTTCGTCGGGGTCCTCGCCCTCATGCAGCATGAACTCGTAACGCAGCGTGCCGTCGGGCCCGGGCAGGCGTATCGCCGGGCGCGCCGGGTCGCAATAGGTGCGTGTGTGGCGAAAGGCCGAGTTGCGCTCCAGCAGGTCGACGATCAGCCATTTCTCGTCATAGGTGCTGCCGGTGAGGGTGATGCCCAGCTGCTCACGCACGCCGCTGCGCCCGCCGTCGCAGGCCACCAGCCAGTTGCAGCTGATGTGTTTGGTTGCACCGTCATGACGCAGCTCCAGGTGCACGGCCTCGCCAGCATCCCCTTCAT
This sequence comes from Polaromonas sp. YR568, assembly GCF_900116715.1. Classification (GTDB taxonomy): domain Bacteria; phylum Pseudomonadota; class Gammaproteobacteria; order Burkholderiales; family Burkholderiaceae_C; genus Polaromonas. Next base: position 25,875 of record NZ_FPBM01000016.1, read on the forward strand.
CGCGAAACTTCACCAGCTCATGCCCGAACCAGATCGCCGAGCCGGCAAAGCGCTGCAGCCCGTCACGCAGCTGGCCCACCAGCACCTGCTGGCGAAAGGCATTGCGTTTGGGAAAGCCATGGTCCATGGCGTTAGGCTCGATGCGCGCAAACACCTTGCCGCGCCACGAGTAGTAGTGCACGCCGTAGCCCTGCACCACATTCGGCAGCACCTCGCTGATCAGTCCGGTTGCTTGCACGGTGCGCAGGCTCTCGTCGTCGATGGTCACCGCGCGTGGCTCGCCCACGGTATTGGTGTTGCGTTCGATCACCAGCGCGTTCACGCCTTGCACGCCCAGCAGGTTGGCCAGCATCAGGCCCGTGGGCCCGGCGCCCACGATCACAACGGGAAAGTGTTCTTCACCCGGCAAGGCGGGCACAGATGACAAAGGGAGTGGGGCGTTCATGGGGCTTCCGTTTTTTTGGTGGCGCGGGCTTTGTCGCGCTGGTCTTGCAGCCGGCCCTCAATACGGCCTGCCGCGCTTTGCAGCCGTGTCAGTGTGGTTTTGCGCAAGGGTGTGGTCAGGGCCGAGGCAGGCATCACCACGCTCAGGCTGCCCAGCAGGTGCTCACCGTCGCGCAGCGCGACTGCAAAGCCGACCGCGTCAGCGTCCACCTCGCCTTCGGTGATGCAGTGGCCGACTTCGCGGATGGCACGCAGCGCTTTGCCCAGTTGCGTGAAGTCATCGGGCAGGCCGGCCGCCACCAGCGTCTTGCGCTCGTTCGCCCACAGCTGCTTGAGCTGCGGCTGCGGCAGGTAGGCCAGGATGATCTTGGAGGTCGCGCCGCGGTACAGCGGCATGGCGCGGCCGCGCTCGTAACTCACCGACAGGGCAGGGTTCTTGCCCTTCACCTGGTGCAGGCACATCACCTTGCTGCCGTGAAAGCGGCACAGCAGCACCGTGCCGCCGGTTTGCTCGGCCAGCTTGCCCGGCAGTTCGTCGGCGGCCTGCAGCAACGGGTCGGCCAGGCGTATCTGCCGGTCCAGCTCCACCACCATGGGCCCCAGCACATAACCGCGGTCGGTCACGCGCTCCAGCAGGCCCACCGCCGCCAGTTGCCCCAGGTCGCGGTACACGCTTGCGCGCGACACACCAAGCTCTTTCATCAGCCATTCCGGCGTGATGACCGGACGGCTCAGGTTGAACAGGCCGAGGATGCGCAACATGCGGTGGGTGGCTGCCATGGTGGGTCCTTGTGTAAGGGGGCGCGTGGTTCTAGCTGCGCAAGATCGCCTTGCCCCATAAATTGAGCGTGCGCTCTTCATGCGGCCAGGTTCCGGCAGGGCGGCCGGGCGCGCAGTGCTCAATCTCCGACGAGATTTCGGCCAGGTTACCGTCGGGGTCGCGCACCATGAAAAACACATCGTTGCCCGGCCCGTGGCGGCCTATGCCCCACACGATGGGCACCTTCAGCGCCGCCATGTGGTCGCCCCATGTCTTCATGCTGGCCCAGTCGGGCGCTTCAAAAGACTGGTGGTCAAAGCAGGCAGCTGGTGCAAAAAACAAAGCCAGCGCATGGTGCAGCGCGTCGGTGCGCAGGAAGCAGGCGCGCAGTGCGCCTTCGCCGTCTTTCACCGCATCCGACAGCACAAAGCCCAACTGCTCCGTGTAGAAGGCCAGCATCTCCGGCAAGTTGGGTGTGCGCAGGGCAAAGTGCTGCAGCGTGGCCGGCGGCAATGTTGTCGCAATGGGTGAGGGCGGCTGCACAGGCTGCGTGAACACCACAAGGTTTCCGTCGGGGTCTTTCAGCGCAATCGCCTCGCCGGCGGCAAACCCGGCCGGCAAGGTTTGCTGCGGCAGGCCCTGCACACGCGCCGCAAACGCCTGCCAGGCGCCGGCATTGGCCAGCGCGTAGTGCGCATAACAAAGCTGGTTGGCCGCGCCCTGCGACAGCCTAAGCTCTCGCCCCGGGCCGCGGCAGAGGTAGCCGCCGTCCACAGGCTCCAGCGACAGGCCGTAGGTGCTGCTGTAAAAGCGCGCGGCCTGGAGCGGCTCGGGCGAATAAAGGTGAATGCAGTGCAGTGCGGCTTGCGGTTCCATGGTGCGGCTCTTGGTGTGAATCGGTGCCGCTACTCTCGCTTTTGCCTTCCACCCTGTCAAACAAAAATCTCAATATATGAGATTCTGTCGATATTTGAGATTTCCCCTCCAGCAGGGATCTGCAGTGTTCAAAAATCCTGCGCTATTAATTCAGGAGCTGCTCACGCCCGTTTTTATAGACCTGCGGGCCAATTCTTTATCGGTTTCCAGCGACGTACGCCCTGAGCCTGCTTGGCGGCAGGTCAGGCAACTACAGCCGCGTCAGCCATTCCCTACTTTCAGCAGGCCTTCAGGCTGGCATCACCGGCCCCGGGTGCGGCCTACATTGAAATTGTTCGTTAAACATCACTCTACTTAGGAGAAACTCTCATGCCCATCATTGCCTGGCTACTCGGCGTCCCCCTCAGTGTGGTTCTTATCCTGATGCTGCTGGGCGTGTTCTAAGCGCCTGCGGTTGACCCCAAGAAAAAGCCCGCGACTTGCGGGCTTTTTTGTGGGCGGGTCGTGCTTACAGTGCGGCCGCCGGCTCTTTACGCCGGGCGCGCAGGCGCTGCACGCGCCACCAGCCCGGCAGCAGGCTCTGGATCTCGGGGCGTGTGAAGCGGTCGTCAATCAGGTAAACCACACCGCGGTCCGAGGTGGTGCGTATCACCCGCCCCGCGGCCTGCACCACTTTTTGCAAACCCGGGTACAGATAGGTGTAGTCATAACTCTGGCCCGCGCCGAAGTTCACACCCATGCGCTCCCGGATCTGCTCGTTCACCGGGTTCACCTGCGGCAAGCCCAGCGTAGCGATGAAAGCGCCTATCAGCCGGTCACCCGGCAGGTCTATGCCTTCGGCAAACGAGCCGCCCAGCACGGCAAAGCCTATGCCCTGCGAGGCCTGCGTGAAGCGCGCCAGAAAGGCGTCGCGCGCGCTTTCCTCCATGCCGCGCGTCTGCTCCCATACCGTGATGTGTGGGTAGCGCTGGCGAAACAGCGTGACGAGCTTTTGCAGGTAGTCGTAGCTGCTTAAAAAAGCCAGGTAGTTGCCGGGCTGGCGCTCATACTGCCGCGCCATCAGGCCGACGATGGGCGAGAGTGAATCGTCCCGGTGCTGAAAGCGCGTAGAGACATCGCTCACCACCGACACCTGCAATTGCTCGGCCAGAAAGGGCGACTGCACCTCTGTCCACACCGTGCCGGCGGGCAGGCCCAACGTGTCGGCGTAGTAGTTTTGCGGGCTTAGCGTGGCAGAAAACAGCGCCGTCGACTGCGCCGCCGCAAAGCGCGGCGCCAGGAATGGCGCAGGCACCACATTGCGGATGTTCAGCACCGCCAGCTGCTGGCCCAGCACCTGGCCCATTGCGTCGCGGCCGGCGTCTTGCGCGTCCTGCAGCGTCACGTCAAAAATCGAATGCTCGCCAAAGTCTTCGGCCATGCGCGAAAAGTGCAGCGCCTCGAAATAAAAATCCTGCAGCTCGCCGTCCATGCGGGTCGGGTTGGCCAGCAAGAAGTCGGTGATCTGCGTCAGCGCCTGGCCCAGTGTTTTCAGGAAGGTCACGGGCAACTCGGGATGCACCTCGTAGGTCTCGCCCCGGGATTGCTGCGCCTGCTGCAGCTCCAGCAGGCCGCGGTTCAGCCGCTCCAGCGCGCCGCGCACCGCCCGGGGCGCCGTCGCGTGCACCTGCTGCAGCTGCGCCTGGCTCAGCGTGGCCGAATACATCTTGCGCGCGCGTTCCACCAGGTTGTGCGCTTCGTCTACCAGCACGCCCACGCGCCACTGGTTGCCGCTGGCCTGGCCGTGCAGCAGGGCGCTGGTGTCAAAGTAATAGTTGTAGTCGCCCACCACCACGTCCGACCAGGTCACCAGCTCCTGGCTCAGGTAGTAGGGGCAGACGTGATGTGTCAGGGCCACTTCGCGCAGCGCGGCTTTGTCCAGCGGGCCTTCGGCAGCGGCATGCGCCACCGCCGCGCTGCGCGCCTGCGGCAGCCGGTCATAAAAACCCTTGGCCAGCGGGCAGGCATCGCCGTGGCAGGCTTTGCCTGGGTGCTCGCAGGCCTTGTCGCGCGCCACCAGCTCCATCACGCGCAGCGGCAGGGCGCCGGCGGGCACGCTGCTTTTGATGCGCTCCATCGCATCCAGCGCCAGCCGGCGGCCCGGTGTTTTGGCGGCCAGAAAAAAGAGCTTGTCGAGCTGCTTTTTCGGCACCGCCTTGAGCAGCGGAAACACCGTGCCTATGGTCTTGCCGATGCCGGTGGGCGCCTGCGCCATCAGGCAGGCGCCGGCCTGCGCGGTTTTGTACACTGCCTCGGCCAGTTCGCGCTGCCCGGGCCTGAAGGCGGCATGCGGAAACGCCAGTGTGCCCAGCGCCGCATCGCGCGCCTGGCGGTGCGCGAGTTCCTGCGTGGCCCAGGCTAGAAAGCGCTCGCACTGCGTTTCAAAGTATTCCCTGAGCGTTGCGGCCGTGAAATGCTCGGTCAGCGGCGTTTCCTGCAGGCTGGCCACATCAAAGTAAACCAGCGTGAGATTGATGTCCGAAAGGTCTTTTTCCGCACACAGCAGCCAGCCGTAGATCTTTAATTGCGCCCAGTGCAGGTGGCGGCGGTTGTCGGCCATGCTGTGCACGTCGCCGCGGTAGGTTTTGACTTCCTCAAGCCGGTTCTCATCCGGGTCATAGCCGTCGGCGCGCCCACGCACCTTCAGGGCCTTGTACTCGCCCTCCAGGCTCACCTCAGCCTGATAGGCGCCGCCGCGCCGCGACGCGACCAGCGTATGGCCTGCCATGCCTTCCTGGGCGGAGGGCGAGGGCGTAAAGCGCAAGTCCAGGTCGCCATGCTTGGCCGTGAACTCGCACAGGGCCCGGACGGCTACAACGTATTGCAAGGGGTCGCTCTCTGGGGAAGAAAAGTGGGGTGGAAGGGCCATGGTAGCGCAGGCGCGGCAGCGGCCCCCATCCGAACCTTCCCTCCAGCGGGGGAAGGCGTAAAACTGAAACACACCATTACCGCCTCCGCCATTTACCGAAGCGCCGCAGCCGTCTACATTCCTTGCATGAACCAGATTATTTCGTGGCTAGAGCAATACGGCCTGGCCGCCGTTTTCCTGAATATCGGGCTGGAGCAGCTGGGCCTGCCCATTCCGGCCTATCCGGTGCTCATCCTCACCGGCGCCTTGAGTTTTAACGGCCAGTATTCCGCCGGCGGCCTGCTGTTTACGGCCGTGTTCGCCTGCCTGATCGCCGACAGCATCTGGTACTGGGCCGGCCACCGTTATGGCAGCCGCGTGCTCAAGACCCTGTGCCGCATCTCCCTCTCGCCCGACTCCTGCGTGCGCCAGACCGAATCCATCTTCACGCGCTGGGGCGTCAAGTCGCTGGTACTGGCCAAATTCATCCCCGGCTTTGCCTCGCTGGCCACTGCGCTGGCCGGGCGCACCGGCGTGCCCTTTGGCCGCTTCCTGCTGTTCGACGCCATCGGTGCGGCTTTGTACTCGGGTGTGGGCCTGGCCATCGGCATGGTGTTCCATGACGCGGTGGCCGATGTGCTGGCCATCTTTGAGCAGATGGGCCGCATCGGCCTCATGGTGCTGCTGGCGGCCTTTGCGCTTTTTCTGGCGCACAAATGGTGGCAGCGCCAGCGCTTTTACCGCCAGCTGCGCATGGCCCGCATTTCGCCGGAAGAGCTGGTCAAGCTAACACAAGCCAAACAACCCACCGTGATCCTCGATGTGCGCACCGAACTCGCCCGCGCCGGCGGCGGCATCATCCCCGGCGCGCTGCTCTGGTCAGACCCCGACCGCAAGATGGCCACGCTGGACCTTCCCCACGACGTCGCCGTCGTTGTTTACTGCGCCTGCCCCAACGACGCCTCCGCCGCGCAGGTGGCCAGGCGTTTGATGGCGGCGGGGTTTCGCAATGTGCGCCCTTTACATGGGGGCATCGACGCCTGGGAGGCCGCCGGGCTGGCGCTGGAGTACCCCGCATACCCCGCGCAGCCTGCCTGACGCTGCCGGCGGGCCGGCCCCGGGGGTGAATTTTCACCTTGCCTGGCGCGCTGAGGTATGCGTTCATGCAGCCATGCGCCACGCGATGCATCACAAAGCATCATGAACGCGCAACGAAGGGCTTCGGGAGAGGTCTTAAGTATGCAAATAAACTGCGTGCCGCCGCCAGAGTGCGGACGAAAGAAAACAGGGTGTTGTCCTATGGCGAATTTCGCTGCTGCGGCACACACTTGCGTTGCCGCGCGCGCCTGAAAATTGGATCATGAGCGCTTCATCGTTGTAAAGAAAACTCCATGCAGTGCATGACCTTTTGTTCGCCAGGCGCATCCTCCGCAAACCCCTGTGAGCTTCGCCTGCCGGGACTGCCTTTGTTGCCCTTGCAGTCCACTTCGCGCGCAGTGCGCATGCTGCAGGAGCCATGGTGAAAAGAGACGAAAGCCTTCTCGAAGAGAACGAACGCCTTCAGGCTGAAGCAGAGGCGCTGGCCGCCGCCAACGACAAGCTCAGGCAGGAGCTGGCGGAGCAGCAGCGCCTCGTCGAGACACTGCAAAACGATGTGCAGGGCCTGTGCAGCCTGGCCTCGATCTCGGCCGACTGGTATTGGGAGCAAGACGCCGACTGCCGCTTCATCGCATTTGCCGCTGAAAAAGTCTCCGACGGTTCGGACGAGGCCGACCTGAACAGCGCCCTCGGAAAAACCCGCTGGGAGCTGCCGGGCGCTTTCCCGCTGAGCATGTCCTGGGCCGACCACCGCGCGCTGCTTGACGCGCGGCAGGCGTTTCGCGACTTCGAATACATACGCGTACTGAACGACGGCATTGCCCACTACTTCTCGGCCAGCGGCGTGCCGGTGTTCGTCAATCACCGCTTCACCGGCTACCGCGGCACCACACGCGACGTCACGATGAGCCGGCGCACCGAAGAAAAAGAGCGCAAGGCCGCGCAGTTCCTCGACGACATCGTGGAAAACATTCCCATGGCCGTGCACCTCAAATCGGTGGAAGACGGCTTCAGGGTCGTGGCCTGGAACAAGGCAGCGGAAGACCTTTACGGCATCAAGCGCGATGAAGCCATAGGCCACACCGTGCGAGACCTGTGGCCCAAGGCGGATGCCGACCGCATGCATGCCTCAGACCTGGAGCTGATGGCCTCCGGCGACATGCAGGAATTCCCGGACCTGGCCGCGCAGGCCAGGGGCCGCGGGCGCATACGCGTGCACATGCGCAAGCTGCCGCTGAAAGACGCCAGCGGCGCCATCACCCACATCCTCGTCACGTCCGAAGACATCACCGAGCGGCTGATCGCCGAGGCCCGGTTGCGGCACAGCCAGGCTCGGTTTCGCAGCCTCACCCGTTTGTCCTCCGACTGGTACTGGGAACTCGACGAGAACTTTCGCTTCACCCGCCTGTCCGGCGGCATCACCGAGCAGGCCGGTGTGTCCCTCAGCGACTACCTCGGCAAGACCCGCTGGGAGATCGACACCAACCCGCGCAACCGCGCCGCCTGGATGGAACACCGCGCGCAGCTCGAGCGGCACGAAACCTTTCGCAACTTTGAATACGAGCACCGGCACAAGGACGGCCGGGTGCTGGTATTCAGCATCAGCGGCGAGCCCGTGCTGGATACGCAGGGCGCTTTCACCGGCTATCGCGGGGTAGGCACCGACATCACCGAGCGCAAACAGTCCGAAGCCGCACTGCGCGCTGGTGAGGCGCGCTTTCGCGCGGTGGTCGGGGCCCTGGCCGAAGGCGTGGTGCTGCGTGATGCCGACGGAAACATCATCGACTGCAACACCAGCGCCGAGCGCATCTTCGGCAAGAGCCTGGCGCAGATCAAGGGGCTGCCCTCGGCCGCGCTGGACTGGGAGCGGCTGCGTGAAGACGGCTCGCCCATGCCGGAAGACGAGTGGCCCAGCGTCGTCGCCCGGCAGACCGGCCAGACGCAGAGCAACTCGGTCGTTTGCTACCGCCGGCCCGACGGCAGCATCATGTGGGGCCTGGTCAATGTGCAGCCCCTTTTTGACGGCGACACCAATGTGCCGACCGGCTTCGTTACCTCCATTGCCGACATCACCAAAAGAAAGCAGGCCGAGATCGAAATCGTCCGGCTCAACGTCGACCTGGAAACCCGCGTCTCGCGCCGCACCGCCCAGCTCGAAGCCGCCAACAAGGAGATCGAGGCCTTCTCGTACTCCGTCGCGCACGACCTGCGCACACCGCTCAGCACTATCGACGGTTTTTGTGTGCTGCTTGAAAAATCCATGCCTGAGGCCAAGGACGAGCGCGCCCGGCATTACACCAGCCGCATACGCAGCAGCGTGCGGCGCATGGGCGAGCTCACGGATGGTTTGTTGTCGCTCGCGCGCCTCTCACGCACCAGCCTTGTCTGGGCACCGGTCGATATCAGCGCCGAGGCCGAGGGTATTTTGCGCAGGCTCAAGGACGCCAACCCTGCACGCGAGGCCGCCGTCACGGTAGAGCCCGGCCTGGTGGCGCGCGCCGACCGCGCCCTGCTCGGTCAGGTGCTTGAGAACCTGATCGCCAACGCCTGGAAGTTCAGCTCGAAAAAGCCGCGCACCGAAATCACAGTCGGTCGGCAAGAGGGCGCGGGCTCGCCGGCCGTGTACTTTGTCAAAGACAACGGCGCCGGCTTTGACATGGCCTATGTCGACAAGCTCTTCGGCACTTTCCAGCGCCTGCATGCCCCCGAAGAATTCACCGGCAGCGGTATAGGCCTGGCCACCGTCAAGCGCATCATCACCCGGCACGGCGGCAAGATCTGGGCGCAGTCCACGGTGGGTGAGGGCAGCACTTTTTACTTCTCGCTAGGCGGCAACCAGGCCAATGTCGGGCTCGGCGATGCGGTGGACGAAGACTCGGGCTTTATGCTGGCCGATCCGTCATTGGGCATTCCTTTCAGCAGCGACAACGATGCCTTCCTGCTCAAAGACCAGCAGTTCAGCAATGCGTTCGAGCATGCCGCCATCGGCATGACGCTGATCGGCATCGACTCGCGGCGGCTCAAAGTTAACAACGCTTTTTGCCAGATGCTGGGCTACTCGGAAGCAGAGATGCTGGCGCGCTCCATTTATGACCTGACGCACCCGGACGACATCGCCTGGGACCTGGAGCAGCGCAAGCGGGCGCTGGCGGGCGAGATCGAGTCATTCCAGGTCGAGAAGCGCTACATCCACAAGCTGGGCCACACCGTGTGGGGCTATATGAGCTGCTCCCTGGTGCGCGACGAAGACCGCAAGCCGATTCACTTCATCGCGCAGATCCAGGACATCACCGAGCGCAAGCAGACCGAGCAGGTCCTGCGCGAGCGCGAGGAGCGCTTTCGCGCGCTCACCGCGCTGTCGTCCGACTGGTTCTGGGAGCAGGACGAGAATTTCCGCTTCGTTGAAATTTCAGGTGACGCACCGCATGTCTCGGGCATCACGCACAAGGCCTACGGCAAGACACCATGGGAGCTGAACCACGTCAACATGAGCGACGCCGTCTGGGCCGAGCACAAGGCCACACTGCAGCGGCACGAGGTTTTCCGCAATTTTGAAAGCATACGGCGCGATGTCAACGGCACCATCCGCTACCTCAGCATCAGCGGCGTGCCGATCTTTGACGAGATGGGTCGCTTTACCGGCTACCGCGGCACCGGCCGTGACACCACCGAGTGGCGCCGCATCACCGAGGCCTTGCGCACCAGCGAGTCGCAGCTGCGCGAGATCACAGACACCGTGCCGGCCTGGATCACCTATGTCGACGTCGACCAGCGCCTGAGCTTTTACAACCGTGCCTACCAGGAGGCCTTCGGCTTGTCGCACGAAGAGCTGGACGGCAGGCCGCTGCGTGAAGTGCTGGGCGACGAGATCTATGAAATCGCGCGGCCCCGTATTGAAGAGGTGCTGCGCGGTTATCCGGTGGTTTATGAGCGCTCGCAAAAAACAGCGCGCGGCGACGTGCGCGACTACGTCATCAACTACTTCCCGCGCTACGGCGATGGCGCAGACGAAGGCAAGGTGGTCGGCTTTTATTCGCTGGCCAATGACATCACCGAACTCAAGCGCATGGACCGCATGAAAAGCGAGTTCGTCTCCACCGTCAGCCATGAGCTGCGCACGCCGCTTACCTCGATACGCGGCTCGCTGGGCCTGATCTCGGGTGGTGTGGCCGGCCAGCTGCCGGAGGCCGTCAAGACGCTGGTGGGCATCGCCAAGAGCAACTGCGAGCGCCTCATCCGGCTGATCAACGACATCCTGGACATTGAAAAAATTGAATCCGGCAAGATGACGCTGGACTTGCAGACCGTGGCGCTCCAGCCCCTGCTCGAGCAGGCGGTGGCGGCCAACGAAGGCTATGGCAAGGAAAAGAACGTAAGCCTGACTCTGGTGTTCGAGCAAGAGGAGGGCGAAGAGCCGATGCAGGTCCGGGCCGACAGCGACCGCCTCACGCAGGTGGTGACCAACCTGCTGTCGAACGCCATGAAGTTTTCGCCGGCTGACGGTGTCGTCGAAATCCATGTCTCGCGCAGCGTGCGCCACGTGCGCGTGGAAGTGCGCGACCGCGGGCCCGGCATTCCGGAAGAGTTCCGAAAACGCATCTTCCAGAAGTTCTCGCAGGCTGACTCGTCCGACACGCGTCAAAAGGGCGGCACCGGCCTGGGTCTGAATATTTCACGCGCCATCATCGAGCGCCTGGGCGGCAGCATCGGCTTTGACACCCGCACTGGCGAGGGCACCACCTTTTTCTTCGAGCTGCCCGAGTGGCAGGAGCCGCAGCCCACTGTGACCTCGGTGATGCACACCGGCCTGCCGCGCATCCTGATCTGCGAGGACGACCGCGACATCGCCCGCCTGATCGGCCTGATGCTGGAGCGCGCCGGCTTTGACCCCGACACGGTGTACAGCGCCGAAGAAGCCCTGGCGCGACTGGAGAGTGAGCGCTACGCCGCCATCACGGTCGACTTGAAGCTGCCCGGCCAGGACGGCATCTCGCTGATCCGCACGCTGCGCGCGCAATTACCCACGCGCGATGTGCCTGTGGTGGTGGTGTCGGCGTCGGCCGCCGAAGGCCGGGTGCGCTTTAACGAACAGTCGCTCACCGTGTCGGACTGGCTGGAAAAGCCCATCGATGAAAACCTGCTGGTGCTGGGCGTGCGGCGCGCCATTGCCGGCGCGGCAGAGAGCCGGCCCGTCATCCTGCATGTGGAGGATGACCCCGATATCCAGCGCATCGCCGCGGCCATCGCGCAGGATTTTGCGACCTTTGTCTTTGCCGGCACGCTGACCGAAGCACGCGCGCGGCTGCAGGAGCAGCGCTTTGACCTCGTCCTGCTGGACCTGAGCCTGCCGGAAGGCTCGGGCTGGGATTTGCTGGCCGACATCGAGACGCAGAACCGGCCGCCGCCGGTGGTGATTTTCTCGGCGATGGAAGTTGACCGTGTGCAGGCAGCGCGGGCCGACGCCGTGCTGATCAAGGCCAAGACCTCCAACGCCGAGCTGTTGGAGACGCTGCAGCGCGTGCTGGCGCAGGGCCGGTTTTTCCCGCCTTCGCGGATCTGAGCCCGCCAGAGCCGCCGTCTCAGGACGACGGTGAATTCATGATCTCGGTGTAGCGGCGCTGCATTTCTTCAGGCGCCATCTCTTCAATGCTGTGCCCCACGCTCCAGCGGTGGCCAAAGGGGTCGCGAAAGCTGCCCGAGCGCTCGCCATAGAAGTGGTCCGCCGCCGCCATCTCCAGCGTGGCGCCGGCCTTCAGCGCGCGGGCGATCACCGCATCGCAGTCGTCCACATGCAGGTGCAGCGTCATCGCCACCGGCGCGCCCGGCACCGGCCCTGTTATGCCCAGCTCCGGGTACTCGCCCGAGATCATCAGGATGGTGCTGCCAAACACCAGCTCGGCGTGGCCGATGCGGCCGCTGGGTTCGGTCAGGCGAAATTTCTCCGTCGCCCCAAACACCGAGATGTAAAACGCGATGGCGTCCACCGGGTTCTTGATGTGGATGTAGGCATACAGTTCGTGAATGGCCATGGTGTCTCCGGGCTTGGGATGTGGATAAAGAGAGGTGAAAGCAGACAGTGGGCAAAGTCTAGCCCGCGCCGCCCGGACCGTCTTGAACAAAATTGACATGCCGCCGTGGACAGCGCAGCCGCACTTCGCATCAAGCAGCTTCAGGCCCTGGCCGCCACCGCCACATGGTTGGCCGACTCAGGCCGCGCCAGCCGGTACTGCTCCGGCGTCACGCCCGAGAACTCGCGAAACTCGCGGTTGAAATGCGGCTGGTCGGCGTAGCCCGCTTCCATCGCCACCAGCGCCAGGCTTGGGGGGATAGAGGGCGCGCCGCCGCGTGCTGCCTGCATCTTTTGCATGAGGCTTAGCGCTTTCTGAAAACGCTGCACACGGCCATACAGCTTGGGCGGCAGGCCCACCGCCTGCGAAAACAGCCGGATGAACTGCCGGTGGCTGTAGCCGCTGCGCAGCACCACTTCTTCCACACGCATGCCGGCGTCCAGTTGAGCCAGTGCCCGCTTGATGGCGGGGTTCACGCTGTTTGCCGATGAGCCGGCCAGGCGCCGCAGCAGCAACGCCTCAAAGGTGCGCAGCTTGTCTTCGGGTGTGGGCGCGGCCAGCAACTGCTCACGCATCAGGCCGGCGCTGCTGCCCCATATATCTTCCAGCCGCACATGCCGGCCCGCCAGTTCGTCGGCCGGCAGGCCCAGCAAAGCCTGCGCGGCGCCGGGCAGCAGCTGCATGCCGATGGCGGGGCCCGTCCCGGCCATGTCTTTTGCATAAAAGCCGGCCCGTGCGCCGCCGACCAGTGCATGGCCCAGCTGCGCGCCGGTGGTGTCCGCGGCGTCCTTGAAGATGCGCACCGCCGGCCCGTCCAGGCGAAACACCAGGTGCATCAGGCCGGTGGGCATCACGTGCTCGCGGGCCTGCACGCGCGGGCCGCCGCCGGGTGCGGGTGCGCTGAACCACGCCGTCTTGATCAAGCCGGCCAGTTGGGGATGAGGAGGGCGCTGCATGGCAAGTAAGGGGTGAGGGGCCTTGCCAGCAGTCTAGGGGATGGGCTGCGGCGGGGATAGCACCTGTTGGCCATCAAACGGCCATGCGGCAGCCCGGCCTTTCATTCTTCCGCTGAATGGAAATTTAATTTCACAAATAGCGCTTACATCTCAGGGTAAACGCTTACATATTATGACAATTAGCCAAATATCCTACGGATTCTGAAAATTACTTTCACTTAGGAGCACCTTATGGCTTACCGCACAGATACCCGCCAAGTGCTTTCCGCGCTGGCTTTTGGCCTGCTGGCCCTGGCGCAGGGCGTCATGCCCGCGCAGGCCCAGACCAGCCCTTCGGCCTTGAACCTTGCCATGGTGGGCGAGCCGCCCTCGCTGGACCCGATGCAGGCCACCACCGACCTGGTCGGCACCATCATGCAGCACGTGTATGAGCCGCTTTACACCTTTGACGCCAAATGGAACGTCGTGCCCATGCTGGCCGACGGCATGCCGCGTTATTCGGCCGACGGCAAGGTTGTCACCATCACGCTGCGCAAGGGCGTGAAGCTGCATTCGGGCCGCGTGCTCGATGCCGAAGACGTGATCGTCAGCCTCAAACGCTGGATCAAGGAAGCGCCGCGCGGCAAGGCCGTGGGCAAGGAAATCGTTGATTTGAAGTCCACCGCGCCATTGACGGTGGAGCTCACGCTGCGCAACCCGTATGCGCCGCTGCTCGCCCAACTGGCGCTGCCCAGCGGCATGGCCGCCATCATGGCCAAAGAGGCCGTGCAGATTCCGCTGCGTGACTTTGTCGGCACCGGCCCCTACAAATTCAAGGAGCGCCGCACCGACCAGTTTGTGGTGCTGACGCGTTTTGACGGCTACACCGCCCGCAAGGAGCCTGCCAACGGCTACGGCGGCAAGCGTGAAGCCTTTGTCGACGAGCTGCGCTTCATCCCGGTGCCCACACCCAACACGCGTGTCGAAGGCGCGATGTCCGGCCAGTTCCACTTTGCCGACCTGCTGCCCATAGACGCACTGGCCCGCCTGGAAAAAGCCGGCGGCCGCGCCAGTGCGGTGATCACACCGGCCTTTGGTTTTCCGTACCTGGTGTTCAACACGCGTGAAGGCATTAACGCCAACAAGGGCGTGCGCCAGGCCATCCAGACCGCCATCGGCCCCGGCGAAATGATGGCCGCCGGTTTTGGCGACACGCGTTTCTTCACCGCTGAAGCCAACCACTTCCCGCTGGGCTCGCCCTACTATTCGGCCGCGGGCGCCGACAGCTATAACCAGCGCGACCCCGTCAAGGCCAAGGCCCTGGCCGAAGCCGCCGGCTACAAAGGCGAGACGATCCGCATCCTGACCAGCCGCCAGTACGACTTTCACTACAACATGGCCGTCGTCATGGCCGAGCAGCTCAAGCGCGCCGGCATCAAGGCCGAGCTGACAGTGGTCGACTGGGCCACGCTGGTGCAGCGCCGCAACGACTCCGCCGCCTGGGATATTTATGTGACGCACTCGGGCCTGCTGCCTGAACCGATGTTGTCGCCGCCGCAATTGGGCGACGGCGCACCCGGCTGGTGGAACACCCCGGGCAAACAGGCCGCGCTGCTGGAGTTCAACCACACGCCGGTGCCCGCCAAGCGCGCGCCCATCTGGGGCAAGGTGCAGCAGCTGGTGTATGACGAAGTGCCTTACATCGACATCGGCAAGTTCAACAGCCTCTCAGCCAAATCCACCAAGCTGGAAAACTACCAGCCGGCGCTGTGGCCCTTTTTCTGGAATGTGAAGCTCAAGAACTGAGCAAGCTGCAACTGGAGCCTAGCCGTGCGGCCACAAGCTGCACGGTTTTTTTTATGGCTGCCTGCTTTTGTTCATCGCGTTGTCGAACTCTTCGCGCGAAAGAAAACCGTCCTTGTTGACGTCGGCTTCGTCAAAATGTTTGGAGACGCCGCGAAAGTTGGAGGCCTCGTCGCGGCTGACCTTGCCGTCGCCGGTCTTGTCCATGAACTTGAAGGCGCGCTCCAGGTCTTTGGGGTCGTATTTGAGGACGACCGCTGCGGGGGCGGAGGATGTGGTTGCGGGCGCAGAAGCCGCAGCGGCCGGCTCAGGGGTCTGGGCTTGTGCGTGTGTGGCGAGCAAGGCAGCGGCTGCGGCCAGAGCCAGCAAAGACCCGAGCATCAGGATGCGGGGGCGGGTCAAAGCGGAAGACGCGTTGGTGGCTGTCGTCGTTATCGTGGGCTTGTTCATGGGCGTCCTGCAAGAGTGATCAATAAGCACCATTGGATGCTACCCCTGGCCCTAAAGCCAGTGTTCTTGCAGGGTGTTGCGCCGGTTTACATGCGGGTGTCAGCCGGACACACTTCTTTGCGTGAGATATCGCGCCATTCCAACTTTAGAGCTTGAAATCAAGAAAAACGGCGCAATGGTCAGACGCCACATTGCTGCTCGAAACCAGCTCAAAGCGCTCGTACTGGAAATCAATGATCTCGGGGTTGGGGTCGTCTTCCATCGCCTCAACCTTGACCTGCTTGGGCAAATAGCCGCCGTCCACCTTTTTGGATTCAGACCTGAAGCCGATGCCGCGGCGCTCGATGTAGATGCCGTCTTTCTTCAGTTTGCCCGACAGCGCCGGCGACAGCAGCACATGGTCCAGTTGCGAGACGCTGTTCTTGGCCTTCCAGTAATGCGTCCAGCGCTCCTCGGGCGCCAGCGTGGCCAGCGCGTCGACCAGGCCGGCCTTCACGCACAGGCCTGAGAGCTGGGGCGCCAGCGGCGTGTCGTTCAAGTCGCCCAACACCGCGAAGTAGCCTGACTTGAATTCGGGGCCGGGAAAGCGCTCCTTCAGCAGCTTCACCACCGTGTCGGCCTGCAACTTGCGTTTCAGGTTGGCGCTGGCGCGCTCCTTGGCCTTGGCTTCTTCATTGGCGCCCATGGCCAGCTTGGACTTGAAGTGGTTGATGAACAGGGTGACGGGCGTTGTCTTCTTCACGCGCACGCGTACCTCCAGGCAGTCGCGGCTGAAGATGTATTTGTCGGCAGCTTTGTCGTCCACATGGGTGGTGATGCTGTCGATGGGGTATTTGGAGAGAATGCCCACGTCGATTTGCCGCAGGTCGCGCGAGTCCAGCACCACCACGTAGGGGTAGGCCCCGCCCAGAAAGCGGTCATTGAATTCGCGCAGCGCGATCAGGCTTTCGACCTCCTGCACGCACACCACATCGGGCTGTACGGTGTTGCCCTGCGTGATCGCCAGCGCCGCCAGCTTGCGCTGCTCGGCGTTGAAGATTTCGAACGCGCCCTTCTGGTACAGCGGCAGGTAACCGGTGTTGCTTGATGCGGTCCCCGCCACCGCACTCTTGCCGCCCTGGTCGCCGGGAAAGGTCTTCCCGAACTTGTAGCGCACAAACAGGTTGTTGACGTTGAAGTTGCACAGCAGCATGGCGAGCCTCCCCAGGCGGTGATGATTGTGAGCAGGCAGTTTAGGCAGCGCCAAAGCGCGCCGCATCCTCTAGTTGAGGTATCAGCGTCGGTGTTTTTGATGAAGACTTGATGACGGGCTTGTGTGCCCAATGTGGACAGCCTGCTCAACATCACACAAAGAAACAGTTTTGTATTGGCGCCGGGTTGACAAGTCACGCCGTGTTGTTCAATACTAAGCTAAATGGTTAAGTATAAAGATGATGCCGAAGACGACTCCCTCAATGCCGTGTTTGCCGCGCTCGCAGACCCGACCCGCCGCAAGGTGTTGCGGGACCTGGAGCAAGGCAATCTCTCGGTAGGCGAGCTGGCGCAGCCGCACGGCATGTCATTGCCCGGCTTCATGAAGCACCTGCGGGTGCTGGAAGAAGCCGGTCTTGTCACCCGCGCCAAAGACGGGCGGGTGGTGAACCTGGCCATCGCACCCGAGCCCATGCAGGAGGCCGCCATGTGGCTTTCCCGTTACGAGAAATTCTGGTCCGTGCGTCTGGACGCGCTGGGCCGTTACCTTTACCGACAAGAGGAGTTGAACCCGCCATGGAAAGAAGCACAACGCAAGGCAAGCCGCAAGGAAGATCGTCCGTCGACTTCACCCGGCACTACCCCGTCAGCCCCGAAAAAGTCTGGCGCGCGTGGACCGACCCGCAAGCGCTAGCGCAGTGGTTCGGCCCCGAGCCGGACAGCAAGGTCACCATCGCCGACATGGACGTGCGTGTGGGCGGCCGCTACCACATCCAGTTCGGCGTGCCGGGCCAGGAGACCCACAACTGCGAAGGCACCTACCTCGAAGTGGAGCCCTACAGCAAGCTGGTGTTTGACTGGGGCTGGAAGAGCACACCCGAACGCATCTCGCTCGTCACCATCACGCTCAAGCCCTCGGGCAAGGGCACCGAGCTGGTCTTCAAACACGAAAAATTCCACGACCAGGCCGCCCGCGACAGCCACAACGAAGGCTGGGGCGGCGCCTTCCGCAAACTCGACAAACTGCTCATTGCCTGAAGCACGCGCCATGCAATAACACCGGCCCTTGAAAGGACTCACCATGCTAGCCAACCGAAACGCCATGGCGACCATCGCCGTCAAGGACCTCGCCGCCGCGCAAAAATTTTATGAAGGCAAGCTGGGCCTGACACGGCTGGCCGACGATGAAGAGGGCGTACTCAACTACCAGAGCGGCACCGCCAATATCGTGGTGTATGTCTCCGCCTTTGCCGGCACCAACAAAGCAACATCCGCCACCTGGGCCGTGGGCGACGAATTCGACAGCATCATGAAAACCCTCAAAGTCAAAGGCGTGGTGTTTGAACACTACGACATGCCGGGCATGACGCTGCAGGGAGATGCGCATGTGGCCGGCGACTACAAGGGCGCCTGGTTCAAAGACCCGGACGGCAACGTCCTGCACATCCTCAATCGATAGGAGCCTGCCGTGAAGTCAAGCATCCAGAATCCTGCCAACCCCGCCGCCCATTCGGTGGTCTCCAAAGACGAGTGGCTGGCCGCCCGCCGCATGCTGCTGGCCCGCGAAAAAGAACTCACTGCCCACCGCGACCTGGTCAACGCAGAGCGCCGCCGCCTGCCCTGGCTGAAGATCGACAAAGACTATGTATTCGACGGCCCCGCGGGCAAAGAAGCCCTGGCCGATTTGTTCGAGGGCCGCAGCCAGCTCGTGGTCTACCACTTCATGTTCGGCCCCGGCTGGAAGGAAGGCTGCCCCAGTTGCTCCTTTGTGGCCGACCATATCGACGGCCTGCTGCCACACCTGGCGGCACGTGACATCACGCTGGCCGTGGTCTCACGCGCGCCGCTGCAAGAGCTGGCCGCGTTCCGCCGGCGTATGGGCTGGGGCTTTAAATGGGTCTCGTCTTTCGGCACTGATTTCAACCATGACTTCCACGTGTCTTTCACGCCTGAAGAGCTGGCCACCGGAAGGTTTGATTACAACTACCGCATGAATGAGGTGGAAGGCGAAGGCATGCAAGAGTGGCATGGCGTCAGCGTCTTCAGCCAGGACGGGCTGGGCAACGTCTTTCACACCTATTCAAGCTACGCGCGCGGCGCGGACTTGCTGGTGGGCGCCTACAACTACATGGACCTCACCCCCAAGGGGCGCGACGAAGAAGGCCTTCCCTTCACCATGAGCTGGCTGCGCCACCACGATAAATATGAACGGGACAACGCCGGCCGCCAGCCTGCGCAAGCGTGTTGCCACGCCCAGGCGGGCGCCGCATGACGGCCTCACCCAAAGCCACGCGCCGCGACTGGATAGGGCTGGCCGTCATCGCCTTGCCCTGCCTCTTGTATTCGATGGACCTCACGGTGATGAACCTTGGCCGTGCCGCACCTGAGCGCCGAGCTCAAGCCCACCGGCGCGCAGCTTTTGTGGATGGTCGACGTCTACGGCTTCATGATTGCCGGCTCGCTCATCACCATGGGCACGCTGGGCGACCGCATTGGCCGGCGGCGCTTGCTGCTGATAGGCGCGGCCGCATTTGGCGCTGCATCGGTGCTGGCGGCGTTTTCCACCAGTGCCGAGATGCTGATCGCCACCCGCGCACTGCTGGGTGTAGCCGGGGCAACGCTCGCGCCGTCCACGCTCTCGCTGATCCGCAATATGTTTCTGGATGCCAACGAGCGCACCGTCGCCATCGGCGTGTGGATCACCAGTTATTCCGTCGGCGGCGCGATCGGCCCGCTGGTGGGCGGTGTGCTGCTTGAGCATTTCTGGTGGGGCTCGGTATTCCTGGTCAGTGTGCCGGTGATGGTTTTGTTGCTGTTGCTCGGCCCGGTGCTGCTGCCTGAATACCGTGACCCCGACGCAGGCAAGCTTGACCTGCTGAGTGCGGCGCAGTCGCTGGCCGCCGTGCTGGCCGTCATCTACGGCCTCAAGCGCATCGCCGAGGGTGGCGTGGGCTGGGTGGCTGCGGTGTGCATCCTGGTGGGGCTGGCGATTGGCGCGGCCTTTCTGCGCCGGCAGCGCACACTGGCCAATCCGCTGATTGACCTGGCCTTGTTCCGCGTGCCGGCCTTCAGCGCTGCGCTGGCCATCAACACTTTTTGTTTCTTTGGGGCCTTCGGCGCATTTCTGTTTATCGCGCAGTATTTGCAGCTGGTGATCGGCCTCTCGCCGCTGGAGGCGGGCCTGTGGTCGGTGCCTTCGGCGCTGGGCTTTGTGGTGGGCTCCATGCTGGCGCCTGTGATTGCGCAGCGCATCCGCCCCGGGCTGGCGGTCACCGGCGGGCTGGCGCTGGCATTTGTGGGTTTTGGGGTGCTGACGCAAGTCGGCGGCGCCACGGGCCTGGCCACACTGGTCACCGGCAGCGTGATCTTTTCATTGGGCCTGGCGCCGGTGGTCACTTTGGGCACCGACCTCATCGTCGGCTCCGCGCCGCCCGAGCGCGCCGGTGCGGCGGCGGCGATTTCAGAAACCAGCTCGGAGTTTGGCGGCGCGCTCGGCATCGCGGTGCTGGGCAGTGTGGTGACCGCCGTGTACCGCCATGCGATGGAGGGCACCGTACTCAGCGGTGTGCCCACCGCGGCAGCGGAGGCCGCGCGCAGCACGCTGGGTGGCGCTGTTGCGGTGGCGGCTGAATTGCCAGGCGCCAGCGGCACAGCTTTGCTGGATACGTCACGCGACGCTTATGCGCAGGCCTTTCAGGTGACGGCCGGCATCAGTGCCGCGCTGGTGTTGGGCACGGCGATTCTGGCGGCCTTCATGCTGCGGCAGGCACGCGCAGGCACCGAGTCCGCGGCTTGAGGCGAACGGAGGCCGCTTGCGTTTAGAACCGCACCTTCAGAAAGGCCGACGGCCCCTTGAGCTTGACGCGAAAGCGCGCATTGTTGGCGTCCGAGCGGTGCAGGTCGATGTCGGTGAGGCCGTAGTCCAGCACTACGCCCACATTCTTCACCGGGAACCATTCCACCCCCACGGCGGCGTTGTAGATTTCGCCGCGCACGCTGTCGCCGGTCTTCTTCACGCCCGAGGCGTCGGCAAACAGGCGCAGGTCGGGCGTGAGGGCATGCCTGACACCGATTTCCAGCAGTGGCGCCACCGCGTCGTCGCTATAGCTTTCGCTGATGCTGCCGTTGGCGGCGCCGACTGCGGCATTGGCGTTCAGGTCCAGCCCCACGCGGTAGTAGGCCGCGCCGGCGCCCAGGCCCAGCACCGTGTTGCCCGAGCCGAACCACCACTTGTAGGCCAGCTTGGCAAAGTCGATCTTCACATCCAGGTTGGCGTTGCCCGTGGTGGTCACGGTGCCGTTACCCACATTGAAATTGCTGGCCAGCGACTCGGAGTAGCCACGCTTGAACTGGTAATAGTCAAACGACAGGCCCTGGCTGTCAAACAGCAGCACATCGGCTTTGATGCGCGGCATGGTTGTGCTGCTACTGTCGACATTGCCCGAGTCCAGCCGCCCGAAGCGCGTATTGACCCCGGCGTTAAAGGTCGGGTCCGCGTGAAAGGCGCCAATCGAAAAACTCGCGCGGTCCAGCGCGGGCGAGGGCTCGGCCAGCGCCGGCAGGCTCGCGCTGCTGAGCACGGCCAGGGTGCCCAGGCCGGCAAGCTGGCGGGCGATGCGTTGATGTTGAGTGAGGCGGCGCAGATGAGGCAACGGCATGAAATAAGTCCCTTGGCAAAGAGTGAACTGATGAATGGAGCGGGGTATGGATCAGTGCGCGGCGGCTCACGTCTCCTGCCCCTCAAAATAATCAAAGGCACTGTCGCCCTCTATCCGTCAAAAGCCGTTGGCTTTGTAGGACGCGAGCGATTACAAAGTTGCGGCGGGCGCATCGCATCGACGCTGCGGGGCCAATGTGGACAGGGCTGAATATTCGGCGCCCGTCTCCTGTTTTAATCTGCGTTTATCTGCGCCATCTGCGGATAAAGATTCAGGTATTCATTGACATATCCATTCATTGATTCGTTGAAATATGAGAGAGGAGAAACCGTAAATGAAAAAAGACATGGACAGCCGCAAGCGCTGGTGGGCCCTGACGGTCTTGTGCCTCGGGGTGCTGATGATCGTGCTCGACACCACCATCGTGAACGTGGCCCTGCCTTCCATCCGCACCGACCTGCATTTCACCGAGACCTCGCTGGTTTGGGTGGTCAATGCCTACATGCTCACCTTTGGCGGCTTCCTGCTGCTGGGCGGGCGGTTGGGTGATTTGTATGGTCACCGCCGGCTCTTCCTCGCGGGGCTCACGCTCTTTACCGTGGCCTCGGCAGCTTGCGGGCTGGCCAACTCGCAGGCGCTGCTCATCGTGGCGCGCGCTGTGCAGGGCCTGGGCGGCGCGGTGGTGTCGGCGATTTCGCTTTCACTCATCATGAATTTGTTTACCGAGCCGGCCGAGCGCGCCAAGGCCATGGGTGTCTACGGTTTTGTCTGCGCCGGCGGCGGCAGCATTGGCGTGTTGCTGGGCGGCGTGCTGACGGATTCGCTGAGCTGGCACTGGATCTTCCTGGTCAACCTGCCCATAGGCGCCGCGGTGTTTGCGCTGTGCGTCATGCTGCTGCCGGGTGGCAAGGGCCAGGGCAATGCCAAGCTCGATGTGTGGGGCGCGATCACCGTCACCACCTCGCTGATGCTGGCCGTGTACGGCATCGTCAACGGCAATGAGTCCGGCTGGCTCTCGGGCCAGACGCTGGGCCTGCTGGGCGTGGCGGCTGTGTTGATGGCCATCTTCCTTGTCATTGAAGCCAAGGTGCAGACGCCGCTGGTGCCGCTGAGCATGTTCCGTCTGCGCAATGTGGCCGTCGCCAATGTGGTGGGCGTGCTGTGGGCGGCCGCCATGTTTGCCTGGTTTTTTATCTCTGCGCTTTACATGCAGCTGGTGCTGGGCTACAGCGCCATGCAGGTGGGTCTGGGCTTTCTGCCGGCCAACCTGATCATGGCGGCATTCTCGCTGGGCCTCTCGGCCAAGATCGTCATGCGCTTTGGCATACGCGCGCCGCTGTCGGCCGGGCTGCTGCTGGCGGCTGTGGGCCTGGCGCTGTTTGCGCGCGCGCCGGTGGGCGGCAGTTTTGTGATCGACGTACTGCCCGGCATGCTGCTGCTGGGCCTGGGTGCGGGCGTTGCCTTCAACCCCGTGCTGCTCGCCGCCATGAGCGATGTGGACCCGAGCGAGTCCGGCATTGCCTCGGGCGTGGTCAACACTTCTTTCATGATGGGCGGCGCTCTGGGCCTGGCCGTGCTGGCCAGCCTGGCGGCGGCGCGTACCTCGTCGCTGGCGGCGGGCGGCGCAGAAGCGGTGGCAGCACTTAACGGCGGCTATCAGATCGCGTTTGTGGTCGGGGCTGTGTTTGCAACGCTGGCCGCTGTGCTGGGCGCGGTGCTGTTGCGCACGGGCGCCGCAGCCGGGGCGCAAGCCGCGGGCGGGGCCGCGCCGGAAGCCGGGCACTAAGCCTCGGGGGCCGTCATGCTCAAGGTTTACGGTTTCTCAAAAGTCAACGCAGGCGCGCGCGGCCACACCCGCGACCTGCGCGTGCTGTGGGCGCTCGAAGAGCTGCAACTGCCCTTCGAGATTGCCGGCATGGACCACCCCGCCCATGACCTGAACACCGAAGCCTATCGCCGGCTCAGCCCTTTTGAGCAGATCCCGGCGATCGACGACGATGGGCTGGTGGTGTCCGAATCCGCGGCCATCGTTCTCTACCTCGCGAGGAAAGCCGGCCGCCTGATTCCTGGCGACCTCGCCGGCGAAGCGCAGGTCACGCGCTGGTGCTTTGCCGCGATGAATTCGATAGAGATGCCCTTGCTGGCCCTGATGGTGCTGGACTGGACTGCCGACAGCAGTTGCGGCAAGCACCGCGAGTTCCTGGCGGGCTGGGTGGACATGCGGCTGGGCAACCTGGAGCGCTGGCTGGCAGACCGCGAATTCATCGCGACCGGTGAATTCACCGTCGCCGACATCCTGATGGCCCATGTGCTCTCGTCGGGCATCAAAGACGAAAGCCTGATCGCGCCGTATCCGGGCGTGGCGGCATACCGCGACCGTTGCCTGGCCCGGCCCGCGTGGAAGCGGACCTTCAAGGCCTACTGCGAGCGGGTTGAAGCGGGGTAGCGTGGGGGAGGGCGCGGAGATAGCGCGGAGATAGTCCGCAGCCCTCAATAAACGCCGAACAGCGCCCGTATCTCGTCGCCAGCGGTGCGGCCGTGTTTGGTGCTGGTGTACTTGTCGCCCACGTCTGCACACTTTTCCATGATCAGCAGCGTGTATTCCTGCAACTGCGGGCTGAGGGCTTCACCCTCCACCATCACGCCGGCCAGCTTGGCCAGGTTCACCAGCTGGGTGTCGGAGATGGAACCGATGGAAAAGTCCGATGACTTGAAATCAGGAGGAAGTGGCATGGGATGCACCTGCTAACGGGTTGTCTGCCGGGAGCTTAGTCCAGGCATATGACACCGGTATTCAGTTTTTTCCCTAAGAGGCCGGTTTGTTACTTTTGGCTGTTACTTCTTGATGCGCGGCCCCGCTTCACCCCGGAAGGCCGTGCGTCAGAAGTGCGGCGGCAGCTCGTCGCGCAGGCTGCGCGCGGTGGTGATGTCGCCGTCGCGCACCGGGCTGGCCTTGAGCTCGGCCACCTCACGCAGCAGGGCGTCGATTTGCTGCTGCTGGCGCACGATGACCTTGTCGAGCTGGTCCAGCAGGTCTTCTGTAAAGCTGGCCTTGATTTCGAGTTCGGTCAGGCGTTCGTCGGTGTTGCTCGCGGGGGCTGTGTTGCCGGTGTCAGGTGGTGCTTCCATCCCCGTATTGGACATGAGTTTTGGGACTGAATTGGCGCGAATTGGCGCCCCGGCCGGGTAAATGCCCCGCCGCGCGCAGGTTTGGGCGGCTTGGGCTACATTGGCGCTGAAATTCCCCCTCACTCTCTATCATCTTTGTTTGCAGCCACACCATGACAAAACTCAAAAGCTTCCCCAAAGACTTCCCCATCACCCAAAAATGGCCCGCCCAGCACCCTGACCGCATCCAGCTGTATTCACTGCCCACGCCCAACGGCGTCAAGGTGTCCATCCTGCTTGAAGAGCTGGGCCTGCCCTATGAGCCGCACCTGGTGAGCTTTGAAACCAACGACCAGTTCTCGCCGGCGTTTCTCTCGCTCAACCCCAACAACAAAATCCCCGCCATCATTGACCCGAACGGCCCTGACGGCCAGCCACTGGCCCTGTTTGAATCCGGCGCCATCCTGGTCTACCTGGCGGGCAAGGCGGGCAAGCTCATCCCCGCGGACACCGCAGGCCGTTATGAAACCCTGCAGTGGGTGATGTTCCAGATGGGTGGCATCGGGCCCATGTTTGGCCAGCTCGGCTTTTTTCACAAGTTTGCCGGCAAAGAGTACGAAGACAAGCGTCCGCGTGATCGTTACGTTGCCGAGTCCAAGCGGCTGCTTGGGGTGCTTGATCAGCGGCTTGAAGGGCGCAAGTGGGTGATGGGGGATGAGTATTCCATCGCCGACATTGCCATCTTCCCCTGGGTGCGTAACCTCAATGGCTTTTATGAAGCTGGTGGGTTGGTGGAGTTTGATAGCTTCTCTAATGTGAAGCGGGTGTTGGCGGCTTTTGTGGCGCGGCCTGCGGTGGTGAAGGGGTTGGCTATTCCCAAGCGGGGTTGATGGGTCGGGTCTTGCTCCGGCGTTAGCGCTCTTTGCTGAGGGTGGCTGGCCGGGGTTGCCCGGCGGCAACTCACTTTTCTTTGCTTCGCCAAAGAAAAGTAAGCAAAAGAAAGGCGACCCTACTGTCTGCGTCCCCTGCGCTGCGCTCCGGGGCAACCTGCGGTGCTCGGTTCAGGCGGGGTCTCGCTCGAACTCGCTTCGCTCAGACAATCGCGATCCCTGATCCGCCTGAACCTGCGCTCCTCGGCGCAGACAGAAGGGGTGGAGACAGAAATACCAATACCGAATACCAAACAGCCGAAGACAGAAACCCGAATACCAGAAGAAACAAGGACTCGCCATGGCGAGTCCTTGTTGGTTTTTTGTCT
>NZ_FPBM01000011.1:0-107500 GCF_900116715.1 Polaromonas sp. YR568
TCGATCACCGTCAAGCTGATCAACCCGATCGCCATGGAAGAAGGTCTGCGCTTCGCCATTCGCGAAGGCGGCAAGACCGTCGGCGCCGGCGTCGTGGCCAAGATCATTGCGTAATTTGTAAGGTTTGATGGAGGGGTATAGCTCAATTGGCAGAGCGTCGGTCTCCAAAACCGAAGGTTGTAGGTTCGATTCCTACTGCCCCTGCCACCTGATGGTTGATGTGTATCGACGTTGAGGGTGGTTTGAAAAGTTAAAAAGCAAGCCCGCCGGGAGTCAAAAACTCCAGGTGGGCTTAAGCGTCTGAAAAGACGCCCGAAGATTGAACAGGAAATCCGGCAATCATGGCCTCTTCTCAAGTTGAAACCGTCAGTACCAGTGCCGACAAGGCCAAGCTGGGTGCGGCAGTGCTGTTGCTGGTGGGTTCGCTGGCGGGCTTTTACTTCTTCGCCAAGCAGGGGCAGCTCGCGCAATGGGGCGCGCTGATCGCCGGCTTGGTGGCTGCCGTGGCTGTTTTTCTGACCTCGGAGCCAGGCAAGCAGTTTGTGGCCTTTGGCCGTGATTCCTGGCGTGAAGTGAGAAAAGTCGTTTGGCCGGCCCGCAAAGAGGCTATCCAGATGACCGCATACGTGTTTGTCTTTGTGGTGGTGATGGCGTTGTTTTTGTGGCTGACAGACAAAACGCTCGAGTGGGTGTTTTACGACCTGATCCTGGGATGGAAAAGATAATGAGCGATCTGAACGGCACGGTAGTGAGCGAAGTGGCGGCAGGGACGTCCCTCACGCCGACCCCAGGCATGCAGTGGTATGTCGTTCATGCCTACTCCGGCATGGAAAAGGCGGTTGAGCGCAACATTGTTGAGCGCATTAACCGTGCGGGCATGCAGTCCAAGTTTGGCCGTTTCCTGGTGCCCACTGAAGAAGTGGTTGAAATCAAGAATGGTCAAAAGAAGACGACCGAGCGTCGCTTTTTCCCCGGCTACGTTCTGGTTGAAATGGTCATGGATGATGAAACCTGGCACCTGGTGAAGCACACCAACAAGGTGACGGGTTTTGTCGGTGGCGCCAAGAATCGCCCGGCCCCGATTTCTGAAGAAGACGTCCAGAAGATCGTCAGCCAGATGCAGGTCGGCACCGAGAAGCCGCGTCACAAGGTTGAGTTCGAAACGGGCGAGTATGTCCGCGTCAAGGATGGCCCCTTCACCGACTTCAACGGTACGGTGGAAGAAGTCAACTACGACAAGAACAAGGTGCGTGTGTCGGTCACGATTTTCGGCCGCGCCACACCGGTGGAACTGGAATTCAGCCAGATCGAAAAGACGTAATTTCGATCCGGTAATCAATTTCGCGCCTTGCAACTCGGTGCGAAACGGCCCTCAGGGGCTGCTTTGAGTTGTGTAACCCCCGGGGAGCCGGGGCCCGCCTCAGTGGCGGTGCCCAGGCGCTATGACCCGTAAGGAGAAAAGTATGGCGAAAAAAATCGTCGGCTTCATCAAGCTGCAAGTGCCAGCTGGTAAGGCCAACCCATCCCCCCCGATCGGCCCTGCGCTCGGTCAGCGTGGCCTGAACATCATGGAGTTCTGCAAGGCATTCAATGCGCAGACCCAGGGTGTCGAGCCAGGTCTGCCACTGCCTGTGGTAATCACGGCATTTGCCGACAAGAGCTTTACCTTCGTCATCAAGACCCCTCCCGCAGGCGTTCTGATCAAGAAGGCCATCAAGCTCGACAAGGGTTCGTCCACACCGCACACGGTGAAGGTTGGCAAGATTTCGCGCGCACAGCTCGAAGAAATCGCCAAGACCAAAATGAAAGACATGACGGCTGCTGACCTCGACGCAGCAGTTCGCACGATTGCCGGTACGGCTCGCTCCATGGGCGTGTCGGTGGAGGGTGTTGTATGAGCAAGCTGACCAAACGCCAAAAAACCATTGGCGACAAGATCGACAGCAACAAGCTGTACGCATTGCCTGAAGCTTTGGGCCTTGTGAAAGAATTCGCCGTCGCCAAGTTCGATGAATCCATCGACGTGGCTGTACAGCTCGGCATCGACGCCAAGAAGTCCGACCAGGTCGTTCGCGGCGCGGTTGTGTTGCCTAACGGCACCGGCAAGACCAAGCGCGTGGCCGTGTTTGCACAGGGCGCCAAGGCTGAAGAAGCCAAGGCCGCCGGCGCCGACATCGTCGGCATGGACGATCTGGCCGCCGAAATCAAGGCCGGCAAGATGGACTTCGACGTGGTGATTGCCTCCCCGGACGCAATGCGTATCGTGGGTACGCTGGGCCAGGTGCTCGGCCCCCGTGGCCTGATGCCCAATCCCAAGGTCGGCACCGTGACGCCTGACGTCGCAACCGCCGTCAAGAACGCAAAAGCCGGCCAGGTCCAGTTCCGCGTCGACAAGGCCGGCATTGTGCACGGCACGATCGGCCGCCGCTCGTTCGACACCGCCAAGCTGCAAGGCAATCTGGCTGCGCTGATCGATGCATTGCAAAAAGCCAAACCGGCTTCGAGCAAGGGCGTGTATTTGAAGAAAGTTGCGGTTTCGTCAACGATGGGTGTGGGCGTTCGCGTCGACACGCAAACCATCGCAGCGTAATCGCAGAAATTTGAGTGGGCCCGCAAGGCCTGCTCAATGTGGTGGGCTGCCGGAGTTCGCTTCGGCAGGTCATCCAAGACCGTTGGCGCGGCAGGCTTTCAAGCTGGCCGCTTAATCGAAAGACAGCCAACGCAGATGGCGGTCCCGCTGCAGATGGTTTTGAAAAGAATCTGAAACAGTTGGTCGCTGAACATGAGCGTGTTGAAGGGCAATGGCAAGCGAAAGCAGGCCAGCACCCGACGGCACATTTTTAAGGAGTAGACCTTGAGTCTCAACCGCAGTGAGAAACAAGCCGTCATTGATGAAGTGACTGGCCTCGCCGCTAAAGCTCAAACGCTCGTGATGGCGGAATACCGTGGTATCACGGTCGCTGACATGACCCGTCTGCGCAGCCAAGCCCGCGACAAAGGCGTGACCCTGAGTGTTCTGAAGAACACCTTGGCTCGCCGCGCAGTGGCCGGCAGTGCATTCGAAGTCGTGTCCGACCAGATGACCGGCCCGCTGATCTACGGTTTTTCTACAGATGCAGTAGCTGCCGCGAAAGTGGTATCTGACTTCGCCAAGACCAACGACAAGCTGGTCATTCGCGGTGGTGCATTCGGTGGCAAGACCCTGGACGTGAACGGCGTGAAGCAACTGGCCAACATTCCTTCCAAGGAAGTGTTGCTGGCCCAGTTGTGTGGCTTGCTGATGTCGCCTATTTCGCGTACGGCCGTTGTGCTGGGCGCCCTGGCGGCGAAAAAGGGTGGCGGCGCAGCCGATGCCCCCGCAGCAGCTGAAGCTGTAGCAGCGTAATTTGTACCCAACTTTTTTAGGAAATCAAAATGGCATTCGATAAAGACGCATTTTTGACCGCGCTGGATAGCATGACGGTCCTCGAACTCAACGAACTGGTGAAATCCATCGAAGAGAAATTTGGCGTGAGCGCAGCTGCTATGGCTGCCCCCGCTGCTGGCGGCGGCGGTGGCGGCGGTGCCGCAGCTGCTGAAGAGAAGACCGACTTCAACGTCGTGCTGCTCGAAGCTGGCGCCAACAAGGTGTCGGTCATCAAGGCCGTGCGCGAAATCACCGGTCTGGGCCTGAAAGAAGCCAAGGATCTGGTGGACGGCGCTCCGAAGAACGTCAAGGAAGGCGCTCCAAAGGCCGACGCAGAAGCTGCGAAGAAGAAGCTCGAAGAAGCCGGCGCGAAAGTCGAACTCAAGTAATTGCTTGTGTTTGCGAAGGCTGGAAGACCTTAAAAGGGCTTCCAGCCTTTCGTGCTTCAAGGAGCACACCGAAAAGCAGACCTCACAGTCTGCTTTCCAGTGTTTTTCTGATTCCCGACTGCAGAAAACGCCTTGGTTCGGGTGACGTGCAATGCGTCACCGTCCGCCATGGTTGGTAGTGGCCAACCACCAAGCTGCCTGAATACGTGGTGTATTCGGGCACGAGAGTCGCCAGAGCCCATCAACGCGGAGAACTCATGGCCTATTCCTATACCGAACGTAAACGCATCCGCAAAAGCTTCGGCAACCGCGAAAGCGTGTTGACTGTTCCCTATTTGCTGCAAATGCAGAAAGACGCGTACACAGCGTTCCTGCAAGCCGACCGCGCCCCCCAGAAGCGCACCATCGAAGGCCTGCAGGCAGCGTTTGACAACGCATTCCCCATCGTCTCGCACAATGGTTTTGTCGAGATGAAATTCATCGAGTACAACCTGGCCAAGCCCGCATTTGACGTGCGTGAATGCCAGACCCGTGGACTCACATTCGCCTCGGCCGTGCGTGCCAAGGTGCAGCTGATCATTTATGACCGCGAATCTTCCACGTCGCAGTCCAAGGTGGTCAAGGAAGTGAAAGAGCAGGAAGTCTATATGGGCGAAGTGCCGCTCATGACCGACAAGGGCTCCTTCGTGATCAACGGGACCGAACGCGTGATCGTGTCCCAGTTGCACCGTTCGCCAGGCGTGTTTTTTGAACACGACAAGGGTAAAACCCACAGCTCGGGCAAACTGCTGTTCTCGGCCCGCATCATCCCTTACCGCGGTTCCTGGCTCGACTTCGAGTTCGACCCGAAAGACGTGCTGTACTTCCGTGTCGACCGCCGCCGCAAGATGCCGGTCACCATCCTGCTCAAAGCCATCGGCCTGAACCCGGAATCCATCCTCGCGAACTTCTTCGTGTTCGATAACTTCCGCCTGATGGACAGTGGCGCGCAGATGGAATTCGTCGCCGAGCGCATGCGCGGTGAAGTTGCCCGTTTCGACATCACCGACAAAAACGGCAAGGTCGTTGTCGCGAAAGACAAGCGCATCACGGTTCGCCACACGCGCGAGCTCGAGCAAAGCAACACCACCACCATCAGCGTGCCGGAAGACTTCCTGGTCGGCCGCGTGGTCGCCAAGAACATCGTTGACGCTGAAACCGGTGAAATCATCGCCAAGGCCAATGATGAACTGACCGAAGTGCTGCTGAAGAAGCTGCGTGTGGCCGGCGTGCAGGACCTGCAAGTGCTGTACACCAACGAACTCGACCAGGGCGCGTACATTTCGCAAACCCTGCGCGCCGACGAAACGGCTGACGAGTTTGCCGCGCGCGTTGCGATCTACCGCATGATGCGCCCCGGCGAGCCGCCGACGGAAGACGCAGTGCAAGCCCTGTTCCAGCGCCTGTTCTACAACCCTGACACCTACGATCTGTCCCGCGTGGGCCGTATGAAGTTCAACGCCCGCGTCGGCCGCGATTCTTCGACCGGCCCCATGGTCATGACCAACGAGGACATTCTCGCGGTCGTCAAGATCCTGGTTGACCTGCGCAACGGCAACGGCGAAGTCGATGACATTGACCACCTCGGCAACCGCCGCGTGCGTTGTGTCGGTGAACTCGCCGAAAACCAGTACCGCACCGGTCTGGCACGTATCGAAAAAGCAGTGAAAGAGCGTCTGGGCCAGGCCGAGCAAGAGCCGCTGATGCCGCACGACCTGATCAACAGCAAGCCGATCTCCGCCGCCCTGAAGGAATTCTTCGGCGCATCGCAGCTGTCGCAGTTCATGGACCAGACCAATCCGCTGTCTGAAATCACCCACAAACGCCGTGTTTCGGCCCTTGGCCCCGGTGGTCTGACCCGCGAACGCGCTGGCTTCGAAGTGCGCGACGTGCACGTGACCCATTACGGCCGCGTCTGCCCGATTGAAACGCCCGAAGGTCCGAACATCGGCCTGATCAACTCGCTGGCTTTGTACGCCCGCCTCAACGAGTACGGTTTCATCGAAACCCCGTACCGCCGTGTGGTGGACAGCAAGATCACCGACCAGATCGACTACCTGTCGGCCATCGAAGAAGGCAAGTATGTGATCGCCCAGGCCAATGCCCTGCTGGACGACGCAGGCAAGCTGACGGGTGACCTGGTATCCGCCCGTGAAAACGGCGAATCCGTGCTGGTCGGCGCAGAGCGCATCCAGTACATGGACGTGTCGCCCGCGCAGATCGTCTCGGTCGCCGCATCCCTCGTGCCCTTCCTGGAACACGATGATGCCAACCGCGCACTGATGGGCGCCAACATGCAGCGTCAGGCCGTGCCTGTGCTGCGCCCTGAAAAAGCCTTCGTCGGCACCGGTATCGAGCGCGTTTCCGCGGTCGACTCCGGCACCGTGGTGACGGCCAATCGCGGCGGTGTGGTCGACTATGTCGATGCCACCCGTATCGTGGTGCGTGTCAATGATGCAGAAGCCCTGGCCGGTGAAGTCGGCGTGGACATCTACAACCTGATCAAGTACCAGCGTTCCAATCAGAACACCAACATCCATCAACGTCCTATCGTCAAGATGGGCGACAAGCTGGCCAAGGGTGACGTGATTGCCGACGGCGCATCGACCGACATCGGCGAACTGGCCCTGGGCCAGAACATGCTGGTGGCTTTCATGCCCTGGAACGGCTACAACTTCGAGGATTCGATCCTGATCTCCGAGCGTGTGGTGGCTGAAGACCGCTACACCTCGATTCACATCGAAGAACTCGTCGTGATGGCCCGCGACACCAAGCTGGGCTCCGAAGAAATCACGCGCGACATTCCCAACCTGTCAGAGCAGCAGCTCAACCGCCTTGACGAGTCCGGCATTATTTATGTCGGCGCTGAAGTCCAGCCGGGCGACACGCTGGTCGGCAAGGTCACGCCCAAGGGCGAGACCACGCTGACGCCGGAAGAAAAACTGCTGCGCGCCATCTTCGGCGAAAAAGCCAGCGACGTGAAAGACACTTCGCTGCGCGTGAGCCAGGGCTCGCAGGGCACTGTGATCGACGTGCAGGTCTTCACCCGTGAAGGCATTGTTCGCGACAAGCGCGCCCAGCAGATCATTGACGACGAGCTCAAGCGCTTCCGCCTGGACCTGAACGACCAGCTGCGCATCGTTGAAGCCGACGCATTCGACCGTATCGAAAAGATGCTGGTCGGCAAGGTCGCCAACGGCGGCCCGAAGAAGCTGGCCAAAGGCACCAAGATCGACAAGGCCTACCTGGCGGACGTCGAGAAGTACCACTGGTTTGACATCCGCCCTGCCGATGACGAAGTGGCTTCGCAGCTGGAAAGCGTGAAGAACGCCATGGAGCAGACGCGCCATAGCTTCGACCTCGCTTTCGAAGAAAAGCGCAAGAAGCTCACGCAAGGTGACGAGCTGCCGGCTGGCGTGCTCAAGATGGTCAAGGTTTACCTGGCCGTCAAACGCCGCCTGCAACCCGGCGACAAGATGGCCGGCCGCCACGGCAACAAGGGTGTGGTGTCCAAGATCGTTCCGGTCGAAGACATGCCTTACATGGCCGACGGTACGCCGTGCGACATCGTGCTCAACCCGCTGGGCGTGCCTTCGCGCATGAACGTGGGTCAGGTGCTTGAAGTCCATCTGGGCTGGGCCGCCAAGGGCCTGGGCCAGCGTATCGGCGACATGCTGCAAGCCGAAGCCAAGGTGGCTGAGCTGCGCAAGTTCATGGACACGCTGTACAACAAGTCCGGCCGCACCGAAGAGCTGGGCAAGTTGTCGGATGCCGATGTGCTCGAGATGGCCAGCAACCTGGCTACCGGCGTGCCGTTCGCGACACCGGTGTTCGACGGCGCTTCTGAAGAAGACATCATGACCATGCTCAAGCTGGCCTACCCGGATGACATCGCCAAGGCCAAGGGCCTGACGGCGACGCGCACCCAGGCCCAGCTCTACGACGGCCGCACGGGCGATCAGTTCGAACGCACGACGACGGTTGGCTACATGCACGTCCTGAAGCTTCACCATCTGGTGGACGACAAGATGCACGCCCGCTCGACCGGCCCCTACAGCCTGGTCACGCAGCAGCCCCTGGGCGGTAAGGCGCAGTTCGGTGGACAGCGCTTCGGCGAGATGGAGGTCTGGGCGCTGGAAGCCTATGGCGCCTCCTACACGCTGCAGGAAATGCTCACCGTCAAGTCCGACGACGTGCAAGGCCGTACCAAGGTGTACGAAAGCATCGTCAAGGGCGAGCACGCGATCACGGCGGGCATGCCCGAGTCGTTCAACGTGCTGGTCAAGGAAATCCGTTCGCTCGGTATCGACATCGAACTCGAACGCAGCTAATCAACAGGAAAGAAAAGGATTTAACTCATGAAATCATTACTCGACCTGTTCAAGCAATTCACGCCGGATGAGCATTTCGATGCCATCAAGATCGGCATGGCTTCGCCCGAAAAGATCCGTTCGTGGTCTTTCGGCGAAGTGAAGAAGCCTGAAACCATCAACTACCGTACCTTCAAGCCAGAGCGCGACGGTCTTTTTTGCGCCAAGATCTTTGGCCCCATCAAGGACTACGAATGCCTGTGCGGCAAGTACAAGCGCCTCAAGCACCGCGGTGTCATCTGCGAGAAGTGCGGCGTTGAAGTCACGCAGACCAAGGTTCGCCGCGAACGCATGGGTCACATCGACCTGGCCGCACCGTGCGCGCACATCTGGTTCCTGAAGTCGCTGCCGTCGCGTCTGGGCCTGGTGCTCGACATGACGCTGCGCGACATCGAACGCGTGCTGTACTTTGAAGCATATGTGGTGACCGACCCCGGCATGACCCCGCTGAAGAAGTTCAGCATCATGTCGGAAGACGACTACGACGCCAAGCGCAAGGAATACGGCGATGAATACACCGCCAAGATGGGCGCTGAAGGTATCAAGGACCTGCTCGAAGGGCTGGATCTCGACGTTGAAATCGAGAAACTGCGCAACGACCTGACCGGCTCCGAAATCAAGATCAAGAAGAACGCCAAGCGTTTGAAATTGATGGAAGCGTTCAAGAAGTCCGGCATCAAGCCGGGCTGGATGGTGCTCGACGTGCTGCCCGTGCTGCCGCCGGACCTGCGTCCGCTGGTGCCGCTGGACGGTGGCCGCTTTGCGACCTCCGACCTGAACGACCTGTATCGCCGCGTTATCAACCGCAACAGCCGTCTGCGCCGTCTGCTCGAACTGAAGGCGCCTGAAATCATTGCCCGCAATGAAAAGCGCATGCTGCAGGAAGCTGTGGACTCGCTGCTGGACAACGGCCGCCGTGGCAAGGCCATGACGGGCGCCAACAAGCGCGCACTGAAGTCTCTCGCCGACATGATCAAGGGCAAGTCAGGCCGTTTCCGCCAGAATTTGCTGGGCAAGCGCGTCGACTACTCCGGCCGTTCCGTCATTACCGTGGGCCCTACGCTCAAACTGCACCAGTGCGGTTTGCCCAAGCTGATGGCGCTGGAACTGTTCAAGCCTTTCATCTTCGCGCAGCTCGAATCGCGCGGCATCGCCACGACCATCAAGGCCGCCAAGAAGGAAGTTGAATCCGGCACGCCAGTGGTGTGGGACATCCTGGAAGAGGTCATCAAAGAGCACCCCGTGATGCTGAACCGTGCGCCTACGCTGCACCGTCTCGGTATCCAGGCCTTTGAGCCCATCCTGATCGAAGGCAAGGCCATCCAGCTGCACCCGCTCGTCTGCTCGGCCTTCAATGCCGACTTCGACGGTGACCAGATGGCTGTCCACGTACCGCTGTCGGTGGAAGCGCAGATGGAAGCCCGCACTTTGATGCTGGCTTCGAACAACATCCTGTTCCCCGCCAACGGCGAGCCCTCCATCGTTCCGTCGCAAGACGTGGTGCTGGGCCTGTACTACACGACCCGCGACCGCACCAACGGCAAGGGCGAAGGCCTGGTCTTTGCCGACACCGGTGAAGTGCGCCGCGCGTTCGACGCGGGTGAGCTCGACCTGAACGCCCGCATCAGCGTGCGTCTGACCGAGTACACCAAGGACAAGGAAACGAAAGAGTTCGTGCCCTCGACCAAGCTGTGGGAAACCACCGGCGGCCGTGCACTGCTCTCCGAAATCCTGCCCAAGGGCCTGCCTTTCTCCAACATCAACAAGGCGTTGAAGAAGAAGGAAATCTCCAAGCTCATCAACGTGTCTTTCCGCAAATGCGGATTGAAAGAGACAGTGGTGTTTGCCGACAAGCTGCTGCAGTCGGGCTTCCGCCTGGCGACAAAAGCCGGTATCTCGATCTGCATCGACGACATGCTGATCCCCAAGGAAAAGCCGACCATCATTGCGCGCGCGCAAAAGGAAGTCAAAGAGATCGAGCAGCAGTATGTCTCGGGCCTCGTGACCTCCGGCGAGCGTTACAACAAGGTGGTGGATATCTGGGGCAAGTCCGGCGACGAAGTGTCCAAGGTGATGATGGCCCAGCTCTCGAAAGAGAAGGTCATCGACCGCAACGGCAAGGAAGTCGAGCAGGAATCCTTCAACTCCATCTACATGATGGCCGACTCCGGTGCTCGCGGTTCCGCCGCGCAGATTCGCCAGGTGGCCGGTATGCGCGGTTTGATGGCCAAGCCTGACGGCTCCATCATCGAAACGCCGATTACCGCCAACTTCCGCGAAGGCCTGAACGTGCTGGAGTACTTCATCTCCACCCACGGCGCCCGTAAGGGTCTGGCCGACACGGCGTTGAAAACCGCCAACTCCGGCTACCTCACGCGCCGCCTGTGCGACGTGGTGCAGGATCTGGTCGTGACCGAAGAAGATTGCGGAACCCAGGAAGGCTCGCTCATGCGCGCCATCGTGGAGGGTGGTGAAGTCATCGAATCGCTGCGCGACCGTATCCTCGGCCGCACCGCGGTTGAAGATGTGCTGCACCCCGAGAACCGCTCGGTTCTGGCCAAGGCCGGCGTCATGCTGGACGAAGACCTGATCGAAGACCTCGAAGCAGCCGGCGTGGACGAAGTCAAAGTGCGTACCGCTCTGACCTGCGAAACCCGCTTCGGCCTGTGCGCCAAGTGCTATGGCCGCGATCTGGGCCGTGGCGGCCTCATCAACATCGGTGAAGCGGTCGGTATCATCGCCGCGCAGTCGATCGGTGAGCCCGGCACGCAGCTGACGATGCGTACCTTCCACATCGGTGGCGCCGCATCGCGCGCAGCGATTGCCTCCAGCGTCGAAGCCAAGTCCAACGGCGTGATCGGTTTCAACGCACCGATGCGTTATGTGACCAACAGCAAGGGCGAGCTGGTCGTGATTGCCCGTTCCGGCGAGATCATCATCCATGATGAGCACGGCCGTGAGCGCGAGCGCCACAAGGTGCCGTACGGCGCCACGTTGACCGTCAAGGCCGACCAGACCATCAAGGCCGGCGCCATTCTGGCCAACTGGGATCCGCTGACGCGCCCCATCATTACCGAGTTCGCCGGCAAGGTGGCCTTCGAGAATGTGGAAGAAGGCGTAACGGTTGCCAAGCAGGTTGACGATGTGACGGGTCTGTCCACCCTGGTGGTGATCGATCCGAAACGCCGCGGCGCTACCAAGGTGATCCGTCCTCAGGTCAAGCTGATCGACGCCTCCGGCCATGAAGTCAAGATCCCCGGCACCGATCACTCGGTGACGATCGGCTTCCAGGTGGGCGCGCTGGTTCAGGTGCGTGACGGCCAGGACGTGGGCCCCGGCGAAGTGCTGGCCCGTATCCCGATCGAAGGCCAGAAGACCCGCGACATTACCGGCGGTCTGCCGCGTGTTGCCGAGCTCTTCGAAGCCCGTACGCCGAAAGACAAGGGCACGCTGGCTGAAATGACCGGTACCGTGTCGTTTGGTAAGGAAACCAAAGGCAAGGTTCGCCTGCAGATCACCGATCCTGAAGGCAAGGTCTGGGAAGACCTGGTTCCGAAGGAAAAGAACATCCTGGTGCACGAAGGCCAGGTGGTCAACAAGGGCGAATCGATTGTGGACGGCCCGGCCGACCCGCAAGACATCCTGCGCCTGCTGGGCATGGAAGAGCTGGCCCGCTACATCGTCGACGAAGTGCAGGACGTTTACCGCCTGCAGGGCGTGAAGATCAACGACAAGCACATCGAAGTGATTGTTCGCCAGATGCTGCGCCGCGTGGTCGTTGAAAACGTCGGTGATTCCAGCTACATCGCCGGCGAACAGGTCGAGCGTTCCGCCATGCTGGATGCCAACGACGCCCTGCGCGCCGAAGGCAAGGTCCCCGCAACGTTCAGCAACTTGCTGCTGGGTATCACCAAGGCATCGCTGTCGACCGATTCGTTCATCTCCGCGGCTTCCTTCCAGGAAACCACCCGCGTGCTCACCGAGGCTGCCATCATGGGCAAGCGCGACGAGCTGCGCGGTCTGAAAGAGAACGTGATCGTCGGCCGCCTGATCCCTGCCGGCACCGGCATGGCCTACCACGAGGCACGCAAAGCCAAGGACCAGATGGACGACGCAGAGCGCCGCGCCATTGCCGAAGCTGAAGCTGCTGAACTGGAAGCAATGCCAGCCGCTGCTGAAGCCGGTGGCGAAAGCCCGGCTTCCGAATAAGCCAGCCAGCTCCCGGCGCTATGAAAAGCGCCAGGCCCCGCACCGCAAGGTGCGGGGCTTTTTTTTGGCTGATGGCGTGCGGCCACGGACTCCTGAATTTGTCCCTTCTCCCGAGTAGTCAAGGGAATTAGCTGGTTTTCGCAGTAAGGATGGGCGTTGTCAGCTATTAAAAGAATAGCAAAAGGTTGCTGGCCACCCAGCTTGCCGATTCGGCCCAAAAGCAGTTAACCTCGCGGCAACCGCAAACGAGCGCCTGAAATTGCCTTCAGGCTTTTTTCGACACCTTCCCGGCATCTTTCAGCATCAAGGAATTTTCATGTCCCTCAATACCCTTGTTTTTGTCGTCGTGTTTGCCTTGCTGGTTTTCTGGGCCGTGGGCGCCTACAACCGCCTAGTGCGCCTGAAGAACATCATCGCCAACGCTTTCGGCCAGATCGATGTGCAGCTCAAACGCCGCTATGACCTGATCCCAAACCTGGTGGAAGCCGCCAAAAAATACCTGCAGCATGAACAGAGCACCCTGGAAGCCGTCACCCTGGCGCGCAACCAGGCACGCACCGCCAGCGATGCGGTGCGTAGCCGGCCGGCCAATGCAGCGGCCGTGACTGCCCTGGCCGTGGCAGAGCAGGCCCTGGACGGCAGCCTGGGCCGGCTCTTTGCCGTGGCCGAGGCTTATCCTGAACTCAAAGCCGACCAGACCATCCGTGAGCTCAGTGAAGAACTGACCAGCACCGAGAACAAGGTCGGCTTTGCTCGCCAGGCCTATAACGACGCCGTGCTGGACTACAACAATGCGCAAGGGCAGTTTCCGGCCTTGCTGATTGCCCGTGTGTTTGGGTTTGCGCCGTCCGCCATGTTGCGCGCCACTGAAAGCGATGTTGAACGCCAGGCCGTGCGCATACAACTGTAAGAGCCCGGCTTAATGCGCTTCTTTGAGCGTCAGGACGCAGCCCGCGCGCAAACCACGCGGCTGTTGTTGCTGTTTGGCCTGACCGTGCTGGCGCTGGTCGTGGCCGTCAATGCCGCACTCGCCCTGACCTGGCGTATCGTCACACCGGGCTTTAGCGGCTACCCGGCTTATTTCTTTGCGGTGAATACCGGCATGACGCTGCTGTTCGTACTGGGCGGCTGGTGGATTGAGACTTCGGAATTAAGCGGCGGCGGTGAGAAGCTGGCACGCCGGGCCGGCGCCAGAGAAGCCTGGCCGGCCAGCCGCGAAACCGAGCGCAAGCTGTGCAACATCGTGAGTGAGCTGGCCATTGCCTCCAGCATGAAGCCGCCGCTGGCGATGGTGCTGGACCGCG
This sequence comes from Polaromonas sp. YR568, assembly GCF_900116715.1. Lineage (GTDB taxonomy): Bacteria > Pseudomonadota > Gammaproteobacteria > Burkholderiales > Burkholderiaceae_C > Polaromonas. The sequence continues at coordinate 13,718 of NZ_FPBM01000011.1, forward strand.
AAGAGGGCATCAACGCTTTTGCCGCCGGCTGGGACGAGGACGACGCAGTGGTGGCCGTGACGCGCGGCGCGCTGGAACACCTGACGCGCGATGAGCTGCAGGGCCTGGTGGCCCATGAATTCAGCCATCTGCACGAGGGCGACACCCGCTTGAACATGCGCCTGGCAGGCATGGTGTTCGGGCTGGAGATGATCTTCAACCTCGGGCGCAGCATGTGTGATACCGATGCGAATGGGCAGCGCTCTTTTCTCGCCCTGCCCGGGTTCGCCATTCTCGCCACCGGCTCATTGGGCTGGCTCGCAGGCCGCGCCCTGAAGGCCGCAGTGTCGCGGCAGCGTGAATATCTGGCCGACGCACGCGCGGTGCAGTTCACCCGCAGCCGCGACGGCCTGGGCGGCGTGCTGCGCAAGGTGGCGGGCCTTCAGGAACAGGGCGGCCCGGCGCCGCGCACCCTGCATCCGGCGGTGCAACACATGCTGCTGGTGAGTGTGAGCGCCGACACCCGCTGGTTTGCCAGCCACCCACCCTTGCCCGAGCGCATTCGCCGTATCTATGGCCATTCGATGACGGCGCTGCCTGTCGGCCGTAGTGACGAGATGCCGACGCGGCCCGATGCCATTTTCTGAAGGCGCGCCGCGCCAGCGATGACTTGCAAATAAGCACATCGCCAATGGTTCGAACACCATGGCGCCTGTGCCTGCCGAAGTACTGGATACTCCCTATAGGGTGCCAGGAGCCCCGCGTTAAATTGTCAGTTGAAGAGACTGCTGCCCCAAAACGACAGGAGAACCCATGAGAACCCCACGATTTGCCAAGCTCGCGCTGCCCCTGCTGTGCCTTGCGCTCAGCCCTCTGGCACAAGCGCAAAGCGCCGGCACCAAAGAAGCGCTGTACACCAAAAGCCTGGCGGCCACTTGCGCCAACTGCCACGGCACCAACGGCAAGGCGGTGGACGGATCCTCCGTCCCGTCGCTCGCCGGACTCGATAAAGGCTACATCGTGACAAAGATGAAAGCCTTCAAGGACACCAAGCCCGGTGATCCATCGGTCACGGTGATGCACCAGATCAGCAAGGGCTACAACGATGCGCAGATCGAGTCGCTGGCCGGCTACTTTGCCGCCCAGAAGAAGTAAGGACGAAAGAACACCATGAACACCAACCTTCATTCCCTTTCTGGCTTCAAGCGCCGCTCCTTTCTGCAATCGACCGCCGCCCTCGGCTTGCTGGGCCTGGCCGGCTGCGCCACGACTTCGATCCCATCCAAGGCCAAGGTGGTGGTGATAGGCGGCGGCTACGGCGGCGCCACCGCCGCCAAATATGTGCGGCTGCTGTCGGACAACAAGATCGACGTGGTGCTGATCGAGCCGCAGGACGCGTTTATCTCCTGCCCCATCTCCAACCTCGTGCTCAGCGGCGGCAAACAGATCGGCGATATCACCACTTCGTATGCGGGCCTGTCACGCAACCACGGCATCACTGTGGTGAAAGACTACGCCAGCGCCATCGACACCGCGAAGAAAACGGTCACCCTGGCAGGCGGCGCCACCATTGCTTACGACAAGCTGGTGGTCTCGCCCGGCGTGGAATTGATGTTCGGCAGCATTGAAGGCCTGAAAGACGCCAATGCTTCGGGCCAGGTGCTGCAGGCCTGGAAGGCCGGCGCGGAAACCGTGGCGCTGCGCCGCCAGCTGGAGGCCATGCCCGACGGCGGCGTGTACGCCATCACCATTCCCGAAGCGCCTTACCGCTGCCCGCCCGGCCCGTATGAACGCGCCAGCGTGATCGCCGGCTACTTCAAGGCTGCCAAGCCGCGCAGCAAGGTGCTGATTCTTGACGCCAACCCCGACGTCACCTCCAAAGGGCCGCTCTTCAAGAAAGTGTGGGCCGAGCAGTACAAGGGCATTGTTGAATACCGCGGCCAGCACAAGGCCACCGCGGTGGACGCCAAGGCCGGCATCATCAAGTTCGATGTGCAGGACGACGTGAAAGCCAACGTGCTCAATGTGCTGCCCGCCATGCGCGCCGGCACGATTGCCGTGCAGACCGGCCTGAATAACCAGGCCAACAACCGCTGGTGCGGCGTCAACTACCTCACGTTCGAATCCACCGCCGCAAAAGACGTGCATGTGCTGGGCGACTCCATCCAGGTCGCACCCGCCATGCCCAAGAGCGGCCACATGGCCAACAACCACGGCAAGGTGGCGGCCGCCGCGATCGTGGCGCAGCTCTCGGGCTGGGACGTCAACCCCGCACCCATGCTCACCAACACCTGCTACAGCTTTGTCGACAACAAGAACGTGATCCACGTGGCCAGCGTGCATGAATACGTGGTCGCGGAGAAAACCTTCAAGGCGGTGGCCGGCTCCGGCGGCGTGAGCACCGGGCCGACTGAGCTTGAGGGTGTCTACGCCTTGAACTGGGCGAGCAATATCTGGGCTGATACGCTGGTTTAGCCCCACGCTTCCCACTTCGTGTGGGTCGCTGCCCCCCTAGGGGGCCGCCCGCCTGCGGCCTGGCAAGGCCAGTTCCGCGGCTCATGCTTGCATTTCGCGCGGCCCGTCGAGCGACTGGTCTAATAGAGGGTGACCGCCCATTCCGGGCGGCGTCTGTGAATTGATGCAAGACAACCCGACCCAAGTCCCCCTGTGGCGCCAGCTGCAAGGGGCCGCCTCCCTGCTGATGGCCGTGCGCGACGGCCAGTCCATGACCGCCGCGCTGGAAGATGTCGACGGCGCGCTGCGGCCTGGCGTGCAGTCGCTGGGTTTTCACGCCTTGCGCTGGCTGGGCCGTGCCGAGGCTTTGCGCCAGCAACTGGCCCGCCGCCCGCCGCCGCCCGAAGCGGACGCTTTGCTCTGCGTAGCCCTGGCCCTGATCTGGACGGAGCACGACGCGCCCTACACAGCACATACACTGGTCGACCAGGCTGTCGAGGCCGCCAAACGCGGCGACGCGACGCAGCACCAGGCCAGTTTTATCAACGGCTGCCTGCGCCGGTTTTTGCGAGAACGCGACGAGCTGGTGGCGCGTACCGAAAAAAGCCCGCAAGCTGTCTGGAACCACCCCCAGTGGTGGATAGACCGGGTGCGCAAAGACCACCCCGGCCAGTGGCAGGCGATTTTGCAGGCCAATAACGCCCGCGCGCCGCTGATTCTGCGGGTCAATGAGCGGAAAACGACTCAAACCCAGTATGTACGCGACCTGGGCGCTGTCGATGTGGAAGCAGCGCCGGTAGGAAAACAGGGTGTGATCCTGGCTGCGGCGCGGCCGGTGACGGGCTTGCCGGGTTTTGCCGAGGGGCATTTTTCGGTGCAGGATGCCGCGGCGCAGCTGGCCGCGCCCCTGCTTCTTGAGGGCCTGGCGGCGAAGGAGCCGGGCGCAAAGCTGAACATCCTCGACGCCTGCGCCGCGCCCGGTGGCAAGACCGCCCACCTGCTGGAGCTGGCCGACTGCGAGGTCATGGCGCTGGATATCGATGCCCGCCGCTGCGAGCGCATCCGCCAGAACCTGGGACGCCTGGGTTTGCACGCAGACATCCAGATAGGCGACGCCGGGATGCCCGATGCCTGGTGGGATGGCCGGTTGTTTGACGGCATCCTGCTGGATGCGCCGTGCACCGCCTCCGGCATCGTGCGGCGCCACCCCGACGTGCGCTGGCTGCGCCGGCCCGGCGATATCCCGCAACTGGCCGCCATCCAGGCGCATTTGCTCAAAACCCTCTGGCCTTTGCTCAGGCCGGGCGGGCGCCTGCTTTATTGCACCTGTTCGGTTTTCCGGGCTGAAGGCGACAACCAGATACAAACGTTTCTTACGCACCACACCGACGCCCTATTACAGCCCTCGCCAGGGCATTTGCTCCCCCAAAGTGGCGTTGAAGCGACGGTCTTCCCGGACAATTTGATGCGTGAGCACGACGGTTTTTATTACGCACTCCTTGAAAAACGCGGCTGACTCCCGCCAGCGTGCCGTGGGCGCCTTGGGCGTCTTCACCCGGTGGGTGCTGGGCGTGTGCCTGTGCGCCATGCTGGCCTGGCTGCCCGGCCCGGCATCCGCCACCGAAATCACCCAGCTGCGCGTGGAGCGCGGGGATGACGGCGTGCACCTCTCGGCCCAGGTCCGGTTTGACTTGCCGTTTGTGGTGGAAGACGCCCTGCTCAAGGGCATTCCCATGTTTTTTGTGGTCGAAGCCGATATTTACCGGGACCGCTGGTACTGGACGGACCCGCGCGTGGTCAGCGCCGCCCGCACCATCCGCCTGGCCTACCAGCCGCTCACCCGCCGCTGGCGCGTCAACATCGCATCGGGGCTGATCACCAGCTCCGGCGGCCTGCGCGCCACACTGAACCAGAACTACGAAACCCTGTCCGACGCCCTGTCGGCCATCCAGCGCGTCGCGCGCTGGAAGATCGCCGAAGCCGGCGAAATAGATCCTGATGCTTCGCACAAGCTGGACTTCACCTTCCGGCTCGACCTGACCCAGCTGCCGCGCCCCTTCCAGATCGGGGTGGCCGGGCAGAAGGAATGGAATATTTCCGCACAGGTCAAAGAGCGGCTGAAGCTTGAGCCCGCAGCGCCGCAGGCTGCGCCCGCGGCGGCAGGCACCGAGGGCGCCAAGTGAACCTGCAGGTCAGCGGAGGGTCCCTTAAAAGCAGCAAAGCCTTTCGCTGGACGGTCGGCGTCGGCATAGGCACCATCGTGGCGCTTGGCCTGGTGCTGATGTTCCTGCTCACGCAGGCCACCGGCAACCGCGAGCTCTACGAGCGCAACTACACGCTGCTCCTCATCCTGAATGTGGCGGTGGCCGGTTTGCTGCTGCTGGTGATCGGCTGGATTGTTGCGCGGCTGGCGCTGCGCCTGCGCCGCGGCCGTTTCGGCAGCCGCCTGCTGGTCAAGCTTGCCGCCATCTTCGCGCTTGTCGGCTTGATGCCGGGGCTCATGATTTACGTGGTGTCCTATCAGTTCGTCTCGCGCTCCATTGAAAGCTGGTTTGACGTGGAGGTCGAGGGTGCGCTGGCGGCCGGCCTCAACCTGGGCCGCGCCACGCTGGATACGCTGGCCGCCGACCTGGGCAACAAGACGCGGCAAGCCGCCACGCAGATCGCCGAAACCCCCGACGCGATGGCGGGCCTGGCGCTTGAGCGCCTGCGCGACCAGCTCCAGGCCAGCGATGTGGTGCTCTGGAGCCCCTCCGGCCAGGTGATTGCCAGCGCCGGCGAATCCCGCTTTCTGCTCAAACCCGAGCGACCATCGGTGCAGCAGTTGCGCAGCGCGCGCACGCAGCGCGTCATCACGCAAATCGAAGGTCTGGACGAGGTGGTGTCGGCCGGCAATGGCGAGCTGACGGCCGGCGTCAGCGGCCCTGCGGCCAACGTCGGCACGGCGCCGCGGGTCAAGGCCATTGCCGTGGTGAACAACCCGAATGTGAATGTGCTGGGTGATTCCCGGTTTTTGCAGGTCACCCAGCTATTGCCCGAAGGCCTGGTGGCCAACGCCATTGCCGTGCAGGAGGCCAACCGCGAATACCAGGAGCGCGCGCTGGCGCGCGGCGGCCTGCGCAAAATGTACATAGGCACACTCACGCTCAGCCTCTTTCTGGCCGTGTTTGGCGCCGTGCTGCTGGCGGTGGTGCTGGGCAACCAGCTGGCCAAACCGCTGCTGGTGCTGGCCGAGGGCGTGCGGCAGGTGGCGCAGGGCGACTTGACGCCCAAGGCCGCGCTGCACGGCAAAGACGAACTGGGCGGGCTCACGCGCTCGTTTGCCGACATGACACAGCAACTGTCCGACGCCCGATCGGCCGTGCAGCAAAGCATGAGCCAGGTCGACGCCGCGCGCGCCAACCTGCAGACCATTCTGGACAACCTCACGGCCGGCGTCATCGTGCTCGATGTGCGCGGCCGCATCCAGTCGAGTAACCCAGGGGCGACGCGCATCCTGCGTGCGCCGCTGGCGGCCTATCACGGCAAATCGCTAGGCGAGGTGCCGGGCCTGGGCGTGTTTGCCAAAGATGTGCTGGCGCAATTTGCCGACTACCTCAGCGACAACGCGCCCCACGGGCTGGAGCACTGGCAGCAATCCTTTGAGCTCAATGCGGCCGTACCCGGCGCGCCCGACAACGCGATCACCGTGGTTGCCCGCGGCGCCAAGATGCCCGGCACTGAGGAATTTTTGCTGGTGTTCGACGACATCTCGGAGATGGTTTCAGCCCAGCGCGCGCAGGCCTGGGGCGAGGTGGCACGCAGGCTGGCCCACGAAATCAAGAACCCGCTCACGCCGATTCAGCTGTCGGCTGAGCGCCTTGAGATGAAGCTCACCGGCAAGGTGGGCGAAGCCGAGCAGACGCTGCTCACCAAGTCCGTCAAAACCATCGTGGACCAGGTCGACGCCATGAAGCGGCTCGTCAACGAGTTCCGCGACTATGCCCGCCTGCCCGCCGCCGAGCTCAAGCCCGTGGACCTCAATGCCCTGGTCGGCGATGTGATGCAGCTCTACCTGAGCGACCCTTACGCCGACGGCCACGGCGGTCAGCGCAGCGGCAGCGCCGCCGCGGTCCCCGTCGTGACAGACCTGGACCCCAAGGCCCCGCCCATCCAGGGCGACGCGCAGCAGCTGCGCCAGGTTATCCACAACCTGCTGCAAAACGCGCAGGACGCCCAGGAGGGCAAAGAGGGCGCGCGCGTCACCCTCAAAACTGAATATTCCGACAGCTCCAAGCGCGTGCGCCTGATCGTGCGCGACAACGGCACCGGTTTCCCCGAGCACATCCTCAAACGCGCATTCGAGCCCTATGTCACCACCAAGGTCAAAGGCACCGGGCTGGGGCTGGCGGTGGTCAAAAAAATCGCCGACGAGCACGGCGCGCGCATCGATATTTCCAATCGCATTACGGACGGCGCAGTGCAAGGGGCACAAGTGTCGTTATCATTTGCAGTTGTGGCATAACAACACATTCAGTAACACTTCGATCTCGAACTAAAGCACGGCATCGCAACAACAGGCAGGCAGCAACTCAATCATGGCAAATATTCTGGTGGTCGACGACGAACTGGGCATACGCGACCTTCTCTCAGAAATTCTCAATGACGAAGGGCATCAGGTCGAGCTTGCCGAAAATGCGGCGCAGGCCCGCGCCGCCCGTGGGCGCTCCCGGCCCGACCTGGTGCTGCTGGACATCTGGATGCCCGACACCGACGGCGTGACACTGCTTAAGGAGTGGTCCTCCAGCGGCCTGCTCACCATGCCCGTCATCATGATGAGCGGCCATGCCACCATCGACACCGCCGTGGAAGCCACCAAGATCGGCGCCATGGCGTTTCTTGAAAAGCCCATCACGCTGCAAAAACTTTTGAAAGCAGTGGAGCAGGGGCTGACCAAAACAGCCGCCCGCAAACCCGCTGCCCCCAACAGCAGCCCAGCAGCCCATCCCGCCGACCTCACGGTCGAAGCTGTCATGACCGGCGGCGTGCTGCCCGCACCTGTTGATCTGGGCCCGCAGGCCACGCAGAGTTTTCTGCTCGAAAAGCCGCTGCGCGATGCGCGCGACGAATTTGAAAAAGCCTACTTTGAATTCCACCTGGCCAAAGAGGGCGGCTCCATGACCCGCGTGGCCGAAAAAACAGGCCTGGAACGCACCCATCTCTACCGCAAACTCAAGCAATTGGGCGTGGATCTGACCCGCGGAAAACGCGGCGTCTGATGGCCGCCTGCCCGGCAAGCCGGGCACCCTCTGCGGGTGATATATAATCTAAGGCTCAGGCCCGGTAGCTCAGTCGGTAGAGCAGAGGATTGAAAATCCTTGTGTCGGTGGTTCGATTCCGCCCCAGGCCACCATATTCCATGCGCCCCAGCGCCCTTTTCGGGTTCTGGGGCGTTTTTGTTTGCCGGGCTTTAAGATGTGCCGTTTTACACCCTGAACGATTTGCTTGCCGCAGTCATTGATTGTCCAATGACCTCGAAATCCGGCAGGCCAATTTCAGGTTGGCGATCATCAATACTCGGGACTTCATTTGAACTACCACGTCACTCACATCACGTGCAACGGCCAGGCGCACGGCTTAAACGGTTATCGGGAAGTGGTCGAGTCCGTCATCTGGGGCCTGCGTGAGTTGGGGCACACGGTTGAGTCCGGCCTGGATACGTTCTCTTCATCGGCAACGAATATCGTCTTTGGCGCCCAAATGGTTGAGATGGACGTGCTGGAAAAGCTGCCACCCTCGACCATTGTCTATAACTTCGAACAGCTTCGAGGCACGACCTCGCTCAAGCCGCAGCTGATTCATGCCGCGGCGAATTTCAGGATTTGGGATTACACCGAAGCAAACGTGGACGTCTGGAGGAGTCTCAATGCGGATTTGCGGATTGTTCCGGTGGGTTATGCGGAACCTCTGACGCGAATCCCCAGAGCGGCAACGCAGGACATCGACGTTCTGATGTACGGCTCGCCTGGTCCCGATCGGATGGATGCGTTCTTTCATCTGTGTCATTCCGGGCTCAAGACCGTCTTTGTGTGCGGCCTGTACGGGAGCGCGAGGGATGAATTGATTTCGCGATCAAAAATAATCGTGAACATCAATTTCTATACGGCCAAAAAAATATTTGAGGTCGTTCGCGTTTCTTATCTGTTGGCCAATCGCAAAGCCGTAGTGGCCGACATTGATCCGGAAACTTATATTGAGGAAGATATTCGCGCCGGAATCTGCGTGGCGGCTCCGTCAATGCTGGTTCAGGAGTGCCACGACATCGCCGCCAATGAGAGTCGCCGCAGAGCGATAGAAGAATCTGGATTTGAGGTTATTCGAAGCCGCGACATCAGGCCTATCCTCGAAGCTGCCCTGGCAAACTCAGATCAGAGGGTTCAAAGGCGAGTCTGACAGGTCGGCAGGCGCACAGCACAAGACCCCGCAGCGCCTGAGCGTGCGGGGTCTTTCGGTTTTCAATGATCAACGGTGGCGGCTGTCACAGCCTCCGCCACTGATCAACAGCGCAAAAAGCGCTTATTGAACAACAGGGTAGTCGCGATCAATTGCCGAGACGGAAATCGGAGCGCCGATTTCGGCTTGTACTTCGGCGCGGCTCTTGGTGCTGACGGGGGCTGCCACTTCGGCTGCCTGGTAGCTGGGGCCAATGTTCACGGAGTAACCATCGCGCTGGGCTTGTGCGAGTTCTGCGCGGACATCTGCACGGGTCTTGGTGCTGACTGAGTTCACCTTCTCTTGTGGGAAGGGGTCGCGGCCTTCGGCGTAGCTGCTGGCGGAGCCGAAGAAGGCGAGTGCGGAGACGGCAAGAACGGAGGCGGAGACGAGATTCGATTTCATGATGAATTTTCCTTTGGATGATTAAAAAAATCCGGTCGGACGGGCTGTGTGCCCGAGGGGCCTTCCTCGCTGAGTCGCTGTTATGAATGTGGCTCACCGATGCTTCCAACCTTGTTCCGCCAGGCCGATAGACAAGTGCGTGTTTGCAGAACATTCCATTGCCGGAACTGGAACAATGAAGCGGTGAAATCCTGGAACTTTTTTGAATGAAAGTTTTTTGAAAGCATCGCGTCAAGAGTGCAGCGATCTCTTGTTGCGCGCGTTCATGCAGTTTCTGATGGGCATGTGGGGGCGAAGCGCCGGCTTTCCATCACGGCGGTGATGGATGATGGAGAGGGAACAAAATGGCCCTCAACAATTCAGCGACGAATTGCCGGCGCGCGAAAAACTCAGTCCTGCCGCGCTTCCATTTTTTTGATCACCCGGCGTGTGTACTCGGTCATGAACTCGAGAAACACACTCGTGCGCACAGGAATGAATTTGCGGCTTGGCAAGGCCGCATACAAGGTGTTGGTGCCGGTGATCCAGGGCGAGAGGATGCGTTGCAGCGCGCCGCTGTTGAGATGGTTGGCCACCAGGTCGATCGACTGGCTCATGATGCCGGCGCCGTCCACGCAGGCGCGTATCAAGGTGTCTGAGTGATTGACCAGCATGCTCGGCTCGAGTTGCACTTCGACCACGCGCTTGCCCTCGTTGGGATTGGTCAAACGCCATACGCGGTGGCGGTTGGCGGCCTGCTTCACACGCAGGCAGTGGTGCTGCGGCAGGTCTTCGGGCCGTGCCGGCGTGCCGTTGCGGCGCAGGTACTCGGGCGAGGCGCAAAGAACCCCGTCAGATGAGGCAATAGGCCGCGCAATGATGTTGGCGTCAAAGGTATCGGCCGCGCCCAGCAAGGTGAGGTCGTAGTCTTCCACCGGCGGCACCAGCGGCGAGTCGACATGGATGTCGAGCACCACCTTGGGGTAGCGCCGCCCGAACTCGGCCACCAGCGGCGCCAGCACATGCACGGCGAACACCGGCGGCGTCATGATGCGGATGGTGCCGGACATCTCCTGTGCATGGGCCTGTGCGGCGGCATGGGCTTCGTCGATGTCGGTCAGGATGTGGCGCACCCGCGCCAGGTAGGTTTCGCCGGCGTCCGTCAGCGCGAGGCGGCGCGTGGTGCGCTGCAGCAGCCGCACGCCCAGATGGTCTTCCAGGTCGCCGACAAGGCGCGTCACAACGGCCGACGACATGTCGAATTTGCGTGCCGCGGCGGCAAAACTGCCGTCATCGACCACTTGCTGGAAGACGCGCATTGACTGAAGCCTGTCCATGGTTAACCCTTATATAACACCTTTATTGTTGCTAATTTAACAGCAATGTATTGTTGTGAATGGTATTTTTTGTTTGATTTGACAGGAATACAGTTCATACATCGATGAGCCAAAGCCCCTTACAAGGCGACTCACCGAGGCTGGACAGACGGGGAGATGAGCCCGCCATGCCCGGAACGTCATTAACTTTGAAAGGATATTCATCATGAAATCGAACTTTATTGCCGCCGCTGTCGTTGCTGTTGCCGCCCTGTCTTCCGTGGCTGCTTCCGCCCAACCCCTGAACGGCTTCCTGCTGGAGCAAATGCAGGCTCCTACCAGCAAGACCCGCGCTGAAGTCAAGAGCGAAGTGATCCAGGCGCAAAACGCCAATGCAGCTTCCAGCTACAACGGCGCAACCGCCCAGCAAAACCTGAGCGCTCCCCGTGCCGAAAAGGCCGGCGCAGCTCCCCAGGCTGCCGCTGAATTCGTCAAGACCGCCCAGTAAGCCGCAAGGCTGGACGCGCCCCGCTCTACAAGTCTCCGGCAAGGCATCCGCAAGGTGTCTTGACGACGGCTTGAGAGCAGGCGCCGGCTCCGGCAGATACTGTTGAGCAGCTACGCGAACGGCCCTATTCGCCTCACGAAGCGCAACTGCCTCAGGCCGTGCGCTACCTGGCCTGGTTGCCGCTGACGCGCCAGACCACATTGCCGACATCGTCGGCCACCAGCAGCGCGCCGCGCTTGTCCATCGCCACACCCACCGGCCTGCCATAGGCATGGCCCTCGGGGCTGAGGAAGCCAGTGAGTACATCCACCGGCAACCCGGCTGGCAGGCCCTTCTGGAAGGGCACAAACACCACTTTGTAGCCGCTGTGCGGCACGCGGTTCCATGAGCCGTGCTCGCCCACGAAGGCACCGGCGGCCAGCGATGGCGGCAAGGCCTTGCCTTCTGAAAACACCATGCCCAGCGGCGCGACGTGGGAGCCCAGCGCATAGTCGGGCGACACGGCCTGCGACACCAGGTCCGGCCTAGCAGGCCGCACCCGGTCATCCACGTTTTTGCCGTAGTAGCTGTAAGGCCAGCCGTAAAACACGCCGTCGCGCACCGAGGTCAGGTAGTCGGGCACCAGGTCGCTGCCGATCTCGTCGCGCTCGTTCACCACCGTCCAGAGCGCGCCGGTCTCAGGCGCCCAGCCCATGCCGTTGGGGTTGCGCAGGCCCGAGGCATACACCCCGTGGCTGCCGGTTTTGGGGTCGACCTCCCAGATCGCGGCGCGGCCGGTTTCGGCCTCCATGCCGCGCTCACCCACATTGCTGTTGGAGCCTACCGTCACGTAGAGCTTGCTGCCGTCGGCGTTGGCGATGATGTTTTTGGTCCAGTGGTGGTTGATGGGGCCGGCTGGCAAGTCCACCACCTTGACCGGCGCGGCCGTGATGCTCGTCTGCCCCGGCTGGTACGGAAAGCGCACCACCGCATCGGTGTTGGCCACGTAAAAATCATTGCCCACCAGCGCCATGCCAAAAGGCGAATTCAGGTTTTGCAAAAACACCGTGCGGGTTTCGGCCTGGCCGTCGCCATCGGCGTCGCGCAGCAAGGTAATGCGATTGGCCGTGGGAGTACCGGCGCCGGCCCGGCCCATCACTTTCTTCATGAACCAGCCGCGCAAGCCCTTGCCGTCTTCCGGCTTGGGTGGTGCATTGCTTTCGGCCACCAGCACATCGCCGTTGGGCAGCACATAGACCCAGCGCGGGTGGTCCAGCCCGCGGGCCAGGGCCGTCACGCCCAGGCCGGTCATGGGCGTGGGCATCACGCCTTCAGGCCAGCCTTTGGCCGGTGCGATATTCACCGTGGGAATCAGCCTTTTTTGGGGTGGCGGCAGCGTGGGGTTGGCGCCCATGCCTGCCTCGGGCGGCAGCAGGGCCGTGTCACCACAGGCCACCAGGCCGCCCACGATGGCCGCGCAGATGGCGGGTGCAAGCCATGTCTTGATGGAGAGAGCCGAAGGAGCCGGTGAACGCATAAATCCCCCTGGATGCCGCGCCGCATGAGCGCGGCGCCTTTCCACTGTGCGCGCAGGCGGCCGGCGGCGCTGTCAGCCGGCCGCACAGCGCGCTGTCAGCGCCGGCCCCGCTGTGGTCACCCCGGCAGCAGCGGCAGGTCGGCCTTCTTGAGGGTGCGCAGCACAAAGCTCGACTTGCTGTGGCGTATGCCTTTGATCTTGTAGAGCCGCTCGCGCAGCAGGCGCTCATAGTCCTTGGTGTCGTGCACCGCGATGCGCAGCAGGTAGTCGTACTCGCCCGACACCAGATACGCCTCAATCACTTCCGGAATCGCCGCCAGCGTTTCGCCGAATTTCTCCAGCGTGTTGTCGGAGTGGCTGTCCAGCGTGACCTGCACCATCACCGTATCGCCCAGGCCCAGTGCCTGCGCATTGAGCCGCACGGTGTAGCCCTCGATCACGCCGGCTTCCTCCATCTTCTTGATGCGGCCCCAGCAAGGCGAGGGGCTCAGGCCTACAGCCTGGCCGATGTCTTGCAGGCTGGTGCGCGCATCGGCCTGCAAAACCTGAAGGATTTTCCGGTCTAAAGTGTCCATTCAGGTAATTTATCTGAAAATTGTCATTTAACAGATTTTTTATCTGTTTTAGGCAAATCCAGCAGCAAATCAGGCAAATTATTCGGCCCGACCCGGGAGATACTTTCTTCCATGGCAGCGGGCTTACCGGTCCGTCTGGCAAGACAAAGCCCCCAGCAAGTTACCGCCTGCTGGGGGCTTTGATTTTTGAGGGAAGGGCGTCTGGATTCAGCGCTTAGAAAGCCGTCTTGTCACGCAGCGTGTCGGCCGGCAACTGGTCGATCTGCACCAGCAGCTGCGCCAGGCTGCGCCCTGCGGCATTCAGCAGGGCGCGGCCTTTGTCTGCTGTGGCGGCTGCCGCATTGCCCACCGCGCCTTGCGGGTTGTAGTCCTGCATCTGCCAGGCCAGCTTGGCGCTGCGGCCGTCGCCCAGGATGCTGAATTTGGCGGCGCGATCTTGTGAGGTGGAGTGAAAGTTCTGCGCCTTGGCCATGTCGACCTGCTCAGGTTTGAGCGCCAGCACCATGGAGGTCTCAATCTCGCCCGCATGGACGCCGAAGCGATGCTCCTCTGCGCTGAATAAATCGTTCACGGATTTGCCGTCCTCACCGGTGAGCGGCAGGTTGAACCAGTTCACGCTGTAGACCAGCATGCCCAGACGCGCCCGCAGGTCGCGCGCCACCACATCCAGCAGGCCCACCTGGCCGCCATGCGAATTGAGCAGCACCAGCTTCTTCACGCCCGTTTGCGCCACTGATTCCGCCAGCTCCGTCCAGAGCCGGATCACGGTCTCGGCCTTGAGGGTGAGCGTGCCGGCAAAGCGGGTGTGCTCGGGGCTGAAGCCCACCGATTGCGTGGGGAGGAAGAGCACCGGTTGCGAGGCTGGCAGATGCGGCAAGGTTGCTTCGACCACACCATCGACCAGCGTTGCGTCCACGTTCAGCGGCAGGTGCGGGCCGTGCTGCTCTGTCGCCGCCACCGGCAGCACCGCGATGCAGCGCGTCAGGTCCAGCTGAGCGAAGTCTGGTGATTTGAGGGCGGACCAGAAGCGGGGTGGAGTGGCGGTCATGGGGGTATTTTGAGCTATTTGATACAGGCCGGCCTTTGTGGCGCCATCAAGCCGCGGCGGCGGCCTTCTGAATGGCTTCCCGGTGACCCATCTGCTGGCTCACGTGCCGCCCCTGGCGGTCGGCCCCGTGTTTGCCGGCGCGAACCGGCGCGGCCAGGCGTATTTCGCCCAGCAGTTCGGCCAGGCAATGGGGCCGGCCACGCGCGCCGCTGGCGACATAGTCTGCGAGCAGGGCATCGCGTACATCGCGGTCTGCCAGGCCACGAACCGCGGTGAGGTGTTCACACAGCAAGTCCACCAGTTTTTCCAGCGCAAACTCGTGCGTCTTGCCGGTGGTCAACCACAGCCAGTCGCTGAACTGCAAAAAATTGCCGAAGGCCGAGCCGGGCGCAAGCAGCAGCTTGAGCCCTTGGGCAAAGCGCCCGGAGTTGGCCACCATTTCCCAGTAGCGCGCAAAGCGGTTGATGCGCTGCATGGTGACAAAGTCGATCGTCGAGTTCTGCAAAATCGTGTACGGCGTCTGCGGGTCGTAGGCCATGGCGTACTCGCCGGTGTGCCGCGTGATGGGCGTGCCGCGCAGGCGCTTCAAAATGCCGAACTGGATTTCATGCGGCGCGAGTTCGTACAGGCGATCAAAGCCCGCCGCAAAACTTTCCAGGGTTTCACCGGGCAGGCCGAAGATCAGGTCGGCGTGCACATGCGCCTGGCTTTCGTTGACCAGCCAGCGCAGGTTGTCGGCGGTTTTGGTGTTGTCTTGTTTGCGTGAAATGCGCTGCTGCACTTCGGGGTTAAAGCTCTGGATGCCAACTTCAAACTGCAGCGAGCCAGCGGGGAACTGCGCAATCAGCGCCTTGAGCCGATTCGGCAGGCTGTCGGGCACGACTTCAAAATGCACAAACAGATCAGGCGCCATCCGGTCCAGGAAGAACTGCAGAATGCGCACCGAGTTTTCGACCTTCAAATTGAAGGTGCGGTCGACAAACTTGAAGTTGCGCGCGCCGCGCTTGTAGAGCAGCTCCATCTCGGCCATAAAAACGTCCAGGTCAAAAGCCCAGGCAGTCTTGTCGAGGGAACTGAGGCAGAACTCGCACTTGAAGGGGCAGCCGCGCGAGGCCTCGACATACAGCAGCCGTTTGGCGAGGTCCTGGTCGGTGTATTCGGCGTAGGGCAGGGCCAGCGCCTCCAGCGCCGGCTGCTCGCCCGCGATCACCTTCATCAGCGGCTGGGGGCCGTCAAGCAGGGCGCGGCACAGTTTGGGAAAACTCACATCGCCCCAGCCGGTGACCACATGGTCGGCAAGGCGGCAAATCTCCTGTTCACCGGTTTCAAAGCTGACTTCCGGCCCGCCCAGCACGACCTTGATGCCTGGCCTCAGGGTCTTGAGCAGGCGCACCACCTGGGTGGTTTCGACCACGTTCCATATATAGATGCCCAGGCCGATCACCTCGGGCTCCAGCGCCAGCAGCTCTTCCACGATCTGCGTGGGCCGCTGCTGGATCACGAATTCGCGCAGCTGCGTCTGGGCCCGCAGGCCGGAGCCGCCGTGCCTGTCCATATTGGCCAGCAGGTAACGCAAACCCAGCGAGGCGTGGATGTATTTGGCGTTCAGGGTGGCAAGGACAATGCGCGGCATAACCCTATTATCGGAGCCGGCCCTCAAAAACGGCTGTAATCAGGCGGGCGGCAGGCAAGACCGGTGCCGTGGGCCATTTCGGCCAGAATCGCGCCAGGAACTAAAGCCTTTACGCCCAGCTCACACCTCCACCATGCATTTCAAGCGTTTTTTGCCGGTTCCGTCTGCTTTGCCCGCCGTGGCGGCCGCTACTTTTTTGATAGCTGCTTACGCTCTACCCACGGGCGCAAACGCCCAAAATACCGCTTTTAATCTGCCGGGCAAGAGCCAGGGCGCGGCCGCGGCGGTTGTCACGACAGAGCAAGTCCGCGCCGAGCTGCTGGCCTGGGCGCCCCAGGGCGTTGAGCCCGGCCAGCCGGTCTGGGTGGGCCTGAAGCTGACGCACCAGCCCGAATGGCACACCTACTGGAAGAATTCAGGCGACTCGGGCTTGCCCACAGAGCTCAGCTGGCAACTGCCCGCCGGCATCACCGTCGGTGACATCGCCTGGCCGACGCCGAAAAAAATCCCCATCGGCACGCTGGCCAACTACGGCTACGAAAAAACTGTGCTGCTGCCGGTGCCGCTCACCGTGGCACCCGGCTTTTCCGCCACCCAGCTGATGGTCAAGCTCAAAGCCGCCTGGCTGATCTGCCGCAAGGAATGCATTCCGCAAGAGGGCGACTTCTCGCTGACCATTCCGGTGAAAAGCTCCACCGCAGCCAGCGGTGAGCTGTTTGAACAAACATTCAAGGCCACGCCCAAATCCCTTCCCGCCGGCGCCAGCCAGGTTGAAGTTGCAGGGAAGGCGATCCAGGTGTCACTGGCCGGCCTGCCTGCAGCGCTGCAAGGCAAGACGCTGGAGTTCTATCCCGAGACCGGCAGCGTGATCGAGCCCGCCGCAGCCTGGCAGCAGGCCTGGCAAGGCGCGGTGTGGACTGCCACTGTGCCCTTGTCGGCCCAGCGAACCGAAAGCCCGGCCAGCATGCCGCTGGTGGTGGCGGCCGGTGAGACGGCTTACCGCATCGATGCGCCGGTGAAGGGCCCCTGGCCCGCCGCAGCTCCCATCGCCACTGTGTCGCCCGCACTGGAGGCGGCGCTGCGCGCCAATGCAGCAGCGGGCGCCGCGCCTGCGCCTTCCAATGCTCCTCCACTTGGGTTGCTCGCGGCCTTGCTGGGTGCGCTGCTGGGCGGTCTGATCCTGAACCTGATGCCTTGCGTGTTTCCGGTGCTGGCCATCAAGGTGGTGGGCTTTGTGCACGTGAAAGACCAGGCCACGCGCGTAACCACCGGCCTGGCCTATACGCTGGGCGTGGTGCTGTCTTTCCTGGCGCTGGGCGCCTTGCTGCTGGGCCTGCGCGTGGCCGGGCAGCAGCTGGGTTGGGGCTTTCACCTGCAAAGCCCGGCCGTGGTGGCGGTGCTGGCCGCGCTCTTCACGCTGCTGGGGCTGAACCTGGCGGGCCTCTTTGAGTTCGGCAATTTCCTGCCGGGCCGCGTGGCCGGTTGGCAGGCCAAGAACCCCACCGTTAATGCTTTCCTATCGGGCGTGCTGGCCACGGCCATCGCCTCGCCCTGCACAGCGCCTTTTATGGGTGCGTCGCTCGGTTACGCCATCGGCCTGCCGGCGCTTGAAGCCCTGGCCATTTTTGCGGCCATAGGCATCGGCATGGCCTTGCCTTACCTGGCCGCCAGCGTCATACCGGCGGTGGCCCGCGCCTTGCCGCGCCCCGGCCCGTGGATGGTGACGTTTAAACAGCTGATGGCCTTTCCGATGTTCGCTACCGTCGCCTGGCTGGTCTGGGTGCTGGGCCAGCAAAGCGGCATAGACGGGGCAGGCGCGCTGCTGGCCCTGCTGGTGCTGATGGCCCTGGCCATCTGGGCATTTACCTTGCGCGGTACCGCGCGCACGCTGATTGCCAGTTTTTCAATAGCGCTGTGTGCGCTTGGCATCTGGGCTATCGGCCCAAACATCACAAAACCTGTAGTGGACACGCCCACCGCCGCCGCCGAGGCCCCTGGCGGCTGGCAGGCCTGGGCGCCCGGGCGGGTTGACCAGCTCGCCGCGCAAGGGCAAAGTGTGTTTGTGGACTTCACCGCCGCCTGGTGCGTGACTTGCCAGTACAACAAAAAAACCACCTTGTCCGACGCCTCTGTGCTGGCCGACGTCAAGGCGAAAAATGTGGCATTGCTGCGCGCCGACTGGACGCGGCGCGACCCGGCGGTGACGGCCGCGCTGGCGCAACTGGGCCGCAGCGGCGTGCCGGTGTATGTGATTTACAAACCCGGCCGCGCGCCCGTGGTGCTGTCGGAAATCCTGTCGGTTGACGATGTCAGGGCCGAACTGGCCAAGCTGTAGTTTTCGTTTCTCTTTTTTCAAGGAGTTCAAACCATGTCTTACCGCTTCGAGAATCACCTTATGAATCGGCGCCTGTTTTCGGGCGCATTGGCGCTGGCCCCTTTGGCTGCGCATTTCACGGCCCACGCCCAGGCACCCGCCGCCGTGGGCCAGGCCGCGCCGGATTTCACCGCCATAGACACCGCGGGCAAGTCCCACAAGCTCAGCGACTACAAAGGCAAGCTCGTCGTGCTTGAGTGGACCAACCCGGGCTGCCCCTTTGTGCGCAAGCACTACAGCGGCAACATGCAGGGCCTGCAAAAAGAATTCACCGGCAAGGGTGTGGTGTGGCTGGCCATCAACTCCACGGAGCCGGCCAGCGGCGACTATCTGGCGCCGGCCAAGCTGGCGGGGTGGATCGCCGAGAAGCAGGGCCAGCCCACCGCAACACTGATGGACGAGTCCGGCAAGGTCGGCCAGCTCTACGGCGCCAAGACCACGCCGCACATGTACATCATCAGCCCGCAAGGCCAGCTTGTGTATGCAGGCGGTATCGACAGCATTCCGTCCGCACGTGTGGACGACATCAAAACCGCCACCAACTATGTGCGCCAGGGCCTCACGGAAGCGCTGGGCGGCAAGCCGCTGAGCGTGGCGTCCAGCCGCGCCTATGGCTGCTCGGTGAAATACAAGGACGCCTGAAGCAGAACCCTCCAGCGCTGACCGGCACACGGCCCGACAAACACAACGAAAGACGCACTTCATGAGCGCTATTCCCCCATCGGAACGCATGCCGCATATCCTGAACCACTGCCGCACCATCGCGGTGGTGGGCCTGTCGCCCAAACCGCACCGCGCCAGTTTTGACGTCGCCCGCTACATGCAGGCCAACGGCTACCGCATCATTCCGGTCAACCCCAACGCCGCCGAAGTGCTGGGCGAAAAGGCCTATTCCACACTGCTGGAAGCCGCGAAGCACGAAAAAATCGACCTGGTGAACTGCTTTCGCAACAGCGAAGACATTCCGCCGGTGGTCGACGAAGCCATCGCCATAGGCGCCAAGGCGGTGTGGATGCAGCTGGGCATCGCCAACGCCCAGGCGGCCGCCAAGGCGGAAGCGGCCGGCTTGCTGGTGGTGCAGGACCACTGCATCAAGATCGACCACCGGGTGCTGCACTCGCGCGGCCTGGTGCGCGACCACGCAAAGTCGGCCTGAGAGCAGGTGCCGGGTGCGCCGGTCCGCACAGGGAAAGCCATGCTTGCACGCCGGGGCGGCGCCGCAGAGAATGCGCCATGTCCTTGAGCACGGCGCCTGACCTTATTCCCACCCCGTCTTCTTTGCCGTCTCTTTTCCGTCTTTTTCTTCTTCCCTTTCTAGCGGCCCTGGCCTTGCTGGCAGGCTGCGCAAGCCCCGCACCCATCCACAAGGGCGAAGCGCAGGCCGCGCCCATGGCCTCCAGCGAAGTTGCCCAGTCGGATACCAACCGCATGGCCACCCTGGGCATGCGCGACAACATCGAGAGCCTGCTGCGCCTGGCCGACAAGCTCTACCGGCGCAACCCCGCCGAGTGGCGAAAAACCAGCACCATCAGCCGCGATGCGGCGCTGGCCCAGCTGCGTGTGGCGGTAGACACCCGCACCCCTTGGCCCGAGTTGCAAGGCAAACGCGACATCGCCGCGCTGGCGCTGGCGCTGGGCCCGGACTTCAAGGGCGACCGCGTAGCCGCTTTTATTTATGCGAGTGCCGACATGGTGGTCACCGCGCATGGCGGCAAGACTACCTTCTACCTGACCGACAGCCTGGATGCGCAATACATCTACAACGCCGCGCGCAATATTGAAATCGCCGTCTGGATGCTGTCCACACGCCGCAACGCCGCCGGCCAGCCGCTGCTGCTGGCCGACGAGATCACCGAGCGCGAACGCAACCTGAGTTTTGAGCGTGAGTTCGGCAAGATCATCGGGCGGCTGGATTTGTTGTCGTCGGTGCTGACGGAGAAATACCGGCGTGCGGTAATTACCTATGTTCAAAATCTACTGGGGGGCACGTTCCTCCAGTTCCTACCCGTCAGGTAGCCCCTTGTATTAACCAAGTGACAGCACGGAACCGGCTTCGCCGGGCCGTAGATGTCGCCCCCTGAGGGGGGTCCCGCTACACGAAGTGAGCGGAGAAGGGGGAGACACGTCTTCGGCCGGAGACAATAGCGCTCTTGCTATTTGTTTTCCCGGAACACGCCATGCCCGATAACTACCTGCCCGAGGTTCGAAACCAATACGAGGCGCTGCCTTACCCGCCCTGCAACCCCGAGGACGACCGCAAGCGGCTGGTGCTGACCTGGCTGGAAGACCTGCCGATGATCAACCACTACTGCTTCGCCGGGAAGCAGTCTTTCCAGAACGGCTTCAAGGCGCTGGTGGCGGGCGGCGGCACGGGGGATGCGACGATCTTTCTGGCGGAGCAGTTGCGCCACACCGATGCGCAGGTGGTGCACCTGGACATGAGCGAGGCCAGCATTGCGCTGGCCAAAACGCGTGCGCAGATTCGCGGGCTGAGCAATATCCGCTGGGTGCATGACTCGCTGCTCAACCTGCCCGCGCTGGCGGCGGAGCTCGGCAAGTTTGACTACATCAACTGCAGCGGCGTGCTGCACCACCTGGCTGATCCTGACCTCGGCTTCAAGGCGCTGCTCAGCGTTCTCAAGGACGACGGCGCCATCGGGCTCATGGTGTACGCCACCTCGGGCCGCACCGGCGTGTACCAGATGCAGGAGCTCATGCGCATGGTCAACGGCAGCGAGGCGGATGCACAGCGCAAGATCGCCAACACGCGCGACCTGCTGGCCAGCCTGCCCGCCACCAACTGGTTCAAGCGCAGCGAAGACCTGCACCACGACCACAAGGCCGGGGACGCCGGCATTTACGACTTGCTGCTGCATTCACAAGACCGCGCCTACAGCGTGGGCGAGCTGTTTGACTGGTTGGGTGGTGAGGCTGATGGCGCAAAAGGCGGTCACGGCATGCACCTGGAGTTCACCGACGTGCAGCGCGGGCGCTCACCCTATCTGCCGCACATGGTGCTGGGCGCCAAGCCGCCGCCCATGACGGCGGCGCTGCGCAAGCTGCCGCTGCGAAAGCAGTATGAGATGGCGGAACTGATGTCGGGCAGCATCATCACGCACTCGCTGTACGTCACCCGAAACGCCGCTTGCACCGCGCCTTATGGCGATGCGGCCTATGTGCCTTTCTACTACCACGAGCCCCTGACGGGTGAGATCGCGGCGCAGGTGTTCGGCAGCAACAAGGGCCAGCCCTTCATGCTCAGGCACCAGCATTCGGGCGTCTCGGTGATGGTCAACCCCGGCAAGTACGGCGCGAAGATTTTGGCGCTGATAGACGGCAAAAAGACCTTCGGCGAGATCTTCGACCAGTTCCGCGCGGCCTGGCAGGGCAAGGCCGCCGCGCCTGACAATGCCGTGCTGTTTGCCGACTTCGCCGAATCGTTCGAGGTGCTGAACGCGCTGGATCGCCTGCTGCTCAGGCATCCCTCGTCTGACGCAGCGATAGCGAAGTAAGAACCGCCCTCAGGCGAGAGAGCCCCACGCACTTTCAGTCTGAGGCGGCTCGGCCGACAACAGGTCCACCACGACCACCAGCTCACCGCCGAAGCGGCCTATGCCCAGGCCGCTCATCAGCTTTTGCTCTTCTTCCTCGGTGGCCATGCGCAAAAAACACAAGGCCTGGTGTTTGCCGGCATGGGTGGCCGGCACGATTTTGAGTTGCGTGACCGAACCAAATCGGGCGCACATGGTTCCCAGCACAGTTTGCAAGGTGGCAATGTCAGGGCATTGCTGCAACTGGTCGAGTTCGAGAGGGTTCATGGATCCTTGCCTGAATAAAAACAATGCGGAACGAAAAAAGGTAAGGGCAGACATCCGGGAGGTGCTGCAGCATGGGGGGTGAAGCAATCACCTCACGTGAGGCGCCGCATACCCACAGCGTAGGACAAAACCGCGCGCACGTCAGTGACGGAACGTTTTGCAACGCTTCTCGCCAACGCTTGCAAATCATCGCCAACACTTGCAAATCTCCCCTGAAAAACTCGCCGCCATGCGTCAGCATCGTTGATTGAATGTTTGAAAAGCAGGTGCTTTCCCGTGTCCGTTTCTGTTCCTCGCGTTGATCCCGCCTTCGCGCTTCATGTGTTGCCCCATTCCGGCGCCGACCGGCTCAGCCGGCTGGCCGCGCGAGCCTGCGCCGCTCCCATCGCCGTCGTCGTGGCGCTGGAAGGCGGCGAGGCGGTGTTTATTGCGGGCAGCGGCTTTTCACCGCAAGAGCGCGAAGGGCTGGTCACGCTGTGCGAAGCCACGCTCGAGTCGCCGCCCCGCATGCCGCAGCTGCCGGCCCGCTGCGCGCCCGACATCCACTTTTACCGCGGCCTGCCGTTGACGCGGGAAGACGGCACCCTGCTGGGCGTGCTGGCCGTCATGGACAAAGTGGCGCGAAGCCTGAGCGCCGAGCAGGAAGAAGACCTGGAGACCCTGGCAGGCCTTGCCGCCGCCCAACTCGACACACGGCACATTCACGCCTTGCAGGCCGCGCAGCAGACCGAAGAAGACGCCCAGCGGCTGGCCACACGCCTGGGCATCACGCTGGAGAGCATCACCGAAGGCTTTTACACGCTCGATACGCAGTGGCGCTTTAACTACCTCAACCGCGAAGGCGCGCGCTTGCTGGGCCGGCCCTCCAAGGAGCTGTTGGGCAAAAGCATCTGGAAGGAATTCCCGGGCGCCATCAACACCCTGTTTTCGGACCAGGTGCGGGCGGCGGTGGCCGGCAACTACCAGGTGGAGTTTGAAGCGCTGTACGCGCCGCTGGAAAAATGGTTCGAGATACGGGCCTATCCTTTCCCCGACGGGGTGGCTATCTACTTTCGTGATGTCAGCGAAAGGCGCCAGGCCAGAGAGCAGCTCATGCTGCTGGAGACCAGCATCTCGCGCCTCAATGACATCGTGCTCATCGCCGAGGCCGTGCCCTCCGGGCGGCCGGGGCTGCGCATCATTTTTGTGAACAACGCCTTTGAGCAACACACGGGCTACAGCCCTGAAGAAGCGCTGGGCCATTCGCCGCGCCTGCTGTGCGGGCCGCTGACGCAGCGCAACGAACTCGAGCGTATCCGCAGCGCCTTCCAGAAGGGCGAGCCGGTGCAGGCCGAACTCATCACCTACAAAAAAAACGGCCGGCATTTCTGGATGGAGGTCGACATCGTGCCGGTGGCCGATGACGCCGGCGTCTTTTTCACCCACTGGGTGGCGGTGGGGCGCGACATCACGCGGCGCAAGGTGACCGAAAGCGAGATCAAGCACCTGGCCTTTTACGACCCGCTGACGCAGCTGCCCAACCGCCAGTTGCTGATGGACCGCCTGGAAGCGGCGCTCAACCACAACCGCCGCCACCCGCGCGAAGGCGCGCTGATGTTCATCGACCTGGACAACTTCAAAACGCTGAATGACACCATGGGCCACCAGAAGGGCGATTTGCTGCTGCAGCAGGTGGCCAGGCGCCTGGGCGCCTGCGTGCAGCCTCCAGACACAGTGGCGCGGCTGGGCGGTGATGAATTTGTGGTCATGCTGGAGGACTTGGGCCAGGACCCGCGCGAAGCCGTCGCCAAAGCCGAAGCGGCCGGCGCGCGCATTCTGGCCGCGCTGACCGAGCCCTACAGCCTGGCGGGCTACCAGCACTACAGCACCTGCAGCATAGGCATTACCTCGTTCAACCAGACCCTGAACAACATCGGCGACCTGCTCAAGCAGGCCGACCTGGCCATGTACCAGGCCAAGATGTCGGGGCGCAACACCGTGTGCTTCTTCAACCCCGCGATGCAGGCCGCCGTGACCGCCAGCGCCGCCTTGCAGTCCGACCTGCGCCAGGGCCTGCGCGAAAAACAATTCCTGCTGTATTACCAGCCGCAGGTGGGGCGCGACGGCCGCATGACGGGCGTGGAGGCCCTGCTGCGCTGGCAGCACAGCGAACGCGGTTTTGTGCAGCCTTCGGAATTTATTCCGGCGGCCGAAGAGGCCGGGCTGATCCTGCCGCTGGGCCAGTGGGCCCTGGAAACCGCCTGCCGCCAGCTGGCCGCCTGGGCCAATCGCCCTGAGACCGCCGCGCTCAGCATTGCCGTGAATGTGAGCGTCCGCCAGTTCCGCCATCCCGAATTTGTCGACCTGGTCATGGCCGCGCTGAAGGAAACCCAGGTCAGCCCCCACAAGCTCAAGCTGGAGTTGACGGAAAGCCTGCTGGCCGAAGACATGGACATCACCATCACCAAGATGGCCAAGCTCAAGAAGATGGGCGTGACGCTCTCATTGGACGATTTCGGCATGGGCTACTCGTCGCTGTCATGCCTCAAGCGCCTGCCGCTGGACCAGCTCAAGATCGACAAATCCTTCGTGGAGGACATCCTGCGCGACCCCAACGACGCCGCCATTGCACGCACCATCATCGGCCTGGCGCAAAGCCTGGGGTTGGGTGTGGTGGCGGAAGGGGTTGAAACCGAGGCGCAGCGGGACTTCCTCTCGCGCCATGGTTGCGACTGTTATCAGGGCTATTTGTTTTGCAAGCCGCTGCCGATTGATGAGCTTGAGGCTTTTATCAAGACACTAAAGATGTAGGTGCGGCCGGCAGCGTGGCCTTGTGGTGCTCCAGCCGGAAGATCACTTCCTTGACGATGCCGTACATCACGGCGCGGTCGCGGTTGGGGTGGTCGGTGAAATGCACGATGGTGGCGCCAAGGCTCACACCGTCGCCTTCATAGCCCACCGTGATGCCGTAGGCCGTCATCAAGGGCCCACAGGCTTTCCAGTCGCGCGTCCATTGCGGCAGGGCCTGGGCGCTGTCCCAGAGGGTGCCGGCGCTTTCATAGCATTCCTCGATGTGCGTGTGGCCCAGCAATTGCGCCAGGTGCCGCTCTTTGGCGATGCAACTGCGGAAATACTCCTGGTCGTTCATGCGCATGGAATTGCTCCTTGGAGGCTGTTCAGCCATGGTAAGTCTGAACCCGCGTGAGTACCAGCCCGGCGTACATCCCGGCGTATACCCCGGCGCATACCCCGGCGCGGGAGGGCCAACCCCACACCTGAGACAATCAGGGCATGTTCGCACCCCTTCAAAACGACACTTTTTTACGCGCCTGCCTGCGTCAGGCTACCGACCACACCCCCGTCTGGCTGATGCGCCAGGCCGGCCGCTATTTGCCTGAATACCGCGCTACGCGCGCCCAGGCCGGCAGTTTCATGGGCCTGGCCACCAATACCGACTACGCCACCGAGGTCACGCTACAGCCCCTGGCCCGCTATCCGCTGGACGCCGCCATCCTGTTCAGCGACATCCTGACCGTGCCCGACGCCATGGGCCTGGGCCTGTCGTTCGCGCTGGGCGAAGGCCCGCGTTTTGCCACACCGGTGCGCGACGAAGCCGCCGTGGCGAAGCTTGAAGTGCCCGACATGAACAAGCTGCGCTACGTGTTCGACGCCGTCACGTCGATCCGCAAGGCGCTCAACGGCCGCGTGCCGCTGATCGGCTTTTCGGGCAGCCCCTGGACGCTGGCCTGTTACATGGTCGAAGGCGCGGGCTCTGACGACTACCGCCTCGTCAAGACCATGCTGTACCAGCGCCCCGACCTGATGCACAAAATGCTGACGGTGAATGCCGACGCGGTCGCTACCTACCTCAATGCGCAGATCGAAGCCGGCGCCCAGGCGGTGATGATTTTTGACAGCTGGGGCGGTGTGCTGGCCGATGCGGCCTTCAAAACCTTCAGCCTGGCCTACACCGCACGTGTGCTGAGCCAGCTCAAACGCGAGCACGAGGGCGTCAAGATCCCGCGCCTGGTCTTCACCAAGGGCGGCGGGCAGTGGCTGGAGGCCATGGCCCAGCTGGACTGCGAAGTGCTGGGGCTGGACTGGACGGTCAACCTGGCCCGGGCGCGCGCCCTGGTCGGCGAAGACGGGCCACACGCCAAGGCCCTGCAGGGCAACCTGGACCCAAACGTGCTGTTTGCCAACCCGGCCCAGATTGAGGCCGAAGTGGCCGCCGTGCTGGACAGCTTTGGCGCGCCCCATACCGATGCCAACCGGCCCGGTCCGGCCCATATTTTTAACCTCGGCCATGGCATCAGCCAGCACACGCCGCCGGAAAGTGTCGAAGTACTCGTGCGCGCAGTGCACGCTCACTCTCGCAAAATGCGCATGGCCCGAGGCTAATGCGGCGGGCAGGCGTGCGAAAGGCCACTGTCTGGTGACGTATTACAAACAGGGCTAGCACAAAATGGTGCACTGGCGTCTGGACTTATGCACAAAATTCTTGTTGCGCCGCCGCAATACAAGAGCCTGAACACACATCGCGCTATCAAAGCAATAGCGCTCGTAAGTTGTTGATTTATATAGAGACTTTAAATTGCTTTTTTTCTGGGCAGTTTAAGAAGAGCCTTGATTTACAAGGCTTCGCGGCCAGAGCTGACGAGCTATCAACAAAGTTATCCACAGAAAATCTGGAAATCTGTAATCGGTTTGTAAATCAAGGACTTAGCGCTTTCTTTGGATGTATCTCTCAAGAATTAAACACATTTAGTTACCCCAATGAGCAATTGGCTTCAAATCGTCGTCGCGGCCCCCGCGCACAGTGCCATCGCCGGGCCACTGACCTACCAAAGTGAGTCGCCACTACCTGTGGGCTCATTGGTGCGCGTGCCATTGGGCAGGCGCGAAGTCCTTGGTGTGGTGTGGGAAATCCTGCCCGACAGCGGCGCCTTGCTTGAAATGCAGACCCGCCATGTCGCGGGCGTGCTGGAGGGACTGCCCCCCTTGTCGGCAACCTGGCGAAAGCTGGTGCAGTTCACGGCGGGCTATTACCAGCGCTCTTTGGGTGAGGTGGCGCTGGCGGCGCTGCCGCCGCAGCTGCGCGACCTGAGCAGCGTGCAGCTGGCGCGGCGCCTCAAACGCCCGGTGGCCGATACCAGCCACGCGCCATCCACGGCAAGTTTGATGGCGCTCAGCCCGGAGCAGACAGCGGCCATTGCCGAATTTGATGTCGACACCCGGCCCGCACTTCTGTTTGGCGCCACCGGCAGCGGCAAAACCGAGGTCTACTTGCGGGCAGCCGCCCGTGTGCTGGAGCAAGACCCGGCAGCGCAGGTGCTGGTCATGGTGCCAGAGATCAACCTCACGCCGCAGTTGCAATCGCGCTTTGAAGAACGCTTTGCCCACCTGGGCAAAGAGCGCGTCGTAGCCCTGCACAGCGGCCTGACGCCGGCTCAGCGCCTCAAAAGCTGGCTGGCCGCCCACGCCGGCCATGCGCGCCTGGTGCTGGGCACCCGCATGGCTGTGTTTGCCTCCATGCCCAACCTGCGCCTGCTGGTGGTCGATGAAGAGCACGATCCGAGCTACAAGCAGCAAGAGGGCGCGCGCTACTCCGCACGCGACCTGGCCGTCTACCGCGCCAAGATCGAAACCGAAGACGCCACGCACGACCACGGCCCCTGCCGCGTGCTGCTCGGCTCGGCCACACCGTCGCTGGAGAGCTGGCAGGCGACCTTGGCGGGCCGGTATCAACGCCTCACGATGAGTGAACGCATCGCGGCCGATGAAGGCGAGCAGGCAAGCCTGCCCACAGTCAGGCGTGTGGACATGAACCACCAGCCCAAGCAGGGCGTGATTGCGCCGCCGCTGCTGGACGCCATTGCACAGCGCGTGGCGCGCGGCGAGCAGTCGCTGATTTTTTTGAACCGGCGCGGCTACGCACCGGTGCTGGCCTGCCACGACTGCGGCTGGAAAAGCGAGTGCCCGCATTGCAGCGCCTTTCGCGTCTTCCACAAGATAGACCGCACCCTGCGCTGCCACCACTGCGGCTACACCGAGCGCGTGCCGCGCGCCTGCCCCAGCTGCGGCAATATCGACATCGCCCCCGTGGGGCGCGGCACCGAGCGGCTCGAAGAGCACCTGGCCGAGCTGCTGGCCGGCGTGAAACGGCCCGACGGTGAGCCGCCCCGCATTGCCCGCATCGACGCCGACACCACACGCCTCAAAGGCGCGCTCGAATCACAGCTGGCCAGCGTGCACGCTGGCGAAATCGACGTGCTGGTCGGCACGCAGATGATCGCCAAGGGCCACGACTTCCGGCACATCACGCTGGTGGCGGCCATCAACCCTGACGGCGCGCTGTTCTCCAGCGACTTCCGCGCGCCCGAGCGGCTCTTCAGCCTCTTGATGCAGGCCGGCGGCCGGGCCGGCCGCGATGCGCGGCACAGCGGCGCCAGTGAAATGTGGGTGCAGACTTTTCACCCTGCCCATCCGCTGTTTGAGGCACTCAAGAAACACGACTACCCGGGCTTTGCGGCGCAGCAACTCGCCGAACGCGAAGCCGCAGGCATGTCGCCCTTTGGTTACTCGGCGCTGGTGCGCGCCGAAGCGCGGGCGCAAGACGTGGCGCAGGGCTTCCTCAACGCAGCCGCGGCCCAGGCCGAAGCGCAGCAGCTCACCGGCGACGGCCAGGTCACCGCCTACCCGGCCGTGCCGATGACGATACAGCGCGTGGCGAATATCGAGCGCGCCCAAATGCTGGTTGAAAGTTCTTCACGCGCGGCGCTGCAACGCTTTCTGGCGGCCTGGCAACCGGTGCTGTTTGAAACGCGCCAGCAGGCTGAATTCAAGAGCCTGATTCGATGGGCGATTGATGTGGATCCGATTGCGATTTGATGGGAGTGGCAAGGGGTCACTTTCAAACCATCATGGCCTATCGGCTCACTCCGTACTAGAAAACGCCGATAACTCTTCCATTAGTCTGCCTGCCACTGGCACTTCGGTGACGCAGATTCCATGTCGGCACGAGGCTCATACGACCTGGTTAACTGCATTGCGCGCTCCGCTATGTCCCATTTTTTTTTGCCGCGGTTGGCTTGCGTTTAGTGGCCTTATTTATAGTCGGTGTTTTCTTCCCAGGCTTTTCCGTATCTTTCCGTTTAAAAAAAAGCGCATCCACTTTTTCGCCTCCAAACTCTTTTCGAAGAGCGTTTCGCGTCCAACCTACATGACGATAGAACACTCCTCGTTCAATTCGCTCCCGGCTCGTTCCATTGAAGTCTTGCTCCCGTCGGCGACGTTCAACTTGCTGGGCATCCGCCGCGGCGACAAAATTCATGTGTTTAGCAAGCAAGTCGCGTAACTTGCCTGCGGTATCTACTTTGAGTGCAAGAAGGTCTTCAAGGAGTACACCGTAAGTTTCATTTTCCGATTTGTTCTTTGGCGGAAGCATTTCAGACAGCAGCGCCTGTAGCGAATCGACGTTCAGCGGTTGATCATGTTGATCAAGGTTCAAATCCTTCTGGACATACGTCTCTCGGTCTTGCAATACTCTTTCAAACTCAAGGTCCACCGTCTCAAGTAAGGCAGACACGCGGTGGATCGCACGTCGCACTGGAGGCGGTACGCTCTGCTCTTGCTTGTACTGCAGCTTGTGAGATGCCGCTGCCCATATGTGCTGCGCTAAGGTGCGAACCTGCAATTCGGCCTTCAATGTACCTAAATCGCTCAAGCTGGGGATGGACAGCCATGCCTTTGGTAGTCGAAGCACGTAGTGCTGTGACTGATAACCAAACTGAGCCTCTCCAAGGCGCTCGGCTGTGTTCTCGCTGCTCAGGACATCGAATGTCGCTTCGATTAGCTTACTTGCCTCAGACACATCCCGGTTGAAAAGTAGGATTGCGCGGACACCAATGAGGTCATCAAGATCGTTCAGCGTTGCAAGGGGCTTCGACTTGCGTTCAATCTTTTCCGAGATCGAGGCGAGTGTCTTCACTCGGCCCTCCAGCGGAACTCCAAGAGTGATGCTTTTTGACTCAAGGAGTTTGCCGACCTGCTCAAGAAGTGCCAACCGCAGTCGCCCCGCTCGACCTGCAATCTCCTGGTATTCTTCTTCGAGTTCTTGCTGATTCATGGACACAGCCTAACTTAATGCATACCGCAAATGCTGCGGCATAACTTGGCGACTTCAACCACAAAAGCGGGCATTGAGACTTGCTTCATCTGAGTGGCTTGCTCTCTAAAAATAGCGACAAACTCGATACTTGTGTCAATGACACGTTTCAAGCTCCCAGCGATTCTCGACCAACTGCATTAGTTTGAACATCCTCTCATCGGAGGAAGATCCAGAAGATCTGGTATCTGTAGCGCTCCGTCATCGACGCCAAAAGCCTACGCGGCCACGCGCCGCTGTTCTTGCCGCGCAGGAAAGGTTTCCCCCTCCGTCACCTGCCGCCAATCCTCCTGCCCCATCCAGTCGCGCAGCGCCACCGCGCCTTTGGGTGTGATCTCCAGCGCGCGCATGCCCTGGCGGCGCAGCAGCCAGCCGCGCTCCAGGCTGTGGTTGCAGATCAGCGTGCCCAGTTGCCCGGCCACGTGAAAGCGGCGCTCGCTCCAGTCCAGGCAGGGGCGGCAGTAAGGCCGCTTGGTGTTGATGCTGGTGGGCGAGGTTGACAGCTCAATGCCCAGGCGCGCCAGCACGGCATTGGCCTTGGGGGTGACGTGGCCGGCTTCGCCGTCAAAGGTGATGGCGCCGTCGGCCAGCAGGTGGTGGGCAATGGCCACGCCGAGGCGGCCGGCGATGTGGTCGTAGCAGCTGCGGGCCATGCGCATGGCAGCGTCTTTGGGGCCGGGCACGACGGCGCGGCGTGGTGCGGGGGCGTTTTGTGCGGCGAGCTGTGTGATGCCTTCCAGCACACGCGCCACCTCCACCGAGGCCAGGCGGTGGTAACGGTGGCGGCCGTGCTGCTCCACGCAGAGCAGGCCGCCTTCGACCAGCAGGGCCAGGTGGCGGCTGGCGGTTTGGGGTGACACATTGCCGACCCCGGCCAGCTCATGTGCGGTGAGGGAGCGGCCGTCCAGCAGCTCCATCAGCATGGCGGTGCGGGCCGGCTCGCCGACCAGCGAGGCGATGTGGGCGATTTGGTTGGTATTCATCATGGTGTTTGACGCCTTGTAGTGCCTACCTTAGCAGCATCGCGCGGCCCATGCTTCGCTCCGTGACGAAGCATCGGGGCAGTGCTTCGCCGCACCATAAAGGCCATGCCGCAAACGCCGCCACCCCACAAGGAGAACCCCATGGAACTGCCAATGACCCCAGCCCTGCAGCCCCCGGCGCCGCGCGCCTTTTACGGGGCCACTGTTGTACGCGCCGCTTTTGTGCTGGCCATCTTCGGCTGGGGCGTGGGCTTTTACAGCCCGGCGATTTTTCTGCATGCGGTGCTGGCCCGTACCGGCTGGGCGCTGCCGCTGGTATCAAGCGCGGTGACTTTTCATTTTCTCTTTGGCGCCGCCGTGGTGGCCTGCCTGCCGCGCATCCATACCCGGCTAGGCGTGGCCGCTACCACCGCCGTGGGTTGCGCGGCGCTGGCCACAGGCTTGCTGGGTTGGGCCCTGGCCGCGCAGCCCTGGCAGCTGTTTGTGGCGGCGGTGCTGACGGGTGGCGGCTGGGTCACCATGGGCGCGGCGGGCATCAACGCCATCATCTCGCCCTGGTTTGTGCGCGGCCGGCCCATGGCGCTGGCCAAGGCCTATAACGGCGCCAGCCTGGGCGGCGTGATTTTCTCGCCGCTGTGGGGCGCGCTGATCGCCGCGATGGGTTTTACCGCCGCCACCGTGCTGGTGGGCGGGGTCATGCTGGCCATCGTGGGGTGCCTGAGTTTTTATGTGATCACGCAGACGCCTGAGCGCATGGGCCAGCGACCTGACGGTGATGCGCCCGGTGCGCCGGCACGCGCCATCACTTCGGCGCATGCCAGGCCCCTGCCGGGCCGCCTGCTGTGGCGCGACCGCAGCTTTCGTACGCTGGCGGCGGCGATGGCGCTCAGCTTGTTTGCCCAGGCCGGTTTGATCACGCATCTGTATTCGCTGTTGGTGTCGGCGATGGGCGCACAGGGTGCGGGCCTGGCGATGGCGCTGGCCACCGCCTGTGCCATTGGCGGCCGCACCGTGGTCGGCAAATGCATGCCGCCGGATGCCGACCGCCGACTGGTCGCCTGCGTGAGTTACGCGGTGCAGATAGGCGGCTCGCTGTTGCTGGCTTGTGCTGCTGAACACCAGACAGCGCTGATCCTGATGGGCGTGGTGTTGTTCGGTGTCGGCATCGGCAACGCGACCTCGCTGCCGCCGCTGGTGGCGCAGGTGGAATTCGTCAAGGAAGATGTTCCGCGCGTGGTGGCGTTGATCGTCGCCATGTCGCAAGGCCTGTGGGCGCTGGCACCCGCCACGTTTGCCTTGCTGCTGGTGACGGGCAACGGAAGCCCGGCGCATCTGGGTGCGGGCACCGGTCTTTACTTTGGCGCGACGGTGTTGCTGCAACTGGCGGCCATCGCCTGCATGCTGGGCGGCCGCAAGCCGGCTGCCTGACTCATGCCAGGCGCGGTGTGGAGCCCGACTTGCAGGCCTCCGCACGCGCCAGCAGCAACTCGCGTTCGCGCAGATTGCGCGTGAGCGAGGCGGCGCGTTCGAACTCCGCATGCGCTTCTTCGAGCCGGCCGAGCTTGAATAAGAAGTCCGCGCGTACGCTGGGCAGCAGGTGGTAGTTTTTCATCAGGGGCTCGGTGAGCAGCGCGTCAGCCACTTCCAGCCCCGTCGCCGGGCCAAAGGCCATGGCCAGCGCCACGGCGCGATTGAGCTCCACCACCGGCGAGGGCATCAGCTGCGCCAGCGCATCGTAGAGCGCGGCAATGCGATGCCAGTCAGTGTCGGCGCCTGTGGGCGCACGTGCATGGCAGGCGGCAATGGCGGCCTGCAGCGCATACGGCCCCAGCGCGCCGCCCAGCGCCTCGGCGCGCGCCAGCGCGGCAAAACCGCGGCGTATCAGGATGTGGTCCCAGCGTGCGCGGTTTTGCTCCAGCAGCAAGATGGGTTCACCCGACGGGCCGGTGCGCGCCTTGGCGCGAGAAGCCTGGATTTCCATGAGCGCTACCAGTCCATGCACTTCGGGCTCCTGCGTCGCCAGCTCGGCCAGCACGCGCCCCAGCCGCAGGGCCTCATCGCACAGCGCGGGCCGCATCCAGTCGCCGCCCGAGGTGGCCGAATAGCCTTCGTTGAAGATCAAATAAATGACCTCCAGCACCGAGGCCAGCCGCGCATCGCGCTCGGCGGGGCCGGGCACTTCAAAGGGAACACGCGCCTCGGCCAGGGTGCGCTTGGCGCGCACGATGCGCTGCGCCACGGTGGGCTCGGGTACCAGGAAGGCACGGGCGATCTCATCGGTGCTCAGGCCGCCCAGCAGCCGCAGCGTCAGCGCGATGCGCGCCTCGGTCGACAGCACCGGGTGGCAAGCGGTGAAGATCAGGCGCAGCAGGTCGTCGCCGTAGTCGTCATCGCCGCCTTCTCCGGAGCCGGGCTCGTCTACATCGGCGAAAGCCATTTCCTGCTCCAGCTCGAGTTCATGGCCAAGCTCTTCATGCTTGAGCGCGAGCAGCTTGCGCCGCCGCAGGTAGTCGATGGCGCGGTGCTTGGCCACCGCCATAAGCCAGGCGCCCGGGTTGTCCGGCACGCCGGTTTTGGGCCAGCGCTCCAGCGCGGTGACCAGCGCGTCCTGCGCAATCTCTTCGGCCAGGCCGACCTCTTGCACCATGCGTGCAACCTTGGCGATGACCTTGGCCGACTCGATGCGCCAGACAGCATCGATGGCGCGATGGGTTTCATGCGACGCCATGCGGCTTCAGGCGCTCTTGTTCTTTCCGCTCGGGGCCTGCTGCATCTCGGTGAAACCGGCGGCGGCCTCCTGCACGTCGGGCGGGAAGTCCGACATCTCCTGCACCTGGCGCACTTCGATGATTTCGTTTTCTCCGCCCGGGCAGCGTGAGGCCCATTCAATGGCTTCGGCACGCGACGCCACATTGATCATCCAGTAGCCGCCCAGCACTTCGCGGGCTTCGGCAAAAGGGCCGTCGCTGACGTGGGCCTTGCCACCGGGGAAGGTCACACGCGCGCCCATCGAGGGCGGGTGCAGGCCGTCCAGCGCGATCAGCACGCCGGCTTTTTGCAGGGCTTCGTTGTATTTCATCATCGCGGCTACGGCGTCAGCATCAGGCATCGTGCCGGCAGCGGCGGTTTCGTAGCCTTTGGGGATCATCAGCATCATGAATCGCATTTGAGTACTCCTTGAATGTAGGGGTGTGGAGTGGTTGAGCCGGGCTTACTTTTCCGCAGCGGCCTTCATGGCGGCCAGACCATCTTCAAAGTCCTTGCCCACCATCTTGTCGATGTTGAAGAAGACGTGCATCACCCTGGACATCAGCGGCGCGGGGCCGGACATGTCCCAGCTCACCACACTGCCGCCGGCCTGCGGCTGGATGGTGAACACCACCTTGTTGTGCGCCTCGAAAGGCTTGGTGAAGTTCAGGTCAATCTTGACCATGGAGGAAGGCACCGACTCGGTGATCAGCATGTCGCCGGTGCCGACTTCCTTGCTTTCCCAGGCGTAGGCCGCGCCTTTGCCGGTGGCCGGGCCGCTGAAGCTGCGCTTCATCGCGGCGTCTTTCTTCTCCCAGGGCGACCAGGCGGCCCACTGTTTGTAGTCGTTGATCAGCGGGAAGATTTTTTCAGGCGGCGCCTGAATGGTGGCCTGGCGCTGCACGCGGAAGGTGTCTGGTTTGTTGGCGGCGAGTATCAGCACGGCCACGATAAAAACGACGATGGCGACGGCTGCGATAAGGGCGATGGTTTTGAACATGTCAATCTCCTGAGTTGGTGTTCGCTTACTTTTTGAGGAAGGGGCGAGCGCCGGATTTATCGGCCTTTTATGGCCTGAAAAACGTCTGCTCTACCGGTACGACGAACGGAAAACGCGAAATCGACATGGTTGGCCAAAATTTTTCAAATTATTTTTGACCACCGCCTGAACCGCCCCTGAACCTCAGGCGGCGGCGAAATCCGCGGCTTCATACAGCAGCCGGATCTCGACCTCCACCTCTTCCGTATCCCGAAACGGGAAGGGATACGCCAGCGCCCAGTCCACCGCAGCCTGCAGCGACCGCGCCTGGATGATCCAGAAACCGGCCAGCAACTCCTTGGCTTCGGCAAACGGCCCGTCCATCACGCTGGGTTTACCCCGGGTGAATTTCATGCGGGATGCGCTGGCGCTGGGCTTGAGTCCTTCGCCCATCAGCAGCACGCCGGCCTTGACAGCCTCGTCATTGCGCTGGGCCATGCGCCCCAGCCACTGGGCGTCGGGCACGATGCCGGCTTCGGCCCGGTCATTGGCCTTGAGCAAAATCATGAAGCGGCGGAAGCCCTCAGGCAGGGGCGGTGCGCCTTCGCCGGCCACGCCGCGCAGGCCGCCGGGGCAGCCGCCTTCGCGGATTTCCAGCGAGGTGTTGCCGTTGGCATCTTCCTGGGGCCAGCGTTTGAGCCACTCAAGGGCGTCCTGCCGCGAAGCCGCCTCGATCATGGTGAAGCCGGCGATCAGCTCTTTCGCTTCGGTGAAGGGGCCGTCGGTCACCGTGGGCTTGCCACCCGAAAACCGGATGAGCGCGCCCTTGGAACTCGCCTGCAAGCCCTCGCCGCCCAGCAGCATGCCGGCTTTGGCCAGTTCTTCGTTGTAGGCGCCCATGGCCGCCAGCAGCGCGGGGCCGGGCAGCTCGCCGGCCTCGGTGCTGGCGTCGGCTTTGCGCAGGATCATGTATTGCATGCGTGAAGTCTCCTCAGGATGGCAGTCCCCGGTTTTTACCTCAAACGCGGGGCCTGCGCGTTTCAGCGCTGCGCCTCGACCTGGCGGCGCAGGCGCTCCTCGGCTTCGCGAAGCTCCGGCGTGAATTCAGCGCCGAAGTCTTCGGCCGAAAACACCTGGCGAATTTCAATTTCGGCTTCGCTCTCGGGCGGAAAGGGCGCGCGCTTGACCCATTCAATCGCTTCTTCTTTCGACGAGACCTGCAGTATCCAGAAGCCGGCCACCAGCTCCTTGGTTTCGGGGAAAGGCCCGTCGATCACACTGCGCTTGCCGCCCGAGAACCGGACGCGCGAGCCTTTGGCGCTGGGGTGCAGCCCCTCGCCCGCCAGCATGACGCCGGCCTTGACCAGTGATTCGTTGAACTTGCCCATATCGGCCAGCAGTTGTTCGGTGGGCATTTCCCCGGCTTCGCTGTGCTTGTCGGCTTTGACCAGAACCATGAATTTCATTTCGGACTCCTTGAGGTGGTGTTGGGAGCGGAGAGCCCGGACAACCCGGGCAAAAACATCCTGCTCTTACCGGTACGACGAGCGGGTAGGGCGAAATCGACAGCTTGTGGCCATCTTTTTTCAGGTTTTTTTGTAACAGTGGCCGAAAAAGCCAGCAGGCCGGCTGGCCGGTTCGGGGCTGTTCAGGTCAGCAGGGCCACCGCCGCCGAGAAGCTGAAGAAAGCCAGCACGGTAGACAACAAGATGATGCGGGCAATGCGCCCGTTGTCAGCGCCGAAGCGCTCGGCCAGCAAGGCCACATTGCTGGCGCTGGGCAGGGCCGCCACCAGCACAATCACCGTCAGCGCAAACGGCTGCAGCGGCACTCCCACCGCGATGGCGCCCAACCCCACCAGGCCCACCAGCACTGGGTGCAGTACCAGCTTGATCAGCGCGACCGGCACGTACTCTTTCAGTGGCGTGGCGGCCGTGCTGTTCATCTGCGAGCGCGCCAGCACCGCGCCTATGGTGAACAGCGCCACCGGCGAAGCCGCATCAGCCAGCAGCCCCACGGTCTGCATCACCGGCGCCCACAACACCACGCCAAAGCCCGACGACAGCGCGCCCAGCACAATGGCCCAGGGCATGGGGTTGAGTGCCACGCCCTTGAGCGCCTTTTGTGCGGCGACTTCGGCGCCATGGATATCGGCCGAATCCAGCCGCGACAGCGCGATGCATAGCGAACTCGTCACCAGCAAATCGACCAGAATGGTGACGATGGCCGGGCCGGCGGCCTGCGCGCCCAGCAACGCGACCAGCAAAGGCACGCCCATAAAGCCGGTATTGGGAAAGGCCGCCACCAGCGCGCCGAAAGACGCATCGTTCCAGGCAATGCGGCCCTTGCGCGTGATCATCACGGTGAAAGCCACCATCAGCAGCGCACACACCAGATAGACGGCTACCAGGCTGGCATCCAGCAACTGTGCAATCGGCGTGCCCGCGCCAAAGCGGTACAGCATGCAGGGCAGCGCGAAAT
The DNA here is from genome assembly GCF_900116715.1 of Polaromonas sp. YR568. Lineage (GTDB taxonomy): Bacteria > Pseudomonadota > Gammaproteobacteria > Burkholderiales > Burkholderiaceae_C > Polaromonas. The sequence goes on from NZ_FPBM01000011.1 coordinate 51,131, forward strand.
ACAGCACAAAGGTATTGAGGCCGGGAATAGCCAGCTGCGGCAGCAGCGCGCGCCGCGCCGCCACGTAGCCGCACAACACCAGGGCAAAAAACGGAAAAGTGACGAGGAGAATGCTTAACACAAAGCGTATTGTCACCGGCAAGCACGGGTGAAGGCTGACCGCCGCTGACTGGCTATGATTCCGGCTGCTTCTTTGTCTTCTGTCTGGATTTCCCCCGGCCCCACCCGTCTGCCTGCATGTCGTCACCCTCTCCCGCGTCCTCCGCTGCGTCCCCCATCGCCTCTGGCCTGAACCTCGCCCAGCAAGAAGCCGTCAATTACCTGCATGGCCCCTGCCTGGTGCTGGCCGGCGCCGGTTCGGGCAAGACGCGGGTGATCACGCACAAGATAGGTCGGCTGATCCAGTCGGGGCTCAAGCCCGAGCAGATCGCCGCGATCACCTTTACCAACAAGGCCGCCGCCGAAATGCGTGAGCGGGCCAAGGCACTGATCGGCAAAAGCGCCAAGGGCGTGCTGGTCTGCACCTTCCATGCGCTGGGTGTGCGCATGCTGCGCCAGGACGGCGCGGCGCTGGGCCTCAAACCCCAGTTCTCCATCCTCGACAGCGACGACGTGACCAGCATTCTGAAAGACGCCGGCGGCAGCACCGATGCGGCCACGGCGCGGCAATGGCAGTGGACCATCAGCCTCTGGAAGAACATGGGCCTCAATGCGGCTGAGGCCATGGCGCAGGCCAATGGCGATGAAGAACGCGCCATCGCCCGCGTGATGGCGCACTATGAAGAACGCCTGACAGCCTACCAAAGCGTCGACTTCGACGACCTGGTGGGTTTGCCGCTCAAGCTGCTGCGCGAGCACGACAGCGTGCGCACCAAGTGGCAGGACTCTTTGGGCCATGTGCTGGTCGATGAATACCAGGACACCAACGCCACGCAATACGAAATGCTCAAGCTGCTGGTGGGCCCGCGCGGGCGCTTCACCGCGGTGGGCGACGACGACCAGTCCATCTACGGCTGGCGCGGCGCCACGCTGGACAATCTGAAGAAGCTGCCGCAGGACTATCCCAACCTCAAGGTCGTGAAGCTCGAGCAGAACTACCGCTCCACCAGCGCCATCCTGCGCGCGGCCAACAATGTGATTGGCCCCAATCCCAAGCTCTTTCCCAAGACACTGTTCAGCGAGCTTGGTGAAGGTGAGCCGGTGCGTGTGATCGATTGCGACAGCGAAGAGCACGAGGCCGAGCGTGTAGTGGCCCGCATCCAGAGCCTGCGCGCCGAAGGCAGCCTGCAGGCCGAAGGCGGGCAGTTCAAGGAGTGGAAAGACTTTTGTGTGCTCTACCGCGCCAACCACCTGGCCAAACCTTTCGAGAAAGCCTTTCGCAAGGCCAACATTCCCTACAAGGTCTCAGGTGGGCAAAGCTTTTTTGACCGTGCGGAGATCAAGGACCTGTGCTGCTGGATGCGCCTGCTCGTCAACAACAACGACGACCCGGCGTTTATGCGCGCGGTGACCACGCCCAAGCGCGGCATAGGCCACACCACGCTGGGCGCTTTAGGCAACTTTGCCAGCCAGTCCAAACAAAGCCTGTTTGAAGCGCTTTTCAGCAACTCGCTGGGCTCGGTGCTGCCGGCCAAGGCGGTCGGCTCGCTGCACGAATTTGGCCGTTACCTCAACGACCTCGAGTACCGCGCCAAACGCACCGTGGGCGCCGAAGACGCGCGCGCCTTTCTGAACGACTGGCTCAAGGAAATCGATTACGAAAAACACCTGTACGACGGCGAAGACAGCGAAAAGCTGGCTGCCGCGCGCTGGACCAACGTGATGGATTTTTGCGACTGGGTGGCCCAGCGCTGCGGCGGGCAGATCGACGACACCTCAGGCGCAGTCGTGGCTGCCGAAACCAAAACCATGCTGGAAGTGGTGCAGACGATTGCGCTGCTCTCGACCATCAGCGAACGCGAGGGCGACCAGAACGTGGTGACGCTTTCCACCCTGCACGCCGCCAAAGGGCTGGAGTGGCCGCATGTGGTGCTGGCCGGCGTCAACGAGGGCCTGCTGCCCTTCAAGCTCGAAGACGACGACGGCAGCAACACCGACAACATCGCACTGCGCCTGCAGGAAGAGCGCCGCCTGATGTACGTGGGCATCACCCGCGCACAGCGCACGCTGGCGGTGAACTGGCTGCGCAAACGCAAAAAAGGCCGCGACATGATTCCCGGTGCGCCCAGCCGCTTCATCGCCGAGATGGCGCTGGACAAGGCCACGGTGAAAGAAGATCCGCGCGAAAAGCTCAAGGCTTTGCGTGCGGAGTTTGCCAAGAAGTCAGCGGATGGGATTGCGGCGGCTGCCGCGGCGGCAGAGACGCGCTAGCCTGTTGAATTGTGCTGAAGCCTGCCTCATTCTTTCCATTAAATTCTGACCTACTCTCATTGTTAGGAATAGGCAGGGTCTACGTGGATCAGGCTTGAACGGGAATTACTGTTCTAACTGGTGTTGAATTGCGCTGGAGCCTGAACCAATCTTTTCATCAACTCCGCACCCACACTCCTTGGTCACGATGTAGGCGGCGCCCCTAGATTTCGCTGCTTTCAGAGGCTAGCAAGGTAGCGCTTATGTGGGTCAGACTTGGATAGAAATTCCCGCGCTAACCGGGTCAGATCTCAGCGGAATTCAACACTCCATTCGCATCTAAAACGGCCAGTGCCCTCGTGTATGTCTTCTGTCCTTCTATTTCGACCACTACAGAGCGTTGGATACGGAGGCTGTACTTAGATGATTTCATGGTTTTCCTAATGGGTAGAAGGTAGTGCGTTGATTCTTTGCATCCCAATAAAATTGGATATCTATGCCGCCCGTCTTCATATTCATAGTGTGACCTACAGGCCCTAGAGAGGTGACTCAATCACGCAAGTACCACCAAGAACAATACAAATTTGGCTCGAGAGTCACTTCGGCCTCTGATTTCCCGCCGGGAGTATCAAATACAACATGAATACCTGAACCTCTTTGAGTGGAGCGAATTTCTATCAAGCTTGCATTTTCCGAAGACACGGAGACCATCTCTTGGCCAGCAGATCTCAAAACGACCTGAAACGATTCAGAAACGGCACTGAAGGAAAAATCTAATTCACTTGCACCGTTGTTCGACGTTTTTACGTACCGGCAGTAAGCCATTGACGCATCAACTTCAACAGGCTCAATCCCAAAAGACTGCAAGAAGTCCAATTCGCTAGGAAATTTCATTTTTCTTCTCTTAGTGTTGAATTGCATTGAGGTTTGATCCAATCTTTCCATCAACTCTTGACCCAGACTCATTGATCACGATGTAGACGCCTCCCCTAGATTTCTCTGCCTTCAAAGCTAGCAAGGTAGAGTCTAGGCGGGCGACGATTGGATGGAAATTACTGCTTTAACCGGATCAAATTTCGACGGAATTCAACACGCGGTGTTCTGGATGTCTGCGACGGTCAGGGTGCCGCCGGTTTTGAAGCTGTTTTTCTGGGCATTGACGGCCTGGGTGTCGCTGGCGATGACGCTGCCCAGAAGGGCGGTATTGCCCGCTACGCTGACCTGGAAGCCGCCGCTTCCAGCCTTGATGCCGCTTTGCTCACCGACGCTATTGAAGTTACTGTTGATATTGCTCTTGGAGGCGTTGAAGCTGCCGCTCATGTTGCCCCAACCCACGCTCACCGAGCCACCCATGCTCTTTTGTTCGCTGGTGTAGGTGCTGGTGTCTTGTAAAGAGGCAATGTTGAGGTTGCCGCCCACATCGGCTTTGACCTGGTTGGCCTTGACTACCGCGCCTTGCAGCGTGGTGTCGCCGCCGCTGGTGATGCTGACCTGCTCGCCGGCCTTGACCTGGGTGTTGGTGTAGAAGGTGTCTGCCCCGTCGCCCCGGCCTTTGCCGCCGCTGGCGCTGGCGTTGAACAGCAAGCCGCTGGTGCCGTAGCTGATGCCCAGGCTGCCGGAGCTGTTGCTGTTGGTGCTGTTCTGGCTGGCGGTGTTTTGTGCAGCGAGGAGCTTGACCTGGTTGTCCGCCAGCAGCTGCACTGCTCGGCCGGCTTCTATGTTGCTGCCTTGAATGGTAAGGTTGCTGTCTGCGCCTGCACCGGTGGCAGCGATGGTGATGGTGCCGCCTGCGGTGACGGCGCTGCCCCGGCCTGTGTTGCTTTGGCTGAGCGAGTTGCTCTGGCTCTGGCTGCTGCCTATGCTGATGGCGACGTTGATGCCGCCTGCTTTGTCGGCGTCGTTGGCGTCGCGGCTGGTGGTCTTGCCGTCGGCATCTTTACCGGTGACTATCTGGCCCTCTTTGTCACCGATCTTGACGCCCTGCCCGGCCTTGATCGCGTCATAAGCGCTCTTGCCGGCCAGACCGGCGTTGGCCAATGCCAAGACTTGTGCGCGGCTGTCTTTGGTGTTACTGGTCGCTTCGCTCATCTTGTCGATGGTCTGCATGGCGCTGATGACGGGCGAGGTGACTTCCAGTGTCAGGCCGGTCTGCTTGAATTTCTGCTCGGTCTCGCTACGGCTGGTTTCGCGGGCCTCAACAATGTCGACCTTCTTGGCGACGATGGTGACGTCGCCGCCCGGGGCCATCACGTCACTGCCGACCTGCTTGTACGCCTCATTGGCCACCAGGGTGACGTTGCCGCCAATGCTGCCCACGGTGCTGGCGGCGGCGGTGGTGCCGCGGTTCTTCTGCTCGGTGGATTGTTCACGCGTGCCGACGGTGATGCCGGCGCCGCCGCCGTCGAGCAGGCCGGACTCTATCTTTTCATGGAAGGAGGTGGAGCCGCTGGTGTTCTGCGCGGCCTCGATGCTCAAGTTGTTGCCGGCGGCCAGGGTGGTGCCGGTGTCGCTGATGACGGTGGAGCCTTTGACGTTGATGTCTTTACCGGCCACCACGGTGACGGTGTTACCGCCGAAGCTGGAGCCGACGGCATTGTTCTGCTCGCTGGTGCGGCGCTCGGTGGTGGTGCTGGAGCTGAAGAGGTCGCCCTCTGTGGTCTTCAGTGCAAAGCCGACGCTGTTGGTCTGCCGGCCTTCGGTGATGTTGACGTTGTTGCCTGCGCTGGCCGTGAGGTCACCGCCGGCCTGCACGTTGGCGGCCTTGGCGTTGAGGTCTTTGCCGGCAATCAGATTCAGGCGGCCGGCGGTTTGCAGCTGGCTGCCCACGTCTGTGGTCTGGTTGCTCTGCAGGAAGTGGTCTTCACCGCGGGACTGCAGGCTGCTGCTGGCGGTGGCGACGGTGCCCAGGTTGATGTTGTTGCCGGCGCTGACGACGGTACTACCGTTGGCGCCGCTGTTGGAGATGACCCCCGCGATGATGTTGGCGTCGCGCCCGGCGCTGGCCACCAGGGTGCCGCCCGGGTTGCTGACATACAGACCCGCCACACGGTCTATCCCCGTGAGGCTGAAGCTTTTGGAGCTGGTGCCGCCGGTCTGGTTGCTGGCGCTGCTGGTGGTCGTAACGACGTTGAGGTCGCGCCCGGCGCTGGCGTTGAGGCTGGTGGCGGCAATGATTTGCCCGCCGATGTTGTTCAAATCGTTGCGGGCGGCCACGGTGAGCGCGTCACCGGTGATGCGCCCGCCCAGGTTCTGCACGTTCTCGGCGGTCAGGTTGACGACGGTGCGGCCGGCCACGGTGCCGCTGTTGCTCATGTCGCCTGCCAGGTTGATGTTGACGCTTTTGCCGGCCAGCAGGGCGCCTGTGAGTGCAAGGTCGCCGTCTTTGACGTGCACATAGACCTGGGGCACCAGGGCGCGCGTTTTGCTGCCGTCGGCGAGGGTCACTTCCTGCTCAACGAGCCAGACGATGTCGCTGGTGAGCTGGGCCATCTGCTGAGCGCTCAGGGCGATGCCGGGGCGCAGGTTGTAGGTTTGGGCATAGGTGATGCCGGCGTCCATCAGGGCTTTGTACTGGACTTCTTCACTGGTGTAGTTGCCCAGGAAGCGCTGGCCGGTGAGCTGGGCCACTTGCTCGTTGATCAAACGCTGCTCGTAGAAACCGTCGCCCAGGCGCTTTTGCGTAACGGTCGGGTCCAGCGCGAGCTGGCCCAGCATGTAGTCGCTGCCCAGCCAGGTGCGGTAGTTGGCAAAGCGCAGGTCGGTTTCGATCAGGAAGCCGCCGGCCGGATTGGGGTTGAGGCGAAAGAGGCTCGTGGTGGGGATGCTGAGGTTGACGGGCACGGTGTGCACGCCGGCCGCGCTGAGCGCGCCAGGTGTGGTGGGGATGCTGCCGATGCTGGCGCCGGCTGCCGCGGCCACTTGCGTGCCGGTGCCGCCGGGCGCGGTAAAGCTGCGGCTTTGGAAGGCGTTGAGCGTGATGGTTTGCGGCACATCTTGCGTGTAGGGGCCGTCGCGATAGGCGTTGTAGTTGTAGTCGCAGCCGTCAAAGCCGCCGCAGCCTTCGTTGTAGTTGCTCCAGAAGTAGGCGGTGCCGTTGCGCTGTGCATTGACGCTGACGGTGCGGCCGCGGTTGTCGACAGCCTGGCCGGTGATGTTGAGGGCGCCGCCCGCGATGATCTGGCTCTGGTCGTTGACGAGAGCGGTGGCCGCATGCAGCGTCATGGCGCCGGCGCTGAGGATGCGGCCCGGGCTGCTTTGTGTGATGACGGGCGTTTGCGGCGTCGAGGTGTAGTCGCGAAAGCCCTCGACGATGACGGCGTTGGCGACGACGGTCATGCGCATCGCATCAATCTGCGCCTGCAGTGCGATCCACGGGGCGGGGTCCACATCAGACGTGGTCTGCGGCCGGGCAACGCCGAAAACATCCCACACAGGACTGCTGGCGTCGTAGCCAAAAAACGCCGCAACAGGGGTTGACACCAGGCCGTCCCGGAAGCCCGTCAGCAGATTGTGCGCAGGAACGTAGGCGCTGGGGCCGAGAAAGTACGGCGCGTACTTGATGTCCGAGTAAGGAGCCCCCTTCAGCAGCAGGCGGCCCCTGCCGTCAACGTTGAGGTGACCGGTGTAGGGCGGTACGCCGTCTTCCGACGCCCAGCGTCCGGGGCCGCCATAGATCTGCTCCTTGCTCGTCGTGTCCCAGTAGGCGTAGCCGCCGCCAATACCTGTCTTGTAGGTCTCGGCGCTGACCACCCAGCCCACATCGTTCGCCGTGTAATTGCCTTGCGCTGTGATGTACTCCCTGCCGCTGCCGCTGCCGCTGCCGCTGCCACTGCTGGCGCTGCCCGTCTGCACGGTGTAGGCGAAGTTGGGGTTGGTGTTGTTGATCTGGCCGGCCGTGATGGCCAGGCCGCCCAGCGACTCGATGGTGCCGCCGCTGTTGTTGACAGCGCCGGCCTGGCCTGTGGCATGGCCGGCGCCGTCCAGGCTGCCGCCAATGGTGAGCGCATCGACCGCCGTACCGCCGCTGAAGATCAGCGCGCCTTCGCCGTTGTTCAAAGTCTGCGTACCGATGTCGAGCCGGTTACGGGCGGCGATCACGGCATCGGCACGCGTGCTGCCTACGGTTTCGGTGCTGTTGTTGACGGTGGTGGCGGCAATGGCGACATGGTCGCCGTAGATGCGACCGGTGCCGATGTTGGTCAGGGTGGCGGCGTTGATGCGGGTCTCGGTGCCATCGATGACGCCGCGATTGGTAAAGGTGTTGGCGGCGGTGACCGTGGTGTTGACGCCGCTGATCACGCCAGTGGCGGCGTTGTTGACATTGGCGGCTGAAGCGGCCAGGTTGCGCCCAGCCTGCAGTTTGCCGCTGTTGCTGAGGTTACCGGTGGTGGAGACGCTGACGTCGCGGTTGGCGATAACGTCGCCGGTGTTGTTGAAGTCACTGGTCAGCGTGAGCGACAAGTCCTGCTGCGACAGCAGGCTGCCGTTGCCGCCCAGGCTGGCGGCGTTGGCCGAGAGGGAAAGACCGGCAATGACGGTGCCTCCCGCATTGGTGACGGCCAGCGTCCTGGTGGCGGCCGTGTCTTGCAATGTGGCCGTGTTACCCGCACTGATCAGGCCGGCGTTATTGTTGATGCTGCCGGAGCTGGTGACGGTGGCGTTGACGCTGGTGCGTATCGCGCCCGAATCATTGGCGATCGAGGCGGCTGTGATGGCGATGTTTTTGCCCTCCACGCCCTGGTTGGCGGCGGAGGTGTTGCTGTTGACCACGCTGGCAGCGGCCAATGTGACCGTCTCATCGCTGCGGACCAGGCCGCCGGTGTTGGTGATGACGCCAGGCCCTGCGGCCACAGAGACATTGCCCACGGCCTGCAGCTGGCCGCCGCTGTTGTTGAAGCCGGTGGTGGTGAAGTCTGCAGTGGATTCGCTGACGATCTGTCCGCCGGCGTTGCTCACATTGCCTGCGGTGGCGGTCAACGCGCTCTTCGCCCCGATAGAGCCGGTTGCGTTGTTCAGTTCGCCCGTCAGCAGGTTGACGGCGCCCTGGGACGTGATGCCGCCCGCGCCGCCGCTGTAGCCCGCAGCGTTCGTGTTTGTCAGCGTCTGGCCGTGGGTGTTGATTGCCAATGCGCCGGTGGATTGAATCAGGCCGGCGGTGTTGGTCAGCGCGCCGCTGGCTATCGTGGTGATGCCGCTGGCAGAGACGGTGCCGCCAGTGTTGTTGAACGCTTGCAGGTGGGTGTCGACGCTGATGGCTGTGCCAGTGATGGTGCTGCCGGTGTTGATCAACCCTGTGTTGCTTAGCGTGACGTTGCCGCCGGCGCTCAAACGCCCGCCCTGTGCCGCGCCGCCGGCCACGGTGTTGCTGGTGGCGCCCGTGGTGGTCACGGCGAGGTAGCCGCTCACCGAGGCGACGGTGCCGGACGCATTGGACAGGCTGGCGGCGTTGACGGTGACCGCACCGTTACCTGCAACAGTGGCTTGCGTGTTTTGCAGTGCGCCTGCCGCAGTGACAGTCAGGGTGCCGTTGGCCACGATCATGGCGCCTGCTTCATTGGCGAGGCCGGCGCCCGTGCTGATGCTGCTGTTGCCCTGGGCGCTGATGACCGCGCCGGCGCCGGTGTTGGTGATGGCGCCGGTTGTGGTGATGTAGGTATTGCCTGTGGCCTGGATTTGCCCGCTGTTGGTGAGCCACCCGTTAGCCTGTAGCACCAGATCGCCGCCGCTCGCGCCTATAACGCCGGCGTTGCGCACGCCCAGACCGGTCTCAGTGCCAATAAGGAAAATCTTGCCGGCATACATGCCGCCGACCTGGGCGACGTCAACAGCGTAAGTAGGTGCCGCGCCAGTTCCAGCGATAGGCGTGGCGCTGGTGTGGTCGGCGTTGATGTCGTTGGCGCCAGTGGCCACGCGCAGCTCTTTGGCCCAGATGCCGGCGTTGACCTGCACGGCGCGGGCGAGGATGCCGGTGTAGTCGGCCGTAGAAGTGTCCAGGCCCGCGCCGCCCACGGTGATGTTGCCGCCCTGCACACGAAAGCCGTCGAGCGCGCCGCCGTTGATGACCGGGGTACCGGTGGTCAACGTGACGCGGCTGGCGTTGAGGAAACCGCCGCCGTTGACGTTGATGCCGGCCGGGTTGGCGATGACGACTTCGGCGCGCTGGCCGGCGACTTCGACATAACCGCGGATCTGGCTGGGGTTGGCCGACTGCACTTCGTTAAGGATGACGCGCGCCGGGCCGGTGGCCAGCCAGGGGTTGGCGCCGACAAAACCGCCCAGCTGGGTTTGCACATTGGTACGGCTGTTGTTGAGGATGGCGCCGTTTTGCTGCACATCAAACTGGCTGTAGGTGTTGCGGCTGACACCGGCTGCGCTGGGCGTCTGGATGTTGACCTGCGGCAGGCCGTTGGCCGTTTGCAGCACGGTGGGGCGCTGGCCGGCGGGCGCGCCGGGGGCCGCAACGATTTGCGCGTGCAAGGTTGGCTGTAAACACAGAACCAGGCCCAGCGCCGACAGCACCGCAAAGCGCAGCGGGTGCAGGCTGGCTTGCAAACCCTGCGGGCCTGCACTGCCGGCCGTGTCGCCGCTGGCGGCTTTGCCCTGGGCGCTGGCGGTTTCGGCCACCACCATGCGTTGGCCGCGTTTGGCGTTAAAGACGATGCGGTGCAGGTTTTTGTTCATGGCAATGCGCATGCAAGGGCAAAGCCGGCGCATGACATGCATGCGTCGATTTTTTGTTGTGCGAATTTTTGGGTGCACGCTGGCACCATCTGGGGTGATGCACCCAAGTCATCGTGTGGCTTGGCCAATCACGCTCTCCCTGATTCCGATTTTTTATGGCCCTGAGCCGTGCGCCCAAAGCAGAGGAATTGTAGATTTGGGGAGAGGGGGGCAGTAAGCCGTGTTAGCTTGATTTGGCGAAAAAATTATTGCGTTCGTTGCCAATCGGAAAGATCAGGCAAACGATAGCGAGTCCACTTGTGTACATGAGCAAAGCGAAATTACCAGTAAATTCACGGCTGTTTACCCACGTACTTCCTGGGTCGAAGGCTGGTTCAGGTCATGGACTCCGCCGAACATCCTGCTGCCGGCGTTTTAGTCCTTAAGGTCAAGTTAACTTGATAGTTATCGCGGGCCCTTTACACGCCCAGCCACTTGCCCAGCTCCATCAGCTTGCCCTGGTCATACTGGGCAAAGCCCTGCACCGTGAGCGACTCCAGCCGCTTCTTGCCGTCGGCGGATTGATCCAGCCCCACAAAGTAGGCGGTGAGCTGGGCGCGTTCCGCTTCGCTCAGCTTGCCGCTGGCGATCAGGTGCTTGATGGGCACGGGCTTGCTGGTGGCCAGCACTTTGCCGCCTTTGGCTTGCCAGTCTTTCACCACGGCGCGTGACGCGGTGACGCCCGAGGTCACCATGTTGTTTTCCACCATGAAGGGCACGGCGTCCTGCAGCTTCACGTAAACAGTGTCCTGCGGCTGTGGCCCCAGCGCATCACGCAGGGTGGCGCGCATGATCACCGAGGTGATGGAGTCTTCGCTGGGCGCGCCAACTTTGTGGCCCTTCAGGTCGGCCAGGCTTTTCAGCGGCGAATCGCTGCGCACCATGAAGGATGCGCTGTATTCGGTGAAGCCTTTGGTCACCGCGACGAGGTGGTAACCGTTTTTGGAGAGCGCGCGGATGGAGTGGTGCGCGGGGTGCACCCAGGCGAGGTCATAGCGTTGCTCGGCCAGGCCTGCGGCCAGCTCTTTGTAGTCGGTGACGGCCTGCACCTTCACGGGCCGCTTGAGCAGTTTGCCCAGGTCTTCGGACAGCTCGCGAAAGCGCTCTACGGTGGCGCCGGGGTTGACGCGGTAGGTCACGCCCTCATTCACGGCAAATACCAGCGGGGCCTGCGCCCGGGCTTGTCCGGCCAGGACTCCCGTCAGGGCCAGTGCCATCACACATACACGCGAAAAAACCTTCATCAAAACACCTTTGTCGATAATGGGGTGGAAGACCGGGCACCTCGAAGATCCCCGTTCGGCGAGCGGCCATTTAACCGCCGGCTTGCCTACGAAATTCGTACAAATGAACAATTTCCCAAGTCTGGCTTGAGAACCCGCTACTGAAAAGCTGACCTTAGTGTCCTTGATACAAATGTTTGCAACTCGCGGGTTTTACCTGTGTTGCGCCTGATACAAGACGTATTCGTGAGATAGTTCGCAAGCCTTGCGGCATGCGTGTTGCTTAAACCCTGCACCCGGCTGACCGCAAAAACCGTTTATCTTTTTCGCCGCATGCGTGGTGCTTTGCCAGCTTCGCGGCTTCCTTCAGTTTCCGTTTCGAACGGCTTCGCCGGCCGTTCACCTGACTCGTCCATGATCTCGAAATTTTTCCGCCCCGCTCTTTTCTTGATAAGCGCTTGCGCAATTGCAATAGCCACAGGGGCTACGGCCCAGACCTCGCCGCCGGGCAAGCCTGAGGGCGTCTGCCCCGCCGCGGCAGACCTGAAAGCCGAGCAGCTCTACGGCCTGTGGGTGGCGCAATTCACCAACCCGCCGGCCGGCCTGCCGGCGCGGGCCACGATGCTGCTGGAGCGGCATGCCGAATTTTCCGAAAGCCTGGCCGGTGTCGTGAGCCGCGACCTCGGCACGGCCGCCGGCTCCAAGGCCATTGCAGGCCACGCCGCCAAGGCCGCGCTCGCCGGCGATTTGGATGGCGGCATGCTGCTGCTGGACGAGTCGTCCGACAATGTCAGCATCACCGGCACCTGGAACGGCGAGATGGCCAAGGGCTCTTGCGGCAAGGTGTTCCAGGGCACCTGGAAAGACACCAGCAGCAGCGCGCCCGAGAACGCGCCCGATATTCCTTTCACGCTGACCCGACTGCCTTGACCGCAGAATCCGCACGCAGAACATTCATAACACGCAGAACACCACCGGACTCAAAGTTGCCCATGAGACTGATACCGAAATCCTTTCTTTCCGCCATGCGCTTGCCGGGAGCCGGCCTCCTGGCGCTCCTGCTCCTTTTTGCAGCGACCCCCGGGCAGGCGCAAAACCTTCCCGCCCGCGGCCCCAGCATGGGCTGGCAAACCTGCCAGGCCATGAAGGGCGACCCCACCGCGCAACTGGCGTGCTTCCAGCAATGGGCGGATTCGCAAACACCGGCCAACACCCCCGCGCCCAGCCTGACCACCGCCCCAGCCAACCCGGCCACCGGCCAGCCCGCCACACCGGTATTGCTGCTGCCATCGCTGAACACCGAGGCGCCCGACGGCAAGCCCATCGGCTGCAAGAACACCAAGTACTCCGAGCTCTCGCGCTTCTGGGAGCTGCAGCGCGGCACCGACTGCGACACCTTCTCGCTGCGCGGCTACCGGCCGATCACGCTGGCTGTCTCTACATCGGACAGCGTGAACATGCAGCCCTCGTCGCCTTCGCTGGGCCACACCGCGCTGACGGCGCAGCCCTATATGCGCACTGAAAACAAGATCCAGCTGTCGGTGCGTACCAAGATCGCCAAGGGCCTGCTGAAAAAAGGCGACAACGACGATGACGACCACGACTCGGTGTGGTTCGGCTACACACAGCAAAGTTACTGGCAGCTCTTTAACGGCGCGATCTCACGGCCTTTTCGCACCACTGACCACGAGCCGGAAGTGCTTTACATCTACCCGCACCAGATCCCGCTGGCCGGCGGCTGGAACTACCGGCTCTCGGGCCTGGGGCTGGTGCACCAGTCCAACGGCCAGTCGCTGCCGCTGTCGCGCAGCTGGAACCGCGTCTACCTGATGGGCGCGGCCGAAAAAACACTGGGCCAGGACTCTGGCCTGATCCTGCAGGGGCGCATCTGGGACCGGCTCAAGGAGTCCTCGGGCAATGACGACAACCCCGGTATCGAGAATTACGTCGGCCGCGCCGAAGTCACCGGCAGCTGGCAGATCAACAAGGCCAACACCGTGGGCGTGACGCTGCGGCATTCACTGCGCAAAGAGGCCCGCGGCTCGGCCCGCTTTGACTGGATGATGGCGCCCACCTCGTCACCCAACTACACCGGCTTGCGTTACCACGTGCAGCTTTTCAGCGGCTACGGCGACAGCCTGGTGGACTACAACCGAAAGCGCAGTGTTCTGAGCATTGGCCTGAGCCTAGTGGACTGGTAGGCGCTTGCGGGGTGGCAAACGGCGCGCCGGCTGATAGCCGGGCGCCTCCGCTTGCCGTAGGCTGGCGCAATGACTTTTGCCGAGCCCACCACCTTCACCCTGGCCTGTATCGTCGCCGGCAGTTTGCTGATTGCGATGACGCTGGGCGGCTCCTTCATCAGGCGGCTGCCGCTGAGCGCGGCCATGCTGTATCTGGGCGTGGGTGTGGCGATCAGCCCGGTGGGCCTGGGGCTACTCAAGCTTGATGCCCTCAAAAATGCCGTGCTGCTGGAGCGCCTGACGGAAGTCGCCGTGCTGATTTCGCTCTTCACCGCCGGCATGAAGCTCGAGTTCCGCCTGCGGGATGGGCGCTGGCGCATTCCGGTGCAGCTGGCGACGGTGTCCATGGTGCTGACGGTGGCGGCGGTGACCGCGCTGGGTGTGTATGTGCTCAATTTGCCGCTGGGCGCCGCCGTGCTGCTGGGCGCCATCCTGGCGCCGACCGACCCGGTGCTGGCCTCCGACGTGCAGGTGGCCAACCCGGGCGACCGCGACCGCCTGCGTTTTGGCCTGACCGGCGAAGGCGGGCTCAACGACGGCACGGCGTTTCCTTTTGTGATGCTGGGCCTGGGTTTGCTGGGCCTGCACGAGCTGGGCGAGGGCGGCTGGCGCTGGTGGGCTGTCGATGTGCTGTGGGCGGTGGCCGGCGGCCTTGCGCTGGGCTGGCTGCTGGGCACACTGGTGGGCCGCCTCATTCTTTACCTGCGCATGCGGCACCGCGAAGCGCTGGGCTCGGACGAGTTCATCGCGCTGGGGCTGATCGGGCTCACCTATGGCCTGGCGCTGCTCAGCCACACCTACGGTTTTCTGGCGGTGTTCGCCGCGGGGCTGGCGTTGCGCCGCATTGACGAGCCGCATTCGCGCGCTGCTGCCCCGGCGGCCCCGCTTCCCGATGAAACGCTGAGCCCTGCAGACCAGGAAGCCTCAGGCGCCGAAGCACCCGCGCACATGATGCGCGCGGTGGAGCGCTTTAACAGCCAGCTCGAGAGCTTTGTGGAGGTGGCCATCGTGCTGGCCGTGGGCGTGCTGGTGGCCACCACGCGCTTTCGCATCGAAGTGCTGTGGTTTATCCCGGTGCTGTTCCTGGTGATCCGGCCCGTGGCGGTTTACATCGGCCTGCTGGGCACGCCGGTCAAGGGCGCGCAGCGCCGCCTGATGGGCTGGTTCGGCATACGCGGCATCGGTTCGCTCTATTACCTGCTCTATGCCATCAACCACCACATCGAACGGGCGCTGGCGCAACAGCTGCTCTCCATCACGCTCGCGGTGGTGGTGGCTTCGGTCGTGGCGCACGGCATCTCGGTCACGCCTCTGATGAAGCGCTACGAAGCGCGCAAGGCTGGCCGGCGCAAATCAGGCTGAAACCGGGGGTGGTGTGGGGAATTTTCCGTACGGGTGTTATTGATAATTATTCGCATTTGTATAATCGTGACTTCCCGATTAACAAATTCCCAGGAGTCGTCATGAACCCAGTGCTGAAACCCGTCGTCCTCGCTGCCGCCCTGGCTCTGCTTGCAGCGCCCGTCATGGCCCAGCCCGCAGCGGCAGCCCCCGTAAAGGCAGCAGCGGCGCAGGCCGGCACCACGGCGGCCACCGTGGCCAAGCACTACGCCAACCTGGTCCAGGCCAGCTACGACGACACGCTGGCCAGCACGCTCAATCTGCAAAAAGCCGTGCAGGCCCTGATCGACGCGCCTTCGGACGAAGCGCTCAAGGCCGCCCGCAAGGCCTGGATTGACGCGCGCGAGTTCTACGGCCAGACCGAAGCCTTCCGCTTCTACGGCGGCCCGATCGACGACAAAAACGGCCCCGAAGGCCGTATCAATGCCTGGCCCATGGACGAGTCCTATGTCGACTACGTCAAGGATTCGCCCAACGCCGGCATCATCAACAACCGCAAAGTCACCATCAGCAAGAAGCAGCTGTCCAGCCTGAATGAGCGCAACGGCGAAGAAAACATCGCCACCGGCTGGCACGCGATCGAGTTTTTGCTGTGGGGCCAGGACCTGAGCACCACTGGCCCGGGCGAGCGTTCGTTTGAAGACTTTGTGGACGGCAAAAAACCCAATGCCGACCGCCGCCGCCAGTACCTCAAGGTGGTGACCGAGTTGCTGGTCGACGACCTGCGCTTCCTCACCAAGGCCTGGGCGCCCACCGCCGGCTCGTACCGCGCCAAGTTCGAGCGCGGCGGCATGGAGTCGGTGCGCAAGATGTTTGTCGGCCTGGGCTCGCTCTCGCGCGGCGAACTCGCCGGTGAGCGTCTCGAAGTCGCCCTGGCCAGCCAGGACCAGGAAGACGAGCACTCGTGCTTCTCAGACAACACACACCGCGACGTGGTGAACAACGCCAAGGGCATCCAGAACGTCTGGCTGGGCCAGTACAAACGCGCCGACGGCACCACGCTGGCCGGCCCGTCGCTGCGCGACCTGGTGGCTGAAAAGAACCCGGCACTGGCCGAGCGCACCAGCAAGCAGATCGCCGCGTCCGTCGCCGCCGCCGAAGGCATCCAGGCGCCGTTTGACCGCGAAATCGTCGGCGCCAAAGATGCGCCAGGCCGCCTGCGTGTGCAAAAAACCATCGACAGCCTGGTGCAGCAAAGCAAGGACCTGGTCGAGTCCGCCAACGCCGCCGGCATCACCAAGCTGACGCTGGTCAAGCCCTAAGTGTCGCGCGCAGCTTCGCCCAAATTGCACACGCGCGCCCTGCGGGTAGCGCTGGTTTGCACGGACGTCGCGGGCTTGGCCTTCTGGGTATTCGCAGGGCCCGCCGCCCTAGCCGGCGCGGCGCCTGACGATGAAAAAACCGGTGGCGAGACCACCGTGTTTGCCACCGGCCAGAACGCGTTTTCATTTCCCTTCGCCAATTTGCCCGATGAAGAGCGCACGCGCTTTGTCATCGGCAATTCTTTTTTCAAACGCAACTGGGTGCAGGCGCCGTCCTCCACCACAGCGCGCGACGGCCTGGGCCCGCACTTCATCGCGCGCTCCTGCGGCGGCTGCCATGTGCAGGACGGCCGCGGCGCGCCGCCGGACTTCACGCGCGGTTTGTCCGAGCAGCCGGTGGGTTTGTTGCTGCGCCTGTCGATCCCCGGCAACGATGCACACGGCGGCCCCAAGCCTGACCCGGTGTATGGTGACCAGTTCTCCAACTTTGCGGTGCTTAACGTCATGCCCGAAGGGCAGATCTCGCTGCGCTACGACACGGTGCGCGGCAAGTTCGCCGACGGCACGCCTTATCAGCTGCAAAAGCCCCGCTACGGTTTCAGCAAACTCAACTACGGCCCCATGGCCAAAGACATCATGGTGAGCCCGCGCATTGCGCCGCAGATGGCCGGCGTGGGTTTGCTTGAAGCGATTCCCGACACCGAAATCTTGCGCAATGCGCGTGAGCAGGCGGCCTCGGGCGGTCCGGTGCGCGGCATCATCAACCAGGTGTGGGATGCACCCTCGCAGCAGATGCGCGTGGGCCGCTTCGGCTGGAAGGCCAATGTCGCCACGCTGGCGCACCAGACGGCCGGCGCCTTCCTGGGCGACATGGGCATCACCTCGCCGACCTTCCCTGACGAGACCTGTACCGCCGCGCAAAAAGACTGCCTGGCCGCGCCGCGCGGCGCGCTGGGCAAGGCGCCCGAGATCGACGAGAAAACGTTCAACGACGTGGTGTTCTACGAAACCGCGCTGGCGCCGGCGGCACGCCGCAATCCGAAAGACGCGCAAGTGCTGCAAGGGCAAAAGCTGTTTGCGCAGGCGCAATGCGCCGCCTGCCACCGGCCCAGCTACGTCACCGGCGAAAGCCCCTTCCCACGCCTGGGCAGCAAGGCCGTGCAAGGCCAGACCATCTGGCCCTACACCGATTTGCTGCTGCACGACATGGGCGAAGGCCTGGCCGACGGCCGGCCCGACTTTCTGGCCAATGGCCGCCAGTGGCGCACACCGCCGCTGTGGGGCATTGGGCTGGTGCCCGACGTGAACGGCCACAACCGCCTGCTGCATGACGGACGTGCGCGTGGCGCGCTGGAAGCCGTGCTCTGGCATGACGGTGAAGCCAAGGCCAGCAAGGACAAAGTCTTGCAGATGAACGCGCAGGAGCGCGCCGCGCTGGTGAAGTTTCTGGAATCGCTCTGATCACCGCGATTCACTGAACGCCCGGCCTGAAACAACACCCACAAGGGGATAGTCCCATGAACCCCATCACGCTTTCATTCAAACCGGCGTTGCGCAAGGCGTCGCTGGCCGTCGCCGGCGCGGCGCTGCTGGCAGCCGGTGGCGCACAGGCGCAAGCCGTTGCCGCCAATGTGGCCGTGCCGTTTTACACCGCGGGCGATTTCATGCGCGGCGCCTACCGCTTTTGGTACGCACCGCAAGCCACCGCATTTGCCGAACAGGCCGGCGGCCTGCCCACGGCGATCTCTGCGGTGTGCGATGCAGGCGCAGACAGCGCTGCCGCAAAGCTGGATCAGGCCCGTGAACGCTGGAAAGCCACCGCCCTGGCCTGGGACCGCCTGAGTGGTGTGCAGGTCGGGCCCATGGTGCAGCGCCGCTCAAACCGGCAGATCGATTTCACGCCGACGCGGCCGGAGCTCATCAAGCGCGCCATTCAAACCGCGCCGCAAGACGCCACCGCCATGGAAAGCATAGGCACACCGGCCAAGGGCCTGCCCGCGCTCGAGTGGCTGCTGTGGAGCCCACCCGCCATCGCACCTGCCACACCGGCCTGCCGTTACGCGGTGCAGGTGGCGGCAGATATCCAGCGTGAAGCCGATGCTCTGGCCAAAGCATTTGGCGAACTCGCTGCGCGACCGCCCGGCCAGTCCGAAGAGAGCAACGGCCCGGCCATGAGCGAGCTGGTCAATCAGTGGACAGGCGCGCTGGAGCGCTTGCGCTGGGCCGAAATGGAAAAACCGCGCATGTCGGGCGCCGCACAGGGCGGCCGCAATGCCGTGCCTTACGCACGCAGCGCCAGCGGCCAGACGGCCGCGCGCTGGGCTGCGCAGTGGCAGGCGCTGCGCACGCTGGGCGCTTCACAGGCCAGTGAGGCGCCGCGCCCCGGCACGGGCCTGGCGCCGATTGAAACCTATTTGCGCGGCCTGGGCCGCAACGAGCCGGCCGACCTGCTGGCGCAAAGCGTGGGCAAGGCCGACAAGACGTTGCAAAACCTCTCGCCCACCAACCGTGCCGGCATTACCGCCGCCGGGCGCTCACTGGCCGACCTGAAAAAACTCACCGAAGCCGAGATCGCACCGGCGCTGGAAGTGAGCATCGGGTTTTCAGATGCCGACGGTGACTGACATGAACAAGCCCTTCACCTTGCAACGCCGGCAGTGGCTGGTTTACGCGTCGTCGCTGGCTGTGCCGTTGGCGCTGCCTGTCATGGCTGCAACGCGCGGCCCGCAACTGGCCGCCGCGTGGGAGGGCACTGAGGGTTACCAGGTCGGCGTGCTGACACAACGCGGCGCCGCGCTGGAAGTGAGCGCCGCACTCGACGTGCCGACACGCGCGCACGGCGTGTGGGCGGAAGCCGGCGGCACGCTGCTGGCAGTGGCACGCAGGCCCGGCGACTGGCTGCTGCGCTGGCGGCCCGATGGCGCGCAAGGCGGCAAGGCCATTGCCTGGGGCTGGATTGAACCCGACCGCGCCTTCAATGGCCACGTGATCGCCAGCGCTGACGGCAAGCTGCTCTACACCACCGAAACCAACCTGGAAACCGGCCAGGGCCTGATCGGCCTGCGCGACGCGGCCACGCTGGAGAAAACCGGCGAGTGGTCTACCCACGGTATGGACCCGCATGAGTTGCTGCTCGACGCCGACGGCAGCCTCATGGTGGCCAACGGCGGCATTCCTGCCCTGCCTGAAACCGGGCGGCTCAAAATTCAAATGGACCGCATGGATGCCTCGCTGGTGCGGCTGGACACCCGCTCGGGCGAGCTGCGCGGCCAATGGCGGCTGGCCGACAAGCGCCTGAGCCTGCGCCACATCGCCTGGGGCGAGCCCGTTGCAGGCGGCAAGCCGGGGCAACGCCTGCTCGGCATTGCGCTGCAGGCTGAGCATGACGATGCCAACATCAAAACCAATGCACCCGTGTTGGCCGTGTTTGATGGGCAGCGTCTGCAAACGTATGCTGCGGCGCCAGGCCAGGTGCTTGCGGGTTATGGCGGCGACGTCGCCCACACAGCGGGTGGCTTTGCGGTGAGCTGCCCGCGCGCCAACGGTGTCGCGTTATGGCGCGCCGATGGCCAGTGGGCCGGTTTTTTACCTTTGCAAGAGGCTTGCGCGCTGGGCGTCACCGCGGCACCAGGCGCCAATGCGGTGGTCTGGGCCGGTGGCCGGCTTGCGGCGCTCGCGCGGGATGGCCGGGGCGAGACCTGGGTGTCCGCGCTCAATGGCGTGCGGCTGGACAACCACTGGACGCAGGTCGGTTAAGGACCCAAAGGTGAAGTGAAGGCGGCCTGGCCGCCTTCAGGGCAGGACCATGTCGGTGGTCACCGGGCAGACCCAGCGCGGGTACTCGCGTGAGGTGTCTATGCAGCCGCCCGATTGATACACACCTTTGGGTTCGCGCATGCGCAGCATCAGCTCGAGGATTTGCGCACTTTCTGCCGGGTTGGCCATTGAGGCCTTGACGCCCGACTCCACAATGCTTTCGTTGATGCGCAGGTCGCCGGCCGCATCGGTGTAGGTGGCATGCCGCCAGTGAAAAAGCTCCAGGCACTTGGCTATGAGTGTGTAAGGCTGCTCACGTTTCCAGAAGTTGGTGAAGAGGCCGCTGCCAAGGTAGAACACCCAGGAGCCCTCATAGCCCGACACGTCGGAAGAGTGTTCATCGGGGTTGCGAAACCACAGCCTGTCACCCGGCACGTAGTAGCGCGGCGGCAGGGGTTCCTGCATGGAGCCGTATTCGCGCAGGAACACATCGTGAAACTTGCCCGACATGATGGCGCTCTTTTCCCAGCGCTGTTGCAGCGCGGCCAGCAACGGCGGGTTGCAGGCTTCGAGCTCCTGCGCAATGGCCAGCAGGATCACGTACTCGGTCGCGCGGTAGCAGGAAAAGGAATACAGCTTGCCCGAGGCCTCGGGCTGCGTGGCTTTTTCCAGCGCGGCAATCAGCGCATGGCCGGGCCGCACGGTAAAGCCGTCGTCTTCGGAATAGGTCCAGCAGTCCTCGGGCCGGTTGACTTCGGTGGTGTGAAACTCCAGCGCGGTTTTGCGTGCGGCCACCACGATGTTGCGGCGAATGCGCACGGCTGAGGCCAGCTCCGCATGACTCGGAAATTCAAAGGCCACGGGGCTGAGCAGCATGGCCAGCAGGATTTCGCGCTCCAGGTCTTGCGCATTGCCCACCGTGTCCAGTTGCAGCTTCTCGACAAGGCCCATGGTGTCCAGGCCGGGCGCCCATTGCGCCGCCAGCGCCACGGGCAGGCTGAAACGCCGGGCGGCGCCGGCGCCTGCGCGAGGCGGCAGCTCCTCGGTTTCCACAGCGTCCTGCAGGCCGAGTTGCTCCAGCTGCACCAGAAAGCTGTAACTGGAGGCCGCCAGTGCGTCCGCACTGTCAGCGCAAAGAACAATGCCCACAGGATGCGGGTTGGCGGCCAGGGAGTGAGGTGTGGCGGTCATGCTGCCAAAGAGTATCTTTGCTTGGCGCAATCCCGGCAATGGCAAAAACACCACGGAATCCCGTGCAAGCCTTGCGTCAGCATGGGCTCAGGCCGCCAAAAGACGCTCAGGCGTAGGTAATCCAGCTCGCATGCTCGGGTGCATCCAGGTGCGGCAGGGTGTTGTAGGTCACCAGCATATGGCGCTTGGGCGTGAAGGCGAACTCCGTGACCGAGCAGTTGCGGATGCGCAAATTGAGCTCAATCGTGGTCTCGGGGCTGGTGCCCAGCACATGGCCGACGGCCGTCGAGATGGGCCCGCCGCTGGAGACCAGCAGCACGTTGCCGGTGTGCGCGGTGCGTACGTGGTCCAGCACATCGGTCACGCCGGCAACAAATTCGTTGTAGCTGGGCATGCCCCTGGGGCTGACTACGCCGGCCATCCACTGCGCCAGGCCGTCGCGAAGCAGGCGGAAGTGGCCGCGGTATTCCTCGGGCGTGGTGGGCTTTTCGAGCTTGTGCGGGTGGATCGCGCCTATCACCGCGTGGCTGTCGTATTCATTGAGCCCGGGTCGCTGTGCGGCTTGCATCTCAATGCCCATGCCTTCGCAGATGCCCGCAAAGGTATTGATCTGCCGCTGCAACGTGCCGGTGAAGGCCGCGTCGAAGGTGATGCCCTTGTACTTGAAGTACTCACCCAGGCGCACGCTTTGCTGGCGGCCCATGGGGCTGAGCACGTCGTAGTCGTCTTCGCCAAATGAGGCCTGGCCGTGGCGCACGAGGTAAAGGGTTCCCATGGGCAAATTGTGGGCACACCGGGCCCAGCGCCCAGTCTCGCGGGTGACCGGTCAGGCCCCAGCTAGCACTTTGGCGACAGTGGCAGTGTCTACATTGCCGCCGCAGAGGGTTGTGCCCACCACCTGGCCCTTGAGCTGGCTGCGATCCTGCATGGCCGCGGCAAAACTGGCTGCGCCCGCGCCTTCGGCCACGTTGTGTGTGTCGGCATAGAGGTCACGCATGGCCTGGGCCACCTCCTCGTCCGTCACCTTCACGATGCGGTCCAGGTGCGGCAGCAAGATGGCTAGCGCCGCAGGGTCGGCGACGCGGCAGGCCATGCCGTCGGCCAGGTGTGTGGTCACCGGCGCCTCGACCACGCGCCGCGCCGCCAGCGAGTCGGCGTAGGTGGTGGCATGTGCACTCACCACACCCACAATGCGCAGCTTGCGGCCCAGCGCCAGCTTGGCGGCAATGGCTGAGCAAGCGCCCGAGCCCTGGCCTATGGGCACATAGACCACGTCGAGCTGCGGCACGGCCAGCATGAACTCCCACCAGTAGGTGCTCACGCCGCGCAGCAGGCCGGCATCAAAACTGGGCACCATATGGGCGCCGCGCTCGGCGGCCAGTGCCATCGCAAATTCACGGCTGGCCTGGAAGTCGTCGCCGTGCTCGATCAGGGTCAAGCCCAGCGCGCGCATGGCGGCGTTTTTTTCTACCGAGTTGCCGTGCGGAACCACGATGGTGCAGGGTACGCCATGCGCGCGTGCAGCCCAGCCTATGCTCTGGCCATGGTTGCCGCGTGTGGCGCTGATGACTTCTTTGGGCATCTCGCCGCGCTGCTTCAGCCCATCAAAATAAGTGAGGCCGCCGCGCAGCTTGAACGCGCCCACCGGTGTGTGGTTCTCATGCTTGATCCAGCAATCGGTGCCCAGCCGCTGGCTGGACAGGCCCCAGCGGTATTGCGGCGTGGCCTGGAACTCGCGGTAGACGACACGCGCCGCGTCTTCAATTTCTTGCAGCGAGGGCAGCATGCTGTTTTGCAGCGCCGGCGCGTGGTCAAGCACCGCGCTCATGCGGCCGCCCGCTTTTCAGCCAGCAGGCGCAACGCCAGCAGGCCCAGCACCGTGCCCATCACATAACGCTGCACGCGCATCCAGCTGATGTTGCGATTGAGGAAGCCCGCAATCGCTGCGGCGAAACAGATCAGGATGGTGTTCACACCGGTACTGACGCTGATCTGCACCGCGCCCAGCGTCAGGCTTTGCAGCAGCAGGCCGCCGCGCTCGGGGTGCAAGAACTGCGGAAAGAAGGAGAGGTAAAACATCGCCACCTTGGGGTTGAGCAGGTTGGTCATAAAGCCCATGAGGAAAAGCGTGCGCGGCGGGTCGTGCGGCAGCTCGCGTGTTTCAAACGGCGCCAGGCCGCCGGGCTTGACGGCCTGCCAGGCCATCCAGAGCAAATAGGCCGCGCCCGCCACCTTGATCGCATCAAAGGCCAGCGGCACCGCCAGCAACAGCGCGGTGAGGCCGAAGGACGCGGCCAGCAGGTGCACCACAAAACCCAGCGCCACGCCGCTCAGCGACACCAGCCCGGCGCGAGGCCCCTGGCACAACGTGCGCGAGATGCAATAAATCATGTTGGGCCCGGGCGTGAGCACCAGCACCAGGGCGGCGAGGGCGAACCAGGCGAGTTCGGTGGTTGTGAACATTTCAGGCTCCTTTGGATTCCAGCGTGACCAGGCCACGCGGCGTTTGCAGGGTGGCAATCAGATTCGGCGGTCCCTCAGCCAGGCCCACGCCTGAAAGACCAATCGCTTCATAAGCACCGCGCAGCGCGTTGGGGCGCGGGTGGCTCGCGTGCAGCGATTGCAGCGTGACACCCGAGGGCGCCATGCCATCGGCCGGATGCACATCGTCCCACTGGATCAGCGTGGGCAGCGCGCCGTAGAAGAGCCGCTGGCCGTCTTCGCGCACGGTGATCTTCCAGGTCAGCAGGCCTTGCGGCGTCATGCGCGAAGGCTCGAGCACTTCGCCGCGGTCCAGCCCCAGGCGGGCAAGCGCCCGCACGGCTCCGCCCACGCGGGGCGTGGAGGCCACAAAGTGCGCGAGCTGCGGGCCGGTCTTGCTCAGCCGCAACTGCAGTTCATGGTCGTCCAGGTCAAACCAGCGCCGGGCCGGCGCCACGCGCGGGCTGGGCTTTGCGGGGTTGATCGCGATGATTTCGAAATAGGCGCGCGCAAAGGCGGGCGAAGCCACCGTGAACAGTCGGTTGTGTGTGCCCATCAGGCCGTGTTCGCCGCCAGGGCCGGGCGTGATGCCCAGCACGCGCTCGCACCACTGCACGCCCTCGGCAAGGTTCGCGGCCACGACCACCAGGTGGTCGACCTGCGAGGTTAGTGGAGGGGATGCGGTGCTGTGTTCCATGGTCGATATGCGGGTTTAAGCGCCGCTTACACCGTCACGCGTCCATCAATGCAGGTCACCGATTCGCCGCCTACCCAGACCTGTCCTTCTCCATCACGCTCGATATGCACCTGGCCGGCGCGGCCCAGGCAGACACCTTGCGAGGCGATGTAGCGCTCGGGCGCGTGGCTTTCGGCGATCAGCCACTGGGCCAGGCTGGCATTGAGGCTGCCGGTGACCGGGTCTTCGTCAATGCCCACGGGCGAAGCAAAAGCACGCACTTCGAAGTCAGGCGCAATGCTGGTCGCGGCAGGCGTGGAGGCCGCAGAGGCCGTGAAAGCCCTGGCTTCGCGGTTGGCCCGCGCGATCAACGGGGCCGTGTCTTCATGCGGGTAGCGTGCCACCACACCGATCTTGGTGCCCAGCTTGGCCAGCGCCTTGTGGTCGGGCGTCAGTTGCAGCACGCTCTCGGGGTTGTCCAGCAACAGGCCCAGCCACATCGGGCCGTTGTCCAGGCACTGCGCGGCCTGGATGCTGCTCGCTTTCAGTCCCAGCGCGCCGGCCACCTGCGCCAGCAGACTGGGGCTGGGAGCGGAGCGTTTGAGGGCCGGCGCGGCAAAGGCCAGGCGTTTGGTGCCGGGCTCGCGGCGGATTTTCACCAGGCCCACCTTGCACTCCTGCACGATGAAGTCTTTGCTGTGCGGCTGCCCGCCGGCCTCCAGCCAGCTGTGGCAGCTGCCCAGCGTGGGGTGGCCGGCAAAAGGCAGCTCGCCGCCGGGGGTGAAGATGCGCACGCTGTAGTCCGCCGTGGGGTCGGTGGGCGGCAGCAGGAAGGTGGTTTCCGAGAGGTTGGTCCATTTGGCAAAGCGCTGCATGGCGTCGTCATCCAGGCCGCTGCCGTCCATCACCACGGCCAGGGGGTTGCCGTAGTAAGGGATGGGGGTGAACACGTCGACTTGCTTGAATGCGCGCTGCTTCATGGGGGCTTTCAGGTTTCCAGGTGAGTTTGAAGAGGAGGCTTGAACGATTTATGACAGGGGCAAATCCAGCACGCCGCGGGTGGCGGGCCGCGCCAGGATGTTTTGGTACCAGCGGTCCAGGTGCGTGCGCGCAGGGCGCGGCTGCGGCAGGCCGAACCAGCGGTGCATCTCGCAGGCCAGCGGAATGTCGGCCATGCCGAAGCGCTCACCGCCTATGTAGGCGTGGTCGGCCAGGTGCGCGTCCAGCAGGGCCAGCAACGCTTCAGTGGCGGCCACCGACTGCGCGATCAACGCCGGGTTGCGCTGCTCCGCCGGTGTGCGGATCCACTGGATAAAAGCGGTGCGGCCGGCCGGGTTGAAGGTGGTCTGCTGCCAGTCCATCCACTGCTCGGCGGCAAAGCGCTCAGGCAGGCCGATGGGGTAAAAATCGCCATGCGAATGTTTGGCGCAGAGGTAGCGCACGATAACGTTGGACTCCCAGACGCGCACTTCGCCGTCTTCAATCAGCGGCACCAGCGCATTCGGGTTCTTGCTGCGGTAGCCCGGCTCTTTCACGATGCCGAACTGGCCGCCCGCGTCGGTGCGCTGCATCGTCAGGCCCAGCTCCTGCGTGGCCCATACGACTTTACGGACATTGATGGAGCTAAGACGCCCCCAGACATGCAGCATGATCAGATTCCTTTGGTGGGACGGTCAAGCAACAACAGGCGCAGCGCCAGCCCGGCCATAACCAGGGCCAGAAACCCGCGCTGAAACTTCGCGGCGCCGGGCCGCGCCTGCAGGCGGCGCCCGATCTGCCCGCTGAAAGCGCCCAGCACAGTGTTGAACACCAGCGCCATCAGCGACAGCAGGATGCCCAGCACCAGCAATTGCAAGGTGACATGACCATGCGCCGGGTTCACGAATTGCGGCAGAAACACCATAAAAAACAGCAGCGCCTTGGGGTTGACCAGGTTGTTCAGCAGCGCCATGCGCACGATGCGCGCAAAGCCGGCGGGTTGCGCCTGGGCAGCACTGCGTGCTCCAGCCGGGTGCAAGGCCTGCCACGCCAGCCACAGCAAGTACAGCGCGCCGGCATAACGCAGCACATCAAACGAAGGCGGCCAGGCGGCGACCAACGCGGTCACGCCGGTGGCGGCGCATAGCGTGTGCACCAGGTCTGCCGCCGAGATGCCGATGGCCGCCGCAAAGCCGCCGCGCACACCGTGCGCCAGGCCGTGCGACAGCACAAAGGCCATGTTGGGGCCGGGCGACAAAAAAAGCGCCAGCACCGCCAACATGAACAGCGACAGGGTGCCCGTGTCTATCATGCGGCGCGCAGTTCAGGAACGCCGGCGGGCAGTTGCTCACGAATGGCCGCGGCCAGCGCGGCGATGCCGATGTTGATCTGCTCGACGCTGGACGTCACGAACGACAGGCGCAGCGTCCGCGCATCGGCATGGTCGGCATAAAAAGCCCAGCCGGGCACAAAAGCCACATTGCGCTCCACCGCCTTGGGCAGCAGGTCGATGGCGTTCATGCCTTCAGGCAGGCGCACCCACAAAAACATGCCGCCGGCCGGTGTGTTCCAGCTCACGCCTTCGGGCATGTCGCGTTTCATCGCGGCCAGCATGGCGTCGCGCTGCGATTTGTAGAGCGCGCGAATGGTGGGCACGTGGCGCTCCAGGAAGTTGTTCTTCATGGTCTCGACCACCATGCGCTGGTTAAAGCCCGGCGTGTGCAAATCGGCCGCCTGCTTGGCCTGCAGCAGCTTGGGGTAGAGCGACTTGGGTGCGACCAGGAAGCCCAGGCGCAAACCGGGCGCCAGGATTTTGGAGAAGGAGCCCATGTACACGCAGCCCTCAGGATTGCGCGCGGTGAGCGGCAGCGGCGGCGGCGTGTCGAACCACAGGTCGCCATAAGGGTTGTCTTCAACGATGGGCAGGCCCAGGCGTGCGGCTTCGGCGCTCAAGGCGGCGCGGCGCGCCTCGGTCATGGTGCGGCCGGTGGGGTTCTGGAAGTTGGGCAGCACATAGAAGAAACGCGCGCCGGCGGCTTTGCTGGCCAGGTCTGCGAGGTCGACTCCTTCGTCGTCGCTGGCCACGCCCACCACTTCGGGCTCCATCGGCGTGAAGGCCTGTAGCGCGCCCAGGTAGGTGGGTGTTTCCACCAGCACGCGGCTGCCTTCGTCGATCAAAATCTTGGCGATCAGATCCAGGCCTTGCTGCGAGCCGGTGGTGATCAGCACCTGCGCGGGGTCGACCTCCCAGGGCAGCATGGCGGCCACCATTTCGCGCAGCGGCGCATAGCCTTCGCTGGCGGCGTACTGCAGCGCGGCGTGGCCGTCTTCACGCAGCACCTTGTCGCAGGCTTCGCGAAAGGCGGCGACCGGAAATGTCTTGGGTGAGGGCAAGCCGCCGGCAAAGCTGATGATGCCGGGCTTTTCGGTGACTTTCAGGATCTCGCGGATCACCGAGGGGTTCATCTTGTGGGCGCGTTGCGCCTGGGTCCATTCTGTCTTGCTCATCTCACTCTTCTCCTTGGGGCCGTAAAAGATGGCCTTGATCAAAAAATTCTCCGCCTGGCTTTCAACGCAGGCGGAATAAGACTTTCATTCTGCGCCGGAAGTTGCCTGCTCAGGAAGGTGGGCGCGGATATGAGACAGGGCGCGCGCCACATACTCGTCTTTCTCGCCGACCGGCGCAAAGTAATGCAGCACCTCGCGCGCGTCAGCCGCGCCCTTCAGGCGCCCGATCAACCACGCCGTCACATACTGGGCCGAGAGGCATCCACCCGCGGTGGCGATATTGCCCTGCGCAAAAAAGGCCTGGTTCAGTATCTTGACGCCCGCGGCCTGCACCCAGGGCTTGCTGGTGGTGTCTGTGCACGCAGGCACCTGGCCGATCAGGCCCAGTTTGGCCAGCAAAAAGGTGCCGGAGCACTGCGCGGCGATGAGCTGGCGCTGCGGGTCCAGCTGGATCTGGCCGAGGATGGACGCGTCGTTCGCCACCTCACGTGTTTTCATGCCGCTGCCGATGAGCACGGCGTCGGCCTGGCTGGCTTCTTTCAGGCCGATGTGCGCGTCAATCGTCAGCCCGTTCATGGATGTCACCCGCGGCGTGGGGCTGGCGATGCTGACTTTCCAATCTGTGTCGCCCCGCAATGAAATGCGGCTGAGCATGCCATAGGCAATGAGCGAATCCAGCTCGTTGAATCCGTCGAAGGTCAGGATGGCGATGTGCATGGGGTCACCTTGGTTCTTTAAAAAAACGCGTCAGTCCACCACAAACAGCGTGGCGCCCAGCGGCGAGGTGGAGCGGTGCGCCTCGGCCTGGTCGGCCACCTGGTAGCTCATGCCGGGCTCCAGCGTGAAGCGGCGGCCGTCTTCCAGCTCGGTGTGCAACTGGCCTTGCAGGCACAGCAGGATGTGGCCTTTTTTGCACCAGTGGTCAGACACATAACCGGGCGTGTATTCGACCATGCGCACGCGCACATCGCCAAACTGCTGCGTACGCCAGAAGGCTTTGCCTTCCAGCGCCGAGTGCTCGGTGCGGGCCACTCCAGCCCAGTCGGTGGTGCCGAAGGGGATGTTGGTGATGTTCATGCGGGCACGCCCTCGCTGCGGTCGCGCTGGTTGGGCGTGATGTGTTCGATCTTGCCGTCGCCATAAGAGCGCAGCACCTGCGAGATGACGATGTGAAAACCCTTGTACCACTCGGTGTACTGGCGCTTGGCCTCCAGGTGCTTGGGATGGGCCGAGAAGGTGCGCAGCGCCTCCAGGTTGTCCCAGAAGTAGGTGGCGTTGTTGCGTGTGCCGTCGGGCGAGCGCCAGGTCTCCGCACCCAGGTAGCCGGGCGTGGCCAGCGCGGCTTCTTCGATCAGGGCGTCGAGTGCGTGAAAGCGCTCGTCGTAAGTGCCGGGCTCAAAAATGAAGGCAGCGCAGTACATCAGGTCTTCCCAGGTTGCAGCAGTGGGTTGGGTGGGGCGTTCGTCGGGTGAACCGGCATCTTCTTGCCGATGAAAACGGTGGCAATCACGGCCAGGCCAAAGCCCACGGTCACCGCGTCCAGGCTTTCACCCAGCAGCGGCACGGCAAATAGCATCGACAAAAACGGCTGCACCAGTTGCACCTGGCTCACGCGCACCGTGCCGCCCAGCGCCAGGCCGCGGTACCAGGCAAAAAAGCCCAGCCACATCGAAAACACCCCTACATAGCCAAAGCCCCACCAGGCCGATGCCTTGATGGGCCCGGCGGGCCAGCTGAAAGCGGCCAGCGGCAAGGTCAGCGGCAGGGAAATCAGCAGCGCCCAGCAGATCACGTGCTCGGCTTGCATGCGCTGCGACAGCCTGGCGCCGTAGCCGTAACCCACGGCGGCGCAAAGCACGGCGGCAAGCAAGAGGAGATCGGCGGGGCTGATGGAGAGGCCGGCCCCGGCATTGCCAGAGCGCAACAGGGCAAAGGCCACCACCAGCGCGCTGCCCACGGCGGCGCACAGCCAAAAGCCTGCCGACGGGCGCTGGCGGTGCAGCAGTGCGCCCACAGCAGCGGTGGCCAGCGGAAGGGCGCCGATGATCACGGCGGCATGCACGGCCTCCACATGGCGCATGGCGATTGAGGTGAAGAGCGGAAAGCCGAACACCACGCCGCCCGCGGTAGTGGCCAGCGGCCACCAGTCTTCGCGCCGGGGCAAAGGTGCGCGCGTAGCCAGCAAAAATACCGCCGACAAACCTGCCGCCACCACGGCCCGGCCCAGCGCGATGAAGAGGCCCGACATTTGCGGTGCATCGGGCGTGCCCACGGCCAGCCGTGTCATCGGCAGCGTGACCGAGAAGATCACGATGCCCAGCAGGCCCAGCCACAGGCCCCTGGTCAGTTGTTTGAGTTGTTTGGTGTCCGGGTTCATATAAAGAGCATCCAGATCGCCGTGACCACCAGCACGCCGGCCATCACGTAGTTGAACCAGCGAAGCCGCAGGCCGCTGCCGTTCGGGCCGGTGAGCCAGTCGCGCAGCAGAGAGCCGGCCAGTGCGTAGACCAGGTTGCTCACAAAGGCATAAACCAGCATGACGGGCAGCACGACGGCCAGGCGCATGGCGGGCTCTTCGCGCCCGGCGATCCAGCCGCTGACGATGGCCAGGGCGAGCATCCAGGCCTTGATGTTGACGAATTGCAGCGCGGCGCCCTGCCAGAAGGTGACGTTCAGCCGGTCGGCATCAGCCTGGCTGAGCTGGCGCGACTGCGAAACCTTGAAGGCCAGCCAGAGCAGGTAAGCCACGCCGATGATCTTGACGGCCCAGCTCAGCAGCGGCACCGCCACCACCAGCGCGCCCAGGCCCAGCGCGCACACCAGCAGCAGCGCGCCCCAGCCCACCGGCACGGCGCAGACAAAAGGCAGCGCGCGCCGCAAGCCATGGTTGGCGCCCAGGGCGGTCGACAGCGTCGTATTGGGGCCGGGCGAAAAGCTCATCGCCGTGGCCAGCACCAGTAAAGCCGTAAATTCTTGCCAATTCATGCTTCAGACTTTATAGTTGAAAGCAGTACACCACCAATACAGTTGTCGGCACAAATCCCCAAACTGTATTGGTCAAATTATCAGCACACATCCAGACAGCCTTTAGCCCGCCCTCTGACACAAGGCCCCAGGAAGGAC
Organism: Polaromonas sp. YR568; assembly: GCF_900116715.1. GTDB lineage: Bacteria > Pseudomonadota > Gammaproteobacteria > Burkholderiales > Burkholderiaceae_C > Polaromonas. The sequence goes on from NZ_FPBM01000011.1 coordinate 82,038, forward strand.
CCCGCCATGTTGATGAAAGCCGCCTCCCAATCCCTGACCGAGCAGCTTTCGGCCCGCTTTGCCGAACGCATCCGCAGCCGCCTGCTGGCGCCGGGCGCGCGCCTGCCCTCGGTACGGCTGTGCGCCGAGCAGCAGGGCGTGAGCGTCTCTACCGTGGTGGCCGCGTATGACCAGTTGCTGGCGCAGGGCCTGGTGGTGGCGCACAAGAACCGCGGTTTTTTTGTCCGCGATGCTTCGCTGAACGCTACCTCCACCCACGCCAATAAATTGCAGGCGGTAGTCAGCAAAAAAGGCGCGCCCGCCGGGGCCGACGCCGTGGTGGACCTGGCGCCGCTGGGCGCCTGGAGCACGGCCGGCTGGATGGCCACGCGCCAGGCGCCTGTCGACGCCACCGCGCTGATACGCGGCATGTTCCACAAGGTCAGTAACAAGCCGCAGCCGGGCATGGGCGTGTTCCCGTCCGACTGGCTGGAGACCAGCTTCATGCCGACGGCGGTGCGCAAGGTGACCAGCGTCAGCGCGCTGCGCGATTTTTCATTGCAGTACGGCGAGCCCATGGGCGACAGCGGCCTGCGCCGCGCGCTGTCGCACAAACTGGGCGCGCTCAATGTGCACGCCGTGCCCGAGCAGATCATCACCACCGTGGGCGCCACGCATGCGCTGGACATCGTGAGCCGCACCCTGCTGCGCGCCGGCGACTGCGTGATGGTGGAGGAGCCCGGCTGGGCGGTGGAGTTTGCCCGGCTGGACGCTTTGGGCATGCGCATCCTGCCGGTGCCGCGCCGCGCCGACGGGCCCGACCTGGAGGTGATGGCCAAATACTGCGAGATCCACCAGCCCAAGCTCTTTGTCAGCGTGAGCGTGTTCCACAACCCCACCGGTTATTGCCTCACGCCCGGCAGCGCCCACCGCGTGTTGCAGCTGGCCATGCAGCACAACTTCCATATTGTTGAAGACGACACCTACAGCCACCTGGCGCCCGAGCATGCCACCCGGCTGTGCTCACTCGACGGCCTGCAACGCACTATATATGTCAGCGGTTTTGCCAAAATCCTCGCGCCCGGCTGGCGCGTGGGCTTTATGGCTGCGCCGCCTGACCTGGTGGAGCGGCTGCTGGACACCAAGCTGCTGGCCACGCTGACCACGCCGGCCCTGCTTGAAAAAGCCCTGGCCTGGTGCATAGACCAGGGCCAGCTGCGCCGCCACGCCGAGCGCATACGCACCCGGCTGGACGCGGCGCGCGCCCGCAGCGTCAAGCTGGCCATCGCCCACGGTTGCACCTTCGCGGCCGAGCCTGCGGGCCTTTTCGGCTGGGTGGATACCGGCGTGGACACCGATGCGCTGGCGCAGCGCATGCTGGACGAAGGTTATTTGATCGCGCCGGGGGCGCTATTTCATGCGGTGCGTGCGCCCAGCACGCTGATGCGGATCAATTTCGCGACTACGCAGGAAGCCGCCTTCTGGAAAGTGTTCGCGCGCCTGCGCGATGCGGTGAAGTAATAAACACCGCTTTTTTGCCCTCTCCGCCGCCGCATTGCGCGGTTCTGCGCGGAAGCGGCGGCAGCTCCTCACGCCTTTGAACCCTTCGCCTCTTGAGGCAGGGCCGGCTTTGCACGGATACAAGCCGGGTGCGAGTTCCTGTGCCGTTTTTGGTGAATTTTTCACAAAAAACGGCCGACGCCTGCCCATACCGGGCTTCCAAGTCAGTGTAATTAAACGTTACCTATTTCTCAGATTTGGCCGAAAAATCCGTAAATCTGCGATTTTTCTCACAAGTTTTAGGACTTTTTCCTAATTAACAGCCTAAATGTGAAGGAATCGAGCATATAGAAACTGATAAGTAACATAAAGTTACGTCCTGCTACATGTAATTGCATACATGTTTACCCGCAGTGTGCGGCAGATTTTGACGGCGTTTTTCTCGCCGATATGTAACTGAAAGGACGTGACCCATGAAACCAATTCTGAAGTTGTGCATGTTTGCCGCAGGGCTGGCCTTGGGCCAGGCTGTCTGGGCCCAGGCTTCGCCTGTGAGCTCGCAGTTGCTCGCGCAGCGCGTAGACATGGTGGCCGGCAAGCCGGTTCTCAAGCCTGCCGGCGACGGCAAGCCCGGTGAGATCCTGCAATACAGCGCCACTTACCGCAACACAGGCGCCACCCCTGCAGCCAAGCTGCTGGCGACCGTGCCCGTGCCGCCCGGCACTACCTTTATTGCCGCCAGCGCCGAGCCGGCCCAGGCCCAGGCTTCGACGGACGGCACCACCTTCGCCCCGATGCCGCTGACCCGCATGGTCAAGCAGGCCGACGGCAGCACGCGCCAGGAACCCGTGCCGCTGGCCGACTACCGCGCCCTGCGCTGGGAAATCGGCACCTTGCCCGCGGGCGCCACCACGGTGGTCAGCCTGCGCACCCGCATCGATGCACCGGTCGTGGCTTCCGCCGCCAAACCGTAACCCCGATTTTGTTAGTTGTTTGTCGATTCACCGTTGTCTTGTAGCCAGGAGAAAAACGCCATGTATGCCAACCCCCCGAGTCCGCGGCCATTAGGGCTGCCGCACTTCTTCACCCACTGGATTGTGGGTTTGTTCGTCGCCTTCGCGCTCGTGATGGCCGGTATGGCGGCACACGCCGCACCGCCGCCCGCCGGCACGTCGATCAGCAACCAGGCCTCGGCCACGTACTCGGATGCATCGGGCGTAACGCGCACGGTGACCTCCAACGTGGTGCAGACCACGGTGCAACAGATCGCCAGCCTGACGCTGGCCGCCAACGGCGCGCAGAACGCGACGCCAGGCAGCGTGGTGTACTACCCGCACACCCTGACCAACACCGGTAACGGCACGGACAGCTTCAACCTGACCACCAGCAACGCCGGCGCCTTCACCATTCCAGGCGCGAACGTGCAGATCTTTGCCGACAACGGCAGCGGTTCGCCCACGGGCCCCGCGATCACGTCGACCGGCGCACTCGCTGCCGGCGGCCTGTTCAAGTACATCGTGGTAGCCACGATACCGAGCACCGCCACGGCGACGCAGACCAACACCATCACGGTAACCGGCACCAGCGTGTTCGACCCGACCAAGACGCAGTCGAACACCGACGTGACCACTGTGACCACCAACGCGGTTGTCACGCTGACCAAATCGGCCAGCGTGTCCAGCGGCGCGGCCGGCACGGCCATCACCTATACCCTGACCTATACGAACACCGGTAACAGCACGGCCACCGCCGTGGCGATCACCGACGTTCTGCCGGCAGGCCTGACCTACACCGCAGGCAGCGCACGCTGGAGCGTTACCGGCGCCACGGCGCTGAGCGACAGCGGCGGCGCCAGCGGCACCGCGCCCAACACGCTGACCTCGGGCTACACCCTGGGCACCAAGACCCTGCTCGTGACGCTGAACCAGGTTACGGCCGGCCAGTCGGGCACCATCAGCTTCGGCGTGACCGTGGCTGCAGGCACCGCACCCGGTACGCTGAACAACACCGCCACGACGTCTTACAACAACGGCGCCACCACGGTGACGGGCAGTTCCAACACCGTGCCTTTCGCGGTGCTGCAGACCGCCAGCGTGACGCTGACCGGCACCACCGTGCCCGGCCCTGCCGCGCCCGGCTCGACAGTGAGCTTCACCAACACGGTAACCAACACCGGCAACGGCTCCGACACCTTCAACATCACGCTGAGCCCGGGCAACTTCCCGGCAGGCACGACCTTCCAGCTGTTCAAGAGCGACGGCGTCACGCCGCTGGTCGATACCAACAGCGACGGTACGGTTGACACGGGTCCGCTGATTGCCGGCGCCACCTACAACGTGATCCTGAAAGCCACGCTGCCACCGAACGCGACCAACACCGGCGCGCCGTTCATCATCGCCAAGACGGCAACGTCCGTGTTTGACCCGACCAAGTCGGCCACCACCAACGACCAGCTGACCGCCGTGGCCAACTCCGCTGTTGACGCGACCAACAACCTGCCGACCGCCGTAGGCGTTCCCGGTGTGGGCGTGTTCGCCAACGGTGAAGCCGCCGCACAGGTCACCAACACGCTGAACCCCGGTGCTTCGACGACCTTCATCATCGTGGCCAACAACACCGGCCCGTCGCCTGACAGCTACAACCTGGGCGCCAGCACGGTTGCCAACTTCTCCAGCGTGACGCTGCCGGCCAGCTGGACGGTCAGCTTCCGTGCTGACGGCGGCGCAGGCAACTGCTCGACCATGGGCGCAACCATCACCAACACCGGCTCCGTGGCCGCCGGCGGCAACGCCGTCGTCTGCGCGGTGGTGAGCGTTCCCGCAGGTTTCGTCGCAGGCACCACGCAGCTGTACTTCCGTACGCTGTCGCCTACGTCGAATGCTTCGGATACCTTGCACGACGCAGTGACCGTGAATGCAGTTCGCTCCATCACCCTCACGCCTAACGGCGCGGGCCAGACCTATCCAGGCGGCTCCTACGTTTACAGCCACACCCTGACCAACACGGGTAACGTGCTGGAAGGCAACGGCACGGTCTCCACGCTGACCCTGGCCGGCACGAACAACCAGGCCGGCTGGACTTCCGCGCTGTACTACGATGCCAACGCCAACGGCGTGCTCGACGCGACCGATCCGCAGATCAGTAGCACCCTGCATGCCGCAGGCGTCCTGCCCGCAGGCCTCGCACCCGGCGCATCGATCACCGTGTTCAACAAGGTGATCGCACCGAGCGGCGCAACGCCAGGCGCTGTGGACGCCACCACCATCACGGTGACGACCAGCAACGGCAGCTACGTGACGACGGTTCCCGCAGTGGCCACCGCAGTTGACAGCACCACCGTGATCGCCGGCAACCTGACGCTGTCCAAGGCGCAATCCCTGGACACGACCTGCACCGGCGCCACCGGCGGCACGGTTTACGCGGCGGCCACCCTGAGCGCCCGTCCGAACCAGTGCGTGCTGTACCAGATCACCGTGACCAACGTCGGCTCCGCCAACGCGACCACCGTGGTGGTTTCGGATGCGACGCCGAGCTACACGACGCTGAGCAGCGCGGCTGCCAGCACGGTGGGTACCGTCACCGGCCCCGCAGCGGGCGCCAGCGGCACCGTCACCGCGACGATCGGCACCCTGACCCCCGGTCAGTCGGCTGTCGTGACTTTCGGTGTGCGGATCAACCCGTAACCCGGATCTGACCTCTTGCGCGGGAAGCGAAAGCTTCCCCGCTTTTCCAAGGGCACGACAGCGCGCCCTTTGGAAAGCGACGCCCTGCCGCAAACACCAACCACCGATCAACCCCACATGCTTTTTCGCCTGCTGCGCAAACTGCTGATCTCCTGCATGTTGCTGCTTTTCTGGGCAGCAGCACAGGCAGCGCCGACCCCGGCGGGGACGGTGATCAGCAATACGGCGAGCGCGACGTTTGTGGACGCGACGACGGGCCTGTCGGTGCGCATCAACTCCAACACCGTGAACACCACGGTGTCGGCCCTGGAAGCCCTCACGCTCAATGCCAGCCAGAATCTGCTGATCGGTGTGGGCGCGTCTTTCACCATCAACCACAACCTGGCCAACACCGGCAACACCGCCACCAACTACCTGATCACGGCCAGCGTGGCCGGTGGCAGCGGTTTCACCCCGCTGAACCTGCAAGTGGTGCTGGACGTCAACGGCAACGGCCTGGTCGATGCCGGTGAGCCCGTGGTGCCCGCAGGCGGCGTGGTGCCGGTGGCTGTTGGCGCCACGGCCGGCCTCTTGATCACCGGCCAGATCCCGGCCGGCGCGGTGCCCGGCCAGACGGCGCAGCTCACCCTGCGCGCGGTCAGCCAGCTGCAAAGCGCCACGGCCGTCAACACCGACACCATCAACCTGACCAACGGCGCGGCCGTGCAGGTCAGCTACGCGGCCTCGTCTGCCAGCGCCACCCAGGGCGTGGCGCTCGACTTCACCGCCAGGGCCACCAACAACGGCAACATGGCCGCCAGCCCGGCCAACGTGACGGTCAACGGCGCCCCCGCCACGCTGTTCATCCTGCGCGCGCCCGTGCCGGTGAACACGACCTTCACCTCGGCGCAAGCCGCCACCAACGCCGGCGCGCAAACGCTGTACCACCTGACGGGCGCGGCCGCCAACAGCTACGTCACCACGGTGCCGGCAGGCGGCGTGGTCGACGCGGTGGCCTGGTCTCTTCCCGGCCTGGCGCAGGGCGCCTTGTTCCAGGGCCGTTTCAGCGTGATGGTCAATTCGAACGCCGCCGGCAACGTGAGCGGCGCAGCCTACGCCGACTGGACCGACGCCGGCGCACCGCTGACCACCACCAGCAACACCGTGGTGCTGGCGCTGCCCGCGCGCGCGGCAGGCATCTTCTTCTATACCAACAACAGCTACACCAACCGCGCCACCCAGAGCACCCCCGGCAATCCGCTTTACGTGCAGACCGACGCGGCTATCTGCAACGCCGACCCGGCCACCATTGGCACGGTGCCCGTGACCATCGTCAGCCAGCTCACCGGCGATTCGGAAACCTATACCGCTGTCGAAACCGGCCCCAACACCGGCATCTTCCGCATCCTGCCCAGCGTTCCCACGGCCAACGCGGCCACCCACATCGTGGCTTCTGGCGACGGTATCCTGGAAGTGCTGCGCAACGACACGGTGACCGCCACCATCACGGCTTGCGGCGGCATCTCGGTGTCGGCCACCACCACGCTGCTGGTCGACCCTTCGGGCACCGTCTACAACTCGACCACCAACCAGCCCATCGCCGGCGCCACCGTGCAGCTGATCGACATCACCGGCGCCGGCAACGGCGGCAGCCCCGGCGGCCCGGCCGTGGTGTTCCAGATGGACGGCGTGACGCCGGCGCCCAGCGTCGTCGTGACCGGCGCCGACGGGTTTTATGAATTTCCGCTGGTGCTCAACAGCACCTACCGCCTGGTGGTCACCGCCCCTGCGGGCTTTTCCTTCCCTTCGCAGTCGCCCGCGGCGCTGCAGCCGGCCGGCCGCCTGATCGACACGCCAGGCTCCTACGGTGGCAACTTTCTGGTGGCCGGCGTGGCGGTACATTTCGACCTGCCCATGGATCCCGGCGGCGGCACGGGCGGCCTCTTTATTCAGAAAACCGCGAACAAGAAGACCGCCGAAGTCGGCGACTTTGTCGACTATTCGGTCAAGATCAACAACGTCGCGACCGTGCCGCTTCCTGCAGTTGTGGTCAGCGACAACCTGCCGGCCGGCTTCGCCTACGTGCGCGGCACCGCTCGCCTGAACGGCGCGGCGCTGGCCGACCCCGCAGGCGGCGCAGGCCCCACGCTGCAGTTCGCCGTGGGCGCGCTCGCCGCCGGTGCGCAGCCCGTGCTGACCTACCGCGTGCGCATCGGTGCGGGCAGCCAGAGCGGCAACGGCGTCAACACGGCCCAGGCCGCCAGCGGCGCTGTGCGCTCCAACAGCTCCAGCGTGCGCGTGCAAGTGGTGGGCGGCGTGTTCTCCAACAAGGCCTATGTGATCGGCAAGGTCTTTGCCGACTGCAGCCGCGACGGCGTGCAGGACGCCGGCGAGCCGGGCATTCCCGGCGTGCGCATCTACCTGGAAGACGGCACCTATGCCGTGACCGACGAAGAAGGCAAGTACAGCTTCTACGGCCTGGAGCCGCGCACCCACGTGGCCAAGCTCGACAACATCACGCTGCCCGCAGGCGCCACGCTGGCTGTGCTGGGCAACCGCAATGCCTTCGACGCCGGCAGCCGCTTTGTGGACCTCATCAACGGCGAGCTGCACAAGGCCGACTTCGCCATCGCCGAGTGCACACCCGGCATTCGCGACCAGATCGCCGCGCGCCGCAAGGCACTGGGCAACCCGTCTGAAATCACCCAGGCCGCCGGCCTGCTGCTGCAAAGCAACCGCGGCGCCATCGCCACCGACAGCCGCACGCTGCCCGCCAGCGGCGCCATGGGCCTGCCCGGCGCCCAGCAAAACAACGCCGCCGGCAATACCGTTGCGCCGCTGTCAGGCGTCACGAGCGCTATAGGCTCCGTCGGCTCCATCGGCACGCTGGGCGCCGTGGGTGACACCGGCGGCCCCGCCGCTTCCAGTGTGCGTGTGCCCCAGCCCATCTTCACGCCCGCCAATGTGGCGGCAGTGCAGCCTGCCGCACCCGCCGGCGCCGAAGCCGCTGCGGCTGAACAAGCCCTGCAGCCCCTGGAAGACCTGCTGCCCGAGCTCAACGGCGACACCGGTTTTGTCGGCCTGGTGGACGACCAGCTGCTGCCCGTGGCCCAGACCCGTGTCCGCGTGAAGGGCCCGCTGGGCGCGCGTTTTGAACTCACCGTCAACGGTCAGCCCGTGGCGGCCACGCAGGTCGGCAAGAAGAGCAGCCTGGAAAAGAACAAGGTCCTGGCCTGGGAATACATCGGCGTGGACTTGAAGCCCGGCCGCAACACGCTGTCTGTGCGCGCCCTCGACAGCTTCGGCAATGCCCGCGGCACGGCGCAGATCACGGTGCGTGTGCCCGGCGTGCTGGCCAAAATCGACATCGGCGCCCCGGCGCAGCTGATCGCCGACGGCGCCACCGCCGTGCCCGTCATCATTTCCCTGCGCGATGCGCAAGGCCTGCCGGTGGCCGCGCGCACCCAGGTCAGCCTGCAGGCCAGCCTGGGCCAGTGGCAAACCCCCGACCTCGACGCGCGCCAGCCCGGCACGCAGGTGTTTGTCGAAGGCGGCGAAGGCCGCTTCCTGCTGCTGCCGCCGGCCCAGCCCGGCAAGGCCGAGCTCGTCGTCACCAGCGGCACCGTCAAATCCACGGCCGCCATGGAGTTCATGCCCAACCTGCGGCCCATGATTGCCGCCGGTATCGTGGAAGGCACGATCAACCTGCGCAGCCTCAGCCCCTCGGCGCTGCAGCCTGCCCAAAGCGGCGATGTGTTTGAGCGCCAGATCCAGAGCGCCTCGCGCAGCTTCGGCGGCGGCAAGGGCAACGTCGCCGCGCGCACCGCGCTCTTCCTTAAGGGCAAGGTCCTGGGCTCCTCGCTGCTGACGCTGGCCTACGACTCCGACAAGCCCGGCGACACGGCGCTCTTCCGCGACATCCAGCCCAACCAGTTCTACCCGGTCTACGGTGACTCGTCGGCGCGCGGCTTTGACGCGCAGTCCACCGGCAAGCTGTACGTGATGCTGCAAAACGGCACCAACTACGCGCTGCTGGGCGACTACTCGACGCAAAGCGACAACGCGGCGCGCCAACTGACGCAGTATTCGCGCGCCCTCAACGGCGTGAAGGGCCGCTACCAGGAAGGCGCCGTCACCGTCGAAGGTTTTGCCAGCCGCACCTCGACCACCCAGCTGGTGCAGGAATTCCGCGCCAACGGCACCTCCGGCCCCTTCATGCTGAACATCAACGGCGTGGTCAACAGCCAGCAGGTCGACATCCTCACGCGCAGCCGCAGCCAGGCCTCGGTCATCATCAACAACACGCCGCTCACGCAGTTCACCGACTACGAGATCGAGCCCTTCAGCGGCCGCCTGCTGCTCAAGGCGCCGGTGCCCAGCGTGGACACCGACCTCAATCCCATCTTCGTGCGGGTGAGCTATTCGGTCGATTCCGGCGGCGCCAAACACACGGTTGCCGGCGCCGATGCCCGCCTGCAGGTCACGCCCGAGATCACCCTGGGCGCCTCGGCCATGCGCGACACCAACCCGGCCGACCGCCAGAGCCTGGACGGCCTGAACGCAACCGTCAAGCTCGGCGAAAAGACCGTGGCCACCGGTGAAATCGCGCGCAGCACCACCGACCTGCAAGGCAACGGCTCCGGCCAGCGCGTCGAGATCCGCCACGAAGACCAGGCGCTGCAGGCACGCGTCTGGGGCGCCAAGACCAGCGCCGGTTTCTACAACCCCAACAGCGTGCAGTCCGCAGGCCAGTCCGAATACGGCGCCAAGATCGGCTACGCCGTGGATGAGAAAAACCGCGTCGTCGGTGAAGCGCTGCGCACCGCCAACAGCGTCACCGGCGCATCGCAAACCGGCGCCGAGCTCAAGCTCGAGCACAGCATGACCGGCAACGTCAAAGTGGAAGTCGGCGTGCGCTACAGCAGCGCCAACACCGCCGCCGCGCTGTCGGGCCCGGCCCTGCCAGGTACCACCGTGCCTATCGTGCCCTCGGCCACGGCGCTGGCGGCGGGTTCGTCCGAAGAAGTCGGCACCACCACCGCGCGCGTCAAGGTCACGGTGCCCGTGCCCGATGTGCCGCAGGCCGACGTCTACGGCCAGGCCGAGTACGCCATCGACGGCAGCGGCGGCCGTGAAGTCGGTGTCGGCGGCAACTACGCGATCAATTCCACGACGCGCGCCTACCTGCGCCACGACTTCGTCAACAGCCTGAAGAGCGTCTACACGCTCAATGCCTCGACGGCGCAGTACACCACGGTGGCCGGCCTCAACACCGAGCTGACCGACAGCACGCAGCTCTTTAACGAATACCGCATGGGCGACAGCATCAACGGCCGCAGCAGCGAAGCCGCCATCGGCCTGCGCCGCCTCTGGCGCCTGGACAACGGCGTGGGCCTGACCGCCAGCGTGCAGCGCATCAAGCCGCTGTCGGGCGTGGTCATCGACGACTCCAGCGCCGTGACGCTGGGCGCCGACTACACGGCAGCGGCCACCTGGAAGGCCTCCGGCCAGGTGCAGTGGCAGACCTCCACCACCTCGAACAGCTGGCTGCTGACCGGCGCGCTGGCCAACAAGCTGGACGACAGCTGGACCATGCTCAACCGCGGCCTCTACAGCGAGCAGACCAACCTGGGCGTGGGCGGCGGCAAGCGCGAGCTCATCACGGCGCAGTCCGGCGTGGCCTATCGCCCCGTCGAGACCGACGTGTGGAACGCGCTGGGCCGCATCGAATACAAAAAAGATGCGGACAGCACACTCGGCCCGGGCCTGAACCGCGACGAGTCCGGCCTGATCCTCTCCACCCACCTCAATGTGCAGCCCAACCGCAACTGGATCACCAGCGCGCGCTACGCCGCCAAGTGGGGCAGCGACAAGTCCAACGGCATCAGTAGCCGCTCCTTCACGCAGCTGATAGGCGGTAGGACCACCTGGAACCTCACGCAGAACTGGGACGTCAGCCTGCAGGCCAGCCGCATGTGGGGCGACGGCGCCGCCGAGACCGCCGTCGGCGTGGAAGTCGGCTACCTCGCCTGGAAGAACATGTGGGTGTCGGTGGGCTACAACTTCAAGGGTTTCAAGGCCTCGGACATGACGGGCGAGGCCTATACCCAGCGCGGCCTCTATCTGCGTGTACGCTTCAAGTTTGACGAGAACGTGCTCGGCGGAACCGATGCCGCAGCCACGCCAGCTACTATCCGCACGGCGGCTCCCCAATCATGATGCTCTTTCAACGCCCCCAACGGCCCTTCCCCAGCCCTGGCATGCCAAGCAAGCCGGCGTCGTCACGCGGCCTCTTCCGGGGTGCGCGGGCCGCCCGGGCCGCATGGGGCGCCGCCTTCCTGTTGCTGGCCGCGCCCTGGGCGATGGCGCAGACGACCTTCAACTTCACCGGCGCGCTGCAAACCTACACCATTCCCGCAGGGGCCGGCGGTATCCAGATCCAGGCGGCCGGCGGCGGCGGCGGCGGCGCCGCATCCGACTCTCCCGGCGCCGGCGGCAACGGCGGGCGCGGCACGAGGGCCACGTCGATTTACTACGCGGCCCCGGGCACCGTCATCAATGTGTATGTGGGCGGCGGCGGTGCTGAAGGCTATACCTCCACCGGCACGCACGATTGCACCAACTCGGCCGGCGCCGGCGGCTCGGCAGGCGGCGCGGGCGGTATTGCCGGCGGCAAGGCCGGCGAGGCCGGTTGCAATGGCTATTCAGGCGGCGGCGGCGGCGGTGGCGGCGCCAGCGTGGTCGCCACGGCTGCCAATGTGGCGCTGGTGATCGGCGGCGGTGGCGGCGGCGGCCAGGGCGGCGCGCTGAATGTGGCCGGCCGCGTGGGCCTGAACTCCCTGCTGACCGGCACGCTGCCTGGCAGCGTGGGCGGGGTTGGCACCACCACCACCGACGGTGGTGGCGGCGGCGGCGGCGGCGGCGGCTGCCCCGGCGGCGTGGGCGGCGCTTTTAACCCTGACAGCACGACACCCAACAACACCACCCAGGCGGGCGGCGGCAGGTCCTGCTCCAACACCGGCCTGGGCGTCGCAACACCGACGACAGCCGCCACGGGCGGCTTGGGCGGCACGGGCGCCACCGCCAATGCCAGCCCCGGCACGGCCGGCGCCGCCGGTTCCGTCACCCTCACGCCGCTGTTCCCGACGCTGAATATCACCAAGTCGGCGCCCACCCCGGCGCTGCGCGTGGGCACCAACAGCACCTACACCCTGACGGTCACGACCAGCGGCACGACGCCGGCCTATACAGCGCGTGTATTCGACCAACTGCCCACCAACATGACCTATGTGAGCGGCGTTGGCACCGGCTGGACCTGCAGTTCGGCCGCCAATGCAGGCGGCACGCTGGTGACCTGTGATTTTGTCGGCACAATCGCGGCCAGCGGCGGCACGGCCTCGGTGCAGATCACCGCCACGCCCACCAGCGTGACCAGCGTGACCAACCGTGCCTCGGTGGGCACGGGGGGCAACGCCCCGCCGACGGCCTCCACCTGCACGGCAGCCAACACGCCCAGCGCCGGTTGCGCGGCGCCGGTGACCAACGTGCCCACCATCGTGACGCTGGGCCTGGTCAAGTCGGCGCCCTCACCGGCGCTCAAAGTCGGCACCAACAGCGCCTACACGCTGACCGTCACCAACACCGGCACGGTGGCCACCACGACGGCGCGCGTCGTCGACCAGCTGCCCGCCAACATGACCTTTGTCAGCGCCACCGGCACCGGCTGGACCTGCAGCACCTCGGGCAACACGCTGGTCACCTGCGACTACACCGGCAGCATTGCGGCCACCAACGGAACCTCGGTGATCACCATCACGGCCACGCCCACCAGCGTGGCCAGCGTGACCAATTACGCCTCAACGGACCCGCGCGGCGGCACGGCCACGCCCACACCCACCACCTGTACCGCCGCCAATACGCCCAGCGCCGGTTGCGCGGCGCCGGTGACCAACACGCCCACCATCGTGATCCTGGGCCTGGTGAAATCGACGCCTTCCCCGGCTTTGCAGACCGGTGTGAACAGCGCCTACACGCTGACCGTGACCAACACCGGCACGATCGCCACCACCACGGCGCGCGTGCTGGACCAGTTGCCCGCCAACCTGACCTATGTGAGCGGCACCGGCACCGGCTGGACCTGCAGCACAGCGGCCAGCGGCGGCGGCACGCTGGTGACCTGCAACTTCGCTGGCACCATCGCGGCCGGCGGCGGCACCTCGGTGCTCACCATCACGGTCGCGCCGACCAACACCACCACGGCGATCACCAATTACGCGGCCGTCGACTCCGACGGCGGCACGGCGCCGCCGGTTCCCACCACCTGTACGGCCGCCAATACGCCGACCGACGGCTGCGCCGCGCCGGTCACCAGCAGCGTGGTGCTCGGCCTGGTGAAGTCGGCGCCGTCGCCCGCGCTCAGCGTAGGCATCAACAGCGCCTACACACTGACCGTGACCAACAGCGGCAATGCCGCGGCCACCACCGCCCGCGTGCTGGACCAGCTGCCCGCCAACATGACTTTTGTCAGCGCCACCGGCACCGGCTGGACCTGCACGCCCTCGGGCGGCACCCTGGTCACCTGCAACTTCAGCGGCGTGATCGCACCCGGCGGCACCGCCGTGATCACCCTCACCGCCACGCCCACCAGCTCGGCGTCGGTGACCAACTACGCGTCGGTCGACCCGAGCGGCGGCACCGCGCCGCCGACAGCCACCACCTGTACCGCAGCCAACACGCCCAGCGCAGGTTGCGCGGCCCCCGTTACCAACACACCGACCGCGCCCGTGCTGGGCCTGGTCAAGTCGGCACCTTCACCGGCGCTGCAGGTTTTCACCAACAGCGCCTACACGCTGACCGTGACCAACAGCGGCACCGCCGCGGCCACCACCGCCCGCATCCTGGACCAGCTGCCCGCCAACCTGACCTATGTGAGCGGCACCGGCACCGGCTGGTCGTGCTCGGCAGCCGGCGGCGGCGGCGCGCTGGTGACCTGTAACTACAGCGGCAGCATCGCCGCGGGCGGCGGCACCTCCTCCGTGGTGATCACCGTGACCGCCACCAGCAATGCGGCCACCACCAATTACGCCTCGGTGGACCCGACGGGCGGCACCACGCCGCCCACGCCCACCAGTTGTACCGCGGCCAACACACCCAGCGCGGGTTGCGCGGCGCCCGTCACCAGCACCGCCGGCCGGGGCATCACGGGCACGGTGTATGCCGACGTGAACCACAACAGCAGCCTGGAAGCCAGCGAGACCGGCATAGGCGGCGCCATTCCCCTGTTCGTCAAGCTGGTGCCTTTGTCCGGCGGCGTCTGCACCGGCCCCGCCGTGGCGTCGGCATCGGTCACCCTCAGCACCGGCGCCTACAGCCTGTCCAGCGTGCCAGAAGGCAGCTACTGCCTGGTGCTCGACGGCAACGCCACCCCCAGCGATATCGCGCCGGCTTACCCGGCAGGATGGATAGGCACCGAGAACCCCACGGGCGTGATCCAGCTGGCTGTCGGCGCGGCGCCGCCGTCGCCGAAAAACTTCGGCCTCTATAACGGCAGCTCGCTGAGCGGCAATGTCTTTGCCGACAACGGCACCGGCGGCGGCCCCAACAACGGCGTCAAGTCCGCCAGCGAACCGGGCCTGGCCGCCATCGCCGTCAACGCCATGCAGGGCGCGACGACGCTGGACAGCGAACCCACCGCCAGCGACGGCACTTTCATCCTCTGGATACCTGCTTCGGCCAGCGGCACCGTGGTCATCACGCCCGTGCTGCCGGCCGGCTACACCGCCACGGGCGGCTCAGCCGGCACCACCGGCGGCACCTACACCCGGCCCAGCGTGAGCTACACCGCCGGCTCAGGCGTGACCCGCACCGGCATCAGCTTCGGCATGGTGGCGCCCAACACCTTCGGGCCCAACGGCGCGCAGACGGCCCAGCCCGGCACGGTCGTGACCCACGCCCATACCTATAAGGCCGGCACCGGCGGGCAGGTCAGCTTCTCCATGCTGGGCACCGCCACGCCGGCCAGCCCCGCCTGGAACCAGGTGCTTTATCAGGACAGCAATTGCAATGCGGTGCTGGAAGCCAGCGAAACCCAGGTTCCGGTGCCGCTCACCGTCACCGCCGGGCAAACCGTGTGCCTCATCGTCAAGCAGTTTGTGCCCGCGGGCGCCGGCCAGGGCGCGCAAAACAGCGTCGCGGTGAGCGCCGCCTTTACCTACACCGGTTCAGCCCCGGCGCTGGCCGTCAGCACGCTGATCGTTACCGACATCACCACCGTGGGCCAGGCCGGTGACCTGGACCTGACCAAGCTGGTGAGCAACGTCACCCAGGCCATTCCCGCCGCGACCAGCGTGAACGCCAACCCGGGCGACACCCTGCAGTACACGCTGACAGCCACCAACAACGGCACGCAGCCGCTGTCCACGCTGTTTGTGAGCGACTCCACCACGGCTTTCACCGGTTTTGTTTCCGCAACCTGCCCGGGCGCGCTGCCCGCCGGCATCACCGCCTGCACGGTGACAACGCAGCCGGCCGTGGGCGCGCAGGGCGCGCTGAAGTGGACCTTCACCGGATCGCTGGCCTCAGGCGCGCAGCTGGTGGTTACTTACCGCGTCAAGGTCGACCAGTAGGTCCGGCCGGCCCGGGGTTTACAGCCCGCGTACCACGCCCGTGGCGCGCAGAGCCGTGACCCAGCTCTCGGGCAATTCGTCGGGCGAATGGCCGGAAGGAAATGAGAAGTACCCGTCCGCGTCGTTGTGCGCCAGGCGAAACCAGAAGGCGTCATCGCGCTTGAAAGAAACATAGGTGACGAAGACGTTGCCGTCTTCGGCGAACTTCTGCCTGTCGCCGTCCATGTAGCTGGTGGGCACGCCCAGATGGATGTGATCCCTCGGGCTGTTCTTGGGAAAGAAAGTGTTGGCCTGGGCCGGAACGCTGTAGCCGGCATTGGCCAGGGTCAGTTTGGATACCTGTAAATAGCGCATGGGTCTTCTCCTGTTCCTGTCGTTGAAAAAATGGGGTGTCCTTGCGGTTCAGGCCAGAATGGCCCGCGCCGCGCGAACGCCTTCGAAATACGCCGCCTGCAAGGTGCCGTAGCACTTCAGGTTGGTGGCTTCGCCCGCGAAGTGCAGCTTGCCCAGCGGCACGCCCAGGTCGCTGCGGGCCTTCAGCGCATCGGGGTCGTCCGGCCCGCCGCCTATGAAGGCGGTGTACGAATAGGCGCCGCCCGCGCTCGGGTCGTCGCTCCAGTTGGTGATGGCCTTGCCGTTGCTGTAATAGATGCTGTTGTCGTAGGCCTCCTTGAGGTTGGCCTTGAAGAGCGCATACACGTCTCTGTCTTCCATGCGGTCCAGCGCGGCGGCAAAGTCGCCCGCGGCGTGGGCCACCAGCACCAGTGGGTTGTGCGGCAAGCGGTAGTACTGCCAGACGCCCTCGGGCTCCGCCTCGATCAGGTAGTAATTGGTGCCGGGCTCGATATCGGCCGGCGCCACGCGCAATTGCAGCGCCAGTTTTTTGTACGAACCCAGGCGCAGAGCCTTCAGCGCGTTTTTATAGGCGGCGGGCAGGGCCGGCTCAAAGGTGATGGCGCCGCTGCCCAGCACCGACACCGGCACGGTGACGATGCAGGCGTCCACCGCCACGCTGCCGTTCGCGTAGGCCACGGTCACGCCGCTGTCGCTGTGGGTGATGGACGTGACGCGGGTGCCGAAGCGCGCCTTGTAGCGATCCCTGTGCAGGCCCGGCAGCAGCTGGCCGTAGGCCGAGACCAGCGTGCCGATGCCGCGCTTGACGAACAGGTTCGCGGAGCCGTCGCCCGGGCCTTCCCGCGCGCGGTCCGCCGCCAGGTACTGCCAGGTCTCGGCCGATTCGGTGAAAGGGCCGTAAGGCGAGGTCGCGTGGCCGAACATTTCCACCTGGGTGTCAAAGCGGGGCTTGGCGGCCACGACGACATTGGGTTTTTTCTTGGCGAGGTTGTAAGACGTCTTGATGCTTTTCACCACCGCCGCGACTTCCTCATCGGTCGTGGCGACGTCCTCCCACTCACCGTCCCTCTCGACTCGCAGCATGTACTCGTCTTCTTCCTCGATGGTCTCAAAACCCAGGTCTTTGGCAATCTGCGTCAGCGGATTGAGGGTCGGGTCCTGGATGTACTGCGCGCCCATGTCAAAGGCGAAGCCCGGAATCGAGGTGGTGTCGGTCGAAGCCCGCCCGCCATAGCCGCCGTCGGCCTCCAGCAGATGCACTTCGGTGACGTCTGGATCCCCCAGCAAGGTATATGCAGCGGCAATGCCCGCCAGGCCGCCGCCTACGATGGCTACTTTCATGGTGCAGTTCCTTGGTGCGCCGGTTTTGGCGCGGGTGCGCTGCGCGGCTTGGAACTTACTTTAGGGTTGGGGGGCGGTTGGGGCGATTACAGGGGATTACAGCCGCTGTGGTTGGTTGCGAAGCGGTTTTGGGCTTGTGAGGCGCCTGGCTGTTGAATTGCGCTGAAGTCTGACCCCCCGGGGGGCAGACTTCAGCGCAATTCAACAAATCAGCCTTGTTCAGATATTCCCTAGCTCCTTTGCATTCAGCAACGCGCCACAGCATGATCAGTGCACTTGTTCAGACATTCCCTAAAGTAGTCGCTGGCACTGAATATTCCGGATAGATTGACTAATTAGGCACGCTGATTGGTTGCCGAACCTTAAACATGCGTACCACTTCATACTCAATTCTGGCCGGGGACCATGAGGGGTTGAATTATTCAGGAAATGGCACTTCAATGGATTTGCGCTCGGGGTCGCGCAGGAACTGGAGGTATGTTTGGACGGCCAGCTTGAACTGGCCCAAGGTGACTTCACCACCTTTTTCGGGACCGTTTTCGCCGTACTGGAATTCGAATACCACGCCTTCTTTGCTCAACCAGCAGATATATGCATGGCCTTCCGCTTCGATTTCTTCTGTAGCCGTTTCAGCAGCGAACGCTTTTTCAAGGACGCCTTCTCCATACTCGACATCAATAAATTCATCTATCGCACCACACATGGTTTTGTAGGGAGAATCAATTCCAACAGCACCTTGAATCGAGCCAACTTCGATAGTCGAGCGCCAATATTCCCGACCCTCAGATACGACGATGGAACGAGGTTGACACCTAAGCCATAAATTCATACCGTGTCCTTCTTGACTATTTTCCAGTGGGATAGAAAGTGGTCCGCAAGGCACCAATGAAGAACTGTATCTCCAGACCACTCGGAGTCGTTCCAATATCTCCCGTACCATTTGACGCCGGTCTTCTCACCTTAAACGCCTGTGCCACCTCATACTCGATCCTGGCTTGGGACCATGAGGGGTTGGACTATTCAGGAAATGGCACTTCAATGGGTTTGCGCTCCGGGTCGCGCAAAAACTGAAAGTAAATTTGGAGCACTAACTTAAATTGAGCCAGCGTGATTTCGCCACCCTCCTCACCAAGCCCGTCATCAACGTAGCGCTCGCTAAACCCAAACTCGAACCAGAAAATAGTTTTGGTGGCATCAAATATGGCCGCCACAGCATCGTTTCCAGTGCTCGATTTAATGATTTCGCCTCGCTCGATTTGAGCAATTTTTTCCAGTCCGCTTTCTACAGAATGTAAAGAAAACCCACTAATCGCAGCGCACATCACTCGGAAAGGTAACGCGATGGCATCCCACATTACGCGTGCAGCCTTCTGACTGGGCATGTCTGAATCGATTACGCCAATATATTTACTATCCCACTTGACGCTGGGATCGTCGTCTGCGATGCACTGGATGGTTCGAGCTACCAATTTGTACGTCATGCTCAATTACCTATTGGATAAAAAGTAGTTCTGGCTGGAGTGGAATATCCCTGTATTTCTATCCCCGCAGGGCTTGTGCCGCGCCATTGATTGGGCACACTCGTGGGCTGCCTAACTTTAAATGCCTGCGCCACCTCATACTCAATCCGGGCCTGTGACCATAAGGGACTGAAGAAGGTGGAGGGCTGCAAATTTCCGACCTTATCGATTTTGTGGCTTGGCCATCTCGCCCTCCCTGATTCCGTTTTTTTCTTGGCGCCAAGCCGTGTACTTGAGGCAAGCGGAATTTTAGGTTTGGGCGGGAGCTCCGAAAGGAGTGTTACCTCGATTCAGCAAGAGAATTTTGCATTTGTGGGTCAACGGAAAGATCAGGCAACAGGCAGGTCGACAGGCTGGGCCTTTGAGGCAACAGAAGGCTATTAAATTAGTAGCTTCTTGCGCTCGTATTCATTGGCCTGGAGATTAAGGATGCTTAAATATTCCTTTAAAGCATCTCGTCTGGCGCAAATGGCCCAATCAGCTTGAGCATCAACTTCAAGCCCCAGCTTGCGTCCGGCTCCACCCGGGTGTCTTTCAGCGGCGACCCTTGGGGCGCCCGCCAGACCAGCTGGCCGTCTTCCAGCTCAACCCGGTACGCCCCGCCGGCCAGCGTCGGCTCAATCAGCTTTGTGGCTTCGGCTGAAATCGCGCGGTTGCGGATGACGATGGCGACTTCGCTGTTTTGCAGTTGTGAGCGCAGGTCCAGGTTCATGGAGCCGACGACCAGCAGGCGGTCGTCCATCACCACCACTTTGGAGTGCAGGCTGGCGCGTGAGCCGCCGGTGGAACCCCCGGTGGAGCCGCCGGCCAGGGCGGCGGAGCCGAAGCTGCTGAAGGAGCCTTCCTGTTCGGCGCGCATTTCATAGATTTCTATGCCCATCTCCAGCAAGGCCTTGCGGTAGCGGGCGTAGCCGACGTGTGCGGCTGGCGCGTCGTTGGAGGCGAGCGAGTTGGTTAGCACACGCACACGCACGCCGCGATGCCGCAGCTCGGCAAAACCTTTCATCATGCGTTCGCCGGGCACGAAGTAGGGCGAGACGATGAGCAGATTGCCTTTGGCCTGCGCCATCAGCTGCAGCAGGCCGTCGACGGCGGTGTCCTGGGATTCTTCGGTGGAGTCGGCGTCGGCGGCGATTTTGGAGGGTTTGTCGACCAGCAGCACCGAGGGCGCCCAGGTCCAGGTGAGAAGGCGCAGATCGGCCGAATCGGGCAGCGGCGCGATGGTCGTTGTGACGCCGCTGGGTGAGGTGGTGGTGCGTGTGGTGGTCGTGCTGTTGACGCTGGTGGCGGCGTCGGCATTCGATTTGGCAATCGCCGCCTGCGTGGTGGCGGCCAGCGTGGCGGGGTCATCCAGGTTCTTGGAGGGGCCTGGGGGCGGCAGCTTGAGCGCATCGATCTGCTCGGCTGTCATCAGCGATTGCACCGGATAGGCCAGCGGGTTGTTCCAGTACTGGTCAAAGCTGGCCGACAGGTCGCGCGCGATGCGGCCGGCGGCCAGCACGTCGATGTCGACAAAGTTGGTGCCTTCGCTCTGGCCGAAGTAGGTTTCGCCCAGGTTGCGACCGCCGGTGATGGCCACCGCGTTGTCGGCCACAAAGATCTTGTTGTGCATGCGCCGCTGCATGCGCGCGGCGTCTTTCAGATTGCCCAGGATGCGGAACATCAGCGAGCCGCGCCCGCCCGGGATGGGGTTGAAGAGGCGCAGCTCGAAGTTTTTCTCAAAAGCGAGCTTGAGCACCTGGGCGTTTTTGCCCGAGGTGTTGAAGTCGTCCAGCAGGATGCGGATGCGCACGCCGCGGCCGGCGGCTTCGCGCAGGGCTTCGAACATGCGTTCGGTGGTGTCGTCGGCAAAGATGGCGTAGTACTGGATGTCCAGCGTCCTTTGCGCCGCCTTGATCAGCGTCATGCGGCTGGTAAAGGCCAGCTCGGCATCGCCTACCAGCGCAAAGCCCGAGTCGTTGCGCGTGCCGGCCTTGGCGGCGCGGGCGGCGACCAGCGCGCCCAGCCGGGTTTCGGCCGGGTTGGCCAGGGCGGTGGAGACCGGCCGTTCAACCTCGCTGGGCAGCGAGGCGCAGCCGGCGAGCCACAGAGCGGTGAATGCGATGGCCAGCGCCGGCAGCACGCGCCGGAACGCCGGGAGGGAAAGCTTGCGGGGAAGCTTGCAGGAAAGGGCGCTGGGGGTGGTCGGCATGGTGCAGACCACTGTAGCGTAAGGAGATGTAGGGAATACCGGCGCCGCCTGCGCTGGCGGCTACTCTTGTTGTAGGAGCCCGGCTTGACTGCGCAAGCCGGGCATGTCTGCGCTAGTGGGCGCTTACGCTGGGCGTCTTAAGCCGACAGCGTTTCCCAGCGCTGCAGCGCCTCCATCAGCTCTTCCTCGATCTTGGTGTTGCGTGCATTGAGCTCCGCCGCCCGCTTGGCGTTCGTCGTGTAGAGCGTGCCGTCGTAAAGCTCCTGCTCGATGGCCTTTTGTTGCGACTCGAGCTGCTGGATCAGCGCCGGCAGGCCGTCGAGCTCGCGCTGCTCTTTGTAGCTCAGTTTCTTTTTGGCAGCCGGCTCGGCGGCGTTCTTGCCGGGCTGAGGCGTGGTTTTGCTGGCAGCTTTGGCGCTGGAAGGCGATGCGGGCGCTTTTGCGGCGCCGGTGATCTGCGCGGCCCGCTTGGACTGGGTGATCCAGTCCGTCACGCCGCCTTCGTACTCGCGCCAGAAGCCCGGGTTCTCGGGCGTGCCTTCATAGGCAATGGTGCTGGTGACCACGTTGTCCAGAAAGCGCCTGTCGTGGCTGACCAGGAAAACCGTGCCTTCGTAGTTTTGCAGCAGGTCTTCCAGCAGCTCCAGCGTGTCGATGTCCAGGTCGTTGGTGGGCTCGTCCAGCACCAGCACGTTGGCCGGGCGCGCAAAAAGGCGCGCCAGCAGCAGGCGGTTGCGCTCGCCGCCCGAAAGCGTGCGCACCGGCGAATTGGCGCGCGCCGGCGAGAACAGAAAGTCGGTCAGGTAGCTCTTGACGTGTTTTTTGGCGCCGTTGATCTCCACCCACTCGCTGCCGGGGCTGATGAAGTCTTCCAGCGTGGCGTCCAGGTCCAGGCTGTCGCGCATCTGGTCGAAATAAGCCACCTGCAGGTTGGCGCCCTGGCGGATCTTGCCGGGGGGCGTGGTCACGTCGGGCTGCAGCTCGCCCAGGATGAGCTTGAGCAGCGTGGTCTTGCCGGCGCCGTTGGGGCCCAGCAGGCCGACCTTGTCGCCGCGCAGCAGGGTGCCGGTGAACTTGTTGACGATGAGCTTTTCGCTGCCGGGGTGGCCGAAGCTTTTGCTCACATCGGTGAGCTCGGCGACGATCTTGCCGCTTTTCTCGCCGCTGGAAACATCCAGGTTGACGCGGCCGACGGCGTCGCGCCGCGATGCACGGCTTTCGCGCAGGACTTCCAGGCGGCCTATGCGCGCCACGCTGCGGGTGCGGCGCGCTTCCACGCCCTTGCGGATCCAGATTTCTTCTTGCGCCAGCAGCTTGTCGGCCTTGGCGTTGATGACGGCTTCCTGCGCCATCTGTTCTTCTTTTTGCAGCAGGTATTGGGCGAAGTTGCCGGGGTAGCTGTTGAGCTTGCCGCGGTCCAGCTCGACGATGACGGTGGCCACCTGGTCGAGGAAGGCCCGGTCATGGGTGATGGTGATGATGCTGCCGTTGAAATTGACCAGCAATTCCTCGAGCCAGGCGATGGAGTCCAGGTCCAGGTGATTGGTGGGCTCGTCGAGCAGCAGCACGTCCGGCTTGGCGACCAGCGCCTGGGCCAGCGCCACGCGCTTTTTGGTGCCGCCCGAAAGCGAACCGACGATGGCGTCTTTGTCCAGGTGCAGGCGATGCAGGGTTTCTTCGACGCGCTGCTCCCAGGTCCAGCCGTCCAAGGCTTCGATTTCTGATTGCAGGGCGTCGAGGTCGGTGTTTTCGTCGGCCGCCAGGTATTGCTCCACCACGTGCCTTGTCCTTGCCAGACCTGCGCTGGCAGCTATGAAAACAGTAGCGTGCGGATCCAGGCTGGGCTCTTGTGGCACGTAGGCAATGCGCAGGTTTTGCTGCAGCTGCAGCGTGCCATCATCGGGTTTTTCCAGGCCGGCGAGGATTTTCAGCAGGGACGACTTGCCCGTGCCGTTGCGGCCGATCAGGCCGATGCGCTGGTTGGTTTCAAGGGAAAAATCTGCGTGGTCCAGCAGCGCGACGTGCCCAAAAGCGAGTTGGGCGTCCAGTAAGGTAATAAGTGCCATAAGGGGGCAGATTATCCGCCCCTGTTGTGACGCGGCCTCTTTATAGGCCCTTCAAGGCCTTCCTTTGGCCGCATGGCTCCCTTTTGCACCATCTCTTAAATACAAGTTATTACGCAGGCAGCGGGTGTGGCGTCCGCGCCCTATCGCCTCTCAAGCCTCGTCGATATAGTCGTCCATTCCGGCGATCCGATCGCTGAAGGAGGGACCTTGGAGCTGCAAATCAACGGCCGGACCGTTCAGGCTGACGCCGACCCCGGCATGCCTTTGCTGTGGGTGCTGCGCGATGTGCTGAACATGACGGGCACCAAGTTCGGCTGCGGCGTGGCCGCCTGCGGCGCCTGCACGGTGCGGGTGGACGGCGCTGCGGTGCGGTCTTGCGCTGTGCCGGTGTCCGCCGTGGTGGGCAAACGCATCCAGACCATTGAAGCGCTGGGCACGCCGGACAAGCCCCATGCCTTGCAACTGGCCTGGATTGCGGAGCAGGTGCCCCAGTGCGGCTATTGCCAGTCGGGCATGCTGATGGCCGCTGCCGCCCTGCTGGATAAAACGCCCAGGCCGACGGACGCGGACATCGACGCCGCCATGACCAATAT
Organism: Polaromonas sp. YR568; assembly: GCF_900116715.1. Classification (GTDB taxonomy): domain Bacteria; phylum Pseudomonadota; class Gammaproteobacteria; order Burkholderiales; family Burkholderiaceae_C; genus Polaromonas. Next base: position 105,869 of record NZ_FPBM01000011.1, read on the forward strand.
TTGCCGTTGCGGCACCTACCAGCGAATCCGGGTGGCCATCAAGCGCGCGGCGGGTGTTGCGCCCGGCGGTGCTGTGAAAAAGGCCAAGGCATGAAAAGAAGGGCATGGCTGCTGAGCGCGGCGGGAGGCGCGGGGGCCCTGGTCGTGGGCTGGTGCCTGCTGCCGGCCCGTTCACGCCTGGGCAGTGCCGCCAAGCCCTGGCCGGCCGGCGGTGAGCCCGACCTGACGGGTGTGGTTTTTAACGGCTGGATCAAGATCAAGGCCGACGGCGGCGTGGTGCTGGCCATGCCGCGCAGCGAAATGGGGCAGGGCGTGCACACCGCACTGGCCATGCTGGTGGCCGAAGAGCTGGATGTGCCCCTGCTGCGGGTGAGCCTGGAGCAGGCCGGCGCCGACACGATTTACGGCAACGTCGCCATGCTGGTCGGCAGCCTGCCGTTTCACCCCCTGGAGGTAGACGACTACTCGGCAGAGGGCGCGCCCCGCGTGCGCCCCGCCAAAGTCAGGGTGGGTGAATGGATGATGGGCAAGCTGGCCCGCGAGCTTGGCATCAATGCCACGGGTGGGTCTTCCAGCGTGGCCGATGCCTGGGAAGTGCTGCGAACGGCCGCGGCGACCGCGCGTGCGTCCTTGCTGGGGGCGGCTTCGCTGGACTGGAAACTGCCGGTGGATGAGCTGAGCGTCAAAAACGGCGTGATTTCGCATCCCTCGGGTCCGTCTGCCCACTATGGCGAGCTGGCGAAGTTCGCCGCCGTGACGCCGCCGGGCGAGGTGACCCTCAAAAACCGCAAGAACTGGACCTTGATAGGGCGCAGCGCCCCGCGCCCGGATATTCCGGCCAAGGTCAACGGCAGCGCTGTCTTCGGGCTGGATGTGCGGCTGCCGGGCATGTTGTATGCGGCGGTGCGGCTGTGCCCCATGCTGGGCGGCTCGGCGGGCGCGATTCAGGCGAATGCCGTTCTGGCGCAGCCGGGGGTGGAGCGCCTGGTGCGGCTGCCGGGTTATGCGGGTTCGACGGCCGGCTTGGCCGTGGTGGCGAAAACCTGGTGGCAGGCCCAGCAGGCAGCCCTGGCGGCGCCGGTGGATTGGCAGCAGCGGCCCGCCGGCGGGCTGAACAGCCGGGATATCGAAAAGGCGCTCGAGACTGCCTTGGGCCAGGAAGACGGCTATACCTTCTATATGAAGGGCGACACCGGCAAGGCCGAGGCGGGTGCTGCGCGGAAAGTCGAAGCGCTGTACCGGGCGCCTTATCTGGCGCACGCCACGCTGGAGCCCATGAACTGCACGGCACAGGTCAAAGACGGAAAAGTCTGGCTCTGGGCGCCCACGCAGGTACCGCAGATGGCTGTGGCTGTTGCCGCGCGTGTGGCCGGGGTGGCGGCGGAAGATGTTCACCTCACGGTCACGCTGCTGGGCGGCGGGTTTGGCCGCCGGCTGGAGGTGGACTGCGTGGCTCAGGCCGTGCGGGTGGCCTTGGAGTGCGGCGGAAGGCCGGTTCAGCTGATCTGGTCCCGCGAAGAAGACACCACGCACGACTTTTACCGGCCCATGCAGGTCGCCAGGCTCAGCGCGGTGGTGGATACGGACGGGCAAATCAGCCTGGCTATCAAGTCGGCGGGGGATGCCATCACC
>NZ_FPBM01000011.1:112500-137818 GCF_900116715.1 Polaromonas sp. YR568
AGTCGTGCCTGGTAGGTAAATCCGCCGGGCTTAGATGAGGGGTGATAACGAGTCTGCTTGCAGACGAAGTGAGTGATACCCTGCTTCCAGGAAAAGCCACTAAGCTTCAGCTACACACGACCGTACCGCAAACCGACACTGGTGCGCGAGATGAGTATTCTAAGGCGCTTGAGAGAACTCAGGAGAAGGAACTCGGCAAATTGACACCGTAACTTCGGAAGAAGGTGTGCCTTTAGTAGGTGAACCATTTACTTGGGGAGCCCAATGAGGCTGCAAAAAATCGGTGGCTGCAACTGTTTATTAAAAACACAGCACTCTGCTAAGACGAAAGTCGACGTATAGGGTGTGACGCCTGCCCGGTGCTGGAAGATTAAATGATGGGGTGCAAGCTCTTGATTGAAGTCCCAGTAAACGGCGGCCGTAACTATAACGGTCCTAAGGTAGCGAAATTCCTTGTCGGGTAAGTTCCGACCTGCACGAATGGCGTAATGATGGCCACACTGTCTCCTCCTGAGACTCAGCGAAGTTGAAATGTTTGTGATGATGCAATCTCCCCGCGGAAAGACGGAAAGACCCCATGAACCTTTACTGTAGCTTTGTATTGGACTTTGAACAGATCTGTGTAGGATAGGTGGGAGGCTTTGAAGTGTGGTCGCTAGATCGCATGGAGCCAACGTTGAAATACCACCCTGGTGTGTTTGAGGTTCTAACCTAGGTCCATTATCTGGATCGGGGACAGTGCATGGTAGGCAGTTTGACTGGGGCGGTCTCCTCCCAAAGTGTAACGGAGGAGTTCGAAGGTACGCTAGGTACGGTCGGACATCGTGCTAATAGTGCAATGGCATAAGCGTGCTTAACTGCGAGACTGACAAGTCGAGCAGATGCGAAAGCAGGACATAGTGATCCGGTGGTTCTGTATGGAAGGGCCATCGCTCAACGGATAAAAGGTACTCTGGGGATAACAGGCTGATACCGCCCAAGAGTTCATATCGACGGCGGTGTTTGGCACCTCGATGTCGGCTCATCTCATCCTGGGGCTGTAGCCGGTCCCAAGGGTATGGCTGTTCGCCATTTAAAGAGGTACGTGAGCTGGGTTTAAAACGTCGTGAGACAGTTTGGTCCCTATCTTCCGTGGGCGCTGCAGATTTGAGGAAGCCTGCTCCTAGTACGAGAGGACCGGAGTGGACGAACCTCTGGTGTATCGGTTGTCACGCCAGTGGCATTGCCGAGTAGCTAAGTTCGGAAGAGATAACCGCTGAAAGCATCTAAGCGGGAAACTCGTTTCAAGATTAGATCTGCCGGGGCCTTGAGCCCCCTAAAGAGTCGTTCAAGACCAGGACGTTGATAGGTCAGGTGTGGAAGCGCAGTAATGCGTTAAGCTAACTGATACTAATTGCTCGTGCGGCTTGACCCTATAACTTTGATTAATTCGAAGTTGTTATGCCAAGTTGACGCATTCAAAAGGCACAGCTCAGCAGCTGTGCGAATCTAAATACAAGCTGATTTACTCTATGAATTCGATGGGCTGTTCTTTGAACAGTCTGTCAACAAGTTATGCCTGATGACCATAGCAAGTTGGTACCACTCCTTCCCATCCCGAACAGGACAGTGAAACGACTTAGCGCCGATGATAGTGCGGATTCCCGTGTGAAAGTAGGACATCGTCAGGCTCTTACAGCAAGGAACGCCCGGTTGATTTTTGATCAACCGGGCGTTTTCTTTTGTGTGCCCGGTATTTGACTCGGTCATGAGAATTAAAAAAGCCCGCATGGATTTATGCGGGCTTTTTGCTTTGAATGGGCCACTTCTCTGGGCGATTCTGTGGGCGAACCAGGTGTTTAGCAGAGCGCAATTGGCGAGAGGAGAAGACTCGCGCGCCGATCTTGATTTAATAGAGAGAAATTCATGCATTCAAGATATACGCACCGTCTCTTTTAGCTACCCCTGCCGTGATCAGCTCGGCACTCAGCTCTTCTATCCAGGCGCGGACGGGGCAATCTGCGAAGAACTTGGCTTTGATTTGCGTGAAATAGGGCGTACTGATTGCCCACTGCGCAAACTCATCAAAATCTTGTCTCTGCGTTTCGAGTAACTTGAATTTAAGCAGCACTTTGGCCGCGTGGCGCGCATGCCGGCGCGGGTTGCTAGCAAACGACTCCAGTCGCTGGCGTGCGCGTACGAGTATGTCAGGCGTATAAGCGAAGACACGGCCGTGCCCAGGAATGACAGTTTTTGGTTCTAAATGCTCAATCAAATCCAGGGTTGCGGCAACCTCGGCAAAAGCGTCAGTGCCTTCCAGTTCGGGAAACACGACGCCAAAACCGTTTTCCCACAATGCATCGGCAGAAATAAGCAGCTTGTCCTGAGGCTCAAAGAAAATCAAGGAGTTTGGATCATGCCCGGGCGCAGCGTGAGCCTGCCAAGTCGCTGAGCCAAATCGGATGAGATGCCCCGGCTCAATAACTTGAGTGAAGCCAAACTGCGGACAGAGCTGCCCTGTTGGCAAATAAGTCAGCGCAACAGGATCCCACTCGGCGACCTGCTGCGCATGGCCAGGTGGAATAAGGGTTTGCAGATCCGGATAACGGGCTTGCAAGGCGGCGTTTCCACCGCAATGGTCGCTATGCAAATGTGTATTGACCAGAACGTCGAGTGGGCGGGAGCCTAATACCGACTCGATCAAGGCCAGTGTTTGCACTGAATGTGTGCAATATCCGCTGTCCACCAGCACGGTCTCTTCACCATCCGTGAAAAGAATATTGTTGGCGGAGAGCCAGCCGCGCTCAAAAGCATGCAGTCCGGCAGGAAGAACCGGTGCGCTCATCAGTGGTTAAGGGCGAATCGGCCTTCAGGCCGACGCGCGCAGCTCGCGTCTAAGAATCTTTCCGACATTGGTTTTGGGTAAATCATCGCGAAATTCAATGTACTTGGGCCTCTTGTAGCCCGTGAGGTGTTGCTTGCAATAGGCGCTGACGTCATCTTCAGTGAGCGTAGGGTCATTCTTCACCACAAAAACCTTGATTGCCTCGCCCTGCTTGTCGTCGGCGATGCCGATAGCAGCGCATTCAATGACACCGGGACATAGCGAAATGACATTCTCAAGCTCGTTGGGAAAGACATTAAAGCCTGAAACGATGATCATGTCTTTCTTGCGGTCGATGATTTTGGTGTAACCACGGTCATCCATGATGCCGATATCCCCGGTGCGCATAAAGCCGTCGGAGGTAAATGCCTTTTTATTCTCTTCGGGCTGTTGGTAGTAACCGGTCATCACCTGCGGGCCCTTGATGCATATTTCCCCGGACTCGCCGACTGCCAGCGATTTTCCGTCGTCATCTTTGATGGCGATTTCAATGCTTGGCAACGGCAAACCGATGGTGCCGGTGAACTCTTTGTTGGTCACGGGGTTGTTGGTGCCTATGGCGCAGGTTTCACTCATGCCCCAGCCTTCAATCATCGGGCAGCCCGTCACCTGGAGCCAGTGTTTGGCCGTGCCTTCAGACGCGGCCATACCGCCTGCCTGCGAAACGCAAAGACTTGAGAAGTCCACCGTCTTGAACTGCGGGTGCTGAAGCAGCGCATTGAACAAGGTGTTGACTGCCGGCAGCATGTGAAAGGGGCGCTTCTTGAGCACCTCGATGAACTTTCCGAAATCCCGTGGATTGGGAATCAGCGTCAGGTGGGCGCCCCATCGGATCGTGAGCAGGCACAAGGTCAGCGCGAAGATGTGATACAGCGGCAGAGCCGCGATATTGTTGGTTTTGCTGACGTCACCGATGCGTTGCAGTGCCGGTGTGAACCATTCTTCAGCCTGAAGGATGGCCGCAACGATGTTGCGATGCGTGAGCACGGCGCCTTTTGAGAGCCCGGTTGTTCCGCCGGTGTATTGCAGAAAGGCAATCGAATCCAGCGTGGTTTGTGCCGGCTTCAGTGTCAGGCGGCTGCCCTCGGCCACCGCGCGATTAAAGGCCGTCACAGTGCGCCCATCGCCCAGCGGCAATTTGTAGGCTGGCACCAGTTTGGCGAGGTGCCGCACGGCGAAAGTGATCCATTGGCCGTACCAGAAACCCAGCAAATCACCCATTGACGCCATCACCACGTTCTTCACGGGTGTGCGCTCAATCACCTCGGCCAGCGTGGCGGCAAAGTTTTCCAGAATGACGATCGTCGTCGCGCCGGAGTCGCGGAGTTGATGCTCCAGCTCGCGAGCCGTATAGAGCGGGTTGACGTTCACGCAGGTATACCCTGCGCGCAAGATGGCGGCCATGGTGACGGCAAACTGCGGCACATTGGGCAGCATGATCGCCACGCGCGCGCCAGGCTCCAGCCCGAGACCCTGCAACCAGGCTCCGAATGCAGAGGACAGGTCGTCGAGCTGACCATAAGTCATCCAGTGGTCCATGCAGACAGAGAAGGGTTTCGCCGCGTTCTTCTTGAAAGAGTCCTCCAGCAACTGATTGAGCGAGCGAAACTGTTTCGTATCGATCTCGTGCGACACACCCTCTGGATAACTCTTGAGCCAATGCTTGTTCATACAAACTCCTTGCGGCTCATTGTGAAAGCCGGACGCGGCAATTCGTATGGGGCTTGTCCTAATGCGGGCGTGTTAAGAGGCGCCGGTGGCCAGCAAATGGCCCAAACGGGTCTCACAGGTGACAGCATCGTCCTCAAACAGCGAATGGATCCATGCAGTTTCGCGATCCTTGATCAGTCTCAGAAATTCGTCAGCCCCGCGCATGTTGGCAAAAGCGTCGAAGCCCGCCTCAAGAAAATGCTGCAATGAATTCAGGCCGGCTGCGGCCGCCGGACCGCGCATCATCTTGAGCAAGGTACGAAGCCCGAACATCCGCGTCAAGCGGTTGAGCTCATGCCCCAGATGCAGAACGACTTCGAGCTGCCGGGTTCTGGCGGCGATATCTCCCACCTGCCTCCAGCAGCGGATGTAGCGCGCGCACTCAGTGCCCTGGTGGCCGGCCGCCATGTCCGCGAGCCACTGCCTGGCCATCAGGTCGTCCAGCTTTTCGGTGAGCGCGTGGACCTCCGCCAATGCCGCGGCTGTACTGACAACCGGCTGCGGGAAGATTTTTGCAATGGTGCTGGCAATCCGTGCGAACTGCTGGTCGCGTTCGGCGTAGTCCTTGTCGCTATAGAGCTCCTGCAAAAAGAACGTCGCCGCAGTTTTGTAACGCGGACTGTGCAGAAGATCGGAATACGTGGCTTGAAACCGCCGCGCCTGAAAGCGTTTGATCTCAGCGCTCGCACAGGCCAGCGGCGGGTCGGCTGCGTGCTGTTGCCGAAGCAGCGCCACGGCTTGCAGCGCATCGTGAATTTGTTGTGCTGAGGCGTCCATACAAACCCGGAGTTTATCTAGGTACGGCCCCCTATTGAAACTTAAGTGCCCATGCGAAACTTCCAGCATGCAAAGAAGAACGCTCCTCAAGCTCGGCGCCGCATCGGCCGCCGTGCTGATTGTTGCCGGGGGCGCGGCTGCTTTGCTGCAGCCCGGTCTGAAGGGCGGTGTCTTGAGCGACTCGGGTCGCGAAGTTTTTTCCGCAGTTGGCCGTGCCGTCCTGGACAAAACACTGCCGGCCGACGAAGGTGCGCGGCAGGTTGCTCTGCAAGGCTTGCTCACGCGTGTCGACATCCTGGTGCAATCGTTGCCGCCCCACGCGCAAGCCGAGTTGTCACAACTGCTGGCATTGCTGGCCAGTGCCGCCGGGCGGCGCACGCTTGCCGGTCTGAGTCAACCGTGGTCCGAAGCCTCTATCGCCGACATCCAGCATGCGTTGCAAGACATGCGCTTGTCCGCGCTGGCCTTGCGCCAGCAGGCCTATGCAGCCTTGCATGACATCACGGCAGGCGCCTATTTTTCGGACCCGTCAAGCTGGCCGCTGCTGGGCTATCCCGGCCCCCTGAAAATCTGAAGATACCGAAAACAGCATGAGCCAACTGAAAGATCCGATCCGCGAGGGCATCGCGCGTGGCTGGAAAGTCATGGGCGGCCCGTATGCATCGGCGCCGGAAAGGATGACCTGCGACGTGGCCATCATCGGCAGCGGCGCCGGCGCCGGTATTACCGCCGAATTGCTGGCCAAGGCCGGCCTGCAGGTGGTGATCATTGAAGAAGGGCCGCTCAAAAGCAGCAGCGACTTCAACCAGAAAGAATCGGAAGCCTACCCTTCGCTCTACCAGGAGAGTGCGGCGCGCAAGACGGAAGACAAGGCCATCAATATCCTGCAAGGCCGTTGTGTGGGCGGCTCTACCACGGTGAACTGGACCAGTTCTTTTCGCACACCCGCGTCGACGCTCAAGTTCTGGCAAGACAAGTTTGGCCTGGCCGGTTACAACGTCGAAGCGCTGGCGCCTTACTTTGCGCAGGCGGAGCAGCGGCTGAACATCACGCCCTGGCTGGTGCCGCCCAATGAGAACAACGACCTCTTGCGCAGAGGCGCGGCCAAACTGGGGATTCCCGCGTCGGCCATCTCGCGCAACGTCAAGGGCTGCTGGAACCTCGGCTCCTGCGGCCTCGGTTGCCCGACGAACGCCAAGCAGTCCATGCTCGTCACCACCATTCCCGCCGCGCTCGATCTGGGGGCGCAACTGCTGGTTGAAACACGCGCGGAAAGTTTTGAGCTGGCCAATGGGAAAGTCACCGCGCTGGTGTGCAGCAGTAACCGTGGCTCAGGGAAAAAAACGGCTGCAGGCCAGGAAACACGAGCGCAAGCGGCTATAAAAATAGTAGCAAAACACTATGTGCTCGCCGGCGGCGCCATCAATTCGCCGGGCGTTTTGTTGCGCTCAGGGGCACCTGACCCGCATGGCGTGCTGGGCGCCAGAACCTTTTTGCATCCCGTCGTGATGTCCTCCAGTGTGTTCGAGCAAAAAGTCGAAGCCTGGAACGGTGCACCGCAGACGATCTACTCTGATCACTTCCTGGAGACGCAGGCCATCGACGGCCCCATCGGCTACAAGCTGGAGGCGCCGCCGCTGCACCCGGTGATTTTTGCGTCCACTGTGCCCGGCTTTGGCCAGGGCCAGCACGACCTGCTCAAATCCTTTCCGCACAACCACACTTTACTGGCGCTGTTGCGCGACGGCTTTCACGACGAATCCCCGGGCGGGAAGGTCAAGCTGCGCAGCGACGGCTCTGCCGTGCTGGACTACCCGCTGACCCCTTACGTCATGGAAGGCGGCCGCAAGGCTTTGCTGTCGATGATGGAAATCCAGTTTGCAGCGGGCGCCAAACAGGTGCTGCCGCTGCACGAGATGGCCCAGCCCTACACCTCCTGGGCCCAGGCGCGCGACGCCGTCAATGCCTTGCCCATGAAGCCCATGCTCACCCGGGTGGTCAGCGCCCACGTCATGGGCGGCTGCGGCCTGGCAGGCACTGAACGCCAGGGCGTCACCCGCCCCGACGGCGTGCACTGGCAGCTGGAGAATCTTTCGATTCACGACGGCTCGCTTTTCCCGAGCAGCATTGGCGCCAACCCGCAACTGTCTATTTACGGCGCCGTGAACCGGCTGGCGCAAGGCCTGGCCAAAACGCTGTCCGGCCGCGATGTCACACTGGCCTGAGATACTGGGGGTTTGACCCTCGCACCTTTTGCTGATTCATGCTGGCTCAACTGCAACGATTCATCACCCTGACCCTGATCGCCGCGGCCTTTGGCTGGTTGTTTTACTTTCGCAGCAGTTCCCCTGCACTGGCTGTCGCCGGCTTCTTTGTCATTGCATTGGGCTACACGGGCTTCCTCGCCATTGAGTTCCTGCTGCTTCGCCATGTCAACAAGACCGATCCGGCGCCCCAGCCCACCTGGAGCGAGCTTGCGCGCGCCTGGCTGGGCGAAACATTCACCGCCCCCCGCGTGTTTTGCTGGCGCCAGCCCTTTCGCATGAATGTGGTGCCCGACCAGCTTTCAGCTGACGCCGGCTTTCAAGGCCGTCGCGGCGTGGTGTTCGTGCATGGCTTTTTTTGCAACCGCGGCCTGTGGACGCCCTGGCTCAGCCGTGTGCGGTCGAGCGGGCGGGCATTCATTGCCGTCAACCTCGAACCTCTTTTTGGCTCCATCGATGACTACGCACCGCAGATCGACGAGGCCGTACGCCGGGTCACCGAGGCCACGGGCATGGCGCCGCTACTGGTCTGCCACAGCATGGGCGGACTCGCCGCGAGGGCCTGGCTCAAGCAGATGAAAGCCGAAGCCCGTGTGCATCATGTGGTGACGATAGGAACGCCTCACCGGGGAACCTGGCTGGCGCGTTTCGGCCACGGCCATAACGGCCGGCAAATGCGCTTGCTGTCGGACTGGCAAGCCCAGCTGGACCATGAAATGCCCGCCGACCGTCACTCGCTTTTCACTTGCTGGTATTCCAATTGCGACAACATTGTGTTTCCGACGTCCACCGCCACCCTCGAAGGGGCTGATAACCGCCTGATCCGTGGCGCAGCCCATGTGCAGATGGCGTTTTTGCCGGAAGTCATGAACGCCTCGCTGGCGCTGCTCGAGGGCGAGCCAGCCTGAGAGGGCCGGCCGCCGGCTTTGCAGCCGGCTGGCTGGCAGGGGGCCGTCAAATGTGACAGCCGTATGTGAATTTCTCACAAGAATCATTGGTCATATTCACTATCTACCTTGCGCAAGGCTTTCTATGCTCATCTATTTGTAGGATGGAGCGCCCAAAATGTACGCAATGCAAGAAACCGGTCTTCTGGAAGAAGGCCGCTCGCTCCCTCTTGGGGAGACCGAGCTGTATTCAACGCCAGCCCTTCTGGCTTTGCTGGTCGATGAGCTGGCCCATGGGGTGATTCTTGTCACCGCCCAGTGCCGGATCCTGCATGCCAATCAGGCCGCGCGCCGCGAGCTTGAACACGCAGCCGTTCTTGGCACGGACCGGGGTGAGCTGAAAGTTCTCATGCCGGCCGATGCCAAAGCCTTTCAAAACGCCATGGGCAAAGCCGTTGCCGGCAAGCGCAGCCTCATCAGGCTGGCGGCCGAAGGCGTGGATTTCACGCTTGCCGTGGTGCCGCTGCAGCGCCAGCCCGGCGTTCCCTGTGAGCGCATGGCCCTGGTCCTGTCGCGCCTGGCGGTCAGCGAGTCGGGCGTGTTCAGTGCTTTTGCCCGCAACCACGGCCTCACCCAGACGGAAGAGCAGGTGCTGGTGCTCTTGTGCCGCTGCCTCAGCACACCCGAAATCGCGGTCCAGATGAACGTCGCCGTCTCCACCGTGCGCAGCCACGTGCGCAGCCTGTGCGCCAAGACGGCCTCCAGCGGCGTCCGTGAGCTGGTCAATCATGTGGCGATCCTGCCACCCATCGCACCCTTGCCGCTGGGGCAAATTCACTGAGAGGTGCCGGCACGCCCGGCGACGTGCTAGATTACGGGTGATCATGAGTTCGCCTACACCTCCCGATGAGGGCTTATACGCCCATTTGACTCCCGAATTGCGTACGCTCGCCCTGCGCGGCGCCGTGCGAAGTTACCCCAAAAAGACAGTCGTTATCAACGAGGGTGAAATCGGCGACAGCCTGTTCATGCTGCTCAAAGGCAGCGTCAAGGTGTTCTCAATGGATGAGAATGGGCGCGAAATCACCTACGGGCGCATCCATTCGGGCGACTACTTCGGTGAAATGTCCCTCGATGGCGGGCCCCGCTCGGCATCGGTCATCACGCTGGAACCCTGTACTTGCGCCGTTCTGAGTCGGGCAGATGTGAGTGAACACTTGGTCGATGAGCCAGGATTCGCGATCAATCTGGTGGTTCAGGTCATTCGCCGTGCCCGCTCGGCCACCGAAGCAGCCCGAAACATGGCCTTGCTCGATGTCTATGGCCGGCTGATCGCCGTGCTGGAAGAGCACGACGACGTGACGACCCGCGATACGGCGACAGGGCTCACGCTCGAGTCTATTACCCACCAGGACATCGCCAGCCGTGTTGGCGCGTCCCGCGAGATGGTCAGCCGCCTGCTCAAAGACCTGGAAAAGGGCGGCTACATCGAAATGGGCACCAAGCGCATCACGCTGCTCAAAAAGCTCCCCAGCCGCTGGTAGTCGCGCCGGTGAGTGTCTTTCATTCGGGTTTTGCCATGAAGCAGGCTGCTCAGCCGGATGCGCCGCTGCGCGTGGATGCTATTAGTGTTGAGGGGCCGCACCGGTGAAACCTGCGTACAACTGCTTTTGTTTTGCTGTTCCTTCCAAGCTTTTCCGCAAACTCGCCGAAAAGTCAGGGGACGAAGGTTCAAGTCACCTCCACAGCCATATCGAACACAGCATGCGGCTGCGCACGCACCGCCATGTTTGCGCCAAGCAGGGCGTCAAGGCCGCGCCCCCGGTCTCGTCTCCCATGTCTTTCATGCCGGGCCTGCCCTACCGCCGCAGTATTTTTAATGCGGGCACCGACACCGACCTGCCGGGCAAACCCGTGCGGCATGAAGGCGAGAAACCGGTCAAGGACCGCGCCGTTAACAAGGTGTATGACAACACCGGTATCGCCCTGAACTTCTTCCATGAGGTTTTCGGGCGGGATTCCCTGGATGACCGCAGCATGCGGGTGGAGTCAGCCGTGCATTTCGGCAAGGACTTCGCCAACGCCATGTGGACCGGCGAGCAGATGGTGTACGGCGACGGCGACCATAACGTGGGCGGCTTCACCGAAGCGCTGGACATCATTACCCACGAACTGTCGCACGGCGTGCTCCAGCACATGATCCCCGGCGGGCTGGGGGTGTACCGGTTGCCCGTGAAAGACCGTGAATTCCGGGAGCAGACGCATGCGCTGCAAGGCCAGGCCGGCGCCCTCAATGAATCTTTCTCCGACGTCATGGGCAGCATGGTCAAGCAGTGGCATGCCGGCCAGACCGCGGCCCAGGCCAACTGGCTGCTAGGGGAGAACATGCTCGCGCCGCAGCACGGCAAGGCCATCCGCTCCCTCAAAGATCCCGGCAACCGCAAGCTGACCTGGTATGACGACGACCAGTTCAAAACCATGGAAGAGTACGTTGACGGCGCGGACGTTCACGACAGCTCCGGCATCCCCAATCACGCGTTTTACCTGACCGCCAGAAAAATTGGCGGATTCTCCTGGGAGAAGGCCGGCGCCATCTGGTACGAAGCCTTCCCCAAGCTCAAGCCCAAGGCCAGCTTCCTGGACGCGGCGCGTGCAACAAGCCGCGTGGCGAGCGCGCGGTACGGCAGTAAGTCAAAAGAGTACAAGGCAGTTGTTCTGGCGTGGGAAACGGTGAAGGTACTCACTTAAGGCTCTGCACTAATGCCTTGATTTGTTGATGGCGTCGTGCAACGATTCGTCCTGTAGGTTTTCCCGTTGTGGAGAGGGACAAAAAAGAGATGTCGTTGCGCTGCGTATCGTGCCTGACCGTGAACCCGGTTGCCAACCGGTTCTGCGGTAACTGTGGCGCTGCCTTTGGCCTTAGTGTGCAAGAGCCCCCCAGTGCCCTGGCCCCACTGGCGTCTGAAATCCAGTGGGGTGCGCTCAAGCACGCCACCATCCTGTTTGCAGACGTCGTCAGTTCCACCGAGCATGTCTCCGGGCTGGATCCGGAACAGGCCATGGAGCAACTGCGCCCTGCCGTGCAGCGCATGTGCAATGCGGTGGAGCGTTTTGGCGGCACCGTCGTGCGCACGCTGGGTGATGGCGTCATGGCATTGTTCGGCGTGCCCCGGGCGCTGGAAGGCCATGCCAGCCTGGCCTGCGAGGCCGCGCTGGCGATGCAGGCGGCTTTCGAAGGCCCCGGCTCGGACTTGCGCATTCGTGTCGGCCTGCACTCCGGCCAGGTCGCCCTGGATCCCGAGGCAGTTGATGCGACCCGCGGCGGCGGTGTGCACGGCCACGCCATCCATCTGGCCAGCCGCGTGGTGGCGCTGGCCGAGCCCGGCGGAATCTGCCTGACCGCCGATTGCCTTGCCTTGGTACGCTCTGCCTGCGATACACGGCCCATGGGCAAGCATCCCTTGCGCGGCATTGCCGAGCCTGTGGAGCTGCACGCCCTGCTGGGCATGAAAAACGATGTGCAGAGCCAAAGCTTTCATGAGGCGGCGCTGTCGCTTTTCCGGGGCCGGTCGCAAGAGCTGAGCGTGCTGCAGGACGCGCTGCGTAATGCGGAAAACGGAGAGGGCTCCGTGATCGGTTTGTCAGGCGCGCCCGGCACCGGCAAGAGCCGGCTTTGCCATGAGTTCGCCCAATGGTGCCATCTGCGCGATGTGCCGGTCTTCGAAGTAAGAACCCAGCTTTATGGGCATGCCACGCCTTTGCAGCCGGTTCTCCTGTTGCTGCGCAGCTGCTTTTTCCATATCACGCCGGCACTCGACGCGGCCGCTGCCCGGGAATGCATTGTCCGGGGGCTGGCCAAGCTTGGCGCGGTTTCGGGGGACGACCTGGCCTTGCTCAGCGAATTTCTCGGCGTGGCCGACGCCAATGGCCCGCCTTGCTCGCTCAATGCCAAGGCGCGGCGGGCCAGGCTGCTGGGTTTGCTGCATGAGCTGGTCAAGCAGGCCGGCGCCACCACCTCTGTCATTGTTTTTGAAGATCTTCACTGGCTGGACGAGGCCAGTGCCGAGTTTCTTTCGGCCCTGGTCGCGGCCATCGCCGGCACCAGAACGCTGTTGTTGCTGAACTACCGGCCGGGTTACCAGGCCCCCTGGTGGACGATGCGCCACTTCCGGGCAATGTCGCTGGCGGATCTGAGCTTGTCCGATACCGAGCAACTGGTACGCGAACGCTTGGGGCAGCATCCCGAATTGCTGGGGTTTTTCCCCCTCATCGTGGAGCGTTCCGCCGGCAATCCATTTTTTGCCGAGGAGTTGGCGCAGTCGCTGATTGAAAAGAGCGCTTCCCTGGTGACTTCAAGCCAGCGCAAGTCGGACGTTGCCTCCCTGGCGCACGCATTGCCCGCGACCGTGCAGGCCGTGATCGGCGAACGCATAGACCGGCTGGTAGCCACCCAAAGAACGCTGCTGCATGTGTGCGCCGTGATCGGCAAGGAAATTCCGCTCGCCGTGCTGCAAGACGTTGCCGTCTATCTGGTGAGCCAGCTGGAGACCGGCCTGGATGGCCTGTGCGAGGCCGAACTGCTGCAATTGCTGCGCGAGATCACGGGCGGGCGCCGCTTCGCTTTCCGGCATCCGCTGATTCAGGAGGTGGCCTACAGCACCCAGCTCAAGGCGCGCCGTGCCAACCTGCATGCCGCCGTGGCCATCGCCATGGAGGCGCATTACAGCGCACAACCGGGCGAGTTCGCCGCGCTGATTGCTTACCACTACGAAGCCGCAGGGCAGTTGCTCAATGCGGCGCAGCATGAGGCCCGCGCGGCCAAGTGGACCGGTTCGACCAATTCGGCGCAGGCCATCAAACACTGGCGCAAGGTATGGACGTTGCTGGACGGGCAGGAACGCTCGCCCAGCGTCGACATCCTGAGGGCACTGGCGGGCGGGCGCATCATGTACCTGGGCTGGCGCGAAGGCCTGGATCCGCAAGAAGTCCAGAAAGTCAGCCACGAAGCGATCGAGCTGGCCCGGCAGGCAGACACGCGCCTGGAGCAATTGCTGCTCTTCGCGCAGGGTCGCATTGTCCAGTCGGGTGGTGGGCCCGCAGATGACTATGTGCAGTGCGTGCGCAACGCGCTGTCGCTCACGCCAGAGGGCAAGGATGCCGGGCGGGTCGCCATGCTGAATGTGGCGCTCAGCCAGGCTTATGGCTGGGCGGGGCTGCTGGAGCAGGGGCTGGATGCGAACGATGCCGCGCTGCTGGGCGTGGCCAGCATCGACCAGTTCGACCGGGAATTCATCGACTTCAGCATTGAGCAATGGCTCTACGGCATCCGTGCGCGCCTGCTCATCCGCATGGGCCGGCTGGAAGAGGCCCAGAAATGCCTGCAGCAAATGGAGACCGCCGACGGCGGGCTGAACGACCCCGTCATCGAACAGATCGCGCACTACCTGTACGTGGAACTGGCTTTGTGCTTTGGGGACACCGCGCTTGCGCAGAAGCATTCGGCCAGGGTGTCGAAGATTGCCCAGGAACATAAAAGCCCGTACTCGAGGGCGTTCGCCCTGTGGTGCGGCGGATTGGTCGAGGCCACGGCCGGCGACCTTGAATCGGCGCAGCAAAGTTACTCGCAGGCGCTTGAGCTCATCATGGGCACGCGTGCCGCGGTGGAGTTTGAAACCGAGATCCGGGTCAGCCTCGCGGAACGCCATTACCAGGCGGGGGACTATGAGCAGGCCATCGCCACGGCCAAGGAAGCGCTGGCGCTGTCGCAGCAGCGAAGCAACCGGCTGACCGAATGCCGCGCGCTGATTGTCTGGGGCGGTGTCCTCGGGCAAAAAGCCGATGCCGACTCCTGGAACGAGGCCTCGTCCCTGTTCAATCAGGCAGAGCAACTGATCACGCTTACCGGCGCCCGTATTTATGAGTCGGGGCTGGTCAATGAGCGAAGCCGCCTGGCGCAATTGATGGCGCGTTGACGGCCACCGCCACGGGCGGTTCAGCCGGCTCCGCCCGGCGTTCGTACGAGAAGGGTGTATTCGTCCTGCAGCCCGCCGGCGTGCAACACCTCAACCCTGGCGCCAAAAGACTGCTCACAATGGCGCTGCCAGCGTTCTGGCGCTGTTCTGTAGAGCTCAGGCGGGCTCTTGTTGTCTCCGGCAGGCGGAGCGAGGAAGTTGACGGCAAAACCCTTGCGGCTGCTTTTGTGCATGTCTGCCAGGGTCTCCTCGACAAAGGTTTCCCACAAAGCCAGCGGCTGGCTCAGCTTGACGTTGAAAATGCCACTCGCCACCGAATAGTCCGCCACACGGGGGCTGGCTTTTGCCGCCACAAATTCCGTCTCGGGGTGTTCGTGCCACAGACGGCGCGCATGCGCCACCATGGACGCGGACAGGTCCACGCCGAGGTAGTCAATGCGTGTGCGTTTTTTTTGCCTGGCCAGAAAGGCCAGCAGGGCGCCATAACCGCAGCCGATGTCATTGAGCGAGAAGGGCGCTGCCATGTCGCACACGCGCAGCAACTGCTCAAAGCGCAGCTCCTGCGTGGAATGGCTGGGCCAGTCCACGCCCAGGGGCGTTGCCCCGTGGACGTTGACCTTGTGCGTGTAGTACCTGTCAATGCCCGCGTACAGCGCCGCGAGCGGGTGGTCAGCGGACAGGCGCCCGGTCATGGTGGGAGCCTGTCACGGTGATCACTTCTTGGCGGCGGGCTTTTTGGCAGCTGCCTTTTTGGCGGCTGAAATCGGCTGCATCGGGATGGAGATCGTGATGAAGTCCTGCTCCAGATAGTGAATAGGCTGGCTCTTGGCGATGATCTTCACTTCCGTGTTGGCTTTGTCGCCGCGCATGTCGTGCGAGGTGAAGAAAACCGGCAAAGGCGTTTTCGATGCCAGATTCTTGATCAGGGCGCCAACAATCGCGGCGTCGCCGTCAACGCCCTTCTGGTTGGAGCCGTGCCGGTGAAGGTTGCCCAGCAGGTTTTGCCAGAGGTTCTTCACTTCATTGTTGCGGGCGCCCAGATTGAGCACGGCGCAGCTGGTCTTGAAAGAGCGGCCCTTCTTGAAGATCTTGAATTCTTTCTGGAGGTCGACCATCTCCAGGATGCCACCGAAGTGCGAATTCTTGCCCTGTGACGGAGCAAAACGCAGGTTCAATTCATCCAGCATCGTTCCGATGTAGATGTCGTGTTCTTTCATGAAAAGGCCCATAAATTTCTCCTGCTGTTACGGTTAATGGAATGACTGCACGTATAAAACCCCAGTCGGGGTTGAAAACCCTCGTGGGCGTTCGTTTTTTGGGAGCCAATGTACCCTGCGGTCGGGAACTCCTCTTTTTGGAGGATATCGTAAGTGGGGTAACAAATTTTTACGTCCTCATTTTGTAGGAGGAATTGAGCGAAACCAGCACCTGATGTGCTAGGAGCACTTTTGGTGCGTCGCACTGTTGTATCAGTGTTGAATTTCATATGGACAACAAATGGACAACATTCGTGTCAAATGGCGGAATTGCCGCTTGTGGCAATTCCGGCTTCTGGTTTTCCCGGTGCGCGCCGTTTACAGGTGCGCCGCGCCAGCCGCCGGCACATATTCTTAAAGCAGCGAGACTTCCGGTATGCCCCTGATTGTGGTGATTGAAGACGACGCGGGCACCCGCATGCTGGTGACCCAGGTCCTGAAAAAAGAAGGTCATGAAGTCATGTCGGCCGAAGACGGCCTCAAGGGGCTGGAGCTGATCCGTGAATTCAGGCCCGACGTGGTGGTGAGCGACATCCAGATGCCCAACCTCGACGGCTTCGGGGTGCTCGACAAGGTGCGCAACGACGACGCCCTGGCCACTACTGCCGTGATCCTGCTGACCTCCCTGCAGGACCGCACCCATATGCGCCAGGGCATGACCACCGGCGCCGACGACTACCTCACCAAGCCCTTTGCCCCGCAGGAGCTGCGCGAAGCCGTCAACGCCCAGCTCAACAAGCTCAGCCGGGCCGATGCCATGCGCGCGCAGGTCGTGGACAAAGCCGTGCAACTGGCCCTGTCGGAGCAGGCCCAGAAAATCAGCGACCTGTACGAGACGCGCCTGGCTCATTCGCTGAGCCAGCAATGGCCTGAAACCGGCCCCGTGCAAGACAGTGACCGCTTTGCCAGCGCCACCGTGCTGTTCGCCGACATGCGTGACTATGGGCTGTGGACGCAGCGCCTGTCCGGCGCGGAGCTCAGCGACATCGTCAGGCGGCTCTACAGCAGCGTCGGCGACACGGTCTACCTGTTTGGCGCGCATTACATGCAGTTTGTGGGCGACGGCATGCTGTGCGTGTTTGTGGATGCCCACGACACCCACTCCGTCAACCACGGCCTGCGCGCCATGCGCGCCGCCCTGGGGCTGGCCGACGCCACCAAACGCATCGATGCCCACGTGCGGCAGCACTTTGCCGGGCAGGACCTGCCGAACTTCTCGCTGGGCGTTGCGCTGCACAGCGGCCCCGTGGCCTTTGCCGGGCTGGACGGCCTGATCGGCCGCTCGGACCAGACCACGCCGGTGGGCGACACCGTGGCCGGGGCGCTCAAGCTGTTTCAGGGGGAGCCCAGGCTGGACTGGACGATTGCCGCCAGCGTGCAGGCCACGCGGCTTGTCACCGGCGCCGTGCGCACCGGCCGCCGCGCGCTGGTGGAAGTGGCGGGCCGCGGCCGGCCGCTGGACACCGTGGAAATCGTGGGGCTTGCATGACGGCGCCCCAGACAGGCGCCGGCGGCACAGGCACAGGGCGCACCTGGTCGCTGCGCACGGTGCTGGTCACCAGCCTGCTGCTGTTTTCCATCGTCCCGGCCGCCACGGTGGGCTGGTTTTTGTACCGCAGCAACCTGCAAAGCGTGCAGACGCTGGCCGAGAAGACGGTGGACGCCACCGCGCAGCGGGTGCAGATCGTCACCGAAGAGCATGTGTCGCAGGCGCATGTGGTGCTCAACGGGCTCATTCATGAGCAGCCCGGCGAGGCGGGCGTGGCGCGTGCGCGCCAGCTGATCCAGAACCCCGCCCTGTTCGAGCAGACCGCGTTTGCCATGACGCGCATGACGCCCCGGGTGCCGAATATGGTCCTGGCCACACACCGCGGTGAATACCTCGGGGTCGAGGCGCCACCCCAGGGCGGCAACCTGCCCACGCAGGTGGCGGTGCGCAAGGAGGGCGCGCAGGGCCGCACATTCTTTGCCGCTGAGTACCCCGGCGACCGCCGGCAGAAAACCGCCACCGAAGAAACCAACCACGAACCCCGCACCCGGGCGTGGTACCAGGGCGCGATGGAAAACAAGGGGCGCAGCTTCACCGCCGTGTTTCCTTCAGAGGCCCACAACCAGTTGCTGGTCACGCTGGCGCAGCCTGTGTATGGCGCAGATGGCGGCTCGCTGGGCGTGTTCGCGGTCGACCTGCATCTGGCGCGCCTCAAAGAGCTGCTGCAAACCATGGTCTTCAGCGCGCGCGGCACGGCCTTTCTGCTCGACGAGAACGGTTTGCTGGTCGCCAACTCCACCATAGACCCGCTGTTCACCGGCACCGGCGCCAAGCTGGAGCGCAAACGGCCCATGGACAGCCGCAACGCCGTCGTTCGCAGCGCCTACAACGAAGTCGCCCCCAGCCTGGGCCGCACGCTGCCCGACAGCGTGCAGCGCATCGCCTTTTTGCACCGCGTGCCTATGGAGGACGACACCCTGATCGTGGTGCTCAGGCCTTTCGGCGAAAGCCTGGGGCTGCGCTGGAGCCTGGTGGTCGCCGCGCCCGAAAGCGACTTCGCCGCCGCCAGCCAGGCCGCACTTAAAAAGACCCTGGCCGTGATGGTGCTGGCCCTGCTGCTGGGCGGCATGCTGGCCACCTGGCTGGCCTGGCGCCTGAGCCGCCGCTTCCGGGCCCTGAGCGTCGCCGCCGGCCAGCTCGCGCGCGCCGAGGTGCCGTCCGTCCAGCAAAACGCCCGCATCACCGAGGTGCGCCAGCTGTCGCAGACCATGCACGACAGCGCCGAAGAGATCGTGCGCAACCGCGCCGCCATCGAAGTGCAAACCCTCGCCCTGCAGGACGCCAACGAAACGCTGGAAGCCCGCGTTGCCAGCCGCACCGCCGAGCTGGCGGCCTCGCGTGAGGAAGCGCTTGCCGCGGCCCGCGCCAAGGCGGCCTTCCTGGCCACCATGAGCCACGAAATCCGCACGCCGCTCAACGGCGTGGTGGGCATGACCACACTGCTGGCCGACACGCCGCTGGACCCCGAGCAGCGCGACTACCTGCACACCATGCGCGTCTCCAGCGACCAGCTTCTGGGCGTGATCAACGACATCCTGGATTTCTCCAAAATCGAGTCCGGCAAGCTGGAGCTGGAAAACGAGCCGCTGAACCTGATGGCCACCATCGAAGAGGCCTGCGACATAGGCGCGCCGCGCGCCCGTGAAAAAGGCCTGGAGCTGCTGGTCGACCTGGGCGACGAACTGCCCACCTGGGTGCGTGGCGACGTGACGCGCCTTCGCCAGGTGCTGCTCAACTTCGTCAACAACGCCGTCAAATTCACCGAGCAAGGCCAGGTCATCGTTTCGGCCCATGTGCTGGAAGACGCCACGGCGCAGCAAGGCAGCCTGGTGGAGTTCCGCGTGAAAGACTCCGGCATCGGCATTCCGCTGGACAGGCAGTCCGCGCTGTTCCAGTCCTTCACCCAGGTCGACGCCAGCACTACCCGCAAATACGGCGGCACCGGGCTGGGGCTGGCCATCTGCAAGCGCCTGGCGGGGCTGATGGGCGGCAGCGTGGGGCTTGAGTCGGCGCCGGGCCAGGGCTCGACCTTCTGGTTCACCGCCCGGCTGGGTTACGCCAACGCGCCCGAAGTCGCACAGCTGTCGTCCCTGCATATGGTCAGCTTGGCCGGCAAGCGCGCGGTGGTGGTGGACGACACCCCCGTCAACCTGCGCATCCTCGACAAACAACTCAGGCGCTGGGGCATGGAGCCGGTCCTGTTCGAGCGCGCCGGCGAGGCGCTCACCTGGCTGGCCGGGCACCCGGCGGTGGACGTGGTGGTCACCGACATGCACATGCCCGAAATGGACGGCCAGACCTTTGCCCAGACGCTGCGCGAGCGCTATCCGGGCATACGCATCGTGCTGCTCACCTCCGGCACCATGCCCGGCGGCGAGCAGGCCAGGGTGTTCGACGCGCGCCTGCTCAAGCCCTACCGCCAGTCGCAGCTGTTTGAAGTCATCGCCCGCATCACCTCCGACGCCGCCACGCTTCAAAGCACCGCAGAAGCCGGCAAGCCCGAGCTGCGCAACCAGTTCATCCTGGTGGCCGACGACAACGCCGTGAACCTCAAGGTCGCGCTGGCCATGCTGGCCAAGCTGGGCTACGAAGCCGCCACCGCGCTCAACGGCCGCGAGGCGGCCGACAGGGTGGCCGCATCACTGGGCGCCGGCGCCGGCACGCGCGACGGCCCGCGGCCCTATGCGGCCATCCTGATGGACGCCAACATGCCGGTCATGGACGGCTTTGCCTCCTCCCGCGAGATCATCGCCACGCATGGTGAAGATGCGCCGCCCATCATCGCGCTGACCGCCTCGGTGCTGGAAGAAGACCGCCAGCGCTGCCTGGCTGCAGGCATGGTGGGCTTTCTGCCCAAGCCGCTGCGCATTGACGAGCTGGCCGAGGCGCTGGCGCGCTACGCCAGAAAGCCGGGTGAAGAGGGTGCTACAAAAATAATAGCTGCCTACGCCCATCCGGAAAGGGCTAGTCCGCTTAATGAGCAAGTGGATTCAGCGGTGGTGCTGATGGACTGGAGCCGGCTGGAGCAGTTCAAGGAGTTCGACGACGACGAGCGCACCATGACGCGCGAGGTGATTGCCCTGTTCGCCAGCGATGCGCCGAATCGTATCGACGACATCCGCGCGGCGCTGGAGGCCTCCGACAGCGCCGAACTCTCGCGCGCGGCGCACGCCCTCAAGGGGGCGGCGTCCAACGTGGGCGCCGAGGCGCTCAGCGATGCGTGTTTTGTGCTGGAGCAGTCCTGCCTGCAAGGCCAGTGGCCGGCCGATGCGGGCCAGCAGGTGGCAAAGGTGTGTGTGCTGGCCGACAGGACGCGCCAGGCGCTTAACGACTGGATGGCCGCGCCGGGCTAGGTCTAGGCCGGCATTCCCGCCTTGGCTTGCCGGGCAAGCGTCTGGTAGAAGGGCGTGAAGTCCGGCTCCGTCAGGTGCAGCAGGCCTTCAAAGCTGTCGATCACAAAATACTGCTGCTGGAAAGTGTCGATCTTGTAGGTCGATGACATGCAGCGCAGCAGGTCGGCGTTGTCGCGCAGCGCAATGCGTTGCGGCTCCGCTGATTCCACGCTCCAGGCGAGCTCGCCGGGGCTGCTCAAAATGCCCGCGCCATAGGCCCGCACTTCGTCGCCGCCTTTTTTGTCGCGCATCAAACCGAACTCGATGGTGTACCAGTAGAGGCGCGACAGCATTTCCACCGCGCCGGGAATCGGCGGCTTGCCGCTCGCGCCGTGCTCCAGCGCATGCGCCTTCAGCGCGCCCTTGCCGTAGGCCTGGATGTGGTCGGCGTAGCTTGGGTCGAACAGCAGCGGCACATGGCCGAACAAATCATGAAAGATGTCGGGCTCGACGATGTAGTCGAACTCCGCCGGCGTGCGTATCCAGTCCGTCACCGGAAACTTGCGGTTGGCCAGCAAGGTGAAAAACGGCACTTCGGGGATCAGCCCCGGCACGCCCACCAGCTGCCAGCCGGTCGCCTTGAAGAGGCGCGCATTGATGTCCTCAAAGCGCGGAATCGCATCACTCGCGCCCAGGCTGGGCAGGGCCTCGATGAAGGCGCTGCAGGCGCGCCCGGCCAGCAGGGCCGATTGGCGCGTGTAAAGGCGCCGGTAGGTGTCGTGGTCTTGCGCGGTATAGGCCGCGTAGTTTTGCGGGCAGGTGTAGTCGGCATTGACCTGCCCGCCGCGCGCGTAGTCGCCCCGCGGCGGCCGGTCGGACTGGCCGTACACCGCCGGCGGCGGCGTGCTGTTCATGCTCTCTACTTCAGCCATTGGCTCTCCACTTTCTGGTAGTCGCCGCTGGCCTTGGCCAGGTGCAGCCACTGGTCGACGTAAGCCTTGAAAGGCACGTCGCCGCGCGGCAGCAGGTAGGCCATTTCGCCATACTGCAGCGGTTTGTCGGGGTTGATGGCGCACAGGCCTGGTTTGAGCCTTTGCTGGGTAATCGCCTCGGCCGATTCGGTGACGAACACGTCGGCGCGGTTGGCCAGGATTTCGTCAAAGATCGTCAGGTTCTCGGGGTTCAGCCGCATCTGCGCCTGCTTGAAATTGGCGCGCGCAAAACGTTCGTTGCTGCCGCCCGGGTTGAAGATCACGCGCGTCGCCGGCTTGTCGATGTCGGCTACCGTCTGGTACTTGGCCACGTCGGCGCAGCGCGCGATCGGCGTCTTGCCGTTGACCATATAGGGTGCGCTGAAGAAGGCCTTTTTCTGCCGCTCGGTCGTCACCGAGATGCCGCCGACCGCCATGTCGCATTTGCCGGCTGTCATGTCGGGCATCAGGTTGGACCAGCTGGTCTTGATCCACTCCGGCTTCACGCCCAGGCTGGCCGTGAGCGAGGCCATCAGGTCCACATCGATGCCTTCAAACGTGCCGTCGGGCTTGTGAAAGCTGAAGGGCTTGTAGTCGCCCGGTGTGCAGATGCGCAGTACGCCGGCTTTTTGCACGGCGTCCAGGCTGGAGGCCGCGGTCTGGGCCGAGGCGCCGGTGCTTGCCAGCAAAGAAGCCGAGACAAGGCCAAGCGCGGCCAGCGAGCGTTGCGATTTCAGGCGAAAGGACATGGCTATCTCCGTGAGGGGTTGATCAGTGGGGCTTTATTGTGCGCCCGTCTGCTTAGCCCTTTGCGCCGGCCTCTTTGCCCGCCAGCACGCCGCGGCGCATCTGGTCCAGCTCTATGCTTTCAAACAGCGCCTTGAAGTTGCCCTCGCCAAAACCGTCGTCGCCCTTGCGCTGGATGAACTCGAAGAAGATCGGGCCCAGCTGGTTTTCACTGAAGATCTGCAGCAGCAGCGCGCCTTTTTTGCCGTCCACCAGGATCTTGCGTTTCTTCAGGTCGGCCACGCTTTCGCCGTGGCCGGGGATGCGCTTGTCGACCAGCTCGTAATAGGTGTCTATCGTGTCCAGCAGCTTCACGCCGCTGGCGCGCAGCGCGTCCACTGTCGCAAAGAGGTCGTTGCTGCCCATGGCGATGTGCTGGATGCCTTCGCCCTGGTAGCGGTCCAGGTATTCCTGGATCTGGCCGGCCTTCTCGTTGCCTTCTTCATTGATCGGGATGCGGATCTTGCCGCAGGGGCTGGTCATGGCCTTGCTCTTCACGCCGGTCACCTGGCCTTCGATGTCGAAGTAGCGAATCTCGCGGAAGTTAAAGAGCCGTTCGTAAAAACCGGCCCACTCGTCCATGCGGCCGCGGTGCACGTTGTGCGTCAGGTGGTCGATGTAGGTCAGGCCGTGGCCCGTGGGGTTGAGCGCGTCGCCGTCAACGCCGGGCAGCGGCTCGAAGTCCACGTCGTAAAAGCCGATGTTGCCGATGTCGCCCGGCTGCGCGCCGTTTTTGCCGCGCCATTTGTCGATGAAATAAATGATGGAGTCGCCAATGCCCTTGATGGCCGGAATGTTCAGCTCGCCGGGGCCGGCCGTGTGGGCATAACCCCAGGCGCCCAGCGCGATGGCGCGTTCGTAGGCGAACTTGGCGTCCTTCACACGAAAGGCGATGGCGCACACGCTGGGGCCGTGCTGGCGCGCAAAGCGCTGCGCAAACGAATCGGGCTCGGCGTTCAGGATGAAGTTGATGCCGCCCTGGCGGTACAGCGTCACGTTTTTGTGGCGGTGTTTGGCAATCGGCTTGAAGCCCATGCGCTCAAACAGCGCGCCCATGGCGGCAGGGTCCGGCGCGGCGTACTCGATGAATTCAAAGCCGTCGGTGCCCATGGGGTTGTCCCAGGCCGCGCCTTGCTCAAAGTTCAGGGCGGTGTTTTCGCGTGCGTTCATGCGTGTCTCCAGATTAGATGCCGATGAACTGACTTTAGCGGCGCGGGTGGTCAGTTTTACTGCGAATTGGGGCGTCTGAATTGCCATTGACGCAGTAAATCTGCAAAATTAGGCGAATGGAAACACTCGACAAGCTTGATCGCCACATTTTGCGCAGCCTTCAGGACGACGGACGCGCCACCTACGACCAGCTCGCCGAGCAGGTGGGCCTTTCGCCCAGCGCGGTGCTGCGGCGTGTGAAGCGGCTGGAGGAAAGCGGTGTGATCGACCGCTATGTGGCGCTCGTCAAACCCGAGGCCGTGGGGCTGGGGCTCACGGCTTACCTCAATGTTCGGCTCGAAAAGCACACCGAAAGCCACAAGCGCAACCCGATGGACCTGTTTCGCGCCAGTGTGCAGACCTGGCCCGAAGTGGCTGAATGCTCGGCGCTTACGGGCGAGATGGATTACCTGCTGCGCGTGGTGGTGCAAGACATGGCGCACTACAGCCGTTTCATCATGGACACGCTGCTCAAACACCCCAGCGTGCAGGACTGCAAAACCAGCTTTGTGCTGGACCGGGTCAAAGCGACCACGGCGGTTCCGCTTTGATTCAAGGGTCAGTCAGCCCCGCGTCAACAAGCAGGTAGCCAATGGCTTGAGGCGCCTGGAGCCGCCAGTTGGCGGCCGTGGCGGGCTTAAATCACGTGGATGCCTTCTGCGTGTTGTTGCTGCGGTGCAACATAAGGCGGTTTTGAGCAGAATTTCCGCCGAAATTGCTACTGTTTTGATAGCTGTATTTCCCCGTTAATGCTGGGGGAAGTGCCGATTTGATCGACAAGTTTGGCTGCACTCCCTATTTACCGCCCGGGAGAAGCCCTTAGACTGGTGATTCTAGGGAAAACCCTTATATTGAAGCCATGGTTACACCCGGCACACTTTTGAAAGCCTCCTACAACGCGAGCAAGAAATTCTTCAGCCCGCCTGCGGAGGAGCGAACCCCCGAAGCGCCTGTTGCGCCCCACGTACCGCCCGTTATGGTCCCAATCCGATCCATGGGCCCCAGCCACGGGGAACGCATCGCCAAACATCTGCTGGCGCTGAGCGACCACGACCGTTATCTGCGCTTTGGCTATTCGGCCAACGACGAGCAGATCCGCCGTTATGTCGACGGGCTCAACTTCGACCGCGACGAGATTTTCGGCATCTACAACCGCAAGCTCGAGCTCATCGCCATGGCTCACCTGGCGCACTCCACCGACCCCAATCTCAAAAGCTGCGCCGAGTTCGGCGTCTCGGTGTTAGCTCAGGCCCGCGGCCGCGGCTACGGCCGCCGCCTGTTTGACCGCGCCGTCATGCATGCCCGCAATGACGGCGTCGACATGATGTTCATCCACGCGCTGAGCGAAAACACCGCCATGCTCAACATCGCCCGCAAAGCCGGCGCGACGATTGAGCGCGACGGTTCTGAAAGCGAGGCGTATCTCAAACTGCCGCCGGCCGATCTGGACTCGCGCATGACCGAACTGGTCGAAGAGCAGATCGCCCAGACCGACTACCGGCTCAAGGTGCAGGCCAAGCAGTTCTGGGATGCGTTGGCTGTGATTCAGGAAGTGCGGCGGGGGGTTCGGGATGGTAGGGATCGGATGCCGATGTAGTTTTGGGCCGGGTCTTGCTCCGGCCTGCGCGTTCTTGCCCTTTGCTTGAGGCGGCTGGCCGGGGGTGGCCCGGCGGCCAGTAACTTTCTTTTGCTTCGCCAAAAGAAAGTCACCAAAGAAAAGGCGACCCGCAGTCTGGGTCCCT
>NZ_FPBM01000017.1 GCF_900116715.1 Polaromonas sp. YR568
CGCTGTTTCCGCGATTTTGTTGCCTCAATTCCCAGCCATGTGGCCAGCTTCTCGGCATAGGGATCGAGCTTGCTTGAGCTGACCCGCCTTGGATACTTGGGCTCGCTCTCTTCTGATCGCAGGTGCTTCTTCACTGTGTTGCGAGCCAGGCCTGTACGCCTTGAGATCTCGCGGATGGACATCTGATCTCGCAATGCCCAACGTCTGATGACATTCAATGTCGCCACGTCTATCACTCCTAATTTCCCTCCGCTTTTAAAACAAGCAGAGTAGTGCCTACGTGGGTCAGATTTGGATGGAAATTACTGCGCTAACTGGATCAGATTTCGATGAAATTCAACATGTATGGCCCAAAAATGCTAAATCAATCTGAACAAGCTCTCACGACACCCAATTACGAGGCTTCCGTTTCCCCGGTTAGCCGCTACAGGGGGCACATCCTCGTCGTTGGCTATGGGAATGTTTGCCGCAGTCCCATGGCTGAGCAGGTCATCGCCCGGAGAATGCCTGAGCTGACCGTGGTCTCTGCAGGCTTGAACACGGTGAATGGCCAGATGGCCGATCTCAATTCACGGCAGATCGCGAAGGCTAACAGCTTGAACCTGGAACACCACCGGTCAAAACGGGTCAGTTACTCCCTCTGCAAGAGTGCGCAACTTGTTCTTGCCATGGAAACCGATCTGGCAACGACGCTGAAGTGGCTCTTTCCGATGGCGCACACCAGGATCTTCCGGATTGGCGAATTCCGGGATATCGACGTCGTTGATCCTTACTGCCAGACACGCGATATGTTCGAGCTGGCGTTTCGCCAGATTGAACTGTGTGTCGATGGGTGGATTCCGCACCTTGAAGCCCTGCGCGGCCGCAGCCGTGAGCGGTAAGGCTTCAACCGGCGCGGGCATGGCTTTGTTCCACCAAAAGCACTGCTTCCCGCTTGATCGTTAGTTGATCGTTAGTTGAGCGTTAGAGCGTGTTCCCACCCTCCGCCCGCATTTGCCGCGGGGTGTTGACTCGCCCAATACCGTGTGAGTCTCAAAAAAACTGGCCGCAGCCGCAATCTTGTGCGCGTTCGGCTTCGAGTTTCGAAAATCCGGCCGCCCATGCTCCATGGCGGGCGATAAAACCAGAAAAGGAAAAGGTGTGAAGTTCAGTACGTTCAAGGCGCTCGTTGATTCAAACCGGGTGCAGACGCCGCAGTATGCGCAAGATGAATTGTTGAATCTGATTTCGGCGTGTTTTACCGCTCAACAGAGCGACCTGGCGCGATTGATAGTGCGTGACTTCATCGTGGATGTGGGCTTGCGGCATCTTTGCGATCAGGCGCCAGCGGAGCCTTATCTTGGCGTGGCCGAAGTGCTTCAGGTTGCCCTCAATGAGCGCGGTCGCTCTCAGCAGGAAAACAGTGACTGGGCGCGTGCGATCCAGCTTGCGGCCTTGCACGCCTCCTTGTATCCGTCGCCTGTTCCAGTCAGGGAGAAGCTGGAGAGGGACACCCGTGTGAATCTGCTCGCAAAGTTCATCCGGGGCTTGAGAAGCCGGGGCTATACCGTCACGTTGCCGGATACCGATGGATTGAATGCGGACAACGAAATTGCCCGTATTGCCGCGGATATCGAAAAGTTGTGGAGTAATGCCCTGTGAGTTTCAGAAAAACCCGGCCACCCATGTGCCCTGGGGGGCGGTAAAACCAAAAAAGGAGAAGGTGTGGATTTCAGTACATTCAAAGCGCTCGTTGATTTAAACCAGGGGCAGGTGCAGGGGCAGGGGCAGATTCCGCAGCACACATCAGACGAATTATTGAGCCTGATTCTGGCGTGCTTTACCGCCCGGCAAAGCGATCAGGCGCGATTGATGGTGCGTGACTTCATCGTTGACGTGGGCTTGCGGCATCTGTGCGATCAGGCGCCGGCGGAGCCTTATCTCGGCGTGGCTGAAGCGCTTCAGGCTGCGCTCAGGGAGCGCGGATGCTCCCAGCAGGAAGACAGTGACTGGGAGCGTGCGATCCAGCTCGCATCGCTGTACGCCTTGTTGTATCCGTCGCCTGTTCCGGTCAGCCAGAAGCTGGAAATGAACACGCGTGTGAATGTGCTCGCGACGTCCGTCCTGGGCTTGAGAGGCCGTGGCTATACCGTCACGTTGCCGGATACCGGTGGGGTGGATGCGGACAGCGAAATCGCCCGTATCGCCGCAGATATCGACAAGCTTTCTGCTTCGCTGGGAAGCGCACTGGCGGACAGCGCAGTCGGAGCAATGGTTCGAAGCTATAGCGAGGTGGCGGGCCGCTTTGCAATCGGGCGTCCGGGGCAAACCGTTCAGTTGGGTGCAAAGCCTGATGTCACTCTTGCCTACCTCTATCAACTGGGGTTGCGGTATTTTGACAAGGAGCCGTCGGCTCTCAACCCGCAAATGGCGCTTCGCCAGCTCCAGGATTTACTGACCTGGGCGTCGGCCTTGCATGACCTGACGCTTGGGACATTGGAGTTGATCCATGCGCGGCCGAACGACATCATCGGCATCATTCAGAAGTCGGTGATGTATGACGCCGTGTTCCTGGTCACCCAGGTGAAGCCCGCACATGCGCGGGAATACCTTTTGTGGTTGATGAGCCAGGATGAGCTGGCCAGGCTCAAAGACGCACAAGGCCGCACAGCGGCGCAAGTGCTGGCTGTTGCATTGATGTTGCTGAGCCAATGCGAACGGGTAGCTCCGGATGCATTTACGCCGATAGACGTGCTGGAGGCGGCATATGCCTGCGGGCTTGATCGCGACGAAGCGGCCAGGCTGCTTCAGGACATCTTTATGCATGCCAAAGGTGCAAACCAGGAGCTCAGCTATCCGCCCAAGGACACCCATGTGGACGCCGCGTTTCGGCCCTTACTCGGAGCCGGTGGCCGGCTTTGGATGCAGCCACCTCCCATGGCTGCCAGGGCTATCGTGAATGCCGCGCTGAAATGGTGTGAGGGTAAAAACAAGAACTTTGATGACAAAGTGCTGGGCCCGCTCTTCGAATCATTCGTGCGTGAGAAGCTGAAAGAGCATGGCGTTAACGTGATTCATGGTGACTACAACGAGGCCGGCTCGCAGAGCAGCGAATGCGACGCCCTGGTGGAAACAAACGATGCCATCATGATTCTGGAGCTGAAGACCAAAATGCTGACAAGGCGCGGGCGCGGCGCAGATGGGGTGGTCACTCTCGCGGATCTTTCGCAAGCTATCGTCCGGCCTCAGGCACAGGCGATGGAGCGGCACGCCGTGCTCCAGGAGCGTGGGAGCATGACCCTGAGGTCGAAAGACGGCAAGTCAGTCACAAAAGTCCAGTTGGGGCCGCGCGAAGTCCTGAGGGTTTCTATCACCCGGGGAGATTTGGGAAGCCTTCACGACCGGGCGTTCCTGCAACATTTCTTGCGGGCCGGGTGTGTTTCAACCTTCCAGGCAACGGATCCCAAGCGGCAGGCCGACCTGGACGATTTTCACAAGTACTTCAAGAAATTTGACGCAGCCGCGCTGCGCGCCGGCGAGCGTGATTTAAGCAAGGTCTTCCCTTTCGAGCGCTCGTGGAGTCTCTCGGTGTTTCAGCTGCTACTGCTTCTCGAGCGCACTACCGACAGCGAGAGCTTCTCCCGCGAGCTGCAGCGCAATCGCCGTGTCTTTACACCTATGCGTGACTTCTACACGGAATACGAATTCGCCCTTCAGCTCAGCCAATACCGGGCGAATGCGGCGCCGGCGCCGTGACGGACCCATCGCGCTTCCGTTTCCGCCCACGGCCACCCTAACCGGGCCGGCATGGCGCCGGCCCACTCATGTACGAACAGGTGCTCAGCCCTTGGGCGCCGCCAGCCCGATGATGGCCGACACATTGGGCGCCTTGCCCACGGCCCAGCAGGCGCTGATGAGCTGACTGGTCTGCGCTGCGCCCAGGATGGGGTCCGACAGGCCGTGGAACTTGCCTTCCAGCAGGGCGTCGGTCATGGGGTTTTGCAGGGAGCCGATGGCGTGTTCGACAAACACGTGCACGCGGCGGCCGTCTTTTAAGACCGCCGTTACGTCCACGCTGGCTTCGTCGATGGAGTCGTCGACAGTGGCGACCACCTTGCGGCGCAGCGCCACCATGTCGGGGCGGTTGACGACTTCGTCGGAGAACTCGTCTTCAGCGGCATAACCGAAGGTCAGGCCCGCGGCGCAGCCGTGGTACACGCTGAACTTGGCCTGCAGGCCGTCGGCGGGCTCTTTCTTGCCGGTCAGCTCCAGCACCAGCGAATGCACCTTGAGCTCGATGCGTTCGACCTGGTCGGGCGTGACGCCCTGGCCGCGCAGCTGCGCGCAGGCGTCGATGCTGGGGTGGATCACGATGCCGCAGGCAAAAGGCTTGTAGCTGTTGAAAGAGATTTCAAAACGCTGGCCCAGCTCGCCGGTGATTTCGTTCCAGTCGTTTTTGGTCGAGACGGTCTGCATCATGCCGCGCGGCGCTTCAAGCGCCTTGGGGCTGGCGGTAAAGCCTTTGCTGGCCAGCAGCGCCGACATCAAACCCGCGCGCGCCGCGCCGCCGGGGTGAAAGGGCTTGGTCATGGTGCCGAACTGCTCACGCATGCCGACAGGCTGCGAGGCGGCAATGCCCAGCGCCATGGCGGTTTTTTCAATGTCGAGTTTTAGCAGGCGCGCGCACGCGGCTGCCGCACCCAGCGTGCCGGTGGAGCCGGTGATGTGCCAGCCGCGGTCGTAGTGCTCGGGGTACATCGCGTTGCCGACGCGGCAGGACACGTCGATGCCGATCACCAGTGCGTCAATCACATCGCGCCCGCTGGCGCCGGTGTGCTCGGCCAGAGCCAGCACGGCCGAGGCAACAGGGCCGGCCGGGTGGATGATGGTTTTGAGGTGGGTGTCGTCAAAGTCAAAGGTGTGCGAGGTGATGCCGTTGACCAGGGCCGCGCTGGCCATGTCGACCTTGTCGCTGCGGCCCAGCACGCTGGCCTGCGCCGCCGGTTGCAGCATGTTGACCGCCGCCAGCGCCGCGTCTGCCGCTTCGTGTTTGGCCGCGCCCACGGCGCAGCCCAGCCAGTTCATGAAGGTGCGGTGCGCCTCGTGGTCGACCGCATCGCTCCAGCCGCGTGAGGGATGGGTGGCGACGAACTTCGCGAGGATTTGTGTGACGGGAGGGGCGTTGTGGTCGGCGGCGACCTGGGTATTGCGGGCCATAGATTTCTTCTTTTAGCAGGAGGTCCTGCAAAGGGGTAAGGGATGGTGAAGCGGGGAGGGCGCTGGCCCGCGCCGCAAAGGGCGGCGCAGGCGCGCGGGCGTACCGGCGAAAAAGGGGCGTTAGCTCTCGAGCTGGATATTCCTTTCCTTGGCAAGCTTGGTCCAGCGGGCGATGTCGATCTGCATGAAGGAGCCGAAGAACTCGGGGCTCATCTGCA
The DNA here is from genome assembly GCF_900116715.1 of Polaromonas sp. YR568. Lineage (GTDB taxonomy): Bacteria > Pseudomonadota > Gammaproteobacteria > Burkholderiales > Burkholderiaceae_C > Polaromonas. Next base: position 5,415 of record NZ_FPBM01000017.1, read on the forward strand.
CCAGCTCGATGGCTTCGCTGGAGAGTTTGGTTTTCATGTCGGGCTGCGCCAGCACCTGGGTGAGCGAGTCGCTCAGCGTCTTCACGACGGCCGGCGGCATCTTGGCGGGGCCGACCACGCCGTACCACTGGATGGCGTCAAAGCCTTTGAAGCCGGCCTCTTCCATCGTGGGCACGTCTTTGAGCAGCGGGTGGCGTTTGCGGCCCGTCACGGCCAGCGCGCGCATGCGGTCGCCCTTGAGGTGCGGCAGCGCGGCGGCCAGGCCCGGGAACATGGCCTGGGTTTGTCCGCCGATGAGGTCGTTGATGGCCGGCGCGATGCCGCGGTAGGGAATGTGCACCATGAAGGTGTCGGTGGCCTGCTTGAAGAGCTCGGCCGTCAGGTGGGTGAGCGAGCCGGGGCCGGCTGAGCCGTAGCTCACCCTGCCGGGGTTCTTCTTCAGGTAGTCGATGAATTCCTTGACGGTTTTCGCCGGCACGGCGGAGTTGACGACCAGCACATTGGGCGTTGCGCCAATCATGCCGATGGGCGTGAAGTCCTTGATCGGGTCATAAGGCAGTTTGCGCGTGGCCGGGCTGGTGCCGTGCGTGGCGACGTAGCCCTGCATCAGCGTGTAGCCGTCGGGCGCCGAGCGCGCCGTGGTCTGGCAGGCGATCACGCCGCCGCCGCCGCCCTGGTTGTCGACGACAAAACTCTGGTTGAGGATCTTGCCCCAGCGCTCGGTGACGGTGCGCCCGACCAGGTCGCTGCCGCCGCCGGCCGCGACCGGCACGATGTAGCGGATGGGCTTGTTCGGAAAAGCCGTCTGGGCCAGGGCCAGGCCGGGGGCGTAAATCAGGGCGGGTGCTGCTTGCAGCAGGGTGCGGCGTTTCATGGGTCTTGTCTCCAGGTTGATGCGTGTGAATCAGGAAGGCCGCTTTGCCGGCTTGGGCCGGTCTTCGGGGCGATTTCTGTTCGCGGTGTTGATGAATGGTTAAAAGGTCAGGGTGTTACGGGTTCAGATTCAGAGGTGGCAGAAGTGGCTGTTGTGGTCGTTGTAGGGGTGGCACCTGTGGAGCCTGCGGCGGCCAAGACACCGGCCAATGCGCCGGCTTGTTGCAGCCGCTGGTAGGCGTCGCTCACGTGATGAGACAGCAAGGCCTCGCAGCGCGCGGCATCGGCGTCGCGCAGCGCCTTGGCGATCTCCACGTGCTCGGCAATCGACACCTTCATGCCGATGTCCTTGGAAAGATTTTTCAGGCGCGACAGGTGCAGCTTTTGCACGATGCCGCGGTAAGTCTCAGACAGCTGCCGGTTGCCGGCGGCTTCGACGATGGCCCAGTGAAAGCGCAGGTTCTCCGAGTAGTACTGCTGCACCTCGTGCTGCGAGGCCGCGGCCTGCATGACCTGGTTGGAGGCGTCCAGCAGCGTGGCCAGCGCATTGCGCTCTGCGGCCGGCAGGCGGGCTGCGCAGGCGCCGGCAAAACCGTCGAGCAGGCCGCGCATTTGATAGAGGTCGCGTATTTCGGCGGCGTCGAGCTGGCGCACAAACACGCCCGAATGCTTGCGCGAAATCACCAGGCCCGAGCTCTCCAGCTCACGCAAAGCCTCACGCACTGGCACGCGCGAAACCTGCAGGCGGCTGGCTACGTCCGGCTCGTTGATGCGCTGGCCCGGCACCAGCACGCCCTTGAGGATCATGGCCAGCATGTCGTCGCGAACCAGCTTGGACAGCGGGATGTCGCGCACGGTGTCAAAGTGCCCGGCGGGGGATTCGGTCAGCCAGGGGAGGGTAGCGGTCATGAACGGCATCCGTTATTTCGTATACGAAAACGGGATTTTGCCAGTAAATCGAGCGTGCAAGCCTGTTTGGCCGCATTTGGCGGGCGGCTTTTTGCCAAATCCGGGAAATCGCGCCGAGCATTATTGCAATAGAGAAATAAAGAAGTGCGATATCAGTACTTTATTGAATGAGGCGTAACTTCTAAAGTTGGCGCTCATTTCATTCATATATGTGTTGGCCCGGCTTCACCGGCCGCTCACCCCCACTGTTCAACCTGACTGCCCGCACTTCCATGCCGTTTGCCCTGTTACCTATCCTGTTGCTCTCCGCCGCCGGTTTTACCGTGCTCACCACCGAGTTTTTGATCGTCGGCCTGCTGCCGGCCATGGCGCTGGACCTGCGCGTGACGATTCCGCAGGCCGGCCTGCTGGTCACGCTGTTTGCCTTTACCGTGGCTGCGGCCGGCCCGCCGCTGACGGCATGGCTGTCGGGCGTGGAGCGCAAGCGGCTGTTTGTGGGCGTGCTGGTGGTCATCGGCTTTGCCAATGCGCTGGCGGCAGTGGCGCCCAATATCGGCGTGATGGCGGTCGCGCGCTTTATCCCGGCGCTGATCCTGCCGGTCTTCTGGGCACTGGCCAGCGACACCGCCGTGCAGCTGACCGGCCCGGCGCGCGCCGGCAAGGCGATTTCGATGATCGCCTTCGGCATCGTGGCGGCCACTGTGCTGGGCATTCCCATCGGCACGCTGATCTCTGACGCCTTCGGCTGGCGCAATGCTTTTGCCGCGCTGTCGCTGGTGGCGTTTGCCAAGGCCATGCTGTTGCTATTTTTTCTGCCGCGCATCGCGCAGCCCGATCACAAGTCCTCGATGGCCAGCCAGATCCGCATCCTGCGCGACCCGGTGGTCGTGGGCCATGTGCTGCTGTCGGTGCTGGTGTTCACCGGCATGTTCACGGCCTATACCTATCTGGCCGACATCCTGGGCCGGCTGGCGGGTATTTCCAGCGCGCATGTCGGCTGGTGGCTGATGGGTTTTGGCGCGGTGGGCCTGCTGGGCAATTCGCTGGGCGGGCGGGTGGTGGACCGCAGCCCGCTGGGGGCGACGCTGTTCTTCAGTGTTGTTGTGGCGCTGGCCATGGCGGCCATTCTGCCGGCCCTGGCTTCGCAGTGGGGGCTGGCTGCGGCGCTGGGCGCCTGGGGCATCGCGCAGGCGGCGCTGCTCATCATCTGCCATGTGCGTGTGATGAAGGCGGCGCCTGAAGCGCAGGCCTTTGCGGCCTCGCTCAATATTTCAGGCGCCAATGTGGGCATAGGCCTGGGCGCGCTGGTGGGCGGGCGTGTGATTGACGGCTACGGCCTGGCGCCTGTGGGTGGTGTGGCGGCCGGCGTGATGGTGCTGGCGACGCTGGCCGGGCTGCTGTTGCTCGCGGCCATGGCGGTGGCCCGGTCACGCAGCGCGGCAGCCGTAGCGTGTATCCGTTCGTAAGTGTGCGTGGGATTGGGGCGACAAAGCGCCTGAAATTCAGTGAACAAGTTGGCGTTTTTGGGGACGTTGCCGCCTGTTACAACGGCGCCCCAAGGGCAGGCCGTATTCTCCCGAAAGTTTTTAACCAGAGGAGAAAAGCGCATGTGGATTCGTAGCTTGTTCATGGGGGCCCTGATGGTGGGCGCAACCGCCGCAACGACAGGAGCGGCCGCGCAGGATGCCAAGGGCGGCAAAGACAGTTCGCTCATTTCACGCTATGAAGGCTCGCGGCTGATTGCCTGGCGCAACACGCCGTTTGCCGAGATCAAGCCCCTGAAGCTGTTGACGGAAGACATCGCCAAAGAGAAAAAACTGAACCCCGCGCTCACCGTGGAAGGTGAAGTGCAGGAGCTGTTTTACCTGTCACCCAAAGGCCGCAATGCACTGGAAGTGCAGCGCAACTACGAAGCCGCCCTCAAGCAGGCCGGCGCCGTGCTGGTCTATACCTGTGTGGACGGCGCCTGGGGCTGCCACCGCAGCGGCGGGCCTGCCGGCGACATCTTGCTGAACGGCCCCATCCCTGATTCACAGCGCATCAGCAGCGGCGTGTATGAGGCTTTTGGCGCGCTGTCTACCAACCTGCGCTTCGCGTTGTTCAAGCTGACCCGCGGTGGCGCCGACAGCTACATCACGGTTTATTCGGTGGATGCGCCCACGGACTCCAAACCCTTCGCGGGCTCCGCCGCGACGTATCTGCAGATCGTGCAGCCCAAGGTGGTGGAGACCGGCAAGGTCAGCGTGCTCAACGCCAAACAGATCAGCAGCGGCCTGAGCGCCGAGGGCAAGATTTCGCTTTACGGCATTTACTTCGACACCGGCAAGGCCGATATCAAGCCTGAATCAAAACCACAACTGGTGGAGATGGCGAAACTGATGAAGGACAACGCGGCGCTGAAGGTGTTCATCGTCGGCCACACCGACAATCAGGGCGTCTTTGATGCGAACCAGACACTGTCACAGCGCCGCGCGGAAGCCATCGTGGGCGCGCTGGTCAAGGAGTACAAGCTGGATGCCAAACGGCTGTCGGCGCGCGGCGCAGCGAACATTGCGCCTGTGGCCAGCAACGCCAGCGAAGCCGGGCGCGCGAAGAACCGCCGCGTGGAGCTGGTGGAGCAGTAAAGAAAAAGAGGAGAGAGGAGCGGCGAGGGCGGAATGCCTCGCCGCTTCAGCGCAAAAGGTCGTGTTTACGGCAGACGCTTGTCGTCACGTACTTCGCGCACTTCAACGTCCACCACGTCGCCTGCACGCTGGTTAGCGGCGTTGCCCTGTGCGGGCCCGCCGGGCCACATGCCCTGGGGTGAATAGCGCTGGAAACGGCCAAACACCATGGCGGGCGCCGGCTTGCGGCCGGTGATCAAAGACTTCAGCACGCTCAGCACCACAACGATCAGCGCCGCGGCCAGCAGGCTGAGGGCAAACACGGCGGCAAAGATGCCCAGCACGAGTTTGAGGAAGAAACGCAGAATTTTGCTGATCAAGCGAGGCACCTTTGAAAAGGTTTAAACCTCTCAGATGGAGGCAAAGAGCGGGTTTTCAAGCGGCCTGATAGCTGGATGAATCACCAGCCAAATCACCAGCAAAATCACCAGCAAAATCACCAGCGGATGTGCAGCTTTTCAAACAGCTTGCTTAATACAAACAGCGGCCCGACCCAGAGGTACTGGATGTCTTCAAAAAACGATGGCTTCTTGCCTTCGATCTTGTGGCCGATGAACTGCAATATCCAGGCGCCTACAAAAATCGCGATGCACACTGGCAAGACCAGCGGGCCCATGGCAAACACCACAACCATAAAGGCCGCCGACAGCACCGCCATGGTGATCAGAAACACCACCGACAGCCGGGCGTAGTACACCATGCTGGCGGCGATAAAGGCATAGGCCACATAGGGATGTAGCGCGAACATCATGCCGACCAGGCTCAGCATGATGAGCGGAATGGCGATGAAATGGATCAGTTCGTTACGCGGGTTCTGGTGGCTTTCACCGTAGTGGGCCAGCAGGATATCTACCCGGCGTTCGCCGCCCACCGGGCCGGAGGGGGGAGTGGAGGAATCGGTGGCTGTAGTCATGGGGTGTCTCCTGTGGGCCGGCTCCAGGGGGCCGGCGGGTTCACCAAAGACTTTAATACAGCGCCCGGTTTGTGCAAGGCCCTGCTTTAGGGTGTTTCCCCTTGTTTACTGTCGCCTGGGCAACAGGAAGCAGGGCGTCAGGCCAGCAGCGCCTGGGCAAACTCGCGCGCGCTGAAGGTTTCCAGGTCTTCAAGCTTTTCACCCACGCCGATGAAGTACACCGGCACGGGCCGCAAGCCGGGCGACGCCAGCGAGCGCTCACGTGCCCAGAGCGCGATGGCGGCCAGCACGCCGCCCTTGGCGGTGCCGTCCAGCTTGGTGACGATCAGGCCGGTGAGCTGCAGCGCTTCGTCAAAGGCCTTGACCTGGGTGAGTGCGTTCTGGCCGGTGTTGCCGTCAATCACCAGAAGTATTTCATGGGGGGCTGTTGAGTCTGCCTTTTGCACCACGCGCTTGATCTTGCGCAGCTCTTCCATCAGGTGCAGCTGTGTGGGCAGGCGGCCGGCGGTGTCGACCAGCACTACGTCTTTGCCGCGCGCCTTGCCGGCGCTGACCGCGTCAAAGCTCACGGCGGCTGGGTCGCCGCCTTCCTGGCTGACGATCTCGACGGTGTTGCGGTCGGCCCAGACGCTGAGCTGCTCGCGCGCCGCGGCGCGAAAGGTGTCGGCGGCGGCCAGCAGCACCGAGGCGCCTTCGCTGGCGAGGTGGCGTGTGAGCTTGCCGATGGATGTGGTCTTGCCGGCGCCGTTGACGCCGGTCACCATGATCACGGTGGGCTGGTACTGGCCTATCACCAGGGCTTGCTCCAGCGGCTTGAGCAGGTGGGCGATCGAATCGACCAGGGCGTTTTTGACGGCGACAGGGTGCGTCATGCCGCCTTCCTTGACGCGGCGTTTCACGTCGGCCAGCAGGTGTTCGGTGGCTTTGGTGCCGGCGTCGGCCATCAGCAGCGCGGTTTCCAGGTCTTCATAGAGCGCATCGTCGATGCGGCTGCCGGTGAACACGGTCGAGATGCTGGAGCCGGTCTTGCGCAGGCCGTCCTGCAGCTTGCTGAGCCAGCGTTCGCGCTCAGGCGGCGCGGCCCCGGGAACCGGGATGGCAATGGGGGTGACCAGCGCGCTGCCGATTAATCCGCCACCGGTGGGCGCCGCCTTCGCAGCCGTATCAGATGCCGTAGAGGGCTCCGAAGCAGGCGATGGGGCAGGGGGTGGGGATTTTTTCTTGAAAAAACTGAACATTGGGTATGCTTTGGAGTCCTAGTGGGCTGTTGCACAGTTGCAAAGCAAGGTGCGGCGCCACACAGCTATTCTATGAAACACCCCAGGCAAGCCCTTTTGACCTCCCCAGTACCCCTTTCCCTGTCTTTTTTACGGCTTTCCCGCGCCCCGGCCGCCTTGCTGGCCTTGTGCCTGGGTGCAGCCGCCTTTGCGCAGGCGCCCGCACTCCAGCCGGAAGTCGAGCAGTTCACCCTCGCCAATGGCCTGACGGTCATCGTCAAGCCCGACCACCGCGCGCCCACGGCGGTGCACATGCTGTGGGTACGCGTCGGCTCCATGGACGAGGTCGACGGCACCTCGGGTGTGGCCCATGCGCTGGAGCACATGATGTTCAAGGGCACGCCCACGGTCAAACCCGGTGACTTTTCCAAGCGCGTGGCCGCGCTGGGCGGGCGCGACAACGCCTTCACGGCCCGCGACAACACCGGCTACCACCAGCAGATCCCGGCTGGCAAGCTCGAGGACGTGATGCGGCTGGAGGCTGACCGTTTCGCCCACATGCAGTGGCCCGACGAGGAATTCACGCGCGAGATCGAAGTCGTCAAGGAAGAGCGCCGGCTGCGCACCGAAGACTCGCCGCGCGCCATGCTGTTTGAGCAGGCCACGGCGATCACCTTCCTGGCCGCGCCTTATCGCCGCCCCATCGTCGGCTGGATGAGTGACCTGGACGCGATGACACCCAATGACCTGCGCGAGTTCTACAAGCGCTGGTATGTGCCGGCAAACGCAGCGGTCGTGGTGGCCGGCGATGTGACGGTTGCGCAGGTCAAAAAGCTGGCCGAAAAATACTATGGCGGCATCCCTGCCCGACCGGTGCCTGTGCGCAAGCCGCGCACCGAGCCCGAGCAGGACGGCATGCGCCGCCTGGACTACAAGGCCCCGGCCAGCCAGGCTTATGTGAGCATGTCCTTCAAGGTGCCCAAGCTGGAGCCGGCGGATCTTATGCAGCCAGCTTCGCCGGCCGCCGGCGCACAGCCCTCGCCAACTGCGGCGGCCAGCCGCGATGCATTGGCGCTGACAGTGCTGTCCGCCGTGCTGGACGGCTACGGCGGAGCCCGCCTGGACCGCGCACTGGTGCAGGGCCAGGGGCAAGGCAACGAGCGCGTGGCCGACAGCGCCGGCGCCTCCAGCGGCCTGATCGGCCGCGGCCCGCAGCTCTTTGTGCTCGACGGCGTGCCCGCCGAAGGCAAGACCACGCAGCAGGTGACCGAAGCGCTGCGCCGGCAGGTGGCCTTGGTGGCGCGCGAGGGCGTGAGCGAAGCCGAACTCAACCGCGTCAAAACCCAGTGGGTGGCTAGCGAAACCTACAAGCTCGACTCGGTGGCCAGCCAGGCGCGTGAGCTGGGCTCGAACTGGATACAGGGCCTGCCGCTGGACGGCAGCGCGCGCCTGATCGCCCAGCTGCGCACTGTGACTGCCGCCGAAGTGCAGGCGGTGGCTGCCAAATATTTTGGTGACGACCAGATGACCATGGCCACCTTGCTGCCGCAAGCCGTGGACCCGAACCGCAAACCCCGCAAACCGGCCGTCACCATCCGGCATTGAACGGCCCCGATACCAGAACCTCTCATGACGATTGCTATTAAAAAAAGAGCTGCTTACGCTCTATCTACATGGCTTGCAGCCACTTTTTGCCTGACTTTTCAGGTGGGAGCACTGGCCGCCATCCCGATCCAGCAATGGACGCAGCCGAACGGCGCGCAGGTCTACCTGGTCGAAAGCCCGGCCATTGCAATGGTCGATGTGCAGATCGAGTTTGACGCCGGCGCCCGGCGCGACCCGGCGGCCCAGGCGGGGCTGGCCAGCGTGATGACGGGCATGCTGGAAAAGGGCTTGCTGGCCAAAGACGGCGCACCGGCGATGGATGAGAACGCGTTGAGCGAAGCCTGGGCCGATCTGGGCGCGCAGTTCGGCGCCGGCGCCTCGGCAGACCGCATGTTTTTTTCACTGCGATCGCTCACGGAGCCCGACCTGCTGGACAAGGCCGTGGCACTGGCCGCGCGTGAACTGGCCGAGCCGGCTTTCCCCGACGCCGTCTGGCAACGTGAACGCCAGCGGCTGCAAGCTTCCATCAAAGAGTCCTACACGCGCCCCGGCAGCATCGTCGCCCGGGCCTATGCGCCGGCGGTTTACGGCACGCACCCCTATGGCCAGCAGATCACCGAAGAGACGCTGTCCCGCATCAGCGTGGACGACATGCGCAAGCTTCACGCCGCCAGCCTGGTAGCCTGCCGCGCGCACATCAGCATGGTGGGCGCGGTGACGCGCGCGCAAGCCGACGCGATTGCCACGCGCTTGCTGGCACGGCTGCCGCAAACTTCCTGCGCCAGCTTGCCGGCTATGGCTGAGGTGCCCGAAGTCGCGCCGCTGGCCCAGGCGGATGAAAAACGCATTCCCTTTGATTCGGCGCAAGCGCATGTGCTGATCGGCCAGCCCGGCTACAAGCGCGCCGACCCGGATTACTTTGCGCTGACGGTGGGCAACTACATCCTGGGCGGCGGCGGTTTTGTTTCACGCCTGACGAAGGAAGTGCGTGAGAAGCGGGGGCTGACTTACGGGGTGTACAGCTATTTTTCGCCGGGGCTGCATGCCGGCGCCTTCACCGTAGGCCTGCAGACGCGGCCCGACCAGGCGCCCCAGGCTGTGGCGCTGGTGCGCGACGTGCTGAAAGACTTTGTGGCCAACGGGCCGACCGAGGCCGAGCTGAAGGACGCCAAAGACAATCTCATAGGCGGCTTCGCGCTGCGCATCGACAGCAACCGCAAGCTGCTCGACAACATTTCCGGCATCGCCTGGAACCGCCTGCCGCTGAACTACCTGGACACCTGGACGCAAGAGGTCGACAAGGTCACGGTGGCCGACATCAAGGCCGCGTTCACACGCAAGCTGCAACCCGAAAAAATGGTCACCGTCATCCTGGGCGCTGCGCCATGAAATACACACCTGCATCTGCCCCTGCTAAAACCGTCGCTGCCAAACCCAAAGGCGGCAAGGTGGTAGCCCGCAAAACCGTTCCGCCGGGCGAGATCCGCATCATCGGCGGGCTCTACAAACGCACCAAGCTGCCCGTGCCCAGCAAGCCCGGCCTGCGCCCCACCCCCGACCGCGTGCGCGAGACGCTCTTTAACTGGCTGGGCCAGGACCTGACGGGCTGGCGCTGCATCGATGTGTTTGCCGGCACCGGCGCGCTGGGTTTTGAGGCCGCCTCGCGCGGCGCCACGGATGTACTGCTGTGCGAGCAGGACCCGGCCCTGGCACTGCAGCTCAAGGCGGTGCAGGCCAAGCTCAAGGCCGATATGTGCCGCATTGAGCGTGGCGACGGGTTGAGCGCCCTGAAGCGCGTCTCGCCGGGCAGCCTGCAACTGGTGCTGCTGGATCCGCCGTTTGAATCGGCCTTGTTCGAATCCGCCCTGAAAGCCGCCGCCCAGGCCATAGGCCCGACCGGCGTGGTCTACCTGGAGGCGCCCAAGCCCTGGAACGACGAGGAACTGGCGCCGCTGGGCCTGCAGGTGCACCGCAGCGGCAAGGCTGGGGCGGTGCATTTTCATTTGCTGGCCAGGCCGGGCGCGCTGGAGGGTTAAAACGCCCTGGCCCTCCGCCAGCCTTGCCTGCCTCGTGGTTACAGCAGCGCCCACGGCGCGGAAAAGGGCGGGGCGGGCATAATTCCCCCTATGGCTACCCCCCGCATCGCTGTTTATTCCGGCACGTTTGACCCGTTCACGCTGGGCCACGACGACGTGGTGCGCCGCGCGGCAGGGCTTTTTGACCAGCTCGTTATCGCGGTGGCCGTTGCCCATCACAAGAAAACCCTGTTCACGCTCGACGAGCGCGTCGCGCAGGTGCAAGCCGCCACGCAGGGCATCGCCGGCGTCAAGGTGCTGCCGTTTGACGGCCTGATCATGGATTTTTGCGCCGCCCAGAAGGCCTCGGCCGTGGTGCGTGGCATCCGCAACATCACCGACTTTGACTACGAAGCGCAAATGGCGGCCATGAACCGCAAGCTGCGTCCGGAAGTGGAAACCGTGTTTCTGCTACCCGACGCGCCGCTGCAATGCATCAGCAGCACGCTGGTGCGCGAAATCAGCAAGCTGGGCGGCGATGTCGGCCAGATGGTGAGCCCGGCGGTGGCGTCGGCCCTGGCGGCGGCGCACAAAGCGGGTCAAACCGGCAAAGGGGGCTGACATGGCCCTGATGATCACCGACGAGTGCATCAACTGCGACGTCTGCGAGCCCGAATGCCCCAACCAGGCGATTTACCTGGGCAAGGAAATCTACGAAATCGATCCGCATAAATGCACCGAATGCGTCGGGCATTTTGACGAACCGCAGTGCGTGCAGGTCTGCCCGGTGGCCTGCATTCCCCTGAACCCGCAGCACATCGAAACGCGCGAAACCTTGTGGGAAAAGTACCAGCGCCTGCAGACCGTCATCCCGGTCATCGCGGCCCGGTGAGGCTTGGTTAGCGGCTGGAGGCCTTAATCCTCCGCGTCGGCCTCTGGTGCGGCTTTGCGCGGTGGTTTGGGCCGCGGCGGCGCGCTGGTGTGGATCATCATCGTGGCCTTTTCCATCTCGCCCTTGAGCAATTCCGGCACAGCCTTGATGCAGCGGGTGATGCAGTCCTCAATCGCCACGCGATGCTCCTGTGAGGGCTTTTTCAGCACCCAGTTGACCACCTCGGCCTTCACGCCCGGGTGGCCCACGCCGATGCGCAGGCGCCAGTAGTCGGCGGTGCCCAGTTGCGCATGGATGTCGCGCAGGCCGTTGTGGCCGGCATGGCTGCCGCTGAACTTGAGCTTGACCTGGCCGGGCACGATGTCCATTTCGTCATGCGCCACCAGCACCTCGTCAGGCGCGACCTTGAAAAAACGCGCGAGCGCCGCCACCGATTTGCCGGAGACATTCATGAAAGTCAGTGGCTTGAGCAGCCAGACGTTCTGGCCGTTGATGGTGGTGCGCGCCACCTGGCCGTGGTAGCTCCTGTCCAGGCTGAGCGGGGCTTTGAGCTCATCTGAGAGGGCGTCAATAAACCAGAAACCGGCGTTGTGGCGGGTGGCTTCGTATTCAGGGCCGGGGTTGCCCAGGCCGACAAACAATTTGATCATTTGGAGATTTCCATCCGCCCGATTCTAGGGGCGCGTGTCCTCGGGTCTTTGCAAGCGTGCGGTTCGGGTTCAAGACGAGTCACCCAAGAAAAACGGCCCTTGTCCTGCAAGAGGACAAGGGCCGTGAGCCTTTTCAGGCCTGTGCCGAAAGTGAATTACTTCTTGGCGGCAGGCTTGGCAGCGTCGGCCTTGGCGCCGGCTTTGGCTTCCTTGGCGGCAGCGGCTTTAGCGGCTTTCGGGTCCACCGGTGCGGCTGCGGCAGCGGCTGCTGCGGCATCGGCCTCGGCTTCTTCGGAAACAGCAGACACCGACACCAGAACCGGGTTGTCCTGGCCCTTGGCCACGAACTTCACGCCCTTTGGCAGGGTGATGTCCTTGATGTGCAGCGGCGAGCCCTTCTTCAGGCCCTTCAGGTCGACGGCGATGAATTCGGGGATGTCTGCTGGGAAGCAGGACACGGTCAACTCGGTGATCACGTGGTTGACCAGGCAGTTTTCGGTCTTGACGGCCGGAGACTCTTCTTCACCGCTGTAGTGCACGGGCACTTTCACGGTCATCTTGGTCTTGGCTTCCACGCGCTGGAAGTCGATGTGCAGGATCTGCTGCTTGTAGGGGTGCATTTGCAGGTCGCGCAGCAGAACCTTGTGTTCTTTGCCGGCCAGTTCCATCTCGAGGATGGAAGCATGGAATGCTTCTTTCTTGATGGCGTGGAACAACGCGTTGTGATCGATTTCGATCAGCGTGGGTTCACCGGTGCCACCGTAAACAATACCGGGCGTGCGGCCGGTGATGCGGAGACGGCGGCTCGCACCCGTGCCCTGCTTTGCGCGCTCAAAAGCGACGAATTTCATAATCAACTCCAATAAAGAACGGACCGCGACCAGTCTCGCTCTGCTTTAAAAAGCTGCTTTTGTTTCATGACGAGTCACGAAACGGGGCAGCCGCTTTTTGTTTCAGCTCAAAACAGGTTGTCCTGGTCTGAAAACAAACTCATGACCGACTCTCCACGGGCGATGCGCTGGATGGTTTCAGCGATCAGCGGCGCCACGGAGAGCTGGCGAATCTTCTTGCAGCCTTCTGCATTGGGGCTCAGCGGAATGGTGTTGGTAATCACCACCTCATCGAGTGCGTCGCCCTGGGCGATGCGGTCGATGGCCGGGCCCGAAAAAATCGGGTGCGTGCAATACGCATAAACTTTCTTGGCGCCGCGCTCCTTGAGCACTTCGGCCGCCTTGACCAGCGTGCCGGCCGTGTCGATCATGTCGTCCATGATCACGCAGTTGCGGCCTTCGATGTCGCCGATCACGTGCATCACTTCCGACACGTTCGCCTTGGGGCGGCGTTTGTCGATGATGGCCATGTCGCAGCCCAGCTGCTTGGCCAGCGCCCGGGCACGCACCACGCCGCCCACATCGGGCGACACGACCATCAGGTCGGCGTAATTCTTCTGGCGCAAATCGCCCAGCAGCACCGGCGACGCATAAATGTTGTCGACCGGAATATCAAAAAAGCCCTGGATCTGGTCGGCATGCAGATCCATCGTCAAAACACGCGACACGCCCACGGCCTGCAGCATGTTGGCCACCACCTTGGCCGTGATCGGCACACGCGCCGAACGCGGGCGGCGGTCTTGCCGGGCATAGCCGAAATATGGAATCACCGCGGCGATGCGCTCGGCCGAAGCCCGTTTCAGCGCGTCCACCATGATGAGCAGTTCCATCAGGTTGTCGTTGGTCGGTGCGCAGGTGGACTGCACCACAAACACATCACGGGCCCGGACGTTCTGCTGGATCTCGACGGTCACTTCACCATCCGAAAAACGGCCGACATGGGCTGCACCCAGTGAAATGCCCAGATGCTGGGCGATGTCGGAGGCCATGCTCGGATTGGCATTGCCGGTGAAAACCATGAAATCGGGGTGGTGCGTTTGCATGTGGGGCCCAGCTGCTACAAGGACTTGAACGTGGCTGAAATTTTTATCGAAGCAATATACGCACGGGGGACAACACGTTGCAAGGGGGCTTGGCAGTGAGCGCCGCTTGCCTGGCGTGTTTCCAAAAACACACAGACCCGCTGATACACATCACGCGGGTCTGTCAGGAGTCATGCGGAACCGCTCCGGGCGGTACCGCAACACCGGGGCTTGGCCCTCGGTGAGTAATTTGGCAGGGGTGGAAGGATTCGAACCTGCGAATGCCGGAATCAAAATCCGGTGCCTTAACCAGCTTGGCGACACCCCTACACAGGACAGTTGTTGTTGCCAACAACAGACCTATAAACTTTTCAATTAGGTCGCTTGGAAACGCATTTTCAAGAGCGGTTATTTTACCAACCGGCCAGTGGATGCGCCTCCAAATTACTGCATTTGCGGATTTTCCAGCCATCAGGCAAACCTGATAAGTCCGGCAAATCTGCCTCGTGCAGCAGTTGCGCAAATACAGCACTTCCGGAGCCGGTCATGCGCCCTTGGAGTCCCTTCGTTTTAAGCCAATCAAGCGACTGGCCAATCTGAGGGCATATCTCCTGCGCTACCGGCTGCAAGTCGTTGCGGCCAAATCCGAAATCGAATGATTTCAGCGGGCCTTCAGCATTTGCAGCAAAGCCTTGGATTGTAGCAGTTTCTGTGTCGCGTTTGAGCCCAGGCGCACTGAAAATACCTTGCGTCGGGAGTCCCACGGGTGGTTTGACCACCACGAAGCGGGCCGGCGGTAAGGCCAGGGGCGTGATTTTTTCACCTATGCCCTCGACCCAGGCGTGGCCGCCCGAGAGGAAAAAGGGCACGTCCGCGCCCAGCGACAGGGCGATAGCCTGCAAATCTTGTGGCGGCAGGTTGACGCCCCACAGCCTCTGGAGCGCTAGCAGGCAGCTGGCCGCGTCGGATGAGCCGCCGCCCATGCCCGCTTGCGACGGGATCCGCTTTTGCAGGCCGATATGCACCCCCAGCGAGGTGCCGCATGCGGTCTGCAGCGCCCTGGCAGCCCGCACGGCGAGGTCTTCGGCCGGCAGCAGGTCCGTGCCGGCTGTTTGATCGGGGTCGCCGAGGTCTTCGCGGCTGATTTGGCCATCGTTGCGCAGCTCGAAGTGCAGGGTGTCGCACCAGTCGATCAGCATGAACACCGACTGCAGCAGGTGGTAGCCGTCAGGCCGGCGGCCGGTGATGTGCAGGAAGAGGTTGAGTTTGGCTGGCGCGGCGACGTCGTAAAGAGCTTTGAGCGGCCGGGTGGCGCTTGAAACTGGCGCAGAGAGGGGCGCAGAAAAGGTCATGACAGGACGGCGGAACTAGCGGCGGGCGACGACAAGCGGATGCGAGGCGGGATTATTGGTCGAGCACAACACGCAGGTCGGCTTGCGGGGCGGGCTCGGTTCTTTTGGCTGAAATGCGGCCTTCCTTGTGGCGCGAAAGATCGGCGGACCAGCCGCTGGCGCTGGCGGGCTCGCCCTGCAG
The DNA here is from genome assembly GCF_900116715.1 of Polaromonas sp. YR568. Lineage (GTDB taxonomy): Bacteria > Pseudomonadota > Gammaproteobacteria > Burkholderiales > Burkholderiaceae_C > Polaromonas. The sequence goes on from NZ_FPBM01000017.1 coordinate 20,597, forward strand.
CCAGGCAAACAGCGCCGCCACCGGAACGGAGGCGCCTGTGGCCCGGGCCATCAATTCATCCACCGAAGAAAAGCGGTGCACCTTGCCGTTGCCTGAGTCCAGCACGGCTTCGCCGGGCGACCAGCGCAGCACGCCCAGCACGCTGCCCAGCGGGCTGATCAGCGAGAGTTCGCCCTGCTCGGGCTTGCCCTTGAGCTCAAAACTGGCGGAAAAAGACTGGGGGGGCTCGCTTTGGACCTGCAGGCTGATGCGGCCGGTCCAGAGCTCATTTTGCAAGTCATTTTGGCCTGTTGCCCTCGGCACTTGTGCGCAACCAGCTATCAAAAAAATAGCAAGCATGCCGGCGCATGAAGAGGCCCATTGCGCCAGGCGCACGCGAAAAAAGATCGGCAAGGTATGACTTCCGGTTTACAGCTTTACGCGCAGGCGCTTGAGCGTCTCGAGCAGCGTTTCGTTTTCAGGGTTGAGCAGCCGGCCTTCTTTCCAGATGACGAGGGCGCGGTCGCGCTGGCCCATGGCCCAGAGCACTTCACCGAAATGCGCCGCGATCTCGGCATCGGGCTTGGCCTTGTAGGCGGCCTCAAAAATCTGCACCGCTTCGGCGTTGTTGCCCATGCGGAACTCCACCCAGCCCAGGCTGTCACGGATGAAAGGGTCGGCGGGGGCGAACTCGAGCGCCTTCTTGATCAGCTCGCGCGCTTCCGGCAGGCGCACATTGCGGTCTGCAAACGAATACCCCAGGGCGTTGTAGGCGTGGTGGTGGTCGGGCTTGACCTGGATAACCTTTCGGAGCAGGCGTTCCATGCCGTCCAGGTCGCCAATCTTTTCAGCCATCATGGCCTGGTCGTACAGCAACTCGGTATCGTCCGGGGCTTTAACCAATGCTTGTGCCAGCACGTCGTGGGCCAGCTTGTATTGCTTGAACTCGCGCAGCAGGCCTACTTCCGCGTTCAGTTTCAGCCTGGTATCCGCCGGGCTGCGCTCGGGCAGCGCCTGCAGCAGGCGGCGGCCTTCTTCCAGCTTGCCCTGGCTGGCCAGGATGGAAGCGCGGCGGGTTTGCGCCATCGCCAGGTCGGAGGAGTTTTCGATTTTGGCCAGCCAGCTTTCGGCCGCCGCGAAATCCTTGCGCTTTTCGGCCACCTGAGAGAGCGAGAGATAGGCCTGGGCCAGGCCCCGGTTGCGCTCGCCATCAGGGGATTGCTTCTGGGCCAGCGCGACATACCGTTCAAGCGAAGCCTGCGCCGGCGCCAGCTGGTTGTCTTGCAACTGCAGGGAGCCCAGCACCAGCCAGCCCTCGGGCAGATCAGGCTTGTCGCGCGTGACTACCAGCAACTGGGCGCTTGCCTCGGCGTAGCGCTGGCTGTCGAGCAGGGCCCGGGCATAGCCCATGCGGATCTCGGGCATGGCTTTGGGGTTGCCTTCAAAGTAATTGCGGACCACGGCCTCGGCTTCGGGCAGTTTCGGGTCCATCAGCTCCAGCGCCACCAGCGCGGGGCCTTCCGTACGGGGTGCGGCTGTCTGGCCGCGCTGGGCGGCGGCCAGTGCGCCGTTGCCGTCGCCTGCTGCCAGACGCATGCGCGCCACGGTCGTCCAGGCGGCGCCGGCGGTTGCGGGGTTGCCCAGGTAGTCCGTCAGTGCAGTTTCAACAACCGTGCTGGCCAGTTTTTTGTCTGTGACCCGGGCATAGGCGCGCGGCACTGCGGCAAGGACCGCGGCCCGTTCGATGTCGGGTGCGAGCCGGATTTCGGTCTGCAAGGGCTCGGCCGTGTCGGCGATCCGGTTGAGCGCCACCAGGATTTGCAGGACATAACGGTTGGCTTCGCGCGAATTGGGCTGGTCCTGCTTCCAGGCCCGGGCCGCCTGCAGGGCGGCTTCGCCCGAACGGGACTGCAGGGCGATGTCCGTGGCGCGCTGGTAAAGCTGGGCGTCGCCTGTTTTGCGGGCGGCATCCAGCATGAGCTCGAAGCCCGCAGCGGGCTCGCCGTCCTGCAAGGTCATTTCGCCGACCAGCAACTGGTAGAAAAGGGCGCCGTCCAGCATCGAGGAGGGCGCTGCTTCCTGGGCCGCTTTGGCCTCGGCGAGCGTCGAAGGCGCCGCCAACAGGGGCTCGGCTGGTTGCGCCAGAGCCAGGGGTGCCGCGAGCCACAGGGCGCTGAGGCCAAAGCCAAGTTTTTTCTTCATCGAACCATGATAATTGATGCTTCCCGGCGATGCTCCCGCTTTACGCTGCGGGCTGTATGCCCTTTACCGGTCTTTTACCGCCTGTGGCCGCCGTCACCCCCGATTCAGGCGGCATTCAGAGTCTCAGGGGCTTGTGTGGACTGACCGGGCCCCAATTTGCGAACCTATGCCTGAACTGCCAGAAGTTGAAGTCACCCGCCTGAGTTTTGCGGACCGCATCGCGGGCGCCCGCATTGAGAGCGTCCAGATGGGCAAGCCCCTGCGCTGGCCCCTGGGCTGCCAGCCCGCGCTGCTGGTCGGCCAGCAGGTGCTGGCGGTGCGCCGGCGCGGCAAGTACCTGCTGGTGGACCTGAGCGAGGGGCTGCTGATGATTCACCTCGGCATGTCCGGCAGCGTGAGTTTTGGCGCTGGCTTTCCGGCGCTGGGCAAGCACGATCACTTTGAAATGATTACCAGCCTGGGAACCCTGCGGCTGAACGATCCTCGGCGCTTCGGCGCGGTGGTCTATGCCCGCGATGAAAACACCCCTGGCGCCCAAAAACTGCTGGGCCGGCTGGGCGTGGAGCCGCTGAGCGACGCTTTTGACGCCGCCGGCTTTCACCAGGCGCTGAAACTGCGGAACACGGCCATCAAGCAGGTGTTGCTGGGCGGCGCGGCCGTGGTGGGCGTCGGCAATATTTATGCGTCCGAGGCGCTTTTCCTGGCGGGCATACGCCCCACGACCCGGGCCAGCAAGATCAGCAAACCGCGGGCGGCCTTGCTCCATGGCGCCATCCGGCAGGTGCTGGCACAGGCTGTTACAAAAGGCGGGAGCACCCTGCGGGACTTTTCGAATGCGCAGGGCGAATCGGGCTATTTCCAGCTGGAGGCCATGGTGTATGACCGCGCGGGCCAGCCGTGCCGGGTGTGCGCAACCCCCGTCAAAAGCATCCGCCAGGGCCAGCGTTCGACGTTTTATTGTGTGAGTTGCCAGAAGCCCTGAGCTGATGCTACGTACACGCTCCAATGGCTCTTTCGGGTGCGCGATGCTATATTGACCGACCAACACGACGGACCACCGATGTCTTTTAACGAACAATTTGACCAGCACGGCGCATGGCGGCGCGAATTTGCACTGCGCCTGAAGCTGCTTGCCGAGTGGATGAAAGATCACGACTTGCTTGATGCGGCAGTCGAGGAGCGTCTGCAGCGGCTTGAGTCCCAGGTGCGTTCCGACAAAGTCATGGTGGCTTTTGTTGCCGAATTTTCGCGCGGCAAGTCCGAGCTGATCAATGCGATCTTTTTTGCCGGCTACGGCCGCCGCATCATGCCGGCCAGCGCCGGCCGCACGACCATGTGCCCGACAGAGCTGGGTTACGACGCGGACGTGCCGCCTTGCCTGCGCCTGCTTCCCATCGAAACGCGCCTGCAAAAGCAGGCACTGATGGAATGGCGCGCAGTGCCCGAGAAATGGACGCGCCTGGACCTGGACGTCAACGACCCGGCGCAACTGGCGCAGGCGCTTGAAAAGGTAGCTGAAGTCCGGCACGTCACCAAAGACGAAGCCCGTGCGCTTGGTTTCTGGCATGACAACAGCCCAGAAGACAACCCGCTGACCGGCGCCGACGGTCTGGTCGAGGTGCCCAAGTGGCGCCATGCACTCATCAACATCGCGCACCCCTTGCTCAAGCAGGGCCTGGTCATCCTCGACACGCCCGGCCTGAACGCGATCGGCGCGGAGCCTGAGCTGACCGTCAGCCTGATCCCGCAGGCGCATGCGGTGGTGTTCATTCTGGCCGCCGATACCGGCGTCACCAAGTCCGACCTGTCGATCTGGCGCGAGCACCTGATCACCGATGGCGACGGCACGGATGCGCGCCTGGTGGTTTTGAACAAGATAGACACCCTGTGGGACTCCCTGAGCACGCCGGAGCAGATACAGGCACAAATCGACAAGCAGCGCGCCACCTCTGCCGAGATTCTCGGCCTGCCTGAAAGCCAGGTCATTCCCGTTTCTGCCCAGAAGGGCCTGGTGGCCAAGGTCACTCGCGACAAGAAGCTGCTGGAAGCCAGTCACTTGCCGGCGCTTGAGCTTGCGCTCGGGCAAGGCGTCATGGGCCAGCGCCAGAAAATTTTGCGTACGGCGGTGGCCGGCGGTATTGGCGAGCTCAGGACGGAAGCCGGACGTGCCATGCATATCCGCCGGCGCGACCTGGCCGAGCAGATGATCGAGCTGCGCGGTTTGCGGGGCAAGAATATCTCCGTGATCAAGCACATGCGCAGCCGCATCGAGCAAGAACAGTCCGAATTCGACACCAGCGGCGCGAAGATTCAGGCGGTGCGCTCGGTTCATCTCAAGCTCCTGCGCGAAGTATTCAACCTGCTCAGCACGCCGACCCTGAAAGCCGAACTGGCGGAGTTGACGAATGCGCTGAAACAGCCGGGCATCAAGCTGGGCGTCAAAAAGGCCTATGGCCAGACTTTCTCGCGCCTGCGCGAGGGCTTGCAAAAAACCCAGATCCTCAGCGGCGAAATCCAGTCCATGCTGACGGCTTCTTTCCGCCAGCTCAATGCGGAGTTCAGTTTTTCGCTGCAGGCGCCCAAAGAGCCTGAGCTGGTTCGCTACGAACACGACCTGGAATTGATAGAGCGCAGCCACCTCCAGTACCTGGGTGTCGGCAATGTGCTCAAGCTTTCACAACCCGAATTCTCCGAGCGTCTGGTGCGCGCGCTGGCGACGCGCCTGCGTGTGGTCTACGAAACCGCCCTTGGCGAAGTAGAGCTCTGGAACAAGTCGGCGGCATCGCAACTGGATGCGCAGCTGCGCGAGCGGCGCCGCAATTTCGGGCGCAGGCTGGAGGCCATTGAGCGCATTCAGCAAGCCGCATCGGGGCTGGACGAGCGTATCGCCGAGATCGACCAGCAGGAGAGCGTGCTCAATGAGCTGGATACCAAGCTCACCGAGTTGACCGCGCACCTGATGGGTGGCCCTTCAGCGCAGGACAACGCGCAGAGCGCCAGCAAGGCTGCCGCTGAAGCCGCGGCCCTGCCCGAGGCCGCCTGAGCGTTGCCGGCAGGACTCCCAGTTTTCCCGCGTCTTCGTCCTTCCAAGGCGCAGAGCCGGCGATGAAGCAAGCCGCCCCACAAACCCTGTCCGGTTTCTCCTCGGAGATCGTCCGCTGGCAAAGCACACACGGGCGCAATACCCTGCCCTGGCAGAACACGCGCGACCCCTATCGTGTGTGGCTGTCCGAAATCATGCTGCAGCAGACCCAGGTCGCGACGGTTCTCGATTACTACGCCCGCTTTCTTGCGCGCTTTCCCACGGTCGCTGAACTCGCCGCCGCGAGCGAAGATGAGGTACTCGGTTTGTGGAGCGGGCTGGGCTACTACAGCCGCGCGCGCAACATGCATCGCTGCGCAAAAGATGTCATGGCCCTGCATGGAGGGCGCTTTCCAGGCACCGCCGAGCAGTTGCAGACTTTGCCCGGCATAGGCCGCTCAACCGCCGCCGCCATTGCCTCTTTCTGCTTCGCGGAGCGCGTCGCTATCCTCGACGGCAACGTCAAGCGGGTGCTCACGCGGGTGTTGGCGTTTTCCGCCGACCTTGCGCAAAGCGCCAATGAAAAAGCGCTGTGGAACGAGGCGACGGAGCTGCTGCCCAGGCGGGATTTGGCCAACGCCATGCCGCGCTACACCCAGGGGCTGATGGACCTGGGCGCGACGATTTGCGCGGGCCGCCAGCCGCAGTGCCTGCTCTGCCCCGTGCAGAAGCTGTGCAGCGGTTTTGCCGAGGGCGACCCCGGGAAATACCCCGTGAAGACACGCAAGCTCAAGCGCAGTGCGCAGGGCCTGAGCCTGCTCTGGGCGCAGCGGCCCGACGGTTCGGTGTGGCTTGAAAGACGCCCCGGCCGCGGCGTCTGGGGTGGCCTGTATTGCCTGCCCGTTTTTGACAGCGACGATGAGTTGAAGGCGGTACTGCCCGCTTCCTTGCAATCGCGGCTTGACCCTTTGCCGCAGTTTGTGCACGTGCTCACGCACAAAGACTTGTACCTTTCGCCGTGGGTCGCGGGTTTTGGTGCCAGCCAGGCCCTGCCAAAGACCATGGTGTCGGAAGAACGGCCCGGTGCCTGGTTCGGCCCCGACGCCTGGCCCGCTTTGGGCCTGCCGGCGCCCATACGCAAGCTGCTTGCCGCCTAGGCTCCGGGCGGTTAGCCGGCGTCCAGTTCGCGGTGCCGCTTCAGCGTGCGCCAGTGGGGGCTGAAAGCAGCCGCAAGTTGTTCAACCAGGTAAACCGAGCGGTGCTGGCCGCCGGTGCATCCGATGGCGACCGTCACGTAGCTGCGGTGATCGCGCACCAGCGCATTCAGCCAGTGGTTGAGAAACTGCTCGATGTGCCTGAACATGTCGCCGACCTCGGAGTGCGCTTTGAGGTAGTTGGCTACGGGCTCATCCAGCCCCGTCAATTGGCGCAGGCCGGACTCGTAGTGCGGGTTGGGCAGCATGCGCACATCGAAGACGTAGTCGGCGTCCAGGGGTACGCCCCGCTTGAACGCGAAGGACTCGAACACCAGTGTTAGCTGCGTGATGGGCGCGGAAATCAGCGATTTCACGTAGCCCTGCAGCTGCGAGGACCGGATCATGCTGGTATCGAGCACATGGGCCTGCTCGCGCATTTCGCCGAGCAGCTCGCGCTCCAGCTCGATGGCGTCGACCAGCGCGCGGTGCTGGTCGGAGGCATCGATGCGCGACAAGGGGTGCAGCCGGCGCGTTTCCGAAAAACGGCGCACCAGGGTTTCCGTGTTGGCATCCAGGAAAAGCGACTGCACCACCACGCCTGAATCGCGCAACTGCCGCAGCTGCTGGGGAACGAGGGGCAGCGAGGTCGCGCTTCGCACATCCATCGCAATCGCTACCTTGGAGGCGCCATGTTGCTGCTCCAGTGCGACGAAGGGAGTCAGCAGTTCGGGGGGGAGGTTGTCGACGCAGTAATAGCCGGCATCCTCCAGCGCATGCAGGGCCACGGATTTACCGGAACCGGACATGCCGGTGATGAGGACCATCTCCAGGCTTGCCATCACTCGCCCAGCATTTCCTTGGCGTGCGCCAGTGTGGTGCCCGAGAGCCGCTCGCCGCCTAGCATACGGGCTACTTCAGCCACGCGCTGCTCTCCATTGACATGGTCTACTGTGCTGAGTGTGGCGCCGTTTTCGGCCCGTTTGGCGACCACAAGGTGCTGGTCGGCGCACGCCGCCACCTGGGGTAAGTGAGTCACCGCCATGACCTGGCGGTCTTTGCCCAGCTGTTTCATCAGGCGGCCGACGGTCTCTGCAACCGCGCCTCCAACACCCGAATCGACCTCGTCGAATATGAGTGTCTGCGCCTGCCCCAGCTGGCTGGTGGTGACTGCAATGGCCAATGCAATGCGCGACAGCTCGCCGCCGGAGGCGACTTTGCCTACAGGCCGTGGTGTGCTGCCGCTGTGGCCTGCCACCAGGAATTCGGCTTGCTCAAGCCCATGCTGGGCCGGTTGTTCAAGTTTGCTCAGGGCAACGTCGAATTTTCCGCCCTGCATGCCCAGGCCTTGCATGGCCTGGGTAATGGCCTTGGCAAGCTTGGGTGCGGCCTTGCCGCGCGACCTGGATATCTGGCCGGCTTCTTCAAGGTAGGCTGACTTTGCCTGGTTCTCGTTTCTTTCCAGTTGCGCCAGGTCAGCCGCCTCGTCGAGTTTTTGCAGCTCTGCCAGCCAGGATGCAAGCAACTCGGGCAGTTCTGCCGGTGTGCGTTTGTAGCGGCGAGCCAGGCTGACCCACAGGGAAAGACGCTCGTCCAGTTCCGCCAGGCGCTGGGGTTCCAGTTCGGCGTGCCTGGCGTAGCCGTTCAGCGAATGGACTGCGTCTTCCATCTGGGCCATGGCGCTGTTCAGCACTTCGACGATTCCCTTGAATTCGGGCTCGATGTGCTCCTGGCTTTGCAGTGAAGTGATGGCTCGTCCCAGCAATGCGGTGCCGTTTTCGTCGGCGTCCTGCAATGCGTCGACGGCGGTTTGCACGGCATCGCGCAAGGCTTGCGCATTGGACAGGCGTCCGTGCTGGGCATTGAGTTCGTCCCACTCGTCAGCACCGGGCGCCAGCTTGTTCAGCTCGCCGATCTGCCAGGAGAGGCGCTCGCGTTCGCGTTGCAGGTTGTCTTGCGCATCGCGCGCGTCGCTGAGGGTTTTTTGGGCCAGGCGCCACTGCTGCCAGAGGCGGGACAGCTCCGCGGTGGAGACGTCTGCATAGGAATCAAGCAGGCCGCGCACCGCATCGGGCCGCGTCAGGCTCTGCCAGGCGTGCTGGCCATGAATATCCACCAGCTGATCGGCGATCTCCTTGAGCTGGCCTGCGGTCGCTGCGCTGCCGTTGATCCAGGCGCGGCTTTTGCCTTGCGCATCAATGGTTCTGCGCAGCAACAAGGTATCGCCGCTGTCGAAACCGGCTTGTTCCAGCCAGGGGGCCAGGCCTGCCGGGCTGTCGAATTCCGCGCTGATTTCACAACGCGCAGCACCCTCGCGCACCACGCCGGCGTCGGCACGGGCCCCCAGGGCGAGCTGAAGGGCGTCAATCAGGATGGACTTGCCTGCCCCGGTTTCCCCCGTGAGCACCGTGAATCCGCTGGACAAGTCCAGTTCGAGTTCATGGACGATCACAAAATCGCGAAGTGAAATGCTTTTTAGGCTCATAACTTGGATCCGGGCCGTTCAGGCCCCGCCTTCATTCCAGTGAAGCTTTTTACGCAGCGTATCGAAATAGCTCCAGCCCTTGGGGTGCAGGAAGCGCATCTGGTGTTCCGAGCGCCGCACAGTAATACGGTCGCCGTGCAGCAGGCTGGCCAGGGATTGCATGTCGAAGTTGGCACTGGCGTCCCGGCCCGCCACCACTTCAATCGTGATTTCCCCGGAGTCCGACAGCACGATGGGCCTGTTGGAGAGGGTATGCGGGGCAATGGGCGCCAGCACCCATCCTGCGATGGAGGGATGCAGCAGTGGGCCGCCGGCAGAGAGCGCATAAGCGGTGGAGCCGGTCGGCGAGGCGATGATCAGGCCGTCCGCGCGCTGGTTCGCCACAAAACGGCCGTCTACCTCGACACGAAGCTCCACCATGCCGGCAGTTGCGCCGCGGTTGACGACAACATCATTCATGGCGGTGGCGCTGAAGACGCAGCGGCCGTCCCGCACCACCTTGGCCTGCATCATCCAGCGGCGGTCTTCCTCGTATTCGCCGCGCAGCATGGGGATGAGCGTGTTCTGGTAGTCCTCAAAGGCAATATCGGTAATGAAGCCCAGCCGGCCCTGGTTGATGCCCACGAGGGGGATGCCGAATTGGGCCAGCAGCCTGCCTATACCCAGCATGGTGCCGTCGCCGCCGACCACCAGGGCCAGGTCGCAATGGGCGCCGATGCCGGCCGCGTCAAGGGTCGGAAACTGCGTCAGTCCGGTATTGCTGGCGGTGTCCTGCTCGATCGCCACATCGCAGCCCTGGGTGCCCAGGAACAGCGCGATATCCTCCAGTGCCGACCGGGAACCTTGTGCGTGGTACTTGCCGATCAGTGCGACATGGCGGAATTGCGACTTCATCGGCAAATTACATCACAACACGGTGACCGAAGCTTCGTAGAATGTCACCATGCTTGATGATCGTGCCCGGTTGCTGCTCAAAGCGCTGGTTGAACGCTATATCGCCGACGGCCAGCCGGTGGGCTCACGCACGCTGTCGAAAGCCTCGGGGCTTGAACTGTCTCCCGCCACCATCCGCAATGTGATGAGCGACCTGGAAGAGCTGGGCCTGATTGTCAGCCCCCACACCTCGGCGGGCCGCATACCCACTGCGCGGGGCTACCGGCTCTTCGTCGACACCATGCTGACCACGCAGCGCGACCCCTTCACCGGGCCAGGCCAGATCAGCGCCCCCCGCTTGGCGCCCGACCAGCCGCAAAAGGTGCTCAGCAGCGCGGCGCATATGCTGTCAAGCCTGTCGCAGTTCGTCGGCGTGGTCATGGCGCCGCGGCGCACTTCGGTGTTTCGCCATATCGAATTTTTGCGGCTGTCCGAAAAGCGTTTTCTGGTGATCATCGTCTCGCCCGACGGTGACGTGCAGAACCGTGTCATCTTCACCGAGGCCGATTACACGCAATCCCAACTGGTGGAAGCGGCCAACTTCCTGAATTCGCATTACGCCGGTATGGCCATTGAAGAGGTGCGTGAGCGCCTGCAGAACGAAGTGGAAGCGCTCAGAGGCGAAATCGCCGCACTGATGCAGGCGGCCGTCAAGGTCAGCTCCGAAGCCATCGAGTCGCGGGATGAGGTCGTGATTTCCGGTGAGCGAAACCTGCTGGCTGTCAGCGATTTCTCCGGCGACATGGGCAATCTGCGCAAGCTGTTCGACCTTTTCGAACAAAAAGCGCAGCTGATGCGCCTGCTCGACGTCTCAAGCCGCGCCGAGGGCGTGCGGATTTACATCGGCGGGGAAAGCCAGGTCATCCCCTACCAGGAACTGTCGGTGGTGACCGCTCCCTACGAGGTTGATGGACAGGTCGTGGGCACGCTGGGCGTGATCGGCCCCATGCGCATGCCCTACGAAAAAATGATCCAGATTGTCGACATCACCTCCAAACTGGTCAGCACCGCCCTCAGCCATAGCAAGTAGGCCCTTACAATTGCCCTCTTGTGTGGGGCGTTAGCTCAGTTGGTTAGAGCAGAGGACTCATAATCCTTTGGTCGAGTGTTCAAGTCACTCACGCCCTACCATTTAAATAAGCTATAATTTGAGGCTTAGCGGCTGTAGCTCAGTTGGATAGAGTACTTGGCTACGAACCAAGGGGTCGTGGGTTCAATTCCTGCCAGCCGCACCACTTTTAAAGTGATTTAAATAGCCTAGAGGCGTAAGCCTCTAGGCTATTTTTCTTTCCGGAAGGGCTTTTAGGCCCCGCTTCCTGGCATTTCCTAAAGCGCGATAGTGGTTTTTCCTAGGGCCACATCGCCTCGGGCGGGCTGTACGCTCATCGGAGGCTACGCTATTCTTGAAGCTTCTTCCGGAGGAGAGACATGGATTCATCGAATGTCGAGGACCACGGCGAGTGGCTCAGTTTTGGCTTGACGCACGCGGGAAAGACCATCCCGGTCAGGATTTCCCGTGAGGCGATGGAAGAGTTCTTCGGGGCTGCGTCAGGGCCGGATTCCCTGAAAAAAGCCTATGAACTGGATGCCGAAATGATTCACGCCCGGGCCGTCGATCTGGTCGTGGCGGGGGTTGCTTACACGCCGGACAATCCCCTGGTGCTCAAGGTGGAAGATTTCTAGAAGCATTCACGGCCGGCAGCCATGAATGCTATGGTGGCCGGAGCATGAACAAAGCCTTTACCAAAGAAACCGAGCCGGACGACGACGAACCGGCGCTTGCGCCCCTGCCTGCGGGCGGCAAAAACTACATTACGCCCCAAGGCTACGAGCGTCTGCGCAGCGAGCTGCTGGACTTGATTGATAACGAGCGCCCCAAGATGGTGGACGTTGTCCATTGGGCTGCCAGCAATGGCGACCGCTCCGAAAACGGCGACTATCACTACGGCAAAAAGCGTCTGCGTGAGATAGACCGGCGCATCCGTTTTTTGACACAGAGGCTGGAGATTGCCGAGATCAGCGATCCCTCCATCCATCACGGCCGTGACCAGGCTTTCTTTGGCGCCACCGTGACCTACGCCGATGACAGCGGCACGGAGCGCACCGTGACCATCCTGGGGATCGATGAGGCCAACAGCGCTTTGGGTCAGATCAGCTGGATATCGCCTGTCGCCAGGGCCTTGCTCAAGGCAAAGGTGGGTGATGAAGTGAGCCTGCACACCCCCCAGGGCTTGCAGACGCTTGAGATCTTGACGGTGGACTATCCGGCCCCCGGCAAGACGGTGGGTTAGCCGGTCGATTTGGCCCGTTGCACTCTTAGTACAGAAGGGGTGCGTTTCACACTTCGCAAGGCGGAAGCCAGGTGTATGCGGTCACGCACAGCCACACCGAAGCGGAGGTCGGTGGCGTCGTGTGAAGGCTCCTGCTGCATGTCTACGTGAGTGATGTCAGCCTCGGCACTGGCCAGCGCGGCAGCTACGCGCGCCAGCACTCCCTTGCCGTTGGAAACAGTCACCAGCAAATTGGTCTCAAAGGTGCGCACCGGCTCGTCGGACCAGTCCACGGCGATGAAGCGCTCACTGTCACGGTGTTGCAAGCGCTTGGCAACCGCGCAATCGTCTGTATGTATGACCAGGCCCTCGCCGCGGCCCAGGTAGCCGACGATGCCGTCACCGGGAATCGGCCGGCAGCAGGGCGCAAACTGCACCGAAGCGCCTTCGCTCCCGTCGATCACCAGCCCGCCCTGCGAGACCGACTCATGGGCGGTATAGCGCTCGCGGCTCATCAGCAGCGCATTGGGTTTTTCGCCGGTCTCGGCAAGCAGGGTCACGATGCGTTTGGCCACCATGCTGGCAATCCGCTTGCCCAAGCCGATGTCGGTCAGCAAATCTGCACGGGAGCGGTTGCCGGTAAAGCGCAGGATCTTTTCCCAGGTGGCGTGATGAGCCTCGTCGTCTTCCGGAAGGCGCTCACGCTCAATACCTTCGGCCCGCAAGGCCTGGGCCAGCATTTTTTCGCCCAGATCCTGCGATTCTGAAAGCGCCATGGTTTTCAAGTGATGGCGTATCTTGGAGCGCGCCTTGCCCGTGCGAACAAAGCCCAGCCAGCCTGGGTTAGGGCTGGAGACGGAGGCGGTGATGATCTCGATCACGTCACCGTTGTGCAGCTCGGATCGCAGGGGCACCTGCTCGCCATTGACTTTGGCTGCGACGGCGCGGTGCCCCACATCGCTGTGAATGGCGTAGGCAAAGTCCACAATGGTTGCGCCGCGCGGCATGGCCATGATCTGGCTCTTGGGCGTAAAAACGTAAACCGCTTCGGGGAAGAGATCGATCTTGACGTGATCCCAGAATTCGGCGGCATCCCGGGTTTCATGCTGGATGTCCAGGAGCGATTGCAGCCACTGCGCTCCCAATCGCTGCGAAGCGTCACCATCAGGGTCGGTGGCCTTGTATAACCAATGCGCGGCGACGCCGGATTCCGCCACCACGTGCATGGCCTCGGTACGCATCTGGAACTCGATGTTGGTGCCGAAAGGGCCAACCAGCGTGGTGTGCAGCGACTGGTAGCCGTTGATTTTCGGAATTGCGATGTAGTCTTTGAACTTGCCGGGCAGGGGTTTGTAGAGTTGGTGCAACACCCCCATGGCCGTATAGCAGGCGGTAAGGTCTTTGACGATCACCCGGAAGCCATATAAGTCAGTCACCTGCGCAAACGACAGGTGTTTTTCGTCCATCTTCCTGTAGATGGAGTAAAGCGTCTTTTCGCGGCCCGAGATGTGCACAGGCACGTGCGCATTGTCGAAGGCAGACTCGACTTCTCCCTGCACCCGCTTGATCACATCGCGCCTGCGGCCGCGGGCCCGTTGCAGGGCCTTGGTCAAGGTGGCATAACGCCAGGGGTGCAGATGCTGAAAAGACAGGTCCTGCAGTTCCCGGTAAGTTGTGTTCAAGCCCAGGCGGTGTGCTATGGGCGCGTAGATATCGAGGGTTTCACGCGATATGCGCGTCCACTTGGCGCGTGGCACGTCACCCAGGGTGCGCATGTTGTGCGTGCGGTCTGCCAGCTTGATCAGGATGACCCGGACATCCCGCGCCATTGCCAGCAGCATTTTCCGGAACGACTCGGCCTGGTTTTCTTCTCGCGTGTTGAATTCCAGCTTTTCAAGCTTGGTGAGCCCGTCCACCAGCTCGGCGACAGGCGCCCCAAAACGCTCTATGAGTTCCGGCTTTGTGACCCCACAGTCCTCAATGGCGTCATGCAGCAGCGCGGCCATGAGCGCCTGCGCGTCCAGTTTCCACTCCGCACATTGCTGTGCAACGGCGATCGGATGGGTAATGTAAGGTTCGCCGCTGTTGCGCAACTGGCCCAAATGGGCCTCATCGGCAAAGCGATAGGCGCGGCGCACGTTCTCGATGTCGGCGGCGCTCATGTAGTCCAGCTTGGCGGTCAGCGCAGCAAAACTGGCCGCTGCGGCGTTGGCGGCTGCAGGGGTCGATTTGCTGGAAATGACGGGCGAAAGCATGGCGCTCATGCCTTAAATGTATCGCGGCGAGGATAAAAGGTAAAAAAAGTGGACTTTATGGGGCCAGAAATGAAAAAAGCACCGCCAGGCGGTGCTTTTTATCGAGCCAAGCTTTGAATCAGGTGGGTACTTTTTTCAGCATTTCCAGGCCGATCTTGCCTTCGGCGATTTCGCGCAGGGCGGTGACGCCTGGCTTGTTCTTGCTTTCGATCTTGGCGGCGTGCCCTTGGCTGAGCATGCGTGCGCGGTACGTGGCGGCCAGAACGAGCTGGAAGCGGTTCGGGATTTTCTCGAGGCAGTCTTCGACGGTAATGCGGGCCATGGTGATCTCCGGTGTGATCGATAAGGTGAAAAGCGATGAAATCAGGGAATTTGAAGGGCCTGGAAGGTCTCGGCACGGGCTCGCCGCTGGGCCGAAAACTTGAGCCGCTGGGCATGCACAATGGTTTTCAGGTCGAAAACTGCCCGCTCAAACAACTCATTGATTATAACGAAGTCGAATTCCCGGGCTTGGGCCATCTCAAGCGCGGCATTTTTAAGCCGTAATTCGATGACTTCCGCCGTGTCTTCACCGCGCCGCTGCAGGCGGGAGCGAAGTTCTTCCCAACTGGGCGGAAGGATGAAAATCAGCACCGCATTGGCAAAAATACGCTTGATGTTGATGGCGCCCTGGAAATCGATTTCCAGAATTACATCGGCGCCATGGGCCACCCGCTCCTCAATGGTTTGCCGGGACGTGCCATAGCGGTGACCGTGCACATGCGCCCATTCCAGGAAGGCGTCGCGCTTCACCATGCCATCGAAATCTTCCGGTGACAGGAAAAAGTACTCCCTGCCGTGCTTTTCCTGGCCGCGAGGCGGGCGGGTGGTGTGCGACACCGAAGGCTGGATACGTGAATCCAGCTCCATCAGGGCCTTCACCAGGCTGGATTTGCCCGCCCCGCTGGGGGCGGCTACTACAAAGAGATTTCCGGGGTAGTCCATGCGTACTGTGCGTTTATTGCTATAGGTTTTGTAGTAAATGGCGCATTACTCGATGTTCTGGACCTGCTCGCGGATCTGCTCGATCAGCACTTTCATGTCGACAGAAATACGGGTGAGCTCCAGGGACGCGGACTTGGAACCCAGCGTATTGGCTTCACGGTGCAGTTCCTGAATCAGAAAGTCGAGGCGTTTGCCCAGCTCCCCGCCGCTTGAGAGCAGGCGGTCGATTTCATCCAGGTGAGACGAAAGGCGGGTGATCTCTTCGGCTACGTCAATCCGGATGGCAAAGGCGGTGGCTTCGGTGAGCGCCCTGTCCTGGGCGATTTCTGGCAGGGCGGTGCTGTCGGACAAGGCCATGGCCTCTTTCCAGCGCTCCAGAAAGCGGTTTTTTTGCTGCTCCACCAGTTTTGGGACCATGGGTACCGCCAGCGCGGCCAGCGCCCGCAGCTGCGCCGTACGGTCAAGCAGCATCTGAGCCAGCCGGGCGCCTTCGCGCTCACGGGCTGCCATCAGCTCCTTCAAGGCATTTTTGGCCAGTTTGAGCAGTTCGTCACTGTAGTCGTGAGGCTTCTTGTCTTCATTGGTGGCGATTCGCAGGATATCCGCCACGCTCAGCGCCGCTGCCTGGGGCAGCCAGGATTTGATGCTGTCTTCCAGGGAGCCCAGGCGCTGCAATGTGGCAGACGAAGGCGCACGCAAGGTGCCGGCCGAGGTGCTTTCGAGGGACACGCGGACTTCCACCTTGCCCCGCTTGAGCTTGCCGGTAAGCAACTCACGCAAGGCTGGCTCCGCCTGCCGCAGTTCATCGGGAAGCCGAAAGGCCAGATCCAGAAACCGGCTGTTGACGGAACGTATCTCGACGCCTAAACGGGAACTGGCATCCGCACCCGAATCAGTTTCCGGGGCGGATTGCGCCATGCTCGATTGCACGGCTGCGTAACCCGTCATGCTGTAAACTGACATTTGTAAATACGCTTTACTAGAGAGAGAACAAGACCAGGCTGACATTGTCATGTCTGCCTCATCCCAAATTATGTCAAAGGTCAAGCCCGCACCATTGCCGCCCGACACCGTGATTGGTGGCTATCGTGTTGTGCGAAAACTTTCGGCCGGTGGTTTCGGCGTAGTTTACTTGGCCGTCGACAACGAAGGCCAGCAGGTAGCCATCAAGGAATACCTGCCGTCTTCTCTGGCAAGCCGCTCCCCGGGCGAGTTGTTGCCGCAAGTGCAGCCTGAAAAGCTCTCCTTGTACCGCCTGGGGCTCAAAAGCTTCTTCGAAGAAGGCCGCTCGCTGGCCCAGATTGCGCACGGATCCGTGGTGAGCGTGCTGAATTTCTTCCGCGAGAACGAAACCGTCTACATGGTGATGAATTACCTGGAAGGCGGCACGCTGCAGGACTTCATCATCACCGCCCGGGAGCTGAAAAAGCAGAAAGTGTTCCGCGAATCAACGATTCGCTCGCTTTTTGACGAAATTCTGCGCGGGCTGCGCATCGTGCATCAGCACAAGATGCTCCACCTGGATATCAAGCCGGCCAATATTTTCATCACCGACGACAACCGCGCCGTGATGATCGACTTCGGCGCCGCCCGTGAAGTGCTGAGCAAGGAAGGCAATTTCATTCGCCCGATGTACACCCCCGGCTTTGCCGCACCCGAGATGTACCGCCGGGATTCGTCCATGGGCCCGTGGACCGACATTTATGCCATTGGCGCCTGCATTTACGCCACCATGCAGGGCTATCCGCCCAACGATGCGCCGCAGCGTCTTGAAAAAGACCGTTTGTCGCTTGCCCTGTCCCGTTTGCGTGGCGTCTATTCCGATAACCTGATTGAGGTTGTAGAGTGGTGCATGTCGCTCGATCCCCTGTCACGCCCACAGTCGGTTTTTGCCCTGCAGAAAGAGCTGAGCCGGGAAGGCGAGCGCCGCTACACCAAGCTGACCGTCAGCGAAAAGGTCCGCCTGCAGTTCGACAACATGGTGTCCGACACCAAAAAAACCGCGCGTAAGGCCACTGGCTTTGCGACGAAATTCAAATGAAATTCTCAGTCTTTCAGGTGAGCCGAAAAGGCGGGCGCGAGAAAAACGAAGACCGCATGGGCTATTGCTACACGCGCGAATCGGGCTTGTTCGTGCTGGCAGACGGCATGGGCGGCCACCCCGAAGGCGAGGTGGCGGCGCAGCTGGCGCTGCAGACCATCTCCGCGCTCTACCAGAAGGAAGCGCGCCCCGTCATTGAAGACACGACCGAATTCCTGTCGACCGCCCTGATGGCGGCGCATCACCAGATCATTCGTTATGCCAGTGAAAAAGGCATGCTCGACACGCCCCGCACCACGCTGGTAGCGGCCATTTTGCAAGGCACCGGCGCTACCTGGGTGCACTGCGGCGATTCCCGCCTGTATGTGGTGCGTGACGGCGAATTGCTGACGCGTACCCGCGACCATTCTTACCTTGAGCAGCAAAGCGCCGGCGTGATCAAGCTGGAGCGCGTCAATCGCAACATTCTTTTCACCTGCCTGGGTTCGCCCACCAAGCCCGTCTTTGACGTGGCAGGGCCCGTCACCCTGCAGCAGGGCGACAAGCTTTTGCTGTGCTCCGACGGCCTTTGGGGCAGCCTGAGCGACGCGGAAATTGTCCGCCACCTGGCCAGCAAAGGCGTGTCGGATGCCGTGCCTGATCTGGTCGAAAACGCCTTGCGTACCGGTGGCGAGCACAGCGACAACGTCACGGTGTTGGCCATGGAATGGGAAACACCCGACGCCTTCGAGTCGACCCGGGGCGTGTCTACCGACAGCATCATGGACGGGGTGTTTGCCTCGACCATCCAGGCCGGCGTGCTCGATTCCGTGGTGGATGACCTTGATGAAGCGACCATCGAAAGATCGATCGCCGAGATCAACGAAGCCATACGCCGCTCCGCCGCCAAAAAGGCCTGACACCTCCTGTTGCGGGTTCAGGCCTCAGCGCAGGCGCCGTTTGGCGCCGTTTCCGTTTTTCCCCGTATTTCTTATTCGCCTACCTGTCCGGCACTTCGCCAGAAAGCCATCCATCATGAGTCAGTTTGAACGAAGCGGCGCGCGCGCAGCCGATGCATTGCGCGCTGTGCGCATTACCCGCCACTACACCGTCCATGCCGAAGGGTCGGTGCTGATCGAATTCGGCGGCACAAAAGTGCTTTGCACCGCCTCTGTCGAAGAAAAAGTCCCCGGCCATAAAAAAGGCAGTGGCGAAGGCTGGGTGACGGCCGAATACGGCATGCTGCCGCGCGCCACACATACCCGCAGCGACCGCGAGGCCGCCCGCGGCAAACAAAGCGGCCGCACCCAGGAAATCCAGCGCCTCATCGGCCGCTCGATGCGCACGGTGTTTGATTTGAAGAAGCTCGGTGAACGCACGATTCACCTCGACTGCGACGTCATCCAGGCCGACGGCGGCACCCGCACGGCCAGCATCACCGGCGCCTTCGTCGCCGCGCAGGATGCAGTGAATACCTTGATCGCCAGCGGCAAGCTCCAGCAAACCCCCATCATTGACCACGTGGCCGCCATTTCGGTCGGCATCGTGCAGGGCACGCCGCTGCTCGATCTTGAATACACCGAAGACTCGGCCTGCGACACCGACATGAATGTCGTCATGACCGGCGCCGGCAACTACGTGGAAGTGCAGGGCACGGCCGAAGGCGCGGCGTTTTCGCGTAAAGAGATGGATGCGCTGCTGGTGCTGGCCGAAAAAGGCATCAAGGAGCTGGTCGGGCTGCAAAAGGCTTCGCTATCAAACTAGTAGCTGCTTGCGCTCGTATCTATTGGCCTGCAGCCACTTTTTGCTTATGAAAATCGTCCTCGCATCAAATAACAAGGGCAAGCTCGCCGAGTTGAAGGCGATGCTGGCTCCGCTGGGGGTGGCGCTCGTCAGCCAGGCCGATCTGGGCTTGCCCGAGGCCGAAGAGCCGTTTCGTACTTTTGTGGAGAATGCGCTGGCCAAGGCCCGACAGGCCTCCCGTCTCAGTGGCCTGCCGGCGCTGGCAGACGATGCCGGTTTGTGCGTCGACGCCTTCGGCGGCCTGCCGGGCGTAGACACGGCCTTCTACGCCACCCAGTTCGGCTATGAAAAGGGCGATGACAACAACGTCAAGGCTTTACTTGAGCAAATGGCCGGTTTGACCGAAGCATCCCAACGCCGCGCCGCGCTGGTCAGCACGCTGGTGGCGGTTCGCTCGGCGGAAGATCCTGAGCCCTTGATCGCTTCGGGCCGCGTGGTGGGGCAGATCGCGCCTGAACCATTGGGTGTCAATGGCTTTGGCTTCGACCCGGTGATGTTTATTCCCGAATTCGGCAAAACGTTTGCGCAATTGCCGGTCGAGGTCAAAAATGCCAACAGCCATCGCGGCAAAGCGGCCCGGCAAATGATTGAACTCATGCGCGAGCGTTGGCTTTAGCCGCCCGCCGCCCACGTCATCCCCATTACCCGTCATGGCTCAGCAAGACATCCAGCATTACATGCGTAGCGGCACGCTGCAGCTTGCGGCTTTGCCGCCGTTGTCGCTGTATGTGCATTTGCCGTGGTGCCTCAAGAAATGCCCCTACTGCGACTTCAACTCGCACGAGGCTGTCGGCGAGATGCCCGAGCAGCGTTATATCGACGCCGTCGTTGCTGACCTTGAAGCCGCGCTGCCCCTGATCTGGGGCCGTATGGTGCACAGCATTTTTATTGGTGGCGGCACACCCAGCCTGTTTTCTCCCCAAGCCATAGACCGTTTGCTCGCCGACATCCGCGCGCGCCTGCGGCTGGAAGCCGACTGCGAGATCACGCTGGAAGCCAATCCAGGCACTTTCGAGAAAGACCGCTTCAAGGCCTTTCGCCAGGCCGGCGTGACGCGCCTGTCGGTCGGGGTGCAGAGTTTTGACGACAAGCACCTCAAGGTTCTGGGCCGCGTGCATGATCGCGCCCAGGCCATCGCTGCCGTGGAAGAAGCTGCGCAGGCATTCGACACCTTCAATCTCGACATCATGTATGCGCTCCCCGGCCAGACCATGCAAAGCCTTGAGCAGGACATGCGCCAGGCATTGGCGTTGCAGCCGCCTCACATCTCCATCTACCACCTGACGATTGAGCCCAATACCTACTTCGCCAAGTTCCCGCCGGTGGTCCCCGAAGAAGACACGGCCTACGCCATGCTCGACAAAATCACCGAGATGACCGGCGCCTCGGGGCTGCAGCGCTATGAGGTGTCAGCGTATGCCAAACAGGGGCATCGCTGCTTTCACAACCTCAATTACTGGAACTTCGGGGACTATCTGGGCATAGGCGCCGGCGCGCATAGCAAACTCAGCTTTGCGCACCGTGTGGTGCGGCAGGTGCGTTACCGTGAACCGAAGCTCTACATGGAAAAGGCCCTGGCGGGCGATGCGGTGACGCAGGAAACCGAAGTCAGCCGCGCCGACTTGCCGTTTGAGTTCATGCTCAATGCCTTGCGGCTGCGGGACGGTTTCAAGCTGCAGGACTTTGCGGAAAAAACGGGCCTGCCTTTTACCGCCATTCAGAAAGGCCTGGAAGAGGCCGAGCGCAAAGGATTTATCGAACGCGACTTTGCCCGCGTCAAGCCCACGGAGCGCGGTTTTGATTTTTTGAACGACCTGCAATCACTCTTTCTGGCCGATTAAACCGCCCAAGCGATCCATGGAAACTCCAGCCATTATTTTTCTTGTTGTCAGCTGCGCGATCAGCTTTGGGCTGGGGCGGCTCTTTGTGCACTTTCGCGATAAAAGACGCGAGAAGGCGGCCCGGGAACGCGAAGCCCTGGCATTGCGCAACCGCCCGCCCGAACCCGAGGCCCTGAACAAAGCCAAACGCAAGCGGCAACTTCAACAGGCTGAGAAGGAAGACGGCAAGGGCCGCAAGCGCTGACAGAAGAATTTGTCAGCGGCCGCCGGATTGATCCCGGCTGCCTTGCGCGCTACTCAGCCGCAGTTGACGCGCAACACGCGGCCGGTATTGTCCACAGACAGGTTCAGGCGCTCCGCATTGAACTCCATCGTCACGACCTGATCGGGCTTGAGCACCCGGCTTGTTTTGGCCCCAGCCCGTGCGCGGGCATCACTTTCCAGCGCGGCATCCACAATCCGCCCCACGGCAAATTGCGCAGGGGCTGCATTGCATCGTGTGGCCACAGGTGTAGGTGCGGGGGCCGCCTCAGCGCCTGAAGAGGCCGTGCTGCCGCAGGCTGACATGAAGAGTGGAGCAATGATGGCAAGGGTCGCAATGGCTAAGCGCATGGTGATGTCCTTTCAAAAGAGTAGCGGCCGAGTACCGGCCGGGCCCGGTTGTCGAGAGCTTACCGCCGCGCAATGGCAAGGTAGTCGGGTGACTCGCCGGTATTTTTTGTAGGTGCAGGCCTTTGCCGGCAGGCAGGGCAGGCACTTCAGAGGGCTGTTCCGCGGCTTTGGCGGAACTGAAGGATAACCATCGAATAACCACCAGCAGTGGCCTGATAGTGATCAAAACCCTTGATTTGCCAGTGGCGGAAGCGGTGGCTTAAGAACAACACTTTAAGGCCCGGAACTCCCGGGCTTTTTCTTTGGGCTGCGCAATTTGCGCCATTTTTTTGCCCGAA
>NZ_FPBM01000002.1:0-226543 GCF_900116715.1 Polaromonas sp. YR568
GCCGCTGTTTCCGCGATTTTGTTGCCTCAATTCCCAGCCATGTGGCCAGCTTCTCGGCATAGGGATCGAGCTTGCTTGAGCTGACCCGCCTTGGATACTTGGGCTCGCTCTCTTCTGATCGCAGGTGCTTCTTCACTGTGTTGCGAGCCAGGCCTGTACGCCTTGAGATCTCGCGGATGGACATCTGATCTCGCAATGCCCAACGTCTGATGACATTCAATGTCGCCACGTCTATCACTCCTAATTTCCCTCCGCTTTTAAAACAAGCAGAGTAGTGCCTACGTGGGTCAGATTTGGATGGAAATTACTGCGCTAACTGGATCAGATTTCGATGAAATTCAACAGCAACACCTTCACGTCCGGCAGCATCACTTCCCCGGCCGACATCCCGGTGCGGACCCGATCCAGCCAGATCGGCTTGACCTTGACGATTCCGATCTATGCCGGCGGCGGTGTGCAGGCGCGTTTGCGCGAAGCCCTGGCTTTGAAAGACAAGGCCGAAGAGGACCTGGAAGCGGCGCGCCGGCAGGCGGTCGCCCAGGCACGCCAGGCATTTACCGGCGTTGTAAATGGCGGGGCACAGGTTCTGGCCCTGGCGTCGGCCGTGGCGTCCAGCAAAAGCTCACTGGACGCCAACAAGATCGGCTTTCGCATTGGCACGCGCATCAACATCGATGTGCTCAATGCCGAGCAGCAGCTGTATGCGGCCCAGCGCGACTGGCACAAAGCACGGGCTGAAACACTGATGCAAGGGCTGCGCCTGAAAGCCGCGAATGCGACGCTGGCCGAAGCGGATCTGAATGCCATCAACGACTTACTGGAAACCCGTCAACCATGACAAAGCCATCTAATCCGCCGAAAGTACCTCAACCGGGGCCATTGCCTCCGGACGAACTGGCAGGCCTGGCCGCGCTGGCCAAACAGCAAGCACACAAGGTGCTGGGGAAGATTCCGTTGCTTGGCCCCGTCACCTGGCTGATGCTGCAACAGGCTGCCGGCCGCCAGACCCTGCTCGGCGAGCTGGAGTGGCGTGTGATGCCGGCGCTGATACTCGACCAGGCCAAGCTGTATTTGAAAGACGACGCACCTGTGGCGTTTGCGTCCTGGGCCAGGCTCAGCGAAGAAGTGGTGCAGCGCTACCGGACTGCCCCTCATCAACTCACCCTGGCCGACTGGGCTTCGGGCGACCAGATCTGGTTGATCGATGTGTTCACGCCGTTTGGCGGTGCGCAGGAGGTGCTCAAGGACTTGCGCGAGCAGGTGTTTGCGGGGCAGGTCGTTCACCAACTGGTGCCGGTTGGCGCGCAGGCGAAAGTGATGACATGGCCCGCGGCGGTTGAAGGCTTATCAGAGCCAAATAAGCGGCACAAATGAAAAAGCGCCCCGAAGGGCGCTTTTCATTGACTCACTGGCGGAAGAGGCGGGATTCGAACCCGCGGTAGGTTTAACCCTACGCACGCTTTCCAGGCGTGTGACTTAAACCGCTCATCCACCCTTCCGCGAAGCCTTTGATTATAGCAGTGCTGCCGGCGCCTGGCGTCTCAAATTGCACCAACTACTAGCCGTTTAATGGACGGCGCCCAGAAACCGGTGCTTTTCCAGCTGTGCCAGGGTGACAAACTCCAGCGCCTTGGCGTGGGTGGATTCAAGAATGACGGGTGGTGCAAAGCCGGCTTCCAGCGCTTCGCGCCAGCGGTTGGCGCACAGGCACCAGCGGTCGCCCGGCTTCAGCCCTGCAAAACGATGCTCCGGCCGGGGCGTGCTCAGGTCGTTGCCGCGCGCGGCAGAAAACGCCAGAAACTCGCCGGTGACCCGCACGCACACCAGGTGTGAGCCCAGATCCGTGGCGTCCGTGTTGCAGCAACCGTCACGAAAGTAGCCGGTCAACGGGTCGTAGGAGCAGGGCACCAGCTCGGTGCCCAGAACATTTTTTGTGCTCATGATGTCGTCTGCGGAGCGTGAAGGCCTGGTTTGGGTTGGGTTGATTGGGCTTGGCTTGAATCAGGCCTTGTTGGTCTGCACCATCTTCATGGCCGAGCTGATGAGGGCGGAAACCTCAGTCATGTTGCTGGGCACGATCAGGGTGGTGGTCGCGTCGCCGGCCACGCGTGAATACGCTTCGACGGCCTTTTCGGCCACTTTCAGCTGCACGGCTTGCTCACCGCCGGGCTGGCGGATGGCGGCAGCGACGACTTCAATCGCCTTGGCGTTAGCTTCGGCAACCGCCGTGATGGCAGAGGCCTCACCCTGGGCGTTGTTGATGGCGGCCTGCTTTTCGCCTTCAGAGCGAGCGATAAAGGCCTCGCGTTCGCCAGTGGCGATGTTGATCTGCTCCTGTTTGCGGCCTTCCGAGGCGGCGATCAGCGCGCGCTTTTCACGTTCAGCGGTAATTTGCGACTGCATGGCGTGCAGGATTTCTTTCGGGGGCGTCAAATCCTTGATCTCATAGCGCAGGACTTTCACACCCCAGTTCAGGGCAGCTTCGTCAATGGCGGCAACGACTTGCGCATTGATGATGTCGCGCTCTTCAAAGGTCTTGTCGAGCTCCAGCTTGCCGATCACTGAGCGCAGCGAGGTTTGGGCCAGTTGCGTCACGGCCACGATGTAGTTGGATGAGCCGTAGCTGGCGCGCATCGGGTCGGTCACCTGGAAGTAAAGGATGCCGTCAACCTGCAGCTGGGTGTTGTCGCGTGTGATGCAAACCTGGCTCGGAACGTCGAGCGGGATTTCCTTCAGGCTGTGTTTGTAGGCCACACGGTCGACAAAAGGCACAAGGAAATTCAGCCCGGGGGTAAGGCTGCCGTGGTACTTGCCCAGCCGTTCGATCACCCACGCGTTTTGCTGAGGCACAACCTTGATGCTGCGCACGATAAAGATGCCGGCGACGATCAGGATGACGATTGCGATTTCCATGGTTTCTCCATTTATTTATGAATGATTGGTGCGTCTTTTTGAAATCTTGAAGCTTTGACGCGTCCCCTGGCCTGTACCTGATCTGAACTTGATGAAGGTGCAGGCCGAGGCTCCCTCAAGCCTACAGTCTTTCAATGACCAGGCGGTTGCCCAGCATTTCCTTGATGCGGAAGTTGCCCGGGTTGCCCGGCTCAGACGGGTCCGCAGCCACGGCCGTCCAGTTGGCGCCACGGAATTTCACCGTCGCCGTACCGTCCGGGTTCCATTGAGACACCTGCACCGGCTCGCCGATGTCCAGGTTGACGTCGCGGTTTGCGTTGGCCGGCAGGGGAGCCGGGCTTTTGCTGCGCTGCCAGTGCCAGGCGGCAACCGCGCCGCCACCGACCGCCGCCGCCACCAAGATCTGGCCCACCAGCGCCAGGCCCAGGTGGGCGGCGATGGCGCCCGCCACAAAGCCCACCGCAATCATCAGCAGGTAGAAGGTCCCGGTTACCAGTTCCACCGCGACGGCCACACCGGCCAGCAGCCACCAGATAGTCGATTCACTCATGCTTCCTCCTTTTGTCGGTCATCCGCTACATTTTGGGGCAATTAGACCCCAAGACAAGCGTAGCGCAACAATATGTCCTTACACTTCGCTGCTTGGAAAAAGCTTCCTCTCACCGCCCGGGCTCAACCTGTCTATGCCCATTGAGCGTTTCCCATGCCCTCCGACAGGTTCAGGGCGACCTTGAACTCCAGCCCAAGCCATGAAATTCCGCTTTCCCATTGTCATCATTGACGAAGACTTCCGCTCCGAAAACACCTCCGGACTGGGTATCCGCGCGCTGGCGCAGGCCATAGAGAGCGAAGGCTTTGAGGTGCTGGGCGTCACCAGCTACGGCGATCTGTCGCAGTTTGCCCAGCAGCAAAGCCGGGCCAGCGCCTTCATCCTGTCAATCGACGACGAAGAGTTCTCGCCGGGCCCCGATCTCGACCCCGCTGTGCTCAACCTGCGCACCTTTATCGAAGAGGTGCGCCGCAAGAATCTGGACGTGCCGATTTACGTCTACGGCGAAACCAAGACCTCGCGCCATATCCCCAACGACATCCTGCGCGAGCTGCACGGGTTCATTCACATGTTTGAGGACACGCCCGAGTTTGTGGCGCGCCACATCCTGCGTGAAGCCAAAAGCTATCTCGAAGGCGTGCAACCGCCGTTTTTCAAGGCGCTGCTGGATTACGCCGAAGACGGCTCCTATTCCTGGCACTGCCCCGGCCATTCTGGTGGCGTGGCTTTCCTCAAGAGCCCGGTCGGTCAGATGTTTCACCAGTTTTTCGGTGAAAACATGCTGCGCGCCGACGTCTGCAACGCGGTAGAAGAACTCGGCCAGCTGCTGGACCACGATGGCGCCATCGGCGCCAGCGAGCGAAATGCGGCGCGCATCTTCAACGCCGACCATTGCTTCTTCGTGACCAACGGCACGTCGACCAGCAACAAGATGGTGTGGCACCACACGGTGGCGCCCGGCGACGTGGTGGTGGTTGACCGCAATTGCCACAAGTCCATCCTGCACTCCATCATCATGACCGGGGCGATTCCGGTGTTTTTGAAGCCGACGCGCAACCACTTCGGCATCATCGGCCCGATTCCGCAGAGCGAATTCGAGCCGGACGCCATCCGCGCCAAGATCGATGCCAACCCGCTGCTCAAGGGTGTAGACAGCAGCAAGGTCAAGCCGCGCGTGCTGACGCTGACGCAGTCCACCTACGACGGCGTGCTCTACAACACCGAGACCATCAAAGGCATGCTGGACGGCTACATCGACAACCTGCACTTCGATGAGGCCTGGCTGCCGCACGCCGCTTTCCACCCGTTCTACGGCGCCTACCATGCCATGGGCAAGAATCGCGTCCGGCCGAAAAAGGCGGTTGTCTATGCCACCCAGTCCATCCACAAGCTGCTGGCCGGTATCAGCCAGGCCAGCCACGTGCTGGTGCAGGACTCGCAGGATGTGAAGCTCGACAGGCACCTCTTTAACGAGGCCTACCTGATGCACACCTCGACCTCGCCGCAGTACAGCATCATCGCCAGTTGCGATGTGGCCGCGGCCATGATGGAGCCGCCCGGCGGCACCGCGCTGGTCGAAGAAAGCATTGCCGAGTCGCTGGACTTCCGCCGCGCGATGCGCAAGATCGACGAGGAATACGGTGACGACTGGTGGTTCAAGGTCTGGGGGCCGGACAAGCTGGTCGAAGAGGGGATCGGCGAAGCCCAGGACTGGATCATCAAGGGTGAATCCCGCAGCGCCAAGACGGCCAAAAACGGCGCCAACAACTGGCACGGCTTCGGTCAGATGGCCACCGGCTTCAATATGCTGGACCCGATCAAGTCCACCATCGTCACGCCCGGGCTTGACCTGAACGGCAAGTTCGCCAAAACCGGCATCCCGGCCAGCATCGTGACCAAGTTCCTGGCTGAACACGGCGTGATCGTCGAAAAAACCGGCCTCTACAGCTTCTTCATCATGTTCACCATCGGCATCACCAAGGGCCGCTGGAACACGCTGCTGACGGCGCTGCAGCAGTTCAAGGACGACTACGACAAGAACCAGCCGATGTGGCGCATCCTGCCGGAGTTCTGCCAGAAGTACCCCAAGTACGAGCGCATGGGCCTGGCCGATTTGTGCCAGCACATCCATACCCTGTATGCCAAGTACGACATCGCCCGCCTGACCACCGAGGTGTATTTGAGCGACCTGGCCCCGGCCATGAAGCCCAGCGACGCCTACGCCCACATCGCCCACCGTACGACGGAGCGGGTCGAGATCGACCACCTGGAAGGCCGCATCACCGTAGGACTGGTCACGCCTTACCCACCGGGCATTCCGTTGCTGATTCCGGGCGAGGTGTTTAACAAGCGCATCGTGGACTACCTGAAGTTCTCGCGCGAATTCAATGCGCAGTGCCCGGGCTTTGAAACCGATATCCACGGCCTGGTGGAAGAGGTCGACGCCAAAGGCAAAACCCGCTACTACGCCGACTGCGTGAAGAAGTAGCGCGGTGGGTTGAGCAGACCGGAGGCTGCGCTCAGCCGTAGCGGCAAAAAACACTTGGCCGGCGCTGATGTGCCGGCTTTTTTCTGGGCGCCTAACCCCGGGAGCTTGATTCCGGAGGGCTTGATTCGGGGCAGTTAAAGCGCTGCTTCTTCCTGCGTCCGCATAAAACTCGCAAAGCGCGGAATCCCGCTGTCGTTCAACCCCCGAAAACGGTAGGTAACGGTGCTGCCGACGGGTGGCGGATTGCGGCGCTGCTCATCGCTCAGGCCCGTGCCCAGCTTGAAGCGTTGGGCCGCCTTGCCATCCTGGCCCGGCATTTCTACCAGCAGGGCGCCCACCAGGCCGGCGTATTTGCCTTTGCCCGGAATGTGCCCAACCACGCGGGCCTCGGTGTCTTCATGGGTTTTGAGTTTGAGCAGGTCGTCATTACGGCCGCTTTTGTAGAGCGAAGCGCCGCGGTGCAGCATCAGCCCTTCGCCACCACTTTTGACGGTCCTGGTCAGCAGCGCCTGAAGGGCGGGGTGGTTGGGCACTTTGGATTGCGCCACAGCTTGCACCCAGGGCTGGTCGATACGGCTCACGACGCCGCCCAGGGCCGGCACCCGGTCGCTGAAGCGGCCGCTTTGTGCGGGCAAGTCAAATACCATGTAGCGCATGCCCCGCCAGGCGGCGTCATCCGGTTTTTGCTGGCGTACCGTCGAGACGGCCCTGGCAAATTGGCCGCGGCCAGCCCACAGCTCTCCGTCCATGGGCACTTTGGGCCAGCCCGCAGTGAACCAGGCGGGGGCGGCAATGCGCTCGCCGCCCCGGGTCAGCAGCTTTTCGCCGTCCCAGTAGCCGCGTACGCCGTCGTACTTTTCGCTCACCCAGTAGTCGGGTGGGGAAATGCCCGGGTGATAGCTTTTGGCCAGCATCAACGGCGGGGCGCCCGGCGTGGAAAGCACCGCAGCGGGGACTGCTCCAGACGCGGCAGAGATTAAGGGCGAGGCCGGTGTGACAAGGCCTGCGGCTGCCAACAGCAGATGCAGGGCTGTGAGGCGAAAAAGCGCCGTGGGGGCAGCAATGAGGGCAGCCGAAGCTTGCAGCTGGGACTGGTTTTTCATGGGTACTTGGTTTGGCTGGCTTCGATTTATCGGACCTGGATTGACTTTTTGCTGTATGAATATACAGTCTATATTTGAGCGTGCAGAGTTGCAAGCGACTCCGCGCCATCGGTTGTTTATCGGTAGGCCTTCTCTGCTTCTCTCCTCGGCCGCTGGTGTGCAACCGCACCCTCCACCCCACAATTTCGGTCACCAGATGACCACGAAAGGAATCCAGCCATGACGACCCAGCAAGGAAGCTGCCACTGCGGAAAAATCGCTTTTGAAGTGGAAGGCCAGCCAGAAAGCGTGCTCGCATGCAATTGCTCCATGTGCCTGCGCAAAGGCGCGCTCCACTGGTTTGTGCCCCGCGACAAACTCCGGCTGCTGACGCCGGAGGAAAACGCCAGCACCTACCTGTTCAACAAGCACGCCATCCACCACCGGTTTTGTCCGACTTGCGGCATTCACCCTTATGGCGAAGGCACAGACCCGAGCGGCAAGGGTATGGCTGCCATCAATGTGCGCTGCCTGGAGGGCGTTGACCTCGCCGCCATTCCTGTTGAGCAATTCAACGGGCGGGCTTACTAGTCTCGAACAGCCCCCGACGGTTTCCCAGGGGTCAAATGTGTAACCCATTGCGTCAATAATCTGGTGATCGACAACCGACTTTCCGTGGCGCCCGGCGCTGCGATTTCCCCCATGACGCCGAGCGATATTGAAACCATAGAGCGAGCCACCGTTGCGGCGGTATCACCCGAAGCCGTTGAAGAATTTCAGGGCTGGCTGCTGCCCTTTGACAGCGGAACGGTGAGCCGGGCCCGCAGCGCGGTGCCCTTGCGCCACGGCCCGGTTGAAAACGCCATGGTCGACCAGATTGAGGCGCGCTACCGGGCACGCGGGCTGCGTACGGTGTTCCGCCTGGCTCAGGCGGCCTGTTTCGACAGCTTGCGGCAAGAGCTGGCGCGGCGCGGCTACCAGACCGGCAAGCCGGTGCTGGTCCAGGTGGCGGCCGTGAAGACCATGCGCGACGTCTGCACCGCCACCCCCGCCGAAACCGCAGATTCACCCGATGCGGGGTGGGCAGCGCTCTTTCTGGCCGAAGGCTTTGACCCGGTAGATGGCGCCAGCCGGGTCAAGGCCTTGAGCCGTGCGCAGGGTTCGGTGTTCGCCAGCGTTCGTGACCAGGACAAAACCGTGGCGGCCGGCGCCGGCGCATTCAGCCACGGCTGGTCCAGCGTGCACGGCATGCGTACCGACCAGGGCTTCAGGGGCCGGGGGCTGGCCGGGCGGGTCCTGGCAGGTATTGCGGACGTTGCGGCACAGCGGGGCATAACACGGGTGTTCCTGCAGGTCGAAGACGTCAACACACCGGCGCTGGCCTTATACCGGCGCGCGGGCTTTGAAACGGTCTGGAGTTACGACTACTGGACTCAGCCCTGAGCGCTGAGCCGGCGCACCCGAAGGCCGCCCGTCAGGCTTCAGCCCGCTTCCGCCGGCTCCGCAATGCCGCCCACCACGTGGCTGAAGCCGCCATCGACATAGGTAATCTCGGCGCTCACGCCGCCGGCCAGGTCGCTCAGCAAAAAGGCGGCGACATTGCCGACGTCTTCAATCGTCACATTGCGGCGGATCGGCGAGGCCTCGGCCACCACGCTCAAAATCTTGCCGAAGCCCTTGATGCCGCTGGCAGCCAGGGTTTTGATCGGGCCGGCGCTGATGCCGTTGACGCGCATGCCCTTGGGGCCCAGCGACTCGGCCAGGTAACGCACCGAGGCTTCCAGGCTGGCCTTGGCCAGGCCCATGGTGTTGTAGTTGGGCACAGTACGCACGGCGCCCAGGTAAGTCAGCGTGAGCAGGGCGGATTTTTTGTTCAGGTAGGGCAGGGCTGCCTTGGCCATCGCCGGAAAGCTGTAGGCGCTGATGTCGTGGGCAATCTTGAAGGCTTCGCGCGATAGGCCGTCCAGGAAATCGCCGGCAATCGCCTCGCGCGGCGCAAAGCCGATGCTGTGCACAAAGCCGTCAAAGGTCGGCCAGGTTTTGGAAAGGTCAACAAACATCTTCTCGATCTGCGCGTCGTCGCCCACGTCGCAGTCAAAAATCAGCTTGGAGTCGAAATCGGCCGCGAACTCGGTGATGCGGTCCTTGAAGCGCTCACCGACGTAGCCGAAGGCCAGTTCGGCGCCCTGGGCATGGCAGGCCTTGGCAATGCCGTAGGCGATGGACCGGTTGGAGAGCACGCCCGTGATCAACAGTTTTTTGCCGGTGAGGAATCCAGTGTGTGTGGCCATGCGGGAGAGCTCCAGTAGGTACGTAACGGTTAAACAGGTGAAGGGGGCAGGGAACGCGGTGCCGGTGCACTGCAATCCCGCCGACTCAAGTAGTGCAGAATTGTCGCATGCGAAGTTTGCTGGTTTGGGTCCTGCTGGGTCTTTCATCACCGTCATGGGCCGCGCACGGCTATGCGCTCTGGGGAGACCTCAAGTACCCCGCGGGGTTTGCCCACTTCGACTATGTCAACCCCGCCGCGCCCAAGGGCGGCGACCTGCGCCTGGTCAGCAACCTGCGCTACTCGACCTTCGACAAATACAACCCCTTCACCATCAAAGGCTCGGCGCCGGCCTACCTGTCGGACTTCATGTTCGACTCGCTGCTGACAGGCGCGATGGACGAGACCGCCTCAGGCTACGGCCTGCTGGCCGAAGACGTCGAGGTGTCGTCCGACGGGCTGACGGCCACCTTCCGCCTGCGCAAGGAGGCGCGCTTTCACAATGGCGACCCGGTGCTGGCCGCCGACGTCAAGTACAGCTTTGACACCCTGATGGGCCCGCATACCTCGCCGGCCTACAAAACCCTGCTCGAAGACGTCGCGGCCTGTGAGGTCACCGGTGAGCGCACGGTGCGCTTTCGCTTCAAGAAGCCGAACCGCGAACTGCCGCTGACGGTGGGCGGCTTGCCGGTGTTCAGCCGCAAGTGGGGCATGGACGCTACCGGCAAGGCCAAGCCCTTTAACGAGGTCGTGACCGATATCCCGATCGGCAGCGGAGCCTACCGTATCGGCCCGGTGGTTTTCGGCAAAGACATCACTTATGTGCGCGACAAGGCTTACTGGGGGGAAAAGCTCAATGTCCGGGTCGGCACCGACAATTTCGACAGCGTCACCGTCAAGATCTACAAGGACAACACCGCCCGGCTGGAGGCGCTGAAAGCCGGCGAGTTCGACATCATGCGGTTTTTCTCGGCCGGCGACTGGGCCCGGCGCCTGAGCGGCAAACGCTTTGACAGCGGCGAGCTCGTCAAAGGCGAGTTCAAGCACAGCCTGCCTTCGGGCTTCCAGAGTTATGTGCTCAATACCCGGCGCGAAAAGCTCAAGGACCCGCGCGTGCGCGAGGCCCTGGGCCTGGCGATTGACTACGAATGGATGAACCGCCAGCTGTTTTACGGCGCCTACCAGCGCGTGTCGGGCCTGTTTGGCAACACCGACTGCCATGCCACCGGCCTGCCGGCGCCCGAAGAGCTGGCCCTGATGGAGCCCTGGCGCAAAGACATCCCGGCAGCGGCGTTCGGCCCCATGTACGTGCCGGCGCGCACCGATGGTGATTCTTCCTTGCGCGCCAATTTGCGCCGTGCCCAGGCCTTGCTGAAGGAAGCCGGCTGGGAAGTGCGGGATGGCAAGCTGCGCAACGCCAAGGGCGAGCCCATGGTGCTCGAATACCTGGACAGCAGCGAAGGCGGTGTGCGCACGATTTCGCCGTGGATGCGCGCCCTTGAAAAACTGGGCATACAGCTCAGCTTCCGCCAGGCCGATTTCGCGCTGTACCAGCAGCGCCTGGACAAATTCCAGTTCGACATCATCTCCATCGCCTATCCCGGCACCAACAACCCGGGCCAGGAGTTTGCCGACCTGTTCGGCACCAAGGCCGCCTCCACGGAAGACTCGGGCAACTTCAGCGGCGCCGCCAATCCCGCGATCGATGCCATGATTACCAAAATGACCGGCGCCAAAACCAAGGCTGAACTGCTGCCCGCCTGCCGTGCTCTGGAGCGCATCGTGGCGCACAGCCACTATCTGCTGCCGCAGTGGACGGCCGGCACCCACCGCGTGGTGTACAACGCCCGCCGCCTTGCCATGCCGGGCCAGATGCCGCCTTATGCGCCTGGCGAGACCTGGATCATTAACACCTGGTGGAAAAAATGAACACCCCCGTCGGACGTTCGCTTCGCGTAACGCCTTCCCCCCTCCAA
Source organism: Polaromonas sp. YR568 (assembly GCF_900116715.1). Taxonomy (GTDB): domain Bacteria; phylum Pseudomonadota; class Gammaproteobacteria; order Burkholderiales; family Burkholderiaceae_C; genus Polaromonas. The sequence goes on from NZ_FPBM01000002.1 coordinate 11,279, forward strand.
GGGGGCGGCGCCTGTGGCCTGGCGGAGCCAGTTCCACGGCCCCCGCTGGGCTTTGCAGGGCTCTGATCATGTTTGCCTACATTCTCAAACGCTGTCTGTTGATGATTCCGACTTTGTTCGGCGTGCTGCTGATCACCTTTGTGGTGACGCAGTTTGTGCCGGGCGGGCCGGTGGAGCAGTACATGGCTGAGGCCAAAGCGGGTGCCGGCCGCGGCGCTGAGGGGGGTGGCCTGAGCTACCGGGGCGGGCAGGGCGTGGATCCAAAACGCGTTGAGCAGATCAAGGCGCTTTACGGTTTTGACAAACCGGCGCCGGAGCGCTTTTACCTGATGCTCAAGCAGTTTTTGAGCTTTGACCTGGGCAAGAGCTTCTTTCAGAACAAAGACGTCTGGCAGCTGATCAAGGAGAAGCTGCCGGTTTCCGTCAGCCTGGGTTTGTGGACCTTTTTTATCAGCTACCTGGTGGCGGTGCCACTGGGCGTGGCCAAGGCGGTGCGTGCCGGCTCGCGTTTTGATTTCGTCACCACCTTGCTGGTGCTGACCGGCTATGCGATTCCGGGCTTTGTGCTGGGCGTTGCGTTGCTGGTGATCTTCGGCGGGCAGCTGCAATGGTTTCCGCTGCGCGGGCTGACCTCGTCCAACTGGGAGACCTTGAGCTGGGGCGCGCGCATCACCGACTACCTCTGGCACATCACCTTGCCGGTCACGGCGATGGTGCTGGGCAGCTTTGCCGTCACCGCCATGCTGACCAAAAACGCCTTCCTGGAAGAGATCCGCAAGCAATACGTGCTGACGGCCCGCGCCAAGGGCCTGGGCGAGCGCCAGGTGCTGTGGAAGCATGTGTTCCGAAATGCGCTGATCCCCATCATTACCGGCTTTCCGGCGGCCTTTATCGGGGCATTTTTCACCGGCTCGCTGCTGATCGAAACCTTGTTCTCGCTGGACGGCATGGGCCTGCTCAGCTATGAAAGCATCATCCGGCGCGACTACCCGGTGGTGCTGGGCACGCTTTATCTCTTTACCTTGATTGGCCTCTTTACGAAGCTGATTTCCGATTTGTCTTATGTCTGGGTGGATCCGCGTGTACGGTTTGACTGACCCCCCTGAAGCCACCTCCGGTGGCCTTCCCCCCGAGGGGACGCCTCCTGCGGACGGGCAAAGCCCGATCCGCGGCGGCACTGGTTCGGAGCCGTACGTTTCCAACTCGCCTGCGCGGCGCGCGTGGCGGCGTTTCAGGCGCAACAAGCTGGGGTTCTACAGCCTGGTGGTGTTCTGCGCACTGGTGGTGCTGAGCCTGTTTGCCGAGCTGGTCTCGAACGACAGGCCGCTGCTGGTGCGCTATGAGGGCGGTTATTACTTTCCCATGGTCAAGGACTACAGCGAAAAAACCTTTGGCGGCGATTTCGACACGACCACCGATTACCTTGACCCATTCATCCAGGAGCGGCTGGCGCGCGGCAGCAATTTTGCGGTGTATACGCTCAACCCTTACGGGCCCAACACGCTGAATTATTTCGCGAAAGAGCCAAACCCCTCCAAGCCGACGCGGGCCAACCTGCTGGGCACCGACGACCGGGGGCGTGACCTGCTGGCCCAGCTGATTTACGGCTTTCGGGTCAGTGTGCTGTTTGCGCTGGCGCTGACGGTCACCGGCGTGCTGCTGGGCATGCTGACGGGGGCGCTGCAAGGCTATTTCGGCGGCAAGACCGATTTGCTGTTCCAGCGTTTCATCGAAATCTGGGGCTCCATGCCGGAGCTCTATTTGCTCATCATCTTCAGCGCCGTCTTTGCGCCCAGTGTGGCCTTGTTGCTGATTTTGCTCAGCCTTTTCGGCTGGATGGGGCTGTCGGACTATGTGCGAGCCGAATTCCTGCGCAACCGGCAGATGGACTATGTGCGCGCCGCGCGTGCGCTGGGCGTGGGCAACCTGCACATCATCTGGCGCCACATCCTGCCCAACAGCCTGACGCCGGTTGTCACGTTTTTGCCCTTTCGCATGAGCGGTGCGATCCTGGCGCTGACTTCGCTGGATTTCCTGGGCCTGGGCGTGCCGCCGGGCACGCCGTCGCTGGGCGAATTGCTGTCGCAGGGCAAAAACAGCATTGACGCCTGGTGGATTTCGCTGTCGACCTTTGCGGTGCTGGTCATCACGTTGCTGCTACTCACCTTTATGGGCGACGCCTTGCGCGACGCGCTTGACCCCAGGAAGGCCGACTGATGACTACGCCACTCCTTGACGTCCAGAACCTGCGTATTTCGTTTGCGGGCAAATCCGTTGTGCACGGCATCGATTTTTCCATCGCACCGGGCGAAAAGCTGGCGCTGGTGGGCGAGTCGGGTTCGGGCAAGACGGTGACGGCGCTGAGCCTGCTGCGTCTGGCGCAAAACGCTACCGTGGGTGGAAAGGCCGTCTTTACCGGCGTGAATGCGGCTGAGCGCACGGCCAGCGGATCCCCACCCAAGGCGCCGGTTGACCTGTTGTCCTTGCCGGAGCAGTCTCTGCGCGGCATTCGCGGCCGCGACATCGCCATGATCTTCCAGGAGCCCATGACAGCGCTGAACCCCTTGTTCAGTGTGGGCAACCAGATTGCCGAGATCATTCAGCTCAAACAGGGCCTGAGCCCTGCGGAATGCGCCCAGGCCGCCATCAAACTGCTGGCAGACACGGGGATTACCGAACCCGAAAGGCGGGCCAACTCCTTCCCGCACCAGCTTTCGGGCGGGCAGCGGCAGCGGGCCATGATCGCGATGGCGCTGGCCTGCCAGCCCCGGCTGCTGCTGGCCGACGAGCCCACCACCGCGCTCGACGTCACCCTGCGCAGCCAGATCCTCGACCTGCTGGGTGAGCTGCAACGGCGCAACGGCATGGCGGTGCTGATGATCACCCACGACCTGAACCTGGTGCGCCGGTTTGCCGATCGCGTGGCGGTCATGGAAAACGGCCATATCGTGGAGCAGGGCGCTGTGGCGGAAGTGTTCGCCCGGCCCCAGCATCCCTACACCCGCAAACTCATTGACAGCAGGCCGCAGCGCGATGGGCTTGCAGCGGCAGACGCCGGCGCGGGCCCGGACGCAGCGCCCACCATGCGCGCGGAAAGCCTGCGCGTGGCCTATCCGGTCTCTATTCCAGGCATTCGCGGCTGGTTCAAAAAAGGCGAGTTTGTGGCTGTGAAGGGCGCCAGCTTTCATATTCCCCCAGGCAAGACGCTGGGCGTGATCGGTGAGTCGGGCTCCGGCAAGTCCACCCTGGCGCTTGCCAGCCTGGGTTTGCTGCCTTTTTCGGGGCAGTTGCAGGCGGCGGGCCAGGCCTGGAGCCGGGAAGCATCGCGCAACAAGGCCATCCGCCGTGCCGTGCAGGTGGTGTTTCAGGACCCGTTTTCATCCCTCTCACCTCGCATGCCGGTTGAAGCCATTGTGGAGGAGGGCCTGACGGTGCACGAGCCCCATCTGGGCTCGGCCGGACGGCGTGAAAGAGCGCTGCAGGCCCTGGCCGACGTAGGCATGACAGACGCCCAGTTTCCGGGCTTGCTGCAGCGCTATCCGCATGAGTTCTCGGGCGGCCAGCGCCAGCGCCTGGCCATTGCCCGCGCGCTGATCGTCAACCCCAGCCTGCTGGTGCTGGACGAGCCTACCAGCGCGCTGGATGTGACCATCCAGAAGCAGGTGCTGGGGCTGCTGCAACGGCTGCAGCGCGAGCGCGGGCTGAGCTACCTGCTGATCACCCACGATGTGGGCGTGATCCGCGCCATGGCGCACGAAGTCATGGTGATGAAAGATGGAGACGTGCTGGAGTCAGGCTCGCTAAGCGAGGTGCTGGATACGCCGCAGCACCCCTACACGCGGGTGCTGGTGACGGCTGCCTGAGTTCGGTCTGCACTTTCTATTCTCACAAATTACTTTAACCAAATGAAATAGTTAAATGATTTATATGAATATTTTTGCAAAATAACCTTGACTTGAATGCGGCCAACCGAGTCCCATCTATCTTTCTCGTTGGGTTGCTTTTCGTCCCATTGCGGTGGAATTCAAGTCCGAAAAGCTAGCCAGGAAAAAGACGCCCTTCGCTCAAGGCTTCAGGTTTCCAGCAACGGGGCGCACATCTGATCATCCATAGTTAAGCAACAAGTTTTAAGCGCCCTTCGATTTCAGGCACGGAAATTGTTTGCATCGATGGGCGCAGCACGTTACAATAAGAGCTTCACGACCAAATGGGCGGGTTTTCACCGCCCATTTTTTTTGGGCGTTTGTTTTTGATGCATTGATTTAAAACGGGTTTTAGAAGACTGAATGGCATTGCAAGAGACGATTGAGCAAACTGTGACGGGGCTTGGCTACGAGCTGGTCGAGATCGAACGCACCGGCGGCGGTTTGCTGCGTGTCACGATCGACATGCCCTACGTCAAAGGCGCCGAGCAGTTCATCAATGCCGAAGATTGCGAAAAGGTCACCCGCCAGCTCCAGTTTGTGCTGGAAGTCGAAGGCGCCGAATATGCGCGGCTGGAGGTCAGCTCCCCCGGCATCGACAGGCCCTTGCGCAATGAAAAGGATTTTGAGCGTTTTGCCGGTGAGTTGATCGACATCACCCTCAAGGCGCCGATTGGCGTGGCAGCCAGCGCCGGCTCGACGGTGGCGGCCAGCCGCAAGAAGTTCCGCGGCACGCTCGAGCGCGCCGCTGCCGGTACCGCCGGCTGGCAAATCGTCTGGAGCGATGAGCCCGCCGTCAAACCCGGCCAAAAAGTTAGCAAGAAGAAGGTTCCAGCACCGCTGCAGGCGCTGGGTTTTACGCTCGACGAGATCCAGCAGGCGCGCCTTGCGCCTGTGGTTGATTTCAAGGGGCGTAAACCCAAAATAGCCCCTGGTGCCGAACCCTCTACAGACAATTAAATTTCAAGAAATGAAGAAAGGCAGGCTTGTGAAATGAATCGCGAACTGTTGATGTTGGTTGATGCCATCTCGCGTGAAAAAAATGTGGAACGTGACGTCGTTTTCGGCGCGGTCGAGCTCGCGCTCGCCTCGGCCACCAAGAAGGTGTACGAAGGCGAAGTGGACATCCGCGTGGCCGTCGACCGTGACAGCGGCAATTACGAGACCTTCCGCCGCTGGCTGGTTGTGCCCGATGAAGCCGGCCTGCAAAACCCTGAAGCCGAAGAGCTGGTGAGCGATGCGCGCGACGAGATCGCCGACATCGAAGAGGGCGACTACATTGAAAAGCCGGTTGAAAGCCTGCCTATCGGCCGTATCGGCGCGCAAGCCGCCAAGCAGGTCATCCTGCAAAAGATCCGCGACGCCGAGCGCGAAATGCTGCTCAACGACTTCATGTCGCGCGGCGACAAGATTTTTGTCGGCACCGTCAAGCGCATGGACAAGGGCGACATCATTGTCGAATCCGGCCGCGTCGAAGGGCGTCTGCGCCGCTCCGACATGATCCCGAAGGAAAACCTGCGCTCCGGCGACCGCGTCCGCGCCATGATCATGGAAGTGGACACGACCCTGCGCGGCGCGCCCATCATCCTCTCGCGCACCGCGCCCGAGTACATGATCGAGCTGTTCCGCCAGGAAGTACCTGAAATCGAGCAGGGCCTGCTGGAGATCAAATCCTGCGCCCGTGACCCCGGTTCGCGCGCCAAGATCGCCGTGCTGTCGCACGACAAGCGAGTCGACCCTATCGGCACCTGCGTCGGCGTGCGCGGCACCCGCGTCAACGGCGTGACCAACGAACTCGCCGGCGAACGCGTCGACATCGTGCTGTGGAGCGAAGACCCGGCCCAGTTTGTGATCGGTGCGCTGGCTCCTGCCAACGTGTCGTCCATCGTGGTGGACGAAGAGCGCCACGCCATGGACGTCGTCGTCGATGAAGAAAACCTCGCGATCTCGATCGGCCGCGGCGGCCAGAACGTGCGCCTTGCCGCCGAACTGACAGGCTGGAAGATCAACATCATGACGGCCGACGAATCTGCCCAGAAGCAGGCCACCGAAACCGACACCAGCCGCAAGCTTTTCATGGAAAAGCTCGACGTGGACGAGGAAATCGCCGACATCCTGATCTCCGAAGGCTTCACCAGCCTGGAAGAAGTGGCTTATGTGCCGCTGCAGGAAATGCTGGAGATCGAATCCTTCGACGAAGACACCGTCAATGAGCTGCGCACGCGCGCCAAAGACGCACTCCTGACGATGGAAATCGCCAAGGAAGAAAATGCCGAAGGCGTTTCGCAGAACCTGCGCGACGTCGAAGGCCTCACGCCAGAGCTGATCGCCAAACTCACGGAAGCGGGCATCAGCACCCGCGACGACCTGGCCGACCTGGCTGTGGACGAACTTACCGATATCACCGGCCAGTCTGCGGACGAAGCCAAAGCCCTGATCATGACCGCTCGCGCGCATTGGTTTACCGATGAGCCCGCTGCCGCTGACACCCCTGCACCCGCAGCGGCCCAAGAGCAATGATCATGAAAGGCCTGCAGGAAAAAAACATATGTCCAGTACCACCACCGTCGCTGAATTCGCAGCTGAACTCAATAAATCCACCGCCACGCTGATCGAGCAATTGACCAGCGCCGGGGTTGCCAAGGCGCAAGCCAGTGATCCCCTGTCCGAGGCGGACAAGCAGAAGCTCCTGGGCTATCTGCAGGCCAGCCATGGCACCGTCACGGCCGAGCGCAAAAAGATCACGCTGGTGAAAAAATCCACCACCGAGATCAAGCAGGCCGATGCCACCGGCAAAGCCCGCACCATCCAGGTTGAAGTCCGCAAAAAACGCACCTTCGTCAAACGCGAGGACGGCTCCGATCAGCCCGCGGAAGAAGTCCAGCCCGAAGTGGCCGCACCACCGCCGGCGCCCGTTATCGATGATGCGGAGCTGATCCGCCGCGAAGAAGAAGCCAGCCGCCATGCCGAGCTGCTGCGCCGCCAGGAGCAGGAGCTCGCCGAAAAACGCCGCCTGCGTGAAGAGCAGGACGCCAAGGACGCCGCACGCGAGCAGGAACGCCTGGCCGCCGAGCAAACCGCCCAGGCGGCAGCCGCCGCGGCTGAAGCCGTCGTCAAGAAAGCCAAGCCCGCCGGAAAAGCCAAGGAAGCCGCGCCGGCCGCGGCAGAAGCCGCCAAGGCCGCCGAAACCGCTGCCGCTGAACAAGCCACCAAGTCGGCAGACGCTGCCGCGGCTGCCGCAGCCGCCAAGGCCAAAGCCACCGCTGAATTCCAGGCCGACGCCGCCAAGGCGCAGGAGCTGCAGGACCGCCGCCGCAAGGCTGAAGCCGAAGCCGCCGGCATCCGCGCCATGATGTCCGCGCCCAAGCGCGTCCTGGTTCCGCACGTCGACCCCAAGGCCGCCATTAAGGGCACGCTGCACAAGCCGGCCGGCGCGCCGGGCGCAGCGGCCAAACCGGGCGCACCCGCTGCCGCGGGCGCACCAGCGGCTCCCGGCAAGAAAGAAATCAAGTCGGAGAACCTGTCTTCGACCTGGAAAGACGACGCCGCCAAGAAAAAGGGCATTCCAAGCCGTGGCGCGCCTGTCGTGCCGGGGCGTGGCAATTTCCGCAGCGGCCCGCGCGGTCGCCGCAGCAATGACCGCGAGGCACGTCCGGAATCCACTTTTGTGGCGCCGACCGAGTTCAAGGTCATTGAAGTGCATGTGCCTGAAACCATCACCGTGGCCGAACTCGCCCACAAGATGAGCGTCAAGTCTTCCGAGGTGATCAAGCACCTGATGAAGCTCGGCCAGATGGTCACCATCAACCAGTCGCTGGACCAGGACACCGCCATGATCGTGGTGGAAGAAATGGGCCACAAGGCAGTCACCGCCGCGCTGGACGATCCGGAAGCTTTCACCGACGAGGACGTCCATGGCCAGCAGGCAGAACTACTGCCGCGCGCCCCTGTGGTGACCGTCATGGGCCACGTCGACCACGGCAAGACCTCGCTGCTCGATTACATCCGCCGCGCCAAAGTGGCGGCGGGCGAAGCCGGCGGCATTACCCAGCACATCGGCGCCTACCACGTGGAAACCCCGCGCGGCATGGTGTCCTTCCTGGATACCCCGGGCCACGAAGCGTTTACCGCCATGCGTGCCCGTGGCGCGCAGGCCACCGACATCGTGATTCTGGTGGTGGCGGCCGACGACGGTGTGATGCCGCAAACCAAGGAAGCCATCAAGCACGCCAAGGCAGCCGGTGTTCCCATCGTGGTCGCGATCAACAAGATCGACAAACCCGATGCCAACCTGGACCGCGTCAAGGGCGAGCTGGTGACCGAAGAGGTCGTGCCCGAAGAGTTCGGTGGCGATTCGCCGTTTGTGCCGGTTTCGGCCCGTACAGGCGCCGGTATCGACACGCTGCTGGAGCAGGTCTTGCTGCAGGCCGAAGTGCTGGAGCTGCGCGCTCCCGTCGACGCCCTGGCCAAGGGCCTGGTCATTGAAGCCCAGCTCGACAAGGGCCGCGGCCCGGTCGCGACCGTGCTGGTGCAGTCCGGAACGCTGAAGGCAGGCGATGTGGTGCTGGCCGGTTCGACCTATGGCCGCGTGCGCGCCATGCTGGACGAAAACGGCAAGCCGATCAAGAGCGCGGGTCCATCGATCCCGGTCGAGATTCAGGGCCTGACCGATGTGCCCCAGGCCGGCGATGAGTTCATGGTGATGACCGACGAGCGCCGCGCCCGTGAAATCGCCACTTACCGCGCCGGCAAGTTCCGCAATACCAAGCTGGCCAAACAGCAGGCTGCCAAGCTGGAGAACATGTTCTCCGACATCGGCGCCGGCGAGGTCAAGATGCTGCCCATCATCATCAAGGCCGACGTGCAGGGTTCGCAGGAAGCCCTGGCCCAGTCGCTGCTCAAGCTGTCGACCGACGAAGTCAAAGTCCAGCTGGTGTATTCCGGCGTGGGCGGGATTTCCGAGTCCGACGTCAACCTGGCCATTGCCTCCAAGGCGGTCCTCATCGGCTTTAACACCCGTGCGGATGCCCAGGCGCGCAAGCAGGCCGAGAACAACGGCATCGACATTCGTTACTACAACATCATTTATGACGCTGTGGACGAACTCAAGGCCGCCATGTCCGGCATGCTCACGCCCGACAAGAAGGAAGAAGTCATCGGTACCGCCGAGATCCGCCAGGTGTTCAAGGTCAGCAAGATCGGCTCGATCGCCGGCTGTATGGTCACCTCCGGTCTGGTTCGCCGCAGTGCACGCCTGCGCCTCTTGCGCGACAACGTGGTCATCTTCACGGGTGAGCTCGACTCGCTCAAGCGTTTCAAGGACGATGCCAAGGAAGTCAAGGAAGGCTTCGAGTGCGGCTTGAATATCAAGAACTACAACGATATTCAAGAAGGCGACATCCTGGAATTCTTCGAAATCAAGGAAGTGGCGCGTACCTTGTAAAACGGACCGGCCCGCAGCCTCAAGGCGGCGGGCTTTTCCGGCAAGACCCTATCCCATAGATTCATGCGTAAAAAGTCATCCACCCCCAATCGCGGCTTTCGTGTCGCCGATCAGATCCAGCGCGATCTGACGGAGCTGATCGCGCGCGAGCTGAAAGACCCGCGGGTCGGGATGGTGACCATCCAGGCCGTCGAGGTGACGGCCGACTATGCGCATGCCAAGGTGTTTTTCAGCGTGCTCGTCGGTGACCCGAAGGAGTGCGAAGAAGCGCTCAACCAGGCCGCCGGCTTCCTGCGCAACGGGCTCTTCAAGCGCCTGATGACGCACACGGTGCCGACCCTGCATTTCCACTTCGACCGCACCACGGAGCGTGCGGCCGACATGAACGCCTTGATTGCCAAGGCGGTTTCTTCGCGCGCCCAAGACGACTGAGTTCGCGCCGTTTCCCTTGATGACAGGTTCAGGGACAACGGTGCCAACGAAGCGCCCGGGCCAGCCCGCGCGCTGAGCCTGTCGGAATTTATGACGCAAACCTCTTCTCATCGCCAGAAAATCCAGCGACGTCCCGTGCACGGCGTGCTGCTGCTCGACAAGCCGCTGGGCCTGTCGAGCAATCAGGCCTTGCAGAAGGCCAAATGGCTGCTGCGCGCCGACAAGGCCGGCCACACCGGCACGCTGGATCCGCTGGCCACCGGCGTGTTGCCGCTGTGCTTTGGCGCCGCCACCAAGTTCAGCCAGATCCAGCTCGACGCCGACAAGACCTATGAAGCAGTGCTGCTGCTGGGCCAGAAAACCACCACGGCCGATGCCGAAGGCGATGTCATTGAAACCCGGCCGGTGCCCGAGATCACACCGGCCTTGCTGGAGGCCCTGACGGCGCGCTTTACCGGCCCGCTGGCGCAGATTCCGCCCATGTACTCGGCGCTCAAGAAAGACGGCAAGGCGCTGTACGAATACGCCCGCAAAGGCGAAGACGTGGAGCGGGAAGCCCGCCATATCACGATTTTCAAGCTGAATATGGCCGTAACCCATGACAGCCGTGCGCAAGCCGCTATCAAAATCGTAGTAACCTGCAGCAAGGGCACATACATCCGCACGCTCGGTGAAGACATCGGCGAGGCGATTGGATGCGGCGCGCACCTCGGCTCACTCAGGCGGCTGGAAACCGGCGGCTTTGTGACGCAGCAGTGCGTGACCTTGCCGGCGCTGGAAGCCATGACGGAGCCCGAGCGCGAAGCCTGCCTGCTACCGGCCCAGTCGCTGGTGTCGGCGTACCCGTCTGTCACATTGGACGCCGACAATGCAGGTCGGTTTTTAAGCGGCCTGCGCCGCCGGGGCGAGCCCGGACAGTGGGGCGCCGATGCGCCGCTGGTGCAGGTCTATGGCGCTGAGCCGCCGGCTTTTCTGGGTTCAGCCCATATCACGGCCGATGAGCTGATTCCGCAGCGTTTGCTGAGCCCGATTGAAATACAGGACATTTTGCAAGCCGCCAGAACGCTGGCTGAACGCTCCACACCCGATTTTGCTGCCGCGCCCACCAGCGCTGCGGCGCCTTCTTTCCAACATTAACCCGTACCGTTTCGAGTCTTCCTGAAAGCCAACCATGAGCCATAAACAAATCCGCAATATCGCCATCATCGCCCACGTTGACCATGGCAAAACCACCATGGTTGACCAGCTGCTGCGCCAGTCCGGCACCTTTGCCGAGCACGAAAAAGTGGTCGACACCGTGATGGACAACAACGCGATCGAAAAAGAACGCGGCATCACCATCCTGGCCAAGAACTGCGCCGTGACCTGGGAAGGCACGCACATCAACATCGTCGACACCCCGGGCCACGCCGACTTCGGCGGTGAAGTGGAACGCGCGCTGTCCATGGTCGACGGCGTGGTGCTGTTGATCGACGCACAGGAAGGCCCCATGCCCCAGACGCGTTTTGTGACCAAGAAAGCCCTGGCGCTGGGCCTCAAGCCCATCGTGGTGGTCAACAAGGTCGACAAGCCGGGCGCCAACCCCGACAAGGTCATCAACGCCGCTTTCGACCTGTTCGACAAGCTGGGCGCGACCGACGAACAGCTCGACTTCCCCGTGGTGTATGCCTCCGGCATCAACGGCTGGTCGTCCCTCGAAGAAGGCCCACCCAACGAGCAGTGGGGCCCCGACATGTCGGCGCTCTTCAACACCATCCTCAAGCACGTGCCTGCGCAAAAGGGTGACCCCGCAGCGCCGCTGCAGCTGCAGATTTCCGCACTCGACTTCTCGACCTTCGTCGGCCGCATCGGCGTGGGCCGCATCAGCCAGGGCACCATCAAGCCCATGATGGACGTGGTCGTCATGGAAGGCCCGGACGGCAAGGCCGTCAAGGGCCGTATCAACCAGGTACTGACCTTCCAGGGCCTGGAGCGTGTGCAAGCCACCGAAGCCGGCCCCGGCGAGATCGTGCTGATCAACGGCCTGCCCGAAATCGGTATCGGCGTGACGATCACCGACCCGACCAGCCCGGCGCCGCTGCCCATGCTCAAGGTCGATGAGCCGACCCTGACCATGAATTTCTGCGTCAACACCAGCCCGCTGGCCGGCCGCGAAGGCAAGTTCGTCACCAGCCGCCAGATCTGGGACCGCCTGCAAAAGGAACTGCAACACAACGTGGCCCTGCGCGTGAAGGAAACCGACGAAGAAGGTATCTTCGAAGTCATGGGCCGGGGCGAGTTGCACCTGACCATCCTGCTGGAAAACATGCGCCGCGAAGGCTATGAAATGGCTGTCTCCAAGCCGCGCGTGGTGATGAAGGAAGTCAATGGCGAAAAGCACGAGCCTATCGAACTGGTCACCGCCGACATCGAAGACCAGCACCAGGGCGGCGTGATGCAGGCCCTGGGCGAGCGCAAGGGCGAACTGGTGAACATGGAGCCGGACGGCCGCGGCCGTGTGCGCCTTGAGTACCGCATCCCGGCGCGTGGCCTGATCGGCTTTACCAATGAGTTCCTGAACTTGACCCGTGGTTCCGGCCTGATCTCCAACATCTTCGACAGCTATGAAGCGCACAAGGGCGACATCGGCGGCCGCAAGAATGGCGTGCTGATCTCGATGGACGACGGTGAAATCTTCACCTACGCCCTGGGCAAGCTGGACGACCGCGGCCGCATGTTTGTGCGTGCCAATGACCCGGTGTATGAAGGCATGATCGTCGGCATCCACAGCCGCGACAACGACCTGGTGGTCAACGCCACGCGTACCAAGCAGCTGACTAACTTCCGCGTCAGCGGCAAGGAAGACGCGATCAAGATCACGCCGCCGATTGAACTGACGCTGGAATACGGTGTTGAGTTCATTGAGGACGACGAGCTGGTTGAAATCACGCCCAAGTCGGTTCGCCTGCGCAAGCGCCACCTAAAGGAAAGCGACCGCAAGCGCGCCGGACGGTCTTGAGCCCCCACGCTTTTCACTTCGTGTAATGCGCTGCCCCCCGAGGGGGCCGCTGCGCCTGCGGCCCGGCAAAGCCGGTTCCGCGGCCCCTGCTGGTACGAGACAGGGACCTGCGGGGGGCTGCGGGGTGAATCGTTTGAAACCAGGCCGCTGTGTGCTCCCGCTCCAGCGGCCTTTTATATTCGCTATCAACCTGAATTGATTGCAGTCCATGAAACTCACGCATTCCAAAGCCGTCTTCCTGATGATCCTCGTGACCATGATGTGGTCGATTGCGGGTGTGGTCACGCGCCACCTGGAGTCGGCGCGCAGCTTTGAGGTCACGTTCTGGCGCAGCTTTTTCACGGTGGTCTCGCTGCTGGTGATCCTGCCGCTGTGGCAGGGCAGGGCGGTATTTACCAAGATCCGCAACGGCGGCTCGGCGCTGTGGATTTCCGGCTTTTGCTGGAGTGTGATGTTCACGGCCTTCATGGTGGCGCTGACGCTCACCACGGTGGCCAATGTGCTGGTCACCATGGCGGTCAGCCCCTTCATCACGGCTTTGCTGGCCCGCGCTTTTATCGGCCACAGCATTCCCGCCCGCACCTGGGTGGCGATTGCCATGGCGGGCGCCGGCATCGCCTGGATGTACGGCGGGCAGATGGATCTCTCCAGCCACCTGGGCGGCACGCTGGTGGCCCTGATGGTGCCGCTGGCCAGCGCCAGCAACTGGACGGTGGTGCAGCACAGCCGTGCCCACGGCAAAAACATCGACCTGGTGCCTGCCGTGCTGGTGGGCGCTGTCATTTCAACACTGGCAACCTTGCCGCTGTCTTTCCCGTTTTCCGCCACGCCGCATGACATCGGTTTGCTGGCCTTGCTGGGCCTGGTTCAGCTGGCCATTCCCTGCGTGCTGTCGGTGATGTGCGCCGGGGTTCTGAAGGCGCCGGAAGTGGCCCTGCTGGCGTTGCTGGAAGTGATTTTTGGTATTTTGCTGGCCTGGTTTGGCGCGGGTGAAGTGCCTGGTGCGAGTGTGCTGACCGGCGGCGCGCTGGTCATTGGCGCGCTGGTGGTCAATGAACTGATTGGATGGAGGCAGCGGGCATGAGCGGAATGAGTGGAGTGAGTGTGGAAGCCAAGACCGAGGTGCTGGTCGAACGGCGCGGGAATGCCGGGCTCATTACCCTGAACCGGCCCAAGGCGCTCAATGCGCTGTCGCTGCAGATGATCAGGGACTTGACGCAGGCTTTGCTGGCCTGGCGCGATGATCCTGCGGTACAGGTCGTGGCGATTCGCGGCTCCAATAAAAAGGGCCAGCCGGGTACGCCTGAAAGCCTTTTTGGCGGCTTCTCGGCAGGCGGCGACATCCGCTTCTTTCACCAGGCCGCGCTGGCAGGTGACTCTGCACTCGAGGATTTCTTCACCGAGGAATACGCCCTCAACCACCTGATCCACACCTACCCCAAGCCCTACATCGCCTTCATGGACGGCGTGGTCATGGGCGGCGGCATGGGGATCAGCCAGGGCGCGCGCGTGCGCATCGTGACCGAGCACACCAAGATGGCCATGCCCGAGACCAATATCGGGCTGTTTCCGGACGTGGGCGGCGGCTACTTCCTGAGCCGTTGTCCCGGCCACGTTGGCGAGTATCTGGCGCTGACAGGCGACGTCATCGGTGCGGACGAGGCGCTGGCTTATGGGCTGGCAGACATCAAACTCGATGCGGCCCGCTTGCCGGCGCTGTGGGACAGTTTGGGCGCCCAGGCGTTTGCTTCGGCCGCAGAAGCCGAAAAATGGATTGCTACAGAATTAATAGCTGGTTACGCCCACCCTGAGGGCGCTACGGGCCAAATCGACACCTATTTCTCTTTACCCCGGGTGAAGCACATCGTGGACGCGCTGGAAGCCTCGCCTGACGCATGGGCGGCCAAAACAGCGGCCACGCTGCGCAAGCGCTCGCCGCTGCTGCTGCACGTGACGCTTGAGCAAATCCACCGTGCACGCGGCATGAACCTGGCCGACAACCTGCGCATGGAGCGCGACCTGGTGCATCAGTGCTTTCACCTGCGGCCAGGTACGGCCGGCGAAACCGTCGAAGGCATACGCGCCCTGGCGATTGACAAGGATTACAAGCCGCAGTGGAACCCGGCGCGCATTGAAGACGTCAAGCCCGCCATGACGGATGCGTTTTTTACCAGCCCCTGGACGCCTGAAACGCATCCCCTGCGTGATTTGAAGTAGCCGGGCCTCTTCTTCTCAGGCCCCTTCTCAGATTTCCCAGGCCGCGGGCAGGCCTAGAGCTGCTGGTACACCAGCTCCGCCAGCTTCATCAGTTCATCGCGCGACACGGCGCCGCTCAGCGCATAACCAAAGCCTTGGTCCACCCAGTAAAAAGAAGGCACAGGGCCGTCGCCGCTGTAGCGGAAGGCGGTTTCCTGTGCGGCTGATGGTGGCGTTTGAGGTGCTTTGGCTGGGGAGGCGGGCAAAGCCGCATCGATAGCGCCCAGGTACAGCGTCAATCGCAAGCCGGCCTGGTTCTGGAACATGAACTGCGCGCGGGCGCCGCCGTCGCCGGACAACAAGCGCCCGCCAACCAGCTCATAGCCCTGTGCCGCCAGCACCGGCACCTTCAGCGGCCGGCCCACACGTTTGGAGAGCCACTGCACCAGGTGCTCCTGCTGCGCGGCCGTGACCTCAACGGGATGCCGCACCTCGGGCGAAAACACGGCATGCGCGAGCGAGGCCTGGTGCACAAACGATTGAGCCGAACCTGCCGAAGCCAGTTGCCGGGATGCCGGCGGATTGCCGAGCTGCCCATGCGACAGCCAGCCCACGCCAAATGCCAGCACCACGGCGGCTGCCATGCCGCCCCAGCGCTGCCATTGGTCGATCTGCCGCCTGCCGGCCTGGCTGCGGCGCGCGGCGGCCAGCAGCGCGTCAGGGACGGCTTCGTCCAGCAGCGGACGGTGCAGGGCGCGCAAGGCCTCGCGCTGGGCCTTCCAGGCTTGCAGGGTGTCCTGGGCTGCGGCGTCCTTGCCCAGTTGCGCCTCAAGCTCCGCCTGGCGGGCGGGCTGCAGCTGGCCGTCGACCAGTGCATTGATCCTGTCATGCAGAAGTTCACCGTGGGCGGCGCGTGATGTGTCGTGGTTTTTTTCCATGGAGGTCCTGCCTTTACTTCAGGCGCCTGAGCTGTGCCGGTGCATTGGCGGCCTGCGCAGATGCCGGGGCATCCATCAACTCGCGCAGGCGGCTGCGCGCGCGCGACAGGCGGGACATGACGGTCCCCACCGGTACGCCGGTGATTTTGGCAACTTCCTCATACGTGAGGTCTTCCAGGCTGACCAGCAGCAGCACGATCCGCTGGTCTTCCGGCAGGCGCAACAGGCAACGCTGCAAGTCCAGGGACTGGGCCGTGCCTGCTTCCGGCGCTGCCAGTTCGTTTTCGACATCGTCGACGTTGACCGTGGCGCCCGCCGCCGCCTGACGCATGGAGCGGCGGACCTGGTTGATGAAAACGTTGTGCATCAGCGTGAACAGCCACGCGCGCAAATCGCTGCCCGCCACCCACAAGCGCCATTTGGAGCAGGCCCGCTCCAGCGTGTCCTGCACCAGGTCGTCCGCCATCCAGGCGTCACCCGTCAGCGCGCGCGCATAGCGGCGCAGGCTGGGGATGTGATCGGTCAGCGGAAAGTGGGTCATGTGTCTGAAGCCTGCGCCCATCGTAACGAAGCCTGCCCGCGCAGGGGAGGGTCACACGACAGGCGCCACGGCATCAGGGTTTGGCGATGTGCCAGATGCCTCCGACGTTGTCGCCGGTCTTGTCGCCGGGCTTGGTGTCTTTGGCCCAGTAGTACAGCGGCTTGCCTTTCATGGCCCATTGCTTTTTGCCGTCGTCACGCGTGACGACCGTGTAGTCGCCGGCCGCCTTGTCGGCGTCCGCAGCCATCAGGGGTGGCCAGTTGGTGGCGCAGGGGCCGTTGCAGACGGACTTGCCGCTGCCCGCGGTGTCGCGGTCAAAGACATAGAGCGTCATGCCGTTCGGGCCTACCAGCATGCCGTCGGCCACTTTGGCCGGGCTGCTGGCGGTCATGGAGGCGCAACCGCCGAGCAGGGCGGCCGTCAAAAGGGCGGTAGACAGCAATTTCATGGAATTCTCCGGTAGGTTTTTGGGTGAGACATCGGTCTGCAGGCCAGGTTTGAAGCTGGCTGCACACGGATAAACACCGGCCGGAGCCGGTTTATTCCATTGCCGGAGAAAAATAAACGGGATGGCTGCCTTCAGGAGGCAGCGTAGCCGCAGCCGGTCAGCGGTTGCGGGACTTCATCGCGCGCTCGACTTCGCGCTTGCCTTCGCGGTCCTTGATGGTGTCGCGCTTGTCGTGCTCGCCCTTGCCCTTGGCCAGGCCGATTTCGCACTTCACCTTGCCGGCCTTCCAGTGCATGTTCAGCGGCACCAAGGTAAAGCCTTTTTGCTCGACCTTGCCGATCAGGCGGCGGATCTCTTCCTTGTGCATCAAGAGCTTCTTGGTGCGCACCGAGTCCGGACGCACGTGGGTCGACGCCGTGCCCAGCGGGTTGATCTGGCAGCCGATGATAAAAAGCTCGCCGCCGCGCACCACCACATAGCCGTCCGTGAGCTGCACCTTGCCTTCACGCAGGGACTTCACCTCCCAGCCCTCCAGCACCATGCCCGCCTCAAAGCGCTCTTCAATGTGGTAATTAAAAAGCGCTTTTTTGTTGTCGGCAATGCGCACAGCCGCCGCGGCAGCCTTGGGGGAAAGATTGGCGGAGGGCGTTGCGGCCGATTTTTTGGAGGAGGATGCTTCTTTGGTGGCCATGTATAAAAGATAAGGGCGAATTTTGAAAAGTACAGAGCCGCTAAGGTGGCTAATACAATTGCGCCCAGCCTCTGATTGTATGAAAACCGTTCACAAGTCCGTTTTAATCTGGTACAGCGCCGCCGAGATGTTTGCTCTTGTGACGGATATCGACCGCTATCCCGAATTTTTGCCCTGGTGCGACCAGGCCTCCGTGCTGGAGCAGGATACCCACGGCATGACCGCCAAGGTGGGCATTTCCTTTGCCGGCCTCACGCAAAGCTTCACCACCCGCAACACCCACCAGAAAGACCGCAAGGTCAGCTTGAAGCTGGTCGACGGCCCTTTTTCAAAACTCGACGGCCATTGGGATTTCACGCCGGTAGGCAAGGGCGGTGAAAGAGCCTGCAAAGTCGAGTTCACCCTGCGCTATGACTTTGACAATGCCGCGCTGGCGGCCCTGGTAGGCCCGGTATTCGAAAAGATTGCCGGCAGCCTGGTCGATGCCTTCGTCAAGAGGGCTTCGGACGTCTATGGTGAAGCCTGAAGGCACGGCGCCTCTGAAGGTCGCCATGGTTTATTCACCTGCGCCGCGTCAGGTTCGCCAATGGGCGCTGGAACTGGCAGGCGGCACAACGGTTGCGCAGGCGCTGGAAGCCAGCGGTATCTTGAAGGAATTCCCGGAATTGCAAGGCGCACGCCTGGTACTGGGCCTCTGGGGCCGGAAAACCACGCCAGGGCATGTGCTGCTGGAGGGCGACCGCCTGGAAATCTACCGCGGCTTGCGTGTCGACCCCAAGGTCGCGCGCCGGGAACGGTTCAACCGGCAGGGCGCCAAACGGGCAGGGCTTTTTGCCAAGACCCGGGCCGGTGCCAAAGCCGGGTACTAAAGCTGGATATCAGACCTTGGGGTACCGGCGCTAGCTGCGCCGGTAACACTGCAATT
This sequence comes from Polaromonas sp. YR568, assembly GCF_900116715.1. Lineage (GTDB taxonomy): Bacteria > Pseudomonadota > Gammaproteobacteria > Burkholderiales > Burkholderiaceae_C > Polaromonas. The sequence goes on from NZ_FPBM01000002.1 coordinate 29,814, forward strand.
TATTTGCACTCGGCCTCAATAGAGCCCTGAATCCGTTTGATTTCCGCCGCTTTGGCGTTGTCGTCCATATATTCACGCTCGCCTTTGGCGTTGGTGACCGTGATTCTCTGACCCGATTGAAAGGTGGCCAGCGCTTTTTTGTTGCGGTCGCAGTTCTCCGCCTTGACTTTGGCTACCTTTTCTTCTTCTGCCTTTTTCTTGGCGGCTTCTTCCTCTTCCGCCTGTTTTTTCTTGGCTTCGAGTTGTGGATCCTTGCCCGGCAGCTTGAGGGCACCTGGGTTGTTTTTGGCTACCGGGGCGGCAGTGGCGGCAGGCGCAGCGGCCGCATCTTCGCTGGGTGCTACGGGTGGGGCGGCCACTCTGGCGCCCGGCGGCCTTTTCAGGATGTTTTTTTCCAGGATATCCGCCGGCGGCGAACGGTCGCTGTAAACCTTGCGGCCGTCTTTGTCGATCCATTGCCACTGGGCCAGCGCCGGGATTGCGAAGGCCGCACCGGCCACAGCCAGAAGAAGTGTTCTTGAAACGGGTTTGAAGTCCATTTCGCGAGTGTAGCGCTGTGCCGCGCCGTTTTCCGCATGTACCCGCGCAAAGCAGCCTTTTTACAACTGGGCGCGACAAGGGGTTGGCCGGCAGCCCCCACCGGTGCGAGGGATGCCCGGGGGACGCCGGGGGACGCTAGGGTTAGTACCGACGGGTCTTTACGACAAGGGTACAATCGTGTTTTTGGAGCCATCCCTATGCGCCTACTCGGCAAAGCGCTCACCTTCGACGACGTATTGTTGGTGCCAGCGTTCTCCCAGGTCCTGCCCAAGGACACTTCACTTTCCACCCAGTTCTCCCGAAACATCCGCCTGAACCTGCCGCTCGTGTCGGCCGCCATGGACACGGTCACCGAAGCCCGGCTGGCCATCGCCATTGCGCAAGAAGGCGGCATTGGCATCGTTCACAAGAACCTCACCGCCCAGCAGCAGGCCGCTGAGGTCGCCAGGGTCAAGCGCTATGAAAGCGGCGTTCTGCGCGACCCGGTTGTCATCACCCCCACCCACACCGTACGCCAGGTCATGGCCCTGAGCGAGCAGCTCGGCATCTCCGGTTTCCCCGTCATTGACGGCGGCCGGGTCGTCGGCATCGTGACGGGGCGCGACATGCGCTTCGAATCGCGCATGGATGTGCCGGTCAGCACCATCATGACGCCGCGCGAGCGCCTGATCACCATCTCCGAAACCGCCTCACTGGCCGATGCCAAGGCCTTGCTGAACAAGCACCGCCTCGAGCGCGTCCTGCTGGTCAATGACAACTTCGAGCTCAAGGGCCTGATCACCGTCAAGGACATCACCAAACAAACCACCTTCCCCAATGCCGCACGCGACTCGCACGGCCAGCTGCGCGTGGGCGCCGCCGTCGGGGTGGGTGAGGGCACTGAAGAGCGGGTCGAAGCGCTGGTCAAAGCCGGCGTCGACGCCATCGTGGTGGACACCGCCCACGGCCACAGCAAGGGCGTGCTAGACCGGGTGCGCTGGGTCAAGCAGAACTACCCCCAGGTCGACGTGATCGGCGGCAACATCGCCACCGGCGCCGCCGCGCTGGCACTGGTTGAGGCCGGCGCCGACGGCGTCAAGGTCGGCATCGGCCCCGGCAGCATCTGCACCACCCGCATCGTTGCCGGTGTGGGCGTTCCGCAGATCATGGCCATCGACAACGTGGCTACCGCCTTGCGTGGCACCGGTGTCCCGCTCATCGGCGACGGCGGCATCCGCTACAGCGGCGACATTGCCAAGGCAATCGCCGCCGGCGCCAACACGGTCATGATGGGCGGCATGTTTGCCGGCACCGAAGAGGCTCCGGGTGAAGTGATCCTCTTCCAGGGCCGCAGCTACAAGAGCTACCGCGGTATGGGCAGCATTGGCGCCATGCAGCAAGGCAGCGCCGACCGCTACTTCCAGGAATCGAGCACCGGCAACCCCAATGCCGACAAGCTGGTGCCCGAAGGCATTGAAGGCCGCGTCCCCTACAAGGGCTCCATGGTCGCCATCGTGTTCCAGATGGCCGGCGGCCTGCGGGCCAGCATGGGCTACTGCGGTTGCGCCACCATCGAAGACATGCGCGACAAGGCCGAGTTCGTGGAAATCACGTCCGCCGGCATTCGCGAAAGCCATGTCCACGATGTACAGATCACCAAGGAAGCGCCGAACTACCGGGCCGATTGAGCCCCCAAGCGGCCTGAGGCGTCTGATAAACCAGACGCCTTTTTCTTTTTTTGCCTTGGAGTTACACCCTCATGCAGCACCAGAAAATCCTCATCCTCGATTTCGGTTCCCAGGTCACCCAGCTGATCGCCCGCCGCGTGCGCGACGCCCATGTGTTCTGCGAAGTCCACCCCTGCGACGTCAGCGACGATTGGGTCCGCGAGTACGCCAAAGACGGCACGCTCAAAGGCGTCATCCTCTCCGGCAGCCACGCCAGCATCTACGAAGAAACCACCGACAAGGCGCCGCAAGCCGTCTTTGAACTGGGCTTGCCGGTGCTGGGCATCTGCTACGGCATGCAGGCCATGGCGCACCAGCTGGGCGGCAAGGTCGAAGGCGGCCACAAGCGCGAATTCGGCTCCGCCGATGTGCGGGCCCGCGGCCACACCGCGCTGCTCAAGGACATCGCCGACTACACCACGCCTGAAGGCCAGGGCATGCTCGATGTCTGGATGAGCCACGGCGACAAGGTCACCGAAATGCCGCCGGGTTTCAAGCTCATGGCCTCGACCGATTCCTGCCCCATCGCGGGCATGGCCGATGAAGAGCGCCGCTTCTATGCGGTGCAGTTTCACCCCGAAGTCACCCACACCAAGCAGGGCAACGCCATTCTCAAGCGCTTTGTGCTGGATATCTGCGGCACCCGACAGGACTGGGTCATGGGCGACTACATCAGTGAAGCGGTCGAAAAGATCCGCGCGCAGGTCGGCGACGAAGAGGTCATCCTGGGCCTCTCCGGCGGTGTTGATTCCTCGGTGGCTGCCGCGCTGATCCACCGCGCCATCGGCGACCAGCTGACCTGTGTTTTCGTCGACCACGGCCTGCTGCGCCTGAACGAGGGCGACATGGTCATGGAAATGTTTGTCGGTAAGCTGCACGCCAACGTAATCCGCGTCGACGCCAGCGACCAGTTCCTGGGCCACCTGGCCGGCGTGAGCGAGCCTGAGGCCAAGCGCAAGATCATCGGCCGCGAATTCGTCGAAGTCTTCAAGGCCGAAGCCGCACGGCTCAAGGCCGGCACCGGCGGCCACAAGGGCGCCAAATGGCTGGCCCAGGGCACGATTTACCCCGATGTCATCGAATCCGGCGGCGCCAAGAGCAAAAAAGCCGTCACCATCAAGAGCCACCACAACGTGGGCGGTTTGCCCGAACAACTGGGCCTCAAGCTGCTCGAGCCCTTGCGCGAGCTGTTCAAGGACGAAGTCCGTGAACTCGGCGTTGCACTCGGATTGCCGCACGACATGGTCTACCGCCATCCGTTCCCTGGCCCGGGCCTGGGCGTGCGCATCCTGGGCGAAATCAAGAAGGAATACGCCGACTTGCTGCGCCGCGCCGACGCGATCTTCATTGAAGAGCTGCGCAACTTCAAGGACGCCGAAACCGGTAAAACCTGGTACGACCTCACCAGCCAGGCCTTCACCGTCTTCCTGCCGGTCAAAAGCGTGGGCGTGATGGGTGACGGCCGCACCTACGACTACGTGGTGGCCTTGCGCGCGGTGCAAACCAGCGACTTCATGACGGCCGACTGGGCCGAGTTGCCCTACGCGCTGCTCAAAAAGGTGTCGGGCCGCATCATCAACGAAGTGCGCGGCATCAACCGCGTGACTTACGACGTGAGCAGCAAGCCGCCGGCAACGATTGAGTGGGAGTGAAGCCGCGCCAATGATGAGCCCGGAAGCAAGGGAACTCACGCCAGCGCCCAGGCCTGGCGTCGACAACGTCTTTTTCGCGTTGGTGCCTGAAGGCCAGGCCGGGGCGCAGGCCATCGATATCCAGAGCAGCTTCCTGCCGCAGCTGGGCCATAAGCCTTACCTGGTCCCCGAAAGCTGCCTGCATGTGTCCCTGCTGGACATCGGCATCAAAAAGAACCTGGTCTTACGGTCTTTCGAATCGACCATTGCCATGGCGAAAGAAGCGGCAGACAAATTCAGCGCCGGCTCTTTCGAAGTCGGCTTTGACCAGGCTTTGAGTTTTAACGCCAAGGCGGCGCCGAAAAAGGCCTTTGTCCTGCAAATGGGCGAGGGCAGGGAGCAGGTTCTGGCGCTGTGCAAAAAACTCAAACTTTGCCTGGCGATGGCCGGCGTCCATTCAGACGACAAGGCCGCAGCGCCGCACATGACCCTGGCGCGCGCGGTGCAAACCATCCCGCTCACAGAGGTCTCACTGGTGCGCTGGACGGCAACCCGGCTGGTTCTGGTTCACAGTGTTGTAGGCGACACACGCCACATTCACCTCCAGAGCTGGCCGCTGCCGCCGCATTGACGCTCGCTATCTGAATTTCGGGTTTTTGGCCTATGCTTCAGGCCATGTACATGCCACCCCAATTCAAAGGCGACCGGGAAAAGGCCGCTGCACTGATCCAGGAAAACCCCTTTGCCAGCCTGATCAGCATCGACGACGCCGGCCTGCCGTATGTCACGCACTTGCCGCTGCATCTGGAAGACCGAGGCGAGCAACTCGTGCTGCTGGGCCACGTGGCCAAGCCCAATCCGCACTGGCGCTACCTGCAGGCGCGGCCGCGGGCCGTGGTGACCTTTCTCGGGCCCCATGCTTATCTGTCGCCCAAGGTCTACCCCGACCTGGCGCGGGTGCCGACCTGGAACTACCTGGCTGTGCATTGCACGGTGCAAGCGACGCTGATCGAAGACCCTTCGGCCAAGGACGCGCTGCTGAAAAAGCTGATTGGTGACCACGAGCCGCCTTATGCCCAGCAGTGGCGTGACCTGGGCGAAGAGTTCGGTCACAAGATGATGGCCGGCATCGTGGGCTTTGAACTGCTGGTGGCCGACTTTCAGTGCAAGATCAAAATCAACCAGCACCGGCGTGAGTCGCATGCCGCCATGAGGGCGACGTACGCCGCCGGTAATGAGAACGAGCGCAGCCTGGCCGGCTGGATGACCCGCCTGGGCATGGCCACCGGCAGCGACACCCCAACGGAGACTTGATATGCGCGGTATTTTCAGCATCGTGGGCCTGCTGGTCGTAGTGGCCATCATCGGCCTGCTGGTCAAAAAGCAGTTGAGCACTCCGGTCGCCGTGCCGTCGGCCCCAGGCACGCCTGCCATCTCCGCTAATGCCCCGCCGCAGGTGCAGAGCCAGCAAGCGCAGCAGCAGGTCAAGCAGGCCGTCGACAGCGCCATGCAGGCCCGCCCCATGCCCGAAGAAAAGTAGTTTGATAGAAGAACCGGCTCCCGCCCAGGCCGCATCCGGGAAATTAGCTTTGAGAACCATCGCGAATGAGTGACGCACTCTTCATGCAGCAAGCCCTTGCGCAGGCCCGTGAAGCGGCTGCCGCAGGCGAAGTGCCGGTCGGTGCGGTGGTGGTGCATAAGGGCAAGGTGATTGCCACCGGCCGCAACGCCCCCATAGACGGCCATGACCCGACGGCCCATGCCGAAATCACGGCCCTGCGCGCCGCAGCGCAGGCGATGGGCAACTACCGGCTCGACGACTGCGAGCTGTTTGTCACGCTGGAGCCTTGCGCCATGTGCAGCGGCGCCATGCTGCATGCGCGGCTCAAGCGGGTGGTGTTTGGCGCGCTTGATCCCAAAACCGGCGCGGCAGGCTCGGTGCTCAATCTGTTTGCAGAACCTCGCCTCAATCACCAGACCGAACTGCAAGGCGGCGTGCTGGCGCCGGACTGCGGCGAGTTGCTGCAGGATTTTTTTCGCCAGCGCAGGGCTGACAAGCGCGAAGAGTCCCGGTTGGCCCACCCGCTGCGCGATGACGCGCTGCGTACGTCCGACGCCGCGTTTGATGACTTGCCGGGCTATCCCTGGCAGCCCCGCTATATCAGCGACCTGCCGGCATTGGGCGGCTTGCGCATGCATTACCTGGATGAAGGCGAGGGTGGCCAGGGGGGCGTGACTTACCTATGTCTGCACGGTAACCCCGCCTGGAGCTACCTCTACCGCAAGATGATCCCGGCGCTGCTGGAAGCTGGGCACCGGGTGGTTGCCCCCGACCTGATCGGCTTCGGTAAAAGCGACAAACCCAAGAAAGACAGCTTTCACAGCTTCAGCGTGCACCGCCAGATACTGCTTGAACTGGTGGAAAGGCTGGACCTGCAAAACGTCGTCCTCGTGGTGCAGGACTGGGGCGGTTTGCTCGGTCTCACGCTGCCCATGGCCGCACCCCAGCGCTACAAGGGCCTGCTGGTCATGAATACGACCCTGGGCACCGGCGATGCGCCACTGCCCGCAGGCTTTATCGCCTGGCGCGAGATGTGCGCCAAAAACCCCGAGTTTGACGTGGCACGTCTCTTTGCCCGCGGCAACCCGCAAATGAGCCCTGCGGAATGCGCCGCCTACAACGCGCCGTTTCCAGACAAAGGGCATCGAGCCGCGCTGCGCGCCTTTCCGCCCATGGTGCCGGACGCACCCGATGCGGATGGCGCCGCCGTTTCACGCCAGGCACGCAGCTTCTGGCAAAACGACTGGACAGGCCAGACACTGATGATGGTGGGGGCGCAAGACCCGGTGCTGGGCCCGCCTGTCATGCAGCAGTTGCAGGCCCTGATCCGTGGTTGCGGCGAGCCTGTGGTGCTGCCGCAGGCCGGCCACTTTGTGCAGGAACACGGCGAGCCAATTGCGCAGCAAGCCCTGCGGTTCTTCAGCCCGCCAGCTTGAAGACCGGCAAATGCCAGCCCAGGAAGATGGCGCTCAGCCGCAGCGCCACCACGGTCACCAGGCCCGCGCCGAACGCCCATGAGGGTTTGAGGCCCAGGGCCTTCAGCACCAGATACAGCACAATGCCGGCGATCGCCGCGCTGGCATAAATGTCCTGGCGCAGCAGCAGGGGGATCTGGTTGCTGCAGATGTCGCGCATCACGCCACCGGCCACGCCGGTCATGGTGCCCATCAGCACCACGATGATGGGCGACAGCCGCGCCGCCTCGGCCAGTTGCGCACCCGACAGCGCAAACAGGGCCAGCCCCATGGCATCGGCCACCAGCAGGGCCTGCGCCGGAATCGGCAAGAGCTGCACATACAGCACCGTCCCCAGCGCCGCCGCGCAAATCACCAGCAGGTAGGTGGGCCTGGCCATCCAGAACACCGGATGGCGGTTCATCAGCAGGTCACGCAGGGTACCGCCGCCAATGGCCGTCAGCGACGCCAGCACCAGGACACCCAGCAAATCAAGCTGCAGGCGGCCCGCGGCAAGCGCGCCACTGACTGCAAACACGGCAACACCGAAGAGATCAAGCAGGTAAAGAAGCATGGTGGCCATGTTTATACCTGCTGAGCGGCGGTAGCAGGCAAGGGGACGGCAGTGGGATACTTGCACCCGTGAAAAAACATATCTACATCTATTCCCCTTCCAGCGCGGTGCGCGACAAAGCAGGTTTCAAGCGCGGCATCAAGCGCCTCGAGTCCCAGGGACATGCGGTTGAAATCGATACCGATGCACTGGCTCGCCACCAGCGTTTTGCCGGCGACGACGACACCCGGCTGGCCGCCATCCACCGCGCGGCCGCCAGCGGCGCCGACATTGCCCTGATCTCGCGCGGCGGCTATGGTCTGACACGCATCCTGCCGGGCATCAACTACAAGGCCGTTGCCAAAGCCATCGCAGGCGGCACCCGTTTTGTCGGCCTGAGCGACTTCACCGCCTTCCAGATGGCGGTGATGGCCAAAACCGGTGCGGTGACCTGGGCTGGCCCCGCGCTCGGTGAAGACTTTGGCGCCGAAACGCCGGACGACATCATGGAAGCCTGTTTTGACGACCTGATCACCGGTCAGGGCGAGGGAACCGGTTGGCAGCTTCCCAAGCCTGCGGCGGATGCTGTGGCCGACCGACCGGCCAAGACGGGATTCACCGTCAAGGATGCCGTGCTCTGGGGCGGCAACCTGGCGATGCTGTCTTCACTGGTGGGCACACCTTACCTGCCGGCCGTCAAAGGCGGCATCCTGTTTATTGAGGACGTCAGCGAGCACCCATACCGGGTGGAGCGCATGCTGACGCAGTTGCTGCACGCCGGGGTGCTGGCGCAGCAAAAGGCGATTGTTTTCGGGCAGTTCACCAACTACAGCCTGGTGCCGCACGACAAGGGCTTCAAACTGGCCTCCGTGATCGCCTGGCTGCAGGGCAAGGTCAAAGCCCGCGTGCTGACCGGCCTGCCGTTCGGCCACGTCCCCACCAAGGTGCTGTTGCCCGTGGGCCAGAAAACCAGCCTGGTGGTGGCGGGCAGGGACGCGTTCTTGCTCTGGGGCCACCTGCATGGCGAACACGAGCATCACGGCCATGGTCCGCACGACGGCCACGGCCATCACCATCACGCCCATTGAGCGCTTCGGCCCCGTTTTGGGGCCGTTTGTGGCGGTTCCTGGCTGCAAGCGGGCAAAAATAAACCAGCGCGAAGCTGGTTTAAAAAGCCTTGGAGGCCAGGAAGAAACTGAAAGAAAATTTCAGGTGGTCAGCGGGCTCGAGCGTGAGCTGAGGCCACGAGGCAGCATGCCTTTGAACTTGTCGCTGATGCGGCTGACTTTTTCGCGGGCGATGGTTTCACCATGCATGGCGGCCAGCACGGCCATCACGTCTCCACGGGTGTACCAGAGGCCCTGCACGTCCTGTGCGTAGCGCACGCGCCGGGTGATCTTGGGATAGTGTTTTTCGCCGAACTCACCGAGTTCGTCGAGGATGTATTCGCGAATTTCTTCGGTGCGGTCTTCCAGTACGGAAGGTGTCACTTCACCGGACCCTAACAAGGCCATGAAACTGCTTTTCAGATTGGGTTTTAGCCAGCGCATGTGTTTCACAACTTTCTACCGGATATCCGTGGGTATTTGTTTGCGTTCCCATGGAACGGCTTCTTCTGTTAGATTAAGACTGCCCGGGTTCATATGCAAGGTGTTTTTCGTGAAATGGTTAACGTAAAACAACAAATGAATCAAGGAGTTAGTAACCAGATGTCATGTCGATTCTGGTATTGAACAGTGTTTAAATCTTTAGGCTTACAGTTAATTTCAGCTGTGAGTCTAAAGTCACCGCCCGTTTTTCCCGGCATTATTCACCTCTTTTCAGGCCTCTTTCGAGGTCTTGCAGACCCCCATGAGCACACAAATGACCGTTTACCCTGCGCACTACATCAACGGCCAATGGGTCAAGGCCCAGTCCTCCGAAACCCTGCCAGTCCATGACTCCAGCACCGAAGCCGTGATGGCGACGGTGCCCTCCGGCACGGCTGCCGAAGCCGAAGCCGCCGTGCTCGCCGCACGCGCCGCATTTGAGAGCTGGTCCACATTGCCTGTCGAGACCCGTGCGGCTTACCTTGACAAGGTAGCGGCCGGCGTCAAGGCCCGCACCGAAGACCTGGCGATGGCGATTGCCCGCGAGGTCGGCATGCCCCTGAAGATGGCCCGCATGGTTCAGGTCGGCGGCCCAGCCTGGCACTGGGGAAACTTCGCCAAAGTGGCGCGCCAGTTTGAGTGGGAGAAAAAAGTCGGCAACTCCCTGGTGGTGCGTGAGCCCATCGGCGTGGTGGGCTGCATCACACCATGGAACTTCCCGCTCAGCCAGATCACGCTGAAGATCGCCCCCGCCATGGTGGCCGGCTGCACCGTCGTGCTCAAGCCCAGCGAAATCGCACCGGTCAACGCCATGATCCTGGCCGAAATCATCCACGAGGCAGGCCTGCCGCCCGGTGTTTTCAACCTGGTCAACGGCCCCGGCCCCGTGGTCGGCGAAGTGCTGGCGACACACCCGGAAGTCGACATGGTGAGCTTTACCGGCTCCACGCGCGCGGGCAAACGTGTGGGCGAGCTGGCCAGCCAGTCAGTCAAGCGGGTGGCGCTTGAGCTGGGCGGCAAGTCGGCCAGCGTGGTGCTGGACGACGCCAACTTCGAAGCCGCCATCAAGGGCACCGTGTCGGCCTGCATGCTCAACAGCGGGCAGACCTGTTCGGCCCATACGCGCCTGCTGGTTCCGGCAGCGCGCTATGAAGAAGCCAAAGCCCTGGCCCAGGCCGCCATCGCCAAATTCAGCATAGGCCCCAGCCTGGAAGAAACCAGCCGGCTAGGCCCGCTGGTCAGCGCCGCGCAGCGTGACCGCGTGCTGGGCTTTATCCGCACCGGCATTGAAGAGGGCGCAGACGTCATCGCCGGCGGTGCCGACGCGCCGGCCATCGCCAAGGGCTACTTTGTCCAGCCCACGATTTTGGGGATCAAGGCTTCCGACACCCTGGCCCAGGAAGAGATCTTTGGCCCCGTGCTGGTGGTCATCACCTACAAAGACGAAGATGAAGCCGTGGCCATCGCCAACAGCACCATCTACGGCCTGGGCGGCGCCGTCTGGAGCGGCTCTGATGAACATGCCATGAAGGTGGCACGCCGATTGCGTACCGGTCAGGTGGACATCAATGGCGGGCCCTTTAACGGCCAGGCGCCGTTTGGCGGCTACAAGCAGTCGGGCAATGGCCGGGAGAACGGCGTTTACGGATTTGAGGAGTTCCTGGAATTCAAGGCGATGCAACTCAAACCCAGTGCGGACTGAAGCCCGGCAGGTCAGGCAAGGCAACGGAGCAGGGGCCGCCCAGCGGCCCCGGTCTTCAGTGTCTGACTCCCGTCACATCGCTATGCTTTAATCACTAACAATAACTACAAGCAGTTACACCACACCGTATGGCAGAAGTTACCGTCGTTTTTGCCGATCTCACAGGAAGTACCGGGGTATTTGAGTCACTGGGCAACGCCAAGGCGACCCAGGCGATCACCCGGCTCACCCAGTGGATAGGCAAGGTCTGTGAAGCCTATCGCGGCCATGTCGTCAAATACCTTGGCGATGGCGTGCTGGTCGTGTTTCCCGACAACACCGATGCCGTCGACGCCGTGATCGAGCTGCAGCGCGTGCACCGCGACCGTATCCGCAACTGGCCCGAACAACTCAAGATGAAGTTGCAACTGGGCGTCGCGCGCGGTGAAATCGTCGAGCAGGACGGCGACTGCTTCGGAGATGCCGTCAATCTAGCGTCACGCCTGAGCGATTTGTCCGGCCCCGACCAGATCCTGGCGACCGAAAACGCTATCAAACAACTTCCGTCCGATACGCTGGTGCGCTCCAGAAACCTGGGCGCGATGGAGATCCGGGGCCGCGTCGAGTCCTGCATGGTGCACCGGATCGAGTGGCAATCTGAAGTTGCATCAGAGTCGTTCACCGTGCCGGCCAGCCTGCCGGTTGCCCCGGCCAAGCCCGGCAGCCCGGCGGCGGCCATTGAGTTGTCCTGGCTGGACATCAACACGGCGTTTGTATCGAACGAGCTGCCGATCTTTCTGGGCCGCGACCACGACGCGGAGTTTGTCGTGCAAGACCCGCGCGTCTCGCGCAGGCACGCCAGGATCGAGTGGCGCGCCGGCAAGTTCTACCTGGAAGACGTCAGCAGCTATGGCACCTGGGTGCGGTTTTCCGACAGCGCGGCCGTCGTCGCGCTGCGCCGGCAGGAATGCGTCCTGCTGCTCGAAGGCGAAATCGCGCTCGGCGCGCCCTTTGAAGATTTCACGGTGCCTACCGTCAGTTTCAAGTTCGCTGACGGCAAAGTGCATTTGAAGGAAAAATAGCACCGGCGCATCTTGCCCGGCTCCCCGCAGCCAGCCTGCCGGGCAGCGCCACGCCACAGGCCGCACGCAAGCGGCCATCTATACGGAGCGTGATCTTGATCTGGTTCAAACGGTTGTTCACAGGCCTGCTGGTGCTGGTGCTATTGGCCGCGGCGGCATTGGCTGTCTACGCCTACCGGGCGTTTCCCGTCCTCGACGGTGAGCTGCAGGCCGCGGGTCTGCAAGGCCCCGTAGCGCTTGAGCGCGACAAGGCCGACGTCACCCATATCAAAGCCCAATCGCCGCATGACGCCTGGTTCGCGCTCGGTTATGTGCATGCGCAAGAGCGCGGCTGGCAGCTGGAGTTCAACCGGCGCGTCATGCACGGCGAGCTGTCCGAGGCTTTCGGCCCCGCCACGCTGGAGACCGACAAGCTGCTGCGCACCCTGGGTGTGGTGCGCGCCGCCGAGCGGCAGTGGCAAAACCTGCCGGCCGAAGGGCGCGACGCCATGCAGGCTTACAGCGACGGCATCAACGCGTTTTACGCCAACTCATCGCAGGCGCTCTCACCCGAATTCCATATCCTGGGCGTCAAGCCGGGTGGTCCTTCCGGCAAGGCCTGGTCACCCACCGACAGCCTGGCCTGGTCGCTGATGATGGCGCTGGACCTGGGCGGCAACTGGGGCACGGAATTCGCACGGCTTTATGCCGCCCGCACACTGAAGACGGCGGAGCTCTGGCAACTGTTTCCGCCTTACCCGGGCGAGCAGCCCGCCTCGGACGTGGACTTTTCAAAGCTCTATGCCGACCTGGGTGTCTACCGTGCCGGCACTCCGGCCGCTACCCAAAAAGTATCGGCATACGATCGAATTCATATCCCCGAAGCTTCATCGGCAGAAACGCCCCTGGTCGCCGGCGTCAACGACTGGGCCGCCACGCTCGGCCAGGCTGACGGCAAGGGCTCCAACAACTGGGTGGTAGCCGGCAGCCACAGCCGCACCGGCAAACCGCTGCTCGCCAACGACCCGCATCTGGGCCTGTCCGCACCGGCGATCTGGTACTTCGCGCGCCTGCAGGCCGAGGGCCTGGACGTCGTAGGCGCCACCTTGCCGGGCCTGCCTTTTGTGGTGCTGGGGCGCACGCAAAAAGTGGCATGGAGCTTCACCAACACGGCTCCGGATGTGCAGGACCTGTACCTGGAGCAGGTCAACCCGGCCAATCCCAGGCAATACCGGCTTCCTCGCGTTCCGGGCAGCACCCCAACGGCAGAGGCCTGGGCAGACTTTCAGACCCGCGAAGAAACCATCAAGGTCAAGGGCCAGCCCGATGTGGTGCTGACCGTTCGCGAAAGCCGCCACGGCCCGGTGCTCAGCGACGTGCAGAAGTCGCATGCCGACCTGCTGGACACCAGCAAATACGTCATTGCGCTGCGCTGGGCCGCCCTCGACGCAGACAACCAGACCGTGCTGGCAGGGCTGCGCGCCAACCGGGCCCAATCGGCTGACGAAATGATCGCCGCCTTTGCCGCCTACCACTCGCCCATGCAAAACCTGGTGACGGCAGACGTCGCCGGCCGCATGGCCTTCAAGGCCGCGGGCAAAGTGCCGCTGCGCAAACCCGACAACGACATCCGCGGCATCGCGCCATCGCCCGGTTGGGACGCCCGCTACGACTGGGCAGGCTGGGTGCCCTACGCGCAGACGCCGCAAACCGGGCAGGGCGAAATCGAGGCCAAAGGCTGGCTCTCGACCGCCAACCAGCGCATCACGCCGCCCAACTTTCCCATCTTCATGGGCCAGGACTGGACCGTGCCTTACCGCTACAACCGGATTGAGCAGTTGCTCGCCGCCACGCCGCAGCACGACATGGCATCGATGCAGAAGATTCAGGCCGATCAGCTGTCGGCAGCCACCGCCAAACTGCTGCCGTTTTTGCAGAAAACGCTCTCGCAGCCGGGAGGCCACGCGCTCGCCGATGCGGCACGGCAGGCCACGGCAGGTTTTGACGGCACCATGCGCGCCGACCAGGCCGCGCCGCTGATATTTGCCGCCTGGGCCGATGAACTCACGCGCGGCATCATTGGCGCCAAGCTCGGCGAGCCGGCACTGGCCACGCTCTACGGCAAGCGTCATTTCAGGAGCACGCTGGAAGATGTCCTGGAGCGCAACGACGCCAACTGGTGCGGCGCTGCAGGTTGCGCGGCGCAATCCACCGCAGCACTGGGCCGCGCGCTGAACCGCCTGCAAGCGGCCTATGGCGCCGACGTGAGCAGCTGGACATGGGGCAGGGCCCACCCCGCGCTCTCGGCCCACAAGCCCTTTGGCAATGTGCCTTTGCTGGCGCGGTTTTTTGACGTTCGCGTCCCGACCGGCGGCGACACCTTTACCGTCAACGTCGGTCAGTACTGGGCCACCAGCGACGCCACACCTTTCGCCAACCGGCAGGCGGCGTCATTGCGGGCAGTCTATGACATGGCCGACCTGGAGAATTCCCGCTTTATTTACCAGACGGGGCAAAGTGGGCTGGTATTTTCCAGCCGTTATCGCGACATGCGGGACGACTGGGCCGCCGTGCGGTACCGGCCCCTGCAGATGAACCCGCCCGCCTGGGCGCACCAGCTCACGCTGCGGCCCTGAGGCGGTCCCTGCTAACGGTCAGGCGGGGATGGCGTCGACGTTGAGCCTGTCCCAGTGGCGGTGCAGGGCCATGGCGGCCATGAAATCCTGCGACACCTGCCCATCGGTGACTTTGCGCGCATCGGCAATGATCACGCCAGGCGTCGGCACATGCGGCGTCTCCGGGTCTTTGCCCATGCTGAAGCCCAGCGTGCCCAGCAGTTGCACGCCGTCATTGACGGCGCAAATCGTCTTGCAGTGCTTGTAGGCCTCCAGCACAAAGTGCACTGCTTCACCCATCGCCCCCAGAGCTGCGGCGCTGTCGCTCCCGCCAGGAATCAGCACGGCATCAAACATCACGGAAGGCATGTTGGTGAAGGTGTGGTCTACCGCCAGTTGCCGCCCCGACGATGTGCTGATGGTGCCCAGGTGCGGCGCGATCAGCTTGCATTGGGCGCCGGCGTCCTGCAGGTCTTGCTGCAGGCGCTTGAGCGCGCCGGCCTCCACACCGTCGGCCACCAGGATGGCCACCTTGCGGGTTTTCACACTGCCGCCGGGCCGGCCCACCATGCGCAGGGCCGGGTCTTCTTCCACTTTGCTGGTAATCCGGTAGTCGCGAAAACCCAGGCGGCCCGCCGCGGCCTTCGGGTCGGGCGGCTTGATGCCCAGCGGCGCCGCCACACGAGCGGCCAGCTTCAGGTCTACATGGGCCAGGTTGTCCACAATGCGCTGGCGCACGTCGGGCGTTTCGACGTTGGAAAGCTCGAAGCGAAAAGCCGCCACGATATGGTCTTTTTCGATGGCGCTCTGGCTGTTCCAGAACAGCGTGGCCTGCGAAAAATGATCGTCAAAGGACGGGCTGCGGCGCCGGACTTTGGGCGGCTCCAGCTCTTCCGGGTAAGACTGAAAGCCTTGCGCGCCGCCATCCACCCTGAATTCAGTACCGTTGCCCAAGGTGTTGGGTTCATAAGCAACCCGGCCCTTGGCAATCGTCTGCCGGTGCAAGCCGTCGCGCTGGAAGTTGTGCATGGGGCACACCGCACGGTTGATCGGAATCTCATGGAAATTCGCGCCACCCAGGCGTGAGAGCTGTGTGTCGGTGTAAGAGAAAAGACGCCCCTGCAACAAGGGGTCGTTCGAGAAATCGATGCCCGGCACCAGATGCCCCGGGTGAAATGCCACCTGTTCGGTCTCGGCAAAAAAATTGTCCGGGTTCCGGTTCAGCACCATCTTGCCAATCAGCTGCACCGGCACCTGTTCTTCCGGGATCAGTTTGGTCGGGTCCAGGATGTCAAAGCCGAGTTCGGCTTCCTTGCCTTCATCCACAATCTGCACGCCCAGCTCCCACTCAGGGAAGTCTCCGCGCTCAATCGCCTCCCACAGGTCGCGGCGGTGAAAGTCGGCATCCTTGCCGGCAATCTTCTGTGCCTCGTCCCACATCAGGCCGTGCACACCGAGCTTGGGCTTCCAGTGGAACTTGACGAAAGACGACTCGCCCCGCGCATTGATAAAACGAAAAGCGTGAACACCGAAGCCTTCCATCATGCGCAGGCTGCGCGGGATGGCCCGGTCCGACATGGCCCACATCAGCATGTGGGTGGACTCCGGCATCAGCGAGGCAAAGTCCCAGAAGGTGTCGTGCGCGCTAGCCGCCTGCGGCATCTCGTGATGAGGTTCCGGCTTCACCGCGTGGATCAGGTCGGGAAACTTGATCGCGTCCTGGATGAAGAAGACCGGAATGTTGTTGCCTACCAGGTCGTAGTTGCCCTCGGAGGTATAGAACTTGACGGCAAACCCGCGAACATCGCGCACCGTGTCGGCCGAACCCTTGGAGCCCGCCACGGTGGAAAAGCGGACAAACACCGGCGTTTCCACATCGGGGTCCTGCAAAAAAGCGGCGCTGGTGTACTGCACCATGGACTTGTAGGGTTTGAAATAGCCGTGCGCGCCGGAGCCGCGCGCATGCACCGCCCGCTCGGGGATGCGTTCATGGTCGAAGTGGGTGATTTTTTCGCGGAGGATGAAGTCCTCCAGCAGGGTGGGGCCGCGCACGCCGGCCTTGAGTGAATTGTGGTTGTCCGGCAGCTGCAAGCCCTGGTTGGTCGTCAGCACAGGCGCTGCGGCTGCGGTAAAGGTTTCAAGTTGTGCTTTTTTGTCCCTGGCGCTGTCCGTACTTCGGCTTGAGTTTGGCGCATTGCGCTTGGATGGCGGCATGAGGAGTCCTTGATTGAATTAAAAAGAGAGCAGGGGAGCCCGGTGTCAGGTGCCAGCCACCGGGTGGGTCGGAGAAAAGGAAATGTTGCGGCGCGGCACCGCGATCACGAATCGAGCAGGCCTTCCAGCACTTTCACGCCGGCCAGCAGCGCCAGCGCCCCGACCGTTCCGGCCAGGCACCAGGCCATAAATTCCTGAACGATCTCTGCCAGGGTGTCCGGCAGGGCCATCGAGAATAAAAAGAGGCCGGCCGCGCACACCAGCACGGTGAGGAAGGCATGCAGCAGGTCGATATCTTTGGGGTTGGCGCGAATTCGCCAGGTTGTGAACCACCCGGCAGCCAATCCCGTCATCAGTCCGACCAGCAGTTTCATGATGTGTCCCCGAAGTTTTGCGGTGTTTACCAGCCCATTTACGAGCGATTTGCCAGCGTCACTGGCTCCGTAGGCAGACCTTACGCGTCACGCGCGGGCACACCAGTAGCCGGATGACGGCCTCCTGTGTAAGGCCTTTCTTTTCCTCGCGTAAGACATCGCTTACCGGGACTTATCAGGAGATGGGGCAACGAGTGCGCCTGCGCAAAAAGTGCTGCTGCCGAATTCCGCCGTAGCCTTTTCTCCTACACAGGCTTGCTGGGACTTCCGGCAAAACGGGCCTTCGGGGTGACTTAAATTGATACCCATGAAAGACATTCACACCACCGGCATGGGCGCCATGAGCGGCCCGGCCTGGCAAGCAGGAACCGGCCCATGAAAATGAGAACCTACCTGGTGGAAGACAACCCCACCATCCGCGAGAACCTGATCAGCACCCTGGAAGAGCTGGCGCCCGTCAAGGCCGTCGGCTCGTCTGAAGCCGAACAGGAAGGCGCCGAGTGGCTCACCCGCCACGATGAGCACTGGGACCTCGCCATTGTTGACCTGTTCCTCAAGCAAGGCAGCGGCCTTCACGTGCTGGAGGCATGCCGCCGGCGCAGCCCGCTTCAAAAAGTCGTGGTGTTCAGCAACTACGCAACGCGCGAAATGCGGACACGCTGCGCCGAACTGGGCGTAGACGCCGTCTTCGACAAATCCACCGAAATCGATTGCCTGCTGGCGTATTGCGTCACACAAAGCCAGAAGCTGGGTACGGTGGCCAATGACGACAACCAGTTGCAAACCGCCTAATTGCAAACTGCCTAAGTACAAACCGCCTGAGCCTGCCCATGTCTACGGTTCTATCAACCCAGCTGCCCCCGCCGATACCGGCCTCTGCACTGCCCAACGGCGGGTCACGGGCACTGACGGACGATGTTTTTCAATCAGCGGAAGAAGCTGTGCTGGTGCAAAGCGCTTTGCCGGACGCCTTGCCACCCGGTGCGGCTGCAATGACCCGAAACACCGGCAGGTCCGTCATGCAGGCCGTGCGGTCGCAGGTGGCGGCCAGGCCCTGCGAGGCGGCTTTGCTGGCTGCCGCCGCCGGGGCGCTGGCCATGTGGGCGGTACGACGGCATTGGGCTGGGCGATTCGGTCCTTTTGATACCTACTGACAGCCGCTGAGCAAACGCGGCCGCCCTTGGCTGCGAACCTTGCAGCGCGCACTTTCCCTCATGGAGTTTTTCTATGCCCCTTCATTTGCATGTCCCTGTGCCGCAACCCAGTCCCGGCGCTCCCAGTTATGTGCCCAATGAGGTTCCTCCGCTGATTGTTCCGCCGGAGCCCGGCACCCCGCCTGAGGTGACAGACCCTCCGCCGGCAGAGCCGACGCTGCCCATTCGGGAGCCGGCAACCAACGTGCCGCCGCAAGCCATACAGCACTGAGCGAATTCACCAGCGGGCCCTGGACTGGCCCTGGCTTAGAGCAGGGTTTGCTGGCGCTGGTATTCCGCTCTTTTCATGACCAGGTAGCTTTCCTTGTCGACCTCGCGGAGCTGGCGGGGGTATTGCTCCGTCGCATCAAACCAGTGCGACAGGCGCAGCTCAAGCTGCTGGGCCGCGGGTTTGTCGAGCGAGGCCAGGTAGGCCTCAATCGCAAGGTAGTAGCGCATGGTGTTGCGCTCGACGGCGCCGCGCATGCCTTCCACATACACAGTGCCCGGCCCTTGCCGTATCTGGGTGAAGCCGACCTTTCCCGTTCCCACAGTGGCCAGGTAGCCCTGCATGGCCAGACGGCTGGCCACGTTGTAGCCGTACGAGTAGCGCATATGCATAAAGGTTTTGCCGCCGGGCAAGGGCACGGCTTGCAGTTCGATCCGGTAATTGCTGGTGCCCAGCGGGCCTTTGTCGGCCTGCAGCTGGGCAGACAGATAGCCTGGCGACGCGGCAGCCAGCCGGTAGGCAAACTGCAGCGAATAGGCATCGCCCAATTCCTGAGGCGTCTTCTTGCCCACACTCACCTTGAGCATGCTGGGGCTGCCGTCCGAACCCGCGTGGCAGTATTTGGTGTTGATGTGCAGTATCAGCATCTCGCACCAGCGGTGCGGGCTCTTGAAGGTGGCGCTGACGGTGCTGAATGGCGAATCGAGCACGGCATATGCATTGCCGCTGACGGTATTGCCGCCCTCCGACGACTCCAGAACCAGGGGCCTGCGGTAAGCGTTTTCCGCCAGCTGTTTTGCCAGCGCCGAATGCTTTTCAAGCAAGGCCGCTGCGCCAGGCTCTGTAGTGGGCTCGGCTACGTGCTGTGCATGAAGGCTGCCGGCGAGGGCGATGCCCGCAGCCAGACAGACTAGCCGTAAAACAAAATTCCGGAGGGTGTGCATGGCCCCAGTTTGCCAGCACAAAAGCAGCACTTTGGCGATACGCTCCACCGTCCTACAGCAATCGTTGAAACAGGGCGTAAGGCGGTGGCCGCCATGGCCCGTTCAGGCCTGCCCGGCTGTCATCAAATCCTTGCGGCTGCTCTCAGCAGCCTCCACGGCAGACTGAAAGTGGAGGACAGCCTCATCTTCGGTATGGCTCAGGCGGGCAGATTCGCCGGCCAGCGCCTCGACATCGCCCCATCCAATTTTCCGGTAGGGCTTGCCGGCCGGCATGCTTGCGGCCGCCAGCGTGTTTTTCAGGGTAATCCGGATGGAAAGACCGTCCCCGGAAGGCTCAGCTTCCACCAGAATATTTCTGGGTGCAGCCGCAGCATCGGTGAGGGCCAGCACGGCCGCCGTGAATGCATTGCGCAATGCCGACAGGGGCAACTGCCCATCAGCCTGCTCGGCCCTGTTTTCAATGGAAAAGCCTTTGAAGGACAGCTCAGTGGCCACCATGGCCAGGCATTGGGTGATGCCTGTGCCCACGGCAACCAGCGGGTCGTCCTTGGGGGCAAACCAGCTCATGAGATCAACACAGGATGCCGCGGCCTCTTTGGACAGCGCCACGATGTCGCGCGCATTCTTCAGCAAGGCTTCGGGGTCGGAGTCAGGCTTTTGCAATCGCCTCTCTAGCATGCCGGCCACCATGGCGATGGGCTGCAGCGAGCCGGCCATGTTGTGGCGGATGACAGGCGCCAGCCGCCGCATCAGCGCATAACGCGCCGCTTCTGCAAAACGTGTTCTTGTCTCGAAATCCTGATCTGCCATGCGGTTTGTCTCACTGTTCATGATGCCTGCGCCATCTATTTATCTGTGCTGCTGGAATGCTTCGCGTAATTCATGCCCTGGCGGCAGCTTGACCGGCTTTACTGGCTTGGCCGGACACATTTGCTGCACTATTTTTCAAGGCGTAACTGAAAAATATACAACTTGGCAATCGAAATCTGCGTAGGCCAAAACCGACACTTTGTGACTTGTCTCAAGTGCGCCTCAGAATGCGCCGCCAGAGGGAAAAATGCTCTCCCGTCTGATTGTCATCCCGAATATTCGCGAGTAATCTCGGCGCCTGTTCTACAAACCGTTACTTTTTTGAAACAGGAAGAATGACATGGAGGCTATTGCCAAGTTGGCGGTCGTGGAACGCGACGCCGAACTCAAATTCATTCTCAAATCGCTCAGCGCATTGCGACGGGGGGATGCAGGCATCACGCTTCCGGCAGAGTGGGAAGGCGTCTATGGAAAGATCGCCGCGGAGTTCAACCAGCTCTCGGCCATGACATCGGCGACGACCAGCCGCTGCAAAAGCCTGGCCAGCAAATCCCGCTCTTCAGCCCGCACGAGCCGCCGCCTGCCCGAAGAAAAACTCTCGGGCTTCTGGCTTGAGAACGCCGTTGCCGTCAACGCCGTGCTGGATGAAGCCGACGAAGCCGCGGACCACGCCAAAACCGTTCTGGCTGCCTTGACCGACCTCAAGAAAGGCGACGTGCGAGCGTCCCTGCCGCAAGACTGGACGGGCGTGGCCGGCAAGCTTGCCGACGCCTTTAATGATGTGGTTTCTGAAAACGTGCGTATGTCGCGCGAGCTGGAACGCCTGAGCCGCGTGGTCGGCAAACAGGGCCGCCTGAAAGAGCGCGCACTGGTTCCCGACGCCACGGGTTTCTGGCGGGACTCAGCCGAATCCATCAACTCCCTGATCGCCGACCTGGTGCACCCCACCAGCGAGGTGGCGCGTGTGATCGGTGCGGTGGCGCAGGGCGACCTTTCCAAGAGCATGGCACTGGAAGCCGAAGGCAAGGCGCTTGAGGGCGAGTTTTTACGCACCGCCATGATCATTAACAAGATGGTGGAGCAGCTCGGCACTTTCTCTGCCGAAGTGACGCGCGTGGCACGAGAAGTGGGTACCGAAGGCAAGCTGGGCGGCCAGGCCGATGTGCAGGGCGTGGCAGGCACCTGGAAGGACTTGACCGACTCGGTCAACTCCATGGGCTCCAACCTGACCGCGCAGGTGCGCAATATTGCCGAGGTGACAACCGCCGTGGCCGCCGGTGACTTGTCCAAGAAGATCACGGTGGACGTGAAGGGCGAAATCCTGGAGCTCAAGAACACCATCAACACCATGGTGGACCAGCTGCGGTCCTTCGCATCTGAAGTGACTCGTGTGGCGCGGGAAGTGGGTACTGAAGGCAAGCTGGGCGGCCAGGCCGACGTGCAGGGCGTTGCCGGCACCTGGAAGGACTTGACCGACAACGTGAACTTCATGGCTGGTAATTTGACCAGTCAGGTGCGAAACATCGCCGACGTGACCAAGGCTGTGGCCGCCGGTGACCTTTCCAAGAAGATCACGGTGGACGTGAAGGGTGAAATTCTTGAACTCAAGAACACCATCAACACCATGGTGGACCAGCTTTCATCTTTTGCCTCTGAAGTGACGCGGGTCGCACGTGAGGTGGGTACCGAGGGCAAGCTGGGCGGCCAGGCCGATGTGCAGGGCGTGGCCGGTACCTGGAAGGACTTGACCGACTCGGTCAACTCCATGGGCTCCAACCTGACCGGCCAGGTGCGCAACATTGCCGAGGTGACGACGGCGGTGGCCGCCGGTGACCTTTCCAAAAAGATCACGGTGGACGTGAAGGGCGAAATTCTCGAACTCAAGAACACCATCAACACCATGGTGGACCAGCTTTCCTCTTTTGCCTCTGAAGTGACGCGTGTGGCGCGGGAAGTGGGCACCGAGGGCAAGCTGGGCGGCCAGGCCGATGTGCAGGGCGTTGCCGGCACCTGGAAAGATTTGACTGATTCGGTCAACTCCATGGGCTCCAATCTGACCGGCCAGGTGCGCAATATCGCCGAGGTGACCAAGGCCGTGGCGGCCGGCGACTTGTCTAAAAAGATCACGGTGGACGTGAAAGGCGAAATCCTGGAGCTCAAGGCCACCATCAACACCATGGTGGATCAGCTGCGGTCGTTTGCGTCTGAAGTGACCCGGGTGGCCCGCGAGGTGGGTACCGAGGGCAAGCTGGGCGGCCAGGCCGATGTGCAGGGCGTTGCCGGTACCTGGAAGGACTTGACCGATTCGGTCAACTCCATGGGCTCCAACCTCACGGCACAGGTGCGCAATATTGCCGAGGTGACGACTGCTGTGGCCGCCGGTGACCTTTCCAAGAAGATCACGGTGGATGTGAAGGGCGAAATCCTGGAGTTGAAGAACACCATCAACACCATGGTGGACCAGCTGCGGTCTTTCGCTTCTGAAGTGACCCGGGTGGCCCGCGAAGTGGGCACCGAAGGCAAGCTGGGCGGCCAGGCCGATGTGCAGGGCGTGGCAGGCACCTGGAAGGACTTGACCGACTCGGTCAACTCCATGGGATCCAATCTGACGGCACAGGTGCGAAACATTGCCGAGGTGACAACCGCTGTGGCGGCTGGTGACCTTTCCAAGAAGATTACGGTGGACGTGAAGGGCGAAATCCTGGAACTGAAGAACACCATCAACACCATGGTGGACCAGCTGCGTTCATTCGCTTCCGAAGTGACCCGGGTGGCGCGTGAAGTGGGTACCGAGGGCAAGCTGGGCGGCCAGGCCGATGTGCAGGGCGTGGCCGGTACCTGGAAGGACTTGACCGACAACGTGAACTTCATGGCCGGTAATCTGACTAGTCAGGTGCGAAACATCGCCGACGTGACCAAGGCCGTGGCGGCCGGTGACCTCTCCAAGAAGATCACGGTGGACGTGAAGGGCGAAATCCTGGAGCTCAAGAACACCATCAACACCATGGTGGACCAGCTGCGGTCTTTCGCCTCTGAAGTGACCCGTGTGGCCCGTGAAGTGGGCACCGAGGGCAAGCTGGGCGGCCAGGCCGACGTGCAAGGCGTAGCCGGCACCTGGAAGGATTTGACCGACAACGTGAACTTCATGGCCGGTAACCTGACTGGCCAGGTGCGCGGTATCGCCAAGGTGGTGACGGCCGTGGCCAACGGCGACCTGGACCAGAAACTGACCGTGGAAGCCAAGGGCGAAATCGCCGCGCTGGCCGACACCATCAACAGCATGACGGACACGCTGGCCACCTTTGCCGACCAGGTGACCACCGTGGCGCGTGAGGTGGGGGTGGAAGGCAAGCTGGGCGGCCAGGCCAAGGTGCCGGGCGCGGCAGGCACCTGGAAGGGCCTGACCGAAAACGTCAACCAGCTGGCAGCCAACCTGACCACACAGGTGCGAGCGATCGCCGAGGTGGCGACCGCCGTGACGCAGGGTGACTTGACCCGCTCCATCACGGTGGAAGCGCTGGGCGAAGTCGCGGCGCTGAAAGACACGATCAATGAAATGATCCGCAACCTGAAGGACACCACGCAGGTCAATACCGAGCAGGATTGGCTCAAAACCAACCTGGCCAAATTCAGCCGCATGTTGCAGGGGCAAAAAGACCTGGTGGCCGTGGGCCACCTGATCCTGTCGGAACTTGCCCCGGTGGTGGGCGCCCAGCAGGCCGAGTTTTATGTGCTGAGCTACACCCACGACAGGCCGCGCCTGCGCCTCATGGCCAGCTATGCGTCTGACGGGCAGGGCGCTTACGGCAAAGAGATCGACCTGGGGCAAGGTCTGGTGGGGCAGTGCGCTTACGACAAGCAAAAGATATTGCTGACTTCCTCCATGCCGCACGGGCTCAAGATCTCGTCGGGCCTGACCGAAATCGCACCCATGGACATCCTGGTGCTGCCCATCATCTTTGAAGGGCAGGTCAGGGGCGTGGTCGAATTGGCTTCGGTTGAGCGCTTTAACCCGACGCACCAGGCCTTCCTGGACCAGCTGACGGAAAGTATCGGCATCGTGATCAACACGATCGAAGCCAATATGCGCACCGAGGACTTGCTGACCCAGTCGCAGTCCCTGGCGCAAGAGCTGCAAAGCCGGCAGGAAGAGCTTCAGCAGACCAATGAGGAGCTGCAGGAAAAAGCTCACCTGCTGGTGCAGCAAAACGACGAGGTGGAGCGCAAGAACCAGGAGGTCGAGCAGGCCCGCCAGGCGCTGGAAGAAAAGGCCAAGCAGCTCTCGCTCACGTCCAAGTACAAGTCGGAGTTCCTGGCCAATATGTCGCATGAGCTGCGCACGCCGCTCAACAGCCTGCTCATCCTGTCCGACCAGCTGTGCAAGAACTCGGAAGGCAACCTGACCAACAAGCAGGTCGAGTTCTCTAAAACCATCCACTCCTCGGGCAACGATTTGCTGATGCTGATCAACGACATCCTGGACCTGTCCAAGATCGAGTCGGGCACGGTGGTGGTGGACGTCAACGAGCTGCGGCTGTCCGACCTGCAACTCTATGTCGAGCGCACCTTCCGCCATGTGGCCGAAGCCAAGAGCGTGGATTTCCTGATCACCGCCGGCTTGCAGTTGCCGGTTTCCATGGTCACGGACGTCAAGCGTTTGCAGCAGATTCTCAAAAACCTGCTGTCCAACGCCTTCAAATTCACGCATCAGGGCCATGTGGCCTTGTCGATCGAAGAGGCCTACACCGGCTGGAGCCCGGACAACGAGGAACTCAACCGCGCCCAGCAGGTGCTGGCGTTCTCTGTGACCGACACCGGCATCGGCATATCGGCCGACAAGCAGCAGATTATTTTTGAAGCCTTCCAGCAGGCCGACGGCAGTACCAGCCGCAAATACGGCGGCACCGGTCTGGGCCTGGCCATCAGCCGCGAGCTCTCACGCCTGCTGGGCGGTGAGATCCGCTTGTCCAGCGCGCCGGGCGAGGGCAGCAGCTTTGTGCTCTACCTGCCGCTCACCTATTCGTCCTCGCGCGGCTCACGCAAGCCGGGCGCCAGTGCGGAACTGCGCACAGACCTGGTCACGCCGGTGAGCCGGCTGAGCCTGGCCAAACCGGAAGTCGCTTTTGAGGACTCTTCGCTGGCTCTGGAGGCGGATTCGTCTGCCAACGAGGCGGTGGACGACAGGCAGTCCATACAGCCCGGCGACTTTGTGCTGCTGATCGTCGAAAACGACATGGCGTTTGCCACCTTTCTGCTGGACGCCGCCCGGGCCAAGGGCTTCAAGGGCCTGGTGACTGCCCTTGGCGCCGGCGCGCTGACGCTGGCGGCGGAGTTCAAACCCTCGGCCATCACGCTGGACATGCACCTGCCCGATATGGAAGGCTGGCGCGTGCTGGACCGCATCAAGCAGGACTTCAGCGTCCGGCACATCCCGGTGTGCGTCATTTCGACCGACGACTCCAAGGAGCGCGCCTACCGCTCGGGCGCCATGGCCTTTATCGAAAAACCGATTCCGTCCAAGGAAGTTCTGGACCGCATGCTGGACCAGCTGCACAGCTATGTCTCGCGCCCGGCCCGGCATGTCCTCGTTGCACTGCAGGACTCAAAGCTGGGCGCCGAGATCACCGGCCTGCTGGCGCACGGCAACGTGCAGTGCGTGACCACGCCGTCATTGGCGGACCTCAAGCCCGAGGACTTTGCCCGCTTTGAATGCGCCGTCACCGACGATGACGCCCTGCTGGACAAGCTGGAAAGTGCACGCGCAGCCTTGCCTTCCGCGTCGGTGCTGGGCCCCTTGCCGGTAGTCGTCTGGCGCGAAGGCCCCATCGACGCCAAGCACCAGCCCGCCTGGCAGGCCCGTGACGGCTACCTGCTGCGCGAAGCCAGATCGGTTCCGCGCGTGATTGACCTGGCGATGCATGCCCTGCATGTGAGCGAGGCGCGCATGACCGACAGGCAGCGCGACCTGCTGCGCAGCCTGCACGACACCAGCAAGTCGCTCACGGGCAAGCGGGTGCTCATCGTCGACGATGACATGCGCAACATTTTTGCCCTGGCCACTGTGCTGGAAGAAGAGGGCATGGACATCGTCTGGGCCGACAACGGCCACGACGCCATCGCCAAAGTGGCGGCAGACCCGCAGCTCAGCGTGGTGCTGATGGACATCATGATGCCGGTGATGGACGGGCTGGTCACCATGCAGGAAATCCGCAAGCTGCCGGCCGGCAAGAGCCTGCCCATGATCGCGGTTACGGCGAAAGCCATGAAGGGAGACCGCGAGAAATGCATAGAGGCCGGCGCCTGGGACTACCTCTCCAAGCCGGTCAACACCGAGCACCTGCTGGCCGTGCTGCGCGCCTGGCTGCCCCGGTGAGCGCCGTGCTTGCGCCGCAGGAGCCGGCACCCATGGCCGATATGCCCAATATGCCCGCCACCGACCGGGTCAACATCCTGATCGTCGACGACCTGCCCGAAAAGCATGTCGTCATGCGCAGTATCCTGGAGGAGCTGGGGCAAAACATTGTCAGCGCCCGGTCGGGCCGCGAAGCCCTTCGCCTGGTCCTGCAGATGGAGTTTGCCGCCATCCTGCTCGACGTCAACATGCCCGACATCGACGGGCTGGAGACAGCCAGCCTGATCCGGCAGTACAAAAAGACCGCGCAGACGCCCATCCTGTTCATCACCGCGTATGTAGACGAGCTTCAGGCCGCCAAGGGCTACGCGCTGGGCGCGGTCGACTACATCTCTTCGCCGGTGGTGCCCGGCGTGCTGCGCTCCAAGGTCAAGGTGTTTGTCGATTTGCACCGCATGAACCGGCAGTTGCAGCTGCAAGCGGTGGAACGCGAAGCGCTGGCGCGCGCCGAGGCGGCCCGCACCGCGGCCGAAGATGCCACGCGCCGCGCCGCCTACCTGTCCGAGGCCAGCCAGCGCCTGTCGATGTCGCTGAATATCGATGCCACCGCGCACGCCCTGGCAGACATTGCCGTGCCCAGCCTGGGCGCCATGGCGGCTGTCGCGCTGCTGGACAGCCATGGCGAGCTGCATTGCCGCTGCCTCAAGATTGCGGGTGATGCAGATCCCTCGGTGGGCCCGGTATTGCTCGAATGCCACCGCGAGCTGAGTGCGCCCATGGCGGCGATGGTGCGCAACGCCATGCTCGCGCGAAAGATAGAGTTTCTGCCTGCGACCGAGCTGTGCGCGGCGCCTGCAATCTCAGCGGCCTTCACGGCATCGGCGCAGCCTTCCTGGCCGGAGCTGCCGGCCGACCATGAAGAAATGGCGCTGTGCCCGCTGGTCGCCGGCGAGCAGATGCTGGGCGCGCTCATCCTGTTCGGCAAGGCCGGCGGCTTTGCCCAGGCCGATGCCGCGCTGCTCAGCGAAGTGGTCGGCCGGGCCTCCATCGCGATGGAAAACGCCAGGCTCTACACCCTGGTGCAAGAGGCCGACCGCCGCAAAAACGAGTTCCTTGCGATGCTGGCGCACGAGCTGCGCAACCCGCTGGCGCCCATCCGCAATGCGGTGCACATCATCAACGGCACCAAGGTGGCTGACCCGACGGTGGTGTGGGCGCGCGACGTGATCGCGCGGCAGGTGGACCATATGTCCCGCATGGTCGACGACCTGCTGGACGTCTCGCGCATCGTGCGCGGCAAGGTGGCGGTGCACATGGAGCCGCTGCTGCTGTCGACCCTGTGCGAGCGCGCCGTCGAAGCCAGCGGCCCGCTGCTGGCCGCCCGGCAGCAGGAGCTGACGGTCGACATTCCGGCTGAGGCGGTAGTGTTGCGCGGGGACCTGGTGCGCCTGTCCCAGGTGCTGTCCAACCTGCTCAACAACGCGTCCAAGTTCACCGATTCGCAGGGAAAGATCACCCTGAGCGCATCATTGCAGGGCGAGGGCGTCGGCATTACCGTGACGGACAGCGGGCAGGGCATTGAGGCGGAGTTTTTGCCGCATATCTTTGACCTGTTTGCGCAGGGCGACCAGGCGCTGGACCGCGCCCAGGGCGGCCTGGGGATAGGGCTGACGCTGGTCAAACACCTGGTGGAACTGCACAAAGGCACGGTCGAGGCATTCAGCGAAGGCCGGGGCAAGGGAAGCCGGATCTCTGTGTACTTCCCGGCCAGCCTGCCGGTGCCGGGTGCGGCGCTTCCGGCCACCGATGCGCCCAAAACCGCCAAGCCGGTGCAGGCGGCATCCCGCAAGGTCCTTGTCGTCGACGACTTGCCGGCTTCGGCCGACACGCTGAAGGTCCTGCTCGAACTCGAAGGTTTTGTTGTTCGCATTGCCAATGACGGCGCGACGGCGCTGGCGATTGCCCAGGAATTTGTTCCCGACGTGCTCATCCTCGACATCGGCTTGCCGGGCATGGACGGCTTTGAGGTGGCACGCCAGCTGCGCAGCCGCCCCGAGTCCAAAAACGCGGTGCTGATCGCATTGACCGGCTACGGCGAAGCGGAAAGCCGGCTGCGTTCGCAAAAGGCAGGCTTTGATCACCACGTAGTGAAACCGGCGGACATCGACTTCCTGTTGTCCATCGTCAGCCAGCCGCCGGCGTAAGCGTGGTGGCACGCGGCGGGCCCCGGGCGCGCTGGCTCAGCTTTACCCGGTGCGAAATATCTCCGGCAAGGTGTCCACCTCGCTGAGCTTTTCCACCACCAGCGCGATGAAGGCCGACACCGCCAGCGGCAGTTGCCGCCGGCTCGGGTAGAGCACGCTCAGGCCGTGGCCGGTGCGCTGGTATTGCGGCAGCACGGGCACCAGCCGGCCGGCTTGCACGTCCAGCCGGGCCATGGCGGGCGGCAGCAGCGCAATGCCCAGGCCGGCCAGCGTGGCCTTGCGCAGCGACTGCGCCGTGTTGCCGCTAAAGCGGCCGGTAACCTGCACTTCTTCTTCCACACCATCAGGGCCGGTCAGGCGCCAGGTGTTGTGGCCGCTGGGGTGGGCCGGCGCCACGCAGTCGTGGTTCACCAGATCCTGCAGCGTGGCCGGTGCGCCGCGCCCGGCAAGGTAGGCCGGGCTGGCCACCATGCCGTCGCTGCGCGCGCCCATCAGCTGACGGCCTACATAACCGAGATCACGCAACGGCCCGCCGCGAAACGCCACGTCGATCTGCTCGGCAATCAGGTCGGCTTTGGCGTCGCTCAGTACAAAGTCCAGCCGTACCCGCGGGTGCGCCGCCAGAAAGTCGGCTACCCATTCCATGGGGAAAAAATCAAAAAAATCAGCCGTTGCCGCCACGCGCACGAGGCCGCTGGGCTCCTGGCTGCCCGACATCAGTTCCTGGCCGGCCTCGGCCAGCCCGTCGACCGCGCCCGCGCAGCGCTCATGGAAAGCCTGGCCGGCGCTGGTCAGCGTGAGTTTGCGCGTCGAGCGCTGCATCAGCCGCGTGCCCAGCTGGGCCTCCAGCTGCTGGACGCGCCGGCTCACGGTATTGGCCGGCAGGCCCAGCCGCCGCGCCGCCTCGGCAAAACTGCCGCATCGCACCACCTGCACAAACAGGGCGACATCGTTGAGATCCAGCATGGCATATTCCTTCTGTGTGTGGATGAGTGCAATCCCATTGTCCCATCTAGTCAGGTAATGCGTGCAACCCTAATCTTCTGTTCATGGGCAGCCACGCCGCAGGCCTTTCTTTTATTCACACTTTTCAGGACATTTCATGAGCTCATCCGCACCCCGTATCGGCATCATCATCGGCTCCACCCGCGAAGGCCGCTTTGGCGACAAGCCCGCGCAATGGATTCACACCATCGCCCAGCAGCGCACCGACCTGGCCTTTGAGCTGATAGACCTGCGCGACCACCCGCTGCCTTTTTTCGCCGAGCCCATGTCGCCCGCCTGGGCGCCCGTGAAAAATGAGGCCGCGCAGCGCTGGGCCGCCAAACTCGCCACGCTGGACGGCCTGGTCGTCGTCACGCCTGAGTACAACCACGGCCCCAGCGCCGTGCTGAAAAACGCCTTTGACTACGCCTACAAGGAATTCATCCGCAAGCCCATCGGTTTTGTGGGCTACGGCGGCGTGGGCGCCGCGCGCGCCGTCGAGCAGCTGCGCCTCATCGCGACCGAACTGCAGATGGCGCCGGTGCGCAATGCCGTGCACATCGGCATGGTGGAGTTCATGGGCATCTGGCAGCAAGGCAAGACCTTTGAAGACTTCCCGCACCTGGCGCAGGCCGCTACCGGCCTGCTCGATGACATGGCCTGGTGGGCGAGGGCGCTCAAAACCGCGAGGGAAGTAGCATGAGCAGCGCCGTCGCCACAGCCGCCCGCGCCATCGTCTACCGCACTCGCGGCAGCGCCCATGGGCCGATCACGCGGCTGGTAAGCCCAGGCGACCTGGGTGAATTCCTCAAACCCTTTGTGTTCCTCGACCTGTTTGGCTTCAAGCCTGCGGCCGGCCACAAAGGCTTTGGCATGCACCCGCATTCGGGCATCGCCACGCTGACCTTCATGATTGAAGGCGACGTCAGCTATGAAGACACCACCGGCAAAAAGGGCGTGCTGCCCGCCGGCGGCGTGGAATGGATGCGCGCCGGCAACGGCGTCTGGCACACGGGTGCGCCAGTCAGCAGCTCGCCCGTGCAGGGCTTCCAGCTGTGGGTGGCGCTGCCGGCTTCAGAAGAAAACGCCCCCGCGCAAAGCCTTTACCTTTCACCTGAGCAGGTGCAGCAAGAGGGCCCGGCCCGCGTACTGCTGGGCCGCTACGGCGCGGCGCAAAGCCTTATCCCCGCGCCGGCCGACATGAACTACCTGGCCGTGCGCCTGAAAGACGGCGAGCACTGGCGCTACACGCCACCCGAAGGCCACACCGTGGGCTGGGTCGCGGTCAACGCCGGCCGGCTCGACGCAGGTGACGACACCGGCGGCGCTATCGCCACAGGCGAACTCGCGGTGTTTGAAGAATCCGGCGAGGCCATTGACTTCATCGCCCGAGGCGACACGGCCTTTGTGCTGGGCTCGGCCGTCAAGCATCCGCATGACCTGGTGATGGGCTATTACTCGGTGCACACCAGCCGGGCGGCGCTGGCTCAGGGTGAGGCGGAGATCCAGCGGATCGGGATGCAGCTGCGGGAAGAAGGGCGCCTGGGTTAATGCAACGGCTTGGCGCTTTCCTTGCGGATTGCGCCGGGTGATACGCCCATCAGCCGCTTGAAGGCGCGGTTGAACGCGGCTTCCGAGCTGTAGCCCAGCCGCGCCGCCATGTCGGCGAGCTTGATGTCTTTTTCCTGGAGCCAGGCGGCGGCTACCTGCATGCGCCAGCGCGCCACGTACTGCATGGCGGGCTCGCCCACGAGGGTACTGAAGCGCGCCGCAAACGCCGAGCGGGACATGCCGGCCTCCTGCGCCAGGGATTCCAGCGTCCAGGGTTTCTCGGGTTCGCGGTGCACCCGGCTGATGGCGCGGCCTATTTGCCTGTCTTGCAGCGCGGCAAACCAGCCGGTCCGCGCGGCCGGGTCGTGCTCAATCCACGAACGTATGGCCTGAATCACCAGGATGTCGGCCAGCCGCGTGATCACGGTTTCGCCGCCCGGGCGCAGCGCGCTCGCCTCGGCCGCCAGAAAGCGCAGCGTACTTTGCATCCAGTCAAATTGCGGCGTGCCGGCGGTGGTGTCTATATTGATAACAGGCGGCAGCAGGCTCACCAGGTGCCGGCCCAGCGAGTGGTCCAGCCTCACGGCGCCGCACACCACATGGGTGGCCGCGCCGTCCCGGCCGTGGCGCAGAACTTCAAACCGCTCACTGACCTGCTCGCGCGGCAGCTCGAACAGGGGATCGGCCCGTATACCCGGATCACTGACGATGTTGTGGCCGCGGGAGTAGGGCACCAGCGCGAAGTCGCCGGGTTGCAGCAGGCGGGGCGCCTCGCCCTCCACCTCCAGCCAGCAACGGCCCGAAGTCACCGCATGGAACATCAGGCAGTCCTTCATCTCGGGCAAGGCCAGGCCCCAGGGCGCGGTGAACTCGGAGCGGCAATAAAACACGCCGCTGATGCGCAAGAAGTGCAGGGCCTCACCTGACAAGGGGACCTGCGGCACGGCTGTTGGGGCTTGCGTGGGCGTGGCTGCTTTCATGTTTGACACTTTGCACGGAGTTGACGGCAAATGCCATAACTCTACGCATCCATGGACGAATGATCAATATTTTGACACTTTTCAGCATTGAAAGTCCAGCTTCAGATTTTTACCATGGACTTTTAACTTCACGCAAAGGATGAGTCATGAAAGTTGTAGTCATGGGTGCAACGGGCCGCACCGGGAAAAGAGTCGCAACCGCCTTGCTGGCCAGCGGCATCGAGGTTCATGTGCTGGGGCGCGAGCCGGCCCGGCTGGCGGACTTGAAAAAGGCCGGCGCCCGGGTTTGGGCCGGCGACCCGACGCGCGGTGATTTTTTGAAGGAGGCCTTCAAGGGCGCAGATGCGGTCTACACCTTGCTGCCCTACAAAGTCAGCGAACCCAATTACCGCGCCACACAGGCTCTGTTGGGCGAAGCCATCATCGAGGGGATACGCGGCAGCGGCGTCAAAAACGTGGTCTACCTGAGCAGCCTGGGCGCCGACCAGCCCGGCGGCACCGGCATGATAGACACCATGCGCGAGCAGGAGCAACGCCTGCAGGCCCTGATGAAATCAACGCCAGGCCTGAATGTGCTGTGCCTGCGGGCAGGCTCGTTTTTCGAGAACTTCTACGCCGCGCTGGACGTGATCAAACACGAAGGCATCAATGCCGATGCGGTTCGCCCGGACTATCCCGTGCCCATGATTGCCTCCAGCGACATTGCCGATGCGGCAGTGGCAGCCCTGAAGGCGCTCGACTGGAAAGGTTTTGCGGTCCGCGAACTGCTGGGCCAACGGGACATCAGCTACACCGAAGCCACCCGGATCCTGGGCGAACGCATAGGCCGGCCGGAGCTTCAGTATGTCCAGCTGTCCTATGACGACCTCGAGCAAACCCTGCTGGCCGGCGGATTCGCCGCCGACGTCGCGCCGCTTTACGTCGACATCGCCCGAGCCATCAACGAAGACCGCATAAAAACCCTGGAAGGCCGCAACGCTGGCAACACCACGGCGACCAGGTTCGAAGACTTCGCCGAAGAACTGGCCCGAGCCTACGGGGAAGCCTGAGCTTCAGCGTAGCAGGGGCGAGATGGAGAAAGGGCCTGGAATCCTAGGCCCTGGTTCCATCTGAATATTAGTTAACATAATATACATCGTAGAACATAAACCCAATTTCTAGATAGACTCGTTCTGGCTATCCGCCACCTGG
Source organism: Polaromonas sp. YR568 (assembly GCF_900116715.1). GTDB lineage: Bacteria > Pseudomonadota > Gammaproteobacteria > Burkholderiales > Burkholderiaceae_C > Polaromonas. The sequence goes on from NZ_FPBM01000002.1 coordinate 63,231, forward strand.
CAAGCATCGCCAGAAATACATAGCCTCTCCAGAAACTCAATCGTCTTCCAGGTCTGCCACTTCACGCGATCGGCAAACCAGTAGGCAGTCACGGGCCGCTGTGACATGACGGACAAGGCGCCCATCACGTCCGCAGTATGAAGCGAATCCGGCAGGTCCGGCCACTTCAGCAAGCGGTATTCGGGGCCGTCTGTATGTTCAGGCAGCAATGTGGTGTCCGGCGCGGGGGCTTCGGTTCCGTAGAAGCGGCGCAGGATGGGCATGGTGAGCAAGTGAAGTGACAAGGGATTGCTCCAATACTTATATATATGAGGTGAAGGGTGGCGCTGGGCGAATTACCGCCCGGGCAAGCCGCCGGCAGCCGGCGGCCCAAGGGCTGCCGGGGTTGCCGTTCGCTGCCGACGGGTTTATTGAGGCGCCGCGTTGGCCGAGACCGTCATGGGTGCGGCCTGCTGGTTCACGCTGACCGGCGTCAAGGTTGCGGGTGTAGCCGCCTGCCCTGCCCCGTCCGCCTCCAGCGATTTGTTGCGCGGCGGGTTGCGTGGCGCGCGTGGCGGCACTTTGGCTGGTGGGGCCTTGATGACCGGTTTGATCACGGCGACCTTGACCTGGGGTGCGGTGCCGGCCTTGGGCGCTTTCACCCTGGCTTCCGGAGCTTCTCGCGTTTCGGGCGCGACGAGTGCGGTCTTGGGCGCCAGGGCCGTGGCGGGCACAAACACCGGCATGGCGGTGTTGACCGGGGCCGCCGCGACCGGGCCTTGTGGCACGGGTGCGGGTGCCACCGGGGCCGTGACAACCGGAGTCACCGGCGCAGGTGCGGGTGGTACCGTCGGCGCTATCACCGGCGCTATCACCGGCGCAGGTGCGGGCGTCGTGCCCGCGGCCGGAAGCGGCGCCCGGGTCTGAACGCGCGCTATGTCGGAGACCTGCAGCTCATCGACTTTCAGGCGGTTCTTGACTTCATAAAGATCCTGGTCGACGACACGCGGCGCTTCGGAGATCCGCGAGGCCAAGGGGTTGGTGGCTACCACCACATTGACATCGACGCCGTAGGCCGTGAGTTTTTCTTCGTTGGAGCGTGCCGTGGACGTGATGGCGATGTTGGGCGACACGTTGGTTCCGAGCGCGGCCTCCTGTGAGGTGATGGCGCCGCCCGCAGTGGTGAGCGTGGTGGTCTGGCCGGCGCCTGAGGTGATGGTGCTGACCTTGCCGTCCGCCGCGGTTCGGCCGTACTGCAAGCCGGTGATGCCTTCAGCCGCGGACCAGGACACGGGGTTGTCGACCGTCGTGGAGAAACCCGCAGCGCCGAAGCTCGCATGCCCGGACACAGTGCGCGACTCGGTGTCGGTCGCCTCCAGCAGCGAGATGCCGGTCTGCGCCGTGAGCGTCGCCTTGCCCGCCGCATCGACTGTGGCGCCCTTGGTCGTCACGCCCTTGCCGGCGTTCAGCGTCACGTCGCCACCGGTGGATTTGATGTTGACGCCGGTGTTGGTGACTTTTTCGTAGTCCTGCTTGCTGTGGCCGGTCGTTATTTCGACGCCGGCGGCGACTTCCCAGGCCAGGCCGGTTTCCGCGCTGACGCCGAGAGCCACCTTGGCCCTGACTTTGTCGACGGTGTTGCCGCCCAGGCCGTTTTTCGTCTCGGTGTTTTTGGCTGCATCCAGGATCACATCGCCGTTGGTAGATGCCACGGTGACCGGGCCTGCTGCGGTGATGGCGGTTCCCGTCAGGCGGACATCGCCCTTGTCGGCCGCGCCTGTGCCCTGTATGTTGACCGAGCCCGCGTTGATGCTGCCCACCACGGCGGTGGACTTGGTCTGGGTGATCTTCATCTGGTCAAAGGTGGTGACTGTTTCGCCGAGGAAACCCGCGGTGACAGATGCGTCCTTGGGGCTGACGGTGGCGACAATGCCTGCGCGGGCGTCTTCTTTCCATTCCTGGTTGAAGGCGGTCCGGGTGGTCTTGTTTTCCGCGGCCTTGAAGTCGAGCTCACCTGCGTTGAGCGTGACCGCGCCGCCGGCGTTGAACTGCGCGCCGGCCAGCGTTGTCTTCTCGGTGGAGGTCGAGGTGATATTGCTGCCAGCCTTGTAGCTGGAGGTCACCGCCGCTTCCACTTTCGACTCCTTGGTTTTTTCCTGGCCGAAGGTGTAGACCCTCAGGCCGGCCGAGACGTCCAGGGTGGGCGAGAGGCCGTTGTTCATGCCCGCGCCGCCCACGCCGGCCTGGCCGCCGGCGATTTCTTCGGCCCAGAGGCCCACGTAAATGCCCGCGCGGTAGTCCTTGTTGGTTTCGGTTTTGTTGTTCCAGGCTGTGTCCGACACCGCCTGGTCCTCGATGGTTTTGGCTGTCTGGGTGATGCTGCCGGTCTTTGCCTCGATTTTGGTGGCCTGGTCGGTGATCTTGTCGGTCGCGGTGCGGGTGACGTTGCCGCCCGCAGTGAACTCATTGCCCACGCTGTTGGTGCTTCCGGTGCTTTCAACGCCCGAGCGCTGGTTGTTGCGGTAGCCGATGCTGACGTCCGTCTTGTTGTCGGCGAGCGCTTTCACCCCTGCCCCGGGCGTGCCGCCGGTGACGCCCGTCACGCGGGCCCGGGCATAGGCCTGGCTGTCGCTGCGGCCTTCGAGGCTGAGCCCCTGCGTTTCCTGCGACCAGGTCGTGGTCAGCGATTTTTCATCCTTCGCCGCTTCGTTGGTGATGTCTTTGGCGGTGATGGAAAGGTCTTGCCCGGCCGTCATCTGCGAGCCCACAAATTTGGCCGTTTCAGCAGCCGTCACGCTGAGGTTGCCGCCTGAGCTGATCCTGGACGCCGTGTTGACGATGGTCTTGTCGACCGTGGTCTTGTTCTCGGTGCGCTGCCCTATCGTCATGGCGCCGTCGTTTTCGGTTCTGGCGATGGCGTCCGCTTTGGCCGAGGCCAGCGGAGCGCCGTTTTCGCCGGGGCCGTCTGGCTCCGTGTAGATCCTGGACGCGCCGGCCTCCACGCTGGAGACCGACTTGCCATCCACAAATACGCCGATGGACAGGCTGGTGTTGGTGGTCGTGACGGTGTGCTCGTTTTTCGCCGCGAGCACCTCCACATTTTTGGCGTTCAGCGCCACGTTGCCGTCGGCGTGCACGTCCGAGCCCTGGACAGTGATGGTGTTGTTGGCGGCCGTCAGGTTGAGGTTGCCGCGCGCCGTGATTTTGGAGGCCACGCTGGTCTTGTTGACGTCATCCACGGTGGTGGTGGTCTGCGAAAAAATCGTGCCCTGGGCGCGGTTGATGTCGCGGTTATCCGCGAAGGCGACGTTCGCCTCGCCCTGCGTGCCCATCTGCTTGGTGCTGCTGTAGCTTTCCTGCGAGTAGTCGCGGGTGGTGGGTCCGGCATTGGGCGCGGGGTCCCGCACAGGCATTACCGCGGCGATTCTGGCGTAAGCGTCTGCCGACAGGTCCTGCCCCGCCACCAAGGACGTGGTGAGCGTGGTTTTGGTCTTGGTCTCGTCCTCGCGCGTGCCGATGATCAGGTTGCCGGAACTTGTGGCGTTGAGGTTCCCGCCCACGTCGACGGTGGCGCTGTACAGGGCGGTATCACCGCCCTTGCTGTTGAGTGTGAGGTTGCCACCCGTCACCAGGCTGGAGCCGGTGTTGGTGGTGGTGGTGCTGGTCTGCTCCCAGTGCATGGACGAAAGCCCGGTCCGCTCGGAACCAAAGGCGGATGTGCGGGTAACGTCTTTGATGGTGTCGAAGGTGATGCCTCCGCCCGCCTCCAGGCTGGCGTCTCCCTTGGCCGCGAGGTTGGCGCCTATCACCTCGATGTTCTTGCCGGCGTTCAGGCTCAGGTTGCCGCTGGTCGCCTCGATGCCGGCGGTATTGCCGACGGTGGTCTGGCAAAACTTCGCGCTGTCGGCGCAGCCGGTGTCGGTGGTGGCCATCCCGCCCACGGTCACGGCGGTGCCGGTCGAGGTCAGGGTTTTATTGATGATGCTGCCTCCGGTCGATGTGAGCGACACCGAGCCGCCCTTGATGCTTCCGCTCTCGTTGCTGATGTCGTTTTTGGCGGTGATGGACAGGCTGTCAGTGGCGACGATGGCGCCGCCCTTGTTGGCCACGGAGTCCATGTTGCTCATCGTGATGGATCTGGCCGCAATCATGGTGCCGCCTTGCAGGCTGGCAATGGTGCTTGCCGAGAGGTAGACCACGGGTGTCAGCACGTCCTGGCCGGCCACGTTGATCTTGACCATCCAGACAACGTCATGCGTCAGTTGCGCCAGCTTGTCGTTGCCGGGCGCCTCCCCCCAGGCGAAGCCCAGGCTCTTGGCCTCCAGGGCGCCATTCGTCATCATGGCCTGCAGGAGGTCGGACTCTTTCTGGTAACCGGCCAGCAGGTTCTGGCCGGTCTGGGCCACGAGCTGCTGGCGGATCAGGTAGGCCTCGTAGTTGGCGTCGCCCAGGCGTTTGGTGAGCTGGTCCGGGTTCATGCCGAACTGGTCGGCCAGGTAGGACGAGCCGTACAGGTTGGTGACGGTGGCAAACAGCGGGTTGGTCTCCACCAGGTAAGTCGCCGAGCCGCCCGGCGTCATCACGAAGTAGCCGTTGGGGTTGGTGGGCAACTGGATGACGATGCCGCCGAAGGTGACGGCGCTCGCGCTGCCCACCGGCGAGACATTGATCACCGCGGCCGTTGTGCCGGCCGGCGTGCTGGTGCTGGCCAGGGCCGAGCCGGTGGCCGCCGATGCGCTCTTGGCTACCGGGGCGGCGCCGAACTGCGGGCCCGATGTGCTCAGGCCGAAGCCGGACAGCGTGGCGGCGTTGCTGGCGTAGATGCCGCCGGCCCGCGCACTGAGAACGCCCGGCGTCACCAGCTGGTCGCCGGACTCGTTCTTCTTCACCTGCCATTCATAGGCCGTCGCCTGGTAACACGACAGGGCCGCACAGTGCGAGTAGATGTCCCAGGTCTTTTGCCATTCCTGGTAGCCCAGCGACAGGCTGTCGTTGGTGAAGCTGCCCGTCCCGATGAGCGTCACCGTGGGCGCCGAGATACTGCTTCCCAGGTTTTTGCCGCTGGTGAAGTTCCTGATGGTGATGGAGTTCCCGCCTATGAGCTGCGGCGTGAACGTAGGCGCCGTGTTGTTCGCATACTGCTGCTCCAGGCGCCAGGTTTCCTTCCAGTACTCGTTCACGTAGGTGTCGGGAAAGGAATACCACTCGTCGCGCTGGTAGTAGGTGGTGGGCGTGGTTCTGGAAACCTCGACCCAGCTGCGGGTGTCGCCGCCCGCCACCTCGTTTTTGAAGGTGGCGGCGTCTATGGTCATGGCTCCGCCCGCGCGGACCACGCTGTTGTTGACGAAGGCGCCCGCGGTCAGGTTCATGTTGCCGCCGCTGTCCATCGTGCCGGTTTGGCCCGAGATGGTGCCGACGTTGGTGATGGTATGGCCCGCGGCGGTCGCCGTGAGCGTGCTGCCGGCATACAGTGCGCCGGAGTTGCTGATGTCGCCGGCTGTGGCCGTCACGTTCAGGTCGCCCAGCGCCGAGATGCCGCCCGTGTTGGTGTTGTTCAGGGACGCTGCATTAAAAATCAGGTTGCCGCCGGAATGGATGGCGCCGGGGTTGCTGAAATTGTTCCCCGCCAGAATGGTGGTATTGCCGCCCGCCGTGGAACCGACGATCTTTGCGGTGGTGCCGCCCAGCGTGAGCGAGCTTGCCGCCACCGTCATGTCGTTGGTCGAGCCCAGGCTGCCGCCGTCAGCGATCGTCAGGTCCTGGGTGGTGAGCGCCACAGTCTGGCCCAGTATCTTGCCGCTGCCGCCTATGCCTATGGTGACACCGTTGCTGCCGCCCTGCCCCTTCACGTCCAGCAGGCCGCCGGATTGCATGAGGCCCTGGTTGTCCACGGCGTAAGCGGCATCGGTGCCACGCACGGTCAGGCTTGTGCCGGCGAGGATCTTGCCGGCGGCCGTGTTGCTCACACCGGTGGCTACGTTGAGGGCGGCCGAGCTGGTGGACTGCAGCGTCCCGCTGTTGGTGATCTGGTTGGCGGTCATCGTGCCGCTGCCGGCAGCCGTGGTGGCCAGTGTCAGCGTGCCGCTGTTGTTGACGGTGTTGGCCACGTTGAACGTGCTGGCGCCGGCGCCGCCTTGCAGCACACCGGCATTGGCCAGGTCGGCCGCCGTGACGGCCAGCTGGTTGGCCATGATTTTCCCGGTCACGGTGTTGTTCAGCGACGTGGCCGTGCTCAACGTGGCCGAGCCGGTGGATTGCAGCGTCCCGCTGTTGGTGATCTGGTTGGCGTTGATGGTGCCGCTGCCCGCGCCGGTAGTCGCCAGCGTCAGGGTGCCGCTGTTGGTCAGCGTGTTGGTGACGTTCACCGTGCTGGCACCGCTGCCGCCCTGCAGCACGCCGGCATTGCCCAGGTCGGCTGCTGTGACGGCCAGCTGGTTGGCCATGATCTTTCCGGTCACGGTGTTGTTCAGCGACGTGGCCGTGCTCAGCGTGGCCGCGCCGGTGGACTGCAGCGTTCCGCTGTTGGCGATCTGGTTGGCGCTGATGACGCCGCTGCCTGCGGCGTTCGTGGCCAGGTTCACGGTGCCGGTGTTGGTCAGCGTGCCGGCCACAGCCAGTGTGCTGGCGCCTCTGCCGCCTTGCAGTGTGCCGTCATTGTTGATGGTCGCTGCGGCCACGTTGAAGGTGTCGCCCAGCATTTTGGCGCCCGCATTGTTGTTGAGCGTGACCGCAGGGCCTGCGACGGAAAGCGTGCTGCCAGTGGTGGCGCCGGCCTGCAGGGTGCCGCCGGACTGGTTGGTCAGCGTGAGGCTGCTGCCGGCCGAGGTGATGCCGAGGTTGCGGCCCGCGATGACATTGCCCGCGTTGGTGAGCGCGCTGGAGACATTGAGCGCCAAGTCCTGGTTGGCCTGCACGGTGCCGGCGCCGCTGTTGCTGAGCGTGGCCAGGTTCAGCGTGGCCGATGTGCCTGCCGCCGACGAGGCGATGAATTTGCCTGAGTTGTTGAGGCTGTTGGCGGTCAGGGTGGTTCCGCCCGTGCCTTGCAGGTCGCCGCTGTTGGTTACCTGCGCGGCCTTGATGTTGAGCGTGCCGTCGGCCAGCAGGGTGCCGCTGTTGATGATGTTTTCGGTCGTGGCGCCGGCTTTGTCCGAAATCGTCATGACCGATTTGCTGTAGAGCGTGCCCGCGTTGTCCAGCGTTCCGTTGACCTTGACGGTCATCGCGCCGTTGCTTGCGGCGATGGCGCCGTCGTTGTCCAGGCCGTTGCCGGCCGAGATGTCCAGCTTGCCGGTCTTGCTCTCAACGCCCTGCCCGCCTGCGGCGGTGCGTATGGAGCCAGTAGCTGCCGTCAAGGACATATCGCCGGAAGACCAGACCGTGGCCTTGCCCAGGTTCATGTCACCCGCCGTTGCCAGGGTGGTGGTGGTGCCGCCCGACAGCGTGCCGCCTGAAGCGCCCACGTTGAGGCTGCTCATGTTGGCGTTCAAGGCCTTGGCGGCGCCCCAGCTCACGCCGTCCAGCGAAGTTGCACCGGTGGTGGTGATGTTCACGGTATCACCGAAGCGCTTGTTGTTGTCGGTGATCGCCGTGCCGCTCTGGATGTCGGACAGCGTGGCCAGCGACAAATCAAGGCTGCCGCCGGCTACCAGCACACCGCCATTGATGGTGGCGCCGCCGGTTGCGGACTGCATCTGCAGGTTGCGTGTGGCCGAGAGCTGGGCATCCGTCAGCTTGATGGCGTCTGCGCCGGCGCTGGTGGTGGTGACGCTCAGGTCACGCTTTGCCGCGACCTTGCTCCGCACGTCGATCTTGCCGGCGCTGCTGAGCGTGAAGTCATCGGTGCTGGCCGCGACTTCGCCCAGCATGCGCACGCCCACGCCTGCTTCAGTGGCGATCAGCTGGATGCGCCCGGCGTACATGCCGCCCAGCGCGGTGGAGTCGACTGCGAAGGCCGGTGCGGCACCGCTGCCGGTGGTGCTGCCCGTCACCGTGCGGGAGCCGTAGTTCCACTGGTTGTTGCCGGTGGTGATGCCAATCGAGCCGGTCGACGCAGCATTGACTTGGCCCTCCAGCCGCACGGAGCGGGTCACCAAATCCAGGATCTGCTGTGCCGAGGCATTGAGCCCGGTGCCGTTGACCAGGATGTCGCCGCCGGTCACTGAGAAGCCGGTGAGACTGCCGTCCGCCGCGATGGTCGGCAGGCCGGTGGTCAGGGTGACGCGGTCGGTATTGATAAAGCCGCAGCCGCTGCAGGTGATGCCGTAGGGATTGGCCACGATCACGTCGGCCTTGTTGCCCAGCACTTCGGTAAACCCGGCCAGCGAGCTGCGGTTGGGTGACACCACCTGGTTCAGGATGACCTGGGCTGGCGCGTTGAGGTTCAGGTTGCCCTGCACCTGGCCTGCCAGGTAAGAGCGCCCGCCCGACGCGTTGGCGATGTTGTTGAGCACCAGGCCATTGGCGTCGACGTTGTACTTGGTATAGAGGTTGTTCGACAGGCCCGCGGCGTTGGCCGTGGCGATGTTCACGACGGGCACGCCATTGGGGTTGGTGTAGGCCTTGGTGTTGCCGCCGGCGGGCACCACCGTGGTCGGCGCGGGCAGCACCTGGGCCATGGCGTCAAAACCGGCTCCACCGCACCAGGCCACGCCAAACGCTAAGGCTGCGGCGGTGGCCAGGCGGCCGGCCTGCCCATTGCCTGACACGCTGGACGATGCGCTGCTCTTGGAGCGGCCGCTGGCTGTTTCGGGTGCCACGACGTAGGCGCCGCGTGCGGCGCTCCACACAAGCCTGAATGAGCGATTGGCGGTGGCATGTTTGTGCATGGCGGTACTCCGTTTTGTTTTAGATGGAAAAGCTCATGCGCACCCAGGTCTGGGGCGCTTCACGGGAAAAGAAAGAGGGAAAGGACAGCGGGCGGGCGTATGAGAGGTCCACGCTGACGGCCTTCCAGGCGACTGAAACGCCCAGCGCCATGCCGGTCAGGCTGCCTTCGAAGGGGCCGGGCACTTTGCCGCCGACCTTGCCGGTGTCCAGCGCCACATAAAGGCGCGGCGCAATCGCCTCTGAGCCGACATTGAACGTGGGCCTCATCGAAACCTCATTGCGCAGGTAGTAGCCCTTGTCGCCCGAGAGGCTGTTGCGGCTGAAGCCGCGCACGCTGTAAATGCCGCCAATCGATATCTGCTCGGACCCGTACAAGGTATGCCGCGAGTCCTGGCCCGTCAGCTGGCTGAAAAAAGTCAATGCGGTATCGAACAGCGTGAACGGCCTGAAGTAGCTGCCGCCGTAGGTCCGCTTTTCAAACTGGGCGCGCGGTGCGTAGTCAGGCAGGCCAGCCGGGTCGACCAGCGCCGCGCCACGGGTCAGGCCTTTGGACAGGCCCAAATCCAGCGACACCACACCGCCCAGCAAGTTGGTGCTGGCGCTGACGCCCAGGTCCAGCACACTCAGGCGGCGGCTGCTCACCACCAGGTATTCGCCTTCAAGGTAGTTCTTCGAGTCCTTGAAGGTCAGGCCGCCCGACAGGGACACGCGGCTGCGCTGGTCCCGGTACATCACACGCTCCAGCTTCAGGCTGTCGGAAGAGCTGACACCGTCGGACTTCAGTTGCAGGCCACTGGGCGCGTTGATGGTGGTGACGTAGGTCGAGCGGCTCTTCGACGCAGTGAAGGTCGAGTAGCCAAAGGGAATCACGATGCTGAAGCTGTCGCTGACGGAGGACTTGCGCTGCAGGTCATTCGGCACAGACTGCCGGTGCGTCAGCACCATCAGTTCATTGAGGCCCAGCAGCCGGTCCGAGATCAGCGTCAGCCCGGCCTGGTCCTTACCGGTAGATTCGGAGCCCTGGTTGTCAAAACTCAAGGAAGCATGAAAAGGTGTTGCCGGCTGGTTGTTGATCACCACCGTGCTGGCGCCCGGCTGGTCCCCGGGCTTGATGTCGAGTTGCGCGCTGTTGGAAGACAGTCGGTTGACCTGGTCTATGCCCTGCTCCAGGTCGCGCAGGTTGAGCAGCTCACCGGTCTTTGCCGGAAAGGCATTAAAGGGCCGGATGCTTTTAAGGCCGCCGTCGTTGATCTGGATGTCCTGGATCACGCCTTCGACGACCTGGATCTCCAGCGTGCCCGTCGTCATGTCTTGCGGCGGCAGGTAGGCACGGCTGGTGATAAAGCCGCGCTCGACATAGTCCTTGGTGATCTCCGCCAGGATCTGCTCGATCTCCGTCACGCCGATGCAGCGCCCCGAAAACTCGCGCAGCACACGTTCACGCGAAGCTGCCGACAAATGCGCGGCGCCGCTGATCGCCACAGTCTGAATGTTCCGGCAAGGCCCCCTGGGAACGGAGCCGTCCACCTTGGGCAGGAAGTCTTTGGTGTCCAGGCCCGATGGCGCACGCTCCCCGCCTCGCGCGGCGTCCAGGTCGCGCTGCAGTTGCTCCTGGGCCTGGCGCTGGATGATCTCGCTTTGCCGCCCGGCCTCTGCGCGGTCCGCCGGCGTCTGGGCGTGAAGGTGGCAAGCCATGGCGCCCAGGCCGGCAGCGACTGCGAATCGAAACGGCACGGAACCCCGGAAAACGCGCCCCCATAGCCCAAGGCCAGGAAGATGTGAAAAATTGCGTTGACCGGTACCTGTCATGGAGTTACCAAAAGTGTTTCGACAGGTAAATGCTAGGACCCGGGTATATCGGCAACAAGGTCCACTTTGCCCGGCGACTAAGGTCCACTTTCTTCAAGCGCCGTTTTTTCGGCGCGCACGCACACAGATGGAGCAGCTTGTTGAGCGACGAAAAAGTTGCAGAGAAGCCTTGCGCTTCATTGGAGAAACACCGGTGGCCATTTCTTTGCCGCTGTTCAACTGCCCTGTTTCAGGGCATGTTCTTCTCGCATAGTTCCGGAAAAAAACGGCATAGCGCTTTTGTTGTGTTTGTTGTCTTGGCCGTCATGGGAGAGCGCTATCCGTCATCCCAGCGGCCGTTGATGCAGAGGCAATGCGGGTCTCCGCGAGAAAACCCTATGGGGGATTAGGCGCACAGCCCTAGAGTGCCGTGCCTGATATCGGCACATCAGTCGCTCCAGCATGCTGGCCACCACCCGCTCCTGGGCCGTGACGGATGACCTAGCCGTCGCCTGCGCCAATTCCAGTTGCTGCTTCGCGATAAGCAACTCGCCGACCTTGGCCCGCAGTTGCTTGTTCGCAGTACCGAGTTGCTCGACGGTCGCGTCCTGCTTGACCAGACACCGGCCCCATTCCTCAGCGTGCCGCTGCGCACACCCCAGTTCATCCTTGAGCGGACTCGGGCGCCAAGCCGGGCGAGCGTTCAGTCAATTTTGCTGAGTGCGCCCTCTGCCCTCAGGCGTGTTGCGACGCACTCGACATGAATCTCAACAATTGTTAAAGATCAAGAGCGACAGGCAAATAAGCACGCACGCGCTGTAACTTCGAAATAAATAGTTCGCACTAAATCATTTCGCAAGCACCTGAAACTTCAACCTTAAAAATCGCATGCTGCCGCTTCGCCTCAAGAAAAAACAAATCGTCCTCGCCCTCCTTGGCGTTTTGCCGTTGATCATGGCTCACGCCTCTGATGTGCAAGACTTGGGGGCCTTGCCCGGCGGGTCGTATTCCATGGCCTACGGCGTGAACGCCGCAGGCGATGTGGTGGTTGGTTACAGTGGCACTTCCAGTGGTCAGAGTGCGTTTCGCTGGACGGCGCCCACAGGCATGGCCGATCTGGGGGTCTTGCCCGGTGGGCGGCCGTATTCTATTGCCCGCGGCGTGAACGCCGCAGGCAATGTGGTGGTCGGCCTAAGCGGCACGACCAGGAGTGACCGGGCGTTTCGCTGGACTGCACCCACAGGCATGGTCGATCTGGGAGTTTTGCCCGGTGGGCGCCGCTCCAATGCCTACGGCGTGAACGCCACAGGCGATGTAGTAGTCGGCGAGAGTACCTCGGCCAATGGTGACCGGGCGTTTCGCTGGACGGCGCCCACAGGCATGGTCGATCTGGGGGTCTTGCCCGGTGGGCGCCACTCTCATGCCTACGGCGTGAACGCCGCAGGCAATGTGGTGATTGGCCAAAGCGGCTCGACCAATGGTGACCGGGCATTTCGCTGGACAGCGCCCACAGGCATGGTCGATCTGGGGGTCTTGCCCGGCGGGCTGTCTTCCACAGCCTACGGCGTGAACGCCGCAGGCAATGTGGTGGTTGGTTTCAGTGCCTCTTCCAGTGGTCTGAATGCGTTTCGCTGGACAGCGCCCACAGGCATGGTCGATCTCGGGATCCTGCCCGGCGGGCTGTCTTCCATTGCCCGCGGGGTGAACGCCGCAGGCGACGTGGTGGTCGGTGAAAGCGGCTCGGCCAATGGTGACCGGGCGTTTCGTTGGACAGCGCCCACAGGCATGCAGTCTGTCGAACAGTGGCTGGCCGCCCATGGCGTTGCCGTAGGAAATATCGCCACGAATAGTGCATCTGCAGTCAACGCAGACGGCAACGTGGTGGTCGGCCAACTGGAAAATTATCATGCGTTCATCGCCAGGGTGACTACTGATACAGGCAGCGCAAGAGCAGGCAGCGGGCTGATTGATGTGCAGGATTTCAGTGCCACCTTGCAGGCTGCATCACGCACCCAGGCGCAGGCCCTTGGCAATATCGACCTGGTGCTCAACGGCCTGCATGGCTCGCCCTTGGGCAGCCTGCTGGCCCCTGGCCTGGCGGGCTTCTGGGTCAGCGGCGACTGGGGCAGCCTGGGCCATCGCGGCATCAGCGGCCGGGCGACGGCCGGCGAAGTGGGTGTAAAGGCAGGCATTGCCGAAGGCTGGCAAGGCGAAGTCGCACTCGGCCGTGAACAGGCCCGCAGCGAAACGCCCTTCCACGGCGCAACGACGCTGAGCAGCGTCTATGTCGCCCCTGGGGTCAACTGGCGCATTGCGGATAGCGGCGTCCTTGTGAGCCTGCTCGGCTATTACGGCAACGGCCGCGCCGACCTGGAGCGCGGGTACCTGAACGCCGGCAACCCGGTGATCTCCCGGGGCAGTCCCGATACGCAGACCCTGGCCGCGCGCGTGCGCGTGGACTGGCTCAATGCCTTGAGCGCCGGCCCTGTGGCCGTCACCCCCTACACGAGCTTGACCTGGATCAAAAACACCATCAACGGTTATACGGAAACCGCAGGCGGGTTTCCGGTCCAGTGGGATGAGCAAAATGGCAGCGCCAGGCTGCTGCGGGTGGGTGTGGACAACAACTGGCAGGCCGGCCAGAGCCTGACCGCTTCGGCGCGAGTGGAGTATGTGCATCGCCTGAATGACGGGGGTAATCGCCTCGGCGGCCGCATTGTGGGGCTCAATGCCTTTAGCCTGCAGGGCTATGAGTATCAGAAAAACTGGTGGCGTCTGGGCCTGGGCGGGCAGTACAAGCTGGACAGCACCTCCAGCGTCGGCGCTACGCTCAACGTCACCAGCCAGTCCGATGCGCCCAGACTCTGGATCAACCTCACCTACAACAAAGCGTTTTGAGGCACGGCTTTGTGATGCAGTTCAGCATCTGAAGCCTCTTCGCCTGGGTGTCTGCTTCTGAGTAAAAGCATTAGGCGAAGCGGTCAAAGCGCCACGCGAATCCATCCGGCGGAATGCCGGAAAGTTCGAAGGCGTCCAAGCGATCTCAGTGCGGGTTAAACAGCACGTAAACCTTGCGCACCGTGGACTGAATGTCCCACACGCCAACCGTCTCGGCTGGGAAGAAATAAACATCACCTTGCCGCAGCGCGACAGGCGCGCCGCCGTCCGGCGTGAACACCGCGCTGCCGCTCAGGATGTGCATGGTCTCTGCCGAACGCACCTGCCGGCGGTAGTGGCCGGGCGCGCATTCCCAGATGCCCATCTCGGGCTGCCCCTCCAGCGGCAACACCATTTTTTCGCCGCGCAGCGTGCAGGCCGGCTCGCTGAGCGGCAGGCCTACTGCGCCCCAATCTTGTAATGCGCCTGATACCGCGGTGGAGGGAGTGTCGAGTTTGCGAATGGTCATGGGGACGCTCTTTCTTAAAGCGATGCATTCAAACCAGGCGGGGACTGGCGGTTCACCGGCCATCGCGCCAACGGTAGTAACGCACGGAGGCAGCGAGGAACCACGGGTTGCCGGTATAGAAAGGCCGGGTCTGAAAGGCCAGCCCATCCAGCGCCGTGCGCCCTTCCTCCAAGCCCAGCACCTGCTGGCCCACACGCATGCCGAAGTAGCTTGCGGTGCCCACGCCCGCGCCGCAATAGCCCATGGCGTAGTACAAGCCGTCATGCAGGCCGACGTGCATGAGCTCATCAAAGGTATAGGCCACCAGCCCTGACCATGAATGGCTGATGCGTACGCCGGCAAGCTCAGGGAAAATCTTCACCATCTCCGCATGCAGCAGCGGCCCGCTCACGCGGGAGTCGGTTTCCTGGTGCGACACGCGGCCGCCGAACAGGATGCGCTTGCGGTCGGGCGAGGCACGGTAGTAATACACCACCTTGCGCGTGTCGCTGACGATGCGGTTGCGCGGCATCAGCCTGTCCATCAGGCCTTCGGGCAAGGGCTCGGTGGCAATCATGTAGCTGCCGATGGGAATCACCCGGCGGCGCAGCCAGGGCGTGACCTTGCCGGTGTAGCCGTTGGTGGCCACCACCACGTCGCGCGCGCGCACCGCACCCCTGGCCGTGCTGACCAGGAAATGGCTGCCCTGCTTTTCAATGCCCGTGACGGGGCTGCGCGGTGCAACCTGCACGCCGGCGGCCAGCACACGATCCAGCAGGCCCTGGTGGTAGCGCGCAGGGTGCACCGAACAATGCTGTGCATACACTGCACCGCCCCAGTAGGCGTCGCTGCCGAGTTCACTGCGCTGCTCGGCGCGCGGCACCATGTGCGCCTCTACTTCCAGGCCCTTGGGCTGCGCTGCCAGCCTGGCCGCCAGGGCCTCGTACTGCGCCGGGTTGTGCGCCGCATGAAAGCGCCCTACCCGTTCGTAACTGCAATCAATGTTTTCGCTGCGGATAAAGTCACCCACCCAGGCGAGCGAACGCTGGCCTTCGCGCAGGATGTCAAACGCCCGCTCGCTGCCATGCCGGCGGGCCAGCAGTTCAAAGCTGGGCTTGATGCTGGTAGAGACCTGGCCGCCGTTGCGCGTGCTGCAACCCCAGCCGGCGTCTTCGCCGTCCAGCACCAGAGTGGAGCGCCTGCCGCGCGCCGTCTGCAGCGCCGCATGCAGGCCGGTGTAGCCCGCGCCCACCACCGCCACATCCACGCTGGCGGGCAAAGGGACTAGTTCCAGCACAGGGCGCGGCACTTCGTCCCACCAATAGGGCGCGAGCTTGCAGTGTTCAAGAATGTCCACAGGTTTCCTTTATGGATGACGTGCATCGCGCAGCACTTCGTCCGCGCCTTTTTCCGCCAGCATCAGCGTGGGTGCATTGGTGTTGCCCGAGGTCAGCGAAGGAAATGCCGAGGCATCGATCACCCGCAGGCCCGCCAGGCCATGCACCTGCAGGCGATGGTTGAGCACAGCAGTGGCCGGGTCCGGCCCCATGCGACAGGTGCTGACCGGATGGAACACCGTGGAGGCGCGCCGGCGTATGTCTTCCATGAGCTGCTCCTGCGACTGGACTTGCGCGCCCGGCACCAGCTCCTGCTCGATGATGCCGCTGAAGGCGGGCGTGGCGGCCAGCCGCCGCAGGAACAGGGTCGCCTCTATCATCTCCTGCACGTCGTGCGCGGTCGCCAGCGAGTTGGGCTCTATCAGCGGCGGCGCCATCGGGTCGTTCGAGCGCAGCCGCAACTGGCCGCGGCTGCTGGGCTTGCAGGGCTGCGCGCTCAGCAAAAAGCCCGGGTAAGGATCCGGCGCCATCAGCGCGCGCTTGCCGGGCGTGGCCTTGAGGTAGCTGAGCGGCGAAAAATACAGCTGCATATTGGGCCGCGCCAGGCCGGGCCGCGAACGGAAGAAACCGCCGCCCTGGTTGACGCTGAGCGCCAGCGGGCCGCGGCGCATCAGGGCATATTGCAGGCCGGCCCACAGCTTGCCGTGCCAGGGGCCCAGCTGGTTATTGAGCGAGGGCAGCCTTGAGCGGTAGAGGTGGTCTATACAAAGATGGTCTTGCAGGTTCCGGCCCACTGCCGGTGAATCACACACCACCTCTACGCCCAGGGCCTTGAGCTCTGCCGCCGGGCCGACGCCCGACAGCTGCAAGAGCTGCGGCGAGTTGACGGCACCTGCCGCCACAATCACCTCGCGCCGCGCGCGGGCCAGGCGTACCTCACCGCCTTGCTGGTAAACCACACCGGTAGCGCGCAGACCGTCAAACACAATGCGTGTGGCATGCGCATCCGTCTGCACGCTGAGCTTGGCGTGCCGGGCCGCGGGGCGCAGGTAGGCGCTGCTCGCTGAAGCTCGCAGCCCATCCTTGGTTGTGATCTGGTAGATGCCGACGCCCTCTTGCGACGCGCCATTGAAGTCGGGGTTATGGGGCAGCCCGGCCTGGGCGCCTGCCTGCAGATAGACCTTGCACAGCGGATGCACCTGGCCGCTCACGTCGCTGATCCTCATAGGCCCTCCGGCGCCACGCCAGG
The DNA here is from genome assembly GCF_900116715.1 of Polaromonas sp. YR568. Classification (GTDB taxonomy): domain Bacteria; phylum Pseudomonadota; class Gammaproteobacteria; order Burkholderiales; family Burkholderiaceae_C; genus Polaromonas. The sequence continues at coordinate 79,795 of NZ_FPBM01000002.1, forward strand.
CATCGGCGCCCTGCGCGTTGTCTTCAAGCTTTTTGAACCAGGGCAGCACGTCGTCCCATGACCAGCCCGCATTCCCGGCTGCGGCCCATTCGTCAAAGTCAGACGGCTGGCCGCGCACAAACACCATGGCGTTGATGCTGCTGGAGCCGCCCAGCACCTTGCCGCGTGGCCAGTAGGCCTCGCGCCCGGCCAGGCCCGGCTCCGGTGCACTGCGGTACATCCAGTTCACTTGCGGGTTGTAGAAAGACTTGCCGTAGCCGATAGGCACGCGCAGCCACACACGCTTGTCGCTACCGCCGGCTTCCAGCAGCAGCACGCTGTGTTCGCCGGACTCGCTGAGGCGATGGGCCAGCACGCAGCCGGCCGAACCGGCGCCGACGATGATGAAATCAAACTCTGTCACCGGGTGGAGCATCTCACGGCAGGTGGCCTGATGCACAGGTCCGTTTTAGACTAAATGCCAGACCATTTTTCAGACCATTTTCCAAACTACTTCCGGATGCGGGCGTCTGCATGGCGGGCGCGCGCCTCAGGCAGCGCGAACCTTGCGCGCCGCGCGCTGCGGCCTGGCCTTGAGTTGCTTGTCCAGCACATCGGCCAGCACCTTGACGCCTGCCTCGATCACCGGCGGCGGGCTGCTGCCGAAGCCCAGCACAAGGCCGCTCACGTTCAGCGGCGTAATGGCAAAACGGCCCAGCGGCGACGCGGTGATGCCGCGCCGGTCGGCCTCGAGCGATGCATCGCACTCCACCAGCCGTGGCGCCAGGTAACCCACGGTGTGCAGGCCGCTGTTGGCAGGCACCACGTCGAGCAGCCCGCCCAGGTGCTTGCGGGCAGCGGCGGCCAGCGCCTCATGCCGCTCAAAGTAGATGTGGCGCATGCGGCGCACATGCACCGCAAAATGCCCTTCGTCGATGAACTCCGCCACCACGCCCTGCGTGTGCGAGGGAACGCCCGGCAGGAAGCGGCTCATGACGGTGCGGAAAGTGCCCACCAGCGCCGGCGGCGCCAGCACATAGCCCAGGCGCAGCGCGGGAAACAGCGACTTGCTGAAAGTGCCGACGTAAATCACGCGCCCGGTGGTGTCCACACTTTTGAGTGTGGGCGGCGGCCGGCCGGCAAAAAAGAACTCGCCGTCGTAGTCGTCTTCAATCACCCACGCGCCGGCCTGTTCGGCCGCCTGCAGCAAAGCAAAACGGCGCGCCAGGCTCATCACGCAGCCCAGCGGCTGCTGGTGCGAAGGCGTGACAAAGGCCAGGCGAAAGCGCGGCGCCAGCCGCAGGCCCTCTTCCACACGCAGCCCGTTGCCGTCCACCGGCACGGGAATCAGGTCGGCGCCCGAAGCCACCAGGCTGTTGCGCGCGCCTATCGCGCCGGGGTTTTCAAACCAGACCTTGTCACCGGGGTTGAGCAACATGGAGCCGATCAGGTGAAAGGCCTGCTGGGCGCCGCCCAGAATAAAGACCTGCTCCGGGTCGCAGGTGATGCCGCGGTTGGCACGCAGATGCGACGCAACCGCGCGGCGCAGCTGGATGTCGCCATACGGGTCGCCGTAGCCCATGACTTCATCCTGATTGCCGCGCAGCCACTTTGCCGACAGCCTGGCCCATTGCGCCATGGGAAATACATCAAAAGCCGGCAGCGCGGTGGTGAAGGCGCGCGGCGCATGCGGCAGGCGGCGGCGCTCGACAAAGCGGCTGACGGCGTCTTCCATGACGGACGACAGCCTGGGCGCGGCAGGCTCGGCGCTGGCGGCCCTGGCCTTGGACGGCATGGGCCGGTCGGCGCCCAGCACCGCGCTGACGAAGGTGCCGGAGCCGGTCTGTGAATCGATCAGTCCCTCAGCCGTGAGGCGGCTGAAGGCCTCAACCACCGTGGTGCGCGACACGCCAAGGTCATTCGCCAGCGTGCGGCTGGCAGGCAGGCGGTCGCCGGGGGCAAAACCGCCCGAGAGAATGATTTCGCGCAAGGCCATGCACAGCTGCGTGCTCACCGGGTGATGGTGGCTGTGATCGATACGGATCGACAGCAAAAGGGAGCCGCCTGCGCGTTTGACCATGGATTGCCCTTCTTGTGTTTGACAAAAATGGTATCACGCATTAATCAAAATGGACCTTTTCTGCAATCCACTTGAGCAGGATGATGGCTGCATCCAACACTCCTGTCGGCGCTGGTTCCTCCATGCTCATCCAGAAAATCGAAACCTTTTGCGACCCCTTCATAGGCTTTGTGCGCGTCACCGCCGACAACGGCGCGCAAGGCTGGGGCCAGGTGTCGCCCTACCATGCCGACCTCAGCGTGCAGGTGCTGCACCGGCAGGTGGCGCCGTGGTCGCTGGGCCGCAATGCGCTGGACATCGACGGCCTGGTCGACGCCATCGCCGAGCATGAACACAAGTTCCCGGGCTCGCACCTGTACCGCGCGATTTGCGGCCTGGACACCGCGCTGTGGGACCTGCGCGGCAAGGCCGAAGGCAAACGCGTCTGCGAACTGATAGGCGGCACGGCCAGGCCGCTGGCCGCTTACGCCTCCTCGATGAAACGTGACATCACGCCGCAAGATGAAGTCAAACGCATGCTCGCGCTGCGCGACGAATGCGGCTTCAATGCTTTCAAGTTCCGCGTGGGCGCCGAATACGGCCACGACAAAGACGAGTGGCCGGGCCGCACCGAAGAGATCATCGCGGCGATGCGCGGCGCGCTGGGCGAGGGCCCTGCCCTGCTGGTGGACGCCAACAGCTGCTATTCACCGCGCCGCGCCATCGAGGTGGGCCGCATGCTGGAAGACCACGGCATCAGCCACTTCGAGGAGCCCTGCCCTTACTGGGAACTCGAGCAGACACGCGAGGTACGCGAAGCCTTGTCCATCGACGTGACCGGCGGCGAGCAGGACTGCTACATGCCGCTGTGGAAACACATCATCGATTCGAAGACCGTCGATATCGTCCAGCCCGACGTCTGCTACATGGGTGGCCTGGCCCGCACACTGCGCGTAGCGCGCATGGCCGAAGCCGCGGGGCTGCCCTGCACGCCGCACAGCGCCAACCTCTCGATGGTGACGCTGTTCACCATGCACCTGTTGTGCGCCATCCCCAACGCCGGCAAGTACCTGGAGCTGTCGATTGAGGGGCCGGACTACTACCCCTGGCAAGAGGGTTTGTTCGTGAGCTCTCCCTACACCGTGCGTGACGGCCGGGTTACCCTGCCGGACGCGCCGGGATGGGGGGTCGAGATTAACCCCGCATGGCTTGCAAAGTCCAGCTACCAGATAAGCGAGATTTCCTGAACATGGCCACCCCCCTGAATGCACTAGTGCACGAAGCGCAGGCAAGCGGCACGCTCGCGGGTTTACCTGAGCGCCACCTGATCAACGGCGCCTTTGTCCCTGCATTGAGCGGCGCGCTCATGGGCACACTGGACCCCGGCACCGGCCAGGCTTTTGCCAGCTTTGCCGCGGGCGATGCAGCCGACGTGGATGCGGCCGTGACGGCCGCGCAGGCTGCGCTGACCGGCCCGTGGCGCGCCCTCACCCCGGCCCAGCGCGGCCGCCTGCTCTACCGCGTAGCGGCCCTGATACGCGCCAATGCAGACCGCCTGGCCGTGGCCGAGACACTGGACAGCGGCAAGCGGCTGGCCGAAGCGATCGGCGATGTTGCCGGCGCGGCAGCAACTTTCGACTACTACGCCGGTGCGTGCGACAAGCACCAAGGCGACAGCATTCCGCTGGGCGATGGGTATCTTGCCTACACCGTGCACGAACCCGTCGGCGTCACCGCCCACATCATTCCCTGGAACTACCCACTGTCTTCGGCCGCGCGCGGCATCGCGCCGGCGCTGGCGGCCGGCTGCACCGTGGTGGCCAAGCCGGCCGAGCAAACGCCGCTGACCGCATTGATGCTGGCCCGGCTGTGCATGGACGCCGGCATGCCGCCCGGCGTGTGCAATGTGGTGACCGGCACCGGTGCGCAGGCGGGCGCCGCGCTGGTGCGACACCCCGGCGTGCACCACATCAGCTTCACCGGCTCCGTCGCCACAGGCATTGACGTCATGCAGGGCGCCGCGCCCCACATCACCCGCCTGGTGCTGGAGCTGGGCGGCAAATCACCGGTGCTGGTGCTGGCCGATTGCGATATCGACAAAGCCGTGGACAACGTGCTGGGCGGCATTTTTGAAAATGCCGGGCAGATCTGCTCGGCCGGCTCCCGCCTGGTGATAGACCGCCGCATCCACGCCGATTTTGTGGAACGGCTGGTCGCGCGGGCCCGCGCCATGACAGTGGGCCACGGGCTGCGCAATGCGGATATGGGCGCGGTGAACTCCCGCGCACACCTGGACAAAATCGCCGGCTACGTGGACCGGGCCCGCGCACGCGGCGTGGCGGTGCTTTGCGGCGGCCGGCCCACCGCCGACCCGGTAACCGGCCGCGGCTGGTTTTACGAGCCCACCATCCTGGACGGATTGGCGCCGGACGATGAAGCGGTGCAGCAGGAAATTTTCGGGCCCGTTCTGTGCGTGCAGGTGTTTGACGATATCGATGAGGCCGTGGCGCTGGCCAACGGCACGGACTTCGGCCTGGTCGCGGGCATCTTTACCCGCGACTTTGCCGCCGCGCACAGGCTGGCTCGGCAGGTCGATGCGGGCCAGGTTTACATCAATGAATATTTCGCCGGCGGCGTGTCCGTGCCCTTTGGCGGCAACAAGCGCTCCGGCTTTGGCCGCGAAAAAGGCATGGAGGCGCTGCGCAGTTACAGCAAGCTCAAGAGCGTGGCCGCACGTATTTAAAACGAATCTGAAGCTTTGAAGTTCAAGGGAGTCGATGGGATGTCAGTTCAACAGGAGTCAATGAAATGATGAACAAGTCAATCAAGCAACCGGTCCGCAGCCGCACCCTGGCATGGGGCGCGCTGATGTGTATGGCGGCATTGTTTTCGGGCAACGCCGCGGCGCAGCTGACCATCGTGTCCTTCGGCGGGGCCTACCAGGAAGGCCAGAGCAAGGCGCTGTTCCAGCCCGCGGCCAAGGCTCTCGGCATCACCATCAAGGAGGAAACCTATACCGGCATCGCCGACTTGCGCCTGAAGGTCAAGGCCGGCGCCGTGTCCTGGGACATCGTGGCCAGCGGCTCGGGCAGCGCGGCGCGCGCCGGCTCTGAGGGGCTGCTGGAAGCGCTGGACTACAAGGCCATCGACGTTTCCTCCTTCGCGCCCGGCCTCACGCAGGAGTTCTGCGTGGGCGGCGACGTGTTCTCTACCGTGATGGCCTGGAACACCAAAACCTATGGCGACAAGGGGCCGCAGAACTGGGCCGACTTCTGGGACGTGAAGAAATTTCCCGGCAAGCGCTCTTACCGCAAGGGCGTGGCCGGCGCGCTGGAGCCGGCGCTGATGGCCGATGGCGTGCCGCCCAACAAAGTGTATGAAGTGCTGTCGGCCCCCGGCGGCATAGAACGCGCCATCAAGAAGATCAAGGAGCTCAAGCCGAATATCGCCGTGTGGTGGTCGTCCGGCGCGCAGCATGCCCAGCTCATGAAAGACGGTGAGGTCGACATGATCACCGGCTGGAACGGCCGCTTCGACGTGGTCGCGAAAGACGGCGCCAAGGTGGCCTACACCTTTAACCAGGCCTTGCTTGATTACGACTGCTTCGGCATTCCCAAGGGCGCGCCCAACAAGGCCCTTGCGGTGAAGTTCCTCAACGAGATCAGCAAGCCGCAATACCAGGCCGAGTTCACCAAGTACATCACCTACGGGCCGACCAATAAAAAGGCCTACGACGGCCCGGCCATTCCGGCGGCGTACGCCAAGACGCTGCCCTCTTACCCGGACAACGCGGCCAAACAAATCATCATCGACCTGAACTGGTACACCAAGAATGAAGCTAGGGCTTCCGAGCTGTACCAGAACATGCTGACCGAGTAAGAATGCGGTGCGGCCCGTGCAGGCACGGGTTTGCGGATCACCAGAACAGGCAAAGACCCAGAAGAAAAGGCGTATCCATGAGCAACAAGTCGTCGCTGCCCATCACCTTGCGGCAAGTGACCAAGCGTTATGGCGCCGCCTATGCCCTGGACCACGTCGACCTGGACATCCGCAGCGGCGAATTTCTCACGCTGCTGGGCCCATCGGGCTCGGGCAAAACGACACTGCTCACGGTGCTGGCCGGCTTCACGCGGCCCGACAGCGGCAGCCTGAAGTTCGGCGAGACCGAAGTGATCTGCATGCCGCCGCAAAAGCGCGACGTCGGCATGGTGTTCCAGAACTACGCCCTCTTCCCGCACATGACGGTGGCGGGCAACGTGGGCTTTCCGCTCAGGCTGCGCGGCGTCAAGCGTGAAGACATCGCGCGGCGTGTAGAGCACGCGCTGGAGATGGTGCGCCTGGGCGGCTACGGCGGGCGCGGTGTTCACCAGCTCTCGGGCGGGCAATGCCAGCGCGTGGCCCTGGCGCGCGCCATGGTGTTCGAGCCGCGCATCATGCTGATGGACGAGCCGCTGTCGGCCCTGGACAAGCAGCTGCGCGAGCACATGCAGATCGAGCTGCGCCAGCTGCACGACAAGCTGGGCATGACCACCGTCTATGTCACGCATGACCAGCGCGAAGCCTTGACGATGTCTGACCGGATTGCCGTGATCAACGGAGGCCGCATTGTCCAGCTCGATACGCCGCGTGCGCTCTATGAGCGCCCGGCCAACCGGTTTGTGGCGGAGTTCATCGGCGAGTCCAGCTTTGTGCCGGTGGCGGTGCGCGAGGGCTCGGTGGTGCTGGGCGGCGCGGCGCTCGCCACATCCGCCCACCCCGGCCAAGACGGGCCGCGTTTGTTGATGCTGCGGCCCGAGCGGCTGAAAATCCTCAGCGCCGGCGCAGTGCCCGGAATGAACATCCTGAATGCCCGCGTGCAGGCCACGGTCTACCAGGGCGACAGCTCGCTGGTGCAGGCTGTCCTCGCCGACGGCAGCGTCGTCAGCGTGCGCGGCGCCTCGGGCAGCAACGCCGGCCATGCCTGCCCGGCGGCCGGCGACAGCGTGACGCTGGGCCTGGCCGTTGACGACACCGTCCTCTTGCCGCAAGACAGCGCAACATGAATACGCCACTAGACACAGCCCCCAACGCCGAAGCGCTGGCGCAAAGTGCGCGCCGCGAGCGCCTGGCGCTGCTGTCGCTGGTGTCGCCGGCTGTGCTGATCGTCACCGTCATCATGGTGCTACCGGTGGGCTGGCTGTTTTACCTGTCGGTGCTGTCTGATTCGGGCAGCTTCAGCCTGGAGCATTACCGCCGCATGTGGGAGCAGCCTTCGTATGCACGCACCTTCTGGGTCACCTTCGAGGTCAGTTTTCTCACCACCGGCATTTGCATACTGCTGGGCTATCCGCTGGCCTATTTCCTGTCGGAGCTGCCCAAACGCACGGCCAACCTCTGCATGATCGCGGTGCTGCTGCCGCTGTGGACTTCGCTGCTGGTGCGCACCTATGCCTGGCTGGTGCTGCTGCAGCGGCGCGGACTGATCAACGACTGGGGCATGGAGCTGGGCCTGTGGAACGAGCCGCTGGAACTCGTGCACAACCTGACGGGCACGCTGATAGGCACGGTGCACGTGATGCTGCCCTTTATCGTGCTGCCGCTCTATGCCTGCATGCGCGGCATCAACCGCGACTACCTCAAGGCCGCGGCCAACCTGGGCGCATCGCCCACGCGCACCTTCTGGCAGGTCTTCTTTCCGCTTTCCATTCCAGGGCTGGCGACGGGCTCGCTGATCGTCTTCATCCTCTGCCTGGGCTTCTACATCACCCCGGCGGTGCTGGGCGGCGGCAAAGTCATCATGGTGTCCAGCCGCATCGCCAATGACATCGAAATCTTCTTCAACTGGGGCGCCGCCAGCGCGCTGGGCGTGGTGCTGCTGGTGCTGACACTGCTGCTCATCCTCGCGGCCTCTCGCCTCGTCAAGCTGGAAGACGCCTTGCGCGACCGGGGGACGTCATGAAGCACTGGCTGCGCCAACCCGTCACTGAAACCCAGATCAGCCGTGGCGGCCGTCTCTGGCTCTACGTCATCGCGGCGCTGGTCATGATCTTCCTGGTCATGCCCACGCTGCTGGTCATTCCCATGAGTTTTTCGGCTTCGCAGTACCTGGAGTTCCCGCCCCGGCAATGGTCGCTGCGCTGGTATGAAAGCTATTTCAGCTCGGCCGCCTGGATGCAGGCCACGGCGACATCGCTGAAGGCGGGCGTGCTGACAGCCCTGGTCGCCACACCGCTGGGCACCATGGCGGCCTACGGCCTGCTGGTCTCGCGCATACGCCATTCGGGGCTGCTCACCATGCTGCTGCTCACGCCCATCGTTGTGCCCGTCATCCTGATCGGCATCGGAGTGTTTTATGTCTACGTGAAGTTGCAGCTCGTCAACACACTGACCGGCCTGGTGCTGGCCCACAGCATGCTGGCCATCCCCGTTGTCATGATGGTGGTCAGCTCGGCCCTCAAGACCTTTGACCTGAACCAGGAAATGGTGGCGCGCAGCCTGGGCGCCTCAAGGTTTGAAGCCTTCAGGATGGTGACCTTTCCGCAGATCCGCTTTTCCATCTTCACCGGCGCGGTGCTGGCCTTCCTCACTTCGTTTGACGAAATCATCGTCTCGCTGTTTGTCTCGGGCGGCGACAACTCCACGCTGACGCGCAATATGTTCAACGCCCTGCGCGACCAGGTAGATCCAACCATTGCGGCCATTTCGACGCTGATCGTGGCCAGCACCTCGCTGATGCTGGCGGTGACGCAGTTCATCGGCAAGCCGGGCCCCACCGAGCGCAAGCCTTGAATCGCGAACATCACAAAGATCGTGGCGTGATCAACAAGCGACAAAATTAGACCTTTTTTCTAACAAAAGAAATGCTCGATTTGTACATGGCGGAATGTTTGCGCGTTTATTCGCTTTGGACTCATTGCTGTCGTCTGTAAGATATTGTTGCGTCGCCGGCGCCTTCGCGGGCGTGTGCGCCGCCATCGCAGCAGATGGAAAACGCAGTCTTTTAAAGAATAACTTCCATTGAGGGCGGCCAGGAGGCCGAGGAGCCATGAAACGACTACACCTGACCACCGCGCTGGCAGCGCTTGGTGCGGCATCTGCCTTCGCGCAGTCCGGCTTTCCGCAGAGCGACATCAACACCGTGCCGCAATGGAACGGCACCAGCAACATCACCGACTGGGGCCCGACCGTCACCGCGACCTACGGCCAGACCTTTAAGGCCACCGCCGCGAGCGGCGCGCTGAACAGCTTCACCTTCTATACCCGGGTGAGCATCGGCGCCCCCGCCCTGCAATACAAGGCCTACGTCTACGAGTGGGACCCCGGCACCCGGCGCATCGTTGGCTCGGCCCTTTTCACCTCGGCGGTGAGCACCATGCATTCGAATGCTGGCCAGACCCCAGTCACCGTCGACACTGGCGGCATCCGCCTGATCGCCGGCAAGCAGTACGTTTTCTTCGTCACCCTCGCCGGTGTCACTGCCACCCCGCAGACGGGCGGGGCCTACGCCTTCGGCGGCGTTCCGGACGCCGTTTATGCAGATGGACAGTTCGTGTTCCAGAACAACAATCTAGATTTCTCTCTGCTGAGCGCGCAAGCGTGGCGCCTGCTAGGGGCGGGCCAGGACCTGGCGATGCTCATGCGCATGGGCCCCACGCTTTCGTACGCGATGACCGTGGCCGGCAACAACCCGGGCACACCGGCCGCCGGCGCACTCGATGTCATGCTGGGCAATTCCAGCGCCGACCCCGGTGATGCTTCCCCCGTGGCCACCGCCTTCAGCAGCCTGCCCACCGTTGACGCGCTGTCGAACGCGGTCAACCAGACCCTGCCACTGTTCACCTCCGGAATGAACAGCATCACGCTGAACACGATGCGCGAAGTCAACCGCGTGATCCAGGCGCGGGTGGACGGCCAGAGCGGCATCTCCGCCGGCGACGCCTTCCAGGGCGACCGCAGCGCCTGGGTGAAGCCCTACGGCTCGTACGCGCAGCAGGACGCGCGCGAAGGCGTGGCCGGCTACACCGCGCGCAGCACCGGCGTTGTCTTCGGCGCCGACCGGCACCTCTCAGGTAGCGACAGCGTCGGCATCGCCGCCGCCTTTGGCCAGGTGCGGGTGAACGGCAGCGGCGGGGTCAACAACAATGCCTCGATCCAGAACTACACTCTGATCGGCTACGGCCGCCATACGGTTTCCGATGGGCTGGACCTCACCTGGCAGGTCGACGGCGGCATGGCCGTCAACAAGGGCCATCGCCTGATCGACTTTGGCGGCCTGAACCGCACCGCCAGCGCGACGTATAACGCCTACACCGCCCACGCCGGCGGCGCCCTCTCGCGCAGCTACAGCCTGAGCGCGGACACCACCTTCGCCCCGGCGCTGCGCGCCGACTACAGCCACATCCGCTCGCGCGGCTATACCGAAGACGGCGCCGGCGTCCTCAACCTCGCCGTGGGCAGCGCCAGCGCGCAGGAAATGGTGATCGGCGCCGAAGGCCGCCTGGCGCACAAGCTGAGCGTGCAAAGCACCCTCACCGCCAACCTGGGCCTGGGCTACGACGCGCTGGCCAAACGCAATGCGGTGACGGCCGCCTATGCCGGCGGCGGCGGCGCCTTCCTGGTCGAAGGCATACGGCCTTCGCCGTGGATCCTGCGTGGCGGCATCGGACTGACCTTCCTGAAGGTGAAGACGGCGCAGATAGCGCTGCGCTATGACGTAGAAGCGCGCCGGGACTTTGTCAACCAGACGGCTTCGGTGAATGTGAGGGTGCCGTTTTAGAAAGCGCTTCAGTGACCACGCCTCTTGCAGGAAGGCTAATCGAGCGCAGGCATTGAGGCCATCATCTGGGCGGCACAACCCAGCGAACGGCCATGCACACCAAACTTGCGAGGCCCTGCACCAGGCTAGCCTGCACGAGCACGTAAAACGTGTCGGCGTTGTAGTGCGTACCTCTGTTCACAAAATCTGCGTCCAGATAAATCGCTATCGCACCAAGCAAGGTGCCTGCAACCATCATCCAGACGACTTCCATCGACGTTTTGAGATAAGCGTCTCTTGTCGATCTGAAGATTGAAAATGCAAGCTGGGTGATGTTCAAGACCACCGTCAAACCCAAGGCTATGTGCAGCGTCAAGGGATATGGATCTTCCCGGTACATCATTAACTGCCAGATGCAGAGCCCCCAGTTCAGCAAAGCCAGGTTGGTAAAAAAAGTGCGGTTCATCCACCCTGCCTACTTGAGCTACGCAGGTCCGCGGGATAGTCAATCGCCGTCTTGTACCGCGGGTCCTGATGCCAATCCCAGTACAAGGCCGTGAGGGATTGGGTCACCGGCCCGGGATTCCCGGAGCCGATGGTCTGGTTATCCACCTTGGTCACAGGCAGCACACCGCCGCCTGAGGTGCTCAAAAAAACTTCGTCAGAGGCACGCAGCGCGTCGGCACTCAAGGCCCCGAGCTGCACAGGAACGCCGCGGGACTGCGCCATCTCGATCACGGTCCGGCGGGTGATGCCTTCCAGCACGCCGCGGTCCGGTGTGGTGATCACGCCGTTTTTGACGCTGAACACGTTAAAACCCGGGCCTTCGACCACATTACCCGCGCCGTCGGTCAGCACCACGGTTTCGGCGCCGGCGTCCAGGGCGCCCAGCAGGCCCATGGTCATGTCGTTCCAGTGGTAGTTTTTGGCGGTCGGGTCGACCGAGCGCGCGGAGATCCGCTCCACATCGCTGATCTGCAGGTGCAGGCCGCGTTTGCGTTGCTCTTCGTTGGCGATCCATACGTAGGGCACGGCAAAGGCATAAAACTGGTTGACGGCCTGGCGCGGGTCGCGTGAACCCCAGGGCGGCTGGCCGCGGGTGCAGATCATCTCGACGTAGGACGACTTCAGCCCTGAAAGGCGAACGCACTGGGTGAGGATGTCGGTGATCTGGCTGGAAGCCAGCCCCGGATTGAGCCGAAAGCGGGCGCAGCTCTTTTGAAAGCGCTCCAGATGCGCGTCGAGCCGGAAGAATGCGCCGTCCCAAACCGTCACCACGTCGTAAGCCGCGTCCGACCTCAGAAAACCCCAGTCGGTGATGGGAATCGCCGCTTCGGCGATCGGCACATAGCGCCCACGGACGAATGCGACGCCTTGGGAGAAATCGGGTGGGTGCTCAGGGCTGTTCATCAAAAGATGATACTGCCCGGCTTTTTCTCGCGGGCCCGGCCGGGCTTACCACTGGCCGGCGGGCCGCTTTTTCTGGACGGCCGAGGTAATGGCCGCAATCGAGTCGGGCCTGCTGGCGCGCTCGGCAAACTGCAGGGCGGTCAGGCCCTGCTGATTTTTGAGTTGCGGGTCGGCGCCCTCTTCCAGCAAGAGTTTGACGGCCGCCGCCGTGCCGTACATGGCCGCCATCATGAGCGGCGTGGTGCCGTTGGGAGACTCGGCATCGATGTAGGCGCTGTTCTCCAGCAGCAGGCTGATGATGGCTACATGCCCGGAGGTGGCCGCGTAATGCAGCGGCGTCCAGCCGGTTTTGTTGATGTCAGCGCCCTTCTTGATCAGCTTCTCAGCCAGGTCCTGCTCACCCGTGAGCGCGGCCAGCATGAGGGCACTTTCGTCCTTGCCGTTGAGCAGGTTGACATTGATTTTGGGCGAGGCGATGAGTACCTCGGCAACCTTGGGCGAAGGTTCGCGCAAGGCGAGGAAGAGGCCCGGCTGGCCCGATGGGTCTATGGTGTTGGGGTCAAATCCGCGCTGCAGCAGGTCCTGGACGGGTCTGGGGGTGTCTTGCTTGATGGCCTTGAAGAAGTCTTCATAAGAACCAGCGTGTGCAACAGAAAATCCAGCAATAACAACAAGGTAAATTGCTTTTTTAAAGTAATGGATGAGGTTTTTCATCAGGCTTTGACTCCACTGAAAAGCTGCTCAAAGTTGCGGCTGGTGGCCTCGGCGATGGTTTCGAGCGGCTGCTGCGTCAGCTCCGCGATCTGTTTGGCCACGAACGGCACATAAGACGGGTTGTTGGTTTTGCCGCGGTAAGGCATGGGCGCCAGGTAGGGGCTGTCGGTCTCAATCAGCATGCGATCCAGCGGCACAAACTGGGCGACTTCGCGCAAGTCCGCCGCATTCTTGAAGGTCAGGATGCCGGAAAACGAGATGTAAAAGCCAAGATCCAGCGCCGCACGGGCCACGGCCAGGGTTTCGGTGAAGCAATGAAAAACGCCGGTGGCGGCGCCGGCCTGCCCCACACTTCCGCCCTCTTCCTTCAGGATGGCGATGGTGTCGTCAGACGCGCTGCGGGTATGGATGACCAGCGGCTTGGCCGTCTGCCGGGCTGCGCGTATGTGCACCCGAAAGCGCTCGCGTTGCCATTCCATGTCGGCCACGGTGCGCTCGCCCAGGCGGTAGTAATCAAGCCCGGTTTCACCGATGCCGACCACTTTGGGCAGGGCAGCCCGCTCCAGCAGGTCGTCCAGGCTGGGTTCGCGCACGTCTTCGTTGTCGGGGTGCACGCCGACGGTGGCCCAGAAGTTGTCATAGCTGGTGGCCAGGCCGTGGACGGTTTCAAACTCTTCCAGGGTGGTGCAGATGCACAGCGCCCGGTCGACCTGGGCGTCCGCCATGGCCTGGCGGATCTGCGGCAGCTGCGCCTGCAGCTCCGGGAAGCTCAAATGGCAATGGGAGTCGGTAAACATGCCGAAGTGGTTCCAGGGGGTATTTCAGGTATGAAAACAGGCTGTAGCCCGCGAATGATGGACGCAAGCAGCTATAAAAAGCATAGCGACCGGCGGATACGCCCTGCGGCCTGCCGGCGCCCGAAAACGCTCAAATCGTCTGGGTCGGGCGGTCAGAAGCCAGGTGCGCGCCGAGGATTTCTTCGATCTTGATCTTCAGGAGCCGGGATTTTTCGTCTGACGGGAAGCGCACGCCGACACCTTGTGTGCGGTTGCCGGCTGCCCTGGGCGGTGTGACCCAGGCCACCTTGCCGGCCACCGGGTAGCGCTGCGTGTCTTCAGGCAGCGTGAGCAAAACGTAAACGTCGTCGCCCAGTTTGTATTCGCGTGCGGTCGGGATGAAAACACCGCCTTCCTTGAACAGCGGAATGTAGGCGGCATAGAGTGCCGCTTTTTCCTTGATGGCCAGCTGGACGACGCTGGGTCGTGCGCCGGCGGCTGCGGGGGCGGGGGGCGTTGTGCTCATGGCCTTAGTTTATCGGTTTGACTGCCGGGATGGTGACAAGGGAGTGGCGCGAAGTGCGCTTTATTTCGCATTCAGCGCCAGCCGCGCGCGGCTGACGAGGGACTCCAGCATCAGGCCGGGGTTATAGGGGTGCTCGACAGTGCGGGCCGTGGTGGCGAGCTCTTTGGCCCAGGCGGCCAGCGCATACAGGCCGCCACCGCCCTTACCCGCTGCGGCGGGCGGCTGCGCCGGCAGGTCTGCGGCACTGAAGAACCGGGGCGCGGCGCCCATGCGTACCGCCATCACGTCATGGCAAAGCTTTTGCAGCGCGTCGACGGCTTCAGACGGAGCCCAGTCCGACAAGGCGCTCACGTCGCCGCGGGCCATGGCTTTGGGCAGCGACTGCCAGTGCTGGGCGGCTTCGCCTGCCGGGGTGTTTTGCGCCCACATCAGGGCATCGGCCGGCCGGCCACCTGCGGCGACCAGCAGGGTTTGCAGGTCGGCAGGCTTGGGCGCGGCGGCGGCTTTTTTGGGGGCGCCGCCTTCCGCGGCGTTGGTGATCTCTTGCTGCAGCCAGCCCAACGCCAGCTCAAAGTCAGGCCAGACCATGGTGTGGCCCAGGCAGCGGCTGCGGATGGTGGGCAATAACTGGTGCGCCGCCTCGGTGGCCAGGATGAACTTCACCGCGCCGGGTGGTTCCTCCAGCGTCTTGAGCAAGGTGTTGGCGGTGACGTTGTTCATGCGCTCGGCCGGAAACACCAGCACCACCTTGGTGTCACCGCGGGAACGGGTGAACTGGGTGAAAGACACGGCTTCGCGCGCGGCGTCGACCTTGATTTCCTTGCTGGGTTTGCGCTTTTTGGCGTCGAGCTCGTCCTGCGTTTTTTCGTCCAGCGGCCAGCCCAGCGCCAGCGACAGGGTTTCGGGCATCAGCATGCACAGGTCGGCATGCGTATGCACATCGACCGCATGGCAGCTGCCGCAATGGCCGCAGGCTCCCTGCGGCGTGGCTTCTTCACACAGCCAGGCGCGGGCCAGTGCCAGCGCCAGCTCAAACTGGCCCAGGCCGGATGGGCCGCTGAGCAGCCAGGCGTGGCCGCGCTGGGCGAGCAGGCTTTCAAGCTGGGTTTGCAGCCACGGCGCCAGGGGCGGGTTGCTGGATTCGGCTTCGCTCATGACAGCCATCCTTTGGCCAGGAACACCTGCCGCACGGCCTGCCAGACTTCGTCGCGGGTTTTGGATGCGTCGATGCGGGCGAAGCGCTCGGGGTGGTTGGTTTGCCGGTCGGCATAACCCTGGGCCACCCGGCGGAAAAACTCCACAGGCTGCGCTTCAAACTTGTCGGGCACGCGCGCGCCGGCCAGGCGCACTGCGGCTTCTTCGGGCGCCAGGTCGAACCAGACCGTCAAGTGCGGCTCGATCACGGTTTCCACTTCCGGCTTCATGGGCGAGTTGCCGGCCGGGTCGCCCAGCAGCCCTTCGTCGGACTGCACCCATTGCTCCAGCGTGGCCAGCAGTTTCAAATCAAACCCCCGTCCCGCGCCCTGATAGGCAAAAGTGGCATCGGTAAACCGGTCGCACAGCACAACCTCACCGCGCAGCAGCGCCGGGGCAATCACGTTCACGATGTGGTCGCGCCGGGCGGCGAAGATCAGCAGCGCCTCGGTCAACGGGTCCATGGGGTCGTTCAGCACCATGGCGCGTAGCTTTTCGGCCAGCGGCGTGCCGCCGGGCTCGCGCGTCAGCGTGACTACCCTGCCCTCGGCCTTGAAGGCATCGGCCAGACCGGCAATGTGCGTGGACTTGCCGGCGCCGTCTATGCCTTCAAAGCTGATGAAGAGGCCGCTGAGAGGTCTGGTGCTCATGATCACTGGCCTCGGATGTACTTGTTCACGGCGCGGTTGTGCTCGTCCAGGCTGCTGCTGAAATGGCTGCTGCCGTCGCCCTTGGCCACAAAGTAGATCGCCTTGGTCGGCGCCGGTTGCACGGCCGCCAGCAAGGCAGCTTTGCCCGGCATGGCGATCGGCGTGGGAGGCAGGCCGGCGCGGGTATAGGTGTTGTAAGGCGTATCGGCCAGCAGGTCGCGCTTGCGCAGGTTGCCGTCAAACTGCGCGCCCATGCCGTAAATCACGGTTGGGTCGGTCTGCAACAGCATGCCCAGACGCAGCCGGTTGGTGAAAACGCCGCCAATCTGCGCGCGGTCTGAAGGCTTGCCGGTTTCTTTTTCAACAATGCTGGCCAGAATCAGCGCTTCGTCGGGCGTCTTGAGCGGCGTGTCGGGGTTGCGCAAAGCCCAGGCGGCGTCCAGGCGTTTGTCCATGGCCCGCGCAGCGCGCTTGAGCACGGCCAGGTCGCTGGAGCCCTTGGCATAGGTATAGGTGTCGGGGAAGAACCGGCCTTCGGGGTGCACGCCGGGCTTGTCCAGCTTTTGCATGATGGCTTCAGGCGCCAGCCCTGCGGTGTCGGGCGACAGTTGCTCGGCCTTTTGCAGCGCGGCGCGCACCTGGTTGAAGGTCCATCCCTCCACCAGCGTCACGCTTTTGAGGGCCTGGTCACCCCGCACCAGCATGCTGAGCAGTTTTTGCGGATTGGTGCCGGGCGCCAGTTCGTAGCTGCCGGCCTTGATCAGCCGGCCCTGGCCCGACAAGCGGAACCAGGCATGCAGAAAGATCGCGGGTACATCCGCGCCGCTGGCCACAATGACTTCAGCCACACCGCTGGCAGGGGTACCGGGTTCGATTTCGAGGTCCACCACCTGGCTGCCGGGCGCCAGCCGCAGGGGAATCGGCTCGTTCAGCCACCACAGGGCCGCACCAAAAGACAGCAGGGCGCCAAGAAATATCAGTATCAACAGGCTTGTAAAGACACGACGCACAACCCAGCTACCTTTTCAGTACAGAACGCAAAAGTTCAGGCCTATGATAATTCAGCCCATCTCCTCACCCACTGCGAACGACCTCATGACCTTGTCTCCAGTTGCTTCAAGCGCCTCCACGATTTCCGGCATCACTGAACTGACGCACCTGGGTGTGATCCGGGCGGCCGGTGACGACGCCGTCACGTTTTTGCAGGGGCAGCTGACGCAGGACGTGGCCCTGATGGGCGCCGGTGAGGCCCGGCTGGCCGCTTTTTGCAATGCCAAGGGCCGCATGCAGGCCAGTTTTATCGTCTTCAAACGCCAGAGTGATGCCGGCGAGGAAATCCTGCTGGTCTGCAACCGCGACATCCTGCCCGCCACGCTCAAGCGCCTGTCGATGTTTGTGCTGCGCGCCAAGGCCAAATTGAGCGACGCCAGCGCGGAATTCGCCCTGTACGGCCTGGCGGGGCCCGCTATTGATTCAATAGCTGGTCACGTCCGTCCTGTCTGGTCAAAAGCAGATATTGGCGCTGCAAACTTGGTGTTTTTGCATCCGGGTGCCGGCCAGCCGCTCGCGCTGTGGTGCGCGCCTGCCGCCACGCCCGCTCCTGAAGGCTCGCGCATCACCCTGGCCCAATGGCAATGGCTGGGCGTGCAGTCCGGCATCGCGATGATCACCCAGCCCATCTTTGAGGCCTTTGTGCCGCAGATGCTGAACTACGAATCGGTGGGCGGCGTGAACTTCAAGAAAGGCTGCTACCCCGGCCAGGAGATCGTGGCGCGCAGCCAGTTCCGCGGCACCCTCAAACGCCGTGCCTACGTTGCCCACACCGCCGGAACGCCGGCCGTTGGGCAGGAAGTGTTTCACGCCTCCGACGCCGGGCAGCCTTGCGGCCTGGTCGCCGCGGCGGCGCCCAATCCGGCGGGTGGGTTTGATGCGATCGTGTCCATGCAGACTTCGGCTGCGGCCGATGCCGAGGGCGGCCGGTTGACATTGGGAAGTGCCTCGGGTGAGGCCCTGGCTCTGCTCCCCCTGCCCTACGCCTTGCTAGAAGACATCTAATGTGCCTGGTCGCATTCGCCATCGGCGCTTCTGGGCGCTGGCCGCTGGTGATCGCCGCCAATCGCGATGAGTTTCTGGCGCGCCCGACGCTGCCCTTAGCCCGCTGGCAAACCGCCTCGGGGCAAGACATCATTTCGGGCCGCGACCTGCGCGCCGGCGGCACCTGGATGGGCATCACACCCGGCGGCCGTATCGCCTTTCTCACCAACGTGCGGCAAGCCAGCCCGGAGGCCGCACCGCGTTCACGCGGAGAGCTGGTCACGCGTTGGCTGGAGGGCGCTGGCGACGCGGCAAGTTTTGTCGCTGAGCTTGAAAACGCTGACGGCGGCGGCGCAGCTTATGGCGGTTTTAATTTGGTGCTGGGTGATTTGCAGCGCAATGCCTGGAGCTGGGTGACCAACAAACATGCGGCTGCGCCCGCGCTGTACGCCCAGGCTTTGCCACCCGGCCTGTACGGCCTGTCCAATGCCGGGCTCGACACGCCCTGGCCTAAAACGCTGGAACTGAAACGCGTGCTGGCCTCAGCCTTGAAGGATGGCGAAGGCACCGGTGGTCGCGAAGCCTTGCAGGCGTCGCTCTGGGCCGCGCTGGGCAATCGCCAGCGCGCCCTGCCCCAGGATCTTCCCCATACCGGGGTAGCGCCTGAACTGGAAGAGGCTTTGTCGAGCGCCTTTGTGGATTTCCCGGTGCATGCCTACGGCACGCGCTGCAGCACCTTGCTGATGGCCACGCCTTTAAAAGGCGATAAAGGTCAATGGGACATTCAGCTGGAAGAGCACACGCATGTGCGCGGCGGGTTAACGCAAGGTGCGCCTCAGGGCGACGCCAACGCTCCGGACGTTCGCCACGAACAGCTTTCCGTCAAGGTGTCTTGACCATCTCGATGTGCGGGATGCCGACTTCTTCAAACGGCTCCCCGCGCGGCACAAAACCCAGGCGCTGGTAAAAGCCCTCGGCGCTGCGCTGCGCATACAACATGACTTCGCGGTCGCCCCGCTGCCGGGCCACGCCCATCAAGGTGTGCAAAATCTCTCCGCCGACACGTGAACCCCGCAATACCTGGTGCACCGCCATGCGGCCAATCTTGCCTACGCCTTCTGCCTGCGTGACGAGCCGCCCCGTGGCAATGCCCTGCCCAAGCCTGTTGTAGGCCACGGCGTGCACGGCCGTGTTGTCGGCCTCATCCCATTCCATCTCCATCGGAATGCCCTGCTCTTCAACAAACACGGCGGTGCGCACCTTGCCCGCGTCAGCGCCCAGCGCTGCCCAGTTGCCGGTTTTGATCTGCAGCATGGCCTCGCCGGCCTCAAAGGCCGTCAGCATCTGGCGCAAGGCGTCGGGCACCGGTTTGGAGGTCTGCGAGGAAGGGTCGGCAAACACATAAATCAGCTCGCAGCTGATGAGCAGTTCATCGCCCCGGAATATCGCGCCGGTAAACGTCATGGACGAATTGCCGATGCGGGCGCACTTGAGCGCCACGTCCAGCCTGTCGTCAAACCTGGCCGAGCTGTGGTATTCGACGCTGGCCTTTTTTACGTACAGGTCGCCGCCCAGGTGCACCATGGTTTCCTCATATGGCAGCGCCAGCGCGCGCCAGTAGTCGGTGATGGCGGTGTCGAAGTACATCAGGTAATGCGCGTTGAACACGATTTTCTGCATGTCCACTTCAACCCAGCGAACCCGCAGGCGGTGGAAGAACCGGAAGTCTTGTCGTTTCATGATTCAGCGGTGGAGAGGGTGAGATTAAAAGCCTGGCGCATAGCCCGCGCCGCATCGGCATGGGCCTGCCGCGCTTCGGGGATGATGCGCCCCATCTTGATGAATTCGTGCGTCACGCCCCGGTAGATTTCCAGATCCACCGGCACGCCCGCCGTGCGCAGCTTGTCGGCATACATCACGCCTTCGTCCACCAGCGGGTCGCATTCGGCCAAACCCAGCCAGGCCGGCGCCACGCCATCTACATCAGGCGCATTGAGCGGCGCGAAGCGCCAGTCGTCCCGATCGGCCGGGCTGCGCACGTAGCCGTTGAAGAACCAGGTAATGTCGGCTTCTTCCAGCACAAAGCCTTTGGCAAAGGTCTGGTGCGAAGTGGTGTCCTGGTGGGCGGCGCAGCCGGGATAAAACAGCAACTGCAGCGCCAGCGGCAAACCGGCATCGCGCGCCAGGATGGCGCACATGGCCGCCAGTGTGCCACCCGCGCTGTCGCCACCTACGGCCAGGCGCGTGGCGTCCAGGCCCAGGCCGGCTGTGTGGGAGGCCAGCCATTGCAGGGCGTCCCACGCATCGTTGGCCGCCACGGGGAATTTGTGTTCGGGCGCCAGCCGGTAATCCACTGACACCACGGCGCAGCCCGACAAGTGGCTGAGCTGGCGGCACAACACATCGTGCGTGGCGACACTGCCAACGGTGAACCCGCCGCCGTGAAAGTACATCAGCACCGGCAGGCTTTCCTTTGAAGGCGCGTACAGGCGGGCGGGCAAGGCATGGCCGTCGCGGGCCGGAATGCTCAGATCCTCTACCCGCAGCAACGCGGGTTTCGGAATCTCCAGCACGCCGGCACCGGCTTCGTAGGCGGCCTTGGCCTCAGCCGGTGTGATCGTATGAAACGGCGGGCGATTGGCCCGTGCCATGCGGCTGAGCACATCCCGCATCACAGGCGTCAGCAGCGCTTCAGCAGAACGAACCGCCATTACTTGAATGACACCGACACGGGCTGCGCGCCGGGCAGGCCCTGGTAGGTGACGGTGGCCGTCAGGCCAGCCTTGGGCGGCAGCAGCGGCGAGAACGAGCCCAGGCTGATCAGGTCGCCCGGCTTCATGGCCAGGCCTTCTTTGGCGAGCGCGCCGGCCAGCCAGACCACGGCATTGAGCGGGTGCTCCAGGATGTCGCTGCCCTTGCCTTTGCCCAGCTCTGCGCCATTGCCGTCGGCCAGCACCACCGTCATGCTGCTCAATGCGCCCAGCATGGCATAGCGCTCTGCCCGCGTCACCGGCACGGCCAGCGGCGTGCCCGCCACGCCCAGCCGCGCGCCCACATTGATGGCGCTGACCGCCGGGCCGTTGAGCCTGGGCGGCGCCTGCACCACGAGGTCAGGCAACTCGATAAAAGGAATCACCTGATCGACGGCTTCGAGCACATCCATCGGTGTTTTGGCCTGGTTGATGGCCGCGCTTTTTACACGCACCAGCATGTCGGCCTCAAACAGCGGACGCGCGCCAAAGGCTGCGTCGACTGTCGAGCCACTGGGCAGCACCATGCCTTCATAGAGCTTGCCCCACACCGGCTGGTCATAGTTGAAGCGTTTTTGCACCGCCGGGTTCGTCAGGCCGGCCTTGTAGCCGACCACCTTGCCGTGGCGTTTTTCAAGCAGCGCGTTGAGCTTGGCGCGGGTGCAGGCGCCGTCGGCTTCGTTCAGGCCTTCGGGGTTGGCGGCCGGCGCTTTGGCTGCAATCTTTTCGGCCATGTCGTTGACCTGCGCGTCGGTGAGGCATTCAGCGCCGGCATGGAATCCGGCTATCGCCAAAGTGACTGCGATCAGGGTTTGCTTGCGATGCATGGGATGTCTCCTGCGATTAAAGTAAAGAGGAACGGAACGCCAGCCAAGCCATCAAGCCACCTGCCCAGCCCATCCGGTTGCGGTCCACTTGAATGCGTTTTGAGTTCCGCATCGTACAACGCAGAAAGACACCCCGCATGGCCTTCATTTACTACGTCACCCAGATCCAGTTCGAGTTTGGCGCCGTCAAGCTGCTCAAGCAGGAATGCGAGCGCGTGGGCATCACCCGCCCGCTCATCGTGACCGACCCCGGCGTGAAAGCCGCGGGCATTTTGCAAAAAGCGCTGGACGCACTGCCCGGCATGAAGGTCACCGTGTTTGACCAGACGCCCTCCAACCCCACTGAAGCTGCCGTGCGCGCGGCCGCAGAGCTCTACAAAGCCAGCGGCTGCGACGGCCTGATCGCTGTGGGTGGCGGCTCGGCCATTGACTGCGCCAAGGGCGTGGCGATTGCGGCCACGCATGAAGGGCCACTCACCCGCTACGCCACCATCGAGGGCGGCTCTCCTCTCATTACCGACAAGGCCGCATCGCTGATCGCCGTGCCCACCACCAGCGGTACCGGCAGCGAAGTAGCGCGCGGCGCCATCATCATCGTGGACGACCACCGCAAGCTGGGTTTTCATTCCTGGCACCTGGTGCCCAAAACCGCCATCTGCGACCCCGAACTCACGCTGGGCCTGCCCGCCAAACTGACGGCCGCCACCGGCATGGACGCGATTGCGCACTGCATGGAAACTTTTATGTCGGCCGCCTTCAACCCGCCCGCCGACGGCATCGCGCTGGACGGTCTGGAGCGCGGCTGGGCCCACATCGAGCGTGCCACCCGTGACGGCAGCGACCGCGACGCGCGCTTTAACTTGATGAGTGCCTCCATGCAGGGCGCCATGGCTTTCCAGAAAGGCCTGGGCTGCGTGCACAGCCTGAGCCACAGCCTGGGCGGCGTGGACCCGCGCCTGCACCACGGCACGCTGAACGCGATGTTTCTACCGGCGGTCGTGCGCTTTAATGCCCAAGCCGAATCAGTGCAGAAAGACAAGCGCCTGAACCGCATGGCCCGCGCCATGGGCCTGACTTCAGGCGGTGATATTCCCGAAGCGATACGCGACATGAATGCCCGGCTGGGCCTGCCTGGTGGCCTGGGTGAGATGGGCGTTCAGCGCGGGCAGTTCGGCCAGATCATCACCGGCGCGCTGGCCGATCATTGCCACAAGACGAATCCGCGAATTGCGACGGCGCAGGAATACGAAGAAATGCTGGGTGCGTCGCTGTAGAGGTGGCTTATTTGCCCGTCAGCAAACCCATCACGATAGCCTCTACAAACACCACCGCGATAAAGCCGAAGGGCGCCAGCCAGCTGGTGCCACCCTGCCGCTCAAGTTCAGATCTGGCAAGCGCAGGCGGGTACTGATTGCTAATGTCCTTGACCTTCTGGTTGACGTGAAGCCGGTACCAGTAATTGCCCTGCGTGCCGACCACCACGGCGGTTCCCAGGTTGATGGCGTTGGATATTCTCGATGAGAGGGCGAACAAGCCTTCCAGCAGAAACTCCACCGCAAAAATGCCGGCAAAGATCCAGCACAGCCAATACATCTTGCGGTGGGCAATCCACATAAAGCCGAGGAAAAAGGCTGCCCAGTTCCAGGAGGCGGCGCCGGTATTGGGGCCGACTTTGTCCCACTTGGCCCTGTAGTAAGCGTAGTTCTTGCCGACAACAATTTCGGCCGGATCCTCCTCCTGTTCCTGCTCCTGCCCTGTCAGCACGGAAGGCTGCGTCTCGGCAAATGCTGAGCCCGTGAGCGCGGTGCCGCAGGCGCTGCAAAACAAGGCGCCTGGCGCAGCCTGCGCGCTGCATTTGGGGCACGAAGCCATGGATTCCTCCCGGATTATTTTTGGACTCCGCAATTTAACAGGTGGGCGGCGAAGGCCTGAAGATATCGCGAAGGTATTTCAAAGGCCCCGCAATTTCGCCACATCCGCCCGCGCCCACGCACGACCGGAGAAACAGTGCTGCGCCACCTTCGCGCGTGCTGGTACATGCCCTTCCCCGCCCGACCAGTCCCGGGAGTGCTTTGCGCCCAATATAGTTACTTCTAATAACCATAAATGATCAACTTGGCAAGAGTCTATTTACTTATTATTTATAACCAAAATCTCATTACGCTTGGCCCGTGGTTAACGATTTCCACGCAACCGGCTGCGGCGGGTTGCGGGCTGGCTCCAGCGGGGGTGCCAGGTCGGTAAGCACGCCAGATCAACAACATCCAGGAGACATCATGAAAACCCAATTGTTTGCACTCTCTGTGCTGTCGGCCGCCAGTTGCGCGGTCCAGGCCCAGAGCTCCGTCACGGTCTATGGCGTGCTCGACTCCTTCCTCGAGCTGGCGTCGGCGGGCAACGGCACGGTGACGCGTATCTCCAGCGGCGGCGCCATGGGCTCGCGCTTCGGTTTTCGCGGCTCGGAAGACCTGGGTGGCGGCCTGAAGGCGAACTTCGTGCTGGAAGCCGGTGTTTTGCTGGACACAGGCGCCAGCACGGGCACCGCCTTCAGCCCGACCAGCACCGTCCCGACGGGCGGCAGCTACATGTTTCAGCGCATGGCGTTCGTCGGCCTCAGCGGAGATTTCGGCGCCATCAACCTGGGCCGCCAGTACACGCCACACTTCGGCACCATGGCAGCGTTTGACCCGACCGGCTTCACCATGTCGGGAGCCCTGAACTACTACGCCAGTCCGGGTGTGGGCATCAACGGGGCCTCGCCCGCAGACGCCACCACGCGCCGCGACAACTCCATCCAGTACACCACCCCGACCTGGAGCGGCTTCAAGGCCAACGTGTTTTACGCATTCGGTGAATCGACCGGCGTCGGTCAGCCGAAATCCACCGGCAACACGCTCAACGTTGCGGCCGGGTACACCAGCAACACGCTGGCCGCGCAACTGAGCTACCTCACGGAAAAAACCGTTTACCTGCTCGACAACACAGACAAATACACCACCTTCGCGATTTCCTACGATTTCGGGGTCATCAAGCCTTCGGCCATCTTCGTGCGCCGCCGCGGCGACGTCGCGGCAGCGCCGGCCCTGGATGCCTACCAGATCGGCGCCTCGGCGCCCGTGGGTGTAGGCAAGCTGATCGCCACCTACGGCCAGCTTAAAAACAAGACCACGGCGAATTCGGACTCCAAGGCGATCGGCGTGCGCTACGACTACCCGCTGTCCAAGCGGACCACGCTCTATGGCGGCGCGACCAGGATCAGCAATCAGGCCGGCGCCGGCTACACCATCAGCGGCGGCGGCGGCAGCTCGCCAGGCCTGGCGCTTTCAGCCGTCGGCCAGAGCCCGAAGTCGGTGTACGCGGGTATCGCACACGTGTTCTAGGCGATGGCGGGCGCGCTCAAAGCGCGCTCAGCTGGCCCAGGTCCGGCCGTGCCAGCCAGGCCTGCCACTCTTCGGCCAGCTGTGCGCTGGCCGCAGTCGCTGCACTCCAGGCCTTCACCCTCGCCTGCAAGTCTGGCCCATAACGCACAAAGTCCGTACGGTCAGGCAGCTTGGCGTTGGGCAGCTTCTTGATCCACTCCGGGTCGGGTGCGAGCAGCACCATGTTGTCCAGAAAGTGCGTGGCCTTGTGGCGCCACTTGAGGCCTTTGTCGAGCCAGCCGGGCACGACGGATTTCTGAAAGTGCGGGTACAGCACCAGGCCCGCGCCGCCTGCCGTGCCCTCTGCACCCTCTGCGCCGGCCAGCACCTCATTCGCGTAGTTCAGGTGCAGGTGGTAGTCGGTAATGCCGCCGTCCCAGTAGGCGCCGGGCGGCCCGCCGGGCACGTTGTGCACGGAGCGCAGCACAAACGGGATGGAGCAGCTGGCCTGCAACGCAAGCTTGAAGTTGTCTTCGCTCAGGTCGACCTGGCGTGTGCGGTAGTCGCTGGTGGCAAAAGGCAGTTGGGTGTCGGGTGTGGAAAACACCACACGCTCCAGCCAGGCACCCATGGCTTTGCGGTGCAGGCTGTTGGTGAGGAAAGCGCCGAAGTAGCCCAGCGGCGTAGCCAGCTTGTGCTCGCGGCCCAGCATGTGGCGCCCGCGTGAGGTGACGATGTGCAGCTTGTAGCGCGGGTGTTGCAGCACCTCGTGCACGCGGCCGCCGTAAAACTCTTTCAGGCTCTGGCCGAACTGCTCGCTCACAAAGTCGGCTGTCGGCCGTTTCTGGCCGGGCTGAAGCTCGTAGTGCTGGTGGATGTAGTCGTGCTCGAGCCGGGTGAAGCCGGCGGCCGGGTCATTCAGGCAGGCAGTGGCCATGCGCCAGGCGCCTATGGATGCGCCCACCAGATGCACCGGGTGCGTGGTCTGCGCCAGCCAGTCGCCAAAAATGAAGCGATCGAGCGCGCCAAGAATCAAGCCCTTGGGCCCGCCGGCAGCACCCGGCACCACGCCGATGTCTGCGGGCCGCAGGCCGTTTTGCTCGATGTGCCGGCGCGCCTTGGGGCCGGCATAGATGCGGAGGGCTTTCATGGGATGTCGGTTGGTCTGCAGGCGTATTGGAGCACCAGGCAAGGAGCGCGGCTGTCCTTTGCGGGACGCGCCCTGCCCGCGCACCTACTTCTTGAGCGCCGCCAGTTTGCTGAAGGCCGACTCCATGGCCGTGGCAGCCGCCGGCTGCGGCGCGCCAGTGCGCCCCCCACCATAGTTGCCGCCGCCGCGGTGCTGACCGCCGGGCCGCGCGCTTTCAAAGCGGTTGTCACGCGGGCCGTCTTTGCGGGCCGGTGCGGCGTCCAGCTTCATCGTCAGGCCGATGCGTTTGCGCGCCACGTCGACTTCGGTCACGCGCACTTTCACGATGTCGCCGGTCTTGACGACTTCACGTGCGTCGTTCACAAACTTGTTGGCCAGCTGGCTCACATGGACCAGGCCGTCCTGATGCACGCCGATGTCGACAAAGGCGCCAAAGGCCGCCACATTGCTGACGGTGCCTTCCAGCGTCATGCCTTCTTTCAGGTCCTTGATGTCTTCCACGCCCTCGTTAAAGCGCGCCACCTTGAAGTCCGGGCGCGGGTCGCGGCCGGGTTTTTCCAGCTCGGTCAGGATGTCTTTGACCGTGATGACGCCGAACTGCTCATTCGCAAACAGGTCGGGCTTCAGGGTCTTGAGCATCTCTGCCCGGCCCATGAGCTCGGCCACCGGTTTGCCGGTGTGGGCCATGATTTTTTCCACCACCGGGTAGGTCTCGGGGTGCACGCCTGTCATGTCCAGCGGGTTGCTGCTGCTGCGCAAACGCAAAAAGCCTGCGCTTTGTTCAAAGGTCTTGGCGCCCAGGCCGGTCACTTTCAGCAAATCGGCACGCGAAGCAAACGCGCCATTGGCATCACGCCAGCGCACCACCGACTTGGCCACGGTTTGCGACAGGCCCGAGACGCGGGCCAGCAGCGGCACGCTGGCGGTGTTCAGGTCCACACCCACGCTGTTCACGCAATCCTCGACCACGGTGTCCAGGCTGCGCGCCAAGTCGCTCTGGTTCACGTCATGCTGGTACTGGCCGACGCCGATTGATTTCGGGTCGATCTTGACCAGCTCGGCCAGCGGGTCTTGCAGGCGGCGCGCAATGCTGGCTGCGCCGCGCAGGCTCACGTCCACGTCGGGCATTTCCTGGCTGGCAAATTCACTGGCTGAGTAGACAGACGCGCCGGCTTCACTGACCACGACCTTTTCAATAACCTGCTCGGCCTTGGCCATGCCCTTGATCAGGTCGGCGGCAAGCTTGTCGGTTTCGCGGCTAGCCGTGCCGTTGCCGATGGCGATCAGGTTGACGCCGTGTTTCTCGCACAGCTTGGCCAGGGTGTGCAGCGATCCTTCCCAGTCCTTGCGCGGTTCGTGCGGGTAAACGGTAGAGGTTTCGACCAGCTTGCCGGTGGCGTCCACCACCGCCACTTTCACGCCGGTGCGTATGCCCGGGTCCAGGCCCATCACCACACGCGGGCCGGCGGGCGCTGCCAGCAGCAGGTCGCGCAGGTTGTCGGCAAATACCTTGATGGCGACTTTTTCGGCTTCTTCACGCAGGCGGGTGAACAGGTCGCGCTCCAGCGAGAGGCTGAGCTTGACGCGCCAGGTCCAGGCCACGGCCTTGCGGATCAGGTCGTCGGCCGGGCGCGCCTTGTGGCTCCAGCCCAGGTGCAGTGCGATCTTGCCTTCCGCGATGCTGGGTTTGCCGGGCTCAGCTTGCTCGGGCAGCACCAGCTTGGCGTCCAGAATCTCCAGCCCGCGGCCGCGAAACACCGCCAATGCGCGGTGCGACGGTACACGGCCGATCGGCTCGTCATAGTCGAAGTAATCGCGGAATTTGCTGTTGTCGGCGTTGTTCTCGTCTTTGCCGGTCACCA
Source organism: Polaromonas sp. YR568 (assembly GCF_900116715.1). Lineage (GTDB taxonomy): Bacteria > Pseudomonadota > Gammaproteobacteria > Burkholderiales > Burkholderiaceae_C > Polaromonas. The sequence goes on from NZ_FPBM01000002.1 coordinate 107,819, forward strand.
GCTTGGAGCTGAACAGCCCTTCGCTCCAGAGCCAGTTACGCAGCGATTGCACCAGGCCCGCATCTTCGGCCCAGCGCTCGCTGAGGATGTCACGCACGCCGTCCAGCACCGCCTGCACGGTAGTGAAGTCGTCACCGCTTTCGTTCTTCTCGGCCTTCACAAAGGCGGCGGCTTCGTCGGCGGGCACCAGCGACGGGTCGGCAAACAGCTTGTCGGCCAGCGGCTCAATCCCGGCTTCGCGCGCGATCTGGCCCTTGGTGCGGCGCTTGGGCTTGAAGGGCAGGTACAAATCTTCCAGGTCCTGCTTGGTGGCGGCAAATTCAATCGCCGCGCGCAGCTCTTGTGTGAGCTTGCCTTGCTCTTCAATGCTTTTCAGAACCGATTCACGGCGCTCTTCCAGCTCACGCAGGTAGCCCAGCCGGTGCTCGAGTTCGCGCAGCTGGATGTCGTCCAGCCCGCCGGTGGCCTCTTTGCGGTAACGCGCGATAAACGGTACTGTGGCGCCGCCGTCGAGCAACTCCACGGCCGCATTGATCTGGTGTTCCTGGACTTTGATTTCTGCCGCGATCTGGCGGATGATTTTCTGCATAGAGAGAGAAGATTCCGAAGAGGTTCGAGGAAAGCTGAAAAAGAAAAACGAAAGCGGTAATCGTTATGCAGTCCCTCTGAGGGCCAAACACAAACTGACGCCAAGGGTCGGCATTGTCCCACAGCCAAATTGAGCGGCTACGCCCAAAATTACCCGAGCTGAAAAGCAATTTCTTACATTTTTCGGAGGGCGTTTATGCGGACTCGCACAATTTTTCTGGTGGTCTCCATCCTGTTGCTGGCGGGCTTTGTCGCCCTCAACCTGGACGAGTTCTCCCGCGTCAGCATGCTGAGCCTGGGTTTCACCACCATCCAGGTGCCTTTGGGCCTGGTCATGCTCCTGCTGCTGGTGATTGCAACGGTGGTGTTTCTGGCCAGCACGCTCTATATGCAAAGCACCAATCTGCTGGAAACCCGGCAATATGCGCGCGAACTCAATACCCAGCGTGAACTCGCCGACAAGGCCGAAGCCTCGCGCTTCACTGAACTGCGCAGCTACCTGGAAGTACAGGCCCTGGCAGCCCAGCACCGCGAAGCCGCAGCCGCCACCGTGCTGGCCGAGCGTTTTGCGCAGCAACAGCAGTTGCTGCTGACACGGCTGGAGCAGTCCGACAACACCATGGCCGCCTACATGGGCCAGCTGGAAGACCAGATGGAACGGCGCAACGGCATGGGCAGTGCGCAAAAAGACCACCTGACCATGCCACTGGTGTAAGAAACCCCGGCATCGCGCGACCAACGGCTATCTGCAGGCGCTTGTCCCTTTTGGGGCGCGGCGCCTGCTTTCCATGCCATTGGAGACGCCCATGCCAACCCGTTCAAACCCACGAATTTCCTGGATCGCAGCGGCCACCCTGCTATCGGTGAGTTGCAGCGCTTTCGCGGTGCAAAACGCCTGCACCGTCGCGTCAGGGCCTGCGATAACGCCGGTGATCGAGCTCTATACCTCCGAGGGCTGCAGCTCCTGCCCGCCCGCCGACAAATGGGTGTCGTCGCTTAAAAGCTCGGGCATGGTGGTGCAGGCCTTTCACGTCAGTTATTGGGACCACCTGGGCTGGATCGACCGCTTTGCCGCGCCGGCCTATACGAAGCGCCAGCATGAAGTCGCCGCCCGCAACAAGCTGCGCGACGTCTATACCCCGCAGGCGGTGCTCAATGGCAAGGACTTGCCGGCCTGGGGCCCCAGACCTCCCGGCGGCAAGGAGCCGGCCCGCGCCGGCATTGTGCTGACGCAGTTGAGCGCCGACCAGTTTGAAGCCACGGTAACGCCCGTTGCGGCGCAGCAGGCCGCCTCCTCCTGGTCGGCTTACTGGACGGTGACCGAGCATGGCCATAGCTCCAAAGTGCGCGCCGGCGAAAACGCCGGCGAGTTTCTCAAACACGATTTCGTGGTGCGCCAGTACACCCAGGCGGGCGACTACAAAAGCGAGGGTGCTTCGCCGCAAAAGCTGGGCTTTTACAGCATTGCGGCCACGCCCGGCCATGAACGCCAGATCAACCTGGTGGTGTTTGAGCCCCAAACCGGCAAGACGCTACAGGCCGTGAGCCTGCGGTGCGCGGACGCGTTGAAGCCGTAACCGGTTCTGGCAAGGCCTGCCGCACAATGGAGAGATGGATTCACGATCGCCCTCCTCTTCACCACCGCTGGGCCTGCGCACGCCCGATGCCGCCGACTACGCCGCATTGGGCGCCTGGGTGCCGGACGCCGAGACCTGCATTCGCTGGTCCGGCCCGAAGCTCAAGTTTCCGTTTATGCCAGAGCAACTTCCGCAACTGCTGGCCGAGCCTGGCTCCCACAGCTTTGTGATGAGCCGCGGCCCGGCCGAAGCACTGGGCTTTTGCCAGTTTTGGGAGCGTGAGGCCGGTGTGGCCCACCTGGCGCGCATCATCCTGGCGCCCGCCGCACGCGGGCAAGGCCTGGCCGCCACGCTGTGCAGGCTGCTCATGGCCCAGGCAGCCCAGATCGCAGGCGCCCACACCTTCACCCTGCGCGTGTACCGCGACAACCACCCTGCCCTTGCCGCCTACGAAGGCCTGGGTTTTGTGGCCGTGCCCGAGCAATCGGACGAGCGCATCTTTTTCATGCGCAAGCCGCCGGCCGGCGCAGCACCCGCAAAAGCTTGAAGTTGCTTCGCTAAACTGCCTCCCCATGTTGTCCCTGTTTCTTAAATGCCTGCTGGGCGCGCTTGCCGTGCTGGTGATCGCCCTTCTATCCCGCTCGCGCAGCTTTTTTATTGCCGGGCTGGTGCCGCTATTTCCCACATTCGCGCTGATCGCCCACTACATCGTGGGCAGCGAACGCTCTGTGGCTGACTTGCGCACCACGGCCTTGTTCGGTCTGTGGTCGCTGATCCCTTATGCCGTCTACCTGCTGGCGGTGTACTGGCTGAGCGTACGCACCACGCTGACCATCACGCTGGCGAGCGCCACATTGGCCTGGGGGGTCGCTGCGGGCGCCCTGCTGCTCGGCTGGAGCCGCGCCTACCCGTCCGCGCTCTGAATCCGGGCGCCGATGCGGCCCTGAATTTGCTTGTGTTGTCCTGAGCCGCCCCACACAACCCGCAAGTTCACCCCATGTTCGACTTCATCAAACCGCCGCTGTACATCCGCCTGTCGCCCGCCCGACTGACAGTTCGCAATGTGAAAACGGGCGAATCCATTTCAGAGCCACCCGACATCGCCATCTCCCGGGGGCCCAAGCAAAAGATCCTGGGTGTGGGCAACGACGCAGCCCTGCACAGGTCGAGCAAATCAGCGCTGGTGATCAACCCGTTTACCCACCCGCGTTCGATGATGTCCGACTTCACTACCGGGCAGGCGGTGGTGAAGGCTTTTGTGCGCAAGCTGCGCAAAGGCGGGCCCTTGGCGCCTGCGCCCCGTGTGGTGTTCCATCCGCAAGGTGACCCGGCCGGCGGCTTTACGCAAGTCGAAATCCGGGCGTTTCGTGAAATGGCTCTGGGCGCCGGCGCCTCGGAAGTCGTCGTCTGGCAAGGGCAGGACCTGAACGATGAGCAGGTGCTGACGCGCCAATACCCTTCCACAGGCCAGGTTCTGGATGAGGGTTGATCTGGACTGCCTGCTATAGATTTAGTAGCTGCTTCCGGCCGTCCCGTCTGGGTAGAACCGGTACTTTCCTGATGAACGGGCCTGAGCCCATCCTGGCGCTTCGGCCAAACCGCCCCTCAGCATGGGTATTTCGCATCCTTCATACTGGGCGTCCCTTTCTTTTACCGGTGTGCCCGCTTTTCCATGAACAAAACCTCGGTCGACAAGCAAAAAATCAAGTTCCTGTTGCTGGAGGGCATTCACCCCTCCGCTGTAGAAGTTCTCAAGGCCGCGGGTTACTCCAACATCGAAAGCCTGTCCGGCGCGCTGCCGGATGATGAGCTCAAAGTCAAAATCGCCGACGCACATTTTGTCGGCATCCGCTCGCGCACCCAGCTCACCGCCGAGGTATTTGCCCAGGCCGGCAAGCTGGCGGCGGTCGGCTGCTTTTGCATAGGCACCAACCAGGTTGACCTGAACGCCGCCCGTGAGCGCGGCATCGCGGTGTTCAACGCACCTTTTTCCAACACCCGTTCGGTGGCCGAGCTGGTGTTGGCCGAGGCGATCTTGCTGCTACGCGGCGTGCCCGAGAAAAGCGCGGTGGCGCACCGCGGCGGCTGGCTCAAGTCGGCCGACAACGCTTATGAAATCCGCGGCAAGACGCTGGGCATCGTCGGCTATGGCTCCATCGGCACGCAGCTGTCGGTGCTGGCCGAGGCGCTGGGCATGCAGGTGGTGTTTTTTGATGTGGTGACCAAGCTGCCGCTGGGCAACGCGCGCCAGGTGGCGCAGCTCAAAGACCTGCTGGCCCAGTCTGACGTGGTGAGCCTGCACGTGCCTGAGACCCAGGCGACGCAGTGGATGATTGGCGCGGCCGAGATCGCCGCCATCAAGCCCGGCGGCGTGCTGATCAATGCCTCGCGCGGCACGGTGGTCGAGATCGAGCCGCTGGCTGAAGCCCTGAAACAAAAACGGCTGCTGGGCGCGGCGATCGACGTGTTCCCGGTGGAGCCGCGCACCAACAAAGACAGCTTTGAGTCGCCCCTGCGCGGCCTGGACAACGTGATTCTGACGCCGCATGTAGGTGGCTCAACCATGGAAGCCCAGGAAAACATCGGGATTGAAGTCGCTGAAAAGCTGGTGAAGTACAGCGACAACGGCACTTCAACCTCGTCCGTCAACTTCCCCGAAGTCGCGCTGCCGGCCCACCCGGGCAAGCACCGCCTGCTGCACATTCACCGCAACGTGCCGGGTGTGCTGTCGGAAATCAACAAGGTGTTTGCCGCCAATGGCATCAACATCGCGTCGCAGTACCTGCAGACCAACGAAGCCATCGGTTACGTAGTGATCGACATCGATGCGGCGCACTCGGACATCGCGCTGGCCAAGCTGGCCGAGGTGCCTGGCACCATCCGCAGCCGGGTGCTGTTTTAGGCAACAGGCGGGGGAGCAGGCGGCCTTACTGGATAGGTGCGCCGGGCAACCCGGCCGGCACCTGCAGGCCCAGCAAGGCCGCAAGCGCCGCGGTGGGCATGGCGCCCTCTCGCGTGACGAGCGCACCGGTTTGCGCATGGGTTCCCACGATGCTCGGGATGGAGCTGAAGCCCAGCCGGGTCATGAGCGCCGTGTTCTTGGCGACGGCGTCTTTTTGTGCATCGATGCTGCCCGCAGCGCTGATGCCGCCACGCCCGGCCTGCAGCGACGCCTCGTGTTCGTCCATGGCGGCCACCGGGTCGCCGGCGGCCAGCAGCGTAGCGCCTTGCGAGGTGCTGGCCGCGTTCAGGATGCCGACCGGAATCCAGACAAACTTGGCCTGCGACTTCAGCGGTTTGGCGGCCTGCCACAGCACGGCGCAATGGGGGCACTGGGCATCAAAAAACACATACACGGTGCGCTGGCTCATCTGGGAGCCGGCAACAAAGCCCTTGGCTTCGGCCGCGATCACGGCGGTAGAGACGGGGGTGCTTGCCGCCGCAGCCTTGTCGCCCGTAGCGTCCGGCGAGTCTTTACAGCCGGCCAGCAGCAGGCCTGCCGCCAGGACTGCGGCGATGGAGAGGGAGCCAAAGGATTGCAAGGGTTTGAGCATGGTGCCAGCCGTGAATGGATGAAGCGGCAAGAATAGCGCAGCAGGCCTTATTTCGACAGCGTGTCCGCCAATTCCCCCGCCAGCATGAAGAATTCCGGCGAGCGCAGCACCGAGACGTGCGTGGCGTTCATGGCATAGGTCACGCGGGTCTTGACGCCGCGCGCTTGCAGGGCACGAACGTAGGTTTCGCTAAACAGGGGCAAGGTGTTTTCATCCTTGTTGCCGACGACCAGGCTGATGCGCGTGTCAGGGCTGACCTTGCCGGCCTCCGCCAGGGGCGACAGACTGCGGCTCCAGATGCCGCCCTTGCCCGCTGACGTGCCGCGCCATTGCCGCCAGGCCGGCACATCGCAGGGGCAAGCCGCCAGCAGATAGGCATCGGCGCTGCCCGGAAAGCGGCTGGCCAGCAAGGCCGCCATGGCCGCGCCGCCCGAATGGCCGATCAGCAGAATCTTCTTGCCGGGATTGAGACTGCGCAGATTGCCCAGCGCGGCAGCAACGATCTCGACGTTCTGGGGCGTGTAGTCGTCATCGCCCGGGCTGGATTGACCATCGGACGTGCCCAGGTCACTGCGGTAGCCGGGCCGTTGGATGGCAATCGTGGTGGCCTGGAGCTTTTCCGCCAGTACGGCGGCTGTTCCGCTGTCGGCCTTCAACTCAATGCGCCCGCCGTTGTCACCATGCAAGAAAACCAGCAACACCTTGGGCGTGATGCGGGATATCTGGCCGGGCGCCAGCGTGCGGACGACCAGGCAATGCCGGGCATCCCCTGCCCGCTCAATGCCGTCTGCGGGTTTGCCGTCGGGGCATTTGGCCGGTTGTGCAAACGCGGCTGCTCCCGCCAGGCCGAGCAGCAGGCCGGCAAGAACAGCGCGGCTTTGGTGCATCAGGCCCCGCGAAGCGCGGCTTTCAGTTGCTGGCCGATCTCCGGCTTGTCGGCAAACGGGTCCGTTGGGTTGCGCGCCTGCAGCACGTCTTCAAGCCGCGTCTGCACGGAGTTGATGGCTTTGGGGTGGCTGTAGATGTAGAACTTGTTGCTGGCGATGGCGTCGAACACCAGCCTGGCCACATCTTCTGCCGTGACCTTGCCGGAGCCCACAGCCTTGCCGGTCATGGCCTGCTGGATCATCTGGCTCTTGGTGGGCTTCTCGGCGCCCAGCTCGGCCGGGCGGTTGCGGTGGCTCATGCCGATGCCGGTGGCCACAAAGAAGGGGCACAGCACCGAGGCGCCGATCTGGTCGGTCACCAGGCCCAGGTCCTGGTACAGGGTTTCGCTCAGCGCCACCACGGCGTGCTTGCTGACGTTGTAGACACCCATGTTGGGTGGGTTCAACAGGCCGGCCATGCTGGCGGTGTTGACGATATGGCCTTGCCAGGAGGGGTCTTTCGCAGCCGCTTCGAGCATCATCGGCGTGAAGATGCGCACGCCGTGCACCACACCCATCACGTTGACGCCCATCACCCATTCCCAGTCCTTGAGGCTGTTCTCCCAGATCAGGCCGCCCGCACCCACGCCGGCGTTGTTAAAGACGAAGTGCGGCGCACCGAAGCGCTCAAACACGGCTTTGCCCATGGCCTCCATCTGCGCGGCGCTGGCCACATCGAGCTTGAAGGACAGCACCTGCGCACCGGCGGCCTTCATTTCTTCCGTCGCCTTGTCCAGCGCGTCTTGCTGCACATCGACCAGCACCAGGTTCATGCCCAGTTTGGCGCCCAGGCGCGCACACTCCAGGCCAAAGCCCGAGCCCGCGCCGGTGAGAACGGCTGTTTTGCCTTTGAAATCCGTGATCATGTTTGGCTTTCCTTGAATTGTCTGAGTGGGAAAATTTTCCCCCAGGCATACCGCGGCGGCTGTCGCACAGGCAACTGCTCAGGCAACTCGCAGCATTTCAATGTGCGGTATGCCGTCTTCGATGTAAGGCCGGCCGTTTTGTACAAAGCCGTGCTGGTTGTAGAACTTTTCGAGCCGCGCCTGCGCGCCTATGCGTATGGGCTGCGGGCCCCAGTGCTGCAGCAGGCTGGCGATGGCCTGCTTCATCAGCACGTGGCCGATGCCGTCGCCGCGCGCCGACATGTGGGTGACGACGCGGCCAATGCTGGCCTCGGCAAACTTCTCGCCGGCGGCAAAGCAGCGTGCATACGCAACCAGCTGGTCGCCCTTCACGCCCATCAGATGCATGGCCTTCTGGTCCGCACCGTCCATGTCCTGGAAGGGGCAAGCCTGCTCGACCACAAAGACTTCGCTGCGCAGTTGCAGCATTTCATACAGTTCCAGCGAGCTCAGCGCGCTGAAGGGGACAAAACGCCAGTCAATATCGTTGGAACTCTTCATGCGGGTGTGGCTGCTTTCAATGCGTAACCGATGCGCGGGAAATGCACATGCACCGTGCCGGCACGCGCGTCAACGCGGCGCAGCGTGTAGTGCATGCGGGTGGCGGCGACCAGTTCGCCTTCAGTCGGCTCAGGGCCGAAGGCCTCGCTGGTGATCACCACCTGGCTGCCCAGCGGTATGCCGTGTTCGTCCTGAAATACCTCGTCACTCAGCGGTGCGGGCATGGCGGCGCTGGCTTGTGCAATGGCTTGCGCCGAGCTGAATTTTTCAAAACTGCCATGGCCGATGGCGGCCATGCGGTCCATCCAGTCGAGCACCGCGGGTGTGAGTTTAAGAATGCCCGCCAGCACCGGCGTTTGCACCCGCGTGAACCAGAGCGGGTGGTACATCGCAAAGTCGGCGATGCAGGGTACCTCGCCCAGCAAAAAGGGCCGGTCGTCCAGCATGTCGGAGATGCGCCGCAGGTAAGACTTGTAGGCTGCGGCGGCGTCAGCGGAACGGATGCGCGCCATGCCGAAGCTCATGGCCTTGCGGTCTTCGCCGAAAGCGCGGGCGGCTTCGGGTGGCGCTTTTTCAAAAATCTGGGCAATGCCCTTGGGCTGGGTGTTGTAGGCCATGGAGGTCCAGAACAGCGTGTTGTCGGCCCAGTGCGCCAGCGTGCGCGCCATGCCTTTGCTGGGCTCCGGGTACACCGAGGGCTCGGGTTGCAGGTGCTCCAGCACGTCGCTGATCAGGGCGGTGTCGCAATAAATGTCAGCGCCAATCTGCAGGATGGGCGTCTTGCGGTAGCCGCCCGTGAGCGCCACCACATCAGGCTTGGGCATGATCATCGGGATGATGACGGACTTCCAGGGCAGGTTTTTGTAGCCCAGCATCAGCCGCGTTTTTTCAGCGAACGGCGATGTGGGGTAGTGGTGAAGAATCAGTTCTGGCATGGGGTCTCCGTTTTGGTTTCTGTGCGCCCGCCCTGTCGCGGCCTTATCGCGGCATGGCTCTTGTGATGATGCTGTCGAAATCGGCGCCGGCGCCCAGCGTGCCGAAGGACTGGCCCCAGTTGCCCGCAAGGCGCGAATCACAAAAGGCGCTGAAGACGGCCGCAGGCGCCGTCTGCAGTAGCAGTGCGGCCTGCACTGCCAAAGCCACGTCTTGCGCCAGGCGGCGTGCTTCGATTTCAGTCGCCATCTCTTCGATGCGTGTGGGCAAGGCGGCGGCCAGCCGGTCCAGCGCCGGGTGCGCGCCTTTGGCGGCGGCAAGTTCCTGGGCCAGCGCGACCACGGCGTCGGCTTTGCGCAGGGCGCGCAGCAAGTCCAGCGCCATGATGTTGCCCGCGCCTTCCCAGATGGAGTTGAGCGGCATTTCGCGGTAAACGCGGGCCATAACGCCCTCGCCGCCCTCCTCTACATAACCGTTGCCGCCCAGGCATTCCATGGCCTCTTGCGCGAAATGGCTGCCGCGTTTGCAGATCCAGAATTTGGCGACCGGCGTCAGCAGCCGCGCCATGGCGGCTTCATGGGCATCGCCCGGCCTGTCGAAGGCGCGGGCCAGGCGAATCGCCAGCGCCGTCGCGGCTTCGGATTCGAGTGCGAGGTCGGCCAGCACATTGCGCATCAGCGGCTGGTCTATCAGCAGCTTGCCGAAGGCCTTGCGCTGCGAGGTGTGGTTCAGCGCCAGCGCCAAAGCCTGGCGCATCAGGCCGCTGGTGCCCAGCGCGCAGTCCAGCCGCGTCATGGTGCCCATCTCCAGGATTTGCGGAATGCCGCGGCCTTCATCGCCGACCAGCCAGGCCTGGGCGTTTTCAAACTCGACTTCAGAACTCGCGTTGGCTTTGTTGCCCAGCTTGTCTTTGAGGCGCTGGATACGAATGGCGTTGAGGCCGCCGTCGGGCAACACGCGCGGCAGGAAGAAGCAGGACAGGCCGCTCTTGGTCTGCGCCAGCACGAGGAAGGCATCACACATGGGCGCCGAGAAAAACCATTTGTGACCGGTGATGGCATAACGCTCGCCCCAGCCGTCGCGGCCTGCAGGTTCGGCGCGCGTGGTGTTGGCCCGTACGTCGGAGCCGCCCTGCTTTTCGGTCATGCCCATGCCCATGGTAAGGCCGGGCTTGGCCTGCCAGTGCTTGAGTTCGGGGTCGTAAGCGCGGCTGGCGAGTTTGGGGCCCCAGTCAGCATAGATCGCCGTGTTGCCGCGCAGCGCGGGCGTTGCCGCGTAGCTCATGGAAATCGGGCACAGCGTGGACGGCTCGAGCTCGGTGAAGAGCATGAAGCCCGCCGCGCGCCGGACATGCGGAGACGGGTTCTCGTCAGACCAGGGTGACCCGTGGAGGCCAGAGCCTGTCGCGAGCTTCATCAGCTCGTGATAACTGGGGTGAAACTCCACCTGGTCCACACGCCGCCCAAAACGGTCATGGCTGTGCAGCACCGGCCCGTGGACATTGGCCAGCCGCGCATGCGTCTGCATTGCGGTGCTGCCCAGCGCGGCGCCCAGCCGGCTCAGCTCGGCCGTATCCAGCGCCGGTGCGTTGAACTTCAGCGCATCGCGCAGCGGCCGGTTGGTATCGAACAGGTTGTAGTCAGACAGCGCAGCCGGCTGGTTGAAGACTTCGTGGGTGGGGTTCATGGCAAACCTCCTGATCTGAAAGGCTTGATCCGCTAAATCAGCTTGACCAGCTGCTTGCCGAAGTTCTTGCCCTTGAGCAACCCGAGGAAAGCTTCGGGCGCCGCCTCGATCCCCTGCGCCACGCTTTCGCGCGGGCGCAGCTTGCCGGTGCCTACCAGCGTGCCGAGTTCCTTGAGGGCTTCGGGCCAGACTTCCATGTGTTCGCTCACGATAAAGCCTTGCAGCTTGAGCCGGTTGGTGAGAATCAGCGCCGGGTAGGCCAGCGGCATGGGCTTGCCGTCGTAGCCGGCGATCATGCCGCACAGCGCGATGCGACCGAAGGCGTTCATGCGCAGCAGCACGGCGTCCAGCACCATGCCGCCCACGTTTTCAAAGTAGCCGTCAATGCCATCCGGGCAGGCATCTCTGAGCGCCTTGGTCAGCGACGCGGCATCGGCATGCAGCTTGTAGTCGATACAGGCGTCAAAGCCGAGCTCTTCAACCGCGTACTTGCATTTGTCGGGCCCTCCGGCGATGCCGACGGTGCGGCAGCCGCGCGCCTTGGAAAGGGCCGCAAAAGCACTGCCCACGGCGCCGGTGGCGGCGCTGACCACCATGGTCTGGCCTGCTTTTGGTTCAATGATTTTTACCAGGCCATACCAGGCGGTCACGCCGGGCATGCCGACCGCACCCAGGTAATGCGACAGCGGCACATGAGTGGTGTCAACCTTGCGCAGCGCGCCGGGCTGGTCGGCACTGACCACGCTGTATTCCTGCCAGCCGCCCATACCGACGACCTTGTCGCCGGGCTGGAATTTCGGCGAGCGGCTCTCCACTACCTCACCGGCCGTGCCGCCCAGCATGACCTGGCCCAGCGGCTGGGGCGCGGCGTAGCTTTTGGCGTCGCTCATGCGGCCGCGCATGTAAGGGTCCAGGCTGAGGAAGTGGTGGCGCACCAGCACCTGACCGTCCTGCAACTCCGGCGTGTCGCTGGAGACCAGCATGAAGTTGCTTGCCACGGCCTCGCCGGTGGGGCGGTTGTCGAGGAGGATTTGCTGGTTGATGGGCATGGTGGTCTCCTGTTGTAGTGGGGGTGCCGCGGCTGCGGCAGGGCTGCGGATCAGTCTGTGGAAATCGCGCCGCCCGGGGCATCCGGCTGGCCGGCGGCGGGCTTGCGTTTGACGTACTTGAAAGTGCCTGTCGAATGCGCGCAGGCCTGGCCCAGCACATCGTAAAGCGTCGCTTCGGTAAACGCCATGGTGGCGGTGCGGTGCATGAGCCGGCCCTTGGCCGTCAGGCGGCTGCCGTCGCCAGGCGCGGGCCGCATAAAGCTGGTCTTCATCTCGATGGTGACCACGCCCATGTCTTTTTGCACGCTGCGCGCGGCGGTGGCCATGGTCACATCCATCAGCGTCATGATGGCGCCGCCGTGCGTGACGGCAAAAGAGTTGAGGTGCTCGGGCCTGGGTGCATAGCCAATGGCCGAGGCGCCGCCCGTGAACAGCTCCAGCTCAAAGCCGAGGTGATTGACGAAGGGAATGTCGGCGCCGAAGTCCATTAGCTCTTCCCAGCCTTTCACTTAATTAGCCGCCTGTTACCACCGATACACCGCCGTCCACTGCCAGCCACTGGCCGGTGATGTGCTTGCCGGCATCCGATGCGTACAGCACGCACAGGCCCTTCAGGTCTTCGTCGTCGCCCAGGCGGCCCAGCGGCGCGTGCGAGGCGAGCTTCTCTTCGCCCAGCGCCTTGAGCGTGCCCACCGTCATTTTGCTCGGGAAAAAGCCCGGGCAGATCGCGTTGACGGTGATGTTGTACTTGCCCCATTCGCAGCCCAGCGCGCGGGTGAAATTGACGACAGCGCCCTTGGAAGTGTTGTAGGCCACGGTGGTCATCTCGCGCGGGTTGCCGCCCAGGCCGGCGATGGAGGCCACGTTGATGATGCGGCCGGACTTGCGGGCGATCATGCTGTGCTTGGCGATGTGCTGGCTCAGGATGAAGTAGCCGCGGATGTTAAGGTTCATCACCTTGTCCCAGGCCTCGACGGGGTGGTCTTCGGCGGGTGCGCCCCAGGCGGCGCCGGCGTTGTTGACCAGGATGTCGACATGGCCGAGGCGCTTGATGGCTTCATCGGCCAGCGCGCGGATGTCTTCTTCTTTGGAGCAGTCGGCGGCAATCCAGTCGACATCGATGCCGGCGGCTTTCAGTTCGGCAGCGGATTCAACCAGGTCTTCAGCCTTGCGCGAGCTCAGGATGACCTTGGCGCCGGCTTCGCCCAGCGCCTGGGCCAGTTGCAGGCCCAGGCCGCGCGAGCCGCCGGTGACGAGTGCGGTCTTGCCTTTGAGGTCAAACAGTTGCTGGATGGTACGGGTCATGAAGAGTCTCCTGAAGTGTGGTCATCGGCTTCGCCGTGATGCCATTGATTGGCTCAAACGGCGGGCGGGATGAAGGGTTGCGGATAAAGAGAAGATGGTTTTTGCTTGGCTACTGATGTTGGCACAACATGGGGCCCGCTGGCAGCGTGGCTGTCGTGGCGGCGACTTCGAAATCAGCTGACCGGTCAGGGCCCCACATTGATGCGGGAGCGCACATAGATCAGCACAAAACCGACTGCCGCGACGATGCCGCCGACGACCACCATGGACCAGCCAATCGGATCGTCGATACGCTGGACCGACAGGCCCAGCACCAGCGTCAACAGCCCACCGTAGATCAGGATCCAGATCAGGGCCTGCAGGCGGGCCACCGATTTGTTGGACACCGGCTCGGCGGACGGTTTGAAAAATGACATTAAAAGGCCTCCTCGGGCAGATCGGCGCAAGTCAGGTCGCGGGTTTCAACCACCTTGAGCCAGGCGTCGATCTTGGGTAACTCATAGTGATAAAAATAACGTGCCGCCCCCATTCTGCCTGTGTGAGCAGCGCCTGAATTGCCGGCAAGCTGCGGCAGCGAGAGACTGGCGAGCGCCACGTCCAGCCAGATCCACGCCAGCACGGTGTGGCCAAAGGCCTGCATGTAGGGTACCGCATTGGCCAAGGCCTCGCCGGGCTCGCCTTTTGCCCATGCCGCCTTGGTGGCGCTGCCCACATGCTGCAAGGCCTTGCCCAGCGCATTGGCATGCACGGCCAGCTCGGGCTGCTGTATGGCTTTTTCAATCGTGGCGTTGATGCGCGCGGCCAGCAGTTGCAGCCCCCTGCCCCCTTCCATCAGCACCTTGCGGCCCAGCAAGTCCATGGCCTGGATGCCGTGCGTGCCTTCATGGATCATGTTCAGGCGGTTGTCGCGCCAGTATTGCTCGACCGGAAAGTCCCGCGTGTAGCCGTAACCGCCATGCACCTGGATGGCCAGTGAATTGGCCTCCAGGCACCACTCGCTGGGCCAGCTTTTGGCGATAGGCGTCAGCACTTCGAGTAGCAGGCGCGCGTCGTCGGCAGCCTGTGCATCGGCGGTGTGGTGCTCGTCGACCAGGCGTGCGCAGTACAGCTCCAGCGCCAGCGCGCCCTCGCAATACGCTTTTTGCGCCAGCAGCATGCGTTTGACGTCGGCGTGTTCAATGATGCGGATCTGCGGCTGGGAGGCATCTTTGCCGCCCACGCCGACGGGCCTGCCCTGCGGCCGGCTCTTGGCGTAATCAAGGCTGGCGTAATAGCCCGCCATGCCCAGCATGGTGGCGGCAGTGCCCACGCCTATGCGCGCCTCGTTCATCATGTGGAACATGCAGCGCAGGCCTTCATGCGGCTTGCCGACCAGGTAGCCTACGGCGCCGGCCTGGCCGCCCACCGGGTATTTGCCTTCACCAAAGTTAAGCAGCGTGTTGGTGGTGCCGCGCCAGCCCAGTTTGTGATTGAGGCCTGCCAGCGCCACGTCGTTGCGCACGCCTGTGAGCTCGCCTTTGGTATCGACCATCTTCTTGGGCACGATGAAAAGCGAAATGCCGCGCGTGCCGGCGATCAGCTTGCCGTCCGGCCCCGGAACTTTGGCCAGCACCAGGTGGATGATGTTGTCTGTCAGCTCATGCTCGCCGGCCGAGATCCACATCTTGTTGCCCGTAAGGCGGTAGCGCGGGCCCAGCGGGTCGGCCTCAAAACCGTCGCCGTCCGGCACGGCGCGTGTTGTCACGTCGCTGAGCGACGAGCCGGCCTGCGGCTCCGACAAACACATGGTGCCGGAGAAACGGCCGGAGAATTCATTTTTGGCGAAGACTTCCTTCTGCATGTCGGTGCCGTGCACCATCAGCAGGTTGGCGTTACCGGTGGTCAGCAGGCCTGAACCGATGCTGACGGAAGCCATTGCAAAAAAGGCATTGGCCGCGGCTTCAACCGTATAAGGCAGCTGCATGCCGCCGACTTCATAGTCTTGCGCGGCGCTGAGCATGCCGGAAGCCGCATAGGCCTTCTGCGCGTCGTGCGTGGCCTGGGGCAAGATGACTTTTTCGCCGTCGAAATGCGGCTCTTGCGTGTCGACAGTCCGGTTGAACGGCGCGTACTTTTCGCGCGCGATGCGTTCGCAGGTGTCGAACACCGCGTCGAAAGTTTCGCGCGAATGGTCGGCGAAGCGCTCGCGCTGGCTCAGCGACTCCGCGCCCAGCCAGTGATAAAGGAGGAAATCAAGCGTGGGCCTGAGGCTCATGAGGGCCTCCCGGGCACACAGCAGGGCATCAAGGCAGGAAACGCCTGCCCTTTCTGAAGGAGCAGGGTTTCATTCATCGTGATCGCCTGGTTTAGAGGACTTCGAAAATACCAGCCGCACCCATGCCGCCGCCAATGCACATGGTCACGCAGACGCGCTTGGCGCCGCGGCGTTTGCCTTCAATCAGGGCGTGGCCCGTCAGGCGCTGGCCGGTCACGCCGTAGGGGTGGCCGACGGCAATCGCGCCGCCGTTGACGTTGAGCTTGTCCATGGGGATGCCCAGCTTGTCGGCGCAATACAGCACTTGCACGGCAAAGGCTTCGTTCAGTTCCCACAAATCGATGTCGCTGATCTTCAGGCCCAGTTTGGCGAGCACTTTGGGAATAGCGAAGACTGGGCCGATACCCATTTCATCAGGCTCGCAACCTGCGACTGCAAAGCCGAGGAAGCGGCCCAGGGGTTTGAGGCCTTTTTTCTCGGCCACGGTTTCGTTCATCACCACCACCGCGCCGCCACCGTCGGAGAACTGGCTGGCATTGCCGGCTGCAATCACGCCGCCGGGGATGGCCGGCTTGATGCCGCTGATGCCTTCCTTGGTCGTGCCTTCGCGGATGCCTTCGTCTTTGCTGACGGTGACCTGTTTGGTGGAGAGGCCCATGACCTTGTCGGCCACGCCGGCCGTCACGGTGATGGGGGCAATCTCGGCTTCAAAGAGGCCGGCGGCCAGAGCGGCCGTGGCCTTTTGCTGGCTCAGCGCGCCGTACTCGTCCATGCGGTCGCGCGAGATGTTGTAGCGCTTGGCGACCTGCTCTGCCGTCTGCAGCATGTTCCAGTAGATCTCGGGCTTGTTCTTGGCCAGCCAGGTGTCGGCCAGCATGTGGGTGTTCATCTCTTGCTGCACGCAGGAGATGCTTTCCACGCCGCCGGCCACGTAAATGTCGGCTTCTCCGGCGATCACGCGCTGGGCTGCGGTGGCAATGGTCTGCAGGCCGGAAGAGCAAAAGCGGTTGACCGTCATGCCCGACACGGTGACGGGGCAGCCGGCGCGCAGTGCGATCTGGCGTGCGATGTTGGCGCCGGTGGCGCCTTCGGGATTGGCGCAGCCCATGATGACGTCATCGACCTCGGCGGCTTCGATGCCGGCGCGCTGGATGGCGTGCTCGACCGCGTGACCGCCCAGGGTGGCGCCGTGCGTCATGTTGAAAGAGCCCTTCCAGCTTTTGGCCAGGGGGGTGCGTGCGGTAGAAACGATTACTGCTGAGGACATGGAATTCTCCGGAATCTGGGACGTTGATGGGTGCGAGCTGTGCGATCTGCGATCTATGCGCTTCAGGTCGACTGGTTGAAGGTCTTGCCTTCAGCCGCGAGCTTGGCCAGCAGCGGCGCGGGTTTCCAGAATTTGGCGTCGTCCAGCGGGTTCTGGGCAAAGCGGTTCATGCTCTGCACCACGTTGAAGAGGCCGACCTGGTCGGCGTACAGCATGGGGCCGCCGCGGTAGACCGGGAAGCCATAACCCATGATGTAGACCATGTCGATGTCGCTGGCCTTGGAGGCAATGCCCTCTTCCAGGATGTGCGCGGCTTCATTGACCAGCGAGTACACCAGGCGCTGCACGATTTCCTCGTCGGAAATCTTGCGCGGCGTGATGCCCAGGCTGGCGCGGTGGTCTTCAATCATCTTGACGACTTCGGCGTTCGGGATCGCGTCGCGCTTGCCGGGCACATAGTCGTACCAGCCGGCGCCCGTCTTCTGGCCGAAGCGGCCCTTCTCACAGAGCAGATCAGCCGTCTTGCTGTACTTCATGTCCGGCTTTTCGGTGTAGCGGCGCTTGCGGATGGCCCAGCCGATGTCATTGCCGGCCAGGTCGCCCATGCGGAAGGGGCCCATGGCAAAGCCGAATTTTTCGATGGCCTTGTCGACCTGCTCAGGCGTGCAGCCTTCGTCCAGCAGGAAGCCGCCCTGGCGGCCGTACTGTTCGATCATGCGGTTGCCGATAAAACCGTCGCAGACGCCGGAGACCACAGCCGTCTTCTTGATCTTCTTGCCCATCGCCATCACGGTGGCCAGCACGTCCTTGCCGGTCTTGGCGCCGCGCACCACCTCCAGCAGCTTCATCACATTGGCGGGGCTGAAGAAATGCAGGCCGACCACGTCTTGCGGGCGCTTGGTGAAGGCGGCGATCTTGTCGACGTCCAGCGTGGAGGTGTTGGAGGCCAGAATGGCGCCCGGTTTCATCACGCGGTCCAGTTCCTTGAAGACTTTTTCCTTGACGCCCATCTCTTCAAACACGGCCTCAATCACAAGGTCGGCGTCTTTCAGGTCGTCGTAGCTCAGCGTGGTGCTGAGCAGGCCCATGCGCTGGTCGTATTTGTCTTCCTTGAGCTTGCCCTTCTTGACCTGGGCTTCGTAGTTCTTCTTGATGATGCCAAGGCCTTTGTCCAGCGCTTCCTGCTTCATCTCGAGGATCTTGACGGGGACGCCGGCATTCAGGAAATTCATCGCGATACCGCCGCCCATGGTGCCGGCGCCGATGACGGCAACCGACTTGATCTCGCGCTTGGGCGTGTCTTCTGGCACATCGGGAATCTTGGAGGCGGCGCGCTCGGCCATAAAGATGTGGCGCAGCGCACGGCTTTCAGGCGTCCACATCAGGTTGATGAAGAGCTCGCGTTCAAAGGCCAGGCCGTCTTCAAACTTCTTCTTGGTTGCGGCTTCCACGGCGTCAACGCACTTGAGCGGCGCGGGGAAGTTCTTGGCCATGCCTTTGACCATGTTGCGGGCAAACTGGAAGTACGCGTCGCCGTTAGGGTGCTTGGCACGCAGGTCGCGCACCAGCGGCAGCGGCCGGGTGTCGGACACCGACTGCGCAAAGGCCAGGGCTTCCTGGGCCAGCGACTCGGGCGAAGCAGAGACTTTGTCGAACAGCTTCTGGCCGGGGATTTGCGCCAGCAGTTCGCTCTTGACGGGTTCACCGCTCACGATCATGTTCAGGGCCGGCTCCACGCCCACTACGCGCGGCAGGCGCTGCGTGCCACCGGCGCCGGGCAGCAGGCCCAGCTTGACTTCAGGCAAAGCCACATTGGTGCCGGGCGCGGCGATGCGGTAGTGGCAACCCAGGGCCAGCTCAAGGCCACCGCCCATGCAGACCGAATGGATCGCGGCGATGACGGGTTTGGCCGAGTTTTCGACCACACGGATCACGCTGTGCAGATTGGGCTCGGACAGCGCCTTGGGCGTGCCGAACTCCTTGATGTCGGCACCGCCCGAAAACGCCTTGCCGGCGCCGGTGATCACGATGGCCTTGACGGCGGCATCGGCATTGGCCTTCTGGATGCTGTCGGTCAGGCTCAGGCGCGTGGCGTGGCCCAGGCCGTTGACGGGTGGGTTGCTCAGCGTGATGAGCGCGACGGGGCCGTGAACTTCGTAAAGGGTGGTCATTGCGATGCTTCTTTCCTTGATGGGAGTTTCAGTTTTCAGTTGTCTCGGCTGGCGCTGCGGCCTCGGTCGACCTTAAAAAAAGTACGACCGTTCTTTTTCCATTGTAGGGGGCGTTTGTGACGGCACAAGTCCCCGGATGGACTGTTCAGTCTATTTTTGTCCCTGCGGTGACATGCCCACGGCAAACAAACCGTTTTTTACACTTCCAGCCACTCTTTGCGGATGTAAGCATCGGCCCGCAGGCTGTCGGGCGTGCCGTCAAACACGATGCTGCCGTGGCCCATGACCAGCGCGCGGTCGGAAATTGCCATGGCAATCGTCAGTTTCTGCTCGATCAGCAGCACCGAAATGCCCTTGGCCTTCAGTGTTTGCAGGTACTGGCCGACCAGCTCAACGATCTTGGGCGCCAGGCCTTCGGTGGGCTCGTCAATGATGATGAGATCCGGGTCGCCCATCAGCGTGCGGCACAGCGTGAGCATCTGCTGCTCGCCGCCCGAGAGCACGCCGGCCTCGGTGTGCTGGCGTTCGCGCAGCCGGGGGAACATCTGGTACATGTCTTCAAACGACCAGCGCGAGCCCTTGCCGGAGCCCTTTTGGCCGAGCAAGAGGTTCTGGTGCACCGTGAGCTTGGGAAAGATGTCGCGGTTCTCGGGCACATAGCCGATGCCAAGGTGGGCAATCTGGTAGGCCTTCTTGCCGACGATCTCCTGCTTTTTCCAGAGGATGGAGCCCTGGCAATCGACCAGGCCCATGATGGCCTTGGCCGTGGTGGAGCGGCCCGAGCCATTGCGGCCCAGCAAGGCGACGATCTGGCCGGGCTGCACGTCGAAATGCACGCCGTGAAGGACGTGGCTTTTGCCGTAGAAGGCGTGGAGATTCTGGATATGCAGCATCAGTGGCCTCCCGCCTGGGCATCGGCAACCGACGAGCCTAAATAAGCTTCTTGCACGCGCTGGTCGGCGCGCACGGCCTCGGGTGTGTCGTAGGCAATGATTTCGCCATAGACCACCACCGCAATCTTGTCGGCCAGGCCAAACACCACGCCCATGTCGTGCTCCACCGTCAGCAAGGTCTTGCCCACGGTGACTTCCTTGATGAGGTTGATAAAGCGGCTGGTCTCGGAGCGGCTCATGCCGGCCGTGGGTTCGTCCAGCAGGATGACGTTGGCGCCGCCGGCAATCGTGATGCCGATTTCCAGCGCGCGCTGCTCGGCATAGGTCAGGTTGGTTGCCAGCACGTCGCGCTTTTTGTCGAGCTTGATCATGGCCATCAGTTCATCCGCACGCTGGTTGGCGTCGTCCAGGTCGGCCAGAAAGCGGAAGAAGGTGTACTTGTAGCCCAGGCTCCAAAGCACGCCGCAGCGCAGGTTTTCAAACACGCTGAGCTTGGGGAAGATATTGGTGATCTGGAAGCTGCGCGACAAACCCAGCCGGTTGATCTCAAACGGCTTTTTGCCGTCGATACGCTGGCCGTTGAGCAGCACCTGCCCGCTGGTGGGCTCAAACCGGCCGCTGATCAGGTTGAACAGCGTGGACTTGCCCGCGCCGTTGGGGCCGATGATGGCGACGCGCTCGCCAGCCTTCACCTGGAGGTTGGTGCCGCGGATGATTTCGGTCTTGCCAAAACTCTTGCGCAGGTCTTTCAATTCAAGTGAGTAGGTCATATTACTTTCCCCACCAGCAGGGGCCGCGGAACCGGCTTTGCCGGGCCGCAGGCGCAGCGCCCACTCGGGGGGCAGCGTTTACACGAAGTGAATTAGCGTGGGGGCTCACAGTAGTTCCCTTCGCTTGATCTCTTTTTCAATGTCATTCTGGATTTCGCCCCATTGCGTCAAAAACTGCCGGCGCGTGAGTTCAAAGAGCACCAGGCCGGTGATCAACACAAAACCGGCGCCCAGCCAGCTGTTGATATTGGTGGCATTGAGCCGCACGCCCATGAAGCCCAGCTCGGCGCCCAGTGCCGCATTGAGCTGCAGGTGGTAAATCATTTCCACCATGGCTGCGGCGCCCACCAGCGCCGTCAGCGCCGTGATGGCCAGGCCCAGGTAGGCCACCCACAGCTCCCTGAACTTGCCGAAGGAAGCCACACGCAGGTTCATCATGATCAGGCTGGCGATGCCGCCCGGCGCATACATCACCATAAAGAGGAAGATCAGGCCCACATAAAGCAGCCAGGCCATGGAAAGCTCAGACAGCAGGATCAGCGCCAGCACCAGCAGGCCGGCGCCGATGATGGGCCCAAAGAAGAAGGTGGCGCCACCCAGGAAGGTGAACAGCAGCAGGCTACCCGAGCGCACACCGCTCACCACTTCCGCTGTGACGATTTCCGAGTTGATGGCCGCCAGGCCGCCGCCTATGCCGGCGAAGAAGCCGGCAATGATGAAAGCGTAGTAGCGCACACGCTGTGTGTTGTAGCCGATGAATTCCACGCGCTCCGGGTTGTCGCGCACGGCGTTCAGGATGCGGCCCAGCGGCGTGCGGGTAAAGGCAAACATGGCGGCCGTGCAGATGAAGCAGTAAACGGCAATCAGGTAATAAACCTGGATCTGCGGGCCGAAGCTGATGCCGAAGACCGGCTTGCCATACGCGCGGTTGGTGGTGATGCCGCCCTCCCCACCAAAGAACTCGGGGAACATCAGCGACATCGCAAACACCAGTTCACCAACGCCCAAAGTGATCATGGCAAAGGTGGTGCCGGCTTTTTTGGTGGTGACATAACCGAACAGCACCGCAAAGAGCAGGCCCGACAGCCCACCCACCAGAGGTATCAGCGGCAGCGGGATATAGAACGCGCCCTTGGCGGCCAGATTCATTGCATGCACAGCCAGGAAGGACCCCAGCCCGGCATAAACCGCATGGCCAAAACTGAGCATGCCGCCCTGCCCCAGCAGGATGTTGTAGCTCAGGCAAATGATGACCAGGTAGCCAGCCTGCGACAGCATGGTGAGCGCCAGGCTGCTTTTGAACATCATGGGCGCTGCAATCAGCAGCAGCGCATAAAGCGCCCAGAGCAGCCAGCGGCCGACGTTGTAAGGTCTGAATTCGTGAAACGGTCGTGTCATGTTGTTCAGCCCTTAGCCTTCGCGTGTGCCCAGAAGGCCTTTGGGCCGGAAGATCAGGATCAGCACCAGGAAGAGGAAAGGCAATATGGGTGCGACCTGCGAGATGGTGAGCTTGAGCAGCGGGTAGCCAAAGGTTTCGGGTGTCACGGCATACTTGAAATGGCCGAGGAGCGTGATCAGGGACTGGTCCATGGCCACGGCGAATGTCTGGATCAGGCCGATCAGCAAGGACGCCAGGAAGGCGCCGCTCAGCGAGCCCATGCCGCCCACCACCACCACGACAAAGATGATGGCGCCGACCGAGCCGGCCATGGCGGGTTCCGTCACAAAGGTATTGCCGCCAATCACGCCGGCCAGGCCTGCCAGCGCCGCACCGCCGCCAAACACCAGCATGAAAACACGCGGCACGTTGTGGCCCAGGGCTTCCACTGTTTCAGGATGAGTGAGCGCGGCCTGGATGACCAGCCCGATGCGCGTGCGCGTGAGCAGCAGCCAGATGCTGATCAGCATGACGATGGAAATCAGCATGATGAAAGCGCGCGACTTCGGGAAATTGGTGCCGAAGACGGTAAAAAGAGGCCCTTCCAGCCCGGGCGGCAGCACGTAATTGACGGCAGACCGCCCCCAGACCAGTTGCACCAGCTCCAGCAGCAGGTAAGACAGGCCGAAGGTCACCAGCAGTTCCGGCACATGGCCGAACTTGTGCACCTTGCGCAGGCAAAAGCGCTCAAAGGCCGCCCCCATGGCAAACACCAGCAGCGGCGCGACCAGCAGCGACCACCAGAAGCCAATGACCTGCGAGGTGCTGTAGGCGATATAGGCTCCGACCATGTAGAACGATGCGTGGGCGAAGTTCAGCACACCCATCATGCTGAAGATCAGCGTCAGGCCGGAGCTGAGCATGAACAGCAACAAGCCGTAGCTCAGGCCGTTAAGCAAAGAGATGGTGAAGAATTCCAAATTCATCAATAACCGCCTGAAGCTGGAAAAAGTTTAGAGGGCAAGAAGGTGGAAGCAGGGGCAGCAGGGGCAGCAGTAAAGAAAAAGGCCCGAGGATTGGTCGGGCCTTAGCCTTGGTTACTACCCGCTCAGGGCATCAGCCCGGACGCTTCATCTGGCACGAGGTGGGCGTGCTGGCCACATAGGGCTCGTAGTACTTCACAGGCACAAAGGTGTAGCCGGTGTTCTCCGCATCGTAGGGGTACTTGCCGCCGGCTTTTTCCCATTTGTCGATGTAAAGGCCCTGCTGCAGCTGGTGGTCGGTCTTGCGCATCTCGACGTCGCCGTTAAAGCTCTTGAAGCGCATGCCTTCCATGGCCTTGGCCACCACGGCCGGCTCGGTCGACTTGGTTTGCGCCATGGCTTCGGTCAGGATGGTGAAGGCGTGGTAGATCGCGCCGGTGTAGAAGTCGTCGTTGAACTTCTTCTTGTACTCGGCCTGCAGCTGCTGGATTTCGCCGCCCATGTTGAGGTGGTTGTACGACACCATGTACACACGGCCGGCAGAGGCAGCGCCCAGTGCCGTCGGAGTGCCGGTAACGCCACCGTAGTAGGTGTAGAACTTGACGTTGCTCAGGCCCGCCTCGTTGGCGGCTTTCACCAGCAGCGAGAGGTCTGAGCCCCAGTTGCCGGTGATCACGGTGTCGGCGCCGGATTGCTTGATCTTGGCGATATAGGGTGCGAAGTCGCGCACCTGGGCCAGCGGATGCAGGTCTTCGCCGACGATCTGGATATCAGGGCGCTTCGAAGCGAGATTGGCCTTGGCGAACTTGGCAACCTGCTGGCCATGCGAGTAGTTCTGGTTGATCAGGTAGACCTTCTTGATGTCCGGCTGCTCTTTCATGAAGGCGGTCAGCGCTTCCATCTTCATGGAGGTGTCGGCATCCAGGCGGAAGTGCCAGTATTCGCACTTGCTGTTGGTGAGGTCCGGGTCCACCGCGGCGTAATTGAGGTAGACAACCTCTTTGCCCGGATTCCGCTCGTTGTACTTGGACAGTGCGTCCATGATGGCCAGCGCCGGGCCGGAGCCGTTGCCTTGCACCACATAGCGAGCGCCCTGGTCAATCGCGGACTTCAGCGCGTTGGTGGTTTCCTGCGGGCTCAGCTTGTTGTCGATGCCGATGATCTCGAACTTCACACCGGCCTTGTTCTTCTTGCTGAAATGCTCAGCCAGAAACTGGAAGCCCTTGAGCTGGTTGGTGCCGACGGCCGCCATCAGGCCCGACAGCGGGTCGAGCCAGGCGATCTTGACGGTCTGATTCAGGTTAACGGCGCCTGGCGCCGGCGCCGCCGTGGCGGCTTTGGCCGGCGCGGCGGCCTTGGCGGGCGCCTGGGCCAGGGTCATGCCGCTGTAGAGCATAGAGGACACCGCCAGGGCGATGCCTGCATGTTTTGCGAAAAATCGGGTCTGGGTTGTCATCCCTTGTCTCCTGAAAATTTATGAATTTGTGAACGAAATCTAACGGGGGAACCGGCAAAGGTTAGGTTAAAAAATGCTGCACTGCGTCAGGGAATGCCCTAGCCAATGTCACAGATGTGACCCAGAGATAAAGCCCCACGTTCACTCACTTCGTGTAGCTCTCTGCCCCCGATGGGACCGCCCGCCTGCGATCTGGCAAAGCCAGTCCCGCGGCTCATGCTTGGTTTGAATTTGGGCTCCTCGAACTTTGGTTTTAGCTCTGGGGCAATTTGTAGTCTTTAAGGAGTTCACGCAGCTTCGTCTTCAGCATCTTGCCCGTGGCACCCAAGGGGATGGCGTCGACAAAAACCACGTCGTCGGGGATTTGCCATTTGGCGGTCTTGCCTTCGTAAAAACGCAAAAGCTCGTCGCGTGTGACATCCATGTCGGGCTTTTTGACCACCGCAATGATGGGCCGCTCATCCCATTTGGGATGGGCCACGCCGATGCAGGCGGCCATGGCAACGGCTGGGTGCGCAACGGCAATGTTCTCCACGTCGATGGAGCTGATCCATTCGCCTCCCGACTTGATGACGTCCTTGCTGCGGTCGGTGATTTGCAAATAGCCATCGGCATCGATGGTGCCGACGTCGCCCGTGGGGAACCAGCCGTCCACCAACGGGTCGCCGCCCTCGCCTTTGAAGTATTCGCGAACGACCCACGGCCCTTTGACATACAGGTCGCCAAAGACCTTGCCATCCCAGGGCAGGTCTTTGCCGTCCGGGTCAACGATCTTCATGTCGACGCCGTAAATGGCGCGCCCCTGCTTGAGGCGTATCTTCATTTTTTCGGCGTCGGGCAAGGTGTCGTGTTTGTTCTTGAGCACGCAGAGCGTGCCCAGGGGGCTCATCTCGGTCATGCCCCAGGCGTGCAGCACTTCGACGCCATAGTCTTCGCGGAAGGCATTGATCATTGCCGGCGGGCAGGCTGAGCCGCCAATGACGGTGCGCCGCAAGGTCGAAAACTTCAGCCCGGCAGGCCTCATGTGCGTCAGCAGCATCTGCCACACGGTGGGCACGCCGGCGGCGTAGGTGACCTTCTCGGCCTCGATCAACTCATAGATCGACTTGCCGTCAAGCGCGGGCCCCGGAAACACAAGCTTGGCGCCGGTGAGCGCGGCTGAATACGGAATGCCCCAGGCATTGACGTGAAACATGGGCACCACCGGCAGGATGGAGTCACGCGCGGAAATGCACATCACGTCGGGCAGCGCTGCGGCATAAGCATGCAGCGTGCTGGAGCGGTGGCTGTACAGCGCCGCTTTGGGGTTGCCCGTGGTGCCGCTGGTGTAGCACATGCTGGAGGCGGTGTTCTCGTCAAAGCTGGGCCAGGCGTAGTCGGCGGTCTGCGCGCCTATCCAGCTTTCATAGCTCTGCAGGTTGGGCACGCCGGAATCAGCCGGCAGCTTGTCGGCGTCGCACAGCGCGATGTAGTGTTTGATGGTGGGGCATCTCGCGTGCACGGCCTGCACCAGCGGCAGAAAGCTCAGGTCGAAACACAGCACCTGGTCTTCGGCATGGTTGGCGATCCAGGCAATCTGGTCGGGGTGCAGGCGCGGGTTGATGGTGTGCAGCACACGGCCGGAGCCGCTCACGCCGTAGTACAGCTCCAGGTGGCGGTAGCCGTTCCAGGCCAGCGTGGCCACACGGTCGCTGAACGCGAGCTTCAGGCCGTCGAGCGCATTGGCCACACGGCGGGCGCGGTGGGCAACGTCCTTGTAGGTATAGCGATGCAGGTCGCCCTCTACGCGGCGCGAGACGATTTCCGCGTCGCCGTGGTGGCGCTCCGCGAACTCGATCAGCGATGAGATCAGCAGCGGCTGGCTTTGCATCAAACCTAACATCGTCCGTGTTCCTTTCATGCCCTGAAGAGGCGTGCTTTAAATCGAAATACCTTGAACGAACATCGTACCCCGCGCACCTTCACGAGTCCTTCGGGAAAGTCCGCAGCAACGTTACCTCTGTGACACCTGAGTGTCCGTACGCAGCGACCTCTGCTGCAGCTTTGTGACGGGATGCGGTACTGTCACGCCAAAGCACCAAAGACACAAACCATGTCGTTCCACCGACAGTTTCTAGGTAGATACCCGCCTCGCGCGGCGTGCTGAGAAGGCCTGCCCGCATCGCGGCCGGAGGACAATCAGCGCCATGCCGTTTCAAGCCATCTCCCTGCCCCACCGCTTTCTGATCGGCCAGCCATGGTTTGCGTCGCTGCCGGCTGACCTCCAGGCGCGGCTGCTGGAGCGCACCTTCACCGAGGACGGGCGCAAGGGTGAAGTCTTGCTGCCCGAAGGTGCTTCGGTCAAAGGCTGGTACGCCGTGCTGTCAGGCCTGGTGAAACTGCAAAGCACTTCACCGGAAGGCCGCGTGTCAGCCTTTCTGGGCGTGCCTGACGGCGAATGGTTTGGCGAAGGCTCGACGCTGAAGACCGAGCCGCGCCGCTACGACGTGATTGCCCTGCGTGACACCACGCTGCTGTGCCTGCCACGCGCCCTGTTCGAGGAGCTTCTTGCCTCCTCGCTGCCTTTCAACCACTTTCTGGTGGCGCACCTCAACAGGCGCCTGGGCCAGGCCATGACCATCATCGAAGCCGGCCGCATGCGTGCGCCCGAGCAGCGTGTGGCGCTGTATTTGAGCCGGGTGTTCTGGCAGGGGCGGCGCAAGCTGCTGCTGTCGCAGGAAGAGCTCGGCCTGTTGGCGGGCCTGTCGCGGCAGACCGTCAACCGGGTTTTGCAAACCCTGGAGGGGCAAGGCATGGTATCGCTCGAGTTCGGCCGTGTCGCGCTGCTGGACGAGCAGGCTCTGGCGTCTTACGCCAGCCGGCCGGTCGATCAGAAGGTTTAACCCCGCTTCGGCAGGGCCGCTGAGGCAGCAGCACAATACAGCCATGACCTCTGTGACAGACGCTCCCGCCGCCCACCCAAGCCTTGCCGGATCAGCCGGACTGAACTGGATCAACAGTTTTGCCGGGCTGGGCCCGGATTTCTACACCGAACTCCAGCCGACCGCCTTGCCCTCCCCCTACTGGGTAGGAAAAAGCCGCGCGCTGGCCCGCGAGCTGGGCCTTGAAGACGCCTGGCTTGAATCGGCCGACACGCTGGAAGCCCTGGCAGGCAACCGCCTGCTGCCCGGCGCCAGGCCGTTGGCCAGCGTTTACAGCGGCCACCAGTTTGGCGTCTGGGCGGGGCAACTGGGCGATGGCCGTGCCTTGCTGCTCGGTGAGATCGACACGCCCGCCGGGCCGCGGGAAATCCAGCTCAAAGGCGCCGGCAAGACGCCCTACTCCCGCATGGGCGACGGCCGTGCGGTGCTGCGCAGCTCTATCCGCGAATTTTTGTGCTCGGAAGCCATGCACGGCCTGGGCATACCGACCACGCGTGCGCTCTGCGTCACGGGCTCTGATGCGGCTGTACGGCGTGAAGAAATTGAAACCGCGGCGGTGGTCACCCGCACGGCGCCCAGTTTTATCCGCTTCGGCCATTTCGAGCACTTCAGCTATAACGACCAGCACGCGCAGCTCAAGGCCCTGGCCGACTACGTGATTGACCGTTTCTATCCCGCCTGCCGCGAAGCCCCGCAACCCTATGCGGCGCTGCTGGAAGCGGTGAGCGAACGCACGGCCCACCTGATGGCCGCCTGGCAAGCCGTGGGCTTTTGCCACGGCGTCATGAACACCGACAACATGAGCATCCTGGGCCTGACCATCGACTACGGCCCGTTCCAGTTTCTCGATGCCTTTGACCCCGGCCACATCTGCAACCATTCGGACACCCAGGGCCGTTATGCCTACAACCGGCAGCCCAACATGGCCTACTGGAACCTCTTTTGCCTGGGCCAGGCCTTGCTGCCCCTGATCGGCGACCAGGAACAGGCGCTGGCGGCGCTGGAGCCCTATAAAACCATCTTCCCCGACGCGCTGCAGGCGCGCATGCAGGCCAAGCTGGGCCTGGCGGACAGCCGGGAGGGCGACAAGGCCCTGGTGGAGAGCACCTTCAAGCTGCTGGCCGGCAACAAGGTGGACTACACCATCTTCTGGCGCCGGCTGAACGGCTTTACACCCCAAAGCGGCCATGAAGCGGTGCGCGACCTGTTCTTTGACAGGGAATCCTTCAATACCTGGGCGCTACAATATTCAGAGCGCCTGACGCAGGTGGATACTGGGAAAAGGGCCGATTTGATGCTCAAAAACAATCCCAAATTCATATTGCGCAACCATTTGGGCGAAGAAGCCATACGCGCCGCGAAACTAAAAGACTTTTCCGGGGTCGATACCTTGCTTGCGCTGCTGCAGACCCCATTTGATGAACATGCCGGCCACGAGAGCTTTGCCGGTTTTCCGCCTGACTGGGCTTCATCAATTGAAATCAGTTGCAGTTCGTAACACCCAAGCCAGATATCCCCAACACCCACTACGCCAGGACCCGACATGAGCGCCAAGATCCAGAAAACCGATGCCGAATGGAAAGCCCTGCTGGCCGAAAAAGGAGCCGAGCCGGCTGCCTTTGAAGTCACCCGCCATGCCGCCACGGAGCGGCCCTACACCGGCAAGTACGAGGCTGTATGGGCTGACGGCAACTACCACTGCATTTGCTGCGGCGCCAAATTGTTCGAATCTGAAACCAAATTCGACGCAGGCTGCGGCTGGCCGAGCTTTTCCGAAGAGGCCGTGCCGGGCGCGATCGAAGAAATCGTGGACCGCAAGCACGGCATGGTGCGTACTGAAACCGTGTGCGCCAGCTGCGGTGCGCATCTGGGCCACGTGTTTCCGGATGGCCCCTCCCCCACAGGCCTGCGCTACTGCATGAACTCCGCCTCATTGGACTTCAAACCCCAGGAATGACAATGGGACCGGGCCGCGCGCCGGGCGGGAATCGTTTAAAGGCCTGCGCTTAGGCCAGATAATCAGCACATGAAAATTCTTTTCGACTTTTTGCCTATCGCCCTCTTCTTCGGCATGTTCAAGTACGCCGAAGGCAACAAGGACTGGGCAGCCGCTACAGCCACCGAGTGGCTGGGTTTTATGGTCTCCGGCGGCGTGGTGGGCCCGTCTGAAGCGCCGGTGTTGCTGGCCACGGTGGTGGTGATCATTGCCACGCTGGCGCAGATCCTTTGGCTCAAGGTGCGCGGAAAAAAGGTCGACACCATGCTGTGGATCAGCCTGGGGCTGGTCACGATTCTGGGCGGCGCCACGATTTATTTCCACAGTGAGAACTTCATCAAATGGAAGCCCACCGTGCTGTATTGGGTCATGGGCGGCGCCCTGCTGTTTGGCCAGCTGGTGCTCAAGAAGAACGGCATCAAGTCGCTGATGGGCGCGCAAATGACTTTGCCCGACGCCATCTGGCGCGTGGTCAACCTCAGCTGGGTCGGGTTCTTCGCCGTGATGGGCCTTCTCAACCTCTGGGTGGCCTTTACCTTCTCCACCGCCACCTGGGTCAACTTCAAGCTGTTCGGCGGCCTGGGCCTGATGTTGCTCTTCGTGCTGGTGCAGGCGGTTTATCTCAACAAGCACATCAAGCAGCCGGACACCGCGCCATGAACGCAGGGCTTTCCAGCGTGGCGCCGCAGCCCGTACGCGCCCATGCCATTGAGCAGCAACTGAGAGCGCAGCTTCAACCGACGCAACTCGAAGTTCTGGATGAAAGCGCGGCCCACGCCGGGCATTCAGGCGCCAACGCCGAAGGCTACGGCAGTCACTTCCGTGTGCGCATTGCCAGCCCGCTCTTTACAGGCAAGAGCCGCGTGACGCGCCACCGGCTTGTGTATGATGCACTGCAAAATTTCATTGACCAGGGCCTTCACGCGCTGGCAATTGAAATCATCGAATCACCCTGAAAACCGCTACCGCCCCGGCTCCGGCCAACCGGGCAAGCACCACCCAAAGTCATTCAAAAAGCCATTCAAGCTACCCAGGCAATCATCAAAAGGACTGCATCAACATCATGAAAAAACAACTCTTACTGGCTACCGTTGCTTCAGGCCTGCTGGCCTTCGCCGCACAAGGCGCCCTCGCGCAGAACGTCGCCATCGTCAACGGCAAGGCCGTACCCAAGACCCGCCTGGACTCGCTGGCGCAGCAAGTCGTCAAGTCCGGCCGCCCCGTCACGCCGGAGATGGAAGGCCAGCTGCGTGAAGAAGTCATCGCGCGCGAAGTGTTCATGCAGGAAGCCGACAAGCTGGGCCTGGGCTCCAGCGACGACGTCAAGGTGCAAATGGAACTGGCCCGCCAGACCATCCTGATCCGCGAGCTGTTCTCCGACTACCAGAAGAAAAACCCGGTGACGGAAGCCGAGATGAAGGCCGAATACGACAAATTTGCCGCGGCCAACGGCGGCAAGGAATACAAGGCCCGCCACATCCTGGTCGAAAAAGAAGCCGAAGCCAAGGAAATCATTGCCAGCCTGAAAAAAGGCGGCAAGTTTGACGACATCGCCAAGAAGAAATCCAAGGACCCCGGATCCGGCGCCAAGGGCGGCGACCTCGACTGGGCCAACCCTTCGAGCTATGTGCCTGAGTTCACGGAAGCGCTGGTCAAACTCAACAAGGGCCAGACCACCGACGCGCCGGTGAAGACCCAGTTCGGCTACCACATCATCCGTGTGGACGACATTCGTGACGCCCAACTGCCTTCGTACGAAGAAGTCAAACCCCAGATCGCCCAGCAAATGCAGCAGCAAAAGCTGGCCGCCTTCCAGAACGACCTGCGCAAAAAAGCCAAGGTCGAATAAAACCAATTTGGGCGCGGTGCCTGTCGCGCCCCACCGGTTCAGAAAAAGCAGCCTTTCGGCTGCTTTTTTTCTTGGGGCTCGCTTCAGGCAAGGGAAATTTGCGCAAATTGCTGATTGACGACAGGGGTCGAGGCCGTTCCAATGGCTCACATCCATCAGGAGGTCCCATGTCCATCAGCTCTCAATTTTCTGCGGCACCCATGGCGTTCTTGCGCGGCCTGCTTCTTGGCGCCGCCTTGTTAGCCACCACCCTGGTATCAGCGCAAAGCGGCAAAACCGAAGTTCTCTGGCTCGGGCAAGCCGCCACACGCATCACGACGCCTACCGGCAAGGTCATCGTGATCGACCCGTGGATAACGACCAACCCCAAGACACCGGCCAACTTCCGCACGATTGAGTCAGTGGGCAAGGTCGACCTGATTCTGGTGACGCATGGCCATTTCGACCATTTCGCCGATGCGCCTGCCTTGTCGCTGCTGAACAAGGCTCCGATGTATGGCCCAGCCGGCCTCAACCAGTCGGTGATCGCGCTGGGCATTTTGCCGGTGGAACTGGCGCCGCGCTTCGGCAAAGGCGGCACCATTCAGCCTTTTGGCCCGGGCGGCGTGAAAATCACGGCCGTGCATGCGGAGCATTCGTCCGAGCTGGGCTGGAAAAATCCGGCCACCGGCAAGGAAGAAGTCCATGTCGGCGGTGAACCGGTCGGCTACATCATCGAGATGGAAAACGGCTTCAAGATCTGGCATATGGGCGACACCGGCGTCTTTGGCGATATGCGCTTGATCGGCGACATGTACCGCCCAGACCTGGTGCTCATTCCCATTGGCGGCCACTTTGTGATGAACCCGGTGGACGCAGCCATGGCGGTCCGCGAGATGATCCGTCCCCGCTTCGCGCTACCCATCCACTACGGCACCACACCCGTGCTTCGCGGCACGCCGGCTGAATTCAACGCAGCACTCGGGACCGCACCGGGAACCGCGCGCATGGTGACCCTGGACCCCGGCCAGAAGGTCGACTTCTAGGCCTCTGATGACCAGCTCTACTGACCTGTCCAATCCGCCCACCCCGGTGCTGCCTCAAGCGGTACAAGACGCCTTGCAGCGCGGCAACCTCGTCGAAGCCATCAAGCTGATGCGCGCCGGCACAGGCCTGGGCCTGAAAGAAACCAAGGACGCCCTGGAAGCCTACATGCGCGGCGAGCCGCCGCCGGCGGGCTTTGCGCCTATGGCACTGCCCGTGGGAGCGCCATTGCCCGCCACGGTTCAGGAAGCACTGAACCAGGGCAACAAGATAGAGGCCGTTCGGCGGCTGCGAGGCCTGACCGGGCTGGGCCTGAAAGAGGCCAAGGACGCCGTGGATGCCGCAGGCGTGGGCCGGGGCCAAGCCGCAGACCTGTCTCCGGGGCAGGTCCGCAATTCAAATGGCCTGTGGTGGTGGCTGATCGCGCTGGCCGTGATGGCGCTGGGTGCTTTTGCGTTGCTCGGTTGCGCGACCAAGCCGCCCGCCCCGGTTGCCGAACTTGCGCCCGGCGGCAAACTGCGCGCCGCCATCAATTTCGGCAACCCCATCCTGGCCGTGAAGGATGCCGCCAGCGGCGAGCCGCGCGGTGTTTCGGTGGACCTCTCGCGCGAGCTAGGGCGCCGCCTGGGCGTGCCTGTAGAGCTCGTCACCTTTACCTCCGCCGGCAAGGTGGTTGAAGCGGTTCGTGATGCCCAGGTGGACATCGCCTTTGTAGCCATCGACCCCGTACGCGGCGCCGACATGCTCCAAACGCCACCCTACGTCATCATCGAAGGTGCCTACCTGGTAAGAAACGACTCGCCGATCCGGCGCAACGAAGAAGTCGACCAGGCGGCCAACCGCGTCGTGGTGGGCAACGGCAGCGCCTACGACCTGTACCTGACCCGCGAGCTGAAGGCTGCCAGGCTGGTCAAGGCCCCTACTTCACCGGCAGTGACCGATGTCATGGTCGCGCAGAACGTCGAGGTGGCGGCAGGCGTCAAGCAGCAGCTTGAGGCCGATGCCAAACGCGTGGCGGGTGTCCGCCTGTTGCCGGGACGTTTTATGGTCATCAACCAGGCCATGGGCTTGCCTAAAGGACGCGAGGCCGGTGCGCGTTACCTGACGGGCTTCGTCGAGGAGATGAAGGCCTCGGGCTTTGTCGCTGCCGCGCTGGCACGTCATGGCATTGAAGGTGCGGCTGTAGCACCGCCTTCGAAACCTTAAGAACTTTTCTGCAGGCTGCGTCGCCCGTCACCAAAGGTATTTCAAGCCAACCTGGACCTGGCCTCCCTGTTGATACGCACCGCCGATATTGCCCAGGCTGGACAGGCCGCCATAAAACGCCAGCCTCGCGTTCATTTGCGCCGTCAGGCCGACCCCCAGCTCCAGGGCTGTGGCCGTGCGCGAAGCAGCCACGGTGTCCACACCGCCAAACGTCACGCCGTTGTTGCCTTTGAAGGTGTGCCAGAGATTGGCGAGCAGGTAAGGCCTCCAGGTCGAACTTCCCTCAAGCGCCCCGCGCAAGCGCGCGCCAACCCTGCCAGTCAGGGCGTTGTCGCGCTCGATATGCACGCTGGAAACGCCGTCGTCGAAATCATTGAATGTGGTGCGTTGCCAGATCAATTGCGCCTGCGTTTCCAGCACCAGTTTTTCACCCAGCGCCAGAGGGTAACCGGCCTCGGCCGACGCTGTCAGGGCGTTTGCGCGGGTGTTGCCTCCGAGGGTTTGCACAGAACGGGTGTTGACCCTGAGCAACGTCGCCATCAGCACCATATCGGCATAGGCCCCGTTGGCTTCCACGCGGCTCCAGTAGCCGCCCAGGCTGTAGCCGTCCACGCTCAGCCGGCCCGCACCCGTGCCGCGCAAGCCACCAACAAAGCCACTGGCATCGCCCCGGGTACTGGTGTAGCCGGCCAGCAAACCTGCGCGGCTGTATCCTCCACCACCTCCACCACCTCCACCACCTCCACTGCCTTCACCATCACGAAGGTAGAAGTCGTGGCCGGCCTGCAAGCCCGACACGGTACCGTCAAACTGCGGCGAGGCGTCGCCGTCCTGGCTCTGCTTGAGCGCCTGCCCAAAGACCCGTGCCCAGGACGCAGGGCGCGCGCCGTCCTGCGCAAGCAGCCGCTGGCCGCCCTGGCGCTGGTGGAAAGTGCCCAGCTGCATCAAGCCGCCCTGCCGGACCGCCATGGGAATGCTGCTGTACAACGCCACTTCAGGCCGATAGAGGGAAACGGCTTCTATGGGGGCATTGCTCGCCGCCGCGAGGGCGGCAGCTTGTGCCTGCGTCGCCACCACAACGCCGGCCACCGCGAAGGCGGTGGACCGCAAATACCAGTTGTCGGGGTTGTTGCCCGTTGCCCCGCCTTTGAACAGCCGGTAATCGTAGGCCCCAGCCTGCACCGGCTGGGCCAGCGCGAACGCGCTGCTGCCCGTGGACGCGCCATTGACCGCCTGGACCACAAGAAGGCCATCGCTCGTTGTGCGACCACCCACGCCGCCGCGATTGACGACCTGAATGCCGGTATTGCCGCTTGCGGCACCGCCGTCGATGACCAGTTGGTCAACCGGCGAGTTGTCGGTGCCCAGCACCGCGTTGAGTTGCAGCAATGCATTGCTGCCGGTGTAGTTGCCACGCACCGTCAGGGCGCCGAATCCGTTGCCTGCACCCGGGCCGGGCAGCAAGGTGCCCTGGCTGGTGACATTGCCGACAAAGGTGCCGGTGCCTGCAACGCTGCTTCCAGCCTGCACGGCGATGACAGGGCTGGTCAATGTGCTGCTGAAAGTGAAGGTGCCCGTCTGAACCTGGATGCCGTCGGAGAAGCTGGCATTGGTAAGCCAAGACCAGGCCGTGCCGCGCATGATCAGATTCTGAAAATTACGGAAGTTGTTGTCGACGGTACCGCTGCCTTCCAGAAAGGTGTTGCTACGCTTGACAATGCCGCCGTCAGCTGCCCCTCTGATAACCGAGCCCGTCTGCAGGATCAGCGTGCCGGTGCCCAAGGTTGCGCCCATGGTGATGGCGTCACCGCCACCGGCGCCTCCGTGCCCTTCGAGATAGCCCGCGTTGACAAAGGTGTCATTGCCGTTCTGCCCGCGCAGCGCGTAGGAATTGGCGCTGACGATGGAGCCCCCTGCCCGGTTCTCGACCCGGGAGAAAAAAGTCGCTCCCGTTGTGTTGGCGTGCACGCCGTCTGCATCAGATGCACCATTGGCGCCGCTTGCGCGTATGGTGCCGGTATTGACCAGCACATTCGCAACCAGGTTGCCGCCTTGCAGGAACACACCCTTGGAGCCCGTGCCGCTGACCGTGATGCTGCCGCTGTTGGTGATGCTGTTGCCGGGCCCGAAGGTCAGGATGCCGTGCGAGCTGCCGCCTGTGGTCGTGATGCTGCCGGTGTTGATGATCTGCGTGCCGGTGCTGCTGCCTCCGACGGCGATGGAAATGCCGGCGGTGCTGGCGCTGGTGGTACGCAGGCTGCCGTTGTTGATCAGGATGTTGTTATTGCCCGAGCCGCCGATGGCGAAACGTGGAGTCCCGGCGCCGCCCGATATCGTGATCTGGCCGTTGTTGGTGATGGTGCTGCCATCCCGAACCAGCAACCCCTGCGTGGCGTTGGTGGTCAGGAGGGCTCCCGTATCCACCAGAATGATGACGTTGGTGGACCCCGGCGCCGCCACGACCGTTGTCGAGCCCACGTCGGTCCCCGAGCAGGTGACGGTGATGCCGGAGCCCGGCGCGGTGGTGGGAAGGCAAGCTGCCCGGCTGTTGGTGACAGCGCCGCCGGCCAGCACTGCTATGGCGCCGATACCCCAGGCGGTTGAGCTGGTCAGGATGGAACGACAGAAGCTTCCACGCCCGCACTTCGGAATCACGGCTGATCCTCCAGAGGTGCCGCAGGCCACGAATGGGCGGCCTTAGCGGTTCAGGCAATGTAGGTCGTTTTGACTCGCGCAGCCCCTTGAAAATACAAAAGACTACAACTGACACGTCTTGCGTGCCATGTGGCCAGGCCCGGCGCCAGAGAACGCCGGTTCAGAGCAGCGGCACCCCGCCGCGCCCTAACCCACCCACTTGCGCGCGTTGTGCCAGAGGCTCATCCACGGGCTGTGCTCGCTAGCGTCACCTGAAGTCCAGCTCTTCTGGATGTTGCGAAACACGCGCTCAGGGTGCGGCATCATGGCCGTGAAGCGGCCGTCGGCGGTCGTCACAGCCGTGAGGCCGCCGGCGCTGCCGTTGGGGTTGGCGGGGTAGGCTTCCGTCGCTTTGCCGTCGTTGCCGGTGAAGCGCATTGCGGCAATCGCCTTGGAGGCATCGCCCCGGAACGCAAAGTTGGCATAACCCTCACCATGCGCCACGGCGATCGGCAGGCGGCTGCCGGCCATGCCTTGCAGGAAGATGCTGGGGGACTCCACCACTTCGACCATGCTCAGCCGCGCCTCAAAGCGTTCGCTGCGGTTGGTGGTAAAGCGCGGCCAGGCTTCGGCGCCCGGAATGATGTCAGCCAGTTCGGCAAACATCTGGCAGCCATTGCACACGCCCAGGCCGAAGGTGTCCTGACGTGCGAAGAAGGCCTTGAACTCTTCAGAGAGAACCGGGTTAAAGGTGACCGAGCGTGCCCAGCCTATGCCGGCCCCCAGGGTGTCGCCGTAGCTGAAGCCGCCGCAGGCCACGATGCCCTTGAAGTCGGCCAGCTTGGCGCGGCCGGTCTGCAGGTCGGTCATGTGCACGTCGCAGGCTTCAAAACCGGCCTCGGTGAAGACATAGGCCATTTCGATGTGCGAGTTGACGCCCTGCTCGCGCAGCACCGCCACACGCGGCCGTGCCGACAGATTGAGCGCGGGTGCTGACGGCACTTTGGCCGGGTCAAAAGTCAATTGAACGTGCAGGCCTGAGTCGGCGGGGTTGCCGGCCGAAGCGTGTTCGGCGTTGGCGCAGTCCGGGTTGTCGCGTTGCTGGCAGATCTTCCAGCTGACCGAATCCCAGACCTGGTGCAGGTCTTGCAACTTGGCCGAGAACACGGCCTTGGTGTCGCGCCAGACCTGGATCTCGCCCTTGCCGACCTCCAGCGAAGCGTGCTGTGGGCGGGTCTTGCCGATGAAATGGCTGAATCTGGAAAGGCCGTGCTCACGCAAGACCTGCATCACCTCGTTGCGCTCGGAGGTCGCGACCTGGATGACCGCGCCCAGCTCTTCGTTGAACAAGGCCTTGAGCGTGAGCTCTTCGCGGCGCGCGCCGACCTGGCTTGCCCAGTTCTTGCTGTCGCCCGTATCCATGCGGCTGTCGGAAATACCGTCGCCTTCGACCAGCAGCATGTCGATGTTGAGCGACACGCCGACGTTGCCGGCAAAGCCCATTTCGCAAACCGCGGCAAAGAGGCCGCCGTCGCTGCGGTCGTGGTAGGCCATCAAGCGGCCATCCTTGCGCAGTGCATTGACGGCGTTGACGAGGTTGACCAGGTCTTTCGGGTCGTCCAGGTCGGGCACATCGCCCTCTTCCTTGTCCAGCGTCTGCGCAAGGATGGAGCCGCCCATGCGGTTCTGGCCCTTGCCCAGGTCGATCAGGATCAGCGTGCTGTCAGCCTCATCACGGTTCAGTTGCGGCGTAAGCGTGCCGCGCACATCAGGCAGCGTGGCGAAAGCGCTCACGATCAGCGACACCGGCGAGGTGACCTTCTTGCTGTCAGCGCCTTCACTCCACACGGTGCGCATCGACAACGAATCCTTGCCGACCGGGATCGAGACGCCCAGCGCCGGGCACAGCTCCATGCCCACGGCCTTGACGGTTTCGTACAGCGCGGCGTCCTGCCCAGGCTCGCCGCAGGCGGCCATCCAGTTGGCGGAGAGCTTGACACGTGGCAGCTCTATAGGCGCGGCCAGCAGATTGGTAATGGCCTCGGCAACCGCCATGCGGCCGGAAGCGGCTGCATTCACGGTGGCCAGCGGCGTGCGTTCGCCCATGCTCATGGCCTCGCCGGCAAAACCGCTGTAGTCGGCCAGGGTGACAGCGCAATCGGCCACCGGCACCTGCCAGGGGCCAACCATCTGGTCGCGGTGCGTGAGGCCGCTCACCGTGCGGTCGCCAATGGTGATCAAAAAGCGCTTGGAAGCGACCGTCGGGTGGCTCAGCACGGCAATCGCGCTTTTCTGCAGGTCCACGCCGGTCAGGTCAATGGGCTTGACCGTGTGTTTGACCGATTTCACGTCGCGGTGCATCTTGGGCGGCTTGCCGAGCAGCACATTCATCGGCATGTCTACCGGCGGGGCGGCGTCCTTGTCGGACAGCACCAATTGCTTTTCTTCAGTCGCCACGCCAATCACGGCAAACGGGCAACGCTCGCGCTCACAAAAAGCCTGGAACTGCGGCAGCGACTCTGGCGCAATCGCCATCACATAGCGCTCCTGGCTTTCGTTGCTCCAGATTTCCTTGGGCGAGAGGCCGCTTTCCTCCAGCGGCACGCTGCGCAGGTCAAACTTCGCGCCGCGCCCGGCGTCGTTCACCAGCTCAGGAAAGGCGTTGGACAAGCCACCGGCGCCCACGTCGTGGATCGCCAGGATGGGATTGGCTGCGCCCAACTGGGCGCACTGGTTAATGACTTCCTGGGCACGGCGCTCGATTTCAGGGTTGCCGCGCTGCACGGAGTCAAAATCGAGCTGCGCCGCATTGGCGCCCGAGGCCATGGAGCTGGCCGCGCTGCCGCCCATGCCGATACGCATGCCGGGGCCGCCCAGCTGGATCAGCAGGGTGCCGGCCGGGAACAGGATTTTTTTGGTGAGCGCGGCGTCAATCGTGCCGACGCCGCCGGCGATCATGATGGGCTTGTGGTAACCCCAGCGCTGGCCGCCCACGGTTTGCTCGTATTCGCGGAAGTAGCCGGCCAGGTTGGGCCGGCCGAACTCGTTGTTGAAGGCCGCGCCACCCAGCGGGCCTTCCGTCATGATTTGCAAGGGGCTGGCGATGTGTTCGGGCTTGCCGTAAGACGTGGCAGCGTCGTCAAACAGCCTGGATACCGTGAAGCCCGTCAGGCCCGCCTTGGGCTTGGAGCCACGGCCGGTTGCACCT
Source organism: Polaromonas sp. YR568 (assembly GCF_900116715.1). Lineage (GTDB taxonomy): Bacteria > Pseudomonadota > Gammaproteobacteria > Burkholderiales > Burkholderiaceae_C > Polaromonas. Next base: position 146,852 of record NZ_FPBM01000002.1, read on the forward strand.
TCGTCGCGGATCTCGCCGCCCGCGCCGGTAGAGGCGCCCGGGAAGGGAGAGATCGCCGTGGGATGGTTGTGCGTCTCGACCTTCATCAATACGTGCATTTGCACGTCGTTGGTGGCGCTATAACTTTGGTAGCTGCTTACGCTAGTCCCTGCTGGGCTGGGGGCCGATTTGGCATAAAACCGCTGGGTTTTGTAGCCTTCCATGACGGAGGCGTTGTCGGAATAAGCCACCACCGTGTGCTGGGGATGCAGCTTTTCGGTGTTGCGGATCATGCCGAACAGGCTGATGCCCTGCGCCACGCCGTCAATGGTGAAGTCGGCGTTAAAGATTTTGTGCCGGCAGTGCTCGCTATTGGCCTGGGCGAACATCATCAGCTCGACGTCGGTCGGGTTGCGCTTGAGCTGGGTAAAGGCGTTGACCAGGTAGTCGATCTCATCGGCGGCCAGCGCCAGGCCGAACTCCGCGTTGGCCTTTTCCAGCGCGGCTTTGCCGCCTGCCAGCACGTCGATGGTCTGCAGGGGCGCCCCTTGCAACTCGGTGAAGAGGCCGGCAGCCTGCGCGCGGTCGAACATCACGCTTTCGGTCATGCGGTCATGCAGCAGGCCGGCCACCTGCTCGCGCTGGGCGTCGGTCAGGGCGGTTTTGCTGAAAAAGCCGGATTTCAGGGTGACGCGGTATTCGGTGATGCGCTCGATGCGCTTGACGGCCAGGTCGCAGTTGTGGGCAATGTCCGTGGCCTTGGAAGCCCAGGGAGAGACGGTGCCAAAACGCGGGGAGACGATGAAGACCAGGGCGTCATCGGCCTTGCCGGTGCCTGCCGCGCAAGGATCGCCGTAGGTGAGCAATGCCGCGAGCTGGGCTTTGACGGCGTCCGAGGGGGGTGATTCAGTCGCCACCAGGTGCACAAACCGGGCACTGATGCCGACGATTTTGTCGTGGATGGCTTGCAGGCGGGGAAGGAGTTGCTGGACGCGGAATTCGCTGAGGGCGCTGATCCCGTGGGGTTCGGCCTCAAAAGTCGTCAGGTGCAGGGTCACGGTAGCGGTGGCCTTGTAGTGGGAAGTGGGCAGCTCATGGCTGTTTTGGGGGTTTAACACCGCCTGCAAGCGCCCGTTTGTGGCCGGCTTTGCGGGGTTCGCGTTAACCCGTAATTTTATCAGTGACTGGGCGGGTATCCCGTCCTGCGAGCGTCGGGCACGGGCACTTTCGCGCTTGATTCAGGCCAAAAACACAAAAGCCCTTGCCCTCATGCTGAAAATGCATGCGCCTGGGAGCAGTGGGATAATCAGGGCCATGAGTATTACCTACAAAGATGCGGCAGGAATTGAAGGCATGCGCCTTGCCGGAAGGCTGGCTTCCGAGGTTCTGGACTACCTCACCCCCTTCGTCAAACCAGGCGTCACCACCAACGAAATCGACCGGCTGGCCCATGACTACATGACCCAGGTGCAGGGCACCATCCCCGCCACCCTGGGCTACGGCCCTCCGGGCTATGTGCCCTACCCCAAGTCGCTTTGCACCTCCGTCAACCACCAGGTCTGCCACGGCATTCCCAACGACAAGCCAATGAAAAAGGGCGACATCGTCAATATCGACGTGACCGTGATCACCAAAGACGGCTGGCATGGCGACAACAGCCGCATGTACCTGGTCGGCGAAGCCTCGATTGCCGCCAAACGGCTGTGCAACATCACTTTTGAAGCCATGTGGCAGGGCATCATGCGGGTCAAACCGGGCGTGCGGCTGGGCGACATCGGCTTTGCCATCCAGACTTTTGCTGAAAAGCAGGGCTTTTCCGTGGTGCGCGAATTTTGCGGCCATGGCATCGGCAAGAGCTTCCACGAGGAACCCCAGGTGCTGCATTACGGCCGCCCCGGCACGCTCGAAGAGCTCACACCCGGCATGACCTTCACCATCGAGCCCATGATCAACGCCGGCCGGCGCGACATCAAGGACGGCCCGGAAAAGGACGGCTGGAGCATCGTGACGCGCGACCATTCGCTGTCGGCCCAGTGGGAACACACGATTTTGGTGACCGAGACCGGTTATGAGGTGCTGACGATGTCCGCCGGCAGCCCGCCGACGCCGGCGTTTGTGCCGCAGCAAAGCCCGGCCCAGGCCACGGCCACCGCCTGACCGGCACGCCCAGTGCCCGCGCTGCACGCTTCCCATGAGCCGGCTCACGCAGCCATGAGCGACCTGGCTCAGGTGCGTGAGCACTACAAGGCCGGCAAAGCCGCCCTGCTGGCCTCGCTGGGCGCCGGCGGCGCCTCTTCCCGCGGCATTCACAGCCTGCTGCAAAAACTGGCCCGCCACGCTGACGGCACCTTGCAGCTGCTTTGGCAGCGCGCCGGCTTCCCCGCTGCAGCCTGCCTGGTCGCTGCGGGCGGTTTTGGCCGGGGCGAGCTGTTCCCCCATTCAGATGTGGACGTGTTGCTGCTGTTGCCGGACGACACCGATGTCGACGCCAACCCGGCCCTGAAAGCCAAGATCGAGAGTTTTATCGGCGGCTGCTGGGACGTGGGCCTCGAAATCGGCTCCAGCGTGCGCACGGTTTCCGGCTGCGTCGAAGAAGCCGCCAAAGACGTCACGGTGCAGACCTCACTGCTCGAGGCTCGCCTGGTGGCCGGCGCCAAGAAAAGCTTTCTCCAGCTGCAAAACCGGCTCGCCGCCGTGCTGGACCCGCAGGCGTTTTACGTGGCCAAAACGCTAGAGCTGCGCCAGCGCCACAACAAATTCGAAAACACGCCCTACTCGCTCGAGCCCAACTGCAAGGAGTCCCCTGGCGGCCTGCGCGACCTGCAGGTGATTCTGTGGGTGGCGCGCGCTGCCGGCCTGGGCAAATCGTGGGACGACCTGGCCCGCAACGGCCTGGCCACGGCTTTTGAGGTGCGCCAGATCAAGGCCAATGAGGCGCTGCTGAGCCTGATACGCGCACGCCTGCACCTGATTGCCGGGCGGCGTGAAGACCGGCTGGTGTTTGATTTGCAAACCGCCGTCGCCGAGTCCTTCGGTTACTCCGCTGAAGCCGACGATGGCAGCAAAGTGCCGCGCCGCGCCAGCGAGGCGCTGATGAAACGCTATTACTGGGCCGCCAAGGCCGTGACCCAGCTCAACCAGATTCTGTTGCTCAATATTGAAGAGCGCCTGAATCCGAATACCTATCCCATACGCCCGATCAACGAGCGCTTTTCCGACAAAGCCGGCATGCTGGAAGTCGCCAGCGACGACCTGTATGTGCGTGAGCCGCACGCCATTCTTGAAACCTTTCTGCTCTACGAAACGACCGTGGGCATCAAGGGCCTGTCGGCGCGCACGCTGCGCGCGCTTTACAACGCCCGCGGGCTGATGAACAGCAAGTTCCGCAGCGACCCGGTCAACCGCGACACCTTCCGCCGCATCCTGCAGCAGCCCGAAGGCATCACGCATGCCATGCGATTGATGAACCAGACCTCGGTGCTGGGCCGCTACCTCTGGATCTTCCGCAAGATCGTCGGGCAGATGCAGCATGACCTGTTCCACGTCTACACGGTGGACCAGCACATCCTGATGGTGCTGCGCAATGTTCGGCGCTTCTTCATGGCCGAGCACTCGCACGAGTACCCGATGTGCTCGCAGCTGGCGGCCGGCTGGGACAAACCCTGGATTCTGTACATCGCCGCCCTCTTCCACGACATCGCCAAGGGCCGCGGCGGCGACCACTCGGAGCTGGGCTGCAAGGACGTACGCGTTTTTTGCCGCCAGCACGGCATCAGCACCGAAGACTCCCAACTCATTGAATTCCTGGTGGGCGAGCACTTGAGCATGAGCCGCATCGCCCAGAAGGAAGACCTGAGCGACCCGGAAGTGATCGCCGCATTTGCCAAACGTGTGGGCAACGAGCGCTACCTGACGGCGCTGTACCTGCTGACGGTGGCCGACATCCGCGGCACCAGCCCCAAGGTCTGGAACGCGTGGAAGGGCAAGCTGCTCGAAGACCTGTACCGCTACACGCTGCGCGTGCTGGGCGGCCGCGCCCCCGACGCGGACGCCGAGGTGGAGGCCCGCAAGCGCGAAGCGCTGACAACACTGGCCCTGCACGCCGAGCCCTTTGAGGCGCACAAGACGCTGTGGGACACGCTGGACGTGAGTTACTTCATGCGCCATGAAGCCGCCGATATCGCCTGGCATGCGCGCCAGCTGTCACGCCATGTGGGCAAGGCCAAGGCGGTTGTGCGGGCGCGCCGCTCGTCAGCAGGCGAAGGCATGCAGGTGCTGGTTTACACGCCCGATGCGCCTGACCTTTTTGCGCGCATTTGCGGTTACTTTGACGAAGCCGGCTTCAGCATCCTGGACGCCAAGATTCACACGGCAAAGAACGGCTATGCGCTGGACACTTTCCAGGTGGTGAGCCCCACGCTGGCCGACCATTACCGCGAACTGGCCGCCATGGTGGAGGCCGAACTGGACCGCACCATCGAAAACCCCGGCCCTCTGCCGCCCCCGAGCAAAGGCCGTGTGTCGCGGCGGGTCAAGAGTTTTCCGATTGCGCCGCGGGTGGACTTGCGGCCCGATGAAAAAGCCCAGCGCTGGCTGCTCAGCGTATCGGCCAGCGACAGGGCCGGGCTCTTGTACCGCATCGCGCGTGTATTGGCGCGCCACCGTATCAACCTGCAACTGGCCAAGGTCAGCACCCTGGGTGAGCGCGTGGAAGATACCTTCCTGATCGATGGCCCCGAGTTGCAGCACAACAAGGCTCAGATCGCGATTGAGACTGAGCTGCTCGAAGCGCTGAATACCTGATCTTCAGCTGGCGGGTTTGCGCAGGTATTGCAGCAAGCGCCCCTTGTAAACGCCGCCGGCGCCTGGCAACTGCGTCACCTTCGTTTCGGTGCGCGAGTAACCCAAAGCATCCATCTTGCGATTAAAACTGGCCCGGTTGCCGCGATCAGGGTCCACGATCAGCACCTCGGTGTGCGGCAGCGCATGCAGCTCGATGAACTGCGACAGCACCTCAGGCTGGCCACGGTCGTAAAGCACGTCGCTGCCGATGATCAAATCAAAGCGCTCCAGCAGCGGGTTGGCACGTCCCCAATTACCCGTCTGGTACTTCATGGCCGGAAGATGGTTGAGCTTGAGGTTTTCCAGCAGAAACTCTGCCGTTAATGGGTGGCAGTCGCTGGCGGTAATGTTGCCGCCGCGGCGATGCACCACCAGGCTGGCCAGCGCCAGGCCGCAGCCCAGCTCCAGGATGCGCTTGCCTTCCAGTTCAAAGGTCAGCATGGCATGGGCCAGCACGCGGCCCGAGGGCCAGAGCAAGCCGAATATCGGCCAGGCCGACGAAGAGATGCCTTCGCGCTCAGCCTCGCCCAGGGGGTCATGGAATTGCTGCCGGTCCAGCAGCGAGCGCAGTTGCAGGTCATCGCCGCTGCCGCTCACGGTTTCAAACTTCAGCAGGTAGGGAGGAGGCGAAGCAGCTCCGGTGATGGGAACTGCTCCCGAAACGGGAGCGACCAACATCCGGAACACTTTCCTTGCGTGACAACACGCTCAAGCGGGGCGAAATAGCCCTCAGCCCGGTCAGTGTACGCCTTGACCTTCCTAGAGGCGCTCTGGCGCATTCCATTTCTACTTCAAAGCGAGAGTAGGCGTGCCGCCGCAGACAGTGCTACAGCACGGCAAGGCGGCGCAACGACCTATCGCTTTGAAGTAGGAATGGAATCAGTCGTCGTCCGACGCGTCGAGCCCCGGGAAAAGCACCTCGGTAAAACCGAACTGGCTGAAGTCACGAATGCGCATGGGATAAAGCTTGCCGATCAGGTGATCGCATTCGTGCTGCACAACGCGCGCATGAAAACCATCCACCGTGCGTTCAATCGCGTCGCCGTACTGGTCAAAGCCGCTATATCGAATACGCGAAAGGCGCGGAACCAAGCCTCGCAAACCGGGCACGGAAAGACAGCCTTCCCAGCCGTCCTCTTCTTCAGGGCCCAGGGGGGTAATCAGGGGGTTGAGCAAAACCGTGCGAGGCACCACCGGCGCGTCCGGGTAGCGCGGGTTGACTGTATCGGTGCCGAAGATCACCAGTTGCAGGTCAACGCCGATCTGTGGCGCCGCCAGGCCTGCGCCGTTGACGGCGTGCATGGTGTCAAACATGTCCGAGATCAGCAAGTGCAACTCGTCGGTGTCAAACGCCGTGACGGGCTGGGCCACGCGCAGCAGCCGCGGGTCGCCCATTTTGAGGATTTCGCGAATGGTCATGCGCCGATTATCGCGGCGCGGGGCCGCACTGAAAAGGCTTAAGAGCCTTAAAAGCCGGTTGACGATCCAGACGGGCTCTTAGCGCCAATACCGGTACCGGTACGGGCGGTAATAACCGGGTGCAGGCGCCACCACAATGGGCGCCGGCTGGACGTAAACGGGCCGGGACGGGTAAACCGCCACAGGGCCAGGTTCGATAGGCGCCACGACGCAACCAGACAGCAAAGCGGCCAGGCCGCCGGCAGCGGCAAGGGCAGATAAACGCTTGTAGTTCATGAAAAGCTCCTGTGTACAGGTCTTTTCAACGCCCGGCACTGCCGCCTGGCCTCACATCCGGCGTGCAAACCCCGGTAACGCCATGTAAGTCCGACTTATTTATTCGGTCGTACTGGCGCTCCAGTAAGCCTGGCTGACCATGGGCAAATCGCCCAGTTGCCTGACCAGGCGGTCCATGACGGCGCCGTCCACCGCAATCGCCACCAAAGTCGCCTGGATCTTCACGCCTTCATCGCCGAAGGAATAAACCTCCAGGTCATTGGTGGGGTAATGCAGTTCCTCCAGCGATTTCTCCAGAATGGCCAGCACCTCTTTCTGGTGGGTGCCCGAGGTGACGACATAGACCGTGTTGGTCACCTCGGCCGACTGAACATCCAGCGGCAGGCGATTGATCTGGTTGACGATGGGACGCAGCAGCGTGTTGGCGGCCAGCACAAAAAGCGTCGCAATGCCCGCCTGCACCACCAGGTCGGCGCCGGCACAGGCGCCCACCGCGCCCGAGCACCACAGTGTGGCAGCCGTGTTGAGGCCACGCACATTGCCCTCCTCCCGCATGATGACGCCGGCGCCCAGAAAGCCGATGCCCGACACCACATAAGCCACCACATGCACAGCGCCGGACGAGCCGGTGAGCCGGTTGGCCATGTCCACAAAAATCGCGGCGCCCACGGCCACCAGCACATTGGTCCGCAAACCGGCGGTGCGCTGCCGGTATTGACGCTCAAAGCCGATCAGGGCGCCGAACACAAAGGCGGAAGACAGGCTGACGAGCGAGTCAAGAAGATCTGGAGTGCTGATGGATTCAAGCGCCTGCATGGTGTGCCTTCAGTAAATCAAGCATCGGTTTAACGGTTTAACCCTGGATGATCCTGCTACTTGAATTCAGTGGCGTAGGGCACGCCGAAGAACCCTTTGCGGACATAGAACGTGGCGTATTTTGCATCCAGGTCCATACGAAAAACCCGCACATCCTGTCTTGCTCTCACAGTCTTTCCAGGTTCGCTGCCACCCCAGCCTGCGAGATGCAATGTCGCCCCGCGTTTACTGCCGGAAGGGGCCGGTTCGATCCGGAGAATCTGCGTGGTGACTCTGGCCACCGGAGATGAATCGAAGTGCACGTTGGCGCCCTCCACGATGGCTTGGGAGCAGAACAGGCAAACCCCGACGAACAGCAAGGACCCCGCGGCAAGCTTGCCGACGTCACTGGAAGCCCTGTGCAGCCGTTCAAGGAAAGCGGAAACAATGCCGGTGAGAACGGCGGCTGCGAGACAAACGAGTGCCCAGTCAGCCAGGGGCAGGAACGACCACCCGCCCGAAAATGTCACGTGAATGGGTGTCGTAAATTTGCTGCTGAAAGCCACCGTCAAAAGCACCATGCCGATGGCCAACCTGATGTACCACTCGAAAACCCGCCGGCGCTGCGCGCTGGCGCGCTCACGCGCGACATCAGCTTCGGGCGAAGTTTTACCTGCCGGCACGTTTATTCACTCGCCAGCATGGCCAGCAAAGCCGCTTCGTCAATGACCGGAACACCAAGTGTTTGCGCCTTGACCAGCTTGCTGCCGGCCTCCTCGCCCGCCACCACGTAGTCGGTCTTCTTGCTGACGGAGCCGGCCACCTTGCCGCCCGCAGCCTCGACCTTGTCTTTGGCCTCGTCACGGCTCAGGGTGGGCAAGGTGCCAGTGATGACGAAGGTCTTGCCCGAAAGCGGCTGCGGCGCCCGGGCGGCCGGCTCGCCCTCTTCCCAGGTCACGCCGCAAGCGCGCAGTTGCTCGACCACCTCGCGGTTGTGCGGCTGCTCGAAGAAGGTGCGAATACTTTGGGCCACGATGGGGCCGACGTCGCTGACTTCCAGCAACTGCTCTTCGGTGGCATCCATGATGGCGTCCAGCTTGCCGAAGTGGCGCGCCAGCTCCTTGGCGGTGGCTTCACCCACATGGCGTACGCCCAGTCCGAACAGGAAGCGCGGCAGCGTCGTCTGCTTGGATTTTTCCAGTGCTTCGAGCAGGTTGTTGGCCGACTTTTCCGCCATGCGGTCCAGGCTGGCCAGCGCGGTCAGGCCCAGTTTGTAGAGATCGGGCAAGGTGCGGATGACATTGGCATCCACCAGCTGCTCAACCAGCTTGTCACCCAGGCCCTCGACCTCCACCGCGCGCCGGTGCGCGTAGTGCAGGATGGCCTCCTTGCGCTGGGCGCCGCAGAAAAGCCCACCGGTGCAGCGGTAGTCGGCTTCGCCTTCTTCGCGCACGGCATCGGAGCCACAGACCGGGCAGGTACGCGGCATGGTGAACTGCGGCGCGTCCGGCACACGTTTGTCGAGCAGCACGCTGACGACTTCCGGAATCACATCGCCGGCGCGGCGCACGATGACGGTGTCGCCCACCCGCACGTCCTTGCGGCGGGCTTCGTCCTCGTTGTGCAGCGTCGCATTCGTCACCGTGACGCCGCCCACAAAGACCGGCGCCAGCTTGGCCACCGGCGTCAGCTTGCCGGTACGGCCCACCTGCACCTCAATGGCCTGCACGGTGGTGAGCTGCTCCTGCGCCGGGTATTTGTGCGCCACGGCCCAGCGCGGCTCGCGCGTGACAAAGCCCATTTTTCTCTGCAGCGCCAGGCTGTTGACCTTGTAGACCACGCCATCGATGTCGTAGGGCAGGCTGTCCCGCTGTTTGCCCATGGCCTCGTGAAACGCTATTAATTCGGGAGCGCCTTGCGCAAGCTGTGTCTGGGTTGCAACCGGAAAACCCCATGAACGAAGCGTCAGCAGCAGCTGAAAATGGGTATCAAACGCCGGGCCGCCCTCTTCCGCCGGTGAAATATCCCCCAGGCCGTAGGCAAAAAAGCTCAGCCGCCGCTGCGCTGCCAGGGTCGGATCCAGCTGACGCACGCCGCCGGCTGCCGCATTGCGCGGATTGACGAAGGTTTTTTCACCCTTGGCGCCTTGTGCAATCTTTTCGCGCTGCTTCTCGTTAAGCGCCTCGAAATCCGCACGGCGCATATAGACCTCGCCACGCACCTCCATCACAGGCGGCGCATCGGCAGGCAAACGAAGCGGAATCTGGTTGATGGTGCGGATGTTTTGCGTCACGTCTTCGCCGACCTCACCGTCGCCGCGCGTGGCGGCTTGCACAAGGATGCCGTTTTCATAACGCAAGCTCATTGCCAGGCCGTCGAACTTGAGTTCGGCCACGTATTCAACCGGCGGATCAGACTCGACGAGGCCCAATTCCTTGCGAACACGGGTGTCGAAGTTTTGCGCGCCGGTGGCCTCGGTATCGGTTTCGGTGCGGATGCTGAGCATGGGCACCTTGTGGCGCACGCTGGCGAACTGGTCCAGCGGCTTGCCGCCCACGCGCTGGGTGGGCGAATCCGGCGTCAGGAGTTCGGGGTGGGCGGCTTCCAGGGCTTGCAGCTCCCTGAACAACCTGTCGTATTCGGCATCGGGAACGCTTGGGTCGTCCAGCACGTAGTAGCGATGGGCATGCTGGTGCAAGACCTTGTGCAGTTCATCGCGTTGCTGGACGGGTGTCTTGGCGTTCCCTGGCATCTCAGAGAGGTCCTTTTAATTGATTCGATTTAAAAACATCCGCCAGTTTAGGGGAGCCGCCGCCAGTTGCGCAGTGATTCAACCGGGGAACTCAGGATTTGCAGCTTTGGGACGGGGCATCAGGCCAGACCACCGCGAGGGATTTGACGCGCCTCCAGGCAGCATCCTGCATTTCTTTCCACTGCGCGAATTGGCTACGGGGGTGCTGGAACTCGACCACCACGCCTTCACGCCGGAAGGCATGGCGGCAGGTGTCGCCTCCCTCGTGGCACAGCAGCCAGGTCGAAATTCTCCCGGTTTTATCCAGGCCGACGTATTGGAACTCCCTGCGGGGCGACCCCCGAGAATCCACGGACTGCTTCTGCAGGCCGGCCTCCGTACCTGCGGGTTCGACCGTGAAGTTGCTGTCGTTTTGGGCCTGCCAGACATGCAGGCGGTCAATGTCGCAAAGGGTCACTTGGACTTGGGCGTTGATCATCCCCACATCGAATCCCGGTTTACGGCCCGATACCGGGAAAGGTTCGAAATCCTTGCCCTGTGCATAAAAAGTCAGCACCGGCGGGCGATCTCTTGCGCCACCCAGGTAGGCAGCGGGAATATGCCATTGGCCGCGAGCCAGCCAAAACCGGGAATCCAGCGGCTCCGCCTTTGGCTGAAACCAGCTCAGGTCTTTGGCGCCGTTGCGTTGCAGCTCGCAGGTCAGAACGCCGCCGAAAAATTCAGGCACGAAAGCCCCACGCCGGTAAGACCAGTATCGCCAGACCGGCTCACGGCTTTCGCCGACAGCCAGCGTCGCATGGCGCAGGGAAACCGGCCCATCCTGCATTGCAAAACCCGACAAATCCATGCGATCACGGGCCGGCCGCAAGCCATTACGCCCGCTGGTCAACAGGCAATAAGGCGCCCCCGCAGCAGCTTCCTCGGCAGCAGCGATGACTTTGGCCGGCACCTGCAGCGACCAGGCAAGCGCACAGACCGTAGTGACGGCGCCAACGCCGCTAAAAATGCGCAAACCGTGCTCCCCCCTCTCCTCACGATAGAGCCGCCCCAGGGCTACCCAGCCAAGCGCCAGCACCGCCAAGGCGCCGTGTATCCAAAAGCCATCGTCGAACCAGGCTTTCGTGATTACAACGGCCTGCCACACCACCACGCAGGCAAGGCCGAAAGCCGCCAATGCGGTAGTTGCACCCGACGAAAAAACACTTGGACCGGGCTCTGTTTTCCGTTTTCCTGAAAAAATCGGCACGGCCAACCGGGTGAGAAAACTGATGAGAGACCCAATGCAGGCAAATGTAAAAATCGCCGACCCCAGCGCAGCCCCCAGACCACCACACCCGGTGCATTGCGCGCGGGTGTCATCGATAAAGAGGTAGGTGGCGCAATAAAAAACCGTGAGACCGCAAGCCGGCAACCAGCGTCGCGGCAGAACCCAAGGCAGCGCGAACAAAAGCAAGGGAAACAACAGGAGCAGCATGGGGTGCAATTTCTTTGTCAAGAAAAGACCACAGTCTGCGGGGCCTGCGTGAGGCCGCCATGAAGAAAGTGAAGCCGGCGTGAAGTGGCGCGCCGGCGCCCGCCCCCCCTGCTAACGGCGAATCAGCTGAACAGCCGCCGCCCCAGCACCGAACCTGCTGACAGATCACGACTGTCCAGCGTGTCGTACAACTGCTCCAGGTCGGCGTGGATGACTTCCATCGCTTCAGGACGGATCAGGTTGCCGTTGTCGTCGATGATCACGCCGTCCATGTTGGCGGCCAGGGAGAGTGCGGCTTCGCACATGCGGGCAAAGGGTTTTTCAGAGCGCAGTACTTGAGGCACATCCAGCGACAGCGTGAGTTCGCGCAGCGCCGTCTGCTCGGGGTCTTCGGCCATGGCGGCCTGGGTATCGAAGGCCAGGCCCAGGATGGGCGCATGACCCTGCTGGCTGGCCGGCAGCACCATACGGCCTGGGATAGAGCCGGCGACAAAACCGAGCCGCCCTGCGCTTTGCTGCACATAGCCCGGGCTCCAGGCGGTGTTGACAGCACGCAAGGTAAAGCTCAGCTGTGCATCGTGCCCACTGGCGAACTGGTCCAATTCGCGGGCGCGGGCCACTTCGTCCAGCATTTCCGGAAATTCCGGCTCGCCGCCTATGGCGTCGGCAAAGGCCTGCGCCTTCATCACAAATTCTGAGTATTCGATCTGGTTGAGTGCGCCGGTGCGGTTGGCCAGTTGCACACCGCACTGAAAAGCGCTGTAACGATGGCCGGCGGTGGGAAATTCCCATTCGCCGGTGATGACGCTCAGACCTTCCACGCCAAAAGGCTTGCTGCCGGCCCGGCGCGTGCTGGGCATGGCGGCCAGTGCGGCTTCGCCCGACACCATGCCGTCGATCACCACCGGCGCGACGGCGTCGATCAGCACGTCGAGGCCGGGCTTTCGGTCGGGTGTCATGGTCGTGAGTGACGCCAGCGATGCCAGGCCGGAATCCACATCAAAGCTGGGCTCCTGCCGTTCGGCGGTGCCGCCTTCGCTGTCTTGCACCGGTGCAACGGGCTGCTCGGCAGGAGGCGCTTCCGGCGTGGCCTGTTTGGGCAGGTTTCGGCGTGAGGACCAGGCGCTATGGGCCACCACGCCGGCAAGCACCAGCCCGCCCACCACCGCCAGACTGATCTGCAAACTGCTCATCGTGGATCAGGCGGCTTCGGCGAAACCGATGGCGGCTTCCATGTCCACCGCCACGATGCGCGAAACGCCCTGCTCCTGCATGGTCACGCCGATCAACTGCTCGGCCATTTCCATGGCGATCTTGTTGTGGCTGATGAAGAGGAACTGGGTTTCCTTGCTCATGGAGCGCACCAGCTTGGCATAGCGCTCGGTGTTGGCATCGTCCAGCGGTGCGTCGACCTCATCCAGCAAGCAGAAAGGTGCTGGATTGAGCTGGAAGATGGCAAACACAAGCGCGATGGCCGTGAGCGCCTTTTCGCCGCCGGACAGCAGATGAATGGTCTGGTTCTTCTTGCCGGGCGGCTGGGCAATCACCTGCACGCCGGCGTCGAGGATTTCCTCGCCCGTCATCATGAGCTTGGCGTTGCCACCGCCAAAGAGCTCGGGGAACATGCGGCCGAAATGACCGTTGACGGTGTCAAAGGTGCTGGACAGCAAATCGCGCGTTTCGATGTCGATCTTCTTGATCGCATCTTCCAGCGTGGTCATGGCTTCGTTCAGGTCGGCAGACTGCGCGTCGAGGAATTGCTTGCGCTCGCGCGCCGTGCTCAGCTCGTCCAGGGCGGCCAGGTTGACGGCGCCCAGCGACTGGATTTCGCGGTTGATGCGGTCGATCTCGCCTTGCAGGCCGGTCAGGCGCACATTGCCGGACTGGATGGACTCTTCCACCGCGGCCAGGTCAGCCTGCGCGTCGGCCAGCAGCTGCGCGTATTGCTCAAAGCCCAGGCGCGCAGCCTGCTCTTTCAGCTGGAATTCGGTGATGCGCTGGCGCAGCGGATCCAGCTCGCGCTCGAGTTGCAGGCGGCGCTCATCGCTGGCGCGCAGCTTGTTGGTCAGGTCGTCGTACTGGCTGCGCTTGGCACCCAGGTCGGCTTCGCGCTCCAGCTTCACGCTCAGGGCGCTTTGCAGGCCGGCCTGCGCGGCGGCGTCGGTCAGGCGCGTGAGTTCTTCGCGGGCTTGCGCCTCTTCACTGGCAATAGAGCTGGCCTGCTGGGCTGCAATGTCGATAGAGCGCGTCAGCTCTTCGCGGCGGGAGGCCAGGCTGCGCAGCGCAAACGTGGCTTCCTGCGCCTGGCGCTCCAGCGTGCGCTGCTGCTCGCGTGATTCGCCCAGCTTGCGCTCGGTTTCGATCACACGGTCATCAAGCTGCGCGTGGCGTTCCTGGCTGTCGGCCAGCTGCATGTCCAGCTCTTCAAAGCGGCCTTCGGCGGTGACCTTGCGCTCTTGCAGCTCACCCAGCTGTGCTTCGATTTCGGCCATGTCGGCCTGGATCTGCTCGCTGCGCGCGCGGGTCTGCTCGGCCAGCTGCGTCAGGCGCAGCACTTCGACCTGCAGCTCATGGGTACGGCTCTGGCCTTCGGCGGTTTCGCGGCGCGCCGTGGCCAGGCGCTGGGCGGCGTCGGCGTAGGCTGCTTCGGCGCGTATCAGCGCGGAGCGGGCCTCTTCGCTGATCAGGGCCTGGGCCTTGAGCTGCTTGTCGAGGTTTTCGATTTCCTGGGCGCGGGCCAGCAAGCCGGCCTGCTCGGAATCCTGGGCGTAAAAGCTCACGCTGTGGTGCGTGACGGCATGGCCGCTTTGCACATAAATCACTTCGCCGGCCTGCAGCTTGTCGCGCGCGGCCAGGGCGTCGTCCAGGCCTTGGGCTGTATAGCAGCCCTGCAGCCAATCGCCCAGCAATGCCGACTGGCCGGCGTCATTCAGGCGCAGCAGCTCGGTCAGTGGCTTAAGGTTGATCGCTGCATTGGCGCGCGCAGGCGCAGCGGCGCTGGGCGGTGAATAGAACGAAAGCTTGGCGGGCGGCGTGTCGCGTCCGTCGGTGCCGGCAAAGCCGCGCACCATGTCGAGCCGGCTGACTTCCAGCGCCCCGAGGCGCTCGCGCAACGCGGCTTCCAGCGCGTTTTCCCAGCCTTGTTCAATGTGGATGCGGCTCCACAGGCCTTGCAGGCCGTCCAGGCCGTGCTTGGCCAGCCAGGGCTTGAGCTTGCCGTCGGTCTTGACCTTTTCCTGCAGGGCCTTGAGCGCCTCCATGCGCGCCGACAGGTCGGCACGTTTGGCGGATTCGGTATTGACGGTGTGCTGCAACGTGCGGCGTTCTTCGTCGAGCTGCGGCACGCTGTCGGTCAGCTCGTGCAGACGGGCCTCGGCTTCAGCCTGGGCTTCCTGTGCGGCGGTGAACTGCGTGTTCAGGTTGGCCAGACGGGCTTCGTCAGGGGCGTTGAGCGCGTTGCGGTCGGCCGTGAGCTTTTCAAGGCGCAGGCTTAAGGAGCGCGACTGCTCTTCGATGTTGCGCTGGTCGGCGGCCAGCACCTGGATTTGCTGCTGCACCTGGCCTACGCTGGTGCGCTGCTCGTTGGCTTTGGCCTGGGCCTGGCGCAAGGCGTCTTCCAGGGCGGGCAACTGCGTCTGGTGCTCTTCGGTCTGTGCTGCCAGCAACTCGGCTTTTTCTTCAGCCTCAATGGCTTGCGCGGCCAGGTTTTCCGTCTCAACGGCGGCGTCTTCCTTGCGCGTAGCCCACTGGGCGGTTTGTTCTTTCAACTGGGCCAGGCGTTGCTCGACACGCTGGCGGCCATCGACCACGAAGCGGATTTCAGCCTCGAGGCGGCCGACTTCGGCACTGGCCTCGTAAAGCTTGCCCTGGGCCTGGTTGACCTGGTCGCCGGCGGAGTAATGCGCCTGGCGAATGGTTTCCAGGTCGGCCTCGATGTGGCGCAGGTCGGCCACGCGGCTTTCCAGGTCGTTCACAGCCTTTTCGGCGTCGGCCTTGACCTTGGACTGGTCGGCTTCGCTTTCGGCGCGTTTGAGGAACCACAGCTGGTGCTGTTTCAGGCTCGCGTCGGCGTGCAGCGTGTTGTAGCGCATGGCCACCTCGGCCTGCTTTTCGAGCCGGTCCAGGTTGGCGTTGAGTTCGCGCAGGATGTCTTCGACGCGGGTCAGGTTTTCGCGGGTGTCCGACAGGCGGTTGGCCGTCTCGCGGCGGCGCTCTTTGTATTTGGAAACGCCAGCAGCTTCTTCGAGGAAGAGGCGCAGCTCTTCGGGCTTGGACTCGATGATGCGGCTGATGGTGCCCTGGCCGATGATGGCGTAGGCGCGCGGGCCCAGGCCGGTGCCCAGAAACACATCCTGCACGTCGCGGCGGCGCACCGGCTGGTTGTTGATGTAGTAGCTGGAGGTGCCGTCGCGCGTCAGCACACGCTTGACGGCGATTTCGACAAACTGGCCCCACTGGCCGCCGGCGCGGTGGTCGGCGTTGTCAAACACCAGCTCGACGCTGGAGCGGCTGGCCGGCTTGCGCGTCGTGGTGCCGTTGAAGATGACGTCCTGCATGGACTCGCCGCGCAGCTCGGAGGCCTTGCTCTCGCCCAGCACCCATCGCACCGCGTCCATGATGTTGGACTTGCCGCAACCGTTGGGGCCCACCACACCGACCAGTTGGCCCGGCAGTACGAAATTGGTGGGCTCTGCAAATGACTTGAAACCAGATAGCTTGATCGAATTGAGACGCACGGCTGTCCCTGTTTTTTGGCCTGAGTCAGGGTCCATGAACCCTAACTCGTTGATTTTTATGGCGTTTTACGGCAAAACGCTGACACACGCCGTGTACCACTTTCAGTAGCGCACGGCCCGTCATGTTACCCGAGCGGGACAGGGATTTTGCCGGGAAAAAGGCCCTTGACGGGCCCGGCGTGAAACACTTTGCTTCCAGCCCGGCCGTCACGCCGAAATGCGCGAATTGCATCAAAAATTTCCCTCAAAGCTGACTCGACCGAAAGCTCTCTACGAAATTGGCACTTCGCCCATGCCGTACGTTGGTTTATTGCTATCAATTTAGTGGCAATCGGGGTGGTACAGGCCGCTGGGGCCGGAGGGCCTGCGGGCAAGGCTGGATAATCCAGGTATGAATCCCCTGCTTTCACGCCTTCAGCCCTATCCTTTTGAGCGGCTGCGCCAGTTGCACGCCGATATCACCCCCAACCCGGCCTACAAACCCATCAGCCTGGGCATCGGCGAGCCGCGCCACGCCACGCCGCAACTCGTCAAAGACGCCCTGACGGCCAGCCTGAGCGGGCTGGCCAGCTACCCGGGCACGCTGGGCGAGCCCAAATTGCGCCAGGCAATGGCCGACTGGCTGGCCCGCCGTTACAGCCTGAAGCTGGACCCGGCCACGCAGATCCTGCCGGTCAATGGCTCACGCGAGGCGCTGTTTTCGCTGGCGCAGACCGTGCTGGACGCCAGCAAACCTGGCGCCACCGTGGTCTGCCCCAACCCCTTCTATCAAATTTATGAGGGCGCGGCCCTGCTGGCCGGCGCCCAGACCTGGTTTGCGCCCAGCGTGCCCGCGCGCAACTTCGGCATCGACTGGGCGGCCGTGCCGGCCGAGGTTTGGGCCAAAACCCAGCTGGTGTTTGTCTGCTCACCCGGCAACCCGACAGGCGCGGTGATGAATCTGGCCGAATGGAAGCTGCTGTTCGAGCTCAGCGACCGCTACGGCTTTGTGATTGCCTCGGACGAGTGCTACAGCGAGATTTACTTCCGCGACGAGGCGCCGCTGGGCGGCTTGCAAGCGGCTTCGCAACTGGGCCGGCATGACTTCAAAAACCTGATTTCCCTGACCAGCCTGTCCAAACGCAGCAATGTGCCCGGCCTGCGCAGCGGCTTTGTGGCCGGTGACGCGGCGCTGATCAAACCGTTTTTGCTCTACCGCACCTACCACGGCAGCGCCATGAGCCCTATCGTGCAGGCGGCCAGCACCGCGGCCTGGGGCGACGAGCAGCACGTGGTGGACAACCGCGCGATGTACCGCGAAAAATTTGCCAAGGTCACCCCCATGCTGTCCGTCGTGATGGACGTTGCACTACCCGACGCAGGCTTCTACCTGTGGGCGGCAATTCCTGAAGTCTTCAAGGGCTCGGACACCGCGTTCTCACGCGAGCTGCTCGCTCTTTACAATGTCGTGGTGTTGCCGGGCAGTTACCTGGCACGCGATGCGCAGGGGCACAATCCCGGCGCCGGCAGAATCCGCATGGCACTGGTGGCAGAAACCGCCGAATGCGTGGAGGCCGCAGAGCGCATCGTCCAGTTCATCCAATCCAAAGTTCACTGAAAAAACCATTCTCATGACCCAAACCAACCTGCAAGCGCTCCAGCAAACCATTGACGCCGCCTGGGAAGACCGCGCCAACCTGTCGCCCAAGTCGGCGCCCAAGGACATTCTGGAAGCCGTCGAGCAAACGATTTCGCAGCTGAACAACGGCACCCTGCGCGTGGCCACCCGCGAAAGCGTGGGTGTGTGGACGACGCACCAATGGATCAAGAAAGCCGTGCTGCTGAGCTTTCGCCTGCAGGACAACGAACTCATGCGCGCCGGCGACCTGGGCTTTTTCGACAAGGTCAAAACCAAGTTTGCACACCTGAGCGAAGCCGAAATGCGCGCCACCGGCGTGCGTGTTGTGCCGCCCGCCGTGGCACGCCGCGGCAGCTTTATCGCCAAGGGCGCCATCCTGATGCCCAGCTACGTCAACATCGGCGCCTGGGTCGGCGAAGGCACCATGGTCGACACCTGGGCCACCGTGGGCAGTTGCGCCCAGGTCGGCAACAACGTGCACCTCTCCGGCGGCGTGGGCCTGGGCGGCGTGCTGGAGCCTTTGCAGGCCAACCCCACCATCATTGAAGACAACTGCTTTATCGGCGCACGCTCTGAAGTGGTCGAAGGCGTGATCGTCGAAGAAAACTCGGTGATCTCCATGGGCGTCTACATCGGCCAGAGCACGCCGATTTATGACCGCGAAGCCGACACCGTCAGCTATGGCCGTATCCCTGCGGGTTCCGTGGTGGTGTCGGGTAACCTGCCCAAGGCCGGCGGCAAGTACAGCATGTACTGCGCGGTGATCGTGAAGCGGGTGGATGCGAAAACCCGTTCGACGACCAGCCTGAACGATTTGCTGCGCGACTAGACATGACCCCCACGCTTCTCGCTTCGCGTAGTTCGCTGCCCCCCGAGGGGGCCGCTGCGCCTGCGGCCCGGCAAAGCCGGTTCCGCGGCCCCTGCTGGCGAGGAGCCGTAAGCTTAGTGGCGGACGTTGTATTTCATTTCAATCAAGAGGGTGGACTATGAGCACGATGGAAAGAATCCTTCGCTTGATGGCGGACAAGAAAGCGTCGGACGTTTACCTGTCGGCGCACTCCCCCGCCCTGATCAAGATCAACGGCCAGGCGATTCCCATCAATGCGCAAATCCTGCCGCCGGATGCGCCGCGCAACCTGCTGGCCGAAGTGCTGCCGCCCGAGCGCATCGAAGAGATGGAAGAAATGGGTGAGCTCAACATGGCGCTACCCATCGCCGGCCTGGGCAACTTCCGGATCAGCGCCTTCAAGCAGCGCAGCACCTATGCCGCGGTGATCCGCTATATCCCCAACGAAATCCCGCCCCTGCAAAGCCTGAATGTGCCGCCCATCCTGGCGGACCTGATCATGGAAAAGCGCGGGCTGCTGTTGATGGTGGGCTCCACCGGCGCCGGCAAAAGCACCACGCTGGCCGCGATGATGGACCACCGCAATGAAACCACACTGGGCCACATCCTCACGATTGAAGACCCGGTCGAGTTCTTGTTCACCAACAAGAAGTCGGTGGTCAACCAGCGCGAGGTCGGCAGCGACACGCAGTCCCTGCAAGTGGCGCTGAAAAACGCGTTGCGCCAGGCGCCCGACGTGATCCTGATCGGCGAAATCCGTGACCGCGAAACCATGTCAGCCGCAATTGCCTATGCGCAGTCGGGCCACCTGTGCCTGGCCACCATGCACGCCAACAACAGCTACCAGGCACTCAACCGTATCCTGAGCTTTTACCCGGTGGAAGTGCGTAGCACCATGCTGGGCGACCTGGGCGCGGCCCTCAAGGCCATCGTCTCGCAGCGCCTGCTGCGCACGCAAGACGGCGGCCGCACGCCGGCGGTCGAGGTCATGCTCAATACCAAGCTGATTTCCGAGCTGATTGAAAAGGGCGACTTCTCCGGCGTGAAGGAAGCGATGGAAAAATCCATGGCCGAAGGCTCGCAGACCTTTGAGCAGGATATTGCCAAGCTGATCGTGGCCGGCACCGTCACGCGCAAGGAAGGCATTTTGTACGCCGATTCGCCGACCAACCTGATGTGGCGGCTGGAGAACGACTTCGCCGTCAAGGCCAAGACTCTGGAGCCCGAAGAGGATCCGGATGACGAACCATCCTTCACCGAGATCACGCTGGACGTGAAACACTAAAAACACGGCCGCGCTCGTTTTCGGGCCGACTTGAACCTGAACATGTCCCGAACCCTGCATCTCGCTGAACAGCTTATTTCGCGCCCCTCCGTCACGCCCGACGATGCCGACTGCCAGGCCATGCTGATTGCGCGGCTGGCGCCACTGGGCTTTGAGTGCGAAACCATCGTCAGCGGCCCTGAGAGCTTTCGTGTGACCAATCTCTGGGCCAAGCGCGCGGGCAAACCGGCGTCCGCCAAAACCCCGGCCAAGACACTTGTCTTCGCCGGCCACACCGACGTCGTGCCCACCGGCCCGCTTGACCAATGGCACAGCCACCCCTTCACACCCAGCCACCGTGACGGAAAGATGTACGGGCGCGGCACCGCCGACATGAAAACCTCCATCGCGGCCATGGTCGTCGCAGTGGAGGAATTCATCGCGGCCAACCCGGACCCGGCCCTGTCGATTGCCTTTCTGGTCACCAGCGATGAGGAAGGCCCGGCCGTGGACGGCACAGTCATGGTGTGTGAGCAGCTCAAGGCGCGCGGCGAAGTGCTGGACTACTGCATCGTGGGCGAACCCACCTCAGTCGACAAGCTGGGCGACATGATCAAAAACGGGCGCCGCGGCACCATGAGCGGCAAGCTCACCATCAAGGGCGTGCAGGGCCACATCGCCTATCCGCACCTGGCCAAAAACCCCATCCACCTGTTTGCACCGGCGCTGGCCGAACTGGTAGCGACCGAGTGGGACAAGGGCAATGCGTTCTTCCCGGCCACCAGCTGGCAGGTGTCCAACATCCATGGCGGCACTGGCGCCTCCAATGTCATTCCGGGCGAACTGGTGGTGGACTTCAACTTCCGTTTCTGCACCGAATCCACCCCTGAAAGCCTGCAGCAGCGTTTGCAGGCAGTGCTCAGCCGGCACCAGCTCGAGTACGACCTGAAATGGACCCTGGGCGGCCTGCCCTTTTTGACTACGCCAGGCACCCTGGTCGACGCCGTCAGCGGCGCGATCCAGGCCGAAACCGGCCTGCAAACCGAGCTCTCGACCACCGGCGGCACCAGCGACGGCCGTTTTATCGCCAAGATCTGCCCGCAGGTGATTGAGTTCGGCCCTATCAATGCCACCATCCACAAGATCAACGAACACGTGCTAGTGAGTTCGCTGGACCCGCTCAAGAACATCTACAAGGGCGTGCTGGAACGGCTGGCGGCATGAGGAACGCCACATCCTCAACCCCCATGACGGTGCTGGCGCTGGTCGAAGAATCCGCCGCCAAGCTGGATGCTGCAGGACTAAGTTATTCAGACGGCTTCGGGCAAGGCACAACCAACGCTTTTGACGAAGCGGCCTGGCTGGTGCTGTGGAAGCTGGGTTTGCCGCTGGACGACCTTGATTCGGTTGAAACCCGGCCGGTGACCAACGAAGAACAGGCGCAGGTTGCCGCGCTGCTGGACACACGTATCAGCACCCGCAAACCAGCCGCCTATCTGACGAACGAAGCCTGGCTGATGGGCCTGCCTTTTTACGTGGACGAGCGCGTGATCATTCCGCGCTCGCTTATCGCGGAGCTGCTGGCCGACGCGAGCATAGACCCCTGGCTGGGCGAGCACACCCAGCGGGTGCTTGACCTGTGCACCGGCAACGGCAGCCTGGCCGTGCTGGCCGCCATCACCTACCCCGATGTGGTGGTGGACGCCGCCGATATCAGCCTGGACGCTTTGGAGGTGGCCCGCATCAACGTAGACCGCCATCACCTGGACAGCCGTATCACCTTGATCGAGTCCGACGGACTGGCGGCCTGCCCGGGCCTGTATGACCTGATTTTGTGCAACCCGCCCTACGTAAACGCGGCCAGCATGGCGGCGCTCCCGGCCGAGTTCCGCGCCGAACCCGGCCTGGCGCTGGACGGCAACCGGGACGGCGGCACCGACGGCATGGACTTCATTCGAGACCTTTTTCAAAACGCCGCGCGCCATATGAGCGAAAATGCGGTGCTGGTGCTGGAAATCGGCAACGAGCGCGAGAATTTCGAGCGTGCCTTCCCGGCGCTTGAACCGCTGTGGTTCGAAACCAGCTCGGGTGCCGACCAGGTTTTACTGCTCACACGCGAACAACTGGCCTGAGGCCAATCGCCGGGGCCCCGCAGCGCTGAACTGCCGGCGCGGCTCTTGCCCACAAGGGTTAAAGCGCCTGCCGCGCTGCCCGATTCATTTTCCTGAAGCTGTTATTTAATGATTACCCTCAAAAACGTCGTGCTGCGCCGCGGCGCCAAAGTGATTCTGGACAGCGCGTCTGTCACCCTCAACCCGGGCGAAAAAATCGGGCTGGTGGGCCGCAATGGCGCGGGCAAATCGTCGCTGTTTGCGATGCTTAACGGCTCCCTGCACGAAGACGGCGGCGATTTTTCGATTCCAGCGCAATGGAGCATGGCGCAGGTGGCGCAGGACATGCCTGAGACCGACCAGAGCGCGACCGCCTTCGTGGTCGAAGGCGACGTGGTGCTGCTGGCGGCGCAGGCCGAGGTGGCCGCCTCTGAAGCCAGCGGCGACGGCGACCGCATGGCGCACGCCTACATGGCGCTGTACGACTCCGGCGCGCATGACGCGCAGGCCAGGGCCCAGGCGCTGATCCTGGGGCTGGGCTTTAAGGTCAGCGAGCTGGACAACCCCGTCAACAGCTTCTCAGGCGGCTGGCGCATGCGCCTGCAACTGGCGCGCGCGCTGATGTGCCCGTCTGACCTGCTGCTGCTGGACGAACCCACCAACCATTTGGACCTGGACGCACTGGTCTGGCTGGAAGCCTGGCTGAAAAAATACCAGGGCACCATGCTGGTCATCAGCCATGACCGCGAATTCCTCGACGCCGTGACCGACGTGACGGTACACATCGAAAGCGCCAAGCTGACCCGCTACGGCGGCAACTACAGCAAATTTGAAGACCTGCGCTCCGAGCAGATGGCGCTGCAACAAACCGCGTTTGCCAAGCAGCAAGACAAGATCGCCCACCTGCAAAAGTTCATCGCACGCTTCAAGGCCAAGGCCAGCAAGGCCAAGCAGGCGCAAAGCCGTGTGAAGGCGCTGGACCGCATGGAGAAAATCGCCCCGCTGCTCGCGGAAGCCGATTTCACCTTTGAGTTCAAGGAACCGGCCAACCTGCCCAACCCCATGCTATCGATGCAAAACGCCTTCTTCGGCTACCCGCCGCCTGAGGATGCACCCGAAGGCACGCCACCCACGGTCATTGTGCAGAACGTCAGCAAATCGGTGCTGGCCGGTCAGCGCATCGGCATTCTGGGCGCCAACGGCCAGGGTAAATCGACGCTCGTTAAAACTGTGGCGCGTGCGCTGGCGCCCATTAGCGGCGACATGACCGAAGGCAAGGGCCTGAACATCGGCTACTTCGCGCAGCAGGAACTCGACGTGCTGCGCCCGGCCGACACGCCGCTGGAGCACATGATCCGCCTGGTGAAAGAAGTCACCGCCGCCGGCAAGATCAGCGGCCAGCAGACGCGCGAGCAGGACTTGCGCAGCTTTCTGGGCATGTTCAATTTCGGCGGCGACATGGTCAAGCAGGCTGTGGGCAGCATGAGCGGTGGCGAAAAAGCCCGCCTGGTGCTGTGCATGATCGTCTGGCAGCGCCCCAACCTGTTGCTGCTCGATGAGCCGACCAACCACCTGGACCTGGCCACGCGCGAGGCGCTGTCGATGGCGCTCAACGAGTTTGAAGGCACGGTGATGCTGGTCAGCCATGACCGGGCCTTGCTGCGTGCCGTCTGCGACGAGTTCTGGATGGTCTCGCGCGGTGGCGTGGCGCCTTTTGACGGCGACCTTGACGACTACCAGCGCTACCTGCTCGATGAAGCCAAGCGCCAGCGCGAGGAGGCCAAGAAGTCGGGTAACGCAGCGCCGGCTGCCGCGGCCAAGTCAGCCGCACCGGTAACCGCAGCTGAAGAGAAGAAGCCCGTGCCGCGTGAAACGCCCGAGCAGCGCAAACTCGACGCGCAGCGGCGCCAGCAGCAGGCCGAAGCCACCAAGCCCTTGCGCAAGGAAGTCGAAAAGATCGACCAGCGCATGAAGGCGCTCACCACCGAGCGCGATAGCCTGCAGGCCCTGTTGACCACCACCACCGCGCCAGCGGAGATCGCCCAGACCGGCAAGCGCCTCAAAGCCATCGAAGGCGAAATAGACATGCTGGAAGAACGGTGGCTTGAACTGACCGAGCAGATCGAGACCGCTGCGGTATAAAGTGCATGTGAGGCTGCCCCATCCGGCCCCGGTCACCCGGCAAGGGATGGTTCAGCTTCCCGCCACTCACAGCCACCTTACTTGCAGGGAGCTTCGCAGCATGCTATCCATCCTCGGAACCATTGTTGTCGGTTTGATTGTTGGCCTGATTGCCCGCGCCTTAAAGCCCGGCAATGACAGCCTGGGCTTCATCATGACCACCGTGCTCGGTATCGCGGGCGCCTTTGCCGCAAAGTACGCGGGCATTGCCACCGGTTTTTACAAAGAAGGCGACGTAGTGGGCTGGATTGCCTCCATCGTCGGCGCCATCGTCCTGCTCGTGATTTACGGGCTGATCACCAAGAAAAGCAGCTGATCTCGCGCCGCTGAAGAGAGCATCGCCATGCCGACCGCACTGCAAATGGCTTCTGACGACGCGGCCCTTGCGGCCGCCGTCAAACGCAGCCGCAAGCTGTTGAACAAGCGCGCCATGGTGGCAGCGGCGGCCAGCGCCGTGCCGGTGCCCGGCCTTGACTGGATGGTGGACGCGGCGATGCTGTCCAAGCTCATTCCCGAGATCAACAAGGAATTCGGCCTTACGCCGCAGCAACTGGACAAGCTCGAGCCCAAAAAGCGCGACCAGGTTCAGAAGGCCGTCACCATGGTGGGTTCCGTGCTCATCGGCAAGTTCATCAGCCGTGACCTGGTCATCAAAGCCGCCACCAAAATCGGCGTTCGCCTAACCACAAAGCAACTCGCCAAGTACGTACCGCTGGCGGGCCAGGTGGTCTCTGCTGCGGTGGGTTATGCCGCTATTCGCTACCTGGGTGAAGAGCACATGAAAGACTGCATACGGGTGGCCAGGCAAGCGCAGCTTGAACTACCGGCACTCGGATATTCGGCCTGAGGAGTGGATGGGTTTCAGGCCGCTTAAGGGGCGGCAGCCGGCTTGGGTACCGTAGATGGCCGGGCGATCTGCGTGGCCGCCAGGCGCCATTGCCCGTCTTTGAGCACCAGCACACGGCTGAAAAACATCTGGCCAGGCTCCGTGCCGGGAACAATGCGGCGCGACACACCCTGGCTGACGATGGTGTCTGCGCTGATAGCCTGCGACACCAGCGCCGTGTCCTCAAGCCGTGTCCCCGCCGGCAGGCCGGCCATCAGGCGCGTGACCAAGGATTCAATCTTGCCGCGCCCTTGTGTGACATCGCCCCATTCATTTTGCAAAGTGGCGTTCTCTGTCAGAAGTGAGGCCATGGCGCCTGCATCCCGGCGATTGAAGGTATCGGCGTAAGCCGCCTGGAACTTCGAAACGATTGCGTCGGTTTCTTGCTGGGACATGGGCGCTGCCTGAGACCAGGCAGCATTTGAGACGACGACCGCTGCTGCGGAGAGGATAAGTGCTTGCAGCTTCATGGCCCACGCTCCTGATTTGGTAGTGGGCCCAAGATAACACCAGACAGCTGAAACGTCGGGCAGGTTTCCCCTGATGCTTCAAACGCGCCCGGAAAGACAAAAGGACTTAGCCTTACGGCTAAGTCCTTGATGTACTTGGTGGGTTCTGACAGATTCGAACTGTCGACCTACGGATTAAGAGTCCGCTGCTCTACCAACTGAGCTAAGAACCCGAAAATTTTGGTGGGACCAGCGGGGGTCGAACCCACGACAAACGGATTAAAAGTCCGCTGCTCTACCAACTGAGCTATGGTCCCGATTTATATCACAGGGTTTCCCTTGCGATACATTCCGGTTTTTACCACTTCAAGAGTAGCAAAGCCTTGAATTATAGCGTGGTTTTTTTGTACTCCGCAAAATCTCAAGCGGCAATTTTGTCCAGCGCCCAGCCGGCCGCGCACAGGCCGAAGGTTGAGGTCACGCTCACGACCGATCCATAGCCGTGGCAGTTCAGGCTACCGTCGCTTTGGTCGGCCGCGTTGGGCTGCAACACGGCCTCGCGGCTGAATACGCAGGCCACGCCTATCTTGCCTTTGCGCGCGGCGCCGTGCTCTTTGCGCAGCCTGTAACGCAATTGCGCCAGCAAGGGGTCATGCGTGACCAGCGCGAGGTCGTCGATGTCGACGCGGTGCGCGAGCCGCTTGCCGCCGGCTGCGCCCACGCTGACCAGATTCACCTTGTTGGCGATCGCCCAGGCCGCCATGGCTGTCTTGGCTTTGACCTGGTCGCAGGCATCGATCACGGCAAGCTGCTTGCGGTCAAACCCTGCTTCAAGGCCCAGAATGCCCGGCCAGTTGGCAGCATCGACAAACTCCTCGATGCCGTCGACACGGCACTCCGGATGAATTTGCGCAATGCGTTCACGCATCGCCTGCACCTTGGCCTGCCCCAGCGTGCTGTCCAGGGCATGGACTTGCCGGTTGATGTTGGATTCGGCGATGTGGTCAAGGTCGATCAGGGTCAGGCGGGCTACGCCGCTCCGGGCCGCGGCCTCAGCCGCCCAGGAGCCCACGCCGCCCAAACCCACCACCACGATGTGCGCCTGGCGAATCCGCTGTGCGCCTGCCGCGCCATAAAGGCGTGCCAGGCCGCCGAAGCGGCGCTCCAGGTCGGCGGGGAGTTCTTCGATGATGGATGCCATGGGAAGCCTGCAAAGACCTTGCGTCAGGCCGAGCGCTCAAGCCGCCAGACCTGGTACTTCAAGCCCGCCACGCAACCGGCCAGGATGGCGGCCAGCGCCACAAAGCTGGTCAAGCTCAAGGTCGAGATACCGGACAGGCCCTGCCCCACGGTGCAACCCATGGCGCAGACACCGCCCACACCCATCAGTGTGGCGCCCACCAGGTGATTGGCAGTGTCTTCCGCGTCGCGAAAGCCTTCCCAGCGGAAATTGCGCGAAAGCCCGGCATAAACGGCCGAGCCGGCAATCACGCCGAACACGGACACAATGCCCAGCGTAAGGACTTTGCTCTTGTCACTGAAAAACATCAGCCAGTCCACCGTATAGGCGACCGGCGAGACAAAACTCAGCGCCTCAGCCCGGCCGGAGTTGGTGGCGAGAAACGCCTCCTGCAGGGTTTCAGGATGCTCGGCCACATAACCCAGCCTTCCGCTGACCCACCACATGGCGGCCACGACGGCGCCTATGCCCAAACCGGCCAGCAGGTTGTCAAAGCGCCGGAAATCTTCGCCAAACAAAGCCCAGACGATCAGGCCCAGCCCGATCAGGATCGCCAGGCCGATGCCAGCCGCTGCGGGCGAAATGCCGATAGCACCGGCAACCCAATTCGGCAAGGTTGCGTTGGCCGTGAAATCGATGGCGACCTTGTCGACAGTTGCCACACGAACCACCGCAGTAATGCCTTTGAGCGTGGCAAAGGCCGCGATACCCATCACGGCAAAGACCACAACGGATTTCAGGCTGCCGCCGCCTATGCGCACCAGCGTCTTGCTGCCGCAACCCGAAGCCAGCA
The DNA here is from genome assembly GCF_900116715.1 of Polaromonas sp. YR568. Classification (GTDB taxonomy): domain Bacteria; phylum Pseudomonadota; class Gammaproteobacteria; order Burkholderiales; family Burkholderiaceae_C; genus Polaromonas. The sequence goes on from NZ_FPBM01000002.1 coordinate 174,514, forward strand.
CCATGCCGAAACCGAACATGGCGCCGCCCACCAGCGCTGAAAGCCAGATAAAGCGATTGGAGGCATAAAGTGTCTTGGCGGGATCGATCACACCGGCTGCCGCCATGGTGAAAAACCCGATCATGGCAACACCAATCGCCATGCCCCACATGCGCATGCGGGTCCAGTCGCCCATGTTCACAATGTCGCTGACAGCGCCCATGGTGCAGAAGTGCGTGCGCTGGGCAATCGCACCAAAAATCATCGAAAGAATGAAACCGGCCCAGAGAACCTGGGCCGTGAGACTGTTGAGTGCGGGGATATCCATCGCCCAATTTTAGGGCGGAATGGTTGCTGCGCCCCGGGGCGTGCCGAATGGCCCGCCCGGGTACGGATCACTTCAGCTTGGAAAGACGGTCCTTTGCCACTGCCGCCGCTTCTGCCTGGGGATAGGCCTTGACCAGGTCCTCCAGCGTCTTGCGGGCCGACTTGGTGTCCTTGAGCTCTATCTGGCAATTGGCCAGCGACAGCATCGCCTCAGGTGCGCGCATGTGATCGGGTTCGGCCGTGACGAGCGATCGGAAATTGGTCACGGCATCGCGGTAATTACGCAAGGCGTACTGCGCATTGCCCAGCCAGAACAAGGCTGAAGCCTTGTAGCCGGTTTGCGGGTAGCGCTTCATGAAGGCCAGGAAGCTGGTCTGCGCGGCCGCAAAGTCGCCCTTGCGAAGGGTAGCCAGCGCGGTTTCGAATTCCTGCTTTTCAGCAGGCTCGGCCACAAATTCCTTGCCGTCCACGTTGACCTTGCCCGGCTCGAACTTGCGCAGTCGCTCGTCCACGCCTGTCGTCAGGTCCTTTTGGGTGCGCTGCATCTCGACAACGTTGCGCGTCAGGTTTTCATTCTGTCCGCGCAAGGTGGCAAGTTCATTGCGCAAGGCTTCGATCTGGTTGGACAGGTCCAGCAGGCTGCGGCGCAGCTGGGCGTTGTCTTCATTGGTCTTTCGCACGTCATCAGCCATGCGCTGCTGCGAGCTGTCGACCTTCTGCCGCAAATCGAGAATCGCCTTGCGGGCCTCGTCGTCTTCAAACAGGCCGGCGTGTGCACTGAACGCCAGCATGCCGGCCGCGACCGTCGCGGCAATCCGGAACATGTTCACGGTGAGCGCCCTGCTTAACGGTAGTTGAGTTCAGCGCGGCGGTTCTTCGCCATGGCTTCTTCGTCGGAGCCGGCGACTGCCGGTTTTTCCTTGCCGAAGCTCACGGCTTCCACCTGGGCATCTGCCACACCCAGCAAGCCGAGTGCGCGGCGAACGGCTTCAGCGCGTTTTTGGCCCAGGGCCAGGTTGTATTCGCGGCCGCCGCGTTCGTCAGTGTGGCCTTCGATGGCCATCTTGCGGGCCTTGTTGGCGGTCAGGTACTTGGCATGGGCTTCGATGGCGCCCTGGAACTCGGGCTTGACCACATAGCTGTCAAAGTCGAAGTAGATGACTTTGGTGGTGTTGGCCGGGCCGGCGAGCGAAGCGTCAGTGCCCTGAACTTGCACCTGGGTCACGCCACTGCCGGTTGAGCCCGTTGTGTCGCTGCCGCTTTGCTGGGTCGTGCCGGTGCGGTCTTCGACGGGGACGTCATTGAGTTTGACGCCGGAGCCGCAGGCCGTCAGCGTGGCCGCCAGGACGACGGAGGAAATGATCGAATAAATGGTGCGCTTCATGAAGTACCTCTACAAAAATTAAAACCAAGCTGAATTAAAAATGATGCTTAACGCTGGAAGGGGCCCCAATCGGGCTCCCGGATATCGCCGCTGGCGCCGGATAGCTTGGCCTTGATCTTGCCGTCCAGCGTCGTGGTCATCAGCGCTTCCCGGCCCTGCTGCTGGGTGGCGTACACGATCAGGCGGCTGTTGGGCGCAAAACTGGGGCTTTCGTCGGCCGTGGTGTCGGTGATTGGAGTGACGGTTCCGCTGGCAAGTTCCATCACATGCAGCTTGAAGGCGCCGCCTACGCGTGAAACATAGGCCAGCCATCGTCCATCCGGGCTGACTGCCGGCGAGATGTTGTAGCTCCCGGTAAAGGTCACCCTGTCGGCATTTCCGCCGCCGGGGCTCATGCGGTAGATCTGCGGCGCGCCGCCACGGTCGCTGACGAAATAGATATAACGCCCGTCCGGCGAAAAAGCCGGCTCAGTGTCGATGCTGGAAGACTGGGTCAGCCGCTTCGGCTCGCCCCCGTTCAGGCCTATGGCGTACAGCTGTGAGCCGCCGTCACGGCTGAGCGTCGCCACCAGTTGTTTGCCGTCCGGCGACCACGCCGGCGCGCTGTTCGACCCCCGGAAGTTTGCCAGCAGGCGCCGCTTGCCGCTCGCCACGTCGTGCGAATAAATGACGGGTTTGCGGGATTCAAAAGAAACATAGGCCAGTTGGGCGCCGTTGGGCGACCACGCGGGCGAAATAATGGGTTCGGGGCTGGTCAGGGCAGACTGGGCGCCCTCCCCATCGGAGTCGGCCACCCAGAGGTTGTATTTTTGCGCCGCCTTGGTGACATAAGCAATGCGCGTCGAGAAAATGCCTTTCTCGCCGGTGAGCTTTTCATAAACAAAGTCGGAGATGCGGTGCGCGGACAGGCGCAAGTCCGCGGCGCCCACCGTATAACTCTGCCCGCCGAGGTCCTGCCCCCGCACGATATCCCAGAGACGAAGGCGCACGTCGTAGCGGCCGTCGGCCAGCAGTGTCACGCTGCCGGTCACCATGGAATCGGCGCCCTTTTGCCGCCAGACGGCAAGGTCCGGGCGGGTGTTTTCGTCTGCATTGATGCCGGTGGTGTCAACCGGGCGGAACATACCGCTGCGCTCGAGGTCGGCGCGCACGATGCTGCCGATTTTTTGTGGCGCCTGTGCATCCCCGCGGAATGCGGCGACGGCGATGGGCAATTGGGTCAGGCCAACGCCGGAGACCTCGACGCGAAATTGCGCGAAGGCGGGTAAAACGGGTAAGGAGCCCGCTGTCAGGAGGGTGACAAGTGTGCGGCGGCGAAGAAAAGGTGCAATGCTCATAAGGGAGATTTGGATCCGTTCAAGGGAGTTATTTTGACGGCTGAAATGGTGCCAGAGGAGGGATCAAGTTCACGGAGGCCTTTTTCGGCCAGGACCACATTGGTTTTCATGCGCTCAAGCACCCTGTTTTTATTGATGGACTCCTGGTCGCGCGGGTTTTCGCGGTGCCAGAGGTGAAAGACTTCGGTGCCCATGAAACCATTTTTCCGGTGGATGCCCAGATGGTGAAGCCTGAGCACGAGGTCGGCATCTTCATGCCCCCATCCCTGGAAGGTTTCGTCGAATCCATTGACATGAACAAAGTCCGTGCGCCAGACGCCAAAGTTGCAGCTGCGTATGCCATGCCAGTCAAAGTCCTGTTTTACCCTGAATAAACGCCGCGGCCAGGGGACAAGGTGCAATAATTTGTTGCTGTCCCCGGTCAGCCGCGCACGCATCCAGAACGATACAGGACGGCTTGGCAAGTCGATAGCGCCATTGACTACACGCTCTGTCAGACGTTCACTGATAAGCACCCGACTCCCGTTCAAAAAACAGCCTTTTTCGGCCAGCCGCGTGTGCTGCGCCACAAAAGACTTGTTAGGCACGCAGTCCCCGTCCAGAAAAACCAGGTAATCGCCCGTGGCCTGGGCGGCTCCGAGGTTGCGGGCCCGCGCCGCTGTAAAGCCCACATCCGGGTGCCAGATGTGGCGAGCCGGGCATTTGAACGCAGGGCATTGGTCGAGCAGCATCTGCACCTGCTCCGGCCGCGAGCCGTCATCGGCCACCAGCACTTCGTGGCGTTCATCGCACTGCGTGGCCAGCGACCGCAACACGGCCAGCAAGGCATCGGTGCGGTTGTAGGTCAGGACGACAAAGCTGATTTTCATTGCGCGCCCGGCGCTCCTTTGCCGTCGCGCTGCAGCAGCCACAACTTGAGGTACCGGTAATAAGTGCCTTCCGCGTTGGAGATGGCCAGAACGAGGCCCATCTTTCCGTCCAGGAAACCCAGCCGCAAAAAATAAGTGCGGATAAAGGCCCAAAGGCCATGCCCGATCGCCTTTCCTACCGATGCGGTCTTGCCCCGGCTCAGCAGGCTTTGGGCGCCTGCCGTGGAATAGCGGTTTGCCTTGTCGAGAACGGCTTCAAAGCTGCGAAAGCTCTCGTGCAGCAGGTGCGACTGCAACTGGCCTTGCTGCCCCTGGAAGATGACCTTCTCGTGCACAAGATCGTCGCTGAAACGGGCGGCATTGCGGCGAAACAAACGCGTCACCCGGTCGGGATACCAACCCGAATGGCGCATGTACTGCCCGCAATAGCTGGACAACCGGGGAAATGCGTAAACGTCGAAAGCCGGAGCCTTGAGGCAGGCCAGGATTTCCACCTGAAGCTCAGGCGTCACCCGTTCGTCGGCATCCAGCGATAACACCCAGTCCGAGGTAGCCAGCGCGAGAGCGCGGTTCTTCTGGATGCCGAAACCCTTCCAGTCGGGGCTGACGCTGACCTCGGCGCGCAGCGAGCGGGCCATCTCTACCGTGTCGTCGGTGCTGCCTGAGTCCAGCACCACCACCTGGTCGGCGAAGCTCACGGAGCGAAGACAGGCCTCGATGTTGTGGGCTTCGTTATGGGTAATGACGGTAACGGACAAGCTTGCCAACGAATGCCTTCGCAATGATCTGGAGAGTAGCCGACGCAGGAAGCCGACACGGGATTTTGCCAGTGAAACAGGCCCGCTCGGAGCGTTAGCAGCATAGCAGAGCCCCTTGGTATCCCGGCCCGGGACGCGAAACAGAATGGCAGATAATGCGGGCACCCCTTTGGGCAACTCCTACGACCATTTTGCGAACAAAGACAATCAATTTTCGGCTTGCCATCATCTGCCTGGCCGCTGCCTCCGTTGGGTTGTCAATCGCCATCATCAGCATCGCCAAGCTGCTCTTGCTGTGTAGCGCCCTGGCGCTGCTGATTTTCTCGCGGACCCCGTCTGAAAACGGTGCCCCACTGGCAAAAACATGGACGATGCCGGCCGTGATCGTCGCCCTGCTGGCGTTCGTGCTGAGCCTGCTCTGGACAGTTGCGCCGCAGGAAGTTGCCCTGGCCTCCATCGCCAAGTACGGCAAACTCATCCTCGTCCTGGTGATGATGGCCCTGATCCGCGACCGCCGTGAAGCCATGTATGCCCTGGGTGCATTCGCCATCGCTCAGTTGGTGACAGTGCTCAGTTCGTGGCTGCTTTTTGTCGGCGCGCCCATTCCCTGGGCCAGTTCCCGCACATCCCTGACACACTACACGGTATTTTCTGGCTACCTCGACCAGGGCATCATGAGCGCGGTCTTTGCCGCGCTGTGCTGGCATTTACGTGGCTTGACGCCCGGCCGCTTCGGCCCACAAATCGCGGTCACGGCGGCGCTGGTTTCGCTGGCAAATGTGTTTTTTGTACTTGTCGGACGTAGCGGTCAGTTGGTTGGCGTCGCGCTGATATCCCTTGCCATCATGTGGCAGCTGCCGAGGAAATATCGCATCGTCGTCGCCGTACTGCCATTTTTGCTGGTGGTCGCCCTCTTCTTCAGCTCACCCACCATGCGGGAGAGATTGACGCTGCTTAAAACGGAAGTGCAAGCTTATTCGGCAACCCAGAATTCCACCACTTCATCCGGGGTCCGTATCGCATTCTGGCAGGCAGCTGTCCAGGTCGTTGCCCAAAAACCTCTTATCGGGGCCGGCGTCGGGAGCTGGAGCACCGAGTACGACCGGCTGGAGCGCGCTAAAAATCCCAAACATCAAGCCATCAACCCCGGCAGCAATCCCCACCAGGAATACCTCTACTGGGGCGTACAACTCGGCATTCCCGGCTTGCTCCTGTTTGCAGCGTTCCTGCTTTCTGTGTTGCGTGACAGCACGAGAATGGAAGTGCCCTACGCGCGTGCAGCGCAATCCGCAGTGCTGGCACTCGCCGTCGCCTGCCTGTTCAACTCCACCCTTTACGATGGCCTGATCGGGGACTTCTTCTGTATCCTGATCGGCTTGCTGCTGGCGTTGGGATTGACAAAACCCGCCGGTCCACCCACTCTCGAACGCGTAACGTGAGCTCATCTAACGACACCCCCCCGCCGCCCGCCAGGCCAGGCCTGTGGCGCCGCATCGTGCGGGTCTGGCCTTATTTCAGCGGCTCGCGTATGGGCTGGGCGCTGGCCGTCGGCGCGACGATTGTGGCCTCAGCCACCGAGCCTTTCGTGCCCGCGCTCCTCAAGCCCCTGCTGGACCGGGGCTTTCAAAAAGGCGCGCTGGACCTCTGGCTGGTGCCGGTCACCCTGATCCTGCTTTTTGCCGTACGCGGAATCTCCGGTTTTGTGGCGCAGTACGCGCTGGCCAAGGTGACCAACGAGGGCCTGCAGTCCCTGCGCCGGGCCATGTTCGGCAAGCTGCTGAGTTCGCGCCTCTCCCTGTTTTCGGACCAATCCTCCAGCGCGATCGCCAACACCGTGGTCTACGAGGTGTTCAACGGCTCGTCGATGATGATCAACGCGATCATGAAGCTGGCGCGGGACATCCTCACCCTGGTGGCCCTGGTGGCGTATCTGCTCTTCCTGAACTGGAAGCTGATGCTGATCGTTTCGCTGCTCTTCCCTGCCGTGGCGCTGGTGATCCAGCTGCTGACACGCCGCCTCTACCGCCTGACCAAGGAAAGCCAGGTCGCCACGGACAACCTGGCCTACGTCGTCGAAGAAAACGTGCTGGCTCACCGCGATGTGCGGCTGCACGGTGCGCAGGAAGGACAGGCGTCGCGCTTTGAGGCCCTGAGCAATACGCTGCGCAGGCTGTCCATCAAGTCCACTGTGGCCTATGCGGGCATGAGCGCCATCACCCAGGTGCTGGCCGCCATGGCCTTGTCGGCGGTGATCTCCATCGCCCTGCTCCAGGGCTCCGAGAACACCACCACGGTGGGCGGCTTCGTCGCCTTCGTGACGGCCATGCTGTTGCTGATCGCCCCCATCAAAAGCCTTTCCGACGGCGCAACGCCCATCACGCGCGGGCTGGCGGCGCTTGAGCGCGGGCTGGACCTGGTGGATCTGATTGACGATGAGAGCAGTGGAAGCTTTACCAAGGCAAGGGCAGCCGGCGACATCGAGTTTTCAGGCGTGAGCGTGGTTTACAAACCCGACGCGCCGCCGGCGCTGGACAACATCAGCCTGGCGATCCGGGCCGGCGAAACGGTCGCGCTGGTCGGCTCTTCAGGATCCGGCAAAACCACGCTGGCAAGCCTGCTGCCGCGCTTTGTCGACTTCTCCGCCGGCAGCGTCAGCCTGGACGGAACCGAGCTGCGGCAATGGGACCTGGCGTCCCTGCGTTCGCAATTTGCCTTCGTCAGCCAGCATGTGGTCATGTTCAACAACAGCATGGCTTTTAACGTTGCGCTGGGCCAGTCCTTCGAGCGCGACAAAGTCATCCGCTGCCTGGTGGCCGCCAACCTGGGCCAGTTGCTCGAAGAATTGCCGCAAGGCATAGACACGGTTCTGGGCCACAACGCCATGCAGCTGTCCGGCGGGCAGCGCCAGCGGCTGGCAATTGCCCGGGCACTTTACAAGGATGCGCCGGTGCTGATCCTGGACGAAGCCACCTCGGCGCTGGACACCGAGTCGGAAAAAGCCGTGCAGGAAGCCATCCAGCGGCTGGCATCGGGCCGCACTTCGCTGATCATCGCGCACCGGCTCTCCACCATCCAGCATGCCGACCGCATCATCATGATGAATGCCGGCCGCATTGTGGAGCAAGGCAGCCACGCCGAACTGCTTCAAAATAACGGCGCTTATGCCCACCTCTACCGGTTGGGCACCCAGGGCGTAGCCTAGAACCCGACAGTCCGAAAGTGTCATCGATGCCAGTTTCCATCAGCGGCTTTACCTTTATTCGCAACGGCGTGGGCCTTGGCTTTCCCTTTGAGGCGTCCATCCGGTCCCTGCTGCCTCTTGTTGATGAATTTGTCGTGGCCGTGGGCAAAGGCGAGGATGACACGCTGGAGCGTGTCAAAGCCATAGGCGACCCGAAAATCCGCATCATTGAAACCCTGTGGAACGAGCGCATGGCCGACCGCGGCTTTGTCTACGCGCAGCAGAAAATGATTGCGCAGTATTCGTGCACCGGCGACTGGGCCTTCTACCTTGAGGGCGACGAACTTGTGCATGAAGGTGAGCTGGCCGCCATTCGCGCCAGTGTCGAGCGTCACCACAACAACCCCGCCGTCGAGGCGCTGGTCTTTGATTACCACCATTTTTACGGCTCGCCCGACTGGATCTCCATCAGCCCCGGCTGGTACCGGCGCGAATGCCGCCTGATCCGCAACACCATCCGCAGCTATGCGCCCGACGGACAGTACTGGCTGGTGACCACCCAGCACAAGCGCGGGCGCAACCCGCATGCCGCGCTGGCCAATGCGCATATCTACCACTACGGCTGGATACGCCGCAACGAGGAAATGCAGAAAAAGCTGGACCAGGTCAGCAAGTACTGGGGCGAAGCCTCGGCGGCGCAGATCACTTACAGCCAGTTTGACCGCCGCGCCCTCGCCCCCTTCACGGGTACGCACCCGCAGGCTGTGCAGGCCTGGCTGGCCACCGAGGCCGAGCCGGTCCTGAACATCGACCCCGCCTACAAGCCCACGCCAAAAGAAAACAAGTACCACTTCATGCGGCAGGTGGAAACGCTGACCGGCCTGGACTTCAGCCGCAAGCACTTCAAGCTGGTGGCCTGACGCCGCGCTTCCCCGGGGAGGGCCCCGTAGAGCCTCCCAGGAGGCCGAAAACCTCAGCGCCGTTCGCTGCCGGCTTTCGCCGCGATGGCCGAGAAGTAAAGCGTCTCCTGCTGCAGCGCGATTTCCCGCCACTGGTAGTGCGTGGCAAAGGCCACGGCGCCTTCTGACAAGGTTTCCCGCAGCCCGGCCCGGCCCAGCAGATCCCCCAGCACCCGCGTCAACTCGCCCGCATCCCTGGGGTCGTCCAGCATCAGGGCATTCACACCCTGCCGCAGCAGGCCGGAAATACCGCAGTACTTCGGCCCGCTGACCACCACGGGCAGGCCGTGGGCCATGGCTTCCAGCACCACCATGGCGAAGGTGTCTTCAAACGTGGGGTGCACCAGGATGTCGGCGGCCTCGTAAGCCGGGGCCACATCCTTGAGCGCCCCCAGGAAAAACACCCGCGCACCCAGCTTGAGCGCCTCGGCCACCCCCCGGAATTCGGCAATGTGGGCCGAATTACCCACCACGGCCAGCATCACGCCGGCCGGCAGCTGCGCCATAGCCTGTAGCAGCGCCTCCAGGCCCTTCTTGCGGTAATCGTTGCCCACAAACAGCAGACAGGTGCCCTCCGCCGGCAATCTCAGCTGCGCCCTCGCCTCGCGTTTGCGGCTGGCGCTGACGGGCGGCGGCATCGTGATGCCCGGCGTCACGACTGAAGTGACAGCCCGGCTGTCCGGATAGCTGCCCGCCATGATGGGCCGCAGACTCTCGGACGTCACCACCACCTGCCGGCCCGGGCGGGCGGCGTAACGGGCGCGCTCCAGGCCCAGGTAGGCCAGCAGGCGTGGGCTGGTCACCACCTTGATCCAGCGCAGCACGCGGCGAGCGCCGTGGCGCCCCTGGAACAGGTTGTATTTGACCGGCATCACATGCACCGTCTGCACCTCGCCGTGCCAGGTGTTTTCATGAGAATGCACCACGTCAAAACCACGGCGCGTTGCCCACCAGGTGGCTGTTGCAAACCACAGCTGGTTGATCCAGCGAGGCTTGCGCAGAGGCGCAGATACCTTGTGATAGGTCACGCCGGGCCACTGGTGGTCAATTTCCTGCGCAAACACATGCATCTCGTGCCGCGCTGAAAGCTGCTCGACCAGCGCGATGGAATAACGTTCCGCACCGCCGCCGGTCGGCGAAAAAGTGCGGTTGAAGACGGCGACGCGGAGTTTCTTGGCCGGGGAATCAGGCAGGCTCATTTTTTCCGCCGGTCCTCATAGGCCGTGGCGATCTTGAGCCAGAACACCGGCAGCACAGTCGAGCGCATCACCGGCACGCGCGGCAGTTGCAGCATGTCCAGCCCCGCATGGCAGCGGCTGCGCTGCGTGGTGGTGGCGGTGGCAAAACCCAACTCCCGCGCCAGCTCCACATGCCTGGCCTTGAAGTGGCCATAGGGATAGCAGAAGTGTTCCACCGGCCGGCCAATCACAGCCTCCAGCCCGGTTTTCCCCAGCGCCATTTCGTCGCGGCCGCCCGGCTCGTCCGTCTCCAGCAAATTGACGTGCCGATGCGTGTGGGAACCGATCTCCTGCCCTCCGGCCACCCATTGCCGGATCTCGCCCTCATCCATCAACGGCGTCTGCGGGATGCCAATGTTTTCATCCCAGATATTGGTTTTACCGAGCAGCCCGCTCACGGCGTAGCAGGTTGAGGAAAACCCGTTCCGGGCCAGGGCCGGCAGGGCATGCACCAGATTGTTCTGGTAACCGTCATCAAACGTAATGCCCACCACCTTGCCGCTGCGCTCACCCTGCAGATAGGGTTGCAGAGCGCTCATCGACAAGCCTGTGTAGCCCAGGCGTTTGAGCCAGGCCATTTGCCGCGCGAAAGCTTTTGGGGCCACGTAAAGACTGCGAAACGGGCTGCCTTTGGGTGGGGCCAGGGCGATCTGGTGATAGACCAGGATGGGAATGGGTTGGCGGTTCTGGGTCAGCATGAGAAAGAAAACTCAAAGCAGGACGATGTCGTATTGCTCCTGCGCCATGGCGGCTTCCGCCTGCAAGGAGATCGGCTTGCCGATGAAGTCGCTAAGGCTGGCCAGGTGCTGGCTTTCTTCGTCAAGGAAGAGCTCTATCACCTTCGGCGACGCCACCACCCGGAACTCACGCGGGTTGAACTGCCGGGCCTCGCGCAGGATCTCACGCAGGATGTCGTACGTGACACTGCGCGCGGTCTTCACCACGCCCTTGCCCATGCAGGCGCTGCAGGGCTCGCAAAGCTGGTGGGCCAGCGATTCGCGGGTGCGCTTGCGCGTCATTTCCAGCAGGCCCAACGCCGAGAAGCCGTTCACCGTGGTCTTGATGCGGTCGCGCGCCAGCTGTTTCTGGAACTCGGCCAGCACCGCGTCGCGGTGGTTTTCCTTGATCATGTCGATGAAGTCAACGACCACAATGCCGCCCAGGTTGCGCAGGCGAAGCTGGCGGGCAATGGCTTGCGAGGCCTCCAGATTGGTTTTGAAAATTGTGTCGTCGAAATTGCGCGCGCCGACAAACCCGCCCGTGTTGACGTCCACAGTCGTCAACGCTTCGGTCTGGTCGATGATCAGATAGCCGCCGGATTTGAGGTCAACACGCCGGCCCAGGGCCTTGGCAATTTCCTCATCAATGCTGAAGAGGTCAAAAATCGGCCGCTCGCCGCCGTAGTGCTGCAGTTTCTTTTCGGTGGCGGGCATGAATTCCACCGCAAAAGTCCTGAGCTTTTCAAACTGCTCGCGCGAATCGATGCGTATGGTTTGCGTGTCCTCGACCACCAGGTCGCGCAGCACCCGCTGCAGCAGGTTCAGGTCCTGGTGCAGCACCGAGGCCGGCGGCAAGCGCAGCGACGCATCCTTGATGCGCGCCCAGGTCTTGCGCAGGTAGGTGATGTCTTCGGCCAGCTCGGCGTCCGTGGCGTCTTCGCCATTGGTCCGCAAAATGAAACCGCCGCCCATATCGCCCGTCAGGGCCTGCACGCGCTGGCGAAGCTCTTCGCGCTGCCTCGGCGGTATTTTTTGCGAAACGCCAATGTGATTGTCTTGCGGCAAAAACACCAGCAGACGGCCGGCAATGCTGATCTGCGCCGTCAGCCGCGCGCCCTTGGTGCCTATCGGGTCCTTGAGGACCTGCACCATCACCGCCTGGCCTTCGAACAACTGCTTTTCGATCGGTTGCAACGAGGCCATCGCGGGCGCCGTCAAGCCGCCGGCAGCCTGGGCGTCTGTTTCCGCGTGGCGGCTGTTGATGCTGCTCATCAAGTCGGCGACATGCAAAAAGGCCGCGCGGTCCAGGCCTATATCGATAAAGGCCGACTGCATGCCGGGCAGCACGCGAGCCACCTTGCCCAGGTACACGTTGCCGACCAGGCCCCGCTCCAGGGTGCGTTCGACGTGAAGCTCCTGTATGGCGCCGTGCTCGACCACGGCGACCCGGGTTTCCTGGGGTGACCAGTTGATCAGAATGTCTTGTTGCATGTTTTTTTGGACTATTCAATGGCTAGAAGCGAAGACCCGCCGCGTGCAGCAGCTGGGCTGTTTCCCTCAGCGGGAGCCCCATGATGCCACTGTAGCTGCCGTTGATCCGGCTGATGTGCATGGCCACCCTGCCCTGCACCGCGTAAGCACCGGCCTTGCCCATGGGCTCACCGCTGGCGACGTAGCTGCGGATCTGTGCAGGCGTCAGCGCATCAAAACTCACCTTCGAGTCGCTGAGCGCCTCGAAACGGCGGCGGCCAGCCTGCACCGCCACGGCGGTCAGCACGCGGTGCGTGCCGCCAGACAGCTCTTGCAGCATGCGGGCCGCGTCTTTCGCGTCGTCAGGCTTGCCGTAAATGGTGCGTCCCATGGCTACCGTGGTGTCCGAACAGAGGATTGGCGCGGGAGGCAGCTTTCGGCGCTTCATGCGGGCGATTGCCGCATCGAGCTTCAGGCCGGTGACGCGCTGAACGTAGGCCGTGGGCGCTTCGTTCTTTAGCACCGCCTCCAGCGACTCGGCATCCTCGTCGGCGTCCGGCAGCAGCAGCTCGTGTTTCACGCCAAGTTGTTCCAGCAATTGCCGCCGCCTGGGGCTTTGCGAGGCCAGGTAAATAAAGTCGGCCATGGGCGGGCTACTCTCGATGATAGGGATGATTGATCGTGATGCTCCAGGCACGGTAGAGCTGCTCTATCAGCAGCACACGCACCATGGCATGGGGCAAGGTCAGGTCTGAAAGACGCAAGCGCTCATGCGCGGCCTGTTTGAAGCCGGCGTCCAGCCCGTCGGGTCCGCCGATCACGATGGCAACGTCGTCACCCGACAGCTGCCAGGTTTTCAGCCTTTCGGCCAGGGCCACGGTGGTGACGGCGGTGCCGCGCTCATCCAGCGCCACGACGCGGGTGCCGCGGGCAATGCTGGCCTCAATACGCCCGCGCTCGGCAGAGAGCAGGTTCTCCAGGGTTTTGGAGGCACGTGGCTCGGTCTTGACGGCCTTGAGCTCTACCTTGAGTTCAGGCGGAAAGCGTTTGGCGTAGTCGTCATAAGCCGTCTGTGCCCAGTCGGGCACCTTCTGGCCGACGGCTACGATCGTCAGCCTCATTTGCTCCGGGAAGCGGTTTTCCTGGCGGCGGGTTTCTTGGCCGCGGTTTTGGCGGCTGTTTTGACCGCCGTCTTGCGAGCGGCGACCTTTTTGGGTGCGGGCACCTTGATGATGGGCGTCTTCACAACCGGCTTCGCAGCAGACTTGGCGCCGGCCCGGGCCGGTTTGGCGGCTGGCTCGGCTGCGGTTGCGGTCGCATTGCGTTTGGCGGTCCAGTCGTTGGTCTTGCCGACCCGGCCCACGTAGCTGGAATCGGGCGCCTTGGCCGGTGCCTTCTTGGCAGGCGCTTTTGCTGCTGACTTGCCTGCTGCGGACTTCGCACCCGCCTTGGCGGACGATTTCGCGCCGGCGCGCGAGGTTTTGGCTTTGGGTTCCGGCTCGGCCTCGGCCTTGGACGCCTTCACCAGCGGCGCAGGCGCGCCCAGCTTGAGCTTGATGGGCTTGTCGCCCCAAATCTCTTCGAGGTGGTAATACTGGCGAATGGTGGGCTGCATGATGTGCGCCACAGCGGCGCCACAGTCGACGATGATCCACTCCCCGTTGTCTTCACCTTCGATGCGCGGCTTGGCAAAGCCGGCGTCGCGCACTGCATCGCGCACGCTGGCGGCCAGCGCCTTGGTTTGGCGGTTGGAGCTGCCGGAGGCGACGATCACGCGCTCAAACAGCGAGGTGATGTGCTCAGTGTCGAAAACCTGGATGTCCTGCGCCTTGACGTCCTCCAGGCCATCAATGATGGCGCGCTGCAGTTTTTGCACGTCCTTTTTATCTGCGGCGGCGGAGGTTTTGGCGGTGGTGGAGGTCATGCAGTGTTTTGCTTCGATAAGGGAGTGAATTAATGGGAACGGTACAGCTGTTGCAGTGAAATATAACGCGCAACCGCTTCAGGTACCAACTGGGTAATTTCCCCCGCAGTGGCAGCCCCGGAGGCCGTTAACTGGCGTATCTGGGTGGCGCTGACAGGCATCAGGGGGAGATTGAGGACCGAAAAACGGTCGCTGCGGCTGCCATAGGCTTCAAACTGGGCCTCAAATTGACCTCCAGCCAGCGTGGATTGTGCGCGAGCAGCTATACAAATTATAGCAATGTCCAGAATGTCCTGCCACCGGTGCCATTGCCTGAAGGCGGCGAACTGGTCCGCACCAATAAAGAGGTAAAGCTGGGCCGCGGGATTTTCCGCCTGAAGCGCCAAAAGTGTGTCAATTGTGAAGGTCGGGCCGGGCCGCTGCACTTCACGCTCGTCCACGAAAACGTGGGGGATATCCTCAAATGCCAGTTTGGCCATGGCCAGGCGATGCGCTGGCGCGCTCAAGGCCTGCGATTTGTGCCAGGCATGGCCGGTGGGAACGACATACAGCGTGTCCAGGCTGAACTGCGCAATGGCCGCTTTGGCCAGCGCCACATGGGCGTTATGCGGCGGGTCAAACGCGCCGCCAAACACGCCGATGCGTGCGGCGGGTTTCCGCCCAGGTGACGGCTTGCCGCTCACAGCCAGTCCCGCCGCGGCAGAAAGTCCGTATAGAGGCGTTCTTCGGCGCTGCCAGGCTCTACGCCGCGCTGGTAAGACCAGCTCGCCAGCGGCGGCATCGACATGAGGATGGACTCCGTGCGCCCACCCGACTGCAGGCCGAAGTGGGTGCCGCGGTCCCACACCAGGTTGAATTCCACATAGCGGCCCCGCCGGTAGAGCTGGAACTCACGCTCGCCCTCGCCATACGGCGTCTCTTTTCGCCGTTCCACGATGGGCAGGTAGGCCGTCAAAAACGAGTCCGCCACGCCCTGCATCATGGCAAAGCTGCGCTCCAGGCCCAGTTCCTGGAAGTCGTCAAAAAACACGCCGCCTATGCCGCGCTGCTCCTGCCGGTGCTTCAGGTAGAAATACTCGTCGCACCACTGCTTGAAGCGCGGGTATTTGTCGTCGCCAAAAGGCGCCAGCGCGTCCTTGCAGGTCTGGTGGAAATGCACGGCGTCTTCTTCAAAGCCGTAATAAGGCGTCAAGTCCATGCCGCCGCCAAACCAGCAAACAGGCGCATCCGGGCTGGATGCCGGTGTTGCGGCCAGCATGCGCACATTCATGTGAACCGTCGGCACATACGGGTTTCGGGGGTGAAACACCAGCGAAACACCCATGGCCTCAAACGGCGCACCCGCCAGTTCGGGCCGGTGCTGCGTGGCCGAGGGCGGCAGTTTGGGCCCGCGCACGTGCGAAAACCCGCAACCGGCGCGCTCAAACACCTGGCCTTGCTCAAGAATCATGGTGATGCCGCTGCCCTGCAGCGGTTCGCCCGGCTCTTTGTGCCAGTGATCGGCAACAAAGGGCCGGCCGTCAACAGCGGCAACCGCATCGGTGATGCGCGCCTGCAGCCCCAGCAAAAAATCTTTAACAACAGAAAGGTCGGTCATGCTCATTTACCCGGATTCACGATGGTATCGGCTCGGCCCACGCCGGCATCCAGCAATTGCACCGGCGCCGCGCCGGCCGGCGCAAAACCGCCGCAGCCGCTGAAGGCAGCCGCAATGCGTGCCATGTCCTGCGGCTCCCGCCCTGTCAGGCGCACAAAAGTGCGCAAAACCAGGCGCTTGCGCGAATAGTCGAGCGCAGCCAGCCCCACAGGCACATCCGCCCCCAGCGCCACACGGTAAAACCCGCTGCGCCAGCCCGGCGTGTATTTGCGGGTTCCTTCAGGCGACAGCGCCAGCCAGAAATACTCGCCACGCTCCTTCTTTTGCCTGATCAGCGACACCATTTGCGCCACGGCGCCATTCGGCGCGGTGCGGCTAACGGGCACCCCGCCCAGCCAGCGCAGCCATGCGCCAAAGACCGGGATGCGGAACAGGCTGTCTTTGCCCCAGAACTGCAGGGGCACGCCCAAAGACCACTTCAGGAGCACACCCACCACAAAGTCCCAGTTGGACGTGTGGGGGTAGACCAGCAAAACACCCTGAAGCGTGGGCAGGCCCTCAAAGTCCGCCCGCCAGCCGGCGCAGCGCAGGAGAAACTGCGCCACCCGGCTTCCCCTGAACTGCACAGGGTACGGAGTCGGAAAACCGGCGCCCATCCCCAGATCAGGGCTTGAGGGCGCGATAGCCGATGTCCTTGCGGTACTGGGCGCCGTCAAAATCAATGCCCTGCGCGACTTCATAAGCGCGCTGCTGCGCGGCCTTGACGGTGCCGCCCAGCGCGGTCACGCACAGCACGCGTCCGCCCGAGGTCACCGTCCCGTCACCGTCTTTGCGCGTGCCGGCGTGAAACACCATGGCGTCTTCTGGCATGTCGCTGCCTTTGATCAATCCCTTGATGGCATCGCCCTTGCGGGGGTTGAGCGGGTAGCCGTGGGCAGCCATCACCACACCCAGAGCCGGCCGGCGGTCCCAGTCCAGCTCGATCTGGTCCAGCGTGCCCGAGGTGGCGGCCATCATCACGTCGTACAAATCGGTTTTCAGCCGCATCATGATGGGCTGGGTTTCCGGGTCGCCCATGCGGCAGTTGAATTCAAGCGTCTTGGCCTTGCCTTCGGCGTCGATCATCAGGCCGGCGTACAAGAAGCCGGTAAAGGGAATGCCGTCTTTTTCCATGCCTTTGATGGTGGGCAGGATGATCTCGCGCATCGCGCGGCCGTGCACCTCGGGCGTTACAACCGGGGCCGGCGAATACGCGCCCATGCCGCCGGTATTGGGGCCCTGGTCGGCGTCCAGCAGGCGCTTGTGGTCCTGGCTGGTCGCCATGGCGGCCACATTCTTGCCGTCGCACATCACGATAAAGCTGGCTTCTTCGCCTTGCAAAAACTCCTCAATCACCACGCGCGCGCCGCCTTCGTTGTGCGTCACGCCCAAGGGGTTGAAGTTCGGATCGGGTGCGAGCATGAACTCGATGGCTTCATGCGCTTCGTGCAGCGTCATGGCCACGACCACACCCTTGCCGGCAGCCAGGCCGTCGGCCTTGACGACGATGGGCGCGCCCTTTTCGTCCACATAGGCATGGGCCGCCGCTGCGTCGGTGAAGGTTTCGTACTCGGCCGTGGGAATGCCGTGGCGCTTCATAAAGGCCTTGGAAAAGGCCTTGGAGCTTTCCAGCTGCGCCGCCGCCTTGGTGGGGCCGAACACCCTCAAGCCATGCGCACGGAATTCATCCACGATGCCGGCAGCCAGCGGTTGTTCAGGGCCGACCACGGTCAACGCGATTTTTTCGGCCAGCGCCCATTCGCGCAAGGCCTTCACGTCGGTGATGGCGATGTTTTCCAGCCGGGCATCCAGCGCGGTGCCGCCGTTGCCGGGTGCGACGTACACCGCCTGCACCTTGGGAGACTGCGCCAGTTTCCACGCCAGGGCGTGTTCACGGCCACCGCCGCCCACTACGAGAACTTTCATGCTGCTGCTTTCATTGTTGTTTCTTTATGCGCTTCTTACGCTTCTTCGGACAGGGCTGCGTTGTGGAACACGTCCTGGGTATCGTCCAGGTCTTCCAGTATGTCGAGCAGTTTTTGCATCCTGCGGGCATCGTCGCCGGTCAGCTCTATGGTGTTGTCGGCGCGCATGGTGACTTCGGCCACCTCAGGCTTCAGGCCTGCGGCCTCGAGTGCGTTCTTGACGGCCTCAAAGCCGGTGTAGGGCGTCAGCACCTCGATGGCGCCGTCCTCATGCGTGATCACGTCGTCGGCGCCGGACTCCAGCGCCACTTCCATGATTTTGTCTTCGCTGGCGCCGGGCGCAAAAATCAGCTGGCCGCAGTGTTTGAACTGAAACGCCACCGAGCCTTCAGTGCCCATGTTGCCGCCATGCTTTGAGAACGCGTGGCGCACTTCGGCCACGGTGCGCACCTTGTTGTCGGTCATGCAGTCGATGATGATGGCCGCGCCGCCTATGCCGTAGCCTTCGTAGCGCACCTCTTCATATTGCACGCCTTCCAGGCTGCCGGTGGCTTTGGCGATACCGTATTTGACGTTTTCATTGGGCATATTGGCCGCTTTGGCCTTGTCCACTGCCAGCCGCAGCCGCGGGTTGGTGCCCAGGTCGCCGCCGCCCATGCGGGCTGCCACCATGATTTCGCGCATCACGCGTGTCCAGATGCGTTGGCGTTTTTCGTCCTGGCGGCCCTTGCGGTGTTGAATATTCGCCCATTTACTATGACCAGCCACGACAGAAACCCTTTATTCGATGCTTTTCAATGATTAATTGATTTAATCTACAACCAGCATTTTACTTTTTCACCCATTCCATACCGCCATGGCCGAAACCACCGCCCTCCCCCTGCTCATCGCCCGCAACGCCGACACCCAGTGCGAACTGCTGCCCGGCCTGGCCAACCGCCATGGCCTGATCACCGGCGCCACCGGCACCGGCAAGACGGTGACGCTGCAAACGCTGGCCGAGAATTTCTCCAAAATCGGCGTCCCGGTCTTCATGGCCGACGTCAAAGGCGACCTGACCGGCATCAGCCAGGCCGGCAGCATTGGCGCCAAGATGGCCGGTGTGCTGAAAGAGCGCGGTATCGACATCCCTGAATCCCTGGCCTGCCCGGCCACGCTGTGGGACGTCTTCGGCGAACAAGGCCACCCGGTGCGCGCGACCGTCTCCGACATGGGCCCGCTGCTACTGGGCCGCATGCTCAACCTCAATGAAACCCAGGCCGGCGTGCTGAACCTGGTCTTCAAGATCGCCGACGACAACGGCATGCTGCTGCTCGACCTGAAAGACCTGCGCGCCATGCTGCAGTACGTGGGCGACAACGCCAGCGAGTTCACCACCAAATACGGCAATGTCAGCGCGGCCAGCGTGGGCGCCATCCAGCGCGGGCTGCTACAGGTTGAAAGCCAGGGCGGCGACAAATTCTTTGGCGAGCCCATGCTCAACATCAGCGACTTCATGCAAACGGTCGATGGCAAGGGCGTGATCAACGTGCTGGCCGCCGACAAGCTGATGAACTCGCCGCGCCTTTACGCCACCTTTTTGCTGTGGATGCTCTCCGAGCTGTTCGAGCAACTGCCCGAAATCGGCGACCCTGAAAAACCCAAGCTCGTCTTCTTCTTTGACGAGGCGCATTTGCTTTTCAACGAAGCGCCCAAGGTGCTGGTCGAACGCATCGAGCTGGTTGTACGCCTGGTGCGCTCCAAGGGCGTCGGTGTCTACTTCGTGACGCAGAACCCGCTGGACATCCCCGACTCGGTGCTGGCGCAGCTGGGCAACCGCGTGCAGCACGCCCTGCGCGCCTTCACCCCGCGCGACCAGAAAGCCGTCAAGGCCACGGCGCAAACCATGCGGCAAAAGCCAGGTCTGGACATCGAAACCGCCATCACCGAACTGGCCGTCGGCGAAGCCCTCGTCAGCCTGCTCGACGCCAAAGGCCGGCCCGGCGTCACCGAGCGCGTCTTTGTGCTGCCGCCCGGCAGCCAGATCGGCCCGATCACGCCGCAGCAGCGCCAGGCGCTGATCCAGGGCTCGCTGGTGGCGGGTGTGTATGAAAAAACCGTGGACCGCGAGTCCGCCTACGAAAAGATCAACGGCCGCGCCGAAGCCGCAGCCACAGAAGCCGCCAAAGCGCCCCAGGGCGGCGCGGCCGGCACCACCGATTCGGGCGGCATCATGGGCGGGCTCAACGACGTGCTCTTCGGCACCACGGGCCCACGCGGCGGCAAGCATGACGGCCTGGCGCAAAGCATGGCCAAGTCAGCCGTGCGCACCATGGGCTCGGCGGTGGGCCGCGAAATCATCCGCGGTGTGCTGGGCAGCATCTTTGGCGGTAAAAAACGCTAAGTACGCCAGTTGCCGCCTGTCTTAAATTAGCGACCTGATACAGGTAGCGGACTTGTCAAGCCCGGCCCGCATCGCTACATTGGTTTTTTTGAAGGATCCGCAATGCCTGCTGAAGTAGCCGCCAAGTCCTCTGATCCTCTGGCTGCGCCCGCCCCCGCCAACCCCGTTGCACCCGCAGCGCCCGCCAGTACCTCTTCGTCCGCCCCTTCCCAGCACATCCGGCTGACCTCCCATGCCGGTGGCCACGGCGCGCTGCCCATTCACTGGGGCGCGGCCACCCCGGCCGAGCGCGGGCCGGTGGTCGGCACCACCACCAAACGCAGCCACCGCAACGTCATCGGCACACACAGCGGGTCTTACAGCGTCTACCGCGCGCTTGCCATTGCCTCGGGTGCGCTGTCGGCCAAGCACAAGGCCGACCTCACCAACACCTCACCGACCGACATCATCGGCCCCTACCCGCAATGGAGCGAGCCCGGCCGCATCGTTGCCATGGACCCCTGGGGCGCCACGGTGGCCGACGTGTTTGCCAATGAACTCGCGGCGGGCTACGACATCCGCCCCACCATTGCCGTCACGCAGGCGCACGTCATCCTGCCCGAAGTGATTGAAGCCCTGCAGTCCGGCCGCCTGAAGGCCGACGGCAAATACCTCACCGCTGGCGGCGCGGCCATGGTCACCAAGGTGGCAGTCGAGCCCGTCTGGTACCTGCCTGAAGTGGCCCGCCGGTTCGGCTGCAGCGAGACCGACCTGCGCCGCGTGCTGTTTGAAGAAACCGGCGGCATGTACCCCGAACTCGTCACCCGCAGCGACCTGGAGGTGTTCCTGCCTCCCATAGGCGGCCTCACTGCCTATATCTTCGGCAAGCCGCGCGACCTCGCCAACCCAGACATCGAACTCACCGCCCGCGTGCATGACGAATGCAACGGTTCGGACGTCTTCGGCTCCGACATCTGCACCTGCCGGCCCTACCTCACGCATGCGATTGAAGAATGCATCCAGGGCGCGCAGCGCGGCGGCGTGGGCCTGGTGTCTTACTTCCGCAAAGAGGGCCGGGCGCTGGGCGAAGTCACCAAGTTCCTGGTCTACAACGCCCGCAAACGCCAGGTAGGCGGCGACACGGCTGAGCAATACTTCAACCGCACCGAATGCGTGGCCGGCGTGCAGGACATGCGCTTTCAGGAGTTGATGCCCGATGTGCTCAACTGGCTGGGCATCCGAAAAATTCACCGACTTGTTTCCATGAGCAATATGAAATACGACGCCATTACCCGTGCAGGCATCGAAGTGGTGCAGCGCATCAACATCCCGGATCACATGATTCCCGCCGACGCCCAGGTCGAGATGGACGCCAAGATGGCGGCGGGCTATTTCACCCCCGGCGCGGTGCCCACTGCCGAAGAGCTGAAAAAAGCCAAGGGCCGGGGGCTGGATGTCTGAAGCCAAAGCCCCTGCCAGCCAGCCCGCCAACGCCAACTACACCATTGCCGGCAACATTCGCGGCATAGGCGCTGCGGCCGAGTTGCGTTCCACCGCCACCATACGCACCCGCGCCAACGCCCTGCTTGAGCGCGCCCGCCGCGGCGAATCCGCCTGGTTTACCGTCAACGACGGCGCGCTGGCCACCGCCGCAGCGCTGGTTGCCGAAATCACCCGCGCCCGCTACCCGGACCTGCGCATTCCGTACCACAGCCGCTGGCGCCATTTCGAGGCCGGCGGTGTGGACCGCCCCGGCCAATTGAACGAAGCACTGGCATCCGCCACCTCGGCCGGGCGCGCTCGCGCGCAGATCGACCTGGCGCTTGTCAGCGTGCTGCTGGATGCCGGCGCCGGCCCGGAGTGGCGCTATCTTGAAGCCGCCCAGGACGAGCGCCCGAGCTGCGAATACAGCCGCTCCGAAGGCCTGGGCGTGGCGAGCTTCCACGCATTTACCGCCGGGGTTTTCTCCAGCGATTCGCAAAACCCCATGCAGGCCGATGCGGCCGGCCTCAAAGCCATCACGGCCGACCAGATCGCCAATGCCTTCCAGGTCACGCCCAACAACCCGCTTGTCGGGCTGGAGGGCCGGGCCGCGCTGCTGCGCCGCCTGGGCCAGGCGCTGCAAGACCAGCCCGCGCTGTTCGGCCAGCGCGGCCGGCCCGGCCACCTGTTTGAGGCGCTCGCGCAACCGGGCAAAAGCTCCATCGAGGCGCATGAACTGCTGTCCGTCCTGCTCACCAGCCTGTCGTCCATCTGGCCGGCGCAAAACACGCTGGGCAATATCCCGCTGGGCGACTGCTGGCAGCACCCTGCCGCGGGCGATGCAGACTCCGGCCCCAGCCAGGGCTGGATGCCGTTTCACAAGCTGTCGCAGTGGCTCACCTACTCTCTGCTGGAGCCCTTCGAGTGGGCCGGCGTGCGGGTCCACGGGCTTGACGCCCTGACCGGCCTGCCCGAATACCGCAACGGCGGCCTGTTCCTCGACGCCGGCGTGCTCCACCTCAAAGACCCCAGCCAGGCAGAGCGCCTGCACGCCGCCGGCGACGAGCTGATCGTGGAGTGGCGCGCATTGACAGTCGCCCTGCTCGACGAGCTCGCGCCGCTGGTGCGTGAGCAGTTAGGATTGACCGCTGAGCAAATGCCGCTGGCCTGCGTGCTCGAAGGCGGCACCTGGGCGGCAGGGCGCGCACTGGCACAGCAATTGCATCAAGGTTTGCCGCCCCTGAACATCCAGAGCGACGGCACCGTATTCTGAAATTTCAAAAAAAGAGGCACCTGACAACATGACCACCTCCAGCGCCGCGGCCCCTGGCAAAGTCCACCTGATCGACCACCCGCTGGTACAGCACAAGCTCACCCTGATGCGCCGCAAGGACGCGTCCACCAACACCTTTCGCACCCTGCTCAACGAGCTCAGCATGCTGATGGCCTATGAGGTCACCCGCGACATGCCCATGCAGGACATCGAGATCGAAACCCCGCTTGAGGTCACCACCTCCAAAGTCATTGACGGCAAGAAGCTGGTGTTTGTCTCCATCCTGCGCGCCGGCAACGGCATTCTGGAAGGCATGCTCAGCGTGGTGCCCGGCGCCCGCGTCGGCCATGTGGGCCTGTACCGCGACCCGAAAACGCTGACGGCAGTGGAGTACTACTTCAAGATGCCGCACGACATGGAAGAGCGCGACATCGTCGTGGTCGACCCGATGCTGGCCACTGGCAACTCGGCCATCGCGGCGGTTGAGCGGCTCAAGGAACTCAACCCCAAGTCCATCAAGTTTGTCTGCCTGCTGACCTGCCCTGAAGGCATCAAGGCGCTGCAAACCGCGCACCCCGACGTGCCCATCTACACCGCCGCCATCGACCGCGAATTGAACAGCCACGGCTATATTCTGCCGGGCCTCGGCGATGCCGGCGACCGCATATTCGGCACGAAATAGGCATCCAGCCCAATAGGGACGAGCGTAAGAAGCTCCTGAATTGATAGCATCACCCCAGACACCCCGATACCGTTACCCACCTGCAACCCAACCGGAGAGTCCCATGCCTCAGATATTCAAGCGCCGACAACTCGTCCTGCTAGCCACCGCGGTGGCAGTCGCCCTGCCCGGCGTAGCCCTCGCCCAGGCCAAGACCAAGGTCGCCGCCATCTACACCGTTCCGTTTGAGCAGCAATGGGTCAGCCGCCTGCACAAGGCACTCAAGGCGGCCGAGGCGCGCGGCGAGATCGAGTACAAAGCCACCGAGAACGTGTCGAACGCCGACTACGAACGCGTGATGCGTGAGTACGCCACGGCCGGCAACACGCTGATCGTCGGCGAGGCTTTTGCCGTCGAGGCGGCTGCCCGCAAGGTCGCCAAAGACTTCCCCAAGGTGTCTTTCCTCCTGGGTTCGTCCGGCAAGGTGCAGGCGCCCAACTTCTCGGTGTTTGACAACTACATCCAGGAGCCCGCCTACCTCTCCGGCATGATCGCCGGCGGCGTGACCAAGACCAACAAGATCGGCATGGTCGGCGGCTTCCCCATCCCGGAAGTCAACCGCCTGATGAACGCCTTTATGGCCGGCGCGAAAGAAACCAACCCCAAGGTTGAATTCAGCGTGAGCTTTATCAACAGCTGGTTTGACCCGCCCAAAGCCAAAGAGGCAGCCTTTGCCATGATCGACAAGGGCGCCGACGTGATGTACGCCGAGCGCTTTGGCGTGAGCGACGCCGCCAAGGAAAAAGGCAAGCTCGCCATCGGCAACGTGATCAACACGCAAGACAAATACCCTGACACCGTGGTCTCGTCGGCCCTGTGGAACATGGAGCCCAGCATTGACCGCGCCATCAAGCTGGTCAAAGAAGGCAAGTTCAAGGCTGAAGACTACGGCCCGTATTCGATGATGAAACACAAGGGCTCTGAACTCGCCCCGCTGGGCACTTTTGAGAAGAAGATCCCCGCCGATATCGTGGCCAAGGTGAGAGCCAAGGAAAAAGACATTCTTGACGGCAAGTTCACCGTCAAGGTCGACGACGGCCAGCCCAAGTCCACGACCAAGTAATCTTCAAAAAACTGAGGCCGGAGGCGCCGTATGCATGTTCTGTTCTGCCTGCGGCGCTTTTTTCCGTCCTGGCTGGCGGCTTTTCTCAGCGCCGGGCTGCTGGCCTTCAGCCTAGTCGGCTGCGCCACCCGGGCGGCCTCCGGCACGCCGCTGCGGCTGGACGAAACACCCCGCATCGCCGTGATGTCGGCTTTCGAGCCTGAGCTCACACTCTTGCTCAATCGCCTGCAAACCCCCGTCAGGCATCAAATTCACGGTATCGACTTCACCACCGGCACGCTGCAGGGCAAGCCGGTCGTGCTCTTTCTGTCCGGCATCAGCATGGTCAATGCGTCCATGAGCACGCAAATGGCGCTGGACCGCTTCAAGGTCACGCATATTGTGTTCAGCGGCATCGCCGGCGGCGTCAACCCGGCCCTGCACATCGGTGATGTCAGCGTGCCGGCCCAGTGGGGGCAATACCTCGAAGTGCTGATGGCGCGCGAAACCGCACCCGGCCAATTCAGCGTGCCAGAGCGCATGATCGGCCAGACCCTGCCGCCCTTCGGCATGCTTTACCCCCGCCCTGTCGAAACGCGCACTGCCGCCAACCCGGCGCCGACACGCAAGTTCTGGTTTGAGGTCGACCCCAAAATGCTGGAAGTCGCCCGAGGCCTGGGCAATATCGAGCTGGGCGCCTGCAACGCCGGCGTGTGCCTGACGAACAAGCCGCAACTCATGGTGGGCGGCAATGGCGTGTCGGGCCAGGCCTTTGTCGACAACGCGGCCTTCCGCGAATACACCTTCAAGACCTTCCAGTCCAATGTGCTCGACATGGAAACAGCGGCCGTGGGCATGGTGGCCTACAGCAATGGCGTGCCCTACATCGCCTTTCGCTCGCTCAGCGACCTGGCCGGCGGCGGCAAGGAAGCCAATGAGATGGAGACCTTTATGCACATCGCGGCGGACAACTCGGCGAAAGTATTGCTGGCGTTCCTTTCGGCATGGAAGCCTTGATGGGATTTCAACTCCCTCTCCCCCTGGGAGAGGGTTGGGGTGAGGGCCAGCGACCTTTGAGCAAGCACGGCGCACCCGCCAGCGCCGCCAGCCCCCATCCCAGCCTTCCCCCAGCGGGGGAAGGAGCCATATGGTGACAGCTACACCCGTCCTGCGCCTCTGCGGCATCACCAAACGCTTCGGCAGTCTTGTCGCCAACGACGCAATTTCGCTCGAGCTGCACAGCGGCGAAGTCCTCGCGCTGCTGGGCGAAAACGGCGCGGGCAAATCCACCCTGGTGTCCATCCTCTTTGGCCACTACACCGCCGACGAAGGGCAGATTGAAATCTTCGGCCAGCCCTTGCCGCCGGGCAATCCGCGCCTGGCGCTGGCTGCCGGCATTGGCATGGTGCACCAGCATTTCACACTGGCCGACAACCTGAGCGTGCTCGACAACGTGATGCTGGGCAGCGAGCCGCTGTGGCAGCTCTTTTCACGCCGCAGCGCGGCCCGGGCCAAGCTGCTGGATGTTGCGCAGCGCTTTGGACTGCCGGTCGCGCCGGATGCCAAAGTCGGCAGCCTCTCTGTTGGCGAACGCCAGCGGGTGGAGATTTTGAAAGCGCTGTACCGCGGCGCCCGCATCCTGATCCTGGACGAGCCCACTGCCGTACTCACACCGCAGGAAAGCGAAGACCTGTTCAAAACCCTGGGCCAGATGGTCGCGCAAGGGCTTTCCATCATCTTCATCAGCCACAAACTGGGTGAAGTGCTGCGCGTGTCCCACCGCGTGGCTGTGCTGCGCGGCGGCAAACTGGTGGCCGAGGCGCCCGCCGCCGGCACCAGCCAGGCCCAACTGGCGCAGTTGATGGTCGGCCACGCCGTCACGGCGACGCAACGCCGGCCTGCACAGTCAACGGGCGACGCGGTCTGCGCGCTGGATGCCGTCAGCACAGCGGGCGCGGAGCGCGGCCAGCTGGACCGTGTTTCACTGGAGCTCAAGGCTGGCGAGATCGTTGCAATTGCCGGCGTCTCCGGCAACGGGCAACTGGCGCTGGCCGAGCTGCTGTGCGGCACGCGCGCGGCCAGCCAGGGCGAGATCACCTTTCTGGGGCAGCCCCTGAAAGCCTCGCCCGCCTGGCTGGTCACGCAAGGCGTCGCCCGCATCCCTGAAGACCGGCACGCTGTGGGCGTGGTCGGCGACCTCAGCGTGTGGGAAAACGCGGTATCCGAGCGCCTGCGCAGCCCGGCGTTTTCCAAAGCGTTCTGGGTCAAGCGCCAGGCCGCGCAGGCCCACGCGGGCCGCATCGTGCGCGAGTTCGACGTACGCGGCGGCGGGCCGAACACGGCAGCGCGGTCTCTTTCGGGCGGCAATATGCAAAAGCTCATTCTTGGGCGGGCTCTGGTCGCGCCGTCCAGCGAAGCCGCCGCACCACAGGCGCCCAAACTCATCATTGCCCACCAGCCCACCTGGGGCCTGGACATAGGCGCCGTCGCTTATGTGCAGCAGCAACTGATCGCCGCGCGAGACGCCGGAGCGGCAGTGCTGGTGATTTCCGACGACTTGGACGAGGTGATGGCGCTTGGCGACCGCGTGGCTGTGATGCACGCGGGCCGACTGACGGAGGCCCTGGCCGCCGAAGCCTGGACACGGGAAGCCATAGGCCTGGCCATGGCAGGCGTGCACGCCGAACCCGAGCTGGGAGCAGCCGCATGAGGCTTGAGAAAAGAACCCAGACCTCACGCTGGGCTTTGGTGCTGGCCCCCATAGGCGCCATCGCCTTCACCCTGCTCGTCAGCGCGCTGCTGGTGCTGTGGGCTGGCGCGCCGCTGGGACAGACTTACGTCTTGCTGTTCAAGGGCGGCTTCGGCTCGGTCTTTGCGCTCAGCGAGACGCTTACCCGCGCGGTACCGCTCATCCTGACGGGCCTGGCCGCCACCGTGGCTTTCAAAGCGCGTCTTTTCAATATCGGTGCCGAAGGCCAGCTGTATGCCGGCGCGCTGGCCGCCGTGGCCGTGGGCGGCCTGCACGGCGGCACCGGGTTTGAGTTGCCCATCTGGCTGCTTTTTGTATTGATGATGCTGGCCGCAGCCGTCGCCGGTGCCCTGCTGCTGCTGGGGCCCGCGCTGCTGAAGGCGCGGCTGGGCGTCGACGAAGTCGTGACCACGCTGCTGCTCAACTTCATCATGCTGCTGTTTGTCTCGGCCATGCTCGACGGCCCCATGAAAGACCCCACCGCCATGGGCTGGCCGCAAAGCGTGGCGCTGCAAGGCGATCTGGAGCTCGCCAAACTCATCCCGCAGACCCGCATCCACACCGGCCTGATCTGGGCCTGCGGCCTGGCGGTGGCCCTGTGGGCACTGATGAAATACACCGTGCCCGGCTTTGACATACGCGCCACAGGCGCCAATGCCAGGGCAGCAGCGTTTGCCGGTGTGCCAGTAACCCGCACCGTGGTGCTGGTGGCGGTACTGTCCGGCGCGCTGGCCGGGCTGGCCGGTGCCATTGAGGTGGCCGGCCGCACCAGCTACGTCACACTCGACATGTCGCCCGGCTACGGCTACACCGGCATCGTGATCGCCATGCTGGCGGCGCTCAACCCTCTGGGCGTGCTCGCCGCCGCCGTGTTCGTGGCCGGCGTGCCGGTCGGGGCCGACACCATGAGCCGGGCCGTCGGCGTGCCCACTTATATCGCCGATGTGATCGTGGCGGCTTCACTCATTTCAGTGCTGGTGGCCACGCTGATGACGCAGTACCGGGTGGTGTGGGGGCGCAAGCCATGAGCGATCTTCTGGACATCCTCGCCGCCGCCCCCTTCTGGATTGCCGTCCTGCGCATCGCCACGCCGCTCATCCTCGGCACGCTGGGCGTGCTGCTGTGCGAGCGCGCCGGTGTGCTCAACCTGGGCATCGAAGGCATCATGGTCGCCGGTGCCTTCAGCGGCTGGCTGGCTGTGTATGGCGGTGCGCCGCTGTGGGTAGGCGTGGGCGTGGCGGCGCTCACCGGCGCGGTGTTCGGCCTGCTGCATGCCTTTCTCACCGTCGGACTGGCGCTGTCGCAACATGTGGCGGGCCTGGGCATCACGCTGCTGGCGACCTCGCTCAGCTACTACGGCTACCGCGTGAGCTTTCCCAAAGTTGATACGCCGCCCACCGTCACACCCTTCGCGCCCATGCAATGGCTAGACGGCACCGGTTTGAACGTGCTGGCCGCGCAAACCCCGCTCACCTTGCTGGCCCTGCTGCTGGTACCGCTGATCGCCTGGCTGCTCTACCGCACGCCGGCAGGCCTGGCGATCCGCATGGTCGGCGAAAACCCCCAGGCCGCCGAAGGCCAGGGCGTCTCGGTCGCGGCCACGCGCACCGCTGCCATCGTGGCCGGCTCGGCGCTCATGGGCGTGGCGGGGTCCTTCCTCACGCTGTCGGCCTTCAACGCCTTCTTTTTCAACATGGTCAACGGTCGCGGCTGGGTCTGCGTGGCGCTGGTGGTGTTTGCCTCCTGGCGGCCCGGCAAGGCGCTGCTGGGCGCGTTGCTGTTTGCCTTTTTTGACGCGCTGCAATTGCGCCTGCAAACTTCGGGCATCGTGAACGTGCCCTACCAGATCTACCTGATGCTGCCCTACGCCCTCTCCATCCTGGCGCTGGTGCTGGTGGCGCGCAAGGCGGCGTATCCTCAGGCGCTGATGAAACCTTACCGAAAAGGCGAGCGCTGATGGAAACAACCTCCCCCTTAAGAGGCGCACTGATCACGGCATTGCTGGCGTTGAGCTGCTTGAATGTGCAGGCGCTGGGCAAAGACTACCCCTACGACGCCTTCACCACGCCGGATGCGGTGAGCTGGGTCCAGATGTGCGGCTCCTGGGGCAAAGACAATCAAGGAACTTACCGCGTGTTGCACGCCGACCAGTACGCGCAATCCTTCCTCTATATTCAATGGATGACCCGCGACGCCAACGGCAGCCTGCACGCCGAGCACACCGTCGGCATTGCAGAGATGAACAACGACCATTCGGAAATCGCCCTCAGCGGCCTGGCCTGCCGCGCGACGCCGCAGGGCATTGCGCTCACGGCGCGTGCGTCCTCAGGGCATGATGACAAGCTGCGCCGCGTCACCATCGAGGCCGGCCCAGCCACCGGCCAATACCGCTATCGCACGCAGCGCGCACGCTGACACCCAACAGACACCACCGCCATGCTTGACCTCCTCATCACCCACGCCAGCCTGCCCGACGGCCGCAGCAATGTTTCCATTGCCGTGCAAAACGGCAAGATCACCCAGATCAGCGAAGGCCCGATCTCTGGCGCCCAGGCCCGTGAAACGGTCGACGCCGCAGGCTGCCTGCTCAGCCCGCCGTTTGTTGACCCCCACTTCCACATGGACGCCACCCTCAGCTACGGCCTGCCGCGCGTCAATGAAAGCGGCACGCTGCTTGAAGGCATTGCGCTGTGGGGCGAGCTGAAGCCGCTGCTGACCGCCGAAGCGCTGATTGAACGTGCCCTCACCTACTGCGACTGGGCCGTCGCCAGGGGCCTGCTGGCCATTCGCAGCCATGTGGACACAAGCGACGCCAGCCTGCTGGCCGTCGACGCGCTGCTTGAAGTCAAAAAACGCGTCGCACCCTACATCGACCTGCAACTGGTCGCCTTCCCGCAAGACGGCGTGCTGCGCACAAAGGACGGCGTAGACAACCTCAAACGTGCACTCGACAAGGGCGTCGACGTGGTCGGTGGCATACCCCATTTTGAGCGCACCATGGCCGACGGCGCAGCCAGCGTCAAGCTGCTCTGCGAAATCGCCGCCGAACGCGGCCTGCTGGTCGACATGCACTGCGACGAGTCCGACGACCCGCTCTCGCGCCATATCGAAACGTTGTCGTTTGAAGCCCAGCGCCTGGGCCTGCAAGGCCGCGTCAGCGGCTCGCATTGCACCTCCATGCACAGCATGGACAACTACTACGTCAGCAAGCTGCTGCCCCTGATTGCCGAGAGCGGCGTCAGCGTCATCGCCAACCCCCTTATCAACATCACCCTGCAAGGCCGCCACGACACCTATCCCAAACGCCGCGGCATGACGCGCGTGCCCGAACTCATGGCCGCAGGCGTCAACGTCGCCTTTGGCAACGACTGCGTGATGGACCCCTGGTACGGCATGGGCTCGGCCGACCTGCTGGAAGTCGCCCACATGGGCCTTCACGTCGCCCAGATGACCAGCCAGAAAGGCATCCGCCAGTGTTTTGAAGCGGTAACGACCAATGCCGCCAAGGTGATGCACCTCAAAGGCTACGGGCTGGAGGTCGGTTGCGATGCGAGTTTTGTGCTGCTGCAAGCACGGGACCCGGCGGAGGCGATCCGGCTGCGGGCCAACCGGCTGAAGGTGTGGAAAAAAGGCGTGCTGCTGGCGGAAACGCCCGAAGTCGCCACAAAACTCAACACTGCGGGCCGGCCGGAACGGGTAACTTTCCAGATCGGCAAGGCAGGTGCATAGAGCGGGTCGGCTTCGCCCTTGGAGCGGACGTCACAGGGACGACAGGAGACAAACATGCTGACGGTGAAGACCGGAACGCAAAAAGAACGAACCATCGACTGCGTCGAATCCGGCCAGGGCCCGGCTGTTCTGTTCCTGCCCGGTTCCTACAGCACCACCGCGGCCTGGCGCCAGGTGCAGCGCCACCTCAGCCCGGGCTACCGGCTGGTCACCACCAGCCTGTGCGGCTACGGCGGTACCACAGACACCCGCAGCCTGCAAGACTGCGGCATCGAACATGAAGTGCAACTGGTGCAGGAGGTAGTACGCCACATCGGCCAGCCGGTCCACCTGGTCGGCCATTCCTTTGGCGGCACCGTGGCACTGGCTGCGGCCCTTTCCCGCACTGCCGATATCGCCAGCCTGAGCCTGTTTGAGGCCAACCCCATACCGCTGATCCGCGAGCACGACGGCGGCAGGTTGTACGACGAAACGGTTCGCATGAGTCAGGCCTTTGAGGCCGCCGTCAACGCCGGCGAGCAGAACGCCCCCGCCCGAGTCATTGACTTCTGGGGCGGCCCCGGCGTCTTTGCCGCCATGCCTGACGCCGTGAAAGCCTATTGCCGAGAGACGGCCACCGTGAATGTGCTGGACTGGCGCACGGTCACCTCCGAGGTGAAGGCCAGGGACTGCGCCGCGCTGGACATACCCGTCCTGCTGGTGCGCGGCGGCGAGGCGAATCCAGCAATGGTGGCCATCACCGACACCTTGCGGGCTTGCCTGCCCGACGTGCGCCCCTTCGCCGTGGAGGGTGCGGGCCATTTCCTCATCACCAGCCATGCCGCCCGGTGTGCCGAATTGCTGTCGGCATTTCTGGATGAAGCTGCGGCCTGAGCCGGCGGCAAATAGCTCGGGGCACTTTGTGAACACACCCATTGCCCATGCCGAACTCATCGCCACCTTCAGGAGGGCGGAGGCAGAGGCTGCGCACAAATTCAAACTGATAGCGGCTGCCGCCAAAAAAGGCCCCAAGGCGATTCGGATGGCTATCGAGACGGCAGACAAAGCGGCAAAACGCAGAGATGCTTACGCCAAAAAGCTCGCTGCGCTCAAAGTGGACCTCAAGAATTAGCTGGACGGCTTGCCGATAATCAGGATTTGGAGAGAAACCCGATGGCCCCCGAAGTACCCGAAACACCCGAAGAAGAACCCGAACCGATTGAGGAATACGTGCCCGGTGTGGCCAACGGCCGCAACTACATGGCCAGGCTGTGCCATTTCCCTGACGGTCCCTGGTATATCGACGTCGTCCACGTTGAGTCACTGCCCCCCTTGCATGACAGCGAC
The DNA here is from genome assembly GCF_900116715.1 of Polaromonas sp. YR568. Classification (GTDB taxonomy): domain Bacteria; phylum Pseudomonadota; class Gammaproteobacteria; order Burkholderiales; family Burkholderiaceae_C; genus Polaromonas. The sequence continues at coordinate 206,904 of NZ_FPBM01000002.1, forward strand.
AGGACCTGGCCCACGCGCGCCGAGGCTGTTCAGGCGGCAGCCAAGCTGGTTGCCGATCTGGCGCACTGATCGCAGAGCCAGTTCGCCGCGAATGTAACGCCCTGTCAGGGCCCTTGCAGCCCGGGCAAACAGCGCCATGTGGATGCCAGCGGCCCGCCGGGCCTGCACCTTCACCCAAGGAGCTCTCATGTTCAAACGCCTGACCCTGCTTTGGGTCCTGATCCGCGGCGATGCGCGGCGGCTGTGGACCGCGTTGCGCCACCCCGAGGCGCCCGTCTGGCTGAAATGGGGTACCGCGGCAATTGCGCTCTATCTGTTCTCACCCATTGACTTCATTCCTGACGTCCTGCCCGTCATCGGCATCGCCGACGACCTGGTGCTGGTTCCGCTGGCGATCCGCTGGCTGCTCAATCGCCTGCCGCCCGGGATCGCCGATCCTGTGAACAAGCCTTCCGCATAAGCGCCGAGCGGCACAAGCCGATACACACTCCATTGATGCCGGCACGCCCTGTTTCACTGACCATTCCGCTCGCACCGGGCGGCACCACTTCCGGCCTGCTGCAGGCGCCCGTCAGCGCCAAGGCCTGTTATGTGTTTGCCCACGGCGCAGGCGCGGGCATGAACCACGCCTTCATGGAGGCCATCGCCCAGGGTCTTGCGGAACGCGGCATCGCCAGCCTGCGCTTTAACTTTCCATTCATGGAACAAGGCTCCAAGCGTCCGGACTCCCCCGCCGTGGCGCATGCCGCAATCCGGGCGGCGGTCGCTGAAGCGGCGCGGCACATGCCCGATGTGCCGCTATTTGCCGGCGGCAAGTCATACGGAGGGCGCATGAGCACGCAAGCCCAGGCGGCTGGGCCCTTGCCTGGGGTGAAGGGCATTGTGCTGGTGGGTTTTCCGCTGCACCCCGCAGGCAAGCCCTCCATCGAACGCGCCGCGCACCTGGCGGATGTGAAGCTGCCCATGCTTTTCCTGCAAGGCACGCGCGATGCTCTCGCCGATCTGGATCTGATCACGCAAACCACGGCAAGTCTGGGCAAAAAGGCCACCCTGCACATCGTGGAAGGCGCCGACCACGCCTTCCATGTGCTGGTGCGTTCAGGCTGCACCGATGCGCAGGTGCGTGAGGAGCTGCTCGACACCATGGCCGGGTGGATGACCAGACGCTAGCCTTGCATCGACAACCTCAACGTCGTTTAAGTGAGTCCTTTCACGGCCGATTTCCCCGCAATTTATGCCTTAAGTCGCAAATTTACGGCTCCGGTACTGGTTTTCCTGCTTCTCACTGGCATGCTTTATTGGTTAGATTTGAACCCAAGAGACTTACTCTCTGGAGGCTTCAAATGAACAAATTAACCGTATGGTGTACAGCCCTTGCCCTGGCCGCGATCACCCACGCCAGCCAGGCGCAGATCCTGATCGGGCAAACCGCCGGGTTCACCGGCCCTGTCGGTGCGGGTGTCAAAGAAACCACCGACGGCGCCAAGCTTTATATCGATTCCGTCAACGCCAAGGGCGGCGTCAATGGGCAAAAGATCGAACTCATTTCGGTTGACGACAAGTTCGAGCCCAAGCTGGCCAGCGAGAACGCCAAAAAGCTGATTGAAGAGCAAAACGTGGTGGCGCTTTTCCTGACCCGTGGAACACCCCACACCGAAGCCATCATTCCTCACCTCACAAAGCATGGTGTGCCGCTGGTGGGCCCGTCGACCGGCGCCATGGTGCTGCACCAGCCCGTGCAAAAGTACATTTTTAATGTGCGCGCGACCTACCAGCGTGAAGCCGAAAAAGCCGTCAGCCACCTGCACTCCATGGGCATCACGCGGATCGCGATTATTTATGCCGACGACAGCTTCGGCGCCGACGGCGTCGCCGGCGCGCAGAAAGGCCTGGCCACGGCCAAGCTGCAGCCCGCCGTGCTTGAAAAGTTCAACCGCGCCAAACCCGATTTCGCTCCCATCGCCCCCAAAGTCATGCAGTCCAATGCGCAAGCCATCATCATGGTGGCATCCGGCCAGGCGGTGGTAGACGGCACCAAGGCTTTCCGCACAGCCGGCTCTGCGGCCCAGATCGTGACGCTGTCCAACAACGCATCCTCCGGCTTCATCAAAAGCCTGGGTGAAAACGCGCGCGGCGTGATCGTGACCCAGGTCTTCCCTTATGAGCGCTCCATTGCCTTCAGCATGGTCAAGGAAGCCCAGGAACTGGCCAAAGCCAAGGGTGGAGACGACATCAGCCCCGCGATGCTTGAAGGCTTTGCGGCCGCCAAGGTGCTGGTTGAAGGACTGCGCCGCGCCGGCCCCAAACCCACCCGCGAGAAACTCCAGGCGGCGCTGGACGGATTGCGCAAATACGACCTGGGCGGCCTGGAGGTGAACTTCTCACCCGAAGACCATACCGGCCTGGACTTTGCCGATCTCTCGATCATCGGTACGGACGGCAAGTTCCGGCGGTAAATTACCTCAAGAGCGAAGCCGGGATCAGCCCGGGTGCCGGCTGCCCGGCGCATTCATGGCAACAAGCGCCAAAGCCCCGGCCACCAGCGACTGCGAAGGACCGCGTTTGCCCATCTGGCCATTGACATACGCGCCATCGATCAAAAGCACCAGTTGATCCGCCATGGGCGCAGGCTTGGCCACCCCCATCGCCTTGGTCAGACCCAAAACACGCCGGCGTAATTCAGTCTTGTGGCCCAGCGCCACCACCCGCGCCGGGTGACCTGCTTCAGGAAACTCAGTCAGCACATTGATAAACGGGCAGCCCCTGAAGCTCGGCCGTGCGATGTACTGCGCAATCCAGCGGACATGCGCTTGCAGTTCCGCACCAGGGTCATCCTTGAACTTCGCCGTGATCTCACCCCACGATTTCCAGTAAGCGCGGTCGTCCCGCTCCAGGAAAGCCGCCACCAGATCGTCCTTGGTTGAAAAGTGCCGGTACAGGCTGGTCTTGGCAACGCCCGAATGCTCGACGACCAGATCGACCCCGACTGCCCGCACACCCTCCGTATAGAAGAGCTCAGCAGCCGTGTCGAGTATCCGGTCGCGCACCGAGCCCGGGTTGCCTGCCTCTGGCGGGGCGTTCTTTTTTTGCAGCATGCGCCATCTTAACGGATGTCCGGTTGACGCGCTACAGATCAGTAGCGTAGACTCGCCAAACGCTACAGATCTGTATCGCCCTGCAACACCAAAGAGAAATCACGCAATGACATCGAACAAAAAAATCACCGTCTTCGGCGCCTACGGCCATACAGGCCGTTTCATCATTGCGCAGCTTCAGCAGCGCGGATGGATCCCCGTGCTCTCGGGGCGAGACACGGCCCGGCTGCAAGCGCTGTCTCGCGAAAAGGGCGGACTCGAAGTCCGCGCCGCATCGCTGACCGATGCATCGTCGCTGGACCACGCGGTGAGCGGCGTCGCCGCTGTCATCAATGCTGCCGGCCCGTTTTCCCTGACGGCCGCGCCGCTGATGGAGGCCGCGCTGCGCATGAAGACGCCCTACATCGACGTGGTGGCGGAGCCGGAAATCGCCGCGGCCGCCTTTCAGCACTACGACAGCCGCGCGCGTGAGGCCGGCATCATCATCGCGCCGGCCTCCGCGTTTTATGGCGCGCTGGGCAGCCTGCTCGCCACCGCCGCCATGCGGGACTGGCCGGATGCCGACGAGATCACCCTCGCCTTTGCGCTCAGCAGCTGGAAGCCGACACGAGGCACGCGCATCACCATAGAAGTGGCCGAAGAACGAAGGGGCGGAAAGCGGCTGGTATTTTCAAACGGCCAGCTGAGCCTGCACGAAGGCAGCGCGGCACGAACAGAATGGGTTTTTCCCGCACCAGTGGGCCGGCAAACCGTGGTCGAAGAATTCACCACCGCAGACAGTGTGGCGCTTTCAAGGTATGTGAAATTCACCCACATCAGGGAAGTGATGACGCTGGCCCCCCTGGGCGACCTGTCCGACCCGGACACAGCCCCGCCACCCAGCGTGGATGCCAGCGGCCGGTCCGCGCAAAGGTTTATGGTCGAAGCCGTCATTCGCCGCGGAAAGGACGAACGCCGCGCCACCGTCAGCGGGCAAGACATCTATGCCATCACAGCACCGATTGCTGTAGAGGCCGCCGAACGGGTCATCGCCAACAAACGCCATCTCTCTGGCGTATTGAGCGCCGGGCAGATCTCTGACGCAGCGGACTTTCTGCACACCCTGGCGCCCCTGCACCTCAAACTGAACTTTCAATAGCGTTTCTGGAGCCCCTTGCGGTGACTCCCCCGCTGCGCAAAACGCCTCCATCCGCTAAGCTTGGGCCATCCCGGAACCTGGCAAGACGAGGCCCCCATGACAAGCTACTGGCTGATGAAATCCGAACCCGAAGAATGCTCGGTCGACGACGCACTCGCGGCAAAAAAATCCACCGTGCCCTGGGTCGGTGTGCGCAACTACCAGGCGCGCAACTTCATGCGCGACGGAATGCGTGTGGGCGATGGCGTGCTGTTTTATCACTCCAGTTGCGCCGAGCCGGGCATCGTCGGCCTTGCCGAGGTGGCGTCTACTGCCTACCCCGACCCGACGCAATTCGACCCCAAGTCGCACTACTACGACCCCAAGTCCAAACCCGAAGAGCCGCGCTGGCAACTGGTGGATGTGAAGGTGCTGAAGAAGACCCGCAACCTGGCGCTGCCGGAGTTGCGGGCCAACAAAGACCTGGAAGACCTGGTGATCCTGCGCAAGGGCAACCGGCTCTCGATCACGCCGGTGGAGCCGCAGCACTGGCGGCTGATCACCAAATTGCTGGCCAAACCGGCCTGAACCGCACCGGCTACTTTGCCCTTGTAGTCCGCCTTGCTTCCCTGCGATTGCGGGCCGCTAGCCAATAGTTCGCTGTGCCGCCGGTGACGGAAAACCAATGGCTTAAGGCGTGCAAAAACCAATCTCGCCCAAAGTTTCAACCGCGCAACAGCCGCTAACCGGCCTTCCGTTTCGCTGTTATCTCTGACACAAACCCTGGCACAAACACCAGGCCCTGTCGCGGCCCGCATTCCGCCTGTGTTCCCGCCGCTTGCTGACTCCTTCCTTGCTGCTTCCTTGCGGCTTAGTCTGCCTGCATGGCACACCACTCGTCTGCCGTGCGCGACCTTATATCCACGCCCCCTGTCATCCCTGACAGGGTTGCCATGGCCCTCACCGCTCCACAGAATGGCCCTCACAGACAGAGGCGGGATTGACAAGAGGAGGAGCGCGGGTGCGTGGAGCGGGAGGCTCTTGCATCGCTGCGTGTGCCATCCGGTTTGCGAGCGCCGCCACGGCTTGCCTCCAGGTCCAACAGCGGCTTATTCATTTTCGAAAAAGGACATCTCATGAAGCGGATTCATCTCTCACGGCGCGCGCACCTTCTGCAGGCGGCCCTGTTGGCATTAACCGGCGGCAGCGCCTTTGCACAGGCCCCTCAGGGCAACACGGCAAGCGGCAAGGTCACGCCGGCAGCAGCCGCGAAAACGCCAGCTGCCCGCCCTGCTGCTGCCGTTGCAGCCGCGCCTGTCGCCTTGGACTGGCCCACCAAACCCATTCGCCTGCTCATCGGCTTTCCGCCGGGCTCGGTGCAAGACTTGTCCGCGCGCGCGATCAGCGAGCAACTGTCCAAATCCCTGGGCCAGCCCGTGCTGGTTGAAAACAAGGCCGGCGCCTCGGGCACGATTGCCGCCGACCAGGTGGCCAAGTCGACCGACCAGCACACCTTCGGCGTGATGAACAACAGCCAGCTCACCATCGCCAAGCTGCTCAACCCGATGGCCTCTTACGACCCAGCGGTTGACCTGGCGCCCATCGCGCTGATCGGCACCACGCCCATGGTGCTGGTGGTCAGCAACTTCGCGCTGGGCACAACCCCGCAGGAATGGCTGACCTGGCTGCGCAACCAGGGCGACAAGGCCAACTACGGCTCACCCGGCGCTGGCACACCCGGCCACCTGGGCATGGAGCTCATCAAAAGCCGCAGCGGCGGCCTGGGCGTGATGCATGTGCCCTACCCCGGTAACCCGCAGATCATCACCGCCATGCTGGGCGGACAACTGCAAGCCGCCCTGCTGCCGCCTGGCCTGGCGATGCAGCAGGTCAAAGCGGGCAAGATGAAAGCGATTGGCGTCACATCAGACCAGCGCAGCATGCTCGCCTCGGAGCTGCCGACGCTGCGCGAAGTCGGCATCATGGGCGCCGACATGGAGCTGTTCACCGCGCTGGCCGGCCCTGCGTCATTGCCCGCCCCGGTGCGCGACAAACTGGGCGCCGCCGTGATCGACGTGCTCAAAACCAGCGAGACGCGCCAGCGCCTGATCACCGTGGGCTGGCAACCGTCGCCCTCTACCGCCGAAGGCTTGCGCACCCGCATGCGCGCCGACACACGCAACCTGGGCGGCATCATCATGCTGCGGGGCATTCGGGCCGACAGTTAAATCCTCAGGGGCGCCGGGCCACTGCGCGCGGCGCCTGCTCACCCGCGCTGCGCGTAGCGGTCGCCCCAATCCGCCAGCGGGGCCAATGCGTCGTTGAGCGACTTGCCAAGCTCCGTCGTCGAGTACTCGACTCGCGGCGGCACTTCATGAAACACCAGCCGGTGCACGATGCCGTCGGCTTCCATCTCGCGCAGTTGCTGGATCAGCATTTTTTCGCTGATGTCGGGCACCAGCCGCCTCAACTCACCGAAGCGGCGCGCCTCGGTGTGTAGCTCCCACAAAATCACCGCCTTCCATTTCCCGCCTATGACTTCAAAGGCCGGGCCGATCCCGCAGGTAAAGGGCTCGGGCGCCGTCTTCTTGGGCTTTTCCGAGGTTTTGACCGACGGTTTTCTCGCGGGTGTGGCCGGTGCTTTTTTGCCTGCAGTGACTTTCATGGCGCTCCAATACTTTTCTTGCTTACTTTTTAGTAAGTACCTCACTTTATAGTAGGTACTTGACGCTTCGCAAGTGGATTTTCTACGATGCACTCCCCTCATCGTTTAACCCCATTTTTTTAAAAGCGAATCGTCATGAATGCAGATGCAAAGACCTCAGCGGTCTCAAAGGTTTCGGTCATTGGCCTGGGCTCTATGGGCACCACCCTCGCACAGCTCTACCTTGATCAGGGCTACCAGGTCACGGTATGGAACCGCACACCCGGCAAAGCCGCGGCTCTCGTCGCACAGGGCGCAGTGCTCGCGCCCAGCGCCGCCGAAGCCGTGCGCGCCAGCCCCACGGCCGTGATGTGCGTCTATGACTACAAGGCGGCAGACGCCATCCTGGCCCTGCCCGATGTGGCCGAGGCCATCACCGGCAGGCTGCTGCTGCAACTGACCACCGGCAGCCCGCAAGACGCCCGCAGCAGCGAAGCCTGGGCGCAGCAACACGGCGCCCGCTACCTCGACGGCGCCATCCAGGCCGGCCCCAGCCAGATGGGCAAGCCCGACACGCCGCTGCTGCTCTCAGGCGCCGAAGCCAGCTACCGCGAAGCCGAACCCTTGCTCAAAGTGCTGGCCGGCAACGTGATTTACCTGGGCGAAAAAATCAGCGCCGCCGCAGCGATGGACCTGGCCACGCTGTCGTATGTCTACGGCGCGATCCTCGGCTTCCTGCACGGCGCGCGCGTGTCTGAGGCCGAAGGCTTCGACGTCGCGCACTACGGCGAGATCGTCAACGGCATCGCGCCGACCTTCGGCGCTTTTCTGCAGCATGAGGGCAAGGTGATCCGCTCCGGCGACTACACCATCTCCGAGAGCCCGCTGCGCATCTCGGTCGAAGCCACGCAACGCCTGCTGGACACCGCCAAAGAGGCCGGCATCAACACCGAGTTCCCGGCCTTTGCGTCCGGCCTCTTTCAACGCGCCGATGCGGCGGGCCTGGGCGGTGAAGAGCTGGCGGCGATGATCAAGTTGCTGCGTGCCTGAAGCATCACGGCGGCCAGCAACGTAAAGTTCGCGGTTTCCGGCCCCGGTTTACGCCGGCTTTACCGTGGCACTACATCCCCGATGTTTATCCGTTTTGAAATACGCGGGCGCAGATGGCTGCGCGCCAATCATCGGGAGAAGACATGCATTTTTCATGGGCCGGGGGCATCCCCTTTTCACGCGGGCGAATGGGGCTTGCCGCCCTTTTTCTGGCGGGTGTGGCTTGCAGCAGCCATGCGCAATTTGGCGGTGGCAGCGGCGGTGGCCCGCGCCAGCGCGGCGGCCAGGGCCACACGCAGGCGGGTGCGCCGGCCTCCCAGCGAAGCCAGACGGCATGGGAGCAGCTCAGCGGCAAACTGTATGACTTGCGAATTCAACTGATGATCACCCGCGAGCAAGGCCAGGCCTGGGAAGCTTTTCGCGCCAGCTTGCTGGAGACGGCGACCACCGGCCCGTCGGGCCAGGCTATGCAGGATCAGCCGACGGCGAAGGACGCTTTTCAGCAACTGCTGCGTGATGCGCAAAGGCGCACCGCCGCGCTGACAACGCTGGACACCGCCGCGCAGGCCTTGCTGGCCCAACTCAGCCCCGAGCAGCTCCAAACGGCCGACAAGGCCCTGCCCGCTTTGCTGGCAGAACTGGGCGGCAACCGGCCGCGGTAAAGAGCAGGCCCGGGCGAGCTGCTTTAAACCTGTTTGCCCTCGAGCAACTTCACCAGCGCCCACAGCACCCGGTTCGCCGGCACCGGCACGCCCAGCGCCTCGCCGCGCTTGACGATCAGGCCGTTGAGGTAGTCGATCTCGGTGGGTTTTCCGCGGGCCAGGTCTTGCGCGGTAGAGGCATATTGGTTGGGCATGCTGCCGGCCAGTTTGTCGACGGCGGCGTGCACGTCGCCGGCCACTTCCACGCCTTCTGCTTTGGCGACGGCCAGGCATTCGGCGACCACGTCGCGCATCACGTCCTTGATGCCCACGCCCTGCACTGTCTTGCCATAGGGCATCTGGGCAATGGCCGAGACGGCGTTGTAAGCGCTATTCAAAATCAATTTGGCCCACAGCGCGCCGCGCACATTGGCCGAGATTTCTGTTGGCACACCGGCGGCGACCAGCGCTTGCGCCACGGTGTCGCTGAGGGCTGAGGGTTCAATCACCAGATCGCCGCGGCCATGGTGTTTGAGGTGGCCGGGGCCGGCCATTTCGGTGGCGACGTAAACGACGGCAGCCGCCACGGCATGCCCCGGCAGCACGGCGCGTAAACGGTCTGCGTTGTCCACACCGTTTTGCAGGCACAGCACCAGCGCGCCTGGCGCCAGGTGCGGGCGGATCAGCGCGCCGGCCGACTCGGTGTCGGTGGACTTGACGCAAAACAGCACCAGCTGTGCGCCCTGCACGGCATTCGGCTCGCTGCTGGCCGCCAGGCGCACGTGTTCGTCAAAACTGCGTGTTTCCATGTGCAGGCCGCTCTCTTCGATGGCGTCGACATGCCGCGGCCGCGCGATCAGCACCACATCGTGGCCGGCGCGGGCCAGCATGCCGCCGAAATAACAACCGACGGCGCCTGCGCCCATCACGGCGACTTTGAGGTGGGGGGATTGGGTGGTCATGAAGAGCTTTCTGCGTGCAAAGAGATACCAAGAGATGCAAAGGGATGCGAAGACCCGGATTGTGGGTGAAGTGCGCGATGTTTGCTGGCAAGCGCAAAAGGCCCTCCACGAAGCCCCAAGCCCCTAGACCCTAGCCCAGGCTGCCCGCAAAGCGCCGGCCCAGTTCCTGGCGCTCAAAGCCCTCGGCCACAAAGTCGATGAAGGCGCGGGTCCTGGCGGGCATCTGGCTACGTGTGGGGTAATAAACCGAGATCGCGCCTGCATCCACATACCAGTGCGGCAACACCCGCACCAGCTCGCCGCGCTCCAGCTGCGGCAGCACGTCGGGCACGGCGATCAGCGTCACGCCCAGGCCCATAAGCGCGGCGGCGCGCATGGCGGTCGGGTCGCTCAGCACCACTGATTCGCTGGTGCCGGCCGCCATTTCAGCACCGGCGGCGTCGCGCATCACCCACTGGCGCACCCGGCCGCTGGCGCTGGAGCGCATGACGATGCCGGGCAGCGCGGCCAGCCCTGCCGGGTCGACAGGCGCGGGCCGGCCAGCCATCAAGGCAGGCGACGCCACGGCGACCAGGTGCATGGGCGCGAGCGGGCGCGACACCACGCCCGGCGACAGCTCAAAACCGCCGCCTATGGCCGCGTCATAACCCTCGGCGATCAAATCCACCGGTCGGTTTTCGAAATACCAGTCAGGCCGCACCAAGGGGTAGCGGGCGAGGAAGGCCGGCAGCAGCGGCAGGATGTAATCGATGCCGAAGGTGGGCGACATGCTGACCTTGAGCGGCCCGGCGGGTTCGCCGCCATCACCGGCCACGGCTGCAATCGCCGACTGCAGCGCGTCGAGGTTGCCGCCTATCGAGGCCAGAAAGCGCTCACCGGCCTCAGTCAGCGTGAGCTTGCGGGTCGAGCGCTGAAACAGCCGTACGCCAATGTTGCGCTCCAGCATGGCGACGTTGCGGCTGACGGCCGCCGGCGTGAGCGCCAGGCGCCGCGCCGCGGCCGAGAAGCTGCGGCCTTCGGCGCTGCGGACAAAGGATTCGAGGTTGGCCAGTGTTTCCATGGGGCCGATGTTAGGACTGTTCCGGTCTTTCTTCAACCAATGCTTGAAGATGATTCAAGGCATTACTGACTTACCAAAAGGCAATCCAAATCCCATCATTCAGTCCATCAGCAGCAAGTTAGCAACTGATTGGCAACCCATCAACAACCCAAGGATTGAATTTATGACTGCAATCACCACCCCCATCACCCCCATCACCCCCACCATCGGCATCATCGGCTCCGGCGCCATTGGCTCGGCCGTCGCCAAAGTCCTGGCCCGCCACGGCATCCAGGCCACGCTCGCCAACAGCCGCGGCCCCGATTCGCTGAAAGACCTGGTGCGCGAACTGGGCCCCAGCATCAAAGCCGGCACCCGTGAAGAAGCCGCCGCCCAGGACATCGTCTTTGTCGCCGTCAACTGGGGCAAGCTGCCCACTGCGCTGGCTGGCCTGCCTGACTTCGGCGGGCGCATCGTCATCGACACCAACAACCCGATTGAGGCGCCGCTCTTCAAACCCGCCGAACTCAACGGTCGCCTCTCCAGCGAGGTAGTGAGCGATCTGGTGCCCGGCGCACGCGTGGTGAAGGCCTTCAATCACCTGGCCGCCGCGCTGCTGGCCACCGACCCGGCCGACCAGGGCGGCAAGCGCGTGCTGTTTTATTCAGGCGACGACGCTGCGGCCAAAGCCACCGTGGCCGCGTTGATCGGCCGGCTCGGGTTCTCAGGAATCGACCTGGGCGCACTGAACGTAGGGGCGCGCCTGGCGCAGTTCCCGGGCGGCCCGCTGCCGATCTTGAATCTGGTGCATTACGCCTGAGAAGGCGAGTGATGCGGGGCGCTGCGTAAAGTCACAAATGCCATGCATTTTTTTACCGTTGCTTTACCAGCGCTAGACCGCCGCTACACCGATGCGTCGCTCAATGGCGGTGCGCAGGGTCCTGCGCGGCCTGGGTTGAATAAAGGGCGCTTATGACGGGCGCTCGTTGCCCACCCAGGCAGATCAGAGAGCTTGCCGGCGCCATGCGCCGGCTTTTTCCGGAGAAATCATGAAGTTCACCCATTCATCCAAACTGTTGCGCCTGTCTGCCGCTGCACTGTCCCTGGGCGCCGCCATGGCAGCCCAGACGGCACTGGCGGCGCCGCTGGCATCGCAATCGCCGGATGTTTACCTTGGCGGCAATATCGCCTACAGCCGCACGTCCAGCCTGGGCGGCAGCATTGACGGCGCACTGAATAACCAGGGCCTGGCCAGCAGCACTTCGACCAGCACACCCAGCGCCACAGGGGGCCTGCGGCTGGGCTACCGCCTCAACCCCAACCTGGCCTTCGAAGCCAGCTACGACCGCATCGGCTCGACGGACCTGCAGTCCGCCATCACGTCGCCGGCGGCGGACACCGCCTCGGGCACCTGGAAGGCGCACGGCTTTGGCCTGCATGTGCTGGGCATCGCGCCGCTGGACAACCAGTGGTCGGCCTACGGACGCGCCGGTATCGAGCAATGGCACACCTCGCTGGACACGGCGTCGGCCACCGGCGGCACCCCCAACGTATCGACGACCGGCTCCAACACCTCGCTGGCGCTGGGCGCCGGCGTGGCCTATGCCATCTCGCCCAACGTAGACGCGACGGCGGAGCTGGTGCACTACAACCGCGTCGGTACGTCCGCCACCGGCACCAGCGCGGTCAACCAGGTCAACTTCGGCCTGCGCTACCACTTCCTCTGAAGGTGATTCCCGGCCGGCGCCGTGTGCGCCGGCCTTTTTGGGTTTTGAGGCGGGCCGGGTAAGCTTTGCGGCCCGCCCCGGCGCAACATCACTGGAGCCATTGCATGCCCCCTGCCCTCCGACTTCCCCGCTGGCCGGTCCTTGCGCTGATGCTGGCCGCGTTTTTCCACGCCGGGCAGGCGCCCGCCCAGCAGGACAATGGCCGCCTGGAGCGTAAAACCACCAAGGCCGCCAAAGCCACCGTACCGGCCGAGGTGCGGCAAATCACCGACATCGCCTACGGCACGGATCCAAGGCAGCGCATGGACGTGTACCTGCCGGCCGCCATGACGGACGCGGCAAAGGCGCCCGTCATCGTCATGGTGCACGGCGGCGCGTGGATGGTGGGCAACAAGGCGATGGCCAATGTGGTCGACAACAAGGTGGCCTACTGGGTCCGGCAAAAAGGCTATGTCTTCGTCTCGGTGAATTACCGTCTCTCGCCGCAAGTTGACCCTCTGGTGCAGGCGCATGACGTGGCCACAGCGCTGGCCAAAACGCAGTCGCTGGCGGCCTCCTGGGGCGGCGACCCGGCAAAAGTCATCCTCATGGGGCATTCGGCCGGCGCACACCTGGTGGCGCTGCTGGGCGCGTCGCCGGCGCTGGCGCGAGAGGCCGGCGCCCGGCCATGGCTGGGCACCGTCGCGCTCGACAGCGCCGCGCTGGACCTGGAGCGCATCATGAACGCCCGCCACATGCGCTTTTACGACCGCGTCTTCGGCGCGGACCCGGCGTATTGGCGCACCGTATCACCCAGCAGCGTGCTGGCGCCGGACGCCACACCCATGCTGCTGGTGTGCTCCACACAGCGGGCCGACGGCCCCTGCGCGCAGGCGCGGGATTTTGCGGCCAAGGCTGCCGCCAGGAACACGCCAGTCAGCGTCTTGCCCCAGAACCTGACGCATGAGCAGGTCAACACCACGCTGGGCCTGCCCGGCGCCTACACCGACGCCGTGCAGAGTTTCATGTCAGGCTTGCTTTCCATGCGGGCATCCACGGTGCGCTGAAGGCTTTAAAAGGTCAAAATCGAGGCTCAAATCGGGCTCAAACCCAATAAGCAAGAGCGCAACCCGCTACCAAATTAATAGCGCCAGCAGCCTGGCGCCGCCTCAGGTCTCGGGCGCAACCGGCTCGCGGCGGTGGTAGCTGAAAAAGGTCCACATCATCAGCGTCGCGTCGGGGCCCTGCGGCTCATTAAATTTGACGCTGACGTCGCCACCGCTCCAGGCGTGACCCAGCGCGTCGACATCGCACTTCACCAGTTGCGGCTTGCGGCCCGCGTACCAGGTTGATGTTTGATAGGCGTGGCGCGGCTTGCGCCCGCCGCGGCGTTCGGGGCAACGGCGCAGCGCCGGCTCTTCACGCGATGCGCTTTGCGTCAGCACCGGGCCGTTGATGATTTCAAACTGCTCGGCCAGCTGGTCGGCATTCACCCGCCGCACCACGCTGTCGTCATTGCCATGAATGAGGATGGCCGGCATGCCCGGAAACTGCGGCTGCGCACCGGCAAATTCACGCGCCGCCGCGCCGTACGACGAGGCCGAGCCGTGCTGCATCGCGCGGTAGGCGCTAAAAGGCGAATGTGTGGTGCCGAACACCGGCGCCGAATGCATGCCCACAGCGGCAAACAGCCCCGGATGGCGCAGCGCCAGAATGGCCGCCAGTGCGGCGCCGGCAGACAGGCCCGCCACATAGGTGCGCGAGGTGTCCAGCCCATGCTTTTGCTGCACCTGCGCCACCATCGCGGCGATTACGCCGATGTCGCCCTCGCCCTTTTGCGTGGCGCGCTTGTACCAGTGCCAGCAGCGGTGCGCGTCGGCGGTGCTTGATTGCTGCGGGTACAGCACCGCAAAGCCCTTGCGCTCGGCCAGCTGGTTCATGCGGCTGCCGGCAGCAAAGTCGGCCGCCGTCTGCTGGCAGCCGTGCAGCATCACGACCAGTGGAAGCGGTTTGGCCGGCGTGTCAGACACACCCGGTGCGCAAGGCACACCGGCGGGCAGGTAAAGCCAGTACAGCATGCGCCGCGTATCCGTCCACAAGCCGTCTCCCGGCAAGGTAAACCAAGCTTTGCGCCAGGTGCCGGGCAAGCCGGCAGCAGCGCGCGCCTGTGCGGCCGTGGGGCGGCGGGTTTTCGGGGCGGCTTTGGCAACTGGTTCAGGCACGGCCGCCACCAGCTTGAGCAGTTTCAGCTTGGGCCGGCGCGGCTTTTTGGCCGGCGCGGCCTTGGGCAGCATGCTTTCAAACAGCCGCAAGCCCTGCGCCTGCTGGGCCTGTTGGGCCTTGCTCACGCGGCGCATGCTTTTCAGCCAGAGGCTGCTCAGGCTTTTGGCCATGGCTGGAGGGGGGTGTGAAGGTGTGTTGTCATTGAAAAGGAAAACCGGGGGCTGCAATCACAATGCTTTAGCCCTCAATCAATAAGCATACGTTTATTTTGCTGCATTGCAGCAAAATATCTATCAGCCAAGGCCTCAAAGCGCCGGACGCCGGCTTGATTCCAGTGCTTTTCGTCACAAAATCAGGGTTCAAGCCGTGTTACGCCGTATGTAAAGGCGAAAATCAGCACCTGGCGCCCAAATCACCCTGTTTTGGTGCCCCCGTTTCTGGTTCCCCGTTCCGCCGCCCTTTTGCCCCATGTCCCAATTCCTTACCGCCGCCCTCTACCAGTTTGTTGAGCTGCCCGACTTTGCCGCGCTGCAGGCGCCGCTGCTCGCGCAATGTGAGGCCCATGGCGTCAAGGGCACGCTGCTGCTGGCCGCTGAAGGCATTAATGGCACCATCGCCGGGCCCGAAGCCGGCGTGCGGGCGGTGCTGGCGTATTTGCGCAGCGACGCGCGCCTGGCAATGCTGGAGCACAAGGAGGCCTGGGCCGACGCCATGCCCTTCTACCGCATGAAGGTGCGCCTCAAACGCGAGATCGTCACCATGGGCGTACCCGAAGTGCACCCGGCCCTGATGGCCGGCGAATACGTCAAGCCCGAAGACTGGAACCAGCTCATCCATGAGCCCGGTGTGGTGCTGGTCGACACGCGCAATGACTACGAGGTCTCCATCGGCACTTTTGAGGGCGCAATCAACCCGCACACCAGCAGCTTTTCAGAGCTGCCGGGCTGGGTCGAGCGCGAGATGGCCGAAGGCGGCAAGCTCGCCGCGCAAGACGGCAAAAAGCCCAAGGTGGCGATGTTCTGCACCGGCGGCATACGCTGCGAAAAATCCACCGCGCTGCTGCGCTCCAAAGGCTTTGACGAGGTCTATCACCTGCAAGGCGGCATCCTCAAATACCTGGAGACCGTGCCCGAGGCGCAAAGCAGTTGGGAAGGCGAATGTTTTGTGTTCGACGAGCGCGTCTCCGTCGGCCACGGGCTCAAGCCCGGCGGCTTCACCCTATGCCGATCGTGCCGCGACCCGCTAAGCGAAGCAGACCGCCAGTCACCGCTGTATGAGTTGGGCGTGAGCTGCCCGCACTGCCACGGCAGCACCAGCGAAGAACAAAAGGCCGGCTACCGCGAACGCCAACGCCAGGTTGAGCTGGCCGAAAAGCGCCAGGCCGCGCACATCGGCGTGCGCCAGCCCGGCGCTTGAGCGTTCACGCCATGAGCGACGCCCTGCCCGTCCTCTACTCGTTTCGCCGCTGCCCGTATGCGATGCGCGCGCGGCTCGCATTGGCCATCAGCAGCGAGCCGCACGAACTGCGTGAAGTCGTGCTGCGAAGCAAACCCGCCGAGATGCTGGCCGCCTCACCCAAAGGCACAGTGCCCGTGCTGGTGCTGCCGGGTGGTGAAGTCATCGACGAAAGCCTGGATGTGATGCTGTGGGCGTTGCGGCGCAAGGACCCCGAGGGCTGGCTCGCACCCGCGCAGGGCTCGCTCGACGAGATGCTCACGCTTATCAGCGGCAACGACGGCGCCTTCAAGCGCAGCCTGGATCGCTACAAATACCCGAATCGCTACGACCAAGAATCTGCCGGTGATGCCGGCGGGTTTGGCTTGCATCACCGCAGTCTGGGCGCGGCATGGCTGCTTGAGCTCGACGGCATGCTGGAAGGCGGCTGGCTGTTCGGTAGACGCGCCAGCCTGGCCGACATGGCGCTGCTGCCCTTTGTGCGCCAGTTCGCGCACACGGATCCTGACTGGTTCGCCGCCCAGCCCTGGCCACAGCTGCAAACATGGCTGGCGCAGTTTGAAGCGAGCGCGCTGTATGCGGATGTGATGCAAAAGCATGCACCGTGGCGGGCATGACACGCCCGCACGGCCTTCAGGATTGATCGCCTCGCACTGACCGCCTAGACTGGCGAGTCTCTTTTCAACGCAAGGCGCCTCATGACCTTTCAGGCCTACATCGACAATATCCAGGCAAAGACCGGCAAGTCCGCTGCCGACTTCAAAAAGCTGGCTGACCAAAAAGGCTTCAGCAGCAAAGGCAAGCTCAAGCCCGAGGTGAAAGCCGGCCAGGTGGTGGCATGGCTGAAGGAGGAGTTTGAATTGGGGCACGGCCATGCGATGGCGATTGTGGCCTTGCTCAAAGGGAAAGAAGCGTGATCAGGCTGGCAGGCCGCCGCGCATGGCCTCTTGCGCTGTGCATGGCGCTGTCCGCCTGCGCAACTGACCCTGCAGACCTCAAGCTGCTGGAGGGCGAAGTCACCCAGGTCGTCAAAGACGGCATGCCGCTTGCCGACGCCGTGAGGGCCATGCAGTCTCGCGGCTTCTCTTGCGCGGAAGGCACGTCGCTTCAACCACGGGCCAAAGGCATTTTTGAGTGCAACCGGTCCCGCGCCCCCTTGTGGCCGCCGTACGGCTGCATTCACAGAATATGGTTTGAGGCAGCGCCGCCCAATGGCGCCATCTCCAAACTGCAGGTGTTTAAGCCCACCTGCGCCAGTTTTTAAACCGCCTTCACACGTCCCGGAGGTTTCGTTGAAGCCATCACTGCAACCAGGCCTGAAATACGTTCACCGCTTTGTCGTCCCCGCCGGCAAGACCGTTCCCGCGCTCTATCCCGAGTCTGAAGAGTTCGTGGCCATGCCGGAAGTCTTTGCCACCGGCTACCTGGTCGGCTTTCTGGAGTGGGCCTGCGTGCTGGCGATCAAGCCGCACCTGGACTGGCCAGCCGAGCAAACCGTCGGCACGCACATCAACGTGAGCCATTCAGCCGCCACGCCGCCGGGCCTGGAAGTGACGGCGACGGTGGAGCTGATCGAAGTAGACGGCAAGCGCCTGGTGTTTGCGGTGCAGGCGCATGACGGCGTCGACACCGTCTCTGAAGGGCGGCATGAGCGCTTTGTGATCAACAAGGAGCGCTTTGATGCGCGGGTGCGCGAAAAAGGAAAGCGCGCTTCGGCTTGATGTGCCTTCAGCGCTGAAAGCGCGTCGAGAGCACCACCGAGGTGTGCGTGCGCTCCACCCCTTCGAGCAACCCAATGCCGTCGATCAGCGCATCGAGCCGCTCAATCGAGCCGGCCTGCACGATGGCGATCATGTCGAAGGTGCCGCTGATGGAGAGCAGCGAACGCACCTCGGGGATTTTGCGCAGCGCCGCCTCGACCGGGCCCGATAGCTTGGGGCCGACGGTGAGCATCACATGCGCTGATACCTGCGACTGCTCATAAGCGTCGCCGATGCGCGCGCCATAACCGGTGATGACCTTGTCGCGCTCCAGCCGCGTGATGCGCGCCTGCACCGCCGTGCGCGACAGCCCCACCTTGCGGGCCAGCAAGGCCATGGGGCAACGGGCGTTTTCACGCAGTTCGCTGAGCAGGGTCTGGTCGATGGCGTCGAGTTGCATGGAAGGGTCTGAAAAGGCTTGGCAAGAGGTTTAAGGATGATTTAGTTAAATCGCGTATTTTTATAGTTTATTTATCTAAATTATGGCGTTATTTTCACTATTTTGATACTGGTAACCGTCTGCACAGGCTTTCACAATAAGTCATGCCCCTGCACGGGGGTCACACACCTCAAAGGAGACGCCATGAAAAAGAAAATCCTGATCGCAGGCGCCGGCAAGATCGGCTCGGCCATCGCCGCGCTGCTGGCCGCCACGCCGGACTACGCCGTCACCGTGGCAGACGCATCGCCGCAGGCACTCGCCGCCATCAACACCGGCCCGAACGTGCAGCGCCTCACGCTCGATATCACCGACCCGCTGGCCCTGCGTGCAGCACTGACCGGGCAATACGCCGTGCTCAGCGCCGCGCCCTTTCACCTCACCACGCTGATCGCCGAAGCCGCCGTGGCTCAGGGCGTGCACTACCTCGACCTGACGGAAGACGTGGCCAGCACACGTCGCGTGAAAGAGCTGGCCGCCACGGCGCACACGGCGCTAATCCCCCAGTGCGGCCTGGCGCCGGGCTTTGTCTCCATCGTGGCGGCCGACCTGTGCCGACGCTTTGACAGCCTGCACAGCTTGCGCATGCGCGTAGGCGCGCTGCCACAGTTCCCGTCGAACGCCCTCAACTACAACCTGACCTGGAGCACCGACGGCGTCATCAACGAGTACTGCGAGCCCTGTGAAGCGATTGTCGAAGGCACGCTGCGCCAGGTGCCGCCGCTGGCCGAGCATGAAGAGTTTTCACTGGACGGCGTGACGTATGAGGCCTTCAACACCTCAGGCGGCCTCGGCACGTTGTGCGAGACGCTCCAAGGCAAGGTCACCCACCTCAACTACAAAACCATCCGCTACCCGGGCCATGCGGCCATCATGAAGGTGCTGCTGAACGACCTGCGCCTGCGCGAGCGCCGGCCTGTGCTGAAAGACCTGCTGGAAAACGCTTTGCCTGTGACGCTGCAAGACGTGGTGATCGTGTTTGTCACCGTGAGCGGCCAGCGCGATGGGCGCCTGACGCAAGAGACTTATGCGCACAAGGTTTACAGCCAGGCGGCTGGGGGCGCGATGCGCAGTGCGATTCAAGTCACCACGGCTTCGGGGATTTGCACCGTGCTGGACTTGCTGGCGGCTGGGCGCTTGCCTGCGAAGGGGTTTGTGCGGCAGGAGGAGATTGGTTTGGGGGAGTTTTTGGCTAACCGGTTTGGGCGGGTTTATGGGGAGGGGTTTGTGGAGAGGCTTGCGGCTTGAGTTGGTTTCTTGGCCCGGCCTGCGTGCTCGTTGCATAGGCTGCTGGCCGGGTCTCGCCCCGGCGGGCGAGGCACTTTTCTTTGCTTCGCCAAAGAAAAGTACCCAAAAGAAAGGCGACCCTACTGTCTGCGTCCCCTGCGCTTCGCTACGGGGCAACCTGCGGTGCTCGGTCCAGACGGGGTCAAAAACAACTCGCTTCGCTCAAACAAGTTTTTGCCCTTATCCGTCTGGACCTCCGCTCCTCGGCGCAGACAGAAGGGG
>NZ_FPBM01000002.1:226588-677016 GCF_900116715.1 Polaromonas sp. YR568
CTCGAGCACCGCAGGTTGCCCGAAGCGAAGCGCAGGGACCCAGACTGCGGGTCGCCTTTTCTTTGGTGACTTTCTTTTGGCGAAGCAAAAGAAAGTTACTGGCCGCCGGGCCACCCCCGGCCAGCAGCTCTCAGACAAGCGCGCAAGGCCGGAGCAAGATCCGACCTAGCTAAACCTCGGGCGCTACAAACTCCGCATACTCATAAAGCGCCCCCAAAATCTCCTCCCCCCGCTCATCAGCCGTCTCCGACAACACATCAATCCGGGCAAACAACGCATCCACATTACGCGCTCCACCCTCGCCCTCCAGCAGCCAGGCCACTCTGTGCGCCTCCCACCGCTCGGCATCTTCAGGCGACAGGGTCTCGGGAAAATTACGGGCGCGGTAGCGGAACAATATTTCCTCCAGCCGGTCATCATCAAAACCGGTGCGACTGTGGGCCAGCTCGGCCGGCGACAGGGCGCGCAGCTGGTTCAGGCGCCGCCGGTCGGCGTTGTTGATAAAGCCGCCATAGAGGTCTTCGTCGACATCGGCCGCGGCCTCTTTGGGGCGCTGGAAGACTTCAGGCCAGATCGCGCTCATGTCGGGCAGGCTGGCGGCTTTTTCGGCGTTGGCCAGTGCGGCATCGATGTCAACGCCCCACTTGGCCGCCATCTCGGGCGTCAGCGTGGCGAGCTTGCGAACGACCATGGGCGACTTGTTCAGGTGCACTGACTTGATGGGCAGGCGTTGCACGCCTTCGGGCAGCTCGGACGATTTGCTGAAGAGGCGCTGGCGCAGCGTGGCGACATCCAGCAGCGGCAATTCGCTCGGGTCTTGTGACAAATCCCAGGCTAGCAGCTCGTTCTTGTTGGTGGGGTGCGTTGCCAGTGGCCACATGACGGCGAGGCAACCACGCTCGGGCGGGAACATGCCTGATATGTGCAAAAAAGGCTGGGCCGTCTGCGGGCTGGTGGGCAGGCCGAGTTCGGTGGCGACGCGGTCCTTCTTGTGCAGGCTCAGGGCGAAGTCGAACAGCCTGGGCTGGGCCTGGCGTATCAGGCGCGCCAGGGCAATCGTGGCGCGCACGTCGGACAGCGCGTCGTGCGCCGCATCGTGCATCAGGCCATTGGCACGCGCCAGGTCTTCGAGCTTGAAGCTGGGACGGGTCACGCTGGGGTCATCAGGAAAGCGCTCGTCGGGTTTGCGCGGCCAGACGATGCCTTCGGGCCGCAGGGCGTAGCACATGCGCACCACGTCCAATAGATCCCAGCGGCCGCAGTCGTTTTGCCATTCGCGCGCGTAAGGGTCTATCAGGTTGCGCCAGAACAGGTGGCGCGTGACTTCGTCGTCAAAGCGGATGGTGTTGTAGCCCACGCCTATGGTGCCGGGCTCGGCCAGTACAGCTTCAATCTTTGCGGCGAACTCATGCTCGGCCACGCCGCGCTCCAGGCACAGCTGCGGCGTGATGCCGGTGAGGAGGCAGGACTCCGGATCCGGCAGGTAGTCGTTGGCGGGCTTGCAGTAAATCATCAGCGGCTCGCCGATTTCATTGAGCTCGGCGTCAGTGCGTATGCCGGCAAACTGCGCGGGCCTGTCGCGGCGCGGGTTGATGCCGAAGGTCTCGTAGTCGTGCCAGAGAAAGGTGTGGGAAGCCATGGAGCGTCTCGAAAGAATTAAAGCAAGGGAGAAAACAGCCGTGCCGTGGCGTCGGCCAGCCGCATCAAAAAGCGCTGCGGCCTGTGGGCGCGCACGGGGGCCGCACTGCGCAGGTCGGTTTCGAACTGTGCCGCCAGAGGCCCCGTCAGCGCCGGGCCGTACACCACCGCCATGACCTCGAAGTTCAGGCGAAAGCTGCGGTTGTCAAAATTGGCGGTGCCGGCCATGGCGCAGTTGTCATCGACCACCAGCGTCTTGGAATGCAGCATGCGGGCCTTGTACTCCCACACCTTCACGCCGGCGTCAATCAGCTCGTCGTAGTAGGAGCGCGCGGCGGCGCTGACGATCAGGCTGTCGCTGCGGCGCGGCACCAGCAAGCGTACGTCAACGCCGCGCAGCGCAGCGCTGGTGAGCGCCATCAGCGCGGGCTCGCCAGGCACAAAGTATGGTGTGGTCAGCCAGGCGCGCTGGCAGGAGGCGTTGATGGCCGCGACATGCATGCGGTGTATGGGCTCCAGCGTGGTGTCGGGCCCGCTGGTGATGATCTGCACCGGGATATCGCCGGCTTCTGCGTCGGGCAAGAGCTGCGGCAGCAGGTGCGGCAGCGCCCGGTTCTTGTCGCTGGGGTATTCGCCGGTGGTGTAGGCCCAGTCTTCCAGGAAGGTGGTTTGCAGCCAGCGCACGGCGCTGCCTTCAATACGCAGGTGAACGTCGTGATAGGCGTCCTTGCGTGTGCGCATGTCTTCTTCGTCGGTGATGTTGACGCCGCCGGTAAAGCCGATGGCGCCGTCGCACACCACGATTTTGCGGTGGGTGCGGTAGTTGGTCACCGGGCGCAGCCGGCGGCCTATGCGGGTGTCGTGGAAGAAGGCGACGTGCCCGCCGGCATCCTCCAGCGGCGCCAGAAACCTGCTGCCCAGGCGCTGTGAGCCGATGGCATCGACCAGCAGGCGCACGCTGACGCCCTCACCGGCTTTTTGCACCAGCAGGTCGCGCAGAGCGGTGCCGATCTGGTCGGGCTCGAAGATGTAGTACTCGAGGTGAATATGGTCGCGTGCGCCGCGAATCGCCTCGAAGATGCTGTCGAAGGTGCGCGCGCCGCCCGACAGCAGCTCAACCGCGGTCGCGCTGGACACCGGCAGGCCGCAGGCGGCCGTGCCCAGCGCGGCCATCTGCCGCAGGGCCTCCGGCGCTCTCTGGGCGGCCTCGCGCAAGAGTGCGAGGTCGTCACTTGCGCGTTCACCGGCACGGCTGCGCAGACGTTTGAGGCGCTGCTTCTTCAGGCGCTGGGGCCCCAGGAAGTAATAGATGACAAAACCCGCGAAGGGCAGCAAGGCCAGCGACAGTATCCAGCTCATGGTGGACACCGGGGCGCGCTTTTGCATCACGATCCAGATCGACAGCACCGCAATATAGATGCTCCAGGCCAGGGACAGGCCGGTTTTCCATTCGGAGCTGAGTTCAGGAAGCGTCAAGGCGGGGTTTCAAAGAGTGGACGGCGCTGGCGGACATGAAAAAAGGCCGATAGCGTGATGCTACCGGCCTTTTGGGTGGGTGCTGAAAAATCAGCGCCTGCCTTGGCTTGGCTTAGTTGGTCTCTGCCGCTTCGGCTTCAGGCTTGGCCTTGCCCTCTTTCTTGGGCAGCGGCTGGATGTCGAGCTCGACCTCGCCGGTCTCGACGCCCTTCTCGTCGGTCGTCACTTTCATGTCGACCGTCAGGCGGCCACCGTCGATCAGGCGGCCGAACAGCAGCTCGTCGGCCAGGGCGCGGCGAATCGTGTCCTGGATCAGGCGCTGCATCGGGCGCGCACCCATCAGCGGGTCGAAACCTTTCTTGCCGAGGTACTTGCGCAGCGTGTCGGTGAAGGTGACTTCCACCTTCTTCTCGGCCAGTTGCGTTTCAAGCTGCAGCAGGAACTTGTCGACCACACGCAGGATGACGGCTTCATCCAGCGCCTTGAAGCTCACGGTTGCGTCCAGGCGGTTGCGGAACTCGGGCGTGAACAGGCGCTTGATGTCAGCCATCTCGTCGCCAGACTCGCGCGGGTTGGTAAAGCCTATGGTCGCCTTGTTCATCGTCTCGGCACCGGCATTGGTGGTCATGACGATGATCACGTTGCGGAAGTCAGCCTTGCGCCCGTTGTTGTCTGTCAGCGTGCCGTGGTCCATGACCTGCAGCAGCACGTTGAAGATGTCCGGGTGCGCCTTCTCGATCTCGTCGAGCAGCAGCACCGCATGCGGCTTCTTGGTGATGGCCTCGGTCAGCAGGCCGCCCTGGTCGAAACCGACATAGCCCGGAGGTGCGCCAATCAGGCGGCTCACGGCATGGCGCTCCATGTACTCCGACATGTCGAAGCGGATGAGCTCAATACCCATGATGTAGGCCAGCTGCTTGGCGGCTTCCGTCTTGCCGACGCCCGTGGGGCCGGAGAACAAGAAGGAGCCGATCGGCTTGTCGTCCTTGCCCAGGCCCGAGCGCGCCATCTTGACGGCGGACGCCAGCACGTCGAGTGCCTTGTCCTGACCGAAAACCACGCTCTTGAGATCGCGTTCCAGCGTCTTGAGCTTGCCGCGGTCGTCGTTGGAGACGTTGGCGGGCGGAATGCGGGCGATCTTGGCCACGATCTCTTCGACCTCGGCCTTGCTGATGATCTTCTTGCGTTTGGACGCAGGCAGGATGCGCTGGGCGGCGCCGGCTTCATCGATCACGTCGATTGCCTTGTCAGGCAGGTGACGGTCATTGATGTACTTGGCGCTGAGCTCGGCCGCGGCCTGCAGGGCAGCCACGGCGTACTTGACGCTGTGGTGCTCTTCAAAGCGCGACTTCAGGCCCTTCAAGATATCAACGGTTTCCTGCACGGTCGGCTCAACCACGTCGACCTTCTGGAAGCGGCGTGACAGGGCCGCATCTTTTTCAAAGATACCGCGGTATTCGGAGAAGGTGGTCGCACCGATGCACTTGAGCTGGCCCGAGCTGAGGGCGGGTTTGAGCAGATTGGACGCATCCAGCGTGCCGCCCGAAGCCGCACCGGCACCGATCAGGGTGTGGATTTCGTCGATGAAGAGAATGCCGTTGGGCTTGTCTTTCAGCGCCTTGAGCACGCCCTTCAGGCGCTGCTCGAAGTCGCCGCGGTACTTGGTGCCCGCGAGCAAGGCGCCCATGTCGAGCGAATACACATTGGCTTCGGCCAGGATCTCGGGCACGTCTTTTTGCGTGATGCGCCAAGCCAGGCCCTCGGCAATCGCCGTTTTGCCAACGCCAGCCTCACCGACCAGCAGCGGGTTGTTCTTGCGGCGGCGGCAGAGGATTTGAATGACGCGCTCGACTTCGTACTGACGGCCGATAAGCGGATCAATCTTGCCTTCCTTGGCGAGCTGGTTCAGGTTGACGGTGAACTGCTCGAGCGGAGACGCCTTTTCGTTTTTCTCGCCGCCCTCTTCGTTCTCGGCAGCGCTCTCGCCGGCCTTGGCGGGCTCGGGCGGGTCACTCTTCTTGATGCCGTGCGCGATGAAGTTCACCACGTCCAGGCGGGTCACGCCTTGCTGGTGGAGGTAATACACGGCGTGCGAGTCTTTTTCACCAAAAATGGCGACCAGCACATTGGCGCCGGTGACTTCTTTCTTGCCGTTGCCGGTGGACTGCACATGCATGATGGCGCGCTGGATCACACGCTGGAAGCCCAGCGTAGGCTGCGTGTCGACATCATCGGTGCCCGCCACCTGTGGGGTGTTGTCCTTGATGAAGTTGGCAAGCGACTTGCGCAAATCATCGACGTTGGCGGAGCAGGCGCGCAGCACTTCGGCGGCACTGGGGTTGTCCAGCAAGGCAAGCAGTAGGTGCTCAACGGTGATGAACTCGTGGCGCTGCTGACGCGCCTCGACAAACGCCATGTGCAAGCTGACTTCTAATTCCTGGGCAATCATTGATCTTCCTTTCGGCTTGCTTGGGTTACTTTACTGACTTATAGCTCGAATATTGGCCGGATTTACGATTATTCAATGGGCTCACTGACACACTGCAGTGGATGGCCGTTTTTGCGGGCGGCTTCGGTGACCTGGTCAACCTTGGTGGCAGCCACGTCTTTGGAGAAGACGCCGCAAACGCCTTTACCGTCCAGATGGATCTTCAGCATGATCTGCGTGGCGGTTTCACGGTCTTTATTGAAGAATTCCTGAATAACGACCACCACAAACTCCATCGGGGTGTAATCGTCATTGAGCAGCACCACCTGGTACATCTGCGGTGGTTTGGTCTTTTGCGGGCGGCGCTCCAGTACAACCGACTCTCCTCCGTTGCCGTTATCCGGCCTGACGGCAGGAACCGGATGCTGCACCGGGGAGTTAGGGGTTTTGGGAGACTTGGTTGCCATGGAATTCATTCTAGCCACCGATGTTGCTCAGTGCGCCTGGTAGGGAAATTGGTGGCGGGAACGCGACATTCAAGCGTGATTTTTTGCCTTTTTTACGGACAAGAAAAAACCGCCTCGGGATTGCTCCCGGGCGGCTTCAAAATAGAGGGCTGGGCCCGCTTCGGCGCTTTTTACATGTGGTCGATCATGACCTGGCCAAAGCCGGAGCAGCTGACCTGCGTCGCACCTTCCATGAGGCGCGCGAAGTCATAAGTCACCTTCTTGGACTCAATGGATTTTTCCATGGAGCTGATGATCAGGTCGGCAGCCTTGGTCCAGCCCATGTGGCGCAGCATCATCTCGGCCGAGAGGATCTCGGAGCCGGGGTTGACATAGTCTTTGCCGGCGTACTTGGGCGCCGTGCCGTGGGTAGCTTCAAACATGGCGACGGTGTCGCTCAGGTTGGCGCCGGGGGCGATGCCGATACCGCCGACCTGGGCCGCCAGCGCGTCGGAAACATAGTCGCCGTTCAGGTTCAGGGTCGCGATCACGCTGTATTCAGCGGGGCGCAGCAGAATCTGCTGCAGGAAGGCGTCGGCGATGCTGTCCTTAACGGTGATTTCCTTGCCGGTTTTCGGGTTCTTGAACTTCATCCATGGGCCGCCGTCAATTTCCACCGCGCCGAATTCCTTCTTGGCCAGGGCGTAAGCCCAGTCACGGAAACCGCCTTCGGTGAACTTC
The DNA here is from genome assembly GCF_900116715.1 of Polaromonas sp. YR568. GTDB lineage: Bacteria > Pseudomonadota > Gammaproteobacteria > Burkholderiales > Burkholderiaceae_C > Polaromonas. The sequence goes on from NZ_FPBM01000002.1 coordinate 233,318, forward strand.
ATGATGTTGCCCTTGTGCACGATGGTCACACTGGACTTGTCGTTGTCAATGGCGTACTGGATGGCCTTGCGCACCAGGCGCTCGGTACCTTCGCTGGAAACCGGCTTGATGCCGATGCCGGAGGTGTTCGGGAAGCGGATTTTCTTGACGCCCATCTCGTCCTGCAGGAACTTGATCAGCTTTTTGGCCTTGTCGCTGCCGGACTCGAACTCGATACCGGCGTAGATGTCTTCCGAGTTCTCACGGAAGATGACCATGTTGGTCTTCTGCGGCTCTTTGACGGGCGAAGGAACGCCGGCGAAGTACTGGATGGGGCGCAGGCAGACGTAAAGGTCGAGTTCCTGGCGCAGCGCAACGTTCAGGCTGCGGATACCGCCGCCCACAGGGGTCGTCAGCGGGCCCTTGATGGACACCACGTAGTCGCGCACGGCGTGCAGGGTTTCTTCAGGCAGCCACACGTCCGGGCCGTAGACCTTGGTGGATTTTTCACCGGCATACACCTCCATCCAGTGAATCTTTTTCTTGCCGCCGTAGGCCTTGGCAACAGCAGCATCCACCACCTTCAACATGACCGGCGTGATGTCGGCGCCGGTGCCGTCGCCTTCGATGAACGGAATGACGGGTTCGTCAGGCACGTTCAGGGAGTTGTCGGCGTTGACAGTGATTTTCTGGCCTTGGGAAGGCACTTTGATGTGCTGGTACATGTAGGGAAGTCTCCGGTGAGCGCTCTGGCGTGGGTAGGTACGCCGCGTAGCAGTTTAGGTAAAAACCCCTAAATTCTAGCCGTAAAAGCATTGGGCAAAAGAATTTGGGGGCTTGTGTCAACGGCTTGCGAACGGGGCTCGTTACGGTAGGGCCTCCGAGAAGTTCGGGGTACTTTTTCCAATCACATTATTAAGTATTAAGGAAATTCCAAATGAACAAGATCCTCGCTGCTTTGATCGCTGGCCTCTTCGCTGTTGGTGCATACGCACAAGCTCCTGCCAAGCCTGCTTCCGCTCCTGCCGCCGCAGCCGCACCAGCTCCCGCTGCTGCTCCTGCCGCTACCCCAGCTGCCAAGCCAGCCAAGCCCACCAAGGAAGAAAAAGCAGCCGCTGCAGCCGCAAAGAAAGAAAAAGCTGCTGCCGACAAGAAGGCAAAGGCTGACGCCGCTGCTGCCAAGAAAGCTGAAGCTGCTGCTGCAAAGAAGGCAAAGGCTGAAGCAGCTGCCGCCAAGAAGGCTGAAGCCGCCGCTGCCAAGAAAGCAAAGGCTGACGCCAAGAAAGCTGAAGCCAAGAAGTAAATTCCTGGTGACTTCGGTCAGAATGCCCGCCGCGTGCGGGCATTTTTTATGCGCGTCGTTTATGCTGGCAAATCAACTTTATGCGTGGTGACTCTATGTTTTCAAAATCCGGCGCGGCATCTTATGGCAAGGCATTCCTGGGCCTCGCCTTTACCCTGGCTGCCTTGCTTTCTCCGATGCTCGTCTCCGCACAGGAAGGCCCGCAGATGAATCTGCAGCGCGTCAAACTCACAGCAGGCATGCACCTGATTGATGCGCAAGTCGCATTCACGCCCGAGCAACGGCAAATCGGCCTGATGTTTCGCAAGGAGATGCCGCAGCAAGAAGGCATGATCTTCGTGTTCGAGCAAGCCAGCCAGCAATGCTTCTGGATGAAAAACACCCTGCTGCCCCTGACGGCTGCTTTTGTGGCAGACGACGGCACCATCGTGAACCTGGCGGACATGAAGCCGCAAACCACCGATGCCCACTGCTCGGCGCAACCAGTACGCTATGTGCTGGAAATGAACAAGGGCTGGTTCGCCAAAAAAGGTATCAAGGCCGGCAGCAAACTGGGCGGCCCGCCTTTTGAGGCAAAGCGCTGATCTTTCCCCAGCCTAAACTCCGCCCGAAACAAAAAAAGCCGACTGAAGTCGGCTTTTTTGTGCACGCCAGAAGCGTGACCCAGGCAATCAGGCGAAGTTGGCTTCCGCAAAACTCCAGTTGACCAGATTGGACAGGAAGGTTTCCACAAACTTGGGGCGCAGGTTGCGGTAGTCGATGTAGTAGGCATGTTCCCAGACGTCAACCGTCAGCAGGGCTTTGTCTGCGGTGGTGAGCGGAGTGCCGGCAGGGCCGGTGTTGACGATGTCCACCGTGCCGTCGGCTTTCTTGACCAGCCAGGTCCAGCCGGAACCGAAATTGCCCACGGCCGACTTGACAAAGGCTTCCTTGAAGGCGGCGTAAGAGCCGAACTTGGCGTTGATCGCCGCTGCCAGCGCGCCGCTGGGTTCGCCGCCACCCGCGGGCTTCATGCAGCTCCAGAAGAAGGTGTGGTTCCAGATCTGGGCTGCGTTGTTGTACACGCCACCGCTGGATTTTTTGACGATCTCTTCGAGCGTCATCGACTCGAACTCGGTGCCCTTTTGCAGGTTGTTGAGGTTCACCACGTAAGCATTGTGGTGCTTGCCATGATGGTATTCAAAGGCTTCCTGGCTGTAATGCGGCGCCAGGGCGTCGATCGGGTAAGGGAGCGGTGGGAGCTTGTGTTCCATGATTTTCCTCGTGGTGATGAATGAACTTTTGTGAAAACTGTTGTGAACGCTGTCCGGGCCATTGTAAAAACTAAATCAGGCGGCGCGCAGAGACTGTCAAATCGACCTCGCCGCCGGCAAGGGTAGCGCGCACCGGTTGGCCCACGTGCGTTTTTTCAGGACTGGTGATGGGCTCACCTTGAAGGTCGGCGAGCCAGGCATAGCCGCGCTTCAGGACCAGCTTGGGGTCCAGCAGCTCAAGCCGCAACTGCGCGCGCTCGACCCGCTGCAGGCCGCGCTGCAAGCTGCCTTCCACCTCCCGGGGAAAGTCCGTGCTCAGCGCTTTCAGCCTGACGCGTTCGTGCTGCAAGGCTGAACGCACCGCGTGGTTCAGACTCTGGCCCAGCCCCGCCAGACGGGCGTGTTGCCGTGTCACCAGGTGGGATGGCCTGCCCACCCGGGACGCCGCCCAGTCCAGGCGCTGGCTGTGCGACTGCATCTGGCGGTCAACGCCATTTTGCAACCGCGACAAGGCCAGCCCCAGCGCCCCCAGCCACACGCTTTGCGGTTGCGCACAAAGTTCGGCCGCGGCGGTCGGTGTAGGGGCCCGCACATCCGCACAAAAATCAGCAATGGTGAAATCGGTTTCATGGCCCACGCCGCTGATCACCGGCATGGGAGCCTCAACAATGGTGCGCGCAAGCTGCTCGTCGTTGAAGGCCCACAAATCCTCCATCGCGCCGCCGCCGCGCACCAGGAGCAGAACATCCACCTTGTCCTGCTCCCGCCTTTGATACGCCTTCAGCAATGCCCCCCGCAACTCGCCCGCCGCCTGGGCACCCTGCACAGTGGCCGGGTAAATCACCACGGGAATGTGCGGCACACGCCGCTGCAGCGCGCTCACCACGTCATGCAAGGCAGCAGCCCCCAGGGATGTGATGACGCCGATGGCGCGCGGCATGACGGGCAAGGGCCTTTTCCGGCCGGTATCGAAAAGGCCTTCAGTTTCCAGCTTGGCCTTTAGCAGCAGAAACTGCTCGAACAGGTTGCCTTGCCCCGCCTGGCGCATGGACTCCACGACCAGTTGCAACTCCCCGCGCGGCTCATAAACGCCCAGGCGCCCCCGCAACTCGACCAATTGGCCGTCGCGCGGCGAAAAGTCCAGCAGGCCGGCCGCACGGCGAAACATGGCGCAGCGAACCTGCCCCTGCTCGTCTTTCAGGGAAAAATAGCAATGCCCGCTGGCTGCCCGCGAAAACCCGCTGATTTCACCTTGCACGGCTACAGGGTTGAAACGAGCCTCGAGACTGTCCGCAATCGCGCGCAGCAAAGAGCCCACGGGCCAGATACGAACACCCGCTTCGCGTCCGGGCAAAAAAGGTTTTTCAGAATGAGACGGAGTCTCAAACACGCCTAAACCCCTTGATTTCGCAGGGGTAGTACTCCACAGAGCACCGTCCAGCATGGGCAAAACCACTACTTTGCTGCGGGAAATGCGATAGCTTCGTATAACTCATTGATTTTGAATAACTTAATTCTGCTCAAAATTTCATCGTTTTGTCATACGCACGATTTGGTGCGGCCTGTGGCCTCTTCCACCATCACTTGCTCACAAAGTTATCCACAGCTTCTGTGGGTTACGTCTTACAAAACATGATCTTGCAAACAATCGCGAATGATGCGCCGCCGGTCGGGTGCTGCAATTTCTGTAAGCCATAATCCACCACAAATTATCTGCTTGGAGATGTGCATTGTTTTCGATCATACAAGCCGCAGGCTGGCCGATCTGGCCTCTGGTTGCCTGTTCCGTCTTGGCTCTGGCGCTGGTTATTGAGCGTTTTACCAGCCTCAAAATCCGCAAAGTCGCCCCTCCCAAACTGCTTGACGAAGCCATTACGGTTTCACGCGCAGCCATCCCCTCGCCCGATGTCGTGGCGCAACTTGAGCAGAATTCATTGCTTGGCGAGGTGCTTGCCAGCGGCTTTCGCGCCCTGAACGCGAACCCGCGGATCAGCGAAGACGACTTGCGCGCCACCCTGGAGGGCGCCGGACGCCAGGCGGCGCACAAGCTGGAACGCTATCTCGCGGCCCTGGCAACCATTGCCTCCGCCGCGCCCCTGCTCGGCCTCCTGGGCACGGTGATCGGCATGATCGAAATCTTCGGCTCCCAGGCTGGCGGCGGTGGCGTCAGCAACGCCGCCGGGGGCAACCCGGCGCAACTGGCGCAAGGCATTTCCATCGCCCTTTACAACACGGCATTCGGCCTGATGGTGGCGATTCCCTCGCTGATTTTCTGGCGCTACTTCCGGGCTCGCGTAGACGGCTACCTGCTGACCATGGAGCTTGCTGCCGAGCGTTTCGTGCGCCACCTCAACAACCTGCGCAAATGACAAAAGCCCCCACGCTTTTCACTTCGTGTAATGCGCTGCCCCCCGAGGGGGCTGTGCTTGCTTGGGGCGGCCCGGCGCTGCGCACGGTGGCGCTGCCAGCGGAGGACGAGCTATGAACTTCCGTCCTCATCCTCATGACGAGCCGGAGATCAACCTGATCCCCTTCATCGATGTATTGCTTGTGGTGCTGATCTTCCTGATGCTGTCGACCACCTACAGCAAATTCACGGAACTTCAGGTGAAGCTGCCGATTGCCGATGCAGAGCAGCAGCGCGACTATCCCAAGGAAGTCATCGTTGCCGTCAGCAGCGACGGCCGCTACATGGTCAACAAGACGCTGGTCGAAGGCCGCAGCATTGAAGCGCTGGGCGCCGCGCTCGCCGAAGCCGCCAAGGCCGGCAAGGAAAGCGTCATCATCATCAGCGCCGACGCCAGCGCAACCCACCAGGCGGTCATCACCGTCATGGAGGCCGCCCGCCGGCATGGCCTCACGCAAATCACGTTTGCCACCCAGAGCGCCGCGATGGCCGGAGCGAAGTAGGCTCAGGCTCCTTTGCCCGCCGCCTTCAAACCTTCCGGCCAGACGGCTTGAACCGCGTGAAACAAACCCTGCAGAAGGCCTGGCTCAACCGGGGATGGCTGGCTTGCCTGCTCTGGCCGCTGGCGCAGGTTTATGGGCTGCTGGTCCACCTGCGCAGGATCTTGTACCGCCACGGATTCCTCAGATCCGAACGTTCTGGAGTGCCGGTCATCGTGGTTGGCAACGTGATTGCGGGCGGCGCCGGAAAGACGCCGCTGGTGATTGCCCTCGTCAAGCACCTGCAGGCACAGCAACTGGCGGTAGGTGTGATTTCCCGTGGCTATGGGCGCTCCAGCCCCGATTGCGTGGAAGTCACTTCAAGCTCCCGCGTTGAAGAAGCCGGCGACGAACCGGCCCTCATCCAGCGGGCGACGGCCGCGCCTGTTTTTGTCGCCAACAAGCGCACCGAGGCCCTGTGTGCGCTGCTGGCTGCGCATCCATCCACCGCTGTCGTGGTTTGCGATGACGGCCTGCAACACTACGCCCTGCAGCGCGATATTGAGATCGCGGTATTTGACGACCGGGGTATTGGCAACGGCTGGCTGCTGCCGGCAGGCCCGTTGCGCGAGGCCTGGCCTGCACGCAAGCATCAGGGCATTGACCTTGTGCTGCACACCGGACGCCAGCCCGCATTTGAAGGATTCACGTCCAGCCGGCACCTGTCAAATGAAGCCTATGCCGTGGACGGCAAACGGGTCGCGCTGGCCAGTTTGCGAGGACGGCCGTTGACCGCGATGGCCGGCATCGCGAACCCGCAGGCCTTCTTCGACATGCTCAAAAACAGCGGTTTGACACTTGAGGCGACCCTTGCCCTGCCCGACCACCACGCGTTCAAGGGCAGCGACCTCGCCGGGCTGGACGGCCGGACCGTCCTGTGTACCGAAAAGGACGCGGTCAAGCTTTTCCGCCTGCCTGAGGCGGCCCGGCTCGACCTGTGGGCCGTGCCGCTTGAGTTTTCCCCGGAGCCCGCCTTTTTTGCCGGGTTCGACGCACTGCTGGCGTCGCGGCTTTCTTCTCCATTACCATCGAAGCATGGACACCAAATTGCTTGAACTGCTGGTCTGCCCCGTGACCAAAGGCCCACTCGACTACGACCGGGAGAAGCAGGAGCTCGTCTCCCGCGGTGCCCGCCTGGCTTACCCCGTGCGCGATGGCCTGCCGGTGCTGCTGGAGACCGAGGCACGCACCCTGACCGACGAAGAGCTGGGCTTGTGAGCTTCACCGTCCTGATTCCGGCCCGGCTGGCCTCTACCCGACTGCCCAACAAACCGCTGGCCGACATAGGTGGCGCCCCCATGGTCGTACGCGTGGCCCAGCGCGCCATGCAAAGCACCGCCCTGCGTACCGTCGTGGCGACCGACAGCAACGAGATCATCGAAAGTTGCGCGGCGTTTGGCGTCGAGGCGGTTCTGACACGCATAGACCACCCCAGCGGCAGCGACCGCTTGGCCGAGGCCTGCAGCGTACTAAGCCTGGCGGACGACGAGATCGTTGTGAATGTGCAAGGCGACGAACCGCTAATTGACCCGGCGCTGATCGACGCCGTGGCCCATCTGCTCAACAAACGGCGCGATTGCGCCATGAGCACGGCCGCGCACTCTATCGACCAGTTGGCCGACTTTCTCAATCCGAACGTGGTCAAGGTCGTGCTGGATGCACAGCACACAGCGCATTACTTCAGCCGTACCCCTATCCCTGCGGGCCGCGACTTCGCCGGCCAGGCCTGGTGGGAAGCCGGCAGCAAGCTGCCCAAGCCGCTTCGGCATGTCGGCATTTATGGCTACCGGGTGGGTTTCCTGCGGGAATTCCCCCGCCTCTCCCAGTCCCCGCTTGAGCAACTGGAGTGCCTGGAGCAGCTCCGCGCCCTGTGGCATGGCCATCGCATTGCCGTGCACATCACCGACGACGCACCGGGGCCGGGCGTCGACACCCCCGAAGACCTGGACCGCGCCCGCAAGCTGTTTTCCTGACGCGGTGTCCCCCCGGGAGGGCGGCCGCCTGTAAGTTGGTGTCAGGGACGTGCATGCTATCCTTGGGAAAAACACAAGTGTGGGGCCTGCAGGGCGTGCGGGCAGCCCTCAACACCTGTCAAGCAACCTCAGCGGATCATCGGCTTGCCGGCCCGGGGTTGACTTCAAGAATTCATAAAATCCGAGGACATCCATGAGACTGATTTTGTTGGGCGCGCCTGGCGCGGGCAAAGGGACGCAAGCGACCTTCATCTGCCAAAAATACGGCATCCCCCAGATTTCCACCGGCGACATGCTGCGCGCAGCCGTCAAGGCCGGAACGCCGCTGGGCATCGAGGCCAAAAAAATCATGGACGCCGGCGCACTGGTCAGCGACGACCTGATCATCAACCTGGTCAAGGAACGTATCGCCCAGCCCGACTGCGCCAAGGGCTTTTTGTTCGACGGTTTTCCGCGCACCATTCCGCAGGCCGACGCGATGAAATCGGCAGGCGTCAAGCTGGACTACGTGCTGGAAATCGACGTGCCGTTTGAAGCCATCATCGAACGCATGAGCGGACGCCGGTCGCACCCCGCTTCCGGCCGCACCTATCACGTCAAATTCAACCCGCCCAAGGCCGAAGGCAAGGACGACGTGACAGGCGAGGCGCTGATCCAGCGCGACGATGACAAGGAAGAAACCGTGCGCAAGCGGCTGGAGGTCTACAGCGCCCAGACCCGCCCCCTGGTGGACTACTACTCAGGCTGGGCCAAGGTCGCTCCCGATGCCGCACCCAAATACCGCGCCATCAGCGGCATGGGCACGGTGGACCAGATCACGGCGCGAGCCTTTGAAGCCCTGGCCGCTTAAGAAGGCCTCAGGGTGAAAAAAAGCCGTCTTCCGACGGCTTTTTTTATGGGCGGTCTTTAAAAAACCGAGAGCACAGGGTAACGACGCCATTGCGCCTCGGCATAACGTGCACAGTTCTCGAAGATAAAGCCCAGTACCTGTTTCTGGTCGGACAGCAGCGCTGGGTTGTCCGTCTTCCACTGCTCAAAGTGCGCGCGCAATTCCGGCTCATCCTTGAGCAATTGCAGCGCCATGTCTTCAAAGACATAGTCCGAAAAATTCTCTTTCTTCTCGAGAATGCTGTTGAAAAATCCCCAGCGGAAAAAGCTGTCGTGCGCATGCGGCTCCAGGGTTTCGACCGCATAGCGGGCCTTGTCCTGGTCCAGCGGTACCCACCAGTCGCCGGCTTGCAGTTCGACGGATTGAAGGCTTGTTTCCAGCGTGAGTTCGTCATGGAAAAGATGGCCTTCATAGGCGCCTGGGCGGCTCTGCACACTCCGGATGCGGCTGACCTGGGCTTGCACCGTACGGGCCGCGGCCAGGCGCTCCATCTTCACGCCGTTCCAGTCCAGGCGTTCGACCGCAGCACGCCAGGCCTGTGGGACGACATAGGCCACGGGCGCGCGCACCACCGTTTCCTCGGCAAAGTGGGTGAAGTAGTCGATCTCGCGCTCCCAGGGCTGGCTCCTGTCATAGGCCAGACGCTGGTAATTGCCCAGCACGCTGGGTGAACGCACGGCGGCGTAGCCTTTAAAGAGCACGCGCGAGGGGCGTGCTTCATCGAGCTTCCAGCGGACAGGCCATTGCGCCCTGCCGCCCACCGGCTGCCGGGCTTGCCGGCGCAGCGCCTGAATCTCCGGCCCATGCGCCACCGTGAAGGCCAGCGTCACGTCCAGCAGCGCGCGCATGGATTCATAGCGGTCCGCAAACGGCTTGAGCATGTGGGTTTCGGGCATAAAGCCTATGGTGTGGTTCAGCGCCGCGTAGCCGGTTGAGAACCTGGGCACCTCGAGGAAATCGGCGATCCCCTGGTCGGGACTCACGTGGACGGGATTCACATAGGGGCAAGTCGGCCAGCCCCTTGCTTCCATGCCGCGGTAAATCGCCGGGAGCATGCTGCTCCGCAAGAACGCGCCCAAGCCGCCGCCCAGCTTGTCGGCCTGAGTGTGGATCAAGGTCATCGTATAGGCATAGTCCGCGCCATTGGAGGTGTGGGTATCGACCATCACGTCCGGGTCCCAGGCCGTGAAGAAGCGGTTGAACAGCTGCGCGTTGAGGCTGTCGCATTTGATGAAATCGCGGTTCAGATCCAGGTGCAGGCTGTTGCCGCGAAAACCGAAAGACTCCGGCCCGTCCTGGTTGACCCTGCTGGTGTTGCTGCGGTTGCAGCTGCCGTCGACGTTGTAGACAGGAATGAAAAGATAAACCGTACTGCCCAGTGCGGCCAGGCGTTCGGGCTCCAGGCACAGGTCGCGCACCAGCGCCATGCATGCATCTATACCCTCAGGCTCCCCGGGATGGATGCCGTTGTTGTTAAAAAAGACGGTGCGGCCCGCCCGCTGGATTTGCTCGCGGTCAAACACACCGTCGGCACTCACGATGCCAGCGTGGATGGGGATGCCGGCATCCGACACGCCGATTTGCGAAAACTGCAGCACGGCAGGGTAACGCTGGGCCAGCGTTTCATAAAACTGGATGCAGGCGGCCCAGGTGGTTGTCTGGTTGTGGTTGCCGAGTTCGTACGGGGTTTGCATGAGTTATCTGGTGCGAGTGTCAAAAAAATAAAGGGCGTGGGGCCCGCTGCACCCTGAAAGCCGTCCTGCTGACGGCTTTGTTCATGGGCTTTTGTTTTTCTTGTCTATCTTGTTGGTGTCATTTGCCTTGCCGGCCGGTTCCATTTTTCAGGCGGGACTGGACCGCAGCCCATAAGCCTTGCCGTTGACAAACAGGTATTCAGCGCGCACCACCGCATCGCCCTTTTCTTCGGTCAAGGTAAAGCCGACGACGGAGACCATGGTGCCGGCCTTGATCTCCGCCAGATTCCACGCCTGCAAGCGCGTCAGCGGTGCCAGCTCGATTTCCCAGCGCGCATCCTTGCGATTGGGCAAGACAGCCTTGGCAAGCAAGGCCTTGCCGTCCACAGGCGCCGTCTGCGCCGGCAAAACACGCTGGGCCAGGTCTGAAGGTAGCCTGAGCGTTGCGGGAACATCAATTTCAAGTTCGGCATGCGGGTTTTGCCACAGCACCTTGGCCACCCTGCCCTCCAGGTAAACCGGCCTGTCCTGGTCAAAACTGCTCCAGCCATGGTGCGCGCCGGCCAACGGCGCTGCGCCGCCCGCAGCCATGAACAACGACACCTTCAACACTTCACGTCGTTTCATCATTCACTCCTTGGGGCTTGAGTCAAAGATAGGCGATCCAGCGGCCGCAAGCCACAACAGCCAACCAGATCAGGGTCGACAAAACCATTTGCGCACAGGCCAAGGCATCCAGTTTGCCCACCGACCCTCGCCCATGAAACCATGCCGCATTACATCCCGCCGCCAATAACAGCAGCATCTTCAGGGTAAAGGCGCGGTTGCTCAACAGCTCCGCGGGCTGGGACGCAAACATCAGCAAGCCGGAAGCGGCAGCCAGGGTAAAACCCGCCACTGCAATGCCAAGGCTCAGTCGCGCAAGGTCTTTCACCGGCAAGCCGGCGCCCATGCCAAACACCCGCAGCTCCAGCAACACCAGGTTGCCCAGCAGCAGTGCAATACCGCTGATGTGGATGATCTCCAGGGCCGGATAAGCCCAGACATGCGTCTTGAGTGCGGTGAACATTGCGAGGGCTGCCTCAGAGCCTGCCGTCAGGCCGGCGCCATCAACCGGAGCATCAACGCGATCCGTGCTTTCACCGGGCTCAGGCCTTGCGAATCAGGGATCTTGTCCTTCGGCGCGGGTAGCACCCTGCCATTGGGGCATCTTGTTGCGCGCACCACCCGCACGCCCGCGGCCTGCGCCTGCAGCAGGGCCGCCTCCAGGTCCTGGTGCAGAGAGCCGTTGCCCGTTCCGGCAACCACGAGACCCTGTACACCTTGCGCCTGCAGCGCCTGGACCACGGCGCCGCTCGCGCCGGCATGGCTCATGACGACTTCCACACGGGGCCAGCGATCCGGCTCTGCCAGTTCCGATACTGTTTTTATCGCTACTCCCACAGGATCGACGGGGACTGAAGGCCAATTTCTTGACATTCTCAGGGCGCCTTCCTCGACGTGGCCCAGCGGCCCGGCATCCCCCGAACTGAAAGCATCCAGCTTGTAGGTGTGCACCTTCTGCACATCCACCGCGCCGTGGACGGTTCCCGCGCAAACCAGCACCACGCCTGCGGCATCTGGGTGGCGGGCCACGGCCATCGCGTCCAGCAGGTTCTGCGGGCCGTCCGGCACCAGCGCGGTCGACGGCCGCATGGCACAGGTCAATACCACCGGTTTGGCTGGGCGGCACACGGCGTGCAGGAAATACGCGGTTTCCTCGATCGTATCCGTGCCATGCGTGATGACGATGCCCTTCACGTCCGGCTGAGCCAGAAAATGGTTAACGCGGGCGGCAAGCCGCGCCCACACCGCAAAGCCCATGTCCTTGCTGTCGATTTGCGCCACTTGCTCGGTCAGGACGGGGCCGGCTTCGGCCAGGGCGGGAATCGCCGCGACCAGTTGGTCGACGCCGACCTGGGCCGCGGTGTAGCCGACGTTGTCCGAAGCGCTTTCAGCCCGGCCGGCAATCGTGCCGCCGGTGCCCAGGATCACAATTTGTTGACGGTGCATAGAAAGTGGGCTTGCAATCTTTTAAAAACTGGATGAAAATACAGGTACTGGATATTAAAACAGCTACTCGCCATGTTACGGCACGCCAAGGCGGCATGCCATAAACCCGGCCAGGTGCTGTTAATTCAAGGAGCAACGGTCATGAGCACGCTAGACGATTTTTCGCATTTTCCCTCCGAAGGCCCCAAGCTCACGGCGCGCCAGCAACAAATCCTGGAACTCATCCAGAGCGCCATTGCACGTACCGGGGCACCTCCCACCCGCGCCGAGATCGCTAACGAACTGGGCTTCAAATCTGCCAATGCTGCCGAAGAACATCTTCAGGCGCTGGCCCGTAAAGGCGTCATCGAACTCGTCAGCGGCACCTCCCGGGGCATACGCCTGCGTGGCGACACCCTGCGCTCCATCAACGAATCGCGCACAAAACAGTTTTCCCTGCCGTTGCAAAGCCTGGCCCAACTCGCCCTGCCTCTGGTGGGGCGGGTTGCTGCTGGCAGCCCGATTCTCGCGCAGGAACACATTGAGCAGACCTATTATTTTGAAAGCAGCCTGTTCCAGCGCCAGCCCGATTACCTGCTCAAAGTCAAAGGTATGAGCATGCGCGACGTCGGCATCATGGACGGCGACCTGCTGGCGGTCAAACAGGCCAAAGAAGCCAAGAACGGCCAGATCGTCGTGGCCCGGCTGGGTGAGGAAGTCACCGTCAAGCGCTTTCGCCGTACCAAAAATGTGATCGAGCTTCTGCCCGAAAACCCCGACTTCAAAACCATTGTGGTCGAACCGGGTGAGCCGTTCGAGCTTGAAGGCCTGGCCGTCGGTTTGATCCGCAACACCATGCTGATGTAAGCAGCTTATTTGGCCGCTCACCAGGTGGCGGGCGTTTGGCCGTAATGGCCAACACCCTGGTGCGGCGGCCCCGCCGGCAGATCTGCCGGTTCGAATCCTGCCTGTGTAAACCTCTCTCATACAGGAGTTCATCATGGGAATCATCAGTTTTTCACACTCGTCAATGCTGTCAGTCCTGCTGGCCCCGGTGCATGCGTTGGCAGCGTGGTTTGTGCCTGCACAAAACGCGTCCGGACGATCATCCGGACAATTCACCCCGCCTGCGGCTGCCCAACGTGCCCGCCAGCTCGTATTGCCCTTTGCCTCGGGCCGCGCCCCTCTCACGGGCACCTTCCCCGAGGCGCTTCGGCCCGCAGCCGCCTCGGCAGCGGGTGCCAAAATCATCAAGCTTCCATTGAAAAAGCCAGCGCCCAGCCGCCTGCGGGTGGTCCGGGAGTTCGACTCCAATGTCGGCCCCGCCTGCGCCGGCCGCATGGTCATCTCCGGCCGCATGGCCGATGTGTGCGCGGAGCTTGAGCGCATGGCGCAGCGCGAAGCTGCACTGCAGGCGCAGTAAAGAGCGCCCTTGCCGCAATTGGGCTGCTGAAGCCCGGCGAGCCTCTCAAGAGAGGCCGCCATCGTTTCTTCACGATACAAAATCAGCCCCTTCGGGCAACCCTTGGCGCCGGGAAGAAAAATCTTGCAGGCACAATATCGGCATGAATATTGTGATCCTCGACGACTACCAGGACGCAGTGCGAAAACTGAACTGCGCTGCCAAACTGGAGGCCTACCCCGCCAAGGTCTATACCAACACTGTCAAAGGCATAGGCCAGCTGTCCGTCCGGCTTAAAGATGCCGATGTCATCGTCCTCATCCGCGAGCGGACCCAGCTGAGCAGGCAGGTCATTGAAAAACTGCCCAAACTCAAGCTGATTGTGCAGACCGGCCGCGTCGGCAGCCATGTCGACGTCGCAGCCTGCACCGAGCGCGGGATCGCGGTGGCTGAAGGCACCGGTTCGCCCACCGCACCGGCCGAACTCACCTGGGCACTGGTGATGGCCGCCACGCGCCGCATCCCCCACTACGTCGCGCACCTGAAGCACGGCGCCTGGCAGCAGGCGGGGCTCAAATCCGCCTCCATGCCGCCCAATTTTGGGATCGGCACGGTGCTCAAGGGCAAGACTCTGGGCGTGTGGAGCTACGGGAAGATCGGGCAAATCGTCGCCGGTTATGGCCGGGCGTTCGGCATGCGTGTGGTCATCTGGGGCCGCGAAGCTTCTCTGGAGCGGGCCAAGGCCGATGGCTTTGAAATCGCCGCCAGCAAGGCCGAATTCTTCGAGCAGAGCGATGTACTCAGCCTGCACCTGCGGCTGAACGACGAAACCCGCGGCATTGTCACGCTGGAGGATTTGTCCCGAATGAAGACCACTTCACTGCTGGTCAATACCTCACGCGCCGAGCTGATAGAGCCCGAAGCGCTGATTGCCTCACTCAACCGCGGCCGGCCCGGCCTGGCAGCGATCGACGTGTTTGAGTCGGAGCCCATACTGCAAGGGCATGCACTGCTTCGCCTCGAAAACTGCATCTGCACGCCACACATCGGTTATGTGGAGCAGGACAGCTACGAGCTGTACTTTGGTGCGGCATTTGACAACGTCGTCAACTTCATCAAGGGCACACCCACCAATATCGTGAACCCCGGCGCGCTTCAAGTGCGGCGCTGAGCCGATCCCTCGCGCGCTTCAAAAACAGGACTGGCGAGTCCTAGGGTTTCGGCACAGGAGCGGTAACGATAGGCGTATCGAGGTCAAACTCGATCAGGTTACTCACCTCTTTGGGCTCCAGCGACGCATCCGGCGCATCCGGCACGACGATTGAAGGCAAAGGCGCAAGCGCGCCCTCCACTTCCAGGCTAAGGTCAATGTCCAGTCCCAGCCGGGACGACACAGGAGGCCGGGTCAAATCCAGCACCACCGTACGCTCCGAGGGCGGGACTGCAGACGCTGCCTCAGGGGCAGTCGCAGCATGCGGGATGGGCAGCCCGGTGGGCAGGGGCGGCGGCGTTTCCTGAAGCTTCGCAGACAAAGGCTGGATGTTGGTTGGCCCAAAACTCGTGGTGGGCGTGTTCAACGCAGAAGGCGCCCCCGCATCCGCAACCGGGGCAATGACCTTCTTGGCAATGGAATGCAGCAGCAGCAGTTCGCGGTAAGCCGCAAGGCTGAAAACCTCGCTGCGTGAATCGGGCTTGCGGAAAATCGACTCTTCCAGCACGTCCAGCACTTTGGACGTCGGCCACAACGATTCAATGCGCGTCAGGGCCGCGACGTAAAACTCCAGCCCGTGCGAGTCCATCGCGTAATCATCAAACGCCGGCACCTGGGCATTGAACATCCGGTGGAAATCCTTGCGCAGCGCGTCGTACTCGTCCCTGCGGCCCAGCTTGTGATACAGGTCCAGCAGGTCCAGATACACCAGCGCGCTGGTCTCCACGTTGTCCATGATGTGGTGGAGCAAAACCTCCACGGCTTTGTCGGTATGGCCCAGCGAGAGGAAAAAATCCGCCTGCTGCTGCACGTCGAAAAGCTCTTCGGCGTTCACAATCCGCGGCATCCCGCTCAAACCTCCCAGGCTGGGAAGAAACTCCGGATGTTCTCTGGCCTCAGGCGCCCTGGCAGGTTTTACCGGCAGGGGTGCCGGCCTGCTTTCAGTGCTTTCAGCGTGGAGATCGTCCAGGTTGAGGTCCACCACCGACTTTTGCGAGCGGCTCGTGCCCGCGGCGGCAATCGCCGCGGCTGCGGCAAAACCGCTCTCCATGCCACGTTTGCCACCACCCGCTTCATCCCCCCACCACGGGCCCCGTTGCTGCTGCCGGCTGCGCACCCACAGGAAAGCCGCCGCTGCCAGCGCCAACGCAAGCAATCCGCCCAGGGCATATACCAGCCCGTTGGCGTAGCGCTCACCGCGCGCCTGCTCGAGCTGGCCTCTCAACTCCGTGATGGCCGTGTCGGTTTTGCGCCCCTGGGCCAGCATGTTGGCAACATCCGCCTCAAGCGACTTGAGGCGCTGGTTGTGGCGTTCCATCTCTTGGGGCTGTGCATTCAAGGCCTGCCACAAGGCGGCGGCGGCAGCCCTCTGCCCCGGGTCCGACGAAGGTGCGGTCAGTAATTCGGGCGACGAACGAAGCACCGGATCACGCGCTTCAGTCAGGTCAATCGGGTCAAGCTTGAGGCGTGAACGCGAGGGCTGCGCCGCTTCCGGTCCGGCTTTGGCCTTGCGGGCCTGACGAGCAGGTGGTGCGGCCAACGAGAACGCCATGGCGCCGGTTCGGGGGCTGGACCGGGGCACGGCATCTATGCCGGTTGAATCTGCTTGCGGTTTTGCTTTGGACGCCTTGCGGGCGCCGGCGCGGGGCACGGACTCCGCTTGCCCTTCCCCCGCTCCTGTCGCCGTAGCGCCGCGCGCATCGCGCGTATCGCGGGTGCCAGGAACCACCGGCAGTTGCACCGCCGCCGGCGCGGGGGGCGAAACTGCGGGGACGGGGACGATATTGT
Source organism: Polaromonas sp. YR568 (assembly GCF_900116715.1). GTDB lineage: Bacteria > Pseudomonadota > Gammaproteobacteria > Burkholderiales > Burkholderiaceae_C > Polaromonas. The sequence continues at coordinate 249,786 of NZ_FPBM01000002.1, forward strand.
CAGCCAGCGCTTCCGCCAGCATGACGTACTTGCGCGTCGTATTCTTTTGCTGGCAGCCCTCTTGCACGTACAAAGTCACCACCGGCTCGTCGACAACAGAGGTCGTGCGGATTCTGATCAGGGCTTCACCGGCCGTCGGGCTTGCTGAAGTGGCGACGCGGACTCTGCTGGAAGAGACCTGGCTGTCGCCGAAGAACACGTCGACGGCCGCGCAAACGGCGGAAAGCCCTTCGGAGGCGTCGAGTTGCACGGACAGCGTGGCGTCCAGCGGGCGGCCGACAATCGCCGCGCCGCGCATGCGGCCCAGAGACAAAGCCAGGCTGTTGGCGGCAGCCCCCATCAGCAAGACGCCGAGGACGATTCGGAGAGACTTCTCGGCAAATTTCATAAGGTGCCTAATTTTGCCAGCCGCCGTCGCCAAATTACGCTCGGCCATAATTCGGGCATGAAAGTAATTTACGCGAATGTGGGAATAGTTGGCACTGGTGCCATGGGGCGCGGCATCGCGCAGATCGCCGTCCAGGCCGGCAGCACCGTCAGGTTGATGGACGCGCAGGCAGGCGCCGCCGAAAAAGCACGCGAAGCGATCTGTGCTCAATGGGACAAACTGGTGGAGAAGGGCCGCATTGCGGCCGACGTAGCCGCCGGACACAAAGACCGGCTGCTGATCGCCGGCACTCTCAGTGATTTGTCAACCTGCGAGCTCATCGTCGAAGCCATCGTGGAGCGGCTGGACGTCAAAAAAACCCTGTTCGCCGAACTCGAAGCACTGCTGCCCGCCAGTGCTGTGCTGGCCAGCAACACGTCCTCACTGTCCGTCACGGCTATCGCGGCAGGCCTGAAGCACCCCGAACGCCTGGCCGGTTATCACTTCTTCAACCCCGTGCCGTTGATGAAAGTGGTCGAAGTGATCGCCGGACTGAAGACCAACCCCGCCGTGTGCGAGGGCCTCAGCCAATACGCCCGGCAGATGGGCCACACGCCGGTGCAGGCGCAAGACACGCCCGGCTTTATCGTCAACCACGCCGGGCGCGGCTACAACACCGAGGCGCTGCGCATCGTCAGCGAAGGCATCGCCGATTTCGCCACCATAGACCGCATCCTGCGCGACCAGGCCGGCTTCAAGCTGGGCCCTTTCGAGCTGATGGACCTGACCGGGCTCGATGTCTCCCACCCCGTGATGGAGGCGATCTACCACCAGTACTACGAAGAAGCCCGCTACCGCCCCAATGTGATCACGGCGCAGCGCCTGGCCGGCGGCGTGTTGGGACGCAAGACGGGCGAAGGCTTCTACCGCTACCCGGACGGCGCCATCCAGGTGCCGCCAGAGCCGCCCGTTCCCCAGGTGGCTGAACTTCCACCAGTGTGGGTGTCGCCGCGCGCTTCGCGCCGCTCCGAGTTGCTGCAGTTGCTGAAAAACCTGGGCGCCAAAATCGAAACCGGCGCTTCCGCATCACCGCAGGCCCTGATGCTGGTCGCCCCGCTGGGCTTTGACATCACCACCGTCGCTGTCGTGGAGCGCCTGGACCCGGCCCGCACCGTCGGCATCGACATGCTGATCGACGACGCGGCCACCAAGCGCCGCGTGCTGGCCACCAACCCGGCCACCCGCACCGACATGCGCGACGCCGCGCACGCCCTCTTCGCCCGCGACGGCAAGGCCGTCAGCGTGATCCGCGACAGCGGCGGCTTTGTGACCCAGCGCGTGGTCGCCGCCATCGTCAACATCGCCAGCGACATCTGCCAGCAAGGCATTTGCAGCCCGAAAGACCTGGAAACCGCCGTGACACTGGGCCTGGGCTACCCCATGGGCCCGCTGGCCATGGGCGATCGCTACGGGCCCACCAATGTGCTGGAAGTGCTGTTCAACATGCAGACCGTGTACGGCGACCAGCGCTACCGCCCCTCACCCTGGTTGCGGCGCCGGGGCGCCATCGGCCTGAGCCTCTTGCATAAAGAAGAGTGAAGCACCCCCGTCGGATGCTCACTTCGTGTAGCACCTTCCCCCCTCGAGGGGGCAGCGCCTGCGGCCTGGCAAAGCCAGTTCCGCGGCCCCTACTTGCACGGGAACCTGTTCCCTGCCCACCCCTCATTTCGTATCGGAGAAACTGACATGGCAGGCGCACTGAAAAGTACCAGCGAGGGCGGCACACTCATCCTCACGATCAGCAACCCGGAGTTCAAGAACGCCCTGGGCCCGGACATTTACGCCGCGGGCATCGAAGCGCTGAATGCCGCCGAGAACAACCCCGACATCCGCAGCGTGGTGATCACCGGCGAAGGCCCGATGTTTTGCGCGGGCGGCAACCTTCAGCGGCTGGAGGCCAACCGGCGCCAGCCGCCCGAGGTGCAGGCGCAAAGCATTGAAGGCCTGCACAACTGGATCGACTCGATCCGCACCTACCCCAAGCCGGTGATCGCCGCCGTGGAAGGCGCGGCCGCCGGCGCCGGTTTTTCGCTGGTGCTGGCCTGCGACTTTGTGGTGGCGGCGGATAACGCGATTTTTGTGATGTCTTACAGCACGGTGGCGCTGTCGCCCGATGGCGGCGGCAGCTGGGCCCTGGCGCGTGCCTTGCCGCGTGCGCTGGCCAGCGAGCTGCTGATGGCCGGCGAACGCATAGGCGCGCGCCGGCTGCACGACTTCGGCCTGGTCAACCGCGTGACGGCCTCGGGTGAAGCCCTGGCCCAGGCGCTGGAGCTGGCGGCCGGCCTCAATGCGCGCGCCCCCAACGCGCTGGCCAGCATCAAGGAGCTCATCAACGACGCCGCCGGCAGCACGCTCAACGCGCAACTGGCCAGCGAGCAGGCGCACTTCGTGCGCAACCTGCACGACGCCAATGCCGGCGAAGGCATAGACGCCTTCCTGACCAAGCGCACGCCGCACTACCGCTAGGCTCTGCGCCAACCCCGGGCGCCTACGGCCCGGGTACTCCCCATCCCCCATCAAAAGGGCCGCCTGCGGCCCCGCGACACCCATGCGACAGCGGGATGGCGCCGCCTGCGTCCCTCAAGCGACAATGGACGCCTTGTTAGTCACTCAAAAGACAGACCATGGACGATCCCATTCTTACGATAGAGGAACGAGAGGCCATTAACAACGGCCGCTGGTTTTCATCCCTGTCCCCATCCCTGAGGCACGACATACTCCGATGCGCCTACGTCAAACGCTACAAAGACGGCGAACTCATCTCTGCGCGCGGCGACGTGCCGGAAGAGTGGATCTCGTGCGCGCGCGGTGCGATTCGTGTGAGTTCGACCTCGATCTCGGGCAAGCAGGTCACGCTGACGTACGTGGAGCCGGGCCTGTGGGTCGGCGATGTGGCGATCTTCGACGGCGAGCGGCGCACGCACGACTCCTATGCGCATGGCGAGACGACGCTGCTGTGCGTCTCACGTGCCGACCTGCGCAAGATTTTGAGCCAGCACGTCGAGCTCTACGAAGCCCTGCTGCGCCTGCATGCGCGGCGCATCCGGCAGCTCTTCGGCTTGGTGGAAGACCTCAACACCCTGCCCTTGCGGGCGCGGCTGGCCAAGCAGCTGCTGCACCTGGTGCGCAGCTACGGCGTGCCCAGCCTGGCGGACGGCGGCGAAGTGCGCATCGGCCTGCAACTGGCGCAAGAGGAACTGGCCCAGTTGCTGGGCGCCTCGCGCCAGCGCGTCAACCAGGAACTCAAATCGATGGAGCGCGAGGAAGCCATCCGCATCGAGCCGGGCGGCCTGGTGGTGCGCAACCGCGAAGCGCTGATGCGAATTTCTGAAGCCGAGATCGACAAGTAATCAACAAACAATCAAACAGAGACAACTCGTTCCAGCATGAGCAATTTCGATCACTTTGTCGGCACACGGGCTGTTACCGGCGCGCATGCTTTTGATGTCGCCGCCCTGACCGCCTACCTGGACCAGCACCTGCCCGGCTTTAAAGGCCCGCTCACGGTGGAGCTTTTTAAGGGCGGCCAGTCCAACCCGACCTACAAGCTGATCACGCCGGGCGCCGCTTATGTGATGCGCGCCAAGCCGGGCCCGGTGGCCAAGCTGCTGCCCTCGGCCCATGCGGTGGAGCGCGAATTCAAGGTGATGCAGGGCCTGCAAGGCACCGATGTGCCGGTGCCCAAAATGTATTGCCTCTGCGAAGACGAGTCCGTGATCGGCCGTGCTTTTTACGTGATGGAGTTTGTGGAAGGCCGCGTGCTCTGGGACCAGTCCCTGCCCGGCATGACGAACGCACAGCGCGGCGAGATCTACAACGAGATGAACCGCGTGGTCGCCGCCCTGCACAAGGTGAAGTTTGCCGAGCGCGGCCTGGCCGACTACGGCAAGCCCGGCAACTACTTTGAGCGCCAGATTGGCCGCTGGAGCAAGCAGTACGCCGCCTCCATCACCCAGCCGATTGCCGAGATGGACAGCCTGATGCAATGGCTGCCGGCCAACATCCCGGCCAGCGCGCGCGATGAAAGCATGGTCTCCATCGTGCACGGCGACTTCCGGCTCGACAACCTGCTCTTTCACCCCACCGAGCCGCGCGTGCTGGCGGTGCTGGACTGGGAGTTGTCTACGCTGGGCCACCCGCTGGCCGACTTCAGCTACCACTGCATGGCCTGGCACATTCCGCCGGGCGCTTTCCGCGGTATCGGCGGGCTCGATGTGGTCAGCCTGGGCATCCCGACCGAATCGGACTACATACGCCTCTATTGCGAGCGCACCGGCCTGGCCACGCCTGAGGCGCTCAAGGCCGACTGGAACTTCTACATGGCCTACAACCTGTTTCGTATCGCGGCCATCCTGCAGGGTATTGCCAAGCGCGTCGAGGCGGGAACGGCCTCCAGCGCGCAGGCTGTCAGCTCGGCTGCCGGCGCGCCCTTGCTGGCCAAGATGGCCTGGGGCTTTGCGCTGAAGAGCCAGGGCTGACACGCCTGCCGGACGCACTGCCCCCTTACAACAACATCGCCTCACATCCCTTTCTGGAGATTTCATGGACTTCAACTACACCCCCAAAGTACAGGAACTGCGGGCGCGCCTGCTCAAGTTCATGGACGAGCATGTCTACCCCAACGAGGCCCGCTTCTTCCGCGAAATCGCCGAGAACCGTGCCAAGGGCAATGCCTGGATTCCGACCAAGCTGGTCGAGGAGCTCAAGCCCAAGGCCCGCGCCGCCGGTCTCTGGAACCTCTTTCTGCCGCATTCACCGCGCGCACCCGAAGGCCTGTCCAACCTTGAATACGCGCCGCTGTGCGAAATCATGGGCCGCGTGCCTTTTGCGGCCGAGGTGTTCAACTGCTCGGCGCCCGACACCGGCAACATGGAAACCATTGCCCGCTACGGCTCCGAAGCCAACAAGGACCAGTGGCTGGACCCGCTGCTCAAGGGCGAAATCCGCTCGGCCTTTTTGATGACCGAGCCGGAAGTGGCTTCGTCCGACGCCACCAACATCCAGTGCCGCATCACGCGCGACGGCGACCACTATGTGCTCAACGGCTTGAAATGGTGGTCGTCCGGCGCCGGCGACCCGCGCTGCGCCATCTACATCGTCATGGGCAAGACCAATCCCGACGCCGGCCGCCACGAGCAGCAATCGATGATCCTGGTGCCGGCCAACACGCCCGGCATCGAGGTGATACGCCCGCTTTCCGTCTTCGGCTACGACGACGCCCCGCACGGCCATATGGAAGTGCGCCTGACCAATGTGCGCGTGCCCGTCGGCAATTTGCTGCTGGGCGAGGGCCGCGGCTTTGAGATCGCCCAGGGGCGCCTCGGCCCCGGACGCATCCACCACTGCATGCGCAGCATCGGCATTGCCGAGCGCGCACTCGAATTGATGTGCAAGCGGCTGAACACCCGCGTCGCCTTCGGCAAGCCGATCGCCAGCCAGTCGGTCTGGCACGAACGCATCGCCGAAGCCCGCTGCATGATCGAGCAGGCCCGCCTGCTGACGCTCAAGGCCGCCTACATGATGGACACCGTGGGCAACAAGGTCGCCAAGGCCGAGATCGCGATGATCAAGGTGGTCGCCCCCAACATGGCCTGCCAGATCATCGACTGGGCCATCCAGGCCCACGGCGGCGGCGGCGTGTCGGACGACTTCCCGCTGGCCTACGCCTACGCCAGCCAGCGCACCCTGCGCCTGGCCGACGGCCCGGACGAGGTGCACCGCGCCTCGCTGGCCAAGCTGGAGCTGGCCAAGCATCTCTTGATGCCGGGTGAGGTGGAAATGCCGGTGACGCGGGGCGGTTGAGGGGGTTTGGGGCCATCCAGGGCCCCGAAAGTGGCCAGAACCAGTCAGGGTGAACCGGCTAGACTGACTCGAATCACTATCAAATTAATAGCTGCCTATGCTAGTGGTTAAAAGGCTGGAGGCCAAAAAGACAGGAAATTTTGGGCTTTTATCAGCCTGTAATTCCGGCCAGGCGGCCCCATCCCAGCCTTCCTCAAAGCGTGATGTCGTTCGTCAGCCCCGCAATCGCCGATTCGCAGGCGCTGGTGAAGATCTGCGCGGCATGCTCCAGCGTGGGCATATCGGCCGGCGTGTACTGCATGCGCAGGTAGGTCTTGCCGCGCAGCACCATCAGGATAAAAGGCACCTGCGGGTCCGGCGAGGGCTCCGGCCAGGACATCAGCAGCTCGACCAGGTGGGTGTCCAGCCAGGCCTGGGCGTGGATGCGCTGGTCGGCCATGACGGCATAGCGCTGCCAAAAGGGTTTGGGCAGGCTTTCCCAGCCCACTTCCGAATACATCGCCAGCCAGCGCATTTCTTCGGGCAGGCTCGGGTCGGCCGTGGTTTGCAGGGTGTCGGTGTAGGCCTGGTAAGCGCGCTTTTCCAGCGCTTCCTTCAGCGGCCGGTTCATGACCAGCACCGAGACATCGTCATTGACCTTGACCTCGCCCCGGGCGCGCAGCTCCTCGCCGCGGATGTAGTCACGCGAGGCGCGGCCCCGTTCCATCTTCCAGGGTTTGCCGCTGATCGTGCCCTTGAGCGCAAAGCCCTTGCCGTCCATGCCGGTGTACGAAAAGCCGCGCGTGCCGGCCCATTCTGACACCGGGTCTTCCGACAGCGCAGAGTCATTGGCATCCGCCTTACCCGCAACAAAGACTTTCTTGAGCCGCTCAAACATGGTTTTGTCTTTTCTCTTAAAGTGCAGCAGACATCGCACGGGGTCTTTCAGACCTGGCATCGACAGCGCGCAAACATCACATCATAGTAGCCAAGGAAGTCTCAATGATTAACGTTTACACATGGCCTACGCCCAACGGCCACAAAGTCCACATCATGCTGGAGGAATGCGGTTTCCGCCTGGGCCGTGACTGGCAGGCCATCCCCGTCAACATCGGCACGGGCGACCAGTTCAAGCCCGAATTCCTGGCCATCAGCCCCAACAACAAGATTCCGGCCCTGGTCGACCCCGTGGGGCCTGACGGCAAGCCGATTTCGGTGTTTGAATCCGGCGCCATCCTGCTCTACCTGGCCGCCAAAACCGGGCAATTTTTACCCCAAACCGACCGGCTCAAGTTCCAGGTGCTGCAGTGGCTGATGTTCCAGATGGGCGGCGTAGGCCCCATGATTGGGCAGACGCACCACTTTCGCCAGTACGCACCCGAAAAGATCGAGTACGCCATCAACCGCTACACCAACGAAACCAAACGGCTTTACGGCGTGATGGACAAGCAGCTGGCCGGCAGCAAATTCATCGCCTGCGACGAATACAGCATCGCCGACATCGCCATCTTCCCCTGGCTGCGCAACTGGCAAAACCACGGCATCGATTGGGCCGACTACCCGCATTTAAAGAAATGGTTCGACCTCATCAGCGAACGCCCCGCCGTGCAGCGCGGCGTGCAGGTGCTGGCCGACCTGCGCCGGCCCATCACCGACGACAAGGCGCGCGAAGTCCTGTTCGGCAAGACGCAGTACAAAAAGCGTTGAGATCAATGCGCTCCTGAGCGCAGTTGATTTGGGATCAGATCGCGTAGCGAGAACGCGTCAGCAAGTCCGAGCCGCACCGCAGGAACCGGAACGTACTTCAGGTACGTGAGGATTCTGAGGAGCGCATCGGGCTTGATCACGCGTTCGCAGTAGCGAGATGGCCCAAATTGGCCTGCCCGGAGGGGATCGAACCCCCGACCCTCAGCTTAGAAGGCTGATGCTCTATCCAACTGAGCTACGGGCAGTTTGTGTATGTGGAGGCTGAGGCAATGCCGCGCGGGGCGGCGGCCGTTTCAGCTCGTCGCGAATCATACCTTCAATCAACCGCGGCCCACGCATTTCACCTCGTGGACTTGTCACTATTACCAGCGAGTTTTCCTGACACCGCCAAACGGTGGCGGGGGTATATATTGGTCTCTTCGGCCACAAGCCACTGGCGAGGAGACCTCCAAGAATGACCCGACCCACCATGCTGCTGGTAGAGGACAACCCTGCCCACGCGGAACTCACCATGGTCACGCTGCAGGAAAACGGCGCGGACCACGAAATCATCGTCGCGCGCGACGGCAAGGAAGCCCTCGATTACCTGTTCTGCGAGGGCGCCTTCAGCGGCCGGCCAAGCGACCAGCCGCCCGAACTCGTCATGCTGGACCTGGGCCTGCCCGGCATGAGCGGACTGGAGGTGATGCAGCGCATGCGCGGCGACCCGCGAACCTTCTTCGTCCCCGTCGTCATGCTGACCGCTTCGCCGGAAAGCTCCAGGGCGGTCATGGCCCTTAAAGGCGGGCTCAACAGCTACGTGCGCAAGCCGCTGCACTTTCGGGATTTTCAGGAAAAACTGGAGCAGTTGCGCGAATACTGGCGCACGTCCAACTTCGCACCGCTGATCAACCCGGGACTGTGACAGCCGTAACGGCCCCGGCAAGGCCGGCTACAGGAAAGGCAGACATGAAAAAGCCCACTTGCGTGGGCTTTTTACCGGGAAATAATGGTCGGAGTACAAGGATTCGAACCTTGGACCCCCTGGTCCCAAACCAGGTGCGCTACCAGACTGCGCCACACTCCGACTAGTCAAATATTATAGCCCGAACCCGCTACACTTTGCCGCACTCCCCCTCATTTTTTCCATTCACGGGCCCGCACCATGAAACTTCGCCTCGCTGCCCAGCCGGATTCGCACTGGCCCAGCGAGAAGGGCTGCCCCTGCAGCCCTGCCGGTGCATGAGATTGCTGCACGCGGCCAAGGCAGCGTCCTGGATGGACAAGGGCCTGACACACATGACGGCGGTATTCGGGCTGCTGGTGCTGCCGCTGGCGGCGCTGCTGCTGGCCCAATGGCCGCTGCGCGAGCTCGTACAGGCTTATTCGCGCCAGGCCAATGACGCAGCGCAGGTACTGTTCGCGCTGTATGTGGCGGTGGCCGTCACTGCGGCCTCCAGAAGTCACGCCCACCTAGCCTCGCTGCAGCCGCGTCCAGACGGCGCGCCCCGCCCGCGCTGGCAGGCCTGGGCGCTGCTGGCCTGCGTGACGCCTTGGGCGCTATTCATGCTCTGGGCCGGCTGGCCGCTGGTTGCGGCCTCCGTGGCTTCTTTCGAGCGATTCGGCGAAACACTCAGTCCGGGGTACTTCCTGATCAAGCTCGCCATGGCATTGATGCTCTTGCTGGTGCTGGTGGAAGGCTTGCTCGAACTGCTGCCGCATGGCCGCGCGCCGGGCTCACCATGAGCCTCGCGGGCTTGTGGATGCTGCTGGCGCTGGGCGTGCTGATCCTGGCCACCGGCCTGCCGGTCTGGGCGTTGCTGATCGGGGTGTCTAGCCTGTTCGCGGCGCTGGGCCTGGCCGCGGGCGCTTTCGACCTTCAGATTTTGCAGGCCCTGCCTGTGCGGACGCTGGGCCTGCTGGAAAACGATTTGCTGCAGGCCATGCCGCTGTATGTCTTCATGGGCGTGTTGCTGCAGCGCCTGACGGTCGCCGACGCGCTGTTCTCCGCGCTGCTGCGGCTATTTCGTCCGCTGGCCGGCGCGCACGCCCTCTCGGCCCTGGGCGTAGGCGCCCTCATCGCGCCCATGAACGGGTCGGTCGCCTCCAGCTCCGCCCTGCTCTCGCGCCTGGTGGCGCCGCGCATGGCGCACCTGGACACCGCGCGGGCGGTCTCCATCATCAGCGTCGCCGCCACCATAGGCGTGGTGGTGCCGCCCTCGCTGGTCTTGCTGCTGCTGGGCGACGCCATGCTGCTGGCCCACCTGGAGGCCAGCCGGCTGCCGGGCTATCTGCAGGCCGGCCAGCGCATCATCAACACCCAGGACGTGATGCACGCCGCGTTGCTGCCCGCCCTGTGCGTGCTGGCGCTCTGGGCCCTGGTGGCCTGGCGCCAGGCGCGAAAGCGCCAGGAAGCGCCGCCGCAAGCGCCTCTTGGCCGCACGCAGGCCACCGTCGCGCTGGTCGCGGGCGGCACCATCGTCCTGCTGCTGGCCGGCGTCTTTACCGGCAAGCTCTATGCGGTGGAGGCTGCAGCCACTGGCGCCACGCTGCTGGTGGCCTCGGCCCTCGCGGGCCGTTCACTTTCTGTGGCAGCCTGGCAGACGGTGTTGGCCGACACGCTCAAGCTCAGTGGCGCCCTGTTTGCGCTGCTGGTGGGCGCGACCACTTTCAGCCTGGTATTTCGCGTGTTCGGCACCGACCGCTGGCTCAACGCCCTGCTGCTGGGCTCCACGCTGCCACCTGGCGTAACGGCAGCCCTGGTGCTGCTGCTGGTGGCGCTATGCGCCTGGGTGCTCGATGCCTTCGAAATGATTTTTGTCATCGTGCCCATCGTCGCGCCGGCGCTGATTGCTCGCCTGGGCGACGCGCAACAGGCCGCAGTGTTGCTGCTGCTGGTGCTGCAGCTGAGTTTCCTGATTCCACCCATGGGCTATGCGGTGCTGATGGCCCGGTCCCGCTCGGGCCTCCCGGCCATTTCGAGCCGGCGGCTGCTGGGCGCGCTATGGCCCATGCTGCTGGTGCAGGTGGCGCTTACGGTGGTGGTGTTTGCCTTCCCTGCCACCGTGCACTGGCTGGACACACCCGCGCCGCCGGAGTCCGTGCAGGCGCCCATGGCCGACGATGAGATCGCGCGCCAGATGCAGGAGATGTCTCGCGTAGAACCTCTGGAGCCGGGCGCAGCCACCGTTCCCGCTGCCCCCTGAATCGTTCCAGAATAGGGCTTGTGAACTGTTCACAAACAAGGAGACCGCAATGGCCGTGAAGATCGTCAGGCTGGGCACGGCGCGAAGTGCCGGCGAAGGGCTGCGCATAGGCACCGTGCGCAGGCCGCCGCGTGGTGTACCCAAAACCGAATTCGCCTCCGGCAACTGGTATGACGTGTGGTACCCCAACCTCGCACCCAGTTTGGAGACCATGAAGCTGGGTCAATCCGTCGAATCCGACAAGGACTGGGCCGCCTTCAGCAAGAAATACCGCGCCGAGATGAACGAGTCCGACGCCAGCCGCAACCTGGACTTGCTGGCAGCGCTGTCGCATCAGTCGAATTTTGCGATGGGCTGCTATTGCGAGAACGAGGCGCGCTGCCATCGTTCGCTGTTGCGGGGTTTGCTCAGCGAACGCGGCGCAAAAATCGACTAGCTGGATTTAGAGCTTTACGTACTCGTACTCGAGCGGATTGGCGTTAATCCCGCGATCCGGCGGCGCAATCCACGCGGCCATCTTGCCAGGCTCCGTCACCCGGTTCATCAGGCTTTTCACAAACGCCGTGTCGGCAGGCGTTGGCAGCCACTGGTCTTTTTTGGCTTCAAACTCGGCAGCGGTAATCGGGTTGCCCAGCGGGTCGGTGAAGTTGCCGGCCCAGGCGCCGACTTCACGGCGGAAACGGGTTGACGGCAACGTGAGTTCAAAGTCAACCCCGGCCCGCTTGATGCCCATGTTCCAGCGCGTCACACCGACATTGCAATCCTTGACGTATTCGAGGCGCGTGATTTCATTCATGCCGTTGCGGGTCGAGATGGTCTCGTTCTTCACACCGCCCTGCCCGTTCGGCACGACGATGCTCATCTCGGTTTCCAGCTCGACGTGATCGGCGAACTTGGCTTCATCCGGCCGGCCCTTGATGCCGTTGCTGAAATAGTTGGCGGCGTTGGACGAGGCTTCCGAGCCAAACAGGTCCAGCGAGGAGGTGAACCAGAAGTTCATGAATTTCTGGACGGTAGGCAGGTCGATCACACCGGCCTTGCGCAGCGTGGCCACGTCGTCGGTGTCCAGCTCCTTCATCACTTCCAGTGTGCGTTTGATAACGCGGCCCACACCCGTCTCACCCACAAACATATGGTGGGCTTCTTCCGTGAGCATGAAGCGCGTGGTGCGCGCCAGCGGGTCGAATGCGGATTCGGCAAACGACTTGAGCTGGAACTTGCCGTCGCGGTCGGTGAAGTAGGTGAACATGAAAAAACTCAGCCAGTTGTCCATGGGCTCGTTGAAGGTGCCCAGGATGCGCGGCTTGTCGGCATCGCCGCTGTGGCGCATCAACAGCTCTTCAGCCTCTTCACGGCCATCGCGGCCAAAGTGCGCGTGCAGCAAATACACCATGGCCCAGAGGTGGCGGCCTTCTTCGACGTTCACCTGAAACAGGTTGCGCAGGTCGTACAGCGAGGGCGCGGTATGGCCCAGGAGGCGCTGCTGCTCGACAGACGCCGGCTCGGTATCGCCCTGCGTCACGATCAAACGGCGGAAGGTGGAACGATATTCGCCAGGCACGTCTTGCCAGACGTCTTCCCCCATGTGATCACCAAAGCCAATCTTGCGGCCCTCTTCCTTGTCGGCCAGGAAGATGCCCCAGCGGTAGTCGGGCATGGGCGTGTAGCCGTAGCTGGCCCAGCCCGACGCGTCCACGCCCACGGCGGTGCGCAAATAGACTTCCTTGGCCTTGAAGTCGCTGGGGCCCATCTCGTCCCACCAGTTCAGAAAGGCGGGCTGCCAATGCTCCAGCGCGCGCTGGAGCTGGCGGTTTTCGCCGAGGTGGACGTTGTTGGGGATGAGGGCTTGGAGGTCAATAGAGCTCATGGTGTTTCCTTAAATCCGTTTCCAGTCGAACTTGGCCTTCTTGCCTGTTCCAAACAATTTGAGAGCGCCGTCTTCACCCACCGCATTAGGTCGGATGAAGATCCAGTTCTGCCAGGCAGAGAGGCGGCCAAAGACACGTGTCTCCATCGTCTCTTTGCCCGGAAAGCGCAGCGAGGCTTCCATGCCCGTCATCGCATCAGGCGACAGCGACGCACGCTCTTCCAGCATGATGCGAATCTCGTCGTCCCAGTCGATGTCGTCGGGCGTCAGGGTGACGAGCCCCAATGCCAAGGCTTGGTCGGCGCGCAGCGGGCTGTCGCCGAGTTTTTGCAGCTGCGAAATCGTGTCGGCGTCTTCGCAAAAGCGCGTCTGCAGGCGCGTGAGGCCATTGACGGCCGGGAACCAGCCGAAGTTGGCAGCGCTCAGCTGCAACGCGGGTGCACTGTCGGGCGCATCCGGCAAATCCAGCATGTAAATGCGATCGCAAGCCAGGGCCAACTCATAGAAGGTGCCGGCAAAGCAAGAACCCGCATCGACCAGCGCAATCAGCGAACGGCTGGTCACATCCAGCCGGGCCAGCGTGCGGCGCAGCGCGCCCGTGGTTTCTTTCACCAGCCAGTGGTCTTTGAGGCTGGCCAGCACGCCATCCATGCGGATCACCTGGCCGGCGTCGCCGCTGGTCTTGATAACCCAGGTGCCGACTTCCAGCTCGTTGGTGCGCAGGTTGAGGATGGCATCGTCGAGCTCGCGCTGCAGCTTCAGCGGGTACCAGTTGGCGCCGGCGGCCTCGATGGTGTCGGGTGTGGATTCAATGGCTGCGGCCGGTGCCTTGACGGTGATGGTGGCAATGCGCTTTTCGCGGTCAACCTGCACATCAACCAGACTGTAGTGGTAGCCGGTGTCGTCGATCAGGGCCTTGAGCGGCGTGAGTTCAATGCCTTTTGAGGCTGCAGCCCTCGTGGATTGTTTACGCAGCGCTTCAATTTCCGTTGCCAGCAAGTCGCCGAACTGCTGCGGCTTGGCATGGGCGTCGATCAGCTTCCAGTCCTTGGCGCGGTCGGCGCGCACACCTTCGCTGGTGGTGCAGAAGATATCGGCCAGGTCGCGGCGCACCTTGCGCTTGTCGGTCACGCGGGTCAGGCCGCCGGTGCCGGGTAGCACGCCCAGCAAAGGCACTTCAGGCAGGCTGACGGTGGACGAGCGGTCGTCCACCATGATGATGCGGTCACAGGCCAGGGCCAGCTCGTAGCCGCCGCCGGCACAGGCGCCGGTCACCGACGCGATGGCTTTGAGGCCGTCATGGCGCGAGGAGTCTTCCAGGCCGTTGCGGGTTTCGTTGGTGAACTTGCAGAAGTTGACCTTCCAGCCGTGGGTCGACAGGCCCAGCATGTAGATGTTGGCGCCCGAGCACCAGATTTTTTCTTTGCCCGACTCAAACACCACTACCTTGACGGCCGGGTGTTCAAAGCGGATGCGGTTGATGGCGTCGTGCAGCTCAATGTCGACACCCAGGTCGTAGCTGTTGAGCTTGAGCTTGTAACCGGGCTTGATGCCGCCGTCTTCATTGATGTCGAGCTTCAGGCGCGCCACATCACCCTCCACGCTCAGCGTCCAATGCTGGTACTTGGCGGGGTGGGTGGAAAAGCTCACGAGCTCGCGCTCCTGACCTTCGATGACCTGCTTGAACAAAAGGGGTTCTGTCATGGCGTTCATGGGGTGTCTCCAGTGATGTCCGGTTATTGATGTTCGCTCTTGGCCTCGGCACGTACAACCGTTTTCGGGACGGCGCGCTCCAGGTCTTTCAGGCTTTGTTTCAGTGTGCGCGCTGCGGTGTCAACCACGGCGTCAGCGCGGGCGTACAGTGCCTCACGGCTTGAGAGGATGCGGCGCAGGTCTTCCATCGCTTCGCTGGTCGCGCCGCGTGTCGTGTCAAAAGGCCGCATGTCGCCCTGGGCGACCACACGGGCCATGTGCTCTTCGGGGCTGGCCTTGAGCCACACGCAGTAAAACCGGCTTTGCAGCAAGTCAAAGGTTTCGCGTTCACTCACGATGCTGCCGCCAGTGGTCATCACCACGCCGCCGGGGTGGTCCTCGGCGATGCGGAACAGCGCGCGGCGTTCATAGCGACGGTAGCCGGCCTGCCCATGCAACAGCAAAATTTCATTCATGCTGGTGCCGGCTTCGCGTTCAATCTCGCGGTCCAGCTCGATGAAAGGCACGCCGCGCTCGGCCGCCAGCTGGCTGCCCAGCGTGGACTTGCCCGCGCCGCGCAAGCCGATCAGGGCGATGCGCTGCTCGCGGCCCTGGGAGTCACTGAGGCCAAAGGTGCTGCCCAGCATGCCGTAGGCCTGGTCCAGCTGGGTGTCGTCCAGCCGCATCAAGAGGCCCTGCACACGCGCCAGCGCCGGGCGCGGGGCGTCCTGCAGCAGTTCGAGTATGGAGATATTCAGCGCGCGGGCCGCGGCCTCCAGTGAATTGATGGAGACATTGCCCTTGCCCGTTTCCACGTCGGCCAGAAAGCGTTCGCTGAGGCCGGAGTCGGAAGCCAGCTGCTTGCGCGTCATGCCGCGGCGGGCACGCCAGGCCCGCACACGGGCGCCCAGTTCGCTGAGCGTGGCTTTCGATTCCTGTTCAGACATGGTTTCCAAGCAGCACCTGTGGAAGAAAAAGTCGTTGAAAGTTGCGAAAAATCGCGTTTGAGGGGTTTCAGGACTTGCGCCCCCAATGAATTGCAGTATACTTCAGGTTAAATCGATGTCAAGCAGTTTATTGCATCTTTTATCCGGAGACAGATGATGAAACTCAAAATCCTCGTAGGCACCATGACCAGCACCGCCGACTATGTGGCGCAGGCAATCCAGATGGATTGCGCAGATCTGGTGAGCGAGATTGAAGTGCTGCTGATGGACGACCTGGACATCAGCGTGTTTGATGCTGCGAACGCAGAAGATGCACTTTATCTCATCTGCACATCCACCTACGGCTCGGGCGATGTGCCCGACAACGCCCGTGCCCTGTACGAATCTCTGGGTGCCAACCCCCAGTTCTTGGGCCACGTGCGCTACGGCGTCATCGCGCTGGGCGACCGCACCTACATGCAGACCTTCTGTTTTGGCGGCAAGAAATTTGACGAACGCCTGACCGACCTGGGCGCCCAGCGCATCGGAGACGTCTGGCTCCACGACGCCAGCAGCGGCACCATGCCTGAAACCGAAGGCACCGAGTGGTGCCGCACCTGGCTGGCCGGCGCGCTGCAGACCCTGGGAGCGAGTTCTGCCACCGCCTGAGAATTTCAAGAGAAATCGCCGCATCGCCCCTGAATAGCGTGCGTGACCAGCTATAAAAATAATAGCAAGACAAAAAAGCAATCTGGAGACAAGCATGCAAGCAAGTAGCGCTGACCACTCGGCCAGCCCGCCCCTGGTGAACATCCCGCGCGACTACAACGCCGCGCACGACCTGCTAGCACGCAATACCTCGCGCGCCGGCAAGGTAGCGTTTATGGACGCGCTCACGGGCGAGCAGCTGAGCTACGGCGAACTCACCTACCAATCGCACCGCTTTGCCAACGCCCTGCGCGCGCAAGGCTTCGCGCCCGAGAGCCGCGTACTCCTGGCGATGCTGGACACACCGCAGTGGCCGGTCGTGTTTCTGGGCTGCATCCTGGCGGGTGTGGTGCCGGTGGCAGCCAACACGCTGCTGACCTCACAAGACTTCGAGTTCATGTTGCGCGATTCACGCGCGCAAGGCCTCATCGTCTCGCAGGCCCTTCTGCCCTCGTTTGAACCACTGATCGGCAAGATCGCCACGCTCAAGACCGTCATCGTTGCCGGTACCGAAGATGCGTCGCCGCACCACGCGCTGGCCCCCCTGCTGCGTGCGCAGGCCGCTACCCAAACCATCGCGCGCACCTGCGCCGACGACGCCTGCTTCTGGCTGTATTCCAGCGGCTCTACCGGTACGCCCAAGGGCACGGTGCACCTGCACAGCCACCTGGTCCAGACGGCCGAACTGTATGGCCGCGGCGTGCTGGGCATCCGCGAATCCGACGTGGTGTATTCAGCCGCCAAGCTGTTCTTTGCTTATGGCCTGGGCAATGCGCTAACCTTTCCGATGAGCGTGGGCGCCACCACGGTGCTGCTGCCGGCGCGCCCTGCCCCGGCCGACGTGTTTGCGCTGCTCAAAAAATACCAGCCCACCATCTTCTACGGCGTGCCTACGCTGTATGCCGCCCTGCTGGCGGACCCGGCCAAACCAGCAAAAGCCGAACTTCGCCTGCGCGTATGCACCAGCGCCGGCGAGGCGCTGCCCGCCGAAATCGGCAAAAAATGGACGGCCCACTATGGCTGCGAAATCCTGGACGGCATCGGCTCCACCGAAATGCTGCACATCTTTTTGAGCAACCGGCCGGGCCAGGTGCGCTACGGCACCACCGGCCAGGCGGTGCCCGGCTATGCGCTGCGCATCGTCGGCGACGACGGGCGCGAGTGCGGTGACGGCGAAATCGGCGAGCTGCAGATCAGCGGACCCAGCGCGGCCATCATGTACTGGAACAACCGCGCCAAGACCAAAGCCACTTTTGCCGGCGAATGGACCAAGAGCGGCGACAAGTACACACGCGATGCTGACGGCTACTACACCTACGGCGGGCGCAGCGATGACATGCTGAAAGTCGGCGGCATTTACGTCTCGCCCTTCGAGGTGGAAGCCAGCCTGATGACGCACGCCGCGGTGTTGGAAGTGGCCGTGATCGGCGTGGCCGACGACGACCAGCTCATCAAGCCAAAGGCCTATGTGGTGCTCAAGCCCGGCCAGGCCGCCACCATGGACGATCTCAAAGCCCATGTGAAGCAGCAGCTCGCGCCTTACAAATACCCGCGCTGGATCGAGTTTGTCAGTGAGCTGCCCAAGACAGCCACCGGAAAGATCCAGCGCTTCAAGCTGCGCCAGGCGCATTGACACCCCGACGCGCCAAGCCCCTGAAGCTCTAAAGCCCTGATGCCGCAAAACCATCACCCGAAAAAGCCTGAAATCACAGGCAAACCGGGCACGGGTATTGCTTTAAGTGTAAACAATTTAATCTTCAATCTCGGGTTTTACACTAGGCCTTCCGTCGTAACGCACGCTTACTATTCGTCTAACTGTTTTCAGTCTCAACCAGGAGCTATTCCATGACTTCACGCCGACTTGTACTGACCCGTAGCGCTGCCGTGATCGGCGCCGCCTCCACCGGCCTCTTGCTGCCCGAAATCGTGCGTGCGCAGTCCGCCAAGGTGCGTGTGGGCTTCATGCTGCCCTACACCGGCACCTTCGCCCAGCTCGGCGTGGCGATTGAAAACGGCTTTCGCATGGCCGTCAACGAACAAGGCGGCAAGCTCGGCGGCCGCGAGATCGAATACTTCAAGGTGGACGACGAGTCCGAGCCATCCAAGGGCATTGAGAACGCCAACAAGCTGGTGCAGCGCGACAAGGTCGACGTGCTGGTCGGCACCGTGCACTCCGGCGTGCAGATGGGTATCCAGAAAGTCGCGCGCGACACCGGCGTGCTGAGCCTGATCCCGAACGCCGGCGTGCATGCCGCCACGCGCAGCCTGTGCGCACCCAATGTGTTCCGCACCTCTTTCACCAATTCGCAACCCACGCGCGCCCTGGGCAAGGCCATGGTCGACCGCGGCCACAAGAAGGCCGTCTGGATCACCTGGAAATACGCCGCCGGCGACGAGGCGTTTGAAGGCTTCAAGGAAAGCTACACCGCCGCAGGCGGCACCATCGTCAAGGAGTTGGGCCTGCCCTTCCCGCAGGTCGAGTTCCAGGCGCTGCTGACCGAAATCGCCGCGCTCAAGCCCGACGCCGTGGCCTGCTTCTTCGCCGGCGGCGGCGCTGCCAAGTTCATCCGCGACTACGCCGCCTCAGGCCTGAAGGACAAGATCCCCCTCTACGGCTCCGGCTTCCTGACCGAAGGCGTTCTGGACGCCGCCGGCCCCGCAGCCAACGGCATCATCACCACCATGCACTACAGCGACTCGCTGCCCACGCTGCGCAATGGCCAGTTCCGCCTGAACTACGCCAAGACCTTCAGGCTGCAACCCGACGTGTACGCGGTGCAGGGCTATGACACCGGCCTGCTGCTGATCCAGGGCGCCAACGCCGTCAAGGGCGACCTGAACAACAAGCCGGCGCTCTACAAAGCCATGGAAAGCGCCGTCATCGACAGCCCGCGCGGCAAGTGGACCATGAGCCCGTCGCACAACCCGGTGCAGGACATGTACCTGCGCGTGGTCGAGAACAAGGAAAACAAGGTGATCGGCGTTGCCGCCAAAGCCCTCGCCGACTCCGGCGCCGGCTGCAAGATGGCTTGATCACCCGGGTTCCTGCGAAATGGGAGGTCTTCTGGCCTCCCATTTTTTTGAATAAAAGCTGGCTCGCGCCATGCTGACGGGTCTTTACCGGTGATATCTTTACCTTCATGACGCTCACCACCTACCTCCTCTACGTCGCAGCAGTCGCCCTGCTGATCCTGACACCCGGCCCCACCATGCTGATGTGCATGACGAATGCGCTCAATCATGGCCCGCGCAAGGCCATGACTTCGGTCGCCGGAAGCGTGAGCGCCGTGTTGTGTGTGATGCTGCTGTCGGCCATGGGCCTGGGCGCGTTGCTGGCGGCGTCTGAAACC
Organism: Polaromonas sp. YR568; assembly: GCF_900116715.1. GTDB lineage: Bacteria > Pseudomonadota > Gammaproteobacteria > Burkholderiales > Burkholderiaceae_C > Polaromonas. The sequence continues at coordinate 269,429 of NZ_FPBM01000002.1, forward strand.
GCTTTCACCGTGGCCAAGGTCATTGGGGCGGCCTACCTGATCTGGCTGGGCATCAAGACTTTTCGCAGCGAGGCCGCCGTGTTTGACCCTGCCGCCGGTGAAGCACCAGCCCAGCGCCGCTCTTTCTTCCTGCGCGGTTTTCTGGTCGGCGCCAGCAACCCAAAAGCCGTGCTGTTCTTTGCCGCTTTCTTCCCGCAGTTCCTCAACCCGGCCGCGCCCTTTGTGCCGCAGTTCGCGATCCTCGCCCTCACCTTCATGGCCTTTGAGTTCACCGTGCTGAGCGGCTGCGCGCTGGGCGTGGCACGCATCGCGCCGCTTATGCGTTCGAGCCGCGCCGTGCGCTGGTTTAACCGCGTCTCGGGCGGCCTCTTCACCCTGATGGGCAGCCTGCTTCTGTTTACCCGCCGCCACACCTAATCGGATTTATGGATTTAGCCAACTTCCTCATCCAGCTGCTCAACAGCGTCCAGTACGGCCTGTTGCTGTTCATGCTGGCCGCCGGCCTGACGCTGATCTTCGGCATCATGGGCGTGGTCAACCTGGCCCACGGCAGCTTTTACATGCTGGGCGCTTACCTCGCCTGGTCGCTCAGTACGCTGACAGGCAGCCTCACGATGGCCATCATTGGCGGTGCGGTGCTATCAATCATTTTTGGCCTGGCGCTGGAGTGGCTGCTGTTTCGCCATTTCTACAAGCGCGACCACCTGGACCAGGTGCTGCTGACTTTCGGCCTGATCTACATCTTTGAGGAAGTCCGCTCCATCCTCTGGGGTGATGACGTGCACGGCGTGACGATCCCCGATTTGCTCAGTGCCTCGGTGCCGCTCACCGACAACCTCTCCTACCCCGTCTACCGCCTCTTTATGTCGGGCGTTTGCATCGCGCTGGCACTGGGCCTGTACTGGATGATCTCGCGCACGCGCCTGGGCATGAAGATTCGCGCCGGCGCCTTTAACCGCGACATGGCCGAATCGCTGGGCATCAATATCAAGCTGATCCACGCGGTGGTGTTTGCGCTGGGCGTGGGCCTGGCGGCGGTGGCGGGCATGATTGCCGCGCCCGTGGCCAGCGTCTACCCCAACATGGGCTCGCAGGTGCTCATCATGTGTTTTGTGGTGGTGGTGATTGGCGGCATCGGTTCGGTGCGCGGCGCCTTGATCTCTGCCTTGCTGGTCGGCCTGGTGGATACCTTTGGCAAAGTGCTGCTGCCTTCGATGGCCGGCATGCTGGTGTATATGTTGATGGCGGCCGTGCTGCTCTGGAAACCTGAAGGTCTGTTCAAGCAATGAGCGCGGCAAAAGCAAATCTCGAAATCCTGCCGCGCGGCGTGCAGGTGGCGTTGGCACTGGGCCTGATCGCCCTGGTCGCCTTTCCCTTTGTCGGCACCGATTTCTACACCCAGATGGTCACACGCATGATGATCATGGCGATCTTTGCGATGAGCCTCGATTTGCTGCAGGGCGTGACCGGCCTGGTGTCGCTGGGCCATGCGGCCTACTTCGGGCTGGCGGGTTACGCGTTGGCCTTTTTGACGCCCGCCGGCGAGCCTGTGAGCCTGTGGTGGACGCTGCCGGTGGCCGTGCTGGCCTCTGGCCTGGCGGCGCTCATCATCGGGTTCTTTGTGGTGCGCACGCACGGCATCTACTTCATCATGGTCACCATGGCGTTTGCGCAGATGGTGTTTTATCTCTTCTTCGACAACAAGGCGCTGGGCGGCTCTGACGGCCTCTATGTCAACTTCAAACCCAGCGCGGCCATCCTCGGCTGGGTACCGTTTGATCTGGACAGCAAGGTCACGCTCTACTACTTCACGCTGGGCGCACTGCTGCTTGTCTATGTCTTTTTGCGCCGCCTGCTCTGGAGCCCCTTTGGCCGCACACTGGCCGGCATCCGCGTGAATGAGCACCGCATGCGCGCCATGGGCTTTGGCACCTTCGGCTACAAGCTCTCGGCCTTCACGCTGGCCGGCGCACTGGCCGGGCTGGCAGGTTACCTGTGGGGCACACAGACGGGCTATATCAACCCCGAACTCATGGGCTTTCACATGAGCGCGCACGCCATCATGATGGTGATCCTGGGCGGCATGGGCAACTTTGCCGGCGCCATCGTCGGTGCGTTTGCGTTTGAGTATTTGCTGCATGTCTTCAAGGACCTGCCGCAGCTCGGCAGCGTCAATCTGGGCAAGCACTGGCAGCTGTGGATGGGTCTTTTTATCGTGCTGCTGGTGACGTTTGCGCCGCGGGGCATTCTGGGCCTGGTCGAAAAATTCACCCAGCGCAAAGACAAGGCGGAGGCTGGCCATGAGTGAAGTCCTCCTCAGTGCGAAGAACCTGACGAAGCGTTTTGGTGGTCTTGCAGCGGTCAACGATGTGTCGGTCGACCTCTGGCGCAATCACATTCACGCCGTCATCGGCCCCAATGGCGCCGGCAAATCCACGCTGACCAACCTGCTCTCGGGCGACCTGCCACCCAGCTCGGGCACAGTCACGCTGGGTGGGAATGACATCACCGGCTGGACGCCCGAGAAAATCTCGGGCAAAGGTCTGGGCCGCAGCTATCAGAAGACGAATATCTTTTTGCCATTCAGCGTGTGGGAAAACGTACGGCTGGCCTCGCAGTCACGCGAGCCGCATGCCGCGCACTGGCTCAAGCGCGCCACCAGTTTTGCCACCGTCAACGCCCGCGCCGAAGAAGCGCTGGAGCTGGCCGGCCTGCAAAGCCGCAAGCACGCGATTGCCGGCACCATCAGCCACGGCGAGCAGCGCCAGCTGGAGATCGCCATGACGCTGGCCACCGAGCCGCAGGTGCTGCTGCTGGATGAACCCCTGGCCGGCATGGGTGTGGCCGAGGCCGAGCGCATGGTCGCCCTGCTGCTGGCCATCAAAAAAAACCACGGCATCCTGCTGGTTGAGCACGACATGGACGCGGTGTTCACACTGGCCGACAAACTCACCGTGATGGTCAACGGCCAGGTCATCGCCAGCGGCACGCCCGCGCAGATCCGTGCCGACGCCGGCGTGCAAGCTGCGTATCTTGGCGAGGAACACTGATGAACGCCCCCGAAAAACAGATCGACATCCTGATCGCCGCCCAGGACATCAACACCTACTACGGCGCCAGCCATGTGCTGCGCGGCATTGACTTTCACGTCGCACGCGGCGAAACGATTGGCCTGATGGGCCGCAACGGCATGGGCAAGAGCACCCTGCTCAAAAGCATCATGGGCCTGGTCAAGCCGCGCTCGGGCTCGGTGGCGATCAACGGCAGGCCGATGACGGGCGCCCCGCCTTACGAAGTCGCCCGCCTGGGCATTGCCTACGTGCCCGAAGGCCGTGGCATTTTCGGCAACCTCAGCGTGGTCGAAAACCTGAAGATGGCGGCGCGCCCCGGCACCAAAGGCCAGCGCGACTGGACCTATGAGCGAGTGCTCGACACCTTTCCGCGCCTGAAGGAGCGCCTGGGCCACGGCGGCCAGCAGCTCAGCGGCGGCGAGCAGCAGATGCTGACCATAGGCCGCGCACTGATGACCAACCCGGACGTGCTCATCCTGGACGAAGCCACCGAAGGCCTGGCGCCGCTGATCGCCAAAGACATCTGGCGCATCTGCGGCCTGATCCGCGAAACCGGCATCAGCAGCGTGATCGTCGACAAGAACTGGAAACACGTCACCCAGATCACCGACCGCAATGTGATCCTGGTCAAAGGCCAGGTCGTATTTGAAGGCAGCTCGGCCGAGCTGCACGCCAAGCCTGAGTTGCTGGCGCAATACCTGGGCGTTTAATCCCGGCGTTTGGCAGTGTGGTTTGAGGCGAGGTTGGTACGCAACTTGCGAGTTGCGCCATACCCTTTCCCCCTCTGAAAGCAAGCCATGCCTTCCACCCGCCCCCGCTCAATCCGCCCCCTCCTGCTGGCAGCGCTCTGTACGGCGTCCAGTCTGTTCGCCACGCCGTCTTCAGCGCAAGACGCCTACCCCAACCGGCCGGTCAAAGTCATCGTCGCCCTGCCGGCGGGCGGCAGTGTGGACATGGTGGCGCGGCAGATCAGCCAGCAGTTGAGCACCGACCTGGGCCAGCCCTTTGTGGTCGACAACCGGGCAGGCGCATCCGGCCAGATCGGCCTGCCGGCGGTCGCCAAGGCGCCGCCGGACGGCTACACCCTCATGGTGTCGCCGGCGTCCTTCCTGACCACCAACAAGAGCATCTTCAAGACCCTCCCCTACAACCCGGAAACCGACTTTGTGCCCGTGACCAAGCTGGTCAACCAGGCCATGGTGCTGGTGGTGCGCGACAAGGCGAAGTACTCAACCCCGGCCGGCCTGCTGGCTGCTGCCAAGGCAAGCCCCGGCAAGCTTACGTATGCCTCCTCTGGCGACGGCAGCCCTCAACACCTGGCCGGCCTGATGTTTGAAAGCCAGACCGGCGCCAAACTGCTGCACGTCCCCTACAAGGGCGGCGCGCCGGCCATCACCGACCTGATAGGCGGCGTGGTGGACATGGCTTTCGCCCCTCTGCCGGAGGCGCTGCCCCACATCAAGTCCGGCAAGCTGCATCCGGTCGGAGTGCTCAGCGAGAAGCGCGCTATCTCCGCGCCGGAAATTCCGACGCTGAAAGAAGGCGGCGTGAACAACGTGGTGCTGTCGGCATGGATCGCCCTGCTGGCGCCCGCCAAAACGCCCCAGCCGATTCTGGACAGCCTGGGCAAGTCCGTCAAAACCATGCTTCGCGGCGATGCCAAAAACAGGCTGATTGAAATCGGCATGGAGCCGGCCGTCGATGAAGCCAAACCCCTGGCGCAGGTGATTTCGGAAGAAATCCGGATTCATGCCGAGCTGGTGAAAGCGGCCGGCCTGGTGCCGCAGTAAGGCGGCTGCGCTCCCCTACAGCAAAGAGCGCAATTCCCTGGCCGCATCCAGCAGCAAAGGCAGCAGCTCGCGCTGCATCGCCTCGGGCCGCAGCCGCTGCGGCGACGACACCACATTGAGCGATGCCACCGTGTGGCCCTGCATGTCGCGCAGCGGCACGGCCAGGGCATGCACGCCCAGCTCGTGTTCTTCGCTGGCCAGGCAGTAGTCGTCGACGCGCACCTGGTCCACCACCGCCCTGAGCTTGCGCGGGTCGGTCGTGGTGTGCAGCGTCAGCCGGGCCAGGTTGCCGGTCTCTGTCTTGGCTTTCAGCCAGGCGTTGAAGTCGCTCTTGGTTTTGGCGGCCAGCAGGATGCGGCCTGTGGAGGTGGCATGCGCCGGCAGGCGCGCGCCCAGGTGCAGGCCGTAAGCCAGCACGCGCGCCGGCGCCGTCTTGCCGTCGGCCGGTGACTTCCATTCAAATCCGCTGCGGCCGATGATGACGATTTCGTCGCCGTCCAGCACCGCGACTGAAAACGACTCCTGTGCCTGCGCGGCCAGCCGGTTCAGCGCGGGCTGGATGGCACGCGGCAGGCGCGCGGTAGCCAGGTAGCTGCCGGAAAAGCGCAGCACCTTGGGCGCCAGCCAGAAGTAGCTGCCGTCGGTTTCAAGATAACCCAGGTGGGTGAGCGTCAGCAAATGCCGGCGCGCCGCGGCCCGCGTGATGCCGGCGCGCTCGGCGGCCAGCGTGGCATTGAGGCGCTGGCGCTGGGTGTCAAAGCTCTCCAGCACGGCCATGCCCTTGGCCATGCCTTCGATCATGTCGGCCTTGGCGATGGGAAAAACACCCTGTTTGATAACGGTTTTGGAAGCGACCATTGCGCGATCATCGCACAAGTACGCCAAACATCGTGCAAAGGCGCACGCCGGCCCTAGGCGCGACGGCCGCCGCCGCCTACCCTCAGGGCCAGTGAAACAAGGCTCAGTGAAGCCATGGAGACCAGCATGCGTGTACAGGTAGCGATCGTGGGCGGCGGCCCGGCCGGGCATTTGCTCGGCCAGTTGCTCTACAAAGCCGGCATTGACGCCATCGTGATCGAGCAACGCAGCCAGGCCTACGTGCTGGGCCGCATACGCGCCGGCGTACTCGAGCAAGGCACGACCGACCTGCTTGACGAAGTGGACGTGGGCGCGCGCATGCACCGGGAAGGCCTGGTGCACGGCGGCTTTGCGCTGGGCTTTGGCGGCGCGCACCACCGCATTGACCTGAACAAGCTCACGGGCGGCAAGAACGTGATGGTCTACGGCCAGACGGAAGTCACCCACGACCTGATGGACGCGCGCGCCGCCGCAGGCCTGGCCACTGCCTATGAGGCCGAGAACGTCAGCCTGCATGACTTTGACGGCCCCAACCCCAAGGTGCGCTATGTGCAGCATGGCGTGGCGCATGAGGTCGAATGCGACTTCATTGCCGGCTGCGACGGCTTTCACGGCGTGAGCCGCGCCAGCGTGCCGGCGGCGGCGCTCAAGACCTATGAGCGCGTCTACCCTTTTGGCTGGCTGGGCGTGTTGTCAGACACACCGCCGGTTTCGGAAGAGCTGGTCTACGCCAACCACGCGCGCGGCTTTGCCCTGTGCAGCATGCGCAGCCACACGCGCAGCCGCTACTACGTGCAGTGCTCGCTCGAAGACAAGGTGGAAAACTGGAGCGATAACGCCTTCTGGGACGAGCTGCGCAGCCGCCTGGCGCCCGAGCTGGCCGAAAGCCTGGTTACCGGCCCGTCCATTGAAAAAAGCATCGCCCCGCTGCGCAGCTTTGTGGCCGAACCCATGCGCTTTGGCCGCCTCTTCCTGGCGGGTGATGCGGCCCACATCGTGCCGCCCACAGGCGCCAAGGGCCTGAACCTGGCCGCCAGCGATGTGCGCTACCTGGCCCGGGCGCTGGCTGAGTTCTACGCCGGCAGCGAAGCCGGTATCAACCACTATTCAGACACGTGCCTGCGCCGTGTCTGGAAGGCCGTGCGCTTTTCATGGTGGTTCACCTCCCTCATGCACAAGTTCCCGGATGCGGGTGGCTTCGGCCAGAAGATCCAGGAGGCGGAGCTGGACTACCTGATCCACTCGCAGGCCGCGTCGACGTCGCTGGCTGAGAACTACGTGGGTTTGCCGCTCTGAGGTGAATCTGCCGCCGGGTCTTCGATCTGGCCGGCAAGGGCATCAAGACCGAGGTCAGGCGGGTCAGACGGCTCCGCCATTTCATACTGCGCCGGCAACAGCGGCTTGGGCCGCAGGTCAATCGCCGGTGAAAACATGGAGAACATGACAATCAGCACCGCCGCCAGCGACTGGTGGCGGTCTACCCAGCGCGGCTTGCGGGTGGGCTTGTCAGACGGCTCTTCCGGGGTGCTCATGGATGTTTTACTGCGTGGCGCGCCTGGCGCCGGGAACCAGGCATTGCGGGTCGTTGAAGGTGGCCGGGTTGGCGCGGTCACAGGGAATGCTGCAATTGCTCGCGCCACGGCAGGCTGACTTGACCGACTCCCGGGCGGTTTGATTCCAGTTGATGTCGGCGCAGGCGCCCAGCAAGGCGACCAGGGCTGCGGCAATGGCAAGGCGTGTCATGAGAAAGGCTCCGGAACGGTTTGATTGAAAAAGTTGACGGCGCTTCTTGCCGACTCAGGTGGTGTCGTCAGGCCGGGAAACAAGCAGGTCGCCCGGCTGGCAATCCAGAAATTCGCAAATCCGCATCAGCGTGTCAAAGCGCACGCCCTTGACCTTGCCCTGTTTGAGCAAAGACAAGTTGGCTTCGGTGATGCCGACATACGCGGCCAGGTCTTTGGACCTGGCTTTACGTTCTGACAGCATCACATCGAGTTTGACGACGATGGGCATGCGCGGAAGAGAAAGAAAACGCTAGACGAACTGCGCGTTCTCTTCAGCCAGCGCCACGGCCTTGGCCATCACGGCGGCGATCTGCCACACCATGCCGGCAAACAACAAGGTCAGCAGCTCATTGCTGCCAAAACCCAGCGACAGCGCGCGCTGCCCGGCCGGTGCGCCGGCCGTCAACACCACCGTGATCAGCGTGGACGAAACCACGCCCATCACCACGGAGGCAAAGATGCCTGCGGCAAAACCGCGCAGATATTTGACGGTGCGAAGGCTGAAATACTCGGCCTGCGAAAATCCCGAGAAGCAGCGCATAGCGCACACCAGCCCGTAAGACGCGCAGCACACGGGCAAAACACCCAGCACCACGGCCAGGCACTTTTGCCCCAGCGTGATGTCCAGAGCCGCGGCCTGCGAGGCCGATAGCGACAGGCCAGCCCGCAGCAACAGGCTCTCAACCGGCGTGCTCAGCAGGTGGTAGGCCACCGCCAGGGGCAAGGCCAATGCCAGCAATGCGCAGGCCCAAGCCAACACGCTGCTGATGCCCTGCACATCAGGCCCGGACTTGACCGTGGGAATGATGGTGTGTTTCATGGGAGCACCTCTTTGCCTTGTGAAGAGGATTCCATTGTTTCAGAATAATTTCTGTAAAACAATAATTAATAGCTTTAAAACAGAAATTAAGCAGCCTTAATGCAGTGTTTTGGCGACAAGCCCAAAACCCGGCAGGAAAAGGCCTGAGGTGGGTTTGGGGTAAATTGGCCTCACAAGCACCGGGACTGCCCGCGGGCGGCCCTTCCAAAAAGAGACATCCTCATTCCTGCCACCACCATGCCCACACCAACCGCCGCACGCAAAACTCCTTCCCTTCAGTCGCTCAAAGGCGTGCGCGTATTGAGCCTGGCGCTCAACCTGCCCGGCCCGGCGGCCCTGATGCGTTGCCGCCAGATGGGCGCCAGTTGCGTGAAGCTCGAACCCCCGCCGCCGCAAGGCGCACCGGCCGGTGCATCGGGCGACCCGATGAAGCACTACAACCCCACAGCCTATGCCGCGCTGCATGACGGCGTGCGCACGGGCCTGGCCGACCTCAAGACTGAGGCTGGCCAAAAGAAGCTGCACAGCGAGCTCGCCAAAACCGATGTGTTGATCACCTCGTTCAGGCCATCGGCGCTGGTCAAGCTGGGCCTGACATGGAAGGCCCTGCACAAGCAGCACCCACACCTGAGCCAGGTCGCCATCGTCGGCAGCCTGGGCGAGCGCGCCGAGGAGCCCGGCCATGACCTCACCTACCTTGCAGAAAACGACCTGCTCACCGGCCTGAATCTGCCCGCCACGCTGTATGCCGACATGGGCGGCTCGCTGATGGCCAGCGAGGCCGTGCTACAGGCCGTGATGCACCAGCGCAGCAAAGGCAAAGGTGTGTACCTGGAGGTCGCCCTTTCCGGCGCCGCAGCCTACATGGCCTTGCCCCGCGCCTGGGGCCTGACACAAGCCGGCTCGGCCGTGGGCGGCGGGCATGCGGGTTACCGCGTCTATGCATGCAAGGACGGCCGCGTCGCAGTGGCGGCGCTGGAGCCGCACTTCGCGGCCAGCCTGTGCGCGGCCGCAGGCGTTGAAGCATCCGGCATGAAGGCCATGTTTACACCCGCCACGCACGAAACGATTGAGGCCTGGCTCAAAACCCGCACGCGCAAGGAGCTGGACAAGCTCGCGGTGCAGCAGGACATACCGCTGCACACGCTGGCGCCGTGACGCGCACGCGCAGTTCCGGACTCATGCTGCCCGCCATCGCCGCCTACTGCGGCCTGGTGCTCTGGGCGGTTTGGCGCTCACTGCTGCCGTTGTGGATATTGCCAGCGTTGTTTGCGTTCAATTTGCTGACGTTCTGGATGTACTGGGTCGACAAACGCGCGGCGCAAACTGGCCAGTGGCGTACACCGGAAAGCACCTTGCAACTTCTGGCGCTGGCGGGCGGTTGGCCCGGTGCCTGGCTGGCGCAGCAGGTCTTGCGGCACAAGTCGAGCAAACAGCCCTTTCGGGCCGTCTACTGGTTGATGGCGGCATTGCATGGCCTGCTGCTTGGGGCCTGGCTGTTTTGGCCGCCGCTAAGAGCGTCGCTGACCGCCTGGCGGTAGATCCAGGCGATCAGGCAGCTCACCGTACCAGCGCGGCGCTCACGGGGTGCGCCGCGCCAGCACCAGCATTGCAGCCCCCAGCAACAAAGCTCCCACACCCTGCTGCGCTGTCAGCGGCTCGGCAAGCAGCCATGCCGCCGCAACGGCCGCCACCAATGCCTCCACCAGCGTGCCGATCACCGTCGCCGTGGGCGACAGCCTGCGCGCACCCCAGGCAAACGCCAGGTAGGCAATTGAGGTGGTGACGACGCCGGTGTAGCCCACCTGCAGCCAGGCGATGGTGTGCTGCGGCCAGGTGATGCCCTGCGCTACGGCAATGACCAGCATCAGCAAGGCAGCAGCGCTCATGCTCCAGGCCGAGGCCGTCACGGCAGGGATGTGCGAAGGCATGCGCGCATTACCCAGCACCACGAGTGCATAGAGGCCCGCCGACGCGAGAGACCAGGCCACGCCAGCCGCATAGTGAACAGGTAGGCTCAGCGCTTCACCCGGCCAGGCGATCAGGCTCACGCCGGTCAGTGCAAGGCTGAGCGCCAGCAGCAACCGGCCGCTGGCGCGCTCATAGCCGCGCAGCACCGACAGCAGCGCAACGATCACCGGCGCGCAGCAGATCGAGATCACGGTGGGCAATGCAGCACCGATATGGCTGACGCCGACAAACCAGCTGGTGACATTCATCGCCATGGCCAGGCCGGTGCCGACGACAAGCCCCCTGCTCCGCCAGGGCAAATGCCGCCACTGGGCATCCCTGGGCGCGGCGGTCATTTGCCGCCAATGCCACCACCACAACAGCGGCAAGCCGAGCGCAAAGCGCGCCAGAGACAGGCTGTAAGGCGTCATGCCCCCGGCCATTACAGACTGGGCAACCACGGCGCCCACACCCCACAAGACGCCCGCAAGCAGGACGCCACCCCAGGCCAAGGCGGCCGATGTTTGGGTTTTCATGAAAAAAGTTCTCCATCCGTGCGCCTGCCGCAAGCGGGGTCGCCGCAAGAAAAAAGCAGGCAGGCGCGTCAACTCAAGGTCGCACGCTGTTCAGCAGAACAGACGCAACCGATGGGCGCAGTCCGGCACCAAGCCGGATGCATCACAGAGTGACGGAGGGGGGAGAAAGCTGGAGGTGCATGGGACGAATGATAACGAAGGGCGAAACGCGGAAAGCCGGCGCGGCAAAAGCCCGAGTGCCGGGGTCAGGCAGACGCGGTTGCACGCGCTTGCCGGGGCCGCTCAAACACCAGCCGGACAAAGGCATACAGGGCCCAGAGCAGCAGCAAAGGAATCACCAGCGTCTGCAGCACAAAAATCACGATGAGCCGGATGATGTGCTCGGTGGCCTGCTCGGCTGCGCGCTTGAGGTTCTCGACGTGTTTGGTGACGTCGCCGTTTTTGGCCAGCCAGTCTTTCAGGGTGTCGACCATGCCGCGATTGTCGGGCGTTGCGGCGACGGCCGGGTTGAGCTTGCCGGTCTGGCCTGCCGTGCTGTCGATGAGCTGCTGGCTGGCGGCGTAATCGGCTGACAGGAATTTCTGCCATAGCAAGTCGCTGCCCAGGGTGACCACCGGCACGGCAAAACGCAGCATCAGCAAAATCACCAGCAGCCTGGAGAGCCACGAAGGCACTTGCGGCTGGCGCATGTAGCACCACCACCAGCCCAATGCCGCAGCACTCAGCGCGAACGACACTGGCCAGTAACTGCCGATGCTGATCAGCGCTTTCTGGATGCCGAAGGCGACGCTGGCCGCGAGCATCAAGTGCGAGAACTGCTCGACCAGGTCGTTGACGGGGTCCAGAATCTGCCCCGGCGCGAAGGTAACGCCCACGCCGAAAGGCTGCACCGAAGCCTCAGTGCCCTGCGCGACGGAGATCACCGCGTTGAGCAGCCTGGCGGTCGCAAAGCTCACCAATGCGCGCTTGAGTCCTGCATCAACCTGCTGCATGGCGGGTGCGTCCAGCGGGGCGAGCCAGGCGCAGGCCGTGAGGGCTGCCATGGTGAAGGCCACGAGGGCTCTTCGTACGGTCGTCATGGCAACAGACATTGGATCTCCTGCGGGTGTGAATCAGCGGTGCTGCGGCGATGCGTTTTGACCACCGCGGCGTGTGAAGCATCTTGCCAGAAAGACATGCAAAGACTTGTACCTGGGTGGCCCAGGCAGCTTTACAAAAGGGCTCGGGTTATTCCCTAGATGGCTCCGCGACATCGGAAATATCATAAGCATGCTTATTAATTTTCAGGCACTTTTCCGCATCGCTCACCGGCACCCTTTTCAGCCCCTCTTCAGCCTCTCTTCAACCCGCATGGACACGCCCATGAAGAACTTCCTGCCGCGCTTTTTTGGCGCCCTCTCCTGCCTGGCCTTGATCACATTGACCGCCTACGCCCCTCATGCTTCGGCGCAAGCGCAGGACTACCCCAACAGACCCATACGCCTCGTCATCCCCTACCCGCCCGGCGGCGGCAATGACACGCTGGGCCGGCTGGTGGCGCAGCGCCTTTCCGTTGCGCTGGGCCAGCAGGTCTATGTCGACAACAAGGCCGGCGCCGGCGGCAACCTGGGCACCGAACTGGTGGCACACGCCAAGCCCGACGGCTACACACTGACACTGGGTTTTGTCGCCAACATGGCGATGACGCCGCACCTGGGCAAGGTCAACTACGACCCCGTGAAAGACTTCGCCCCTGTCAGCATGGTGGCGCAGGGCTACCAGATCCTGGTGGTGAACCCGGCCTTCCCTGCCAAGACCGTGCCCGAGCTGGTCGCCATGGCCAAGGCCAAGCCAGGCTCGCTGAACTACGCATCCGGCGGCAACGGCTCACCGCTGCACCTGGTGGCCGAGCTCTTCAAACTCTCGGCCGGTGTCGACATCCAGCACATCCCCTACAAGGGCAGCAACCCGGCGGCCGCCGCCGTGCTGGGCGGTGAAACGCAGATGGTGTTTGGCGGCGTGGTGTCCAGCCTGCCTTTTGTCAAATCAGGCAAGCTGCGCGCACTGGCAGTGACTTCGCCCAAACGCATTGAAGCGGCGCCCGATGTGCCGACCATGGTGGAGCTGGGCTACAAGGGCGTGGAAGCCAGCTCCTGGTACGGCCTCTTCGCACCCGCCGGTACGCCGCCCGCCATCATCGCGCGGCTCAACAAGGAAATGGTGGCCCTGGGCAAAAACCCCGAGCACCGCGCACAGCTCGACAAGCAGGGCCAGGAGGCGGTGTACAGCACGCCTGAAGAACTGGCAGCTTATGTGAAGAGCGAATCCGACAAATGGTCCCGCGTGATCAAAACCGCAAAAATCGAGGCAGAGTAAATTGAATCCCCTTCCCCTGACCCTGGCCCTGGGCCCCTACGACCATACCCGCGACGTGACCGACGGCACGGTCCGCGTGGAAGGCGTGCAGCTGCGCACGCTGGACTTGCCGATTGAGGAAATCTTTTACCGCTTCACGCTGCACCGCGAATGGGACGTGTCGGAAATGTCCATGGGCAAGTACATCGCCTTGCGCTCGCAGGACGACACCAGCGTGATGGCGTTGCCGGTGTTTATCTCGCGCGCGTTCCGGCACTCGATGTTTTATGTGCGGGAAGGCAGCGCCATCAAACGCCCCGAAGACCTGCAGGGTAAAAAAATCGGCATCCCCGAGTGGGCGCAGACCGCCGGCATCTATGGCCGCGGCTACCTCAGCGACTATGTGGGCCTCAAGCTCAAGGACATCCAGTGGGTGCAGGCCGGCGTCAACGAACCCGGCCGCAAGGAGAAGGTCAAGCTCAAGCTGCCCGAAGGCATGCAGTACCGCAACGTGCCCGACAGCAGCCTCAACGAGATGCTGCTCAAGGGCGAGGTCGATGCCGTGATGTCGGCCCGCCCGCCCAACGCGCTGGGCCAAGGCATCGTCAGGCTGATGCCCGACTACCAGGCGGCCGAAGAGCAGTACTTCAAAGACACCAGCATCTACCCGATCATGCATGGCCTGGTGCTCAAGGGCCCGGTGCTGGAAGCCCACCCGTGGACAGGCATGAGCTTCGTCAAGGCCTTCACCGAAGCCAAAAACCGCTCCATCGAGCGCCTGTCGGACGTCACCGCTTCGCACGCACCGCTGGCCTGGCTGGCGGAATACACCGAGCGCATGCGCGGCATGTTCGGCGACGATTTCTTTCCCTACGGCATAGGTCCCGGACGCGGCGGCGACATCAACCGCGCCACGCTACAAGCCTTCCTGAAGTTCGGCTTTGAACAAGGCGTGTGCCACCGCAAGCTGGACGTGGAAGAACTTTTCCCGAAGCAGGTATTGGGCTCTTACAAGGTGTGATGGACGCGCGGCGGCTGAACGCGCCGCAGCCAGCGCCACACGCCCGGGATCAATGCCCGGGTCGCGGGCTATCAGGATTTTCCCGCTTTCGGTTCCGCCTTGGCAACCGGCGCCTTGATCAGCGCGAGCCGTGCCTGCTCGAGCATGTCCTTGTGTTTTGAGGCTTCGATAAAAGCAGCTTCGTCACCGGTTGACCAGCCTTTGAACGTTGCCTCCAGGAATGCCCGGCGGCTCTGCGGATACTGCTTCATCGCGGCCAACAAAGATGCATCGGGCATCGCCGGATTGATGGTGAAAGCACTCCACCGTTGCTCCACCGCCCGCCAGGCAGGAATGAGTTCAGCGCTCATCTGCGGCACCAGGTCTTTCGCGGGGATATCTTCTTCGAGTGCCTTGTTCATGAATGCCTCGAACCGCGCATTCAGCGGATTGATCTGCGATTCGTACTCGCGCGCAGCCTGCTGCAATGCCATGACTTCCGACCAGTAGTAAGGCGGTTTGGGCGCGTAAAACGTCCCGGCAGCGATGACGATGACCGCTATCAGGGATGCCGCCACAGGGGCAAGCCAGCCACTTCGCCTCGCATCTGCCTGGGAAGCCTTGGGCCGCAGCACCACGCCCAGCACGACACCGCACAGCAAGCCGGCAAGCAGGGAGCCAAAGTCCGCCGAGCCCTTGACAACGGCAAAGCCCAGAAGTCCAAGTAGCGGCAACAGGGCCAGTCCCCTCAGTATGGAAAGGTCCTGCCTTCGCGGCGCCCCTTCGGCCCCTCGCCACATGGCAATGAGAAGGCACAAGCCCAGGCCCAGCGCCGGTCCACCGGCACCCACACTCACGGTCATGAAATCACGAAAATAAAGCGTCGCCACGCTGCACAGCGCAGATACCAGCACAAACGAAAGCAAAAGACGCCAGGCGCCATAGGTACGCTCGAAAGCGCCTGAGACTACCCAGAAAAAGGGAATGAAGGTCACGAGGCCGATCACGGAGCCCAGTTGCAGTTTGGAGGCGACAAGCCGCCACCAATTTCCACTCTCCAGAGTGGTCGTGGCAGAGTTGCCACCCCATGTCAGCAAAGCATCATTGCCCGGAGTAAACCAGGTGCCGGCACTGTAGAGCATCACCGCAGTCAGGCCCAGCATCGCCAAAAGAATCAGCACTGTGCACCAGGCCCATGCAGGCCTGGGCTCTATCCGCGCATCGAGGGCTGCGGGCTGCGTGTCCGGCCGGGTGTCATCAAAGGCTGTTGCCATTTCAGCCCCCTTTCTTCAATGCGTCTATCCGCCGCAGGACCGTCTCGACCAGCTTGGGCTTGCCGTCTTGCCGGGCCAGCGCCAAAGCCCGCTGCAGCGCCGCTTGCGCACCTTGCGAGTCACCCATTTTTGCCAGTATCTCGGCATGCTCCAGCTCTGCCTTGGCCCCGTCCGCGAGCATGCCAACCTTGCCGTAGCCATCAATCGCACGCCGCACGGCCACCAGCGCTTCGGGCAAATTGCCGGCGTAACGCTGGCCACCCGCAATCATCAGGTCCGCCATGGCCACCTTGTCCTGGTGATTGATTTGCGCGAACAAATCGCGGCTTTGCTGGATCATCTCCAGGCCGGTGCGGATATCGTTCGCCGCGCCATGAATACGCCCGAGTTCGTATAGCCCTTGCGCGACGCCGGACTTCATGCCCGCCGCCTTGTAGAGCTCGATGGCACGCTCGGCTTCAGGCTTTGCCGCCTCAAACGCCGTGGGACGCAGCAGCGAGGCCAGACGCAGGCGCGCGCTGGCTTCATTGCCGGGTTGCTTGGTCGTCTCGCCCGCCTTGATGGCCGCGCGGTAAAAAACCTCGGCTTGTGGCCTGCGGCCGTCTATCCATTCGGCGTCACCCAGCGCCTCGCTGGCCAGGCCTTGTCCAACAAGCTGCGCATCAGCTTTGAAGGCCGCCTGTGCCTGGGTGGCCTGCTCACGCATGAGCTCCGCGTTGCCCATCAGACCGTGTAGCAAGGCCAACTTCAGCAGGACGTTACCCGTAGCGCCCGAGTCTTTGCTTTTGCGGGCTGCCGCCAGGGCGCGCTGGTAGAAAGCCATCGCTTCAGGCAGTTTGTACCGGGCAACGGAGAGCTCACCCAGCGCGAGCAGTGAATAGGATTCCGCCTCCGGGTTCAAGGCTGTCAAGGCACGGGCCAGGGCACGTTCGAAAAGCTGTTGTGCCGCCTGCAGGTTGCCGTCATCCATCGCCCGGCGGCCCTGTTGGCGCAAGGCCGTTGCTTCCGCGAGGGGTGAGCCTTGCGACTGGGATTGCTCCAGCAGGCTTTCGAGTTGGGAGGCCTTGGTTGCGGGATCTCCGCGACGGGTTCGCACGGCAAGGCTGGTGGCATTGAGCAAACCCAGGCTGTCGCCCGCGGCTGCCGACAGCTTGCGGGCGGCATCGGCTTGCGTTTGAGACGCTTCGGGTTGACCCAGCTGGTTGAGCATGTCGGCCATCTCCAGGCGAATCGTTCCTTGCCCACCAATGTTGCCTTCGATCTCGTAGAGCAAGAGGCTGCGGCGCAGCAGGCGCATGGCGGCGTCGCTGTTTCCGTTTTTGAGTTCGATCCGCGCAAGGTTATGCAGGGCTAGCGCCTCAATATCACGCATGCGTGTTGTTTTGGCCAGTTCCAGAGCCCTCCGGGCGGTGGAGCTTGCGGGTTCGGTACGGCCCTGGTCGAGCAAGGCGGCAGACTCGTTGACCAGGAGCAGAACCTGTTGCTCGTCGGCGGACAAAGTGCGCCCGACTTTTGCCTGATAGGTTTGCTGGACCTGCGCCAGGACGCTGCCACCGGCCGTACAAAGCAACACTGTCGCGATGAACAGCTTTGCGGAGCCTGTCTGCATGATTCCCCTCCTCATGATCTCTTTTATGCTCATCGAGCATTCTAGGAGGGATGTTGCTGCGGACCTTAACGCCCTGTCTTGCGTGGTTTGGCCGAACCAGTCACCCGTGGCGGAAGCCCGGTGTGCTGAGTCAGAATGCGCCCTTTGACCGGGGTGGCGCTCTTGAGTGAAACCCCGGAAGCAGAGGTCTTGCCAACCAGCGGCGTTGAATTCTTGCGCCGCGCACTGGTGTAGCTGCCGTCGGTCATCGGCTGGAAGGTCGGGATCAAATGGTGCTTGCCGTTGCCGATCAGGTCGGCGCGGCCCATGGCTTTGAGTGCTTCGCGCAGCACCGGCCAGTTGTTGGGGTCGTGGTAACGCAAGAACGCCTTGTGCAGGCGGCGGCGGCGCTCGCCGCGCACGATGTCCACCGTCTCGCTGTCGCGCGTGATCTTGCGCAGCGGGTTCTTGTTGGTGTGGTACATCGTCGTGGCCGTGGCCATCGGGCTGGGGTAAAAAGTCTGCACCTGATCGGCACGAAAGCCGTTTTTCTTGAGCCAGATGGCCAGGTTCATCATGTCTTCATCACTGGTGCCCGGGTGGGCGGCGATGAAGTACGGGATCAAAAACTGCTTTTTGCCGGCTTCGAGGCTGTACTTCTCGAACATCTGCTTGAACTTGTCATAGCTGCCGATGCCGGGCTTCATCATCTTGGTGAGCGGGCCCTGCTCTGTGTGCTCGGGCGCGATCTTGAGGTAGCCGCCCACATGGTGTGAGACGAGCTCCTTGACGTACTCAGGCGACTGCACGGCCAGGTCGTAGCGCAGGCCGGAGCTGATGAGAATCTTCTTCACGCCCTTCAAGGCCCGCGCGCGGCGGTACATCTGGATGAGCGGGTTGTGGTTGGTGTTGAGGTTGGAGCAGATGCCCGGGTACACGCAAGACGGCTTGCGGCAGGCGGCCTCGATTTCGGGCGACTTGCAGCCGATGCGGTACATATTGGCGGTTGGCCCGCCCAGGTCGGAAATCGCGCCGGTAAAACCCTTGACGGTGTCGCGGATCGCCTCGATCTCGCGGATCACAGAGTCTTCGGAGCGGCTCTGGATGATGCGGCCTTCATGCTCGGTGATGGAGCAGAAGGTGCAGCCGCCGAAGCAGCCGCGCATGATGTTGACGCTAAAGCGGATCATTTCCCACGCGGGGATCTTGGTGGCGCCGTCATGGCTGCCGTTTTCATCGGCATAGCGCGGATGCGGTGCGCGCGCGTAAGGCAAGTCAAACACGTAGTCCATCTCGGCCGTGGTCAGCGGGATGGGGGGCGGCGTGATCCACACGTCGCGCGCTGTAGCGCCTTCGCCGTGGGCCTGCACCAGGGCGCGGGCATTGCCGGGGTTGGTTTCCAGGTGCAGCACGCGGTTGGCGTGGGCATACAGCACCGCATCGCTTTTGACCTGATCGTAAGACGGCAGGCGGATGACAGAGCGATCGCGCGGCGGTACCTTGATCTTGCCTTGCGCGGTGTGCACCGTGGACGGCAGATTGGGATTAGCGACGAAGGTCAAGGGCTTGATGGCCGGGTTGGCTGCGGCGGGTTTGACGGCCTTGGCCAATACCGGTGAACGCTTTGCTTCGGCTTCAACGGCCACTTCAGCGGCTTCGTCTTCCCGCGCGCAGGTGGCGCCCTGCTCGCGCGCCTGGTCGGAAATCATCAAATACGGGTTGACGTGCGCCTCGACCCGGCCCGGTGCGTCAACGCTGGTGGAGTCGATCTCGAACCAGCCGTTGGCTGTCTCGTCGCCGGTGCGACGTATGAACGCGGTGCCGCGCACGTCGGTGATATTGGCCACCGGTTCTTTGGCCGCCAGGCGGTGGGCGATTTCGACAATCGCGCGTTCGGCATTGCCGTACAGCAGCAAATCGCATTTCGCATCCACCACCACGCTGCGGCGCACTTTGTCAGACCAGTAGTCGTAATGCGCGATGCGGCGCAGCGATCCTTCAATGCCGCCCAGGATGATGGGCACGTCTTTGTAGGCCTCGCGGCAGCGCTGCGAATACACCAGCGCCGCGCGGTCGGGGCGCTTGCCGCCTATGTCGCCGGGGGTGTAGGCGTCGTCGCTGCGGATCTTGTGGTCAGCCGTGTAGCGGTTGATCATCGAGTCCATGTTGCCGGCGGTAACGCCGAAAAACAGGTTGGGCTTGCCCAGCACCCGGAAGGGGTCGGCGCTTTGCCAGTCGGGCTGGGCGATGATGCCGACGCGAAAGCCTTGCGCCTCCAGCATGCGGCCGATGACGGCCATGCCGAAGCTCGGGTGGTCCACATAGGCGTCGCCCGTGACCACGATGATGTCGCAGCTGTCCCAGCCGAGCGCGTCCATTTCGGCCCGGCTGGTGGGCAGAAATTTGGCCGTGCCGAAGCGAGCCGCCCAGTACTTGCGGTAACTGGTGAGCGGCTTGGCGGCACGCGTAAAAAAGGAGACGTCGACGGGGGCGTTCATGGGCTTTGGGGTAACCCTCCATTGTAAGGTTTACCCTGAGTTTTGCCTCTTTATTCGGCATTTAAGCCCTACAAATGCCTGCTCATGCACGATTGGCATGTTTAAAGTGGCCCCACGACCACGAATGGCCGCGAATAATCGCGCTTTTGCGGATTTCTCACACGTCCATGAGCCCTTTCACCGCCGCCCTCCTCGCTGACTCGATTTTGGTGCTGCATGTCGCCATCGTCGCCTTTGCCGTGCTCGGGCAATTGCTATTCATGGCCGGCGGCTGGCTCGGTTGGGCCTGGGTGCGGATTGCGTGGGTGAGGCTTGCGCATCTGGCGCTGATCGGCTTTGTGGTGGTGCAAAGCTGGCTGGGCGAGATCTGCCCGCTCACGATATGGGAGCAGTCTTTGCGGTTGCAGGCCGGGCAAAGCAGCTATGGCGGCTCGTTCATTGAGCACTGGCTGTCGCGGCTGATCTTTTTCAACGCGCCTGGCTGGGTGTTCATGGCGGCGTACACCGCGTTCGGCGTGCTGGTACTGCTGAGCTGGTGGTGGTGGCCACCCCGCTGGACGCGCGCCACGCCCCGCAACGCCTAGCCGTGTAGTTCGCGGCTGTCTGCGGGCGCCTGGTCGCGCTCGTTGAGGCCGTAATCACGCAGCACATGGGCTACGCGCAAACGATAGTCTTCAAACACGCCGCCACGGCCGCGGCTTTGCGCCTTGCGGTGCGATTCCAGCCGGCGCCATTCCAGCACGGCGGCCTCGTCCCTGAAGAATGACAGCGACAGCAGCTTGCCTGGGTTGCTCAGGCTTTGAAAGCGCTCGATGGAGATAAAGCCGTCGATCTTTTCCAGCTGGGGTTTGAGCGCCGCAGCGATATCGAGGTAGGTTTGCTTGTTGCCTTCTGCAGGCTGCACTTCAAAAATGATGGCAATCATGGTGGGCTCTTCTTTTGGTGATGATGATGGCAGTGCTTGGGATGGTGGCATCAATCCACAAACACCGGAATCCGGGCATTCATGGAGGGCCGGTACTGCCAGCTGAAAGATGAAACCGCCTGCAGCCGGCCAGACGCCAGCAAG
Organism: Polaromonas sp. YR568; assembly: GCF_900116715.1. Lineage (GTDB taxonomy): Bacteria > Pseudomonadota > Gammaproteobacteria > Burkholderiales > Burkholderiaceae_C > Polaromonas. The sequence goes on from NZ_FPBM01000002.1 coordinate 290,001, forward strand.
CTTTTGATGGCAGCCGCCGCGATCTGGCAAGCCAGCGCCTGGCCGGGGCACTGGTGCGGGCCACGGCCAAAGCCGGGTACATCACGGTCCGGCCGGTCCAGCAGAAACGCATCTGGCCTTACGTTACACAGGGGGTCGCGGCCCGCGGCGGCCAGCACCAGCAGCACCACGTCGCCCGTTTGCAGTGAAACACCCGCCACCTGAGTGGCTTCGGCCACAAAGCGGCGTGTGTTGTGGATGGAGGGGTCGAAGCGGCTGACTTCGTTAACCATCTGGAGCAGTTGGCCGGGCTCCCGGCTCATCGCTTCGAGCAGCCCAGGCTGCGTTGCCAAAGCGATGATGCTGTTGCCGATGAGGCCCGCCGTTGCTTCGTAGGTCTGCGACAGCAAGCCGACCGCGTTGGCCAGCAAAGCATTTGCGTCGTGCCAGCCAACTTGTATTGCCTCGTGCTGCAAGCGTGCCAATGCGCTGCCCGGATGTGCACTGGCGTCCCGAACCAGCTCAGCGAACCGTGCCAGCAAAGCCGATGCGGCTTCGGCAGACGCCGTCAGTTGGGCCGGTGTGCTGACAGGCGAAAGACAGGCCACAAAATCGGCCATCCAGCGCGCCACCTGGGGCAATTCAGCGTCGGCAAAACCCAGCATATCGGCCACTGCCATCACGGGCACCTCAAACATCCATCGCGAAAGGGCTGCACCGCGTAGCGGCCCCTGCCCCGCCTGTGTGGCCGCCAATGCCTCCGTGCGCGCCTGAACATGCCTGAGATCCACGCCTGCCAGGAAGCGCTGCAATGCCAGCTTGGGCACATCGTGCCGCACGCCCTCGTTCATGCGCACCAGGTGGCCAAACACCTCGCCGGAGGCCGAACCCATGATGGCGGCGGGCACCGGCTCCGCTGGAGGGCGGACGTGGCAGGCGGCGTTGCCGAGAACTGCTTTCACGCTGGCAGCGCTGCTGGCAATCCACAGCTTGCGCGGTGCGTCAAATACCAGCGCGGGGCCCGCGACAAGCGCGGCGTAGTACGCATAAGGGTCGCGGTGGGAAGATGCCGCAAGGATATGGTCGACGGGAACGTGTGGTTCGGAATTCATGCGGACCATTTTTGCCCGGAACCAGGCCGCCATGCTTCGTTTCAGAACGAAGCGTTGAGGCGCCCGCGATGGGCAGGTGGCCCCTCGCCGGGGCTCAGGGTGTGCGCACTGCGCTCAGCGAACTTGCGTACAGGCAGATGGCGGCAGCGGCTGCGACATTGAGCGACTCTTCACCGCCGGGTTGGTCAATCCGGACCTTGAACGCCGCCTTGGCCATCAGGCCCTCGCTGACGCCCTGCCCTTCGTGGCCCATGGCCCAGGCACAGGGCATGGGCAGCTTCTGCTGGTGCAGAAATTCGCCTTGGTGCGAGCTGGTGACCACAACGGGAACCGCCAATGCACCCAACGCCTCGGGGTCAACCCCCTCCACCAGCTGCAACGCAAAATGGGCGCCCATGCCGGCCCGGAGCACCTTGGGCGACCAGAGTGCCGCCGTACCCTTCAAGGCGATGATCTGCGTGAAACCGAAGGCTGCCGCGCTGCGCAGAATGGAGCCAACGTTGCCGGCGTCCTGCACCCGGTCGAGGATCACCGAGGCGGCGCCTGGCTGCAGGCCGGGTGTTTCGGGCAAGTCCAGCACAAAGCCCATGCGGGCGGGCGACTCCAGGCCGCTGATTTCAGGCAGCAGCGAATCGGCGATTACTATGGTTTTGATAGCGGCTTGCGCCCATTCTGTGTGCGCCAGGGGCCAAAATGACTCAGAAAATAGAGCCAGAGCGGGTTTCAGGCCCCGCGCAAGCGCAGCGCGGCACAGATGGTCGCCCTCCAGCCAGATACGCCCTTGCTTGCGGTAGGCCGTACTGTCCTGCGAGAGCTTGCGCAGCTCCTTGATCAGCGGGTTGTCGCGTGAAGTGATGTGCGTAACTGCGGCGGATGGCGCTGCGCCCGCGAAGCTCACCGCAAGACCTCGGCCACCGGGGCGAAGGACCTGCGGTGCTGGGGGCAGGCGCCATGCTCACGCAAGGCCGCCAGGTGCTCGGCCGTGCCGTATCCCTTATGGTCGGCAAAGCCGTATTGCGGGTATTCAAGGTGAAACTCGGCGCACCAACGGTCACGGTGCACCTTGGCCAGAATGGACGCAGCCGAGATGGAAGGCACGAGCGCGTCGCCTCCCACGATGGCCTCGGACAGAATGACCAGCGTCGGCAAGCGGTTGCCGTCGACCAGCACTTTGTTGGGTTTCAGGCGCAGGCCTTCTACCGCGCGCTTCATCGCCAGCATGGTGGCCTGCAGGATGTTGATGCTGTCGATCTCTTCCACCGTGGCCAGTGCAATCGAGCAGCACAAAGCCTTGGCGCGAATTTCGTCATACAGCTTTTCGCGGCGCAAGGCCGTCAGCTTCTTGGAGTCGGCCAGGCCCTTGATGGGATTGAGTTCATCGAGAATGACGGCGGCAGCCACTACGGGTCCCATGAGCGGCCCGCGGCCGGCTTCGTCAACGCCCGCCACCAGGCCCGGGGTATCCCAGGACAGCGGGGTTTGCTCAGCGTTCAAGAATTTTCTGGATCGCATCGGTCGCCAGTTTGGAAGTATCGCGCTGCAGCTCGGCATGCAGCGCCGTAAAGCGTTGTTCGACTGCCGCTATTTTGGCAGGTGCCGACGATTTTGCCTCTACCCATTGCAGCATGGCTGCCGCCAACGCTTCGGGCGTGGCCGCGTCCTGCAGGAGCTCGGGCACCACAAAGTCCCGGCACAGGATATTAGGCAGGCCTACCCAGGGCTGCAGCTTTTTGCGCCGCATGATCTGCCAGGACAGCCAGTTCATGTTGTAGGCGATCACCATGGGCCGCTTGAAGAGTGCCGCCTCCAGCGTGGCGGTGCCGCTGGCGATCAGGGTGGCATCGCAGGCCTCCAGGGCGGTATGGGACTGGCCGTCAAGAATCTGCAGGCGGTCGCGCATGCCCGCTTCGCCGGCGATGCGCTCTATCACGCCCTTTAGCGCGGGAATAGCCGGCACTATGAATTTGATAGCTGATTGCGCATGTTGTATCAGCGCTGCGGCCTGAAAGAACCTCAAGGCCAGGTACTGAATCTCTGATTTCCGGCTTCCCGGCAAAATCGCGATCACCGTGTCCTCGTCCCCCAAGCCCAGTTTGCGCCTTGCAGCGGCACGGTTGGGCTGCAGGGGGATGACGTTGGCCAGCGGATGCCCGACATAGGTAGCTGCAATCCCATGGCTGGCCAGCAAGGCGGGTTCAAACGGAAAGATGCAGAGCACGTGGTCTACGCTGCGCCGGATTTTCTCGACACGGTCTGCGCGCCAGGCCCAGATGGACGGACTCACAAAATGAACCGTTTTAATGCCTTGGGCCTTGAGAGCCGCTTCCAGGTCGAGGTTGAAATCGGGCGCATCCACACCGACGAAGATGTCGGGCTGCTGGCCGAGCAGGCGCTGCTTGAGCTGCTCGCGTATGCCCACAATCTCGCGGTAGTGGCGCAATACCTCGACGTAGCCGCGCACCGCCAGCTTCTCGCTGGGCCACCAGGCTTCAAAGCCGCGCCTGGCCATTTGCGGCCCGCCAATACCGGCAGAGCTGAGGGACGGCCAGCGGGCCTTGAAACCGTCGAGCAGCAGACCCGCCAGCAGGTCTCCGGAGGTCTCGCCTGCCACCATGGCCACATTGGGCGCGCGGGCAGCTGGTAACCCCGGCATGGGGTCGTCAGCCTCTCTACGGGCTGGCAGAGGGCTGGTCTCAAGAGACATGGAGCCTTACCGGACGATGCCGCGCTGCGGCGAGGTTTGCTCCAGAAAGGAGAGCATCATCTGCACATCAGGAGCCGCTTCCGGCTGCTTTGCAGTCAGTTCGGCAATTCTTGCCCGGGACTGCTCGAGGGTGAGGTCATCGCGGTACAGCGCCTTGTGCATGGCCTTGACGGCGGAAATCCGCTCCGGGGAGTAACCGCGCCGGCGCAGGCCTTCAAAGTTCATGGAGCGGGCTTCGGCAGGCTGGCCTTGCGCCATGACAAAAGGCGGCAAATCGGCAAACAGCAAAGAGCACATGGCCGTCATGCTGTGCGCGCCCAGCCTGACAAACTGGTGCACCACCGTGAACCCGCCAAGAATCACCCAGTCACCCACATGCACATGGCCGGCCAGCTGGGAGTTGTTGGCAAAAATGGTGTTGTTGCCTACCGAGCAGTCATGCGCCAGGTGCACGTAGGCCATGATCCAGTTGTCATCGCCCACGCGCGTCACACCGGTGTCGCCGGGTGAGCCGATGTTGAAGGTGCAAAACTCGCGAATGGTGTTGCGGTCGCCGATCACCAGCTCGCATGGCTCGCCCGCATATTTTTTGTCTTGCGGAATGGCTCCCAGCGAATTGAACTGGAAGATCCGATTGTCACGGCCTATCGTGGTGTGACCTTCGATCACACAATGGGCGCCTATCGTGGTGCCGGCGCCGACCTTCACGTGCGGCCCAATGACGGTGTACGGCCCGACACTCACCGACTCATGGAGCTGGGCTTGCGGGTCCACAATCGCCGTGGCGTGAATGCCCGGCGTGGAAGGAGATGCCGTCATGTCGCGTCTGCCTTGATCTTCGTCACAACCCGGCTCACGCTATTGTGCGCATGGTGCACATCAACTCGGCTTCGCAGGCTACCGTGTCACCTACACGGGTGACGCCCTTGAATTTAAAAATGCCGGCCTTCATGCGGTCCAACGTGACGTCCATGATCAACTGGTCGCCGGGCTCCACCGGGCGCTTGAAACGCGCTCCGTCGATACCCGCGAAGTAATAAACCGTTTTGTCGTCAGGCGTCACGCCCAGCGTTTCAAACGCCAGCAAGGCGGCGGCCTGCGCCATGGCTTCAAGCATCAGCACACCGGGCATCACCGGGTGATGGGGGAAATGCCCCATGAAAAAAGGCTCATTGATCGTGACATTTTTAAGTGCCTTGATGCTTTTGCCTTTTTCGATTTCCAATACGCGGTCCACCAGCAAGATGGGGTAACGGTGCGGCAGCTGCTTGAGAATTTGGTGGATATCCATCATGATTTTTCTTGAATGTGTCCTGAATGCAGAAGAGCTTTTTCAGCCTGCCGCAAGCGTTCACGAAACGTGTGAAGCTGCTTGAGCGTGGCGGCATTTTTCTCCCAGACAGCATTGTCGTCTATGGGAAAGAGGCCGGTATAGTTTCCGGGCTTCAAAATCGATCTCGTCACGACCGAGGCCGCCGAGATATGAACGCCATCGGCCAGTATCAAATGGCCCAGCACAATCGCCCCCCCGCCTACCGTGCAGTGCGCGCCTATGGTGGCGCTACCGGCAACACCGGCGCAACCGGCCATGGCAGTGTGCTTGCCCACCCGGACGTTGTGCCCGATCTGGACCAGGTTGTCCAGCTTGACGCCGTCCTCCAGCACCGTGTCTTCCAACGCACCACGGTCAATACAGGTATTGGCCCCGATTTCCACGTCGTTGCCGATGAGCACGCCGCCGAGTTGCTCAATCTTGATCCACTGCCCCTGGTGAGGCGCAAAACCAAATCCATCGGCGCCAATCACCGCGCCTGGATGCACGATGCAGCGCTCTCCGAGGCTGCAGCCATCGGCCACCGTGACGCGTGCCGACAGACGGGTGCCAGCCCCGATCCGGGCATGCCGGCCCACGACGCAATGCTCCGCGATACGTGCGCCATCGCCAATCACCGCACCGTCCGCTATACAGGCAAACGCGCCGACGGATGCCGTCGGCGACACAGTGGCGCCGGGATCAATAAAGGCGGTGGGATGTATGTATGGCGCCGATTCAGCGGATTGCCGCCGCTTCCAAAACTGGGTGACCAGCGCGAACGCATGGTAAGGGTCATCAGCCACGATGCAAGAACCCCGGCTGACAGCCGCCTCACGGGCGGCAGGCCCTACGATGACACAGGCTGCCGCAGAATGCGCCAGCTTGGCCTGGTATTTCGGGTTGCTGAGGAAGCTCAGGTCGCTGGGTCCGGCGGCCTCCAAAGTAGAGAGCCGCTTGATGAGGACACCAGGATCGCCGATCAATTCGGCATTGACTGCCTCTGAGAGGAACTGGGCGATATCGGCAAGACGGAGCGTCACACTGCGCCTGCCGTTTTCACGATGGTGAGCGTCGTGAACACCCCGCCATCAACGCGAAGCGTTCAGCGCCTTGATCACCTTGTCGGTGATGTCATGCTTGGGATTGACGTACACCGACTCCTGGAGAATCAGGTCGTATTTTTCGGTTTCAGCCAGCGTCTTCACCACTTTGTTGGCGCGCTCAATCACTTGCTGGAGTTCTTCATTTTTACGGGTGTTCAGGTCTTCCTGGAATTCACGGCGCTTGCGCTGGAAATCGCGGTCCTGATCGACCAATTGTTTTTGGCGGGTAGCGCGCTGGCTTTCGGGCAGCGTGGGGGCTTCGCGCTCAAACTTGTCCGACAGTGTTTTCAGCTGGGTAGCGAGGTCATTGAGTTCTTTTTCCCGCTTGCTGAACTCTTGTTCGAGTTTGGTCTGGGCGGTCTTGGCCGAATTGGCTTCGCGGAAAATCCGATCCAGATTCACAACCCCGACCTTGAACTCCTGCGCACTCGCGGAGAAGGCCGCAAGAGCAACAAAGAGGCCCAGGAAAATTTTGCTTGAAAGATGCTTCATTAGAAAGATGTACCAATTTGGAATTGCAACCGCTCTATTCTATCGCCAGGCATTTTGCGGAGCGGCGTCGCAATGGCTATCCGTAAAGGCCCCACCGGGGAAATCCAGCTGATACCGATACCTGTTGATACCCTCAGGTCGTTCAAGCGGTATGGATCTTTTTCCCCGAATACGTTACCGGCATCCACAAAACCGTACAAGCGCAAGGTCCTGTCATTGCCTGCGCCCGGGAACGGCGCGATGATTTCAGCGTTCAGGGTCAGCTTTTTCGGTCCGCCAATCGCCAGGTCGGAGGCGTCCCGAGGACCCAGCGACCCTTGTTCGAACCCTCGAACCGATCCAAGACCGCCCGAGTAGTAATTCTTGAAAAGTGGGTATGGCTGGCCATTCAGCCCCTTGCCCCAGCCAAATTCGCCGTTCAGGGCGATGGTGAACTGCTTGTTCAGGGGGATGTATTGCTGGACCTGGTAATTGGCACGCACAAACTTGATGTCACCTGCCACGCCCCAGTCCCCATAGACGCGCTGGTAGCGGCCGGAAGTAGGCACCAGTGAGCTGTCACGGCTGTCGCGCGACCACCCAACCGTCAGTGGGATCGAGTCACTTTTGTAACCAAATTGGTTGGCATAGGTCTGGTAGCTGGTCGGCAGGTTGGTGCCGGGGACAATCGTCAGCTGCTCATAGCCGCTGCCAAAATAAACCGTGTCGTTTTCGGTGAACGGAACACCGAAACGGATGCTGGCACCACGCGTTTTCAGGGAGTAGTCACCGCCCTGGCCGGACAAGGGCTTGGACGTCCGGTCATAGACGTCAATGGTGCGCGAAATCCCGTCTGCCGTGAAGTACGGGTCAATCGTGCTCAAGACGATCTGGCGATTTGACTTGCTGGTGTTGACCTCGATCCCGAGGTAGTTGCCGGAACCGAAAACGTTTTCCTGCTTGATACCGAACATCAGGGCAATGCTGTCGGCACTGGAATAACCCGCACCCAATTGCAGATTGCCGGTCGGCTTCTCAACCACATTCACTGTCACGTCGACCTGGTCGGCGGTGCCGGTCACCTCTTGCGTGTCCATGTTCACTTCGGTGAAGAAGCCAAGGCGGTCAACGCGATCGCGTGAAAGGCGGATCTTGTCGCCGTCGTACCAGGAGGATTCGAACTGGCGGAACTCACGCCGCACCACTTCGTCACGCGTGCGGTTGTTACCCGCCACATTGACGCGACGCACATAAGCCCGGCGGGAAGGATCGGCTTGAAGCACAAAAGCCACGCGGTTGTTGCTGCGGTCGATTTCAGGTACCGCCTCAACGCGGGCAAAGGCAAAGCCGAACGTACCAAAGTAGTCGGTGAAGGCCTTGGTGGTTTCCGCCACCTGGTCGGCGTTGTACGGCTCACCTGGCTCAATCTTCACCAGGGTTTTGAACTCTTCTTCCTTGTTCAGGTAGTTGCCTTCGAGCTTGACGCCCGACACCACAAAGCGTTCGCCTTCCGTGACATTGACGGTAATCGCAATGCTCTGCTTGTCCGGCGAAATTGCAACCTGGGTGGAGTCGATTTTGAACTCGAGGTAACCGCGCGACAGATAGTAGGAGCGCAATGTTTCAATGTCGGCATTGAGCTTGGTGCGCGAATAACGATCGGACTTGGTATACCAGCTCAGCCAGCCGCCCGTGTCGAGGTCAAACAGCCCCAGCAACGTGGACTCGCTGAAGGCCTTGTTGCCGGTGATGTGGATTTCCTTGATCTTGGCCACTTCACCTTCAACGACACTGAAGGTCAGATTGACGCGATTGCGTTCAATCGGGGTGACCGTGGTGATCACTTCAACGCCATACAGGCTCTTGTTGATGTACTGGCGCTTGAGCTCCTGCTCGGCCTTGTCGGCAAGCGCTTTGTCGAAGGGCTGGCCATCGGCGATGCCGGCTTCGCGAAGCGCTTTCTTGAGCGCATCTTTCTCAAATTCTTTGGTTCCGACGAAATCCACATCGGCCACGGTGGGACGCTCTTCCACAATCACCACCAGCACGTCGCCGCTGACTTCAAGCCTCACATCCTTGAACAGGCCCAGACCGAACAGCGCCCGAATGGCGGTGGTGCCTTTGTCGTCGTTATAGGTTTCACCGACACGAAAGGGAAGCGACGCAAAAATGGTTCCTGGCTCTACGCGCTGCAGACCTTCAACCCGGATATCACGAACGGTGAAAGGGTCTACGGCCCAAGCGGAACTGGCGGCAAAAAGACCGGCGGCGATGGCGCAAACTGCACGAACTTTGAAACGATTTATTTGTTTTTGCATGAAATGTATGGAGTTAGCCCAAAAGCCGGGTGACATCGTTAAACAGGGCAACGCACATCATGCCCAGCAGGATTGCAACGCCACCGCGCTGCAACCGGTCCATCCAGGCGTCAGACACGCCCCGGCCGGTGATCGCCTCCCAAAGATAATACATCAGGTGCCCCCCATCCAGAACCGGCAGCGGGAGTAAATTCAGGACGCCCAGACTGACGCTGATGAGGGCAAGAAACACCAGGTAAGTGCTCCAGCCAAGGCTGGCTGATTTACCCGCGTAATCGGCAATGGTGAGCGGCCCGCTGAGGTTTTTTAACGAAGCCTCTCCGGTGATCATTTTCCCCATCATCCGAAGCGTGAGCATGGACACCTGCCAGGTGCGGACAGCGCCCTGCCACAGGCCATCGAAAAATCCATACCGCACCGTCACGAGTTCCGGTGGTGCCCCTACATAGGCGTCTATGCGAGGCGTTGGCGTTCCATTGAGCTGTTTGAGCTGGGGCGTCACCTGCAGCGCCAGTGTCTCGCCGTCGCGGTTGACTTGCCAGTTCTGGGAGGCAAGTGGGAGATTGGCCGCATCGGCCGGCCGGGCCGACGTACGGATCACCTCACGCAATTGCTGGCCGTCCACAATGGCCGTCTCCCCCACGCGGAGCACCTCGTCGCCTGCACGCAACCCGGCTTTCTCGGCCGCTCCTCCGACCATGACCTCGCCAATCACGGGTCGCGTCCAGGGGCCCAGGATGCCGATTTTGCGGAACAGCTGGGCATCGGCTTCCGCGGCGCCCAGGGTGCTGAGCGCCAACCGCACTGTTTGGCCCGGATTTGCCGAGCCCTCCCCCATCACCAGCATGAGATCACGCCCGTCGAGCGCCCCCTGGGTCAGGCGCCAGCGCAGATCCTCAAAGGACCGGACAGCCTGAAGTTCATCGCCCTCAAAAGCGGCCTGCTCAACGGTTTCGTGGCCGCGAAGCCCTGCTCTTTCAGCCACGGAGCCGGCCAACGGACTGGCCAGGACGGCTTTGGGCTCTTGCAAGCCACTCCAGTTAACGATGGCGTAAAGCAGCACCGCCAGAAGAAGGTTGGCCGCCGGCCCGGCTGCGACCACGGCGGCCCGGGATTTGAGCGGCTGGGTGTTAAAAGCCAGATGGCGCTCAGCCGGATCGACCGGCGCCTCGCGCTCATCCAGCATCTTGACGTAGCCCCCCAGGGGCAGCATGCCGATGGAAAACTCGGTCGATTTGTTCTTCAGCCGCCAGGTGTAAAGAGGCTTGCCAAATCCGATGGAAAACTTCAGCACCTTGATGCCGCACGCCACGGCAACACGGTAATGGCCGTACTCATGCACGGCGATCAGGATGCCCAGCGTTACAACAAAGGAAATCATGGTCAGCATGTCATGCCTCCAGTTGTCCGGCAATTTGAACGGCAACACGGCGAGCCTGCTCATCCAGTGCGAGCAGGCCTTCGATATCACTCGCTTCAGAGACGCTAATCGCCTCTAAAGTTGCGTGATTTACATGGTGAATGTGATCAAACCTGATTCGTTTGTCCAGAAAAGCCGCAACGGCCACCTCGTTGGCGGCATTCAGCACTGCCGTACTGCCCGCCGGGCCGTTCAAGACCTGCCAGGCCAGGGGCAGCCCGGGAAAGCGGTCATCGTCCGGCACTTCAAATGTCATGGTGGCCAGCGACCTGAAATCCAGCGCCTTGGCCCCCGAAGTAACCCGATCAGGCCAGGCCAGGCCATAGGCGATCGGAACGCGCATGTCAGGCGTTCCCAACTGCGCCACCACCGAGGTGTCACGGTATTGCACCATGGAGTGGATGATGCTCTGGGGGTGGATCACCACCTCGATTTGAGCCGGCGCAAGACCAAACAGGAATTTGGCCTCGATGACCTCCAGGGCCTTGTTCATCATCGTCGCCGAGTCGACCGAGATTTTCCGGCCCATGACCCAGTTGGGATGGGCGCAGGCTTCGTCAGGCGTCACGTTGCGCAGGCTGGCGGCATCGCGCGTGCGAAACGGCCCGCCCGACGCAGTGAGGATGATTTTTTCGACGCGTTGAGCCCAGGTGGCGGAGTCTTCGGGCAAAGACTGAAAAATGGCTGAATGCTCGCTGTCGATGGGGAGCAACTTGGCCCCTCCCTCGCGAACAGCCTGCATGAACACTTCGCCTCCGACCACCAGAGCTTCCTTGTTGGCCAGCAAAAGGCGCTTGCCGGCTTTTGCCGCAGCCATGCACGGCGCCAGCCCGGCGGCGCCCACGATGGCGGCCATAACAGCGTCCACCAATTCGTGAGACGCAATCATTTCGAGAGCATCTTGACCATGTAGAACCTGGACAGGAAGCTGGTTTGACTTGATTTTTTCCGCCAATTGGCGCGCGTGTGGCTCACTCGCCATCACTGCATACTGCGGTTTGAACTGCACACACTGCGCCAGCATCAAATCAATTTGTGTGGCGGCGCTCAGCGCGAATACTTCGAAGCGCTCGGGATGACGTGCAATCACGTCGAGCGTATTGACACCTACGGACCCCGTAGAACCCAGGACGGTAACCCGCTGCTTTTTGAACGCCATGCCAGAACCTAGAAATTGACCAACATCATCGCCAGCGGCAGTGTGGGCAACAAGGCATCCACCCGGTCCAGCACGCCGCCGTGGCCAGGCAAGAGCCCGCTGGAGTCTTTCACACCCGCGCTTCGCTTGATGAGGGACTCCACCAGGTCGCCGACCACGCTCATCGCGGCCAGGAAGATAACCGCCAGCAGCATGATCACGATGCCGTGATTCGCCGCCAGCCGGCTGTAAAGCGTCGGCTCGCTCCAGAAACCGGCCGAACCTGTCGTGCTGGCATAAACCCATGCAAGCGACAGCGCAACCACGCCCGCCATGCCGCCCCACACACCTTCCCAGCTTTTGCCCGGACTGATCGATGGCGCCAGCTTGCCTTTGCTGAAACGCCCTCCAAAAGTACGCCCGGCAAAGTAGGCAAAGATGTCCGCCACCCAGACCAGCAACAGCACGGACAACAGGAAATTGATACCGACAACGCGGGCTTGCGCAACGGCCAGCCAGGCCAGCCACAGCGCCACCAGCCCTCCAACCAGCCGCAGCGCCTTGGGAATGCGTGGCCAGCCGGCCACACCGTTGCGCAGCAGACAGCCACCCGCCAGTACCCACGCGGCACCCGCAACGGCCCAGATCATCGGCAAGGGCTGCTCAAGCAGTCCACCGTACCAGGAGAGCGCGCACAAGGCTACGCACACCACGCCAAGCCCTGTGGACAGGCCTTGCCCGTAGCCATTCAGGCGGCCCCACTCCCAGGCCCCTGCGGCAATCAGCAGCAGCGCCACAGCGCAAAACGGCTGGGGCGTTTTATAAAAGAGTGCAGGCAGCAAGATGGCGAGCAAAACGATCGCCGTGATCACACGCTGTTTAAGCATCAGGCAGCCTTTACGTTGTCGTTGTTGCCGTGGCCACCGACCTGGGCGGAGGTCTTGCCAAAGCGCCGTTCGCGGGTGCGGAAAACGGCGATCGCTTCGTCCAGCGCCGCTTCGTCGAATTCAGGCCACAGTTTGTCTGAAAAATGCAGCTCGGAATAAGCGGCCTGCCATAGCAAAAAGTTGCTGATGCGCAGCTCACCACCCGTACGGATCAGCAAATCCGGATCGGGTACATGCGCCAAGGCCATCGCACGGTCCAGCGACTGCTCGGTGATCGCTTCGCCGCGGCTGGCCAGCTTCTGCGCGGCCTGGGCAATGTCCCAGCGGCCGCCGTAGTTGAAGCACACGTTAAAAATCAGCCGGCTGTTGGCCGAGGTGTCGAGCTCGGCCTTGGCCAGCCCGGCCCGGACTTTTTCGGACAAGCGCTCACGGTCGCCCACGAAATGCAGCTGCACGCCGTTTTCGTTCAGGCTGGGGACCTCCTTGGCCAGCGACAGGGCCAGCAGCTCCATAAGACCGGATACCTCCTCAGAAGGCCGGTTCCAGTTTTCCGACGAAAACGCAAACACCGTGAGCACGCCGATGCCGCGCTCCAGGCAGGCCCGGACACAGCGGCTCAGCGAATCAACGCCCTGCTTGTGGCCCGCAATACGGGGTAAAAATCGTTTGGTCGCCCAGCGCCCATTGCCATCCATGACGATGGCGACGTGGTGCGGGACGATGGAATGGTTGGTGGCCATAGTGAAATCAGGCCAGACGGCGAAGCGTCAAACCGCCATGATGTCTTGTTCCTTGCCTGCGACCAGTTTGTCGACTTCGGCAATGAAACGGTCGGTGAACTTCTGAATATCGTCTTGCGAACGGCGTTCATCGTCCTCAGAGGCGAGCTTGTCCTTGACCAGCTTTTTGACGCCATCGTTGGCATCGCGGCGCAGATTACGGATGGCCACCTTGGCGTGCTCACCCTCGGCGCGCACAACCTTGGTGAGCTCCTTGCGGCGCTCTTCAGTCATCGCCGGCATGGGGACGCGGATCAGATCGCCTTGCGCCGCTGGATTCAGGCCGAGGTCGGAATCGCGAATGGCTTTTTCGATTTTGGCGCCCATGCCCTTTTCCCAGGGCGAGACACTGATGGTGCGTGCATCGAGCAGCGACACATTGGCCACCTGGCTGATCGGCACCATGGAGCCGTAATAGTCGACATGCACGGTGTCGAGCAAGCCGGGGTTGGCGCGGCCTGTGCGGATCTTGGTCAGGCCGTTCTTGAACGAGTCGATGGACTGCAGCATTTTTTGCTCTGCCAGCTGCTTGACGTCAGCAATGCTCATGGTCGGATCTCCGGATTTTGATAGCGAAAAAAGCAAGCCTCGGATTGGCGGATTCGGAAGGTCAAACGTGAACCAGGGTTCCCTCGTCCTCACCCTGCACCACGCGCTTGAGCGCACCGTGCTTGAAAATACTGAACACCTTGATGGGCAGTTTCTGGTCGCGGCACAGTGCGAAAGCCGTGGCGTCCATGACTTCGAGGTTCTTGCCCATCGCTTCATCAAACGTGATGTTGGTGTAACGCGTGGCCTTCGGGTCCTTCTTCGGGTCAGCGGTGTAAACACCGTCGACCTTGGTCGCCTTCAGCACGATTTCGGCGCCGATCTCAGCGCCGCGCAATGCGGCCGCCGTGTCGGTGGTGAAGAAAGGGTTGCCGGTGCCGGCCGCAAAAATGACGACCTTGCCCTCTTCGAGGTATTGCAAGGCCTTGGGGCGCACATAAGGCTCGACGACGCGCTCGATGCCGATCGCGGACATCACGCGCGCAATCAGGCCGGCCTTGTCCATGGTGTCACCCAACGCCAGGGCGTTCATCACGGTGGCCAGCATGCCCATGTAGTCGGCGGTGGCGCGGTCCATGCCGACCGAGCCGCCCGCCACACCGCGGAAAATATTGCCGCCGCCAATCACCACCGCCACCTCCACACCCATGCGGGTGACTTCGGCGATTTCTTCCACCATGCGCACGATGGTGGCGCGGTTGATGCCGAAGGCATCGTCCCCCATCAAGGCCTCACCTGACAGTTTTAACAAGATTCGCTTGTAGGCTGGCATGTGAGGGGCTTTCTGTGGTTAAAGTGAACTGGAGTTTAGCGGCCTTCCGGCTGGGCTTAAGGACTTAAGCGCCTTTGGCGGCTGCGACCTGGGCGGCGACTTCGGCGGCGAAATCGTCCACCTTCTTGTCGATGCCCTCGCCCACCACGTACAGCGTGAAGGACTTGATCGTCGTCGCTTTTTCCTTGAGCATTTGCTCAACGGTCTGCTTGTCGTTCTTGACGAAAGTCTGGTTGTACAGGCTGACTTCTTTGAGGTACTTCTGCACGCCGCCTTCGATACGCTTTGCAACAATTTCGGCAGACTGCACAGCCTTGCCTTCGGCCTGGGCCTTGGCAGCGTCTTCAGCAGCCTTGGCTGCAGCCACAGAGCGCTCCTTGGCGACCAGTTCGGCTGGTACTTCAGCGCTGGACAGGGACACCGGCTTCATGGCGGCCACGTGCATCGCGACGTCCTTGGCGGCGGCTTCGTCGCCTTCAAACTCCACGATCACGCCGATACGCGTGCCGTGCAGGTAAGAAGCCAGCTTGCTGCCGGTAAAACGCTTAAAGCGGCGCACGCTCATGTTTTCGCCGATCTTGCCGATCAGGCCCTTGCGCACGTCTTCCACGGTCGGGCCGAAGCCGTCCAGCGTGAGGGGCATGGCGCCAACGGCTTCCACATCGGCCGGGTTGTTCTTGACGATGCCTTCGACCACGGCTTTGGTGAAAGCCAGGAAGCTGTCGTTTTTGGTGACGAAGTCGGTTTCGCAGTTGATCTCAACCAGCGCGCCCACATCGCCTTCGCGATGCGCAGCGACCACGCCTTCAGCGGTAACGCGGGAAGCAGCCTTGCCGGCCTTGCTGCCGAGCTTGACGCGCAGAAGTTCTTCTGCTTTTTCGAAGTTGCCTTCCGCCTCGGTCAGTGCTTTCTTGCACTCCATCATGGGGGCGTCGGTCTTGGCGCGCAGTTCAGCGACCATGCTTGCAGTAATTGCCATCTTTGATTCTCCGTTTTGTCGTTTTGACCCGCTGGAAGCGATCAATTCGCACCCAGCTTTTCGTTAAGTTGTGAAAAAGGGGCTACGCGAGCCCCTTTTTCGCGTCTGGCGCAGAGCCGAAAGCTATCAGCCCGCTGCGTTTTCCACTTCGACGAACTCATCCGAGCTCTCGGCCGAAACTGCCTTGACGACTTCGTTCACGGCGTTGGCGCGGCCTTCGAGGATCGCGTCGGCGATACCGCGGGCGTACAGGGCGACTGCCTTGGAGGAGTCATCGTTGCCGGGGATCACGTAATCGATGCCGATAGGCGAGTGGTTGGAGTCAACCACACCGATCAGGGGGATGCCGAGCTTCTTGGCTTCCAGGATCGCGATTTTGTGGAAGCCCACGTCGATCACGAAGATGGCGTCCGGCAGGGCGTTCATGTCCTGAATGCCGCCGATGTCTTTTTCAAGCTTTTCGATTTCACGCTTGAAGGTGAGTTGTTCTTTTTTGCTGATGGAATCGAGGCCGGCTTCTTGCTGGGCCTTCATTTCCTTCAGGCGCTTGATGGAGGTCTTGACCGTCTTGAAGTTGGTCAGCATGCCGCCCAGCCAGCGCTGGTCAACGTAAGGAACACCGGCGCGCTTGGCTTCGGTGGCGACGATTTCGCGAGCCTGGCGCTTGGTGCCCACCATCAGGATGGTGCCGCGGTTGGCGGACAGCTGCTTGGCGAACTTCATCGCTTCCTGGTACATCGGAAGCGATTTTTCCAGGTTGATGATGTGAATACGGTTGCGATGGCCGAAGATGTAAGGGGCCATCTTGGGGTCCCAGAAGCGGGTTTGGTGTCCGAAATGAACGCCTGCTTCCAGCATTTCGCGCATAGTGGTCGACATAGGAATACTCCAAAAGGTTGTGTCTAAAATCAGCGCTTATCGCCCCACCTTTGAGATTCGTGGGGCAACACCTTGGGTGGCTGATTTGCGATTTGCATTGCAAACAACAAAATCGTCATTTGCAAAGCCTGTCGAGTATAACATTCTTCCGCTCCCTCCCCTCCCATGAGCCACTCCCCCTCCCCAGGCGACCTCCATGCCACTCGCCAGGCACTCCAGGCTGGCCAGACGCAAATTCGGGACATCCTGGCCCAGGCTGCCCTGGTCGCCCAAAGCGAGGCCTGCCGCCACGTTTTCATGCCCGGGGGCCTGTCCGACCCGTCTGAAACGCTGAAAACCGCTCCCACCGGCCTTTCCAGCTCCTCCAGCCCTCCTTTGGCCGGCATCCCGGTATCGGTCAAGGATCTGTTCGACGTGGCGGGTCAGCCCACCCGGGCCGGTTCTACCGCCCTAGCCCAGGCAGCCCCGGCCCAGGCCGATTGCCCTGCCGTTGCGCGCCTGAGGGCCGCAGGCGCCGCACTGGTGGGGCGCACCAACATGGTCGAATTCGCCTTTTCGGGCGTCGGCGTCAACCCCCACTACGGCACACCCGTCAACCCGGCCGACCCGGCCATAGCCCGCATCCCGGGCGGTTCGTCGTCTGGCGCGGCCGTGTCGGTGGCCACGGGGGCGGCGATGGTGGGGTTGGGCTCCGACACGGGCGGCTCCATCCGCATCCCGGCGGCACTTTGCGGCATCGTCGGTTTCAAGAACACGGCGCGCCTGGTGCCGACTGCAGGCGCCCTGCCCCTGTCTACCAGCCTGGACACCGCCTGCGCGCTGACGCGCTCGGTGCGCGACGCCATCATCGTGCACGAGGTGCTGGCCGCGCGACAGGTTCGCCTTGCCGGCAAACCCCTGTCCGCCTGCCGCCTGGCCGTAGCCCGCACGCAGATGCAGGACGCACTCGACGATACCGTCGCCCAGGCGTTCGAGCGAAGCCTGCAGGTGCTGCGCCAGGCCGGTGCGAGTATCGAGGAGATCGCGCTCGATGAAATCGCGG
This sequence comes from Polaromonas sp. YR568, assembly GCF_900116715.1. GTDB lineage: Bacteria > Pseudomonadota > Gammaproteobacteria > Burkholderiales > Burkholderiaceae_C > Polaromonas. Next base: position 307,448 of record NZ_FPBM01000002.1, read on the forward strand.
ACCTGGCAGCCATCAACGCCACTGGCGGCCTCTCGGCGGCCGAAAGCTACGCCTGGCACCGCAAGCTGATTGCTGAACATCAATCCGACTACGACCCGCGCGTGGCGCTGCGCATCCTGCGCGGGGCCAGCATGAGCGCGGCCGACTACATCGACCTGCTGGCGGCGCGCAAAGCCTGGATAGCGCGCATGGAAGTGCGCCTGGACGGCTTTGACGCGGTGATATCGCCCACGGTGCCCATCGTCGCTCCGCCGATTGCCAGCGTGCTGACCGACGACACCGAGTTTTTTAGAGTCAACGGCCTTTTGCTGCGCAACACCTCCGTGGTTAACATGCTCGACGGTTGCGCGATTTCCCTGCCCTGTCACACGCCCGGCCAGTTGCCGGTGGGCCTGATGCTCTGGCACGCGGCGCTGCATGACGACGCGGTGCTGGACCTGGCGCTGCAGGTGGAAGCAGCCCTGAATCAATCGCTACAAAAATAATAGCTGTTTACGCCCATATCAACTGGGCTAGCGGCCGATTTCACTCACAAAAACAATGCACAACACGATTTTCCGCTTCCGGCGCGCACCCGTGCCGACTTACCTACGCCACTGCGGCGCTCACGCATGAAGATCGCAGTCATAGGCGCCGGCATCATCGGCATCACTACTGCGTACGAGTTGGCCCTGGACGGCCATGAAGTCACCGTATTCGAACGGCGCGGCGCAGCAGCCGAAGAAACCAGCTTTGCCAATGCCGGCCTGGTCGCGCCCGGCTATGTCACGCCGTGGGCGGCGCCCGGCATGCCGGGCAAGGTCCTCAGCCACCTCTTTAGCCGCCATGCGCCGGTCAAGCTCGGCCTGCCGCTGTCGGCCGGCGAACTGGCCTGGATGTGGAAGTGGTTTCGCGCCTGCAAGCTCGATACCTACCTGGCCAACCGCGCGCGCATGCAGCGCCTGGCCTTCTACAGCCGCGAACGCCTGCATCACCTGACAGCTGAACTGGAACTCGAATACGACGGCAGCCCGGGTTACATGGTGTTGCTTCGCTCTGAAAAAGACAGCAAATTGGTGCAGCCGGGTCTGGCCGTGTTGCGCGAAGCCGGCGTGAGCTTCAAGGAAATCGGCCCCGACGAGGTACGCAAGATCGAGCCGGCACTCAACCCGGACACCAGCTTCCTGGGCGCGGTGCACCTGCCGGACGACGAGGTGGCCAACTGCCGGCAGTTTGCCTTGCTGCTGAAGAACGAGGCCCAGCGTATCGGCGTCAATTTTGAGTTCAATACGGCTGTAGCCCAGGTGGAACGAGCGCAACCCGCTTCCATTTTGATAGCAGGCGAGAATTCGCCGCGCAGCTTCGACCGCCTCGTCATGTGCGCAGGGTTGGCTTCAGCGCAGCTCCTGAAGCCGCTGGGCCTGAAGATTCCGATGGCGGCGGTCTACGGCTACTCCATCAGCGCCCCGATACGCGAGCCGCTGAACGCGCCGCGCAGCGCCTTGATGGACGAGCGCTACAAGGTGGCGATTTCCCGCCTTGGCAACCGCGTCCGCGTGGCCGGCAGCGCCGAGATCGGCGGGTCGCTGGACAACAAACGCGCTGCTTCTCTTCAAACCCTTTACAAGGTTTTACATGATTGGTTTCCGGGCGCTGCGCAGCTCGCCAACACCGGCGCCAGCGTGCAGGAATGGAAAGGCGCCCGGCCCATGCTGCCCGACGGCCCGCCCATCATCGGCGACAGCGGCATCCCCGGCCTCTGGCTCAACCTGGGCCACGGCTCCAGTGGCTGGGCGCTCAGCTGCGGCAGCGCGCGGGCTCTGGCCGACCTGATGGCCGGCAAAAAAGCCGACATCGACATGGAAGGCCTGGGCGTTTCGCGCCTGGACTGAGCCTCTTTCTCTCCACTTCAAGCCGAAAAAACGTCACGACAGGCGAGTACAGTAGTTGCAGCCCGGTGTTTTTTCCGGGTCGCTATTTCTGCAACCTCACTACTGATTGGAGTTTCCATGGGCATGTTCAGTTTTATCAAGGAAGCCGGAGAAAAGCTCTTCGGGCGCGGCGAAGCCAAAGCCGCCCAGGAAGCCGCCGCAGCCAAGCCCACACCCGAAAATATCGAGGCGCTGAGCAAGGCGGCGGGTGATGCAATCGCCAGCTACATCAACTCCATGAACCTCAATGTGCAGGCGCTGGAGATCGGCTTTGACGCCGCCAGCGCCACCGTCACGGTCTCAGGCGTAGCGCCCGACCAGGCCACCAAAGAAAAGGTCCTGCTGTGCTGCGGCAATGTGGCCACAGTGGCCGCCGTGAACGACCTGATGACGGTATCCAGTCCCGAGCCGGAATCACAATGGCATGTGGTCGTCAGCGGTGACAACCTCTCGAAAATCAGCAAACAGTTCTACGGCACGCCCAACAAATACCCGCAGATCTTCGAAGCCAACAAGCCCATGCTGACGCACCCCGACAAGATTTACCCCGGCCAGGTCCTGCGGATTCCACCGGACGCCTGAAGCCCGCCCCTTTGCGCTATCCCAAGCCCGGCATGCCGGGCTTTTTTACGCCCGGGGCCGCACAATCGGGCCATGCGAAAAATCTCCAGCGCCCACAGCGAGCCGCTTCACAGCGTGGCGGCCACCCGTGAACTCGAACAGCTTGCCGCCAGCCAACTGCCGCCGCACGCGCTGATGCAGCGGGCCGGCCTCTCCGTCGCCCGCTTGGCGCTGGCTCTGGCGCCGCACGCGCAACGCATCTGGATCGCCTGCGGGCCCGGCAACAACGGTGGCGACGGCTTTGAAGCCGCCATGCACCTGCACCAGTGGGGCAAGCAGGTGACCGTGACCTGGACCGGCCTGCCCGCCGGTAAAAACCAACTCCCACCCGACGCGCAAGCCTCGCGCGAGCGTGCCCTGGCCGCCGGCGTGCCCGTGACCGCCGAGCCACCCGATCATTTTGATTTCTGCATCGACGCGCTGCTGGGCATTGGCGGCACGCTGGACCCGGCCCGGCCCGGCACAGCCGGGATGGTGGAGTGGCTGGCGCGGATGCAGGCGAGTGGCGTGCCACGACTCGCGGTGGATGTCCCCACAGGCCTGGATGCCGAAACCGGCGCCGCTACACATTTAGTAGCTGACCACGCCCGTCCATCGGTCGTTACAGCCATTTTTACCCTAAGCCTGCTGACATTAAAACCGGGACTCTTCACTGCGGACGGCCGCGACAGCGCGGGCCAGGTCTGGTTTGACGACCTGGGTGCCGGCCCACTATCAGCCAGCGCAGCCAAACCGCCAAGCGCATGGCTGCTCGGCGCCGACCGGGCGGCGCCGCTGGCGCGATCAGGTGCGGCCCACGCCAGCCACAAAGGCAGCTTTGGCGATGTGGCCGTGCTGGGTGGGGAGTCCACCGCCGGCAGCCATATGGCAGGCGCCGCGCTGCTGGCCGCGCGTGCTGCCTTGCACGCGGGCGCAGGCAGGGTGTTCGTGGTGCTGCTCGGCAGTCCTGCACTCACCGTGGACCCACAACAACCCGAGCTGATGTTTCGCGCACCCGACGCGCAGGACCTGGCACAGCAGGTGGTGGTGTGCGGCTGCGGGGGCGGCGACGCCGTGCGGGCTGTGCTGCCCAAGGCGCTGTCGGCGGCGCCGCGCCTGGTGCTGGATGCGGACGCACTCAACGCCATCGCCGCAGACACGCAATTGCAGACCCAGCTCACAGCCCGCCACCACCGCGGCTACAGCACGGTGCTGACACCCCATCCGCTGGAGGCTGCGCGGCTCGCCGGGGTCACGTCCAAGGAAGTCCAGGCCGACCGGCTGGCGTTTGCCAGCCAACTGGCTGAACGGTTTCAGTGCGTGGTGGTGCTTAAAGGTTCAGGTACCGTCGTTGCCGCACCGGGGCGCGCCAGCGCCATCAACAGTAGCGGCAATGCTCTGCTGGCAACAGCGGGCACCGGCGATGTGCTGGCCGGCATGCTGGGAGCGGCCATGGCCGCAGGGCTGGGAGCTTTTGAGGCAGCCTGCGGCGCAGTATTTGCGCACGGGCATGCAGCGGATGAATGGCCCGCCCGCGTCAATGGGCCGGCGCTGACGGCGTCTGTGCTGCTTTAGACCAGGACCATCAAGGCGATCTGCAGCAGCACGATCAACACGATCGCCGAGATATCAACACCGCCTATCGGGGGAATCACCCGGCGCAACGGCGCCAGTACGGGCTCGGTCAGGCGGCCCAGCAAGGCATAAACCGGCGAGCCGGGCTGGACCCACGAGAGGATGGCAAAGCCCAGCACCAGGATGATCAGGGTTTGCAGCGCCACGCGGATCAGCATCTTCAGCGCGAAGGTCAACAGGGTTAGCAGCGCCACGGGGCCGGCCTGCACCGACCAGTACGCAACGCCCGCCAGCACGCCAAACAGCAAGGACCACAGCAAGCCATAGGCCAGCGCCAGCACCGCCGCGGCGATCACGCTGGCCCAATCGACGCGCGACTGCGCCAGCGACCTGGGCAGCACGCGGCGCAGGGGCTTGACGAGCCAGTCCGTCAAAGCCATCACGAAGCTGCCGGGCTGCGCGCTCATGTTGACACGCACCCAGTTCATCCACGCGCGCAGCAGCGCCGCCGCGATCAGCACGAAGAAGATGGTTTCAAGCAGGAAGGCCAGGATACGGATCAGCATGGGTCGTCGGTTTTGAGCAAGAAAGGTTGAAAGTTTGCGGCGTTTTTACCGGCGCGGCTTCTTGCCCTGCTTGCGCCCGGGGTTACCTGCCGCCTTCTTGACGGCGGCCTTGAGCGCCTGGATAGGCGACTTGGGCGCGCGTTCACTGCCGGCGCTGCTACTCCGGCCAGAACCGCTGCTGCGGCTGCTGGAGCGGCTCTCCGTATGCTTGCCGGCCGTCTTTTTGCCGGTCTTGCCTGTACGGGCCTCCTCGGTGTGGCGCGTGGCGCCGCGCTCCTTCGCCGGCAACTCGGTGGCATGGCCGCCGGTCTTGTCCTTCATGGCGCGCCCGACCACGTCCTGGCCCTCATTGACCAGGCGGAAATCGATCTTGCGGCCATCCAGGTCAACACGGCTGACCTGCACTCTCACCCGCGTGCCGATGGCATAGCGGATGCCGGTGCGCTCGCCGCGCAGTTCCTGGCGGGCTTCATCGAAGCGGAAGTATTCGCCGCCCAGCTCGGTGATGTGCACCAGGCCTTCCACGTACATGGCATCGAGCGTGACGAAGATGCCGAAACCGGTGGCTGCCGTGACAACGCCACCGAACTCCTCGCCGAGGTGCTCACGCATGTATTTGCACTTGAGCCAGGCCTCAACGTCGCGGCTGGCTTCGTCGGCTCGGCGTTCATTGGCGCTGCAATGCAGGCCCGCCGCCTGCCAGGCAAGCTCGTCGGCGCTGGCTTTTTTGGGCTTTTGCGTCGGCTCCTTGACGCGCGAGGCCAGTCGTTTGGACAGCTTGGCCTCGGCCTCGCCCGGTGTGGGCAGGGTCGGCAACTGGTATTTGGTCTTGTTCAGCACCGCCTTGATGACGCGGTGCACCAGCAAGTCGGGGTAGCGCCGGATCGGGCTGGTGAAGTGGGTGTAGGCCTCATACGCCAGGCCGAAGTGGCCGCTGTTGATGGGCGTATAGATCGCCTGCTGCATGGAGCGCAGCAGCATCGAGTGAATTTGCTGCGCGTCCGGTCTATCCTTGGTGGCAATCGCGATGCGCTGGAACTCACCCGGCTCCGGGTCGTCGCTGATGGTCATGCCGATGCCGGCCGCCTTCAGGTAATTGCGCAGCATCTCCTTCTTCTCGGGCGTCGGGCCTTCGTGCACGCGGAACAGGCCCACATGCTTGCTTTGCGAGATGAAGTCGGCCGAGCAGACGTTGGCGGCCAGCATGGCCTCCTCGATCAGACGGTGGGCCACATTGCGGGTGCGCGGGACGATTTTTTCAATCCGGCCGGCTTCGTCACAGACAATTTGCGTCTCGGTGGTTTCAAAGTCCACCGCGCCGCGTACGCCGCGCTCCTTGAGCAGCGCCTGGTAGACGTCGTGCAAATCGAGCAGGTGCGGCACCAGCGCCTTGCGCTGCGCGGCTTCGGGGCCGCGCGTGTTGGCCAGGATGGCCGCCACTTCGGTATAGGTAAAACGTGCCTGGCTGAACATCACCGCCGGGTAAAACTGGTAGGCATGGACCTCGCCCTTGGCGTTGACCAGCATGTCGCAGACCATGCACAGGCGCTCAACATTGGGGTTCAGCGAGCAGAGGCCGTTGGAGAGTTTTTCCGGCAGCATGGGAATCACGCGGCGCGGAAAATATACGCTGGTAGCGCGGTCATAAGCGTCGACGTCGATGGCGCTGCCGGTTTCCACATAGTGGCTCACGTCGGCAATCGCCACCAGCAGCCGCCAGCCTTTGCCACGTCCCACCTTGGCGGGCTCGCAGTACACGGCGTCGTCAAAATCCCGGGCGTCTTCGCCGTCGATGGTGACCAGGGGCACATCGGTCAGGTCGACGCGATGCTTTTTGTCGGCCGGCCGCACGGCGTCAGGCAGCGCCCGGGCCAGGGCCAGGGCTTCGTCGCTGAATTCATGCGGCACACCGTACTTGCGCACGGCGATTTCGATTTCCATGCCGGGATCGTCGATCTCGCCCAGCACTTCCTTGACGCGGCCCACAGGCTGGCCAAAGAGCGCCGGCGGCTCGGTGAGCTGCACCACCACCACCTGGCCGGACTTGGCCGAGCCGGTAGCGCCTTTGGGGATCAGTACGTCCTGGCCGTAGCGCTTGTCTTCGGGTGCGACCAGCCAGACGCCGCTTTCTTGCAGCAGGCGGCCGATGATGGGGTTGGAAGAGCGCTCGATGATCTCGGTGACGCGGCCCTCAGGCCGGTTTTTTCGGTCGTGCCGCACGATGCGCGCCTTGACGCGATCCTTGTGCAGCACCGCGCGCATTTCGTTGGGCGGCAGGTAAATATCTGCCTCGCCGTCGTCGCGCAATACAAAGCCGTGGCCGTCTCGGTGGCCGGAAACGGTGCCCTCGAATTCAGCGAGCAAACCGGATGAATGGGCGGACGATCCGCCCGAATGGGAGTGAGTTGTTTTGATAGAAAGTCTCTTTTCGTTGGAGGCTGCTGGTTTTGAGTATGCAGCCGAAATATTTCAGGAAAATTTGGGGGCCAGGGCCTGAGAAAGCGTTGAAGTAATGGTACACTGCTAGCTGTGCCCGGGTGGCGGAATTGGTAGACGCGCACGGTTCAGGTCCGTGTATCGCAAGATGTGGAGATTCGAGTTCTCTCCCGGGCACCAGATACACCAAACAGCTTCTCCAGACTCTTGAATGGGTTCTGGGGTAAAGCAAGATTAAAGCCACTGTGACCCAGTGGCTTTTTTTGTGGCCGGGCCCCATCTTCAGGCCCGTTTTTCATCTACGGTGTTAATCAAACAGGTACGGCAACCAGGTCGTGGCCCTGGGTTCCGACAATGCGGGCCCGGGTGAATTCACCGACCTTCAGCGTCTTGCTGATTTTCTCGGGCGGCAGCAGCTTGACCACGCCGTCGATCTCGGGCGCATCAGCATAAGAACGCCCCGTGCCGCCCTTGCGGCCCAAGGCCGGCGCCGAATCCACCAGCACCTGCATGGTCACGCCTATGCGCTGCTGCAGCTTCTGGCTGGAAACAGCTTCGGCCACCGCCATGAAACGGGCGCGCCGCTCTTCACGCAATTCCATCGGCAACATGCCGGGAATGTCGTTGGCCGTGGCGCCTTCCACCGCGCTGTAGGCAAAGCAGCCTGCACGGTCGATTTTGGCTTCGCGCATGAAGTCCAGCAGGTGCTCGAACTCCGCTTCGGTCTCGCCGGGAAAGCCGGCGATGAAAGTGCTGCGAATCACGATCTCGGGGCAGATCTCGCGCCAGCGCGCAATGCGCTCGAGGTTTTTCTCACCGCTGGCCGGCCGCTTCATGCGTTTGAGCACATCCGGATGGCTGTGCTGCAAGGGCACGTCGAGGTAAGGCAACACCTTGCCGGTGGCCATCAGCGGCAGCACTTCATCCACGCTGGGGTACGGGTACACGTAATGCAAGCGAACCCAGGCGCCGTAAGGCTCGGCAATTTCGCCCAGCGCCTGCACCAGTTCCAGCATGCGCGTCTTCACGGGTTTGCCGTCCCAGAAGCCGGTGCGGTATTTCACGTCCACGCCATAGGCCGAGGTGTCCTGGCTGATCACCAGCAACTCCTTCACGCCGCCCTCAAACAGTGCACGTGCCTCATTGAGCACATCACCGATGGGCCGCGACACCAGGTCGCCGCGCATGGACGGGATGATGCAGAAGGTGCAGCGGTGGTTGCAGCCTTCGCTGATCTTCAGGTAGGCGTAATGCTTGGGCGTGAGCTTGATGCCGGCAATGCCAAAGGCGTTAGGCACCAGGTCCACAAACGGGTCGTGGGGTTTGGGCAGATTCAGGTGCACCGCATCCATCACCTCTTGCGTGGCGTGCGGGCCCGTCACAGCCAGCACGCTGGGGTGCATCTGGCGCACCAGGTTGCCGCCGCCCTCGCCTGCCTTGGCACCCAGGCACCCGGTGACGATGACCTTGCCGTTTTCGGCCAGTGCTTCGCCAATGGTGTCCAGGCTTTCCTTGACCGCATCGTCGATGAAGCCGCAGGTGTTGACGATGACCAGGTCAGCGCCTTCAAAGGTTTTGGAGGTCTGGTAGCCCTCTGCACTCAATTGCGTGAGGATCAGTTCGGAATCGGTCAGGGCCTTGGGACAGCCCAGGCTGACAAAACCCACGCGCGGCGCGGGCTTGTTGGTAATGGAAATAGGTGGGGAAATAACTTCGCTCATGGGGTGTATTGTCTCAGGTCACCGATTTCTACGGGACCGCCAGAGATTCAACCCCTGGCTTTCACTTCAGCGCTTCAAGCCGAAAGCTTGGAGCATCTGCTCGCTTTGCTTTTGCATCTGCTCCTGCATCTGCGTAAAAACGGTTTTGGATTGCTCCACATAGTTGCCCATCATGCCTTGCATCATGGGAGATTGCGCATTCATGAACTGCGCCCACATCTCGGGCGTCAGCCCTTTGGACTGCTCGGCCATCTTGACCTGCAGGTCCATAAAACTCTGCACGTTCTTCTCGAGGTAGGCGCCCATGAAGCTTTGCATCGCATTGCCGTAAAAACGGATGATGTTGGCGAGCACAGCCTCGGTGAACATCGGCGCGCCGCCGGTTTCTTCTTCAAGGATGATCTGCAGCAGGATGCTGCGCGTCAGATCTTCGTTGGTCTTGGCATCACGCACCACAAAATCGGCGGTGTCCATCACCAACTGGCGCACTTCAGTGAGCGTGATGTAGGTCGATGTCTCGGTGTCGTAGAGCCGGCGGTTCGGATACTTCTTGATCACGCGCGACGCCGCAGCCTTGCCGGCCGCCCGGCCGCTTTTGGCGCCGGGATTGCCGTCGGCAGCTGCCTCTGCCTGTGAAGGCGGAATGCCGGATGCCGGGCTGGTGGATTTGCTTTTTGGCACTGATTTCTCCTCTGAATGACGACCGGCGCCGAAACGCCGGGACTCAATACATTCTAGGAATTCTGATGTACTCAATCCCCTTGGTTTACCCTGTGTGATGAGCCTTACATCACAGTGATGCAAAGCTTTTACAGGAACCGATTTGAGGGAATTGGTAGGCGCGATTGGACTCGAACCAACGACCCCCACCATGTCAAGGTGGTGCTCTAACCAGCTGAGCTACGCGCCTAAGGACTGTTCGAAGCTAGCAGTATAACACGATAAAATACGGTCTTCACTGCGAGACTCAACGTCTTCGCGCAGACCGCACACCCGGCACTTCGGCCACGATGCCCAGCACCTGGTTGAGGCGGCCCGATTGCGCCACTTCCACCGTGAAGGTCATCCAGGCCGTGCCGCCGCGGTTGTCTTTGACTGACTGCGTCTGCACGCCGATCACGTTCATTTTTTCCTTGGCGAACACTTCCGAGATATCGCGCAGCAGGCCCTGGCGGTCGGCGGCTTCCACGGCCACATCCACCGGGTACACCGCACCGTCGGGCGATTTGGGCGAGTTCCACTCCACCTCGATCACACGGTCAGGGCTGCCGCTAGCCATGTTGCGGAAGTTGCTGCAGTCACTGCGGTGAATGCTGACGCCTTTGCCCTTGGTGACAAAGCCCAGGATTTCATCGGGTGGCGCGGGCTTGCAGCATTTGGCGAGCTGGGTCAACAGCGATCCCATACCGACAACCAGCACGCCGCCGGAACCTTTCTTCGAGCCTGGGCTGGGCGCGCGCGCCTTTTTCGCCAGCACGTAGTCGTCCTGGCTCATGACCGGTTCGGGCGGCCTAAGCATGTTCTCGATGGTGCGCAGCGACAACTCGTCTTTGCCCACCACCTCAAACAAATCTTCCGCCGTCTTGAAGCCAAGCTGCACCGCCAGGTCATCCAGCTTCATCGCCGTTTTGCCTTCGCGCTGCAGCAGTTTTTCAACCGCTTCACGGCCCCTGGCAACCGTCTGTTCCATCGCCAGCGCGTTGAACCACGCGCGTACTTTGGACTTGGCCCGGTGGCTGCACAAAAAGCCCAGCTCCGGATTGAGCCAGTCGCGCGAAGGACCGCCGTCCTTGACGGTGATCACCTCAACTGTCTGGCCGTTTTGTAGCGGGGTATTGAGCGGCACCATCACACCATCAATGCGCGCGCCGCGGCAGCGATGCCCCAAGCTGGTGTGCACGCTGTAGGCAAAGTCGACTGTGGTCGCGCCCTGCGGCAACTCCACAATGGCCGCGTCCGGCGTCAGCACATAGATGCGGTCTTCAAAGAGGCCCTGCTTGGCATCGCGCGCACGCTGCGCTGCCGGGCCCGAAAGGTCGCGCTCCCAGGCCAGCAGTTGCCGCAGCACCGCAATTTTTGCGTCGTACTCACTGCTCGCCGACACGCCGGCATAGCCCTTGGCCCCTGCTTCCTTGTAAGCCCAGTGCGCAGCCACGCCGTGCTCTGCATGGTCATGCATGGCCTGTGTGCGCACCTGAATCTCCACCGCCCTGCCCGCGTCGTCGCGCACCACAGTGTGCAGCGACTGGTAACCGTTGGTCTTGGGTTTGGCGATGTAGTCGTCGAACTCGCCGTCTACCGGTGTGAAGCGCGAATGCACAAAACCAAGCGCCGCATAACAGCCCTTCACGTCGGCGGCGATCACCCGCAGCGCGCGAATGTCGAACACCTGCTCGAAGTCCAGCGACTTGCCGCGCATCTTTTTCACGATGCTGTAGATGTGCTTGGGCCTACCCTGCACCAGCGCGGCAATGCCGTTCTGGTTCAGCTCGCGCTCAAGTTGGGCGCGCAGGGCCTCCATAAAGCCTTCGCGCTCTACTCGCTTTTCATCGAGCAGGCGCGCCGTCTGTTTATACGTATCGGGTTCCAGGAAACGGAAAGCCAGGTCTTCCATTTCCCATTTGATCTGCCAGATGCCCAGGCGATTGGCCAGCGGTGCAAAGACGTGCAGCGACTCATACGCCAGCGGCAAAGGCGCTGTCTGACGCGTGGCCGCATAGTGGCGCAGCGTCTGCAAGCGCGAAGCCAGCCGCAGCATCACCACCCGCAAGTCACGCGAAAACGCCAGCAGCATCTTGCGCACGTTTTCAGTCTGCGCAGCCGGGTCGTCCAGCAACTGCGCCTTGGCATTGGCCGAACGCGCCTGGCGTTGCACATGGACCAGCTTGGTGGTCTCCATCGCCAGCGCGGCGTAGTTGGCGCCGAAGGCCTTGGTGATCACTTCCTGCGGCTTGGTCAGGTGCTGGCAGGCGTAGACCAGGTAAGTCGCCGCCTGCATGGCCTCTGAGCCGCCAATGGTTTTCAGAATGGCGGCCACCGCATCGGCATGCGCCAGGATGTTCTCGCCCGTATCGTGCGTTTCGCTGGCGATCAGCGGCTCGGCAAACGCGCGGGCGCGGGCCAGCGCGTGCGGCTGGTCCGGCAGGCTGTCGGCCGTGGCGGTCACGATGGAGGCGTTCGCCCCCTGGGAGCTTGCCGGGCCACCCGGCCCGGCCACATTGCTTTTCATGAAACTTCAGTCAAATAGTTGCAAGGCTGGCTGCACATGCGCCAGCCATCACGGGGATCACCCAAGCAGGAAACCGGCCACCACGGCCACTTGGTCGGCTGCGATCAGTGTGGGCGCATGCCCTACCCCTTCAAATTCCACCAGGCGGGCCCGCGGGCCGCGCGCCGTCATGGCCTGGGCTGTCTGGGGGCTGAGCAGGTCCGACTGCCTGCCCCGGATCAACAGCGTTTCGGCCTTGATATTGTCATAGAGCTGCCAGAGCATGGCTTCACCCTGCAGCGTGGACTCCTGCGTTGCCTGCTTGAAGGGCACGGAAATCGCCGGGTCGTAATGCAGGCGCCACTCGGCATCGGCCGCGTCCGACACGCGCTTGAGCATGGGGCGCGACAGCGCCAGCCACTGCTCAGGGGTGTGCGGGCCAAAGCTCTGCGAAATCGCCCACATCGCATCGGCCGCCTGTTGCACCGACCCAAAATGGCCCGCCTGCCCCAGATAAGCACCAATCCGGACAATCGCGTCCCACTGGATGGCCGGCCCAACGTCGTTCAGCACCAAGCGGCGCACAGGCACGGGCAATGGCAAGCCGGGCTGCCCGCAGACCCCGATGCCGATCAGGCCGCCCATGCTGGTGCCCACCCAATCCAGCGTCTTGACCTGCGCCTGGGCGTGCAACTGGCCCAGCATGGCAAGCATGTCACCCGCATATGCGGGAATCTGGTAGCCCATGGGGTCTTTGAGCCAGTCGCTCTCACCGCGGCCCACCACATCGGGGCAGACCACACGCAAGCCGCCCGGGCGCCCGGCGCCCTGCTCGACCAATGCCCGCGCCAGCACGTCAAAGTCCCGCCCCTGGCGCGACAGGCCGTGCACACAGACGACCACGTTGGCGCTGTCCGCCTGGCCCCATTGCCAATAAGCCATGCGGTGTCCGCCTGAGGCGTCGGGGCAATTTACGTAGTTCAGCGTAGGTTGGGTCATGGTGATAGCGTTTCAATCAAAGGCTTGATAATTGCTTGAGATATTGACCGGCCGCCGCTTGCGCCGCGCACCGTTCAAAGCCCCAGTTCAACCATCGTAAATCATCCGGAGAAACAACATGCTCAAAGGTAAAACAGCCCTCGTCACCGGCTCGACCAGCGGGATCGGCCTGGGCATCGCCAAGGCGCTGGCGGCGCAAGGCGCCAACATCGTCATCAACGGCTTTGGCGACGTCGACGGCCCCAAGGCAGAAGTGGAAGCGCTAGGCGCGCGTGTGGCCTACCACGGCGCCGACATGAGCAAGGTCTCGGACATCGAAGACATGATGCGTTACGCCGCCGCGCAGTTCGGCCAGGTCGACATCCTGGTCAACAACGCCGGTATCCAGCACGTGGCCCGCGTCGAGAATTTCCCGGTTGAACGATGGGACGCCGTGATCGCCATCAACCTGAGCAGCGCCTTCCACGCCACGCGCCTGGCGCTGCCTGCCATGCTGGCCGCCGACGGCGGCAAAGGCTGGGGCCGCATCATCAACGTGGCCTCGGTGCACGGCCTGGTCGGCTCGGCCGAAAAATCCGCCTACGTCGCCGCCAAGCACGGCATTGTGGGCCTGACGAAAGTCACCGCGCTAGAAAACGCCACCACCGGCGTCACCTGCAACGCCATCTGCCCCGGCTGGGTGCTCACGCCCCTGGTGCAAAAACAGGTGGACGCCAAAGCCGCCGCCGGCAATATCAGCAACGAGGCGGCCACCAAACAACTGCTGGGCGAAAAAGAGCCGTCGATGCAATTCACTACGCCCGAAGAGCTGGGCGCGTTGGCGGTGTTTTTCTGCTCGCCTGCCGGCAACAACGTGCGCGGCGTGGCCTGGAACATGGACGGCGGCTGGGCGGCGCAGTAAGCGGCTTACAGCATCCGGCGCACGTAATCGCCAATCGCCAGCGAGCTAGTCAACCCCGGCGACTCAATACCGAAAAGATTGACCAGGCCAGGCACGCCGTGATCACGCGGGCCCTGAATCAGGAAATCCTTGGCGGGCTCATGCGGCGCCTGGATTTTGGGGCGCATGCCCGAGTAGCCAGGCATCAGTGCACCGTCGGCCAACGCTGGCCAGTACTTGCGCACCTCGGCATAAAAAGCATCGCCGCGCGCCGGGTCCACTACCAGGTCATCGGGTGAATCGACCCATTGCACATCGGGCCCGAACTTGGCCTGGCCACCCAGGTCGATGGTGAGGTGCACACCCAGCCCAGCGGCTTCGGGCACGGGGTAAATCAGGCGGCTGAAGGGCGAACGGCCGGGCAAGGTGAAGTAATTGCCTTTGGCATAGTGGCTGGGCGGCACATGCTCTGCGGGCAAGCCTGCAAAGCGGCTGGCCAGAGATTGTGCGTGCAGACCCGCAGCGTTGACGACGGTTTTTGCCTCAAGCTCCGTACCGTCCTCCGCAATCAAATAAATAGCCGCCGGCGTGCATTCCGCGCGGGCCAAAGGCGAATTCAACACCACCAGTCCGCCCGCGTTCTCCAGATCACCCTGCAAGGCCAGCATGAGGCCGTGGCTGTCGACGATGCCGGTGCTGGGTGAATGCAGCGCGGCCACACATTCGAGTTGCGGCTCCATGGCGCGAGCTTCCTCACGTGTGAGCAGCACAAGGTCCAATACGCCGTTGGCGTCGGCTTTCTCGCGGATGCCCTGCAGTTGCGCGACCTGCGCATCGCTCGTTGCCACGATGAGCTTGCCGCAGCGCTGGTGGCCTATGCCGCGTTCAGCGCAGTAGTCATACAGCAGGCCCTTGCCGTGCACGCACAGCCTGGCCTTGAGCGAGCCTTGCGGGTAGTAGATGCCGGCGTGAATCACTTCACTGTTGCGCGAGCTGGTGCCGGTGCCTATGGCGTCCGCCGCTTCCAGCACCATCACTTCGCGGCCCTGCAAGGCCAGCGCACGCGCTACGGCCAGGCCTACGACGCCTGCGCCAACCACCACGCAATCAACCCGGTCCATCAACGCCCTTCAAAGCCTTCAATGACATTGACGGCATTGGTGCCCAGCTCCGCTGCGGCGTAACCGCCCTCAAGCACAAACACAGTCGGCAGGCCCAGCTTGCCCAGGCGCTCACCCAGGCGGATGAAGTCGTCTGGCCGCAGTGCGAATTTGGAAATCGGGTCTTCGGCAAAGGTGTCCAGCCCCAGCGATACCACCAGCGCGTCGGCGCGGTAGCCGGCGATGCGCGTGCAGGCCGTTTCAAGCGCCTCAAACCAGCGGGGCACTGTGCAGCCGGCGGGCAACGGCAGGTTCAGGTTAAAGCCTGCGCCCTCGCCCTCGCCGGTCTCGTCGGCGTGGCCCAGGTAGAACGGGTATTCCGTCATCGGGTCGCCGTGCAGGCTGATAAACAGCACATCGGCGCGGCCGTAAAAAATGCTTTGTGTGCCGTTGCCGTGGTGGTAATCGACATCGAGCACGGCCACACGCGCCGCGCCGCCGTCGCGCAACGCCTGCGCGGCGACGCCCGCATTGTTCAAAAAGCAGTAACCGCCCATGAAGTCTGGCCCCGCGTGGTGGCCGGGAGGGCGGCTGCAGCAGAACACGGCGCGTTCGCTGTCGCTACCCAGCAAAGCGGCTGCGCTCGCGGCAGCATCGGCACCGGCCTTGGCGGCCTGCCAGGTGCCGGCTGACAGCGGCGAGCCGTTGTCCATCGAATACAGCCCCAGCCGCGCGGTGAAATTGACGGGCTCCACATCGCTGCGCAGGGTACGCACCGGCCATACCGAGGGGAAAGGCTGGCGCTGCTCGTTGCCGGCCTCCAGCGCCACCCAGTCGCGCCAGGCGTGTTCCAGAAATGCCAGGTAGCGGGCGGTGTGCACCTTGGCCAGCACCGCGCGGCTGTCTGCATGCGGCGTGCGCAGCACATGGCCGCGCTCGGTCAGGCGGGTTTTGACGAACTCGGCCCGGGCCGGGGTTTCAAAGCAGGGCACGCGCTCGCCGCGAAAAAATTCGTACTGCGGGGCATGGGCGTGGTGGCTGTCGCTGAAGAAAGTGAGCATGGCGGCAATGGTTGGACGAACAAAGTGCAGGCCGGGGCCCGCGGAATCAAAGCGTGCGCGGATCCGTCTTCAGCAGCATCTCAACCAGCGAGCGAAGCGAGGTCTTGAGTTGCGCGGCGCCAGGCGTTAACGCAAACGTGGTTTCGTCCATGTAGAGCTTGCGGTTGATCTCCAGCTGGATGCTGTGCCGGTGCGCTGCCGGGTTGCTGTAGCGGCGCACCAGTTCCACGCCTTTGTAGGGGTGGTTGTAGGCCACGTTGTAGCCCTGCGCCTTGAGGTGTTCGCACACGCGCTGCGACAAGGCCAGGCTGGCCGTTGTGCCTTCGCGGTCGCCCACCACGAAGTCGGCATGCTCCTCGCCCGGAAAGTCCGTCGCGCTGCTCGAGGCGACGGCCGGCATGGAATGGCAGTTGATGTGCAGGCTGTAGCCGTGCTGGCGATGCGCAGCGTCAATCGCCTGCTCCACCGCCGCGTGATACGGCACCCAGCATTGCTCGATGCGCGCCTGGATTTCGGCCACGCCCAGCTTGCGGTCATACAGCGGCACGCCTTCGTCGGTGGTGCGCCAGATCAGGCCCTTGCCCAGGCGGACCTTGGACATGATTCTGGGGTCGGTCTCTACCGGACCGGGCCAGGGCGCATCGAGCAGGGTCACATCCATCTCGGTGGTGTTGCGGTTGGCGTCGAGGTAGCTGCGGGGAAAATGCGCCTCTATCCAGTGCACGCCCATTGCGGGCGCAAAGTCGTAGAGCTTTTCAACATGCGTGTCTTCGGCGCTGCGCAGCACGTCGAGCTCGCAGGCGTGCCTGAAATCGGCGGGATACACGGTGCCACTGTGAGGGGAATCAAGAACCACCGGAGTGCTTCCGGGCAGATGGGTAATGCGCTGCATGGCTTGACTTTAGCAGCAGCGGCACTGGCAAAAGCCGGGACATTGAGCGCACGGTGCGATGTTGTTGCAGTGCGCAAACTTCCGCTTGTCCTACAGGCATTCAACGATTGCACTCACACCGGCGCACCGGGCCAGCCCCTAAATTTCATGACGGAAACCACGCACGCCGGTCCGGTTTCATGTTGATTTTCAGGCCGGCGTGAAAAGTAAATTTATCCATGAAGGAAGCACCATGCAATCATTGACCCGTACCTTTTCCGCCACCGTGCTGGCAGCCGCCGCACTGGCAGCCGCCACCGGTGTACAGGCCCAAACAAGCAGCAGCACCGGCGCGTCGGCCAGCGGCAACTACACGTTTTACGCACCCGGCTCCCGTTACTTCGGGCTGAACATCGGCCAGTCCGACTTCTCCTTGCCCAGCGGTGCGGGCGGCTTTCCTTCCGAGAGCAAAGACACTTCGTACAACATCTACGGCGGCAGCTACTTCAACAACAACTTCGGCCTGGAGCTCGGCTACACCGACTTCGGCAAGGTCAACCGCGGCGGCGGCCAGACCGAAGCCGAGGGCATCAACCTGAGCCTGGTGGGCCGCCTGCCACTGAGCAACTCCTTCAACCTGCTCGGCAAGCTGGGCACCACCTACGGCCGCACCCGTGTGTCGGCATTGCCGGCCTCCGGCCTGGCATCCGGCAATGAAAGCGATTGGGGCGTGTCTTACGGCATAGGCGCTGAATGGGCCTTTACGCCCGCACTGTCGGCCGTGCTGGCTTGGGACGAGCACAACCTGAAGTTCGTCGGCACAGGCAAGGACCGCATCAGCACCACCAGCCTGGGCCTGCGTTACCGCTTCTAAGCCTTCGTCATCCCCGTCCTCCAAAGGAAAAGCCCGCACGCCTTCACAGGCGGCGGGCTTTTTTCTTGAAGAACGGCGGCAAGGCACCGCCTACCGGGCCGGCGCCAGCATCTCCTGCAACAGCCAGGTCCCGGCGCGGCCCAGCGGGCGCTGGCGCGACCACACGGCGTCCACCGGCACCCGGCGCGGCCAGCCGCGCGCGTTGAGCTCCACCAGCTTGCCGGTGGCAAAGCGCGTCACCATCCAGCGCGGAATGGCGGCCCAGCCAAAACCCAGCACCGCCATTTCCATCAGCATCAAATAGCTGGGCGCCGACCAGGCACGGCGCGACTGCGGCGCGCCCTGCTCTGCTTCTATATACGTATCCAGCCGCAACTCCCTGAAGTTAGCCAGCACGTCGGGCGTGATGTCTTTCATGACGGCCAGCGGGTGGGCGGTGGCCACAAACAGCGTGATCTCGGACTGCTCGGCAATCGTGGCTGAGCCGACATCCGGCGGATAGGCGCTTTGCGCGGCCACCACGCCGATGTGCGCCCGCCCGGTCTGCACCAGCGAGACAAGGTCGCCGTGCTCGGCGATCAGGCACTCGAACTCGAGATCGGGAAAGCGGTTTTCAAAGGCCAGCAGCATCTCTTCAAAGCGGTCGGACTGGTAGGTGTCTGACCACACTACGCTGAGCTTGGGCTCCATGCCGCCGCCCAGTTGGCTGGCGGCGCGGTCCAGCCTGTCACTGGCGGCCAGGATCTCTTGCACCTTGCCCAGCATGACCCTGCCCTGCTCCGTCAAGGCCGGCTTGCGGCTGCTGCGGTCAAACAGCGTGATGCCCAGGTCTATTTCCAGGTTGGCAATCGCGCTGCTCACGGTCGACTGGCTTTTGCCCAGCTTGCGTGCCGCGGCCGAAAACGAGCCCAGTGTGGCGGCTTCGGCAAAGGCGGTCAGGGCTTCGGGGGAATGGCGCATGGGGCTAGTCTTTGTCGATAACCATCTGTTTTTACGATAGTTATTGATTTTAATGTATTCGAAATAACGATGAAAATACACCCATCGCCACCGAGCACCTGTGCCTGAGCACCGTGCTGATGGGGCTGAAATCAGTCAGAAAGTGAAGTGCATCGTGAGTCTCCAGAAATCCCTCAAAGAACGTTTTTTCCACGCCCTCGGGTTTGAAGTCCTGGCCATTGCCATCTGCGCGCCGCTGGGCGCCTGGCTGCTGGGTTATTCGCTGGCGCACATGGGCCTGCTGACCTTGATGGTGTCGCTGATGGCGATGACCTGGAACATGGTGTTCAACGCCATTTTTGACCGGGCGCAACGCCGCATGGGCTTTCAGCGCACGCTGGGCGCGCGTGCGGTGCACGCCGTGCTGTTTGAAATCGGCCTGATCATCGCGGTGGTCCCGCTGGCCGCCTGGTGGCTGGACATCGGCCTCTGGGAAGCCTTTGTGCTGGACATCGCCATCGTGCTGTTCTTCCTGCCCTATACCTTCGGCTTTAACTGGGCTTACGACCACATCCGCGCCAAGGTGGTAGCGCACCACGCGCGCAAGACCCGCCAGAAGCAGAAAGCCTGTACTTCAGCAGCCTGAATGCCGGGGCGGCCCCATGAGATTGGGCCGCCCCGCTTCATCATTTCATCTGCACAGAGCCCGACACATTCACGAGCACAGTGCTCTTGCCGGCTTCCACCGGCACCGATGAATCGGCCATTTCAGCCTTGGCCGACATCGCCATCATGCGGGGACGTGGGATAGGACCCTGGTCATTGGCGTTGATGGAAACTTCGCGCAGCGAGTAATTGCTGAAACCAAAGCTGCGGGCCACTTCGCTGGCCTTGGCTTTGAAGCGCTCGATGGCCTGGGCCTGGGCTTCGCCCTCTACCTTGGCGCGCTGCTCACGGCTCAGCGCAAAGCTCACATTGCCCATGGTCAGCGTCTGGATCTTGCCGGCCGTGCTGGTGATGCGCGGGAAGTCCTTGCCTTCAAGCACCAGCTCGGTCGAGCCCTGCCAGCCGTTGATCTTGCCGTCTTTGCCATACCGCGGGTACAGACTGAAGTTGCCGGTGCGCACGTCCATCTGGCCCGGTGCTGCCGCCTGTTTGGCCACGGCCAAGGCGGTGTCCAGGGCCTGTTTGAGCTGGGTCTGCACGACGCCGGCGTCAGTGCCGTCACGCGTGGTGTTCAGCGAGATCGACAGCAGGTCTTGCTGCACCTCGACAGAGCCGGTGGCCGAAATCTGCGCCACGTTCTGCAGGGGCTCGGGGTACACAGGCTGGGCCATAACGGCCGAGGCCATGGCGGCGCCCGCCAGCAGGACACAGGCAGCTATCGATTCGGAAGTTCGCATGGGAAATTACCTTTCAGGTGGTTGATCTGGTCTTTTGGCCACTAGAGCGCAAGTGGCCAGGAATAAGGTGAAACGAAAGCAGACGCCAAAAGGGGTTAAAACAGGGCAAAAAATTTGGGTCTTGGCAAGCAAAAGCCATCCTGGCGCCAATTCCAAATCTGCCGTTGACTGCGACCCCGATCATCTCTTGCCGGGTTTGCAAGGCCATATAAGCGGGCCGCCAGCATTCGCACAGCGCGGGGGCCACAATTTTCACACGCCTGTTTCCGGGCGGGTGTAGGAGGATTTCCATAATCAAATCAAGTACGTGCACGCAGCCGCAACTTGTGTAACAGTGTGTCAAAGTGACTGAAAAATGAGACATCGCGTGTTTTCAGCCTTCAAAATGGCTCTGTTACAAATTACCAGATGACTATGACCCAAGCTCAACCCAACGCCCGCGCCGACAAAATCCTGATCCTTGACGACGACGCCCGCATCCGCGACCTGCTGCGCCGCTACCTGGCCCAGGAAGGTTTCGAAGTCATCCTTGCCGAAGACAGCAAAGCGCTCAACCGCATCATGCTGCGCGACGCAGTCGACCTGATCGTGCTGGACCTGATGATGCCCGGCGAGGACGGCCTGTCCATTTGCCGCAGGCTGCGTGCGGCCAATGACCGCACCCCCATCATCATGCTGACGGCCAAGGGCGAAGATGTGGACCGCATCGTCGGCCTGGAAGTCGGCGCCGACGACTACCTCGCCAAACCCTTCAACCCGCGTGAGTTGCTGGCCCGCATCCACGCCGTGCTGCGCCGCCGGCCGACCGCCGAAGTGCCGGGCGCGCCTTCCAGCGACCAGGAAGTCATTACCTTCGGCCCCTTCTCGTTCGACATGGGCCTGCGCACCCTGCATAAGAACGGTGAAGAACTGCCGCTGACCACCGGCGAATTCGCCATGCTGAAAACCCTGGTGCGCCACCCGCGCCAGCCGCTGTCGCGCGAAAAGCTGGCCCAGCTGGCACGCGGACGCGAGTTCGAGCCCTTTGACCGCAGCCTGGACGTGCAGGTCTCGCGCCTGCGCAAGTTGATTGAGGTCGACGCCGCCGTGCCCCGCTACATCCAGACTGTCTGGGGTATCGGCTACGTGTTCGTTCCGGACGGCACTAACTAGCCCCCACGCTTTTCACTGCGCCTTCGGCTTCGTGTAATGCGCTGCCCCCCCGAGGGGGCCGCCCGCCCTTCGGCCCGGCAAAGCCGGTTCCGGGGCTCATGCTGGCTTGGAGAATTCCATCGGGCACGCGACCTTGGGGACCACAACCACCTGACGCGCGCTTGCAACAGGCAGCTACAGGCGGCTACAGCTTGCCTGCCGTAGCGCGGGCTATCGTGCTAACGTCCATTTCCGTCGGCACTCCTGCTGGCATTTCCGCCCGCACTCACGGCACGTACCCGATTTTTTATGGACGCAACCAATCCCGCCCCTCTTGAAACCGCCCCGGCACCGCTGGAAATGCGCCCGCGGCGGGGCTTCAGCCTGTTCTGGCGGACATTCTTTTTTCTGTCGCTGCTGCTGTTCGGCTCCATCGTGGCCTGGCTCCAAACCTTTCGTGCGCTGGAGTCCGAGCCGCGCGCCATCCAGAGTGCGCAGCAATTGGCCTCACTGGTCAACCTGAGCCGGGCCGCCCTGCGCTATTCGGACTCCATCGCCCGCGTCTCGCTGATCAAGACCCTGGCCGACGAGGAACGTGTGCGCATCACGCCGCGTGAGCCCAAAGACAAATATGACGTTTTTGAGAGCGACGAGTTTGGCGAGCGCACCGCCGAGGAGCTCAAAGCGCGGCTGGGCACGGGCACCGTGGTGGCCAGCAGCGTTAACGGCCAAAAGGGCCTGTGGGTGGGTTTCTCCATTGACGGGGATTCGTACTGGCTGCTCACCGATCCCTCAAAGATCGGCCCGTCGCGCAACAGCACCTGGGTGATCTGGTTGATCACGGCGGCTGTGTTGTCGCTGGCGGGCGCGGCCTTTATCGCGCGGCTGATCAACCGGCCGCTCAAGCAGCTGTCTTTTGCGGCCAGCCGCATGCGTGACGGCGACTTCGACGCCAGCCTGCTGGACGAAAAAGTCGCCACCAGTGAAATCCGCGAGGTCAACATTGGTTTTAACCGCATGGCCGAGCAGCTCTCCAAAATCGAGCAGGACCGCGTCATCATGCTGGCCGGCATCTCGCATGACTTGCGCACGCCGCTGGCCCGCCTGCGCCTGGAAACCGAGATGAGCGTCTCTGACGCCGATGCGCGCGAGCACATGGCCGCCGACATCACCCAGCTGGACGCGATCATCGACAAATTCCTGGACTACGCCCGGCCCGAGCCGCCACGGCTGGAGCGCGTCTCGCTCAACAGCGTGGTCGATGCCGCCGTGTACGCCGTGGCCGACTATGAAGACATGCGCGTCACCGTCACCATCCCTGACGACATGGCCGTACTGGCTGACGAGGTGGAGCTGTCGCGCGTCATCGCCAACCTGCTGGAAAACGCCAGGCGCTACGGCAAGACGCCCGAAACCGGCATCGCGCTGGTCGACATTGCCGCCAAGGCGCGCGACCAGTGGGTGCTGATCAAGGTGCGCGACCACGGCATGGGCGTGGCGCCCGAGACGCTCTCCAAGCTCACACGCCCGTTCTTTCGCGGCGATGCCGCACGCACCGCGGCCACTGGCGCGGGCCTAGGCCTGGCGATTGTTGAAAAAACGATTCATCGCATGGGCGGAGTGTTTGGCCTGGCCAACACCGGCTCAGGCGGGCTGGCTGCGCATATCAAGCTGCGCAGAAACTGACCGCCCCCCCGCTACCTACCGGGGCCAGGGGCGGCCAGCCGTCTAGCGGTGCAGCAGCACCACGGCCCGGGCTTCCATGCCCAGGCCCTGCCCGACGGGCCCCATCTTCTCCGCTGTTTTGGCCTTCACATTCACCTGGCCATTCTCCAGCCCCAGCGCAGAGGCGATATTGGCCTGCATTGCCGCAATGTGCGGCGCCAGCCGGGGCGCCTGCGCGATCACGGTGCTGTCGATATTGCCGATTTGCCAGCCGAGTTCGGCCAGCTTTCGCCCGACCTCCTTGAGCAGCACCGACGAATCTGCGCCCTTGAAGCGCGCATCGGTGTCGGGGAAATGCGAGCCGATATCGCCCAGCGCCGCGGCGCCCAGCAGCGCATCGGTGATCGCATGCAGCAGCACATCGGCATCCGAATGGCCCAGCAGGCCCACGGTGTGGGGAATATCGACACCGCCGATGATGAGCTTGCGCCCGGGCACGAGGGCATGCGTGTCCCAGCCCTCGCCGATTCGAAAATTGATGCTGCTCATGAATGCCTTTTCCGGGGTTGCTGCGGGATCACGGGACTGGGACTACTTGCTGCGCCTGTTGAAGATGGCTTCCGCCAGCGCGAAGTCTTCCGGATAGGTGACCTTGAAGTTCTCGGCGCTGCTGCCCACCAGCCGCGGCGCCAGGCCTACGGCCTCCATCGCACTGGATTCATCGGTGACGCGGTCCCCGGTTTTCTCCAGCGCGTCGATGAGCATGCCTATGCGAAACATCTGCGGCGTCTGCGCCAGCCATTTTTCGCTGCGGTCTATAGTGCTTGCAACACGGCCGCCGTGCTCGCTCTTGAGGGTATCGGGCAGTTTTTGCGCCAGCAGGCCGCCCACGGCGTCGTCGCGGCAGGCGGCAATCAGGGCTTCGATCTGCCCGGGCATCACCAGGCAGCGCGCGGCATCATGCACCAGCACCCAGTCGTCCAGGGTCGCGCCGCCGGGCTGCGCCACCATGGCCTTGAGGCCGTTGAGCACCGTGGCCGCCCGCGTCGCGCCGCCACCGGGGTGCAGGTGTTCATTGCTGTGGTTGTAGTCGGGAAAGACGCTGAGAAACTCGTCGTCGGACGGCGAAACCACCACCCAGAGCGCGGCAAAAGTGCCGGAAAGCGCCCGGAAAGCCTCCACCGTGTGTTTGACCATGGGCTGGCCGGCAATCTGCTGGTACTGCTTGGCCTGGGCGGTGCCGGCCCGGCTGCCCTGCCCGGCACAGGGGATCAGCACAAAAAAACGGGCATCGGAACGGGTATTGGCACGGCTTGTCGTCATAACTTCATCATAGATTCTAAAATCGTGGATTGAACGCGCAGGCACCCCACTCCAGATGGTTTGGGGTGCTTGGCTTTTGTCGCTTGATTTTTGAACACGTTTAACCGGGCATTCAGCCAGATCTTCACCGCGTACCGATCAATGCAGCTACCTTCACTCGCCACCGGCAAACGCTACACCCTGCCCCAGCCCGCCGGTTCTGCCGATGCCCTGCTGCTGGCGCGCCTGGGCAGCCGCGAAAAAGCCGCCGGCAAGCTCACCGCCATCATCACCTCGGACGCCACCACGGCCCAGCGCCTGATGGACGAGATCGCGTTTTTTGCGCCCGAGCTGCGCTGCGCCCTGTTTCCGGACTGGGAAACCCTGCCCTATGACACCTTCTCGCCGCACCAGGATTTGATCAGCGAGCGCCTGGCTACGCTGTGGCGCATCCAGCAGCGCGACAAGGAAACCGGCGCCGACGTGGTGATCGTGCCGGCGACCACGGCGCTGTACCGCCTGGCGCCACCCAGCTTTTTGGCGGGCTACACCTTCCAGTTCAAGGTCAAACAAAAGCTCGATGAAACGCGGCTCAAGGCCCAGCTCACGCTGGCGGGTTACAGCCACGTCACGCAAGTCGTCAGCCCCGGCGAATACGCGGTGCGCGGCGGCCTGATAGACCTCTTCCCCATGGGCAGCCCCGTGCCTTACCGCGTCGACCTGTTTGACGACGAGATCGACAGCATCCGCACCTTCGACCCCGACAGCCAGCGCAGCCTCTACCCGGTGCCGGAAGTGCGCCTGCTGCCCGGGCGCGAATTCCCGATGGATGACGACGCGCGCGCGCGCTTTCGCAGCCGCTGGCGCGAGCTGCTGGATGGCGACCCGACCAAAAGCCGCATCTACAAAGACATGGGCAACGGCGTGGCCACCGCCGGCATTGAGTACTACCTGCCGCTCTTCTTCGAAGAAACCGCCACGGTGTTCGACTACCTCGGCAGCGATGCCACCGTGGTGCTGCACGGCGACCTGGAGCCGGCCTTCCAGCGCTTCTGGCAAGACACCAAAGACCGCTACCGCCTGGTGCGCGACGCGCCCGACCGCCCGGCGCTGCCGCCGGAGTCGCTCTTCCTGGGCGCCGAGCAGTTTTACGCGCGCGCCAACGACTACGCGCAACTGGCGATACGCGCCACGGTGGAAGACATCGCCGACAACGCGCAGTTTCAAAAGCTGGGCGAAATGGCGGTGGTGCGCGGCGCTGAAGACCCGCTGGCCAAATTCAAGAGCCATGTGCGCAACACCGCCCACCGCGTGCTGGTGCTGGCCGAAAGCGACGGCCGGCGCGAAAGCCTGCTCGACTTCCTGCGCGCCAGCAGCGTCAGCCCGCCAGCCTTTGATTCACTCGAAGACTTCCAGACCAGCGACGAAAAGCTCGGCATCGCCACCGCGGCGCTGAACACCGGTTTCAGCTGGCTCGAAGAAAGCATCGACTTCATCACCGAGACAGAGCTCTTTGCCGCCGGCGCCACCGTGCGCCGCCGCAACAAGAAGCAGGAGCAGGTCAGTGACGTCGAAGCGCTGATCAAGGACCTCTCGGAGCTCAACGTGGGCGACCCGGTGGTGCACAGCGCCCACGGCATTGGCCGTTACCGCGGCCTGATCAACATGGACCTGGGCCAGGGCACGAATGCTGACGGCACGCCGCTGCTGCAGGAGTTTTTGCACCTCGAATACGCCGACAGCGCCACGCTCTATGTGCCCGTCAGCCAGCTGCACCTGATCAGCCGCTACACCGGTGTCAGCGCCGAAGAAGCGCCGCTGCACAGGCTGGGCAGCGGTCAGTGGGAAAAAGCCAAACGCAAGGCCGCCGAGCAGATTCGCGATTCCGCCGCCGAGCTGCTCAACATCTACGCCCGCCGCGCCGCGCGCGAAGGCCATGCCTTCCGCTATTCGCCCGGCGACTACGAGACCTTTGCCAACGACTTCGGCTTTGACGAAACCGCCGACCAGCGCGCCGCTATCCATGCGGTGATCCAGGACATGATCAGCCCCCGCCCCATGGACCGGCTGGTCTGCGGCGATGTGGGTTTCGGCAAGACGGAAGTTGCCTTGCGTGCGGCCTTTATCGCCGTCACCGGCGGGCGGCAGGTGGCGCTGCTGGCGCCCACCACCCTGCTGGCCGAGCAGCACTACCAGACGCTGGTGGACCGCTTTGCCAAGTGGCCGGTCAAGATCGCCGAGATGAGCCGCTTTCGCTCAGGCAAGGAAATCACCGCCGCCATCAAGGGCCTGGCTGACGGCACGGTCGACATCGTGGTCGGCACGCACAAGCTGCTGAGCCAGGATGTGAAGTTCGACCGCCTGGGCCTGCTCATCATCGACGAAGAGCACCGCTTCGGCGTGCGCCACAAAGAGGCCATGAAGGCCATGCGCGCCGAAGTCGATGTGCTGACGCTGACGGCCACGCCGATTCCGCGCACGCTGGGCATGGCACTGGAAGGCCTGCGCGACCTGAGCGTGATCGCCACCGCGCCGCAGCGCCGCCTGGCCATCAAGACTTTTGTGCGCAGCGAAAACAACGGCGTGATCCGCGAGGCGGTGCTGCGCGAATTGAAGCGCGGCGGCCAGGTCTACTTCCTGCACAACGAGGTCGAAACCATCCAGAACCGGCGCGAGAAGCTCGAAGAAATCTTGCCCGAGGCCCGCATTGCGGTAGCCCACGGCCAGATGCCCGAGCGCGAGCTGGAACGCGTGATGAAGGACTTCATCGCCCAGCGCTACAACCTGCTGCTGTGCTCGACCATTATTGAAACCGGCATCGACGTGCCGACCGCCAACACCATCGTGATGAGCCGCGCCGACAAGTTCGGCCTGGCGCAGCTGCACCAGCTGCGCGGCCGCGTGGGCCGCAGCCACCACCAGGCCTATGCCTATTTGATGGTGCCCGACATCGAAGGCCTGACCAAGCAGGCCGGCCAGCGGCTCGAAGCCATCCAGCAAATGGAAGAACTCGGCTCTGGCTTTTACCTGGCCATGCACGACCTGGAGATTCGCGGCACCGGCGAGGTGTTAGGCGAGAACCAGAGCGGCAATATGCTCGAGGTCGGCTTCCAGCTCTACAACGAGATGCTCAGCGAAGCCGTGGCCTCGCTCAAGGCCGGGCGCGAGCCCGATCTGCTCTCACCTCTGAGCGTGACGACCGAGATCAACCTGCACGCCCCCGCCCTGCTGCCCAACGACTACTGCGGCGATGTGCACCTGCGCCTGTCGTTCTACAAAAAGCTGGCCACCGCGAAGAACACCGACCAGATCGATGCGCTGCTCGAAGAAATCGTCGACCGCTTCGGCAAGCTGCCACCGCAGGCACAGACGCTGATCGACGTGCACCGCCTGCGCGTGATCGCCCGGCCCTACGGCGTGGTCAAGGTTGATGCTGCGCCCGGCGGCATCAACATCACCTTCAAGAAAGACCCGCCCATCGACTCGATGGCCATCATGCAGCTGATCCAGAAAAACCGGCACATCAGGCTGGCCGGCAACGACAAGCTGCGCATAGAGCGCGAACTGCCCGAACCCAAAGACCGTGCGCAAATGGTGCGCGACATCCTGCGCTCGCTCGGACAACCTAAAACCCCCTCCACCACAGAAGCAACGCCCGCATGACTCCTGCTGAAATCTCCCCCGGCCTCGTCGTCAATGTCTCTACGCCAGAGCTCAAGCTCAGCAACTTCAAGCTGATCGCCTTTGACATGGACTCCACACTCATCAACATCGAGTGTGTGGACGAAATCGCCGACGCCGCCGGCCGCAAGGCCGAGGTGGCCGCCATCACTGAAGCCGCCATGCGCGGCGAGATCACCGACTACAAGGAGAGCCTGCGCCAGCGCGTGGCGCTGCTCAAGGGCGTCAGCGTGGCCAGCATGGACGAGGTCTACCACCAGCGCCTGCAACTCAACCCCGGCGCAGCCGAGCTGGTGCACGCCTGCAAGGAGGCCGGCATGAAAGTGCTGCTGGTCAGCGGCGGTTTTACCTTCTTCACCGACCGCGTGCGCGACGAGCTGGGCATCGACTACACCCGGTCCAATGTGCTGGAAGTGAAAGACGGATTCCTTACCGGCAAGATGGTCGACCAGCCCTGGGGCGACATCTGCGACGGCGACGAAAAACGCAAGATGCTGATCGAGACCTGCGGCAAGCTGGGCATCAACCCGCTTGAGGCGATTGCCATGGGCGACGGCGCCAACGACCTGCCCATGATGGGCGTAGCCGGTCTCTCGGTGGCCTACCACGCCAAGCCGCGCGTGCGCGAGCAGGCCATGGTCGCCATCAACCAAGGCGGGCTGGACCGGCTGCTGGAGCTTTTCAGCTAACGCGTCCACGCGGCAGGCATCCATCGCACATACGCATCAATCCTTCCCCAATAAATCAACCCTCCTGCAGCCATAACACCTTATAAGCAGACACCTGAAACCAAAACACCTGAAATAAAGACAGCGACATCCATGGGTTTTTTCAAACGATTCGAAAGCCAGCTTCCCGCTTACCCTGACGCCGACCCATCCTTGCCGCCCAAGGGATTCATGGCCTTTCTGTGGGCCTGCACCGAAGGCGCGCGCGGCTACATCCTGCTGCTGGCGCTGCTCTCGGCGGTATTGGCGGTGTTTGAGGCCTTGCTGTTCGCCATGCTGGGCCGCATCGTCGACTGGCTGGGCGCCACGGCGCCCGCCAACCTGTGGACCGAGCACGGCACCGCGCTAAGCTGGCTCGCGCTCCTCGTGGTGGCCAGCATCGCCGCCGTGGCGTTGCAGACCACCGTGAAGCACCAGACGCTGGCCATCAACTTCCCGATGCGGCTGCGCTGGAACTTTCACCGCCTGATGCTGGGGCAAAGCATGTCCTTCTACCAGGACGAGTTCGCCGGCCGGCTGACCACCAAGGTCATGCAAACTGCGCTGGCGGTGCGCGACACGCTCTTTGTGCTGGCCGACGTGCTGGTGGCCATGGGCGTCTACATCGCCACCATGACGGTGCTGGCCGCGGCCTTCGACACGAAGCTGGTCGCGCCCTTCCTGGTCTGGCTGGCGCTCTACATCGCCAGCCTCTTTTACTTTGTGCCGCGGCTGGGCCGCATCGGCAAACAGCAGGCCGACGCCCGCTCGTTGATGACGGGCCGCATCACTGACGCCTACACCAACATCACCACCGTCAAGCTGTTCTCGCACACCCGGCGCGAGGCCGGCTTTGCGCGTGACGCCATGAGCGAGTTCATGAAGACCGGCTATACGCAGATGCGACTGGTCAGCGCGTTTGAAATCGTCAATCACGCCCTCAGCATGGGCCTGATCCTTGGCATGGCAGGCACCTCGCTGTGGCTCTGGCACCTGGGCCAGGTCGGCGCGGGCGCGGTGGCCGCGGCCACTGCCATGGCGCTGCGCCTGCAAGGCATGTCGCACTGGATCATGTGGGAGACCACCAGCCTCTTTGAAAGCGTGGGCACCGTGCAGGACGGCATCAACACGCTCTCGCGGCCCCGCACCATCGTCGATGCGCCCGATGCGGCCGCGCTGGACGTGCCGCGCGGCGAAGTGCGCTTTGAGGCCGTGAACTTCAGCTACGGCAAAAACAAATCCGTGATCGACAAGCTCACGCTGACCGTCAGGCCCGGCGAAAAAATCGGCCTGATAGGCCGCTCCGGCGCCGGCAAGTCAACGCTGGTCAACCTGCTGCTGCGGTTTTACGACCTCGACGGCGGGCGCATCCTGATTGACGGCCAGGACATCGCGCACGTCACCCAGGACAGCCTGCGCGGCCACATCGGCATGGTGACGCAAGACACCTCGCTGCTGCACCGCTCGGTGCGCGACAACATCACTTACAGCCGCCCCGGCGCCAGCGACGACGATATGCGCCTGGCCGCACGGCGCGCCGAAGCCGACAACTTCATCACCGACCTGACCGACCCGCACGGCCGCCACGGCTACGACGCCCACGTCGGCGAGCGCGGCGTCAAGCTCTCGGGCGGCCAGCGCCAGCGCATCGCGATTGCACGCGTCATGCTCAAAGACGCGCCCATACTGCTGCTGGATGAAGCCACCAGCGCCCTCGACTCCGAAGTCGAAGTCGCCATCCAGAGCAGCCTGAACACCTTGATGCAAGGCAAGACAGTCATCGCCATCGCCCACCGCCTCTCAACCATCGCTGCCATGGACAGGCTGATCGTGTTGGACCAAGGCCGCATCGTCGAAGAAGGCGACCACCGCAGCCTGCTGGCCAACGGCGGCTTGTATGCGCGCCTCTGGGCGCACCAGAGCGGCGGCTTTTTGAGTGATAACCTGGAAGAGGAAGAGCTGGCGGTTTGAGCTGGCGGTTGCGCTTAAACCTGATCTACCCTGTTGCCCGGAGGAAGGGTAGATCGGGTATCGATGAAACGATGAGGTAAGACTTCAGCAAGACTCAACACAACATCAAACCGTCATTGACTGCTTGGCCTCATCTGAGCGGTTGCCCAGTTGATCGAACAAGGCGGCAAGAGACAGATCTGAGCACAATTCAACATCTACGGCGTCTTCAAGTACGCCGCATTTTTCCAGGTAAGTGAGCCGGAAGAAATCCCGAGAAAATTGAGAACATCACTCAAGCGCGCTTCCCAAATTTGCAGTTGCGATTCAAAAAATACCTCAACGCTCCCGTTCGGCATTCCTTGGTACTTATAAATCCAAAACTCAAACCCATCGGGCAGGACAAATTTGGCCGCAGAAAAAAGGCCAAGATCGTCACAATCAGTGAAAATTCCCAGAGAACGCTGATGCGCAAGATCAACAAATTCCCCTTCAATGCTGGCGACATGCGCCAAATTTTTTCCAGGTAAAAGCTCGCGCGGGGAATTGGAAGCTGGATCTATCATGGAGCAATCCTAGTAACCGTTGAAGTTCACGTCGATCAGCCCCGGTTCTTTCGCGGTTGCCTGATGAAAACGGATCAACAAACGCGAAAACCCACAGAGGCAGGTTCAACGACACTTGACACTCCCTGATTGGAGTGTGACAAGTGCCTACGAATCCATCGGAAAGAACAAGAATCCCTCGCTACGAAAGAGTCTCCACGGAGGTATTCCTCGCTTGATATTTTCAACTTTCAGGGCCAATGGTTCTCCATCGACGAACTTAACTCTCTGGCGCTGAAGACGCTTCGTGGTCCTGATTTTTGCAATGGCAACCGCACGCTCCTCAGACCATGCCGCGACATACTCATTGCGATAAAACCCAAACTCTCTTTTATCGTCACCTAAAAGAAAAGGTTTTCCAACCAGGAAAACACAATAGATTTGAATCACTGAGGACTCCCATTCCGATGAGATTCGTCAGATCCTTGAATGCAGAAAATCGATTGAAGAGATTTAAGCCTTCGGTATTGCACTTCACGACAATCTGCCCCGCCCTCTCGCGATCGGCTGACCCTATCAGGCCCCTGCAAATTTAAATGCCCCACGGCGTATCTTTAAACTCTTCGTCCGGGCGCGCTCTTGCCCTCGCTACGAAGAACAGTACCAAGCAGATCGGCAGGGAAGCAAATGCGACATATCGCGTTGTGCCTGGCGGGAGCAAATAACTGCATACCACCGCAACAATGAGCAGCAGAGTCGCACCACGCATAACCCACTTCCATATTTTTTCCGACTGATCCAAGCTCATCCTCTCAGCAATCTGCAATTTAGGCGTTACCGCCACCCATGCCTGCGGCCAAAGTACATCCGAGGCGCAGACCAGATTCAGGCCTTCTCAACCACCGGCCGCCCCGCCTGCACCGCAAACTTGGCCAGCGTCTGCACACCGCTATCGGCGCGTGCCACGTCGTCCACCACGCGCAAGGTGGTGGTCAGGCTGCGCGGTGTGAGTTCGACCACGCCATAGCCTTTGCGTTCGGAGTCGGCAAAGACAAAGTGCGGGTTCTCGGCGAGGTACTCGGGGATCTTGGCGTTGCCGTTGGAGCGTGAGGTGAGGCTGGTGCCACAGAACTCTGTGCCGATGGACGCGCTGGCGGCATCGGCGTAGTCGGTCTTGACGTGGCCTACCCAGTTTTCATGCACATCGCCGCCCAGGATGACCGGGTTGGCGACTACATGCTTTTGCAGGGCGTTGGTAAAGCGCGTGCGAGCCGCCGCATAACCATCCCAGCCGTCATTCCAGAAAGTCTGGCCTGGCCCGCGGTGAAAGTCGCGCTGGCCCAGCAGCGATTGCTGGCCGACGAGGTTCCAGCTGCTTTCCCTGGCGGCGGCGCTGCCCCACTCGGCGTCGAGCCAACGCTCTTGCTGCAGGCCCAGCATGCTACGGGCCGGGTCGTTCCAGGTCGCGCAGTGCGCGGGGTTCAATGAGCTGGAGCCGGCCTTGCCGTCCCGCGTGCAGACTTGCGCATCTTTGTATTGCCGGGCGTCCAGCATATAGAGCGAGGCCAGGCGGCCGTAGGGCACGCGATGGTAGATGCGCATCTCTGCCCCGCTGGCCAGGCCTGCCATGGCCTGGGTGAGCACCGAAGCACGCACTGGCATGTGCTCATAAAACGCCTGGTAGGCGGCAGCGCGGCGGGCGGCAAAGTCAGGCGCCGGCGGCCCGCCGTCGCCGGGTGTGAGGCCCGCGTAGTCGTTTTGCACCTCGTGGTCGTCCCAGGTCACCATCCACGGGCAGGCGGCATGCATGGCTTGCAGCTCGGCATCACTCTTGTGCAGGGCGTAGCGCTGGCGGTAGTCGTCCAGCGTGAGCACCCAGCCGCCGGTGGGCACGCGCACGGCCCGGGCCGCGCCGGGGTATTCATAGATGTAGTCGCCCAGAAAGATCACGAGGTCCAGCGCTTCGTCACGCATGTGGCGGTAGGCGCTGTAAAAGCCGTGGTCCCAGCGCTGACAGGAGGCGTAGGCCAGCCGCAGGCGCGCGACCTCGGCGCCGGGCGCCGGGAAGGTGCGGGTGCGGCCGGTGGCGCTGAGCGCGTCGCCCACCGCAAAGCGGTAGAAATACCAGCGGTCGGGCTCCAGGCCCTGCACTTCCACATGCACCGAATGCGCCAGCCCGGCCACGGCCTGGGCCTGCCCTTTCTGCACGATGCGGGAAAACTTGTCGTCATGCGCGACTTCCCACCGTACGGCGACAGGTGCGGCGTCCTGGTTTTGCAGCGCAAGCCGCGTCCAGAGCACGACCGAATCATGCGTGGGCGAGCCGCTGGCGATGCCGAGGGTGAAAGGGTTGCCGGCGACCTTCGCCTGGGCCCACGCGCTGAGGGGCAAGTACAGCCCGGCGCCCGCCGCGGCAAGCGACTGCAAAAGCTGGCGCCGTTGAATCAGGGTGGCAGTGCTCATGGTGAAGCCCTTAGCGGCGGACCGGCAGGCGCACGGTAAAGCGGGTGCCGTGGCCCGCGCTGCTGTCCACGGCGATGGTGCCGCCGTGGATGTCGACCGCGTTGCGCACAATCGCCAGCCCCAAACCCGTGCCCTGGATGGTGCCTACATTGCTGGCACGGTGGAAGGATTCAAACAGGTGCGGCAGTTCTTCTTCCGGGATGCCTATGCCTTCGTCGGTCACTTCCATGGCGATCATGTCTTCGTCGTCACGCACCTTGAAGAGCACGAGCCCGCCCAGCGGCGAATATTTGACGGCGTTGGAAAGCAGGTTGCCGAAAATATGGCGCAAGAGTTTTTCGTCGTACAGGCCCAGGCCGGGCGAGGCTGTGTATTCCAGGCGCAGGTCGCACAGGCTGTCGGGCTGCTGCATGCCGGCTTCTTCCAGCAGCTGGTAGCACAGCTTTTGCAAATCCAGCGGATGCGGCTCGAACTCCAGCATCTGCGCGTCGGCCTTGCCCAGCAGCAACACGCGGTCCAGCATGCCCGTCATGCGCTTCACGCCGGCGGCGATGCTGTCCAGGATTTCCAGCTTTTCATGTTCCGGCAGGCGGCTGCCGTAGTGCCTGAGCAGTTCTTCGGCCGACAAAATGCCGGACAGCGGCGTACGGAACTCGTGGCTGGTCATGGCGACGAAGCGGGTGCGCAATTCATTGAGGGCCCTTTGCTGCTCCAGCGCTTCCTGCGTGTCTGCTTCGGATCTTTTGCGTTCGGTGATGTCGAGGAAGGCCCAGATCACGCCCGAGTCGGGGTCTTTGGGCTGTATGCAGCTGCCGGCCATCTCGGCCCAAAAGAGCGTGCCGTCACGGCGCCTGAGCTGGCGCTCGGCGATGTAGCTGCCGGTCTCTATCAGGGTCTGGCGTGCTTCCTTGCCGAATTGCTCCCAGGTGGCCAGGTCGGGATGGATGTAGCTGGACGGCTTGCCGATCAGCTCCGCCCGCGGGCTGCCCATCATCTGGGCGAATTTCTCGTTCACCCATTCGTGGCGCCGCTGCACCGACAGCACGATGCCCACCAGCGCGCTGTTGAGAATGGCTTCGCGCTCGGACGAGGTGCGCACCAGCTGCGCCTCCAGCTCTTTGCGCTGGGTGATGTTGATGATCACCCAGACCGTGCCCTGGCTGAGGTCGCGCTCGCTGACGGCCTTGCCCGACAGCGACACCCAGATCCGCGTGCCGTCAAACTGCTGCACCTGGATTTCGGCTTCATAGTTCTCGCCCCGGGCGACGCAGGCGGCCACCTCGCCGCCCACGCGGATGTACTCCTCCCGCGACAGGTAGAACGGCTCCATCGAGGTGAGCGCGTTGCTGCCGGCGCCAAAGACTTTGAGCATGGCCTGGTTGGCCCAGCGAAAGCGCCCGTCAGGCGTGAGGAAGGCGATGCCCACGATGGAGTTCTCGAGGATCATCTCGCGCTCTTTGAGCTGCGTGCGGAAGTTTTCCTGCGACAGGCTCAACGCCTCCACCATGGCGTGCTCAGCCAGGATGCGCGCCTGGGCCAGTTCCTTTTCGCGCCGGGTCACGTTGATGCGGTCGGCCAGCGCAAACGACAGCACCACCATTTCAAGCGCGGAGCCGATCAGCAGGGAGTTGGCTGTGAGCGCATTGGATGGCAGCACGCCGGTGTTGTGCAGCGCCAGGGTGACGACGCCGACCAGCAGCAAAGCCCAGGCCGCCAGAAAGTATTTCGCGCCGGGGTGGCCCATGCGCAGGCTCAGCACACCCACCATCACCAGGGTGATCACGCTGAAGACGGCCAGCACCGTCACCATCAAGGACGACACCACATAAGGCAGGGTGAGCGCGGCCAGCAGCGTCAGCAGCCAGCCGGCGACCAGCGCCAGGATCAGGCGGTCCAGGCGCGGCATTTTGGTCGCGCTGGACAAAAAGCTGCGCGCAAACAGCAGGCCAAAGACCGCCGTCGCCGACATGCCGGCCGGCGGCGAAACACTGTTCCACCAGAGCAGCCCGGGCCAGAGGAATTGCGCGCCAAAACCCGTGAGGGCCGCCTGCGCAATCGCCATGCAGGCCACAAAGGCGACATAGATCAGGTAAGGCCTATCGCGCACCGAGAAAAACAGCAGCAGGTTGTACAGCAGCAGCCCGATGAGCAGGCCAAAGTACAGGCTGATCGTGGCGTACTCGGCCTGGTCATGCTTCCACAAGGCGGCGGGCCGCCAGAGCTTGACCGGCGCCGACACCGTGCCGCCCGACATCACGCGCAGGTAAAGGGTCTGGGCGGCGCCAGGTTTGAGGCGCACCGGCATGACGTGGTTGCGGTGCACGACGGCACGCTCGGCAAAGGGCGAAAGGTCGCCCCCCACCTGCCGGCCAAAGCCGCCCTTGCCGTCGGGTGTGTAGAGCTCCAGCCGGTCCAGCGGCGGGTAGGCCAGCTCCAGCATCCAGTCGGCGGGCGCGTCGCGCTCGGTGCGTAGCGTCACGCGCAGCCAGATGGCCGAGGAGGTCAAACCGAAATTGGTGGCCGAGCCGGTTTGCGGCACGGGCTGAAAGCGCGACTGGGCATCCGGCTTCAGGATGTCGGCCAGGGTCAGCTCACCGCTTGCATCGTCCAGGTAAGTGAAGGAGCGCGAGAGTGCGTAGCTGTCGTCGTTGGCGATGGGGAGCTCGCCCTCAGCGGCGGCGGTGATGGAATTGGGATTGACCGGGTTGGCGGCGGCAGCGGTGTTTGCCGTGTTAGCGGCCTTTTTTGCCGGGGCTTGCGGCTGCGCGCCGGCGCCCATCGCGATTGCGGCCAGCAGCAAAGCGGCCACGGCCCGCGCAAGGTGTGCGGCGCGCTTTGTCATGCTTTGCCTGCACCGGCGGTGGCCGCATGGCGCCTCTGCACCCGGCCGGGCAATGTGGCCGAGGCCGGCACCTGCCCTGCCGCGTGGCGCTGGCCGTTGCAGATTTCATGGCTGATGGCCAGGTTCTCCGCGTGGCTGTTGCCGCCCTCGCTCAGGGGCTGGATGTGCTCCAGCGTGGCGGCCTCGCGCGTGACATGTTCGCCGCACACCCAGCACGGCACCACGCCATGGAGCTGCCGCGCCACGGTCTTGTAGATCTTGTCCCGCGTATGCCCCAGCCGGCTCACGAATCGGCCGCTTCCTATTCGAGCTTGGCCGGCCGCGTGTCCGCAGGCTGAATGAAGGAGTCTTCCCACTGCACCGCAAAACGGTCGGTGTCGCCGCCGCGCAGGCCACTGCCGCCGTCGGAGCTGAAGCCGATGTTGCGTGTGGCGGCAGCCTGGGCGGCCTCCTGCTGGTTTTCCTTGTTGAGCTCTTTGAGCGCGGCGTCCTTGGCAGCTTTTACGCGCTCGCGGGTGAAAGACTCCAGGTCGGCGTGAAAGCTGCTGTCGCCGCCGCGGGTTTCCTCGGCTTCCTGCGCCAGCTCTTCAGGGATTTCACCCAGAAAAGCCGCGCGCATGGCGCTGACGGTAGGCGGGCGGCTGGCCCTGACCGTGGTGTAGGCCACGCCGCAGTCGGACAGCAGGGTTTCCTTGAGCTGGCGGCTGGCCCGGCTTACATCGCGCTTGCCGCGCAAATCGACGCAACCCACCACCTTGCCGTCAAGGCTGCAAATGGTGAAGGTGGTGTAGACGCCGTTGAGCAGCTCAAGCAGGCGCGCGTTCTTTTCCCTGTCTTTTTCCTTGTCTTTTTCTTTTTCGGTCGGGATGGTGAAACGCAGCACCGGCAGCTTGACCATGACCGTATGGTCGTGGAAGGTGCTGCGCAGCCATTTCCATACTTCGTACTCGTCGTTGGTCACGATGCCGCGTACGGTCAGCGGCCATTTGTGGGGGATTCGCAACTTTTCACCCGCCTTTTGCCGTAACCAGAAGGCGTAGAGCAAAACACCGCCTACCGCGCCGACAGCGACGCCCAGCAATGCCATCAGCCATGAAATCAGGTTCAAGATACAGTTCTCCTCGATTTTTGGGGGCTACGGCGCCACAGACGATGCAGTCAGGCAATCCCCGTTGAGCCCAGTGAGTCACAGAACGCCAGCCGTGTCAATCAAGCGGCCGGCGGTCCAAGCCCTTATTAAAACAGGTTTTTACCGGCCTTCGGCCAAATTGCAAACCAAATTAAGCCCCTGACCCAGCCTGCATGCCCGTTAGCAGCTATATTTTTCATAGCAATCCGGTTTGCCCAGCCGCTATTTTCACGCCTTGGCAACATCGCAAGGGTATCCAGGGAACATCAGAAGCCGTTCACGGTCTAAACAGCGCCCCACCTCAACCGCCAACCGGGCGCAAGGCCTTTGCCAGCCGGCGCCCGAATCGTTATGCTGGATTTTTTTTGCAGGAGCCGCCATGCCACTCAAGACCGCCCAGGACTTTGACCAGGAACTGCTGATTCTGTTTGATGCCTATGTGCACGGCACCCTGGACCGGCGCGGCTTTCTGGAACGCGCCCAGAAATTCGCCACGGCCGGCATGAGCGCCGCGGCGCTGCTGGCAGCCCTGAGCCCCAACTTTGCGGCGGGGCAGCAAATTGCCAAAGACGACAGCCGCATCAAGACCGAGATGGTCAGCTACCCCTCGTCCGCCGGCACAGGCACCGTCAAAGGCTACCTGGCCAAGCCGGCCAATGCCACCGGCAAACTGCCCGGCGTGCTGGTCATCCATGAAAACCGGGGCCTGAACCCCCATATAGAAGACATCACGCGCCGCCTGGCGCTGGACAACTTTGTGGCTTTTGCGCCCGACGCCCTGACGCCGCTGGGCGGCTACCCGGGCGACGAAGACAAGGCACGCGAATTGTTCGCCAAGCTGGACCAGCGCAAGTGCACCGAGGACTTTGTGGCCGCCGTCACCTACCTCAAAGGCCGGGACGATTGCAGCGGCAAGCTGGGCGTGGTCGGTTTCTGCTACGGCGGCGGTATGACGCACACACTCACCACCCGCCTGCCTGAGCTCAACGCTGCTGTGCCTTTTTACGGTAACCAGCCTGCCGTGGAAGACGCCGCCAAGGTCAAAACCCCGCTCTTGATCCATTTCGCGGCGGTCGACGAACGCATCAACGCCTCCTGGCCCGCCTATGAGGCCGCTTTGAAGGCGGCGGGCGTGAACTACACCGCCTACCAGTACCCGGGCACCCAGCACGGCTTCAACAACGACACCACGCCGCGTTACGACGCCACCGCCGCCAAACTGGCCTGGGAACGCACCCTGGCGTTTTTCAACCGGCAGCTGCGGACCGGCTGATTCCCGGCAGCTTCCGGACGTCTTTCGGGCCCCTTCCAGGCGCCTTCTGGACGCCTTCCGGACGCACTTTTCCCCGGTTCACCCCTGCCTCCTTGGCGAAAACCCTGCCCGGAACCCTCCGGGCACGGCTTTTGCAGGCGTTACCATTGGCTACTTTCGCTTTTCCGTCCCCCTTTGTGCGGGCCGCCAGGCATTTCCTCCACCCTCTTTCTGGACATCACCATGAAACTCCTCCACAAAATCGCCGCCACGGCCGGCCTGCTCACCCTCGCGCTCGGTACTGTCCACGCTCAAAACAAGGAGCTGGTCGTCGGCTCCAGCGCCACCTACCGCCCGTTTGCCTATGAAAGCCCGACCAAGGAAATCGTCGGCTACGATGTGGACATGATCAAGGCCGTCGCCCAGAAGGCCGGCCTGCAGATCAAGATCGTCAACACCCCCTGGACCGGCATCTTCGCCGCGCTGAACAACGGTGACGTGGACCTGATCATCTCGGGCGTCACCATCAACGACAAGCGCAAGCAGTCCTATGACTTCACCACCCCTTACTTTGAAGCGCGCCAGCTGATCGCCGTGCAAAGCAACAGCACCGCCAAAGGCCTGAAAGACCTGGCCGGCAAAAAAATCGGCGTGGTCACCGGCAGCACCGGCGACGACATGGCTTCGCGCGAATTCGGCAAGACCAACCCCGATATCCGCCGCTTTGAAAGCACCCCCGTGGTGATCTCCGAGCTGGCCAACAACGGCCTTGACGCCGCCATCGGCGACAACGGCGTGATCGCCTTCCGCACGCAGGAACACAAGCAGCTCAAGACCGTGAGTGACGCGAGCTTTCCCAAGGAATACTTCGGCATCGTCGTGAAGCAAGGCAACAAGGCCCTGCTGGACAAGCTCAACGCCGGCCTTGCTGCCGTGAAGGCCGACGGCAGCTACGCCACCATCTACAAGAAGTGGTTCCAGGCCGACGCCCCAGCGTTGCCCGCGCAATAAGCGCTTAAGACTTCTTCGTTATGGAGCAAGTTCTCTGGTTCGGCTGGTTCCGGGCCGACATCATTGCAGAGTACGGCGTGCTGTTCTGGCGCGGCCTGCAGATGACCATCACGGTGACGCTGATCTGCATCGCGCAGGGCACGTTGCTGGGCCTGGCCATCGGCATGGCGCGCGTCGCCGAGTCCCGCCACTCACCCGCGCGCGAGCTCTGCAAGTACGCCCTGCGCTGGCCTTCCACCGTGTATGTCAGCTTTTTCCGCGGCACGCCGCTGTTCGTGCAGATCCTGCTGATCCACTTCGCCGTGCTGCCGGTGTTCATCAACCCGGCCGACGGCCTGGTCATTTCGGGTGAAACCGCGCGCAACATCAAGCAGAACTACGGCGCCTTCCTGTCGGGCATCGTGGCGCTCACGCTCAATGCCGGCGCCTATATCTCTGAGATCTTCCGCGCCGGCATCCAGTCCATCGACAAAGGCCAGGTTGAAGCCTCGCGCTCACTGGGCATGTCGTTTCCGCGCACCATGTACCACGTGGTGCTGCCGCAGGCGTTTCGCCGCATGCTGCCGCCCCTGGGCAACAACGCGATTTCGCTGCTGAAGGATTCGTCGCTGATCTCGGCCATCGGCCTGGCCGAGCTGGCCTACGCCGCGCGCACCGTCGCCGGCGCCTATTCACGCTACTGGGAACCCTACCTCACCATCTCCGTCATGTACTGGGTGCTGACGCTGGGCCTGGCTTACCTTGTCAAGAAACTGGAGGCTCGTTATGGACGAGGTGATTCGCGTTAACCGGCTGACCAAGCAGTTTGGTCACACCCCGGTGCTGCGCGGCATCGACTGCGCCATCAAGGCCACCGAAGTGGTGTGCGTCATCGGCCCTTCGGGCTCCGGCAAAAGCACCTTCCTGCGCTGCCTGAACGGCCTGGAAGAAGCCACCGGCGGCGAAGTGCTGGTGCACGGTGTGTCGGTGCATGAACCGAAAACCGACGTCGACGCCCTGCGCTCAGAAATCGGCATGGTGTTCCAGCGCTTCAACCTGTTCCCGCACAAGACGGTGCTGGAAAACATCACGCTGGCGCCCACCAAGGTGCGCAAGCTGACGGCGCTCGAAGCACGCAACCGCGCCAGTGAGCTGCTGGTCAAGGTCGGGCTGCTCGAGAAGATCGACGCCTACCCCAACCAGCTCTCGGGCGGGCAGCAGCAGCGCGTGGCGATCGCCCGCGCGCTGGCCATGCAGCCGCGCATCATGCTGTTTGACGAACCCACCTCCGCCCTCGACCCCGAAATGGTGGGCGAAGTGCTGGCCGTCATGCAGGCCCTGGCCGAAGAAGGCATGACCATGGTGGTGGTGACCCACGAGATGGGCTTTGCCCGCCAGGTGGCCGACCGGGTGATGTTTATCGACGAAGGCCTGGTGATTGAAGAGGGCTCACCCGCCGAGATCTTTGACAGCCCGAAAGAAGAGCGCACCAAGCGCTTTTTGAGCAAGGTGTTGTAAGTCAGGGGCCCGCATGATCTGTGGGCCTTTTTCTTTTGCCCACCTTTTGCCTGCCCACAGGAATAACCCATGCCGCAACTGCCTGGTCTGCTTCCCACGGCTTTCACGATTTTTGCCTATGTCGTCTGCATCAAGCTGGCGGCCAGACTCTATCGCCGTACGCAGTTGAGCTGGAAGCACGCCGCCGTTTTTGGTGTTGTGCTGTTTCTTGTGCTGCTGGCCGTCGGCACCTGCGTGAGGGCGCTGAACCTCATTTCAGAGCCCGTATCAGCCGCACTCCTGGACATCGCCACCGGACTGCTGGCGCAACTGGCCGTGGGCGCCTGGTTCCTGGGGCCGCGCGCCAGGACGGCTACCGGTGCGCCGGTCGGATTCAAGGGCGGCGCCTTGCTGGCCCTCATCACTTATGCGCTGGTTTTTTTCCTGAGCACTGCAGCGGCACTTCTTCTGCCCCTGCTGGCACGTATGGCCGGTATTTCCGCGTAGTTCCGCGCAATCCCGCGTAAACCCGCAACTCAATACCCCGGCACCTTCAGCACCCGCGCCAGGTAATCAAAAAACACGCAGTACAGCGCGATCGGCAGCGGCAAGCCCAGCAGCGTGCCCACCAGGTAGTCGCGAAACTTCACGCCCGACATCGCCAGCGCGTAATTCAGCGCCGGCACAGTCTGCAGCAGCATGCGCAGCACCACGACACTGGCCACCGGCCGCGCATCGAGTTGAGCGAGGATGCGCTGCGCCCAATTCCCTTTGATCTGCCGCAGTGCATCGCCGCCCAGCAGGCGTATCAGCCAGAAGGTAAAGGCGCAGGAGACCACCGCCGCCAGGTAGGTGGCCACGCCGCCCCACACCTCGCCCAGCGCCAGCACCGCGGCCGCCAGGAATATCCAGCCGGGGATCTGGATCAGGTTGCCCAGCGCGAACAGCGCGATAAAGATCAGCAGCCCGGTGGCCTCGTTGTCCAGAAATTTCTGGTGCAAAAAAGCCAGGCTGAAGTTGTCACGCAAGCCCGAGACCTGAAACACCGCCAGCAACAGGCCCAGAAAGGCCAGCACGGCGAACAGTCGTTTGAAGCGGTGCATCTGCGGGGTCTTGCGGTGTTGGCGGGAAGTTCCCGCGATTTTGCCTGCAAATAAATTTTGCCGGCCTGTAAGAAAGCCGCGCCCGGCCCGACCAAAGCCCAACACGCAGCAAAACTGCGGCGGAAATCCCGGCCTTTCCTTTCTTCTTCCTTTGAAGAAAGCGCCGGACATCGCGGACAACCCTGAGGAGCGTTTGATGAAAACAAGCAACGAGGCCATACACCCCGGCTGGCTGCGCGCCATGCACTGGCTCAATGCGCTGGCTGTGGTGGTGCTGATGATGAGCGGCTGGCGCATCTATAACGCCACGGCCTTCCTCGGCTTTGCCATTCCCAAGGAACTCACGCTGGGCGGCTGGCTGGGCGGTGCGCTGCAGTGGCACTTCGCGGCGATGTGGCTGCTGTTCTTCAATGGCCTGCTCTATCTGGGCTTCAACCTCTTTACGCGGCGGCTGTTTCACAAGTTTTTCCCGCTGTCGGTTAAAGGCATTTTCACGGACCTGCTGGCCGCGCTGAAAGGCAAGCTGGCCCATGCCGACCCGCGCCACTACAACATGGTGCAGCGCCTGGCCTACCTCTTTGTGATGGCTGACAGCGTGCTGATCGTGCTGTCCGGCCTGGTGCTCTGGAAGTCGGTGCAGTTCCCGCTGCTGCGCGAATTGATGGGCGGTTATGAAGGCGCGCGCCTGGTTCACTTTTTTGCCATGGCGGCGCTGGCCGGCTTTGTGGTGGTGCACCTGGTGATGGTGGCGCTGGTGCCGAAAACGCTGGTTTACATGCTGCGCGGCCGCTGAGCGGCGGCGCACAAGTCTCAAGGAAGCTCCATGAAAATCCAACGCCCTCCACGCCTGAACATCGACGGCGATGCCGTCCTCCAGGAAGCCGTTGACCGCATCGCCACGGCCCACAAGCTCTCGCTGGCCCGCCGCAAGTTTCTGCGCGGCTCGCTCACCCTGGGTGGCCTGTCCATGCTGACCGGCTGCGTGCTGGACGACAGCGAGGCTGTCAACACCGCCCTCACCCGCATCTCGCGCATCAACGATGACGTGCAGGGCCTGCTGTTTGACCCCAATCGCCTGGCGCCCACTTACCCCGACTCCATGATCACCCGGCCCTTCCCCTTCAACGCTTATTACGGCGAAGACGAAGTGCGCGAGGTCGAGGAGGAAAGTTACCGCCTGGAAGTCGCCGGCCTGGTGGCCGACAGGCGCAAATGGTCGCTGCCCGAGCTGCGCGCGATGCCGCAGGTCGACCAGGTGACGCGCCACATCTGCGTGGAGGGCTGGAGCGCCATCGGCAAATGGGGCGGTGTGCCCTTCTTTCATTTTTTGCGCAAGGTGGGCGCGGACACCACGGCCAAATACGTGGGTTTCAAGTGCGCCGACGATTACTTCACCAGCATCGACATGGCGACGGCGCTGCACCCGCAAACCCTGCTGGCGCTGACCTACGACGGCCAGGTGCTGCCGCCCAAATACGGCTTTCCGATGAAGCTGCGTATGCCCACCAAGCTGGGCTACAAAAACCCCAAACATATCCAGGCGATCTTTGTGACCAACACCTACCCTGGCGGCTACTGGGAAGACCAGGGCTACAACTGGTTCGGAGGCAGCTGAGCACGCTCAGAGGCCCTGCAACGCCGGCAAAGGCAGCGACCCTTGCCGTTTTTTTCTCAATGACTTTCCAACATTCTTTCAAGGACAACACCATGAACACCACACTGACCGCCTCCCTCCTTTCGGCCTGCCTGCTTTTTGCCGGCGGCAGCGCCATGGCGCAGGACGCCATGAAAAAAGACGCCATGAGCAAGGATGCGATGAGCAAGGACGCCATGGCCAAAGACGGCATGAAAAAAGATGCGATGGGCAAAGATGCCATGGCCAAGGACGCCATGGGGAAAGACGCTATGGGTAAGGACGCCATGGCGAAGGACGACAAGATGGCAATGGCCAAGAAGGACAAGATGAAGAAGGAT
Source organism: Polaromonas sp. YR568 (assembly GCF_900116715.1). Taxonomy (GTDB): domain Bacteria; phylum Pseudomonadota; class Gammaproteobacteria; order Burkholderiales; family Burkholderiaceae_C; genus Polaromonas. The sequence goes on from NZ_FPBM01000002.1 coordinate 351,822, forward strand.
CACATGGCCAAGGACGGTATGAGCAAAGACGCCATGAAAAAAGACGCCATGGGCAAGGACGAGATGAAGAAGTAAGGCCCTGCGCGCGATACCCGTATACCCGGGGCATGGCCTGGCGCCCTGCCCCAGGTCTCAATGCCTGCGCGTTAGCGTTCGGCGGCGGCTTCCGTGAAGTAGCGGATCCGCTCGGCGTCGGCGGGGTGCGAGGCAAAGGCAATGCCCAGCCAGGAGTCCTGCTCCGGCAGCTTCTCGCCGGCAGGCGCACCCTCAGCGGATTCGCCTGGTTTGCCGGCCTTGCCTGATTTGGCTGCTTCGGCTCTTTGGGCGGCGATCTTCTCGAACAGGGTCACCATCACCGCCGGTGAAATGCCGGCCGATTTCAATATGCGCACTGCCTCCTGGTCGGCTTCACGCTCGGCATCGCGCGAATAACTGGCCTGGCCGAGCAACACCGGCACGCCGGCCAGCACGGTGCTGAAGTCGCCCACCACCATGGCGGCCAGCCCGCTCAGCGCGGTGGCCTGTATCAGCATGCGCAGGCCGTGGCGGTGCCGCACATGGCCCAGCTCATGCGCCAGCACGGCGGTAATGACTTTGTCGTCGCGCCCCACCAGTTCCACCAGCTCGTCGGTCATCACCATGGTTCCGCCCGGCAAGGCAAAGGCGTTGGGGCCGATGCGGCTGCGGCGAAACACCAGCTGCCATGCCGGCACGCTGCCGGGCGGCATGGCGCTGACGGCTTTGGCAAACGCGTCACGCAACCGCGCCTGTTCGGCCGCCGGCAGCTTGCTGGGGCGCATCAGGTGCTCATCGATCACGGCCAGCGAGGTGTCGCCCAGCGAGCTGTCCACACTCAATGGCGTGACGGCGACCACGGCGCGCGCCGCCACCGGCAGCCCCCATTGCTGGATCACGGCAAACACCACCACCAGCGCCACAACGCTGGCAATCACCCAGCGCCAGCTTTGCTGCATCGTCACCACCACCGACTCACGGCGGCCGCTGGCGCGGCTCCAGTCGTCCCAGGCGGCGGCATCGGCGCACTGTACGGAGCCGCCTTCGGTGAAGTGCGCCACCCGCATGCCGTGGCGCGTGCGTTCGGGCCACTGCACCTTGCGCAGCGCCACGCGGCGATGCACGCCCTCTCCCTGGATCAGCAGTTCGCCGCCTTCGAGCTGCAGCGTGACGGGCCAGGCGCGGCCGCTGGCGCCGTCAAAATAACTGGCGGTCAGCGTGGGTGCCTGGCTGGCTGGCGTGGTCGTCATCAAAATTAGAGCCTAGTCAAAACTCAGAAGCCAATGTCAAGGCCGAACAGGTCGCCGCCGGCCTCACCGGCCGCATCGCCCTCCACCACGCCGGCCATGGCGATCAGCGTATCCGGGCTCACCCGTGTCTTCACTGTCACGGCCTGAAGGCGGACGCGGGCCAGCGCCACGGCCGCGAAGGGCCAGTAAAGCCCCAGCGTGAGCACGATCAGGAACCAGTTTTTCAGCGTCACCCACAGCAGCGACCTGAAGCTCAGGCGGCTGATAAAGCGCAGGGACACATTGCCGGTGCGCGTCCACACCAGGTCCTGGAAGCGGGCCGTGGCATAGGGTTTGGCGATGATCATCATGGCCATCATGCCGGCGAAGATGCCGAACACGGCAATCGTGATGACAGGGCCCATGGAAGACCGCGTCAAGGCGCCGCTGGTTTTCATCGAGTAGAGGATGGCGCCGGCAATACCCACCGGCACCAGCAGCGGCAACACCGTGACGCCGATGATTTTGAAGAAGAGCTTGTAGAACGATCCCAGTGTGGCCTTGAAGCTTGTCTGCAGGGTCGCCAGCGCGTAGTGGTTGTGCTGGTATTTCTTGAGGTTCCAGAGCAGCCAGGGCAACACGGGCAGCGTGGCCAGCATCACCACGCCCACCAGCTGGAGGTACCAGGTCGGCGGTTTTTCAGGATCTGCCACTTGGGTCAGCGCAGCCAGTATCACCAGGCTGGGCACAAACAGCGGCAGCACTGCGCGGTAAGCATCGCCCAGCGAGCCCTTAAACCTGAAACGCAGGCTGCGCCAGCTGGTATTGGCCATGCGGAACTGCATGGCGGATTTGAGCAAGGCGGGCCACAAGGCCGCCACGATCAGGAGCGCAATAAAGCCGGCGATGGAAGAAAACTTGCCGGCGGCGGAATAGATCATGAACAGCAGGCCGACCAGGAGATAACCCTTGAGCAGCTTGGTCGGGTCGGCATGAAACCCCAGCGGCTCACCGCCGACGACCGTGTTGCCATAAAAGTAGCGCAGGCGCCGCACTTTGGCCCACGGGTAATAAATGCCGGAAGTGACTATGAGCAGCAGCAGGTTGACGATCCAGATTCGGAAGTATTCGCTGCCCGAGCCGGTGAACTCGATGCTGAGCTGGTGTGTCTGGTCGGCTGGCGGCGCGTAGGGTGTCTGCGGTGGTGGTGCCAGCGGCGCGTCTGGGTTGTGTAGGGGCTCCATCGATTGTTTCCTCCCGGGTCGTTGGTCGTTAGTTATTGGCATGCAGGTGTGACCCGCATTTGTTTTGTGCTTGTTCTCAAATAATGTAACGCCCCTTCGCGACGAAGCGGCGCTGCGGCTGGATCAGCCGCGCTATGCCGCCGGAGGGGCCGCCACGGGCGCAAGCCACAGCGCTGCGGCTTCGGCGGGCTCCATGCAGCGCAAACCAGGGTCTTGCCAGATTGTTCCGGCTACTTCCTCAAGCTGGCCAAGCTCTACGGTGCGCCAACGCTCGTGCAGACGCTCCGCACAACGGGCAAGCCACTGAGGCTGGGGACTGGGCGGATCGGAAGGACCGGCAGCGATGGAGCGCATGGTTGAGGGCATTGTTTCCATGGGTAAATCATAGTTGATTTACTGTATGTATGTACAGTATATTTATCCATCAACACAGACAACCCCATCAGCCAAATCAGCCCAACCGGCCCTACCAGCCCAAACAAAACAGCCAGGTGGCCCTCATAAACACACAAGGGACTTCAATGCAGCTCTCACATCACCCCCCAGCCCAGGCCAAGGCGCCCGTCACGCCTCTCGTACGCCCGCAGCAAGGCCGTGCGCCGGCCTCCTGGCCGTTTTATGTACAGGCGCCCAGGCCGCTGTCGCGTGACATCAAGGTCAACGCGGCGAGAGTTCTGGAGACCGCTGCGCGGTATTTTTTCAGCGCGCCCAAGGCTTGAAGCGCTGAAGACGATTAAGGCAGCGCCGGCCGGGCAGCCCTAAAAAATGCGGATCACGCTGAACACCACCAGGCCGATGGCCATGCCGAAGCTCAGTGCGTGCACATTGGCGGCCATGGTGATGCGGCGCATCAGCTTCAGGCCATAGGTGTCCTGCGAGCCCAGCAGGAACAGGATGCACATCTCGCGCCGCGCCAGGGGGTCGACCGCGCTGCGCTCCTTGAGCGCCTTGTGCATGGAAACAGACAGATAGATCGCCAGCAGCGAGGCGATGCCCACAATCGGCACAAACCAGCCATAGACCGCCCGCGCCGGCAGCTTGGGGGCGTACCAGGCACGCAGGACTTCGACGGCGGCAAGAATCAGAAAGCCTGCGGCAAACCCCATCCATTCATGGGTGCGAAATCTCGCCATCATTTGCCGGGCCCTGGCTTCCAGGGATAGCTCGTTCGTCATGCGGGGTCACCTCTGCAGGCGTGGTGGCCGGCGCGAGGGGCCTGGAGCCCCGGCACCGGCTGACGCGGGTGCCGCCATTCTGTAGACGAAACCCCGCCCCGGCAATACTGCAATTGCAGTAGGCGGAGCTAGATCAGAACGCCACGGAAGCCTGCATCCACAGCGTAGGCCGCTTGGCCGACGACGCGGGGATGGAGGTCGGCAAGCCGCCGTCGGTGCGCCAGGCCAGGGACGAGCGCAGCTGCACAGGGCCCAGGGCGGCGTTGACGCCCACGCCCACGCCGGCCAGGTTGCGGCTGTTGGAGGCAGCCGGGCCAAACGGGTTGCGGTTGATGGTGACGCTGCCCCAGTCATAGAACAGGGTCGCCTGCACGTTGGGGATCACGTTGTGGCGCAGCTCGACCGTGCCGCGCAGGCCTTCGTCGCCGCTGGCTTCGCCCTGCGGATAGGCACGCACGCCGTTGATACCGCCCAGCGAGAACTTTTCGGAGGAATCCAGGTTCTTGCTGGCGGTCTGGCCGCTCAGCGACACCGCCAGGAAGGTGCTGTCGGTGAAGCGCTGCAGGCGGTTCAGGCCGTAGGTCATGCGCGTGTAGCTGCCGTTGGAGCGGGCCGAGGCCGCATCGATGGCCAGCGCCGTGGGCGAATTGATGCTCAGGCTGCCCAGGATCACCGACAGGTCCAGCCCGGTGATGCCGCCGCCGCCCAGGGCGTCCTGCAGGCTGCCCGACAGGCCGAAGCTGGTGGTGGTGACTTTCTTGGGCGTGAAGGTGTTCGTGCCGTCCACATAGTCTTTAAGGCGCTTGTCTTCCAGCGCGACGGTGCCGTTCAGGTTTTTGAACTGGCTGCGGATAAAGGGGTAAGCGGCAAACAGGCTGGCGCTGGTGGCCGTGCCGTGGGCCTGCAGGGCTTCAAACTCTTTGCCCAGCTTGTAATGGATATCGGAATAGGCCGCGCCTACCTTCAGGCCGTCGCTGCCGACGGGCAACTGGTAAGCCAGGCGGGCAAAGCTCAGGTTGTCGCCGGCGGTCAGCAGGTTGGCGGTGAGCTGGTCGCCGATTTTCAGCGGGCTGACCACATTGAAGGTGCCGGCGACCCGGTATTCGCCGGTGTAGCGGCTGCCGTAGTTGTCGAGCACCACATTGCCGCTGTAAGGCTTGGCGGGGTTGACTTCAATCAGCAGCTCGGAGGTGCCGACGCTGGCGCCGGGCTGCAACGTGGCGCGCGAGGTACTCACGCCCGGTGTGTCTTGCAGCAGCAGCAGGCCGCGGTCGATCTGGTCGCTCTTGATGACGTCGCCGTCCTTGATCTGGCCCAGGTAGGCCTGGGCGCGTTCGTCGGACAACAGCGACTGGTTGTTGATCTTGTGGCTGGAAATACGGCCTTCGATGATGCTGATGGTGATGGCGCCGTCAGTGATGTCTTGCGCGGGCAAATAGGCGCGCGCCACGGCAAAGCCCTGGCTGCGGTAATAGGCCGTGATGCGGCGTGCGGCGGCATTGAGCTGGGTCAGCGAGCGCTCGGCGCCCACCAGGCTAGCCACCAGCGGCTGCAGCTGCTCAGTCGGGATTTCCTTGTTGCCGTTGATGGTGACGGACTTGACCATTACCCTCGCCTCGCCCTTCTGGCTCAGGTCGGCGGTCTCGTCGATGCGCTGCAGGGGCGCGGCTTGCGGCATGGGCGCCGGCGGGGCCTGCTGCAGGTCGCGCAGCACCTGGCCGGCATCGGGCGCTGTCTGGGCCCAGGCGCCGCTTTGCAGGGCCAGCAGCAAGGCGGAAGTCAGTGCGGAAAGAGGTAGAGGGTTGAGTTTCATGAGACAGGCTTGTTTTATTAAGTAGGGATGCGAAGCAGGTTTCCCCTGGCCACCCCGGGGCGGCCAGAATTTTTTCGTTCGACCGCTGGATGGCAACCACCCCCTCCGGCTTTCACGCGGCTCGGTGTATCGACAGGTAACCAGCCCTCTGGATCCATGCGATTCTGTGTATCGACAGGTAACCAGACAATACTGCAAATGCAGTAGGGCCTGCCCTGCACACCGGTTGCAGCAATGTCGCAGAGAGAGCCCGCCCTGTATGTCCCTATTTTTGGGGACACACCCCGTGCCTGGGCCATTCCCAGGCGGAGAGCGGTCTTCCGGGCAAGTCGGCAAGGGCTGTTCATGCGGTTAACCGGGCAAAAATCCGGCCGGGCTGGATTGGCTCGATGGTAGGGGCAAATTGGGTATTAAAACCATTCAACTTATTACGGTTGAAACAACTGAATACATGGCGCAGGCCGATTTTGCCCGCAGCCAGGCTAATCCCTGATCCGGTCATTCCCCACCCCCTTCCCGCGCATCCGCCGCGGCAGCGTTCAGAAAGCCTCTTTTGGCTTCATCGCCAGAGCCGCCGCCCTCGGCGGAAAGCTGAAAACCGCTTGGGCTGCCAGCGGTGTTTTTCGACGCGTCATAAGCGCCCACCAGCACCGTGCCGCCCAGGGCCGCCGAGGCGACGTCCCCCCCGTTGAGGGTCAAGCGGCCCTGCACAAAACGCAGGCTGTAGTTGCCGTTGGCCAGCAGGCCGCCCAGGGTGATCTCGTACTCACCCGCCAGGTAAGCGCCCTGCGCGCTCCCGCCGTAGGCCAGGCTGCCGGCCAGCACCGTGGCTGCCGTGTCGCCGGTGGCCAGACCGTTGTAGAGCACGCCATTGCCGCCGCTGTAAGGGTTGCCGCTCGGCTGTGTGTCGTTGTTGGCCGTCACGGTCAGCTGTTTCGGTGTGATGTCCGCCGTGGTGGCGGCCGTGCTGCCGCTGATGAGGTTGTAGTTGCCGGCATCCGCGCCGCCGACGGCAATGCCGGTGACGCTGACGGCCTTGTTGAGCCCGGCGTTCTGGTCCGCGAAGCTGGCGTTGCCGGTCAGGTTAAGCACGTCACCCGTCAGGCCGTTGCCGCTGAACGCGACGCTGGCGGCCGTGGTGCCGTCATAGACCTTGCTGACGCCATTGGCCTGAACCACCAGGTCGGCCTTGTTGATGGTGGCCGTTGTGCCGGCCTGGCTGGTGATGGCGTAGTTGCCCGCGTCAGCACCGCTGTAACTGCTGCTCAGGTTGACGGTTTTGTTGGCGCCCGCGTTTTTGTCGTTGAACAAACCAGTGGCCGCTACGTTCACCACATCACCCGCAAACAGGCCGCTGTAACTGGCGCCCGCCGTGCTGACGGTAGCCGCGGTGCTGGCGTTATAGGTCTTGTCGCCGGCCGTGATGCCGCTCACCGTCAACGCGGCCCGGCCTATGGTGGCCGTGGTTGTCGCCTGGTCGGTGATGGCGTAGTTGCCAAGGTCAGCGCCGCTGTAGCTGCTGCTCAGGTTCACCGTCTTGTTGGCGCCGGCGTTTTTGTCGCTGAACAAACCGGTGGCGGCCACGCTCACCACGTCACCGGCAAACAGGCCGTTGTAACTCGCCCCTGCCGTATTGACGGTGGCTGCGTCGCTGGCGTTGTAGGTCTTGTCGCCGGCCGTGATGCCGCTGATGGTCAGCGTTGCCTGGCTGATGCTGGCCGTCGTTGCCGCCTGGCCAGTGATGGCGTAGTTGCCCGCATCGGCGCCGCTGTAGCTGCTGCTCAAGGCTACCGTCTTGCCGGCGCCCACGTTCTTGTCGCCAAAGACGCCGGTCGCGGCCACATTCACTACGTCACCTGCAAACAGGCCGCTGTAGCTGGCGCCCGCCGTATTCACAGTCGCCACATCGCTGGCGTTGTAGGTCTTGTCAGCAGCGGTGATACCGCTCACCGTCAAATTGGCCTGGCTGATGCTGGCCATTGTTGTGGCCTGGTTGGTGATGGCGTAGTTGCCCACGTCGGCGCCGCTGTAGCTGCTGCTCAGGTTCACCGTCTTGCCGGCGCCTGCGTTTTTGTCGCTGAACTGGCCGGTCGCGGCCACGTTCACCACGTCACCTGCAAACAAGCCGCTGTAGCTGACACCCGCCGTGCTAACGGTCGCTGCGCCGCTGGCGTTGTAGGTCTTGTCGGCAGCGGTGATGCCGCTCACGGTCAACGCCGCCTGGCTGATAGTGGCCGTGGTACTGGCCTGGCTGGTGATCGCGTAGTTGCCCACGTCGGCGCCGCTGTAGCTGCTGCTCAGATTCACCGTCTTGCCGGCGCCCGCGTTTTTGTCGCTGAACAACCCCGTCGCGGCGACATTCACCGCGTCGCCAGCAATCAGGCCGCCGTAGCTGGCGCCTGCGGTATTGACCGTGGCTGCATCGCTGGCGTTGTAGGTTTTATCGCTGGCGGTGATACCGCTGATGGTCAGCGCAGCCTGGCTGATGCTGGCCGTGGTGCTGGCCGCGGCGACGACATAGTTGCCGGCATCGCTGCCGCTCAGGCTGTTGGCAATGGTGACCGTCTTGCCGGCCGCCGCGTTCTTGTCGCTAAAGCTGCCGCTTTGGCTCAGCGCCACCGTATCACCGCTGACGAGGCCGCTCAACGCGCCGCCACCGACGCTGGCGACGGCCGTGCCGTCGTAGGTCTTGTTGGCCGCCGTGGTGCCGGTCACCATCAGCGTGGCCGCCGCGATGTCGGCGGTGGTCGTGCCGCTGCTCGATGCCAGCACGTAGTTGCCTGCGTCGCTGCCCGAAACGCTGCTGGTGTAGCTGACGGTCTTTCCAGCCGCCGCGTTCTTGTCGCCGAAGGTTCCGCTCTGGCTGAGCGCCACGGTGTCGCCGCTGATGAGGCCGCTCAACGCGCCGCCACTGACGCTGGCGGCGGCCGTGCCGTCGTAGGTCTTGTTGGCCGCCGTGGTGCCGGTCACCGTCAGCGTGGCCGCCGTGATGTCGGCGGTGGTGCGGCCGCTGCCCGATACCAGCATGTAGTTGCCGGCATCGGCACCCGAAACGCTGCTGGTGTAACTCACCGTCTTGCCGGTGCCGGCGTTCTTGTCGCTGAAAGTTCCGTTCTGGATGAGCGCAACGGTGTCACCGCTGATGAGGCCGGTCAGGCTGCCGCTGAGCGTGGCGGCCGTCGTGCCGTCGTAGGTCTTGCTCGCAGCGGCGCTGCCGCTGACCGTCAACGTGGCGGCGGTGATCGTGGCGGCGCCGTCTTCGTAGCTGATGTCGTAGCCCTGCTGGCCAGAGTACAGGCCGCTGGTGCTCACGGCGTAGCTGCCCACGTTCTTGCTGCTGGTGCTGTAGGCGGCGGTGCCGAGGATGAGGCTGGTGTCGGCGCTGCTGCCGACCGGGGTGTAGCTGCCGTTGAGGCTGGTTGTGCCGTCATAGGTCTTGCTGACGTCGCCGGTCTTGACGGTCAACGCAGTCAGAAAGCTGCGCAGCAGCGGCATGGTTTTGCCGTCATAGATGCGCCAGACCGAGGACGAGCCGCCGGCCGTTGCCACGCCCCAGCCTGCGGCGCTGTAGGTGCTGGCGCTGGCGGCCTCGCTGGCGCTCAGGCCGCGGGTGAGGCTGTCGATGGTCGCGGTGCTATACCGGGTGCCGATTCCCCTCGTGCTGACGCTGTTCAGCCAGAAGGAGGCCGTGATAGTGCCGCCGTTAACGCCCGCCAGCGCGCCCACGTTGCTGGGTCCCGAAACGCTGCCGGTGGCATAGGAGTTGCTGATGCGGTTGTCAGCGAGGGCGGTGCCCACCAGCCCGCCGACAACGCCGCCTGTTGCCGAAACGCTGCCGGTGGCATAGGAGTTGCTGATGCTGCCAAAGTTGGACTCGCCCACCAACCCGCCGACCCGGACGTATCCCGAAACGCTGGCGGTGGCATAAGCGTTGCTGATGCTGCCGTGGTTCACGCCCACCAGCGCGCCCACGGAGATGTAGCCGCTGACGCTGCCGCCCACCAGACCGATATCGCGGATCACGCTCCCCCTGTCGGTGTAGCCGAACAGACCCGTGTTGCCGTTAAGGTCTGAGTTGATGGTCAGGTTGCTGATGGTGTGCCCCAGCCCGGCGAAAGTGCCGTTGAAGCGGTAGTTAATGCTGCCCACCAGCCCCCTGATGTAGGGGGTGCCGCTGGCATCCAGATCCCCGGCCAGCGCGTACTTGCCGGTCAAAGAGCCCGTGCTGTCGATCGCGTCCAGCGCGGCCATGTCGTGGATCAGCGTGTAGGCCGTGCCGCTGATGGCCAGCGTGGCATTGGCGCCGCTCAAGGTGATAGGCGCGCCGACCTTGTAGTCGGTGCCGCTGGTGACGATTCCGGTCGCGGCGTAGTTGCCGTGGTTCAGCTCCAGGCCCGCACTGGCGCCGGTGGCGGTGATGGCGGCGTTGATGTTGATGTTGTTGTAGGCGTTCAGCGTCAGCCTGGTGTTGGCGCTCCATGTGACGGCGGCGTTGACGTTGATGTCGCCGCTGCCGCTGCCTGTGCTGGCGTCGGTTTCCAGCGTGACGCTGGTGGTGGCCAGGTTGGCCGACAGCGTGTCGGCACCGATGCCGCTGGTGGTCTGCGTGCCGCTGCCCGATGAGATAGTGAAGTCGGTCGGATCGATCAGCCAGGTGCCGGTCTTGCCGGCGCCGGACAGGGTGCTGACGCGGGTGCCCGCTGCCACCTTGACATGGGCGGCGGATGTTTCGATGAAGCCGCCGTCGCCACCGGCCGGGGCGCTGGCATCCAGCGTGCCCGCCACATTCACCGTGCCGGTCTCCATGTCGCCCATCAGCAGGATGCGGCCGGCCTTGTTCTGGAAGGTCCTTGCTTCAATGACGCCGGTGTTGTTGACGGTGGCCGTGGTCAGGCTGTTCATGGCTTTGGCCGACAGCAGCACCTGCCCGCCATTGGCCTGGATCAGCTGTTTGTTCTCGGCCAGCGCATTGATGGCGCCCTGGTCGATGCTGTAGCCGAGCAGGCTGCCGTTGTCGAGATTGAGCGTGACCTTGTTGCCGGCAGCGAGCAGCGCAGTGCCCAGGCTTGCCGTCATCACACCTTCATTGCGCACCTCAGGCGCCAGCAGCGTAAGGTAACCGCCGGGCGCGGCGTTGAGCGTGCCCTGGTTGACGACTGAGCCACCCGAACCGGTGAACACATGATTGCCGTTCATGAAGTCGGCATTGCTCATGCTCAACGTCGAAGCCACCAGGCCGCCCACATTGACCTGCGAGCCCGCGCCGAAGAGCACGCCGTTCGGGTTCAGGATAAACACCTGGCCGTTGGCTGTGAGGCTGCCGAGGAACTCGCTCGGGCTGCTGCCGGTGATACGGTTCAGTGCAATCGCTTGCGCATTGGGCTGGTTAAAAATCAGCGCCTCATTGGCCGCCGTGGACAAACTGGTCCAGTCGATCGCCACACGCTGGCTGCTCTGGTTGATCGTTGTGGCATTGCCCACGGTCGCAATACCCGCAGCCCCTGCCGACACGCTGGCATTCGCCGCATTCGCAGCCTGGGCTTCGTGCGGCAGCATCATCAACGCGGCCAGCATGGCCAGCGCACCCCGGCAGAGGAAATTGAGTGAGAAGCCCGCGCTGGCAAAGCCGGCCTGGACGGCGTCCCGGCTCGAGCCGCCCTTGCCGCGTCCCCTGGCGTTCTCGGCCACCGCCACCCAGAGGCCCGAGGCCATGTTCCATACCAGACGATAGATGCGGTTCATACAGGCATGGCTTTCATAACGGGGTGCCGGCAACAGAAAAAAAGGGACGGCAGGGCCGTCAGAAGCAGCCGGAAAAAGCGCCGTGCAAAGCGCGTTCCAGCTGGCCCCGGGGATAGTACGAACAGCAGCCCGCGCTGTCTGTAGCGCATATGCGCTACGAGCCAACCACGGGCAGGCGGCGCAATTGGCCGCACAATAGCCACCTGATGGAAGCGACAAACCCGAACAAGCAGGACCTCCCGGCGGAACCAGTGCACCTGGACGAAGCCGGGCGAACCATACACGTCGCCATCGTCGAGGACGACCTCAGCTTTCGCGGCGCCCTGGCCCGCGCCCTGCTGGCCGCACCCGACATGAAGCTGGCCGGCACGGCCGGCACCAAAGCCGAAGGCCTGGCCCTGCTGCAGGGCCCGCCGGTGGATGTTTTGCTGGTGGACCTGGGCCTGCCCGACGGCTCGGGCATTGAGGTGATACGCGCCGCGGCACGCCAGTGGCCCAGCTGCAGCATCATGGTCAGCACCAATTTCGGCGACGAGATGCACGTCATGCGCTCCATCGAGGCGGGGGCCGCGGGCTACCTCCTCAAGGACAGCTCCCGGGCCAGAATCGTGGACGAAATCCGCAGCCTGGCCAGCGGCGGCAGCCCCATCAGCCCCATCATCGCGCGCCAGGTGCTGGCCCGCTTCCGGCAAGACGCGGCCGGCAACGCAGTCGCAGGCACGGAGCCCCCGGGCGATGCGCCGCAGCTGCTCTCGGCACGCGAAAAGGAAGTCCTGGACTTCATCACCAAGGGATTCACCGCGGTAGAGATCGCCAAGCTCATGGGCCTGTCGCATTTCACGGTGCGCACCTTTGTGCGCCGCATCTACAGCAAACTTAAAGTGACCTCCAAGGCCGAAGCGATTTACGAAGCCAGGAGCCAGGGACTGCTGTAGCCATAGCGTCCTGCCCTGCCCCGCCAGGCCCGTGGCTGAACAAGGCACAATCCCGCCGTGACATCTGCGCATGAACCTTCATTGAGCCCCACGCAGCCCGCCGGCCCGCAGCGCCGGGCCGGGCGCCTGGTTGCCCTCATGGCGGCCGCCTTGCTGGCAGTCGTGGCGGCCGTGGCTGCGTTAGCGGCGCTGGACATGTGGTCCGAAAGCGCTAACCACACGCAGTTGCACATTACCAAGGCCGACTGGCAGGTGTCCGATGCGCCCGGCTTCAGCGCCGCGCCCGCCACGCAGGACAGCAGCTTGCTGCCCAACGCCTGGCAAACCGCCGGATTGCCCCATGCCTTGCCGGTGGCGCTGCTGCGCCAGGCAGCGGCCGCGGCGCCGGGGACAACCCGCACCACCTGGTTCAGGGTTAGCTCGCAAGGCTTGCCCCCCACGAAGCTGCCGCTGGCGCTGTACGGCGCACGCGTGCGCACCGACGGCACCGTCGCGGTCTATGCAGACGGCCGGCTCGTGCACACCGCCCAGCAGCAAGGGCCGCTCTGGAACAGCCCGCGCATGCCCCTGTGGGTGCCGCTGGAGAAAACCGCCGACGGCAGCGCGCCGCGCGAAATCCTGATCCGCCTGGAGCACACGCGCGCCAGCCAGGTGGCGCTGTCTTCGCTGTGGCTGGGTCCGGCCGAGGCCCTGAGCTGGCGCCACAGCTGGCGCTACTGGCTGCAGCTGGAGCTGCCGGCCATGTTCAGCACGGCCTTCCTCGCCGTGGGCATCTTCGCGCTTTTTGTGTGGTTCAAGTGGCGGCACCGCACGGCTTACCTGCTGTTCTTCGTACTGGCCGCAACTTCTTTCCTGCGCGGCCTGCACTTTTATGTGGGATTCCTGATCGCCAACGACTGGTTTGCCTGGCTGTCAGTGAACTCGCTGTTCTGGCTGGTCGCGACGGTGCATTTTTCAATCGTCCTGCTGCACCGCCACCGGCAGCCCTGGCTCACCGGCTCCCTGATCGCCGTCACAGTGCTGATGGGCCTTCTGACCTTGCCGATGAACGCGCCCCTGCCCAACACACCCCAGGTCACGCCGCTGATCTATGCGGTGGTGGCGCTCATGGGTGTGAGTGTTTCGCTGGCCGGCGCCATCAACGCCTGGCGCCGCGCTTCCGGCGAAGCCATGCTGGTGGCCATGGGCACGGCCCTGTGCACCGTGTTTGGCGCAGGCGACTGGCTGCAGCAAAGCAATTTCACCAGCCCCGAAGGCTGGTACCTGGGCGCGTGGACCAACGCGATCAGCTTCAGCATCTTCGGCGCACTGTTGTACCGGCGTTATGTCGGCGCGATTGTCGAAGTCGAACAGGTCAACGCCAGCCTGGCCGAGCGGCTCAAGGCGCGTGAGATCGAACTTGAAATGAGCCACCAGCGGCTGCGCGCCGTCGAGCAGCGGCAGCTGCTGGGCGAAGAGCGCCAGCGCATGATGCAGGACATGCACGACGGGCTGGGCTCAACGCTGATCAGCGCGATCCGGTCCGTGGAGCACGGCGGCATGAGCGATGCGAAGGTCTCGCAAATCCTCAAGGACTGCATGGATGACCTGAAGCTGGCCATCGATTCGATGGAGCCGGTGGAGGCCGACCTGTTGCTGCTGCTGGCCACGCTGCGCTTCAGGCTGGAACCCCGGCTGGAAGGCACCGGCGTCACCCTGTTTTGGGAAGTGCAGGAACTGCCCACGCTGCAATGGCTGGACCCGTCGAGCGCACTGCACATCCTGCGCATCGTGCAGGAAAGCGTGGCCAACATCCTGCGCCATACGCGGGCCACCGAGATCCGTGTCGCAACCAGCGTAGCGGGCGACGGTGTGCAGGTCATCATCAGTGATAACGGCCAGGGCTTTGATGTTGAAAAAGCGCTGGAAGAGGCCACCGGCAAAGGCCTGCACAACCAGCGGCGGCGTGCGCAGATGCTGCGAGGCACAGTGGCATGGGAATCTGGCCCGGGGGGTACGCGCTTCACGCTTTGGCTTCCTAAGGCCCCCACGGTCGCTCACTCCGTGTAGCTCCCTGCCCCCCGAGGGGGCCGCCCGCCTGCGGCCTGGCAAAGCCAGTTCCGCGGCTCATGCTGGGTTGAAGAATTCAGCTAGCGGCGGTTGAAGTTCGCCCGCCCGACGGCAGACAGCTACTCGTCCTCGCCCGTATTGCCGGCCTCAGCGGCGGCAGCTCTGAGTGCGTCGCCGGGATCGGCGCCACCACCTGAACCACCACCGTTACCGCTGCCACCACCCGAACCACCCGAGTTCGCCACGTTGTACAGCGCGCTGAGGTAAGCATCGCTCACCGGAGCAGCGCCACCGCCCTGCCCGGCCGGCGCGGTCGGCGCTACCGGAACAGGGTTGATGGTCAACACACCGTCGACATAGTTCAGTGCGTAGTTGCCGGCACTGTAGCCGCCAGCCTTGATGGCGTAATTGCCTGCGGCGGTCGCGCCTTGTGAGCTGCCGCTGTAGGCCAGCGCGCCGCCCAGCACGGCCATCGTTTCGCCGTTCACAAAACCGCTGAAGTTCACGCCGTTGCCGCCGGTGTAGGCCGCGCCGCCGGCTGTCCGGCTGTCGTTGTTGGCGGTGATGTTCAGGTTGGCTTTGTCGATATTGGCTGTCGTGGTGACGGGCGCCGCTGCCAGCTGGTAGTTGCTGGCCAGGCCGGTGCCGTCGGTCACGTTGTAGGTGGCGGTCACGGTCTTGCCGTTGGCCGCGCTCGCGTCGCTAAAGCTGGCACCGGTGGAGCTCAAGGTCAACAGCTCGCCGTAGGCCAGGCCCGTCAGCGTACCGATAGTGCCCAGGGTTGCCGTGGCGTTGCCGTCATAGGTTTTGTTGTTCGCGGCCACGCCTGTCACGCTCACCGTGGCTTTGTCCACCGTCAGTGTGCCGCTGGTGTACGAGACACCGTAACCCAACGCGGCTGCCAGCGCGCCCTGCGTGATGGCGTGCGTGCCCGCCGACGCGGCAGCGCCTGTCGGTGCGGCCAGCAGGCCGGACAGCACGCTGCCCGCCGTATCGCCCGCCACCAGGCCCGAGCCCACGGTGTAGGTCAGGGTGGGGTCGGCCGCGCCGTAGACCTTGGTCTGGTTGTCGCCGGTGATGTTGATCACCGGCGTGACGCTGTAGACCATGCGGTTGCCGGTGATCGAGGTCATGGACGCATCGGTGGGCGCGTTGGCTGCGTAGGTGCGGCTGAAGGCATTGCCGGTGGAGGCAAAGCCGCCGAAGGTGTTGGTCGTCGGGTCGGTCGAATACACCAGGAAGCGGCCTGCGCCCGGGTTGAGCGGCGTGGCGCCGGCGTTGTTGATGAAATTGCGCCCGGCAGCCAGCACCAGCGAATCGCTGGCGGCGCTGCCCGAGGTCACGGTGTTGTTCAGCGTGATGTCGCCCGCGGCGCCCGTGGCGCGCACCAGCACCTTGTTGCTGGCGGTGAGGCCCACGGTGTTGACCGTGCCTATGGTCAGTGCGCCGGCCTGCGAGTAATCGACATTGCCGGTGTTGCCTGCCAGTGTCGTCACCGCATTGCCTGCGTTGTTGAGGGTGTGATTACCCGTTCCCAGCAGCTCCAGGCCGGTGGCGGTGATGGCCGCGGTCTGGGTGGTGGCGCCAGCGGTGTTCAGCGTCAGCTCGCTAGCCGTCAGCGCGCCGTTGATGGCGATGTTGCCGGCGGTCGTGGTCAGCTTGAGCTTGTCCTGCGCATTGCCGAAGGCGCTGTCGATAGTGATACCAACGCCTGATGACAGGTTGACTGTCTGCGCGGCACCGGCATTGGTAGTGATGCCGAAGTTGCTGGTGTTGATGGCATTGGCGGCGGCGATGCTGATGTCGCCGGTGGCGCCTGTGGTCGTCAACGTTTGCAGGCCGGTCACATTGGTGCCCAGCGTGATGCCGTTTGCCGCAGTTGCGTTGAGCGTGGTGCTGGTGATGTTGTTGGCGGCGCCGTTGGCGTCGGTGATGGCGCCGGCCGCGGCGCCGAGGGTGACTGAGCTGCCGGCCACCGTCTTGACCGCCAGGTTACCGGCCCCGTTGACACTGACATTGACGGCGCCCGCAGCGCTGATGTTTTCCAGGGTGCTGTTGCCGACCAGGCTCAGGTTGACCTGTGAGCCGGCGCCGTTGGCCACCGCGACGATAGGGCCGGCTGCTGAAATACTCACGGCGTTGGCGGCGCTGTCACCTATGCTGCCGTTGCCGGCCTCCAGATAGATCGTGCCGCCGGCCGAAGTCATGAGGTGCGTCCCGGGACTTGTGGCGGGGGATGGCGCACTGATACCACCCGTGGCCACAATGCTCATGGCGGCCGTGCCCGCGGTCGTGCCTGTGGCATTGCTCGAAGTAGAAAGGGTTTCCGTTCCCAGGGTGATGGAACCGGTGTTGGCAATGTCGACGCGGCCGGAGCTGTTGATGTTGCCCAGGAAGCTGACGTTGGCGGCGGTGTTGCGAAGGGTGATGCCACCGAATGTGGTGTTGAGGCCGAAGAAATTCTGGATCTGGTTGCCTGCGTGGGTCAGCGTGATGCCGCTGGAGCCAACGCCCTGGAAGCTGTCCGCGATGATGGCCTGGGTTTGCGTCAGGGCGCCGCCGGTGGCGGTCAGCACGACAGCACCGGTGCCGGCGTTGGTGATGCCGGCCGTTCCGTCAACCGTTCCCACGGTCAGGCCTGAGGCCGAGCCAGAGCGAACCTGGAAATTCAAGGCGTACGCACGCCCGCTGACCTGGCTGATCTGGTTTGCAGTGTTGGACAGCATGACGGTTCGCGCATCGGCGTTCAGGTTGGCGACCGTGAATCCCGCGGTTTGCGAAATGCCGTTGCTGGAGAGGCTGTTGTTGAGCAGGCTCAAGCTTTGCGTGCTGGTCATATTGATCGCACCGCTGCTGTTGCCGATCCGGATACCGCCGGTATAGGTGCTGCCGCCTATCACCAGCGCCGAGGCAGTGATGAAGTTGAGTTCGCTGTTGCTCAGGTTGAGTAAGTTGACTTCGTCCGATTCTCCCAGCGAGATTTGCCGGTTGGCAGTGGTCGGCGTGATCACCGTGCGGCCGCTGCCTGAATTGATGGTGTTTTCAATCCTCATCCGGTCACCGGCCAGGTTGATCTGCCCGCCGGCCGTGCTGACGGTGCCAAGGACGCCGACGTCATAAGACGATGCGCCCACTCCCCCAGGAACACCCGAGCCCCTGAGCGTGATGGTGGCCGCGCCCAGGCCTGTCAGTGTGCTGCCGGCCAGCATGTCCAGGGCCCTGACCCCGGTCGCACCGGCAGACGTCGATGAGCCGGTCACAGCGATGTTTCCTGTTGAACTGGCGGTGCCTGACAGGCGTGCCCCGGTCAGGTTGGTTGGAAGGCCGGTTGAATTCACCGTGCCCGTGATATCGAGGCCACCCGTGCCCGCGACGATTTCGGACGACACCCCTGTGGACAGGCCGGTGCCGGAGCCGGTCATGAGCCCGCCGCTCAGGAAAGTGCCGGTCGTGGACGTCCCGCTGATGGTGATCTTGCCGCCCGCGCCAGACTCCAGCTTGCCGTTCACCGCCAGGCCGGTGCCGTCGAAATGCGCACTGTTGTTGAACGAGCCCGTGAGCGACACGTCGCCACCCGTGCTGGAAACAGTGGCACCATTGGCCAGTTCCCCGCCCATGCTGGCGGGGCCGGTGTACGGGTCCGGCAGTATGGGCTGGTTGCCCGTGACGGTACCCGTCAGCGTGACGCTGCCGGCGCCCGTGATGGTGGAGCCCGCATCCACACGGAAGCCGCGCTCTATCTGGCCGCCCCTGCCCGCCCCACCGGCGCTGCCGGTGATGGAGACGGCGCCGGTGCCGCCAGTGATGCTGGAGCCGGTGATGGCCACACCGGCGGCCGACCCGCCGGTGGCGCTGGCGCCGCCGCTCGTGAGATTGCCGCTCAAGGTGATGGTGCCCGCGCCGGTGGTGCTGACGGTCGAGCCCGTGGCGCCGTTGTTCACGATTTCCAGCGAATGCGCGTCGCTGTTGCCCGCCGCGCTGAGCACCACGTTGCCGTTGTTGGCGCTGACCTTGCTGCCCAGCACCTGGATGGCGCCGTTGGCCGCCGTCAGGCTGACGTTGCCGCCGGCCGCGCTGTTCTGGATGCCGTCACCCATGCCCAGGTCGGTGACCACCACCTTGCCGGTGCCGGTGTACGACATCGCGACATTGCCGCTGCCGGTGTTGATGGCGCTCACGCGCGCCGCGTTGATGTTGATCGCGCCGCCAGTGCCATTGTTAAGGCCGTTGACCGACCTTAACCTCAGGTCGCCCGCATTCAGCGCAGTTTGCGACACGATGGTGCCGCCCGAGTTGATACTGAGGCTGGACAGGGCGGTGGTGCCGCCCACCGCACCCGCGAAGACGGCGTTGCCCGAACTCGTGATGCTCAGTGCGCCCGGGCCATTGACATTACTGCCGAACGAGATGGAGCTCCCGGTGCTGATCAGATTGGTGGCGCCCACTACGTTCACTGCGCCGCTAAAGCTTTGCGCGCCGCCCGTTTGCAGCGTGCCGCCAAGCATGTTGATACCGCCGCCCGCCGTCAGCGAGAGGTGGCCGCTGAAGGTTTGCAGGCCCACCAGGTCTATGGCCCCGACGTTCCTGACCAGCGTGAGCGTGCCCGTGTAGCTGGGCACCGTAGGAAAAGCGAAACCTGTGGCGTAACGGAATGACATGTTTCTCACGCTGCCGGTGCCATTGACAGTGACGCCGCCGCCAAAGGTGTTGGACGAAGTGCCCAGCAAGACGTCTTTATTGAGGCCGTTGAGCGTGAAGGTGGAGGCGCCCGTCACGTTCAACGTGTCGGACTGCGAGATCGAGCCCGAGTTGGAGATGGCTGTCAGGCTGCCGCCCACGGTGGACGCGCCCAGCTTCAGGTCGTCGGCGTCCCGGATGGTCACGGCATTGCTGCCGGTGTTGTTGAGCGAGACCGCGCCGGTGAAGTTGTTGCCAGTATTGCTCAGGTCGATGGCGCTGGCGCCGCCGTTGACGGTCACCGCGCCCCCGTTGGCGGCTTGCGTGATCGCGCCGGTCTGGGTGATGTTGTTGCCGGTGATATTCAGTGTGCCGCTGCCCAGCGACAAAGTGCCCAGAGTCAAGGGGTTGCCGGTGGCGTTGAGGGTGACGTTGTTCGCGCCGAGATTGGTGACGCTGACCGCGCCGGTGAAATTGTTGCCGGCGCCGGTCAGGCTCACCTCACCCCCGCCCGCATTGACGCTGGTGGTGCCGCCCACCGTCAGTGCGCCGCTCGTTTGCTGGATGCCTATATTGGAAGCGAGTGTCAGGTTGCCGGTCGCCGTGAGGTCTGTGTTGATGCTCAGGCCGCCTGTCGCGGTCAGGCTGAGGTTGTTGGCGTTCAAGGCACCGGAAAGCGAGAGAGCGCTGCCCGACAAAGTCAGGTTGCCAGCGCCGGTGTTCACCGGACCATTCAGCGTCAGCACACCGCTGCCAGCCCCCAGGCTGACGTTCTGGTTGGCGCCCATCAGGTTCAGGGAACCGATATTGAAGAGGCCGCCGTTCGCGGAGACGTTCACGTCCTTGGCAGCAGTGATGAAGGCATTGCTGACGGCCGAATCGCTGGTGAAGTCGATCTCCCCGCCGCCGCCCGTTCCAAGGGCGGTCAGGTTGAGCGTGCCTATGGCGTTGTTGCTTGCATTCAAGCGCATCCTGCCGCTGCCCGTGTTGCCCGAGGAAGCGGTGAAGCTGCCACCGGGTGTGGTCATGACGGCGATCAGGGCGGAGTTGGGGTCGCTTCCCCGGATGTTGGTGCCCGCAAACAGGTCGAAGGAGCCGGCGTTCCAGGTGACACCGCTGTTCATGACCAATTCGCCCGTGGTGGCTTTCATCTTCAAACTGCTGGCGTAGATCTGCCCCAGGCCGTCGGTGCTGCCGATACTGCCTCCTGCCGTCAGGTCTATCGCGCCGTTGCTCACGTTCAAGGTTCCCCCGCCGGCAATGTTGCGCGTGGCTTGTGCGGTCAGCCCCCCCGCGCCGCCGCCGGAATATGTCACGTTGGCGGTGAAGTTGATGTCGCGGTGCGCCGTCAAGGTCAAGGTACTGGGGCTCGCCCAACTGACTGCGCTGTTGACGTTGATGTCGCCATTGCCAGCCGTTGAGCCGTCAGTAGCAATGCTCACGTTGCCCAGGCCGAGTGCGGCGGACAAGGTGGCTGCCCCCATGCCGGAAGTGGTCTGCGCCGCATTACCTGCCGCAATGGTGAAGTCCACTGGGTCGATCAGCCAGGTGCCGCTTTGACCATCCGTTGCCTTGGTCGTGACTTGCGTACCGGCCGCAACGTTCACATTGGCGGCACTGGTCTCAATGAACCCGCCATTGCCGCCATCGGGGGCTGAGGCATCCAGCGTGCCGCCCACATTGACGGTACCCACTTCCATATCGCCCATCAGCAGGATGCGGCCAGCCTTGTTCTGCACGGTTTTGGCTTCAATCACGCCGGTGTTGTTCACCGTGGCAGTGGTCAGGTTGTCCATGGCCTTGGCGGAGAGCAGCACTTGCCCCCCGTTGGCCTGAATCAGGAGCTTGTTTTCAGCCAGCGCATTGATAGCGCCCTGGTCGATGCTGTAGCCCAGCAGGCTGCCGTTGTCGATGTTGAGCGTGATCTTGTTGCCTGCGGCCAGCAAAGCGGTTCCGAGGTTGGCGGTCATCACGCCTTCATTGCGCACCTCCGGCGCCAGCAGCGCCAGGTAACCGCCGGGGGCCGCCTTCAGGCTTCCCTTGTTGACCACCGAACCGGAACCGCCCGAGCCGGTGAACACATGGTTGCCGGCCATGAAGTCGGCATTGCTCATGGCAAGCGTCGAGGCGACCAGGCCGCCTACGTTGACTTGCGAACCCGCGCCAAACAGCACGCCGTTCGGGTTCAGGATAAAGACCTGCCCATTGGCCGTCAGGCTGCCGAGGAACTCGCTCGGGCTGCTGCCGGTGATGCGGTTCAGCGCAATCGCCGACGCATTGGGCTGGTTAAAGATCAGCGCCTCATTGGCCGCCGTGGACAAACTGGTCCAGTCAATCGCTACGCGCTGGCTGCTCTGGTTGATGGTGGTGGTGTTGCCCACCGTTGCAATACCGGCTGTGCCGGCGGAGATGCTGGCATTGGCCGCATCGGCCGCGCGTGCCTGGTGGGTAAACAGGGCCAGCGACGTGAGCAGCACCAGCGCCGCCCGGCACGCGGTGTTGAGTGTGAAACTTGCACCACCGCCACCGCTTCCTTCAGCATGCAAAACATCCCATTGCACGCTGCTGCGCGACGAGCCGCCTTTGCTGGCGCCTTTGGCGTTTTCGGCTACGGCCACCCAGAGCGACAGGCTGGCATTCCACACCAGACGATAGATACGGTTCATGCTGGCATGGCTCTTCATGGAGGACTTTCGCGAAAGGCCGGCGGGTGATGCGGAGCTCACCTCATGGAAGCCGGCGGACAAGATGGGAAACGGGAAACGCGGCTGTGCCTGGGCATTTGCGGCGCAAAGAAGCCACCTATTGGCTTCTACGTTACCAATAGTATCAAGGCATTCTTGCAGGGAGACTACGTGAAAGATGTAGCCAATACAGGCGACAACAGGCCTCTAAATTCCGCTGGACAGGGGCGCTTGCCTGGGCTAGGGATTTCCCTCGCCAGGCCGGAAATCCTATTTCGTGCCCTGCTCTTGCGCCTCCGCCGCTGCGGCAGACAAGGCATCGGCCAAAGCGCCGGGGTCTGGGCGGCTGGGGGTGTTCGCCGAGCGGACCACGCCGGCCAGGTAAACCATGGCGCTGCGGTAGGCCTCGTTAATCAGGAAATCGCCGCCCGAATCAGCCTGCCTGATGGTCAATGTGCCGCCCGTGATGTCATAACCCTCCTGGGTCGACCAGGCGTTGTAGACACCCAGGCTGGTGCCGCTAGCGGCGGTGACGCCGGCCGCACCGGCGCCCGACTGCTGCGCGCCGTTGAACACCACGCTGGTGTCGGGCAGCGTGATGGGCAACAGGAAGCTGCGCAGCAGCGGGCCGGTCTGCCCCTCGTAAATGCGCCAGACCGCCGTGGTGCCGCCCTGCGTGGCCATATCCCAGCCGGCAAAGGTAGCCGCCTGCATCATCTGGGCGCTGGTTTTACCGGTGCCGCCTGCACTGGTGGCCTGGCCCGAGGTGGTGATGTTCCAGTAGCTGTCGGTGGTCACGGCTGCGCCGAACTCTTCGGCCACCAGCCCGCCCGCCAGGCCGGCCGAGGTGACGCGGCCGCTGCTGTAGGCACGCGTGATGGTGCCATCCAGCGAGCTGCCGACCAGGCCGCCAACCTTGTCGTTGCCGGTCACGGCACCAGTGGCATAGGAGTCGGTGATGCCGCCCTGGCTGAGCTCACCCACCAGGCCGCCCACCTCGTCGTTGCCGGTAACCGCTGCCGTGCTGTAGACATTGGTGAAGTTGGTGCAGCAGCCCTGCCCGGCGATGGCGCCCACAAAACTGTCGCCGGTGATGCTGCCGCCCACCAGCCCGAGGTTGCGGATGCTGGTGCTTTGCGTGATGCCGAAGAGGCCCACAAAGTTATCGCCCGGCCGGTTGATAAAGAGGTTGGTGATCTTGTGGTTGAGGCCATCGAAGCGGCCCTCAAAAATGCCCGGCGCGCCCACGCCGCCCAGGGTGTCAAAGCCCGCACCGGCGTTCCAGTTCACCGTGTCGCTGGCGTCGATGTCGGCGCCCAGCACGTAGTTCAGGGTCGGGTCGCCGTTGATGCCCTGCAAGTCGGTGCCGGTGGTGCTGCCCGCCGCGCCCAGGCTGGTGATGACCCTGTACGGGTCAGTCGCGCCGTCGCTGCCCAGCCGGGTGCTGAAGTTGTTGCCGGCCCGCAGGTTGACGGGTGCGCGCACGTTGTAGGTGGCGGTGTTGCCCGCATTGACGGCGCCCAGCCCGTATTCGAGTGCCAGCTTGCCGTTGGCGTTTTGAGAGGTGATGGACGCATTGATATTGATGTTGCGCCAGGCGCTCAGAGTCAGCGTGGTGCCGGCATTCCAGGTCACGGCCGAGTTGACGTGGATGTCGCCGTTGTCGGTGCCGCCCGCATTGTTGGTGGCCAGCGCGACGTTGCCCAGGTTGAGGTTGTTGGCCAGCGTGGTGGCGCCTATGCCGCTGCCGGTCAAGCCGCCGCTGCCTGCGGCGATGGTGAAGTCGGTCGGATCGATCAGCCAGGTGCCGTGGTTGCCGCTGGCGGCCAGCGTCGTCACTTTGGCACCGTCTGCCACCTTGACGTGGGCTGCGCTGGTTTCCACAAAACCGCCGTCGCCACCATCCGGCGCCGACGCATCCAGCGTGCCCGCCAGATTCACAGTGCCCGTCTCCATGTCGCCCATCAGCAGGATACGGCCGGCCTTGTTCTGCACGGTTTTGGCTTCGATGACGCCGGTGTTGTTCACCGTGGCAGTGGTCAGGTTGTCCATGGCCTTGGCCGAGAGCAAGACCTGCCCGCCGTTGGCCTGGATCAATAGCTTGTTTTCGGCCAGCGCATTGATGGCGCCCTGGTCGATGCTGTAGCCCAGCAAGCTGCCGTTGTCGAGGTTCAAGGTGATCTTGTTGCCGGCTGCCAGCAAAGCGGCTCCGAGATTCGCGGTCATCACGCCTTCATTGCGCACCTCGGGCGCCAGCAGCGCCAGGTAACCGCCGGGGGCCGCCTTCAGGGTGCCCTTGTTGACCACCGAGCCGGAACCGCCCGAGCCGGTGAACACATGGTTGCCGGCCATGAAGTCTGCATTGCTCATGCTCAGGGTTGAGGCGACCAGGCCGCCGACATTGACTTGCGATCCCGCGCCAAACAGCACACCGTTCGGGTTCAGGATAAAGACTTGCCCATTGGCCGTGAGGCTGCCGAGGAACTCGCTCGGACTGCTGCCGGTGATGCGGTTCAGCGCAATCGCCGATGCGTTGGGCTGGTTGAAGATCAACGCCTCATTGGCTGCTGTGGACAAACTGGTCCAGTCGATCGCCACACGCTGGCTGCTCTGGTTGATGGTAGTGGTATTGCCCACCGTCGCGATACCGGCCGCGCCGGCGGAGACGGAGGCATTGGCCGCATCCGCGGCCCAGGCCTGCGGGGCGCCAACGGCCAACATCAGCAAGGCGGCGCTGCAGGCAGCATTGAGTGTGAATCCGCTCGCTGCGCTGACACCGGAACGCGCACCGCTTTTGCGGCTGCCCCTGGCGTTTTCGGCCACAGCCACCCAGAGGCTTGACGCGGCGTTCCAGACAAGACGGTAAATGCGGTTGATGCTGGCATGGCTCTTCATGGCGTGCTTTCGGCAAGACGGGGCGGACCCCAAAGATCTTCTTCTCCTGCCGGCGATGGTATTCCGCTTCGGGCCATTCGCCTATGGGCCTCACATTACAAATGCAATGGTGCGGAGCGGCTCATGATGGGAAGCCGCCTGTACAAGAGACCTTGGCCTTCTGTTTTTCTCCTTCCCCCGCTGGGGGAAGGTTGGGATGGGGGCTCGCGGCGGTTGAAATTTCCCCAAGAGGTGTTTGAGGGCCGCTGGCCCCCACCCCTGCCCTCCCCCAGCGGGGGAGGGAGTAAGCAAGAGTGGCGTTCTGAAATGGCTTCAGGCCTTGTACCCCTGCCTTTGAATTTACTTTTCGTCTGTATTGCCAGCCTCGGCCGCTGCGGCAGCCAGCGCATCAGCGGCAGCGCTGCCGCCAAAACCACCACCGGGTGCACCCACACCGGCCAGGGCCTGCATGGCGCTGTCATAGGCACCGACCAGCGTAAGGCCGCCCAGCGAGGCCGAGCTGGCATCCACCGCCGTAATGCTGAGCGCGCCGCTGGTGAAACCCAGCGCGTAGTTGCCCGAGATCGAGTTCAGGCCACCGGGCGTGATGAGGTAATTGCCCGCAGCAACAGCGCCTTGCGACGAGCCGCCGTAAGCCAGAGTGCCGCCTATATCGGAGACGGAGTCGCCCGCTACAAAGCCGCTGTAGCTCACGCCCTTGCCGCCGCTATAAGCCACGCCGTCATAGTTCTTGCTGTCGCCGGCGGCCGTTACCGTCAGCGCTTTGGGCGTGATGGTTGCCGTCGTCGTTGCCGTGGTGTTCAGCAGGTTGTAGTTGCCCGCATCCGTGCCGCCAACGGCGATGCTGTTCACCCCTACCGATTTACCGGCGCCGGCATTCTTGTCGGCAAAGGATGCGGCGCCCGTGACGCTCAGCACATCGCTGCCCAGGCGGTTGTCGCCATAGCCTACGGTAGCAGCTGTCGTACCGTCGTAGACCTTGTTGACGCCACTGGCCGTCACCGTCAGGTCGGCCTTGTTGATCGTGCTCGTCGTGTTGTTGGCGTAGCTGACGTTGTAGTTCGCGTTATTGACACCGTCGCCTACCGTCACACCCGCTGTCGTCACCGTCTTGTTGCCAACGCCAAAGTTCTTGTCGGTAAAGGCGAAAGTGCCACCCGTGAGGCTGTCGCCGCCAAACACAGTGCCACTGGTCACCACGGCGGTGCCTGCGGCGCTGGTTGTGCTGTCATAGGTTTTGGTGACGTCGGAAGTCGACAGGGTTACGTTGGCCCTATTGATGGTGCTGGTCGTGTTGTCAACGTAGCTGATGTTGTAGTTGCCGTTGTTCACGCCGTCGCCCACCGTCACGCCACTGGTGGCCACTGCCTTGTTGCCGGTGCCGGCGTTCTTGTCGGTAAAGGCAAAGCTGCCGCCCGAGGTGTTGTCGCCTGCGAACACCGTACCCGCCGTGACGACCACCGCACCGGTCGCACCTAGCGTGCCGTCGTAGGTCTTGGTGACGTTGCTGGTCGACAGCGTCAGGTTGGCCTGGTTGATCGTGCTGGTGGTGTTGTCTGCATAGGTGACGTTGTAGTTGTTGCCGCCGTTGCCGTCAGTCACCGTCACGCCGGCGGTGGTGACCGTCTTGTTGCCGCTGCCGACGTTCTTGTCGGTAAAGGCAAAGCTGCCGCCTGAAATGCTGTCACCCGTGAACACAGCGCCGCTGGCGACCGTCGCCGTGCCCACGGCGCTGAGCGTGCCGTCATAAGTCTTGGTGACATCGTTGGTGGTCAGCACCAGGTTGGCCTTGTTGATGGTGCTGGTGGTGTTGTCCGCATACGTGACGTTGTAGTTGGCGTTGTTCACGCCATCGCCCACCGTCACGCCGGTGGTCGTCACCGTCTTGTTGCCTGTGCCGGCGTTCTTGTTGGTGAAGGCGAATGTGCCGCCTGTGGCACTGTCACCGACGAACACCGTACCTGCCGTGACCACTACTGAGCCAGCCGCACCCGTAGTGCCGTCATAGGTCCTGGTGACATCGCTGGTGGATAGCGTCACATCTGCCTTATTAATGGTGCTGACCGTGTTGTCGACGTAGGCAATGTTGTAGTTGCCCGTGACATCGACATTGCCGCTGTCCTTGATGGTCAGGCCGCTGGCTTGCACCGTCTTGTTGCCGACGCCGAAGTTCTTGTCGGTAAAGGCTTGTGTGGCGGCCGTGTTGACCACTTCGCCCGCGCCGGCGCCTGCCAGTGTGCCCACGGTGCCCGAGCCCGCAGCGGCCAGTGTGCCGTCGTAGGTCTTGGTCACCGCATCGGCCGTCACCGTCAGGTTGGCCCTGTTGATGGTGCTGGTGGTGTTGTCGACGTAGGCAATGTTGTAGTTGCCCGTCACATCCACGTTGCCGCTGTCCTTGATGGTCAGGCCGCTGGCCTGCACCGTCTTGTTGCCCAGGCCAAAGTTCTTGTCGGTAAAGACCTGCGTGGCGGCAGTGTTGACGACCTCGCCTGCACCGGCGCCCGCGAGCGTACTGACGGAGCCTGCGCCGGTTGCGCTGGCCGTGCCATCGTAGGTCTTGTTCACACCGGTGGCGGTGACCGTCAGGTCGGCTTTGTTGATCGTGCTGGTGGTGTTATCGACGTAGCTGATGTTGTAGTTGCCGGTCACATCGGCATTGCCGCTGTCCTTGATGGTCAGGCCGCTGGCACGCACCGTCTTGTTGCCGACGCCGAAGTTCTTGTCGGTAAAGGCTTGCGTGGCGGCGGTGTTGACCACTTCACCCGCACCCGCTCCCGCGAGAGGGTCCACAGTCGCGCTGCCGGCGGCGCTAAGCGTGCCGTCGTAGGTCTTGATCACGCCCGCAGCCGTCACCGTCAGGTCGGCTTTGCTGATGGTGCTGGTGGTGTTATCTACCAGTGTGAGGTTGTAGTTGGCCCCGCCGTTGCCGTCTGCCACCGTGATGCCGCTGACGTTCACCGTCTTGCCGGTGCCCACATGCTTGTCGGCAAAGGCAAAGCTGCCGCCGCTGAGCAGATCGCTGCCCTGCAGTGCACCGCCCGTCACCACCGCCGAGCCGGCGGCCGTGGTGTCGCCGGTATAGGCGCGGCTGACGTCGCTGCTGCTCACGGTCAGGTTGGCCCGCGTGATGGTCAGGTTGCCGCCGACGATGTCCAGGCCGCCCTGCTGAGTGGAGTAGTAGCCGTTGTAAAAACCCGCATTGCGGCCGGTCGCAGCGGCGCCCAGCAAGCCCGGCTCGGTGTTGGTTGTTGCGGCGGCGGTTTGTGTGCCGCCGTTGTAGACCAGGCTGGCGTCGGCCGCGTCGGCCAGGGTCACCACCCTCAGCAGGCTGCGCAGCAAGGGGCCGGTGTGGCCCTCGTAGATGCGCCAGACGGCGCTGCTGCCGCCCGTGTTGGCCACGCTCCAGCCGGCGCCGGTGAAGTTGGCGCCGTTCGTGAACTGCGCGCTGGTCAGCGGCGCGGCGCCGGTGTTGCTGGAGGTCTCTCCAAACCCGAAATCGGTGGTCGAGGTGCTTGAGTTCCAGAAATTGTTGACCAAGCTGCCGAGGCCACTACCGACCAGGCCGCCGCGAAAGCCGGCGCCGCTCACTGCGCCAGTGGCATAGCTGTTGCTCACGGTGGTGGTGGCGTTGAAGAGGCCTATCAGGCCGCCGCCGGCGTGCCCCGAGGCTCCGTTGTCAACGTTGCCCGTGGCATAGCTGTTGCTGATGGTCCCGGTTTCAGCGTTTGAAAAACCCACCAGTCCCCCGGCCTCACCGGTGATGCCGGTGTTGGTCACGGAGCCCGTGGCATAGCTGGCGGTAATGGAGACGGAGGAGGAGAACGAAGTCATCAAGCCCACCAGACCGCCGACGTAGAGCGGGCCGGTCACCGCACCGGTGGCATAGCTGTTGGAGATGGCGCCGCCGCTGAGGCTGCCCACCAGACCGCCCACACGCCTGGCGCCGCTGTTTCCGGTGGCGTTGACGCCCACCGTGCCTGTGGCATAGCTGTTGTCTATGGTCGTGCTGCTCGCGCTTCCGACCAGGCCGCCCACACCGGAAGTGCCGGCGACTGCGCCGGTGCCCAGCACCGCGCCGGTTGCGTAGCTGCCGGTGATGGTGCCGCCACTGGCGGCCCCGGCGAGTCCGCCGGCTTGTGAGATCGACGGGTTGCCGGTCACGGTGACCGAACCCGTCGCGTAGCTCGCACTGATGTTGGATGGATTCATAAAACCCACCAGTCCACCGACAAACGAACCCCCGCTGCTGACGTTGCCGCTCGCGTAGCTGGTGGCAATGCTGGAAGACACGGGCAACTGGCCCACCAGCCCGCCGGCCATGCTGGAGGCGCCGGCGGCGGTAACCGCGCCGGCTGCGTGGCTGCCGGTGATGCTGAGCGCGAACCCAAATCCCACAAGCCCGCCGACATTCGCGGACGTGCCACCGCCGGAGACCGCGCCCGTGGCGTAGCTGCCGGTGATGGCGGCGGAGTTTCCCGCATTGCCGACCAGCCCGCCCACCCTGGCGGAATTGCCCGAGCTGCTCACATTGCCGGTCGCATAGCTGTTGGATATCTTCCCGCCGCTGCTGAAGGCCCCCACGAGGCCGCCGGCACTCTGGCCGGAGCTGGCGTCACCCGTCACGGCGCCAGTGGCGTAGCTGTTGAGGATGGACATATTGCCGCCATGCCCCACCAGGCCGCCGAAAGTGACGCTGCCGTTCACGGCGGCCGTGGCATAGCTGTTGTAGACGACGGTGTCGGTGATGGCGGCGGCGCCGCCCACCAGGGCGCCGACGCCGGTGAGACCGGTGAAGCTGCCGCCGGCCAGACCCACGTTGCCGACGCGCGCACCGGTCTCCAGCCTGCCGAAGAGGCCGACCTCATTGACACCCGGCCGGTTGACCGTGAGGTTGCTGATGTTGTGGCCCAGGCCGTTAAAGCGCCCGCTGAAATTGGCCAGGCTGGTAAAGCCCGCGCCCGAGTTCCATGTGCTGGTGGCGCTGGCGTCTATGTCGCTGCCCAGCACAAAACGGGCCGCAGGGTTGCCATACATGCCCTGCAGGTCGTTGCCCGAAAGCACACCCTCCGCGCCCAGGCTGTTGACGATGGTGTAGGCCTCACCGTTGATATTGAGGCTGGTGCCCGTGGCCATGTCGACCCGGCCGGTGAAGCCGCCGGGGCCCAGCGCCATCTTGACCAGCCCGCCCGCGACGGCCGCGTCGGCGCCGTTGGCGGTGCCGGTGTTCATCACCAGGCCCGCGCTGCCGGTGGCCGAGGCCACGGCGTTGAAATTGACGTCGCGCGCCGCCGTGAGCGTCAGTGTGTTGGCGCTCCAGCTCACCGCGTCATTGATATTGATATCGCCATTGCCCGCTGCGGCGCCGCCGCTGCTCAGCAGGGTGACATTGGTGGTGCCCAGGTTGGCGCTCAGGTCGGCGCCGGTGATGTCGCCGCCGCTGGCCGCGACCGTGTAGTCCTGCGGGTCTATCAGCCACTGGCCGGTCCGGCCGCTGGCTGCCTGCGTGGTCACGCGTGTGCCGGCGGCTACCTTGACGTGGGCGGCGCTGGTTTCGATAAAACCGCCGTCGCCGCCCATACCGTCGGTGTTCGGTGCGCTAGCGTCCAGCGTGCCCGCCACGTTAACCGTGCCGGTGTCCATATCGCCCATCAGCATGATGCGGCCGGCTTTGTTCTGTATCGTCTTCGCTTCAATCACGCCGGTGTTGTTCACCGTGGCCGCCGTCAGGCTATTGAGTGCCTTGGCGCCGAGCAGCACCTGCCCGCCATCGGCTTTGATCAGCTGTTTGTTCTCGGCCAGGGCATTGATTGCACCTTGATCGATGCTGTAGCCCAGCAGGCTGCCGTTGTCGAGATTCAGCGTGACCTTGTTGCCGGCGGCCAGAAGTGCTGTGCCCAGGCTCGCCGTCATCACGCCTTCATTGCGCACTTCAGGCGCCAGCAAGGCGAGGTAACCGCCCTGCCCTGCATTCAAGGCGCCTTGATTGATGACGGAGCCTGAGCCCGAACCTGTGAACTTGTAGTTGCCGGCTTCAAAGTCGGCATTGCTCAAGCTCAGGGTAGAAGCCACCAGGCCGCCGACGTTGACTTGCGAGCCTGCGCCAAACAACACGCCGTTCGGGTTCAGGATAAAGACCTGGCCATTGGCAGTGAGGCTGCCCAGCAGCTCGCTTGGGCTGCTACCGATGATGCGGTTCAGCGCAATCGCCTGCGCGTTCGGCTGGTTAAACACCAGCGCCTCGTTGGCGCGGGTGGAAAGCGAGGTCCAGTCAATCGCCAGTTTCTGGGTGGTCTGGTTAATGGTGGTGGTCACCCCTGAAGTGGCGACCGTGCCCGCTCCAGAAACAACAGCCGCATTCGCCGCATCCGCCGCCTGGGCCTGATGCATCAAAGCCGACAGCGGCACCAGCATCAGCAAGGCGGCTTTGTTGCGGGCTGAGCCGGCCTTGCCGCGCCCCCTGGCGTTTTCCGCCACCGCCACCCAAAGATTCAAAGCCGCATTCCACACCAGGCGGTAGATACGGTTCATGCTGGCATGGGTTTTCATCGGGAACTTTCAAGGCCGTAGCCAACAAGACGGAAATGCGCGGCGTCCGTCCCCGAAGAGATGCGCTCTTATGGCCTTGATTTTGTGCAGGCTTGCCCCACGCAGCAATACTGCCAATGCAGTAGAGGCGGACGGCCAGGCGTGTCAGCGACGCGCCTGAGCCTGCCGAAGATCTTCGACAAGCCGAGCCCGAACGGGAGAGGCCCCTACATCAGCAGGCGCCGTGGAACCGGCTTTGCCGGGCCGCAGGCGCCGCCCCCTGAGGGGGGAGCAGGCTACACGAAGTGAGCCTGAACGGGGGGAGCCTACTTCTCGTCTGTATTGCCAGCCTCAGCCGCAGCCGCTGCCAGCGCGTCCGACGCAGCGCTACCGCCGAAACCGCCGCCACCACCACCGAACGAGCCGCCCAGGCCTGCCAGCGCCTGCAGCGCTGCGTCATACGAGCTGACGAGGCCGGCGTTACCGACGGCCGCCGTGCTGGCGTTGGAGGTCACGATGCTGAGTCCGCCATTCACAAAAGCCAGGGCATAGTTGCCCGAGATCGAGCTCAGGCCGCCCGCCGAGATCACATAGTTGCCCGCGGCGACGGCCCCTTGCGAAGAACCGCCGTAAGCCAGCGCACCGCCGATGTCGGAGACCGAGTCACCCGCCACAAAGCCGTTGTAGCTCACGCCATTGCCGCCGCTGTAGGCCGAGCCGTCATACAGCTTGGTGTCGCCGTTGGCCGTGACCGTCAGCGCCTTGGGCGTAATGCTGGCTGTGGTGCTGGTGGTGGTGTTCAGCAGGTTGTAGTTGCCGGCGTCCGTGCCGCCCAGGGCGATGCTGTTCACGCCCACCGATTTGCCGGTGCCGGCGTTCTTGTCGCCAAACGCGGCAACGCCCGTGATGCTCAGCACATCGCTGCCCAGGCGGTTGTCGCCGTAGCCCACGGTGGCGGCGGTGCCGCCGTCATAGACCTTGTCCACACCGCTGGCCGTGACCGTCAGGTCGGCCTTGTTGATGGTGCTGGTCGTGTTGTTGCTGTAGGTGACTGCGTAGTTGCCATTGTTCACGCCGTCGCCCACCGTCACGCCGCTGGTCGTCACCGTCTTGTTGCCCGTGCCGGCATTCTTGTCGGTAAAGGCAAAGCTGCCGCCCGTCAGGCTGTCGCCGGCAAACAGCGTGCCGCCGGTCACCGTGGCCGTGCCGACTGCCGAGGTAGTGCTGTCATAGGTTTTGGTGACATTGCTGGTGCCCACCGTCAGGCTGGCCTGGGTCACGCTGGCCTGCTGCGTGCCGCCGGTGAAGGTGTAGTTGCTGGCCAGGCCGCTGCCGTCGGTCAGGCTCAGGCCCGCGACCGTCAGCGTCTTGTTGGCGCCCACGTTCTTGTCACCCATGGTGGCGGTGCCCGCCAGGCCCAGGGTTTCGCTGCCCACCAGGGCGCCAATGGTCAGCACACCGGCGGCCACGTCGGCCGTGCCGTCATAGCTGCGGGTGCCCGACACGCTCACGGCAAACGGGTTGATGGTGCTGGTGGTGTTGTCGGCGTAGGTGACGGCGTAGTTGCCGTTGTTCACGCCGTCGCCCACCGTCACGCCGCTGGTCTGCACCGTCTTGTTGCCGTTGCCGGCGTTCTTGTCGGTGAAGGCAAAGCTGCCGCCCGTCAGGCTGTCGCCGCTGAACAGCGTGCCGCCGGTCACGGTCGCGCTGCCAGCCGCCGACGTGTTGCCGTCGTAGGTTTTGGTGACGTTGCTGGTGGACACCGTCAGGCTGGCCTGGTTGATGGTGCTGGTGGTGTTGTCCACGTAGCTGACGTTGTAGTTGGCGTTGTTGACGCCGTCGCCCACCGTCACGCCGGCCGTCGTCACCGTCTTGTTACCGGTGCCCGCGTTCTTGTCGGTGAAGGCGAAGCTGCCGCCCGTGGCGTTGTCACCGGCGAACACCGTGCCTGCCGTCACCACCACCGCGCCTGTAGCGCCGGTCGTGCCGTCATAGGTTTTGGTGACGTCGGAGGTCGACAAGGTCACGTTGGCCTTGTTGATGGTGCTGGTCGTGTTGTCAACGTAGCTGATGTTGTAGTTGCCGTTGTTCACACCGTCGCCTACCGTCACGCCTGCTGTCGTCACCGTCTTGTTGCCGGTGCCTGCGTTCTTGTCGGTAAAGGCGAAGCTGCCGCCCGAAATGCTGTCACCGCCGAACACGGTGCCGCTGGACACCACGGCCGTGCTCGCAGCACCTAGCGTGCCGTCATAGGTCTTGGTGACGTTGTTGGTGGTCAGCACCAGGTTGGCCTGGTTGATGGTGCTGGTGGTGTTGTCGGCATAGGTGACGTTGTAGTTGTTGCCGCCATTGCCGTCAGTCACCGTCACGCCGGCGGTTGTGACCGTCTTGTTGCCGGCGCCGACGTTCTTGTCGGTGAAGGCGAAGCTGCCGCCGGAGATGCTGTCACCCGTGAACACGGTGCCGCTGGACACGGCTGCCGTGCCCGCAGCGCCGGTCGTGCCGTCATAGGTTTTGGTGACGTTGTTGGTGGTCAGTACCAGGTTGGCCTGGTTGATGGTACTGGTCGTGTTGTCGGCATACGTGACGTTGTAGTTGGCGTTGTTCACGCCGTCGCCCACCGTCACGCCGGTGGTCGTCACTGTCTTGTTGCCTGTACCGGCATTCTTGTTGGTGAACGCGAAGCTGCCACCCGTGGTGTTGTCGCCTGCAAACACTGTGCCTGCAGTGACGACCACCGTACCTGCCGCGCCGGTTGTCCCGTCGTAGGTCTTGGTGACATCAGACGTCGACAAGGTCACATTGGCCTTGTTGATGGTGCTGGCCGTGTTGTCCACGTAGCTGATGTTGTAGTTGCCCGTGACATCGACATTGCCGCTGTCCTTGATGGTCAGGCCGCTGGCCTGCACCGTCTTGTTGCCGATGCCGAAGTTCTTGTCGGTAAACACTTGCGTAGCGGCCGTGTTGACCACTTCACCCGCACCGGCGCCTGCCAGCGTGCCGACGGTGCCCGAGCCCGCAGCGGCCAGTGTGCCGTCGTAGGTCTTGGTCACCGCATCGGCTGTCACCGTCAGGTTGGCCCTGTTGATGGTGCTGGTGGTGTTGTCCACATAGCTGACGTTGTAGTTGCCGTTGTTGATGCCGTCACCCACCGTGACGCCCGTCGCCGTCACCGTCTTGCTGCCCGTGCCGGCATTCTTGTCGGTAAAGGCAAAGCTGCCGCCCGTCAGGCTGTCACCGCCAAACAGCGTTCCGGCCGACACCGTGGCCGTGCCGGTCGCCGCCGTCGTACCGTCATAGGTCTTGGTGACGTTGTTGGTGGTCAGCGTCAGGTTGGCCTGGTTGATGGTGCTGGTGTTGTTGCTTACATAGCTGACGTTGTAGTTGTTGTTATTCACGCCGTCACCCACCGTCACGCCGCTGGTCAGCACCGTCTTGTTGCCCGCACCGACGTTCTTGTCGATAAAGGTGAACGCGCCGCCCGAGGTGCTGTCACCCGCGAACACGGTGCCCGCCGTCACCACCACGGTACCGGTGGCAAAGAAGCCGCCGTCGTAGGTCTTGGTGACGTCTGAGGTCGATAGGCTCAGGCTGGCCTTGTTGATGGTGCTGGTGGTGTTATCCACATAGGCGATGTCGTAGTTGCCCGTGACGTCGACATTGCCGCTGTCCTTGATGGTGACGCCGCTGGCGCGCACCGACTTGTTGCCAATGCCGAAGTTCTTGTCGAGGAAGGCCTGGCTGCCTGCGGCATCCACCACTTCACCCGCGCCGGCGCCTGCCAGCGCGGCAACCGTGCCCGTACCGGTTGCACTGGTCGTACCGTCATAGGTCTTGGTCACGCCGTTAGCCGTGACCGTCAGGCTGGCCTTGTTGATGGTGCTGGTGGTGTTGTCGACGTAAGTGATGTTGTAGTTGCCTGTCACATCGACGTTGCCGCTGTCCTTGATGGTCAGGCCGCTGGCCTGCACCGTCTTGTTGCCAATGCCGAAGTTCTTGTCGGTAAAGACCTGCGTGGCGGCCGTGTTGACCGACTCACCCGCACCGGCGCCTGCCAAGGTGCCGACGGAGCCCGTGCCGGTGGCACTGGTCGTGCCGTCGTAAGTCTTGGTCACGCCGGTGGCGGTGACCGTCAGGTTGGCCTGGCTGATCGTGCTGCTGGTGTTGTCTGCGTAGCTGACGTTGTAGTTGGCGTTGTTGACGCCGTCGCCCACTGTCACGCCGGCTGTCGTCACGGTCTTGTTGCCCGTGCCGACGTTTTTGTCGGTGAAGGTGAAGGTGCCGCCCGTGCTGGTGTCGCCCGCGAACACCGTGCCGGCCGTTACCACCACAGTACCTGCCGCACCCGTCGTGCCGTCGTAGGTCTTGGTGACGTCGGAGGTCGACAAGGTCACATTGGCCTTGTTGATGGTGCTGGTGGTGTCGTCCACATAGGCAATGTTGTAGTTGCCCGTCACGTCAGCGTTGCCGCTGTCCTTGATGGTCACGCCGCTGGCGCGCACGGATTTGTTGCCGATGCCGAAGTTCTTGTCGAGGAAGGCCTGGCTGCCGACGGCATCCACCACTTCACCCGCGCCGGCGCCTGCCAGCGCAGCCACGGTGCCCGTGCCGGTGGCGGTGGTTGTGCCGTCGTAGGTCTTGGTCACACCCGTGGCCGTGACCGTCAGGTCGGCCTTGTTGATGGTGCTGGTGGTGTTGTCGACGTAGGCAATGTTGTAGTTGCCGGTCACATCCACATTGCCGCTGTCCTTGATGGTCAGGCCGCTGGCCTGAACCGTCTTGTTGCCTATGCCGAAGTTCTTGTCGGTAAAGACTTGCGTAGCGGCGGTGTCGACGACTTCACCCGCGCCGGCGCCTGCCAGTGTGCCGATGGAGCCCGTGCCTGTGGCGCTGGTCGTACCGTCGTAAGTCTTGGTCACACCAGTCGCAGTCACCGTCAGGTTGGCCTTGTTGATGGTGCTGCTGGTGTTGTCAACGTAGCTGACGTTGTAGTTGTTGCCGCCATTGCCGTCATTCACCGTCACGCCGGCCGCCGTCACGGTCTTGTTGCCCGCGCCAAAGTTCTTGTCGGTAAAGGCGAAGCTGCCGCCCGAGAGGCTGTCACCGCTGAACACGGTGCCGCTGGACACCGCTGCAGTACCCGCGGCGCTGGTCGTACCGTCATAGGTCTTGGTGACGTTGTTGGTGGTCAGCACCAGGTTGGCCTGGTTGATGGTGCTGGTGGTGTTGTCGGCGTAGCTGACGTTGTAGTTGGCGTTGTTGACGCCGTCACCCACTGTCACGCCCGCAGTCGTCACGGTCTTGTTGCCGTTGCCAACGTTTTTGTCGTTAAAGGTGAACGTACCGCCTGTGCTGTTGTCGCCCGCGAACACTGTGCCCGCCGTCACCACCACCGTGCCTGCCGCACCGGTTGTGCCGTCGTAGGTCTTGGTGACGTCGGAAGTCGACAGGGTCACGTTAGCCTTGTTGATGGTGCTGGCCGTGTTGTCGACGTAGGCAATGTTGTAGTTGCCCGTTACGTCGGCGTTGCCGCTGTCCTTGATGGTCACGCCGCTGGCGCGCACCGTCTTGTTGCCAATGCCGAAGTTCTTGTCGAGGAAGGCCTGGCTGCCTGCGGCATCCACCACCTCACCTGCGCCGGCGCCTGCCAGTGCAGCCACGGAGCCCGTGCCGGTGGCGGCGGTTGTGCCGTCGTAAGTCTTGGTCACCGCATTGGCCGTCACCGTCAAGTCGGCCTTGTTGATGGTGCTGGCCGTGTTGTCCACATAAGCAATGTTGTAGTTGCCCGTGACGTCGACGTTGCCGCTGTCCTTGATGGTCACGCCGCTGGCGCGCACGGACTTGTTGGCTATGCCGAAGTTCTTGTCGAGGAAAGCCTGGCTGCCGGCGGCGTCCACCACTTCACCGGCGGCCGCGCCAGCCAGCGCAGCCACGGTTCCCGTACCGGTGGCGGCGGTTGTGCCGTCGTAGGTCTTGGTCACGGCATTGGCCGTCACCGTCAGGTCAGCCTTGTTGATCGTGCTGGTCGTGTTGTCGACGTAGGCAATGTTGTAGTTGCCCGTGACGTCAACGTTGCCACTGTCCTTGATGGTCAGGCCGCTGGCCTGCACCGTCTTGTTGCCGACGCCGAAGTTTTTGTCGGTAAAGGCTTGCGTGGCGGCCGTGTTGACGACCTCACCCGCACCAGCGCCGGCGAGCGTGCCGACGGTGCCCGAGCCCGCAGCGCTGGTCGTGCCGTCATAGGTCTTGGTCACGGCGTCAGCCGTCACCGTCAGGTTGGCCTTGTTGATGGTGCTGCTGGTGTTGTCTGCGTAGCTGACGTTGTAGTTGTTGCCGCCATTGCCGTCATTGACCGTCACGCCGGCCGCCGTCACCGTCTTGTTGCCGGTGCCCACGTTTTTGTTGGTGAAGGCAAAAGCGCCTCCGCTGGCGGTGTCGCCGCCCAGCAGCGCCGTGCCGGCCGTGGCCACGGCAGTGCCGGCGGCCGAGGTCGTGCCGTCATAGGTTTTGACGACGTCGCTGGTCGTCAGCGTCAGGTCGGCTTTGGCGATGTCCAGCCCGCCGCCGATGATGTCGTAACCCTGCTGGTTAGAGTAATAACCCGTGCGGTAGCTGCCCGCGTTGCGCGCGGTCACGTTGCTTCCCGACACACCCGCGGTGGCGGTGGTGGCGCCTGCCTGCGTGCCGCCGTTGTAGGTCACGCTGGTGTCGGCCAAAGTCAGCCCGGTCAGGAAGCTGCGCAGCAGCGGGCCGGTGTTGCCTTCGTAGATGCGCCATGTGGTGCCGTCGCCGCCGACGTTGCTGGCGTTCCAGCCGGCGTCGGTAAAGGTCTGGGCCTTCATCATGTCCGCGGTGTTTTTACCCACGGCGCCCGCACCGCCCGAACTGGTGCTCTGGCCGCTGGTCTGCATGTCCCAGAAGCTTGCCGTGACACTACCGTCCTGGCCTCCCACCAGGCCGCCGGTGGTGGTGCCGCTCACGCCGGTGGACGCATAGCTGTTGACCACAGTGCCAAAGTTGGTGCCCACCAGGCCACCCACCGTGTCCCCGCTGACCGCACCGCCCGTTGCATAGCTGTTGGTGATCGTTCCGCCGTTAAAGCCCGTCAGCCCGCCGACAACAGCATTGCCGGTGATGGTCGTATTCATGACATAGCTGTTGGTGATGGCTCCAACGCCTTGCCCGGCCAATCCGCCGACCCGGTAGTGCCCTGTGATACTGCTGTCTACCAACCCGAGGTTGCTGATCGCGCTGAACGCCGTCGTCGCCCCGAACAATCCGACAAAGTCAGTGGCCGCCCGGTTGATGGTCAGGTTGCTGATGGTGTGGTTCTGCCCGTTCAGGCTGCCTGAGAACTCGGAGAAGTTGGCACCTATAGGGGTAAAACCCTCACCCGCATTCCAGTTGGCCGTGCCGCTGGCATCGATGTTGTTGGCCAGTTTGAAGTTCTTGTCCCGCATGCCGGCGGAGCCCGCGCCCTGCAGGCCGTAGATGTCGGCGATCTGGTAGGCCGTGCCGGTGCTCAGGCCGTCGCCGCCCAGCACGCGCACAAAGGTGCCGCCGGTGATGCGGAAGTCACCCGCGGAGAAGGTGGGCAAAGTGCCGGTCTGGCTGAAGGTGCCGGCCTTGAGGTCAAACACGCCGCTGACGTTGATGGCCGCCGGGGCAAGGATGCTGCCCTGGGCGCTGAGCGCCAGGCCTGCGGCGCCGATGGCGCTGTTCAGGTTGATGTCGCCCGCCGTGGCCGTGAGGTTGATGTTGTCATTGGTGGCAGCAAAGGCATTGCCCACCGTGATGCCCGAAGCGGAGCTAGAGGTGAGGCTGACGTTCTGCGCCGAGCCGCTGTCGGTGCTGATGCTGAAATTGGCGGTGTCTATCGCGTTGGCGGTGCTGATGCTGATGTCACCCGTGGCGCCGGTGGTGGACAGCGTCTGCAGGCCGCTGACGTCGGTGCCCAGCGCGATGCCGTCCTGCGACGAAGCGGTCAAGGTAGTGGCCGTGATGTTGTTGTCGGTGCCGTTGGCGTCGGTGATGGCACCTAGAGCGGCCGTGAGCGTCACGCCCGAGCCGGAAACGGTTTTCACGTCCAGGTTGCCGGCCGTGGCCGTCAGGTCCACCGTGCCCGTGGTGGCGACGTTCTCGATACTGCCGCCGTTGGCCAGGGTCGCGTTGATAGCCCCGGAAGTGCTGGTGGCGGTCAGCGACGTCGCGTCGGCGTTCAGGCTGATGCCGGTGCCGGCATTGGCCGTAAGCGCGCCCGCCGTGACCAGGCCCGTGCCGCTGATGCTGCCGCTGCCGGCGGCTAGCTGCACCGCGCGCGTGGCATTGCTGACGGCGGCATTGAGCGCCAGGCCGTCCGCGCCACTGAGGGTCAGCGTTCCGTCGGCCACAGAAACAGGCGCGGTCACCGTCAAGGCGCCGACCGTGGTGCCCACGGCTACATTGCCGGTGCCGGTGGTCGACACACCGTTGATGGCGCCACCGGGAGCGGTGCCGCCTGCAAAGGTCACCTGGTCAATCGCCAGCGCCTTGTTGTTGCTGATGCCGATGTTGGTGCCGGCCACCGCTGAGAGCGCATTCACACTGGTGTTGAGGCTGTTGTCGCCGCCCGCGCCGTCGCCGATGTAGCCGCCGGCCCGCACGGCCAGGTTGTTGCCGGTGAGCGCCGTCGAGGTGGCGGCCTGCTGGATGTTCGCGCCGGCTGAAACGTAAATGTCGCCGGTTGTGGTCTGGGCACTTGCGCTGCCCGAGAAGATGACGTCGCGCCCGGCTTCAAGGCGGATATTGCCGTTGATGGCCGACAGCGTGCCCAGGTTGTTGATGGTCAGGTCGTTGCCGCCGCCCGCGCTCAGGCTGATGTTGCCGGCGCCGTTGCGGCCCAGGCCGCTCACCGTGAGCGCGCCGTTGCTGGTGGCGATGTCCAAGTCTCCCGTCGTGAACAGATTCTGCACCTGGGTGCCGACCAGG
This sequence comes from Polaromonas sp. YR568, assembly GCF_900116715.1. GTDB lineage: Bacteria > Pseudomonadota > Gammaproteobacteria > Burkholderiales > Burkholderiaceae_C > Polaromonas. Next base: position 391,772 of record NZ_FPBM01000002.1, read on the forward strand.
CTCACCGCGCCGCCACCATAAATGACGCGTACGTTGCCCGCGCGCGTGGCGACGTTGCCGGTCGCGTTGCGTGCCGTGCCCGTCACCGGGATGATGCCCAGGCGCTGGCTCAGGTCGCCCGCTCCCGTGCCCGCGCCTATGCCGCGGTTGGCCGTCACGGCAACCGTCAAACCATTGAACCAGCCGCCGGACACCTGCTGCACATAACCATCCGCGGCGGTCACAACCACCGCTTTGCTGGCCCCTGCGGCGCCACCGGCCAGTGCGCTACCGCCAGTCGCGTCGATGCTGCCTATAGCCACATTGTGGTTGGTGCCGCCCGCGGTCACCGTCACGCTGCCGCCCGCGCCACCGTTATTGAGCAACAGGGCGCCGCCGCCCACGGCATTGCCGCCCTTGGCGTTTGCGTTGCCGGCCAGGCTGACGCTGCCGTTGCTGGCCGTCATGGTGATGTTGCCCGCGGCGCCTATGGAGCACAAGGCGTTGTTGCTGCAGCCTGCATTTTCGACAAAGCTCAGGACGTTGCCGCTGCCGGTGATGTCGGCATTGGTGCCCGTGGAAGTGATGGCCACCGTGCCGCCTGTGCCTGAGGTGATGGTCGCGCTGCCGTAGTTGGTGTTGACGCGGTTGAGCGAACCCGCACCGCCGTGTGCGTCGAGGTTGCCGAACTGGATGGTGGCGCCCGCGCCTACCGTGCCCAGGGTGACATTGCCGGCATTGCCGCCGTTGCTGCCGGGGTTGGAGTTGGCAACGTACCTGCCGCCCCAGGTGCCGATGGTGCCCGTGGTGATGGATGCCGCGCCCGTGCCGGCCGTGGTCACGATGACGGTGCCGCCGCTGCCGCCATTGCCGACGTAACCCGCCTGCCCGCCCTGGGCGGCAAGGTTGCCTACGCTGATGGCGCCGGCGCCGGTGTTGCCGGTGTTCCTCAGCGTGATGTTGCCGCCGTTGCCGCCGGTGCCGAACATCCAGGCAAAGTTGGTGCCGCCGCCGCTGCCGTTACCGCCGTTGGCCAGCACATTGCCGCTGATGGCGATGCCGGCGCCCGGGGTGGCCGTGGTCACCGTCACATTGCCGCCGCGGCCGCCGGCGTTGGCGGCATTGCCCGTGGTGCTGTTGGCATTGGCGTTGCTGCCCTGCGCGGTGAGGTCGCCTGTCACGGTGATCGAGCCGCCATTGGCGCCGCTGGTGCTGAGCTGGATATTGCCGGCATTCGAGCCGTTGGTGTCCGTGCCGCCGGGTGCGCCCGACGTCACGATGGCGCTGCTGCCGCTGCCGGAGGCGGTCAGGGTCCGGCCCGCGCTGATGGTCACGTTCGCGCCCACGGTGGATACCGTCGCCGCGTTTTGCGCATAGTGGTCGTCGGCGGCCAGCGTGATGGTGTTGGCGCTGCCGCCGGTGGTGCTGACGGCGCTGTTCAGCGTCAGGTTGTCCGTTGCGCCGCCTGAGTCGACAGTGGCCAGCGAGATCGCGCCGCCCGTGCTGCTGACGCCGACAACCGTCCCGCCCCCACCGGGGAAGGGCAAGCCGTGGTGTGTGGAGGCCGTACCCACCGTCAACGCGCCGGTGTTGCTCACCGAAATCGCACCCGGCGCCACTGCGGCGAGCGTGTTCACCTGGGTGTTGAGCGTGTCGTCACCCGCCACCGCAGCAGCGCTGTTGCCGATATAACCGCTTGACTGTATGACGAGGTTGTTGCCGGTGACGGCAACGCCGGTGCCGCCCTGCTGGATGTTGCGTCCCCCCAGGTAGACGTCAGCCGAGGCGTTGATGGCGCCTGTGCCGTTAAAGATGATGTCCTGGCCGCCGCTAAGCTGCACGTAGCCGGCGGTAACGGTAGAACCGTTGCCGATGGTGATGTCCCGGCCAGTCAGTTTCACATTGCCGCCGTTGGTGCTGATGCCCGCGCCGTTGGCCAGGCTGATATCGCCTGAGCTGGCGGTGGCGTTTACGCTCAGCGAGCCATTGCTGCTGCTGATCGACTGGTTGATGTTGATGTTGTTGGTGGCAAGCAAGGTCAGCGAGCTGCTGTTTGAGCCGGTATAAGTCACGGCGTCAACGACCGTGATGTTGCCTGCGGCTCCGCCATCTGCATTATTGGTGGTGATGACCACGTCGTTATTGGCCAGCGCGGCCGTGAGGGACGCGGTGGTCAGCAGCGAATCATCCACCGCGCCGCTGGCGGTAAAGGGCTGGCCCGCGCCGCCGTCGGCGCTGCTGTCGCCCACGGCATAGCCCGCAGCGGCATCCGCGCTGGCGTTGTCGACGGCGATCCAGATATTGGTCGGGTCCAGCAGCAGCGTGCCCTTGTGGCCATTCGCCGCCGAGGTATCGACCTCGCCCTTGAAGGCCAGCAGGCCCTTGCCTGACACCTCGACAAAACCGCCGTTGCCGCTGCCCGTGCCGCCCTTGGCCGAGATGCTGCCGTTGTAGCGCGTGGTGCCGTCAGACCAGACAATCACCTTGCCGCCGTCGCCCGAAGTGATGGCGTCGGCGTTCACGTTTGCGTCCGCACTCACATAGGTGGCCGAGGCGTTTTTGACCGCCGCATTCTTGCCCTGGAAGTCGCCGCCTATCAGTGCGGTGCCGCCGCCGGCATCGCCCGAGACATCGACGCTGGCCCCATCAAACAGGCCCACCTTGTCGCCGGTGATTTGTACCTTGCCGCCGCGCTCGCCCGCGCCCTTGCCGCTGGCGTCCAGCGTGCCGCCCACATGCACCACACCGCTGTCGCCGCCTTCAAGGCGGATCACGCCGCCCTGGTTGTTCAGGGTCTTGGCTTCAATAATGCCGGAGTTGTTGACCACCGTGCGCAGCAAGGCGTCTGTGGCGCTTGCCGTCAGGAACACCTGCCCGCCGTCGGCCTGGATCAGGTGCCGGTTGTCGGCCAGTGCATTGAGGGCCGCCTGGTCGATGCTGTAGCCCAGCAGATTGCCGTTGTCGATGTTGAGGGTGACCTTGTTGCCGGCCGCCAGCAAGGCGACGCCCAGCCTCGCGGCTATCACGCCTTCGTTGCGCACTTCAGGCGCCAGCAGCGCGATGTAGCCGCCGTCGGCCGCCGTCAGCGTACCCTTGTTGACCACCGAGCCCGAGCTGCCCGAACCGGTGAACACGTGCCTGCCGGCCATGAAGTCGGCGTTGCTCATGCTGAGGGTCGAAGCCACCAGGCCGCCGACGTTGACCTGCGAACCGGCGCCAAAGAGCACGCCGTTCGGGTTCAGGATAAACACCTGGCCGTTGGCCGTGAGGCTGCCCAGCAGTTCGCTGGGGCTGCTGCCGGTGATGCGGTTGAGCGCAATCGCCGCCGCATTGGGCTGGTTGAAGATGAGGGCTTCTTGCGCCGCGGTGGACAGGCTGGTCCAGTCGATGGCCAGGCGCTGGCTGGCCTGGTTGATGGTGGTGGTATTGCCCAGCGTGGAGACATTGCCCGCGCCGGCAGACACGCTGGCATTGGCCGCATCGGCGGCACGCGCCTGGTGCGTGATCACGGCCAGCGAAGCCAGCAGTACCAGCGCCGCGCGGCAGGCGGTGTTCAGCGTAAATCCTGAGGCGCCCCCGCCCCCTTCAGCTTCAGCCGCCCCGGCCGGGGCCGAACCAAACAGCACACTGCTGCGCGCTGAACCGCCCTTGCCCCGCCCCTTGGCGTTTTCCGCCACCGCCACCCAGAGGCTGAGTGCGGCGTTCCAGACAAGACGGTAAATGCGGTTCATGCTGGCGTGGCTCTTCATGGCGATGGTCCTCCGGAAAATAAACAAGGGCGACTCGCGGCTACGGGCGCGCCAAACGGGCGCACGGTCGTAACCGTGACAAAACGTACAAATCGTAAAAGTCCGCCCGCCGCCTGTATGTCCCCAATTCTGGGGACGCGGCCTGTCACACAAGGTGAAAATTTCCCTTTTAAACCGGGCGTTTAGGCCGCCAAAACGCCGTATTCACCGGCTACCGGAAGCAGGAGGAGTTTTCCGCACGCAAAGGATTTTGTGTAACAGAAGCGGCCGCTGCAATACTGCCGATGCAGTAGAGGCCCAAGCCGCCCACCGGCTTGCCCCAAAAAACTAGGGACAAACCCGAACAGGAAATATTGGAGGTTCAGGCCGGCGTGTAGTACCCACGCTGTACCGCGTAGGCCGTGATCTCCGCCGCGTTGCGCAGCGAGAATTTTTCCATCAGATTTTGCCGATGGGTGCGTACCGTCAGCACGCTGATGGCCAGCAGCTCGGCGATCTCGCGGTTGCTCAAGCCGCGCGCCACCAGCGACATGATCTCCCGCTCACGCGGCGTGGCCACGAGGACATCACCGGTGCCATCGGCGCGCGCAACCTTCGGCAAAAACGCGGCGGCGATGTTGCCGCTGACGTACTGGCGGCCGGCCAGCACCGCATGCACGGCCTGCAGCAACTCGGCGCTGTCTTCGCTTTTGTGCACATAGCCGTCGGCGCCCGCCGCCAGCGCCTGCCTGACGGAGTTGGCCTGCAGGTCGCCGGTGAGCACCAGCACCTTCACGCTCTCGGCAAACTCGGCCTTGATGGCCGAGGCGATGTCCACGCCGTGCAGGCCGGGCAGGCCCAGGTCCAGCAGCAGCAACTGGGGCAGTAACTGCCGCACCAGCGCCTCTACCGCCTTGCCGTCACCCGTCTCCGCGACGACTTCAAAACCCGGCTGGGTGGACAGCAGCATCTTCAGGCCGTCGCGCATCAGCACGTGGTCTTCGGCAAGAATGATCCGGGTGCTCGTGCTTGTGCTTGTTGTTGTGGTGGTGGCAGTGGATGTCATGGTGATGCTCATTGGCTCATTGAATGCTTTTGATCAGTGCGGCCAGCACACGCGGCTCCACCGGTTTGTAGACCAGGCGCAAGCCGTGGCGGGCCGCCTCCGCGATGGGTTCGGCCGAAGTGTCGCCGGTGATGATCACCGCGGACACCTGGCGGGCCAGGCGGCGCTCCACCGCCTCGACGACCTGGATGCCTGTGACGCCGGCGCCCAGTTGGTAGTCCGTCAATACCAGCGACAGCGAGTCTCCCTGCGCGGCCGCGGCCTCCACCGCTTCCTCCAGTGTGGCGGCCACCCGCACCGGATGGCCCCAGGCGTCCAGCAGGCGCTGCATGGACTCACGCAACTCGGGGTCGTCGTCGACCACCAGCACGCTGCCGATGAAATGGTCGTCCAGGTCCGCGGGCCCTGAAGCCAGGGGCTCGGGCGCCGGCGCGCGCGGCAGCGTGACAGAAAACACCGAGCCCTTGCCGGGCGTGGAGCGGACCTTGATCTGCCCGCCCAGCAGCTGCACCGAGCGCGAGACGATGGCCAGGCCCAAGCCCAGGCCGTGCTCGCGGTCGCGCGCCACATTGGGCACCTGGTAAAACTCGCCGAAGATGCGCGCTCGCTCTTCGTCGGCGATGCCTATGCCGGTGTCGAAGAACTGGAATTCCAGCGCGCCCCCGCGCGGGCGGCAAGCGATCAGGATGCGGCCCTGGTCGGTATAGCGCACGGCATTGGCCGCCAGGTTGGACAGCACGCGCGCCAGCACCAGCGGGTCGCTGTCGACCCAGAGGCCGCGCGGCGCCAGCACCTTGAAGCCCAGCCCCTTGGCCGCCGCCGGCCCGGCAAAAGCATTGCTCAAATCGGCCAGCAGGCCCGCCACTTCCACCGGCCGCCGCGCAACCTCCACCGTGCCGCTGTCCAGCCGCGACAAGTCAAAAAGGCCATTGAGCAGGCGGCCCAGCCCGTTGAGCGCCAGTTGCAGTCGTTTGGCGATGTGGCCCACTTCCCCGCCTGGAATCTGCTCGCGCCCGGCCATGGCCTGCAAGGTGGCCACAAAAAGGCTGAGCGCCTGGATGGGCTGGCGCAAGTCGTGGCTGGCGACCGCCAGGAATTGCGACTTGGCGCGGCTGGCCGCTTCGGCGTGTTCTTTGGCGGTGCGCAGGCTTTCGGCGGCGCTCAGCGCGCGCATGCGCCGGCGCAGCACAAACCAGGTGAGCAGCGCCAGCATCACGCTGGCCGCCGCGCCCAGGCGCGCCACCAGTTGCAGCTTGCTGATGGCAATCGCCGTGGTGAAGTTGGGCAGCGAGCGGGCGGTCAGCGTCCAGCCGTAGCCGCCGACTTCCACCTGCTGCGTCGCGTAAAACAGCTTGACGGCCGATTCACCGCCCACGCGGTCGCTGTAGGTGTCTATCAGCTGGTCGTCGCCCTGCCCCGCGCCGTCATACACCTCGACGGTGATGTTGGCGCGCTCGCCGAGGATGTTGTCCATCAGCCCGTCCATGCTGAAGGCGGCGTAGATCCAGCCGGCGATGTTGGCGCGGCGCTCTGCCACGGTGCTTTGCGGTTTGCCGTTTTTGTAGACCGGCAGGTACATGCGGTAGCCGGCCTGGACTTGCGCCGCGTCTTCCTCGGGCAGCTTGACCTTGTTGGAAATCGCAATGCCGCCGCTGTCGCGCGCGGCCTCCATCGCGGGGCGGCGCGAGGGCTCTGAAAAATAATCCGTGCCCAGCGTGCTGAGAAAGGTCGAACCCGTGGGCTCAAAGTACAGCGCCGAGGTGCTGGCGCCGTTTTCACCGGGCGGCTGCACCGTGTAAGCCGGAAAGCCCTGGCTGCGCACCGACGCGATGTGGCGCTCGCGCTCATTGGGCGGCACGATCAGCGCAAAGCCCATGCCTTGCAGGCCCGCATGGTTCTGGATGCGCAGGTTGGCCACAAAAGACTGGAAGTCGCCGCGCTGCACCTGCTCGGAGGTGGCAAACAGCCCGTGCGTGGCACGCAGCGCCTGCTCGTAGGCCAGCATGCGCTCGCGGAACAGGCTGGTGGTCTCGCGCACCCGGGCTTCAAATTCGCCCTGCAGCACCTGCTCGATCTCGCGGCGCTCACGCTCCCAGAAATACCAGGCGGCGGCCAGGGCCAGGCCCAGCACCACGCAAGGCAGCAGGTAGCTGAAAAAACGCAGGCGCCTGAGTGACGAAGGCCGGGCTTTCTGGGCGCCGTTCAAGGCACCGGGTGAGGAAGTGAGCATGTTCGCCATAAGCCCTAGCGCTGGTAAGGCAGCAGGATGCGCTCGGCCTCGGCCTGGGCATCCTTCAGGGCCTGCTGCGGCGTTTTGGCGCCGGTGAGCGCCGCCGCCAAACCGGCGTTGAGCGCGCGCGTCACGCGTTGGTTCTCATGCGTGGAGAGTTCGGCCACGGCCTGCGGCAGCTGGTCGCGCGCGACGGCTGCCTGCGGGAAATTCGCCATATAACTTTTCATCGCGCCGGTTTCCCAGGCGGCCGGGCTGACGGCGATGTAGCCTGAGTCAATGCCCCAGCGCGCCGTGCGCTCCGGCGCGACCATCCACTGGATAAAACGGAAGGCGGCTTTTTGCTGCGCCGGCGAGCTTTTGCGGAACACATAAAAATTGCCGCCGCCCGTGGGCGAGCCAAAGCGCTTGTTGCCGGGCAGCATGCCCACGCCGAAATCAAAACCGGCTTTGGCCTTGAGGTTGCCCAGGTTGCCGCTGGTGGTCCAGATCATCGCGGCCTTGCCGTTCAGAAAGTCATTGGGCGTGATGCCCCACTCGACGATGCCGGGCGGGTGCACCTTCTGCTCGCGCGAAAGGTTCACCCAGTACTGCAGCGCCTCAACCACGGCGGGCTTGTCGAAGTAAGTTTTGGTGCCGGCGGCATTCATCAGCTCCGCGCCATTTCCCGTGGCCAGACCCTGGAACAGCCAGTAGGGAAAGCCGGACGACGGAATCTGCACGCCCCACTGCGTGGTGTTGCCGGCCGCGTCGCGGCGGGTCAGTTTGCGCGCGTAGTCGGCCATCTCCGCCCAGTTGCCGGGCGGGCGCTCCGGGTCCAGGCCGGCCTGTTTAAAGAGTTCCTTGTTCCAGTAAAGCAGGATGGTTGAGCGCTGGAAGGGAATGCCCCAGGTCTGGCCGGCGGCGCGGCTGTTGGTCATCAGCGCCGGGTAAAAGCCGCGCAGCCAGGCCACGTCGGCGGCATTGGCGACCAGGTCGTCGAAGGGCACGATGGCGTTGGCGTCGATCAGCGTGTACATGTCGACGGCGAATAGCACAGCCGTGTCGGGCGGCGTGCCGCTTTTGTGCGCCGTTAGCGCCTTGACGATGGAGTCTTTGTAGGTGCCGGTGTAGATGGGCTTGACGCGGATGTCGGGGTTGCCCTTTTCAAAATCAGCGGCCAGCGCCGAAATGCTTTTGGCGACCGGGCCGCCCACCGCGATGGGGAAGTAAAAGGATATCTCGGTCGGCTCGGCACGGCTGGCGCCCGTAAAGGCCAGGGCCATCGCCAGCAGCGCGGCTTTTAATATGTTTGACATGGCTTCCCAACCCGTTCATCTGGCTCTTGTTTTTTTCCGCCGCCCTTCGGCCCACCGCACGCCGCCGCTGGGTGGCATGGTAAAGCGCTTATGTGAACTTGTCTGTCACTATTTTTAGGGACAAGGCCGCTTCATGGTCGCCCGCAGAATCGGGCATCGGGCAAAAGCAGGTACGCACAGGTGATCCACCAGCTACTGTTTTTATAGCTGCTTACGCCCTCATACATTGGGCTGGAGGCCGATTTGCCTGCTATTTCGCCTCGCGGGAGGCCTGGACTCGAGCGGCGAAACGGCCGCCACACGCTGCTTGCGCAGATCGCGCTGCTGCTGGCGCTGGCCGCCCTGGCCTCTTTTTCCTCTGCAGCCGGCCCACGCCCTGACCAGGCGGTCCAGCCCCTGCACTTCACCGAAGCAGAGCTTCTTGCCGTGCCGGGCCACGGCTTTTCAGCGCCGCCCTATGCGCTGGACCCGCTCACGCCGCAGGGCGCATGGGAGGCCGTCACCCTGCCCCACGTCCTGCCGCGGCAGTTGATTCCCGGTAACGATGATGCGCAGGAGCCGCAGACCGTCGTCACCTGGTACCGGGTGCAGGTGCCGGCCCGCCCTGCTTCGCCCAACCCTCAATATTTCTACATCCCGCGCTGGAAGAGCGACGGGCAGATCGCGGTCTACGGCGACGGCCGGCTTCTTTACCAGTCCCATGCCAACCTGCTATGGAACGGCTCCAACCACCCGCTGTGGATTGCCCTGGACGAAACCGCCGGCGTGCCGCCGGTGCAAACACTTGTGCTGCGCATCGAGCGGCTGCGCGCCACCGGCGGCGCGATTTCCAGCATGTGGCTGGGCAGCGAGGCCGACATCGGCTGGCGCTACCGCGTGCGCGATGCGCTGCAGGTCCAGCTGCCGCTGATGACCAGCGCGGCCTTTCTGGCCGTAGGCATGTTTGCGCTGTCGGTGTGGTTGCGGCAAAGGCGGAGTTCAGGGGGTGCTTCGCCCGCAGGAGCATCCCTGTACCTGCTGTTTTTCATCATCTCGGTGGTGTCCTATATCCGCTGCCTGCACTACTACGTGGGCCTGCAGCGGCTGCCGGTGTCCGACGAATGGTTTGGCTGGTTCACCGTCAACTCGCTGTTCTGGCTGATCGCCGCGGCGCACTTCTTCATTGTCCGGCTGCACCGCCACCAGCAGCCCTGGCTGGACCGCTCTGTCTTGTTGCTTGCAGCGGCAGTCGGCACGCTGACGCTGCCGGTGTTCGCAAGCGCCTGGCCGGGCGCCACCATGCTGGCGCCGCTGATCTATCTGTTCCTGCTGGTCATGGGTACGGTGACTTTCGGCTGCGGCATGCTCAACGCCTGGCGCGCCCGTTCACGCGACGCCATTTTGCTGGCCGGCTGGAGCCTGCTGGGCATGGTGATGGGCGTGTACGACTGGCTGCTGCAGAACAACCATGTCAGCGTGGAAGGCAGCTTCCTGGGCTCCTATGCCAACGTAGGCGCATTTTTTATCTTTGTGTACATCATGTTCCAGCGCTACACCCGCGCGATTGAAGAGGCCCTCCAGGTGAACGCCGGGCTGGAACAACGCCTGCAGGCGCGCGAGGCCGAGCTGAACCGCAGCCACGCCCTGCTGCGCGAAGTCGAGCAACGCCAGATGCTGAGCCAGGAGCGCCAGCGCCTGATGCAGGACATGCACGACGGACTGGGCTCCTCGCTGGTGAGCGCCCTGCGCGTAGTTGAGGGCGGGCGGCTGGAGGACATCCAGGTGGCCGAAGTGCTCAAGAGCTGCATCGACGACCTCAAGCTGGCCATCGACTCGATGGAGCCGGTGGAGGCCGACCTGCTCCTGCTGCTGGCCACCCTGCGCTTTCGCCTGGGCAGCCGGCTGGAAAGCACCGGCATCACGCTGCGCTGGGAGATCAGCGATGTGCCCACACTGGATTGGCTGGACCCGCGCAACGCGCTGCACATATTGCGCATCCTGCAGGAGGCTTTCGCCAACATCCTCAAGCACGCTCACGCCACTGAGATACGCGTGACCACAGCCGCAGGCGACGGCTGGGTATGTGTCGGCATCATCGACAACGGCAAAGGCTTTGCCGTGGAAGAGGCGCTGGGCAAAGGCGGCAAGGGTTTGTCAAACCAGCGCCGCCGCGCGCAGGCCATTGGCGGCGACGTGGCGTTTGAATCGTCGGCAGCCGGCACGCGGCTGACCTTGCGCCTGCCGGTGCAGCGGCCTGTGGCGGCCTGACCGGGCAGCCCGCGGGGTCCTGCTCTGTTGCCTTATTCGCCGCCGTCCTGCCCGGCGGCTTCTGCGGCAGCCGCGTTCAGCGCCCTGATCAGCGCGGCGTCACTCGACACAGTCGACTCACTGTCAATATCGCTGCCCAGATCCTTGTCCGTGCCGGTAATGGTGTTGATCGCAGTGACATAAGGCCCATCCAGTGCTGCGGTCACACCGAAAGCGGATGCAGGCAAAGGTGGCGAAGGCGGCGTACCGGTCATCGTCAGCGTGCCGTTGGTGTAGACGACGTTGTAACCCAGGGCCGATGCCAGCGAGCCCTGCGTGATGGCATGTGTGGGGCCGGTCGTGGCAGCGCCTGTGGGCGCCGACAACGTACCGTTCAGCGCGCTGGCCGCGGTGTCGCCCGCCACCAGGCCGCTGTTGACGGTGTAAGTGAGCGCCGGGTCGGCGCCGCCGAAAGCCTTGCTCTTGTTGTCGCCGCTCACGTTAAGCGTCGGCACAACGCTGTAGACAAAGCGGTTACCGGTGAGAGAAGTCACGGACGCGTGGGTGGGCGCATTGGCGGCGTAGGTGCGGCCAAAGGCATTGCCGGTGGAGACCAAGCCGCCCAGGGTGCTGGCCGTCGGATCGGTCGAGTAGACGAGGAAGCGGCCCGTGCCCGGATTAAGCGCACCGGCGCCGGCGTTGTTCACAAAGTTGCGCCCGGCAGCCAGCACCAGCGAATCATTGGCCGCGCTGCCGGAGCTCACGCCGTTGTTCAAGGTGAGGTCGCTGGCCGCGCCGGTGGTGCGCACCAGCACCTTGCCGGTGGCGCTAAGGCCTGCGGTGTTGACCGTGCCGACAGCCAGTGCGCCGGCCTGCGAGTACTCGGCATTGCCGGTATTGCCAGCCAGCGTCGTCACCGCATTGCCCGCGTTGTTAAGGGTGTGCGTGCCGGTGCCCAGCAGCTCCAGGCCAGTCGCGGTGATGGCCGCGGTTTGAGTGCTGGTGCCGGCGGTGTTCAGCGTGAGTTCGCTGGCCGTCAGTGCGCCATTGATGGCGATGTTGCCGGCGGTCGTGGTCAGCTTCAATTTGTCCTGCGCATTGCCGAATGCGGTGTCTACCGTGATGCCGGCGCTTGACGACAGGCTGACTGTCTGCGCGGCCCCGGCATTGGTGGTGATGCCGAAGCTGCTGGTGTTGACGGCATTGGCGGCGGCAATGCTGATGTCGCCGGTGGCGCCGGTGGTCGTCAACGTTTGCAGGCCGGTCACATTGGTGCCCAGCGTGATGCCGTTTGCGGCGCTTGCGTTGAGCGTGGTGCTGGTGATGTTGTTGGCCGCGCCATTGGCGTCCGTGATGGCGCCGGCTGCGGCGTCAAGGGTGACTGAACTGCCGGCCACCGTCTTGACCGCCAGGTTGCCGGCCGCGGCGGTGACGCTGACAGCGCCCGGTGCGCTGATGTTTTCGAGGGTGGCGCCATTGTTCAGTGAGAGATTGACTTGCGAGGTGCCGCCGTTCGCCACCGCGGTGACCGAGCTCGCGTCCCAGATGGTCACCGGGGCAGCGCTGCTGGCGCCTATGCTGCCGTTACCCGCCTCCAGGTAAACCGAGCCACCCGAGGGGGTCCAGATGTTGGGCGAGGCTGTTTGCGCGCTGATGCCGCCAGTGGCCACCAGGCTGAAGCCGGCGGTGCCCGCAGTCGTCCCCGTGGCGTTACTCGAAGTGGAAAGGGCGCTGCCACCCAGAAAGATATCGCCCGTGTTGGCGATGTCGACGCGGCCGGCGCTGAAGATGCCGTTCAGGAAGCTGGCGGTGGCGGCTGTGTTGCGGAGGATGAGGTTGCCTGATGTACTGTTGGTGAGGTTGCCGAAATTCTGAACCCGGTTGCCTGCGTGGGTCAGCGTCATGCCCCCGAAGCTGGTGACCTGCAAGGTGTTCCCGACGATGGCCTGGGTTTGCGTCACGGCGCCGCTGCTGTGCAGCATCACCATACCGGTGCCGGAGTGGGTGATACCGGCCGTTCCGTCAACCGTTCCCACAGACAGCGCAGAGGCGGAGCGGACCTGGAAATTGCCCGTGCCGTAGGCCCGCCCGCTGAGCTGGCTGATCTGGTTGCCAGTATTGGCCAGGACGACGCTTCGTGCATTGGCGTTGAGGTTGGCGACGGTGATGGCCGCTGTCTGGGTGATCGAGCCCGTGAGGTTGTCGTTAATCAGGCTCAGGGTCGGCGAACTGGCCAGGTTGATCGCGCCCCCGGTGTCGCCGATCACGATGCCACCGGTGTTGGCGATGCGGCCGATCGCGATCGCCGAAGCGGTGATCCGGTTGAGCTCGTCATTGCTCAGGTTCATGGCGGCGGTTTCAGACGCCCCGCCAAGCGTGATCGCCCGGAAGCTGCTGCTCGTATTGATCGTCACCCTGCCCGCGCCCGCGTTGACGGCGCTGCCGATATTGACACGCTCGCCCCGCAGCGCGATGTCCCCGCCCCCGCTGTTGATGCCGGTGCCGTTGATGTTCAGGTCAAAGTTGGTGGCCGGCGAGGCCGGCGCCGTCCCCGATCCGAGCAGCGACATGGCCGCGCCGTTGGAGTTGATGCTGCCGCCGGCCAGGCTCAGGCCCTGGGAACCGGCGGCGTGTACCACCGCCGAATTCGTGCGGCCGTCCACGGTGATCGCGCCGGTCGAGCTGAGGCTGCCGCCCGCCAGGGAGATGCCCGTGAACGTTGCCGTAGTCGAGAGGCCCTGCCCAGCACCTAAAACGGAGAGCCCGCCCGTGCCCGCGATCAGGTCGGCGCCGGCATCAACCAGGATGCCGATGCCGGTCGTGCCACCGTCCATATCAGCGACGCCGTCGAGCAAGATGCGACTGGCCGCGCCGGACTGCACCTTGCCTTTTGCAATGATGCCCCTGGTATCCGCAGCGGCGGCGAGGGCACTGAGCATCTGGCCCCTGACCTCGACGTTGCCGCCGGTGCTGGACACCTCGGAGCCGGTGTCCAGCTCAACGGCGACGCTGAGGGCCGTCGAAGTGGTGTGTGCATTGCCGGTGACGGCGACGTTGCCCGTACCCGTGATCTTGGCCAGTGAGTCCAGCCGCACCCCACGGGCCGCCTGGGCAATGATGGTGCCCCAGCCCGACTCGCCGATGATGGTGACGGTGCCGGCGCCGCCTGCGACGTTGGAGTTGGCGATGGCCACGCCTGCCGCCGCGCCGCTGGCGGCGACAGCAGCGGCGCCGCCGCTCTTGAGCCTGCCGGTGATGTTGATGGTGCCGCTGCCGGTGGTGCGGACGTTGGTCTGTGTGGCCCCGCTGTTGACCAGCTCGACCGCGTGATTGCCTGAATTGGTATTGGATGCATCAATGCTGATGTTTCCGCTGCTGGTCAGGCTGCTGCCGGCCAGCTTGATGGCTGAACTGGCGCTGTTGATGTTGGCATTGCCGCTGGTGAGGGTGGCACGGTCCAGCAGCACGCCGTACTGCGCCGTGTCAGCCGTGATGCCGTTGATGGCGAGGGCGCCGGTGCCTGCGTTCACCGTGCTCTGGGACACCAGCACGCCCGAGTTGCCCGCCTGGCCAGCCCCGGTCAGCGAGATGGCGCCTCCGCTGGTCCGCACCACCGCGTTGCTGATATCCAGTGCGCCGGCGGAGTTGACGGTGATGGTGCCTGCGCCGCCGGTCACGGCCAGCCCGGAGCTCTTGATGGCCTGGGTGGCCGAAGCTGTACTCAGCGCAAGCGCGCCGCCGCCGGAGACCTTGAACGTCAGGGCAGTTCCATCGCCGCTGCCCGTGAGGTCAATGCCGGTGCCGGTGGCCCCGGTGGTCTTGATCGTGAGGTTCAGGCCAGTGGGCATGTCCACATCGGCATTGGCGAAGTTGCCCGTGACGTTGATCGAATCCGTGGCCTCTATGGTCATGTCGGAGCCGACCGATTCAAGAAAGTCCTCGTAATAAGTGTTGGCCGCCCCGCCATTGCCGCTTGCAATGGTCACCGTGGCCGGATCCAGCAGCCAGTTGCCAGTCTTGCCTTGCGGCGCCCGCGTGTTGACCCTGAAGCTTGGCAGGATCTTGAAGTTCGCAGCGCTGGTTTCGATAAAGCCGCCATCGCCGCCATCGGGAGCAGAGGCATCCAGCGTGCCGCCGATGTTGACCATGCCGTGTTCCATGTCGCCGATGAGCATGATGCGGCCGGCTTTGTTGGCAATGGTCCTGGCTTCAATCACGCCGGTGTTGTTCACCGTCGCGGTCGTCAGGCTGTTGAGTGCTTTCGCGCCCAGCAGCACCTGGCCGCCATCGGCCTTGATGAGTTGCTTGTTCTCCGCCAGGGCGTTGATCGCGCCCTGGTCGATGCTGTAGCCCAGCAGGCTACCGTTGTCCAGGTTCAGCGTAACCTTGTTGCCGGCGGCCAAGAGTGCGGTGCCAAGGCTGGCGGTCATCACACCTTCATTGCGCACTTCAGGCGCCAGCAGCGCCAGGTAGCCGCCCTGCCCTGCGGTGAGCATGCCCTGATTCACCACCGATCCACCAGAACCTGTGAAGACGTTGTTGCCCGCCATGAAGTCCGCATTGCTCATGGAAAGCGTCGAAGCTACCAGGCCGCCGACATTGACCTGCGAACCCGCGCCAAACAGCACGCCGTTCGGGTTCAGGATAAACACCTGCCCATTGGCTGTGAGGCTGCCCAGCAGCTCGCTCGGGTTGCTGCCGGTAATACGGTTCAGCGCAATGGCCTGTGCATTGGGCTGGTTGAAGATCAGCGCTTCCTGTGCCGCAGTCGACAGGTTGAGCCAGTCAATCGCCAGGCGCTGGCTGGCCTGGTTGATGGTGGTGGTGTTGCCGACGGTGGAGACACTGCCTGCACCGGCTGTCACGCTGGCGTCGGCCGCATTGGCCGCGTGCGCCTGCTGTGTGAGCAAGACCATGGAGGTGACCAGCACCAGCGCCGCCCGGCAGGCGCTACTGAGTGCGAAGCCGGCTCCGCCGTTTTCGGGAGCCGCACCGAACAGCACGCTGCTGCGCGCCGAGCCGCCCTTGCCGCGCCCCTTGGCGTTTTCTGCCACAGCCACCCACAGATTCAGGCTTGCGTTCCACACCAGTCGATAGATGCGATTCATGCTGGCGTGGCTTTTCATGGGCGGCTTTCGTAGGCGATCAATGCTTGAGGCGACCGGCTGGTCCGCCAGGGCTGCCAAGCCGGTGCGCCGCACCCCGGAGCGGAACATCCGGATTAAACGGCCACATCGTACGAATGACAGGGCCGGCTGTCTGTAGCACGTATGCGCTACAGCGGGCATCCTCCGCACCGATATTTATCAATGAAATCAGCCTGCAGCCCAAGACTGGCATTGGCAATCCACCATCAAAAATGGAGCACCCACTCAGCGCCAGGCCTCAGGTTTGCGTGCCGCCTAGCATTCGTCGGCATCAAAACCCGCCGGCATGCGCACGCCGCAGCCCTCGACGCGTGTAGGGGTGCCTGCGGGCGCATCGCCCACGCCGCGTTTTTGCCGCGGGCTCAGCAGGGTTTCGCCCTGCTCTGCCTGCATGCTTTGCAAGGCAGTGCTGTAGAGCGCCATCAGCTCCCCACCCGAAGGACCCGATGGGCTTGCGGCAACAGGAAGCGGCGTCCCACCCACCCACACGCCATTGACCCGGAGCGTGACCACACCTGTTCCGGCATTGATGGCCGAGCCCGCGCCGAAGTTGATGCCCGCCGCCCCGGCCTGCCGGTCGGCGGCCAGGGCCGCGGCATCGCCTGCGGATGCGGTGAAAGCGCCGTTGGCGGTGTTGATAACGCTGTTGAGATTGATGTTGCGCCCGGCCTGCAGCGTCAGCGCGCCGCCTGCCGTGCCTGCCACGTTGATGTTGGAGTTCACCGTGATGTCATTGCTGGCCTGCAGTGTGACGGCCGTGCCGCCGGCCAGTGTGGCGCTGAGGGCCGATGGGTTGAAGGTCATGGTCTGGCCTGTGCCGTTGGCGTAGCTGATGCCGCGCGGCGTGCCCATCAATATCTGCCCGCGGTTGCCGCCGGCATTCGGGCTGGCCACCATGTAATTGCCGTTGCCCAGCGGCGTCACGGCGCTGATGTCCAGGCCCGTGGTGCTGTCTACCGCCTTGAAGCCCACGCGGTCGTTGGCCGCGGTGCCCACCAGGCTGTTGAGGCTGTTGACCACGCCGCTGACGCCGCCCGAGCCGCCGCCCCAGGTCACGGCTCCGGCGTCGGCCAGGGCGCCGTTGTCCCAGCGCGAGCTGCTCACCACATAGTCGCCGGTCGCCAGCGCGGTGACGCCGGTGGCGCCCACCTTGTCGTTCAGCTGGGTGCCGACCAGGCTGTTGGCGGCGCTGACGACACCGGTGGTGCCGCCGGCGCCATTGCCCCAGGTAACGGCGCCTGCGTCCACAACACCGCCGTTGTCCCACTGGGAGCTTCGCACCACATAGTTGCCGTTGGCCAGCGCCGTGACGCCGTCGGAGCCCAGCAAATCGCTGGCGCTGCTGCCCAGCAGGCTGTTGCCGGCATTGATGGAGCCGACCAGGCCGGTGCTTCCGTTGCCCCAGGTGATGGCGCCGACGTTGGCCAGTGCGCCGCTGTCCCATAGCGGGCTGCGCACCACGTAGTTGCCGTTGGCCAGCGCCGTGATGCCGTAGTTGCCGACCGCATCATTGGCCTGCAGCCCGACAAAGCTGTTGGCGGCGCTGACCGGGCCGACCAGGCCGGTCGCGCCGTTGACCCAGGTCACCGCGCCCGCGTCCGCGAGGGCGCCGTTGTGCCAGTTGGGCGAGCTCACCACATAGTTGCCGTTGCTCAGCACGGTAACGACCGAACCATTGCCGGTGCCCACAGCGTCACCCGCGGTGGTGCCGTAGAGGCTGTTGGCGGTGCTGATATCGCCGGTGATGCCGGTGGCGCCGTTGGCCCAGATCACGGCGCCTGCATTGGAGATGGCGCCGTTGTCCCACAAACGGTTGCTCACCACGTAGTTGCCGTTGGGCAGGGCCGTCACAACGCTGCCGATGTAGTCGCCGTCCTGGGTGCCGTGCAGGCTGTTGGCGGTGGTGATGATGCCGGTGAGGCCGGTGCTACCGTTGCCCCAGACGGTGGCGCCGACCCTGACGCCGCCATTGGACCAGTTCGGGGCGTTCACCACGTAGTTGCCGTTGCTCAGCGCGATTGCGGCCACGGTGAGGTCGTTGTTCGAGGTGCCCACCAGGCTGTTGGCCGCCGAGATCGTGCCGCTGATGCCGGTCATGCCATTGGCCCAGGTGATGGCGCCGGCATTGATCAGGCCGCCGGTGTCCCATCCCGAGCTGGACACCACATAGTTGCCGTTGGTCAGCGCCGTGATGGTGCCGCCCACGTTGTCGTTCAGGGTGCTGCCCACCAGGCTGTTGGCGGCGGTGATGGCGCCGCTGACGCCGGTGGCGCCGTTGCCCCAGGTGGCCGAGCCGGCATTGACGACGGCGCCGTTGTCCCAGTTGGGATTGCGCACCACGTAGTTGCCGTTAGACAGCGGGGTCACGCCGAAGGAGCCCACGTTGTCGTTGGCGGTGCTGCCGACCAGGCTGTTGGCGGCGCTGACTGCGCCGGTGGTGCCGGTGGCGCCGTTGCCCCATGTTGCGGCGCCGGCGTTGACGATGGCGCCGTTGTCCCAGTTGCCGCTGCGCACCACATAGTTGCCGTTGGACAGCGCAATCACATTGGTGTTGCCCACGCCGTCATTGGCGGTGGTGCCGTACAGGCTGTTGGCCGTGCTGACGACGCCGTTGATGCCGGTCGCGGCGTTGCCCCAGGTCGCCGCGCCGGCGGCGGCCACGCCGCCGTTGCTCCAGAACTGGCTGCGCACCACATAGTTGCCGTTGGACAGCGCCGTCACGCCGCTGCCCACGCGGTCGTTGGCCTGGCTGCCCGTCATGGTGGAAATGAGCGCGCCCGTGGTGGTGTCGAACAGGTAGACCGCGCCGGCGCTCGCGGCGGCCAGGCTGTCGGTGACCACGGTGATCACGGCCTTGCCGTTTTCGGTGAACACACCATTGGTGGTGGTGCCCAACAAGGTGGTGTTGGCGCCGAACTGGTTGCCGGCGGTGGCGTGCGGGTCTATCAGCGCATAGGCGGCCGGGCCGGCGGTGTCGCTGATGATGATGTTGGCCGGGTCCAGCAGCAAGGTGCCGCCCACACCCGCGTCAGCCTGGCCGCCGTAGGTCAACAAGTTCTTGCCCGAGACCTCGATGCGGCCGGCGCCTGTGGCGCTGGCGCTGCCGTAGTAGTCGGTCTGCCCATCGGACCAGACCACGATCTCGCCATTTGCGCCGTTGGCTTTGAGCGTGGTTGCGCCGTTGACGAAGGTGGCTTGCGCATTCATCACGCCGGCGTCGCGGCCCTGGAAGCCGCCGCCCACGCGGATCAGCCCGCCATGCTCGCTGCCCGAAGCGTCCAGCGCTGCGGCGGCCAGTGAGACCCTGCCGCCCAATGTGTCGATGGTGCCGCCGCGCCGGCCGGTGGCGCTCAGCGTGCCGGAGCTGAAGAAACTTTCGTCGCCCTGCAAAGAGATCGTGCCGCCTTGCGTGGCGCCATCGGCCTTCAGCCTGGCTGCGGCGGTCTGCACGATGGCCTGTGTGGCGCGGTAGGCAATGTTGCCACCCTGCCCCGCTGTGCCGCTGGCATCGGCAGTGCCGGCGTCGAGAATGGACCGGGCGTTCAGGTCAATGCGGCCGCCTTCCGTGCCCGACGCATCCAGTGTGCCGGCCTGCACGATGAAGTCGCCTTCCAGCGCGATCCGGCCCTTGGTGGTGTTCAATGTTTTGGCTTCGACGATGCCGGAGTTGTTGACGACACCCGAGCTGAGCGCATCCAGCGCCTTGGCCGAGAGCAGCACCTGCCCGCCGTTGGCCTGGATCAGGAGTTTGTTTTCGGCCAGCGCATTGATGGCGCCCTGGTCGATGCTGTAGCCCAGCAGGCTGCCGTTGTCGATGTTGAGCGTGACCTTGTTGCCCGCAGCGAGCAAAGCAGCTCCGAGGTTGGCGGTCATCACGCCTTCATTGCGCACCTCCGGCGCCAGCAGCGCCAGGTAACCGCCGGGGGCCGCCTTCAGGCTTCCCTTGTTGACCACTGAACCGGAACCACCCGAACCGGTGAACACATGGTTGCCGTTCATGAAGTCGGCGTTGCTCATGCTAAGCGTCGAGGCGACCAGACCACCGACGTTGACCTGCGAGCCCGCGCCAAAGAGCACGCCATTCGGGTTCAGGATAAAGACCTGCCCATTGGCCGTCAGGCTGCCGAGGAACTCACTCGGGCTGCTGCCGGTGATGCGGTTGAGTGCAATCGCCGACGCATTGGGCTGATTGAACACCAAAGCCTCATTTGCCCGCGTAGACAAACTGGTCCAGTCGATGGCCAGGCGCTGGCTGCTTTGGTTGACGGTGGTGGTGTTACCCAGTGTGGAGACGTTGCCCGCACCGGCGGACACGCTAGCATTGGCGGCGTCGGCCGCATGCGTTTCATGCGGCAGCACCGCCAGCACGGCCAACAGCACCAGCGCCGCCCGGCACGCGGTGTTCAGGCTAAAGCCGCCAGCTTGCACCGATACCGGCACCAAGCCGCCGCGCACCGCGCCGCCCTTGCCTCGCCCCTTGGCGTTTTCCGCCACCGCCACCCAGAGATTGAGCGCGGCGTTCCAGACCAATCGATAGATGCGGTTCATGCTGGCATGTGATTTCATGGAAAGCTTTCAGGCTATGTGACGCCCGCGAACAGCGCGGACTGCAACAAAATCGTTAATGTGGCCATGCGCCGCGCTGTTGTCTGTCCCTTGTTCTGGGGACAAACCACGGTCTTTTGCAGTAGTTCTGCAGTAGGGATGCAGTAGCTGTGCAGTAGGCGTGCAGTAGATTTGCAGTAGCCATGCAGTAGTTCCGCGGCGGCTCTGCGGCAATTCAGGGCGCCGGACCCTGCGCAGCCATGTCCCTAGATATAGGGACACGCCCCAATCCGCCGTTGACGCACAATGTCGTATGTATTTATGGCCGCCCCTTTTCTTCATCCTGTAGGGGGCCCCTGCATGCCCAGCGCATGCGCCAACGCAGGAACCGATATGCAGTCCAGCTTAGATCCGCCCCTTATCCATGTGGCGCTTGTAGAGGACGACGTCCACTTCCAGAACGCCATCGTGACCGCCATCACGGCCTCGTCAGACATACGCCTCATGAGCCTGGCCAGTACCCGCGCGCAGGGCCTGCAGTCGCTGGAAAGCGCGCCGGCCGATGTGCTGCTGGTGGACCTGGGCCTGCCGGACGGCTCGGGCATCGACGTGATACGCGCGGCGCACACGCAGTGGCCGACCTGCGCCGTGATGGTGTGCACGGCCTTCGGCGACGAGGCGCATGTGCTGCAATCGATCGAGGCCGGCGCCTCGGGCTACCTGCTCAAAGACAGCGAACCCGAAAACATGCTGCACGAGATCCGCAGCCTGCACGGCGGCGGCAGCCCCATCAGCCCGCTGATCGCGCGGCAAATCCTGATGCGCTTTCGCGCGGCGCCCGCAGCAGCTGCAGCAGCAACGCCGGCATCCCTGTCGACCTCCTCCGCCGCACCGGCCGCAACCCCGGCCACGGGCGAGCACGCCGTGCTGTCCGCGCGCGAGAAGGAAGTGCTGGAGCTCATCACCAAAGGCTTTACCGCCGATGAGATCGCCCGGCTGATGCAGGTGTCGCAGCACACGGTGCAAACCTATGTGCGCCGCATTTACAGCAAGCTCAATGTCAACTCCCGGGCTGAAGCGATTTATGAAGCCAGGCACCAGGGCATTCTGGCGGCCTGAAGTGCTGGCGCGCGCCGCGCGCCGGCTGGTCTTATGCGCGGGCCTGATGGCCGGCTGCACCGCGCTGTGGGCCGCGCCGCCGGTGGTGCACTACACCAGCGCCGAGATGCTTCGCGAAGAAGGCCGCAGCTTCAAGCCGCTGGCCGCCGTGGTGGACGAAGCCGCCCTGCCGGGAAGCTGGACCAAGGTGGAGTTGCCGCTGGTCATTCCGACGCCTGTGGCCCAGCCCGCCGCTTCGGGCGGCGGCAAACCGCCGGTCGTGACAACCTGGCTGCGCGTGCGGCTTGATGAACTGCAGGGCCTGCGCAGCCCCACCCACTTCTACCTGATCCGCTGGCTGGCGGCCGGCCAGATCGCGGTGTATGCCGACGGCAAGCTGCGCTACCGCTCCACCGGCAGCCCGGTCTGGAATTTGTTCAACCACCCGGCGCTGCTGCTGCCGCTGAACCAGACGGCCGACAGCCCGCCGCCCCAAACCCTGTTGATACGCATGGACAGCCTGCCTTCTCCCGAGGCCGCGATCTCGTCCTTCTACGCGGGTGACTCCGACAGCCTGGTCGACATGGCGGCCAAACGCGACTGGCTGGCCTACCAGCTGCCCTTTATGAGCAGCGCGGCCTTCCTGGCGGTGGGCATTTTCTCGCTGGCGGTATGGGCGGTGCGCCGCCACCCGGCCAGCCTGCTGCTGTTTGCGATTGCGCTGATGGCTGCGATACGGCGCTGGCATTTCCAGCTGGGCCCCGAAAAGCTCATCGTCAGCGACGCCTGGTTCATTTGGCTCACCCTCAACGCGCTGATGTGGCAGCTGCTGGCGCTGCACCACTTTCTGCAGTTGCTGCACGGCCGGGTCATGCGCCGGCTCAGCTGGCTGATGCTGGGCATCGCCGTGGTCTTTTCCCTTATCACGCTGCCCTTTGCCTCGCTACTGCCCAGCCTGCTGGTGTTCAGGCCCTACGCCCACTTGCTGCTGATCGGCATGGGCACGGTGGTCACCGGCCTGGGGCTCTGGCACTCCTGGCGCAGCACCTCGCCGGACGCAAAGATGCTGTCCTTCGCGCTGCTGATCAGCTATGTCTTCGGCTTCTACGACTGGGCACGGCTGAAGTACGTGCTGGACCTGGAAAGCTACTACCTCACGCCCTACGCGGCCATGATTCTTTTTGTCGTGTTCGTCGTGATCATGTTCCGGCAGTATGTGGGCGCCCTGGCCACGGTGGAGCAGGTCAACAGCGGGCTGGAGGAAACCCTCAGGAAGCGCGAAACCGAACTGGCCGCCAGCTATGAAAAGCTGCGCGACGTCGAGCAGCGCCAGACGCTGAGCCAGGAGCGCCAGCGCCTGACGCAGGACATGCACGACGGCCTGGGCTCTTCGCTGGTGAGCGCGCTGCGGGTGGTCGAGGGCGGGCGGCTCAGCGAAGCCGACGTGGCCGAAGTCCTCAAGGGCTGCATTGACGACCTCAAGCTGGCCATCGATTCGCTGGAGCCGGTGGAGGCCGACCTGCTGCTGCTGCTGGCCACTCTGCGCTTTCGCCTGGGCCCGCGGCTGGCAGGCGCGGGCGTGTCGCTGCGATGGGAGATCTCCGACGTGCCGCCGCTGGACTGGCTGGACCCGCGCAATGCGCTGCACATTCTGCGCATACTGCAGGAGGCCTTTACAAACACCCTCAAGCACACCCGCGCGACGCAGATACGCGTGACGACGGGCGCGGAGGACGGCTATGTCACCGTGACGGTGACCGACAACGGCGGCGGGTTCTCCGTAGCCCAGGCAGAGCACGCCGGCCAGGGCCTGGCCAACCAGCGGCGCCGCGCCCAGGCCATTGGCGCGGAGATCGTGCTGACGTCCAGCGATGTGGGCACCACACTGACGCTGAAATTGCCCGAAAAGCGCAGCCCGGGTTGACCACGGTCGTCCTTACGCCTCTTTACCTCCCTTTACGCCGGCATGGCCGTGTTGCCGCACTGCCCTCTTCATAATCACCCCATGAAGATTTCGCCACGCATCCCCAAGCTCCTCATCCATCGCTTCCCTGCCAACCGGCAACGCCCCGCCCTCCAGCTGGCAGGCGCCCTTTTGGCCGCCTTGCTCAGCAGCCTTGCGGCCGCGCAGGGCCTCAAGCCCTCCCCCGCCATCGTTGCGCCCGCACCCGCTGCCTCGTCGGCCGCCGCGGCAACGCCCACCGTTCATCCGCTGGTGGGCACCTGGAGCTGGACCTTGCCCGGAAAAACCTGCGCAGAAACCTGGCAGTACCGCGCCGACGGCAGGCGCCTGGGCACTAGCGGCGAAGAGGTCACCCAGGCCGACTACCAGGTGTCGGCCGCCGCCACAACGGCAGGCTTTTACCCGCTGACCGAAACGGTGACCAACAGCAACGGCAAGCGCGACTGCTCTGGCGACCTGCATGCCGACGGCGACGAAAGCGTGGTGCGCTTTATCCAGTTCAGCCCCAAAAAGGACCAGTTCATCGTGTGCAAGGCAGCGTCGCTGGAAGCCTGCTTCGGGCCGCTCAGGCGCGTGCCGGACTGATCAATACTTGTATTTGGAGCCGCAGCCGACAACGTGGTTGCGGTCGCTGGACATGCACTGGTAAAACAACTTCTTGTTGCCTGTGGCCGACTCGCAATCGGCGGGCGTGGTTGTTGAAAGCGCCTCGCGCAGCTTGCTGGCCACGCCCTCAAAATCGGCCGCCTTGGTATAGCCCTGCTGCACATTGCGCTGGCCCGTCTCCAGCATGGTGGTGACCTGAGAGCGCACATTGCCCACCGCCGTACTGCAAGACAAAGGAACGGTGTTCGGGTCCACCTTCTTGAGGGCGATCTCCATGCCCTGCATCATCTCCCGGGTGTCCTTGTTGATCGGCTTGGTGCCCCCGAGATGGTTTTTACCGGGGGTACTGCCGCTGCCGGCTCCGCCCTGCAGCTTCATCGGCTCAACATCCTTCTCTGCGGCGGGCGGCTGGGAGCCATAGTGGGTCTTGCCGCTGGCATCCACCCATTTGTAAACCGGCTGGGCCTGGCCGCCGTGCCACACCGCCAGCAGCGCGCCGGCCATCAGAACTTTTCGCCATTGTTTTTTCAGCATATGCATCCTTGCAAGGCCCGCGCCTGATGCGGCACAGAGTGGTTGAAATTGTAGGAGCGCCGTCTGCGCCTGCGGAGGTGATTTTTACCGGCCGTGTGTCACCGGATACCCTGGCGCACGCCGATCAATGACTGCAGAAAGCCCGCGTCGAAATGCTCGCCGATGTAGTCTGCCAGGCCATCGAACACCGAGTCCAGCGTGGGCACGGCCGCGCCGAAGAGCGCCTTGAGCACGCGCGGGTCTTCAAACATGCCGTGCAAATACAGGCCCAGCACATTGCCTGCCTGGTTTTGCCAGGCAAGGCCTTCGGGCATCACGGCGTGCGCCACATCGCCCGCCGCCGCCATGGCTGAATGCGGCGCCGTCTGGCCATGGTGGATTTCATAGCCCTGCACTTCCACACCCGAAAGGCCCGCCCACAAGCCGTGCAATGGCGTGAAAGCGGCTTGCCGGTGCTGCACGGTTTTAGCTTCGTCAAACACGGTGACCACCGGCAGCAATCCGAGGCCGGGCGCGTTGCCGTCAATGCCGTGCGGGTCTATCAGCGCCTCGCCCAGCATCTGCAGGCCGCCGCAAATACCCAGCACCGCGCCGCCGCGGCCGGCATGCGCCGCCACGGCCTGGTCCAGCCCCTGCGCACGCAGCCAGGCCAGGTCGCCGCTGGTGTGTTTGGAGCCCGGCAAGATCACCCAGTCGGCGCCCATCAAGTCGGCCGGGCTGCGCACCCACTTGAGCCGCACGCCGGGCACATTTTTGAGCGGCTGAAACTCGTCCAGGTTGCTGATGCGCGGATAAGCAATCACCGCAACCGTCCGGTTGACGGCGCCGCTGGCCACGCTGCGGTCATCAAACACGCCGTCTTCTTCAGGCAGGCCGTGCTGCCACCACATGGGCAGCGTTGCGACGGTGGGGATGCCGGTCATGTCCTGCAGCATCAGCGGGCCGGGGGCCAGCAGTTTTGCGTCACCCCGGAATTTATTGAGCACAAAGCCCTTGAGGAGTTTTCGCTCCGCCTCGTCCAGCATGGCCCAGGTGCCGTACAGGTGGGCAAATGCGCCGCCCCTGTCAATGTCGGTCACCAGCAGGCAGGCGGCGTTGGCGTGCTGCGCCGAGCGCATGTTGACGATGTCGCTGGCCTTGAGGTTGATCTCGGCCGGTGAGCCGGCGCCCTCCATCACCACCACATCGTTTTCTTGCAGCAGCTCATCGAGCGCACGCGCCACCACCGGCCACACGGATGCGCTGCGGCCGCGCCACTCCATGCGTGAGAGCTCCGGGTTGACTTGCCCCATCAGCACGACCTGGCTTTGCGTGTCTTTCTCCGGCTTGAGCAGCAACGGGTTCATGCGCACGTCAGGCACAGCGTTGGCCGCGAGCGACTGGAAGTACTGGGCGCTGCCGATCTCACCCTGCGCGACCACCCTGGCGTTGTTGCTCATGTTTTGCGCTTTAAACGGCGCAACCTTGAGCCCCTGGCGCGCGTAGTAGCGGCACAGTGCCGTGGTCAGCCAGCTTTTGCCGGCGCCGCTGGTGGTGCCCAGCACCATCACACTCTTTGCAGTCATTGGCTTGTTTCGATCAATCGTTGCCATGCATTGTGCAGCGCGTCCTGCACAGCGGGCGGCTGCACGCACAGGCGCACATGGCCGGGCAAGCCAAAGGAGGTGGTGTCGCGCAGCTTGATGCCCTGGGCGCGCAACGCGGCCAGGGCCTGTTGCAGGCTCAGCCCTTCGGGCAAGGCGGGCTGGGCGCAAAAGAAGTTGGCCTCGCTGGGCAGGCAAGTCCAGCCCAGCGATTCGCAGAGGCTGATCTGGCGAGCTTTCCATTCGCGCAAGGTCTGGAGGCTGTTGGCCAGCCATTCCTGCGCCTCGCGGCCTGTCCAGGCTTGCAACATGGCCTCGCCATGCGCACCCACGGGCCACGAGGGGCAAAGCTGCTCCAGCGCAGCGGCCGCATTGGCCTGGCCTGCCGGTGCAATCGCATAGGCTGCACGCACGCCAGTCAGGCCCAGCGCCTTGTTGGGTGTCCAGAGCTGCCAGGTGTTTCGCAACTGCTGCGGCAAGAGCGAGGGCGCGGCGCTGAGCCGCAAGGGTTCATACGCACGGTCCAGCACGACGAACGCTTCGTCTTTCCGGCTGTCGACCAGCGTTTGAAGCCCGCCCTGCGCAGCGCCCAGCGGACTGGAAGGCTCACAGGCCCAGAGCAACTGTGCCTCGCCTGCCTCACCGGTGACCGGCAAACCATGCGCGTGAGCCGCCTGTGCGTAATCGCCGTAGCTCATGGGCGGCAGCCAGACGGCGCGCGCGCCCTGGCGCACCGCCAGCGTGGTGATGCGAAAGATGAATTCGCTGGCGCTGGCGGCCAGCAGCACCCTCGCCTCGTCGACCTGATGAAAGGCTGCCAGTTGCCCGCGCAATGCGGTGTAGCCCGCATCGGGGTAACGGGTGGCGTCAGCCTGCTGCACGGCGGCCAGCGCAACAGGGCATGGCCCGCAGGCATTGCTGTTGGTGGAAAAGTCATGCGGCGGCAGGCCCAGCCCGTCGGGGCCGCCGTGGATGCGGGAGGTGGCAGGTTTGGCGCTCATACCAATACCGCCATCGTCGCCATCGCAACCAGCAGCAGCGCGGCCACCGCAACAGAGACCAGCACGAACAGCGCTTTGCAAGCCAGCCCCTGAGCCAGCCCGGTGTCTGACGCTTCGGGCGGCCGCCCTTCGGGGTTCAGGCTGTACACACCCGGCTTGCCCAGCGAAATAGTCAAGGCCAGCGCCATGGCCGCCATGGGCCAGCCACTGTTGGGTGAAGGGGTCTTGCGCGCTTCCTGCTGCAATGCCCGCATCGGCAAGCCTTTTGCCGCCAGCGCCAGCAGCAGCGCAGTGATGCGCGCCGGCGCCCATGACAGTACGTCGTCGGCGCGCGCCGCCCACTTGCCGGCCCATTCCCAGTTTTTGCCGCGGTACATGCCGCGGTAACCCCACATGGCATCGGCTGTATTGGCAAAACGGTAAACGGCCGCGCCCGGCAGGCCCAGCAGCACAAACCAGAAGATGGGCGCCACCACCGAGTCATTGAGGTTTTCGGCCAGCGATTCAATGGCGCTTTCACGCACCTGGCTTTCGCTGAGCTGCGTGGTGTCGCGGCTGACCAGCCATGACAGGCGCTCACGCCCGGCTTCCAGCGACTGCGCCAGCGCCAGCTCGACGGCACCTACCTCTTCGCGCAGCATGCGCCAGGAGAGCATGCCTTTCAAAACCCAGGCCATCAGGATGGCGACCAAGGCGGCTTCCACCCCGCTCAGCAAGTCAGCTTGCGCACGGTATTCGCTGACCTGCCAGAAGACCAGCGCCTGGACACTCCAGCCCAGCGCACCCACGGCAAGCACGCCCAGCCACCATGCCAAAGCCCCCAGCAAAAAGGCCGGCGCCGGCGGGCAGCGCACAGTGATGCTTCCACACAGGCGCAGGTAGTTCCCCATCCAGACCACGGGATGCACCCTGGCAGGCGGCTCGCCGAAATGCTCGTCAATCCACAGGGCCAGCAACAATACCAAAGCCAGCACCCACGCCAGGCCGCCCGGCAAACCCGGCGAGGCCATAAAGGGTGTCCAGCTCACCAGCACGTCAGCCGGCCTCTGGGCCAGGCTCACCAGGCGCGCCCCAGTGGTCTTCAAACACCATGTCGGCCAGTGGCGCGCGGCGCGCCCACTTCTCGGCCTGCAACATGGGCTGGTCGTAAAAGGCGGCTACCGGCCCCAGGCACAGCACGGCGATGGGCTTGCTGCCTTCCGGCATCTGCAGCAGCGCGGCCAGTTGCTGCGGGTCGAAAATCGAGACCCAGCCCATCCCCAGGCCTTCAGCACGCGCCGCGAGCCAGAGGTTCTGAATGGCGCAGGCCGCCGAGGCCACATCCATCTCAGGCAAAGTGCGCCGGCCAAACACATGCTGCTCACGGCCCGGCGGCAAGGCCACGACCAGCACTTCGGCTGCATCAAGCACACCCTGCACCTTGAGTTTCATGAACTCGTCTTCACGCTCGCCCAGCGCCTGGGCGGTCAGCACCCGCTCCTGCTCTATGAGCGCGTGAACCCCTTCGCGCAAGGGCCGGCTGCGCACGCGGATAAAACGCCAGGGCTGCATAAAGCCCACGCTGGGCGCATGGTGCGCGGCCGACAGCAGGCGCTGCAGCACATCGTCAGCCACCGCGCCGCCGCTGAAGTGGCGCATGTCGCGCCGCTCAAAGATGGCGCGGTACACCGCCTGCTGCTCAGCGTCGCTGAAAGCGTGGCTGGGCGCAGCCGCATCGGCCGGGCCCGCCACAGCGGCGCAGACCACCCCCGTCACACCACTCACTGAGGAGCTTGCACGGCGCCCGCGACGGGCGCCTCTGAACGCTGCAGCACCGCCAGCAATGCCGGGCGCACCCAGCGCTGGAAGGCCCATCCGCCCGCCAGGCCCATGCAGACCCAGAACGACAGCGACACCCAGGTCGTAGCCCAGATGAACTGCGTGCCCAGCTGGCGCAGGGCCGTCTGGGCCTCGCCGCTGAAACCGGCCAGAGGGTCTGTCGCAATGTGGGGTGCGCCTACAACATAAGGCACGGCCAGCCAGGCCGCAGCGGCGGCCCAGCGCCAGGGATTGCGCAGCATGGCCAGCGACCCGCAGGCCAGCGCCGCACTGGCGGCCGCCAGAACCCACCAGCCCTGGCGTGAGCCCAGGCGGGCGGCATCCATGCCGGGGATTTCCGCATGCAGGCCCAGCGAAGGCCAGAAGTGAAAAGTCAGCCAGCCCGCCGCGGCCACCCAGGCGGCCAGCGTCAGGGAGCGCAGGTTGCTGCCGCGCGCAAGGCTAAAGCCCATCACCACAAACACCAGCAGCGCCATGCTGAAAGCGTGCAGGACGTTGGCCACCCAGGTCCAGAAAATGCGCTCCGCGCCATCGGCCGGCTCCCATTCCTTGGCAGCCTCGCCCGCATGGGTATGCGCGGCGCCATCGGTATGCGTATGGGCGGCGGCAGGCGCAGCCGCCGCAGCGGGAGCTTCCACCTTCTGGCTTTCATACACCTCTGCGGCCAGGATGATGGGCACGGCCTGCAGCTGCTGCACGCCCGACTGCACGCTACCCACGACCACGGCCACCGCCAGGGCGGCCCAGATCAATCGTTGAAAAATCATGGCTGTTCTCCAGTGAAGTGCGCTGCGATCAGTGGCAGGGTTTGACGGTCACATGGCGCGCGTCATGCGCGGCGTTGTGCGCCAGCGGGCTCTCCGCAAAGGCCACGCCGTACAGCACGACGAAGCCCAGCACGGCGGCGCCGAGCAGCGGGCGCAGCACGGCCTGGGCGGGGTTAAGGGCATGAGAAGGGCTGTGGGCCAGCGTTGTCGGTTCAGTCATGGCGATCTCCTTGGGTTGGTGGGTGAATAAAAAGAAACATAGTGAGTTTGGGCCCTTATGTCGAGGCCTGTCCATTCAAGCCTATGGGGGGCAGCCGGGCAAGGATGCCGGCGCGCAGGCGCTCGGGCCGCGTATTGCGCATCAGGTTGCCGTCGGCGCTCTGCCGGTGCAGCTGCGCGCAGGCAATTACCTGGGCGGCCGTTTCGGCATCAGGCGCGAGGTCGCCAAAGTAATAGCTGAATTTACCCTGGGCCTGCAGGGTCACCGTGCAGGCGCGGGAGCAGCCGCTCATGCAGGCCAGGCCGCGAAGCTTCAGGCCCTTGTGCAGCCCGGTGTCCAGTTCGCACACCAGCAGCGCGTCCTGCACGGCCTCAAACAGGGCCAACCCGTCGGCGGGCAGCTCGCGCGATGCGCCCTGCGGGCGGCAGGTGGTGCAGACAATGATTTCGGTATCGGACATAACTACGTTGTGCGGTTCGGTGAATCAGGCCAGTGCCAGACGGTGTTCTGCGCGCCAGCGCGCGGCCCAGACGGCACAGCGGCCCAGGTTCTTTTTCGGATCATCAAAGTCAACGATCACCAGATGCTGCGCGGCCAAGGGGGCTTGCGGCTGCTCCAGCGTACGGCCATCGGTCAGCAGCCATAGCCAGCATTCCACGGGGCCGCCTACACGCAGGCTGTGCTGCAGCAAGCGGTCGGCCTGGGCCAGCGCCGCAGCCAGCGGCGTGCCGCCACCGCCGCCCACAGGGCGCAGGCGCTGGCTCGCGGCGGCGCGCGCACGGCCTGGCGGCAACAGCAGCTCTACGCCCTGGCCGCCGAAGCTCAGCAGCGCCACATCGTCACCCTGCCTCGCGGCCTGCTCGATCATGAAAGCCGCATGGCCTTTGGCCAGCGCCAAACGGCCGCGCTGGCGCATGGAGCCCGAGGTGTCGAGCACGATGCAATGCAGGCGGCCAGTGCGCAGCGCCACGGGCTGGCGGCGCAGGTGCTCACGCTGCAGCGGGGCCGGCCCCTTGGCCACAACGGTGGGAAGCCAGGCAATCGCGCTGCCGCGCTGCCGTGCATGGTGCGCCGCGGCACTTGCCAAAAGGGTGTGAGGTGGAGGCCACCGCCAGCTGCCGGGCCCGTTGCGCGGGCGGCGGCTGGGGTGGCCTAGGCTTTTTTTGGCGGCCACCCTGCCATGGCGCGGACCTTGGTAGTACCTTCGGGCTGGGCAGGCAGCGCGCCCCAGTCGCCTTGGGGCGCCGGCTGCGCGGACGCGGCAGGCGGCTGGTCTTGCAGGCCTTCTGGATTGTTTCTGGATGGAGGCGATGACTTGTTGTTTCCCTGCGCTTGGGCTGCACTGCCCTCGGGCCGGCGGTGCGCCAGCGCCAGCTCGGCCACCGCGTCCACATCGTCCACCGTGACTTCGCTGCGCCCTTGCAGCGCGGCCAAGGCACGCGCGGCACGCAGCATCACCAGGTCGGCACGCATGCCATCCACACCGGCAGCGATCGCGCAGGCCGCTGCATGGTTGAGCACCGCGTCCGGCCAGGTCAGGTGCGGCAATGCAGCGCGGGCCGCCACCAGGGCGGCACTCAACGCAGCCTGTTCTTTGGCATGTTGCGCGGCCAGGGCGCCGGGATTTTCATCAAAGCCCAGGCGCGCGCGCAAGATCGCGGTGCGCTGCGCGGCATCCACCGGATTGGCCAGCACCAGCGAGAGGCCGAAACGGTCCAGCAGTTGCGGGCGCAGCTCGCCCTCTTCCGGGTTCATGGTGCCGACCAGCACAAAGCGGGCAGCGTGCTGCTGCGAAATGCCGTCACGCTCCACGGTGTTAACGCCGCTGGCAGCCACGTCCAGCAAGGCATCCACCAATGCGTCGGGCAGCAGGTTGACCTCGTCCACATACAGCACGCCGTTGTGGGCGCGCGCCAGCAGGCCGGGCGCCAGGCGCACCTGGCCGTCGCGCAGCACGTCTTCCACATTCAGCGTGCCTACCAGTTGCTCCAGGCTGGCCGCCAGCGGCAAGGTCATAAACGGCGCGCCGGGCAGCAGCGCGGCCAGCGCGCGGGCCGCGGTGGACTTGGCCGTGCCCCGCGGGCCGCTGATCAGCACACCGCCAATGCCGGGGTCGATGGCGGCCAGTTGCAAGGCAAGCCGCAGCTGCGGCTGGCCCACCAGCGCGGTAAACGGAAAGGCCGCGCGCGTGGCGGGCTCAACAGGCATGGTGAGTTCAGGAATGCTCATGGGAGTGCTCATATCAAAGGTCCTTCTCCGTGCTCTTCAAGCCGGCGCTCCAGCGCCAGCAAATGCTCTTCAATGCGCTCGCGGTGGTCGCCCGGCGCCTCCCACAGGCCGCGCTGCATGGCTTCGAGCAGGCGCTCGCCAATGCTGCGCAGGGCCCCGGGGTTGTGCTGCTGCAAAAACGCGCGGTTGGTGTCGTCATGCAGGTAGGCCTCGGCCACCAGCGCGTACTGGTGGTCGCCCACCACACCGGTGGTGGCGTCAAACGCAAACAGGTAGTCCACCGTAGCCGCCATCTCAAACGCGCCCTTGTAGCCGTGACGGCGCACGCCCTCCAGCCACTTGGGGTTGACGGCGCGCGAACGCACCACGCGCGCCACTTCTTCGCCCAGCGTGCGGATGCGTGGTGCGCCCGGCACGCTGAAGTCGCCGTGGTACAGCGCTGCCGGCGCACCGGCGAGGTGGTCGACCGCCACCGCCATGCCGCCCTGAAACTGGTAGTAGTCGTCGGAATCGAGTACGTCGTGCTCGCGGTTGTCCTGGTTGTGCAGCACCGCGTCCAGGCCGGCCAGGCGCTGCTCAAAGCTGCCGCGTGCCGCCACGCCATGCTCGCCCTGGCCGTAGGCAAAGGCGCCGGCGCGCAGATAAGCCTGGGCCAGGTCGGCGCCGTCGCTCCAGCGGCCGCTGGCCATGACTTCCTGCAAGCCGGCGCCATAACCGCCGGGTCGCGGGCCAAATACGCGCCAGGTGGCTTCGCGCTGGGCCGCCTCGGCGTCAAGCCCCTTGGCCTGCGCCTCGGCTGCTTCACGCTGCACCCGTGCGCGGATGGGGTTCACGTCATCCGGCTCATCCTCTTCGCTGATCGCGGCCACCGCACGCACGGCGGTGTCAAACAGGTCAATCACATTGGGAAAGGCATCTCGGAAGAAGCCCGACACGCGCAGGGTCACGTCCACCCGGGGCCGGTTTCTGATGGCCATGGGCAGCACCTCAATGTCCACCACCCGGCTGCTGCCGTCGGCCCATTTGGGCCGCACACCCAGCAAGGCAAAGGCCTGGGCGATGTCTTCGCCGCCGGTGCGCATGGTGCTGGTGCCCCAGACCGACAGGCCCAGGCAGCGCAGCATCTCGCCATGGTCCTGCAGGTGGCGCTCGATCACGCGCTCGGCGGCGGCGGCGCCCATGGCGTAGGCGGTCTGAGTGGGCACGGCGCGTGTGTCCACCGAATAAAAATTGCGGCCCGTGGGCAGCACATCGGGCCTGCCGCGCGACGGCGCGCCGCTGGGGCCTGCCGGCACAAACTTGCCCGACAAGCCGCGCAGGCACTGCGCAATCTCTTGCGGGCCGCAGGCGTCCAGGCGCGGGCGCAGCACCTGGCGCATGCGTTGCAGCACGGGGGCGGTGTGCGGCCATATAGCGGCATCCCATGGCTCACCGGCCACCACATGGTCCGCGACCAGTTGCCGGGCCAACAGCTCGAGCCGTTCCCGTGTATGGCCGGCATGGCGCCAGGCTTCGGTGCTCACGGCCTGCAACACCGCCGGGTAGGGGCCATTCCACGGCGCGGCCCATTCCGGGCTCAGTGCGCTGAAGCCGTCCACACCGTCCAGTTGCAGATCCTGCGCCAGGGCCACCAGCAGGCTTCGCTGCCCGGCCGCCGTGCCGCCGGGAAAGCGCGCCAGCGCCACCAGCGTGTCGATCTGCTGGCGGCCCTGCGGCGAGCTGCCCAGAATGTGCAGGCCGTCGCGGATTTGCGATTCCTTGATCTCGCACAGGTAGGCGTCCAGCCGCTGCAGCAGCGCGTTGCGTGCGGCCTCGTCGGCAGGCCTGGCAAAGCCCAACTCGGCATGCAGGCCTTCGCTGAGCACACGCTCCAGAATGTCACCGCGCAGGCGATGTGCACGGCGTGGGTCCAGCGACAGGGCTTCGTAGTACTCGTCCATCTGCCGCTCCAGCTTTTGCAGCGGGCCGTAGGTCTCTGCGCGGGTCAGGGCCGGCATCAGGTGGTCGATGATGACGGCCTGTGTGCGGCGTTTGGCCTGGCTGCCCTCACCGGGGTCGTTGACGATAAACGGGTACAGGTGCGGCAAGGGGCCCAGGATGGCGTCGGGCCAGCAGGCCGCGCCCAGCGCCACGCTTTTGCCGGGCAGCCATTCGAGGTTGCCGTGCTTGCCCACATGCACCACCGCATCCACCGCAAAGGTGCGGCGCAGCCAGAAGTAAAACGCCAGGTAGTTGTGCGTGGGCACCAGATCGGCATCGTGGTAAGTGGCCACCAGATCCAGGTCGCGGCCACGCGCCGGCTGTATGCCCACAAACACATTGCCATACATCTGGCCGGACACCATGAAACGGCCGCTGCGCACCATGGGGTCGAGTTCAGGTACGCCCCACAGCGCATTGACGGCGTCGCGGCTCGCGGCGTCCAGGCGGTTGAAATCTTCCAGGTAGTCGGCCATGGCCAGGCTCTGGCCTGCGGGCCTGGCGTCGTTGGCGTCCAGGTTGTTGGTGACGCCGGCCACCAGTCCAGCGATCAGCGCATCGCCGCTTACCGGCAAGGCACCGGTGGCATAGCCCGCATCTCGCATGGCGCGCAGCAGGGCCACGGTGGAGGCCGGCGTATCCAGACCCACACCATTGGCCAGGCGCGCATCGTCATTCGGGTAGTTGGCCAGGATCAGCGCCACGCGCTTGCCGGTATTGGGTTTGCTGCTCAGCACGCACCAGCGGCGCGCCAGCTCAGCCACAAAGGCCATGCGCTCGGGCTCGGGCTGGTAGCGCACCACGTCCACCTCGGTGCGCTCATCGCGCCAGGCCAGGCCCTTGAAGCTGATGGCGCGGGTGCCAATGCGGCCATCCACCTCGGGCAGCACCACCTGCATCGCCAGGTCGCGCGGCGCCAGGCCATGCGGGTCGGCTTGCCATTGCTCTTGCGAGCAGCCGGCGGTAATGAGTTGCAGCACCGGGGCGTCGCCGGCCAGTGGGTCCATCTGCGTGCCTTCCACGCTATCGACGTCATCACCGTCCAGCGCGGTCATCGCGAAGCTGGTGGCGTTAAGCACCACACCCACCTGGTGCTGCGCGGCCAGCGACTGCAGCAGCGCCAGGCTGGCGGGGTTCTTCAGCGAGTCCACGGCCACAGCCACGGTATTGAGGCCCGCATTGCTGAGCGCGCTCAGCATGGCGTCAAACACCGCCGTGTTGCCGGCCTGCAGATGGGCGCGGTAGAACACCAGCAACGCTGCGGGTGCACCGGCTTGCCATGGGCGGGTTTCCTGCGGCTGGTAGACCATGGCCGGCGGCAAGGCCGAAGGCTGCGCGGGGCGCGGGCCCAAACCAAAGGCGGAATGGCCAATCAACTCAAAGAAGGTGCGCGCGTTGTCACGGCCGCCTTCACGCAGGCAGCGCCAGAGCTGGCGGCAATCTTCATGCGGGGCGGTGCTGCGCATCAGCAGTTGCAGGTCTTCGCTGGCATCACCCGAAAACAGGGCCAGCCATTGGCCACGTTCGCGGGCCAGCTCGCGCACGCGCTCCACCACATAAGCCCAATCACTGGCAGCCCCAAGGTGATCGATGACGACCACGCGCGCATGCCGCAGCACGTCGTCGACATACATGTCTGCCGAGGCGGGCTGGCGCAGCCACATCAGGTTGGCCAGGCGCACCGTGGGAAAGCCGGCTCCCAACTCGCCGGCCGCATCGGCCAGCAGTGACAGCGTGGTGTCGGCCGCGCTGAGCACCACAATATCGCCCGGCGTTTGCTCCACGCGCACCACACCCTGGCCACCGTCTTCAACGTGGCCTCCGGGGCGGGTGGAGAGCAAATGCATGGCGTGTTCTTTATCGTTATGCCGTGACAGGTGCTGCCAGCGCGGCGCTGAGTTCGGCCTGCAACACCGCGGCATTGAGTTCGGAGCCGATCAGCACCAGGCGCGATTGCCGGGTTTCACCGTCGCGCCAGGCGCGGTCAAAGTAGCTGTCAAAGCGCGTACCCACGCCCTGCACCACCAGGCGCATGGCGGCGCCGGGCAAGGCCACAAAACCCTTGGCGCGGTAGATCTCGTGGCGTTCCACCACACCGCGCAGCGCGGCCAGCAGCGCGTCGCGGCTGGTCACGTCCAGCGCCACCTGCACCGAGTCAAAGGCGTCGTGGTCGTGGTCTTCTTCCTCGTCGTGGTGGGTCTTGCGCTGGTCGATCACGTCTTCCACCGCGCGCTCCAGGCCAAGCAACACGCCGATGTCGATGCGGCCATGCTGCGCATGCACCAGCTTCACGCCGGGTGCGGTTTCTACGCGAATGGCGGCTTCCACATCAGTCAGCTGGGCGGCAGTCAAACCGTCGGTTTTGTGCACCACCACCAGGTCGGCCGTGGCGAGCTGGTCTTCAAACAGCTCATGCAGCGGCGACTCGTGGTCCAGGTTGTCGTCGGCGCGGCGCTGAGCATCGACGGCCACCGGGTCGTCGGCGAAGTCTCCGGCCGCAACGGCGGGCGCGTCCACCACGGTCACCACCGCATCCACCGTGAAGGTGTTGCGCAGCGCGGGCCACTGAAAAGCCTGCACCAGCGGCTTGGGCAGGGCCAGGCCGGAGGTCTCGATGATCAGATGGTCGATCTGGTCGCGGCGGGCGGCCAGCTTTTCCATCACCGGGGCAAACTCTTCCTGCACGGTGCAGCACAGGCAGCCGTTGGCCAGTTCGTAGAGCTGGCCATTTTCTTCGCCGTTCTCATCACAGCCGATGCCGCAGCCGCGCAGCAGTTCACCGTCGATGCCGAGCTCGCCAAACTCGTTGACGATGACGGCGATGCGGCGGCCTTGCGCGTTGGTCAGCAGGTGGCGCAAGAGCGTGGTCTTGCCGCTGCCCAGAAAGCCGGTGACGATGGTGGCGGGGATTTTTCGGGTTTGCATGGTGTGGTTCTCGAAGTAAAACTGAAAACTGATTAACGGGGTGGCAGTGCGCTCAGGCACTCGACCAGCATCTGGGCGGCCTCGCCCAGGCGCGGGCCGGGGCGAGACAATAAATCCATGCGCTCGGTATCCAGCAGGCATAGCTGCTGGCGGCGCACCGCGGGCAACGCGCTCCAGCCGGGGCGCTCTGCCACGTTGGCCAGGGTGGCGCGCGGGCCGATGATGATGTCGGGCGGGCGGCGCAGCAGCAACTCGGGGTTGACTCTGGGGAACAGGCCCAGCTCGCCGCTCACGACATTGACCAGGCCCAGCCTGGCCACTGTTTCGCCAATAAAGCTTTTTTCACTGGCCGCCGACGACCCCGCCCCTACTTCCACATAGACGGTACGCCCGCGCAAAGCGGCGGGCATGCGGGCGGCTGCGGCGTCCATTTCCGCGTCAATGCGGGCCACCAGCTCGGCGGCGCGGGCCGGCTCGCCCAGAGTGTCGCCCAGCTTCAGCAGCATGCGCTTCAGATCGGCGTGGGTCCGGGCATCAAAGGTCATCACAGGCACGCCCAGCGCCTGCAGGCGTTCACCCGCACGGCTGCGCGGGCCCAGCAAGACCATGTTGGGGCGCAGGGTGACGATGCGTTCGATCTGTGCGTCTTCCAGGCCGCCCACCTTGGGCAGCACTTGCACGGAGCCGGGCCAGGTGGAGTGGCGGTCGGTGCCGACCAACTGGGCGCAACGGCCGAGTGCGCACACGGCTTCGGTCAGCGAAGGCGACAGCGTGACGATGCGTGACACGGGCTGAATGCCCTGCGCCATTGCAAAACTCGAAAACAATCCGAGTGCCGCCATCGAAGGCACCGAAGGCAGCATGCGCAATGCCGAATGGGAAGCGGAAGAAAACAAGGTTTTAGTCCTCAATGCCGCGTTGGGCGGGAACACCGGCTTTGAAATGGTGCTTGATCAGAGTCATCTCCGTTACCGTATCAGCCAGCTCCACCAGCTCATTCGGCGCATTGCGCCCGGTCAACACCACATGCACATGCGGCGGGCGTTCGCGCAGGCAGGTGAGTATGGCTTCCAGCGGAATCCAGCCGTAGCGCAGCGGGTACATGATTTCGTCCAGCACCACCATGAAGTGCTCGCCGGCGCGTATGGTGGCTTCGGCCTTGGCCCAGCCGTCCAGCGCCAGCTGGGCCGAGTGGTCCAGGTCGCGGCTCTTCCAGCTGAAGCCGTCGCCCAGGCCTTCAATGGGAATGCCAAGCTGCTCAAACAAGCGGTGCTCGCCAAAACGCGCGGTGGGCACTTTCATGAACTGGTAGACCTTGACGGCCTTGCCCCGGCCATGGGCACGCAAGGCCAGGCCAAAGGCCGCGGTGCTCTTGCCTTTGCCGTGGCCGGTGTTGATCATGATCAGGCCGCGGCGCTCAGCCGTGGGAACGACACGTTCGTAATCGACGGGTGGGGTTTCAATTTGCATGGGGGCCTTCTTTGCAGGAGTGTTGACTTTGGGCAGCGCGATCCACTGCCCTTGCAAGGGGTGGACGGCAAGGCGTCCGTCAAAGACGTCTTCCAGGGCGCGGTGGGTGGCCAGGTCGGCGCAGGCGCCCTGGTGGGTGACGCGGCCTGCCGCCATCACCACCATGGTGTCGGCCTGCAGCGCCATGGTGATCTCGTGCAGCACGCTGACCACGGTCTTGCCCTCAGCCACCAGCGCGCGCACCACGTCCAGCCAGTCGGCCTGGTGCGGCGGGTCCAGGTTGGCCAGGGGTTCATCCATCAGCAGCACCTGGGCCTGCACCGCGAGCGCCCGGGCCAGCAGCACACGCTGGCGCTCGCCGCCCGACAGTTGCCCCAGGGCGCGCTGGCGCCAGTCCCAGGCACGGGTGGCGCGCAGGGCCTGCTCCACGGCCGCATGGTCGGCCGCGCTGGGTGGCGCCAGCCAGGCCTGGTGCGGCAGGCGGCCGAGCATGGCCACGTCCCACACAGTCAGATCATCGGCCGAGGTTTCGTTCTGGCCCAGCCAGGCCAGCTGGCGGGCGCGCTCACGGTGCGGCAGGTCTTGCATCGGCTGACCCAGCAAGGTGACCTGGCCGCTGTGCGGCAGCACACCGGCCAGCGCCCTGAGCAGGGTGGATTTGCCCGCGCCGTTGGGGCCGACGATGCTGGTCCAGCGTGCGGCGGCAATGTCGAGGCTGATGTCATGAAGCACGGCTTGTTTTTGCAAGCCATGGCCGAGGCTGGCCGCAATGGACTGTGCGCCAATCGCGATGGAAGCGGTGGAGTTCAAGTCCTTGCTCATGCCGCACGCCCTCCGCCCAGGCTGCTGCTGCGGTGCATCAGCCACAGCAGGTAGCCGCCGCCCAGCACCGCGGTGAGCATGCCCACGGGCAGCTCCTGCGGGGCAATCAACCAGCGCGCCAGCGTGTCAGCGGCCATCAGCAGCACGCCACCCATCAGGCTGGAGAGCAGCATCAGGTGGGCGTGCGTGGTCTTGACCACCGAGCGCACCAGGTGCGGTGCGGCCAGGCCCACAAAGGCGATCAGCCCGGTTTGCGCCACTGCGGTGCCCGTGGCCATTGCCAGCACCGCCACCAGTGCGGCGCGCATGGGCGCCACCGGCAGGCCCAGGCTGATGGCCGTGGCGTCGCCCAGGCTCAGGCCATCAAGCACACGCGCCAGCAGCCACGCCGCCAGCACGCACACGGCCCAGACGCCGGCCATCAGCACGCAGGAAGTCCAGCCGACAAAGGCGGTCGAGCCCAGCATGAAGGCCTGCATGGCCTGCAGCGATTCGGGTGAGAACAGCAGCACCAGATGCGTCATGGCGCCCAACACCACGCCCACCACCACGCCGGCCAGCAGCAGGCGCAGGGTGTGGCCCACGCCGCGCGACAGCACCAGCGTGAGCATCACCGCCAGCACGGCGCCCAGAAACGCCGCGCCCGTCAGGCCCAGGCGCACCCAGAGAGCGCTGGAAAACACGCTGACAGCCACGCCACCATTCATCATGTTGCCGCCGCCCAGCATGCCCGCCCCACCACCCAAGGCGGCCAGCGCCAGGGCCACACCCAGTGAAGCCCCTGACGCGCTGCCCAGCAAATACGGGTCGGCCAGGGGGTTGCGAAACAGGCCTTGCGCCACCGCACCGGCCAGGCCCAGCAAGGCGCCGGCGGCCCAGGCCCCCAGGGTGCGCGGCAGGCGGATTTGCCAGACGATTTGCTGCGCCATCGCGGTTTGCGGCGGATCCAGCGTTGGGTTGAGCAGCGGGCCGATCAGATTCTCCAGCCCGGCGCTGCCCACACAAATGCCCAGCACGACCAGGGCCAGCGCGCCCAGCACACCGGCCCACACCAGCCACCAAACGCGGGCCTGCATCATGGCTTGGCTCCCGGTGCTTTGCCGGCTAAACAATTGGCCATCAGGCGCGCGGCCTCGGCCATGCGCGGCCCCGGGCGCACCAGCACATTGGCTTCTTCCGTCGGAAAGATGCAGACGCGTTGTTCACGCAGTGCGCGAATGCTCTGCCAGCCGGGCCGGGCCTGCAAGCCGTCGGCGCTGCGCTGGCCGACCATGATCAGGTCGGGGTTGGCGCGAACGATGAACTCCGGGTTGAGCTTGGGAAAGGGCCCGAGCTTGGCCGGTACGATGTTTTTCACGCCCAGGCGCGTCAGCGTTTCGCCGATAAAGGACGCCTCGCCGGCCGCATACGGCCCCTGGTTGACCTCAAAGTAGACGCGCGTGCCGCGCACACTTGGCGGCAGCGACTGGGCTGCGGCCGAAACGCCGGCGTCAATCGAGCGCCAGATGCGTGCGGCATCGCGCACTTCCAGCAACTGACCCAACTTGAGCATCACACGCTGCACATCGGCGTGGCTACGGGGCTCCAGCGCCACCACCTTGATGCCCAGCGCCTGCAGCCGGTCGGCCGCGCGCGACGAGGTGGCCAGCAGCACCACATCGGGTTTGAGCGCCACCATGCCTTCGATGTTGGGGTCCAGCCCGCCGCCGACCTGGGGCAGCTTTTGCACACTGGCCGGGAAGTTGGAATAGCGGTCCACACCAACCAGGCGCTGGCACTGGCCCAGCTCGCACACCGTTTCAGTCAGCGAAGGCAGCAGGCTGATGATGCGCTGCGGCGCCTGGGGCAGCGTGACGGTCACGCCGCGGTCGTCGGTGATCTGCAAGGCTCGGGCCGGCACCGATATAGCCAGGCACAGCAGCAGAAAGAGAAAGGCAATACGGTTCACGAAGGCGCTTTCAGGGTGAGCGGCAAACCGGCCGCCATGAGAGTCACGCGCGCACAGGCGCCGGCCGCCTGCTGGTTCAGTTGGCCCAGGGCATCCACAAAGGAGCGGGTTTCACGGCCTAGGGGAATCACGCCCAGGCCGATCTCGTTACCGACCAGCACCAGCGGCCCCGGGGCGGAGCCGATGGCGCTCACAAGCAGGCCCGCCTGTTCCCACGCTGTCCTGGCGGGCTCTTCGAGCTCCAGGCCGGGCGCGGGCATCAGCAGATTGGTGAGCCACAGCGTCAGGCAATCGACAACCACCAGGGTATCGGGCGCGCTGTGCCGCACCAGGGCCTCGGCCAGCGCCAGCGGCTCTTCCACCGTGGTCATGCCGGGCAGGCGTTCGGCCCTGTCTTGCTGGTGGCGCCGGATGCGTTCGCGCATTTCCTCGTCCCAGGGCCGGGCCGTGGCGATCATCACTGCCCGGTGCTGCGGGGATTGCGCCAGCCACAGCTGCGCCACTTGCTCGGCGCGGCGCGACTTGCCGCTTCTCTGGCCGCCGAGGATGAGTTCGCTGCGGGCAATCGTCATCGTGTTCATGCCTGGAACGCTCCGGCCTGGTCAGAGTCCATCCACTGCAGGATGATCTGGTGCATCCCGGCCACGCCATCGGTCAGTGCGGCGGGGCCGGGCTGCAGGATGTCGGGAGACTTGATTTCAAACAATTGCTGGTTGCGCACCGCGTTGACGGCATCCCAGCCTTCACGCGCCACCACGTTCTCAGGCCGGAACTTCTTGCCGCACCAGGAGCCCAGAATGAGGTCCGGGTTGCGGCGGAC
Source organism: Polaromonas sp. YR568 (assembly GCF_900116715.1). Lineage (GTDB taxonomy): Bacteria > Pseudomonadota > Gammaproteobacteria > Burkholderiales > Burkholderiaceae_C > Polaromonas. Next base: position 433,775 of record NZ_FPBM01000002.1, read on the forward strand.
GATCTCAGCGCCGTCGGCAATGATGCGGTTCTTGCCCAGCGACTCGGCGGCGAGTTCCGGAAAACAATCGTCACCCCCCGCGATGCCGATCAGCTCCGACACCCAGCGGATCGCGCTGATGTGGGGGCTGTCCCACTCCTCAAAAAAGACCTTGGGGCGCCTCGCACCGCCGGCGACCCTGGCTGCGACGGCCGCTTGCATCGCACGCAGATCGGCCTGCATTTGGGCAATGCGCTGCGCGCCCTGCTCCGCCTGGCCCACCATGGCGGCCAATTGGTAGAGCATGGAGAAAATCTCGGCCACGCTGCGCTGGTTAAAGATCGTGACTTGCACACCGCGCTTGACCAGGTCCGATGCAATATCGGCCTGCAGGTCCGAAAAACCCAGCACGCAGTCGGGCTGCAACTCCATGATCTTCTCGATCTTCGCGCTCAGGAAGGCGCTGACGCGCGGCTTCTCGTCACGCGCACGTTTGGGCCGCACGGTGTAGCCCGAGATGCCGACGATGCGCCGCTCCTGGCCCAGCAGATAAAGCCACTCGGTGGTCTCTTCTGTCAGGCAGACGATGCGCTGCGGGCCGGGCTGGTAGTGCAGCAGATCCGTCATGCCGCCACCTCCGCAGGTGCGCTGAACAGCTCCGCCACCGCTTCGGGGCAGGATGGAAACCAGGCGTGAAAGTAGCTGGCGCGCACCGCACCATGCTGCCACACGGCCTCGCCTGCATCCGGCGCGGGCAAGGTGTCGGGTCTGGAGGTGCGGGCCACGGGCTGCAAGGGCGTGGCCGTGGTGGAGTAATGGAAGGTGTGGCCGCGAACGGTGCCGCTGGCCAGCTGCAACTGCTGCGGGCCCAGGCCGGCCAGCAGCTTTTGCATGGTCACCTCGCCGCGCAGCACACCCCATTGCGCATGCCGCTGGCCATCGAGCGTGACCAGCGTGTCAAACAATGCCATCATGCCGCCGCACTCGGCCCACACCGGTTTGCCTGCGGCAATGTGTGCAGCCAGGCTGTCCCGCAAGGCAGTGTTGCCCGCGATGGTCTGCGCGTGAAGCTCGGGATAGCCACCGGGAATCCACAGCGCGTCGCACGGGGGTACAGCCGCATCGGCCAGCGGCGAGAAAAACACCAGCTCGGCCCCCAGCGCACGCAAGGTGTCCAGGTTGGCGGCGTAGATAAAGCAGAAAGCGGCATCGCGCGCAATGGCGATTGTTTTTCCCTGAAGCACCGGCACCACAGGCGCAGAAACTTCAGGAGCCGTAAAGTTCACCGCCCAGCGCTGCAAGTCGTCCAGGCTCATCTGGCCCAGCGCCGTGTCGGCCAGCGCATCGGCCGCGGCATCCAGCCTCTCCATGGCATCGGTCACTTCGCCTGCCACCGTCAGGCCCAGATGGCGCTTGGGCAGGCTCATGGCGGCATTGCGCAGTACAGCGCCCAGCCACTGGTCCGGCGCCACACTGGCCTGCAGCATGCCCGCATGGCGCACGTTGGCCACGCGATTGGCCAGCACCCCGGCCCAGGGCATGTGGGGGCGATAGTGCTGCAGGCCAAAGGCCAGCGCGCCAAAAGTTGCCACCATGCCCGACGCATCCACCACGGCCAGCACCGGCAAGCCAAAGCGCTGGGCCAGGTCTGCCGCGCTGGGCTCGCCGTCAAACAGGCCCATCACGCCTTCCACAATAATCAGGTCCGCCTCCTGCGCCGCGGCATGCAGGCGGGCGCTGCAATCGGCCTGGCCGGTCATCCACAGGTCCATCTGGTATACCGGCGCGCCGCTGGCCAGGGCGTGCCAGCACGGGTCCAGAAAATCAGGCCCGCATTTAAAAACGCGCACGCGCCGCCCCTGCCGGGCGTGCAGCCGCGCCAGCGCGCACGCGACCGTGGTCTTGCCCTGGCCGGAGGCCGGGGCAGCGATAAGGATGGCGGGGCAGCGGGAGGGCTTTGTCACCTGGAGGGTTTTCCCATTAAAGAGGCGCCCATGTCAACCCAACATACAGGGCGCGCCGGGCCATCGCATAAGTGCCGGCGGTCTCGTAGGCCTTGTCGGTCAGGTTGTCCAGCTTGGCGGTGAACTTCCAGTCTTTGGAGAGTGCCGTCGACGCGCTGAAATTGACCAGCCCATAACCCGGCAGGATGGTGGTGTTGGCGGCGGTGTCAAACCGCTTGGCCGACAGCAGCACGTCGGCGCCCAGTGTCCAGCCGGCCAGCTGGATGTCGACACCTACCGTAGCATGCCGGCGCGCGCGGCGCGCCAGTTGCTTGTTCAGCACGACGTCCCGCGGGTTCTGAATATCCAGCGATCCATACAGGCGGTAGGCGCCCAGCTTCTCGGCGGCGGTGAAGGTGACGCCCTCGTACTGAGCCTTGGCCGTGTTGGAATAGCAGCCGTTCGCGGGCACCGGGCAGCCTGCGGCGCCTGCGCCCGACAGGAAGGTCAGGAGGTTGGTCAGCTTGTTCCGGTAGGCCACCACACCGAATTCACTGCTGCCTTCGGCGTACTTGAGGCCGATTTCGGTGTTGCGGCCGGACTCGGGCTTGAGGCCTGCCACGCCAAACTGGCTAAAGCGCTGGTACAGCGTCGGCACGCGGTATGAAGTGCCTGCGCTGGCGGAGACCTTCCACGCCGGTGTGACGGCAAAGGCATAAGCTGCCGAGCCGGTGGTCTTGCCGCCGAACTCGCTGTCGTTGTCGTTGCGGATATTGAGCTGCACGGTGTGCGCCGCTTGCGACCAGGCGTAACCCAGGCCCACGCCTGTCTGCGACTTGCTGCGGTCCACGCGGGGCGCGCTGGTCAGCCGGAACTCGTCCCGGCGCTGCTCGAGCGTGGCGCTCAGCAGGTGGGCGCCGATCTTGTATTCGTTCTGCCAGAGGATGCTGGCAATCTTTGTCTGGTCCACAGAGCGGTCAATAACTTCTTCGCCCTTGTCGGTGCCGTGGCTCAGTGCAATCCTGGTGCTGTAGTTCTCCGTCCATTTGGAGTCCAGTTGCAGGCCCAGGGTTTGCAGCTTGCTGATCCGGCGGTAGTCGCGCACCAGCGGCAGGGGCGTGCTGTCGTACTGCGCCTCCACCCGGCTTTGCAGGATGTTGGCCTCAATTCGGTGGTCGGCGTTGATCTGGAAACCCAGCCGGGCATTGGCGCTGGCGGCCTTGTAGCCGTCGGCATCCGGGTTTTGGGCGGGGACCACATTGGGCCGGATATTGAAGCCATCGCTGGCGCCCTGGGACACGCCGAACGAATAGTCGAATGCGTTGACCGAGCCGCTGGCGGAAACATCCAGGCGGTGGGTCTGGTAGGAGCCATACGTGAGCGCCACCACGGGCGCAAAAGGCCCCTCGCCTTTCTTCGTGAAAATCTGCACTACACCCGCTACCGCGTCGGATCCGTATACCGCGCTGGTCGGGCCGCGAACCACTTCAATGCGTTCAATCTGGGACAGCGGAATGGCGCTCCAGCCGGCGCCCCCGCTGGTGGTTTGCGAATCGATGCGCACGCCGTTGATCAGCACGGCCGTGTGGCGGCTCTCGCCGCCGCGTATCGATACGCCGGTGGTATTGCCGATGCCGCCGTTGCGGGTGATTTCAATGCCTGGCACGCGCGCCAGCACGTCGGCCACCCCTACAGCGCCGGCGCGCTCTATGGTTTCGCGGTCAATGATGGTGACGTCGGCCACCACATCTCCGACAGGGCGCGCGCTGCGCGTGGCGGTGACCATCATTTCCTTGAGCTGCGGCGTCGCGCCGGCAGTTTGGGACAAGGCGGGAGAAGCGGCGAAGAAAGCCAGGGGAAATGCGGCGGCAACGGCCAGCGGAAGCACGGCAAGGCGTGCGTGGGGAGCAGTTTTCATTGAAATCAGACAGTCAGCAAATTACCCTCACCGGCTTCCCCGCCAGTGCATGAGCGTTACAAACGCCCAAGCCCAAAGCCTGGACGTGCGCGTTCACCTTGTTGGCCGGTATCCGGGCTGACGGAACTGCCTTCATCGCCTTCCCAAACGCTTGTTCAAGGCGCTCAGTGGCTGATGATGAAAGCTGAACGGCTCCCTGGGGCCTCAAGGCCGGGAAAGCGCATTCGTCCGTTTTACCGTTGCGGGGGCAGCGCAGGCTGAAAGTCTGGGCGCCTGCGAATCAGGGTTGACCCGATATGCATGGCTTTGACTTGTCTCCTGCTTCCCGTTGAACTGCGGCGTGTGAACCACACTGCGAGCACCAACAGGGCAGATTCTACGCGGCCCTTCCCCACACACGGCCGCAAACCCTACAATGAGGCCTGCCATGGCGAACCAAACCCAAATCGACCAGATCGTCGAACGCGTTGAGCGGCTGTTGCTGCGCTACGAAGAACTGCAGCGCACCAACGCGCTGCTGGCGGAGCAGGTCAACGTTCTGACGAATGAACGCGATTCGCTCAAATCGCGCCTGGGCGCCGCCCGCGCCCGCGTGGATGCCCTTCTGGAGCGTCTGCCCGAAAGCAATGGCCACAGCAAAACCACCGTGGGAACCGAGTCATGAAGCAGCTCGAAGTGCAGATCATGGGCCAGAGCTATCTGCTGGGCTGCCCTGAAAACGGCGACGCCCGCATGCTGGACGCCGTCAACCGGGTCGATATGGCCATGTGCCGGATCCGCGACGCCGGGAAAATCAAGGCTCGCGACCGCATTGCCGTCCTGGCAGCGCTGAACCTGGCATTTGAGCTTCCCGAGCGCACGGCCAACGCTGCACCCGCGCCCCTTGCGGCACCCGTCGAAGTTGACGGCAGCGGTGCGCAAAAAGAACACCCACAGCTCACGACCTTGCTGCAGCGGCTGGATACGGCGCTGGGCATCGACGGCCGCCTGCTCTGAACATTCGGGCGCCGTCCCGCGTTTGTCCCGTCACTCTTCTTTACCGACGCGCAAGGCCGCAAAGGCCTACAATGAAGACGTCTGCGATGCGCACTGGGCTTTATATTTCCTTGAACCAATGCTCTTCGAGCACGGGCTTGGTAAATTGTCCGGCAGGTGTGATCGTCTCGCGTCAGACGAACCCGAAACCTGACTGCCCTCGCCCACCTGAACCCCGGTTCAGGATGACGGTCCGGTGGCACTCGCAGACACCTTTTCTTTCCAGCACTCCGGCTTGACCGTTCTTCATTCACCAAGCCGCGAACACAACACTTACAAGACGGCAGAGCCACGCTGCTCACGCCCGCAACCATCCATCCCATGTTTCTAGAGCCCCAACTCATTGCTGAACTTCTTGTGGTCGGGCTGTGCACCGGCTTTCTCGCCGGCCTGCTGGGCATAGGCGGGGGCATGATCATGGTGCCCTTCATCACCTTCATCCTGACGTCCAAAGGCTTCCCGCCGGAATACACCGTGAAGATCGCGGTCGCCACCTCGCTGGCCACCATCTGCTTTACCTCGCTGTCGTCGGTGCGCGCGCATCACCGGCGCGGCGCGGTGTTGTGGCCCATCGTGCGCCTGCTGGCGCCCGGCATCCTGGTGGGCTCGCTGCTAGGCGCGCAACTGGCGGTGGCCTTGCCGGGGAAAATCCTGAGCATTCTGTTTGCCGTCTTCGTGGCGTTCTCAGCCACCCAGATGTTCCTGGGCCGCAAACCCAAGCCCAGCCGCACCCTGCCCGGCCCTCTGGGCACCTTCAGCATGGGCGGCGTGATCGGCATGCTGTCTTCACTGGTCGGCGCGGGCGGCGCTTTTGTGTCGGTGCCCTTTATGACCTGGTGCAATGTGAAGATTCACGATGCCGTGGGCACCTCATCAGCGCTCGGCTTTCCGATTGCGTTGGCCGGAACGCTGGGCTACATCTGGGCCGGCCAGGATTTGCCGCAAATGCCGCCCGGCTCTTTGGGCTTCCTCTATTTGCCAGGGCTGGTGATCATCTCGCTGGCCAGCATCTGCACCGCGCCGCTGGGCGCACGCACAGCCCACCGCATGGATATCCAGCCGCTGAAGAAAGTCTTCGCGGTCGTTCTCTACATTCTGGCCGCGTACTTCCTTCTGCGCTGATCTAGATGGGCAGGGCAGCCTAGCGGCGGGCCGGTGTTGCCCGCTTCGATGCCGGCCTGGTGCGAATACCTATCGTCTGCTCGATCAAACCGCCGCCGTCACTCATCAAAAAATCCTTGAAGGCTTGCGCCACCGGCGTGAGGCGCTTGTTGCGGCGGTGCACGACATACCAGTGCAGCATCAGCGGAAAGCCCTGAACATCGAGCACAGTCAGGCTGCCGACCTGCAGTTCGCGGCTGATGGTGTGCGCCGATAAAAAGCTCACGCCCATACCGGCGATAACCGCCTGCTTGATGGTTTCCGTGCTTTTGATTTCCATCGCGATATTGAGCTCGGCCAGGTGGGCGCCAAAGCCCTCTTCCATCGAATTCCAGGTGTCGGAGCCCTTTTCACGCACCACAAAAGGCTCGCTCGCCAGGCGCGATAACGGGATGCGCTTTTTACTGGCCAGCGGGTGGTCGGGCGCGGCCACGACCACGTAGGGATGCGGCGCAAACGGCTCGCTCACGGTGTCCATGTCCAGCGGCGGGCGCACCATCACAGCCAGGTCTGTCAGGTTGTCGGTGAGCTGGTTAAGGAGCTCTTCGCGGTTGCACACGCCGAAGTCCAGGCTCACGCCCGAATGGCGCCGCGCAAATTCCACCAGCAAACGCGGAAAGAAATAATCGCCGGCGCTGATCACCGCGACATTCAGCTTGCCGCCGGAGATGCCCTTGAACTGCGCCATGGCTTCTTCCACCTCTTTGAACTGCTGGATGATGATGCGGCTGGAATGCAGCATCTCCACACCTGCAGGCGTGAGGTGGATTTTTTTGCCCAGCTGCTCAAACAGCGGAAGGCCGGCGTGATCCTCCAGTTTGTTGACCTGGATGGAAACCGCCGGCTGCGTCAGGTGCAGCTCTTCAGCGGCGCGCGAAAAGCTCAGGTTCCGGGCCACAGCCTCAAACACCTTGAGCTGGCGCAATGTTGCGTTCTTCATACCAAGCCTTCAATCCATAACTCTTGAATAATCCATAGTATCAAATGGTTTAGTAAAGAGTAATCATTGATTGGCAGCCAGCCCGCCGCAAGCGGCCTTGGCGGAAGGCTACTTCTTCTGGTCAGCCCACCAGGCCTCGCCGAACTGGCCCTGCAACCAGGCGACAAAACCGCTGACCTTTGCCGGCACCAGCTGGGGCGAAGGGTAAACCGCATGAATTTCCTGTGACGGCAGCGTCCAGTCCTCCAGCACAGGCATCAACGCGCCACTGCGTATCGACTCATGCGCCACATACTTGGGCAAGGCGGCCACCCCCATGCCGCCGCGCGCCGCCACCAGGAGTGCCGAGAGATTGTTCGAGCGCAAGGGCCCGCTGACCGAGACGGGAAGCGCATGGCCCTCAGCGCCGGTGAAATGCCAGCGCGCATCACCCTGCACCGTGCTGTAAACCAGCGCATCGTGCGCAACAAGGCCGGCCGGGTCGGCCGGTGCGCCGCGCTTTTTGATGTACTCGGGCGAAGCCACCACCACCCATGGGTTGATGCCGAGGTAACGCGCACCCAGCGTCGAGTCGGCCAGCGGCCCCATCCGGATCGCCACGTCAATGCCTTGTTCGACCAGGTTGACGTAACGATCTTCAAAGTTCAGCTCGATCTGCAGCTTGGGATGCAACTGCATGAAGCGCATGACGAGCGGCACCAGCACGCGCCGCCCGAAAGCCACTGAGGTGGTGATTCGCAGGCCGCCTTGCACCTGCGACTGCAGCAGCGCCGCCACGGTCTCAGCCTCTTCGACATGGTGTGCGATCAGCTTGCACTTGGCGTAATACAGCGCGCCTATCTCGGTGGGCGTCACGCCGCGCGTCGAGCGGTGTAGCAGCCGCGAGCCGAGTTGCTTTTCCAGTTGCACCACCAGTTTGGTGGCCGAGGGCTGGCCCATGCCCATGTCGGCCGCGGCCTTGCTGAAAGAGCCGAGGTCAACCACGCGAATGAAAAGCCGGATGGCTTGAATGCGGTCCATGGCCGCAAGTAGACCACGGCGCCACGAGTGCGGCAACTATTTATTCCAGTTTGGAATAAGCGTAATGCACGGCGCAGGGATTCCCCGGAACAGCCAAGGCCACGACCATCAGCCCAACGTTCAACAACCCCTTAGAGGAGACTTCGATGGCAAAAATGAAGGCCGCCATGGCCGCCGTACTGGTAATGGAAAAAGAAGGCATCACCCAGGCCTTCGGTGTTCCGGGCGCGGCAATCAACCCGCTGTATTCGGCGCTGCGCGAGCGCCAATCCATCACTCACATCCTGGCGCGCCACGTCGAGGGCGCCTCCCACATGGCCGAGGGTTACACCCGTGCCGCGGCAGGCAACATCGGCGTGTGCATAGGCACCTCGGGCCCCGGTGGCACGGACATGATCACCGGCCTTTACTCGGCCAGCGCCGACAGCATTCCCATCCTCTGCATCACCGGCCAGGCGCCACGTGCACGGCTTTACAAAGAAGACTTCCAGGCGGTGGACATTGAATCGATCTCCAAACCAGTCACCAAATGGTCGTGCACGGTTCGCGAACCCGGCCAGGTCCCCCGCGCCTTTCAGCAAGCCTTTCACCTGATGCGTTCGGGCCGCCCCGGCCCGGTGTTGCTTGACCTCCCCTTCGACGTGCAGATGGCCGAAATCGAGTTCGACATCGACACCTACGAACCCCTGCCGGTCTACAAGCCCGCAGCCTCGCGCAAGCAGATCGAAAAAGCCCTGGACATGCTGGCAGCGGCCGAGCGCCCGCTGATCGTGGCCGGCGGCGGCATCATCAATGCCGACGCAAGCGACTTGCTGGTGGAGTTTGCCGAGCTGACCGGCGTGCCGGTCATTCCCACCCTGATGGGCTGGGGCACGATTGCCGACGACCACCCGCTGATGGCAGGCATGGTTGGCCTGCAGACCAGCCACCGCTATGGCAACGCGACCATGCTCGCCAGCGACTTTGTGCTGGGCATTGGCAACCGCTGGGCCAACCGCCACACAGGCTCGGTCGAGGTCTACACCAAGGGCCGGACGTTTGTGCACGTCGATATCGAGCCGACGCAGATCGGCCGGGTGTTCACGCCCGACTACGGCATCGTTTCCGACGCGAAAGCTGCGCTGGAGCACTTCGTGCAAATTGCCCGAGAGCGCAAGGCCGCCGGCCAGCTGCCGGACCGCAGCGACTGGGCTTACCGCTGCGCCGAACGCAAGCGCCTGATGCACCGCAAGACCCATTTCGACAATGTGCCGATCAAGCCGCAGCGCGTGTACGAAGAGATGAACAAGGCGTTTCCGCGCGACACCATTTACGTCAGCAACATCGGCCTGAGCCAGATCGCGGCCGGGCAATTCATGCAGATCTACGGCCCGCGCCAGTGGATCAACTGCGGCCAGGCCGGCCCACTCGGCTGGTCGATGCCGGCGGCACTTGGTGTGGTGGCCTCCGACCCTTCGCGCACCGTGGTGGCCATCACCGGCGACTATGACTTCCAGTTCCTGCTCGAAGAACTGGCGGTGGGTGCGCAGTTCCAGTTGCCTTATGTCCACGTGCTCGTCAACAACTCCTACCTCGGCCTGATCCGCCAGGCCCAGCGCGGCTTCGAGATGGACTACTGCGTGCAGCTGGCCTTTGACAACATCAACGTGCCTGACTCCGACGACAAACTGCGCAGCTATGGCGTGGACCATGTGGCGGTGGTGGAAGGCCTGGGTTGCAAGGCGCTGCGCGTCAAGCACCCCGATGAAATCCAGGGCGCACTACAGCAGGCGCGAGCGCTCGCCGCGGAGCACCGGGTGCCGGTGGTGGTGGAAATCATCCTCGAGAAGGTCACCAACATCGCCATGGGCACGGAGATCGACAAGGTCAACGAGTTCGAAGACATCGACTGCCGCCATCCCGAAGGCCTGCGCGGCCTGGAACTGGCCGGCCTGCTCGAGTAACGCGACCCGCCCTCACCTCACCCATCAACCCACACCGAAAGCACATCATGCCCCGCTTTGCAGCGAACCTGACCATGCTCTTTAACGAGGCGCCTTTCCTCGACCGCTTTGAACGCGCGGCGCAAGCCGGCTTTGAGGCTGTCGAATTTTTATTCCCGTATGCCTTCGACCCCAGCGAAATCCGGCAACGCCTGGAAGCCCATGACCTGAAGCTGGTATTGCACAACCTGCCCGCAGGCGACTGGGATGCGGGCGAGCGCGGCATCGCCTGCCTGCCCCGGCGCGTCGATGAATTCCGCGCCGGCGTGGTCAAAGCCGTGGACTATGCCAAGGCGCTGGGCGTCGGCCAGCTCAATTGCCTGGCCGGCAAGGCCCCGCCGGACATGGACGGCGCGCTGCTACGCCGGACCTTTATTGCCAACCTGCGCTACGCCGCCGCCGAGCTCAAAAAAGCGGGCCTCAAGCTGCTGATCGAGCCGATCAACACCTTTGACATTCCGGGCTTCTACCTGAACCGCACCGCGCAGGCGATCGAGATTCTGGACGAAGTCGGCGCGGACAACGCCTTTGTGCAGTACGACCTCTACCACGCACAGCGGATGGAGGGAGAGCTGGCCGCGACGCTGCAGAAATACCTGCACCGCATCGGCCACGTCCAATTGGCCGACAACCCGGGCCGCAATGAGCCGGGCACAGGTGAAATCAACTACAGCTTTCTGTTCGCCCATCTTGACCGCCTTGGCTACAAGGGCTGGGTCGGCTGCGAATACAAGCCCGCGACCACCACGGAAGCGGGACTGGGCTGGTGCTGCCAGCATCTGGCCGGCGAAGCGGCCGCAGTTTAAAAAAAGATAAAGAAGATAAAAGGACACCATGCAATCGTCTGCATTAAAAATCGGCTTCATTGGCTTGGGCATCATGGGCGCGCCCATGGCGGGCCACCTTATCCAGGCTGGGCACCAGCTGTTTGTCTACACCCTGGGCAAGATGCCGGAAGCGATCTCCGGCAGCAGCGCCACCCAGTGCATGAGCGCCCGCGGTGTGGCTGAACGCGCCGACATCATCTTCATCATGGTGCCCGACACACCTGATGTGGAAGCGGCCCTCTTCGGTGAAGCAGGTATCGCCGCCGGCCTCAAGGAGTCCGCAGGAAAGTCCGGAACAAGCTCGGGCAAGGTGGTCGTCGACATGAGTTCGATCTCGCCTATCGCCACCAAAGCCTTCGCACAGAAAATCAACGCCTTGGGCTGCGACTATCTTGATGCGCCGGTCTCCGGCGGCGAAGTCGGCGCCAAGAACGCGACGCTGTCCATCATGGTCGGCGGTGCGGAGGCGGTGTTTGAACGCGTCAGCCCGCTGTTCGCGTTGATGGGGAAAAACATCACGCTGGTCGGCGGCAATGGCGACGGCCAGACCGCCAAGGTCGCCAACCAGATCATCGTGGCGCTCACCATTGAAGCGGTTGCCGAAGCCCTGTTGTTTGCGTCCCGTGCCGGCGCCGACCCGGCGCGCGTGCGGCAGGCCTTGATGGGTGGCTTTGCGTCGTCCAAGATTCTCGAGGTGCACGGCGAACGCATGGTCAAGCGCAACTTCGAGCCGGGCTTTCGCATCGAGCTGCACCAGAAGGACCTGAACCTCGCTCTGTCTACCGCGCGCCAGCTGGGCATCTCGCTGCCCAACACGGCCACCGCGCAAGAGCTGTTCAACGCCTGCAGCGCGCACGGCGGCAAAGCCTGGGATCACTCCGCGATGGCGCGGGCGCTGGAGAAGATGGCCAACTTCGAGATCGGCCAGAAGCCCGGCTGAGCAAGCGCCAGCGCAAACCGCAATAGAAATCACTGACCGGATGAATGATCGAGAGCCTGAGTGCTCTCGATTTTCTTTCATCCAATGCATTAGTCATGAGTAATACATAGCATCAAATACTTTAACTATCATTAATCATTCTTTCTTTTTACAGTTGCCTCAAGCCCGCGCAAAAAACACCCATAGATGCCGGGCAGTGCCTCACGAGCGCCAACCCTTCAAAGGAGAACCCTCATGCTCAATACCTTGCTTGACAACACCGCCACCGACCTGGCCCGCCATGCCTACAACGCCGCGTTTGAAGAACTCGGCCTGAACTGGCATTGGGATGCCGCGACTTACGCGCGCCTGCAGGCCACCAGCCAGGGTACGGTGCGCACCTACCTCGAAACCGAGCAATCGCACCTGCTGCGTGCTTACGAAGCAGACTTCCTGGTGGAAGCCATTGAAGCCGCCAAAGCCCGTTGCCACGCCAGCATGGCCGCTAACAGGGCCACTCCGGCGCCATATACCGTCTGGTCCCATCAGCCGCTTGCACCGGCCAGCCGCGCGCCCCAAAACACCCCAGCACCCCGGTTCACCCCGAGTGCGCTGCATACGTGAAGGCCCGGAATGTCTAAACGTTGGCTGCGCTTCAAGGAAGGTACCTCGACCGGCTTTGGAATTCTGGAGGGCGAGAACATCAGGGTTTGCCAGGGCGACATGTTCTCGGGCGCGGTGCCTACGGACCGGATGGTGCCGCTGGCCGGTGTCGAACTATTGATGCCAGTGCGGCCCAGCAAGGTCATCGCGATGTGGAACAACTTCCACGCCCTGGGCCAGAAGCTCAACCTGGCCGTGCCGGCCGAGCCGCTCTATCTGATCAAAGCGCCAAACTCTTACCTGGATCCAAACGGAATCATCGTCAAACCGCCCTGCAACGGCAAAGTGGTTTTTGAAGGTGAACTGGGCATCGTCATCGGCAAAACCTGCAAGCAGGTTTCCGAGCAGCACGCCATGGACCACGTGTTCGGCTACACCTGCGCCAACGATGTGACGGTTGCCGACATCCTGAACCGCGATGCCTCGTTTGCCCAGTGGGTGCGCGCCAAAGGGCTGGACACCTTCTGCCCTTTCGGCCCCGTCGTGGCTACGGGTCTTGATCCTGAAAAGCTGGTGGTGAAAACCATCCTCAACGGTGAAATTCGCCAGGACTACCCCGTCAGCGACATGCGCTTTTCAGTCAGGCAGCTGGTGAGCCTGATCTCCCAGGATATGACGCTTTATGCTGGCGATATCATTCTGTGCGGCACGTCCATCGGCGTGGGATCCATGAAACCGGGAAGCACGGTCGAGGTGGAGATTGCCGGCATCGGCAAGCTCAGCAACCGGTTCGAATAATGTTTTTGCCAGGAGTACGGGTGTGAAGATTGCGATCATTGGAGCCGGGGCCATCGGCGGTTATGTGGGCGTGAAATTGGCTTTGGCCGGCGAGGACGTCACTTTCATCGTACGGGGCGCCAACCTGGAGGCCATCCGCAAAAAAGGCATGAAGCTCATCATGCACGACGGCACCGAACATGTTGCAGAGAATGTCAAGGCGACCAACAACTACGCTGAAGCCGGCCCGCAGGATCTGATCATCCTGGCCATGAAGGCGCACCAGGTAGAGGCCGTGGCCAACGACCTTCCAAAGCTGTTCGGGCCTGACACCGCCGTGGTGACCATGCAAAACGGCATCCCCTACTGGTACTTCCATAAACATGGCGGCCCGCTTGAAGGCAGCCAGGTCCACAGCGTGGACCCGAGCGGCTTGCAGCTGAAAATGATTCCGCCAGAGCGCGTCATCGGCTGTGTCGTCTACCCCGCCTCTGAACTCGTGGCGCCCGGTGTCGTGAAACACATTGAAGGCGACCGCTTTCCCGTGGGCGAGCTCGACGGCTCAACGAGCGAACGCGTCACGCGAATTTCGGAGTGTTTTTCCAAGGCCGGGTTCAAGGCCCCGGTGCTGGACAACATCCGTTCGGAAATCTGGCTCAAGCTCTGGGGGAACCTCACCTTCAACCCGATCAGCAGCCTGGCGCACTCCACGCTGGTGGACATCTGCCAGTTTCCGCTGACACGCGACCTGGCCGCCAACATGATGCGCGAAGCGCAAGAGGTCGCTCACAAACTGGGCATCGAGTTTCGCGTCACGCTGGACAAGCGCATCGCCGGCGCCGAGAAAGTCGGCAAGCACAAGACGTCCATGCTGCAGGACATTGAAGCCGGCCGGGCTCCGGAAATCGATGCGCTCGTGGGCTCGGTGGTGGAGCTGGGGCGTCTGACACAAACCCCCACGCCGCATATCGACACGGTGTATGCCCTCGTCAAGCTGCTCGCGAAAACCATGGGCGAGGAACGCGGACAGGTGCGGCTTCAGCTCGCCGCCTGATGCTTCCTTGATGGCCGGGCTTTGAGCCCGGCATCAATCGGCCTGCGCAGGCCAAAAAAACCTCAAGAATTTGCTGCGGCGCACAACAATCTCTCCTGTTGGCGCGGCCTGCGGCAAGCCCCAAAAAAACTACCGCCTCAAGGCCCAAAGGCCAGCGATTTCTTCATCGCCTCAACCACCGCGTCCGAAGGGGTTTCGAAATCAAACTTGGCTCCCAGATCCAGCGCCTTTAACAGGAGTGGATTTGCGTTCTTGAGGGAGTCAAACAGGCTAGCCGCTTTTTTCATCACGTCCGCCGGGGCGCTGGGGTGGACATACAGCCCGTAACCCCAACTCGCATTACTGGTCGGCACGATCACCAGTTGCGCCATGTGGATGCGTTCATCGGTGCCGTGGTGGCTCTTCATGGTTGCAGCCTGCGCACTCTGGAGCCGGGTAATCAGGCCTGCCCACCGGTCCGCCTGCCAATGAAAAGCTGCTTTGGTCGGCAAATAGCTTTGCCCCAGACCCTGCTGAGGCAATATTTCAACCACCGTGCCACAAAAATTCTCGGCTTTCACGAGTGATGTCGTCACGCCGCTTTTCATGCCGAAACAACTGGTTGTCTTGAGTTTGGCAAGCACTTTGGCCTGCTCTGCGGCGGGGAGTGTCTTCAATTCGACCGGTTTGCCGTCTTTGACGGTGCCGATGTCAGCCAGAATTAGTACAGCCGACTGGATCGGGTCCATGTTGACCGCCACCGGCCGGTAGCCCGAGGCAAGACCGACCACCGGGTTGCCATAGACCCAGCATGGTGGCGCGGGCTTTTTGACAGCCGTCAAAACATCCTGCGTCTCCCGGATGTTGATCACCGGTGTGACCGACAGCCCCGTGGGGCGGATAAAGTCAACGAGTTCCTTCAGGGCACTTTCGGTTTGTGATGCGCCCTCACCCCGGATGACTTGCGGATTAAGGTAAAGCCCGCCTTCGCACTGCTGCGCCTGGGCGGTCAAACCGCAGAAAAACAATGCAACCAGCAACAATGAGTTTTTCATGGTTATTACCTTTCAAAACATTTGTATGTCCCAGTCATCGCCATGGAACGAAGCGCCCGCCCTGCTGAAATTCATGGTATCGGCGATATGACACTTTCCTCCTAGGGACATACGCTATCCAGGCTCGCCGCACACGGGTGAAACGGCTCCGGAGAAACCCTAGAGCGGCTCGAAAATCCCGCAAACTTGACCCCTGTCAAGAGTTTTTGGCCCACTTGGTAAGACCATACGTCTGCAATATGCTCGGCTAGGGAATCAGTAAAGAAGTTCCGGCCAACAACAGAGTTACCAAACACAGGAGACAACGTGATGAAAACGAAACTTTCGAGCATCAGAAGTAAATTGGCGGCGGCAACCGCCGGCGTCATCGCGGCAACAGCGCTGGCAGCCATGCCCGCGCATGCGGCATGGGAGCCCACCAAGCCGGTGGAGTTCGTGGTGCCCGCAGGCACCGGCGGCGGCGCCGACCAGATGGCCCGCCTGATCCAGGGCATCATCGTCAAGCACAAGCTGATGAAAGAGTCGCTGATCGTTGTCAACAAGTCGGGCGGCGCCGGCGCTGAGGGCTTCCTGGAAGTCAAGGGCGCCAAGGGCGATCCGCACAAGATCATCATCACGCTGTCCAACCTGTTCACCACGCCCCTGGCGACAGGTGTTCCCTTCAACTGGCGCGACATGACGCCCGTGTCCATGATGGCACTCGATCAGTTTGTGCTGTGGGTCAATGCGGAGAACCCCGCCAAGAACGCCAAGGACTTCCTGGCAGCCGTCAAGGCTTCGGGCCCAAGCAAGGCGAAGATGGGCGGCACCGGCTCCAAGCAGGAAGACCAGATCCTCACCGTGGGCATCGAAAAGGCCACCGGCACCAAGTTCATCTACGTGCCCTTCAAAGGCGGCGGAGATGTGGCGGTGCAACTGGTCGGCAAGCACGTCGATTCCAGCGTGAACAATCCGATCGAAGCCGTGGCGCAATGGCGCGCCGGCCAGCTGCGCGCCCTGTGCGTGTTTGACGAAAAGCGCATGCCTTACAAAACCAAAGTCACCGACACCATGTCCTGGGGCGACATCCCGACCTGCAAGGAAGCCGGTGTGCCGACCGACTACGTGATGCTCCGCGGCATCTTCGCCGCCCCCGGCATCAGCAAGGACCAGCTCGATTACTACGTGGGTCTGCTCAAAAAGGTGCGGGAAACCCCGGACTGGAAAGAGTACATGGAAAAAGGCGCCTTCAACCAGACCGCCATGTCCGGTGACGACTTCACCAAATGGCTCGGTAGCGCCGAACAGATGCACCGTGAGCTGATGAAGGAAGCTGGCTTCATCGCGAAGTAAGCAGACTGAACACCGCAGTCCCCGTCTGCACGGGGACTGCCGCAAAACCGGACCGGCCAGGTAACGCGCCGGGCCGGCGATCGAGAGTCCACTGCCCCATTGGACGGGGCAAGTCACAACACAGGAGTTTCTCCATGGAAAAAGAACAAGCCGACGCTGGCCATCGCAGCGGTGTTCCCACCTACATTGTCGAAGCCGTCGTCGCCGCCCTGGTGGTGCTGATGGGCATCGTCATCATCGTCGGCGCACGTGATCTCGGCTCAGGCTGGACAAGCGACGGCCCCGGCTCCGGCTACTTTCCCTTCTACATCGGCGTCATCCTGTGCATCGCAGGCGCCGGCATCATGTACCAGGGGCTGCTGGGCAAAGGCCGCAACACCGAAATATTCGTAGACAGTGAGCAACTCAAGCGCGTGCTGCAGGTGCTGATACCCGCGGCCGTCTATGTGGGCGCAGTGCAGTTCCTTGGTTTGTACGTTGCCTCGGCAATCTACATCGCGCTGTTCATGGTGGTGCTGGGCAAGTATTCATGGATCAAGAGCGTGATCGCGGCTGTTGCCGTCAACGTCCTCTTTTTCATGATGTTCGAAGTCTGGTTCAAGGTGCCGCTCTTCAAAGGCTCCCTCGACCCACTCGGATTCCTGGGCTACTAAGCGCCCGTAACGATATACAAACTGAATAAAAGACTGCCATGGATGAAATAAGCGCGCTTTTTCACGGCTTCAGCGTCATCATGACGCCAATGAACATCCTCCTGATGTTCGTCGGCATCATTCTTGGCGTGCTGATCGGTGTGCTGCCCGGCCTGGGCGGCGCCAACGGGGTGGCTATCTTGCTGCCTCTGACCTTCAGCATGTCGCCTACCTCTGCCATCGTGATGCTCTCGTGCATCTACTGGGGCGCCCTGTTCGGCGGCGCCATCACCTCGGTGCTGTTCAACATTCCGGGTGAGCCCTGGTCGGTGGCCACCACCTTCGACGGTTACCCCATGGCCCAACAGGGCCACGCGGGTGCAGCGTTGACGGCGGCGTTCACGTCCTCTTTCATCGGCGCCTTCGTAGCGGTGCTGATGATCACCTTCCTGGCGCCTATGGTGGCCAAGTTTGCGTTGAAATTCGGCCCGCCTGAATTCTTCGCGGTGTACCTGCTGACCTTCTGCAGCTTCGTGGGCATGGGCAAGGGCTCGCCGTTCAAGATCCTCGCTTCGATGGCTATCGGCTTCGGCCTGGCCGCCGTGGGCATGGACACGGTGACCGGCCAGTTGCGCCTGACCTTCGGCTTCCCCGACCTGATGCGCGGCTTCGACTTCCTGATCGGCGTGATCGGGCTGTTCGGTATCGGCGAGATCCTGATCTCCATGGAAGAAGGCCTGGCCTTCTCCGGCAAAAGCGCCAAGATCGACCCCAAGGTGGTGCTCGAAACCTGGAAGAAGCTGCCGAAATACTGGATGACCTCGATTCGCAGCTCGCTGGTCGGTATCTGGATGGGCATCACGCCCGGCGGAGCCACCCCGGCCTCGTTCATGAGCTATGGCCTGGCCAAGAAGATGTCCAAGAACGGCGCCAACTTCGGCAAAGGCGATATCGAAGGCGTGATTGCCCCCGAAACCGCAGCGCACGCCGCCGGCACCAGCGCCCTGCTGCCCATGCTGGCGCTCGGCATCCCTGGTTCGCCTACCGCTGCCGTGTTGCTGGGTGGCCTGCTGATCTGGGGCCTGCAGCCCGGCCCTCTGCTCTTCGTCGAGCAGAAGGACTTCGTCTGGGGCCTGATCGCCTCGATGTACCTGGGTAACCTGGTCGGCCTGATCGTGGTGCTGACCACGGTACCGCTGTTCGCCTCTATCCTGCGCATCCCCTTCTCCATCATCGCCCCGGTGATTGTGGTGATTTGCGCGATCGGCGCCTACACGGTGCACAACGCCATGCTGGACATCTGGTTCATGCTGCTGTTCGGCGTGATCGGCTACCTGTTCAAGAAGCTGGACTACCCGCTCGCGCCGCTGGTACTGGCACTGGTGCTGGGCGACAAAGCCGAGGACTCGTTCCGCCAGGCCATGCTGGTATCGCAGGGCGAGGTCTCCATCATGTGGTCCAACACACTGGTAGGCGGCATCACGACCCTGGCGCTGATCCTGCTGTTCTGGCCACTGATTTCCCGCCTCCTGGCCAAGATTCGCCCACCCAAGAAGCAGGAGTTTGCGGCGGAGCAGCCGGTGGACTGATCCTGCGGGAAACCACAAAAAAGCCGGGTCATTGCCCGGCTTTTTTTATTTCCTCTTTTCCTCTTTTCCTCTTTTCCTCTTTTCCTCTTTTCCTCTTTTCCTCTTTCTCCGCTTTCCCCTCTTGCCTGGCTCCGTCAGATCTTGCCGCGCTGCTTGAGCCGGCTCAGGGTTTCTGCTGAGAGATTCAGGTAAGACGCCAGTTCCTTCTTCGGAATGCGGTCGAACAGCTCAGGGTGTTTGCGCTGAAAGCGCTTGACGCGCCCGGGGGCGTCCAGCAAATGCAGTGTGATGGTATGGGCCATGATTTCGCTCATCAGGCGCATCACGTAGTACTCGAACGACTGCTTGATTTCATGATGCCGTTCGAGAAAAGCCACCCATTCGGGCAAAGGCAGCTTGGCCACCCTGACCTTGGTGACGCAGACTGTGCTGTAAGGCGTGGGCGTGCCCAGGCGCCAGGCCGCATAGCTGGTCTCCATGTCCCGCTCGTCGGCAAAGCGAAGAATCATCTCCTTGGCCTGCTCGTTGGTCACCACCCGCTTGAGGATGCCCTCAAGGATGAAATACTGCTCCATTTCGTGCACACCCTGCTCCAGCAGGGAGTCGCCTTTCTGGCCGTCAACGATGACCAGGTGCGACTCCAGTTCCGAGCTCTGTTCCGCCGTCATGCCCTTCAGAACAATGTTCTGCGCCAACTGGACGCGGATGACGTTTCTCTCGGGATGATTGGGTATTGACGACATGAGGCGATAAGGAGTGTGCAGGACGCAAATTCGCCTGGTTTTCGGGGTGAAGAATCCATCGAAAATTGACCGTGGTCAATGGCGGAACCTGAATCGATTCCTATGATACCTCGACGGTGCAAATGACCCCGCCTGAGCATAAAAAGTGAAGCGATGTAGCCCGCCAAAAAGACACTGACTTGCGTCAACGCATTTTTGGGTCCGGACACAAAGCCAGCTGCTTTGCTCAACCTTTATCGAAGTCACACGAAGAGACATTTCATTATGACCAACGCCACCCCCTCGACAGAGCAGATCGACGGTTTTCACCTCGTCATCGATGCCCTCAAGCTCAACGGCATTGACACGATCTTCGCCCTGCCCGGCATTCCCATCACCGACCTGACGCGCAAGGCGCAGGCCGAGGGGATCCGCATGATTTCCTTCCGCCACGAGCAGCATGCCGGCAACGCCGCCGCTGCCGCCGGCTTTCTGACGCAAAAGCCGGGTATCTGCCTGACGGTGTCCGCTCCGGGCTTCCTCAACGGACTCACCGCCCTGGCCAACGCGACGACCAACTGCTTCCCGATGATCCTCATCAGTGGCTCCAGCGAACGCGAGATTGTCGACCTGCAGCAGGGCGACTACGAAGAAATGGACCAGCTGGCAATTGCCAAGCCATTGTGCAAAGCAGCATTTCGCGTGCTCCACGCTGAAGACATCGGCGTTGGCATCGCGCGCGCCATCCGTTCGGCGCTGTCCGGCCGCCCCGGCGGTGTTTACCTCGACCTGCCGGCCAAGCTGTTCAGCCAGTCGATGGACGCCGCAGCCGGCAAGAAGTCGCTCATCAAGGTTGTCGACCCCGCACCGCGCCAGATTCCCGCACCCGACGCCGTCAAGCGCGCGCTGGACCTGCTCAAGGGCGCCAAACGCCCGCTGATCGTGTTGGGCAAGGGCGCCGCCTACGCCCAGTGCGACGCCGATATCCGCGCCCTGATCGAAAAAACCGGCATTCCTTACCTGCCGATGTCCATGGCCAAGGGCCTGCTGCCTGACACGCACCCACAGTCGGCCTCGGCCACCCGCTCCCACGTGCTGGCAGAAGCCGACGTGGTGGTGCTGGTCGGTGCGCGCCTCAATTGGCTGCTGTCGCACGGCAAGGGCAAGACCTGGGGCGGCGCGAATGCCGACACCCGCCAGTTCATCCAGATCGACATCTCGCCGACCGAAATGGACAGCAACGTACCCATCGCCGCACCACTGGTCGGCGACATCGGCTCCTGCGTCTCGGCACTGCTGGAAGGCCTGGGCTCCAAATGGGCCAAGCCACCTGCTGACTGGACCCAGGGCATCACCGAGCGCAAGGACAAGAACCTGGCCAAGATGGCCGCTACGCTGGCGCTGAACCCGCCGACGATGAACTTCCACAGCGCGCTGAACGTCATCCGCAATGCGGTCAAGGCCCGCCCAGACGCCATCGTGGTGAACGAAGGCGCCAACACCCTGGACTTCGCACGCAGCATTGTCGACATGTACGAGCCACGCAAACGCCTGGACGTCGGCACCTGGGGCATCATGGGTATCGGCATGGGCTTTGCCGTCGCGGCCGCCGTTACCACGGGTAAACCCGTAATCGCCATCGAAGGCGACAGCGCCTTCGGCTTCAGCGGCATGGAAGTAGAGACCATCTGCCGCTATAACCTTCCAGTTTGTGTCATCGTCTTCAACAACAACGGTATTTACAAGGGCACTGATGTGAACCCGCTGGGCGGCGACGTAGCCCCCACCGTTTTTGTCAAGAATGCACGTTACGAGATGATGATGCAGGCGTTCGGCGGCGTGGGCGTTCTGGCCAACACACCGGACGAGCTGGCCAAGGCGCTGGACGAAGCCGTCAAGTCCGGCAAACCAACCCTGATCAACGCCATCATTGACGAAACTGCAGGCACCGAGAGCGGCCGGATCACAAGTCTGAACCCGCAAAGCGCCGCAGCAAAGAAGTAATCCAAAGCATCCTAAGGAGAAATCAAATGAGCAACAAACCACTCGCCGGCATCAAGATCATCGACTTCACCCACGTTCAGGCGGGCCCCGCCTGTACCCAGATGCTGGCCTGGTTCGGCGCAGACGTGATCAAGGTCGAGCGTCCTGGCTCCGGCGACGTCACCCGAAGCCAGCTGCGCGACATCGAAGGTGCTGACGCGCTGTACTTCACCATGCTCAACAGCAACAAGCGCGGCCTGACGCTGGACACCAAAAAGCCCGAAGGCAAGGAAGTGCTGGAAAGGCTGATCAAGGAATCCGACGTGATGGTCGAGAACTTTGGCCCCGGCGCGCTGGACCGTATGGGCTTTACCTGGGAACGCATTCAGGAACTGAACCCAAAAATGATTCTGGCGTCCGTCAAGGGTTTTTCTGACGGCCACCACTACGAAGACCTGAAGGTTTATGAAAACGTGGCCCAGTGCGCAGGCGGCGCGGCGTCCACCACCGGCTACTGGAAGGGCGAGAACTCCGGCCCCACCATTTCAGCCGCCGCTTTGGGCGACAGCAATACCGGCATGCACCTGGCCATCGGCATCTTGACGGCCTATATCGGCCGCCAGCAGACCGGCAAGGGTCAAAAAGTGGCCGTGTCCATGCAGGACAGCGTGCTCAACCTGTGTCGCGTCAAAATGCGCGACCAATTGCGCCTGGACAAGCTGGGCTACCTGGAAGAGTACCCACAATACCCGCATGAAATGGAAGCCTTCAAAGACGGCGTGGTGCCACGTGGCGCCAATGCCGGCGGCGGCGGCCAACCCGGCTGGATTTTGAAGTGCAAGGGCTGGGAAACCGACCCCAACGCATACATCTATTTCACCGTCCAGGGTCACGCCTGGGAGCCGATCTGCGATGCGCTGGGCAAGCCCGAGTGGAAAACCGACCCGGCCTACACCACGGCCAAAGCACGCCAGCCGCACATCATGGACATCTTCGCCACGATCGAGGCATTCATCGCCGACAAGACCAAGTTTGAAGCCGTGGACGTCTTCCGCAAGTTTGATATTCCCTGCGCACCCGTGTTGTCGATGAAGGAATTGCTGCACGACGAATCCCTGCGCGCCAGCGGCTCCATCGTTGAAGTGCCGCACAAAGTGCGCGGCAGCTACTTCACCGTGGGTAGCCCGATCAAGTTCTCCGACACCAAGCCCGAAGTCACGGCATCGCCCCTGCTCGGCGAGCACACGGATGAGGTTCTGGCTGAACTGGGTTACACCAAGGAGCAAATTGCGGCCATACACACTGCCAAAGCGGTGTAAGCGCAGCAGCTACCGGTCTTGACGGCCCGCACAAACGGCGTTCAGATTGAGCGCCGTTTTTTTTAAAGCCTCAGCCAGCTTATTGCCAGCACCAGGAGTGGACCTATGCAAACAACAACCGACCTGAAACAGCTCGTCGAGGCCGTTGGCGACGCCATTGTGGCGTCTGACGCCGGCGGCGCGATCGTTTTGTGGAACCCGGCGGCCCAGCGCATGTTCGGCTTCACGGAAGAAGAGGCATTGGGCAAGTCGCTGGACATCATCATTCCGCAGCGCCAGCAGCAGCGCCACTGGGACGGTTACCACAAGACCATGGAGACCGGAAAAACCCGCTACGGCAACGACGTGCTGCGGGTGCCGGCGGTCCATAAAGACGGGCGTAGCCTGTCGATTGCCTTTACCGTGGCCCTGTTACATACCCCGGATAACAAGGTGTCAGCCATCGTCGCGGTGATCCGCGATGAAACCGCCCGCTTTGCCGAGGAGCGAAACCTGAAAAAACGCCTGACGGAACTTGAGATGCAGCTTGTCCCTCAGGGCAACACACCCTAACCCAAACCGTACAGGCACACCACTGGAGCAGTGATTACCATAGGGGTTGAACCCGGCACAAGAGGCCCGGCCATGGCTCAAACCATGTGAAAACAACCACTTTTTAACTTCCCAGCAGGAACTTTCATGAGCAAAGCGTTAGACGGCGTCCGCATTCTTGATTTCACCCATGTCCAGTCGGGGCCGACGTGCACCCAGCTGCTGGCCTGGTTCGGCGCCGACGTCATCAAGGTCGAGCGCGCAGGCGAAGGCGACGCGACGCGCGGGCAGCTGCGCGACATTCCCGGCGTGGACAGCCTGTACTTCACCATGCTCAACCACAACAAGCGCTCGATCACGCTGGACACCAAGAAGCAAAAGGGCAAGGAAGTCCTGGACACGCTGATCAAGGAATGCGATGTGCTGGTCGAAAATTTTGCCCCCGGCGCGCTGGACCGCATGGGCATCACCTGGGACCACATCCAGAAGCTCAATCCCCGGATGATCGTCGCCTCGGTCAAGGGCTTTGGCCCCGGCCCTTACGAGGATTGCAAGGTTTACGAGAACGTGGCCCAGTGCGCCGGCGGCTCGGCCTCCACCTCCGGCTTTGACGACGGCCCTCCCATGGTCACCGGCGCGCAGATCGGCGACAGCGGAACCGGCCTGCACCTTGCCCTGGGCATCGTCGCGGCCCTCTACCAGCGCAACACCACGGGGCGCGGCCAGAAGGTGCTGGCGCCCATGCAGGATGCCGTGCTGAACCTGTGCCGCGTCAAGCTGCGCGACCAGCAGCGCCTGGAGCGCACCGGCACCATGCACGAATACCCGCAGTACCCCGACGGCAAGTTCGGCGAAGCCGTACCGCGCGCCGGCAACGCATCCGGCGGCGGCCAGCCCGGCTCCATCCTGAAATGCAAGGGCTGGGAGACCGACCCCAACGCCTACATCTACTTCATCACCCAGGGCGCCGTATGGCCGGCCGTGTGCAAGGTGATCGGCGAAGAAGGCTGGATTGACGACGAAGCCTTTGCCACGCCGGCCGCCCGCCTGCTGCACTTGAAGCCGATCTTCGCGCGCATCGAGAAATGGACCATGACCAAGACCAAGTTCGAGGCCATGGAAATCCTGAACAAGTACGACATTCCCTGCGGCCCCATCCTGTCGATGAAAGAGATTGCGGAAGAGCCCGCACTCCGCGAGACGGGCACCATTGTTGAAGTCGACCACCCCACCCGCGGCAAATACCTGACCGTGGGCAATCCGATCAAGATGTCCGACAGCGCCACCGAAGTCACGCGCTCCCCCTTGCTGGGCGAGCACACCGACGAAGTGTTGACGCAATTGGGCTACGGCGCCGATTACATCGCCGAATTACGCGCCGAGCGCGTCATCTAGGCCGGGCAGCCCCACGCCACCAACGCCAGCCACACAGCGAGCCAACAAGCTTCATGAACCATCCCATCATTCCTATCGCCGTCATCGACGCCTCCAAGCAGCGAAAACGCCAGGCTCCAAAGGGCCGCCGCGTTGACCCGCAGGCGCTCGCCGAGGTGCAGCGTCTGCTGGGCTCCGAGTCGCGCCGGCCGGACCTGCTGATTGAGCACCTGCACAAAATCCAGGACCAGTTCGGCCATCTGTCCGCAGCTCACCTTGCGGCGCTGGCCCAGGAAATGCGGATGGCCCAGACCGAGGTGTATGAGGTGGCGACCTTCTATCACCATTTCGACGTGGTCAAGGAAGGCGAAACAGCTCCGCCGGCACTCACCGTGCGGGTTTGCGACGGTCTTTCCTGCGAGATGGCAGGCGCCAAAGACCTGCTGGCCAAACTCCCCGCTCTGCTCGGCCGCGAAGTCCGCGTTATTGCCGCACCTTGCGTAGGCCGCTGCGAACAGGCGCCGGTCGCCGTCGTGGGACAAAACCCGGTACCCAACGCAAGCTGCGAAAGCATCTCCCAGACCGTCGCGGCGGACGCCAGACAACACGAGCCTGACGGCTTTATCGACCTGCCCACCTACCAGGCCGCCGGCGGCTATGCCTTGCTCAAGCAGTGCGTCTCGGGCGAACGCGATGTCGAGGCTGTCCTCAAGACCATGGAAGACTCCGGCCTGCGCGGTCTGGGCGGAGCGGGCTTTCCCTCCGGCCGCAAGTGGCGCATCGTGCGTGCCGAAAAAGGCCCGCGCTTGATGGCCGTGAACATTGACGAGGGCGAACCCGGCACCTTCAAGGACCGCGTCTACCTGGAGCGCGACCCGCACCGCTTCCTTGAAGGCATGCTGATTGCCGCCTGGGCCGTCGGCATCGAGAAGATCTACGTTTACCTGCGGGACGAATACCACGGCTGCCGCAACATGCTGGAAGCCGAGCTGGCCAGGTTGCGGCTGGACCCGCTGATGGCCGGCATGCCCGAAATCGAGCTGCGCCGCGGCGCAGGCGCCTATATCTGCGGCGAAGAATCCGCCATGATCGAATCCATCGAAGGCAAACGCGGCATGCCCCGCCTGCGCCCGCCCTATGTGGCGCAGGTCGGCCTGTTTGGCCGGCCGACGCTGGAGCACAACTTCGAGACGCTGTACTGGATCCGGGAAATCCTGGAAAAAGGCGGTGAGTGGTTCGCCTCGCACGGCCGCAATGGCCGCAAAGGCCTGCGCTCCTTCTCGGTCTCAGGGAGGGTCAAGGAGCCCGGCGTCAAGCTGGCGCCGGCCGGCATCACCATCCAGGAGCTGATCGACGAGTACTGCGGCGGCATGCTGGAAGGCCAGAAGTTTTACGCCTACCTGCCCGGTGGCGCGTCAGGGGGCATTCTGCCGGCCACGATGAACACCATTCCGCTGGATTTCGACACGCTGCAGCCCTATGGTTGTTTTATCGGTTCGGCCGCCGTCATCATCCTTTCCGACAAGGACACAGCGACCGACGCGGCACGCAACATGATGAGTTTCTTTCACCATGAGTCCTGCGGCCAGTGCACGCCCTGCCGTGTCGGCACGGCCAAGGCCGCGCATCTGATGGAGCAGCCCAAGTGGGATCTCGCCCTGCTGGCAGACCTGTCGCTGGTGATGCGAGATGCATCGATCTGTGGCCTGGGCCAGGCAGCGCCCAACCCCATGGACTGCGTAGTGAAGTATTTCCCCCACGAGCTGGCTTGAGCACCGCGGCAACAAGACAAGAGGCACCACGATGAATGCAATTACCCGCCAGGAACTCGCCGAACTCGACGCACCGCTCGTGAGCTTCAGCCTCAACGGCCGTGAAGTCCAGGGCCGCGCCACTGAATCCCTGTTGCAAGTGGCCAAGCGCGAGGGCGTGGAGATTCCACACCTGTGCTTCAAGGAAGGCATGGAAGCCGTCGGCAACTGCCGCTCCTGCATGGTCGAGATCAACGGTGAGCGCGTGCTCGCCCCCTCCTGCTGCAGGGCGCCTGCCGCCGGCATGAAAGTCGTCACCGACAGCGAGCGCGCCGTGGCCTCGCAAAAAATGGTGCTTGAGCTGCTGCTGTCGGACATGCCCGAAAAGGAATACACCCGCAACAACGAGGTGGACCAGTGGGCCGCCAAGATCGGCGTCGGCAAGCCCCGCTTTGAAGCACGCCAGCAAGTGCGCCAGGATGTGTCGCACCCCGCCATTGCGGTGAACCTGGACGCCTGCATCCAGTGCACACGCTGCCTGCGCGCCTGCCGCGACGAACAGGTCAACGACGTGATCGGCCTGGCTTTCCGCGGCGACCAGGCCAAGATTGTTTTCGACATGGACGACCCCATGGGCGTGTCCACCTGCGTGGCCTGCGGCGAATGCGTCCAGGCCTGCCCCACCGGCGCGCTGATGCCGGCCCGCGAGGCCGCACTCACCGTGCCGGACAAGCAGGTCGAGTCGGTCTGCCCGTATTGCGGCGTCGGTTGCCAGCTGACCTACAACGTCAAGGACGACAAGATTCTTTTTGTGGAGGGCCGCGACGGCCCAGCCAACCACGAGCGCCTGTGCGTCAAGGGCCGCTACGGCTTTGACTACGCTCACCACCCGCAGCGCCTGACCAAGCCACTGATCCGCCGTGAAGGCATGCCCAAGACGGGCGACTTCAGCATGGACCCGGACCGCGTGATGGAAGTCTTCCGCGAAGCCAGCTGGGAAGAAGCGCTGGAATTCGCCGGCGGCAAACTCGCCGAGATCCGGGACAAACACGGCAAAAAATCCCTGGCCGGTTTCGGCTCTGCCAAGGGCAGCAACGAAGAAGCCTACCTGTTCCAGAAGCTGGTGCGCACCGGTTTTGGCAGCAACAACGTCGACCACTGCACACGCCTGTGCCACGCGTCCTCCGTCGTCGCCCTGCTTGAGGGCATCGGCTCCGGCGCGGTGTCCAACCCGGTGATGGACGTGACCAAGGCTGATGTGGTGGTCATCATCGGCGCCAACCCGACGGTGAACCACCCCGTGGCCGCCACCTGGATCAAGAACGCCGTGAAAAACGGCACCAAGCTGATCGTGATGGATCCGCGCCGCTCCGACCTCACCCGCGTGGCGCACCGCCACCTGCAGTTCAAGCCCGACACCGACGTGCCCATGCTCAACGCGATGATGAATGTCATCGTGAACGAAGGGCTGGTGGACCAGGCCTTCATCGACAGCCGGACCATCGGTTACGAAGAGCTGCGCAAGAACGTTGAAGGCTACACGCCCGAGTTGATGGCGCCCATCTGCGGTATCGACGCCGACACGCTGCGCTACGTGGCCCGCCTGTTCGCCACCTCCAAGGGCTCGATGATTCTGTGGGGCATGGGCGTTTCGCAGCACGTGCACGGCACCGACAACGCGCGCTGCCTGATCGCCCTTTCGCTGATGACCGGCCAGATTGGCCGTCCCGGCACCGGCCTGCACCCTCTGCGCGGCCAGAACAACGTGCAGGGCGCGTCCGACGCGGGCCTGATCCCCATGATGCTGCCGGACTACCAACACGTCTCCAAACCCGAGGTCCGCGCCAGCTTCGAGAAGGCCTGGAAGGTAGCGCCCGGCTCCCTGGACGACCAGGTCGGCCTGACGGTGGTCGAAGTGATGCACGCCATCAAGAAGGGCGGCATCAAGGGGATGTACGTGCAGGGCGAGAATCCGGCCATGTCCGACCCCGATGCCAACCATGCGCGTGAAGCCCTGGCGGCGCTGGAACACCTGGTGGTGCAGGACATCTTCCTGACCGAAACCGCCTACCTGGCCGACGTGATTTTGCCGGCCAGCGCCTTCCCTGAAAAAGACGGCAGCTTTACCAACACCGACCGCCTGGTGCAGATGGGCCGCAAGGCCATCAACCCGCCCGGCGATGCGCGCCAGGACCTCTGGATCATTACGCAGATCGCCAACCGCATGGGTTGCGGCTGGCATTACAACCATGTCAGCGAAGTCTTCGACGAGATGCGCCACACCATGCCCAGCATTGGCGGCATCACCTGGGAGCGGCTTGACCGCGAGCATTCAGTCACCTATCCCTGCATGAAGGAAGGCGATCCCGGCCAGTCGGTGGTGTTCGTGGAAGACTTCCCCCGTGAAGGCGGCCGCGCGAAGTTCGTGCCGGCCGACATCATCCCGGCCAACGAGCGGCCGGACACGGAATACCCCATGGTGCTGATCACCGGCCGGCAGCTGGAGCACTGGCACACCGGCAGCATGACGCGGCGCGCAACCGTGCTGGACGCGATCGAGCCCGATCCGGTCGCCCTGGTGCATCCGCTGGATCTTGCCGCCATGGGTGGCAAACCGGGCGATGTGGTGACCATCGAGTCACGCCGCGGCAAGGTGGAGCTGTATGCACGCGCCGACGAAAGCTCGCCACGGGGCGCGGTTTTTGTGCCTTTCTGTTACTACGAGGCCGCCATCAACAAGCTGACCAACGCGGCGCTGGACCCCTTCGCGAAGATTCCGGAGTTCAAGTACTGCGCCATCCGGGTGTCGCTGGGCGGCGTGCCGCCGGTGCAAGACAGCTACGGCGGCGGACAGGCGCTGAAGAACTCCATCGCCCTCGCGGGGTTCTGATCAGCCGCCAGGATTCGCCGGGCGGCCCGGCTAGCCCTGGTGCGGCGCCGGCATCACCACGATGCCGTCTTCGTCCGCGTACAGCCATTCGCCCGGCCGCACCCAGACGCCCTGAATCTGCACATTAAGGTCACGCTGGCCCTCCTGACGCCTTTCCGTGGGCAGCGGCATGGTCGCCAGGGCACGGATGCCGGTCTGGCATAGCGCCAGCTCGGCCACATCACGCACGCAGCCGTCGATGACCACGCCTGCCCAGCCGTTTTTGGCGGCAGCCAGCCCCAGGTTGCCGCCCAGCAGGGCCCGGCGCAGCGACGCTCCACCATCCACCACCAGCACGCGTGCTTCACCCGGTGACTCCACCGCGGCCTTGACCAGCGAGTTGTCTTCAAAGCATTTGACCGTCACGATGGGACCGCTGAATTTCTGGATGCCGCCATAACTCCTGAACACGGGCGGCAGCACCCTGAAATTGCCCGAGGTATCGCCCTTATAAATGTCGCAAAGGTCGCAGGTGGGGAAGAAGGCTGAGGTGGAAGGCGTGGCTGGGCTCATTTTCCGGTGACTTTCTTGATGACGGGTTTGATGTCTTCGCGCCGGGCCGGCAGGACGACCGCATTTTCGCGAGGAGCGTTGAGCACGATGGACGTCGAGGTCTCGGTGAGGATACAGAATTTGGTCACCACCGCATCCAGATGCGCCACGTCGATCACCGCGATTTCCAGCACCCAGCTGTCTTCGCCGGTCACGTTGTAGGCATTGATCACCTCGGGCGTCTGCTCGATCAGCTTGACCACCCTGGCGTACTCAACCCGCCCTACCCGGGCGATGGCGCGTATGCCGTAGCCCAGGCGGCCCAGGTCGACCTCGGCCCGGTAGCCCTTGATCACGCCGCCCAGTTCAAGCTTGCGCACACGCTCCGTCACCGCAGGCTGGCTCAAGTGAACGCGGCGGCCCAGCTCGGCCATGGTGATGCGCGCATCGCGCTGCAGCTCGCCGAGGATGCGGCTGTCGTAATGGTCCCATTCGGTGGTTTCGGTCATATCGCCTTTCAAGCTTTAAATTTAAAGGCCGGCTGCTGTTTTGCCGTTAGTTTTGCATAGTCGCAAGGCCTTTGGCAACCTACCATGCAGGGATGACTTCCGCACTCCTTTCCCCTTCTTCCACCGGCAAAGCGCCTGCGCTTTTGATCCCCGCCCTGCTCGCCTGCTACCTGGTGTGGGGCTCCACTTACCTGGCGATCCGCTTTGCCCTGATCAGCTTTCCGCCCTTCTTCCAGATGGGCACGCGCTTTCTGGCGGCGGGCATCCTGCTCATGGCCTGGGTGCTGGCGCGCGGGCACAAGTTGCCCAGCCGGCGCGAATGGGCCAATGCCGCCATCATCGGCACCCTGATGCTGGGCGGCGGCATGGGGCTGACGGCTTCGGCCGAAGTCCACATCGGCTCCGGCCTGATCGCCACCTTCATCGCGGTCGTGCCGATGATGGTGTCGGCCTGGGGCCTGCTGCTGGGCCAGCGGCCCAGCAGGCTGGAATTCCTGGGCATGGCAGTGGGGCTGGCAGGCGTGCTGATGCTGGTGCAAGGCGCCAGCTTTAGCGCCGCCCCCATCGGCATGGCGTGCATCGCAGGGGCGACCCTGCTGTGGTCGCTGGGCTCGGTGCTGTCCACCACCCGGCTGCCGCTGGCCAATGGCCCCGCGGGTTTTGCCAGCGAAATGTTGTGTGGTGGCGCGGTGTTGATGGTGATTTCTCTCGCATTGGGTGAGCACCATCAGGCCGCCGCGAACTGGCCCGCACAGCCCGAAGCAGTGCTCGCCTGGCTCTATCTCGTAGTGTTCGGCTCGCTGATTGCCTTCAGCGCCTACCTGTATTTGCTGGCCAATGCATCGCCCGCAGTCGCCACCAGCTACGCCTTCGTGAACCCCTTGATCGCGATTTTCCTGGGCGCTTTTTTCGCCGGAGAGCACGTCACCGGGGGCGAATGGGCCGCCTGCGGCGTGATTCTCATGGGCGTTTTCCTGATTTTCAGAGGTAAATCTGCAACATCCAGGCGCAAATAAAGTGCGTTTTCACTAGGAAACTGCGTTTTTCTCCAGTAGCATCCGCATTGCCACAAGGAAGAGTAGTTATCCATGTGGTGATTTATCAACTTCTAGAAGGAAAATCAATCATGGCAACTGCAAAAAAAGCACCGGCTAAAAAAGCGCCTGCAAAAAAGGCTGCTCCGGCAAAGAAAGTAGCTGCGAAGAAAGCAGCTCCTGCAAAGAAGGCTCCTGCCAAGAAGGCAGCTCCTGCAAAGAAGGTAGCCGCGAAGAAGGCAGCTCCCGCCAAGAAAGTTGCGGCCAAAAAGCCAGCAGCGAAAAAAGCGCCTGCCAAAAAGCGCACTCCCAATGCAGCGTTCATGAAGGCACTGACCTTGAGCCCCGCACTGGCAGCCGTGGTGGGCGACAAGCCTCTGCCACGTACCGAGATTGTCAGCAAGCTGTGGGTTTACATCAAAGCCAAGGGCCTGCAAGACAAGATCAACAAGCGCATGATCAACGCCGACGAAAAACTGCGTGCCGTTTTCGGCAAGGCGCAAGTGTCGATGTTCGAGATGGCTGGCCTGATCGGCAAGCACGTCAAGTAATCGGCTTTTGCCGATTTCAAAAAGGCCGGTTCCACCGGCCTTTTTTTATGCCCGCATGCGGCGCCGCCGCATTGCACAGACCACCCTCTGGCACGCTTCCTGCGTTGCTCCGCCGGTCTTCATTCCACCTTTCATTAGCTCCGCAAGCGTTACTAAAGGCATCCTGATGCCATAGGGTTACTCGGTAGCCCGCCCATGGCGGCAGCGCCGAAAAATGACGGTAATGTTGCTAAGATAAAAAATTCCCCGCGGCACTGCCCGGGCCAGACTGACCAGAACAAGATCCCATGTTGATGCCACTGTATTTGAAGACCGGGGCGGCGGAAATTTCCGCGCGCCCTGCGTGTCGCTTTCGCGACGGAAATTCCCTAGCCAGCGCTAAGCCCTGCTTTAGCATCCCGCGTTTTAGTACCCCGCGATAATGCTGCGCTTTATTTTTACCCGACTGAGCCTGATCATTCCCACCTTTCTGGGAATGACACTGCTGGCTTTCTTCCTGATCCGGATGGTGCCGGGCGACCCCATTGAAACCATGGCCGGCGAACGCGGCATCGATCCGGTGCGCCACGCCCAACTGCTCAAGGAGTACGGCCTGGACCAACCCGTTATGGTGCAGTACGGCATCTACATCGTCCGCGTGCTCAAGGGCGATCTGGGCAAGTCTCTGATCACACAAGAGCCCGTGCTGCGCGAGTTCCTCACGCTGTTCCCCGCCACCATCGAGCTGGCCGTTTGCGCCATTTTGTTCGCGTTGCTGATCGGCATACCGGCGGGCATCCTGGCGGCGGTCAAACGAAACTCCATACTCGACCACGGCGTCATGGGGGTGTCCCTCACCGGGTACTCCATGCCGATTTTCTGGTGGGGCCTGCTGCTGATCCTGCTGTTCTCGGTCGAACTCGGCTGGACGCCGGTTTCCGGCCGGATGTCGGTGCAGTACTTCATCGAGCCCACCACAGGCTTTTTGCTGATCGACTCCCTGCTGTCGGACGACAAGGGCGCGTTCTGGTCGGCCGCCTCGCACCTGATATTGCCCATGATCGTGCTGGGCACCAACCCGCTGGCGGTGATCGCGCGCATGACGCGCTCGGCCATGCTGGAAGTGCTGGGCGAAGACTACATCCGCACCGCCCGCGCCAAGGGGCTTTCCAACCTGCGCGTGGTGGCCCTGCATGCACTGCGCAATGCGCTGATCCCGGTCATCACCGTGATCGGCCTGCAGGTCGGCGTGCTGTTCACAGGCGCCATCCTGACCGAAACCATCTTTTCCTGGCCGGGCGTCGGCAAGTGGCTGATCGAAGCCATCAGCCGCCGCGACTACCCGGTTCTGCAAGGCGGCATCCTGCTGCTGGGCGCCATTGTCATGGCCGTCAACCTGCTGGTGGACATCACCTACGGCATCATTAACCCACGCATCAGGCACCAGCGATGAGCACGGCTACCTTAAAAACCGCCCCCCAGAAACCGGGCACGCCTCCGGCGCCGCCGCACCCGCTGCGCGAGTTCTGGAACTACTTCAGCGCCAACAACGGCGCCGTGATCGGCCTTGTCATCGTGATCGGTGTGCTGCTGCTGGCGCTCTTTGCGCCCCTGCTGGCGCCGCATGCGCCCAACATCACCAACAACGCGGTGTTCCTCAAGCCGCCGGCCTGGCAGGCGGGCGGCTCCTGGACTTACCCGCTGGGCACCGACGCCATAGGCCGCGACATCCTCTCGCGCCTGATGTACGGCGCCCGCCTGTCGCTGGTCATCGGCCTGGCCGTGGTGGCGCTGTCGGTCATCGTCGGCACGGTGCTGGGCCTGCTGGCGGGCTTTTTCCGGGGCATCTTCGAGATCGCCGTGATGCGCCTGATGGACATCATCCTGACCCTGCCCAGCCTGCTGCTGGCCATCGTCATCGTCGCCATCCTTGGCCCCGGGCTGATGAATGCCATGCTGGCCGTCGCCATCGTCGTGCTGCCGCATTACGTGCGCATCACGCGCGCCGCCGTGATCGCCGAGACCTCGCGCGACTACGTGACCGCCGCCCGCATGAGCGGCGCCAGCCGCATCCGCCTGATGTTCAGCGAAATCCTGCCCAACTGCACGGCACCGCTGATCGTCCAGGCCTCACTGGGTGTGTCTACCGCCATCCTGGACGCTGCCGCCCTGGGCTTCCTGGGTCTGGGCGCCCAGCCGCCCTCACCCGAATGGGGCACCATGCTGGCCGATGCCCGCGAATTTGTCTTGCGCGCCTGGTGGGTTGTGACCTTTCCCGGCCTCGCAATTTTGATCACTGTGCTGGCCTTCAATTTGCTGGGTGACGGACTGCGTGACGCGTTCGACCCCAAGCTGAAGCGCTGAAAGATTTCGTATGGCTTTGTTAGAAATAGAAAACCTCTCCGTCGAGTTCCCCTCGCAAAACGGCGTCATGCATGCCGTTGACGGTATCAGCCTGTCGCTTGAAGAAGGCGAAGTCCTTGGCATCGTCGGCGAGTCCGGCTCCGGCAAAAGTGTCACCATGATGGCCCTGATGGGCCTGGTGGCCTACCCCGGCCGCGTCAAAGCCGACAAACTGCGGTTTGCCGGCCACGACCTGCTGGCCCTGTCGCCCGGCGAGCGCAGCAAGCTCACCGGCAAAGACGTGGCGATGATCTTCCAGGAACCCACGACCAGCCTGAACCCCTGCTTCACCGTCGGCTTCCAGATCACCGAAACCCTGCGCCTGCACCTGGGCATGGACAAAAAGGCCGCCACGCGCAAGGCCATCGAGCTGCTTGAGCAGGTCGGCATCAACTCGCCTGAAAGCCGCCTGAAGGCCTATCCACACCAGCTCTCCGGCGGCATGAACCAGCGCGTGATGATTGCCATGGCGATCGCCTGTAACCCGCGCCTGCTGATTGCGGACGAGCCCACGACAGCGCTTGACGTGACCATCCAGGCGCAAATCCTGGACCTGCTGCGCAGCCTGCAAAAGGAACGCGGCATGGCCCTGGTGCTGATCACGCACAACATGGGCGTGGTGTCTGAAATGGCGCAGCGCATCGCGGTGATGTATGCCGGCCAGATCATGGAAGAGCAAAGCGCGAGCGCCCTCTTCAACACGCCCCAGCACCCCTATACCGAAGCCCTGCTGTCGGCCCTGCCCGAGCGCAGCGACGGCAGCTCGCGCCTGGCGACCATCCCCGGCATGGTGCCCGGCCTCTACGACCGCCCCACCGGCTGCCTGTTCGCCCCGCGCTGCTCCTACGCCACCGAGCACTCCCGCAACGAGCGCCCCTTGCTGCGCGCCTGGAAGGACGGCATGGTGCGTTGCCACTACCCGCTGGGAGACCCCAGCCGCGAGGGCAACATCGAGCGTGACACCCCCCTGGTGGAGGCCGCGCAATGAGTACCGCCGCCATCACCACCCCGCGCACCTTGCCCACAGGCCCTGTCGTCGAGGCCAAAAACCTCAAGCAGGTCTATGAGATCCGCCGCGGCTTCATGCGCAAGTCCGACCACCTGCAAGCCGTCGGAGGCGTGTCCTTTTCGGTTCATGCAGGCAAGACGCTGGCCGTTGTCGGCGAATCAGGCTGCGGCAAATCGACCCTGGCCCGCATGGTGTCGCTGATCGAAACCCCGACCGGTGGCGAATTGACCATCACCGGCATCGATGCCGTGAACGGCGGCCAGGAAGAACGCAAGGGCCTGCGCAAGGCCGTTCAGCTGGTGTTCCAGAACCCCTACGGCTCGCTCAACCCGCGCAAGAAGATCGGCGCCATCCTGGAAGCCCCGCTGGAGATCAATACCACCCTCAATGCAGAGGAGCGCGCCGCCAAGGCACGCGCCATGCTGGCCATGGTGGGCCTGCGCCCAGAGCATTACGACCGCTACCCCCACATGTTCTCGGGCGGCCAACGCCAGCGCATCGCCATTGCACGCGCCCTGATGCTCAACCCCACGGTCGTGGTGGCCGACGAGCCGGTATCGGCGCTGGACGTCTCCATCCAGGCCCAGGTGCTCAACCTGCTGGCCGACCTGCAGCAGTCCATGGGCCTGGCCTACCTGTTCATCTCGCACGATCTGGGTGTGGTGCGCCACATCGCCCACGACGTGCTGGTGATGTACCTGGGCCATGCCGTCGAGCAGGGCGAAAAGAACGCCTTGTTTAACCGCCCCCTGCACCCCTACACGCAGGCCTTGCTGGGGTCCACGCCGGGTCTCGCCGGCACCGGCGTCAAACAGCGCATCGTGCTCAAGGGCGAACTGCCCTCGCCGCTCAACCCGCCCACCGGCTGCGTGTTTTCCACCCGCTGCCCGCATGTCACCGACCGCTGCCGCGCCGAAAGGCCGCAGCTGCGGGAAGTTGCAGACCGGCAGGTTGCGTGCCACTATGCTGAAAACTTTCTCACTGCGTGACCTGAAACCATGCATTTCCGCACCGGTTTCAGGCCACGTTTTTTAATGACCAGGGCGCACAACGTCACAAATGTTGTGCAATCTGGCCGCAAGCCCCGCTGCATCGCAGCATTAACCTCCAAAGGGATCGTCAAATGATTCAGACCAAACCAAGTGCAAGCCGGCTACGCCCGGTCAAGCGCGCATTGCTGTGCGCCGTCGCCCTGCCAGCGCTGCTGGCACTTTCACCCGTCTCCGCAAAGACGCTGGTGTTCTGCTCTGAAGGCAGCCCGGAAAACTTCTACCCTGGCGTCAACACCACGGGTACGTCGTTTGATGCCAACGAACCCGTTTACAACCGCCTCGTCGAATTCGAATACGGCGGCACCAAGGTCGTCCCCGGCCTGGCCGAAAAATGGGACATTTCCGCCGACGGCCTGACCTACACCTTCCACCTGCGCAAGGGTGTGAAATGGCACGCCAGCAACAAGGCCTTCAAGCCGACGCGCGACTTCAACGCCGACGACGTGCTGTTCATGTTCGAACGCCAGTGGAAAGAAGACAACGCCTTCTTCAAGGTCACCAGCCCCAACCACTCCTACTTCAGCGACATGGGCATGCCCAAGCTGCTGAAATCGGTGGAAAAGGTCAACGACCTCACCGTCAAGATCACGCTGGACAAGCCTGAAGCGCCGTTCCTGGCCAACCTGGCCATGCCTTACGCAGCGGTTCAGTCCAAGGAATACGCCGACGCCATGCTCAAGGCCGGCACGCCCGAGAAAATCGACCAGGACCCGGTCGGCACCGGCCCCTTCTACCTGGTGCAGTACCAGAAAGACGCGATCATCCGCTACAAGGCTTTCCCACAATACTGGGGCGGCAAGGCCAAGATCGACGACCTCGTGTACTCGATCACGCCTGACGCATCGGTGCGCTGGGCCAAGCTGCAAAAGGGTGAATGCCATGTCATGCCCTACCCCAACCCCGCCGATCTGGACGCGATCCGCAAGGACCCGAACGTCACCATCGTCGAGCAGGCCGGCCTGAACGTGGGCTACCTGGCCTACAACACCACCAAGAAGCCGTTTGACGACGTGCGTGTGCGCAAGGCCATCAACATGGCCATCAACAAGAAAGCCATTGTTGACGGCGTGTACCTGAGCACCGGTGTTGCCGCCAAGAACCCGATCCCGCCGACCATGGCCGCGTACAACAACGCCATCAAGGACGACGAGTACAACCCCGAAGCCGCCAAGAAATTGCTGGCCCAGGCCGGTTTCCCCAACGGCTTCACCACCGACCTGTGGGCCATGCCCGTGCAGCGCCCATACAACCCGAATGCCAAGCGCATTGCCGAGTTGATGCAGGCTGACCTGGTCAAGGTCGGCGTGACCGCCGAGATCAAGAGCTTCGAATGGGGTGAGTACCGCAAGCGCCTGCAGGCCGGCGAACACCAGATGGGTATGCTGGGCTGGACCGGCGACAACGGCGATCCTGACAACTTCATGTACACCCTGCTCGGCTGCGCTTCGGCCCAATCCGCCAGCGGTTCCAACATCGCCAAGTTCTGCTACCAGCCTTATGAAGACCTGGTCCTGAAAGCCAAGACCGTGACCAACCCTGCAGAGCGCATCAAGCTCTACCAGCAGGCACAGGTCATCTTCAAGGAACAGGCTCCCTGGTTCACCATCGCCCACGCGGTGCAGCTCAAGCCCGTTCGCAAGAGCGTGATCGGCTACAAGAACAGCCCGTTCGGCCGCCACAACTTCTACGCTGTGGACATCAAGGAGTAATCCTTTCAGGGCTCAGGCGGCTTCTTCATGAAGCTGCCGCCATGAAAAAGGCCGGGGTGACCCGGCCTTTTTTCTTGCCCGGTTTTGTTTTTCAACGCTTCAGGGCGTTTTCCGTGATCGCTGACAGGGTGCCGCGCGTCGTGATGACTTCCGGATCCAGCGTCACCTCAATCACCGTGCCCTCCTTGCGTGCCAACGCCGCCAGCAGCTCCGCTTCAAACTCTGCCGTGCGCGTGATGCGCACACCGGCGTAGCCGTAGGCCCGCGCCAGCGCGGCGAAGTCCGGGTTGTTCAGGCGTGACCCACTCTCGTGCCTGGGGTACTCCCTTTCCTGGTGCATGCGTATGGTGCCGTACATGCCGTTGTTCAGCAGCACGATGATGCTTTTCGCGCCGTGCTGCACGGCCGTCGCCAGCTCCTGGCCGTTCATCAAAAAGTCGCCGTCACCCGCGATGGTGAAGGCCGTCCGGCCGGTCGTGATGGCCGCCGCGATGCCTGCCGGCACGCCGTAGCCCATCGCGCCCACAGTCGGCGCCAGCTGCGTCTTGTGGCCCTTGACCAGGCCGTGGTGCTGGAAGAAGCGGTGCACCCAGCTGGCAAAGTTGCCCGCGCCGTTGGTCAGCACCGCATCGGCGGGCAAATGCTTTTTCAAGAGGCCGACGATGGCCGGCATGTCGATATCGCCCGGCAGGTTGGCCGTTGCCGTGGGCTTGAGGTTTTCCAGGTAGTCCTCGTTCGCGGAGGCCGTCCAGGCCTCCCAGGCCACGGTCACCGGCGCCGTCAGCACTTCCAGCGAGCGCGCGGCCGCATTCATGGTGGCGTTGATGGCCAGGTCGGCCTGGTAGACGCGATTGAGCTCTTCGGCACTGGCATGAATGTGTACCAGCTTCTGCTTGGGCCGGGGTGCTTCGAGCAGCGTGTAGTTGCCGGTCGTCATCTCGCCCAGGCGCGGGCCGATGGCAATGATCAGGTCGCTGGCCTTCACGCGCGCGGCCAGCTTGGGGTTCAGGCCAATGCCCACATCGCCGGCATAGAGCGGGTGGTGGTTGTCAAAGGTGTCCTGGAAGCGGAAGGCATTGCCCACCGGCAGCTTCCAGTTTTCGGCAAAGCGCTGCAGCGCCTGCGCCGACTGCGGTGTCCAGCCGCCACCGCCCGCAATCACCAGCGGGCGTTCGGACTTCAGCAGCATCTCGCGCAGCGTGCGCAGCGAGCCGGGGTCGCTCCAGGCCTGCACGGCCTCCACACGCGGCAGCGGCTGCGCGGCTGTCATGCGGGTCAGCATGTCTTCGGGCAGCACCAGCACCACCGGGCCCGGGCGGCCATTCATGGCGGTAGCAAAGGCGCGCGCCACGTATTCGGGAATGCGGTCGGCCTCGTCGATGCGCTCCACGCGCTTGGCAAAGCCCTTGGTGCTGGGGCCGAAGAAGTTGGCGTAGTCCACCTCCTGGAAGGCTTCGCGGTCGCGGCAGTCGCTGGCCACGTCACCTACCAGCAGCACCATGGGGGTTGAATCCTGGAAGGCAGTGTGCACGCCGATAGACGCATTGGTGGCGCCCGGCCCGCGCGTGACCATGCACACGCCCGGCCGGCCCGTCAGCTTGCCGTGCGCCTCGGCCATAAAGGCCGCACCGCCCTCCTGCCGGCAGGTGACAAACTGGATCTTGTCCTGGCGCGCATGCAGGCCGTCGAGCACCGCGAGGTAGCTTTCACCGGGAACACCAAACGCATGGGTAACGCCCTGGGCCAGAAGGCAATCGACGAGAAGGTGGCCGGCGAGTTGAGATGTCATCTGCTTATTGTGCCGCTGGAATGGGCACGGCCACAGCGCCTGAATGTTGAGTGCTCTTCCCATACCAACATGAGCCGCGGAGCCGGCTTTGCCGGGCCGCAGGGCGGGCGGCCCCTCGGGGGGCAGGGAGCTACACGAAGTGAGCGACCGTGGGGGCTATTCAGGCGTAGCCGCGTCGCCATCACCGCCACCTGCCTCCAGGGCCTGGCGGGCAAGTTCCTCGTCGGTCAGCGGAGGGGCGGCTTCCAGCGCGGCCAGTTCGTCGAGAAACTCCTGAGTAGGCTCTTCATGCTCGAGCAGCACTTCCTCCAGCTTTTGCCGGCCGGTTTCGGCGTGGACCGAGGGCGAAACCAGGACGGTGGGCGGCACGGGGAATTTTTCGCCAAGCTCAAACTTCAGCGCTTCGGACTTCTCTTCAACCCAGTGCGCAAAATCGCCGTCTTTGGGGGTGTTCGAATTGCTCATGGCAGGCCTCCTTGGCTTGGGCGGCTTTGGCGCGAATGGCCAAGGCCTGATTCATTATGAAGCGGTAGCGTGCAGAACGAAAGTGTGGACTGTGGCAACGAGGGACTTGCTTTAATTCACCAAACAGTTAAATTTGCAATCATGTCAGCCGCCCCTGCATCAGCGCCAGAACCCCGCTCCCGCGACGCCGACCGCTCACAGCAAACCATACTGCTGGCCGCGCGCGACGAGTTTGCGCGCTACGGCCTGGCGGGCGCGCGGGTGGACCGCATCGCCGAGCGGGCCGACATCAACAAGCGCCTGATCTACTATTACTTCAAGAGCAAGGACGACCTCTTCCTCGCGGTGCTGGAGAACACCTACGCCGACATCCGCGCTGCCGAGCAAAAGCTGCACCTCGATGAAATGGACCCGGTCGAGGCCATCCGTGAGCTGGTCTCCTTCACCTGGCATTACTACCTGGAACACCCCGAGTTCATCTCGCTGCTCAACAGTGAAAACCAGCACAATGCGGCGCACCTGAAGAAGTCCGCCCGCATCCAGGAAATGAACTCCCCGCTGGTGCAGATGCTGGACACCGTGCTCGAGCGCGGGCGCCGCAAAGACCTCTTCAGGGCCGGCATAGACCCGATCCAGCTCTACATCTCGATTGCGTCCATCTGCTACTTTTATCTCTCCAACAACCAGACGCTTTCCACCATCTTCGGGCGCGACCTGCGCGCACCCAAAGCCATGGCGCAGCGCCTGTCGCACATGACGGACATGGTGCTCGGCTACGTCATGCGCTGAGCACGGCAAGCACCGGCGGCGCAGCCCCGGGATTTCCCTAGGGGCCGTTGACAGACCCTGCCACAGCCTCAACAATTCACCATATAGTTACATACGGACGTGCCGGTCCTCGGCGCGGCGCCGCATGGGCGACAAGGAGACTTCCCGATGCTGCGCAAGCTGCTGCTGTTACCGGCGCTCAGGCCTTTCCTGCTGATCATCCTGCTGCTGGTGCTGTGGGACGTCGCCATCCGCATCTTCAAAATCCCGGCCTACCTGATTCCCCGCCCCGAGGAAGTCGTGCGGCAGTTGTTCTCCGAATGGAACAACCTGCTCAAGCAAAGCTGGAAGACCACCCAGGCCACCTTGGGCGGCTTCGCGCTCACCATCGTTATCGGCATCCCGCTGGCCATGGTGATCGCCTACTCGCGCCTGGTCGAGTCGTATGTCTACCCGCTGCTGGTGTTTTCGCAAAGCATTCCCAAGGTCGCGATCGCGCCGCTTTTTGTCGTGTGGTTCGGCTTTGGCATCTTTCCCAAAATCATCTCGGCCTTCCTGCTGGGCTTTTTCCCGGTCGTGGTGTCTACCGTCATGGGTTTCAAGTCGGTTGAGCCCGACATGCTGGACCTGGCGCGCTCCATGGGCGCCAGCCGCCTGCAGACCTTCTTCAAGATCAGCCTGCCGCAGGCCCTGCCCGCCATCTTCAGCGGCCTGAAGGTGTCCATCACGCTGGCTGTTGTGGGCGCTGTGGTCGGTGAGTTCGTCGGCTCCAACTCGGGCATCGGTTATGTGCTGCAGGTGGCCAACGGCAACTTCGATTTGCCGCTGATGTTCGCCGCGCTGGTCGTGCTCTCTTCCATCGGCGTGCTGCTGTTTGCGGCCATCGACCTGGCCGAACGGCTGGCGATTCCCTGGCATGCCTCGCAGCGCCAGGTGTTCTGAGCCTGCTCTACCTCGTTTCAGTTCACGTTTTCATTTCAGTTCCCCTCGTCACGTTCCATCACCGGCAACCCCAGGAGACACATCATGAAGATCCGCATTTCCCCTCTGCTCACCGCCGTCGCCGGCGCCTTGATGCTGGCCATGGCGCCCGCGCAGGCGCAGACCAAGGCGCCCGAAAAAGTCACGCTGATGCTCAACTGGTACCTCTACAGC
Organism: Polaromonas sp. YR568; assembly: GCF_900116715.1. Lineage (GTDB taxonomy): Bacteria > Pseudomonadota > Gammaproteobacteria > Burkholderiales > Burkholderiaceae_C > Polaromonas. Next base: position 476,044 of record NZ_FPBM01000002.1, read on the forward strand.
GAGCACGCACCCTTCTTCCTTGGCAAAGAACGCGGCTTCTACGCCGAAGAAGGCATAGACCTGGACATCCAGGAAGGCCGTGGCTCGGCCGTCACCGCCCAGGCCGTCGCGGCCAAGTCGGCCACCTTCGGCTACATCGACGTCACCACCATGATCAAGGCCGCCGCCAAGGGCGCGCCGCTCAAATCGACTGGTGTGCTGTTCCAGGTGAGCCCCATGTCGGTCATGGGCTTTGCCGATAAAAACATCAAAACGCCCAAAGACATCATCGGCAAGACAGTCGCCACCACACCGGGCGACTCCATGTCGCAGATGTGGCCGCTGTTCCTCAAGGTCAACAACATCCAGGCCGACCAGGTCAAGATCGTCTCGGGCGACGGCCAGACCAAGCTCAATGCCGTGATGAACGGCCAGGCCGACCTGTTGCTCGGCTACGTGATGGACCAGGCCATCAAACTGCAGGACGCCACCGGCAAGCAGGTCTACCCCATCCGCTTTGCCGACTCGGGCATCAACCAGATCAGCTCCGGCATCATCGCCAACAAAAACCTGCTGACCGAGAACCCCGACCTGGTCAAACGCTTTATGCGTGCCTCCACCCGCGCCGCCGAAGCCGCAGAGAAAAGCCCTGAAGCCGCCGTCGATGCGATGCTGAAAGCCAACCCCAAAGCCGGCGTGCGCGACACCCTGATCGTCGGCATGAAACAAAGCGTGGCGCTGTACCACACCAAGGAAACCGCCAACCAGCGCCCTTTCCGCGTCACCATGAAAAACGTCAGCGACTCGCTGGACCTGCTGGTGCAGTACGGCGGCATGGACGCCTCCACACGCGGCAAGCCAGAAGACTACGTCAGCCTCGACTTCCTCCCCGCGAACTGAAGAAGGCCTGCCGCATCCATGCCCAACGACCACCTGATTGAAGCCCGCGGTGTCTCCAAGACCTACCAGACCAAGGACGGCCCCGTCGAGTCGCTCAAGCCGCTCGACTTCTCCATCCGCGAGGGTGAATTCATCTCGGTGGTCGGGCCCTCGGGCTGCGGCAAAAGCACGCTGCTGAAAATGGTGGCCGGGCTGCTGCCCATCTCGGGCGGCACGCTCACCCTGGCGGGCAAACCCATCAACGGGCCGCAAAAAGACGTGGGCATCGTCTTCCAGAGCGCGGTGCTGCTGGCCTGGCGCACGGTGCTGAAAAACATCCTGCTGCAGGCCGAGATGCGCCACATGCCCAAAGAGCAGTCACTGGCCAAGGCGATGCAGCTGATCGAGATGGCGGGCCTCAAGGGCTTTGAAAACAAATACCCCTGGCAGCTCTCGGGCGGCATGCAGCAGCGCGCCTCCATCTGCCGAGCCCTGCTGCACGACCCGTCGGTGCTGCTGATGGACGAGCCCTTTGGCGCACTGGACGCGATGACGCGCGAGAAGATGAACCTGGAGCTGCAGCGCATCTGGTCGGCATCGCAAAAAACCGTGCTGCTGATCACCCACAGCATTCCCGAGGCGGTGTTCCTGTCAGACCGCGTGATCGTGATGAGCGAACGGCCGGGTGCTATTGCCGCCATCTATGACATTGACCTGCCGCGCCCGCGCACGCTGGACATGATGGGCTCGCCCGAATTCGCGGTGTACGCCAAAAAAGTGCGCGCGCATTTTTACTCGCAAGGCACGCTGGACCACTAACGGGCTCGCACCATGGACGAACCCCTCCGCTTCCGGATTGACGAGATCCGCTTTTCCGAGCGTGATGTGGTGCTGCGCCTGCCATTTCGCTTCGGCGCGGCCACCGTCACCTCGTGCCCGCAGGTGTATGTGCAGGCGCGCATCCGCTTTGCCGACGGCTCCACCTCGCAAGGCGTGGCCGCGGAGATGATGATTCCCAAGTGGTTCGACAAAAACCCCGCTTTGTCGAATGAAGACAATTTCAAGCAGCTGCGTGACGCGCTGAAGGCAGCACGCGCCGCCTACTGCGCCGACGCCACCAACCGCACCGCCTGGCAGCATTTCGCGCAGCGCTACAAGCCGCTGCTCAAAAGCGCGGAGCAGGCCGGGCTCAACCCGCTGGCGGCCAGCTATGGCCCCGCCCTGCTGGACCGCGCCATCCTCGACGCTCTGCTGCTCAAGCTGGGCTGCAGCTTTGCCGGCGGCATGAGCGCCAATGTGGCTGGGCTGGACGTGCGCGGCAGCGGCCTGGCGGACGACCTCAAGGGTTTCGACATGGCGCGCTTTTTGTCGCTGCAAATGCCGCGCAAGCAAATCGCGGCCAGGCATACCGTGGGCCTGGCCGATGCCATCTACTCCGCGGACCGCCCCGCAACCGACCTCACCGACGGCCTGCCCACTTCGCTGGCAACCGTGATTGCCCGTTACGGACACCGCGACTTCAAGATCAAGCTGAGCGGCGACACCGAAGCCGACATAGCGCGCCTGACGGCCATCAGCCAGGTCACAGAAGGCCTGGCGCGCCTGATCACGCTGGACGGCAACGAGCAATACGCCAGCGCCGACGCGTTTGCGGACTTCTTCACCCAGCTCACGTCCGACCCGCAGTTGGCCCCGCTGGTGGAAAAAATTGCTTTTGTGGAGCAGCCCCTGCACCGCGACCAGGCGCTGGCGCACAACGTCTCGGCGATCGCAAAACACATCCCGCTGCTGGTCGACGAGTCAGACGCCACGCTGGACGCCTTCGTCAAAGCCAGGCCGCTGGGCTACACCGGCGTGTCGAGCAAAAGCTGCAAAGGCTTTTACAAATCCATCATCAACGCCGCACGTTGCGCCGAGTGGAATACCAAGGCGCCCGGCGCACCCTACTTTCTCTCGGGCGAAGACCTCACCATGCAGGCCGGCCTGGGCGTGCAGCAAGACCTGGCGCTGGTGAGCTGGCTGGGCCTGTCGCATGTGGAGCGCAACGGCCATCACTACGTCAACGGCCTGATGGCAGCGCCCAAGACCGAGCAGCAAAACCTGCTGCTGGCGCACGACTCGCTCTACGAATACAGCGCCGACGCCGTGCGGCTGCGCATCAAGGGCGGGCAGATCGCGCTGGGCTCGCTCGACTGCCCGGGCTTTGCCACCGGCCAGGCCGGCGGAAATATTTCGTGGGACGCCATGCGTTCCGTCTACTGAAGCCAAAAACACCACCACCCTATAAGGCAAAAGGAACACACCATGAGCACACAAACCCTGGGCATCATCATGCACGGCGTCACCGGCCGCATGGGCATGAACCAGCACCTGATCCGCTCCATCCTGGCGATACGCGCGCAGGGCGGCGTGCTGCTGTCCAACGGCAACCGCGTCATGCCCGACCCCATCCTGATCGGCCGCAATGCCGAGAAGATGGAGGCACTGGCCAAGGCCCATGGCGTAGCCCGCTGGGGCACCGACCTCGACAAAGCGCTGGCCAACCCGGGCGACACGGTGTTCTTTGACGCCGGCACCACGCAGATGCGCCCCACCCTGCTGGCCAAGGCGATACGCGCCGGCAAGCATGTGTACTGCGAAAAACCGATCGCCACCAACCTCAACGAGGCTGTTGAGATTGCCCGGCTGGCGGAAAAGTCCGGCCTGAAACACGGCGCCGTGCAAGACAAGCTCTTTTTGCCCGGCCTGCGCAAGCTCGACATGCTGCGCCGCGCCGGCTTCTTCGGCCGCATGCTGTCGGTTCGGCTGGAGTTCGGTTACTGGGTGTTCGAAGGCGACCTGCAGCCCATCCAGCGTCCGAGCTGGAACTACCGCAGCGAAGACGGCGGCGGCATGATTCTGGACATGATGTGCCACTGGCGCTATGTGCTGGACAACCTGTTCGGCGAGGTCAAATCGGTCTCGTGCATAGGCGCCACCCACATTCCCGAGCGCTGGGACGAAGCCGGCAAACCCTACAAGGCCACCGCCGACGACGCGGCCTATGCCACGGCGCAACTTACAGGCCACAACGGTGAGCCTGTCATCGCCCAGATGAACATGTCCTGGGCCACACGCGTGCGCCGCGACGACCTGGTGACCTTTCACGTGGACGGCACGCACGGCTCGGCCGTGGCAGGCCTGTCGAGCTGCCGCGCCCAGTCGCGCGTGACCACGCCGCGCCCCGTGTGGAACCCGGACGAGAAGCAGATGATGAATTTCTTCGACCAGTGGCAAGAGGTGCCGGACTCGCAGGTCTACGACAACGGCTTCAAGATCCAGTGGGAGCACTTCATCCGCCACGTGGTCGAAAACGAGCCCTACCGCTGGACGCTGCCCGAAGGCGCAAAGGGCGTGCAACTGGTCGAGGCGGCCCTGCAAAGCTGGAAAGAGCGGCGCTGGGTTGACGTGCCGCCGCTCAAGGTCTGAGGGATTCGCCATGGCACTCACACTCACCTTGCCCGGCACCGCAGGCACCGGCGGTAGCGGCGGCCTCAAGCCCTACACGCTGCGCGGCAGTGCGCCCGTCAAGCCCGCGCCGGGCACACGCTTTAACCGCATCGCCTACTCCGCCGCGCACGTGGTGGCCGACCCGCTGGCCGCCGTCGACCCATGGCTGGCCTGCGCGGTCGACTGGGACGCCACCATTGGCTACCGGCGCCACCTGTGGTCGCTGGGCCTGGGCGTGGCCGAAGCCATGGACACGGCCCAGCGCGGCATGGGCCTGGACTGGCCGACCTCGCTGGAGCTGATCCGCCGCTCGCTGGACGCCGCCAAAGACATGCCGGGCGCGCTCGTCGCCTCCGGCTGCGGCACCGATCACCTGGTGCTTGACGACGTCAAGACCGTCGACGACGTGATACGCGGCTACGAAGCGCAGATGGAAGCCATCGAAAAACTGGGCGGCAAACTCATCGTGATGGCCTCTCGCGCGCTGGCCCGTGTGGCCAAAAGCCCGGCCGACTATGAACATGTGTACGACCGCATCCTCAGTCAGGCCCGCCAGCCGGTGGTGCTGCACTGGCTGGGCGACATGTTTGACCCGGCGCTCGCCGGCTACTGGGGCAGCCCCGATACCGACCGCGCCATGGACACGGCGCTGGGCATCATCCAGGCGCATGCGGGCAAGGTCGACGGCATCAAGATCTCGCTGCTCGACAAAGACAAGGAGATCGCCATGCGCCGCAGGTTGCCAGCAGCAGGCGACAGTGACGGTAAAGGCGTACGCATGTACACAGGCGACGACTTCAACTACGCCGAGCTGATTGCCGGCGACGGCGTGGGCAGTGCGGCCAACCAGCAGCAAAGCGACGCGCTACTGGGCATCTTCGACGCCATCGCGCCCGCCGCCAGCGCGGCGCTGGGCGAGCTGGCGGCCGGTAACACCGAGAAGTTCCACGCCATTCTTGGCCCCACGGTGCCACTGTCGCGCCATATCTTTGCCGCACCCACTCGTTTTTACAAAACCGGCGTGGTCTTTATGGCCTGGCTGAACGGCCACCAGAGCCACTTCACCATGGTGGGCGGGCAGCAAAGCACGCGCTCGCTGGTGCACCTGGCCGAGCTGTTTCGCCTGGCCGATGCGGCCAACCTGCTGGAGCAGCCGGAGCTCGCCGTACGGCGCATGAAAACCCTGCTCGCCCTGCACGGCGTTGAATGATGGCGCCCATCCAATGAGAGATTTTTCCCAGGACCACCGTTGGCTGTCCATCAACACCGCCACGGTGCGCAAGCAGCGCGGCATAGAGCAACCGCTGCCCGCCATCATCGAAGCCTGCGTGCAGCGCGGCATCACGGCCATCTCGCCGTGGCGCGACCAGGTCGCGGCCGCCGGCCTGCCTGCTATTTCAAAACTGGTCAAAAACCACGGCCTGAAGTTGTCCGGCTACTGCCGCGGCGGCATGTTTCCCGCAACTGATGCAGCCGGCCTGAACGCCGCCCACGACGACAATCGCCGCGCCGTCGATGAAGCCTGCGAGCTGAACGCCGCCTGCCTGGTGCTGGTGGTGGGCGGCCTGCCCGGCGCCTTGGCGGGCAAGGCCGCGCACAAAGACATCGCGCTGTCGCGCAGCCAGGTGCATGACGGTATCGCCACCTTGCTCGAATACAGCCGCGCCGCAGGCATGCCGCTGGCGATTGAACCTTTGCACCCCATGTATGCGGCAGATCGCGCCTGCATCAACACCATGGAGCATGCGCTTGACGTGTGCGATGCGCTTGACCCCGCGCGCACAGGCGCGCTGGGCGTGGCGGTGGATGTGTACCACGTCTGGTGGGACCCGAAGCTTCAGGCGCAGATTGAACGCGCCGGAAAAAACAGGCTGCTGGCTTTTCACGTGTGCGACTGGCTCACGCCGACAGCTGACTTGCTGAACGACCGCGGCATGATGGGCGACGGCGTGATCGACATCCCGAAAATCCGCGGCTGGATGGAGGCGCAGGGCTTTGCGGGTTACAGCGAGGTGGAGATTTTTTCGTCAGCCAACTGGTGGCAGCGCGATGGCGGCGAGGTGCTGGACACCTGCATCGCGCGGCACAAAACAGCGGTCTAGATCTAGCGCCGCTGCTTTCTAGCGGAAGCGGTAAGACACCGCGATATACCCGAAGTCCTGCGTGCGCCGGCTCACCAGCGGGCTGTTGTGCACCGAAGAGTCCAGCCACTTGCGGCGCACCTGCATGGTCAGCACCCAGGGGTCGCCCAGCTTCACATCCACACCCAGGCCGAGCACCGGCGAGGTTGAGGCGCCGGCGTTATAGGCGCCAAAGCCACTGGCCGCCGACTCTGCCGGCGTGACGCCGTAGAGGTAGTTGTTGTATTTGGCGTTGCTGTATTCCAGCCCGACCTGCGGAAAGAAAGACCAGTCACCCACCTTGAACTCAGCTGCGTAGGTGGCTTCGAGCAAGGCGCCGTGCGATTTGTTGGCGTCTACAAAGGCGTTCAGAAAGAGGCCGCCGTAAGGCGTTTCCTGGAAGGTGCCTATGCCCAGCGGAATCGGCGTCTTGCGGTCTTTGAGGCCCGACAGCGCCGCCGTGTCGGCGCGCCAGCCGTCCTGGCTGATGCGGCCGGCAACCTCCAGGTAGCCGTAGCCGAATTTCACCGTCTTCAGGCTCAGGGTGTCTACCCGCGCGGCAAAACGGCCGTAGTCGAAGAAACCATAAGGTAAAAGGCGCGTCTCGCTGCCTTTGCTGCGGATCACGCTTTGTGTGCCGTAGACGGCGCCGCCCACATCGCCCGTCAGCTGGTAGGTGATGGGGGCGATCTGCGCGTTCGCCCCTCCCGATGCCAGCCCTGCGGACAAGACCACGCCCAGCAGGCCGGCGGCATGCAGGGCGGAAACAGCAGAAGTTTGGCGGCTAGAAGGGTTCATCGCATCACGGACGAGAGTCATGCAAATCAGTATATGACTCTGCCCCTAAAAATGCACTTTTGCGACGCGTTGACCCCAAAACCGTTGCTGCCGCGCACAAAGGTGCAGGCTCCTCAGCCAGGTAACGGTCAGACGGCCGTCGGCATCTGCCCCGCCACGGGCAGCGCCGTGCGGCGCACCTTGCGCACATTGAAGGCGCTGGCAATCAGCACGCACTGCATAAACGCCAGCCCCAGCAGCACCCCGCGGTACTGGCCATGGTCCATCATGGCGCCAAAGATCAGCGGCGACACGGCCTGGCCGATGTCCAGCCCCGCATACACCACGCCATAGACACGGCCCGAAGCGTTTTCGGGCGTCGAGCGCTTGACCAGCAAATCGCGCGACGGCCCTGCGATACCGGACGCGAAGCCCATTACGCCAAACAACACCGGCACCAGCCAGGCTGCAAAGTTGCCCACCGCCAGCAATATGGCGGCGATGGCCGCCACGCCAAAACCAATGCCCACAATGCGCTCGCAGCGCGTTGGGTCCGAGGCCAGGAAGCCGCCCATCACCATGCCGCCGGCCGCACACACCATATAGATCGTGAGGCATGTGGCCACCAGCGACAGAGGCACTTCATGCAGATGGCGCGCGGCTTCAGGCGCAAAGGCCTGAACCACGCTGAGCACGATGGCGTAGAGGAAAAAGAAGGTAAAACACATCCAGACGGCCGGGATTTTCAAAAAGCCCAGAGAGCTGTCTGCCGCCGGTGCGCCCTTCACAGGCGCCGCCACGGTCAGCGTGAGCTTGTCGCGGTTAAACACCAGCACCGCCAGCACCGCAAAAGCCAGCACACCCGCGCAGGCCAGCGCCACACGCCACGAAAACGCAAAGGTGATCGGCACCAGCATGGCCGGGGCCAGCGCCCAACCCAGGCTGCCGGTGATGCCGTGCACGCTGTAGGCATGGCCCAGGCGGGGCGGGCTGACTTTGCGGTTGATCAGCGTGTAATCAACAGGGTGGAAAACGCCGTTGCCGATGCCGGCAATCACCGCAAAAAAGGCCAGCATCCAGTAGCTGGTGCTGACGGAATAACCAAAGGCCGCCACGCCCAGCAGGCTGAGCCCGCCAAACAGGATGGGGCGCGGGCCGAAGCGGTCGACCACAAAGCCCGAGAGCGCCTGCACCGCGCAGGAAACGACAAAGAAAATCGTCATCAGAAAGCCCAGCTCGGCGTAGCTCACGCTGAATGCCTCCTTGAGCCAGGGAAACAGCGGCGCCAGCAGCAACTGACTGAAGTGGCTGATCATGTGCGCCGTGCCGACCAGGCCGATCACGCTCGCGTCCTGCTTGAAAGAGACTGCCGCAGCGGGTGAATTCAGGGTGCTTGAAGTATTCATGCCGCTATCGTAGTATTGGCCTTGTCTGCCGAAATGCGACAAAAAGCCATGATTCATCGAATTTCAGACAAAACACTCAAACCGCCCCGCCAGGCCTTGCGGCCGGCGCACCGGCCCATGCTCCGCAATGTCAGCGCCAGTCTGCTGGTGCCGCTGGGCGACACCGGCAACTTCACGCCCAGCCCGGCGCGGCCGGTGTGCGTGCGGTCCCGCTCCCTGCTGGCCGATACGCACTTCGAGCCGCATTCGCATGCCTGGGCACAGCTGGCCTATTGCGCCACCGGGGTGCTGCAGGTCACCGCCGAAAGCGGCATGGACGGCAAGGAAGCCGGCAGCGAAATCAGCTACATCGTGCCGCCCTCGCGCGCCGTGTGGATCGCCCCAGGCGCCCGCCATCACGTCACCGTGCTGGAGGCCGCAGAATTCCGCACGCTCTACATCGACGCCAGCGCCACGCCGCCCGGCTGGAGCGGCTGCCGTGTGCTGGTGGTGTCGCCGCTGCTACGCGAATCGATTCACGCGCTGGACACCTCCGCGATAGAGCGGCCCCTCACCGAGTCGCGCGAGCTGCTGCTCAGCGGCCTGGTGCTGGACGAGCTCGCACATGCCGACACCCAGGCGCTGGGCGTGCCCATGCCGCACCCGCAAAACGGCGACAAGCGGCTGCGCGCCCTGTGCGAGGCCGTGCTGCGCTCCCCAGCCGAGCGCGCCACGCTGGCCGAATGGGCCGCGGCAACCGGCGCCAGCGAGCGCACAGTGGCCAGGCTTTTTCGCGACGAGCTGGGCCTGAGCTACCAGCAATGGCGCCAGCAAGCCATCCTGGCGCATGCCCTGCCCCTGCTCACACGCGGCCAGCCAGTCAGCGCCGTCGCGGCAGCCAGCGGCTATGCCAGCGACAGCGCGTTCTCCGCAATGTTCAAAGCCGCCATGGGGCAGTCGCCCAGCCACTTTCAGGGGAGAAATTAGCACCCCCGTCCAAGCTCACTTCGTGTAGCTTGTTCCCCCCTCAAGGGGGCGGCGCCTGGGGCCGGCGAAGCCGGACCCTCGGCCCCCACTGGCGAGATACCTCCTCTGGCTATCATGGGTCGATGCACATCCTCGGCACAGAAATCACACAACAAGGCCTGCGGGGGTGCGCCGCCGGCTGCATCGTATTTGCCACGTGGCTCACCGCAGCCAGCCCGGTGCATGCACAGTCGTCAACAACAAGCCACTCCACACTGCTGCGCGCATTGAACACCTTACGCCAGCAAGGTTGCGACAAAAGCACGCCGCCTGTCGGCCCGCTGCGTGAAAACGCCGCACTGTCGCGCGCCGCAGCGCTGATCGCACGCGGCAGCAAGCTTGATGCCGCGCTGAAGGCTGCTGGCTACCGCGCGATACGCGCCACCGAGATCACGGTGCGGGGCCCTGCCGGCGCCGCGGCCCTTAGCCCCAAATCGCTGGGCAAGACATGCCGCTCAGCCACGACTGACGAGCTGCAGGACGCCGGCTTTCACCAAAGCGGCAGCCAGACCTGGGTGGTGATGGCAGTGCCCTTCTCGCCGCCCGATGCGGCACTGGCCGATGATGTCGAAGCGCGGGTGCTGACGCTCGTCAATGCGGCGCGTGCACGGCCACAGCGCTGCGGCAGCCAGTCTTTTGCGGCGGCGCCGCCACTGCGGCTCAACCCTGTACTGCAAAACGTGGCCAGCGGCCACGCCGCCGAGATGGCGCGTTACAGCTACTTCAGCCACACCGGCCGCGACGGCAACACGGTAGACGGCCGCGCCACCCTCGCCGGTTACCCCTGGCGCCAGATCGGCGAGAACATCGCCGCCGGGCAGATGACGGCAGACACCGTCGTGCGCGGCTGGATCAACAGCCCCGGCCACTGCGCCAACATCATGTCGCCGGCCTACAGTGAGATGGGCGCGGCTTTTGTAGCGAACCCGCAAAGCAGCATGGGGATTTACTGGGCACAGGTGTTTGGGTCGGCGCGCTAGCGCGACTCGCGGCTCATAGGCCTTCTGCGGCCTGCCACACAGTCTGCTTCACCAGCGCCGCATGCCACGCAAGAAACCTCCTGCGGTGGCTTTCAAAAGGTTCGGCCAGCGGGGCCCGCGGATCCTGGCTCAAGCCATAGGCCATGCCTTCTACAAACCACTCGGGCTTGAACAGCAGTCCCAGAGTACCAAGCCGTTCAGCTTGCAGATAGTGAATCAGTTCGTGGCGTACGTAGTAGGGCTTCCACGCGCCCGGGCCTATCACCGTACCGAAAGTTGCCAGAGTGACCGCCGAGCGTGCGCCCAGGCCAAAGGAATCCGCGCAAGCCCGGGAGGCGCAAAAGATGACCCGTGGCCGGCCATGGATCGACTCCAGCAGCGGCGTCACAAAAGCCAGCCCTTCTGCGTATAGCTCGTTCGCCTCCCGAAAGCGCGCCGCGTCGTCCACACACACGGAAGCACTCAGGCACGAAACACCGGCGGCTTCAGGAAGGATGACGCGCACTGGCTTGACGAAAAACCACGCGGCCACCGCAATGATGATCGGCAGGGTCAGAAGCCGGACTTTCCATGAAGGGCATATCGATTGCATGCGCGCGAGCTTACAGGCTTGGCCGCACGACGCTTCAAAGACGCCGTTCAAGCTACCGCGCCAAAGCCTAAATCAAGCGCTTGAGCAAACCCATTACCTGCTCAAACCGCTTGCCATACGGTGGGTAAAACAGATCACCGCGCGCCCACTTCGACTGCACCATCACCGGCTTTTGCTGCGACAGGCGCAGGAAGCCCGCCTCGCCGTGGTACGAGCCCCAACCGCTTTCACCCACACCACCAAAGGGCAGGTTCTCGTGGGCGATGTGCATCAACGTGTCGTTCACCGTCACGCCGCCGCTGACCGTGTTGGCCAGCACATGGTCGCGTGAGCCGGTGTCGGTGCCGAACCAATACAGCGCCAGAGGGCGCGGCCGGCCGTTGATGTAGCCGATGGCAGCGTCCAGCGAGTCGTAGGTCAGCACTGGCAGGATGGGGCCGAAGATTTCTTCGCTCAGCAGCTTTGAATGTGCAGGCGTGTCGAACACCAGCACCGGCGCCATCTGGCGCGACACAGCGCTGACGTTGGCCGCGCCCGGGTTCACGGTTTGCAAACGCGCGCCCTCGCCTTCGGCCTGCGCCAGCAGGGCCTGCAGGCGCTCCAGGTGACGCGGGCTGATGATGGCGGCGTAGTCGGGGTTGCCTGCGATGCTGGGAAACAGCGTGGCCACCGCGCGGGCAAAGGCTTCACCAAACGCCGTCTCGCTGCCCTTGGGCAGCAGCACGTAGTCGGGCGCGATGCAGGTCTGGCCGGCGTTGAGCAGCTTGCCATGCGCGATCTTGATGGCGGCCTTGTCGATGTCGCAGGACGCGTCGATGATGCAGGGCGACTTGCCGCCCAGCTCCAGCGTGGTCGGCGTGAGGTTGGCAGCGGCGGCTTCTGCCACCTTGCGGCCCACGGCGGTGGAACCGGTGAAAAACAGGTGATCAAACGGCAGGCCGGCAAATTCGGCGGCAAGCGCGCCGTCACCCTGCACCACACACAGCTCATCTGGCGCAAAGGATTGCGCGATTAATTTGGCCAGCAGGGCCGAGGTCTGCGGCGTGAGCTCGCTGGGCTTGAGCATCACGCGGTTGCCCGCGGCCAGCGCCGTAATGACCGGCCCGAGCGAGAGCTGCACCGGGTAGTTCCAGGGCGACACCACGCCCACCACACCCAGCGGCTGGCGCTGCAGGTAAGCGCGTGACGGTTGCAGGTACAGCGGCGTGCCAACCTTCACAGGCTTCATCCACTTCGCCAGGTTCTTCAGCGTGTTTGACAGCAGCGAGCGAAGCACAAAGATGTCGGCGATTTCGGTGAGCTGCGGCGAGCGCACGCCGAAGTCGGCATTGACGGCCTGGGCCAATGCGTTGCCGTGTTCATCCAGCAAGGCGCGAATGCGCAGCAGGCGATCACGGCGCAAGGCCAGCGGCACCTCGATCTGAGCGCGGCTGGCGCGGTGCTGGGCGTCAAACAGGGCCTTGAGGCCGGCAGGGTCAGTGGCAGGGGATGGGCTGAAAGTCATCGTCCGATGATAGGGAAGGCCCTGGCGCCCCGGTAGAGGCAGGACTCCAGCGGAGCTGCGGGTTGACCCTGAAACAGGGCAGTTATTGGCTTTTCTGGTGGCTGCACCGGGGGGCGGGCTGGCAGAATCAGTCGCCATGTCCGACACCGCCGCCCCCGCCCTCAAAAACATCTTCGATCCCGCCCGCTTGCGCCATATCGCGGCGGAAACCGCAGCTGTCTACCCGCGTTTTGACAGCAAGGAATTCCTCAAGCTTGCGCTAAAAGACTTGGACGATCTCTCGCTGATGCAGCGCCTGCGCCGCACCAGTGAATGCCTGCACGCCACGCTGCCGGCCGACTACCCCAAGGCCATCGCCATCCTGCGCAAGCTGGCGCCGCGCATCAACAGCGGTTTTGTCACCCTGGTGCTGCCCGATTACGTGGGTTTGTATGGGCGCGATGACTTTGAGACATCGATGGACGCGCTGAAGTTTTTCACCGCCTTTGGCAGCTCGGAATTTGCGATACGCGAGTTCATCCGCCAGGACCCGGCGCGCACGCTGGCCGTGATGAAAACATGGGCCAAAGACGAGAGCGACCATGTGCGCCGCCTGGCCAGCGAAGGCAGCCGCCCTCGCCTGCCCTGGTCTTTCAGGCTGGATGCGCTGATGGCTGACCCGGAGCTGGCCGCACCCATCCTGGAAACGCTCAAAGCCGACAACAGCCTTTACGTTCGCAAGTCGGTGGCCAACCACCTCAACGACATCACCAAGCTGCACCCCGAGTGGGTGCTTAAACGCCTGAAAAGCTGGCCGCTGGATAACCCGCACACCGCCTGGATCGCCCGGCACGCCCTGCGCACCCTGATCAAGCAGGGCGACAAACAGGCGCTGGGCGTTATCGGCGCCGGCAAAAAGGCGGACGTCAGCATCAGCGGTTTTAGCGTCAGCCCGAAAAAGCTCACCCTGGGCGAGCGGCTGGAGCTGTCGTTCACGCTGCAATCAAACTCACGCCAAAGCCAGCGCCTGGTGGTGGACTACGCCATCCATTACGTCAAAAAGGCCGGCAGCAGCTCGGCCAAGGTCTTCAAGCTCAAGGAGCTGACGCTGGCCGCCGGCGAGAGCGTGCAGCTGTCGCGCAGCCAGGTGGTGCGGGACTTCACGACACGCGTGCACCACGCGGGCCGGCACGAGGTGGACATCATGGTCAACGGTGAGCGCCTGGCGAGCGGGTTCTTTGAGCTTTTGAAGCCCTGAGCCCAGCTCTCGCGGCGCTCAAGGCGGTGACAGATACACAGATAAACACAAACTGGCGGCGCACCCCACCCGCGGCTTTTGTACATTAGAAGCCCGGGCCGCACGAAGCCCACGCCAGTCATACACACCAGGAGGGATACGCCATGACCACCCAATCCAGTTTCGGAGCCACATCCATGCGCCGCCTGCGCCCCGCGTTCAGCGCGCTTTGCCTGACCGGGTTCCTGTCTGCCTGCGGTGGCGCCGTCGGCGAAGAAGTCGGCGCGGTCGACACGGTGTTCAAATTCATCGGCCCCGACCACAAGATCGTGGTGGAAGCCTACGACGACCCCAAGGTCAGCGGCATCACCTGCTATGTCTCGCGCGCCAAGACAGGCGGGCTCAAAGGCGCGTTCGGCGTGGCCGAAGACAAGGCCGAGGCGTCGATCGCCTGCCGGCAGACCGGCATCATCATCTTTGGCGCCAAGCCGCTGGAAAAGCAGGAAGAGATGTTCAGCGAACGCATCTCGCTGGTCTTCAAAAAGCTGCGCGTGGTGCGCATGGTGGACACCAAGCGCAATACCCTGGTCTACCTGACGTACTCGGACCGCGTGATCGAAGGCTCGCCGCAAAACAGCGTGACAGCCGTGCCGGTGCCTGCGGGCACGGTGATCCCGGTGAAATAACCGCGTCCTGCCGCTTTGGCGGCGCGCCCGACGGTCAGTATGGGCAAGACCACATCCGGTCAGGCTATCCGCCTATGGCCCCGGCAGGGCATGCTGGTTATTATGTTTTGATGCCCCTCACCCCGAATCCCCCCGCGGAACAACCCGTCACCGACCGCTTTCGCCTGCTGGTGGATGCGGTTCAGGATTACGGCATTTTTATGCTCGACACGGTGGGAAACGTGGTCTCGTGGAACACCGGCGCCCAGCGCCTGAAGCAGTACCGGCCCGAGGAAATCATCGGCCGGAATTTCTCCACCTTCTACCCGCCCGAAGCCGTCGCCGCCGGGTGGCCCGCCGAGGAATTGCGGCGCGCCGAGAAAGACGGGCGCTTTGAGGAAGAAGGCTGGCGCATCCGCAAGGACGGCAGCCGCTTCTGGGCCAATGTAGTGATTACCGCGCTCAGGGGCCCGGACGGCAAGCTCGAAGGCTTCGGCAAGGTCACGCGCGACCTGACCGAACGCCGGGCCCATGAAGAAGCGCTGCGCGAGAGCGAGCAGCGCTTCAGGCTCATGATTGAAGGCGTACAGGACTACGCCATCTTCATGCTCAGCCCCGACGGCGTGATCGAGAGCTGGAACAGCGGCGCGCAGCGCATCAAGGGCTACAGCCCCGCCGAAGTCATCGGCAAGCATTTCAGCCTGTTTTACCTCCCGGAAGACCTGGCGGCCGGCAAGCCCCAGGCCGAACTCAAGCTGGCTTTGGCCCAGGGCCGGGCCGAAGAAGAAGGCTGGCGCGTGCGCCGCGACGGCTCGGTGTTCTGGGCCAATGTGGCGATAGCACCTGTTTACGACGCGGGCCGGGTATTGCGCGGCTTTGTGAAAGTGACGCGCGACATGACCGAAAGGCGGCGCCTCTACGAGCTGGAAAAGTCCAGCAAGCGCATGAGCGAATTTCTGGCCATGCTGGCGCACGAGCTGCGCAACCCGCTGGCGCCCATCCGCAATGCCGTCACCATCCTGCAGCTGGAGCCCTCGCCCAGCCCGCTGGTGCGCAGCAGCCGCGACATGATTGACCGGCAGCTCTCGCACATGACGCGCCTGGTCGACGACCTGCTGGACGTCGGGCGCCTGACCACCGGCAAGATCCGCTTCAAGACGGAACAGGTGTCTTACAACCAGGTGGTGGCCCGCTCCATTGAAGCTGTGCGGCCCCTGATGGATGCGCGCAGGCACCGCCTGACTGTGGATGTCCCCACGGCGCCCATGCTGGTTCAGGGCGACGCCACGCGCCTGGCGCAGGTGTTGCAGAACCTGCTGATCAACGCGGCCAAGTTCACGCCCGAGGCGGGCCAGATCGAGCTGAAAGTCTGGCAGGACGGCACGCAGCTCTACACCACGGTGAGCGACAACGGCGCGGGGCTGTCGCCCGAAGCGCTGTCCCATATCTTCGAGCTGTTCGCCCAGGGCGATGCGCAGACGGCCGCGCGGGAAAGCGGGCTGGGCATAGGCCTGACGCTGGCGCGCTCGCTGGTCGAAATGCACGGCGGCACCTTGAGCGCCGAAAGCGAAGGCCCGGGCCGCGGCAGCCGGTTCTCGTTTTTCCTGCCGAATGCGCAGCTGGCCGCTGGCAGCGCCAACGACCAGCCCGGCAAGGAGGCCGGCGCGACCATCATGGTGGTGGACGACAACAAGGACGCCGCCAACAGCCTGGCCGAAGTGCTGCGGCTGATGGACTGCCAGGTAAAGGTGGCCTATGACGGCCCCGCCGCCCTTGAACTCTTTCGCAAGCAGCCGTCGCAGGCCATCTTGCTGGACCTGGGCATGCCGGGCATGAATGGCTACGAGGTGCTGAGCGCCTTGCGCGCCCTGCATGGCGGCGAACGGGTGACCGTGGCGGCCCTGACAGGCTTCGGCACCGACGAAGACAAGCAGCGGGCCCTGGAGGCGGGCTTTGACGAGCACCTGACCAAACCGCTGGACTTTGCGGTTTTGCAGACCTTTTTGCAGACGGCCGGACTGGTGGTCTGAGGCGCATTTGAGGCGGGTTTGGGGCGGGTTTGGGGCGCCCCTCCTTGATGGGTGTATAACCGGAGCCCCGGTCCTGCGGCGTAGCCCGCTACCCTCTGCACGGCCGGCCACTTCATACAACAAAGCCAGGCGCCCGAAGGCGCCGCAACACCAAGGAACATCAGACATGGGCGCGCAATGGAAAGCAAAAGGCAAAGAACTGGCAGCCAACGCCAGGGGCCGTCTCTTTGGAAAGCTCGCCAAGGAAATCATGGTCGCGGCGCGCAATGGGGCCGACCCAGCCTCCAACGCGCGCCTGCGGCTGGTGGTGGAGCAGGCCCGCAAGGTCTCCATGCCCAAAGACACGCTGGAGCGCGCCATCAAGAAAGGCGCCGGGCTCACGGGTGAATCGGTGCACTTTGAGCACGTAATTTACGAAGGCTTTGCGCCGCACCGCGTGCCGGTGATGGTCGAGTGCCTGACCGACAACCTCAACCGCACGGCGTCTGAGGTGCGGGTGCTGTTCCGCAAAGGCCACCTGGGCACCTCCGGCTCCGTCAGCTGGGATTTCGACCATATCGGCATGATCGAAGCCGAGCCGGCCGCTGCGGGCGCAGACCCGGAACTGGCCGCCATTGAGGCCGGCGCGCAGGATTTTGAGGCGGGCGAGGAAGAAGGCACGACGCTGTTCATCACCGATGCGGTCGACCTGGATCTGGTCAGCCGCGCGCTGCCGGCTCAGGGCTTTACCGTGCTGTCGGCCAAGCTCGGCTACCGGGCCAAGAACCCGATCGCCCCCGCTTCGCTCAGCGCTGCCGAGCTGGAGGAAGTGGAAGCCTTTCTGGCCGCCATCGACGGAAACGACGACGTGCAGAACGTGTTTGCGGGCCTGGCGGGCTGACCCGGGGCGATTCGCCACTCAAGCGGCGTCCGGTAGCCGCTATCAATTTAGTAGCTGCTTACGCTACTGCTTATTGGGTTGAAGCCCGATTTGATGCCTGAAAAAGGCCTGTTTTTTGCAAAACAGGCCTTTTTTGCGTTTTGAAGCGGCCCGCCCCTCAGTGCAGGGTCTTTTCAAACCGGAACACGCCGGGGTCGCGGATCGGGTCCACGTCCACCGGGATGGTGCTCTTGGGCGGGAAGCGCCCTTCCAGCAGCAGCTTGCTCAGCGGGTTCTCAATGCGCTGCTGGATGGCGCGCTTGAGCGGCCGGGCACCGAACACCGGGTCGAAGCCGACCTTGGCCAGCTCGGCAATCGCCGCTTCCGACACATCCAGCGTCAAATCCATCTTCTGCAGGCGGGCCAGCAACACCTTGAGCTGGATGCGCGCGATGGACTCGATGTTCTTCGCGTCCAGCGCATGGAACACCACCACCTCATCGATCCGGTTCAGGAACTCGGGGCGGAAGTAGTTCTTGAGCTCGTCGGTCACCGCGTCCTTGATCTCGTCCGTCGGCTTGCCGACCATGGACTGGATGATGGGCGAGCCGATGTTGCTGGTCATCACGATCACCGTGTTCTTGAAGTCCACGGTGCGGCCCTGGCCGTCGGTCAGGCGGCCGTCGTCCAGCACCTGCAGCAGCACATTAAAGACGTCAGGGTGGGCTTTTTCGACCTCGTCGAGCAACAGCACGCTGTAGGGCTTGCGGCGCACGGCTTCGGTCAGGTAGCCGCCTTCTTCGTAGCCGACATACCCCGGAGGCGCGCCGATCAGGCGGGCCACGGAATGCTTTTCCATGAACTCGCTCATGTCGATGCGGATCAGGTGGTCTTCGCTGTCAAAAAGAAAGCCGGCCAGCGCCTTGCACAGCTCGGTCTTGCCCACGCCGGTGGGGCCCAGGAAGAGGAAGGAGCCGGTGGGCCGGTTCGGGTCAGACAGGCCTGAGCGCGAGCGGCGGATGGCATTGGCCACCGCACCAATGGCTTCGTCCTGGCCGACCACACGCTCGTGCAGCTTGCCTTCCATCTGCAGCAGCTTGTCGCGCTCGCCCTGCATCAGCTTGCTGACGGGGATACCGGTGGAGCGCGCCACAACCTCGGCGATCTCTTCAGCGCCGACCTGGGTGCGCAGCAGCGTGGGCGCGTTGGACTTGCCTTTGTTGGCTTCGCTGGCTTGCGCTTCTTTCAGGCGCTTTTCCAGCTCAGGCAGCTTGCCGTATTGCAGCTCGGCCACCTTGTTGAAGTCGCCCTTGCGGGTGAACTCCTCGATCTGGAAGCGGATGCGGTCGACCTCCTCCATCACGTCTTTGGAGCCCAGCGCCTGGGCCTTTTCGGCTTGCCAGATTTCGTCAAGGTCAGAAATCTCTTTTTGCAGCTTGGTGATTTCTTCTTCAATCAGGCCAAAGCGTTTTTGTGAGGCTTCGTCTTTTTCGCGGCGCACGGCTTCGCGCTCGATCTGCAGCTGGATGAGCCGGCGGTCGAGTTTGTCCATCACCTCGGGCTTGGAGTCCATCTCGATCTTGATCTTGGCTGCGGCCTCGTCGATCAGGTCAATGGCCTTGTCGGGCAGGAAGCGGTCGGTGATGTAGCGATGGCTCAGCTCGGCCGCGGCCACGATGGCCGGGTCGGTGATCTGCACGCCGTGGTGCACTTCGTATTTCTCTTGCAGGCCGCGCAGGATGGCGATGGTTGCCTCCACGGTCGGCTCGCCCACCAGGATCTTCTGGAAGCGGCGCTCCAGCGCGGCGTCTTTTTCGATGTACTTGCGGTATTCGTCCAGCGTGGTGGCGCCCACGCAATGCAGTTCGCCGCGAGCCAGCGCGGGCTTGAGCATGTTGCCGGCATCCATCGCGCCTTCGGCCTTGCCGGCGCCCACCATGGTGTGCAGCTCGTCGATAAAGACAATGGTCTGGCCTTCGTCCTTGGCCAGCTCGTTGAGCACGGTTTTCAGGCGCTCTTCAAACTCGCCGCGAAACTTGGCGCCAGCCAGCAGCGCGGCCATGTCGAGCGAGAGCACACGTTTGCCTTTGAGCGATTCGGGCACCTCGCCGGCCACGATGCGCTGGGCCAGGCCTTCGACGATGGCGGTCTTGCCGACGCCGGGCTCGCCGATCAGCACGGGGTTGTTTTTGGTGCGGCGCTGCAGCACCTGGATGGCGCGGCGGATTTCATCGTCGCGGCCGATGACCGGGTCAAGCTTGCCCAGCCGGGCGCGCTCGGTCAGGTCCATGCAGTATTTCTTGAGGGCTTCGCGCTGGCCTTCAGCGTCGGCGCTGTTCACGCCTTGGCCGCCACGCACCGCGTCAATTGCAGCTTCAAGCGCCTTGCGGGTCAAGCCGTTTTCGCGGGCCAAACGGCCCACATCGGCCTTGCTGTCGGCCACGGCCAGCAGGAAGAGCTCGCCGGCGATGAACTGGTCGTTGCGTTTGATGGATTCTTTTTCAGTGGCCTGCAAAAGCTTGACCAGCTCCGGGCCGACCTGAACCTGGTCCTGGCCTTCGACCTGCGGTAGCTTCTTGACGGCGGCTTCGGCCGCCTGGGAAAGGCTGTTGACATTGACACCGGCGCGCTCAAGCAGCGCGCGCGGGCCGTCTTCCTGGCGCAGCATGGCGGCCAGCAAATGGACCGGCTCGATATAACCGTTGTCGTTGCCCAGCGCGAGCGACTGCGCGTCGCTCAGGGCTTCCTGGAACTTGGTGGTGAATTTTTCTTGTCGCATTAAATTTGACTCCGCAAAGGGCTCGGGGGCTCACTAAGGAGCGGTTGTTGTCGAGTTTGGGGCTTTTGCCCCCCTTTTCAAGTCACCAGAATGCAGTCAACCTGCCCCGCGTCAAACCCGCGGCAGGCCTCAGGCGTTGGAAACGCTGATGCCCCATTTGGCCAAAGCCGCGTCGTCGGTGACGCGCGCGTCCACCCAGCGTGCGCCCTCGGGCGTGACTTCCTTTTTCCAGAAAGGCGCCTGGGTTTTCAGGTAGTCCATCAGGAATTCGCAGGCCTTGAAGCTCTCGCCGCGATGGGCCGACACCACCGCCACCATCACCACCTGGTCCAGCGGCTGCAGCAGGCCGACGCGGTGAATCACGCGGGCGCCAAAAATATCAAAGCGCGACAGGGCTTCGTCGATCATGGCGTCGATGGCCTTTTCGGTCATGCCGGGGTAGTGCTCCAGCTCCATGCTGCTGACGCTCAGGCCGTCATTGCGGTCGCGAACGGTGCCGGTGAAGGTGCAGACGGCGCCAACCCGCTTGTCGTTGGCGCGTAGCGCGGCGACTTCATCGGCGAGGTTGAAGTCGCCGGTGGTGATCAGGACGCGGGGAAAGGGAGACTGGGCCATAGTGGCAATTTTGCCACCGGGCCACGCCAGGCGGTGCCTGAACCTGCCGCATACAGTAATATCGAGCTCATGACTGGCCACATTCACCTCCTTGCCCACCGGACGCCCGACAGCGCCTGTGGCTTTGCGGCGTGCGCCAGCAAATCGAAAAAACCGTTGCTCATTTGACCGGGGCTTCGGTTCCGTCGTCGAATGAGCGATGGAACCGCCGGTTACTCCCACCCTCCTTTTGCGGAAACCTTCTCTTGTTCTGATGACGGCCTTTTTAGCCGGTCAGTTATTTGGGATGTGTATTCATGCAAACAGCGCTCAACGCCACTCAGGCGAATCAAGCCAATCAGGCCAACACCGATTTCTCGGGACTCTGGATCCCGCTCGTCACCCCGTTTGACCAAGGCAAGGTCGACTACCCCGCCTTGAAGCGGCTGGTGGCGCACTACCGGGCCAGCGGCATCGCCGGGCTGGTGGTCTGCGGCTCCACCGGCGAAGCGGCCGCGCTAAGCGATGAAGAGCAACTTGAGGTGCTGCAAGCCGTGATGGCCGAAGCTCCCGGCCTGCCGGTGATCATGGGCGTGTCGGGCTACCACCTGGGTAAAACGGCGGCGCGCGTCGGGGCCTTGAGCCAACTGAACATCACCGGCATCCTGCTGCCGGCGCCCAGCTATATCCGGCCCTCGCAGGCGGGCCTGATCGAATGGTTTACCACCCTGGCGGATGCCAGCGCGGCGCCGGTGGTGCTTTACGACATTCCTTACCGCACAGGCAGCCAGATGGCGCTGGAAACCATCCGGGCACTGGCCGCGCACCCGCGCATCCAGGCGCTCAAGGACTGCGGCGGTGACCCGGCCAAAACGCGAACGCTGATTGCCGACGGGCAACTTCAGGTGCTGGCGGGCGAGGATGCGAACATCTTCAGCACCGTGGCTGCGGGCGGCCGGGGAGCCATCGCGGCGGCGGCGCATTTGCATACGCGGCGTTTTGTAGACGTGATGCGGCGCATTCAGGCGGGCGACATGGCCGGCGCCCAGGCCTTGTGGGCGCCGCTGCCGCCGCTGATAGAGGCCCTGTTTGCGGAGCCCAACCCGGGCCCGCTCAAGGCCTTGCTGGCGCGGCAGGGTTTGCTGCGTGATGAATTGCGCAGCCCCATGACGCGGGCGTCTGCGGCGCTGGTGGAGCGGCTTGCGCAGCTGGATGCGCAGGTAGTTTGAGCCGTGAAGCGGGCCGGATCAGCCGCCGGTGACGGGCGGAAAGAAAGCGACTTCACAGCCCTCGCTGAGCGCGGCGGACTCGTCGCTCATGACCTGATTGAGCGCCATGCGCACAGACCTGCCGCGCGCGAGCGCCGCAGCATGTGCGGGCGTGGCCGCCAGCAGCTCATCGCGCAGCGCGGCCAGCGTGCCGGCGGAGGTGTCGCGCAGTTCGCTGCCCTGCCCTATGGCTTCGCGGATGGAGGCAAAGTATTTGACGGTGATCTTCATGAGAGGTTTTGCCAAAGCGCCTTCACGACATCAATGCCGGGAACGGGAAAAACTGCACCACATCACCGTGCGCAATCGTCTGGCCGGCCGGGTTGTCGATCACGCCGTCGCCCCAAACCGCCGAGGTCAGCACGCCTGAGCTCTGGTTGTTGAAGAGATCCAGCCCGCCAGCGGCGTTGCGCTTGACGCGCAGGAACTCACGGCGCTTGTCGGCTTTGGGCCAGTCGAAATGCGCCACAGCCGCTGTAGGGCGAATGGCGGTTTCGGCAGCGCCTTGCAGCTTGAGCAGGAAGGGCCGCACCAGCACGAGGAAGGTCACAAAGCTGGACACGGGGTTGCCCGGCAGGCCGATGAAATGAGAGCCCGCGATCTTGCCGTAAGCGAAGGGCTTGCCCGGCTTCATGGCGATCTGCCAGAGCGTGAGCTCGCCCAGCGCCTGCACTGCGGGTTTGATGTGGTCTTCTTCGCCCACCGACACGCCGCCGCTGGTGAGGATCAGGTCGTGCCGTTCGCTGGCGCCCTTGAGCGCCGCGATGGTGGCGTCCAGGCGATCGGGCACGATGCCCAGGTCGGTCACGGTGCAACCCAGGCGAAGCAACAGCGCCCGCAAAAAGAAACGGTTGGAGTTGTAGATGGCGCCGGGCTTCATGTCGGCGGGCGCGACCTCGCCGGGCATGACCAGCTCGTCGCCGGTCGAGAACAGCGCCACACGCACACGCGGGGCAACTTGCAGCTTGTCAAAGCCGATGCTCGCGGCCAGGCCCAGCGAGGCGGGCGTCAGGCGCTCACCGCGGTGCAACACGACGGCGCCGGAGGACACGTCTTCGCCGCGCCGGCGAATCCATTGGCCAGGCTGGGGTTGGACCTTGATGCGCACGCCCGTGTCTACGGCGTCGCAGTCTTCCTGCATGACCACAGCGTCAGTACCGGGCGGAATGGGCGCGCCGGTAAAAATGCGCGCCGCGGAATTCGCGGCCAGCGCGTGGCCGCTGCTGCCGGCCGGAATGCGCTGGTTGACTTGCAGCACTGCCCCCTCGGCCCAATCGGCGACGCGCAGCGCGTAACCATCCATGGAGCTGTTGTCGTGCGCAGGCACGTCGAGGCTGGAGGCCAGGTCCTGGGCCAGCACGCGGCCGTCGGCGTCAAAGGTGGAGACCGATTCGATGCCGGGCAAAGGCGCTGCGCGGGCCAGCAGTTCGGCGAGCGCCGTGTCCAGTGGCTTCAGGGGTGCGCGGGCTGGGGCTGCGGGCGCTACGGAAGGTGCGGGGGCAGAACTCATGGTCGGGTGTCCGGTGATTTCCGTCGTAAAAGGTCAGGCCTGCGGGATCATTACCCAATACAAAACTAGTCGTGAAAGCGGTCTTCAAACGAATACGCAAACCGTTCCTGATTGTTGACCAGGTAGTCGGCCACGGCCTTGGGATCGTTCAAATCCAGCACCGGGCGCAAGGTTGCTTCGGGCAACTGGTCGGGCGCGTCGGTGGCGATGGCGACGATGAAGTCGTCGTCCATGTAGCGGGCGGGTTTGCCGGCGTAGTCGGCCGTCGGCGCGCGCCAGACTTCGATCTTGAGCAGGTCGCTGCTTTTAAAACCCTCTACCAGCACCCAGTCGACGCCGCCGTACAGCTCGGCGATCAGCTGGTGGACGGTGAGCTCGGCCGGCTTTTCAAATTCGCGCATCAACGCCAGCCGGTTGGGTGAGGCCACGACCACTTCAAAAGCCCCAGCCTGGCGGTGGCGGAAGGTGTCCTTGCCCGGATGATCGATGTCGAACTTGTGGTGGGCATGCTTGACCACCGACACGCGTAGGCCTCTAGCCTTCAGCGCGGGGATCAGCTGCTCGACCAGCGTTGTCTTGCCCGAACCGGAATACCCGGAAAATCCGACCACATTCATGCGTTACTTTCCGGTGACGGGTTTGACACGTCGCTATCAAAAAAGAAGCGGATTACGCCTATCCTGATTAGGCTGCAGCCCGATTTAATGCACATTGTCGGCAATGTAGCGCTTGATCACGGCCGCATCGGCCGGCAGCACCTTGACACGTTTGGGCAAGGCCTCAATGCCTTCAAACTTCGCGGGCCGCGTGGGCAACTGGCCCAGGGCTTCTTCAATGGTGGCCGCAAATTTGATGGGCAAGGCGGTCTCAAGCACGATCATGGGCACGCCGGGCTGGAGCTGCTCGCGCGCCACCTTCACGCCGTCGGCGGTGTGGGTGTCGATCATGGTGCCAAAGCGCTTGTAGGTATCGCGAATGGTGGCCAGGCGGTCGGCATGGGTGCTCTTGCCGCTCACAAAGCCGTAACGCTGCCCGGCCGACTTGAAGGCGGCCTCGGCGCTCAAATCAAAGAAACCCTGGCTGCCGAGTTGATCGTGGAACAAGGCCTTGGTCTTGCCGCCGTCGCGGCCCAGCAGGTCAAACACAAAGCGCTCGAAGTTCGAGGCTTTGGAAATATCCATGGACGGGCTGGAGGTTTCGTGCGTGTCGGCGCTGCTGCGCACGCGGTACACGCCGGTGCGGAAAAATTCGTCGAGCACGTCGTTCTCGTTCGTGGCAACCACCAGTTTGCCGATCGGCAGGCCCATCATGCGGGCGACGTGGCCGGCGCAGACGTTGCCGAAGTTGCCGGAGGGAACGGTGAAGTTGACCTTGTCGGTGTTATTGCTCGTGGCCTGGAAATAGCCCGCGAAGTAATACACCACCTGCGCCATCAAACGCGCCCAGTTGATGGAGTTGACCGTGCCGATCTTGTACTGGCGCTTGAAGGCCAGGTCGTTTGACACCGCCTTGACGATGTCCTGGCAATCGTCGAACACGCCTTCGACGGCGATGTTGTGGATGTTCTCGTCCTGCAGGCTGAACATCTGCGCCTGCTGGAAGGGGCTCATACGGCCGTTGGGCGAAGTCATGAAGACGCGCACGCCCTTTTTGCCGCGCATGGCGTATTCGGCCGCGCTGCCGGTGTCGCCGCTGGTCGCGCCCAGGATGTTGAGCTCTTCGCCGCGGCGCGCCAGTTCATATTCGAACAGGTTGCCAAGCAGCTGCATGGCCATATCCTTGAAGGCCAGCGTAGGGCCGTTGGACAGGGCTTCGAGGTAGAGGCCGTCTTCGAGCTTTTTCAGCGGAACGATGGCCTGGGTCCCGAACACTTCTTCGGTGTAGGTTTTGTTGCAGATGGCTTTGAGGTCGGCAGCTGGAATGTCGTCGACGTAGAGCGAGAGCACCTCGAAGGCCAGTTCGGCATAAGACAGGCCGCGCCACTTCTGCAGCGTGGCGGCATCGACCTGCGGATATTGCTCGGGCAGGTACAGGCCGCCATCGGGCGCCAGGCCTTCCAGCAGGATTTCACAAAAACGCTTGCGGTCGGCGTGGCCGCGTGTTGACACGTAATGCATCAGGCCAGCTCCTCCTTGCGGATGCGCGTGATCGGCGCCAGCACCGTGGGCAAGGCCTGCATCTGCGCCAGCGCGCCGGTCATCTTCGCTTCCTGGCACTCGTGCGTCAGGATGATGAGGTCGGTGTGGGTCGAGCCTTCGCCGCCCACTTCATCGGCTTCGCGCTGCAGCACGGCGTCGATGCTGATGCCCGCGCTCGCCAGGATGCCGGTGACTTTCGCCAGCACGCCGGCTTCGTCGGCGACTTTGAGGCGCAGGTAGTAGCTGGTGACCACCTCGGACATCGGCACGACGGGCAGGTCGCTCATCGCATCGGGCTGGAAGGCCAGGTGCGGCACGCGGTGCTCGGGGTCGGCGGTGTGCAGGCGGGCGATGTCGACGAGGTCGGCGATCACGGCGCTGGCGGTGGGCTCACTGCCTGCACCCTTGCCGTAATACAGCGTGGTGCCGACGGCGTCGCCCTGCACCACCACGGCGTTCATCGCACCTTCGACGTTGGCAATCAGGCGCTTGGCCGGCACCAGGCTGGGGTGCACACGCAGTTCGATGCCATTGGCGGCGCGCTTGGTGATGCCCAGCAGTTTGATGCGGTAGCCGAGCTGCTCGGCGTAACGGATGTCTTGCGCGGCCAGGCCGGTGATGCCTTCGACATAAGCCTTGTCGAACTGCACAGGGATGCCGAAGGCGATGGCCGACATCAGCGTGACCTTGTGGCCGGCGTCCACACCTTCGATGTCGAAGGTCGGGTCGGCTTCGGCATAGCCCAGGCGTTGCGCTTCTTTCAGCACCACGTCGAAGTCCAGGCCCTTGTCGCGCATCTCGGACAGGATGAAGTTGGTGGTGCCGTTGATGATGCCGGCGATCCACTGGATGCTGTTGGCGGTCAGGCCTTCACGCAGGGCCTTGATGATGGGAATGCCGCCGGCAACTGCCGCCTCAAATGCGACCATCACGCCCTTGCGGTGGGCTGCGGCAAAAATTTCGGTTCCGTGCACGGCCAGCAGCGCCTTGTTGGCGGTGACCACATGCTTGCCGGCTTCGATGGCCTCGAGCACCAGCTGTTTGGCGATGCCATAGCCGCCAATGAGTTCGATCACGATGTCGACGTCGGGGCTGGTGACGACCTTGCGGGCGTCGTCGACCACCTGCACGCCCGCACCCACGGCGGCCTTGGCGCGCGCCACGTCGAGGTCGGCCACCATGGTGATCTCAATGCCGCGGCCGGCGCGGCGGCGGATTTCTTCCTGGTTGCGCTGCAGTACGTTGTAGGTACCGCTGCCCACGGTGCCAATGCCCAGAAGGCCTACCCGGATCGGGCTCAAATTCGTCGGTTTCATAGTCGCTGAGGTCTTGCTTTACGTTGATCTTGGATGCCCGCGCTCAAAAAGAGGAGCGCGAAAAGGAGAAAGGCCGAATACAGGATCAAATTCGGTTGTTGCGGTAGTTCTCGAGGAATTTCGCAATGCGGCCGACGGCTTCACGCAGGTCTTCCTCATGCGGCAGGAAAACGATGCGGAAGTGGTCCGGTTCGGGCCAGTTAAAGCCCGTGCCCTGCACCAGCATGACCTTGGTCTCTTTGAGGAGCTCCAGGAAAAACTGGCGATCGTCCTTGATCGGGTAGACCTTGGGATCAAGCCGCGGGAACATGTAGAGCGCGGCGCTGGGTTTGACACAGGTGACGCCGGGGATGGCGGTGATCAGTTCGTAGGCCATGTCACGCTGGCGGCGCAGGCGCCCGCCTTCGCAGGTCAGGTCGTTGATGCTCTGGTAGCCACCCAGGGCCGTCTGGATGGCCCACTGGCCGGGCACGTTGGAGCACAGCTTCATGTTGGCCAGCATGTTCAGGCCTTCGATGTAGTCCCTGGCCTGCTTCTTGGGGCCGGACACCACCAGCCAGCCGGCACGGTAGCCGCAGGAGCGGTAGCTCTTGGAGAGCGAATTGAAGGTAAGCGTGAGCACGTCGGTCGACAGGCTGGCGATGGCCGTGTGCTTGACGTCGTCGTACAGCACCTTGTCATAGACCTCGTCGGCGAGGATGACGAGGTTATGCTCGCGCGCGATGGCGATGATGCCCTTGAGCAGCTCGTCGGAATACAGCGCGCCGGTCGGGTTATTGGGATTGATGACCGCGATGGCCTTGGTCTTGGGCGTGATCTTCGCGCGGATGTCGTCCAGGCTGGGCATCCAGCCATTGCTTTCATCACACAGGTAATGCACAGGCGTGCCGCCGGAAAGGCTGGTGGAGGCTGTCCACAGCGGATAGTCGGGTGCGGGCAGCAGCAGCTCGTCGCCGTCGTCCAGCAGCGCATTGGTGGCCATCGAGATCAACTCGCTCGCGCCATTGCCCAGGTAGATGTCGTCCAGCGTGACGCCTTTGATGCCCTGCTTCTGGGTCTCGTGCATCACGGCCTTGCGCGCCGCAAAAATGCCCTTGCTGTCCGAATAGCCGGCCGAGGCGGGCAGGTTGCGGATCATGTCCTGCTGCACTTCTTCGGGCGCATCGAAACCGAACACCGCCAGGTTGCCGATATTGAGCTTGATGAGCTTTTGGCCCTCTTCTTCCATCTGCTTGGCGGCGTCCATGATCGGGCCACGGATGTCGTAAAGCACATTGGCAAGCTTGGCGGATTTGGTGATCGGTTTCATGCAACTTCTATGGATATCTGGACAAAGACCCCATCGCCGGCAGTACCTGTGAAACGGTGGCACACGAGGGCATACAACGGATATGCACCTGCACTACGGCGGGAAATTCGGGCGGAATCTATAATTTGACCACATAAACAAGGGTTTTCGCCCGGAAAACCGCGGTAAACCGCCCTTGCCACCGGCGCCTTCCACGCCTTCACAACGCCCGGACCCAACCCGCATGAAACTGCAGCCAGACCGTCTTGATGTCCAGTCCATCCTTGGCTACGGCCCCGGATGGGTCGGCCTGGGAAGCAACGGCGTGGCGGAAAAGATCGAGCACAGCATCGTGATCGGTTCGCGGGGCGAAAAATTCGACTGGAATTGCGCGCGTTTTGAGCAGCTCACGGCGGAGCATTTCGCCCTGCTGGCCGAAACCCAGCCTGAACTCGTCATCTTCGGCAGCGGTTCGCGCCTGCGCTTTCCGCCACCGGCCTTTTTGCGCATCCTGATGGAGCGGCGCATAGGCATTGAAACCATGGACACGCTGGCCGCATGCCGCACCTACAACATCCTCGCCGGGGAAGGCCGGCAGGTCATTGCGGCCCTGCTGATTGAAACAGAAGGAACAGGAGACTGAAACAGACCCTCTTTCAGGGTAAAATCTAGGGTTGCACTAGGCGTCACACCCAGGATGACATCCCGGGCCGGTCGCCAAAAGGCGCGGCTAATTACAACTACTTTCGTCAGGGTCTACTCAGTATGGCAGTCGTCGTCAATAAACCACTCCCCGAATTTGAAGCGATCGCCACCGGCGGCATCAAGGTTTCCAACACATCGCACCTCGGCAAAGTCGTGGTGTTGTACTTCTACCCCAAGGACAACACCCCAGGCTGCACCACGGAAGCCATGCAGTTCCGTGACCGCTACAAGGATTTCGTCAAGGCCGGCGCCACCGTCTTCGGCGTCTCCCGCGACAACATGAAATCCCACGACGAGTTCAAGTCCAAGCTGGAACTTCCGTTTGAGCTGATCGCGGACACCGAAGAAAAAATGTGCCACATGTTCGGCGTGGTCAAAAACAAGATCATGTACGGCAAAAAGGTCAAAGGCATTGAGCGCAGCACCTTCCTGGTGGGCGCCGACGGCCAGTTGAAAGAAGAATGGCGCGGCCTGAAGGTCCCCGGCCATGTGGACGACGTGCTCAAAGCCGTCAAGGCGCTCAAAAAGGCCGCTTGAGGCCTTCTTGAGGCCAGTTAGCAACAAAGGATTTAAAAGAATTGCGAGGGATTGCCCTGTCACTTGAGTTGTGCATAATGAACTCATGCTGTTGACCTTCGCAACTGCGTCAAAAGAACAAGCCGCCCTGGTTTCAAGGCGGCTTTTTCGCTTCTGGAACCCTTCTTTTTTAGAGAGTTTTAAGCACTATGCCCCTGCCCCCCGCCCCGACCAAACGTGCCGCCCTGCTCTCCCCCGACGCGCTTGACGCGCCCGCCCGCTCGCCCTCGAAAGTTGCACGAAAAACGGAAAGCGCTGAATCCGCCCAGAAGCCCCCGGTGATGGACCTGTTTGACAGCCGCGCGGCAGGTGACGGCGCCCACCCCACTGCGTTCAAGGGAAAAGAGCCCTCCGGCCCATCCAGGACGAGCACAAGCAGCTATAAAAAAGAGAGCATCGCCCTGCCCCAGCCCGCAGCAAAGCCCAAAAAAGCCAAGCGCACCGGGCCTGCCAAGCTGTTCGTGCTCGACACCAACGTGCTGATGCACGACCCGATGTGCCTGTTCCGCTTTGAGGAACACGACATCTTTCTGCCCATGATCGTGCTCGAAGAGCTCGACGGCCACAAAAAGGGCATGACCGAAGTAGCGCGCAACGCCCGCCAGACCAGCCGCACGCTGGACGCGCTGGCAGGCGCCCAAGGCGCCGATATCGGCAAAGGCCTGAAGCTGGACACCACCGGCCACCCGGAAGCCGGCGGCTGCCTGTTCTTCCAGACCAAACCGCTGGACTACACGCTGCCCATGAGCCTGCCGCAAGGCAAGGCCGACAACCAGATCCTGGGCGTGGTCGAGGCCCTGCGCAAGGAATACGCGCCCCGCGAGGTGGTTTTGGTGTCCAAGGACATCAATATGCGCGTCAAGGCACGCGCCCTGGGCCTGGCCACTGACGACTACCAGAACGACAAAACACTGGAAGACGGCGACCTGCTGTATTCGGGCTCGCTGGCCCTGCCGGCGGACTTCTGGACACGCCAGAGCAAAACCATCGAAAGCTGGCAACAAGGCAGCCACACCTTCTACCGGATCACCGGCCCCATCGTAGGCAGCCTGCTGATCAACCAGTTTGTCTTCTTTGAAGCCCCCGGCGAGCCGCCGCTGTATGCCCGCGTCACCGAAATCCGGGCCAAAACCGCCGTTTTGAAGACCCTGAAGGACTACAACCACCTCAAAAATGCCGTCTGGGGCGTCACCACACGCAACCGCGAACAGAATTTTGCGATGAACCTGCTGATGGACCCGGAGGTGGACTTCGTCACGCTGGCCGGCACGGCCGGCACAGGCAAGACGCTGATGGCGCTGGCCAGCGGCCTCACGCAGGTGCTGGACGACCGCCGCTACACCGAAATCATCATGACGCGCGCCACGGTGAGCGTGGGCGAGGACATCGGCTTCCTGCCGGGCACTGAAGAAGAAAAAATGGGCCCCTGGATGGGCGCACTGGACGACAACCTGGAAGTGCTGGGCAAGACAGACAGCGGTTCGGGCGAATGGGGCCGTGCCGCCACCAACGAACTGATCCGCTCGCGCATCAAGGTGAAAAGCATGAACTTCATGCGTGGCCGTACCTTCCTGAACAAGTACGTCATCATCGATGAGGCGCAAAACCTGACGCCCAAACAGATGAAGACGCTGATCACCCGGGCCGGCCCCGGCACCAAGATCATCTGCATGGGCAACCTGGCGCAGATCGACACGCCCTACCTGACTGAAGGTTCTTCAGGCATGACCTTCGCGGTGGACCGCTTCAAGGGCTGGCCGCACGGCGGTCACATCACGCTGGCGCGCGGTGAACGCTCGCGCCTGGCTGATTTTGCGAGCGAAGTGCTCTAAAACTGGAAAAAGGCGCTGAAAGGCGCCGAAATGAAAAAAGGCCAAGTCGCAAGACTTGGCCTTTTTTGTTCTTCAAATTCTGGTGGGCGGTGCAAGTTTCGAACTTGCGACCCCTGCAGTGTGAATGCAGTGCTCTACCCCTGAGCTAACCGCCCTATCGGTCAGCCTACGATTATATGGTGTTTTGGGCTGATTTTTGGGCAAACGCTGCGGAATTGCGGAATCGCTTTTCGAATCCCTGCTCGCGGACGTGTACGTCAGGCAGCCAATGCTCGCCAGACCGTTTTTCCCTTGCTGGCCTTGTCGATATCACCGAGTAATTTCTCGTGTTCGGCAATTTCCTGGTCGTTGGCGGCCAGCAAAGGCAGTTCAAAGGTGCTCAGATCAACCTGCGGCGTGTTGTCCCCTTCCTGGGCGTTGCCGCTCACCTCCATCACCAGGGAGTTCTGGCCCCGGGTCAGGTTGATGTAAACGTCGGCCAGCAATTCGGCGTCAAGCAAGGCGCCGTGCAGCGTGCGGCCTGAGTTGTCGACTTCCAGGCGGTCACACAGCGCGTCGAGCGAATTGCGCTTGCCCGGAAACATCTCCTTGGCCATCATCAGGCTGTCGGTGACCTTGGCCACGCAATGCTTGATGGGCGGCTTGCCGATGAGTTCCAGCTCCTTGTTAAGGAAGCTCACGTCGAAAGGCGCGTTGTGGATGATGATTTCGGCGTCCTGCAGGTACTCCAGCAGTTCGTCGGCCACAGCCACAAACTTGGGTTTGTCCTTCAGGAATTCATTGCTGATGCCGTGAACCTTGAGCGCGTCCTCATGGCTGTCGCGCTCGGGGTTCAGGTAGAAGTGGCGATTGTTGCCGGTGAGCTTGCGGGCCACCAGCTCAACGCAGCCGATTTCGATAATACGGTCGCCGTTTTCAGCGGAAAGACCGGTGGTTTCAGTGTCCAGAACAATTTGGCGCATGGCTGGATTATCGCCTCCACGCCGGGCAGATCCGGCCCGGTTTTCCCCGAAAACTCAGTGGTTTTCCTTGGCGTGATTGATGGAGTATTTGGGGATCTCCACCGTCACATCGGACTGAGCCAGAAACGCCTGGCAGCTCAGGCGCGAATTGGGCTCCAGGCCCCAGGCGCGGTCCAGCAAATCTTCTTCGCTCTCGTCGAGTTCATTGAGCGAGTTGAAACCTTCGCGCACGATGACATGGCAGGTCGTGCAGGCGCAGCTCATGTCGCAGGCGTGCTCGATGTTGATTTTGTTGTCGAGCAGGGCTTCGCAGATCGAGGTGCCGGCCGGCGCGCTGATTTGCGCGCCTTGCGGGCAGTATTCGGGATGAGGCAGTATTTTGATGATAGGCATGTTGTCAGTACGGTTCAGACCGCCTCGATGTTTTTACCGGCCAGGGCCTGCTTGATGCCCCGGTTCATGCGCTGGGCGGCAAAGGCTTCCGTGCCTTTGGCCAACGCCTGGGTGGCCGCTTCGATCGCGGCCGCGTCGCCATGTATCCGCGTGTCCGCAAGGCCCACGATCAGGCTGTCGATCTGCGCGCGCTCATTCGGGCTCAGCAGATCGGCATCCGCCGCCAGGGCGCTTTGCGTAGCCAGGATCATGCGATCTGCATCGACCTGTGCCTCCGCCAGGGCGCGGGCCTGCATGTCTTGCTGGGCGGTTGAGAAGCTGTCTTGCAGCATGCGTGCAATATCGTCGTCCGACAGGCCGTAAGAAGGTTTCACGTCGATGCGCGCTTCAACGCCGCTGACCTGCTCTTTCGCGTTCACGCTGAGCAAACCGTCGGCATCCACGGTAAAGGTCACGCGGATGCGCGCGGCGCCCGCCACCATGGGCGGAATGCCGCGCAACTCAAAGCGCGCAAGGCTGCGGCAGTCGGCCACCAGATCGCGTTCGCCCTGCACCACATGCAGGGCCAGGGCGGTTTGACCGTCCTGATAGGTGGTGAAGTCCTGCGCCATGGCTGTAGGGATGGTCTGGTTGCGCGGCACAATGCGTTCGACCAATCCGCCCATGGTTTCAATGCCCAGCGACAGCGGGATCACGTCGAGCAAGAGCAGGTCTGCGCCCGTGTTGTTGCCGGCCAGCTGGTTGGCGGAAATGGCGGCGCCCAAGGCCACCACTTCATCGGGGTTGAGGTTGACCAGCGGCTCGCGCCCAAAAAAGCTGGCGACCGCCTTGCGCACTTGCGGCATGCGAGTAGAGCCCCCGACCAGCACAGCGCCCTGCACATCGTCTTTCGTCAGTTTGGCGTCTCGCAGCGCCTTGCGGACGGCTGCGAGCGTGCGCTGCGTCAAATGGGCGGTGGCGGTTTCAAAATCCTCCGCCTTCAACTCAAAGTTAACGAGCGCCTTGGCCAATTGCACCGAAAAAGGCACGGGGTCGGACGATGACAAAGCCTCCTTGCAGTTGCGGGCTGTGCGCTGCAGGGCCGCTTTGTCGGACGGTGTGAGCGTGTCGGCTGCCAGCCCGGCCTTGGCCAGCACCCAGTCGACCAGCGCGCGGTCGTAGTCGTCACCGCCCAATGCGGAATCACCGCCGGTGGCAACCACTTCGAAGACGCCTTGCGTGAGGCGCAGGATAGAAATGTCAAAAGTGCCGCCGCCCAGGTCGTAGACCGCGTAAACACCCTCGCTGGCGTTGTCCAGCCCGTAGGCAATGGCGGCGGCTGTGGGCTCGTTGAGCAGGCGCAGCACATTGAGCCCGGCCAGTTGCGCAGCGTCCTTGGTAGCTTGGCGCTGGGCGTCATCAAAATAAGCCGGCACCGTGATCACGGCGCCATAAATATCGTCGTTGAAAGTGTCTTCAGCACGGTAGCGCAGCGTGGCCAGGATCTCGGCGCTGATTTCGACCGGACTCTTCTCGCCGGCAACCGTCTGCAGCGTGACCATGCCCGGTTTGTCGTTCAGTTCGTAAGGCAACTGAGCGCGGCTGCCGATGTCGTTAATGCCGCGGCCCATCAGGCGCTTGACGGAGGAAATGGTGTTGCGCGGGTCTTCCACCTGCGCGGCCAGGGCCTCGTAGCCGATCTGGCGCTTGTCGTCTTCAAGGTAGCGCACCACACTCGGCAACAGCACGCGCCCTTGCTCATCAGGCAGGCATTCCGAGATGCCGTTGCGCACGCTCGCAACCAGTGAATGCGTGGTGCCCAGGTCAATGCCCACCGCGACACGTCGCTGGTGCGGGTCGGGCGTCTGGCCGGGTTCGGAAATTTGCAGGAGTGCCATGCGCGGGTGTCGTACTTTTTCTGTAATGCTTTGGGATCTGTTCCTATTGTCCCAGTTGGTCGATGCGGGCATCAACTTCACTGGCAAAGCGCTCAATAAACATAAGGCTTCTGACTTGCCGGGCGGCAGCCGCAAAGTCTTTATCCACATCCAGCAGTTGCTCTATTTTTGATAGCTGCTTGCGCCCGTCAGTCGTGGCCTGGGAGGCTATTTCTTCAAGATCTTCGGCCGTTTCAGCCTCATCGAGCGCTTCACGCCACTGCATCTGCTGCACCAGGAAATCGTGCGGCATGGCCGTGTTGTTCTCGGCATTGATGGGCGCGCCGTTGAGCTCACACAGATAGCTCGCCCGCTTGAGCGGATCTTTCAGCCGCTGGTAGGCTTCATTGATGCGCACCGACCACTGCATGGCCACGCGCTGGGCGGCTGCGCCCTGGGCTGCGAATTTGTCGGGGTGTGCCTCGCGCTGCAAATCCTTCCAGCGCGCGTCAAGCGCAGCGCGGTCTTGCGCGAAACGCTGGGGTACGCCGAACAGTTCGAAGTCGTTGGATTGAAGATTCATGCCGAGAAAAAGCCGCCAGCACAATCAGTGGAGGCGGCTTGGGTAAGGGCGCAGCACAGAATGGGCCGCTCGCCCGTCGTCAAACCCGGAAACTTTCGCCGCAGCCGCAACGATCACGCTCGTTGGGATTGATGAACTTGAAGCCTTCGTTCAGGCCTTCACGCACAAAATCCAGCTTGGTGCCATCGATGTAAGCCATGCTTTTCGGGTCGACCAGCACCTTGACGCCGTTGTCTTCAAACACGACATCTTCCGGTGCGATCTCGTCGGCGTATTCCAGCTTGTAAGCCAGGCCGGAGCAGCCGGTGGTCTTCACGCCAAGGCGAACGCCCACACCTTTGCCGCGCTTGGTCATGTAGCGGGTCACGTGTCGGGCAGCGGCGTCGGTGAGGGTAACGGACATTTAAATCACTCGAAAGAAAGGCAGGTGACGGGCAATGCGCTTAGGCGTTGATCAGTGCGTGTGCTTTTGCTTGTAGTCGTTCACGGCGGCCTTGATGGCGTCTTCCGCCAGGATGGAGCAGTGAATCTTGACGGGCGGCAGGGCCAGCTCTTCAGCGATCGCGCTGTTCTTGATGCTCGCCGCTTCGTCGAGCGTCTTGCCCTTGACCCATTCGGTCACGAGTGAGCTGGAAGCAATCGCGGAGCCGCAACCGTAGGTCTTGAAACGTGCATCTTCGATCACGCCGGTGACCGGGTTGACCTTGATCTGCAGCTTCATCACGTCGCCGCAAGCCGGCGCACCGACCATGCCGGTGCCTACCGTTTCGTCGCCCTTTTCGAAGGAGCCGACGTTGCGGGGGTTTTCGTAGTGGTCCACCACTTTTTCGCTGTATGCCATTTTGTTTACCTCTTTAAGCTGTTTGACGCTGCTCAGTGAGCAGCCCACTGGATGGTGGACAGGTCCACGCCATCCTTGAACATTTCCCACAAGGGGGAGAGCTCGCGCAGCTTGGCCACGTTTTCCTTGATGGTGGCGACCGCGTAGTCAATTTCTTCCTCGGTGCTCCAGCGGCCAATCGTCATGCGAAGGCTGCTGTGCGCCAGCTCGTCGCTGCGGCCCAAGGCGCGTAACACATAGCTGGGCTCCAGGCTGGCAGAAGTGCAAGCCGAACCGCTGGACACGGCCAGACCCTTGATGCCCATGATCAGCGACTCACCTTCGACGAAGTTGAAGCTCATGTTCAGGTTGTGCGGAACACGCTTGTCGGCGTGGCCATTGAGGAACACCTCTTCCACGTCCTTGAGCCCATTGAGCATGCGCTCATGCAGGGCGCGAATGCGCTTGTTCTCTTCATGCATCTCGGCCTTGGCGATGCGGTAGGCCTCGCCCATCCCTACGCATTGGTGCGTGGGCAGCGTGCCCGAGCGCATGCCGCGCTCATGGCCACCACCGTGCATCTGTGCTTCCAGGCGCACGCGCGGCTTGCGGCGAACGTACAGCGCGCCGATACCTTTGGGGCCGTAGGTCTTGTGCGAGGTCAAGCTCATCAGGTCGACCGGCAAGGTCGCCAGGTCGATGTCGACACGGCCCGTGGCCTGTGCGGCATCCACATGGAAGATGATGCCTTTTTCACGGCACAGCGCACCAATAGCCGGGATGTCCTGGATCACGCCGATTTCGTTGTTCACGAACATGACGCTGACCAAAATGGTGTCGGGGCGGATGGCGGCCTTCAGGGCTTCCAGGTCCAGCAAGCCGTCGGCTTGCACGTCCATGTAGGTCACTTCAAAACCCTGGCGCTCCAGTTCGCGGCAGGTATCGAGCACAGCCTTGTGCTCGGTCTTGACCGTGATGATGTGCTTGCCCTTGGTCTTGTAGAAGTGAGCCGCGCCCTTCAGAGCCAGGTTGTTGGACTCGGTCGCGCCGCTGGTCCAGACGATCTCGCGCGGGTCGGCGCCGATGAGGTCGGCGATCTGCTCGCGCGCCTTCTCGACGGCGGCTTCGGCTTCCCAGCCCCAGGCGTGGCTGCGCGAAGCGGGGTTGCCGAAGTGCTCGCGCAACCAGGGAATCATGGCGTCCACCACCCGCGGGTCGCAGGGATTCGTGGCGCTGTAGTCCATGTAGATGGGGAAATGTGGGGTGTCCATGTGGCTAGCTCTTTAAATTCACAGGCTGGCTGGCAGCGCGATCAATGAAGTCAATGCAGTCGGGTCACAAAAGGATGGTGCCGGGCAGATGCCCGGCATCGCTCCATCAGGATTTGGAAAATGCATTGCCCAGTGCGAAGACCGAGTTCGGCGCGTTCACGCGAATCGGTTTGACCGCCGGTGCTGTGAAGATGGCTTTTTTCACTTGCGGGGTGTTCTCGATCACCACGCCCTTGGCCAACTGGTCTTCTACCAGTTTTTGCAGGGTCACGGAATCCAGGAACTCCACCATGCGGCTGTTAAGCGAAGCCCACAGCTCGTGCGTCATACAGCGGCCGCCCTCGCCCAGGCAGTTTTCTTTGCCGCCGCACTGGGTGGCATCGATCGGCTCGTCCACCGACACGATGATGTCGGCCACGGTGATTTCAGAAGCCTTGCGGCCCAGCGTGTAACCGCCGCCGGGGCCACGGGTGGATTCCACCAGTTCGTGGCGGCGCAGTTTGCCGAAGAGCTGTTCGAGGTAGGAAAGGGAAATTTGCTGACGCTGGCTGATGGCGGCCAGAGTGACCGGGCCGTTGTTCTGACGCAGTCCCAAATCAATCATTGCAGTGACCGCAAAGCGGCCTTTGGTCGTGAGGCGCATAACAAGCTCCTTTAAATGGCTTGACTGTCGTTTTCACCCTGAAAGCTTGTGACTTACAGGGAACTCTTCCTCCAGCCGCCCAGGTCAGTCAACCGGTATCGCGGGGGCTTTTTGTTGTTCTGGTATTGATCTTGACTGTTTTCGTCAAGTATAACACAGCTAGGGTTTTTCCTGCTGGGAGCGCTCAAAACATGAGGATTAACCCGTAGTCGCACCCAATTTACGCACCATTGCAGTGCGCAAAGTGGGTGGCGGGCTTGGCGAGTCTAGGCGCGGGCTTGGCCGGCAGCGGTCAGCGGCACCACATTATCGGTGCCGGGCGCGCCAAAAGCCTGTTCCTTGAGGATATGCAACTGGTCCCGCACCCGTGCGGCCTTTTCGAACTCCAGGTTTTTGGCGTGTTCGATCATCTGCTTTTCGAGGCGCTTGATCTCACGGGCGATGTCTTTTTCGCTCATGTCTTCGACCAGCGCTTTCTGCATCTCGATCTTTTCGGCTTCCTTGCCGGATTTCTCGCTATAGACGCCGTCGATCAGATCGCGGATACGTTTGACCACACTGCGCGGCGTAATGCCGTGTTCCACGTTGAAGGCAATCTGCTTGTTGCGCCGCCGCTCGGTTTCATCCATGGCTTTTTTCATGGAATCCGTGATGCGGTCCGCATACAAAATCGCCCGGCCGTTCAGATTACGAGCCGCCCGGCCAATGGTCTGAATCAGGCTGCGCTCGGCACGCAGAAAGCCTTCCTTGTCGGCGTCCAGGATGGCCACCAGCGATACCTCGGGAATATCCAGACCCTCACGCAGCAGGTTAATCCCCACCAGAACGTCAAAGGCGCCCAGCCGCAGGTCACGCAGGATTTCCACGCGCTCAACCGTGTCCACATCGCTGTGCAGATAACGCACCTTCACGCCGTTGTCGCTCAGGTAGTCAGTCAGCTGCTCGGCCATGCGCTTGGTCAGCGTGGTGATCAATACACGCTCGTTTTTCTCGACCCGGATGCGGATTTCCTGCAGCACGTCGTCAACCTGGTGTGTGGCCGGCCGCACTTCCACCTGCGGGTCGACCAGGCCGGTGGGCCTGACGACCTGCTCCACCACCTGGCCGGCGTGCTCTTTCTCGTAGTTTGCCGGCGTGGCCGATACAAAGATCGCCTGCCGCATCTTGGTTTCGAACTCTTCGAACTTCAGCGGCCGGTTGTCCAGCGCGCTCGGCAAGCGAAAACCGTACTCCACCAGCGTGGTCTTGCGCGCGCGGTCGCCGTTGTACATGGCGTTGAGCTGGCCGATCATGACGTGGCTCTCGTCGAGGAACATCACCGCATCCTTGGGCAGGTAGTCGCACAGCGTCGAGGGCGGTGAGCCCGCCGGTGAGCCGCTCAAGTGGCGTGTGTAGTTCTCAATGCCCTTGCAGTGGCCGATTTCGCTGAGCATCTCCAGGTCAAAGCGCGTGCGCTGCTCGATGCGCTGGGCCTCCACCAGCTTGCCGTCAGCGACGAACTGGGCCACACGCTCAGACAGCTCCAGCTTGATGGTTTCCACCGCCGTCATGACCTTGTCGCGCGGCGTGACGTAGTGGCTCTTGGGATAGACCACAAAACGCGGGATTTTCTGGCGAATACGGCCGGTCAGCGGGTCGAACAACTGCAGCGACTCGATCTCGTCGTCAAACAGCTCGATGCGTATGGCCAGCTCGGAATGCTCGGCCGGGAAGACGTCGATCACGTCACCCCGCACCCTGAACGTACCGCGGGCGAAATCCTGTTCGTTGCGGGTGTACTGCATGCGAATCAGGCGCGCGATCACGTCACGCTGGCCCATCTTGTCGCCGATGCGGGCAATGAAACGCATCTGCGTGTAATCCTCGGGCGCGCCTATGCCGTAAATCGCGCTGACGGTGCCCACGATGATGGTGTCGCGCCGCTCCAGCACGCTCTTGGTGGCCGACAGGCGCATCTGTTCAATGTGCTCGTTGATGGCCGAGTCTTTTTCAATGAACAGGTCGCGTTGCGGCACATAGGCTTCGGGCTGGTAGTAGTCGTAATAGCTGACGAAGTACTCCACCGCGTTCTTGGGGAAAAACTCGCGGAACTCGCTGTACAGCTGCGCCGCCAGTGTCTTGTTGGGCGCAAACACAATGGCCGGGCGGCCCAGGCGGGCGATCACATTGGCCATGGTGAAGGTCTTGCCCGAGCCGGTCACGCCCAGCAGGGTCTGAAACACCTCGCCGTCATTGACGCCCTCGACCAGCTGGTCAATCGCCGTGGGCTGGTCGCCCGCAGGCGGATAAGGCTGGAACAGCTGAAACGGCGAATCTGGGAATTGAACAAACTGGCCCTCGGCAGGGGCCGAATCCACCGCATCAGTTATGACTTCTATAGCTTCTGGCATAAAACCTCGATCAAGCCCCGTTAAAATTCGGGGCAACCAAACAGAATACGACATTCGGCCGAAAATGGGAATTGCAATCCCTATTCGCCCCGAAATGGCCTTTTTTGATACCTCTTGTAGCCTTGTTTCCGGTCAACTTGTGACCTAAATTCCGGCCCCGTAAAAGCCGGCCCCCAGAACACCGACGCTTTCGCTTTTTTTCACTTTTCAGAGGATTTTTCATGTCTTTGTTTACCGCTGTCGAAATGGCCCCGCGTGACCCCATCCTGGGCCTTAACGAGCAGTTCAACGCCGACGCCAACCCCGCCAAGGTCAACCTGGGCGTCGGTGTGTACTACGACGACAACGGCAAACTCCCCCTGCTTGAATGCGTGAAGACAGCTGAAAAGCAGATGATGGCCGACCCCAAGGCCCGCGGCTACCTGCCCATCGACGGCATCGCCGCCTATGACGCGGCCGTCAAAGGCCTCGTCTTCGGCGTCGACAGCGAACCCGTCAAGAGCGGCCGCGTAGCTACCGCGCAAGGCATTGGCGGCACGGGCGGCCTGAAGATCGGCGCCGACTTCCTCAAAAAGCTCAGCCCCAATGCCAAGGTGCTGATTTCCGACCCCAGCTGGGAAAACCACCGCGCGCTGTTCAGCCAGGCCGGTTTCGCTGTTGAAAGCTACCCTTACTACGATGCGGCAAAGCGCGGCGTCAACTTCGACGGCATGCTCGCCGCCCTCAATGCAGCAGCCGAAGGCACCATCGTCGTGCTGCACGCCTGCTGCCACAACCCGACCGGCTACGACATCACCGCAGCCCAATGGGACCAGGTGATCGCCGCCGTCAAGGCGCGCAAGCTGACGCCTTTCCTCGACATGGCTTATCAGGGCTTTGGCCACGGTATTGCAGAAGACGGCGCCGTCATCGGTAAATTTGTGGCTGCCGGCCTGAGCTTTTTTGTGTCGACCTCGTTTTCCAAGAGCTTCAGCCTCTATGGCGAGCGCGTGGGCGCCCTGTCGGTGCTCTGCGAGTCCAAGGAAGAAGCCGACCGCGTGCTGTCCCAGCTCAAGCTGGTCATCCGCACCAACTACAGCAACCCGCAGATCCACGGCGGCATGGTGGTGGCCACGGTGCTCAACACGCCGGCGCTGCGCACCCAGTGGGAGCAGGAACTGGGTGAAATGCGCGTGCGCATCAAGTCCATGCGCCAAAAACTCGTGGACGGCCTGAAGGCCGCCGGCGTCAAGGAGGACATGAGCTTTATCACGTCCCAGATCGGCATGTTCAGCTATTCGGGCCTCTCCAAAGACCAGATGGTGCGCCTGCGCAATGAGTTCGGCGTTTACGGCACCGACACCGGCCGCATGTGCGTGGCCGCGCTCAACAGCAAAAACATCGACTACGTCTGCGCCTCTATCGCTAAAGTGATGTGACGCTGCCTGGTGACGGCGCTGTAACCGCTCCGCTCCCGGAGCAATTCATCCGGGACGCGCTGCAAAACCGCCACAACCGGGCCATCCTGGATCGCTTGCCCGCGCTGGGCCTGCCTGACGCCTGGCTGGTGGCCGGTTGCCTCTTCCAGACCATCTGGAATCTGCGCTCGGGCCAGCCGCCCGAAGCGCAGATCAAGGACTACGACCTGTTTTACTTCGACCCCTCTGATTTGTCGGAGGCGGCTGAAGCCCGCGCCAACGAACGGGTGAGCGCCTGCTTTTCAGGCTAGGGCATCGTGGTGGAAGCCAAAAACCAGGCGCGGGTCCATACCTGGTACCAGGAGTACTTCGGCTTTCCCTATCCGGCGCTGCGCAGTTCCACGGACGGCATTGACCGCTTTCTGGTCAGCTGCACCTGCGCCGGGCTGAAGGCGGAGGCCTCGGGCTTGGCGCTCTATGCCCCGAACGGGCTGGCGGACCTCTACCAGGGCAAGCTCAGCCCCAACCCGCTGTGCCCTCATCTGCCGCTGTTTGAAAAGAAGGCCAAGGCCTACCAGGAGCGCTGGAGCTGGCTGGAAATCGCATCCGCCTGGTAGCGGGTGCTGAAAAAGCGCATCAAACCCCGGCGCTCTAGCCCGCAGGCCTGGCTGCCCGCCGCGCTCCTGCAACACCTTCAGTTGCTTCGCCGACACACCCTGGCGCTTTGATTAGGTCTTCGCGCTTTACCTGCTTTAAAATTAAGTTACCTTAAGTTACATTACGTTACACGACAGCAAGATCGTGCCCGCGCGGCATACGGTTTTCCGCCGCACGCGCAACGTTCTTTCCTGCCGGGCAATCTCCATGCGTTTCGCATGGCGGTTGGGTGGCCAAGGGACACGTGAAGAGGTGGGTTTGTCCGCTAACGCAAACGAGCAAACGACATAAAGGGAGCAAATTTATGAACACGATCAAACGGGAATGGCGCCTGGCGCGCCTGCTGGGCGGGCTGCTGCTCGCGGGGGTGGGATGGATGGCAGGTAGCGCGCCGGCGCTGGCTGCTCCGGTAACCATTAACGGTAATGCGGAGGCTGCGGCGGCGATCACCGTAACGCCCAACATCCAGGTGGGGCAGAACACGAACTTCACCTCGTGCACCGCCGGCCCCTGGAACTACAAGCTGTACACCTTCACGGTGGATACCACCGGCACCTACACGGCGAGCGTTGTCACGCCGACGACGCTGAACACGACCTTTTTCCTGCGGGGTACGTATACCCCTTCGACCACGCCCTGCTCGCCGGCCGTCCGTTCGCAGTTCCTGGTCTCCGCGCTTGCCTCCGGCATACCGAACACCGCCACCTTCACCGGCATCGGCCTGACCCTGCAGGCCAACGTGCAGTACAGTGTGCTGATCGCCTTCAACACCCCCCACGTTGGCTCGCAGCCCTTCACGTTCACGATGAACGGCCCCGGCTGCGTCGCCATCGACACCAATACCTGCGCGCGCGACCCGGACAAGAACGCGGAAGTGATCGGCCTGGTCACCGCGCAAGGAGATACCGCGCGGCGCTTTGCCGCCGCGCAGACGGTCAATTTCCAGAGCCGCATGGAGAGCCTGCATCGACGCAAGCCGGAATCGACCGAGACCGGCGTCTCCGCCTCAGGCGATACGCAATGGCGCGGCCAGCCGCGCCAGACCCTAGGCCTTGGAAGCGACGGCGATTTGGGTGCAGGCAACTCGATGCCGGGAAGCAGCTCTATGGGCAGCAACCTGGCGGCGCGCGGCGATCCGCGACTGTTGCCCATGGGCATGCAGGGTTTCCCTGATCCGCTGGTTGCGCAGGCGTCCGGCTCGGGAGCGCTTTCCGGGATACCTTTGAACGGCACGCAGCAGAACGTGATGGGGATGGGGATCGATGCCTGGACTGCGGGCGTCGTCAACGTCGGCAAGCAAGGCAGCACCGATTCGCACTTCAGCACCGCCGGCATCACCGTCGGCGCC
Organism: Polaromonas sp. YR568; assembly: GCF_900116715.1. Lineage (GTDB taxonomy): Bacteria > Pseudomonadota > Gammaproteobacteria > Burkholderiales > Burkholderiaceae_C > Polaromonas. The sequence goes on from NZ_FPBM01000002.1 coordinate 519,871, forward strand.
GACAAGCGCGTCAGCGAAAAGCTGGTGCTGGGCGTGGGCGGCGGCTATGCCCACGACCGCCAGAAGATCGGCTCCAACGGCACGCGCAACACCGGCGACAGCTACTCGCTGAGCGTGTACGGCAGCTACCAGCCGGCCGACGGCTTCTTCGTCGACGGCCTGCTCGGCTACGGCAGCCTGCGCTTCGATGCGCTGCGCTTCGTGATCGAGAACGGCGCAATAGCCTCCTCCAGCCGCACGGGCTCGCAATGGTTCGCCTCGCTTGCCGGCGGCTACGACCACGAGTTCGAATATAGCGGCAGGAAGATGCTGATTTCCCCGTACGCCCGCCTGGACCTCGCCAGGACCCGATTGAACGGAACTACCGAAAGCGGCGGCGCCCAGTTCAGCCTGAACTATTCGGCGCAAGACATCCCCACCACCAGCCTGGCACTCGGCGTGCGCGGCGAAACCACGGTTTACCTGTCCGGCGGCACCATCGCGCGGCCCTATTTCCGCGTCGAATACCTGCACGACTTCGCCAAGTCCGGCGTCGCCCAGATGAGCTTTGCCAACCAGCTTCCCGGGGTGATCTTCCAGATCGACAGCGTCAGCTTCAATACCAACACTGCACGCCTGGCGCTGGGCAGCCGCTACCAGTTCCGCAACGCCGTCGCGCTCGACTTTTACTACGAGTACAGCTATAGCGGCGCCAGCAATACCCAGGTCAATACCCTGGCGGCGAGGGTGAGCAAGACGTTCTGAGGCAAGCCGCAAACCGCAACCACCAAGCGCGGCCTGCTGCTAATTTGATAGCAATCAAAAGCAGGCCGCGTGCGCCCTCAGCCTCAACTCCAGATCACCGAGCGCATTGAAATCGAGCCGGCCTGGAAGCTGGTGTTGAAAAACCGCATCGGCTCCTTCGCATCAGCCGCGCCTGCCGCATACAGCAAAGGCAGGTAGTGCTCGTAGGTGGGGTGCGCCATCCTGGCCACCTGCCCCAGTTTCTGGAAGTTCTGCAGCGCATCCAGGTTGCCCTGCTGCAGGTAACCGCCAATCGTCTGGTCGAACTCCAGCGCCCAGTCGTAGGCCTGGTTGCCCGCTGCGCCGCGCTGCATCTGGCGCAGGTTGTGCACGATGTTGCCGCTGGCCACGATCAACACACCCCGGTCGCGCAGGGCCTTGAGCTGCTTTGCCAGCGCGTAGTGATCCTCGGGCGCCCGGCCGTAGTCCATGCTGAGCTGGATAACGGGAATGTCCGCATAGGCAAACATGGGCTTGAGGACTGACCAGGTGCCGTGGTCAAGGCCCCACTCACTTTCATCCAGCCCCAGCGGCGCCGAAGCCCTTTGCCTGACTAACTGGCTGATAGCGCGGGCCGCCGCCGGATCGCCGGGTGCGGGGTATTGCTGGTCAAACAGCTCTTGCGGAAAACCGCCGAAATCGTGGATGGTCTTGGGCTTGTCCATCGCGGTCAGCCACCAGCCTTCGGTCAGCCAATGGGCTGAAATGCACAGGATCAGTTGCGGACGCGGGTACTTGGTACCGAATTCGGCTCCCATCGCTTGCCAGCTGCGCCGGTATTCGTTGTCGCCGATGGCGTTCATCGGGCTGCCATGGCCCACAAAAAGGACCGGCATCCGGTCGGATTTTTTCAGTGAGGCCAGTTGGTCCAGCGCGGAGGTGTCGATCGAGGGGAGCATGTTATTTTTCCTGTTCAGGGGCTGCGCCAGAGCCGGCAAAAACCGCCGCCGGGAGGCAAAATGATAAGTATTCCTTCAATTCCTCAGGTGGCGGCGGTCTCCCGGTAAAACAAGCCCGCCGGCACGCTGTGGTGCATGGGCACCAACACCGTGAAAACCGCCCGGAATTAGTAGATTTCCCTAAATCAGTGCATCGCCCGCCTGTTATATTGCACTGCAACATACTACGTTTTACGTAAAAAATTTACATAACCAAGGTGATCCCCGATGCTGTACCAAGTCTATGAAACCCAGCGCACATTGATGGAGCCTTTTGTTGATTTTGCGCAGGCAGCGGCCAAGCTCTACGGCAACCCCCTCTCCCCACTTGGGCAAAACCCGTTTGCCCAGCGCGTCGCAGCCGGCTACAGCCTGATCTACCGTCTGGGCAAAGACTACGAAAAACCGGCCTTCGACATCCACACCGTCGACGTCAACGGCACCGATGTCAGCATCCACGAGCGTGTGGAGATCGACAAACCCTTTTGCGAGCTGCGCCGCTTCAAGCGCTTCACCGACAACCCCGCCACCCTCACGGAGCTGAAAGGCGAGCCCGCGGTGCTGATCGTGGCGCCGCTGTCGGGCCACTACGCCACCTTGCTGCGCGACACCGTCAAAACCATGCTCAAGGACCACAAGGTCTACATCACCGACTGGAAGAACGCGCGCACCGTGCCGCTGTCCGACGGCTCCTTCAACCTGGACGACTACGTCAACTACGTGCAGGAATTCATCCGCCACATCCAGGGCATTTACGGCAACTGCCACGTCGTCAGTGTCTGCCAGCCTACCGTGCCGGTGCTGGCGGCCGTGTCGTTGATGGCTTCGCGCGGCGAAACCACGCCCTTGAGCATGACCATGATGGGCGGCCCGATCGATGCGCGCAAGTCGCCGACCGCCGTGAACAACCTGGCCATGAACAAGAGCTACGAGTGGTTTGAAAACAATGTGATCTACCGCGTGCCCAGCAATTTCCCGGGCGCCGGACGCCGCGTCTACCCCGGCTTTTTGCAGCACACCGGCTTCGTCGCGATGAATCCCGACCGCCACGCCAAGAGCCACTACGACTACTTCAAGGATTTGCTCAAGGGTGACGACGCCAGCGCCGAAGCACACCGCAAGTTCTACGACGAATACAACGCCGTGCTCGACATGGATGCCGACTACTACCTGGACACCATCAAGACGGTGTTCCAGGAGTTCAAGCTGGTCAACGGCACCTGGGACGTGGCCAATGCAGACGGCGAACTCGAACGCGTGCGCCCGCAGGACATCAAGACCACGGCACACTTCACCGTCGAGGGCGAGCTGGACGATATCTCCGGCTCCGGCCAGACCGAAGCCGCCCACAGCCTGTGCCACAACATTCCCAAGGCGCTGCAAAAGCACCTGGAAGTCAAAGGCGCAGGCCACTACGGCATCTTCAGCGGCCGCCGCTGGCGCGACATCGTCTACCCGCAGGTCAAGGCCTTCATCCTTGAGCACAACCAGGCTGCAGCCCCCGCCAAACGTGCGGCAGCTGCTCCTAAAAAGGTAGCTAAACCGGTTCGTGCCGCAGCCACAAAACCTGCAGCGAAAACCACTGCAAAGCCGGCTGCCAGGAAGGCTGTGCGCAGCAAGCAAGCCTGAAGGCATCTCCGGCAGGGCCAGCCTGGCTGGCCCCGACTGGTAGGACAATAGGCCGGTGACCTCCCCCGCCGACCTTCATCTTTTCGAGCGCATCAACGCCGCACTGCCCCAAACCCAGTGCACCCGCTGCGGCTACCCCGACTGCGCGGCCTACGCCACCGCCATCGCTAACGGCCAGGCCGCCATCAACCAATGCCCGCCAGGCGGCGCTGAAGGCATTCAGCGCCTGTCGGTCATCACGGGCCAGCCTGTGCAGCCGCTCAACCCCGCCAACGGCACCGAAGGCCCGCGCGCCCTCGCCATCATCGACGAAGACTGGTGCATAGGCTGCACGCTGTGCATCAAGGCCTGCCCGACCGACGCCATCATGGGCAGCAACAAGATGATGCATACCGTGATCGAGCCCTGGTGCACCGGCTGCGAGCTGTGCATTCCCGTCTGCCCTGTCGACTGCATCAGCCTGGAAAACGTCACCGGCGAAAGAACCGGCTGGGCGGCGTGGTCACAACAGGAGGCCGGGACGGCGCTTCACCGTTATGAAATTCACCGCAAGCGGCTCAGCAAGGGAGTCGGCTCCGGCGACAAGCCTCTGTCGAAGGTTGGCAAAACCGAAAGCCCTGCACCCACATCCTCCGGGGCTGCAGCACGCCCTGAAGCCGACCCTGCCGTTGCCGATCGCAAACGCGCGGTGATTGAGGCCGCGCTCGCACGCGCCCGGGCGCAGCGCGAAAAAAAGGCCGGCTAAAGAGCCGGCCTTGCTGCAACGCCCGGATCTCAGGCGGGCAGTTCCGTCAGACCCAGCACTTCTGCCTCATAGGCGTGCAGCGAAGGCGCACCGCCCGTGTGGAGAAACAGCACGTTCTCATCCTTGCGGAAGAAACCCTTGCGAGCCAGGCCGATCAGGCCGGCCATGATCTTGCCGGTGTAGACCGGGTCCAGCAAGACGGCCTCGGTGCGCGCCAGCATCTGCACGGCCTCGACCATGGCCTGATTGGGCACCGAGTACTTGGGCCGCCACCAGTCGCCATGGCTCACCACCGCTTCAGGCGGAATCGTCATGCCCAGGCCCAGCAAGTCGGCCACGGCCTGCGCTTCTTTGTGCACCAGCGGATTCTGGTCGGCCGGGTCGCGGCTCACGCCGATGCCGACGATGGGAATATTGATGTGGTTGCCCATGAAGCCGGCCAGCAGGCCGCCATGCGTGCCCGAGCTGCCCGAACCCACCACGACCTTGTCGATGCGCACGCCCTGCTCAAAAAACTGCTGCTGCAGTTCTTGCGCGCAGGCCACATAACCCAGCCCGCCAATGGCGTTGGAGCCGCCGCCAGGCACGATGTAACCCTTGCGGCCTGCTTTGGCCAGGTCAGCCGCTACTTTCTGCATCGCTTCCAGCATGTTGGTGCCGGCCGGCACAACGGTAATGGCTTCAACACCCAGCAGGCGGAACAGGAAGTTGTTGCCGCTGGCGTCTTCCTTGTAGCTGTTGGGCACACGTTCTTCAATCACGAAACGGCACTTGAGGCCTTCCTTGATGGACGCGGACAGCGTGGCACGGCAGTGATTCGACTGCGGCGCGCCGCAGGTAATCAGCGTGTCGGCACCCTGGGCCAGCGCATCGGCGACCAGGAACTCCAGCTTGCGGGTCTTGTTGCCGCCGGGCGTGAGGCCCAGCATGTCGTCGCGCTTGATCCAGACATTGGGCCCACCATCGGGGCCGCAAGTGGCCCGAAGGGCCTTGGTGAAGTGAGGGAGAAACTCCAGCGGCGTGTGGCCTTCGGTGTAACGGCGGCGCGGAAAACGGCTCAAATCCATGAAACGATGCTCCAGACGAATCGGTTGATTGAAAAAGTCAGCCCCCATTGTGCCGTCTGCACCATTGGTGTGCAGAGGAGAGCCTTTTAACCCAGCGCGGCAAACGCCTTGATCACTTCTGGCGGCGCCTGGACCATCTCAATCAATACACCTTCGCCTGAAACCGGGAACTCATCGTTCGATTTGGGATGAAGAAAGCAGATGTCGAACCCCGCCGCGCCCTTGCGAATCCCGCCAGGCGCAAACCGCACGCCCTTGGCCGTCAGCCATTCCACCGCTTTGGGCAGGTCATCGATCCATAGGCCCACGTGGTTCAGCGGCGTGGTGTGCACCGCAGGCTTCTTGTCCACGTCTAGCGGCTGCATCAGGTCAACCTCGACCTTGAACGGGCCGCTGCCAATCGCGCAGATGTCTTCGTCGACGTTTTCGCGTTCGCTCACGAAGTTGCCCGTAACTTCCAGGCCCAGCATGTCAACCCACAGCGTGCGCAACCTGTCTTTGCTCGTGGCGCCAATGGCAATCTGCTGGATGCCCAGCACCTTGAATGGACGTCCACTCATGCCTGGAACTCCACAATCGGCTGGTCCACACTCAGCGATTCACCCTTGGCGGCCAGCACTTTGCCGACCACGCCGTCGGCGACCGCAAACAACACGTTCTCCATCTTCATCGCTTCAATCACCGCCACTCGCTCACCGGCCTGCACTTTCTGGCCCACCTGCACGGCAACGTCCACCAGCAAGCCCGGCATGGGCGACAGCACATAGCGACTCATATCGGGCGGCGCCTTGTAGGGCATAAGCGCGTGCAGCTGCGCCGCACGCGGCGACAGCACCAGCGCATCCAGCCGTGTGCCGTTGTGTGCGATGCGGATAGCCAGCGGATTGCGCCCCACGCCACGCTCGACCTGTGCGGCGAAGGGCTGGCCGTTCACCGTGCCGCGGATGCGCGCACCGCCCAAATGCCAGTTGCTACATATTTCATAGCTGCTTGCGCCCGTTTCTACTGTGCCGGAGCCCGATTGGGCCTGATAATTCCGCACCGTCACAGGGTGTTGCGTGTTCTGCCCCGCAGCGCCCAGGCTGACGACCACGAACTCTTCACCCACGGTCACGCCATGGCCCGGTAGCTGTCCGCTGATACCAGCCGCGCGGCCCAGCATGCGGCGATTGACGTAAGCCGCCAGCGCCAGCAAGAACGAAGGATCGTCGTGCGGCACGTCTTCCGCATGAAAGCCCTTGCTGTAGTTTTCAGCGATAAAGCCGGTGTTGAAATCTCCGGCCACAAATTTGGGATGCGCCAGCAGTGCCGCCTGGAAAGGAATGTTGCTGGAGATGCCGCGAATCACAAACCCATTCAACGCCTCGCGCATCTTGGCGATGGCGTCCTTGCGGTCCTTGCCGTGCACGATGAGCTTGGCAATCATCGAGTCGTAAAACATCGGTATCTCGCCACCGTCCTGCACGCCAGTGTCCACACGAACGCCGTACAGCTGCGAGGTGTCGGCCGCAAACATCGTCTCCTTGGGCGGCTGAAAGCGCACCAGCCGGCCGGTGGAAGGCAGGAAGCTGCGGAATGGGTCTTCGGCATTGATGCGGCATTCAATCGCCCAGCCGTTGCGCTGCACGTCTTTCTGTGCAATCGGCAGCTTCTCGCCGGCCGCCACGCGGATCATCAGCTCCACCAGGTCCAGCCCGGTAATGCATTCCGTCACCGGGTGCTCCACCTGCAGCCGGGTGTTCATCTCGAGGAAATAAAAGCTCTGGTCCTTGCCGACCACAAACTCCACCGTGCCGGCGCTCTGGTACTTCACCGCCTTGGCCAAAGCGACTGCCTGCTCACCCATGGCCTTGCGCGTCGCGTCGCTGATAAAGGGTGATGGAGCCTCTTCAATCACCTTCTGGTGGCGCCGCTGGATGGAGCACTCGCGTTCGTTCAGGTAAACCACATTGCCGTGACTGTCGCCCAGCAACTGGATCTCGATGTGACGGGGTTCCTCGACAAACTTCTCGATAAAGACGCGGTCGTCACCAAAGCTGTTGCGGGCTTCGTTGCGGCAAGAAGTAAAACCTTCAAAGGCCTCCTTGTCGTTAAAGGCCACACGCAGGCCCTTACCCCCGCCGCCGGCAGAGGCCTTGATCATTACGGGGTAACCAATGCCCTTGGCAATCTCCACCGCCTTCTCGGCCGTTTCAATCGCATCGTTCACGCCGGGAATGCAGTTCACACCCGCCGCGCCAGCCAGTTTTTTCGATTCAATCTTGTCGCCCATGGCGGCAATCGAATAATGCTTGGGGCCGATGAAGATGATGCCCTCTTCTTCAACACGCTTGGCAAAGCCCGCGTTCTCGCTCAGAAAGCCGTAGCCAGGGTGCACCGCCTGCGCGCCTGTCTGCTTGCACGCCGCGATGATCTTGTCGGCCTGCAGATAGCTGTCACGACTGGGCGCCGGGCCGATATTGACGGCTTCGTCGGCCAACTCGACATGGCGTGCATCTTTGTCGGCATCGGAATAAACGGCGACGGTCCGGATGCCCATCTTGCGGGCGGTGAGGATCACGCGGCAAGCGATTTCACCCCGATTGGCAATAAGAATTTTGGTAAACATGTTAATTTCCAGTCGATTTTCTTGTGATGCGTCAGCTCAGTATTCCCGCAGCAACCAGCCTGACAGGCAGGCGAAATACTCGCGCGTCCAGGCGTTGTAGCGCATATAAAGCGGCGTAAGGGAACCCGCCGCGCGCACGTTGGACCAGCCCGCCTCCTCGGCAATCCAGCCGGCCCGCGCGGTGTGGAAGTCACTGGTCACCAGCACCATGGGCACGTCCCGCTTGACGCCGGCAGCCTCCAGCAATCGCGCCGAGAAAACCAGGTTTTCGTAGGTGCTGGTGCTTTGGTCTTCCAGGGTGATGCGAGCAGCATCCAGGCCAAGGCCGACCAGGTAGTCGGCCATCACACGCGCTTCGGATATCTCCTGTCTGAAGTCCGTTCCGCCGCTGACCACAACCAGCGCACGGGGGTGTTGCCCCGCGAGACTGTAGGCCAGCTTGAGCCGCTCCACCAGGACCGGCGAGGCCTGCCCGTTCGGCGTGCTGGAACCAAGAACCACGATAACCCGTGGATCGGCATCCATCGCGCCCGATGGCTGCAGCCGTTGCATGGCAACAAAAAAGACCACCAGGGAGGCCAGCCACAGGAAAAACCCGGTGAGCAACAACCGCCACGCAAGCAATCGCCAGCGGCGCCCGCGCAACCACGCCTGCCAGGGTTTGATAAACAGCGAGAGTGCGATCAGCGCGGCCGAGATGACTGCCGGCACAATGACCCCGAGATGCGTGACCTTGACGGTCACAAGGTAAATGCAATCGATCAGCAACAAGATGCCGATCGCCAGCAAGAGCCAGCGCATCGGCCCGGGATGGTAGCTGTCGGGAATCGGGGTAGAAGCGTTCACGGTGAAAATTCCGGCCACGGCCTACAGCGGGATGTTCCCGTGCTTGCGCCACGGATTCTCGATTTTCTTGTCACGCAGCATCACCAGCGAGCGGCAGATACGCCGGCGGGTCTCGTGCGGCAAGATCACATCGTCGATAAAGCCGCGAGCACCGGCCACAAAAGGATTGGCAAATCGTGCCTTGTACTCGGCTTCCTTGGCAGCCAGCTTGGCCGGGTCGCCCTTGTCTTCACGGAAGATGATTTCCACCGCGCCCTTGGCGCCCATCACGGCGATCTCGGCGTTGGGCCAGGCGAAGTTAACGTCACCGCGCAAATGTTTGGAAGCCATCACGTCGTAAGCGCCGCCATAGGCTTTGCGCGTGATGACGGTAATCTTGGGCACGGTGCATTCGGCATATGCGTACAGCAGCTTGGCGCCGTGTTTGATGATGCCACCGTATTCCTGTGATGTGCCGGGCATAAAGCCAGGTACGTCGACGAAGGTGATGACGGGGATGTTGAAGGCATCGCAAAACCGCACAAAGCGTGCCGCCTTGATGGAACTCTTGATGTCCAGGCAACCGGCCAGCACCAGCGGCTGGTTGGCAACGATGCCGACGGTCTGCCCTTCCATGCGGGCAAAACCGATGATGATGTTTTTGGCGTATTCGGGCTGAATCTCGAAGAAGTCGCCGTCGTCCACCGTCTTGACGATGAGCTCTTTCATGTCATAGGGCTTGTTCGGGTTCTCGGGCACCAGCGTGTCCAGGCTCAGGTCCATGCGGCCGGCCGGGTCGGCGCTGGGGCGCACCGGGGCTTTTTCGCGGTTGTTCAGCGGCAGGTAGTTGTAGAGGCGGCGCAGCATCAACAGCGCCTCTACATCGTTTTCGAAGGCCAGGTCAGCCACGCCACTGCGCGTGGTATGGGTGGTGGCGCCGCCCAGTTCTTCAGCCGTTACTTCCTCATGCGTCACGGTTTTCACAACTTCGGGGCCAGTGACGAACATGTAGCTCGAATCCTTGACCATGAAAATAAAGTCGGTCATGGCCGGTGAATACACGGCACCACCGGCGCTAGGGCCCATGATCATGCTGATCTGCGGGATCACGCCGCTGGCCATCACATTGCGCTGGAACACATCGGCATAGCCGCCCAAGGACGCTACGCCCTCCTGAATGCGAGCGCCACCCGAATCATTGAGGCCGATGACAGGCGCACCGACCTTCATGGCCTGGTCCATCACCTTGCAGATTTTCTCGGCATGGGCTTCGCTCAGGGCGCCGCCAAACACGGTGAAGTCCTGGCTGAAGACAAACACCAGGCGGCCGTTGATCATGCCGTAGCCAGTCACCACGCCGTCACCCGGAATCTTGTTGTCCTGCATGCCGAAGTCGGTGCAGCGGTGCTCGACAAACATGTCCCATTCTTCGAAGGTGCCTTCGTCCAGCAGCAGCTCCAGCCGCTCGCGCGCCGTCAGCTTGCCTTTGCCGTGCTGCGCGTCAATGCGTTTTTGCCCGCCGCCCAGGCGGGCTGCGGCGCGTTTCTTTTCGAGTTGTTCAAGGATTTCTTGCATGGTGTGTTCCGCAATTTTTTGGGACGGTGAAAATTATTTGGCAGATTCAAACAGAAGTCGCGCGGCCGCCTGGCTCATGCGGCGTGAGTCGTGCCCCACGCCCGGCACGGTCACTCGCTCCCAGGCCAGCGGTGCGCCCATCTTCTGTGCTTGCGCCTGGGCCTGCGCGAAGAAGTTGCTGCCGCGCTCGAGCCGGTTCGCGCCCTGGGCCGTGGCCTGCCTGGCCTTGGGAAGGTTGGCCGCATCGGTTTGTATGTCGGCCTCGCCGAGCAGCACGATCAGCTTGCGCGAAAACACCTGCTTGAGTTTGTCGGGGCCGACGATGCTCTCGTCAAGCGCATAAGGAAACTTGTCATCCGTCAGGCCCGGATAGCGGGGCATGGTGTAGCTGCCGGCATTGGCCGCCATGGCAACGGAAACGCGCGGCGCTTCGGTCAACAACATAAAGCGGTGCACAAACTGCCCGCCGGCCGAATGGCCGAACAGCAGGTAGTCGGGCGCAGCGAGCCCCTCATCGGCACGAACAAAGTCGAAGAGATGCTCGACGATCTGGAACGACCACTTGCTGCGGTCGCGTGTCTCGATGCCGCCCATGTTGAAGAGCCGGGAGGGAAACCGCGCTTCATCGAATTCCGGGGCCAGCACGATCAGCTTGTTTTTCTCGGCAAGGGGCATCCAGTTGTCCCGCATGCGCGGGCCCTGGCGCTCCGTTCCATGGATGACCACAATGACTTTGGCATCCGGGCCGGCGCTGCGTGCCTTGTAGTAATGCACGGTGACGGGCTTATCCGCGAAATAGCCTTTGTCGGTGAAGACAAAACTCTGCGGTTCACCAGTCACCATGCCGCCGGCCCAGACCATGCAGGCCTGAAAAAGCAGCACACAAAAGATGCCGGTTTTTTTCACAGGTTCCACCCCTTGGACGCCAGGGCCAGCAAGCTTCTGGCGGCTGTCGACGCGGCAACTTCACCGCGCGCCACCTCGGCCAGCAAACCCGGCAGGCGCTCTTGCACCTGCGGATCCTGCCTGAAGGCCTGCTTGAGGCCTGCATCAATGCGTTCCCACATCCAGGCAAGCGATTGCTGCTGGCGCCGCGCCGCCAGTTGGCCATTGGTGGTCTGCAAAGACTTGAACTGCGTGACCGCTTTCCAGAACACATCAACGCCCTTGTTATGCAGCGCACTGAGCTGAATCACCTGAGGGTGCCAGTTTTTGTCGAAGTTGGCGGCCTGCGCGCCGTCCATGGCGTTATTGACCAGGCCAAACAGTCGCATGGCCGAAGTGATCTGCGCCTCGGCCCGCATGGCCGCATCGGCATCGATGTCGGCCTTGTTGATGATGACCAGGTCGGCCAGCTCCATCACGCCCTTTTTGATGGCCTGCAGGTCGTCCCCAGCATTGGGCAACTGCATCAGCACAAACATGTCGGTCATGTTGGCAACGGCGGTTTCGCTCTGGCCCACGCCCACGGTTTCGACAATCACCACATCAAAACCAGCGGCTTCGCAGACCAGCATGGCCTCGCGCGTCTTTTCAGCTACGCCGCCCAGGTTGCCACTGGAAGGGCTGGGCCGGATGTAGGCACGCTCATGCACCGAGAGTTTCTCCATGCGGGTCTTGTCACCCAGGATGGAACCGCCGGAGACGGAAGAAGAGGGATCGATGGTGAGCACGGCGACGCGATGACCTTGCGCAATCAGATGCAGGCCCAGCACTTCAATAAAGGTGGACTTGCCCACGCCCGGCACACCACTGATGCCCAAACGCATGGCCTTGCCGGTGTGGGGCAACAAGGCTGTCAAAAGTTCGTCGCCTTGCGCCCTGTGGTCAGTGCGGGTGGACTCCAGCAGCGTGATGGCTTTGGCGATGGCGCGGCGCTGCGCCATCGTGTCCGCGCCCAGGATGGCCTGCAGGAAATCAGGCGCGGCCATCATGTTGCTGCCTCCGTCACGCACCACTCATAGTGCAAGTCAACGCCCTCTTCGCCTTGCAGTACAAAACCATGGCGCAGATAGAAGCGGTTGGCATCGCTTTCTTTCAGTGCGGTCAGCCTGACGGCCAGGCCGAGTTCGCGTGCCTGGTCAAGCACCTGCCGCAGCACCCACGAGCCAATGCCCTGGCCGCTGGCACTGCTGCGCAGATAGAGATGATCAAGCCGCAACGCCCCTTCGCCTTCAGGCTTGAGCGTGAAGAAACCCACGCGCCCGCCGTCAAGCAGGATGTGCTGCATGTATTGAGGAAAAAAACCTGCCGACAAGCGCTCGCGCGAACGCGCAAGGTCAAACCGGCCGACGCGCTCCAGGCTGGGCCTCATCGCGTCTATGCGCAAGGCCAGCATCTCCTCGAAGTCGCCGGCAATAACCGGCTGCAAGGACAGGCGGGAACTGATGTCCGTCACCGCACGCTCACTTCGCCACAGCAGCGCGAATCTGTTCCAGCACATCCTTGGCGCTGGCCGGGATAGGCGTGCCCGGACCGTAAATGCCCTTCACGCCGGCTTCGTAGAGCATCTCATAGTCCTGCCGTGGGATGACACCACCGACAAATACGATGATGTCGTCGGCGCCCTGCTTTTTGAGCTCGGCGATGATGGCCGGCACCAGCGTCTTGTGGCCGGCGGCCAATGTAGAGACGCCCACCGCATGCACATCGTTTTCAATCGCCTGGCGCGCGCATTCTTCGGGCGTCTGGAACAGCGGGCCCATGTCGACGTCAAAGCCCAGGTCGGCGAAAGCCGTGGCCACCACCTTGGCGCCGCGGTCGTGCCCGTCCTGGCCGAGCTTGGAGATCATCACGCGCGGGCGGCGGCCCTGCTCTTCAGCAAAGGCGTTGATCTCAGTCTTGAGGGTTTCCCAGCCTTCGGCCGAGTCATAAGCGGCAGCGTACACACCGGTCACCTTTTGTGTATCGGCGCGGTGGCGCCCGTAAACTTTTTCGAGGGCATCGCTGACCTCACCCACGGTGGCGCGCAGGCGCACCGCCTTGATGCTGAGGTCCAGCAGATTGCCGTTGTTATTCTCGGCCGCCGCCGTCAAGGCGTCCAGCGCGGCTTGCACCGCCGCGCTGTCGCGGCTGGCCTTGATGGCCTTGAGCCGGGTGATTTGCCCGTCGCGCACCGCCACGTTGTCGATGTCGCGTGACTCGATGGCGTCTTCGGTCTTGAGTTTGTATTTGTTGACGCCGACGATGACATCCTTGCCGCTGTCGATGCGCGCCTGCTTTTCGGCCGCGGCCGCTTCAATCTTGAGCTTGGCCCAGCCGCTATCCACGGCCTTGGTCATTCCGCCCATGGCTTCGACTTCTTCGATGATGGCCCAGGCGGCGTCGGCCATGTCCTGCGTGAGCTTTTCCATCATGTAGCTGCCGGCCCAGGGGTCGATCACATGGGGAATATGGGTTTCTTCCTGGATGATGAGCTGGGTGTTGCGGGCGATGCGGGCGCTGAACTCGGTGGGCAGCGCAATCGCTTCGTCAAACGAGTTGGTGTGCAGGCTTTGCGTGCCGCCAAACACGGCAGCCATGGCCTCGATGGTGGTGCGCACCACGTTGTTGTAAGGGTCCTGCTCGGTCAGGCTCCAGCCTGAAGTCTGGCAGTGCGTGCGCAGCATCAGGCTCTTGGGGCTCTTGGCGTTAAAGCCCTTCATGATGCGGCACCACAGCAGGCGGGCAGCGCGCATCTTGGCGACTTCGAGGTAGAAGTTCATGCCGATGGCCCAGAAAAAGCTCAGGCGCCCGGCGAACTCATCCACGTCCAGGCCTTTGCCCAGCGCGGTTTTCACATACTCTTTGCCGTCTGCCAGAGTGAAGGCCAGCTCCAGCGCCTGATTGGCGCCGGCTTCCTGCATGTGGTAACCCGAAATCGAGATCGAGTTGAACTTCGGCATGTTCTGCGCCGTGTATTCAATGATGTCGCCGATGATGCGGATACTGGGCTGGGGCGGAAAGATGTAGGTGTTGCGGACCATGAACTCCTTGAGGATGTCGTTCTGGATGGTTCCGCTCAATTTGTCCTGGCTCACGCCCTGCTCTTCGGCCGCGACCACATAGCCCGCCAGCACCGGCAACACCGCGCCGTTCATGGTCATGGAGACGCTGACCTTGTCCAGCGGGATCTGGTCGAACAGGATCTTCATGTCCTCAACCGAGTCAATCGCCACGCCGGCTTTGCCCACGTCGCCGGTCACACGCGGATGGTCACTGTCGTAGCCGCGGTGTGTGGCAAGGTCAAACGCGACCGACACACCCTGCCCGCCGGCGGCCAGCGCCTTGCGGTAGAAGGCGTTTGATTCCTCCGCTGTAGAGAAACCTGCGTACTGACGAATCGTCCAAGGACGCACCGCATACATGGTGGCCTGCGGGCCGCGGATGAAAGGCTCAAACCCCGGCAGCGTGTTGGTATGGGGAAGGTCTTTGGTGTCTTCGGCCGTATAGAGCGGTTTGACGCTGATGCCGTCCGGCGTCTGCCAGTTCAGTGCGCCCACATCGCCGCCGGGCGCCGATTTGGCTGCGGCTTTAGCCCAGGCTTCGAGGCTGGCTGCGGGAAATTCGGGTGCTTGGCTGGGCTTGAGCATGGGATGGATGGGATGGGTTTTACCGTAACGGGTCTTCACACCGGGTACCGCGATGGGAACAGCATAGGCCCGGCATGAGAGGAAGTCATGAATTTGGCCAAGTTTACATCATTTATAATTATTGATGCAAAATTCAGTTTGCGGTAAGATGCCACTTAATTAGCCTTGAGCGCTGACGGGAAGCAGCGCATCCCGAGCTTTCGCACACCCAAAAAACACCCTTATGCCCATGGCCGCCGTGTCCCTGACCCCCCGAGCACTTTACGAAGAAGTGGCGGAGCTTTTGCGCCAGCGCATCTTCAACCGCGAGCTGGTGCCGGGCAGCTGGATTGACGAGCTCAAACTGGCCGAGGAATACGGCATCAGCCGCACCCCGCTGCGCGAGGCCCTGAAAGTGCTGGCCACCGAGGGCCTGGTCACCATGAAGGTGCGGCGCGGCGCTTATGTGACCGAGGTCTCTGAGCGCGACCTGGCCGATGTGTACCACCTGCTCGCGCTGTTGGAGAGTGACGCTGCCGGCGTGGTGGCCACCCAGGCCACCGCCTCACAGTTAAAAGAACTGCAAGGCCTGCACAACGAGCTGGAAAAAGCCGCCGGCAATCGCGAACGTTTCTTCGAGATCAATGAAACCTTTCACATGCGCCTGCTGGAGATCGCCAACAACCGCTGGCGTGACCAGATGGTGGCCGATTTGCGCAAGGTAATGAAACTCAACCGCCACAACTCGCTGCTCAAAAGCGGCCGTATCGAAGAGTCATTGGCCGAACACCGCGCCATCATGCAGGCGCTGGCCGCACGCGACGCAGACGCCACCGCGCAGCGCATGCGCGAGCATTTCAGGAACGGGCTGGAAGCGGCGGCCTGACCGGCGCCGGCGGCTTGGCCGTCACCAGAAAGACGCCGGGCAGAATCAGCAAGGCGCCTATCGCGTGATGCCAGCCCAAGGGCTCACCCAGCACGCCCCAGGCCACCAGCCCCGCATACAGCGGCCCCAGGTAAAGCGACACAGCCACACGGCTGGCGCCCAGGATTTTTTGCGCCCAGCCGTAAATCCAGTAGGCGCCCAGCCCCGGCACAATCGCGGCCACCACGATCAGCCAGAGGCCATAGCCCGTGAGCGGCAAGGCATCGGGCTGCGACATTTCCCAGGCGGTCAGCGGAATCAACACCAGCGTGCCGCCTATGCAGATGGCGGCAAGGCGGGCCGTCGCGCCCAGCGGGCTGGGCCATTGTTTTTGCAGCAGCGCGTAAGCCGCCCACGACACCGTCGCAGCCACGATCCACAAATCCCCGGCGGCGAATTGCACATCGGCCAGCGCCGTCCACTGCCCTTTCACCACCACATGCACCACACCCGCGATCGCCAGCGCCACGCCCAGCCCCTGACGCACACCAAAGCGCTCACCCAGCCACAGCACGGCGCCCAGACCGATCAGCACCGGCGACGCGGAATAAATCAGTGCAATGTTCATCGCCCCGGTGGAGCGAGCGCCCTGGTACACCCAGGCGCCGCAAATCATCATGCCCAAGGTGCCCAGAATCAGGTACTGCCACCACACTTTGGCAATGTCGGCGCGCTGCCGCCAGAGTTCTGAACGGGTCAGTACCAGCAGGAAGGCCGCCACCAGGCCCCATCGCCCGAAGGCCAGCAGATAAGGGCCTATCACCCCAGGCGCCTTGCGCGCCACGATGTAGTTCACCGTCCACAGCGCCGGCACCAGCCATAGCAGGGCTAGCGCCTGCCGCGCCTGTTTCTGCGCGGTATCAGGCATCGGCCATGGCCGTAGCGTCTGCAGGCTCGTGTGGCTGCGAGGCGGGCATTTCATGCGCCATCGCCATCACGGCATGCGGCGGCACATCGCGCAGGCGGTGGTCGCTCCAGACCTGGCGCCAGCGCCGCGCACCGGGCAGGCCGTTGCGCAGGCCCAGCATGTGGCGCGCGATGGCGCTTTTGGGCGTGCCGTGCTCGGCGGCTTCGCGGACCATGTAGTCGCACATCAGCGACTCTATGTGTTCGCGCGTCAGGCTCTCCTCGGGGGCGGCGTCGCCGAAGAACTCGGTGTCCCACGACGCCAGCCACCAGGGGTTGTGATAGGCCTCGCGGCCAACCATCACGCCATCGAGCCCAGCAAGCTGCTCGGCCACCTGCGCGCTGGTGTTGATGCCGCCGTTGATACCGATGACCAGATGCGGGAATTCCTTTTTCAGCCGGTGCACCAGCTCATAGCGCAGCGGCGGCACTTCACGGTTTTCTTTGGGCGACAAACCCTTGAGCCAGGCATTGCGGGCATGCACCATAAACACCTTGCAACCAGCCTCACTGACCGTGCCCACAAAGTCGCGCACAAAGTCATAACTTTCAGCCTTGTCGATGCCGATACGGTGCTTCACAGTGACGGGCACATCCACCACATCGACCATGGCCTTGACGCAATCGGCCACTAGTTGCGGTTCGGCCATCAGGCAGGCGCCGAAGGCCCCGCGCTGCACACGCTCGCTGGGACAGCCGCAGTTGAGGTTGATCTCGTCGTAGCCCCACTGCTCACCCAGCTGGGCGCAGCGGGCCAGATCGGCGGGCTCGCTGCCGCCAAGTTGCAGTGCCACCGGATGCTCTTCCGCGTTAAAGCGCAGGTGGCGTTCCACATCGCCATGAATCAGCGCGCCGGTAGTCACCATTTCGGTATAGAGCAGGGCATTGCGCGACAGCAAGCGATGGAAGTGCCGGCAATGCCTGTCGGTCCAGTCCATCATCGGCGCCACACTCAGGCGCCAGAAATCGCCGGAGAAATCACCGGATGCAGGCGTGCCGGCGCCTGTCGGGCGCAGAAGCGAAATCGGGGGGGCGGACTGGGCAGGCATGAGGCATTTTCCCAGAAAGAGCGCCATCCGGCCCGGGTGGGGTTTTGCACCGTAACAGGCTGCTTACGAACTCTGCCGAAATAGCCCCGCTTGTCACGCCGCCGCACCACCGTGCAGGTAACATGAGCAGTCACGCCACGAGATCAAACCGTGCCCCCGATACAGGAATGAGGAACAGGACTTCAAAAGGATGAAAAGGACGATGACAATGACGCGCCCCCTCCCGATAGCCTCTCACGCGTTGCTTATTCCCCGCCCCATCATTCGTGTGCGCCCTCTTGCCGTGATGGCGCCCCTGGTTTTGCTGGCCGCTTGCGCATCGACGCCCCTGCCGCCCTGGACACCAGCCGCTCTGCCCGGCCCCGCCGCGAGCGCGCCAGCCCCCGCTCCTGCGGCGCCCGCTGCACAGCGCCCGGCGCCGGCAGTGGTCCAGGTGACGCCGGTTGCCCCCGTGGCGCCGGCCGCCCTGCCCTCATCACCTGTCTCGCCTGCATCCCCTGTATCACCTGCCGCCGACCAGGCCGCTCCCTACAGCGCCGCGGTGGCCGCCCGTTTCCCCGCGCCTTCCGTGACCTACAACACACCGGGGCTGCAACCCGGACGCACCACGTTCACCAGCCAGGCCGAGATTCAGGGCTGGCTGCGCGAGCAGGCGGCGGCCGCATCGCGTTCACCCGGCGTGCGGGCGAGCGTATTGCCGATCGGCCGCTCGCAGCGCGGTGAGGCTCTGGAGGCGCTGGTGCTGACCCGCGCAGGCGGCACAGACCCCGCCGTACTGCAGGCCGCGGGCAAACCCACGGTGTTGCTGGTCGGCCAGCAGCATGGCGATGAGCCCGCCGGCAGCGAGGCGCTGCTGGTCATTGCGCGTGAGCTCGCGCAGGGCCTGCTGTCACCCGTGCTGGAACGCATCAACGTCGTGATCGTTCCACGCGCCAACCCGGACGGCGCGGCCAGCGACCAGCGCGCCACCACCGGCGGGCTGGACATGAACCGCGACCACCTGCTGCTCAACACGCCCGAAGCCCAGGCGCTGGCCCGGCTGGCGCGCGACTACAGCCCGACCGTGGTGGTGGATGCCCATGAATACACCGTGGTGGGCCGCTACCTGCAAAAGTTCGGCACGGTGCAGAAGTTCGACGCGCTGTTCCAGTACGCCACCACCGCCAACCTGCCCGAGTTTTTGACCAAGGCGTCCGAAGAGTGGTACCGCCGCCCGCTGCTGGCGGCGCTCAAGAGCCAGAACCTCAGCACCGAGTGGTACTACACCACGTCCAGCGATCTGGCCGACAAAAAAATCTCCATGGGCGGCACGCAGCCGGACACCGGCCGCAATGTGAATGGCCTGAAAAACGCCGTGAGCCTGCTGATCGAGACGCGTGGCGTCGGAATAGGCCGCCTGCATATCCAGCGGCGCGTGCACACCCATGTCACCGCCATCACCAGTGTGCTGGCCAGCACCGCGCAGCGCGCCAACGAGCTGCACCAGCTGCGACCTTACCTCGACAAGGAAGTCGCCGCCCAGGCCTGCAAAGAGCAAGCCGTCGTCGAAGCCGGCGCCACGGCAGCCCAGTACGACCTGATCATGCTGGACCCTGTGACAGGTGCCGACAGATCCCTCTCCGTCGACTGGGACTCCGCGCTGGCGTTGCGCAACCTCAAGTCACGTGCGCGCCCTTGCGGCTACTGGCTGTCGGCGGCGTCCACCGTGGCTGTGGACAGGCTGCGTCTGCATGGCGTGCAAGTCATGCGCGTGGCCGAGCAAGGCTCCATGCTGGGTGACAGCTATCGCGAAACCTCCAGCACCTCCGGAGAGCGCCAGGACGTGCGCGGCGCGATTGCTGACGCCAACGCCATCATCAAGGTGCAGGTCAGCCTGACACGCGGCGTGGTCGACGTGCCGCGCGGCAGCTACTACGTGCCCCTCAACCAGCCCATGGCCAACCTGGTGCTGGCGGCGCTTGAGCCCGACACCCAGAGCAGCTTTTTCGCCAACCAGATCGTGCGCGGCTTGCAAAGCACGGTGCGTGTGATGGCTGAGCCGACCGTGAAGCTCGAAGAAATCAATTAAGCCCCCACGGTCATTCACTGCGTGTAATTCCCTGCCCCCCACGGGGGCCGCCCGCCCTGCGGCCCGGCAAAGCCGGTTCCGCGGCTCATGCTGGGTTGAAGATTTCAATGAGCACTACCAGTGGGTGCCGCGGGACTGGCTTTGCCAGACCGCAGGCACCGCCCCCTTGAGGGGGGAACAGGCTACACGCAGTGAGCCTGGACGGGGGGGATTGACGTTCACGTCTTACAGGAAGAGGATGTAAACGCTGACCGGAAATTCCCCCTTTCCGCGCCTTAATGATTCGTTGAAGCAACGCAATCCATGAAAGGACTCGCCATGAAGCACTTTGAACTGACCAAAAAAATGCTCAGTATGGGCGGTGTGTTTTATCCCACCGGCTACGCCTTCATCATGTTCCCGGACCCGGACGATGCCAGACAAGTGGCCCATGAACTTGAAGTGGCCAGCGACGGCGTGATGCTGCTGACACCGGACGAGATCATCGACAGCATCAGCCATGCGGACGGCCATTCGGATGTGCGCCTGCCGCGCGTCGGCACCGAGGGCGCGACCGTGCACAAGTACGTGGACCTGGCGCGGGAAGGCCACCATGCGCTGATGATTCCTGTGCCCAATAAGGACACCACGGAACGCATCATGGCGGTGGTGCGCAGGGTTCCTTTTTCTTATGCCCAGAAGTACCACAGCCTGGCTATCGAAGACCTGGAATAAACACCCGAAGTCAAGCCTGTCCCCCACGGGTCAACGGGCAATCGCCGCTGATTGAAAGCCCTGGCGGCTTTGAGGCACACTGCGCCTCATGCCTCTGCCCAGCAATGCCATTCCTCCAAGCACACCCCGCGCCCTGCAACTAATCGAACAGCTGCAACTCCAGCCCCATCCCGAAGGCGGCTGGTACCGCGAGGTGTTCCGCTCCCGGAAGCAGGTCATGCCGCAGGACGGCCGGCCCGCGCGCAACGCGCTGACCTCCATCTATTTTTTGCTCGAAGCCGGGCAGCACTCACGCTGGCACCGCGTGCTGTCCGATGAGGTTTGGGTCCACCTGGAGGGTGCGCCGGTGGACCTCTGGATCTGGGACGCAACGGACAGCACACTGAGCCGCACGACGCTAGGGCCTGTCAACGCGGTCACCACCCCCCAACACATCGTGCCCGCCGGCTTGTGGCAGGCCGCAAGGCCAGTACCGGCCGACACCGCAGGCTACACCCTCGTCGCCTGCACGGTGGGGCCGGGCTTTGACTTCTCGGACTTCCGGATGATGGAGCCCGGCGGCAGCGAAGCGCTGCGAATCGCCGCCGACCATCCGTCGCTGGCGCCACTGATCTAGCGCTCAATACATCTCACGCATTCACCAGGATTTTTCATGATTGACCTGCACTATTGGCCCACCCCCAACGGATGGAAAATTTCCATCATGCTCGAAGAGTGCGGCCTGCCCTACCGGCTGCTTCCCGTGAACATCGGCAAGGGTGAACAGTTCGCGCCGGAGTTTCTGGCCATCAGCCCCAACAACCGCATGCCGGCCATTGTTGACCATGAACCCGCCGGCGGCGGCGCGCCCGTGGCGGTGTTTGAAAGCGGCGCCATCCTCATGTACCTGGCTGAAAAGACCGGCCGCTTTCTGCCCAACGAGCTGCGCGAGCGCTACCAGGCCATGCAGTGGCTGATGTGGCAGATGGGCGGGCTGGGCCCCATGGCGGGGCAAAACGGCCACTTCCTTTTGTATGCACCCGACAAAATCCCCTACGCCATTGAGCGCTACGGCAAAGAAGTCGACCGCCTTTACGGCGTGCTCGATGCACAGCTGGCGCGCACCGGCGCGCATGTGGCCGGCGACGGCTATTCGATTGCCGACATGGCTATCTTCCCCTGGGTGCGCACGCACAAGGCCCAGCAGGTAGACCTGCAAAAATTTCCCCATGTGCAGCGCTGGTACGACGCCCTGTTTGAGAGGCCGGCCGTCAAGCGCGGGCTGGACCTGGGCAAGGAACTGCGTGCACCGGCACTGACCGAAGAAGCGCGCAAGGCCTTGTTCGGCCAGACTGCACAAAGCGTGCGGGACGGCGCGCACAAGGTTTCCTGACTTCCCTTTCTCCCCTTAAAAACGAGACATCCATGATTGAATTCTTCTTCGACTGCTCCAGCCCCTGGACTTACATCGCCTTTCGCAATATCCAGCCCATGGCGGCTGAACTCGGCGAAACCATTCGCTGGCGGCCTGTGCTGGTTGGGGGCATCTTCAACAGCGTCAACAAGGGCGTTTACGCCGCGCGGGAAGACATGAACTCGCCGAAGAACCGCTACATGCTCAAGGATGTGCAGGACAGCGCGCGCGAAGCGGGCCTGAAGATCGCCTTCCCGCCCAAGGTTTTTCCGGTCAATAGCGTCAAAGCCATGCGCGGCTGCCTGTGGATTGCGCAGGATGCCGCGGCGCAGCCGCACTACCTTGAATTTGTCGAAGCCACCTTCGCGGCTTATTTCACCCGCGAAGAAGACATCTCGCAGGACGAAGTGCTGGCCGCCATCTGCCGCCAGACCGGCATTGACGCCGATGCATTTCTGGCGGGCATTGCACAGCCCGATATCAAGGAGCAGCTCAAGGCCAATACCGATGAAGCCATCCGCCGCGGCGCATTCGGTTCACCCACCTTCTTTGTGGGCGAGGACATGTATTTCGGCAATGACAGGCTGTCGCTGGTGCGCTCGGCCGTGCTGCGGGCCAAAGCCAAAGCCTGATTAATGCGCGCCGGTTGAGGCGGCAGCCGCCGCGCGCTCCAGTACATGACGCGTCATCGACTGGGCCAACTCGTGCTCGCCGAGGAACACCTTGCCGGCCTTCTCGTTGTCCAGCAAGCGCGCTTCGGCCTCGTTGTGGGTACGCACAACGGTTTCGATGCCGGGGTTAAGCGCCCGCGCCGTCGCCACAATCTGCCGCACATCCAGTGTGTCGGGCGTGGCGATCACCAGCATGCGCGCCTGCGCGATGTGGGCCTGAATCAGCACTTCCGCCTCGACGGCATCGCCAGACACCGCTGCCATGCCTTGCTCCCGCAGCCGCTCCACCGCTTCGCGGTTCTGTTCGGCCACCACAAAAGGAATGTGGTGGGCCTTGAGCGCGTCGGCGATGCGCCGCCCTACCCGGCCGTAGCCCACCAACACGACATGGTGTGACAAATACTTCTCGTCCGTTGTAGCCGGAAGCTCGGCCATCGGGTCGTCGCGCGCCTCCAGCTTGCGGGCCAGCGGCGATTTGGCCAGTATCCACTTCTGCAGCGGCTCGACCGACTTGAAAACCAGTTCGTTGAGTGCGATCGAGATCAGCGCACCCGCCAGCACCAGGCTTTGGCCCTCGGGCGGCAGCAGGCCCAATGAAGCGCCCAGGCCCACCAGGATGAATGAGAACTCGCCGATTTGCGCCAGGCTCGCGGAGACCGTCAAGGCCGTGTTCAGCGGGTAGCGAAAGGCCATCACCAGCACGCCGGCCGCGAGCGTCTTGCCGACGATGATGATGCCGACCACCGCCAGCACCTGCAGCGGCCGCTCCACCAGAACCCAGGGGTCGAACAGCATGCCGACCGAGACAAAAAACAGCACGGCAAAAGCGTCGCGCAGCGGCAGCGACTCTTCCGCCGCCCGGTGGCTGAACTCTGACTCACGCATCACCATACCGGCAAAGAAGGCGCCCAGCGCAAACGACACACCAAAGAGCGCTGTCGCGCCGAAGGCAATGCTCACAGCAGCCGCCACCACGCACAAGGTAAACAGCTCGCGCGAGCCGGTGCGCTGCACCTGCCACAGCACCCACGGGAAGAAGCGGCGCCCCACCACCAGCATCAGGGCGACAAAACCTCCCACCTGCAACAGCGTGACGCCCAGGGTCTTCCACAGCTCGTTGACGTCCGCATTGGTCTTGCCCGACAGCCATCCACCCAGCGGCGGAAGCAGCACCAGCACCAGCACCATGGCCAGGTCTTCCACCACCAGCCAGCCGACCGCGATGCGCCCATTGACAGAGTCCAGGATGCCGCGGCTTTCAAGCGCGCGAAGCAGCACCACCGTGCTGGCCACCGACAGCGAGAGGCCGAACACCAGCGCACCGCCCAGGTTCCAGCCCCACCAGTGCGCCAGGCCCATGCCCAGCGCTGTGGCAACCGTCATCTGGACGACAGCGCCGGGTATGGCGATCTTGCGTACCGCCAGCAGGTCATCCAGTGAAAAGTGCAGGCCCACACCGAACATCAGCAGCATCACGCCGATTTCTGCGAGCTGGCTGGCGATCTCGGCATCCGCCACAAAGCCGGGCGTGAACGGCCCGATGATCACGCCCGCCAGCAGATAACCGACCAGCGCAGGCAGGCGAAGCCGAACGGCAAGAAAGCCAAAAATCAGGGCGAGGCCAAGGCCCGCGGCGATGGTGCTGATCAAAGAGACGCTATGGGGCATGCGAAAGGGATTCCTTTAAAAAGCGGTTAAGAGCCCGTCAAGACTCCAAGGAAGGCCTGCGACGCAGCCCGGCAAGCAGGCTGTCCCCGTAGAACACGTTTCTTTAATTTACTACAGTTGCCTCTTGGGCCCTCACAAAAAATCCCCACGGCATTGCAGGGTGTTCGCATCCATATCGCGAACGCTGCACATAAAAAAACCCGCCTGAGCGGGTTTTTGGCAAGCGCGCAGAACCCTGCGCTCAGCCCATATGCAAGCCGCCGTTGAGCGAGAAGTCCGCGCCGGTGGCGTAGCCGCCTTCGTCAGAGGCGATCCAGGAAATGATGGACGCGATTTCTTCAGGCTGGCCAAGCCGCTTGGCCGGCACGCCTGCCACGATCTTTTCCAGCACATCGGGGCGAATGGCCTTGACCATGTCGGTGCCGATATAGCCCGGGCTCACGGTGTTGACGGTCACACCCTTGGAGGCGACTTCTTGCGCCAGCGCCATGGTAAAGCCGTGCAGGCCAGCCTTGGCGGTGGAGTAGTTCACCTGGCCGAACTGGCCCTTCTGGCCGTTGACCGACGAGATGTTGATGATGCGGCCGAAGCCGGCTTCGATCATGCCTTCAATGACCTGCTTGGTCACATTGAACATGCTGTTGAGGTTGGTGGAAATCACCGCGTCCCAGTCGGCCTTGCTCATCTTGCGGAACTGGCCGTCACGCGTGATGCCGGCGTTGTTGACCAGCACCGCCACGGGGCCATGCTCGGCCTTGACCTTGTCGAAAGCGGCCACGGTGGAGTCCCAGTCGCCCACATTGCCCACCGAGGCGTAGAAGGTGTGGCCCAGGGCTTTCTGCTCGTCAAGCCACTTGGTGTAGTCGCGCGTGGGGCCGCAACCCGCCACCACGGTATACCCGTCTTTGTCCAGCCGCTGGCAGATGGCGGTTCCGATGCCGCCCATACCACCCGTGACGTACGCTACTTTCTTTGCCATAACTCTCTCCTTGATTTTGTGAATTCTTAAAACCGTTGAATTTCTTGAACGCTTGAACTATTTGAGCTGCCTTCTTGCGGTGCGCTATTGATTTAATAGCTGCTTACGCACAATTCATGCCCGCCAGAGGCTGTTCTACCTGATATTCAGCGTTCCAGTGTGAGGGCAACCCCCATGCCACCGCCAATGCACAGGCTGGCGATGCCTTTTTTCGCATCGCGTTTGGCCATCTCATGCAGCAAAGTCACCAGGATGCGGCAACCGGACGCGCCAATGGGGTGGCCGATGGCAATCGCACCGCCGTTCACATTGACCTTGCTGGTGTCCCAGCCCATTTCCTTGTTGACCGCGCAGGCCTGCGCCGCAAAGGCTTCATTGATTTCCAGCAGGTCCAGGTCTTGCGCCTTCCAGCCGGCGCGCTGCAGGGCCTTGGTGGATGCGGGAACCGGGCCCATGCCCATGTAGGCGGGGTCCAGGCCCGTGGTGGCGTAGCTGGCAATGCGCGCCAGCGGCTTGAGGCCCAGGGCCGCAGCCTTTTTGGCCGTCATCACCATCACGGCGGCCGCGCCGTCGTTCAGACCCGATGCATTGCCGGCCGTCACACCGCCGGCCTTGTCAAACGCCGGGCGCAGGCCCGCCAGGCCTTCGGCGCTGGTCTTGCGGTTAATGAATTCGTCAGCGGCAAACACCACCGGGTCGCCCTTTTTCTGGGGAATGGTGATGGGGATGATTTCATCCTTGAACTTGCCGGCGTCTTGCGCGGCCGCGGCTTTGGTCTGGCTGGCCAGGGCCAAGGCGTCCTGCGCTGCACGGTCAATGTTGTATTTCTTGGCCACGTTTTCGGCGGTGATGCCCATGTGGTACTGGTTGTAAACGTCCCACAGACCGTCGACGATCATGGAGTCGATCATCTTCCAGTCACCCATGCGCTGGCCGTCGCGCGAACCGTTGAGCACGTGCGGAGCAGCGCTCATGTTTTCCTGGCCGCCGGCGATCACGATTTCGCTGTCGCCCGTGGCCACAGCCTGCGCCGCCAGCATGACGGACTTCAGGCCCGAACCGCAGACCGCGTTGATGGTCAGGCCAGGAATGCCGTTGGGGAAACCTGCCTTGATGACAGCCTGGCGCGCCGGGTTCTGGCCCACACCGGCCGTCAGCACCTGGCCCAGGATGACTTCGCCCAGTTGGTCGGCGCTCAGGCCCGAACGCTCCAGCACGCCCTTGATGACTGCGGCGCCGAGTTCAGTGGCCGGAATCTTGGCCAGCGAGCCGCCGAATTTGCCCACTGCGGTACGGCCGGCTGCAACGATAACGATGTCTTCCATGATGTGTTCCCTTTTTAAAGTTTCTGAATGCGGTCTTGAAGAATGCTTTGGCTGAGGTGTTGCCTGAAGTGCTGCCCGGATGGCAAATCCGGCTCAGGCCTTGGCCTTGACGTAGCGGCCCGGTGCGGCCTCGATGACTTTGTGCTGGCGGTTGCCATAGGTTTTGGGCGCAGCAATTTGCTTGCCAGCGTGCCCTTTTAGCCAGGCCGACCAGTCCGTCCACCAGCTGCCCGGGTGTTCCGTCGCGCCTTTGAGCCACTCAGCCTGCGTGGCCGGAAATTTGCCTTGCGGCAGCTTGTCGTTGGTCCAGTAGCTGCGCTTTTTCTTGGCCGGCGGGTTAATCACGCCGGCGATATGGCCCGACGCGCCCATGACAAAACGCTTCTTGCCCGGCAGATGCTGGGTAGACGCGTAGGCGCCGCCAATCGGCACGATATGGTCTTCGCGTGAGCCGTAGAGGTAAACGGGAATGTCGACCTTGCGCAAATCCACTTTCTGGCCGCACACCACGGCTTTGCCGGGTTTGATCAGGTTGTTTTCAAAGTAGGTATTGCGCAGGTACCAGGCATAAAAAGGCCCGGGCAGGTTGGTCGAATCGCTGTTCCAGTAGAGCAGGTCAAAGGGCGGCGGGGTTTCGCCCTTGAGGTAATTGCCGACCACGTAGTTCCACACCAGGTCATTGGGGCGCAAAAAGCTGAAGGTGGACGCGAGGTCTTGCCCCTTGAGCAAACCGCCCTGCCCCATCTCGGCCTCACGGTACTTGACTGAGGTTTCGTCGATGAAGATGTCGAGGATGCCGGTGTCGGTGAAGTCAAGAAAAGATGTGAGTAGGGTCGCGCTGGCCACCGGCTTTTTACCCCGCGCTGCCAGCACCGACAGCGCCGTACCGAGGATGGTGCCGCCCACGCAGAAGCCGAGCGCATTGAGCGTTTTGGCGCCGGTGATTTCCTGCACCACGTCAATCGCCTTGATGGCGGCGTGCTCGATGTAGTCGTCCCAGGTCTTGCCGGCCATGGACTCGTCGGGGTTGCGCCAGCTGACCACAAAGGTGCGATGGCCTTCGCTCACCGCATAACGAATGAGTGAGTTCTCGGGTTGCAGGTCGAGGATGTAGAACTTGTTGATGCAGGGCGGGATCAGCAGGAAAGGCTTTTCATACACCTTGGCCGTGAGCGGTTTGTACTCCAGCAGCTGGAAAAATTCGTTTTCAAAAACCACCGCGCCTTCGGTCGTGGCGACGTTTTTTCCGACCTCGAACACGCTTTCGTCGGTCATCGACACATGGCCCTGCTTCATGTCGTGCAGCAGGTTGGTGATGCCCTGGGCAATGCTTTCGCCGCGACTGTCGATGGCTTTTTGCTGGGCTTCGGCGTTGAGCGCCAGGAAGTTGCTGGGCGCCGTGGCCGCCATCCATTGCTCAACCGCAAAGCGCACACGTGCACGGGTTTTGGCATCGGCCTGCACGGCTTCGGCCATCTCCATCAAGGTGCGGGCATTCAGCAAATAGGCGGATGCGGAAAATTTGGAGACCGGGTTGGCCTTCCAGGCGTCGCCGGAGAAACGGCGGTCGGAGGACACCAGGGTGTCTGCGCCGTCTTGCAGGCCCTGGTTCCACAGGGCGGAGGCGTCGGCGATGTAGCGCTGCTGCAGTTCCTGGAGTTTGGCCGGGTCGAACTGCAGGGGCGGCTGGGCCTGGCCCGCTTGAAACGCGTCTGGTAATGTGAATCCGGTGTTGTTCAAACCGGCGCTTGCCCCGGCGTTTGCCAGGGCTCCCATGGCCTGCTGCAGGCCTGCCGCAAAGGTTTCTTGCATCTGCCGGGCCGCTTGGGCCTGCTTTGCGTCAAAATTCATCTCGTCTCCCCGATCATGTTGAGTCTCGGTGACTCTTTTGAGTACACCAACAGTATCGTAGGATTTGCATTACAAATTACCCGCCAGGCACCGGAGTTCTACGTATTTATGTATTTGATTGTCATCGCCTGGATCTACGTCGTGCTCATGATGAGCGTTGCCGAAGCCACCAACAGCACCGGCACACTTCTGGGTGCACTGGTTACCTTTGTACTCTATGGACTGGGTCCTGTGGCATTGGTGGTTTACCTGATGGGTGCGCCTGCGCGCAGCAAGGCAATCAAGAAACGCGCAGCGCAAGAACTCCTGCAGCAAACTGCAGATGCCGAAGCAGCCCGCGAAAAAGCCGCCCAAGCACCCACGGCAGACGCGCAAGAGCCACCCAAAGGCTGACAGACAGCATTCAGGCTTGCCGCGTCCGGGCCGCCTCACCGTAATGCTGCACACACAATTGCCGCGTCAGCTGCACCAAAAAGCGGCTCACGCGTGTAGCCGGCCTGGCCTTGGGCACGGCGATGCACAGGCGGTTGCGGATTTGCGGCGCATGAATGGCGGCAGTGAAAGGCGGCGTGGCATGCGTCCACTCGCGCACCGAGCTGGCCGGCAGCACGGTGGCCGCCACGCCGCGCGCCACCAGTGACAACACCGTCTTGATCGAATCGACCTCGGCCACCACCTTGAGGTTGTAGCCACGGGGTTTGGTTTCGCTTTCCAGCAACTGCCTCAAGGAGTTGGGCTTGCTGGGCAGCACCAGGGGCAGCGCTGCCACCTCAGCCAGGCGTATGCGCGCGGGCAAGGGCGTGGAGGCCATGAGCACCAGCGATTCGCGCGCCACCGTTTCAACATCGAGCAAGGGCGAGGCCGGCGGGTCAAACAGCACAGCCACGTCAAGCCGCCCCGCCACCAGGCCTTCGCGCAGGCGGATGCTCAGGCCCTCTTCCACACTGATGGCGGCATCGGGAAACTCCGCGCGAAAGCGCTCCACCAGGTCGGCCGTCATCGCATGCGCCACGCGGGGCGGCAGGCCAATGGTGATGCGGCCGCTGGGAATCAGTTGCCGCTCGCGCATGTCGGCGCGGGCCCGCTCCGCCAAATCAAAAATGCCGCGCGCATGCTGCAGCAGGGCCAGCCCTGCTGCGGTCGGCTCGGCGCCGCGGCCGGTGCGGGTCAGTAGCCGGTGGCCGGTTTCCTGCTCCAGCGTGGCGATCTGCTGGCTCAGCGCCGGCTGCGACATCACCAGCGCCGCAGCGGCCTTGCTGAAACTGCCGGCCTCGGCAACGGCCACAAAGTACTCAAGACGGCGCAGGTCGATGGCGGGCTCCCCAAAAGTCAGATTCCAGCCATTCTAAAGTCATTGTTATTTCCGATAACTGATATTCAGAATAAGACACGCCAATCCCCGTGGATGGGCACCAGAATACGGGCAGCACCATGAACACAGAACCCGTCCTCACTTACCTGCCCGAGCCCTCACAGCCGGGCTTTAGCCCGCCGCTGCGTGCCTGCGACAGCCACGTCCACGTCTTCGGGCCGGCCGCGCGCTTTCCGTTTGCGGCCACGCGCAACTTCACCCCGGCCGATGCTCCTCGCGAAACCCTGTTCAGCCTGCACCGCAAGCTGGGCATCTCGCGTTGCGTCATCGTGCAATCCGCCATCCACGGTTTTGACAATTCGGTGGTGGAAGACGCCATCTCGGCCGGCCGGGGACGTTACCTCGGCGTGGCGCTGGCGCCGCACGACGTGCCTGACGCCGAGCTGCGGCGCCTGATGGCCGCCGGCTTTCGCGGTGTGCGCTTTAACTTCATGAAGCACCTGGGCCAGGGCGCCACGGTGCAGCAGGCTGTCGCCCTCACCCATCGCCTGGCGCCTTTGGGCATGCATTTGCAGGTGCATTTCGACAGCAGCCTGATCCACGACCTGGGCCCGGTGCTGAAAACCTCGGCCGTGCCGGTGGTGATAGACCACATGGCCCGCGTCGATGCACGGCTGGGCGCGGACCATGCGGATTTCCGTGCGCTGTGCACGCTCATGGAAGACCCGCTGTTTTACGTCAAGGTCAGCGGCGCAGACCGCATCGACGCCAGCCCACCCCACACCTACGCACATGGCGTGGCCCTCGCTCGCCGCCTGGTCGAGTCCTTCCCCGACCGCTGCCTCTGGGGCACCGACTGGCCGCACCCCAATCACACCCATGTGCCGGACGACGGCGCGCTGGTGGACTTGTTGCCCGCCATCGCCCCCACGCCCGACTTGCAAGACCGCTTGCTGGTGCAAAACCCGCAACGCCTTTACCAGTTTCCCGCATGAACGCCTCTACTCACTCAGTCAACTCGCCGGTTGCCGGCCGCCTCGCAGGCAAGGTGGCCTTCGTCACCGGCGCCGGCTCCGTCGGCCCCGGCTGGGGCAACGGCCGTGCGATTGCCGTGCGCTTTGCCCAGGAAGGCGCCCGCGTGTTTGCGGTAGACCGCGACATCGAACGCATGCAGGAAACCGTACGCCTGGTCGAGGAAGCAGGCGGCGAAATCGCCACCGCGCAATGCGACGTGACCCAGTCGGCCTCCATCGCGGAAGTTGTGGCAGCTTGCGTGACCCGTTTCGGCCGCATCGATGTGCTGGTGAATAACGTGGGCGGCTCGGCCGCCGGCGGCCCGGTGGAAATGGCCGAGGAAACCTGGGACGCCCAGATTGACCACAACCTGAAAAGCGTGTTCCTGGCCTGCAAGCACGTGCTGCCGCTGATGGAAGCGCAAGCGGCCGGCGCCATCGTCAACATCGCCTCGACCTCGGGCCTGCGCTGGACGGGCTCGGCCCAGGTCGCTTATGCCTCAACCAAGGCGGGCGTGATCCAGTTCTCGCGCGTGGTGGCGGTGCAGTACGCCAAAGCGGGCGTTCGCGTGAACACCGTGGTGCCCGGCCAGCTTTACACACCCATGGTTGATGTGCGCCTGGCCAAGCAACGCACCGGCGGCGACGTGACCGCCCTGTTGCAACAGCGCCAGTCGCGCATTCCACTGCCCTTTATGGGTGACGGCCGCGACACCGCCAATGCTGCGCTCTTCCTCGCGTCGGACGAAGCCCGTTTTATCACCGGCACCGAGATCGTGGTGGACGGCGGCATGTCGGTGCGTTGCGATTGAGAAAGTTAGAAATTTAGAAGTTCAGAAATTGAGAAATTGGGATTTCACGGAGACAAAGGAAAACACCATGACAAGCAAAAACATTCCCCGCAGGGCCGCCCTGCTGCTCACCACCGCCGCGCTGGCCCTGGGCTTCGCAGCCCCATCGGTCTATGCGCAAGCCAAAATCACCCGCCTCGTGGTGGCCTTCCCGCCCGGCGGGCCGGTTGACTTTGTGGCACGCACCCTGGGCGAGCAACTGGGCAAAGAGTTGGGCTCGCAGGTCATCATCGAGAACCGGGCCGGCGCCAACGGCGCGATCGCGGCCGAATATGTGTCGCGCGCCACACCCGATGGCAATACGATCTGGCTGACCAGCGTGGGCGCGGTGGCCATCAACCCGCCGCTGTATGAAAAGCTGCCCTATGACCCTGTGCGCGACCTCGCGCCGGTCTCGCTGGTGGCCAACAATGTGGAGCTGCTGGTGGTCGGCGCGGGCAACCCGGCCAACACCGGCGCTGAATTCATCGCCAACGCCAGGCTGAAAAAGGACGGCGTCACCATGGCCTCATCCGGCACCGGCAGCGTGCCGCACCTGGCGATGGAGCTGCTGGCCGACGCCACCAAAGCGCCGCTGGTGCATGTGCCCTACAAAGGCGCGGCGCCGGCCATCACCGACGTGATTGCCGGCCATGTGGACGGCTTTTTCGGGGACATTCCCGGCCTGGTCGGCTTCATCAAGGCCGGCAAGCTCAAGCCCATCGGTATCGCCTCCAGCCGCCGCCACCCGCTGCTGCCCGAGGTCAAGACCTTCCAGGAAATGGGCATGGCCGGCGTTGACTCCGACAACTGGTATGCGCTGTTTGTAGGCAAGGCCACACCGGCCGCCGACATCACACGGCTGAATGAAGCGGTCAGGCGCACGCTGGCCAACGAAGGCGTGCGCAGCAAGCTGCTGGCGTCCGGCGCCGAGCCCGCCGCCTCCAGCCCGGCGGAGCTGGCCCTGCTGTTGAAAAATGACACGGCCAAGTGGGGCAAGGTCATACGCGCCAAGAAGATCAAACCCGAGTAAAGGCAAACGCACCTATGCGCATCACACCCGTCACCCCCGGTACACGGCCTGAACTGGCCGCCATCGAAGCCGGCATCATGGCCGAGCGCGGCCGCGTCTCGCCGCTCTACCAGGTGCTGCTGAACAGCCCGCCGCTCGCGCAGGGCTGGGAACAGTTGCTGACAGCCGTGCGCAACCGCAATTCGGTGCCCGCGCTGCTGCGCGAAATGATCATCTTGCGGGTGGCGGTGCTGAACCGTGCGCCGTATGAATTTGAAGCCCATGTGCCGCACGCGCTGGCGGCCGGCATGCCGTCAGAAAAAATCGAGGCGCTACGCGAGCCTGGCGCGGGCACACAAGCCGGCATGTTCTCGCCGCTGGAGTGCCATGTCATTGCCCTCACCGATGCGATGACACGCGATATCGAAGTGCCCGACAGCGTCTTTGACCCGCTCAAGCCCTTCTTCAGCGAGCAGCAACGGGTGGACCTGGTCGCCACGGTAGCGTCTTACAACATGGTGTCGCGCTTTCTGGTGGCGCTCAGGGTTGGGCATTGACGTGAGCCAGACGCCTCAAGCCACCGACGCGCTGCTGGTGCAGGCCCATGCGCCGGCAGGCCATGCAGCAGACTTCAGCGCCATGCTGGCGCAGCTGCCCGCCACCGCAGGGCTTGCGGCCAAGCCAGCGCGCGCGGCCTTCAACAAAGCCCAGGGGATTTTTTACGGCTACCTGTTTCTGGACCAGCGCACTGCTCTGGGCCCATCTGCTGCGCAGGCGCTGGAATCCAGTTTGCACAAACACTGGCCCGGCCTGCAAGACCTCAACATCTCCCGGCTGGAGCGCGTGTTTGACACACCAGGCGCTTCGGCAAGCGCCACGCCAGTTTTTCACTACGTCGTTGAAATGGACCCCGAAGCGGGCTGGATGCCCGAGCTGTCGGCCTGGTATGACACCGAGCACATGCCGGGCCTGGCCAAGGTGACGGGCTGCATACGCGCCAGCCGCTTCCTCAACCATGACCACGGCCCGCTGTCGCTGGCCTGCTATGACCTGGTGAGTGAAGAGACGCTGGGCTCGCCGCCCTGGCTGGCCGTGCGCGGCACCGAATGGAGCAGCCGTATGCGGCCGCGCTTTACCAATACCCGGCGCACCATGTTTGAGGTGCTGCCGCTGAGCAGATAAGCCGCTGAAGACAGCGCCGGCGCTTTAGACGCGCCAGATGCAGGCCGCCATGCGGCCGGTCGTGCCAAAGCCGTTGCCCGTGGGCCCGGCATCGCGCCTGTGCGAGAAAAACTTTGAGGGATTGCGCACCGTGCACCAGGCATCGCTGCCGTCATTGCCGTATAGCTGCGTGATCCCCAAAGCCTTCAGGCGCAGTCGCGCCAGGCCCGGCAGATCGGCCAGGTATTTACCTGCGCTGCTGGGTGCAAAAAGGCGGCCGGCCTCGGGCTGAACGGCCTCGAAAGCCGCTTTGACTTCAGCGCCGACTTCAAAAGCCGAAGGCCCGATGCACGGGCCCAGCCATGCGAGTGCGCGGGTGCCGGCCTTCATGGCGGCATGAACGCTTTCCAGAACGCCTTGCCCGCCCTGCCCCGCCAACCCGCGCCAACCGGCATGGGCCGCGGCCACCGTTGCACCGTCTTCGGTAGCCAGCAAAACCGGCAAGCAGTCCGCCACCATGATGGTGCAGGCCACACCGGCTTCTTTCGTCAAACAGGCATCCGCCTGCAAGCCGTCATCGGTGGCGGTATCCAGCGCGAGTACGTCGCTGCCATGGACTTGCTGCAGGAAAACCGCGCGGCTGCCCAGAGCCTGGCGCAGCAAAGCGCGGTTGGCCGCGACTTTGGCCGGCAGGTCGCCGACATGGTCGCCCAGGTTCATGCTGTCGTGAGGCGCGGCCGAGATGCCGCCGGCGCGGGTGGTAAACACCGCCTGCACGCCGGCCGGCGCCGGCCAGTCGGGAATCAGCCAATCCGCATGCACAGCGCGCTCAAGCTTCGTTGTCTGGGCAAGCAGACGGCTGGGCCTTCTGGAAGGCCGGCAGCTTCATGCACGCATCAAACGCAGCCATGGTGCGCGGCAAGCCGTCAAAGCTCACGTTAAAGCGCTTGGCGTTGAATACCTGCGGCACCAGGCAGCAATCGGCCAGGGTGGGCGTCTCGCCATAGCAGTATGTTGAAGGAGGCAATAGGGCCAGTTGGCGCTCGAAGGCTTCCAGCCCGTCGCGGCACCAGTGGACGTACCAGGCGGCTTTGGCGGCGTCGTCGAGCTTGAGCTCTTTCACCAGGTACTTGAGGACGCGCAGGTTGTTAAGGGGGTGGATCTCGCAGGCAATGGACTGCGCCAGCGCGCGCACCTTGGCGCGGCCCAGCGCGTCGGCCGGCAACAGGGCCGGCGTGGGGTGCTTTTCGTCCAGGTATTCGATGATGGCCATGGACTGCGAGAGCTTTTCGCCGTCGACTTCCAGCAGCGGCACCAGGGTGTCTGCGGACAGGCTGGCATAGGGCTGGTGTTTATGGTCGCCTTTGGCGATGTGCACGGGGATGTAGTCGTAGCTGAGGCCCTTGAGCTCCATCGCAATGCGTACACGAAAGGATGAAGAAGAGCGGAAATAGTTATGGAGTTTCATCTCTAAAGCATAAACGATGGCCCCCACGGTCGCGCACTTCGTGTCGCTCCCTGCCCCCCGAGGGGGTGCTGCGCCTGCGGCCCGGCAAAGCCGGTTCCGCGGCCCCGGCTGGGTTAAATACATCCCCGCCGTCGCGACCACCATGTGGCAGGGCAATCGCGTGGGCGACTGACGCGCGGGCAGTCCGTCACTACCATTGCCTTTTTGCCCACCCGCCACTCCCGGAGACACCCATGAGCGCCATCACCACCCTGAGCAACCACCAGATTCGCCTTGCCAGCCGCCCCGTCGGCCTGCCCACGCGCGACAACTGGAGCTTTACCACCGAGCCGGTCGCAGAACCCGGCCCTGGCGGCGTGCTCGTCAAAACCCTGTACCTGTCGCTCGACCCCGCCATGCGCGGCTGGATGAACGATGCCAAGAGCTATATCCCGCCGGTTGAGATTGGCGCCGTGATGCGCGCCGGCGGCGTGGGCAAGGTGATTGCCTCGCAAAACCCGGCCTTTGCCGTGGGCGACTATGTCAATGCCGCACTTGACGTGCAGGAGTACTGCCTGATCTCGGCCGACCAGATCAAGCGCAGCGGCATGTTCAAGATCGACCCGCGCCTGGGCCTGACCTCGTGGCTCAACGTGCTGGGCCTGCCCGGCATGACGGGCTATTTCGGCCTGCTGGAAGTGGGCCTGCCCAAGGCGGGTGAAACCGTGGTGGTCTCGGGCGCGGCCGGCGCGGTGGGCCAGACGGTCGGCCAGATCGCCAAGCTCAAGGGCTGCCGCGTGGTTGGCATTGCCGGCGGCAAGGCCAAGTGCGACTGGGTGGTGAGCGAGCTGGGCTTTGACGCCTGCATCGACTACAAAAATGGCGACGTGCGCGCCGGGCTGAAAGAGCACTGCCCCAAAGGCATCGACGTCTACTTCGACAACGTGGGCGGCGAAATCCTGGACATGGTGCTGGCACGCCTTGCGCGCGGCGCCCGCATCATCATCTGCGGCGCCATCAGCCAGTACAACAACACCACGCCGGTGAAGGGCCCGGCCAACTACCTGTCGCTGCTGGTGAACCGCGCCCGCATGGAAGGCATCGTGGTGTTCGACTACGCCGACCGCTACCACGTGGGCGTGGCCGAGATGGCGGGCTACCTCAAGGCCGGCACCATGAAGAGCAAGGAAGACATCGTCGTCGGCCTGGACACCTTCCCCGAGACGCTGCTCAAGCTCTTTAACGGCGAGAACTTCGGCAAGCTGGTGCTGCAGGTCGCCAAGGACTGAGACAGCCCTTTCAGTCGGTTACTTCGCGCTGCGCACCAGCCGCACGGCGGCCGCGGTGGCGCGCGGGGCTTCACCCGCGCTGCCGTCGCTGAAACCCACAAAGGTGAAATAACCCGGGCCGGTGCTGCTGGAGGTCCAGAAACGCGCCACCGGCGTGCCGGGAAAGGCGTTGGGGTCTATCGCGGCCTTGTCCACATCGGCCTCCCGCGCAGAAACAATGCTGGACAGCTCTTTGAGAATGGGCAGCCGCCATTCGGCTCCCGGCGCGGAAGCAGCCTTGGCGCGCGCAGCCGCGTCGGGTGCGCTTAAAAACGCTGCCTGCCCAGTGCAGGTTTTCCCCTTGAAGGTCATGCCCTCAGCGCAACGCCGCCAGGTCAGGCCGGTGCGGCTGTCGGTGACTTCCTGGCCATCGGCGGACGCGGTGAAACGCTCTTGCGCAAAGCCGGCGCCGGGCAGCGACAGCAATAAAAGAGACAGGGAAAGACCCAGGGTGTGAACAGGAACGCGGTGCATAGAAAAACCTCCGTGGCCGAAGTGGCCCTTGCAGCCTTACGACTTGTTACCGATGCTAGGCAAGTTGGGCGCGCGCTGCCATAGGGAACCTATGTAGTGGGTAGTACCTAGCAAGCCGGTGCTTAAGTTGCAATAGCCAAGTTGCAATTGCTCAGTTTTATTGGCTTGTATCCACCCACCCCGGAAGCCGAAAGTCTGGAGCCGGGGCAGCCGTCAGGGCTGGTGCAGCTGGTAGTCCAGCCCGAAGCCGCCGCCGTCGAGCACGTCCTGCGTGACCTGCTCCACCAGAAAATCCAGCAGCACGCGCACCCGCGCCGGCAGGCGACCGCCCCGGCCGACAAACACCGCATGGATGGGCTCGCGCTCGCCGGGGTTGAGGTCTTCAGCCACCGGCACCAGGCGGCCGGCGTCGATGTCGCGGCGCACGTGAAAGATCGACATGCGGGCCAGCCCCGCGCCCGCCAGCACCAGGTGCCGCATCGCTTCGCCGTCGCTGGCGCGTGCATAACCGGTGATGGGCAACTGCTGGATCTGCCCATCTACCCGCACCGGCCAGTAATGCATATTGCGCTTGAAGGTATGGGCCAGGCGCTGGTGCGCCTCCAGTTCTTGCAGCGTCCGCGGAGTGCCGTAGCGCGCCAGGTAGGCCGGGCTGCCGACGATCACCTGCGCTGTATCGCCCAGACGCCGTGCCACCAGTTGCGACGAGGCCAGCGCGCCCCAGCGGATCGCCACGTCGGTGCGCTCGTCCAGCAGGTCGACCACGCGGTCGGTCAGCGTGATGTCCAGGGTGATGTCGGGAAAACGCTCATGAAAGGCCGGCACCAGCGGCAGCAGCAGGCGGTGCGCCGTCGGCATGCTGGCGTTGACGCTGACCCGCCCGCGCGGCATGGCGCCGGCGGCCGCGCCGCGCTCGGCCTCGTCCATGTCGGCCAGCACGCGCGTGCTTTGTTCATAAAACGTGGCGCCTTCGGGCGTGAGCTGCAGCTTGCGGGTAGAGCGGTTGACCAGCCGCGTGCCCAGCCGCGCCTCCAGCCGGGTCACCAGCTTGCTGACGGCCGAAGGCGTCATGCACAGCTGCCGGGCGGCGGCCGAGAAGCCGGCCTTTTCCACGACCTGGACAAAGGCCTCCATTTCACCGGAGCGGTTGACGTCGTTGCGGGGCATGGTGAGGCTATTTTGGAGGGGATGTTGAAGGGATCAGCCCGGTTTAATGTGACTTCAATTCACAAATTCTTGTCTTCAGGCCATTCTAGTCAAAGCACTACTTCGTTTCCATACTACCCACATCCTCTTTTTAAAGCGACTTCCATGGCTGCGAGCACATCACTTTCAACACCTTCACGGCTCCCCCTGGGCCTGCTGGCCCTCACCGCCGGCTCCTTCGGCATAGGCACGACCGAGTTCGTCATCATGGGCCTGCTGCTGCAGGTCTCCGCCGACCTGGGCGTGACCATCGCCTCGGCCGGGCTGCTGATTTCGGGCTACGCGCTGGGCGTGGCGGTGGGCGCGCCGGTGCTGACGCTGGCCACGCGCAAGCTGCCGCGCAAAACCGTGCTGCTGGCGCTCATGGCCATCTTCACGCTGGGCAACCTGGCCTGCGCGTTGGCGCCCGACTACGGCAGCCTGATGGCGGCGCGCGTCATCACCTCGATGGCGCACGGCACCTTCTTTGGTGTGGGCTCCATCGTGGCCACCGGCCTGGTCGCGCCCGAGCGCAAGGCCTCGGCGATTGCCATCATGTTCAGCGGGCTGTCGCTGGCCACTTTGCTGGGTGTGCCTGCCGGCGCCTGGCTGGGCCTGCACTACGGCTGGCGCTCCACCTTCTGGGTGGTGACGCTGATCGGCTTGCTGGCTTTTGTGGTGCTGGCCATTTTTGTGCCGCGCAGCGCGGCCGAAAACGGCACGACCTCCATCCGGCAAGAACTGGCCGGCCTGGCCCGCCCGCAGGTGCTGCTGGGCCTCTTGATGACGGTGCTCGGCTTTGCCGGCCTGTTTGCGATCTTCACCTACATCCAGCCCATCCTGACGCAGATCACCGGCTTCAGCGAAGCGGCGGTGTCGCCCATCCTGCTGGTGTTTGGCGGCGGCTTCTTTGTCGGCAACCTGCTGGGTGGCCGCCTGGCCGACCGCGGGCTGCGGATGTCGCTGCTGCTCACGCTGGCCGCGCTGGCGCTGGTGCTGGGCGTGATGGGCTTTGTGCTGCACTCGCCCGTCGCCACGGTGGTGTTTGTCGGCTTGCTGGGCGCGGCTTCGTTTGCCACCGTGGCGCCGCTGCAGATGCGTGTGCTGCAGCAAGCGCACGGCGCGGGCCAGAACCTGGCGGCCAGCCTCAATATCGGCGCCTTTAATGTGGGCAATGCGCTGGGCGCCTGGCTGGGCGGCCTGGTGGTCAGCAGCTCCTTTGGCCTGGGCGGCTTGAGCTGGCTGGCTGCGCTGATCACTGTAGTCGGCCTCGCTGTGGCGCTGTACAGCCTGTCGCGCGACAAGGCCGAAGTGCACGCCATTCCCGCAACTTGCTAAGAGGTCATCGCGATGAACACCTTCTTCTCTTCAAAGCGGCGCGCGCTTCAAGCCCTGCTGTCGTTTACCTTGCTGCTGGCCGGCGCCTCTGCACAAGCAGCCGATACTGGTGTGTGGACACCCAGCTGGACCGCCAGCCCGCAACCCATCTGGGGTAGCAGCTTTGTGCTGCCGCTGGGCCTTCCCGCCACGCTGCAGGATCAAACCGTGCGCCAGACCGTGCGGGCCAGCGTAGGCGGCTCGCGCGTGCGCATCGTGCTGTCTAACGAGTACGGCTCGCAGGCTTTACAGGTTGGCGCGGCGCACATCGCCCCCGTAGACGGAACCGGCAAGGCATTGACCTTTGGCGGCCAGCCGGCGGTCACTGTGCCGGCAAATGCCGTCGTGATGAGTGACCCGGTCGAGATGGCCGTTGCACCGCTAGGCCGCCTGTCGGTCAGCCTCTACTTTCCGCAGACGACGCCGCTCACGACCATTCACTGGGACGGCCTGCAGCCCGCGCAGATCACGGCAGGCAATGCCGTGAGCGCGAACGCCCTCAAAGCCGACAGCACGGTGAACAGCCGCCTCTTCCTTAGTGCCGTGCTGGTGGAGGCCGCGCCCGGCACGCGCACGGTGGTAGCTTTCGGCGACTCGATCACCGACGGTGCAGCGTCCACGCCCGCTACCGACCAGCGCTGGCCGGACTTTCTGGCGCGGCGCCTGGCCGGGCAAAACGTGGCGGTGCTCAATGCCGGCATCTCGGGCGGGCGCGTGCTCAAAAACCACATGGGCATGAATGCACTGGCCCGCTTTGACCGCGATGTGCTGGGCCAGCCCGGCATCGCCAGCGTGGTGCTGCTCATGGGCATCAACGACATCAGCTGGCCCGGCAGCACTTTTGAGCCGGACGAGCAGGCCACGCAGGCCGAGGCGCTGATTGCCGGTTACCGCCAGTTGATTGCGCGCGCCAAAAGCCGCGGCGTGCGCATCGTGGGCGCCACTCTGACGCCTTTTGAAGGCGCGCTGACCATGCCGGGCTCACCGATTGCGAATTACCACAGCCCCGCAAAAGACACTGTGCGCCAGCGCATCAACGGCTGGATACGCGGCAGTGGCGAATTCGATGCGGTGCTGGATTTTGATGCGGTGGTGCGTGACCCGCAGAACCCGCTGCGCATCCTGCCCGCCTATGACTCGGGCGACCATCTGCACCTGGGCGATGCGGGCAACAAGGCTGTTGCCGAAGCTATAGCCCTGAAGCTGCTGCTGGGCGAACGCTAGCCGCCAACTACCAGGCGCAAACCAGGCATCAGGCTTTCGGTTTCGGCGCGCCGCTGCAGCGCCATGCGCATATTCATCTGCGCGACTTCAGTGTGCTCCACCGCCAGCGCCTGGGCGCGCGCGCCCTCACCCGCCTTGAGCGCCGCAAACAGCATGTGGTGCTGGCGGTGCGCGTAATGCATCCAGTCGCGGTCTTGCTCCAGCGTCGACTGCATGGGCAGCATGGCCGATGCCGAGGCAAAGGGCAGTTTGTCGTTGAGCTCGATGGCACGCTGCAGCGCGCGGTTGCCGCTGGCCTCGAGGATCAGCGCGTGAAAGCGGTCGTTCATGGCGGCATAGGCCGCGTAGTTGTCATAGCCCAGCGGGTTGGCGGCCAGCGCGCGGTCGCCTTCATCCAGGCATGACTGCAAATCCAGCTGCAACTGGCGTGACACGCCGTGCTCAGCCACCAAGCGCGCCGCCATGCCTTCAAGGTGGCCGCGCACCGCAATCGCATCAGCCACTTCGCGCGGCGTGAACTGGCGCACCAGGTATTTGCCGGTGTCGTTGGCTTCAACCAGGCCCTCCTGCTCCAGCGTGACCAGCGCGGCCCGCACCGGCGTGCGCGAGGCGCCCAGGCGTTCGGCCAGTTGCTGCTCGGCCAGGCGCGCGCCGGGCTCAAACTCGCCGCGCAGGATCAGGTCGCGCAACTGCATCAAAACGGTTTCTTGCAAGTTCATGGCGCAGAATGTACACTGAATTTTAATTTCGGTATACCGTTTTGCGGTTTATCTGCCAAATTGACCTCAAAGCCACCTAACAAGGCCGCCATGAACGCTGAACAAAACGAGTTGTTGACCCGCATCACGCCGGGCACGCCCTGCGGCAAGCTGCTGCGCCAGTACTGGCAGCCCGCCGCGCTGGTCGATGAGTTCAACCCGGCGCTGGACCCGCGCATGGAGATCCGCCCGGTCAAAGCCATCAAGCTGCTCGGCCAGAACCTAGTGCTGTTCAAGGATGCATCCGGCGCCTGGGGCCTGCTGGACCGCGACTGCGCGCACCGCGGCGCCGACCTGTCTTTTGGCCGCCGTGAAAGCGCCGCGCAAGGCGGCGGCCTGCGCTGCCCCTTTCATGGCTGGAAGTTCGCCACCGACGGCCGCTGCCTGGAAACACCGGCCGAACCCACCGGCAGCAAACTCTGCGAGCGCATACGCCAGCGCAGCTACCCCGTGATTGAGAAAGCCGGCGTGCTGTTTGCCTGGCTGGGCGACGAAGGCAGCACGCCACCGCCCTTCCCCGCCTTTGACTGCTTTGCCGCGCCGGCCACGCACAGCTTTGCCTTCAAGGGTTTGTGGAACGCCAACTGGCTGCAGGCTTTTGAGGTGGGCATTGACCCGGCACACCCGTCCTTCTTGCATCGGTTTTTGCAGGATGATCCTCTAGCCGAAATCGGCGACAACCCGGCGGGCAAGCAGTTTCGCAGCGCCAGCGCCGGCAGCAAGGACGGTGAGCAGTGGCCGATGACGCGCATCATGCGCGAGTTCGCCCAGCCCGACATCAGCTTTGAGACCAAGCCCTGGGGCATGCAGCTGACCGCGCTGCGCGCCATGACCGACAAGCTCACCCATGTGCGCGTGACCGACGCGATATTCCCGGCCACCTTTGTGATTCCGCTGTCGGAAACCATGACCATCACGCAGATGCACGTGCCGGTGGACGACACCCACACCTACTGGTACACCTTCTTCACCAGCTTTGCCGGCCCGCTGGACCGCGAGAGCATGCGCGCGCAGCGCCAGCAGTTCATCGCCCTGCCCGACTACATCCCCAAGGCCGGCCGTCACAACAACTGGGGCTTTAACGCCGAAGAGCAGATGAGCACCACCTATCTGGGCATGGGTGAAGAAGACATCAATGTGCACGACCAGTGGGCGGTGGAAAGCATGGGCGCGATTCAAGACCGCACACGCGAACACCTGGGCACCTCCGACAAGGTCATCATGGCCAACCGGCGTGTGCTGCTCAAGGCTATTGAGACGGTGCAAAACGGCGGTGTGGCGCCCGGCATTGCCGACCCCGCGCTGGCCGCGGAGATGACCGGCCCGGACACGGTGGACGGCATTGCGCCGGCCGGCGAATGGGCGCAGTGGTGGCAAACCACCGCCCGCGCCAAACGAGAAGGCGCGCCCTGGCTCAAGGCCAAAGCCGCCGCCGGCACACCCAGCACCGCTACGCTGCCATGAGCGGCTTTGCAGCGCAATGCGGCGTGCATGACGCCGCAAGGCAGGCGGCGCTGGCCGATGCCGTGCGGCGCATCGAGGCGCGCGGACTGGAATTGGTGCGCTTTGCCTGGTGCGACCTGCACGGCATGCTGCGCGGCAAGACGCTGGTAGCCTCGGCCGCCGCGGAAGCCATGACGGGCGGCGTGGGCATGGTGAGCACGCTGCTGCTTAAAGACACCGCCGACCGCACCGCTTACAAGGTGTTTGAAGCCGGTGGCGCGGCCGAACTGCCGGGCTTTGAATTTGGCGGCAACGTGATGCTGCTGGCTGACCCGGCGAGCCTGAAGGAATTGCCCTGGGCCGACAAAACCGGCTGGCTGCAATGTCAGCCCTGGTTTCCCGACGGCAGCCCGGTGGCCTTTGACACACGCCGGGTGCTGCAAACTGCGCTCGCCAAGCTGGCTAAAGCCGGCTACGGCATGAAGTGCGGGCTGGAGATTGAGTTCCATATTTACCGCATCGGTGAAAACGGCAACACGCCCCAATTGGACCCGGAGCTGGCCGCCTGGCCGGGTTTGCCGCCTGAGGTCAGCATGATCCACCCGGGCTACCACCTGCTGTCGGAGCAATGGGTGGACATGGCCGAGGAGCCTTTGCGCATCGTGCAGCGCACCGCGCAAGCGCTGGGCCTGCCGCTGCTGTCGCTGGAGATTGAGCTGGGCCCCAGCCAGGTCGAAGCAGTGTTCGATGCGACCGACGCATTGGCCGCCGCCGACAACATGGTGCTGTTTCGCAGTGCGGTAAAGCAAGCTTTGAGGCGTGCCGGTTACCACGCCTCCTTTATGTGCAGGCCGCCCTTTCCGAACATCATGTCCAGCGGCTGGCATTTGCACCAGTCGCTGGTCGACCTGAAAACCGGCGCCAACCTGTTCAAGCGCGCCAACCCCGCAACAGGAAGCACGCCCACCGACGCGCAATACACGCTGTCGGAAGTCGGCGAGCAGTACCTGGCCGGCCTGCTGGCGCATGCGCGCGGCATGACGGCGTTTTGCACGCCCACCATCAACGGCTTTGGGCGCTTTCGGCCCAATGCACTGGCGCCGCAATCCATTTTGTGGGGCCGCGACAACCGCGGCGCCATGCTGCGCGTGGTCGGCCAATGCAACGACAACAGCACGCGCATCGAAAACCGCCTGGGCGAGCCGGCGGCCAATCCCTATCTCTATCTGGCGTCGCAGATCTATGCCGGGCTGGACGGCATGGCCCGCCGCCTGAAAGCTCCGCCGGCGACTGACGCGCCGTATGGGTCCGCCACGGAGAAAATCCCCACCAGCCTGGGTGAGGCGCTGGACGCGTTAAAAGCCGACGCAGCCTTGACGGCCGCCTTCGGCGACACTTTCGTCCGTTATCTCGCACGCATCAAGCAGGCCGAAATCGACCGCCATGCCGAAGCCGAAGACAAGGACGACTGGCAGCGCCGTGAATATTTCAGCCGTATCTAAGATCACTCATGACCACCATCACTGTCAATTTAATAGCATCAAGTGGAAGCACCACACAGATAAGCGGCAAGATTGGGAAAAGCCTGATGGAAGCGGCCGTCTCGGCCGGCATTGACGGCATAGCCGCCGACTGCGGCGGGCTGCTGACCTGCGCGACATGCCACGTGTATGTGCAGGAACCTTTTGCCTCGGATGCCAGCCTCCTGCCGCCACCCGACGGAGAAGAACTGGGCATGATCGAATTCACCGCCGCACCGCGCAAACCCACCAGCCGCCTGAGCTGCCAGATCAAGCTCACGCAAGCGCTGGACGGTTTGGCGGTAGAGTTGCCGTCTACC
This sequence comes from Polaromonas sp. YR568, assembly GCF_900116715.1. Taxonomy (GTDB): domain Bacteria; phylum Pseudomonadota; class Gammaproteobacteria; order Burkholderiales; family Burkholderiaceae_C; genus Polaromonas. Next base: position 564,544 of record NZ_FPBM01000002.1, read on the forward strand.
CAGTATTAACAACCGACAGGTGCCTACATGATTCTCGAACTCGCCGACATCCGCATCCACCCCGGCCAGCAAGCCGCCTTTGACGAAGCCATCCAGCGCGGCATCAAGGACGTGATTTCCAAGGCCAAGGGCTTTCAGGGCTACAAGGTCAACAAAGGCATTGAAAGCCCCGAGCGCTACATCCTGCAGATCTTCTGGGATACGCTGGAAAACCACACCATCGACTTCCGCCAGTCGCCCGCCTTTGCCGACTGGCGCGCCATCGTCGGGCCGTTTTTTGCAGGGCCTCCTACGGTGGAGCATTTCGACTTGCTGGCCAAATCGAACTGAAAAAGACACGCAAAACAAAAACGGGGCTTATCAGCCCCGTTTTTTTATCTGGTTTGCTTAGCCGTCTTACTACCTGGCGTCGCTTTACTTGGCATCGTTCTCGTGGCCGGCGACCAGCTTGGTCAGCAAGACGCCGAGCTGCACCCGCTCCTCTTCCGCCAGGGGCGCCAGGATGCGCTGCTGGGTCTTGCCGACCGCCCGCTTCATCTGCAGGGCAACTTTTTCACCTTCCGGCGTGTTCCAGAGCAGCTTTCGGCGCTTGTCGCGCGGGTCGGCTTCGCGCTTGACCCAGCCCTTGGCCTCCAGGCGGCCGATGACGGAGCCGAAGGTAGCCGGGTCAAAGGCGACGCGGCCCGACAGCGTGATCTGGTCTTCGCCGGGGTCGTCCATCAGCGCATTGAGGATGGCAAATTGCACGGGGGTGGCGTCGAAACCTGCCGTCTCCTCCATGAAGATTGCCACTGCCAGCTGCTGCGCGCGCCGGATCAGGTGCCCGGGCGCTTCTCCGAAGTTGAAACTTTTTGCCATTTGCCGAGTTTACCGTTCAGGTTTGCGGTTCAGGGTATGTACTAATCCGCCAATTAATAAGTATACTTATCATTAATGCATTCACAGCAAATTGCAACGACATTCCCGGCTTGACCCACCCCACTATGGCACACACTTCTCCCCTCATCATCTCGGGCGGCGGCATCGGCGGACTGGCCGCGGCCATGGTGCTTGCCCAGGACGGCCACCCGGTGACACTCCTGGAGCAGGCGGCGAGCTTCGGTGAAATCGGCGCCGGCATCCAGCTGGGCCCGAATATCTTTCGCATGTTCGACTACCTGGGCCTGACCGAAGCCATCAACCGCGTGGCCTTCTTCCCGCCCGGCCTGGGCATGAACGATGTGCGCACCGGCGAGAAAGTGGTGCGCGTGCCGCTGGGCGATGTGGCCCGCGCCACCTACGGTTTTCCTTACGGCGTGATCTACCGCGCCGACCTGCACCAGGTGTTCCTGGACGCCTGCCGCGCCCAGCCCAACGTCACCCTGCGCACCAGCGCCAAGGTGGAGTCGTTTAACCAGACTGCCGACGGCGTGACCGTACAGCTTGAAGGCGGCGAGGTCGTTGAAGGCCGCGCGCTGATAGGCGCCGACGGCATGTGGAGCCGCATCCGCGAAGCGGTGGTGGGTGACGGCAAGCCCCGCGTGTCGGGCCATATCGCCTACCGCGCGGTGCTCAAGCGCGAGGATGTCCCTGCCCATTTGTGGAGCGACGACGTGCTGCTCTGGGGCGGCGAGAAGACCCACCTGGTGCACTACCCGCTGCGCCGCGGCGAGCTGTTCAACCTGGTGGCCGTCTTTCACAGCAATAAATACGACGAAGGCTGGAACACTTTCGGCGACACCGCCGAGCTGACTGAGCGCTTTGCCGACGCCTGCCCGCAGGTCAAAGAGCTGCTGGGCAAGATCGAAACCTGGAAGATGTGGGTGCTGTGCGACCGCGAACCGGTGAAGAACTGGACCGACAAGCGCGTCACCCTGCTGGGCGACGCCGCCCATCCCATGCTGCAATACCTGGCCCAGGGCGCCGGCCAGGCGATTGAAGACGCGGTGGTGCTGCGCGAAGCGCTGCGCTTTACCCGCGGCGATGTGGAAAAGGCCTTCCAGAAATACCAGCAAAAGCGCTACCTGCGCACCGGCCGCGTGCAGCTGACCGCCCGTTTTTATGGTGATATTTACCATGCGGCCGGCGTGCAGCGCGAGCTGCGCAACCAGATGTTCCAGAGCGGCACCGAGAGCGCGGGCTTTGCGGGTCTGAAGTGGATGTACGACGGGATCGAGCCGTCAAAACTGTTCCAATGACGCTTTTAAAGCCTCAGGGACTGTGATGAAGCCTGTTTTTGCCAACTTTTCCCGCCAAATTCTCGCTATCTTTTTGGTAGCGGCTTACGCTCATTCTGCGGGCGCTGCAGGCCCAAAAGATTCAAAATCTCCGGAAACCTGGCCAAGCAAGCCGCTGCGCATCCTGGTGGGCTTTCCCGGCGGCTCCACGCCCGACATGGCCGCCCGCACGCTGGCCGAGCCGCTGAGCCGCGCCCTGGGCCAGCCAGTCATCATCGACAACAAACCCGGCGCATCCGGCAACATCGCAGCCGACCAGGTCGCCAAGGCCACCGACGACCACACGCTGGGTGTCGTCATCAACGGCAATTTGACCTCGGCCAAGCTGCTCTACCCCAAGCTGCCTTACGACCCGGCCAAAGACTTTGCGCCGATCTCGCTGATGGCCACCGCGCCGCTGATGCTGGTGGCGCCTGCCAATGAACCAGCCGGGGCCGAGTTCTTCGCCGCCGCGCGCCAGGGCGGCAGCCAGTGGAACTACGGCTCGGTCGGCAATGGCTCAGTCGCCCACCTTGGCATGGAGCTGCTGAAAAGCCGCGTACCCGGCCTGACGCCGGTGCACGTGCCTTTTGCCGGCAACCCTCAGGTGGTCACCGCCATGCTGGGCGGCCAGATCCAGATGGCGCTGATTCCGCCCGGCGTGGCCATGCCGCATGTGCGCTCGGGCAAGCTCAAGGCCATCGGCCTGGCCGGCGGTCGCTCTTCGCTTGTGCCCGAGGTGCCGCCGCTGGCCGATGCCGGTGTGACCAACGTGAACCTCGAAGTCTGGACGGCACTGATCGGCCCGGCAAACCTATCCAAAGCCGCGCAGGCCCGGCTGGCGCAAGAAGTGCCGCGCATCATCCGCGACGCCGACACGCGTCAAAAACTCTTCAACCAGGGCTGGCAGGCTGTGGGCACGTCGCCCGACGGCCTGAGGAGCCGCGTCAAAGATGAAGCCGCCATCCTGGGCGGCATCATCCAGTCGCGCGGCATCAAGCTGGAATAAGCAGAGTCATGGCCTCGATCACTGAACCCGCACGCACCTTGCCGGTCTACGGCGAGTTTGACGTCGTCGTGGTCGGCGGCGGACCTGCTGGCCTGGCCGCCAGCGTCAGCGCCGCACGGCATGGCGCGCGCACGCTACTGGTAGAGCGTTACGGCTTTCTCGGTGGCATGGGCACAGCCGGCGGCGTCACCAACTTCGCAGGCGTCTATGGCCGCAAGAACGGCCAGATGCACCAGGTGGTGCGCGGCGTGGCCGACGACCTGCTGCAACGCATAGACGCACTGGGCGGCCTGAACGCGCCGCAAGACGGCATGCAGAGCCGCATCCGTGTGCGCTCTTATGACGTGTCGGCCTACAAATGCGCGGCGGACCAGCTGCTGGTGGCGGCTGGCGTTCACATTCTTTTTCACGCCTGGGCCTCCGCTGTGGTGATGGACGGTGATTGCATCGGCGCCCTGGTGGTCGAAACCAAATCCGGCCGGCAGGCGATACGCGCGTCGCGTTTCATCGACTGCTCAGGCGACGCCGACGTGGCGAACTTTGCCGGCGTGCCGTTTGAGCTGGGCGACGGCCATGGCAGCGCGCTGTTTCCTTCGACGATGTTCCGCGTCGGCCATGTCGATGCGCCGCGCGCACTGGCGGCCGTGGGAGAGTTCAAGGCTATCAACACGCTGATGGCCGAGAGCCAGGCGCGCGCGCCGGGCCGCTACAAATTCCCACGCGAAGGCGCGATCCTTCGGCCCCAAAAGAACCCCACCGAGTGGCGCGCCAACGTCACGCAAATCCGCAACGCCCAGGGCACGGCCATGGACGCCACCGACGCGCGCCAGCTCAGCGAAGGCGAGCTTGAAGGCCGGCGCCAGATCACCGAATACTTCCGCTTTCTGCGCAGCGAGGTGCCGGGCTTTGAAGACTCCGCCATCGTGGACATCGCACCGCAAGTCGGTATCCGCGAAACGCGCCGCATTCAGGGCCTCTATGCCTTGAGCGGCGAAGACATCCTCTCCTCGGCCCGCTTTGACGATGCCATCGGCATCAACGCCTGGCCGATGGAGCTGCATGCCGATGGCCGTATCGACTGGCAATTTCCGCGCAATGTAGATGCCGCGCAAGGCCGCGCCTACAACGACCTGCCCTGGCGCATGCTGGTGCCCCAGGGCGTGGCCAACCTGCTGGTGGCGGGCCGCTGCGCCTCGATGACGCATGAGGGCCAGTCGGCCGCACGCGCCAGCGGCGGCTGCTTTGTGATGGGCCAGGCCGCGGGCACGGCGGCGGCGATGCTGTCTGCCGGGCAATCTTTTTCCGATACAGACGTGAAACAACTGCAGCAGTTGCTCACGCATGACGGCGTGTACTTCGACAACGATTTCGACAACGGCGATCTTTAAAACCAGAGACTGGACACCCACCATGGACATGACGCCCCCACCCACCCACGGCCAGAGCACAGCGCCCAACAGCGCCGCGCGCAAAGCTTTTTACGATGCGATTTCGGCACACAGCATGACGCCGCTATGGGAAGTGCTGCATGCCCTGGTGCCGCAGTCGCCCAGCACGCCGTGCCAGCCGGCGCTGTGGAAGTACGCTGACGTGCATCCCTTCCTGATGAAGTCGGGCGAACTGATCACCGCTGAAGAAGCGGTGCGCCGCGTGCTGATCCTGGAGAACCCGGGCCTGCGCGGGCAGTCGTGCATCACGCAGTCGCTGTACGCGGGCCTGCAGGTCATCATGCCGGGCGAAATCGCGCCCAGCCACCGCCACACGCAAAGCGCGCTGCGCTTTGTGGTGGAAGGCCATGGCGCCTTCACCGCGGTGGACGGCGAACGCACACAAATGAAACCGGGCGACTTCATCATCACCCCGAGCTGGACCTGGCACGACCACGGGCACGAAGGCCGCGTGGAATCCGACACGCCCGTGGTCTGGCTGGACGGCCTGGACATTCCCATGCTGCGCTTCTTTGATGCGGGCTTTGCCGAAAACGGCACGGCCAAGCAACAAGAGGTCACCAAGCCCGAAGGCATCAGCACCCACCGCTATGGCGCCAACATGCTGCCGATGCGTTATGACGCACCCTTCGGCGGCAAGACCTCGCCCATCTTCAGCTACCCCTACGACCGCACGCGCGAGACGCTGCACCAGCTGGAAACCCATGCCGACATCGATGCCTGGGACGGCGTCAAGCTGCGCTATGTAAACCCGGCCACCGGCGGCTCGCCCATGCCGACCATGGCGACCTTCATGCAGCGCCTGCCGGCGGGCTTTGCGGGCAAGCCCTGGCGGCAGACCGACGGGGCTGTTTTCAGCGTGGTCGAAGGTACCGGTTCCGTCAGCATTGAGCAAGGCGGCAAGACTTCGACTTTCGAGTTTGGCCCCAGAGACCATTTTGTGATTCCGTCGTGGCACACTGCGCAATTGCGTTCGGCGCAGGGTTGTGTGCTGTTCAGTTTTTCAGACCGCCCGGTGCATCAGGCATTGGGCATACACAGAGAAGAAAGGTTGTCATGAGTTTTGTTATCACCCCACCGGCCGCAGTGTCCGTCCCCGTCGTCGGCACCAAAGACCGCTTCCCGGTCAACCGCATTTACTGCGTGGGCCGCAACTACGAAGAGCACGCCAAGGAGATGGGTTTCACCGGCCGCGAGCCGCCCTTCTTCTTCCTCAAGCCCGCTAATGCCGCCGTCGTGGTAGACGCCGGCGCCACCGGCACCATTCCCTACCCGTCGCTCACCAAGAACCTGCACCATGAGATTGAACTGGTCGTGGCCATCGGCACGGGCGGCAAAAACATCAAGGCGGCAGACGCGCAAAAGCACATCTATGGTTACGCCGTCGGCCTGGACATGACGCGCCGCGACCTGCAGGGCGAGATGAAAAAGCAGGGCCGCCCCTGGTGCATCGGCAAGGCCTACGACGACTCAGCGCCCATCGGCCCCATCACACCCGCGGCCCAGGCCGGTGACGTGAACAACGCCGAGATCTATATCCAGGTCAACGGCAAGGACCGCCAGCGCAGCAATGTCTCCAAGCTGATCTGGAATGTGGCTGAAACCATCGAGCACCTGTCAGCCGCGTGGGAGCTTCAGCCCGGCGACCTGATCTACACCGGAACACCCGAAGGCGTGAATGCCGTGGTGTCGGGTGACACCATGGTGGGCGGTGTAGCGGGTTTGACCACGCTGACCGTCAAGGTTGCATAAGCGCAAGCAAACAAACAGACATTGCACCGCACCTGCTGCGAATGCAGAGATGAGACAAACGGCCGCCTTGTGCGGCCGTTTTGCATGGCAAAAACAGGAGGTGGCAGCTTGCGCGATCACCGCGCACCTGTTTTAATCACCGCGCAATTACCCCGGAAGCCCCGGGGTAACCCACCTGCCGCCTGCGGGCGGGTTTCTTCATAATCCGCCAGATACCGGGGGCTGTCACAAGGCCTGCAAAATGCAGCAATGATGGCAACCCGTATGCCTTGTTCCCCTCCCGTACAAAATCACTGGATCACTGGAGACGCGTTTGAAGATTCTTGAAAAACTTGCCAAGCTGTGCGCCATCCTGGCCGGCGTGCTGCTGACCTGCATCACGCTGATGACCTGCGCCAGCCTGATAGGCCGCAACACCACCGGCGACTCCATCGTCGGCGCGTTTGAGCTCACCGGCGTGGCCGCCGGCGCCGCGATTGCCCTCTTTATGCCGCTATGCCAGCTGCGCCGCGGCAACATCATTGTGGATTTCTTCACCGCCAACCTGAGCGACAAAGTCAATGACAAGCTGGATCGCTTCGGCACTTTGCTGTTGGTGGTGATCTTCGGCCTGCTGGCCTGGCGCACCACGCTGGGCGGGCTCAATGTGTGGTCCGCCCATTCAGAGACACAGATCATGGGCTTTCCTGAATGGGTGGTGTATGCCTCCATGGTCCCGCCCTTTGTGCTGACGGGCCTGATCGCGCTGCACCAAACCGTGTTCGGCTTCGGCAAGACTGAAGCTGTGGAGACCCCGATATGAGTTCCTTGAGTTTGACGCTGCTGATCTTCGGCAGCATGCTGGCCCTGATGGCCGTGCGCGTGCCGATTGCCGTCAGCATGTTTGCCGCAGGGGCCATCGGCTATGTCACGCAGACCGGCTGGCCGCCTTTTGCCAGCTTCCTGAATTCGCAGGCCTTTGCGCGCTTTGCCGGTTACGACCTCTCCGTCATCCCGCTCTTCATCCTGATGGGCCACTTCGCCACCAAGGGAGGCATCAGCAAGTCGCTGTTTGAGTTTGCGGCGGGTGTCATGGGCCGCTTCAAGGGCGGGCTGGCCATGGCGTCCTTGCTGGCTTGTGCGGCCTTCGGCGCCATCAGCGGCTCGTCGGTGGCCACGGCGGCCACCATCACCGGCGTGGCCCTGCCCGAGATGCAGCGCCACGGCTATTCAGGGCGCCTCGCCACGGGCACGCTGGCCGCCGGCGGCACGCTGGGCATCCAGTTGCCGCCTTCCATCGTGCTGGTGATCTATGCGATCCTGACCGAGCAGAACATCAGCAAGCTGTTTGCAGCCGCCATCATTCCCGGCATCATCGCGATGTGCGGCTACATGATTGCCGTGGCGATTTATGTGCGCGTGGTGCCCGGCCATGCACCTGAAGTGCAGGCCGGCCACCAGGGCGTCACCATGAAGTCGCTGATCGGTGTAGCGCCCATCGTGATCATCTTCCTGCTGGTGTTTGGCGGCATTTACGGCGGCTACTTCACGCCGACGGAAGGCGCTGCCGTAGGCGCCGCATCTACCTTCATCACCGCCCTGCTAAAGGGCGAAATGACGCTGCAAAAGTTCAAGGAATGTTTTTACGGCACGGCCGTGAGCGCGGCGATGATTTTCCTGATCTTTATCGGCGCCGACCTGATGAACTCCGCGCTGGCGCTGACGCAGGTGCCCAACCAGCTGGCGGCGCTTGTCGGTGGCTGGGGCCTCTCGCCGCTGATCGTGGTGGTGGCCATCCTGCTCTTTTACGTGCTGCTGGGCGCGGTGATGGACGAGCTGTCGATGCTGCTGCTGACGATCCCCATCTTTTTCCCCATGGTGATGGCGCTGGACTTCGGCATGGCCAAGGAGTCGGTGGCGATCTGGTTCGGCATCATGGTGCTGATGACGGTCGGCTTCGGGCTGATCGCCCCACCGGTGGGCCTGAACGTCTACATCGTCAACGGCCTGGCCAAAAAGGTGCCCATGGGCGAAACCTACCGCGGCGTGATGCCATTTCTCATCAGCGACGTGATCCGCACCATGCTCTTTTTGTTCTTTCCCATCATTCCCTTATGGCTGGTGGGGTTCATCAAATGACACTGTCGTTAACGGATCCAGTGACTTTTACCCGGGCAGGACTGGGGTAAGCACCAGACGCCGCAGGCCGCTTTTAACGTTACCTTAAGACCATCCCAGGAGACCCTCATGATTCAACGTCGCACACTTCTGAAATCCGGCGCCGCCGTGGCGCTGGGTGCACCGGCCCTGAGCGGCCTGGCGCAACAGGCCGTTACGCTCAAGTTCCACACCTTCATGTCGCCGCAATCGAATGTGTGGCTGGCCATGCACAAACCCTGGATGGACAAGGTCGAAAAAGAATCCGGCGGCCGCATCAAGTTTGAAGGCTACCCCGCCATGCAGCTGGGCGGCACGCCCGTGCAGCTTTATGACCAGGCCAAAGATGGCGTCGTCGACGTGGTGTGGACGCTGCCCGGCAACACCGCAGGGCGCTTCCCGCGCATCGAGGTGTTTGAGCTGCCCTTCATGATGTCCAATGCCGAAGCCACCTCCAAGGCCTATTGGGAATACGTGCAGACGGTCGCACCCGATGAGTTCAAAGACACCCAGGTGCTGGCGCTGCAGGTGCACGGCCCTGGCGTCATTCACACGGTGGACAAGCCCGTCAAGTCCATCGCCGACATGCGCGGCCTCAAGCTGCGCGCGCCGACCCGCCAGGTCACCAAGCTGATGGGCGTGCTGGGCGCGACGCCCGTCGGCATGCCGCTGCCGCAGATTCCCGACGCGTTGAGCAAGGGCACCATCAACGGCTGCGTGATTCCCTGGGAAGTCGTGCCTTCGGTCAAGGTCAACGAGCTCACCAAGTTCCACGCAGAGTTCGACCCTGCCGGCGGCAGCCTCTACACCACCACTTTTGTGATGGCAATGAACAAGGCCAAGTACAACTCGCTGGCGCCCGATCTCAAGAAAGTCATCGACAACAACTCTGGCATGGCCACCTCGGCCTGGCTGGGCAAGGTGCAGCAGGGCAATGATGTCCCGGGCCGCAAGACCGCCAGCGACCGCGGCAACACGATCTACACCGTGAGCGCCGCCGAAGCCCAGGAGTTCCGCCGCAAATCCCGCACGGTGGAAGTCGAGTGGGTGGAAGACATGAACAAGAAGGGCTTTGACGGCAAAAAGCTGCTGGACACGGCACGCAGCCTGATCGAAAAGCACACCAAGACGACGAAGGCCTGATCAAGAGGCTGCAGTTGCGTCAGGTACGCATCCAGGAAACCGGGCTCATGCCCGGTTTTTTTATGCCGGATTGGCCTTTTACCCAGTTAATACACCGGAAAACGGCTATCAACTTCATAGCCACCCGTCTGCCGGAAAACCTGTGCCGCAAGCCGGGTTACTGCGGCTGCGCCTTCACCCACGGCGCAGCTGCATAAGAATCCACCCCGCACCGCCCCAACATTGCATTCAACCCAAGGGAGTCATTTCATGTCACGTTCTTTGAAAAATCTTGCAGCCACCGCCCTGCTATGCGGCCTGGCAGGTTTTGCAGCACCGGCCCTGGCCGCCGGCCCCATGGTCAAAACCCAGGCCCCCGGCTATTACCGCCTGCCACTCGGCGACTTTGAAGTCACCGCCCTGTCGGACGGCACCGTCAAGCTGCCGGTGAAAGACTTGCTGACCAATACGACACCGGCCAAGGTCGGCGCGGCACTGAAGCGTTCGTTCCTGCCTGATGCAGTCGAGACCTCGGTCAACGCCTACCTCATCAACACAGGCAGCAAGCTGGTGCTGATCGACACCGGCGCCTCCGGCCTCTTCGGCCCTACCCTGGGCAGCCTGCAGGCCAACCTCAAGGCCGCCGGCTACCAGCCCGAGCAGGTCGACGAGATCTACATCACCCACCTGCACCCCGACCATGTGGGTGGTTTGGTGGTCAACGGCGCCATGGCCTTCCCGAATGCCGTGGTGCGTGTGGACAAGGCAGACGCCGACTTCTGGCTGGACGAAGCCAAAATGAACGCAGCGCCCAAAGAGTCCCAGGGCTTCTTCCAGGGCGCCATGGCGTCCATCAAGCCCTATGCCGCGGCCGGCAAGCTCAAGACCTTTGAAGGCGCCACCGAGCTGGTGCCCGGTGTCAAGGCGCAACCCACCCACGGCCACACTGCCGGTCACAGCGTGTATGTGGTGGAAAGCAAAGGCGAAAAGCTGGTGCTGTGGGGCGACCTGATGCATGTGGCGGCCGTTCAGTTCGACAACCCGGAAGTCACCATCAAGTTTGACTCGGAATCGCCCCCGGCTGCCAAAGAGCGCGCCAAGGCCTATGCCGATGCCGCAAAAAACGGCTACCTGGTCGGCGCGGCGCATATCGCATTCCCCGGCCTGGGCCATGTGCGCAAGGGTGCAGGCAAGGCTTACACCTGGGTACCGGTGAATTACTCGTCGCTCAAATAGCGTGAATCAACCAAAAATCCACTCAACCCAATAGGAGCGGGCGTAAGGTGCTACTTTTTTTATAGCGCATCAGCCAACCTGCCATGCGCCCCAGCGGGCGTCGGCAGGCGCAAAGCCGCTACACTCATTGAATGCAACGCCCGCCCCTGAACCACTGCCGCGTCTGCGGCACCGCCGTGGTGTACCGTTTGCCGGATGACGGCGACACAAAAGAGCGGGCCGTCTGCCCGGCCTGCAATACGGTCCATTACGAAAACCCGCTCAATGTGGTCGGTACGGTGCCTACCTGGGGCGAAGACGGCGCCCAGGTGCTGCTGTGCAAACGCAATATCGAACCGCGCCGCGGCAAGTGGACCTTGCCCGCCGGCTTCATGGAGCTGGGCGAAACCACCGCGCAGGGTGCGGCCCGCGAGACTGATGAAGAGGCCGGCGCCCAGTATGAGCTGCTGGGCCTTTTCACCCTCATGAACGTGGTGCGCGTCGGCCAGGTTCACATGTACTACCGGGCAAAACTCTTGAGCACCGAGTTCAACCCGGGCCACGAGACCATGGAAGCAAAACTGTTCACCGAGGCCGAAATCCCCTGGGACGAAATTGCCTTCAAGACAGTCAAGCAGACGCTAGAGCAGTACTTTGAAGACCGCCGCAAGGGCGCCTACGGTATCCACGCCTTTGATATTGAATGAAGGTTAACGACAGCCTTCTCATCTGAGCCTGAGCCGGATTCGACGCCTTGCAAAAAAAGCACCGCTAGAATTTCCCCGCAAGCGGCAAGCCACTCCCCCGGCCTTCAGCCCGCCTCCCTCTTCTTTCTTTCAACCCCTTCCCCGGATTCCATGTTCAACACCGCAATCTTTTTTCGCATTGCCGACGATTTTGTGCTTCCACCGCTGGAAGCGCTTGAAGAAATTTTCCAGTCCCATCGCTTTGTGCCCTGCGGCGCCACAGAGCCCGAATCCAGCGGCTGGGTGCCGCCGCGCGGCAACAAGAGCACGGTGCTGCTCGAAAGCGTGGGCCGCCAGCTGATCGCCCGGCTGTGCACCGAACGCCGGCCTGTGCCCTCGTCGGCCATCAAGGCTGCGGTGGAAGAGCGCATCGAGAAATACAAGGAAGAAACCGGCCGCGAACGGGTGGGCGCCAAGATCAAGAAGGAGTTCAAGCAGGAAGTCATGCTCGACTTGCTGCCGCGCGCCTTCACCAAGCGCTCAACGACCACGCTCTGGATCGACATGACCAACAGATTCCTGGTGGTCGACGCCGGCAACCTCACAGGCGCCGACAAAATCGTGAGTTACCTGGTGGAAGCGCTGAGTGAAGTGCCAGGCGCCCTGCCCGGCCTCAAGGCCAGCCCCATCCAGACGCAGATGTCGGCCGCGGCGGCGATGTCGCACTGGCTGTCGACCCGCGAAGCGCCCTACAACTTCACGGTAGACCGCGACTGCGAACTCAAGACACCGGACGATCAGAAATCGACAGTGCGCTATTCACGCCACACGCTGGAGATTGACGAAGTGGCCCAGCACATCGCCGCCGGCAAACTGCCGACGCAACTGGCGATGACGTGGAACGAGCGCGTGTCTTTTGTGCTGACGGAAACCGCGCAACTCAAAAAACTCAAGCTGCTGGATGTGGTGCTGGACGGCGTGCAGGAAAGCGGCAAGGACGACGATGGCTTTGACACCGACGCGGCCATCATCACCGGCGAGCTGTCGTCGCTGATCCCTGACGTGCTGGACGCACTGGGCGGTGAACTCGGCGATGGTGAGGCCGAGGCCGGGCAAGCTGAAGCTGCGGCGGAACTGGCGCCCGAGCCCGCCTGACGGCGGGCCCAACACGAACGGCCGCTACGCGCTGCCCTCTTTCAACATGCGAAGCATGCTGTCAAGGTGCGCCCGCGCACTGGCAGGGTCGCCCACCCGCATCTGCTCGTAGGCGCGCTGCGCCACCTCATGAGGAATGCTGCGCAACGGCCGCCCGGTGCTCATCGCCTTGAGCTGGACTTCTGCGGCGCGCTCAAGGTAATAAAGATCGTCCCAGGCTTCGGCGATGGTGGGGCCTGTCACGATCACGCCGTGGTTCTTCAGAAACACCACGTCGGCGTCTCCCAATGTAGCGCTGATGCGGTCGCCCTCGGAGTTGTCGAGCGCCAGGCCGTTGTAGTGCTCGTCAACAGCGACGCGCCCGTAGAACTTCAGGGCCGTCTGGCCCAGCCACAGAAGGGGCGGTCCTTCCAGCATGCTCAGCGCGGTGGCGTTGGGCATGTGGGTGTGAAAGGCGACGCGCACCCGCGGCTGCAGGCGGTGCAGGCGCGCATGAATAAAAAATGCGGTGGCTTCGGGTTGCCCCTCGCCGTCCAGCACGTTGCCGTCAAAGTCACAGACCAGCAAGCGCGACGCTGTGATCTCGCGAAAGGCATAGCCATAGGGGTTCACGAAGAACAGGTCGTCATGGCCAGGCACCAGGGCCGAGAAGTGATTGCAGATGCCTTCTTCAAAGCCGAACCTAGCCGCAAGCTGAAAGCAGGCGGCAAGCTCGAAGCGGGTTTGCTGCACGGCATCGGAGGCCAGGTCGACGCGCCGGCCCTTCACAGCCGGCGCCGCTACTGATAGGGTATGGGCCATTCAAGAATCTCCTTCACATTGAGCGATTGATTGCCGGTTACCAGCCAAGCTTCTGAAACAGGCCAGGCACTTCATCCAGCCTGGCCAGTGTTGCATCAGGCGTGTAGTCCGGCAAGGGCGCCCTGACGCCGCGGTCTATCCACACACACCTGAAGCCGATGTCGCGCGCGGCGGCATGGTCAAGATGCGGGCTTGCGCAGATGTGCACGACGTCATGCCTGCTCACGCCCAGTTCTGCATGGGCGTAGTCGAACAGGCGCCTTGCCGGTTTGTAGGCGCCGGCTTGCTGGGCCGTGATGACACGGTCTATCGTCCCGCCCAGTTGCGCCACGTTGCCGGCAATGATGTCGTCATCGGTGTTGGACACGATGCACAGCTTGAAGCCGAGTTCTTTGAGCCGCCGCAGTGCGCCGACAACCTCGGGAAACGGCGGCATCGCACCGATGCCGTCGGTCAGGATGCGGCCGTCCCCGGCGTCGCTGCGCAAGCCCAGCGCCTCAAGCGCCATGCGCACCGATTGGTCAGACACCTCGCGAAACGAGCGGTGCGGCCTCTCTTGCTCAAGTTGGTGCTCGTAGCGGTCGTGCAGGGCAATCAAGTCGGCGGGAGGAATGTCGGGCGCACCTTTGAGCCTGAGGATTTTCTGGACCGCCGCGCGCAGGCCTTCGTCCCACTGGATCAGGGTTCCATAGCAGTCAAAGGTGAGCCAGCTTGGCCTTGGCGTGTGTTCAAGGGTCATGAATCGGTCCCGTAAGTCTTGTACGCCAGGGACTATGCAATCCCCATTTGATATTTGCAAATTAAATTATCATTTGTCTATCAGTTGATTTATCAATAAGCATCTATGCTCGATCTCGAACTCCTCAAAACCCTGGTCTGTGTTGTCGACGAGCGCAGCTTCACGCGGGCCGCAGAGCGCGTGCACCGCACCCAGTCAACCGTCAGCCAGCAAATCAACAAGCTGGAGGAAAGCGTCGGACGTGCCTTGCTGGTTCGCGACAGGACAGGCAAGCGTGTCAGCCCCACCGAGCATGGAGAGATACTCGCGGCCTACGCGCGCCGCCTGCTCGCGATTGCGCAGGAGGCGGAAGACGTGCTGTCGGCGCCCACGGCGCTGACTCCCGTTCGTGTGGGCGTGCCCGAGGACTTCAACGCGCAACGCATGTCGGCGATGTTGTCGGACTTCCTGGCCATCCACCCAGGCGTGCGGCTGGAAACCGTCAGCGGCATGAGTACGGACCTGAGCCACAAGCTGCACCTTGGCGAGATCGACATCGCCTTGATCAAACGCGAACCCGGCAGCGGGGAGTGCATCGCGTCGTGGCCCGAATCCCTGGTATGGGTTGCCGGAAAAGCGGCTTTGCAAAACGAAGACGAAGTGCCGCTGGCCGTGTTTCCACAGGGCTGCGTCTATCGGCAGCGCGCCATCCGGGCGCTGGACAAAATCGGGAAACGATGGCGCGTGGTGTTTGGCAGCCATAGCCTCACCGGCATTCAGGCCGCTGTCGCATCGGGGCTGGGCATCACCGTGCTGCCGACCACAGCCGTATTGCCGGAACACCGCGCGCTGCGTGAAGACGAGGGCTTTCCGGTGCTTGCGCCCACCGAGCTTGCGTTGATCTCGTCACCCATGCCGCTCAACACGGCACAACGCCACCTGATTGGGTTTCTTGCCGATTCGATAGGCAAATAAAAACAAGTGGGTGGACAGACACCACTCAGGGTTTTCCGCGGGGTTGAAAACAGGCGGTCGCGGCGCTAGCTGATCAAACAGACACGCAATCAGGCCAGCGCGGCACCTACCTCACTCAAGCCCATGAACTCCACAACGAAACCCCAGCACATCGGCATCGTCGGCTGCTCTGCGGAAGGCGCAGCGCTTTGTTACCAGACCATTTGCGCGGAAGGCGCCAAACACCTGGGGCCGCACGCCCATCCGGAGGTGTCGATGCACACGCCTTCGCTGTCGGACTATATGGTGCACATCTACCGGGACGACTGGCAGGGCGTGGGCGACGTGATGCTGGCCTCAGCCCACAAGCTGGCCAAAGCGGGCGTCGACTTCCTGATCTGCCCCGACAACACCATTCACCAGGCGTTTGCCTATGTTCAGGAGCGTTCACCTTTGCCATGGCTGCACATCGCAGAAGTCGTCGCGGAAGAAGCAGCGCAGCGTGGCTACCGGCGCATCGGCATCACGGGCACCCGCTGGCTGACGAACAGCGAGGTCTATCCTGAAAAGCTGTCGGCGCGCGGTCTGCAATACCTGCGCCCTGCCGACGCCGAACGCGATGAAATCAACCGCATCATCATGGATGAGCTGGTGTACGGCGTCTTCAAGCCTGAAGCGATTGCCTATTTCCAGCAAGTCATGGCGCGCATGAAAAGCGAAGGCTGTGATGCGGTGGTGCTGGGCTGCACCGAGATCCCGCTGATCATGAGCGACGCGAATTCACCGCTGCCGACGCTGGACTCCACACGCTTGCTGGCGCGGGCTGCGCTGCAGCGCGCTACGCAGGGCATTGCCGCCGCAGCGTAGGCCGCTTGCAGTCCTTTTGCACACCCTGCTCTTTGCGGTTTCTGGCCCGCCAATGAAAAAGGGTTAGCAGACGCTAATCTGCTAACCCCTATCAATATTGGTCGGTGTGAAAGGATTCGAACCTTCGACCCCTTGCACCCCATGCAAGTGCGCTACCAGGCTGCGCCACACACCGACAAGCCTCAGATTATAGCCTGCCGCTGAGTGCTTCTCAGTGGTTGGTGCCGAGGAGATCGCGGATTTCGAACAACTCGCGGCGTACCAGTTGCAGCCTTTGCTGCGCGGCGGTGCCCGTGGGCAGGTCAGCGCCTTCGGGTTCACTGTCTTCGAAATCGGAGTGGTCCACGGAGTCTTCGAAATCCTCAAGCAAGGAATCGCCGCCTTCAAGCACTTCAACACCGTCAAGCATGACTTCGCCGTTGCGGCGCTTGTCGCGTTCGATCTGGACGATTTCCTGGAGTTTGTTGCGCGCGCCGCTAATAGTGAAGCCTTGGTCGTAGAGCAAATCACGGATGCGGCGGATCATGAGCACCTCATGGTGCTGGTAGTAGCGGCGGTTGCCGCGCCTTTTCATCGGGCGTAGCTGCGTGAACTCTTGCTCCCAATAACGGAGCACGTGAGGTTTGACGCCGCACAAATCGCTGACTTCACCGATGGTGAAATAGCGTTTCGCCGGGATGGGTGGAAGGGTTTTCTCCAATTAAATCAATGCGCTAAGGAGGAAACCTCCAAATCTACTCTAAGTCGAAACTTAGCGCAAAGAGTTGCTTGGGTTTTTTGAAATGTGTTGTTCCGTCACACAACTGACATGGCGTTACAAAGCCACGCCGACGGTGCAATAAACGGCAACCGGCGGCGGACTGCCGCCCCCTACTCTACTCAGCCGGATTTTCGCCCTGGATCTGGTCCTTGAGCTTGTGGCTGGCGTGGAATGTGACCACGCGGCGGGCCTGGATGGGGATGGCCTCCCCGGTGCGGGGATTGCGGCCAGGGCGCGGGGCCTTGGTGCGGATCTGGAAGTTGCCGAAACCGGAAATTTTTACATCGTTTCCGTCCACCAGGCTGTCTGAGATCAGGTCAAAAAACGCGTCGATCATGTCTTTGGATTCGCGCTTGTTGAGCCCGATCTGCTCAAACAGCAACTCGGCCAGGTGAGCTTTGGTCAGCGCCGGGGTTTCCAGGCTCTCTACAGAAAATTCCATGCGGCGGTACTCCTGCGATTTTTATTTTTGAAAGCTTGTCGTGGCGGGTCAGGCACGCAAGCGTGCCGCCAGCTGACCCTGCAGATTTGCGAGAACCGCCTGAACGGCCGCCTCAATCTCCTCGTCGGTCAGTGTAGCGGCGTCGCTCGAAAGCACCAAGCGCACCGCCAGGCTTTTTTCACCCATCTGCATGCTGGCGCTGGCCTGCTGGGGGCGATAGACGTCAAACAGCGTCGCGCCTTTGAGCAGGCCCTGTGTATTGGCGCCATGGATGGCCGCCATCAGCGCGGCATGGGTGACGCTTTCGGCCACGATGACGGCGATGTCGCGCTCAACCGGCTGGAGCTTGCTGACGGGCTTGAACTCCGGCACAGGCCGCTGCAGCACGGCTTCAAGGTCCAGTTCGAACAGCAGCGGCGCCTGGGCCAGGTCATAGCCCTGGCGCCACTGCGGGTGCAATTCACCGACAAAGCCGATCGGCTTGCCGCCCACGGACACGCTGGCGCAGCGGCCGGGGTGCATGGCGGGGTGTACAGCCGGCGCAAAGATGGCCTGGAGTGGCGCGAGCAATGCCTCCACGTCAGCTTTGATGTCGAAGAAATCCACGGCCTTGTCAGACTGGCTCCAGTTCAGCGCGGCGCGCGGACCGTAAGCCAGGCCAGCCACGCGCATGGGCTGGTTGAAACCCGCCACAGTGGTGTCTGTGTTCTGGACCTGCGCATCACGCAGAAAGACGCGGCCGAGCTCAAACACGTTCACGCGTGGCGCCTTGCGGTCCAGGTTGAACTTGAGCACTTGCAGCAGCGACCCCAGCAGCGAGGAGCGCATCACGCTCATCTGGCTGGCAATGGGATTGAGCAGCTTGATGGGATTGGGGTTGCCGGCAAGCTCATGCTCCCAGCGCTCTTCCACGAAGCTGAAGTTGATGGTTTCCTGGTAGCCCAGCGATGCCAGTGCGCGGCGCACACCAAAGGGGCTGCGCTCGGCCTCAGCGCGCAAGCTGGCGGTGATGGGCGCCAGCGGTGGCGTTTCGGGGAGCTGGTTGTAGCCCACCATGCGCACGACTTCTTCAATGAGATCTTCTTCGATCTGCAGATCAAAACGGTAGCTGGGTGGGGTTACGGTCAGTGTGCCCTCACCGCCAGCACCTTGCGTCACCGGCAGGCCGAGGCGTTGCAGGGCATCCAGGCATTGCGCCTGTGTCAGCGGCATGCCAATCACTTTGGCCGCGCGCGCCACACGCAAGGTGACTGGCGCGGCTTTGGGCACATTGACTTGCTGGTCGTCCATGGGGCCGCAGACGGTATCTGCCGTGCCGCAGATGTCGATGATCAGCTGCGTGATGCGCTCGATGTGTTCGACAGTCTGGCCGGGGTCTACACCTCGCTCAAAACGGTGACCCGCGTCCGTCGAAAAGTTGTAACGGCGTGAACGGCCGGCAATGGCTTTCGGCCACCAGAAGGCGGCTTCGACGTAAACGTGTTTTGTGTCGTCAGACACGGAAGTTGCGTCGCCGCCCATGATGCCGGCCAGCGACTCGACCTGCACGTCATCGGCAATGACGCCAACCTTTTCGTCAACCGTCACGGTATTGCCGTTGAGCAGCTTCAGCGTCTCGCCGGGCTTGCCCCAGCGGACGTCGAGCCCACCGTGGATCTTGTCGAGGTCAAAGATGTGCGAGGGGCGGCCCAGCTCGAACATCACGTAGTTGGAAATATCCACCAGCGCCGTCACACTGCGTTGGCCGCAACGGGCCAGGCGGTCAACCATCCATTGCGGGGTAACGGCCTTGGTGTTGACATTGCGCACCACACGCCCGGAAAAGCGGCCACACAAGTCGGGCGCGCTGATCTTGACCGGCAGCTTCGTGGCATCGGTAGCCTTCACTGCGGGAATGGCCGGCGTCTTCAACGGCGCACCCGTGAGTGCAGCCACTTCACGCGCGACGCCAAAAACGCTCAGGCAATGCGCCAGGTTGGGCGTGAGCTTGAGGGTGAACAGGGTGTCGTCGAGCTTCAGGTGCTCGCGGATGTCCTGGCCCAGCGGCGCATCAGCGGCCAACTCGAGCAGGCCACCGTGGTCTTCAGAGAGTTTGAGCTCGCGCGCGGAGCACAGCATGCCCTGGCTTTCCACGCCGCGCAGCTTGCCGACCTTGATCAGGAAAGGCTTGCCGTCTTCACCGGGCGGCAACTCCGCACCGACCAATGCGCACGGCACCTTGATACCCACGCGGGCATTGGGCGCACCACAGACGATGTTGAGCAGGCTGCCCTGCCCCACGTCGACCTGGCAGACGCGCAGGCGGTCGGCGTCGGGGTGCTGGACGGCCTCCTTGATTTCGCCCACAACGATCTTGGTGAACGGCGGCGCCACCGGCTTGAGTTCTTCGACCTCCAGGCCGGCCATGGTGAGCGTGTCGGCGAGCTGCCGGGTATTCAAAGGCGGGTTGCAGAATTCGCGCAACCAGGATTCTGGGAATTGCATGGTCTAACCTTGTTTTTCTTGTTCTTGTATTTCAGGACTGGAACTGGGACAGGAAGCGGATGTCGCCATCGAAGAACAGGCGCAAATCATTCACGCCGTAGCGCAGCATGGTCAGGCGGTCGGGGCCCATGCCGAAGGCAAAACCGATGTACTTCTCGGGGTCCAGCCCCATGTTGCGCACCACGTTCGGGTGCACCTGGCCGGAGCCGGCCACTTCCAGCCAGCGGCCAGCCAGCGGCCCGGTCTGGAACTGGATATCGATCTCGGCGCTGGGCTCGGTGAACGGGAAAAAGCTGGGCCGGAAGCGCAGCACCAGATCGTCGCTTTCAAAGAAGGTGCGGCAGAAATCGGTGAAGACGAACTTGAGATCCTTGAAGCTCACGTTCTCGCCGATCCACAGGCCTTCGCACTGGTGGAACATGGGCGAGTGGGTGGCGTCGCTGTCGACGCGGTAGGTGCGGCCCGGCGCGATGACGCGGATCTCCGGCATGCGGCCGCCGGCATCGATCACTGCGCGGTGCTTTTTGACATGCTGGACCGCGTAGCGGATCTGCATGGGGCTGGTGTGGGTGCGCAGCAGGTTGGGCGCGGCTTCGGTGCCACCCTCGACATAAAAGGTGTCGTGCATGGAGCGCGCCGGATGGTCTTCGGGCGTGTTGAGCGCCGTGAAATTGAACCAGTCGGTTTCAATCTCGGGGCCTTGGGCGACATCAAAGCCCATGGAACCAAAAATGCCTTCAATGCGCTCCAGTGTCAGCGACACTGGATGCAAGCCGCCCTGCGTACGCTGACGGCCTGGCAGGCTGACGTCGAGTGCTTCAGCCTTGAGTTGCTTTTGCAGTTCTGCATCGGCCAGCGCCTGGCGGCGCTCGGTCAGCGCGGCCTCGATGGCCTGCTTGGCCAGGTTGATGGCAGCGCCCCGGGATTTCTTCTCTTCGACGCTGAGCGCAGCCATACCCTTCATCAGTTCGGTCACGCGGCCGGTCTTGCCCAGGAACTGGGCCTTGGCGTTTTCCAGGTCAGCGGGCGTCAGGGCCTGCGCAAAACTCGACTTGGCGCTGCTGACCAGTTCATTGAGGGCGTCAGGTGGATTCATAAATTCTCTTGGTCGAAATACAAAACAGCAAAGGCACTTTCGGCAGCACTCTCATCCCGTCGGGAGTCGCAAGCGCTGCGGAAAAGACCATAAAAAAGGGCCAGAGCCTTTTCAAGCTCCAGCCCTTTAATCTTCTGGATAAGCAGCTATTGATTTGATAGCATCAATACTGCCTGGCCTGAAAATCAGGCGGCCAGCTTGGCTTTCACCTGTTCAACGATGGCGCCAAAAGCGGCGCTGTCATTGATAGCCATGTCGGACAGAACCTTGCGGTCGATCTCGATGCCGGCTTTCTTCAGGCCATTGGCAAACTGGCTGTAGGTCAAGCCAAATGAACGGCTTGCTGCATTGATACGGGCGATCCACAACTGGCGGAACACGCGTTTCTTGGTACGGCGGTCACGGTAGGCATATTGCCCAGCCTTCATTACCGCTTCTTTGGCGATACGGAAGACATTGCCGCGGCGGCCGCGGAAACCTTTTGCAAGGGCTAGAACTTTTTTGTGGCGGGCGCGAGCCGTTACACCACGTTTGACGCGAGGCATGTGTGTACTCCTTGTTCGTCGTTAAATTAAATGCCCTGGCCTGGGAGCATCTGTGCCATGTGACCCATATTGGTCTCATGAACAGTCACCGCACCGCGCAGATGGCGTTTGTTTTTGGTGGTCTTCTTGGTCAGGATGTGACGTTTGAAGGCTTGGCCGCGCTTGACGGTACCACCCGGACGAACGCGAAAGCGTTTCTTCGCGCTACTCTTGGTCTTCATTTTGGGCATATAAATGCTCCTTTTCATTTGTGCTCGTGAGGCGCTGCGAACCTTCCGCAGACTTGATGGCCCCGAGACACTTGTTAAGCAAGGAGTCTTTCGACTCCTCACCGGTCGCAAAAGGTTTGACCCTTCTGCTTTTGGAAAGCGGGCTTTCGCCTGCTTTCACCGGAACGCAGCTAAGCGCCCCTGATCTTTTCTCTACCCACCGGCCTCAGGCTGCGGACGGTGCCGGAGCTGGAGCCGCATCGGCTGCCGACTTGGCGCCACCCGGCTTTTTACGGCCCGGCGCGATCATCATGACCATCTGCCTGCCTTCAAGCTTGGGGAATTGCTCCACCACAATCAAATCAGCCAACTCGTCGCGGATACGCGCCAGCAGGGCCAAGCCCAGTTCCTGGTGCGTGATTTCACGACCGCGAAAGCGCAAGGTAATCTTGCACTTGTCGCCTTCTTCCAAAAAGCGCTTGATATTGCGCAGTTTGATGTTGTAGTCCCCATCGTCAGTGCCGGGCCGGAATTTGACTTCCTTGATCTCGATCACTTTTTGCTTGGACTTCGCTTCCGCCGCCTTCTTCTGCTCGGCGTACTTGAACTTGCCGTAATCCATCAACCTGCACACCGGGGGAACCGCTGTGGGGGAGATTTCAACAAGATCCACGTCGGCCTCACCTGCCAGGCGCAAGGCCTCCATGATGCTGACAATGCCTAAAGGCTCGTTGTCTGGCCCGGTCAGACGCACTTCGGGGGCCATGATTTCACGGTTCAAGCGGTGCTTGCGTTCTTCACGGTGACGGCGGTCACGAAATTCAGTAGCGATGGTTCTATCCTTTAACTCTTGCTATAAAAGCTATAGCGGCTTGCGCCCGTCCCACAAGGACGAGAAGCTCAATCCCTGCAAACTCTGGTGAGTTTGTCGGCGATTCAGGCTTTTTGTGCGATGTCAGAGGCAATTTGCTGGGCAAACGCATCGAGAGGCATCACTCCAAGGTCTTTGTTACCCCGGGCGCGCACTGCAACGGCTCCGGCTGCCTTCTCCTTGTCGCCCACGACCAGGATGTACGGCAGCTTTTTCATCGAGTGCTCCCGTATTTTATACGTAATTTTCTCATTGCGCAGGTCGAGGTGGACCCTAAGCCCTTGATTTTGCAGCGTTTTGGCAACTTCCTGGGCATATTCGGCCTGGGAATCGGTGATATTGAGGACCGAAACCTGCTCCGGGGCCAGCCAGGTCGGCAGGGCGCCGGCGTGTTCCTCGATCAAAATTCCGATAAAACGCTCCAGGCTGCCCACAATCGCGCGGTGCAGCATCACCGGGCGGTGGCGGTTGCCGTCTTCGCCTACATATTCGGCGTCAAGGCGCTCCGGCATCGAAAAATCGACCTGCATGGTGCCGCACTGCCACTGGCGGCCGATCGCGTCTTTCAGCGTGTATTCGATTTTGGGGCCGTAAAAGGCGCCGTCGCCAGGGGCGATCTCAAACTCGCAGCCCGACGCGCGCAGGCTTTCCATCAAGGCGTGCTCGGCCCTGTCCCAGCTTTCGTCGGAGCCGATGCGGGCCTCGGGACGCGTGGCAACCTTGTAGATGATGTTCTTGAAGCCGAAGTCGGCATACACCTTCTGCAGCAAGGTCGTGTAATCCACGCATTCCTTGAGGATCTGGTCTTCGGTGCAGAAGATGTGGCCGTCGTCCTGCGTGAAACCGCGCACGCGCATGATGCCGTGCAAGCCACCCGAAGGTTCGTTGCGGTGGCACTGGCCGAATTCGCCGTAGCGCAGCGGCAAGTCGCGGTAGCTCTTGATACCCTGCTTGAAGATCAGGATATGGCCGGGGCAGTTCATCGGCTTGAGCGCGTATTCGCGTTTTTCGCTCTCCGTGGTGAACATGTTGTCGCGGTATTTGTCCCAGTGGCCGGTTTTTTCCCACAGCGTCTTGTCGATGATCTGCGGGCCTTTGACCTCCTGATAACCGTTGTCCTGGTAGACCTTGCGCATGTACTGCTCAACGCCCTGCCAGACCGTCCAGCCCTTGGGATGCCAGAACACCAGGCCGGGAGCATGGTCGTCGATGTGGAACAGGTCCAGCTCCTTGCCGAGCTTGCGGTGGTCCCGCTTTTCCGCCTCCTCCAGCATCGTCAGGTACTGCTGCAGCTCGTCTTTGGTGGCCCAGGCCGTGCCGTAAACCCGCTGCAGCATTTCGTTGCGGTGGTCGCCGCGCCAGTAGGCGCCGGCCACTTTCATCAGTTTGAAGAATTTCAGCTTGCCCGTGCTCGGCACGTGAGGGCCGCGGCAGAGGTCTTCAAAGGCGCCTTCGCGGTAAAGCGAGACATCTTCGTTGGCGGGAATGCTGGCGATGATTTCAGCCTTGTAATGCTCGCCGATGCTCTTGAAATGCGCGACGGCCTCGTCGCGCGGCAACACGCGGCGTGTGACGGGCTCATCCTTGGCGGCAAGCTCTGTCATGCGTTTTTCGATGGCCACCAGGTCTTCCGGCGTGAACGGACGCTTGTACGAGAAATCGTAGAAGAAGCCGTTTTCAATCACCGGGCCGATGGTGACCTGCGCATCCGGGAACAGCTCTTTGACGGCATAGGCCAGCAAGTGCGCCGTGGAATGGCGAATCATGTCCAGGCCATCGGCATCCTTGGCCGTGATGATGGAAACCGCGCTGTCCCTGGCTATCAGGTAGCTGGTGTCGACAACCTTGCCGTCGACCTTGCCGCCCAGCGCGGCCTTGGCCAGGCCGGCGCCGATCGAAGCGGCGACTTCAGCGACCGTGACAGCTTGCGGAAACTCTCGTTTGGAGGCATCGGGGAGCGTGATTTGAATCATGGGAGTATCTTTTCAGGACAAACAGAAAACAGGAAAACGCAACAAAAAAGCGCGGAACATGCCGCGCTTTGATGGGGAGATTTGGATTTAAGCTATGAAATTTGTAGCTAACAATCACCAAGGGGTGCGGACTAGCGCCCTGGATGACTCCAGAAAACGGACGAAGTCGTAGTTCGCGGTGTCATAACCCGAACGATCCTTCCTGTTTCCAGCTTGATTGATTGCATGCCGTTATTTTACGGCAGGTTGGCAAGGCCCATTCACATCGGGCCCTTTAAGCAGGTGCGGTTGTTGTTATTGCGGCGAGCCGGGCGGCAAAAAGCCGAGGCCCAGGCAACGCGGGCATTCTGTGATGACGGTCTGCTTTTCGACTTCGAAATCTTCGTTGATGTTTTCACTTTCGATGCGCAACTCGCCAGACCCCTGGCAATCAGGACACGAAATACGCTTGAACCCCACGGTTAGTTCCGACACGGCAGCCTCCTCGAATTGATGTTCACAGTCGTGTTTTATGTAACAAACTGCACTCTACGCCAAAAAGCGCCCACAAAAAAGCCCGGACAGGCCCTAAGTTCCTGTCCGGGCTAAAGCTGTACCTGTGAAGGCACAAGCGTCTGGGTAATTTATCGGGTTGAAGTCAGCTCAGTGGAACTGCTCTTCTTCGGTGGAGCCGGTCAGCGCGGTCACGCTGGACTTGCCGCCCTGGATGGTGGTGGTGACTTCGTCGAAGTAACCGGTGCCCACTTCCTGCTGGTGCGACACAAAGGTGTAGCCGCGGTCGCGTGCTGCGAATTCGGGCTCTTGCACCTTCTCGACATAGGCGGTCATGCCGCGCTTGACGTAGTCTTGCGACAGGTCGTACATGTTGTACCACATGGAGTGGATACCGGCGAGCGTGATGAACTGGTACTTGTAACCCATGGCGCCGAGTTCGCGCTGGAACTTGGCGATGGTGGCGTCGTCCAGGTTTTTCTTCCAGTTGAACGACGGCGAGCAGTTGTAGGCCAGCATCTTGCCGGGGTGAACCTTGTGCACGGCGTCGGCAAACTTCTTCGCGAAGTCGAGGTCAGGCGTGCCGGTTTCGCACCACACCAGATCGGCGTACTCGGCGTAGGCGTTGGCGCGGGCAACAGCCTGGTCCAGGCCCTTGCGTGTCTTGTAGAAGCCTTCAGCCGTGCGTTCGCCAGTCAGGAAAGGCTTGTCGATCTCGTCGTAGTCGGAGGTCAGCAGGTCGGCCGCTTCAGCATCGGTGCGGGCAATCACCAGCGTGGGCACGCCGCACACGTCAGCCGCCATGCGGGCTGCGATCAGCTTCTGGCAGGATTCGCGGGTCGGGAGCAGCACCTTGCCGCCCATGTGGCCGCACTTCTTGACGGATGCGAGCTGGTCTTCCCAGTGCACGCCGCCTGCGCCGGAGCGGATCATGGCCTTCATCAGTTCGAACGCATTGAGCACGCCGCCGAAGCCGGCTTCGGCATCTGCCACGATGGGAGCGAAGTAGTCGATGTAGCCCTTGTCACCGGCATCAATGCCCTTGGAGTGCTGGATTTCGTCAGCACGGCGGAAAGTGTTGTTGATGGTTTCAACGACCTTGGGCACCGAATCCACCGGATACAGCGACTGGTCGGGGTACATCGACGAATAGGTATTGTTGTCAGCGGCAACTTGCCAGCCCGACAGATAAATGGCTTTGACGCCGGCCTTGACCTGCTGCATGGCCTGGCCACCAGTGAGCGCGCCCAGGCAGTTGACGTAGGGTTCGCTGTGCAGGATGTTCCAGAGCTTTTCTGCACCGCGGCGGGCCAGGGTGTACTCGATGGGGAACGAGCCGCGCAGGCGGACCACGTCGGCAGCGCTGTAGCCGCGCTTGATACCTTTCCAGCGCGGGTTGGTGGCCCAGTCTTTTTCCAGGGCGGAAATCTGCTGGTCGCGGCTCAATTGTTCGGTCAGGGTTTGCGGCATGGTGGGCTCCGTAGGTTGAAAAGAAAAGAGAAGAAATTGGCTAACTCGATGGGTTAACTTTAAGTCTTCTACAAGACTTTGTGAAGCTCTTATGTCTTATATAAGATAAAAATAAAATCCAATAAAATCAACAATATTTACTTTAAATATCGCAATACAAAATTCAATTTCTTGCATTGAGAAATATTTTTGCAGCGCACCATTCTTTCATTCCATATTACGGAATGAATTTATCGAATGATGAAATGCATCAGAAGCGACTGCTGCGCTTGCCGCGCGAAGTGAAGCACGCACGCCCTTCGGGGCAGGCCACTGGATCTCAGATGGTTTGACTCAGGTCTTGTGGCTCATTCGATGCGCAACCCAGTCACCACCGGCGATGATGGGTTTGCCCTGCGTGCGTTCAGGCGCGATCTCATAGAGAACGCACACGAGCTCACGGGCTGCGTCAATCGCCCCGGGTAGAGCGTCCGACGCATCGAGCCGCACCGCCACTTCCCGCTTGGCGTATTCACCGGTTTGCTGCGGCCAAACCTCTTCGATCTCGTCGAGCACCCGTTCAAGTTCGGCCTCAACGGCATACACCTCGCCGTGCACCGTACCCTGCGCGCCCAGCACCAGCCCGGGATAACTACCCAGATGGTGCATCACGCCGGTCACGCAAGCCGGCCCTATCCAGCGCGGCGCCGGCCGCAGGCGGTTGATGTCCCGCTCTTCTCCCTTGCGCAGGGTGCCATAGACAAAAACATAACGGGGAGTAGATGGCGACATCGCTTCGGGCTTCATCGGTGATTCGGATCGAGCACTGAAAATTGAGGCATGATTTCAGCCTGCGCCTGGCAACGTCAGGCGATCTATTCAATCGACGGGCTGCAAGGCCGCTGCAACAGGAATTCCCAGTTTAATGAACCGCATTGTGGCGTACGCCTGCCTCGCGCTCAGCATGTCTTTGGTAGGCAGCTATGTAGCGCTTTCCAAGCCCCTGGTCGCCGCCCTGCCCGTCTTTTTGCTGGCCTGGCTGCGCTTTGGCATCGGCGGTGCGGCCATGTTGCACTGGCTGAAAAAACCCGCAGAAGAAGCCCCCATGAGCCGGCAAACCGGCCAGTTGCTATTCCTCGAGTCCTTCCTGGGCAACTTCCTTTTTTCGATCTGCATGCTGTTTGGCGTGAGCATGACCAGCGCGGTGGCCGCCGGCGTCATCATGGCGTCCATTCCGGCGGCCGTGGCGCTGATGAGCTGGATGTTCCTGCGCGAGCGCATCGGCCTGCGGGTATGGGGCGCCGTGGCCTGCGCCGTCATTGGCATCGGCTTGGTATCGCTATCAAAAAATGAGCTTCCTGCGCACGTCGCTACTGGGCTGGAGGCCGATTTAGCGTCCAAAAAGGCCTGGCTGGGCAATCTTCTGCTGGTGGGGGCGGTACTGTGCGAAGCCGCCTATGCCGTGATCGGCAAGAAACTGACCGGCGTGCTCAGCCCCAAACGCATCACGGCGCTGATCAATCTCTGGGGTTTTGCGCTGATCACGCCTTTAGGGATCTGGATGGCCTGGAGTTTTGATTTCAGCCGCGTGGCGCCTTCGTCCTGGATGCTGCTGCTGTTTTACTCGCTGGCCGCCAGCGTCTGGACGGTCTGGCTCTGGATGACCGGACTCAAAACCATCCCCGCCAATCAGGCCGGTGTGTTTACCGTCATGCTGCCGGTCAGCGCCGCGGCCGTCGGTGTCATCGTTCTCGGTGAAACATTGAACCCGACGCAGATCGGCGCCTTTGGCATCGCGCTGGCCGGTGTGGTGCTGGCTACTTTGCCGGGTCGGGGTCGGGAAACGCCTGCTCAGGCCGGGCCGCCGCACTGATCTCGCGGTCCAGACGCTTTTGCCGGCGCATCACGGAGATGCTGTAGGCAATGATGCCCAGCGACACCACCGTGATCAAAATCGTGGCCGCCGCATAAATCGACGGGTTCACGCCGCGCCGGGCATAACTGAAGATCACCTGCGGCAAGGTCGTCACGCCAGGCCCCGACAAAAACTCGGAAATCACCACGTCGTCAAACGACAGCGTAAACGTGAGCAGCCAGGCCGACACCAGCGCCGGCGCAATGCTAGGCAAAGTCACCAGGAAGAACACCTGTATGGGCCGGCAGCCCAGGTCCATGGCAGCTTCTTCCAGCGTGCGGTCCATTTCACTGAGCCGTGACTGGATGACCACTGTGGCGTAAGCCATGCCCAGCAGCGTGTGCCCCGTCACGATGGTGATAAAGCCCCGGTCCGGCCAGCCTATGGTGCGCTGCACCGCCACCATCAACAGCAGCAGGGCCAGGCCGATGATGACCTCGGGCATCACCAGCGGCGCATTCACCAGCCCATAAAACAGCGTGCGGCCGGTAAAACGCAAATAGCGCACCAGCACAAAGGCGGCAAAGCTGCCCAGCACCACCGACAAGGTGCCAGTGATCAGCGCGACTTTCAGCGACAGGAAAAAGCCCTCAACCAGCCGCGAATCCGACAAAAGCGCCTCATACCAGCGCAGGGAGAAGCCGGTGAAGACACCGTCCTGCCGCGTGCTGTTGAAGGAAAAGACGATCAGGAAGATCAACGGGATATACAGGAAGAGATAGACCAGCCCCATCCACACCCGGCCTACGTTGCCCTCTACAAGGCGCTGGAAAGTTCTCATGCCGCTCTTCATGTCAGTGGCGCCCTTTTGCATCGCGGTCGCTGCTGGAGCGGTAGTAAAACGCCAGCGGCACCAGAATCAGCAGGATCATCACCACCGCCAGCGCCGATGCGCGCGGCCAGTTGTTGCTGCTGAACATTTCATCCCACACCACGCGGCCTATCATGATGTTTTCGGCGCCCCCCAGCAGCGAGGGGATGACGAACTCACCCACGCTGGGAATAAATACCAGCATGGAGCCGGCCACAATGCCCGATTTGCTGAGCGGGACGGTGATCAGCCAGAAGGCCTTCCAGGCGCTCGCGCCAAGGTCATGGGCGGCCTCCAGCAGGCGGAAATCCATCTTCACCAGATTGGCATACAGCGGCAGGATCATGAAGGGGCAATACACATAGGTCATGCCCACCAGCATCGACACATCGGTGTAGAGCATCACCATAGGCTCATGGATGATGCCCAGCGAGATCAGCAGGTTGTTGAGCACGCCCTGGTCGGCCAGGATGCCCTTCCAGGCATACACGCGCAGCAAAAAGGACGTCCAGAACGGCAGCATGACCAGCATCAGCAAGGCCGGGCGAATCGAGGGCCGCGAGCGGGCGATGAAGTAGGCAAAGGGGTAGCCGATCACCAAGCACGACAGCGTGGTCAGCAAGGCGTATTTCAGCGAGGTCTTGTAGGCCTCCATATAGATGGTGTTGCCGAAGCCGCCCACCGCATCGGCCGCGCTGTCGATAAAGATCGATGCGTAGTTGTTGTAGCGCAGCATGACATGCCACGATCCTTCGACCGTCTCGATCAGCGGTGCAAAGGGGTCTACGCCGTTGCCCATGTCCGTCACGCTGATGCGCAAGAGGATGAGGAAAGGCAGCACAAAGAAAAGCAGCAGCCATGCATAGGGCACGCCGATCACGAAGCGCCGCCCCAGGTTGAGTTGAAGCCAGGAAGGGATTTTCATCGCTACAGCGGCTTATTGGGTCAGCACCACAGGCGCCGAATCGTCCCACCAGAAGAACACCGCATCCTCCCAGGTGATCAGGGAGCTTTCATGACGCGTGGTGTTGGTCTCGGTGATCTTCACCCTGCGCCCGCCCGGCATTTCCACAATGAAGGTGTTGTAGCTGCCGAAATAGGCAATCTCGCGCACTTTGCCGGTGAAGAGATTGACGTTCACGTCCGGCCTGGTTTTGTCGATATGGATCTTCTCAGGCCGCACCGCGATGGCCACCGACATGCCCAGCGTCCCGCTGATGCCGTGGCCGACATTGACCACGCCCTGCTCCGTCGTGACCTCGCAGCGATCTGCCTCGTCCACCGTGAGCTCGCCTTCAAACATGTTGACGTTGCCGATGAAGTCGGCCACAAAACGGCAGTTGGGATGTTCGTAGATTTCCTTGGGCGTGCCCACCTGCAGCACGCGGCCGTGGCTCATCACGGCAATGCGGGAGGCCATGGCCATGGCCTCTTCCTGGTCGTGCGTCACCATGACGCAGGTCACGCCCACGGATTCAAGAATATTGACCAGCTCAAACTGCGTGCGTTCACGCAGCTTCTTGTCGAGAGCGCCCAGCGGTTCGTCCAGCAGCAGCAACTGGGGCCGTTTGGCCAGGCTGCGCGCCAGGGCCACGCGTTGCTGCTGACCGCCTGAGAGCTGGTGCGGCTTGCGTTTGGCAAAAGTCTCCAGCTGGACCAGCTTGAGCATCTCCTGCACGCGCGCCTCGATCTCGCCCTTGGGCATGCCTTCACGCTTGAGGCCGAAGGCAATGTTGTCCCACACCGTCAGATGGGGGAAGAGCGCATACGACTGGAACATCATGTTGATGGGCCGTTCGTAGGGTGGAAATGACGCGATGTCCACGCCGTCCAGGATCACTGAACCCTCGGTGGGTTTTTCAAAACCGGCGAGCATGCGCAGCAAGGTCGATTTGCCGCAACCGGAGCTGCCGAGCAGCGCGAAGATTTCGCCCTTATGGATGGACAGGGACACATCGTCGACTGCCGCCACGCCATCAAACCGCTTGACCAGCTGGTCTGTCCGCAAAAATCCGTCGCCGGCCGAGAGGGGTAGATTCATGAACAGGGTTTCCTGCCGACTCAACAAGATGAAAAAAAGCTGCGCACACAACGCATTGCATGCACAGCCGGGGTCACACTGAAATCAGCGCTTGCCAGAGATCAGTAAAACGTCACTTGCCTTTTTTGAAGGCGGTGAACACATTGCTCATCGACTCGCGCGCCTCGTTGCTGAAGCTGGCCGGGGACACCATCTTCTTCAGGTTGTCTGCATCGGGGAAGACAGCCTTGTCTTGCGCGATTTCAGGCTTGACGTTGGGAATGCTGGCCTTGTTGGCCGTGGCGTAGCCCAGCTCGTTGGTCAGCGAAGCAGAGACGTCAGGGCGCAGCGAGTAGTTGATAAAGGCCAGCGCGTTGTTCGGGTGCTTGGCATCCTTCGGAATGGCTAGCGTGTCGAAGAAGATCAGGCCGCCGGTGCTGGGCAGCAGGGCTTCAACGTCGTTGCCGCTCTTGTTTTCAATGGCGCGGCCGCGCGCGATGTTGATGTCGCCGGCCCAGGCCAGGGCCACGCAGGCCTTGCCGCCGGCCAGGTCATCAATCATGGTGCTGGAGAACATGCGGATGTGCGGGCGAACCTTGGCCAGCATTTCAGCGGCGGCCTTGTGGTCGGCCGGGTCGTTGGAGTAGGCGTTTTTGCCCAGGTAGTGCATGGCCGGCGGCAGCACTTCGGTTGGCGAATCCAGGTAGGCGATGCCGCAGGATTTGAGCTTGGCGGTGTAGACCGGGTTGAACACCAGGTCCCAGGCGTTTTCAGGCATGGGGGTGGAGCCCAGCGCCTTGGTCACCTTGGCTTTGTTGATGCCGACGGTGGTGAAGCTCCAGGCCCAGGGGACGAGGTAGGCATTGCCCGGGTCGATGGTGCCCAGCTTTTCCATGATGGCCGGGTCGAGGTTGCCGTAGTTGGCGACCTTGGACTTGTCGAGCTTGGCGAGCAGGCCGCCGTCGATTTGCGGCTTGGCGAAGACGGCGCCCGGCACCACGATGTCGTAGCCGGTGTTGCCCGCGACCAGCTTGGCATGCAAGGCTTCGTTGTTTTCAAAGGTCTGGTAGTTGACCTTGATGCCGGTTTCTTTTTCGAAGTTGGCAACCATGTCTTTGGCGACATAGTCGGGCCAGTTGTAGACATTGAGCACCTTTTCTTCGGCGGGCGCCGCAGCGGGTGCGCTGGCAGCGGGGGCCGGTGTGGCAGCGACAGGCGCTTCCTCTTTTTTACCGCAACCTGCCAGCACGGCTAACAGGATGGTCGAGAACGCCAGATACCCAAGATGCTTTTTCATAATGTCCGCTACTCCTCTTAAAACTTGGAAGTGAAACCAGGAAACACACGCAAAAATACAAGCAAAAATCAGACCGGAGCAATTGTATAAGAGGGCTTACGGCCCGGGGGCTTTTTATCCCTCTCCGGAGGCCCCAACCGGGCGCCCTGTCCGCTAACGTGGCAAATCCGCCTACAGCAGGACACGCCCATAGGCACCTGACACCCGGGCCCACCCTGCGTACGCTAAAGGCCAGTCCTTTACCTTCAACTCAGGAGAAACCCATGGGATTTGCCCAGTGGCTAGGCCAGGCCGCCATGAAACCCTTTGCCCGTGCCCTGCCCGCCATGGGCGACACCGAACGGGCCGCACTGGAAGCCGGCACCGTCGGGTTTGAAGGCCGGTTGTTCTCGGGAACGCCCGATTTTGATGCGCTGCTGGCTGCCGGCCCCAATGTGCTCACCGCCAGGGAACAGGCCTTCCTGGACAACGAAGTCCGCGCGCTGTGCGCCCTGCTGGATGATTTCGCCATCGACCAGGCCGGCGACTTGCCGGCCGAAGTCTGGACTTTCATGCGCGACAAACGCTTCTTCGGCATGATCATCCCCGAGGAATGGGGCGGCCTGGGCTTCAGCCACTACGCCCACGCCACCGTGGTGACGCGCATCGCCACCCTCAACATTTCAGCCGCCGTGACCGTGATGGTGCCCAACTCCCTGGGCCCGGCCGAACTGCTGCTGCGCTACGGCACCACCGTGCAAAAGCAGCACTACCTGCCCCGCCTGGCCGACGGCCGCGACCTGCCCTGCTTCGGCCTGACTTCGCCCTACGCAGGCTCCGACGCCGCCTCCATCCCCGACCGGGGCGTTCTCACCGAGCGGGAAATTGATGGCGTCATGGTGCGCGGCTTCAGCGTCAATTTCTCCAAGCGCTACATCACGCTGGCGCCTGTCGCCACTGTCGTCGGCCTGGCCTTTAACGCGATCGACGAAACTCTGCCGGAAGGCCAGCGCAACCTGGGCATCACCTGCGCGCTGATCCCGGTGCCGCAGCCCGGCATGCAGATCGGCCGGCGGCACCGTCCCATGGACGCCGCCTTCATGAACGGCCCCATCGAAGGCCGCGAAGTCTTTATCCCCATGGAATGGATCATCGGCGGCGAGCAGCAAGTCGGCCAGGGCTGGCGCATGCTGATGGAATGCCTGGCGGCCGGGCGCGCCATCTCCTTGCCGGCGCTGGGCTCGGCCATGCAGCAAACAGCCCTTTTTGTCGCCAACGGCTACGGCCAGGTGCGCGAGCAGTTCGGCCTGCCAATTGGCCGCTTTGACGCGATCGCCGGCGTAATTGCGGAAATGGCGTGCGAGCTTTACGCAACCGACGCCGCCCGCCGCTACACCGCGGCCGTGCTCGACAAAGGTGAGCAGCCCAGCGTGGCCAGCGCCATCCTGAAAGTGCATCTCACGGAAGCCGGCCGGCGGGCCGTTAACCACGGCATGGACATCCTGGGCGGCAAGGGCATCATCCAGGGCCCGTCCAACCTGCTGTCGGTGGCCTACCGCGGCGCGCCCATCGCCATCACGGTGGAAGGCGCCAACATCCTCACCCGCTCATTGATTATTTTTGGCCAGGGCGCCGTGCGCTGCCACCCTTATGTGATGAAGGAAATGGAGGCAGTGCGTGACAACAATGCGGAGGCACTGGGCGAAGCGCTGATGGGCCACGGCGGCCACGTACTGCGCAATTTCTGGCACAGCATTGCCGGCGCGCCGCTGCAAGGCACGCCGCCCGCGGGGCTCGAAAAAGAAGCCCGGCTGATCGCCCGCCTGAGCAGCCAGTACGCGCTGACCTGCGACCTGGCCATGGGCCTTCTGGGCGGGAAACTCAAGCGCATGGAGCTACTCTCGGCCCGGCTCGGCGACGTGCTGGCCCACCTTTACATGGCCAGTGCCAGCCTGTGGCGTTACGCCTACGAAAAGGATGCGGACATGCTGCCGGTTGCGCGCGCCGCGATTCGCATGCAGCTCGACCAGGCCGGCGATGCGCTGGAGGCGCTTTACGCCAACTTCCCGTCACCGCTCAGGCGTGTAGTGGGCGCGATGGTGCTCAACCGCAGCACGCGCCTGGCGCCGCTTCGCGATGTTCAGTTGCTCGAACTTGCCAAGCTGCTACGAACCAGCCCCGCTGTGGCGAAGCGCCTGTGCCCGGACCTGGCCACACCCACCAGCGGCGGGCTGCGCAACCTGATGGATGCGCTGGATCTGGCGGCGCAGTTGGGCGAAGACACCGTGACACTCAACAAAGCCGTGCGCAGCAACCAGTCGATGGAACGCGCCGCGCAGGCCTCAAGCCGGCCCGAACTGGCGCTGGCCTACCTGCGCGCCGCCGACAAGGTGATCCAGGTCGACGACTTTCCTAGCCAGGAATAGCCACGCCCGGTGACCGGCCGCTGCACGAAGCGAAGCCAAGCCATGTGTGCGGGTTGCCCTCCCAGCACCAGCCGAGCTTGGGCTGCTTGCCGCTGAGCCAGAGCGCCGGCACCCGCTTGTCGTCACCGCGTGAGCCCAGCATCATGAAGCAGTGATTGGGCTGAAGGAACTCCGGGTACTGCGTCAGCAAGGCCACGCCCTCTTCGATCGTGAGCGGCATTCTGCCTTCGGCGGCGATCCGGGCCCGCGCGTCCTTTGGCACTGCATTGAGGGAGCTGTTGCCCCGGTCGACATCGAGCAGCAAATAGGCGTGCCCTGACGGAATCGCCAGGGACGGGGCCGGCCGGAAGAAATCGGGCTTGCGGGGAAAGAGCCGCTCAATCGCCGCCCGGCCGTCACGCACGACCAGCGGCAAGGTCTTGGCTACCGGCGCAGCCGCGCAATTCACGACCAGCACATAAGCAACCGTCCCTTCTGCCACGTCCAGCCCCGGCGCCTCGGCAGAAACATGGGCACGCAAACCATCAAGGTGTTCGCGGAATTCTCCTGCTGAGCAACCGAGCATCGCCGGATACCCGAGCGCCACCAGGCGATCAAGCTGTTCTTCGAAAGCTTTCAATGGATTCCTTTTTTGTTTACAACGTACGCCATTGTGCATAATATCGACACCCAATGTCAAATGAAGGAGCGAACAAGGTGCCATCCAGATTCACGGGTCGTGGCGATCCGCAGACCACGCTCACGCTGTTGTGGGACCTGCCCCGCAGCACCAAACCCGGGCGCAGGCCCGGCCTCACGCCGTCGCTCATAGGCG
This sequence comes from Polaromonas sp. YR568, assembly GCF_900116715.1. Taxonomy (GTDB): domain Bacteria; phylum Pseudomonadota; class Gammaproteobacteria; order Burkholderiales; family Burkholderiaceae_C; genus Polaromonas. The sequence continues at coordinate 600,185 of NZ_FPBM01000002.1, forward strand.
CCCAGGCCATGGCGCTGGCCGATGCCTCCGGCCTGGAGGCCCTGACCATGCGCACGCTGGGTGAGCGGCTAGGCGTGTCCGCCATGTCGCTCTACCGCTATGTGCCCGGCAAACCGGAGCTGCTGGACCTCATCGTTGAACTCGCCTATGCCGAGCTGCCCGAAACATTGCCGGACGCCGGCTGGGAGACACGCCTTCAGTGCGTGGCGCGCGATGCCTGGGCGCTGTACCAGCGCCACCCCTGGATGCTGGAGGTATCAACCTACCGCGCTTCGCTGGGGCCGCACTCGATCCGCAAATACGAGCGCGAACTGAGCGCGGTGGCCGATGCGGGCCTTGGCGATCTCGATATGGACCTGGTGGTTGCGGCCGTGTCCGACTTTGTGCGCGGCGCCGCGAGGAACGCCATCGATGCCCGGACTGCGATGCAGGTCACCGGCAACTCCGATGAAGAGTGGTGGGCGCTGCATGCGGGCCTGATGCAGCAGCTGGTCGATCCGCAGGTGTTCCCACTCGCCGTCAGGATAGGCGCCAAGGCCGGCGCTGAGTACGGCGGCACCACCGACCCTGCGCGCTCCTTTGCCTTCGGCCTGGCAAGGCTGATTGAGGGCGTGCGGCTGTTCGCCGCGGCTGGCGGCGCCGGCCCTCTAGGCGAATAGCGCCTTGTACTGCTCGCGCAGCAGATTCTTCTGTACCTTGCCCATGGTGTTGCGCGGCAGTTCATTGACGACAAAGCACTGCTTGGGAATCTTGAAGTTGGCCAGCTTCGACTTCAGCTCACCCACAATCCTGCCGCCCTCAAGCGAGGCGCCTGGCTTGGCAATGACGACTGCCACGCCGACTTCGCCAAAATCCGGATGCGGCACGCCGACCAGCGCGCTTTCGGCCACGCCGGGCATGTCGTTGATGTAGCCCTCGATCTCCGCCGGATAGACGTTGTAGCCGCCGCTGATGATGAGGTCTTTGCTTCGGCCCACAATGACGATGTAGCCGCGCTCGTCGATCTTGCCGACGTCGCCCGTCTTGAAGTAGCCGTCTGCGGTGAACTCCTCTTTCGTCTTCTCCGGCATACGCCAATAGCCCTTGAAGATGTTCGGACCCTTGACCTGGATGCCGCCTATCTCGCCGGCCGGCAAGGACTGCCCGCCTTCGTCCTGTACACGCAGGCTGACACCGGGCAGCGCAAAGCCCACAGTGCCGCCGCGCCGCTCGGCGCCTTCATACGGGTTGGAGGTGAGCATGACGGTCTCCGACATGCCGTAGCGCTCCAGGATGGTGTGGCCGGTGCGCTCTTTCCATTCGTTGAAGGTTTCGATGAGCAAAGGCGCCGACCCCGCCACAAAGAGGCGCATGTTGCGGCAGGCCTCGCGGGTCAGCCCCGGCTCCGCCAGCAGGCGCACATACAAGGTGGGTACGCCCATGAACACTGTGGCTTCGGGCAGTTTTTTCACCACCAGTTTGGGGTCAAACTTCGCCAGCCAGATCATCTTGCTGCCGTTGATGAGCGCACCGTGAATCGCAACAAAAAGGCCGTGCACATGAAAGATCGGCAAGGCATGGATCAGCACATCGCCCTTTTTCCAGCCCCAGTAGTCTTTCAGCACGAGCGCATTGCTCAGCATATTGCCGTGCGTCAGCATTGCGCCTTTGCTGCGGCCCGTGGTGCCGCTGGTGTAGAGGATGGCGGCGAGGTCATCTGCCTGCCGCGCCACCGCCTCGTGCTGGTCACTGCAATGCGCCGCCCGGTCCAGCAGCGAGCCGGTGCGGTCATCGTCCAGCGTGAACACATTCTGTGTGCCGGCCTTGAAGGCGATCTTGCTGACCCAGCCGAAGTTCTTGCCGCTGCACACCATCACCGAGGGCTCGGCGTTGCCGATGAAGTATTCGATCTCGGCGCTCTGGTAGGCAGTGTTGAGCGGCAAAAACACATAACCGGCGCGCAAGGTCGCCAGGTAAAGCATCATGGCCTCCACCGATTTTTCAACCTGTACCGCCACCCTGGCGCCTTCAGGCAAGCCGAGCGAGGCCAGCAGGTTGGCCATCATTGCGGTGCCGCGTTCGAGGTCACGCCACGAATAGCTCAGGCCGGTGTCGGTTTCAACGGCGACCTCATCCAGCGAAGCAGGGAAAGCGGCCCGCAGCGCGGCAAACAAATTATGGTTTTTCATAAGTCAGACGGTCAGTAATAAAAAGATCAGCGGAAGTCAGTGCTCCGGGGCGTCAAACCGGGGCGGGCGTTTTTCAATAAAGGCGGTCACGCCTTCGCGGTGCTCGGGCGACGCAGCGTAGCGGTAAGCGCCTGCTATTAATTCGGTAGCCGCTTGCGGGCTACCGGCGGGGGCCAGAGCCCGAAATGCCTGTTTATTCAGCCGCGCGGCGCCCGGTGCAAGTGTCGCGCAGCGGTTCATGTATTCCATGGCCGCAGCGCTCGCATCGCCAGCTGCCACCACCTGGTTGAGGAAGCCGCGCTGCTTCATCTCCGCGGCGCCCAGCACTGCAGCCGACAGCAGCATCTCGCGGGCCGTCAACTCGCCAGCCACACGCATCACCAGCGCGGCCTCGCGCGGCGCCATGGGAAACCCAAGCTTCGCAATGGGCGCGCCGAATTTCGCCGTGTCACCGGCAACGCGGATGTCGCAGCAGCTGGCGATCTCCATGCCGGCGCCCATGCAGTTGCCCTCAACTTGCGCGACCACGGGCACATCGCAGTCCAGCATGGCTTGCAAGCCGCCCCAGACATCGCCCTCGTGAAATTCGCGCAGGCCGGTTTCTTCAAACCGGAAACCGGCGTACTCCGAAATATCGCCACCGGCGCAGAAGTGCCCGCCCTCGCCTCGCATCAGCACGCAGCGCAAGGCTGCGTTTTGCTGGATGCTTTCAAACACCGCGCGCAGCTCGCGCCACATGGCGCGAGACATCGCATTGAGCTTGCCGGGGTGAGACAGGGTCACGAAGGCAAGGGCGCCCTTCACTTCCAGCAGAACGGCGCCGGTCATTCAAAGGTCATTCAAGTTTGGCGCCGGAGGCCTTCACCACGGCCGACCAGCGTTTGACCTCATTGCTCACAAAGGTGCCGAACTGCTGCGGCGTGAGGTTGCCGAAGTCCGCGCCGTTGCTGGCCCAGATGGTCTTGAGTTCATCGGTGGCGGAGGCCTTGCGCAGGTCGTCCACGATGCGCGCCTGCACGTCGGCCGGTGTGTTCTTGGGCGCCCAGATGCCGTACCAGGTGGTCACGGTGTACTCGGGCAAACCGAGCTCGCCGGCGCAAGGTACATCGGGGAAGGCCGGGTTGCGCTTGGTGCCGGCCACCATCAGCGCCTTGATGCGGCCGCCCTTGATATGCGCCGCCGAGGAACCCAGCCCGTCAAACATCATATCGACGTTGCCGGAGATCAAGTCCTGCAGGGCCGGGCCCGCACCGCGGTAAGGAATGTGCGTGATGAAGGTTTTGGTCTGCTGCTTGAAGAGCTCGCCCGCCAGGTGGTGCGACGTGCCTGCACCGGCCGAGCCGTAGTTGTACTTGCCCGGCGCCTTGCGCACGGCCTCGATGTAGGCCTTGAAGTCGGCGAAAGGCATGTTGCGCGGGTTGACCACCAGCACCTGCGGCACGTTGGCCATCAGCGCCAGGGGCGCAAAGTCTTTTTCGATGTCGTAGTCCAGCTTGGGGTACATCGACGGTGCAATGGTGTGATGCACCGCGCCCATAAAGAGTGTGTAGCCATCGGGCTGCGCCTTGGCGGCGATGCTGGCGCCCAGCGTGCCGCCGGCGCCGCCGCGGTTGTCGATGATGAGCGTCTTGCCCGTGAGCTTGGCGAACTGGGACGACAAGGGCCGCGCGAACGCGTCGGTGCCGCCGCCGGCCGGAAACGGCACGATCATCGTCACCGGCTTGGTGGGCCATGCCGACTGGGCATAGGCGCCGAAGGACATCGTGGCTGCACCGGCCGCCGCAGCGCGCAAGATATCGCGCCGGGAACCGCTGGCTTCAAAATTGAAAGTCATCTCTGTCTCCTGTCGTTGTTGAATCAGAAAAATAAACCCAGTAAAAAAAGCACACTCAACACGGTGCGACGATTACCCGCCGCAATCCTAAGTACACATTCAAATGTACAAATCTTCAATGTCACCTGATACGGGGATTTCCCCCTGTGCGAGCAGCGCGCGGTGCCGGTCCAGGCGCCTCAGGTCATAGAGGTAATTCACCATCAGGCCATAAGACTGTTTCAGCCCTTTGGGCGTTGGGTCACCAGCCCAGTTGATGCGCTCTATGCGCGCGCCGTTGCCCAAGTGAAAGCGCGCCACAGGATCCAGCGGCTTACCCTCTTCCATCGCACGGCCCAGGTAGTGCGCCGCGCATTGCAGTAGCATCTTGCGCACCGGCGATTTATCGGCCAGTTGCAGCGGGTCTTCAATCGCGCTGAGAAAATGCCCCGCGCCCGGAGGCTCAAAACCCACGGCACGGCCGAGAGCCGAACGTTCCTTCTCATTCAACTTGTCGAGCATCGCGCCGGCATTCTTGCCCAGCCAGCCGCGAAAGCCCGGAATCGGCGAAAGCGTCGCAAAGGTCTTGAGCTTGGGGAACTCTTCCTTGAGTGTTTCGACCACACGCTTGATCAATGAATCGCCAAAACTCACACCGCGCAAGCCTGCCTGCGTGTTGCTGATGGAATAAAAAATCGCGGTGGTGGCGCGACTCAGGTCCGACGGCGCGGCCAGTTCGTCAAGCAGCGGCATGATGTCGCCAGCGATCTGCTCGACCATGGCGACTTCCACAAAGATCAGCGGCACTTCGGGCAGGCGCGGGTGGAAAAAGCCGTAGCAGCGCCTGTCGCTGTCGAGCCGGTTCTTTACATCAGCCCAGCCCTTGATGTCATGCACGGCCTCGTACTTGATGAGCTTTTCAATCAGCGAGGCTGGTGAATCCCAGGTGATGCGGCGCAGGTCGAGAAAGCCCACGTCGAACCAGGTGGAAAACATGTATTCCATCTCGACGTCCAGCGCCAGCAGGCGCTTGTCGGCCTTGAGGCTGGGCTGCATGTCGGCACGCATGTCGACCAGAAACTGGATGCCGCCCGGGTAGACGCTGAAGCGTTGCAGCAAACGCCGGCGCGGCGACACCGTGGCGCGGCGGTAGCGCACCTCGGCCACCGCTTCTTCAGGCGTGCCCACCGCCGCGGCAAACTGCGCCTGCGCGGCCTTGACCTTTTGCGGATTGGCGACGAATTGCTCGCTCATCAGCATCCACAGGTCGCGCCGGCGCGCGGGTGTGGCGCCTTCGTACCAGGCGGCAATCGACATGGCCCGGCGGCCGCCTTCCACCTCGCTCACACGCGGGTCGATGATGGCCTGCAACTCCTGCAGCGTGCGGCGCAGCACGCGCGGCGACAGCGCCTCGTCTTTCTGGCTCAACGTGGCCTGCAAACGCTCGTGTGTGTTGCGTGATGGCAGGACTGCATTCGCCGCAGTCTTTTTACCGGCGGCTTGTGCTTTATCCGCGGACGCGGCAGCGGTTTTTTCTGTAGAAGCCTTGTCGCCCGACGTGAGCCGGGAGACGTTGCGGCTGAGCCAGTCGGCGGCGCTCATGAGGCCACCCGCGAGCGTTGGTTGCGGGCCAGGTCGCGCAGCGCCTCTCGCTGGCGCGTGAGGTGGGTGCGCATGGCGGCTTCGGCGCCCTCGCTGTCGCGGCTTTTGAGGGCGGCGAACACCGTCATGTGCTCCGACAGGCTTTGCGCCAGACGGCCGGGCGCGTGCAGCTGTTGCAGCCGGGCCAGCTTGAGGATCTTGCGCAGGTCGGCAATGGCCTGCGCCAGCCAGCGGTTGTCGGCCAACAGGATGATGGCCTCGTGGATGGCAAAGTTGGTGGCGTAGTACTCGTTGATCCTGCCGGCGCTGGCGTGGCTGTTCAGGCGCTCATGCAGCGTGGTGAGCGCCGCCAGGTCGGCATCGGTGGCGTTGCGCGCCGCTTCGTAGGCGCAGCGGCCCTCCAGCAGCGCAATGACGGGGAAGATGTCGTCAAGGTCTTTTTCGGTGACTTCATTGACGAAGCAGCCGCGCCGGGGTTCGTGGCGCAGCAAGCCTTCCGATGTCAGCACCTTGAGCGCCTCGCGCAACGGCGTGCGGGAGATCTCCAGGCGCTCGCACAGCGCCACCTCGTCCAGAAAGCTTCCGGGCGCCAGCTGGCCGGCAAAGATTTGCTCCCGCAGCGTGTCGGCGACTTCCTGGTGCAATGAACTCTGGACAAGACGCATGGCATGACCCCTTGACTGACACACAACCCGTCGGCGAGACGGCCCTTTGCAAACACCCGCCCGAAAACTCATTTCACGACTGGCGTATCGCCTGAAGCAGCAATAATTTCAAGTAATTACCTGTAATTATGAAAAATAACAAGCACGCCATCAAGTGGTATGTGCCTGAAAACGACAGGGAAAAACCCGTAGACGCCAGACCGGAGCTTGGGAGCTTGGGAGCTTGGGAGCTTGGGAGCTTGGGAGCTTGGGAGCTTGGGAGCTTGGGGGTACGCCGGGCCAGGCGGACAGGCGGACCGGAGTGGGCCTGCCCGGGCAGGCCGCCTGCACGCGGCCACCCTGCCCGCTATCAAACAGATAGCTGCCTACGCTCGTCCTATAAGGCCTGGGGCCGCTTTGAAGCCCAAACCCAGAGCCAGGCGCCACCCACAATCATGGGCACGCACAGCCACTGACCCATGCTCATACCCAGGGCGAGGATGCCGAGGAACTCGTCGGGCTCGCGGAAGAACTCGGCAATGAAGCGGAACACGCCATAGCCCAGCAGGAAAGCGCCGGAGACCTGCCCTGTCTTGCGCGGTTTGCGCGCGTACAGCCACAACAGCACAAAAAGCAGCAGCCCTTCCATCAGGAACTGGTAGACCTGCGAAGGATGGCGCGGCTGCATGGAGCCGCTGCCCGGAAACACCATGCCCCAGGGCAACGCCGGGTCGCTGAAACGGCCCCACAGTTCGCCGTTGATGAAGTTGCCGACGCGACCCGCCGCCAGCCCCGTCGGCACGCAAGGCGCCACAAAGTCCATCACCTGCAGCCAGGGCCGCTGGCGCGAGCGCGCAAACCACCACTGCGAGGCCAGCACACCCAGCATGCCGCCGTGAAAGCTCATGCCGCCCTGCCACACGAAAAAAATCTCCAGCGGGTGTGAAAGGTAATAGCCGGGTTTGTAGAAAAGGCAGTAGCCAATGCGCCCGCCAAGCACCACGCCCATCACGCCGAGAAACAGGATGTCTTCGATGTCTTTGCGCGACCAGGCGCCGGGGCCGGTGATGGACGCAAAAGGCTCATGGCGAAGGCGCCGCGTCGCCAAAAAGAAAAACAGGCCGAAAGCCGCCAGGTAAGTCAGGCCGTACCAGTGGATGCCGACAGGGCCGAGCTGAAGCGCGACGGGATTGATTTGGGGATGAGTAAGCATACGGTATTTTGCACGCAAGCCTCGAAACAGAGTCACCAAAAGGGCTTACACACAGGCCGTGCTGGATTAGACTTGGCAAAGAACACTAACCGGAGCCGCCATGCGCCCTGCTTTCCGCCCTGCCCTTGTTACAGGCCTCCTGGGCCTGCTGTTCATGCAACACGCTGCAGCACAGGTCTACCAATGCCTTGACGCCAGCGGAAAAAAAGTTTTCTCGCAATTGCCCTGTGCATCGCCGGCCGCCAAAGATGAAAAGCTCATCATGCGGGCGCCCGGGTTTGTAGCACCCGTCGCGCCGGCGGCACCGGTAGCCGGCACGCCACCACCCAAGGATTGGGCAGCGGAAAACGCGGCGGCCAATGCACGGGCGGCAGCGGCAGACGCCTCCGCTGGCGGATCGCGGCAGACCGCCGCCGTGGGCGGGTTGCGCAAAGGCGGCACCGCACCTACGCCCGCGCCCACCGATAAACAGATCATTGCCAGCTGTGAAGCCAGTCACGGCGCCCGCTGCAGCAGCGCCGGAGAGATCGCGCAGCGCAGGATGGAACAGCGCGAGCTCACTCCGGCGGAAAGGCAGCAGCAGCAAAGTGCGGTAGCGGCGCGCCGGCAGCGCGAGCGCGAAGAGGCTTTTAACCGGTCGATGAATCGATAAAGGCCATGAAGCGCGCCAGCGCAGGGTTGGCGCTGGCGGCGGGCCAGACCAGGCTGGTTTCGCACCCCGGCACCACCACACCGGCAGCACGCGAACCTGAACGCACAGCCCCGGCCGCTGCGCTGCGGTACACCACGCCGGGCCGCTGAAACTGCCGCACGCTTTCAGGCACCCAGGCCACGCCCAGCCCGGCCGACACCAGGTTGACGATGGTCTGCATCTGGATGGCCTCCTGCGCGACCCGCGGCAAATTGCCGGCGCCGTGGTACATGGCAAAGATCGCGTCGTACAGCGAAGGCAGGATGCGCCGGGGAAAGATCACCAGCGGTTGCGCCAGCAGGTCTTTCAGGGCCGGCGCCGTCTGGCCGGCGAGTTCGCTCTGCTCCGGGATGGCAACCACCAGCGGGTCCTGGCTGATGCGCCGCGATGCGAGACCTGGCGGCGCAAACCCGGGCGAATGCAGCATGAAACCCGCATCGATCTCGCCGCGCTCAAAAGCCTGTAGCTGCACGTCACCGGTCGCCTCGATCAGCTCCAGCTGCACCTTGGGGTATTGCTCGCGAAAAGCCCGCACCCAGCGCGGCAGCAGGTCAAAACCCGCCGTCGAGACAAAGGCCAGCCTGAGGCGCCCGGCCTCGCCGTCGGCGCTGGCACGTGCGTAGGCAGGCAGGGCCTGGGCGCGCGCCAGCAGGTCGCGTGCCTCAGGCACCAAGGCAGCGCCCGCCGCCGTGAGCTGCACGCTGCGCTTGGTGCGATCAAAGAGCCGCAAGCCCAGCAGCACTTCCAGTTGCGCAATGGCCTGCGTCAGCGGCGGCTGGGTCATGCTCAGGCGCTGGGCCGCGCGGCCGAAATGGAGCTCTTCGGCCACAGCCAGAAACTGGCGCCACAGGCGAAGCTCGATCAAAGGCGTTTTGCGGAAATTTGTGTCCATAGGGTTCTCGGGACTCGGGTCGCTTTCACGGCATCACTTATATGCAATACATATTAATACACCACACATAATGGATTGGAAAGAATCAATCAAAGCACGCATACTCTGGTTTCCCGAGAACATGCCTGGGCCTTATCAGACGCCCGGCAAGCAACCCACCCACGAGACAGCCATGAACACCAAAACCGTCAACATCGTCGCCAATCCGCGCAGCAAAAACATCACCGAGGGCAAATCGCGCGCGCCCAACCGTTCCATGTACTACGCCATGGGTTACGAGGCGGACGATTTCAAGAAGCCGATGATCGGCGTGGCCAACGGCCACAGCACCATCACGCCCTGCAACAGCGGCCTGCAAAAACTGGCCGACGCGGCGATTGCCGGCATTGAAGAAGCCGGCGGCAACGCCCAGGTGTTCGGCACCCCCACCATCTCCGACGGCATGGCCATGGGCACCGAGGGCATGAAGTACTCCCTCGTGAGCCGCGAAGTGATCTCGGACTGCATCGAAACCTGCGTACAAGGCCAGTGGATGGACGGCGTACTGGTAGTCGGCGGCTGCGACAAGAACATGCCCGGCGGCCTGATGGGAATGCTGCGCGCCAATGTGCCGTCGATTTACGTCTACGGCGGCACCATCCTGCCCGGCAGCTACAAGGGCAAGGACCTCAACATCGTCAGCGTGTTTGAAGCTGTGGGTGAAAACGCCGCCGGCCGCATGAGCGACGAGGACCTGCTGCAGATCGAGCGCCGCGCCATTCCGGGCACCGGCAGCTGCGGCGGCATGTACACGGCCAACACCATGTCCAGCGCTTTTGAAGCGCTCGGCATTTCGCTGCCCTACTCCAGCACCATGGCCAATCCGCATGACGAAAAAATGAACTCGGCCAAAGAGTCGGCCAAGGTGCTCGTTGAAGCTATCAAGAAGGACATCAAACCGCGCGACATCGTCACCAAAAAGGCGATCGAAAACGCCGTGGCGGTGATCATGGCCACCGGTGGTTCCACCAATGCCGTGCTGCACTTCCTGGCCATCGCCCACACCGCCGGCGTCGAATGGAGCATTGACGACTTCGAGCGCGTGCGCCAGCGCACACCCGTGCTGTGCGACCTGAAGCCGTCGGGCAAATACCTCGCGGTCGACCTGCACCGCGCCGGCGGCATCCCGCAAGTGATGAAAACACTGCTGGCCGCCGGCCTGCTGCACGGCGACTGCCTGACGATCTCGGGCCAGACCATCGCCGAGACACTCAAGGACGTGCCCGAAGTGCCGCGCGCCGACCAGGACGTGATCCGCCCCATTAACAACCCCATGTATGCGCAAGGCCACCTGGCCATCCTGAAAGGCAACCTCTCGCCCGAAGGCTGCGTGGCCAAGATCACCGGCCTGAAAAACCCAGTGATGACCGGCCCGGCCCGCGTGTTTGATGACGAGCAGTCCGCACTGGCCGCCATCCTGGCCGGCAAGATCAAGGCTGGCGATGTGATGGTGCTGCGTTACCTCGGCCCCAAGGGCGGCCCCGGCATGCCTGAAATGCTGGCCCCCACCGGCGCGCTGATAGGCGCCGGCCTGGGCGAGAGCGTGGGCCTGATCACCGACGGGCGCTTCTCGGGCGGCACCTGGGGCATGGTGGTCGGCCACGTCGCGCCAGAAGCCGCAGCCGGCGGCAACATCGCCTTCATCCACGAAGGTGACTCCATCACCATCGACTCCAAGCAACTGCTGCTGCAACTGAACATCAGCGACGCGGAGCTGGCCAAGCGCAAGGTGGGCTGGAAGGCCCCCGCGCCGCGTTACACCCGCGGTGTGCAGGCCAAATTCGCGTTCAATGCGTCAAGCGCCAGCAAGGGCGCTGTGCTGGACGACTATTGAGCGCTTATCCCGACCCAGGTTTGGGTCGGTGACACGCTGGAAAACAAAGAGCCCGTGAAGTTACATACTTCACGGGCTCTTTGCTTGCGGGTCACATACCGCTCATGGAACGCCACTACATTGGTTCTTATCAGGTAGCTTGCAACTGCCCGTGCAAGCTCCGTTTATTTCTTCCTTTTCTTGGCTGAAAGCATGCCCATGGCATCACGCTGCTTGTCGATGCGGTCCTGCTTGCGCTGCTCCATTTTTTCGATTTCTTTTTTCTTGGTGTAACCCGATGCATCAGCGTACCACCACCAGACGACGGCTAGCACAAACGGTGACAGCACAATGAACCAGCTCCACGTTGCGACGGGTCCGATTTCCAGGTACTTCAGCGCCAGCGCCGCAATGCCAATCAATAAAAAATACATGGGTTTCTCCTGAGAATATTCCTGAAAATGCCGGCCGAAACCAAGGGGTATCCCCTCGAAACAAGGGTCAACCGACATCACTACAATCACGTTAATTGACTGTAACCGAATCCATAACTACCCCACGAGGACTCTTCATGAAACGTATTCTTTTGGTAATCGCTTCCATGGCTGCAGGTCTTGCAGTATCGACTCCCGCCCTGGCTGACCTGCAACTGGCAACTGCCAAAAACTGCATGACCTGCCACGCCGTCGACAAGAAACTGGTGGGTCCTTCCTACAAAGACGTGGCCGCCAAATACGCCGGCCAGAAAGACGCTGTCGACAAGCTGGCCGCCAAGGTTATCAAAGGCGGCTCAGGTGCCTGGGGCCCGGTGCCAATGCCTGCCAACCCGCAGGTAAGCCCCGATGAAGCCAAGAAACTGGCAGCCTGGATCCTGACAGTCAAATAAGCAGTTCACACGCCCACAAAAAAGCCCGTCATCGACGGGCTTTTTTTAATGCCTGATTCACTTCACTGTTTTTCAGCCAGCTGATCGAGGATGGCGGGGTTCTCTAAAGTAGAAGTGTCCTGCGTAATCGCCTCGCCCTTGGCAATACCGCGCAGGAGGCGGCGCATGATCTTGCCGCTTCGGGTCTTGGGCAGGTTGTCGCCGAAACGGATGTCCTTGGGTTTGGCGATGGGTCCGATTTCCTTGCCGACCCAGTCGCGCAACTCCTTGGCAATCGCCTTGGCTTCATCGCCCGTGGGGCGTGAGCGCTTGAGCACCACAAAAGCCACGATGGCCTCGCCCGTCAGGTCATCGGGCCGCCCCACCACTGCAGCCTCGGCCACCAGTGCGGAATGCGCCACCAGCGCCGATTCGATTTCCATGGTGCCCATGCGGTGGCCCGACACATTGAGTACGTCGTCGATGCGGCCGGTGATGCGGAAGTAACCGTTATCCACGTTGCGCACCGCGCCGTCGCCGGCCAGGTAAATCGTGCCGCCCATTTCCTCGGGGAAATAGCTCTTCTTGAAGCGGTCCGGGTCATTCCAGATGGTGCGAATCATCGAAGGCCAGGGACGCTTCACCACCAGCATGCCACCCGCGCCATTGGGCAAATCCTTGCCGGTTTCGTCGACGATGGCGGTCATGATGCCGGGCAAGGGCAGCGTGCAGCTACCAGGCACTAGCGGTGTTGCGCCGGGCAGCGGCGTAATCATGTGGCCACCGGTTTCGGTTTGCCAGAAGGTGTCCACGATGGGGCAACGCTCGCCGCCCACGTTCTTGTAGTACCACATCCAGGCTTCCGGGTTGATCGGCTCGCCGACGGAGCCCAGGATGCGCAGACTGCTCAAGTCGGAGCGGGCCGGGTGCACTTTCTCGTCAGCCTCGGCGGCCTTGATCAGCGAGCGGATCGCCGTAGGCGCGGTGTAGAAGATCGTGACCTTGTGTTTTTCGATCATCTGCCAGAAGCGGCCGGCGTTCGGGAAAGTCGGGATGCCTTCAAAGATGATCTGCGTCGCGCCTGCTGCCAGCGGGCCGTAGGCCACATAGGTGTGCCCGGTGATCCAGCCGATGTCGGCCGTGCACCAGAACACATCGGCGGGCTGGATGTCGAAGGTCCAGTCCATCGTCAGTTTGGCCCAGAGCAGGTAGCCGCCGGTGCTGTGCTGCACGCCCTTTGGTTTGCCGGTCGAACCCGAGGTGTAGAGGATAAAAAGCGGATGCTCCGCGCCGACGAACTCGGGCTCACACACCGGCGCCGCCTTGGCGGTGATTTCGTGCATCAGGCTGTCACGCCCGGCCACCATGTTGCAGGCGGTCGCCGTGCGCTGGTAGACGATCACATTCTTGATCGACTCGCAGCCGCCCATGGCGATGCCTTCATCGACGATGGCCTTGAGCGGCAGCTCCTTGCCACCGCGCAACTGGTAGTTGGCGGTGATGACGGCCACAGCGCCAGCGTCCTGGATTCGCTCCTGCAAGCTCTTGGCCGAGAAGCCGCCAAACACCACCGAATGCGTGGCGCCTATGCGCGCGCAGGCCTGCATGGCTACCACGCCTTCGACCGTCATCGGCATGTAGATGATGACGCGGTCGCCCTTCTTGATGCCGGCGCCTTTCAGCGCACTGGCAAACTGGCTGACCTTGGCGTGCAGCTCTTTGTAGGTGACGTTGGTGACCTTGCCGTCATCGCTTTCAAAAATAATGGCTTTTTTGTTTTCGGTCGGCGTGCCGAGGTGGCGGTCCAGGCAGTTGTACGAGGCATTGAGCTCGCCGTCGGCAAACCACTTGTAGAACGGGGCCTTGGACTCGTCCAGTGTTTGGGTAAAGGGCTTTTTCCAGCTCAGGTTTTCGCGCGCCAGGCGGGCCCAGAAACCTTCGAAATCCTTCTCGGCTTCCGCGCACAGTGCCTGGTAAGCCGGCATGCCTGAAATGCGCGCAGCCTTCACGGTGGCCGGTGCCGGCGGGAAAATGCGATTCTCGACCAGGGTGGATTCGATCGCGGAGTTAGGGGCGCTCATTGGTTTTGTCTCCTGTTTGTCACTGAATGCGTGGTACTGTCATCTGCCGCACTTACAAGCCACTGACTGGCTTGAACCTTACAAATTCGTCAAATTCGGGCGGTAACCGCCCTCCCTCTACAATGCCGCAACCTCCCAGCTTACGCCATCATGACTGAACCTACCCTACCCCCCGGCTCCACCAAAATCTCTCCGCTGCGCCCGCTTCCCAACCTGATTTTTGCCAGCCGCTGGCTGCAATTGCCGCTCTACCTGGGCCTGATTGCCGCACAGGCGGTATATGTGGTGCATTTCCTGGTCGAGCTGTGGCACCTGATTGAGGCCGCCTTCGGCAGCCAGACCGCCCTGCAGTCGCTGATCACCAGCATCGGCTACAAAACCGCCACCCCCATCGTGTCGCTCAATGAGACCGTCATCATGCTGGTGGTGCTGGCGCTGATCGACGTGGTGATGATCTCCAATCTCTTGATCATGGTGATCGTGGGCGGGTATGAAACCTTTGTGAGCCGCATGAACCTTGAAGGCCACCGCGACCAGCCCGAGTGGCTGAGCCATGTGAACGCCTCGGTGCTGAAAGTGAAGCTGGCCACCGCCATCATCGGCATCAGCTCCATCCACTTGCTGAAAACCTTCATCAACGCCGACAACTACACCAACAAGGTGCTGATCGCGCAGACAGTGATCCACATCACCTTCCTGCTGTCAGCGATTGCGATTGCCTACACCGACAAGATCATGTCGGGCATCGCCGCACAAAAGCACTGAACGCACCGCGCCGGGCAGTCAGTCCGGCGCCTTTTCAGCGCTGCTGGTGCGCATCAGCATCAGCGCCCCCAACACCCCCGAGAGCAGCGAGCCGCACAGCACACCCAGCTTGAGCTGCGTCTCGTACACCGCATCCTGACCTGCAAAGGCCAGCGCGCCGATAAAAAGGCTCATGGTGAAGCCAACGCCGCACAACAGGCATACGCCAAAGAACTGGCTCCAGCCGGACCCTGCGGGCAGGCGCGCACCGGCAAAGCGGATCAGCAGCCACGAAGCGCCAAACACGCCCATGGCCTTGCCCAGCAACAAGCCCGCCGTGATGCCCAGCGGCACGCTCTGCAGCAAGGTCGACACGGTGACGCCTTGCAGCGAAACACCGGCATTGACAAAGGCAAACACCGGCAACACGGCAAAAGCAACCCATGGGTGCAGCGCATGCTCGGCTGCTTTCAAAGGCGAGCCGCCTTTACCGTCGGACAAAGGAATTGCCAGCGCAGTCACCACACCCGCCAGCGTCGCGTGAATGCCGGACTTGTAGACAAAGAGCCAGATCACCAGCCCCACTGCAACATAAGGTCCTATTGCCATGACTTTGGCGCGGTTGAGAGCCAGCAGCACCAGCACACCCACGCCGGCCGCAGCCAGTGCCGACAGCGACAGGCCGTCGGTATAGAAAAACGCAATGATCAAAATGGCGCCCAGGTCGTCGATGATGGCCACGGCCGTCAAAAACACCTTCAGTGACGCCGGCACACGGCTGCCCAGCAGCACCAGGATGCCCAGCGCAAATGCGATGTCGGTGGCCGCCGGGATGGCCCAGCCGCGCAGCGCGACGGGATCGCCGGCATTGATCGCCATATAGATAAGGGCCGGCACCACCATGCCGCCCAAGGCAGCGCCCGCCGGCAAGAGTGCCTGCGCGCGCGAGGCCAGTTCACCTTCGATCAATTCGCGTTTGATCTCCAGCCCCACCAGAAAAAAGAACACCGCCATCCACAAGTCATTGACCCAGTGCAGCAGTGACTTGGAAAGCACCAACCCCTCGCCTACGCGCAATTCGCCAGGCAGGTGCACGAGGCGCTGGTAGGCATCACCCCAGGGTGAGTTGCTGGCGATGAGCGCCAGCACTGCTGCGAGCGCCAGCACCACGCCCGAAAGCGACTGCGAATTGATGAACTGGTTCAGTGTGCGGTGGACAAACTTGAGCATGCCCCTATTGTCCCAGACACAGCGGGCCGCAGATCCGGCTCAGCCGTGAGGCCTTGCGGCCCGGCGCCACTGAGGGCCGCGGGCCGCAGCAAGACCTGTTCTTGTTGCCTTATTGCGCGGAACGCGGAATGGGATTGAAGCCGGCCGCGCTGGCCGGCGCGGCGGCCGGCAACACGGCCTTTTCCATCTCGGCGCGCCGCATCGGGCGCAACACATACCAGGCCATCAGCGCCGCGATCGCGTTCATGACGCTGCCGACAATGAACACGGCGTGCCAGTTGCCGGTCATCGCGGTAAGCACGCTAGAGAGAGGCACCAGCAGTGCCGCAGTGCCCTTGGCGGTGTACAGCAGGCCGGCGTTGGCAGCGGCGTACCGGGAGCCAAAGGTATCGGCGCAGGTCGACGGAAAGAGACTGTAGATCTCGCCCCAGGCGAAGAACACCATGCCCGTCAGGACCACAAAGGCCACCGGGTTGTGACCGAACTGGTACAGCGCCAGGATGCCGATCGATTCGATGCCAAAGGCGATCAGCATGGTTTTTTCACGGCCGATCTGGTCCGACACCCAACCGAAGAAAGGACGGGTCAGGCCGTTAAGCACGCGGTCGATGGCGAGGGCAAACGTGAGCGCGGGCAGCGCCAGGCCCATGATGCTGACAGGCACATCACCGACATGGAAATCCTTGGCGATGGGGCCGAGCTGGGCAGTGGCCATCAAACCGCCGGCCGCGACCATCACGAACATGACGTACATCACCCAGAACACCGGCGAGCGCAGGACTTCAGACGGCTTGTAGTCGCGCCGGCTCTGCTGCACATTGATCGTGGAGATGGCACCGCTCTTGGCCAGGTTCTCCGGTGCGCGCGTCAGCAGGAAGGACACGACGAATACCACCACGCCCTGAATGATGCCGAAGTACAGGAAGGCCGACTGGTAGCCGCTGTCCTTAATCATGGCCGAGATCGGAAGAATCGTGAGCGCAGAACCCGCGCCAAAGCCCGCCGCCGTCAAGCCCGCCGCCAGGCCGCGGCGATCCGGGAACCACTTCAAGGCATTGCCCACGCAAGTGCCGTACACCGCGCCGGCGCCGATACCGCTGATTGCAGCAGCGATGTAGAGCAGTGTCAGCGAATCGGCATAAGAATTCATCACCCAGCCCACACCGCAAAGAAGGCCGCCGATCATCACGACCGGACGAGGGCCGAAGCGGTCGACCAGGTAGCCTTCAATCGGCACAAGCCAGGTCTCGGTCAAAACAAAAATCGTGAAGGCCACCTGTATGGCCGCCTTGCTCCAGCCGTACTTGTCGGCAATTGGATTCACAAAAAGTGTCCAGCCATATTGCAGGTTGGCGATCATCGCCATACAGACGATGCCTAAGAGAAGTTGCATCCAGCGATAAGCGCTGGATGTTGTGGGGGTTGCCTTGTTGGCGTAAGTCATGAAAGTCTCCAGTCGTTTTATGCCGAGGAAATTGCAATTGCAATCGCTGATGCTGTTGTTGTGAGCGGATTGTGAGAGCGTGCATTTGCAAGCCCGCTTGACCGTGATCAAGTTTGAAAAAAACTTTACGCAACGCCAAAAAAACGAAAGCTGATTGAAAGATTCACCGGGCGCAAAGCCCCATCCGCTGCAGCGGACTTGATTCACAAGATGGGGAGTGCGTATCAACGAGGCTGAACCTGAGCGCGCAATGCGAAGGTCAGCAAACACCCGGCATTGCACCGGGCTTGAGAGACATCAAAACAAAAGCAAAAATAAAAAATGCAAACCGCATCACGCGGTTTATCACGGGCGGCGCAAACCGCCCATGATGATCAGCGGCCTCGCGCAGCGCTGATAAAAATCGAGAGAGGCGTCGCAGCGATCAATTCACGCAACAAGAGACGCGTGTGTGCGCTGAGCAGAGGCTGGGCAATCTTCGAATAGAGGGCGAAAGCGGTCATGATTTTCCTTTGTGGCCGGCGTGGATAGCCTAAAAAGGAGATCTTAGGGTAAACCCTTAATTTCGTCAATCAACCGCCCTCAAAACCGGCTTGTCGCCAGGCTCAGCCCACCATATTCCCCGGCACCACCCACTGGTCAAACTGCTCGGCAGTGACATGGCCGGAGGCCAGCGCTGCATCGCGCAGGCTGCTGCCTTCCTTGTGGGCCTTCTTGGCGATGAAGGCGGCCTTGTCGTAGCCGATGTGCGTGTTGAGCGCCGTCACCAGCATCAGCGAGCGATCGACCAGCTCGGTGATGCGTTCACGATTCGGCTCTATGCCCACAGCGCAATGGTCGTTAAAACTCACCATGCCATCGGCCAGCAGGCGCACGCTTTGCAAAAAGTTGTGCGCCACCATGGGCCTGAACACATTGAGTTCAAAGTTGCCCGATGCTCCACCAAAGTTGATGGCGACGTCGTTACCGAACACCTGTGCCGCCAGCATCGTGACGGCTTCGCTCTGCGTCGGGTTGACCTTGCCCGGCATGATGGACGAGCCGGGTTCATTCTCGGGAATGCTGAGTTCGCCGATGCCGCTGCGCGGGCCGCTGGCCAGCCAGCGCACATCGTTGGCGATCTTCATCATGCTGGCAGCCAGCGTCTTCAAAGCACCATGCGCATGCACCAGGCCGTCTACAGAGGCCAATGCTTCAAACTTGTTGGGCGCGGTGACAAAGGGCAAGCCGGTAAGAGCAGCCAGCTCAGCCGCCACCTGCTCCGCATAGCCCTTGGGTGCGTTCAGGCCAGTGCCGACGGCGGTGCCGCCCAGCGCCAGTTCATACAGATGCGGCAAGGCGGCGCGCACATGTTTTTCGCCATGGTCCAGCTGCGCCACATACCCCGAGAACTCCTGGCCCAGGGTGAGCGGCGTCGCATCCTGCAGGTGGGTGCGGCCAATCTTGACGATGCCGCCAAAGTCTTTGGCCTTTTGCGCCAGCGTGCCGCGCAGCTTCGAAATCGCCGGCAGCAGCTTGTGCGTCAACGCCTCCACCGCAGCCACATGCATGGCGGTGGGAAACACGTCATTGGACGACTGGCTGCGATTGACGTCGTCGTTGGGGTGCACCAGCCGGCCTTCGCCGCGCTCGCCGCCCAAAATTTCACTGGCGCGGTTGGCCAGTACTTCGTTGACGTTCATATTGGTCTGCGTGCCGGAGCCCGTCTGCCAGACCACCAGGGGAAATTCGTCCGCGTGCTTGCCGGCGATCACCTCGTCGGCCGCGGCCACGATCGCCTTCGTCTTCTTCTCGTCCTGCAAGCCCAGCGCGTGGTTGACCCTGGCCGACGAACGCTTGACCTGCGCCAGCGCCTTGATGATTTCGCGCGGCTGCTGCTCGCCGGAGATGTCAAAGTTCTGCAGGGAACGCTGCGTCTGCGCGCCCCAGAGTTTGTTGGCCGGCACTTCGATGGGGCCGAAGGTGTCGCGCTCCGTGCGCGTGGTGCTGCTTGTCGTCATGGAATGTCCTGCGCTGTCAAAAAGAAGGAGAGAGGGGAGAGAAAAGAGGAAAAACAAAAGGGTAAGGATGCAAGTATGACGGCAAACGAGAAAGATTCTCATCTAAAGGGTTTTGCCGAAAGCCGTCGGCCGGGCCGGGCGCCGGGGATAATTGCAGGGTTTGCCCGGAATTCCCATAACGCCCCTCGAAACGATCCCTCACGACGACCCCACCATGACCACGATCAAGCAAGCCGACCTCATCGAATCCGTAGCCGCTGCCCTGCAATACATCAGCTACTACCACCCCACCGACTACATCGCCCACCTGGCACGCGCCTATGAGCGCGAGCAAAGCCCCGCAGCCAAAGACGCAATCGCGCAGATTCTCACCAACAGCAAGATGAGCGCGACCGGCCAGCGCCCCATCTGCCAGGACACCGGCATCGTCAATGTGTTCCTCAAAGTCGGCATGGATGTGCGCTGGGAAGGCTTTACCGGCAGCCTGGACGACGCCATCAACGAGGGCGTGCGGCGCGGCTACAACCACCCCGACAACACCCTGCGTGCCTCGGTGGTGGCCGACCCGCAGTTCGACCGCAAGAACACCAAGGACAACACACCGGCCGTGATCTTCACCGAGCTGGTGCCCGGCAACACCATCGACGTCACCGTGGCGGCCAAGGGCGGCGGCAGTGAAAACAAAAGCAAGATGGTCATGCTCAACCCCGGCGACTCGGTGGTCGACTGGGTGCTCAAGACCGTGCCCACCATGGGCGCCGGCTGGTGCCCGCCCGGCATGCTGGGCATAGGCATTGGCGGCACCGCCGAGAAAGCCGTGCTGATGGCCAAGGAAAGCCTGATGGACGATCTCGACATGTACGAGCTGCAAGCCAAATCGTCTTCGGGCGCCACGCTGACCAAGACCGAAGAGCTGCGACTTGAATTGTTTGAAAAGGTCAACGCGCTGGGCATAGGCGCGCAGGGCCTGGGCGGCCTCACCACTGTGCTCGACATCAAGATCAAGATGTATCCGACACACGCGGCCAGCAAGCCCGTGGCGATGATCCCCAACTGCGCCGCCACGCGCCATGCGCACTTCGTGATGGACGGCAGCGGCCCGGTCTACCTGGACCCGCCGTCGCTGGACCTCTGGCCCAACGTGAACTGGACGCCCGACTACCAAAAGAGCAAGAAGGTCGACCTCAACACGCTCACGAAAGAAGAAGTCGCCAGCTGGAAGCCCGGCCAGACCCTGCTGCTCAACGGCAAGATGCTGACCGGCCGCGACGCCGCGCACAAGCGCATCAAAGACATGCTGGCCAAGGGCGAAAAACTGCCGGTGGATTTCACCAACCGCGTCATTTACTACGTCGGCCCGGTCGATCCTGTGCGTGATGAAGCCGTGGGCCCCGCCGGCCCGACCACCGCCACCCGCATGGACGGCTTCACTGAAATGATGCTGGCCGAAACCGGCCTGATCTCGATGATCGGCAAGTCCGAGCGCGGCCCGGTTGCCATCGAAGCCATCAAGAAGCACAAGAGCGCTTACCTGATGGCCGTCGGCGGTGCGGCCTACCTGGTCAGCAAGGCCATCAAGACTGCCAAGGTCATCGGCTTTGCCGACCTGGGCATGGAAGCGATCTACGAATTCGACGTGGTCGACATGCCGGTCACGGTAGCGGTGGATGCGGGCGGCACCAGCGCCCACATCACCGGCCCGGCCGAGTGGCAAAAGAAGATCGCCACCGGCGAGTTCAAGAAAATCCCAGTCGCAGCCGCGTGACCCAAAGCCAGGCCGATATGACCCGGCCAGTCGGCGTGTTCGACAGCGGCGTGGGCGGCCTCAGCGTCTTCAAGGCGCTGCGGGCGCACATGCCCGCCGAGGCTTTTGTCTATCTGGCCGACAGCCGGTTTGCGCCCTACGGCGAGCGGGGCGATGCTTTTGTCATCGAGCGCACCCGTGCCGTTGTGCGGCAATTGCGTGATGAGTATGCAATCAAGGCGCTGGTGATCGCGTGCAACACTGCGACCGCGGCAGCAATCCACCTCGTGAGAGCCGAGCACCCCGACCTGCCCCTGGTCGGCGTCGAACCGGCGCTCAAGCCTGCGGTCGCATTAAGCAAGACAGGTCGCATCGGCGTGATGGCGACGCGCGGCACGGTGCAAAGCAGCAAGCTGCGCGCCTTGCACGACTCGCTGAAAGGCCAGGCCGAGTTCATCCTGCAGCCCTGCGACGGTTTGGCCGACGCGATACAGAACCACGATGTCGCGCGCATCAATGCGCTGTGCGGGCAATACACGCAAGCGATCGGGCCCTTCGGCAACCAGCCAGGGCAAGTCGACGCCCTGGTGCTGGGTTGCACGCATTACGCCTTCGCGTGGGACACACTGCAGGCGCTGGTGGGCCCCGATGTACGCCTGATCGAAACCGGCGAGCCGGTTGCGCGGCAAACCCGACGCCTGCTTGAAGCCGCCGGGCAGCTGCGGCAAGGCAGCGTACCCGGCAGCGTCACGCTGCTGGCGACGGGACCGCAAGAAGCGCTGAACGCCGCAGCGAAACGTTGGCTGAACCTGTAGCGCCGGCTTGAAGGATCGACACCGAGGATTCACAAGTTCAGATTTGACCTGAGCTTATTGCGGCTTCAGCCCCACATTGCGCGCAAGGGTGCGCCAACGCTCCGACTCCGACCGCAGGAATCCACGCAGCTGGTCGCGCGAGGTGCCCTTCATCTCAACCCCAAGCGCAGACATGCGCTCCACCACCTTGAAATCCGACATCGACGTCAGGAGTTCCAGGCGAAGCCTCTCGGTGACCTCGAGCGGCGTGGTCGCCGGGGCCACCAGCGCCCACCACTGGGCCACATCCATGTTCTTCAGGCCGAGTTCCGTCATCGTCGGCAAGGAACGCAGGATAGGAACATCAGAACGCTTGCGGCCCGTCACCGCCAGGGCTTTGACTTTTCCGGAAGCCATCAGGCTGGAGCCCGTCGCCAGCGTGGCGAAGTAGGAGCCCACCTGTCCTGCAGCCAGGTCCACCATGGCCGGTGCGCCGCCCTTGTAGGGAATCATGTTGAACTTGATTTTGGTTTCCTGGGAAAAGAGCTCACCCACCAGGTGACTGATGGACCCCGTGCCGCTGTTCGCCATCGCAGGCGGCCCACCCTTGGTCGTCGAGGCGGTTTTCAGGAAGGTCTTGAAGTCTGCATTCTCGGGGCCCATGCCGGTGAACAGCACCATGGGCGAAGTGCCCACCAGCGTGATCGGCGTGAAGTCACGCAGCATGTCGTAAGGCAGGTTGGCGACAACCGCGGGTGCATACACATGAGACAACTCGACGATCGCCAGTGTGTAGCCATCGGGCGCCGACTTGGCAGCCTGATCAATCCCCACGTGGCCCGCGCCCCCCGGCCTGTTGTCGACGATGACCGGCTGCTTCAGCCCTTCACTCAGGCGCTGTGCCAGCACGCGGGTAATGGCATCCGTGCTGCCGCCTGTTGCCCAGGGAACGATGATCTTGATGGGCTTGTCCGGGTAAGCAGCCCATGCGGGTGCCGCGCCAAGCGCCAGAGTCGCAGCGGAACCTGCAAGCAGGGTACGACGCTTGATGGGGAATGTTCGAACTGACATGAATGCTCCTGTTGTATTGGTCGAATACGTCTGACGATTCCACCTCCTCTTGGACATCGTCAGCGTTCGGCGAGCGTACACCTTGGATAGAAAAAACCGTAGCGTTACCGCGCGGGTACAGCACCTTCATGTGGTTCACGTCCAACATTTTTCCGTATGTTTGTTTGTGCATAAGCGTGCGCCCGTCAAAAAATTAGCGCGCACTTTTTTTGCAAAGTAATCAGAAAGTCAACGTCACATCGAAGGCTTGCGTCGTGCACCTCAAAACATTTTTTGGTGCTTGAATTTTTGGCTTCTACTACGCGCTCTGCGAAGGTGGAGCCGACGCACTGCGTATCAAACCGAGGTTGGCTTTGAGCATGTCGAACACTTTGCGCGTCACCGGGTTGATGACATTCCTGCGAATGAAAAGGTAGTAATCGAGATCGGGCAATCGTGGCAGGCCGTCGTTTTCTCCGAGCACACGCAGGTCAGGGCCCGCGGTTTCAATGCTGCGCGCGGTCACGCCCAGGCCCGCACGCAGCGCGGCCTTGATGCCGATCAGGCTCGACGCCGTGTAGTTGGGCGACCATGCAATGCCGGCTGCATCGAGTGCTTCGCGCGCAAGCCGGTGAAACACGCTGGGGCCTTCCACCAGAATCAGCGGCACCGGTTTGGCGCGGTCATGCACATAGCTGGCCGAGCACAGCCACACCGTGGGTGAAGTGCGCAGCACCACGCCGTCCAGCCCCGGATCGTTGCGGTTGGAAATCGTCATGTCGATCTCGCCGCGCTTGAGCGACTCCATCAGGAAGGGGCTGCGCCCTACATGGATGTCGAGCTGCAGCAGCGGCGACGCGCGCGCCACCTGCGCCAGCAGCGTGGGCAGCATGGTATCGGCCACATCGTGCGGCGCGCCAATGCGCAGCACACCTTCCAGGTTGCCTTGCTGCAGGCTGCGCAGTGCGTCGTCATTGATGGCCAGCAGGTGGCGCGCGTAGTCGAGCAGCTTTTGCCCATGCGGCGTCAGGCGTTTGTTGCGGCCCTGCTTTTCAAACAGGGGGTGGCCTATCTGGTCTTCCAGGCGCTGCATCTGCTGCGTCACCGCCGACTGCGTTTTTCCGAGATGGATCGCCGCACCGGCGAAGCTGTCTTGCTCGTCGATGGCGACCAGGGACCTCAGCAATTCCAGGTCAAGGGTTTTCATGTGGGGAAGCTCCTCTGCGCCATCTTCATATTACAAAAGCTAATGCGTTTATCTCAATTTCTGAGTTGTTTGAACAATACGGCTTGACTATATTAAGTCCATTAATTCGAAATCTCTCTCAGGAAAACGCCCATGAACGCAGCAGCAGAACGCAGTGAGGTGGTTGGCGCCGCCATTCAAAACATTAAGTTTATTGTTGGAAGCGGCGAAGCAAACCGCCAGTCCCTGGCCAAAGTACTGGCGGTGCTGAACCAGCTGGCCGGCCGCAAGGAGCTATGGAGCGACGCCGATTTCACCTCGCCCGTCAGCCCCGAACTGCAGGCGCGCTACCTGATCGCCGAAGACGCCGACCAGAGCTTTGCGCTGTACCTCAACGTGATGCGTCCAGGCAAACGCATCGTGCCGCACAACCACACGACCTGGGCCTGCATCAGCGCCGTCGAAGGCACCGAGATCAACCGCGTGTATGAACGCCAGGATGACGGCTCGGTGCCGGGCAAGGCACAGCTCAAGGAGGTCAGCTCCGTCGTGGTCGAGCCCGGCACAGGCATCGCGCTGATGCCCGAAGACATTCACTCGGTGGAGATCCCCGCCGGCCAGGTGATACGCCACCTGCACATGTATGGCCGCGCACTTGAAACGCTGAACACACGCACCGGCTACGACCTGGAAAAAGGCACGTACGAAACCATGGGCATCGGCGTGCAGACGCGCCGCTGAGCATCCGCCGGCTTCTTCGCCGTTTCCTCCCCGTTTCTTCCTCTCGAATCTTTCGAACATCACTTTCCATTCATGACACGTTTTGTAGACGCCGCCACGCTGAAAACCTGGCTGCACGACGGCGAAGAAATCGCCCTGTTTGATGTGCGCGAACACGGCCAGTACGGCCAGTCGCATTTGTTCTACGGCATTACCCTGCCCTACAGCCGGCTGGAGCCGGACGCGCCGCGCCTGGCGCCGCGCCAAAGTGTGCGGCTGGTGGTTTATGACAGCGACGGCAGCAGTGCAGCGCCCCTGGCCGCACAACGCCTTACCGCGCTCGGCTATTCCGGTGTGCACGTGCTGCGAGGCGGCACGGCCGGCTGGCAGGCCGCCGGCCACGCCTTGTTTGCCGGCGTCAACGTACCGTCCAAAACCTTCGGCGAGCTGGCCGAGCAGGTCTATCACACGCCGCGCGTCAGCGCGACCGAGCTGGCGGCCATGCTGGATCGCAAGGACGATGTTGTCGTGCTGGACGGGCGACCGTTCTCTGAGTTCCGCAAGATGAACATCCCGACAGCGATCAGTTGCCCCAACGGTGAGCTGGCCCTGCGCATACGGGACCTTGTGCCCAGTGAGACGACCCACATCGTGATCAACTGCGCGGGCCGCACGCGCAGCATCATAGGCGCACAAACACTGATCAACCTGGGCCTGAGCAACCCGGTGTCGGCGCTCGAGAACGGCACCCAGGGCTGGTACCTGGCCGACCTGAAACTGGAGCACGGCGGCACACGCCGCTACGCGGAATCAGCACAGCCCGGCGAGCCCGTTGGCATGCGCGCGGCAGCACAGGCCTTGGCAAAACGTTTTAACGTACCCGTGGTCGATGCGCAGACGGTGCGCGGCTGGGCCGGCGACACGCAGCGCACGCTCTTTTTGTGCGACGTCCGCAGCCCCGAGGAATTCACGCGCGGCAGCCTGCCCGGCGCACAGCACACGCCGGGCGGCCAGTTGATCCAGGCGACCGACCAGTACATCGGCGTGCGCCGGGCGCGGCTGGTGCTATTTGATGCGGACGGCATACGTGCACTCACAGTGGCCAGCTGGCTGCGCCAGCTGGGCCATGACGCCAGCGTGCTGGACCACGGCCTAGCCAGCGGCCTGGCCCTGCCCGCCCCAGCGCCCGCAGCCTTGCCCGCGCTGCCCGGAATCAGCACAAAAGCACTGGCGGCCGGGCTGGCCGACGGCAGCATCGCAGCCATCGACCTGCGCCCCAGCATGCAGTTTCGCCAAAGCCATATCCCGGGCACACGCTGGTCCATACGGCCGCAACTGGCAAAGGCCCTCAGCGGCGAACACCGTCCGGTGGTGCTGATTGCCGACGAGCCGGCCGTCGCGGCGTGCGCGGCCGTCGACCTTCAGGCGTTGGGCCTGAAGGCCAGCCTGCTTGAAGGCGGCCTGGACGCCTGGCGCGCCGCCGGCCTGCCGGTGGAAGCGACGGAAAACACGCCTGCCGACAGCGACTGCATCGACTACCTGTTCTTCGTGCACGACCGGCATGACGGCAACAAGGAAGCGGCCCGCCAATACCTGGCCTGGGAAGTCAACCTGATCGGGCAACTCGATGCGCTTGAACTGAAGGCATTTCAACTGCCTGATACCACGGCCGCAGCCGCACATACGCCCGCCTGAGCCCTGCCGGCCGGGCCGCCTCGCCCTTCTTCATCTTTGTGCTTTCTTTTTTTCAGGAGCCCGCCATGTTTGCCAAGCTGAAATCCACTGCCGCCCTGCTTTGCAGCGCCCTGCTCGCCGTGCACGGCGCCGCGCCGGCGCAGCCCATGGCTCCGGTCGGCGGCTTCCCGAACCAGGCCATCAAGTTTGTTTCACCCTTCCCGGCCGGCGGCGGCAATGACGCCACCACACGCTTCGTGACCAGCCGCCTGCCCGACATCACCGGCCAGAGCGCCGTGGTCGACAACCGCGGCGGCGCCGGCGGCAACATAGGCGCCAAGGCGGTGGCCGACGCCAAACCCGACGGCTACACCGTGCTGACGGGCCAGGTGTCGCTGATGGCGGTCAACCCGACGCTGTACACCTCACCCGGCTTTGATCCGCTGAAGAACTTCCTGCCCATCACGCAGATCAACGCAGCGCCGCTGGTCCTGGTCGTGGCCAGCGGCTCGCCCTTTAAAAACTTTGCCGACCTGGCCGCGCAAACCAAAGCCCCCGGCAGCCGGGTCACCTATGCCACGCCTGGCAATGGAACACTCTCGCATCTCGTCGGCGTCGTGCTGGAAAAAGACAGCGCCATCGGCATGACCCACGTGCCCTACAAAGGCGCGGCGCCAGCCATCACCGACTTGCTGGGCGGCCAGGTAGACGTGCTCATCACCTCCACCGCCTCGGTAGCCAGCTTCATCCAGCAAGGCAAGATGCGCGCGCTGGCCGTCACCAGCCCGCGCCGCATCGGCGTGTTCACCAAGGTCCCGACGCTGGAAGAGCTCGGCTACCGCAACACCACCTTTGAAGACTGGTACGGGTTCTTCGCGCCGGCCGGCACGCCCCCTGATCGCGTGGCTTATCTGCACGCCAGCATCGTGCGCTCCCTCAAGTCACCGGAAGTCAGCAAGCTGATCACCGAGGGCGGCAGTGAAGTGGTGGGTAATACGCCGGCGGCCTTTGCCGCACAGCTCAAGGAAGACATCGCACGCTGGTCTCGCGTCGTCAAGCTATCGGGCGCCAAGCTAGACTGAGCCGTTATTCATCAAGGCGCCACCGACATGAACAAAAAAAAACCACCGGCCACCTCACCGTCCAGCCAGTCGCCCCTGACCCGCCTGGTGCACGCAGGCAAGCACCCGGCCTATGAAGGTGGCCGGCCGGTCAACCCGCCGGTGGTGCGCGCCAGCACCGTGCTGTTCGACGACACGGCGCACCAGCGCGAGATGCGCCTGCGCCGCGGCGAAGAGCGTGTGTTCACCTATGGGGCGCGCGGCAACCCGACCAACTACGCGCTGGAAGACCTGGTCAGCGAACTTGAAGGCGCCTATCGGACGCGACTGTTCCCCACCGGCCTGGCGGCCATCGCAATGGCGCTGCTGTCCTACCTCAAGCCCGGCGACCATGTGCTGATGTCGGACAGCGTTTACGAACCTGCGCGCAAGCTGGTGGATGCCTTTCTCACGCCCTACAACATCCGCTGCACTTTTTTTGCAGCCGATGGCAGCGACGTGGAAGAAAAAATCGAGGCCGGCACGCGCATGATCTACACCGAATGCCCGGGCTCGCTGGTGTATGAAATGTGCGACCTGCCACGCCTGGCTGCCATCGCCCATGCACGGGGCGCGCTGCTGGTGGCCGACAACACCTGGGGCTCAGGCTCCCAGTACCGGCCGCTGGCGCTGGGCGCCGACGTGTCGGTGATGGCCGCCACCAAATACCTGTCGGGTCACTCCGACGTGATGATGGGCACCGTGGCCACCACGCGGGATGCCTGGCAGGCGCTGAACGAACGCTGCGACGCTTTCGGCATGACGGTGAGCCCCGACGACGCTTACCTGGTGCTGCGCGGCGCACGCAGCATGGCCGCGCGTCTGGCCTTGCACGAAAGCCATGCCCTGAAAGTCGCGGCCTGGCTGCAGGCGCGCAGTGAGGTGGCGACCGTGTTCTGCCCGGCCCTGCCGGAGCATCCGGGCCATGCCATCTGGCAGCGCGACTGCACGGGCACCAACGGCCTGCTGTCCTTCGAGTTGCAACGCACTTTCGACCAGGCCGCCGCCGAAAGACTGATCGACGGCCTGCGCTTGTTCGGCCTGGGTGCGTCGTGGGGTGGCTACGAAAGCCTGGTCACGCTGGCCAATCTCAGCAATGCCCGCAGTGTGACCGACTGGTCCGGCCGCGGCCAGATCATCCGCCTGCACATCGGGCTCGAAGACCCGGCCGACCTGCTGAACGATCTGCAGCAGGGCTTCGCCGCGCTGGAAGCCTGACCACCGGGGCCCTTGAGCCCCTGCCTTCGCCTTTCTCCCTTCACCTTTCTTTCTTGGCCTTTCCCCACGAGGTTTGCACGACCATGCCCGGCTCTGCGCGTCCCTGGCTTCTCCATTCCCGCAGCCTCTGGCCCGGCGTGGCGTTGCCGCTGCTCATCATGCTGGCCGCCACCTTTGTGTCCGAGCACTACGGCGGCCCGCAGCTGCTGTATGCCCTGCTGTTCGGCCTGGCCTTTCACTTTCTCCACCAGGACGAACGCTGCCGGCCCGGCATCGAGTTCTGCGCCAAAACCCTGCTGCGCATAGGCGTGGCCCTGCTGGGCGCGCGCATCACGCTCTCGCAGATCGGGCAGTTGGGCGTCGGGCCGCTGGCCACCGCTGTGCTGGGTATTGCCAGCACGATTGCCCTGGGCGCGTGGCTGGCGCGGCGCTTTGGCTTGAAGGCCGATTTCGGCCTGCTTTGCGGCGCGGCCGTTTCCATTTGCGGTGCCTCCGCAGCGCTGGCCGTGGCGGCAGTCATGCCCAAAAGCGAGGAGAACGAGCGCTACACGCTGCTCACCGTTGTCGGCGTCACCGGCCTCTCGACATTGGCGATGGTGGTGTTTCCGCTGCTGGCAAAAGGTTGGCGGCTGGACGACACCGGCGCCGGCATCTTCCTGGGCGGCACCATCCACGACGTGGCGCAGGTCGTGGGCGCGGGCCTGATGATGTCGCACGAAACCGGCGACATCGCGGTGATCGTCAAACTCTTTCGCGTGACACTGCTGGTGCCGGTAGTGGCCGCGCTGGCCTGGTACTGGCGGCGCAACAGCAGCAGCGGCCACGGCGATGCCGTAAAGCGGGCGCCGCTGCTGCCCTTTTTTCTGCTGGGTTTTATGGCGCTGGTGCTGGCCAACAGCCTGGGCGTGGTGACGCCGCGGCTTAACGACGCGCTGAGCCAGATGTCGCGCGCATGTCTTGTGATCGCCATTTCGGCGCTGGGCATCAAGACCTCGCTTGAAGCGCTGGTCAAACTCGGCTGGCGGCCTATGGTCCTGATGGTGGTGGAGACGCTGTGGCTGGTCGCCGTCTTCGTGGTTTACCTCTGCGCCTTCCGCTAGAAGGCTTCTAGGCCAACAGGCAGGCGGCTTCCGTCTGCTCGTCGAGTCGGCGAAGCTCAGGCACCTCTTCGGCACAGCGCGCGACTGCCACCGGGCAGCGCGTGCGGAACACGCACCCTGAGGGTGGAGACAAGGGTGACGGCAAATCGCCTTGCAACAGCTGGATCACCTTCTTGCGCTCCAGCACCGGGTCTGGAATCGGGATGGCCGAGAGCAGCGCCTGCGTGTAGGGGTGGCGCGGCGCCGCATACAGCGCTTTCTTTTTTGCCACTTCCATTTCATGCCCGAGGTACATCACCAGAATGCGGTCGCTGATGTGTTTGACGACGGCCAGGTCGTGCGCGATAAAGATCAGCGCCAGGCCCATGGATTTTTGCAGGGCCTTGAGCAGGTTGATGATCTGCGCCTGGATGGAGACATCGAGCGCCGACACCGGCTCGTCGCAAATGATGAGCTTGGGCTCCAGGATCAGCGCCCGCGCAATGCCGATGCGCTGGCACTGGCCGCCGGAGAACTCATGCGGGTAGCGGTTGATCTGCTGCGGCATCAGGCCGACGCGGCCCATCATGGTCTTGACTCGCTGCATCACCTCGGCTTCGCCCATGCCCGGGCGGTGCGTGCGCAAAGGCTCGGCAATGATTTGCGCAATGGTCATGCGCGGGTCCAGCGAGGCCAGCGGGTCCTGGAAGATCATCTGGATGTCTGCCCGGGCGCCCTGCCAGGCCTGAGAGGAAGCGGACGTCATCTCCTGCCCCATCCAGACAATGCTGCCGTCAGTGGCGGGGATCAGGTTCAGCACGGCACGCGCCAGGGTCGATTTGCCGCAACCGGACTCGCCCACCACACCCAGCGTTTCGCCCGCATGGATGTCGAACGAAATGCCGTCGACAGCCTTCAGGGTTCTGACCGCCGACCAGGGCCAGGCACCGGTCTTGATCCTGAAATGCACCTTCAGGTCACGCACCGACAAAATGGGCTGGGTGACCTCAAGCATGGACAGCCCCCTTCGCCGCGAGTTCGGCCACGGCTTCTGTTGACTGATGGCAAGCTCTCAGCACCGCCGGGTTGTGCGCAGCTGGCAGCAAGGCGGGCATCACGTCCCGGCACTGTGCGCTGGCCAGCGTGCAGCGCTCGCTGAACGGGCAGCCTTCAGGGAGCCGCGCCATATTGGGCGGCGCGCCGGGGATGGCGACCAGCGCCTCGTCGTCCGCGTCCAGGCGCGGTATGGCGCCCAGCAGGCCCACGGTATAGGGGTGAGAGGCGCCGTAAAAAATACTGTCGGCACTGCCCTGCTCCATCACACGGCCGCCGTAGAGCACCATGACTTCATCGCACAGCCCTGCCACCACACCCAGGTCGTGGGTGATCATGACGATGGCGGTGCCGAAGTCGCGCTGCAGGTCTCGCAGCAATGCAATGATCTGCGCCTGTACCGTCACGTCCAGCGCGGTGGTGGGCTCATCGGCAATCAGCACCTCGGGCTCGCACAGCAAGGCCATGGCGATCATCACGCGCTGGCGCATGCCGCCCGAGAACTCATGCGGGTACAGGGTGATACGGCCCGCAGCATCGGGAATCTTCACGGCGTCGAGCAGTTGCACCGACCTGGCGCGCGCCGCCTTGCGGTCCATGCCCTTGTGGAACTGCAGCACCTCGGTCATCTGCCGCTCTACGGTGAGGTAAGGGTTTAGCGAGGTCATCGGGTCCTGGAAAATCATGGCCACGCGGTTGCCGCGTATCTTGTTGAGCTCTGACGGCTTCATGGCCAGCAGGTCTTGCCCTTTGTACAAGGCCTGTCCGGTGGCTTTGCCATTGGCTGCGAGCAGGCCCATCATGGCGAGCACGCTCTGGCTTTTTCCGGAGCCGCTTTCGCCAACGATGCCCAGAGTCTGGCCGCGCTCAAGCGCGAAGTTGATCCCGTTGACGGCATAGACCAGCCCGTCCTGGGTTTGAAACTGGACGCCGAGGTTTTTGACTTCAATCAGGCTCATGATGAAACTTGTGCCTTCATGCGATCAGCGTTCTTTGGGGTCCAGCGCATCGCGCAGGCCATCCCCGATGTAGTTAAAACAGTAGAGCGTCAGCGACAGCAGGCCGGCCGGAAAGAGCAGCATCCACGACGAAACCTCCATGACCGAGGCGCCGTCATGAATCAGCACGCCCCAGCTCGTCATCGGCTCCTGGATGCCCAGGCCCAGAAAAGACAGCACCGACTCCACCAGAATCACGGCCGGCACGGTGACCGTGGTGTAGATCACCACAATGCCCAGAAGATTGGGAACGATGTGCTGGAAGATGATGCGCCGCGTCGGCACGCCCAGGGCCCGCGCCGCTTCAATGAATTCCTTGGATCGCAGCGAAAGCGTCTGACCGCGCACCACACGCGCCATGTCCATCCAGGAGAACACCGTGATGGTGATCACCACCAGGTAAAAGGCACGCCCGAGAATGGTCACCATCAGGATGGCGATCAAGAGGTAAGGCACGGCATACATCATGTCGACGACGCGCATCATGAAGGCGTCCACCCGGCCGCCAAGGAAACCCGCCGTCGCACCCCAGACGATACCCAGCGTGACGGCCGACAGCGTGGCCAGAAAACCCACCAGCAGCGACACACGCCCGCCGACCAGGCTGCGCACCAGCAGGTCGCGGCCTGATTCGTCAGTACCGAAAAAATGCGCGTTCTTGAGTGTGGGCGGCAAACTCATGGCGTCCCAATCGGCGGCATCGAAGGCGTGAGGCAGCAGCCAGGGCCCGGCGATGCAGCACAGCGTGATGAAAGCCAGCAGGCCCAGGCTGAACACTGCCGCCTTGTTGCGCAAAAAGCGCCCGCGCGCATCGGCCCAGGGGCTGCGGCCCGCAATGTCGGCCGGCGCCGCATGCAGCGCCTGGCCCAGCACCGCAGCCAGGCGGTCTTGTTTGTCTTTGTTCCTGAACAGCATGGGGCTGGCGCTTCAATACCGGATCTTGGGGTCAAGCAAGGCGTAGGCCAGATCGACCAGCAGGTTCAGCGTCACGGCGATCACGGTCACCAGCACAACGAGGCCCAGCACCAGGGTGTAGTCGCGGTTGGCAGCGCCGTTGACGATCAGCTTGCCGATACCCGGCAGCGAGAACACCGACTCGGTCACGATCGCCGAGGTGATGGATGAAATCGCCAGCGGGCCCATGACAGACACCACCGGCAGCAGCGCGGGCTTGAAGGCATGGCGCAGGATGACGGTGCGCATGGGCAGGCCCTTGGCGCGCGCGGTGCGGATGAAGTTGCTGTGCAGCACCTCAATCAGGCTGCCGCGCATGACGCGGCCTATGGTGGCCACGTTGATAAAAATCAGCAGCAGCATGGGCAGGACCATGAAGCGCGGCGAAAAATCATCCCAGCCGCCTGCCGGCGCCACTTTGAGCCAGACGGCGAAGACAAGAATCAGCACCGGGCCGATCACAAACGACGGAAACACATGCCCGGCATTGCCGAGCAGCATCACCAGATAGTCGACCACGCTGTTCTGGCGCAAGGCGGCCACGGTGCCGAGGAACACGCCGGCAAACAATGAGATAACAATCGCACCCCCGCCTATGGCGGCAGACACCGGCAGCGCCTTGGCTACCAGCTCATTGACCGACCAGTCGGCATAACGGAAGGAAGCGCCCAGGTCGCCGTGCAGCAGGCTGTTAAGGTAATACAGGTACTGCTGCCACAGCGGCAAATCGAGGTGGTACTTGGCCTGCAGGTTGGCCAGCACCGCGGCAGACACCTTGCGTTCATCGTCAAACGGGCCGCCCGGCGTGCCGTGCAGCAGGAGGTAGCAGACGGTGACGACGGCCAGCAAGGTCGGAAGCGTCGCCAGGATGCGCCTGAAGGTGTAGGACCACATGAGGGATATCTCCGGGCTATGTCAGTGTGAGCGCATAAACGCATGGGCCGGATACAGCTTAGCCCTGAACGGCCGGCATGGCATCAGAAAAATGTCGGAATGCGGTGAAAAAGAAGAGAAGGCCGCAGGCAGGCACGCAACGGCGCCTGCCCGGGCGGACATCAATGCTTGATGATGTACAGGTCCTTGCCGCGGTAGCGGTCCAGCGCGTTGGTCGTCGAATAACCGCCCACGTAAGGCTTGACCAGGCGAGGCACGGTGTATTGCAGCAGCGGGATGATGGGATAGTCTTCCATGATCATCTTTGCGGCCTGCGTCAGCAGTGTCTTGCGCTTGGCCGGGTCCATCGACTGGTTGCCTTCGTCGATCAGCGCGGAGGCTTTGCGGTTGCAGCTGTTGTGGTAGTTCTGGTCTGAATCGCACTGCACCAAAGTCAGCCAGGTGGTGGCGTCGTTGTAATCGGCGATCCAGCCGTTGCGGGCGATCTGGTAGTCCTTGTCGGTGCGCTTCTTGATCAGCACCTTGAACTCCATCGCTTCGAGCTCAACGTCCAGGCCCAGCTTGGTCTTCCACTCGGAGGCCGCGAAGATGGCCATTTTCTTGTGATAGTCGCTGGTGTTGTAGGAGAACTTGAGCTTGGTGCCGGCTGGCAGATTGGCTTCCTTCAGCAGCTTTTTGGCTTCGGCGATTCGCTTGTCGGCGGGCCACTTGGCCCAGTCGTAAGACGTAACGTCGGCGCCCGAGGTGCCTTTGACGATCACACCGTAAGCAGGTGTCTGGCCATCGGCCGTCACGCGCTGCGCGAGGATGTCGCGGTCCAGCGCCATCGACAGCGCCTTGCGAACACGGATGTCTTTGAGCGCCGGGTCCGCACTATTGAGCGAGTAGTAGCGCAAGCCCAGCATGTCGGTGTTGCGGATTTCCTTCGGGTACTGTGCCTTGTACTTGTCGAAGGTGCCGGGCGGCAACTGGTAGACCCAGTCGTTCTCGCCGGATTCATAGAGCTTGACGTCGGCATTGCCGTCTTCAACCGAGAGGTAGGTCAGCTTGGTGAGCTGGACGTTCTTCGCGTCCCAGTAGGCCGGGTTCTTGACCAGGATGATCTTGCTGTTGACCTGCCAGTCTTTCAGGGAGAAGGCGCCGTTGTTCACCATGTTGGCGGGGCGGGTCCAGTCCTTGCCGAATTTTTCAATGGTGGCTTTGTGCAGGGGAGCCAGCTGCGGATTGGAAACAACTTCGGGCAGGAAGCCGACCGGGAAAGGCGTCTTGATTTCGAGGGTGTAAGCGTCCACGGCCTTCACGCCGAGTTCGGTGACGGGTTTCTTGCCTTCAATGATCTCTTTGGCATTGAGCAGGAAGACGCCGTAGGTGGAGGCGTATTTCGAGGCGGTCGCCGGGTCGACGAAACGGCGCATGCTGTAGATGAAGTCTTCGGCGGTGACTGCGTCGCCGTTGGACCACTTGGCGTTCTTGCGCAGCTTGAAGACCCAGGTCAGCGGGTCCATCTGCTTCCAGCTTTCGGCTACTCCGGGGACGATTTTGCCGTTCTGGTCGGCGGCGGCCAGGCCTTCAAACATGTCGCGGATGACGTTGTTGGCCGGCACGCCGGTCGCCAGCGCGGCGTCCAGGGTTTCAGGCTCGGAGCCGTTGTTGCGAACCAGTTCCTGCGTTTCATGCAGTTTCACGCCCGCGGGCACGGTGGCCGCGGCAACCATGCCGGCCGAGGCCAGCAGCATGGCGCCTGTCAGCGCCTTCATCGTCCAGTTTGAGCTCATGCTTGTTGCACTCCCGAATAGAAAATTGGCGGGCTTGTGGCCCGCCATGGTTGATGGAACGCTTCGCCTCCATGAGAGAGTCCACGTTTGCCTGTCAGTCGGCAGCGAATATACCGCCGCGCCCAGCGCGGCCCCGTAGGGAGTAACCCTTCAGCAATTAGCGTGCCTTCGCGAGGCCCGCAGGGAGGATGATGGCAGCTGGATACATCAGGAACACTTGCTCACAACTGAAGGGCTGGGGAAGCCGGTAGTTGGTCCTGGAGCGATCCCGACGCAGGCCGTTCGTCTTGCCGGCTGGGGAATGGATAAAAAAATAGCCGCCGGCCCAATCGACATGGGCGCAGGCAGCTATTAATTTAGTAGCGGAGGAGTTTACGCCTCTGGGCACCTTCTGCACCGCCGGATGCAGAAGGGACTGGTCATACACCCGCTCAGCGGCTGAGCTGGGTATCAGCCTTGAGCGTCAAGCCTTCTTCAGGCGGCTCTTTCCAGCCGCCGCCCAGTGTCTTATACAGCGTGACCTGGCTTTGCAGCTGGGCCAGGCGGGTTTGCACCACGGCCTGGCGCGCGGCGAACAGCGAGCGCTGCGCATCGAGCTGGTCCAGGTAGCTGGCAACGCCGTTCTGGTAACGCAAGTCGGCCAGCTTGAAGCGCGTGGCTTCGGCATTGGCCTGGGCCTGCTGGGCGCGCAACTGCTCGCCCAAGGTGGCGCGGCCTGCCAGTGCGTCGGACACTTCGCGGAACGCCGTCTGGATGGTTTTTTCGTACTGCGCCACGGCGATGTCGCGCCCGGCGTTGGCGGAATCCAGCCCTGCGCGGTTGCGGCCGGCGTCAAAGATCGGCAGGATCAGTTGCGGCGCCAGCGTCCAGCCATATGAGCCGCTCTTGAAGAGGCCTGACAGGTGCGAGCTGGCGCTGCCGGCGGATGCCGTCAGCGAGATGCGCGGGAAGAACGCTGCGCGCGCAGCTCCGATGTCCGCATTGGCCGACAACAGCTGCTGCTCGGCCTGGCGGATGTCAGGGCGGCGGGTCAGCAAATCAGACGGCAGGCCTGCCGGCACATCAACCATCATGGGCGCATCGGCCAGGCCCTTGCCGGCCGGCAAGGCGACAGCCAGGTCACCCGTGAGCGGCTGGCCCAACAGCAGGGTCAGCGCGTTCTGGTCCAGTGCACGCTGGCGCACTTGCTGGGCCAGGGAAGCACGGGCAGCTTCGGTCAGCGACTCGGCCTGGCGGAAGTCCAGCTCGGACGACACGCCGTTGTCAAAGCGCAGCTTGCTCAGCTTGAAAGACTCTTCGCGCGTGACCAGGGTTTGCTGCGTGATGGCCAGCAGCTCTTCATCAGCCAGCAGGCTGAGGTAGGTGTTGGCCACGGCGGCGATCAGGCTGATCTGCGTGGTCTTGCGCCCTTCTTCCGTCGCCAGGTACTGCGCCAGCGCCGCCTCTTTCAGGCTGGAGACCCGGCCGAAAAAGTCGAGCTCATACGAGGTCATCAACAGGCCGCCGGTGTAGGCGCTGGTGATGCTGCCATTGCCGTTGGAGTTCGGCTGGCGGGAACCAGTGATGCCGGCATTGATCGTCGGGAACTGGTCGGCACGGCGGATCTGGAACTGCGCGCGCGCCTGCTCGATATTGAGCACCGCGATACGCAGGTCACGGTTGTTGCGCAAGGCGGCGTCGATCAGCAGGCGCAGCTTGGGGTCGCTGAAGAAAGCCTGCCATTCGATGTCGGCTGCGGCAGGCGCCGAAGCCGCTGCCGGTGCGGTGGCGGCCGGCGCCTGGGCCGACCCAGCCACCCAGGTGGACGTAACGGGCCAGTCGGCAGCCACAGGCGCCGCCGGACGTTCGTACTTCGGGATCATCGAGCAGCCGGCCAGCATCG
This sequence comes from Polaromonas sp. YR568, assembly GCF_900116715.1. Classification (GTDB taxonomy): domain Bacteria; phylum Pseudomonadota; class Gammaproteobacteria; order Burkholderiales; family Burkholderiaceae_C; genus Polaromonas. The sequence continues at coordinate 637,545 of NZ_FPBM01000002.1, forward strand.
CTGCCGCGCCCAGCGTCAGAAGTTGTGGGAGCCTTGTTTTAGTCATGGGCCTTGCCTTCATTTCCTTCTTCTCCGGTGATGCCCGCCGCTTTGGCATGTTCGGAATACATCCTGTTCTGGCGCTCGCTGCCCTTGAAGAGGCCGCGGACCACCACAAAGAACACCGGGACAAAAATCACCGCGAGAGCCGTGCCGGTGATCATGCCGCCGATCACGCCGGTGCCGATGGCACGCTGGCTCGCAGAACCGGCGCCAGAGGCCAGCACCAGGGGCAGCACGCCCAGGCCGAAGGCCAGCGAAGTCATGACGATGGGGCGGAACCGCAGGTGGGCCGCAGCCAGCGCCGACTCGATCACGCCCTTGCCCTGCGCCTGCAGGTCTTTGGCGAACTCGATGATCAGAATCGCGTTCTTCGCTGAGAGGCCGATGATGGTGATCAGCCCCACCTGGAAGTACACGTCATTCGCGTAGCCGCGGAACAAGGTGGCCAGCAGCACGCCGATCACGCCCAGCGGCACAACCAGAATCACCGCCAGCGGGATGCTCCAGCTTTCATACAACGCGGCCAGGCACAGGAACACCGCCAGGATGGCGAAGCCGTACAGCAAGGTGGCCTGAGCGCCGGCGAGTTTTTCTTCGCGGGACTGGCCTGTCCACTCAAAGCCGAAGCCTTGCGGCAGTTGCGCGGCGAGCTTTTCCATCTCGGCCATGGCGGCGCCGGTGCTGTAGCCCGGTGCGGCGCTGCCGCCAATGCGCATCGCGGGGTAGCCGTTGTAGCGCACGGTCTGCATCGCGCCGGTGATCCATCGCGTCGTTGCGAATGCCGAGAGCGGCACGGGCTGGCCGCGGCTGTTGCTGGCGTTGAGCTTGAGCAGGTCGTCGGGCTGCATGCGTGCTGGCGCATCGGCCTGCACCACCACGCGCTGCAACCGCCCCTGGTTGGGGAAGTCGTTCACATAGCTGGAGCCCAGCGCGGTCGACAGGATGGAGTTGATCGAGTCAAACGGCACGCCCAGCGCGTTGGCCTTGTCACGGTCGATGTCGATCTGCAGCTGCGGCGCGTCTTCCAGGCCGTCGGGCCGTACCTGCGTAATCACCTTGCTCTTGGACGCCATGCCCAGCAGCTGGTTGCGCGCATTGACGAGCGCCTGATGGCCCGCACCGGAGCGGTCTTGCAGCCGGAAGCTGAAGCCTGAAGCGGTGCCCAGTTCGGGAATCGGTGGTGGGCTGAGCGGGAAGATGAACGCATCGCGAATGCCCATAAGCGCACCGAAAGCACGCCCCGCAAGAGCGCTGGCTGAATGCTCTTCGCCCTCGCGTTCATGCCAGTCCTTGAGCGTCACGAATGCCAACGCAGCATTTTGGCCCTGGCCCGAGAAGCTGAAACCGAGCACGCCGACCATGCTTTCGACTTCAGGCTGCTTGAGTATGAAACCTTCGACATCCTGCATCACGGCCAGCGTGCGCTCGTAGGTCGCGCCCGGCGGCAGTTGCACGTTCACGATCAGGTTACCCTGGTCTTCGTTGGGCAGGAAGGATGTCGGCAGGCGCAGGTATACCACCGCCACGGCGCCGATGATGGCCGCGTAGATGATGAGATAGCGTGCCGCACGTTTGAGGATGCGGGCAACCATGCTTTCATAACTCTTGGCCGTGCGCGAGAACCCGCGGTTGAACCAGCCGAAGAAGCCCTTCTTCTCATGATGGTGCCCCGCCTCAACCGGCTTGAGCAGCGTCGCGCACAACGCCGGCGTGAGCGATAGCGCCATGAAGGCCGAGAACGCGATGGACGAAACCATCACGGCGGAAAACTGGCGGTAGATATTGCCGGTGGAGCCCGCAAAAAACGCCAGCGGCACGAACACGGAGATCAGCACCACCGTCACGCCGATGATGGCGCCCGAGATCTGCTGCATGGCCTTGCGTGTGGCCTCCAGCGGCGGCAGGCCTTCCTCGGTCATGATGCGCTCGACGTTTTCGACGACCACAATCGCATCGTCCACCACGATACCGATCACCAGCACCATGCCGAACATGGTCAGCACGTTGATCGAAAAACCCAGCGCGAGCAGCGTGGCAAACGTGCCCAGCAGCGCGATAGGCACCACGATGGTCGGGATGATGGTGTAGCGCCAGTTCTGCAGGAACAGGAACATCACCAGGAACACCAGCGCCACTGCTTCAAACAGCGTCTCGGCCACCTGGGAGATCGAAATCTTGACGAAGCGCGAGCTGTCGTACGGAATATTCCACTTCATGCCCTGGGGGAAGAAGCGTTCCAGCTCGGTCATCCTGTCGCGCACCGCCTTGGCCGAAGCCAGGGCATTGCCGCTGGGGGCAAGCTGCACACCGATACCGATGGCCTGCTTGCCGTTCAGGCGCGCCGATGTTCCGTAAGACTGCCCACCCAGCTCAATGCGCGCCACGTCTTTGAGGCGCACGGAGGAACCGTCGGTGTTGGCGCGCAGCACGATGTTGCCGAACTGCTCGACATTGGCGAGCTGGCCGTTGACTACCACAGTGGCTGCAATGCCCTGCCCCGCCACGTTCGGGCGGTCGCCGATACTGCCGGCGGACACCTGCGCATTTTGTGCGCGGATGGCGTTGTTGACGTCGTTCGCCGACAGGCTGTAGCCCGTGAGCTTGGCAGGGTCCAGCCAGATGCGCATGGCGCGCTCGGTGCCGAAGAGCTGGGCCTGGCCGATGCCTTTGACACGCTGGATTTCGGGCACGACATTGCGCGAAGCGTAGTCACCGAGCGCGACCGGGTCGTGCGCGGGATTGTCGGACGACAGCATGATGAACAGCAGGAAGTTGGCGCGCGACTTGTCGACACGCACACCCTGCTGCGTCACGGCGGCGGGCAGGCGGGGTGCGGCGCGAGACAGCCGGTTTTGCACATCAACCTGGGCCAGATCGGCATTGGTGCCGGGTTCAAAGCTCAGCGTGATGCTGCCGGTGCCGTCAGCTTGCGCGACCGACTCCATGTAGATCAGGCCGGGCGAGCCGTTCATTTCGCGCTCGATCACCGACAGTACGCTGTCTTCGAGTGTCTGGGCAGAGGCGCCCGGATAAGCCGTGTTGACGACGATGGCGGGCGGCGCCACCGGTGGGTACTGCGCGACCGGCAGCTGCGTGATCGCCACGCCGCCGACCACCAGGATGAACAAAGCAATCACCCAGGCAAAGATCGGCCGATCAATAAAAAACTTGGCCATGTACTGGGCTCCTTACTTCGCTGCCGAGGATGCGGCGGAGGCGGCAGGCGCTGCGGCTTTGGCGGCGCCGGAGGCTGGCGCTGCCGCGGATGAAGCCGCGCCGGCGGGCGGGGTGGCTCCAGGCGGCTGCCATGGCACCGGCTTCACGGGAGCGCCCGGCTGCATCTTCTGGAAGCCATCCACGATGACCTGTTCGCCAGTCTTCAACCCATCGAGAACCACCCACTGGTTGCCCTGGGCAGAACCAATCTTGATGTTGCGCGGGCTGACTTTGCCGTCGGCGGCTACCACCATGACGGAGTCGCCCTGGTTGGTGCGCGTGACAGCCTGCTGGGGCAAGGTGATGGCGTTGGTGGCTTGCGCCTGCTCCAGACGCACGCGCACATAGAGACCAGGCAGCAACTGACCGTTCGGGTTGGGAACTTCAGCGCGCAATGTCACCTGGCCGGTCGTGGAATCCACAGTCAGGTCGGAAAACAGCAGGCGCCCGGGTTTGGCATATTCGGTGCCGTCTTCGAGCACGATGCGCACGCTGGCGGCATCGGCGCCGCTGGCGCGCTTGAATTGCCCGCTTTCCATCGCGGCGCGCAGCTTCATCACATCTGTAGCGGACTGCGTGAAGTTGACATACATCGGGTTGATCTGCTGGACCACCGCCAATTGCGTTGCCTCACCCTGCCCGACCAGCGCGCCTTCAGTAACCAATGCACGGCCGATACGGCCGGAGATGGGGGACGTCACGGCGGCATAACCGAGGTTGATGCTGGCGGTCTGCACATTGGCCTTGCCGACTGCAACGTCGGCTTCAGCCTGCTTTTGGGCCGCGACGGCGTTCGCGTATTCCTGTTTGCTGATGGCGTTGGCTTCAACCAGCGGCTTGTAGCGTTCAGCCAGAGCGGTGGCTTGGGCCAGATTGGCTTCGGCGCGGGCCTGGCCTGCTTTTGCACTGGCGGCGGCTGCCGCATAAGGCGCGGAGTCGATGGTGAAGAGCGCCTGGCCCTCTTTCACATCACTCCCCTCACGGAACAAGCGTTTTTGCAGAATGCCGGCCGCGCGCGCCCGTACCTGTGCGACACGTGATGCCTCAAGACGGCCTGGCAGTTCAGTAACCAATCCGACATCGCCTTGCGTTACCGTGACCACGCCCACTTGCGGCGGAGGCGGCGCACCGCCGCCTTGTGCGTCGCCCTTGCCGCAGCCGGCAAGCAGCAATGACAGCGTAGCCACTGCAACGAGGGTGTGGTGAAACGCAAATTTGGGGGTTATCAATGAATGGACAACGCGAGACTTGGGCATGCTGTTCCTCGAATTATTTGGAAAAAAGTGCGAAAGCAGAACGCAAAGCTGGCGGCCCGGGCAAAGCACGGCCACCGAAAACAAAAAGAATAAGGGTTTTTGCGAGTGTTATAGTTTACATACATTTGTGAATGTATAACGACAACCAGAAAAATTGCATTCAGGAGACCCCACTTGGCCCGTCGAACCAAAGAAGAAGCGCTGGCAACACGCCACAAGCTGCTGGATGCGGCCGAGCACCTGTTTCAGGTGCAGGGGGTGTCGCGTACCAGCCTGCAGGACATCGCCCGGCGCGCCGGGGCCACACGTGGCGCGGTGTACTGGCATTTCAAGGACAAGGCAGATCTCTTCAACGCGATGATGGAGCGGGTCACGCTTCCCCTGGAAGAGTCGTTCAACCACGAAAACAAGCTGCATGAAAACCTGGGCGAATCGCAGCTCAATGCGATCGAGAGAATTCGGCACTCCACTGTCAATGCCCTGCACCAGATCGTGACCGACGCCCAGACACGGCGGGTCTTCGAAGTCGCCACCCAAAAAGTGGAATATGTCGAAGAACTCCAGGCGGTGCGCCTTCGCCATCTCACCGTGCGCAAAGGCTTTCTGGACCGCATCCAGCAAGGCATGGAAACCGCCGCAGCCCAGATGAATCTGAAATTGCCCGTTTCAGCATCGACGGCCGCGCAAGGATTGCACGCGCTCATCGATGGACTGATTCAAAACTGGCTGCTTGACCCGGAAGCTTTCGATTTGCTGGAAGTCGGCCAGTGCGCCATCGACGTTTACCTGCGAGGCATGGGATTTCCGGGTGACCAGCAAGCCGTAGCCGCTTGCGCAGGGCCCGCCCAGGCTGTTTAGTGCAGGTGCCGCGGCTTGCGGCCGCCGCCATGGCCCGAGCCCCCCTGCGGCCCGCCCAAGCCTCGTGGCGGCTTGCCTAGCTGCATGGAGTTCACCAGCGCATCAAAACGTTGCTCAAAGAGCTTGTCGACCGCTGCAACCACTTCACCAAGTTCGGAGCCGTCAAAGTGGCGCTCCATCAGGCCGATCATGTCTTGCACCAGCAGGTCGCGCTGCACCTGCATGATGGCCGCCGGCGTTGGGCCGACAAAATACATAGCGAAGTCGTCACGCGCCTCTTCTTCGTCGGCGCCCTCTTCTTCGTCAAAGTCGGAGTCGTAAAACGTCACCTCGATAGGTGCGCCGGCTTCTGCGAGATCGTTAAGGCCCATGCACATCTCGTCCAGCGCCTGGCGGAAGTCTTCGTCGCCCGGAACTGTCCAGCACATCTGCAGCAAGTGTTTGTTCGCATCAAAACGGATGCCCGGCTCTTCTTCATACGCACTGGCAGCGCCCGCAGCCAAAGACTTGGAGCCCGCGTACTTCCACAAAGGTTTGAGAGCCTCCTGCAGCTGCTCAAAGCTGACGTCGGGCCGCAAAGGCACTTCGCCGTGGACGTGGATTTCAAAAGGTGTGTTGTAGCGGGACATGATGGAATTTATCTTACCCAGTTTTCAAAGGCGCGCCAGGGGCATGGGTGAGCCGGCAGTGGTGCCTGAGACCGGAATCGAACCGGTACGCCCGCTATTCACGAAGCGGCGGATTTTAAGTCCGCTGTGTCTACCTATTTCACCACTCAGGCTCAAGCTCTTTATACAAACGCTGTATTCGAACCAAACAGCGTATTGTCAAACAAAAAAGCCCCATGGCTGGGGCTTATGACAACTGGCTTGATGGAGGCGCGGCCCGGAGTCGAACCGGGCTAGCCGGATTTGCAATCCGGTACATAACCGCTTTGTTACCGCGCCGTATTCTGTCTGCCCCGGCAAAGCTCAATAGCTTTACCGGTGTTCAACGAAACTCCAATGAAAAAGGACAGCATTTTGAAGTGCTGCCCTTTGAATTGGAGCGGGAGAAGAGTCTCGAACTCTCGACCTCAACCTTGGCAAGGTTGCGCTCTACCAACTGAGCTACTCCCGCGATTACAGCCTCAAATTATAGCTTAACTTTTCGGCCTTTTCCAGAACTTCGAAAAAACTTCTGAATTAATGCTTCACCGTGCCGGCAGCTTCCGCTGGTGGCACCACTGCGGCAGCCGCAGCAACGGCTGCTTCTTCATCGGTAAGAGGAACGGGCTGGCGCTCAAGTGCGACCTGCAGAACCTGGTCTATCCACTTCACCGGCACGATCTCCAGACCGCTCTTGACGTTGTCGGGGATCTCCTGCAAGTCCTTGGCATTTTCTTCAGGGATCAGCACCGTCTTGATGCCGCCGCGCAAAGCCGCCAGCAATTTCTCTTTCAGCCCGCCGATGGCCGTCACTTCGCCGCGCAGCGTGATCTCGCCTGTCATGGCGACGTCACCGCGCACCGGAATACCGGTCAATGCGGAAACAAAAGCAGTCGTCATCGCGGCGCCGGCGCTCGGGCCGTCCTTGGGCGTTGCGCCATCGGGCACGTGAATGTGGATGTCGCGCTTCTCGAACATCTCGTCCTTGATGCCCAACACCTTGGCACGGCTGCGCACCACCGTGCGTGCAGCTTCGACGGACTCCTTCATGACGTCGCCCAGCGAACCCGTCCGCGTGATCACGCCCTTGCCGGGCATCATGGCGGCTTCAATCGTCAGCAGGTCGCCGCCGACTTCCGTCCATGCAAGGCCCACCACCTGGCCGACCTGGTTTTGCTGCTCGGCCCGGCCGTAGTTGAACTTGCGCACGCCCAGGTACTCATTGAGGTTGTCCGGCGTGACGACGACCTTGGGCGTCATCTTCTTGAGCTGGATTCCCTTGATGACCTTGCGGCAGATCTTGGAGAGTTCGCGCTCCAGCGAGCGCACGCCGGCTTCACGCGTGTAGTAGCGCACGATGTCGCGCACGGCCTGCTCCTGAACTTCGAGTTCGCCTTCCTTCACGCCGTTGTTCTTGACCTGCTTGGGCAGCAGGTAGCGCATGGCAATGCTGGTTTTTTCGTCTTCCGTATAGCCGGAAAGCCGAATGACTTCCATGCGGTCCAGCAGGGCCGGCGGGATATTCATCGAGTTCGATGTGGCCACGAACATCACGTCGCTCAGGTCGAAGTCGACCTCAACATAGTGATCACCAAAGGTGTGGTTCTGCTCAGGGTCCAGCACCTCCAGCAACGCGCTGGATGGGTCACCACGGAAATCCGTACCCAGCTTGTCGATTTCATCGAGCAGGAAAAGCGGATTGCGGGTGCCGGCCTTGGTCAGGCTTTGCAAAACCTTGCCGGGCAACGCGCCGATGTAAGTGCGGCGATGGCCGCGAATTTCCGCTTCGTCCCGCATACCGCCCAACGCCATGCGAACGTACTTGCGCCCGGTCGCCTTGGCGATCGACTGGCCCAGAGAGGTCTTGCCCACACCGGGCGGCCCCACGAGGCACAGGATAGGCGCCTTGAGCTTGTCGACGCGCTGTTGCACCGCGAGGTATTCAACAATGCGGTCCTTGACTTTCTCCAGGCCGTAGTGGTCTTCATTGAGCACGTTCTCGGCGTTGCCCAGGTCGTGCTTGATCTTGGTCTTCTTGCTCCACGGCAGGCCGGTGAGCACGTCGATGTAGGTGCGCACCACGGTCGCCTCGGCAGACATGGGTGACATGAGCTTGAGCTTCTTGAGCTCGCTCTCGGCCTTTTTACGGGCCTCTTGCGGCATCTTGGCCGACTTGATCTTTTTCTCGATCTCTTCGATGTCCGCGCCTTCTTCGCCCTCGCCCAGCTCCTTCTGGATGGCTTTCACCTGCTCATTGAGGTAGAAGTCGCGCTGGTTTTTCTCCATCTGGCGCTTGACGCGGCCACGGATTTTCTTGTCGACGTTGAGGATGTCGACTTCACGCTCGAGCTGCTCATAAAGGTTCTCAAGCCGCGCCTTGACGTTATCAAGGTCTAGGATGACCTGCTTCGCATCCAGCTTGAGCGGCAAGTGCGCTGCGATCGTGTCGGCCAGGCGCCCGGCATCGTCGATGCTGGAAATCGAAGTGAGGATTTCTGGCGGGATTTTTTTGTTGAGTTTGACGTAGTGGTCAAACTGCTGCATCACGGCGCGGCGCAATGCTTCGATTTCGCTGGTCTTGTCACCGGCGATCACAACAACCGTTTCAACCGGTGTGACGTTGGCCGTGAAGTGCTGCTCGCCCTCTTCAATCTTGTTGACGGTGGCGCGCTGTTGCCCTTCCACCAGCACCTTCACGGTGCCGTCAGGCAGCTTGAGCAATTGCAGGATGGTGGCGACACAGCCGACTTCGAACATGTCCTCGACCGAAGGCTCGTCTTTGGCGGCGGCCTTTTGCGCCACCAGCATGATGCGGCGTTCGGCTTCCATGGCCGACTCCAGCGCCTTGATGCTCTTGGGGCGGCCCACAAAAAGCGGGATCACCATGTGCGGAAAGACCACCACGTCCCGCAGAGGCAGGAGAGGAAGGTCGATGGGGGTGGAAGGCAATGAAGTTTGTCCGGACATATAAACCTTAAACGTTAGCCGTGGCGGCCAGTTGCGTGGCCCGGCGAAACACAATCAACCCAGACATGGGGCGCAGGGGAGCGCTTTTCAAGCATTCCGGCCAGCCTTTGGGTATTCAGGCTTTTTTGGCCGCTTCACGGTACACAAGCAGGGGGGCTTTGTTTTCTTCGATTGTGGACTCGTCCACAACAACCTTGTCCACATTGCTGGCATTGGGCAGGTCAAACATGGTGTCGATCAGGGACTGCTCGAGGATGGAGCGCAGGCCGCGGGCGCCCGTCTTGCGGGCCAATGCCTTGCGGGCAATCGCCTTGAGGGCCGAGGGGCGAATCTCGAGGTCTACCCCTTCCATGGAAAGCAGCTTGCTGAACTGTTTGACCACGGCATTTTTCGGCTCGGTCAGGATTTGCACGAGCGCGTCTTCACTGAGTTCGGCCAACGTGGCAACCACAGGCATGCGGCCCACCAGTTCGGGAATCAGGCCAAACTTGATCAGGTCTTCCGGCTCGACTTCCTTGAAGGCCTCGGTCAGGGTGCGCGACTTCTTGCTTTTGACGGTCGCGCCAAAACCCATACCGGAAGCTTCCGTGCGGTTTTCAATGACCTTTTCCAGGCCGGCAAAAGCGCCGCCACAGATAAACAGGATGTTGGTGGTGTCCACCTGCAGGAAATCCTGGTTCGGGTGCTTGCGGCCGCCCTGGGGCGGCACCGAAGCCATGGTGCCTTCGATCAGCTTGAGCAGCGCCTGCTGGACGCCCTCGCCCGACACGTCACGCGTGATGGACGGGTTGTCGGACTTGCGCGAGATCTTGTCGATTTCATCAATATAAACAATGCCTTGCTGGGCCCGCTCCACCTCGTAATTGCAGCTCTGCAGCAATTTCTGGATGATGTTTTCCACGTCCTCGCCCACGTAACCGGCTTCGGTCAGGGTGGTGGCGTCTGCCATCACGAAAGGAACGTTCAGCGTGCGCGCCAGCGTCTGGGCCAGCAAAGTCTTGCCGGAGCCGGTCGGGCCGATCAGCAAGATGTTGCTCTTGGTCAGCTCGACGTCGTCCTTCTTGGCTTTTTCCTTGTGGCGCAGGCGCTTGTAGTGGTTGTACACAGCCACGGCCAAGGTGCGCTTGGCAGGTTCCTGGCCAATCACATAGCCGTCCAGCGTTCCCTTGATCTCGGAAGGAGTGGGCAAATCGGTGCGCGTTTCACGGACATCTTCGCCCGCTGGCAGTTCGTCACGAATGATCTCGTTACAGAGATCGATGCACTCATCGCAGATAAAAACCGAGGGGCCAGCGATCAGTTTTTTGACTTCATGCTGACTTTTGCCGCAAAAAGAGCAGTGCAAGGTCTTTTCGCTGGAGGAGCCTTTTTTCTCGGCCATTGGTGGGGATGCCTTTAAGGTGCCTGGAGGAGGAACTGTTACCTAATGATAACCAATTAAAAAACGGCGTTTTCTGTTACAGAAAACGCCGTTGTTGCAGTGCAACTTGAAGGGCTTTAAGCGATTTTGGCCACTTTGAGCCCCATCAAAAGCCCATGCGACGGGTCAGGGCCGCTTGGCGATCACCTGGTCGACCAGGCCGTATTCCTTGGCCTCGTCCGCAAACATGAAATAGTCACGTTCGGTATCGCGTTCGATCTTTTCAACCGGTTGACCGCAGTTGGCCGCCATGATCCGGTTGAGCTGGTCGCGCGTCTTGAGGATGTCCCGGGCGTGGATTTCGATGTCCGTTGCCTGGCCTTGTGCGCCGCCCGAGGGCTGGTGAATCATCACACGCGAATTGGGCAGCGAGAAGCGCTTGCCCTTGGTGCCGGCCGACAGCAGGAAAGCGCCCATGCTGGCTGCCATGCCCACGCAGAGAGTCGAGACATCCGGCTTGATGAATTGCATCGTGTCGTAAATCGCCATGCCGGCCGTGACCGAGCCGCCTGGGGAGTTGATATAGAAGGAGATGTCCTTGTCCGGGTTTTCGCTTTCCAGGAACAGGAGCTGGGCCACCACCAGGTTGGCCGTCTGGTCATTGACCGGGCCCACCAGGAAAATCACGCGTTCCTTCAGCAGGCGCGAGTAAATGTCGTAGGAGCGCTCGCCGCGGCCGGATTGCTCGATAACCATGGGCACCATGCCCAGGCCTTGTGCATCCTGCGCGCCGGCTTGCGGGCCGGTATAGGCGCCGCCGTAAATACTGTTTCGGACCATCATGTTTTCTCCAGAGATGTTTGTACTGTACCCAAAATAAATTGGGGCCTGCGCCGCAAAGCGCAAGCCCCAATTTCAGGAAAGATCAGCAAAGGCCGGGAAGAATCAGTTCTGGCCCATCAGGTCGTCGAAGGAAATCGCTTTCTCGGTGACCTTGGCTTTGCCCAGCACGAAGTCGGTCACGTTGTTTTCGATCACAACGGCCTCGACCTCAGCCATGCGGCGGTTGTCGCTCAGGTACCAGCGCACCACGTCTTGCGGCTTCTCGTAGCTGGCGGCCAGCTCTTCGATGTGGGCCTTGAGCTGCTCGGGCTTGGCCTGCAGCTCGTTGCTGCGCACCAGTTCGGCGACCACCAGGCCCAGGCGCACGCGCTTTTCAGCTTGCGGGCGGAAGATTTCTTCAGGAATCGGCGCTTTTTCGGCGTCCTTGATGCCGCGCTGCTTGAGGTCGGCGCGGGCGCCTTCGATCATGCGGTCCAGTTCAGCCTGCACGCTGGACTTGGGCAGGTCGAGCTCGGCATTGGCCACCAGGGCGTCCATCACGGCGTTCTTGTTGCGGGCCAGCAGGCGGAACTTGACTTCGCGTTCGAGGTTTTTCTTGATGTCTGCGCGCAGGCCTTCGACCGTTGCGTCAGCGATGCCCAGGGACTTGGCCAGCGCTTCGTTGACTTCAGGCAGGTGGGCGGCTTCGATTTTCTTGACCGTCACGAGGAAATCGGCCTGTTTGCCGGCCACGTCTTTACCGTGGTAGTCGGCGGGGAAGTTCAGCGGGAAAGTCTTGCTTTCGCCGGTTTTCATGCCGCGCACGGCATCTTCGAATTCTTTCAGCATCTGGCCGTCGCCGATCAGGAACTGGTAGTCCTCAGCTTTGCCGCCGGCGAAAGGTTCGCCGTCGATCTTGCCTTCGAAGTCGATGGTGGCGCGGTCGCCGTCTTGCGCCGGCGCATCGGCTGCGCGCTGGGCGAAGGTGCGGCGCTGCTTGCGCAGGATGTCCAGGGTCTTGTCGATGGCCGCGTCGCTGACTTCAGCGCTGACTTTTTCGACTTCGGCGCCCGACAGGTCGGCGATCTTGACTTCAGGGTAAACCTCGAACACCGCGTCGAACACGAGTTCGCCTTCAGGGGCGCCCTCTTTTTCGCTGATGCGGGGCTGGCCGGCAACGCGCAGCTTGGCTTCATTGGCGGCAACGGCAAAAGCCTCGCCCACCTTGTCGTTCATGACTTCGTAGTGCACCGAATAGCCGTAGCGCTGCGCCACCACGTTCATGGGGACTTTGCCGGGACGGAAGCCGTCCATCTTGACCGTGCGGGCCAGCTTCTTCAGGCGGGTGTCAACTTCCGACTGGATGGTGTTGACGGGCAGCGTCAGCGTCATTTTGCGCTCGAGCTTTTCAAGGGTTTCAACAGTCACGGCCATGATGGTTTCCTAAGATCAAAAATAGTCAAAACAGGTTTTCACCTGGCATGCTGCGGGCTTTGCCGCAACGGCTGAGCACATGGCGTGCGGCAAATGCCGCCCGCAAGCCTCAGGGTGGTGCGCGGGGGGGGACTCGAACCCCCACACCATTGCTGGCGTCAGGACCTAAACCTGGTGCGTCTACCAATTTCGCCACCCGCGCGCCGGAAACAAAAACGGGAATCCGAAAAACTTCCGAATCCCCGCTTGAAATCGGTCAACTCTCTATTTTAGCCGTTATCGGGCCCGGTTTTTGCGTCCGGGGCCGATAGCAAAGAGAATCAGGCCGGCAATGGCTTTTCGCCAGCGTGTGGCTGAACTTCCAGTTTGTCGCCCGGTTTGACACGGAACCACGCTGCGTACATCGCCGGCAAGGCCAGCAGCGTCAGCACCGTCGCCACAATCAGGCCGCCCATGATGGCAACCGCCATCGGGCCCCAGAAGACGCTGCGCGACAGCGGGATCATGGCCAGCACCGCAGCGGCGGCCGTCAGCACGATGGGCCTGAGCCGGCGCACGGCCGCCTCGACGATCGCGTTCCAGGTCGGCACGCCGCGGGCGCGGTCCTGCTCGATCTGGTCGATCAGGATCACCGAGTTGCGGATGATCATGCCGAACAGTGCAATCACGCCCAGCAGCGCGACGAAGCCAAACGGCCGGTTCAGCACCAGCAATGCGCCAGCCACGCCCGCGATGCCCATGAAACCCGTCACAAAGGCGAGGATGGAACGGCTGAAGCTGTGCAGTTGCAGCATCAACAAGGTGAGCACGATAAAGAGCGCAACCGGCAGACCCGCAACAATCGACGACGAGCCCTTGCTGCTTTCCTCGACCGCACCGGCCACCTGGATGCGATAGCCCAGCATGCCTTTTTCCAGCCATTTGGCTTCGAGCGCCTTGAGCTTGGGCATCAGTTCCTGGGTGACGGTGGCGCCCTGCATGCCTTCCACAATGTCGCTCTGCACGGTGATGGCGTAGTCGCGGTTCTCGCGCCACATCACGCCCGGCTCCCAGGTAAACACCGGCTTGGCAATCTGCGTCAGCGGAATCGACTTGCCCGAGGCCGTAGGCAGGTAAGCGTTGCCGATATCGGTGATCGCATTGCGCTCGTCCAGCGGCTGGCGCAGCACGATGTCGATCAGCTTGTCGCCCTCGCGGAACTGGCCCACCGGCGTGCCCGCCAGGATGGTGCGCGAAGACTGCGCAATCGACTGGCTGGTCACACCCAGGGCACGCGCCTTGGCCTGGTCCACTTCCAGCCGCAGCACTTTCACCGATTCATTCCAGTTGTCGTTCACACCGCGGGTGTTGCCGCTTTCGCGCATCACGGCCTTGACCTCGTCTGCACGCTCGCGCAGCACCAGCGGGTCTATGCCCACGACGCGGAACTGCACCGGATATGGCACAGGCGGGCCGTTGGGCAGCAGCTTGACGCGGCCGCGCACTTCAGGAAACTCGGTGGCCAGCAGGGCCGGCAGCTTGACGCGCAAAGACTCGCGCACTTTCAGGTCCTTTGGCACCACAATCATCTGCGACACATTGGTCTGCGGAAAGACCTGGTCCAGCGGCAGATAAAAGCGCGGCACGCCCGAACCTATCCAGGTGCTGACGGTGCTCACGCCCTCTTCCTTCATGAGGCGCTCCTCCACCCGCTTGGCCGTGACCTCGTTGGCGGCAAAGGAAGTGCCTTCCGGGAACCAGATGTCGACCATGATTTCAGGGCGGCTGGAGTCCGGGAAGAACTGCTGCTGCACCTTGCCCATGCCGACAATACCCAAGACAAAGATCAGCACGGTGGCGCCTATGGTGAGCCAGCGGTGCTCTACGCACCAGTTCACCGTCTTGCGGAAGTTGCTGTAGAACGGGCTGTCGAACATCTCGTGCGGGCTGTCCTGGCCTGCGGCCACTTCCTGCACATGCGGCGGAACCTTCAAAAGCAGCGTTCCCAGATAGGGCACGAAATAAACCGAGACGATCCAGCTGAGCACCAGCGCGATCACCGTCACCGCAAAAATCGCGAAGGTGTATTCACCCGTCGTGGATTTGGCCAGGCCGATGGGCAAGAAGCCCGTGGCCGTGATCAGCGTGCCCGTCAGCATGGGCATGGCGGTGATCTCATAGGCAAAGGTGGCGGCGCGTACCTTGTCGTAGCCCTCTTCCATCTTGCGCACCATCATTTCGACGGCAATGATCGCGTCGTCCACCAGCAGGCCCAGCGCGATGATCAGCGAGCCCAGCGAAATCTTGTGCAGCCCGATGCCGTAGTACCACATGGCCAGAAAGGTCAGGCTCAGCACCAGCGGAATCGTGATGCCCACCACCAGCCCGGGCCGCATGTCGATGTAATAACGCTTCCACAATGGGAGCTGGCCGGGGCCGTTGTGCGGCCGCTTGTGAAAGCCCAGAGCGATGAAGCTCACCGCCAGCACAATCACCACGGCTTCGATCAGCACGCGCACAAACTCGTTGACCGACGTAGACACCGCCTTGGGCTGGTTCTGCACGTTCACCAGCTTGATGCCGGCCGGCAGGGTTTTCTCAATGCGCTCCGACAGCGCCGTCAGCGACTTGCCCAGCGCGATGATGTCGCCGCCCTTGCCCATGGACACGCCCAGCCCGATCACCTCTTTGCCCTGGTGGTGCATCTTCACGGAAGGCGGATCCACATAACCGCGCTTGATCACGGCAATGTCGCCCAGCTGCAGCTGGTTGCCCGAGCTGCCGCGTATCGGCATGGCGCGCAACTGCTCAATCACTTCAAACTGGCCCGCCACGCGCACCTGCACCACATCCAGCGGCGTCTGCACCGCACCGGCCGACTCGATCGCGTTTTGCTGGCCGAGTTGCGCCAGCACCTGGTTCAGATCCAGCCCCAGCTGGGCCAGGCGCTTTTGCGAGATCTCGATAAAAACTTTTTCGTCCTGTACGCCAAAGAGTTCGACCTTGCTCACGTCGGGCACGCGCAGCAGTTGCTGGCGCACGTCGTCGGCAAAGGTCTTGAGCTCGGCGTAGTTAAAGCCGTCGGCTTCCAGCGCGTAGATCACGCCATACACATCGCCGAAATCGTCGTTGAAGAACGGCCCCTGGATACCGCCCGGCAAGGTGCCGCGCATATCGCCGATCTTCTTGCGCACCGAGTACCAGACATTCGGCACATCGCCCGGCTTGGACGAATCCTTGATCTGGAAAATGATCTGCGACTCGCCCGGCTTGGAATAGCTGCGGATGCGGTCGGCAAACGGCACCTCCTGCAGCGTGCGCTCGAGCTTGTCGGTGACCTGTTCGGCCACCTGCTGCGCCGTGGCGCCCGGCCAGTAAGTGCGCACCACCATGGCACGGAAGGTGAAAGGCGGGTCTTCGTCCTGCCCCAGCTGGAAGTAGGAGGCGAAGCCCAGGATCATCAGCACCACCAGCAGGTAGCGCGTAAGGGCCGGATGGTCCAGCGCCCATTTGGACAGATTAAAGCGGCTGGAAGGCGAATCGAGTCCGCCGGCAGAATGGCTGTCGTGTTCGGCTTGCGTCATGCCAGCCTCACTTCGCCGCAGGGGCGGTGGAGGCGGCCGGTGCCGCGGGTGAAGGGGCGGCTGCGGCCGTGGATGCCACAGGCAAGGTCGCTACAGAATTAACAGCTGTCTGCGCCGGTGTGGCGCCGGCCAGCGCCACACTGGGCTGGTAGAAGCTGACCTTCTGCCCGGGCGACAGCACATGCACACCGGCGCTCACCACCAGCATGCCGGGCTGCAGGCCCGAAGCCACCACCACCTCGTTGCCGTCGGCCGTAGCAACCTGAATCACCTGCGGCTTGACCGTCATGGTGGATTTGTCGACCACCCACACGGCCGTGGCCTTGCCTTCCTGGCGCAGGGCCGTGGTCGGCAGCTTGATCACCGGCAGGCCGACGATGCCGCCGGCCTCCGGCACCACATACACCGTCGCGCCCAGCGGCGGCGGCTCTTTGGAGTCGATCGATACCTTGACGGTATAGGTGCGCGTCACCGGGTCGCTGCTAGCCGCCACTTCCCTGACCTTGCCGGCAAATTCAGTACTTTGCGACCACAGGCGGGTTTTGACCGCAGAGCCCGCCTTGATGGCGCCTACCTTGTCTTCCGGCACCGCAAACACCACGTCGCGCACGCCGTCCGCCGCGATGCGGACCACAGGCGCGCCCGCCGTCACGACCTGGCCCGGCTCGGCCTCAATCGCCGTGACGACACCGGACACATCGGCGACCAGCGACGCATAGTTGGCCTGATTGCCCTGCACCGAGAACTGCGACTGCGCCTGTTCCAGCTGCGCTTGGGCTGCCTTGAGCGTGGTTTCGCGGCGCTCCAGCTCGGCGCCGCTGATGAAGTTTTGTTCCTTGAGCTCTTTGTAGCGCTTGAAGTCGGCGGCGGCCAGGTCGCGGTTGGTGGTGGCTGCGGCCACCTGGGCACGGGCCGCATCGGCGGCCAGCCTGAAGTCCTGCGGGTCCAGCTGGGCCAGCACCTGCCCGGCCTTCACGCGCTGGCCGAGCTCGGCCTGGCGCTTGATGATCTTGCCGCCGACCCGAAAGCCCAGGCGCGACTCGACCTGGGCTTTGACCTCGCCCGCATATTCATGCACGGAAGAAAATCCGTTGGTGCCCACGGTAATCACCTTGACGGCGCGAACCGGCTCCTCAGGCGGGGCGGATTTGGAACAGGCGGCCAGCAATACAGCGGCGCTTACCAGGGAAAAAACGGTTTTATTCATGGTCTGATTCGGGATGAAAACTCGGGCGGGCAGACGGGTGATCAAGTCGTCAACGATGCACCTGAAACAGGTTCAACAGAACGTTACTGACTGACCGGTTAGTAATCTAGGGTAAATCACTAGGCTTGTCAAGCGACAATCGCCCGCATGACCCAAGGCACCCGGCCCCCCGACACCCTCCCTTCAGCACCCGCGCTTCAAGGCGTGTCGCATTATGAAAACTTCCCCGTGGCGTCCCTGCTGTGCCCGCCCCGGCTGCGCCCGCCCATCGCCGCCATTTACTGGTTCGCCCGCACCGCGGACGATATTGCCGACGAAGGCGACGCCCCGCCACAAACCCGCCTGGACGACCTGGCGGCCTACCGGGCTGACCTGATGGCCACCGCGGCAGGCTTGCCGCCTTCACCGCGCTGGGCCGCTGTCTTCAGCCAATTGAAGCCCCAGATGGCGCAATTCGGCCTGCCGGTAAACCTGCTCGCCGATTTGCTGAGCGCTTTTGAGCAGGACGCCGTCAAACAGCGTTACGCCGACGAGGCTGAACTGAACGACTACTGCCGCCGCTCGGCCAACCCGGTGGGCCGGCTGCTGCTACACCTCTACGGTATCCAGGACGCCGCTTCTTTGCAAATGAGCGACGACATCTGCACCGCCCTGCAGCTCATCAACTTCTGGCAGGACCTGAGCGTGGACATTCCGCGCGGGCGCATCTACCTGCCGGCCGACGGCTGGGCGCGCCACGGTGTGGAAGAGGCCCAGTTACTGGCGCTGGAAGTCAACCCATCCACTCTTGATTTGATAGCAGCTTACGCACATTCGACGCGGGCTACCATGCTAAAAGGCGCACCCCTGGCTAAAAAAATCCCGGGGCGCGGGGGCTGGGAGCTGCGCCTGGTGGTGCAAGGCGGCCTGCGGATCCTGGAGAAAATTGAGGCGCAAGGCTTCAACACCCTGCAGCGCCGGCCCAAGCTGGGCGCCTGGGATGTGGTGGTGATGGGCTGGCGGGCGCTGTTCATGTAGCAGGCGGGCTTGTCACGCTCAATGCTCAAGACAACGATACATATAACAAACAACAAACAAACGCATGACAACTCCACAGGCACAACGGCCACCTTCGGGCATCTACCGCGCCCTGGTGTGGGGCCTGTTCCTCTTCTGCGTCAGCTTTGCACTGATAGGCGGCGTCATCGCAGAGCACGCCATGACGCTGCTCAACTGCCAGCCCCACGCGGATATCCGGGCCGGCTCCTGCTCTTTTTTGAAGAACGCACTGGCGCTCAGGCTCACGCCCTTTCTGTCTGCAGACACGCCACTCGACTACCCCTTCATGCTGCTGCGCAATTTCTGGGGGCTCATCCTGGTCTGGCTGGCCGCCATCGCCTGGAGCCGCCATGCCTGGCAACACCCCAGTTCGCCCAGCCCGGCCAGCACCGCCCGGCATGCGTCCGTGCCTGCAACCATTTCACTTCAGCAAAGCCTGCACCAGGTCTTGCAAGCCAGCTTCTGGATCCTGCTGATCGGGCTGATCGCGTTTTGCATCGCTTTCGGCACACCCTTCCTGAGCACTTATCTGGCGCGCGAAATACTGCAGATGATTGGATGCAACCCCGGCGCCTTTGACCCGCTGGTGTCGGCCTGCATGGCGAAGCTGGGCTTCTGGACGCCACGGTTGCAGCCCTTCCTGCTGCCCTTCCTGGGCCAGCTGGGCTCGCCGCTCTGGCTCTTCTGGCAGTTTGGCGATGTGCTGGCGTATTGGTCCGCGCTGATCGCCGCCGTGCTGGGCCTGAAGGTCTATGTCGCCCACCGCATCGCCGTCACCAAAGTCGCCTGACGCGCATGCAGGCCTCAACTCCCATGGGACAATTGCCGCATGACGCCTGAGCAGTATGTCCAGCAAAAAGCCGCCGCATCCGGCAGCAGTTTCTATTACGCCTTCCTGTTTTTACCCAAAGAGCGGCGCGCCGCCATCACCGCCTTCTATGCCTTTTGCCGCGAGATCGACGATGTGGTGGACGAGGTCACCGACCCCGGCGTGGCCCGCACCAAGCTGGCCTGGTGGCAAACCGAGGTGCTCAAGTCCTACGCCGGTGAGCCGACCCACCCGGTGATGAAGGCGCTGATGCCGCTGACCGCCACCTACCGCATCGAAGCACGCCACCTGCAAGCCGTCATTGACGGCTGCCAGATGGACCTGGAGCAAAACCGCTACCTCGACTTTCCCGGCCTCAAGCAGTACTGCCACCTGGTGGCCGGCATCGTGGGTGAGGTAGCCGCGCGCATCTTCGGCCAGGCCGACGAAGCCACCACGGCCTACGCCCACAAGCTGGGCCTGGCCTTTCAGCTGACCAACATCATCCGCGACGTGGGCGAAGACGCGATGCGCGGGCGTATCTATTTGCCCGTCAACGAGCTGCAGCAGTTTGACGTGAAGGCGCATGAAATTCTGAAGCGCCAGTACTCCGAGCGCTTCACCGCCCTCATGAAGTTTCAGACCGACCGCGCGCTGGCGCTGTATGACGAAGCGCTGGCCATGCTGCCCGAAACCGACCGCCGCGCGCAAAAACCCGGCCTCATGATGGCCAGCATCTACCGCACCCTGCTTCGCGAAATCGCCGCTGACGGCTACCAGGTGCTGCACCAGCGGGTAAGCCTCACGCCGCTGCGCAAATTCTGGCTGGCGTGGAAGACCCAGGCCTTCGGGCGGATCCAATGAGCCCCCACGCTCCCCACTTCGTGTGGTTCGCTGCACCCCGCGGGGGCGCTGCGCCTGCGGCCTGGCAAAGCCAGTTCCGCGGCCCCGGCTTGCATATAGCTCCTGTGATCGCTCATCGCACCTGTTCTCCGTTGCTGCCAGCGTGCAAGCCATGAGGGTTGCAGTGATTGGCGCCGGCTGGGCCGGCTGCGCCGCCGCCGTCGAGGCCACACGCCTGGGCTACCAGACCACGCTGTTTGAAACCGCCCGCATCCCCGGTGGCCGCGCCCGGCGTGTGGGCGGCACGGTGGCCGGTGAGGCCGTCGCCCTCGACAACGGCCAGCACATCCTGATCGGCGCCTACGCTGAAACGCTGCGCCTGATGAAAGACCTGGGCATTGATCCCGACACCGCGTTGCTGCGCTTGCCGCTGACGCTGCGATTCCCCGACGGCAGCGGGCTGAAGCTGCCCAATTTGCCGGCGCCGCTGGACGCGCTCACCGGCATCATCCTGGCGCAGGGCTGGTCGCTGGCCGACAAGTTTTCGATGCTCAAAACCGCAGTGGGCTGGCAGCTCAAGAAATTCCAGTGCGAGCCCGGCCAGTCGGTGGCGGATTTATGCCGGGGCCTGTCGCCCGGCGCCATGGCTTCGCTGATCGAGCCCCTCTGCGTGTCGGCCCTCAACACGCCGGCTGAACGCGCCAGCGGCCAGGTCTTCCTGCGCGTGATGCACGACTCCCTCTTCTCCGAAAGCGGCGGCTCCAACCTGCTGCTGCCGCGCACCGACCTCAGCGCCCTGCTGCCCGATGCGGCCCTGGCCTGGCTGAGCGCGCAAGGCGGCACAGCGCGTCTGGGTGCGCGCGTGCAGTCGATCGCGCCGGTCGGCTCCAGCTGGGTGGTAACCACCGACGTCAGCGCCGCGTTTGACTGCGTGGTGCTGGCCTGCCCGCCGAATGAGGCGGCCCGGCTGATCGAAGGCAGCGGCGTCGCGGCTGAAGACTGGCTCGCCCAGGCCGGCGGCCTGCAGCACGAAGCCTTGACGACCGTCTATGCCTGGGCGCCCGAAGCGCGGCTTGAGCAGCCCATGCTTGCGCTGCCCGCCGAGCCCAATGAGCCGGCCCAGTTTGTATTTGACCGCGGCCAGCTTGGCGGCCCGGCCGGCCTGCTGGCTTTTGTGATCAGCGCCAGCACCGGCGACAGCGCCGCGCTGACCACGCAAGTGCTCGCACAGGCAAAAGCGCAGCTGTGGCATTTGGGCATGGGCCCGCTGGAGGCGGTACAGACCATCGTGGAAAAGCGCGCCACCTTTGCCTGCACGCCCGGCTTGCAGCGCCCCGGTGCCGATGTGGCGCACGGCCTTTGGGCCTGTGGCGATTACATCGAGGGGCCCTACCCCGCCACGCTGGAAGGCGCTGTGCGTTCAGGGCTGGAAGCGGCCCGGCGCCTGCACTGAGCTGCTCCAGGCAAAAACGCCCCGATATTAAATCGATAGCAGCTCACGCTATCTCTATGCGGGTTTCAGGCGCTTTTCGCCAGCAAGCGCACGGTGCGATAAGCCGGGCGCGAGAGGCAGCGCTTGAGCCACTCGTCCACCCGAGGGCATTGCGCCATCAGGCTGGCGGCGCCCTGCACCCAGGCCAGGACTGAAGCCACGCAGATATCGGCTGCGGTGAAGCGCTCACCAGCCAGATACGGGCGGTCCTGCAGATGCTGGTCCAGCACACGCAGCGGTATCAAGAGGTGCCGCTCGGCATCATCGGCCAGCTGGGGTTTGCGCCTGTCCGCCGGCATCATGATGCGGTGCATCAAAAACGCCAGCGCGTCTTTCTCGCATTCGGTCACCACCCAGAAGCTCCAGCGCAGGATCTCGGCCTGCTCCGCATGATCTTGCGCGGCCAGCAAAGGCGCGCCGGGTGTCTTGAAGCGTTCGGCCAGGTAGAGCACACAAGCCATGGACTCCCAGACTAGCACGCCGTCGTCGTCCACCACCGGAATGCGGCCATTCGGGTTGATGGCCAGGAACTCGGGCGTGCGCGTGGCGCCGCCGGCATAGGGTAGCGGAATGTGTTCGTGGGCCAGGCCCATTTCGTGAACCAGCCAGAGCGGGCGTGCCGCGCGAGAGGCTGCTGTGCCGTAGATCTTGACTGTCATAAAAGCCCCTTAGAACCTGAACAGCCCGGCGGTTTCAACGCGGGAACAAATCACACAGCTCCGTCAGCGTGGCCACCGTCTCATGCGGCACTGCCGGGTGGGCCCACAGCTGGTCGGATCGGTTCACCCACACCGTCTGCATGCCGCAGTTGAGTGCGCCCAGCACGTCGAGCGTGGCGTCGTCGCCCACATGCAGCACCTCGGTGGGCTGCACTTCAACCGCACCTGCGGCCGCATGAAAGATGCGCGGATCGGGCTTGCCCACGCCGAACTGCTGGGCGCTGATGTTGGCCTTGAAGTAGCCGTCGATGCCGATGCGCTTGATATCGGCATTGCCGTTGGACACGGCTACCAGGGGGTAGCGGTCCGACAAAAACTCCAGCGCCAGCACGGCGTCCTCAAACAGCGTGACCTTGTTGCGCGCCTCGAAAAAAACATCAAAGGCCTTCTCGGCCAGCAAGGGGTCTTCGCGCGAGCGGTACAGCGCCAGCCGTATCGCCTCCCGGCGTATGGCGCTCAGGTTGTATTTGAGTTCGGGGCGCGAGCGGGTCACATGCTCGCGGATTTCATGCCGCGCCGCGGGGTTTGAAAACAGGGCCGCCGTCATGGGCGCATGCCGGCTGAGCCAGTCATCCAGTGCTTTTTCGGCCCTTTCAATGGCGGGCCAGATCGGCCACAAGGTGTCATCGAGGTCGAGCGAGATGGCTTTGATGAGGGTCAGGTCGAGCATATGAAAGAACGAAGGGATAGGCGAGAATAACCCATGTTTTTTCGCGCCCGCTTCTCCCCTGAACCCCCCTTCACCCATGGCGCGCCGCCGGCCGGCTCCTCCGCCTCCTCTACCACTACCGTCCTGCTGTGCAACCTGGGCACACCGGACGAGCCCACGGCCCCGGCGCTGCGCCGCTACCTCGCCGAATTTTTAAGCGACCCGCGTGTGGTCGAGATCCCCAAGCCGCTGTGGTGGCTGATCCTGCACGGCATCATCCTGCGCGTGCGGCCCAAAAAGTCTGCCGCCAAGTACGCCAGCATCTGGATGAAAGAAGGCTCGCCGCTGCGCGTCTGGACAGAGAAGCAGGCCACCATGCTGCGCGGCTACCTGGCGGTGCGCGGCCAGCCCGTTGATGTGCGCTACGCCATGCGCTACGGCAACCCTTCCATCGCCTCGCAGCTGGACCGCCTCAAGGCAGACGGCGTGACGCGGGTGCTGATCCTGCCGGCCTATCCGCAATACAGCGGTACCACCACCGCCAGCGTGTTTGATGCGGTCTATGCCTGGGCCGCGCACATACGCCGCATCCCCGAGTTCCGCTTCGTCAACCATTACCACGACCACGCCGGCTACATCGCCGCCCTGGCCGCGCGCGTGCGCGAGCACTGGCGCACGCAGGGCCGGGCTGAGCAGTTGGTCATGAGTTTTCACGGTGTGCCCGAGCGCACGCTGAAGCTGGGCGACCCCTACCACTGCGAATGCCACAAGACGGCCCGCCTGCTGGCGCACCAGCTGGGCCTGGAGCCCACGCAATACAAGGTGACCTTCCAGTCACGCTTTGGCAAGGCCAAGTGGCTGGAGCCCTATACCGAGCCCACGCTGGTAGCGATGGCGCAGGCCGGTGTAAAGCGTGTCGATGTGATCTGCCCAGGCTTTACCGGCGACTGCCTGGAAACGCTGGAAGAAATCAACATGGAAGCGCGTGAAGCCTTCCTGCACGCGGGCGGTACAGATTTTCACTACATCCCCTGCCTGAACGACAGCCATGAATGGATCGCCGGGCTGGCCGAGGTGGCGCAGCAACATCTGGCGGGCTGGCCTGTGCAGGCCGATGCGGCGGAAACCGCCAAGGCGCAGGCGGCATCGCGCGAGCGGGCCCTGGCCCTGGGCGCAACCCGATAAAAAAAAGAGCCCCGGTTCAGGCTTTGAGCTTGAGCAACTGCACCACCAGTTGCGTGGTCTTGTTGTCGAAGTCGATGAAATTGGAAAGATCCGGCCCCGACAGCCAGGACTGCTCCCAATAGGCCTGCTTGAGCGTTTTTTTCCACAGCTCATAAGCCAGCGAGGCCTTCACCGCCTCCACCATCTCGGCCTGCCGTGCGGCCGGCACGCCCTGGCCGGTAAACGCGGCGCGCCAGTTGGTGATGTCCACGTCCAGGCCCTGCTCGCGCACAGAGCGCACACCGTAAGTGGCTTTTTTGGATGACACGCCAATGGCGCGCAGCTTGCCGCTGGCGAGTTCCGCGCTGAAGGTGCCGTAGCCGGAAACCCCCGCCACAGCCTTGCCGCCCATCACCGCATCCACCAGCTCGAAGTTGCGGGCAAACGGCAGGTAGACCACGTCTTCGGGCCGGCTGCCGGCCGCCTTGCCCAGCAGGCCGGCAAACACATGGTCCGCACCGCCGGCGGCGCCTATGGCCATAGGCGTTTGTTTGGCGTTGGCACGCAGGCGCTCCACCAGCTCGTTGATTGTCTTGATGGGCGATGCGGCCGCAACCACCACCACCGGGTAATCGGTGATCAGCCGCGCCACGGGTTTGACCTTGGTCAGGTCAACGGCGGGCTTTTGCAGCGCCAGCGAACCGAGCAGGTTGCTGTCGCCCATGAAGAAAGCATTGGGGTCGGCGTTGTACTTCTGCACATACCAGGCCAGGCCGGCGGTGCCGCCCCCACCCTCTTTGTTTTCGTACTCGATCTCGTCGGTGAGGCCCTGGCCGACCAGGGCGTCGCCCAGGGCGCGGCCCGCCTCATCGAGTGCGGTGCGTGACATGGCGGGAATGACAATGCGCAGCTTGGGGGCGAGCTTTTTGGGTGCGGGCTGGGCCCAGGCCGGTGCAGAGATGGCGCCGAATGTGGCAGCCCCAAAGCCGGCGAAACCGCCGAGAACGGTGCGTCGTTGGATCGTCATGTTTTCCCTCCAAACCCATGGTAGTGGTACTTTGCGGGCCCCGGATAGGTGTTTTATCCAGTACCTGCCTCGTCCAACACAGCGCAGCATTTTCCATGCCACGGGGCGAGCGCGGGCCTCAATTCGGCCGCGCTCGAGAGGGAATGCGCAGACAGGCTCTTAAGCCTTGAGCTTGAGCAAATGCACCATGACCCGCGAGGTGGTCAGGTCAAAGTCGATAAAGCTCGCCAGACTCGGGCCTGAGAGCAGCGAAGACTCCCAGTGGTTTTGCTTCAGGGTTTTTTGCCATGACTCGTGGCCTGCCGCGGCCTTCACCGCTTCCAGCATTTCAGCCTGGCGTGCGTCGCTCACGTTCTGGCCGGTAAACACACCGCGCCAGTTGGCCATATCCACATCCACCCCTTGCTCGCGGATGGAAGGGATGCCGAACACCGCGCGCTTGGACGACACGCCGATGGCGCGCAGCTTGCCGCTGGCCAGTTCATCAGCAAACTCGCTGTAGCCCGAGATGCCGGCTGCAGCCTTGCCGGTCAGCACGGCCTGCACCACTTCGGCGCCGCCGGCAAAGGGCTGGTACACCAGCTCTTCCGGCTTGCTGCCGGCCGCCCGGGTAAACACACCGGCAAACACGTGGTCCACACCGCCGGCCGAGCCGCCCGCAATCGGCACATCCTTGGGGTTGGCGCGCATGCGCCCTGCCAGGTCGGCAATGGTGCGCACCGGCGAGCTGGCGGCCACCACGACCACCAGGTAGTCGCTGGTCAGGCGCGCAATCGGGCGGATGCGGCTCATGTCGACGGCGGGCTTTTGCAGCGCCACCGCGCCCACCATCACCATGCCGCCCATCAGCAGCGTGTTGGGGTCGGCGCTGTATTTTTCAGCGTAATAAGACAGGCCTATGGTGCCGCCTTTGCCGCCCTTGTTTTCATATTCAATCTCGTCCGCCGCACCGGCGCCCACCAGCGCCGCGCCCAGGGCGCGGCCGGTCTGGTCCCAACCGCCGCCGGCATTGGCCGGAATCACGATGCGAAGCTTGGGCGCCAGTTTGGCGGCCTTGCCCTTGGGCTGCGCTGCCGCTACCGGCGCCTTGGCCGTTTGCGCCCACGCGGGTGCAGCACCCAGCGTGGCCAGCCCCAGCCCTGCAATGCCCCCCAAAGCCGTGCGTCGTTTGATATTCAGCATGTTGTCTCCTCGATTGTTGGAACTAATGGACCGCTCAGGGAATGCTCAGCTGGCGGATTTTCTGGCCGTCCAGTACTTGGCCAGGCGCGGCAACACCAGCACAGCCACCACAATCACAACCAGCGTGATCGACATCGGACGCTGGAAAAACACCATCGCACTGCCCTCGCCTATGGACACCGCATTACGCAGCTGCGCTTCGGCCAATGGGCCCAGGATCATGCCGACCACCACAGGGGCGGTCGGGAAATCAAAGCGGCGCATCAGCACCCCCAGCAATCCAATAGCGTACAAAAGAAATAAGTCAAACGCACTTTGGCGCATGCCATAGGCGCCCACTGTCGCAAAAATGAGAATGCCCGCGTACAGCTGCGGCTTGGGGATCTTCAGCAGCTTGACCCACAGGCCCACCATAGGCAGGTTGAGCACCAGCAGCATGACGTTGCCGATATAGAGGGAGGCAATCAGCGCCCATACCAGCGCGGCCGAGGTGGTGAAAAGCTGCGGCCCGGGCTGGATGCCGTAGTTCTGGAACGCGCCCAGCAAAATCGCCGTGGTGTTGGAGGTCGGGATGCCCAGCGTGAGCAGCGGAATCAGCGCCGCCGTCACCGTGGCATTGTTGGCTGCCTCGGGGCCGGCCACGCCTTCAATGGCGCCCTTGGTGCCGAACTCGGACTTGACCTCAGGACTTGCCAGCTTCTTTTCAGTCGCGTAGCTCAAGAAGGTCGGAATCTCGGTGCCGCCGGCCGGAATGCAGCCAAAGGGCGTGCCGATGGCGGTGCCGCGCAGCCAGGCCGGAATTGAGCGCTTCCAGTCGGCCTTGGTCATGTGCACGCGGCTGAGCTTGTTCTGGTCTTCCACCACCTTACCCTCATAGAGCACGGCGTAGAGCACCTCAGCCACCGCAAAGAGGCCAACGGCCACCAGCACGATTTCAATGCCGTCCAGCAGCTCCGGAACGCCGCCGGTGTAGCGGCCCTGGCCGGAGATCTGGTCCAGGCCCACGCAGCCGGCGGCCAGGCCGACCAGCAGCGCCGTCATGCCGCGCAGCGTGCTTTTGCCCAGCACAGCGCTCACCGTGGTGAAGGCCAGCAGCATCAGCAGGAAATACTCAGGCGGGCCCAGCTTGACCGCGAACTCGGCCACAAAAGGCGCGAACAGCGTGACGATGACGGTGGCGATCGTGCCCGCCACAAACGAGCCGATGGCGGCTGTCGCAAGCGCCGCACCCGCGCGCCCGCTCTTGGCCATCTTGTTGCCCTCCATCGCCGTGACCATGCTGGCCGTCTCGCCCGGCGTGTTCAGCAGGATGGAAGTCGTCGAGCCGCCGTACATGGCGCCGTAGTAAATACCCGAGAAAAAAATCATCGAGGCAGTGATGTCGACCTTGGCGGTAATAGGCAGCAGCATGGCCACCGCGACCGCCGGGCCTATGCCGGGCAGCACACCCACGGCCGTGCCCAGGGCACAGCCCACCAGGCACCAGAGCAGATTCACCGGCGTGATCGCCGTGGCGAAACCCGCCATCAGGGCATTAAAGATTTCCATATCAGATCCACCCCGTGCTGGTCAGGCCTGGCAGGTTGATCGCCAGGAATTTCGTGAACATCCAGAACACCGGCGCGGAAATCGCCAGGCCCACCAGAAAGTCGGTCACCCAGGTGCGAGGCGCATTGACGGCCGTCTGGCCGCCCGCGCGGCGCAGGCCTTGCACCGCCAGCAGGTAGCACAGCGTGCAGCTCAAAATAAAGCCGATGGCGGTGATCAGCGCCGCATTGAGCAGCAGCCCCGCCGACACCCACACAAAACCCGGCCAGTAGGCCTGGGTTGCGCCCGAAGGCGGGTCCAGCTCGCGAAAACCGCCGCTACGCGCTTCCCAGATGATGAGGAGGCCGCAAATCGTGAGCCCGATGGACACCACCCAGGGCAGAAAGTTGGGGCCCACGCCGCCATAACCCGCCTCGGAGGAAATACCGATGGCGCCAAAGGCCAGCGCCAGGCCGGTCAGCAGCACGCCGCCACCGACCAGAGTTTGTGGCCAGACGGCCGAGGGATCTGAAGTTGTCATCGTTGTAGTTCCCGTAAGACGTGAAGCAGACCTGGGGCAGTCTGGCGGCACGCCACCCTTCGTCAAATCCGGGTCAGCAAATTTGCATCAGGGTGGCGTGCCGCGGGTACGCCAAGGCGTAAAAACCTCGAGGTCGTGAAAGACCCGGAAGGTCAGACCATGCCGGACTTGACCATGGTGGCGCGCAGCGAGGCGAAGTCGTCGTCGACGAACTTGGCGAACGCGTCGCCCGACAGAACAGCGGGCGTCCAGTCGTTCTTCTTCACGGCTTCGGCCCAGGTGGGCGACTTGAGCGCGGCCAGCACCATGTCGGTCAGGGCCTTGCGCTGTGCATCGGTGATGCCGGGGGCGCCATACACGCCGCGCCAGTTGCCGATTTCAACGTCAATGCCCTGCTCCTTGAGCGTGGGCACATCCACGCCGGGCAGGCGCTTGCCGGAGGTGACGGCAATGGCCTTCATCTTGCCGGCCTTGATGTATTCGGCGAACTCGCTGTAGCCGCTGCCGCCCACCGTGACGTTGCCGCCCAGGATGGCCGCCGTGGCCTCTCCGCCGCCACGGAAGGCGACGTAGTTGATCTTGGAAGGATCGGCGCCGACCTTTTGCGCAATCATGGCCGCAGCGATGTGCTCGGTGGAGCCGCGCGAGCCGCCGCCCCATTTCACGCTGCCGGGGTCTTTCTTGAGCTGCTCGACCACGTCCTTCATGGACTTGAAGGGCGAGTTGGCGGGCAACACAAACACGTTGTATTCGCTCGAGAGGCGCGCAATCGGCGTGGCCTGCGAGAGGCTGACCGGCGGCTTGCCGGTGATCAGGCCGCCCAGCATCACGGCGCCCATCACCATCAGGGCATTGGGGTCGCCCTTGGAACCGTTGACGAACTGGGCCAGGCCCAGCGCACCGGCGGCGCCGCCCTTGTTGTCGTAGGTCACTGTGTCGGCTGCCTTGGAGTCGGTCAGCGCCTTGCCCAGGGCTCGGCCCGTGGTGTCCCAGCCGCCGCCGGGGTTGGCGGGGATCATCATCTTCACATTGGCGGCGGCAAAAGCCGACAGGGGCAAGGCACCGGTCGCGGCCAGGGCCGCCATGGATTTGAGAAAGGTATCGCGACGCATGAATATGTCTCCTTTGAAATCTTGGGAATCTTGGAATAGGCGCAAAGGCGCGCCCGGGGCTGATAACCTGCCTATCATGCGCCACCTGGCTGTCAAATGGCTGTCCGGCGGGACTGGGGAAAGTGCTAATGTCGAGGGCCTGTTCTGTGTTCTGTTAACACTGTGTTGCAGACCCAACCCATGATGCCCGCCGTGAAACTCCTGCTGATAGAAGACGATGCCTCGATGCAGGCGGCGCTGCAGCGCGCCCTGGGCCGGCGCGGCATGGAAGTTTTTGGCTGCACCGACGGGCGCCAGGCCCTGGCGCAATGGACGGCCGCGCAGCCCGACGTGGTGGTGCTGGACTTGACCCTACCCGGCCTGGACGGCCTGCAGGTGCTGGAGCAGGCCCGCGGCCAGGGGCTGACCACCCCGGTGCTCATCCTCACCGCGCGCGGCACCGTGGGCGACCGCATCGTCGGGCTGAACACCGGCGCCGACGACTACCTGCCCAAACCCTTTGACCTGGACGAACTCGAGGCCAGGCTGCGCGCCCTCAGCCGCCGGCGCCCTTCGGCAGGTACCGGGCCGGGTGTGGGCACGGAATCAGGCTCCAGCCCGCAATTCGTCGGCAACCTGCGTTACGAAAAAGACAGCGGCGCCATCTACCACCGTGACCAGGTGCTTGAACTCACACCGCGCGAACTGGCGCTGCTGCAGTCCCTCATCGCCAAGCCGGGCCACGCGGTGTCGAAAGAACGGCTGTTCGAGCTGGTCTTCCCCGGTGAAACCGATGTGCAGTACGAAGCGGTAGAGGTGGTCGTGTACCGGCTGCGCAAAAAGCTCGCGCATACCGGCGTCACGCTGGTCACCCTGCGCGGCCTGGGTTACCTGCTGAAAGTGGATACGTGACCATCGCGGCCACCGGTACCAGGGCGATCTCGCTGCGGCGCTATCTGCTGACCGGCATCTTGCTGCCGGTCGGCGTGCTGATCATCGTCAACACCGCCAGCCTTTACCGCCAGGCGCTGTCCGCGGTCAACACCGCCTACGACCGCACCCTGCTGGCCTCCGCCAAATCGATTGGCGAGCAACTCGACGTGACCGGCTTTGACGAGCAGTCCGAGTTGCGCGTGACCGTGCCCTATGCCGCGCTGGAAGCCTTTGAAGCCGACAACCAGAGCCGGCTGTTTTACCGGGTGTCCAGCCTTAACGGCGAAATGATCTCGGGCTTTGGGGAACTGCCCTTTTGGCGCGGCACCATTCCCATACGCCCGCCGTATTCGGCGCTGGTGGATTTTTATGACGATGTGTTTCGGGAGCAACCCGTGCGCGTCGCGGTACTGCTGCAACCCGTGGCCAGCGCCACCGGCCGATCCATGGCGGTGGTGCAGGTGGCCGAGACCCTGGAGCTGCGCAAGACGCTGGCGCGCAAGATCCTCTTCGACACGTTATGGCGCCAGGCGATTTTGCTGGCGGTGATTGCTCTGGTGGCGGTGGTGGTGGTGCAGCGCGCCACCCGCCCGGTGCGCCGCCTCAGCGCCGAACTGCAGGGGCGCCATGAAGGCGACCTGACGCCCATCTCCGCGCCCGACGCGCCGCGCGAGCTGCTGCCGCTTATCGAGGCGACCAACCAGGTGATGGGCCGGCTGCAGCACCTGCTGGACAACCAGAAGCGCTTTGTACGCGACGCGGCCCACCAGCTGCGCACGCCGCTGGCCGTGCTCAAGGTGCAGGTGCAGTCCGCCCTGCGCGGCGACATGGAGGCGCGCGACGCCCTGGGCGACATCAACCAGACGGTGGACCGCGCCACCGTGCTGGCCAACCAGATGCTGGCGCTGGCCAAGGTCGAGCAGCTGCGCCAGCAGGCCGACCTGCAGGCGATCGACCTGGCGCAGGTGGTCCGCTCGGTGGCGCTGGACTTGTCGCCGCTGATCGCCGAAAAAGACATCGACTTTGAGATTGAAACCGTGCCCGCCCGCGTGACCTCGCACGAATGGATGCTGGGCGAGCTCACCCGCAACCTGCTACACAACGCCATCAAACACACGCCGGCCGGCGGCAGCCTGGCGGTGCGCATCGTGCGCGACGAGAGTTTTGTCGCCATGACCATCAGCGACAGCGGGCCGGGCATACCGGACGAGCTGGCGGCGCGGCTGTTTCAGCCCTTTTCGGCCGGCAATGTGCGCCATGGCTCGGGCCTGGGGCTGGCGATTTGCCGCGAGATCACCGAAGCCATGCATGGCGGCATCTCGCTGGAAAACCGGGTGGTGCATGGCCGGGTGACCGGGCTGGACGCGACGGTTCGCCTGCCGATCACCTGAAACCGTCCTGGGCTTGCGGCGCCCTCCTACGCACGGCGCCGCGCGCTGGGTCAAAATAGCCGCCAATGGACAAATTGCGAATCGACAAATGGCTGTGGGCCGCCCGCTTTTACAAAACCCGTGCGCTGGCGGTGGAAGAAATCGACAAGGGCCGTGTCAAGGTCAACGGCGTTGAAGCCAAGCCCGCCCGCGAAGTCAAAGCCGGCGACACCGTCGTGCTGCGCCAGGGCCCGGTGCAGCGCACGCTGACGGTACGCGGCATCAGCAACCAGCGCGGCGCCGCGCCCATCGCGCAGCAGCTGTATGAAGAAACCGAAGAAAGCCAGCGCCTGAGGGCCGAAGCCGCCGAGCAGCGCCGGCTGGCGGGCGACCCGGCCGGCAGCCAGGAACACGGCCGTCCCACCAAACGCGACCGCCGCACGCTGGACAAGGCCTGGAACAACCGCTGGAGTGCTTCGGCCGATTGATTTGGTCGGGTGAATCCGTCAATCCGGTTTCGCGGGCTCCTGACGCTCAGGCCGCCGCATAAGCCCGTTGCGCCAGGGTCCGCGCCAGCAGGGCCGCCGGGTCCACCAGGTCCAGCGCATCCATGCCCGGCACCGCGCTGAGGGCCAGTGGAATCTCGGTGCAGCCCAGCACCAGCGTCGAAAGGCCGTGCCGCTCAGCCAGGGCGCGCGCCACACCCGCAAAGCATTCATGCGCCAGGGCCATATTGCCCACCTTGACGCCTTCGTAAATGCCTTGCATCACCCGCTCACGCTCGCCCTCGGTGGGGATATGGCATTGGAGCCCGGCCTGGCGCAGCGCCTGGTCGTAGAGGCCGGCGCGGTAGGTGCCCTCGGTGGCGAGCAGGCCTACCTCGCGCACGCCGCGTGCGGCCAGGGTCTGTGCGACCTCGCGCGCCACATGCAGCACCTCGAGCTGGGGGAAGCGCTCTTGCAGCGCGCCATGCCAGGCATGGGCCGTGTTGCAAGCCACCGCCACCGTAGTCGCGCCCAGCGCCGCCAACTTGCCCATGGCGTGCAGCATCGGGTCCAGCGGCTGGTGGCCGCCCGGGCCGGGTGAACCCAGCGCGGTGCTGCGGTCAGGCACCGGCACCTGGGCCAGCCAGTGCTCGGGAAAGGCTTGGTCGGACACCGGGATGTGCAGCAAGCGCATATGGTCCGCACAGGCCTGGACAAACAGGCGGGCAAAGTCGGCGCCCGCGGCCGGGCCCATGCCGCCCAGGATGCCGACGACGCGGGTTCTGTGCAGGCCCTGCCTTTCAATGCTGCTCATGGCTTGAAACTCCAAAACAAAACTCCGCGCGCACCCATCCACTGGAGCACAAAGCTCCTGGGCTGGGAATATTGGGGGGAAGAAAAGCCGCCGGCCCGGCCGGGCGCGGCAGTGGTGAAAGCAAAGCGGCGGGAAGCGGCGCGCGGCGCCCCCGCCACAGTGCTTACATCGCTGGCTTGTCGCTCAGCGCTTTGATGTTGGCCTTGAGCTCTTCGCTCATGGGCAGGTTCAGGTTCACGCCTTTTGGAGGGATCGGCGAGGTAAACCACTTGGCGTACATCTTGGCGAACTCGCCCGACTTCATCAGGCGGGTGATGGTGCCGTCAACCAGCTTCTTGAACTCGGGGTCGTCCTTGCGCAGCATGCAGGCATAGGGCTCAACTTGCAGGGAGTCGCCCACGACTTCCAGCGATGCCGGGTTCTTGGAGTTGGCCATCAGGCCGAACAGCAGGATGTCGTCCATGGCGAAGGCCACGGCGCGGTCGCTTTCCACCAGCAGCAGCGAGTCGTCATGGTCTTTGCCCAGGATGAGCTGCATGTCGAGTTTCTTGTCGGCGCTGTACTTGCGGATCACCTGGGCATTGGTGGTGCCGGTGGTGCTGGCAACCGTCTTTTTGGCCAGGTCGGCGTAGTTCTTGATGCCGGACGATTTTTTCACCAGCAGACGCGTGCCGGTGTAGAAGTGGTTGATGGCAAACGCCACGTCTTTGCCGCGTGCGGTGTTGTTGGTGGTGGAGCCGCACTCCAGGTCATAGGTGCCGTTGACCAGCAGGGGGATGCGGTTTTGCGAGGTCACGGGCATGTAGGCGACTTCGAGATTCGGCTTTTTCACCTTCTTGCGCACGTCGTCAATGATGGCTTCGGTCAGTTCCGCCGAGAAACCCACCGAGGTCTTGGAGCCGATCAGGTAGCTGAACGGAACCGATGCCTCGCGGTAGGACACGGTGATCTTGTTGGTGTCGGCAACCTTTTTCAGCGTGGGCGTGGTTTGTGCGCCTGCGGTGGTGGCCAGGCCGGCTGTCAGCAGCACGGCGGTCATGAGGGTAGTGAGTTTCATGCTTGTCCTTTCGGGGGCAGGGGTTGGTAGTTCGGGGAAGCTGGCATCGCTAGTGTAGGAAGAGGAGCGCCAGCCGTGTCATTC
The DNA here is from genome assembly GCF_900116715.1 of Polaromonas sp. YR568. Classification (GTDB taxonomy): domain Bacteria; phylum Pseudomonadota; class Gammaproteobacteria; order Burkholderiales; family Burkholderiaceae_C; genus Polaromonas. The sequence continues at coordinate 671,741 of NZ_FPBM01000002.1, forward strand.
ATTTTCGCGGCAAACCTATGACCAAAACTCATGGTTTACCCAAGCGCCCGCTCTCGGTGGCAGGGTTGTCCCTAGGGGCCTTTGCTGCAAATTTTTTTGCTTTTCTTCGTCCCTTTTTTGCCCCTCTCTGCCCCTCTCTGCCCCTCTCTGCCCCTCCTTTGCCCCTCCTTTGCCGCCCTCTTTGCCGTAAGACACCCGCAAGGGCATAACCATAAGTCATGGCCATGGGCGAATTCAGCATTGTTCAAACCCGCGTGCGCTGCGTAAAGTCGCTCACATCCAAGGAACAAAAGGGTTGTTATGCATGTGTGTGTGCTGGGTGCGGGAATCGTCGGTCTGGCAACTGCCTACAGCCTGCATCGCGCAGGCCATGAGGTCACCGTGGTGGACCGGGCCACGCCCGGCAGCGGCGCCAGCGGCGGCAACGGCGCGCAGCTGAGCTACTCCTACGTCCAGCCGCTGGCCGACCCGGGCATCTGGCGGCAGCTGCCCAAGCTGCTGCTCTCACCCTCTTCACCCCTGAAGCTGCGCCCGCGCCTGGACGTGCACCAGTGGCTGTGGGGCGTGCGCTTTCTGGCGGCGTGCAACAGCAAAACATCGCGCGACACCACGGGCCAGCTGCTGTCGCTGGCGGCGCTGAGCCGGCAGTCTTTCGACGCGATGATGCTCGAAGAAAAACTGGATAACGATTTCTCTGCCACCGGCAAGCTGGTGCTGTATTCCGACGAAGCCGCCTTTGCCGGCGCGCGCCGCCAGATGCTGCTGCAGCGTGAGCTGGGCAGCACGCAGGAGGCTGTTGATGCCGACCGCTGCGTGGAAATCGAGCCCGCGCTGAAAAGCCGCCACGGCCACATCGCCGGCGCGATCTACACCCCAGGCGAATGCGCCGCCGATTGCCAGAAAACCTGCGACGGCCTGATGGAAGTGCTGCGCCGGCGCGGCGTGCGCTTCTTGCTGGGCACGCAGGTAGACCAATTGGTGCTGCGCGGCAAATCCGTCGCCGCGATTGCCACGCCGCAAGGCCACATTGAAGCCGACCGCTTTGTGATGGCGCTGGGCGCCGCATCAGCCCGCATGGCTGGCAGCGTGGGTGTGCACCTGCCGGTCTACCCGCTCAAGGGTTACAGCATCACGGTGGATGTAGCGCCCGAAGCCGACGCAGCACCCAAAGTCAGTGTGACCGACAGCGCACGCAAAGTGGTGTTCGCCCGCATCGGCTCGCGCATGCGGGTGGCCGGCATGGCCGAGCTCTCAGGCTACGACAGCGCGGTTGACCCGGCGCAGATCGCCTCGCTCAAGGCATCGACGCAGGCGGTGTTCCCCGAGTCCAGCGCGTTTGAAAGCCTCAGCCCCTGGGCCGGCATGCGCCCGGCCACGCCCACCGGCCTGCCGGTGATTGGTGTGCATGCAAAGGGGCCGGACAACCTGCTGTTCAACACCGGTCACGGGGCGCTTGGGTTCACGCTGGCGTTTGGTTCGGCCCAGCGCATCAGCCGCATGATTTCACGCTGATCAAGCCCGCTGCGTCAGGGCCTGCTGGAAGCAACGCACAAACGACCTCACCGCCACCGAGCCCGGCTTGCCCGCGGGCAGCAAGGCCTTGATGGGCACGGGGATCAGCGGCTCCAGCTCCAGCACATCAACCCGGTTCGGGTCGGCCGAAGCGGCGGTGCAGGTATCGATCACCGCAACACCGAGGCCGTGGTGCGCCAGCGCCAACGCCGAGTGATAGGTCTGCACGGTGATGTGAAACTCCAGGCCCACGCCGGCTTCACGGCAAGCCTGGTTGAGGCTGCGGCCCACAGGGTCGAGCACATCAAGCCCGACCACAGGCACCTTGGTCAGATCTGCCAGCGCCACATTGCCGCGCTTGACCAGTCGCGCAGGCAGCATGCCCTTGGGCGCGACGCACACCATGCGGCCGTCGGCCAGGTGTTCTTGCGCCAGCGCCGAATGCGCCACCGGGCTGAAGAGAAAGCCGACGTCGGCCTCCTGCAAGGCCAGCGCCGAGACGATTTGCGGTGAATGCAGCGCCTGCAAGCTGATGGCCACGTCGGCATGCTTGACGCGAAACAGCTTGATGGCGTGCGGCAGGATTTCATAGCTCAGCGCCAGCACCGTGAGGATGCGCAGCTCCTTGGCGCTTTCCCCCGTCTTGAGGTTGGCGGCCAGGCGCTGCACTTCGTCGAGCTGGGCAAACAGCCGCTCGATATGCGGGTACAGCGTGAGCGCTTCAGAAGTCGGCGTGAGCCGCCCCTTGGTGCGCTGGAAAAGCGCAAAGCCCAGTTGCAATTCGGCATGTTGCAAGATGCGGCTGACGGCGGGCTGGGTCACGTTGATCAGCCGGGCCGCCCCGCTCACGCTGCCGGTCAGCATGACGGCGTTGAAGACTTCGATGTGGCGCAGGCGCATGGCGGGTTCCGGTGTACGGGGCTGAGGAGGTGGCTGGCAGCAATTATCGTGCGCGGCGCTGATGCATCAGGAAGCCGGCGCGCCGGGCGCCGTTGACGCCAGCATCCAGTCGCGAAACACATTCATCGCCAGGGTTGTGCGTTTTGACTTGAGCCGGGTCAGCCAGTAGCTGCCGTTTTCAATCTCGAGCGCAAAGGGCCTGGCCAGCCGGCCGGCCTGCAATTCGCGCGCAAACAGGTTCACCGGCAGCAGCGCCACGCCCGCGCCCTGCACCGCCGCTTCCGCCATGGTCAGTGAAGAATCGAACACCGCGCCCCTGACGACGGGAGCATCCACACCCGCTGCTGCAAACCAGTTGACCCACTCGTCGGAGCGGTAAGAACGCAGCAGCAGTTCACCGGCCAGGTCCACCGGCTCGCGCAAGCGTGAGGCAATCGCCGGCGCACACACCGGCGACAGCGGCGCGGCAAACAAGGGCTCCGCCTCGGTGCCATGCCAGGCGCCATCGCCAAAGCGGATGGCGTAGTCCAGCCCCTCGCCCGCCAGGTCAACACGGTTGTTGTTGGTGAAGAGGCGGAAATCCACAAAAGGATGCGCCTCCTGAAACTGCGCCAGACGCGGAATCAGCCAGCCCACGGCAAACGTGCCCACCGCGCCCACGGTCAGCACCTCACGAAAGCGGCCGTCGCGGAACTGTTCGAGCAGGCTGCCTATGCGGCCAAAAGACTCCGCCAGGGCCGGCAACAAGGCAAGGCCTTCATCCGTCAAGGCCAGGCCGCGCGGCAGCCGCCGAAAGAGCGGCACGCCCATGCGCTCTTCGAGATTTTTGACATGCTGGCTGATCGCGGTCTGCGTGACATTCAGCTCATCGGCGGCACGCGTGAAGCTCAGGTGCCGTGCGGACACCTCAAAAGCACGCAGGGCATTCAGGGGAAGGTGCATTTTGGATTTAAGGCCAAGATTTACTTATGGGTGGCACCGATTATTGCCGTTTGTAGGCATGACAGGTTTTCCTTATCGTTGCGGCCTTGAATCAGGCAATTTCATCAAACAACCAAGGAGAATCAATGCAAAGAAGGCAATTTACCGGCGCACTCGGGGCCATCGTGGCCGGAACGGGCTTTTCAGCCTATGCCCAGAAATCATTGGGGGTCGACAGTAGCAACGCCGTCAGCGCACGCCTGAAGGCCCTGGAGCGCGAAAGCGGCGGCAGGCTGGGCGTCAGCGTGCTCGACACCGCCAACGGCGCCCGCTGGGGCCACCGCGCCGGCGAACGCTTCCCCATGTGCAGCACCTTCAAGCTGCTGGCCGCCGCCCTGGTGCTGCACCGCGTAGACGCAGGCCAGGAACAGTTGGCCCGCAAAGTCATCGTCAAGGCCAGTGACATCATCACCCACTCGCCCACCACCAAGCAGTACGTCGGCCCACAGGGCATCACCATCGCGCAATTGTGCGAAGCCACCATCACCCTCAGCGACAACGCCGCCGCCAACCTGCTGCTAGCGACCTTCGGCGGCCCCCAAGGCCTCACGGCCTACACCCGCTCGCTAGGCGACACCATGACCCGCCTGGACCGCAATGAGCCCAGTCTCAACGAAGCCACAACCGGCGACAAGCGAGACACCACAACACCCGACGCGATGGTGACCACCATCCAGAAGATAGCTCTGGGCACAGTGCTGTCAGAAGCATCACGCAAACAGATCACGCAATGGCTGCTGGACAACAAGACCGGCGACAACCGCCTGCGCGCCCTGCTGCCGGCCGGATGGCGTGTGGGCGACAAAACAGGCACCGGCGGTCACGGCTCCACCAACGACGTCGGCATCCTCTGGCCGCCTGGGCGTGCGCCGCTTGTAGTGGCGGCTTATCTCACCGGGACCAGCCGGCCGATTGCGCAACGTGAGGCGGTGTTGGCGAAGGTGGGGGAGCTTGCGGCGTCTTTGGTTGCTTGAACCGAAGAGCAGTAATCAGTCGCAGGTAAGTCGTGGCTTCACGGTCACCCAGACGATAAAAGCCGCCCGAAGGCGGCTTTTATACTGGCGGAAACGAGGGCTTTGAACAACGCTTTCAAGACCGGCTCAAGCAGGTTCTTTATACCGAAACACCTAGCAACCTGTTAGCTCTAACAAGGCACAAGCCTGAGATAAGTACGAAGTAATAACGTACACCGTTCCAAGCTAATCAGGAATATTTGGTTCATCTCCGGAAATAGTAGCAGCTGCACGGGTTGCTTTAGCACTGCCTGCCCGGTGAGCAACAGCAAAGGGGGCGCCAAGCACCGCTCTATCTATTGCCCGGTAAACCAACCGATCGCCAACTATCGTGCCTACATAGTGGCCATCTGTTGAATTGCGCTGAAGTCTGACCCGAGTTTTCCATCGAATCTTGACCCACACTCTTTGTGAGCAGAACGTGCTCACGATGTGGATAAGTTCTTGATGTTCTCCTTTTTTGGCTGGGTCTTTGCAGAGCTGTTTTTGAACCGATAGCTGTCGTTTCCGGTCTCGAGGATATGACACCTGTGGGTGAGTTGTGTGGATCTGCCTCAAAGTGCGCCGCTGTTTCCGCGATTTTGTTGCCTCAATTCCCAGCCATGTGGCCAGCTTCTCGGCATAGGGATCGAGCTTGCTTGAGCTGACCCGCCTTGGATACTTGGGCTCGCTCTCTTCTGATCGCAGGTGCTTCTTCACTGTGTTGCGAGCCAGGCCTGTACGCCTTGAGATCTCGCGGATGGACATCTGATCTCGCAATGCCCAACGTCTGATGACATTCAATGTCGCCACGTCTATCACTCCTAATTTCCCTCCGCTTTTAAAACAAGCAGAGTAGTGCCTACGTGGGTCAGATTTGGATGGAAATTA
>NZ_FPBM01000014.1 GCF_900116715.1 Polaromonas sp. YR568
AGGGGAAGCGTTAACTACAACATGAATGACCGCTACTGCCTGGACGGCCAGCGCTTGATCCTGGTCAGCGGCACGTACGGTGCCACGGGTAGTGAATACAAAACCGAGCTGGACAGCTTCAGCCGCATCATCGCAACGGGAACAGCGGGCAATGGCGTGGCTTACTTCACGGTGCAGACCAAAGCCGGCCTGACGATGGAATACGGCAACACCGCCGACTCCCGCATTGAGGCGCAAGGCAAGACCTCGGTGCGGGTCTGGGCTGTCAACAAGATCAGCGACGTCAAGACCAACTTCATGACGTTCAGCTACACCGAGGACGACGTAAACGGCGAGTATTACCTCGCCCGTGTTGACTATGCGGGCAACGTCACTGCCGGCGCCAGTCCGGCCAGTCAGATACGTTTTAACTATGAAGCAAGGCCGGACATCCTGGTCCGGTACCGCAATGGCGCCAAAAGCAGAACGCCACTGCGGATGACTTCAGTGCAGGCTTACGCCGGCCTGTCTCTGGTTAAAAGTTATGCGCTTTCTTATGACAACCTGGCTGCCGGAGGCTCGACACGGCTAACAGGCATACAGGAATGCGAGAACACCAATGCATGCGTACAGCCCACAAATTTTGGGTGGCTGACTGGCACCAATGGAATGGACGCGGCAGTTGTTGCAACCGATATCAATGGCAGCGGCTGGACCTCCAGCGCCTATCCTCGCCGGTTCGCTGATGTCAATGGTGACGGAATGCCCGATATTGTTTTGATCGACAAGGACGAAGCAGTCGCCCATGTATTTTTGGCCAAGGGAGACGGTTCATTCCTTGCCCAGCCGGTTTCAACTGACGTCAACGGCAGCGGCTGGACTGAGTCCGCCTACCCCCGGTATCTGATAGATGTGAACGGTGACGGGCGGGCAGATCTGGTGATGGCTGCTAACAGTGAAGCAGAGGTGTACGTGTTTCTCGGCCAGGCGAACGGGTCTTTCTCACAGCAGGCTGTGGTCACTGACGTCAACGGCAGCGGCTGGATTTCCAGCGCCTATCCCCGGCGATTCGCCGATGTCAACGGTGATGGCCTGTTGGACTTCGTCCTGATCGACAAGGATGAAGCGGTGCCCTATGTGTTTCTTGGCAAGGAAGATGGTTCATTCATGGCGCAACCGGTTTCGACGGATGTCAACGGCAGCGGATGGACCGAGTCAGCCTATCCCCGGTATTTGATGGACGTCAACGGTGATGGGCGGGCAGATCTGGTGATGGTGGCCAATAGCGAGGCGCAGGTGCACGTTTTTCTGGGGCAGGAGAACGGTTCTTTCTCACAGCAGGCGCTATCGACTGACGTTGACGGAAGCGGCTGGACGTCCAGCGCTTTCTCCCGGCAATTCGCCGATGTCAATGGCGATGGCCTGCCGGACTTCATCCTGATTAGCAAGGATGAGGCGGTACCGCATGTCTTCCTGGGCAAAGGTGACGGAACGTTCCTGGGCCAGCCTGTATCCACCGACATCGATGGCAATGGATGGGCTGAGTCGACTTATCTCCGCAACTTCGCGGACATCAATGGAGATGGGCGGGCGGACCTGGTGATGACGCTGATTAGCGAAGCGAAGACCTATGTATGGCTGGGTCAGGCCGATGGTTCATTTGTGCAGCAGCCCGTATCGACGGACATTAACGGCGATGGCTGGACTTCGAGTGCCTATGTCCGGGAGTTTGCCGACATCAATGGTGACGGCAAGAGCGACCTGATCCTGGTGACGGAAAGTGAAGCCATCATGCATGTGTCTCTTTCCAGGTTTCCAGCTTCTTTGCTTCAGTCTGTTTCAAGAGGCTCCGACATCACCGCGACGATCGCCTATAAGCCTCTCACCGACAGCGTGTTCTACGCCAAAGACACGGAGCCCAATGCTTCGGCGTATCCGAAACTGGATCTGCAGTATGCGCAATACGTGGTCAGTTCAGTCGCCAGCAGCAACGGCGTCGGCGGCACGGTCACCACGCAATACAACTACGGTGGGCTGAAGGCAGAGCAGGGCACAGGCCGGGGCATGCTGGGCTTTCGGTGGATGAGGTCAAAGAACCTGGCGAACAACATTGAAAGCTACACAGAGTTCAACCAGAGCTGGCCGTTAACGGGAAGTGTTGCCAAGAGCGAAACCAGGCTGGCCGGCTCGGGCAACGCAGGTGTGCTCAAACGCGCCACCAACAGCTATGCCCAGGGCACGGGCTCGGCCACAGGCACCACCTTTGTGTACCCCAGCCAGAGCGTGGAAGAAAGCTGGGACCTGGGTGGCGCCGCTTATCCGACGGTGACCAATACCTATCAATACGGCCAAAGCCCGCAGTACGGCGACCCGACGCAAATCAGCGTGACCAACAGTGCAGGGGCCGGCAAGACCACCGTCAACGAATACTGGCCGGCCAATACCGGCAGCGGCAGCTGGGTGCTCGGGCGGCTCAAGAAAGCCACCGTGACCAGCGTGGCGCCTTAGGCGAATCGCCAAGCCAAACACAAACGATCAGAAGCAAGAGCAAGAAGCAAGATTCATAAGAGGGCGGGAAACATGAAACACCATATCCACAAAAACTTTGCAGCCATCACTCTGCTGGCCGTACTTGGCTGGGGGCAAGCGGCATGGGCCGATACCAAGGTGCGCGCCAGCAGCTTTGAGTACGACGCAAGCGGGCTGCTGACCAAAGAGGTGGTGGAGCCCGACAGCCCCAATGATTGTCTGCAGACCAGCTACGCCTACGACACCTTTGGGAACAAGACCGGTGTCACGACGTCTGCCTGCGCAGGTGCCAGTGGCTACGCCATCTCCAGCGCTGGCGCACCGCGCACTGCGACCAGCAACTTTGGTACCGACGGCCGCTTCCCTTTAAGCACCAGCAACGTTCTCGGGCAAAGCGAGACCAAGGTTTATGACGCCCGCTTTGGCGCCCCATCGAGCCTGACCGGCCCCAACAGCCTGGCCACCCAGTGGGAGTACGACGGCTTTGGCAGAAAGAGCAAGGAGACCCGCTCCGACGGCACCTACACCACTTGGGCCTACAAGCTGTGCACAGACGCCGGCATCAGCTGCCCCGGCCCTATCGGTGGGGCGGTGATTAACTGGGTCGCCATCGAGCAAAGCTACGCGAGCAATGCCACAGCTAGCGTCCCCGAGAAGCGCGCTTATTACGACACTCTGAACCGCGTGGTACGCACCCAGTCGGCCGGTTTTGACGGTGCAGGCGCTGCGCCGACTCTTGTACAGGACACCGAGTACGACGCCCTGGGCCGTGTGGCCCGCAAGTCCAACCTCTACAAACTGGTCGGCGGTACTGCCTACTGGGCCAGCTACGCCTATGACATGTTGGGACACGTCATTCGCGAAGAGTCGCCTGATCCTGATGCAGTAGGCGGCGTGGCCGTCACCACCATCAGCTACAGCGGCTTGACTACGGTCACCACCAACAGCAAAGGCCAGACCAAGACCACCATCAAGAACGCACAAGGCCAGGTCGCCCAGACTCTCGATGCTCAGGGCAACAGCATTACCTATAGCTACGACGCGCTCGGCCAGCTCACCCAAACGAATGCGGCCGGCTCTATTACGACGATGGCCTATAACCAGCGCGGCCAGAAGATCAGCATGGCCGACCCCGCCATGGGCGCCTGGGAGTACCGCTACAACGTTTTTGGCGAGCTCGTCTGGCAGCGTGACAGCCTGGGCCAAGCCGTCACCATGGCGTACGACACCCTGGGCCGCATGACCCAGCGCACCGAGCCAGACCTGGTAAGCCAGTGGAGCTACGACAAGAAGTTTGACGGCAATGCCTGCGGCAAGGGCGTGGGCAAGCTCTGTGAAGCCAAGTCTGACAATGGCTACAACCGCGTGCACACCTACGACACACTGGGCCGGCCGATTAGCACGGCCACCGTGCTGGACAACCCCAGTACCCCGGCAGTCGTCAGCGTCGCTTACGACGCCGTCACCGGCCGCTTGGCTAGCAAGACCTGGCCCACCGGCTACCAGGCCAGCTACGTTTACAGCGCCACCGGCTACTTGAAACAGGTCAACGGCGGTGGCACCGGCGGCTTTACCCAGACCGTGAGCTACGAGGTGCTGGCCATGGACGCCCAGGGCCATATCACCCAGTACAAACAGGGCAACCAGGTCACCACCGTCAAGGCTTATCAGGAAGCCACCGGCAAGCTGACCGGCCAGACGGCTACCAAAGATGGGCAGGCCACCGGCAATGTGCTCAGCCAGAGCTATACCTATGACTCGTTGGGCAACCTGACCACGCGGGCAGACAACTCACCCGGTGTCGGCACCCAGGAGAGCTTCAGCTACGACAGCCTGAACCGCCTGACCTTGAACACCTTGTTGGGTGGCGCGGTCAGCCCGCCAACGACGACCGAAGTGATGTACGACGCCCGGGGCAATATCACTTACAAGAGCGATGTAGGCCGCTACTGGTATGACGCAGCACGGCCGAACCGCATGACCAACATCACGCTGGAGACTGCTCCAGGTGCGCAAATTGCACTCAGCGGCACGCGTCAGCTGGCCTACGCCTTTGATGACTACAAGCCGGGCGCACAGACGGTCAACGGAACAGCGTTGGGTAACGGCAACCTCGAATACACGGTCAGCCTGGATGCGGTCAACAGCCGCCACACCTACCGCGGCGAGACGTACACCAGCTTCAACATGCCGGCCACGATCACCTTCGGCAACATGTCGGGTAGCACGGCCGGGCCTGTGGACCGCAACTTGGCCTTTGTCTACGGCCCCGAACACCAGCGGATCAAGCAGACGGTGGTGGGTGGACCTAATCCAGGCACCACCTGGTACCTCAACGGTGAAGACTCCTTGGGTCTGAGCTACGAGAAGGAGATCAAGGGCACGGGCATCACCGAGAACAAACATTACGTGAGTGCTGGCGGGGTGGTGTTTGCACTGTTTGTGAGCCGCACAGGCACGCTCGGTTCAACCCCAGCCACCACCACCAGCTACTTCCATAATGACCACCTGAGCAGCGTGGTGGCGATCAGTGATGAGACCGGCACCGTCGTCGAGCGCATGGCATTTGATGCCTGGGGCAAGCGGCGCTTCGTCAACGGCACGCCGGATGTGCTGGACTCCATCGTCGGCTTCAACACCGACCGCGGCTACACCATGCATGAGCACCTCGATGAGATGGGGGTGATCCATATGAATGGGCGAATCTATGACCCGCTCATTGGGCGGTTCATGAGTGCGGATCCGTTTATCCAGAGCCCGGACACGCTGCAGAGCTACAACCGCTATGCCTACGTACTGAACAACCCTTTGACCCTTACGGATCCCAGCGGCTACTTCAGTTTGGGAGGCTGGTTCAAGGCATTTGTTTCATTCTCATTCAACCCGTCTCTGAAGAACACGTTCAATCTGATCGCGGCCCAACCGGGACAGAAGCAGATTGACCAATTCATCATGAGTAACCAACTGCTCTACAGTGCTGGGCAAATAGTGGCTGCTTATTTTGGGGGACCAGCAGGGGCGGCGGCGTACTCTTCTTATTACGCCTATCGGAGCACAGGGTCCATGACTGCGGCTTATAAAGCCGGTGCTATTAGCTATGCAACAGCAGTTGGCTTCCACGTTGTAGGTGACATTGCCCCGTCTGGAATTGGCAACGTGATCGGCCACATGGCAGTGGGCTGTGCGAGCGCGGCGGCCAGTGGCGGTGATTGTGGTTCAGGCGCACTTGCAGCTGGGGCTGGGTCAGCCTGGAGTAAATATGGTCCGAAGTTTGAAGGCTTTGCAGCTAAATTGGTTTCGCATGCGATAGTAGGTGGCACTGCCAGCGTACTTGGAGGGGGTAAGTTCGAGAATGGGGCCGTCACTGCTGCGTTTGGATACCTTTTTAATGAGCTTAGACATGAGAGTTCAAGTCTTCAGCGCGGTGAGGCAACGAAGGGCACCAGGGCAGCTTACGCACATGGTTGGATCGATGCTAGCGAAAATGCTATTCCGGATGATCCTGTCGCCCATAGACAGGCGATGGCTGAACTTACCGATGGTGCTAGCACTGTTGTAGCGCTGGGAACTGCTGCCTGCGTAGCCTTTACCCCGTGTGCAGGGGGGGCGGTCGTAGGGGGAACTATCATTGGCGCTGGGCTTAGTGTGACGAATAGTGCTCTTATAAGTTCTCCTTCTAGTTCTTTTGTCGATGCGGGAATTGACCGCTTGGCTTCGCTCGTCCCTAAGGGGTGGAAATTTGCTAGTCAAATCGCTGCCGAAGTATTCAAGAAAACAGGCGTCGTAGATAGCTCGAAAGCGGCAATTGATCAAAGCGTCAAAAGGCCGAACTAGGCATCTACGAGGGCAATAACCGACTAGGGCAGCAACAAATGAAATTACCGCCAATATTCGCGGTCGATTATGTCGGCGTGCTGTTGTCCTTCATTGGCCTAATAGGGCTAACTGGCTGGGTTCAGGGCCTTGTTTTGATCTCGGCGGGGGTCTGTTTTGCGATTGGACGATGGCTCGCCTATATGAAAAATGCGAGCTCCGACTAGGTGAATGTCTGGTAGGGTAGGGCCTACATGCTTTCCGGTGTTAGATGCCGCGAAATCAGATACTTCACCCAGTTCGCTCATCCATGTGACGCCATTCCTTCAAATTTGATGATGTCAAGTTAACTTGACATGCGCGTTATACCCTCGAACGTTTGAAGGCAATTTTCAGATCGAATTGGGTCGTAGCCCTTTAAATTAAGGCATGGATTGCTACTAAAATAATAGCAATCGTTTTTTTACTTGGATGGGTTCATCTTGCGACGGGGATTTCGAATCCCCTGCGTCGACCAATTTGACGGCAAGTGAGAAATGAGCGAGCGCTCTTTAAACCTGCGCCATCAAAGCTTGCTCAGCTGCACAAACCACAAACCCCGAACCACCTGCGCCGAAGCAAACCCGATCTGGCTGCCGCCACCTCCGGCGCCCGTCACGCTTTCCAGCTGCCAGGGCCTGCTTTCATAACCGCCATTGAGCGCTTCCGTCACCGCCGAGGCTTTGGCGATCGCATCCAGCTCAAACTCCAGGCGCAGCACGCCGGCCGTGCCATCGAGGTTCATGTTGCGCAACCGGACACCGATTTCTTTGAGGTTTTCGGCAGAGGCAAACACCTTATTCAGGTCTTGTTGCAGCAACTGAACGGCTTGCTCTGCGCTGGCTTGTTTGGGGTCGGCAACGACAACCCGGCGTGCATTGAGCTGTGCTATTTGCTGTTTGGCAAGGCTGACGCGGCTTTCAATGTCGCGGGTTGCCTGGCTGGACTTCTGCCAATACAAGGCCACGCCGCCTGCCAGGCACACGGCGCCCAAGGCGGCCGCAGCCCATATCCAGTGCCAGCGTTTCTCCACCACAAAATCAATATCAATCGCCTTCATACGCTGTACCAGTGGCCGGCCCAGCGGCGAGGAGCGTTTGCCATGAAAGGGTGGGGATTCAGGCTGAAGCCGAGTTTGGCAAACCCGCTTTCCTCATGGCCTTGGTCTTGCAGCCATTGTTGGGTATGGGCTTGCAAAGACGTGGCGTCCGGTTCACCGGGCAAGGTCATGGTCTTGAAGCCGCCCTTGCCGTCGCTTGCGATCAGGGTGGCGGCGTCGGGTTCAATCACCAGCAGGCTTTTGATCGTGCGCTGGCGGCTGAGTTTTGATTGGGTGGCGGTCGCCCATAAGGGCGACACCGACACCAGCCTGCAGCCCAGTTGCATCGCCCAGCGTTCCAGTTCTTGCTGCATGGGCAATGAGATGGCCGCCGCTGCGCCGGGCGCGAGGGCGTCGATTTCGCAAGCGATCTGTTCAAGATCGGTGCCCATGTCTCTGGCGGCGGATGCCAATGCGATTTGCCGCCGTTCTTCCCAGCGGGTCACGCCTTCAGGAACTGTCACGCCGAGGGCCGGGCACCAGGCGCCGCTCAGGCTGACGCGCAAGCGGCTGCCTTTTTTAAGGACGACCTGTGCGGCGGCTGCGCTGTCGGCCAGTCGGGCCAGCACGCGCTCCAGCGGCAGGGTAGCCGGGCTGCGCGAGACGATGGCTTCTTTGGCTCCGGCCTTGAGCATTGCCACGCCTTGCCCCAGATAAACATCTACTGTTTCAGACCAGACCGACCACACGGGCGACCTCCTCAAGCGTAGTGGCGCCTTCTTCAACCCGGGCAATGGCTTGTGCCAGCAGGCGTGTGCTGGCGTCGTGGTACACGGTTTCCTTGAGTTCGGTCATGGAGGTTTTTCGGACAATCAGGTCGCGCACGGCATCCGTCAGTTCATGAACTTCGGCGACGACAAAGCGCCCGCGGTAGCCGGTCTGGCGGCAGTGTTCACAGCCTTGGGCTTTGGGTAATTTGTGCGGCACGGGCAAGCCCAGCGCCGTGAGCTTTTCGCGCTCAGCGGCGGTGGGTTCTATCCACTGCACACAATGCGGGCACAGCTTGCGCAGCAGTCGTTGCACCACCACACCGTTCAGGGCAGAGGCCAGCGCAAAGGGGTCGATGCCAAAGTGCTGGAAGCGGCCCAGCACGTCAAACAGGCTGTTGGCGTGCACGGTGGTGAAGACGAGGTGGCCGGTCAATGAGGACTGGATGGCGATCTCGGCCGTCTCGGCATCGCGGATTTCGCCGACCAGAATCTTGTCGGGATCATGGCGCAGGATGGAGCGCAGGCCGGTGGCGAAGGTCAAACCTTTTTGCTCGTTGACCGGGATCTGCAGTACACCGGGCAGCTCATATTCCACCGGGTCTTCAATGGTGACGATTTTTTCCAGGCCGTCGTTGGCTTCTGACAGCGCTGCATACACCGTGGTGGTTTTGCCGCTACCGGTCGGCCCGGTGATGAGCAGCATGCCGTGGGGCCGGGTGGCCAGGTCGCGAATGGTGGCGGCCACCGGGCCGTCAAAACCCAGTACGTCGAGCGACATGCTTTCTTCTGTGTGGCGCAACTGGGCCTTGTCTAGCAGACGCAGCACGGCGTCTTCTCCAAAAATGCTGGGCATGATGGAAACGCGCAGGTCGATGCTGTCGCCGTTTTTCTGCTGCCAGTGGATGCGCCCGTCTTGCGGGCGGCGGCGTTCGGTGATGTCGAGTTGGGCCAGCACCTTGATGCGCGAGATTACTTCTTCGGCGCGCTGCGGGTCGTCCAGTCTTTCGCCGGGCGCCATCACGCCGTCGAGCCGGTATTTGATGCCCACGCCTTTGCGGTCTTTTTCAAAATGGATGTCGCTGGCGCCTTCTTCATAGGCCTTGGCAATCGCCTGGTCGACAAACTGCACGACAGGGGAGGCGTCGTTGAGGCTGCCCGGCCGAGCTGAGTCGGCGGTTGCAGCGGGGGCCGTTGATTTCTGCGTTTTCTTGAGAAAGGCGATCTGTCCCGGGCGCGCCAGTGCAAGCTGTCTGTTTGCCTGGGTGCTTCTGGCAAGTGCCAGCGTGGCCTCCGCGGACCATGGGTCTTCGCAGAGCAGCAAGGTCTTCCCGTCGAGCGTGACCTTGAAAACCAGGGCCGCCATATTCGTCGCACCGGCCGCCGCGCTCTCGGACTTGACGCCTGGCCACTGGTCGTCGGCAATGACAGCAATACCGTGCCCCTCGAGCAGCGTCGCGCCTAAGGCGGCTTCGGTTGTGTTTAACGCTTCGATCAGGCCTAACCAAAGGCTGCCGTCCAGCGCGGGAGATTTGCGCAGTGCGGCCAGCACCTGGTCGAATTCGCTCTGAGCAAGAAGATTGGTGGGAATGGGAGTATTCATGTGTACAGCGCCGCCTAGCGCAGGCTGGTGGCCATATCAAACACGGGCAGGTACATCATGACCACGATGGTACCAACCATCAAGGCGACCGCCAGCAGCAACAGGGGTTCGACGATGCGCGTCGTGCGTTCGACAAACAGCTCAAAGCGCTCGCCATGGATGCGAGAGACGACGTCGGCCGCCAGATGGAAGTCGCCATTGCGTTCAGCGGCCGCCATCAGGCGCCGTCCGACCTCGTCGCACAGGCGGGCTTGCGCCAAGGCCTGCGACACCAGGCCACCGCGCTCTATCTGGCCCAGCGCCTGGGCGAGGGCGGTTCTCAATTCAGGTGACAAGGCCGATTGGCTGGCCACGGCCATGGCGTCCGTCATCGGGTAACCGCCCTTGAGCAGCAAAGCCAGCGCCTGGTACATCATGGCCAGCTGGAAGTCTTCGATGCGGCGCTGGATCCAGGGAATCGCCCGCGCCGCCTTGACTGTTAGCCGCTTGGCGTGGCCGCTGACGATGCCGTACGCCAGCACCATCGCCGTAGCAAGCAGGCCGCCAAGAACAAGCGCGCGGTTCTTGCCGATGAACTGGCTGATCTCGATGGTCAGCGCCGTGGTGCCCGTCGAGGCGCCGCGAAGGTTTTCATACATGCCGGCGAAGTTGGGCATGACCACCAGCAGCAGAAACAAGGAGATGGTCAGGCCCAGCGTGGTCACCAGGGCAGGGTAAATGGATGCGCTGATAACCTTGGTGCGCAGCTCTTCTACCAGCTTGTTAAAGCGCAGGTAATCGTCAACCGCCTCGACCAGGTTGCTGGTGCGTTCACCGGCGCGTACGGCGGCAATCAGCACAGCCGGTGTATTGGGGAGCTCGCTGAGAGACGTTGACAGCGACTGGCCTTGCTCCAGCCGCACCAGCAAGGCTGCCGCGATGCCGTCATTGCGGCCTTCAAGGCGCTGGCGGGCCGACAGCGTGTCGACCGCCTCCACCACGGTCATACCGGCGTGGATGAGGGTTCTGACTTCCCGGCAAAACATGGGGAAAGGGTTACCTGCCAGCGAGAAGCGGAAGGCCCAGGGTTTGGAGGCCACGCGCACGCTCAGCACAGTCTGCCCTTGGGTTTGCAGCGAGGCTCTTAATGAGGTTTCATCAGGCGCCTCAAGCACCTGCTCATTGACGGCAGAGTCTCCCAGGCGAAGGCTTCGAACGTGGTACTGCATGTTTCGGCTCTAGCGGCGCGGCGCTGTCGACGCAGGGGGAGGGCTGTAAACAAACTGCCAGTCGGCATAGCGGCTTGCGGCCGGCAGCGCCAGGTTGTCCAGTTCAATGGGGGCGCTGCGAATCGGTTGTGCGGTCGATACGCTGTGCACGCCGGCAATGCCGCCGTCTGCCGCCCGCACGATGCCCCAGTTGGCGGACCGGGTCATGGGGTCTGGGTAGATCTCGCGAATGTGCCGGCGGGTGCCGACAAAACGTTTGTCTTCGGTGAGGTCTTCCAGTGTCTGGGGCCAGCGCTTGAGATTGCCGGGCGACGACTCGTAGTAAGCGCCGATCGCCTGTGCATAGGCCTGTCCGGTGCGCAGCAGGTCTGCCTCTCGCTCGCGCAAATCTTGCTGCGAGACATAGGTCATCACGCTTTGTGTGGCCAGCGCGAGGATCAGCATCGCCGCCAGAACGGCTGCCATGGTGAAGCCCTGCTGGCGCTGCGCCATGTGCGGCGGGGTTGCTGTGAGGCGGCTACCAGCTCGCATAGTCCGTGCCGTCTCTGGCGCGTTGGGTTGCGCCGCTTTTCACGTCAAAAACGCCTTTGCTGGATTCCTTGGGCGGAATCAGCACCCAGGAGTCCAGCCGCTTGGTGATCGGGTCAAGCGGCACGGCGCGTATGTAGCGCTGCACGACCAGTTCATCCAGGGTCTCGGGGTAGCGGGCCTTATCACGGTAGAACTGGTCTATGGCGGTGCGCAGGCCCACCAGGTTTTGCCGCAGCACGGTTTCGCGGGCGTCGTCTACCCGGGAAAGGTAGCGGGGCGCCACCATGCTGGCCAGAATTGCCAGCACGGCCATCACCACCAGCAGTTCGATCAAGGTGAAACCGGCGAGCCGGCGCAGCGCCTTCATGGCGCCGCGCTTGCAGGGCAGGGACGTGTCACCAGCTCGCATAGGGTGATCCGTCGAGGCCGGTGGCGGCCGACGATGAGTGGACGTCGTAGACATCGGCTCCGGGTGTGGGTTTGGAGGCCGGGGATGCGTAGCTGCGCAGGCTCCAGGTCTGGTCGGCCGGCAGGCGGGCGTCGGCAAAAGGGTCGCGGGGTATCTGGCGCAGAAAGTACTGCATCTGGCCTCTGCCCTGCGGCCGGATATCTGGTGTGCCCTCTACCAGCATCTTGAGGCTGGAGGGGTAGCCGCTTTCCCCTGCGGCGATGGCTACACCGCCGCGGTCCGCAGCCCGTTTGTAGTCGTCGATGGCGCCTCGAATTTCCCGCAGGGCGGCCCGCAATTCACGTTCTTTTTGCGCCGTGACCAGGGTTTCGCCAAGCGGCATCACCGCGGCGGCGAGCACGCCCAGCACCGCCATGACCACCAGCAGCTCGATGATGGTAAAGCCGCGCGCCAGGCCCGTGGCATTGACGACCGGGCGCAGTTTCATTTCACATCAAGGCGCAGTGCGGGCAGTTCACCCACAGCCGCCCCACCGCTCAAGGCAATCGGTTTGAGGCTGGTGATGCCCAGGTCGACGGGGCCGGCGGATTTGGCTTTCAGGCGCAGTTGCAGCAGGCTGCCCTGGCCGGTCGCGCCCTGGCTGTCGTTGCTCAGGATGCCCGCGCCAATGCGGCCGGTGGTGGTATTGACCGCCTGGGTAAAGCTGGTGGTGGCGCCCGACTGCTTGAAGAAGCTGCCTTCGGTGACGTCCAGCACTTCCAGGGATTGCGCCGGGAATGAAATTTCCAGGGGCGCGCCCCTCAACGCCGCACCTGACGACAGGTTCAGGGTGACGACAAACTCCGTGCCTGCCTTCACTTCGGCAGGCGCCTTCCACGAGGCCACGATGGGGCCGGCGGCCGCAACCGCTTTTGCCGCCGCGCTGGCTGCGTCCGAGCTGGTTCCCGCTGGCGCCGCCAGGGCGACTGTGGCTGGCTGGCTGCTTGCTGATGCAGTGACAACCTCTGCGCCCACGGCTTTGGCGATGGGCACGCGCGCTGGCGATGCGCGCAGACGCGTGGCCATTTCGCTGCCCACCCACATTTCCGCCTGGGAAATATCCGGATGGGGCGCGCTGCGCAGGATGCGCGGCGTGATGGCCAGGATCAGCTCGGTGCGCTGGTAATCGTCTTTCTGGCTGGAAAAGAGGCGCCCCAGGACCGGCATGTCACCCAGGCCGGGGACGCGGTTGGCGCTGGAGCGGTCTTCATTGCTGATCAGCCCGCCCAGCAATTGGGTTTCGCCGTCACGCAGCCTCAGCACGGTGTTCGCATTGCGAGTGCCGATCTGGTAGGCCAGCGAGCCGGCCGCCGTGCGGACTTCCTTGGCGATGCTGCTGACTTCCAGGCCCAGCTTGATGGAGACCTCGTCGTCGGGCGAGACCACGGGTTCGACCTCCAGTTTGATACCGACGTCCAGGAAGCTGATGCTTTCGGACAGGAAGGTGGCCGTGGAGCTGGTAGTCACGACCGGCACCTTGTCGCCGATGAGGATCTTTGCCTTTTCGCGGTTTTTGGCCCGGATGCGCGGGTTGGCCAGGACGTTGAAGTCGCCGACTTCGCGCCGCAGGTTGATCAGCGTGTTGCCGATGCCCACGCCGATGCGTTCCGAATTGAGGCTTCTCACGCTGCTGACCGTCAGGCCCGTGGCGCCCGGCAAGGGCAGGGGGGTGAGTGTGAGAGAGTTCGGGAAGTTGATGCCGAGTTCGGTGAGCCGCGCAGTTTTGACTTCCAGGATTTCCACCTCCATCATGACCTCGGCATCGCCGATGTCGTGCAGCGCGACAAGCCGTTCCGCAAGGGCAATGATTTCCGGGCTTTCACGAAGGGCGATCAGGTTGGCGCGCTCGTCCACAAAAGGGTCCTTGATGCGCAGCATGTTGCGTAACAAGGCTGCGGTGGATTTCGCCTCGGCGTTGCCCAGGTGGAAAACACGGATCACCTGCTCCTGGTGCTCACGCTGTTTCTCGGGCGTGTTGGGGTAGATCAGCACGGTTTGAGGGTCGACGGTCCGGCGCGACAGCTGGTGGGCGCCCACGACCAGGTCGATGGCGTCGTCGACCTTGGCAGATCGAAGGTACAGCGTCACACGGTTGTCCTGTTTGACGTCGCGGTCCAGGATGAAATTGATGCCGCTTCCGCGCGTAATGGCCTCCAGCACCGTAGACAGCGGGGCGTTGCGGAAGTCCAGCGTGATAGGGCGGTTTTCCGCCAGGCCGCGGCGTCCGGCGGGCTCGGTTTCAAACCGCAGTTCAGCCTCCAGTCGGCGCTGCAGGGCCAGCAGCTCTGGCTGCCGGGGTGAGTCGCGCAAACCTTTTTCGACCACGCGCAAGGCCTGCTCCCTGTTTTTGGCGTTCATCAGGGTCAGGGCTTCGTCCAGACTTTTTTCGGCCCGGCGCTGCGCGGTGATGTCGTTTTGCAGCGCCAGGATACGGTCATTTTTCGGGTCCAGGGCCTGTGCGCGCAGCAATGTGTTGTCGGCGTCGTCAAAGCGGCCTGTGGCGCGGTACTGGATGGCCTGCGCCACCAGCCGTGAGACCGCCTCGTTTTGCACGGAGACCAGCGTTGCGCGCAGGGCTGTGTTGTCAGGGTATTTAACAAGGCCTTCCTGGATGCCCTGCAGGGCGCCTTCGTAGTCCCCCTGGCGCATCTTGGCGTTCACGTCGTCGCGAACAAACTGCGCGCAGCCTGTCAGGACAAAAAAAGAAGCCAGGCTGCTCCAGGTTGCCAGTTGCAATGTGCGGAGTTTCATCGGATCTCGTAAGTAGGGGGAGCAGGAAGGTCGAGGCGGGTGTTGAAATTCATGGGCAGGTAGCTGAGTTCCACGGATCGCTCATGGATGGCGTTCACCCTGTACCCATTGGGCAAGGTCTGGCCTACCGACAACGAGAGCGTGGTGTCGCCCATCGCCGCAAAAATGACCTGGCTGCCGTCGGGCGCAATCATCCTGCCGGTGAACTGCAGGTTCAAGGGAGGCGGTGAGGGCGGCGGCGGCGCGATCTGCACTGGCTTGGGCGCGATGACCACAGGCGCCGGGGCGGCCACGATGGCAAACGGGTCGCGGCTGGCGGCGTCCAGCGCGGGGCGCTCAAGAATGGCCGGCAGGGGTGCAAGGGGTTTGGATGCCCGCATTGCGGCACTTGGGGCGCCTGCGCTGCGCGAGGGCTCAACAGGCGAAGAGGCCAGCGGCGGCGCGGCAACCCAGGCGATGATCGCGACCGCGCCCACCGACGAATAAATCCAGAGCCGGCTTGCCATCTCAGTCCTTGACAAAAAGAACCAGCGCCAACTGGAGTTCCTGGCGCAGGGTGTCATTGGGGAGCCCGCGCAGGGAGAGGGTCTGGATGCCCATGGAGGGATAACGGCCCAGCATCTCGGCCAGCCAGTTTTTCAGCGATGCGTAGTCGCCGCTGGCGGTGACATTGAACTGGACTTTGCGGATAAGGCTGGGCGAAGGGTCGGTGACCACAATGGACAGGGATACCATCTGGATTTTCAGGGTCTGGGCATGCCGGCCCATATCGCGCACCACCTCATCGGCACTTGAGGCAAGAGGCAGGGTCTGTGTGAAGTTGCCCGCGGACCGCTTTTTTTCGTCCTGCTGGAGTATTTGCAGGCGGGTGTCCAGGGCCTGCAGTTCCATTCGTTGCCTGGCCGCTTTTCCGGTGGCCGAGTGCAGCAGCAAGCCCGCCGCGCCAGCCATTGCCGCCACTGTCAGGCACGCAGCCAGGACTTGCAGGCGCAGGGGCCACCTTGGCAAAGGAACGCTGATGAGAGACATGGGGGCGGATGGACCGGGTTTTACGGGGAACAGGAAGGCAGAAGGAGGACAGAAAGAGCTCAGGAGAAGGCTCATGGATTCTATGTGACGCATGTTGCTTTCAGTCACCCATTTGCACCGGGGTTGGGCGAGGTGGTTTGCGGCCTCATCCGAATGGAGGAGGTCCCGGCTCCGAAAGGGCGAAAACCTGCGCCGGCAACACGCTTAGGTATCATGGCCCAATGGCTTCAACAGCATCATTCTGGCAAGGCCGTCTCGCGCGGACAGGGCGCGACGCCCAGCACTGGCTGATCGAATGGTGGCGCCTGGTGAACCTGGGCGCGATCATCCTGGTGCTGACGCTTTCGCCTTCCAGCTACAGCCCGCAAAGCCGGGCTGTGCTGTCCCGCCATATCTACATCAACACCGCGCCCATCCTGCTGGGCTTTACCTTGCTGTGCGCGCTGGTCACTGTGGTGCTGACGCGCATCGTGCTGGTCACGGCGCTTAGTTATGGCCTCTCGCAGTACGCGCTGCAGGTGGTGATCCGTGTGCTGGTGCTGGAGCTGATTCCGCTGACGGCGGCGCTTTTTGTGGCGCTGCGCTGCACCATCCCCGACGGCGCCGAGCTCACGGCCATGCAGGCCAGCGGCGAGCTTGACGAGATGCGTGAGCGCGGCATTGAGCCGGTGCGGCGCGAGGTGCTGCCGCGCGTGGTGGCCGGCATGTTTTCGGGCATCACGCTGGCAGCGCTCAGCTGCGTGGTGGCGCTGGTGGTGGCCTACCTTGCGACCTACGGTTTTGCTTTGTCGGGCGTGGCGGCCTACACCCGGCTTTTCGGCCAGGTCTTCAGTCCTTCCGTCACGCTGATCTTTGTGCTGAAAACCCTGTTTTTCTGCCTGGCCGTGTCGCTGATTCCCATGGCCTCGGCCCTTTACGGCATGGGCGAGGCCAGCGTGCGCACCAGCGCCGAGATGCGCGGGCTGGTGCGCATGTTCGCCGTGATTTTGCTGATTGAAGTGGCTTCACTGGTCGGCAATTACTATTGACCCCCTCAAAAAAACAATACCAAAAACAATACCCATGAGCTCACCCCACGATCCCTCACGGCCGGAATCGCCGGAGCACCACCGGCCGGACCCGCTACAGCCGGCGCGCGAGACCGAGTCCTCGCCGGCGGAAATCGCCAGCCTGGAGTTCAAGGCCCGGCTGCTGCTGCTCTTCATGCTGGTGCTGGTGTGCGGCTCGGCGCTGTATGTGATGTATGCGCGCGGCGCGTTTGAGTCCACCCAGCGCCTGGTGCTGATTGCCGACGATTCCGAAGGCGTGGTGGTCGGCATGGACCTGACCTTTTCGGGCTTCCCCATCGGCCGCGTCAAGCGCATCGAGCTGGCCGACGACGGCAAGGCGCGCATTCTGGTTGACGTGGCCGCCAAAGACTCGCACTGGCTGCGCACCACCAGCGTGTTCACCCTGGTGCGGGGCCTCGTGGGCGGTACCAACATCCGCGCCTATACCGGGCTGCTGAACGATCCGCCGTTGCCCGATGGCGCTGAGCGCACCGTGCTGCTGGGCGACGCCGGCGCCGAAGTGCCCAAGGTGATTGCCGCCGCCAAGGACCTGATTGAAAACCTCAACACCCTGACCGGCAGCGGCGGCGCGGTGGGCGCCAGCCTGGCCAATCTGCAAACCCTGACCGAGCGCCTGAACGGCCCGGGCGGCGCGCTCACGGTGCTGCTGGGCAGCGAAGCCGAGGCCAAAAAATTTGCCGCCACGCTGGAGCGCACCAACTCGCTGTTGGCCAAGCTCGATACGCTGGCCGCCAAGACCGATACGCAGGTATTTGGCGACAAAGGCCTGATGCCCGAGACGCGTGCCACTGTCGTGCAACTCAATGCCATGCTGGGCGAGGCCCGCACCAGCCTGAAGAAAGTCGATGCACTGCTGCAAGACGCCCAGGCCGTGACCCGCAACGCCAAGGACGCCACCGACGACCTGGGCGCGCTGCGCGCCGACGTGGAAGCCAGCCTGCGGAAGGTAGAGGGCCTGATCAACGAGATCAGCCGCAAATGGCCTTTTGCCAAAGATGCCCGTGATGCGGAGATGAAGCTGCCATGAAGACATCCCTCATCAAGCTCACTTTGCCGTTCGCGTTAGCCGCTGTGCTGACCGCCTGCGCCAGCGGCCCCCGGCCGCCCGATTGGCAGCTCGAGGCCAAGGGTTCGATGGACCGCTCCGTCGCCGCCTACATGGAGGGCAACAGCCGCGTCGAGATGGCCGAGCTGGAGCGCGCACGCACGCAGCTCACCCGCTCGGGCCGCGCCGACCTGCTGGCCACGGCCGAGCTGCTGCACTGCGCCACCCGCGTGGCCAGCCTGGTGATGGACGAGCCTTGTGCCGGTTTTGACAAACTGCGCCCGGATGCGACTGATGCCCAGCGGGCCTATGCCGATTACCTCAAGGGCCAGGTGTCTCCTTCAGGCATCGCGCTGCTGCCCGAATCCCAACGCGCTGCCGCCGCAGGCAATGCCGGCGCCCTACAAGGCATCACCGACCCGCTGTCGAAACTGGTGGCTGCCGGCGTGATGCTGCAAACCGGCAAGGCCAGTCCGGATGTGATCACGCAGGCGATTGATACTGCATCAGAACAAGGCTGGCGGCGCCCGCTGCTGGCCTGGTTGGGCGTGCAACTGCGCCGTGCAGAGCAGGGCGGCGACACGCAGGCCGCCGACAAGCTGCGTCGCCGCATCGAATTGACGCAGGGCACATCGGCAGCGGCCCGGCCCCCGGTTACCAAGCCCTGAAGGACCGCACTGTGAGCTACCGCTTGAGGCTGTATGCCTATGAAGACGCTTCCGAGGGCGAACTGCAGGCGGCTGAGCAGCGCTTCAGGACCGCGCTGGAAGAAGCGCTGGGCCATGAAAGCCTGGTGCTGCCGGTCTACAAGGCTTATATGAGGCTGGTGGGCATCTACGGCGAATCACCGGCCGAAGACGTGTTGTCGCCCGAGGAACTGGAAATTTTCAGCCAGTGGCAGGCAGCTGAGCTGGCCGCCACCACGGCCGCCTTGGGCCCGCACCGCTACATGGGCGATGCGCAGTACGAGATCCGCCCGGCCTAGGCGCAAGCTCGCTCAGGCCTTCAGATGGCCGGCCAGCTGGTCCAGCGTGCCGCCGTAGCCTTGCTCCAGCGAGGGCTTGAGCTCTTCAAAATACTGGCGTTCTGCCGCGGACTCGCCGAACGGCAGCGCGCGCAATGCCACTGTCGTCACGCCGTCTTTCTCGGTAAACGTCGCCGTGTTTTCAATCTCCAGCGGGCAGACTTCGCTAAAAGGCGCACGCGCGATGCCGCACTGGGCGTTGGCAAATGAATTGAGCCAGACGAGGCGCTCCCCGGCAACGATTTCGCGGTAGTTGAAGCGCCCCCACCACGTGGGCGCGCCCGCGAACTTCATCGCGTAGTGAAAGAAGCCGCCGGGCCTGAACTCGAAGCGAAGGGCCTCGACCGTGCAGCCTTTAGGCCCCCACCATTGTTGAAGCGATGCGGCGTCGCTCCAGGCTTGCCAGACGCGCTCGCGGGGCGCCTTGAAGACGCGGGTGATGAAGAAGGCGGCGTTTGCGCTTGGGTCATTGTTTGCGGACATGTTTCTTTCCTTTCACGGAGGTTGGGATGGAAGGCGCGAGTGCGGTAGGCAAAGGGGGCGGGGTGGTGGACTGCAAAAACGTATCGAGCTTGCCGAAACTTTCTTCCCAGATGTCGCGATACAGCTCCACCCAGTTGGCAACCTGTTTAAGCGGCGCCGCTTCCAGCCGGCACGGCCGGGTCTGCGCTGCGCGGCCTCGGGAGATCAAGCCCGCCCGCTCCAGCACTTTGAGGTGCTTGGAGATGGACGGCTGCGTCATGTTGAAGGGCGCGGCCAGCTCGTTGACTGTGGCCTCGCCGGACGCCAGGCGTGCCACGATGGCGCGGCGTGTCGGGTCGGCCAGGGCGGCGAAGGCCTGATTGAGGGTGTCTGTAGAGGTATTCATTTGCCTATTTGGTTATATAGCCATGTGGCTATATTAAGGCCCCGTCCAACCGCTGTCAACTGCCGTCAAACGGAGGGAAGGGGGCTTAAGGCGAATTAAGGCGAATTAAGGCGAACGGCTCAGCCGGGGCGAGGCCAGCGCCTGGAGCTGGTCGGCAATGGCAATGTCGACCGGCTTGAGCTGCTTGAGCAGTTGCGCTTTTTCCAGCATGGCGCGCAGTTGCTGCAAATCCTTGCTGCTGGTGGTGGCCTTGATCTGGGCCAGCGCTGCGGGGGTGTTGCCGGTTTTCAGCACCGCCAGCATTTTGGTCACCCATTCACTGGTGGCAGGTCGTTTCTGGTTCATACGGCATTGTAGGGTCGTTGGTGGGATGCTATTAAAAAAGGAGCTGCTTACGCCCGTATCCATTGGTCTAAAGGCTAATTTGATGCTCAAACAAGAACGGGTAACCGGGTTTGACAGGGGCTTGACCTTGAGTGCACTCGAGGATTTTTAATCGCGTCAAGCCCTTGCAATGACGCCGGGCCTCACCCATCAAGGAGATTCATCATGAGCACAACTTCCATCCATGCCGACACCACCCACGCCAATCGCCAGCGTCTGCAGAACATCATGGCCGAACTGGACAAAGGCAACGGCAAGCCTTTTGTCGAGGCCATGGCCGACGACTTTTGCTGGACCATCCCGGGCGGCACGCCCTGGTCGCGCACCTACCGCGGCAAGCAGGCCGTCATCAGCGAGTTGCTGCAGCCGCTTTACGCCCAGTTCGCCACACCCTATATCAGCACCACGCGCAGCATCATGGCTGACGGCGACAAGGTGGCTGTCGAGTTCGACGGAAAAGTCACCACCAAAACCGGCAAGGCTTACAACAACCGCTACTGCTATATCTTTCGCATGGAGGGCGGGCAGATGAAGGAGCTGATGGAGTATCTGGACACCGCGTTGGTGATGGCGGCGCTGGAGGCTCCTTCTTCTCCTGCGCTTGCGGCCTGAGCAGCAACTTCATACAGTGACGCATGGCTGAAAGCTTTTTAATCGGGCAACTCGCCGCACGCACCGGGCGCAGCGTGCATACCATCCGCTGGTATGAGGCTCAGGGCCTGATCCCCGGTGTAGCGCGCGACAGCGGCCGTCGCCGTGTCTATGGCGAGCTGCATATCAGCTGGCTGGATTTGATGGACCGCCTGCGGCGCACCGGCATGTCGATTGCGGAGATGCGCGAATACACCGAGCTCGTCAAGCAAGGCAGCGGCACGCTGGGCAAGCGCCAGGCGCTGCTGTCGGCGCACCGTGAGCAGGTCAAGGCCATGATTGGCGAGTGGCAGCAGGCGCTGACGCTGCTCAACACCAAGATTGATTTTTACGACGAGTGGGTGGCTTCGGGAAAGCGCCCGGCGGTCAAGGGAGTGAAGGCCGTATCGCGCACTGGCAGCGCACCTAAGCCGCGCCGGCCCGCAAAGGTTTAGGTTGGCACGTCCAGTGTATCCAGCAGCAGCCGCAGCCCGGCCAATGCGGCTTCGCTGCCTTCCATCTGCGCCTTGACGATGGCGCCATCAACCGCCAGCGCAGCCGCGGCTGCAAGCGCCTGCTGGCGTGCGCCGGCGGGCAGCAAACCGGCGATCACCTGCTGCATGTCTTGCTTGTGGTTTTGCACGATGGCGGCCACGCCGGGCAGGGCGTTGCCCACTTCGGCGATGGCGTTGATGAATGCACAGCCGCGAAACAGCGGGTCGGCAAACCATTCGCCAAGCGCCGGCACCAAAGGCGCCAGGCCACCGCCCGACACCGCACCATGCCGCCCCAGCGCATCGACAAACCAGGCCATCCAGCGTTCATGGCGGTAGTCGAGAAAGGTGCGGATCAGCTCGTCCTTGCTGGCAAAGCAGCGGTAGAAGGTGAGCTTGGCCACGCCCGACTCGGCAATGATGCGGTCTATACCGGTGGCGCGCAGGCCATCGCGGTAGAAAAGATCGTGCGCGGTGAGCAGGATGCGCTCGCGCGGGGAGGGGGCAGGGATGTCCATGGGGCGATTGTAAGGTGATCGGGTAGATTGTAGACAGGTCTGTCTACTTATGCCAGAATTTGAACAGGTAGACAGAACTGTCTACTCTTCGTCACCAACTTCAACCTTCTTCAACATTCACATCGCTCAAAGGACATTCCATGGAAACCCGGCCACCCCTTCCACCTTTCACCCTTGAAACCGCCGCACAAAAAGTCCGTGCCGCCGAAGACGGCTGGAACACGCGTGAGCCGCAGCGCGTGTCCATGGCCTACACCGCGCAAAGCCGCTGGCGTAACCGCGCCGAGTTCGTCACCGGCCGCGAAGAGATCGCCGGCTTGCTGACGCGCAAATGGACGCGAGAGCTTGATTACCGCCTCATCAAGGAGTTGTGGGCCTTTGGCGGCAACCGCATCGCTGTGCGTTTTGCTTATGAATGGCATGACGACGCGGGTAACTGGTTTCGCTCTTACGGCAATGAAAACTGGGAATTTGACGAGAACGGCCTGATGGCCGTGCGCCACGCCAGCATCAATGACCTGCCGATCAAGGCGGCCGACCGTAAATTCCACTGGCCGCTGGGGCGCCGGCCTGACGACCACCCAAGCTTGAGCGACCTGGGGTTGTAAGGGCAGCCTGCAACGGGTTTGGGGGAAGGACTGTAAAATCCACGTCCCCCATGCGCGCCGTGTGGTTTGGTATTGTTTGAAGGCGGCGCGTGACCTGAATATGCCCCCGGCCCCTTGCCGGGGCGCCCCACCCGAGTGATAGCGTTTTGACTGACTCCTGCACCCCGCCGGCCGGCCTGGCCGATGAACCCCTCCACGACACCCAGCCTATCCAAGAGCCGCGCCTTTGGTGTGGCGACGGCTGGACAGCCAAGGTCATCAAAAATGAAGACGACGATGGCTGGGCCGTCGCGATGATCAAGGACGGCGAGCCTGAGCCCGCGCTGGTCGGCCCCTGGACCATGGGCCGCGACAAAAAGAACCCCAAGCCGCTAGACGGCCCCGCCTTCAGCACGCTGGTCAAGACTGCATCGGAATTTGTACGCCGCCACGAGCAGCAACTGCACGCCACGCTGCACCAGAGCATCACCGTGACGGCCAGTTCGGCGCGCGTCACCGTCTCGCTCGACATCGTTCCAGACGAAGACAACCCGCACGGCCTGCTCAGCGCCGCCGATGAAGCCGGCGAGCAGCTCGCGCAGGTGCGCGTGGCGCCGTCCTTCAAGCTCAACCGCGCCAGCGCCGTGGCGTGGGCCGAAAGCGGCTTCGCCAAGCCGGCCGGGCGGTGAGCGCGCCTCGCGCCTGCGGGATCGACTTCGGCACCTCCAACTCCACGGCGGGCTGGAGCCGGCCGGAGCTTCCCGCGCTGCTGCCCCTTGAAGGCGGCAAACCCACGCTGCCTTCGGTAGTCTTCTTTCATGCTGAAGATGAGCATGTGAGCTACGGCCGCGCGGCGCTGGCCGACTATCTGGCCGGCTACGAAGGCCGGCTGATGCGCTCGCTCAAAAGCCTGCTCGGCACGTCCATGATTGACGACCACACTGAAGTTGCCGGCCGCGCGCTACCGTTTCGTGTGCTGCTCGCGCAGTTCATCGGCGAGCTGAAGCACCGCGCAGAAAAAGCCGCCGACCAGCCTTTCACGCAGGCCGTGCTGGGCCGCCCGGTGTTCTTTGTGGATGACGACACTGCGGCCGACAAGAAAGCCGAAAACACCCTGGCCGAGATCGCCCATGCGGTCGGCCTCAAAGACATCGCCTTTCAGTACGAGCCGATCGCGGCGGCGTTTGACTACGAATCGCAGATCCGGCGTGAAGAGCTGGTGCTGGTGGTCGATATTGGCGGCGGTACGTCGGACTTCGCGCTGGTGCGCCTGTCGCCCGAGCGTGCGCGCAAGGCCGAGCGGCGCGACGATATTCTGGCCAGCGGCGGTGTGCACATAGGCGGCACCGACTTCGACAAATACCTGAGCCTGGCCAGCGTGATGCCCACGCTGGGCCTGGGCAGCCGGCTGGTGAGCGGGCTGGAGGTGCCGTCGGCCCAATACTTCAACCTCGCCACCTGGCACACCATCAACCAGGTCTACAGCAAAAAATCGTGGACGCAGATCGCCGACATCCGGCGCAGTGCGGTCGACAAAGACAAGCTGGACCGCCTGCAAAACCTGGTGCGTGAGCGCGCGGGCCATTGGCTGGCGATGCAGGTCGAGGCGGCCAAGATTGCGCTATCTGACGCGCCGGAAACCACCATGGACCTGGGCCGGATCGCGCCGGGCGAAACCTTGACCCTGCACCGGCCCGACTTTGACGCGGCCATCAGCGAGCTGGTCGGCACCGTGGCGCGTACCGTGACAAGGCTGATCAAGGACGCGCTGGTGAATGCGGATGACATCGACACGGTGTTCTTCACCGGCGGCTCCAGCGGCGTGCCTTTGCTGCGCGAGCAGATCTCCGCGATGCTGCCGCAGGCGCGCAGTGTGGAGGGTGACCGCTTTGGCAGTATTGGCGCCGGGCTGGCGCTGGATGCGGTGCGCAAGTTCGGCTAGGGCCTTTTGGGCTCGCAACGTCTCTTGCAAATATGTTGCTAACCGGCCGGCGCCTGCCGGGCCAACGTGAGCCTGGCGTGCTGAAGGTGGCAGGGCAGCTTATATTTCTCAATCAATATTAAACTATCGTAATCTTCACAAAAGATAGTTAAGTATTGATTTTCAGGAATTTAATGAATAGAATACTATCGTCTCTGTAAAAAACGATAGTTATCTATTCTTTGGCATGAAAACACTTTCTGAAATCGCTAGCCGCCTGGAAGAAGAACGCCAGCGCCTGATGCTGGACTACCAGACCCTGGCTGAAAGGACGGGCCTCACGCCCTTGTCGGTGCGTAGCGTTCTGCAGGGCCGCACCGCGCCACGCATCACCACACTGATGGCGATTGCCGACCAGCTTGGGCTGGAGGTGCTGCTGCTGCCCAAGGTGGTGGCGTCCGGGCTGCAAGCGCACACCGTTGAAGAGCCGCCGCCTGCGCTGTCCCGGGTAGACCGCATCGTGGCCGAGACTTCGCAGCTTGCCGGGGCCCACATCAAGAGCACCAAGCCCAAAGGCGCTTAAGCCATGAACGTCCTGGCGCTCGACATCTACATCGGCCCCTTGCGCGCCGGCTTGCTGTTTCAGTACGGCACGGGTAGCACGGCCATCACACGTTTGATTCCTGACGAGGCCTTCTGGTCCAACCCGGCCTCGCCGGTGTTTTCGTGGTCTGCCACGGACGACGACGCCCAGCGCCGCGAGATTTTCTGGCGCAGCTATGTGAACACGCCGTTCTTTAATGCCGAAGGCGGGCGCCTGCCGGCCTTCTTTCAAAACCTGTTGCCCGAAGGGCCGCTGCGCCGCCACCTGGAGCAATTGCGCGGCTGCGGGCCCAACGACCACTTCGACATGCTGGCCGCCTGTGGCACCGATTTGCCGGGTAACGTCTACGCCTATCCGGCGCACCTGGACGCCCAGGCGCTGGCCGGTGTGGTGACCCAACACCACGATGCGCTGGAAATGTCCGTCACCGCAGACCCTTTGCCCGACGCAACATCGCTCTCAGGCGTGCAGCCCAAGCTGGCGCTGGTGCAGCAGCAGGGGCGCTATGTGGCGCGCACGCGTGATGCCAAAGGCACGCACATCATCGCCAAGCTGCCCACGGCTGAATTTGCGCTGCTGCCCGAGGTTGAAGAGTTGTCCCTGCGCCTGGCCCAGGCGGCGGGTGTGACGGTGTGCGAGGCCTGGCTGGCGCCCATGGACGAGATCGTGGCCGAGCAACCCTTTGTGCTGGGCGAGAGCCGGCAGTTCCTGGCCGTCAAGCGCTTTGACCGCGGGCCTGAGGGGCATATTCATTGCGAAGACTTTGCGCAAATCCTGCGCATCCAGCCCGAAGAAAAATACACCCACCCGGCGGCCAGCTACGCCGCCATGGCGCGCACCCTGCGCGAGGGCATGAGCTTGCCGGCCGAGGCAGGCGAGGGCGCGGCCGAAGAGTTGATACGCCGGGTCATGGTCAATGAAATGCTGGGTAATTACGACGCCCACGTGAAGAATTTCGGCGTGCTGTACCGCGATGGACGCACACCTGAGCTGTCTCCCGCCTATGACGTGGTGGCCTACGCGGCCTATCTGGGAGGGCGCGGCCATGCATTGCGCTTTGTGCCCGGCGGAGAAAAGCAGGCCCGGCTCAACGCCCAGACCTTGCGCCGCTTTTGCAATGCCACGGGCATGTTTGAAACGCGTGTGCGCGGCGTGCTCAATGAGGCCGTGGGCAAAGCCTGCGAGTCATGGCCGCAGATGATTGCCGAAAGCGGCCTGCTTGAGCGGCAAAAGCAAAACCTGCTCAAGCACTTTGAGGCCTGTGATGCGGTGGTCAGCTGGCGTGCGCGGCGCGCGGCAGGCGCCAAGCGCAGGGCTTTGAAGTCCGCTCCCGGCAAGGTGTTTGAATGACTGTTTGGATGACAATAGCCAGCTCGTCAACCTTCTGGAGCCCCGCATGAACTTTGCGCCCGACCTTGCCACGGTCACCCACGGCATTCAGCTGGCGGTGGCGCCCGTGTTTTTGCTCACGGCGGTCTCGGGGATGATCGCCGCCGTCGCCGGCCGACTGGCCCGCATCATCGACCGCGCACGCTTTCTGGAAAACCGGCTGGAGGCCGGCGGCGTGGAAGAATCCCGCGCGCACCGCATGTACGCCGAACTGCGCGAGCTGCGCCACCGCGGCTGGCTGGTCAACATCTGCATCGCCTTTCTAACCTTTTGCGCCATGCTCATCGGCACCACCATCATCTTGCTGTTCCTGGGAGAGACCAGCGAGCTTCCCACGCTGCGGATTGCGACCGTCTGCTTCCTGTCGGGGGTTGTGTGCTTCCTGCTGGCCCTGGTGTGTTTTCTGGCGGAGACCTTGCTGGCGACACGCCTGCTCAAGTTCGCCGAGCCTGCCAGGCAGGAGTGAGGAATGGGGGAATGAGGCCGCTTCGATGGCTAAATCGGCTTTTGTTATGTCGAAATACAAATAAATTAAGAGCTATATATTCTTTTGAGTTTTAACGCTTGCTCCCCACAATGCTTTGATCAAGCAATTCAAGGAGCGACAGATGGCTACTCTCAGACTCGGCGACACCGCCCCCGACTTCACCCAGGACTCCACCGCCGGCAAGATTGATTTCCACCAGTGGGCGGGCGATTCATGGGTTGTGCTGTTCTCGCACCCTGCAGATTTCACCCCTGTTTGCACCACCGAACTTGGCAAAACCGCGGCTTTGGGCGGCGAGTTCGCCAAGCGCAACGTCAAACCCATTGCCATCAGCGTCGACCCGCTCGAATCCCACGGCAAATGGGTGAACGACATCAACGAAACGCAGAACACCACGGTGAACTTCCCCATCCTGGCGGATGCGGACCGCAAGGTGGCCAATCTGTACGACATGATTCACCCCAATGCCCTGAGCACCGGCCCCACGGCTACCGTGCGCAGCGTGTTCATCATTGACCCGAAAAAGGTCATCCGCACCACCTTCACCTATCCCGCCAGCACGGGCCGCAACTTTGACGAGATCCTGCGCGTCATCGACTCGCTGCAACTGACCGACGGCTACAAGGTCGCCACGCCGGTGAACTGGAAAGACGGCGACGACGTGATCATCGTGCCGAGCCTGCAGGATCCGGCTGAGCTTGCCCAGCGCTTTCCCAAGGGCTTTAAGGCCATCAAGCCTTATCTGCGCGTGACGCCGCAGCCGAACAAGTAAGCCGAAGCGGGTTCACGCACAGTGCGCTTCATCATCGTCCCCGGCTGGCGCGACTCCGGCCCCGGCCACTGGCAAAGCCTGTGGGCCGAACGCCTGAGCAATGCGGTGCGCGTGCGGCAGGACGACTGGATCACGCCTTCACGCAAGTCCTGGGTGGCAACGCTGTCCAACACCATCCTGCTGCAAAACGAGCCGGTGGTGATCGTGGCGCACAGCCTGGGCTGCATTGCGACGACGCACTTGCCGCCGGAAGCCGCGGAACGTATCCAGGGCGCGTTGCTGGTGGCGCCGGCCGACCCTGAGCGCCGCGCTGTGCTGAGCGATTTCGCCCCCGTGCCTTATCAAAAACTGCCTTACCGCAGCGTGCTGGTGGCCAGCAGCAACGACCCTTACTGTCCGGTGCGCCTGGCCGGCGCTTATGCCCGCGCCTGGGGCAGCGAGTTTGTGCGCCTGCAGGATGCGGGGCACATCAATGTCGAATCGGGCCATGGCGAATGGCCACTGGGCATTGCGCTGTTGCAATCCCTGGCAGGCGACTCATCCCTTTCGGCCAGCCGCCTTGATTTTTCTTCTCCGAGCACCTCTTCATCTTCTTCTTTTGGATCCCTGGAAACGGCATGACTTCTTCAAAACTCAAAATCGCGCTTGCAACTCTGGCTTTGGCAACAAGCGCAGGTTTCCCCGGTGTGACCTCGGCGCAAACCCAAACGCTGCTCAACGGCTCGTATGACGTGGCGCGCGAGTTCTACAAAGACTACAACGCAGCCTTTATCGCCAACTACAAGAAGACCACCGGCAAAGACGTCAAGGTAGACCAGTCGCACGCCGGCTCCAGCGCGGTAGCGCGTTCCGTGGCCGACGGCCTGGACGCCGACGTCGTCACCATGAACACCTCGACCGACGTGGACTTCCTGGCCAACGCCGGTGTGGTCGCCAAGGACTGGACCAAGAAGTTTCCGGACAACGCTTCGCCCACCACCTCCACCATGCTGTTCCTGGTGCGTAACGGCAACCCCAAGGGCATCAAGGACTGGGATGATTTGATCAAGCCAGGCATCCAGGTCATCGTGGTCAACCCCAAGACAGGTGGCAACGGCCGCTACGCCTATCTGGCCGCCTGGGGTTACGCCAAGAAGAAGGGCGGAACCGACGCGCAAGCCGCCGAGTTTGTCGGCAAGCTCTACAAAAACGTGCCGGTGCTGGGCAAAGGCGGGCGCGACGCGACCACCGTGTTCCTGCAACGCAATATCGGCGATGTGCTGATCACCTTTGAATCCGAAGTGCTGTCGGTCAACAAGGAGTTCGGCGAAGGCAAGGTCGACGCGGTTTACCCGTCCATCAGCATCGTGGCCGAAAACCCGGTCGCCGTGGTTGAACGCACCGTGGCCAAGAAGGGCACGGCAGACCTGGCCAAGGCTTACCTGAACTACCTCTACTCTGAAGAAGGCCAGGAAATCGCCGCTCGCCACGCGCTGCGCCCACGTTCGCAAACCGTGCTGAAGAAATACGCCAGCACCTTCAAGCCGCTGCAACTCTTCACGGTGCAAGACGTCTTCGGCAGCCTGGGTGAAGCACAAAAAGTGCACTTCAACGACGGCGGGCAGTTCGACAAGCTGTACACCGTCAAGTAAGCCTTTTCACCATGACTGCCTTGTCTTCTGTGGCGCCGCCATCCGCGGTGGCGCCGGGTATCCCTGCGGGTAGTAAAAGGGCGGCCAAACGGGTGTTGCCCGGTTTCCGCCTCACGCTGGGTTACACCGTGCTGTACCTCAGCCTGATTGTGCTGATCCCGGTCTCAGCGCTGTTTTTCAAAACCTTCACGCTCAGCTGGGACCAGTTCGTTACCGCCGTGACCTCACCGCGTGTGCTGGCGTCTTACCGGCTGACTTTCGGTGCGTCGCTGATTGCAGCGCTGGTGAACCTGGTGTTTGGCCTGCTGCTGGCCTGGGTGCTGGTGCGCTACAAGTTTCCAGGCAAAAAAATTGTCGATGCGCTGGTGGATTTGCCTTTTGCGCTGCCCACCGCCGTGGCCGGCATTTCACTCACAGCCTTGCTGGCCGGCAACGGCTGGATCGGCCAGTACCTGGAGCCCATGGGCATCAAGCTGGCCTTCACGCCTGCGGGCGTCGTGATTGCGCTCATCTTTATCGGCCTGCCGTTTGTGGTGCGCACGGTGCAGCCGGTGCTTGAAGATGCCGAGAAAGAACTCGAAGAAGCCGCCACCTCGCTGGGCGCCACGCGCTTGCAAATCTTCACCAAGGTCATCCTGCCGCATATCACGCCCGCGTTGCTCACCGGTTTTGCCATGGCATTCGCACGTGCAATCGGTGAATACGGCTCGGTCATTTTTATCGCCGGCAACATGCCCATGATTTCTGAAATCACGCCGCTCATCATCATCGGAAAGCTCGAGCAGTACGACTACGCCGGCGCCACCGCCGTGGCGGTGGTCATGCTGCTGGTGTCGTTTGTGCTGCTGCTCGTCATCAACGGCCTGCAAGCCTGGCAGCGCCGCAACGCAGGGGCACCGGCATGAGCGGCCCCTTAAACCAGCCTGTTCGCCGTGTCACAGCCGGCACGACCGAATCACCGTGGGTGCGCTATACGCTCATCACAGTGGCGCTGACCTTTGTCGTGCTGTTCCTGATCCTTCCGCTGGCCGCCGTCTTTACCGAGGCCCTGCGCAAAGGTTTTGGCGCTTACCTCGCCGCGCTGCAGGAGCCCGACGCCTGGTCTGCCATCAAGCTCACCCTGATTGCCGCAGCGATTTCCGTGCCGCTCAATCTGGTCTTTGGCGTGGCCGCCGCCTGGGCGATTGCCAAGTACGAGTTCCGCGGCAAATCGGTGCTGACGACGCTGGTGGATTTGCCATTCTCGGTGTCGCCCGTGGTGGCCGGCCTGATCTACGTGCTGATCTTCGGCGCGCAGGGCTGGTTTGGGCCCTGGCTGCTGGCGCATGACATCAAGATCATTTTTGCCGTGCCCGGCATCGTGCTGGCTACCGTGTTTGTGACTTTCCCGTTTATTGCGCGTGAGCTGATTCCGCTGATGCAGGCGCAAGGCAACGACGAAGAGCAGGCCGCCATCGTGCTGGGCGCGACCGGCTGGCAGACCTTCTGGCATGTCACGCTGCCCAATATCAAGTGGGGCCTGATCTACGGCGTGATCTTGTGCAATGCGCGGGCCATGGGTGAATTTGGCGCGGTCTCGGTGGTCTCCGGCCACATTCGTGGGCAGACCAACACGCTGCCGCTGCACGTCGAGATTTTGTACAACGAATACCAGTCGGTGGCCGCCTTTGCCGTGGCCTCGTTGCTGGCCATCCTGGCGCTGGTCACGCTGGTCATCAAGTCGGTGGCCGAATGGCGCCACGAAGCAGATATGAAAGCCGCGGCTGATTTGCCGCCCGAACGCCCGCAGCCCCAGGCTGCCGTGGCCGCCGCCCGCTAAAGGAACACATCATGAGTATCGAAATCCGCAACGTCAGCAAACATTTTGGCGACTTCCAGGCGCTGGGCGACGTGAGCCTGGACATTGAATCGGGCGAACTGGTCGCCTTGCTCGGCCCCTCGGGCTGCGGCAAGACCACGCTGCTGCGCATCATCGCCGGCCTTGAAACCGCCGACCGCGGCAGCATCCTCTTCAGCGGCGAAGACACCACCGATGTGCATGTGCGCGAACGCCAGGTCGGTTTCGTCTTCCAGCACTACGCGCTGTTCCGCCACATGACGGTCTTTGAAAACGTGGCCTTCGGCCTGCGCGTGAAGCCCCGCGGCCTGAGGCCCAGCGAAGCGCAGATCAAGGAAAAAGTGCACTCGCTGCTCAACCTCGTGCAGCTTGACTGGCTGGCCGACCGCTTTCCGTCGCAGCTCTCGGGCGGGCAGCGCCAGCGTATTGCCCTGGCGCGCGCGCTGGCGGTCGAACCCAAGGTGCTGCTGCTTGACGAACCCTTTGGCGCACTCGACGCCAAGGTGCGCAAGGAATTGCGCCGCTGGCTGCGCCGCCTGCACGACGACCTGCACGTCACCAGCATTTTTGTGACGCACGACCAGGAAGAAGCGCTGGAAGTGGCCGACCGCGTGGTGTTGATGAATTCCGGCAAGGTCGAGCAGATCGGCTCGCCGCAAGATGTCTGGGACCATCCGGCCAGCCCCTTTGTCTATGGCTTTCTGGGCGACGTCAACCTGTTCCACGGCCGCGCGCATGAAGGCGAGGTGCAACTCGAGGGCCTGCGCCTGAACGCCCCCGAACACGCGAGCGCGCAAGACGCCAAGGCCTTTGCCTATGTGCGCCCGCACGACCTGGAGGTGCAGCGTTATGCGCCCGGCGCCGAAGGCATCGTGGCCCACCTGGAGCGCGCCATCGTGATCGGCCCCATCGCGCGGCTGGAGCTGATTCCCGCCGAAGGCTACGAACAAAAAGGCAATGTGTCCGGCGACGCCATCATCGAAGCCCAGATGCCTTCGCAGCAGTTCAAGGAAATGGGTTTGCGCGAAGGCGACATGCTGGTCGTGACGCCGCGCAAGGCGAGGGTGTTTGTGGAGAGCTGAGGCCTGAGAGCGCTTCGCTCACTGGCTTGAACCAAACCTCAGCGCCGACCTAGCGCGCGCCCGTTCGGCCTCAACCTCCCGGTTGCGAGGCTCGGCATTCGTCACCAGTGAGCGAATCAAAACGCGAGCTGAGGCCGCAACTTCTTCCACTGCGCGGTCAAACGCAGCCTCGTTGGCTTTGGACGGTACGTTAAATCCGCTGAGCTTTCTGATGAACTGCAGTGAAGCGTCACGGATTTCCAGTTCTGTGGCGGGCGGCTCAAAGTTGAACAAGGTCTTGATGTTGCGGCACATGGCGGCTCCTTGAGGCAAAAGGCTTTGCGATGGCAATGCCGCTGACGGCGGCGGACTCTGCATTTTGCCGTCAGCCGCAGCCCCTCGCTTACCCGGCGCCTGATCAAGCCGGCTTGATTACCACCGACTCTGCCGATGCCGTGAAGGGCCCGTGGTACACGGCCTCGATGTTGTTTCCGTCCGGGTCCAGCACAAAGGCGGCGTAGTAGCCGGGGTGGTATTTGCGCTCGCCCGGCGCGCCGTTGTCGGTGCCGCCGGCGGCCAGGGCGGCTTCGTAAAAGGCTTTGACCTCTGCGTGATCTTTGGCCCGGAAGGCCAGGTGGACGTGCGAAGTGGGGCCGTCGGCCTGGTCTATCCACAACTCGTCGGCTGAAAAATAGCCCTCGTCTTCAATGATGGCCTGCGTCTTGTTCAGCGATTGCAGCACGGCGCGGTAAAAGCGCTTGCTGGCCGCCAGGTCGTGGGCCCGTAGATGAATGTGGTCGACCAGACGGCCGCGGTGTATTTCCATGACATCTCCTTGGTGTGGTGCCTGAAATTTACGCGCGCTGATTCACCGCGCCTGTAGGACAAATGCGGGCAAGACGCCCTGAAACCCGGCAGCAAAAAGACAAAGATTGGCCCTGATTTTGTTGACCGAAGGAACTTATGCCGGTCCAGACTCACGAACCATCGGACAATTCACAATCACGTTCACGCCAATTCAGAAAAAAAGAGGGTTCCTGATGCTTTTGACGTATTTCGATGCCATGCCGCGCCGTGTGCTGGCTTTGGTGGCTGTTGCCTGTGTGGCCATGCTGGCGTTTGGCCTGTATTTGCAGCATGTGGTCGGCCTGGAGCCTTGCCCCATGTGCATCGTGCAGCGTTACGCCCTCGTGCTGGTGGCGGTGGTGGCCGGCATCACGGCCATCGCAAAGAGCCGGGGGACGCTGATGGTGGGCTCTGGCCTGATGGTGCTGCTGGCCGGTTTTGGCGCTTTTGTGGCAGCCCGCCAAAGCTTTCTGCAGTGGTATCCGCCTGAAATCGCTTCTTGCGGGCGCGACTTCTACGGAATGATCGAAACCTTTCCGCTCAAACGCGCCATTCCCATGATCTTCAAGGGCAGCGGCGACTGCACCAAGATTGACTGGACCTTCCTGGGCGGCTCCATCGCCAACTGGTCTTTCCTGTGCTTTGTGGCGATTGCGGCCGTGGGCCTGTTGCTGGTGGCCCGCCTGGCGCGCAAGCGGTAAAACCTGCGCGCCTTTTTGCGGGTCAGGCGATCGTCAGGCCGCCGTCCAGGATGAATTCACTGCCGACGGCGTAGGTGGATTCATCGGATGCCAGAAACACCACGGCCTTGGCAATTTCCACCGGCAAACCAAAGCGGTGCGCCGGCGTCAACGCGATGAGCCCGTCTTTCATTTGCTGCAATGCTTCGTCAGGCAGACCCAGCTTGCCGTAGATGGGCGTGGTGACGGTGCCAGGGCTCACGGTGTTGACCCGTATGCCCCTGCCGATCAGCTCACCCGACAGCGTTTTGGCCAGCGAAATCATGCCGGCTTTGGTCATGGAGTAGACGCTGGAGGCAGGCACGCCCAGATGCGCGTTCACTGAGGCATTCAGGATGATGGAGGCCGGGTTGGCAAAAGTGCCCAGCAAAGCCTGCAGCAAAAAGAAGGGCCCTTTGAGGTTGACGGCCAGGGAGCGGTCAAACGCCGCTTCGTCCCAGGCATCCAGCGGCATGAAGACGCCAATGCCCGCGTTGAGAAAAGCCACATCGAGCTGGCCAAAAGAGTCCTCCACCAGTTGAGCGAGTTTTTTCTGCTCGGCCAGATTGCCTGCGTCGGTTTTTGAAAAGATTAAGAAGAGGGCGTCGCTGCCGAGTTGCCGGCGCGCTTCGTCCAGTGATTCTTCGCTGGATCCGGTCACCATGACCCTGGCGCCTTCGGCCAAAAACTGTTTGGCCGTTTCAAGGCCAATGCCTGAGGTGCCGCCTGTAATCAGCGCGCGTTTGTTATGCAATCTGTTAGTCATCAAATGTCCTGGAATGAGGTGGCAAGCACCGGTCTTCCAAGAGTAGGCCTGGCCGCTGCCCAGCGCACGCCGGTTCCGGACATGCGTTTCTGGCGCGCAGGTACCTGATTTCTGCGGGGCCTTCCGGTTTTATGGGTTTACGGCTTTGCGCGCCAGACCATGTTCATATAAACGTCGCCTTTGTGAAGCTCGGCCAGCATCTGCGCCAGCCGCTTGTCGCGTGTGGCGGGCAGCTTGGCCCGGGTGATCCAGCCGATGTAGTCGTTCTGCTGATAAGGCGGGCGGGCGTCATAAGCCGCTTTCAGTTTTTGGGATGCCAGCGCGTCCTGGATGAAGCCGGGCATGGCGTAGCGTTCACGCTTCGTGCCGGAAGGTTTTTGGGCAGGTGTCTCGCTCACATGGGCTCCTGTTTTGGTCGGTTATTTACCCTGCTTGCCAAGGTTTGAATCAGCAATATACTGTACATAAATACAGTATTTATCCAGATTTGAACTTGTTCCCATGCTTTCGTCAACTGCCATCGACCGCGCCTTGCCGGACCTCGCCAACGTATGGCGCGCCGGTGAACTGGGCAGCGCCAGCCTGCAAACGGTGGCCACGGGTTATCCGGCGCTTGACGGCGTTTTGCCGGGTGGCGGCTGGCCACGCGGCGCATTGATTGAAGTGCTTCAGCCGCAAGCTGGCGTGCATGAATGGGGCCTGATT
This sequence comes from Polaromonas sp. YR568, assembly GCF_900116715.1. Lineage (GTDB taxonomy): Bacteria > Pseudomonadota > Gammaproteobacteria > Burkholderiales > Burkholderiaceae_C > Polaromonas. Next base: position 35,095 of record NZ_FPBM01000014.1, read on the forward strand.
GCATCGGCCCTGGCAGCCTTGCAGGCAGAGGCGCCGGCGCAGCTGACCGTGCTGACAGGCACGCCGTACCTGCCTTTTGGCTCAGCGCTGGGCGCCCGCCGGCTCAACATGGGGCGCATGCTCAGCATTCACGGCAAACCGGGTGACGCGCCCTCGCTGCTCTGGGCCACGCGTGAGGCCTTGCAATGCCAGGATGTGCACTGCGTGCTGGCCTGGTTGCCGGATGCGCGCAGCGCGCATCTGCGCCGCCTGCAGATCGCCGCCCATGCGCACAACAAGCTGCTGTTTGTCTTCAGGCCATTGCGGGCGCAGCATGAGTCGTCACCCGCGCCACTGCGCCTGCTGGTTGAAGGGGCGGTGAATGAGGCCGGCAACTTGCGGGTCGATGTGCTCAAGCGCCGCGGCCCGCCCCTGGCGGCGCCCTTGCTGCTCGACACCCGGCCGGCCCGGCTGTCAGCCTTGCTGGCCGCCAGCCGTGAGAGGGCGCGGCAAAAACGCGAGGAGTTCGCCCCCGCGCTGCTGCCTTCGCTGGTTTCGCTTCCTGTCACTTCACCCCAGAGCCCCATCCATGCGTTGCTGGATCGCATTGCGCATCTCGATCACCACTGAGGCGGCGCAGCCTTGGGCGCAAGACGCCGCGGCGGTGCAGCAGGTGGTGGCCAGCATGGCGCTGGGCTTCACGCCGCGCGTGGCGGTGGTCGATGAAGCGGTGCTGATGGACGTGACGGGCAGCCTGCGCCTGTTTGGCGGGCTGGCGCGGCTGATGCAGTTGCTGGAGCAGCGGGTGAACCAGTTTTTTGAGTCAAATCAGGCTGTAGCCCAGATAGGGCGAGCGCAAGGCGCTACATCTTTGATAGCGCTGGGCCGGCTTCGGCTGCAAGAAGGGCCGGCCGGCACGGCGAAAAAACGCGTGGCTGACCTCCCCATGCACACCTTGAGCGCCGCCCGCCCGCACCTGGGCGTGCTGGAGCGCATAGGCTGCCGCAACTGGGACGACCTGCTGCGCCTGCCGCGCGACGGCATGGCCCGGCGCTTTGGCGCCGAGCTGCTGGAGGCGCTGGACCGCGCACGCGGCAGCGCACCTGACGACTACGAATGGCTGCTGCTGCCTGAACACTTTGAGGAAAAGCTGGAGCTCAACGCGCTGGTGACGCACGCGCCCGCGCTCATGGCGGGCGTTGAGCGCCTGCTGGTCAAGCTGCACGCCTGGCTGCTGGGGCGCCAGAGCGGGCTGTGCGCCCTGAAAATCATCTGGCACCTGGACCCGCGCCGCGATGTTCCGCCCACGGGCGAGCTGGAGATCCGCACCGCCCAGCCCGCGCAAGACCTGCGCCATGTGGCGCGCCTGATCGCCGAGCACCTGGCGCAGCAAAAGCTCCCGGCGCCCGTGCACAGCCTGAGCCTGCAGTCGCTGGCGACTGAGCTGCTGGCCGATTCAGCGGCGGCCACCGGCAGCCTGCTGATGGAGGCGCGGCAGCAGGGCGACAGCGCGGTGGAGCTGGTCGAGCGCCTGAGCGCCAGGCTGGGTGATGCGCAGGTACAGGCCTGGCAGCCTTGCGCGGACCACCGGCCTGAGCACATGCAACGCTGGGTCAACGCCAGAAGCGCTATTAAATCGATAGTGGCTTACGCTCATCTACAAAGGGCTGCAGGCCGAAAGAACAGTAAAAAAGGGTTGAAAAAGGGCATCGAAAGCCAGCTGAACAGCCCTGCATTCGCCAAAGCCGACGACCTGTACCCCAGCTGGCTGCTGCCCGAGCCGCTGCGCCTGGCGACTGAAGGCCACAGGCCGGTCTACCAGGGCAAGCTGACGCGGATGGCCGGGCCGCAGCGGCTGGAGGCCACCGGCTGGCTGGCGCCCAGCGAAGGCGCGCACCAGATGCACGCTGAACGCCAGACGCCGCCCACAATGCGCGACTACTACATCTACCGCAGCGAGCAGGGCAGCCTGCTCTGGATTTACAGCGTGCGGCTGGCTTTGCTCGCGCCGGAGGGCCAGGCCATGCCGCAGCAGCGGCATTACTGGTATTTGCACGGTTTTTTTGCCTGAGCCGCCGCCATGCTGCCCGATGACCTGTCAGAAACCCTCCGGCTGCCCGACTATGCGGAGCTGCACGCGTTGAGCAACTTCAGCTTCCAGCGCGGCGCCTCGCATGCGCAGGAACTGGTGGAGCGAGCGGCCGAGCTGGGTTACCGCGCCGCTGCCATTACCGACGAGTGTTCGGTGGCCGGTGTGGTGCGCGCGCATGAGGCAGCCAAAAAGACGGGTTTCAAGCTGCTGCCCGGAGCAGAGTTTCTGGTGCAGGCGCAGAACGGGCATGAAGCCTTTCGCCTGGTGGTCTTGCCGCACAACGCCACAGGCTGGGGCAACCTGTGCGAGTTCATCACCACCGCCCGCCAGGTGGGCGACACAATTGAAAAGGGCAGCTACCGCGTAGCCCTGGGCGAGACGGATTTTTCGGTGCTGGCGCATTGCGAGGTGCTGCTCTCGCCTTTGCCCGGCGCTATCGACAGCGAAGCCCTGTGCGCCCATGCCCAATGGGCTGTCACGCATTTTGGCGGCGCTGCCTGGCTGGCCGTGGAGTTGCTGCAGGGCATGGACGACGCCTTGCGGCTGGCGCAACTGCGCGAAGTCGGCCGGCGCACTGGCATCGCGCTGGTGGCGGCCGGCAATGTGCTGATGCACATCCGCTCGCGCAAGCCGCTGCACGATGTGCTGACGGCCATCAAGCTGGGTTGCACCGTGCACGAATGCGGCTTTGAGCTGCAGGCCAATGCCGAGGCGCACATGCGCCACCGCATGAAACTGGCCGAGGTCTACCCGCGCGACCTGCTGGGCGCCACGCTGGAGGTGGCCGGCCGCTGCCGCTTCAACCTCGATGAAATCCGCAACCTCTACCGCTACCCGCAAGAAGACATCGTGCCTGCCGCCGAAACGCCGGCCTTTTGCCTGCGGCGGCTGGCCTGGCAGGGCGCTCAAAAGCGCTACCGGCGCCGCATTCCGCACAAGATCCGGCGGCAGGTGAGCAAGGAACTGGCCCTGATCGAGGAACTGGGCTACGAGATGTACTTCATCACGGTGCGTGACATCGTGCGTTTTGCCCGCAGCGAGAACATTCTTTGCCAGGGCCGCGGCTCGGCGGCCAACTCGGCGGTTTGTTATTGCCTGGAAGTCACGGCCATAGACCCCTCTGAAAGTGACTTGCTGTTTGAGCGTTTCATCAGCCGTGAACGTCGGGAGCCGCCCGATATCGATGTCGACTTTGAGCACGAGCGGCGTGAAGAGGTCATCCAGTACATCTACGAAAAATACGGCCATGACCGCGCCGCCATTGCCGCCACCGTGATCAGCTACCGCTCGCGCAGCGCCGTGCGCGATGTGGGCAAGGCCCTGGGCATAGATACCGCCACGGTGGAGCTTTACGCCAAAGAGCATTTCTGGTTTGACGGCAGCGAGGTGATGGAAGAAAAAATCCGCGAGGCCGAGGTGCAGGCGGATGTCGGGCCGGTGCTGCAATGGCTGCAGCTGTCGCGCCTGCTGATGGCGGTGTATCCGGAGCCCAAAGACGAGATCGCGGAAACCGGCGACCGCAAGAAACGCGAAAAAGAGCGCCCGGCTTTTCCGCGCCACCTGAGCCAGCACGTGGGCGGCTTTGTGCTGACGCAAGGCAAGCTGACACGGCTGGTGCCGGTGCAGCCGGCCTCGATGGAAGACCGCCGCATCATCCAGTGGGACAAGGACGACCTGGAGGCCATAGGCCTGATGAAGGTGGATGTGCTGGCACTGGGCATGCTGTCGGCCATCAGGCGCTGCCTGGAGATGGTGAACCGTATCCGGCGGCCCAACATCCCCCTTGAAATGCACACCCTGCCGCTGGAGGAAGAACAAACCTACGACATGATCTGCGAGGCCGACACTACCGGCGTGTTCCAGATCGAGAGCCGCGCACAGATGTCGATGCTGCCGCGCCTGCGGCCGCGCAACTATTACGACCTGGTGGTGGAAGTGGCCATCGTGCGGCCCGGGCCCATCCAGGGCGGCATGGTGCACCCCTACCTGAAGGCGCGCGACGTCAAACGCAAGGAGGGCAAGGTCCCTTCCGAATACCCGGCGCTGGACCCTGCACTGGAACGCACCCTGGGCATCCCGATCTTCCAGGAGCAGGTGATGCAGATCGCCATCATCGCGGCCGACTTCACGCCGGGTGAGGCCGATGGCCTGCGCCGCTCCATGGCCGCCTGGAAGCGCAAGGGCGGTGTCGGCCATTACCACGGCCGGCTGGTCAATGCCATGGTGAAGAACGGCTATGCGCCGGAGTTCGCCGAGCGCATCTTCAGCCAGATCAGGGGATTTGGTGACTACGGCTTTCCTGAAAGCCACGCCGCCAGTTTTGCCAAGCTGGTGTACGTCAGCTGCTGGCTCAAGTGCCACGAGCCCGCGTGCTTTCTGGCAGCGCTGGTCAACTCGCAGCCCATGGGCTTTTACGCCCCCGCACAACTGGTGCAAGACGCACGCAGGCACGGCGTGGAGGTGAGGGCGGTGGACGTGATGCACAGCGACTGGGATTGCACGCTGGAGCCCGCCGAGAACACGCCATTGCCGCAATACCCGGGTATCGAGGAGAACCAGCCTGCCGTTCGCCTGGGTTTGCGCCTGGTGGCAGGCCTGTCTGAAGCGGCGGTGACGCGGCTGGTGCAGGCGAGGGCAGACGCGCCCTTCACCTCGACTGAAGACCTGGTCTCCCGCGCGCAACTGGGCTCGCAGGAAGTCAACGCCCTGGCCGCGGCCGATGCCTTGCTGCCCCTGGCCGGCCACCGGCGCCAGCAGGTCTGGGAGGCCTCGGCCATCAAGCCGGCGCCGCTGCTGCTCAAGTCCGTTCCCACGCATGAAACGCCGCTGGCGCTGCCGGATACGCCTGAAGGCGAGAACATCCTGTTTGACTACAACGCCACGGGCCTGACCCTGCGCCGCCACCCGCTGGCCTTGCTGCGCGAGCGCCTGGCCAGGCGCGGCCTGCTGACTGCGAGCGAGCTCAATGCCTTGCCTGATGGGCAGGAGGTCGCCGGCTGCGGCATCGTCACCGTGCGCCAGCAACCGCAAACTGCCAACGGCACCATCTTTGTGACGCTGGAAGACGAGACCGGCCCGGTCAATGTCATTGTGTGGAAATCATTGCGTGAAGAGCAGCGCGCCGAACTGCTGCATTCGCGCCTGCTGGCGGTTCACGGCGTGTGGCAGCGCAGCGAGGAAAGCGGCACGGCCAAAGGCTACGGCGCGGTGCGCAACCTGGTGGCGAGCCGGCTGGAAGACCTCACGCCGCTGCTGGGGCGGCTGGGTACTTCAAGCCGCGACTTTCATTGAGCGCGGGTCAAGCCCGGGCGGTTTGCGGCAGGCGCGCTTCGTCTGCCTCCGCCGTGCTTTGCTGCATGGCCAGTTCCAGCAGCTTGCTGTAGTTCTCGAGTTTTTTATACAGCAGGCGCACTTCCAGTGCGTTGTGGATGCGCGTCTTGACTTCGACCAGGTCAAACGGTTTGCTGATGAAGTCCTTGGCGCCGGCCTGCAGGGCGCGCAGCTTGTGGGCAGGCTCCGCAGTCAGCACGATGACGGAGAGGTATTTGTCGTGCTTGTCTTCCTTGAGCGCTTCCATCACCTGAAAGCCGTCCATGCCGGGCATTTTGAGGTCAAGCAGGATCAGGTCATAGCGGTGCTCCGCGTGCAGGGCGGCCACCTCGAGCGGGTTGGTGGTGGATCTGACCTGGGTGTAGCCGGCGCCTGCCAGCAACTGCTCAAGCAACTGCACATTGACGGGCTGGTCGTCCACCACCAGGATGCTGCCGTTCAGGATGTCGAATTCGGTGTTCATGGCGTGACTCCTTTGGCTGTTAGCCGGTCGGTTTTTGCTTTTGCCAGTTTGAACATCAGGTCCAGGGTTTCCATGAACTCGGTGATCTTGATGGGCTTGGTGAGGTAACGGAAGAAGCCGGCCTGCAGGCCTTTTTCAATGTCGCGGGGCATGGCATTGGCGCTGAGCGCTACCACGGGAATATCCCGGGTCAAAGGGTCTTCCGACAGGATTTTCATGGCCGTGATGCCGCTGATGCCGGGAAGGTTGATGTCCATCAGGACGAAGTCCGGAAGCGAGGCCCTGGCAATGGCAATGCCGCTGATGCCGTCTCGTGCGGACAGCAGGCGAAAGTCCGCGCGCCTTGCGATCAGGTCTTCCACCAGCATCAGGTTGGCGGGGTTGTCCTCAACGTAAAGCACGGTACAGGTTTGCGGGTCAGCGGGCTCGTGCACCGCAGGCCCGAGCGCAAGATTAAGCAGCTCCGGCGAAAACTCCTGTCCGGTGGTGACGTTCAGCTCGATCCAGAACACGCTGCCTTTGCCTACCGCGCTTTCCACGCCGATGGCGCCGCCCATCAGCTCCACCAGCCGTTTGGTCATGACCAGGCCTATGCCTGTTCCCTGTTCGGTGCTGGCTCCTTGCCCAAGGCGGTTAAAAGGCTGAAAGAGCTGCTCGATCTTCTCCCGGGCCAGGCCTTCGCCGGTGTCTTCCACGCAAATGCGGACGCGTCCGGGCGCGAGGTCGGCGCACTTGATCGTCACCTTGCCGCGCTCGGTGTTGTATTTGATGGCATTGGACAGCAGGTTGATCAGCACCTGTTTGAGGCGGGTGCGGTCCACGTTGACAAAGACGGGCGAGCCCAGCACCGGAAAGCTCACGGCAATACCGCGCTTTTCGGCCTGCGACTCGATCATGGTCTCGCATTCGTGCATGACTTCAGCAAGTGAGACAGGCTCCAGCGACAGCGACAGCTTGCCCGACTCGATCAGCGCGAGGTCCAGGATTTCATTGATCAGGTCCAGCAGGTACCAGCCGGCTTGCAGGATCTGGTCCACGCTGCGCTTTTGCGACGGCGTGGGTTCGGGCATGCCGGACTCGATCAGCTGCGCAAACCCGAGGATGGCGCTGAGCGGCGTGCGCAGCTCGTGGCTCATGCTGGAGAGGAAATCCGATTTGGCGAGGTTGGCCTTTTCAGCCACTGCCATCGATTCCTTCAACGCTACTTCCACCTGCTTGCGCACCGAGTTGTCGGTGCCGATCAACAGGTAGCCAATGATGGTACCGAAGTCGTCACGCAGCGCGGTGATCGACACGATAGCCGGAAAGCGGCTGCCGTCTTTGCAGATGTAGGTCAGCTCGTAAATGTCTTCAATGCCGCGCGAGGCTTTAAAGGCCAGCGCCTCAAAGCCCGGCGTGATGGTGGTGGCGAGCTCCAGGCTTAGCGCCTGTGCCCGGGCCATCACCTCTTGCGGGTCGTGAATATCGCTGGGATTGATCTTGTTGACGACTTCCGCCGCCATATAGCCCAGCATGCGTTCGGCGCCGACGTTAAAGAGCTGGATGATGCCTTTTTCGTCAGTTGCAATGATGGAGAAGTTTTCGCTCGTGAGGATGGCGTTTTGCAAGGCGCCGGTTTTGAGCAATGCTTCCTGGCGTTTGACCTCTATGCCGTCGGCTTTGGCGAGCGCATCAAGGGCGCTCAGGCTGGTAAGGGGTGACATGGGCCATGTTCCTGTGAAAGTAACGACGGATCGTGCTGGGTGGCGCCGCTGGGGAGCGGCGTATCTACGATCCTGGCCGGGGAGATGCGTGAAGTCCTGTGAAAGGACTGGGCCAGTTTACAGGACTAAGCAGGAATGTCCATGCGCATTGGACTGCGGGGAAGAATCCGCCCGATTCGCCCGACTGCATCAGGCACCGATGGCGCCTGATGCAGGAAGCTGCTCAGGTGTTGGCGCGGCGGTAAAACGCCAGCGAACCGGCCAGCGCCAGCAGGGCGCCGCCGCAGGCGCGGTCTATCCAGCGCGTGGCCGAGGCCTTGAGCAGGCGGATCGCTTTCGCGCCGATAAAGGCATACGCAAACATGACGGAAAAATCGATGCCCGCAAACACCAGCGAAATGGCCAGGTACTGCGGCGCCTGGGCGGCCGCCGGGTCGATGAACTGCGGCAGCAGGGCGGAGCAAAAGAGGTAACCCTTGGGGTTGGTCACCGCCACCAGAAAAGACTTCATGAAGATCGCCCGGCCGCCATGCTGTGTGCCGGCGGCGCCTTCCGCTGGAATCTCAAATCCGCCGCGTGAGCGCAGCAGCCGAATGCCCAGCCAGGCCAGGTAGACCGCGCCGGCCCACTTGAGCACGGAGAACCAGAACTCCGAAGCTGCCAGCAGCGCACCCAAGCCCAGGGCAACCGCCCCTACCAGCACAAAATCAGAAACAACCGCGCCCAGCATGCCGGGCACCGAGCGGCGCACGCCGTAGCGGGAACCATTGGCCAGCGCCAGCAGGACGGTCGGGCCGGGCGTGGCAATGGCGACCAGCGCGACGATGGAAAAGAGCAGCAAGGTGGTGGTGTTCATGAGGCCGCTCCGCAACCCTGGGGTTTGAAGACGCGCTCTTTGGACGGCGGGTATTTGGCCAGCATATCGGCCGGGCGGCGCGGCCGCACGGTGAATTCACCGCCGCAATTGGGGCAGACGCCGTGGAGTTTGGTTTTTACGCAGTCGGCGCAAAACGTGCATTCAAAGGTGCAGATACGTGCATCGGGCGATTCGGCAGGCAGGTCGCGGTTGCAGCATTCGCAGTTGGGACGGAGCTGGAGCATGGTGGTCCTTTCGTTGGTTATGAACGATGGTCTACAAACAAGGCCATGCACAGGTCATCACAGAAAGACCCGTCTGCGAGCCTCACGCGCTTGCGAAGACGCCCTTCCTCCGCGAAACCGGCGGACCGGTATAACGCGATCGCGTGTTCGTTCACGGAGCGTACCAGCAACTCAATTTTCAGGGGGCCAGGGCGGCCGCGTGCCCATTCCACAAGCGCTGACAAAATGGCTCGTCCATGGCCTTGGCTGGTGTGGCCGGGATGGACGCAAATATCCAGCTTCACCACGTGGGCCGTATTACGCAGCAACATGGGGCACAGGCTTGCGTGGCCAACCAGGATGCCGCTTTTCTCGGCGACGAGGTATTTGCCCCGTCCGTCCGACAATTCATTGATTCTGTCCACAAAACTTGCCAGCGATAGTTCGTCGGGTTCGGACACCAGGTGGCCCGTTATCCCGGCAGTGGCCCGCTCGGCTTCGTACAGTGCAGGTGCGTCAGCAACGGTCGCATCCCTGAAAGTCAGCATTGCGGGCACCTGCGACTAGCTGAGTTTCTTGACCAGCACCTGGCTTTTGCGGTCCCAGTTGTATTTGCGCTTGCGGGCTTCCGGCAGCCAGTCCGGGTCGACCTGGGCAAAACCGCGTTTGATGAACCAGTGCATGGTGCGGGTGGTCAGCACAAAAATGCTTTGCAGGCCGGCGGCGCGGGCGCGCTGCTCGATGCGTTTGAGGATTTTCTCGCCGTCGCCCTGGCCCTGGCTTTGCGGCGACACGGTGAGCGCCGCCATCTCGGCCGTCTTGGCCTCGGGGTAAGGGTAGAGCGCCGCGCAGGCAAAGATCACGCCGTCGTGCTCGATGATACTGTAGTTGGCCGCGTCGCGTTCGATCTCGGTGCGGCTGCGTTTGACGAGCGTGCCGTCGTTTTCAAACGGCTCGATCAGCTGCAGGATACCGCCCACGTCGTCGCCGGTGGCTTCTCGCAGCTCTTCGAGCTTTTCATCGATCACCATGGTGCCTATGCCGTCGTGCACATAGATTTCGAGCAGCAGCGCGCCGTCTACCGCGAAGGGCAGGATGTGGCTGCGCTCCACACCGGCCTTGCAGGCCTTGACGCAGTGCTGCAGGTAAAAGGCCGTGTCGGTGGGGCGCTCGCCGTTGGGCAGGCCGGCCAGCAGCTTCTCGGCGGCAGCCAGCGGCAGCTCGGTGTCTATGGGGTTGTCTTCGCTTTCGGGCTGGTCGTGGTGGATGCGTATGCCCGGGATCTCGGTCAGGAAAATCAGCTTGTCGGCCTGCATGGCAATGGCCACCGAGGTGGCGACTTCTTCCATCGTCAGGTTGAAGGCCTCGCCGGTCGGTGAAAAACCGAAAGGCGAAAGCAGCACCATGGCGCCGAAGTCAAGCACACGGCCGATGGCGGCGGTGTCGACCTTGCGCACCATGCCTGAGTGCTTGAAATCCACGCCGTCCAGAATGCCCACCGGCCGTGCCGTGAGGAAGTTGCCGGAAATCACCCGCACGGTAGAGCCCGCCATCGGGGTGTTGGGCAGGCCCTGGCTGAAGGCGGCCTCAATCTCGTAACGCAGCTGGCCGGCGGCCTCCTGGGCGCTGTCCAGCGCCACTTCGTCGGTGATGCGCATGCCGTGGGAGTATTTGGGCGTATGGCCTTTGGCCTTGAGCTGGTCGTTGACCTGCGGGCGAAAGCCGTGCACCAGGACGATTTTCACGCCCATGCTCTGGATCAGCGCCAGATCCTGGGCAATGTGCTGCAGCTTGCCGGCGGCAATCGCCTCGCCGGCAATGCCCACCACAAAGGTTTTGCCTCGGTGCGTGTGGATATAGGGCGCCACCGAGCGGAACCAGGGAACGAAGGTGAAATTGAAGACGGTGGACATGGCGCGCTTTCGGGACCGATGGGGCAGATCAGGGGCTGCCGGGCGGGCGGTTCTCCCGGCAAACGAAAAGTCCAGTGAGTGTAAGGGAGACGCCGCCTTTTCGAGGCCGGCCCGCCGGGCGCCGCCCAAAGCCCACAGGCGGGCGGCGTACTCATATTTGGGGATAGCGAAACCGGGCGCGGCAGGTTATGGTGCGGGATTATGGATAAATACGCGATCGGGTTCTGGGGCTGCTATTTCGGGGCGGCCGGGTTGATGCTGGCCGGCTCGGTGTTTGCCTACATCCGGTCCCTGCGCCGCATTGCAGTCAACGCAGCCGCTTCGGCTGTGGCTTCGACATTTTTTGTGGTGGCCTTCCTGGGCGGCCTGCCGATCAGCGACGGGGCCACCCTGGACCGCTTTCTGGCACACGTGGCCAGCCTGGTGTCGGTGCTGCTGGCTTACCTGCTGTTTTCCATCCTGGGTATCTTGCGCAACCCGAAGGCGCAACGCAAGGCGCTGGTGCTGCTGGCGGCGCTGGCACTTTCTGTCATTGCCACGGGTTGGGCGTTCAGCCCGCAGCAAGCACTGCTGCTCAGCCTGGCAGGAGCCATGCTTCTGGGGTTTGTGGCGATGGCGTTCAGCCTGCGCAACGCGCTGCGCGGGGATCGCCTGGCCTGGGTGGCGGTCTCGGGCGTGCTTTTCATGCTGGTGGCCATCCTGGGCCTGAGCTGGATGGCGCTGGCCCGCGGCCATGTGCCATGGCAGGCGCATGCCGTCACCGCGCTGGCCGGTACAGCCTACCTGGCCACCATGGCCTCCGTGCTGTGGACACGCTACTCCTACCTGATTGAACTGAACCGGGTGATGGCTCACGGCCCGGCCTATGACCCGGTCACCCGCATGCGCTCCAACAGCGAGACCAACAACATGGTGAGCGCAGCGTTCAAGCACCACCGGGACCAGCCGGTGCCGCTGGGGGTGATCGTGGTGACGATTGCCAATCTCTATGTGCTTGAAAAGCTCTATGGCCTGGCGGCCGTCAACCATGCGCTGTTTGTCTGCGCCGGGCGGCTCAGGCGAAGCGTACCCACCCATATAGAGATGGGGCGCCTGGGCGAAGACGGCTTTTTGCTGCTGATGCGCAATTGCGACGACAGCGGCGACCTGATTCACCTGGCGCGGCGGGTTCAGGCGGCGCTGTCGCGGTCGGTGGTGCTCAACACCACCCTGGACGCCGGCGCAGCGCCCAATCAGCAGACACGCTGGGGCGCGGAAGTTGGGGTCGGCGTGCTGAGGGTGTCCAAAACGGACTCACTCGCCGCTTCGGCGGTCGGCACCGGGCGGGGCATGTCACGCGCGGCGCTGGGCTACCCCAGCCGCATTGCCTGGTTTGACGAATCCAGCGGGGAAATCGTCGATATGCCGGTGCTGGCGGACTAAGCCCTCTCGCCGGTAACCCTGCGGGCCCGGGCGCCCGGCGGAACCACCGATAATTGACGGCTTTGCGGCCACCTGCGCCGCGCTTCCTTCTTTCCTGCTCCCTCCCTTTTGCCTTCAGCTTTGTCCCCTCTGACCATTACCTTTCCCGAATCGCTGCCCGTCTCCGGCAAGCGCGATGAGATCACTGCCGCCATGGCGGCCCACCAGGTCATCATCGTGTGCGGCGAAACCGGCTCGGGCAAAACCACCCAGTTGCCCAAGATTGCGCTGGCCATGGGGCGCGGCAAGCTCAATTACCCTGCCGGGCAGGGCCGGCTCATCGGCCACACCCAGCCGCGCCGCATTGCCGCGTCCAGCGTGGCCAAGCGCATTGCCGAAGAGCTGAAAACGCCGCTGGGCGACGTGGTGGGCTACAAGGTGCGTTTCCAGGACCGGCTTTCGCGCGACGCCTCCGTCAAGCTGATGACCGACGGTATCTTGCTGGCCGAAACGCAGACCGACCCGCTGCTCAAAGCCTATGACACCATCATCATTGACGAGGCCCATGAACGCAGCCTGAATATCGACTTTTTGCTGGGCTACCTGCGCCAGCTGTTGCCGCGCCGGCCTGACCTCAAGGTGGTCATTACCTCCGCGACGATTGATGCGCAGCGGTTTGCGGATTACTTTGCCTCTGCCAAAGGGCCTGCGCCGGTCATCATGGTGTCGGGCCGCATGTTCCCTGTGGAGCAGCGCTACCGGCCGTTTGAAGAGTCGCGTGAGCATGACCTGAACGACGCGATTGCAGATGCGGTCGACGAGCTTTGGCTGAGCCCGCACAGCGCAGGCGATATTTTGGTGTTTTTGCCAGGCGAGCGCGAAATCCGCGAGGCGGCGGACCATTTGCGCAAGCACCTGGCGCACCAGCCGCTGACACGCAACGCCGAGGTGCTGCCGCTGTTCGCGCGCCTGAGCCAGGCCGAGCAGGACCGCATTTTTGACGGCCACGGCGGCCGGCGCATTGTGCTGGCCACCAATGTGGCCGAAACCTCCCTTACCGTGCCGGGCATTCGTTATGTGATCGATGCGGGCACCGCGCGGGTCAAGCGCTACAGCTTTCGCAACAAGGTCGAGCAGCTCATGGTCGAGCCGGTGTCGCAAGCCGCCGCCAACCAGCGCGCCGGCCGCTGCGGCCGGGTGGCCGACGGCATCTGTATACGCCTGTACGACGAAAAAGACTTCCAGGGCCGCCAGCCTTTCACCGACCCCGAAATCCTGCGCAGTTCGCTGGCCTCGGTGATCTTGCGCATGAAAGCGCTGCACCTGGGCAATGTCGAGGAGTTCGCCTTTATCGAGCCGCCGCAGCGCCGTGCGATTGCCGATGGCTACCAGTTGCTGGCCGAGCTGGGTGCGGTCGACGCCGATAACGAACTCACGCCCGTGGGCCGTACGCTGGCCAAGCTGCCGCTGGACCCGCGCGTGGGCCGCATGATTCTGGAGGCCAAGGACCGCAACGCCCTGGACGAGGTGCTGGTGATCGCCAGCGCCCTCAGCGTGCAGGATGTGCGCGACCGGCCCATGGACAAGCAGGCGCAGGCCGACCAGCAGCACGCCAAGTTCGACGACGAAAAAAGCGAGTTCAGCGGCTACCTCAAGTTGTGGAAATGGCTGGGCGACGCGCGCGGCGGCCATGGCGCGTCGCGCGGTCGCGTGACGCCTCCTGAAACAGCACCCGTGCTGCGGGCCGAAGGCCCCCAGCACAAGCTCTCCAATCGCCAATACGAGAATCTGCTGCGCGAGAACTACGTCAACATCCGCCGTGTGCGGGAGTGGCGCGACATCCATTCGCAGCTCCACACCGTTGTTGGCGAACAGAAATGGGTTTTGAACGACAAGCCCGCCAGCTATGAGCAACTGCATTTGTCCATGCTCTGCGGCCTGCTGGGCAATATCGGCTGCAAGAGCGACGAAGAAGACTGGTACTTGGGCGCACGCGGCATCAAGTTCTACCGCCACCCCGGCGCACGACTGAGCAAAAAGCCCGGCCGCTGGATCGTGGTGGCCGAGCTGGTGGAGACCACGCGCCTCTTCGGCCGCGGCATAGCCAATATCGACCCGGCCTGGATAGAGCAGGTGGCCGGGCATTTGCTCAGCAAGCAGCTGCTGGATCCGCATTGGGAGAAAAAAGCCGCGCAAGTCACCGCGCTGGAGCGCGCCACGCTCTATGGCCTGGTGGTCTACAACGGCCGGCGCGTCAACTTCGGCCGCGTCGACCCGGTCACGGCGCGCGAGATTTTTATCCGCGAGGCACTGGTGGCCGGCAACTGGGACACCAAGCTGCCATTCCTGGCGGCCAACCTGAAGCTGATCCAGCAGGTGCAAGACCTGGAGCACAAAGCCAGGCGCCAGGACGTGCTGGTCGACGAAGAGCTGATCTACGCCTTCTACGACCAGCAACTGCCCGCCGATGTGCACAGCGGCGCCAGTTGTGAGCACTGGTACAAGGAAGAGTCGAAAAAGCAACCCAAGCTTTTGCTGCTGACCCGCGAGGAGTTGATGCGCCACGAGGCGGCCGGCATCACGACGCAGGCCTTTCCCAAGACCCTGCGCATGGGTGGCGTGGACTGCACGGTGACTTATCTGCACGAGCCCGGCGACGCGCGGGACGGCGTGACTGTCGACGTGCCGCTGTTTGCGCTCAACCAGGTGAATGACGAGCGCTGCGAATGGCTGGTGCCCGGCATGCTCAAGGACAAGGTTCAGGCGCTGATCAAAACGCTGCACCAGCGCCCGCGCTCGCGCCTGGTGCCGCTGCCCGAAACAGCCGCCCGCATGACCGAGCAACTGGTACAGCCGGAAGTGTTTGGCAGCGGGTCGCTGACCGACGCGGTGCTCAAGCTGGTGCGGGATGCCACCTCGCTGGACATCAAACGCAACGATATGAAGCTGGACATGCTGCCGGCCCACCTGTTCATGAACTTCCGGGTGGTGGACGAGCATGGCCGGCAACTGGGCGCCGGCCGCAATCTGGGGGCGCTGAAGGGTGAACTCGGGTCGCAGGCGCGTGGGGCCTTTCAGGCGCTGGCAGGGCTCAAGAACCTGGCGAAGGCCCCGGCGCCACCGTCTGGCAGCGCAGAGGCCGAAAATTCACCCTCAAATCGGGCTGTAGGGCCCACTGGACGGGCGCAAGCTGCTCCTGAAAATATAGCGCCCAAAGTGGCCGAGCGATACAGCACCTGGGGCTTTGGCGAGCTGCCAGAGCTGATGGAAATTCGCAAAGGCGCCCAGACGCTGATCGGGTTTCCGGCGCTGATCGATTTGGGTGACGCAGTGACCATCGAGGTGTTTGACGAGCCGGAAGCCGCTGCGGCCAAGCACCGCGCCGGCCTGCGAAGGCTGTTTTCGCTGCAGATCAAGGACGCGCTCAAGTACCTTGAGAAGAATCTGCCTGATTTGCAGAAGATGGCCACGGCCTACATGCTGGTGGGCCGTGCCGCCGACAACTCCGGTGGCGGCACGCTGGAAGAGTTGCGCGAGCAGATCATCGAGGTGGCGCTGGACCGCGCCTTCCTGCAGGAGCCGCTGCCGACGAATGAAGCCGAGTTCAAAAAGCGCATTGAGGACGGGCGAGGGCGCCTGACCTTGATCGCCAGCGAAGTGGCCAGGCTGGCCGCCGGCATCCTGGTGGAGTTCGCCGTGGCCCAACGCAAGATCAAGGACACCAAAAACGCCGCCGAAGCGGCCGCAGACGCTGCCCAGCAATTGCAGCGCCTGGTGCCCAAAAGGTTTTTGACGGCCACGCCTTACGGCCAGTTGCAGCACTTCGCGCGCTACCTGAAAGCCATCACCCTGCGGCTTGAAAAATGGCGTGCCGATCCTGCCCGTGACGCAACGCGCCTGGCCGAGTTGCGGCCGCAGGAACAGCGTTATTGGCGGCTGGTATCCGAACGCAAAGGCGCGGTGGACGCACGCATGCAGGAATTCCGCTGGTTGCTGGAAGAGCTGCGGGTGAGTTTTTTCGCGCAGGAGTTGCGTACGCCGCAGCCGGTCAGCATCAAGCGATTGGACAAAGTCTGGGCTCAACTCAATAGTTGATGCCGGGCTGCTGTGCACGCAAAAAAAATGGCCTTGCAATGCAAGGCCATTTTCCTGGTGAGACCGGTCGATGGAATACTAGATGCGTCCCATCAGCAGCAGGATGACCAGGATCAGCACCACGAGGCCAAGGCCACCGCTGGGCCCGTAGCCCCAGCTGCGGCTGTGGCCCCAGGTAGGCAGGGCGCCGACCAGGATAAGAATAAGAACGATCAGCAGGATGAGCGAGATGGACATTGAAAGCACTCCTTGTTATGTGTACTTTCATTCTTGTCCGGCGCCCGCGGGAATCAAGCAGGCCAAGGGCCTGTTCAACCGTCGGCAAGCACTGACAGCCTGCGCCTACAGGCCTACAGCTTCGCCAGGCGCTGCAGGGCGGTGTTCAAGGTCTCGTCTTTTTTGGCAAAGCAAAAGCGCACCACGCGCTGGTCAAAGCCGTTGCCGTAGAAGGCCGAAAGCGGAATGGCCGCCACACCGATTTCGGTGGTCAGCCATTTGCAGAATTCGGCTTCGTCCAGGTCGCTGACTTCCGAAATATCGACGCACTGGAAGTAGCTGCCTTCGCTGGGCAGCAGCTTGAAGCGGGTTTTGGCCAGGCCTTCACGGAACAGGTCGCGCTTGCGCTGGTAAAACGCGGGCAGGCCCAGGTAGGGCTGTGCATCGGCCATGTAGCTGGCCAGTCCGTATTGCACGGGCGTGTTCACCGTGAAGACGTTGAACTGGTGCACCTTGCGGAACTCAGCCGTCAGCACGGCGGGCGCGGCCACATAGCCGACCTTCCAGCCGGTGACGTGATACGTTTTGCCGAAGCTGCTGACGATGAATGCACGGGCGGCAAGGCCCGGGAAGCGGGCTGCGCTCTGGTGGGTCTGGCCCTTGGCGGCGTCGAACACCATGTGCTCGTAAACCTCGTCGCTGATCAACAGCACGTCGGTAGGCGCCAGCAAGTCTTGCAGGGCCAGCATGTCGGCCTCGGTCCACACCGTGGCGCTGGGGTTGTGGGGGGAGTTGACGATGATGGCGCGCGTGCGCGGCGTGATGGCCGCTGAGATCTTGCCGAAGTCGGGGCGGAAGGTGCCTGGCGTCAGCGGAACACGCACCACCTTGCCGCCAGCCAGCTCGATATTGGGCACATAGCTGTCGTAGCAGGGCTCCAGCACGATGACCTCATCGCCGGGGTGAACCACAGCCAGGATGACTGTGATGATGGCCTGCGTGGCGCCGGCCGTGATGGTGATCTCGGTGTTGGCGTTGTAGCTGTGGCCGTACAGCTTGGCGACCTTGGCGGAAATCGCCTCACGCAGCACAGGAACACCCGTCATCGGCGGGTACTGGTTGAGGCCCTTTGTCATCGCGTCGGTGACAGCATTGACCAGTTGCGGGTCACATTCAAAGTCAGGGAAGCCCTGGCCCAGGTTGACGGCGCCTTTTTCAGCAGCCAGGGTGGACATCACCGTAAAGATCGTGGTGCCGACGGCGGGGAGCTTGGTTGTTAGCGTGGGAGTGCGTTCTAGAGTGGTGGTCATGATTGAACTGAATGAATTTCTTCTACAAGCGGTCGCCGGAGGTCGCTTCGGAGGTGAGAGTCAGACCTCGTAATCGTTCACACGGCCGGCCATGGCCTTGGTGATCAGCGCGCGGTCCAGCTTGTCGCTGAGCAGCTCGGCAAATTTATACACAAAATTGCGCAGGTAGGCGCTGCGCTTGAAGGCCACACGCGCCACATTGACGCCAAACAAGGGGCCGGCCGGGATGGCGATCAAGTCGCTGTTGGTGCCGTCTTCCTTGATGGCCATTTCGGCCACGATGCCCACGCCCAGGCCCAGGCGCACATAGGTTTTGATCACGTCGGAGTCGATCGCTTCGAGGGCGATGCGCGGCTGCAGGCGCTTGGCGGCAAAAGCCAGGTCGATCTTGGTGCGGCCGGTGAACGACGGGTGGTAGGTGATCAGCGGCTCATCGGCCAGGTCTTCGAGCGTGATGTTTTCTTTCTTGGCCAGCGCGTGATCGACCGGAATGACCAGCATGTGCTGCCATTCATAGCAGGGCAGGGTCACCAGGTCTTCGTACTGTGTCAGCGACTCGGTCGCGATGCCGATTTCAGCCACTTCGTCGAGCACCATGCGCGCGACCTGGTCGGGCGAGCCCTGGTGCAGGCTGACATTGACCTTGGGGAAGGCTTCACGCAGCTTGGCCACCGGCTGCGGCAGCACATAACGGGCCTGGGTGTGGGTGGTGGCAATCGACAGCGTGCCGCTGTCCTGTGCGGAGAACTGCTCGCCGATGCGGCGCAGGTTGCCCACCTCGCGCATGATGAGCTCAATGCTTTTGAGCACATGTTCACCGGGTTCCGTGACGCGCTTGAGGCGCTTGCCGTGGCGGGCAAAGATTTCAACGCCCAGTTCTTCTTCGAGTTCGATGATGGCTTTTGACACACCCGGCTGGGAGGTGTGCAGGGCCTTGGCCGTCTCAGTGAGGTTGAGGTTGCGCCGGATGGCCTCCTGGACGAATCGGAATTGGTGAAGGTTCATATCAAATTCAGGCTAATTATTCACTTCATTATGCCTGTTTTGCCCTATAGAGGCGCGTCACCAGCAGCCTTTGCGACTGCGCCAACCGGTTTTAGGCCAGTGCGATGCCGGCCATCAGGGCAGTCAGTTCGCGATACTCGCCGGCGGTCGGCAGGAGTTCCACTTCCACATCCGGGTGGCTGGCGCGGATCTGCTCGACAAGAAGTGGCAAATCTTCGCGCGCGTGTTTGCCGACACCGAAGAAAAGCGGAAAAACCCGGATGGAGCTTGCGTGAGCAGCTACCAAATCTGTAGCAGCTTCGGGCAAGGATGGAGCGCAGAGCTCAAGGTAGGCGCAGCGAACCGGCGTGCCGGGCGCCTGCGCGCGGATCTGCGCCGCCACGGCTTCAATGGGTGCGCGCCATTGCGGGTCCCGCGAGCCATGGGCCAGCAGGATGATGCCGCGAGTTGCTGGCGTCGAAGGCATCACGGGCACCCGCTAGCGCCTGAGCACCAGCCAGCCGAACGCCCCCAGCGAAACGGCCATATAGAGCAGCCCCGGCGTGGCAGCCGCCAGCCAGGGCATCCAGTTGCGCAGGTTGCCGATGTAGCCGAAGACGTTATTGAGCAGGAAGAAGCTGATACCGATCATGACGCCGGCGAACACATAACCGGCAATGCCGCCCGAGCGGAAGTGCAGGTAGGCAAAGGGCAGGGCCAATATGACCATCACCAGGCAGCTGAGCGGGTAAAACACCTTTTTCCAGAACTCAATCTCGTAACGCTGAGCCGTCTGGCCATTGGCGTCCAGGTGGCGGACGTAATTAAAGAGGTCGATGGTGCCCATGCGCTCCGGTTTGAGCAGTGCCACCGACACCATCTCGGCGCTGATTTCGGTGGGCCAGCGGAAGGTTTCCAGCGTCGTCCGGCTTACCTTGGCCGAATCGTGCGGTTTGCTGGCGCTGGCAAAGCCCGTGGGAACCTCAAATTCAGCCCGGACAGCTTTGTGAAGCAACCAGGCATCGCCCGCCGCAAAAGTGGCCAGCGGCGCCTGGGTGGTCGAGACCACAAGCCCCTTGTTGTTGAACTCGAAAACCTGGACACCCTGCATTTCGTTGTCGGGCGACAGCGTTTTGACGTTGACGACATAGGTGTTGTAGGCCTGCTTTTCCTTCAGCCAGGCGCCGGTCTGGCCTATGGTGATCTTGTTCTGGTACCTGGCTTTGAGCAGCTGCGCAGCCCGCTCGCTGGCCGGCGCCACGTAATCCCCGATCGCAAAACTGAACACCACAAACAGCGCGCCCAGCACCAGCAGGAGCTTGAGCGCGCGCCAGGGCCCCAGGCCGCTGGTACGCAAAATCGTGTATTCAGAGCTCTGGGCCAGCCGGGCCATCACAAAGATGGTGCCGATCAGCACGGAGATGGGCAGCAGCTCATACAGGTGGTTGGGAATCAGGAGACCGACGTAGAGAAGTGCATGGCGGATCTGATAAATGTCCGCGGCATTGATCCCGCTGCTTTTGCCGAGGTACTGGAGCTCATCGACCAGATCGAAGAAGAAAAACAGCGCCAGGAAGCCCAGGGCCACCAATGCAATGGCGGCCAGAACTTCACCGTAAATCAGGCGGCGTATGGTTTTCATGCTTGGCTTTCGAGGCTGCGAACGGCCAATGGCGGCCTGTTGACCCGGCGGGCGGGCCTGAGCACCCAGTTGAATTGCCGCTTGGACAGCCAGGCCAGGCCAAGCACCAGGACACCGCCATGAAGCAGCAACAGGAAGTTGCCAAAGGTGATCAGGCCGACAAAGATCCAGCTTTGCCCGAGGTTGACCAGGTTGTTGTAGACCACAAAGGTCAGCAAAACAAAGATCATGTTGCCGCTGCGGCCGCCGCGCGGGTTGACGCTGGCCAGCGCCACCGCCAGGATGACAAAGTTAATGGAGGCCAGCGCCAGCCCCACACGCCACGCCAGCTCGCTGAGGTTGCCGCGCGTGGGCGCCTTGATGAGGTCGCGCGTAGACAGCAGCTTGGCTTCCGGGGCATTTTCGACCAGGGGGTTCGAGTCACCCGTTTTGGTGCCGTATTCTTCAAAGTCGCTGATCTTGAGCGCCGACTGCCCGATCACATTTTCAAGGCGCTGGCCGTTTTCAAGCATCAGGAACTGGGCGTCGCCCTTGGTCTCAATACGGCCTGAGCGCGCCGTGGTGATGGAGCTTTTTCCCTTTTCGGTGGCGGCGATAAAGACATTGTTGCTGGACCGCTCGCCGGCCAGGTTCCTGTCGATGAAAAAGACCCGGTTGCCGCTGGAAGATTCCTGGAACTGGCCGGGGGCAATGCGGTCCAGGTCGCCGCGCTGCTCGTAGCGGCTTTGCATGTCTTTGGTCTGCTGGTTCGTCCAGGGCCAGACAAAAAGCGCCATCAGCGTGATGACCAGCAGCACCGGCCAGGCAAACCGGAACAGCGGCCGCAGAAAGCCCGCCAGGCCCTGGCCGGCCGTAAACCACACCACCATTTCGCTGTCGCGGTACATGCGCGACAAGGTGCTGACCATGGCAATGAAGAGCGAGAGGGTCAGGATGGTGGGCAGGCGGCCCAGCGCGGAGTAGGCCATGAAGAGCATGACGTCCTGCGGATTGATGAAACCGCGTGACGCCTGGCCCAGCGTCCGGATCAGGACGATGGTCATCACGATGGTGACCAGGACGACCAGGGTGGCCCCGAAACTGCGCGCCAGCTCTTTGCGAATCGAAGATTGGAATAACATTGACTGAATATCTGCTTTTGCCTTGTTTTGCCGTGCTTCGGTGTATTCACCCGTTTATTTACCTAACCCTGAATTATGGACTTTGAACTCAAACCACTGACCCGTGCCCGTATTTGCAGCGAAAAAGCCGACGCGCTGGTCGTGCTCGTTCCCCAGGACCTGGCGTCCGGCACCGATCCCTTGTCCGTGCTGGCCTCGCTGGCCATCAAGTCGGGTGACCTTGAAGCCAAGCCGGGCAAGCTCCTGAGCGCCTACCGCAGCCCGGGGATTGCCGCCACCCGCGTGATCCTGGCCGGTGTCGGTGACGCCAGCCCCAAGAGCATCCGTGCCGCCGTCGGCGCGGCTTTGGGCGCCCTGAAGGCCAGCAATGTTCAGCGCCTGGTGCTTTGCTTCAGCACGCTTGGCAGCGTGCAGGCCGAGGCGGTTCGCGCTGCGGTGGCCGCCTGCAGCGAGGCAAGCTACACCTACACCACCACCAAATCCAAAGCCAGCCCCGCCAAACTGCGCCATGTGGTGATTGCGGTCAGTGACGCCGCGAGCGCCAAAACAGCCAAGCCGGGCCTGGACAAAGGCCTTGCGCTGGTCAAAGGCGTTGAATTTGCCAAGGAATGGGCCAACAGGCCCGCCAACCACGCCACGCCGACTTTGCTGGCAGGCGCGGCCAAAGAGCTGGGCAAGCTGCGCAATATCAAGGTGGACGTGCTGGGCCCCAAAGAAGTCGCCAAGCTGGGCATGGGCTCCTTCATGGCCGTTGCGCAGGGCACGGCCGAGCCCCTGCGCTTCATCGTGCTGCGTTATGACGGCGCGGCCAAGGGCGCGGCGCCTGTGGTGCTGGTCGGCAAGGGCATCACCTTCGACACGGGTGGCATCTCCATCAAGCCCGCAGCCGAAATGGACGAGATGAAATTCGACATGTGCGGCGCGGCAAGCGTTTTGGGCACATTCCGGGCGCTGGCCGAGCTGCAACCCGAGCTGAATGTGGTGGGCCTGATCCCGGCCTGCGAAAACATGCCGGGCGGCCGCGCGATCAAGCCGGGCGACGTGGTGACCAGCATGAGCGGGCAGACCATTGAAATCCTGAACACCGATGCCGAAGGGCGGCTGGTTCTTTGCGACGCTTTGACCTATGCCGAGCGCTTCAAACCCCGGGCTGTGGTTGACATTGCCACGCTGACCGGCGCCTGCGTGATCGCCCTGGGCGGCGTGCGCAGCGGGCTGTTCTCAAGCGACGATGCGCTGGCCACGGCCCTGGCGGAAGCCGGGGAGTCCTCCATGGACCTGTGCTGGAGGATGCCCCTGGACGATGAGTATGCGGAAGGGCTTAAAACCAACTTTGCAGACGTTGCCAACGTGGCAGGACGGGCCGGCGGCGCGATCACCGCGGCTAAATTCCTGCACCGGTTTACCGCCAGTTTCCCTTGGGCGCATCTGGATATTGCCGGCACGGCCTGGAAAAGCGGTGCGGCCAAAGGTGCTACCGGGCGCCCGGTGCCCTTGCTCCTGGATTACCTGTTGGGCCAGGTGGGGGCGGGCAAAGCCAAATCCTCGGCCAAATCCTCGGCCAAGCCATCTGCCAAGCCGGCGTCAAAGAAAGCCAGGCCTGCATCCAAAACCCGTGCATGACCGAGATCGCTTTTCACTTCAATGTGCCTGACAAGCTGGCGTACAGCTGCCGGCTGCTCCGCAAGGCATACCTTAGCGGCGCGCGCGTCGTGGTCACCGGGGAGCCCGCCGTGCTGGCCGAGCTTGACCAGCTGATGTGGAGCTTTTCACCGGCGGAATTTGTGCCGCATTGCCGGGCAGACGCCAGTGCGAGCACCGTGGCCGCAACGCCGGTGCTGCTCGCCGAGTCGCTCGATGCGTCTTCGCTCCCTCATGGCGTCCTGGTCAACCTGGGGCAGGCCATCCCCGCCGAATTTGAGCGCTTCGAGCGCTTTATCGAAGTCGTCGCGCGCACAGACGACGACCGGCTGGCCGCGCGAGGCCGATGGAAACACTACACCGACAGGGGTTACGCCATGAAACGACATGACCTGGCGACGGCCGGGGAGGGGGCCGCATGAGCCCCGCCCCAACGCCCCCGCGCTTTGTTCCCACATTGACGGAAATCATCCGACCCGTGCCGGCCCCCATGCCGGCCCCAGCCCCGGAAAATGCCGGTGCGCCCTTGGCGGCGCCTGCGCAGGCAGCGCCGGTAGCACCGGCAAGGGCTTTGGCGGTCTCCGCCGATGCCCAGGAGCAGATGGTGCAGCGCGTGTTGCAGCGCGTGGATCTGGTGCTTGAGCGGCGCCTGCGGGAGGTCGTCGGGCAGCTCATTCTTGAGCACACCCAGACCTTGACGCCGCGCCTTCGCGAAGAGATTGAAGCCGTGGTGCGCCAGTCCGTCAACCAGGCTTTTCTGTCTGAAGCGCCGCCGCCAACGGGCGGCTCCTGACGGTGCGTGCGAAGCCCCAACAACGTCGCGAAGGCGACTGTTCTGCGGCCGCCTCAACAACAGCCTTTTCCCTCTGCAAAATCGCTGGAAACACAAGTTCACATAAGGCAATCTGCTCCCCGGGTAAACCCCCTTATCGGAATTTGACCTAGGGACGTTGCTATGGTGCGGGCCCGGAAATTGCGTTATGTTCGGCCCCGTTGAGTAAAAAAATTGTTCTCAACCTTTAACGGTAATTTCCTAATCGGAGTGTTTTTTATGCAAATGAAATTAAAACTGACAGTAGTGGCTGCTCTCGCTGCGGTAGCGGGTTTTGCCTCTGCCCAAGACGCAGTGGTCAAAATCGGTCACGTGGCGCCGCTGTCCGGCTCACAGGCCCATTACGGCAAAGACAATGAAAACGGCGTGCGCATGGCCATCGAAGACCTGAACGCGCAAAACGTGGTCATCGGCGGCAAAAAGGTCAAGTTTGAAATTGTTGCTGAAGATGACGCTGCTGATCCAAAACAGGGCACCGCAGCCGCACAAAAACTGTGCGACTCCAAAGTCGCTGGCGTGGTCGGCCACCTGAATTCCGGCACGACGATTCCTGCTTCCAA
The DNA here is from genome assembly GCF_900116715.1 of Polaromonas sp. YR568. Classification (GTDB taxonomy): domain Bacteria; phylum Pseudomonadota; class Gammaproteobacteria; order Burkholderiales; family Burkholderiaceae_C; genus Polaromonas. Next base: position 59,457 of record NZ_FPBM01000014.1, read on the forward strand.
GGTTTACAACGATTGCGGCATTCCCCACGTCACGGGCGCTGCAACCAACCCCAACCTGACCAAGCCCGGCTACAAGACCACCTACCGCATCATCGCCAACGACAACGCCCTGGGCGCTGGCCTGGCTTTCTATGCTGCCGACACGCTGAAGCTGAAGAAAGTCGCCATCATTGACGACCGTACCGCTTACGGCCAAGGCGTTGCTGAAGTGTTCAAGAAAACGGCCCTGGCAAAAGGCATGACCGTGGTTGATGAACAGTTCACCACCGACAAAGCCACCGACTTCATGGCCATCCTGACCGCCATCAAGGCCAAAGCACCTGACGCCATCTTCTACGGCGGCATGGACCCACAAGGCGGCCCAATGCTGCGCCAGATGGAACAGCTCGGCATGAGCAACGTCAAGTACTTCGGCGGCGACGGCATCTGCACCGCAGAGCTGGCCAAGCTGACCGCAGGCGCCAAGACCATCGGCAACGTGGTTTGCGCTGAAGGCGGCGCATCGCTGGCCAAAATGCCTGGCGGCGAAGCATGGAAAAAGCGTTACGACGCCAAGTACCCCAACCAGTTCCAGGTTTACAGCCCATACACGTATGACGCTACCTTCGTTCTGGTCGACGCCATGAAGCGCGCCGGTTCGTGGGATCCAAAGGTCTACACCGCCAAGCTGCCAGAAACCAATTTCAAGGGCGTGACCACCACCATCGCTTTTGAACCCAATGGCGAACTGAAGAACCCAGCCATCACCCTGTACGTCTACAAAGACGGCAAGAAGTCGCCGCTGAACTAATCGTTCGCTGCCAACAAAAAAGCCACCGCAAGGTGGCTTTTTTTTGCCTGTCGTTTATTGAAAAGACGGGCAGAGGGCAGGGCTTCAATTTATTGAACAGCGTTCAGCCCGATCAGGTTCCCCTCAATTTTCTGATTCGCATTTTTGTGCGCATAGAGACTCACGAAGTCGACGAGTCTTGATCCCTTTTTTCAGATTGAGTCTGCGTCGATCAACACTCAATCGTGCGCATGCGTCATCACATACGCTGCCCGCTTTTATTTTCTATCCGTAAGTCAAGCGATAGAACTTGCCGCCCTATCTAAGGGCTCAACTCCTAGAATATTTTTCAGCGAATAAAAGAGCTCCAGGACACACCGTCAAAGATGGAGTGGATCTGCACGGTTCGATGAGGAGGGGTCGAATCACCGCAGTAGTTAATTACCCGTAACGAAATTAGCAGTGTTGCGGACTGGCTTCGAACGCCGAAATGGGCTTTTTTGTCTCGAAAAATAACAGTCAACTCAAGGCGTGTTGAATTGCGCTGAAGTCTGACCCGAGTTTTCCATCGAATCTTGACCCACACTCTTTGTGAGCAGAACGTGCTCACGATGTGGATAAGTTCT
>NZ_FPBM01000012.1 GCF_900116715.1 Polaromonas sp. YR568
CCGCCGTCAGCGTCGTCTTGCCATGGTCCACGTGGCCAATCGTGCCGACGTTGACGTGCGGCTTGGTCCGCTCAAATTTGCCTTTTGCCATTTTTCAACTCCAGAAATTTATAAAGAGTTACAAAACCAGTTAACGAACTACAGCCGGCAACAGCGCCTTGCACGCCGCGCCAGCTCAAAATATGGTGCCCTTTGCGGGAATCGGACCCGCGACCTCTCCCTTACCAAGGGAGTGCTCTACCACTGAGCCAAAAGGGCTTAAATCAAACTCAAAAGGCCAAAGACCTTAACCACCACCGCAATCCGACACAAGATCAACCAACAGAGCCCGCCACACCCCAAAACCACAGTTTTGTGGAGCGGGAGACGGGAATCGAACCCGCGTCATTAGCTTGGAAGGCTAGGGTTCTACCATTGAACTACTCCCGCGCAGCTCTGCCAATTCAACTCACATCAAATCACTCACGACCCAAAACCCGCTTTACGCGATTGCCTTGCGCCGGCCGCTTGCCAAAAATCAAACAAAATCTGGTGGATGAGGCTGGATTCGAACCAGCGTAGGCGTTAGCCAACAGATTTACAGTCTGCCCCCTTTAGCCACTCGGGCACCCATCCTTCAAGCGAACCTCGGATTATGCCACGGTTTTATGTCGGGTGAAGTCTCTGGGTATGGCAAAAACCATTAAAAAGTTGCTGCCGTGGGTCTTGCTCGCACCTCATCCGGTGGCGGCTGGGGCCTGCCTCCGTTTAGATCGCGCTACAAAGCTCAAATTACTGCGTTTTACCGGCATTAAGGCATGATGGCGCAGCACCGGCCTTTCGAGGCTGCGCCCCCAACCGCCAGACATCCGACCTATGAGCACTGAACCCCATTCCGCCCTCCCGCCAGAACCGTCCTCCCTGCGCAGGGTCAATCTGGCGCTGCAGGGCGGCGGGTCCCACGGTGCATTCACCTGGGGGGTTCTGGACGCCCTGCTGCAGGACGAACGCATCCAGTTCGACGGCATCAGCGGCGCCAGCGCCGGCGCCGTCAACGCGGTGGCGCTCGCGCACGGGTTTGCCGCCGCCGGACCAAAAGACAGCGGAACCGCCGACCCCAGAGAGGCGGCGCGCGCATCGCTGGCCCGTATCTGGCAGGGTATTGCCGCCATGGGCAGCCTGGGCTCCATGGCGGATGGCATCAGCAAGATGCTTTTGGGCGGCTGGCCATCCGATAAAGTGGGCGCTAACTTTTTCGGTAACGCCATAAGCCAGTGGATGTCGCCCTACCAGTCCAATCCGCTGGACATCAACCCGCTGCGAAAGCTGCTTCAGGCTGAAATCGACTTTCCCGCCATAGCGGCCCTGCACGCACCCCGGGCATTTGTTTCCGCGACCCATGTCACCACAGGCCGGGCGGAGATTTTTTCGGGCAAACGCCTGACATTGCAGGCCGTGATGGCCTCCACCTGCCTGCCCACGCTGTTCCAGGCCGTGGAAATCGATGGCCAACCCTACTGGGATGGGGGCTTCTCCAGCAACCCGTCCCTGCTGCCCCTCATCAGTGAATGCAGCAGCCGCGACATCATCGTGGTGCAGATCAATCCCCTGCGGCGCCCCGAGGTTCCCCACACGCCGCACGACATCATGGACCGGGTGAATGAGCTGACCTTTAACGCCAGCCTGTTGTCCCAGATGCGCACCATCGACTTCATCAACCGCCTGCTGGCCGACGGCCGCCTGCAGGAGGGCGCAAAGTACAAAAGCCTGCTGCTGCACCGCATCGATGGCGGGGAAGCCCTGGAAGACCTGCCGTCCTCGAGCAAGTTATCGGCCGACGGCGCCATGATTGAAAAGCTGTTTGAAATGGGCCAGGGCGCGGCCAAACGCTGGCTTCGCCGCCACTTTGAGGCCCTGGGCCAGCAAAGCACGGTCAATATCCGGCGCGACTACGTGGGCAGCCTCCCCCAAGAGTTCTAGCGGGACGCCCGGGCTAACGTCTTATATCTAGTAGCCCTCAATGCTTGCCCGCTGCAGCGCGCAATTTCCCGACCTTTTCCGCCTCAATGTCGTCAGGCAGGCCTCCCCAGGTGGCGCGCAAATAGTTGCTCAGTTGCGCCACTTCGGCATCACTGAGCGTGCCCGCAAAGCCCGGCATCTTCTGCATGCTTTCAGTTCCCGGGAATTTCTGCGCCTCGATGCCGTCAAGTACCGAGACGATCAGGTTGTGCGGGTTGACATCACGCACCGTGGAATTCCCTTTCATCGCGACCGCCACATGCGGTTTGCCCTCACCTTCGCGCCCGTGGCAACCGGCGCAGACGGCCAGATACACCTGCCGGCCCGCCACCAATTTGCCGGTGTCGGCAACAACGGCCGGCAACGGCTTGGGCGCCAGAGGCACATCGCCGGTCAGATAAGTAGCGATTGCGGCGAGGTCTTCCGTGCTCAGGTACTGCGTACTGAAGTGAATCACCGGGAACATTTCCCCCCAGGCCGAGCCTTGCGGCGCCATGCCGGTACGGAAAAAAGTCTGCAAGTCGGCGCCCGTCCAGCCGCGCGCGGCCAGGCCGGCCGGCGTGATGTCCGGCGCGGCCACACGCCCCAGCGCCGCGCCCTGCAAGGGCTTGCTGCCATTGAGCTGCCCCGGGAAGCTGCGCGGCGTATGGCATTCGGCGCAATGCCCCATTGCATTTGACAGATAACGGCCCCGCTGCCAGCTGAGCGACTGCCCGGCTGAAGCATCCGGCAAGGCATCCTCCAGGAACACCCAGTTCCAGAAGCGGATGCCAAAACGCATGTTGTAGGGAAACTTCAGCTCCGGCTCCCGGTTGGGCACTGCCGCGGGCTTTTGCTGCATCAAATAGGCATAAATGGCATCGCTGTCTTCGCGCGTCATGCCTCGGTACGAGGTGTAAGGCATGGCCGGGTAAAGCTGCTTGCCCGGCGCAACGCCGTCGTGTAGCGCCCGGTAGAAATCATCGGCACTCCATTTGCCAATGCCATGCTCTTTGTCAGGCGTGATGTTGGTGCCGTAGAAATTGCCGAACGGTGAGGCCAACTCAAAGCCACCGGCAAATGGCGCACCATCGGCCGCCGTGTGGCAGGCCGCGCAGTCCGCCGCCTTGGCCAGGTAACGGCCACGCGTCACCTGGTCGGCTTTGGCCATCGAGGCAGGTACGCCGGTCACCGCCGGATTAACGGGCTCTGGCTTGCCGCAGCCAGCCAGCAATGCAGCCGCTGCCAACAACAAAGCCTGCACCGGGCGGTTGCCATAAAGGGCGCTCAACGCGGGCTTCATTTGCCGTCCTTGAGCAAACCGGGCGTCTGCAGCACCACGTCCCTGACCGCTTCGAAATACCGGACATAACCGGTACAGCGGCAAATATGGTCATTCAACGCCTCGTTAATCGCAGGCTCCAGCTGGGCGCGCGCAATCGGCTGGCGCTTGAGCTTCTCGACAAATACCGTCGCGGCGTTGACGAAACCCGGCGTGCAGTAACCGCACTGAAAGCTGAAATGTTCGATGAATTTCTGCTGGATGGGCGAGAGCGCGACCACTTCGCCTTTTTCATTGCGCTTGGCATGGCCTTCAATGGTGCGCACTTTCTTGCCGTCGAAGAAATGCGCGCCCGTGATGCAGGTGCGCATTTGCTCGCTGCCGCCGTCGGGCTTGTCCACAATCACCACGCAGGCGTGGCACACACCCTGCCCGCAACCCAGGCGCGAACCTGTCAGGCCCAGGTACTCATGGAGGAAGTCGATCATCATGAGGCCCTCCGGCACCTGGGCCGGTGCGGTTGCCTTGCCATTGACAGTCAGTGTAATCGGCCGGGTCGGGATGCTCATGCCATTGCCTCCTGTATTTTTTTCTCGCTGACGGGCAGATCGGTGAAGCGGTGCGTGGTCGCATGTGCAATGCCGTTGACGATGGCCGCGACGACCGGGATCATCACCACTTCGGCGATCCCCTTGGGCGGATCGGTTTCCGTCACCGGGGGCAACACCTCGCCCGTCTGCGTCCACACCGCGACGTCGTTCGCGCGCGGCAACTGGTAGCGGTTGAAGTTCCAGGTGCCGTCACCGGGGCCGCCTTCATAGAGCGGCAAATACTCATGCAGCGCATGCCCGATGCCCATGGCCAGCCCGCCCTGCAGCTGGCCCGAGACCAGTTGCGGTGAAATCTGGCTGCCGCACTCCATGATGGAGTGGTGCGAAAGCAGATTGACCTTGCCGCTGGCCACATGCACAGACAACTCGACCAGCGTGCCTATCGCGCTGTAGTACGTGACGGCGGCATTGTTGCGCTGCGTGGGCGGGATGAACACGCGCTTGCGATTGAGCACCTGATAACCAGGAGAGCCAGCCACACCAGCATTGCCGCTCTTTTCCTTCTTGCCGGCGCCGTACCGCAATGACAGCCCATCCAGCGGAAGCCGCACCACGGCCCCAGCGATCTCAAACTCGGCCTCAGACCACTGCCAGCGGTTAAACACATGCACCACCGCACCAGTGACCAGCCCCATGTCATGGGCCTTCTGCGCCAGTTGCTCCAGCGGCAAGGGCTGCAGCCCCGCGGCCGACAGCCTGCCGTCAACCCAGCGTGCATCTTCAACCCGCACCACCAGCGGCGCGGCCTGCCCGCCGCCTATGCCCTGGCTCCAGATGGCCATTGCAGCCGGCCACAGGCCCTGCAGGAACACCACGCGCGCTGCCTCGCGCGTGCTGTGGGTGAAATAGAAAGCCGAATTGCTAGCGCTCGATGGCGAGACGTACCCAGGCGACCAGCGCGGATTGGCCTGCAACCGGGTCTGCTCAGCCTGGCTCATGGTGTAAGGGTCGCCGCTAGTGACGACTGGCAGGTCGCTCCAGTCGGTGACAGAAGTCAGCACCTGCTGCGCCGGTTTGCCCAGCCAGCGTGCGCAGGCAATGGCCTGGGACGTCGACATGCCGGTTCCCATCTCGGCGCCGCTGTGCTGCAGGCTGACCACGCCCGCGGCGGAAATCTCCACCTTCGCAAAAGACGATTCGGCGCCGGTGCCGAAATCCTTTTGTACGCAGGCAAAACCCACGCCGTAGCGCATGCCGGGGTGGCGTAACTCAAACTCGGCTTTCTTCGCGGCGCGCTGGGTCCACATCGGATGTACCTTGGCCTTTTGCAGCACTTCGTCAACCCGAACGGCTCCCGCGGGAATCGCGCCCTGCGTGTTTTTCATGCCCGAGCGGATGGCGTTCTTCAGCCGGAACTCAATCGCATCCACACCGAGCGTCCCGGCGATCTCGTCGACCATCATTTCCGTCGCGGCCATGCTCTGCAGGCTGCCGTAGCCGCGCGCCGAGCCCGCATCAACGGCGCGCGAAGCAATTGCAACGGTCGCGAAATCATTTTTGGGAAAGTAGTAGATCGACTGCGCGGCCGTGGCGCCGACCATGGCCACTTCCGGAGAGAAGTTGCGGCGGCCGCCGCCGTTGACCTCGAAGTCGCCCTTGAACGATTGCAGCAGGCCGCTCTTGCGATCCACCGCCATGCGGTAGCGCATATTGAAGGCGTGCCGCTTGAGGGAAGTCTGGAACTGCTCATAACGGTCATTGGCCAGCCGCACCGGCAAGCCGTCGGCATACAGCGCCGTCGCCAGGCCGTAAAACGGGAAGTTGTAATGGTCCTTGGAGCCGTAGCCCACGGTGTAGCAAGGATGCATAAACAGCTTCTTGACCGGCAGCCGCGACTTTTTCATCATCTCCAGCGCGCTGTCGACCACCTCCATCGGTGACTGCGTAGGCACCACCATGTGCATGGCCTGGCCGGCGGCGTCATACCAGCAGTTGGCGTTGTCGGGCTCCAGGGCCGCCGTGTCTATCGATTGCGACTGGTAATCGCGCTGCAGCACCAGCCAATCGGCGGGTGGTTTGTCGAGCTCGGCCTGGATGGCGGCGGCATGGAACATGCCCTGCTCACCCAGCTTGCCGTGCTGCCTGCCGTCGGGCCACACCGGCTGGTGCTTGCGCATCATGCTCGGGAAGACAGGCGCATCCTTGAGGCTGGAAAACACGTCGTCGTCAAACGCGCTGGCGCCGCCCACGCGCACAAAGCGAAACGTGCCCCAGGGGTCGCGCTCCAGCGGCGCGGTTTTGGCTCCGTAACGAAGCACGCCATCCTTGAACTGCAGTTTGTCCTTGGCAAACCGGAAGCGCGCGAAATCCTTGTAAATCAGGATTGCGACCGCATGGCCCAGATAGGCCGGTACCTTGCCCTTGGGCAGCAGCATGTCCTCGCCGTAAAACGCCGGAAAGGCCACGCCGTCGCGCACCAGGTCTTCGGCCGTCACCACGCGGTCGGGCTTGAGCTCATCGCCCAGCAGGCCCAGATCAAAACCCTCATAGCTGCGGTCTGCCTGCGTGGTGCGCAAGATAAATGCATGGGCTTGCTGCTGCGGCCAGTGCGGCATGTCGCGGGCGCGGATATCGCGGGCAAATACCTTGTCGCCGCTGACTTTGGCGATGCCGTCGACGCGGAATTTGGCGCCGGCCTTGGGATCCCACTGGACAGGCGTCAGGATTTTTTCTTCGAAGAGAGCCGCAAAGGCCTCGCCGGCCAGCGGCGCGACATAGACCGTCACACCGGCAATGACACTGACCTTCAGGAAACTGCGGCGAGACGGATCATCGGAACGGGGCATGGGGCTCTCCTGCAATGCCGGGCGTTTCATGACGCTGACGGAGAAGGCCCAGCGCGCGTGGCGTCCGGCTCCGGCACCCGCAGTGTTCCTGCGGCCCTTGTTCAATTCAGTGTATACCCGGCCACCCTCTTCTTGCACCGGGTATTTACGGCTATCCCCCGCCCTGCCCGGCGGCAGCGCTTGCTAGGTTCGAGGATGGCTGTCCCGCCACTCTTTGGCCTGCGAAAAATGCCCGCAGCCGATAAACGGCAGCGGCGGCCGTAGGGCCGAGAGTGGTGAGGGGTGGTTGGCAATCAGCACCTTGTGGCGCTTCGCATCAATGAGCGCCCGCTTGCTTTGCGCATGGGCGCCCCACAGCATGAACACCACCGGATGGTCGCCATCAGCCACCTGGCGGATCAGCGTGTCGGTCAGGACTTCCCAGCCCTTGCCGGCGTGGCTGGCGGGCTGCGCCTCTTCCACCGTGAGGCAGGTGTTGAGCAGCAGCACGCCATGCGCGGCCCACTTCACCAGGCTTCCGCCCGGCACCGGAAACTTCGGCGGCGGTGTGCCCAGGTCGCGCTGCAGCTCCTTGAAGATATTGCGCAGCGAAGGCGGCAAGGCTACGCCGGGCGCCACAGAAAACGCCAGCCCCTCGGCTTGCCCCAGGCCGTGATACGGGTCTTGCCCCAGGATGACCACACGCACCTCTTCGGGCGGCGTGAGCTCCAGCGCGCGCAGCGGCTGGGGCGGAAAAATCGTCGCGCCTTCCGCCAGCCGGCCTCGCAGAAAGCCCAGCAGCTTCTCGCCTGTCGAGCTGCCGAAAAAGGCATCGGTAATCGGACGCCAGCCGGGCGCTACGGGCCAGGCGGCGGGGTCGGCGCTGGTGAGGCGGTCGGGTGGAGATGTCGTCATGTCAAGCAACCGGCGTTATGAAGCCTGTGATTATTTCTTCCCGAACAACTGGGCCAGCGCCAGGCCAGGCTCTTCCGCCCGCATAAAGGCCTCGCCGACCAGAAAGGCATTGACGCCCGCCTGGCGCAGGCGCTGCACATCGGCCGGCGTGGCAATGCCTGATTCGGTGACCAGCAGACGGTCCGCCGGCACCTTGCCCAGCATGCCAAGCGTGGCGTCCAGCGACACCTCAAAGGTCTTGAGGTTGCGGTTGTTGATGCCGATCAACGGCGTCTTGAGCTTGAGCGCGCGCTCAAGCTCGGCCTCGTCGTGTACCTCGACCAGCACCGCCATGTCCATAGACATCGCCAGCGCTTCCAGCGTCTTCATTTGCGCATCATCCAGGCAGGCTGCGATCAGCAGGATGCAGTCCGCACCCATCACGCGCGCTTCATACACCTGATACGGATCGACCATGAAATCCTTGCGCAGCACCGGCAAGTCGCAAGACGCCCGGGCCTGCTTCAGATAATCAATGCTGCCCTGGAAGAACTGCTTGTCGGTCAGCACCGACAGGCAAGCCGCGCTGATCTCGCCGTCGCCTTCGGCATAACTTTGCGCGATGTCGGCCGGAATGAAGTCGGCGCGCAGCACGCCCTTGGACGGGCTGGCCTTCTTGACTTCGGCAATCACCGCAGCCTGGCCCGCCGCGATCTTGACGCGCAACGCGCCCACAAAGTCGCGTGTGAGTACGCGCGACTCGGCGTCTTCACGCATGACCGCCAGGGGTTTCTTGCGGATCGCCTCGGCGATTTCCTGGCGCTTGACGGCAATGATTTTGTCGAGGATGTCGGACATGGTGTTCAGGCTGCCAGTTTTTGGGTGGTAGAGATCAGTTGCTGCAGGCGATCTTTTGCCGCGCCTGATTCAAGCGCCGCCCGGGCCAGCACCATGCCGGCCTTCATCGAGTCGGCCACATTGGCGGCATACAGGGCCGCGCCGGCGTTCAGGATCACGATGTCGCGCGCGGCGCCGGGCTGGTTGTCGAGCACGCCCAGCAGCATCGCCTTGGACTGCTCGGGCGTTTCCACGCGCAGTGCGCGGTTGCTGGCCATGGGCATGTCGAAGTCTTCGGGGTGAATTTCGTATTCGGTGATCTCGCCATTCTTCAGCTCACCCACCACGGTGGCCGCGCCCAGGCTGACTTCGTCCATGCCGTCTTTGCCGTAAACCACCATCGCATGCTCGGCGCCCAGACGCTGCAACGCACGGATCTGGATACCCACCAGGTCCGAATGGAACACGCCCATCAGTATGTTGGGCGCGCTGGCCGGATTGGTCAGCGGGCCCAGGATGTTGAAGATGGTGCGCACGCCCAGTTCCTTGCGGATGGGTGCGACGTTTTTCATGGCCGGGTGATGGTTAGGCGCAAACATGAAACCCACGCCAACTTGTTCAATGCACTTGGCAATGGCTTCAGGCGTCAGACCGATGTGAATGCCCAGGGACTCGATCACATCGGCGCTGCCCGACTTGCTGCTGACGCTGCGCCCGCCGTGTTTGCTGACCTTGGCACCGGCCGCCGCCGCCACAAACATGGAGCAGGTCGAAATATTGAAGGTGTGCGAGCCGTCGCCGCCCGTGCCGACGATGTCGACCAGATGGGTCTTGTCGGCCACATTGACCTTGGTGGAGAACTCGCGCATCACCTGCGCGGCGGCGGTGATTTCGCCTATGGTTTCTTTCTTCACGCGCAGGCCGGTGATGAGCGCGGCCATCATCACGGGCGACATTTCACCGCTCATGATCAGCCGCATGATGTGCAGCATCTCGTCGTGGAAGATTTCGCGGTGTTCGATGGTGCGCTGCAGCGCTTCCTGCGGGGTGATTTTGTGGGTGTTAGGCATGGCGTGTCTCGTTTCTTTGACTTGTTCTGGTGCTGGGAAGGGATGGATCAGCTTGCCGGATTATCGGAAAGGGCCAGCTTGATGCCAAACCCCACAAACATGGCGCCGGCAACGCGCTCGAGCCAATGCATGCCGCGCTGTACGGCGCCGATGCGCTTGGCCATCCACGCGGCAGCCAGGGCCCAACCGGCACCGACCCACAGGCCATTGAAGTTGAACAGCAGACCCAGCAGCAGGAAGGCCAGCGGCTTGTTTTGCATATCCGGCGTGATGAACTGCGGCACAAAGGCCAGGAAGAAGAGCGCTACTTTGGGGTTCAGCACATTCGTCCAGAAGCCCTGGAAAAATATGCGTTTCAAGGCTGTAGCCTGTTCGGAATTTTGATCGCTGGCGACCAGGCTCATGGCGGAAGGCTCACCAGCCGCAGGCGCGCGCGCCAGCAGCATGCGCAAGCCGACGTACACCAGGTAAGCCGCACCGGCCCATTTCAGCACGGTAAAGGCGGTGGCGGAGGCCGCCATCAGCGCACTGACGCCCACGGCTGCGGCAAAGATGTGCACAAAGCAGCCGGTTGTGATGCCCAGAGCCGCCACCATGCCGGCACGTGCGCCTGAGCGCAGCGCATGGGTCACGATGTAAAGGACGTCCGGACCGGGCGTGAGGTTGAGCAACAGGCCGGCGACGATGAAGTAGAGCAGGTGGTGGATGTCCATAAATGGCTTTCAGGAATTCAGGAATTTCTGGTCTTGAAGTTCAGGCTTTGAAAAACTGCCGGATCGCGGCGATGGCGCGGTCCACACCGTCCGCATCCACGTCGAGATGGGTGACAAAACGCAGGCGGTACAGGCCCGTGGCCTGAATGCCCTCTTTCGCCAGGTGCTTGAGCAGCCCCGCCGATTGTTCCTTGGCCGCACCCGTCAGATCCACAAACACGATGTTGGTCTGTGGCGCTTCGACTTGCAGACCTTCGATGCCGGCCAGCCCGTCGGCCAGGCGTTTGGCCAGCGCATGGTCTTGCGCGAGGCGGCCGACATGGTGGTCCAGCGCATGCGATGCCGCAGCGGCCAGCACGCCCGCCTGGCGCATGCCGCCGCCGGCCATCTTGCGGATGCGGTGCGCCCGCGCGATGAACTCGCGCGAACCGCATAGCGCCGAGCCCACCGGCGCACCCAGCCCTTTGCTGAAGCAGACCGAAACGCTGTCAAAACAGTCCGCAATGCGGCGTGCCTCGGCCAGCGGGTTGCTGCCGGTTTGTGCGGCCTGCGCCACAGCAGCGTTAAAGAGCCGCGCGCCGTCCAGGTGGCGCGCCAGGCCGTGCTTTTTTGCCAGTGCGGTTGCCTGCTGCACGTAGTCGAAGGGCAGCAGTTTGCCTCCCAGGGTGTTCTCCAGCGCCAACATGCGGGTGCGCGCGAAGTGTGCGTCGTCAGGTTTGATGGCCGCCTCGATCTCCGCAAGCGCCAGTGTGCCGTCGGTGTGGTGGTTCAGCGGCTGTGGCTGCACGCTGCCGAACACCGCCGCGCCGCCGCCTTCCCAGCGGTAGCAGTGCGCCATCTGGCCGACGATGTATTCGTCGCCGCGCTGGCAGTGGCTGAGGATCCCGCAGAGGTTGCTTTGCGTGCCGGTGGGTACAAAGAGCGCGGCCTCAAAGCCCAGCAGGCCGGCGATCTTTTCCTGCAGTGCATTGACGGCCGGGTCGTCGCCGAACACATCGTCGCCCAGCGGGGCGGCCAGCATGGCCTCGCGCATGGCCTGTGTGGGCTTTGTGACGGTGTCGCTGCGTAAATCAACAATCATTTTGGCCTCCAGCCCGGGTAATACGTAGGAATATGACGATGAATTTAATGGCAATCCGCTTCATGCGGTTTGCTCCAGGAAGTTCTTCAACATGGCGTGGCCATGCTCGGTGAGGATGGATTCAGGGTGAAATTGCACGCCCTGGATGGGCAGCCCTTTATGGCGCACACCCATGATCTCACCGTCGTCTGTCCAGGCCGTGACAGCCAACGCCTCGGGGCAGCTCGGTTTGTCGATCGCCAGCGAGTGGTAGCGGTTGACGACAAACTGCTCGGGCAGGCCGGCAAACACACCCTCTTGCGTCGTAGTGATCACGCTGGTCTTGCCGTGCATCAGCTGCTGGGCACGGATGATCTTGCCGCCGAAGGCCGCACCAATGCTCTGGTGGCCCAGGCAGACGCCCAGGATAGGCAGCTTGCCGGCAAAGTGCTGGATCGCTGCGACCGAGATGCCCGCTTCGGCCGGTGAACACGGGCCGGGCGACACCACCAGCAAATCGGGCTTGCGCGCGGCGATGTCGGCCACGCTGATTTCATCATTGCGAAACACTTCGACCTCCGCACCCAGCTCGCCGAAGTACTGGACGATGTTGTAGGTGAAGCTGTCGTAGTTGTCGATCATCAAGAGTTTGCGCTTCATGATTCAGGCCTCCTGGCGCAGGCGTGAAAATTCGCCGCGCTCAAAGTCAATGGATGCGGCAATCATGGCGCGGTAAGCCGCTTCCACGATGGCCTCGGGGGCGCCGGCCTTGCGGGCCTGGGCGCGCACTCGCTCGAGGATGAAATCGATACGCGCCTGGTCGTACACCTGATCCGCGCGCTGCTTGATGCGCGCCGCCTGCGCCACGTAGGCGCTGCGCTCGGCGATCAGCGGCACGATGCGCTCGTCCAGCGCGTCGATATTGCGGCGCACATCAGCCATGCTGAGGCAGTGCTCAACGGCGGGATGGGTTGGCATGTTCATTCCAGCCCCTCCTCGACCAGCTCCGACGCCCGCAGCAACGCGCGCGCCTTGGCCTCGGTTTCTTTCCATTCGAGTTCAGGCACCGAATCAGCCACCACGCCGGCCGCTGCCTGCACATACAGCATCTGGTCCTTGATGATGCCGGTGCGGATGGCAATCGCCACGTCCATGTCGCCGGCATAACTGAGGTAACCGCAGGCGCCGCCGTAGAGGCCGCGTTTGGTCGGCTCCAGCTGGTCGATGATTTCCATCGCATGCACCTTGGGCGCGCCCGTCAGCGTACCGGCCGGGAAGGTCGCTTTCAGCACGTCCATATTGGTCATGCCGTCCAACAGCACGCCTTCGACATTGCTCACAATGTGCATCACGTGGCTGTAGCGCTCCACCGCAAAGGCCTCGGTCACCTTCACCGTGCCGGTCTTGGCGATGCGGCCTATGTCGTTGCGCGCCAGGTCTATCAGCATGACGTGTTCAGCGCGCTCTTTCGGGTCGTTGACCAGTTCCTGCTCGACGGCTTTGTCGGCCTCGGGCGAGGATGCGCGGGGGCGGGTACCGGCGAGCGGGCGAATCGTGATTTTCTGGCCTTCGGCAACCTGCTCCTGCCGCACCAGAATTTCGGGCGAGGCCCCCACCACATGGAAATCCCCAAAGTGGTAGTAATACATATAGGGGCTGGGGTTGAGCGAGCGCAGTGCGCGGTACAGGCTGAGCGGCGATTCGGTATAGCGCTTCTTGATGCGCTGGCCGACCTGCACCTGCATGAAGTCGCCGCCTTCGATCAGCCGCTTGGCTTTTTCAACGGCGGCAATGTAGTCGGCCTTGGCGAAGTCGCGCTCGGCCGGATAGCCCTGCGAAGGTTTCACCACCGGCGCGCTGACCGAGTACTTGAGTTTTTCTTTCAGCTCGCGCAGGCGCTTCTTGGCGTTGGCATAGGCCTCGGGCTGGGCCGGGTCGGCGTAGACGATGAGGTAAAGCTTGCCCGAGAGGTTGTCGATCACCGCCAGCTCTTCGCACTGCAACAGCAGGATGTCGGGACAGCCCAGCGTGTCGGGCGGGCAAGTGGCTTCAAGCTTTTTCTCGATGTGGCGCACCGCGTCATAACCGAAGTAACCCGCCAGCCCGCCGCAAAACCGCGGCAGGCCAGGCCGCAGCGCGACCTTGAAGCGTTTTTGGTAGTCGGCGATGAAGTCCAGCGGGTTGGCTGCCGAGGTTTCCACCACGCGGCCGTCCGTCACAACCTCCGTCACCCGGTCTGCGCCAAAGCCCGAGGCCCGCACCAGCGTGCGCGCTGGCAGGCCGATGAAGCTGTAGCGGCCAAAGCGCTCGCCGCCGACGACCGACTCCAGCAGGAAGCTGAATTTGCCGCCGTCTTTGGAATGCGCCAGTTTGAGGTAAAGGGAAAGCGGTGTTTCAAGGTCGGCAAACGCCTCCACCATCAGGGGAATGCGGTTGTAGCCCTGGCCTGCCAGGCTTTTAAATTCGAGTTCTGTAATCACGATGGTCCTTCGCAAGGGGCCACGCGCTCAAAGGCGCGGCCGCCTGTCATTCAAAACACCCCGAAGACCGGGGCCGGGATGCGCTTGCAGGCTGCAAGAGCGCATCAGGAAAGAAAAAGGGGGGTGTCGCAGAACCGGCGGCAGCGGGGCGGGGCAGAAAGCAAACTGGCTGAAAGGTCAGGTTGCCGGCCCGCATGCGCCTCAGGCGTGCGAGAAATGACAGGTACGCCAGGGCCAGGCTCCCCGGTCTCCACAACCTGTTTGAATGATGCGATGAATGAACATGAGGGTCAAAGTGTAGCAAACAGCGGCGCACCCCCAACCTGCATCCAGCAGAACGCCGTCACTCTTGGCAAAGTTACAACAACCGGGTAGTCAACTTGTAGCAATGCTTACCCATACTTGTCCGGTAACCCCTCGCAAACCCTCTTGTAAGGCTTGGTAACCGAACCCAAAATAGCCCCATAACAAAAAAGAACGCTCGTTCTATTCCAACCATCCACCTGGAGACAACTCATGACTTTGACAACGCGATGCATTGCGGGCCTGGCCGGTTTAATGCTGTCATTTGGCGCCCTTGCCGCCCCGATGGAAGTTTCCGGCGTCAAGCTGGAGGACCCGATCGAGGTTCACGGCACCAAGCTGCAGCTCAACGGCGCCGGTATCCGCTACAAGGCGGTGTTCAAGGTCTATGTGGCCGCGATGTACCTGCCCAAAAAGGCCGCTACCCCCGAAGAGGTCTATGCCATGCCCGGCCACAAGCGCATCAGCATCACCCTGCTGCGCGACATTGACTCCAACGAGCTGGGCAAGAGCTTTACCACCGCCTTCACCGAGAACGCACCCAAGTCGGAGATGTCCAAGCTGATACCCGGCCTGATCAAGATGGGCCAGCTCTTTGCCGACCAGAAGAAGCTGTCGGCCGGAGAAGGTTTCACCATCGACTGGATTCCCGGCACCGGCACCATCATTTCGGTAAAAGGCAAACCACAGGGCGAGCCCTTCAAGGAAGTCGAATTCTTTAATGCCCTGGTGCGCATCTGGCTGGGCCCCCAGCCCGCCGACTGGAAGCTCAAAGACGCGATGCTGGGCAAACCCAGCTAAGGCAAGGCAGCCTGGTTGGAGCCGAAGCTGAAATATTCAACGGGGCCTCAGGCTCCGTTGTCATTTGAGCCTTGCTACTTTTCCCAAGACAGCCCGGCCAGCGAATCCACAAACCCATCCGCATCCACATCCCGCACCGGCTCACCATGGTTATAGCCATAGGTCACCAGCACCACCGGGCAGCCCGCCGCACGCGCAGCCCGCGCGTCGTTGCTGGAGTCACCCACCATCAGGGTACGCGCCGGCACGGTGCCCAGGCTTTCACAGGTTTTGAGCAAAGGCAGCGGATCGGGCTTCTTGCGCTCAAATGAATCGCCGCCAAACACCTGGCTGAAAAACCCCTCCAGCCCCTTGAGCTTGAGCAGCTCACGCGCAAAACCGACCGGCTTGTTGGTCAGGCACGCCAATTGCAGCCCCGCCTGCTGCAAGGCCTGCAAGCCATCGACCACTCCCGGGTACACCGTTGAATAGCGGCCATTGATGCCCGCGTAATGCTTCTGGTAGCCGGCATAGGCCTGCTCATAGCGGTCTACCAAACGAACCGAGGCATCCACTCCACCCATCTGGCCTTGCACATGCTGCAGCGCAGATTTCACAAGATGCTCAGACCCCTTGCCCACCATCCGTTCAATCGCCGCCGCATCCAGTCTGGCCGCTGGCGCGTCGCCGGGCAGCAAGTCGGCCAGCATGAGGTTCAGCGCCTGGGCAAAGTCACCCAACGTGTCGACCATGGTGCCATCGAGGTCGACGATGGCTGCGTCGAAGCTGGTTGGGTTCAAGGTCAAGGGGTTCAAAACAAATCTGCCTTCTGCGGTAAAAAAACTTCATGGAGTATGAAGCAGGCAGGTGAGCTCCATGCTGGCCGGATCAGATTTCGGCGGCATCCGTCTAGATGCGAACCAGAAGCTTCCCGATATTTTTGCCTTCAAACAGCATATTGAGTGCATTGGGGAGATTCTCGAAGCCGTCGACTACGGTTTCGTCAAAGACAATTTCCTTGCTCCTGACCCAGGGCGCAAGTATCGCAATCTGCTCGTCAATGCGGTGCGCGAAATCCCTGGCCAGAATTCCCTGGATGGTGGCGCGTTGAAAGAGCATGTGTTGAAGGACACGCGGAGCCATTTCAGGGTGATCGAGGCCGCCGTCGTATTGGCTGATGGTTCCGCAAATCACAATGCGCCCCCTCAGATTGATCAAAGGGATGACCGCATCCGTGATCATGCCGCCGACATTGTCAAAGTAGACATCAACACCGCCCACCAGGGTCTTCAGGTAGGTGTGCAGGCTCAGTGCATCGGGGAATTTCTTGTAATCGATCGCTTCATCGAGCCCGAGCCTGTCTTTCAGGTAGGCACATTTTTCACTGCCGCCCGCCAAACCAATCACGCGGCAGCCGGCACGCTTGCCGAACTGCGCCACCAGCGAGCCCACAGCACCAGCGGCGCCGGACACCACCAGCGTTTCTCCGGGGCGCGGCTTCCCCGCTTCCATCAGCCCAAACCAGGCGGTTCGGCCAGGCATTCCCAATACGCCAAGCGCCGTCGACACCGGCGCGGCGTCCGGGTCAAGTTTCTTGAGTTCACTCGCATGGCATTTGTCGAAGGTCTGCCAGCCGTTGTACCCAAGAACCCAGTCGCCCTCTTTGAAGTGATCGCTGGCCGAACTCAGCACCCTCGAGACAACGCCCGCACGTTGCACGATGCCCAGCGGGTGCGGCTCGTCGTAAGTCCTGCGCTCATGCTGCTGTATGCGCATGTAAGGGTCCACGCTGATGAAATGCGCTTTGAGCAGCACTTCGTTTCGCGCAAGGCTGGTGTCCAGGGTGGTGTGCCTGAGCTCAAAATGCTCGGTGCCTACGCGCCCTGTTGGGCGGTTGGCGTAAATCCACTGTTTGTTTTCCATGGGTGTCAGACCGAGCGTGTGATGCCGCCGTCAACACGGAGGTTCTGCCCCGTGATGTAGCCGGCGCCCTCAGAGGCCAGAAAGCCAATGGTCGCGGCAATCTCCTCGCTGGTGCCATACCGCCCCATAGGGATACGGCTGCGGAAGGCCTCGTTCTCCGGCAGGCTGTCGATGAAGCCTGGGAGCACATTGTTCATGCGCACATTGTCCGCGGCGTACTTGTCAGCGAACAACTTCGTGAAGGCGGCAAGGCCGGCACGAAACACCCCTGAGGTGGGAAACACCGGGTCCGGCTCAAACGCCGCAAACGTGGAGATATTGATGATCACGCCTGACTTCTGCTTCACCATCCAGGGGGTGACCAGGCGGCTTGCACGGATGACATGGAGAAGGTACACATCCAGGCCCTGGTGCCAGGCCTCGTCCGTCAGCTCCAGGATGGGCGCGCGCGGCCCGTGCCCGGCGCTGTTGACCAGCGCGTCGATGCGCCCGTATTTTTCAGTCACCTGATCAACGAGCGACTTCATGTCGTCGACGGACTGGTTGGACCCCGTCACGCCAATGCCGCCCAATTCGCGGGCGAGCGCCTCTCCCTTGCCGGAAGACGACAGGATGGAGACACGAAAGCCTTGCCCGGCCAGCGTCCGCGCGGCGGCGGCCCCCATGCCACTGCCCCCAGCCATTACAATTGCTATCTTCTGTTGTGCCATGAATTTCTCCTTGATTGAGGGGTAATTTAGCCATGAACAAGCACAATCCACCAATGATTTCTCCTACAGCCAGCCAGTAGAAAAATTACTGCATGAGCACTTTGGCTTCCGGAAAAACCCGTCGCACCTTGCCGGCGCTCAACAGCCTGGCCGCATTTGACGTGACGGCGCGGCTCGGCAGTTTTCGCGCCGCTGCGGATGAAATGCATTTGACGCAAGGCGCGGTGGCGCAGCAGGTACGGGCCCTGGAAGCCGAACTCGGATGCCCCCTCTTTGACCGCCACGCGCGAGGCCTGCGCCTGACTGCGGCGGGCGCGGCCTACGCAGAAAGAGTCCGGCTGGCGCTCGGCATCGTGGAGGACGCCACACGGGAGCTTCTGGACCACCACACCCGCCGCAATGACTTCCGGTTGACGCTGGGCACAACCGTCGCCCTTGCCAGCCGCTGGCTTCTTCCGCGGCTGCCAAAGCTCGCGGAGGCGCATCCGCAGATCTCACTGATGATCGAGGCATCGGACATCTCACGGCCCCTGCGTGGCAAGGACGGCATTGACATCGCCATTCGATGGGGCCAGCCGCCCTTCCAGGGCGTGAGCGCGGAGTTTCTGCTGAGCGGCGAAGCGGTCGCCGTGTGTTCACCCAACCTGACCCACGGCAAGACGCTCACACCCAAGGCGCTGGCAAAAATGCCGCTGATCTCGGACAGCCACAACAACTGGAAGCGCTGGTTCGAGGTGTACGGCCGCGTGGAGGATTTCCGCAAGGGCCCCACCTTTTCCCAGACCAGCCTGGCGCTGGATGCCGCCGAACGGGGCATCGGGATTGCGCTGGCGCCTCGTGTGCTTGTGCAGGATGCGCTGGCCTCGGGCACCTTGATGGAAGTCCTCAGCGCGCAGTACCGGCTCGATACCGGAAGCGGGTTTTATGTGTTGACCGCCGAATCGGCAGCACCTGAATCACCTTTGGGCGACCTGGTGAAGTGGCTTCAACATGAATCCGGGAAATGAGGGCTGAATTGCGCTGAATCAGGCGGCCTCTCCGCGCCTGCCCAGGGTGCGGCTCTTGATCGCCTCTTTCAGGCTTGCCAGCAGGCGCCTTTCATCCAGCGGCTTGTCCAGCCAGTCCGAGATGGCCAGCGCCTGGTTGCTGGCGTGCTGGCGCGCTTCCGCCGCGGTGACTGACAACACCAGCACCGGCAGCCAGGCCGTGCGCTGGTTGGCGCGCAGTTCGCGGATGAGCGAGAGGCCGTTCTCATACGGCAGCCTGATGTCCACCGTCATGGCGGCATAAGACTCCATCTTGAGGTAGTCGCGCGCCTGCTCGGCCGTGTGCGCCATGTCGGCGTCGTAGCCGCCCTTGTCGAGCATCATGCCGATCAGCTTGGCGACGTCAGGGTCGTCTTCGCAGACCAGCACGCGCGGCCGTGCGACCAGCCCCATGGGCGCGGTGACGGGGGGCGCCTCGCGCCACTCGGGCAGCTCGAAGAAAAAGGTGGTGCCCTTGTTGCTCTCCGACGTGAAGCCGATGCTGCCGTCCATGCGCTCGATGATGGCTTTGGAGATGCTCAGGCCCAGCCCGGTGCCGCCCTTTTGGCGCGTGTCGGACGAGTCGGCCTGCGAGAACTTCTGGAAGAGACGTTTGCGGAATTCTTCGGGGATGCCGGGGCCGCTGTCTATCACTTCGACCCGTACCCGGTTGACGAGCCTGCGGATCATCACTTTCACCGTGCCCTGGGGCGGGGAGTATTTGATGGCGTTGGACAGCAGATTGGTCACCACCTGGGTCAGCCGGTCGCTGTCGACGCAGACACGGACCGGCCCCGCGGCCCTGTGCAACACCACCGTCACCTGGTGCTGCTCGGCAAACCCTTCGTTGTCGGCAAGCGCCTGCTGCATCAAGGGCTCAAGCTCCTGCGCCTGCAGCTCGAAGGTCATCTTGCCGGATTCGATTTTTTCGCTATCAAGAATGTCGTTGATGAGGCGTATCAATCGCTCGCAGTTGGTCTTGGCAATACCAACCAGGCTTTTGGCCCGCTCCGGCAACTCGCCGGCTACGCCGCCCCATACCAGCCCCAGCGAGCCGCGTATGGATGTCAGGGGTGTGCGCAGTTCATGGCTGACGGTGGAGACGAATTCGCTCTTCATGCGGTCTATGCGCTTGAGTTCGGTGACGTCGGTGCCGAGTGAACTGAAGCCGATGACCATGCCGTGCTCGTCACCCTCGCCGTAGCGCGGAAAGTAGTTCATGACGTATTCGCGGCGGTCGCCGCTGGCGGTGACCTGCTCGCGCTCATAACGCACCGAATACCCGGCCAGCGCCTCCTCCACATAGCCCTTGACCTGCGCGTACAGCACCGGCCCCAGGACTTCGTGCATCGGCTTGTTCTGGATCTGCTCGCGCCTGAGGCCGAAGGCTTCTTCATAGGCACGGTTGTGAAACTGAAAGCGCTGCTCGCGGTCCACATAAGCAATCAGCGCGGGCACGGAGTCGGTCAGCTGGCGCAGCTGGGCTTCGCTGTCGCGCAGGGCTTCACTGATGCGGTTGCTTTCGGTGATGTCGTGAATGATGGCGGTAAAGAGCCGCTGGCCGCCCACATTGACGTCGCCGAAAGAAACATTCACCGGAAACTCGGTCGCGTCATGGCGCAGGCCCAGGACCTTGACGTCCCATTCGCGGAACCCGTGCTGGCGGGACGGCAATGTGGCAAAAAAAGCGCTGAATCCCATGCGGTAGCGTGCCGGCAGCAGCATGGTGACCTCTTTGCCGACCATGTCGTCCAGCCGGTAGCCGAACAGATGCCGCGCAGCGCTGTTGGCATTGACGATACGGCCTTCGGCGGTCGCAGTCACCAGACCTTCGGCCATGCTTTCGGTGACGGCGCGGCTCATGGCCTCGCTGTCGGAGAGTTTGGCTTCGATGCGGCGGCGCTTTTCCTGCGTGCGCATGATTTTCTGGATGGCCCAGGCGAAGACACTGAGGCACAGCAGGCCGCCCAGCAAAATCAGCTGCTTGACGGTTTGCGCGGTTTTGCGGGTTTCGTCCTTGGAGCTCTCCAGGGCCTGGGACTCGCTGTTTTTGATCCGGGCCGCCACGGCTTCGATGTCTTCATGCAGCTTGCGGTTCGTGTCATTGCCGACGATGGCCGCGGCGGCCTCCAGGCCCTGTTGCTGCCGCGCCGCGATGGCTTGCTCCATCGACTGGAACCGGCCGGCGATGGCATCCTCCAGGATGCGCCAGGCCGAGTCGGCGCCTTCATTGGCGTGCGCCGCATGCAGGCGCAGCAAGGTCTGCTGGCTCAGCGCCAGGGCCTGCCGGTAGGCGTCCAGATCCTGAGGCGAATAGGTGAGCAGGTAGCGCCGCTGCAGTGACTCCGTCGCCTTGAAGTCCGAAACGACGCGCTCCAGCAAGAGCACGGACTCGCCGGTGCGGCTTTCGTGCTGCGCGCCGCTGATCAGCGTATTGATGGTGATGTACGACGCCGCGATGCTCAGCACGATCAGCAGCATCCCGGCAAACAGGGCCAGAGTGATGGCCGTGCGAAAAGGCAGCTTCATGGCACAGGAGCCTGCAGGCCGGGTTCACCAGAAAAGCGGCCCATCTCGCTGTGCCGCGCGCTACTGCGAGCCCAGTACAGTGCGGACCGCCTGAAGCAGGGATTCCGTCTCGACGGGTTTGGTGACATAGCCATCGGCGCCGCTGGCCAGGCCCTTGAGCACGGCCTCGCGGGTGGCCTTGGCGGTCAGCATGATGACCGGCACATCCTTGAGCTGCGGGTGGGAGCGGATTCGCAGCAGGATGTCAAAGCCGTCCGCATCGGGCAGCATCACGTCCAGCAGGACCAGGTCGGGAATCGGCGGCTTGCGGAACTCGGCCACGACTTCGGCGCGGGAGCCGGCAATGCGCACATCAAAACCCTCGAAGGTAAGGTAGTGATGCAGGAACTTGGCCAGGGTCTCCTCGTCGTCCACGATGATGGCCGAGAGGCGCTCGCCGGGTGCGCGCTGGCGCGGCGTTTCGCGCTTGCGGGCAATGCGGACGTAGTAATTGGATTTTTTGAGTGTGGCCGCGCAGAAATCGGCTTCGGCATCGGCGGCCGTGAGCGCCGAGGGACTCAGCTGCAGCTGCAGCGAACTGGCAAAAGGGTCCGGCGGAACCAGCTCCACCAGCCCCTTGGCATAGAGCAGGCTCATGGTGCCTTCCAGCGAAGCGCCGGCAACGCCGCCCACGCTCTGGCGGATCTGGCCGATCGACAAAATGCCGTCCAGCCGCACCAGCAATTCGACCTCTTCCGGCGAAATTGTGGTGGCGGCGCCGCGCAGTTCTTGCTGGCCTTTGGGCGTGACGGCGTAGATATCGTTACTGTGCACGGTGAGCTCCTCTCCTGATTAAGGGGACGTGACATGCGCCTCGGGCGCTCTGCCTGATTCTAATGACTGGCTTTTTTACCGTTCTTGTCGTTTTACTTCATTGTCGTCAGGGCCGGCGTAGGAAAGCAGCCCCAGATACCGCAAGCGCTGCAAGCCCCGCAAGGCTTGCGTAGAGAAAGATACACCAATCCCGGCGGCGGCGGCACTCATTGTGAGCCCTGCGCGTCAGCAGGCGGCAGACCTGACCGCAGCGCGGCCACCAATTCGCCCAGCGAAGCCTCCATCCGCACCAGCAAGGCCTCAATCTCCGGCAAAGGTTTTTTCTCGTGAAGGGCCTGCTCAAGCGCCTCCGCATCGGCGGGCAGCCGCAAAGCGCCGATCTGGGCGGAAACCCCGCGCAGCGAGTGGCTGAGCAGCTCTGCCGCCTTGAAGTCGCCGGCGCCCAGCGCCTCACGAATACGCGCGGGCGCGTCGCTGCGGCCTTCGAGGAAACGCTGCAGCATGGAGAGGTAAAACGCCTTCATGCCCATGGCGCGGGTCAGGCCCACCGCCAGGTCAAGGCCGTCCACCTGCGCGGGCAAACTCACATCGTCAGAATCTGCCTGCGCGGCAGCCAGGCGGGCGGCGGCCGTCGCCGGCGCTGTGGCGCTGACAGTGGCCTGCGGTGCGGCAGCAGCCGCCTCGCTGGTGGCGTGCACCGCGAATACCGTGATCGGCTCGGCAAACCCCTTGACCACAATTGGGTCCCGGGCATCCAGCCGGATATCGTCTTTCACAAGTTCATAAGTGTCCCGGGACACCAGAATGCCGCCGGGCTCCGCCGCCTGCTCCAGCCGGGCGGCCAGGTTCACTTCGCGCCCGATGATGGTGTAGTCCATGCGCAGGTTGCTGCCGAAGTTGCCCACGTCGCACAGGCCGGAATTGATGCCTATGCGTATCTCGAAAGCGCGGGGAACTTCCATTTCCTTCCAGCGCCGGCGAAGCTCCACCATGCGTTTTTGCATGGCAATCGCCATCTTGACGCACTGCACCGCGTCCCGCTGCGGGCCCAGCGTGTGGGGGTCGCCAAAAAAGATGACGATGGCATCGCCGATGAACTTGTCGAGCGTGGCGCCGTATTCGGCGGCGATGTGCGACATCTCCTCGAAATAGCTGTTGAGAAGAAACGTCACCTCGTCGGGTTGCCACTGCGCGGTCGAGACGGTGAAGTTTTTGATGTCGGAGAAAAACACCGTCAGGCGCTTGCGCTGGGTCTGGATTTCCGCCCGCCGCGAGCCGTCAAACAGCGACTGGTACACCTGCGGCGCCAGATAGCGCGACAACTGCTCGGACAGGGACTTGAGGCGCTTGGCGTTGGCGCTGCGTTCCAGGTGCAGCCGCACCCGCGCCAGCAACACAGGCGGGCTGATGGGTTTGGTGATGTAGTCGGTGGCGCCCAGGTCCAGCCCGCGCTGCTCTTCTTCCACACTGGAGAGCGCCGTGAGAAAAATCACCGGGATATCCGCCGTGCGCGCGTCATTCGCCAAGCGGCTCATGACTTCATAGCCGTCCATTCCCGGCATCACCACATCCAGCAGGATGATCTCGGGGCGCCTGTCGGCGACAGCCACCTGCAGGCAGGCTTCGCCCGACGAGGCGGCAATCACCTCATAGCTGTCCTGCAGCAGCGTTGCCAGGAAGTAGCGGATGTCCTCGGTGTCGTCGACCACCAGAATACGGGAGCGCCGCAGGGGTTGCGGCCCGTCTACCGGCTGCCTCACGGGTTCGGTCATGACTCGGCTCTTTCATGAATGCCGGGCCGATGCCGGTTATCGGCTACCGGCGTGCGGGCGGCCGGATGCGGGTTTGCATCATGCGCGCCGGCTCATTTCACCAGTTCTGCCCGCATGGCGTCAATGACAGCCTTGTAATCCGGTTTGCCGAAAATGGCGCTGCCTGCTACAAAAGTATCAGCGCCGGCCGCCGCAACCCGCGCAATGTTGTCGGTCTTGATGCCACCGTCGACTTCCAGGCGAATGTCTTTACCCGACGCGTCGATACGCTTTCTGACCTGCTCGATCTTGCGCAGCGCCGAGTCGATGAAGCTTTGCCCGCCGAAGCCGGGGTTGACGCTCATGATCAAAATCAGGTCCAGGTCTTCGATCACCCAGTCCAGCACGTCGAGCGGCGCGGCCGGGTTGAACACCAGCCCGGCCTTGCAGCCCTTGGCCTTGATGGCCTGCACGCTGCGGTGCACATGGGCGGAGGCATCGGGGTGAAAACTGATCAGGTCGGCGCCGGCGTCGGCAAATGCGGCGGCCAGCGCGTCGACGGGCTGCACCATCAGGTGCACATCCACCGGCACCGGCGTACCGTCGGCCTTTTTGGCATGCGGCTTGAGCGCCTGGCAGATCATGGGCCCAAAAGTCAGGTTGGGCACGTAATGGTTGTCCATCACATCAAAGTGGATCCAGTCGGCGCCGCCGGCAATGACGGCCTTGAGCTCGTCACCCAGTCGGGCAAAGTCGGCGGACAGGATGGAGGGGGCGATGCGGTAGGTGGGGGTCTGGTTTTTTCGCATGACGGGATTGTCGCAGCAAGCCGCCCTGCCCGCCGCAGGGCCTCTGTTTCACCCGGCCAACAGCCAAATGAGGCGGTTAACATGGTCGCTAACTCTCTGCGCTATGCCCAAATACCAGTTCTCCTGCGAAGCCATCCCCCAGTACCTGCCCGAGCAATCGGCGCCGGAAGAAAACATCTATGGCTTTTCCTACACCGTCACGGTGACCAACACCGGTGAAGTGGCGGCCCAGCTGATCTCGCGCCACTGGATCATCAGCGACGCCAACGGCCACAACGAAGAGGTCAAGGGCCTGGGCGTGGTGGGCCACCAGCCGCTGCTCAAGCCCGGCGAGTCTTTTCAGTACAGCAGCGGCTCGCGCCTGCGCACACCCAGCGGCACCATGCACGGCAGCTATTTTTGCGTGGCCGAAGACGGCGAGCGCTTTGAGGTGCCCATCCCGATGTTTGTACTGGAAGCGCATCACGGCTCCGGAAACGGCGGCGCACCGGCCGGCCGCGTACTGCACTGAACGCCAGCACCGCCTCACCGATGAAAGACCTGGCCTCCCTGCTCAAGGCGCTGGATCCGGACGCGGACCTGGCCCAGCGCCACGTCTGGCTGATCAAGCTGTTTGAATGGATTCGCGGCGACCAGACCTCCGTGCCTGCCGCCGTGGCGCGGGTGCAGACCCTCATGGATGCCGTTGAACGGCAGCCGGAGCTGCAGGCGAAGCTGCAAGCCTGGTGGCAAACACTGATCCAGACGGTTGACATCACCACCTTGCTGGCGGATTTCGGCTTTGCGCCGCGCACGGCGTTTGTGAGCGAGCTGGCCGAGCGCATGCGCCGCAAGCTGCTGCCCGGTACACCTGAAACGGCGGATGCTTCGGAGCTTTTCCCTCTGGTCGCGCCTACCCGCTTTGACGCCCAGTGGATGGGCGCGCTGGAAGAGCCGCAGATTGCCCGGCTGGTGACGCTGCTTTCCGCCAGTCCGCAGCTGGATGCCTTGCATTGGCAATACAGCCTGATGGATGCGCTCACTTACTGCACGGCGCAAATTCGCGCGACGGGCTTTGCGCCCGAGCTTCGCCTGCGCATGAACCGGGCCACGCCGCATGCGCGCGCCTTCCATGCGCTGCCGGCCGATATTGACGAGCTGCGCAATGCGTTCTTCAAACCCGAGCGGGACGAGGCGCAACTGCAAGCCGCCATTGCGCAATACCGCGAACGCCTGGACGCCTGCCGCCAGGCCGTCAACAGCATCTACACCCACCTGGAGGACAACGGCATCTCGGTGGGCATGGTGTTTCGCCTGCGCCAGCTGCGCGAGCGCATCCTGCGTGTGCGCGAGCTGCTCGACAGCCTGCTCTCGCCCAAGCCCGCCATGGCCGCCGTCAAGCTGCTGGGGCGCCGCGTCATCATGGCGCAAGAGGGCAAAAGTATAGGCGCGCTGATCAGCGCCAACTCCACCCTGCTGTCGGCCAAGGTGGCCGAGCGCAGCGCCGAAACCGGCGAGACCTACATCACCCGCACGCGCGGCGAGTATCGCGAAATGCTGGGCAAGGCCATGGGCGGCGGCGCGATTACGGCCTTCACCACGCTGCTCAAATTCATGATCGTCGGCGTGGGCCTGTCGGCTTTCTGGAGCGGCTTCTGGTCCGCCCTCATGTACTCGGCCAGCTTTATCCTGATCCAGCTGCTGCACTTCACGCTGGCCACCAAGCAGCCCGCCATGACGGCGCCGGCCATGGCGGCCAAACTCAAAGACCTCGGCTCGCCCGATTCGGCCGGCACCATCGAGGCTTTTGTCGATGAGGTCACGCACCTGGTGCGCTCGCAGGTGGCGGCCGTCTTCGGCAACGTCTTTATGGTGGTGCCCGCCGTGCTGCTGATCAACACGCTGATCCTGCTCCTGCTGGGCCGTCCGATGATCAGCAACGCCGAGGCCCACCATGTGCTGGGCACCCTCACCCTGCTGGGCCCCACCCTGATGTGGGCAGGTTTTACCGGCGGCATCCTGTTTGCGGCCGCCATGATCGCGGGCTGGACGGAAAACTGGTTTGTGCTGCACCGGCTGGACTCGGCCATGCGCCACAACCCGCGCATCACCGCAATGCTGGGCAGCGAGCGCGCGGCGCGCTGGTCGACTTTCATGCGCGACAACATCTCGGGCTTTGCCTCCAACATCGCGCTGGGCTTCATGCTGGGTTTGATACCCGCCTTCACCGGCTTCTTCGGCGTGGAGCTGGAAGCGCGCCATGTGACGCTGTCGACAGGCCAGCTTGCGGCCGCCGGTGCGTCGCTGGGCCTGGAGGCCTTCAAACACCTCACCATCTGGTGGTGCGTCGCGGCCATTCCGCTGATTGGCGCGCTGAATCTGAGCGTGAGTTTTTACCTCGCGTTTCGCCTGGCATTGCAGGCGCACAACGTGAGCACCCTGGATCGCGCCCGCATTCGCGCGGCCATCTGGGCGCGCTGGCGCAGTCATCCCCGCAGCTTTTTCATCATCTAGGTTCCCCCTGTCCAGGCTCACTGCGTGTAGCCTGTTCTCCCCTCAAGGGAACGGCGCCTGGGGCCGGCGAAGCCGGACCCTCGGCCCCAACTGGTTTGTGCTCACTGAATTTTTCAACCAGCAGGCCGCGAACAACATTTCCGACCTTGTCCTACATGGCTGATTGCCGTGCGCCGGTAAATTAATGCAACAAGTTTCTGTTCACGCAAACCCACCGGGCATCATGCCGTAACGGCTGGCCAACCAACGCGCAACATGCCGCCCAGCCAACGGGGCATGTCTGCACAAGTCTGATGAGAGTGGAGGCAAACCCCGTATGAATGAAGTCCTGGCCATCTGGGCCGAATGGATCAAACCGTCGGCAGGGCTGCCGACTGTGCAGTGGTCCATCCTGCTGGCGGTGGCCGCTGCCGCCGGCCATCTTTTGAACCGTTATACCGGCATGCCCAAGGTGGTGGGCTATTCGCTGGTGGGCGGCGTTGCGGGCCTGGCCGGCTTTACCGGCGCGGTCTGGCCGCTGCAGGGCACCGGGCTCTTTTTGCTGGAGCTGGGCGTGGCAGTAGTGCTGTTTGAGGCAGGCGGGCGCATTCCGCTGCGCTGGTTCCGCCACAACCCCATGGTGCTGGTGCAAAGCCTGGCCGAGTCGTCTCTGACGTTTATTTTTGTGTACTGGGCGCTGAGCGCGATGAGCGTGCGCGAGGCCGTAGCCGAGCCGCTGGCACTGCTGGCCATGGCCGCATCGCCCGCCGTGCTGTCGCGCGTGGCCATCGACACGCGCGCTGCCGGCCCCGTCACCGAACGCGCGATGGTGCTGTCCACCCTCAGCACCTTGTACGCACTCACGCTTTGCAGCGCACGCGCCGGCATGATGCACCGGCCCGAAGGCGTGAGCAGCTTGCTCAGCACGCTCTACCCGGTGCTGGTGGTGCTGGGCCTTTCAGTGGTGGTGGGCGCCGTGCTGGCTCTCACGCTGCGCGTTGCGCTGCGCGTGATGAGCCCCACCAGCGAAAACACCGCCATCCTGCTGCTGGCCCTGATTGCCGCGGGCGCCGCGCTGGCCGCCCACTTCGGCGGCTCGGCGCCGCTGGCGGCATTGCTGGGCGGCATGTTGCTCAAGCAGCTCAATCCGCGCCCCTGGTCGTGGCCGCGGCAGATGGGTACGGCCTCGTCCATGTTGACCATGCTGATGTTTGTGCTGGTCTCGGTGGTGGCGGCGCAGGCCGACTGGAGCGGCCCGGTGGCCGGCCTGGTCATTGCGCTGGTCATTGCCCGCGTGGCCGCCAAGATCACCGGCGTGGCCATCGGCAATGTGGGCAGCGGCGCGAGCTGGAAACAGGCTTTGTGGGTCGGTTGCGCGATGTCGCCGATGTCGTCGGTCGCCCTGCTGCTGGTGTCGCAATTTGTGTCGGCCTCGGGCTCTTTGGGCCGACAGATTGCCGGCGTCGCTTTGCCCGCCATTTTGCTGATGGAAGTGCTGGGTGCGGTGCTGGCCACCGTGGCCATCTACCGCGCCGGCGAAAGTTCCAAACCCTGGGCGCCGCTGACGCGCGGCCCTTCATCCGGACCTGTCCATGAGCCTTGAACCGTTTCACAAATCCGCCGCGCTGTCATTGGGCGTGGAGCTTGAGCTCCAACTCGTGAACACGCACGACTACGATCTGGCGCCTTATGCCGAAGACATGCTGCGCCTGATGTCCAAGATACCGCTGCCCGGTGCGGTGGTGCCCGAGATGACCTCGAGCATGATCGAGGTATCGACCGGCATATGCCATAACGCCTCGGAAGTGCTGGGGCAGCTCTCGCAGATTCGCGATGCGCTGGTGAAAAGCGCCGACAAGCTCAACATCGCGGTGGTGGGCGGCGGCACGCACCCTTTCCAGCAGTGGCATGAGCGCCGCATTTACGACAAGCCGCGCTTTCGCGAGCTGTCCGAGCTCTACGGCTACCTCTCCAAGCAGTTCACGATTTTCGGCCAGCATGTGCACGTGGGTTGCCCTGACGCCGACAGCGCGCTGCTGACCTTGCACCGCATGTCGCGCTACATCCCGCACTTCATCGCGCTATCGGCTTCGTCGCCCTATGTGCAGGGGCAAGACACCGCCTTTGACTCGGCGCGGCTGAATTCGGTGTTTGCGTTTCCGCTGTCGGGGCGCGCGCCGTTTGCGCTGACCTGGGACGACTTCACCGTCTACTTCGACAAGATGACGCGCACCGGCGTGGTCAAGAGCATGAAGGACTTTTACTGGGACATCCGGCCCAAGCCGGAGTTCGGCACCATCGAGATCCGCGTGTTCGACACACCGCTTACGGTGGAGCGCGCCACCGCACTGGCCGGCTTTGTGCAGTCGCTGGCCTCGTGGTTTATGCACGAGCAGCCTTTCATGCCCACCGAAGACGACTACCTGGTCTACACCTACAACCGCTTCCAGGCCTGCCGCTTCGGGCTGGATGCGGTGTATGTAGACCCGGCCACCGGCGGCCATATGCCACTGCGAGAGCACATCCTGCAGACCATGGGGCAGATCGAGCGCCATGCCACCGCCATGGGCGCGGGGGCGTCGCTGCATTTGCTGCGCACCAGCGTCGAGCGTGCCGACAACGACGCGCGCTGGCTACGCGAAAGGCAGGGCGAAGAGCACCTGCTGGCCGAAGTCATACGCCAGGCGGCCGACCGCTTTCGCGGCGGTGTCACGCACCAGCAGCAACGCTGAGAACCTGCCGGCGCCCGCAAGGGGGCACGCGCAGCCTGTATGCTCTGCGCCATGGGTGAATTTGACCTGATCGCACGCTACTTCACACGCCCCACCGCGCAAGCGGTGCTGGGCGTGGGCGACGACTGCGCGCTGCTGCAGCCGGCGCCCGGCACGCAGCTGGCAATTTCCAGCGACATGCTGGTCGAAGGCCGGCACTTCTTTGCCGATGTGGACCCGGCCGCGCTAGGCCACAAGGCGCTGGCCGTCAACCTGAGCGACCTGGCCGCCTGCGGCGCCAAGCCCCTGGCGTTCACACTGGCGCTTTCGCTGCCGCGCATCGATGAAGCCTGGCTGGCGGCTTTCTCAAAAGGCTTGCTGGCACTGGCGGACGCGCACGGCTGCGAGCTGGTGGGTGGCGACACCACCAAGGGGCCGCTCAATATCTGCATCACCGTGTTTGGTGAGGTACCGGTGACGGGCGGAAAAAGCCAGGCGCTGCTGCGCTCCGGCGCACAGGCCGGCGACGACATTTACGTGAGCGGCACGCTGGGCGACGCCCGGCTGGCGCTGGAAGCCTTGCGCGGCACGGTGACCTTGCCGCCCGGCATGCTGTCCCAGGCCAGGCAGCGGCTGGAGCAGCCCACACCGCGCGTGGCCCTGGGCCAGGCGCTGCGCGGCATTGCCTCGGCGGCCATTGATGTGAGCGATGGTTTGCTGGGCGACCTGCGCCACATCCTCAGTGCATCGAAAACAGGCGCTACGCTCGAAACGGCGGTCGCTACCAATTTGGTAGCTTCTTACGCCCGTCCTGATTGGGCTGCAGCCGGAGTTGATGCCGAGAAACAGCTGGAGTTCGCGCTCGCGGGCGGCGACGACTACGAGCTGGCCTTCACCGCACCGGCGTCAGCCCGCGACGCCGTGCAGGCGGCCGCCAGGCAGTCGCAGACACCGGTCAGCCGTATCGGCCGCATCGACGCGGAACCCGGCCTGCGCCTGCTGGACGCGGGCGGCGCGTTGATAGAACGGCGCTACGCCTCTTTCGATCACTTCGCCTGAGGGCGCACGGCGGCATCTGCCCGCGCGCGATGCACCAGACCGTGCGTGAGGCGGGCGGCCCAGCGCCCCATAGCTGACCAGAATTCACAGGGCGCCAGGGCGCGCAAATGCCGGGCCTCGGCCATGGCGGCAGCGACCAGGCGGCTGTCATCGGTGACGGTATGGATCGTGTTCATGAGCGTGTCCTTTCGGTAGAAGCCCTTTCGTCTGAGGGGATGGGCTGTGAAGGTAGCTCTACTGTGCGCAAAACCGCTCACGGCGGAAACCACCCGCGCCGCAAATGCGTCTTGCGCCAGCTGCAAAACAAAAACCGCCGCGATGGGTAATATGGCCGGCATGCGCAACCTGAACTTTGACGACATGCACCTGTTCGCACGTGTGGCCGAGCTGGGCAGCTTCTCAGCCGTGGCCCGTGTGCGCGGAGTACCCGTCAGTCAGGTGTCGCGCGCCATTGCCCGCATCGAGAAAAGCTGCAACGCGCGGCTGGTGCAGCGCAGCACGCATGCGCTGACACTCACGCCCGAAGGGCAAACCTTCCTCGGTTATTGCCGGCGCATGACGCACACGCTGGACGACCTCGAAGGCGAGTTCGCCAGCCAGAGCGGCGAAGCCAGCGGCTGGGTGCGCGTGGCGGCCAGCACCGTGATGGCCGAATACCTGCTGGCGCCCAGCCTGGAGGGCCTGAACCAGCGCCACCCGCGCGTCTGCGTGGAGCTGAAGGTGGACGACAGGCTGGTCGACATGGTGCGCGACGGCGTCGACATCGCTATCCGCAGCGGCACACACACCAACGAGAACACGGTGATGCGCCAGATCGGCACGCTGGGGCGGCGCCTGTATGCCACACCGGGCTACCTGGAGGCCCACGGAACGCCCGAACACCCCGACGACCTGGCCCGGCATCGCCTGATCAGTAACAGCGGCGCGACCGTGCTCAATCGCTGGCCATTCATCATCAACGGCCAGCCCGTGGTGATCACGGCGGACGGATGCTGGCGCGCCGACTCCACCGGCATGACCAGCCAGCTGACGCTGCATGGTTTGGGAATTGCACGCCTGGCCATGCTGGCGGCCGAGCCCCTGGTGCGGCGCGGCCTGCTGGTGCCGGTGTTGCCAGGCTTTGTCGATGAGCAGCCCGTGCCCATTCACGCGGTGACGCTGGGCGGACGGCATCGGCTGCCGAAGATACGCGCCTGCATTGATTACTGGGCTGAATGGTTCAGCCACGAACGGGGTGTGGCCGGCGGGCCGCCGGCCGGCTGACCGTCTTTGCCTATTTCGCCTCGATCAAGGCGCGAATATCCAGCAAGGTCAGCTCATTGGCATCAGGCTTGCCGATCTCACGGCCCGATGAGTAGGGAAAGTTGTTGTCATTCACCAGCACGATGTGCGTTGCGTCCACCACCGCCAGGCCTTCAGGGCCCAGGTGCGGCAAGGCAAACACCGCTTCGTTGGGGCCCAGCTTCGCCACGCGCTTCGGGTTGGCGATGCGGGTCAGGTCGATGTAGGCGACCTTGCGCACAAAGCCGTCCGCATCGGCGGCGGCCAGGTCGATCTTGTAGACGCGCTTGAAGCGTGCAGGCCGGGTGAAGCAGTCGGTGCGCGCTTCATTGGGGCACACCGGCGCCAGGCCTTCGGTGCTGTCGTCGCGCTCGATCACCAGGCCGGTGGTGGCATCCAGCAGCTGGAAGTCGGCGGCCAGGTTGCCCACTTCTTCGAGCAGGTACTTCCATTGCTTGCCGGTGTAGCTGCGGGTGGCGGCGTCCAGCTCGTTGATGCGCACATAGGTTTTGTCGCCGGTTTTTTCCACACCCTTGGCAGCGGCGTCATACAACGGGCCTTCAAACATCGGGTAGAGCTTGCTGCCGTCAGGCGACTTGGCCATGGACTCAAAGCCGTTGGAGCGGCGCACCTCAAACAGGGCCTCGCCCGGCAGGTTGGGCAGGCGGCCTTGCAGGTAGTGGTCTGGCGACGCGAGCAATTTGCCGTTGATGACCGTTTCAATCACGCCCAGCACACGGCCCTGAAAGTCGGTGCGCAGCACATAAGGGCCGAACTCATCGCCTATCCACCATTCATTGCCCACCACCTGCAGCGACTCGGGGTCGAAGTCAATGCCGGTGAGATAACGGCGCTGGGTGTTTTCGTTCTGGATGTGAAAGGGCACGCGCTTGTCGGGATCGCTCAGGAAGGTGGTGCTGCGGCGCACGACCTGGCCCTTGGCCCAGTCGGCCGACACCTTGTGCACCATCAAGAGCGCGTCTTGCGAGTTGATCTTGTTGCCGAAGCCGTTGTCGGTCAGCGTCAGGAACTCGCCTTTGCCCAGGGACACGATGCCCGAAAAGCCCTGCACCGACTGGCCTTTCATGGGCAGCGTGCCGCCCGATGCGCGCGGATATTTGGGGTCACCCACAAAGGTGTTGGCGCTTTCGCTGCCGAGTTGTTCATTGCGCTGGCGTTTGGCATTGGCAAACTTGCCGGCGGTGGCAAAGAAAGCGCCCGCATCACGCGGCGCCGGCACTGCGGCGGTGGCGGGCAAGGCGGCATGGCCAACCAGCGTGGCTTCGACCGCAGGCGCAGCTTGCGCCGTTTGGGCGCGGCCATTGCCGGCAGCCAGGCACAGCGCGCAGGCCGCGGCCAGGGTCAGTGCGTTCATTTTTTTCAAAGCAGACTTGTTCTTCATTACCGGTTTCCTCTATTCCCTCGTCAGGTACGTGTGCACCCATGCATAAACGCTGCACTGTGCAGGCGCTCTGTGAATCGGCTGTGACAAAATCAGCCAACCCCCCTCACACCATGACCGACACTCCGCTGCCACCAGCAAGCACGCCAAACAGGCCCCCCAGGCCCAACGCTAGGTTCCTCCTGGCCCACCCTGCGCATTTCATCGCCCTGGGTTTTGGCTCGGGGCTCAGCCCGGTCGCGCCCGGCACGGCCGGCACGCTCTGGGCCTGGCTGGCCTTTCTGGTGTTGCAGCAGTGGCTGACACCGGCCGAAATCGGCTGGCTGATCGCGGTCTCCACCCTCATCGGCTGGTGGGCCTGCACCGTCACCGCCAAGGCCATGAATGTGCTGGACCCGGGCAACATCGTCTGGGACGAAGTCGTCGCCTTCTGGCTGGTGCTGTGGCTGGTGATGCCCGCCGATTTCTGGTCACAGCTGGCTGCGTTTGCGCTCTTCCGCTTTTTTGACGCTGTCAAACCCGGCCCGGTTGCCTGGGCGGACCAGGCATTTAAGGGCCTTAACTGGCGCGGCGGCTTCGGCATTTTGTTTGACGACTTCGTGGCGGCGTTTTGCACGCTGCTGGTGATTGCGCTCTGGAGATTCTGGTGAACACCGATTTGCGATCAAAACAGGCGCAAAGCATCGCCGTCCTGTGCGGGCAGCTAGCCGGCGTCCTTCAAAACAAGCGCTGGCTGCTGGCGACCGCCGAAAGCTGCACCGGCGGCATGATCTCGGCCGCCTGCACTGACCTGACGGGCTCCAGCGCCTGGTTTGAGCGCGGTTTTGTCACCTATTCCAACGAAGCCAAGACCGAATTGCTGGGCGTGGATGCCGCGCTGATCAGGCAACATGGCGCCGTCAGTGAAGAAGTTGCCCGCGCGATGGCCGCCGGCGCTGTAGACCGCTCCCGCGCGCAAGTCTCGGTTGCCGTGACAGGCGTAGCCGGCCCGACGGGCGGTAGCGCAGCCAAGCCTGTGGGTACGGTATGGTTTGGTTTCAAGGTGGGCGAACAGCTCAGCAGCGAGATGAGGCGCTTTGACGGCGATCGCGCCGCGGTGCGCAGCGCCACGGTGCAGCACGCCTTGCAGCGGCTGCTGGAATTGCTGCACGAAGCCGGCTGACGCGTGAGCGACGCCGGGGCGGCGTCTGGCGCTATAGAGTTCGGGTTCGCCATTACCGCCAGCCAGATTCGAACAGGAGACACCATGCACCCCAACCAGGCCACCCTCGACAAGTTCTATGCCGCCTTTGCCCGCCTCGACTCGGACACCATGGCGACCTGCTATGCAGCCGATGCGCAGTTTGACGACGAGGCGTTTTCATTGCGCGGCCACAGGGAAGTCACCGGCATGTGGCACATGCTCTGCGACGTCACCAAGGCCAAAGGCGCCGATGTGTGGAAGCTGAGCTACAGCGGCATCGAAGCCGATGCACGCACAGGCAAGTCGCACTGGGAAGCCGACTACCGCTTCAGCGCCACCGGGCGCATGGTGCACAACATCATCGACGGCGAGTTTGAGTTCAATGAGCAGGGGCTGATCAAACGCCACCGCGACCGCTTTAACTTCTGGGCCTGGTCGCGCCAGGCGCTGGGCACGCCCGGCCTGCTGCTGGGCTGGACGCCCTTCCTGCGCAGCAAGGTCAGGGCACAGGCGGCAGCAAATCTGCAAAAATATCTGGCTCAACGCAAGACTTGAACCCCAACGGGAGTTGCCCATGCCCTGGTTTGACGGCTTTGAATCACGCAGTTTCGAGGTCAACGGTGCGGCCATCAACGCACGGGTTTCCAAAACCACCCTGGGCGAGCCGCTGCGCCCGGCCTTGCTGCTGCTCCACGGCTTTCCTCAGTCGCATGTGATGTGGCACCGCGTGGCGCAACGCCTGGCGAATGATTATTTCCTGGTGATGCCCGACCTGCGGGGTTATGGCGACTCCTCCAAAACCGCCGGCCTGCCCGACCACAGCAACTACAGCAAACGCAACATGGCGCACGACATGGCTGGTGTGATGGACGCGCTGGGCATTCACAGTTTCTTTTTGTGCGGCCACGACCGCGGCGGGCGCGTGGCGCACCGTTTGGCGCTGGACTACGCACCCCGCGTGCAAAAGCTCTGCGTCATCGACATCGCCCCCACGCTCGACATGTACGAGGGCCGCAGCATGACCGAGCCTTACATGACCTTTGCGCGCGCCTACTACCACTGGTTTCACATGTTGCAGCCAGCGCCACTGCCCGAGATGATGATGGGCGCCAACCACCCCGAAACAGCCAGGGCTTACCTGCACGCCAAACTGGGCGGCTGGGGCAGCGCGGGCCTGAACTACATCGAGCCGCAGGCGCTGGCCGAATACGAACGCAGCTTCTGCAACCCCGAGGCCCTGCATGCGGCCTGCGAAGACTACCGCGCCAGCGCCGGCATAGACCTGGAGCACGACCGCGAAAGCCGCACGCAGGGCGTAAAGCTCAGCTGCGATCTGCTGGTGCTGTGGGGCGAGCGCGGTGTGGTGCACCGGCTCTTTGATCCGATGGCATTGTGGGAAGCGCAGTGCAGCGGCGAGGTCTCAGGCAAGGCCATGCCGGCCGGGCATTTCATTCCCGAAGAGCAGCCCGAAGCGACGGCACAGGCGCTTCGCGGCTTCTTCCACTGAGTTTTCTTCAACTTCGCCAACACAGCCATGTCGCACTACTCTGCTGAAACCTTGTGGGAACGCAAAGACGCCAACTTCCTGGACAACCGCTACAGCCGCCGCCACCTGCTGCGCTTTGACGGCGGCCTGGAAGTGCCGGGCTCGTCCTCACCGTCCGTCGTCCCGCTGCCGATGTCCGACGCATCGGCACTGGACCCGGAAGAAGCATTTGTGTCATCGCTCTCCAGTTGCCACATGCTGTGGTTTTTGACGATGGCCGTTAAACGCAAGTTTTGCGTGGACCGTTACTTTGATGCAGCGACGGGGGTGATGGAAAAGAATGCTGAAGGGAAAGTGGCGATGACGGTGGTCACCCTGCACCCCGAAGTGACCTTCTCGGGCGAGAAGCTGCCGACGCGGGCTGAGCTGGACAAGATGCACCACGATGCGCATGAAGCCTGTTTTATTGCTTCTTCTGTAAAGACGGATGTGAGGTGTGAGCCGGTTTATGGGGATTTGTGATCCCCGACTTTGGGTGCTCTGCTGAGGGCGAATGGCCGGGGGTGCCCGGTGGTAAGTCGATTTTTCTGAAGCTGCTGGCCGGGACTCGCCCCGGCGGGCGAGGCACTTTTCTTTGCTTCGCCAAAGAAAAGTACCCAAAAGAAAGGCGACCCGCAGTCTGGGTCCCTACGCTTCGCTTCGGGCAACCTGCGGTGCTCGAGCCAAGCGGGGTCAAAAACAACTCGCTGCGCTCAAACAAGTTTTTGCCCTGATCCGCTTGCCTCTGCGCTCCTCGGCCCAGCCAGGACGGGGCAATCGGGAACGGGGGCAAATACAAAGACAAATACCAACAAGGACTCGCCATGGCGAGTCCTTGTTTCTTCTGGTATTCGGTATTTGTATTCGGCCGTTTGGCTGTTTGGTGTTCGGTATTCCTTCCCCCACCCCCTTCTGTCTGCGCCGAGGAGCGGAGGTCCAGACGGATAAGGGCAAAAACTTGTTTGAGCCGAAGGCGAGTTGTTTTTGACCCCGTCTGGACCGAGCACCGCAGGTTGCCCGTAGCGCAGCGGAGGGACGCAGACAGTAGGGTCGCCTTTTCTTTGCTTACTTTCTTTTGGCGAAGCAAAAGAAAGTGAGTCGCCGCCGGGCGACCCCGGCCAGCAACCTCAACAGAGAGCGCACCGGCTGAGCAAGAACAGCCAGGCCCAAACCCTGCCAGAATCCCCCAAATGCAATTTTTCAAAGACCTCAACCTCGCCGCCTTCACAGCCGGCTTTGTCGCAGTCCTCGTCGGGTTCACCAGTTCGGTTGCCATTGTTTTTCAGGCCGCGCTTGCATTCAACGCCACGCCGGCTGAAATCGCCTCATGGATGTGGGCGCTGGGCATCGGCATGGGCGTGTGTTCGCTGGGGCCTTCGTTGTGGCTGAAAAAACCGGTGATGGTGGCCTGGTCCACGCCCGGGGCGGCTGTGCTGGCCACGGCGGGGCTCGCAGGCGGGTTTTCGATGGGAGAGGCGGTTGCGGCTTTTATGGTCAGTGCGGCGCTGATCACCTTGTTTGGTGTCACGGGCTGGTTTGAAAAAGTCATGAACCGCATTCCGGTGGCCATCGCCTCCGCCTTGTTGGCCGGTGTGCTGGCGCGCTTTGGCATACAGGCTTTTGCGGCAGCGCAGACGGCCTTGCCGCTGGTGCTGCTGATGCTGGCGATTTATTTGCTGGGCAAGCGGCTGATGCCGCGTTACGCCGTGGTGCTGACGCTGCTGGGCGCCATTGTTTT
Organism: Polaromonas sp. YR568; assembly: GCF_900116715.1. Taxonomy (GTDB): domain Bacteria; phylum Pseudomonadota; class Gammaproteobacteria; order Burkholderiales; family Burkholderiaceae_C; genus Polaromonas. The sequence continues at coordinate 37,704 of NZ_FPBM01000012.1, forward strand.
TGTGGTGGCTCGCGGCCAGCTCGCGTGGTCCGGGGTTCATTTTTCTTTTGCCATGCCGGTGTTTGTGGCGCCGCAGTTCACGCTGGCGGCCATTGTCAGCCTGGCCATTCCGCTGTTTGTGGTGACCATGGCTTCGCAGAACCTGCCGGGTGTGGCGGCCATTCATGCGGCGGGCTACGGCCCCGATTCACCTGACGGCGGCATCCCGGTGTCAAAAATCATCACGCTCAGCGGACTGGCTACTTTTGTGCTGGCGCCTTTTGGGGCATTCGCGCTCAACCTCAGCGCGATCACCGCCGCCATCTGCATGGGCAAGGAAGCGCATGAAGACCCGGCCAAGCGTTACACCGCGGCGGTGTGCTGCGGCGCGATTTACATCGTCATCGGCATCTTCGGTGCGGCCATCACCGGCTTGCTCACGGCCTTTCCGAAAGAGCTGGTGGTGGCGATTGCCGGACTGGCGCTGCTGGGCACCATAGGCAGTGGTCTCGCGGCGGCGGTGAAGGACGAGTCGCACCGTGAGGCGGCACTTATCACGTTTCTCGTCACCTTGTCGGGCGTGGTAATAGCCGGTGTGGGCTCGGCCTTTTGGGGGGTGGTCGCGGGCGCGATTGCGCTCTTTGTACAACAATACGGTCAACAGCGCCGCACCGGGCAGGTGCTCGCCAAGCCCGCAGCCAATCCAGAAAACCCTTCCAAACCATGAACATTCTTTTTGTCGCCGACCCGCTCGAGTCGTTCAAGATCTACAAGGAAACCACCTTCGACATGATGCGCGAGGCGCAAAGGCGCGGGCACCGCATCAGCGCCTGCGAGCCCAAGGACATGAGCTGGCAGACCGGCGCCAAGGTCACCGCGCAGGTGCGCCACATCACGCTTACGGGCGACGCTGACGCCTGGTTCGCGGCTGATGCCGACCGCCCCGATGGGCGTGAAGCCATTGCCGCTTTTGACGCGGTTGTGATGCGCAAGGACCCGCCGTTCGACAGCGAGTATTTCTACAGCACGCACCTGCTGGAGCAGGCCGAGCGCGAGGGCGCCAGGGTGTTTAACAAGCCGGCCGCCTTGCGCGATCATCCGGAAAAGCTCGCCATCCTCGAGTTCGCCCAGTTCAGCGGCCCGACGCTGGTCACGCGCAGCGCGGCCGACATCAAGCGCTTTCACGCGGAGCACAAAGACATCATCCTCAAGCCGCTGGACGGCATGGGCGGCATGGGCATCTTCCGCGTGAAGGAAGACGGCCTCAACCTCGGCAGCATCATCGAGACGCTGAACAAACGCGGCGCCGAGAGCGTGATGGTGCAGAGATTTCTGCCCGAGATTGCCAAGGGCGACAAGCGCGTGCTGGTGATTGGCGGCAAGCCCGTGCCTTTCAGCCTGGCGCGGATTCCGCAGGGCAACGAGGTGCGCGGCAACCTGGCAGCCGGTGGGCTGGGCGTGGCGCAGCCGCTGTCAAAACGCGATTTTGAAATTGCCGAAGCTCTGGGGCCGGTACTGGCCGCGCGCGGCCTGCTGCTGGCCGGTATCGACGTGATCGGTGACTATGTGACCGAGATCAATGTCACCAGCCCGACCTGCTTCCAGGAGATCCATGACCAGGCCGGCTTCGACGTGGCGGCCATGTTCACCGATGCGCTGGAGGCTGCGCTGAAAGGCTGAGGGGACTCACAGCCTCAGTGCGCTCGCCCTGCGCCTCGCGGCTGGCCGCCAGCACGCGTGAGCGCCGCTTGCGCCACCAGATCACGATGCCGGTCACCGACAGCATCACCACCACGATTCCCATCAGCGACATCATGATGCGGCCCGTCAGGCCCAGGATGCGCCCGCCGTGCAGCGGCAATTGCAGTTGCGCGAACACGTCGGCCGCGGTGCCGTGCCAGGGCTGGTTGCTGCTGATCAGGCGGCCGTCTTCCGCGCTCAGGTAGAGGTTGGACAGGTCCATGCCGTCGCTGTCGTCGTGCTCGGCGTGGTTAAAAAACGAGATGTTGTAAAACCCGCCGCGCTGGTTGTAGAAAGCGCCACCCAGCGGCGTGGTCCAGCCGCGGCGTTTGGCCTCGGCTTCGGCGATACCGACAATCTCAACAAAACCGATCTTGGGCTCGATGCGCACGCCCAGCGGCGCGAGCGGCACCAGAGTGGACGGGCCGGGCGTGGTTTTTGACACCATCGACAGCAGCGGGAAGAATATTTCGCGGTTGAGGTTGATCGAAAACGAGGTGAAGGCCACCACGATGATCAGGCCCCACACCCACAGCCCGCCGGCGCGGTGCAAATCAAAGTTGAGCTTGTAGCCGCCGGCTTTCCAGCGCAGCAGCCACGAAGGCTTCCAGCGCGACCACCAGTTGGCCGGGTCGCGGTGCACAGGCGCCTGCTCGCCGGCGCGCTTGCGCAGGCGGCGCGGCATGGTGAGATAAAAGCCGACAAAACTGTCGAGCAGCCAGACCAGCGCGATGCCGCCCATGATCCAGTGGCCAACGCGGTCGCTGCCCCACATCGCCGGCACATGCAGCGTGTAGTGCAGCTTGCGCAGAAAGGGCATCAGCGTCTCGGGCTTGAACGACACCGCGGTGGAATCACGCTTGCCGCGCACCTCAGCCGTCACCGGGTCGACGAAGACCTGGTTGTAGCCGAGCTTGTAAGGCTTGCCTGTAGCCGGGTCATTGCGCGGCTGCACAAAGTAGCCGGCGGCATGGCCTTCCTCGAAGCCCAGCGGCATGTAAGCGACCCGCGCGCGCGGGTCGTGGGCTTCAACGGCGGCGGCCAGCTCGAAAGGGTTGCGAAAGGGCCCACGCGCCTCGGTGTCGTAGAGCTTGCTGTTGATCCAGCCGTCGATCTCGTGGTCCCACGAGATGACGGCGCCGGTCAGGCCCGAGACGATGAGGAAGAGCGCGGTGGACAGCCCCATCCAGCGATGGAGGGTTGTCCAGAGGGTACGCATGAAAAAAGCCCTCAGAAGTCGATGCTGCCGCTCACGACGAAGGTGCGCGGTGCGCCCATGACCAGGTAGTTGTCGCTGGGCGAGGCGCCGCCGGCTGATGCCCAGTAGGACTTGTTGAGCAGGTTGTCCACGCGTCCGCGCAGCGTCAGGACGCGGCCGTTGCCGATGTCCACGATGTAGCGCGCGCCCACGTCCAGGCGGCTCCAGGCCGGCAGTTGCTGGGTGTTGGCCGCATTGGCGTATTGCTTGCCGGTGTGGATCACACGCGCATTGAGCGCCAGGCCGCGCACGCCGGTCACGTCCCATTCGCCGCCGATGTTCAGCTGCTGGCGCGGCACGCCAATGGCGTCCTTGCCGTCGGTGGCGCCGGTGAGTGTCTTGGTTTGTTTGGCATCGAGCAGCGTCAGGCCGCCGAGCAGGCGCAGGCCGCGCACCGGCTCACCGTAGATGGAAAACTCCAGGCCCTGGTTGCGCTGTTCGCCGAAAGCGCCGTAGGTGGCGCCGACGGTGCCGTCGAGTGGGCGATTGGTTTTAAACAGCGCCACGCTGCTGCCGAAGGTGCCGGCGTCGTACTTGGCGCCGATTTCGGTTTGTTTGGAATGGAAGGGCTTGAACACCGTGCCGCCGTTCGTGACTGGCGTCACCGTACCGCCGATGGTGACGGTGGCAGGTGCGACCTTGCCGGGCACCAGGCCTTCGATGTAATTGCCGTAGACGGACAGATTGCTGTTGACTTTGAACACAATGCCGGCCACCGGTGTGGTGCGGCTGCTTTCAATAGGCGCGGCGGCGATGCCGGTGTTGTAGGCAAAGGTCTGCTGTTTGATGGTCTGGTTGCGGGCGCCCAGCGTGACCAGCACGGTGTCCTTTGCGAACGACAGCGTGTCGGCAATCGCCAGGCTGGAGGTGTCGGTCTTGGCCTGCAAGCCTGGGCTGGCCAGGTTGTTGCCGACAAAACCAGCCGCGGCGCTGTTGGCCACCGGGAAGGCCGAGGCCACCGGCGTGTAGATATTGCTGACCACACTGGCCGCGGAGAACGCGAAGGCGTTGTTGCGATCGTTTTTGTAGGTTGCGGCAGAGGCGACCACCGTGTGGCCGACGCTGCCCGTGCTGAACTTCGCGCGCACGCCGGCTTCCAGCGTGGTGATCTTGTCTTCACGCGTGTTGCTAAAGCGCGTGGCGGTCGTGGCGCCAGCGGCATTGGTAATGGTCGGGTTGGCCAGGTCATTGCCTTCCCAGCTGTTGCGCACGCCGCCTGCGACCCAGCCGGTGACGGCGCTGTTGAAGTCGACTTCGGCGCGCACGGTGGCGAAGGTGTCGCGCTCTTTGGCCGAGGTCCAGGGCTGGGCGAAATTGCTTTTCGCATCCGGTGCGGCGGGAATCGGCAGCAGGGCCGACGGCGTCACGTTCGGGCGGCCGGCGGTCAGCGTGTAGTCCTGGTGACCGATGTCGGCCGAGATGCGCACATTGCTGCTGCGCCAGTCCAGGCCGATGCCAATAGCCGTGAGCTTCATTTTTTCGTTGTCGACACCGGTGCCGCCGTCGCGCTGCACGGCATTCAGGCGCAGGCCGGTGGCCTGGTCGGGGCCGAAGCGGCGCGCGATGTCGGTCGAGATCGATGCCTGGCCGCCGCTTTGCAGGCTCAGGCCGACGCGGCTCAGCGGCTCATTGGGCGCGCGCTTGGGCAGCAGGTTGATGCTGCCGCCTATGCCGCTGCCGCCGGGGGCCGCACCATTGAGGAAGCTGTTGGCGCCGCGGAAGACTTCCACGCGCTCGAGGAATTCAGCGGCGATATATTGGCGCGGCAGCATGCCGTACAGGCCGTTGTAGGCCACGTCATCGGAGTACACGGGGAAGCCGCGCACCATATAGAGCTCCTGGAAGTTGCCGAAACCGCGGGCGGTGCGCACCGAGGGGTCGTTCAGCAGCACATCGGCCACGCTCTTGGCCTGCTGGTCCTGGATCAGCTCGTTGGTGTAGCTGGTGCTGGAAAACGGCGTTTCCATGATGTCCTGGTTGCCCAGGATGCCGACGCGCCCGCCGCGTGCAACCTGGCCGCCGGCAAACGGTTTGGTCAGGCCTTCGGCTGAAGCGTCAGCACTGGCGTTAACAGTCACGGTGGACAATGTGGCCGTGGCGTTTCCTTCGGGCGCAGGGGCAGTTTGCGCATGGCCGAGCGGCAACCAGAGCGCCAGGGTGGCGGCTGCTGCGATGGGGGTGAGGAAGAAACGCGATGAAGACATGTTGAGCTCTGGAAGATTTGTAAATGAGAATGATTATTATTACCTTGAATTCGGGTTTCCCCTTGCCTGGCGTACTTTTGCGTCATGTTTTCCACACCATTCGTTGCAGTGCGGCAACGGTATGTGCACACATCGTTCGCCGCCCACGCCTGGCGGCCATGGCGTTACTGCTCGCGCTGCCGTGGCTGGCCTGGGCCCAACCCGCCGCGAGCCAGCAGACCCTGGTGTTCATCCGCCACGCCGAAAAGCCGGCCGACGGCCTGGGCCAGATCAACTGCCAGGGCCTGAACCGTGCGCTGGCGCTGCCGGCGGTGTTGCTGGGCAAATTCGGCAAGCCCGATTTCGTCTTTGCCTCCGACCCGCATGAGAAAAAACCCGACGGCGGCCAGCTCTACAACTACGTGCGGCCCCTGCTGACCGTGGCGCCTACGGCCGTGCAGGCCGGCTTGCCGGTCAATACCTCATTCGGGTTTGAAAACATCGCGGGCCTGCAGCAGGAGCTGGCTGCGCCGCGCTACCAGAATGCCGTGGTCTTCATTGCGTGGGAACACAAGAAGCTGGAAGACATGGTCAAGGCCCTGCTCAAGGACATGGGCGCAAACCCCGGCGAGGTGCCGCGCTGGAAGGGCAGCGACTTCGACAGCATTTATGTGGTGACGGTACGGCGCGAGGGTGGCAAGGCCAGCGCCAGCTTCACGCATGAGCGCCAGCAGCTCAACGGGCAGGCGGCTGCGTGCCCCGCCCCACCGGCCAAACCCTGAAATCCAGGATCTAGGCGGCGGCGAGCGCGCCGTCTTCAAACACCTTGAGCTCGCCGGGCGCGAACTGCGTCCACTGCTCGTTGGTGGTCAGCGGCGCCGTGACGACCACGGCCACGCGGTCAGTGGGCTTTGTGTGCTCGGCAAAATTCACGCTCACGTCTTCATCACTCAGCGTGGCGTGCGCGAAGGGGTGCTTGCGCTCCACGTAGTAAAGATTCGTGGAGGCGTGCGCCCACAGCGCCTGGCCGTTGCTGAGCAAAAAGTTAAACGTGCCGTGCGTGGCAATGTGCGCGGCCAGCTCGCGCAGCGTGATGCTCAGCTCGCGCACGCTGGGCACGCCCGCATGCGACTTGGCCATCTCCTGCATGATCCAGCAGAAAGCACGCTCGCTGTCGGTGGTGCCGACGGGCCTGAAGCTGCCGTGCAGCCGGGGTGAAAAATCTTTCAGGTCGCCGTTGTGCGCAAACACCCAGTAACGGCCCCAGAGCTCACGCACAAAGGGGTGGCAGTTCTCCAGCGCCACGCGGCCCTGCGTGGCCTTGCGGATGTGCGAGATCACGTTGCGGCTTTTGATCGGGTAGCGGCTGATCAGCTCGGCCACCGGCGAGCTGCAGGCCGGCTGGTGGTCGACAAAGTGGCGCAGGCCTTTATCGCTGCCGCCGGCAACGCTGTCGTCACCTTCAAAAAACGCGATACCCCAGCCGTCGGCATGGTGGTCGGTGTGGCCGCCGCGCTGCGCAAAGCCGCGAAAGCTGAAGGTCACATCGGTGGGGGCATTGCAGTTCATGCCGAGTAGCTGGCACATGTCAGTCTGCTTCCTGCTTGTTGTTCTGTGATTTGCCGGGTTGGGTGGGCACCGGCACGCGAAGCTGCCACGCGGCCACCATGGCCAGCACGCACAGGCCGGCCAGCATAAGGAAGGCTTCGTTAAAAGCCGCCAGCCGCGCCGGGCTGCTGGTGGCATTGGCCAATGAGTCGCCATGGGCAGCCAGCCGCCACTCCAGCACGATGCCGCACAAACTCACGCCGATGGCGCCGCCCAGCATGCGCAAGAAATTGATGGCGCTCGCACCTTGCGACAGCAGGTGTTCATGCAAGGGCCGCAGCGAGCCCAGGTTGAGCGAAGGCAGGATAAAACCCAGCCCGATGCGCCCCAGCGTGGCCCACATCACCAGCATCCACAAGCCCGACGCCAGGCTCACCGTGAGCATCAACGCGAATGACGCCGCCAGCAGAGCCAGGCCGGTGCTGACGAGAAGCCAGGTCGGGTGCTTGTCAGCCAGGCGACCCACACCCGCAATCGTGGCCGCCAGCACCAGGCCCGCGGGCAGCAGAATGGTGCCGACGTGCGAGGCCGAGAGGTTCAGGCCCAGCTGTAAATACACCGGCAGCAAATAGGTGGAGCCAAACAGCGCGGTGCCATAGATGAAAGCCACGATGCTGCCCATGGCAAAAGGCCGGTAGCCGAAGAGCGCCAAGTTCATCAGCGGCGCACCACCGGTCGCGGCCAGGCGGCGCTGCCACCAGATAAAAGCCGCCAGCGCCGCCAGTGCCGCGCCCAGCAAGACAAAGGCATGCGCGCGCCCTGCGCCGTGCAACTCGACCATGCCGTTGAGCAGACACAGCGTGCCCACCGCACCCAGCAGCAGGCCGCGCCAGTCGATCATCGCGCCCTGGCGGTTGGCTGCCACGCCGCCCGGCGCGGTGTCGGGCACATAGCGGTACGCCATCCAGAGCGACACCAGGCACAGCGGCACCACCATGAAAAAAATCGAGCGCCAGCCGAACAGATCGACCAGGATGCCGCCCACGCTGGGGCCCAGCGCCGGCGCCAGCACCACGCCCATGCCGAAGAGGCCGCTGGCGCGCCCCTGCTCATGCGGCCCGAAGGCCCGCATGATGATGATCGCGGGAATCGGCTGCACCACGCCGGCCGCCAGGCCCTCGGCCACGCGCGCGCCCAGCACCAGGCCGAAGCTGTTGGCCAGGCCTCCCACAATGCCGCCGGCCATCAGCAGCACCATGGTGCCCACGTAGGTGCGGCGGTAACCGTAACGACCCAGCAGCCAGGGCGTGGTCAGCATGGAGACCGTCATCGCCACCATGAAGCCCGAGCTCACCCACTGCGCGCGCTCCTGCCCCAGCGTGAAGTGGTGGCTCATGTCGGGAATCGCCACATTGACGATGGTCGACGACATGATGGAGGCCATCGTGCCAATCATCACGGCCAGCAGCAGCAGCCAGCGGTAACGCGGGCCGTGGTGCGCCTGCAGGTCGGCGAGGGATGCGGACATGGCTGTCCGGACTCAGTCTCTCGGCTCGGACCAGAGCTTGCCGCCGGTGGCCCAATTTTCGCGCTTGATGTCGGTGATCAGGATGTCCACGGACTCGGGCTGGCCGCCGAGGATTTCGACGCTGACGCGGGTGATGGCCTCAACGAGCTTTTTCTTCTGCTCGATGGTGCGGCCTTCCATCATTTCGACGTGGTAAGTGGGCATGGTGTCCTCTGGGGTGTTGTGGTTGATTGGGGCTTGAGCCGGGGGGTTGGTACAGGGTTTTGCGGGCAGCCGGTGGGCAGCCCGTCAACATGTCTGACACCCGATGATAAAAGCAAGCGGCCCGCCCTGTTTTGTCGGCCTGCACTGACAGCATGACAGGTGTTGCTGCCGGGGGCGGGAGAGCAGGCGGGCGCTATCCTGTACCCTTTGCCTGAAGCCTCAGCCTTGCAGGCCCCATTTATCCGGGCAAGCCCTTGTTCTTCACCACGCCATCCCGATCCACCGAGCAGCCCCTGCCTTTGCTGGCCGGCCGCAACTACCGTTGCCACTGCGGGCAGCCGGTATTCTTCCGCAACAGCAAATGCCTGGCCTGCGGCACGCCGCTGGGCTACGACTGTGAGCGCGGCCTGCTGCTGCCGCTGATGCCGGGCCCGCGGGAGGGCACCTGGCAGGAATGGCAGGCGCAAGCCGCACCGGCGGCCGCGCCGCCTGACGACGCCCAGCCGCCCCCGCTCGAAACCATCCCCGGCCAGGAATCCGCCGCCGTAACCGCACCCGCACCGGTTGCCGCTGCCGACGGCGTCCCGCCTGTCCAGGCCGTGGCCCTCGAAAGCGGCGAGCCGCTGTACAAGCGCTGCCTCAACCTCTCCACTCCCGCGTCCTGCAACTGGCTGGTGCCGGTCGAAGACCCTGCCGACATGTGCCGGGCCTGCCGCCTCAACCGCACCATTCCGGACCTGACCGACCCGGCCCTGCCCGACAACGGCTACCTGTGGGGGCGGGTCGAGCTGGCCAAGCGCCGCCTGGTGTCTTCGCTGATCCTGCTCGGCCTGCCTGTGGCCTCCCGCATGAGCGAAGACACCGGACGCGGCCTGATGTTCGACTTCCTGCGCTCGCCGGTGAACGGCCCGCACATCATGACGGGCCACAACACCGGCCTCATCACACTCAATGTGGATGAAGCCGACGATGCCAAGCGCGAAGCAGTGCGCAAGGCCATGCGCGAGCCCTACCGCACGCTGCTCGGGCATTTCCGCCATGAGGTGGGCCACTATTACTGGGACCGCCTGATTGCCGGCACGCCCTGGATGGACGGCTTTCACGAGCTCTTCGGCGACGAAACACTGGACTACAAAGCCAGCCTGCAGCGCAACTACGACGAAGGCCCGCCCGCCGACTGGCCGCTGCACTACGTGAGCGCCTACGCCAGCACCCACCCCTGGGAGGACTGGGCCGAGTGCTGGGCGCACTACCTGCACATGCGCGATGCGATCGACACGGCGCTGAGCTTCGGCCTGAGCGTGGACCATTTCGACCTGGAGTTCACGCCCTTCACCATCGACGCGCTTCACCAGCCGGAACACCCCGAGGCCGAGCAGTTCCTGACCTTTTTGAACCACTGGACGCGCCTGACCACCATGCTCAACGAGATGTCGCGCAGCATGGGCCAGCCCGACTTCTACCCCTTCATCCTGCCGACCGAGGTCGTGGCCAAGCTGCATTTCATTCACCTGGTGGTGTCTTCGGGTAGCTGGCTGCAAGAGCAGGGGAACGCGCAGCCACCGGCGCAAGGCCAGGTAGAGGCGCCGGTAGAGGCGCCGGCGCAAAGCGAAGCAGGTGGAGAAATGATTGCCGCGACTCAGTCGCAGCAATCCCAGGGCCAACAACAAGGCTCTTGAATCGAAAATAGCTTCAAGCCAACTGCAAGCCAATAAAGACAAGCGTAGGCAGCTACTCTTTTGATAGCAAAGACTGAGAGACTGAAAGGCGGATTGCGTTAAAGTCGGCCCACCGTCCACCCTTCAGGCCTCACCCACCCATGCCCGCCCGGCCCAAGCGCCACCACTACAGCGTCTACGTGATCGAGCTAGGGCCCGAGGTGTGGGACGTCGCGCGCTTTCGCCGCGCCAACCCGGACTACCAGTTCGGCAAGCCCTTTGTTTATGTCGGCATGACGGGGCTGGACCCGGACGTGCGCTTTGACAAACACAAGGCCGGCATCCAGGCCAACCGCTACGCGCGTGATTTCGGAGTACGCCTTTTGCCGCGGCTGTATGAGATGTACAACCCCATGCCCTACGATGCGGCGCGCGATATGGAGGTCGAGCTGGGCATCGCCCTGCGTGAAGCGGGTTACGGGGTCTGGCAGGCCTGAGCCCTACCGCCCCTTCTGTGGGCTCAGGGCTATTCCAGCGCGTTCACGCTGACGCCGTGCTGCCCGGAAAACGCCTTGAGGATGTCGGCGATCTCCGCGTCCTGCAGCGTGGTGGTCAGCTCAACGAGCTTGTTGCCGCTGCCCTTGTGGCTGTCGCTCACCGCCACGGTGGCCGCGGGGTCGGTGGCGGCAAACAGTTTTTGCAGCGACGGGCCGAGCGAGGCCATCACGCCGTCGGCCCCGGCTGAGGAAGCTCCAGCGCCGGAGTCCGCCGTGTACTGAACTTCAAACGAGAAATTGGTTTTCGGATTCATGCGGATGCCGCCCTTGCGTTGTTATTTGAGCAGCGTGGCTGTCAGGGTGATTTCCGGCACGCTGGCCAGTGCTTTCGACAGCGGGCAGCCCTTCTTGGCGCCGGCGGCAATTTCCTGGAACTTCGCCTCGTCGATGCCGGGGACCACGGCTTCCAGCGTCAAGGCAATGCGGTCGATCACGAAGCCGTCGCCTTGCTGAACCAGGCGCACGCGTGCACGGGTGTCGATTTTGTCGGTGCTGAACCCGGCCTTGTCGCAGGCAAAGGAAAACGCCATGGTCAAGCAGGCCGCATGCGCGGCGCCCAGCAGCTCTTCCGGGTTGGTGCCGCTGCGGTCGTCTTCAAAACGGCTGCCGAAGCCATAGGGATAGGCTTTGAGCGCGGCGGTTTCGGTGCTGATCTGGCCCTGGCCTTTTTTGCCCCGGCCTTCCCAATGAACGGAGGCGGATTTTTCAGTCATGGTGGTCTTTCGGTGTGGTGTTGGCGGTTTGAACAGGCGCACCCTTCGCCGCAAACAAACGATCACTGGGAGATCACTGGGGTTGCGGGCAGGATTCGGGTGGGGTCGAAAGGCCAGTGTGCGCGCCGGCCGGCGGGCTCGGCGTCAGACAGGGCCGCGAGCGCCGGCTTGACGCTTTCCTACAGCGGCCGGCAGCCGCATTCAGCTTAAGCCGTTTCAGCCTCGGCCTGAGCGGCCGGGGTGGTCTGCGAGGTGACTTCCGAGGCGACGGCGTCCAGCGCCTGCGCCACCACGCCATGGCTGTCGACCGGCCTGAGCAGGCGTTCGCGGATCAGGCGTTCGCAGCTGCGCTTGGTCATGGAGTGAGGCTGGCCGCCATGGCTCACGAACATGAAGAGCGTGCCCTTGGTGCTGGCCCAGATCAGCTGGGCGCGCAGCCAGCGGCGGCGTGAATACAAGTCGACCCAGTGGCCCGAACGCAGGCCAAGCAATACGCGCTCGGCATCGCCCTGGTCCATGGCCGGCGCGGCGTTGGCGGACGCTTCCTGCTCGGCGAGCAGTTCGGCATGGGAAGAATCGATTTCTTCGCCCACAGAATCTGCGGTTTGCATGCCCGAGGAGCTTTCGTGCTCGTCCTCCAGCGGCGCAAGATCGCCCGGCGCTGTCGGCAAAGTGTCTTCAAAGCCCGCAGCATCGAGTTCGTCGCGTGCGAGCCAGGGATGGGCCGCGGCCTTGGCGCGGCGCTGCTCGGGCGTGGCCGGCAACTCCTCAGGCTCCAGCGGCATGGCGCCGGACTCTTCCGCATCGCGCTGGCTCTTCAAGCGGCGCAGCTTGAGCACCGGCCGGTGCAGCTTCATCAGGCCTTCAAAAAAGGGCTCGCTCTCGCGCGGGTCCTGGCCCAGCAGCTCCAGGCCTTCATGCAGCTTGGCCAGCAGGCCCGGGATCATTTCGATCAGCTTGGCCGGGCGCTTGAGCGTCACCTCGCGCTTGACGCTCCAGAGCAGGTCAGGCACCACGGAGCCGAAGCCCATGGGGTCGATCTGGTTGCGCGTGTCGGCCAGCTTGGCATGCGCCATGGCCAGCGCCCAGGGGCCGAAGAGGAAGTCCAGCACCAGGCCCGGCACCTGCTCCAGGTCCGAGCGCGTGCTCAGCTCAAAAGCGATCTGGTCGGCCTGCGTCTGGCGCTCTTCGGCAAAACGCAGGGCCTGCAGCACATTGCTGCGGTTTTGCGATTCTTGCTGGTCCTGCTCGTCCCAGCCGTATTCGAGCGTGGCCAGCGCCATGCCGAAAGGCTGCGCGTCCTCGATCGTGAGGCCGTTGAGGCCATTGAAGGCGCGTGTGACAGGCTCAAAAAATGCCAGGAACTCGGGGCTGAACTCGTCGTTGTACTTGAAGCTGCGCTGCGCCACCCGCTCCATGATGCGGCGCCCGGCGTGGCCTTCGTCGCTGAAAAAGCGCGGGTCCACCATGGCCAGGCGCAGCAGCGAAGGCTCCAGCGCCACGATGGCTTCGCGCACCGGCACCAGCAGGCGCGGGTCTTGTGCGACCTGGTTGACCAGCTTGCGCACCACTTCCAGCCCCAGCACCTGGCCGACTTGCTGGGCTTCTTTTTTGAGCTGGGTGCGGATGATCGCCCGCTCCCGGGGCTGGGCATACGAGCCCCACACCTGCGCATTGAGGTGGCTGCGTTCGTCGATCAGGCGTTGCGGCCGGTCGACGGCCGGCATGTCTTCGTAGTCAGACAGGTAACCAGGACGCGACTCGAGCGGCGCGGAGCCGGAGTCAGGCGCTTCCTTGAGTGCCGTCAGTTCCTTCTCAACCGTCTGGTAATAAGAAGGCGCCAGCCCGTGGTGCGCGTTGCCGCCGCCGCCGAACAGGAACTCCTGGAACAGCTCGTCCCGGATTTCGTAGTTGGACAGGTCGGCGTACTGCGGCGCCGGAGCGCTGGAGCCCTCGCCATAGCCGCCTTCCCCGCCGCCATAACCTCCACCTGCGCCGGTTCCGTCGCCATCACCACTGCCGCCGCCGTTGCCCGAGCCCATCGCAGCGGCGCTGGAGCCGTTGCCGCCCTGGCCGCGCCTGCGGCCCACGCTGGCCGGCGTCTGCAGCACGCGGTAGCTGGCGCCCTGCACGTTGGCCAGCTCCAGCTGGTTGACCAGCCGTTCATACAGCCGCTTGAGCTCACGCCCCAGTGGCGCCGCCAGGTATTTGAACCAGTGCGAGGCAATGGCCGGCTCGGCATGGCTGGCCGCCACCATCTCGCGCAGGGTTTGCGCAAAGACGTCGGGCCGCAGCGGGTTGAGGTCCGGCCGCACATTGGGCAGCCCCTGCACGGAACTGATCAGTTTGTTGAGTTCGGCCAGTATCTGCTCAACCGCGGGCAGCACCTGCTGGAGCAGGCGCGACGACTCGATGGCCTTGGAGACATGGCTGTCATCGACCAGGGAGAAGCTGGCGTGGGTCAGGGAGGCGAAGGCGCTGGACGACGCAGCAGCCGAGGCGGCGAGCTGCTGCGGGGATTCCTCGGGGGTTCTTGCCGCCTGCGCGGCCGTCGCCACATTGGCCTTGAAGTGCGCGAGCAGGTCGGCGGGGTACTGCACGCTCCAGGCGGCTTTGTGCTTCTGCAGGTCGCGCCAGGCGGTGGCCAGTTCGTCACGTTCGCTGACTTTGGTGGATTGCGTTTCCGCCACCTGCATGCCCGACACCGCATCTTCTATGCACTGCTCCAAGGCGGGCCGGGCCGCTTGGGCGGCAGCCTGGAGACAGGATTGAAGAACATCAGGTTGCGAAGCCATCTGGAGCCAAGGTTTGCGAAAAATAAAGGTGTAGCCACTCAGCCAGCCAGCTTGCAACCGTCCGTGCCGGGGCGAGAGAGGTGTCTAGGGTAAGGGCCAACTGTGTCTCCATCGAAATGCTTGCAAAATGTTTCACTTGGTTTCGCCTGTACACATATGGTTTGAAGCCCCGGGTAGAGAACTATTGGCCGTAATTTGCGCCTAAATGCCTCTGAATACCGGTTTTGATGTGACTCTTCGCACGTTGGGCAACTGCGAGGAACGGTCGGTTCCACACAACACTTTGGGGTGTGCAAAATGCCCTTCTGTGTTGCGGAGTGTGTTTAATGTTCTTTCTGTTCGAGATATTCCGGCCCTTCTTCTTACGCCGGGCCCCATCTGAATCTTCTGGCCGGTGCCGGCGTGCTTGCCTGGCCGGCGCACTTTTACTGGGCTTGTGCCCGGTCGCATGGGCTAACACCGTGCTGGAAAATGCCGCACTGCTGGGCATGGGTGCCGAACAAATCACCGCCGCCCTGCCCGATGCACAGCCCGTCAGGGCGCCACGGCGGCTGCCCTCAGGCGCGCTGGGTTCGCTTCGTGTGGCCGATGCGGCGTGCGAGGGCGCGCGTTTCGAGCAAACCCTGTACTTCAATCACCAGAAGCTGGCGCAGATGGATCTGGTGCTGCTCAACCCGGCGTCCGGCCCCGGGTCGGAGAACGCCATGGCCCACGTCCATGAGGCGCTGCTGCAATCCCTGCGTGCGAGGCTGGGCCCAGAGCTCGCCGCTTTCGGTGCAACGCCAGGCGCCGTCGCCGACACCGCCTCCTGGGTCAGCGCGGATGCCGACGTGATGCTGTTTCGCTCAGGACGGCCTGAGCACCCCAGCCTGCGGATCGTCATCAAGCAGCGGCAGCTGGTGGATGCGGGCGAGCTTTAGGCGCGCCGGGTACGAATGAGGATTCCCCGCCCATAAAAAAAGGCGCTTCACAGCGCCTTTTTCAGTTCAGGGCAACAGCACTCAGACGCCGGCCTTGACCTTCAGGCGCCAGGCATGCAGCAGCGGCTCGGTGTAGCCGCTGGGTTGCTCCAGGCCCTTGAAGACCAGGTCGCAAGCCGCCTTGTACGCCGACGAGGTTTCGAAGTTGCCCGCCATTTTTTTGTACAGCGGGTCGCCGGCGTTCTGGCCGTCAACCACGGCGGCCATGCGCTCAAAGGTTTCCTTGATCTGGGCATGGGTGACGATGCCGTGCAGCAGCCAGTTGGCCATGTGCTGGCTTGAAATGCGCAGCGTGGCGCGGTCTTCCATCAGGCCGACGTTGTGGATGTCGGGCACCTTGGAGCAGCCCACGCCCTGGTCGATCCAGCGCACCACATAGCCCAGAATGCCCTGGGCGTTGTTGTCGAGTTCCTGCTGGATCTCGGCGGGCGCCCATTGCGCGTCGGGCGAGACCGGCACCAGCAACAGCTCGGGCAGCAGGCGGGCGATTTCGGATTTCAGGTCGACCTTCTTCTCGATGTCTTTTTGCACCGCCGCCACATTGACCTGGTGGTAGTGCAGCGCGTGCAGCGTCGCGGCCGTGGGCGACGGAACCCAGGCGGTGTTGGCGCCGGCTTGCGGGTGCGAGATTTTGATCTTGAGCATGTCGGCCATCAGGTCGGGCATGGCCCACATGCCCTTGCCGATCTGGGCGCGGCCGCGCAGGCCGCAGGCCAGGCCCGTCAGCACATTGCTGCGCTCATAAGCGCTGAGCCACGGGCTGATCTTCATATTGCCCTTGCGGATCATCGGACCGGCCTGCATGGCGGTGTGCATCTCGTCGCCAGTGCGGTCCAGGAAGCCGGTGTTGATGAAGGCAACGCGGCTGGATGCTGCTGCGATACAGGCCTTCAGGTTGACGCTGGTGCGGCGCTCTTCGTCCATGATGCCGAGCTTGACGGTGCTGTCGGGCAGGCCCAGCACTTTTTCGACGCGGCGGAAAAGTTCGTCGGCAAAGGCGACTTCGTCGGGGCCGTGCATCTTGGGCTTGACGATGTAAACCGAGCCCTTGCGCGAGTTCTTGATGCCGGCCTTGCCCTTGCGCTTCAAATCGTGAATCGCGATCGCGGTGGTGACGACCGCGTCGAGGATGCCTTCGGGGATTTCTTTCGTCGATCCGTCCGCGGCGGTGTACAGCACGGCCGGGTTGGTCATCAGGTGGCCCACATTGCGCACAAACATCAGCGAGCGGCCGTGCAACGTGACCGCCTTGCCTTTGGGCGAGGTGTATTCGCGGTCGGGGTTCAGGCCGCGGGTGAAGGTCTTGCCGTCCTTGGTCACGTTTTCGGTCAGCGTGCCCTGCAAAATGCCCAGCCAGTTACGGTAGGCCAGCACCTTGTCGTCGGCGTCCACCACCGCGACTGAATCTTCCAGATCCAGAATGGTCGACAGCGCGGCTTCGACTACCAGGTCGCTCACACCGGCAGCGTCGGTTTTGCCGATGGGTGTTGCGCGGTCGATGCGGATGTCCAGGTGCAGGCCGTTGTGTTGCAGCAGCACCGACGAAGGCGCAGACGCCTTGCCCTGGAAACCGATGAACTGGCTGGCGTCTTCCAGCGTAGTCGTCTTGCCGCCTTTGAGTGAGACCACCAGCTTGCCGCCCTTGACGGCATAGCCCGTCGAATCGATGTGCGAGCCCTTCTTCAGCGGCGCGGTGCGGTCCAGCACATAACGTGCGTACTCGATCACCTTGGCGCCGCGCACCGGGTTGTAGCCTTTGCCTTTGGTGGCGCCGTTGTCTTCAGAGAGAACGTCGGTGCCGTAGAGCGCGTCATAGAGGCTGCCCCAGCGTGCGTTGGCGGCGTTCAGCGCATAACGCGCGTTCAGGATAGGCACCACCAGTTGCGGGCCGGCCTGCTTGGAGAGTTCGGCATCGACATTGCCGGTGGTGATGGTGACTTTCTTGGGCGAGGGCACCAGGTAGCCGGTCTTTTCGAGGAAGGCACGGTAGGCCTTCATGTCGGTGATGGGGCCGGGGTTGGCTTTGTGCCAGGCGTCCATCTCGGTCTGCAGGCGGTCGCGCTCGGCCAGCAGGGCGAGGTTTTTCGGCGCCAGGTCGGCCACGATGGCGTCAAAGCCCTTCCAGAAAGTGGCGCTGGCCACACCGGTGCCGGGCAGCACTTCGTCTTCGACAAAACGGTAAAGATTGGTGGCAACCTGCAGGCGATGGCTGGCGGTGCGCGGTGTGGTGTTTGTTGTGCTCATGGTGTGGTCCCTTTTCTCAAAAATTCAAAAGCTCAAAACTCAAAGATTCAAAAACAATTCAAAACCTGAAGCGTGAATGCCGAATCATTGCAGCGGCAAGGACAGCACATCACGCAGGCTACTGCCGGTATGCACGGGCTGCGTGCCCAGTTCTTCAAACGGCAGCTGGTAGCGGTTCACCCAAAGCGTCTGGTAGCCATACCAGGTGGCGGCCAGCGCGTCCCAGCTGTTGCAGCTCACAAAGCCGATCTGCTTCGCTTCGAAGCCGGTCGCGGCGGGCCCGAGCGCGTAGGCCTCGGGCGCCGTCTTGTATTTGCGGATGCTGTCCACGCTGATCACATGGTCCAGCACGCCGTCCAGCCCGGCCGACTTCACAGCCACGTCCAGCATGGAAGGGTCGCCGTTGGAGAGGATACCGGTGACGATGCCGCGCGCCTTTAGCGCCTGCAGCACCTCGCGGTTTTCAGGAAAGGCCGACAGGTGGCGGTACTGGTTCATGAGCTGCTTTTCCTGGGCGGCGCCCAGGTCCAGCCCCAGCCGCTTGCATGCATAACGCAGGCCAGCCCGCGTGAGGTCCCAGAACGGCTGGTAGTGCGCGCCGCCATTGCTGATGGTCACCAGGCGGGTGTATTCAATCTGCTTGTCGCGCCACAGCACGCCCAGCGCTTCACCCTTGCCCGGAAACAACTGCTCCGCCAGCAGGCCCACGCTGTACACGTCGAACAGCGTGCCGTAGGCATCAAACAGCACGGCGCGCAGTTTGACAGGCGAGTTGGAGCGGGGCTTTTCCATAAGCCTCTACTGTATTTGATACACCACGCGCGATTAATTACCGCGAAATCGCTTTATCTGTGACATTGATCTACCTAATTCAGCAGCGAAAGCGCTGAGAACCACCGCCGGTTATAGCTGCGCCCCGAGTTTCCGGGCCGCCTGCAGCACCTTTTGGACGTGCTGCCCGTCGTAACGCCCGGCCGGCATGGTCAGCGTCAGCGCGGCGGCCAGGCTGCCGTCGGCCCTGAAAACCGGCGCCGAAATGCCGGCCACGCCTGCCAGGCGGTCGCCCGTTGCCGAGAAATAGCCTTGCTCCCGGATGCGGGCATAGAGGTTTTTGTCTTTCGCGCTGGCGGCGGCAGGTTTGGGGCCAAAGGCCGACAGCACGCGCCCGCCCGTGCCGCGGTTCAGCGGCAGCACGTCGCCGGCGCGTATGTGGTCGCGCACCGGCTGGGGCGAGTCAACGCGGTACAGGCACAGGCGCACGGCTTCAGAGCCCTGGCCTTGCATCACATGGTAGGCCGCGCTTTCGCGCGTGGCCGCCACGAGGGCACGCAGGGCCGGCATCACCACGCGGTCGAGTGAAAACGAGGCGGCGTACACCGCATTGAGCCGCGCCACTTCATTGCCCAGGCCATAGCTGCCGTCATCCAGCCGCTGCACCAGACGCGCGTGCTCCAGCGAAGCCAGCAGGCGCAGCACCGTGCTTTTGTAGAGCTGCGTGCGGCCGGCGAGCTCCACCAGGCTGAGCGAGGCGTCGCCCGCGCGGAAGGCCGCCAGCAGCGTCAGGGCGCGGTCGACCGCGGCCGCGCCGCCGGGCGCTGCGTGGCTGTCAGCCACAGATTCGATTTGGGCTTTGCGGGGCATGTCGTGCCTTTCAGGGAAGCAGGGGCATGATGGTGGTCGGCTTGACAAGCCGCGGCGAATCACGGAGCATTTCATTAGAAAGAACCATGTTCTATCTTACAGAACATCATCAATGACCGCAAACCCGCACACACTCCCCGCCACCCCCGAGGTGCTGATCAGCGAAGTCGGGCCGCGCGACGGCCTGCAGTCGGTCAAGGCCGTCATGCCGACGGACCACAAGCTGCGCTGGATCACGGCCTTGTACGAAGCCGGCCTGCGGGAAATCGAGGTCGCCTCTTTTGTGCCGGCCAAACTGCTACCGCAAATGGCCGATGCCGCCGAGGTGGTGCGGCACGCGCTGACGCTGCCTGGCCTCACGGTCATGGCGCTGGTGCCCAACCTGCGCGGCGCCGAGGCGGCCCTGGCGGCCGGCGTGCACAAACTCACCCTGCCGGTGTCGGCCAGCGCCGCGCATTCGCTGGCCAATGTGCGCAAGACCCGCGAAGAGATGATCGAGGAGGTGCGCGCCGTGGCGGCGCTGCGCCGCGACACCGCGCCGCAGGTGATGGTCGAGGTGGGCATTTCCACCGCCTTCGGCTGCACGCTGCAGGGCGAGGTGGCGGAAGACGACGTGATGCGCATCGCCGCTCAATGCATCAACGCGGGCGCCGACGAAGTGGGCCTGTCGGACACCACGGGTTATGCCAACCCGGCGCAGGTCAAACGCCTTTTCAGGCGGCTGCGCGTGGAGATAGGCGCACACGCCGGCGCGGCCCACATGCACAACACGCGCGGCCTGGGCCTGGCCAACTGCCTGGCCGCCTATGAAGAAGGCGTGCGCACGTTCGATGCCTCGCTGGGCGGCCTGGGCGGCTGCCCTTATGCGCCGGGCGCGTCGGGCAATGTGGTCACCGAAGACCTGGCTTTTATGTTCGAGGCCATGGGTGTCGCCACCGGCCTGGATCTGGGCAAGCTGATGGCCGCGCGCGAGCCGCTGCGGGCCGGGCTGCCGGGCGAGCCGATTTACGGCATGACACCCGAAGCCGGTTTACCCAAAGGTTTTATGCAAAAAAACGTTGTACAGAAAGGCGCCCATGTCTGAAGCAGGCACGCCACCCAACAAACCCATGCCTTATGCAGGCCTGCGCGTTGTCGAATTCACCCACATGGTCATGGGCCCGACCTGCGGCATGCTGCTGGCCGACCTGGGCGCCGAGGTCATCAAGGTCGAGCCGATTACCGGCGACAACACGCGCAAGCTGATCGGCTCGGGCTCGGGCTTTTTCCCGATGTTCAACCGCAACAAAAAAAGCATCGCCGTCGACCTGCAAAAGCCCGAGGGGCGCGAGCTGGTGCTCAAGCTGGTCGCCACCGCGGATGTGGTGAGCGAGAACTTCAAGCCCGGCACCATGAAGAAACTGGGCCTGGACTACGCCAGCCTTTCGCAGCTCAATGAACGGCTGATCTATGTGAGCCACAAAGGCTTTTTGCCCGGCCCTTACGACCACCGCACGGCGCTCGATGAAGTGGTGCAGATGATGGGCGGCCTGGCCTATATGACCGGGCGCGCCGGCGACCCGCTGCGCGCCGGCAGCAGCGTCAACGACATCATGGGCGGCATGTTCGGCGCGATAGGCGCCATGGCCGCGCTGGCCGCGCGAGAGAAAACCGGCAAGGGCCAGGAGGTGCAGGCCGCGCTGTTTGAAAACAATGTGTTCCTGGTGGCCCAGCACATGATGCAGTTCGCCGTGACCGGCCAGCCTGCCGCGCCCATGCCCAGCCGCATCTCGGCCTGGGCGGTCTACGACGTGTTCACCGTCAAGGACGGCGAGCAGATTTTCCTGGCGGTCGTGAGCGACACGCAGTGGGCGGTCTTTTGCGAGGCCTTCGGCTTGCAGGAGTTGCGGGCCGACCCTCGGCTAGTGAGCAACAACGATCGCGTGCGTGCCCGTGACTGGTTGATGCCGATGCTGCGCTCGCACCTGGCCGGGCACAGCGCCGCCGAGCTGGGCGCCGTGTTTGAAATGCATGCGCTGCCTTTCGCGCCCATCACCCGGCCGCAAGACCTGTTTGACGACCCGCACCTTAAGGCCACCGGCGGGCTTGCGCCCATCACGCTGTCTGACGGCGAGCGTACGGGGCAAATCAGCCCCACCGTGCTGCTGCCCCTCACGCTGGGCGGCGAACGCCCGGCCATTCGCATGAGCCCGCCCCGGCTGGGCGAGCACACACGGGAGCTGCTGCGGGAGCTGGGCTATGCCGAGGACGCCATGGATGCACTCCAGGCCGGCGGCGTCACGCGCTGACGGCGCGTTAATCATTTCAGCAACAGTCGGGGCAACCCGCGCTGGGGCTCGCGGCGGAATACGGGTTGATTCCGTGTTGATTGCTGACATTCGTGCGCATAATGAGGCCGCATGGACAAACTCAAGCAGCTGGAATCTTTCGTCTCGGTGGTAGCGCGCGGCAGCAAGAAAACGGCCGCCAAATCCGAAGGCGTGGCGCCCGCCATCATGGGCCGGCGGCTGGATGCGCTGGAAGAACGGCTGGGTGTGAAGCTCCTGGTGCGCACCACACGGCGCATTGCGCTCACGCACGAAGGCAGCGCTTTTCTGGAAGATTGCCAGCGCCTGCTGGCTGACTTGGCGAACGCGGAGGCCAGCGTGTCGGCCGGCGGCGTCAAGGCCAGCGGGCATTTGCGCATCACCGCGCCGGCGGGCTTTGGGCGCCGCCATGTCGCACCCCTGGTCACCCGCTTTCGCGAGCAGCATTCCGATGTCACCATCACCCTGAACCTGAGCGACCGCGTGGTCGACCTGGCGGGCGAGGGCTTTGACTGCGCGGTGCGCGTGGGCGACATGCCGGACTCCTCACTCGTCAGTGTGCGCATGGCCGACAACCGGCGCCTGTGCGTGGCCACGCCGCGCTACCTCAAGACCCACGGCACGCCGCAGCACCCGAGCGAGCTGGCGCGCTTTGATTGCCTCACGCTGTCCAGCGACGCCTCGCAAACGCGCGGCTGGGCATTTCAGGTGGCCGGCGAGCTGATTCACCTCAAGCCCGGTGGGCCGCTGGATTGCTCTGACGGGCAAGTGCTGCACGACTGGTGCCTGGCCGACTGCGGCATAGCCTGGCGCAGCACCTGGGAGGTCGAGTCGGAAATCGCCGCCGGCCGGCTGGTGGCGCTGCTCGAAGATTTCGCCGCGCCGCCCAACGGCATTTACGCGGTGTTTCCGCAGCGCAAACACCTGCCGCTGCGGGTTCGGCTGTGGGTGGACTTTCTCAAGCACCATTACAGCCAGCCGGAGTTCTGGCGCTCGGCGGCGTCCGCAAAAGCCTGACGCCCAACAAGACACAAGACTGAAAAAGGATCTCGCGATGACGCTCGAAGCCCTGCTGGCCTATGCCCACCTGCTGGCCATCTTCACCATGGTGGTTTTCCTGGCGAGCGAGGCGGCTCTGTGCCGCCCCGAATGGCTCAATGCCGCTGTGGTCGAGCGGCTGGGCAAGGTCGATATGGTCTACGGCATCGCCGCCGGTGCGGTGTTTGTGACCGGCCTGGCGCGCGTGTTCCTGGGCACCAAGGGCGCGGCCTGGTACGGCCACAACCCGCTGCTCTACCTGAAGCTGCTGATGTTCCTGGCGGTGGGGCTGATCTCCGTCAAGCCGACCATGATGTTTGTGCGCTGGCGGCGTGCGCTGCGCGCGAGCGGCACCTTGCCTGATGCGGTGGAAGTCAAAAAAGCGCGCCGGCTGGTGATGGTGCAGGCGCACATCCTGCCTTTTATTCCGCTCGTGGCGGTGTTCCTCGCACGCGGTTTCGGTTAACTTTTAAAGCAGGCCGCGGATCAGCCAGAAGGCCGTGCCCCACATCATCAGCGCCACCAGCAAATCCATGGCGCGCCACACCACCGGTGAATTGAGCTTGCGCCCCACGCACCACAGCGCCACGCCCAGGCCGGTGAACCACAACAGCGAGCCGGTAATCGCCCCCAGGCCGAACACCGCGTTGTCGGGCTGCGCATAAGCCAGCGAGGCCGTGCCTATCACCACCGCGGTGTCCAGCCAGGCGTGCGGGTTCAGCCACGACAAAGCCAGGGCCAGGCCGATGGCTTTGCGGCGCGGTATCGCTTCGGCACCCGGCGCCGGCGCGCCGTCTGCCCCCTGGGCCGCCGGCTGCAAAAAGCGCCGCATGGCCTGCGCGCCGTACACCAGCAGCACCAGCGCGCCCGCGCCCGTCATGGCGCCCAACAGCTTGTCAGACAGGCCGCCCAGCTGCGCCAGGCCCATCACACCCAGGCCGATCAGCGCCACATCGGTCAGCACGCAGACGGCGACTGTGAGCCAGAGGTGCTGGCGCAGCAGCCCCATGCGGATCACATGGGCGTTTTGCGGGCCTATGGCCATGATGAGTGACAGGCTGAGGACCATACCGGTCAGGAAGGCGGGGGCGGCGAGTGGGTTCATGGGCCAGAGTGTGCGTCAGGGCGCATAATAGTTAAACAAAATTAACTAAAACTAAGACTTGTCAATTAATAATTAACTTAAGTCATCACTGAACCTCATGCTGGACGCCCGACAACTCGAAGCCCTCGCCGCCGTGATCGAACACGGCAGCTTCGGCGACGCCGCCAAGGCCCTGAGCCTGACGCTGGCCGCCGTGTCGCTGCGCATCAAGTCGCTGGAGGCCGCACTGGGCCAGCGCCTGCTGGTGCGCGGCAAGCAGGTGCGCGCGACGCCGGCCGGCCAGGCGCTGCTGGGGCATGTGCGGCAGGTGCGGCTGATGGAATCCGACCTGTTCACCGGCTTGCACGGCGGCGGCAAGGCCGGGCGCCTGCAAAGCCTGAGCGTGGCGGTGAACGCAGACTCTTTGAGCAGCTGGTTTTTGCCGGGTGTGGCGCCGGTGCTGCACGGCCACGGCCTGCTGCTGGATGTGGTGGTGGACGACCAGGACCACACCCACGACGCCCTCAAAAGCGGCGACGTGACGGGCTGCGTGACCACGCTGGCCGAGGCCATGCGCGGCTGCGTGGCCGAGCCGCTGGGCGTGATGCGCTACCGCTGCATGGCATCGCCCGCGCTGGTCGCTCAATGGAACGAGCCTGCGCCCGGCAGCAAGACCGCGCCGGGCCGCCTGGCCCATCGCCTGCTGGCCAGCCCCGCGGTGATCTTCAACCGCAAAGACGCATTGCAAGATGCCTTTCTGGCCCAGCATTTCAAGCTGAAAGGCGCGCTGTACCCGCGCCATTTCGTGCCGGCCGTGGATGCGTTTGAACTGGCGCTGGAGCTGGGCATGGGCTGGGGCATGGTGCCCGATATCCTGCTGGCAGGGCGCGCGCACCGCCCGCCCCTGCAAGAGGTGCTGCCGGACTGCCCGGTGGATGTGCAGTTGTACTGGCAGCACTGGGCGCGCGAGCCGCTGGCGGCGCAGCGGCTGACGGCGGCCGTCAAGCAGGCGGCGCGGGAGAAGTTGCTACACCCCTGTTGAAGCTCACTTCGTGTAGCTTCCTCTCCCCTTTGCACGGGACGGGGCCTGCGGCCTGGCAAAGCCAGTTCCGCGGCCCCAGCTGGAAGGGGCCTTGAGCGCCGTCGGCTGATTGATGTGCAAAAGAAAACCCCCGCGAGGTCGCCCTGGCGGGGGTTGTATTTGCGGCGTCAGTCAGGCGCCGGGGATATCGGACGGCTTACTTTTTCGCGGAAGCGGCAGCCATTGGCTTGGCAGCCGGTGCGGCGGCGGCAGGCGCTGCGGCGGCTTTTTCGTCTGCCGAGCACTTCTTGATGTGCGAGGCCTTGGCGGCGCCGGCGAGCTTCTTGTCGGCGGCGGACTTCTCGCAGGCGGCGCTGGGCGCAGGGGTGGACTCGCGGATGCACTTCTTCTCAAAACTGGCTTTGGCAGCGCCCGCCAGCTTTTTCTCGGCGGATTTGGCGGCGCAATCGGCTTCGGCGCCCGCGGCCTGGGCCACGGCCGGCAGGCCCATGGACATAACACAGGTCACAGCGATAAGGGACAGCAGTTTTTTCATGAGAGGCTCCTTTTTCAAATATGTAATGAATCAGTAGGTGCGGGTGAATTCCAACACATAACGCCGCCCGGGGCAAATTCGACGACCTGGACAGCGCTTAACAGCAGGCTGTCTAAGCCTTAAACGTAAAATCAGCCGATGCTCTCCATTAAAAAAGACCTGCTCGCGGCTCTGGCTGCGGGCCTGGAAGAACTTTCCCCCGGCGCAGGCGACAAAGCCGCGTTTGAATCCCCCAAAGTGGCGGCCCATGGCGATTTCGCCTGCACGGCCGCCATGCAGCTGGCCAAGCCGCTCAAGCTCAACCCCCGCCAGGTGGCCGAAAACCTGCGCGCCAACCTGCTTACAAAGCCCGCCTTTGAGCGCTGGGTAGACGCCGTCGAGATCGCCGGCCCCGGCTTTATCAATATCCGCCTCAAACCCGCCGCCAAGCAGGAGACCGTGCGCGAAGTGCTGGCCGCCGGTGCGCAGTTCGGTGTGCAGCCGGCCGACCCGGGGCGCAAGATGATTGTGGAATTCGTTTCGGCCAACCCGACGGGCCCGCTGCATGTGGGCCATGGCCGCCAGGCCGCGCTGGGCGACGCGATCTGCAACCTCTTTGCCACGCAGGGCGCCAAGGTCTGGCGCGAGTTCTATTACAACGACGCGGGCGTGCAGATCCAGACCCTGGCCACCAGCACACAGGCGCGCGCCAAAAACATCAAGCCCGGCGACGCCGGCTGGCCCGAATCGGCCTACAACGGCGACTACATCGCCGACATCGCGGCCGACTTTCTGGCCAAGAAGACCGTCAAGTCAGACGACCGCGAATACACCGCTTCCGGCGATGTGGAAGACATCGACTCGATCCGCCAGTTCGCCGTGGCCTACCTGCGCCACGAGCAGGACCTGGACTTGAAAGCCTTCTCGGTCAGGTTCGACAACTACTACCTGGAGTCCAGCCTGTACAGCTCGGGCCGCGTCGACGCCACGGTGGCCAGGCTGAAAGACGCCGGCAAGACTTACGAGCAGGACGGCGCGCTGTGGCTGAAGTCGACCGACTACGGCGACGACAAAGACCGCGTGATGAAAAAGAGCGACGGCAGCTACACCTACTTTGTGCCTGACGTGGCCTACCACCTGGCCAAATGGGAGCGCGGCTTCGGCAAGGCCATCAATATCCAGGGCATGGACCACCACGGCACCATCGCCCGCGTGCGCGCCGGGCTGCAGGCCGCCAGCGAAGGCATCCCCCAGGGCTACCCCGACTACGTGCTGCACACCATGGTGCGTGTGGTGCGCAACGGCGAAGAGGTCAAGATCTCCAAGCGCGCCGGCAGCTACGTCACCTTGCGCGATCTGATCGAATGGACCAGCGCCGACGCCGTGCGCTTCTTTTTGCTCAGCCGCAAGCCCGACACCGAATACATCTTCGACATCGACCTGGCGCTGGCCAAGAACAACGAAAACCCGGTGTACTACGTGCAGTACGCGCATGCGCGCATCTGCTCCATCCTGACCACCTGGGCCGGCGAGGAGGCGAGCCTCAAGGCTGTCGACCTGTCGGCGCTGGACAGCCCGCAGGCGCAGCCACTGATGCTGCTGCTGGCCAAGTACCCCGACATGCTGGCCAACGCGGCTGACGGATTTGCACCACACGACGTGGCTTTTTACCTGCGGGAGCTGGCGGCGAGCTATCACAGCTATTACGATGCCGAGCGCATCCTGGTGGATGACGAAGCCGTCAAGCTGGCGCGCCTGGCGCTGGTCGCCGCGACCGCGCAGGTGTTGCACAATGGCCTGGCGGTGCTGGGCGTGAGCGCTCCGCGCAAGATGTAAACAGCAGCGAAGCGGCAAAAAAGCATGCGATTTTCAGGACAAGGCAATGAACGTGGGCAAGGTATGAACACACAACGAGGCGGAACCCTGCTGGGTTTGATTATTGGCGCCCTGATCGGCCTGGGCGCCGCGCTGGCCGTGGCGGTCTACATCACCAAGGTGCCGGTTCCCTTCATGAACAAGAGCCAGGCGCGCAACCCCGACAGCGACGCCGCCGAAGCCAAGAAGAACAAGGACTGGAACCCGAACGCGCCATTGGCCGGCAAGAACCAGCCCAAGGCGCCGGCCGCGCCGCAAGCCTCTGGTGAAGTGAGCAGCACCGCCGTGCCCGACCCGTCGGCGCAGCCCAAGGCTGCGGCTTCCGCGCCCGTCAAGGCTGCCGCTGCCAAGCCCGCACCGGCCGCGGACCCACTGGGTGACCTGGCCAAAGCCAAGGTGGAAGGGCTGTCCTCAGGCCCCGGCGTCGACCCTTTCAGCTATTTCATCCAGGCCGGTGCTTTCCGCACGCCTGAAGATGCCGAGCAGCAGCGCGCCAAGCTCTTGCTGCTGGGCATGCAGGCCAAAGTCAGCGAGCGCGAGCAGGCCGGCCGTACCGTGTACCGCGTGCGCCTTGGCCCCTTTGACAAGAAAGAAGACGCCGACAAAGCCAAGGAACGGCTGGACAACAATTCCATTGAAACCGCGCTGGTCAGGGTTCAGCGCTGAACTTTTCACGCGGCAGGCATACAAACCCCTGTAACCCTGCCGCCCAGGCTGCACTGCAGCCTGGCACCCAGCCATCCCAGCCATTTCTGCAATCCCAGGAGAAGAATTTGATGCAACGTCGTGAGTTTTCGCTTTCAGCCGCGTCCGCAGCCGTCGTCACCTTGGGCGCTACCGCCCTGCCCACCTTGTCACAAGCCCAGGCCCGCGCCTTCAAGGAAGGCACCGACTACCTGGAGCTGGGCAAAGCAGCCCCGACCGAAGCGCCCGCAGGCAAGGTCGAGGTCGTGGAGTTCTTCTGGTACAGCTGCCCGCACTGCAATGCCTTTGAGCCGCAGCTCGAAGCCTGGATCAAACAGGCGCCCAAGGACGTGGTGATCAGGCGTGTTCCGGTGTCCTTCCGCCCCGATTTCGAACCGCAGCAGCGTCTTTTCTACGTACTCGAGGCCATGGGCAAGGTCGAGGAGCTGCATAAAAAGGTGTTTGCGGCCATCCACGTGGAAAAGCAGGCGCTCAATACTGCCGATCTGGTGACGGCATGGGCCGAAAAACAGGGCCTGAACAAGGCCAAGTTTGTCGAGATGTACAACTCCTTTTCCGTCACCACCAAAGCGCGCAAGGCGACGCAGCTGCAGGACGCCTACCAGGTCGACGGCGTGCCGGCGCTCGGCGTTGCCGGCCGTTACTACACTTCGGGCTCTCTGGCCC
Source organism: Polaromonas sp. YR568 (assembly GCF_900116715.1). Classification (GTDB taxonomy): domain Bacteria; phylum Pseudomonadota; class Gammaproteobacteria; order Burkholderiales; family Burkholderiaceae_C; genus Polaromonas. The sequence continues at coordinate 65,962 of NZ_FPBM01000012.1, forward strand.
AAAACATGGCCCGCGCACTTCAGGTCACCGACTTCCTGATCGCGCAGTCCCGCCGCAAGTAAGACCGGAAAAAAGCCGGAAAAGCCCGGAAAAACCACAAAACGGGCCGGCAGGCCTTGAGCCAGCCGTATGCCCACAAAAACCCGCCCTCGTCCGGCGGGTTTTTTTATGCCCCTAATAATTCCCCGCGCAAGCCATTCCCACAGCTTGCATGGCTACAATGGCCGGACACAAATACAGCAAGATTCGTGCCTTATGAAACATCCCCTTTTTTCCCTCATCCTGCCGGCTGTTCTGGCGCTGGGGGCGGCGTTTCCGGCCTGGGCTGAAAAAGCAGACCGGGACAAGCCGATGAATGCCGAGGCCGACGCCCTGCGTTATGACGATTTGAAGCAAACCAGCGTTTTCACCGGTAATGTGGTGATCACCAAGGGTACGACCATCGTGCGCGGCGAGCGGGTCGACGTCAGCCAGGACCCGGAGGGCTACCAGCAGGCGGTGTCGGTCGCGGCGCCCGGCAAGCTGGCCTTCTACCGCAAAAAACGCGATGGCGTGGACGAGTACATCGAAGGCGAGGGCGAGCGGATTGAGTACGACAGCAAGGCCGACCTCGTCAAATTCATCAAGCGCGCCGTGGTGCGCCGCTACAACGGCGCCACCCTGGTGGACGAAACCACCGGCGCCGTGATCGTCTACGACAACAACACCGACGTTTTCACGGTGGATGGGGGCGCGCAAAACAAAACCGCCGCCAACCCGACCGGGCGGATCCGCGCCATGCTGTCGCCGCGCGCCGCGGCCTCGGCGCCGGGTGCAAAAACGCCCGTCGCGCCTCCCGCCACCCTGCGCCCCAGCACCACGCTGGGCAACGAAAAGAACTAGAAAGAACCTGCACAGATGGATGTGGTGACTGACACTTCGGCGGCCCATGCCGCGCCGGGCGCCTCCGCCCCGCCCCCCAGCCGCCTCGTCGCGCAAGGGCTGCAGAAATCGTACGGCAGCCGCAAGGTGGTGCAGGACGTGTCGCTGTCCGTACAAAAAGGCGAAGTGGTGGGCCTGCTGGGCCCCAACGGCGCCGGCAAGACGACTTCTTTTTACATGATCGTGGGCCTGGTGCGCGCCGATGCGGGCGAGATCTCCATCGACGGGCAGTCGGTCGAGCACATGCCGATTCACCTGCGCGCCCGCCTGGGCCTGAGCTACCTGCCGCAGGAAGCCTCTATCTTTCGCAAGCTCACGGTGGAAGAAAACGTGCGCGCCGTGCTGGAGCTGCAGCTCGATGCCAAGGGCAAGCCGCTGGGCCGTGCCGACATTGAGTCGCGCCTGGACGCGCTGCTGCAGGATTTGCGGGTAGACCACCTGCGCAATTCGCCGGCGCCGGCGCTGTCGGGCGGCGAACGCCGCCGCGTCGAGATCGCACGGGCGCTGGCCACCCAGCCACGTTTTATCCTGCTTGATGAGCCCTTTGCCGGTATCGACCCGATCGCCGTCATCGAGATCCAGCGCATCATCGGTTTTTTGAAGTCACGCGGCATCGGCGTGCTGATCACCGACCACAACGTGCGCGAGACACTAGGCATTTGCGACCACGCCTACATCATCAGCGACGGCCATGTGCTCGCCCAGGGCACACCTTCCGAGATCGTGAACAACGTCGATGTGCGCCGCGTGTATCTGGGCGAACACTTCAAGATGTAGAGATGGCTCTCCCCTGTTGTCGCTCACTTCGTGTAGCGCCCTCTCCCCTTCCGGGGACGGCGCCTGCGGCCTGGCAAAGCCAGATCCGCGGCCCCCGCTTAAACTTTTTCTGCGCTCCCATCAAAGCTCCTTGAAATGAAACAAGGCCTCTCGCTTCGCGTCTCGCAGCACCTCGCGCTGACGCCTCAACTGCAGCAGTCGATCCGGCTGCTGCAGCTGTCGACGCTTGAGCTGAGCCAGGAAGTCGAGCAGATGCTCGATGAGAATCCCTTCCTGGAAATAGCCGAGGAAACGGCTGTGCGTGAGGAGTTCGGGCTGGAGCATGTCAACACGCCGGTCAGCCAGGACAGCCGGGAGTTTGAGTCCACAACGGATTCCGGCTCTGCCGCCCCGGATGACGCGGGCGCTTCGGCCGCCGGTGAGTCCGAGGTCAGCGCGGAGCCCAAGCTGGAGGAAAGCTGGGACGGCGACGGCACGGTGGAAACCGCGCCTGACGACAGCGAGTGGGGCAGTGACGCGCCGCCGCGCAAGAACAACAACGAAGAGAGCGATACCGAGGCCTCCGACCTGACGGGCAGCCACGAGTCGCTGCAAGACCACCTGCACCGGCAGTCGCTGGGCCTGCGGCTTTCTGAAGAAGACCGCGCAGCGCTGCACTTCCTCATTGAATCGCTCAACGACGACGGCTATCTGGAAGACAGCCTGGCGTCTTTGGCGGCCGGCCTGGCCGGCAACGACCTGGAGCAGGCCGAAGAACTGGAGCAGCGTTTTGCCATGGCGCTCAAGCTGCTGCACCACATGGAGCCGGCCGGCGTAGGCGCGCGCAACCTGGCCGAATGCCTGGGGCTGCAATTGCTGGACTGCAAGGACTGCGAAGAAACCCGTGCCGCCATTGCCATGTGCAAGCAGCCGATGGAGCTGCTGGCCAAACGCGATGTGAAACGGCTGTCGCACCTGTGCGGCTTCACCGAAGCCGCGATCAAGGGCGCGATCACCATCATCGGACGGCTGGATCCCAAACCCGGGCGCCGCTTTGTGAATGTGGAGCGCAACCTGATCGTGCCCGACGTCATCGTCATCAAGTCGGGCCGGGGCTTCAAGGTCTCGCTCAACGGTGACGTCATGCCGCGCCTGCGCGTGCACGACATCTATGCCAACGCCCTCAAGCAGCACAAGGGCCAGGGCGGCCAGGCGCTGCAGCAGCGCCTGCAAGAGGCACGCTGGTTCATCAAAAACATCCAGCAGCGCTTTGACACCATCCTGCGCGTGAGCAGCGCGATTGTGGAGCGGCAGAAGAACTTCTTTACCCACGGCGAGCTTGCGATGCGCCCGCTGGTGCTGCGCGAAATTGCCGATGAGCTGGGCCTGCATGAGTCCACCATCTCGCGCGTGACCACAGCCAAATACATGGGCACGCCCTTCGGCACCTTCGAGCTCAAGTACTTCTTCGGCTCCGCCCTGGGCACCGAAACCGGCGGCAACGCGTCCAGCACAGCGGTGCGCGCGCTCATCAAACAATTCGTCTCGTCTGAAAGCCTCAAAAAGCCGCTCAGCGACAACCAGATTTCCGAAATGCTCAAAGAGCAGGGCATTGAATGCGCGCGCCGCACCGTGGCCAAGTACCGCGAAGCCTTGCGCATCGCGCCTGCCAATTTGCGCAAGTCACTCTAGCCGCGCTATCAGGCCGCGCTGCCCCGTCTTTCAAAGTCAGTCATGAACCAACTCCAACTCTTTTTACCTTGCGCCGCAGGCGTCGAGGCACTGCTCGCCACCGAAGTGCAGCGCGTCACCGGCATCCAGGGCAAAGCCTGGCGCGCCGGCGTGCAACTGCAGGCTTCCTGGCGCGATGCGCTGCAGCTCAACCTGCACAGCCGCCTGGCGCAGCGCGTGCTCATCGAGCTGCAACACAACCAGTACCGCAGCGAGCAAGATCTCTACAACGCAGCCGCCAACGTGGCCTGGGAAATCTGGTTCACGCCCAAGCAAACCTTCAAGGTCGAGATCACCGCCCAGCACAGCCCGCTGCAAAGCCTGAACTTCGCCGCGCTGAAGATCAAGGACGCGATTGCCGACCGCTTTCGCGCCAAGTTCGACGACGTGCGGCCCAGCGTCGACACGCGCTGGCCGGATGTGCGCGTCTACGTGCACCTGACGACCGACACCGTCACCATCTACATCGACACCTCGGGCGAGCCGCTCTTCAAGCGCGGCTGGCGTGAAGACAAAGGCGACGCCCCGCTGAAGGAAACCCTGGCCGCGGCCATGATTGCCGCCAGTGGCTGGGACCAGCTCTGCAAGGATGGCGTGCCGCTGTACGACCCCTGCTGCGGCTCGGGCACCATCGCGATTGAGGCGGCGCAGATTGCCTGCAACATCGCCCCCGGCATCAACCGGCGCTTTGCCTTCCAGAAGTATTTGCCCTTCCAGGGCCATGTATGGGACGGCCTGCTCGACCAGGCCGAAGCCGCCATCACCGAGCCCACGGCGCCGGTCTTCGGCAGCGATGTATCTTTCCGCATGGTCGACTTTGCCGAGCGCAATGCCGAGCGCGCCGGTGTGGCCAACGCCGTGCAGCTGCGCGGCGGTGACGCGTTGCAGCGCATGCCGCCTGCGCCGTCGGGCGTGATGCTGGTGAACCCGCCTTATGGTGAACGTATTGACGTAGCGGGTGTGGCCGGCATTACCGGTGTGCAGGGGCGCGACCAGCGCCGCCAGCAACAAGACCCGCGCGCGCAGCAGGACCACCGCAACCAGCCCATCGATGAATTCGGCCAGCCGCTCAATCGCGATGCGGGTGACTATCGCAACAGCGCCGACACCCGTGAAGAGCCCGCGTTTGAAACCCCGCGTGACCGCTCGGCCAACCCGGGCCGCGAGCAGGCACAAAACGCCTGGGGCGAAGAAGCCACCGACTTCTTTCCGCAACTGGCCGCGCACTGGAAGAAAAACTACGCCGGCTGGACAGCCCACGTGCTCACGCCCGACCTCAAGCTGCCCGGCAAGATGCGCCTGAAAGAATCGCGCCGCGTGCCGATGTGGAACGGCCCCATTGAGTGCCGCCTGTTCCGCTTTGACATGGTGGCCGGCTCCGCACGCGGCAAACCGGCCGCCGCCGCACCCAACGAGCCGGCCGCGTGACGGCCCCCGCGCGCCAGCCCATCGTGCTGGACACCAACATCGTCCTCGACCTGTTTGTCTTTAACGACGCGGCGGCGCAGCCGCTGAAAAGAGCGCTGGAGGCCGGCGAGCTCGACTGGCTGGCCACGCAGGCCATGCGCGACGAGCTTGAGCGCGTGCTGGCCTATCCGCAAATCATTCCGCGCCTGGCGTTTTACGAATTGAGCGCCGGCGATGTGCTCGCCGCCTTTGACCGGCATGTGCGCCTGACGGAGGTCGCCGCCAAGGCCGGCGTCACCTGCAGTGACCCTGACGACCAGAAGTTCATCGATCTGGCGGTTGCGGCCAAAGCCTTGCTGCTCAGCAAGGACCGGGCCGTGCTTTCAATGGCAAAACGGCTGCTGACCCAAGAAGTACGGGCGCAAGCAGCTATTTAATTGATAGTGGATAGTTTTCCGGATTGACCGACGGAACAGGCCATCAACCCGCTGCGCGTTCAGCCGCAGCCCCGGGAGGCACGGTGATAGGCGGCACCGCGGCCTGACCGGGCGCCGCAGCAGAGGCGTCACCCGCCACCGGCACATGGATGCCATTGGCCTGCGCGGGCATGTGGCCGCCCGGCCCCACGCCGTTGGCGCGAAAGCTGTGCGCGCTGGCCAGCGGCCAGTAGTAGCTGAACACCGTGTTTTGTTTTTCCAGCGAGCCGAGCAGCGCGCCTGGCTCCACCTGCATGATGAGGTTGCTCAGCAGACGCACTTCGGTGTCGGTCAGCCGCCGCACGATGTGATGGGCATTGACCTCGCGCGGGTGGCACAGGCCCGCGGCCTGTACCAGCTCTTGCAGCGCATGCAGCGTGCTGCGGTGAAAGTTGCGCACGCGCTCGGCCTTGTCGGGCACCACCAGCGCCTGCTGGCGCACCGGGTCTTGCGTGGTAACGCCCGTCGGGCATTTGCCGGTGTGGCAGCTTTGCGCCTGGATGCAGCCCAGCGCCATCATGAAGCCGCGCCCGGCGTTGCACCAGTCGGCGCCCAGCGCCATCAGCCGCACCATGTCAAAGGCGCTCACGACCTTGCCGGCCGCGCCTATGGAGACACGGCTGCGCAGGTTCACGCCGATCAGCGTGTTGTGCACCAGCAGCAGGCCCTCTTGCAGCGGCGCGCCCACGTGGTCGGTGAACTCGACCGGCGCCGCGCCCGTGCCGCCCTCAGCGCCATCGACCACGATGAAGTCCGGCGTGATGTTGGTCTCCAGCATGGCTTTGACAATCGCAAACCATTCCCAGGGGTGACCAATGCAGAACTTGAAGCCGGTCGGTTTGCCGCCCGAGAGCTTTCGCAGCTTGGCGATGAAATGCATCATCTCGACCGGCGTGGTGAAGGCGCTGTGGCTGGAGGGCGAGATGCAGTCCTTGCCCTCCGGCACACCGCGTGCCGCCGAGATTTCACTCGTCACCTTGGGGCCAGGCAAGATGCCGCCGTGGCCGGGCTTGGCGCCCTGGCTCATCTTGAGCTCTATAAGCTTGACCTGCGGGTCGCGCGCGTTGGCGGCAAAGCGCTCTTCGCTGAATGTGCCGTCTTCATTGCGGCAGCCGAAATAGCCCGAGCCGATTTCCCAGATCAGGTCGCCGCCATGCAGGCGGTGGTGCTGCGAGATCGAACCCTCACCGGTGTCATGCGCAAAACCGCCCAGCTTGGCGCCCTTGTTCAGCGCCATGATGGCGTTGGCCGAGAGCGAACCGAAGCTCAGCGCCGAAATATTGAACACACTGGCGTGATAGGGCTGCGTGCAGGGCTCCACTGAAGGCGAAGGATGATCGGGCGAGCCGCCTATCCAGACGCGAAAGTCATGCGAAGGCAGCTTGGTCGGCGACATCGAATGGTTGACCCATTCGTAGCCCTGCGCGCCCACATCCAGCTGCGTGCCGAAAGGCCGGTTGTCGGGTTCGCCCTTGGAGCGCTGGTACACCAGCGAGCGCTGCGCGCGTGAAAACGGCGTCGCCTCGCTGTCGCTTTCGATGAAGTACTGGCGCATCTCCGGCCGGATGAACTCGAAGAGAAAGCGCATGTGGCCGATGACCGGGTAGTTGCGCAGCACCGCATGGCGTGTCTGCCGCAGGTCGCGGATACCCACGCAGACCAGCACTACGCCGGCCACCAGAGAGACCAGGGCCAGCTTCCCCAGCCCAAAGATCATCAAGCCGAGCAGCCCCAGCACGGCGGCCAGCCCGCACAAGGCCATAAAGGAGTAACGGACAGGGAACCAGGCATCCAGGCGCTGAAGAAACATGGTGGGGCTCTCGTGGGGGCTAGGTGACAAAAGGGCACAAAGCAAAGACGTGCAGCCGCAATGCGCCAGATACACTTTGCATCATAAGAGCCTCATGTGACGCTCAGAACGGTTTTTTTCATGAAGCCCACCCCCAAAAACACCCCCTCTTCAGCGCAGCCGCCCGCCCAGGGCTTCCTCGAAACCGAAGACTTTGACGAACTCGACGCCATCCTTGATGAGCTGCGCACCCGCTATGACGAAACACCGCAGTGGGAGTTTTGCGAGGGCTTTATGGCCGCCGTGATCTGCTCGCGCCGCCCCATGGAGGCCAATGAATACCTGCCTGTGCTGCTCGCCGTGCCTGCGGAAGGCGAAGCGCCGGACCCGGAAGGCGGCTCATTTGCCGGCGATGCACAACGTGAGCGCTTCCTCACACTCTGGAACCGGCGCTGGAATGAAGTAGCCACCGCGCTGGACGCCGAGGTCGACTCGCTCGAGGACGACAACTGCTACCACCCCGAGGTGATGGACATACGCGGCGCCGTGGCCGACATGCCGGCCGAGGAGCGCAGCGCCTTCAAGGGCGAAGACCTGCCGGCTTTTGCTCAGGTGTGGGCGCTGGGCTTTATGTTTGCGGTTGAAAGCTGGCCCGATGAATGGATGGCGCCGCGCGACAAGGACGCCGCCAAATGGCTGGACGGCGCCCTGCAAGCCGTCGTCGCCATGACGGAAGACGACAGCGCCGCGCCCGAAGTGTCACCCCTGAGCGAAGACGGCGCGCCCAGCACCAGCATTGCCCGCCTCAACGCCTTCGGCGAGGCGATCTGGGCGGTGTATGACCTGCGGGAACTGTGGAAGACGCTGGGCCCCAAGGTCGAGACCGTGCGGGTGGAGGCCACGCCTGGGCGCAACGACCTTTGTTATTGCGGCAGCGGGAAGAAATACAAGAAGTGCCACGGGGCGGGCTGAGGAGCCCCGGCGGCGCCTCTTAAATCTCGATCTTGCTGCCGAGCTCCACCACCGAGTTGTTCGGCAGGTTCAAAAAGTCCGCCGCGCCGCTGGCGTTGTGGTGCATCTGCGCAAACAGCTTTTCGCGCCACGGGGCCATGCCGCTGCCGATGGTCGGGATGACGGTGTCGCGTGAGAGGAAGTAGCTGGTCGTCATGGACTCCAGCTCGCAGCCGCGGCCCTTGATCTGCTGCAGCGCCTTGGGCAGGTCCAGGTCGTTCTTGAAACCGTAGTGCACGTTGACCTGCCAGCAATCGTGGCCCAGTGACTCGATCTCCAGGCGCTTGTTCATGCCTATCCAGGGGATCTCGTGGTTGCGCACCGTCACGAACAGGTTTTGCTCGTGCAGCACCTTGTTGTGCTTGAGGTTGTGCAAGAGCGCGTTGGGCACGCTGCCAGGTTCGGCGGTCAGGAACACCGCCGTACCCTCAACCCGCGCGGGCGGGCTGACGAAGACGGCGTCGAGGAAGCTGGGCAGGTCGATCGCATCGGCGCGCAGCTTTTCATTGAGCAGGTGCCGGCCTTCCTTCCAGGTGATCATCAGCGTGAAGACAGCGCCGCCAATCACCAGCGGGAACCAGCCGCCCGCAAACAGCTTCATCAGGTTGGAGGCAAAAAAGGCGAAGTCGACCACAAAGAAAACGCCGGTGGCGGCGATGCACAGGCCCAGCGGGTACTTCCAGCCGTAGCGGATCACATAGAAGGTCAGGATGGTGGTGATCAGCATGTCGGTGCAAACCGCGATGCCGTAGGCTGCGGCCAGATTGCTCGACGAGCGGAACATCACCACCGCCAGCACGATGGTGATGAAGAGCCCCCAGTTGACGAAGGGCATGTAGATCTGGCCGGTGTCGCGCACGCTGGTGTGCTGGATGTTGAGGCGCGGCAGATAGCCCATCTGGATGGCCTGCTTGGTCACGCTGAAGGCGCCGGTGATCAGGGCCTGCGAAGCGATCACCGTGGCCATGGTGGCCAGGCCTACCAGCGGCAGCAGGGCCCACTCGGGCGCCATCAGGTAGAACGGGTTCTTCACGGCGGCCGGGTTGCTGATGAGCAAGGCGCCCTGGCCGAAGTAATTGAGCACCAGCGAAGGCATGACCACCGAGAACCAGGCCAGGCGGATCGGCTTTTTGCCGAAGTGGCCGAGGTCGGCGTACAGCGCTTCGGCGCCTGTCACGCACAGCACCACGGCGCCCAGGATGATGAAGGTGGTGCCCGGGTTGTGCCACATGAACATCACCGCGTAATGCGGGCTGAGCGCCACCAGGATTTCAGGGTGGTGCACGATCTGCGAAATGCCCAGCAGCGCCAGCACGCCGAACCAGATCAGCGTGATGGGCCCGAAAAACCGGCCTATGCCGGCCGTGCCGTGCTTTTGCACCGCAAAGAGGGCAAACAGGATGACGAGGGTGATCGGGATCACGCCCTGCTTGAAGGCGGGTGAGACGACTTCCAGGCCTTCAACCGCCGACAGCACCGAGATGGCCGGTGTGATGACGCCGTCGCCGTAGAAAAGAGATGTGCCGAAAATGCCCACCACGAGCAGGGTGCGGCGCAGCTGGGGCTTGTCTTTCACCGCGGTGGAGGCCAGCGCCAGCATGGCGATCAGGCCGCCTTCGCCGTTGTTGTCCGCGCGCAGCACCAGCGCCACGTACTTGATGGAAACGATGACGGTCAGCGTCCAGAAGAAGATGGACAGGATGCCGTAGACGTTGTCGGGGGTAAAGGGAACGTGCCCGGAACCGAAAACTTCCTTGACGGCATACAGGACGCTGGTTCCGATGTCGCCATAGACGACACCAATGGCGCTCAGCGTGAGCGCCGCGAGTGATGATTTTTTACTGGACACAAAAACTTCCCGTCTTTGCGTTTGACCCCCCTTCTAGCGGGCCAAAAGCGGCGGGAATGGTTACCTTTGGGAACGCTATTTTGCGCCCGGGTGCTTAGCTTGCAAGTCGGCGGCCGCCCCTAATTCCAACAAAAGGCTTATTTGTTGCACCGCAACAACTTGTAACAAACGAGCGCCCAATCCTCCGCCTGACAGGCCGCAAGGCACCCGGTTCAGCCTGCTACTTTTTCCATAGCTGGCCACGCGCACTGGCCGTGGGCGCAAGCCGTATGTACGACACAAGTTCACGGGGAAACGCCGCCAGGGCGGGAAAGCCGGGTAAGATGAGAATAGTTCTCATTAATATCCAGCCATTCTCGTCTTTCACCCAGTCCCACCATGTTGCGCGAAGTTGTTCAGGAGCTGCTTGCCGCCTACCGGGATTTGCGCCGGCACCTGGCGCACGAGCTGCGCAACCCCGACGACGCGGCGGACATTGCCCAAAGCAGCTTTGAGAAGGTCTACACCCGCGCCAGCGCAACAGCCGGCGGCATGGAGGCCATTGAGTTTCCGCGGGCGCTGCTGTTTCACACCGCGCGCAACCTCTGCATCGACGCCGGCCGGCATCGCCAGACCGAACAGGCCTGGCTGGCAGCCAGCACGGCTGAGCACCTGGAGGCGGCTGCACCTTCGGCCGAGCAGGTCGCCTCGCAGCGCCAGTTGCTGGCGCGGGTAGCCGCACTGCTGGAGCAACTGCCGCCCCGCCGCCGCGACGTCTTTGTACTGTTCAAGGTCTACGGCTACAGCCGCGAGGAAATCGCCGGGCGCCTGGGCATCACGGAAGCGGCGGTGGCCAAGCATGTGGTGCGCGCCACGCTGGACTGCGCGGCCGGCCTGACTGAACTCGCCAGCCATGGCGCCGCACAACCCGCGGCAATTCCACCAGCACATCACAAACCCCAACTGGCAGGCAGCCATGCAAGCTGACGTGGCCGGCCTGGTGGAACACGCGCTGACGCTGATCGCCAGCGCGGACGTGGGCACGGAGCAGGCCGCCCAGCGGGCGCTGCAAAAACTGGCGCGCTGGCGCGCCGAATCCGCCCGGCACGAAGCGGCCTACCAGGAGGCCGACCGCCGCTGGCGGCTGCTGGGCAATATGGCGCCGGCATTGCGCGAACAGTTCAGCGAACCCCAGTCCCAGCCGACCGCCAAACCAGCCAGCCGGCAGCGCCGCGCGCTGCTGTCGCTGGGCATTGCGGCCGCAGGGGCCGGTGTGCTGGGCTGGCGTTTCTACCTGGACGATTCACAGCCCCGCTTTGCCAGGCACTACCGCACCGGCACCGGGCAATTGCTCGATGTCACGGTGCCGGACGGCAGCCGCATCGACCTGAGCGCGCAGACCGAGCTGTCTGTTGCGCTCTACCGCAGCCGCCGCACGGTGCGGCTCCTGCGCGGCGAGGCGCGCTTTGATGTGGCGCACGATGTGGACAAGCCTTTTGTGGTCACCACGCCCTCTGGCACCGTGGAGGTGCTCGGCACGGCCTTCAGCGTTGCCGAGCGAAGCGGCCTGATGTCGGTGAGCGTGGAGCGCGGCCATGTGCGCGTGCGGCCGGTCTCGGCCGGTGAACCGCTGCCGGCCGTCGATTTGCGCGCAGGCGAGGCCCTGACCCTGCGCGATGGCACGGCCGGCCCGGTTCGCCAGATCGACGTGCTGGACGTGGCGGCCTGGCGCAGCGGCTGGCTGGTGTTTGACAACACCCGCCTCGACGAAGCCCTGCCCGCCATCAACGCCTTCCTCAGCAAGCCTATGGCCCTGGACGCCAGCGCGGCCGCCTTGCGCCTGACCGGGCGCTTTCGCGCCAATGACCCGGCGAGCTTTCTGGCGGCGTTGCCCTCGGTGCTGCCGGTGGCCGTCACGGCGCAGGCCGATGGCGGCATGCGCATTTCCGCCCGCTAGGGCCGGGAAACAGTTGAAAAAAGCTGAAGAAAATTTCGCTAACCCTGTCTCCGTTTTTGCGCATCATCCGTCTTCTACCCGTCAGCCATGCACCGCCGGCCCTGCCGAAGGCGCACAGCCAATAACACCATTGCCCGCAAGCCATGCCTTGCCGGGGACGACGGAAATCTCATGCAGCCACACGGCCTACACAACCTACGCAAGCAGCGTTCGCTCAAAGACCACTTCCGCAAAACCACGCTCATCGCGGCACTGACAGGCGCCGCCATCGGCTCCCTCGGCATGCTGGCCCCGCCCGCCCATGCGCAGGCCGAAGCCGCCGCCTTCGACATCAACCTGCCGGCGCAGCCGCTGGGGCAAGCCCTGGCTGCGCTGTCGCGCCAGACCGGTGTGCAGGTGCTGGCCGCCGGTGAACTCGTAGCCGGCAAAACCGCCGACGCCCTGACAGGCCGGATGACGGCGCAGCAGGCGCTGGCCAGGCTGCTGGCCGGCAGCGGCCTGCAAGTGCGCGCCGTGGGGCAAACGCTGACGGTGGAGCGGGCCGCGCCGGACGCGGCCGAGGGCAACAGCCTGAAAGCCGTCACGGTGACGGCCACCGCAGAGCGCGAGAGCGCCGGCGGGCCGCTGCGCGACTACGTCGCTACTCGCAGCGCAACAGGCACCAAAACCGATACAGCCATCCTCGAGACGCCGCAGTCCATCTCGGTGATAGGCGCGCGCGAACTCGAAGACAAAGGCGTGACAACGCTGACCGACGCGCTGCTGCAAACCCCGGGTGTCAACGTCAACCCCTACGGCTTCGATTCACGCGCGCTCGACTGGGTCATGCTGCGCGGCTTTGACGGCTGGTACACCAGCAGCTACCGCGACGGCCTGGCGCAAAACGTCGGCATCACCTTTCTCGGCGTGCAGACCGAGGTCTACGGCCTGGAGCGCCTTGAAGTGCTGCGGGGCCCGTCGTCGGTGCTGTTCGGCAAAGGCGATGTCGGCGGCGTGGTGAACCGGGTCAGCAAGCTGCCGCAGGCCGATGCGGTGCGCGAGATCACGGTGCAGGCCGGCAGCTTTGACCGCAAGCAGATCGGCGTCGATGTGGGCGGCGCGTTTGATGCCGACGGCAAGGTGCTGTACCGCCTGGTCGGCACCGGCCTGGACACCGGCACGCAGGAGCGCTACCCGAACGGCGTGCGCATGGACCAGCAGCGCCGCTACCTCGCGCCCTCGCTGCGCTGGCAGATCTCCGGCAGCACCTCGCTGGTCCTGCAGGCCGAATACCTGCGCGACGACGCTTCGGACGACGTGCAGTACGTGACGGGCGCCGACGGCCTGCCGACCCGCGTCAAGGAGGGCGACCCGGCCTACAGCCGCATCAAGACCGGCTCCGACGCCGTCGGCTACCAGCTGGAACACCGTTTCGACAATGGCTGGACTTTTCAGCAGAAGCTGCGCCACGCGCGCCGCACGCTCGACAAGCGCCACATTCTTTCGTTCATAGGCGCAACGCCGACCACACTGGACCGGCAGGCCCGGCATGACGTCGAGTCGGTCGACGAGACCGCCGTCGACACCTCGGTGCAGGGCACCGTGACAAGCGGTGCGCTGTCGCACCGGCTTCTGTTCGGCATCGACGCAGACCGCAGCCGCGCCCAATGGCGCCGCTCGCAGGACATGACCAGTTCGCTCGATCTGTCGAACCCGGTGTATGCCGGCGGCATCGCCGACCCGGCCACGCAGGTCGCCGACACCGAGCTCACGACCACCCAGTGGGGCCTTTATGCGCAGGACCAGATCAAGATCGACCCGCGCTGGACCCTGACCGTGGGCGCGCGCCACGACACCGTCAAATCCGACAACAACGACCGCTTCAACGCAACACGCACGTCACGGACCGACCGCGTCACCAGCGGCCGGGTCGGGCTGAACTACCTCCTCGGCAACGGCTGGTCACCTTATGTGAGCTATGCCGAATCGTTTGTGCCCAACGTCGGCGTGGATGCGGCCGGCGCCACGTTCCAGCCGAGCTACGGCAAGCAGGTCGAGGCCGGTATCAAGTACATCCCCGAAGACGGCTCGGTGTCGTTTACGGCCGCGCTGTTCAACCTCGAAAAGACCAACGTCGTGACCTACGACCCGACAAGCTTCGAGGCACGCCAGATCGGCAAGGTGCGCTCACGCGGGATCGAGCTTGAAACAAAAGCCAGACTGTCGCAGCGCCTGCGCCTGACCGGCTCACTGACACTGCTCGACCTCAAAGTGCTGGCCAGCGCCGACCCGGCCGAAATCCAGAAGATGCCCGTCCTCACACCGAAACAAACGGCGTCGGTCTGGCTCGACTACCTGTTCACCGGCGAGGAACTGCGCGGCCTGAGCATAGGCGGTGGTGTGCGTTACGTCGGCAAGCGCTGGAACGACACGCCCAACACCTCGTCGGAGCCGGGCTACACGCTGGCCGACCTTGCGCTGCGCTACGACACCGGCCCATGGCGTTTCGCGATCAACGTAAACAACCTGTTTGACCGGCGCTACTTCAGCGGCGTGTCCTACGGCAGTTACTTCCGAGGCAACGAGCGCAACGTGCTGCTGACGGCACGCTACCGGTTCTGACATGCGCCAGGCATTCGTCGCTCTCCATCGCTGGGCAGGCCTGCTGATCGCGGGCTTTTTGTTCGTCTCCGGCGTGACCGGGGCGGTGATTTCCTGGGACCATGAACTCGACGAGTGGCTGAACCCGCAGCTCACCGATGCACGTTCGGCAGGCCAGCCGCTGCCGTCGCTGGAACTGGTCCGGCAGATCGAGGCCCGGCACCCGCAAGTGCAGGTGACTTTTGTGCCGCTGGCCCCTGAGCCCGGCCACTCGCTGGCTTTTGGTGTCGACGGCCGCGTTGACCCGGCCACAGGCAAGCTGGTCAAACCCGGCTTCAACCAGGTGTTTGTCGACGCCGCGTCCGGCGAGGAACTGGGCCGGCGCGAATGGGGCGCCGTGTGGCCGGTCACCCAGGAAAACATCATCTCTTTTCTTTACGTGCTGCACTACAGCCTGCATATGCCCGAGTTCTGGGGCATTGACCGTTGGGGCGTGTGGCTGATGGGTGTGATCGCACTCATCTGGACCGTCGACTGCTTCACCGGCTTCTACCTGACCCTGCCCGCGCGCCGGCGGGCGAAAGAACTGGCACAAGACGAAACCCCCGCACCACCGCAAGGCAAAGGCTGGTGGCAGCGCTGGAAGCCGTCATGGCGCGTGCGCTGGAAGGGCGGCCCGTACAAGCTGAACTTTGACTTGCACCGTGCAGGCAGCCTGTGGACCTGGGCCCTGCTGTTCATCGTGGCCTTCACGGCCTTTTCGCTCAACCTCTACCGCGAAGTGTTTTTTCCGGCGATGTCGCTGGTGTCCCAGGTCACCCCGTCGCCTTTCGATGTGCGCAAACCCGCTGACGAGAATCAGCCCATCATTCCCAGGCTCGGCTTTGCGCAGGTGCTGGGCACCGCCGGCCAGGAAGCGGCAAAGCGCGGCTGGGACGAGCCCGCCGGCTCGGTGTTTTACACACCCTCGTTTGGCGTCTACGGCGTGGACTTCTTTCACCCTGAAGACGGGCACGGCGCCGGTGGTGTGGGGCATCGGCGCCTCTACTTCGACGGCCTGGACGGCCGCGTGCTGGGCGAGCGCGAGCCCTGGAAAGGCACGGCCGCCGACATCTTTGTGCAGGCGCAGTTTCCGCTGCACTCCGGCCGCATTTTGGGCATTCCGGGGCGCATCCTGATCTCGGCCATGGGCGTGGTGGTGGCCATGCTCAGCGTGACCGGGGTTTACATCTGGTGGAAGAAGCGCCGCTCACGCCGCGCAAGCGCTGCGGCCGCAAAGCCAGTTCAGGCCTCGCAGGCAGCGCCGCCTGCAAGCGCCGATGCCGCCATCCGGCCATTGCCTGAAACAGAGGCGGGCCTCAGACGATGAGGCCACCTGCACAGCCACTTGCGCCGGCCCTGACGCCGCGGCTGCAGCAGGTGCTGGCGGTGTTTGAAGCCACCGCCAGCGAGCCACTGACCGCCGACGAGGTCTACCAGCGCCTGCTGGCACGCGGAACACCCGCCAGCCTCTCAGCCGTTTACCGGATGGTGCGGCGCCTGCATGAGGACCGGCTGCTGGCCTGCACACCGGGCAAGCCAGGGTTTGGCGGCGGCAAAAACCTGTTCTGGCTGGTGTTTGTGCCTGGATCCGCCGAAACAGGGTCGCTCTGATTTTGATAGCTGCTTGCACCCGTCTTTATTGGGTCAGAGGTCAAAAACACACTCAAAAAAACTGAAGCGGGCATGAAAAAGCCCCTTTCGGGGCATTCTTCATTGTCGGGCGGCGCCTTCAGTCATAGACCTCGGCGTCCGGGTCGGTGGCTTCCAGCTCATAGCTGGCGGCCAGCATCGCCAGGCGGGCGATCACGCCGTACATATAAAAGCGGTTGGGGCTGCTGGAGCCGGGCTTTTCGCCGGGCTGCGGCAGGCGGCCGCTGTCGGCAAAGGCCAGCGGCACAAAGCTGGCGCCGGGCGCATTGAGGTTTTCGTCCACGCCGCGCTCGGCATGCACGCGGTAAAAGCCGCCCACCACATAGCGGTCCATCATGTAGACCACGGGTTCGGCCACCGCCTCATTGACGCGCTCGTTGGTCAGCACGCCTTCCTGGATGATCACTTCAGACAGCGCCTGGCCGTCTTTTGTCGTGCTCATCTTGTTCTTGGTCTTGCGGTTCAGGACGTCCAGGTCCTTCACGTCGCGCACCGTCATGATGCCCATGCCGTAGGTGCCGTTGTCGGCCTTGACGACGACAAACGGCTTTTCATTGATGCCGTATTCCTTGTACTTGCGCTTGATCTTGGTCAGCAGCGCATCGACGTTGGTGGTGAGGCACTCCATGCCGGTGTTCTCGGCGAAGTTGACTTCGCCGCACTGGGCAAACATCGGGTTGATGAGCCAGGGGTCTATGCCCAGCAGCTTGCCGAAGCGCTTGGAGATTTCTTCATAGGCCTTGAAGTGGTGCGACTTGCGGCGCACCGACCAGCCGGCATGCAGCGGCGGCAGCAGGTACTGCTCGTTAATGTCTTCCAGGATGCCCGGAATGCCGGCCGACAGGTCGTTGTTCAGCAGGATGGTGCAGGGGTCGAAATCTTTCAGGCCCAGGCGCCGGTCGGTGCGGATCAGCGGCTCGATGGTGATGGTCTCGCCGGTCGGCAGGTTCAGCGTGGTCGGCGCCTTGATCTCGGGGCTGAGCGAGCCGAAACGCACATTGAGGCCGGCTTGGTGAAAGATGCGCTTGAGCTGCAGCACGTTGGAGAGGTAAAAGCTGTTGCGCGTGTGGTTCTCGGGCACGACCAGCAGGTTGCGCGCCTCGGGGCAGATTTTTTCGATCGCGGCCATGGCGGCCTGCACCGCCAGCGGCAGCATCTCGGGCGTCAGGTTGTTCCAGCCGCCGGGGTAGAGGTTGGTGTCGACCGGGGCAAGCTTGAAGCCGGCATTGCGGATGTCGACCGAGCTGTAAAAAGGCGGCGTGTGCTCCATCCACTCCAGCCGGAACCAGCGCTCGATGGCGGGGGTGGAGTCCAGGACGCGTTGTTCGAGTTCGTTGATGGGGCCGTTCAGGGCGGTGATGAGGTGCGGAACCATTCGGCCACTTTCGATGAGGGAATCTGTTATTTACTTCGGTTATATCTGACCGAATTTTAGGGATATTGGGATGGGTTGCCGGGGTTACAAGGGGTAACGCCGCCGCAAGCCATCCAAAAATCCGTCGGCCGGGCTCGCGGCCCGGCATGGCTTCAGGAGCGGACTTCGCCCTGCCCCAGCACCACATATTTGAGGGACGTGAGCCCCTCAATGCCGACCGGCCCGCGCGCGTGGAACTTATCGGTGCTGATGCCGATTTCGGCACCCAGCCCAAACTCGAAGCCATCGGCGAAGCGGGTGCTCGCATTCACCATGACGCTGGCTGAGTCCACCTCGCGCAGAAAACGCTGGGCGTTGATGTGGTCGCGCGTGAGGATGGCGTCGGTGTGGTGACTGGAATATTGGTTGATGTGGGCGATCGCTTCGTCAATACCGGCCACGATCTTGATGCTGATGATGGGCGCGAGGTATTCCTCGTACCAGTCCTGCTCGGTCGCGGCCTTGAGGTTAGCGCCTTTAATGCCGGCCAGGATGCCCTGCGCTTCGACATCGCAGCGCATCTCCACGCCCTTGTCGGCGTAAATCGCGCCGATCTTCGGCAAGAACTGCGCCGCCACACCGCGCGCCACCAGCAAGCCTTCGCTGGCATTGCAGGGGCTGTATTTTTGCGTCTTGGCGTTGTCGGCCACTTTCACTGCCATATCGATGTCGCAAGGGTCATCGACATACACATGGCAGTTGCCGTCCAGGTGTTTGATGACCGGCACCTTGGCATCGCGGCTGATGCGCTCGATCAAGCCCTTGCCGCCGCGCGGGATGATCACGTCCACATACTGCGGCATGGCGATCAGGTGGCCCACGGCTTCGCGGTCGGTAGTGGGCACCAGTTGCACCGCCTCTGGAGGCAAGCCGGCATCCACCAGCGCCTGCTGCACCAGTGCGGCCAGCGCCTTGTTCGACTCAATCGCCTCGGAGCCGCCGCGCAGGATGCAGGCGTTGCCGCTCTTGATCGCCAGCGACGCGGCTTCGATCGTCACATTGGGCCGGCTCTCGTAAATCATGCCGAACACGCCGATGGGCACACGCATCTGGCCCACGCGAATGCCGCTGGGTTGCTCTTTCATGCCGATGATGTCGCCGATCACATCGGGCATCACGGCCAATTGCTCGCAGCCCACCGCAACGGTTTCGATGATTTTGGGGGTGAGCTTGAGGCGGTCCAGCATGGGCCCAGCCAGGCCTGAAGCCGTGGCGCGCTCCAGGTCGCGCTGGTTGGCGGTTTGCAGCGCCGTCAGGTTCTGGCGCAGCAAGGCGGCCAGGTTCAGTAATGCTTTGTTTTTGATAGCGGCTGACGCACGTGCCACCTGGGCAGAAGCGGTTTTTGCCTTGGATCCCAGCGCATTCATCAAACCCGGGACATCGCTGGCGAGGCCGCTGGAAGAAGAAAGGGCTTTGTGGGAGTCAGGCGCGTTCATCGCACCATTTTAGGCTTCTGACGCAAGCCCAGGGCGTTGGGGGCTAAGCCTGCCGCGTGCGGGAAGGCGCCGCACATTGTTCACACACCATGCCCGCCAGCCTGTGCAGCGCCTGCCAGCCGTCGGCCGGCCAGTCGGGTTGCTTCAGGCCCTTGACGATGCCGTCGACCTTGTGGGCGGCGTTCAGCAGGTTGGCCAGGGTGGTGTCGCCGATTTGCGGCAGCACGCGTTCAAATAATTTCTCTTTGATGCCCCAGACGCGGTTTTCGCGCAGCGCCATCGGCATGGGACGCCCTGCTTGAATAGCGTCTTTCACGCGCTTCATGCTGCGGATGTCTTCAGCCAGCGCCCAGTGCACCAGCACTTCGGACTCGCCCTCGGACTGCAGGCCGTCGAGCATGCGCGCCACGCGCACCGACTGGCCGCCCAGCACGGCTTCAGAGAGTTTGAAGACGTCATACCGCGCCACATTGAGTACGGCGTTTTCGACCTGGTCAAAAGTGAGGATGCCGTCGCTGCTGCCGGATTGCGCCGGGTACAGCAGGCCCAGCTTCTGAATTTCCTGGTGCGCGGCCAAAAGGTTGCCTTCCACCCGGTCGGCAAAGAACTGCAGCGTGCGCTGGCCTTCTTCGCCGGCGGCCACGCGCTGGCCCTGTTGCTGCAAACGCTGGGCAATCCACTGCGGCAGGCTGCGGCGGTCTATCGGGTCGAACTTGACGGTGACGCCAAAACTTTCGAGCGCGCCGAACCAGGCGCCCTTGGCCGTCATGCTGTCCAGCCGCGGCAGCATGACCAGGGTGAGGGTGGAATCGTCACCCTGCGCGCGTTCGGCGATCTGCTGCAGCGCGACGGAGCCGTCCTTGCCGGGCTTGCCGCTGGGGATGCGGATCTCAACGATTTGTTTGTCGGCGAAGAGGCTGAGCGAGCCGCCGCTGGCCAGCACCTCGCTCCAGTCGAAATGCGCGCCGGCCACGGTGTGCACCGTTCGCTCGGTGTAGCCCTGCTCGCGCGCCGTACCGCGCAGGGCGTCGGCAAACTCCTGCACCAGCAGGGGCTCGTCGCCGTGCAGGGTGTACAGGCTTTTTAAACCGCGCTTGAGGTGTTCCTGGAGTTGGGCGGGGGCCAGATTCATGACGGGAGTTTAGTTGTTCACAGTTTCGTGGTCGACAGCAGCAAACTGGTCTCGGTATTGGCAATGCCTTCGAGCAGGCGGATGCGGCTCAGCACGCGGTCAAAGGCCTCCAGGCTGTCGGCCTGCAGTTCGGCCACCATATCCCAGCGGCCATTGGTGGTGTGCAGCGCGCTCACGGCCGGGTCGCCGCGCAGGGCGGCCAGCACGGCGTCTGTGCGGTTGCCTTCAACGGCCACGGTCATGAAGGCGCGTATGCGGTGGCCCTCGGCCTGGGGTTTGAGGCGCACGGTGTAGCCGGTGATGGTGCCGCCCGCCTCCAGCTTGGCCAGGCGGTTTTGCACCGTGCCGCGCGAGACGCGCAAGACCTTGGCCAGCGAGGCCACCGACGCCCGGGCGTCGTCGCGCAGCAGGGAAAGCAGTTGGCGGTCGGTGTCGTCCATGGCCTGATTTTATTGTCGAAACGCCA
The DNA here is from genome assembly GCF_900116715.1 of Polaromonas sp. YR568. Taxonomy (GTDB): domain Bacteria; phylum Pseudomonadota; class Gammaproteobacteria; order Burkholderiales; family Burkholderiaceae_C; genus Polaromonas. The sequence continues at coordinate 86,558 of NZ_FPBM01000012.1, forward strand.
ATCAAGACTGGCTATTTGTTCAAAGAAGACATTAATTTGATCAACTTACTGACTTTTCTTTGCCACGAGGGCTGCGGACAATGGAAATCAACATAAAGACCGGGAGCCCCATCATGGTTGACTACATTGGCATTGAGAGCATTCAGAAAATCGTGCGCCAGCGCGGCGCCGCCTCCTTTATCGAAGGCCTGGCCGGCGAGATCGAGCTGGACTACCGGCGCTGGAACGACTTTGACAAGTCGGCGCGCCACGCCATCCACTCGCCCGACGGCGTGATTGAACTCATGCCCACCAGCGACGGCCACCAGTACTCCTTCAAGTACGTCAACGGCCACCCCAAAAACACCGAGTTGGGTTTGCTGACGGTCACCGCCTTCGGCGTGCTGGCCGATGTGGACACCGGCTACCCGCTGCTGCTGTCGGAGCTCACCATCACCACCGCGCTGCGCACAGCGGCCATGTCGGCGCTGGCCGCGAAATGGATGGCCCGCCCGGACAGTCGCGTGATGGCCCTCATCGGCAACGGCGCGCAAAGCGAATTCCAGGCGATCGCTTTTCACCACATGCTGGGCATTCGCGAAGTGCGCTTGTTTGACATCGACGCGGCTGCCAGCGATAAACTGGCCCGTAACCTGCATGCAATGGGCCTGCAGGGCCTGCGCGTGACGATTTGCCAGTCAGCCGCAGAAGCCGTGCAAGGAGCCGACATTGTGACCACCATCACTGCCGACAAACGCAACGCCGTCATCCTGACGCCGGAGATGATCCGCCCCGGCATGCACCTGAACGCAGTCGGCGGCGACTGCCCCGGCAAGACCGAGCTGCACGCCGACATCCTGCTGCGCAAGGACGCGCGCGTGGTGGTTGAGTTTGAGCCGCAGTCGCGCATCGAAGGCGAGATCCAGCAAATGCCGGAAGACTTCAAGGTGGCCGAGTTTGCCGACGTGCTCAAGGGCACGGCCAAAGGGCGCGCATCGCCCGAAGAAGTCACGATTTTTGATTCCGTTGGCTTTGCGCTGGAAGACTATTCGGCCCTGCGCTATTTGCACAAGCTGCAACTGGCCGACGCTGCCAACCGCCGGCAAATCGATTTGGTGCCGCACCTGGACAACCCCAAAAACCTGTTCGGCCTGCTGGCGCCCGCCGCAGCCCCCGCCGCCAAGGCAGCACGCATTTCCCCCACCCCTGAAATGGCCCGTTGATGACCACTTCCGTCGCGCTGATTGGCGCTCCCACCGACATAGGCGCGGGCAGCCGCGGCGCCTCCATGGGCCCTGAAGCCTTGCGCGTGGCCGGCATCCGCGAGGCGCTGCACGGCCGCGGGCTGCAAGTAGTCGACACCGGCAACCTGGCCGGCCCCACCAACCCGTGGCTGCCGCCTGACGAGGGTTACCGGCACCTGGCCGAAGTCACGGCCTGGAACCAGGCGGTGCATGAAGCGATGTACCAGAGCCTGGCAGCCGGCCACCTGCCCATACTGCTGGGCGGAGACCATTGCCTGGGCATCGGCTCAATCAGCGCCGTCGCGCGCCATTGCCGCAACACGGGCAAGACGCTGCGCGTGCTCTGGCTGGACGCGCATACCGACTTCAACACCAACGCCCTCACGCCCACCGGCAATGTGCACGGCATGCCGGTGGCGGTGCTGTGCGGCCACGGCCCGGCCGAGCTCACGAGCATTGGCGGCGCCACGCCCGCCATGAGCCCCAAGGCAATACGGCAAATCGGCATCCGCAGCGTGGACGAAGGCGAAAAACGCTTTGTGCGGCAGGAAGGCCTGGAAGTGTTCGACATGCGCTACATCGACGAGATGGGCATGCGCCACACCATGGAAAAAGCGCTGGCCGGCATGGACGCCAACACCCACCTGCATGTGAGCTTCGACGTGGACTTTCTGGACCCATCCATCGCGCCCGGCGTGGACACCGCCATCAAGGGCGGCCCGACCTATCGCGAAGCCCAGCTGTGCATGGAGATGATTGCCGACACCGGCCTGCTGGGCTCGCTCGACGTGATGGAGCTCAACCCGGCGCTGGACGTGCGCAATGGCACGGCTGAAGTGGCGGTGGATTTGATTGAGAGCCTCTTCGGCAAGAGCACGCTGATGCGGGCTTGATGCCGGGGTAGCGCGGGGTAGTGCCCGCAGCCCGGCTTAAAGCTCCGTCACGGCCGCCAGGCGGCGCATGATCTGCTGGATAACGTCGCTTTGCATGTCGCGGTACAGCAGGGCTTCTTCCGCCTCCTTGGCGAGCACGGCGGATTCGTTAAAGCTGATGTCACGCTGCTGCAGGATTTCGGTGTCGGGAATCAGCTCTTTGCCGGCCAGTGTGCGCAGCTTGAAGCGAAAGCGCAGGCGCAGCTGGAACTCGCGCACCTGGCCCGTGGCATTGAGGCTGAGCACCACCTTCTCACGCTGGTCGCCCAGCACGTCCAGGATCACCTGCGCCTCGTTGATGCGGCGAACGTCGGAGATCACCTCCACCTTGCGGGTGGCCTGCAGCGATCGCCTGAGCTCCACGCCCAGCTGTGAGCTCTCTGAAAGGCTGGAGAAAAGCTTGGTGAAAGCAAAGTTGGGCGCCTTGCGCAGGGCAAAGCCGCAGCCGGCCAGGCTGAGCGCGGCGGCGGAAGCTGCGAGGGTGAGAAGTGCGCGACGCTGCATGGGTGGCCTTGTCTTTCTTTGGAAGAAATTCCGGAAGGGGCTCAGATGACGATGTTGACCAGGCGGCCCGGCACCACGATCACCTTTTTGGCGGATGCGCCTGCGGCCTGCTTGATAAAGACGTCGGACGCCAGAGCGGCTGCCTCGATGGCGGCCTTGTCGGCGCCGGCCGGCACCGTGACGGCGCCGCGCAGCTTGCCGTTGATCTGCAGCACCAGCTCGATCTCGTCTTGCTGCAGCGCCGCTGCATCGACTTCAGGCCAGGAGGCGTCAAGCAGATCGCCGTGCTGCGCCGCATAGCCGAGCTGCGACCACAGCGCGTGCGCCAGGTGCGGCGTGGCCGGGTAGAGGCAGCGCAGCAGGATGCTGAAGCCTTCGTGCAGCGCGGCCGCCGAACCTGCGGATGCCGCGCCCTTGAAGTCTTCCATGGCGTTGAGCAGCTTCATGTTGCCCGACACCACGGTGTTGTATTGCATGCGCTGGTAGTCGTAATCGATCTGCTTGAGCACCGTATGGATTTCCAGGCGCAGCGCCTTGGTTTCCTTGTCATAACCGGCTGCGGCCCCGGCAGATGCCGCGTTACCAGCACCCGAATTCATGGCATGCAGCTTGACGCCGAAATTCCAGACACGGCGCAAAAAGCGGTACGAGCCTTCCAGCGCGGCGTCGTTCCACTCCAGCGTGGTGTCGGGCGGGGCGGTGAACATGGTGTAGAGCCGGGCGGTGTCCGCGCCGTATTTCTCGATCAGGTCCTGCGGATCGACGCCGTTGTTCTTGGACTTGGACATGGTGGTCCAGCCCTCATAGGGCACCGGCAGGCCGTCGGCTTTGGCCGTGGCGGAGATCACCTTGGCGTGCTCGTCGCGCACGATGTCGAGCTCATGCGCCCAGAAGTACTGTTTGCCGGTGGTCGTGCGTGAGAAAGCCTCGTTGAGCACCATGCCTTGTGTCAGCAGCTTGGTGAAGGGCTCGTCGACCTTCACCAGGCCCAGGTCGCGCATCACCTTGGTCCAGAAGCGCGCGTAGAGCAAATGCAGGATGGCGTGTTCGATGCCGCCTATGTACTGGTCCATCGGCATCCAGTAGTTGGCGCCGTCGGCCACCATCTTGCCGTCGTTCTTCGGGTCGCAGTAGCGCATGAAGTACCAGGACGAATCGACAAAGGTGTCCATGGTGTCGGTCTCGCGGCGGCCGGGCTTGCCGCACACGGGGCAGACCACGCCGGCGTGAAAGCCCGCATGCTTGTGCAGCGGGTTGCCCGAGCCGTCAGGCACGCAGTCTTGCGGCAGCACCACGGGCAGGTCTTTTTCGGGCACCGGCACAGCGCCGTGCTCTTCGCAGTGGATGATGGGGATGGGCGTGCCCCAGTAGCGCTGGCGGCTCACGCCCCAGTCGCGCAGGCGCCAGGTGGTCTTCTTTTCGCCCAGGCCCTTGGCCGCCAGGTCGGCGGCCACTGCGTCTACCGCGGCTTTGCAGCCCAGGCCGTCGTATTTGCCCGAATTGATAGTCACGCCTTGCTGCTTGTCACCGTACCAGTCGGCCCAAGCGTCAAGGCTGTAGGTCTGGCCTTTGACGTCGACCACCTGTTTGATAGGCAGCTTGTATTTTTTGGCGAACTCGAAATCGCGCTCGTCATGCGCGGGCACGCCCATCACGGCGCCGTCGCCGTAGCTCATGAGCACATAGTTGCCGACCCAGACTTCGACCTTGTCACCGGTGAGCGGGTGCGTCACGAAGAGGCCGGTGGGCACACCCTTTTTCTCTTGCGTGGCGAGTTCGGCTTCGGTCGTGCCGCCGGCCTTGCTTTCTTCGATGAAGGCGGCGACTTTGGGGCTGGACACGGCGGCGTGCTGCGCCAGCGGGTGTTCAGGCGCCACGGCGCAAAAGGTCACGCCCATGATGGTGTCGGCGCGCGTGGTGAAGACGTACATCTTGCCGTCGCCAATCAGCTTGCCGGCTGCATCCTGAATGTCGTGCGTGAAGGCAAAGCGCACGCCTTCGCTCTTGCCGATCCAGTTTTCCTGCATCAGCTTGACGCGCTCGGGCCAGCCGGGCAGTTCGTGACTGACGCTGTTGAGCAATTCATCCGCGTACTGGGTGATCTTGAGGTAATAGCCGGGGATCTCGCGCTTTTCGACCACCGCGCCGGTGCGCCAGCCCTTGCCGTCGATCACCTGCTCGTTGGCCAGCACGGTCTGGTCAACCGGGTCCCAGTTGACGACTTGGGTCTTGCGGTAGGCAATGCCTTTTTCCAGCATCTTCAAAAAGAGCCACTGGTTCCACTTGTAGTAGCTCGCGTCGCAGGTGGCCACTTCGCGGCTCCAGTCGATGGCCAGCCCCATCGCCTGCATCTGCTTTTTCATGTAGGCGATGTTGTCGTAGGTCCACTTCGCCGGGGGCACGCCGTTTTTCATGGCGGCGTTTTCGGCCGGCAGGCCGAAGGCGTCCCAGCCCATGGGCATCAGGACGTTGTAGCCCTTCATGCGCAGGTGGCGCGTGAGCATGTCGTTGATGGTGTAGTTGCGCACATGGCCCATGTGCAGCTTGCCGCTGGGGTAAGGCAGCATGGAGCAGGCGTAGTACTTCTTGCGGCTGGCGTCTTCCGTCACGCGGTAGGCGTCGGCTGCAGTCCAGTGGGCTTGAGCATCGCGCTCAACGTCGAGGTGGTTGTATTTGTCTTGCATGAAAAACCGGGAAGGCGGAAGAACGGAAAGCGAAAGCGGTAAAGAGGCTGGCAGCGGGGCCGGACAGCCTTGTTGCCGCGAATCCCCGATTTTAGGGGCTGGGCCGCGCCGGGCGGCTTACTTGCCTGGGGCGGCCCCGGGCGGCCCGGGGTCGGCCACAAAGCCGATGCGGCTCAGGCCGGCCTTTTGCGCCACGCCCATCACCTGCACCACCTTGCCGTACACCACACCCTCGTCGGCCCGCAACTGGACTTCGGTATCGGGGTTGCGCCGGGCGGTTTCGGCCAGTTGCCGGGCCAGCTCGTCGAGGTTGAGGGGCTGCTCGTTCAGGAACGCCTGGCCGGTTTTGTCGACCACCAGGGTCACGAACTTCGGCGTGCCGTCGGGCTGGGCGGCATCGGTTTTGGGCAGGCTGAGCGGGATGGTGCTGGCCAGCAGCGGCGCCGTGATGATGAAGATCACCACCAGCACCAGCATCACGTCCACCAGCGGAGTGACGTTGATGTCGCTCATGGGCTGCGGGCCCTGGGTGCGTTCGAGGCGGCCGAAAGCCATGGTCTCAGGCCTTGTGAGCCAGCAACTCACGCAAATCGCGGGCGAAGCCTTCGAGGTCGGCCTCGATGCGGCCTATGTAGCGGCCAAACACGTTGTAGGCCAGCACGGCCGGGATGGCCACCGCCAGGCCTGCCGCCGTCATGATGAGGGCCTCGCCGACCGGGCCGGAGACCTTGTCGATGGTGATCTGGCCGGCCGAGGCGATGCCGACCAGGGCGTGGTAAATGCCCCAGACGGTGCCCAGCAGCCCGACAAAGGGCGCGGTGGAGCCGATCGTGGCCAGCAGCACCTGGCCGAACTGCAGCTTGTGCAGCACGCGGTGCAGGGCGTCGCGCAGCACGCGGGTGAGTTGCTGGGATTTGTCGCCCGCCGAGGCCAGCGTGCCGCCGGCCTGGATGTTTGTCGCGGCGATCAAGGGCAGAACCAGCGCTTCGCGGTCGAAAGCGGCGACTTTTTCGCGGGCCTCCTCGACCGAGGCGGATTGCCAGAAGACGGCCGTGCTGCGCGCCACGTCGCCGCCGGCGCGGTGAAGCAGCCAGGCCTTCCAGAGAATCACGACCCAGCTGGCCACCGACATGGCCAGCAGCAGGATGGCCACCAATTGGCTGACGATACCGCCCTGGGTCATCAGGCTGAAGAAGTCCATCAGCGCTGAACCCCCGCAGCTGCCGTGGCCGGCTTCATTTTTTCAGGCCCAGCACGTCGAACATGTCAAAAAGGCCGGTGGCGTGCGCATCGAGGAAGCGGGCGGCGCGCAGGCTGCCCTGTGCATAGTTGCTGCGGCTGGAGGACTTGTGGCTGATCTCTATGCGCTCGCCGGTGCCCAGGAACATCACCGTGTGGTCACCCACCACGTCGCCGCCGCGCACGGCGGCAAAGCCGATGGTCGACGGGTCGCGCTCGCCCGTCACGCCTTCGCGGGCGTAAACGGCGCAGTCCTTGAGGTCGCGGCCCAGCGCATCGGCAATCACTTCGCCCATCTTGAGCGCGGTGCCCGAAGGCGCGTCTACCTTGTGGCGGTGGTGGGCCTCGACGATTTCGATGTCGTAGCCGGTCGACAAGGCCTTGGCTGCCATCTCGAGCAGCTTGAAGGTTACGTTAACGCCCACGCTCATGTTGGGCGCCATGACGATGGCAATGTCTTTGGCGGCTGCGGCGATTTCGGCTTTCTGCGCGTCGGAAAACCCGGTGGTGCCTATGACCAGCTTGACACCCAGCTCGCGGCAGGCGGCCAGATGGGCCAGGGTGCCCTCGGGGCGCGTAAAGTCAATCAGTACACGGGAATCTTTGAGGCCCTGGCGGATGTCGGCGCTGATCAGCACACCGCTGGCGCGGCCCGTGAACGCGGCGGCGTCAAGGCCGATGGAAGGGCTGGCGGCTATGTCCAGCGCACCCGTCAACTGGCAATCGGGGCTCGCGTTGACCGCTTCGATCAGCATCTGGCCCATGCGGCCGCTGGCGCCTGCCACCGCGACCCGGTGGTGGCGGCTTGGGGTGACGCCTGCCCCGCTCACTGTTTCGGGCTCTCGAGGGGCGGGTAGACGGCCGTGGCTGCGCCTGCGGGCGCGCTGGCGGGGGCGGGGGTGGCGGCTGCATCGGACTTGGGTTTTCCGGCGGCCTTGTTCAGCTGCTCTTCAGTGGCTTCCAGCACGGGCACATCGCCCAGCTTGCGCTTGTTGCCCAGTTTGGCGATGAAGTCGGTCTCGCTCGGCATGTCGTCGCCTGCAAACCGGTCAAGCTGGTCGCCCTTGAAGAACACCGTGTATTTGTAAGACTGGGGCTCAACGCCTTGCCGCTTGAGGGTAAAGACATAGTCCCAGCGATCGGCGTGAAAGAGGCTGGCCATCAGCGGGGTGCCCAGGATGGCTTTGACCTGGTCGCGCGACATGCCGGGGCGCAACTGCTCGACCTGCTCTTTGGAGACGAAGTTGCCCTGGATGACGTCGACCTTGTAGGGTGTGATCCAGTTGACGGGGTTGATCGAGCTGTCGCTCACGCTGCGCAGGCTGCTGCAGGAGGCCAGCACGGTGCAAGCCACGAGCAGAAGAGCGGTTTGGGCGCTGTAACGATGATTTGCAGGCATGGCTGACATAGTAAGGGGGTGTAGCGATATGATTGTTCATTGTAGCGGCTGGGGGTTCCCGGCCGGCACCCGCCCAGACGGGCCGCATTGCCGCTTTACACCGGTTTTACCCAGAGAGTTTTCCCATGAGCAACATTGACGAGCTGAAAAACACGGGTTTGAAGGCCACGCTGCCGCGCCTGAAGATTCTGGAAATTTTTCAGGCAGGCAAACAGCGCCACATGACGGCCGAAGATGTGTTCCGCGTGCTTCTGGAAGAACGCTCGGACATCGGCCTGGCGACCGTGTACCGGGTGCTGACCCAGTTCGAGCAGGCCGGCCTGCTCAACCGCAGCAATTTCGAGTCCGGCAAAGCCGTCTATGAAATCAACGAAGGCCAGCACCATGACCACCTGGTGTGCCTGGACTGCGGCAAGGTCGAAGAGTTCTACGACGCCGAGATCGAAAAACGCCAGCAGTCGGTCGCCAAATCCAAAGGCTTTACCATCGCCGACCATTCCCTGTCGATTTACGCCAACTGCACCAAGGACAAGTGCCCGAACCGCAATGGCACGCCGGTGCGGCATCACCACAGTTGAGCTTTAAGACGAGCTTAAAAAGATAAAGGGCCTCTGGCCCTTTATTTATTTGCGCAAGCAGCTACCGGTTTGATAGCGAACAGGTTTATCCGCACCTTCGGCTAGTCATCCTGCTCCATGGCGCGGCGGTGCCGCTCCACAAACTCCTGGTAGGTGTTGATGCCGCGCAGCTGCAAAATCGCATTACGCACCGCGGCTTCGACCAGCACGGCGATATTGCGGCCGGCCTCCACCTGGATGATCACCTTGCGCACCGGAATGCCCAGCACGTCCTGCGTCAGTGGCTCGTAGGGAATGCGTTCGTAGTCGCGCTCCAGCGTCTCGCGGCGCACCAGATGCACGATCATTTTCAGACGCATCTTGCGGCGCACCGCCGTCTCGCCAAAAATGGCCTTGATGTCGAGCAGGCCGATGCCGCGTACCTCGAGCAGGTTTTGCAGCAGTTCCGGGCAGCGACCCTCAATCGTGGTCTGGTTGATGCGGTACAGGTCCACCGCGTCATCGGCCACCAGGCCATGGCCGCGCGAGATCAACTCCAGGCCAAGCTCGCTTTTGCCCAGGCCGGATTCACCGGTGATCATCACGCCCATGCCCAGGATGTCCATGAACACGCCGTGCATCGAGGTGCGGTCGGCAAAGTGCTTGGACAAATAGGCCCGCAGCACGTCAATGACAAAGGCCGCCGACTCCGGCGTGGAAAACATCGGCAGCTGCGCGCGCTCGCACATCGACAGCAGCGTGTCGGGCGCCACCTGGCCGTCGGCCACGATGAGCACCGGCGGCTCCAGCGTGATGATGCGGGAGATGCGGCGGGCGCAATCTTCGGGGCTGGCGTTGGTCAGGTAAGCGACTTCACGCTCGCCCAGAATCTGCACGCGGTAGGGATGGATGTAGTTGAGATAACCGACCAGGTCGGCGCCGGAGCGGGCGGCCCGCACGGCGACCTCGTCAAATCGCCGCTCCGAGGCGCCCAGGCCGGCAATCCATTCCCACTTCAGGGCGGCGCGGTGGTCTTCGAATAAAACGTCGGCGCTGACAACGGTGGGCTTCATGCCTGCCTGTAGATCGGAAAAGACCGCAAAGGTCTAGGAACTGACTTCGTGGACAGAGTGCCAGGAAGCGATCAGGTTATGCAGCGCAGCGGCATCGGTGCTGGCCTTGAGCTGCTCGCGCAAGGTGCTGTCGCTGAGAAGCTCGGCGATTTCAGAGAGGATCTCAAGGTGTTTTTGCGTCGCGGCTTCGGGCACCAGCAAAAATATCAGTAGCGCGACAGCTTGCTCGTCTGGCGCATCAAAGCCAATGGGCGCCTGCAGCAGGAACACCGCCGCCATAGGCGCTTTAAGGCCCTTGATGCGGCCATGCGGAATCGCCACGCCGTGGCCGAGACCGGTCGATCCCAGGCGTTCACGGGCAAACAGGCTGTCGGTGATCAACGCGCGGTTCAGGCCATGCTGGTTTTCAAACAGCAAGCCGGCTTCTTCAAAAGCGCGCTTCTTGCTGGTCGCTTCAACACTGACCAGCACTTGGGAGGGGGGCAAAATTTGCGAAAGACGGTTCATAACAATCTTTTAGTCGCCGAATTATGCACTTTGCAGCGGGTTTGCTGGAAAAAGAGGCATAAAAAAGCCGCTTGACGTCTCAAGCGGCTTTTGGCAACTTTTCTGACACCTGCCTGGCAAGCCCCGATCCGGGGGCCGCAATGGCCCGGAGCGGGATTTCCGGCCGGCCAGTGCGGGTTGCGAAGCAAAAAGCGGAGTGGCCAATCAGGCCTGGCGCTTGGCGGCAATGTGGTGGTGATCCTGGGTTTTGGTTTTGTAGCGCCCGACCTGGCGATCCAGCTTGTCGGTCAACTCGTCTACGGCGGCGTACAGATCAGCGTGGGAACTCTCGGCAAACAGGTCGCGGCCCTTGACGTGCACATTGCACTCGGCCCGCTGGCGTCTTTCCTTTTCTTTCATGTTGTCCACTGTCAACAGGACTTTTACGTCCACTACCTGGTCAAAGTGCCGGGTAATCCGATCCAGCTTGCTTGTCACATAACCGCGCAGCGCGGGGGTAACTTCAAGATGGTGACCGCTGATCGTCAAGTTCATAAAGAGACTCCTTTTCCAAAGTTGGAGCTGGGTTGAAAACGCCGCCGGGCCCATGCGGGCGGGGCAGCAGACGGGGACACTCTCTTGGATTTACTATGCGCCCGATACCCCTCAAATGCAACCTTGCGCCGCAATAAATAGTGAAACCTTCTGAAAAACCGCTTGACCCCGCACGGGGCTGCGCGCTGCCGCCCGAGCGCCTTGTTTTGTGCGCAGCGGCAAGCCTTTGATTTCGTTTGGTTTTTTATGCACATGCATGAAAATGCCTGGCGCGTAAGGCTTGCACGAAACAGGTGCCGGCGGCATCATTGCTTACACATTCGCGGCGGCAGGCCGCGAAGGCTTTGCGATGCGTCACGGCAAGTGCAAGGAACAGACAAGGGCCGGCTGCCCGCACGGCAACAAAACCACAACAACCCGCCATGTCGCTTGAGACCATTATTTCCTCGGCATTGACCCGGCCCGACGAGAACCGCAATGCCCTGGTGCTCATGGGCGGCGGCGCGCGCACTGCCTACCAGGCCGGCGTGCTGCATGCCTTGTCGACCATGCTCAGCCTGCAAGGCGGCGCGGCCAACGCGCAGTTTCCTTTCAAGATTCTCGTAGGCACGTCGGCGGGCGCGCTCAATGCCGCCTTCCTCGCAAGCCGCGCGGGCGAAGGCCTGCAAGCCTTTGCGCAACTGGCCAGCTTCTGGACCACGCTGCGCTCGTCACAGGTGTACACACTCAAGGTGCCGAGGTGGATACGCTCAAGCCGCATCGCGGCTGCGCTGTTTTTATCGCAGCAGGTGCGCGCGCAGCAGGCGCTGCTGGACAACACACCGCTGGTGGACACCCTGCACCGCGCCATTTCGCTCAGCCATATCGAGCAGGCCCTGCAAGACAAAACCCTGCGGGCCCTGGCGGTGACAGCCTCCAGCTACAGCAGCGGCGTGCACTGGACCTTCTGCCAGATGGCCGCGGGCCGGCAGTCCGATCTGTGGAGCCGGCCCGGGCGGCGCGCGGAATTCCAGCCCATCACCATCGAACACCTGATGGCCTCCAGCGCCATTCCCTTTCTGTTTCCATCGACACCGCTCTGGGTCGACGGGCATCCGGAATTTTTCGGCGACGGCTCGATGCGGCAGAGCTCACCCCTGTCGCCCGCCCTGCACCTGGGCGCCGGCAAGGTGCTGGTGATCGGCGTCGGGCAGCCTGAGCGCGCCAGTTTTGCCGGCGGCAATGGCGCCAACGTCAGCGGCAGACCCACGCTGGGTGCGATTGCCGGCCATGCCATGGCCAGCGTTTTTCAGGACACGCTGCAGGCCGACGTGGAGCAGGCCCAGCGCGTGAGCAAAACCGTGCGCCAGATGCCGCGCGAGATCGCGGCCATCATGCCCTACCGTCCGGTCGACATCCTCGCGATCGCGCCTTCGCAGTCGCTGGACGCATTGGCCCAAGCCCACGCCAGTGAACTGCCGCCCGGTACTTACAACGCCCTGGCGGGCCTGGGTGCGCTCGGCGCCAAAGGCAGCCCCGGCGGCGCGGCGCTGGCCAGTTACCTGCTGTTTGAGCCCGGCTTTGTAAAGGCGCTGATGGCCTTGGGCGAGCACGATGCCTATGCGCGTAAAGATGAACTGATCAGTTTCTTTATGTAGTTTGCGTGGCAAAGCGCGGTGGGGAGCGGTAGATAAACACAGCCTGAAGTGCCATAATCGCCGCTGATTCAATAACGGAGAAATCCTTGGAAAGCAGCCCTAGTCGCTAGCTTTCAACACCGCAGACTGGCGAGAGGCCTCGCAAGGCCCACGTTCAAAAGGGGGTTGAAAGCGATGCCATCATCCCACCGCCCTTTTTACGCGCGAGGCCTCACCGCATGCCTTGCGCACGCCCCTGAACCGATAGGCAGTCAGTCATGCTCAATATTTTCACGCTCGCCAATGGCCGGCTTTTCCAGGAAGAAATCGAATCCCTGGAAGAACTCTCGAAATTCCAGCCCATCTGGGTCGACCTGGAATCTCCCACCCTCGAAGAAAAACGCTGGATCAAGCAGTATTACGGTCTCTCCATCCCCGAAGACGCGATGGACGAGGACATCGAGGAGTCCGCCCGCTTTTACGAGGAAGACAACGGCGAGCTGCACATCCGATCCGACTTTCTGATCGCTGACGACGCCGAGCCGCGCACAGTGCGCGTCGCCTTCATCCTGAATCTGGTCAACGACGACCTCAAAAGCAAGGGTGTGCTGTTCTCCATCCATGATGAGGACGTGCCGGTGTTCCGGTTGCTGCGCATGCGCGCGCGCCGCGCACCGGGGCTGATTGAAGACGCCAAGGAAGTGCTGCTCAAGCTGTTTGACGCCGATGCGGAGTATTCCGCCGACACGCTCGAAGGCATCTATGTTGAGCTCGAGAAGGTCAGCACCCAGGTGCTCTCGGGCGACGTGACCGATGCGCTGGCCGGTGAAGTGCTGGGCGCCATCGCCCGCCATGAAGACTTGAACGGCCGCATCCGCCGCAACATGATGGACACCCGCCGCGCCGTCAGTTTCATGATGCGCAGCAAGATGCTCAACGCCGAGCAGTTCGAGGAAGCGCGGCAGATTTTGCGCGACATCGACTCGCTCGACTCGCACACCGCCTTCCTGTTCGACAAGATCAACTTCCTGATGGACGCCACCGTCGGTTTCATCAACATCAACCAGAACAAGATCATCAAGATCTTCTCGGTGGCCAGCGTCGCGCTGCTGCCGCCCACTCTGATCGCCAGCGTGTACGGCATGAACTTCAAGGGCTGGTTTCCGGAGCTGGAATGGGCCTACGGCTACCCGTATGCGCTGGCGCTGATGATCGCAAGCGCGGTGGTGCCGATGTGGTACTTCCGCAAACGCGGGTGGTTGAAGTAGCGGATTTACAGTCGGCCCAACAGCCGCTCGATGATCGCGTGCGCGTAGCGGCTGGCCACTTCTTCGACAAACTTCGGAAAATCCACATGCGCGCTGTCGTCGGCGCGGTCGGAAATCGTTCGCACTGCCGCAAACGGCACGCCATAGTCCAGGCACACCTGGGCCACGGCCGCGCCTTCCATCTCGACCGCGAGCACGGGGTGGCCGGCGCCGGTCAGCGCGTCATGCAAGGCTCGCGACTCGCCGGCGCCCGAGACAAATCGGTCGCCGCTGGCAATCAAGCCCTGGTGCACGCGTGCATTGGGAAAAGCCTGGCTGGCCTGGCCGTGTGCCAGCGCCTCTGAGGCCGCGTTAAACAGCAGCGCGGTCAATGCAGGGTCTGTATCGAACCGGGTACGGCCATAAAGCGGCACCTCGTAGCGCGGGAACAGTGGCGAGGCGTCCAGGTCGTGCTGCACAAAATCGCTGGCCACCACGATGTCGCCCACATTCACGCCCGCCCCCACACCACCGGCCACGCCGGTGAACACCATGCGGCGCACGCCGAAGCGTTCGATCAGCGCCGTCGCCGTGGTGGCGGCCGCCACCTTGCCGATCTTTGACAAGGCCAGCACTACCGGCCGGCCGTGCAGGTCGCCCAGCCAGAAGTCGCGTCCGGCGTGGGTGACTTTGCGCGGGTGGTGCAGCAACTCCATCAGGCCTTGCTGCTCCTGAAGGAGCGCGCTGAGGATGGCGGTGGGGGTGGTGGAGGCGGGGGTCGGTGACATAACTGGATTGTGCCAACAAGCCTTTGCCTGGTAGAGGCGAAATAGAGGCAGACGTAAAAAAGGGCGACTTGCGCCGCCCCTTAGAAAACCTTTTCAGGCTCTAAAAACTTGTACGTTCATTTTTTGTAGCTCCGGCGTAACAAGCCCTGCAAGCAGGGCAGTTGTGAGCCTTCGCTGCAAGAAATGAAGCTTTGCTTCATTTCTTGTCGCGCAGTTCGCGGCGAAGGATCTTGCCGACGGGAGTCTTGGGCAAGTCGGTGCGGAACTCCACCACCTTGGGCTGTTTGTAGCCGGTCAGGTTGGCTTTGCAGTATTCGCGCACCTGGGCTTCGGTGAGGTCGGGGTTTTTCTTGACGATGACCAGCTTCACGGCTTCGCCGGACTTGTCGTCGGCCACGCCCACGCAGGCGCATTCCATCACGCCGTCGAGCTTGGCCACCACATCTTCGATCTCGTTCGGGTAGACGTTGAAGCCGCTCACCAGAATCATGTCTTTCTTGCGGTCGACGATCTTGAAGAAACCGTTGTCGTCCAGCACGCCGATGTCGCCGGACTTGAAGTAGCCGTCGGGCGTCATGACCTTGGCGGTTTCGTCGGGGCGCTGCCAGTAGCCGGCCATGACCTGCGGGCCCTTGATGGCGATCTCGCCGGGCTGGCCGCGCGGCACTTCGTTACCGTCATCGTCCAGCAGCTTGAAGTAGGTGCCGGGAATCGGCACACCGATGGTGCCGGTGAAGGCCTTGCTGTTGGTCGGGTTGCAGCTGGCCGACGGCGAGGTCTCCGAGAGGCCATAGCCTTCGCAAACGGGGCAGCCGGTTTTCTCAAGCCAGAGCTTGGCGACCGCGCTTTGCACGGCCATGCCGCCGCCCAGCGAAATCTTCAGGTGCGACCAGTCGACCGTGTTGAAGTCGGGGTGGTTGGCCAGGCCGTTGAACAGCGTGTTGACGGCGGGGAAGCTGTTGACCTTGTGTTTGGAGAGCTCCTTGAGCACCGCAGGCAGGTCGCGCGGATTGGGGATCAGGATGTTTTTGCCGCCGGTGCGCATGCCCAGCATCATGTTCACCGTGAAAGCGAAGATGTGATACAGCGGCAGCGCGCAAACATAGGTGGGTTGCTGGTCCGCAGGCATGCCGACCATGGCCGGGCCGTTCCAGGCTTCGGACTGCAGCACATTGGCGATCACATTGCGGTGCAGCAGCACGGCGCCCTTGGAAACGCCGGTGGTACCGCCGGTGTACTGCAGCACGGCCACATCGTCGGGCTTGATGTCGGGGCGCTTGAGCGTCAGGCGCGTGCCTTGGGCAACCGCGTCGTTAAAGCGCACGGCGCTGGGCAGGTTGAAGGCCGGCACCATCTTCTTGACGTTGCGCACCACGTAGTTGACGAGCGCGCCCTTGAGCATGCCCAGCTGGTCGCCCATGGCGCACAGCACCACGTGCTTGACGGGCGTGGCGGCAATGCATTGCTCCAGGGTGTTGGCGAAGTTTTCAATGATGACGATGGCCTTGGCGCCCGAATCCTTGAGCTGGTGCTCCAGCTCGCGCGGGGTGTACAGCGGATTGACGTTGACCACCACATAGCCTGCACGCAGGATGGCGGCCACGGCCACCGGGTACTGCGGCACGTTGGGCATCATGATGGCGATGCGGTCGCCCTTGGCCAGGCCCAGGCTCTGCAGGTAGGCGCCAAAGGCGAGCGACAGGCTGTCGGTCTGGCCGAAGGTCACGTCCTTGCCCATGAAGCTGTAGGCGACGCGGCTGCCGTGTTTCTTGAAGCTTTCCTCCATCAAGGCGACCAGCGACGGGTACTGTGACGCGTCGATATCGGTAGGAACGCCCGGCGGATAGGCTTTGAGCCATGGGCGGTCAAGGGTCGCTGCATTCATGTCTGTCTTCTCCATTACGTGTTGCTTACTGCCATGGATTCTCATGGCGTGCCCTCTTCGTGGCTATTGCGTTTTCCCTAGGAAACCCGGGAAATCAGGAGGGAAAGCTCTCTAAACTGGAAAGTTTTCGCGGCACGAGGCCGCGGGAAAACCCGGCAGCCCCGCCCAGACCTTGAACAGGCGCCCGGATTACTCGATGGCCTTGCCCATGTCTTCGATCACCTTTTTGGCGTCTCCGAACACCATCATGGTCTTGTCCATGTAGAAGAGTTCGTTGTCCAGGCCCGCATAGCCGGCGGCCATGGAGCGCTTGTTGACGATGACCGTTTTGGCTTTGTAGGCCTCCAGGATGGGCATGCCGTAGATGGCGCTGCCCTTGACGTGCGCGGCGGGGTTCACCACGTCGTTGGCGCCCAGGATGATGGCCACGTCGGCCTGGCCGAACTCGGCGTTGATGTCTTCCATTTCATGCACCTGGTCGTAAGGCACTTCGGCCTCGGCCAGCAGCACGTTCATGTGGCCCGGCATACGGCCTGCCACCGGGTGGATGGCGTACTTGACGTTGACGCCCTTCTCGATGAGCTTTTGCGCCAGCTCTTTGACCGAGTGCTGCGCACGCGCCACCGCCAGGCCGTAGCCCGGCACGATGATCACGGTTTCGGCATTGCCCAGGATGAAGGCCGCATCGTCGGCAGAGCCCGACTTGACGGGGCGCTGCTCTTTGGCGCCGCCGGCGGCCGCGCCGGCTTCACCGCCGAAGCCGCCCAGAATCACGTTGAAGAAGGAGCGGTTCATCGCCTTGCACATGATGTACGAGAGGATGGCGCCCGACGAGCCGACCAGGGAACCGGCAATGATCAGCATGGAGTTGTTGAGCGAAAAACCAATACCGGCCGCAGCCCAGCCCGAGTAGCTGTTGAGCATGGACACCACCACCGGCATGTCGGCGCCGCCGATCGGGATGATGATCAGCACGCCCATGACGAAGGACAGCGCCAGCATGGCAAAGAAAGCGGTCCAGTTGCCGGTGAACATGAACACCAGCCCCAGGCCGATGGTCAGCAGGCCCAGAACCAGGTTCAGCTTGTGCTGGCCGGCAAACTGCACCGGTGCGCCCTGGAACAGGCGGAACTTGTAAGTGCCAGACAACTTGCCGAAAGCGATCACCGAGCCGCTGAAGGTGATGGCGCCGATGGCCGCGCCGAGGAACAGCTCAAGCCGGTTGCCGGTAGGGATAGGGTTGCCCTTGGCCGCAATGCCAAAAGCATAGGGCTCAGCAACAGCGGCCACGGCGATAAAGACCGCGGCCAAACCAATCATGCTGTGGAAGAAGGCCACCAGCTCGGGCATCTTGGTCATCTCGACCGTCTTGGCGCGCCAGGCGCCGTAGCCCCCACCGACCACCAGACCCAGCAACACATAACCCATGCCCAGGGCTTTGCCCCCTGAGATTTCAACGATGAGCGCTGCTGTGGTCAGCGCGGCAATGGCCATGCCGACCATGCCGAACAGGTTGCCGCGTATCGAGCTGGTGGGGTGTGACAGGCCCTTGAGCGCCTGAATGAAGCAAACGGAAGCCACCAGGTACAGCAGCGTGACGAGGTTCATGCTCATTTGGCGGCTCCTTCAGCGGGCGCTGCAGCTTTTTTGTCTTTCTTGCGGAACATCTCCAGCATCCGGCGCGTCACCAGAAAGCCGCCGAAGATATTGACGGCCGCCAGCGCCACGGCCAGCACGCCCATGGTTTTGCCCAGCGGCGTTTCGGTCAGTGCGGCCGCGAGCATGGCGCCCACGATCACGATGGCCGAAATCGCGTTGGTCACCGCCATCAGCGGTGTGTGCAGGGCCGGCGTGACGGTCCACACCACGTGGTAACCCACGTAAATGGCCAGTACAAAAATAATCAGGTTGATGAGGGTGGGTGACACTGCATCCATGGTCTTCTCCGTGAGGGACTGCGCGGGCATGAACCCGGCCTGTCCGATTAAATCCAGTTGAGCCGATTGTTCCGAAGGGGTTACTTCTTCTTGATCTCACCGCCCTGCGTCATCAGGCAGGCCGCGACGATGTCATCTTCCAGGTCGACATTGAGCGTGCCTTCCTTGGTGATGATGAGCTTGAGGAAGTCGAGCAGGTTGCGTGCGTAGAGCGCACTGGCGTCCGCCGCGACGAGGGCCGGCACATTCGTCTGGCCGATCAGCGTCACACCATGTTTGACGACCGTCTTGCCGGGTTCGGTCAGCGGGCAGTTGCCGCCTTGCGGTGCGGCCAGATCGACGATCACGCTGCCGGGCTTCATGGCCTTGACCATGTCTTCGGTGACCAGCACCGGCGCCGGGCGGCCCGGGATCAGCGCGGTGGTGATGACCACGTCGGCTTGCGCGACGCGCTTGGCGACTTCAGCCTTTTGCCGATCGAGCCAGCTGGCCGGCATGGGTTTGGCATAACCGCCCACACCGACGGCGGCTTCGCGCTCTTCGTCGGTCTCATACGGCACATCGATGAACTTGCCGCCCAGGGATTCGACCTGCTCTTTCACGCTGGGGCGTACATCGCTGGCTTCAATCACGGCGCCCAGGCGCTTGGCGGTGGCAATCGCCTGCAGGCCGGCCACACCGACGCCGAGGATCACGACGCGGGCGGCCTTGACAGTACCGGCCGCCGTCATCAGCATGGGGAAGAAGCGCTGGTATTCAGCAGCGGCCATCATCACGGCCTTGTAGCCGGCGATATTGGCTTGCGATGAGAGCACGTCCATGCTTTGCGCGCGGCTGGTGCGCGGCGCGGCTTCAAGGGCGAAGGAAGTCAGCTTGGCTGCGGCCAGGCGTTGCAGGCCCGCGGCATCAAAGGGATTGAGCATGCCGACCAGCACACCGCCGGCTTTGGCCAGGCCCATTTCGCTATCGAGCGGGCAACGCACCTTGAGCACGATGTCGGCGCCATAAGCGCCCGCTGCATCGGTGATCTCCGCGCCGACGGCCGTGTAGGCCTCATCAGGAACGCTGGCGGCAACGCCTGCGCCGGACTGCACACGGACGGTATGCCCCTGCGCCTTGAGTTTTTTGGCCGTTTCGGGCGTGATGGCGACGCGTGTTTCTCCGGCCGTGATTTCGGCGGGTACCCCAATGAGCATGGGTCTCTCCTCAGTACGTTGGTGTTGGTGTGATTGACGTCAGCCCAGGGCGGGCTTGCGCACGATCTGTCTCGGTGTCTGTAGTCTGCGTATCCGTTTTTGTACCTGTCATGAAGCTTACATGAGATTTTTACAAATTTTTGTCAGCGCAGTCTATAGTTTTTGACCCACATCAAGAGGTCCATAAAAATAGCCCCACCGGCCCTGGTGCGGCGGGTGGGGCTGCCTTGATTTTGGTAACCGCTGTGTTACTTGGCAGTAGGCATCACAAACTCGGCGCCCTTGCCGATGCTCTCAGGCCAGCGCTGCATGATGGACTTTTGCTTTGTATAAAAGCGCACGCCCTCTTCGCCATACGCGTGCATGTCGCCGAAGAGGCTTTTCTTCCAGCCGCCAAAGCCGTGCCAGGCCATGGGCACCGGAATCGGCACGTTGATGCCGACCATGCCGACCTGGATGCGGCGGCTGAACTCGCGCGCCACATGGCCGTCACGGGTAAAGCAGCTCACGCCGTTGCCGAACTCGTGGGCGTTGATGAGGTTCACCGCTTCGGCAAAGTCCTTCACGCGCACGCAGCCCAGCACCGGGCCGAAGATTTCTTCTTTATAGATGCGCATGTCGGGGGTCACGTGGTCGAACAGCGTGCCGCCCATCCAGAAGCCCTTGTCGCAGCCCGGGCCGGCCTTGGTGCCGGTGAAGGTGCGGCCGTCAACCAGCAGCTTGGCGCCTTCTTTCACGCCGGTGTCGATATAGCCCGTGATGCGCTGGTGTGCTGCTGAGGTAACGATGGGCCCCATCTCGGCATCAAGCTCCACGCCGTTCTTGATGACCAGCGTTTTCGCGCGCGCCTCCAGCATGGGAATCAACTTGTCGGCCACATTGCCAACCAGCACAGCCACCGAAATCGCCATGCAGCGCTCGCCGGCTGAGCCGTAGCCCGCGCCTATCAGGGCGTCCACCGCCTGCTCCAGGTCGGCATCGGGCATCACCACCATGTGGTTCTTCGCGCCGCCCAGGGCCTGCACGCGCTTGCCGTGGCGTGCGCCGGTTTCATAGATGTAGTTGGCAATCGGCGTGGAGCCGACAAAGGACACGGCTTTCACATCGGGGTGCACCAGCAGCGCATCGACCGCCTCCTTGTCGCCCTGCACCACGTTGAAGACGCCGTCGGGCAGGCCGGCCTGCTTGAGCAGCTCGGCCATGAAGAGGCTGGGGCTGGGGTCGATGGGGCTGGGCTTCAAAACAAAACAATTGCCGGCCGCTATCGCCACCGGGAACATCCACATCGGCACCATGACCGGAAAGTTGAAGGGCGTGATGCCTGCCACCACGCCCAGCGGCTGGCGCAGCGTCCAGTTGTCGATGCCGGTGGAGACCTGGTCGGTGAAGTCGCCCTTGAGCAGTTGCGGAATGCCGCAGGCGAATTCCACGATGTCGATGCCGCGCGAGACCTCGCCCTGCGCATCAGTGAAGACCTTGCCGTGTTCGGCGGTGATCATGTGGGCCAGTTTGTCCTTGTTCTGGTTGAGCAGCTCCAGGAACTTGAACAGCACGCGCGCGCGGCGCAGCGGCGGGAGGTCTGCCCAGGCGGGAAAGGCCGCCTGCGCGGAGGCCACCGCGGCATCGACCTCCGCCGTGCTGGCCAGCGCCACATGGCCGGACACCGCACCGGTGGCGGGGTTGAAGACTTCCTGGCTGCGGCCGGATGAAGGCGCGGCGACGCGGCCGTTCAGGTAGTGGCCGATGGTGGCTTGTGAAGCGGTGGCGGGAGACAAAGACATGGGGAATCCTCTGAAGGTGGCCTGGCGGCTGGCGGGTGGGGAGCCCCGAAAGGGGCGGCTTGATGGCAGTCTAGGCGCGCAAGGCCCAATTGATAATGCCCTGTTTTGTGATTACATTGTTCATATCCCTGAACAATCAGCCGGCCAAGCGGCTTATTCGCTTATATCCATGTCTTCCGACCAGCTTTCGCCCCTTGTGGCCGACCTTCATCTGCTGACGGTTCTGGCCGACACCCGCAGCTTCACCGAGACAGCGCGCCGCCTGGGCGCCTCCAAAGCCTCGGTCAGCATGCGCATCAGCGAACTGGAGCGGGCAGCAGGCGTGATGCTGGTGCGGCGCACCACGCGCTCGGTGGGCCTCACCGAAGCCGGCCAGCAACTCGTCAACGGCATGCAGCCGGCCTTCAACCGCATCAGCGAAAGCTTCACCGCCGTCAAAGACCTGGTGGGCACGCCGCGCGGGCTGGTCCGCGTGACGGCGCCGGTGGCGCTGGGGCGCCAGCACCTGGCGCCCTTTGTGGCGGCCTTTCTCAAGCGTTACCCGGACATCCACATCGAACTCGAGCTGACCGACCGCTTCGTCAACCTGGCCAATGAGGGTTTTGACCTGGCGATACGCCACACCAACGCCCCGCCTGAAACCCATGTCGCCTGGGTGCTGTGTGAATCACGCTCCATCCTGCTGGCAAGCCCCGACTATCTCGCGCGGCGCGGCATGCCCTCGCAGCCCGCCGAGCTGGCCGGCCACGACTGCCTGCTCTACCTGGGCAACCACAACGCCGCCACCTGGACCTTTGTGCGCACCGGCAAACGCAAGTCGCGCGAACAGGTGGGCGTGACGATCACCGGCACGCTCAAGGCCAACAACAGCGAGGTGCTGCGCGAGGCGCTGGTCGCCGGCCTGGGCATCGGCTTGTTGCCGGACTTCAGCGCCGGCACGGCCGGCGGCCCGCCGCTCGTGCAGGTGCTGCCCGACTGGCAGGTGCAAGGCTTCTTCGGTGAGCGCATCTACGCCCTGAGGCCCTGGTCGCCGCAAGTGCCCAAGGCCGTGCAATGCCTTGTCGAGCATTTACGGGAAAGTTTTGCCGGCGGCTTTGGCGCGGCGGCACAAAAGCCTGCGGGCTGACGGCCAGCCCATCAAACCATCGTGGCAAAAATACCCAGCAGACTTGTCATGCACGCCACCGATAATCCCCACCCATGAATACACGATGGAAACCCAGCGTCACGGTCGCTGCGGTCATAGAAAAAACGATAGACGGCGTCTCTAAATTCCTGCTGGTCGAGGAAGAAACCCGGGACGGCCTCAAACTCAACAACCCCGCCGGCCACCTGGATCCGGGCGAAAGCCCGATTCAGGCCTGCGCCCGCGAGACGCTGGAAGAAACCGCTTTTCACTTCAAGCCGACGGACATTGTGGGGGTCTACCTCTCGCGCTTCGAGCGCGCCGTGCCCGGGCAAGACGAGCCCATGGACATCACCTACCTACGCTTTGCCTTTTGCGGTGAGCTGGGCGAACACGTGGCCGGGCAGGCGCTGGACGAAGGCATTGTGCGCACCGTCTGGCTGACGGCCGACGAGATCAGGGCCTGCGTGCCCATGCACCGCAGCCCCTTGCTGCTGACCTGCATGGAGGATTACCTGGCGGGCAAGCGTTACCCCGCCGCGCTGGTGACCACCGACCCCAGCGTGTACGCCCACGGCTGAGGCGGACCCGGCCGCCGCGCAAATCACACAGCGCCGCATTGTGGGAACCCCCATTGTGGGTAGCCACAATAGGCGGCGCGAGTCCCCACTTCTATAGTCGCCGACAGCCCCGGGCCGTGGCCGCCACGGCCTGGGCTTCTTAAACCCAAGGAGTGGAGACACCTGTCATGACAAAAAGAACTAAACGGCCCCTGGCGCTTCTGGCGCTGTCCCTGCTGGCCGCCGGCACCGCCCAGGCGCAAAGCAGCGTCACCGTGTACGGCATCCTCGATGCCGCCGTGCGTTACAGCAGCGGCCTGGACGCCGCCTACAACGGCACCAACACATCCGACTTCGCCGTCAACAGCGGTATCAACAACACCAGCCGCTTCGGCCTGCGTGGCACGGAAGACCTGGGCGGTGGCCTCAAGGCCGTCTTCACGCTCGAATCCGGCATCAACCTGGACACCGGCGCACAAGCCAACGCCACGAAGTTGTTTGACCGCGCCGCCACCGTCGGCCTGCAGGGCGACTGGGGAACCGTCACCCTGGGCCGCCAGACCACCGTGCTGGCCGACGCCCTCGCCACCGTGGATCCGCTGGCCGTGCGCTTCCCCAGCTTCAACCCCAACGTCGCCATCGCCGCGCTGAACGCCCACCGCCTGGGCATTGAATACGGCCCGGCCGGCGCCACCACCGGCGCCTACCGCCTGGACAACTCCGTCAAGTACGCAGGCCGCTTCGGTGATTTCACCGCGCGCGCCATGCACGCCTTCGGCGAACAGGCGGGCAACTCCTCAGCGCTGTCGTCTACCGGTGTGAGTGGGGCCTACCAGACCAACGAATGGGGCGCCGCACTGGCCTACGCGCAGTTCAAGAATGCCGCCGGCCTCACGCTCAAGGGCTACCTGGGCGGCGTGAACGCCACAGTGGGCACCGCCAAGCTCAACCTGAGCTACGGCAGCCACGAAGCAGAAACCACCCTCACGGCCAAGACCCGCAACCGCACCTTCGGCGTGGGCGGCACGCTTCCCCTGACCGGCGACATCGACCTGGTCCTGACCGCCTACAACGTCAAGCGCACCCGCACCGCGGCTGTGGACGACGGCTTCAACCGCGTGATTTCCTTCCTGGAGTACAAACTCTCCAAGCGCAGCAAGCTGTACGCAGAGCTGGACTACACCAAGTGGAAGAACGCCTATCAGGGCGCGGGCTTAAAAGACACCGCCACCGGCCTGTCCTTCGGCCTCCTGCACACGTTCTGATCCGGGCCCGGTAAAGACCTGAAAAGGTCCGTAAGGGCCCAATAAAGGGCCTTTGCACCATCATCCCCGCAGTTCCCCGGTATTTGGGGCTGCGGGGATAATTACGTCCATGGGTCAAAAAAGCCAATCCGCGCAGCGGATCGTTGTGGGTTTGAGCGGAGGCGTGGACTCCGCGGTGACGGCGCACCTGCTTAAACAGCAGGGCCACGAGGTCATCGGCATCTTCATGAAAAACTGGGAAGATGACGACGACAGCGAGTTCTGCTCGTCCAACATTGATTTTGTCGACGCTGCCGCCGTGGCCGACGTGATCGGCATCGAGATCGAGCACGTCAATTTCGCCGCTGACTACAAAGACCGCGTCTTTGCCGAGTTCCTGCGCGAATACCAGGCCGGCCGCACGCCCAACCCTGACATTCTTTGCAACGCCGAGATCAAGTTCAAGGCGTTTTTAGACCATGCCATGCGCCTGGGCGCCGAGAAAATCGCGACGGGTCACTATGCCCGGGTGCGCCAGAACCAGGCCACCGGCCTGCATGAGCTGCTCAAGGGCCTGGATCCGGCCAAAGACCAGAGCTACTTTTTGCACCGCCTGAACCAGGCGCAGCTGGCCAAGACGCTGTTTCCGGTGGGCGAGCTGCACAAGACCGAAGTGCGCCGCATTGCCGACGAGATCGGCCTGCCGAATGCGAAGAAGAAGGACTCCACCGGCATCTGCTTTATCGGCGAACGGCCTTTCCGCGAGTTTTTGAACCGCTACATCGCCAAAGAGCCCGGCCCCATCAAAAACGACAAGGGCCGCGTGCTGGGCGAGCATGTGGGTTTGTCCTTCTACACGCTGGGCCAGCGCCAGGGCCTGGGTATAGGCGGCGTCAAAGCCAAGGGCGCCGAACTCAAGGCGGCGCAGGCGCGCGGCCTGCGCGGTGTAGGCGAACACGAGCCCTGGTTTGTGGCGCGCAAAGACCTGGAGACCAACACATTGTGGGTGGTGCAGGGCCATGACCATCCATGGCTGCAATCGACCGTGCTACAGGCGCAGGATTGCAGCTGGGTGGCCGGCAGCGCACCTGCGGCCGGCGCCATGGCAGCCAAGACGCGTTACCGCCAAGCCGACGCGGCGTGCGAACTGCGCGGCGGCGCCGGAGCGAATTGCGAGCTGGTATTTGAAGACGCCCAGTGGGCGGTCACGCCCGGGCAGT
Organism: Polaromonas sp. YR568; assembly: GCF_900116715.1. Classification (GTDB taxonomy): domain Bacteria; phylum Pseudomonadota; class Gammaproteobacteria; order Burkholderiales; family Burkholderiaceae_C; genus Polaromonas. Next base: position 111,810 of record NZ_FPBM01000012.1, read on the forward strand.
CAGCTGTGTTGTACCAGGGCGATGTCTGCCTGGGCGGCGGCGTGATTGCGGCCAGCAATGTGCAAAACCAGCCTGTTCTGGCCTCCAGGGCCGCCTACGCCTGATCGCCCTTTCACAGCGTCCATTCACAGCGCTGATTTACAGCGCCGATTCAACGTAGGTGTAGATGTAGTTCGAGCCGCCGTTGACATTACCCAGCAAACGCGACGAGCCAAAAATGCCGGAGCGGTGCGATACGCCGAAGCCGATGTAGGTTTCCTTCAGCGGCCGGTAGCCGATCAAATCGCCCAGGCTTACGTCGATGGTCGGGTCCAGGTAGTTGAGCATGCGGGAAGCCGACTTGCCGTTGGCCGCCAGGCTGGACGACTCAATGTAAGGCGCCCGCTGCGCCATCGACACGCCCACACCCAGCCCCAGCCGCGTCTTGACCCGGTCGCTCCACGGAAAGCCCGAGTAAACGGCCTTCATGAACAGGTCCAGCTGCACGCCGTTGGCCTGCAGGCCGCGCTCGTTGTGGTGCGTCAGGCCCACATAACCGATGAAGTCCAGCGGCCAGCCGTTCACATTGTTCAAAAAGGGTTTGCCCACCTGGATGCCGGTGATGCTGGTCGCATTGGTTTTGGCCGTTGACAGGCACTGCGCCGTGATGATCTTGGCCAGGTGGCAGCCGTCTTCGGTCGATTTGCCGTACAGCAGCTTGAAGTAGGTGGGCGAGCTGTCTTCAGCCCATTCGCGCTTGTGGCCGCCGAAGTCGTAGGCCGCGCCCAGGTACACCGCGGGCAGAACGCCTTTTTGCACGATAGGGCTGTCTTTGGTCTTGCTGTCCAGCATCGTGGCTGACACGCCGGCCAGCAGGCGCCAGCGCTGCGTGAGGTCGTAAGAGCCATACAGGCCGACGGAGGTCTGTATGCCCGCGCCCGGCGCGTAAGCGGGGCGGCCGGCCGTTGCCTCGCTGGCCTGCACGCCGTAGTAATAGTTGTTGAGCTTGGCGTCGCGCACCGACACCGTGATGTTGGGCCGCAGCATCCACGGGCCCGAGCGCCAGTCGTAGGTGTAGCCCAGGCGGAACTCATTGCCCTTGTAGGTGTTGCCGATGTCGTGCACCAGCTCGGCCTGCAGCGTGCCCCAGGGCTGGCGCCAGCGGTAGGCCAGGCCCAGGTCGATGGCCGAGTCGCGCGGCGACATGCCGGCCAGGCTCGCAGGCAGGCGCTCGGTCGGAAAGCCCTCCAGGCGCTGCTCCACAAACAGGTCCAGCCGCTGCTCGGTGCCGTTGAGCAGCTTCACGCCGCCCCGGTTGGCATGCAGAAAAAGCCGCTCGCCCTCATACAGATACAGCGGCAGCAGGTCGTAGCGCGTGCCCGCGTCCTTGTAGGGTGAGCGCTCAATGCGCGTCACAAAACCAAGGCCGGCGCTGCCGGGGGTAGAAAGAATATCGGTGAGCGGCTCGGTATTGCCGCCCGCCAGGGCCGGCGGCAGGGCGCACAGGCCGCCGAGCAAAAGGGTGGCGCCCACAAGAAGGCGGCGAGACGGGAATGGCAGATTCATCATTTTTTTAGAGGGAAGCGGCTGGGACAAGTTGCCGTGGCCAGAGGGGCACGGCAGACACTTCGATGCTATCCACGAACAGCGGTTCCCGGCCCACCCAACTTGTAAGCAAACAGGCACATATTGGCTAGGCCAACACCCCTGTCTGGCGCGCATTGTGTGGATTCGGGCGGTTTCCTCACACGCCGGCTCACACGTACACTGCCTATCGTCGGGTCTCCTTCAACTACTTACGGAGCCTGTTATGCCCAAATTTGTGATCGAACGCGCCATCCCCGGACTCGGGGCCCTGAAGCCCGCCGAGCTGCAATCCATCTCCCAGAAGTCCTGCGGCGTGCTGCATGAACTGGGGCCCGATGTGCAGTGGGTGCAAAGCTATGTGACGGGCGACAAGATGTACTGCATCTACCGCGCGGCCAACGAGGAACTCGTGCGTGAGCACGCCCGCAGGGGCGGCTTTCCGGCCAACTCCGTCGCGCAGGTCACCACCGTCATCGACCCCACCACCGCTGAAGCCTGAGGCCTGCCGGTGAAGCCGCAAACCCCTGACGAGCCGCCACTGCAGGGGCTTGCCATCCACCTGCTCGGCCCTCCGCGCGTGGAGCGCGGCGGCAGCCCCGTGCCGGCGCCACGCGGGCACAAGGTCTGGGGCCTGCTCGCCTACCTGGTCCGCAGCGAGGCGCCCGTCAGCCGCAAACACCTGGCGGGGCTGTTGTTCGAGGATGCCGAAGACCCGCTGGCCGCCTTGCGCTGGAACCTGAGCGAGCTGCGACGCCTGCTGGGCATTGCTGATTTGCGCGGCGACCTGCTGGCGCTGCCGCTGGAGGCGGCGAGTTATGTCGACCTCAACGCCGTGCTGTCGGGCAGCTGGGCGCAAGCCCTGGGCGTGCCCGGCCTGGACGGCGAGTTGCTGGAAGGCATGAACTTCCCCGGAAGCCCGGCCTTCGAGGTCTGGCTCGCCACCGAGCGCCGCCACTTGCAGGCCGCGGCCGAAGCCGTGCTGCGCGAAGCCGCACTGGCGCGCCTGGCCGCGGGGGCCATGGCCGAGGCAGCCGCGCTGGCCGGCCGCCTGGTGCGGCACAACCCGCTGGACGAAAACTACCAGGCGCTGCTGGTGCGCAGCCTGGCCGCCGCAGGCGACGGGGTGGGCGCGGCGCGCCAGGCCGCCGCATGCCGTGAACTGTTCCAGCGCGAGCTGGGCGTGCAACCCGGCGCCACGCTGGAGGCCGCCATGCGCACCGTCACCGCCGTGCCCACCGCGCGGCCCGCCACCGGCCGCGCCGCGGCATTGGCGCAGCTGGAAGCCGGCGAGGCCGCCATTGGCGCCGGCGCGCTTGATGCGGGCCTGCAATGCCTGCGCCGCGCCATCGTTGAAGCTGACGCCACCGGCGACGCGGCCTTGCGAACGCGCGCCCGCGTGGCGCTGGGCGGCGCGCTGGTGCATGCCGCCCGGGGCCGCGACGAGGAAGGCGCCACCGCGCTTCACGAGGCGCTGGAAGTCGGCCAGGATGCGTCGCCGGTGCTCGCCGCCGCGGCCTGCCGCGAACTGGGCTATGTTGAATTCCTGCGCGGGCGGTATGAGCGCACGCTGGCCTGGCTGGAGCGCGCCGCGCCGCTGGCCGCGGGCGCACGCGCCGAGCAGGCACGCATCGCCATCGTGCGCGGCGCCGCGCTCAGCGACACCGCGCACTACGGGGCCGCCCTTGAGCAGTTGCGCGAAGCCGAGACGCTGAGCACCGCCGTTGACGACAGAAAGCAACTGGCCTACGCGCTGTCCATGCTGGGCCGCACGCTGCTGCTGCACGGCGATCTCGATGCGGCGGCAAGTGCGCTTGACCGCTCGGTCAGCCTCGCCCAGCAAGGCTGGACGGCTTTTGTGCCGTGGCCGCAATCACTGCGCGCTGAAGTCGACCTGATGCGCGGCGACGTGAACGCCGCCGCGAGCCGCTTCGAACTCGCGTTTGCGCTCGGCTGCCAGATCGGCGACCCCTGCTGGGAAGGCATTGCCGGCAGGGGCTTGGGGTGCGTTGCCATCGCGCGCGGGGAGCCGCAACGCGCGGTCGAAATTTTTGTCGATGCCATTGCGCGCTGCGTTCGCCTGCCCGACGCCTACCTGTGGGGCAAAGGCTATGCGCTCGACGCCTTGTGCGGCGTGGCGGTGGCGCAGGCCATGCCCCAGGCGTCCGCGTGGGTCAACGACTTGCAAAGCCTGGCCGCGCGCAGCGGCATGCGCGAACTCACGGCGCGCGCCTGCCTTCACCGGGCGGCGCTCGGCGACAGCGCCAGCGGCGCCGCAGCCCGGCTGCTCGCCGGCCAGATCGACAACCCCGCATTGCACGCCCTGGCAGGGCTTTCAAAAGACTGATGATGAAGACGAATTCAAAACTGTATGGCGGAACCCGGCTGATAGGGCCCGGCCAGGCGCTGCGCCTGCCCCGCGCGGGCGGTGAATTGACGGTGCTGCGCGGCCGCCTCTGGCTCACACGCAACAACGACCTGGGCGATCACTTCATTGAAGCCGGGCAACGCGTATGGCTGGACGCCGGCGAGAACGCCGTGGTCGAGCCGGCAGGACGTCAGGGCGCCAGCCTGCACTGGGAGCCTTGCCGCCAGGGATTTTTCCTCTTCGTGTTCGCCAGGCCCCTGAACGGCACGGCCTTTCTGGCCCTGCTGGCGGCACGCGGCTTCATGGCGCTGGGGCGCGCTGCAGCAGCGGCCGCCAGGCATGCGCGCGGCCATCGTGAAGTCAGCGACAGCTATGCCGTATTCGTCGCGCTGGAGCGTGGCGGCATGGCGCGGACGGCCCCCGTCAAAAGCCAGCTCCGGTAAAGAAAAAAGGCCCAAGGCGTCAACGCCAGGGGCCTTTGTGCGCAACGCTGAAAGTTGCAGATCAGAACGGAATGTCGTCGTCCATGTCGTCGAAGCCACTCGCAGCCCGCGAGGCTGCCGGGGCCTGGCGCGGTGCCGCTGCGGCGGGTGCGCGTGCCGGTGCGGACTGGCGTGGCGCTTCGTAGCCGCCGCCGCCGCCGTCGTCACCGCCGGGGCCGCCCATGCCTTGGCGGCTGCCCAACATCTGCATCTGGTCGGCGCGGATTTCGGTGGTGTATTTTTCGATGCCGTCCTTGTCGGTCCACTTGCGCGTGCGCAGGCTGCCTTCAACGTAAACCTGCGAGCCTTTGCGCAGGTACTGACCGACGATTTCAGCCAGGCGGCCGTTGAACACCACACGGTGCCATTCGGTGGCCTCTTTCATTTCGCCGGTCTGCTTGTCCTTCCACTTGTCGGTGGTGGCAATGGTGACGTTGGCGACCTGGTCGCCGCTCGGGAAACTGCGCATTTCGGGGTCGCGGCCCAGATTGCCGACGACGATGACTTTATTGACGGATGCCATGGGTTTCTCCTGATCGAACTTCTAACTTAAGGCTGACTTACAGTTTAACTGGCTGGCCCGGTGCGGCGCCATGGCCTGTAACGGCCGCAGCGGCATGCCGCCCGGGCGCCTTCATGGGCCAGGCCACCAGCAGCCACAGCAGCATCAGGCCGCCGCACACCACAAACAGCCCCTGGGCGCCGTGGGCCTTGGTGATCCAGCCGCCGACCGCGCCGCCGGCGAAAAAGCCCAGTGACTGCAAGGTGTTGTAGACGCCCAGCGCCGCGCCGCGCGCATGGGCGGGCGCCAGGCGGGAGGCCAGGCTGGGCTGGGTGGCTTCGAGCACGTTGAAACCGCAGAAAAACAGGAAGAGCAAAGCCGCCAGCGCGACCAGACCGTGCGCCGCCGCAGCCGAGGGCACCACCCACAGCAGGCCCAGCTGCACCACAAAGATCAGGCCCACGGCGCCCAGAAACACGGCCCGCAGGTAGCCGCGCTTTTCCAGCGGAAACAGCGTCATGCCCATCACGGCGAATGAGGCCAGCACCGCCGGCAGGTAAACCTGCCAGTGGCGGGCCTTGTCCAGCCCGGCGCCCACCAGCAGCGCCGGAATGGCCACCCACATGGCCAGTTGCACCGCATGCAGGATGAAGACGCCAAAGTCCAGGCGCAGCAGCGCCGGGTTCTTGAGGACTTCCAGTACGCTGCCGCGCGGGCGGCTGGCGTGCTCCACCGGCTCGGGCGGCACCCACCAGATCACCACCGCAATGCCGGCCAGCGCCAGCGTACCCGTCAGGGCAAACAGGCCGTGCAGGCCAATGAGGCCGCCCAGCAGGGGCGCGACGATCAGCGAAAGCGCGAACATCAGCGCAATACTGCCGCCCACCAGCGCCATGGCCTTGGTGCGCACCTCATCGCGGGTGGAGTCGGCCAGCAGCGCGGTCACGGCGGCCGAAATGGCACCCGCGCCCTGCAGCGCCCGGCCGGCGACCAGCCAGTGCAAATCAGGCGCCCAGGCCGCCAGCAAGCTGCCCAGCGCAAAAATCACCAGGCCGGAAATAATCACGCGTTTTCGGCCCCACCAGTCCGAGGCGATGCCGAAGGGAATCTGCAGCAGCCCCTGCGTCAGGCCGTAAATGCCCATGGCCAGCCCGACCTGCGCCGGGTCATCGCCGCCGGGGTATTTGGCCGCTTCCAGCGCAAACACCGGCAACACCAGGAAAAGCCCCAGCATGCGCAGCGCAAAGATGGACGCCAGCGACACGCTGGCGCGCCGCTCAGTGGCGGTCATCGGGAAGGACAAAGGGGCGGAGGGTGCAGTCAAGGCGTCAATGAGGGCAAAAAGGGCTGAAAAACGGCGAAAAAAGGGGGCAAAACGGGGAATCTGGCTGTGTGGCCCGGCAAACCCGGCCGCCCTGGCGGTACCCAACCGGCTATTGTGCTTGAAACGGTGCTTCGGACTATGATGGAGAGTTTTGCGGCTGCCACATCTTGAACTCTCCCGACGACAGCAAATACCTCGCCTCCCAGGCCGCAGAAGGCCGGCATGTGGCAGAGCCTGCGGGCCGCTACCTGGCGCAAGCCCTGGCCGCCCAGCGCATCAGCATTCGCGGGGCGCGCACGCACAACCTCAAGAACATTGACCTGGACATTCCGCGCAACCAGCTGGTGGTCATCACCGGGCTGAGCGGGTCGGGCAAGTCGTCACTGGCCTTCGACACGCTGTACGCCGAAGGCCAGCGCCGTTATGTCGAAAGCCTGTCGACTTACGCCCGCCAGTTTTTGCAGCTGATGGACAAGCCCGACGTCGACATGATCGAGGGCCTGTCGCCCGCGATCTCCATTGAGCAAAAGGCCACCTCGCACAACCCGCGTTCCACCGTGGGCACGGTGACCGAGATCCACGACTACCTGCGCCTCTTGTTTGCCCGTGCCGGCACGCCTTTTTGCCCCATCCACGATTTGCCGCTGCAGGCGCAAAGCGTCAGCGAGATGGTCGACACCGTGCTGGCCCTGCCGGAGGACACCAAGCTGATGATCCTGGCGCCGGTGGCGCGCGACCGCAAGGGCGAGTTTGTCGATGTGTTCGCCGAGATGCAGTCACAAGGTTACGTACGCTTTCGTGTCGACGGCACGGCCTACGAATTTGACGACCTGCCCAAACTCAAGAAAACCGAAAAGCACAACATCGATGTGGTGATTGACCGCATCAAGGTGCGGGCCGACATGCAGCAGCGCCTGGCCGAAAGCTTTGAGGCGGCGCTGCGCCTGGCCGACGGCAAGGCGATTGCGCTGGAAATGGACACGGATAAAGAGCACCTCTTCAGCGCCAAATTTTCCTGCCCGGTGTGCGACTACTCACTCAGCGAGATGGAGCCGCGGCTCTTCTCCTTCAACTCGCCGGTGGGCGCCTGCCCCACCTGCGACGGCCTGGGCCATATGGAGTTTTTCGACCCGGCGCGTGTGGTGGCATTCCCCTCACTGAGCCTGGCCAGCGGCGCCGTCAAGGGCTGGGACCGCCGCAACGGTTATTACTTCTCGATGCTCGAGAGCCTGGCCAAACACTACAAATTCGACATCGACGCCGCCTTTGAAGACCTGCCCGACAACGTGCGGCAGGTGGTGCTGCACGGCTCGGGCGAGGAAGAAATCAAGTTCAGCTACGTGATGGACTCGGGCAACTTCGCCGGCAAAAAGATCACCAAGAAACACCCCTTCGAGGGTGTCATCACCAACTTTGAGCGCCGCTACCGAGAGACCGACTCCGCCGCCGTGCGCGAGGAATTGGCCCGCTACCGCAGCGTGCAGCCCTGCCCCGACTGCGAAGGCACGCGCCTGCGCACCGAGGCGCGCCATGTGTATCTAGTGGGCGCACCTGAGGACGGCAGCGATGCATCATCGCGCAGCAACCGCAAGGCGATTTATGAAATCAGCCATTCCACGCTGCGCGAGAGCTTTGACTATTTCAACGCCCTGAAGATGCAGGGCGCCAAGGCCGAGATTGCCGCCAAGGTGGTGCGCGAGATCGGCTTGCGCCTGAAGTTCCTCAATGACGTGGGCCTCAACTACCTCAGCCTGGACCGCAGCGCCGAAACGCTTTCGGGCGGCGAGTCGCAGCGCATTCGCCTGGCGTCGCAGATCGGCTCCGGCCTGACGGGCGTGATGTATGTGCTCGACGAGCCCAGCATCGGCCTGCACCAGCGCGACAACGACCGCCTGATCGGCACGCTTAAACATCTGCGCGACATCGGCAACAGCGTGCTGGTGGTTGAGCACGACGAAGACATGATCCGCGCCGCCGACCATGTGATCGACATGGGGCCGGGCGCCGGCATCCACGGCGGGCGCGTGATGGCGCAAGGCACGTTTGACGAGGTCAAAAACAACCCGGCTTCGCTGACCGGCCAGTACCTGGCGCAGACGCTGACGATCGCCGTGCCCAAACGCCGCACGCCATGGTTGCCGACGGTGAAAGCCGTGGAAGCGGCCGAGAAAAAGAAGGTCTCGCGCTTTCCGCAAAGCCCGGCTGCCGAACGCCGCGCCGCGCGCGAAGCCATCCACCAGGCCACGCTGGGCGACATGCAGGCGCTGCGCGTCATCAACGCCACCGGCCACAACCTCAAGGGTGTAAGCGTTGAATTTCCGGTCGGCTTGCTGACCTGCGTGACAGGCGTCTCCGGCTCGGGCAAGTCCACGCTGGTCAATGACACGCTGTACGCCGCCGTGGCCCGCACGCTGTACCGCGCGCATGAAGAGCCCGCGGCGCACGAAGCGATTGAAGGCATCGAACATTTCGACAAAGTCATCAACGTCGATCAGTCGCCCATAGGCCGTACGCCGCGCAGCAACCCGGCCACCTACACCGGCCTCTTCACGCCCATCCGCGAGCTGATGGCCGAGATGAACACGGCGCGCGAACGCGGCTACGGCGCCGGGCGCTTCAGCTTCAACGTGGCCGGCGGCCGCTGCGAGGCCTGCCAGGGCGACGGCGTGGTGAAAGTCGAGATGCACTTTTTGCCCGATGTGTATGTGCCCTGCGACGTCTGCAAGGGCATGCGCTACAACCGCGAAACACTCGAGGTGCAGTACAAGAGCAAAAACATCGCACAGATCCTGGACCTGACCGTCGAGGTGGCCGCCGAGTTCTTCAAGGCCGTGCCCACCATCTCGCGCAAGCTGCACACGCTGCTGGACGTGGGCCTGTCTTACATCAAGCTGGGCCAGGCCGCGACCACACTGTCAGGTGGCGAGGCGCAGCGCGTCAAGCTCGCATTGGAACTCAGCAAACGCGACACCGGCCGCACGCTCTACATCCTGGACGAACCGACGACGGGCCTGCACTTTGCCGACATCGATTTGCTGCTCAAGGTGCTGCACCAGCTGCGCGACGCCGGCAACACGATTGTGGTGATCGAGCACAACCTGGACGTTATCAAGACCGCCGACTGGCTGGTCGACATGGGGCCCGAAGGCGGGGCTGGTGGCGGCACCGTGGTGGGCGTGGGCACACCCGAAGACATCGCCGCCAACCCGGCCAGCCATACCGGGCGTTACCTGGCGCGCCTGCTGTAATTTTTGTCGAGGCATCCAGGCGCGCGCCGCGCCTAGGCCGCGCCTTTCTTTTTCTCGCTCTCTTTTTTCTGGAACCCCGGTTTTGAACAGCTCCACCTTTTTCACCCAGCGCAAAGTCGTTTTCCTGCTGGCCTCGCTGTGCTGCCTGCTCTGGGGCAGCGCCTATCCTGCCATCAAGAATGGCTACGCGCTGTTTCATATCGCGGCCAACGACATTCCATCCAAGCTGGTGTTTGCCGGCTGGCGCTTTGTGTTTGCCGGGCTGGTGCTGCTGGTGTTTGCCGCCCTCAGCAAGAAGCCGGTGTTCAAGCTGGACCGCCGGACCTTTGGGCAGGTGACGCTGGTGGGGTTGACGCAGACGAGTTTGCAATACGTGTTCTTCTACATCGGCCTGGCCTATGCGACGGGCGTGAAGAGCTCGATCATGAATGCGACGGGCACTTTTTTCAGCGTGCTGCTGGCGCACTACATCTACAAAAACGACAGACTCAGCTTCAACAAGGTGCTGGGCTGCGTGGTGGGTTTTGCCGGTGTGATGGTGGTGAACTTCAGCGAAGGCTTGTTGACGTTTGACTTCACGCTGCTCGGCGAAGGCTTTGTCGTGATCGCCGCCTTTGTGCTGTCGGCCGCCAGTATTTATGGCAAGAAAGTGTCGCAGCGCGTTGACTCGGTGGTACTGACCGGCTGGCAGCTGGCCATTGGCGGCCTGGCCTTGTTGCTGATTGGTTTTGCCACCGGCGGCACGCTGGCGGGCTTCACGCTCAAGTCCACCTTGCTGATGGTGTACCTGGTAGTGCTGTCTTCGGCCGCGTTTTCGCTGTGGACGATTTTGCTGAAGTACAACCGCGTGAGCATGATCACGGTGTTTAACTTCATGGTGCCGATTTTCGGGACGGTGCTGTCGGCGCTGTTTCTGGATGAGAGTTTTCTGGAGTGGAAGAACGGGCTGGCCTTGCTGTTGGTCTGTTATGGGATCTGGCTGGTGACCAAGGAAGAGAAGCCGGCGCGATAGGCAAGCCGGGTAGACGGGCCGGGCTGCGCCTCCTTCGAATGGAGGAGGCCATTCGCGCGGCAGCAGCTGTTAGCATGGGTCGCACAATTACTTACAAGGGAGATCCCACCGGCTTCCGGTGCACACCATGCCTGAACATCAAATTACCCCAGCGAAGCCGGGCAACCGTTTCGACTTCATCAAGCGCGGCCGGACCGCCATGGCCTGCCTCAGCGCCGCCGCATTGTTCCTGACGGGCTGCGCACAATTGCCTCCCATGATTCCGCAGCTGAAGGCGGAAAAAAACACGCGCATCATTCTGGTCGCCGAAAAAAGCCGCTTTGAATACACCGTACCCGCCTCCGTGGATGCCGTAGGCGGCGGCGTTCCGCTGGTGGCCCTCATCGGTGCGCTCACCGCAGTAGTCGCGCAAAAGGGCCTGGAAAATGCCAACGCCAAGCTGCTGGTAGCCGCGTCTGAAAAGCGGCTGACGAGCAATCACCGCGAAGCTTTTGTCGACGAGCTGGTGCGCAGGTTCAAGGCGATCGGCCTTGACGCTGAGGTGTTGTACGTGCCCTACGCCTCCGCCACCATAGGGGGCGACGACCGCCGCTTTTACCGGCCCGTGTTTGACGGCATCACACTGCCTGCGGGCGTCCCGGTGTTTTCGCTCAACCTGGATGTGGGCAGTTGCACCTTCGGCGGCGCGTCGCCGTGTATACGCTATGCGCTGATCGAAGTCCTCACCTTGCCTGACGGCAAAGTGTTCAAGCCGGCGAACACACCACCGCCGGGAGTGAACGGAACCATTGTGGGCGCGGGCATTCCAGAGGCCAAGGCGGCCGTGCGCCCCTTCAAATACCGGGCGGTGGTCGGCACCACGCCCAACTACGGCACCAAGCCAACGCCGCAGCCCAAGACATTTGCCAGCATCGACGACGCGGTGGCCCGCATCGAGGAGTTCGACGGCGAACTGGCCAAGCTGGTGCCCGCTTCTGTTGATCAGCTCATTGGTTCGGGGGAGACCTTGCCAGTACGGCCCTGATTTAGGCCGGTTCTTGCTCCGGCCTCTCGCGCTCTGCTGAGAGCTGCTGGCCGGGGGTTGCCCGGCGGCAACTCACTTTCTTTTGCTTCGCCAAAAGAAAGTAAGCAAAGAAAAGGCGACCCTACTGTCTGCGTCCCCTGCGCTTCGCTCCGGGGCAACCTGCGGTGCTCGGTCCAGACGGGGTCAAAAACAACTCGCCTTCGGCTCAAACAAGTTTTTGCCCTTATCCGTCTGGACCTCCGCTCCTCGGCGCAGACAGAAGGGGTGGGAACAGGAATACCGAACAGCCGAATACCAAACAGCCGAAGACCGAAACCCGAATACCTGAAGAAACAAGGACTCGCCGTGGCGAGTCCTTGTTGGTATTTGGTCCCCGC
>NZ_FPBM01000001.1:0-1503 GCF_900116715.1 Polaromonas sp. YR568
CGCCCCATTCGCCATTCACAAAGTAGCCCAGATGCAGCAGATCGGGCAGGCCATCACCGTTGAGATCCACCACGCGCAAGCCCCCGTCACGGCTGTAGGTATGCGTAAAGGCACTGTCACTGACTCCACTGACATAGGCATCGTTTCGGACAAAACCGGTTCCGGTATTGATAAAAGCCCGCCTGATCAAACCACCGCCAAACTCGCCATTGACGAAGTACCCCAGGTGCAACAAATCCGGCAAGCCATCGCCATTCAAATCCACAACTCGAAGACCTGCGTCCCCCACGCCATGTACAAACGCGCTATCGGACAGGTTGGCCAAATGAGTACTGCTTGACGTAAAGCCCACCGTCGCCGTATTCCCAATAGCCAAAGCCAATCCAGGCAGACAGTTTCCGTTCCGTTCACATCTTGAAATATTGGCTATGACAGAGCGCTGAACTGTCGCCCCACCCGTGTAACTGATCCTGTAATCAAACACTACATCCGAAGAGCCTTTTGCATGGGTTTTGATATGAGAAATACGCCGATCAACCTGAACAAGGCTGCCGGCCATATAGCCCTGAATCCTGTCTGGCCGAGTGGTCTCATATTCAATGTTCACCACGTTACCGTCATAGCCGACGGTTAAAGGCGCATACACGCTGCTGTCAGCGCTCTTGTAATAGCTGACCGTCAGGTAGTTGGTCTTGACGTCGCTGATCTTATTGAGGGCCCAGACCCTCACGGTGGCCTTGCCCTGCGCTTCAATGCGCGAGTCGGCGGTATTGCCGTACTCCATGGTCAGGCCGGCCTTGGTCTGCACAGTGAATGAAGCCACGCCGTTGCCGGCCGTTCCCGACGCAGTGATGCGGCTGAAACTGTCGAGTTCTGTCCGGTATTCGCTGCCGGCCACGCCATAGGTGCCGCTGACCAGGATCAACCGTTGCCCATCCATGCAGTAGCGATCGTTCATGTCGAACTTGAGCGCGCCCCTGAAGCTGTCAATGGCCATGGTTCGGGGGCAGCGGCTGATGGTGCTGAGCCCGCTCAAATTCCAGCCCATGCCCAGCAAGCCATTGCCGCCCTGACTGTTATAGGCCAGCTCCAGCTTGGGCTCCATACCGGCGACGCCAGGCGGCACCTCAATTGGAATGCGGTAGGTGGCTGCACCAGATTCGTTCACCGAGAACTGCCCGGGCGTGACGCCCGCCACCGTGTTGGTCTGGGCCATCGCGGGAATCGCAGCAGCCGCACCCAGCCAGCACAGTGCTATTCCCAGCACTGCCTTGCGATAGTGTTCTTGCATTCCCGTTTTCATTTTGTTGTCCGCTTTTACCGGTTTGATTGCTATGGCGCAACGCTGGTGACGGTAGCCTTCTTGAGCCGCCCGAGCACCCAACTGCCGCTGCCGGTATTGGCCGGCCAGTATTCGTTCACAGTCGTCTTGCCCGCCCCTGCGCTGTTGATCACGCTGATCTGCGTCGGGTCGCCGTACTGTGGGCTCTGGCCATATTGATA
>NZ_FPBM01000001.1:2783-933836 GCF_900116715.1 Polaromonas sp. YR568
CCATGCTGTCTTGTACGTTACGCCATCGGCAATAAGGTACCGAACAATGTCCACCAGACCATCGCCATTCACATCGACAAACTGCATGCCTTCACCGTCACCTCCGCGCGACCAGACAGGATAGGGAAGATTCAACGCAGGTGGTTCATCCCATGTGGTTTGAGGTAACGCATAAGAGAACTGTATTGGCGCAAAGCATTTGAGCGCGCCGTCACATCTTTTGATGCTGGCAACCTTGGGACGCACCGTACCCACGGCAGTCGCATAAGAAACCTCATAGGCGGCAACGGAACTGCTTCCTTCATAAGCGCTCGCCGTCTTGAGCCGCACCTGATGTTTCACAAGGCTTCCTGCAGCATACAAAGGGACCACATCGGGTCGCGCTTCATAAACCAGCCGGACAGAATTGTTTGCAGCCTGCCCCGCCGCCGCATTTCCAGAGTAGTCAATCCGGCTGGGGTAGAAACTCCCATTGGCGTTGTCTTCGATGTAGCTGAACGTCATGAAGTTGGTCTTGACGTCGCTGATCTTGCTGATGGCCCACACGCTCACCGTGCTCTTGCCTTGCGCCTCAACGCGTGAGTCGGCTGTGTTGCCATACTCCAGGGTCAGCCCGGCCTTGGTTTGCACGGTGAAAGAAGCGACGCCATTACCGGCAGTTCCCGACGCAACGATCTTGCTGAAGCTGTCCAGCTCGGTCCGGTATTCGCTGCCGGCAACGCCATACGCACCGTTGACCAGAATCAAACGCTGGCCGTCCATGCAGTAGCGATCGTTCATGTCGAAGTTGACGCTGCCTCTTACGCCGTCCTGAGCCTTGGTGCGAGGGCAGCGGCCAATCACACTCAAGCCGCTCAGGCTCCAGCCCGTACCCAGCAAACCATTGCCTCCCTGGCTGTTGTAGGCCAGCTCCAGCTTGGGCTCCATACCGGCGACGCCGGGTGGAACCTGAATGGGAATGCGGTAGGTCGCCGCGCCAGATTCGTTCACCGAGAACTGCCCCGGCGTGCTGCCCGCGACTGTGGTGGTCTGGGCCATGGCAGGCAGAACTGCTGCGGTGCCAAGCCAGCACAGCGCCGCTCCCAGTATTGCTTTGCGATATTTTTCTTGCATCCCTTGCTTTCTTGGCGGCGTCTGTTCTGATCGCTACGGCGCAACGCTGGTGACAGTAGCTTTCTTGAGCCGCCCCAGCACCCAGCTGCCGCTGCCGGTGTTGGCCGGCCAGTATTCGTTGACTGTGGTCTTGCCTGCGCCGGCGCTATTGACGACGCTGATCTGTGTCGGGTCGCCGTACTGAGGGCTTTGGCCGTATTGATAAGAGTTGGTCACCGTTGGGTATGCGCTTCCGCCCAGGTCCCAGCTTTCTTCGACGCTCTGGCTGGGGTAGACAAAGGTCGTGCCTGTGGCCGAGCCTGTTCCCTGGGCGTAGGTGTTGGTCGTGCGTTTAAGCACACTGGCGTTGCCTGAGCCGGCCAGCCTCGTCTCGCTCTTGGCAACGCTTCCGGTCAAGGGCCAGTTCTGGTTGAACTCGGTGTAGCTTTCAATGTTGTTGGCCAGGTTCTTTGACTTCATCCATCTGAAACCCAGCATCCCCCGCCCTGTACCCTGCTCTGCCTTCAGACCGCCGTAGCTGTATTGCGTAGTGATCGCGCTACCGATTCCGTTGCTGCTGGATACGGAGCTCACCACGTACTGCGGATATTGCAGATCCAGCTTCGGATACGCCGAGGCATTGGGGGCGATGTCTTTGGTGTAGACCGCGCTATGGGTCAATGGCTGGGTCACCAACTGCACGACATTGCCTTGCCTGCTTATCTGGCTTGCCAAATCAGGGATTGGGTTGCTCTCCGTGAAAAAACTGACGGTGGCAGACTGGAATCGCGCCCAATCCGTTTTGCCGTCCCCGTTCCAGTCACCCGTGATGATGGGGAAGACGCCTCCATTGGAAAAGCCCACCCCCGGCCCCCATCCCGGGACATCGGGCATTCTTTCAAACCCGTTGCCCGTGGAAATGAAAAAACTGACGGATTCGGACTGGACGCGTGCCCAGTCTGTCTTGCCATCCCCATTCCAGTCGCCCGTGATGATGGGGTAGACGCCTCCATCGGAAAAACCTACCCCGGGCCCCCATCCCGGGACATCGGGCATTCTTTCAAACCCGTTGCCTGTCGAAACGAAAAAACTGATGGATTCGGATTGAACCCGTGCCCAATCCGTCTTGCCATCCCCGTTCCAGTCGCCAGTGAAGATAGGGTATACGCTCCCATTGGGAAAACCTACACTTGGGCCCCATCCAGGGACATCGGCAATTCTTTCAAAGCCTGTACCCGTAGAAACAAAAAAGCTGACGGCGCTGCCCTGAACGCGCGCCCAGTCGGTTTTGCCGTCACCATTCCAGTCGCCCGTGATGATGGGGTAAACGTTGCCGTCCGTGAATCCGGACCCAGGCCCCCACCCCGCAACATCGGCAATTCTTTCAAAGCCTGTACCCGTAGAAACAAAAAAGCTGATGGCGCTGCCCTGAACGCGCGCCCAGTCGGTTTTGCCGTCACCATTCCAGTCGCCGGTGATGATGGGGTAAACATTGCCGTCCGTGAAGCTGGACCCAGTGCCCCATCCCGCAACATCGGCAATTCTTTCAAAGCCGGTTCCCGTAGAAACATAGAAGCTGATACCACTGGATTGAACACGCGCCCAGTCGGTTTTGCCGTCACCATTCCAGTCGCCGGTGATGATGGGGTAAACGTTGCCATCCGTGAAGCCGGACCCGGGGCCCCATCCCGCAACATCGGCAATTCTTTCAAAGCCGGTGCCCGTAGAAACAAGAAAACTGATGCCACTGCCCTGAACACGCGCCCAATCGGTTTTGCCGTCACCATTCCAGTCGCCGATGATGACGGGATAAGTATTGCTGTCCGTGAAACTGGACCCTACCCCCCAGCCAGGAACATCGATGGATCTGCTGAAAACCACGAGACCTGCCGGCGTGTACGCAATAGAAGTGGGGGGCAGGCACACGCCCCCCGTGGCGCACTCCTGCAATGAGCCCAGCCTTGATCGCTTCGTGGCAACGCTCAAGTCATAACTGGCCCGGTAGCTCTTGAATGAGCCGGCACCTTCATAAACCTGCAACTCCTTAAGGCGCGCGGAGCTTCGAATGATGGTTCCTGCCAGATAACCCGTCGCCACATCCGGCCTGGCCTCGTAAATAAACTGCGCCGAATTCACGGGGGTCTTGCCGGCATTTATATTGCCCGCATAGTCAATGCGGCTGGGGTAAAAATCCCCATTGACGTTGTCTTCAACGTAGCTGAACGTCATAAAGTTGGTCTTGACGTCGCTGATCTTGTTGACGGCCCAGACCCTGACCGAGGTCTTGCCTTGCGCCTCAATGCGCGAGTCGGCCGTGTTGCCGTACTCCATCGTCAACCCGGCTTTGGTCTGAACAGTGAAAGAAGCAACGCCGTTGCCCGCAGTACCAGACGCGACGATCTTGCTGAAGCTGTCGAGCTCTGTTTTGTATTCACTGCCGGCCACGCCATAAGCACCGCTCACCAAAATCAGGCGCTGGCCGTCCATGCAGTAGCGGTCGTTCATGTCGAAATTGACGCTGCCCCGGGCGCCGTCTTGCGCCATGGTGCGTGGGCAGCGGCCGATGGCGCTCAGCCCGCTCAAACTCCAGCCCATGCCCAGCAAGCCGTTGCCGCCCTGGCTGTTATAGGCCAGCTCCAGCTTGGGCTCCATGCCGGCGACTCCGGGTGGCACCTGAATGGGAATACGGTAGGTGGCTGCGCCTGACTCATTCACCGAGAACTGGCCGGGCGTTGCGCCCGCGACAACTGTTGTTTGGGCTGCTGCCAGGCCTGTACCAAAGAAAATCAGGGGCAGCACAACAGCTGCGGCGATACGGGCGCAAGCCCTGCCTGTGTGTCTCATGGAACTCCCTCTTTGACCTCGTAGCGCCGTCTGCTATTTGTTTTTGAAGCGGCAAATTTGTTGTGGATTATGCCTATGGACCATGACGCACGGCATAACCTTTTTTGGAAGATATTCACCCCCTCCAATTAGAGGAGGACATGGCGATTGACGCCGTCATCTAACTGGCTGAGCCAACCCTTTGTTGCTATCGGTACGACACGTCTGCATTTTCCGCTTCACCGCCGGGCTGGCCGTCTTTGCCATAAGACAGCAGCTCGAAATCGGCGCCTGCAGAAGGAGGCCGGTAGATATACGGCTTGCCCCAGGGATCAAGCGGAACCGCCTTTTGCAGATACGGCCCTTGCCATTTCGTTTCACCGCTGGGCCTGGTCATCAAGGCCTCCAGCCCCTTGTCGGCACCGGGATAGGAACCGGTGTCAAGCCGATAGGTATCCAGGGCCTTGGCGAGGGCTTCAATTTGCGCCTTGGCCGCACCCTGCTCGGACTTTCCGATCTGGGCAAAGTAACGAGGGCCGACGTAGGCCGCCAGCAAACCAATGATGACCATCACCACGAGCAGTTCCAGCAAGGTGAACCCTCGAGGCCTTTGATCAATGCTGTGGGTATATTTTTTGAGAGTTGGCGGTTTTTTCATGGCATGCGGATTATTGACGAGCAGCTTCACAGGTTCCGGAGAAGGGCCCGCCAATGTTATGCGCGTTTCGTTTTCATCCCCTGGCCCGTTCCAACTGTTTGGCCTGGGACCGGCGTGCGTCATTTCGACATCACCCACCGTATCAGTCGCACACCACGCAACCTGGTCTTTGGGATCACCTCCGCCACCAACGCCTGCATCCCTGTAGGATGGCCTGCGTTTTTCACCTCCCTTACTTTCTCATCGCAAAAATGGCCATCGACACCTGGACCGCCTACTTCCTCGCCTCCATCCTGATCGCGCTCTCACCGGGCTCGGGCGCCGTGCTGGCCATGAGCCATGGCCTGAGCTATGGCATGCAGCGCACCCGCGCCACCATTGCCGGCCTGCAGCTCGGTCTGGTCATCATCCTGCTGGTGGCGGGCGCCGGGGTCGGTTCGTTGCTGGTGGCGTCGGAGCTGGCCTTTAGCGTGGTGAAGGTGCTGGGCGCCGGCTACCTGATTTACATCGGCTGGGCGCAGTGGCGCTCTTCAAACGGCATCGCGCCGGAGGGCGGCGAGAACCTGGCCGACGCCAACGGCCTGTCGGTCAAGCGGCGCTTTCTCACCGGCTTGCTCACCAATGTGACCAACCCCAAGGGCATTCTTTTCATGGTGGCGGTGCTGCCGCAATTCATCAGCCCTGCCCGTCCGCTGTGGCCGCAGTTGCTGGTGATGGCGCTGACGACCGTCGCCGTCGACACCGTGGTGATGCACGGCTATGCATTCGCGGCCAGCCGCCTGCAAAAACTCTTCAAGAACGCGCGAGCCATACGGCTACAGAACCGGGTGTTCGGCGGCATGCTGATGGCGGTCGGTGCGGGCCTGTTTTTCGTCAAGCGCAGCCACGCGGCGGCACATTAGGTTCAGGCGCTCCCAGCCCGCGCCGCCTCTACCGACACAATCTCCGCCAGCTTGCGCAATGCCTCACCGGCCTGGGCGGTATAGGGTGCGCCGCAGCTGATGCGCAAAAAGTGGTCGAAGCGGCTCGAGTTGGAAAACAGCGAGCCCGGCGACACGCGTATGCCCTGGCGGATGGCAGTATCAAAAACAGCCTGCGCCGAGGTGCCGGGCGGCAACTCCACCCACAGCAGCATGCCGCCGCCGGGCACCGACAGCCGGGTGCCGGCCGGAAAGTGCGAGGCGATCGCATCGGCCATCTGTTCGCGTTGCACCGTCAGCACGCGGCGCAGCCGGGCCAGGTGCCTGTCGTACGCGCTGGAGGCCATGAATTCGGCCACGGTGATCTGTGAGAGGACTTCATTGACGCGGCTTTGCGCGTACTTGAGCATGTGGATGCGTGCCTGCCAGCGCCCGCCGGCGATCCAGCCCAGGCGCAGACCGGGCGCCAGGGTTTTGCGCAGCGAGGCGCAGTAAATCACTGAGCCGCTGCGGTCCCAGGCTTTGGCGGCCTTGAGCGGAATGTCGTCGCGGCCCATGGCGGCGTAGGTGTCGTCCTCGATCAGCGCCACCTGCTGGCGCTCGCACAGGCGCACCAGCTTTTCCTTCTCGGCGTCGGGCATCACGCTGCTGAGCGGGTTGTGAAAGTTCGGAATCACCACCACCGCCCGTATCCGGTCGTGCGTCTGAAAGGCCAGGTCCAGCGCCTCGACCGAAATGCCCTGTGTCGGGCTGGTTGGTATTTCAAGCGCGCGCAGGCCCAAGCTTTCGAGAATCTGCAGCAGGCCGTGATACGTCGGCGACTCGACCGCCACCGTGTCGCCGGGGCGGGCCACCGCGCGCAAGGCAATGTTGATCGCTTCGATACAGCCGTTGGTGACAAGGATGTCCTCCGGCGCCAGCTGCATGCCGATTTCCAGTGCGCGCTTGGCCAGCACAGCATTGAGCGGCGAATCATTGAGGAAGTCAGGCGGGCTGGTCAGCATCAAGGGGTGCTTGCGCAGCGCGCGTATGGCGGCATTTTTCAGCTCCTGCGCCGGGTACATCTCGGGCGGGCCGTAGGTGCCGGCCAGGTTGGTGACCAGCGGGAAGATTTCGCACTTGGCAACGTAGTCAGACACCCGGTCGTGGATGCCGACGTACTGCGCCGGGTCCAGCTTGCGGCCCGGGTCGGGCTCGCTGGGCGGGGGCAAATCCACCCGGCGGCGCTTGAGCACAAAGTAGCCCGAGCGCGGCCGCGCCTCCAGCAGGCCTTCATCTTCCAGCGTATGGCAGGCCTCGACCGCCGTCGACAGGCTGACCTGGTGCAGCCGGGTCAAAGCCCGCACTGAAGGCATGCGTTCGCCCGGCATCAGCACGCCGGACTGGATGGCCTGCCGGTAGTGGCTGGAGAGCTGGAGGTAAAGGGGTTGCGCGTGAGCTTGCGCTTGGGGTTGCACGTTCATAAGCCGAATGATCCGTGAAGGGAAAGTAGAGGCACAGCCACAGATGGGGCGAAATCAGACCATAACAGATGACAAAAAAGCCTTCTGTACCGATACAGAAAGGGCTTGAGTGCATCTGTCGGGAATGCCGGGCTTTCCTTAATCTAGCGGTGTCCCTTCCCAGAGCCCTTCCCGTCCTGATTAGCCAACCCCTGAATGGAGCCGCCATGACATACCGCCCCCATCACCCTCATCACTCTTCTTCCCGCCAGCTTGAGCTTGACCCCGGTGAATCGCTGTTTTTCCACAGCAAGGCCGGCAGCGCGCTGATCAGCACCGCCGGCACGCTGCTGGTGACGGGCGCGCCCCGCTGGCTGGGCGAGCAGATCATGTGCAACAGCGCGGTGCTGGAGTCCGGGCAGGCGCACACCGTTCAGCAGGACGGCTGGGTCACTGTGACCGCACAGCATGGCGGTGCGGTGTGCGTCGTCAGCCCGAAAGGCTCGGGAAGTCTTGCCTCGCGATGGGCGGCGCTGCTTTCTGTCTGCGCCGGCGCGTTTGGCCGATATCTCAGCCGATACCGCAGCGCCAAGCCTGTTTAAAGCCGACGCGGTAAATTGGACCCCTGCCCTTTTCTTTCTTCTTCCTCTTGTTCATCCTCCATCAGCGCCCATGACCACCTCCGCCTGGCTCCTCTTCCTCACCATCTCCCTCGTCACCGCGCTCAGCCCGGGGCCGGGCATTTTGCTGGCGGTTTCCAATGCCGTGTCCTGGGGGCCGCGCAAGACGCTGTGGAGTTCGTCAGGCAATGTGCTGGGCGTGTTCTCTGTTTCGGCAGCGGCCATGGCCGGCCTGGGCACCTTGCTGCATACCTCGGCCTGGCTGTTTGCGGTGCTCAAAGCCGTAGGCGCGGTTTACCTGGTCTATCTCGGCTGGCGCCAGTGGACGAGCAAGACCTCGATGTTCGACACACCGTTGCCGACCGACACGCAGCCTGAAAAAAGCAATGCCGCGATGTTCCGCCAGGGCCTGCTGGTCGCGCTGACCAATCCGAAGAGCATCCTCTTCTTCACCGCCCTCTTTCCCCAGTTCATCCGCCCCGAGGCGCCCGTGCTGCCGCAGTTTCTGGCGCTGACCAGCGCTTTTGCCGCCTGCGTGCTGTTCTCGCACCTGGCCTATGTGCTGCTGGCCCGCCACACCCACCGCTGGTTCGGCACGCCGCGCCGGGCGCGTGTTTTTAACCGGATCTGTGGCGGCGCGTTTGGCCTGCTGGGCCTGAGCCTGCTGCGGCTGAAAAATCCCAACTAATTAATACCATCCACCCCTTCATCATTGACCCCAAAGAAAGCCTCACCCCATGGAAGACTCACGCCAGACCCGCTTCGCCGCCATCGAAAAAACCCTGGGCTACAGCTTTGACGGTGAAATCAAGATAGGCGGCAACTACACGTCCACCGTGCAGCACGGCGACGTGATCTACGTAAGCGGCCAGGTCCCGCGCGTGGGCAGCACCGTTGTTGTCACTGGCCGCGCCGGGGCGGATGTGTCGCTGACGCAAGCCCAGCTGGGCGCCAAGGTCTGCGCCATGCGCGCGCTGGCGCTGCTGCGGCAAAACCTGGGCAGCCTGGACCGCATCCAGCAGGTCATGCGGGTCACGGTCTACACGCAGTCAGCCACAGACTTCACCCAGCAAAGCGAGGTGGCCGACGCCGCGTCGGAAGTGCTGCATACGGTGCTGGGCGCCGCGGGCATCCACACGCGCACTTCGGTGGGTGTGGCGCAGTTGCCCAAGAACGCGACGGTCGAGGTTGACCTGATCGCCGCCGTGACGCCGGCATAAAGCCGCCCCGTCAGCGGCCCGGCAAGAGGCGTAGCAGCTTGCCGTTGCTGTTGTCGGTCAATACATAGAGCAGGCCATCGGGGCCCTGCTTCACGTCGCGGATGCGCTCGCCCACCTCGGTGAGCAGCTTGTTTTCACTGACCACCTTGCCACTAAAGGGGGCCGAGAGCTCGATCCGGTCGAGGTAACCAAACTTGAGCGAGCCGACAAACAGGTTGCCCTGCCAGGCTTTGCCGTAGCGCTCACTGGTCAAAAACGCCATGCCTGAGGGCGCAATCGACGGCACCCAGTAATGCAGCGGCTGCTGCATGCCGGCCTTTTCGGTGATGCCCTCGCCGATCTTGCCGCCGCCGTAGTTTTCGCCGTAGGTGATGACGGGCCAGCCATAGTTGGCGCCGGGCTTGGGCAGGTTGATTTCATCGCCACCTTGCGGGCCATGCTCGTGCATCCACAAGGTGCCGTCGGGCGCCAGCGTGGCGCCCTGGGCGTTGCGGTGGCCGTAGCTCCAGATTTCCGGCAGGGCCCCGGCCCGGCCTACGAATGGGTTGTCTTTGGGCACCGAGCCGTCTTTGTTGATGCGGACGATCTTGCCGTGGTGGTTGTCCAGGTTCTGGGCGTCTTCCTTGCGCGAAAACCGCTCGCCCAGCACGAGGAAGAGCTTCCCGTCAACGGTGCCCCCGGTCCGGCTTTCAACAATACGGCAGCCAAAATGCAGGTTGCTGGACACCTTGGGCTTCTGGCTGAAGATGACCTTGAGATTCTCCAGCCGGCTGTCGTCGGCGCTCAGGGTGGCGCGTGCCAGCGCCGTGCTGTTGCCGCCCCCGCTGGCCGCCGGCTCTGAATAGCAAAAGTACACCGTGCGGTTGCGGGCAAAGTCGCTGTCGGCCAGCACATCCAGCAGGCCGCCCTGCCCGCTCGCCGCCACCGGTGGCACGCCGGCCAGCGGCGCCGAGGGCTTGGCGCCCGGCGCGATCACCCGCATGCGGCCGGGGCGCTCGGTCACCAGAAAGCGGCCTTCCGGCAAAAACGCCACGCCCCAGGGGTTTTCAAGGCCAGCGGCCACCGTTTCAGGCCGTACGGCCTGGCTTTGGGCCGGATGGCAGGCTAAAACCGCAAACAAGGCCGCTATCAAAACAGGAGCTGGCTGCGCTCGTATCCATTGGCTTGGAGGCATATTGGGTCCCTTAAATTGTGCTGACTGGGCGATTTACGCCGCGTTTAGGCACCATTGCATCCGAAAACACCTCTGAAAAGGCGCTTTTTACCGCCCAATTCATATGTAAACATAGCATTCAGATGAAAAGTAAGGGTTTATGCGTACACAAAACCGTTACAAATCAATGGCTTAAATACGTTATCAAGAACCCACTTGAGGTTGACGTAGGACAGATCTGTCAAGTATCCTAGGCGCCATGCGAAAAATTGCCCCTGCGCTCATCATTGCCTCTGCGGCCTGGCTGGCAGCGGGCGTGCAGGCGGCTCCCGGTGGTTCCGGCAATTCCAATGACGACATGGACAGATTGCTGGCCGACAAAGGCCTGCTGACCCAGATCGACCATGTCCGCCAAAGCGTCAGCAACAAGGCTTCCGAGCTGGTCGTCAACGCCATGGGTTTCCTGGGCGTGCCCTACAAGCGCGGCGGCAACACGGCCGAAACCGGTTTTGACTGCAGCGGCTTTGTACGCGCGATTTATGAGCAAAGCGTCGGCCTCCTGCTGCCGCGCCGCGCCGAGCAGCAAGCCGCCGCCACCCAGCGCATCGACAAAAACGAACTTCAACCCGGCGACCTGGTGTTTTTCAACACCATGCGCCGCGCCTTCAGCCATGTCGGCATTTATGTCGGCGACGGCAAATTCATCCACTCCCCCAAGCCCGGCGCCGAAGTGCGCGTGGAAAGCATGGGCGTGAGCTACTGGCAGCGCCGCTTTGACGGCGCCCGCCGCGTCACCCCGCAAGGCAGCGCCCCGCAAGACACGGCCGCGCAGCGCACTGCCGCATTCCAGGCTTCGGCCCAACCAGTTACCCAGCCCGCCGCAGATCTGCAGGCGGCGAATGCTGCAGCGCCCCAGATGACGGCGGCGCAGCAAATGCAGCAAGTACTCCAGCAAGAGCAATTCCGGCGCTAAGCCGGTTTTTTTACGCCCTTCTGCTGCGCCCTCCCCGGGCCTTCCCTGTCTTTATTCCTTCTCGCGCTCGTTTTTGGGCGACATATCCAGCTCCACCGCCTGGCCGTTATCGATGGCTTCGCCGGCGCTTGAAGGCGAGCTTCGGACCATGAGCGGCTCACCTTCAGCCGTCAGCGTGCCGGCCTGAGCCAGCTGAAGCACAGTTCCGTCAGCCGACGCACCCTCTGCCAGACTGTTGCCGGACGGGATCACCCGGTTGTTCTCTGCGTTCGAAGACAGCTGCTGGTTGCCTTGAGGCCTGCCGTTCACGTTGACCAGGCCGCCGCCTGAATTGGTCACCTGCCCGAAGTTGCCGCTGACCGTGCCGCTGGCGGCGTTCAGCGTCACCTGGGAGGACGAGCCGGACAGCTGGGCATCACCCACTGCCGACACCGCCACCACGGGCGCCACGACATTGGCCACCACTGAGTCGCCGGCCAGCGAGGCGGAGCCCGAGGCCACCACCACCACATTCACATCGCCCTGCGCCTGCACAATCACATTGGCGCCGCTGATGCTGCCGCTGATATCGCCGGTGCTGCTGCTGACCTGCACATTGCCCTGGCTGACGGTCGTGCCCGTCACATCGCCGACGGCGGCCACTGCCACTTCGCTGGCCGTCACATTGGCTGAAACATCGCCGCCACTAGTGACCTGCACGGCGCCCAGGCTGATGGTGGAGCCGCTGACGTCGCCGCCGGCATTCAGGGTGTTGGTGGCGCTGGCGTCTTGCCCGCGCAGGGTGTGGTTGCTCAAGGCCACATTGCCCAGGGCATCAATGCCATAGCCCTTGACCCACAGTGTGCTGGCCAGGCTGAACGCGTTGGACACCACCGCGAACTGGCCGAGCGCGCTGGCCTCGGTGCCGCCCGACACCATGTGCACATTGCCGCGGCTGGCGCCGGTGCCGGCTACCAGGCTCAGCGCGCGTGCCACGCCGCCGCCGTTCTGGATGTCGCCATTAAGCGTGATGTCTGCGCCCTGGGTGGCCAGCGTGGTGTCGCCCAGCAGGCTGACCGGCGCATCGAAGACAATGCCGCCCGCACCGCTGGCCGTTACCGTGCCGCTGATGCCGGAGCCGCTGGCGCCGCTGCCCAGCGCCAGGCTGCGCAAGGTAGAGCCGCTGAAGTACAGGTTGTAGGGGTTGTTCACCACCACGTCTTCGGCAAAGGTGCCACCGGCCACACGGATATTGGCGCCGCTGCCGGCCTGGCCCAGCGTGTTGCCGACAGACATGGCCTGCGTGCCGCCGCCCAGCAGGCTGCCTATGCCCACAAAAAAGTCCTGCGTGGCCTGGGCGCCGTTCCAGCCCTGCACATAGCTGGAGGCCGAGCTGCCTACGTTGACGGCGAAGTCAAACGCGTTTTGCTGCGAAGCCTGCAGCCAGGTGTACTGGTTGTTGCCACCCGCCGTGCTGGCGTTGCGCACGGCGAAATCAAAGCCCGCGATGCTCAGCGCGCCGAAGTCGCGGCTGGCCGACTCGTCCTGCATGTAAACGGGGTTGCGCTCGGTGAAGCTGTTGTTGCCCGCCACCGTGATGTTGCTCACCTGCTGGTTGTAGAAGCGGTTGGACTGATAAAGCGCCAGGCCGCCCCAGGCGTTGTTGCGGGTGGCCGAGTTGGTGATGGTCACGTTGGCACTGTCGGTCAGCTGAATGCCGGCGCCTTGCGTTGTGCCGGCATCGTTGCCCACCGGCGCACCGTCGGCTGTGACATGGTCGATCACCGCGCCGTCCACGCCGTTCAAATCCAGCTCCGCCCGGCCCGCGCCGCGGCTGGTGACGTTGCTGATAGAGAAGTTATGCAGCCGCGCCGACGCGCCGCCTACCGGCGCGACCTTGATGCCGTAAGCGGTGGCCACGTTGGCGCTCGGGCCGTACAGCGTGAAGTCCCTGAGCGACACATCGTCAGCCGTGACGTTGATGCCGTAACCGTTCACGCCGCGCGCATCGATGATGGTGGCGCCCTGCCCCGCGCCGGCCAGCGTCAGCGCCTTGTTGACCTTGAGCGTGGTGGGCTGCACATAGCTTCCGCCGGCAACGTTCACCGTGCCGCCCGTGACTACGGCGTCCACACCGGCCTGAATCGTCGCCAGCGGCGTCAGCAGGCTGCCCTGCGCGCCGCCGGAACCTGTGGTGGCCACGTTCACGTGGGTGCGGTTGGACGAGGTATAGCCCTGGTCCTGCACAGACCAGCCGCCGTTGCCGGCGCTCAGCGCCAGCAGCGCCTGCTGCCAGGTCAGAGTCGGCGCGGCGGCAATCGGGTTGCTGTGGATGCTGGAGCCGTCCCAGTAGCCGTTCAGGTGCAGGTTCACGCCCCATTCATTGCCCGCCGGGCCCTGGCTGTTGCCTGCAATGGCAATGCCGTTGCCATCGGTGTATTGCACCGAGATGGCGCTCTTGGTGTTTTCAATGCGGTTGCCCGTCACGCTGCCGGTGTTGCGCCCATCGATCAGGATGCCGTTGCGCACGTCGTGAATGTTGTTGTTGCTGATGGTGAAACCGGTGACGCCGTTGGCCACCGCGATCCCGCGGGTAATGCCAGAACCCCAGGCGTAGCTGGTGTAAGGCTGGTTGACCGGGCCGGCGATCTCCATTCCCGTGACCGTCACATTGTTGGCTGTGATGCTGATGCCGTTAAGCTGGCCCGCCGTATCAGGCACCACAATCTTCGCGCCCGCCAGGCCCGTCAGCGTCATGTTGGCCTTGTTCAGCGCCACCTGCTCGGTGTAGTTGCCGGCGTGCACATCCACCGCCGCGCCCGCGCCGGGGCTGCCTGTCTTGGCGATGTTCACCGCGTCCTGGATGCGCGCGCCGCTGTACACATCGACCTGGCTGGCATTGCCGCTGACATTGGGCGCCTGCAGCGCCGACTTGAGCACCACGGTGTGGCCGTTCACCACAATGGCGTTGCTGGCCTGCTGCACGCCTTCCAGGTTGATCACGCCCGACAGCAGGTTGGCGGCATCGCCGACGGCCAGGCGCAAGGTGGCGCCGTCCAGGCTGGCGCCCGCGGCGTTGGAAACACTGGTGCCTGTGGCGCCCGTGGGAACGGCAAATTCATAGAGCCCGCCGTTAAGCGATACCGTGGCGGCCGTGCTGCCCGCCAGCGCGATGGTGCCACCTGTGGCCGTGATGCTGCCCTGGTTGGTGACCGACGGCGCCACCAGCGCCACCAGCCCGGCGCCTTGCGCGGTGATGCTGCCCTGATTGGTGATGCTGCCTGCGGCGCCGGTGATCTGCGCGCCGCCGGTGTTGATGAAGTTGTTCACATCAATGTTGCCGGTGGTCGCGATCAGCGAGCCCACATTCACGGTGGCGCCCTGGCCGAACATCACGCCGTTCGGGTTCATCAGCATGACGGTGCCGGGCGCGGTGAGGCTGCCCAGGATTTGCGAAGGGTTGGCATCGCCCGTCACCCGGTTGAGCATGGCCGACGCCGCGCTGGGCTGCAGGATTTGCACTGCCTTGCCCGCATCGATATTGAACGACGCCCAGTCGACCACGGCCCGCGCGCTCGTCTGGTTGATGGTCAGCTGGTTGCCGGACACGGAGCCCGACGCCGTACCCGAGAACACCGTGCCGTTTTGCGGCAGCCCGGCGCCGCCGGCGATGTCTATGCTCCAGCCGGCCGGGGAAAACAGCAGCGCTGCCGCGGCGGGCAGTGCTTTCAGCGCGAAAGATTTCCGGCGCGAGCGCGGAATGCCAAAGCAGGAAGCCGGGGGGTAAGAATCGGTTTGCATGGAACACCTCTTGAATGCAAAAAGGCCAATGACAGGGAATGGATCAATATGGAATGAGTCAATATGAAATGAATCACCGCAATTTCAGAACCGCACAAGCAGTGAGCCCATGAGGCGGGGGTCTTTGCCCTGCCCCTGCGCCTGGTAGCTCGCAATGGACTTGGTCAGCGGCCACGCCGCCTCGATCGCGGCCACCACATTTCTTTCAAAGAAAAGGCGCAAACCCAGGCCGGCGGACGCCAGGCTCTGGCTTGAAGGCGTGCCGGGCGTGACGCTGCCCACCTTCCACACCTTGCCGATGTCGTAAAAACCAAAGGCCTGCCAGGATCGGATACCCGGCGTGCTGGAGGCGCCGACATAACGCGGCTCAATACGAAACGCCAGCGCGCGTTCACCCACCATTTCGGCTGGCTCATAGGCCCGCCCAAACCGGCGCCCGCCCAGTGCGTACTGCTCTGACGAAAGCAGCGGCGTATTGGCCCACTGGCCACCGGCGCCCACGGTGAGGGAAACATTCGGGCTAACGAATTGCGAGCGCTCGTAGTCGAAAGACAGCTTGTTGAACACACCCTTGGCGCCGGCCCGGCTCTTGAGCAGGTCGGACTCCTTCGTGCCTCCCAGGCCCTGGCTGAAATCCACGTCCAGGGAGTTCTGCCCGTCCAGGCGGTCCAGCACGCGCCAGCTGATGCCTACGCGCAGCGCACGAATGCGGTCTTCAATCACGCGGGTGCCCAGCACGTTGGTGTGCACATCCGAGTGGTCATACACCGCGCGCGCAATCACGCTTTCATTGCGGGTTCTCAGCAAGGGGTAAGAAGCCGACAGCGACACCGTGTCCGCATCACCGCGCACGTCAAAGGGCGCGAGCACATCGCCCGGCTGTGTGCGCGCCCGCGAGACGGAAGCAGACAGCTTGAGCCCCTCCGTCGTCACGACCTGGCTGTAAGAGAGCTGCGCATACGACATTTCGGAGTTGCCCGTGCCAACGCCGACAAAACGCCACTGGTCGTTCACGCCCAGCAACTGGTTGCCGGTCACGGCCACCGTCACCTGCCCCGGCCCGAGGTATTTGGAGCCGTAATTGTCGATGGCGGCAAAGCCCTCCACCCGCTTGATGCTGGCCACCAGCGTGAGATCGGCCGCGCCCGGGGTTTTTGATGGAGACAGCACGCTGCGCAACTCGACGCCGGGCAGGTCGTTGGCCAGCAGCAGGTAGTGCTCCAGCACGGCACCCTTGATGGGCCGCGATGCCGTGATGCGCTCACCGATCAGCGCCAGCTTTTGCGCAATGCGCGGGTTGACGCCCTCTGCCGTCTGGACATTGACGCGCTCGATATAGCCTTCAATCACGCGCAAGGTAAGCGTGCCATCAGACAGCGATTGCGGCGGCACCACTACCAGGGAAAGGATGTAGCCCGCGTTGCGGTACATCGCGGTGAGCGATGACGCGAGCTCGAGGATGTCGTTGCCCGTGATCTCACGCCCGGTGTAGGTGTCGGCGCGTGCCTGCAGCACATTGCCCGGCAGCACGGTGGCGCTTTCGATGTGAATGCGCTGCAGCGTGACGCGGATGGACTTGAGCGAGTCGGGCATGGCCTCGACCGGTTCGCTGCGCAGTTGCGCGGGCGGCGGCGCCGGTGTTGCCTCGGGCTGGAAATCAAAACGTTCGCGAAGCCGGCCGGGGTCAATCGTGGGCGGCGGCTGTTGTGCCAGAGACACGGCTGGCGCGGCCAAAAGCACGCCCAGGGCATAAAGAAGAACTTGGTGTATGCCAACACCATCGGTACGCTTCATTGTCCATCCTCGCGGAAAATCCTGATTCAAGGCTCCCTGACACACCCAGGCCGACTATCTCGGCTCTATTTTTCGTGAATTAAGTCACAGTAACCAATTGTGAAACTTGATACAAGCCTGGAAAAAGTGATTAATTGCCGGTCACTTGTGTCATAGTGTTTCGCGATTTTTTTAGTGAGTCCTTGCGGCCTACTTTTAGGATCCATGAATCGGACCGAATTGCTACCTCCGGCTTATTAGCGATGCGCAAATCGCCTGATTGAGCGACCTACATGTTTCAAAATGTTTCCTGCCCTTTTGTAAAGTTTTTGACCCTGACTGCCATCGAACAACGGTAATGACCGGCCCGATGCGCACCGGGCGCATCGAGAATTGCAAGGCCCGAAGCAGGCTGCGTACGCTGCCCTCACCCATTTCCGGGGGCCCGTTGCGGGGCATGCGTTATAAGCGGCAAAGCAAAAACAAAAATCAGGACACGCCCCGTGAAGGTTCACGTCTATACCGATATCGACACCCTGTTCGGCCGTGCCTCGCGCGTGTGGATGGACATGCTGCTGGACACTGGGCATGAGGTTGAATTCATCGACCTGGGCACCAACACCGATGCGCCCTTGCCCAATGTGGGCGCCGCCGACATCAATGTGCTGATTGCCGGCATCTACGCACTCCCCCGCTTTGCAAAGCATGGGCTGCCGAGGCACGGCAAGCATGTGCTCTGGATGTTTGACCCGCTCACCAAAAACGAAGCCTCGGTGCACCGCCACAAGGCCAGCCTGTTTGATGCGCTTGCGCCCCAGTTGCACGCGGTCATGGCCATGGATACGTCCATCGCTCGCTATGTGGCGGCGCATTTCCCCGCGCTTGCCGTCTTCCACCTGCCCTATCTGGTGGACGGCAAACACGTGCGGGCGCCGCTGGCTGAAGCACAGCGAAGCAGAAACATCATCATGCTGGGCGGAGACACCCCGCGCAGGCGCGAAGCCGAGAAACACTTTCTCGCTTCCAGCGCCCCGCTGGAGGTCGAGTTCATCTGGAGCGGCATGTGGGGCGCGGCCCGCGATGCCTGCCGCGCCGGCTCGCGCATCAGCCTGAGCATTCATGCCGATGCGGAGCACACCTACTTCGACCAGTTCCGGGCTTTTGAAACCTGGGCCTCGGGTACAGCAGTCGTCTCCGACCACTTCGAAGGCTGGGCAGATTTCGGCATCGAGCCCGGCGTGCACCTGGCGATGGCCGCCCCGCAAGACATGCCGTCGGTATGCGCGGAGCTGCTGGCCGACGTGCTGCGGCGCGAAGCCATGGTGCAGGCTTCGCAGCAGTTGTTGCGTGAACGGTTTTCACCGGCCGTGTGGCAGGGCCGCATGCTTGCCATGCTCGAAAGCGTCGCCTGAGCTCGCAAGACCTCTCGCGTGAAGAGCTGATCGGCTTGCGCCTGGCAAGCCATAGGCTGGCGTCGCCACTCACAAATAAGCGCATAGAACATGCCGCGCAATGGTCCGGCGCCGTGCAGGCCCAGGAATACACCCATGCGCGTTGGGCCGTCGGCTCCCGGTTTGCGCCGGCTGCCGCCATCACCGACGCCGCCGTTGAACAGGCAGTGGCCAAACGCAAGGTGGTTCGCACCTGGGCCTTGCGTGGCACCTTGCACCTGGTGGCTGCCGCCGACGTGCGCTGGCTGGTGGCGCTGGCGGCGCCCGCGCTGCTGACGAGAACTGCGGCGGCGTATCGGGAAGTGAATCTGGACGCGGCCGCCTTTCGCAAAATCCTTCCCGCCATCCAGCAGTGCCTGGAGGGCGGCCGGCAATTGACACGTGAAGAACTTTTTGCCGAGCTCGCTCGCCGCCGCATCGATACTGAAGGCCACCGCGGCGGACGCATCATGTATCGCGCCGCGCAAACCGGGCTTATCTGCCTGGGCCTGCCGAACGGCAAGCAGGCCACCTATACCCTGCTCGATGAATGGCTGCTGCTGCAAGCGAAAGCACCGGAAGCTTCACGCGAAGACAGCCTCAAGCTGCTCGCGCAGCGCTACTTCGCAAGCCACGGCCCGGCCACGCTGGCTGATTTCATCTGGTGGTCCGGGCTGGCCGTGGGTGAAGCCCGGGCGGCGCTGGAGATGGCGATGCCCAGCCTGACAGAGGGGCTGCATGCGGGCAGCAAAGTCTGGTGGTCGGCACGCAGGCCGGCGCCAACCGCATTACCAGGCAGCACTGCGGTGGTGCATCTTCTCGCCGGCTTTGATGAATATCTTTTGGGCTACACAGACCGCACGCCCATCGTCGACAAGGCACAGGCGGGCAAGGTCATGACACCCAACGGCCTGTTCCGGCCGGCGCTGCTGGTGGGTGGGCGGGTGGCCGGGACCTGGCAAGCGCAAACAAAAAAGAACGCACTCGTCCTGAACATCGCGCCCTTTGCCGCTGCAGCGCTTTCGTCCCGCAAGACCAGCGCTGCCCTGCAAGAGGCGGCGCAGCGCTACGCCGCATTCAACGGCCTCGCACTGGGTGAGATTCGCCAGGGCATTGCACCGAAGTAATTCGTAGAAGTACTTTGTAGTAGTTCGCCGCTGCCGCAGCCATCACGCGCATGCGCGGCAAGGGTTTACCCCATCGAACTTTGCGCGCGGCCGCGAGTCAGCACATTACTCAGGTATAGCGACTGATGGTGCATTTGACATGCCGCAGCGCTACTATCGCCTCCAGTCTTCCGGCCTATCCTGGTTCCCTGGTTCCTTTCAAACAATGAGGAGTGCTCCATGGCAAAACTGAACGTCAACGGTGTCGTGCGTGAGTTTGAGGCGGAGGAGGACACACCGCTGCTGTGGGTCCTGCGCGAGCAGCTCGGGCTGACCGGCACCAAATACGGCTGCGGCATTGCGGCCTGCGGCGCCTGCACCGTGCACCTGGACGGCGTCCCCACACGCAGCTGCGTGCGGCCCATCTCGACGGTGGAGCCGACCGAAAAAATCGTGACCATTGAGGGCCTGTCGCCAGACGGCTCGCACCCCGTGCAAAAAGCCTGGGTCGCGCTGGATGTTCCGCAGTGCGGCTACTGCCAGTGCGGCATGGTGATGGCGGCAGCAGCGCTGCTCAAAGCCAAACCGAACCCGACAGATACCGACATCAACGAAACGATGAGCAACATCTGCCGCTGCGGCACCTACAACCGCATACGCGCCGCTATCAAAGTCGTCGCCGCCGGCGGCGCCACCAAGAGCGCAGCGCTCGCCATCCAGCACACCGATGGGAGCACGACATGAACGCCCCCGCCTCCACATCTCCACGCCTGTCACGCCGCCGTTTCCTGGCATCGGGCGCATCGGCCGGCCTTGTCGTCGCTTTTCACATTCCGTTTGGCAGCGAGGCTCTCGCGCAAGGCGCCGCCTCGCCGGAGATCAACGCCTGGGTCGTTGTAAAGCCCGATGACACGGTGGTGATCCGCATCGCCCGCTCTGAAATGGGCCAGGGCAGCTTGACGGGTCTGGCCCAACTCGTGGCCGAAGAGCTGGAGTGCAACTGGGCCAAAGTCACCACCGAATACCCCACACCCGGCCAGAACCTGGCGCGCAACCGCGCATGGGGCAATTTCTCGACCGGCGGCAGCCGCGGCATCCGCGAGTCGCAAGACTATGTGCGCAAGGGCGGCGCCACCGCCCGCATGATGCTGGTGCAAGCCGCGGCCGACGAATGGAAGGTGCCGGCGTCTGAATGCCGCGCCGCCAACAGTGTCATCACGCACACGCCCACCGGCCGCACCGTGACCTTCGGCAAGGTCGCGGTGGCGGCAGGCAAAGTCACGCCGCCCACCGAGGTCACACTGAAAGACCCGAAAGACTGGAAGCTGGTCGGCAAGCGCCTGGCGCGTCTGGACACGATAGACAAAGTCACCGGCAAGCAGATCTATGGCGCCGACCTCCAGATGCCCGGCCTGCTCAATGCGGCCATCAAGGACTGCCCGGTGTTTGGCGGCAAGGTCAAAAGCTTTAGCGCCGCCGCAATCGAAAAACGCCCCGGTGTGAAGAAGGTGCTGGCGGTAGGCGACAGCGCCGTCGCCGTGGTGGCCGACACCTGGTGGCGCGCCAAGACCGCCCTGGACGCCCTGCCCATTGAATGGGACTACGGCCCCAACGTCGCGAACTCCAGCGCCACTGTGGCCGCGATGCTCAAGGCTGGCCTGGACGCGCCCGATGCGGCCATCGGCAACCAGAACGGCGATGCCAAAGCCGCGCTGGCAACGGCTGCGCGCAAGATCGAAGCGGTGTATTCCTACCCGCACCAGAACCACGCGACCATGGAACCCATGAACGCGACGGCGCGCTGGACACCCGAGCGCTGCGAAGTCTGGACGCCTACCCAAAACGGCGAAGCGGCGCTGGCCGCCACCTCTGAAGCCGCCGGCCTGCCCGCCAGCAAATGCGAGGTCTACAAGATTCACCTGGGCGGCGGCTTTGGCCGGCGCGGCGCGGTACACGACTGGGTGCGCCAGGCGGTGGACATCGCCAAGCAGATGCCGGGCGTGCCGGTCAAGCTGCTCTGGTCGCGTGAAGAAGACATGCTGCATGGCCGCTACCACCCGGTCACGCAGTGCAAGATGACGGCCGGGCTGGATGCGCAAGGCAATGTCACTGCGCTGCACATGCGCATATCGGGCCAGTCCATCCTGGCCGGGGTGTCCCCGCAAAGCGTGCGCAACGGGCTGGACCCGGTGACCTTCCAGGGCCTGAATGCGCCGGGGCCTGAAGCCTCCATCGGCTACAGCTTTCCCAATCTGCTGATCGACCATGCGATGCGCAACCCCAGCGTGCCGCCCGGCTTCTGGCGCGGGGTGAACCTGAACCAGAATGCGATTTACCTGGAGTCCTTCATCGACGAACTCGCCTTTGCGACCAAGCAGGATCCGCTGGCCTTTCGGCGCAAGCTGATGACCAGCCACCCCAAGCACCTGGCCGTGCTCAACGCCGTGGCCGAGCGCGTGAAATGGAATGTGCCGCCGCCTGACGTGGGCGGCCAGAAGGTGTTCCGGGGCCTGGCCCAGACCATGGGCTTTGGCAGCTATGTGGCGGCCTGCGCTGAGGTGTCGGTAAACAGCGAAGGCGAGCTGAAGGTGCACCGTATCGTGGCCGCCACCGACCCGGGTTATGCCGTCAACCCGCAGCAGATCGAAGCGCAGGTTGAAGGCTCCTTTGCCTATGGCCTGTCAGCCGCCCTGTTCGGCGAATGCACCCAGAAAGACGGGCGCATGGAGCAGGACAACTTCAGCACCTACCCAGTCGTGCACATGCAGCACATGCCCAAGGTGGAAACCATCATCGTGGCCTCGGGCGGGTTCTGGGGCGGCGTGGGCGAGCCGACGATTGCGGTCGCGGCGCCGGCGGTGCTCAATGCCGTGTTTGCCGCCACAGGCAAACGCATACGCGACCTGCCGCTGAAGAACCACAGCCTGAAGAAGGCCTGAAGAACGCATGACCTGGCAAGGGGCCATCGCCGGTGGAATGATGATGATGGCGCCCTGTATCAGCTCTGCGCAATCAACGCTGCGTGTAGTTGGCGACGCGATTCCGCAAGCACTGACAAACACGCCCGGTGACGCGGTGCGCGGCCGCGCCATCGTGGGCAACCGCCAGCAAGGCCTCTGCCTGCTGTGCCATACCGGCCCCATTCCCGAAGAGCGCTTTCAAGGCAACCTCGCCCCCGACCTGTCGGGCGCAGGCGCGCGCTGGAGCGAAGGCCAGTTGCGCCTGCGCATTGCCGACGCGCAGCGTCTGAACCCGGCCAGCATCATGCCGTCTTATTACCGCACCGACGGGCTGACACGCGTGGGCGCCAGCTGGCAGGGCAAGCCGGTGCTAGAGGCACAGCAGATCGAAGATGTCGTGGCCTATTTGCTGACACTGAAGTGAATTCATGACCACCGCAAACAGTCTCTACCCGCTCAACCGCCGCCGCATTCTGGCCGGCGCGGCCGGCATGGGCCTCACCGTCATCCTGCGCCCTGCCGCCGCGCAAGCCGATGAGCTGGCGGCGGCGGTGGCGGCCTATACCCAGGGTGCCCAGGTGCGGGCGGGCAAGGTAAAGCTCGATGTGGCCGAGCTGGTAGACAACGGCAATGTCGTGCCCATCACCGTCACGGCAGAAAGCCCCATGACCACGGCGGACCATGTGAAAACCATCGCCGTCTTCAATGCCAAAAACCCCCAGCGCGATGTGGCCCGGTTCACCCTCGGCCCACGCGCCGGCAAGGCCAGCGTGACCACACGCATACGCCTGGCCACCTCACAGCAACTGGTGGCCGTTGCGCAGATGAGTGACGGCAGCTATTGGTCGCACACAGTGAATGTCATCGTGACGCTGGCTGCCTGCATCGAGGGAGAAGCCTGATGGCCCGCACCCTCATCAACGCGCCGTCAAGCGCAAAGCGCGGCGAAGTCATCGAGATACGCGCCACCATAGGCCACCCGATGGAAACCGGCTTTCGCCCCGGTGAAGACGGCAAAACCCTGCCGCGCAACATCATCCAGCGCTTTAGCTGCCGCTACAACGGCGAGACGATCTTCAGCGCCGAGCTGTTCTCTGCCATTTCGGCCAACCCCTATATCGCCTTTCACACCGTCGCCACCGAGACCGGCACCCTGGTGCTGAGCTGGGAAGGCGACAACGGTTTTGCGCAGACTGAAAGCATCAGCCTGGCCGTCACGGCATGACGCGGGCTTTCGCTGGGCTGCTGTTTTTACTCTTCGCCGCCGGGCACGCCGGCGCGCAAACGGCCCCCGCCGACACCCGCCGCTCGGGCTACGACTTCATGGGCGCCTCCACCCAGGCCATGCAAAAGGACGACACCCTCAACCCCGGCATGCTGTGGGTCAAGGATGGCGAGGTCTTGTGGAACCAGGCCGCGGGCGCCAGCGGCAAGGCTTGCGTGAGCTGCCATGCGGCGGCGCAAAGCAGCATGCGCGGCGTGGCGGCGCGCTACCCGGCGTTTGACGCGGCGCTGGGCCGCCCCGTGACCCTGAGCCAGCGCATCAACCAGTGCCGCCAGCAGCACCAGCTGGCCGCGCCGCTGCGCGCCGAAAGCCAGGAGCTGCTGAGCCTGGAAAGTTTTGTGGCGCTGCAATCACGCGGCATGCCCATGGCGCCGCCCGACGACGCCCGCCTGGCGCCGTTTCGCGAGCGCGGCGCGCAGCTCTTTGCACAGCGCATCGGCCAGCTGAACCTCTCGTGCGCGCAATGCCATGACGGCCTGGCCGGCAGGCGCCTGGCCAGCAGCATGATCCCTGAAGCACACCCCACCGGCTACCCGGTGTACCGGCTGGAGTGGCAGGCGATGGGCTCCTTGCAGCGCCGGCTGCGCGGCTGCATGAGCGGTGTGCGCGCCGAGCCTTTTGCCTATGGCGCGCAGGAGCTGGTGGAACTGGAGCTTTACCTGAACGCCCGCGCGAAAGGCATGCCCCTGGAGTCGCCCGGCGTACGGCCCTGACAGACAAAGCGTCAGCGCTTAGGGCTTCACCGGTTGCCTTTGTGCAGGCCGCCGCATACGATGGCCCGGCAACAAACAACTACAGAGGGAATTGGGATGATGACGGACACGCCATTGGCTTTTGCGCAGAAATCTTCGTGCTCGTCGCTGCGAACGGCCATCAGGCGAGGACGGGTGTTTGGCCTGCTTGGGCTGGCCAGCTTCGCAATCGCCCTGTCGGGCTGCGCGACTGTCACGTCCGCAGAGGCCGACAAACCCGCGCTCTACGTCTACTCCACCATCGACGCCCTGCTGTCGGGCGCCTACGACGGCGAGCTCACTGTCAAACACCTGGTCAGCAAGGGTGACTTCGGGCTGGGCACCTACAACCGGCTGGATGGCGAGATGCTGGTGTTGGGCGGCGTGCCCTATCACTTCACGGCGGACGGCGCCGTCACGGTTGCCAAACCGGACGACAAGATCCCGCTGGCCTATGTGCTGCCCTTCAGGCCTACCCATCGTTTTACGCTGGCGGGTTCGCCCACGGCCATGTCGCTGACAGACATCGAGGCCGCCATTGACGCGCGCCTTCCGAACAAGAACCTGTTTTACGCCGTCGACGTGACGGGGCAATTCACCGGCATCACCACCCGGGCGATTGCCGCGCAGACCCGGCCTTATCGCCCACTGGCCGAGCTGGTGAAGACCCAGGTTCTCTTTCCGCGGGATGCCGCCACCGGCACCATGGTCGGCATCCGCAGCCCGGCCTTCAGCAAGGGCGTGAGCGTTCCGGGCTGGCACTGGCATTTCATTTCGACCGACAGGTCCTACGGCGGCCATGTGCTGGCCATCGGCCTGGTGAACGCCGTCGCCAGCGTCACGCCGTCGCACAAGGTAGACCTGGATCTGCCGGCAAACGAAGACTTCGCCAACTCGGACCAGACCAAGGACAGGTCCGCCGAGCTTCACCAGGTCGAAAAGCAGCAAAAGTAGCCCGGCAAACAGCCAGACTGCCGTTTTTCTCGGGTGAATCCTGCCGGCACCCGATTTCAGGCCGCCTGGTAGCGTTGCGCGGCCTTTTGCAAAGACAAATTCGGCCCCATTGCCAGGCGCGCAGCCGAAAGGGCTTCCCACTGCGCGACGTCGGGCAATGACGGAATGGTCACCAGCTCGCGCTGATCAAACCCGCTCAAGGCCGCATCCACCAGCTCGTCCGGCTGCATCACGATGTGCTGCGGCAGGTGCTCAACAGGCACACCTGCGCGGTTCCAGAACGGCGTGCTGATCGCACCCGGCAAAACGGCCTGCACCTGCACGCCCTTGGCGCCTACCTCATGGTGCAGCGACTGCGTGAACGCCAGCACATAGGCCTTGGTGCCGCCGTAGACGCCGTTGAGCAGCTCGGGCGCCAGCGCCACGATGGAAGCGATGTTGATGACCGCACCCTGCCCGCGCGCCAGCAAACCCGGCAGCGCGGCCCGCGTGAGGCGGGTCAGGGCCACCACGTTGAGCTGGATCATCTCGTCCATGGCGTCGGCGCTGGAATCCACCAGCGGCGCGGTGGCGCCCAGGCCGGCGTTGTTGACCAGCAGGGTGAGGCCCTTGTCGGCCGCCAGGCGTTCTTCGACCTTCAGCATTCCGGCCTTGGCGGTCAGGTCGGCCGGCAGGGCTTCGACCTTGCGGCCGGTTTGTGCGGCCAGCTGCTGCGCCAGGCCCTGCAGGCGCTGCTGGTCGCGCGCGACCAGAACCAGGTCGTAGCCGCGGCGGGCCAGGCGGTCTGCGTAGATCGCGCCTATGCCGGAGGAAGCGCCGGTGATGAGGGCTGTGCCCTTGGAGGTAGGGGTGGTCATGGGGTTTCCTTTGTAGGGGTATCGATATGGAGGATGGACTGCAACCAGTTTAGGGAGCTACCATCTGTCCTAAAGGACCTATAACCCTTAATTTGGGACATCATGAAAAAACGCATTGGATTTCTTGTCGCGCCAGGCTTTCAGATCCTGGACATGGTGGCCGTCACGGTGTTTGAGCTGGCCAACACCGAGATGACCGAAGCCGCCGGGCCCATCTATGACATCGTCATGCTGTCGGAGCACGGCGGCGCGGTGGCCAGTTCGTCCGGCGTGAAAATTGAGACCAAGCCATTCCGTCAGGCCCGGTTTGACACGCTGCTGGTGACAGGAGCGCTGCGCGTTGCGCCCGCCTCCCCCGCCTTGCTGACGTATTTGCGCAAGGCAGGCGCTGCGTCACGGCGCGTGGCCAGTATTTGCACCGGCGCTCACACGCTGGCCGAGGCCGGCCTGCTGGACGGCCGGCGCGTCACCACGCACTGGTGTTTTGCGCGCGAGCTGCAGCGGCTCTTTCCCAAAACGCGTGTGGAAGAAGACCGCATCTTCATCCAGGACGGCCCGGTCTGGACATCGGCGGGCATGACGGCCTGCATCGACATGTCGCTGGCACTGGTGGAGGCCGATCTCGGTGTGGAGGTTTCACGCGCTATCGCCAAAACCATGGTCGTGTACCACCGCCGCAGCGGCGGCCAGTCGCAGTTCTCGGCCCTGCTGGAGCTGGAGCCCAAGTCGGACCGCATCCAAAACGCCCTGGCTTACGCCAAAAACAACCTGCGCAAAAACCTGGGCGTCGAGGAGCTGGCAGATGCGGCCAACTTGAGCCGCCGCCAGTTCAGCCGAAGTTTTCGCGCCGAGACCGGGCAGTCGCCGGCGCGCGCCGTCGAAACCCTGCGGGTCGAGTCGGCCCGCGCCATGATTGAAAGCAGCAGCCACCCCATCGAAATCGTGGCGCGCGAAAACGGCTTTACCGATCCGGAGCGCATGCGCAGGGCCTTCATACGCGCCTTCGGCCAGCCGCCACAGGCCATCAAGCGCGCGGCGCGCATACAAACACAAACACAAACACAAACACAAACACAAACACAAACACAAACACAAACACCCGCCTGAGGCCTCTCACCGGCCGGCGGCCATGTGCGCCGCCTCATGTTGATTCAACGATCAAGATTGATCGAAGATTTTTGCGGCCCTAGGATGCCAGCGGGTTCAATCTCGTCCCCGTATCGGTCTAATCATCCTCAGCACATCCTCAGCATGCACAACTCATTGATCAACTGGAAATCCGCCTTGCGTTACGGTATCGCCGCCAGCCTGGGCCTGGCATTCGCCCTGCACGCGTACGCACAACAAGACATCGTGGTCGGCCACGTCGCCGGCTTCACAGGGCCGGTGAAAAAAGACGCCAGCGAGATGAACCTGGGCGCAACGGTGGCCTTCGCCGCCGTGAACAGCGCCGGCGGCTTCAACGGCCGCAAGTTCCGCATCATCCAGGCAGACGACCACTACAAGCCGGATGAAACCGTGACCGAGATCAAGGCCATGGCCGACAAAGTGGTGGCGCTGCTCCCGGCCACCGGCTCCGCCAATATGGACAAGGTGCTCAAGTCGGGCGTGCTGGACAACGTGACCCTGCCCCTGGTGGGCACCATCCCCAGCCCTGAATCCATACGCACGCCGCTGCACCGCAATGTGTTTCACTTTCGCGCCGGCGACCGCGACCAACTGGAGAGGATGGTCGAGCAGCTGACCACCGTGGGCATGACCAAGATCGGCGTGCTGGCCTCCAAGAACACCGCCAGCGCCGAGCGCGTGGCCATCATCGAGCAGGCTTTGCAGCGGCGCAACCTGAAGCTGGCAGCCAATGGCTTGTTCACCGTGACAGCCAAAACCGACTTCTCGCCGGCGATCAGCGAACTCAACGGCAAAGGCATACAGGCCGTGATCCTGATCGGCCCGCCCAGCCCCATCGCCGACCTGGTGAAGGAAGTGCGGGGGCAAGGCATCAGCGCGCAGCTGCTGTCTATTTCTTATGCCGATGCCGCGCTGGTGACACAAGTCGCCGGGCTGGAGCTGGCGCGCGGCTTCATCATCGCGCAGGTGCTTCCCAACCTGAGCAACAACACCAAAGGGCTGATCACCAGCTTTCGCGAAGACTTCAAGAAATACTCTAACTCCAAGGACGCCCCCACCCACTTCAACCTGGAGGGCTACATCAGCGCCAAGCTGATCGTCGAAGCAATCCGCCGCAGCAAGGACGCCACACCCGAAGGCGTG
The DNA here is from genome assembly GCF_900116715.1 of Polaromonas sp. YR568. GTDB lineage: Bacteria > Pseudomonadota > Gammaproteobacteria > Burkholderiales > Burkholderiaceae_C > Polaromonas. Next base: position 30,832 of record NZ_FPBM01000001.1, read on the forward strand.
CGCAAGGGCCTGGAGATGCTGCAGAAGTACGACATGGGCGGCTACACCGTGGACTTTTCACCGGCGCAGCACACAGGCTCGCGCTTTGTGGACCTGGCGGTGATTTCGCGTGACGGGCGGTTGATGTATTAGCCGACCTGCTAACGAAGACGGATCTTCTGCCCTGGATCGTTCAGTTTGCCCAGTCGATCTTGTCAAACAGGCGCATGAGCCTGGCCTGGCGCGTCATACTGAATTGTCCGACCCAGCCGATCCGACCCAGCAGATGTGAGCGAAAGTCGGCAAGCCGCTCCTTGTTTTGAGACGCCTGCCCGTGCAGCGCGCTTTGATGCAAACACGCTTTAAGCCGATCGAAATCATCACGTGGCACATTCGGGCGAACATTGACAACGACGCCGGTCACGCGCTGGCGCTGATGCCGGGGCAGGCAGCGCGTCTTGTCGGGGTGCAAGGCAAAGCCTTCATCCCGCACGATCTCCGCAACCCAGGCGTGCAAGGCGCGAAACTGCAGGCGCAGCGATGCGGGGCCTGAAAACACCAGGTCATCGGCATAGCGCGTGTAACTCGCACCAAACACCCAGGCCAATCCCTCAAGCCGCAAATCGAGATTGAAAGCACAGAGGTTGGCCAGCGCCGGGGAGGTCGGCGCGCCCTGCGGCAAATGCGCGGAAGCAAGGCGCTTGGCGCCCATCCAGTCAAGCCCGCCATCGTCGCGCAAGCGCTCGATGACCATCCCTGCCGTGTGGTGGGTGCAGAGCGCGGTGAGGCTTCGCGCCACACCCTCGGGGTAACCCAGCGTGCGCCAGACGGCGTTGACCTGGGCGGCTCCTATGCTGCCAAAGAAATCGCGCAAGTCAAAACGGATCACCACGGCTTGGCCCACATGGGCAGCCGCATGCGTTTTGACGGAGCGGCCGGCGGTAAAACCGTGCGCGGCCTCATGCACCGGTACCTCGCTCAGCAGCGCATGCAGGATGTGGCGCTGTACACGCTTGAGTTCGACCTTGGGTGTCTCCAGCAAACGCAGGCCGCCCGCCTGCTTGGCCTGCAGGCTGTAACGGTAGTGCTCGACAACTGGCCGCGTCGCCGGCGCCAGCCAGCGCAGTTGCTCGCGTGAGAGCTGGAGCCAGCGCGCCAGATCGGCATCGGTGGTGATGTCGGGCAAGGTGCACGCTTGCAGTCCCAGCGGCCGGGGCCGCATCGCCGGCGGACGCAGGATCAGCCGGCGAATGCGCGGCGGCCTTTCCGGTTCGGGGTCATCGCGGTCGTCGATCGCCTGCGAGGCTTGCGGCTCACTGGAATCGGCCTCGCCGTCTTCGTCTTCATCGTCGTCTTCATCCCCAAAAGCCAGGCCAAAGGCAGGTGAGTCCTCCAGCCGCCGTGCAAGCGAGGTGATGTCAAATTTCTGCCAGGTGATGGGTGACAGGAGCGTCAGCGGCTGAAGCAACTCCCGAAGCCACGCGGGGCGCTGCCCGAGTGCCGCCGCGGCCCTGGCCTGAAGTGCAGGCAAGGCGGTTCCACCCGGTTTGCCTGCATCGGCGAGCAGTGCGCGAGCCAGGCCGCGTGCAATCAAATGTCGGAAGCGGGTTTCGCGCATGGAATTGGGTTGACACCAGCATCCCAACCAGCAGGTCCCGCGTGAGCTGGGTGCGCAGAATGCGCAGGCCGCTCACGCGCCGAAATCGCAGAGTACAAAACAACCATGGGGGTACCCCATGGTGCGGACGGGCAGCAACGAATCGCATTCCGCTCGCAACACTTGGAATGCTGGCGTCGTCGAAATTCTAATGGCATGCCCCCGGCAACACGCTACTGTTCGACGCCAAGTGGGCAGTAAACAACGAGGGAATGCCTCTTTACCTCCCGCCTCAGGTGCGCAAAAGAAGTAGTTCAGGCTCTCTCGGCCGTTGCTGGCATTCAAAATTCAGGCAGAAAAAAGCCCGGGCAAGCCGGGCTTTTTGTTTGCGTGGCGCGCTGCTTACTTGCGCGCGGGCGGCAAGTCGGTGCAGCTGCCGTGCGCCACTTCCGCGGCCATGCCCATGCTTTCGCCGAGTGTGGGGTGCGGGTGGATGGTCTTGCCGATATCGACGGCGTCGGCGCCCATTTCAATGGCGAGCGCGATCTCGCCGATCATGTCGCCGGCATGGGTGCCGACAATGCCGCCGCCCAGGATCTTGCCGTGGCCGTGTGCTTCCGGGCTGTCGTCAAACAGCAGCTTGGTGAAGCCTTCGTCGCGGCCGTTGGCAATGGCGCGTCCAGACGCCGTCCAGGGGAACAAGCCCTTTTTGACCTTGATGCCTTGGGCCTTGGCTTGGTCTTCGGTGAGGCCGACCCAGGCGATTTCAGGGTCGGTGTATGCGACGCTGGGGATCACGCGTGCGTTGAAGGCCGCGCTGGCGAGTTCCTTGTTGCCTTGCAGTTCACCAGCAATGACTTCTGCCGCCACGTGGCCTTCATGCACGGCCTTGTGTGCCAGCATGGGCTGGCCGACGATGTCGCCGATGGCGAAGATGTGCGGCACGTTGGTGCGCATCTGGATGTCGACGGGGATGAAGCCGCGGTCGGACACGCTGATGCCGGCCTTTTCGGCGGCGATCTTCTTGCCGTTGGGGGTGCGGCCCACGGCCTGCAACACCAGATCGTAGGTTTGCGGCGCCGGGGCGCCCTCGCCTTCAAACGTGACTTCAATACCGGCCTTGGTCGCCTTGGCGCCCACGGTTTTGGTCTTGAGCATGATGTTGTCAAAACGCGGTGCGTTCATCTTCTGCCAGACCTTGACGAGGTCGCGGTCGGCGCCTTGCATCAGGCCGTCCATCATTTCAACCACGTCAAGGCGCGCGCCCAGCGTGGAATACACCGTGCCCATTTCCAGGCCGATGATGCCGCCGCCCAGGATCAGCATGCGCTTGGGGACTTCTTTCAGAGCCAGCGCGCCGGTGCTGTCCACCACGCGTGGATCATCCGGCATGAAAGGCAGGCGCACGGCTTGTGAACCCGCCGCGATGATGCAGTTCTTGAAGGCGATGGTTTGCTTCTTGCCGGTCTTTTCCTGGCCCTCGGCTCCAGCGGTTTCTTCGACCTGCAGGTGGTTGGCGCCGACAAACTGGCCCAAGCCGCGCACAACGGTGACCTTGCGCATCTTGGCCATGGCCGTGAGCCCGCCTGTGAGCTTGCCGACGACTTTTTCCTTGTGCGTACGCAGCTTGTTGATGTCGAGCTTGGGCTCGCCAAAACTCACGCCCAGGCTGTCGAAATGCTTGACCTCGTCCATCACTGCGGCCACGTGCAGCAGTGCCTTGGAAGGAATGCAGCCCACGTTGAGGCACACGCCGCCCAGCGTGGCGTAACGCTCTACCAGCACGACCTTCAGGCCCAGGTCGGCAGCACGGAAAGCGGCGGAATAGCCGCCGGGGCCGGCGCCGAGAACCAGCACGTCGCAATCCAGGTCGGCCGAGCCGCTGAAGCTGGCGGCGGCTGGCGCGGGCGCGGCAGCTGCGGCCGCCGGAGCGGCCGGGGCCGCAGACGGTTTCTTCTCCGGCGCAGGCGTGGGCACTGGAGCGGCAGCGGCGCCGGATGCTTCGATCGTCAGCACCACGGAACCCTGCTTGACCTTGTCGCCAAGCTTGACCTTGACCTCTTTGACCACACCGGCAGCCGACGACGGGATTTCCATCGAGGCTTTGTCGCTTTCCACCGTGATCAGGCTTTGCTCGGCCTTGATGGTGTCGCCGGCCTTGACCAGCACTTCAATCACGGACACTTCGTCAAAATCGCCAATGTCCGGCACCTTGATGTCTACCAGGCTGGATGCACTCATTTGGAGGCTTTCAATTTAAGGGTGAATATGTCTATCGGTCCGGCGGAGTTCTTGTCGAACTCGCAACCTGCGCTGAGGCCGGCCAGGGCCACCTCGCGCGCCGTCTTGGCTTTGTCCCATGCGGCATGCATGGCGCCCAATGCAAAGCTGCGGCCTGAGCCAATGCCCCAGAATTCCTTGAACTCAAAGACTTCGCGGTAGCTGTAAAGGCCGTAGATGCCGCTGGCATTGGCGATGACCACCGTGAACTGGCTGGACTCGTAGGGATCGTTGTCATCTTCCTTGGTCTGCAGGAAGAAAGTTTCTTTCAGCATGGGGTGCAGCTTGACGAAGGTGTCGAACACCTCGTCGCGCGAACCCAGCTTGAGCTGCTCTTTGGGCAAGGCCGCCATGGCCTTGCGCAGCACCGGAAAATGCGCCACCGTGCCGGCCATGCCCACATAGCTCATGCCGGCGGGCGTGTCGACCTTGAATATCTTGCTGTTGGCCTCAAAGCGGTGCGTCAGGCTGGTATCGCCGAAGGTCACCAGCGTGTCGGCCGCGATGGCAACCTGCCCCGCTTTCTTGACAACTACTAGCGTGGTCATGCTTTACAACAAGACTCGGCGGAAGTCGGCGAGGATTTGCCCCAGGTAGGCGTTGAAGCGCGCGGCGCCGGCGCCGTCGATCACGCGGTGATCCCAGGCCAGCGACATCGGCAGCATCAGGCGCGGCTGGAAGGCCTTGCCGTCCCAGACCGGCTCCATCTGGCTCTTGGACACGCCAAGGATGGCGACTTCAGGCGCATTGATGATGGGTGTGAAGTAACGCCCGCCAATGCCGCCCAGCGACGAAATGGTGAAACTGGCGCCCTGCATTTCGGCAGGGGTGAGCTTGCCGTCGCGGGCCTTCTTGGCCAGCTCGCCCATTTCCTGGCTGATCTGCAGAACACCCTTCTTGTCGGCGTCCTTCAGCACGGGAACGACCAGGCCGTTGGGCGTATCAGCCGCAAAACCGATGTGGTAGTACTGCTTGTAGACAATTTGGTCGCCGTCCAGCGAGGCATTGAACTCGGGGAATTTCTTCAGCGCCGCAACGCTGGCCTTGATCAGGAAAGCCAGCATGGTGACTTTGAGGCCGGCCTTTTCGTTTTCCTTGTTGGTCGAAACGCGGAAGGCCTCCAGCTCGGTGATGTCGGCGTCGTCATGGTTGGTGACGTGCGGGATCATCACGTAGTTGCGCAGCAGGTTGGCGCCGCTGATCTTCTTGATGCGCGACATGTCCTTGCGCTCGACCGGGCCGAACTTGGTGAAGTCGACCTTGGGCCACGGCAGCAGGTCAAGCCCTGCGCCGCCGCCCGACGATGCGGGCGCCTTCGCGGCCTGCGCCTGGGTGCGGACGCTGCCGTCCATCACCGACTTGGTGAAGGCCTGGATGTCGTCTTGCGTGATGCGGCCTTTGGGGCCGCTGCCTTTGACTTCTGCCAGCGGCACGCCGAGCTCGCGCGCGAACTTGCGCACCGAGGGTGAGGCATGCGGCAGGTTGCCTTGGGGCGCGACGGTGGGGTCATGGGCTGGCTGGCTCGCGGGGGCCGATGCGGCAGCCGGTGCAGGCGCAGCGGCTGCGGCCGGCGCGGCCGGGGCAGCAGCGGGCGCTGGTGCCGCAGCGGCCGGTGCGCTCGCCACAGAGCCTTCCAGGATAGCCACAAGGTCGCCGATATTGACGACGTCGCCCATCTTGACCTTGAGCTCTTTGAGCACACCCGCGGCGGACGACGGGATTTCCATCGAGGCCTTGTCGGACTCCACCGTGATCAGGGATTGCTCGGCCTTGATGGTGTCGCCGGGCTTGACCAGCACTTCAATGACGGACACGTCCTTGAAGTCGCCGATGTCGGGGACGCGGACTTCCACCGGGCCGGAAGCTGCGGGTGCTGCGGCGGGCGCCGGTGCGCTGGCCGCAGGGGCTGCGGGCGCGGCGGCCGGTTTTTCGGCTGAAGGTGCGGCTTCAGCGCCGGCCACTTCCAGCGTCAAAACCACTGAACCCTGTTTGACCTTGTCGTCGAGCTTGACCCTCAGTTCCTTGACCACACCTGCGTGGCTGGAGGGGATTTCCATGGAGGCCTTGTCGGACTCCACGGTGATGAGCGATTGCTCTGCTTTCACGGTGTCGCCGGCTTTGACCAGCAATTCAATCACCGTCACTTCGTCGAAATCCCCGATATCAGGAACTTGAATGTCTACCACTGCCATATTCTTGTCTCCGGTTGCTTCAGGCGTCTGGGCGTCTACGTCAGGGTTTTAACTCAAGCGTAAAGCGGGTTGATCTTGTCGACATTGATGCCGTACTTCTTGATGGCTTCGGTCACCTTGGCGACCGGCACCGTGCCCTCTTCGCTGAGCGCCTTGAGCGCCGCCACGACGATGTAGTGGCGGTTGACCTCGAAGTGCTCGCGCAGCTTGCTGCGGAAGTCGCTGCGGCCGAAACCGTCGGTGCCCAGCACCTTGTAGGTGCGTCCCTTGGGCATATAAGGCCGGATCTGCTCAGCGTAGGCCTTCATGTAGTCGGTCGATGCGATGACGGGGCCGGTGTGCTTTTCAAGCTGCTCGGCCACAAACGGCACCTGGGCTTTTTCGGTGGGGTGCAACAGGCTCCAGCGTTCGGCGTTCTGGCCGTCGCGGGCCAGTTCATTGAAGCTTGGGCAGCTCCACACATTGGCGGCAACGCCCCACTCTTTCTCGAGCAGCTCCTGTGCGGCAATGGATTCGCGCAGGATGGTGCCGGAGCCCAGGAGCTGCACGCGCGGCGTGAGCTTGGCGCCCTCTTTGCAGAGGTACATGCCCTTGATGATCTGCTCTTCGGTGCCGGGCTTGAGACCGGGCATGGCGTAGTTTTCGTTCAGCAGCGTGAGGTAGAAGTACACGTTGTCCTGCTTTTCGACCATGCGCTTCAGGCCATGGTGCAGGATGACGCCGACTTCATGCGCAAAGGTCGGGTCGTAGCTGATGCAGTTGGGGATGGTGCCGGCCAGGATGTGGCTGTGGCCGTCTTCGTGCTGCAGTCCTTCGCCGTTCAGCGTGGTGCGGCCCGAAGTGCCGCCCAGCAGGAAGCCGCGCGCCTGCATGTCGCCGGCCGCCCAGGCCAGGTCGCCGACACGCTGGAAGCCGAACATCGAGTAGTACACGTAGAACGGGATCATGATCCGGTTGTTGGTGCTGTACGAGGTGGCGGCCGCGATCCAGCTGCTCATGCCGCCGGCTTCGTTGATGCCTTCCTGCAGGATCTGGCCCTGTTTGTCTTCCTTGTAGTACATGACCTGGTCTTTGTCGACCGGCGTGTACTTCTGGCCGTCAGGGTTGTAAATACCGATCTGGCGGAACAGGCCTTCCATGCCGAAGGTGCGGGCTTCGTCGACCAGGATAGGCACAACGCGCGGGCCCAGGGCCTGGTCGCGCAGCAGCTGCGTGAGGAAGCGCACATAGGCCTGTGTGGTCGAGATTTCGCGGCCTTCGGCCGTGGGCTCGATCACCGACTTGAAGGTCTCCAGCGCCGGCACGGTGAACTGCTCGTCGGCCTTGACGCGGCGGTGCGGCAGGTAGCCACCCAGCGCCTTGCGGCGCTCGTGCAGGTAGCGCATCTCGGGCGTGTCGTCGGCCGGCTTGTAAAACGGGATGTCGGCGAGCTGGCTGTCGGGGATGGGGATGTTGAAGCGGTCGCGGAAGGCCTTGATGTCTTCGTCGGCCAGCTTTTTGGTCTGGTGGACGTTGTTCTTGCCTTCACCGATCTTGCCCATGCCAAAGCCCTTGACGGTCTTGATCAGCAGGACGGTGGGTTGGCCTTCATGTTTGACGGCCGCATGGAAGGCCGCATAGACCTTTTGCGAATCGTGACCGCCGCGGCGCAGGTTCCAGATGTCGTCGTCGCTCATCTTGGCGACCATCTCGAGCGTGCGTGGGTCCTGGCCGAAGAAATGCTTGCGAACGTAGGCGCCGTCGTTGGCCTTCATGGCCTGGTAGTCGCCGTCCAGCGTGTCCATCATGACCTTCTTGAGCGCGCCGTCTTTGTCGCGGGCCAGCAGTGGGTCCCAGTTGCTGCCCCAGATGAGTTTGATGACGTTCCAGCCGGCGCCGCGGAACTCACCTTCGAGCTCCTGGATGATCTTGCCGTTGCCGCGCACCGGGCCATCGAGGCGCTGCAGGTTGCAGTTGATGACGAAGACGAGGTTGTCGAGCTTTTCACGTGCGGCCAGGCCGATGGCGCCCATGGATTCGACTTCGTCCATCTCGCCGTCGCCGCAGAAGACCCAGACCTTGCGGTTTTCGGTGTTGGCAATGCCGCGGGCGTGCAGGTATTTGAGGAAGCGGGCCTGGTAGATCGCCATCAATGGGCCCAGGCCCATGGAGACGGTGGGGAACTGCCAGAACTCGGGCATCAGCTTGGGATGCGGGTAGCTGGACAGACCCTTGCCGTCGACTTCCTGGCGGAAGTTGAGCAGTTGCTCTTCGGTCAGGCGGCCTTCAAGGTAGGCGCGGGCATACACGCCGGGCGACACATGGCCCTGGATGTAGAGGCAGTCGCCGCCGTGGTTTTCGCTCTCGGCGTGCCAGAAATGGTTAAAGCCGGCGCCGAACAGGCTGGCCAGCGAAGCGAAGGAGCCGATGTGACCACCCAGGTCGCCGCCATCAGCGGGGTGCAGACGGTTGGCCTTGACCACCATGGCCATGGCGTTCCAGCGCATGTAGGCGCGCAGGCGTTCTTCGATCTCAAGGTTGCCGGGGGAGCGTTCTTCGTGGTCGGCTTCAATGGTGTTGACGTAGCCCGTGTTGGCCGAGAAAGGCATGTCGATGCTCTTCTGGCGGGCGTGTTCCAGGAGTTGCTCAAGCAGGAAGTGGGCGCGCTCAGGGCCTTCGCTTTCGATGACGGCGGACAGCGCGTCCATCCATTCACGGGTTTCCTGGCTGTCTTTGTCCAGCGCGTCGTTGGCGGCGGCGCGCAAGTTGTCGCCGGCTTGGGTGGGGTTGGCAGCCATTTTTTGTCTCCTGGGTAGCCTGATAAAGCTTGTTAACCTGCAACACAGCCTCTTGTCGGGGCTGCGCGCAGCACCTGTGTCGGATTTGGTCTAAACGTGTTGTAAACGCAATTTAGATTCAAGTCTCTAGTTTCTCACAATATTCCACAGATTTCAAATCGTGCTTATTGGTTTCATATTAAGAAATTTATAAACACAAACGAAACGGCTTGTGAACCAAGCCGAAAGCAATCTGAATCGCAAAACAGGAGATCCCCAAGGTCGCGCAAGCGCCAGGTTTCTCCTTAAAAGGCGAGGGTCAACGCAGCTCTGCGAAGGCATCTCACTTAAACTGCACCATCCCATGACCCAGCAAGTTCCCGCCCCCGCCGACGCCGCAAACCCCGCCACTATCGCTTTGTGGCGCCGCTGGTGGCGCAGGCAGTCGCCATCGCGCCAGGACCGCTTCATTACCCTGGGGCCGCTGCTGGCGGTCGCACTCTTTCTGGCCGCCGTGATTGCGGCATTCGGTTATCTGCGTATTGAAGAAATCGACCGCGAGCAGCAGGCCGTCAAACGCGACGTGGAATACGCACAGCAGCGCCTGCGCCTGCGCCTGCTGGAGCGGCAAGAGCAGCTTATGCGCATAGGCCGCGACGTCTCCAACAGGGAAGTCGATACCGAAGAATTCATCACCCAAGCCGAGTCGCTGGTGAACCAATACCCCGAACTGATGGCCGTTACCTGGGTGGACAGCAAGCGGCGCATCAAGGTGGCCTATGTGTCGCCCAGCGCCAATGCCAGCCAGCTGCGCGGCGTCGGCGAGCAACTCAAGGTAGGCGAAACCGACGGAACCTATGAACTGGCGCGGGATTTACGGCAACCCGTCTATTCGCGTCCGCTGACAGCCAAGGAGGCCGGCGGCTACAACACGCCGACCCTGCAACTGCAGGTTCCGCTCGACGACCAGGGCAAATTTGCCGGCGTCATCATGGGCGAATACTCCATCGACGGGCTGCTGCGCTTTGGCGTGCCGACCGAGGTCACCGCCAAATACGCCGTGACGCTGGTCGACGATAAAAATGCGGTGCTGGCCGGCAATGTGCCGCCGCCCCGCAACCCCGCAGCCCGCCTGCTGCCCTGGTCTGACGGCGCTGCCGAGTACGAGATACCGGTTTCACCGGTCGGCAACGGCCTGCTGATACGCGCCGAAGGCTACCGCGCCTCGCTGGGTGTTGTGGGCAGCGGCTTCTTCTGGCTGGTCAGTGCATTGAGCGCCTTGACGGTGTGGATGCTGCTGGGCACCTGGCGCCATACCCGGCGCCGCGTTCAGGCCCAGCAGGCGCTGATCTCCGAAACCAACTTCCGCCGCGCCATGGAAAACTCCATGCTCACCGGCATGCGCGCGCTCGACCTGCAGGGCCGCATCACCTACGTCAACCCTGCCTTTTGCCAGATGACCGGCCTGACCGAAGGCGACCTGGTAGGCCGCACGCCACCCTTCCCGCACTGGCCTGAAGGCGAAATCGACACCCTGATGCAGCGGCTGGACGACGAGCTGCACGGCCGCACGCCGCCCGGCGGCTTCGAGGTCCGGGTCAAACGCAAGAACGGCCAGATCTTTGACGCCCGCATGTATGTCTCGCCGCTGATCGATCCGCGCGGCCAGCAGACCGGCTGGATGACCTCCATGACGGACATCACCGAGCCCAAGCGTGTGCGCGAAGAGCTGACCGCTTCCTACGAGCGCTTTACAACCGTGCTTGAAGGCCTGGATGCCGCGGTGTCCGTCGCGCCGCTGGGCAGTGAGGAATTGCTGTTTGCCAACAAGCTGTACCGCTCCTGGTTTGGCGGTGAGGTGTCAGGCCACCTGAACCTGATCGCACAGGCGGGCGTACCCAGCGCCGTGCCTACCGACGACACGCTGGACGCAGTCGACGGCCTGGCCGGCCTGCCCACCGACACGCTGACTGCCGCGCAAACGGAAAACGCCGAGATCTTTGTGCCTGACCTGAGCAAGTGGCTTGAAGTGCGCTCGCGCTACCTGACCTGGGTGGACGGCCGCCTGGCCCAGATGGTAATTGCCACCGACATCACGCCGCGCCGCCATGCCGAAGAGCAGGCCGCCCAGCAAAACGAACGCGCCCAGACCGCCAGCCGCCTGATCACCATGGGCGAGATGGCCTCCAGCGTGGCGCATGAGCTGAACCAGCCGCTCACAGCCATCAACAACTATTGCAACGGCATGGTGTCGCGCATCAAGGGCAAGCAGATCAGCAATGAAGACCTGCTGATCGCCCTGGACAAGACCGCCAAGCAGGCGCACCGCGCCGGGCAGATCATCCAGCGCATACGCTCATTTGTAAAACGCAGCGAACCCAACCGCACGGCGGCCGATGTGGCCACCATGGTGAGCAACGCCATGGAGCTGGCCGACATCGAGCTGCGCCGCCACCATGTGCGCCTGAGCCACTACATCGCAGCCCGCCTCCCCGAGATCATGGTGGACCCTATCCTGATCGAGCAGGTGCTGATCAACCTGATGAAGAACGCGGCCGAATCCATCGAGCAGGCCCACATGCCCACGGCACGGCGCAGCGTGGAACTGCGGGTCGTGCCCAAATACATCGAAGACCAGGCCGTGGTGGAGTTTTCGGTGCTTGATTCCGGGCGCGGCCTCTCACCCGAAGTGATGGGCCGGCTCTATGAGGCCTTCTACTCCACCAAGGCCGAGGGTATGGGTATTGGCCTGAAACTGTGCCGCAGTATTGTCGAGTCCCACCAGGGACGAATGGAGGCCGAGAACCTCTACAATGGGGACGAAGTGGTAGGGTGCCGGTTTACCTTCTGGATTCCCGTGACGCCCCTGCTGGCGCCAACGGCGCCTGCTAGCGATACCATAGCAACCAAGGACACCGGCGTTCATTGAAGACCCTTCAGGAACCGTCTTTTCGAGAAGTTCACGAAAGAAAGTTTGGCATGAGCTTGATTCCCAAAAAAGGTACCGTCTACGTCGTTGATGATGACGAGGGCGTGCGCGACTCCTTGCAGTGGCTGCTCGAAGGCAAGGACTACCGCGTCCGCTGCTACGACTCGGCCGAAACCTTTCTCTCCCGCTACGACCCGCGCGAAGTCGCCTGCCTGATCGTCGACATCCGCATGGGCGGCATGACGGGCCTGGAGCTGCAGGACCGCCTGGTCGAGCGCAAGTCGCCTCTTCCCATCGTGTTTATCACCGGCCACGGCGACGTGCCCATGGCGGTCAACACCATGAAAAAAGGCGCGATGGATTTCATCCAGAAGCCCTTCCAGGAAGAAGCCCTGGTCAACCTGGTCGAACGCATGCTGGAACAGGCCAAGGAAGCCTTCAGCGACTACCAGCAGTCCGCCAGCCGGGACGCCCTGCTCGCCAAGCTCACCTCGCGCGAAGCCCAGGTGCTTGAGCGCATCGTGGCGGGCCGCCTCAACAAGCAGATCGCCGACGACCTGGGCATCAGCATCAAGACGGTGGAGGCGCACCGCGCCAACATCATGGAAAAGCTCAACGCCAACACCGTGGCTGATCTGCTGAAGATTGCTTTGGGGTCTAACGCACCAAAGGTCTGAACCCCCTTTCGCTATCTTTTTGATAGCTCGTAGCGCCCGTGTTGATTTAACAAGCGGGCGTTTTTACTTCTAAAACCGATTAAAAAATGACTGCCCAGCTGATCGACGGAAACGCCCTCTCCAAACAACTGCGAGCCGATGTCGCCCAGCGCGCCGCCGCCCTGCGCGCGCGCGGCATCACGCCGGGCCTGGCGGTTGTACTTGTGGGTGAAAACCCGGCCAGCCAGGTCTATGTGCGCAACAAGGTCAAGGCCTGCCAGGACAACGGCCTGCACTCGGTGCTGGAGCAATACCCCGCCACCTTGAGCGAAGCCGACCTGCTTGCGCGGGTGGAGGCGCTCAACAACGATCCGGCCATCCACGGCATTCTGGTGCAGCTCCCGCTGTCGGCGCATATCGATGCGCAAAAGGTCATCGAATCGATCTCGCCCGCCAAGGACGTCGACGGATTTCACGTCGCCAGCGCCGGCGCGCTCATGGTCGGCCAGCCGGGCTTCTGGCCCTGCACGCCCTACGGCTGCATGAAGATGCTGGAGAGCATCGGCTACGACCTCAAGGGCAAACACGCGGTAGTCATTGGCCGCAGCAACATCGTCGGCAAACCGATGGCCTTGATGCTGCTGCAAAAGAGCGCCACCGTCACCATCTGCCACAGCGCCACGAAAGACCTCAAGGCCATGACGCTGCAGGCCGATGTGATCGTCGCTGCGGTCGGCAAACGAAACGTGCTGACGGCCGACATGGTCAAGCCGGGCGCGGTCGTGATCGATGTGGGCATGAACCGCAATGACGAAGGCAAACTCTGCGGCGACGTGGATTTTGACGGCGTGAAAGAAGTGGCGGGCTACATCACGCCGGTGCCGGGTGGTGTCGGCCCCATGACCATCACCATGCTGCTGGTGAACACACTGGAAGCCGCCGAACGCGGCTGAATCGCCGCTTAATCTGCGGCGGGCTGTACGGCATGCGATGCTGGTTCCGTCCGTGCCAGGCGCCAGAGCGCCACGCCGGCAGACAGCCACTGCAGGATGTACAGCGCCGTACCCAGTCCGTGCCAGAGCTTGAGGTTGCCGCCCTCGGCACGCGCGCTGACGATGCGTGGCGCAATGCCAAACTCCACCAGCAAGGCCAGCAACAAGCCGGCCACGATGAATTTCATGGCTGCCTGTGCTTGCTGGGCAAGAGCCGCATCATCTTTTTTATTGAGCACCACCAGCAAGAGCATGGCGCAGCCCGCGCTGACCCAGGTCTGCGCGGTGAAAAGCTTGGCCGCCATGGCGCCGGCCACAGCGGGCGCCCCCAGATTGGCAAACAGCATGGGAACCACGACGAATCCGAGCCCGGTCAGGCTTCCCCACCACAAGGCAGCGAGCAAAACATTCAGGCGCAGCTTCATAACCCGGCTTAGATGTACATCACCGAAATGATTTCGTAGCGCTTGATGCCACCCGGCGCCTGGACTTCAGCGGTATCGCCTTCGTCCTTGCCGATCAAGGCGCGCGCAATGGGGGAACTGATGTTGACCCGGCCCAGCTTGATGTCGGCTTCGTCTTCACCCACGATCTGGTAGGTGACCTTGTCGCCGGTGTCTTCATCTTCCAGTTCGATGGTCGAGCCGAAAACCACTTTGCCGCCGGCGTCCAGCTCGGCGGGGTCGATGATCTGTGCGGCAGAGAGCTTGCCTTCGATTTCCTGGATACGGCCTTCAATAAAACCCTGGCGGTCTTTGGCGGCGTCGTACTCAGCGTTTTCGCTCAGGTCACCCTGGGCGCGTGCTTCAGAAATCGAATTGATGACCCAGGGGCGGTCAACGGTTTTCAGCTGGTGCAGCTCGGCCTTCAGGCTTTCTGCGCCGCGCTTGGTAATGGGGATGGTTGCCATGTTTTTTTTGCTCCTGCAAAAGCGAAACCGCCACCAGTCACCTGGCGGCGGCGCTTGAACTCAAAATTTCAGTCAAACAAGTTTAATGCAAATCAGGCTTGGCCCAATCTGGAAATAGCCCGGAAAACCCCCGGCAAAACCCGACTATCCCCGACTATCAAGCCAGTTGGGCATGCAGTTCCTGTACTGAATAAACATTCAGGTTGTCGAGATACTTCATGCCTTCCACCGCGGCTTCGGCGCCGGCGATGGTGGTGTAAGTCGTCACGCGGGCCAGCAGCGCCGAGGTACGGATTTGCCGCGAATCGGTGATGGCATTGCGCCGCTCTTCCACGGTGTTGATGACCAGCGCGATTTCATCGTTCTTGATCATGTCCACCACGTGAGGGCGGCCCTCAGTCACCTTGTTCACCACGGCGCAGGTAATGCCCGCCGCTTGAATGGCGGCCGCCGTGCCCTTGGTGGCCACAATTTCAAACTTCAAGGCCGCCAGCTTGCGCGCGACTTCCACGGCACGCGGCTTGTCGTTGTTTTTAACGGTGAGGAAGACTTTGCCCGAGGTCGGCAACTTGGTGCCCGCGCCCAGCTGCGACTTCACAAAAGCCTCGCCGAAGGTCTTGCCAACGCCCATCACCTCGCCGGTGGACTTCATCTCGGGGCCGAGAATCGTATCCACGCCGGGGAACTTCACGAAGGGGAACACCGCTTCCTTGACGCTGAAGTAAGGCGGCGTGACTTCATCCTTGATACCCTGCGAAGCCAGCGACTGGCCGACCATGCAGCGTGCCGCCACTTTGGCCAGCTGAATGCCGGTGGCCTTGCTGACAAAAGGCACGGTACGCGAGGCACGTGGATTGACCTCCAGCACGTAGATCACGTCCTTGCCGTCTATGTTCTGGATGGCAAACTGCACGTTCATCAAGCCGACCACCGTCAACGCTTCAGCCATGGCAGCCGTCTGGCGTTTGATCTCGGTCACGGTTTCCGCGCTCAGCGAATACGGTGGCAGCGAACATGCCGAGTCGCCGCTGTGCACGCCGGCCTGCTCGATGTGCTCCATCACGCCGCCGATGAATGTGCGGCCTTCCGGGTCGCGCAGGCAGTCGACGTCGCACTCGATCGCGTCGTTCAGGAAGCGGTCCAGCAGCACGGGCGAATCATGGCTGACCTTGACGGCTTCACGCATGTAACGCTCAAGGTCGCGCTGCTCGTGCACGATTTCCATCGCGCGGCCACCCAGCACATAGCTGGGGCGCACAACCAGGGGGTAACCCAGCGCTGCGGCTTTTTCAAGCGCTTCAGGTTCGGTACGCGCAGTGGCGTTGGGCGGCTGGCGCAGCTTCAGCTCGTGCAAGAGCTTCTGGAAGCGCTCACGGTCTTCCGCAGCGTCGATCATGTCGGGCGAAGTGCCGATGATGGGCACGCCGTTGGCTTCAAGGTCCAGCGCCAGTTTCAGGGGCGTCTGGCCGCCATACTGGACGATCACGCCCAGTGGCTTTTCCTTGTCGACGATTTCGAGCACGTCTTCGAGCGTCAACGGCTCAAAGTAAAGGCGATCCGACGTGTCGTAGTCGGTCGAGACGGTTTCCGGGTTGCAGTTGACCATGATGGTCTCATAGCCGTCTTCGCGCATGGCCAGCGCCGCATGCACGCAGCAGTAGTCAAACTCGATGCCCTGCCCGATCCGGTTGGGCCCGCCGCCCAGCACCATGATCTTTTTCTTGTCGGTCGGCGCTGCTTCGCACTCGCTGCCTTCGGCCTCGTAGGTCGAATACATATAGGCGGTGTTGGTCGCAAACTCGGCGGCGCAGGTGTCCACACGCTTGTAGACCGGGCGCACGCCCAGCGCACGGCGCTTTTCGCGGATGGCCGTGTCGGTGGTCTTGAGCTGCTTGGCCAGGCGGCGGTCGGAGAAGCCCTTTTGCTTTAGCGCGCGCAGCGTGACAGCGTCGATCTTGTCGAGCGACGTGGTTTCCAGTTCGAGCTCAATCTTCACGATCTGCTCGATCTGCACCAGGAACCAGGGGTCGATCTTGGTCAGCGCAAACACTTCATCGACGCTCATGCCCTGGGCGAAGGCATCGCCCACGTACCAGATGCGGTCAGGACCAGGAGCGCCGAGTTCTTTCTCGAGCACTTCGCGGTCTTGCGTCTTCTCGTTCATGCCGTCCACGCCGACTTCCAGGCCGCGCAGGGCTTTCTGGAAGGACTCCTGGAAAGTACGGCCCATGGCCATCACTTCACCCACCGACTTCATCTGGGTGGTCAGGCGCGAATCGGCCGCCGGAAACTTCTCGAACGCAAAGCGCGGAATCTTGGTAACGACGTAATCGATGCTGGGCTCAAAGCTCGCGGGGGTCGCGCCGCCCGTGATTTCGTTGCGCAACTCGTCCAGCGTGTAGCCGACCGCCAGCTTGGCAGCAACCTTGGCAATCGGGAAGCCCGTGGCCTTGGAAGCCAGCGCCGATGAACGCGAGACACGCGGATTCATCTCGATCACCACCATGCGGCCATCGACCGGGTTGATGGAGAACTGCACGTTCGAGCCGCCGGTGTCCACGCCGATTTCGCGCAGCACGGCCAGCGAGGCATTGCGCAGGATCTGGTATTCCTTGTCGGTCAGCGTCTGGGCCGGCGCGACGGTGATGGAGTCACCGGTGTGCACACCCATGGGGTCCAGATTCTCAATCGAGCAAACGATGATGCAGTTGTCGGCGGTGTCGCGCACCACTTCCATCTCGTACTCTTTCCAGCCGAGCAGAGATTCTTCAATCAGCAGTTCGTTGGTCGGCGAGGCTTCGAGGCCGCGCTTGCAGATGACTTCAAACTCTTCGGAGTTGTAGGCAATACCGCCGCCGGTGCCACCCAGCGTGAAGCTGGGACGGATCACGGTTGGGAAGCCGACAGTCTTTTGCACCGCCCAGGCCTCGTCCATGCTGTGCGCGATGCCGGAGCGGGCCGAGCCCAAACCGATCTTGGTCATCGCGTCCTTGAACTTCAGGCGGTCTTCGGCCTTGTCGATGGCTTCAGGCTTGGCGCCGATCAGCTCGACCTTGTATTTGTCGAGCACACCGTTGTGCCAGAGATCCAGCGCGCAGTTGAGCGCGGTTTGCCCGCCCATGGTCGGCAGGATGGCGTCGGGGCGTTCCTTGGCGATGATTTTTTCAACCGTCTGCCAGGTGATGGGCTCGATATAGGTGACGTCGGCGGTGGCCGGGTCGGTCATGATCGTGGCGGGGTTGCTGTTGATCAGGATGACTTTGTAGCCCTCTTCGCGCAACGCCTTGCAGGCCTGCACGCCGGAATAGTCAAACTCGCAGGCCTGGCCGATGATGATGGGGCCGGCGCCGATGATGAGGACGCTTTTGATGTCTGTACGTTTTGGCATTATTTTTTCCCTCCATGCTGTTCCATGAGGGCTGTGAAACGGTCAAACAGATAGGAAATATCGTGCGGACCCGGCGATGCCTCAGGGTGCCCCTGGAAGCAGAACGCCGGCTTGTCGGTGCGGGCCAGGCCCTGCAGCGTGCCGTCGAACAGGCTGATGTGCGTGGGCCGCAGGTTGGCGGGCAGGCTTTTCTCATCGACCGCAAAACCGTGGTTCTGGCTGGTGATGCTGACGCGGCCGTTGTCGAGGTCTTTGACCGGGTGGTTGGCGCCGTGGTGGCCGAACTTCATCTTGAAGGTCTTCGCGCCGCTGGCCAGGGCCATGATCTGGTGACCCAGGCAGATGCCGAAAGTCGGGATGCCGGTTTCAATGAGTTCGCGCACTGCCGCAATGGCGTAGTCGCATGGCTCCGGGTCGCCGGGGCCGTTGGCCAGGAAGATGCCATCGGGTTTGAGCTTGAGCACGTCGGCTGCAGGCGTCTGCGCCGGCACTACGGTGATGCGCGCGCCGCGCTCGGCCATCATGCGCAGGATGTTTTTCTTCACGCCGAAGTCAAAGGCCACGACGTGGAATTTCGGCGTGATCTGCACGCCATAGCCGGCGCCCAGTTTCCACTCGGTCTGCGTCCACTCGTAGGTTTGTTTGACCGAGACGACCTTGGCCAGGTCCAGCCCGGCCATGCTGGGCGCGCTGCGGGCGGCCGCGACGGCTTTTTCGATCGCGGGCTGACTCACTTCTTCGCCCGCAGGCAAAGCCAGGATGCAGCCGTTTTGTGCGCCTTTGGTGCGCAGGTGGCGTGTCAGCTGGCGGGTGTCGATGCCGGCGATGGCTACCGTATTTTCCTTGACCAGGTATTCGGTCAAGGTCATGGTCATGCGGAAGTTCGAGGCCAGCAGCGGCAGGTCCTTGATGATCAGGCCGGCGGCGTGGACTTTTTCAGCTTCGACGTCTTCGGCATTGATGCCGTAGTTGCCGATATGCGGGTACGTGAGGGTGACGATCTGCTGGCAGTAGCTCGGATCCGTGAGGATTTCCTGGTAGCCGGTCATGGCGGTGTTGAACACCACTTCGCCGACTGTGGAGCCCGCGGCTCCAATGGAATTGCCGATAAAGACCGTGCCGTCTGCGAGCGCCAGGATGGCGTGAGGGGTTCTTCCTGATTTTCCCTGTAGAGACAAAAGCACTGGGTTCTCCGGGTTGGTTACGGTTCGCCCAAGCGTGCACAAGAAACGTCTCGAAGAGACTCTTGCTGGCTGCCTTAGTTGGCTGCTTTTGTGAGGGTGTTTGCTTTGTCTGCGCTCGGGCGAAGCTGTGTTTTGAAAAGCCCTTGATTATAGCCTGAGCCATGCACGCGCCCGCCATTCGGCTGAGTGAATCGAGCCAAAATGGCGCAAGCGTTCCGCAAACCAATGGCTTTACCGGTCAAATCAACCTGTAGCCCTTTGTTCACTAGCGCAGGCAGCTACCAAATCAATAGCAAAGCCATCTGGCGCCCGTCACTGCGTGGCGCGCGCAGGCAGCACCTGGCCCCTGCACTCGCCAAAGCCGATGCGCCTGAAGCCGCTGCGCTCGCATGAGGCGCGCAGGATGACCGCGTCGCCGTCTTCCAGGAAGGTGCGCGTCTCGCCGTTGGCCAGCTTCAGCGCGTTCTTGCCTCCCAGGCTCAGCTCCAGCAAAGAACCGGCCTGCTCCGCTTGCGGGCCAGACAGCGTGCCCGAGCCCAGCAAATCGCCGGGCTGCAGGTTGCAGCCGTTGACGGTGTGGTGCGTCAGCATTTGTGCGACCGTCCAGTAGGCATCCAGAAAATTCGATTGCGACAGGCGCTCGGGGCCCAGACCCGCATCCCGCATGGCCTGCGTATGCAGCCAGACCTCCAGCGCCACACCAATGCCGCCTTGCTGGCGGTTGGCCGGTGAATCGAGGTAAGGCAAAGGCTGGGGGTCACCTTCAGGATGCGCAAACGGCGCCCGGAACGGCGCCAGCGCTTCCAGGGTGACGATCCATGGCGAAATCGTGCTGGCAAAGTTCTTGGCCAGAAAGGGGCCAAGCGGCTGGTATTCCCAGGCCTGCACGTCGCGCGCCGACCAGTCGTTGAGCAGCACCATGCCAAAAGCATGTGATTCGGCCTGGCCGATGGCGATGGGCTCGCCCAACGCGTTGCCCTGCCCCACCAGCACGCCCAGCTCAAGCTCGTAGTCGAGGCGGTGCGTGGGCCGCAATACCGGCACTTCTTCGTTAGGCCCTTTGGTCTGGCCCAGCGGACGGTGAAAAGTCTGGCCGCTCACGCCTATCGACGATGCCCGGCCGTGGTAGCCGATAGGCACCCACTTGTAATTGGGCAGCAGCGGCGCATCGGGGCGAAAGAGCTTGCCGACGGTGGTGGCGTGGTGGATGCCGGTGTAGAAATCGGTGTAGTCGCCGATGCGGCAAGGCAGGTGCAGGGTGACCTCACTCTGGCTTGTCAAAAAGCCTGCCCACTCGGCCTGCTTTGTACTGCCCTCTGCCAGGCCTTGCGAAATCGACGCCCTCAGCGCGCTCAGTTTCGCCGGGCTTTGCGCCATCAACTCGTTCATGTCACCGGTATCGACCAGCGCGGCCGCGCGCAGATCCAGCACCTTGTCGCCAATGGCCACGCCGATCTTGCGCGCACCCTGCGGCCCCTGGCTGTAGGTGCCAAAGGGCAGGTTCTGGATCGGAAAGTCGGTGCCAGCCTCGTTAGCAGATGCAACCCAGCTACGCAGTTGCGGGTCATGGGTGGCGTTGAGCAATGCATTCATGGCACTTAACCTTTGAATTGATCTTTGAGCCCGGCCCAGCAAGCGCTGTAGCCGGCATCCAGCGCCCCGCCCTCCAGCGCATAAGCCGTGGGAATAAAGCGGTAGCGGCTCTCAAACATAAAGGCCAGCGTGTTGTCCAGCTTGTGCGGCGCCAGCGGGGCCGTGCTGGCTTTCTCGAAGGCTTCAGTGTCGGGCCCGTGCGGCACCATGCAGTTATGCAACGACGCGCCGCCCGGCTTGAAGCCTTCGGGCTTGGCGTCGTACTGGCCGTAGACCAGGCCCATGAATTCGCTCATGAGGTTGCGGTGGTACCAGGGCGGGCGGAAGGTGTTTTCAGCCACCAGCCAGCGCGGCGGGAAGATCACAAAATCACAGTTGGCCGTGCCCGGCGTGTCAGACGGCGAGGTCAGCACAGTGAAGATCGACGGGTCCGGATGGTCGTAGCTGATGGAGCCTATCGTCATGAAATGCGCGGTGTCGTATTTGTAGGGCGCCAGGTTGCCGTGCCAGGCGACCACGTTGAAAGGACTGGCCGGCTGCACGGCAGACCACAGGCGGCCGCCAAATTTTTTGACGATTTCAAACCCGCCTTCGGCTGCCGGCGCGCTGTCGAATGCGGCGGTCGGAGCCAGAAAGTCACGCGCGTTGGCCAGGCCGTTGGAGCCTATGGGGCCCAGCTCAGGCAAGCGAAAGTGCGCGCCATAGTTTTCGCAGATATAACCACGCGATGCGCCGTCCGGCAAGGCCACGCTGAAAGCCATGCCGCGCGGCACCACAGCCACTTCACCGGGCTTCACGTCCAGAATGCCCAACTCGGTCGTCAACACCACCCGCCCCTGCTGCGGCACCAACAGCATCTCGCCGTCGGCATTGACCAGCGCGCGCCGCTGCATCGAACGATTGGCGACATACATATGCGCAGCCATGCCGGTCTGCGCCTCGGCGTCACCGTTGGCCGCCACGGTGCGAATGCCGTCCACAAAATCCAGAGGCTCCGCAGGAATGGCAAAAGGATTCCAGCGCAGCGGATCAGGCGGCGTGAGGCTGCCGCCTGCGGCGCCCGTCGTCCAGTGCGGCTGCGCATACAGCTTGTAGCCGCCCGCCATCACGGAAGGCTGGCGGCGGTACATCCAGGTGCGGCGGTTCTCGGCGCGCGGCGCGGTAAAGGCGGTGCCAGAGATCAGCTCGGTGTAGAGGTCATGCGGCGCGCGCTGCGGGCTGTTGCGGCCTTCGGGCAAGGCGCCGGCGACGGCTTCGCTGGCAAATTCATTGCCGAAGCCGGACTGGTAACGCAAGGTATTGGTGGAAGTGTGGGTGGTCATGGAAGTTTCTCCCGGGTCTCAAATATTCAGTGCAGTTCAATTCAGCGGCGCAATGCCCTCATTCTTCAGCTTCACCGGCTTCACCAGCGTCGTCAACCTCGACGCCACCGGCCCTGGCCTGCTCGATCAGGCGGTCGAAAAAGTCGCTGAGCTGCTCGCGCTCGGCCGCACTCAGCACGCCAAAAATATCCTGGTTGCGCTGGCCCACCACGTCCATGGCGCGCTGCCACGCCTTCTTGCCTTTGGGGGTCATGGTCAGCACCACGCCACGCCCGTCCGTCGGGCTGGCGGCCTTGATAACCAGGCCCTGGTCGACCAGCGACTGGGCCGCGCGGCTGGCCTGCCCTTTGTTGAGGTTGGCCTTTTGCGCCAGGTCATTCACCGACAGCGGTGCAAAAGTGCCTACAGCGGTAAGGCAACGGCCATCGCTCATCGACATTCCTGCACCGGCCGCATAAGCGCGCTGGCTTTCAATGTCGGTCAGCTTGTGCAGCAGGTGCAGGCGGTAGGTCAGGGTTCTGTCGAGCTTGATCATGTCCGTCTTGCCTCCGTCCGGTCCTTGGACCCGTTTGTTGTTCCCTCAGTACCGCCACAGCACCGTCCCTACCCTGCCTACCCTGCCTACCCTGCGCATCAATCCAGCTTGATGCCGCTGCCCTTGATCACCTGCGCCCATTTTTCGCGTTCAGCTTTGGCATAGCTGGCCATCTGCGCCGGCGTGCTGGGCGTGGGCTCAAGGCCCAGCACCTGAAAGCGCGCCTTCACCGGCGTGGAATTCAGCGCCTCCACCAACGCCTTGTTCAGTTTAGCGACCACGTCGGCGGGGGTTCCGGCGGGCGCGGCAAGGCCCTGCCAGGCATAGGCCTCAAAGCCTTTGAGTCCCTGCTCGTCCAGCGTGGGGATGGTTTCGAAGTTTTTCACACGCTGCGGGCTGGCAATGCCGATGGCGCGCAGGCGGCCGGCGTTGATAAAAGCCATGCCGCTGGCCGTGTCGACAAACATGAAAGGCAGCTGGCCGCCTGCCACGTCCTGCACCGCCGGCGCGGCGCCGCGGTAAGGCACATGCACCAGACTCAGGCCCGTCTTGCCGCGAAACAGCTCGGTCGCCAGGTGGTGCGGGCTGCCTGCGCCCGGCGTGGCGTAGCTGACGCCGGCCTTCTGCGTTTTGGCCCAGGCCATGAATTCAGGCAGGTTCTTCGCCGGAACGGCAGGGTTCACCACCAGGATCATCGGGAAGCGCGCCAGCAGGCCGATGGGGGCCAGGTCTTTTTCGGCGCTGTAGCTCAGCTTGCTGTAAAGCGCCGGGTTGGCGGCCAGTGTGGCCGTGTCGCCGGTCAACAGGGTGTAGCCGTCGGCTTTGGCATGGGCCACGTACTCGGCGCCGATGTTGGTGGCGGCGCCCGGCTTGTTATTGATCACGAGGGGCTGGCCCAGGGCCTTGCCCATGGTCTCGGTCAGCGCGCGGGCAACCACGTCCGAGCCGCCGCCTGCCGGATAGGGAACGACCCACTCGATCGGCCTGGAGGGATAGGTTTGCGCCGAAGCGGCAGCTGCGGCAAAAGCCAGAAGGCCCAGTGTGCGGCGCAAGAAAGCGGGAAGGCGTTGCATGTTGTCTCCGAAGTGTTGTTGAAAAGAATGAAGAAAAATCAGGTGCCGGCCAGGCGCTCTGACTGCGCGATCAGCGCCAGCGCCTGGCCGGCATCGGCCTGCCTGCTGAGCAAGGCGAGCGCCAGCGTGGCCAGGAACAAAGGCGCCCTGGCCTCGCCGACGCGGGCCGTCGCTTCGGCAAGCGCCGTATAGGTCTGGTCAAGATGGCCGGCCCCGGGTGCGGTCGTGGGAGTGGTCATGGGTTTCTCCTGAAGCATCAAGATGGGTGTGCCTGGCCGGCGGCAAGCGCCTGGCGATAGGGCTTGAGGGCCGCGTCGATATCTGCGGCTCCAGCGTTCTTCCAGCGCCCCAAGAGATAGCCGTCAGGCCGGACCACAAATGCCGAACCCTCGACGGCGCCGTAGCGCTCGCGGGCTTGCCCCAGCGCATCGACGCAAGCGCCGGCGGCCGGCTCGCCCTGGCCGGCAATGCAGATCACCTTGACCGCCGCGGGCCCCTCCTCGCCCGGCGTTGCCAGCGCCGCGATGTCTTGCGGCAATCCGGTTTGCCCTGCGAAGTACAACACCACAAACCCTTCACCAAAGCAGGACGTGAGGTGCACATCGCCGCAGTCGGCGCGCAGCAAGGCCTCCGGCGCCGGCATGCCGGCACGTGCGCCGCTCTCAAAAGCACTTTCTTGCGCCGGCAGGTTGAGCGGCGAGCTCACATATTCGACGGGGGTGGACTGGCGCGGATTGAGCAGCGAACTGACGGCTGCGTCTTCTGTCGCCAGGCGCAGCGCGGCCTCGCGCAACAGCTTGAAGCCGTAGTTGGGCGGCGCCATGAACTCCGTGCTCTTGGCCCCATAAACGATGTTTTCGCGCGTGGCCTGTACGCGCTCGGTGGAATAGCTGTCGAGCAAGGCCTCCTCTGCCCGCCCCTGTTGCACCAGCGCCAGCTTCCAGGCCAGGTTGGCCGCATCATCCAGGCCCGAGTTGAGCCCGCGCACGCCAAAAATCGGCACCAGGTGAGCGGCATCACCGGCAAACAGCGCGCGCCCATGGCGATAGCTGGGCAAGGTGAGGCACTTGGCGTTGTAGATCGAAATCCACAGCGGCTCCCAAGGCTCGTTCTCGCCAATCATCGACAGGTGGCTTTGCACACGCGGCAACACGTTCCCGGGTTTGACGGCCTCTACCGGGTCCTCGTCGTCGCGAATCTGGTAGTCGATGCGCCAGACGTCGTCAGGCTGGCGGTGCATCAGGATGGTGGAGCCCGGATTGGACGGCGGGTCGAACCAGGCCAGGCGCTCCACGGCGCGGCGGGTCTTCTGCACCACGTCGACGATCACATAGCGGCCCTCGTACTGCGTGCCTTCAAGCTGCAGGCCCAGTTGCTCCCGCACCGTGCTGCGGCCGCCGTCGCAGGCAACCACCCAGTCAGCCTGCACGGTGTGCGCGCCGTCAGGCGCCTCAATGTCCACCTGCGCGCCGCCGGCCTCGGGCCGCACCGCCCTCACCTTGCTGGACCAGCGCACGTCGGCCAGGCCGCCCTGCGCCAGCGCCGCCTTGTGCGCAAACTCCTCGGCATAAAACTGCTGGATATTGACCATGGGCGCAAAGCGCTGCGTCGGTTCGCTGGGCATCTGGAAATGCAGCACCTCCCGGTCTCGAAAGTAGCTGCGCCCGCCCACCCAGGAAAGGCCTTTTTCCACCAGTGCTTTGTCGGCGCCGACCCAGCCAAAGATCTCCTGCGAGCGGCGCGACATGCAGATCGCCCGGCTGCCGGCGCAATAGCCGTCATCGGCCTCCACCACCAGGCTGGCGATGCCGCAGCGCGCCAGCAGCGCCGCCAGCGTCATGCCGACCGGGCCGCCGCCGGCAATCAGCACCGGCACCCGGCGGGGCCAGCCTGCGGAATCAGGAGAAAGAGGCGTGGTCACGATGCGCTTGTCCCGGTTGATTAATGGTTGCGCTCGCAACTATAAATCAATCCGGTTGCGCCCGCAACCATTTATGAGGCAACCCCGGCAAGCCCGGGAGCGGAGCCGGCGGCCCGATTGGCCCCCGCCTAGTTGCGCACCACCGTCATCTGGCCGCGCACTTCACCGGCAGGGTAAGCCGCCGTATGAATATTGGCGTACCAGCGGCCCGCCATCAAATCGGCGGCCTGGGCGGGCGTGAGCGTGGCGCTGCCGTCCATGGGGCTGCGAATCGGGCTGGCCCAGCCTAAAGCCACGCCGGCATTGGCGCCAATGGCGGCCGGGCCGTGAAAGTGCCCTGCCGTTGCCGGGCCCGTGAGGCGGGTGTAGTTCACCTTCCAGCGAAGCAGGTTGGTACTGGTGTCGAGCACCGCATCCACCGAGCCGCTGCCGGTGCTGGCATTGGCCGGCACCTCATTGGCGCCCCGAAGCTGCGTGGTGAAGGCCACCAGATTTGATTGCTTTTCCTGTTTTTCCATCACACCGCAACCCGTGACGGCGGCAGCGGCCACAGCCATGGCGGCAAAGGATACGCGGGTGGCGTTGCGGCGAGAAAGCATGGGTCGGCTCCTTGAAAAGTTGCAGCAGATTGTGCGTGGCCCACCCTGGCCAGACCCGTAGGACAAACCCCATGCGAACAGTCGGTTCCGGACGACGCCCCTAGCCCATCGCAGGCCGACACCTCCACATGCGTCTGAACCCGAAACTGCTGTAACAGCCACACCCGCAAGAAAGCAAGACACACCATGGCATCACGCGTTTTATGGAAAGGCGCCATCAGCTTCGGCCTGGTGCACATCCCCGTGGCGCTGCATTCGGCCACATCCGAAAGCGGCATCGACTTCGACTGGCTGGACAAGCGCAGCATGGACCCGGTGGGCTACAAGCGCATCAACAAGCGCACCGGCAAAGAGATCACCAAGGAAAACGTCGTCAAGGGCGTCGAATACGAAGACGGCCAATACGTGGTGCTGTCGGAAGACGAGATCAAATCCGCCTACCCCAAGACCACGCAGACCATCGAGATCGAAAGCTTTGTTCCCAACAGCGAGATCCCCTTCGTCTACCTGGAGCGTCCCTACTACATCGCGCCCATCAACAAGGGCCAGAAGGTCTACGCCCTGCTGCGCGACACCCTGCTGAAAACCCAGCGCGTGGGCATCGCCCGCGTCATCATCCAGACCAAGCAGCATCTGGCCGTGCTGGTGCCTTCGGGGCCGGCACTGATATTAAATCTGCTGCGCTGGGGCGCCGATATCCGTTCGCTGAAGGAGCTCAACCTGCCACCCGTGGGCGCCAAAGTGGCCGGCCTGACCGACAAAGAACTGGCCATGGCCAAACAGCTGGTGGACGACATGACCGGCAAGTGGAAGCCGGATCAGTTCACCGACTCCTTCAAGGACGACATCATGGCGCTGGTCAAGCGCAAGGCCAAGGCAGGCAAACTGGAAAATGTGGTGCAGCCCGATGAAACCGAGGGAGCCGAAGAGACCGAAGGCCGCTCCGGCGCCAAGATCATCGACCTGACCGAGTTGCTGCAACGCAGCCTGCGCAAAGGCGGCGAAGCCCCCAAGGCCAAGGCTGCTGCCAAAACCAAGGCATCCGCCAAAACTCCGGCGCGCAAGAAAACCGCCGCCAAGTCAGCTTCGCATGCGCCGGCGAGACGGCGCGCCGCTTAAGTTCCGGCCCAGCAAGCCGACACCATGGGCGCCCGCGACCTGCTGAAAACCTACCAGGCCAAGCGCGACTTCACGCGCACGCCTGAGCCCGCACGAGGTGGCGCCCGCTCAGACAAGGCCCTCAGCTTTGTCATTCAAAAGCACGACGCGCGCAACCTGCATTACGACTTCCGGCTTGAGCTGCAAGGCACGCTCAAAAGCTGGGCCGTTCCCAAAGGGCCCAGCCTGGATCCGGGCGTCAAACGCATGGGCGTGCATGTGGAAGACCACCCTCTTTCCTATGCGGGTTTTGAAGGCAGCATCCCGGCCAAACAGTATGGCGCGGGCGATGTGATTGTTTGGGACCGAGGTTTGTGGACGCCGCTGGGCGACCCGGTGAAAGGCCTCAAAAGCGGCAAACTCAAATTTGAACTGCACGGCGAAAAGCTCAAGGGCGGCTGGACGCTGGTGCGTATGCACGGCCGGGGCAGTGAGGACCATGAGCCATGGTTGCTGATCAAGGAGCAGGACGAACATGCCCGCACCGAAAAAGAGTTCGACGTACTCAAGGCCTTGCCCAACAGCGTGCTCTCGGGCAATCCCCTGCCCCGTGATGCACCGGCAGCACCCGGCAAAAAAGCGCGGACAAAGGCGGCTGCCACAAAAAACAACGACATCCCCGAAGGCGCCACCAAGGCCAAACTGCCCGAGACACTGGCGCCGCAACTGGCCACCTTGGTCACACGCCCACCCGCCGATCCCGAAGGCTGGGTTTATGAAATCAAGTACGACGGCTACCGGATGCTGGCGCGCATAGAAGGCTCATCGGTGCGCCTGTTCACCCGCAACGGCAATGACTGGACCAGCAAGCTGCCCAAACTGGCCAAGGCTGTCGCCGCGCTGAAGCTGCCTTCAGGCTGGATAGACGGCGAGATCGTGGTGATGAACGAGCATGGCGTGCCGGACTTCGGCGCGCTGCAAAACGCCTTTGACCGCGCGAGCACCGCCAGCATCGTCTACTACGTGTTCGACCTGCCCTTCTTCGACGGATTGGATCTGCGCCAGTTGCCGCTCAGCCAGCGCCGCGAAATCCTGTGCACACTGGCCACCCGCCACCCGCAAGACAGCATCCGCTTTAGCGATGCGTTTGAAGCAGCGCCGCAAGACCTGCTCGACTCCGCCCGCCGCGTAGGGCTGGAAGGCGTGATCGGCAAGCGTGTGGACTCTTCCTACGTGTCAAGCCGTTCGCCAAACTGGATCAAGCTCAAGACGCAGTTGCGCCAGGAATTTGTAATTGGCGGCTACACGGCGCCCAAAGGCTCACGCACCGGCCTGGGCGCGCTGATGCTGGGCGTGCACGATAACGAAGGCAAGCTTCAGTACGCCGGCAATGTCGGCACCGGCTTCAATGACAAGACGCTGGGCACCCTGACAGCCCGGCTCGAAAAGCTTCATACCGACCGCAGTCCGTTTGCCAGGCTGCCCGCCGGCGTCAAAGGCCAATGGGTCAAGCCGCGCCTGCTGGCCGAGGTGGCCTTTGGGGAATGGACCCACAGCGGGCATATCCGCCACTCCGTATTCCAGGGCCTGCGCACCGACAAACCGGCCACACACATCCTCCGTGAAAAACCTGCTGTGCTTGCGAACCAGAAAGGAGCCACCATGCCTCCCGCCAAAAAAACCTCCGACGAAAAACCTGCGGCGAAGGGCTCCCTGAAACCAGCCACCAAGGCACCAGCCAAACCCGTCCCTGCGGCACTGAAATCCCTGCGCGTGACACACGCCGACCGCGTGATCGATGCCAGCACAGGCCTTACCAAACAAAACGTGGTCGAACACTACGCAAGCGTGGCGTCCCTCATGCTGCCACACCTCAAGGCCAGGCCCACATCACTGGTACGCGCGCCTTCGGGCATTGCCGGTGAGCTGTTCTTCCAGAAGCACGCAGAGGCCACTTCCATCCCGGGCATCAAGCTGCTGGACCCGAAACTCGACCCGGGGCACGCACCGCTGCTGGAAGTTCCCACCGCCGCCGCCCTGCTGGCGGCCACCCAGGTCAATGTGATCGAGTTCCATACCTGGAACGCCACCACCCGCTCCATCCACAAGCCCGACCGCATGACCTTTGACCTGGACCCGGGCGAAGGCGTCGGCTGGCCGCAGGTGCAGGAGGCCGCGCAACTGGTACACGCCTTTCTGGACGAGCTGGGCCTGGCGAGCTTTCTGAAAACCAGTGGCGGCAAGGGCCTGCATGTGGTGGTGCCGCTCAAGCGCCAGTACGACTTCGACACCGTAAAGGATTTTTCGCATGCGGTGGTGATGCACCTGGCGGCCGTGATTCCCCAGCGCTTTGTGGCCAAGAGCGGCCCGAAGAACCGCGTCGGCAAGATTTTTGCGGACTACCTGCGCAACGGCTTCGGCGCCACCACAGTGTCGGCCTGGTCGCTGCGCGCCCGGCCCGGCATGGGGGTGTCGGTGCCGGTGGCCTGGGATGAGCTGGCCTCGCTCACCGGCGGCGCCCACTGGACGGCGCAAACGCTGGGCGCCCGGCTGACCGCCGGCAACCAGCCGTGGCACGCTTACGAAGCCTCCCGTAACAGCCTGACCAGCGCCATGAAGCGCCTGGGCTTCAAACCGCCGCGGGCAGGCACCTCCCGCAAGCCGTGAGGCTCGGTCAACGGCCTCTGTCGTCCCCGTCCTACAGAAGCAGAATCCACACCCCGACAGGCTGTTTGCGCCAGCCTCGCTACATTGAAGTTGTAGCGGACGAAGGCCGCACGGGCCTTTGCCCGTTCACCTCGTATTCATCCAACGCACTTCAAGGAGAACTGTATGGCTTCCAACACCAACAATCCAAAGAAGAAAAACCCGCGCCCGGATCAAGACGCCAACCCGCAGGCTCAGGGCCAGCGCAACCAGCCCGGCCAGCAAGACCGCCAGAACGCGAACCAGGCCAGTGATGCGCAATTGAACCAGGGCGGCGCAGGCCAGGGCCAGCACGGCAGCGCCCGCGGCAACCAAGGCCGGCAGGACGACAGCCGGAGCGCTTCACGCAATCAGAAAACCGAACGCGATGAAAACATGGAGCCCAGCGAAACCGGCCGCAGCAGCAACTAAGGCTTCACATCGATCAAATGAAACCCGAGCGAAGGCCCTGCCTTCGCTTTTTCATACCCACAAAGGCCCTGCCATGCACACCACCAAGCTGCCCGATGCCATGGACATCACGCGCTATCTTCAGACCGAAGGACGCCGGGTCGCGGCAGAGCTCGGGCGCAGGCGAGCGCCGGATCCAACAGCCGCCCGCCAGCAGCAGTGCGCCGCACCCAGCGAGCCAAACCCGCCCCGCAGCCTCAGCGAAGCCCTGCAACGCATGGGCGTGGTCTCCCCACCCAGGCGCCGCCTGTAGGTGGCCGCCGCGACTTGGCATGCGGCAGTCTCAAACACTGGTTTTGCCGGCGCCCGCGTCCTATCATTCAGGCAGCGTGACAACAATGCCCATGCGCCTGGAGACATCATGAAAACGCTCTTGCCTCTCACGTCGGCAACCTTGATTGCCGTGTTCCTGTTGTCGGGATGCCCCGACCCCAAAGCGCCCAAGGCACCACCCAAGGTGCCGGAACCCAAGGCAGCACTGATGACGACCGCGCCGGTGTCGCCCCTCCATATCGCGATGCCGGCATGACGATGTTCTTGCGTGCCACACAGATGACTCTGGCGGTTCTGACAGGCATCACACTGGCCGCCTGCGCCACGACCGCAGGCGACCCGCCCTCACACCGCGTCAGCGTGGAAGGCCGGACCTATCTCATCAGCCAGCTGACCGCAGGCACCTGGACGGCGACTGCCCCGAACCCGGCCAACGCAGTCGCCGGCTCGCCGCCGGGACGCGCGGCGCTGCTGCAAGCCATCGAGCAACACTCAGGCTGCAAGGTCACCGACTCCGACTATTCCCGCAACGGGACTCAACTGGATGCGCAAGTCGATTGCGACAGCCGCCTGAAAAACTAGGGCCTGTGAGCACGCAAAAAAAGGGGCGACTCAATGCCGCCCCCTGGTTTGCCGAGCCTCGAGTGCCGGCAAAAAACTAGAACACTGATACCAGCAACCCAAGCAAGGATCAGGCCGCTTTCAGCGCATCGCGCAGGGCTTTGACCTGGTCATGGTTGCGCTGCGCGCCATGCGCCTGGCGCTCCACCACCGTGCGGATGGCGGTGGGAAAATTGCGCTTGAGAGCCTTGCGGTAGCGCGCCACCGCGGCGTCTTCACCGCGCTCGCATTCATTGAGCATGGCCTGGTCGCTGAAGGCACTCAGCGTCGCGCGCACGGAGACCCAGCCGCGGTGCAATGCGCCACTGACGGAGCCGCCCTCATCAGGCTTGCCGCCCAGCTGGCGGATCAGGGTCTGCAGCTCCAGCCCTGCGGCATTCATCGGCGTGGCGGCCCAGCAGGGTTTTGATGTCCTGCGCCTTGGTGTGCTCAGCGCATTCGCGGAAACCGTATTCGCCGTCACGGCAGGACTCGAGCAGGTCGTTCAGGCTTTCGATGATGTCTTCATCGTTATCGACTGCCGCCGCACCGGCAGGTGTCGCGAACGCGCCCTGGCCGGCTCTTTCTGCCCTTTGCCACGCAGCGCGGCTGGCGGGCCTGGCTTGCGGCCAGCTCAGGGTGGAACTCTCCCTGAGGGTCTCCCAATGGGTTGCCAGCAGGCTGTCGTTCTCCTCAAACCCGCCGGGGAACCGTCTGCGCGCCGACACGCCCAGCCGGTAGGCGGGCCCATAGTCGTCAAAGCTGCGGTCGGCTTCGTAGTAATGCTCGCTCATGTAGTTCTCACGCCAGTAGGCCTCTTCGGCCGTCGGATCCAGGGCCTCGGCGGCCTCTTTGCCACCCATGCCACCAGCCACGGCGCCTGCCAGCCCACCCACAACCGCGCCAGCCGGCCCGGCTACCACCCCGGCGGCGGCACCTGCGGCCACCGCGCCCATCGCGGCGCCAATGCCAGTGCCCACGGGATGGGCACCCGGCTCCTTGCTGATAGGGTCAAGATTGAAGTCATGCTCTTTGGCTGCCATGGTGTGCTCCTTAAGATCAAACGCAAATTGCAGGAACGTCCGGATTCCGGACACATGAATTCATCGTCGCGCGAGGGAAAAACCGCTGCGGTCAGGCAAGCACAGCCAACTTTGTAGGAGAGCGCCGCGCACAAGTGGGCATGGCCCGCGGCGCGCTTGTCCTACACCCGATTCACACAACTCCCACAGGGGCCGCCGTTGAAGAGGCCTAAGTTGAACTGCACCATTCATCCAGGCCCGCGTGCAGCAATGCTCAAGGCCTTCTTTCTGGAGCCATCCTCATGACAACTTCCACCTTCCCCGCCTCCCTGCACGGCAAGACCCTGCGCTGGACCTTCAAGGACGGCCCGACCAAGGGCATGAAGTTTGAACACATCTTTGAAAAAGATGGAAAGGTGACCTGGCGTAGCGCCGGCCCAGACGCCAAGGACCACCACGACAGCGCCAGCGCCGCCGTAAAAGTCTCGGACGACGTGCATGTGGTGTCCTATCTCTCAAAGGAAAGCGGCTACACGCTGACGGTGGCGCTTAACCTCAAGACCGGCACAGCCACCGGCTTTGCCTCCAACGGCAAGGACTGGGTCCAGCAGTCCGGCAGCTTTGAAGTGCTGGGCGCGAAAGGCTGAGAAAAAAGGCTGGGACAGCAGGCTGCGCTCAGCCACCCGCGGCGATCTGCCGCAAAGCCTGCTCGAACACTTCGGCGGGTTGCCCGCCCGAGATCAGGTGGCGGTCATTGATGATGACGGCCGGCACGGAGTGGATGCCCTGCGTCAGGTAGAACTGCTCGCGCTCGCGCACATCGTCGGCATATTCGTCTGAAGCCAGCACTTCGCGTGCGCGGGCTTCATCCAGGCCCGCACTCACAGCAGCTTTCACCAGCACGTCGTGCGAAGCAGGGCTCTGGCCGTCGGTGAAGTAGGCCTTGAACAAGGCTTCTTTCAGCACCTTTTGTTTGGCCGGGCTTTCCAGCTCGGCCCAATGCAGCAGGCGGTGCGCATCAAAGGTGTTGTAGATGCGGCTGCGTCCGCCGCCGGGCTCGTCCGCCATGCTGAACTTGAAGCCCACCTGCGCGCCGCGCGCGCGGATGTTCTCGCGGTTGGCTTGAGCCTGGGCAGGCGTGATGCCGTACTTCTGGGTGATGTGCTCGGTGATCTCCTGGCCCTCGGGCGCCATCTTGGGGTTGAGTTCAAAGGGCTGGAAGTGCAGCTCGGCGTTGATGTCGCCGCGCACGCGCTCCAGTGCCTGGTCCAGCGACTTCAGGCCGATGGCGCACCAGGGGCAGGAAACATCGGACACAAAATCGATTTTGAGGGTGGTGGTCATGGTTGCTACCTTGGCTTGGCTGGTTTTATTCAGGCCGATTCTGGCCCGCAGCCCTACAACTTGCGCCGCTGCCCCGGATATTCAAGTACCTGCGACGGGGTTAATCCCCGCCGGGCACCCCGCCGCCAGGCCTTCTGTGGCAGCCCATTTCAAGAAACTGTCACACAAGCTTCCTAAGATTCCGGCAGCACAGCCTGAGCACGCTTCCTGCCGGGAGCGCCGTCTGGGCCGCAGCTTCGCGATTCTTCCCCACCTGAAAACCTGGAAAACACAACAATGTCCGACCTGGCCCACCCCGCAAACCCCACCCGCCGCACCGCCCTGAAGTTCCTGGCGACCGCCCCCATGCTGCCGCTGGGCGCATTGGCCTCCAGCACCCTGCTGTCGGGCTGCGCCACCGGCAGCGGCCCGGCCGCTGCGGGCAACTACCTGTCGTCCAGCTTCTCGTCCATGGCCGCCCCTTCACTGGCCAATGCCGCCGCCATGGCCACCACCACAGTGGGTTCCAGCCTTCAGGTCCAGCTCAAGGACAACAGCACGCAAAGCTACAAGCTGGCCTACCAGCCCTTCTTTGTCACCGGCGACATGGTGCCGGACGGCAAAGGCGGCACGATCCTGGCCGGCGGCTACGTGGACATCAACAACCAGCCCATCATCGACCGCTCGGTGCCCGGCAAGGAACGCCAGATCTTCTCGGACGGTCCGGACGGCACCTCGCTGCTGGGCCTGGCCAACGCCAATGTGCCCGGCGTCAAGGGCAAGGCGGTGTTTGCCGTCGTGCAGTTTGAATACACCACACGCGACAACGCCGGCGCCGATGCCTATGGCAACCTGCCCTCCCCCATCGCCGTGCTGACGCTGGACCAGGACCAGTCCACCGGCAAGCTGAGTCTGGTGAAGTACCACAACGTGGACATGTCCAAGGCGCACGGCCTGTGGATCACCTGCGGCGCCAGCCTCTCGCCCTGGAACACCCACCTCTCCAGCGAAGAGTACGAACCCGACGCGCCTTTCGCCGCCGAAAGCTCGCAGTTCAAGAAGTTCAGCAAGAACGTCTACGGCGACGAAAACAAGGCCAACCCCTACCACTACGGCCACCTGCCTGAAGTCACCGTGCACCCCGACGGCACCGGCAGCGTCAAGAAGCACTACAACATGGGCCGCATCTCGCACGAGCTGGTGCAGGTCATGCCTGACAACCGCACCGTGCTGATGGGCGACGACGCCACCAACAGCGGCCTTTTTGTCTTCGTGGCTGACCGCGAAAAAGACCTGTCCTCCGGCACGCTCTATGTGGGCAAGCTGGGCACCGGCTTCTCCGTCGACCCGGCCGACCAGGGCGCGAAGATTTCCTGGATCAAGCTGGGCCACGCCAACAGCGCCGAAATCGAAAAAATGGCCGACACGCTCAAGCCGGCCGACATCATGACGGTGCACAAAACCGACCCGTCGGACGCCAGCTTCACCAAGGTGTTTTACAACGGCAACCCGAACTGGATCAAGATCAAGCCGGGCATGGAAAAGGCCGCCGCCTTCCTCGAAACCCACCGCTACGCCTACCTGATGGGCGGCAGCATGGGCTTCTCCAAGATGGAAGGCACCACCGTCAACATCAAGGACAAGGTTGCCTACTCTGCGCTGCAGAACATGGTGGACTCCATGGTCAAGACCGGCAAGGGCTGGAACGCGGCCAGCGGCATCGCGATGGACAAAGCCCTCGTCGCCGGCGGCGTGATGGCGCACAAGCTCGACGGCGGCCAGAAGGACCTGGGCGGCAACGCCATCAACAGCGAATGGATGCCGGTGCACACCAAGGCGCTGATCATCGGTGAAGACATCGCTGCCGACGCGCTGGGCAACAAGGCCCACCCCGACAAGATCGCCAACCCCGACAACCTGAAGTTCTCGGAAAAAATGCGCACCCTCTTCATCGGCGAAGACAGCGGCTCGCACGTCAACAACTTCATCTGGGCCTACAACGTCGACACCAAACAGCTGTCACGCCTGATGTCCATGCCCGCAGGCGCCGAAGCCACCGGCCTGCATGTGGTGGACGACCTCAACGGCTGGACCTACATCATGAGCAACTTCCAGCACGCCGGTGACTGGAACTCGCTGCACGGCAAGGTGCAGGCCGTGCTGGACCCGCTGGTCCGCGCGAACTACAAGGACCGCTACGGCGCGGCTGTGGGTTACCTCACCGCCGACCCAAGCAGCATGAAGCTGGGCTGATCACGGTTCAACACACGCTTTAGCCGGCGCCAGCCGGCGCACCAGGCGAGACATCAAGCGGAAAGCGGGCTCAAAGCCTGCTTTCCGCTTTTTTCATGGCGGCAACTCTTTCCAGCCAGCGCTGCCCCTTGCGCGCTGTGCGCTGCGGTTGCGACGACCGGTCTCTAGAATGAGCAACACCCAAAACAGAGCAAACCAGAGACAAGCACCATGCGATACGCCTACCAGGACCTCATCACTTTTGCCGAAAACCTGCTGACAGCCTCAGGGCTGGAGCCCGCCAAAGCCGCCGCGGTGGCCAGCATCCTGGTCGAAGGCGACCTGATGGGCCACAACACCCACGGCCTGGCCTTGCTGCCCGGCTACTTGGGCGAACTCGAATCCGGCTCCATGGAAAAGCTGGGCGCGCCCACCGTGCTGGCCGACCACCCCGCAGCCCTCACCTGGGACGGCCGCCGCCTGCCTGGCCCGTGGCTGGTGCTGGAAGCCATGGCGCTAGCCGCTGAACGCGCGGCCACCCAGGGCACCTGCACGGTGGTGATCCGCCGCAGTCACCACATCGCCTGCCTGGCCGCTTACCTCAAGCGCGCCACCGACCAGGGCCTGGTGATGCTGCTCACCTGCTCAGACCCGAACACGGCCAGCGTCGCCCCTTTCGGCGGGCTGGACGCCGTCTTCACGCCCAATCCGGTCTCGGCCGGCATTCCCACCGGCGGCGTGCCGGTGCTGATGGATGTGTCGACCTCCGCCACCACCAACGGCCTGACCAACCGGCTGCATAAGGAAGGCAAGCACCTGCCCGCCGCCTGGGTGATGGACGTGCATGGCGCGGCCAGCACCAACCCCTCGGTGCTGTTTGAAGAACCCAAGGGCACCATCCTGCCGCTGGGCGGCATGGATTCGGGCCACAAGGGTTACGGCCTGACCCTGCTGGTTGAAGCCCTCACCGGCGGCCTGGCCGGCCATGGCCGCGCCGACCCGAAAGAAGGCTGGGGCGCCACCGTGTTTTTGCAGATCATGGACCCGCGCGCTTTTGCAGGCCTGGACGCCTTCACGCGGCAGACCGGCCATGTCGCCGATGCCTGCCGCGCCTCGCGCCCAGCCCGTGAAGGCAGCGCGGTGCGCACGCCCGGTGAAAAAGGCATTGCACTGGCTGAGCAGCAAAAGCAGGCCGGTGTGGCGCTTTACCCGTCCATCCTGCCGTCGCTGGCCAGCTGGGCCATCAAGCTGGGTGTGACCGAGCCGGCCGCCGTCTCGTAAGGCCATCCGTAGGCCCGCTCTGACACCCATCAGCGCTTCTCCCCGATAAGGCGCAGGCCCTGCCGCACGCATAGTGACTCCACAACAATTCTGTGGAGAACAACATGTCTTTTGCGCTTTATATGGTCGGGTTTGTGATCTTTCTGGCCGGTGTCATCTGGGGCGCTGTGGTGGCCGGCGTGCCGCACCTCTATATCGGCATCGGTGCGCTGATTTTTCTGGGCATAGGCATTTTCAGCGCCGTGAGCCGCACCCGCAGCAAAGACCCATCCTAAGAAGCCAGGGAGCTTGCCGCAGCGGCTTTACGTGGCTGGCGGCGGCTCCTGCGCCAGCAGAACCCGCTGCAGCGCTCCCAGCGTGGCGCTCGCAGCGCGCAACTGGGCTTCATCGAGTTGCGCGGCCAGCGCATTGGCCCAGACCTTCTGCCCCGCCTGGATGGTCTGCAGGGCCTTTCGGCCATTGGCAGTCAGACGCAGCAGCTTGGCACGCACATGGGCCGGGTTGTCTTCATAGGCCGTCAGGCCCTCTTCCGTCAGCAAATCCGCCACGCGCTGCACGCTTTGGCGCGTCAGATTCATGGCGCGGGCAATCTGCGCCACCGACATCGGGGCGTCTTCCACCGCGGCCAGCACCTGCCAGCGGGCGGAGGTCTGGCCGGCCGGCGCAGCCAACGCGTCCCCTGCCGTGACCAGCAGCCCATTGAGCTGCATGACCTGCACAACCAGCCAGCTCAGGGTATTGGCAGCGGGCGTGCGTTCAACAGGGGCGGTGGGAGTTTTTTCACCCTTGTTGACAGCATGCTGTCGTTTATTTATACTTTTGGACATGACAACATTCTGTCATATTGCCTCCGATCTGCAAGCCATATCCACCAAGGGAAGCACCATGAAAAAGACCTATACCGGAAGCTGCCACTGCGGCGCCGTCCGTTTTGAAGCCGACATCGACCTCAGCCAGGGCACCGGCAAATGCAACTGCTCCATCTGCACCAAAACCCGTAACTGGAACGCCCTGATCAAGCCAGACGCCTTCCGGCTGCTGTCCGGCGAAGATGCGCTGAGCGACTACCAGTTCGGCACCAAAAGCGGCCATCACCTCTTTTGCCGGCATTGCGGTGTGCGCTCTTATGAACGCGGCTACCTTGAGCAGATTGGCGGCGATTACGTTTCCATCAAGCTGGCATCGCTGGACAACGTCGATCTGGAAGAACTGATCAACGCGCCGGTCAATTACGCCGATGGGCGCAACAACGCCTGGTGGAACAAGCCCGCTGAAACGCGGCACCTTTGAGAGCGGTTCCGGCCCGCAAGCCCCAGGCGCTACTTCGCGCCCAAACCCATCGCCCGCGAAATCACTTCCTTCATGATTTCATTCGTGCCGCCGTAAATCCGCTGCACGCGGGCGTCGGCGTAAGCGCGGGTGATGGGGTATTCCCACATATAGCCGTAGCCGCCGAAGAGCTGCACACATTCGTCCATCACCTTGCATTGCAGGTCGCTGCACCAGTACTTGGCCATGCTGGCGGTGGCGGTGTCCAGCTTGTCCTGTGCGAC
Organism: Polaromonas sp. YR568; assembly: GCF_900116715.1. Taxonomy (GTDB): domain Bacteria; phylum Pseudomonadota; class Gammaproteobacteria; order Burkholderiales; family Burkholderiaceae_C; genus Polaromonas. Next base: position 69,276 of record NZ_FPBM01000001.1, read on the forward strand.
CAGCTCCACACATTTGTCGACAAACACACGGGCCACCTGCACCTCGGTTTGCAACTCGGCCATTTTGTAGCGCGTGTTCTGGTAGCTGGCCACCGGCTGGCCGAAGACCTTGCGCTCTTTCACATAGGCCAACGTCCAGTCGATGGCCGACTGGGCGGACGACACCGCCGTGATGGCGATCTGCAGGCGCTCCCAGGGCAGTTGCTCCATCAGACAGATAAAGCCGCGGTTCTCACGGGCTTGTCCGCCCAGCAGGTTCTCAGCCGGCACCTTCACGTCGGTAAAGAACAGCTCCGAGGTGTCTTGCGCCTTCAGGCCCAGCTTTTTGAGGCGCTTGCCGGTTTCAAAGCCGGGCATGCCGCGCTCCACCAGCATCAGGCTGGTGCCCTTGGCGCCTGCCGCCGGGTTGGTCTTGGCCACCACAATGACGAGGTCGGCATGCCAGCCGTTGGTGATGAAGGTTTTGCTGCCGTTGAGCAGGTAGCTGCCGTCAGCCTGCTTGATGGCGGTGGTTTTCACGCCCTGCAGGTCTGAACCGGCGGCGGGCTCGCTCATGGCGATGGCGCCCACCATTTCACCGCTTGCGAGTTTGGGCAGGTATTTCTGCTTTTGCGCTTGGGTGCCGTAGTGCAGGATGTAGGGCGCCACGATTTCACTGTGCAAGCCGTAGCCGATGCCGGTGAAGCCGCCCCGCCCGAGTTCTTCCATCTGGATCACGGAGTACAGCTTGTCCGCGCCCGAGCCGCCGTATTCCTCGGGCATGGTCATGCACAAAAACCCGTTCTCGCCTGCCTTGTTCCAGACTTTGCGGTCGACATAGCCCTGCTCTTCCCACTGTTCGTGGAAGGGCGCGATTTCCTTGTCCATGAAGCGGCGAAAGGCATCGCGAAAGGCTTCATGGTCTGGACTGAAGAGGCTGCGTTCGATCATGCGGGTCACCTGCGAAGGTAAAAACTATTTATGCAAAGCGGCTGCTTTGTGAAATGAATATACTGCAACAGCCTCTACTTTCGACTCCCCATCATCCCTGCCCTCCCAAGGAAAGCCATGAGCACCGAAGCCTTTATCTACGACGCCATCCGCACCCCCCGCGGTAAAGGCAAAAAAGACGGCAGCCTGCATGAAGTCAAACCCGTCAACCTGCTGGCCGGCGTGCTGACGGATCTGCAGCAGCGCAACGGCTTTGACACCGCCGCCGTCGATGACGTGGTGATGGGCGTGGTCTCGCCGGTGGGTGAGCAAGGCTCGGTGATTGCCAAGGTGGCCGCCCTCAAGGCCGGCTGGGACTTCCGCGCCTCGGGCGTGCAGGTCAACCGCTTTTGCGCTTCGGGCCTTGAGGCGGTGAACATGGCCGCGCAAAAAGTGCGCTCAGGCTGGGAAGACCTGGTGGTGGCCGGCGGCGTGGAAAGCATGAGCCGCGTGCCCATAGGCGCCGACGGCGGCGCCTGGGCGCAAGACCCCGAAACCAACAGCGCCACGCTGTTTGTGCCCCAGGGCGTGGGCGCCGACCTGATTGCCACCATAGAAGGCTTCAGCCGCAGTGACGTTGACGCCTTTGCGCTTGAGAGCCAGCAACGCGCCGCCAAAGCGCGGGCCGCCGGTTACTTTGCCAACTCGGTGGTGCCGGTGAAAGACTTCCTGGGTCAGACGATTCTGGGCGAAGACGAATTCATCAAACCCCACACCACGCTGGAAGGCCTGGCCTCGCTCAAACCGGCCTTCGACCAGTTGGGCGGCATGGGCTTTGACGCGGTGGCGCTGCAACGCTACCCGCAAGTCGAGCGCATTCACCATGTGCACCATGCCGGCAATTCGTCGGGCATTGTGGACGGCGCGGCCGCCGTGCTGGTGGGCTCTGAAGCCGCAGGCAAAACGCATGGCCTCAAGCCGCGCGCTCGCATCGTGGCCGCGGCGCTGAGCGGCGCTGACCCGACCATCATGCTGACCGGCCCCATGCCGGCCACACGCAAGGCGCTGGCCAAAGCCGGCCTGACGGTGGACCAGATCGACCTGTTCGAGGTCAACGAGGCTTTCGCCGCCGTGGTGATGCGCTTCCTGAAAGAAATGAAAGTGCCACATGACAAGGTCAACGTGAACGGCGGCGCCATCGCCATGGGCCACCCGCTGGGGGCTACCGGCGCGATGATTTTGGGCACGCTCATCGACGAACTGCACAGGCGCAAGCTGCGCTACGGCCTGGCCACCCTGTGCGTAGGCGGCGGCATGGGTATCGCGACCATTGTTGAAAGAATCTGAACGCCATGAAGACCATCAAATACCAGGTCGATAACAGCATCGCCACCATCACCTTCGACGAGCCCGACTCCCCCGTCAACACCATGTGCCTGCAGTGGCAGGACGACCTGAGCGAAGTCACTGCGCAGGTAGTGAAGGACAAAGCCGCACTCAAAGGCGTCATCCTCGCCTCCGCCAAGAGCACCTTCTTTGCCGGGGCCGATCTGAAGGCCGTGATGCGTCTGGCACCAACCGACGCGCCCAAGGCTTATGCCGAAGTCGAACGCGTGAAGAAAAACTTCCGCACGCTGGAAACGCTGGGCATTCCCGTGGCGAGCTGTCTCAATGGCACGGCACTCGGTGGCGGCTGGGAGGTCGCGCTGGTCGGCCACTACCGCGTGGCGGTGGATGACAGCAAGACCCAGTTCGGCCTGCCCGAAGTGACGCTGGGCCTGCTGCCCGGTGCCAGCGGCGTGACCAAAATGACACGCCACCTGGGACTGATGGGCGCGCAGCCCTACCTGGTCGAAGGCAAGACATTCAGCCCGCGCCAGGCGCTGGAGCAGGGCCTGGTGCATGAGCTGGTGGCCGATGCGGGTGAGCTGCGCGGCAAGGCATTGGCCTGGATTGCCGCCAACCCGGCGGCGCAACACCCGTGGGAAGCCAAAGACTACAAAATCCCCGGCGGCACGCCCGCCAACCCCAAGATTGCCGCGGCCCTTAGCGTCGCCCCTGCCATGCTCAAAAAGCAGACACGCGGCCTCTACCCCGCACCCGAAGCGATTCTGGCCTGCATGGTTGAAGGCACACAGGTGGATCTGGAGACGGCTTTCCGCATCGAAAGCCGCTACCTCGCCAAACTCATGACCGGCGCCAATGCCAAGGCCATGATCAACACCTTTTTCTTCAACATGAACGCCATCAAGAGCGGGCAGTCGCGCCCGCCCAAGGTGCCAAAGTTCAGGCCCAACAAGGTGGGCCTGCTGGGCGCCGGCATGATGGGCGCGGGCATTGCCTACGCGCAGGCCAGCAAAGGCATTGCGACGGTGTTGAAAGACGTGAGCCAGGACAAGGCCGATGCCGGCAAGGCCTACAGCAGCAAGATCACCGCGCCGCGCGTCGAAAAAGGCCGCATGACGGCGGCCGAGCAAAGCGCCCTGCTCTCGCGCATCACCGCGACTGACCAGGTGAGCGAGCTGGCGGGCTGTGACCTCATCATCGAGGCGGTGTTTGAGCGGCGCGACCTCAAGGCCAAGGTTACGCAGGAGGCCGAGCCGCTGCTGGCGCCTGGCGGCTTCTTTGCCTCCAATACCTCGACCCTGCCCATCTCAAGCCTGGCCACGGCCAGTGACAAGCCTGAAAAATTCATCGGCATCCATTTCTTCAGCCCGGTCGACAAGATGAAACTGGTCGAGATCATCCGCGGCAAACAGACCGACGACGAGACCGTAGCGCGCGCCTTTGACTATGTGCAGGCGCTGGGCAAGATTCCCATCGTGGTGAACGACTCGCGCGGCTTTTACACCAGCCGCACCTTCGGCACTTTTGTGATGGAAGGTGCGGCCATGCTGGGCGAAGGCATCCCGGCCGCCGCCATTGAGAACGCCGGTTTGCAGGCCGGCATGCCGGTGGGGCCGCTGGCCGTGCTGGATGAAACCGCCTTGTCGCTGAGCGTGCATGTGCTGGACCAGACGCGCACCGACTTCACCGCCGAGGGCAAGACCTATACCGCCACGCCCGGCGAGTTGCTGGTTGAGCGCATGGTGAAGGAGTTGAAGCGCTCTGGCCGCGCGGCCGGCGGCGGCTTTTACGAATACCCAGCCGAACCAGGTGCCAAAAAGCACCTGTGGCCCGAACTCAAACCCTTGTTTGAGAAACCCGATGCAGCCTGGGACATCAACGAACTCAAAGACCGGCTACTCTACCGCCAGGCGGTGGAAACCGCCCGCTGCCTCAGCGAAGGCGTACTCACCACGGTGCACGACGCCAATATCGGCTCTATCTTCGGCATCGGCTTTCCGGCCTGGACGGGTGGTGCGATGCAGTTCATTTACGGCATGGGTGTTGACGCCTTTGCCGCACGCTGCGCTGAGCTGGCCGCCAAATTCGGCCCCGGCTTTGTGCTGACGGATGCCGTCAAAGACGCGATCCGCAAGCACCAGCCGGTGTATTGAGCTGCTTCGATTACCCTTTCCTTCCTCTCATTCTTTTTATAGCTTCATCCATTTCATGCCAAGACTCAAAAACAAGATCAGCATCATCACCGGCGGCGCCCAAGGCATAGGCCTGGCCACCGCCCTCAAGTTTGCAGAAGAAGGCGCCATCGTGATCGTCTGCGACGTCAAACAAGCCGGGGTAGACGAAGCCGTCAAACAATGCCAGGCCCTGGGCGCCCAGGCCGTCGGTTATGTGATGGACGTGACCCAGCGCGCCATGGTCGACGCCGTGGTCGGCAAGGTCAAAGACCAGTTTGGCCGTATCGACGTACTCGTCAACAATGCCGGCATCACACAAGACGCACGCCTGCAAAAGATGACTCTGGAGCAATTCGACAAAGTCATTGATGTCAACCTGCGCGGGGTCTTCCACTGCGCGCAAGCGGTTGCCGACATCATGACCGCGCAAGGCAGCGGCGTGATCCTCAATGCCAGCTCAGTCGTGGGCATCTACGGCAACTTCGGCCAGACGAATTACGCCGCCAGCAAGTTCGGTGTTATCGGCTTTACCAAAACCTGGAGCCGCGAGCTGGGCCCCAAGGGCGTACGCGTGAATGCGGTGGCGCCGGGCTTTATCGCCACGCCCATCCTGAGCACCATCCCCGACAAGGTGCTCAAGGAGATGGAAGCCCATGTACCGCTCAAGCGGCTGGGCCGGCCTGAGGAGATTGCTACCGTCTATGCCTTCCTGGCAAGCGACGACGCCAGCTATATCAATGGGGCGGTGATTGAGGTGTCAGGCGGGATGTCGGTCTAAAACATCGGCCATTTCAAATAAGGGCGCGCTTTTTTCCAGGGGATGGTCAGCACAACACCTCTGCATTGCCTGATCGGCTCCGCAAAATCGTTGCTGACAACGGCAAGGCCATCGAACTGAGGCATGAACCCGAAGTCGTCACGCTCTTCGGTGTGAGATGGCTCAATACGGATTTTCTGCTTTACCGCCGGAGCATCTTCGTCGTCCTCTGAACGCAAAATTTTCTCGGCCCAGGCATCGAAACACTCATCAACCTCGCGGACTCCCGTCGCTGCGGACGGTTTTAAAGATTCGTCTCTGAGCTTGCGTGTTTCCGCGATGACCACATCGTCGATGTAGTACTTGAGCAAAGCGTTCTTTCCCTTCAAGAGCTTGCCGGTTTTCATGTCATAGGTTTCCACACCGTAGGCAAAAAGACCGTGAGCGCCGCCGTAGTAACCACCCTGCCCTCCACCCCACACCAGGAACCGGGGTGATTGGTACTGAATTTCAAAGCTGTCTTCTTCGCCGCCTTCCATGGACAGGTTGTACAGCCGGTCTGCGGTGCGCTCCACTAGCCTGCGGGCTTGTTCGGCATTAAATTGCTTCATGATGGCCGTGGGGTACCCGGAGAAAACCTGGGGGACCTTGACGCCGGACCGTGGATCCGTGAGGGTGCCGGCCACCACCCCGTTTCGCTTGGGCAGCCGGCTGAGCGTGGTGGGTCCTGTACCCAGCAGCTGACCCCAGACACTCATGTCGCCGAGGGGCGTCAGCTTTGATGCTTCAAAGTCAATCTGCACGGGTGTGTCGGGCAAGGCGGCCTTCCACTGGGCGGTGAAGGCCTTTGTGCTGCCTTCCTTTAATGAGTCCGGCATGCGCCAGTAACCCGTGGGATGGGTGCAGTCATCGCCTCGAAATGCCGCCTTGCACTCCGCCAGCCAACCGTCCTTGAATTTGACCAATGGAATAACCCGGCCCACTGAGCGATCAAAATAATCGGCCAGTGCCGGCGACTGGTTTTCAGGAGCCGGCTCCCGCGTCTTGAGTTCCTCCGCAGAGGCAAACTGAAGCACCAGTTCTTTGGCGCCGAGTTTGCCGACAAAAGTCGGCTCTTCAGCTTGGGCCAGCGCATGGTTTGACAGCGCAACAAGTGCCGTGAAGAAACAGCAAGCCCGGATACCGGTCAACACGCTCATGGTTTTTCCAGAATGGACAGAGTGCATCACCGCTTGCGCCTGATCACAAAGGCATTCTCGGCCTGCTGAAAGCCCACTGCCGGGTAGTAAGACATGGCGCCGGGCGCAGACAACAGGATGAGGGAAACCTCGTCCCCGATGATGGCCTGCGTGCGGCGGATCAGCTCTGTCCCAACGCCCTTGCCCTGGAGCGCCTTGTCGACGGCCAGGTCGGACAGATAGCAGCAATAGCTGTAGTCGGTGAGTGACCGGCTGACACCCACCAGGCGATCCCCCTGCCAGGCGGAAATGACAAGGCTGGGAGCGGCGAACATGCGGGCGATCCGCGGCAAGTCCGACGTGGGCCGGGTAATGCCGGAGGCATCGAAAACGCGCACGACCTGGGCGGGATCCAATGGGTAGTTGTGACGGTACTCAATCGTGCTGTCTGTCATTGCGCCCTCGAAAAGCCTGGTTGCGGTCGATGCCGACGATTCTAGGTGGGCGGCTTGCGTCCGTTTCGCCTGCGCCTGAAAAGCTCAGGTAAAGAGACAGGCAAAAAAAAGCCCGGATCAACCGGGCTGGAATCTGGCATGGCCAGAGGGAGGGATGCGACCCTGAGGTCGCAACCTGAATGTAATGGCCCCAACAAGGATCGCTTGTAGGAGAATGTCTCAAAATCATCTTTTCATGATCGTCAACCCCTCCGTCGTCGTCGACGAACTCATCCAGCGCATCACGTCCATCGTGCTGCGGACCTATGAGGTGGAGCAACTGCTGCCGGAGGGCAACAGCGAAAGCCTCTCGCTTGCCAGCCACGAGCTTGTCAGCGCCGTCGCCACAGACACGGGCCAGATCGATTTCTCGTGCGAATTGCTGCTCAAAGCCGAGGAGAGGCGCAGCTCGTTTCTGGTGAAAGTGCAGGGCCAGGCGGCCTATGAAACACCTGTATGGCGGATCAACGAGATTTATGACGTTGTGGTGGATCCGCTGGACCGCGGCGACTCGGGGTTTGCCGGCCTGGCGTGAAGCAGGCGCGGCTCAAATGATGAGCTATTGATCAAGAAAATGAGAACTGAAGCAAGCCAGATCTCACACGCCCATCAGCGTCTTCACTTTGACAATGACCGGCATCAACGCGACGATAACCAAGACCCCGGTACTGAAGGCCGTAGGCCTGAAGTCCCTCTTGAAGCCACCGCACTGCAAGAAAAGCAGGAACAACGGAAATGGCATGAACAACGCGAACCAGCCGTAGAACCCCTGAATGGGAGCAACAGATGGTACAAATTTGGCCAGCAAGCCGATGACGAGATAAACGAAGCTCGCAGCGAGAACAAGCTGCCCGTCCCGATTCTGGAACAGCGCATAACGAAGCCTGGTGATCATGAAGCTCTTTCAGTATTGATTTGTGGCATGGCTTCTTTCAGCCAGATAAAGCGCGCCCGGAACTAGAAGAAGCCCTGGCGCCTAGGCATGATTAGAGCGCATCTGCCGCAGCCAGGCCCCGGGCGCCAGGCCCACGCTGCCCTTGAAGCGCCGGCTGAAGTGGCTCTGGTCGGCAAAGCCGCAGGCAGCGGCCACCTCGGCCAGTCCCCGCCCGGCCAGCATGCCCGTCTGGGCCCGCTCTATGCGCACCGCGTTCAGGTAAATATGCGGCGGCACGCCGAATTGCCGGGCGAAGGCTCGGGTCAGGTGCACACGCGAGAGGCCGGCCTCGCGTGCGAGGGTATCGACGGTGATGTCCTGGTCGAAGTGGCTGCGCAAATAGTCGCGGATACGAACCATGCGTGCCATGCCGGTGGATCTGGTTTCATCGCCGCCCGAGTGCCGTTCACGCCGTTCACCGTAGCGCTGCAGCAAGCGCACCAGCACATCCCGCGTCAGTTCCTCTGCCCGCAGCGACTCCTGCGCCTGCCCTGCGGCGCTGATCGCACGCGCCAGCGCCTGACCCATGGCCGCATCACGCACCACCGGCTGGCTGAAGTAGGCCGCCATGTCCAGGCCGGCTTCCTTGTCGCGGCATTCGTTCACCACCTGCTGCGACACGTACAGCATGCTGTAGCCAAAGCCTTCCTGCGTGCCGCGCTGGCCGTCGTGCGATTCGTCGGGGTTAAGAAGGATCACGTCGCCGCGCAGGCTGGTGTGCAGCGCGCCGCCGCAGTGAAAGGTCTGCACGCCGGAGGCGGTGACGCCGATGGAATAGGTCTCGTGGCTATGGCGCTCAAAGCTGTGCTCGGTGAAATGGGCGTTCATCTGGGTCACGCCGGCCAGGGCGCCCGGGCGGAAGCGGGCCCAGTCTTTGGGTGTGTGGGCCTGGGCTTGCTGCATGAAACAATCGTACAAGACGCGGCAAGCGCGGACAAGCAGACTCTCCTCTTCAACCGTCTTCAACCGCAACGCAAGAGGAATTCCATGAAAACACAAGCCATAGACCTGCGCACCAAGCTCGCAAGCTTTGAAGGCCACTGGCAACCGCGCACCGTGAGCGAGTTCAACGGCCACGATGTGATGGTGGTCAAGGTCCAGGGGGAATTCAGCTGGCATTCGCACCCGGAGAGCGACGACTTCTTCCTGGTGCTCAAAGGTGAGCTGCACATCGATATCGACGGCCAGCCGACGGTCATGCTCAAGCCCGGCCAGTTGTATGTCGTGCCGCGCGGGGTGCCGCATCGCCCGCGCGCGCCCGAGGAGGCGCACCTGCTGCTGATCGAACCGACCGGTGCACCCAACAGCGGCGATGCTGCCACGGCGGCCCCGCGCCGGGTGATTTAAGCCAGTGATCGGGGCAAAAAAGCAGTGGAAATTCAATTTACTTGACTTTGTCAATTAATTGATTGACGATAGCCATCATGGCATCGTCAAACCCCTCCCCCGCACCCTCCCCAATTTCCTCCTCAGCACCCGCCGCCAGCACGGCGCACGTCAAGGCTGTTCGCCGTTTCAACCGCTTCTATACCCAGCGCATTGGCGTGCTGGACCCTTACCTTGGCAGCGAGTTTTCGCTGACCGAGGTGCGGGTGCTGTATGAGCTGGCCCACCGAGACCAGCCGACGGCCACCGAGCTGGGGCGTGACCTGTCGCTGGACGCGGGCTACCTCAGCCGCATCCTGCGGCGGTTTGAAAGCAAAGGCTGGCTGGCGCGCGTGCCCTCGGTGGCCGATGGCCGGCAAAGCCTGCTCAAGCTGACCGAGGCCGGGCACGCGGTGTTTGCGCCGCTACAGCAGCAGTCGCGCGACGAAGCGGCCGGGCTGCTGGCCGCGCTGGCGCCTGCCGAGCAGCAAAAAATCGTGAGCGCCATGGCCACGGTGGAGCGACTGCTGGCTGGGCCGGAATCACCCGCCGCAACACGCACCGTGATCCTGCGCGACCCGCAGCCCGGCGACATGGGCTGGGTGGTGCAGCAGCACGGCGAGGTTTATGCACGCGAATACGGCTGGAACAGCGAATTCGAGGCGCTGGTGGCCGACATCGCCGGCAAGTACCTGAAAAACCACGAGCCGGACTGGGAAAAATGCTGGGTCGCGGAGATCGACGGCGAGCGGGTGGGCGCGGTGTTTGTGGTGCGCAAGTCAGCCACGGTGGCGCAGCTGCGCATGCTGATCCTCACGCCCGGCGCGCGCGGGCTGGGCCTGGGCGCCCGGCTGACGGATGAATGCCTGGCGTTTGCACGCGCCAAGGGCTACAAAAAAATGGTGCTCTGGACAAACAGCCTGCTGACGGCGGCCCGCGCCATCTATTCAAAGCGCGGCTTTGTGCTGACCAAAAGCGAGCCCCACCATAGCTTTGGGCATGACCTGGTGGGTGAAACCTGGGAGTTGCGCCTGTAAGCGCCTCTAAGCGCCTGAATGCGACGCCGGCCATCGCCAAACACGGGCCCGCGCCTGGAAACTTAAGTAATTCAGGCCTGAAACCCTTGTGCAACAAGCGCAAGCAGCTCCTGTTTTAATAGCAGAGGGTTCCCGCCGGTTTCTGCCCGGGGCGCGGGAGTGCATCGATGAAGCGGCGATAATGCACCCATGAGTTCTCTGCCCGCGGAAGATCGCCCGCAACCCAAATCCCTCACCGACCTTTTTGTTTCATTCACCTTGCTGGCGCTGCAGGGTTTCGGCGGCGTACTTGCCATCGTGCAGCGTGAGCTGGTCGAGAAAAAACGCTGGATGACCCGCGAGGAGTTCATTGAAGACTGGGCCGTGGCGCAGATCATGCCGGGGCCCAATGTGGTGAACCTCTCCCTGATGGTGGGCGGGCGCTACTTCGGCCTCAAGGGTGCAATGGTGGCCCTGGCCGGCATGCTGACCGTGCCGCTTGTGCTGGTGTTGCTGCTGGCCGTGGTCTACGCCCAGTTTGCCGGCCACCCGGGTGTAGCCGGCGCGCTGCGCGGCATGGGCGCAGTGGCTGCCGGGTTGATTGCCGCAACCGGCCTCAAGCTTTCCGGCGCGCTCAAGAAAAACGTGCTGGGCCCACGCCTTTGCGCCGGGCTGGGCGTGCTGTGTTTTGTGGCGATCGCGCTGCTGCGCATTCCGCTGGCCTATGTGTTGCTCACCCTGGGTGTACTGTCTTGCGTGCTGGCCTACCGGAGGCTCAAGCCATGAACGAATCGCTGCAATCACTGCACCTGGTCTTTGGCGCGCGTGACTGGTTTGACCTGTTCCTGCATTACCTTTCGCTGTCGCTGTTGTCGGTGGGTGGCGCCATCAGCACCGCGCCCGACATGCACCGCTTTCTGGTCGACAAGCAGCACTGGCTGACCGACGCGCAGTTCAACGCCTCGATCGCGATTGCGCAGTCGGCGCCGGGGCCGAACGTGCTCTTTATTGCCCTGCTGGGCTGGAACGTGGGCCTGAATGCCGGCGGCATGCTGACGGGCTTGCTGGGGGTGTTTCTGGCGCTGCTGGGTATTTTGATTCCCAGCACCACGCTGACGTATACCGCCGCCCAGTGGGGCCACCGCAACCGCGAGCTGCGGGCGGTGCGTGCCTTCAAGCAGGGCATGGGGCCCATCGTGGTGGCCTTGCTGATCGCCACCAGCTGGATTCTGGCCAGCGCCAATGGCAGCTCGCTGAAGGACTGGCCGGTGTGGCTGCTGACGGCCGCCTCGGCCATCATCGTCTGGCGCAGCAAGATTCACCTGCTGTGGCTGCTGGGCGCGGGCGCCCTGCTCGGCTGGTACGGGCTGATCTAAAAAGCTGTTGACGATTTAAGCGGGGCGCCGCTGGCGCAACGCTTCGTACAGGCACACGCCGCTGGCCACGGACACGTTCAGGCTTTCCACCGCACCGTGCATCGGGATGCTGACCAGCTCGTCGCAGGTCTTGCGGGTGAGCTGGCGCATGCCCTCGCCTTCAGCGCCCAGCACCAGGGCGACCGGGCCTTTTAAATCCACGTCGTAAATCGTTTTCTCAGCGTCGTCACTCGTGCCTATGCACCAGATGTTGCGCTCCTTGAGCTCGTTCAGGGTACGCGCCAGGTTGGTCACCATGAAGTAAGGCATGGTCTCGGCCGCACCGCTGGCCACTTTGGCGACGGTGGCATTGATACCGGCGGCGTGGTCCTTGGGGGCAATCACGGCATGGGCGCCAGCGCCGTCGGCCACCCGCAGGCAGGCGCCCAGGTTGTGTGGGTCGGTGACGCCATCGAGCACCAGCAGCAGCGGCTGGGCTATGCCGGCTTCTTCCAGTTGCTCAAGCAGTTCATCCAGAGATTTGACCTGGGCCAGCGCGTCCACGCGGGCGACCACACCCTGGTGGCCATGGCTGCCGCACATCTTGGCCAGGCGCAGGCCGTCGGATTCGATCAGGCGGATGCCGGCCTCGCGGGCACGGTCGGTGAACTGGCGCATGCGGGCGTCGCGGCGCGAGACGTCAAAAAAGACCTCCAGCACGGACTTGGGAGCGGTTTTGATGCGGACACCGACGGCATGAAAGCCAAAAAGCACTTTGGGGGAAGAAGACATGGAGGGGATTATCGCCCTTGCCTCTTTAGCGGCATTCCTGCCCTTTCCGCCTAGCCTGACTTGCCGCATAACCGGTTTGCCCGGATTCAATCCGCGACCATGAACGCTCATTCATGTGCATTGGCATTACTACCGGTGCATTCAGGGCGACCAGCGGACACAATACCGGTGCAGTAAGACTAAAATAGTAACAATCTGTACACAATATCAATAACTAACTTTCTGGCCGCAAGACGGCACACGGTGGAGATGCTATGGGCTTGAGACTCAAATTCAATTTGGTGCTGATTGTGGTTTTCCTGGCCGGCTTTGGGGCCGCAGGTTATCTGTCACGCCAGCTTTTGCAAGACAACGCCCGCGAGGAAGTGCTGCGAAATGCCAGGCTGATGATGGATACGGCGCTTTCCGTGCGCGCCTATACCGTCGAGCAGATCAAGCCCCACCTGGACAAGCAGCTCGAAGAAGTCTTCCTGCCCCAAACCGTGCCGGCCTACGCCGCTACTGAAACCCTGGGCCATATCCAGAAGAAATACCGCGATTACGGCTACAAGGAAGCCACGCTGAACCCCACCAACCCGCGTGACCGCGCCACCGACTGGGAAGCCGACATCGTCCAGCAGTTCCGCCAGAACGCCGACTCGAAAGAGCTGATTTCCGAGCGCCCCGCCGCCACCGGCCGGCTGCTCTACATTGCCAAGCCCATCCAGATCACCAATGCCGCCTGTCTGCAGTGCCACAGCGTGCCGGCCAACGCGCCTGCCAGCATGATCAAGATTTACGGCGAAGCCAACGGCTTTGGCTGGAAACACAACGAGATCATCGGCGCGCAGGTCGTCACCGTGCCCATGGACATTCCCATCCGCAACGCCGACCGCGCCTTCAAGACCTTTATGGCGTCGCTGGCGGCGGTGTTCGCCGTGGTCTTTGTCGTACTGAATCTGATGCTCAGCTGGCTCATCGTGCGGCCTATCCGCCGCATGTCGCAGGCCGCCGACAAGGTCAGCACCGGCGACTTCGATGTGCCCGAGTTTGCCGACGGTGGCCGGGACGAGGTGGCCGTGCTGGGCAGCTCGTTCAACCGCATGCGCCGCAGCCTGGAAAAAGCCATGCAGATGATTGACCGCGGCGACTGAGGCCCGGTACGACCTGATTTTTGCCGCCACCATCATCTGACGACCTGCACCGACGAATGAGCGACCCCGACGAAAAAACCCGGACACTGCCGGTGCGCCCTGCCGGCGGCGAAGGCAGCGACGTGGCCGCGCTGTTGCCGGGCCAGACCGTTTTTGAATACCGCATCGACAAAATGCTGGGCGGCGGCGGCTTTGGCATCACCTACCTGGCGCAGGACATCAACCTGCAGTTGCCGGTCGCCATCAAGGAATACTTTCCGGGCGACCTGGCCGTGCGCGCGGCCGACCTGTCGGTCAGCGTCCGCTCCAGTGAAAACAAGGCCCAGTTCCAGTGGGGCCTGGAGCGCTTTCTCGACGAAGCCCGGGCACTGGCGTCTTTTCGCCACCCCAACATCGTGCGGGTGCTGCGTTACTTCAAGGAAAACGGCACCGCCTACATCGTGATGGAGTACGAGTCGGGCGACCCGCTCAAGCGCTGGCTGGCCAAGCAGCCCGCGCTGGACCAGCAAAGCCTGCTGAAGATCATCTACCCGCTGATGGACGGCCTGGAAGCCGTGCACAAGGTGAACTTCCTGCACCGCGACATCAAGCCGGACAACATCTACATACGCGCAGACGGCACACCCGTGCTGCTGGACTTCGGCGCGGCGCGGCGCGTCACCGGCAACCAGGACATGACCAACATCGTGAGCCCGGGTTTTGCGCCGTTTGAGCAGTACCACAGCAAGGGCCACCAGGGCCCGTGGACGGACGTCTATTCGCTGGGTGCGGTGATGTACTGGATGACCACCGGCCACAAGCCGATGGAGTCGGCGTCGCGGGTGCGCGAGGACTCCATGCCCAAAGCGGCTGATACAGCCAGCGCGGTGGTCTTCGGTGCGCCCCTGCTGCGCGCCATCGACTGGGCAATGACGCCCAACGAAACGCAGCGCCCGCAGGACGTGGCCGCCCTGCGCCAGGCCTTGCTGAGCTCAGACTTCCTCAAGACACAGACCCTGCGCGCAGCCGCCGTGGGTGGCAACACCACAGTGACCACGGTGGCCGCACAGCCTCCGGCGCCCGCGATGACCATGGCAACGGTGGAGAGCAAGACGTCTGCCAGCACGCCGGTGGACAACGCCCTGCTGGCTTACGCGGCCAACTCGCAGTCGATCCCGCTGAACAGTGCCGAGAACCTGCGCAAGAACGTGCTGGGCACCATCATGTTCCTGGACCTCGTGTCCTATTCCACCTACTCGGTGGACCAGCAGGTGCAAATCAAGGCGCTGTTCAACGAGCTGATCACCAAAGCCATAGGCGGCGTGAAGGAATCCTCGCGCATCATGATCGACACCGGAGACGGCGCGGCGATCTGCTTCCTGGGCGACCCCGAAGAGGCCCTGCAATCAGCCCTGTTGCTGCGCGACCTGCTGGTGCACAAATACGGCCGCAAGCTGTCGCTGCGCGTGGGCTTGCACCTGGGGCCCATCCGCATGGTGTTTGACATCAACAACCGCGTCAATGTGGTGGGCGACGGCATCAATGTGGCCCAGCGCATCATGGATTTTTCCAAGCCCAACCAGATTGTGGTTTCGCGCGCCTACTACGACGTCATCTCGCGCATCACCGACACCGCGGCCAGCCTGTTCGACTACCTCGGCCCGCACATGGACAAGCACCTGCGCTCGCACGAGATCTACGCGGTGCTGGACCCGAATGCCGCGCCGCCCGCGCCGGCAGAACGCAACATGGAGTTCGAGCACACCGCCTCGTTCGCGGCCCTCGCCTCGCTCACGCCAGAGATGGCGCACGACATCGAAAACGAGCTGGCCAAGGCCATTGGGCCGCTGGCCAAGGTGCTGGTGAAAAAAGCCCTGCCGCGCACCGTGAGCGCCCAGGGCCTGCGCGACTTGCTGGCGGTGTCGATTCCCGATGCCACGGCCCGGGAAGCCTTTTTAAAACCGCGCAACGCCAGTGCGCCGGTGCATTCAGCGCCGCACGGCGCCAGCGGCACGCGCACAGGAAGCACCGGAAGCACCAGCAGCAACCTCAGCCGCTCCGTGTCCATGCCGGCGTCCCAGATGGCGCGCGGCGATGCGAGCCGCTTGCCCACCAGCCTGCCGACGGGGCAGACGGGACATTCGCGCCCTTCGACGAGCTCCTTTCCGTCATCACGGTCTTCGGTCTCGTCACCGTCTTCGCATTCCTCGCCAAGCGCCACGTCCATCAATGTGCACACCTTCAGCGCAGAGGTGCAGGCCCAGCTGGAACGCGCGCTGAGCCTGTACATCGGCCCGCTGGCTAAAACCCTGGTGCGCAAGGAAGCCGGGCGCCAGCCAGCCTTCAGCGGCCTCGTACAGGCGCTGGCACAGCACATTGACAAGGCGGACGACCGGGCAAAGTTTGTGGCTGCGGCGAAAAAGCTGCACGCCGGCCACTGAAGGCTGCGGGAAAGCCACAGGAAAGCCGCAGCAAGGGCGGTCTCAGGGGTTTTCGCCGGCAGGGTTTTGCTACTTTTTTAGTAGCTGCTCACGCCCGTCTATTGCGGCAACCAGGCCATTTTTCACTCAAAGTGCGCCTGGTACCCGTCCTTCAGGCAGCGCTGACGCGCCCCGCATCAATGGTGATGCGCCGCTCGCAGCGCGCCGCAATCGCCTGGTCGTGCGTCACCAGGACCAGCGTGGTACCCAGTTCACGGTTGAGTTCAAACATCAGCGACATGACGGTTTCGCCGGTGGCGAAATCCAGGCTGCCGGTCGGCTCATCGGCCAGCAGCACCGCCGGTTGCACCACAAAGGCCCGGGCCAGCGCCACGCGCTGCTGCTCGCCGCCCGACAACACCTTGGGGTAGTGGCCGAGGCGCTCGCCCAACCCTACGCGTTTGAGCATGTCAGTGGCTAGCGCGCGGGCGTTCTTGGCGCCCGACAGCTCCAGCGGGAGCATGACGTTTTCCAGTGCCGTCAGGTTACCCATGAGCTGAAAGCTCTGGAAGACAAAACCGACCTTCTGGGCACGCAGCGCGGCGCGGTCATCTTCACTCAGGGCAAAGAGGTCTTGCCCCGCCAGCCTGACCGTGCCCTGGGTGGGCGTGTCCAGCCCTGCGATGATGGACAGCAAGGTGCTCTTGCCCGAGCCGGAGGCGCCCACGATGGCGGCGGTTTCCCGCGCAGCCAGCGCAAAATCAATATCGCGCAAAATAGTCAGCGTGCCGGTGGAGTCGGTGACCGACTTGAAAACGTGCTCAACGGAAATAATTGAAGAGGCCGGGGCCCTGGAAGCTTGCGGAGCATCTGCCGCGCCTGCTACGGCACTTCCGGCACCATTCACGCCACTAACCGCAGGTTCAAACATGTCAGCCTTGTCAAAAAATGTGAAATCAGACTTTACCAAGCTTGGCCTTGCGGCGGCGGCAAAGACCTTGGTAAAGCCTTGGGTAGCGCTGCTGGCGGCGGTGCTGATGGGTTCGGCCCTGACGGCGGGGGCGCAAACACCCCAGGCGCCAGGCACCAACGCCCAGGGCAACACCATTTTGGTCCTCGGCGACTCGCTGAGCGCCGAGTACGGCCTTAAACGCGGCACGGGCTGGGTGCCCCTGCTTGAAAAGCAGCTCAGCAGCGAAAAGAAATCTGCCAGGGTCGTCAACGCCAGTATCAGCGGTGACACCACCTCCGGCGGGCTTTCGCGCCTGCCCGCCCTGCTGGCGCAGCACAAACCGGCCGTGGTGGTGATCGAGCTGGGCGGCAACGACGCCCTGCGCGGCCTGCCGCTGGACATGACTGAGAAAAACCTGAGCACCATGACCCAGGCCGCCAAAAAGGCCGGCGCCCGCGTGCTGCTGGTGGGCATGCAGGTGCCGCCCAACTATGGCAGCGCCTATGCCGCCACCTTCTCTGGCCTCTTCGGCAAGATCGCCAAAGCAGAGAAAGTGGCGCTGGTGCCCTTCTTCCTCAAAGGGATCGCCGACGTTGCCGACCCGGTGGCCAACTTCCAGGCGGATCGCATCCACCCCAACGAACAGTCGCAGGCCCGCATGCTGGCCAATGTGTGGCCCGAACTCAAGAAACTGATCCAGTGAGCCTTGAACGCATTTCAGCCGAAGAGGCGCTGGGCGCCTTGGGCCGGTTTTCCGATGTCATCGATGCCCGCAGTGAAGGCGAATATGCCGAGGACCACCTCCCCGGCGCCGTGAACTGGCCCAGCCTGCGCGACGAAGAGCGAAAGATTGTCGGCACCAAATACAAGCAGATCAGCCAGTTTGAAGCCAAAAAACTGGGCGCTGCGCTGGTGGCCAAAAACATTGCCGAACATATCCAGCGAGATGTGCTCGATAAGCCCCGGGAATGGCAGCCGCTGATTTATTGCTGGCGCGGCGGCAAGCGCAGCGGTGCGCTGGCCCTGGTGCTGGACCAGATCGGCTTCAGGATCACGCTGGTGGACGGCGGCTACAAGGCCTTCCGGGCGGCCCTGGTGGCCGACCTGCAGCAGCTTGCCGCGCGCTTTCAGTACCAGGTGGTGTGTGGCCCTACCGGCTCGGGCAAGACGCGGCTGCTGCAGGCCCTCAAGGCCGAAGGCGCACAGGTGCTGGACCTGGAAGCGCTGGCCAACCACCGCAGCTCGGTGCTGGGCGCCATCCCCGGTGTGCAGCAACCCAGCCAGAAGGCTTTTGACAGCAGCATCTGGTCTGTGCTGCGCGGCTTTGACCCGGCAAAGCCTGTCTACATTGAAAGCGAAAGTAAAAAAGTCGGCAACGTGGCCGTGCCCGAAGGCCTGGTCGCGGCAATGCGGGTCAGCCCCTGCCTGCAGATCGAGCTGCCGCAGGACGAGCGCGTGGCCTTGCTGCTGGAGGACTATGCCTTCTTTGTCACAGACATCGCGTTTTTCTGCGAGCGGCTGGGCGCCCTGACGGAAGCCCGCAGCAAGGCCGTGGTGCAGGACTGGCAGGCGCGCGCCCGCAGTGGCGACGTGGCCTCTGTGGTGCGTGAACTGCTGGTGAAACATTACGACCCGGGCTACCTGCAGTCCATGCACCGCAATTTTTCGCAGCACGCCGCAGCCCGCGTGCTGTCGCCAGGTGGCCGCAGCGCCGGCGCCATGGCCGCGCTGGCCCGGACCATTCTTAAGGAGGAGAAAACACCATGAAAAAAATCCTTGCCGCTTTCGGTATCGCCCTTGCCGCGCTGGCCGCCTACCTGGGCCTGTGGCCGGTGCCCGTCGAACCGCAAAGCTGGGAAGCGCCCGTGGCCCCCGGCTACGTTGGCCCTTTCGCGGTCAATAACAAACTAGCCGACCTGAAAACAATCCCCCTGGGGGCCGAAGAAGGCCCGGAGCACCTGGTGGTGGCCCGGGATGGAAAGCTCTACGCCACGGTGGCCAGCGGCGCCATCCTGCGGATGAATCCGGACGGCAGCGGCCAGGAGGTGGTGGCCAATACCGGTGGCCGCGTGCTGGGCTTTGACTTCGACCCCGCCGGCAACCTCATCGCCGCCGACGCGTTCAAGGGCTTGCTGTCGATTTCGCCGGACAGGAAAGTGACGGTGCTGGCGGACAAAGCCGCAGGCACGCCGATTCTGTATGCCAATGCGGTGGTGGTCGCCCGCAATGGCAAGGTGTATTTCAGCGACGCATCCAACCGCTTTGGGGCGAAGGCCTGGGGCGGCACCTTCGAGGCCAGCATTCTCGACATCCTGGAGCAGTCCGCCACAGGCCGGGTGATTGAATACGACCCGGCGGCCAAAACCACACGCATCGTGGCAAAGGGTTTTAGCTTTGCCAACGGCGTGGCGCTGAGCCAGGACGAGCGCTCGCTGTTTGTGGCTGAAACCGGCAGATACCGCATCTGGAAGCTGCCGGTGGATGCGCGGGAACAGGACGTCAGCCAGCCCGGCGCCGGCCTCGAGCCGCTTTTTGACAACCTGCCGGGCTACCCCGACAACCTGATGCGCGGCCTGGACGGCAAGGTCTGGGTGGGCCTGGTCAAGCCGCGCAACCCGACGATTGACGGCCTTGCCCGCAAGCCCTTTGTGCGCAAGGTCATACTTCGCCTGCCGCGCGCCTTGTGGCCTATTCCCAAGGCCTACGGCCACGTGGTGGCATTCACGGAAGACGGAAAAGTGGTGGCCGACCTGCAGGACCCGTCGGGCGCCTATCCCGAGACAACCGCCGTGACGGAGACAGCGGACAGGCTGTATGTACAAAGCCTGCATGCCAGGGAACTGGGCTGGTTGCCCAAATAGGCTTGCGAGACCGCTGGTAAAACGGTAAAGCACCAGCCATCAACAAAAAACCCGGCTACACGCTGGGTGTGCCGGGTTTTCGAAAGGTGGGGGAAGCAACAGCCGCTTGCGCTCATCCTTGAAGGGACCAAGACTCCTTAAACAAAAGCGGGGAGTCTGGAAGTTCAGGGCGCCGGGTCAGTGGGTGGCACGCCAGCTGGTGAATCGCCGTCAGCAGGCGGTGCATCGGCTCCATCGTCGCTGGCGTCATCCGGCTTGCCCTCGGCCTTGCGCTTGAGCTTTTCTTCTTTTTTGCGTTTTTTCGCAAGCTCTTTCTGGCGCTTTTCGTACGAGTAATTGGGAGTTGCCACTGCGTGCTTTCGTGAATAAGTAACCCTTACTGTACTGCATTGGCGTCACTGAATCACCGGGCTTTTCATGCGGCTTTTTCCAGGGCTTGGGTGATGTCCGCCTGCAGGTCCGCCACAGCCTCCAGCCCGACCGAAAAGCGCACCAGACCGCCTTTGTAAGGCCAGGGCATGGTGCGCAGCGCCGGGATGTCATAAGGCGCGCACAGGCTCATGGGCCCCGCCCAGCTGTAGCCCAGTTTAAAGAGCTTGAGGCTGTCGCAAAACCGGTCGATCTGCGCTTGCGTGAATTCGGGTTTGAACACGGCGCTTACCAGGCAGGCAGCGCCCGTGCAATCGCGCTTCCACGCCTCGTGGCCGGGCGATCCGGGCAAAGCCGGGTGCAGCACCGCGGCGACTTGCGGCAAGGTCTGGAGCCAGGCAGCCAGCGCACGCGTAGCGGTGTCCTGGGCGGCATAACGCAAGGCGATGCTGTTGAGGCCGCGCAACACGAGTTCGACATCATTGCCGCTCACGCCGTAGCCCACACGCATGTGGCAAAAGTGAACCAGGTGGTGCAGCGCCTGATCACGCGTGACGACCGAGCCCATCAGCACGTCAGCGCCGCCGCTGGGGTATTTGGTCAGGGCCTGAGCTGAAATATCGATGCCCAGGTCGAAAGCGTTGAAAGCCAGGCCGGCGCCCCAGGTGTTGTCCAGCGCGGTCACGATGCCGCCGGGGTGCGCATCCTTGTGCGCCTTGACGGCCGCAACCAGCGCGGGCATGTCGGGAAACTCCATGGTGATGGAGCCCGGCGCCTCGATCCACACCAGCCGGGTTTTGGCGCTCAGCTTGGCGGCCAGGTCGGCAGGGTTCATCGGGTCGTAAAACCGGTGCGTGATGCCCCAGGCGGCGAGCTCACCCTGCGCAAAAGCCTTGTTGGGCCCATAGACGTTGTCGGGGATCAACAGCTCGTCGCCGGCCTTGAGTAGCGCCATGCCCACCAGCACCACCGCCGCCAGGCCGCTGGGCACCAGCGTGCAGTGCTTGCCGCCTTCGAGTGTCGCAATGCGCTCTTCAAGCGTAAAAGTGGTCGGCGTGCCGTGCAGGCCGTAGGTGTAGCCGGTCTTGTGTTTCCAGTCACGGCTGCGCAGCGCGGCGACAGTCGGAAAGGCGATGGTGGAAGCCTTGTAAACCCCGGGCGGGATCGAGTCAAACCCTGCCGGTGGCTTGTAGGGGTGGTGGATCAGGGTGGTGGATGTTTCGCTCATCCACTGATATTAACGGCAAGCTCGGAATCGTTGGGGACAGCGGTATTGTCTCAACTCCCCTATTCCAGCCGGGGCCGCGGAACCGGCTTTGCCGGGCCGCAGGCGCAGCGGCCCCCTCGGGGGGCAGGGAGCTACACGCAGTGAACGACCGTGGGGGCTATATCTTCCACTTCGCCATGAGCTGCTCTGGCGAAAGCGAGTCATAGCCTTCGAAAGGCTGGTGAATCCAGGGGTTGGTAGGCAGCAGCTCAACGGAGTAGTCAGGCTGGAAGGTGGAGACGCCCTTGGTCCAGATCACGGCGCTGCGCAGCTCAGTGATGGGCTTGTAGTTGTTCTTGAGCTGGTGGATCACGGCGTTGAGCGTGTGGCCGGTGTCGGCCAGGTCGTCAACCAGCAGCACCTTGCCAGCGATTTCGCCCTTGGGCGTGGTGATGTAGCGGGCGATGTCGAGGTTGCCTTGCGTCATGCCGGCGTCAGCGCGATAGGAGCTGGTGGACATGATGGCCAGCGGCTTGTCGAAGATGCGCGACAGGATGTCGCCGGGCCGCATGCCGCCGCGGGCCAGGCACAGGATGGTGTCGAACTTCCAGCCGGACTGGTGGATCTTGATGGCCAGTTTCTCAATCAGGTTGTGGTACTCGTCATAGCTCACATAGAGATGTTTGCCGTCTTCTGTCAACATGCGGTTGCTCCTGATTTAGTAGCTGCTTGCGCCCGTCTTTACTGGGCTACAAGCCTGTTTGGCTAAAGTTTCTTGCCGACGCTCGTTCAAACGGCTGCGTAGGGGTTGCGCAGCAGAATGGTGTGGTCGCGGTCCGGGCTGGTGGAGATCATATGGATAGGCACGCCGGTGACCTCTTCAATCCGGTGCAGGTACTTTTGCGCGGCTGCCGGCAGCTTGTCATATTGCGTCACGCCCACCGTGCTCTCGCTCCAGCCAGGCAGGGTTTCGTAGATTGGCTTGCAGCGCTCAATATCCTCGGCGCCCATGGGCAGGATGTCGGTGATATGACCGTCGAGCTCATAACCGGTGCAGAGCTTGAGTTCGTCAATACCGTCGAGCACGTCAAGCTTGGTGATGCACAGGCCCGACAGGCCATTGACCTGGGCTGAGCGCTTGAGCAGCGCGGCGTCAAACCAGCCGCAACGGCGGCTGCGCCCCGTGGTCACGCCCTTTTCGGCGCCCACGGTGCTGAGGTGGTAGCCCACAGTGCCAGGTTTTTCCCAGTCGAGTTCGGTCGGGAAAGGCCCGCCACCCACGCGCGTGCAATAAGCTTTGGTGATGCCCAGAACGTAATGCAGCATGCTTGGGCCCACGCCGGCGCCGGCGGCCGCATTGCCGGCCACGCAGTTGCTGGAGGTCACATAGGGATAGGTGCCGTGGTCGACATCAAGCAAAGTGCCTTGCGCACCTTCAAACAGCAGATTGGCGCCGCCCTCATTGGCGTCATTCAGTTCACGCGAGACGTCGGCCATCATGGGCTTGAGCAACTCGGCGTGGCGCATGGCTTCTGCGTACACGGTGTCGAAATCAACAGCCGGGGCGTGCAGGTAGCCGGTCAGCACAAAGTTGTGCAGGTCCAGCAGCTCGCGCAGCTTGGCGGCAAAGCGGTCGGGGTATTTCAGATCCTGCACGCGCAGCGCGCGGCGGGCGATTTTGTCCTCATAGGCGGGGCCGATGCCGCGGCCGGTGGTGCCGATCTTGGACGTACCGCCCTTCTCGCGATAGGCTTCGCGCGCAACATCCAGCGCGACGTGAAAGGGCAGGATCAGCGGGCAAGCCTCGCTGACGCGCAGGCGTGAGCGAACCTCAACGCCGGCTTTTTCCAGCCCTTCGATTTCTTCAAACAGCTTGGCGGCCGACAGCACCACACCGTTGCCGATGTAGCACTTCACGCCCGGGCGCATGATGCCGCTGGGGATCAGGTGCAGCGCGGTCTTCACGCCGTTGATCACCAGCGTGTGGCCGGCGTTGTGGCCGCCCTGAAAGCGCACCACGCCTTGCGACATTTCGGTCAGCCAGTCGACCAGCTTACCCTTGCCCTCGTCGCCCCATTGGGTGCCCACGACCACGACATTGCGGCCCGCAGTTGCGGTTTGTTTGTTTGTCATCTTCAATTCTCGTTAAGGTTCGTTGGAATCAAGCCTGGCGGGGCGCAGGGCCTCACGCAGCTTTCTTGAGGGGCTGGACCACCCATTGACCGGCAGCGTTGGCCAGTTCGCGGTCGCAATCAAATTCATTGACTTCATGTTCGTGGCCCGGCAACACGCAAGCCACGGTTTCACCACCGGCACGCAGGCGGGCGATAGCGGCGCGCAAACCGGCATCTTCGCCCCAGGGCGCGCGGATAGCAGCCTTCAGGGGCCGGGGCGGCAGCACGCTGACGAGTTCCTTCAAATCCAGGCTGAAGCCGGCTGCCGGGCGGTTACGGCCAAACACGGCGCCCACCTCGTCATAACGGCCACCGCGGGCCAGCTCGGCGCCCTGCCCGTAAATGGCAAAGCGGGTGCCGCTGTAATACGCATAGCCACGCAAATCGGCCAGGTCAAAACTGACTTTGACATCGCCCTTTTCGCCGCCGGTATGGGCAGCCAGCCATTTCAGGTTTTGCAAGGCGGCCTTCAGGCCTGTCGAAGGCGGCAAGACTCTTTCGGCCTCCGCCAAAACCTTCTCATCACCGTAGAGCTGCAACAGCGCTTTCAGGCCTTCGCGTGATTCAGCGGAAATGCCGTCTTTGAGGCTGGCCACCAGGCTGCCTAGCTCGCTGGCATCCTTGGCTGCGAGCGCGGTGTGAATGAGCGCCAGCGTCCTGGGGCTGACGGTGGCGCCGGCCAGCAGGCTGTTGACGATGCGCACATCCGCCATGTCAACGCTCAAGTCGGTCACGCCGGCGGCCTTCAGGCCTTCAAGCGCCAATTGCTGGGCTTCAAGGTCGGCCTCCAGCCCGGCATGGCCGTAGATTTCGGCGCCGAACTGCAGTGGCTCGCGGGTGGCGTGGGGGCGGTCGGTACGGGTGTGCAGCACGGGGCCGCAGTAGCAAAGGCGGGCCACGCCGTTGCGGTTGAGCAAGTGGGCATCAATACGGGCGACCTGGGGGGTGGTGTCGGCGCGCAGGCCCAGGGTGCGGCCGGAGAGCTGGTCGACCAGCTTGAAGGTTTGCAGGTCCAGTGCTTCGCCGGTGCCCGTCAGGAGCGACTCAAGGTGCTCCAGCAACGGCGGCATGACGAGTTCATAGCCGTAGCTGCGGGCTGTGTCGAGGAACAGGCGGCGCAGCTCTTCGATGTGGCGCGCCTCGGAGGGCAGGACATCGGCAATTTGATCGGGCAATTGCCATGATGACGACCAGGCGGGCATTGTGATTTTCGTGGGCTGTTAAAAACAGCATTTTACCGGGCTTGAAGCCGGTTTTCGGCCAGCGCAGGACAGGAGAAGGCTCTCAGGCAGAAATACTGGCCTGCCAAGCCGGGTGCGCCGGCGTGAAAAGAGGTGCAGTTCAGGCCAGCACAGCCAGTAGAACCAGGCCAATCACGATGCTGCAGAGCCCGAAGAAGCGAATCTGGCCGTCGCCCAAGGCGAGAATCTGCTCAAACATGCGGCGCCAGCCGCCGGGAGACAGAAACGGCAAAAGACCTTCGATCACCAGCACCAGGGCCAGTGCCTGCCAAAAGGTGTTGCCTTCCACCTTTTTTATTTTTTGGCAGGTGCAGTGCTGCTGCCGGAGCCGCGCATGGCCTTGAAGAAGTCGGATGAGGGGTCAAGCACCATCACGTCGCTCTTCTTGCTGAAGCTGGCCTTGTAGGCGTCGAGGCTGCGGTAAAACTGGGCAAACTGCGGGTCACGGCCAAACGATTCGGCATAGGTGCGCGCGGCTTCGGCGTCGCCTTCACCTTTGACTTTTTGCGCATCGCGGTAGGCGTTGGCGATGGTCACCTCGCGCTGGCGGTCGGCATCGGCGCGGATTTTTTCGCCTTCGGCCTGGCCGGTGGAACGCAGTTCATTGGCTACGCGCTGGCGCTCGGCCACCATGCGCTTGTAGACGGAATCGGTGATCGCTTCCACATAGTCCACACGGGTGATGCGCACGTCGACCACATCAACGCCCCAGGGCTGGGCGCCCTGCACGGCCTGCAGCACTTCACGTTTGACGTCGGCCATCAGCGCTTCGCGCTTGAGCGACAGCAAATCCTTGACGGTGCGCTTGTTGATCTCTTCCTGGAAGGCGTTGCGAACCACGCGGTTGAGCTGGTTGGCGCCGGCTTTTTCGTCCAGGCCGACATTGCGGATGTATTCGGTGGGCAGGGTGATGCGCCAACGCACGTACCAGTCGATGACGACGCGCTGCTTTTCAGCCGTGAGCATCGGCTCGGCATCAACGCTGTCGAGCACCAGCAGGCGCTTGTCGATATACGAGACGTTCTGGAACGGTGGCGGCATCTTGAAATGCAGGCCCGGCTCGGTGACCACGTCCTTGATCTGCCCCAGGGCATAGACCACGCCGAACTGGCGCTGGTCGACCACAAACAGCGTGGAGCTGAGCAGCGCCAGGAGGACGAGCAGCGAAGAAACAATAAATCCAACTCTATTCACGATCGTCTTCCTTAGCGTGTTTCACGTTCGCGCGAGCGGGCGGAGTCGCGCGAACGGGCATCGAGGGGTGGCAGGCTGGAGGTGGGCGCGGCAGGCACCGAAGACGACGAAGCCGTACCGGGAATCAGCGGTGTTTCGCCGTTCACGGCAGCATCGCCCTGGGCGCTCATCTGCATGATCTTGTCCAGCGGCAGGTACAGCAAGTTGCTGCCCTGGCGCGATTCAACCAGTACCTTGGTGACGCTGCTGTAGACCTGCTGCATGGCGTCGGTGTACATGCGGTCACGCGTGACCTGCGGGGCCTTCTGGTATTCGGTCAGCACCGAACGGAAGCGCTGCGCATCACCCTGGGCTTGCGCCACGATCTTCGCTTTGTAGGCTTCGGACTCTTCCTTCAACCGCGAAGCCGAACCGACGGCGCGCGGAATCACGTTGTTGGCATAAGCCTGAGCTTCGTTCTTGGCGCGTTCACGCTCCTGGCCGGCCTTGAGCACATCGTCAAAAGCAGCCTGCACCTGCTCCGGCGGGCGCACACCGCTTTGCTGCAGATTGATGCCCACGACTTCAACACCGACCTTGTAGCGGTCCAGGATGGTTTGCATCAGGGCACGCACGCGCGGCCCGATCTGGTCGCGCTCATCGGCCAGCGCCGAGTCCATCTTCATTTTGCCGACCACTTCACGAACGGCTGTTTCTGCGGCCTGAACCACTGCGGCAGCGGGATCCTTGCTTTCAAACAAATAGGCACGCGCGTCGTTCAGGCGGTACTGCACGGCGAACTTGATTTCGACGATGTTCTCGTCTTCGGTCAACATCGCGGAATCACGCAGCCCGGTCGCCTTGATGATGACGTCGCGGCCCACATCCACAGAGCGGATCTGTGTGACGACCACGATTTCATGGCGTTGAACGGGATACGGCATGCGCCAGTTGAAACCCGCACCCACCGTAGAGTGGTATTTGCCGAATTGGGTGATGACAGCCTGCTGGCCTTCCTGGACGATGAAAAAGCCCGTTCCGAGCCAGATCAGCACGGCGACGCTGGCAATCAGGCCCACGCCAATGCCGGCGCTTTTCATGTCGGGCTGAAATCCGCCACCATTGCCGCCGTTGTTGCCCCCATTGCCACGGCCGAAGCCGCCACGGTTGGGATTGTTCTTGCCGCCGCCAAAAAGCCCACCGAGCTTGCGGTTGAAATCGCGCCAGAGTTCATCCAGGTCAGGCGGGCCCTGGTTGGGTCCCTGCCCTTGCGGACGGTTGGCTTGCCTGGGCGGCTCCCTGTCCTCGCGCGGCGCTTCGGGTTTGGCATCACCAGCCGGCGGCTTGTCATCGTCCCGGCCCCAGCGCGGATCGTTGAGGTTGAACATGCCTTGGGCGCGTTGCTTGAGCCGGCCGGGAAAGGCCGTCAACGTCTGCAGCACGGGGTTCAGATTCATGGGATCAAACTCGCTTTTTTTCAGTAACCGACATTGTGCCTAATGAAACCGCTGGATCAGGCAACGTCCTCAATAGCTTGGGGTATTTCCTCAGCCGGCGGATTTGCCGCACGGTCAGCCAGCAAAGCCCGCAAAAGCGGCAAGCCCTCACCTGTCTGGGCGCTCACGAAGACACGCTCCACACTTCGGCTGGAGCCTTCAAATGCATCCCTCAGCTCGAACAGATCCTTCATGTGCAGGGGGAAGCTGTCCTTTTCAATGGCATCGAGCTTGTTGAAGACAAGTATTTGCGGCACGTCGGCGGCCCCGATCTCGGAGAGCACGCGCTGAACCTGTTCGATCTGCTCCAGGTACTCAGGATTAGCGCCATCCACCACATGCAGCAGCAGGTCGGCATCCGCAGCCTCCTGCAGCGTTGCGGCAAAGGCATCTATCAGCCCGTGCGGCAAGTCCCGTATGAAACCCACAGTGTCCGACAGGGAGACGGACCGGGCTGCATCCCCGAGGTACAGCTGCCTGGTCGTGGTGTCCAGCGTGGCGAAGAGCTGGTCTGCGGCATAGGCGCGGGCCTTGACGAGCGCATTGAACAGCGTGGACTTGCCGGCGTTGGTATAGCCCACGAGGGAAATCGTGAAAGAGTTGCGCCGCTCCCGCTGCTTTCGCTGGGTCTGCCGCTGTTTCTTGACCTTGGCCAGGCGTTCTTTGGTGCGTTTGATGGCGTCGCCGATCATGCGTTTGTCGAGCTCGATCTGCTTTTCACCCGGGCCACCGCGAACACCGGCGCCGCCGGTCTGCCGCTCCAGGTGGGACCACCTGCGCACCAGGCGGGTCGACATGTATTGCAGCCTGGCCAGCTCCACCTGCAACTTGCCTTCGTGGCTGCGCGCGCGTTGGGCAAATATTTCCAGGATCAGCAGTGTCCGGTCATTGACCGGCATGTCCAGATGCCGCTCAAGATTACGCTGCTGCGCCGGACTCAGGGATTGGTCAAACAGGACTTCAGTCGCGCCGGTGTCCAGCGCGAGCAATTTGATCTCGTCTGCCTTGCCGGTGCCGATAAAAAGCGCGGCGTCTGGAGCCCTGCGTTTGCAGGTAACGCGCGCAATCGGCTGCAGGCCCGCCGTTTGCGCGAGCAAACCCAGTTCCTGCAGATCAGCATCAAAGTTCGGGAGCCCCAAATCGACCCCCACCAGAAGAACGAGGGGTTTGGAGTTCACTGGCGCATCATACGAACTCAGCTGGCGGGGCTTTCTTCAGACTCGCTGGTCGCGAAATTGACGGCGCGACCCGGAACGATGGTGGAGATCGCATGCTTGTAGACCATTTGGGTCACAGTGTTGCGAAGCAGAACCACATACTGATCGAAAGACTCGAT
The DNA here is from genome assembly GCF_900116715.1 of Polaromonas sp. YR568. Taxonomy (GTDB): domain Bacteria; phylum Pseudomonadota; class Gammaproteobacteria; order Burkholderiales; family Burkholderiaceae_C; genus Polaromonas. The sequence continues at coordinate 97,938 of NZ_FPBM01000001.1, forward strand.
CTGGCCCTGCAGCTTGATCCCGTTGACGAGATAGATGGAAACAGGAACATGCTCGCGACGCAAGGTGTTGAGAAATGGGTCCTGCAAGAGCTGGCCTTTGTTATTGCTCACGATATTTTCCGTGTTCAAAAGTTAATAGAACTTGACCTTACCACAGGGCGTGGGCCGGGTCATGTAGTCCTAGGCCGATTCCTTGTCCTTAAAGGGGTTGTGCGAGCTTTTCATCTGGATGCGCAAGGGGGTTCCGACCAGGTCGAACTCCTTGCGGAAACGTCCTTCAAGGTAGCGCTTGTAGGACTCTGTGACGTGTTCAAGCGAGTTGCCGTGAATGATGATGATGGGCGGGTTCATGCCACCCTGGTGCGCATACCGCATCTTGGGGCGGAACACGCCCGAACGCTGAGGCTGCTGAAACTGCACCGCCTCCAGCAGCAGCCGCGTCAGCACCGGGGTGGACATCTTGCGGTTGGCCGATGCATGGGCCTGGATGATGGACTTCCAGACAGGACCCAAACCCTGGCGCTTGATGGCCGAAATGGGGTGGATAGAGGCAAATTTCAGAAAGCCGAGCCGGGTTTCAATGGAGCGCTCAAGAAGTTCGCGCTGGTAGGAGTCCACCGCGTCCGACTTGTTGACGGCCAGAACCACCGAGCGCCCGCTTTCCAGGATGTAGCCGGCGATATGGGCGTCCTGGTCGGTCACGCCCTGGGTCGCATCCAGCAACAGCAGCACGACGTTGGCGTTCTCAATGGCCTGCAGGGTCTTGACGACGGAGAACTTCTCGATGGCCTCGAAAACCTTGCCTTTGCGGCGCAGCCCGGCCGTGTCGATCAGCTCGAATTTCTGCCCTGCCCGCTCAAAAGGCACCGAAATGGTGTCGCGGGTCGTGCCGGGCAGGTCAAACGCCACCAGCCGCTCTTCGCCCAGCCAGGTGTTGATCAGCGTGGATTTCCCCACATTGGGGCGCCCCGCTACGGCCAGGCGGATGATGGAGGGATCCTGTGGCTCGGCCTCTTCCTCGGGGTCAGGCAGATTCAGAGGCTCCAGCGCCATGTCGACCAGCGTACGCATGCCCTGGCCATGTGATGCGGACACCGCCAGCACTTCACCCAAGCCAAGCTCGAAAAACTCGGACAGCTGCACGCCTTCGGTCATGCCTTCGGCTTTGTTGGCCGTGAGCACGGTCGGCTTGCCCAGCTTGCGCAGGTAGTTGGCGATGTCGTGGTCTTGTGCGCTGATGCCGGCCCGGGCATCCACCACAAAAACCACCACGTCGGCTTCCGCCACCGCCTGGCGGGTCTGCTTGGCCATTTCCTTGTAAATACCGGTGGTCGCATCGGGCTCAAATCCGCCCGTATCGATCACGATGTACTCGTGAGGGCCCAGCTTTCCGTTACCGTAATGACGATCCCGTGTCAGCCCGGCGAAATCGGCCACGATCGCATCCCGCGTCTTGGTCAGCCGGTTAAAAAGCGTCGATTTGCCCACATTGGGACGCCCGACTAACGCAATGACAGGTTTCATCAATCAGTTTCTGGCTGGACCGGAGTCCTTATTGGGGCTGGAAGCCGTAAATGCCGCCGCCCTGGGTGACGGCAATCAGCGTATTGCCGGCCAGCACAGGCGTGGCGGCGATGGCGGTGCCGTCGGTAGGCAGGCGATTGAGCAGGGAGCCGTCTTCACGCGACAGCAGGTGGATAAAACCCGAGAAATCGCCGATGGCGACGGAGCGCCCAATCACCAGCGGAGCAGACAGGCTGCGGTAACGCAGGCGGTCCGTGGTCCATGCGCGCTCGCCATCGGCGCGGCGCCATGCATTCACGGTGCCATCGGCTTCAGTGCCGAAGAGAAAGCGGTCATCGCCGTCTATACCCTGCACGCCGTTGGCAGGTTTGGACCAAAGCAGATTGCCGCGCGCAGCGTTGACACATCCGACGCTGGCCTGGAAAGCCCGCGTGCAGACAACGTCGCCTTGCCGGCTCACCCGGCCAACCAGGTCGACAAGCCGCTCCACGTCGTTGATGCCGCGTGGCGTGGCGATAGGCGCTTCCCAGCGCACACCGCCGTTGGTGGGGTTCAGACCCACCAGCCGGCCGCCCAGGCCCACCACCAGCGTGTCACCAACCGCCAGCATTACACCGGACTGGCGAAGGACGAGCGGTTCATTGGGGCGCTGCTGCGTCCAGAGCTTGCGGCCGTTTTGCCCATCAAATGCGCTGACCGACCGGTCTGCCGCCAACACAAAAATCCGGCCGCCCGCGACGAAAGGCGCGGTGAAGGCCTGGGCTGCCAGCTTCTGGCGCCAAATTTCTTTGCCATCCTGCAGGGCGATAACTTCGTTGGCTTTGCTGACCACGGCAACAACTTTGCCGTCGTTACCGGCGCCTGCAGCCAGGGGGGTATTCAGCGCCAGACGCCAGAAGTCGCGGCCGGTCTGGGTGTCGAGGAGAGCGACGGTGCCGTCGCCGCTGGCCACGGCCACGCTGGTGCCGGACACACCCGTTTCAAGCGGGAAGTTGACCTGCCCTACCCGGTTGCTCCAGACCTGGCGTGCAGACACCTGGCCGCTCACCGGCTGGAGTTCGGCCGGTTGTGGTTTGGCAGGGCCGCCGCCAAAAAAAGAGCATCCACCAAGGCCGCCCAGAGCTGCTATCAAAATAATAGCTGGGTACGCACGTGCTGCCTGGACCAAAGGCTTAAAAGGCTGATAAATCATTTCTTCACCTCAGGGTTCGGGGCTGCAGTTGCGGATGTGGTCTGCGCCGGATCCACACCCAACGCATTCAGTTTGACTTCAACAAGGCGCCGGTACTCGACGCGCTCGTCAAGCTCCTTGTAGGCCTTTTCATATTCCGCTCTGGCTTCCGCTTTCTTGCCCTGGGCGGCGAAGATGTCGCCCCGGCGGTCGGCTGCCAGTGCCGTAAAGTCCTTGGGAAAGGTACCTGCAAGCTGCTGGAGCGCCTGGTCATAGGCCTTCTTTTCAAGCAGCAGGCCAGCCAGGCGCAAGCGGGCAACGGCCTTGTAACCCTCGTCGGATGACTTTTCAGCCACCCAGGTCAACGCAGCGCTCGAAGCATCCAGGTTTCCCTTGTCGTAGTAGGTCCGGGCGGCCAGAAGGCTGGCTTGCTGGGCATAGCTGGTGCCGCCAAAACGCTCTTTCATGTCCGCCAGCGAGCGATCGATTCTTGCGGCATCGCCCGACGCCAGGGAACGCTCTACCTCGTCATACAAAACAGAGGCTTTTGCAGCCTGGTCGCGCTGCCAGTACTGATAGCCGTTCCAGGCGGCAAAGACACCGAACACGGCAATCAGGCCCCAGGTAATCAGGTCGCCATACTGCTTCCAGAAATGCTTGAGCTCATCAAGCTGTTCCTGTTCTTCCAAATCGAGGTGTTTTGCCATAAAAGTCTTCTAGTTCTGCCCGGTGACGGTGCGGATTGAGTTGGGGTGATTGTAGAGGGCCGGACTGAGCGCCCAAACGGCCGCGGCCCGGGGCGCTCAGCCGTGCAGGGTGTGCGCCCAGGCGGCCACATCGGCCAGCGGCTGGAGCACCTGCGCCTGCAGGGCCTGCTCCTTCTCACCCCGCAATGGCTTGACGGCAACGCGGCCCTGGGCAAGCTCGGCTTCGCCAAAAATCAGCGCATAGCGCGCTCCGCTGGCGTCAGCCTTCTTGAATTGCGACTTCATGCTGCCCATGCCCTCCCCCGTGCCGGCGTGCACCTGCACATTGACGCCCGCGTTGCGCAAGGCTTCGCAGGCGACCATCGCGGCCGGCATCTCCTGGGGTGACGGCACCACGGCATAGGCATCGGGCGCATTCGCCGGGGGCACCACGCCGACCGCCTCAAGCAGCAGCAGCATGCGCTCCACGCCCATGCCCCAGCCAACCGCAGGGGTCGGTTTCCCCCCGAGCTGCTCGAACAGGCCGTCGTAGCGGCCGCCGCCACAGACCGTGCCCTGAGAGCCGAGCTTGTCAGTGATCCACTCGAACACGGTGAGGTTGTAGTAGTCCATGCCGCGCACCAGGCGCGGATTGATGCGGTAGGCCAGGCCCACTGCGTCGAGCACCGCACGCACCGCGTTCAGGTGAGCGAGCGAAGCTTCACCGAGAAAGTCCATCAACTGCGGCGCCGCTTCGACCATCGCCTGCATGGCGGGATTTTTTGTATCGAGGATGCGCAGCGGGTTGCTGTGCAGCCGGCGCCTGGCGTCTTCGTCCAGCAGGTCGGCGTGCGCCTCAAAGTGCGCGATCAGTGCGGCGCGGTGCGCCATGCGCTCGGCCGGCTGGCCCAGGCTGTTCAATTCAAGCCGCACATGTTCCATCGGGATGCCCAGGTCGCGCAGCAGCGCGCGGCACATCAGGATCTGCTCGGCATCCACGTCGGGGCCGGCAAAGCCCAGCGCTTCGACGTCGATCTGGTGGAACTGGCGGTAACGCCCCTTTTGCGGCCGTTCGTGGCGGAACAGCGTCACGGCGGACCAAACCCGCATCGGCCCGTTGTACAGCGTGTTGTGCTCGATCATTGCGCGCACGATGCCGGCAGTGGCCTCTGGGCGCAGCGTGAGTTTGTCGCCGTTCATCGAATCGACGAAGGAATACATCTCTTTCTCGACGATATCGGTCACCTCGCCGAGGCCGCGCACAAAAAGCGCCGTGGGCTCGACGATGGGCGTGCGCACGTTGGCATAGGCGTAGCGCGCCATCAGTGCGCGCACCTTGGCCTCGAACCACTCCCAGCGCGCCGATTCGGGCGGCAGGATGTCATTCATGCCTTTGACGGCAAGCAGTTTTTCCGTCTTCGCCAAAGCGGGCTTCTCCGCCGCGGCGGCAGCTGTTTTTTCAACCATGGGTGTTACGCGGCTTCAGCGACGGCGTGCGTGCCAAAGCGTTTTTCAATGTAGTTTTCAACAATGACCTGGAACTCCTGCGCGATGTTGTCGCCTCGCAGGGTCAGCCTTTTTTCGCCATCAATGAACACGGGCGCAGCCGGCGCTTCACCAGAGCCGGGCAGGCTGATGCCGATGTCGGCATGCTTGCTCTCGCCAGGGCCATTGACGATGCAGCCCATCACGGCCACCTTGAGGCCTTCAACACCCGGATATTGCTCGCGCCAGACGGGCATCTGGGCGCGCAGGAAATCATCGATCTGCTTGGCCAGCTCCTGGAAGGTGGTGCTGGTGGTGCGGCCGCATCCCGGGCAGGCCGTAACGCTGGGCACAAAAGTGCGCAGGCCCAGCGCCTGGAGGATCTCGGAGGCAATCACCACTTCCTGGGTTCGGGCCTCGCCCGGTTGGGGAGTCAGGGAAACGCGAATGGTGTCGCCCACGCCTTCCTGCAGCAAAATCGACAGCGCCGTGGCGGAAGCCACCGTGCCTTTGGTGCCCATGCCGGCTTCGGTCAGGCCCAGGTGCAGCGCGTGGTCGGTGCGTTTGGCCAATTCGCGGTATACCGAGATCAAGTCCTGCACACCGCTGACCTTGCAGGACAGGATGATCTGGTTGCGGGCCATGCCCATCTCTTCGGCGCGCTGGGCAGAGTCCAGCGCGGAGGTGATCAGCGCCTCGTACATCACCTGCTTGGCATCCCAAGGCGTGGCACGCGTGCTGTTTTCGTCCATCAGGCTGGCCAGCAATTCCTGGTCGAGGCTGCCCCAATTCACGCCGATGCGCACGACCTTGTTCCAGCGCATGGCGACTTCGATCATCTGGCCGAACTGGCGGTCGCGCTTGTCACCTTTTCCGACATTGCCCGGATTAATGCGGTATTTGGACAGCGCCTCTGCGCACGCAGGGTAATCGGTGAGTAACCGGTGTCCGTTGTAGTGGAAATCGCCGACCAGCGGGACATCGATGCCCATGCGGTCCAGTTGCTCACGCACGTAGGGCACGGCCGCAGCGGCTTCGGGCGTATTGACCGTGATACGGACCATTTCAGAACCTGCGAGCGCAAGCTCCTTGACCTGGATGGCGGTGCCAATGGCGTCGACCGTATCCGTGTTGGTCATGGACTGAACACGTACCGGGGCATCGCCACCGACAGTCACAATGCGCGAGCCCCAAGCCACCTGCGCCTGAAGAGAGCGGCGCGGCTTGGGAAAAGCAGACTCTATGGGAAGGCAGCCTTGCAGCACTATTTCACCTCAAATCGGGCAACGTTATCCCTGGCGACCGCATTGAGGTCAAAAGCCTTGCCGCGTACCTGCACCTGGGTGGCATCCGCCCGGCCAACGACGGCAGCCAGCGGCAATACACCAGAGGCTGCTGCGACCTCCCCGGCCGTCAGCGTGCGGCGCAATACAACCGTTCCTTTGGCATCCGTGACTTCCACCCAGGATTCGCCCTTGGCCTGAAAAGTCACGATTCCCGGCGGGACTGCTGGCGACGCCGCGGGTGCAGGCACAAGCGGAGCGACCACAACGGCCGGCACGGAGACGGCGGCGGAAGCGCGCACGGCCGGAGGCGTCGCGGGCGAAAGACCAGAGATCGACAGGGGAACTGCTGCCGCAGGCTGCGGCGCTCCAGCTGGGGCCGCGCCGGCCGATGCGACCGGCCCCTGCACAACGGGCGCGGGGGCCTCGGCGGGAGCGGGGCTCGCCATGGCAACTACTGCCGGCAAAGGTTTGACGGCTTCAACGCCAGCGGCAGGCATGCCATCGGCTTCCACCTTGCCATTGGCAGCATCCTGCTTGGCGACAGGCATAAAAATCAGAACCAGCGCGCCGAGCAGCAGGGCCAGACCGGCCAGAACAGCCGTCCTGGAAACTTGTGTCCAGATTGAAGGCCCGGGACCTTCACCAGGAGAGCGAAACGGCGCATTAATGCCTGCGCCTTGATAGGTCAGCTTGGGCGCACTGGTCTGAGGCAAACGCTCGAGCACCGCCGCAGCATCAAGTTTCAGGGTGCGGCATACGCTGGAGGCAAGCGCCCGCACAAAAACCGAGTCGGGCAACAAATCAAGGCGGTCTTGCTCCAGCGCCTCGAGCTTCTTCACCGGGACCTTGAGAGACACCGCAAGGGCGGCGATATGTATTCCCGCAGCCTCCCTCGCCTGGCGAAGCAATGCGCCCGCCGTCAGTTCAGGGGCTGCATCACTGCCGTGACTAAAACCGGACTCGCCGGCAGATTGAGCGGCTGGCATCGGATCAAGGTCACTCATTGAAAGAACCCTTTTCGTATGCAGCCGCCTCACGGGACTGCGCGAAGCGCTTCTTCAGTTGATCGCCCAGCTGAAGTACCGCATCGCGGTTATTCAGCTTTCTCTCAGTCTTGATGCCTAGCCACAAGGTCTCAGCATTGGCAAGATTGCTGTTGTTAAGGCGGCGTATGTAAAACTGCGCGCGCGTATAGTCACCGCGCTCATACAGCAGGTTGGCCAGGTTGTAGCCCGTTACCGGATTTCCCGCATCCAGTTCATAAGAATGCATCAGGCTTTGCTCAGCTTCGGCCCGTTGCCCGGCACGAACCTGGCAGATACCCTGCGTCATCAACGTTTTGGCGGCGCCACCGTATGTGGGATTGGCCACAGCCTGCGCGAAATACCGCGCGGAATCGGCGTAGCGCCCTTGCTGGCACATCAGCCAGCCATAGTTGTGCGCGGCATCCGCGTCGCGCGGATTCAATGCAAGCGCACGGCGAAAACTGTCTTCGGCCATGGGCAGGTCATTCAAGCGCATGTACACCATGCCCCGCAGGTTGTAGGCGTCTCCGAAAGTCGGATCGGTCACCAGTGACTGCTTGATTTCATCCAGGGCCACATTGGTCTGGCCTTGCTCAAAATAACCCGTTGCGAGCTCAAGCCGCAGCCGCGCGCGCCGCCGCTGGTCGGACTCATCCGACTCGGTGACGATGTCGGTCCGATTGCCAGGCGCGCCGGCGGCATGCTGCTGATTGGCACAGCCCGTCAGCAATACAAGCACCCAACAGGCTGCTACCCACATTACATTGGAGAAAAATCTCATACGCCCATCCCCTTGGCCACAACGACCTTGATTCCCCCGAGCATACCTTGCCGTTGTGCAGCCATGCGCTGTTCTACGCCGGTGCGGTCCTGAACATCGCCGGCGAGTTGCCCACAGGCTGCATCAATATCGTCTCCGCGGGTTTTTCTGACGGTGGTCACAATGCCCGCATCCAGGAGAATTTTCGCGAAAGCCGAGACTTGCGGCATGTCGGACCGTTTCAACCCTGAGGCTGGAAACGGATTGAAGGGAATCAGATTGAATTTGCAAGACAAACCCTGCGCAGCATGCGCCTGAACCAGCGAAACAAGCTGGCGTGCATGTTCCGGCTGGTCATTGACCCCATCCAGCATGCAGTATTCAAACGTAATGAAATCCCTGGGTGCCGATGATTGATAACGGGTGCAGGCTTGCAACAGCTCCGCAATAGGATATTTTTTGTTCAGCGGCACCAGGTTATCGCGCAAGGTGTCTTCCGGCGCGTGCAGCGATACGGCCAGCGCTACCGGGCAATCTTTGGCCAGGCGATCGATCATCGGGACAACACCCGAGGTAGAGACGGTCACACGCCGGCGGGACAGGCCGTAGCCATGGTCATCCAGCATGACTTTTAAAGCCGGAAGCAATTGCGAGTAATTCTGCAGAGGCTCCCCCATACCCATCATCACGACGTTGGAGATAACTCTGTCTTCCCGGCCCAGATGCTGGCGCAGGAAATGCTCGGCAAACCACAACTGGGAAATGATCTCCCCGGTGGTCAGATTGCGGCTGAAGCCCTGGTGGCCCGTCGAGCAGAACCGGCAGCCGACGGCACAACCGGCCTGCGATGAAATGCAGAGGGTGCCGCGGTCCGTTTCCGGAATAAAAACGGTTTCAATGACGTCGCCGGCGCCTACGTCAAACAACCATTTGATGGTGCCATCGGCGGAATCGTGACGGGATACAACCTTGGGACCCTGGATATGCGCGGCGCCTGCGAGTTTTTCACGCAGGGACTTCGCCAGGTCCGTCATTTGCGCGAAATCTGTCGCGCCCTTCTGGTGAAGCCAGCGAAAGAGCTGGGTTGCGCGAAAGCGCTTTTCACCGAGCCGCTCACAGAAAGCGGCCAAACCCTCCAGATCGTAGTCAAGAAGATTGGCCGTCATCGCAGCGAGCGACCGACTGAACCGCCCCAAGCAAGCGACGGCCCTGAAAGGGAGTTGCAAAGCATAGGGGCGGACATGGTTTAGCGTGAGTAGACGTTCATGCCGGGGAAGAAGAACGCGATTTCCGCTTTGGCCGTTTCAGCGGCGTCAGAGCCATGAACAGCGTTGGCATCGATGCTGTCGGCGAAATCGGCGCGAATGGTGCCTGCGGCAGCCTTCTTCGGGTCGGTGGCGCCCATCAGGTCGCGGTTCTTCAGGATGGCGCCTTCGCCTTCGAGCGCCTGAATCATGACAGGGCCGGAAATCATGAAAGAAACCAGATCCTTGAAGAAAGGACGCTCTTTGTGCACAGCGTAGAACGCCTCGGCTTCGCCTTGCGACAGGTGGGCCATCTTTGCGGCAACAACCTTCAAGCCAGCAGCTTCAAAACGCGCGTAGATTTTCCCAATCACGTTTTTGGCCACTGCGTCGGGTTTGATGATGGAGAGAGTGCGTTCGATCGCCATGAGTTTTCCTTAACTAGAGATTTCTTGGATTTTCTAAATTATTCAAAAATTGAATAAAGCCTATGATTTTAACCTGCGGGCACACCGAAGACATATCAACCCCGAGCCCTGAGGTGCTTCTTGCGGGGTTCAGCGATTCCCGCCACGGTTTCCACCGCCACGATTACCGCCTCCGCGATTTCCACCGCCACCGCCGCTGCCGCGGCGCTGCCCGCCTGCACCATTACCACCGCCCATGCCGGCGCCGCCACCGCGGCGCTGCTGTCCCTGGCCCTGGCGCTGTCTTGTAAAGGTATCTGCGCCGATATACCCGAACGATGTTTTCATGGGGTCGGGTTGAGCCCCGCCGGGGCCTTTGTCGCCACGGTCATCACGCCTTTTTTGCCCCTGCATACCGCCGTTGCTGTTGCCCTGCGGCGGTCCAGCCCGGAAGCCCGCGCCTGGATTACCGCCGCCCTGGCTGCGCCCTTTTCCACCGCGACGCCGGTTATTGCCCCTTGGCGCGGAGTCATTTCGAGGCAATGGTGGCTGCAGGTCATCGGGGTCTTGCCCCGCCTCATCTTGCTGCCCCGTATCAGCAGCCCTCATATCGGGAACAGGCGCGGGGGCCCGGGCACGATCACCACGTGATCGCTCATTGCGGCGAGGCCCCCGACTTTGTCGCGGCTCTCCGGCTTCGCCGGCGGAGGGGCCTGCCTGCTGATTTCCCTGTGGGCGTGAGCCAACACGCGACTCCGAGCGATTTAAGGCACTGGTCAAAGCCCAGATATCGCGCTCATCCAACTCGACAAAAGCGCCCCGCTTGAGGCCGCGTGGGAGCACCATGGCCCCGTAACGAATGCGGATCAGCCGGCTGACGGCATGGCCAACGGCTTCAAACATACGCCGCACTTCGCGGTTACGTCCTTCAGAAATCGTGACCCGGTACCAGCAATTGGCCCCTTCCCCGCCACCCGCTTCGATGGAGCCAAATTGGGCAACACCATCGTCAAGGGTCACCCCTTCAAGAAGGCGTTTTTTCTCTTCATTGTTCAGGGCCCCCAGCACGCGGACCGCGTATTCGCGCTCCAGGCCGAAACGCGGGTGCATCAGCTTGTTGGCCAACTCGCCGGAACTGGTCAGGAGCAACAAGCCTTCGGTATTCAAGTCAAGACGCCCCACCGACTGCCATTTGCCCTGGAACAGCTTGGGCAGGCGCCGGAAAACCGTCGGGCGATTCTGCGGGTCGTCATGCGTGACGACCTCGCCCGTAGGCTTGTGATAGGCGATCACACGCGGCGGCGGCGCGTCGACGCGCACCCGGATCGGTTTGCCGTTCACCTTGACCGTATCGCCAAACTGGATGCGCTGGCCGATGTGGGCAGGTTCACCATTGACGGAAATCCGCCCCTCCAGAATCAACTGCTCCATCTCAAGACGGGAACCCAGGCCGGCCTGGGCAAGCACTTTGTGGAGTTTGGGGGTTTCGGGCTGCGGTGACAGCACACGCTTGGGCAGTGCGAGGGCCACATCCTCTTCGTCAGCGTCAAACTGCCCCGTGATCACGTCTTCGAACCGGATAGCCCCTGCCGCAGGGGCGGCGTTCCGTGCCTTGGCGGGCTTCGGCAAAGGCGCCGAATCAGCTTCCGGGGCCGCCATTACCTCAGGCGCGTCCTGGACGGGCAGCCCCGCCGGCAACACCGCCTTGGACTGGTCTTCATCAGGCATATCTGCGGATTCGGAGGCGGAGGAGTCTTGTTGGGTCATGTTTTACATTCTTGCGGGCAAATCGCCGTCATCCTGTCCTATGGGCTCGGAATCGCCGACTTCCGCGGGCTGTGCCTGCGGGCTCTCTGCGAGGGCATCCGCCGTTGCCGAAATATCGGGCACTTCAACTGTTTCGGCCAAACCTGCTGCCAGGGCAGTGTCCTCTGTAGCAAGCTCCAGGCCGGCCAATTCCGCCTCGCCGCCCGCCAGCCCAGCCATGCCAAATTCGATTTGCTCCAGCATGGCGACCGGCGTTGACGTATTGCCATCCATGACGGGAAGCTGATCCAGGGACTCGACCCCCAAATCGTCCAGGAACTGGCGGGTGGTTGCGTAAAGCGCTGGCCGCCCTACGGTCTCCCGGTGGCCGATCACCTCGACCCAACCGCGGTCTTCCAGTTGCTTGAGGATCATGCTGTTGATCGTGACGCCGCGAATGTCTTCCATGTCGCCGCGTGTAACGGGCTGACGATAGGCAATGATGGCAAGCGTTTCCAGCGTCGCGCGGCTGTAACGCGGGGGTTTCTCGGGGTGCAGCCTGTCGAGGTACTCGCGCATCTGCGGGCGGCTTTGAAAGCGCCAGCCTGTTGCAACGTGCACGAGCTCCACGCCGCGGCCCGACCAGTCACTCTGCAGTTCTTCAAGTACCAGCTTGAGGCTGTCGGCAGTCAGTACCCCGTTAAACAGGACGCCCATTTCACGCAATGGCAGCGGTTGCTGCGCGCAAATGAGTGCTGTTTCGAGGACGCGCTTTGCATCCGTCGTGTTCATGATTGTGGTCGTTCCGAAAAAAGGCGGAAAAAAAGCCGGGAAAACGTCGGTTCGGCGCTTGGTCGCGCATTGCAAACATGCGCAATCTCCGGGTCAGGATGCCATGTTGCAGGTAGCTGAAAACTACGAAATTTGATTGTATATCAGGCCCAAACCCGCTATGGCGGCCTGAAAGTCTGCAGGGGGCTCCGATTTGAACTCCATGGCTTGGCCGCTAACCGGGTGCCGGAACGCCAAACGGCATGCGTGAAGACCCTGGCGACCTAGCCCTGCCGCGGGCGCCCCGCCATAGACTTCGTCGGATACCAGCGGGTGCCCCAGAAAAGCCATATGAACCCGGATCTGGTGCGTACGCCCCGTATGCAGCTTGCATTTCACCAGGCAGTACTGTCCCGCGCTTTGCATCAAGGTCACCACGGTAGAGGCCGTTTTGCCGGCGTTCTTCTCCAGATCAACCACCGCCATGCGCAACCTGTTGCGCGGGTCGCGGCCTATGGGGGCCTCCACCTGACGCGTCTTTGCCCCCTGCCAGCCGCCATGGGCCAGGGCCAAGTACTCGCGGCTGACGTCGCGGGCAGCGATCAGGCCAACCAGTTGATCCATCACCGTCCGCTGACGAGCGACCACCATCAACCCGCTGGTGTCTTTGTCCAGACGGTGGACGATGCCGGCGCGCGGCAAAAACACGGCCTGGGGGTCATGCGCCAGCAAGCCATTCAAAAGCGTTCCACTCCAGTTGCCGGGAGCGGGGTGCACCACCAGCCCGGCAGGCTTGTTGATCACCATCAAATAGGCATCTTCAAACACGATCTCCAACGCCATAGCCTCGGGCTTGAAAGCCTGGCTTTGCGGCGTAGGCCGCAACTCGACCAGAAGTTCGTCTCCCGCCTTGACCTTGGTCGAGGCCTTGGTCACGACAACGCCGCCCACTTTCACGACGCCCGCTTCGATCAGTTGCTGCAGATAAGTGCGGGAGAACTCGGGCACAATGGCGGCCAACGCGCGGTCGAGGCGGCTGCCATGGCTGACTGCCGGAACGGTCACTTGCCGCAATTCCATTTCGGCAGTGGTATCCCCCTCCTCCTGAGCCTCGTCCGGAACGCCGCCAGGCGCAACAGCGGCCGATATAATCAATTTGCTCAGTTCAGAATCAGTCATCAAGAAGGTCGATTGCAATGTTTTCCACCAAATTATCGGTTGTTCCCAATGCAATGCCGCTTTTCGCAGCCGTTTGCGCACTGTCTTTTCTGATTGCGGGCTGCTCAAGCACACCGGCCCCTGACAAAACAGCCACCTGGAGCCCAAACAAGATTTACGCCGAAGCCAAGGATGAGGCGAGTTCGGGCGCCTACGACAAGGCAATTCCGCTGTACGAAAAGCTGGAGGGCCGGGCAGCAGGCACTCCGCTGGCCCAACAAGCCCAGCTCGAAAAAGCCTATGTGCAGTACAAGAGCGGCGAGTTGCCTCAGGCCATCGCAACGCTGGACCGTTTCATGAGGCTTCACCCGGCCAGCCCTGCCTTGGACTATGCGCTCTATCTCAGGGGCCTCGTGAACTTCAATGACAACCTCGGGATTTTCGGATTCATCTCCCGGCAAGATCTGTCTGAGCGGGACCAGAAGGCCGCCAAGGAGTCGTTTGAATCATTCAGGACCTTGATCACCCGCTTTCCGGAGTCGAAGTACACGCCCGACGCCCGCCTGCGGATGAGCTATATCGTGAACTCCCTGGCGCAATCGGAAGTGCATGTGGCGCGCTACTACTATTCGCGGGGCGCTTACATTGCGGCCATCAATCGCGCACAGAGTGCGATTGCTGATTACCGCGACGTTCCCGCACTGGAAGAAGCCACCTTTATTCTTTACAAGTCCTACGACGCTTTGGGCATGGTTGAATTGCGAGACGATACCCGCCGCATCCTGGAGAAAAGCTATCCCCAGAGCGAATACCTGAGCAAAGGCTTCAAGTCTGGAGACAATCCCTGGTACAAGTTCTGGTAAGGGCTTGCAGCCGCTCCAGCAACTCGTCTTCAGACATTAAGCGCTTCATGGGCGGAAGCGCTTTCAGCAGGCGCTTTCCGTAGCCCATGGTTGCCAGGCGGCTGTCGCACACCACCAGAACGCCTTCGTCACTTTCCCGGCGTATCAGGCGCCCAGCCCCCTGCTTCAACGCCACCGCTGCCTCGGGCAAAAAGTAGTCATTAAACGCACTGCGCCCTTGCGCCTCGAGAAGCTTTGCGCGCGCTTCAGCCAAAGGGTCGTTAGGCGGAGGAAAAGGAAGCTTGTCGATGATGACCAGTTGAAGGGCATCGCCGGGTACATCAATGCCTTCCCAAAAGGACGCCGAGGCCACCAGGACGCAACCCTTGCCGCCGTCAGAATTACCCTGGCGAAAGCGCTCGATCAACACGCGCTTGGGCATGGCGCCCTGAACAAGCACCTCCATGTCCGCCGTATCCTGAAAGGCCTCTCGCAGCGCATCGCCGATGGTGCGCAGCGCACGCAACGTGGTGGTAAGCACCATGGTCCGACCTCCCAGCTGACGCGACCATCTGGCAGCAGACTTGGCGACCTGCGCCGTGTGAGCGGGGTCACCGGGTTTGGGAAACGCCGGAGGAACGAATAACGCGGCCTGGCGCTGATAGTCAAAAGGACTCCCTACCCTCAAAACCTCTGCATCCTCCAGGCCACAAGGCTGGGTAAACCAGCTGAGCTTCTCGTCGTCTCCGAGCGTCGCTGAGGTAAATATCCACGACTTCGCCGAACCATCGGCCATGTTGAGCACCTTGCTTTTCATCGCCTTCGCGATGTCCAGCGGCGATTCGATCAGGCGCAGCTGTGTTCCGACATCCGCCCAGCGGACACATCCTGGCTGGCAAGCATTGACGAAAGAGCGGGAGCGGTCTGCCAGTGTCACGGCGCGCTCATGAAGCCGTACAAAGTCCGGGGCGATCTCACTGACCGTGTCCAGTGCAGCACAGGCCTGTTCGCAGGAGGCATGAACCGCCTGCAACGCATCACCCCATTCGGCTGCATCGAGGCCCTCGGGGCATTCACCCACCCACCTCAGCTTGGTCCCGGGATACTGCTTGCCGGCACAAAGACGTAACTCGCGTGCGGCATGCTCCACCGCGGAAACAACCTCCGGCCAGTCCACCAGGCCACGGGCCAATTGCAAGCCGCTGGCCAGCATGTCTCTGGCAAAGTCAAGGAGCTGGCCTGTGGTCAGGTTGGTTCCCAGAAATTGCACGCCCGTCTCATTGAGCTGGTGCGCCTCGTCAAATATGGCAATCCGTACAGACGGCAATAACTCGGCGACACCGGACTCGCGCACGGCCAGGTCGGCAAAAAAGAGATGGTGGTTGATCACCACAACATCCGCCGCCATGGCCTCCCTGCGCGCAAGATTCACGTGACATGCCCGAAATCGCGGACATGGCGCGCCCAGGCAGTTCTCACGCGTAGACGTCACCAGGGGAATCATGGGAGAGCGCTCATCCAGCCCCGGCAATTCAGCCAGATCGCCGGTCCGCGTCACCTTGGACCACTCTTCAATTCTCGCCAAGGCCCGCACGGAAACGCCATCGGGTAAATAGGCCTCCTGGCGGGCTGTTTCCATGCGGTGCAGGCAGAGATAGCTGGCCCTGCCCTTGAGCAGGGCTGTCTGCACCGGAAGCCCGAGCGCCTCGACCAGGCGAGGCAAATCACGGCCAAACAGCTGGTCTTGCAGGGCCTTGGTGGCCGTGGACAGCAAAACACGCTCTCCGCTCAGCAAAGCAGGGACAAGGTAAGAAAAGGTTTTACCGACGCCGGTGCTTGCCTCGACGACCAGCGGATAGGCCCCCTCTATGGCGCGCGCCACCGCCAGAGCCATTTCGGTCTGGCCGCTACGGGGTACAAACTGTTCCGCGGCCCGCGACAGAACGCCGCCAGGGGCAAAGACCTCCTCGACCTCAAGCGCAAGCGTCATCAGGCGGGCTCAGGAGGGTCAAGCGACAACTCAAGCTGCGCGATCTGGTCACGAAGCTGCAAACGGCGTTTTTTAAGCCGTCTGAGCAGCAACTCGTCAATGGGCAAGCTATGCGCCGCAATATCCACCAGGGCATTGAGGTCCGCATGTTCCATTTTGAGTTCAATCAGCTGCCGTTCCGGGGAATGTAAATTTAAGTCCAAGGTTTTTTATCCGTACGCGCTGCTTCGCTTGATAATACGTCGATTGCGACCATAAATCGAGCCTCCGGCTCGAACGACCACACAATGTCCAAAGGCTATCGAATCACAGCATCCACCGGTATCCATAAAGGCGATCGGGACTATCAACAGGATCAGGTCAATCTGTTCAGCCATTCACGGATTCCGGGCTGCATGCTGGGTATCGTGGCCGATGGCATGGGCGGACGAAGCGGCGGGCGAAAGGCCTCCGATCAGGTCATGCTGACGGCCAAGCAGCTTTTTGAACGCTATGCGCCAGAGACGGACGACGCTCCGGCCATGCTCAAGCAGATCATCGAAGAGGCCCACATCGTTATCAAACTGACCGCGATTTCAGCCGAGCAGGAACCTCACAGCACGCTGGCCGCGTTCCTCATCAATCCGGGCGGCGATTGCCATTGGGTGCATACCGGCGACTCCCGCATCTATCACTACCAGGGCAGCAAGCTGGTGCACCGCACGGTCGACCACTCTTACGTGCAAACACTGGTCGACAAAGGTGAGATCACTGAAGAAGAAGCCAATGTCCACCCGCAGTCAAACATCCTGATGGGCTGCCTGGGCACCGAGGAAGCGCCGCCCATCACCCACCATTTCATCCCTCAGTTGCGTCCCGAGGACGTGCTGCTCGCCTGCAGTGACGGGGTCTGGCACTACTTCAGCCCCAGCGAGATGGGCTCGGCGCTGTCCATGTTGTCGCCTCGCGAAGCCACCGAGTTCCTGATCCAGAAAGCCCGCTCGCGCGCACGGGGCGGCGGTGACAACCTCTCGCTGGTGATCGTCAAGCTCGAGCCCTTGGCCCCCGAACCTGCGCCTCGCTTAATTGCTGGGTAAATTGGGTAGAGGCAGGGATTTCGCCGGCGGCTTCGTTTGCTTCAGGCGATCAGCTTCGTGCTGGGCCTTGCGTTCCTGAGCCTCTTTTTGGCGCTCACTGAGTTTTTTTGCCTCTTCCGCTGCAGTAGCCTGCTTCTCGCTTCTGGCCTGGGATTTATCCTGGCCTCCCTTTAGCCTGGCTGCGGCGGCTTCGCTGTTGCCCTGCTCGCCAGCTTTTGTGGCGGCACGATCCTCGGCCTTCTTCTTTTCTCTTTCGAGGCGCGACTCATAGTCTTTCACGGCCTTGGCGCGTTGGTCGGCAGCCTCCTGCAGTTTTTCAGGCGACTGTTTTTCTTCCGTCTTGCGAATCTGGTCTGCGCCCCGGATGCGGCGCTCTTCATCATTGAGCAGCAGTTCCTGCCGCCGAAGATCACCCATCGCCTCGCGCCGCCGCTCATTGACCTTACCCAGGCAGCTGTTGACGGCGAATTTTTTATAGCATTCGGCATCTTCTGCCTGAAAGCCCGCTTCCAGCCTGGCACGATCGGCACCGATTCTTGCGCGCTCGACATCCCTCGTCGAAGGGGTTTCTGCAGGCGCTGCCGGTTGGGCGAGCGCAACCACGCACACAGTGGCGAGGAAGAATGCGGCAGTGAAATTTTTCATGTAAGTGTCGTATCCACGTCTCTGCGTTCGAGTGCCAGGAATTCCTTTGACTGCATTTCATTGAGCCGCGAGACCGTGCGAGGAAACTCATGAACCAGCGGTCCTTCTGTGTACAACGCCTCCGGAGCCACTTCTGCCGACATGATGAGTTTGACTCTGCGGTCGTACAGCACATCGACCAGCCAGGTAAAGCGCCTGGCTTCAGAAGCCATACGCACCGGCATATGAGGCACGTCGCTCAAGAGAACCGTATGGAACTGGGTCGCAATTTCAAGGTAATCATTCTGCGACCGCGGGCCTCCGCACAGCGTCTTGAAATCAAACCACACTACCCCGCCTGCTTTACGTCTGGCTTGAATCTGCCTTGATTCAATCTGTAACACCGGGTTTTCATCCTGAGACTCGGCGAGGGCATTGAAAGTTTCCGTCATCTCCGCATCAGCCTGGGGCCCAAGCGGAGTGTGATACAGCCGGGCTTGCTCCAGGGTACGGCCGCGGTAGTCGGTGCCGTTGTCGACGCTGATGATTTCCAGCTTTTCCTTGAGTAGCTCGATAGCCGGCAGCACGCGGTCGCGGTGCATTCCGTTCGGGTACAACTCGTCCGGATGAAAGTTGGAGGTCGTGACAAAACCAACGCCATTCTCAAACAGGGCCGTCAACAGGCGATGCAGAATCATGGCGTCGGTGATATCGGCGACATGAAACTCGTCAAAGCAGATCAGCCGGTAGCGTTTGGCGATACGCCTGCCGAGTTCATCCAAAGGATTTGCCGTCCCCTGGAGATCCTGCAACTCCCTGTGCACTTCCCGCATGAATTCGTGGAAATGCAGCCGAACCTTGCGCTTGAGAGGAACCGCTCCGAAAAAGCAGTCCATCAAAAAACTTTTGCCCCGGCCTACTCCGCCGTGCATGTACACGCCACGCGGCACATCCGGGTGGTTGATCAGTTTCTTGAAAGCATTGGAGCGTTGCTCCTTGAACTCGCTCCACTCGGTCGCACAACGCTCCAGTGCCTCAACGGCACGCAACTGCGCAGGGTCACTGGTGTAACCCCGCGCCGCGAGTTCAGCGTCATACGCCGAGCGTACTGGTTGAGTCACCGGCATTGCGCCTGTGGGCTCAGAAGTTGAGTGTGCGTTTGTCGACCGCCAGCGCGGCTTCCTTGGTCGCCTCGCTCAGCGATGGATGCGCATGGCAGATACGCGCAATGTCTTCGCTGCTGGCACGGAACTCCATGGCCACGACACATTCGGCGATCAGTTCGCTGGCAAATGGGCCGACGATGTGCACGCCGAGGATTTCGTCCGTTGCCGCATCAGCCAGCATCTTCACCATGCCGGTGGTGTCACCCAGTGCACGCGCACGGCCGTTGGCCATGAACGGGAAGGTACCGGCCTTGTAAGCGCGGCCGACAGCCTTGAGCTGCTCTTCCGTCTGGCCGACCCATGCGATCTCGGGGTTGGTGTAAATCACCCAGGGAATGGTGTTGAAGTTGACGTGGCCATGTTGCCCGGCAATACGCTCGGCAACCGCTACGCCCTCTTCCTCGGCCTTGTGTGCCAGCATGGGGCCGCGCACCACGTCGCCGATCGCCCAGACATTGGGCAGATTGGTCTTGCATTCCTCGTCAACCACCACAGCGCCACGCTCGTCGAGCTTCAGGCCCACGGCTTCCGGCGCCAGGCCGATGGTGTTGGCAACACGGCCGATGGAGACGATCAGCTTGTCGACTTCCAGCGTCTGGGCCTGGCCCTTGGCATCGGTATAGGCGACCGACACGCCCTTCTTGGCGGACTTGATCTCACCGACCTTGACGCCGAGCTCGATCTTGAGCCCTTGCTTGGTGAAGGCCTTGTGGGCTTCCTTGGCGATTTGCTGATCCACAGCGCCCAGGAAAGTCGGCAGGCCTTCCAGCACCGTAACTTCGGCGCCCAGGCGGCGCCAGACCGAGCCCATTTCCAGACCGATCACGCCGGAGCCGATCAGGCCCAGCTTCTTGGGCACAGCGCCAATACGCAGCGCGCCATCGTTGGACAGAATGTTTTCTTCATCAAACGGTGCGCCTGGCAATGCACGGGCGTTGGAGCCCGTCGCCACGATGATGTGCTTGCCGGAGATGGTTTCTTCAGCAGCGCCCGCGACCTTGACGTCATACAGGCCGTCTTTGGCTGCGATAAAAGAACCGCGGCCGTGGAAGAAAGTGACCTTGTTCTTCTTGAACAGGTAAACGATACCGTCGTTGTTTTGCTTGACGACCGTGTCCTTGCGGCCCAGCATCTTGGCGACGTCCAGGCTCAGGCCCTTGACCTCGATACCGTGGTCGGCAAAGTGGTGGCCGGCTTGCTCGTAATGCTCAGATGACTGCAGCAGTGCCTTGGACGGAATGCAACCGACGTTGGTGCAGGTGCCACCCAGTGCCGGGCCACCCTTGGCGTTTTTCCACTCGTCGATACAAGCGACGTTAAAACCCAGCTGAGCAGCGCGAATAGCGGCAATGTAACCGCCAGGTCCGCCGCCGATGACGATCACGTCAAATTGTTTGGACATGTTGTTTTTCCGATTGAGTAGTGACAGGCAGTCCGTCCAGCGACGGCCGCCTGCCCTGAAGTTTTTTAGATATCAAACAGCAGGCGGGCCGGGTCTTCCAGCGCTTCCTTCATGGCAACCAGGCCCAGCACGGCTTCGCGGCCGTCGACGATGCGGTGGTCGTAGCTCATGGCAAGGTAGTTCATCGGGCGCACCACGATCTGGCCGTTTTCGACCACGGCGCGGTCCTTGGTCGCGTGCACGCCCAGGATGGCCGACTGAGGCGGGTTGATGATGGGGGTGGACAGCATGGAGCCGAACACGCCGCCATTGGAGATCGAGAAAGTACCGCCCGACATTTCTTCAATGCCCAGCTTGCCGTCGCGCGCCTTGGCGCCGTATTCGGCAATCTTCTTTTCGATATCGGCAAAGCTCATCTGGTCGGCGTTGCGCAGGATGGGCACCACCAGGCCGCGCGGCGAGCCGACGGCGATACCGATGTCGAAATAGCCGTGATAAACGATGTCATTGCCGTCGACCGAAGCGTTCAGCACAGGGTATTTCTTCAGCGCATGGACAGCCGCCTTGACGAAGAAGCTCATGAAGCCGATCTTCACGCCGTGTTCTTTTTCGAACTTTTCCTGGAAGCGCTTGCGCATTTCCATCACCGGCGCCATGTTCACTTCATTGAAGGTGGTCAAGATGGCGTTGGTCGCTTGCGATTGCAGCAGACGCTCGGCGATACGCGCGCGCAGGCGGCTCATCGGCACACGCTGCTCGGGGCGGTCGCCGAGGTCGGAAGGCTTGGCAGACGCTGCGACCTGCGGCAAGGCGGTGGTCGGCGCACCCGTGGGGATAGCGGCTGCAGCAGCAGGCTTGGCGCCGCCGGCGGTGGCACCCAGGACATCGCCCTTGGTGACGCGGCCGTCTTTGCCGGTGCCCGGCACAGAGCCGGCAGCCAGGTTGTTGTCAGCCATCAGCTTGGCGGCGGCCGGCATGGGAACGCCAGCCATGGCGCCACCCGCTGCGGGGGCAGGTGCGGAAGCAACTGCGGCGGCCGGCGCAGCCGCTGCCGCAGCAGCCGGTGCGGCGGCAGGCGCTGCCGCGCCCGCTTTGCCTTCAGTGTCGATACGGGCGATCACCTGATCGGAGACCACGGTGCCGCCGTCGGCGACAACCCGCTCGGTGAGCACGCCGGCTGACGGGGCCGGCACTTCGAGCACCACTTTGTCGGTTTCGATTTCGATCAGGATTTCGTCAACAGCGATTGCCTCGCCGATTTTTTTCTTCCACTGCAGCATGGTGGCTTCGGCCACGGACTCGGACAGCTGGGGGACTTTGACTTCTACGATAGCCATGTTGTTTCTTTCGTGTACGTTCTTGTGTTCTTTGTGTTGGAGAGGCTGGCCTTACTTGGTCAGCACAAAGCCCTTGAGCTTGCCGAACGCGCCGTCGACCAGCGCCTTTTGCTGCTCCTGGTGCAGGTGCGAATAGCCCACGGCGGGAGACGCCGAAGCAGCGCGCCCGGAGTAGCCCAGCTTCTGGCCTTCCAGCATGTTCTCGTGGATGTAGTGCTGCACAAAGAACCAGGCGCCCTGGTTTTGCGGCTCGTCCTGGCACCACACGATGTCAGTGGCGTTAGGGTACTTCTTCAGCTCGGTCGCGAACGCCTTGTGCGGGAACGGATAGAGCTGCTCAACACGCAGGATGACCGTATCGTCCGCGCCTTTTTCTTCACGCTTTTTGGCCAGGTCGTAGTACACCTTGCCGGAGCAGGCGATGACGCGCTTGACCTTGTCGGCCTTCTTGTTGATCTCTTCCTTGTTCTCCGGAATGATGGTCTGGAAACCACCCTTGGTGAACTCGGAGAGCGGCGAGGTCGCGTCCTTGTTGCGCAGCAGCGACTTGGGCGTCATGATGACCAGCGGCTTGCGCAGGTTGCGCACCATCTGGCGGCGCAGCACGTGGAAGATCTGGCTGGCGGTGGTGGGCTGCACAACCTGCATGTTGGTGTCGGCCGACAGCTGCATGAAACGCTCCAGGCGTGCCGAGCTGTGCTCGGGGCCCTGGCCTTCGTAGCCGTGCGGCAGCATCAGCGTGATGCCGTTGACGCGGCCCCACTTCACTTCGCCTGAGGCGATGAACTGGTCGATCACAACCTGCGCGCCGTTGGCGAAGTCGCCGAACTGGGCTTCCCAGATCACCAAGGTGTTGGGGTCGTTGGAGGCATAGCCGTATTCAAACGCCAGCACCGCCTCTTCGGACAGGATGGAGTCGATGACAACAAATGGAGCCTGGTTGTCGGCCACGTTTTGCAGGGGCACGTAGGTGCCGGTATCGAACTTTTCGCGGTTCTGATCGTGAATGACAGCATGGCGGTGCGTGAAGGTGCCGCGGCCGCAATCTTCGCCCGACAGGCGCACCGGGTAGCCGCTGGCCACCAGCGAGGCGAACGCCATGTGCTCACCCATGCCCCAGTCCACAGGAATGTCGCCGCGGCCCATGGCTGCGCGGTCGTCATACACCTTTTTGACCAGTTGGTGCGGGGTGACGGTTGCGGGGATGGCCGTGATCTTGTCGGCCAGACGCTTCCACTCGGCCATGGGGATGGCGGTATCACCGGCATCCGTCCACTTCTTGCCCAGGTAAGGCACCCAGTCAACCGCGTATTTGCTCTTGAAGTTGGTCAGAACGGGGTCAAAGGTGCTCTTGCCGGCGTCCAGTGCGGCGCGCGTGGCCTTGACCATGTCGTCGCCCAGCGTGTCGCCCATACCTTGAGCCGCAAGCTTGTCCGCGTACAGCTTGCGCGTGCCGGGGTGCTGTGCGATCTTCTTGTACATCAGCGGCTGGGTCAGCGCGGGGGTGTCCTGCTCGTTGTGACCCAGTTTGCGGAAGCAGATGATGTCGACCACGACGTCCTTCTGGAATTCCATGCGGAATTCAAGTGCCAGCTGGGTGGCCAGCACGACGGCTTCCGGATCGTCACCGTTGACGTGCAGCACCGGCGCTTCAATCATCTTGACGACGTCGGAGCAATACAGCGTCGAGCGGCTGTCGCGCGGGTCGCTGGTGGTGAACCCGATCTGGTTGTTGATCACGATGTGCACCGTGCCACCCGTGAAGTAGCCACGGGTTTCGGCCAGCGCCAGCGTTTCCATGACCACGCCCTGCCCCGCGAAGGCGGCGTCGCCGTGCACCAGCACGGGCAGCACCTGCAGGCCCTTGGGGTCGGCACGGCGGTCCATGCGGGCGCGCACGGAGCCTTCCACCACGGGGTTGACGATTTCGAGGTGGGAAGGGTTGAAGGCGAGCGTCAGGTGAACCGGGCCGCCGGGGGTGGTCACGTCGGAGCTGAAACCCTGGTGGTATTTAACGTCGCCGCTGGGCAGGTCTTCGGGCGCGGTGTGGTCGAACTCGGCGAACAGGTCGGCCGGGACTTTACCGAGGGAGTTGACCAGCACGTTCAGGCGGCCGCGGTGGGCCATGCCGATCACGATTTCCTGCACGCCCTTGATGCCGCCTTGCTGGATCAGCTCGTCCATGCTGGCGATGAAGCTTTCGCCGCCTTCAAGGGAAAAGCGCTTCTGGCCGACGTATTTGGTGTGGAGGAAACGCTCCAGGCCTTCGGCGGCCGTCAGGCGGTCAAGGATGTGGAGCTTCTTTTCCTTGCTGAGGTTGGGCTTGCTGCGAATGGATTCGAGCTTTTGCTGCCACCAACGCTTGTGGTTCTGGTCGGTGGCATACATGTATTCGGCGCCAATCGTGCCGCAATAGGTTTCGCGCAGTGCGTTCATGAGCTCGCGCAGGCTCATGGTGTCTTTGCCGAAGAAAGTGTTGCTGGTGTTGAACACGGTTTCCTGGTCGGCGTCGCTGAAGCCGTAGAACGATGGCTCCAGTTCGGGAATCTTGTCGCGCTCGGCGCGCTTGAGCGGGTCCAGGTCGGCCCAGCGTGCGCCGACGTTGCGGTAGGCGGCAATCAGCTGCTGGACGGCGGTACGCTTGCGGCCCATTTCGGAGTCGGCGCCGCTGGCGAGGACAACCTTGGTCTGGCCTTGTTTGGCGCGCTCGGCAAAAGCATTGACGACCGGCAGATGCGGAACGTCCTTGGCATTGCTGCCGTCAACGGCTGGAACGTGCTGGAGTGCGTCGAAATACTCGCGCCAGTTGTCGGGCACGCTGCCGGGGTTGGCGAGGTAGTTTTCGTACATCTCTTCGACATAGGGCGCGTTGCCGCCGAAGAGATAAGTGTTGGCTTGATAGGCCGAATAGACAGACGATGCTGCCGGGTTGGAACTCATATCCGCTGACCTCCGTTTCCCTGAGGGAAACATTAGCTGGTTAAAGCTTGTTAATTAACCTTCCGCAACACGGCTGGACCGATTAGCGGATGCGACTGTGGCAGGAAGGGCCTTCAGAAACAACCCAGATTGTGCCACCGAACTGTGACAGCGGAAAGACCATGGTTATGCCCATTTCGAATGGACCATGCTTTTACACACCCTCACATGGCCGGTCATGAGAGCCAATGACAATTCATTGACAGCTCATTGACAGCTACCCTCTAGCTGAGGGCAAAAACTCAGGCAGCAAGGCCCGGATTGCCAGCCATGCCCACGAGTTTGGGCGTGTTGGGTTTGACGGGTTTGATGACCTTGTGGCTCTGGAGGTAGCTTTCCACCACCTCCCATACCGGCGGGCCGGCGTTTTTGCTGGCTTCGGCCACCGGCGCCCAGCCGGCCACCTTGTAGGTCTTGCCGGCTTCGATCAATTTGCCACCCAGGCGCATGTCCTGAATGCGTTCGCCCATCTTCGCGCCGGGCTCGCAGGTGTAGGTCAAACCGCCCACACGCACCATGTCGCCGCCCTGCTGGTAATACGGGTCGGGGTTGAAGAGGTTGTCGCCCACGTCTTCCAGAATGGTCTTGATCATGTCGCCGCGCATCTCGGTCAGCGTGGTCCAGGGGTAGCTGATGGCGGTCTGGTCCATCACGTGTTCGCGCGTGATGGCCTGGCCGGGCAGCAACGAAGTCCCCCAGCGGAAGCCGGGCGAAAACGCGATCTCCGCGCCACGCACCTTCATCAAGGCGTCCAGGATGAGCTGGTCAAAACTGCCATTGAAGTTGCCACGCCGGTAGAGCGTGCCCTCCGTCACTGCCAGCTTTTCACCCAGTTTGGCCGCATAAGGCGCCCTCACCTTGGCGATCAGCTCGTTCATGGCCGCATCGGCGGGCAGCAGATTGGCAAACACTGGCAACAGGCGGTATTTGAAACCGGCCACCTTGCCGTCCTTGACGTCCAGGTCCAGCACGCCCAAAAACTTGCCGTTGCTGCCGGCATTGGTCACGATGGTCTGGCCGCCCGGGTTTTTGACAATGACCGGCACCGGCACGCCGTCGTGCGTGTGGCCGCCCAGAATCGCATCGATGCCGGTGACGCGCGATGCCATCTTCAGGTCCACATCCATGCCGTTGTGGCTGAGCAGCACCACGGCCTGCGCGCCCTTCGCACGCGCCTCGTTCACGGTTTCCTGCATCTCGCTTTCGCGGATGCCGAAGCTCCAGTTCGGCGTGAGCCACGCCGGATTGGCGATCGGGGTGTAGGGAAAGGCCTGGCCGACGATGGCGACCGGCACGCCGTTCATTTCCTTGATCACATAAGGCTTGAATACCGCATCGCCGAAGTCGTTGGTCTTGACGTTTTGCGCGACAAAGTCGATCTTGCCGGCAAAGTCCTGCTCGACGATCTTCTTGATGCGCTCCTCGCCATAAGTGAAGTCCCAGTGGCCGGTCATCACGTCCACGCCCAGCAGCTTGCAGGCATCCACCATGTCCTGACCCTGCGTCCAGAGCGCCGTGGCGCTGCCCTGCCAGGTGTCGCCGCCGTCCAGCAGCAAGGCGCCCGGCCGTCCGGCCTTCAGTTGTTTGACCAGCGTGGCCAGATGGGCGAAGCCGCCTACCTTGCCGTACTGGCGCGCGGCCTTTTCGAAGTTGAGGAAAGTCAGCGCATGCGCCTCGGCCGTGCCCGACTTCAGGCTGGCAGCTTTGAGCAGGTGTTCGCCCACCAGATGGGGCGCCTGCCCGCGCATCGCGCCCACGCCGAGGTTGACGGAAGGCTCGCGAAAAAAAATCGGCAGCAACTGGGCGTGGCAGTCGGTCATGTGCAGCAGGTGCACGTTGCCGGTGCGCGGCAGCTCGTACAGGCTGGCTGCCTGGACGGCGCCGGCCTCACGCAGAGGGAAACCGGCGGCCAGGGCGGCCGCCATGACACTTGCAAACTCGCGGCGGGACAGATTCATGGCGTTGGACATCCTGCCCGGCGCGCCAGGCATTTTCAGGTTGCTATTAATTCAGGAGCTGGTTACGCCCTCGCATAAAGGGCTGGAGGTGAGAATCGCTCCTGATTCGCTCCCGGCTTTATTGATTGACGGGCGATTTCGGATCCAGCAGCAGCGCCATCACATCACGGATCTGCTGCTCATTGAGGATGGACGCATGGCCGAATCTGGGCATGTCGGAACAGGCGTTGTAGGCCTTGGCGTTCCAGAGCTTGCCCCAGGTGTATTCCACGATGGGCTTGCTTTCGGCCGACGCAGGGTTGCTCACGCCGCGCAGCTTGCCGTAGTTGTAGAGGCTGGGCCCGATGGAGCCGAAGGAGAGTTCGGCCTTGCTGATCTGGTGGCAGTTGTAGCAGCTGCCGCCGTTGGCTTCGCCGGCCTTGTCCGTCCAGGTCAGGCCACGGCCGTTTTGCGCGATTTTTTCACCTTCGGCCCAGTCGCCGAGGTACTTGCCGTCTACGGGCAGCTTCACGGTTTTCAGGTTGGCTTCTTCGATCGATTTGGCGAGTTTTTCCTCCAGCGGCTTGCCGGCGGCTTCAGAGCAGGCCTGGTTGGACGCGTCCGGCGCGAGCCGGTCCATCTTGGCGATGCCCTGCTCGCTGAAAGAGCTCTTGAGCACCTGCTGGGTGGCGTCTTCCACCTGCTGCGCGGTTGGGGCGGTGGCGCAGCTGGTCAGCAACAACGCGGTGAGGGCCAGGCCGGCAGCGGAAAAGGCGGCTTGTACGTATGACTTGTTCATGTGGGTTCCCGATTCCAGATTTGGCGGATTAACGCTTCAAGGCAGGCGCAATCGAAACGCCGCCCTTGCTGTTGACGCCCATGTACACACCCAGGGCAATGGTCGCGTCGGACGCGTAACCCGGGAAGGGGAAGCGCTGCTGGCGGTAGCAGTCGTTCAGCCGGCGCTGCATGCTCCACAGGTCGCCGCTGGAGACGCGGTAGGCCGGCCAGGAGCCGAAGCCGATGCCGGCGCCGGGCTGTTTGGTGAGGTTGGGCAAATCCTGCAGGCGCACGCGCTTGTTGTCTTCACCGTGGCACGATGCGCAAGAGAAGTCGTAGGGGCCGCCGCGAAGGTAAAACACCTTCTTGCCCACTTCGTACATCAGCTTTTCCTTGTCGTGCGACTGCGGCACGTTAAAAGCCATGTCACGCGATTCACCCGAGATATAGGCCACAAGCGACTCGATGGTCTTCTGCTCGCCCGCACCGAAGCGGGTCTTGGCGATCTCGCCGGCGTTAAAGCCCTGGAGTTGCTCCATGCAGGTCAAAAGGCGCGATTCCAGGTCCTGCACACGCTGCGTGTCGGCAAAAAACCGCGGCAGCTCGACAAAAGCACCTTTGACCACGCCGGGGCCTTTGCCCAGGTCGCATTTTTCAAGCGATGCTTTCTTGGGGCCACGCGCCTCTTTCCAGAGGCCTTCACCTTTGGCTTCGTAAAGCTCGGCCGGGTTGCCGTCGGCCAGCATGGCGCGGTATTCGGCAATGCCTTCGGCCGTGCTTTTTTGTGCCGCAGCGGGCAAAGGCAAGGCAGAGATCGCGGCCAGCGCCGCCAGCCCGAACAGGCTTGATTTCATCGTGGTCTCCTCAAATATCGCTCAGATTTATCGTTATGGGCGGCTTGCGCCGCTGCGGGAACACCCGGGCCAACACCCGGGCTCAAAGCCGGTTTCAGGCAATGACGGCTTCGTCGGTCCGCTTGTCGCCGTGGTTGTCGACCCAGCTGACCGCGATCTTGTCGCCGGCCTTGCCGCCCTTGAAGGCGAACTGCACGAAGGGGTTTTTGGACACGGCCGTGCCCCACTGGGCGCTCATGACGGTTTTGCCGTTCCAGGTGGCCGAGATGTTCTGGATAAACCAGGCCGGCACGGTCTTGCCGGCGGCGTCTTTGCGCTGGCCGCTTTCCATTTCATGGCTCACGAGCACACGCACCGTGGTTTTGTCGCCTTGGGCCTGTGCCCGGATTCGCATCGGTTCTGACATTTTTTTCTCCTGATTTCGGGGGTGGTGATGGTGGTCGGTGCAAAGCGGCTTAGCCGCCGCAGCCTCCGAGCGTGACCTTCACTTCCTTCACGGCGTAGAAATATTTGTCGCCGGCCTTGGCCAGCGCGTAGACATTGGAGGACTGGCCCATCTTGATGTTGGTCGACACGTTGGCGTCGGTGCCGGCAGGAATGTCGAACATGGCGGCCAGTGCGCTGGGGTTCTTCTCAACCACCAGGGCGATTTGCGAGGTGTTGGCGATGTTGCTTTGGGCGCCCACACGCACCACGTTGCCGTTTTCAGCGATTTCGGGCGCCTGCAGCAGCAGATCCTTGCTTTCGACCGGCGCGCTGGTGGCACCCATGGCCTTGGCCGCATCGGCCAGGGATTTGCTGTCAAAAGCGGCTTTGTTCCAGCCGGCTGCGTTTTGCGCATGGGCCGGGCTCAAACCTGCGGTAGCGGCCAGCACCAGCGCCGTGGCGCCAGAGCTGCTTGCCAAAAAATCACGACGTTCCATGATTGAACTCCTTTTTATATAACTTGAATGTCTTAAACACTGAACTCGATTGGACACAAAAACTCGAAAACGCGGGAGGGTATTTCTCCCAAGCATGCCTCAAAAAAACGCTGCCGGCCTTTGCGTGGTTTTTCATGCAGCCTCGCGCCCTACTTCACCGCGCCCTGCAGAAGCCATTGGGAAACCTGGCCGGCTTCCGCTGCGCTCAAAGCCTGCGGCGGCATCGGGATGGCACCCCAGACGCCTTGTCCACCGGACTTGATTTTGCCCGAGAGGTAATTCGCCGCATCGGCGCGATCTTTATATTTGTTGGCTATATCTTTGAAGGACGGCCCCACCAGCTTGTTGTCCATTCCGTGGCAGGCCAGGCAGGCATTTTTTTGCAGCAGCGGCATGACAGACGCGGCGCCTGCGGCTGCCGGTTTTGCCGTGCTGGAGGCCGGTGTCGCCGCCGCCGACGCGGAGGTTGCTATCTTTTCAGGAGCTGCCTGCGCCCTCCCCACCTGGGCTGGAGCGCTATTTGATGGTGAGCCTGCGGCCATGGGCGGCTGCGTGGTGTCAACCCCGCGGCTGGCGCCCACCAGCCTGGACTGCTCGGCCAGGTTGCCGTGCGCATTGCGCGCGTAATCCGGCAAAAAGCTTTTCACGACCACTTCGGTTTTGCAGTTCGCCATGCAGTTCGATCCCTGCACGTCCGGCTTGGCGGCGCCGCCCAGTTCCTTGCCCGGCCACATCGCGTGCGCTGTGGTCATGCCGTTGCGGTTGGGCAGGCGGGCCTGCACCTCGCGGATGTTGGCATCCGACAGCGTGTAGTCGTCAGGCAGCACATTGCCCAGGTTCAGGATGTAGGCCGTCACGGCGTAGACCTCGTCAGCGGTCAGTGTCTTGGGCGCATTCCAGGGCATCGCACGGTTGATGTAGTCCCACAAGGTCGACACCGTGGCGACCTTCATCAGCGTGGTGCGGTTGGGCTGGTTGGCCCCGGGCATCAGGCCGTCGACACGGCCGTTCTTGATATCTTGTGCGGTGATGCCGCCGGCGATCGGGGTGAAGATTTCGGACGACTCGGCAAAGCTGCCGTGGCACGAAGCGCACTGCGCCTCCCACAGCACTTCACCCTGCCGCACCGACCCCTTCCCCTTGGGCAGGCCCTTGAAATCGGGCCGCACGTCGATGTCCCAGGCCTTGATTTCGGCGGGTGTGGCGGTTCTGCCGACGTCTGCCAGCGCGGCTTGCCGTGCGACGGGCTGCGCATGGGCAAGCCCCGCGCCCAGCAGGCAAAGGCCCGCCAGCACGAGCGAAGGCGAAGAAAACCGGTGCAACTCAAACCTGGACATTTTTCACCTCGCCGTTTTCTTCCAGCGACCATGACTGGATGGCGTTGTTGTGATAAATGCTGCGCGAGGCGCGGACCTTGCGCAGTTCGCTGTAAGTCGGCTGGATCTGCCCGGTCTCGTCGACAGCGCGGCTCTGGAAGATCGCCGGTTTGCCGTCCCAAACAAAATCGGCATTAAAACGCGTCAGGCATTTGGCCAGCACCGGCCCTTCAAGCCGCGCCTGCGTCCAGTTTTTACCGCCGTCTGTCGACACATCGACCCGGCGGATCTTGCCGCGCCCGCTCCAGGCCAGGCCGGTGAGGTTGTGAAAACCTTTTTGCAGCAACACCTGACCGCCGCTGGGCGAGGTCACCACGCTTTTGACTTCCTGCACGCTGGTGTACTGGCGGTGCAGGCCGTCCGGCATCAGGTCGACATAGTGGATCGACTCGTCTTTGGTCCCGTAGGGCATGTCGCCCACTTCGATGCGCCGCAGGTACTTGACCCAGCTCACGCCCTGCACGCCGGGCACGACAAGCCGCAAGGGGTAGCCGTTTTCGGGCCGCAGCATTTCGCCGTTCTGCCCGTAAGCCACCAGCACCTCGCCGCTCATCACCAGGCTCATCGGGATGGTGCGGGTCATGCCCGAGCCGTCCGCGCCCTCGGCCAGGATGAATTTGGCGCGCTTGAAGTCCGCGCCGCACAGCTCCAGCAAGGTGCGCAGGGGCACGCCGGTGAATTCGCTGCAGCTGAGCATGCCGTGGGTGTACTGCACTGTCGGCACGGCAGCGTTGCCCCACTCCATGCCGGTGTTGGCGCCGCATTCGATGAAATGCATGCGGCTGACATTGGGCAGGCGCATCAACTCGTCCATGCCGAACACCATGGGCCGCTTGAGCAGGGTCTCGTCGGAGCCATTGAGCATCAGGCGGTGTTTGGAAGGGTCGATGTCCCACCAGCCCTGGTGGTGGCGCTCAAAGTGCAGGCCGCTGGGCGTGATGATGCCGAAGAGGCCTTGCAGCGGGCAAAAGCTCACGCTGGCCTGGCCGATGCGCGTCAGGCCCGGGCTCTCGCGGCGTTGCAGGTTCTTTTCCCACTCGCTGGGCAGGCCGTAGCCGCGGGCCGCGACGGGCTGGCCCAGCCCTTTGCTGTGAGGCGGGAGGTTCAGGATGTTGGCGTCACCCTCAGCCGCAGACGCGGCGCCCTGCGCACTGGCCTGCCCGGCCGCAAGAGCACTCGCGCTCGCCGCAGCGGCGGCAAATGCACCCGCCAGAAAGCCGCGGCGCCCTGCCCGCACTTCGTGGATCTGCTCGCGTGAGAGAAAGTGCTCGGGAGCGCGCTGAATGAATCGGTTCAACATCAAAAAACTTTCGAGTCAGGCTTTGTTTCAGGCGTCGGGCATGCCGGAGCGGGGCGACAGGCTTTCGCCTGGCGGCAGCGCGCCCGGCTCGTCCAGCTCGATCGCGATCTGGGTGCAGACGCTGCGGCACAGCGCCACCGCTTTTTCGCTTTGCACGCGGTAAATCACCTGCGTGCCTTCTTTGCGCTTGGCCAGTACGCCGGTGCGGTACAGCACGGCCAGATGCTGGGACAGGTTGGGCTGCGTGGTGTCGATTTCGGCCAGCAGCTCATTGACGGACTTTTCGCGCTCGCACAGGGCGCTCAGCACCCGCAGGCGCATGGGCGTGGCCAGCACGGCGAACAACTCGGCCGCCAGCTCAAACACCCGGCCTCTTTCGGCCTGCGCACTGGCGTGAATCATCTGGTCCATAGCGATATCTTCTTAATATAAGTAATGACTAATATTGTTCATCCAAACGGAGGGGACAAGCCCCCGTAAATACCCTTGGCCGCAGCCAAACCTGGTGAATATCACCAAGCCGCCCAAAAAGCCGCCAAAAGGTGTTGTGGCAACGCACGTTTCTCCTCTGTGCGATGTGTAAAAAACCCCTGAAAGACCCTCCTACGTGATATAAAACTTTTGTTGCTTACGGGTTGTTACCGAAGATGTTTCAAAAATAATACTTATGCTTTCAAAAAATATTGTTCTCTCGGGTGGGTTTCTCATTGCCGCACTGCTGGCCAACCCCGCTTTCGCGGAAGTTGACGCCCTGGTTTCCAATGCGCGCACCCTGCTCGACCAAAGCCAGGCGCAAAAGGCCTTTGACCTGCTGGAGCCGCAAGAAGCCACTCGCGCCGGTGACCCGGACTTCGACACCGTGCTGGGCATTGCCGCCAACGAAACCGGCCAGTACACCCGGGCGGTCTTTGCCCTGGAGCGTGTTCTGGCCGTGCAGCCCAGCAACTCACGGGCACGCGCCGAACTGGGCCGCGCGCTGTTCTCCGTAGGCGATACCAAGGCTTCCCGGCAGGTGCTGATGGAAACCAAGCAGGACAACATCCCCGCGGAAGCTGCCGCCACCATCGACCAGTTCCTGCAAGCCATAGACCGGACGGAAGAAGCCGCCCGCTCCTCGGTCAAGCCATTCCTCGAAGCCAGCATCGGCTACGACACCAACATCAACAGCGGCCCCGGCAACCCCAATGTGGCCGTGCCGGCCTTTGGCGGCCTGATCTTCACGCTGAACCCCGCCGGGGTTGAAACCAAAGACGCTTTTGTCACCCTGGGCGGCGGCCTGTCGGCCCGTTACGTGGTGGACCCACGCTGGTCGCTGATCGGCAATGTCTACGGCAACGCCCGCGTCAACGCCAAGTACAACGACTTCAACACCGGCCAGGTCGACGTGAACTTCGGCGCCAGCTACCGCTACGAAAAACACGAGTTCTCCGGCGTCGTCCAGGCCGGCACCTATACCGTCGCCGGCTCGCGCGCCCGCGACCAGCAAGGCCTGGTCGGCGAGTGGACCTATCGCCTCGACGGCTTTCGCCAGTGGAGCACCTACATCCAGTGGGGCGACCTGATGTACCCCGGACAGTCGCTGCGCGACTCCACCCGCACGGTCGTCGGCACCTCGTACGCGCATGCCTTCCGCGACAGCAACCTCATTGTGTTCGCCGGCGGTTATGTCGGCACGGAAAAAGAACGCGCGGCAGGCGTGCCGCACCTGGGCCACGACCTGGTCGGCCTTCGCTTCGGTACGCAAAAAACCCTGTCGGATGCGTGGGCCCTGTTTGCCAGCGCGAGCTATGAAGACCGCAAATACGGCGGCGCCGACCCGCTCTTCCTGGTCACCCGCCACGACAAGCAATGGAGCCTGAACCTGGGCGCCAACTGGGTGCCGGCCAAGCTGTGGCGCGTCACGCCCCAGCTGACGCTGACCTCCGTGAAATCAAACGTCGCCATTTCCGACTACAACCGCAGCCTGTTCTCGCTCACGGTGCGCCGCGACTTCTAAGGCCGGTTTCCAGCTCTTGATTGCAAGCACCACAACAGCAACAACACAAAGCTGCCGCCATGAAAACAAAACGGAACTTCCCGCTCAAGCGCGCCGCCATTTCGGCCGTGGTGGCGGCGGCTTTCCCCATGCTTCCCGCAACCACGATGGCCGCCGGTTCGGCGGGCGTGGCCCAGTTCATTGCCGGTGATGTCAATGTGCTGCGCCCTGACGGCAAGACCGAGGCGCTCTCCAAAGGCAAGGCGCTGCAAAGCGGCGAATCCATCCTGACGGGCAATGGCGGCCGCGCCCAGGTCCGGTTTTCCGACGGCGGCCTGATTTCACTGCAGCCGAACACCGAATTCAAGATCGCCAACTACGTTGATGAAGCCGATCCCAAACAGGACCGCTTCCTCGTCGACCTGCTGCGCGGCAGCATGCGCGCCATCACAGGCCTGATCGGCAAACGCAACCGCGAAAACTACAAGGTCACCACCACCACGGCCACCATCGGCATACGCGGCTCCGGTTTCAGCGTGGGCTACAACCCCGACGGCTCGCTGGGCATCACGACCGAGCTCGACGGCATCGAAGTCTGCAATTCCGGCGGCTGCGTGGGCCTCACGGCCGGCGAATCGGTGCGCGTGATCAGCCCCACCGAGGCGCCTGTGCGCACCAATGTGCGGGCCACCGTGCCGACACCTGCCCCTGTGCAGGAGGTTGTCACGGTGGGCAACCAGACCACGTCTGACGGCAAGGCCAGCATCGTTCCGCCGCCGCCCGTCACTGCACCGGTCAAACAGGTTTTCACCGACCTGGCCGCCGCCGTGGTGTTCACTGACCCGGCGACGTCCAATCCGGCAACCGAAAGCTACCACCCCGAGGCCGGCGTCGCCGTGCTGACCAGCTTCCTCAGCGGGCAGCCGATCGACTTCGACAGTGTCGACGGCAACAACATCCGCACCCAGTTCCGCAGCACACCCGGCCTCACCAACATGGAAAAGGGCACGCTGGGCGTACCGACCGACCCCGACTTCGTCGGCTGGGGCAGCTGGGTGACGGGGCAAAAAATCGTGGCGGGTGCGGCCACCGAGATTGCGTCCGTTCACTTTGTGATGGGCCGGCCGACGCCGCTAGCCCAGATGCCGGCCGACAACATGCAGGGCACTTACCAGCTGGCCGGCGGCACGGCGTTTTCCAGCCTGCACGGCGCGGGGCAGCTCGTTGGCGGCTCCATGACGGCCAATTTCGGTGCCTACAGCCCGGGCCAGGGTTACGGTTATGTCGACCTCACCACGCGCTTTGGCGGCACCGACTATTCCGCAATGCTCAACATTGACATCAACAATTCGAAGATCACCGGCACCTCCGGCACAAACGTCACCGGCTTCTTCACCGGGAACAACGCCAGCCGCGCAGCCATGGTCTACAGCACGCCTGTCGAAAACGCGGGCCAGGTTTCCGGCGCAGCGATCTTTCGGCAAACCAACCTGAGCTCCCCGCCGCAATAAGCCGGCCACCCCGCAACACATTGCATTCGACAAAGTATCCGGAGAAATCACCATGCCCTCGCATTTCAAGCTTCAGCATTCCGTCCTGGCCATGGCGCTGGCAGCCATTTACCCGCTGCAGGCATCGGCGGCGCCCTCTGCCGGTGTGGCCCAGTTCATCGCCGGTGATGTGAACGTCCGCCGCGCCGACGGCGGCACCGCGCCACTGGTCAAGGGTAAAGACATCGAAAGCGGCCAGGCCATCCTGACCGGCGCCAGCGGGCGCGCACAAGTCCGCTTCACAGACGGCGGCCTGGTGTCCCTGCAGCCCAACACCGAATTCAAGGTCGCCAACTATGTGGACAAGGCCGATCCCAAGGAAGACCGCTTCCTGGTTGACCTGCTGCGCGGCAGCATGCGGGCCATCACCGGCCTGATCGGCAAACGCAACCGTGAAAACTACAAGGTCACCACCACCACCGCCACCATCGGCATCCGGGGTTCCGGCTTCAACGTCGGCTACAACCCCGACGGCTCCCTGGGTGTGACCACAGAGCTCGACGGCATCGAAGTCTGCAATGCAGGCGGCTGCGTGGGCCTGACGGCCGGTGAGTCGGTCAGGGTCGTCAACAACACCGATGCGCCTGTGCGCACCAATGTGCGGGCCAACGTGCCAACACCGCCCGCTCAAACAGATCGTGTGGAAATCGAGAAGGTCGACGACAAAGGCAAACCCGTCGTCGTTGAGACAAAGACCGAGACCACCCCGCCCCACCCCACTCCGACCGGCGAGAACGGCACCTTCACCAACCTGACGGCCGTTGCGCATTACCACCTGCCACCGGTCACCTCCGACCCCAACGGCAACTTCGCCGGCCCGGCGCCTTCGGCGTCCGTCGTGCTGAGCGGCAGCAAGGCCACCGAATTCGAGGCAGGCGGGTATACCTTCAAGCCCACCGTGAACACGGCCGCCGGCTCTTTCGGCTCCATGGCCACCAACGACTTCATCGGTTGGGGCAACTGGGCCAGCGCCACCAAGAATGGCGTCACCAATGTCGCCGAACTGCACTACCTGATCGGCCAGGCCACGCCGGTGCTGCCCACCACCGTCGGCGTCGCCAGCTACAGCCTGGTCGGCGGATCGAACCCCACCTCCTACACCGGCGCCAGCGGAACGCTGCTCGGCACGTCCAGCCTCTCCGTCAACTTCGACACGAGCGGCGCCGGCCCGATGATGAGCGTGAACATCAACACCTCGTTCGGCAACGTGGTGGACAACTTCCTGTATTTCTCCAGCTCCACCTTCAGCAGCGCCAGCGGCAACATCAAGGGCATGTTCACGGGCACCAATGCCACTTACGCCGGCCTGATTTACAACGGTGGCCTGTCGCCCGCCGGCTCGTTCACCGGCACCGCCGTCTTCAAGGCGCCTTAAGCCTCCTGCCCTAAGCGGCTGCCGCAGGCCCGAGGTAAAACGCCATCTCCCGCTGCGTGGCCTCGGGGCCATGCACGGCCAGCGCTTGCTGCCTGCCTGCTTCACCCATGCTGCGGCACAGCCCAGGGTCGGCAGCCAGCCGCATCACCGCGTCGTAAGCCTCTTCCTGTGACTGGATGAGCAGGCCCGTCACACCACTCTCCATCACTTCGGCATAACCGCCACGGACGTGCGCCACCACGGGCAGGCCCGCGGCCATGGCTTCCACCACCACGCGGCCATACGCCTCCGTGGAGGCGCCGGTGCGATAGAAAAACGCGTCGAGCGAGCGGTAAAAATCCGGCGTGCTTTCAGCGCCTGCGGGCAACAGCTCGACGCCATCAACGCCCTGCAACGCCGCCGCCAGGCAGGTTCCGCCCATGATGCGCACCCGCAGACCCCGGCTGGCCAGCATGCGGTACAGCGCCGGGTCTTCAGGATGGTGCTTGTCCGGCGCATCACGGCTGACGCGGCCCACGGTAAAGGGTCGGCCCGCATCGCCAACCTGCGCAAACCGGCTGTCCGCCACCTCCAAAAAAGGCTGCACATCCATCAGGCTGCGCGAAATGCGGCCCGGCAGGCCAACGCTGAGCTGCAATAGCTTCGAAACAAACACCAGCTCCGGATCCACACCGGTGCTGTCACGCAGGCTTTCAATCGCCGCAAACAGCTGCGCATGGTTGGCCAGGTTGTAAAAGAGGATGATCTGCCCGAACTTCGCGTACTTCAGCCAGATGCCCGGGCGCATGTGCACACCGGCAATCAGCAGTGCGCCGTCCCGGGGAAACTGCTGCGCGAAGGGCTGGATGGCGGTAATGCCCTGCCCCGCATAGCTGGGGTGCACCGGCACATCCGACCAGAGCTTCACCGGCCGCCGCCCTTGCAGCAGGCGCCGGATGTCCAGCAACTCACGCTCGGCGCCGGTAAAGGCCTCGCTGAAACGCCCAAGCAGGTGCAGCGTCGGAGGCTGTGCGGCGGGAGGCAAAGGAGAAGCAGTGGCGGGGGTGTTCATTCTTGCGCGATTATCCCTGCGATGCCCCCTTGGAAGCAGCCGCTGCCACATAATCCGGAAGATGCAAAACACGCTCCCGAGCGCACCCGATGCAGCCGGCCTGGAGGCCCCCGAAGACGGCCGCGGCTGGATGCTGCGCGGCGCCCAGCTGCACGCAGCCGGCCAGCTTGAACAAGCCTTGATCGCCTTTGAAAAAGCCCTGGCCCTGCAACCCGATGATGTCAACGCCGCCTCGGCCTGCGCCACGCTGCTCTCCGCGCTCTCCAGGCCCGTGGCCTCTTACAAGGCACTGCTCTCGGTAGAGGCCCTGCTGCTGGAAACCGCCGACGGCGCCGCCAACCTGGCCATCGCCGCCGAAAGCTGCGGCGACCTGGCCCGCGCCCGCGTGGCCTATCAGCGCGCATTGGCGCTGGACCCCAACCACGCACGCTCCCTCAACAACGTCGGGCTGATGGCCGCCGCACAGGCGCAGTGGGAGGCCGCCCTCGAATGCGCCCACAAATGCCTGGCGCAAGACCCGGCCCATGCGCCCTACCACGTCAACCTCAGCGACTACCTCTGCGGCGCCAGGCGCTACGCCGACGCACTGGCCGTGCTTGAAACGGCAGCGGCCCGCTTCCCGGACAACCTGGACATCCGCATACGCAGCGCCGCCGTATTGGCCTTCAACGGCGACTTTGAAAAATCGCTTGAAGCCAGCCGGCGCTTTGACGCTGCCACGCTGGCCTACTTCCAGGAATTCCTCGGCCGCGCCATTGCACCCGCCTACCTGGACCACAAACTGCGCCTGCTCCAGGGCGAGCTCCCCGACGCCCGGCAGCTCTACACCGGCCAGGCCTTCGAGGCCATGACCGTCTGCGACTGGCGCGACAACGATCAGGTCACGGCCACGCTGCGGCAAATGCTGGACGAATGCCTGCGCACCGGCCAGCGCCGCGACTGGCGCGATGCGCAGTTTTACGGCCTCATGCTGGGCATGGACGAAAACGAGCTGGCGCAAGTGCGCAAGATATCGATCGCCAAAATCGGCGAAGGCCTCAAAGCGTCCCTGCCCCCGTTTGTGCAACGCCCGAAAACCGCAGTGCGGCGCGACGACCGCATCCATATCGGCATCACCGTGCAGAGTCTGCGAGACGAACGCCACGCACACGCGCTCAAACGCCAGCTCGCGCTGCACGACAGCAGCCGCTTCGCCATCCACATCTATTCACCCACGCGGCACCCGGAGCTCGAGCACAGCGAGATGCTGAAACCCCATGCCGCCAGCGTGACTGAAATCGCCCACATGTCCGACATCGAAGCGGCCGGCCGCATGCGGCTGGACCCGCTCGACGTCTTTGTCGACATGACCTTTGACACCGCCTGGTGCCGCCCCGAAATACCCGAGCTGCGCGTGGCGCCTGTGCAGGTGCGCCAGCTCACCTGGCACCGCCACAACCCGCCGCGGCCCTGCGACTACAACATGTCCGACACCTTTGTGCATCCGGACGGGCTGGACCTTGCGCCCTACGGTGCCATCGTCCGCCTGCCGCACACCTGCTGGCTGGCCACGCACGACGAAGAGCCGGAGAGCGGCTGGGACAGCCGTGAGCAAGCCGGCCTCCCGACCGACGCACTGGTGCTGAGCGCTGTGGTCCCCTCGGTCATGCTGGACCCGCAAAGCTTCGGCGCCTGGATGAAGATACTGCGTTCGCTGCCCGACGCCGTACTCTGGCTGCCCGCCTACAGCCTGCCCATTGCCGCCAACCTGGTGCGCGAGGCCAATGCCGCCGGCGTGAATGAAAACCGCCTGCTGTTTGCCGCCCGCCTGCCGCGCGCACAGTCGCTGGCCTGCCTCAAGCACGCCGATTTATTCCTGGACACCCTGCGCTTTAACGCCAACCAAGGCCTGGAAGACGCCCTGCGCGTGGGCGTGCCGGCTCTCAGTTGCGCGGGCGACAGCATGGCTTCGCGCCTGGGCGGCAGCATCATCCGTGCGGCAGGCCTGCCGCAATGTGTGATGCAGAGCGAAGCTGCCTATGTGGTCGAAGCCGTGCGCCTGGGCCGCAACCCGCAGGCGCTACAGCAGCTCAGGCAACAGCTGCTGGCCGAAAAAGCCAAAGCGCCGCTGCTTGACCTGGCGGCCCGCGTACGCGAGTGGGAAGCTGCGTGGGCAACCATGGCCGAGCGCACGCGTGCAGGGCTGGCGCCAGCGGCCTTTGATGTGCCATCCTCGGGCAAACAGCCTGCCGGCTGACGCTATCCATTCAGGAGCAGCTTACGCTCATCCCTATTGGCTTGAAGGCACATTTCGTGCCTAAACAGGCTTAAGCCGCGCCAGGCGATGCCGGCAGCGCGCACACCTCACCCGTCGGCAGCAAGCCGGCCTGCGCCTTGGCTTCGGCAATGCCCACGGCGCGCGGCAAGGCCACGCTATTTTTCACCGCCGTGAGCTCGGCCAGGATGGAGATTGCGATCTCGGGCGGCGTCTTGCTGCCGATATAGAGGCCAATCGGCCCATGCAGCTTGGCCAGTTCCTCGGCCGTCATATCGAAATGCTCAGCCAGCCGTTCACGGCGGCGCTGATTGTTCAGCCGCGAGCCGATGGCGCCCACGTAGAAAGCTTCGGAGCGCAAAGCCTCCATCAGCGCCAGGTCGTCCAGCTTGGGATCGTGCGTCAGTGCAATCACCGCGCAGCGGGCGTCCAGCTTCATGGCCTGCACCACGTCGTCCGGCATGCCGGTAGCCAGTTCCACACCTTCCACCTGCCAACTGTCACGGTATTCCTCGCGCGGGTCACACACCGTCACCGCGTAGTCCATGCCCTGCGCAATCTGCGCCACAAAGCGCGACAGCTGCCCCGCGCCAATGATCAGCAAACGCCAGCGCGGGCCGTGCATGGTGACCAGCGCGGCTTCAGACACCTGCATGCCCTGGCTGGGCTGGGCCGTGCTCAGCGTGACGGCGCCCGTGTGCAAATCCAAGCGGCGCGCCACCAGCTCACGGGCTTGCAGGCGCTGCAGCAGCTCATCGATGCGGCTGTTTGCCGTCAGCGGCTCAATGGCCAGCTCAATGGTGCCGCCACAAGGCAGGCCGAAGCGGCGCGCCTCATCGGCCGAGACGCCATACGTGACGATGGCCGGCTGCGCGCGCCCCAGGCCCTCACGGCGGGCGCGGTCAATCATGTCGTCTTCAATGCAGCCACCGGATACCGAGCCCACCACCCGGCCGTCTTCACAGATGGCCAGCATGGAGCCCTCGGGCCGCGGGCTGGAGCCCCAGGTCTTGAGCACCGTCACCAGCTCACAACGCAGCCCCGCCGCCAGCCACTGCGACGAGGTTTTCAGAACTTCCAGGTCAATGTTGTCCATGCGTCAAATGCTAGCAGTCTGTACCCATTTCTGTCTTGGCGTCGCCTCAATCCCTTTCGGCATCAGGCCTTGGCCAGGTTGTCATTGAGCGGCAAGGTGCGCACCCGCTTGCCGGTGGCGGCAAACACCGCATTGGCCACCGCCGGCGCCACCAGCGCCGTGGCCGGCTCGCCAATGCCGCCGGGCTTCTCGGTGCTAGGCACCAGCGTGATGTCCATCACCGGCGACTCATGCATGCGCAGCACCGGGTAGTCGCCAAAGTTGGTCTGCTGCACCCGGCCCTTTTCCAGCGTGATCTGGTTGTTCAGCGCGGCCGAGAGGCCAAACACAATGCTCGACTGGATTTGCGCCTGCACCGTGTCGGGGTTGACCATGCGGCCCAGGTCGGCCACCACCGTCACCTTGTGCACGGTGATCTGGTTGTCTTTCACCGACACCTCCGCCACCTGCGCCATATAGGTGTCGTAGCCCTCCATCAGCGCGATACCACGGCTGCGGCCTGCCGGCGGCGGCGTGCCCCAGCCGGCCTTATCGGCCGCCATCTTCAGCACATTGGCAAAACGCGGCTGCTTCTCCAGCAGCGACATGCGATAGGCGTACGGGTCTTTGCCCGCCGCCTGCGCCATTTCATCCACAAAACTCTCGTTGGCAAAGGCGTTGAGCGCATGGCTCACCGAGCGCCAGTAGCCCACACGCAGCCCGCTGTCGTGAATCACCAGGTCGTACTGCGTGTTCGGTATGTCGTAAGGCATCACGCCCGCCTCAGCCATAAAGGGGTCCAGCGTGTCCTTGGGCAGGCCGAAGGCGCGCTGCGTGATGGACTGCGAAGTCACCTTGAAGTTCAGCGCCACCGGTTTGCCGTCAGCCCCCAGCCCGGCAGAGAGCTGGTTCACCGCCATGGGCCTGTAGAAGTCGTGCGTCGTGTCGTCCTCGCGGCTCCACAGCAGCTTGACGGGCTTACCCACGGCCTTGGAGATTTGCGCCGCCTGCACGATGAAGTCCAGCTCCAGCCGCCGGCCGAAGCCCCCGCCCAGAAAGGTGGTCTTCAGCGTGATGTCTTCAGGCTTGAGGCCCAGCGCCGCCGCCACACTGCCCTCAGCGCCCTGCTGGAACTGCGTGGGGCCTATCAGCAGGATCTTGCCGTTCTTGTAGTCGGCCGTGAAGTTCATCGGCTCCAGCGTGGCGTGCGCCAGCAGCGGCGATACGTACTCGGCCTTCAACGTCTTGGCCGCGCCCTTCATTGCGCCGGCGGTGTCACCCTTGGCCGGCACGATGGGAATCACCTTGCCGCTGTCGGCCGCCTTGCGTATGCCCTCCAGCATGCTGGCGTTGTCTATGGCCGCAACCGGGCCTTCATCCCACTGCACCGTCAGCACCTGGCGCGCCTTGAAGGCATGCCAGTAGCTGTCGGCCACCACCGCCACGCCGTCAGGGATCTGCACCACGTCGATCACGCCCGGCATGGCCTTGGCTTTGGACGCATCAAAACTGGTGACCTTACCGCCAATCACCGGGCATTGCTGCAGGCTGGCGTAGACCATACCGGGCAGCTTCACGTCAATGCCAAATTCGGCGGTGCCGTTGACCTTCATCGGCGTGTCAAGCCGCTTGGTGGGCTTGCCGACCACGGTGAAGTCTTTCGGGTCCTTCAGCGCCACCTTTTCCGGCACCGGCAGTTTGGAGGCCGCCTCGGCCAGCGAGCCGTAGGTGGCCTTCTTGCCGTTCGGCCCGATCACCATGCCGTTCTCTGCCTTCAGCGTGGAGGCATCGACATTCCATTTCGCAGCCGCCGCCGACACCAGCATGGTGCGCACCTGCGCGCCGGCAA
Organism: Polaromonas sp. YR568; assembly: GCF_900116715.1. GTDB lineage: Bacteria > Pseudomonadota > Gammaproteobacteria > Burkholderiales > Burkholderiaceae_C > Polaromonas. The sequence goes on from NZ_FPBM01000001.1 coordinate 140,916, forward strand.
TGCGCAGCTTTTCCCAGCCGTCACGCACCGAGGTCGAGCCGCCCGTGATCTGCGCGCCCAGCAAGGCATTGGTGTAGACCTTGCCCGGAGGCGCAATCGCCACCTTGATTTTGCGAATATCCACATTCAGCTCTTCGGCGATCAACATGGGCATCGAGGTATACACGCCCTGCCCCATCTCGGAACGCGCCGACAGCAACGTGATGGTGTTGTCGTCCGCAATGTGCACCCAGGCATTGGGCGTATACAGCGTGCCGGCCGCCTGCGCGGCCAAAGGCACACCCAGCGTGACGCCCAGCATCAGCCCGCCGCCCGCAACGCTCAGCGCTGATGTGGTCTTGAGGAAGGTACGGCGGTTTGGAGAAATCAGTGAAGTGGTGTTCATGATGGTTCTCCTCAGGCTTTACGCATGGTGGAAGCGGCATCCTTGATCGCCGCGCGAATGCGCGGGTAGGTGCCACAGCGGCAGATGTTGCCGCTCATCGCCGCATCAATATCGGCGTCGCTGGGGTTTTTGTTGCCTTTGAGCAAGGCCGCCGCGCTCATCAGTTGCCCCGACTGACAGTAGCCGCATTGCGGCACATCGTGTTTGATCCACGCCACCTGCAGCGGGTGCGTGTTATTGCGCGAAAGGCTTTCAATCGTCGCCACCTTCTGGCCGGCGGCTGCCGAGAGCGGCGTCTGGCACGAGCGCACCGGGTTGCCGTTGAGGTGCACGGTGCAAGCGCCGCACAAGGCCGCGCCGCAGCCAAACTTGGTGCCGGTCATGCCCAGCTCATCGCGTATCACCCACAAGAGGGGTGTGTCGGGTTCTGCCTTCACGGAAACGGCGCGGCCGTTCACGTTGAGAGTCGTTGTCATGGTGGGGTCCCCTTTTTAGTCGCTGCTTACTCGTTGTAATCACAGGATCTGGCAGGCCCCCGGTTTTAGCTACTACCCGAAGGCCTTGCGCAATTCATGCTACGACTGGGCACCGGGAGGTATCTGGGTAGAAACCCTTGACTGAAACAAAGTGTCAACAATTTTCTGCAAAACGAGTCAACGCCTGCAAGCCCGGGCACCACTACAAAACGATTACACATACACAAAAAAAACCGCAAGGATTGCAAACTCCCTCCGAATAGAGGACGAAAAACAGTCTTGCTTCCCTACTATCTGTATGCGAGCTCATGGGCTGCCAGCTTGACTTGCACTGCAAATTCTTCTCAATCACACCAACAGAAAAAACCCAATGAAATTCAAACTCGACCCGAGCAGACCGCCAGACGAAGATGACTACTACCTTGGAGTTGCTCTTGCAGTTAGAAGAAAAGCAAACTGCACCGGCAATCGTGTTGCAGCGGTTATTGTCAAAAACAAACGCGTTATCGCAACGGGGTACAACGGCGTACCCGAAGACATGCCCAACTGCCTGGACGGCGGGTGCCTACGATGCAGCAATCCTGGCGGGCAATTTAAATCCGGCACAAGATACGACCTCTGCATCTGTGTTCACGCCGAACAAAACGCATTGCTGACAGCCGCGCGATTCGGCATATCGGTTGAGGGAGCCCATTTGTATACAACCATGCAGCCGTGTTTTGGCTGTGCCAAAGAAATTTTGCAAGCCAAAATTGAAAAGGTTTTCTATCTGCACCCGTGGGTCCCCACTGATGTTGACCCCGTGATGGACGCCGCAATGAAAGCCGAGTACGCCAAAATTATCGGAAAGCTTAAAGTGAAGAAGCTTGACTTTGACGACCCTGTGGCAACCTGGGCCGTAACGACAATGAGACAAGCCGCACTGGCTTCAGACAAGAACCCGGACAAAAAAACACCACCGAAGACTGCGAAGAAAAAGGTGGCGAAAAAGAAATCCAGGACTTCGCCCAGGTAAGGCGAGATATCTACGCCTACAGAGCGGCGATCGGGGGCGGCAATCCATCGCTATTTATGCATGCCCTAGCCAGCCACCCGATCCCGAATCTGCTGCAGCGCCGCCGGGTCGTCCATCGTCGTCAGATCGCCCGGATCCCTGCCCTCGCACACGGCCTGGATCGCGCGGCGCAGCATCTTGCCGCTGCGGGTCTTGGGCAGGGCTGACACGAAGTGCACACGTGAGGGCCGGGCAACCGCGCCGAGGTCGGTGTCGACGCGTTTCATGATCTCGCCTTCGAGCTTGAGGGCTGCCGCGCTGTCGGCCAGCACCGTGGCGTCTTTGGGCACGGCAAAGGCCATGGCGACCTGGCCTTTGAGTTGGTCGGCCACGCCCACCACTGCGACTTCAGCCACCAGCGCGTGGCCTGAAATGCTCTCTTCAATCTCGCGTGTGCCCAGGCGGTGGCCGGCGACGTTGATGACGTCGTCAGTGCGGCCCAGGATGAAAAAATAACCGTCTTCGTCGCGTATGCCCCAGTCAAAGGTGCTGTAGACCATCTTGCCGGGCACGCTCTTCCAGTAAGTGTTGACGAAGCGGGCGTCGTCCTTCCAGATGGTTTGCATAAAACCCGGCGGCGTCGGGCCTTCGATGACGACTACGCCTTTTTCATTGGGCTGTGTCAGCTCTTCACCGGTGGACTCATGCAGGATCTTGACCTTGTAGCCATACATGGGCACACCCGGGCTGCCGAAGCGGCTGGCTTTCTTTTCAACCGCATTGGCGATGGTGATGATGGGCCAGCCCGATTCGGTCTGCCAGTAGTTGTCGATGATGGGCACGTTCAGGCCTTCGCTGATCCAGCGCGCTGTCGGTTCGTCCAGGGGTTCGCCGGCCAGGAAGAAGGCGCGCAGGCTGGAGAGGTCGTGTTTTTTCAGCAGGGCCGGGTCCTGTTTTTTCAGCACGCGCACTGCCGTGGGCGCGCTGAACATCGCGGTCACCTTGTACTTCTCGACCAGGCTCCACCAAATCGCGCCGTTGGGCTGCTGGTCCATGCCCTGTGTGGGCAGGCCCTCATACATGATGGTTGCCATGCCGGCAATCAGCGGGCCGTAGACGATGTAGCTGTGGCCCACCACCCAGCCGATGTCGCTGGTCGAAAAATAGGTCTCCCCCGCGCGGCCGTCAAAGATATGTTTCATGCTGGCGGCCAGCGCCACGGCATAACCGCCGGTGTCGCGCTGCACGCCTTTGGGCTTGCCGGTGGTGCCGCTGGTGTAGATGGTGTAGCTGATGGCGGCGGAGTCCAGCCATTCACATTGCACCTGGGCGTGCATGTATTTGGCGCGCAGGTTCTCCCAATGCAGGTCTCGGCCGGCCACAAAATTCATGGGCGCCAGGCCGCGGTCGACCAGCAGAACCGCCTCGGGCTGATGTTTGGCCTGGCGGATCGCTTCGTCGAGCAAAGGCTTGTACGCCACCACCTTGCCGCCGCGCGAGCCGGCATCGGCGCTGATGATCACGCGCGGCGCGGCGTCGTCGATGCGCGAAGCCAGCGCGCCGCTGGCAAAGCCGCCAAACACCACGCAGTGGATGGCGCCTATGCGCGCACAGGCCAGCATGGCAAAAGCGGCCTCGGCGATCATGGGCATGTAGATGAGCACGCGGTCGCCCTTGACCACGCCCATGGCCAGCAGGCTGGCGGCCATGCGCTGCACCTCAACGTGCAGCTCTTTGAAGGTGTAGGTTTTTTCAATACCGGTTTCGCTGGAGACATAAATCAGCGCCGCCTGGTCGGCCCGGTCTTTGAGATGCCGGTCTACCGCGTTGTGGCAGAGGTTGGTCTGCCCGCCTTCGTACCACTGGGCAAAGGGCGGCTTGTCGTCGTTGCAGACACGGGTGAAGGGCTTGTGCCAGTCGATCAGCTTGGCCTGCTCTGTCCAGAAGGCATCGGGCTGCTCTATGGACTGGCGGTAGAAGTCTGCGTAGCTCGTCATTGTCTTGTCTCCGTTTTATTGTCTTGAATCGATGTTCAGATTTTGACGACCACACGGCCGCGCACCTTGCCGGCCATCAGCTCGGCGGCTTTTTCCGCAGCGCGGGCCAAAGGCACTTCTTCCACCATAGCTTCGAGTTTCGCAGTGTCCAGGTCTTTGGCCAGGCGCTCCCAGGCTTGCTGGCGTTTGGCCAGCGGCGCCATCACGCTGTCGATGCCCGCCAGCGTCACGCCGCGCAAGATAAAAGGCATCACCGTCGCCGGAAAGTCCGCGCCCTGCGCCAGCCCGCAGGCCGTGACCACGCCGCCGTAGCGTGTCTGCGCGCAGGCATTGGCCAGCGTGTGCGAGCCCACGGCGTCGACCACGGCTGCCCAGCGTTCTTTTTGCAGCGGCTTGCCGGGGGCCGAGAGCTCGGCACGGTCAATCATGCTGCTCGCGCCCAGCTGCTTTAAGTAAGCCTCTTCACTGGCCTTGCCGGTGGCGGCCACCACGGTATAGCCCAGCTTGCCCAGCAGCGCGACGGCCACGCTGCCCACGCCGCCGGTCGCGCCCGTCACCAACACTTCACCGTCGCCGGGCCTGGCGCCATGCGCCTCCAGCGCCAGCACGCTCAGCATGGCGGTGTAGCCCGCCGTGCCAATGGCCATGGCCTGGCGCGGCGTAAAAGCCGCCGGCAGCCTGACCAGCCAGTCGCCCTGCAGGCGGGCGCGCTCGGCCATCAGGCCCCAGCGTGTTTCGCCCAGGCCCCAGCCGTTGTGCACAAAGCGGTCGCCGGCCTTCCAGCCGGCGTGGGTCGATTCGATCACCGTGCCCGCGCCGTCAATGCCGGCCACCATGGGCCAGCTGCGCACCACCGGCCCCTTGTTGGTAATGGCCAGGCCGTCTTTGTAATTAAGGGTGGAGTAATCGACCTGCACCAGCACGTCGCCGGCGGGCAGCTGGGCCTCGTCGGTGTCGGTGATGGCGGCCGAGAAACCGGCGTCGGACTTGCTCAGTTGAAGGGACTTGAACACGGGTTTGTCTCCGTAAAGGTGATGGCCTGCGCTGGGCCGAAAGGGTGAAAGTAGTGTGAAGGCTGGCTAAAACTGAATTCTTAATTATGGATAACGGGCTTTCAGCTGGCTGACGGAGGTAGCAATTAACCCTGTCCTGGGCGCCATTTACTATCAATTTAATAGCAAACTATTAACACGTGATCTGCTCAAATCGCGGATTTCGTCCCTACAAAGCAGTGGGGTAGCCGCAAAAGCCGTTCTCGACACAAAGTTTCTGATGAAAACCGCACTTTGCCCAGTCCACGTGAGGGAAGCAAGCTATTAAATTCATAGTAGACGGCGCCGCACCCGGCAAAAGCACCGCCCGTTGGCGCTCCGCTTGAGTGAGGGCCTGGGCCCCGCTCGCGTTTATGCCCGGACGACTTGAGCGGAAAAACAGCCGCGTTTGGCATTGTGCAGGTGGATGTAGGCGACGTCTTCCCGGGAAAAGTACCCTTGAATTTCGGCGGTGGCAGCCAAACCCTCGCAGACGCTGGCGGCGACCATCATGTGTGCAGCATCGTATGCGCGCACAGACATCAGGCGGCTGGTTACGTAGCCTGGAAGTTCACCGACTGGCGACTTGCACTGCCGGGCGCCTCGCCGAACAAATATCGGGCCGGATGCACGATAGGGTGACGTGGCCGGTTGGTGAAGAAACGGCAAGAGCAACAGCTCTTCTCCGACGCGCGCATCCTCCAGGCTGACACGGCATGGGTAGCCTGGGCTTTCTGTGGCGAAGCAGCGCACGGCAGAGTACTCCTTTAACTGCTCGTCGGTAAGGCTGAAGAGATTCTGGAACTGCTCGTGGTCAATTCCGACCACCTGGAAGCTGTGAGACATGGGAACTCCTTCTTTGGGTTCACCATGATGCCGCCCTATGGCCGGCTGGCCTCGCCGGATTCGGACATCAAATTCGCGCAAGTGCCTGCCAGACCGGCGCCTAAAGCCGGACCAGCGCCCAAACCAGCAGCGCAGCGGCCACCAGGCCCGCAATCGTGCGCACGTGATTCCACATCGTCCAGCCAGACACATAGCCTCGCCAAAAACCGGCGGCCTCCGCGCTCGCCGGCTCCATCTGCGCCAGCGTGTTGTTGCGCGGCACATTGAAAGCCATGGTCACGCCGAAAGTGCCCACCACGTAGCAAAAACTCCCCGCCGCCAGGCATAACGCGGCCGGAGTTTGCCAGTGCGTTACGGCGTAGACAAACAGTACGGCGCACGCCAATGCGGTGCCCATAAAAAGACCGAGGAAAAGCGGGTTGAGCACCACCACATTGATGGATTGCATCGCGGCAATGCCGGCGGGCGGGTTGATGCGGGCGAGAGCGCCCATCACGAAGCTGGAAAACGCCAGGAAGATGCCCGCGACAAGCGCGCAGCCCAGGGCCGTGAGAAAGGTCAGTGCAAAGAGCCAGGTGTCGGCAGGTGGCATGGGATCCTCGCAGGTCGGGGTGGAACTGGGGGCCTACTGTAAAGCCGGGAAACCTTCGAGGCAAATAGCCCGCGGTTCTACTTCACAAAGTCCGATCCACCAGAAATCGTGGAGTATTTGCAGGAATCAGGAATCAGGAAGAAGGAGAAAGGGATTCAAGAATTGGGGCAAAGAACGCATCCGAAGCCGAATGAGATTCACAGGAATAGTCGTGAAGAATAAGCATCGCCATTGACTGACCCGTGATGACTGTTTTTAGAACATACCTGACCTTGTTCTCAGCGTCGAACAAGTCAAGGTTCTGCACTACACCAATGGCTGTCGAGGCAACCGTCTCTCTCATCACACGCCATTTAAATTTAGTCTGTTCTGCAGATTGCTGAAAGCTCTGCCGGATCTCCAAGGCTAACTGGACGGGCGAAATTCCTATGTTCTCGGGCAGCGCTTGCACTCTGACGAAGCAGGCGCTTTTTCTGTCGAGCGGCCGAAAAATCGGCTGGTTTGGTTTGGAAGACTGATCTACACGCCAATCTTCAGGAAGCTCCAGTAGCCATCCATCGATTGCCACCTTTTTCATGCGTGGGGCCATCGATTGAGCTTGGCCAAGCGCTCCGAGTGGCGCTAAAACAGGCAACAGGAAAATGCTTTGTAAAAAGGCACGTAGATGCATGGATGGCCTCACGCTGTGAGTATTGAAATTCGGTGTATCGAATCCTGCCAATGATTCGACCGAGATGATTGGGCGGGACCAGTGGACGAGCGCTACTTCACCAAGCCCAGCACATCCTTGAAAGCCTCATGCTCGGCCGTGCGCAGCCACTCAAACGCCACCATCTCGGTCGTCACCAGCTCGGCGCCGTTGCCGGCCAGGCGGTCGAAGGCCGCGTCGCGGTTGCGTTCGCTGCGTGAGCTGCAGGCATCCGTCACCACCCAGACTTCAAATTCGTCTTCCAGCAGATCCAGCGCGGTCTGCATCAGGCAGACATGGGCTTCACAGCCGGCGATGACGATGGTGCTTCTGCCCTCTTCCGGTTCGGGCGCCGCCTTTTGCAAATGCTTGGGCAGGCTGCGGGCGTTGCCGCCGGCCTGCACTTTGCGCACCGGTGGACGCAGCATCTCGCCCAGGCCGTCGGCCACGGCGCTGAAAGACATCTTGTCCAGCGTCTTGCCGCCGGCCGCCTGGATAGCGGCTTGTATCTCGGGCACGTTGGGGCCCAGCGATGCGGGGTTTTCGGCGGTGCCCCACACGGGCACGTCCAGCAGTTTGGCGATGCGCGCCAGCCTCAGCGCATTGGCCAGCACCACACTGCTTTCAAAGATGGAGGGCATGAGGCGGGACTGGTAGTCCACCAGCACCAGTTGGGAGTCGTCGGCATCGAGCAGCATGGGAAATCCTGGGAAAAAATCAAGAACAGTGAGGCGATCACGCCACCACCCGTTCAAGCGCTCGGGCGTTCAGGCCTTTAAGCGTGTGGAGTGCGCTGCAGGCGCTCTACCAGACTGATCAGGTAGGCCTCAAACAGCAGCGTGGCGTCTTGCCCGAACATGCGGATACGGCCTGTGTGCATCATCAGCAGAAGGCCGACACCGTGTGCGAACAAGGCCGTATTCTCGCGCAAGGCTTCCTCGGCGTTCAAACCCATGGCTTGCAGGGCCGCTTCGCAAGGCCGCAGGGCGTCGTGCAGGCGGTCGTTGAGCTGGAAGTTCAGCTCGGCCGTCAACCCGCGCGGGCGCATGCCCTGCACCAGGTAAAAGCCCAAATCCAGGTCGCGCGGGTTGGCCGCGAAGAAGCCGAACCAGGCATCGGCCTTGGCCTCCAGCAGGTCGGCCGGCGCAGTGCAATCGGCGCCGGCGGCATCGACCACGGCATTCAGCCGCTCCAGCGACTCGGCCAGCAAGGCGCCGTAAATCGCCTCTTTGTTTTCAAAATAGGAATAGATGGCGCCGGCGGTGTAGCCGGCTTCTTTGGCGATCTCGCGGATGCTGGCACCCTCAATGCCCAGGCGCTCAAACACCGCGCGGGCGGCGTCCAGCACCCCCTTGCGGCGTGAGTCGCTTTGGGCCAGCTGGCGGTCTATTCGGGCTTGCATCGGTCAAATGTAAGCCCAAAGTCAGCCTGAAAATCCCCAAAAAATGGTGAAAATTAACGCTTGTTTTAAATTTTGAACAATGTTCAAATATTTAAACGACACCTCAAACTTCCCCACCAGCCACCCGCAAGCCATCTCTTCCAACCCTACAGGAGACAGCCATGAACGCCCCCGCCCCAGCCGCCAGCCTGATGTCCGGCGATGACTTTCGCGAGTCGCTGCGCCGCTACAAACCCCGGGTCTTCCTCGACGGGCGGCAGGTCGACAACGTGGCCGATGAGCGCGGCTTTGGCCCCGGCATCAATGCGATCGCGCTGACCTATGACTATGCGCTGAAAGCCCAGTACGCCCCACTGATGACGGCGGTGCAGCATACCAGCGGCAAGCGGGTCAACCGCCTCAGCCACATCAACACCAGCAGCGGCGATTTGCTCAACAAGCTGGAGGCGGTGCGCCTGGTCTGCCAGGAAACCGGCTGCGCCCAGCGCTACCTCACGCACGACGCACTCAACGCCATCGGCCAGGTCTCGGCGCGCATAGACGACGCCCAGGGCCGGAGCGAACACACCGCCCGCTTCCTCAACTACCTGCACCGCGTGCAGGACCAGGATTTGACGCTGGCGGTCGCCATGACCGACGCCAAAGGCGACCGCAGCCGCCGCCCGCACGAGCAGGCCAATGTCGACAGCTATGTGCATGTGGTCGAGCGCAACGCCAAAGGCATCGTCATCTCGGGCACCAAAGCCATCGTGACCGGTGCGCCTTACGTGCACGAGTTCCTCGTCATGCCCTGCCGCAACATGGGCAAAGAAGACGCCGACTTCGCCGTCTGTTGCGCCGTGCCGGTCGACGCGCCCGGCATCACCATCATCGCCCGCCCGGCAGGCCGCCCCGGCGAGAAGGTCGAGCACGGCGCCGCGCTCTTCAGCCGCAAATACGGCCAGAGCACCGGCGTGGTGATGTTCGACAAGGTGTTCGTACCCTGGGAGAGCGTGTTTTACGACGGCGGCAACGGCACCTGGGAACACTCCGGCCACCTCACCTACAGCTACGCCACCCACCACCGCCACACCTGCATAGGCGCACGCGCGGGTTTTGGCGACTTGCTGATTGGCGCCGGCGCGCTGATGTGCGAGGCCAACGGCTTTGACCCGGGCAAGGAAACCCACCTGCGCGAGCAGATGGTAGAGCTCATCACCATCACCGAAAGCTTTTACGCCTGCGGCGTGGCCGCCAGCGTCTACGGCAAGGCCGACGAACACAGCAAGACTTTTGTGCCCGACGCGGTGTTCAGCAACATCGGCAAGCTGCTGCTGGCCACCAAGATTTATGACATGCACCGCATCGCCCACTACGTCAGCGGCGGCCTGATCGTCACCCTGCCCGGCCCCGACGAAGACCACAACCCCGAAACCGGCGCCAAACTCTCCGAAGTGCTGCGCGCCAACCCCGACGTGCCGTATGAGCAGCGCATAGAAACCGCCCGCTTCATCGAAGACCTCACAGCCGGCTACCAGGGCGGCTGGTACAGCGTCATCAGCCTGCACGGCGGCGGCTCCCCCGCAGCAATGAAGCAGGAGATCTACCGTAACTACCCGGTAGGGTCCAAGGTAGAGCTGGTCGAGCGGATTCTGGAACGGGGGGTTGCGCATGACCCTGACCGGGCCATTACGCGGAACCGGCAGCCCGGGAAGTGCTGCGACACCGGGTGCACGGCGCCTGGGCAGCCTGTGATGGTGGATTTGCCTTCTTTGCCTTCTGCTTCCGGCGCAGGCGGAGTGGGGCGTTAGCTGTTGAATTTATTGCTGGCTGTGGGCGAGGGGGTTTTGGCCTGTTCTTGCTTGGCCTTTGTGCTTTTTGCTGAGGCTTGCTGGCCGGGGGTTGCCCGGCATGCAACTCACTTTCTTTTGCTTCGCCAAAAGAAAGTAAGCAAAGAAAAGGCGACCCTACTGTCTGCGTCCCCTGCGCTTCGCTCCGGGGCAACCTGCGGTGCTCGGTCCAGACGGGGTCAAAAACAACTCGCCTGCGGCTCAAACAAGTTTTTGCCCTTATCCGTCTGGACCTCCGCTCCTCGGCGCAGCCAGAAGGGGTGGGGAGAGGAAATACCGAACAGCCTAATACCAATACTGAATACCAGAAGAAACAAGGACTCGCCATGGCGAGTCCTTGTTGGTTTTTTGTCTTTGGTATTTGTCCCCGTTCCCGTTCCCGTTCCCGATTGCCCCGTCCTGGCTGGGCCGAGGAGCGCAGAGACAAGCGGATCAGGGCAAAAACTTGTTTGAGCGAAGCGAGTTGTTTTTGACCCCGCTTGGCTCGAGCACCGCAGGTTGCCCGAAGCGCAGCGTAGGGACCCAGACTGCGGGTCGCCTTTTCTTTGGTGACTTTCTTTTGGCGAAGCAAAAGAAAGTTACTGGCCGCCGGGCCACTCCCGGCCAGCGGTCATCGACAAGCCGACTTGCCGCCGAGCACCCCCCGGCCGGCCACCCTCAGCAAAAAGCACAAACAAAAAATCAAACCAAACCATCCCCATTCATCCGCTCCCCAATAAAGTCCAGAAAACTCCTCACCGCCGGCACCTGTCCGCGCCGCGAGGGGAACACGGCATGGGCCACACCGGAAGGCAGCGACCAGCCCGGCAGCACCGGCACCAGTAACTGGGCCTGCCGCTCGGCTCCGCTCATGGAGTCGGGGATGAAACTCATGCCGGTGCCGGCCAGCACCGCGAGCTTGAGGGTTTGCAAATCGTCGGCGACATAGCGCGGCTGGTGCTGCAGCACAAACTCTTTTCCGTCGGGGCCGAGCAGCCGCCAGGATGAGCGCCCGTCGCTCCAGGACATGGCCACCGTGTCGAGCTTGAGCAGGTCTTCGGGTTTTTCGGGCATGCCCTGGCGCTGCAGCAACGCCGGGCTGGCCAGCAGGCGGCCGGAGCTCACGCCCAGGTTCTTGACCACCAGGCTGCCGCTGTCTTCCAGTGTGGGCCGCACGCGCAGCGCGATGTCTATGCCCTCTTCCACCAGGTCGATCACGCGGTTGGTCACGCGCATGTCGACGCGCACGTGCGGGTACATCTCCAGGAAGCGCGGCACCAGGTAGCCCATGGAACTCTGCGCCAGCGTGACCGGGCAGGTGATGCGCAGCGTGCCGCGCGGCTCGACCTGCATCTGCGCCACGGCTTCGGATGCCGCCATGGCTTCGTCGCGCATGGCGTTGCAGTGGCGTAAATAGATCTCGCCGACTTCCGTCAACGAGAGCTTGCGGGTGGTGCGCTGCAAAAGGCGCACGCCCAGGCGCGTCTCCAGTTCGGCCACGCGGCGCGACAGGCGCGACTTGGGCAGGCCCAGCGCCCGGCCGGCGGCGGCAAAACCGCCCCGCTCCACCACTTCGGCGAAATACAGCATGTCGTTGAGGTCTTGCATGGCGCGGCTTCCTTTCTGGGGCTCAAAACAGGATTTTCCAGCCTCTATTGTCTCATCAGTAGAACGATAAGTCACATCTTTGCCGACTTATCAAACACTCACACCATCCGCACAATCTATCCATGGCTGCGATTCATGGTGAACACGGCCTAACAACCTGATTCACAAACCAACTTTCTAAGGATTTCCATCATGACCAAGCTTCTTCACGTCGACTCCAGCATTCTTGGCGGCAACTCGGTTTCCCGCCAGCTCACCGCCCAGATCGTGGCCTCCTGGCGCGCCGCCAACCCCGGCACCGAAGTCAGCTACCTGGACCTGGCCGTCAACACCCCCACCCACCTGTCAGCCGAATCGCTGGGTTTTCGCATGCCTGCCGACGCCGTGCTGAGCGATGCTCAAAAACGCGAAAACGCCGTGTCTGAAGCCCTGGTAACGCAATTCCTGGCCGCCGACGTGATCGTGGTGGGCGCACCGCTGTACAACTTCGCCATCCCCAGCCAGCTCAAGGCCTGGATCGACCGCATCGCACAAGTCGGCCGCACCTTCAAGTACACCGACAAAGGCCCCGTGGGCCTGGCCGGCGGCAAGACGGTGATAGTGGCTTCCGCCCGCGGCGGTGTGTATTCGACCAGCGAAGCCGCTACCGCCATGGAGCATCAAGAGAGCTACCTGAAGGTGGTGTTCGGTTTCTTCGGCATCACCGACGTGCGCTTTGTGCGCGCCGAAGGCCTGGCCATGGGCGAAGCCGCCAAGGCAGCGGCCCTGGCTTCCGCTGAAATCGAAATCGTGACGCACACACGGCCCTCCGCCAACCAGGACAAGGCTGCTTTGGCTGCCTAAGCTCCACGACAGGCTCCCAAGAGCGCACAGCAAAAAGCCCGCAAGCGCGGGCTTTGCTGTTTCTAGCTGATATCACTTCCGGACTCCCCGTGCCTCCAAAACTAGCGAGACAGGTGCATAAGCATCACAGACTCGCCTGCTCCGCCGGCAATTCGACCAATGCGGCCTGTCCGTTGTTAGCGATATCGCCAATAACGTTCTTCAGCTCTGGAAATTGACTAACCACATACGCAGACGCAGATTGGATCGTTTGGAATGAAAAAACCACCCGCGCAACCATGTCGGAACGATTGACGCCACTTTTATAGCGTGCGCGATCAAATGATATGTAGAACCACAAGTCTCCAGCAGTGTTGAATTGCGCTGAAACTTGACCCAATCGTTTCATTAAATTTTGACCCACTCTCTTTGTGAGGCGTGGGAGGACTTAGGTGGGTCAGGTCTGGATGGAAATTTCAGTTCTAACTGGGTCAAATTTCGACGACATTCAACACTATTAAATTGAGTAGCTGCCTGGTACCGTTCTTACGGGCAAACCTGACATGTCATCGGCAGGCATAAAGCACCACCAAGGCCCTTTAACTGGCCCTGGCTAAAGCCTCGCCTCAAATACCTGCTTTTGTATCTGGCGCTGCTCAGGCGTGTTTTTTGACCCAGTCCACATAGGCGTCGACCCAGCCTTGCAAAAACTTGCGGCTCGCCTCGCCGATATTGCCGTCGGCGTCATACAGGCCTTCCTTGTTGTGGATGAAGGCCTCGGGCTGTCCCAGCGTGGGCGCATTCAGGTAAGCCAGGATATTGCGCAGGTGCTGCTGCGACAGTGCCGTGCCGATGGGGCCGACGGACGCGCCGATCACGCCTGCCGGCTTGCCGTTCCAGGCGCTTTGGCCATAGGGGCGCGACGCATGGTCGATGGCGTTTTTCAGCACGCCGGGAATCGAGCGGTTGTATTCAGGCGTGGCAAACAGCAGGCCCTGCGCCGCGTTGATCTCGCCTTTAAGCCGGAGGACTGAAGCGGCCTGATTCGCGTCGTCGTCCTGGTTGTAGGGTGGCAGGTCGTCAATGCGCACATGGGTGAAGCTGAAATCCGCGGGGAACAGCTTTTCAAGCGCCCTGGCGAGCTTTTTGTTGAACGAGTCCTTGCGGATGCTGCCGACGATGACGGCGATGTTGTATTGGGCCATGGGGTTCTCCAGAAAAGATGGAAGGGGAAAAGGGGAAGAGAGGAAGTGAAGGGAAGAAAGGCGAAAGAAAAATGCCAGACCTCATATGTAAGGCATTTTCGAAAACCCTGCTGTAGGACGGCAAGCTAACCGACCTTTACACCCCATCTTCCCTGCTCTCTGCCCCTCACCCCGCGCGCCGCTGCCCCGCCAGCCGCTTGACGACCGCGACCAGCCGGTCTATCTCGTCAAAAGTGTTGTAGAAGGCCAGCGACGGCCGCACCGTGGTCTCGACCCCAAAGCGCCGCAGGATCGGTTGCGCGCAATGGTGGCCTGTGCGCACGGCAATGCCCTCTTCATTGAGCGCATGGCCGACTTCTTCGGTGCTGTAGCCCGCCAGCACAAACGACATCACGCTGGCCTTGTCGGCCGCGGTGCCGATCAGGCGTACACCCGGGATGGCGCCAAGCTGCTGCATGCCGTAGACCAGCAGATCGTGTTCATAACGTGCGATGTTTTCAATGCCGATGCGGTTCACATAGTCGATGGCAGCGCCCAGGCCCACCGCATCGGCGATGTTGCCGGTGCCGGCTTCGAACTTGTTGGGAATCGGCTGGAACACGGTTTTTTCAAACGTGACATCGGCAATCATGTTGCCGCCGCCCTGCCAGGGCGGCATGTCTTCCAGCACCTCGCGCCTGCCCCAGACCACGCCGATGCCGGTGGGGCCAAAGACCTTGTGGCCCGAGAAAACAAAGAAGTCCGCGCCCAGCGCCTGCACGTCCACCCGCATGTGCGAGACCGACTGCGCGCCGTCCACCAGCGCCTTGGCGCCGGCGCGGTGCGCCATCTCGACAATCTCTTTCACAGGCACCACGGTACCCAGCGCGTTGGAGACCTGCGTGACGGCCACGATCTTGGTGCGGTCGTTCAGCAGCTTGCGGTATTCGTCCAGCAGCACCTGGCCCGAATCGTCGACCGGGATCACGCGCAGCTTGGCGCCCTTGGCGGCGGCGAGCTGCTGCCACGGCACGATGTTGGCGTGGTGCTCCAGGTTGCTGACGATGATCTCGTCGCCCTCGCCTACGTGCTGGCCGCCCCAGCTTTTGGCCACCAGGTTGATGGCCTCGGTGGTGCCGCGCACAAAGATCACTTCATTCACGTCAGGCGCGTTGATGAACTTCTTCACCCGCTCGCGAGCGCCTTCATAGGCGTCGGTGGCGCGCGCGGCCAGCTCATGCGCCGCGCGGTGGATGTTGGAGTTCTCGTGCTCGTAGAAATGCGAAATCCGGTCTATGACGGACTGCGGCTTGTGCGTGGTCGCGGCGTTGTCGAACCACACCAGCTGCCGGCCATTGACGCGCTCCTGCAGGATGGGAAAGTCGCGGCGCACCGCATGCACATCAAACGCCGGATGCGCCGACTGGCCTGCCAGCGGCACGGTGGCGTGCGGCGCGGGTTTGGCGGGCGTGACGTAGCCCGTGGGCAGCACCACTGAATCAACGAAGTAGAACTTCGGCTCGGTGGGTGCGGCTTCTGGGGGCTGCGCCGCTTGCGCGGGCCCATAAACGGACGGCACGCCGGGCTGGCTGAAAGGCAAGCTCGCCAGGCCATCGAGGCCGGCATCGCGCCCGTCCGCGCTGGGCTGGCCATGCCGATCACCGAGGAAATAGTAGGGCGCGGCGCCCGTAGGCGGCTGCGCAGCCGCGGCAGCTTCTGGCACGCCCACTGCAGCGCCGCCAATGCGCGGCTCATACGCAGGCAACACGCTGACAGCCGTGTCGGGCACACCGTTGCCGGCCGCCGCATGCGGCAGCAAGGCCGGTGCCCGGTTGGCCAGCGAAGGCAGTTGCGCCGGTGATGCCGGAATCAGGTTGCTGCCGGGAATCTGCCCTTGCGGGATCGGCGTGCCCGGAACGCCTGGGCCAAAGCCCGCGGGGCTGGCCAGGGGCGAGCCCGGCGGCGCCAGGTGCAAAGGCCCCTGCACGCCCGGCACGGGCGATGCGGGCAGCGTGGGCGCCTCGCCCGGCAAGGCCGCAAACAAGGCGGTGGCCATGCGTGACAGCAATGCCGTATCGATAGGCGACTCAGGCTGCACGGCCTGGGGAGTGGAAGCGAGCATGTTCACCGCGCTTTATTTATAGGTATCGGGGTAGTCGTGGTATTTGCCGATCTCGACGTCGTCTAGCACCGCCAGCGCATCGGTGGTCAGCACCGCGAGCGAGCAATACAGCGAGATCAGGTAAGACGAGATCGCATGGTTGTTGATGCCCATGAAGCGCACCGACAGGCCCGGGCTTTGTTCGCCGGGTAGGCCCGGCTGGAACAAACCGACCACGCCCTGGCGCTTGTCGCCCACACGCAGCAGCAAAATCTTGCTCTTGCCGTCAGCCACCGGTACCTTGTTCGAAGGGATCAGCGGAATGCCGCGCCAGGTGATGAACTGCGAGCCGAAGAGGCTGACCGTGGGCGGCGGCGTGCCGCGGCGCGTGGCTTCACGGCCAAAGGCGGCAATGGCCAGCGGGTGCGTGAGGAAGAAGGCGGGTTCCTTCCAGACCTTGGTCAGCAGCTCGTCCAGGTCGTCGGGCGTGGGCGCGCCGGTCAGCGGGAAGATGCGCTGCTCGTCCGTGACTTGCGCCAGCAGGCCGTAGTCCGGGTTGTTGATGAGCTCGCTTTCCTGGTTTTCCTTGATGGTCTCTATCGTCAGGCGCAGTTGTTCCTTGATCTGGTCGTGCGGGCTGCTGTAGAGGTCGGAGATGCGGGTGTGCACGTCCAGCACGGTGCTGACGGCGTTGAGGAAAAATTCGCGCGGCGCTTCCTCGTAGTCGACAAAGGTGCGCGGCAGCTGGTTTTCTTCTTCGCGTGCGGTGCATTTGACCTTGATCGACTCCGGGTTCTTGACCTTGTTGAGGCGGTAGATACCGGCCTCGACAGGCACCCATTGCAGCAGGTGGGTCAGCCAGCGCGGCGAGATGGTCTCGAGTTGCGCTGTGGTTTTGGTTGCATTGGCTAGTTGCCGCGCGGCGTTATCGCCGAGTGCGGTGGTTCCGCCCACTGTTGCCGACATAGAAAAACTCCCTCGTTGGAAAAAACAAAGCTACAAAGAAAAATCAATGGGCTGCAGTGTCGTGGGCCAGTGGGCAGGCTTCAACATGCTATAGCCATCAAGTTGATGCCGCGCACCAGATTGGCCTGGCTGATGGCCTCACCGCGCGTGACCAGCGACGAGGGCGACATGCCCAGCGCCACCGCGAGTTTTTCGACCGTGACCAGCGAAGCAATCGCCCTGCCCCGCTCGATCTCGCCCACATAGGAGCGGTTGAGGTCCGAGCGTTCGGCCAGCCCTTCCTGCGACCAGCCCTGAGCCTCGCGCGACTGGCGCACCGCGATGCCGAAGCTTTCAACCAGCGCCGTCATATCAGTGCGCTCCCGAGTGTTTGCGCTGCGGCCTCCACACCGGCCGAGTCGCGCGAGACGGCCTGCGTGACATTGCCGCCTGCCGGCACGTCATAAGTGATCCACACATTGCCGCCTATCACCGCCCCCTTGCCCAAGGTGACCCGGCCCAGGATGGTGGCACCAGCGTAGATCACCACGTCGTCTTCCACAATGGGGTGGCGCGGCAGGCCTTTTTGCAGCTTGCCCTCCAGGTCTTTCGGAAAACGTTTGGCGCCTAGCGTGACGGCCTGGTAGAGGCGCACACGCTGGCCGATCACGGCGGTCTCGCCGATCACAACGCCCGTGCCGTGGTCGATAAAAAAGCCGGGGCCGATCTGGGCACCCGGATGAATGTCTATGCCGGTCTGTGAATGCGACAGCTCGGCCGCAATGCGCGCCAGCAGCGGCAGGCCCAGCTTATAGAGCTGGTGCGCCAGGCGGTGGTGGATCATTGCCAGCACGCCCGGGTAGCACAGCAGCACTTCGTCAACGCTGCGGGCGGCGGGGTCGCCGTTGTAGGCGGCCAGCACATCGCTGTCCAGCAACTGGCGGATGCCGGGCAAGGCGCCGGCAAAGCTGCGCGCGGCCAGCAGCGCTTCTGTTTCGATATCGGCATCGCCCCGGCCCTGGTGGCGCGCGCTGTAGGTCAGCTCCAGCCGCACCTGCGCAAGCAGCCCGTGCAGGGCCGAGTCCAGCGTATGGCCAACGTAAAAGTCTTCACTCTCCTGGCGCAAGTCAGGCGGGCCCAGCCGCATCGGAAAGAGTGCGCCCTTGAGCGCTTCGATCACCTGGGCCAGCGCGTCACGCGAAGGAAACTCGCGCCCACCCGGCTCACGTGAACGCTTTTGCGATTCACGCCACTGGCACCGCACCGCATGCAGGTCGCCCACAATCTGGTTGACATCAAACACCGCCATGGCAACCTCCCTCAGTCCTGTTCCCAGGGCAGGCCCCGGAAGCGCCAGCCGTCGGCCACACCGCGATGCTGCTGCGCATCGATCTCGCCTTCAAAGCCTTCGAGCACGTTGTAGACCTGCGTGAAACCGGCCTTGGCTGCCGCCTCTGCCGCCAGCGCCGAGCGCTTGCCGCTGCGGCACAGCAAAAGCACCACGGCCTCCTTGCCGCCCACCTTGGCTTCAAGCTCACGCACAAAGCGCGGGTTGCGCGTCAGCGCCGTGCCGGTGGCCCAGGCCACATGAAGGCTGCCGGGCACATGGCCGACAAACTTGCGCTCTTCACCCGAGCGCACGTCGACCAGCAAGGCCTCGCCCGACGAAAAAAGCTGCCATGCGAGTTGTGGCGGCACACCGCCGGCATAGGGCAAGCCAGCTTGCTGCGCGGCTTCGCGCGCCTCTTCCAGCGCCTGAGGCAAAACCAGTTCGGATGTTTCAGAAGGCATCGTCGTTCCCTGAGCAGTCGTTCAAAGTTGTTTCCATACAGCCCGGATCAGCCGCCATTTCGATGGGGATGGGCAGCAGCCGGGGCCCATGAAACGGACTCTAGGTGGCGCGATTCAAAACGCCAAAGAATAAAAACGAGCTTCTTAAAACCGAAATCATCTTTAAGACCGAGGTGCGCCAAAGCGCGCAGGCACTGTCAGTCGATCAGCAGGCAACTGCATCGAATGCAGCAGCCGGGCTGCTTAAACCCGCGAAATCCCCCGAAATAGGCCCTGAATCACTGGCATGGATGCTGCGTTGTCGAGCGCGTCAACCACTCTCTCTTCATGCCATGACCATCACTCGCTTCCTCGGCCTTGCCGCTTTGTCTCTCGGTTTGTTTGCCACGCAGGGCCATGCCGCCCCACCGCTTGAGAAAACCGAAATCCGCTACCAGGGCTGGGCCGGCCAGGTCACCTGGATAGAGCTGGCCGAGGAGCTGGGCTACCTCGCACCGCTCAAGGCCAAGTGGGTGGGCAACACCATCAGCGGCCCGCAAGACATCCAGAGCGTGGTCACTGGCGACGTTGACCTGGGCGGCGCCTTCAACGGCGCGGTCGTCAAGCTGCTGGCCAAGAAGGCGCCGATCAAGGCCGTGCTGGGTTACTACGGCGTAGACGAGAACACTTACAGCGGCTACTACGTCAAAGACGACAGCCCCATCAAATCGGCGCGCGACCTGCTCGGCAAAAAGGTCGCGGTGAACACGCTGGGCGCCCACCATGAGTTCATGGTCCGTGAATACCTGGACCGCGCCAAGCTGAGCGACGCCGAGGCCAAGCAGGTGACCCTGGTGGTCACGCCGCCCGTCACCGGCGAGCAGGCGCTGCGCCAGGGCCATGTGGAGGTCACCACGCTGGGCGGCGTGCTGCGCGACAAGGCGCTGGAGCGCGGCGGTATACACCCGCTGTTTACCGACCGCGCTCTGTACGGCAACTTCACCGCGGGAACCATCGTCCTGCACAACAAATTCATCGAGCAAAACCCCAACACCAGCCGCCACCTGGTGTCGGCGCTGGCACGCTCCATCGAGTGGGCCCGCAACACACCGGCCGCCGAGGTGCGTGCGCGCTTTGTCAAAGTCATTGAAGCCCGCAAGCGCGCCGAAAGTGCCGACACCATCCAGTACTGGAAAAGCACCGGCGTGGCGGGAACCGGCGGCGTGATCAAAGACAGCGAACTGCAGATCTGGATCAACTGGCTGGTCAAGGACGGCCTGCTCAAGCCCGGCCAGGTCAAGCCCGCAGACCTCTACACCAACGCCTTCAACCCCTACTTCAACAACGCCGAAAAACTGGCGGCCGCCAAATGAGCACCGCCAAGATCCGTTTTGAAAACGTCAGCAAGGAGTTCACCGTGCGCGCGGACGACGGCGGCGCCGCAAAGCGCTTTGTCGCGGTGCATGACGTCACGCTGGAGGTGAAGCCGGGCGAATTCCTGGTGCTGGTCGGGCCCAGCGGCTGCGGCAAGTCGACGCTGCTCGATTTGCTGGCCGGCCTGGCGCTGCCCACCAGCGGCCGCGTGCTGATCGACGGCAAACCCGTGACAGGCCCGGCGCGTGACCGCGGCGTGGTGTTCCAGCAATACGCCCTCTTCCCCTGGCTGAGCGCACTCGACAACGTGGCCTTCGGCCTGGAAGTTGCAGGCGTGGGCAAGCGTGCCCGGCGTGAGAAGGCCGCGCACTACCTGGCGCTGGTGGGCCTGACCGACTTTGCCAACCGCTTTCCGCATGAGCTCTCGGGCGGCATGAAGCAGCGCGTGGCCATTGCGCGCAGCCTGGCTTACGAGCCCGAGGTGCTGCTGATGGACGAGCCTTTCGCCGCACTTGACGCACAGACGCGTGAAACGTTGCAGGAAGAGCTGGTCGAGATCTGGCAACGCACCGGCAAGACGATTGTGTTTATCACCCACGGCATCGACGAAGCCGTGGTGCTGGGCCAGCGCGTGGCGATCATGACCACGCGGCCCGGCCGCATCAAGCAGATCGTGGACATCCCCGAATCCCTGCGGGCCGACACCGACGACGTGCGCTCGCTGCCGCTCTTTGGCGAGCTGCGCCACGAGATCTGGTCGCTGCTGCATGACGAAGTCGCCTCGGCCCGCCAGGAGCGCCGTGCGCGCATTGCCTCACAACCCGAAAAGAAAGAACACGCCCATGTCTGAGATTGCCCTGAACGCGGGAACACATGCCACCGCCCAGCAAGCACTGCTGCTGAAAACGCCACCGGTCTGGCTGCGGCTTTACCACCAGTTGGCCAACGCCACCTGGCGCTCCGGCCTGATCGTCGCGCTGGCCTTGCTGTGGGAGCTGGCGCCGCGGCTCGGCCTGACCGACCCGACCTTCCTGCCGCCGCTGAGCGAAGTACTGGCCGCCGGCTGGACGCTGGCGTTGAACGGCCAGCTCTGGGAACACACTTCCATCAGCCTGGCGCGCTCGCTGGGCGGCTTGCTTCTGGCCATTGTGCTGGCCATTCCGCTGGGCCTGGCCATAGGCTGGTACCAGCGCCTGGGCAATGCGCTGAATCCGCTGATCGAGCTGCTGCGCAACACCGCACCGCTGGCCCTGCTGCCGGTATTCCTCTTGCTGCTGGGTATTGGCGAGGTGTCCAAGGTCTCCATCGTGGTCTACGCCTGCGCCTGGCCGCTCTTGCTCAACACCATCTCGGCGGTGCGGCAGGTTGACCCGCTGCTGGTGAAATCGGCGCGCACCATGGGTGCGACATCTCGCCAGCTGTTCCTCAAAGTGATACTGCCGGCGTCTGTACCGACCATCTTTGTGGGCATACGACTGGCGGCTGCCTCCGCCATGCTGGTGCTGATCGCCGCCGAGATGGTGGGCGCCAAGGCCGGGCTGGGCTACCTGATCATTTACGCCCAGTTCAGCTTCCTGATTGCCGACATGTACTTCGGGATCATCGCCATCACCGCCATAGGCGTAGCAGTGAACTTTGCGCTGCAGAAGCTGGAGAGCCACTTCACCGCATGGAAGCCGGCGCCTGCCCGCCACTAAACACCTGATTGACTGACATACAGACTGACAGAAACAGAAAGACATCTCATGACACAACGCAAACTGCGCCTGGGCGCTTTCATCATGGCCACCGGCCATCACATCGCCGCCTGGCGGCATCCCGGCTCACAAGTGGATTCGGGCGTCAACATCGACCACTACATCGAGGTGGCCCAGATCGCCGAGCGCGGCCTCTTTGACCAGGTCTTTGTGGCCGACAGCCCAGGCATGGCTTTTCACGGCGACGACGAAGCCTTCAGCCGCCAGGGCCGGGTGTCTTACTTTGAACCGGTGACTTTGTGGGCTGCGCTCTCGGCCGTGACCAAACACGTCGGCTTTGTGGCAACAGCATCGACCACCTATGAAGACCCCTTCCTGCTGGCGCGCAAGTTCTCCTCGCTCGACCACCTGAGCAAGGGCCGCGCCGCCTGGAACGTAGTGACCACGGGCGCTGACAACGTGTACGGCAACTTTGGCCTGGACAAGCACCCCGAGCCCGCCGTGCGCTATGAGCAGGCCCATGAATTCATCGATGTGGTCAAGGGCCTGTGGGACAGCTTTGAAGACGACGCCTTCTTCCGCGACCCGGCATCAGGCAAATACTTCGACCCGGCCAAGGTGCATGCGATCAACCACTCGGGCAAGTACTTCAAGGTCAGCGGCCCGCTGAACCTGGAGCGCCCGCCGCAGGGCTACCCGGTGATCGTGCAGGCAGGTTCGTCCGAGCCCGGCCGTGAGCTGGCCGCGGCGTCGGCCGAAGCCATTTTCACCGCCTGGACCAGCCTGGCCGAGGCGCAGGCTTTCTACCGCGATGTGAAGGGGCGGCTGGCCAAATACGGCCGCCGGCCCGAGCAATTGCTGGTGCTGCCCGGCATCTCCCCAGTGGTCGGCCGCACGCAGGCAGAAGCCGACGCCAAGTGGGCCGAGCTGCAAAAGCTGATCCACCCCTCCGTGGGCCTGAACACGCTGCACACCTTCTGGCCCGGTGAAGATTTGTCGAAGTGGGACCTGGACGCGCCGCCGCCCTACATCCCCGAGCCGCCGCCCGGGCAAAACAGCCGCGCCCATGTGGTGCTGGAGCTGGCCCGGCGCGACAAGCTCACCGTGCGCCAGCTCTATGAATACCTGGCCGGCGCGCGCGGCCACTGGGTGGTGGTGGGCACGCCGCAAACCATTGCCGACAAGATGCAGGAGTGGTTTGAAAACGGCGCGGCCGACGGCTTTAACGTGATGCCGCCGGTGCTGCCTGAGTCGCTCAATGATTTTGTCGAGCTGGTGATTCCAGAGTTGCAGCGGCGCGGCCTCTTTCGCACCGAATACGAAGGCAGCACCCTGCGCGAAAACCTGGGCCTGGACCGGCCGGCCAACCAGTTCACCGTCAAGGCGCAAAAGGTCGCCTGATGCCCGTTTAAACCAATTGCTCCGTGTCCCAGTGGGTGGGATTTTCAGGGCCTGCGGTTTCACGCCGCAGGCCTTTTTTTTCGCACGTGCTTTTAAGCAGCGACAGGCACCGGCGCTGCCGGGCTCTTGCCGGCGCCATCAGGCTGCACAGCCTTTCCATGCAACACTGAGCGCCGGCCATCGACGCTGACAGGCACATCGCCCGCCAACGTCACGCGGCGCACCACGCGGTGCTGGTCGCCGTAGTCGTTGATGGCGTAATGCTGCGTGGCGCGGTTGTCCCAGATCACCACGTCGCCCTGTGTCCAGCGCCAGCGCACGGTGTTCTCCAGGCGGATGATGTGCTCCTGCAGCACCGACAGCAGGTGTTGCGAGTCGGTGCTGGAGTAACCCACCAGCTTCTTGACGAAATGGCCCAGCACCAGCGCGCGCTCACGGGTTTCAGGGTGCACGCGCACCACCGGGTGCTCGGCTTCATGCAGGGTGCGGGTGAAGACCTCGCGGTAGTGCTTCGCACCTTCGTCAGAGATATCTTTCTCCGGGCGATGCGCGGCGTAGTCGTAATCGTTGCCGTGCACGGCCCAAAGCTTGTCGGCCAGCTCGCGCAGCGCCGGCGGCAGGCCCTGGTAGGCAGCGGCCGTATTGGCCCAGACCGTGTCGCCGCCCCAGGGCGGGATCACCACGCCGCGCAGCACAGAGATCTTGGGCGGCGCCACCGCAAAGGTTACGTCGGTATGCCAGGAGTTGGCGCGGCCGCCGTGGGCCGAGTCCAGCTCCAGGATATAACCCGTGCCCTGGCGCGAGGGCACCGTCGGGTGCGGCACCGGATCGCCCAGCCGCTGCGCGAACGCCTCTTGCGCCGCATCGTCCAGATGCTGCTGGCCGCGCAGAAAAAGCACCTTGTGTTTGAGCAACGCCTGGTTGAGCGCGACCACGGTGTCGCCGGAGATTTCGGCCGACAAGCGCAGGCCGCGCACTTCAGCGCCAATGCGGCCGGCGACCGGCGTGATGTCAAGAACAGGAGGGGATGAATGAACTTGGGTCATGGGGTGCCTTTCGTTGGGGGAAATAAGAGGAAGTGGCAAGAGGACGTGACGCAGGCCGCGTGTTCAGACAATGGCTCGCGTACCGTCGAAACGCGTGAAAGAAAAACCTTCAAAGGGCTCACGAAAGCTGGCCTTCTGTTCGCGCAGCAGGCTGATGACCAGCGCCTCACCCTGGGCATAAGAGGCTGCCGCGTCTGAGCGCCAGTGGATGCCGGCCCACGATCGCCCGGAGCCGTAGTTCAGTGCCAGCTTGTTGAGTTCGCCGCCTATGGTCAGCGGCGGGCCCTGGTAAGGGATCAGCCGCGTCGGGTCGGCCGGGTCGGGTTGCACCGGGTTGGGAAACGGCCGCGACTCGTCATAAAAGGCCTTGAGCAGCGTGGCCGTGACCGCGCCGATGATGGCGGCACCGCCCGGGTAGGAGGAATGGATGGGCGCGCCTTCGGGGTAGACGTGCGAGAGCAGAAAGCTGCCGTTCTTTGCGCGGCTGCGTTCCAGCGCCTGCGAGCCCAGCAGCGCCGCGTGGACCGGGTAGTCGCTGACGCCATTGGCCAGCCGGTGATGCACCAGGCCACCAAATGCTTCAGGCCGCAGCACGCGCTGGGCATACCACTTCTGGTAGTAGTTGATGCGGATGCCCAGCGAAGCGGCCAGCGAAAGAATCGACTGGAAGTAAGCCGCGCCGAAGGTGCCGGAGGCGCCGCCCTGCGTCTTCGACGTCAGATAGGGATTGTTGGGCGCCAGTGGAATCTGCGCCCCTGAATAGATTCCGCCGTAGCCCGCATCGGCGGACGCCGGCGTGCTGAGCAGCTGGTTGCCGATGTAACTGAAGGCTGCCGCGGCATGGGCGTAGGTGGCCAGGTCGCGCCCGGTAGCGATATAGCGCAGGGTCGGGTCCTGGGTGATTCGCCCGCGCGGCGCATTGCCGTTTTGCACATGCAGCCATTCATCGTAGTTCGTCAAAAACTCGTTGGCCGGGGTGTAGGTGCGAATGCGGGCAGACAGGCTCTGCGGCCCGAAGGGCACGTCGCGGTACAGGAACTGCGAAATCACCGGACCGTCCACCACGCCCGGCGGTGTGGCCCAGCGGCCGGTGCGGCCGCTGGGGTCCTTCGCATCGACATAAAACGCCGCGCCGCGAAACAGGGTCTGCGGTGTCACGCGGCCGTTGATTTTGGGGCCATTAAAATCCGGCGCGCGGCTGAGCTCTTCGGCGGCCAGCAACACGTCCTTGTGGGTCGTGCCCTCGCGGTATTCGCTTAGGGGCACGTCGCGCAGCAGTGATTTCCAGTACAGCTCAATGGCCTCACTGGCGCGGGCCGCGCTGGCCAGTGCAGGGGCAGGCGGCAAGCTGAATTGCCCGGCGTTCAGCCCGTCAAGGCTGACGGCCAGCGTGCCCACCGGGTTGAGCAACTTGCGCGTGCCGCCTAGCGGGATCTTCTCGAAGTCGGCCGGCTCGCGCGACGCAAATGCTGCGGTGGCAAGTTTCCATGCGGCCGGGTCCACCTCGCCGCGGGCGTTGTGCGGCAAAGCGCGGCTATCCGAACCTATCCGGTCCGGGTAGCGGTCTTCATCGCCATTGGTGGGATGCGGCGGGACGGGCACCTCGGCGTTGGCCCTGGCTAGATCGGTACGCAAGGCCAATGTGCGCTGGCGAAAGCGTTCGTCATAGGCATCGGCCGCCGTGGCACTGCCTTGTGCTGCCTGTGCCGCCGCGGGCAGCGCGGTCAACAGCAGTGACGGGGCCGCGGCTCCGGTGGCCAGGCCGGCGAGGCTGGCGCCGGCCTGGCCCAGAAAACCTCGCCGTGGGACGCTCTGCGGTGCGCCGCCGGAATCGCCAGCGCTTGTTGTGGTCGTTGGGGTTGTTGGGCTTGTTTTGGTCGTGGTGTTCTGAGACATGAAGGCCTTGAAAAATAGACGAATGAGTGAACGGTGTCATTCAGCTATTGCAGAAGGCATGCCAAAGAAATCGGCCTGTATCGAGAGGATCTGGCGTCCGGCTGCTGCATAACAAGCACCGCCATGACGGATGGCAGCAGTGCGCCCATCACCTTGCGCAAAATGCAGCAGCGCAAGGGCCGCTGGGCAGTGGGTCAGCCTGCGGTTGCGGGAGCTGCTGGCTCAGAAAGGTCATGGCCGGCATCGAGCAGGCCATGACGCTTGAGCAGCGTGCGCAGCACATTGCGCGACAGGCCGAGCTGGCGCGCGGTGTGCACCTGGTTGCCGCCGCACAATTCAAAGGCGGTTTTGACAAGAGTCTCTTCGACCTTGTTGAACAAATCCGGTTGGGCGGCGTGCAAGCGCTGTAGGAACACCTCGCGCAGCGCATCGATGGCGGGAGCCGCAGCGATGGCCGTGTCTGCGGCCTGCGCCGCTGCCGTAGCGGGGAGCGGC
Source organism: Polaromonas sp. YR568 (assembly GCF_900116715.1). Lineage (GTDB taxonomy): Bacteria > Pseudomonadota > Gammaproteobacteria > Burkholderiales > Burkholderiaceae_C > Polaromonas. The sequence goes on from NZ_FPBM01000001.1 coordinate 167,474, forward strand.
CTGCCCCCGCGCGATGCGCCCGCGACGGAACGCTGGATCACCTGCAGATCCACCGCGGTCAACCTGCTTGCGGGCGCTACGATCAAGGCGTAGTGCACGACGTTTTCAAGTTCGCGGATATTGCCGGGCCAGTCGTGCGCCAGCAAAGCCTGCTCGGCATCAGGCGCCAGGCTGGCGCCGGTGATGCCCAGGCGGGCCGAATAGTTGGCCAGGAAATGGCGCGCCAGCGGCAGGATGTCGCCGGGGCGTTCATACAGCGGGCGCAACTCCAGCGTGGCGACGCTGATGCGGTAATAAAGGTCGGCACGAAAGTGGCCTGCCGCCACCGCATTGCGCAGGTCGACGTTGGTGGCGGCGATCAGCCGCACATCCAGCGGAATGGGCTTGCGTGAGCCCAGGCGCACCACCTGGCGCTCTTGCAGCACGCGCAGCAGCTTGACTTGCAGGGCCAGTGGCAGGTCGCCGATCTCGTCGAGAAACAGCGTGCCGCCGTTGGCCGATTCAAACCAGCCCGCGCGCGCCTGCGATGCGCCGGTGAAGGCGCCGCTTTCATGGCCGAACAGTTCGGCATCAATCAACGCTTCGCTGAAGGCGCCGCAGTTCACCGCGAGAAAAGGCCCACGCCGCCCGCTGCCCTGGTGCACGCGGCGCGCCAGCAACTCCTTGCCGGTGCCGGTCTCGCCTATCACCAGCACGGTGGCGTCGGTGGGCGCGACCTGCTCGACACGCTCAAGCAAGGCGACCGAGCCCGGATCCTCGAACACCAGCGCCTTGGCGCGTATGGACAAGGCCCCGGCGTCGGGAAGCGTCAGCAGGTGCGACATGCGCGTGCGTCCGCAGCGGTTTTGTGGCGCGGTTTAGAAGCCGGCGAGCACGGCGCCCTTGAACTCGGCCTGCACGTACTTGCGGATTTCTTCCGAGTGGTAGGCCTTCACCAGTTTGGCGACCCATGGCTTGTCTTTGTCTTGCTCACGCACAGCCAGCAGGTTGACGTAAGGCGACTTGGCCGCTTCCTGGGCAATGGCGTCCTTGGGGTTCAGGCCGGCCGACAGCGCGTAGTTGGTGTTGACGGCCGAGGCGTCCAGGTCGTCCAGCGAGCGTGGCAGCTGGGCGGCGTCGAGCTCAACAAACTTGAGCTTCTTCGGGTTCTCGATCACGTCCAGCGGCGTGGCTTTGAGGCCGGCGTCGGGTTTGAGCTTGATCAGGCCCTTGTCTTGCAACACCAGCAGCACGCGGCCGCCATTGGTCGGATCGTTAGGGATGCCGAAGCGTGCGCCTTCTTTCAGCTCGGCCAAGCTCTTGACCTTCTTGGAGTAGAGGCCGATCGGGAAGTTGACGGTGTAGCCGACATTGACGATCTTGTAGCCGCGGTCTTTGACTTGCTGGTCGAGGAAGGGCTTGTGCTGGTAGCTGTTGCCGTCCAGGTCGCCGGCGGCGAGTGCGGCGTTGGGCTGGATGTAGTCGCTGAATTCAACGATCTGGATTTTCAGGCCGTCTTTTTCGGCAATCTTTTTGACCTGCTCAAAAATCTGGGCGTGCGGGCCGGCGGTGACGCCTATCTTCAGCGGCTTGTCTTGTGCGAGCACGGCAACGGGCAGCGATACGGCCAGCGCGAAGGCGGCGGCGGACTGGATGAGGGTGCGTTTGTTCATGGTGTTTCCTTTGGATCAATTGAGAAATGGCTGTCTTTTTGTTGTGTCCCCTCTTCTCCCGGGAGGAAGAAATTCAGGGAGTCAACATCGCCGCTGAAAATGCAGGTGGGGCGTCATGTTCATTTGTGGCTCAACCGGCGCACGGCCCAATCGCCCAGGCTTTGCACCGCCTGCACAAAGAGAATCAGCACCAGCACCACAGCCAGCATGACTTCAGGCAAAAAGCGCTGGTAGCCATAGCGGATGCCCAGGTCACCCAGGCCGCCACCGCCGATGGCTCCGGCCATGGCTGAATAACCGGTGAGGCTCACAAAAGTGATGGTCAGGCCCGCGACGATGCCGGGCAGCGCCTCGGGCAGCAAGACTTTGAGCACGATTTGCCGCGTGGTCGCGCCCATGGCCAGCGCGGCTTCAATCAGGCCGTGATCGACTTCGCGCAGCGAGGTTTCCACCAGCCGCGCGATAAAGGGCGCGGCCGCAATCGTGAGCGGCACCACGGCAGCCGCCGTGCCGATGGAAGAACCCGTGAGAAAGCGCGTCAGCGGAATGATGGCTACCAGCAGGATGATGAAAGGCGTGGAGCGCACGGCGTTCACGATGCCGCCGACTACACGGTTGGTGGCCGCGTTCTGCAACACCCCGCCCTGGTCCGTCAGGCGCAAAAACACGCCCAGCGGAACGCCGATGACCGCGCCCACCAGACCCGAGATACCGACCATGACGATGGTCTCCCACAGCGAGCTGACAAAGAGCTCGAGCAGGGCCTGAGAAAAATTACTGAACATGGGCCAAGCCTCCAGGCAATCCGTGCAGCTCTGCACCGACTTCATCGACATGCACACCCGCGCCGCGCAAGTGCGCCACTGCCGCGTTGAGCTGCTCGCGCGCGCCGCGCGCAAACACCGCGAGCGAGCCGAAAGGCTTGCCCTGAATCTCGTCGACCTGGCCATGCACGATAGAAAGGTCAATACCGAAGCGGCGAATCACATCCGACAGCAGCGGCCGGTCTGATTCGTCGCCTGCAAATGCGAGGCGCAACAACTGCCCTTCTTCGGCGTGCTCGGCGCTCATCAGCGTGCGTATGCGCGCCAGCACACTGTCGGGCAACTCTTGCGGCACGATCTCGGCGATCAGGCTGCGGGTGGTTTCGTGTTGGGGGCGGGTGAAGACGTCAATCACCGGCCCGCTCTCGACAATGCGGCCGGCATCGATCACCGCCACACGGTCCGCCACCTGCTTGATGACCTGCATCTGGTGCGTGATCAGCACGATGGTCAGGCCAAACTCCTTGTTGATTTGCCGCAGCAGGCCGAGGATGGAGCGCGTGGTTTCCGGGTCCAGCGCGGAAGTCGCTTCGTCAGACAGCAGCACCTTGGGCCTGTTGGCCAGTGCGCGCGCAATGCCGACGCGCTGCTTTTGCCCGCCGCTGATCTGCGCCGGGTAGCGGTCTGCCAAAGCGCTCAGGCCCACCAGCTCCAGCAGTGGGCCGACGCGCGCCTTGATCTCGTCGGCAGACAGGCCGGCGATTTCAAGCGGCAAGGCCACGTTGCCGTACACCGTGCGGGACGACAGCAAATTGAAGTGCTGAAAGATGATGCCGATGTCGCGGCGCGCCACGCGCAGTGCGTCGCCGTTCAGCGAGGTCAACTCGCGCCCGCCCACCAGCACCTGGCCTTCGGTGGGCCGGTTCAGCAGGTTGATCACCCGCACCAGCGAACTTTTACCTGCGCCGCTGCGGCCGATGATTCCGTAGACCTCGCCTGGCTGGATGTGAAGGTCCACGCCCCTGAGCGCCTGGACCGGCCCCGTGGGGCCCTTGTACGTTTGAAAAATTCCCTTGAGCTCGATCATGAAATCCGCTGGCCCTCTTCGCCGCCATGTGTGCCGCAAGCTTTCTTGTGGAAAGTGCTGGCTTTTTTTGAACAGGTAGGGAATGTAAAGGCCTGAATCTCAAACTCAAAAGAATATTAAATAGGTTATTTAGATTAATTTCGACTATTGAATAGTGATAACACTTAATTACACCCGGCTTAAATTTATCTGGACAATTTATACCCGGGTGTTATAGAATTTATTCACCCGGATGAAATTCATCTGCTTCTTGGCCCTTTTTTGGCCTTTTCTCAACAGTTTCCGAACACTTTCTGGACGCTTTAACGCGCTTCTTATGTCATCTGTTTCCTCACCTGATACTCCGCCTCGTCTGGTCGCCTTCTCAGGCTTTCGCCAGGTCGCCGCCGGCGACCGCACGCAGGTCATCCACGCGCTGCGCAAACTCTTCACTACGGAAGAAACGCTGCTCCGCGTTTTCAACGACGCGACTGGCGAGCGCATCGACCTGGATCTGCGCCCCGAGGCTGAACCAACGCCCTCGCCTGCCCCGGCCGAAGAAACCGTTGCAACCCGCCCGGTGGGCCGGCCCAAGCTCGGTGTGGTGGCGCGTGAGGTCACGCTGCTGCCGCGCCATTGGGAATGGCTGGGCAGCCAGCCTGGCGGTGCGTCGGTCACCCTGCGCCGCCTCATCGACGAATCCCGCAAGGCCAGCGAAGGCCGTGTCAGCGTACGTGCCTCGCGTGAAAACGCCTACCGCTTCATGAGCGAGATGGCCGGCGACTTTGCAGGCTTTGAAGAAGCCACCCGCGCGCTGTTTGCGGGCGACAAAATCAAATTTGAAGACCTTGTCGCGCCCTGGCCTGAAGACGTACGCCTGCAGCTGGCAAAGCTCGCCGCCACCAGCTGGAGCGCCGCATGAAGCCGCCCGCCGGCAAAGCCCTGAGCGACAGTGTGCCGATGTGGAAGACCTTCGCGGCCTTCCTCGGCCCCATGTTGCTGAGCAATATCCTGCAGTCGCTCTCGGGCACGATCAACAACATCTACATCGGGCAGATGATTGGCGTGGGCGCGCTCGCGGCCGCGACCAGCTTTTTTCCCATCATGTTTTTCTTTATTGCCTTCACCATCGGGCTGGGCGCGGGGGCAGCGGTGCTGATCGGCCAGGCCTGGGGCGCGCGTGATACGGGCAAGGTCAAGGCCGTGGCCGGCACGGCGCTGACGGTGGGCGCGGGCTTTGGCCTCTTGGTAGCGGTCTTTGGCGGCACCTTCACGGCGCCCTTGCTGAAGGCGCTGGGCACACCGCCCGACATCCTGGCCGACACAACGCTGTATGCCCGCATCATGCTAATGGCCATGCCGGCGCTGTTTGTCTTCCTGCTGTCGACCTCCATGCTGCGCGGCGTGGGTGATACGGTGACACCGCTTTACACCCTGTGCATTTCAACGGCCTGCGGCCTCATCGTGACGCCCGCGCTCATCCTGGGATGGGGCGGACTGCCCAAGCTGGGCGTGGCCAGCAGCGCCATTGCCACCATCGTGTCCTTTATCGTCGCGGCCGGCTGGCTGGCCTGGCGCCTGCACCGCATCAAGAGCCCGCTGGCGCCCGACGCCGAATTCAGGCGGCACCTGCGCGTGAATCCGGCCATCCTCAAGACCGTGCTCAAAGTCGGTGTGCCCACCGGCGTGCAGCTGATCGTTATCTCTCTGGCAGAGATTGCGCTGCTCTCGCTGGTCAACGGCTACGGCTCCAGCGCCACCGCGGCGTACGGCGCGGTGAACCAGGTGGTGGCCTATGTGCAGTTCCCGGCGATTTCGATCGCCATCACCGCCTCCATCCTGGGCGCGCAAGCCATTGGCGCAGGCCGCACCGACAAGCTGGGCGCCATCACGCGCACAGGCCTGCAGATGAACCTGGCGCTGACCGGCGTGCTGGTGCTGCTGGGTTATTTGTTCTCGCGCCACCTGATGGGCTTTTTCATCACCAGCGAGCCGGTAATCGAGCTGTCGCAAACCCTGCTGCACATCATGCTGTGGAGCAGCGTGGTCTTCGGCATGCAGGGCGTGGTGTCGGGTGTGATGCGCGCCAGCGGCACGGTATGGGTGCCCATGGGGATTTCGATCTTCTGCATCGCATTGATCGAAGTGCCTGTGGCGTGGTTCATGAGCCACCGCATCGGCATCAACGGGATCTGGATGGCCTACCCGGTGACCTTTGTGGCGATGCTGGGCTTGCAGACCGCGTATTACCGCCTGGTGTGGCGCAAGCAGGCGATCAGGCGGCTGATTTGAACTGCACGGGGGCAGCCGCCTTTTGGCCGCTGCCCATGCGGCCCGGCAGCAAGGGGTAACCCAGGCGCCGGGACCGCTGAGCTGGCTCAGGCGCAAGGCCCGCCGGGCGGCTGTCGGCAAACTCGGGCAAATGCTCGGCCAGTGGCTCAAAGCGGCTCACGATCCCCGGGCACACCCAGTGGCGCACCCAGCGCGCCATGGCGATACGGGGGTCGCCGATGCGAAGGCTGTCGGCAAAACGCGGGCTTTTGAAGGAGCGCGCCACATGCCGCTCCACCAGCGGCGTGGCCTCATCGGCCACCCAGTCCAGAAAGCCGGGGGACATCTTGAGGCGGCTTGCCTTGACCAGCTCTATCACCAGGCTGTCCAGCGCGGCAACGGCCAGGATGGAAGCTTCTTCGGCGGAAATGGGGTGGCTGCGGATCATGGTGATGCGGGAAAACGGAAGGTTTATCTTGCCCGCGCAAGATGACACCTTCATGTCTATACAAGCGCCGCCAAAGCAAACGCCGCCAAAGTCATTGTTCGGGCGGCAGCAGCATGGCAATGCGCTCACTCAGCCCATCCGCCCTGTCGGGGCCGGCGATTTCCTCAACATTGAGGATGATGTCGCGGGCAATCGCCATCATGGCCTCACGGCTGCGCGCCTCACGCAGCTGGTCCCGGTAGTGCGTTGCCAGCGCGGGCATCTTCCTCACAAACATGCGCTCGCAGATGTCGAACAGAAACATGCGGGTGGTCGCCAGAGAGCGCTTGCCTTCAAAGTTGTCGCTGCCGGCCTGGGCCGGCTCTTCGGCCAGCGGCGCGGGCCGCGTGGGCGTGGCGCTCTGCGCGGGCGCCTCCGGAGCCGCCGGAACCGACGGCGCAGCAGAGGCAACACTTGCCGTGGCGGGCACCAGGTACCCGCCGGCAATCAGCTTTTTCAGGATGCTGCCATCGTCCTGCAGCAAGGCCTGCATTTCACTCTCGGTCTTGCGGCCGTCCGCCAGAAAAAGCGCCGAGCGCTCACGAAGGTTGAGCACGCGCTCCTTCGAGACCAGCTCAAGCTTTGCTTTTTCGGTTTTTTGCAGAGGCATGCAGCGCGCACGTTCGGAGTTGTAAGGACATGTGAACGTTAGGGGGTGCGCGTGTCCGGTTCGTGACATCGGTCTCTGTGAGTGCTGCCGCGAGGTAAAGATGTTTTTTTCTTTGGTGGTTCGGGGTGGGGGAACAGTTACTTGCGGGGGGTGGTGGTGTCATGGCGTCGACATTGTTTCGATGTACAGCTGTTTGCGTTTGATGAGGGTTATGAGTTGGTCGTTTGTTTGATCGTGGAAAAGCTGCTGGCCGGGGGTTGCCCGGCAGCAAGTAACTTTCTTTTGCTTCGCCAAAAGAAAGTCACCAAAGAAAAGGCGACCCGCAGTCTGGGTCCCTACGCTTCGCTTCGGGCAACCTGCGGTGCTCGAGCCAAGCGGGGTCAAAAACAACTCGCCTTCGGCTCAAACAAGTTTTTGCCCTGATCCGCTTGTCTCTGCGCTCCTCGGCCCAGCCAGGACGGGGCAATCGGGAGCGGGAACCGAAGACAGAAATACCAAAGACAAATACCAACAAGGACTCGCCATGGCGAGTCCTTGTTTCTTCAGGTATTCGGGTTTCTGTCTTCGGCTGTTTGGTATTCGGTATTGGTATTCCTGTCTCCACCCCCTTCTGTATGCGCCGAGGAGCGGAGGTCCAGACGGATAAGGGCAAAAACTTGTTTGAGCGTAGCGAGTTGTTTTTGACCCCGTCTGGACCGAGCACCGCAGGTTGCCCGTAGCGAAGCGAAGGGACGCAGACAGCAGGGTCGCCTTTTCTTTGCTTACTTCCTTTTGGCGAAGCAAAAGAAAGTGAGTCGCCGCCGGGCGACCCCGGCCAGCCGCCCTCAGCAGAGAACACCCCACCTTGATACGATAAACCCACCAACCCCTCAAACCCCACCAACACCCCCCTTATGCAACTCATAGGAATGCTCGACTCCCCCTACGTCCGCCGCGTAGCCATCTCCCTGCAGCTGCTCGGCCTGCGTTTTGAACACCAGTCGGTCTCAGTCTTCAGCACCTTCGAAAAATTCCGCAGCATCAACCCGGTGGTCAAAGCCCCTACCCTGGTCTGCGACGACGGCACGGTGCTGATGGACTCCACGCTCATCATTGACTACGCCGAAGCGCTGGCCGCCCAGGCACCGGCTCACAGAAGCCTGATGCCCGCCAAGCTAGCCGAGCGCCAGCAATCCCTGCGCGTCATCGGCCTGGCGCTGGCGGCTTGTGAAAAAACCGTGCAGATTGTGTATGAACGCATGGTGCGCCCGCCTGAAAAACTGCACCAGCCCTGGGTGTCGCGCGTGACAGGCCAGTTGCTGGCAGCCTACGGCGAACTGGAAGCGGAGCTGCAGCGCAAACCGCTGGCCGTAACCAGCGACACCATGGGCCAGGACGGCGTGACCGTCGGCATCACCTGGTATTTCACACAGGCGATGCTGCCCGAAGTGGTCAATCCGGCAGACTACCCGGCCTTACGTGAGTTCTCTGCGCGGGCTGAGCAGTTGCCGGAATTCACGGCTGCGCCGCACAGCGACATCACCTACTCATGCCATTGACGCACCCTGACGTCCGGATTTAAAAACCCATGCGCCCTCTCGACAGTACAAGCAGCTCAGCGGGCCTTGGTCGATTCATCCTGGAGCGGCCCGCAGCGGTAGCGCTTGTCTTGCCATGGCTGTTGGTGATGTGGCCATTTGCCTTTCTTTCATCGACCCTGCTGCAAACGCCGTGGTTCCCGGAGATGGTCAATACCGTGGCCGAATGGATTCCGATGATCGACCGGATGGCCCGGGGAGCGCGCGATCCGGCATGGACACGCGCCGCGCTGGCCTGCTTGTGGGCCAGCGGCCCGGTCTGGTTCGTCGCCGCGGCCATTCTGGGCCTGCGAACGCTCAAGGCCAGGATTTACCCTCAAAAGCACGTGGACGTATCGTTCTACCTGTTCAGCATTCTGCTATTTAGCGGAGTCATGCTTGTCCTGGCGACGATCCGGCCGAGCGGCCTCAGGCGGGTCGATTTGATAGGCACCATCTTTACGGATGGTTGGGGCCTCTTCACGATCGGCTGGTTTCCCATCACGTGTTTCTTTGTCGTTTTCGGATTGATAGCCGCCATCCCGCTCTCCCGCTTGTTTGGCGTGGAGCACCACCGCGACACCTAGTCTGGAAGGCCCGGTCAACGCAAAGACCGCACTCTTTCAGGGTCATCTGCATCACAGCAGATAGTGCGATAGAGTCGCCATGCCAAACCTGAACACGCGGTTGCGTGACAGAGGGAGAAACCACTGCCGGGACATGCAGAAGTTTTGGCTACTGATCGATATGCAAGTGCGCCAAAAGCATTCATTGAAAGATCGAACATGAAAAAACGGGCTATTGCGACCCTGCTTCTTCTTTGCGTCAGCACTCACGCTGCATTTGCCATGTCATTCAGGGATGCGGCAGAAAACCTTCTGTACTTTGAGCACGCGAAGCAGAGTGCCGAACATTGCGAGAAACAGGGTGTGTCTGTTCGTCCCGCTTTGGCTGATTGGCAGCGGGAAACCATGCCGGTGTATCGTCAATCCATGGATGCGATACGCGCGGAGGGAGCCAAAAGAGGCTTGTCCAAGCCTGAGCAGGAAGACGTTCTTGCCACAGCGCTTGAAGATCAAAAGCAGCCTGCGCGGGACCACATCGCAAAGAAGGGCGTGACCTGCAACAAGTTCGGCGCCGTTCTGACGATGTATTCCACGCTTTTAAAACGTTGAATCGCAGTAGATGATGCCAACTTCACACACAGGTGAAGTTGAATGAGCATCCCACTTCGAGTTCCCTCACGATCTTCATCGAACCGTCACCAACGCTGAAAAACGGATACGGGCTTTCAGACAGGCAGCCCAAGGTGATGCTGGCCGAGGAGGCGACGGCAATCAGCTCCTTGAAGTAGGCTTTGTAGGGACCTACAGTCGCCCATAACCAGTCCAGATGCTCTTCCAGTGACGCACCCTCGCCAAGCGGGGACTGCAGCAGCCACAGATCCTCTTTCCAGCGCTTTCCGCCAAAACGCGCCTCACCTTTGAGGTATGTGGAGTTCGGCGAAATTCCGGTATTCAAAGTGATCGCATCATGGTGCGTGCCTACGCCGTAAATACTGAGGCTGGCATCAAAACGAAATGGAAGGCTGCTTCGCGGGGCGGTGCCGTAACGAATCACACGCTGCTGGCGGCGTCGCAAACGCTGAAGCCGTCTCTGCGTGGAAGTTGAAATTCTTGTCATGCAACTGCATCCTAGCGTAAGTAAACGTGGCGCCAGTAGACGCAACAGCCTCTGCCCGCTAGGATGGCCGGATGGCACCCGCTCCTATCCCCGATCCAGAACCTACACCGGAACTCTCGGAAGAAAAAATCAATGAAGCCCGCGACGCCTGGTGCCGGGCTTATGAGCATGTCTGGGCGGATCTCTCAAAAGGCGCTTATGACAAGGCCGCGATTCAGAAAGCGGCGGACGAGCACTGGCAGCGGAGCCCGAAATCAAGCCCGGTGATGGTGGCGACCATGGACTACACCAAGCCAAATTGAATGACGGCTTGCAGTGCAAGCCAGGTCATTCTTCATCCGCCAGCAATTGCTCCAGCCGCCTCGGATAGTTGTTCAAAAAATCCCGTGTGACGGCAAAGTGTTCGGTGTCTTCATACTGGACCTCCGATATTCCCGAGCCATCAAACAGCAATATCTTTGCGTTCGGGTACGACAACAGGATAGGGGAATGGGTGGCAATGATGAATTGCGACTCTTCCTGAACGAGCTGGTGTATGGCTGAAAGCGCCGCGAGCTGGCGGTTGGGTGACAGTGCTGCCTCGGGCTCATCAAGCAGGTAAAGCCCATTGCCGCGAAACTTGTGCGTCAACAGGGACATGAAGGCCTCCCCATGCGAACGCTCATGCAAGGAGCGGTCACCGTAGCCGCCGAGATAGCCCACCTCGTCCATATAGGTCGCAACATTAAAAAAGCTCTCGGCCCGAAGGAAATATCCATCCTTGGGCTTGCGAAAACTGTGCGCCAGACGGAGGTTTTCATGCAGCGACGATACCGAGTCGGTGGTTGACAGCCGGACATTTCGGGTCCCGCCCTCGGGGGCATAACCCAGCGCCATCGCGATGCCTTCAAGAACCGTGGACTTGCCCGCACCGTTTTCACCGACAAGGAAGGTGACATCGGGGTGAAAGGTCAACTCCCCAAGCTCCCGCACGGCTGGAATGCTGTACGGGTAGCTGTCGAAATCAATCTCCGCATCAGGGCGGATCGAGACTTGTTGAAGATAAGGTCTTGGTGTGAGCATCGTCTGTTTGATTAACCCACCTGCAGCTTGTGCTCATAGCACCACATCCAGCTTTCGCCCGGCTCAAACGACTGGATCACTGCGTGCCCCGTTGCCGCATGGTGTTTGCTGGCATGCTTGTTTTTGGAATCGTCGCAGCAGCCGATGTGGCCGCAGTGCACGCACAGCCTTAAATGCATCCAGGTGTCGCCCATCGCCAGGCATTCTTCGCAGCCTCTTGAATTGGGCGAGTGAATCTCGGCGGGGACGTGGGTGCAGGGTTTGATACGCATAAAGAACTCCTTCAGGCAGCCACTGCGGCACGGTCCATCGCGGCCAGGTGCTGGTGGATCATCGCCACTGCAGCGGCGCCCTCGCCTATTGCGCCGCCCACACGCTTGACGGAGCCGCTACGCACATCGCCGATGGCGAAGAGGCCGGGGATGTTGGTCTCCAGCGGCGCGGGTTTGTATTCGGAGTGCTTGCAGGTGACGGACTCGCCGGTCATGACAAAACCATGCGCATCAATCGCCACGCCGCAGCTGGTGAGCCAGCTGGTTTCCGGGTCTGCGCCGACGAAGAGGAACACATTGCGCACTGCAGCGTCTTGCTCACTGCCGCTTTTGCGGTGCCGCCAGGTCACGGCGCTCAGGCCCGCGTCGGCGTCGCCATGCAGTTGCACGACTTCGGTGTGCGGGCGCAGCTCGATGTTGGGTGATGCCTCGATGCGGTCAATCAGGTAGCGCGACATGCTGGCGGCCAGGCTGGGGCCGCGCACCAGCATATTGACCTTGGCCGCATGCTGCGACAAGAACACCGCCGCCTGGCCGGCCGAGTTGCCGCCGCCCACCAGCACCACCTCGGTCTGGCTGCACATTTTGGCTTCGAGTGCGGAGGCCCAGTACCAGACGCCACGGCCTTCAAATTTTTCCAGATTCGGCACCTCGGGCCGGCGGTAACGCGCGCCGCTGGCCACCACCACGGTTTTGGCGCGCAGCCTGCGGCCATCGGTGAGTTTTAAATGCAGCTCGCCTTTGATGGCCTTGTGTGAACAGTCCAGCGACTGGGCTTGCGCAGGGATCAGCATTTCGACGCCGAACTTCTGCGCCTGCACATAGGCGCGGCCGGCCAGCGCCTGGCCGGAGATGCCGGTGGGAAAGCCCAGGTAGTTTTCAATCCGCGCGCTGGCGCCGGCCTGGCCGCCGTAAGCCCTGCAGTCGAGCACCAGCACCTGCAGGCCTTCAGAGGCGGCATACACCGCTGTGGCCAGGCCGGCGGGCCCGGCGCCGACCACGATCACGTCAAACAGTTCGTGGTGCTCTGCTGTATCGACCATGCCCATGCAGCGCGCCAGCTGGTTTTCCTCGGGGTTGACCAGAACCGAGCCGTCGGGGCAAACGGCCAGCACATCGCCTGCGGCAGCGCCGTACTCCACCATCAGCGCGGCAGCGCCGGCATCTTTGGCGATATCGATGACGTGGTGGGGTTCGCCATTGCGGTTCAAAAAGCTTTGCAGGCGCACCACGCCGGCAGACTGCGGCTGGCCGATCAGCACCGGGCCGCTGGCGCCGGCTTCGATCAGCGCCACGCGCCGAAGGATGAGCGCACGCACCAGGCGCTCGCCCAGGTCGGCCTCGGCAATGATCAGCGCGCGCAACTGGCCGGGCGGCACCAGGAGGGTATCGACATCGTCTTCGGCATGGCCGTCTACCAGCGCGGGCGCGCCAGACAGCTGCCCTACCTCGGCCAAAAATTCACCCGGCCCCTGGGTGGCGATGGGCACGACGTGGCCCAACCCGTCACGCTGCGTGATGGTGACCGAACCCTTGAGCAGCACAAACATGCCGGGGCCGGGCTCGCCGGCGGCAAACAGCCTGTCGCCTTTTTTGAACTGCAGCACGCTGCCGAAGCGGTGGATACGCGCAATCTCCGCGGCGGTGAGCACCGGGAACATCTGGTGCCTGCGGCTGGTGTCCAGCGCAGGTGGGGTTTGCGGTGAAGAGGTCTGGGTGCGGGTCAAATGGTCGGCCATCGGGAAAGCTCCGGTCTGTGGACGATTGTCATTAGACGATGAATCAGTGACCGTATTTGCGCCCGCTACAAACTTTCACACAGGCAACTACGCCCACCCCTGTGACGCACGACCTGATGGCCGCCCCTACTTCAGCTCGCGGCAAGCACCGCGTTCACAGCGGATAAAAAGCTTGGCGCCGTTTTTGCAGCTGGTGGTGTAGCTCTCATAGGTCACGGCCGTGGCGCCTTCCCAGGGCGTGACGGGAACGGTGCAGCCGCGCTGCCTGGCAAACCGGTCGGCGCGCGGTTTTTCTCGCACCGGGGCAGGCGCTGCCGATGCGGTAGTGGTCGATGCCGGCGCCTGGGCAGTGGTTTGAGCAGCGGCAGCCACCGTTTGCGCCTGGGCTGGCGCAGCCGGGCTTGCAGGTGCTGCCGCAGCAGCGGCGCCGCCGGGCCTGGCGGCCGTGGGAATGAAAGACATGGGGTGCACCGTGGCGTGCGCCTTGCTGCCATCGACGATGTGGTGGCCGCGGTCGCGCATGCAGTCGACCACCAGAGGCTCCACACGCTGGCTGACGGCCGGGTGGGATTGCGTGTTGATGGTGGCGACGGTGCCGGCGGCCATGCCGACGTCCATGCCGCGCGCCATGCCGCGCGCCACGCCGCCGTTGAAGAGGCCCTCAACGCCGCCGCCCATCAGCCCGCCAATCAAGGCGCCGCCCAAGCCGGCGGAAGCCTGAGTCAGTGCGCGGTCGATCTCAAAGCCGCTGGCCCAGCGGCGGCACTCGCCCAGGTCGTTGTAGAACTTGGTCGGCTCGGCGCCTGTGGCGTCGACGATGCGGGTTTCAGGCTTGGACGCACAGCCGGCTCCCAAAAGAGCAGCCGTCAAGGCCAGAAGCAGCGTGACGGCGCGCGGAGCGGTGTGGGTCATGGGTGTCTCTTTTGCGTAGGAAGCCGATCCGCTGGATTATGGGCGAGCCGTAACAAAGTGTCACTTTTTCGCTGCACTTCTCACACTGTAAATAAAACCCATGGCCTGTTTCGCCTGCATCCTCCGGGTCAAATCGACCTGTAGCCCAATCGCCATGGTCGTTAACAGCTATATTCTTAATAGCATCACTTACAGCCGCGCCTCTGGCCCCTAGGCCCTCGCACCGCAAGGCCTCACCAGCCGTGCAAACGGCTCCAGGTGGCAAGTTCGCCGTCTTCCGTCAGCGCGTGGTACTCGGGGTATTGCGCCCCGGTGGCGCAAGCATGGTTGGGCAGGATGCGCAGCTGCGTGCCGATGGGGAAACGCCTGGCGATGTCGGTGTCAACCTCTCCTTCGCGCGAGAGGATGCCGTGCTCCTGGTTGGCGCCGCTGATTACATAGCCGGTCAGCACCTCGCCGCCGGTACTGCACACCTGGCCGTAACCGAAGTCGTGCGCCTGTTTTTGCGTGCCGCGGTCGCGGCTCATGGCCATCCAGCCGGCATCCACAATCGCCCAGCCTTTTTCGACCTGATGGCCGATCACGGTGGTCAGCACGCTTAGGGCGATGTCGTCCGTCGCGCACACGCCGATGTTGTGCATCACCAGGTCAAAAAACACATACACACCGGCGCGCACTTCGGTCACGCCGTCAAGCTGCGCCGCCGACAGCGCCGTGGGCGTGGAGCCCACGCTGACCACCGCACACGGAAAGCCCGCCGCCCGCACGCGCTCTGCAGCCTGCACGCAGGCAGCGCGCTCCTGCTCGGCCATGGCCGTCAGCGCTTCGGGTGAATTGAGGTCGTAGCTTGAGCCAGCATGCGTCATCACACCGCCCAGCAACATGCCGCCCTGGTGCAGCGTGCGCGCCACCTCCAGCAAAGCGGCTTCACCGGGCTTGATGCCAGAGCGGTGGCCGTCGCTGTCGATTTCTATCCAGACCTCAAAGGTTTCACCATGCCCGCGGCCAAAGGCGACGATGGCCTGGGCCGAGGCCACGCTGTCGGTGATGATTTTTAAATCGCAGCCCTGGCGGCGCAAGGCCAACGCCTGCGGCAGCTTGGTGGCCACCATGCCGACGGCATAAAGAATGTCACCAAAACCATCGGCATAAAACTGCGCGGCCTCTTTCAGCGTCGACACCGTGATGCCCTGCGCGCCGGCTGCCCGCTGGGCTTTGGCCACCGGCGTGCACTTGCTGGTTTTGACATGCGGGCGAAAGCGCACGCCCAGCGCATTCATGCGGCCCTGCATGCGGGCGATATTGCGCTCCATGCGCGGCAGGTCGATCAGCGCGGCGGGGGTTTCAAGGCTGGCGAGGGATTCGGCGGTGGCGGACAAGAAGGTTCTCCGGGCAATAAGTTGGGTCAATGATTGAAAGATTTACCAGGGCCAGGCGATGCTGCGGCCCGTGCCGGCTGCCAGGGCGCGTGTGTACAAAAAGCGCGCCACCGTCAGGTCTTGCAACGCCAGGCCCGTCATGTCAAACACCGTGATGTCGGCGGGCTGGCGATTCGCCTGGGCCTGGCCGGTCAGCAGGTCGCCCAGCTCGGTGGCGGGTGTTTCAGGCGCCCATTGCGTTTCGCCAATCTGCCTGGCCTGGGTGATGTCATCCACAAACAAGCGCGCCCGCGCCAGCAGACCTTCGGGCAGCTCGCGCTTGCCTTTGGTGTCCGCGCCCACACAGTTCAGGTGCGTGCCGGGCTGCACGGCCTCAACATCAAACAATGGGCCTGCGCCCGGGGTGGCGGTGATCACCACCTCACTGTCCGCCACGGCGGCATTGCCGTCAAGCGCGTGCGTCAGCTTGCACTGCGCGGCAAAGCGCGCTTCAAAGGCTGCATTGGGTTTGCCATCAAAAGTGACATAGCGCACCTCGCGCAGCGACGGCACGAGCCGGAGCGCAAAGCTGAGCTGCACCTGCGCCTGCACGCCCGCGCCAAACACGCAAAGCCGGGTGCTGCCCGGCCGCGCCAGTTGCAGCAAGCCCAGCCCGCCCGCCGCGCCCGTGCGCTGGGTGGTAATCGCATTGCCGTCGATAACGCACAGCGGCCGGCCGGTGGCCGGGTCTATCAGCATGACGGTGGCCTGGTGCGGCTCGCCGCCCTGCTCACGGTTGCCCGGCCAAAAGCCCGCGGCCTTAAAGCCCAGCAGGCCCTGCGCGGGCACACTGCCCGACTTGATGCCGAATACACCGCCAGTGGATAGCGCCTCACGCACGACCGGAAACACGCGGCCTTCACCCTGGCTGTGCAGCACAAAGGCTTCGCGCACGGCTTCCAGCACGTCGGCCGGCAAGAGCATGGATTCGACTTGCTGCTTGTCGAGCAGCAGCAGTTGCGCATCAGCTGGCATGGCGGCTCCCGTCATGATTCACGCAAGAGCGGGGAAACTGGCAGGATGAGGGACAGTGAGGTGCTGGGGCGTAGCGTGATGTCATCTGGAAATATTATCCATTATTAGACTATTTGTCAAATATCAGACAGCGCAAATCCTTCAATATCTCTCGCACCCCAATCCACCAGGAGCCCACATGCCCGGCAACCCGCACGCCCCTTGCGACGAAGGCATCATCCGCGCCCAGCATCAGAAAACCGGCAGCGCGCCGCACCCCGGCTTTGCACTGGCGGCCACGGTGCTGGGTTCGTCCATGGCCTTTATTGACGGCTCGGTCGTCAACATCGCCCTGCCCGCCATCCAGCGCGACCTGACGGGCGGCTCTGCCGACGGGCTGGCGGCCATGCAGTGGGTCATCAATGCCTACCTGCTGGCGCTGGGCTCGCTGGTGCTGGTGGGCGGCTCGCTAGGCGACCGCTTTGGCCGCCGCAAGATTTTTATCCTCGGCATCGCGATCTTTACGGCGGCTTCTGTGGCCTGCGGTTTTGCGCCAGGGCCGCTGGCGCTGATCGCCGCGCGTGCATTGCAGGGCGTGGGCGCAGCGCTGCTGGTGCCCGCCAGCCTGGCCATCATCGGCAATGTGTTTGAGGGTGAGGCGCGCGGCAAGGCGATTGGCACCTGGGCCGCCTGGGCCGCGATCACCGGCGCGGCCGGGCCGGTGCTGGGCGGCTGGCTGGTCGATGCGGTGTCGTGGCGGTCCATCTTCTTTTTGAATGTGCCCATGGCGGTGGCCACGGTGTGGCTGGCGCTTTATGCCGTGCCCGACAGCCGCGACCCGGATGCGCCGCAGCAGCTCGACTGGCTGGGCGTGCTGCTGGTGGCCGGCGGCCTGGGCGCCCTCACCTACGGCCTCACGCTGGCGCCCGAGCGCGGCTGGCAGGCGGGCAGCGTGCTGGGCTTTATCGCGCTGGGCGCGGCGCTGCTGGTGGCCTTTGTGCTGGCGCAGGCGCGCACGCGTGCGCCCATGATGCCGCTGGGCCTCTTCAAGTCACGCAACTTTGTGGGCACCAATTTGCTCACGCTGCTGCTGTACTTTGCGCTCAGCGGCGCGCTGTTCTTTTTGCCCTTTGTACTGATTGGCGCTTTCAAATATTCCGCCACCGCGGCCGGGGCCACGCTGCTGCCGTTCTCACTGCTGCTCGGCTTTCTGTCGTCCAGCACGGCCAAACTCACCGAGCGCTTCGGCGCGCGGCGCATGCTGATCGCCGGGCCAGCTGTGGCGGCTGCGGGCTTTGCGCTGCTAGCCCTGCCCGGCGTGGGCTGGTCTTACTGGGTGGGCTTTTTCCCGGCCATGGTGGTGCTGGGCCTGGGCATGACGATAGCCGTCGCGCCGCTCACCACCACCGTCATGAACGCGGTGCCCACCGCCCATGCCGGCATCGCCTCGGGCATCAACAACGCCGTGGCCCGCGTGGCAGGCTTGCTGGCCGTGGCGGTGCTGGGCGTGGTATTTGCCGCCAGCCTGCAGGGGCCGGTGCAGGCGGCGGCGCCTGAAGTGCTGGTGAATGCGTTTCGCTGGGTGGTGCTGGGTTGTGTGCTGTGCGCGCTGGGCGCGTCGGCGTGTGCGCTGCTGTTTCTGGCGCCGCAGACGCAGCCTGCGAAATGAGGTTTTCAGGCTTTCGTCCGAGCGTTTAGCTTCGCCAGAGGCCCGAGGCTTAAACTTGCGGCTTCAGGCGGCAACGCAAAGCTGGCCCCGCGCCGCTTGCGGCCCGCCCTCTCACACCCTTCTCCACACCCACCTCATGCCATTTTCCTCACTGGGCTTTTCGCCCGCGCTGCTGCCCGCACTGATGCGCGCCATGGAGGAACAGGGCTACACCGCCCCCACCGCCATCCAGTCAGCCGCCATCCCCGCCATTCTGGAAGGGCGCGACGTGCTGGGCTCGGCGCAAACGGGTTCGGGCAAGACGGCTGCGTTTTCGCTGCCGCTGCTGCAACAACTGGTCAATGCGCCGGTACCCACGGGGCGCCAGCACCGGCCGGTGCGTGCGCTCATCCTGGTGCCCACGCGCGAACTGGCCGCGCAGGTCGGCGAAGCCATCGTGGGGTTTGCCAAATACCTGCCGCAGCGCGTCAAGGTCGCGGTCGTATTCGGCGGCGTCTCCATCAACCCGCAAATGATGAATCTGCGCGGCGGCGCGGACATCGTCGTCGCCACGCCCGGCCGCCTGCTTGATTTGATCGACCACAACGCCTTGACGCTGACCCACACCAGCACGCTGGTACTCGACGAAGCCGACCGCCTGCTCGACCTGGGCTTTGGCGAAGAACTGAACCGCATTCTGGCCCTGCTGCCAGCGAAACGCCAGACGCTGTTTTTCTCAGCCACCTTCCCGCCCGCGATTGAAGCGCTAGCCTCCAGCCTGCTGCGCAACCCGCTGCGCGTGGAAGTCGCACCGGTAGAGCAAGCCGTACCCGATATCACCCAACGCGCCATTGAAGTCGACGCACCCCGCCGCACCCAGCTGCTGCGCCACCTGGTGCAAACGGAAAAATGGGAGCGCGTACTCGTCTTCGTCGCCACCAAACACGCCGCCGAAATCGTCGCCGACAAACTGCGCAAGGTGGACATCGAAGCCGAACCCTTCCACGGCGAACTCAGCCAGGGCAAACGCACCCAGGTGCTGCAAGACTTCAAGATCAAGGCCGTGCAAGTAGTAGTCGCCACCGACGTCGCCGCCCGCGGCATCGACATCGCGCAAATGCCGGTAGTCTTGAACTACGACCTGCCCCGCTCCGCCACCGACTACACCCACCGCATAGGCCGCACCGGCCGCGCCGGCGAATCCGGCCTGGCCGTGAGCTTTGTGAGTGCGGCTACCGAAGCGCACTTCCGCCTCATCGAAAAGCGCCAGGGCATCAAGGTGGCGCGTGAGCAGGTGGCGGGGTTTGAGCCTGTGGAAGTGGTGGCCCCGAATCCGGTTGATCCTGCGGGCACCGGTGGTATCAAAGGGAAGCGGCCTAGCAAGAAGGATAAGTTGCGGGCGACGCAACCTGCAGGTAGTCGTTGAGGTCGTATAGGACAGCGGACTCTTAACCCGCAGGTCGAGTGTTCAAGTCGTTCGGGACCACCTGCTTTCTTCTCTGTGAGGTTTAACCCTAGCAACGATGCAGGCGTCTTATTTTGCTACTCCAGATTTTCCAGGTAGACGATTCATTGGGCGTCTGTCGCCATCGTCGTGCCAGCGACCCGTTACATTTAATGACTTAGCGGAGGAAGGGTTATGGCGAAAGCATTCGTAGGTCACAGTTTCACTGACGATGACAAGAAACTGGTCTTGTCAGTAACCGAATTCCTCGAGGCCTTTAAAGGCTCAAATCCAGCATTCGTCTGGGTGCACGCGGAGGGCGCCAGGCCAGAAGACATCGTAGACAAAGTGCTTCCGATGCTGCGGTCCTGCGATATTTTCATTGGCATCTGCTCCAAGAAAGAAAGAGTTGCGACCTCTTCGTCGTTCCGATCCGCCCTTTGGAACAAAAAGCTCCAGGTGATCGAAGAGTCCAGTCTCCAATGGAAAACATCAGACTGGATCATTCAAGAGATTGCAATTGCACGTGAGCGCGAAATGCGGCTCATTTTGTTGCTTGAGGTAGGTGTGCGCGCCCCCGGCGGATTGCACGGCAACGTCGAGTACATCCAATTCCAACGTGACAACATGAGCAACGCTTATCTGAGGTTGACTCAGATGCTCGGCGCGATCTTGGTGCAGGCCCCGCCGCCACAAATTTCTGATGTTGCGGCTCCCGAGCACTCCCAGACAGGCGAGGCACCGAAGTCGACCGATGAATCCCCGTTAAGCGCCCCAAAAGCAACTTGGGAAGCAATCGACTATGAAATGGCACTTTTTCATGCGATTCTGTTTGAGGACGACGAGTATCTTCAAACCGTAAACGAAGCCTTTTCGGCCTCAGAACTTAGCAAGCGCGAGAACGGGTTTTCCCGATGGGAAGCTCGCAAGGAATATTCGCTCCTGATTCTGGACAAAGGTGGCAGCTTCGTTAATCTGGAAAAAATGGTGAATCAGCACCGTACTGACCACGCGATGGTGAGCATGCTCGCACGCGCAGTTAGCCATTTCAATGACGACCGAGGGGCAATAAAGCTTCATGAAGAGGCAGCAATTGCAGCGACCAAAGCAGGTTCTGTCGGCGCCGCAGCTCGAAGCCTAGCTACTGCCGTAGAGCTTTGCTGCAAGGTTAAAGATGAGGTCGAAGCAAGGCGGATCATGTCCCTGCTAGCAGCTCTTCCCGCAACTGATACAGATGTCCGAGACGCAAGACTGCGGGCTACTGCACTTATGGCGAAGTTCAAGGGCCACCCGCTTTTGAGAATTGCGGCGCTGGAATACCAAGTGGCCCTTGCTCCGTCCGATGCAGATAAGCGCTTCGCTTTGGCCTATGCCTACTCCGAGGCCGATGACGTACCCGCAACGCTACTTCACTACCTCGCGATTCCGGATGCACGACGAAATGACACTGCTTGGAACAACTTGGGGGTAGCGCGCCAGAGCCTAAAACTTTCCGTCTTAGCGATTGAAGCATTCAATACGGCAGAGCAAAAAGGAAACACTCTATCGATGAGCAATTTGGCTCTGGCGTATCTGAAAGCCGGCTTCTACTCGGAAGCGGAGGCCATGTGCAAAAAAGGTCTCGAAGGGCCCGATCCTCACGATAACTTGCCTTCAACGTTCGCGCAGATTAAAGGTGCGCGGATTGATGAGAAGAAGCAGGAAGAGTCGGCAATCGAGGAAGCTGAGCCGAGAAGCAGGCTAATGAAAGAGCTTGGGAGAGGAATGCTTGATCCTCTGCCAGATCTCGTTTCGACGCAATGGATGGGGCCAGAATGTCCACTCACGTTGATGCGCATCGGGGATCAGATCGAGCTGCGTGGTCAGTATGAACAGCAGCCGAACGC
The DNA here is from genome assembly GCF_900116715.1 of Polaromonas sp. YR568. Classification (GTDB taxonomy): domain Bacteria; phylum Pseudomonadota; class Gammaproteobacteria; order Burkholderiales; family Burkholderiaceae_C; genus Polaromonas. The sequence continues at coordinate 188,898 of NZ_FPBM01000001.1, forward strand.
CCTCTTTCGTGCGCTTGGCGGACTGGCCTCTACTGACACCTATGACTTAATAGTCAAAGGGACTCTTTACGGTCGAGCGGCAGTAGGAACCATCGAGCGCAAGAAGAAGGGAGAGACGACGACAAGCACAGCCCTCGCGCTAGGCCTCCATGGCCCGAGTGATGCGCTCATACTTTTTGCTGACGATGCACGATCTATTGGAGTCGTTGAGAACCCCGGTAAGAACGAAAAAAAGTTCAAGATTGATGTCGTCTCGAACGCATGAGCGTCGATCCCCGATCATTGCGCTGGTCGACTGTTAAGGACTCTAGCTAAATTGCCAGCGGGTAAGGTTGGGCAGAACGGTCCATTTTTTGGCAAGTGATCTTACGGTCATCTCCGCATGAACATTTGTCTTCTTCTACGCTGTCGATGTTTCTTGATACACAAGCACTTGTAATTCCGCTTCCAACTGTCACATTCCTCATAGAAAGTGGTGGTCAACGCTACGCCTTATTCAAAGCCGCAGCCGCACGCACCAGCGCCTTCAAGGCCTTCTCGTCAATCTTGTCGCCCTCATGAAAATCAATCGCGCGGCGGGTGTTGCCTTCGAGGCTGGAGTTAAAGAGGCCTGAGGGGTCATCCACCTTGGCGCCTTTGGCGAAGGTCATCTTCACTGCCGCCTTGTAGGTCTCGCCGGTGCAGATGATGCCGTTGTGGGACCAGACCGGAACGCTCCACTTCCATTCTTCGACCACGCCGGGGACTGCCTGCTTGACGATGGCGCGGACCCTGGCGAGGGTTTCGCCGCGCCAGTCGTTCAGGCTTGCGATTTTTTCGTCGATCAGCTGAGAGGCTGGAACGCTGCTTGCCGCCGGGGCGGCCTTGCTTTTGGTGGCGGCTGTTTTGGTAGCAGTTGTTTTGGGCATGGTGTTTTTCCTTTCTTCGTGTTGATGCGGCTCACATCTTTTCGAGGGGCAGTTGGCTGGCTTGTTTGACCCAGACGGCGAACTGGGCCTCGTCCAGCGGCTCGCCCTCATGGATATGAAAGTAGCGCGTGTCCTGGCTCTTGGACTCGACGGGCGGCACGGGCTTTAGCGACAGGCCGCGAAAGAAGGCCACCTTGATGTACTTGTTAAAGCAATGGAAGCTGAGGAACCAGCCCTCGCCTTTCACGCCATAGAAAGGCGAGTTCCATTTGACGGCCTTATGCACGCCGGGCACGGTGCGCACGATGAGCGCGTCCAGCTGGCGCCCTACATCGCGCTTCCAGCCCGGCATGGCAGCGATGTAGGACTGCACGGGCGCGTCGCCCTCGCCCTTGGCGATCTGCGGGTTGCCGCCTGAAAGAAGTACCGGTTTGGGTGCCGGCTTGGCAGCTGTCTTTTTGTCTGTCGCGTTCATTCAGTGCCTCGCGTTGATGAGTCCCGCCAGACGGTCAATCCGCCCGCACCAAAACTTTCTCCAGGTTGGCAAAGAACTGTTGCCAGCCATATTTGGCGCCCTGGAAGGCCTGCTCTTGATCTGGCCGGAAGCCCGATTGCTCCATGCGCAGTTGCGTGCCGGTGCCCGCGGGGGTGAGCGTCCAGGTGACGACGCTCTCCAGGCCGTAGGCGGCCCAGGTGTAAGACAGCGTGGTGTTCGGCTCGACCACCAGCACCTGGCATTCGACGGCGCCCCAGTCTGCAGTCAGCTTGAAGCGGTGGTCTACGCTGGGCTTGAAGTCGTTTTTCATCAGCCACTCCTGGATCAAATGCGGCTGGGTGAGCGCGCGCCAGATTTTTTCGGGCGCATAGGGGATTTGGCGTTCGATGACGACGGAGCGGGTCTCAGTAGCTACTTGGTTCATTGGTCCATCCTTTTTAAAAGTGATTCGAGGTGATCGATGCGGTCGTTCCAGAAGGCGCCGTAAAAGCTGACCCAGTCGCGCAGCGCCGCAAGCGCCAGCGGCTGGGCGCTGTAATGCGTCTCGCGCCCGGCGGGCCTGTCGATGACCAGCTGCGCCTGCTTCAAGACGCGCAGGTGCTTGGACACCGCCGGTTGCGACACGCCCGCGCGGTCGGTCAGGGCGCGTACGGTTTGCTCGCCGTCGCGGGCCAGGCGTTCAAAGATGGCCCGGCGTGTCGGGTCGGCCAGGGCTTTGAATATCTCGTCAGAGACCTGGTTTGAAAACTCAGTGGCGGCGGTTTGCATGCTCGAATCATAACCATTTGGTTATTTGATTGTCAACTCCCACCACTTTCACTATCAGATCAATAGCAAACTATGCCCTTCCTGATTGGGGAAAGTGCCGATTGGACCCATGAACTCCGGTCCAGGCCTAGCTGGGTCTGCTGAGCCTGCTGGCTGTTTTATGGCGCGTCAGAACACCAGCCCGCCCGCAACATCGATGGTGCAGCCGGTCACCCATGCCGCATCGCCGGAGACAGCAAATGACACCGCCGCAGCAATATCGGCTGGCTGCCCGACACGGCCCAGCGGCGTCTTGGGCACGAAGTACGCGGCGTAGGCTTCCGAGGAATCGGCATTGCCATCTGTCGCCACAAAACCGGGGGCGATGCCGACGACGCGGATATTGCGCGGGCCGAGCTCCGCGCCGAAGGTGCGGGTCAGGATGTCGACCGCGCCCTTGGTGGCGCAGTAGATATGGGCCTGGGCGGATGGGCTTTTGGCGACGCCGGAGCTGATGTTGACGATGACACCGCCGGCCGGCAGCACGCGTGCCGCGGCCTGCGTCATCAGCGTCAGGCCGCGCACATTCAGGTCGAAATGCCGGGCGATGCTGTCAGCGGTGATCGTGTCCAGCGAATCCAGCTGGTAGATGCCGGCGTTGTTGACCAGGATGTCGAGCCGGCCGAAGTGGCGCAGCGTGGCGTCGACCAGCGGCTGGATCTGCTCGGCGCGGGAGATGTCGGCCTGCACGGCCACGGCCTTGCCGCCGGCGGCGGTGATGCGGGCGACGACGGCGGCGGCTTCTTTTTCGCTGCGGGCGTAGTTGACGACGACCGAAGCGCCGTCGCGGGCAAGGCGCTCGGCAATGCCGGCGCCTATGCCTTTGGAGGAGCCGGTGACGATGGCGACTTTGCCGTTGAGATTGCGGCTGGGGTTGCTGGTTGGGTTGGACATGATGGATTCCTTTGGCAAGTAAGTGATGAATGAAAGCAGTGAAGCCGGACGCAATGATGGGCGCCGAATTAAGAAAGAAAAATAGTGATTGGCGTCATTCCGTTTGAAGCATTGCTTCATAATCAGGGGCGTGACACCCGACCTGATCCCCGCTATTGCGGTCTTTGCGCGTGTGGCCCACCACGCCAGCTTTACCCGCGCCGCCGACGAGCTGGGCGTCTCGCCTTCAGCGCTGTCGCAGACCATCCGCACGCTTGAAAAGCGCCTGGGCGTGCGCCTGCTGGAGCGCTCGACGCGGCGCGTCAGCGTCACGGAAATCGGCCAGCGCTTTTTGCAAGATGCCGAACCCGGCCTGGCCACGCTGACAGCTGCGATCGAACGCGTGAATGAAGTGCGCGAGTTACCGACTGGCCTGCTGCGCCTGAACCTGCCCAAGGTGGCTTACGACGTGCTGCTGCAGCCGCACCTGGTCGCCTTTATGGAGGCGTTTCCCGACATCACGCTGGAGCTGCATTGCGACAACGCGCTGGTTGACCTGGTGGGCAGCGGCTTTGACGCCGGCATACGGCTGGGCGAAAACCTGGCGCCGGAAGTGGTGGCCGTGCCGCTGGGCGGGCGCTGCCGCCTGGCCACAGTGGCCGCGCCCAGCTACCTCAAACGCCGCACACCACCCAAGACACCGGAAGAGCTGGGCCAGCACCGCTGCGTCAACGTCCGCATCGCCAACAGTGTTTACCGCTGGGAGTACTCGAACAAGGGGCGCGATTTTGAGGTGGAGATCAAGGGAGCTGTGCTGACCAATGACGGCGACCTGTTGCTGAACGCCGTGCGCTCGGGCGCCGGTATCGGCTGTGTGTTTGAAGCGCAGGTCGAGGACGATATCGCCAACGGCCGGCTGGTGCCGCTGCTAAAACCCTGGTGGCCGGGCTTTCCGGGCTTTTACCTGTATTACTCAAGCCGCACGCATGTGCCGCGCAAGCTGCGGGTATTTATTGACTTTATGCAGCAGCGGCTTAACGCGGAAAAGTAAGCGCACGGCGCCTGTGCGTCAGGTCAGAGCGCGCGTTTGACTTGCTGCACGATGCTCACGATCGACGGCGTGGCGAGCACCAGGCAAAGCAGCAGCGGGGCCGCGAGCCCTGCCAGCAGGCAAGCGCGCGTTCTGGGGCCGATGAACAAGCCGATCACGCTGGTGAAAGCCGAGAGTACGAGCGCCGCCGTTGAAAGCAGCCATATTGACAGCAGCGCGTCGCTTCGCGGTGAATGAATGAATTTCCCGTCCGTCCTGACCGGGGTGTCGGGAATGAAATTTCTCGCGTACCACTCACCCGCGCCCAAGCCCACCAGCGTGAGCACCAGAAGCGCAAAACCTACGATGACCCACCATGAACAGCGTTTCATAAATGCCCCAGGTTAAAAGTCAGCGGCGGTGAAATGAGGCCTGCAGAAACCGCATGCCGGTGAGTATCTGCTGAACCCGTTCACCCGACAGCGTGCCGATGTGTTCGCCCAGGCGCGTTTTGTAGACGCTGGAGACTTGAGAGACCACCACCACGCTCTGCTTTTCCAGGCTGCCTTCACCAGGCTCGAGCAACACATTGCCCGGCTCGGTGGCGCGGTTGAGGTTGGAGGTGAGCGCGCAGACGACCACGGTGCTGATGCGGGAGCGGTTGAAAAGGTCGTCTTGCACAACGACGTGGGGATGCGGGGAGCCGGGGATGGCGCCGCGTGAAGGGTCGGCTTCTATCCAGAACACGTCGCCTTGCCGGACGGTGTCTGGATAAGGGTCTTGGGGGGCTTCCGGGTCTCTGTCCATGGGGCGTTGATCCTCACCTGGGTATTCACAATAGATCCGCACGCAGATCTCATCCTGTAGCTACCAGGCTTTAAGGATGCGTGCCTTGAGGCATATCCGCCTTAGGCACATTCTTGGGCTTCACCCGCACGAAGTATTCCCGAAGATGAGAACTGGGCGTGCTCTCCGTGCCTCCTGAGTACACCCACATCGTGTCTGGCCCCACAAAGTTATAAACGGTGATGGCATCCCTGCCGGTCACCGGTTCTACCGATTTGACTGCCACCGCATCCGATGTCGCGCCAAGCACACGATAAGGATGTGTTTCGCGAGAACCCACCAACGGGCTCTTTCGACTCTCTGAGGTTTCCGTCTCAATAGTTGGCATATCGAAAGTAACGGCCTTTGCCGTGAAGGTAATTGTCAGATGGCCCATGAGCTGCGACAGAAACAGGGTCGTCTTGTTTTCAAGCTTTGAGCGCTCTGAATTGAAGCGCATGCTGAGATTGGCATCAGACTTCCATTGACCGACAAGACTTGGCTGCGCATTCGCGGAGGCAGCGAAGGCTGTTATCAGCAGAATTGCAAAGAGTCTGCGCATGCCTTATTCGCCGTCATCAAAGCCGTCGTCACCTTCACCTTGAGGCCTGGGTGCTTTCACCCCGGGCTTGGCCAGCACTTCCACATAAAACTGCTCACCGCCGTCTTTGACGATCTCGTCGATCGACTTGATGAGACCGGCTTCCGGCACCGCGGCCGCCGAGTCCTGGCTGTAGCCTGACTTGCAGTCGAAGTCCCAGAAGTCCACGCCCTTGGGCAAGGCCTTGGCACGTTCGCGTTTGAAGTATTTACGGATGTCGTGTTTGGCGGCTTCGAGCAGGCGCTCGCGGTTCTTGCCTTCGACTTTGAGCTGGAACGTTTTTTTCATGAGTACTTTGGTTTAGGGCCTGGCGTGCTGCCGCCACGTGTTGCTACCGATTATCGGGCCGCAGCGGCACCCATCCCCAAGACGGTAGCCGAAACCGCCCGGGCGCGCCACAATCGGCGCGGCATGGCGTTTGCTTTGCATGAACGTCAGCTTCTACAACAACCCCACGGCCCTGGTATGGCAGGGCGCAAGGAGATTCCGATGATCTACGGTTTAACGTATCTGGGTGTCATTCATACCGCCATCAGCCTGGTGGCCGTCGCGGCGGCGCTGATCGCCTTCTTTCGCGACAAGGAAATCCTCGCCGCGTCCACACTGGGCAAGGTCTATATCTGGACGACCATCCTGACCTGCCTCACGGGCTTTGGCATCTTCCAGCATGGCGGCTTCGGCAAGCCGCATGCGCTGGGCGTCATCACGCTGCTGGTGCTTGGCATTGCCTGGGTGGCGGGCAATACCAAGGTGCTGGGCCGCGCCTCACCTTATGTCGAGACGCTGAGCTACTCGATCACCTTTTTGTTCCACATGATCCCGGCGATCACCGAAACATCGACACGGCTGCCGCTGGGTGCGCCACTGCTGCCCAATGCCGAGGCGCCGGAGTTGAAAGCCGCCACAGGCGTGCTCTTGCTGCTCTACATCATTGGTGCGGTGTTGCAGGCGCGGCGCATACGCGCGCATAACGCAGCGAAGGCAGCGCAGGCCGGCGCCCTGCCCGGCTCCGCGGCGGCTGGCTGATACACGGCAAAATACCTGCACGCGCTGCGCCCGCTGGTGCCTGAAACCAGCGGGCGTAGCAACATCCTCCATCCGTCCACAGAATTCCCCATGCACCCCGTCACCTGCACCGAAGAGCGCCACGCCGGCCAGATCCTCGCCATCTTTAACGAGGCCATTGCCAACTCCACCGCGCTGTATGACTACAAACCGCGCACACCCGAAAGCATGGTGACCTGGTTTGCCACCAAGCGGGCGAACAATTTTCCAGTGATCGGGCTGGAGGACGACAGCGGCAAGCTGCTGGGCTTTGCGAGCTACGGGACGTTTCGCGCCTTCCCTGCGTACAAGTACACGGTGGAGCACTCTGTCTATATTGAAAAAGACAGCCGCGGCCAGGGCCTGGGGCGCAAGCTGCTGGAGGCGATTGTGGCCAAGGCAGAGGAGCAAGGCATGCATGTGCTGGTCGGCGCGATTGACCTGAGCAACAGCGCCAGCATCGAGCTGCACAAGCGCCTGGGCTTTGAGCACAGCGGCACGATCAAGCAGGCGGCTTTCAAGTTTGGCCGCTGGCTGGACCTGGCGTTTTTGCAGAAGACGCTGGTGACGCCCTTGCAACCGGTGGATGGTTAAGGGTTAAGCCTGCTGGCCAGCCAGCACCTTGTCGATGGCCTCATGCAGGTGCTGCAGGCCAAACGACACATCACAGAACACGCCATTGACGTAGAACGCCGGCGTTGAGCGCACGCCCAGGTGGCGGCCGCTTTGCATGTGCTCCTGCACGCGCTGCAGGTAGACGTGGTCGCTGATTTCGTTCTGGTAGCGCGCCATGTCCAGGCCGACTTGCGCGGCGTAGTCGAGCAGGTGTTTGTCTTTGAGGTGCTGCTGGTGGGCGAAGAGCAGCTCATACATGGGCCAGAACTTGCCCTGCGCACCGGCCGCCTCGGCGGCTTCCGCGGCCATCTCGGCATGGGGGTGTATTTCGCGCAGCGGGAAGTGCCTGAAAACAAAGCGCAGCTGCTTGTCGAAGTGCGGCAGCATGATCTTCAGCGCCGCGTGGGCCTGAAAGCACGAGGGGCATTCAAAGTCGCCGTACTCAACGACGGTGACCGGGGCGGACTGGCGGCCGCGGATGTGGTCTACGGCCTCGTCAGGCTCGAGGATGGGGTCCGGCGTGGGCTGGGAGGCCATGGAAGTCACCTTTCAACTGTGCGTTTGCAAACACAGTATGCGCCCGGGGTGTGCCGTGATCAAGACAGCGGCCAGGCAAAAGGTAAGCAAAGCCCGCAGCGCGGCCCCTGCAAAAAGAACAAAGGCCGCACAAGGCGGCCTTTGTTTGTGAGCAGATCGCTTGATCAGCTCTGGTTGGCGGCGTTCTCGAGGGCTTCGTCGAGCGCCTTGCAGGAGGGCGAGCACACGGCCTGGGACTTGCCCAGAACCTTGCGGGTGCCCATGAGGGAGCGGGCACGGTGTTTGCCGCACATGAAACACGACATGGTGGCGGCGCCAAAAGACGTGGTGGCTGCAAACGGCGAGCCCGACACCTTGGACTTGTAGCGCAGGCCGTCAGCGAGTACGGCGGTTTTGGCGTCAGCTCTTGCCATGGTTGGGGTCTTCCTTCAGTTGGGGGTTGATGGGTTTCTTGGCCTTTTCAATGGCCGCTTTGGCCTGCTGCTCGGCGGCGAGCGAGGCGTCCAGCTCTGAGCGGCACAGGCCCGCGTACTGGTAGTTCACGTTTTCATACAGCTCGGCGGCTGCCGGATGGGTGTCCAGCAAAGCGCCCAGCGCGGTCCCCGGCTCCACGTCGCCCAGCTCATCGAGCAAATGCAGCACCACGGAGCGGTATTGCTCGGGGCCGACCGGCACAGCGCTGTGCTCCAGCCGTTCCAGCAACTCGGCCAGCACGTGGGTGACCGTCAGGTCGGTTTTATGAGGATGAGGATGGGTGGCGTTCATGCAGTGAATTTGGGGCTTCCTTCCCCAAAATCAAGCGTCGTGCGGGCCCAGGACACCGGCCTTGCGGCGGCAACCAGGCCCGTGCGGGCCTAGCCTGGATCAGCCCCGGGCGCTATATTTTTTATAGCTGGTGACGCTTGTCTGCCGTGGGTTGGAGGCCTATTTTACCGCAAAAGTGAGGGGGCGTCCCTTCACCTCACCTCTGCCCGGGGTTTTGCGGGGCCGGCAGGGGTGGCAAAACTCCAAAATTCAGGCGAAAAAAGACCCAATCTCTTTAAGCACGGGGAGAGTTTGCTACTTTATTGGTAGCAAACCGCCCTCCTCCGTCTTTCAACCCGCTGCGGAAAGAAAGTTACAGCTTGGCGATGGACACTTCGGTCGATTTGACCAGCGCGACCACTTCGCTGCCCACCGCCAGCTCGAGCTGGTCGATGGAGCGCGTGGTGATGACGGAGGTGACGATACCCCAGGGCGTTTCGACGTCGAGCTCGGACACCACGTCGCCGCGGATGATTTCTTTGACCTTGCCGCGGAACTGGTTGCGGACATTGATGGCTTGGATGGACATGGGGTTCTCCTGGAACTTGGTTAAAAAATCGGTGAATTACTAAGCGAAGGTTTCAGACCGCCCAGCGCACGCCGTGCGCGGGCGTGCCCGGCCACACGGGCTCGGTGGAAGCGGCGGCGTCGCCGGGCTGCTGCAGCACGCGGTCGAGGATCTTCTTTTCGATCTGGCCGAACAGCGGGTTGCTGCGCTCGCGCGGCCTGGTGATGTTGACCCGCTCGTCCAGCGCGATGCGGCCGTCCTCGATCAGGATCACGCGGTCGGCCAGCGCCACGGCTTCCTGCACGTCGTGCGTGACCAGCAAGGCGGTGAAGCCGTTGCGCTGCCAGAGGCCTTCAATCAGCTGGTGCATCTCGATGCGGGTGAGCGCGTCCAGCGCGCCCAGCGGCTCGTCAAGCAACAAGAGGCGCGGGTTGTGCACCAGGGCCCGGGCCAGCGACACGCGCTGGCGCTGCCCGCCTGACAGGCGCGCCGGCCAGTCGGGCTGCCGGTCGCCCAGGCCCACTTGCGCCAGCACATTGGCCGCGGCGGCATGCGCGCCGCGCGCCAGTCCCAGCGCCACGTTGTCGATCACGCGGCGCCAGGGCAGGAGCCGCGAATCCTGAAACATGATGCGGGTGTCTTCGCGCAGGCCGGTGACATCTTGCCCATCGAGCCGGATGCTGCCTTGCGTGGCGGCTTCCAGGCCCGCCACCAGGCGCAGCAAGGTGGACTTGCCGCAGCCGCTGCGGCCGACGATGGCGACAAACTCACCGGGCTCGATGACCAGCTCGGTGTGTTGCAGCACCTGGCGCTGGCCGTAGCGTTTGGAGAGGCCGCGAATCTCAAGGCGCACGCCGCGATCTTGTGTGGACGGCTGTGCCTGCGGCGGCAGCGTGTCAGACGCGCTATCGCGACCGGCATCGCGCCCGGACTCCGCCGCGAGATAGGTTTGCGACGACTCAAAAGAAACCTGGGGGTGAAGCATGGTGTTTCCTCAAGCAGATCAGGCAGCGACAGATTGGTAGCCGGGGTGCCAGCGCAGCCAGTAACGCTCCAACCCGCGCGCAAACACGTCGGCCAGCTTGCCCAGCAGCGCATAGAGCAGGATGCCGACCAGCACCACATCGGTCTGCAAAAACTCACGGGCGTTCATCGTCAGGTAGCCGATGCCGGACTGCGCCGAAATGGTTTCCGCCACGATGAGGATCACCCACATCAGGCCCAGCGAAAAGCGCAGGCCCACGAGGATGGACGACAGCGCGCCGGGCAGGATGACCTCGCGGTATAGCTGCCAGCGCGACAGGCCGTAGGTGCGGCCCATCTCGATCAGGCCCGGGTCCACATTGCGAATACCGTGAAAGGTGTTGATGTAGATCGGGAAGAAGACCGACACCGAGATCAAAAAGAGCTTGGCAGTTTCGTCAATGCCAAACCACAAAATAACCAGCGGAATCAGCGCCAGCGCGGGGATGTTGCGCACCATCTGGATGGTCGAGTCCAGCAGGGTCTCCAGAAACCTGACCGAACCGGTGAGCAGGCCAAACACCAGCCCCAGCCCGCCGCCTATGGCGAGACCCGCCAGCGCGCGCCCGGCGCTGACCTTTACATGCGTCCACAGCTCACCCGAGACCGCCAGCGTCCATGCGGCCTTGAGGACTTCGGAAGGCGCGGGCAGCACGCGGGTCGACAGCCAGCCCAAAGAAGAAGCGATTTGCCAGAGCGCAATCAGGCCGACCGGCACCACCCAGGGCAGCAGCCGCTGGCCGACATCGCGCAGAAAAGCCGCCACCTGGGCCGGCCCGGCATTGCCGAGCGGCAAAAAGCCCAGCCCCGGTGCATCGACGGCTTCGGGCAGTGGCGTGACTTGCAGTTCACGAACCTGGTCTGTCATGGGGAATCCTTTTGTGGGGGTTCAGCTTTGCGAGACGCGCGGCAAATATTCATTGGCCACAACCTCGCCGAAGGGGCCGTTGAGCACCTGGCCGGACAGCTTCTGGCGCAGCTTGCGCGGCAGCAGCGGGAACACCAGCTCGGCGAAGCGGTAGGCTTCTTCAAGATGCGGGTAGCCCGAGAGCACAAAGGTGTCCAGGCCCAGCGCGGCGTATTCCTCGATGCGGGCTGCGACGGTTTTGGGGTCGCCCACCAGCGCGGTCCCGGCGCCGCCACGCACCAGGCCGACGCCGGCCCAGAGGTTGGGGCTGATCTCAAGCTCAGCCCGCGTGCGCTTGCCGCCACCGGCATGCAGCGCGGCCATGCGGCGCTGGCCTTCGGAGTCCATACGCGAGAACGCGGCTTGTGCGCGGCCCACGGTGTCATCGTCCAGGCGGCTGATCAGGCTTTCGGCGGCGCGCCATGCCTCGTCGTCGGTCTCGCGCACGATGACGTGCAGGCGGATGCCGAATTTGACGGTGCGGCCCTGTTTGGCCGCCCTCGCCTTCACGTCGGCGACTTTCTTGGAAACCTCGGCGGGTGGCTCGCCCCAGGTCAGGTAGGTGTCGACCTGCTCGGCGGCGAGGTCATGCGCCGCAGCGGACGAACCGCCGAAGTACACCGGCGGATAGGGTTTTTGCACCGAGGGGTAGAGCAGCTTGGCGCCCTTCACGCTCAGGTGCTTGCCCTGGTAGTCATAACTTTCGCCCGCGTGGCTGCGCGAAATGATCTCGCGCCAGATGCGGATGAACTCGGCCGACTGTTCGTAGCGCTGCGCATGGTCGAGGTAGACGCCGTCGCCTTCCAGTTCGGTCTGGTCGCCGCCGGTGACAAGGTTGATCAACAGGCGGCCGCCCGAGAGGCGGTCAAAGGTAGCGGCCATGCGCGCGGCCAGGCTGGGCTGGTGCAGGCCGGGGCGCACGGCCACCAGGAACTTGAGGTTTTTGGTGACAGGCAGCAGGCTGGAGGCCACCACCCAGGGGTCTTCGCATGAACGGCCGGTGGGAATCAGCACGCCTTCATAACCCAGCGTGTCTGCCGCCTGGGCCACCTGCTTGAGGTAGTCGTGGTTGACCTCACGGGCGCCCTCGCCCGTGCCAAGGTAGCGGCTGTCGCCGTGGGTGGGGATGAACCAGAAAACCTGCATGAAAACTCCTTGAATACAGTGGGTGGTGGGCTCTGCGCCGCGCTTATTTGCGGGCTACTTGTGTGGCTTCGGGCCGCCACACGATGTCGGCGACTTTCACCGCTCGCGGGATCAGGCCCAGGCGCAGGAAGGCATCGGCCACGCGCTGCTGGTCTGCGATGGCGGTGGCGTTGAGCGGCCCGACAGGCGACACCGGGCGGCGCTGGATAAAGAGGCTCACAACACCGGCGTCCAGGCCGCTGAAGTCGGATACCAGCTTGATGGCCTGCCTGCGGTCGCTTTGCACCAGCGCGTCGGCGCGGGTCAACTCTTCAAACAGCGCCGCCAGCGTTTGCCCATGCTGGGTGGCAAAGGGACGCGAGGCCAGGTAGAAGGAGTTGTTGCTCGACAAATCGCGCCCGGTGGCCAGCACGCGTGGCTTGATGGCGAGTTCGATGGCGGCGTAGAACGGGTCCCAGATGGCCCAGGCATCGACGCTCTTGCGCTCAAAGGCGGCACGCGCATCGGCAGGCGCCAGGTAGATGGGCTGAATGTCGTCCCACTTCAGGCCGGCCTTGTCGACCGCGCGCACCAGCAGGTAGTGCGCGCTGGAGCCTTTTTGCAGCGCGATCTTTTTGCCTTTGAGTTCCGCCAGGCTGCGTATGGGCGAATCGCCCAGCACCAGGATGGCCGAGCTGTCGGGCTTGGGCGGCTCGACGCCGACGTAAACCAGGTCTTTGCCGGCGGCCTGTGCAAACACGGGCGGTGAGTCGCCGGTGAGGCCGAATTCAAGGCTGCCCACGGCAAGCGCTTCGAGCAGCTGCGGCCCGGCCGGAAATTCAGCCCAGACGATTTTGGTGTTGGGAAAGCGCTTTTCGAGCACGCTCTTTTGCTTGAGCACAACGAGGTTGACGGCGGACTTCTGGTAGCCGATGCGCAATTGCTCAGGCGCTTTTTCTGTCTTGCCTGTGGCTTGCTGGGCCTTTACACCCTGCAGGCCCAGGCCCCACAGCGAGGCCGTGGTGGCGATGATCTGCAGGAAGCGGCGTCGCAACTGAAGCGGTGTGATGGTGTTCATGATGTGGTTCCTTGGCGTTGATGAGGGCGCTCAGAACGGTCAAGGAGCCGGTTTGTAGGCGGCTTCGCTGACGGCAATGGCCTTGGGAATCAGCTTCAGTTCAAAAAAGGTGTCGGCCAGTTTTTGCTGGTCGGCGATCACGCTGGCCGGCACAGGCTTGACGTTGAATTCATAGCGCTTGAGGCTGAGCTCGACCACGTCGACCGGCAGGCTTTGCAGCGGCGCGATCAGCTCGGCGGCCTTCTTGATATTGGCCTTGAGCCAGACGCCCCGCTCCACCGAGTCGTCAAACAGGGCCTGGATCACTTTGGGGTTCTTGTTCACGAAGTTGCGCTCGGCCAGGTAGTACTGGTAGTTGTTGACCACGCCCTTGCCGTCGGCCAGCACACGGGCGCCAATGGCTTTTTCAGCGGCGGCGGTGAACGGGTCCCAGATCACCCAGGCGTCGACGTTTTTGCTTTCAAAGGCGGCACGCGCATCGGCCGGGGCCAGGTAGACGACCTGGATGTCGCTGAGTTTGAGATTGTTTTTCTCAAGCAGCTTGACCAGCAGGTAGTGAACGTTGCTGCCCTTGTTGAGCACGACTTTTTTACCTTTGAGCTCCGCCACGGATTTGATGGTGGAGTCTTTGGGCACCAGGATGGCTTCAGCCTCCGGCGCTGCCGGGTCGTAGCCGATGTAGGCGAACTTGGCGCCGGCGGCCTGCGCAAAGATGGGCGGCGCCTCACCCACATAACCCACATCGACAGAGCCGAGGTTCAGGCCTTCGAGCAGTTGCGGGCCTGCTGGAAACTCCACCCATTTCACGGTGGCGTTGAGTGGCTGCAGGCGCTTTTCCAGGGTGCCCTGGGCTTTTTGCAGCACAAAGAGGCTGGCGGCCTTCTGGTAGCCGATGCGCAGTTCAACTTTTTCCTGGGCATGGGCGACGGGCAGCGTCAGCAAGGTGATGAGGCCGGCCAGCAGGCCGACCAGCACCAGGCTCAGGATGAGGTCGAACCAGATGCGCGCCTTTGATGGTGGCCGCTCTGGAATGCCGGATGAAAAACTCGGCTCGGTGTTCGATGCGTAATCGGAAGCGATGGTCATGGTCATGTCCTTGTTCGGTGGTCTTCCGGGTGGCTGCGCCGTAATGGGCAAAGCCTCTCCCCGGCCGCCTGCGAGGCGGTTTCAAAATCTGCGTTTGGGGTCAGGGTCCGGGCTGCACGGCAGCCCGGGGCGCGGTGTTAAACGCTACATCGCACGCGGGAGAAATGCACAGGCTCAAAGCCCGTCGTCGGAGGAGGCAGGCGAAAACTTTCGGCCAGCAGTGTGAGCACTGCGTCATCAAGACGCACGGTGATCTCGGGGCCGACTTCATAACGTTTGTCGGCAGCCTGCGGCACTTGTGAATCGGTGGCGTAGACACCCGGCAGGATGTGACGGGCGGCCAGCGCCTGCAGCACAGGGCGCAAGGCGTAATCCAGCGCCAGCATGTGATGCGGGCTGCCGCCGGTGGCCAGTGGCAGCACGGTCTTTTCTTTGAGCGCGCTTTGCGGCAGCAAATCGAGCAGCACCTTGAGCAGGCCGCTGTAGGCCGCCTTGTAGACCGGCGTGGCCACTACGATGGCTTTCGCCCGCGCGATCTGGTCAATCGCCTTGACGATGGCCGGGTGCCCCCATTCAGCCAGCAGCAGCGGCTGCGCCGGCAGCTCGCGGATATTCAGGCGGTCGACCACCAGGCCGCCCCGCAGGGCCAGCCTGTGGCTGATCGAATCGAGCAGCGCCGACGAGCGCGACTGCTCGGACGGGCTGCCGGCAATCAATAAAACGGATTGTTGCGCGGACATTTTCTAGAGTTCCCTGATGTGTCTTGGATAACCAAGCGCGGTGTGACAGCTCTCTGATCCCAGTGCCGGCGCGGAACCGGCTTAGCCGGGCCGCAGCGGGCGCCCCCTGGGGGGAGGCGGCCAAAGGCCGCTTCGGGGGGGTGTTATTTCTTGGTGTAGATTTGGTCGAAGGAGCCGCCGTCGGCGAAGTGTTCCTTGTCAGCCTTGGTCCAGCCGCCGAAGGCCTGGTCGATGGTGAACAGGTTCAGCTTGGGGAACTGCTTGGCGTACTTGGCAATCGCTTTTTGCGAGACGGCCGGGCGGTAGAAGTTTTTGCCGGCAATGTCCTGGCCTTCTTCGGAGTAGAGGTACTTCAGGTATTCCTCGGAGATCGCGCGGGTGCCCTTTTTATCTACGTTCTTGTCGACCACGGCGACGGCGGGCTCGGCCAGAATGCTCAACGAAGGCGCGACCACGTCAAACTTGGCGCCGAATTCCTTTTCGAGCAAATACGCTTCGTTTTCCCAGGCGATCAGCACGTCACCCTGGGCGCGCTGCGCAAAGGTAATGGTGGAGCCGCGGGCGCCGGTGTCCAGCACCGAGACATTGCCGTACAGCTTGGCGACAAACTCTTTGGCCTTGGCGTCGCTGCCGTACTTGCGTTTGGCGAATTCCCAGGCGGCCAGGTAGTTCCAGCGGGCGCCGCCCGAGGTCTTGGGGTTGGGTGTGATCACATTGATGCCGGGTTTGACCAGATCATCCCAGTCCTTGATGCCCTTGGGGTTGCCCTGGCGCACGGCCAGCACGATGGTCGAGGTGTAGGGAGACGAGTTGTGCGGCAGCTTCTTTTGC
Organism: Polaromonas sp. YR568; assembly: GCF_900116715.1. GTDB lineage: Bacteria > Pseudomonadota > Gammaproteobacteria > Burkholderiales > Burkholderiaceae_C > Polaromonas. The sequence continues at coordinate 204,736 of NZ_FPBM01000001.1, forward strand.
CAGTCGGCCGAAAGCCAGCCGCCGTTTTTGACCAGCGCGTCGGTGTCGCCGGCCAGTGCGAGCGTGGCCACATCGGCGTCCAGCCCGTCAATGATGGAGCGGGCCTGTTTGCCGGAGCCGCCGTGCGACTGCTTGATGGTCACGTCCTGGCCGGTCTTGGCTTTCCAGTATTTGGCAAAGGCGGCGTTGTATTCCACATAGAGCTCGCGGGTCGGGTCATAAGACACGTTGAGCAAAGTGACGGGCGGCTGCTGGGCTTGGGCCGTCAGCAGTGACCCTGCCAGCGTCAAACCCAAACCCAGGGCGGCGGCCATGCGGGTGGAAACATTGATAAAGTTGCGGCGTGAAGTCATGGTTGCTCTCTTTTCCAGGAAAAATGCGTGTAAATGCGGACAAAATGGATTCTGGAAGCAGCCTTAGAAAACTGGAACGAATAAAAACTCAGTTCTTTATTCTGTAAACATCCTTAGACCCTTTAGACCCCCCGATACAGAAAGAACCCCGCCATGGCACGCCTCGTCAATTGCATCAAGCTCGGTAAAGAAGCCGAAGGCCTGGACTTTCCGCCCTACCCCGGCCCGCTGGGCAAGCGCCTGTGGGAGCAAGTCAGCAAGGAAGCCTGGGCTGAGTGGATGAAGCAGCAAACCATGCTGGTCAATGAAAACCGGCTGAACCTGGCCGACGCCCGCGCTCGCCAGTACCTGGCCCGCCAGATGGAAAAGCACTTCTTCGGCGACGGTGCCGACGCTGTTCAGGGCTACGTTCCTCCCACGACCCCCACGCCTTGACCTGACGGCATGCCCGAGCGCATCGAGTGGCTGGACGACGGCACCGCCGGCGGCAGCCCCTTCAGCCCGCGCTTTGGCGACCGCTACCGCAGCGAGCTGGGTGGGCTCGACCAGGCGCGTGAAGTCTTTCTTAAAGGCTGCGGCCTGCCCGAGGCCTGGAGCGGCCAGCCGCAATGGACGGTGCTGGAAACCGGCTTCGGCCTGGGCCTGAATTTTCTGGTGACCTGGGCCGCCTGGAAGGCCGACCCGCAGCGCCCCCGCCTGCTGCATTTCGTCTCGACCGAAGCTTTTCCGGCCAGCGCGGCAGATGTGCTGCGCGGCGCCCAGACGCATCCTGAACTGATTCCCTTCGCCGAAGAGCTGCAGCGCCAGTTGTGGGGCCTGCTGCCGGGCTTTCACCGCCTGGTGTTTGAGGGCGGGCAGGTTTTGCTGACCCTCTGCATAGGCGACACCAAGGCCGTGCTGCGAGAGCAGTCGTTTGAGGCCGATTCGGTGTACCTGGACGGCTTCAGCCCGCAGCGCAACCCGGACATCTGGGACTTGCACACCTTCAAGGCTGTAGCGCGCTGCTGCCGGCGCGGCACGCGCATCGCCACCTGGACGATCGCCCGTAGCGTGCGCGACGCGCTGGCGCAATGCGGTTTTGTGGTGAACAAGGTGCCGGGCATACCGCCCAAGCGCGACAACCTGCAGGGCGAGTTCAACCCGGCCTGGGAGCCCAAACGAGCGCAGTTGCCACCCGCGCGCCGCGCGCCTTCAAGCTGCGTGGTGATTGGCGCGGGCCTGGCCGGTGCGGCCGTGGCGGCCAGCCTGGCGCGCCGCGGCTGGCAAGTGACGGTGCTGGATGCTGGTGAGGCGCCTGCGGCGGGTGCGTCCGGCCTGCCCGCCGGCCTGCTGGCACCCCACGTCTCGCCTGACGACAACGTCTTGTCGCGCCTGTCTCGCGGCGGTATCCGGGCCACGCTGCAGCAAGCCGAAGCCCTGCTGCAGCCCGGCAGCGACTGGGCGCCCACGGGCGTGCTGGAGCATTGTGTGGAGCACCCGCGCAAGCTGCCTGACACCTGGCACAGCGATTGGGCCGATGCGGCCGCCGACTGGTCACGGCCGGCCAGCGCCGTGCAACTGGCGCAATGCAGCCTGCCGCCTGAAGCGCCTGCGCTGTGGCATGCGCGGTCGGGCTGGATCAGACCGGCCGGCCTGGTCAATGCCTGGCTGGCCACGCCGGGCGTGCAATGGCGCGGCCGGTGCGCGGCCAGCAAGCTGGAGCGCGCAACCGGCGGGTGGCGGGTGCTGGACGCAGAGGGCCGCGAACTGGCCACGGCTGAGCTGGTGGTGCTGGCGGCAGGCTATGGCAGCCGCGCGCTGGCCACCAGCGCTGATCGCGGCACAGACCTGGCCTTGCAAGCCATTCGCGGCCAGGTGACCTGGGGCCCGCATGAGCCGGGCTTGGCCGATGCGCTGCCGCCCTTCCCCGTGAACGGCCTTGGCAGCCTGGCGCCTGCGGTGCCCGCGCCTGGCGGGGGCACGGCCTGGCTGACGGGAGCCAGCTTTGAAAGGGACAATCCGCAGCCCGAGATACGCGCCGGCGATAACCGGCACAACCTGGAGAGGCTGCAAACATTGCTGCCGCAGGCGGCCGGCGTGCTGCTTGAAAAGTTTGAAACAGGCCAGATCCAGGCCTGGGCCGGTGTGCGCTGCGCCACGCCAAGCCGGTTGCCCGCGCTGGGAACGATCGGCACAACGGAGCATGGCTTGTGGGTGTGCAGCGGGATGGGTTCGCGCGGCCTGACGTTTGCGGCGCTGTGCGGTGAGTTGCTGGCCGCCCGGCTGCACGCCGAGCCGTTGCCCGTTGAGCAGCGCCTGGCCGATGCGCTAAAGCCGCAAACGGTTGCCGGAATTTAGGCCCAAACAGGTTCCCCAGCCATTAGGGGTGGGCATAAGCAGCTACTAAATCAATAGCAGAGCAACCGAGCGCAGATGCCCGGTTAAGGCTGGGCTCAGCCCGCGTTGACGCTGCGCAAGAGCCGCTTGAGCTTTCCGGGATGCAGGGGCTTGCGCAGGCTGCCGCGCGCGCCGGCAAACCAGCCGCGTATCGCATCGGCTGGTGACAGCTTGCTCCCCGTCAGGATCAGGAACTCAGGGGCCGGACGCACCGCCCCGATCCGCTTGAGCATTTCCCGGTGTTCGATGTCGGGCATCTCCATGTCGAGTATCACCAGCTTGTAGGGCTGCGCCTGCATCAGCTTGAGCGCTTCGACGCCGGTGGCCGCTTCGTCGACTTGCGTCAGGCGGGCCATGGCCAGCCGGGCGCGCAGATAGAGGCGCGCGCCCAGGTCGCTCTCGACCACCAGCACGCGCGCTTGCTCGGCCTCGGGCGGCAGGGTATCAAGCGGCGATGGTGCGGTGGGCGCCTCGGCGTCCACATCAAGGTCCAGATCCAGCAGCGCCGTTGATTCGGACAGCAGATCCAGGTCAAGATCGACATCTCCCGCTGCGGCGCCCAATACCGCCCGCGCCAGCAGCTTGTCCATGCCCTCGACCACGGCGGCCCACTGCAGGGGGCGCCTGAACACCAAAATAGCCCTGTCGGGGGCGTTGCTGCCTATCCAGATGAGTTTGAGGTGGTCGTGGGCGGGGTTGGCCAGCTCCAGCGCCGCCTCCCAGCTGTCGCCGTCGATGAGGGCGATGTCGGCGTCTTCGGGCGCTGAAGGCGTCCAGAGCGCATAGGCGGTCGGCTGGGTTTCGGAAAGGCGGAATACCGTGTTCAGGGTGTGACGCTCCGCGTCATCGAACCCAAACACTTTTACAAAAATCCGCTTGACAGCCTCGCCACCCGTATTCGTCATTTGGGCACGATTATGCGGGGATTCCGCATGCCCATTCCAACGAAATCCCTGCCTGCGTTGTCAAAAGGTCACTTCATGGCCTCTGCCGGCCGCCGGGCCTTGACATAAGCGTCGCCAGGCAAATAGGCCTTGCCGTCGGCATAACGCCACTGCACCATCGTGCCCTTGTTGCCGCGCAGGTCCAGCTTGCCGACATAGGCGCCCATGGTGGACTGGTGGTCGATGGCGCGGAACTCGGCCGGACCGAAGGGCGTGGAGAACTTCAGGCCGCGCAATGCCAACACCAGCTTTTCGTTGTCGGTGGAGTTGGCTTTCTTGATCGCGGCAAAAATCGCCTGCATGGTCGCGTAACCCACCACAGAGCCGACCTTGGGGTATTCGCTGAAGCGGCGGTAGTAGTTGGCGGCAAAGCTGGCGTGCTCGCGCGAGTCGATCTGGTCCCAGGGGTAGCCGGTGACGATCCAGCCCTTGGGTGTTTCGTCTTTGAGCACGTCGAGGTATTCAGGCTCGCCCGAGAGCAGCGACACCACAGGCACCCTGGGGAAAATGCCGCGCTGGTTGCCTTCACGCACCAGCTTGGCCAGGTCGGCGCCGAAGGTCACGTTGAAGATGGCATCGGGTTTGGTTTGCATGATGGCCTGCAGCGTCGTGCCGGCTTCGAGCTTGCCGAGGGCGGGCCATTGCTCGCCGACAAACTCCACGTCGGGGCGCTTGGCCTTGAGCAGCTCCTTGAAGGCCGCCGCGGCGCTGGTGCCGTATTCGTAGTTGGGTGCAATCACGGCCCAGCGTTTGGCGGGCATCTTGGCGGCTTCTTCCACCAGCATGGCGGCCTGCATATAGGTGCCGGGGCGCAGGCGGAAGGTATAGCGGTTGCCTTTGTCCCAGATCAGGGCGTCGGTCAGCGGCTCGCTGGCGATGAACACCCTTTTGTTCTTCTGGGCATGGTCGGCCAGGGCCAGACCGACATTGGACAAAAACCCGCCGGCCAGGACATCGACCTTCTCTTTGGAGGTCAGCTCAATGGCGTGACGCAAGGCTTCTTCAGGCTTGCCGGCGTCGTCGCGCGCGATGACTTCGACCTTGCGGCCCAGCAAGCCGCCGGCGACATTGATCTCTTCAACCGCCAGCTGCCAGCCCTGGCGGTAAGGCTGGGTGAACTGGGGAATCGTTGAATAGCTGTTGATTTCGCCGATCTTGATGGGGGCCTTTGCGCCCCCCTGCGCCAGCGCCAGACCTGCCGCGGATGCAAGCAACAAACCGCCCAGCAGGGCAGATTTCGTAAATTTCACGATTTTCTCCAGAAAGTAAGCGATTCGGTCCACCGGGCTGACAAGCACTCAGTGCGTCAGGCGGGAAAAGCAGGGACTGTACCAGCGCATTGTGAATACGGGGGGGATGTTATGGCTAATGGGCAACCAGCTTAAACAGACTTGACCTCAAATCCTCTGGAAACCCGCATGAATTCTCGCGAATAAGCTTATCCGGATAACGGTGGAACAAATGTGTAGTTTGTTTTTATAAGCAGCACATTTACATTTTCCGGCTATGCATGACTTTGCCTTTGTATTTGCCGGGTTTGCTGTCGGCCTGGTGGTGGGACTGACCGGCGTGGGCGGCGGCTCGCTGACGACGCCGCTGCTGATCTTCTTTTTCGGCGTCAAACCGCACCTCGCCATCGGTACGGACCTGCTCTTTGCGGCCTTCACCAAAATGGGCGGCACCGTCAGCCTGGCGCGCGCCCGGGTGGTTGACTGGAAGATCGTCGGGCAAACGGCCGCAGGCAGCATTCCGGCGGCCCTGGCTACTCTCTATATGTTGCAACGCATGGGGCCCGCCAACCCGGGCACTCAGGCCATCATGACCACCACGCTGGGCCTGGCGCTGCTGTTGACGGCCGGCGCCACGCTCTACAAGGTGCTGCGCGGCAAGGATGCCCCCACCACCATCGCGCCTGAACAGATCAGCCAGGCCACGCGCGCGCGCCACTGGGCGCTGCCGGTGTTGTTTGGCGCGGTCATCGGCACGCTGGTCACGCTGACGTCCGTCGGTGCGGGCGCCATCGGCGTGATCGTGCTGATGCTGCTCTACCCCACCCTGCCGCTGCCGCGCATCGTGGCGGCCGACATTGCCCACGCCGTGCCGCTGACGCTGGTGGCGGGCTTGGGCCACGCGTCCATCGGTTCGGTCGACTGGCCTTTGCTGGTCAAGCTGCTGGCAGGCTCGCTGCCCGGCATCTGGCTGGGTTCGCACCTGGTGCACAAAACCCCTGACCGCGTGATCCGTTCGCTTTTGTCCGTGCTGCTGGCCTATGCCGGCGTGAAACTAATTTCGATCTAAGCCGATCTGAACCCGCTCCCTTTATAAAAATCCCCACGAAGTTTGAGTCCCGACAGCCATGTACCAATACACAGAATTTGACCGAGAGTTTGTCAAAGCCCGCGCCAACCAATACCGTGACCAGCTGACCCGCTGGCAGGCCGGCCAGTTGCCGGAAGATGAGTTCCGCCCACTGCGCCTGCAAAACGGCTGGTATGTGCAGCGCTACGCGCCCATGCTGCGCGTGGCCGTGCCTTATGGCGAGCTCTCCAGCGCGCAAGTGCGCGTGCTGGCCAAAATCGCCCGTGAATACGACCAGCCCAATGCCGCGCTGTTCCATGAGGCGCAGGCCAAACAAGACAAGCTCGGCCCCGTCAATCTGAAAAATGGCCTGTCGGTCAGCTCCAAGCTGACCACCGGCTACGCCCACTTCACGACGCGCCAGAACGTCCAGTACAACTGGATTCCGCTCGACAAATCTGCCGAAGTGATGGACCTGCTGGCAAGTGTCAGCATGCACGGCATCCAGACCAGCGGCAACTGCATCCGCAACATCACCAGCGACGAGCGCGCCGGCATCGCCGTCGACGAGATTGCCGACCCGCGCCCCTTTGGCGAAATCCTGCGCCAGTGGAGCACGCTGCACCCCGAGTTCGCCTTCCTGCCCCGCAAGTTCAAGATCGCCATCAGCGGCGCCCGCGAAGACCGCGCCGCCACAGCCTGGCACGACGTCGGCCTGCACCTGATCCGCAACGCCGAGGGCGAGCTGGGCTTCAAGGTGCTGGTGGGTGGCGGCATGGGCCGCACGCCGGTGATCGGCACCGTGATCCGCGAGTTCCTGCCCTGGAACCAGATCATGAATTTCCTGGAAGCCGTGGTGCGCGTTTACAACCGCTACGGACGCCGCGACAACATCTACAAGGCCCGCATCAAGATTCTGGTGAAGGCCGAAGGCCAGCGCTATATCGACGATGTCGAAGCCGAGTACAAGCAAATCATTGAACACGACGGCGCGCCGCACACCATCACCCAGGCCGAGCTGGACCGGGTGACGGCGTCTTTCGTGCCGCCCACACTCAATTGCGACCGCAAGAGCGCGGACGTCAAGATCGCCAACATCCTGCGCGCCGCCGCCGAAGACGATGTGGAGTTCGGCCGCTGGCTGCAACGCAATGTGGCACCACACCAGAACCCCGACCTGCGCGCCGTGACCCTGTCGTTCAAGCGCCTGGGCCAGGCGCCCGGCGACGCCACCGCCGACCAGCTCGACATTGCCGCCGACCTGGCCGACCAGTTCAGCGCCGGTGAAGTGCGTGTGACGCACGACCAGAACCTGCTGCTGCCCTGGGTGCGTTGCGACGAACTGCCTGAGCTCTGGCGCGCCGCCCGCAAGGCCGGTTTTGCCAAGCCCAACATTCATCTGCTGACGGACATGATCGCCTGCCCCGGCGGCGACTTCTGCTCGCTGGCCAATGCGCGCTCCATCCCGATCGCCGAGGCGATTACCGAGCGCTACCAGGACATGGACGAGTTGCATGACCTGGGAGAGATCGACCTGCACATCAGCGGCTGCATCAACTCCTGCGGCCATCACCACAGCGGCCACATCGGCATCCTGGGCGTCGACAAGGACGGCCTGGAGTGGTACCAGGTGTCGCTGGGCGGCTCCGACGGCTCCACGCTGAGCGGCGCTTCAGTGCCCGGCAAAGTGGTGGGCCCGTCGTTTACAGGCGCCGAAGTGCCTGAAGTCATTGAAGCCGTGCTTGAAACCTACCGCCAGCTGCGCGAAGACGGCGAGACCTTCATCGCCACCTTCCGCCGCGTCGGCATCGAGCCGTACAAAGCCGCCGCCAAGGCTGCGCGCTTTGCCCCCAACACCGTCGCGCACTGAACACTGAAAGGAATCACCATGAAATTACTGCCTTTCAGCGAACAAAGCGGCGCCGACCAAGCCGGCACCCTGGTGCTGGCAAACGATGCCGATCCCTTCGAAGTCACGCTTGACGGCGTGTCGCGCATCGACCTGCACTTCCCGAAGTTCACCGACGGCCGTGCTTATAGCCAGGCTTTTTTGCTGCGCCGCCGCCGCGAATTCAAGGGTGAAATCCGCGCCACCGGCGACGTGCTGGTGGACCAGCTGGCCCAGATGGAGCGCAGCGGTTTTGATACCGCCGTGCTGCGTGCCGACCAGGATCTGGCCGTTGCCCAGCGTGTGCTGAGCAGCTACCCGGGCTATGCAGCGGGCAAATACCAGGGCGACGCGGTAGACGTGCAACCCCATTTCAAGGAAGCGGCTGCCGCCTGAACACCATGAGCCTCGACCTTGCAAAAATCAACGCAGAACTCGGCCACAACGCACAGGGCCTGGTGAGCTGGGCCGTGGGACTGGGCCGGCCCGCCATCGTCACCACCAATTTCCGACCCTTCGAGGCAGTGATATTGCACATGGTGACGCGCGCCAATCCCGGCGTTCCCGTGGTCTGGATGGACAACGGCTACAACACCGAGGCCACCTACCGCTTCGCCGACGAAGTGACAAAGCTGCTCAAGCTGGACCTGCATATTTACCTGCCGCGGCGCTCCCGCGCGCACCGCGAGGCCGTGGAAGGCCCGACCCCGGCGCTGGACGATCCGCGCCATGCGGCCTTCACTGAAGAAGTCAAACTCGAGCCGTTTGCCCGCGCCCTGCGTGAAACCGCGCCCCAGGTCTGGTTCACGGCCTTGCGGGCCACCGACACTGCGGTGCGCGCCCAGATGGACCCGGTCAGCGTCAACCCCGACGGCCTGATCAAAGTCGCGCCGCTGCTGCACTGGTCGTCCAAAGACCTGTACCAGTACTGCGAAATCAACGGCCTGCCCAACAACTTCGACTATGTGGACCCTACCAAGGGCGAAGACAACCGCGAATGCGGCCTGCACCTTGCGCACTGACGGCCCTCCCCCATTGCTTGCCTTGCCCCACCACGCTGACCTATGAACGCCCGCACACCCTCCCAACTGCTGCCAGCCGACCCGGCGATCTCCATCGCGCGGCTGTCCAATGCCCACCTCGACGCGCTGGAAGAAGAAACCATCTTCATCCTGCGTGAAGTGGCGGCTGCTTTCGAGCGCCCTGCCCTGCTGTTTTCGGGCGGCAAGGATTCGCTGGTGATGCTCAAGTGCGCCGAAAAGGCTTTTGGTGTGGGCCGTATCCCCTACCCGCTGCTGATGATCGACACCGGCCACAACTTCCACGAAGTGACCGATTTCCGCGACCTTCGCGCCAAAGAACTGGGCGCCGAGCTGATCGTGCGCAATGTTGAAGACTCGATGAAGCGCGGCACGGTGCGCCTGGCCCATCCGGGTGAATCACGTAACGTGCACCAGTCGGTCACATTGCTGGAAGCGATTGACGAGTTCCGTTTTGATGCGCTCATCGGCGGCGCCCGCCGCGACGAGGAAAAAGCCCGCGCCAAGGAACGCATCTTTTCGCACCGCGACAGCTTCGGCCAGTGGCAGCCCAAGGCCCAGCGCCCTGAGCTCTGGACGCTGTTCAACACCCGGCTGCAGCCCGGCGAACACTTTCGCGTGTTCCCGATCTCCAACTGGACAGAACTTGACGTGTGGCAATACATCGAGCGCGAAAAGATCGCGTTGCCCTCGCTCTATTACGCGCATCAGCGCAAGGTGGTCGAACGCAAGGGCCTGCTGGTGCCGGTCACCGACCTCACCCCCGCACGCGACGGCGAGCAGGTGGTTGAAAAAACCGTGCGTTTTCGCACCGTCGGCGACATCACCTGCACCTGCCCGGTGGACAGCCCCGCCGCCACGGCCGCCGAGATCGTGATTGAGACGCTGGCAGCCGACGTGAGCGAGCGCGGCGCCACGCGCATGGACGACAAGACCTCCGACGCTTCGATGGAAAAGCGCAAGAAAGACGGGTACTTCTGATGAGCACTATGGATTTGATAGCTGGCCACGCTCAATTGGCGGCCTCCACGGGCCAAAACGACCTGAAATCCGCGCTGAAATTCATCACCTGCGGCTCGGTGGATGACGGCAAAAGCACGCTGATCGGCCGCCTGCTGGTAGACAGCCGTGCAGTGCTGCAAGACCACCTGGCCGGTGTGCAGCGTGGCGGCGAAACCGACCTGGCGCTGCTGACGGACGGCCTTTCAGCCGAACGCGAGCAAGGCATCACCATCGACGTGGCTTATCGCTACTTCGCGACAGAAAGCCGCAAATTCATCATCGGCGACGCGCCCGGCCACGAGCAATACACCCGCAACATGGTGACGGCCGCCTCCAGCGCAGATGCCGCTGTGGTGCTGGTCGATGCCACCAAGCTCGACTGGAAGAACCCGTCGCTGGAGCTGCTGCAGCAAACCCGCCGCCATTCGCTGCTGGTCAACCTGCTGCGCGTGCCATCCATCGTGTTTGCGGTGAACAAGCTCGATGCGGTCGAAGACCCGGCGCTGGCCTTCAAGAACATTAACGCGGCCCTGGCGGCATTCGCCCAGGCCGCGCAAATCCCGGTCAAAGCCACCGTGCCGGTGTCGGCCCTCAAGGGTTACAACGTGGTCGACGCAAAACCGGGCTGGTGCGGGTATGAAGGCCTGTCGCTGCTGGAACTGCTGGAGCATCTGCCCGCCACGGCGGCCGAGACGACCGAAGCGTTCTCCTTCCCGGTGCAGTGGGTTGAAAAGTTCTCGTCCTCGTCCGACACCTCGCAAGGCCGCCGCGTCTTCTGGGGCCGCGTTGCCACGGGCGGCGTACAGCCGGGTCAAAGCGTGACCATCCTGCCCAGCGGCAAGACGGCCGTCGTGGCCCAGGTGCTGGACCATACCCGCCAACCCAAGTCCATCCTGGCAGGCCACAGCGCAGGCATCGTGCTGGACCGGGAAGTCGACGTGTCGCGCGGTGACTGGCTGCTGGCGACAAACACCTTTGAGCCGTCGCGCGAGATTTCGGCCACCATTGCCTGGATGGACGACGAGCCGCTGGTCGCAGGGCGTGTGTACTGGACGCTGCATGGCCACCGCTGGGTCAAGGCCAAGGTCAAGCGCATCGTTCACAAGCTCGACGTCAACACCCTCGCCGAGGAAGACGCCACCGAGTTGCCACCCAATGCCATTGGCCACATCGAATTGAGCCTGCAGGAGCCTCTGGCAACCCTGCCTTACGCGCGTTCGCGCATCCTGGGCTCCCTGGTGCTGGTGGATACCGCCTCGCACCGGACCTCAGGTGCGGCGTTGGTCATTTGAGACGGCGCTCACCCGCCGCGCGCCGCGCTTCGCATTCCCGATAACCCTGTTGGCGGAAACCTCTTAAAATCAAGGGTTTCCACCGACTAGCCTAGAACAACATGACTCACATCGTCTCCGATTCGTGCATCCGCTGCAAATACACCGACTGTGTGGACGTCTGCCCGGTGGACTGCTTCCGCGAAGGTCCCAACATGCTGGTGATCGATCCGGACGAATGTATTGATTGCGCCGTCTGCATCCCCGAATGCCCGGTCAATGCCATCTATGCCGAGGAAGACGTGCCGGCTGACCAGATCGCGTTCATCAAGCTCAATGTCGAGTTGAGCCGCGCTGAGGGCTGGAAAAGCATCACCAAGCGCAAAGATGCCCTGCCGGACGCCGAGGAATGGAAAGACAAGACGGGCAAGCTGTCTGAGCTGATCCGCTGATCAGACTGGGGAAGCCGGCGCCCGCAACCGCGACCGGAACTCCCCTGCTCCCGGCATTGCCCCAAAATCCATGGAACCCCAACTGAACCAAGAAGTGATCAACACCGCAGCCCAGCACGACGGCCCCATCGAAACCGATGCGGTTATCGTGGGCGCAGGGCCGGTGGGATTGTTCCAGGTGTTTGAGCTGGGCCTGCTGGAAATCAAGGCCCACGTCATTGACTCGCTGGCCTACCCCGGCGGCCAGTGCATAGAGCTTTACCCCGACAAGCCGATTTACGACATCCCCGCTGTGCCTGTGTGCACCGGCAGGGAGCTTACCGACAACCTGCTCAAGCAGATCGAGCCCTTTGGCGCGACCTTCCATTTCGGGCAGGAAGTCAGCATCGTTGAAAAGCAGCAGGACGGCCGCTTCTTTGTGGAAACATCCAAAGGCACGCGCTTCCTGACAAAAACCCTGTTTATCGCTGCAGGCGTGGGCGCTTTCCAGCCCAAGCTGCTGCGTGTGGACGGCCTGGACAAATTTGACAATACCCAGTTGTTTTACCGTGTGAAGAGCCCTGCCGACTTTGCCGGCAAGAACCTCGTGGTGGTGGGCGGCGGTGACTCCGCGCTGGACTGGGCGCTGAATTTTGTGGCTGAAGGGCCCAACAAGGCCGAAAGCGTCATCCTGATTCACCGCCGTGACGGTTTCCAGGCAGCACCCGCCAGCGTTGCCAAGATGCGCGAGCTCTGTGACGCCCATGAAATGCAATTCATCGTGGGCCAGATCACCGGCTACGAAGAAAAAGACGGCAAGCTGACCGGCGCAAAAGTCACCGGCTCCGACGGCATCACACGCATCGTGCCACTCGACGTGTTGCTGGTGTTCTTCGGCCTGTCGCCCAAGCTCGGGCCGATTGCCGACTGGGGCCTGGATATCGAGCGCAAACAGCTCAAGGTGGACACCGAAAAGTTCTCCACCAACATCCCGGGCATTTTTGCGGTGGGCGACATCAACACCTACCCCGGCAAGAAGAAGCTGATTTTGAGCGGCTTCCATGAGTGCGCGCTGGCGGCCTTCGGCGCCGCGCCATTCATCTTCCCCGACAAGAAAATCCACCTGCAATACACCACGACCAGCCCGAAACTGCACAAGGTGCTGGGTGTGGAGTCACCCGTGTTTGACGATTGAGCCGGCCCGGCTGCGCCCCTGACTGAAAGCCCGCCACCCGCGGGCTTTTTTCTGCCTGCTCAGGCGGCATCAAGAGGCGGGCCGCACGCGTGACGGGTCTCGCCAAAACCAGGCTTGAATCCGCCTACAATTTACGCAGTGCCCGCAAGGGTGCTTTCGCTGGGGGTGCTGCTGCGGTTCGCCAATAAGGAACGGCAGTGGCTGAGAAAGTCCCTTTGAACCTGATTTGAGGTAATCCTCGCGCAGGGAAGCATGTTCCAGAAGTCCGCCTTGTCTTGCGGACTTCCAGCAGGCCGACCTGGCATTGACGACTGGAACTGCTAATGACCACACCTTCTGCCCCTCCCTCCAACGGCAATACCGCGCTCGCGCCATTGCCTGCTGCCGACCGCCTCTTTGGCTGGAGCGACCATGCCGCGCTCTGGCTCAGCCTGGGAGTCGGCTTGCTGGTCATGCAGATCGGCGCCTACCTGGTGCCGGCCGTAGGCACCCAGACGGCCCTGGCGGTCATTGTTTGCGGATCCATCCTGGGTGCGGGTCTGCTGGCCTGGACGGCCAAGATCGGCTGCGACAGTGGGCTTTCAAGTGCCGGGCTCATGCATGCCACCTACGGCAGCAGCTTTGCGCGCCTGCCGGTGCTGCTCAATATCGTTCAGCTCATCGGCTGGACCACCTTTGAGCTGGTGGTGATGCGCGACGGCACAGTGGCCATCGCACGCCAGTCCGGCAGCTTCGCGGGGACCTTGTGGCCCATTCTGGCCACCCTGCTGTGGGGCGCAGTGCTGCTGGCGCTGCTCTCGGGCTCCATGGTGAAACTGGTGCGCAAATTCATAGGCCGCTATGGCCTGCCGCTGGTCATTGCCTCGCTGCTGTGGCTGAGCTGGCAGTTCCTGGCCAAAGCCAATGCCCAAGGCCTGGCCACGCTGTGGAGCCGGCCCGGCGAAGGCGGCATGAGCACGCTGTCTGCGCTGGACCTGGTGATTGCGATGCCGGTGTCATGGTTGCCGTTGGTGGCCGATTTTGCGCGCCATGGCCGTGACGGCAACAGCGCCCTGCGCGGAACCTGGCTGGGTTATGCCGTGGCCAATATCTGGTGCTACGCGCTGGGCGTATTGGTGGCTATCACGGCGCCAAGCACCGATCTGGTGGCTGCGCTGCTGCTGGCGCAAGGCGGCCTGATTGCGCTGGGGCTGATTTTGATCGACGAAGTCGACAACGCCTACGGCGACGTGTATTCGGGCTCAGTGGCCGGCCACAGCCTGAAGCCCGCATGGAGCGTGCGGCGCTGGGGCGTACTGCTGGCCTTGCTATGCACCGCGCTGGCGCTGGTGCTGCCCATGCACAGCCTGGAGCCCTTCCTGTTGATGCTCAGCTCGGTATTCGTGCCCCTGTATGGCGTCATCCTGGCGCGGCTGGCGGGCACGTCCGGTATTGCTTCGCTGGTGACCGAGCGCAAGGTGGATGCCAGCGCCGTCGCGATCTGGGTACTGGGGATTGCGTGCTACCACCTGTGCGCAAAATTTGCGCCCGAGTGGGGCTCTGCGCTGCCGACCTTGGTGCTGACGTTTGCCCTGGCGCGGCTCAGCCGCACCACCCGCACCGGGCTTACCGTAGCGGCTTGAGCCGCATTGCGATGGGCGCGTGGCCGTGGTTCAGCGGCCCGCTCCCGGCGCCTGTACGCACCCGGGCGCCCGCCTCCATTGCCGCACGGACATAGGCGTGCGCGGATTGCACCGCCTCCAGCAGGGATTGCCCCAGCGCCAGGTGCGCAGCGATGGCGGACGACAGCGTGCAACCCGTGCCGTGGGTATTGGGACTGGGAATACGCAGCCCACGCATCCAGTGCAGCTCGCCGCTTTGTGTGGCCAGCAGGTCGCTCACCACGTCGCCGGGCAAATGGCCGCCCTTGAGCAGCACGGCGCGAGCGCCTTTGGCCAACAGCTCTTGCGCGGCGGCCTGCATCGCCTCTTCGGTGGCCAGCGGCCGCCCTACCAGCAGCGAGGCTTCGTCCAGGTTAGGGGTGACCACCAGGGCACGCGGAAACAGCTCGCGCACCAGTACCGCAATGGCCGGGTTGTCGATCAAAACCGCACCGCTGGTCGCGACCATGACCGGATCCAGCACCACTTTCACCATCGCATGGCGGTCAATCGCCTCCGCCACCGTCTGCACAATGTCGGGGGCATGCAGCATGCCTATCTTCACCGCGTCCGCGCCTATGTCTTCGATCACGGCATCGATCTGGTCGCGCAGCATCTGCGGCGGCACGCCATGAATGGCACGCACGCCACGCGTGTTCTGCGCCGTCAAGGCGGTGATGGCCGTCATGCCGTAGCAGCCCAGCGCGGCAAAAGTCTTCAGGTCGGCCTGGATGCCGGCCCCACCACCGCTGTCGGAACCCGCGATGCTCAGCACACGGGGATATTCGTAGTCAAAAGCGTTGTCAGTCATTGATCGCATTCATCTTGTTGTTCTGGTCTTCTGGTCTTCTGGTCTTCTGGTCTTCTGGTCTTCTGGTCTTCTGCTAGACGCACATGGTCCTGAGCGCAGCGGCGGCAGCCAGCGGATCATCCGCGCCGCAGATCGCGCTCACCACCGCCAGGCCATCAGCCCCGGCACGCAACACATCACGCGCATTGCCGGCATGGATGCCGCCAATGGCCACCAGCGGCAATGGGGTCGCAGCACGCACCACCGCCAGGCCTTCCAGGCCCCATGGGTCTTTGGTATCCGTTTTGGTGGGTGTTGAAAAGAGAGGGCTCACGCCCAGGTAGTCGACCGGCAGCGCAGCGCTTTGCTGCACGTCATCCATGGACTCGACCGACCACCCAATGAAAACGCCGGGCGGCAGCAACTTGCGCGCCTCATCCGCCGGAAGGTCGTTCTGCCCAAGGTGCACACCCTCGGCGCCACAGGCCAGGGCAATATCGATGCGGTCGTTGATGACCAACGGTATGCCCAGAGGCGTCAACAGCGCTTTCAGGATCAGGGCCTGGGCCAGGAATTCGCGGGTGCCCAGTTGCTTTTCACGCAGTTGCACACAAGTCACTCCGCCCTGCACGGCGGCGGCCACGACATCGGCAAGGGGCCGGCCACGGGTCAGCGCCTGGTCCGTGACCAGATACAGCCGCAATGCGTCGGGGTTCAACCGTGCCACGATATCGCTTTCATTGCGGCCCTCACCAGCTCGCCAGTTCCAGCTTCAACCGGGATTCAAATGTGGCCCGGTCCAGCAATTGCAGCTCATCCAGCAGTTGCACGGCCATGCTGCCCACACCCAGGCCGCGTGCCTGCGTTTTTTCCGCAGCCACCTCGCCGGCCACACCCAGAACCGCCATGGCGGCCGTGGTAGCCCGCCATGGATCGGGTTGCACTGCGCAGAATGCCCCCACCAGCGCGGTAGCCGAACAGCCCACGCCCGTAATACGCGTCATCCAGGGGTGTCCGTTTGAAAGGCGGGCCCATCGGTGGCTGGCATCCAGGATATGGTCGGTCTCGCCGCTCACGCAAATCGTTCCGCTGGTTCGTGCTATCAGCGCCTGCGCGGCAACCAGCGCATCGCCGGCAGCCGCGCTGCTGTCTACGCCGCGTGTTTTCACGGCCGCACCGGCCGTACTCATGATTTCGGAGCCATTGCCGCGAATCACGGTGGGTGCGGCGACGGCCAGCAGGCTTTCCAGCGTGGCATTGCGATAAGGCGTGGCACCGGCGCCCACCGGATCCAGTACAGACGGAATTCCCCGCACTGCCGCAGCGGCCAGGGCCAGCTTCATGCTCTCTACCCAATACGGGTCCAGTGTGCCGATATTGAGCACCAGGGCTTGCGCAATGCCGGCCATGTCCCGTACTTCTTCATGCGCATGAGCCATCACAGGCGATGCCCCTGCGGCCAGCAGCACATTGGCGTTGAAATTGATCACCACCAGGTTGGTGATGCAATGCACCAGCGGCGAACGCTCCCGAACCGCCGTGAGGTCGGACCAGATATCTGCAGCAGAAAGCGTGAAAGCCATGAATTCCTTGAGGCGAAGGTGTCCGCTACGAACGTGATATGTGCGAAGGATGGCAGGCCGAGGCCATGACCGGTCAATTATCGCGGAACGACACGCCACGGCGTCGGGCGCCCTGTCTCACGGACAGGACAACATAGAATGAACGCAGCCCCTCCTTGCGTTATGCTTTTCAAACCCCATTCGCAACGCCCATCCAGACAAGCTGGTCGCACCTTATAGCTCACACTTATGAATCAAACGCCGGTTCACGAAACGCATAATCCCGATCTTCTGGACATTATTCCCTGGGGAGCCAGCAAGGTGATTGAAGTGGGATGCAGCTCTGGCGCCCTGGCAAGGGAATTCAAGAAAATATCGCCGAACTGCCACTACCTTGGCATTGAAATAGATCCAGACTATGCAAAACTGGCGCAGCGGCACTGCGATGAGAGTCGGGTCCTTGACATCGAGGCTGCGGACGATGCGTTCTGGAAAGAAAACTCCGACAGAGACTGCTGGATTTTCGGCGATACCCTCGAGCACTTGAGAGATCCATGGCGTGTGCTGCGTCAAGTGCGCAGCGTCATACCGCCTGGCGCGTGCATCGCCGCCTGCATTCCCAATCTGCAACACTGGTCCTTGCAAGCCAAATTGAGCATTGGCGATTTTCGCTACGAAGACACCGGCATTCTGGACAGAACCCATTTACGCTTCTTCTCCAGGCAGACTATTCTGGAAATGTTCAACGACGCCGGCTTTACGGTTACCGCCTGCATACCCAGACTCTTTCCGGATCCCAGAAGTGAGCCGTTTCTACCTCTCATCGAGCAGTTTGCAAGGCTGACAGGCGCGAATCCACAAGTGGCGGTGGACGATGCAATGCCAGTGCAGTACGTTATAAGCGCCACGCCCCGGTAGTGAGGGCCTTGGCCGTTCACATCAGGAACGGCTAAGGCCAGGCTTTCCACATTTGCGCGTGAGTGACATTTCGATAGTTTGACTGCTCGCACATGCCATCACTCGTTTCTTCCGGCAGGTGGCCTTTGTATTTTTCCCGGAATTTTCCTGCGTAGGTTTTGTAGCTGTCTTGAAAATTCCCGCCCGATTTATGGGCGATCATGATGTCCTTGCACACAGCCAATTTAAAGCCGCGTAAAAAAGCGGCATAAGTAAAGTCTGTGTCGTAAACATGAAAGCCGTCAAAGGTGTCTTCGTCGAAACGCACCGACTCGACGACACGGCGATTGGCCGCAAAAAGAACTCCATCTAAGGCCTGAATATCGCCAATCTGCGACAGTTCCGGCCCGCCCCACACCACCACATCGAAAAAATCACTGGGCCATGCCCCGGCCGATGGATAGGCAACCACACCGTGAATATGAGGGTCACCACTGCTCATCCATCGGCTATCCTTTAGTCGAACAGTGCCGGCGCAGCCGATGACATCGAAGGTTCGCAAATGCTCACGGACCCGGCTGTCGAAACTCGGCGAGATGATCTCAATGTCATCATGGCAAAAAATCAGAATATCGCCCCGGCTTTTTTCGACGCCTCTGTTGTAGCCTTCACACAGTGACCGGGCATCATGAATGCCAATGATTTCATGCGGGGAATCACCAAAACGCTCCCTGAGATTGGCACAGACAAGTTCGTATTTAACCGGATCGACGCTGCAGATGATGACGGAGATCAATGAATCCTCCTTCGTCTCGCTGCGTCCAATACCGGCACTGTGGGCGGCGGGAACCGAGCGACTTACTGCACGACGGACAATCAGAAGAAAAATGACCCCAGCGAGGCAGAGCGCGGCGAGGATGGCGGCACCAACCGGGTATTTTTGCCAAAGCAAACAGGCGGCCAACGCGAGCGCACAGCAAGCCAGGGAGACCCCATATCTGATTTTTCGGCTTGCCCGGATCTGGGGTGGAGTGTCGGTCTGATTAGCGTCCATGGTGGGGCATGAGGTTATCACTTATGGGAGCATTGCTCGGC
Organism: Polaromonas sp. YR568; assembly: GCF_900116715.1. GTDB lineage: Bacteria > Pseudomonadota > Gammaproteobacteria > Burkholderiales > Burkholderiaceae_C > Polaromonas. The sequence continues at coordinate 223,518 of NZ_FPBM01000001.1, forward strand.
CGTGGGCGCCGGGTTGTGGCCCGACATCTCCTCCGCCATGGATGGAACCCTCTTTGACGCAATGAATAGCGCTATGAATATGAGAGCGCTACAAACTTCTCATTCGAAGCTTAGGGGAGCCCGGTCGCTATCCGGCGGCTATGTTGCGTCGGCTGCCGCGATAAGCGCCCCTATCTGCAAGCTGAAGTCAGAGGAGGAAGTGCCTCAGAATTTAAAAGTGCAAAATTTGACGCTATAATCTAAGGCTGTATTCCTCAATAGCTCAGTTGGTAGAGCGCCGGACTGTTAATCCGTAGGTCCCTGGTTCGAGCCCAGGTTGAGGAGCCAGTAAATTCCGAATGGGCACTCTTGAGGTGCCCATTTCTTTTTGCGCTGTCCAAACCTGGAAGACCGCCCTTCGGGTCTTCCTCCGGATCACGCGCCGCCACGCACAGGCCTTGCTGCTGGTATCCACTCGGCTACCATGTGCGCATGCGCTTCACGGCCAGTTTCTACACCCTCCCGCCGGCAAGCTTTTGAGTCATGGGGAAACTTCCACGCCCCATACCCTGGCTTGCCGCAGGCGAGGGCTTTCCGCCGCTGGAAGAGGCCTGGAGCCACCACGATCCAGCGCCCGGGCTGCTGGCTGCAGGTGCCGCCCTGGACGTCCCGACGCTGGTCCAGGCTTATTCGCAGGGCATTTTTCCCTGGTTCAGCCTGGGTCAACCCGTACTCTGGTGGAGCCCCCACCCTCGCATGGTGTTGCAAACGCAGAATTTCAAACTGCATCGCTCCCTACGTAAGCGCATAGCCTGGTTTCAGGCGCAAGCTGGCTGCGAAATCCGCTTTGACAGCGACTTTGAGGCCGTTGTGAATGCCTGCGCGAACAAGCCGCGGGCAGGCCAGCCCGGGACGTGGATTGTTCCGGACATGGTGCAGGCCTATACCTCACTGCACAAGGCGGGTCACGCCCACAGTGTGGAAACCTGGGCAAACGGGGCCTTGATTGGAGGTCTGTATTGCGTCAACCTCGGCCGCATGGTGTTTGGCGAATCGATGTTTGCTCACCAGACCGATGCCTCGAAGATTGCCCTGTCCGCGCTGGTGGCTTTTTGCCGTGCACACGGTGTAGACATGATTGATTGCCAGCAGAACACCCAGCACCTGGCTTCCCTGGGCGCTGGCGAAATCGGCCGGCCGGACTTTGTCGCCCACCTTGGGCGGAACGTCGGCAAAACCGCTCCCACCTGGCAGTTCAAACCCGTATACTGGAATCAGCTTCTAACGTCGGGAACGCCAGACCTACCGTGACGCACCTCAAAGACCTGCCCCTGCAAACCTTGCAGTTTTATGCAACGGCCCCCTACCCGTGCAGCTATCTGCCGGGCAAGCAGGCCCGCTCGCAGGTCGCCACGCCCAGCCACCTTATCCACAATGATGCTTATTCGGATCTCGTGACGAACGGGTTCCGGCGCAGCGGCATGTTTACGTACCGCCCCTATTGCGATGGTTGCCAGGCATGTGTGCCGCTTCGAGTGCCCGTCAACAGCTTCAGCGCAGACCGCAGCCAGCGCCGCGCCTGGAACCGGCATCAGACGCTGCACGCCCGTATTCTCAAGCTGTGTTTCATGCCCGAGCACTACCAGCTCTACCTGCGCTACCAGAACGGCCGCCACGCCGGCGGGGGCATGGACCATGACAGCATCGACCAATACACGCAATTCCTGCTGCAAAGCCGCGTCAATTCGCGCCTGGTGGAATTTCGCGAAAACCTGCCCAATGGCGAGCCGGGTGCGCTGAAGATGGTGTCCATCCTGGATGTGCTGGAAGACGGCATTTCGGCGGTTTACACGTTTTATGAGCCCGATCCGCGCGCCAGCTACGGCAACTACAGTGTGCTTTGGCAAATAGAGCAAGCTCGCCAATTGGACCTGCCTTATGTCTACCTCGGTTACTGGATCGCCGAGAGCCCCAAGATGAACTACAAGGCGGGCTTCAAACCCAACGAGGTACTGATTGACGGCCGCTGGTCGCTTTCCACAGGCGCTCCGGTCACCTCCAATGCCGCCCCAGAGCAAGGCAATGCATATGCCGGCAAGCTTGATAAGGTCTAGGCTTTTCGGTCACCTGCTTAAAAATCACTAAGTGCACTTACATTTCACAGGGTAAAATTTGCAGCAGGAAGCCTGCATATGAAAAAACCCGACACCGCACTCCCCGCCACACCGACCGTCCAGGTCCTTGAGAGGATGTTCACGCTGCTGGAGATTCTGGCCAATCGTGAAGAGGCACTCTCGCTCAAGGAAATCAGCGAAAAATCAGGCCTTCATCCTTCAACGGCACACCGCATCCTGAACGACCTGGCAACAGGCCGTTTTGTGGATCGGCCGGCTGCCGGCAGTTACAGGCTGGGGATGCGCCTGCTGGAGCTGGGCAATCTGGTCAAGGCCCGCCTGGACGTGCGCGATGCGGCGCTACTGCCGATGCGCGAGCTGCACAAGATCATCCAGCAGCCGGTGAACCTGAGCGTGCGCCAGGGCGACGAGATTGTGTATGTAGAACGCGCCTACAGCGAGCGCTCCGGCATGCAGGTGGTACGCGCCATCGGCGGCCGCGCCCCGCTTCATCTGACATCCGTGGGCAAGCTCTTCCTGGCTTTCGATGACCCGCAGCGCTTGCGCACCTACGCGACGCGCACCGGCTTGTCGGGGCAGACACGCAACAGCATCACCCAGTTGCCAATCCTCGAAAGAGAACTCTCCAAAGCGCGGCAATACGGCATCGCGCGTGACAACGAGGAACTGGAGTTGGGCGTGCGCTGCATGGCCGCAGGCATTTATGACGACCAGAACAAGCTGGTGGCGGGTTTGTCTATCTCGGCGCCGGCTGATCGGCTGGATGAGCACTGGCTGCCTAAGTTGCAGGCAACGGCCAACGAGATTTCAACTGCTTTGGGCTACAAACCCAAATAAGGGAATCCGTAGAAAATCTTGAATGGGAATGGGCGCTAGCCCACGAATGATGTGCGTACGCAGCTATCAATACGATAGCTGGCGATTTCTACGGCCGTTTAGCCGTTGACCTGCTTGGCAGAGGTACTCACGTTGAGTTTGTGCTCGGTCACGGGATTGGATTCCACCCAGCGGCGAACGCGTTCAGCGTCGCCCAGGCGGCTCAGCTTGCCTGCGGAATCAAGAAACACCATGATCAGCTTGCGGCCCGCAATTTTGGTCTGCATGACCAGGCATTGGCCAGCTTCAGAGATATAGCCGGTCTTCTGCAAACCGATGTCCCACTCGGGGTTCTTCACAAGGCGGTTGGTATTGTTGTACTGCAGCGTGCGGCTGCCAACGGCCACCTGATAGCCAGTGGAAGTGGACAATTCACGCAGCACGGGGTCTCCGTGGGCAGCGTTGACCAGCGTGGCCAAATCCTGAGCGCTCGACTGATTACGGCTCGAAAGGCCTGTGGGCTCCACATAGCTGGTGTCGGTCATGCCCAGCATCTTGGCCTTGGCGTTCATCAGGCTCACGAAAGTGCCCATGCCACCAGGATAGGTGCGTCCCAAGGCATGTGCCGCGCGGTTCTCGCTGGACATCAGTGCAAGGTGAAGCAATTCGCCGCGCGTTAGCGTGGTACCGACCTTGAGGCGCGAGCTGCTGCCTTTTTCGGTGTCCACGTCATCCTGGGTCACCGTAATCAATTCGTCCATGGGCAGCTTGGCGCCGCTGATGATCACGCCGGTCATCAGCTTGGTGAGCGAAGCGATCGGCAACACAGCATGGTCGTTTTTGCTGAACAGCACTTCACGTGTGTCCTGGTCAATCACCAGCGCCACGCTGGACTTGAGTTCCAGCGGATCCTGCGCACTATGCAAGCCGGCGATCTGACCGAAAGAAGGCTTTGGAGGCGCAGAGACGCGAATGATGCTTCTGCGCTGTTTTGCACCTGCAACAAAACGTACGCTCTTGCGCGTGGAAATGACTTTCTTGGAAGCGGCCGCTTTCGACGATGCGTGCTGCTTCTTGACGACGGTGTTTTTGCCTGCGGCGTTCGCGGCAGGTATTGCAAAGGCAGTTGCCAGAGCCAGGAATCCAACGATTTTTAATGCGCGATTGAAAATCAGATGAGCCATGGTGGGTATTGCCTGCGTGGGATTGCAATGGATGAGATGGCTGGAGTGTATACAAATAGAAAAAGTCACGCAATATCAAAAACTTGCGTGACTTTCCTAAAAACACACTCACTTCGGGGCAGATTTGCAGTCCATCAGCACCATTTGCGGCAAGACATAACCCTAAGTCATTGAATATAAAGGATTTTATTTTCCTATTTGTTACATTATCCCTGTGCGGCCACCCGGTCAGCTTTACTTTGGAGTTTGTTCAGGGCGCTCAAATAAGCCTTTGCCGACGCCACCACGATATCGGGGTCCGCCCCCACGCCGTTAACCACCCGCCCGCTGTTTTGCAGGCGTACCGTGACTTCCCCCTGGCTTTCTGTCGACCCGCTGATCGCGTTCACAGAGTAAAGCACCATCTCCGCACCGCTTTTGACGTGTGATTCGATGGCTTTGAGGGAGGCATCTACGGGGCCGTTACCGTCCGATTCGCCTTTGACTTCCTTGCCCGCGACCGTGAACACGACACTGGCCTGGGGCCGCTCGCCGGTCTCGCTGTGCTGCGACAGGGACACAAAGCCGTACTGCTCGTTGTCATGCGACGCGCTTTCGTCACTGGCCAACGCAAGGATGTCCTCGTCAAAAATCTCGCTCTTGCGGTCGGCGAGTTCTTTGAACTTGGCAAATGCATTGTTGATATCCGCTTCGCTTTCCATGGCGACGCCCAGCTCCAGCAGGCGTTGTTTGAACGCATTGCGTCCGCTCAGCTTGCCCAGCACGATCTTGTTGGCGCTCCAGCCCACATCTTCTGCGCGCATGATTTCGTAGGTATCGCGCGCCTTGAGCACGCCGTCCTGGTGGATACCTGAGGCATGGGCGAAGGCATTGGCGCCGACCACGGCCTTGTTGGGCTGCACCACAAAGCCGGTGGTCTGGCTCACCATGCGGCTGGCCGCCAGGATGTGCTGCGTGTCGATACCCAGGTCGAGTCCGAAGTAATCCTTGCGGGTCTTTACGGCCATCACCACTTCTTCAAGCGAACAGTTACCGGCACGCTCGCCAAGGCCGTTGATGGTGCACTCCACCTGCCGGGCGCCACCGATTTTCACGCCGGCCAGGGAGTTGGCCACCGCCATGCCCAGATCGTTATGGCAATGTACCGACCAGATTGCCTTGTCGCTGTTGGGAATGCGCTCGCGCAGGTTTTTGATGAAATTGCCGTAGAGCTCAGGGATAGCGTAGCCCACGGTGTCCGGCACGTTGATGGTGGTTGCACCTTCGTTGATCACGGCTTCCAGCACGCGGCAGAGAAAGTCGGGGTCCGAGCGATAACCGTCTTCAGGGCTGAACTCAATGTCTCCCATCAGGTTTTTAGCAAATCGCACAGACAACTTGGCCTGCTCGAACACCTGGTCAGGCGTCATGCGCAGCTTCTTTTCCATGTGCAGGGCGCTGGTCGCAAGGAACAGGTGCAGGCGTCCTGAGGCCGCCGGCTTCAAGGCTTCCGCGGCCCGCGAAATATCCCTGTCGTTGGCACGTGCCAATGAACAGACGGTGGAATCCTTGACAACCTCCGCGATGGCTTTCACGCACTCGAAGTCGCCGTTGGAGCTGGCCGCAAAGCCGGCTTCGATCACATCGACCTTCAGGCGCTCCAGCTGACGGGCGATCCGCAGCTTTTCGTCCTTGGTCATGGAGGCGCCGGGAGACTGTTCGCCGTCGCGCAAAGTGGTGTCAAAAATAATGAGTTTGTCCGTCATGGTGGGGCTCCTGGCGCACTGGGCGCTCTGTATTTTGAGTGTCTTGAATCGAGGCTAATTGCTAATTGCTGATGGTAGCTTCGCCGGTCAGCTGGCCAGCCCTGCTGCGCTGCAGGCCGGAGACGATGGCTTTAAGAGAGGCTGACACGATGTTGCCGTCCATACCGACGCCAAACAGCGTCTGGTCGTTGATGCGCAACTCCAGATAGGCCACCGCCTGAGCGCCTGCCCCCGCCCCAATGGCGTGCTCGTGATAATCCAGTACGCGAACGGTGTGGCCCGTTGCATCCGCCAGGCCCGTAACAAAGGCGTCAATGGGGCCGGTGCCGGTGCCTTCAACAGCATGGCGCCGCCCCGAGAGCTGCACGTCAGCCTTGATATGGAAAGACTCGCCGCCGGTCTTCCCGGTTTCTTCAATCACCAGCCGCTGTGGCGCGGCGATGGTCTGCACACCGTACTCTTTTTCAAACAGCGCAAAGATGTCTTTCCCGGTCAACTCTTTGCCCGTTGCATCCATCACCGATTGCACTACCTGGCTGAACTCGATCTGCAGCCGGCGTGGCAGTTCAAGCCCAAACTCGCTTTCGAGCAAATAGGCGATGCCGCCCTTGCCCGACTGACTGTTAACGCGAATCACGGCCTCGTAGCTACGGCCCAGATCCTTGGGGTCAATCGGCAAATAAGGCATGTCCCATACATCGCCCTCTTTGCGTGCAGCAAAGGCTTTCTTGATCGCATCCTGGTGTGAACCTGAAAACGAGGTGTAGACCAGGTCGCCCGCATAGGGGTGGCGGGGATGCACGGGCAACTGGTTGCAGTGCTCCACTGTGCGGCGAATCTCGTCGATCTCAGAGAAATCCAGCCCCGGGGACACGCCCTGGGTGTAGAGGTTGAGCGCGATGTTCACGAGGTCCACGTTGCCGGTACGTTCGCCGTTACCAAAGAGACAACCTTCGATGCGGTCAGCGCCTGCCATCAAGGCCAGCTCACCTGCCGCAGTGCCCGTTCCGCGGTCGTTGTGGGGATGAACCGAAATCACGATGGCATCGCGCCGGGCAAGGTGGCGATGCATCCACTCCATCATGTCCGCAAAAATATTCGGCGTGGAATGCTCCACCGTGGACGGCAGGTTGATGATGCATTTGCGTTCAGGCGTCGGCTGCCAGACATCGGTCACTGCGTCGACCACCCGTTTGGAAAAAGCCAGTTCGGTGCCAGACCACATCTCGGGTGAATACTGGAAAGTCCACTCCGTTTCAGGCTGTTCCGCGGCAAGTTGCTGGAAAAGGCGCGCATTGTCGGTCGCAAGCTTGACGATCTCATCCTCATCCATACCCAGCACTACACGGCGCATGACTGGAGCGGTGGCGTTGTAGAGATGAACAATGGCTTTTTTGGCGCCTTTGAGCGATTCGAAAGTGCGGCGAATCAGCGGCTCACGTGCCTGGGTCAGCACCTGGATGGTCACATCGTCAGGAATCAGCTTGCCGTCGATGAGTTGGCGAAGGAAATCGAACTCGACCTGAGAGGCCGAGGGAAAACCCACTTCGATTTCCTTGAAACCGATCTTCACCAAGGTATTGAACATCCTCAGCTTGCGGGGAATGTCCATGGGCTCGATCAGCGCCTGGTTGCCGTCCCGCAGATCCACGCTGCACCAGATGGGCGCTTGCGTCAGCACAGCATCTGGCCAGGTGCGGTCTGCCAGCTTGACTGGCGCGAAGGATTTGTATTTGCTGGAAGGTGTTTTCAACATGGTCATCTCATCAACCCCAAAGATTACAAAAACCAGCAACCCAAAACAAAAACGGCCCGTTGCTGGTGCAAACGGGCCGTTGAATCAGGTGTACGCGTGCGCTACCGTCTCCGCCCGTTGGCAGATAGCAGTAGTGCTAGCGAAATTCGTTTCATCCGGTCAATGTACCACAATTTTATTTGTGAAGACCGCGCTCGTCGGGCTCGTCGGTGGACGTAGAAATCACGCTGGTTTGCAGGCCCTTGGCCTTGCGCCAGCCATACAGCACGTAACCCGACAGGCCGTAAAGAACAAACAGGCCGAACATGACTGTGGGCGGGTGGATGTTGATGACGGCAATCCCGAGTGCGATCAATACGATGGCCGCGAAAGGTACGCTGCGCTTCATCTGAACGTCCTTGAAACTGTAAAAAGGCACGTTCGTCACCATCGTGAGACCAGCGTACAAGGTCAACGCAAAAGTCACCCAGCGAACTTCCATTCCGCTGATGCCAGCGTCGGTCATCAGCCAGATAAAGCCAGCCACCAGCGCGGCGGCTGCCGGCGACGGCAGGCCCTGGAAGAACCGCTTGTCGACCACTCCAGTATTCACATTAAAGCGAGCCAGGCGCAGCGCCGCGCAGGCGCAATAGACAAAAGCGCCAATCCAGCCCCAGCGCCCCAGGCTGGTCAGCGCCCAGACGTAGGCAATCAGGGCGGGTGCGGCGCCGAACGACACCATGTCGGAGAGCGAATCCATCTGCTCGCCGAATGCGCTTTGCGTATTGGTCATGCGGGCGACCCGGCCGTCGAGGCTGTCGAGGATCATGGCGCAAAAGACACCGATAGCGGCCTGGTCAAACCGCCCGTTCATGGCCATCACGATGGCGTAAAAGCCGCCGAACAGCGCGGCCAGCGTAAAGAGATTGGGCAGTATGTAGATGCCTTTGCGGCGCTTGCGTATCACCACGCCTTCCGTGGCGGTCGCCGATTCTTCGCCATCATGCATAAAAACACTCCTGAGGCACAACTGGTGCGCGTAAACAGCTACTAAATTCATAGCATCCAAGGACACCATCGAGGAGCCGGCCTGCCCACCGGGGGCTTGCAATTGCCGGCTCAAGGCGCCAAGGATACCAAGATCGAAGCTGCGATCATTTTTATCGCAGCGTCGATGTCATCAGCTTGACTTCATCAACAAAAAAGCCGCGCAGGAAGTTTGCGCGGCTTTTTGCAGGACAAGGCCCTCACAGAGGGCTGAAATCAGTTGCGAGTCTGGTCAACCAGCTTGTTTTTGGCAATCCAGGGCATCATGGCGCGCAGCTTCTCGCCCACCACTTCGATCTGGTGCTCGGAATTGAGACGGCGGCGGCTCAGCAGCGTAGGGGCGCCAGCCTGGTTTTCCAGCAGGAAGCTCTTGGCATATTCGCCGGTCTGGATGTCTTTCAGGCACTTGCGCATCGCATCCTTCGTTGCCGAAGTCACGATGTTGGGGCCGGTCACGTACTCGCCATATTCGGCATTGTTCGAGATCGAGTAGTTCATGTTGGCGATGCCGCCTTCATAAATCAGGTCGACGATCAGCTTGAGCTCGTGCAGGCATTCGAAGTAAGCCATTTCAGGCGCGTAACCGGCTTCCACCAGCGTTTCGAAGCCAGCCTTGATCAGCTCAACGGTACCGCCGCACAGAACGGCCTGCTCGCCGAACAGGTCGGTTTCGGTTTCTTCGCGGAAATTGGTTTCAATGATGCCGGCTTTGCCGCCGCCATTGGCCATGGCATAGGAGAGCGCCAGGTCACGAGCTTTGCCGGACTTGTCTTGATGCACAGCTACCAGGTGAGGCACGCCGCCGCCTTGGGCGTAGGTATTGCGCACCGTGTGGCCTGGGGCCTTGGGGGCCACCATCCAGACGTCGAGGTCGGCGCGAGGGATCACGGCACCGTAGTGCACGTTGAAACCGTGAGCAAACACCAGCGAGGCGCCTTGCTTGATGTTGGGGGCCACGTCGTTCTTGTAAACCGCACCGATCTGCTCGTCGGGCAGCAGAATCATCACCACGTCGGCGGACTTCACAGCGTCAGCGACTTCAGCGACCTTCAGGCCCGCCTTTTCGACTTTGGGCCACGAAGCGCCGCCCTTGCGCAAGCCGACCACCACTTTCACGCCACTGTCATTCAGGTTCTGTGCATGGGCATGGCCCTGGCTGCCGTAGCCGATGATGGCGACCGTCTTGCCCTTGATCAGGCTCAAATCACAATCTTTGTCGTAAAAAACTTTCATTTTTCTCTCCGGAATAAGTATTGGCGAAAATGCCCTTCGACAGGCTCAGGGCGAACGGTAAACGCATATCGCCACTTGGAAGTCCGTTCGCGTTGAGCCTGTCGAAACGCGCGCACGGACGGCTTGAATCAAACTCGCAAAATTCGCTCGCCGCGGCCAATGCCACTGGAGCCGGTTCGCACCGTTTCCAGAATCGCGCTGCGGTCTATGGCTTCGAGGAAGGCATCGTTCTTGGACTGGTCGCCGGTCAACTCGATCGTGTAACTTTTTTCGGTCACGTCGATGATTCGCCCGCGAAATATATCAGCCATGCGCTTCATCTCCTCGCGCTCCTTGCCGACCGCCCGCACCTTCACCATCATGAGCTCACGCTCGGTGTAGGCGCCTTCGGTCAGGTCAACCACCTTGACCACTTCGATCAGGCGGTTCAGGTGCTTGGTGATTTGTTCGATGACATCGTCAGAGCCCGTGGTCTGTATCGTCATGCGCGAGAGGCTCGGGTCTTCGGTAGGCGCGACGGTGAGACTTTCGATGTTGTAGCCGCGCGCCGAGAACAGGCCGACCACGCGGGAAAGAGCGCCCGGCTCGTTTTCCAGCAAAACTGCAATGATGTGTTTCATAAGAAGATTCCTCTTTTCGCTGCCCTCCCCTGCGCACGGTAATGCGCAGGCTCGGCAGACAATAGATTCGTCAGGTGACGGTGAATGAATGGATGTGGCGTCGTCAGGCTTAGAGGTCTTCCGACCCCAGCAGCATTTCAGTGATGCCCTTGCCTGCCTTGACCATGGGGAACACGTTTTCCGTAGGGTCCGTGCGGAAGTCCATGAACACCGTGCGATCCTTGAGCTTGCGGGCTTCACGAAGCGCGGGCTCCACATCCTGCGGCTTTTCAATCAGCATACCGACGTGCCCATAGGCCTCAGCCAGCTTCACGAAGTTGGGCAACGCGTCCATGTAGCTGCTGCTGTAGCGGCCTTCATAGTCGATTTCCTGCCACTGGCGCACCATGCCCAAGTAGCGATTGTTCAGCGACACGATCTTGATCGGCGTGTTGTACTGCAGGCAGGTTGAGAGCTCCTGAATGCACATCTGCACCGAGCCTTCACCGGTAATGCAGAACACTTCCGATTCAGGCTTGGCCATCTTGATGCCCATGGCGTAAGGGATACCCACGCCCATGGTGCCAAGGCCACCAGAGTTGATCCACCGGCGCGGTTCGTCGAATTTGTAGTACTGCGCGGCCCACATCTGGTGCTGGCCCACGTCGGACGTGATGTAGGTATCAGCGTCTTTGGTCATGTTCCACAGCGTCTCGACCACGTGCTGGGGCTTGATGACGTCGCCTTTGCCCATGCTGTATTTCATGCAATCGCGCTTGCGCCAGCCTTCAATGGTTTCCCACCAGCCACCCAGCGCATTGGCGTCGGGCTTGAGGCCGGACTCCTTGATCATGCCGATCAGCTCGGTCAACACGTCCTTCACGTCACCCACGATAGGGATGTCGACCCGCACGCGCTTGGAGATGCTCGAAGGGTCGATGTCGATGTGAATGATCTTGCGTTCGTTTTGGGCGAAATGCTTGGGGTTGCCAATCACACGGTCATCGAACCGGGCGCCAACGGCCAGCAGCACATCGCAGTTCTGCATGGCGTTGTTGGCCTCAATGGTGCCGTGCATGCCCAGCATGCCCAGGAATTTCTTGTCGCTGGCCGGGTAAGCGCCCAAACCCATCAGGGTGTTGGTGCAGGGGTAGCCGAGCATGTCGACCAGTGTGCGCAGCTCTTGCGACGCATTGCTGAGCAGCACACCGCCACCGGTGTAGATGTAGGGGCGCTTGGCAGACAACAGCAGTTGCAGGGCCTTGCGGATTTGCCCGCCGTGGCCTTTGCGAACCGGGTTGTAAGAGCGCATCTCAACGCTCTGCGGGTAGCCGCTATACGGCACCTTGTTGAAAGACACATCCTTGGGGATGTCCACCACCACAGGACCAGGCCGGCCGCTTTTGGCGATATGGAAGGCCTTTTTCAGGGTCTCCGCCATATGGCGTGCGTCCTTGACCAGGAAGTTGTGTTTCACGATGGGCCGGGTGATGCCGACCGTGTCGCATTCCTGGAAAGCATCCAGGCCAATGGCATGGGTAGGAACCTGCCCCGTGATGATGACCATCGGGATGCTGTCCATGTACGCGGTGGCAATACCGGTCACCGCGTTCGTCACGCCGGGGCCGGAAGTGACCAGTGCCACACCGACATCGCCGGTAGCACGGGCATAGCCGTCTGCGGCATGAACGGCGGCCTGCTCGTGGCGCACCAGGACGTGCTGAATCGTGTCCTGCTTGTAGAAGGCGTCGTAAATGTGCAGGACTGCACCGCCTGGATAACCCCAGACGTATTTGACGCCTTCGGCCTGAAGCGACTTGATAAGGATTTCCGCGCCGCGGAGTTCCTGGGAATTTGTTTGTGCAGACGCAGCTGCTGCGGAAGCGATTTCCGCTTTGGAGATTTCCATGATGAACCTTTGTGAATTTCTCTAACGAAATACCTTGGGTGCTTCTTCGCCCACTCTTGTGAAGCGGCGTCGAAACTTGAGGCCAGAACCATAAGCGGAAACATAAACCGCCGAGTCATGACCCGTTTGCCTTTTGAATTGCAGGCCGTATTATGACATTTCGCGTTGCGCAATGGCAGCAGATGCCCAAAAAGGGCGGGCCGGCACTGGTTGCGGTGCGATAATTTTCCAGCCGCGTCACCGGATGCGGCCTGATTGGCATTGGCTCCGCCCTGCGGAATTCGCGGGCTCCCAATGCAACGCTGGACGAACCGGACCCCACACCGTTGGCAACTGAACAAGAACTCTCGGATTTCCTGAAAAACGTTGAAAAACGGGCTTTCAAGCGCAGCATTTACCACGTGCGGGACGAGGAGGCTGCTCTCGATATCGTTCAGGACAGCATGATGAAGCTGGCGCAGCACTATGGCGACAAGCCCGCCTCAGAGCTGCCCATGCTGTTCCAGCGGATTCTGTCGAACACCACACTGGACTGGTTTCGCCGCCGCAAGACCCGCAATGCGCTTTTTTCCAACATGAGCGACTTCGAGTCGCCGGGGGAAGAAGGAGATTTTGATCTTTTGGAAACTTTAGAGAGCCTGACCAACTCTGAAGGTACGGAAAGCGCCCAAGATGCCACTGAACGGGCGCAGATATTGCATGAGATCGAACTGCAGGTAAAGGAATTGCCCGGCCGTCAACGGGAAGCCTTTCTGATGCGTTACTGGGAGGAAATGGATGTTGCTGAAACAGCAGCCGCCATGGGCTGTTCAGAGGGCAGTGTCAAAACGCACTGCTCACGCGCGGTCCACGCTCTCAGTAAAGCCCTGAGTGCCAAAGGTATAAGACTATGACTAATTCACTACAAAAAAGAGCCGATATCCTGCAGGACCGTTTTGGCCTGAAAACCGCGTCATACCTGTCCGCAGGTGCGGCAGACCTGCCTTACGACATTTCCGAGCGCCTGCGCGCTGCCCGTGTCCAGGCCGTGTCCAAACGCAAAATAGCGAAAACCCAAACCGCCTCCAGCGTCGTCGGAGCGGGTGGTAGCGCGGCGCTTACCTGGGGCTCCGAAGATGGTTTGGGCTGGTGGGCTCGCATCGGCTCGGTGTTACCGCTTGTTGCACTCGTGGTGGGTTTGCTGCTCATCAACTCGATTCAGGACGATAACCGCGCCCAGGAAGTGGCGGAAGTTGACGTGGCGCTGCTGACCGATGCGCTGCCACCAGCCGCCTTCGCCGACCCTGGTTTTGTCCAGTACCTCAAAACCACACGCCAGGCTCCTACGGTCCAATGACCCCGCAAGCCGCCGTTCGACAAAAATCATCTCCTTCTGGCCACTCGGCGCGGCTGCAGTGGCTGTCGTTCGAGTGGGTGCTCTTGGTCGCCGCGGTGCTGGCGCTGCCCTCCCTTTCCTTCGCGCAAGCAGCCAAGCCGGTTGCCGCCTCCAGTGCGCCCTCCGCCGCCAAATCCGCTGCGAGCGCGCCGGCCAAGGTCATTGTTTCCAAGCCATCCTGGGCTGAACTGACCTCTATGCAACAGCAAGCGCTCAGACCGCTGGCTTCGAGCTGGAACACCAACATCAGCGAACCGCAAAAGCGCAAATGGCTGGAAATCTCGAAAAACTACCCTTCGCTCTCGCCCGAAGAACAGGCGACCATGCACAGCCGCATGAACGAATGGGTCACCCTGAGCCCCCAGCAACGGGCCCAGGCACGGCTGAATTTCGCCCGGACCAAAGAACTCTCCAAGCAGCTGACGCCTGAAGAGAAAAAGGCCAAATGGGAGACCTACCAGGCTCTCAGCCCTGAAGAAAAACAAAAACTGGCCGCCAAAGCCAACCCCAAACCTGCAGGGGCTGCAACAGCTGTCAAACCGGTGGCACCTCAGAAGCTCGCTCCCGTTCCCCCGCACCCGGTCAAGGCAGCCAGTAAGCCTGCGCCTAAAATCACTTCTTCACAACCGGTAGCCGCCGCTCCCGCAGCCTTGCCTGCAAGCGGCGCCATCGGCGGTCCGGGCGCCACGCCACAGCGCTGAGCGCCGCCGGCCCGCCACCGGCCCGGATTTATTGGCCCGCTCCCGCTGCAGTCACCTGCCGGCGAGCATTCATAGCGATACACGTGACAGTCACCGATACCCCCCAAATACCGTCCCTGCCCAGGCGCATGGCCTGCTGGATGTACGAAGGCATGCTGATGTTCGGCGTGGTTTTTCTTGCCGGATACCTGTTCAGCACACTGAGCCAGACCCGCAACGCGCTGGACAATCGCCATGCCCTGCAGGCCTTTGTGTTCGTCATTTTCGGGATCTACTTCGTCTGGTTCTGGGCCAAGGGCCAGACGCTGGCCATGAAGACCTGGAACATCCGCGTGGTGGATGTCCATGGCGCACCCATCACCCAAAAACGCGCCCTGCTGCGCTATGCCTTCAGCTGGCTATGGTTCCTGCCCCCGCTGGCCGCAAGCTGGATATTCGCGTTGCCAGGCCGCGAGGGTGCTGTGCTGACTTTGGGTTGGGTCGCGATCTGGGCCATCCTGGCGCGCTTTCATCCCCAGAAACAGTTCTGGCACGACGCCTTTGCAGGCACGCGATTGATCACCTGGGTAGCGCCCGAAAGGCCTGGCCGCAAGGGCAAGCCCAAGCCAGAAGCCGCCGGTGCCGCACCTTCCAGCCAGCCCTAACATCAACATGCCATAAAGCTGCGCCACAATCGCCCCATGTCCGAACAAGTTCCGCTTTCCGCCTCAGTGCCAGCTTCCGCCAGCCCCGCCGCCCACACGGCTGTTGATGAGCAGGTCAATCCCCAAAAAAACCGCAAGGGCCTGAGCCGCGTCTGGCACGCCACCGGCTACTCTATTGCCGGCCTGCGCGCCGGTTGGCATGAAACGGCGTTTCGCCAGGAGGCCATCGCCTCCATCGTGCTCATACCCGCCGCTTTCTGGCTGGGCCGCAGCTGGGTCGAGACCGTTTTGCTGGCCGGCACGGTCATCCTCATCATGATCGTGGAGCTTCTCAATACCGGCATCGAAACCGCCATTGACCGGATTGGCCCCGAATGGCACGACCTGTCCAAGCGCGCCAAGGACATGGGCAGCGCCGCCGTCCTGCTCAGCCTGCTGCTTTGTGCGGGCACCTGGGCCATGGCGCTTTTTCAACGATTTACCGCATGAACATTGGCATCAACGAAGTGACCGAAGCTCAAAAACCTGCCTTTTCCATTTGCGTTTATTGCGGCTCACGCCCTGGTAATCAACCTGAATTTGCTGCGACTGCCGCCCTGGTCGGAACCTGGATCGGCACCCATGGCGGCCAGCTGGTCTACGGCGGCGGCCGAAACGGCCTGATGGGCATCCTGGCAGACGCGGCGCTGGCCGCCGGCGCCCGGGTGGTCGGTGTCATTCCCAAAGCGCTGGTCGAAAAAGAATGGGCCCACACGGGTTGCACTGAGCTGCACATCGTCGAAAACATGCATGAACGCAAACGCATCATGGCCGAGAAGGCGGATGCGTTTTTGGCCTTGCCAGGCGGCATCGGCACACTGGAAGAGCTCTTTGAAGTGTGGACCTGGCGCCAGTTGGGCTATCACGACAAACCAGTCGGACTGCTCAATATGGGCGGCTATTACGACAACCTGCTGGCCTTCCTGGACGCGTCAGTGAAGGCCGGGTTCATGAACGAATGGCTGATGGACCTGATACGCACAGGCACCAACGCCGAACCCTTGCTCGAAGCCCTGGTGCAATCGGCAGGCATGACACCTGCAGCCACCCGCCTCGACCAAATCTGACCTAGACCGCCGCTTCGTCTTCCTCACCGGTGCGAATGCGCACCACGCGCTCGACGCTGGTGATGAAAATCTTGCCGTCGCCGATCTTGCCGGTGCGCGCGGCGCGCACGATGGCATCCACACAGCGCTCCACGTCTTCGGTTTTCACCACGACTTCAACCTTGACTTTGGGCAGGAAGTCGACCACGTACTCGGCGCCACGGTACAGCTCGGTGTGACCCTTCTGGCGGCCGAAACCCTTGACTTCCGTAACCGTCAGGCCGGTCACGCCGCATTCGGCCAAAGCCTCACGGACTTCTTCGAGTTTGAAAGGCTTAAGGACAGCGGTAATTTGTTTCACTGAATATCTCCGTTGGTTTTAACTATCTTCAAAAGCATTTAGCGGCGTGCGACATGCAAGGTCTTCACCAGCAGGGACCGCGGGACTGGCTTTGCCAGACCGCAGGCGCAGCGGCCCCCTCGGGGGGCAGGGAGCTACGCGAAGCGAGCGACCGTGGGGGCCTCATTGTCTGAATTTGCTGGTAATAGGATAGCGCCAATCCTTGCCAAAGCTCCTGTGGGTGACCCTGATGCCCACCGGCGCCTGGCGGCGCTTGTATTCGTTGATGCGGATCAGGCGCGCTACACGCTCAACCACCGCCCGGTCAAAGCCGGCGGCGATGATGCCTTCCGCGCTTTCGTCATTCTCCATATAGCGCGACAAAATGGCATCCAGCACCTCGTACGGCGGCAGGCTGTCCTGGTCGGTCTGGTCGGGGCGCAGCTCGGCGCTGGGCGGGCGCGTGATGATGCGCTCGGGAATCGGGTTGCTGCCGGTGCCATAAGGATCATTGGCATTGCGCCAGCGCGCCAGGCGAAACACCGAAGTCTTGAGCACGTCCTTGATCACCGCAAAGCCGCCCGCCATGTCGCCGTAAAGCGTGCAATAGCCGGTCGCCATCTCGCTCTTGTTGCCTGTCGTCAGCACGATGGAGCCGAACTTGTTGGACAGCGCCATCAAAAACACCCCGCGTATGCGCGCCTGGATGTTTTCTTCAGTCGTGTCTTCCTTCAGGCCCTTGAATTCGCCCGCCAGCGAAGCCTTGAAGGCCTCGAACTCAGGCACGATGGAAATCTCGTCATAACGCACCTTTACCCGCTCGGCCATTTCGCGCGCGTCGATCCACGAGATGTCGGCCGTATAGGGCGAAGGCATCATCACCGCGCGCACCTTGTCGGCGCCCAGCGCGTCGACCGCAATCGCCAGCACCAGGGCTGAATCGATACCGCCCGACAAGCCCAGAATCGCGCCTGGAAAGCCGTTTTTGCCCAGGTAGTCGCGCACACCCAGCACCAGCGCGTCCCACAGGTCGGCTTCATGGCTGCGCTCGGGAATGGTGTTCGCTATTAATTTAATAGCTTCCTGCGTACGTTCTGCCTGGGTTACAAACAGGTTTTCCTTAAAACTCTCGGCCCGGCCGGCCAGGGCCCCGTCCGCTTGCAGCGCAAACGAGCGCCCCTCAAACACGATTTCGTCCTGCCCGCCCACCATGTGCGCATAAATCAATGGCAGGCCGGTGGCCAGAGACCGGGCCTGCATCATCTGCTCGCGCTCGCCGCCCTTGCCGACATGGAAAGGCGAGGCATTGATAACGACCAGCAGCTCGGCGCCGGCCTCTTTGGCCAGGCGGGCCGGCTCTTCAAACCAGGCGTCCTCGCAAATCAGCAGGCCGATGCTGATGGCGTCGTCGCCCTCTCCGGCCTGGAACACGCAGGTGCCCTGCCCCGGCGTGAAGTAGCGGCGCTCGTCAAACACCTGGTAATTGGGCAACTCCCGCTTGGCATAGGTTTCGATCATGCGGCCTTCGCGAAGCACTCTGGCGGCGTTGTGGCGCTGCTGCACTTCCACGCTTTTGGTGCGCAAGCCCTTGCCGTTGTCGCCGTGCGTGGGCGTGCCCACCACCACCGTCAGGCCTTTTAACCCGGCCAGCTCACGGGCCACCTGATTCACGGCATCATCACAGGCCTGGATGAAAGACGGGCGCAAAAACAGGTCTTCCGCCGCATAGCCGCAAATCGCCAGCTCGGGTGTCAGCACCAGGCGGGCGCCGTCCGCATAGGCCGTGCGGGCCGCCTCGATGATCTTTTGCGCATTGCCTGGCATGTCTCCTACGCAATAGTTCAGCTGGGCAACGCAGATTTTGAGTGGCATGTAGAAGTAAAACCCCGAAAAACACGTGAAAAAAGACTCAAACGATTATGTCATCCGCGTGCTGGATTCGCCGCTGAAGGTCAATGCCGCCGAATGGAACGCCTTGCTGGCCGCGCAAAGCCCGGGCGAGGCCGTCAACCCCTTTATGCGCCATGAGTACCTGGCCGCCCTGCACGAAAGCGGCAGCGCCACGCCTGAAACCGGCTGGACGCCCTGCTTTGTCACGCTGTGGAAAGGCGACGCACTGGCCGGCGCCTGCGCGCTCTACCTCAAAGACCACTCCTACGGTGAATACGTGTTCGACCACGCCTGGGCCAATGCCTACCAGCAGCATGGGCTGCCCTACTACCCCAAAGCCGTGGCCGCCGTGCCCTTCACGCCCGTCCCTGGCGCCCGCCTCCTGGCACGTACGCCGGCCGAGCGCACCTTGCTGGTCAAGGCGCTGGTAGCCTGGTGCACGGAGGAAGACCTTTCTTCCCTTCATCTGCTGTTCACCGCCGACGAAGATGTCGCCGCCTGCCAGGAAGCCGGCCTCATGCTGCGCCACACCGTCCAGTTCCATTGGTCTGGCCCGCCCTCCGGCTACCGCGACTTCGACGACTTCCTCGCATCCCTCAGCCAGGAAAAGCGCAAAAAGATCCGCCAGGAACGCCGCAAGGTGCAGGATGCCGGCATTAGCTTTCGCTGGTCGCAGGGCAAAGAGATCAGCGACGCCGACTGGGACTTTTTCTACCGCTGCTACGAACGGACGTATTACGAGCACGGCAACGCACCCTATCTCAGCCGCGACTTCTTCCAGCGCATGCAGGACACCATGCCGGAAAACTGGCTGCTGTTTGTGGCGGAGCACGGCGCTGACGGCCAGCGCCGGCCCATTGCGACAAGTTTGATAGCCATCAGCCCCAATCCCGCAGGGGCAAATGGCCAACTTCATGCGCAGAACCGGCCGCTGACCGCCTACGGCCGCTACTGGGGCGCCCTCGCCCGTGTGGACTGCCTGCACTTTGAGGCCTGCTACTACCAGCCGCTGCAGTGGTGCATAGAACACGGCTACCAGCGTTTTGAAGGCGGCGCACAGGGCGAGCACAAAATGGCCCGCGCCCTGCTGCCCGTCAAGACCACCAGCGCGCACTGGCTGGCGCATCCCGCGTTTGCCGACGCGGTAGAGCGCTTTCTGGAGCGGGAAGGCGCGGGAATCGCGAACTACATGGAAGACCTGGAGCGCCGCAACCCTTTCAAGCGGGAGTCGCCCCCGAGCCAGGCAAAGCCGGCGGTTTAAGTCGCCCCGCCTGCCAGGCAATCCATTCATGCCGATAGCGCCCATTTGCTATAAATACCCCAAAGGAATCCCATGCCCGATAACACCCCCACAGAACAAGGCCAGTACAAGGTCAATCTCGTCGAATGTCCCGGCCTGAGCGCCGACCAGCGCGCCGCCGCCGAATTGCGCTTTCGCATGGCGCTTGAATTTGCCCTGGGCGGCCCCGAGTACGTGCTGCCCTCACTGCAGGCCTACATGCTGGCGCAAACGTTGCAGGAAGACCTGCCGCTGGAAGGCGCCTCCGAAGCCGAGGAGCAGGTCATCGCGCTATGGCAGCACGCAGAGACCGACGCCATCCTCGCAGCCATGCGGCCCTTGGGCGACAACATGGACAACGCGCGCTTCGAGATCGTCCCACTCTGAAAGCCGCAACACCTTCTTTTCGATGACGGATATCGCCACACCTGCCCCGGCTCCGCCACTGGGCCGCACCCACGCCCGGCGCCTGCGCGACATCTACCGCTCCGCCGGCTGGCCTTCGCAGGACCTGCTGGAGATTGAACTGCTCGCCAGCGGCATGCTGCAACGTGTGGCCGGCCCGGCGGGCCATGAAACCCTGCGTGTCACCGACGCCGGTGTGGCTTACCTGGCCGAGACATTGCTGCGCAACCGCGCGGCCTTGTCCAAACACGAAGCGCTGGTCGGGCGCGTTGCCGGCGAGATGGTGCGCGCCGGCCGCATCACCTGGCGCGGCTTGAGCCTGCGCGCCCAACTTCCTCCTGAAACCGAAGGCGGCAAAGTGCGCTGGTGCATGGTGCGGCCCGACGTGTTCTCGATCCGCAATACCACAGTGCAGGAATACGTGGACCCCATCGTTCACGAGATCAAGGTGCACCGCGCCGACCTGCTGGGCGACCTGCGCCGCCCCGAAAAGCGCGCGGCCTACCTCGACCTGGGCGGCGAGTGCTGGTACGTACTGGGCTGCGACGCCAAAGGCCGGCCCATAGGCGCTGCTGATGAAGTTCCCACCGAGTGCGGCGTGATGCTGATGGAAAACAATCGCCTGCTTGTTGTTCGCGCCGCGCCGCGCCGCGCGCGGCAGCAATTGCCGCTCGGCGTATGGATGGCCCTGGCCAAAGCGACACCGGTGGCCGGGCTGCATGAAGACGAGCAAGGCATGCTGTCGGATGCGGATGTGACCGGCGGCTAGCTCGCACCTCTCATGCAAAATGGCCGCGGGCATCTCGTCTGCTCACCCGCCATCTAACTCATAAATACCATATGCATTTTTTCAAATCAGGGCAAAAGTTCGTCATTGCATTCACAGTTTTTCTCCTCGGAAGCGCGCTAAATTCCAGCGCATTCGCGGTGTCCAAGCCGGAGTCAAAAAACGTCGCAGAAGCAAGGGAACTGATCGATATTGATTACGGCGACGGGAGTGTGCAGAAGGCGATTCCCCTGCTTGAAAGAGCATTCAAAACGGACCCCAACGATGCGAACCTGCTCGTGCAGGCAGCGAGAGTCGCCGTCAAAGACGGTCACCTTTCGTTCGAGAAATTTCGCAACAATCCCTGGCAAAACTACGCCGACTTTCTGGACAAGGCATTGGCGATAGACCCGGCCAACGCCAAGGCGCACATCCTGAAGGCCCAGGTGTTTGAAAGCCAGGGGAATTACGCGGAACAATTAAACGAACTCAACAAGGCAAAGGCTTCGGGTACAGATGACCCGTGGCTACTCCATGGCTATGGCACGTATTACTTGAACGTCAGGTCGTTCAATGATGCGATCAGCTATTTCGAGATGATTGAAGCTCGCGGACCAGGCAAGACAGCATCCGACAGGAAGGCATACGTTGTGGCGCTATACGACGCCTCGAAATTCAAACTGAAAAATGAACCCCTTCTGGAAAGAACCAGAAAGTATGCGGCTTTGGCGCTGCAGAACAGGTACCCGACGGATGCCTGGACGCCGCAAGGGTATGCGGCAGCCTTTATCGCCCAGCAGGCATTTGACGACGCCATTGTTTATTCCAAGGCGGCGCTTAAAACCATGAACTTCGGGCTGGGACGGCTGACGCTGGCCGTGGCCTTATACGGCAAGGCAGCCCAACTGACTCTGGCACAAGGCCCGGAGCAGGAGATAAAACCATTGCTGGATGAAGCCAACGCTCTCGGTTTCAGGAAGGCGGATGTTTTTGGCTATATGAACGCGTGTTCTGGCTGCCGCTCTCATTTCAGTGAAATTGGCCCTACTCTCGAAAAAATAATCCCAAACTAAGGTCGCAGCCGATAGTGGAACGAGAAGCAGGTATCTGCGGGACTACTTCAAACTCAAACGCACGTACAGCAACGGCCTGACACAAAACGCCCCGGCAAACCCTAGTGCCGCAGTACTGCTCACTCGGTTAACGTCTCCTCACGGAGACAATAACCATGAAATCCCTCACCGGCCTCGACGCGACCTTTTTGTACCTTGAAACCCCCGAGATGCCCATGCATGTGGGCTCGCTCAATCTGTGCGAACTACCGGAGGGCTTCAAGGGCAGCTTTCACAAGGCGGTGAAAGACCACATCAGCAAACGCATGCACCTGGCGCCGGTGTTCAGCCGCAAGCTGGTGTTCATGCCGCTGGATCTGGGCCATCCGCTGTGGGTGGACGCCGACGAGGTGGACATCGACTTTCATATCCGCCGTGCAGACCCCGTCAAAAAAGGCGCGGCGCCCATGACGCTGGCCGAGGTGCACAAGCTGTGTGCCCAACTGCACGGCGAAGTGATTGATCGCGACTTCCCGCTCTGGGAGTTTTATATTTTTGACCGCATCCAGTTGCCAGCATCGCAAGGCGGCAAGGTCGTCGCGGGCTTTTTCTCCAAGATCCATCACGCGGCGCTGGACGGCAAAGGCGGCGTGATGCTGGCCAATGCCATGCTGGACTTGAGCCCGGTGCCGCGCGACGTGGCGCCGCCCGACCCTGAGCGCAAGCGCAAGCTGGAGGCCGACCTCAAGCTGGGCAAGATGATCGGCTCAGTGTTTTCCAGCTCGCTTGGGCAGCTGGCCAAGGTTGCCAAGTCGCTGCCGGCCGCGGCCTCCACCTTCGGCAGCACGCTGGCAAAGCAGTCCATCGGCAGCTCCGCAACCGGCGTCAAGGCCAAGATGCCGATGCGCCTGGCGCCGCAAACGCCCTTTAACGCCGGCATCAGCTCGGGCCGCGTGTTTGTTACCGCCACCATCCCGCTGGCCGAAACCAAAGCCATGGGCAAGGCAGTGGGCGGTTCGTTCAACGACATGGTGTTGTGGATCTGCTCGACCGCGCTGCGCAACTACCTCACGCAACACCACAGCCTGCCCAAAAAATCGCTGGTCGCCGCCATGCCGGTGTCGCTGCGCGAAGCCGGCGCCACCGACGCAAGCAACCTGGGCAACCAGGTCAGCATGAGCCTGGTTGAGCTGGGCACGCACCTGGCGCACCCGCTCAAGCGCATGAACGCCATCATGGCCTCGACCGGCAAGGTCAAGACTTCCATGCAAAGCCTGAAGGGTTTGCTGCCGACCGATTACCCCTCATTGCTGGCGCCGTGGCTGGTGGGCGGTGCGGCCAAGATGGCGCTCAACGCCTATGGCAAAAGCGGCATGGCCAGCCGCCTGCCCATGGTGGCCAACCTGGCCATTTCCAACGTGCCGGGCCCGCCTGTGCCGCTGTACCTGGCCGGCGCGAAGTTTCTGACCTTCCACCCGCTGTCCATCATCCTGCACGGCCTGGCGCTCAACATCACCATCCAGACTTACGCCGGCCATGTGGACTTCGGCATCATTGCCGACAAGAAAGCATTGCCGCATGCCAAGGACCTCGCGAAGGCGATTGAGGATGCGTTTACCGAGGCGCAGGCGCTGATGGCCAGCGCGCCATCTGCGGAGCCTGCCGCTGCGCCAGCGCCTGAAAAAGCGGCCAAGGTGGCAGCAAAGAAAACCGTCAAAAAAGTTGCAGCGAAAGCCCCGATGAAAGCGCCAGTGAAAGCGCCCGCAAAGACCACAGCAAAGGCAGCCCCGGTAAAAACCCGCAAAACAACTGTCACGAACGTGACGAAAACGACTGCCAGGCGTGCAAGTTAGAGGCGTCTCCCTCTGTAAACAACCGTAACCGCCTCCATACTGCTTCTGTCGGAACTCCAAAAAGACACTCAATGCTCCAAGCCATGGCAAGCCCGTCATCCAAGCGAAATTCTTCCAGTTCCCCCCACGACTCCCACAAACCGCCCCTGCACGACGTTCCTCCCAGCGCCTGGCTGCTGGCGCTCGAACTGCGCGCCTTCTGGGAATTCGGCGCCCTGCTCCCCAGCTGGCCGCTGCTGGCCCGCGCCCCGCGGGGTGACGGCCATGCGGTGATGGTGTTCCCCGGCCTTTCAGCCAATGACGCCACCACCGTGCCGCTACGCCACTACCTGCAGT
The DNA here is from genome assembly GCF_900116715.1 of Polaromonas sp. YR568. Classification (GTDB taxonomy): domain Bacteria; phylum Pseudomonadota; class Gammaproteobacteria; order Burkholderiales; family Burkholderiaceae_C; genus Polaromonas. Next base: position 247,626 of record NZ_FPBM01000001.1, read on the forward strand.
CGCTCGGCTACAGCCCCTGGGGCTGGGACCAGGGCTTTAACTTCGGCCCGCGCGCCGGCGTGCTGGAAGAAGCCAAGGACAACCTGATCCGTACCTTTGAAGCCACCGGCCGCAAGGTCAGCCTGATCGGCTGGAGCCTGGGCGGTGTGTACGCACGCGAGCTGGCCAAAGAGTTGCCGCACATGGTGCGCGGCGTGATAACCCTGGGCTCGCCTTTTGCGGGCTCGCACAAGGCCACCAACGCCTGGCGTATTTATGAACTGACCAGCGGCCGCAGCGTGGAGCGCGAGTCCGAGAACTACGACCTGCCGGCCGCGCCGCCTGTGCCCACCACCAGCATTTACTCGCGCACTGACGGCGTGGTGGCCTGGCAAGCCAGCATCCAGGCGCCCAGCGCAAGCAACCCCAAAACAGAAAACATCGAAGTGCTGGCCAGCCACATCGGCCTGGGCGTGAACCCCAGCGCCTGGTGGGCGGTGGCCGACAGGCTGGCGCAAGCCGAAGGCCAATGGAGGCCGTTTCCGCGTGAAGACAAGGGGCGGCTGCACGGCCTGGTTTATCCGGATCCGGCGCGGGCTTAGCCTCAACGACCACGCGAATAAACGAACAAGACAAGAAAAAGCGCCTGAAGGATCAAACCTTCAGGCGCTTTTTTTTATGCTTTATCGGCAACAGGGCTTGCTATGTTATTGATAGCGGCTTACGCACATCCCGTGCGGGCTGGAACCCCAAGTTACCGGGATTTTCAGGTCAAATTCAGGCTTTTCCGTCTTTGGCGTAGTTGGCGATGCCGTCGGTGATTTCTTTCTTCGCGGCGTCCGGGCCTTCCCAGCCCAGCACCTTGACCCATTTGCCTTCTTCCAGGTCTTTGTAGTGCTCAAAGAAGTGGGAGATGGTCTTCAGGCGCAACGGGTTCATGTCTTCGGGCTTTTGCCACTGGGTATAGAGCGAGCATTTCTTGTCGATGGGCACCGCCAGCACCTTGCCGTCTTCGCCGGCCTCGTCCTGCATCTTCAGGATGCCGATGGCGCGGCAAGTGACCACCACACCGGGGATCAGCGGCACGGGCGTGATCACCAGCACGTCGACCGGGTCGCCGTCGCCGCTGATGGTCTTGGGCACGTAGCCGTAGTTGGTCGGGTAGTGCATGGACGTGCTCATGAAGCGGTCCACAAAAATCGCGCCGGACTCTTTGTCCACTTCGTACTTCACCGGATCGGCGTTCATCGGGATTTCGATGATCACGTTGAAAGATTCGGGAACGTTTTTACCGGGGGAAACTTTATCGAGGGACATGGTCGCTTTGAGTAGGTAAGAAAAAAGAAAACGGGAAGATGACGGAGAGATGAAAACGAGAGAGCCCAGCGTGGTGGATATCACCCGGCAGCCTGGGCAGGCGCTCAGTATTTACCCTCATTTTACTGATTCATACCTTACGCCCGGCCAAGTTGTCACGTTTTGGCAGTAAATTTCAAAGGTTGGCCAATCGTCTCCACCGTATGTTGGGAGCAGCGAGGAAGCAACGCAGCGGGGGTTAAGACACCATTTGCTAGCGTTGCAACCCCCTCCAAGCGAAAAACAACGTAGGAGATTTCACATGTCAGCTATGACAGGCAACTCAGCGCTCATTCTTGCGCTGGTCTGCGGACTGATCGCCGTCGGGTACGGCATCTGGGCACGCAGCTGGATTCTTTCGCAGGACGCGGGCAACGCCCGCATGCAGGAAATCGCGGCAGCCATCCAGACCGGCGCTGCTGCTTACCTCGCAAGGCAATACAAAACCATCGCCATCGTCGGCGTCGTCCTGGCGGTGCTCATCGGCCTCTTCCTCGACGGCAAGACCGCCGTCGGCTTTGTGGTCGGCGCGGTGCTCTCGGGCGCCTGCGGCTTTATCGGCATGAACGTCTCGGTGCGCGCCAATGTGCGCACCGCACAGGCGGCCACCAAAGGCATTGGCCCCGCCCTGGACGTCGCCTTCCGCGGCGGCGCCATCACCGGCATGCTGGTGGTGGGCCTGGGCCTTTTGGGTGTGACCGGTTTTTACTGGTTCCTCACCGGCAACGGCGCCTATACGCCGGACGTCAAACTGGCCAACCTGCTGAACCCGCTGATCGGTTTTGCCTTCGGCTCATCGCTGATTTCCATCTTCGCCCGGCTGGGCGGCGGCATTTTCACCAAGGGCGCCGACGTCGGCGCCGACCTGGTGGGCAAGGTCGAGGCCGGCATCCCTGAAGACGACCCGCGCAACCCGGCCGTGATTGCCGACAACGTGGGCGACAACGTGGGTGACTGCGCCGGCATGGCCGCCGACCTGTTTGAAACCTACGCGGTCACGCTGATCGCCACCATGGTGCTGGGCGCCCTGCTGCTGTCCAACGCCGGCGCCACCGCCGCGGCCTACCCGCTGGCGCTGGGCGGCGTGTCCATCATCGCCTCCATCATCGGCTGCTTCTTCGTCAAGGCCTCGCCCGGCATGAAGAACGTGATGCCGGCCTTGTACAAAGGCCTGGCGATCGCCGGCGTGCTGTCGCTGATCGCGTTTTACTTCGTCACGATCTGGCTCATGCCCGACAACGCCGTGACGGCCACCGGCACGCAGATGCGCCTCTTCGGCGCCTGCGCGGTCGGCCTGGTGCTGACCGGCGCGCTTTGCTGGGTCACCGAGTACTACACCGGCACGCAATACAAGCCCGTGCAGCACATTGCGCAGGCCTCCACCACCGGCCACGGCACCAACATCATTGCCGGCCTGGGCGTGTCCATGCGCTCCACCGCCTGGCCCGTGATTTTTGTCTGTATCGCCATCCTGGTGGCCTTCAAGCTGGCGGGCCTTTACGGCATCGCGATTGCAGCGACTTCCATGCTGAGCATGGCCGGCATCGTGGTCGCGCTGGACGCCTACGGCCCCATCACCGACAACGCCGGCGGCATTGCCGAGATGGCCGAGCTGCCCAGCAGCGTGCGCGACATCACCGACCCGCTGGACGCCGTGGGCAACACCACCAAGGCCGTGACCAAGGGCTACGCCATCGGCTCCGCCGGCCTGGCAGCCCTGGTGCTGTTTGCCGACTACACCCACAAGCTCGACGCCTATGGCACCACCATCAGCTTTGACCTGAGCAACCCGCTGGTCATCGTCGGCCTCTTTATCGGCGGCCTGATTCCTTACCTGTTCGGCGCCATGGCCATGGAAGCCGTGGGCCGCGCTGCGGGTGCGGTAGTGGTCGAAGTGCGCCGCCAGTTCCGCGACATCAAGGGCATCATGGACGGCACGGGCAAGCCCGAGTACGACACCGCGGTTGACATGCTGACCACAGCGGCCATCAAGGAAATGATGATCCCTTCGCTGCTGCCTGTGGTGGTACCTATCGTGGTGGGCCTGGCCCTCGGCCCGCAGGCCCTGGGCGGCTTGCTGATGGGCACCATCGTGACCGGCCTCTTCGTCGCGATCTCAATGTGCACCGGCGGCGGCGCATGGGACAACGCCAAGAAATACATTGAAGACGGCAACCACGGCGGCAAAGGCTCGGAGGCGCACAAGGCCGCCGTGACCGGCGACACCGTGGGTGACCCCTACAAGGACACCGCCGGCCCGGCCGTCAATCCGCTGATCAAGATCATCAACATCGTGGCGCTGCTCATCGTGCCGCTGGTGATGAAGTTCCACAGCGGCCCCGCACAGGCAGCGCCCGCCGCTCCCGTGGCCGAGCCCCCGGCCGTGAGCGCACCGGCTGCAACGCCGACCATGGCGGCCCCGGCGCCTGCAGCCGCCACGCCAGCACCTGCGGCCTCCAAGTAAGGAAGGCTCCCCCGGCAAAAAGCCCGCTTCGGCGGGCTTTTTTTATGGCACGTCCGCCCCGCAACAGGCACATGGTTTCAAGGTGAAAACCATTGTTACCGACTGTATACGCGCGGCATTTTCTGCACGGTCAGGCGCTTTTTAAATGCCACACTAGTTGCACCTTCGACTGTGTTTTGCCGTGCTTCGCCGCTCCGGCTTCGCATGTTTTCGAAGGATCTCAGCAAAAAACTTTCATTCAGGGAGGAATGACATGAGCAACAACAGTAGCAATAGCAGCAACCATAAAAAAATGAGCGTGTCGCAGTTGACGATGCTTACCGCCGTCAACATGCTGGGGTCAGGCATCGTCCTGCTACCCACCAAACTCGCCGAGATCGGCGCGATCTCGATACTTTCGTGGCTGGTCACCGCCACCGGCTCGCTGGCGCTGGCGTACTGCTTTGCGCAGTGCGGCATGCTCAGCCGCAAATCCGGCGGCATGGGCGGCTATTCCGAATACGCCTTCGGCAAGGCGGGCAACTACCTCACCAACTACACCTACGGCAGTTCGCTGCTGATCGCCAACGTGGCCATCGCCATCACCGCCGTGGGCTACATGACCGAGCTCTTCGGCGTGAAGCTGGACCCCATGCAGGTCGGCCTGGCCACCATCGCCCTGCTGTGGATCACCACCTTTGCCAACTTCGGCGGCGCGCACATCACCGGCAAGATCGGCAGCGTCACCGTCTGGGGCGTGATCGCACCGGTGGTGGCGGTCTCGACAATCGGCTGGTTCTGGTTCAGCGCCGACACCTACATGGCCGGCTGGAACCCGCACAACAAGTCGCTCTTTGAGGCGGCCAGCAGCTCCATCGCGATCACGCTGTGGGCTTTTCTGGGCATGGAGTCGGCCTGCGCCAACGCCGATGCGGTGGAGAACCCCGAGAAAAACGTGCCCGTCGCCGTGCTGGGCGGCACCATTGGCGCGGCGGTGATTTACATCGCCTCTACCAATGTCATCGCCGGCATTGTGTCCAACCCCGAGCTGGTGGCCTCCACCGCGCCCTTCGGCCTGGCCTTCGCGCAGATGTTCAACCCGATGGTCGGCAAGGTCGTGATGGCCATGATGGTGCTGGCCTGCGTGGGCTCGCTGCTGGGCTGGCAGTTCACCATCGCCCAAGTGTTCAAGAGCTCGGCCGACACCGGCTACTTTTTGCCGGTCTTCGGCATCGTCAACAAGGCGGGTACACCCATCATCCCCATGCTGATCCTGCTGGCGGTGCAAACCGCCCTGGCCCTGCTCACCATCAGCCCCGATTTGACCAAGCAGTTCGACACCCTGGTCAACCTTGCGGTGGTGACCAACATCATTCCCTACATCCTGTCGATGGCGGCGCTGATCACCATCCAGAAGATCTCGGGCGTGGACCCGAAAAAGGCGTTTTTTGTCAACGCCATCAGCCTGGTTGCGGCCGCCTACAGCTACCTGGCGCTCTACAGCTCTGGCACACAGGCGCTGATGCTGGGCGGCGTGGCCACCATCTTCGGCTACACCCTGTTCGGCTTTGTCAGTACGCGGCTGATACGGCTCGAAAAAGAAAAGCCGTACTCCCCAAACTGAAGCCGAACTGAGGCTGCGCAAAGGCCGGGCCGCCGGCCGGCCCAGCCCGTCCGATCCGCTTTGCCAAAAGGCATTCCTTTTATTTTTTGTTTTAAACACATCGCCAAAGGAGCGCGACCATGTTTTTCAAATCCCTCGACTACCCCATCGTCATCGTTGACAACTGCTATGACTCCCAGCACCTGCGCGGCACCATGATCCGTGAGCTGGCCGGCGAGCTGCGCGCCCAGGGCCAGCGGGTGATGGACGGCCTGACGCAGGACGATGCCCGTGTTGCCGTGCGCACCTATGTAGCCGCCTCGGCCATCCTGATTTCCATCGACGCGTCCGCCAGCCAGGCCGACCAGTTCGAAAAAATCGAAGCGCTGCTGGAAGACAACCTGGCACGGCATCCCGACCTGCCGGTGTTCCTTTACGGCGAACGCGGCTCGGTTGAAAAAGTCCCGACCCAGCTCGTCAAACATGTGCGCGGTTATTTCTACCTGTTTGAAGACACCAAGAGTTTTATCGCCCGCCAGGTGCTGCGCGCCGCCGAGGCCTATATGGAGCAGTTGCTGCCGCCTTTTTTCAAGGCGCTGGTCAAGCACACCGCGAGTTCAAATTACTCCTGGTACACGCCGGGCCACGCAGGCGGTGTCGCTTTCACCAAGTCGGCCGTGGGCCGCGCCTTTCACCAGTTCTTCGGCGAAAACACGCTGCGCAGCGATTTGTCCATCTCGGTGCCCGAGCTCGGCTCGCTGCTGGACCACAGCGGCCCTATCAAGGACGCCGAGGCCGAGGCCTCGCGCAACTTCGGTTCCGACCACACCTTCTTCGTCACCAACGGCACGTCGACTGCCAACAAGATCGTCTGGCACGGCACCGTGGCGCGCGGTGACGTGGTGGTGGTCGACCGCAACTGCCACAAGTCGCTGCTGCACTCGCTCATCATGACGGGCGCGATCCCGGTGTACTTTTTGCCCAGCCGCAATGCGCACGGCATCATCGGCCCCATCAGCCACGACCAGTTCGACCCTGCCGCGCTCCAGGCCCGCATCGCCGAAAGCCCGCTGGCCAGCAAAGCCATGGCCGCGGGCGCCAGGCTGCGCATCGCCGTCGTCACCAACTCCACCTACGACGGGCTTTGCTACAACGCCGAAAAAATCGCCCACCGCATAGGCGGCGCGGTGGACTACCTGCATTTTGACGAAGCCTGGTATGCCTACGCGGCCTTCCACCCCTTCTATGAGCACTACTACGGCATGGCCAAGGGCAAGCCGCGCGAGCAGGACGCCATCGTCTTCACAACGCACTCCACGCACAAGCTGCTGGCCGCGTTCTCGCAGGCCTCCATGATCCACGTGCGCGACAGCCGCACCCGCAAACTGGACACCGGGCGCTTCAACGAAGCCTTCATGATGCACACCACCACCAGCCCTCTTTACCCGGTGATCGCCGCCTGCGACATGGCCTCCAAAATGATGGAGGGCGAAGCCGGCGCCTCGCTGGTGCAGGAAATGCACGACGAATCCTTCGCGTTTCGCCGCGCCATGCTGCAGATCGAAGGCGACCTGCCCAAAAACGACTGGTGGTTCAAGGTCTGGCAGCCCGACCCGGTCATCAAGAAACTGCGCAAGGCCGCCGGCTCGGCGACGCCGGCCTCCCAGCCCGAAGACTGGTGCCTGCGTCCCAATGCCGACTGGCACGGCTTCGGCGCGCTGGCCGACGACTTCGTGCTGATAGACCCCATCAAGGTGACGCTGACCATGCCGGGCCTGGAGATGAGCGGCGACATGGGCGCGCAGGGCATACCCGCGCCGGTGGTCAGCAAATTCCTCTGGACACGCGGCATCGTGGTCGAAAAAACCAACCTCTATTCGCTGCTGATACTTTTCTCCATGGGCATCACCAAAGGGAAATGGGGCACGCTGGTGGCCGAGCTGATGAGCTTCAAGCAGCTTTACGACGCCAACGCGCCGCTCAACGAAGTGCTGCCAGACCTCACGGACGCCTACCCGCATGTGTACGCCACCACCGGCCTGCGCGACCTCTGCGACGCCCTGCACAACTTCAACCGCACCAACCAGGTTCCGCAGGTCATGCGCGAGATGTATGTGGAGCAGCCCGACCTGGCCATGATTCCGGCCGACGCCTACACCCACCTGGTGCGCGGCGAGGTCGAGAAAGTCGAGGCGCATGAGCTCAAGGGCCGCATCGCCGCCACCATGCTGGTGCCCTACCCGCCAGGCATTCCGCTCATCATGCCCGGCGAGCGCTACAACGAAAAAGCCGAATCCATCTTCCGCTACCTGGCGATCGCGCAGGAGCAGGACGCGCTGTTTCCCGGTTTCGAGTCCGACATCCACGGGCGCGAGGTGGAAACCGACGCCTCGGGCAAGCGCCGCTACCTGGTAGAGGTTCTCAAGAACTGAGGCCCTGCTTGTTTGATACCAGCGATTTCCCCCGCTGCCGCGAACGCCGGTTTCAAGCAAAATCAGGTCCATGCAGCTCAATTACATCGCCAACGCGTCGGTTCCATCCTCTTCCGGCAAAACCATTCCCGTCATCGACCCGTCCGACGGCCAGGCCTTTGACGAGATCCAGCGCAGCAATGCGCACGACATCGACACCGCGGTGCAAAGCGCCCGCGAGTGCCTGGAGCTGGTATGGAGCCGCTTTAGCGCCGCCGAGCGCGGGCGGCTGTTGATGCGGCTTTCCGCCAAGATCGCCGAGCATGCCGAAGAGCTGGCGATGATTGAGCAGCGCGACTGCGGCAAGCCGACCAAACAGGCGCGCGCCGATGCGGCCGCCCTGGTGCGCTACTTCGAGTTTTATGCCGGCGCCTGCGACAAGCTGCACGGCGACACCATCCCCTACCTGGACGGCTACAGCGTGATGACCTGGCGCGAGCCCCACGGTGTAACCGGCCATGTGATCCCCTGGAACTACCCGATGCAGATCTTCGGCCGCAGCGTGGGCGGCGCGCTGGCGGCGGGCAACGTCTGCGTGGTCAAGCCGGCCGAAGACGCCTGCTTGTCCTTGATCCGGGTGGCGCAACTGGCCGCCGAGGTCGGCTTTCCGGCCGGCGCCATCAATATCGTGACCGGCTACGGCCATGAAGTGGGCGACGCACTGGCCCGCCACAAGGGCATTGACCACATCAGCTTTACCGGCAGCCCCACGGTGGGCACGCTGATCCAGCAGGTGGCGGCCGAGCGCCACTGCCCCGTCACGCTGGAGCTGGGCGGCAAAAGCCCGCAAATCGTCTTTGCCGACGCCGACCTGGACCTGGCCATCCCGGCCATCATCAACGCCATCGTGCAAAACGCCGGTCAAACCTGCTCGGCCGGCTCGCGCCTGCTGGTGGAGCAGGCAATTTACGAGCCCCTGCTGCTGCGCCTGGGCGCCGCCTTTGAAAACCTGCGCGTCGGCCCCGCCGCCATGGACCTGGATGTCGGCCCGCTGATCCGGCAAAGCCAGCAGCAGCGTGTGTGGGACTTTTTAAGCGATGCGCAGGTGGCCAACATCAGCATGGTGGCCCAAGGCCAGATCGTCGACGAAGCACCCGAGACCGGCTTTTACCAGGCCCCCACCCTGCTGCGCGACGTGCCCGTGACGCACCGGCTGGCGCAGGACGAGGTCTTCGGGCCCGTGCTCTGCGCCATGAGCTTCAAGAACGAAGACCACGCGGTCGAGCTGGCCAACGCCACACAGTTCGGCCTGGTCGCCGGCATCTGGACGCGCGACGGCGCGCGCCAGTTCCGCATGGCCAAACGCGTCAAAAGCGGCCAGGTGTTCATCAACAACTACGGCGCCGGCGGTGGCGTCGAGCTGCCGTTTGGCGGCGTGAAGTCCTCAGGCTATGGCCGCGAAAAGGGCTTTGAGGCGCTGTATGGGTTTACTACGCTGAAGACGGTTGCGGTGCGGTATGGGTAGCTCGGACTCAAATGGTAGTTCTTCGTCAAATAAACCTCTGATTGACCACACCAAGCTGAGCTTACGGGAGTGGTTAAAAATCGTTTTAACACCAGAAGAAGATCGAAAAGTGTTGACTCAGGTCTGTTGCTTTCCAACAGATGAGCTGCTTCGCGAATTCTTATTAAACGTAGACCTGGTCTCTGATATCGAGTGCAGACATCTCCTGCGTTCACTGCTGATCGGCGGCGGAACCTATGGATTTGACCATCGGAATCTACCGTTTCATATCGAAAATTTGCCGCTAGAAAAGTCTGAATACCTTAGACGATTGATTACCGGTGAACGTGCTTGGGAAGGTATTCACTGGATACTAGACCTGCTACCCGACAATCCCAGAAAAGCACTGGCAGTCATGGAGATTTTCTCCAGCAATTTTTTTAATCAACTCTCCGACGGATTCCTAAATGGTCTTAACGATGCGGCGTCCATTATCAAAACGCGATATATCAAAAGAGACCACGAACCAGACGTTCTTCTAGAGTTAAAACCGCTAGAGTTTGAGTTCTTGGCTTATGAGCTGTTCCGAGCAATGGGTTATGAAGCTACTCATACGGGGAAATCTGGAGATGGTGGGATCGACGTACGTGCATGGAAAAAGGAAAGAGGCCAACAAGAGCATGTTTTTATCCAATGCAAGCTTGTAAAAGACAAAGTCGGTGTTTCACCATTGCGTGAATTGTTTGCGGTAGTCGAAACCCATCGCGCAAGTCGCGGCGTTTTCATCACCAACTCGGAGTTCACCAAACCGGCTATTCGCGAATCAGGCCTACGAGGCCATCGAGTCGAACTTTTGGGATTTGCAGCCTTGGACCGCCTTCTGAATGAGAATTTCGGCCCAGAATGGCCGGCACGCTTACCGGCTCTCGTTTGGCGCGCGAACAAACGAGACCGAAGCTGACTATTACTTATCACACGTGACCACGAACTCCGCTTCCATTAGCACTGATAGTTGACGACTGATTTGATGCTGAAGATGTAATAAGCTCACGTAGTAGTTCTAAAACCAATAACACTTGGAGACAAACCCATGCGGGTCAAAGACAAATCCATCATCGTCACCGGCTCCGGCGGCGGTATTGGGGAAGGCATCGCCAGGCGGCTGGCGGCCGAGGGCGCCAAGGTCATCGTCAACGACATCAACGTCGCGCTGGGTGAGAAAGTGGTGGCGGCGATCACCAAGGCGGGCGGCACCGCCTCCTTCTTCGCCGCCGATGTGACGAAGTCCAGCGAAGTCAAAGCGCTGGTCCAGGCCGCTGTGGACCGTTACGGCCGGCTCGACGTGATGGTCAGCAACGCCGGCTGGACGCACCGCAACCAGCCCGCGCTGGATGTGAGCGAGGACGATTTCGACAAGTGCTACGCCATCAACGTCAAAAGCATTTACCTGGCCACCATCCACGCCACGCCGGTGTTTCGCAGCCTGGGCGGCGGCAGTTTCATCAACATTGCCTCTACGGCCGGCGTGCGCCCCCGCCCGGGGTTGACCTGGTACAACGGCTCCAAGGGAGCGGTCATCACCACCTCAAAGTCGCTGGCAGCCGAACTGGGGCCTGACAACATCCGGGTGAACTGCATCAACCCGGTCTTTAACCCCGACACGGGCCTGTCCGCCGAATTTGCCGGCGGGCCGGTGGACGAAGAACGCAAGGCGAGGTTTCGGGCCAGCATCCCGCTGGGACGCTTCTCCACCGCGCTGGACGTGGCCAACGCGGCGCTGTATCTGGCCAGCGACGAGGCGGACTTCATCAGCGGGGTCTGCATTGAGGTGGATGGCGCTCGGTGTGTCTAAATAAACCCCTTGAGCTAACCCTCTGATCTCAACCCAGCATGAGCCGCGGAACCGGCTTTGCCGGGCCGCAGGCGGGCGACCCCCTCGGGGGGCAGCGTATTACACGAAGTGAAAAGCGTGGGGGCTACATCCGACCGTGGAACCGGCTCTGCCGGGCCGCAGGCGCCGCCCCTCGAGGGGGGACAGGCTACACGCAGTGAGCCTGGGCGGGGGGATTCATTGCATCAAAGTCAAAGGTCATTAATCGCGCATCCTTTGGGGATAAGGGCCGTTTTTGGCCCTTCAGCAGGGCCAATGGAGTAAATTCTCCCTTTAGGCCTCCCCACGATGACGATCAAAAAGATTATTCCGCTGGCAGATATACGCTACGCAAGCCGCGTACCGCATATTCCTGCCCGCTTGACGGCGCCGACGGGCCTGTTGAGTGACACGCTGGGCCGGCCGCTGCGGGACTTGCGCATCAGCGTAACGGACCGCTGCAACTTCCGCTGCAGCTACTGCATGCCGCGTGAGGTGTTCGACAAGGACTACGCCTTCCTGCCACAAACCTCGCTGCTGAGTTTTGAGGAAATCACCCGCCTGGCCAAGGTATTCGTGGCGCATGGGGTCGAGAAAATCCGGCTGACAGGTGGCGAGCCGCTGCTGCGCAAGCACCTGGAAGTGCTGATCGAGATGCTGGCAAAACTGCAGACGCCGCAGGGCAAGCCGCTGGACATCACGCTCACCACCAATGCATCGCTGCTCGCCAAAAAGGCCCAGTCGCTCAAAGACGCAGGCTTGCAGCGCGTCACCGTGAGCCTGGACGCACTGGACGACACGACCTTCCGGCGTATGAACGATGTGGACTTTCCGGTGGCCGATGTCCTCAAGGGCATTGAGGCCGCGCAAAAGGTGGGGCTCTCACCGCTCAAGGTCAACATGGTGGTCAAGCGCGGCACCAACGACGCCGAGATCCTGCCCATGGCCCGGCACTTCCGCCACAGCGGCGCGGTGCTGCGTTTTATTGAGTACATGGATGTGGGCGCCACCAACGGCTGGCGCATGGACGAGGTGCTGCCGTCTGCCCAGGTGGTGGAGCGCCTGAACGCCGAATTCCCACTGGTGGCTATTAACCCAAATTACACCGGCGAAACCGCCGAGCGCTGGCGTTATGCCGACGGCGCGGGCGAGATCGGCGTGATCAGCAGCGTGACCCAGGCTTTTTGCAGCGACTGCAACCGCGCCCGGCTCTCGACCGAAGGCAAGCTGTTTTTGTGCCTCTTTGCCAGCCAGGGCCAGGACTTGCGCGCCCTGCTGCGCGGCAGCTACGGCGACGACCAGATCGCGGCGGCGGTGGCGCATATCTGGCAGGGGCGTGATGACCGTTATTCGGAATTGCGCGCTGAGATGCCTGCCGACACGAGCACCTCTGATTCAAACGCCAAGCGCGTCGAGATGAGCTACATAGGCGGCTGATTTGACACCCAACGACCACCACGCCATGCCCATCCACGCCGAAGCCATCACAGGCGTGATCCTTGCCGGCGGCCGGGGTTCGCGCATGGGTGGGGTCGACAAGGGCCTGCAGAACTTCAATGGCGTGCCATTGGCCTTACATACGCTGATGCGGCTGTCGCCGCAGGTCGGCGAGGTCATGGTCAATGCCAACCGCAACCTCGCCGCCTACGAGTCTTTCGGCGTGCCGGTGTGGCCCGACAGCACCGGGCTGGGCGAGTTTGCCGGGCCGCTGGCGGGCTTTCTCACCGGGCTGGAGCGCTGCGAGACGCCTTATATGCTCACCGTGCCCTGCGACACACCGCTGTTTCCGGACGATCTGGTGGCGCGGCTGGCCCAGGCCTTTGTGGCGGAAGGCGCCGACTTTGCCATGGCCGCTGCACCGGAAGAAGACGGCCAGCTCAGACCCCAGCCGGTGTTTTGCCTCATGGGCACCCACATGCTGGAAAGCCTGGTGCGCTTTACCCATGGCGGCGGCCGCAAGATCGACGCCTGGACGGCGCAGCACAAAACCGCCCTTGTGCCCTTTGACCGGCCCGGCGACGACCCGCACGGCTTTTTCAACGCCAACACGCTGGCCGAGCTGCACCAGCTGGAATCCCGCCGGGACTAGGGCCTGTTAACACTATGTTTGCAAGATGCGTTGCGAGTCAAAAAGGCCTTGAGCAAGGCGCAAAACGCAGGCGGGGTGAACCCCGTCAAGGCTTTGCAACGCCGCGCAAGGCCTTTTTGATCGCAACCCGAAGGGAATGGGGTGAGAAAGCCGCCACTCGGCGTTGCGCTCCTAGCCCAGACGTGAGTCTGGGCGTCGTCACGCGCCTTGATTGGCGGCTTTCTCACCCCATTCGCATTTGTAAACATAGTGTTAACAGGCCCTAACACGTGAAAACACTGGACCAAATTGCCGCGGAGCTGCAAGGCTACGACCCGCAAGCTCTCTCTGCCGGCCAGGTGCTGGACTTCCTCTCCCGGCTGGTCATGCCGGTGCAGGATGCCCTTGAACTGCCGCTGATGCAGGCCTTTGGCCGGGTGCTCGCGAGCGATGTGGTCTCGCCCTTTGACGTGCCGCCCCACGACAACTCGGCCATGGACGGTTATGCCTTTGACGGCAGCCAACTGGCAGCCGGCACCGCGCTGGAGCTGCAGGTGGCGCCTGGCACCGCGCTGGCAGGCAAGGCCTGGCAAGGCAGCGTGCAGCCCGGCAAGTGCGTGAAGATCATGACGGGCGCCATTATGCCGCCCGGCCTGGACACGGTGGTGCCGCAAGAGTTTATTTCCGTGCGCACCGGGGCCGGCAACGCAGAATTCATCACCATTCCCCCCAAGCTGCTGGGCGCCGGCGACAACCGCCGCCTGCGCGGTGAAGACCTGATGCAGGGCCGGCCGGCGCTCCAAAAAGGAGAGTTGCTGACACCTGCCCGTCTGGGGCTGGCGGCCTCTTTGGGTCTCAAGACGCTGAGCACCTGGCGGCCGCTGCGCGTGGCGTATTTCTCAACGGGTGACGAAATCCTCTCGCTGGGCGAGGCGCCGCGTGAAGGCGCGGTGTACGACAGCAACCGCTACACCGTCTTCGGCATGCTCAGCCGTCTGGGCTGCGAGGTGATCGACATGGGCGTGGTGCGCGACGACCCGGCCCTGCTGGAAGCGGCTTTCACCGAGGCCGCCGCGCGAGCTGACGCCATCATCACCTCGGGCGGCGTCAGCGTGGGCGAGGCCGACTTCACCAAGGCCATGATGAAAAAGCTGGGCGACGTGGCCTTCTGGCGCATCGCCATGCGGCCCGGCCGGCCCATGGCCGTGGGGCGCATACCGGCCACCAAGGGCGGCAACCCCAACGGCGCCATTCTTTTCGGCTTGCCCGGCAATCCGGTGGCCGTGATGGTGACCTTTCTCGCCTTTGTGCGCCCCGCCCTGTTGCAGATGATGGGCGCCGGCGCCGAATCGCCGCTGCTGCTCAAGGCCCGCAGCACCGAAGCTATCCGCAAGAAAGCCGGCCGCACTGAATACCAGCGCGGCTGGGTTTCCACCGCACCGGACGGCTCACTGCAGGCCAAAACCACCGGCAGCCAAGGCTCGGGTGTGCTGCGATCGATGGCCGAAGCGAATGGGCTGATCGTGTTGCATCATGCGCAGGGCAACGTAGCGGTGGGCGATGAAGTCGATGTCCTGATGTTCGAAGGCGCGATCTAACCAGCTAGCGCAAAGAGATTACCCATAAAAAACGCCCTCCGGAGAGGGCGTTTTGCATTGAACTGCGTAGCGTCTTACTTGGCAACGTACTCAGGATGCTCATGATGTGCATCCGGCTGCTCTTTGGCCACAGCCTTGTTGGCGCCCGGAATCGCCTTGCGGGCAAACAGGGTGTACATGGTGGGCACCACAAAGACAGCCAGCACGCTGCCCAGCGACATCCCGCCCACAATCACCCAGCCGATCTGCATGCGGCTTTCAGCGCCCGCGCCGTGCGACAGTGCCAGCGGCAATGCGCCCAGCACCATGGCGCCGGTGGTCATCAGGATGGGCCGCAGGCGCTGTGACGAGGCCTTGACGACCGCGTCGATCATCTCCATCCCCTGCCCGCGCAGCTGGTTGGTGAACTCGACAATCAAAATGCCGTGCTTGGTGATCAGGCCCACCAGCGTGATCAGCCCGATCTGCGAATACACATTGAGCGAGCCGCCCGTCCATTTCAGCGCCAGCAAAGCGCCCAGCATGGACAGCGGCACCGACAGCATGATCACCAACGGATCGACAAAGCTTTCAAACTGCGCGGCCAGCACCAGGAAAATAAACAGCAAGGCCAGCACAAACACAATGGCCAGCGCGCCCTGCGAATTGCGGAACTCGCGCGAAGTGCCGTTCAGATCAGTGCTGTAGCCGGTCTTGAGTATCTTGGCCGATGTCTCATCCATGAAGCGCAGCGCCTGGCCCAGCGAGTAGTCGCTGGAGAGGCTGGCGGTGAACGAAACAGAGCGCCGCTGGCCGAAGTGGTTGAGCTCGCGCGGCGAAACGCTTTCGCGCACCTTCACCAGCGCCGACAACGGAATCATCGCGTCGTTGCGGCCGCGCACGTAAATGCGGTCAATGTCCTCGGGCGTAGTACGGCCGCTGGCCTGGGTCTGCACGATCACGTCGTACTGCTCGCCGTCGCGTTTGTAGCGCGTCACGTTGCGGCCGCCCAGCAGGGTTTCAATCGCCTTGGCCACCACCTCGACGCTCACGCCAAGGTCGGCCGCCTTGTCGCGCTCGACCTCGATGCGCAATTCGGGTTTATTGAGCCGCAGGTCCACGTCGGTGGAGACGATGCCCGGGTTCTTGGCCATCTCGTCCAGCATCTGGCGTGTGACGGCGTTGAGGTTCTGGTAGGTGTCCGAGGTCTGGATCACAAAATTGAGCGGCCGGTCGCGAAAGCCCTGCCCCAGCGACGGCGGCGTGATGGTGAAGACGTTGACGCCGGGCAGCGCATTGAACTTGGGCTGCAGTTCCTTGGCCATCTCGATGGTCGTGCGCTTGCGCTCGTCCCAGTCCACTGTGCGGTAGACCACGCTGGCCTGGGCCACGGTAGGGTTGCCGATGTTGGCAAAGATACGGTCGAACTCGGGGAAAGACTCGCCGACTTTCTCCATCGCCCGGGCATAGCGGTTGGTGTAGTCCAGCGTGGCGCCGTCAGGCGCCGTCACGTTCGCCAACACCACGCCGCGGTCTTCGATGGGCGAGAGCTCCTGCTTCATGGTCGGGAAGACCAGCGCGATGGCTGCCGCGCTGAGCACCATCACGCCCACCACGATCCAGCGCGCCTGGAAAATAAATGCCCTGAACTTCTGGCCCCAGCCCGAGCCTTCGCCCGAAGGCTCCCAGCGCTTGGTGACGATCCAGCGCAGCAGGTCGCCATAGCGGTCGGAAATGCTGGTCAGCACCTTTTCCATGGTGCGGTCAAAACGGTTGGGTTTGGGGTTGTGCTTGAGCAGCTGGGTGCACAGCATGGGCGTGAGCGTCAGCGCCACAAAGCCCGACACCACCACGGCGCCGGCCAGCGCCAACGCGAACTCTACAAACAGCCGCCCGGTGCGGCCCGGCGTAAACGCCAGCGGCGCGTACACCGCCACCAGCGTGGCCGTCATGGTGATCACCGCAAAACCGATTTCACGCGCGCCCTTGATGCCGGCCGAGAACGGGTCCATGCCCTCTTCGATGTGGCG
Source organism: Polaromonas sp. YR568 (assembly GCF_900116715.1). Classification (GTDB taxonomy): domain Bacteria; phylum Pseudomonadota; class Gammaproteobacteria; order Burkholderiales; family Burkholderiaceae_C; genus Polaromonas. Next base: position 264,467 of record NZ_FPBM01000001.1, read on the forward strand.
GAAGATGTTCTCCAGCATCACGATGGCGTCGTCCACCACCAGGCCGATGGCCAGCACAAGCGCCAGCAGGGTCAAGGTGTTGATGGTGAAGCCGGCCAGCGCCATCAGGGCGAAGGTGCCGATCAGGCTCACCGGGATCGTTACGATGGGGATGATGGAGGCACGCATGGTGCGCAGGAAGACAAAAATCACCAGCGCCACCAGGATGATGGCTTCAGCAATCGTGCGGTAAACGTTCTTCACCGACTTGTCGATAAACACCGAGTTGTCGTTGGCGACGTCGATCAGCATGTCGGGCGGCAAGTCGGCCTGCAGCTTGGGGAAGGCTTCGCGAACACCCTTGGACAAATCCAGTGGGTTGGCTGTGGCCTGGCGGATCACGCCGACGGCCACTGCCGAGCGGCCGTTCAGGCGCACAGCGGTGCGTTCGTCGGCCGCGCCTTCCTGCACCCGCGCAACGTCGCGTATCTTGACCGAGAAGCCGTTGACGTTCTTGACCATGATGTCGCCGAACTGGCCGGGCCTGACCAGGTCGGTCTGGGAGGTCACGCTGAACTCACGCTGCTGCGACTCGATGCGGCCGGCTGGCAGCTCGAGGTTGCTGCGGCGTATCGCGTCTTCAACGTCTTGCGTGGTGAGGCGGTAGGAGGCCAGCTTGTCGGTGTCCAGCCAGACGCGCATGGCGTATTTGCGTTCACCGTAGATGCGCACGTCGGCCACGCCGGTCACGGTTTGCAGGCGCGGCTTGACGATGCGGTTAACCAGGTCGTTGATTTGCAGCGGCGTCATCGACTCGCTGGAAAACGCCAGCTGGATGACCGGGAAGGCATCGGCCTCGACCTTGGCGATCACCGGCTCTTCAATCGCCTGCGGCAGGCGGTTGCGCACGCGCGAGGTACGGTCGCGCACCTCGGCGGCGGCCGAATCGGCGTCTTTTTCAAGCCGGAAGCGCACGCTGATCTGCGCCTGGTCGGCGCGGCTGATGGAGGTGATCACGTCCACCCCGTCGATGCCCGCAATGGAGTCTTCGAGCGGCTTGGTGACTTGCGATTCGATCACCTCGGCGGACGCGCCCACATAGCGCACGCTGACGGTGACGACGGGTTCGTCAATCTTGGGGTATTCGCGCACCGTCAGGCGGTTGAAGCTGACGGCCCCAATCAGCACGATCAGCAGCGACAGCACGGTGGCGAAGACCGGGCGGCGTATGGAAACTTCAGCGAGTTGCATAGCGGATCAGGTTGGATCGCGGGCAGGCGGGCCGGCTGGGCTGCGCTCGGCGGGTGACACGCTGCGCACCGGAACCAGGGCGCCGGGGGCCGGGGCTTCCGACACCACGACACCGCAAGGGTTGGGGCCGGCCAATGGCGCTTGCTGGGCTGCGGGGGCCGCTGCGACAGCAGCCTTAGGGGCAGCAGCCTCAGGAGCCGCAGGGGCTGCTGCGGCCGGCGAAGCCTGTGGTGCTGGCGAAGCGGCAGCGGCAGCAGCAGCGGCTTTTCCATTGCCACCGCCCGAGCGGGCAGAAGCATTCGCGGCCAGGTCCACCACGCTCACCACCGTGCCGTCGCGCTGCACACGCTGCTGGCCTGTGGCCACCACGGTGTCGCCGGCTTCCAGTCCTTCAAGAATCTCGACCTTGCCGGGGCTGCGCAGGCCGACTTTGACTTCTACACGTTTGGTGGTGCGGGTCTGCTCGTTCGGGCCTTCCAGCAGCTTGATGACGAATTGCCTGGAACCCTGCGGAACAATCGCTTCCTCGGGCACCACACGGGCGTTTTCGCGCACGCCGAACACCGTGTTGACGCGGGCGAACATGCCGGGGCGCAACTGCAGCTGGCGGTTGTCGATGCAGCCGCGAATGCCGATGGAGCGGCCGTTGGCGTCGATCAAGGGGTCTATGGCCTGGATTTGTGCGTTGTACTTGCGCCCGGGCAAGGCATCGATGTCGAGCATGGCCGTCTGGCCGCGCTTGATCTTGTTCTGGAAACGCTCCGGCAGGCGGAAGTCGACAAAGATGGCTTCGATGTCTTCGATGTTAACGATGTCGGCGCCGTCCTTGAGGTAGTCGCCCACGTTGACGAGGCGGATGCCGGCGATGCCGTCAAAGGGCGCGACGATTTTCAGGCGGGCTGCCGTGGCCTGGGCCAGTGACAGCTTGGCCTCGGCCACCTGGAGGTTGGCTGCGCTCTCATCGAGCGATCGCTGGCTGATGAAGTTTTGCGCGACCAGTTCCTGGTTACGCTTCTGGTTGGCGCGGGCAATGGAAAGCTCGGCCTGGCTTTGCTGCACCTGGGCCAGCGGCAACTGGTCGTCGAACTGCACCAGCACCTGGCCTTTGCGCACGCGCTGGCCGTCGGTGAAATTGAGTTGCGTGATGCGGCCGCTGACCTCGGGCCGCAAGACCACGCCACGGCGTGAACGCAGGCTGCCCACGGCCTGGGTGTCATCCGACAGCCTGGCCAGTTCCACCCTGGCGGCTTCCACAGCGACCGGTTTTCCTGCAGCAGCGCCATTGCCGGTAGCGGCAGGCGACGCCTCCGCGGCATTGCCCGGCGCCTTGGGTTTCTGGAGCCACCAGGCAGCGCCCGATGCGACCGCAATGCCCGCTGCGGCGACCGCTATGTAGATTACTTTTGATGCCATGGGGGAGGAAAGCTTGTTATACAAAGATACAAACTTCCAATGTAGCAGGACACCATGGCAGAAGCAGCCTTTTCGGGGCTATGCCAAGGGGTAAGCGCGGTAGCTTTACAACGGCTTTACGCAAGGCTGCGCGGCCATATTGGGGCAAACGCTATGTACGCTTATGGTGCGCGTAACGGTCGGCCCGGCAAGGGCATGTTCAAGCCATGTGCTTATGCGCTTTTTTCGGTGCAGCCTCACCGCCGGCAGGCCGCCCCTGCGGCCTTGTTACAAACGGCCCAGCGCCCGCTCCACACCCTTGTTGGCCAGCGCGTCGGCGCGCTCGTTGCCGGGGTCGCCGGCATGGCCCTTGACCCAGCGCCAGTCGATCTTGTGGCCGCTGCCGCTCACGAGCGCGTCCAGGCGCTGCCACAGGTCCACGTTCTTGACGGGCGCCTTGGCCGCCGTGCGCCAGCCCCTGGCCTTCCAGCCGTGGATCCACTCGGTGATGCCCTTGCGCACGTACTCGCTGTCGAGGTACAGCGTCACGTTGCAGGGCCGCTTGAGCGCCGCCAGCGCCTCGATGACGGCCATCATTTCCATGCGGTTGTTGGTGGTGCCCAGCTCGCCGCCGAACAGCTCTTTTTCGGTGCCGCCCTGGGACAGCAGGACGCCCCAGCCACCGGGTCCGGGATTACCCTTACATGCACCGTCGGTGTAGATCACGACAGGCTGGGATGGAGTGGCTGGGCTGGTGGATAAATCGGTCATGCGTTGCGTTTGCCCGTGTTGTGCTTGTTTGTGAAAACGCCGGGCCACTTACCAGCACCCGGCGGTTAAAAAGGAAAAGAAAAATCAGTTCAGGCCGGTGGCCGCGACCGGGCGGCCGGCTCCTTGTTGGCCACCGCAGCCGGCGCCGCCGCCGGGGCCTTGCGCGTCTTCCAGGCGGGCTCCAGCAGCCGCACACCCCGCACACGCTTGACCGCTGCGAGAAAGTACACGGCGCCGAAGATGGGCCACCAGCGCTCGCCCGCGGCGTCCATCCACTCGAAGCGATCCAGCCAGGCCTGGCTGGTCAGCGCCGGGCGGTAGCAGCCAAAGCGCCCCGACTCTACCTCAAAGTCCAGCAGCCGCAGCCAGTCGCGCAGCCGCCAGTAGCCAATGAACTCGCCGGTCTTGGGCAGGAACAGACTGTCATAACCCCAGCGCTGGTAGAGGTGGCCGCGTCGCTGGCGCAGGCCCCAGAGGCTGGTGGGGTTCAGGCCGCTGATGACCACACGCCCCTCGGGCACCAGCACGCGGCTGACTTCACGCAGCGTGGCATGCGGGTCGCGGCTCAGCTCCAGCGTATGCGGCAGCACAACGAGGTCAAGGCTGCTTTCCGGAAACGGCAGCGCACCTGAATCGGTCAGCAAGGCCGCGCGCCGGGAACTTGCGGCCGGCGCGGCAGTCGCACCATCCGCCGGTGCGGGCGCAACAGGAGGAAGCGGTGATTCAAGCGCCAGCCATTTGTGCGGCATGCGGTTGGCCTGCAGGGCATCGAGTTCCGGCAGGCCCAGTTGCAGCGCGTGGTAGCCGAAGACATCACTGACGGCCTCGTCGAAATGCGTGCGTTCCCAGCCCAGCAGATAAGCGCCCGGCGGCGTCTTCAGCCAGTCGGTCAAACCTATAATTTCGGAGCTCATTGAGACCACCGCAAGTTCATCGAAACCACCGCATGTATTTGATCCCCATTCCTGCCTTCGACGACAACTACCTCTGGTTGTTGCATGACGGCAAGCGCGCCCTGGTCGTGGACCCGGGAGATGCCGGGCCGGTGCTGCGCGCCCTGAGTGAGCACGCATTGCAACTGGAGTCGATTCTAGTCACGCACCACCATGCAGACCACACAGGCGGTGTGGATGCGTTGCGAGAAGCAACCGGCGCCAAAGTCTATGGCCCGGCGACCGAGCGCATTCCGCAGCCCTACACACACCTGAACGGTGGCGACACGGCGCACGCATTGGGGCTGGACTTCCAGGTGATCGACGTGCCGGGCCACACGGCCGGCCACATCGCCTATTACACGCCCCACATGAACGGCAAACCCCTGCTGTTTTGCGGCGACACCTTGTTCTCCGGCGGTTGCGGGCGTTTGTTTGAGGGCACACCGGCGCAAATGCTGGCCTCGCTCGACAAACTTGCCGCCCTGCCCGCCAACACCGTGGTGTGCTGCACCCATGAATACACGCTGAGCAACCTGCGCTTTGCCATGGCGGTGGAGCCCGGCAATGCCGACCTGGTGGCCTACCAGGCGCAATGCATACGCCTTCGCGAGCAGAACCAGCCGACTTTGCCGACCTCCATGGCACAAGAACTGCTGGTTAACCCCTTTTTACGAACACGGCAAGCCACTATCATGACGGCTGCCCGGCACTTTGATGCGTCGGCCCGTGATGACACCACCGTATTTGCCGCCATCCGGCAGTGGAAAAACCAATTCAAATGACGCCCCATCACCGCACCACTGCAGCTTCTGGATCTTTCAGTTTCATCAATTCCCGCTTTGTTTCGCTCGCGTTTATCCTCGTTACGGCACTGCTTGCAGGTTGTGCAACGCAGCAGCAGCAGCCCCCCGGCATGCCGGGCGACCCCGTGCTGACCGCAGGGCCCGGTACCAAACCCCAATTGCCCACCGGCCCGCTCCAGGCCATCACGCCGGGCCAGGCCGGCTCACACCAGATCGTCGCCTCGACCGAGCCGCCCAAAGAGCTCTGGGACCGCATCCGCCGAGGCTTTGCCATGCCCGACCTGCAAAACGATCTCGTGACCGACCGTGAGCAGTGGTACGCCAGCCGGCCCGACTACATCCAGCGCATGACCGAGCGCTCCAGCAAGTACCTCTTTCACATCGTTGAAGAACTCGAGCGCCGCCAGATGCCGACCGAGCTGGCTCTGCTGCCTTTTATTGAAAGCGCCTTCAACCCGCAGGCCGTCTCCAGCGCCAAAGCCGCCGGCATGTGGCAGTTCATGCCGGCCACCGGCAAATACTTTGACCTGAAGCAAAACGCCTTCCGCGACGACCGCCGCGACGTGTTGGCCTCTACCCGCGCCGCACTCGACTACCTGCAAAAGCTGTACGGCATGTTCGGCGACTGGCACCTGGCGCTGGCTGCGTACAACTGGGGTGAAGGCAGCGTGGGCCGGGCCATCGCCAAAAACCAGAGAGCGGGCCTGGGCACCAGCTACACCGACCTGAACATGCCGGCGGAAACGCGCCTCTACGTGCCCAAGCTGCAGGCCGTCAAAAACATCGTCGCCAACCCGCAGGCCTTTCGCACCGAGCTGCCGCTGATCGAGAACCACCCCTACTTCCAGCAGGTGCTGATCACGCGCGACATCGACGTGGCCCTGGCCGCGCGCCTGGCCGACGTCAAGATTGAAGACTTCAAGGCGCTCAACCCTTCGGCGCACCGCCCTGTGATCATCGCGGCCGGCACGCCGCAAATCCTGCTGCCCTGGGACAACGCCACGGTGTTCCAGCGCAACTTTGAAGCCTACAGCCAGGGCCAGTACGCCAGCTGGACGGCCTGGACAGCGCCCAGCACCATGAACCCGGCCGAAGCAGCGCGCCGCACCGGCATGAGCGAGGCCGACCTGCGCGGCGTCAACAACATCCCGCCGCGCATGCTGATCAAGGCCGGCTCCACCTTGCTGGTGCCGCGCTCGGCCAAGGTAGAGACCGATGTGACCAGTCATGTCGCCGACAACGCCCAGGTGTCATTCGCGCCTGAGGTCGTGACCCGGCGCACCACCGTCAAGGCCCGCAAGGGCGAATCGGTGGCCACCATCGCCAAGCGCTACGGCTTGAGCGCCGCGAATGTGGCCGAGTGGAACAACGTCAGCACCTCCACCGCATTCAAGCTGGGCCACCAGGTGGTGGTGTTCCTGCCGGTCAAGAGCCATGCGGCTTCGTCCAGCCATGGCCGCGGCAAAAGCAACGTCAAGGCTGTCAAGCGCAGCAGCGCCAAGCCTGTTGTGAAGTCCAGGAAGCGCTGAAGTACCTTACGCCCCATCGAGGCGCGGCAAGGCTAGAACTTCATCGAGCCGACGCCGAAGAGGCCGATCAAGCCAATCACGATCAGGTAGATCGCCACGATGTAATTGAGCAGGCGCGGCATGATCAAAATCAGGATGCCGGCGATCAGCGAGACCAGGGGGCCAATGCTCAGGGAGAGGTTCATGATGCGTCCTTTAGGGCTTGTTGTACGGTGATTGCACTTTAGGGTGCAGGTACCGCAGCCGCTGTAGGACGACAGGAAAAGATGCGGGCGGCCGCCTGGCCGACGTTACCGACCGGTTGGCGGCCCGCCAGCCTGCTATTGGGCGGTAGACACAGGCGTGCCCTGCCCTTGCCAGTCGCCTCCCAGTGCCTTCACCAGAAACACCGACACCAGCATGCGCTGGCCGAGCAACTGCGCGGCCTGGCGCTCACTGTTGAGCTGCGACTGCTGCGCCGTGATGACGTCCAGGTAGCTCGCCACACCGCCCTCGTAGCGGTCGTTCGCAATCTCCAGCACACGCCCCGAGCTGGCGATGGCGCGCTGCGCCTGGCTGTAGGCGCGGTCCAGCGCGGTGACGCCGCTGATGCCGTCTTCCACTTCCTGCATGGCTGTGAGCACGACGCGGCGGTAGTTGGCCACCGTCACGTCATAGCCGGCCTGCGCGAAGTCCACGTTGGCGCTGATGCGGCCACCGTCAAAAAGCACCTGCGTCGCCGACACACCCAAAGACCACAGCACGCTGGGCGCATCGAACAGGCTGTGGAAAATCCGGCTGTCCAGACCCACAGTCGGGGACAGCGAAACACTGGGGTAAAACGCCGCGCTGGCCACGCCGATTTGCGCATTGGCCGCGGCCATGGCGCGTTCAGCCGAGGCGACATCGGGGCGGCGCTCCAGCACATCCGAAGGAATGCCCAGCGGAATCGCGGGCGGCGTGAGCGGCGTGGTCTGCGGCGGCAGTGTGAATTGCGGCGCGGGCGTGCCGGTGAGCGTGGCAATCGCATGCTCGAACTGGGCGCGTTGCCGCTTGAGCACGTCGACCTGGGTCAAGGTGGTGTCGAGCAGGGCTTGCTGCTGCGCCATGTCCAGGCCTGACGTGGCGCCCAGGTCATGCCTGTCAGTGGCCAGCACCAGCGAGCGCCGCTGCAGCGCGATGGAGCGCGCCAGCACATCGAGCTCGGTATCCAGCGCGCGCAGGCTGAAGTAGTTCACCGCCAGGTCAGAGGTCAGCACCAGGCGGGTGTTCTCCAGGTCGGCGGCAGACTGCTCCGCCGTCGCGCCCGCTCCGTCGACCAGGCTCTGCACCCTGCCGGCCAGGTCCACCTCATAGCTGACGGCCAGCGTGGCGGTGTAGTCGTTCTGCACCGTCGAAAAGTTCGGCGAGTTGTAGTTGGTCAGTGGCCGGTTTGCCGAGATCTTCTGGCGGGCGGCCCGGTAGCCGAAATTGACCTGCGGGAACAGGCTGGCCGAACTGACCGCCAGGCTGGCGCGCGCCTGCGCCAGCCGCGCATTGGCGGCGGCCAGTGTCTGGTTGCCGGACATGGCTTTTTGCGCCAGCGCGTTGAGCTGGGGGTCGCCAAAACGCTCCCACCATGGGCCCTTGGCGGCCACGTCATTGGGCGTGCTGGCGCGCCAGGGCGCCTCTACCTGCCAGGCCACGGGCATATCGACTGTGGGCTTGCGGTAGGCCGGGCCTGCCGAGCAGCCGGCCAGCACGGCGCCGGCCAGTACCGCCCAGAGCGCGCTCCTCGGACCTGTTGCCTTCATCCTGTTCACGGTGCAGCTTTCCCTGCTTCGGCCTTGGCCTCAGCCTTGCCTTCCGTTTTTCCCTTGTCGGCAACCGCCACGCCCGGCTTCTGGCCGGCCTTGTCGCCTGCTTTGTCGTCCTCGGCGGCGTTGAAAGTCACGGTGTCGCCTTCGGCCAGCGAGTCCGACGGGTTGAGCACCAGGCGCTCACCGCTGCTCACGCCACCAACCACCTCCACCCGCTCACCGTAATTGCGCCCGAGCTGCACAGGCTTGAGGCGCACACGCCCTTCAGCGTCGATAGCCGCCACCTTGACGCCGTCGCCGCGAATGATCAACGCATTGTTCGGAATGGCCAGGCCGCGGCTGGCCGCCAGCGGCAATGCCACTTGCACAAAAGCGCCCGGCAGCAAGGTGCCTGCTGTATTGGGCAGCGATATCTCTACCTGCATGGAGCGCGAGGTGGCGTCAATGGACGCCGCCGTGCGGGCTACCTGGCCCTGGAATTTCTGGCCGCGCAGTTCGGCCTGCGTCACCACCACGCTTTGCCCCGGCTTGACGAGCTGCGCGTAAGTCTGCGGCACGTTGACGTAAAGCCGCAGCGGGTCGGTCTGCGTGACGACGAACAGCGCTCGCGTCAGGCCGCCGCTGGCGCCGGCATCGATCAGGTCGCCGGTGTCGACGTTGCGCCGCGTGATGACGCCATCGGTGGGCGCGATGATGCGCTTGAAGTTTTCGAGCTGGCGCAGGCGCTGCACATTGGCCTCAGCCGCCGCCAGGTTGGCGCCGGCCTGCGCGCTGGCGCTGCGGCGTTCGTCGACTTCCTGTTGCGAGACTGCATCCTTTTTGCGCAGCGCCTCCCAGCGCACTGCCGTGCTCTGGGCCAGGTCCAGGCTGGCCGCGGCCTGCTGCCGCGCGGCAACCGCTTGCGACAGCTGCTGGTCGATCTCAGGCGTTTCAATCTCGGCCAGCAGTTCACCCTTGGCGACACGCGCGCCTATGTCTTTGGTCCAGCGCTTGACGTAGCCGCCCGCGCGCGCATAAATCGGTGACTGCACAAAGCCCTGCAACGTGCCCGGCAAGGCCAGCGTCTGGCCGGTCTCGCTGGCCTTGGCCAGTGTGGTCTTCACATAATTCTTGTTGCGTTCGGCAGCGCCGGCTTCGAGTTCTTTGGCGTTGTAGACCCGGCTGATCACCGTGCGGCCCGCGCCTACGGCCAGCACCACCAGCACGATGACAGCGGCGATCTTGGCGCGGCGCACGATCTGCCCGCGCTTGAGCAGTTCACCCGACTCACCCGGCTCGACGGGATGCAAGGCCAGGGGGGAATGGCGTTCTTCGGACATGGCTCAGCTCTCCTGGGGCACGGTGCCCGCGGCTTCATGGGGTGCGGGCGGTGTGCCGCGGCGCGCCTTGCGCTGCGCCAGGCGCTGGTGCACCCCGGCGTAGATCACAGGCACAAAAAACAAGGTCGATACAGTAGCAAAAAGCAGGCCGCCAATCACAGCCCGGCCCAGCGGCGCGTTCTGCTCGGCGCCCTCGCCCAGGCCCAGCGCCATCGGGATCATGCCGATGATCATGGCCAGCGCCGTCATCAGCACCGGGCGTATGCGGGTGGCGCCGGCCTCCAGCGCCGACGACAGCGGCGTGATGCCGTCTTCCATGCGCTGGCGGGCGAAAGACACCACCAAAATACTGTTGGCTGTCGCCACGCCCATGGTCATGATGGCGCCCGTCAGGGCCGGCACACTGAGCGTGGTACCCGTGATAAAGAGCATCCAGGCAATGCCCGCGAGCGCGGCCGGCAGCGCGGTGATGATGATGGCCGCGTCCGTCCAGGACTGGAAGGTCACTACGATCAGCAAGTAAACCAGCACGATGGCCATCGCGAGCCCCAGGCCCAGGCCGATGAAGGAGTTCTGCATGGTCTGCACCTGGCCGCGTATGGCGACCTGGTTGCCGCGTGTGAGTTTGGGCTCCATCTCGGCCACCAGCGTCTTGATCTGGCTGGCCACACTGGCCAGGTCGGTGCCCTGCACGCTCACATAAACGTCGATCGCGGGCTGGATGTTGTAGCGCGAAACAATGGGCTGCTGCCGCCCGGCGCGCGCATCCACCAGGTTGCCCAGCAGTTGTGTCGGGTTGGCCGGTGCGGCCGCGCCATTGGCGCCGCTGTTGGCGTTAGGTGTTGAACCCACGGGGATGCTGAGCAGTGAATCCACCGAATCCACGTTGTACTGCGGAGACTGCACCACCACGTTGTAAACCACGCCGTTCTGCGGGTTCAACCAGAAGGCCGGCGCCGTTTGCGAGCTGCCCGACAGCGCGATCAGCACGTTCTGGCCGACGTTGGCCGCACCCAGCCCGAACTGCTGCAGCCGCGTGCGATCCATGCGCAGGTCGACGACCGGGCCGTCCAGGCGCTGATGCACATGGGCATCGACCGCGCCCGGTATCTTGCGGATGGCCTTGGTCAGCTCGGCCGCACGCTCCATGTTGCCGTTGATATCGTTGCCGGTGAACTGCACGTCAATGGCCGCAGGCAGGCCGAAGTTAAGGATCTGCGTCGAGATGTCGGCCGGCTGGAAGAAAAACTCCACATTGGGAAAACGTTTGGGCAGCTCGGCCCGCAACAGGCTGATGAATCCGTCGGTCGGCTTGTGCCCATCTTTGAGCGACATCAAAATCTCGCCGTCCATGGTGCCTATGGTGCCGGCATTGCTGTAGGAGAGATTGATACCGCTGTTGGGCAGGCCGATGTTGTCCAGGATGGTTTCAAGCTGGTCGGCCGGGATCATTTCGCGAATCGCCGTTTCCACCGCATCGGCAATGCGCACGGTTTCCTCGATACGCGTGCCGGTGGGCGCACGCATGTGCAGGCGAATCTGGCCCGCGTCCACACTTGGGAAAAAGTCGCGGCCCAAAAATGGGTACAGCAGGCAAGACAGCAAGCAGAAGCCGAGGAACAGCTGCGCAAAGCGCCGGCGGTGCGACAGCGCCGCCGACAAGGCCAGCGTGTAGGCGCGGCGCACGCGCTCGAACTGCGAATCAAAGCTGCGGTAGAGGCGCTGCAGCGGGCTGGGTTTGGTCTCAGCTTGTGCCGCCTCGTGCACACCGCCCATGAGCAGCATCACCAGCGTCGGCACCAGGGTGCGCGACAGGATGTAAGACGCGATCATCGCGAACACCACGGCCTCGGCCAGCGGCACAAACAGGAAGCGCGCCACGCCCGAGAGGAAAAACATGGGCACGAACACGATACAGATGCACAGCGTGGCCACAAAAGCTGCCGGGCCGATTTCGCCGGCGCCGACTTCAATCGCGTCATTGAGCGGCTTGCCCATATGCAGGTGGCGCTCGATGTTCTCTATGGTCACGATGGCCTGGTCCACCAGGATACCGACCGACAGCGCCAGGCCGCCCAGCGTCATCAGGTTGAGCGTTTCGCCCAGCGCGAACAGCACCAGGATGGAGGTCAGGATGGAGAGTGGAATCGTCAACGCGATGATCAGCGTGCTGCGCCAGTTGCCCAGGAAGAGCAGCACCATCAGGGCCGTCAGCGCGGCGGCGATCAGCGCTTCGATGATCACGCCGACCACGGCTGCCTTCACAAAAACCGACTGGTCAAACAGCGGCGTAACCTTCACATCGGACGGCAGGGTCTGCACCACGCGCGGCAGCAAGGCCCGCACATTGGCCACAATGTCCAGCGTGGAGGCGCCGCCGTTTTTGAGCACCGACACCAGCACACCACGCGCGCCATCCTGGCGCACCACATTGGTCTGGGGCTGAAAGCCGTCGCGCACATAGGCCACATCACGCAGATAGGTGGTGACGTTGTTGGCCGTGCGCACCGGCAGGTCGTTCAGGCCGGCCAGTGCGTCGGGCGAGCCATTCATGCGCACGGTGTATTCGGTTTCACCGAACTTGACGGTTCCCGAGGGCAGGATCAGGTTCTGCGTGTTGACGGCGTTGACCACGTCAGCCGGTGACAGGCCGCGCGCCTGCAGAGCCTGGGTGTCCAGGTCCACAGAGATCACGCGCACCTTGCCTCCGTAGGGGAATGGCGAAGCAACGCCGGGCACCGTGATGAGCTGCGGGCGCAGGCCGTTGACGGCGGTGTCGAACAGCGCGTTTTCAGGCAACGTCGCGCTGGACAACGCCAACTGCATGACAGGGATGCTGGACGCCGAATACTTGATCACCAGCGGCGGCGTGATGCCGGGCGGCAGTTGCCGCACCTGCGTTTGCACCGAGGCCACCACCTGGGCAATTGCGGTCTGGATGTTGACGCCGGGCTGGAAGAAGACCTTGATGATGCTGACGCCGGCCAGCGACGTGGACTCAATGTGCTCGATGTCGCTGACCACGGTGGTCAGGCCCCGCTCCGTCTGGCCCGCCACACGCTGACCCATTTCCTGGGCCGGCAGGCCGTTGTAGTTCCAGATGACGCTGATCACCGGGATGTTGATCTCGGGGAAGATGTCCGTCGCCATGTTCCTGAGCGCGAACGGCGTGGCCAGCACGATGAGCATGGCCATCACGATGAACGTGTAGGGGCGTCGTAACGCCAACTGGACCATTGACATGAGGCGTCAGCTCCGGGGATTGGGGGTTACGAAATGATACGTGATCGTAGTGTTAACCCGAGGTAAAGAACACCCTCCCAAAAGCTCCTAAAGCCCCTCCCAAAGCCCGGAAAATCACAGTTTTTCGGTTTCCCCCGTCCGGGGCTGCCATTTCATCAGCCGCTTTTCCAGCCGGCCCACTATGCCGTCCAGCACCAGCGCGAAAGCCGTCAGCACCACAATGCCGGCAAACACGGTATTGACGTCAAACGTGCCTTCCGCCTGCAAGATGAGGTAGCCCACCCCGCGGGCCGAACCCAGGTATTCCCCCACCACCGCCCCCACAAAAGCCAGGCCCACCGAGGTATGCAGGCTGGAAAACACCCAGCTGGTGGCGCTAGGCAGGTACACGGTGCGCAGCAGTTGCCGCTGGTTGGCGCCCAGCATCCGGGCATTGGCCAGCACGACCGGGCTGACTTCTTTCACACCCTGGTAAACGTTGAAAAAGACGATGAAGAACACCAATGTGACGGCTAAAGCCACCTTGCTCCAGATGCCCAGGCCCAGCCACAGCGAAAAAATGGGCGCCAGAATCACCCGCGGCATCGAGTTGGCGGCCTTGATGTAAGGGTCCAGGATCGCGCTGGCCGTGGGCGCCAGGGCCAGCCACAGCCCGCAGGCCAGGCCCAGCGCCGTGCCGATGCCAAAGGCCAGCACGGTTTCCAGCAGCGTGGTGCCCAGGTGCAGGTAGATGTCGGCGTTGCCCGCCAGCCCCTCAGGAAACAGCGCGCTGGGGCCAAAGCCAAACGGCATGAACCAGCTCCACACCCTGCCCGCGACCTTGATGGGCTCGCCCAGGAAAAACGCAATTTGCTGGTCGCGCGAAGCCAGGTGCCAGCAAATCAGGATGAAGACCAGCAGGCCGATCTGCCATGCGCGCAGATTGCTTTCGGTGGGCTTGATATGGCGCCACATGGTCAGGCCGCCTTCTTCAGTTGCTGCGCGTAGCCCTTCAGCACTTCATCGCGCAGCACATCCCAGATCTGTTTGTGCAGCTCCACAAATCGCGGCTGGCTGCGTACCTCTGCCACGTCGCGCGGACGCGGCAGGTCAATCGTGAATTCACCAATGGGGTGCGTGCCCGGGCCGGCCGACAGCACCACCACACGGTCACTCATGGCGATGGCCTCGTCCAGGTCGTGCGTGATGAAGAGCACCGCCTTCTTTTTGGCGGCCCACAGCTCCAGCACTTCGTTTTCCATCAGCTGGCGGGTCTGGATGTCGAGCGCGCTGAAAGGCTCGTCCATCAGGATGATGTCGGGGTCCAACGCCAGCACCTGGGCCAGCGCGGTGCGCTTGCGCATGCCGCCCGAAAGCTGGTGCGGATAGCGGTCACCAAATTCGCCCAGGCCCACCCGCTCAAGCCAGGCCTGCGCCTGGCGGCGCGCCTCGTCATCGGGAACGCCCCGGTACTGCAGGCCCATCATGACGTTGGCAATGGCGCTGCGCCAGGGCATCAGGGCCTCGGTCTGGAACATATAGCCGGCGCGGGTATTGATACCGGCCAGCGGTGCACCAAAAACCTTCACCTCACCCGACGAGGGCTCCAGCAGGCCGGCGCCGATATTGAGCAGGGTGGATTTGCCGCAGCCCGTAGGCCCGACGACCGACACAAATTCACCGGCACTGATGCGCAGCGTGGTGTTGCTGACGGCCGTATAGCGCTGGCCCGCATCATCGCGTGAGCGAAAGGTGCAGCTGATGTCGATCAGCTCAAGGGCGTAAGCGTTGTCGGGTTCAGGCATGGCACAAGCTTATAGCAAGCTGCCTGCAAAAAGCAGGCAGCGCGAGGTGACCGGAGAAGATGCCTCAAGCCTTGAATCGCTCTTTGGCCCGGCGCGAAAACTCGTTGGTATAGGTTTTGGCCAGATCGATCTTGTCGGCTTTAACCGTGGGGTCAAAACTTGCCAACGCCTTCAGGGCCGTACGCGCCCCGTCGTCGGGGATGATGCCGTCCAGCGAGATCGATTCACGCACCTTGTTGAATGACGCCAGGTACAGCGCGCGGTCGCCCAGCAGGTAGCTCTCGGGCACGGTCTTGATGAGGTCGCCGGGGCCTGCAGTCTGTAGCCATTTGAGGCCATGCACGATGGCATTGGCCAGCGCCTGGCAGGTATTGGGATGCTTCTGGATAAAGTCCAGCGGCGCATACAGGCAGCCCGCCGGCATGGAGCCGCCAAAAACTTCCACCGTGCCCTTGAGGGTGCGCGTGTCGCTGATGATCTTCACCTCGCCTTTTTGCTCGAGCATGGTCATCACCGGGTCGGTGTTGCTCATGGCGTCGATCTGGCCTGAGCGCAACGCAGTGAGCGCGCCTGCCGCCGTGCCCACGCCGATAAAACTCACGTCACTGGGTTTGAGCCCCGCCCGGGACAGCACCAGGTTGGCCATCATGTTGGTGGACGAACCCGGCGCCGACACGCCAATCTTCTTGCCCTTCAGGTCGGCCACGGTTTTGTAGTTGGGCATGTTCTTGGTAGAAACACCAAACGCAATCTGCGGCGCCCTGCCCTGCAGCACAAAAGCCTGGAACATCTGGTTCTTGGACTGCAGGTTGATGGTGTGCTCATAAGCGCCCGAGCAGACATCTGCCGACCCACCCACCACAGCCTGCAAAGCGCGTGCACCGCCGGCGAAGTCGCTGATTTCGACGTCCAGTCCCTCAGCCTTGAAATAGCCCAGCTGTTCGGAAATGGTGAGCGGCAGATAGTAGAACGCCGCCTTGCCGCCCACTGCGATGGCGATTTTGGACTTCTCAAGCTTGGGTTGAGCGCGAAGGGCCGGCAATGCCAGTGCTGCCGCAGCCAGTGCGGTGCCACCGGCAAAGGTCCGGCGGGAGATCAGGGGTTGGCGGTTCATGTTGGGCCTCTCTTTATAGTTGCAGCAAGCTTATCGAGACGTAAAAAAACCCGCATCGGTATCATCCCGTGCGGGTTTTTACGGTGAGCGCCCGCCGCAGTTACCACTGGTTACTGCGGCAATGCACGCCGTGATCAGCGATAGCCTGAGAAGAGAATGCAGATATTGATGAAGAGCGCCGCAGCCCAGATCGCGGAGCGGGCCTTGGCCAGGTCGGCCACGTACATCATGACGTAAGCGATGCGCAAGACCACAAAAAGCAGCGCCAGGATGTCCAGCCGCGTCTGACCGGCCTGCAAGAGATGCGCAATGACGACGGCCACAAAAAAGAAGGGCAGCGACTCGAAGGTATTTTGCTGAGCGGCATTGGCACGGCCACGCCAGTCGCTTTGCCGCGCCAGCCAGCCGCGCGGGTTGTGGTTGTCAAAACCGCCGTCACGCCGGGGCGTGCTCATCATGCCGTACTTGGCCAGCGCGGCGCAGGCAATCGGCATCAAGGCCATGATCAGGACACACCAGTAGGCGACGGTAAAGCGTGCGAATGTCATGCTGGAATCCTCTTCATCTTTCGTTTGTTGTTGCCCGCTACAGGCTTTTGGTTTTTTGGTGTTTGGATTGAATTTTTCGAGCTGGCGGAAGCTGAAGGAATCAGTGGCGAAGCGCCATGTTCACCGGCGGTCCACCAGCGCGTGAGCAATCGTTCCCAGGTCCACATATTCAAGCTCGCTGCCGACCGGCACACCGCGCGCCAGGCGCGTCACCTGCACACCGCGGCTTTTCAGCGCCTGGGCTATCACATGGGCCGTGGCCTCGCCTTCCGCGGTGAAGTTGGTTGCCAGAATCACTTCCTGCACCTCGCGTGATTCGGGCGGCAAGGCCTCGCCGCGCGCATCTTTGGGCACCACGCGGTCAAACAGCTTTTGCAGGCCTATGTCGTTGGGGCCTATGCCGTCCAACGGGCTGAGTTTTCCCATGAGCACAAAGTACAGGCCCTTGTAGGCCAGCGTGCGCTCCAGCGCCGCCTGGTCTGCCGGCGTTTCGACCACGCACAGCTTGCTGCGGTCGCGCTGCGGGTTAGCGCAGGTGGTGCACAGCTCTTGCTCCGTCAGGGTGTTGCACAGGGTGCAGTGCTTCACGCTGTTGACCGCATGCTCCATGGCCCGGGCAATCTGCAAGGCGCCCGGTTTGTCGTGCTGCAACAGGTGAAACGCCATGCGTGCGGCCGACTTCGCGCCCACACCGGGCAGCTTGCGCAGCGCCTGGGTCAGGCCCTCAAGAGCGTTGGAGTCAGCCATTAAAGGCAGCAGCCTTTAGAAGGGGAGCTTCATGCCAGGTGGCAGGCCGGCCGTGAGCTTGCCCATCTTTTCCGCGCTCACTTCTTCGGCCTTGCGCACTGCGGCATTAAAGGCAGCAGCCACCAGGTCTTCCAGCATGTCTTTGTCGTCGGCCAGCAGGCTGGGGTCGATTTCAATGCGCTTGACGTCGTGCTTGCAGGTCATGGTGACCTTCACCAGGCCGGAGCCGGCTTCGGCGGTGACTTCCACAAACGCCAGTTCGTCCTGGGCCTTCTTGATGTTGTCCTGCATCGCCTGCGCCTGCTTCATCAGGCCTGCGAGTTGTCCTTTGTTAAACATGGGTTCTTCCTTTAAAACTTGAAATTGGGGGTGTTTTTGTATCGGGATGAGCGCCTGAAATTTACGCCCTAAAGACTGGCTTGAATCATATCGGCTTGGCAGCCAGCGGCCGGATGCTGCCGGGGACAATTCTGGCGCCCCAGTCGCGCATCAAGTCCTGCACCAGAGGGTCGTTCTGGATCATTTCTTCAGCCGCGCGCTGGCGTTCAGCCTGCGCGGCGGCATTGCGGCGCGCCGGCGTGTCGGTGACAGGCCCCACTTCCACCGCCAGCTTGAGGGCCGCGTCGCCCACATGGGTTTGCAGCGCAGCCTGCAGCTTCTCGCGTGCGGCCGCCTGGTTGAGCGACTCGCGCTCCACGCGCAGCGTCCACAGCCCGTCAGCCTGGCTGCGCAACTCGGACTGCAGGCCCAGCTCACGCGTGAGTGCGGCTACCGCCTCGGCGGCCACCATCTGGTTGACCGTCTGGCTCCAGGCTTCGCCCAGAGGCACAGGCACCAGCGGCGCGGGCGCTGCGGCGGCTGCCGCGGGCTGCGGGCGTTGAGGCGGTGGAGCCTGCACGGCCACAGGCTCAGGCATCGCCGCAGGGCTTGCTACTGATTCAGGAGCAGCTTGCGCCCGTTCCACCTGGTCTGGAGGCTGATTTGACTGGAAATTTTGCGGTGCGGCGGCCGGCGGCGCCCGCACGGCAACGGGTTCAGGCGCAGGCGCACGAACCGGCGCCGCAACGCGTTCGGGCACCGCAGGCGGCACAGGTGCACTGGCCCGGGCGGGCTCAGGCTGAGGCTTTTTTCCAGGCTCGGCGGCACTCCCCATACTGGTTTGTGCACCGGAGGCTGAAGGCTTGAAGGCCAGCAGGCGCAGCAGCACCATGGTCAGGCCCGCGTATTCGTCAGGCGCCAGGCCCAGCTCACCGCGCCCGTGCAGGCAGAGGCTGTAGAGCAACTGGGTTTCGTCAGCCGGCAGCGCTTGCGCCAGCCGGGCTGTTTCAGCAATGTCCGGATCGGCCGCATCGTCGCCGGCGCCCATCTCAGGCACGGCCTGCAGCACCGCCATGCGCTGCAAGACTGACGTCATTTCTTCGAGGGTGGACGCCGCACTCAGGCCATTGAGCCGAAGCGCCTCCGAAGTCTCCACCACGGTCTTGCCATCGCCGCGCGCCAGTGCGTCGAGCAGGCGATACACGTAACTGCGGTCCACGCTGCCCAACATGGTGCGCACGCTGGCTTCTTCGAGCGAGCCCGAACCAAAGGCAATGGCCTGGTCGGTCAGCGAAAGCGCATCGCGCATGGAGCCCCGCGCCGCGCGCGCCAGCAGGCGCAGCGCCTGCGGCTCGGCCGGCACGTTTTCAACGCCCAGCACCTGCGTCAGGTGCTCCAGCACCGTCTCGGGCGCCATGGGCCGCAGGTTGAACTGCAGGCAGCGCGACAGCACCGTGGCCGGCACCTTTTGCGGGTCGGTCGTGGCCAGCACAAACTTCAAATATTCAGGCGGTTCTTCCAGCGTCTTGAGCATGGCGTTGAACGCCGTGTTCGTCAGCATGTGCACCTCATCGATCATGAAGACCTTGAAGCGGCCGACGACGGGCTTGTAAACGGCTTGCTCCAGCAACTGGGCGATTTCATCCACACCGCGGTTGGACGCCGCGTCCAGCTCGGTGTAGTCCACAAAACGGCCGCTGTCGATATCGGTACAGGCCTGGCACACACCACAAGGCGTAGCCGTGATGCCGCCCTGCCCGTCAGGCCCCAGGCAATTAAGCGATTTGGCCAAAATCCGCGAAATCGTCGTCTTGCCCACGCCCCGCGTACCGGTGAACAAATAGGCATGGTGAAGGCGCTGCGTAGCCAGCGCATTGCCCAGCGCCTGCACCACATGCGACTGCCCCACCATTTCAGAGAAATTTTTGGGGCGGTATTTGCGGGCAAGAACGAGATAGGACATCCAGCCATTCTAATTTGCTGTGGGGTGGCCTTCAGGGGGTGTTTTCGGGCGATCTTCCCGCTGCCGAAAGGGTCATTCCCAAGTCCCTTACAATCGAGCGTGACGGGCCTTCCCGCATGGTAAAGCGGCCAACCGGGTCAGGTGGGGAACCAAGCAGCCCTAACTGTGGAGTCAGTGCCGGGGTCAAGGCTCGTCACCTTATTTATCTCAAATCCGCGTTTCTTGCGGGTTTCGTGTCTAGAGCGGCTTCTCGCTGCGGTTTGTATCACTTGAGTGCTTTGCTTTGTTAATTTATGAAGCAGGAGAAAGAAATGACTCAAGTCGAAGAATTGAACCTCCAGGGCTTCCGGCGGTACGTCAAAAATCCTCGCTCCAAATAATCTTCAGGACGCCTACGAGCCGGCCCACAAGAATATTTGTCTCGAATACCAGCACTCCTTAACGCAGTCCTGAAGCGGGCCGTATCGCTATTCGATATTCCATACTGCAATTGATCCCCCAGCTTTCGTTCACGATGTTTATGAGTTTGCAGAAATGATTGGCATCATGGTAATTTCGGCGTGGATTAACTGAAATAAGAGTACCGCTGCAGAGGCAATACTCTCAATCGAATAGGTTAAAAACTAAAGAAAAGAATGAACTCAGACGTTTTCATCAGTTATAGCCACGACTCTACTGAACATATGGAAAGAGTGCGTGTGCTCGCAGATAAGCTACGAGCAGAAGGTGTCAATTGCGACATTGATCAATACGAAGACGCCCCAGCAGAAGGCTGGCCTCGCTGGATGGATCGGAAGGTCCGTGACTCCGAGTTCGTTCTCGTTGCCTGTACCGAAACTTACGAAAAGCGCGCAAGCGGGAGAGATGAAGCCGGAGTCGGGTTGGGAGCAAAGTGGGAGAGCGGAATAATCATTAGTGACCTCTATCACTTTGAGGGCAACAACCTCAAGTTTATTCCCGTCATATTCGACTACACGGACAGATTATTTATTCCTAGGCCTCTCAGAGATACGACCTACTATCACCTCGGAAAAGCCGCAGGCTACGAGGCGCTTTATCGACGACTCACCGGCCAGCCGAGTATTGAGAAACCTCCGCTCGGTAAAGTACGTCGCCTGGAGCGGGAGCGCCTTGCCCCGCTTCCGGAGAAAAGCGTCAAATCTACCCCATCAATGTTGTTGGTATCACCAATCGACGAAGAACTTTGGCAGAACGCCGAATGGAAAGCCGTTGCTTATGGTCGCAAGCGAGGTAGTGTGCCATTGCTCAGTTTTGGCTTCAAAAACGAGTTAGCGGCTCGAAAAATTTTCCAAGGTTGGCGTGAACGATTCGGGACCGTTGATGACGAAAGCGAGTTGCGCATCGCTGTAATTGAGGGGCAAATCGCGGGACAAGCTGGAACATACACAGTTCATATCACTGCTGATCCAAAGGCAGTGCGCAAGCGGCTAGAAAAACAGGGCGTTCGCCTTGAAGACCACACCGTCATTTCTGGCTCGAGATTTCTTAGAATAAAAGCCGACGATGATGCACTCAGCAACTTTCAGGCAGATTTTGCAGAGCATAAGCATTGCTATCTTGCACCTAGCCTCCTATTCGAGGGTCAGGGAGCGGGAAAAATCTTTACCGATCTTGCTCTCCGAGTGAGCAATGTCGTTTTCAGAGAAGCGTCGGATATTAGCCAGCGGGACTTGGACTATGGCGTAATTGAAGGGCCCCCAAATCGCGCGGCGTAAGCCGTGACTGATGTATTGGCAATGCTTTGCTGGGACTAGAAGTTTCGACGCAATCTCAATCAACACCACATGCAACGTTGGCTATCAAACAAAGTCCTTGGCTGGGCTCCCGACAATGAAGGCGGGTCGTACACCGACAACGAACGCCTTCGCCGTCCTCACGAAATTTTTGCTCACGCTGAGAACGTTTTAGGGACAAAGGATTCGGAGTTTGCAGTTGCCGATTCTATTTTTGCACTTAAACGAGCCATCAATAGTCGCTTGCAACACATCGAAGAACTATACCGGCTTAGTACTCTTTTTCCAAAAAGCGTTGGAGCCCTTGAAAGGCTCGAGTATGTCGGTCTAGCCCGACCGATGGTTGTCAAACAACTCTTCGAACTTCGAAATGACATAGAACACAACGACGTGATGCCGCCAAATCAGCAACGCGCTCGAGAGTTGATTGACGCAACCTGGTATTTCCTGCGTACCACTGACTCTGCCTGCAAAATGGTCCCCGATCGTTTGCTTCTGCGGTCGGCTTATCCGGGCACATTTCCGCCTGAACAGTGGATCACGCTGTGCCCATCACGAGATGGCTCAAACCGATTTGATATCGTGGGATGGGTTTCGGAGGACCTGCTGGCAGAAGTCGATGGTCCTGACTCATTCAAGCTGGAGCTCGAGAAGCTCGGCAAGAAACCGAGTGGTCCGCCACCTGGGTCTGACGATGAAATCGCGAACTGGGCCCATATTCATAACTCAGCTCGTGGAGATAACGAGCGGGCGGTCATTGGGAAGGCGATATTGAGTAATGATATTCAACGTGAGTATTGGCGGCTCGTGATCGCTACAACGTAAAAACTCCTTGGTGTTGTATGACGCCCTTCTGTATCGCCTGACCAAAGCGAGCCCTCTGGAGCCTGCATGGATACCGGGCTTCAGATTTTGGATGGCGATATCAAGCTCACCGCCTTTTTCACCTCAGATCCGCATTGCGTGCGGGTTTTATTTCTAAGTCGACGCCCGAAAACATCTCAGAACTCGTCGGTAACAAAGCGGCTATGTACCGGATTTCAAATCCGTCTAACCCTGATGCTGTTGCTCCAAATACCGAAGCAACCCCTCACAGGCATCCTCCACCAGATCGAGCACATGCTCAAAGCCATCCTTGCCGCCGTAGTAAGGATCAGGCACCACCTGGCGGTCATGCTTCAGGCAAAACTCCGTCAACCTGCGTACCTTGCCAAGATGTTCAGGCGGGCACTCTTCCTGGATCAAGGCCAGGTTGTCCCAGTCCATCGCCAGGATCAAATCGTGGCGCTCAAAATCCGAATCTGAAATTTGCCGGGCCCTAAGGGCTGACAAGTCATAGCCGCGTTTGACGGCATGCGCCTGCGAGCGCTCGTCAGGCGGATTGCCGGGGTGGTAGTTGTGAGTACCGGCAGAGTCGACCTGAATGACTTTGGCAAGGCCGCGCTCGGTAACTTTTTGCTGGAACACGCCGTGAGCCGTGGGGCTGCGGCAGATATTGCCCATGCAGACAAAAAGAATGGAGTAGCTGGCGGCCATAGCGCCCCTTCAAGGCGTTGCTGAAGGCAACAGAATACGAAACTGGATCAGGTAAGGCGTTTTGACCCAATCACCGTCCAGATAATCCGGGCCCATCGCCAGATTTGTCCATCTGTCAGACATGTCAGCCGTGGCTATAAAGGACTGTATGTAGCTGCCGGACGAGGTGCACAAAGACGAAAAGTTTTCCTCTCCTTTATCTACCGCAGCTCGAATGTTCACCCCATAGTTGACTTGCAGCTTGTGGCCTGACGGGAGACAAATAGCAAGCCGTCGTGACTTGGCCTGGGGTCCGGAACTCACGAGGTATCTGCCCGCCAGATCGTGCGGCACGACGTAGCCGCGATCCATGACCCCGAGTGAATCAGGCTCTGCGGCGACCGAGTAAAACAGTACCTTGCCGGTTTCACCTGGCAGGGACGCCTGACTTGTGATTCGACACTGCTTCTCGCCTCGGTAAGCGGTATCGGTAAGAGGGCTTCCCTGATTCTCAAAGTTGCAGGCATATCCCTCTCTGACCTGCAGCACGAATGGCTGCGCTTGAAGATGAATGGGCTGGTCTTGCTGCGCCAGCGCCGGCGCGCAAAAGGCCATGACCAACAAACAAAGCGTCAAATTCGATGGCTGCATAACGCTGTACCCTTTGTTCGGAGCCGGGGACTACCGGGCAGCCTCTTCAATCGCCTCGGTCGTCTGCAGCGCATGCTGCGCAATCTGCGACGAAGCCAGCGCCAGCGAAGCCAGCGCGTAAGTGCCGCTGATGATGCCTTTGTAGGCTACTTCCGCCCCAATGGCGTCCTGGCCCAGGCCTTCGGTGGCGGCGATGATGCAGGCTTCTACGCTGTCCAGGCCGGCGTCGCCGTAGAGGTCTTCGCCTTCGTAGCTGACGCGGTATTCGAACTCCTCTTGCATCATGGGTTCGATGTGGAAACGGACAATCATGGTGGCCTCTTTTTCTTCAGATGCACGGATTCTTGGGATTCTTGTCTGAAACTGCTTGCTCTGAAATCAGGAGCTGCTTACGCCTTTCTTGATTGGGCTAGAGGCCGAAATGGCTTCTAACGCCCTGCCCGGCGGCCCGGCCGCTGGCAAAGCAGGCGGTCAGCAGGTAGCCGCCCGTGGGCGCTTCCCAGTCGAGCATTTCTCCGGCGCAGAACACGGGCTGGAGCATGGCGGCTGTAGAGGCGAGCTGCAACTGCGCGCTCAGGCCCTCAAACATCACGCCGCCTGCGGTGCTGATGGCTTCGTCGATGGGTCTCGTAGCCGTTACGCGCACCGGCAGCGCCTTGATGCCGGCGGCCAGGCGCACCGGGTCGGCAATCGCGTCTTTGGCCAGCAGTTCATACAACATCGCAGCCTTGATGCCGTCGAGGTTGAGGCGGCTCTTCAAGTGGCTGGAAAGTGAACGTGAGCCGCGCGGGTGGCGCACTTCGGCCAGCACCTGCTCGGGCGATTTGTCCGGCAGCAAGTCGAGCATGAAGGTGGCGCTGCCGTGGGCGGCGATTTCGTCGCGCAGCAGGCTGGATACCGCGTAGACCAGGCTGCCTTCCACGCCGGTGGCCGTGGCGATGAACTCGCCTTTGCGGCTGAAGCTGCGGCCGCGTGAATCGGTGAATTGAATGGCAACCGACTTGAAGGGCTGGCCGGCAAAGCGGCTGGCGAAATGTTCCGTCCAGCCGGTGTGTGCCTGCGGGCTTTTGCCGATGAGCTCTTGCAGAAATTCACGCCGGGTTTCGCCGGGCTCGGCCACAGCCTCCTGGATCTGCGCCGGGCTATCAGGCCGGGCAGCCACATCAAAGCCGCAGTTGGATGGCAAGAGCGGCGCCACCGCCGCGCCGCGTGCTGCCAGCAGCGGCGCCCAGGCGCCGTCAGAGCCCAGCCGCGCCCAGCTGCCGCCGCCCAGCGCGAGCACCACGGCGTCTACCTTTGCCAGCACCTCGCCGGCGGGCGTTGCAAACTTCAGCGCGCCGTCATCGGCCCAGCCCAGCCAGCGATGCCGCATGGAGAACTGCACGCCGGCCTGGCGCAGGCGATGCAGCCAGGCGCGCAGCAGCGGCGCGGCTTTCATGTCTTTGGGAAACACGCGGCCTGAAGTGCCGACAAAGGTTTCGATGCCCAGCGCCTCGGCCCAGGCGCGCAGCTCAGCCGCGCCGAATGCGGACAACAGCGGCTGCAAGTGCGCGGCGTGCTCGCCATAGCGGCTCATAAAGATCTGTGGCGGCTCGGAGTGCGTGAGGTTCAGGCCGCCAATGCCGGCCAGCAAAAACTTGCGGCCCACCGAGGGCATAGCGTCGTACACCTGCACGGACAGCACAGCGCCGGCGCCGGCCAGCACCTCGGCGGCCATCAGGCCGGCGGGCCCGCCGCCGATCACGGCGACGCGCAGTGGGCGGCTTGGGGAGGATTCAGAAGGAACGGCAATAGAGGTCAATGGGTTGCCGCCTGTTGCGGGTCACGAGTTGAGTGAAGAAGAAAAGATTTCGCCTTGAAGCCGGCAGAGTGCGCCGCCACGGCTACAAGCGCTGGCGCGTTGCGGATCACCGGGAGCCCGCAATTATTGCAGGTGCCGTGATGGCGCTGGAAGCGGCGAATCCAGGTGCGCGGAAAGCACCAGCTGCGTGCATAAAACGACAGGTTATTAGAAGAGTTAATACCAACACCTTACCGTCTCTATACAGATTTGAGATTTATCCGAAAAATATTCTCGGAGGAGCTATTGACTCGTCACAAATTGCATAAACTGCCGTGCTAGCATTAATAAGCATGCTTATTAGATAAGCAACAACCAGAAAAAACCGTTTGGGAAAACAGATGACAAGAAGAGACAGCAGCGCCACGCTACCCGCTACCCGCCCGCTCGCGCGCCGGCATTTTCTCCAGCAATGCGGAACCGCCGCGGCTGTCTTTGCAGCGCCTTCGTGGGCGCAATCCCGCACGATACGCCTGGGCACCACGGTGGACCAGACCGGCCTTGAAAAAGGCATTGGCAGCGATCTGGTGAGGGGCGCCACGGCTTACTTCAATGCCGTGAACAAGGCCGGCGGCATCAATGGCGCCAAGGTGGAACTGGTCACCGCAGACGACCAGTTCAAACCCGACCTCGCCAAGGCCAACGCGCAAGCCTTCCAGGCTGACAGCTCCGTCTTTGGCATCCTCAGCCCTCTGGGCACCCGCCCCACCGCGGCCATTGTTGAAACCATCCGCGACTTCGCGGTGGTAGGACCGATTGCCGGCGCCGCCGCCGTGCGCAAGAACAGCCCGCCCAATGTGTTCTGGGTGCGCGCCACGTTCGACGCCGAGATCGAAAAACTGATTCACACCGCCGTCACGCTGGGCACGACCCGCATCGGCATCGTGCATCCCAAGGACCCGCTGGGCCTGTCCATCCTGGCTTCCTTCCAGAAGGTCATGGCCGAGGTGAAGCTGGAGCCGGTGATCATCGCCACCACCCCCACCAACACCAGCACGGACGTCGAGCCCGCAGCCAAGCTGATCGCGAAGGCGCAGCCGCAGGTGGTCATCATGGTGCTGTCGGGCGTTGCACCGCTGTTTGTGAAAGCCCTGCGCGATGCGGGCGGCACGAGCACGGTCTACGGCCTCTCCAACGCAGCCAGCGCCGTCAATATCGCGGCCATGGGCGACAAGGCGCGCGGCGTGGGTTTTGCCATCATCGTGCCCTCGCCGCTGTCCAACAAAAACACACTGGTGCGCAGCTACCAGGCCGACATGCAGGCCAGCGGCTGGAAGGACTACACGCTGTTCGGCCTGGAGGCCTATGTCAATGCGCGGGTGATGGCCGAAGGCCTGCGCCGCGGCGGCAGCAAGGTGACGCGTGAATCGCTGATCAATGCGCTGGACAGCATCACCAACTTCGACCTGGGCGGCATGCGCGTCAACTACGGCAACGGCAACCGTGTGGGCAGCACCTTTGTGGACGTTGGCGTAGTGGGCTTTGACGGCCGGCTGCTGACCTGATCTTTGCAGCACCGGCCTTGCGCCGGTGCATGTTCACGACATCCGTTACATAGGCGGCGCAAACCCATTGCGCCCAACAATCACACGCAGCGCGGTCGGCTTGCCTTCACGCTCCTGCGCGGTGACCATCACTTTGGCGCCGGGCACCAGCAAGACGTTCTCATCGGCCTTGGCAGGCTTGAAGGACACCACGGGTGCATCGGGCGGCACGATGACGATTTTTTCGCCGTCCTTGTAGCGCAGCGTGAGCTTTTGCCCTCCGGGCACTGACGAAGGCGCCATGGCCAGATCGGCCACTGTGGCGTTGGTCATGGTGCTTTGGGGCAGCAAGTCATAGGGCCGGTGGCCTTCACCGGTGCCGCGTGCGGCTTCAGGAAACACCACCACTTCCAGCGCCAGCTGGCTGCCGTCGGCCTGTGGCATGGCAGCGGTGCCGATGTAGCTGCCGGGCTTGATGTCGGCCAGCGCCAGCGGAAAGACTTCCGCGACATCCATCGCGGCGGGCCGCACCAGCGTGATGACTTCACCGCCGCGCTCCCTCACCGTGAGGCTGGTGGCATCGACTTTTTCAATCGTGGCGCGCAAACGCAGCGTGGGGTTGGCGGGCGCCTGCGCCATCGCGAGGGGGACGGCGGCCAGCAAGGCCAGGGAAGCCAGCGAACTGGCAAGGTGCTTGAGTTTGATCATGAAATGCCTTTCAGCCGGCATGTAATCGGAATCTGCGCCGGACAGGCCCGGTGTGATCAATCCACCATCACCACAGTTCCCTGCCCGGTAAGAAAAGCTGCTTTGACCGGCTCGCCGGGGTAAATCAGCTGCACGGCCGCGCGGTAGACCTGCAATTGCGCTACCAGTGCCGGCTGCAACTGCGGCGCCACGGCCGATTTGTAGTCCAGCACCCACCAGTGACCTTCATGGCCGGCATCTTTGCGCTGCACCAGGCGGTCCAGCCGCAGCGCCTGGCCGGCATACACCAGGTCAACCTCATTGCCCTGCCAGGCGATGGCATCGTGGCGCCAGGCCCAGGCGCCCTCGCCCGCCCGAATGCGGCGCGCCAGCTCGGCCGCCTGCCGGGCTTGCGCGGGGCTGAGGCGAAACTCGCGTGCCGCGGCCTTCACTTGTTCCGCCGACAGCGCACCGCTCCACTCCAGCAAGCGGTGCATGGCCTTGCCGATGCGCGCCTTGAGGGAGTCTTCGTCCAGCCGCTCCACCGCGGGCGCAGCGGGCATCAGTGCTTCGGGCAACTCCGGCAGCTCAGGCAGGTAGAACACGCCGGCCTCCGCCGCATCGAGATGGGCGCCTGCGGACTCGTCCGCCACCGGCGCGGGCAATTCGCCGACCAAGCCCTGCAGGCGCTGCCACCAGCTCTCGGTCGTGACGCGGTGCGGCTCTATCGACGAGACGACCAGGGTGTGGCGCGCACGTGTCAGCGCCACATAGAGCGCGTTGAGCTCTTCACGCTTGCGGGCAGCCTGCTCGTTGGCCAGGGTCTCGGCCGCGCAGGCGGGTGGCCGGCTTTCG
The DNA here is from genome assembly GCF_900116715.1 of Polaromonas sp. YR568. Lineage (GTDB taxonomy): Bacteria > Pseudomonadota > Gammaproteobacteria > Burkholderiales > Burkholderiaceae_C > Polaromonas. The sequence continues at coordinate 292,727 of NZ_FPBM01000001.1, forward strand.
CTGACGAGGAAGACAAACTTGCGCGGCTCGGTCGCTTCGCCGGGCCAGTCGACCAGCACGCCCATGCTGTCGGCATTGCGCTCTACCGTGTCGGTGTCCAGCAGCAGCACGGCCTCGGCCTCCAGGCCCTTGGCGCCGTGAATCGTCAAAAGGCGCACGGCCTCGGTGCTGACTGTTGCCGGCGCCTGGGTGCCGCCCGCCTTGAGGGCCCGCACAAAGCTGTAGGGCGTGGCGTAACGTCCGCCGTCCAGCGCCAGCGACACGCCCAGCAGTGCGCGCAGGTTGGCGACCACCGCGCTGCGCCCGGCCGCCGGCGCGGCTGCGCCAAAGCGCGCGAGCACATCGCCGTCGTCGTAAATGCCTTGCAGGGCGTCATGCGGCGGCAGGCTGTCCAGCCAGCCCTTCCAGCGGGTAAAAATAGCCCCCAGCCCTTTCAGATCGGACGCAAGCAGCTCCTCTTTTTGTAGCAACTCGTACCAGGGCACTCCATGCTCGCGGTGCAGCAAGGCCAGTTGCACCAGGCTGTCATCGCCCAAACCAAAGAGCGGCGAGCGCAACGCGCGCGCCAGCGAGAGGTCATGCTGCGGCGACACCAGCACGTCGAGCAGAGCCACCACGTCCAGCACTTCGCAGCAATCGATCAGCTCGGTTTTCTCGCCCACCTGCGCAGGGATGTGCAACGCGCGCAACTCGTCTTGCAGCGGCAACAGGCCCGCGCGTTTGCGCGAGAGGACCATCACGTCTTGCGGCCTGAGGCCACCGGCCACCTGTTCAGAAATCCACGCAGCAGCCTGGCGGGCCTCGCGTGTGCGCAGGGTTTCCTCGGGCAGCTCGCGCGGCATGGTCAGGCTGTCGCGCCAGCCTGCGGCCAGCGGCGAGGCCTCTTCCTCGTCCTTGTTTCGCGGTATGGGCGGCAGGCGGCCTACCGCACCGGGTACGCCCGAGGCGGTGGTGTGCTCGCGAAAGCCTTCATAACCATCGGCTTCACGCGCCGTGACCATGGCGGCATTGACGGTGTCTATCACCGCCTCAGCATTGCGGCGGGTGTGGTCGCAGCTGAGCAAGTCACCGCCCAGGCCATGCACCACAAAGGCCTGCGCGGCGCGGAACACCTGCGGCTCCGCGCGGCGAAAGCGGTAAATACTTTGTTTGGGGTCGCCCACCAGAAACACACTGGGCGCCGTGCCCGCGCCTGAATAGCCGATAAGCCAGGAGTACAGCGCCTGCCACTGCAGCGGGTTGGTGTCCTGGAACTCGTCAATCATCAGGTGGCGTATGCGCGCGTCCAGCCGCTCCTGCACCCAGCCCGACAAAACGGGGTCGGCCAGCATGAGCAGCGCGACGCGCTCCACATCGTTCATGTCGACCCAGCCGCTGTCGCGCTTCAGGGCGGTGTACTGCGCAATCACCACGCGGGTCAGGCGCGCCATGCGTTGCTGGTACTGCCAGGCGTCGTGTTGCTGGCGGGCCTGCGCCACACGAAGCACGAGGTCTTGCGCTTCGCGGATGCGTTCAATGCCCGCGATCTTGTCGCCGAACTTGCGGGCCGTGCCTTTTTCAGTGAGCAGAGCAGTCAGGACGGCGGGCATGTTGCCGCTGCTCAAGGCCAACTCCAGCTCCACACCTTTGGCCGAAAAGGTCGGCGCGCTGGCGCGGCCCAAGGCCTTGGCGGCTTCCAGCAGCAGGCGGTGATTCGATGCGTCAGCAGCATCGGTGGCCAGACAGTCTTCGGGTGCATCCAGGCCGGCGAATTCGGGGAACTGCACGCCGAAGGCTTGCACCGACGCGTCGATGACGCCCTTTTCATCGGCCAGCGTGAACTCGGTGCGCTTGTCGAGCGCGGCCTGCAAGGCCTTGTCGGTCTGAAAGCGCCCATGCGCCAGCACCACGGCTTCAAAGTCGGCCCGGTGTGATGCGTCGGCCGCGACGGCCGCGTAAAACCGGCGCCAGACCAGCGCACGCGCGGGCGCATCGTCTTCCAGCAACTCGTAATTGACGGGCAGCTCCAGCCGCTGCAACACCGCCACCGGCGCGCTGCGCAGCAAGGCGGCAAACCAGCTGTGAAAGGTGCGGATCTGCACCGAGCGGCCGCTCGCCAAAATAGACCGATATAAATTTGATAGCTGCTCGCGCATATCCTGAGCGGCTTTCAGGCCTTTTTGGCTGGAAACATCGAGCTTGACGCCGCGCATCTGCAATTCGCGCAGCAAGGTGGCGTCATCCGCATGGGCAAAAGCCTTGAGCCAGTCGTCCAGACGCTCGCGCATTTCACCGGCGGCTTTTTTGGTGAAGGTGATGGCCAGGATTTCATGCGGCAACACCTGCTGCCCGGGCGCGGCCGTCGCCCCATCAAGCAGCGCGCGCACGATGCGCGAGACCAGCATCCAGGTCTTGCCCGCGCCGGCGCAGGCTTCTACCGCCACGCTGCGCCGCGGGTCGCAGGCGATGGCATAGAAGGCGTCGGCCGACAGCGGCTCGCCGTTGCATTCGTAGGCGGCGGCGTGGGCGACCAGTGTTTGGTTTGGAGGTGTCATCGCCCCGCCCCCTCCGCACTTTCCTCGTCGAGGGCCCAGAAGTCCTTACGGCACAGGCCGCGCGCCGCGCAGTAAACACAGGCCTGGCCTTCGCCCAGCGCCGGCAGCGCCGCGCCGCGCGCGATGCGGGCCATGTCGGTCAGGATGCTGTCGATGAGCTCGTCGCGCAGACCGACGATGTCGGGCTGCTCGTAAGTGCGGGTCGGCTCTTTTTCGCCCAGATTCACATAAGCCGCGGCCAGCGTGTCGTCGGTCATCAGCGCGGCATAAAAAGCCAGCTGCGTGTCTTCCTGGCCGTTTTTGATGCGCTCGGCGGTCGTGCTGCGTGGCTCGGTCTTGTAGTCGATCAAGAGCGCGTGGCCGTCGGCCTGGCGGTCTATGCGGTCCAGCTTGCCCAGCAGGGTGATGCCGCCCAGCGGCACTTCGCGCCAGGCTTCACCGGCTTCAAAGGTGGCGCCGGTAGCTTCGTGCCCGGCCAGCCATTCGAGGTAACCCTCTCGCACGCCCGGCCAGGCGGCGGCGAAGGGCAGGAATTCGCTCTCGCTCAGCGCCAGCTCATGTGTGGCGGTGTCGGCCGCTGCGTTGATCAGCGCCAGCCGTGCCTGCGGGTCTTGCGTGGGCGCGGCGTGAAGGGCGTCATGAAAGTGTTGCAGCAGGCTGTGCAACCAGTTGCCGAAGTCGCGCTTGCCCAGTTCGCTTTCCAGCTCTTCTGGTTCCTGCAGCTTGAGCTGGCGCAGCGCGAAAAACCGGTAAGGGCAGCGCCGCAGATCTTCATAGGCGCTGGCAGACAAACGGGTGACGGGCAAGGCTTCACCGGTCGGGAAGGGATGCGGCGTGGGCTGGATGTCTATGGCGCGCAGGACGCGCGGGTCGGCGGCAACCGGGGTCTCCTGCGCGGCATCATCCTGCGCCAGCAAGAGCTCCTGCACAAACCCGCTGGGAATCAGGTGCTCGCCCGACTCGCTGGTGCGCCACAGCACATCGACATGCGGCATGCGCAGCGCGTAATGCCAGGCCTGGCGCTGCGCGGCGGCGAGCGCCTCGCGCGAAGGCAGGCCCAGCAATTCGCGCTGGCCTGGCGTCCAGGGGCCGGTGGGCTCGGGCGAGACCGGCAGGCGGATCTCGTCGCAGCCGGGCAGCACCACCGCCTGCATGGGCCGGCCTAACAGTTGCGGCAGCGGCAGGATGACGACTTGCTCGGCCGGCGGATGCAGCGGCGAAAACTTGCCGCCCTCCAGCGCCTGGTTGGCCCATTGGGTGAAGTCGTGAAGCCGCATCACCGGGGAGGCTTCAAATTCAGTCTCGGCCCCTTCATGCAGGCGCAGCACGTCAAGCACCGTCTGGCCGGCCTCGTCCTGCGCCAATGCGTCCCATTGCCCGGCCGATTGCAGCGCGGCACGCAGGTCGCGCAGCCACATCGCCAGCGGGCGGGCACGGCCAAAAGGCGTGCGCAGCGCGTTCACCTCGCGCGCCAGCGGCCCCGTCGCGGCAAATGCGGGCGGGACAATTCCCTCCTCCGGAAAGTCCGGCAGGTCGCGCCAGGCGCGCACGCCTACCCGGCGCAGCTCGGTCTCGGCGGTGGTCAGCATGGCGCTGTCAAAGGCCGGGGCGTTTTTCAGCCAGTCAAGCACGGAGTCGGTTGAGGCGTCCCAGGGCATGGCGCGCAGCAGGCTCATCAGGCTGGCGGCAGCGCGGGTGGTGGAAAGCTTCCAGCCGGTTTCGTCGCGCATGGCGATGCCGCGCTCGGCCAGCATCGCGCCTACGCGGCGCGTGAGCTGCCGGTCTTGGGCGATCAAAGCGACTGGGCTGCGGCCTTGCAACAGATGGGCCAGCACACAGGCGGCCGCGCGGCCCGCTTCGTCTTCGGCGTCCTGGGCGGCGTGCAGTGCCGGCGCTTGTGGGTTTGCGTCAAAGGGAATACTCAAGGGGATGGACACCGAGAGCTCGCCGAAATGCGCCTTGAGCGACTCAGTGAGCGGGTCGGCCTGAAAGCCTTCGAGCACAGCGAAGAGCAAGGGCTTGGCCTGGTACAGGCGGTCAGTGGGGTACGCAGAAGTTGCGGCCCAGGCCAGCGCAATGCGGCCGACCGCGGCTTCCAGCGCCAGCACGGGCGAATCGAGCCCGGCTCCCAGCGTGAGTGCCAGCCGCTCACTCCAGGCCGGGCGCCGCGCCGGCGGGACGGCGGCGGCAACACCCGCCAGGCTCCAGGCCGCCTCAACCAGGCGGCCGGCCAGCGCATCCTGCTGGTTGGCCAGGCCGGCGCGCGCCAGCAGCGAGGCGGCGGTCAGCATGTCGACTGCCATGTCCATACGCAAGTCATCGCCCGAGGGGGCAAAAAGGCCTAGCGTGCCGCCCAGCCCGCTGGCCCAGTTCATGGTGGTTTCAAAGCGCGGCACAAAAAACGTGGCCCCGGCCTGCGCGGCCCAGGCGTGGCGCGCCTGCTGGATCAGCTGGGCATAGGGCAGCAGCACCACGGCTTCGGCCGGGTGCACGCCGCGGGCCTGCAACGTGGCGGCCAGTTGCGCCATGGCCTGCTGCCAGCACAGCGCGTCAGGCGGCGCCAGGGCGGTGTCGGCAGTCTGGGCAGGTGGCATGAAGAATGGTGTGAAGAGTCTGGTGAATGGACGAAACGCGGGCAAATAAGCAGGGGTTTGCGGCAGGTATACGGCGAAAAAGCGACGAAAAAGCGGCAAGAACGGCTTGTCAATTGAGGACGTCGCTATCAGGGTGATAGCCCCGGCCCGCCCGACCCGGCCACTTGCTTTCTGCCACAATGACTGCAACTCAGCCCTGTACCTAATGGTACCCATCCTAAACAGACCAAAAAAGGAGCCGTCATGGCAAGCGAACTGATCAAACATACCACCGATGCCACCTTCGAAGCCGACGTGCTGCAGGCCTCCAAACCCGTGCTGGTGGATTACTGGGCTGAATGGTGCGGTCCTTGCAAGATGATTGCCCCCATCCTCGACGAAGTGGCCTCCGGCTACGACGGCAAGTTGCAGATCGCCAAAATGAATGTGGACGAAAACCGCGACATCCCCGCCAAGTTCGGCATTCGCGGCATCCCCACGCTGATGCTGTTCAAGGACGGCCAGCTGGCCGCCACCAAAGTGGGCGCCATGAGCAAAGCCCAATTGACTGCGTTCATCGACCAGCAACTGGCCTGAGATTTTTGAGCGCCGGAAAGGAAGCACGGCAACCCGCCGCTTCCTGACCGGGCCGGCCCCATCAACCGCCCGCCCGGACACATGGAAATCAACGCGATTTCCCTTGTGAATTTCCTGTCATAATGTGCTTTATTCACCGGCTGGCCCTCCGCCATCCGGTTCGAGTTCCCGGTTTGTAAGCCATCTCGCGGCTTCTTTTCAAACCTCCCCCGTTTTCCATCAATGAACTCCGCAAGGAGTAATTCCATGCACTTAAACGAACTCAAGGCACTGCACGTGTCTGAAGTCCTCAAGCAGGCCGAAGCCCTTGAGATTGAAAACGTCGGCCGTATGCGCAAGCAGGAGCTGATGTTTGCCATCATCAAAAAACGTGCAAAAACCGGCGAGACCATCGTGGCCGACGGCGTGCTGGAAGTGCTTCCCGATGGTTTCGGTTTCCTGCGTGCACCGGACTCGAGCTACACCGCCTCGACCGACGACATCTACATCAGCCCCAGCCAGATCCGCCGCTTCAACCTGCACACCGGCGACATGATCGAAGGCGAAGTGCGCACCCCCAAGGATGGCGAGCGCTACTTTGCCCTGAACAAGCTCGACAAGGTCAACGACGGCCTGCCCGAAGACAACAAGCACAAGGTCATGTTCGAGAACTTGACCCCGCTGTTCCCGCGCGAGCAGTTCAAGCTCGAGCGCGACATCAAGGGCGAAGAAAACCTGACCAGCCGCATCATCGACATCGTCTCGCCCATCGGCAAGGGCCAGCGCGCCCTGCTGGTCGCGCCGCCCAAGTCCGGCAAGACCGTGATGATGCAAAACATCGCCCATGCCATCACCGCCAACTACCCCGAAGTGGTCATGATGGTGCTGCTGGTGGACGAGCGCCCTGAAGAAGTGACCGAAATGCAGCGCAGCGTGCGCGGCGAAGTCATCTCTTCCACCTTTGACGAACCCGCCGCACGCCACGTGCATGTGGCCGAAATGGTGATCGAGCGCGCCAAGCGCCTGGTCGAGCTCGGCAAGGACGTGGTCATCCTGCTGGACTCCATCACCCGCCTGGCCCGCGCCTACAACAACGTGCTGCCGTCGTCGGGCAAAGTGCTGACCGGCGGTGTGGACGCCAATGCGCTGCAACGCCCCAAGCGCTTTTTCGGCGCGGCCCGCAATATTGAAGAAGGCGGCAGCCTGACCATCATCGGGACCGCGTTGGTCGACACCGGCAGCCGCATGGATGAAGTGATCTTTGAAGAATTCAAGGGCACCGGCAACTGCGAAATCCACCTGGACCGCCGCCTGTATGAAAAGCGCGTTTTCCCGGCGATTCACCTCAACCGCAGCGGCACCCGCAAAGAAGAGCTGCTACTCGCACCTGAAATCCTCCAAAAATCGCGAATTTTGCGTCAATTCATGTACAACATGGATGAAATCGAGTCCATGGAGCTCATGCTCAAGAACATGAAGGCGACGAAGAACAACCACGAGTTCTTCGACATGATGCGGCGAGGCGGCTAAAGCCGCCTCGCCAAATATGGCCCCCACGGTCGCTCACTTCGTGTAGCTCCCTGCCCCCCCCCCGAGGGGGTCGCCCGCCCTGCGGCCCGGCAAAGCCGGTTCCGCGCGCTCATGCTGGCTTGAAGATTCAGGCCGCATGCAGCGGGGGTATTTCACCAGTGGGGGCCGCGGGTCCGGCTTCGCCGGCCCCAGGCGCCGCCCCCTAGAGGGGGGAACAAGCTACACGCAGTGAGCTTGGACGGGGGTGCTATAATGTGCGGCTTAGCGGAAAGTGCCCAGGACTGGCTTGTGTGGCTCCCGCATCGAACAAGGAAGATCATGAAAGAAGGCATTCACCCCAATTACCGCGAAGTTTGTTTCCTGGACTTGTCCAACAACTTCAAGTTTGTGACCCGCTCGTGCGTCAACACCAAAGAAATGGTGACCATGGATGACGGCCGCGAATTGCCCCTGTACAAGCTCGATACGTCCAGCGAATCGCACCCCTTCTACACCGGCACGCAAAAATCCGTCGACAACATGGGCGGCCGCGTTGAGAAATTCCGCAACCGTTTCGGCAAAACCGCCGCTAAAGACGCTGCCAAGTAAGCTGCGAAATTTTCGCCAGCTTGCCAAAAAGCAGCCTGAATTTCAGGCTGCTTTTTTTTCGGCAAAATTTGCCGGGGGCCGCGAGGCGCCCCGGCCCGGTTTAACGCAAAATCACCGATGGCTCGCGGCGCGTGACCGGCCTGCTTCTTTTGCCCCGTTCACCGCTGCGCCCCTTTCAAACCTCCAACCGTTTTGAACAAACCCTCTCCCGCCATCATTGCCCAGTCCGCCGTGCGCCGCCTGCCCCGGCTGGCGCTGTGGCTGTTCTGCATTGCCTATGTGCTGCCGGGCTTCCTGGGGCGTGGCCCCTGGAAGAATGAGGACATCGCTGCGTTTGGTGTCATGCGCGAGCTCGCATCGGCCGCATCCAACTGGCTGCAGCCCCAATTGCTGGGCCAGGTCACCGGTTTTGATGCGCTGGCGCCTTACTGGCTGGGTGCCATCGCCATCAAATGGCTGCCCTTCCTGGACCAAGCCCTGGCGGTGCGCATTCCGTTTGTGCTGCTGCTCGCGCTGACGCTGCTGGCCACCTGGTACGCCGTCTATTACCTTGCCCGCAGCCCGTTAGCCCAGCCGGTCGCCTTTGCCTTTGGCGGCGAGGCCAGCCCGGTCGACTATGCCCGGGCGATTGCCGACGCCGGCGTGCTGGCGCTGATTGCCTGCCTCGGGCTGGCGCAGCTGTCTCATGAAACCACACCGGCGCTGGCGCAGCTGGGCTTCACCGCGCTGGCCTTCTATGCCATGGCGGCCAGCCCCTACCGCCGGGCCACCAAAATCCTCGGGCCGGCCTTCGGCCTGCTGATCGGACTTGGCGGCCTGGCCCTGAGCGGCGCGCCCACATTGGCCCTGCTGTTCGGTATTGGGGGTGCACTGGTCGAGTGGACCCATATGCGCTGGGGCACCGACCAGACGGATCCCGCAGCCAAGCAACAGTCCTGGCACTGGGTTTTGCTGATCACCAGCATCACGCTGGGGGTTTCACTGCTCGCTTACTCGCTGGACCTCTGGCGCTGGCGCATCCACTTGCCCGGCACCGAAGACGCCTCGGCCTGGAAAGACTGGCGCAGCCTGGGCCGCCTGCTGCTGTGGTTCACCTGGCCGGCGTGGCCGCTGGCGATGTGGACGCTTTTCCGCTGGCGCAGGCAGCTGGCCAGCCGCCATGTCGCGCTGCCGCTTTGGTTCGCCGCAATGGCAGTCGCCGCCACGCTGACCACCACAGCCTCCGACCGCAGCCTGCTGCTCAGCCTGCCGCCGCTGGCCGCGCTGGCCGCCTTCGCGCTGCCCACGCTCAAGCGCAGCGTGGCTTCGCTGATCGATTGGTTCACCCTGCTGTTCTTCACGGGCTGCGGCATCATCATCTGGGTGGTCTGGATCGCCATGCAGACCGGCGTGCCACGCCAACCCGCCGCCAACGTGGCCAAGCTGGCGCCCGGTTTTGAACCCAGCTTTTCCTGGTTTGCCTTTCTGGTGGCCCTGGCCGCCACCGTCGCCTGGGCCTGGCTGGTCAAGTGGCGGGCGGGTGCGCAGCGCGCGGCCGTCTGGAAGTCGCTGGTGCTGCCCGCCGGCGGCGCCACGCTGTGCTGGCTGCTGCTGATGACGCTCTGGATGCCGCTGCTCGACTATGCGCGCAGCTTTGCGCCCATGTCGCGCCAGATTGCCAGCCTGGTCGACAAAAACGACTGCGTTGAAATCTACGGCATCGGCAGCGCGCAGGCGGCCGCCCTGCAATACCACGGCCAGCTCGAACTGCGCCAGGCCGGCCCAGAGGCCAGCTGCCCTTATCTGATCGTCGACATCGAAGCCCAGCCTACGCTCAGCAGCACGGTTAATTTGCCTGACTGGGCCTTCCAGGCCACGGTGCGCCGGCCCACGGACAAAACGGAGAATGTGCTTCTCTACAAGCGGGTCAGCCTTGGCACTGCGCCACCCGCCAAGCCCGCCAGCAGCAACCGCCGCGCCAAACCCAGAACCAGCCCTTGAGCGAACTCAGGATCATCAGCCGGCATGCCGGCACGGTGCTTGTCGGGCAACTGGCCATCATGGCATTCGGCGTCGCCGACACCGTGATTGCCGGCCGCTACAGCGACGAAGCGCTGGCGGCCCTATCGATAGGCTCAGCCCTCTATGTCAGCGTCTACGTCGGCCTGATCGGCATCGTGCAGGCGCTGTTGCCCATCTGGGCCGAGATGCTGGGTGCGCGCAAGCATGAAGCGGTAGGCGCGTCGCTACGCCAAAGCATGTACCTGTGCGGCTTCATCGTGGTGGCGGGCATGACCGCGATGCTCTTTCCCGGCCCCCTGCTGCGCTGGGCAGAGGTGCCCGAACTCATGCGGGGCGAGGTGCAGCATTACCTGGCGGTGCTGGCCTTTGCGTTCGCGCCGTCCCTGGTCTTTCGCATCTACAGCACCTTTAACCAGGCGCTGGGCAAGCCGCTGCTGGTCACCTGGCTGCAGGTCGGCGCCTTGCTGGTCAAGATTCCGCTGTCGATCTGGCTGGTAGCCGGCGGCGCGGGCGTGGAGCCCATGGGTGCGGTGGGCTGCGCCTGGGCCACGCTGATCGTGAACTACCTATTGATGGTGCTCGCCGTGGTGATGCTGCGCACGCAGTCACTCTACAAACCGTACAACATCTGGGACCGCATGGAGCGCCCTGACTGGTCGCAGATCGGCAACTTCGCCAGGCTGGGCATCCCGGGCGGGCTGGCGTATCTGGTGGAGGTGACATCGTTCACCCTCATGGCGCTGTTTATCGCCCGGCTGGGCACCGTCGCCTCCGCAAGCCACCAGATTGCCTCCAGCGTAGCGGCCGTGCTCTACATGATGCCGCTTTCCATGGCCATCGCCTGCAGCGCGCGCGTGTCGTTCTGGATAGGCGCGGGCCGCCCGGACTATGCCAAACGCGTGGTGCTGCTCGGGCTCAAGCTCACCGGGCTCGCCGCGATCACGCTGGCCACCTTTGTATCGCTGGCAGGCCCCCTGCTGGCGGGCTGGTATTCAGGTAACCCCGAAATCGTTGCGCTTGCTTCGTCGCTGCTGGTGTGGGTGGCCTTCTACCATGTGGCGGATGCGACCCAGGCCCTGACCGCATTCCTGCTGCGTTGCTACCGCATCACGATCACGCCATTGGCGCTGTACGGTGTGCTGCTTTGGGGGCTTGGGCTTCTGGGAGGTTATCGCCTGGCCTACACCGGCGTCGCCGGCCATGCGGCCACGCAGTCCACGGCAAGCTTCTGGGCTGCCAGCACGGTAGCCATTGGGTTGGTGGCTACCTGTTTTCTGGGCTTGCTGTGGCACGCCGTCAGGCGCAGCCTGCGGGTGCCAGCTTCGACTCAGGCAGCCTGAGTCAGCGGGACGGCCTGAGACGCCTGGATCCGGCGCACACGCGCAGCCGGAAAGACGATGGAGAAGCAGGAGCCCTGCCCCAGCTCGCTGGTAATGTGCAACTCGGCCCCGTGGCGCTGCGCCACGTGCTTGACGATGGCCAGGCCCAGGCCGGTTCCACCGGTTTCGCGTGAGCGGCTGCGGTCAATCCGGTAAAACCGCTCCGTCAGCCTCGGCAGGTGTTCCGGCGCAATACCGGGGCCGGTGTCCTTGACCTTGAATTCCCCTCGCCCGTCTTCCAGCAACAACCAGGTGACGCGGACCAGCCCGCCTTCGGGCGTGTAGCGCACGGCATTGGTCACCAGGTTGGACATGGCGCTGTATAGCTCGGTTTGCACCCCGGCAACCTCGCAGGCCGGCCCCGGATCGAACTCAAGCCGGTGCCCCTGCGGTGCAATCACGCCCGACAGGGCCCGCGCCTCCTGCTCGCACTGGGCCAGCAAGGCGCCGAGCGTGGTCCAGTCATTGGCGCCGGGAAACGGGCTGCCTTCAAGCCGCGACAGGGTCAACAAGTCATTCACCAGCGTCTGCATTCGCTGGGACTGCTGCGCCATCAGCGACAGGTAGCGGGCGCGCTCAGGCTCCTTGAGGGGCAGCGTCTGAAGCGTTTCAATGAATCCCGACAACACGGTGAGCGGCGTGCGGATCTCATGCGACACGTTGGCCACAAAATCCCGGCGCATGGCTTCGGCCAGCTCGACGGCGGTGATGTCGCGCGACAGCAGCAGCTTGCGGTCCTTGCCGTAGGAGTGCACATGCACAGAAAGCTTCACCGGCCGCGCCGGTGTGCTGAAGCTGCCGGGAATCACCACGTCATGGGAGAACTCGCCCGCAGCCATATAGGACTTGAACGCCGGCTCGCGAACCAGGTTGGCGATGTGCTGCATCACGTCCCGCTGGGCGTCAAAACCAAAGTGCTGCGTGGCCATCTGGTTGCACCACTCGATGCGGCCTTGCGAGTCCAGCAACACCACGCCGCTGGGAGACGCCTGCATGGCGGCCAGAAACTCATCCAGCCGCGCCTGGCTTTCCTGTAGTTGCTGGTCGCGGCTTTTGAGCAGCCTGCGGGTGCGGTCCACCACCTCGCCCCATACGCCTGGCAGGCTGGGGGCAATGCCGGCCATCGCAGCCGGCGCCTCGTTGTTTTGTTCGGTGCGCAACCAGCGCAGCAGGCGATTGATGAAAAAGCTGTCGATCGCCAGCCAGACCAGCGCCCCCACGGCCAAGCCTATGCCCAACCCGAAGCTCAGGCCGTTGACAGTGCGCTCCCAAAAGCCCAAACCGCCGCCGACAATCATGCAGGCGGCGAAAATAATCCACCGATTGATCATGCGCTGGATTGTGCAGCAGCCACCGGGGCGTTGGCGGACATTGCGGTCAAACGGTAACCGGCGCCGCGAACGGTTTCCACCATGGCGCCGGCAACGCCCAGGGCTTCCCGCAGGCGCTTGACGTGCACGTCGACCGTGCGTTCTTCGATAAACACATGGTCGCCCCACACCTTGTCGAGCAAGGCGCTGCGGCTGTGCACGCGTTCCGCATGCTTCATCAGGTAATGCAACAGCTTGAACTCGGTGGGGCCGAGTTTGAGCTCCTGGCCCTGGTAAGAAATGCGATGGGTTGCCGCGTCCAGAATGAGTGCGCCCACCGCCACACTGTCGTTCACCGATTCGGGCGCACGGCGGCGCAGCACGGCGCGGATGCGCGCCAGCAGCTCCTGGGTAGAGAACGGCTTGGTGATGTAATCGTCGGCGCCGGCATCCAGCCCCGCCACCTTGTCCGGCTCGTCGCCGCGGGCCGTCAGCATCAGGATGGGGATGCTTTTGGTGCGCGCCTGCTTGCGCCAGTGGCGGGCCAGCGCAATGCCGCTTTGGCCCGGCAGCATCCAGTCGAGCAATATGGCGTCGGGCAGCACAGCGTCGAGTTCGCGCTGGGCAGAGACACTGTCTTCCGCCACCACGGGGTCAAAGCCGCCATGCCGCAGGTTGACGGCAATCAACTCGGCAATGGCCGGCTCGTCTTCAACGATCAATACGCGTGGCTGGTGTTTCATTCAAGGTTACTTTACAGCAGACTCGATCTGTTCCATAGGGGTGTGGCGCACATCGGCCCCTTTGACGATATAGATGATGAATTCTGCAATGTTCTTGGCATGGTCGCCCACGCGCTCGATGGCCTTGGCCACAAACAGCAAATCCAGGCTCGGGGAAATGGTGCGCGGGTCTTCCATCATGTAAGTGATGAGTTTGCGCACAAAGCCGTCGAATTCCTGGTCGATCTGGTCGTCTTCCTTGAGGATGGAAACCGCCACAGCCGTATCCAGCCGGGCAAAGGCGTCCAGGGCCTTGCGCAGCAGGCCAGAGGCGAGTTCCGCCGCGACGCGCAGGTCCGAAGACGGCAGCGCGCGGGACGATCCGCTTTCAATGATGGACTTGACCATGCGTGCGATTTTTTCGGCTTCGTCGCCGGCACGCTCAAGGTTGGCCGTGGTTTTCGAGATGGCGATCAGCAAACGCAGGTCACGGGCGGTTGGCTGGCGCCGCGCGATGATGGACGACAGTTCGCGGTCGATGTCGATTTCCATCGCGTTGACGCGGGACTCGGCTTCGATCACCTGGTTGGCGCTCTCGGCATTGAATTGCGACAGCGCGTAAATGGCCAGGCGAATCTGCGATTCGACCAGCCCGCCCAACTCCATGACGCGCGAAGAGACGCCGTTGAGTTCGCTGTCAAACTGGGTCGAAAGGTGTTTATCAGGCATGTGTGCTCCCTAGTCTGGATCAGCCGAAACGGCCGGTGATGTAGTCTTCGGTTTCTTTGCGCTTGGGCTTGAAGAACAGGTCTTCGGTGGCGCCGAACTCAACCAGGTCGCCCAGGTACATATAGGCGGTGTAGTCGCTGCAGCGTGCAGCCTGCTGCATGTTGTGCGTCACGATAACCACGGTGTAGTCGTTCTTCAGCTCTGCGATCAGCTCTTCCACCTTGGCGGTAGAGATCGGGTCCAGCGCCGAGCAAGGCTCGTCCAGCAGCAGCACTTCCGGCTTGATCGCGATGCCGCGGGCAATGCACAGGCGTTGCTGCTGGCCGCCCGAGAGGCTGGAGCCGCTCTGGTTCAGCTTGTCCTTGACTTCGGTCCAAAGTGCGGCCTTGCGCAGCGCCCACTCCACACGCTCGTCCATGTCAGAAGCATTCAGGCTTTCAAACAGCTTCACGCCGAAAGCGATGTTGTCGTAGATCGACATCGGGAATGGCGTCGGTTTCTGGAACACCATGCCGACCTTGGAGCGGATCAGCGCCACGTCTTTTTTGGACGTGAGCAGGTTTTCGCCGTCAAACATGATTTCGCCTTCAGCGCGCTGCTCGGGGTAGAGCTCATACATGCGGTTGAAGATGCGCAGCAGCGTGGATTTGCCGCAGCCGGATGGGCCGATGAAGGCGGTGACTTTTTTCTCCGGAATTTCCAGGTTGATGCCCTTGAGGGCGTGGAATTTGCCGTAGTAGAAGTCGAGGTTCTTGACCGAAATTTTCGATTGCTCGCGTTGTGCGGTGATGGTGTCCATCTGTGACCTTGTTGTGTTGGTTGGGCTGAAAGCTAGGGAAGTCAGCCGGTCAGTTTTTGGCTCGCGTCAAGACACGCGCCAGGATGTTCAGGCCAAGCACGGCCATCGTGATCAGGAACACGCCTGCCCATGCCAGCTGCTGCCAGTTTTCGTAAGGGCTCAGCGCAAACTTGAAGATCGTGACAGGCAAGCTGGCCATTGGCTGGCTCAAGTCAGACGTCCAGAACTGGTTGTTCAGCGCGGTAAAGAGCAGCGGAGCCGTTTCACCGGCGATCCGTGCAACCGCCAGCAGAATGCCGGTGGTGACGCCGGCGCGTGCCGCCCTCAGCGTGATGCTGGTGATGACTTTCCATTTCGGCGCGCCCAGGGCATAAGCTGCCTCGCGCAGGCCCGGTGGAACCAGTTGCAGCATGTTTTCGGTGGTGCGGATCACCACCGGAATCACGATCAAGGCGAGCGCCAGAACGCCGGCCCAGCCGGAATACGACTTGAACTGCGACACCACAACGGTGTACACAAACAGGCCGATCACGATGGACGGTGCTGACAGCAAAATGTCATTGACGAAGCGCGTCACCGAGGCCAGCATGCCCTTGGTGTTGTACTCGGCCAGGTAGATGCCCGCCATGATGCCGATCGGCGTGCCCACAAATGTAGCCAGCAGCACCATCAGGAAGGAACCGTAAAGCGCATTGGCGATACCGCCCGCCTCGTTGGGCGCCGGCGTCATCTGGGTCAGGGTTGCCCATGAGAGGCCGCCGATGCCCAAGCGGATGGTTTCCCAGAGAATCCATGCCAGCCAGAACAGGCCGAAAGACATGGCTGCAAGAGAGAGAACCAGCGCGATCCCGTTGACCCGCTTGCGGCTGGCGAACTTTGCCAGGCGCGCGTCTTGTGCAGCGGTACTCATGTTTTCACCCCTTCACTCTTTCGCAGTTGAGCCAGCAGCAGTTTGGACAGCGACAGCACGACAAACGTGATGAAGAACAGCACAAGGCCCAGGTAAATAAGCGCTGCCTGGTGCAGGCCCTCGCCCGCTTCAGCGAACTCGTTGGCCAGCGCCGACGTGATGCTGTTGGCAGCCTGAAAGAGGCTGAGCGAATCCAGCTGGTTGAAATTACCGATCACAAAAGTGACCGCCATGGTTTCACCCAATGCGCGTCCGAGTCCCAGCATGATGCCGCCCACTACGCCGGCCTTGGTGTAAGGCAGCACGACTTTGGAGACAACTTCCCAGGTGGTGGAACCCAGCCCGTAAGCCGATTCCTTAAGCAGCACCGGCGTGACTTCGAACACGTCCCGCATCACAGAAGCGATGAAGGGAATGATCATGATGGCCAGGATGATGCCGGCCGACAAAATGCCGATGCCCACGGGAGGGCCGGACACCAGTGCGCCCAGGTAAGGCACGCCGGTCAAAAGGCTTTGCAGCGGCTGCTGGACGTAAGTGGCCAGGATGGGGCCAAACACTAGCAGGCCCCACATGCCGTAAACGATGGACGGCACGGCGGCGAGCAGCTCGATGGCGGTGCCCAGCGGCCTTTTGAGCCATGCGGGCGACAGCTCGGTCAGGAACAGCGCAATGCCGAAGCTCACCGGCACCGCGATGACCAGGGCGATCAGGGAGGTGGCGATGGTGCCGTAAATCATGACCAGGCCGCCGTACTCGCCCTTGACAGGGTCCCAGACGCTGCTCGTCAGAAAGCCGAGGCCGTATTTGCTGATGGCGGGCCAGGCCCCGATCACCAGCGAAACAAGGATGCCGAACAGCAGGCCCAGGGTGAGCCAGGCCGCGCCCTGTGCAGCCCAGCCGAAGAGCCGGTCTGCCAGGGGGCTTCTGCGCACAGCGCCGCCAGGAGGAGGATTGGTCATATCGCGTCCGGTCGCTTTGGCCGGGTGGTCAAAAGCGGCCCGGCTAGCCGGAAGTGTAGAGGACACGTGAGAAACCCCTATGGTATGTAACGTCTGCGGAAAATCAGCTTGTAGCGCTTACTCGAATTACTTGTAAGCAACCGTCTTGCCCGATGCGTCCTTGATGTCGCCCCAGGCTTTTTCGATGATGGTCTTCACGGCGGCAGGCATGGGCACATAGTCCAGGTCGTCGGCGGTCTTGTCGCCGTTTTTGTAGGCCCACTCAAAGAACTTGAGCGAAGCGGCTGCCTGGGCTGGCTTGTCCTGGACTTTTTGCATCAGGATGAAAGTCGCGCCGGTGATGGGCCACGAATCCTTGCCGGGCTGCTCGGTCAGGATCTGGTAGAAGCTCTTGGACCATTCGGCACCTGCGGCGGCGGCCTTGAAAGCGCCGTCTTCAGGCGACACGAAGTTGCCGGCAGCGTTCTTCAGCTGGGCAAAGGTCATCTTGTTTTGCTTGACGTAGGCGTATTCCACGTAGCCGATCGAGTTGGGCAGACGGCCGACGAATGCCGCCACACCTTCATTGCCCTTGCCGCCGGCGCCCACTGGCCAGTTCACTGCGGTGCCCTCGCCCACTTTGGTCTTCCACTCGGCGTTCACTTTGCTCAGGTAGTTCGTGAAGATGAAGCTGGTGCCGGAGCCGTCAGCGCGGCGAACCGGTGCAATGGCTGCATCAGGCAGGGGCAAGGTGGGGTTCAGGGCCTTGATGGCGGGGTCGGTCCACTTGGTGATCTTGCCGAGGTAGATGTCGCCCAGTACCTGGCCGCTCAGCTTGAGCTGGCCGGGAGCGATGCCCTTGATGTTGACCACGGGAATGACGCCACCGATCACGGTGGGGAACTGCATCAGGCCTTTCTTGGCCAGTTCGTCGTCTTTCAAAGGCGCGTCGGAAGCGCCGAAATCAACCGTTTTGGCTTCGATCTGGCGCAGGCCGGCGCCGGAGCCGACGGATTGGTAGTTGATCTTGACGCTGGTGGCCTTGTTGTAATCAGCAGCCCATTTGGAATACAGGGGAGCCGGGAAGCTGGCGCCGGCGCCGGTCACGTCCTGGGCAGCGGCGAAAGTGGCAAACGATGCCAGGGCAAGGCCCGCTACGGTAGTCAGGGAAGCTTTGAAAGTCAGGTTCATCAGAACACCTCTTGGTTTGGAAATAGTCGGATTGATTGGGATTGCCAGGAACGATGCGTCGACTGTAGGAATCTTGTGTGACAAGGATGTGACAAATATGACAGCGTTTCAGAGGGCCCAGACCCCTCGCCACCACTCGGGAGCGTCACAAAACCTTCAAATTACCGTCACGAATCTGTCACTCGCGTCTCCTACCCTTGGCCCTGTCTTAATCAGGAGAACTTCCCAATGTTGAACCGCCGCTTTCTGGTCCTCGCCGCCGCTGTCGCCGCCCTCGCCGGCTGCGCCACCTCTTCCACCCCTGTGTCTGTAACCGACACCATTGCAGCCCAATCCCAGCTGAGCACGCTCAACGGCCTGGTCAGCAAGTCCGGTCTGTCCGATACCCTCAAATCCGGCGGTCCTTACACCGTGTTTGCCCCCACCAATGAGGCTTTTGCCAAAGTGCCCGCCAAAACCATGGACGACTTGGCCAAAAACCCCGCCCGCCTGAAGGAAGTTCTGACGTACCACGTCGTTCCCGGCAAGCTGATGGCCGCCGACGTCAAAAACGGCAACAGCAAAACCGTCAACGGCGCCAATGTGGCCCTCTCCAAGGCCGGCGAATTCGTCACCGTCGAGGAAGCCCTGGTCCAGACCGCCGACATCTCCGCCACCAACGGCGTCGTGCACATCGTGGACGCCGTCCTGATCCCGCCCGCCAAGTAAGCCCACCGGCACATGAACGGGTCAAGCCTGAGGGTTTGGCCCGTTTTTTATTGGATTCACAGCATTTTCGTGCTCCAGACCCTCCTCAGCCGTTATCTGACGTACGTAAGCAGCTACGTTTTTTATAGCAAGCCATAGAAGGCGGGTTCGCCCGCACAGGGACCACTCATGCCATTTCAGACGCCCGCCTTGAGCCGCCGCCAGTTGCTGCGGCGCGCCAGCCTTGTCACGGCAGCCGCGGCGGTTGCATGCCCCGCCTGGGCGCAGACCGGCAAAGCCGCATCACGCAGCATCGTGGTGGCGCAGCCGGTCGACTTCTCCCAGGCGCAGCAAGACGTGTCCAAGGATTTCCTGATTGGCTCGCGCGCAGCCTGGCAGGACATCAACCTGCGCGGCGGCGTTCGCGGCCGGCCTGTCCAGCATCTGGCGCTGGAGACCGACGGCACCCCCGCCAGCCTGCGCACGGCCCTGGACTCGGTCAAGGACAACGCAGGCTGCGTGGTCCTGTCGGGCAGTGCCGGCGACCAGGTGGCCAGCCAGATCGTGGCGCTTTCCGTCCAGGGCGGGTTGAACATTCCCCACGCCGCGCCCTGGCTGCAAAACTCCAGCCTTGAGATCGGCGACAAGACCTTCCCCATCTTTGCCGCCCGCCAGGAGCAGATCACCTACGCGCTCAAAAGCCTGCAGTCCATGGGCCTGAAGGAGCTGGGCGCGATTTACGCCACAGCCCAGGACTACACCGCCTATCACACCGACGTGGAGCGCATTGCCGTCGGCATGCAGCTCAAGCTGCAGCCTTTCAAGGCCGAGGGCGATCTGCGCGCCCTGGGGCAAAAACTCACACCGCGAACGCCCGCCATCCTGCTGTTTGTGGGCGGAACGCCGGAGCTCGCCGAATTTACGCAGGGCATGGAAAAGCAGGCCCGCCAGCGCTACATCGTCGCCCTGGCCGACGTCAACCTGCAGACCATGCTGCAAATGGGCGCCGCACGCAACACGCCCGTCATTGCCACCCAGCCGGTGCCGCTGGTCAATGCCGCCCTGCCGGTGGTTCGCAGCTACCGCGAAACGCTGGCCCGCCTCTTCGACGAGCCGCCCACGCCGCTCAGCCTGGCCGGCTTCATCGCCGCGCGCTACACCTACGAGGTGCTCACCGATGTCGATGGCCCCGTGAACCGCCAGAGCGTGCTCAACGCCTTCCAGCGCCGCACCAGCATGAACGTCGGCGGCTTCGCCGTCAGCTTCAACCCCCAGCGCCGCAGCGGCACCTACGTCACGCAAAGCATGATGACGGTTGACGGCCGGCTCATCGGATAAGGCTGAAGTGCTGATGCGAGTCCCCCGCGAATGCTATGCTGAGCCCTCAAGAAAACACTCAGACATGCAAAATGGAACGCTGCTCGCGGCTGTGGATCTCGGGTCCAACAGCTTTCGTCTCGAAATTGGCCGCTTTGACCACGGCCGCATACACCGCACCGAATACATCAAGGAAACGGTCCGCCAGGGCAACGGGCTAGACGCCGACCGCAACCTGACCCCAGAGGCCATGCAGCGCGGCTGGGACTGCCTGGCGCGCTTTGGCGAGCGTCTGGCCGGCTTCAAGAAGTACCAGGTTCGCGCCGTTGCCACCCAGACCCTGCGCGAGGCGCGCAACCGCGAAGAATTCCTCACGCGCGCCTACAAAATCCTCGGTTTCCCCATCGACGTCATACCCGGCCGTGAAGAAGCCCGCCTGATTTACCAGGGCGTAGCGCACTTGCTGCCGCAGTCCGGCGAACGCCGTCTGGTGGTGGACATCGGCGGGCGCTCTACCGAGATGATCCTCGGCAAAGGCCTGGACGCACGCACCATGGAGTCCTACCGCGTCGGCAGCGTCGCCTGGTCGATGAAGTACTTCCCTGACGGCCAGTTCACGCCGCGCGCTTTCGAGACGGCCGAGATCGCCGCGAAAGCGGTTCTTGACGAAGCCGTCAATGCCTACCGCGCCGGCACATGGGACACCGCCTACGGCTCTTCCGGCACGATTGGCGCCGTCAGCGACGTGCTGACCGCCTCAGGCTGGCCTGCGGGCCTGGTCACGCGCGAAGGCCTGGACTGGCTGCTGGACCGCCTGCTCAAGGCGCAAAGCGCCGACCGCATCAAGCTAGACGGCATGAAAGACGACCGGCGCGCCGTGATAGGCGGCGGTGTCAGCGTGCTGAGGGCCGTGTTCGACCTGCTGGGCATCGCGCAAATGGAGGCCGCACAGGGCGCCCTGCGCCATGGCGTGCTTTATGACCTGGTAGACCGTGAGCAGGACCTGACCGACTTGCGCTCCACCACCGTGCAGCGTCTGGCCGCCAAGTTCAACGCCGACAATGTGCAGGCCCAACGCGTCAGCAAGGTCGCCAAGCAGCTGTTTGTCATGGCCTGCAAGGGCATGCCCGCGGCGGAGTCCGCCCGCTTTCAGCGCAAGCTTGAGTGGGCAGCGGAGCTTCATGAGATCGGCAGCCAGATCTCGCACAGCGACTATCACAAGCACGGCGCCTACATCCTGGACAACGCCGATGCACCCGGCTTTGCGCTGCCCGAGTTGCACCGCCTGAGCCTGCTGGTGCTGGGCCACCGCGGCAAGCTGCGCAAGCTGGAAGTCAACTTTGAAGACCGGGTCTTCATCCAGCAGTTGCTGTGCCTGCGCCTGGCAGTCATCCTCTGCCATGCCCGGCGCGACCCCGACCTCAAAGGCCTGCAGCTTGAAAGCGGCGCCGAACCCGGCAGGATTTTTGTGCTGAACTGCCGCGCCGGCTGGGCGCAGGCCTTCCCGCAATCGGCGCACCTACTGCAGGAAGAAGTCCTGGCGTGGCAAAAGACGCCGTGGACGCTGGTCGTTCCCAGCGCTTAAACCTTTTTTCTGCCTTCCTCCTCGCGACTCAGCGCGGCCCCGTCACGGGCCGCTGCGGGCCCGCGGCTTGACCGTTCGCAATCAAACCGTATAAACTGTATATACGGTTTATTTAACCGCTCACTTAAAAGGA
This sequence comes from Polaromonas sp. YR568, assembly GCF_900116715.1. Classification (GTDB taxonomy): domain Bacteria; phylum Pseudomonadota; class Gammaproteobacteria; order Burkholderiales; family Burkholderiaceae_C; genus Polaromonas. The sequence continues at coordinate 314,232 of NZ_FPBM01000001.1, forward strand.
TCAATCCATGGCAACCAGCAAAAAAGCAACTGCGAAACCCGCCGCACCGGCGCCCACTACGGCTAAACCAGCCGCAGCGCCCAAGGCCCCCGTGAAAACCGCCGCCAAGCCAGCGCCGAAAAAAGCGTCCCCCGCCAAGGCCCCAGCCGGCAAAGGCACGGTCAAGAAAGCCACCGTGAAAAAGACCGGCGCCAAAAAGCCAGCCGCCAAACCCCAGGCCAGCGCCAAGCCTGCCAAACCCGCCAAGCCGGAAAAAACCAAAAAACCAAAACTGGTGCGCGACAGCTTCACCATCCCCAAGGCTGAGTACGTAGTCCTCGACGACCTCAAACAACGCGCCGCCAAGCTGACCCGCCCCGCCAAGAAAAGCGAACTGCTGCGCGCCGGCATCAAGCTGCTGGCCAGCATCTCCGATGCGGCTTTCCTGACCGCGCTGGAGCAGGTTCCCGCCATCAAGACGGGCCGTCCTACGCTCGGTTCTTAAATACACAAAGGCGAACATCCGGCGCTCGCAAGAGCGCTGGGTCTTACATTGCCTCCTGCACCCGTTGCGCGAGGGCTCTAGCGCCCGTAGCTAAAACAAAGTACCCCATCCGACGAGGGTTAGAGGTTACTCATCCGGCGCACTAAGAACTTGCCCAAGATTCAGTTTGAGTTCTTCGCCCTTCGCTGGTGTAGGTGCGTTTGAGATGGCCAGCGCGGCTGCGACTTTTGCTTCACACCTGCGATTGAGTGCAAATAGCACGTGCGCTTCAACAACGCGCGTGAGCCAATGATTTGGCGCACTGCTGGTGGATGGAGTCAACGCTTCCAGTGCGAGCTCAGGTGCGCCATGACGAAGCAGTTGCTCTGCGAGAAAGTAGCGCGCGATGAGCACGGCAGGCGCTCCCTCTGCATTTCCTTGCGTCAGCTCTGCCGCAAGTGATTTTTTCAGTTGCACGGTTGCTTGATCATGCTTCCCGAGTTCGTTCAGGACGCAGGCATATTCGCCGTGATAAGCCGATAGGCCCCAGTGCTGCGGGTCAGCCAAGGGGATGGCTGCTTCATAGAGAAGCCTGGACTGCTCATGATGACCAGCTTCCCACTGGTCAAACGCTTCACGGGCCAGTTCTGCGGCCCTGGGTTGGTCGATCATTTGGATACCTGAAATTGACGCTGTCGTCCGTACCGGCGGCCCCGTCCGCCTCACTGGGACCATTTGATGGACAACACCGATTGCCGCACCGCTACGATGCTTGTCTGGGCCGTAGCGGGAGCTTCAACCGTCACCAGTAAGACCGTGCTCGGCCCAAGCGCAGCGAACTGAGCAAACCATGAGTTGTCGTTCGCCTGTGAGATCAATTCGTACACCGCCACTCCCGGAGAACCTTGGGTTCTTCGCAAAGGGACCACAACTTTCAGCTCGGGATCGCTCGCGGCACGTTCTATAGAGCGGAGAACGTTCTGCTCCATTTCCGCCCGGATTTTCTGTGCTTCCGCGGGTGTACCACCTCCCTGCAACTTCGCCGAACTAAGCTGCAACAGCTCGCCATCTGGACCTCGTGCCGAAACGGGTTTGGTCTGGAGGTTCTTCACCCATCCGGCGGGTAGAGTCATTGCAAACGAGGCCGTTTCGAGCACATCCGCAGCAACGGCAGGCGAGGAGAAGGCAGCCAGTGACGCAAGTTGGACCAAGAGCTTTCGCATGCAAATTTCCTGAGAGTTAACGTAGAAATAAACTGGCGACTGAAGATACGTCCATATCGATTGACCCGTTATACCTTGACCGCATGCGTACTCTCTCGATTGAGAGTTACTGGTTCAGGCGCCTGCATTAATGCCTGAACCAATGAGCAGGCCGATGGGGACGCATACACCGAGCCCTATAACGATACGAAGAAAAAACTCTCTGAGCGGCATAAGCCGGCATCGAACCTCAACAACAAAAGTGATGAGAAACGAAACTATGACGGCCAAAACCGCATGGAGAAGCAGATCTTCCGGGTACCGTGCACCTAAGTTCGCGATGACCGAGATGACGGCTACAGCCTCCAGAACGTATTCCGGGAATTTCAGTAATGCCAGTGTTCTGTCGGTTAGGGGCGCGCCTCTTGCTTTGGTAAACCCCTGAACGAAGCCGAACGGAATGGACGCAACAACCGTAGCGAGGAAGATTAATGCCCCGTAAGCGAACACGAGTGTTGGATTCATAGGCATCTAAATGTCAATGAGGCCCGTGTACAGGAATTGCGGCAAAGCCGCCTTGTATGGTTGAGCGTGTGCGTCGATCGACATGTTAGGCATCAGCATTCCGTTCACCAGAAACTGAACACACCCATGAACGCCGGGATCATGAGCACCCCCAGCATGATCAGGAGCGCCACCCCACAGGCCATAGCGTAACGCGCATGAAGGCGCGCCGTCCGAAACAAAATGAACTGAAGCAAGGGCGCACCGAACATAAAAAGGACGCCGCCATACAGCGACATGAGGAAGAAGCCCGGGCCGCCGCCACCGATGACAGCAAATGCGACCAGACTTACCGCCAGCAGAGGGCCTGACAGCCAGGATAGCAAGCGAGTAGTGGAGCGGCTCATGCGAGAAACCCTGCAGCCGAGCCAACTGCACACACGACGGCAAGAATGCCCCAGAGCCACACTGTCTGGCGTAGATCACCGATTCCGTAGCGCGCATTCCACTCCTTGCGCTTTTCCTGCTCCTGGAGCGGCACACCACCCATGTCCTGCTTCAAACCCTTCGCCGTCAGCGTATAGGGCACTTCAGCTGCAGGAACTGCCAACCGCCACGCGTCGTACGCGAGCCAGGCGAAGATCAGGGCGGCGGACAGCAGGAGCCAGGAGCTCATAGGGGTTTTAGCGTTTGGCTTGAGCGGCGCCGACAGAGCGGCGCCAAAAGGCGAATACGGCCTGACGCAGAAGCGGTTCGGTATAGATGAGTGTGGCCTCGTGCGACATGGCGACTAATGTAATGTACGCCGCAGAAGCTGCGTCCCGGCTCAGACCACTGCGGGGCGAACCAAGGCTTGCGTCAGAGCACTTCAGGCGACTGCACAGTCACCACAACGGTCTGGTCAATCCCATCCCGGTCGCGGTTGCGCAGCCACCAGAGCGCGCCCTTTTTGACGGGGCAATCGCTTTCCTGCAGGCCCAGCAAAAGGGCAATGGTTTCGCCCAGCATGGGTTGGTGGCCGACCACCAGAATCGGCGATTTGGCGGTGGGCCATTGCACCAGTTCCAGCAGTTGTTCCACTGTGGCGTCGGGCGCCAGCTCGTTGCGGATTTTGTATTTGCGCCCCAGCGCCAATGCAGTCTGTTCGCAGCGCCTTGCCGGGCTGACAAAGATGCGAGCGCCCTCCGGCAGCTGGCGGTCCAGCCAGTTGGCCATGCGGGCCGCCTGCTTTTCACCTCTTGATGTCAGCGAGCGTTCGAGATCGCTGCTGCCCTGCGGGTCACCTTCGGGCCAGTCTTCTGCCTCTGCATGACGCCACAGGATGAGGTCCATGTCATTTGTCCTGTTGTTGGGGAGCCGAGTAGCGCGCCATCAAGGCCGCCTGCGCACCGTGGCGCGTGTGGGGGTCACCGGTGCTGACCCTGAGGTAAGAGCCGTCGGGCTGCAAATCCCAGGCGTCGCGGCTGTCATGCAGGTAGGCCACCAGGCATTCATCGATGATGCGCTGGCGTAATACCGGGTCGGTCACCGGCCAGGCCAGCTCGACCCGGCGCAGCATGTTGCGGTTCATCCAGTCGGCGCTGGAGAGCAGTAGCGTCTCTTCTTCCGCGCAGCGGAAATAAAACACCCGCGAATGCTCCAGGAAGCGGCCGATGATGGAACGCACGCGGATGTTGTCTGTCACGCCCGGCACCTGGGCCGGCAGCATGCAGGCGCCGCGCACAATCAAATCGATCTTCACGCCGCACTGCCCGGCCTTGACCAGTGCCAGCATCAGGTCTTCATCGGTCAGCGCGTTCATCTTGGCAACGATGCGCGTGTCTTTGCCTTGCGAGGCGGCCTCGCCCAGCGCGTCGATTTTTTCGATCAGCTTGCGGTGCAGCTGGAACGGCGCCAGCAGCAAATGGTGCAGCTTGGGCAGGCGGCTCTGGCTGGCCAGGTGCACAAACACGTTGTCGATGTCGGCCGTCATCAGCGGGTCGGCCGTCAGGTAACTCAGGTCGGTATAAAGGCGCGCTGTGCGCGGGTTGTAATTACCGGTCGAAAGATGGGCGTAGCGCACCAGGTGCTTGCCCTCGCGGCGCGTCACCAGCAGCATCTTGGCGTGGGTTTTCAGGCCCACCACGCCGTACACCACCTGCGCGCCTATCGACTCCAGCATTTCCGCCCAGTTGATGTTGGCTTCTTCGTCAAAGCGCGCCTTGAGCTCCACCACCACGGTCACTTCCTTGCCGCGCCGCACGGCTTCGCGCAGCAGCACCATCAGCTCCGAATCGGCGCCAGTGCGGTAAATGGTTTGTTTGATAGCGAGTACTTGCGGATCGTTGACCGCCTCTCGCAAAAACGCCAGCACACCGTCAAAGCTCTCAAAAGGCTGGTGGATGGACACATCGCCTTCCTTGAGCCGCTCAAAAAACGATTCGCCGGACTGCAGCTGCGTGGGGTAGCAGGCGCTGTAGCCGGGAAAGAGCAGCTTGGGGTCGTTGACCAGGTCGACCAGTTGCGTCAGGCGCACCAAGTTCACCGGGCCATGCACGCGGTACAGCGCCAGCGACGGCAGATTGAACTGCTTGAGCAGAAAGCTGGCCAGGTGTTCAGAGCAACCCGCCGACACCTCCAGCCGCACGGCCTGGCCGTAATGCCGTTGCTCCAGCCCCTGGCGCAAGGCGGTACGCAAATTCTTGACGTCGTCTTCATCGACGGCCAGATCCGAATGGCGGGTGACGCGGAACTGCGAGAACTGGCCTACTTCACGGCCGGGAAACAGTTCGGTCAAGTGCGCCCGGATCACGCTGGAGATCGACACGAAGAGCCGGCTTTTATCCTTGCCGTGAGACGGCATGTGGATCAGCCGCGGCAGCACACGGGGCACCTTGACGATGGCAATATCGTTTTCACGCCCAAAGGCGTCATGCCCGCCGAGACGGACGATGAAATTAAGCGATTTGTTGGCCACTTGCGGGAAGGGGTGCGAAGGATCCAGCCCCACCGGAACCAGCAGGGGCCGCACTTCCCTCTCAAAATACTCTTTCACCCAGCGGCGCTGGGCCGGGTTGCGTTCGCCGTGCGAAACGACGCGTATGCCCTGCCGCTCAAAAGCCGGCAGCAGGTCATCGTTGTAGAGGGAATACTGGCGCGCCACCATGTCATGGGCGGCGGACGACAGGGCCCTGAACGATTCGATCGAATACAGGCCTTTTGAATCATTGGCCTGGAAGGCGGTGAGGTGGGGCGCGGTGCGGACTTCGAAGAATTCGTCCAGATTGGACGAGACGATACACAAAAACCTCAGGCGCTCGAGCAGCGGCACATCCGGGCGTTTGGCCCAGTCCAGCACCCGCTCATTGAAGGCCAGGATGCTGTGGTCGCGATCCAGAAACTGGACGGGTGGCGCGGCGGCGGCCACCGAGGCAGGAGAAGTGGGCATCAGCAAAGTGGTCTTTGTCAAAAAACGTAATCCCGAGTGTTGTCGGGTTTCATGACAAAGTCGTGACAGTACTTTTAGCTGATATTGCTCCCGCCTGTGGCGGCTGGCAAGCGTGTCCCCTGGCTGCCCTTGGCGCTACCAGGGTTAGTCTGGGCGCCGCTTTGCACCGCATTTTGAGCGGTGTTAACGAGATAAGACGCAAAAAGCTGCGCCGCATGGCCCCAGCTGAAGTCCAGCGCGCGCAAACGGGCTTCGTGGCGCGGCACGGCCAGCGCGCTGTAACAGGCCTGCTGCAAATCTTCATTCATGACACCGCCGTGACAGCTTCCGTCGGCCTTTCCAAGCACTTCCAGCGGGCCATCGACCGGATAAGCCGCCACCGGCGTGCCGGCAGCCATGGATTCCAGCATCACCAGGCCAAAGGTTTCCGACCGGCTGGGAAAGACAAACACGTCGGCAGCCGCATAGACCTTGGCCAGCTCATCCCGGGCCAGGACACCCATCCAGCGGACTTGGGGATAGCGCTCTTTCAGCGTGGCCTCCAGCGGGCCCACGCCGCACACCACCTTGGTGCCGGGAATGTCCAGCTTCAAAAAGGCATCGATGTTCTTCTCATAGGACACCCGGCCTACAAACAGCGACACCGGACGCACCATGGTGCCCATGGGCGGGTAAAGGCAAGGTTGCGGCTCAAAACCGAAAAGCTCGGTGTCCACGCCGTGCGTCCAGCTGCGCAGGTTGCGAAAACCCCGCTGCTCCAGCATGCGCAGCACGCCGTGGGTAGGCACCATCACACCCGACGAAGGCCTGTGGAAATGGCGAAACAGCGCATAACCCCATGACAGCGGAATCTTCAGCGCCGCATGCAGGATTTCAGGGAACTTGGTGTGGAATGCCGTCGTGAAGCGCAGGCCACGCTTGAGGCAGTAGCCCCGCGCCGCCCAACCCAGCGGGCCTTCGGTGGCGATATGAATGGCTTCGGGCTCGAAAGCATCCAGTTTTTCCGTCAAACCACGTTTGGGGCGAACCGCCAAGTCAATGCCGGCATAACCGGGGCAAGGCCGTGTCTTGAAGAGGTTGGGGTGAATCACATTCACCTCATGCCCCAGCGTTTCCAGCTCACGCACCAGCTCCACCAGGGTGGTGACGACGCCGTTGACCTGCGGTTGCCAGGCGTCGGTGACCAGTGCGACCTTCATGCCACCACCGTCGAAGCCGCATGGCCGCGGCCTTGCGTCTCATGTGCGGGCGCCCAGTGCACCAGCTCCAGTGTGCCGTCGAAGTTTTCGACCAGCGCGGTGCGGCTTTCCACCCAGTCGCCGTCGTTGCAGTACAGCACGCCGTTGATTTCGCGCATCTCGGCGCGGTGGATATGCCCGCAGACCACACCCTGGTGGCCGCGCCGGCGCGCTTCGTTGGCCACAGCCACTTCAAAGTCGGTGACGTAATTGAGCGCGCTCTTGACCTTTTGCTTCAGGTAGCTAGAGAGCGACCAGTAAGGCAAGCCCATGCGGGCGCGCAGGCTGTTCAGGTAGCGGTTAAGTTTGAGCGTGAATTCATACAGGTTGTCGCCCACATAGGCGAGCCATTTGGCGCACTGCACCACGGCGTCGAAGTAGTCGCCGTGGATGATCCACAACTGGCGGCCGTCGGCGGTGGTGTGCACGGCTTCATCGATCACCTCGATGCCGCCGAACTGGTTGCCAATAAATTCACGCGCAAACTCATCGTGGTTGCCGGGCACGTAGATGATGCGGCAGCCTTTGCGGGCGCGGCGCAGCAACTTTTGCACCACGTCGTTGTGCGACTGCGGCCAGTACCAGCGGCGGCGCAGCTGCCAGCCGTCCACGATGTCACCCACCAGGTAGAGGTTGTCGCTGGGGTGGGCTTTCAGAAAGTCCAGCAGCGCGGCCGCCTGGCAGCCGGGCGTGCCCAGGTGGACGTCGGAGATAAAGATGGTGCGGTAGCGTTTGCGCAGCGAGTCGTCGTCATCATGGTCGTCGCTGCCCCCGCCGAAGCCGTTGCCCAGCGCACCCATCGCGTCAAACATGCTTCGCATCAGGCCTCCGTGGTGTTGCCCGGCACCGGTTTGCCGGAGAAGTGTTTCAGGTAGCGCGGCGGCAGGTCGGCGATGCGCATCATCATGGGCAGGTCGGCCGAGTTGAAATCAGGGTCCCAGGCCGGCGCGCCCAGCACCTTGGCGCCCAGGCGCAAGTAGCCTTTGATCAGTGCGGGCGGCTCCACGTCCAGCGTGTCGTCCAGCTTCTCGACGGGCAAGGCCAGGCGCGGCGTGACGCGGTATTCAATCGCGGCGAGATGCGTTTCGCGCACCTGGCGCCAGATGCTGGCGGCCGCATGGCCACTCGAAACACCGTTGTGCTGCATCGGGATGCTGGCGCAGCCGATCATGGTGTCGAGCTGGTTGCGCGACATGAACTCGGCCAGCGCGCCCCACAGCGCCAGGATGACGCCGCCGTGGCGGTGGTCGGCATGCACGCAGCTGCGGCCCAGCTCGACCATGCGCTCGCGCAGTGCGCGCAGGCGGGTCAGGTCGAACTCGGTGTCGCTGTAGGTGCTGCCTACGCGCTTGGCCTGCGTGGGCGTCAGCACGCGGTAGGTGCCGATGACTTCCTGGCTGTCGGCATCGCGAACCAGCAGGTGTTCGCAGTAGTCGTCAAACAGGTCCACATCGTGGCCGGGCAAGGTCTTGGACAGCGTGGCGCCCATCTCGAGCGCGAAGACCTGGTACCTCAGGCGCTGCGCCTGCCGGACCTCGTCCTGGTGCCGGGCCCAGCTGACCGAGATTTTCCCCACTGGAGCCCTTTGAACAGGGGCTGGACTGACAGCATGACCGCTTTGATGAAGTGACCCCCGTGGCATTGCGACTGGCGACAATGCAAAGGTGGGATTGGGCAGTTCTTTCATGGCTAACTCCTTGTTTCCTTGTGTCTCAACAATTTCGGCAGTTCATCAACTCAGCGATTCAACAAATCAAAACAACTCAACAACTCAATAAATCAAATCGCGCTGTAAAAAAGCCCCAAAAAATGGGGCTTCGACTTTCAATCACCGGCGGCCAGAGAAACCGCCTTGTCGCGTCGCCCCAGACTCGCGGCCATCATCGGCCGCGCGTTCGACAAGCCCTCCAGCCAGGGCCGCGTTCCGGCCTTGAACTTCAAACCACCCGGGCTGTTGGCCAGGGCCTGGGCCGTGCAGCGCAAAATACGCAGGCACTGCTTGTTCAGGTCTTGAAAGCCGGCGCTCAAACCACGGCTGGCGGTGTTCGATTCCGGTCCCATCGGGTGCTCTGTCATGCTGGTCATGACGTGATTCTGGGAGGAGGGGGTGACGCGTTCGTGTCAGTTCAATGGCAGTTGTGTGACAGGGCGCAGGGGGCCATCAGACGTGGCTGCAAAGCGACAGGCCACGCAGCGTAGGAGATCGCCGACCTGGTAAGGCGAAAGGCGCGTGCAAAAGAGGCATGGCCGCGCGCGCTACTTTCGGGGCTTCACCACAAGGCCCGCAGCCGGGCGCCCCAGCCAAGGAGAACCACCATGCCCAAAGGCGACAAGTCAGCCTACACCGACAAGCAAAAACGCAAGGCCCGGCACATTGAAGAAGGTTACGAAGACCGCGGCGTAGGCAAGGAAGAGGCCGAACGCCGCGCCTGGGCCACAGTCAACAAGGAAAGCGGCGGCGGCGAAAAGTCCGGCTCCGGACGCGGCAAGCCGGAGAACCATTCGGCTTCACGCAAAGGCGGGCTGCTGGGCGGCGCTGCGGCGGCCGCACGCCCGGCCGCTGAGCGCTCGGCCTCGGCCAAAAAAGGCGCAGCCACCCGCAGGCGCGACGCCGCGAAATAAGGGTTTAGCGGCCGACGACGCGATCGCCCTTCTCGTTGATCACCTGCTCGCCGTCTTCCTTGGCAAAGGCGCCGCGCTGCGGCAGCGGCAGGATGTCCAGCACCACCTCCGACGGGCGGCACAGGCGCGTGCCGATGGATGTCACCACGATGGGCCGGTTGATCAGGATGGGGTGGGTCAGCATGGCGTCGATCAGCGCGTCGTCGCCCAGCGCGGGGGCGTCCAAGCCCAGTTCCTTGAAAACAGCTTCCTTTTCGCGAATCACCTCGCGCACCGGAACCGCCATCTGCGCGACCAGCTCCCGCAGTTTTTCGCGCGTGGGGGGCGTTTTCAGGTATTCGATGACTTCGGGTTCGATGCCGGCATTGCGAATCAAGGCCAGCGTGTTGCGCGAAGTGCCGCATTTGGGGTTGTGATAGATGGTGACGTTCGTAGTTGTGGCGGCTGTCGTGGCGGAAGGCATGCGGGAGCTCCTAAAAAATGGATGAATTGTGAATGGCTTGCATCGATTCAATATTTCAATTATATTTGAAATATGGAATCTTTAACTGCATCCCCCGAGCTTGCCATCCTCGATGAAAGCGCCGCCGTCAGGGCACTGGCGGCCCTCGCCCAGGCTCAGCGGCTACGCGCCTTCCGCGCACTCGTCGTCGCCGGCCCTGAAGGATTGACGCCGGGCGTGATGGCCGAACAGCTGGGCGTCGCCCCCAGCGCCCTCTCCTTCCATCTGAAGGAGCTCGCGAATTCAGGCCTGGCCAGCAGCGAGGCACGCGGCCGCAACCTGATCTACCGCGCCAACTTCAGCCAGATGAATGCGCTGCTCGGCTATTTGACCGAGCACTGCTGCGAAGGCGGCGTCTGCGAAGTCGCCACGCCCCCCGGTTGCACCACCTGCTAGCCACCCAAGGAGAACCTCATGAAACGCTTCCATGTCCATGTCCACGTCAAGAACCTTGAGCAAAACATCGCCTTTTACTCCGCCATGTTCGAACAGCAACCCGCCCGCACCGAGGCCGACTACGCCAAGTGGATGCTGAACGACCCACCCGTCAATTTCGCCATTTCCACGCGCGGCGATGCGCCCGGCATCGACCACCTGGGCATCCAGGTCGAGCGCGCTGAAGAACTTGATGCCCTCAAGGCCAGCGCCACCCGCGCCGATATGACTTTGCTGGACGAAGGCCCCACCACCTGCTGCTATGCCCGCAGCGACAAATACTGGCTGACCGACCCGCAGGGCATCGCCTGGGAGCAGTTCCACACGCTAGACAGCATTCCCGTATTCAGTGAAGCCAAGCCCGCCACCGGCAAGGCCTGCTGCGCCGCGCCGGCCGGTGCAACTGCGGCGTGCTGTTAAATCCTGCAGCGGACGCACCCCGCACACCCTCACTCGCCCGGCAAACGCTGGCGGAATTCGTCGGCACCGCCGCCCTGCTCTGCGCCGTCATAGGCTCCGGCATCATGGCCGAGCGCCTGTCGGCCGGCAACATGGGTGTGGCCCTGCTGGCCAACACACTCGCCACCGTGTTTGCGCTTTATGTGCTGATCGAGGTGCTGGGCCCCATCAGCGGCGCGCACTTCAATCCGGTGGTGACGCTTGTTATGTGGTCAAAAAACCCTGAAACCCGCGCAGGACGAGTGCAAGCTGCTTCCCTTTTTATAGCAGCCCAATTGCTGGGCGCAGTCGCCGGCGCCTGGCTGGCGCATGCCATGTTTGACATGAGCGTGCTGCAGCTAAGCACCAAGGTGCGCAGCGGCGGCGGCCAGTGGCTGGCCGAAGCGGTCGCCACCGCCGGGCTGATTCTGGTCGTGCTGCGCGCGCCGGCCGCCAAGGCGCCGGCGCTGGTGGCCTGCTACATCGGCGCGGCTTACTGGTTCACCGCCAGCACCTCGTTTGCCAACCCGGCTGCCGTGCTGGGGCGCATGCTGTCCGACAGCTTTGCCGGCATCACGCCCGCCAGCGCGCCTGGCTTTGTGCTGGCCCAGGCTGCCGGTGCGTTCGCGGGTGTGGCGCTGCACCGCGCGCTGGGCGCGCAGCAGGTGTCAACCGGAAGCTGAAGCCAACGCAGAGCTAGCGGGCAGCCCTGCATTCCTTGCTACCCTTGTGCCCGTGACCCCTCAAAGCCGCACCGCCACCATCGTCCAGCTGGGCCTCGCCCAAACGCTGGCCTGGGCTTCGAGCTACTACCTGCCGGCCATCCTCGCGGTGCCCATGGCGCGCGACCTCGGCATCAGCACACCCACCGTGTTTGCCGCGTTCTCAGCCGCGCTGGTGGTGTCCGCACTGCTGGGGCCGGCAGCCGGCAAAGCCATAGACCGGCATGGCGGCAAACCGGTGCTGGCGGCTAACAGCCTGATCTTTGCCGCCGGGCTGGCCACGCTGGCCTTCGCGCAAGGGCCGGTGGGCCTCTTTGCCGGATGGGTGATCCTGGGTGTAGCCATGGCCGCAGGCCTTTATGAAGCGGCCTTCGCCGCGCTGGTGCACCTGTATGGCAAAGACGCGCGCGGCGCCATCACCGGCATCACGCTGTTTGCCGGTTTTGCCAGCACCGTGGGCTGGCCGCTCTCGACCTGGCTGGAGCTGGAATGGGGCTGGCGCACGACCTGCCTGGTGTGGGCGGCGCTGCACTTGCTGCTGGGCCTGCCGCTCAATTGGCGATTGCCTGGCTCATCCATCTCATCCACGGCTACTCACTCAGCTCCAGACATTGCCGCAGAAGCACTCCCTGATTCCGCTCCGCCCCAAACCACACAGCCCGCGCCCGCAGCCACAGCCCGCACCGCCGCCCTGCTCGCACTGGTGTTCGCCGTGACCTGGTTCATCAGCACCGCCATGGCCGCCCACCTGCCACGCCTGCTGCAAGCCCATGGCGTGCCGCTGGCCACCGCGCTGATATTTGCCGGGCTGGTCGGCCCCGCGCAGGTGGCCGGGCGGCTGCTCGAATACGGCCTGCTGCGCAATATCCACCCGCTGATTTCGGCGCGCGCGGCGGGCGCGATGCACACCTTGGGCGCGGCAGTGTTCCTGTTCTTCGGCGTGCCGGCCGGCGCGATATTTACTGTGCTGCACGGCGCCGGCAACGGGGTGCTGACGATTGCCAAAGGCACGCTGCCGCTGGTGCTGTTTGGCGTACGCGACTACGGCGTACGCCAGGGCCTGCTGATGGTGCCGGCCCGCTTCGCGCAAGCGACGGCGCCGTGGTTGTTTGGTCTGGCGATTGACCGTTTTGGCGCGGGTGCGCTGTGGTTTTCAGCGGCGTTGGGGTTGGTGGCGTTTGCGGCGCTGATGCTGCTGCATGACCCTTCTTCCGCGGCAGCCCGGCACGGGGACTGAGCTAGGATGCCTGCAATCAGACAAAAGCGGACATTTAACAGATGAAGTTCAGCTACTCTTTTAGCATCCCCTTGGCAACCCCTTTGCCACCAGTCGAAAAACTGTACTCGTTCGACTACAACGAATTCACACTCAGTCTCACCGAGGACTGGCGGCTGATTCCTACCGTCGAAGAACGCACCTTTAACTGGTACTCCGAAAAGGAAAAAGCAGGAATTACTGTCAGCACCGATTTCTACGAGGTACCGGAGAACAAATGGGCTGCATTCGCCGAAGTGAACCTGAACAGCCGGCACAAAGCATTCGAGGGTATCGCTGACGAAGCTGTGACCGTGATCAACCGCAGCATTGCACCCTATTCTGGCGGGGGTGGCCTGGAACTTAGCTACGTGGCGCATGACGCCAAGACGACTTACCTGTATCTGGGATATGTCACCTCGCGGAAGATTTTTAATTTCACTCTTACCTATGGCACAGACAGGATGGCTGCCATCGCTCTCTACAACAAGACGATGCAAGAACGGCTGCGCGTCAAGATTCCTTAGAGCAGCGCGATGTCATCACCCATGAAAACCAGAATCATGTACATCGAAGCGAAGTCGGGCGGGTTGACCGGCCCCGCGCGAATTGGCCGCGTGACCGCATCGAAGACAGGCGCAACGCTGTACTACCAAGGCAAGGCGTTCCAAAGCCTCAAGGGCGCCGGACTCAAGTCCAACTACTTCGACGTTGAGACGGGTGAGCACTACTGGATCTCAGGACCACGCCGGGATGGCCGCGATGCGCTTTACGCGACAAATATTCAGCCAGACATTGATGCCGACGTGGCGCATGAGTACTGGGCGACGATTCGGCAGTCGCAGGCATCCAGGCAGTCATAGAGCCCTGCCCTGAGTGCCGAGCCCACTTCGGACATCAGCAAGAGGGCAGCGTCCAGTCGGAAGCAGACATTCACCCAAGGACCAAGGTATGCGAGGCACAGACGAATTCGATCAGGCATCCGCGAAGCGCATGACCTTTGCCCGTAAAAACTGTGCTCAGCACGCAGGCGTGCTGGTGCTCATCACGGCACTGGGGTATTCCACGAACGTTGCATCGCAGGGATCAGCCACTCAGGCAAAGGCAGAGCAAGAAGTCAGAATTCAGGTGTGCGTTCCGTCCAAGCGGATCTACTTCAACGATCTTGAGCTTGATCAGCTTGAGAACCATCCAAACTTCACAAGGTATTCGAAGCAGCAATTGGAACTCGCGCCAAAGACGATCAGGCGTGTCGCGCCCATCGACGACCCCAGGGTGATGAATGATCCCCGAGCGGTTAAAAGTTACGGAATTAATTTTGCAGAGGCACTGAACAGGGCCGGAGGGTTCAGCATGAGCTCCGGCTTCATGCCCGTCGAGGACTCAACCATCAGTGGTCAGCCTGTGTATGAGAAGGGTTACGGATTTCCGGCTAAAAACTACATTGCGATCAGGGTCGCATTGCTGAATGCGGATGTTCAGTCCGGGACCACTTCGCCCACCTTCTGGTTCAAGCTGCCGTCAACCATTTCCGCTGACAAGTTCTCTGACTGGTTACCACCGGTTTCGACGGAAAGCGAACCGTCCAGCTCGCAGTTTTGGTATGGATTGAGTAACGGCAAGGACCTGCCGATTCAAGCGATCCCTGCCAACGCGCCGAAGATTCGGGTCAGCTTGCGCAAGAGCCGCCAGCCCCATACCGATCCGGCAACCGATTTTCTTCCAGCACTGACGACAGCCAGGCTCAAACTGAGGACCGCCACAAGCGGCTCTCAGTTCGTCTATGAATTTGTCGCGAAGACGAATGAAGTCATCCCTGATTGTTAGGCCAAGTTCTGCCGGGTAGCCGGCCAAACCCACGCGCCGCGCTCATCAAGCATCACGCCTCCCCAACCTCCCGCCGCCCTCCCCCACGCCGCAGCTTCGCCCCCTTGCTCGCCACAAACAGCGAATGCCGGTGGATGAGTTCGTTCACCAGGTCCACCAGCGTGGCCATCTCCGAGCCGAACTCGCTGGTCTGGTAGCACATGTAGACGCCGTGCGAGCGCACGTCGGGCTTGACGTTGAGCCGGGTAATGCGGCGTGACTCCACCTCCAGCCGGACCACGCGCGTCGGCAGCAAACCGACGGCCAGCCCTTGCGCCACCACCTGCATGGTGACCCAGATGTTGTTGCAGGTGGTCAGGCGTTTGGGGGTGATACCGGTCTTGGCGAACCAGGCGTTGGCGGTGGCATACAGCAGGCCGTTGGGGCCGCTCACGATCATCGGGTGTTCGGCCAGCGCCTTGGGGGTCAGTTCATCTTTGGCAAAGGCCGCGCCGTAGGGCGCAAACCAGCCGAATTCGTTTTCGCCCAGGTAGAGCGTGGTGACATGCGCGTCCACCACGGGCTCGGAGACGATGGCGATATCGAGTTGACGTTCGTTGAGTTTGCTGCTCAGGGTGCTGGTGTCGCCGATGAACACGGAGGTCTGGATCTGCGGGTAATAGAGCTCCAGCTTTTTCAGCAGGTCGATGAACGAGATCAGCGCAAAGCTCTCATTCATGCCGATGCGCAGCACGCTTTTGAGCGGGCTGCGCGTTTTGAAGCGCGCACCGATGGCGTCTGTGGTCTCCAGCATCTGCTCTGCGTAGGCCACCAGCGCATGCCCTTCGGCGGTGATGCGGATGCGCGGGCCGTTGCGCACAAACAGGCGGGCGCCCAGCGCGGCTTCCAGTTCCTTGATGCGGGTGGACACGCTGGGCTGCGTGATGTGCAGGGCCAGCGCGGCCGCATGGAAGGTGCCGAGTTTGACCACCCGGTCGAAGGCTTTGAGTTGGTCCAGGGTCACGTTCATCGCTGTGCTCTTTTCATTGCTATGGGTCTACAGAAGACTATATCTATCACTAACCTACAAAACAATTGATTTTTCTTTTAGTGCGTTTTCGCCGAGCATTCGCTTGTGCCTGGATTTACAGCAACAGGCTGTGGGGCAACAGACAACTTTGACAATCAATCTGGAGACAACATGAGTGGACAACTTTCAGGGCGCATCGCGCTGATCACGGGCGCGAACCGCGGCATCGGCCTGGCCATCGCAAAGGAATACGCGCGCGAAGGCGCCGAGTGCATCCTGGCCGGCCGCAACCTCAAGGCGCTGGAGGAACTGGCGGCCAGCTTTCGCGCCGCCGGCGGCAAAGCCAGCGTGGTCGAGCTTGACCAGGAGAACGACGACTCCGTCCGTGCGGCCACCGCCAAAATCCGCGCCAACTTTCCCCGCCTCGACGTGTTTATCGCCAACGCCGCCTCGCTGGGCGCGCGCCAGCCCATCATCAGCTACCCGCTCGATGTCTGGCGCCAGACCTTTCAGATCAATGTGCATGCCAACCTGCTGCTGCTGCAGGGCCTGGATGCTTTGCTGCGCAAGTCCGACTCAGGCCGTGTGGTGTTTCTGAGCGCGCAGGTCGCCACCATGGCCAAGGTGGGCACCGGCTCCTATGCCGTTAGCAAGGCCGCGCTGGAGTCCGTGGCCCGCATCTACATGATCGAAGGCCAGGACACACCGATCCGCGTCAATACCGTGAGCCCCATGGCCACGCGCACCGAGATGCGCGCCCGCGCCATTCCCGACGAAGATCCAATGACGCTGAAAACCCCGGACGAGATCGCGCCGCTGTTCGTTGAGCTGGGCCTGGCCTCCTGCACCAAACAGGGCGAGTGGATCAACGCCGACAAGTGGCTGGCAGCCAGAAAGGCAGGCCAAAAATGAAACCCTCCGTCCTCTTGAAGACCGCGGCCATCAGCCTGGCGCTGGGGGCCGGCATAGCGCCCGCCGTGCGGGCGGCCGACCCCTTCCCCAGCAAGCCGATCCAGTTCATCGTGCCGGTGCCGCCCGGCAATGCCGGCGACCTTGCGGCACGAGCCCTGGCCGACCGCCTCAGCAAAAACATCAAGCAGCCGGTGGTCATCGACAACCGCGTGGGCGCCGGCGGCAACATAGGCGCGGCCTTTGCGGCCAAGGCGCCCGCTGACGGTTACACCGTGCTGATCGCCTCCAGCGGCGTCTTCACCGCCAACCCGCACCTCTACAAGCTGAATTTCGACCCGCAGAAGGACTTCATCCCCGTCACGCTGATTTATTCAGGCGCGCCCATGCTGGTCACCAACGTCGCGACCGGCCCCAAGAGCGTGCAGGAGGTGATAGAGATGGCCAAAAAGCAGCCGGGCAAGATCAGCTTTGCCAGCTACGGCTCAGGCCATATCTCGCACATCCTGGGCGAGATGTTCAAGAAGCAGGCCAATATCGACCTGCTGCATGTTCCCTATAAAAACTCGCCGTTGACCGACGTCATGTCGGGCCAGGTGGACCTGATCTTTGAATCCTCGCTGCTCGTCGTCGGCAACAAGGAGCGCTTGAGGCCGCTGGCCACCGTGAGCGCCAAACGCGACCCCAGGCTGCCCAACGTGCCCGCGATGTCCGAGTTTCTGCCCGGCTTCGAGATGACGGGCTGGGTGGGCGCGTTTGTTCCGGCGGGCACGCCGTCCGACGTCGTCAACTACCTGAACCGCGAACTGGCGGCGGCCATCAACAGCCCCGAATACAAAAAGCGCCTGGACGACCAGATGCTGGACCCGGGCGGCAACTCGCCGGCCGAGTTCGCCACCTTTGTGCGCACCATGTCAGACCGCGTCGGCCAGGTGATACGCGACGCCAAGATCAAGGCGGACTGACGATGAAATGGTGCAGATATGAAGGCCCAACGGGCCCGGCGTACGGATTGGTGGAAGGCGACACCGTCTTCGAGCTGGCGCACGCGCCCTATGAGACGGTCACGCGCACCGGCAAAAGCCATGCGCTCGCATCGCTCAAGCTGTTGCCGCCGGTGGTGCCGGGCAACTTTTATGCGGCAGGCCGCAACTATGTGTCGCATGTGCACTGGGCCAACGACTACCACCGCATGACCCTGTCGGTGCCCACGCAGGCCGATATCGGTTACCGCTCGCCCAACGCACTCACAGGCAGCGGCTCCGACATCGTGGTTCCGCGCAACTCGACCGGCTCCATTGAATTCGAGGGCGAGATCGTCGCAGTCGTCGGGCGCAAAGCCAAACACCTGACCGAGGCCAATGCGCTCGACTGCATCTGCGGTTACACACTGGGCAACGACCTGAGCGAGCGGGCCTACCAAAAGTCCGACAGCACCTTGTGGCGCGCCAAGAACATCGACACCTTCAAACCGATGGGGCCGTTTGTCGTCAACGGCATAGACCCGATGGCACAAACCATTGGCGTTCGTGTCAACGGCAAAACTGTCAGCGAGTACAACACCGCAGACATGATCTTCAGCATCGCCCACTACATCGCGCGCATGACCGAATTTGTGACGCTGCACCCCGGCGACGTGATCTGGATGGGCTGCGACGGCCCGACCCTGCCGGCGCTGCAAACCGGTGACTTGGTGGAGGTTGTTAACGACAGCCTGGGCGTGTTGGCCAACCGGGTGACGAAGGAGATTTAGGACCGAGAAGTACTTGTTTCTCTCGAAGAAAGGGAAGAACACCTGATTGGCCGCAGGAGCGAAGGCTCGTCGGACTGAAAGGGAGTTTGTAAAAATCGGGGAGAAATGCCACTCTGGGCCCAAAGCGGGCGCGCGGTGAGTTGACCCGATTGACTAGCACCTACCCCCAAGAGCGCATCCGAGAGACGAAAAGCACCCACCCAGAATATCCCGAGCACGAGAAGAAGCGAGAGAAATTTCAGTGACGCCAAGAATCCACCTTTGGCGCCGCGCGTTGCAAAAAGATAAGGAAATACAGCGAATACAAGCACCAGGAACCACGCTACGGTGAATATCAGCGCTACGTAGCGCGACTTCCCATGAGACGGCGCATCCTTAAGCGCCCAGGATAAAAAAACGCCTATAAGTCCGAAGGT
The DNA here is from genome assembly GCF_900116715.1 of Polaromonas sp. YR568. Lineage (GTDB taxonomy): Bacteria > Pseudomonadota > Gammaproteobacteria > Burkholderiales > Burkholderiaceae_C > Polaromonas. The sequence goes on from NZ_FPBM01000001.1 coordinate 332,954, forward strand.
CCACAGAAACGAAACAACTGCGGAGCCAAGCGGTGAACTGGCCGGGATAAGGCCTGCCTCAACCGAGATGATGAAGATAAGGGGTGTGCCGCAGAACCAGCCAATGCCCCAGATCAGGTGGCGAGTCGTATTACTCATCTTTATGGATCTCCGATTCCGGCGATAGAGGCCGGGGTCTCGATGTGGACTTACTCCAGCCACTTCTGAAAAAACCGCGCTTGCCCCATCGCCGGATCCAGCTGGAAACCACCAAAGCCCACACGCTCATACAGCTTGATGGCGCCCACATTGCCTTGCAGCGCTTCCAGCGTCAGCTTGCAGGCGCCGCGCTCGCGCGCAATCTCTTCTACCTTTGCCAGCATCTTCTCGCCGATGCGCTGGCCACGGTAGCCGGGTCGCACGGACACGTCATGGACGTTGACCAGCGGACGACAGGCAAAGGTGGAGAAACCCTCAATGCAGTTGATGAGGCCCACGGCCTGCTCACCCTCAAATGCGAGCACGCTGAAGGCCTGCGGGCGCGCGGCAAGTTCCTTGATGAGATTGTCTTTGGCGAAATCGCTGAGCGGGTGGCCCCCGCCTGCCAGGTCGCGCGCATACACATCGAGCAGGTCTACGACTGCGGCTGCATGCACCGGGTTGGCATAGTCGGCGCGGAGCACCGTTAGCGAAGTCTGGGATTGAGATGGGGAAGAAGAGTCAGTCACGCGATCACCTTTTTGAACAGCAATCGGCCATTCTAGAGAGCGCCGGTCACCGCCCTCGATCAAGCCGGTAAAGCCTCACCGCGTTCTCACCCATCACCGCCGTCTGACCCTTCGCGTCCAGCCCGGCAAGCAGCTGCTGCGCCTCACCCCACCACTGGGCGTAAGTACTGGCCAGTTCCAGCACCGGCCAGTCGCTGCCCCACACGACACGGTCGGCGCCAAAGCTTTGCAGCACGTGTTCGCCCCAGCGCCGCACAGCGCCTGGCTGCGGGTTCGGGCCGGCTTCGGTCATCAAGCCTGAGAGTTTGCACATGGCCTGGGTTTCATTCGCGATGCGCGTTATGCCTTCGGCCCAGGGTTGCCATCCGCCCGCTGCGATGTCTGGCTTGGCACAGTGATCAATCACCATGCGCAACTCAGGATGGCGCGCGGCCAGCGTCAGGATGTGGGGCAAATGGACGGACTTCACCAGCGCGTCAAACACGAGGCCGCAATCCGCCATGGCGCGCAAAGCCGGCGTCAGCGCGGGCTGCAATATCCATTCGGCATCGGCGATGTCCTGCAACATCGGCCGCAAGCCCTTCAGGCGCGGGTGTTTTGCCAGTTTCTCGATGCGGGCCGGGGCGTCGGCGGCCAGCATGTCCACCCAGCCCACCACGCCCAGCACCGCAGGGTTCGCCTCGGCCTGGGCCAGCAAAAACCGCGTCTCGGCTTCGGTCGGCGCGGCCTGCACCAATACGCCACCGGTGATGCCATGCGGCACGGACTGCGCCTGCCAGTCGGCCACGGCCACATCACGGTAGACAGGCGCCAGCGCCGGGGTTAGCCAGCCATAGTCGCCCCGCGCCAGTTGCCAGCAATGAAAGTGCGCGTCGATCTTTGCCATCGCCGTCATGGCGTGGGCGCCTCTGCCGGCAGCAGGCCCTGCTGGCGCAAGTCGGCCCAGAATGCGGGGGGAATCGGGTGCTGCATCATCGCCACCGCATCGGCCCATTCGGCGACCTTGCGTGCGCCCAGCATCACGATCTCTACTGCCACATGGGCCAGCGGAAACTGCAGCGCCGCTGCGCGCAGCGGCACGCCGTGCGTCTCACACACCGATTCGATGCGGGCGGTTCGCTCAAGCCATTCGCCCGCAGCCGGCGCATAATTAAAACTCGCTGCCCCACCCCGTGCACCGGTCGCCAGAATGCCCGAGTTGAACACCCCGCCCAGCGCAATGCGCACACCGCGTGCCGCGCACTGTGGCAACAGCGCAGCCAGCGCGCTGTGGTCCAGCAGGCTGTAGCGCCCGGCCAGCATCAGCACGTCCAGTTCAGATTCGCGCAGCACCTGCAACACCACGTCCACATCGTTGGTGCCCAAGCCTATGGCACGGATCAGCCCTTCCCGCTTCATCTGCCGCAACTCGGGCAGGGTTTCGCTTATCACCTGCCGCAAGACTGCCGGCGCGCGCTCGCCGTGCGAAGCCGCATCGGGGTCATGCACATACACCACATCCAGCCGCGGCAAACCCAGGCGCTGCAGGCTTTCTTCCACGCTGCGGCGTGTACCGGCCGCACTGAAGTCCCACACCTGATTAAAAGGCAATATGTCGACGTAGCCGTGCTGGGCGCGTGCGGCATTCGCGTCCGGCAGCAGCAAGCGGCCCACCTTGCTGGAGAGCACATAGCCGTCCCTCGGGTGCCCGCGCAACGCATCGCCCAGGCGCCGCTCCGACAAGCCGTGGCCGTAATGCGGCGCTGTGTCAAAAGTGCGGCAGCCATCGGCCCAGGCGGCGTCAATCAGCGCCCTGGCATCGGCATCCGAAACGGCGCTGAACAGGTTGCCCAGCGGCGCGCCACCCAGGCCCAGCCGCAGGCCGCTTCCCTCGCAGGCAGAGAAAACAGGGGCCATGCCCCCAGTCGCAGTGGTCATACCGGCTTTGATTTCAATTTCGGTTTCATTCGGATTCAGGGTTAGTCCTGATAAAAGTTCAGTCATGTTATGACTAACATGTCAGTGATTGACAGCGGGAAATCCCGAAGTTCCTTCAAATCCAATGACACCCCATCAGCAAATCACTGGCCGCCGCGCCGGGCCGCCCCAAGCAAGGCCGGCCCCCTCGGGGGGCAGCGTATTACACGAAGTGAAAAGCGTGGGGGCTCATTTTTATGCTTAAGAACATCCCGCCCCTGCTCACACCCGACGCCTTGCACGCCCTGGCCAGCATGGGCCATGGCGATGACGTGGCGATTGTGGATGCGAACTTTCCCGCAACACAGGTGGCGCACAAAAGCGGCGCCCGGCTGGTGCAGCTGGCGGGCGCTACCTCGACCCAGGCGCTTCAGGCCGTGCTGCAGCTTTTGCCGCTAGACAACTTTGTGCCGGATGCGGCCTGGACCATGCAGGTGGTGGGCGATGCCCACTCAGTTCCCGAACCCGTCGCCGAATTTGGCAATGTGCTGCGCCAGGCCGGTGAACGCCCTGCCGCCACGCTCGAGCGGTTTGACTTTTACGCCCAGGCGCAAAACGCCTTCCTCATCCTGCAAACCGGTGAGCAGCGCAAGTACGGCAACATCCTGCTGCGCAAGGGTGTGATCTCCAGCGACGCGGATTGACCTTCATGAACAGCGCCGCAACCGCCCCCATCAGCTTGCGCGCGCAGGCCTATGCGAGTTTTCAGCAGCAGATTGTTGACGCAAACATCCGCCCCGGCCAGTTCGTCTCGCAGCGCGAGCTGATGCAGCTGCTGGGCATGCCGCTGGGCGCGGTACGCGAGCTGATTCCCCGCCTGGAAGCCGAAGGCCTTCTCAAGACCGTGCCGCAGCGCGGCCTGCAGGTGGCGCATGTGGATTTGAAACTGATCAACAACGCCTTCCAGCTGCGCCGCCTGCTGGAGCGCGAAGCCGCCAGCCGCTTTGTTACCACGGTGTCCGACACCGATCTCGCCGCCATCGAGCAGGCCCACCTCAACATCGTCAAGCGCGCCAAAAAGAAGGCGATTGACGACGCCCTGCTGGAAGACGCCACCACGGTCGACTGGGGCCTGCACGATTTGATGATCGACGCGCTGGGCAATGAGCTGATCTCCGAGGTCTACCGCATCAACAGCCTGCGGGTGCGCCTGATCAAGCTTGAAGCCTCATCCCTTTCCCCGGATGTGCTGATTCCCGCGATGGAAGAGCATCTCTGGTTTATCGACGCCCTCAAGCGGCGCGACGCACAAGCCGTGGTCGACCGCCTGAGCCACCACATCGAAAGCGCGCACCGACGCGTGCTAGGACTGCCGCGGCCCGACATGCCGTGGTCTTTGGAGACCCCTGAATGACGCGTTCTTTCCCCGCCGCCGAAAAATCCTTTCGCGGCATCTGGCCCGCCCTGCTGACGCCGCTCACGGCCGATCTCGGCATTGACCATGCCAAATTCGCCGCCCACTGCAAGGCGCTGATCGCCAGCGGCTGCCCCGGCGTGACGGCTTTCGGCACCACGGGCGAAGGCCCTTCGTTCTCATTGCAAGAGCGCAAGGAAGCGATTGACCAACTGATTAAAAACGGCATTCCAGCCGCGCAAATCATGGTCTCGACCAGCTGCGCCGCCCTGCCCGAAACGCTGGAGCTCACGCGCCACGCCGTGACAGCGGGCGTGCACGGCTGCCTGATGCTGCCGCCGTTTTTCCTCAAGGGTGTTTCCGACCAGGGCATCATCGACGGCTACCGCTACGTCATCGACGGCATGGCCGGCACGCCCTTCAAGCTTTACCTGTACCACATCCCCCAGGTCACCGGCGTTCCGCTGTCGCACCATGTGATCAGCACGCTCAAGAAGCAGTACCCGGACACCATCGTCGGCATCAAGGACAGCGCCTGCAACACCGAGCACTCGGTGGGCCTGGCCAATGCCTTCATGAAAGACATGACGGTTTATGTCGGCTTTGAGCCCGACCTGCCCGAGATGGGCAAGCGCGGCAGCACGGGCGCCATCAGCGGCCTGGCCAACTTCATGCCGCGGCTGGTCAAGCGCCTGGTGACTGAGCCCGATGCAGCCGCGACGCCGGCCGAGCGCGAGCGTGTCGTCAAGCTGATCGGCCTGCTGAACGGCTATTCGCTGATGCCGGCCCTCAAGGGCATCATGGCGATATTGAGCGGCGATAAAGCCTGGCTGCGCGTGCGTGCGCCGCTGGTAGCCCTGACAGCTGATGAATACCAGGCGCTGGAAAAAACCATCGCCGCCTTCGGGATTGATACAAAATCCGAGTGATTGTTGAAGATTGAGTACCGACTGCTGACCCGGGGCCTGAGCCCGAAAACGATTGACCTAAAAAAGGAGACAACCATGAAGACTTCCCTCTCGACCACCCTTCGCCGCACGCTTTTGGCCGCGGCTTCCGCCACCCTGCTGATGGGCGCGTTGCTGCCCGCCGCCCAGGCCCAGAACAAGGTGGTGCTGCGCGTATCCACCCCGGCCGTGCCGGACGACTGGCACGCCAAGATGTGGACGGTCTTCAAGGACAACCTCGAAAAAAGCGCGCCCGGCGAATTCGACGTGCAGATCAACCTGAACGCCTCGCTCTTCAAGCAGGGCACTGAGCCCGCGGCCATGGCGCGCGGCAACCTTGAGCTCTCCTCCATCTCGGCCTTTGACATCGCCAAGCTGGTGCCCGAGTTCTCCATCTTCACCGCCGGCTACATCGTGCGCGACCCGGACCACCAGCAAAAGGTGTTCTCCGGCCCCATAGGCACCGAGATGTTCAAGCACGTCTCTGAAAAGATGGAAGTCACGCCACTGTCCACCGTCTACCTCGGCACGCGCCAGGTCAACCTGCGCGAAGCCCGCAATGTCAAGGTGCCGGCCGACTTGAAGGGCGTGAAGCTGCGCATGCCCGGTTCCAAAGAATGGCTCTTTCTGGGTGAAGCCCTGGGCGCCACGCCCACACCGCTGGCCTTTGGTGAGGTTTACCTGGGTCTGAAGACCGGCACCATCGACGGCCAGGACAACCCCCTGCCGTCCGTGCGCGCCGCCAAGTTCTATGAAGTGACCAAGCAGATCGTCATGACCAGCCACCTGGTCGACGGCATCTTCATTGCCATTTCGAACAAGGCCTGGAACGGCATGAACGCCGCGCAAAAGACCAAGGTAACCGCCGCCGCCCAGGCCGCAGCCGCCTACAACAACGAGAACCGCATCAAGGAAGAAGGCCAGCTGGTGGACTTCTTCAAGAAGGAAGGGTTGCAGGTCACCACGCCGGACGTGGACGCCTTCCGCAAGACCGTGCAGACGACCTACCTGAACTCCGAGTACGCAAAAGTCTGGCCCAAAGGCCTGCTTGAGCGCATCAACGCCACGAAGTAAGTCCTGCGGCAAGCACCACAACTCCCATGAAAAGCTGGCCCCAAAAAGCCGCCAACATCATTGGCGGCGGACTCTTCCTGACCCTGTTCATCGTGTTTGTGATCCAGATCACCGCGCGTTTTTTCTTCGACAAGCCCCTGGCCTGGACGGACGAGGCCGCTGTGATCCTCTACGTGTGGGTCATTCTGTGGGCGGCCGCCGTGGTGGTGCCCGAGCGTGAGCACGTGGTGTTTGACCTGGTGTGGAACAGCGTGCCCTACCGCGGCCGGCAGGCCATGGCCATCATCGGCAACCTGCTGGTGGGCGGCCTGGCGGCCTGGGGCATCCCGGGTTGCTGGGACTACGTGCACTTCATGGCCCGTGAAGGAACGCCCGTGCTGGGCGTGTCCTTCCAGTGGGTCTTCATGCCTTTTGTGCTGCTGCTTGCTGCTTTGGCGGTGCGCTCGGCCTGGGCGATCTGGAACGCGATCCGTGGCAAGGGTCTTGAAGCGGAGTTGCGGATATGACAAGCGGTATCTGGGTATTGGTTGGGGTGCTGGCCGGCGGCATGCTGCTGCGCATGCCCATCGGCTTTTCAATGATCGCGGCGGGTATCGGCTACCTGGCCGTTAAGGGCCAAGACATAGGCCTGGTGGCTGAGCAGATCGGCAACGGCCTTTACAACAGCTATGTGCTGCTGGCCGTGCCGCTTTTTGTGTTTGCCGCCAACATCATGAATGCGGGCACGGTGAGCGAGCGGATTTTTGACTTCTGCCGCATCCTGGTGGGCCGCATGCGCGGCGGCCTGGCGCAGGTCGACATTTTGGTCAGCGTGATCTTCTCGGGCATGAGCGGCAGCGCGATTGCCGATGCGGCCGGCCCCGGCCTGGTCACCATCCGCCAGATGCTGAAAAAGCCCGAGTACACACGCGGCTTTGCCGGCGCCGTGGTGGTGGCCAGCGCCACGCTGGGCCCCATCATTCCGCCGTCGATCCCGATGGTGATTTATGCGCTGGTCTCGGGCGCCTCGGTGGGCGCGCTCTTTCTCGGCGGCGTGGTGCCGGGCTTTTTGATGGCCGGCCTGATGATGGGCGTCGTCGCGATCATCGCCAAAAAACGCAATATGCCGCGCGACGAACCTGTGCCACGCTCTGAATGGGCCGGCCTGATCTTTCGCGGCGCGCTGCCGCTGTCCATGCCCATCGTGCTGCTGGGCGGTATTTATTCGGGCATCTTCACGCCAACCGAAGCCGCCGCTGTGGCCGCGCTGCATGCGCTCATCCTGGCGGCCGTGGTGTTTCGCGCGCTCACGTGGCGCAGCTTCTGGGGTGTGGTGATGGAATCAACCCGCGGCAGCGCGGTCATCACCATGATCCTGGCCGGCTCCTTCATGCTCAACTACGCCTTCACCGCCGAGGGCGTGCCGCAGGCCATGGCGGCCTGGGTCGACAGCATGCATTTTTCGCAGATCGGCTTTTTGCTGATGGTGAACTTCATGTTCCTGGTGCTGGGCTGCTTCCTCGACGTGTCGGTGCTGCTGCTGGTGTTTGTGCCCATGCTGCTGCCCGCCGCCAAGCTGCTGGGCGTGGACCTGGTGCACTTCGGCGTGCTGGTGGTGCTTAACATGATGATCGGCCTGATCCACCCGCCCTTCGGCATGCTGCTTTTTGTGACCAAGGCGCTCACCGGCATCCCCATTGGCGAAATGATGAAGGAAGGCTGGCCTTTCCTGGTCATGCTGCTGCTCTTGTTGCTGGCGATGACTTTCTTCCCGCAAATCGTTCTCTGGCTCCCACAAACCATGGGCTACGGAGCTAAATGATTCTCCCCGAAGCGCCTTCGGCGCCTCCCCTCAAGGGGCGACACCTGCGGCCCGGCAAAGCCGGTTCCGCGGCGTCTGCTTGGTGGCACCCGCCCACAGCTCAGATCGGCGCTTCACTCCTGAGATCGCGGCATGAATGACGATGTAAGTGCCGATGTCGTCTGCGTCGCGAGCTGGAACGCCGACCTGATTTCGCAGGTGGCCAGGCCCATCGCCCGTGGCGAGACGCTGATGGCGAGCAGCTTCAGCATCAGCCCGGGCGGCAAAGGCAGCAATGCTGCGGTGGCCGCCGCTCGCCAGGGCGCACGTGTGGCGCTGATCGCCCGCATCGGCGACGACGACTTCGGCCGCATGGGCATGGCCTTGTGGCAGGGCGAAGGCATAGACACCCGGCACGTCGAGCAGGTAGCGGGCGAGCGCAGCGGCGTGGCGCAAATCCTGGTCTATGAAGACGGCGACAACAGCATTGCCGTCTACCCCGGCGCGGGCACGGGCCTGAACGCACGCCATGCGCAGGCCGCCGCGCAGCTGCTGCGGGGTTGCCGCGTCGTGATGGCGTCCTGCGAAGTGCCGGCCGAAGCCACGCTGGAAGCCTTTCGCCTGGCGCGCCAGGCAGGCGCCCTCACCCTGCTCAACCCGGCGCCGGCACGGCCGCTGTCTGACGAACTGCTTGCGCTGGTGGATGTGCTCACACCCAATGAGAGTGAACTCTATTTGCTGGCCGGCCCAGGGCACGACGGCTCCCCCGCCGAGGCTGCCCGGCAGTTGCTCAGCCGTGGTGCGCGTGCCGTGCTGGTGACGCTGGGCGCGGCCGGCTGCCGCCTCTACCAGGCGGGCCAGCCGCCCGTCACGCTGGCGGGCCGGACCATGCCCGTACGCGACACCATAGGCGCTGGCGACACCTTCACCGGCGCACTGGCAGCGGCGCTGGCGCGCGGCGAACCATTGCCTTCGGCGATGCAATGGGCCAATGCGGCGGCGGCGCTGTCGGTGACGCGGCACGGCGCCATTGACGGCATCCCGCGCCACGCAGAAGTGGCGGCCCTGCTCGCCTGAGTCAGCCCAGGCTTTGTCAGGGGTTGACCTGCAGGTCAATGAATACGAGCGCAAACAGCTAGCAAAACAGCAGCAATCCCCCAATTCAGCAGCGGCAACGCCGCATTTGCCCGCCGGCCTGTAGGCCGAGCCCCCCTTTACAGGAGGTTTACGAGCCTCTTTCGAGCCGTATATCTGCGCCCGCAGTGTTGCAGTGATAATTATTCAGCGCCGTCCGAATGAAGCCTCAAGGTTTTGTTCAGACGGGAGCCATGACTACCCATCAAACACAAAAAATGCCGCGCCGGCCGGGCTGAACCCGGTTGAAGCGGCGGGCACCAAGGACAGCTGATGGACCCGAAAGCCGAAACGCCGCAAGACGGCGCCGTGACCCCTCCCCGCAAACGCATCAGCCGCCGCGCGTCCATCATCGGCAGCGTGATCGCCGTGATTGCTCTGGCCGGCATAGGCTGGCTGGCCTGGCATTTGACCCACCCATCTACCGACGCCGCCGGAGGCGGCTTTGTGGGCGGCAGGCGCGGCGCGCCGGCCACCACGGTCGGCGTGGCCACCGCTGAGCGGGCCAGCATCCCGATTGTTCTGGAAGCCCTGGGCACCGTCACCCCGCAGGCCACCGTCCGCGTGCGGCCGCAGGTTTCGGGCGTGATGGAAAAAGTGCTCTTCAAGGAAGGCCAGATGGTCAAGGCCGGCGAGTTACTGGCCACCATAGACCCGCGCCAGTTTGAAATGGCCCTAATGCAGGCCACCGGCCAGCGCCAGCGCGACGAAGCCCAGCTCGACAGCGCCCGCGTGACGCTGCAGCGCTTCAAGACCCTGCTCGAGCAGGACTCCATCGCCCGCCAGGAGGTCGACACCCAGGCCGCGCTGGTCAAGCAGCTTGAAGGCACCGTCGTCGTCGACAAGGCCTCAGAAGGCACGGCACGCCTGAACCTGGGCTACACCCGGGTGGTCGCGCCCGTGAGCGGCCGCGTCGGCCTGCGTACCGTGGACGTGGGCAATGTGGTGAGCAACGGCGACGCCAACGGCATTGCCCTCATCACCCAGATCACGCCCATTGACGTCGTCTTCGCCATCCCGCAGGACCAGGTCGGCGAGCTGCAGCAAAACGCCGCCAAGGGCCAGGCCATGCCGGTCACCGCGCTGGACCGCACACGCGCCGTCACGCTGGACACCGGTACCTTCGCTTCGCTGGACAACCAGGTCGACATCACCACCGGCACCGTCAAGGCCAAGGCCCGCTTCACCAACAGCCAGCTCAACCTCTACCCCAGCCAGTTCGTCAACGTGCGCCTGCTGGTGCGCACCATCGAAAACGCCGTGGTGGTGCCGGTCACGGCCTTGCGCCTGGGCGGCTCGGGCGACTATGTGTATGTGGTCAACCAGGACCGCACCGTCTCGCTGCGGCCCGTCAAGCGCGGCCAGGCCACCGTAGACAAAATCGTGATCACTTCCGGCCTGGAAGCCGGCGAGCGCGTTATTACCGAAGGCGCCGACCGGCTCAAGGACGGCGCCAGCGTGGTGCTGCCGGGCGACGCGCCCGGCGCGGGCATGGGCATGGGCGGCAAGCGCCGCGGCGCCAGCGCACCGGGCGGCGGCGCTTCTGCGGCGGGCCGGCACCGCGCGGCTTCCGACGCGGCTGCGGGAGCGCCGGCCGCAACACCCCCGTCAACCTCAGCGCCGGCACCTTCGGGGCCCGCACCCGCAGCAGCGGCGCAACCCAACGCCGCACCGCCTTCCATCGCCGGCCCCACTGCCGAACAACGCCAGCGCATGCTAGACCAGGTCAAGGACGACCCGGCCGCGCTGGAACGCCGCAAACGCTTCCTGGAGCAGATCGACAAGGGCGACCCCGAAGCGCTGGCGCGCTGGCAAAGCATGAGGGACAAACGCCGCCAGGGCGAACGGCCGGCGCAATGACCGCACGGCAGGACCCTCGAGCATGAGCCCTTCACGTCCCTTTATCCTGCGCCCGGTTGCCACCTCTTTGCTGATGGTGGCCATCGTGCTAGCCGGCCTGGTGGGCTTCAAGTTTTTGCCGCTCTCGGCCCTGCCGCAGGTCGACTACCCGACCATCCAGGTGCAGACGCTCTACCCCGGGGCCAGCCCCGAGGTCATGGCCCAGACTGTCACCGCGCCGCTGGAGCGCCAGTTCGGCCAGATGTCCGGCCTGCAGCGTTTGAGCTCCACCAGCGCGGCCGGCGTTTCCATTGTCACGCTGCAGTTCGGCCTGGGCATCACGCTGGACGTGGCTGAGCAGGAAGTGCAGGCCGCCATCAACGCCGGCGGCTCACTGCTGCCCGCCGACCTTCCCGCGCCGCCCGTTTATGCCAAGGTCAACCCGGCTGATGCGCCGGTGCTCACGCTGGCCATTACCTCCGACACGCTACCGCTCACCGAGGTGCAGAACATCGTCAACACACGCCTGGCGCTCAAGATCAGCCAGGTCAACGGCGTGGGCCTGGTCTCGCTGAGCGGCGGGCAGCGCCCCGCCGTGCGCATACAGGCCGACACCCGCGCCCTGGCCACCTTCGGCCTGGGCCTGGACTCGCTGCGCACCGCCATCACCGCCGCCAATGCCAACGGCGCCAAGGGCAGCATCGACGGGCCCACGCGCTCTTACTCGATCAACTCCAACGACCAGCTCGTGGCCGCGGCCGACTACCAGCGCCTCATCATTGCCTACCGCAACGGCGCGGCCATCCGGGTGTCCGACGTGGCGCAGGTGGTCGACAGCGCCGAGAACATCAAACTGGGCGCATGGTCGGGCATGAAGCCGGCCATCATTCTCAACGTGCAGCGCCAGCCCGGCGCCAACGTGATCGCCACGGTAGATGCCATCAAGGCGCGCCTGCCCGAGCTGCAATCGGGCCTTCCGACCTCCCTCAAGGTCGACGTGCTGAGCGACCGCACCACCGGCATACGCGCCTCGGTGCTGCACGTCGAGATCGAACTGGTGCTGGCCGTGCTGCTGGTGGTGCTGGTGATTTTTGCGTTCTTGCACAGCCTGCGCGCCACCGTCATCGCCAGCCTGGCCGTGCCGATTTCGCTCATAGGCACCTGCGGCGCCATGTACCTGCTGGGCTATAGCCTGAACAACCTGAGCCTGATGGCGCTGACGATTGCCACCGGCTTTGTCGTCGACGATGCCATCGTCATGATCGAAAACATCTCGCGCTACATCGAGGAAGGCGAGGAGCCCATGGCCGCAGCCCTCAAGGGCGCGACGCAGATCGGCTTCACCATCATCTCGCTGACGGTGTCGCTCATCGCCGTGCTGATCCCGCTGCTCTTCATGGGCGACGTGGTGGGCCGGCTGTTCCGCGAATTCGCCGTCACGCTGGCCATCACCATCCTGATTTCCGCAGTGGTATCGCTCACGCTGGTGCCCATGATGTCGGCACGCTGGCTCACGCGCCACCCTGAAGGCGAAGTCGAAGGCGGCCGCTTCGGGCAATGGATGCAGCGCTTTTTCGACCGGGTCATCCACCATTACGACCGCTGGCTCACCTGGGTGCTCAAGCGCCAGGGCCTGACGCTGCTGGTGGCGCTGGGCACGCTGCTGCTCACCGTGCTGCTCTATGTGCTGATCCCCAAGGGTTTATTCCCCACGCAGGACACCGGCCAGTTGCAGGCCCGTATCGAGACCGCGCAGTCGGTGTCGTATGCACGCATGGCCGGGCTGCAGCAGGCGGCCGCCAAGGCCATTCTTGAAGACCCGGATGTTGAAACACTGAGCTCCTTCATCGGGGTGGACGCAGCCAACAACACCATGCTGCACACCGGCCGCATGCTGATCAACCTCAAGTCCAGCCGCAGCGGCAGCCAGCAGGAAACCATGGACAGGCTCAAGGAGCGCGTCGGCAAGGTGGCCGGCGTGACGCTCTATTTGCAGCCCACGCAGGATTTGACGATTGACGCCGAAACCGGCCCCACGCAGTTCCGCATTTCGCTGGAGGGCTCTGACAACGCCACGGTGGTGCTGTGGGCCAACAAGCTGGCCGAGCGCATGCGGCAACTGGACGGCGTGCGCAACGTGGCGTCTGACGCCGGCTCCAGCGGCGCCTCGGCGTATATCAATGTCGACCGCGACACGGCTTCGCGCCTGTCGGTCACCACCTCGTCGATCGACGATGCGCTGTACAGCGCCTTTGGCCAGCGCATTGTCTCTACCATCTTCACCGAGACCAACCAGTACCGCGTGATCCTCGAAGCCATGCCGGATCCGCTGGCCACGCCCGCCTCGCTGGGCGCGCTGCAGCTCAAGACTGGCTCCGGCACCACAACGCCGCTGTCGGCGATTGCGACCATACGCGAGCAGCCCGCGCCGCTGCAGATCACCCGCGTGGCCCAGTACCCGGCCACCACCCTGGGCTTTGACACCGCGCCCGGCGTTTCGCTGGGCACGGCAGTCGATGAAATCCGCCAGGCCGCCAAAGACATCGCCCTGCCCGGCAGCGTGACCCTGAGCTTCCTGGGCGCAGCCGGCGCCTACCAGGCCTCACTGTCCAACCAGCTGTGGCTGATCCTCGCGGCCGTGATCTGCGTCTACATCGTGCTGGGTGTTCTGTATGAAAGTTATATCCACCCGCTGACGATCTTGTCCACCCTGCCCTCGGCCGGCGTGGGCGCGCTGCTGGCGCTGATGATCAGCGGCTCCGACCTCGGGGTGATAGGCATCATCGGCATCATTTTGCTGATCGGCATCGTGAAGAAGAACGCCATCATGATGATCGACTTCGCGATTGATGCCGAACGTAATGAAGGCAAGTCTCCGCAGGAAGCGATTCACCAGGCGGCGCTGCTGCGGTTCCGGCCCATCCTGATGACCACGCTGGCGGCCTTGTTCGCCGCAGTACCACTGATGCTGGGCTTTGGTGAAGGGGCCGAGTTGCGGCAGCCGCTGGGGTTGTCGATTTTTGGTGGCTTGATTGTTAGCCAGATGCTCACACTCTTCACAACACCAGTCATCTATTTGGGATTTGATCGGTTGGGGCGGAGGTTTGGGCGCAAGAAGGAGGTTCTTGTATGAGGGCCTTTCCCTCATTCACCCGCTTCTCCTGTTTTCCAGGTGGGGGGACTCTGCTGAGTTCTGCTGGCCGGGGTCGCCCGGCATGCGACTCACTTTTCTTTGCTTCGCCAAAGAAAAGTAAGCAAAAGAAAGGCGACCCTACTGTCTGCGTCCCTTCGCTTCGCTACGGGCAACCTGCGGTGCTCGGTCCAGCCGGGGTCAAAAACAACTCGCCTTCGGCTCAAACAAGTTTTTGCCCTTATCCGTCTGGCCCTGCGCTCCTCGGCGCAGCCAGAAGGGGTGGAGAGAAGGAATACCGAACAGCCAACAGCCAAAGACAAGACCCCGAATACCTGAAGAACCAAGGACACGCCACGGCGTGTCCTTGGTTGTCTTTGTCCCCGTTCCCGATTGCCCCGTCCTGGCTGGGCCGAGGAGCGCAGAGTCAAGCGGATCAGGGCAAAAACTTGTCTGAGCGCAGCGAGTTGTTTTTGACCCCGCTTGGCTCGAGCACCGCAGGTTGCCCGCAGCGAAGCGTAGGGACCCAGACTGCGGGTCGCCTTTCTTTTGCTTACTTTTCTTTGGCGAAGCAAAGAAAAGTGAGTTGCCGCCGGGCAACCCCCGGCCAACCGAACTCAGATAAGAGCGCAACCGCCGGAGCAAGACCCGGCCAGGTAGGGGGAGGAACAGCCCCATGAACCTCTCCGAACCATTCGTCCGCCGCCCCGTAGCCACGGTCCTGTTAACAATAGGCCTGGCCCTGGCCGGCATAGGCGCCTTCTTCGTCCTGCCAGTCTCCCCCCTCCCGCAGGTTGACTTCCCAGTCATCTCGGTCAGCGCCTCGCTGCCGGGCGCCAGCCCGTCCACCATGGCCAGCAGCGTAGCCACGCCGCTGGAGCGGCGGCTGGGGGTGATCGCGGGCGTCAACGAGATGACGTCCAACAGCGGCAGCGGCTCAACCCGCATCAGCCTGCAGTTCGACCTGAATCGCAAAATCGACGCGGCGGCGCGCGAGGTGCAGGCGGCCATCAATGCCTCGCGGGCCGACCTGCCGGCTACCTTGCGCAGCAATCCGACCTACCGCAAGGCCAACCCGGCTTCGGCGCCCGTCATCATCCTGGCGCTCACGTCCAAGACGCGTTCGCCGGGCCAGATTTATGACGAGGTCTCCAACCTCGTCCAGCAAAAGATCGCCCAGGTGCCGGGCGTGGGCGACGTGGAACTGGGCGGCGGCTCGCTGCCCGCGGTGCGGGTGGAGCTCAACCCTTTCGCACTGAACCGCTATGGCGTGAGTTCTGAAGACGTGCGCGCCGCCTTGCAGGCATCCAACGCCAACCGGCCGCGCGGCGCCATTGAAGGCAACGGCCAGCGCTTTCAGATTTACACCGGCTCCAACACCGCCAGCGGCGGGCGCCGCGCCGCCGACTACCAGGACCTGATCGTGGCCTGGCGCAACAACGCGGCGATACGCCTGCGCGATGTGGCCGAGGTGCAGGACGGCGTGGAGAACATCAACACGCTGGGCCTCTTCAACGGCGAGCCGGCCGTGATCGTGCTGGTCACGCGCCAGCCGGCCGCCAACGTGATCGAAACCGTCGACGGCGTGCGCGACCTGCTGCCCGAGCTGCAGGCCCAGCTGCCGCAGGACGTGCGCCTGCAGGTCGCCTCCGACAGTACCAACTCCATACGCGCCTCGCTGCATGAGATCGAGATCACGCTGATCATCTCCATCGTGCTGGTGGTGCTGGTGGTCAGCGCGTTTTTGCGCAGCGCGCGCGCCACCATCATCCCGGCGGTGGCCACAGTGGCCTCGCTGCTGGGCACCTTCGGCGTGATGTACCTGATGGGCTTTTCGCTCAACAACCTGAGCCTGATGGCGCTCACTGTGGCAACGGGTTTTGTGGTGGACGACGCCATCGTCGTGCTGGAGAACACCAGCCGCCACATCGAGGCCGGCATGGACCGCTTCAAGGCCGCGCTGCTGGGCGCGCGCGAGGTGGGCTTTACCGTGCTGTCGATCAGCCTGTCGCTGGTGGCGGTGTTCATTCCGCTGCTTTTTATGGGCGGGCAGATAGGCCGGCTGTTCCGCGAATTCGCCGTGACACTGTCAGCGGCAGTGCTGATTTCGCTGATCATCTCGCTGACGACCACACCCATGATGTGCGCCTGGCTGCTCAAGCCCGACGCGCACAGCAAGCCGCCCGGCCGCATTGCCCGCTGGTTTGAGTCGGCCTTCAACCGTGTGCACCGCAGCTATGAAACCAGCCTGGACTGGGCGCTGCACAGCAAGCTGCTGGTGATGCTGATCCTGGCGGCAGTCGTCGGCCTCAATGTGTACCTGTATGTGAAAGCGCCCAAGGGCTTCTTCCCGCAGCAGGACACCGGCCAGATCAACGGCGGCCTGCGCGCCGACCGCAGCATCTCCTTCCAGGCGTTGCAGTCCAAGCTCAAGCAGCTGGTCGATATCATCCGCGCCGACCCGGCGGTGGACACCGTGGTGGGTTTTACCGGCGGTTCACGTGCGGGCGGCGGCTTCATGTTCATCAACCTCAAGCCCGTCGGCCAGCGCAAAGAAGGCGGCCAGGCCGTGATCGCGCGGCTGCGGCCGCAACTGGCGCAGGTGACGGGCGTGAGCCTCTTCCTCAATACCGTGCAGGACCTGCGCGGTGGCGGGCGCCAGACCAATTCGACTTACCAGTACACGCTCAAAAGCGACAACGCGGCCGATTTGAGCCTGTGGG
Organism: Polaromonas sp. YR568; assembly: GCF_900116715.1. Classification (GTDB taxonomy): domain Bacteria; phylum Pseudomonadota; class Gammaproteobacteria; order Burkholderiales; family Burkholderiaceae_C; genus Polaromonas. Next base: position 349,598 of record NZ_FPBM01000001.1, read on the forward strand.
CCACCCGCCTCGCCGAACGCATGAAGACCCAGGACGCGCTGACCGACGTGGACACCGACCAGCAGGAAAACGGCGTAGAGACCATGGTCACCGTCGACAAGGAAAGCGCCGCGCGCCTGGGCATCAGCTCACGCGACGTGGACAACGCGCTCTACAACGGTTTCGGCCAGCGCCAGGTGGCCACCATCTATGCCGAACTCAACCAGTACCACGTGATCATGGAGGTGGCGCCGCGCTACACGCGCAGCCCCGAGTCGCTCAAGGATATTTACGTTCCGGCCAAGAATGCCGGTGGGGGCACGACTAGCAGTGCCGCCACAACCGCGACCAGCACCCCTTCCAGCACCACCAGTACGACCGGTACGACGGGTACAACGGCCACATCCAGCACAACGGCCACCACAAGCAGCGTCGCCGCAAACCCGGGCCTGCGCGATTCTTCAAGCGGCAATGTGCTCAGCACCACCGCGACCAACATGGTGCCGTTGTCGGCGATCGCGCGTTTCAGCGAGAACCCGACGGCCGCCTCCATCAGCCATGAAGACGGCGAGCTCTCCACCACCATCTCTTACAACCTGGCCGACGGCTCCACCCTGAGCGACGGCGAAGCGGCCGTGCGCCAGTCCGAAGCCGACATCCGGCTGCCGACCAATGTGCGCGGCAGCTTTGCCGGCACGGCGCGCAGCGCGCAGGAGTCACAAGGCCAGCAGCCGCTATTGATCCTGGCCGCGCTGGTGGTGATTTACATCGTGCTGGGCATCCTCTATGAAAGCCTGATCCACCCGATCACCGTGCTCTCCACCCTGCCCTCGGCCGGCGTGGGCGCGGTGCTGGCGCTGCTGATGTTCAAGCTCGACTTTTCCATCATCGCGCTGATCGGCGTCTTTCTGCTGATCGGCATCGTCAAGAAAAACGCCATCCTGATCATCGACTTCGCGCTGGAGGCGGAACGCTCGCGCGGGCTTTCTGCCCTGGAAGCCGTGCGTGAAGCCTGCCTGCTGCGTTTTCGCCCCATCCTGATGACCACGCTGGCAGCCATTTTGGGTGCGCTGCCATTGGCCATCGGCTTCGGCGAAGGCGCCGAGCTGCGCCGTCCGCTGGGCATCGCCATCATCGGCGGTCTGATCGCCAGCCAGGTGCTGACGCTGCTCACCACGCCCGTGGTCTACGTGCTGATGGACAAGCTGCGCCGCCGCAGCCCACTGGAGCGCCAGCTCAGCCGCCATCCAGACGAATCCGGCACGCCGCCGCCCGGCGCCCCGCTGCAACTGCAGTGATTGACGAATGACTGCCATGAAACACATCACCCCTGCCGCCCAAACTCCGACGCCGCGATTCGCCCTGCGTCTGCTCGCTGCCGCACTGGTGCTTGCGCTGGGCGGCTGCGCCGTCGGCCCCGACTACAAAACGCCCACCACCGCAGACGTCAGCACTTTCAAGGAAGCCGAAGGCTGGGTGCCTGCGGTGCCGGCCGATGCGCTGGAGCGCGGCCCCTGGTGGCGCCTCTTTAACGACCCGGTGCTGGATCAGTTGCAGGCACGCGTGGATGTCTCCAACCAGAACGTCGCGCTGGCCGTGGCCTCGTATGCCCAGGCACGGGCGCTGGTGCGTGAGCAGCGTGCATCCCTCTTCCCCTCGGTCACGCTGGACGGCGGCGCCTCGCGTTCGCGTGCCAGCGGCAATGTGGCCACCGGCACTACCGGCCGTGTCGGCAACAACTACCAGCTCAGCATAGGCGGCAGCTGGGAGCCCGATGTCTGGGGCCGCCTGGGCCGCGCGGTCGACAGCGCCACCGCGGGTGAGCAGGCCAGCGCCGCCGACCTGGCCTCAGCCAAGCTCTCGGCCCAGGGCGAGCTGGCCGCCAATTACTTTTCGCTGCGCCAGACGGACGCGCAAAAAGCGCTGCTCGAAACCACACTGGCGGGCTACCAGCGCGCACTCGAGATCACGCAAAACCGCTACACCGCCGGCATCGCCGCCAAGACCGATGTGCTGCAGGCGCAAACCCAGCTTGCCAACGCCCAGGCCGACAACGCCGGCCTGCAGCGCCAGCGCGCGCAGCTGGAGCACGCGATTGCTGTGCTGGTGGGCGAAGCACCCAGCAACTTCAGCCTGCCGCCCGCCGAATGGAAACCCGTGGTGCCTGAAGTGCCGCTGGGCGTGCCATCTGAGCTACTGCAACGCCGGCCCGACATCGCCGCCGCCGAGCGCCGCGTGGCCTCGGCCAACGAGCAGATCGGCATCGCCAAAAGCGCCTACTACCCCAGCCTTTCGCTCAGCGCCTCGGCCGGCACGGGCGCCAGCCGCGTGGCCGATCTTTTCAAGGCGTCCAGCAGTGTCTGGTCACTGGGTCTGTCGGCAGCGCAGCTGATCTTTGACTTTGGCGCCACCGGCGCCCGTGTGGATGGCGCGCGCGCCCAGCATGAGCAGGCCGTGGCGCGCTACCGGCAGACGGTGCTGGTCGCCTTCCAGGACGTGGAAGACCAGCTCTCCGCCACCCGCGTGCTTCTCACGCAGCAGGAGCTGCGCCGCCAGGCCTCCGCCGCGGCCGACCAAGTCGAGCAGCAAGTGCTTAACCGCTACCGCAGCGGCCAGGTGGGCTACACCGAAGTCATCACCGCCCAGGCGACCGCGCTGAGCGCACGCCGCGCGCTGGTGCAGGCCATGGCCGACCGGCAGACCACTGCGGTGGCGCTGGTCCAGTCGCTGGGTGGCGGATGGCACGCGTCCGGTGCGCAAACCGCTGCGAAACCTTGATCAGGCTGGCCGATCAGTCAGGAGCCGAAAACTCCCGCCCGTGAATCGCCGAGAGAAAAAACCGCGCCGCCTCACTCAGCGGCCGATCTTTGCGGATGATGGTGCCGAAAGCCTCCATCTTGTGCTGAATGTGGCAGGACAAGATGGCCAGCAGGCCGTGTTTGGCATAGGTGCCGGCGATCGACAGCGGCATCACGCCCACCATGTCGGTCTCGGCAATCAGGTTGGTGGTGGTGAGGATGGACGCGGTTTCGATCAAGCCCTTGGGCGATGGCGTCTGCAGCATGCGGAACTCCTGCTCCAGCACCTCGCGCATCGGGCTGCCATGGGGTTGCAGTATCCAGCCGTAACCCAACAGGTCGGCGAACCTGACCGCCTTCTTTTTGGCCAGCGGGTGCTGCACGCCCACCACCAGGGCCAGCGCCTCGTTTTCCAGCGCCGTGAAGGCATAGTCGGCGCGGTGCTCGTCGCGGATACGGCCAATGGCCAGGTCGAGCACACCTTCGCGCAGCAGCTCGAACAGCCGGTCGCTGGTGTCCATGGTCACGTCGACCGACATCAAGGGGTAGGCCTTCTTCAGCGCGATGATGGCCTGCGTCAGCAAATTGGGTGACGGCGCCATGATGCTGCCCACCGACACACGGCCCGAGCCGCCCAGTTCCAGCTCGGCCAGCTCGCGTGTCATCGACTCGACCGAGCCGCGCATCCCCCGGAAGTAGCGCAGCACGCTGTCGCCGGCCGGCGTGAGCTTTTGCCCGCGCCCTACCCGCTCAAACAGGCGCTGGCCCAGCGCGGACTCCAGCTCCTGGATCATCTTGGTGGCGGCCGGCTGCGTCATGCCCAGCTCAGCCGAGGCCTTGCGCAAGGTACCGTGCTCACCGACGGCCAGGATCAATGCGACCTGGCGCATACGCAGGCGGTTGAGCAGTTGAGGGATGGAAGAACTGCCGGGTGTACGGGATGTGGGCATGGCGGGCCGTTTCAGGGTGCAAATCAGGTGGAAATTCAATTGATCACCATAGGTTATCAAATAATCAGGAATTTTCAATTTACGTTAACTGTCATGCTCCCTACCATCGGGTCATCGTTCGAGATTTCTTTACAACAATGACCCGGAGACAACGACCATGACCCGCCTGAAATCCCTGAAACCGCTTCAGCTTCTTCCCGCCCTGCTGGCAGCCGCCTGCGCTTTCGCAAGCGCCCCAGCGCTGGCGCAAGACTGGCCGACCAAACCGGTGCGCATCCTGGTGGGCTCGGCCCCCGGCGGCGGCACCGACGCCATGGCCCGCGCCGTGGCCGACCGGTTGGGCCCGCTCTTGAAGCAACCCATCGTTGTTGAAAACCGCCCCGGCGCCTCCAACACCCTGGCCGTCGACGCGACCGCCAAGTCCACCGACGGTCACACCATGGTGATGGGTGTCTCGACCGCGCATGCGATTGCGCCGCACCTGCTCAAACTCGGCTACGACAACAACAAGGACCTGGTGCCCGTGGTCTTTGTCGGCGCCGTGCCCAATGTGCTGGTGGTCAACAACGCCCTGCCGGTCGATTCGGTGCAGTCGCTCATCAAGCTGGCCAAGGCCAAGCCCGGCCAGCTCAATTACGCCACCAGCGGCTCGGGCAGCACGCAGCACATCGCGGCCGAGCTCTTTAAAGACCAGGCCGGCGTTTTCATCACCCACATCCCCTACCGCGGCAGCGGCCCGGCGCTGATCGACCTGGTCGGCGGCCAGGTGCAGCTGAGCTTTGACACCATGCCCTCCGTCATCGGCCAGATCAAAAACGGCCGCATCAAGGCCTTGGCCGTGGCCAGCGCCAAACGCAACCCGCAGCTGCCCAATGTGCCGACAATGGCCGAAGCCGGCCTCAAGGGCGTGGAGATGAGCGCCTGGTACGGCATCTACATGCCGGCCGCCACGCCCAAGGCTGTGCAGGAACGCGTTTACAACGAAGTGACCAAAGTGCTGGCCATGCCCGAGACGCAGGCCCGCCTGAGCGCCATAGGCGCCGACCTGACGCCGATGACACAGGCGCAGTTCGCGCAGTTTCACAACGACGAGAACAAGCGTTATGGTGACCTGATCGCCAAGAAAAACATCAAGCTTGATTGAACACAACACGCTGACTGGATGGACGCCATGAGCAACTCGCAGACGCTATCTGCAAACAAACCCGTGATCGCACTCACGCTGGGCGATGCGGCAGGCATAGGCCCCGAACTGATTGCACGGCTGCTATCGCAACCCGGCATCACGGAGGCCGCCAACATCGTGCTGCTGGGCGACGCCTGGCTCTGGCAGCAAGGCCAACTCACGGCGAAGCAAACCATCGCCACACAAGCAGTGACCAGCCTGGCCGAGGTGCGCAACCGCGCCGACACCCGCCTGCCGGCCTTCCTGGCTACGGACACGATTCAACCGGCGCAGGTGCAGCGCAGCCAGGCGCAAGCGGCCTGCGGCGCGGCGGTGTTGCAGGTGCTCAACCTTTGCATGGACGGCGCCAAACGCGGTGAGGTGGACGCGATCTGCTTCGCCCCGCTGAACAAGCAGGCCATGAAGCTGGGCGGCCTGAAACATGAAGACGAGTTGCACCACTTTGCCGAATACCTGGGCGTGACCGGCTACTTCTGCGAGTTCAACACCCTGGGCGATTTGTGGACGGCCCGCGTGTCATCGCACATCCCGCTGAAAGACGCCGCCGCCATGCTCAGCAAAGAGCGCATCGTCGACGCGACCCGGCTGATCTACGCATCGCTCAAAGCCAGCGGCAACGCCAGCCCCAAGGTGGCCGTGGCGGCCTTTAACCCGCACGGCGGCGACGGCGGTGTCTGCGGGCGCGAAGAGATCGACATCATCGAGCCGGCAGTGGCCGAGCTGCGCGCCGGCGGCGTGCCGGTGGACGGCCCCTTCCCGGCGGACACCATCTTTTTGAAAGCGCAGGCCGGCCAGTACCAGGCCATCGTCACCATGTACCACGACCAGGGCCAGATCGCCATCAAGCTCATGGGCTTCAGCAAGGGTGTGACGGTGCAAGGCGGCCTGCCGGTGCCCATCACCACACCGGCGCATGGCACGGCGTATGACATTGCGGGCCAGGGTGTGGCGGATGTGAATGCCACGCTCAACGCATTCCGGATTGCCCAACGTATGGGTGCGGCACGTTTGCAAGCAGCCGCCTGAATTTTTCCTCCTCTTCTTTCTCTTCCTTTTTTACCGTTAAAGAACCAACATGAAAATCAAATCAGTACGCGCACGCGTGTTTGAATGGAAAGGCAAGACCGTTCCACCCCAAGGCAACTTCTGCTCCAACGCGATGGATCTGGTCTATTCCAAGACGGAGTCGATGAGCACCTTCCGCTTCCATTCCTGGACAGTGGTCGAGATTGAAACCGACGACGGAATCGTCGGCCTGGGCAACGTCGCGCTGGCGCCGCATATCGCCAAAGCCATCATCGACCAGTACCTCACGCCGCTGGTGCTGGGCCAGGACCCGTGGGATTACGAGTACCTGTGGCAGCGCATGTACCGCAGCACCCACGCCTGGGGCCGCAAGGGCGTGACCATGGCCGCGATCTCTGCGGTAGACCTCGCCATCTGGGACATCCTGGGCAAGTCGGTCAACAAGCCGGTGTTCAAGCTGCTGGGTGGCCGCACCAAGGAAAAGATTCCCTGCTACTACTCCAAGCTCTACCGCACCGACATCAAGGCCATGCAGGACGAAGCGCAAAAATACCTGGACCAGGGTTTCACCATGTTCAAGTCGCGCTTTGGTTACGGCCCGGCGCACGGCACCAAGGGCGTGTCTGAAAACCTGAAAGCCGTGGAAGCCATCCGCGAAGTCATCGGCTACGACAACGACCTGATGATGGAGTGCTACATGGGCTGGAACCTGGAGTACGCCAAGCGCATGCTGCCCAAGCTGGAGAAATTCCAGCCGCGCTGGGTCGAAGAGCCCGTGATCGCCGACGACATCGACGGCTATGCCGAGCTCAACCAGCTCACCAGCATCCCGATCTCGGGCGGCGAGCATGAGTTCAGCCTCTACGGCTTCAAGCAGCTGCTCGACAAAAAAGCCGTGTCGGTCGTGCAGTACGACACCAACCGCGTGGGCGGCATCACGGCGGCGCACAAGATCAATGCGCTGTGCGAGGCTTACAGCGTGCCGGTGATTCCACACGCCGGCCAGATGCACAACTACCACCTGACCATGAGCACGATTGCCTCGCCGATGAGCGAGTACTTCCCGATGTTTGACGTGGAAGTCGGCAACGAGCTCTTCTATTACATCTTTGACGGCGAGCCCGTGGCCGAAAACGGCTTCCTGCAACTCGACGACAACAAGCCAGGCCTGGGCCTGACCATGAAGACCGAGTTTCTCAAAGACTTCAACATCGTCGAATAAACGTCAAGCAAACACCATGACAGCCAGATACCAGGGCGTGTTTCCGGTGGTGCCCACCACCTTCACCGATGCGGGCGAGCTGGACCTGGAAAGCCAGAAGCGTTGCGTTGACTTCATGATCGATGCGGGCTCGACGGGCTTGTGCATTCTGGCCAACTTCTCCGAGCAGTTTGTGCTGTCTGATGACGAGCGTGAAGTGCTCACCGCCACCATCCTCAAGCATGTGGCAGGCCGCGTACCGGTGATTGTGACGACCACACACTTCGGCACCAAAGTTTGCGCCGAGCGCAGCCGCCGCGCGCAAGACCTGGGCGCGGCCATGGTGATGGTGATGCCGCCATATCACGGCGCCACCATCCGCGTGACGGAAGAAAAAATCTACGAGTTCTTCGCCACGCTGTCGGCCGCCATCGACATTCCCGTCATGATCCAGGATGCGCCTGTCAGCGGCACCACGCTGTCCGCGCCCTTCCTGGCGCGCATGGCCAAAGAGATCCGCAACGTTGCCTACTTCAAAATCGAAACGCCGGGCGCGGCCTCCAAGCTGCGCGAGCTGATCCGCCTGGGCGGCGATGCGATTGAAGGCCCATGGGACGGCGAAGAAGCCATCACCCTGCTGCCAGACCTGGAAGCCGGCGCGACAGGCGCAATGACGGGCGGCGGCTATCCGGACGGCATCCGCAGGATCATGGACGCATGGGTGGCCGGCAAGCGCGATGAGGCCGCGGCCGAGTACACACGCTGGCTGCCGCTGATCAATTACGAGAACCGCCAGGGGGGAATCCTCACGGCCAAGGCCTTGATGAAGGAAGGTGGCATCATTGCATCTGAAGCGCCGCGCCACCCCTTCCCCGCCATGCACCCCGCGGTGCGCGCCGGCCTCCTTGAAACCGCCCGCCGCCTGGACCCCATGGTCTTGCGCTGGGCCCGCTAAACCCAACATATCTTCAGGACACCATGACTTCCTCGACCGACGCATTGCACCGCAACCTGATCAACGGCGAATGGGTGGAGGGCACAGGGGCCACCGACAACCTGAATCCCTCCAATCTGTCCGACGTGATCGGCCAGTACACGCAGGCCGATGCAGCCGGCCTGGATGCGGCAGTCAAGGCGGCGCAGGCGGCCTTCCCGGCATGGTCTACCTCGGGCATACAGGCGCGTGCGGATGCGCTCGACAAGATCGGCACCGAAATCCTTGCGCGCCGTGAAGAGCTGGGCACCCTGCTCTCGCGCGAAGAAGGCAAGACCAAACCCGAAGGCATTGGCGAAGCCACCCGCGCCGGCCATATCTTCAGGTTCTTTGCCGGTGAATGCCTGCGCCTGTCGGGCGAGACGATCCCCTCGGTGCGGCCCGGTATCGGCGTGGAAATCACACGCGAGCCCGTGGGCGTGGTGGGCCTGATCACGCCGTGGAACTTTCCCATTGCCATCCCGGCCTGGAAGATTGCGCCGGCGATGGCCTTCGGCAACTGCGTGGTGTTAAAGCCCGCTGACCTGGTGCCCGGCAGCGCCTGGGCGCTGGCTGAAATCATTTCACGCTCCGGCATTCCGGCCGGCGTGTTCAACCTGGTCATGGGCCCGGGCCGCGTGATCGGCGATGCGCTGGTCAACCACCCCGGCGTGAACGCCATCAGCTTCACCGGCTCGGTCGGTGTGGGCGGCCGCATTGCAGAGGCGTGCGCGAAGAACCTCAAGAAGGTGCAGCTTGAGATGGGCGGCAAAAACCCGCAGATCATCCTGGACGACGCCGACCTGACGCAGGCGGTTGAGCTGAGCGCGCAGAGCGCCTTCTACTCCACCGGCCAGCGTTGCACCGCGTCCAGCCGCCTCATCGTGACCGACGGCATCTACCCGGCCTTTATCGAAGCACTGCAGGCGCGCATGGCGCGCATCAAGGTCGGCGACGCCCTCACAGCCGGCACCGACGTCGGCCCGGTGTCGTCGCAGGCGCAGCTTGAGCAGGATTTGAGCTACATCGAAATCGGCAAGGCTGAAGGCGCCAAGCTGGCTTTTGGCGGCGCGCGCATTCCTTGCCACACCGGCAGCGGTGCAGAGGGCTACTTCATGCAGCCGGCGCTCTTCACCGAAAGCGCAGCCGGCATGCGCATCAACCGCGAAGAAATCTTCGGCCCGGTCGCCAGCATCATCCGCGTGAAAGACTACGAAGCAGCGCTGGCCACCGCCAACGACACGCCCTTTGGCCTCTCAGCCGGCATCGCCACCACCAGCCTCAAATACGCCACCCACTTCAAGCGCCACAGCCAGGCCGGCATGGTCATGGTGAATTTGCCGACGGCGGGCGTCGACTACCACGTGCCGTTTGGCGGCCGCAAGGGTTCCAGCTACGGCCCGCGCGAGCAGGGCAAGTATGCGCAGGAGTTTTTCACGACCGTGAAGACGGCGTATACGCTGGCTTAAAGCGCACGGAGGCCGCTGGCTCGCGCGGCTGCCCGGTTGGTTAGACTGGAAGTCTGCAGGTGAAGCACCTGTGGCCTTCCACTTCTACAACCACAGGCCTGAACCATGCGTTTCTTTCGCAGCCTCACCGATCTTCCCAAATTGCTGCTGGCCCTGACGGCGGCGTATTTCCTCACCAGCCTCGGCCACTTCAGCCACAACGCTGAATTCATCTGCGAATACCCCAACCTGCCGGCGTGGCTGACTCGTGCGCAGGTCTATGCGGTGTGGGCCGCGATCACATCGGTCGGCGTGGTGGGCCTGCTACTGATGCGCAAGAAGTACATGGCCACGGGCTTGCTGCTGATGGCCGTGTACGCGGCGCTGGGCTTTGACGGCCTGGGCCACTACGCGGTGGCCCCTATTGAGTTGCATCCCTTGGTGGCCAACATCACCATTCTTTCGGAAGTCGCTGCTGCCGCGCTGTTGTTGCCGGTGGTGCTGTGGTCGCTGACCTTACACGTGTTCCACCTTAAAGCGAGAAAGCTGCAGCCATGAACCACCCATTGCAATGCCAGTGCGGCACGCTAAAAGGCTACGTCAGCCATCCTGAAACGGCATGCCGAGGCATCTGCTACTGCAAGGACTGCCAGGCCTATGCGCACTTCCTGGGGAAACCCGGGGAGATTCTGGATGAGATGGGCGGCTCGGATGTGATCGCCACCCTGCCCCAGAATGTCACCTTCACTCAGGGAGTGGAATCGCTCACCTGCATGTCGCTCAGCGGCAGAGGCATGCTGCGCTGGTATGCGAGTTGCTGCAATACGCCGATCGGCAATACGGCGCGTGACTTCAAGGTGTCACATGTCGGCCTGCTGCACAACTGCCTGCAAGCTCCTTCAATCAGCCTGGACAGCGCTTTTGGCCCGGTGCGCATGAAGGTCGGCATGAAGAGCGGCAAAGGTAGCCCCAAGGGCATGGCGGTCAGCACCACCGTGGCTATTCTTGGGTTCATGACGAGGCTGATACGCACAAGGCTCAATGGCGGCTACAAGCTCACGCCCTTCTTCAACCCGGATGACGGAAGGCCGCGCGTACAGCCCAAGGTGCTCACGCCGGATGAGCGGGCCCGCTTGATGGAAGCTGTTGAGGTCTTCTAGCCGGTTGCTCGTGTGCTACTGATTAGCTGGCCGCCGTCGGTCAGGAGCGCACTGTATCGGCCACGCGCTCGGCGCAGCTTTTGGCCTGGCCTGCGTCGCGAGCCTCAACCATCACTCGCAGCAGCGGCTCGGTGCCGCTGGCGCGTATCAACACGCGGCCGGTGTCACCCAGCTCGGCTTCCACCGTTTTGGTCATGTCGGCGAGCTGCTTGCTGCTCTTCCAGTCCTGGCCGGGCTTGAGACGCACATTGATCAGGGTTTGCGGGAACAGCACGACCTCGCCGAGCAGCTGGGCAATCGTCTTGCCGCTGCGCACACAGGCCTGCAGCACCTGCAAGGCGCTGATGAGGCCGTCGCCGGTGGTGTGTTTGTCTAGCGCCAGCAGGTGGCCCGAACCTTCACCGCCCAGCAGCCAGCCGCGCTTGTCGAGCTCTTCGAGCACATAGCGGTCGCCGACTTTGGCACGTACAAACTCCACGCCTTTTTTCTTGAGGGCAACTTCCACCGCCATATTGGTCATCAGCGTGCCGACCGTGCCGGGCACTTTTTCGCCGCGCGCCAGTCGCTCGTTGACCATGAGAAAGAGCACCTCGTCGCCGTTGAAGAGGCGGCCGTCGGCGTCCACCATCTGCAGGCGGTCGGCGTCGCCGTCGAGCGCGATGCCGTAGTGGGCCTTATTGGCCCTGACGGCCTTGATCAGCGCTTCGGGGTGCGTGGCCCCGACTTCGTGGTTGATGTTGAGGCCGTCGGGCGCGCAGCCGATGGCGATGACTTCAGCGCCCAGTTCATGGAAGACCATGGGCGCGATGTGATACGCCGCGCCGTGCGCGCCGTCGACGACGATCTTCAGGCCCTTGAGGGTGAGGTCGTTGGCAAACGTGCTTTTGCAGAATTCGATATAGCGGCCTGCGGCGTCGTCGAGGCGGCGGGCCTTGCCCAGCGTGGCCGAATCGGCCCAGACAGGCGACTCATCGAGCGCGGCTTCCACCGCCAGTTCCCACGCGTCGTCCAGCTTGGTGCCCTGGGCGCTGAAAAACTTGATGCCGTTGTCGGGGTAGGCGTTGTGGCTGGCGCTGATGACCACGCCCAGGCTGGCGCGCTGGGCGCGTGTGAGGTAGGCCACACCGGGTGTGGGCAGCGGCCCCAGCAGCACAACGTCAACCCCGGCGGAGTTAAAGCCGGACTCCAGCGCGCTCTCAAGCATGTAGCCCGAGATGCGGGTGTCTTTTCCGATCAGCACCGTGGGGCGGGATTCCGTGCGGCGCAGCACGCGGCCCACGGCATGCGCCAGGCGCAGCACAAAGTCGGGCGTGATGGGTGGCTGGCCTACCGTGCCGCGAATGCCGTCGGTGCCGAAGTATTTTCTGGTCATGGGGTTTTGTCCCTGTGGAGCTTGTTGTTCTGGATGTTCTTGCGAATGTGGGCTTATTTTAGGTGGCGTTGCCCTGCCCCCGTGTCAGCCAAAGCCTGAAGACTCAGCTTGCGGCCGTCCAGACCTTGAGGGCCTGTACGGTTTCTTTGACGTCATGCACGCGCACAATGCGGGCGCCTCGGTCAACCGCCAACAGGGCCGCGGCCACGCTGGGTACCATGCGGTCGGCCACATCCAGCTGGGCCACAGCAGCCAGCGAAGTGCTGGTGACGGCCGCCAAGGAGGATTTGCGCGACCAGGCGGCCAGCAGCGGGTAGCCAGCGGCCAGAAACTCTTGCTGACGCGCCAGCAGCGCAAAATTTTGCGCCACGGTTTTGCCGAAGCCCACACCCACATCAAGCACGATGCGGGACTTGTCCACGCCCGCCGCCTGCAGGCCAGCTGCGGCCGCCTCAAGGAAAGCCAGCACCTGCGGCACCACATCACCCTCCATGGGCGCGACCTGCATGGTCTGCGGCTCGCGGTGCATGTGCATCAGGCAAACGCCGCAGCTGGGGTGGCCGGCCACGGCTTCGACAGCGCCCGGTTTGCGCAGCGCCCAGATGTCGTTGATCACGTCGGCGCCCAGGTCGAGCACCGCCCGCATCACCTCGGGCTTGTAGGTGTCTATCGAGAGCGGCACACCCAGCTTGACCGCATGCCGCACCACCGGCAGCACGCGGGCAAGCTCTTCCTCCAGCGGCACAGGCGGCGCGCCGGGGCGGGTGGATTCACCACCGATATCCAGCAGGTCGGCGCCGTCCTTCAGCAGCTTGTCGCAGTGCGCGAACACGCTGGCGAAACTGCCGTCTTGCGAGAAGTACTTGCCGCCGTCTGAAAACGAATCGGGCGTGACATTGACGATGCCCATCACGCGCGGCTGCGACAGGTCGATTTGAAAGCGGGAGGTTTGCCAAATCATGATTCGTGTCCGGAAATAAAAAACCGGGGACTGGCCCCGGTTATGGCGACTGACTGGCAGTCACTTGTTATTCGTTCCTTCTCAGGCCACTGTCGGCGCCGGATCGGTGCTGACAGCCGGTGTGCCGCCGCTGGGGCCGCCACCGCCGCCGACGGACGAGTTACGCGGCGTCCAGTCCTTGGGTGGGCGCGGCTCCTTGCCGGCCATGATGTCGTCGAGCTGGTCCATGTCTATGGTTTCCCATTCGAGCAGGGCCTTGGCCATGGCATGCATCTTGTCCTGGTTCTCTTCGATCAGCTTGCGCGCCAGGGCGTATTGCTGGTCGATGATGCGGCGCACTTCGCCGTCGACCTTTTGCAGGGTCGACTCGCTCATGTTGTTGGTCTTGGTGACCGAACGGCCCAGGAAGACTTCGCCTTCGTTTTCGGCGTAGACCATGGGGCCCAGCGCTTCGGTCATGCCGTAGCGGGTGACCATGTCGCGGGCCAATGCGGTGGCACGCTCAAAGTCGTTGCTGGCGCCTGTCGTCATCTGGTTCATGAAGACTTCTTCGGCAATGCGGCCGCCAAACAGCATGCTGATCTGGCTGAGCATGAATTCACGGTCGTAGCTGTAGCGGTCTTGCGCCGGCAGGCTCATCGTCACGCCCAGCGCACGGCCGCGCGGGATGATGGTGACCTTGTGGACCGGGTCGCACTTGGGCAGCAGCTTGCCAATCAACGCGTGGCCAGACTCGTGGTACGCCGTGTTGCGGCGCTCTTCCTCGGGCATGACCATGCTCTTGCGCTCTGGGCCCATCAGGATCTTGTCTTTGGCCTTTTCAAAGTCCTGCATCTCGACGGTGCGCGCATTGCGGCGTGCGGCCATCAGGGCGGCTTCATTGCAAAGGTTGGCCAGGTCGGCGCCGGACATGCCGGGCGTGCCGCGGGCGATCACGCTGGCGTTCACGTCCTGGCCGAGCGGAACCTTGCGCATGTGCACATTGAGGATCTGCTCGCGGCCGCGGATATCAGGCAGCGTCACATACACCTGGCGGTCAAAACGGCCGGGGCGCAGCAAAGCGGCGTCCAGGATGTCGGGACGGTTGGTGGCAGCCACCACGATCACGCCGACATTGGTTTCAAAGCCGTCCATCTCGACCAGCATCTGGTTCAGGGTCTGCTCGCGTTCGTCATTGCCGCCGCCCAGGCCGGCGCCGCGCTGGCGGCCGACTGCGTCGATTTCATCGATGAAGATGATGCAGGGGGCGTTTTTCTTGGCGTTTTCGAACATGTCGCGCACACGGGCCGCGCCCACGCCGACAAACATTTCAACGAAGTCGGAGCCGGAGATCGAGAAGAAAGGCACCTTGGCCTCGCCGGCGATGCCTTTGGCGAGCAGGGTCTTACCGGTGCCCGGGGGGCCAACCAGCAGCAAGCCACGCGGAATGCGTCCGCCCAGCTTCTGGAATTTTTGCGGGTCTTTCAGGAAATCAACGACTTCCTTGACCTCTTCCTTGGCTTCGTCGCAGCCTGCGACGTCTGCAAAGGTGACGGGATTGGTGGACTCGTCCAGCATGCGCGCCTTGGACTTGCCGAAGCTGAACGCCCCGCCCTTGCCGCCGCCCTGCATCTGCCGCATGAAATAAATCCACACGCCGATCAGCAGCAGCATGGGGCCCCAGCTGATCAGGATAGAGGTGAGCAAAGAGGTTTCTTCGCGGGGTTTGACGTCGAACTTGACGTCGTTGGCGATCAGGTCGCCGACCAGGCCGCGGTCAAGGTAGGTGGCCGTGGTGCGGACCTTGCGGTCATCGATGGTGGTCGCCGAGATCTCGGTGCCGCCCTGGCCTTCAGCGATGGTGGCCTGCTTGATACGCTTGCCACGCACTTCTTCCAGGAATTCGGAGTAACCCAGGTAGTTGGAGCCGGCGCCACCGCGTGTATCAAATTGCTTGAAGACGGTGAAAAGCACCATGGCGATAACCAGCCAGATTGCAATTTTGGAAAACCACTGATTGTTCAAGGACTACTCCGGTATAAGAACAAAAGTCACATGCGCCTGATTTTAGGCGTTTCAAGGGCAAAAACCGCGTATTCCGGCTCCGGCCCCTGGTTTGAAGCGGGTTTAGGTGATATTTGCCGCGCTGATGTCGCAGGATGCACTCATCCTACGGCTTCTGCGCGCTTTTTCAGCCCTCGCCCGATCAGGAAAGTCTCTGACGAGCCTGGACGAGAAGCTTTGGGCTTAAGGGGTTTCACCACCTTGAAGGTGTCCCGGAAGAGTTTGACGAGCTGGTCATAGCCGCTGCCGTGAAAGAGCTTGACCACCAGCGTGCCGTCCGGCTTCATGCGGTTCTGGGCAAATTCCACCGCCAGCTCGATCAGATGGGCAATGCGCGCCGCATCGGCCGATTCAATACCCGACAGGTTGGGCGCCATGTCCGAAATCACAAGGTCGACCCGGACCTGCCCCTCGGGTGTGGCCAGGGCTGCTTCGAGCTGCTGCAGCACCTCGGCCTCGCGGAAGTCGCCCTGAATAAAGGTCACGCCCTCAATCGGCTCCATCGGCAGCAGATCCAGCCCGATGATGCGGCCGTTGAGCGTGCCCACCGCCGCGCCCGTAGGAGACAGCCGGCGCCGCACATACTGGCTCCAGGCGCCCGGCGTGCTGCCCAGGTCGACCACACAATCACCCGGTTTGACCAGGCCGAAGGTTTCGTCGATTTCCTTGAGTTTGTAAGCGGCGCGGGCCCGGTAACCCTCTTTCTGGGCGAGTTTGACGTAGGGGTCGTTGATGTGGTCGTGCAGCCACGCCTTGTTGACCTTTTTCCCCTTGCCGCCGGCCTTGGCGGCGACTTTCCCGGCCGCTTTGGCGGCGGCCTTGGCGTCCGTCTGGACGCCGGGCTTGAAATCGGTCTTGGCATTTACTTTCATGGGGTCTATTGTCCTCTTCCCGACTCGCCCGATAATTGGGGCATGGCTCAAATACAACTTACCCCCGCCCAGCGCAAGGATCACCGCGCCGATGCCCACCACCTCAACGCCGTGGTGATGATCGGCTCCGACGGCCTCACCGCTGCCGTCAAGAAAGAAACCGATGCGGCGCTCAACGCCCACGGGCTCATCAAGGTGCGGGTGCTGTCGGACGACCGCGCCGGCCGCGAAGAGATCTTCCAGACCCTGGCCGACCAGCTCAACGCCGCCCCCATCCAGCACATCGGCAAGCTGCTGGTGCTGTGGCGCCCCATGCCGCCCAAGGAAAAAAAGGTCAATGAAGACCGCATGCCCGGCCCGCGCGACGTCAAGGTGCTGAAGAACAGCTCACGCTACGGCCAGCGCCCCGAGGTGAAAACCCTGCGCGTGCTCGGCAACCAGCGCCTCACGCCCGGCGGCACCGTCAAGCGCGCCAAAAAGCCCCAGCTCAAAAGCCTCAAGAAAAGCGCGCAAGGCTGAACGGCTTTTCCGCCCTGCGGGCCCACAGCGGCTCCGGGGCAATCGCTGCCATAGCGACTTTCTTCTGGCCGCACGGCCGGCAAGCCTTTAGATTCGAGACCTTCGCCCACAGCTACACGTCATGACCAATCCACTCCTCGATTTTTCCGACCTCCCGCTGTTTGACCGAATCCAGCCCGAGCATGTGGCACCCGCCGTCGACGAACTGCTGGCCAAGGCCGACACGGCGCTGGAGACCGTCACGGCGGCGGACTTTCCGGCCACCTGGACGGGCATCGCCCGCGTGCTGGACGTCGCCACCGAAAACCTGGGCCGCGCCTGGGGCGCCGTGAGCCACCTCAACAGCGTGGCCGACACGCCTGAGTTGCGCGCCGCCTACAACGCCGCCCTGCCGCGCGTGACCGAGTTCTGGACTCGCCTGGGCGCCGACGAGCGCCTTTACGCCAAATACAAGGCCATTGATGTCAGTACCCTGAATGCCGAACAGCGCCAGGCCCACAAGAATGCGATCCGCAACTTTGTGCTTTCAGGCGCCGAGTTGCAGGGCGCCGACCGCGACCGTTTCGCCAAAATCCAGGAACGCCAGGCCGAGCTCAGCCAGAAATTCAGTGAAAACGCACTGGACGCCACCGATGCCTTTGCCTACTACGCCACCGAGGCTGAAGTCGCCGGCATCCCGGCCGATGTGCTGCAAACCGCGCGCACTCAGGCTGAAGCCGAAGGCAAAACCGGCTACCGCCTCAGCCTGAAGATGCCCAGCTACCTGCCCGTCATGCAGTTTGCCGTCAGCAGCCCGCTGCGCGAAACCCTCTACAAGGCCTACACCACCCGCGCCAGCGACCAGGCCGCACCCGAGTTCAGCAAATTCGACAACAGCGCGATCATGCAAGAGATCCTCGCGCTACGCCTCGAAGAAGCGAAGCTGCTGGGCTACAGGAATTTCGGCGAAGTCTCGGTCGTAGCCAAGATGGCCAAGTCGCCCGAAGAAGTGGTCGCCTTCCTGCGTGACCTCGCCCGCCGCGCCCGCCCTTATGCTGAAAAAGACGTCGCCGATCTGCGTGCCTTCGCCAGCAGCCAGTTGGGCCTGCCAGACCCCAACCCCTGGGACTACGCCTATATCGGCGAGAAGCTCAAGGAAGCGCGTTACGCCTTCAGCGAGCAGGAAGTCAAACAGTACTTCACCGCGCCCAAGGTGCTGGCCGGCCTTTTCAAGATTGTCGAAACCCTGTTCGAAGTCGCCATCCGCAAGGACTCGGCCCCGGTGTGGAAGCCCGGCGTGGAGTTCTACCGCATCGAACGCAACGGCGCACTCGTCGGCCAGTTCTACCTCGACCAGCCTGCCCGCACCGGCAAGCGCGGCGGCGCCTGGATGGACGACGTGCGCGCCCGCTGGCTGCGCCCGGACACCGGCAAGCTGCAAACCCCGGTGGCCCACCTGGTCTGCAATTTCGCCGACGGCGTGGGCGGCAAGCCGGCGCTGCTCACGCATGACGACGTGACCACGCTGTTCCACGAGTTCGGCCACGGCCTGCACCACATGCTCACCCAGGTCAACGAGCGCGACGTCTCCGGCATCAGTGGTGTCGAGTGGGACGCCGTCGAGCTGCCCAGCCAGTTCATGGAGAACTTCTGCTGGGAGTGGGACGTGCTCAAGCACATGACGGCGCATGTCGACACCGGCGCGCCACTGCCCCGCGCGCTGTTCGACAAGATGCTGGCCGCCAAGAACTTCCAGAGCGGCATGCAGACGCTGCGCCAGGTCGAGTTTTCGCTGTTCGACATGCTGCTGCACACCTCGCACAACCCGGCCGACGACCTGATGGGCCTGCTCGCCGAGGTGCGCAAGGAAGTCGCGGTGATCCCATCGCCGGCCTACAGCCGCACCGCGCATACATTCAGTCACATTTTTTCTGGCGGCTACGCCGCAGGCTATTACAGCTACAAATGGGCTGAAGTCCTGTCGGCTGACGCCTACGCGGCTTTCGAAGAAACGGCTACAGCGTCGCCCTCGCCCACCGGAGACGATGCAGGCAAAACGACCGTCACGGTAGAGACCGGCCGGAAATACCGGCAAGCCATTCTGGAGGCGGGCGGCAGCCGCCCCGCGATGGAGTCATTCAAGGCCTTCCGGGGCCGTGAACCGTCGATTGATGCGTTGTTGCGTCATCAGGGAATGGCTTGAGAACGTTAAAAAGGTCACCAGACTGATTAGACTTCTAACCTTGTCGTGATTTAAGCTTGAGTACGAAGCCCCTTATCGGGGCTCAAAAAGCTCAAATCAACCTGCAACCCGTACCTGAGACCGACTGGAACACCATGACATCCAATGCCGTGACATCTGTGGCGCCCAAAGCCCTGTTGGCCCTGACCTCGCTGACCTTTCTCGCCGCCAGCCTGTATTCACCCCTGTCGCAAGCCCAGCAGGTGTACCGCATCGTCGGGCCTGACGGCAAGGTGACCTTCTCCGACCAGCCGCCGCCAGCGACCGCCAATGCCAAAGTCGGCCCGGCCAACACCGGCGCCGCTGGAGCCGCAGCGGCATCCACCGGGCTTCCTTTCGAACTCAGGCAGGTCGCCACCAAATACCCGGTAACGCTCTACACAGGCGAAAACTGCTCACCCTGCGCCGCCGCGCGCAACCTGCTGACAAGCCGCGGCGTTCCGTTCACCGAAAAAACCGTCACCACCAATGAAGACATCCAGTCGCTCCAGCGTTTGAGCGGCGGCTCCTCGCTGCCCTTTGGCACGATTGGCAGCCAGCAAATGAAGGGCTTCTCGGAACTGGAATGGACGCAGTTTCTCAATGCCGCCGGTTATCCCGCGACATCAGTCCTGCCTGCCAGCTACCGTCCCCCTGCCGCCTCGCCGCTGGTGACAGTCAACACGCCGCCACCCGCAGCAGCCGGCGGCGGTGCGGCACGCCCGGCGGCAGCCGCGCCGCCTCCGCCCGTCGCACCGGTGGACAACCCGTCCGGCATCAAGTTCTAAGCCGTTCAGAAAATCGCCGATACCGCAGATACGGCGGACATGCAAAACAAAAACGCCGGGCTTAAACCCGGCGTTTTGCATTGGCGGCCCCGAAAAAATCGGAACAGCCAAAAGAACGGCCTTAAAACACCAGCGTCTTGACGCCGCCCGGCGCGCCCAGCAGGCACACATGGGCTTTCTGGAAGGCAAACACCCCCACAGTCACCACGCCCGGCCACTGGTTCACCTGCGACTCAAAGGCCAGCGGGTCGGCGATTTTCAGGCCCGTCACGTCCAGGATGTGCTGGCCGTTGTCGGTCACCAGCGGTTTGCCGTCTTTCAGGCGCAGCACGGCTTTGCCGCCCAGCGCCGCAAACTGCCGCGTAATGCGCTGGGCCGCCATCGGAATCACCTCGACCGGCAGCGGGAAGTTGCCCAGCACCGGCACCAGCTTGGACTCGTCGGCGATGCAGACAAACTTGCGTGACTGGGCCGCGACGATTTTTTCGCGCGTGAGCGCCGCGCCGCCGCCCTTGACCATGTAACCCGCGTTGTCGATTTCGTCGGCGCCGTCGATGTAGACGGCGAGCTCCTCCACCTCGGTGGCGTCGAACACCTTGATGCCCAGCGCCTGCAGGCGTTCGGTCGAGGCGACCGAGCTGGACACCGCGCCGGCGATTTTGTCCTTGATGGTGGCCAGTGCGTCGATGAATTTGTTGACGGTCGAGCCGGTGCCGACGCCGACAATGCTGCCGGCCTCCACATATTGCAGGGCTGCCTGGCCGACCAGGGTTTTGAGTTCGTCTTGGGTCATGGGAGTGTTGAGGGAGGTGTTGCGGGAAGTGATGGAAGGGGTGAGTGAGGGTTTTGCGACAATCAGAACTCTTGTCACTTGCCCCGAATTATCCAATGTCCCTGCTCCCTTACGCCCTGGCCCGCCCGTTTTTATTCGGGCTTGACCCCGAGACCGCCCACGAGCTGACCATGACCTCGCTGGCGCGCACCCAGGGCACGCCGCTGTCGCTGGCCTATTTGTCCAGCCGCGTGAGCGACCCCGTCGAGCTGGCCGGCCTGACCTTTCCCAACCGCGTCGGCCTGGCTGCGGGCCTGGACAAAAACGCCCGCTGCATCGACGGCCTGGCCGCCATGGGCTTTGGCTTTGTCGAAGTGGGCACCGTCACGCCCAAGGGCCAGCCCGGCAACCCCAAGCCGCGCATGTTCCGCCTGCCTGAGGCCAACGCACTGATCAACCGCCTGGGCTTTAACAACGATGGACTGGACGCCTTTTTGGCCAATGTGCAGAAGTCCAGCGTACGCAAGCAGGCCGCCCAAGGCAAAGGCAAGCTGCTGCTGGGCCTCAATATCGGCAAAAACGCCGCCACGCCGATTGAAAACGCGGTCGACGACTACCTGATCTGCCTGGACGGCGTGTACCCGCATGCCGACTATGTCACCGTCAACATCTCCAGCCCCAACACCAAAAACCTGCGCGCGCTGCAAAGCGACGAAGCGCTGGACGCCCTGCTCGGCCGCATCGCCGAACGCCGCGAAACCCTGGCCACGCAGCACGGCAAGCGCGTACCGATTTTTGTGAAAATCGCGCCCGATCTCGACGAAGCCCAGGTCGATGTGATCGCCGCCACACTCAAGCGCCACGCCATGGACGGCGTGGTCGCCACCAACACCACGCTCAGCCGGGACGCCGTCAAAGGCATGCGCCACGCCGAAGAAGCCGGCGGCCTGAGCGGCGCGCCCGTGCTGGAGGCCAGCAACCGCGTGATCGGCCAGCTGCGCGCCGCGCTGGGCAAGGGTTTCCCGATCATCGGCGTGGGCGGCATTTTGAGCGGCGCCGACGCTGTCTCCAAGATCCAGGCCGGCGCCGACGTGGTGCAGATCTACACCGGGCTGATCTACAAAGGCCCCGAGCTGGTCACCAGCGCGGCGCTGGCGATCAAAAAGAGCCGCTAACCGTCAGGCGCCGGTCAAACACCCGGTGAGGGCTTCCCCCGGCCCGGGCCACGCCGGAAAGCCTCAGCCCCGCCACTGCCGCCACCGTCGGGAAAGCTGTGCTGCCTGAGCTTGCCACCTTCGCCGGCTTTCACGGGCTTCATGGGCCTTTCAATCAGGGTGCTGGCGTCGTTGCCGTCGGCTTCGTCATCCGGCTCACTGTGGGGCGGATGCGGCACGATCGCGCCTTCGCCGGTCTTGGCGCGTGTGGGGCTGGTGGTGTGTTTAGGCATGGCTCCAAGGTAGCAGCCCCTCCGCACGCGACGTGTCGGACAAGGCCGCGAGGCTTCAGGGTAAGCACCGAGTCCTGGTAGAGCCTGTCCCCTAGAGTACCCGCCGGGCTTTCTACGGCCCTGGCTTGCGTCTACGATGCAGGCAGTTTTGACAGGAGACCTGCTTTTGGCCGCGACCCCATCTTCCCCTTCCTCATCCCCATATCCCCACCTGCTCGCCCCGCTTGACCTGGGCTTCACCACGCTGAAAAACCGCGTGCTCATGGGCAGCATGCATACCGGCCTGGAAGACGGCCGCAAACACTTCCCCGCCATGGCTGCCTACTTTGCCGAGCGCGCGCGCGGCGGCGTGGGCCTGATGGTGACCGGCGGCTTTGCGCCCAACATCGCCGGTTGGACCAAACCCTTTGCCGGCATGCTGGCCAGCTCGGGCGCAGCGCGCCGCCACAAACAAGTGACCGACGCGGTGCATGCCGAGGGCGGCAAGATCGCGCTGCAAATCCTGCACACCGGCCGCTACGGCTACCACCCGCTGTGCGTGGCGCCTTCGCGCATCCAGAGCCCGATTTCGCCCTTCACCCCGCGCGAGCTCAGCGTGGGCGGCATAGAGCGGCAAATCCGCGCCTTTATCCGCTGCGCCATGCTGGCACGCGATGCCGGCTACGACGGCGTCGAGATCATGGGCAGCGAAGGCTACTTCATCAACCAGTTCCTCGTCACCCACACCAACCAGCGCACCGACGACTGGGGCGGCAGCTACGCCAACCGCATGCGCCTGGCGGTTGAGATCGTGCGCCGCACGCGCGAGGCCGTCGGGCGCGACTTCATCATCATCTACCGGCTCTCGATGATCGACCTCATTCCCGGCGGCAGCAGCTGGGAAGAAGTCGTGCTGCTGGCCAAGGCGGTTGAAGCCGCCGGCGCCACACTGATCAACAGCGGCATCGGCTGGCACGAGGCCCGCGTGCCGACGATCGCCACCTCGGTGCCGCGCGGCGCTTTCACCTGGGTCACCAAAAAGCTGCGCACCGACTTGCGCGCCGCCGGCCTCACCATCCCGGTTGTCACCAGCAACCGCCTGAACATGCCCGAGGTGGCCGAGCAGGTGCTGGCCGACGGCGCGGCCGACATGGTCAGCATGGCCCGTCCTTTCCTGGCCGACCCGGAATTCGTCAACAAGGCCGCCCAAGGCCGCAGCCAGGACATCAACACCTGCATCGCCTGCAACCAGGCCTGCCTGGACCATGCCTTCAAAGCCCAGCTGGCGAGCTGCCTGGTCAACCCGCGCGCAGGGCACGAGACCGAGCTCATCATCAAAATGACGCCGGCCAAAAAACGCGTGGCTGTGATTGGCGCAGGCCCCGCCGGCCTGGCCGCTGCCACCACACTGGCCGAGCGCGGCCACAGCGTGGACCTGTATGACGCAGCCGACAAGATAGGCGGCCAGTTCAACCTGGCCAAGCGCGTGCCCGGCAAAGAAGAGTTTGAAGAAACCCTGCGCTACTTCGGCAACCGCATCACAGCCACCGGCGTGCGCCTGCACCTGAACACCCGCGTCAGCGCGGCAGACCTGATTGCGCAAAAGTTTGACGACGTGCTGCTGGCCACCGGCGTCACGCCGCGCAACCCGCGCATTCCCGGGCAAGAGCACCCCAAGGTGCTGAGCTACATCGACGTGCTGCTGGGCCGCCAGCCGGTCGGCAAGCGCGTGGCGCTGATAGGTGCGGGCGGCATTGGTTTTGACGTGGCGGAGTTTCTGGTCACGCCGGCCGGGCATTCCACCGCGCTGGACTTGCCCGCCTGGCTGGCTGAATGGGGTGTGGCCGACCCGGCCGAGGTGCGCGGCGGCGTGGTGCGTCCGCAAGTCTCGCCGCCGGAGCGCCAGGTCACGCTGCTGCAGCGCAAGCCCGGCAAGCTGGGCGCGGGCCTGGGCAAAACCACCGGCTGGATACACCGCGCCGCGCTGAAGATGAAAAACGTCGAGATGATTTCGGGCGTGAACTACGAACGCATTGGTGAAGAAGGTTCAGGCCTGGGCCTCTTCATCACCTTCGGCGAAAAACGCCTGGACGGCACCGTGCTGGCGGTCGACAACATCGTGCTGTGCGCCGGGCAAGAGCCTTTGCGTGAGCTGCTGGAGCCGCTGCGCACGGCCGGCGTGAAGACGCATTTGATAGGCGGCGCCGACGAAGCCAGCGAGCTGGATGCCAAGCGCGCGATCAACCAGGGCACGCGGGTGGCAGCGGCGATCTAAACCGCGGGCTCAGACGCGGCCGGTTCAGGTTCGGAAGCAGGTTCGGGGGCAGGCTCTGCCGCCAGCGCCTCCCAGCGCACCACCTGCGCCAGGCCGTCGCCCATCACCGGGCCCAGCTGGTGCACCGCTTCGCCCGAGAACACGTTCTCGCGCAGGTCCTTGATCAACTCGGCCGCGCCGCCAAAGGGCGTGAACACATCTGCCAGCCAGACCTGATCGCCCGACTGCCAGTCGGCCTGCGCCAACCGGTGCGGCCCGGTGCGAAAGCGCAGCGCGGCATCTTCAGAAAGCCGCGCCCACGACACAAACGCCAGCGGCATGCCTTCACGCATAAAAAGTTTGGCCTGCTCCAGCACCAGCGCCGGCATCACGCGCCACTCCAGGTCGCTGAGCGAGATATGCCGTGTGTTGGGGTGCCGCATCATCAGCCAGGCCACCGGGCCCAGCAACGGGAGTTTGCCGATCGCGGATTTCGCCTGGGTTTTGACCAGGTCGGCGAGGTGCCTGAGTTCGTCTTCGCTGAGGCTGGAATCCGTGGGGTCGGCTTCTTGGGTCATGGGAGCAGCTGCTGGAGATGTTGTAGTGGCAGGTGTAGCGCGGGAGACGGGAAATTCCGGGAAATTCCCTCCGGTTTTTTTCTGCGAGTAGCGTAGCACGGCACCAAGGCCCCACCCGGTCAAATCCGGCCAGACCTCGCTGAAAAACCCAGAGCTAAGACCGGCCAGGGGCGCCGCGCCGCAGCGGGTCCAGCAGCGGCTTCAGGCCGTTGTGATCGATCTCCTGCATCAGCGCCAGCAGGCGGCCGATCTCGCCTTTGGGAAAGCCTTCGCGGGCAAACCAGTTGAGGTAGTTGCCGGGCAGGTCGGCGATCAAGGTGCCCTTGTGTTTGCCGTAGGGCATTTCGCGGGTCACCAATAAAAGAAGGTCTTCAGGGTTCATGGCAGACTCAGGTTTACCTTAGCCTCCCGCCCGCTTGGCGGCATGGCCCAGCTTGTTCAGCATCTGCAGCACCAGCTCGCAGTGGTCGCCCTGCACTTCAATCACGCCGTCTTTCACCGTGCCGCCTGAGCCGCAGGCGGCCTTGACCTGCTTGCCCAGCTGCGCCAGCGCCACAACGTCCAGCGGCAGGCCTTTGATGACGGTGACGGTTTTGCCGCCCCGGCCTTTGCTTTCACGGCTGACGCGCACAGGGCCGCCGGGGCTGGGTACGGCCTGCGCCTGTTTGCAGGTGCAGGCCACTACCGGCTGGCGGCAGCCGGGGCACATGCGCCCGGTGTCCGTTGAATAGACCAGGCCGCCTGCGGATAGGGAGTTTTTCATTAATAAGGATTGTGATCGCTGTCGCCACGGTGCTCGCCGGGCTCAGCGCCAGCAAGGAAACTGCAAGCCCGGGAGGTAACAATCCGGCACCGTACCCGGATTTTTAGAACGATCGTTCGCAAAAATTTGTGACTTAGTTCACAAAAAACCCAAAAGTACCTTATAAACACGGCAGGGATACAGGGATAGCAATCGCCCGGACCGTAGACACAACAACCATCGCGGCAACATAGGCCGCGCGGGCGACCAGAGGACAAGAACAATGACCGGCACCAGCTTTTTGATCGGCTTTTTTATCTTTGTGGGCAGTGTTGCCCTGGGTGCACTGGGCTATGAGCGCTGGCTCTCCCATGTGGTGTCCAACCGCAAAAAAGTGGCGCGCAACCATGCCCTGCGCCGCAAGCCGATCACCAGCCGGGACGAACTGGCCGTCTGGCGCTGGCTTGAGGAGGTCTTTCCCGAGCACCACGTGCTTGTCACTGTGCCCTTTACCGGTTTTATTGAGCCCAACCAGCGCGGCGGCGACGCCCACTGGCAGGCGCTGCTCAGCACCGTGAGCTTTTCCTGCGCCGTGGCCGACCGCTCCGGCACCGTGCTGGGCTGCATCGACGTGCTGGGGCGCGGCGAGGTGACGGACCGCAAACACGCCTTCAAACGCGAGCTGCTTGCGCGCGCCGGCATTCCCTACTGGATCATCGAAAGCCAGCGCAGGCCCAGCGCCGCGCTGCTGCGTGAAAAGTTCATCGGCCCGGCCAACACCGAGGCCGTCAAGCCCGGCGTGGCCAAACCGGCCCCGCGCCCCGCACCGGTAAAGCTGGAGCAGCCGCAACTCTCGCGCGTGTCCAGCAACGCCTCGGATTTGACCAAAACCGGCATGACGCCGCTGCACATCAAGTCGACCCTCAAGCTGCAGGCGCTGGCCAAGGCCTTTGCCCTGCGCATCGCCGGCGAAGGGCCGCCGCGTCGGCATATGGGTTACCCAAACACGAGCACCAGCAGCTCAATCATCTGAATTTCCCCCTCTCCCCCTGAGAGAGAGAAAGAGAGTTGGGGTAGTTGGTGTAAGGGCCCAACGGCCGGCGAACTACCGGCTTGCCTGATCAACCGCTCTTCAGCAAAAACTCCATCTCCGTCCCCGCCAGGTTCAGCACGTCATGGTGCGCCAGCGGTATGGCTTTGGGGCCAATCGGTTTGCCGTTGCAGGTCGACGGCGTCGAGCCGTCCATATGGGCGACGTAGTAGCCATCGCGCCGGTGCGAGATCGACACCACCGCAACGCCCGGCTGGCCGAAGGTGGTGACGGCTTTGACCACCGGCACCTCCAGCCCGGCCGACGAGCCCGACAGCACCTTCAGGCTGGCCTGCATGGCGCCGCTGGTGCCGGGCAGGCCAATCGCGTCCAGCGACATGGCGGTGGTTTCCTGGTGGTCTTCGGCCTCTTCGTCGTGTTCGGACCTGGCCAGGTAGACGATGCGGAAGTTGCCGATGTTGATGATGTCGTTGTCGTGCAGCAGCTCGCGCGACTTGACCATGTGGCCGTTGAGGTAGGTGCCGTTGGTGCTGCCCAGGTCTTCCAGGTAGACGTCTGCAATGCCCTTGAGCAAAAACGCGCAGTGCTCGCCGCTGACGATCAGGTTGTCGAAGATGATGTCGTTGTAGGGCCGGCGGCCCAGCGTGGTCCGGTCGTTCTTGAGGTACACATGTTTGATCTCAACGCCTTCGACCGATGCAATGAGTTGCGGCATGGGAGCCTTTCTGCAGGGTTAGCCAGTCAAGTCGCCGGGCACGCCCCATGCGGCATGGCGACAAACCATCGTAGCGCCGGCGCCGCGCCCGCACAAGGGTGCCGCGGCGGCGCCCCGGCCGCGCTTACTTCTTCGCGACGGTGGTCCGGCAGGCCGCGCGCACCAGCCGCTGCGTCGGGTTGGGCGTCACGTCGCGAAACTCCATGGGCCGCTTCACCTCAGGGGTAAAGGTCGACGTCTTGTGCGAAGCGCCCTTCCACGCCGGCTCCATGTAGAAGTCCAGCGACACGTAGCGGGCGCTTTTGTGCGCGCAGTCAAACACCACGGTCGAGGTGTAGGAGCGGTAAGGCACGCCGTCCCAGCTCTTGCGTTGCTCCGAGCGGCTGACACGGATTTTCATGGTCTTCAGCTCGCCGTTCACCGCCACCGGAACGGGGTCGACTTCAATCGTGTTGACGTTCGCGTCGTGCGGGTCGCCCAGCACATTGAACCAGGTGGTTTGTGCATGCAGCGGCGCCATGCCGCCCAGGCCCGCCAGCAAACTCCCAACGATGATCCGCTTTTTCATGGCTGCTCTTTATGGTGTGGTGTGACGGCCTCCCTCGCGCTGCCTGCCCACCTGGGCATTGCGCATCCTTGACGACGCTTTTACGCGTCTTACACGGCGTCACACGTGTATCAGTCTACCGGGATGTTGTTGATTCTGCTAAGGAAAATTATCCCCGTCATGCGGAAAGCCGCGCCAGCACAGGCTTGTAGGCGCCAGCCGACATCAAGCAGCGCTGCATCCCTGCGGCGGGCCCCATGGTGGGGCGTTAACTTGAAGGCATGGAATTTTCCATAACCATCCTGAAAGGTACATCCCATGAACAAGGACCAAGTCAAAGGCAAGATCAAGGAAGTCGCCGGTGAAGTGCAGGAGCACACCGGCCGCATGGTTGGCAGCACTGAGCAGGAAGCCAAGGGCCATGCCCGCGAAATGGAAGGCAAGGTTCAGAAAGCCTACGGCGACGTGAAAGAAGACGTCAAGGACACCGCCAAGGAAGTGAAGAAGGATCTGAAACGCGATCCGCTCAAGCCTTGATCGCCTGACTCGACTGACAAAGCGCCCTGAACCATCCTGGCGCTCCCACAAAACGGCCGCCCATCGCGGCCGTTTTTTGCTTTCCTGACGCGCTGTCGGGCGCTTGGCCGATACCGCCGCCGGCAGCCCCGGCCGACGATGGTGCATGCCCCAAAAAACCCGAATTCAAACATCCCCTCCGCTACCCGACGACCTCACCCACGGCGGGCTGAAGCGTCCGGCCGTCATGATCAACGGCTACAGCCTGCAACTGCACGACGGTGACGGTTTTGTGGGCGACAGCGTGAGCCGCGTGGCCTACGGCGAGATGCTCGACGCCTGGCGCACGCTTTACCACCGCATCAGCGGCCTGGACCCGCTGGGCAGCAAACCCACACCCGCCATCAGCAAACGGCGGCTGGATGAATTGCTGCGCCGCAACGGCAAGGCGGCGGCGATTATCTCGGCGGCGTCGGAAGACTACGCCTGGCAGCTGGCGCGCGTGGTGCGGCGCTTTCTGGCACACCCCTCATGGCAAGGCGTGCGGCGCATTGTGGTGGGCGGCGGCTTTCAGCAAAGCCTGGTGGGCGAGCTGGCCATAGACCGCGCGGCCGAGCTGCTTTATCAGGAGAGCAGCCGCGTGCACCTGATGACGCTGCGCCACCACCCCGACGAAGGCGGCCTGATCGGCTGGGTGCACCTGGCCCCGCCCGAGCTGCTGGCGCAGTACGACAGCTTTATGGCGGTCGACATAGGCGGCACCAATGTGCGCTGCGGCATCGTGCGGCCGCGCCTGCACAAGGCGGCCGACCTGACGGATGTGCGGGTGATGGGCCTTCAGAAATGGGGCCACGCCGGCGACAGCGATGCCACACGCCGCGAAGACCTGGTGCAAGGCATTGCCGATATGCTCAAAAAATTGATCCGGCAGGCGAAAAGAAAAGGTATGTCGCTCGCGCCCTTTGTGGGCGTGGCCTGCCCCGGCATGATCAATGAAGACGGATCCATCTCGGCCGGCGCACAAAACCTGCCCGGCAACTGGGAGACGCCACGCTTTAACCTGGCGCACGACCTGTGCGAACGCCTGCCCGACATCAACGGCCAGGCCACGCAGGTGCGGCTGCACAACGACGCAGTGGTGCAAGGCTTGTCGGAGTTGCCCTTTATGCAGGGCGTGAAGCGCTGGGCGGTTCTGACGGTGGGTACCGGGCTGGGGAATGCGAGTTATGTCAATACGGTCAGCAAAAAGTCGCACTAACTCTTACTCCCTCTCCCGCTGGGAGAGGGTTGGGGTGAGGGCCAACCGGCCTCTGAATATCCACCGAGTTGTGCTCAGGCCGCTAGCCCTCACCCCTGCCCTCTCCCAGCGGGAGAGGGAGTAAGAACTAACGCGGCGCGATAGGCGCACCCACCACCACTCCCGGCACCACCGGCACGCTGTCAGGCGCAGGCGGCTCCAGCACATCAATCCGTTGCGGCCGCCGCGTCTCCACCGGCGGGAGCACAACACCCGGCTGGCCTTGCCCTGCGCCTGCTACAGCGCCCGGCACCACCTGCATGGGCTGCGCACTATCGGCAGCAGGCGAATTACCAGACGGAATCGCGGCCGGGTTGACAGGCGCCGCCCCAGGCACATTGATCGTCACATACTTGATCACCGGCGCAGGCTGCCACACACGGGCCGGCTCTGCGGGCGCCGCGGCGCCCCATACAGGCCCAATCGCACCCGAGTTCGCCACGGCGGCCGGGTTCTCCGTCGGCGGCTCGGCGGGCGGCTGTGCCTCCACTGGCGTGCCTTGCGCGATGGAAGGATCGATCACGCTCGAGCCCTCAGGCACCGGGAAACGCACCTGCGCATCAATCACCTTGGCCTTGATCGCCTGCTGAAAAAACTCGCCCACCATGGGCAGCGCACTTTGCGCACCCGGCCCCCAGCCATTGCCCATGGTGACCCGGTTGTCGTTAAAGCCGGCCCATGCGCCCGCCACCAGTTGCGGGTGCATCAGGATAAACCAGCCGTCAGTGTTGTCTTGAGTCGTGCCGGTCTTGCCCGCCACGTCGGCGCGTATGCCGTAGCGGCTGCGGATGCCGGCGCCCGTGCCCTGGTCGATCACGCCGCGCATCACGTCCAGCAGGGTCTCGGCCGCCGGCGCGGACATGGCGGTTTCGGCCAGCTTGGGCTGGAACTCTTCCAGCACCTTGCCGTTGCGGTCTTCCACCCGCGTGATGAGGATGGGCTCGATGTAGCGGCCGTCATTGGCGATGGTGCTGTAGGCCGAGACCATTTCTTTCAGCGTGACCGGGCTGGTGCCCAGCGCGAGCGAAGGCACTTCTTCGAGCTTGCTCTGCCGCACGCCCATGGCCTTGGCCAGCTTGGCCACATTGGCCGGCCCCACCACATGCATCAGCTGCGCGGTGATGGTGTTCTTTGAAAACATCAGGCCCTGGCGCAGCGTCATCATCTCGTTGCTGGGGCCGCTGCCGTCAGTGGGCCGCCAGAAGGCGCCGTTGCCCAGAGGAATCTCCACCGGCCCATCCATAAAACCTTCATACGGCTTGGCCCCGGCCTCAAACGCCGCGCCATACACAAAGGGCTTGAAGGTCGAGCCCGGCTGGCGGCGTGCCGATGCCACATGGTCAAACTGGTCGTCCGCAAAATGCCGGCTGCCCACCCAGGCCATCACATGGCCGTTGGAAGGGTTGAGTGCGAGGAAGCCGGCTTGTATGCGGGTCTTCTCGTCGCGCAGCTTGTCCATAAAGCCGGTGTCGGCCTGCAAGGCCTTGAGCACATCTTCATCGGTTTTACCTGCCGTGCGTGCTGCTTTGTATTCAGCCGTGTCGCGCACCCAGGCCTGCACCAGCTCTTTGTTGGAGCCAGCCTTGGCTTGCCACACATTGCGCCCACCCCAGGCCGATGTGGCGATCTTTTGCAGCCTGTCGCCCTGGCGCGTAACGGCCGCATTGGCCATGGCCTGCAGGCGCGAGTCCACCGTGGTGTGCACCACCAGCCCGTCAGCATAGATGTTGTAGTCGTTGCGGTCGGCCCATTCGATCAGCCAGCGGCGCAGCTGCTGTGCCAAGTGCGGGGCCGCGCCCAGCTCAAACTCTTGCCGCTCAAAGTCGATCTTGAGCGGCTGCTTTTTCAGCGCGGCAAATTTGTCTTCGGGCAGCTTCTGGTGCTTGACCATTTGCGCCAGCACGATGTTGCGGCGCTGCAGCGCACGGTCGGGGCTGGTGACCGGGTTGTAGTAACTCGCGCCCTTGAGCATGCCCACCAGCGTGGCGCTTTGCAGCACGTCCAGTTCCTCGGCTGATTTGTCGAAATAGGTGCGCGCCGCCATCTCGATGCCGTAGGCGTTGTACAAAAACGGCACGGTGTTGAGGTAGCTCTCCAGGATCTCGTCCTTGGTATAAACCGCCTCGATCTTGAAGGCGGTGATGGCCTCTTTGAGTTTGCGCGTCAGCGTGGCTGCGCGGCCTATGTCTTCAGGGTAAAGGTTGCGCGCCAGCTGCTGCGTGATGGTGGAGCCGCCCTGCTTGCGGCCCGTGAGCGTGTGAAACACCGACGACACCGTGCGCTTGATGTCCATGCCGTGGTGGTCGTAAAAGCGGTGGTCTTCCGTCGCGATCAACGCGGCCACCACATTGGGCGAAATGTCTTCGAGCTTGACCCACTCGCGGTTGGCCCGCTTGAAAGACGCCAGCTCCTCGCCATCCACCGACATCACCACCGAAGGCTTGGCCGTCTTGGCTTTTTGCAGGTCTGAAATGCTGGGCGTGAAAGGAATCAGCAGCAAGACATACAGCACCAGCAGCGCAGGGATTGCAGCCAGGCCCAGCAAAACGCCCCGCTTGGTCGGGTGGCGCAGGCGGCCGGGGACGGTCACCGCGAATTCACGGAAGCGCGTCCAGAAAGGAGCCAGAAAGGTCATCAGCTTGTTCATCATTGCCCGCAAGTCTAAAGGGAGGCTGTAAACCAGACTGTAGGACGGCGGCGCGGCGGAAACAGCCTGGCTGGAGCGAAAAATCGCCGGGAAAACGACTATGCAGGCTTATCAACGGGTTTTAAGCATCAAATAAGCTCCAAAGCCGCGCTGAATGAGCGTAGACAGCTTCGGTTTTGATAGCAGCGGCCTTGGGCGACTTTTACGGCTTTTTACCTGGTTTGTACCTGTTTGGGCCGGTTTGACGCGCTTCCACGGCCGGTTCAGCCCGGATTCGCCAAAGCGCTGGCTGACATTCGGCTGAGGCCCCGCCGGCGGCTTGGGAACCGAACCGCGCCGCCCTGGTCGAAATTGGAAACCGCCTTTTACCCTTCATCCAAAACCGGCGGGCGTATAACTCGCAAGAAGAACCCGTAAGAAACACGCCCCAAAGCCGACTCATCACCATCACCACCCGCTTTCAACCTCAAAGCCACCCAATCATGAACAAATACCTCTTCGCCCTCGGCGCCATCGCCTTCGCCGCCTGGACTTTCATCGGCGGCGGTCTCGGCATCAGCGCCGCACAGGAAAAAGCCGTTAAGCTGCCGCCACCCGCCATCGACACCCCCGCCGCCGCCCAAGCCGGCACCGCTACGGCAGTGTTTGCCGGCGGCTGCTTCTGGGGCGTGCAAGCCGTCTTCCAGCACACGCAGGGCGTGCTTAACGCCGTGTCAGGCTACTCAGGCGGCGAAGCATCCACCGCCACCTACAGGCAGATAGGCACAGGCCGCACCGGCCACGCCGAATCCGTGCAGATCACCTATGACCCCAAACAGATCAGCTACGGCAAGCTGCTGCAAATCTACTTCTCCGTCGCCCACGACCCCACCACCCTGAACCGCCAGGGCCCCGACAGCGGCCCGCAATACCGCTCGGCCGTTTTCTACCAGGGCGCGGAGCAAAAGAAGGTGACCGAGGCCTACATCGCCCAGCTGGACGCCGCCAAAACCTTCCCCCGCAAGATCGTCACGCAAGTCACACCCCTGACCGCCTTCTACCCCGCCGAGGCCTACCACCAGGACTACGCGACGCTGAACCCCAACCAGCCCTACATCGCACGTTTTGACTTGCCCAAGATCGAGAACCTGAAAGCGGCGCTGCCCGAGGTGTGGCGTGAAAAGCCGGTGCTGGTGGCGCAGGCCGGCAAGTAAGCGCGCAGATTCAGGCGCCAAACCGCAGGTAAAGCGCGCGAGCGCCCTGCCCGCAAGGGCGCGATGGACTACAGGAGCTTAGGCACCCGGGGCCTAAAGTGGTTTCTTGCCCCCATCCAAGGAAGCACATGAACCAGCCGCACCCGCCACCCGGCGTACAACCCGAACGCATCAACCTCAACGACAAGAGCACCACCGAAGCGTGGACCCAAAAGCTCAACGCCACCTGGGAGCAGTTGCGCGAGGCCGTGGCGGCCGTGGGTGACAGGGCCATCCACGTGGAGCAGCACATCAAAGGCCATGCCGGCCACGCTGCCTCAAGCCGGCTCACAGAACTGGGTACCAGCCAATAAACACCAATACTCCTGCGGTTACAGTCGACTCCATGGACGACTACGACAAGCTCTCCCAATCCCTGAACAGCGGCGGGCTCGAGGCCGGTCTCCGGTTTTTAAACCAGCGGGTCAACCACCGCTTCACGGCGATCTACCGCCTCGAAGAAATGGTCCTGCACAACGTCGAACTCGTCGACAAAGTCGACGATGACTTTGACCACAGCAGCCTTCAGGCAATCCCCCTGGGCGACAGCTTCTGCCAGTTCGTACTTCGCGACGGCCTCTTCCGCACCAGCCGAACCACCGGCATGGACATGCTCAACGGTCACCCCTATCAAAGCGTCCTTGAAAGCTACGTCGGCCTGCCATTGATGTCCGCCCCCGACAAGATGTTTGGCACCCTGTGCCACTTTGACTTTGGTGAACAGCCGCTGACGGATGAAGAGTTCGGCTTTTTGCAGCGGGCTGCACGGTTGTTGCCGCGGTATTTGCAGGGCTGATTGGCCTGACTGCGCTTCGCAAGTGGCAAGCTCCACAGCGACGGGAACTACCCAGTCGGCAAGAGAAATCCACCAATAGTGATCCGCGTGTAGCCCTGCAGCACGAAGCACACCAAAAACTGAGAAACATCAATCGCTCAGTCCAGCCGCACTTATCGGTCCCACCAAATCAATCCGATATCAGCAGCCCAACCTTTGAGACCGTGCTTTGCTTGGATCTCAATTTGGTGCCTTGTTTTGGGTCAACAAGGTAAGGCTCGGACTGGGAATAGGGTTTTCCACCATCCCCCAACCGGAGGAGGACATTTCGCTGGATGACGCCTACCATCATTGACCAAGATAAGACGAGACGACCTAACGCATAGGCGGTCAAAAATAAGAGGGGCAGCAAATGAACTACGAAAGTTTTGTTAAGGACGCGGCGCACAAGCGGAGATCTGTTAAAGACTTAGCGCGTTTTATTGCAACCCGGACAGATAACAACCCAAACTACAGCTTGCTATTCGGGGCTGGTTGCTCTATTTCATCTGGAGTTCGATCAGCTAATCAGCTGGCGACTCTTTGGAGATCTGAACTTTATTCAAGTTGCTCAGATAAACCAGCAAACTCAGCAACCCCAGAAGAACAACGGACCTATCTAAAGGCTAATGAAGGTAGTTGGTATTTTCCGGACCGAGAATACTCTTCCTTGTTTGAGAAGCGATACGACCTTCAGCGCCAACGCAGAATGTTTGTTGAAGCAGAAGTAGCAGGTAAGACACCTTCGATTGGCTATGCATATCTGACCTCCTTGGTTAGCCAGAATTACTTCAACACAATTTT
This sequence comes from Polaromonas sp. YR568, assembly GCF_900116715.1. Taxonomy (GTDB): domain Bacteria; phylum Pseudomonadota; class Gammaproteobacteria; order Burkholderiales; family Burkholderiaceae_C; genus Polaromonas. The sequence goes on from NZ_FPBM01000001.1 coordinate 384,469, forward strand.
CACTACAAATTTTGACGACATCCTGAACGAAGCCTTTTACGTCTACTCGTCACAACGCCCTATCGTTTGTGCTCATGACTCATCAATAAATAGCATCACGGTGACGTCTAAACGACCGAAGGTAATAAAAATTCATGGGGATTACCTGTTCGATGACCTTAAGTCGACCGTTCGTGAAACCGAGAACCTCGAGCAAAACATAAAAGCAAAATTCATGGAGTTTGCCAAAGACTATGGGTTAATAGTTGTTGGCTACTCGGGAGGGGATAGATCAGTTATGGACGTACTTGCTTCACTTTTAAGAAACGAAGAATTTCTAAAAAATGGAATTTATTGGTGTCTTCGGCCAAATAGCGAGGTAAGTGAAGAGTTGCGAAAATTGATATGGCGCGACCGCGTTTATTTCGTAGAAGTCTCAGGCTTTGATGAGCTATTTGCTGAACTCTTCAATATATTCAATGATGGACAAATTTTGCCCGACAGTGCAACATCGATTATTCATCGGCCATCTGATACCACTACCAAGTTACTCAATAGCCCCACCGCCTTTCCAACAACGTCACTCATTCTTAAGCAAGCACGAGAAAAATTAGAGCGTCAATCAAAAAGAACGAACCTAGTTAACTTAATAGTTCGTCCGGATAACGACGACGCCAAGCGTCAGTTCTCAAATGAAGGTTTAGAGGATGACGAACTGGTTCTTCTGGCGGAAATTCAGAACCTCGCATTGAGTGGTAGCCATGAACGCGCGATTGAACTGGGGAAATCGCACTTAAGACAATCGATAAGCACGAAATTGAGAAGTCGCATACTAAGAGCAGTTGCAGACGAGTATGAAGAACTTAAACAAAATTCCGACGCGCTTCGAACAATCGATGAATTGATAGCGATACAGCCCAGAAAAGCCTCTCATTACCTATTAAAAGCAAGCTTCCAAACACGTAGAGCAGACAAACTAAAATCCATCGAGCTAGCGATCGGAATAGACCCCTACTCCGTGGGGGCGCAGCTTGAGAGTGCTCGGTATTACGTTGATCAAGCCAATCATCAGTACGGTGAGCCTCGCGTTAATTTTTTGAAGCAAGCTCATGTAGCGTTGGACCGTGGAATAGAACTAGACCCCGCATGGACAAACAACTGCTGGCTCGAAAAATTCAATTTATTAAGAGAACGCGAACTCGACAAAACCATCCAATCTCGCGGAATGGTTGCAATAGTTGATCAACTGAAAAAACAGAATCCCTTTTCCTATCGAGTACTAAATATGCGCCAGACGCTGCTCGAATCAGGGGCCTGGACAGGCGCATACGATGAGCTATCAAAGGACATAGGTGATGCGCGAGAACGATATTCGCCCGATATGGACTTAGCCTTTGATCGCATAGCACTTAAATTGATAAAAAAATCTAATGACGACTCCAAGTTGAGAGGCGCGTTAGACGCAGCAATCCTCTCCGAGGAAACAATAAAAGACAGCGACTACACAATTGAAATAGCGAGAACGCTAAGAGAGAAGTTTGAAAGAGACGAAGAAGCCATTGATTTGCTAAAAAAATCACTTGCCTACGAATTTGACTCTGGCGTTTTAAACAATATTGTAAAAATTTTAGCTTACGGAGGAAAAGATGCAGAGGCAGTCGCTCTATTAGACAAATGGACCAAGCATCTTTCACCAGCAACTCTTTCAGAATTACGTGCCCATATTTTTGAAATGCGCGGAGATTTCGAGCTAGCATTGAGTGAGGTCTTAAAAAGAAAAGCCGACATGGGGTTGGACTACATTCAGCATGAATACTATTTAAGGCTCTGCAAACATCAATATAAAGAAGTAGAAGAATCTCTTCGCAGTAGATTGGAGACGTTCAACTTCACACCAGAGGCATCCGTAGATACCGTTAACTACGAACTCTCAAAAAAGAAACTTGGTCACAAAGTAAACACCGAACGGCTTCATGCTGTTATGAAACTGAACGCTGCAAACAGTCGCTTACTGGCAGCTGCCTATGCTGTCTTAAGTAGAAAAAATGAAATGTTGGCAGAGATTCGAAAATGCTTAAAAGAAGACCGAACTTTTCGTTTTCAAGCCAGAAGGTGGCCTGCGTTCGACGAATATCGGACTGATCATGAGTTCCTGAAAATTACTGCGGAAACTTAGCTTTTATATCCCGCCTTCGCAACGCCCAAGCAAAGTAAACCCCCTCCACCGCAATCGCCAACCCACCAAGCGCCACCACCGCGCTGGTCCCGATGCGGTCAATCAGGCTGGCAGCCAGCACCACGCCCAGCGACTGGCCCAGAAACAGAAACGACGAGAACAGCGACACCGCGGTTCCGCGCGCGTGCGGCGTCATCTGCGTTGCGTTGGCCTGCATGGTGTTGTGAAAGGCAAAGAAGCCAAACCCCGCTAACAAGCTGGCGGGGATGGCCGGGCCCCAGTGGGGGGTGTAGGCCAGCACCAGGGCGCTGGCGCCTACGATGGCGCCGCCCATGATGACCAGGCCTTGCTGGCCGAAGCGGCGTATGAGGTGGGGGCCGACGGCCATGTAGACCATGCCGCCCAGGCCGAAGAGCGCGACGATGGCGCCTGAGACTGAGAGCGACAAGCCCAGCGAGCGGTGCAGGTGTGAGGCCCAGATGGCGAGCACGCCAAAGCCTACTGCCCCTTCGACCAGCGCCATGAGCAGCACCACGCGCGACCATTTGCCGGTGATGATCTCCAGCGCCTGATTGATGAAGTTGGCGCGTTGGATGGGTTGGGCGGGTGCGGCCACCAGGGTTTTCATCTCGCAATGCTGCGCGGCTGTCTGGCGGCGCAGGTCTCGCCACAACAGTGTGCCGACGATGGCAAACAGCGCCGTCATAAAGGCAAAGGCCCAGCGCCAGCCCAGCAAGTCGGTAAACAAGCCGCCCACCAGCTGCCCGCCCACAATGCCCAGCGTGCTGCCCAGGCCTGTGCGGGTGAGCATTTCCTGCAGCTGGTCGGCGGGCACGGAGTCACCCACCCAGGCCATGGCCAGCGGAATCAGCGCCGCCGCGCCCAGCGCCATCAGCAGGCGGGCAAATATCAGCACGTCCAGGCTTTGGGCGAACACGGCGAGCACGCTGCCTATGCTGCAGCCCAAGGTGGCAAAGGTGACGACGCGGAACTTGCCCAGCCTGTCGCCCAGCGGGCCGTAAAAGAGTTGCGATGCGCCGTAGGTGATGGCAAACACCGACACCACTTGCGCCGCCTGCGCGATGCTGACGGCGAAGACACGCGAGAGCTCGGGCAGCATGGCGTCGCAGATGCGCTGTGCGCACATGCTGGAGAAGGTGCCGAAGGAGAGAAGAAGGATGGAGCGGCGCGTGGCCGGGGAGATGCTGGAGTGGGTGGCGCCAGGCGCGGCAGCAGAAGTCATGAAAGTGAAGAGGCCCGAATCAAGGTGCCGCGGGCAACAGGCCAGCGCTCTCTGGATTGTAGGGAGTCAAGATAAAACCCGCTGGAGTGGATTGGCATCATGGAGCAAGGCGCTCCTTCACCTGCAAAATGGCGGACTGCCTGCTTCCGGAGACACCCATGCCCACAGAAACCACCCTGACTGAACGCTTCAGCTTTCGGCCGCTGCAGATGGCGGACCTGCCCATGCTGCATGAATGGCTGGCGCGCCCCCACTGGACGCAATGGTGGGGGCCGGCCCCGACGGCGGCTGAGGTGGAAGCCGAATACGGCGCCTGGATTCAAGACCCCACCCAGGTACAGCCGCACATTGCGCTGCTGGACGGCAAGCCCTTCGGCTACATCCAGTCTTACGTAGCCATGGATTCGGGCGGCGGCTGGTGGGAAGAAGTCACCGACCCCGGTGTGCGCGGCATAGACCAGTCCATCGCCGATGGCGCCCAGCTAGGCCGGGGCCTGGGCACGGCCATGGTGAAAGCCTTTGTCGCCAGGCTGCTTGCCGACCCGCAAGTCACCCACATCCAGACCGACCCCGACCCGCGCAATGCGCGCGCGATCCGCTGTTATGAAAAGGCGGGGTTTCGTGCGGTGGGTGAGGTGCAAACGCCGGACGGGACGGCCTTGCTGATGGTGTGCGAGCGCACGGCATAGAAAAATATCAAAAATTTCTCAAAAGTCATGTCGATTCCGCTGGGGATGGTTCGTCGTACAGGTAGAGGGTCATCCTCTGCCATTAACCAAGGAAACACACCATGACCACCAATACCGTCAAGCTTCACCGGGTTCTGCAATCCACCCCTGACCGGGTGTACCGCGCCTTTCTCAATGCCGCCGCCTGGAGCAAATGGCTGCCACCCAACGGCTTTACCGGCACCGTGCATGAAATGGACGCCAAGGTCGGTGGCAACTACAGGATGTCATTCACCAACCACAGCAACGGCCAGAGTCACTCGTTCGGCGGCACCTATCTGGAACTCAAACCCGGCGAACGCATTCGCTACACCGCCAGCTTCGACGACCCCGGCATGCCGGGCGAAATGACCACCACCATCACGCTGGCCCAAGTCTCTGCCGGTGTGGAAATGCACGTGGTACAGGAGGGCATTCCCGCAATGATCCCTGCGGACCAGTGCTATGTAGGCTGGCAGCAGTCGCTGGCGTTGCTGGGCAAGCTGGTCGAGACAGAGCCTTGCTAGTAATAGAAAGAGCGCTCGCGCCTTAGAGCGCCTTGCCCAGGCGAGCCACGCCTTCTTCAATCTTCGCCACGTCTGCCGTGGCAAAGCTCAGGCGCAAAGTCGCCAGGTCAGGATTGGCCGCATAAAACGGCGCACCAGGCACAAAGGCCACGAGTTGCTCGATCGCCTTTTTGGCAAAGTCGCCGGCGTCTTTGCTCTTGCCGTTGGCTCCCGTCAGGCTGGCCCAGAAGAACAGGCCGCCTTGCGGTTGCGTAAAGGCAATCGCGTCGCCCAGCTCGCGCTTGAGGGCTGCGCCCATGGCGAGAGCCCGTTCGCCGTAGACCTTGCGCACGTTTTTCAGTGTGTTGGGCATGCGGCCGGCTTTGAGGTATTGGGCGGCGGTGGCCTGGGCGAAGGTGCTGGTGTGCGCGTCGCTGAACTGCTTGCACATGGTGGCCTTGGCCAGCAGCTCGGCGGGGGCGATCATCCAGCCCACGCGCAGGCCGGGGCTCAGCACCTTGCTGAGGGAGCCGCAATGGGCCAGCAGCTCGCGGCTGCCGGGCACGGTGGGGCTCAGGGCCAGCAGTGAGGGCGATGGCGCTTCGCCGAAGTAGAGGTCGCCATAGGGGTCGTCTTCCACGATCAGCGTGTTGTGTTTGACGGCCATCGCTAGCACCTGCTTGCGGCGCTCCAGGCTCAGCAGTGCGCCGCTGGGGTTGCCGAAGGTGGGGATCAAATAGACAAACTTGGGCTTGTGCTGGGCGATGAGTTTTTCGAGCTCGTCGGTCTTGACACCGTTGGCGTCAATGGGAGCGCTGATGAGTTCTGCGCCATAGAGGCGAAAGCACTGGATGGTGGCGAGGAAGGTGGGGCCTTCGACGATGACTTTGTCGCCGGGCGAGATCATGGTCTTGCCGAGCAAGTCCAGCGCCTGCTGGCTGCCGGTGGTGACGATGAGCTGGTCAGGGGCCACGTCTTTGGCGCCTTTGGTGGCCATGAAGGCGCTGAGCTGCTCGCGCAGCGGGCCGTAGCCTTCGGTGGCGCCGTATTGCAGTGCGCCGCCGGGCTCTTCACTCAGGGCCTTGCCGCTGGCCTCTTTGATGCCTTCGACATCAAACATGGCCGGGTCTGGAAAGCCGCCGGCAAAGCTGACGATGCCGGGCTTGCCCAGCAGTTTGAAGAGTTCGCGAATCGCGGAAGTTTCGACATTGTTGAGGCGGTCGGCAAATTGCAGTGGCATGGGTTTCTCGCTTTCTGTTTTGTATTGTCGCCAATTTGCGGCGGGCCTGCCCGCGGCGGGGGTGGCAAACCGGTGTTTCAAGACCTCTTGACAGAGTAACAGTCTAGAGTAATACTCTAGTCATGGACATCCCCTCCCCCACACCCCCGGGCCCGGCCACCACCCGGGAGCGCCTGCTGCAAGCCGCTGCCACGGTGTTTCTGGCGCATGGTTTCTCGGCTGCCTCGATGGACATGGTTCGCCAAGAGGCCGGCGTGAGCAACGGCAGCCTGTACCACCACTTCCCGACCAAGGCGCAACTGGCCGACGCGCTGTATGCCCACACCCTTCGGGACTTTCATGCGGCCTTGTTGCCGCCCGTGACGGGCCGGGCCGGGGCCCATGCGGAAAAAGGCGTGAAGGGTTTGATACGCGCCTACATCCAGTGGGTGCTGCAAAACCCCCAGAGCGCCCGCCTGCTGCACGCGCTGAGCCGCAGCGGTGATCTATCGAACGGCGCCGATGGCCCGGATGAAGCCGAGCGTGAGGCCGTCAATGCGGACACGTTTGGCGCGCTCAAGGTGTGGATCGCGCAGCGCGTGGAGGCGGGCGAGATGCGGGCCATGCCGTTTCATGTGTGGATGGCGCTGGTGTTTTCGCCGGCGCTGTCGCTCACGCAGCGGTGGGTGAGCCAGCCGCAACCCGCGGTGGCCCCCAAGGTGCGGGCAGCGCTGGAGCATGGCGCCTGGATGGCGGTGGCCGCCTGAGCTGATTCAAAAAGACCAAGGACAACAGAACCAAGGACCAAAGGAGTGTTCTTTTTATGAAAGTCGTCAACGTTCACCAACGCCTGTTGTACGCCAGCCCCGAGCGGGTGGGCGCGCTGATTGACACACTGGCCTCACCGGCCGATGCGCTGTGGCCGGGGCGCGCCTGGCCGCGCATGAAATTTGACCGGCCGCTGGGCGTGGGCGCTGCCGGCGGGCACGGGCCTATTCGTTATGTTGTGGAGGCTTACACGCCGGGCCAATCGATTCGCTTCCGGTTTACCGCGCCTGCAGGCTTTGACGGATGGCACGGCTTTGAAGTGCTGGACGCCACGCACGCACATTGCGTGCTGGAGCACCGCATCGAGATGCAGGCGCGCGGCCCTGCCCTCTTGAGCTGGCCGCTGGCGATACGGCACCTGCACGACGCTTGCGTGGAAGACGCATTGTCGCAAGCGCAGGCCTCGCTGGGCAATGAGCCCAAGGCGGTGCTCTGGCCGGCACGGGTGCGTTTGCTGCACTGGCTGGCAGCGGGCGGCAAACGTTTGGCGCCGCCGATTCCGCGGAGGCAACATGCCCGCTGACACGACATCGACATCTACCGAGCTGTTTGCCTTTGGCCGCGACGCGCTGAGCCGCCAGCCTTTCAGCACGATGCTGAACGCCAGGCTCGATGCCTTCACGCCGGGCCTCGCTGAGCTCTCGGTGCCGGTGGTGCCTGGCCTTTTGCAGCAGCATGGCTTTGTGCACGGCGGTGTGCTGTCTTACCTGGCCGACAACGCACTTACGTTTGCAGGTGGCTCGGTGTTGGGCGATTCGGTCACGGCCGAGTTCAAAATCAACTACCTGCGGCCGGCCAAAGACGCCGAGCGGCTGCTGGCCGTGGCCACGGTGGTGGGCAGCGGCAAAACGCAGGCGGTGTGTCGTTGTGATATTTTTGTCTTGCGTGGAACGGAGCGCAGCTTGTGTGCTGCGGCGCAGGGGACTATTCGGAAGGCTTCGGGTTGAGCGGGGGTTGACTACCCCTTCTCCCCGTTTGGGCTGGGCTTGTTGAAGGTTGTCTTTGATTTCATGAATGCGCTTCTTGCTGAGTCCTGCTGGCCGGGGTCGCCCGGCATGCGACTCACTTTTCTTTGCTTCGCCAAAGAAAAGTAAGCAAAAGAAAGGCGACCCTGCTGTCTGCGTCCCTCCGCTCCGCTGCGGGCAACCTGCGGTGCTCGGTTCAGGCGGGGTCTCGCTCGAACTCGCTTCGCTCAGACAATCGCGATCCCTGATCCGCCTGAACCTGCGCTCCTCGGCGCAGCCAGAAGGGGTGGGAAACAGGAATACCAATACCGAATACCAAACAGCCGAAGAAAGAAACCTGAATACCAGAAGAAACAAGGACTCGCCACGGCGAGTCCTTGTTGGTATTTGTCTTTGGTATTTAGTCCCCGCTCCGATTGCCCCTTCTGTATGCGCCGAGGAGCGGAGGTCCAGACGGATAAGGGCAAAAACTTGTTTGAGCCGAAGGCGAGTTGTTTTTGACCCCGGCTGGACCGAGCACCGCAGGCTGCCCGCAGCGAAGCGGAGGGACGCAGACAGCAGGGTCGCCTTTTCTTTGCTTACTTTCTTTTGGCGAAGCAAAAGAAAGTGAGTTGCCGCCGGGCAACCCCCGGCCAGCAGCCCTCAGCAAAGAGCGCGAGAGGCCGGAGCAAGCCCCGGCCCAAACTCACCCCATGATCCCAAGCTTCCGCATCTTCTCCCAAAGCGACTTACGACTGATACCCAACTCCTGCGCAGTTTTCTGCCGATGCCACTCATTGCGGTCCAGCTCGCTAAGAATGCGGGCACGCTCCACAGCGTCGGCGCTGCGCCGCGCCGCCAGGGCCGGCGGCACACCCGCGCCAGCGTCCATCACCATCTCAAGCGCGCGGTTGATGAGCTTTTCATCCCACTGATTGGTTTGCCGCACGATGACGCCGATGCGCTCAGCCAAATTGCGCAGCTGCCGTATGTTGCCTGGGAACTGCAAGGTGGCAACGCGGTCGACCAGCCAGCCGGGGATCTCGTTGGCGCGGCCCTCTTGCCCGGGCAGCATCATGCGGGTCAACACCATCTTGAAGATGGCGATCTTGTCGGCGGCGCCGCGGTGTTCCAGGTTGGGCACCTCCAGCTCGATCACTGCGAGCCGGTAATAAAAATCCGAACGGAACCGGTCGGCCTGCACCAGCTCACGCAGGTTGCGGTTGGTGGCCGCCACCAGCCTGAAGTCGAGCTGGATGGGCGTTTCAGAGCCCACGCGGGTCATGACCCCTGTCTCGAGCACACGCAGCAGCTTGACCTGCTGGAACAGCGGCAAGTCACCGATCTCGTCCAGAAAGAGCGTGCCGTCGTTGGCTTGCTCGAGATAGCCCTTGTGCGTTTGCACGGCGCCGGTGAAGGCGCCCTTCACATGGCCGAAAAAGAGTGACTCAAACAGCCCGTCGGGAATGGCGCCGCAATTGACCGGCACAAACTGGCCCTTGGAATAGTGCTGGTTGCCACGGTGCAAGAGCTCGGCAATGAGTTCCTTGCCGACACCGGTCTCGCCGCGTATCAACACGTTCTGGTCGCTGTCGGCAAAGGCCATGACTTCATCGAGCAGTGAAATCATGGAGATGGAGCGCGCCACCACCGTTGCGCCATTGGCCAGCGCAGGCAGGCCCAGGTGGGACAACTCACCGACCACGCTGGTGACCATGGTCCGCAACTCGACATCGGTGAAGTCCGGCGGCAGCAAGGCGGTGCCGCCCAAGGGGTCGAGCGTGCCCTTTTCGCGCCGCTCATTGCCGACCCAGATCACGGGCATGTCGTGATGCGCATACCAGCTGGGGTCCAGGGCCAATACGCTCACGCTGACCAATGCCAGGGACTGGTCACCCGGAGCGATGTCGTGAAGCACCCCGGTGTCTGCCCGGCTGACGATGGTGCCCAGGGGGCGAAGGCAGCGGGCGACCCGGTCGAAAAAATCGGCGTTGCCCTGGGCAACAAAGAGGTGGAGATTGGAGTAGTTGGCTTTGACCGTCATGCGGCGCCCTCCCTCAACCTGGGGGTCACCTGACGGTTGAGGGCATTAACCCTGCAAGACACGCCGCGACGAAAAGCGTGAAATATCTCACGAAACATACTGACTCCCTTCACGGCCTTTTTAATTATTTTTTCGGTTTTGAAGGCCAGCAAAACCTGAATAGATGGTCTTAAGACCTAACCAGCGTTACCGGGTTGTTACCCCACATGTGGACGCGCCGGTAACACCGTTCTCAAATTTCAATTTTCAAAAGTAGTATTTTTTTATTCTTTGAAAAAAATCCGTGAGCACAGAGGCTTTTTTGTAGTTACTTCCTGTTACTACATGGGACGAACCCTGAAACCCGAAAAGTGGGCCCGCAAATTGCCTTAACAGTGGCCTCAACTTCAGCGGAGGCTTCTATGACCACGATTCAATCTCTCTCTACATTCTCGGGCAAACGCAGCGTGATCGCTATGGCGGTTTTCAGCTCAATTCTTTTTACCGGATGCTCGGCAACCGGCAGCCTCGGCCTTGATTCAGACACTGCCGGCCGGTCCGCGGCACGCAGCGGCAACGGCGGCGGAGACGGCAATGGCGGAGGGTCAACGGTCTCATCGGCGCTGGCCGCGACGGGCGCTATCGGCAGTGGTGTTTCCAACATTGTGAGCACCAGCGGCAATCTTGTCAGCAGCCTCGGTGACACCGTCGCAGGCGTTAACTTGCCCGGCACGAACAACGGTGTGCCGCAAGGTCTTGGGGGCGTGCTGCAAAACACCGGCTCGGCCGTGGACGCGCTGGGGCAAAGCGCCGCAGCCGGCCTGGGCCAGATCGGTGACCTGACCACCAACCCTATCGGCACCACGCTGGCAGGTGTTCCCAATGCGGTTGAATATGTGGGCGCAGCGGTCGGCAGTGCCGGCGGCGCGGTGAGCTCGCTGGACAGCGGCCCACTGGCCATCTTGCAACCCGTGACGGACCCCACAGGCGCACTGGTCACCCGCGTGGGAGAAACCGTGACGGCACTCGGAGCGCGCCTGGACACAGGCATGGAGAACGCCGTGGTTGAACGCGTGACCAACTCGACCAGCACCATCATCAGGCCCATCGCGGAAACCGTGATGGCCACCACGCAAGCCGCAGGTGACACCACCGGTCTTGGCCGTCCCGTCGATGGCCTGCTGGTGCGCGTGGGCGGCGCAGTCGACAACCTGGGTGATGGCCTGACCGCCACCAACCAGCCCGTCATTGCTGAAACCGGCCAGGTGGTGAGCGCCGTGGGCACGACAGTGGCAAGCCTGGGCGGCGCGGTCAACGCACCGGCCGGCAGCGGTGGCGCCGGCAATCCTCTTGCACCGCTGTCCAGTGCAGTGACGGGTCTCACGGGCGGCCTGGGTGGCGGCCTCGGTGGCGGCTCGACCCCCAATTCACCGCTCGCACCGGTAACCAATGTGGTGTCTGGCCTGACCGGTGGTTTGACCGGCGGTGGCGGCGCCCCGACCTCGGTGCTCGCGCCAGTCTCCAATGTTGTGTCGGGCTTGACCGGTGGTTTGACGGGCGGCGCAGGTGGCGGCAGCACACCGGGTAACGTTTTGTCACCTGTGACGAGCGCCCTCGGCAATGTGACCTCCGGCCTCGGCGCAGGCGGTGGCAGTACACCTGGTAACGTGCTGGCGCCAGTGACCACCGTGGTCACCACAGTGGTCACCACCGCAACCGGCGGTGGCAACAGCCCGGCCCCCGGCACAACACCGGTCACCAATCTCCTCGGAGGCATCACCGGTCTGATCCGCTAAGCAGTACGGGCCCCGCATCGCATGCCCGTACGGCAACACACAGTTGCCCCCACCGTCTGCCTGGCAGCGGTGGGGCTTTTTTACCCCTTCGCTTCGGCGCAAACGCCAGGCGGCAACCCCATCGACACCTTGCCGGTGCCGCAGTTGCCGCGTGAGCAAAAGGCCGACCCCAATATCACCATACTGCCTTCACAACTGGAGACCCAGCCGCGCCGCAGCCTGAACGTCACGCCGAAGCGCTTTCAGATCGAAGGCGTGCAGGCCATCGACTTCGACGAGGTTGCCAACCTCTTCAAACCACTGGCGGGCCAGACGGTCACCGTCGCGCGGATTGCCGACGTCAGCCGCGAAGTCACCGCGCTCTACAAGAAGCAGGGCTACGCCTTGTCGTTTGCCTTTGTGCCCGAGCAGGACTTCAAGGACGGCGTGGTCCGCATCGTGGCGGTCGAAGGTTATGTGGCCACGGTCAAGGTAGAGGGCGACCCCGGCCGCGCCGACGCCAAGCTGCGAGAGATTGCCGAGCACCTGCAGCAAGACAGGCCGCTACGCCTGGCCAGTTTTGAACGTTATACCCAGCTGATGGCGCAAATGCCCGGCCTGCGGGTAGAAGCCAGCGCAACACCGCCCACCACCACCGATGGCGCAGGTGCGCTGGTGCTGAAGATCGTGCGCCAGCCTTACCTGGTGGCGCTGGCCACAGACCTGCGCGGCGGCAAACCACGCGTCGTGGCCACCGGCATCCTGAACGACCCCTTCACCGGGGGCAGCCGGCTGACCGCATCAACGCTGATAGGCGCACTGGCGGGCGAGCACTTTGGCGCCGCCAGCTATTCGCAGGTGGTCGGCAGCGAAGGCCTCACGCTCAAGGCGGAGATGTCGATCTACCGCGGCAACCCCGACGCGGCGCTGGACACGCCGCCGCTGATCCAGCGCGAGACCGACTACAAGCGGCTGGAGTTTTCGGCGCTGTATCCGTTGAAGCTGACCCGCAGCGAGAGCCTGTACCTGAGCGGCGGCATTTACGGTGTGGGCAACGCAGACAACTACCTCAACCCCACCAACGGCGTGAGGCTGACGGACGAGGTCAATGTGCGCGCTGTGTATGCCCAGGCCAGCTACAGCCGCGCCGACGACAACCAGTCGCAAAGCCTGTCGCTGCGCCTGACGCATGGGCTGACATCGCTGGGTGCGGGCAGCAGCATTCGCGCGAATGTGCCTGGGCCGCTTCCGACCAACCCGGCGCGGCTGGACTTCACGCGGCTGCTGGTGGAAGGCAGCCAGCGCAACCGCTGGGGCAAGGACTGGGGCACGGCCGTTTCCTTCATGGTGCAGCACACCCCCCACTCGCTGCCGAGCACGGAGCGCGTGTCTTTCGGCAGCACCAAATTTGCCCGGGCCTATGCCGCGGGTGAAGTGTCGGGTGATTCGGGCTGGGGTGTCGCCGCGGAAGTCAACCGCAGCTTTGCCCTGGACATGCCCTACCTGCGGCAGGTCACCCCCTACGTCCTGCTGGAGAGCGCCCGCGTGACGACCCACACCGGAACCTTCAGCCCCTCAAAGCTGCAGTCGGCCAGCCTGGGCGTGCGTGTCTCGGACAACAAGTACTTCACGGTGGATGTCGCGGCGTCCAAGCCGCTGGGTGATGCCACGCTGTCCAACCCCGACCGCAAGATCAGGCTGAGCGCGCTGGTGAGCTACAACTTCGGCCAGAACTGACGGGCTGTGCCGCCAGAGCAAGCCTGCCACTACAGCGGCAGCGGCTTGCCTTCTGCCGATGAAGGCGGCGCAATGCGCAGCACGCGTGCGAGTGTGGGGGCAATGTCCACTACCTCCACGCGCGCATCCACGCGCCCGGGCTTTACCCAGGCAGGGCCATACATCAGGATGGGCACCTGCGTGTCGTACGGATGCGGTGAGCCGTGCGTGGCCACCGTGTTGCCGAACATCCAGCCAGGCTTGAGCGAGTACTGCACATCGCCTGACACATCGGCATGCCAGGCCTTTTGCATCTGCTCAAAATGCGGCGAGCCGGCGCGGCTGCCGCTGGCCAGCTCGCGGCGGGTGTAGGCCGCGGCAAAGCCGGGCTCGGCCATGAGCAGTGCGCGGGTTTCTTCTGCCAGCGCGTTGGCATCGACTTGCCGTTGCGCGATCAGGCTCTTGTTGAACAACACACTGGAGCCTGAATACCCTGCCGCCCATTTGCCTTCGCCAAAACGCTTCTCCAGGCCTGCATTCACACGCGCCAGAACCTGGCCGCTGTTAACGCGCCCGGCCTCGCGGCCCTGGCTGGTGCTGAACTCGGGTGCGGGCATAAAGCCGTGGTCGGCGGTGAGCACCGCGAGGTAGTTGTCTTTGCCGATGCGGGCGTCCAGATCCTGAAAGAAGGCCTGCAGCATGCGGTCCAGCTGCAGGAAGTGGTCGTGCGAAAGGCGCGACTCGGCGCTGAAGGCGTGGTTCACATAGTCGTGGCCCGAGAGGCTGACCGCCAGGATGTCGGGCGTGTCGTCTTGCCCCAGCTGCTCGCCGGCAATGGCCGCGCGCGCGAAATCGAGCGACATCGCGTCAACATACGGGCCGCGCAGCAGCGAGGTGTAAAAGCGCGCGCCTGGCGCCGCATCACCCGGTGCGCCATACACGGCAGGTAAGCCGCCGCCTGCGGGGCCGTACCACTTCTGCTGGTCGGGCACCGAGCGCGCATAGGCGGCCTCGGGCAGCAGCGCTTTCCACTCCGCCTTGAAGTAGCGGTCGGCCGGTTTGGCGGCATTGAAGTTGTTGACCCAGGCCGGATGCGCGGCCATGTAGTGTGTGCTGGACGCGAACTGCCCGGTCGCGCCCATGTACATATAAGCGATGCCGGTCTTGCCGGCGGGCAGGATGGCGCCACGGTCTTTGCCTGAGATGCCTATGACTTTGGAGCGTGCGTCTGCGCGCCGCAGCACATCACCCACGGTTTCGGCCTTGAGGTTTTTGGGGCTGGTGCCGTCAAGCGCATTGGTGGCATGGCCGATGTAAGCGGCGGATGTATCGCCGGTGCAGTACACCGGTTCGGCCGTGACCGGGTCGCGCCAGTCGTTGCCGATGATGCCTGTGCGGTGCGGGTAAGCGCCGGTGAGCATGGTGGCATGGCCCGCGGCCGTGACGGTAAAGGCGTGGCCGTAATGCGCGTTGGCAAACCAGGCGCCACGGTCCAGAAAACGCGCGAAGCCGTCGGGCGCGAGCTGGTCGCGATAGTCCAGCACCTGGCGCTGCGGCAAGCCGTCGACAACAAGAAACACGATCAGTTTGGGGCGGGGTGCGTTATTGGCAGCCTTCCCTGATGTGCCCGGTGCGGCAGAGCAGCCGGCCAGTAACGCTGCGGTCAAAGTGGAAATTGCGAGCCGGAAAAGATTGTGAGCTTTCATGGCGCTGATGCTAGTGGACTTTAGGTGGACGCGAAACCCGCAAACACCCTTGCCATGCGCAGCGTTATCAAACTTTAGTTTTCGAACACCAGCATGCTGCGGCCCTGCATGCAGCTACTTGTGAAGTTGTCATTGCATGTTGTGGGCTGTACGCAGATGTATTTCTGCCACTATTGACGGGTGCTTTTGATGCGTAAAGATTGACGGGCTTTTTGCTTCTGGGGCAGGATGCCGTCATGGTGAATAGCGTTGCGCCTTATGAGGCGACCCCGGAGCATATTGAAGTCGAGCGTGTCATAACGGCCAGCATCTGCCACGTGAGGGAAGGCATTTTTGCGCAGATGGAGAACATCCGTGCAGCGTCCCTGCGCAACAATGCGATACACGACATCCACGCGGTGCTCTTGCACCAGAGCGGCTGGTTTCTGCACTGGGTGGAAGGCCCCTCGCAATCGGTGCGCGGCCTGCTGCGGCACCTGGCCGGTGACCCGCGCCACCATTCACCCCGCACCGTACACACCAGTCAGGGCCGGCGCATTTTGCCCACGCCGTGGTCCATGATGATGTCGCAGACCACCGAGCCGGCCGCGCATTTCGGCCACCGCGTCGTGTCGCTGCACGAGCAGTTTGAACAAGGCACGCAGCACGCGCCCTCTTCCGTGCTGCGGCGGCTCTCCGCACCCATGCAGCTGGCCCAGGCGCAAGGCCTGCCCGACATTGAGGCCTTTCACCGCGTCGGCATTTGCGCGGCGGGCGGCAACGAGGCTTTCGAAATGATCAACTGGCTAGCGGTGCAGCTGGGCGGCACGGTGGCAAGGCGGCGCTTTGCCGGCGAGCAGGACATGGACGGCAGCAGCAACTCTGTCGATTTCATGGACGGCCCCCACCCGTGCCGCATGATCGCCGTGGCGCGCAACGGTCTGGCCCACGGCCTGCGCCGGGCCTTCCTGCCCGACTGGCCGCATTTTGTGATGCTGTTTTGCGGCACGCCCCGGTTTGATGACGCGCTCATGGCCCGCATGGCCGCCGCCTGCGAGGGCTTGCCCGTCACGCCCACGCTGCTGGGAATCG
Organism: Polaromonas sp. YR568; assembly: GCF_900116715.1. GTDB lineage: Bacteria > Pseudomonadota > Gammaproteobacteria > Burkholderiales > Burkholderiaceae_C > Polaromonas. The sequence continues at coordinate 400,362 of NZ_FPBM01000001.1, forward strand.
CCCCCGACGACGCCACCCACCAGCGCATGCAGGACATGGCCCATGGAGCGCACCTGGCTTACATCGCGGCCAACACCGCCAGGCCCGACGACTACCACGCCATCTGGCTGGCGGTGCACGAGCAGCTTCAACGCGCCGGCGAGCCGCCCAGCTCGGTGTGGGAAATGCCGCGCCTGGTGGCCTGAGGCAGACGCTAGCTGCCCGGCAGGCGCCGATACACTGCGGGCATGAAAAAAGAAGATATCGCCCCATTCTTCGCCACGCTGAAAGCCGCCAACCCGATGCCGGTCACCGAGCTCGAATACACCAGTGTGTTCGAGTTGCTGGCCGCAGTGCTGCTAAGCGCCCAGGCCACCGACGTGAGCGTCAACAAGGCCACACGCAAGCTCTACCCGGTGGCCAACACGCCGCAGGCGATTCTTGAGCTGGGGCTGGAAGGCCTGGAGTCGTACATCCGCACCATCGGGCTGTACCGTACCAAAGCCAAAAACCTGCTGGCGACTTGCGAGATTCTGGTGAAGCAACACGGCGGCCAGGTGCCGCGCACGCGCGAGGCACTAGAGGCTTTGCCCGGTGTGGGCCGCAAGACGGCCAATGTGGTGCTGAACTCGGCGTTTGGCGAAGCGGTAATGGCGGTCGACACGCACATCTTTCGCGTGAGCAACCGCACGGGCCTGGCGCCCGGCAAAAACCCGCTAGAGGTAGAACTGGGCCTGCTCAAGCGCGTGCCCACCGAATACCTGGTGGACGCGCACCACTGGCTGATCCTGCACGGGCGCTATGTGTGCATTGCACGCAAACCCCTGTGCTGGCAGTGCGGGGTGGCGGCCTGGTGTGATTTCAAACCCAAGACGCCGCCGCCTGCGGCTTGACACTTCATCTAGAGCTGTGCACAAAGCCCAGCGAAGCGGTCCTGGCTAGGCGTGCCGCCGCAGACAGTGCTACAGCACGGCAAGGCGGCGCAACAACGCCAGGAGGGTTTTGTGTGCGGCTCTATCGGGCGAAAGTTCCGTCTGCGCGAATCATCGTCAAATTGACGAAGCGCGAACCCAGATTGCTCTGCTTGTTATACGTGATCGCAAAGCCGCCCAGGTCTTCACTGGTGAAGCCTTCCAGCGTGCTGATGAGCTTGGCACGCGTGATGGGCGCAGGCGTCTTTTGCAGGGCGCGCACCACCAGCTTGGCGTTCAGGAAACCTTCCATGCTGTTGTAGCTGAACTTCTTGTCGGCGGTTCCTGAAATCACGGTCTGGTATTCCTTCACGACGGCGTTGCCCAGTTCGGTGAAGGGGTAAGGAACCACTTGCGAGACGATGGTGCCGGCAGCAGGTTCTTTCAGTTCTGCATGCAGGCCCGACGATACGCTGAGCACCATGAATTGCGCACTCGCGCCCTTGGCCTTGTAGGCTTTGATGAAAGCGGCATTGGGCTTGGCCTGGGCGATCAGCATGACGGCTTGCGGCTGCGCGGCGGCAATCACATCCACTGCTTTGGCCACGTCGACCGTGCCGCGCGGCACGGGCGCCACGGCAGCGGGCTTGGCGCCGCGTTTTTGCATGGCGGCGTTCAGTGCATCCAGGCCCTCTTTGCCGAAGGCGTCGTCCTGATACGCAACAGCGATCTTGTTGATGCCGATGGTCCAGGCGTGATTGACGGCCGCTTCAATTTCATCGGTGGTGCTGGCGCGCACATGAAAGAGGTTGGGTACAAACGGGTCGCGCAGCGACTTGGCGCCGCTGGTGTTGCCGATCTGGGCGATGCCCGCGGCCTGCACGATGGGCACGATCTTCAACATATTGGCCGTGCCGCGAAAGCCCACCAACGCCACCACGTTCTGGTCGATCAGCGCCTTGGTGTTTTCGGCGGTCTTGTCGGGGTTGAAGCCGTCGTCCATGCTGACGAGCTTGATCTTCTCGCCGCGCACGCCGCCCTTCTTGTTGATGTCGTCAAAGTAGGCATTCATGCCGCGCACGTAGTCGGTGGTGAGTGCGGCGCTGGTGCCCGACAAATCGCCGGAATGGCCCAGCACGATATCGGCCGATGCAGACGACGCGGCAAGACCCAGAAACAACGCGGCCAGCAAGCTGCTGGCCTTGGAAGAAATAACAACTTTCATGAAACGAATCCCTAGTCTTATTAGTAAAAAAGTTAACTCAACTCAAACAAAACCAACACTCAAAATTTAACGCACAAAATTCAGTGCATACAAAGCCACGGTGATTAAACCAGCCGAACCAACATAACAACTTACAACGAAGAAGCAACAACCCAAAAAGCAGAACGAAAGCCGCAAAACGTCTTATGAAAAAAGCCGGCACAAGGCCGGCTTTGCTTCCGGTGCGGCGTGCTGTCAGCCGTCAACCCTGACCTGGGCCTGCTGGGCCACCTGCGTCCATTTCTTCTGCTCGGCCTTGATGAAGGCGGCAAATTTCTCGATGCTGCCGCCGCCGTCTTCGGCGCCATACAGGTCCATCTTTTCCTGCACATCGGACATGGCCAGCACTTTGTTGACGTCTTCATTCATGCGCTGAACCATGGCATGCGGCATTTTGGACGGGCCCATGAGGCCGTACCACACGGTCGCCTCAAAACCGGGAAAGCCGGACTCGGCCATGGTGGGCACAGTGGGGTGGCCCTTGGCGCGCTTGAGGCGGGTTTGCGCGAGCGCAATCGCCTTGCCGCTTTTCACATGCGGCGTGGCCGAGGTCATGGTTTCAAAGCAGTAGTTGACCTGCCCGCCGATCAAATCGACCAGCGCAGGGCCGGAGCCACGGTAGGGGATGTGCAGCGCAAAAATCTTGGCCTGCAGCTTGAACATTTCGAGTGCAAAGTGCTGGGCCGAGCCGCCGCCTGCGGAGGCAAAACTGATCTGCCCCGGCTTGGCCTTGCACAACGCCACCAGGTCCTTCACGGTTTTGGCGGGCTGGTCCGCGTTGCAAACCAGCAGGTTGGGCGTGATGCCGACCATGCTGATGGGCACATAGTCGCGCTCGGGGTTATAGCCCAGCTTGAGGCCGAGGGCCGGCGCCAGCGCGTGGCTGTTGATGTGGGCCATCAGCAAGGTGTTGCCGTCGCCAGGCTGCTTGGCGACGTAGTCTGCCGCGATCACGCCGGCGGCGCCGCCCTTGTTTTCAATCACCACCGAGGTGTTCCACATGGTGGAGAGCTTTTGCCCGACCACGCGCGCCAGCGCGTCGGTGCCGCCGCCGGGTGGGAAACCCACCACAATGCGCACCGGCCCGTTGGGCAGGGTCTGGGCCTTTAGCATGGGTGATGCCACCATGGCTGCCGTGGCCGCCGTTGCGCTGATAAACGTTCTGCGTTGCATGGTTTCTCTCCTGAGGGTGAATTTAAATAAGCTCAGTGACAGTTTGAGGTTGGGGTTGAGAACTGGTGTTCTTTTCTTCTTTCTCAAGCCGCCTTGCGCTGTGGCACCACCGCCGCATGGCTGGAGAAGTGGTCCATCGCTGCCTGCACGCCCGAGCCCGCCAGCTTCACGCCGGCCAGCTTCAGGCCCATCTCGCAGCCGGCCAGCGCGGCCATCAGCGTGAGGTCGTTGCAGTCGCCCAGGTGGCCGATGCGGAACATGCGGCCTTTGACCTTGCCCAGGCCGGTGCCGAGCGAGCAGTCAAAGCGCTCATAAATAATCTTGCGCACCGCGTCGGCATCAATGCCTTCGGGTGTCATCACACCGGTGAGCACCGGTGAATACACCGCCGCGTCGGCGCACTGGATCTGCAAGCCCCATGCCTTGACTGCCGCGCGCACACCGGTCGCCCAGCGCTGGTGACGGGCAAACACAGTTTCCAGGCCATGCTCAAGCAGCATGTCGCAAGCTTCGCTCAGCGCGTACAGCAAGTTGGTGTTGGGGGTGGACGGCCAATAGCCGGTTTTGTTCATCTCGATGATTTCGTCCCAGGCCCAGAAGGCCTTGGGCAGCGTGGCCTTTTTGCTGGCCTCGATGGCCTTGGCTGAGACGGCGTTAAAGCTGATGCCGGGCGGCAGCATCAGGCCTTTTTGCGAGCCGCTGATGCTGACGTCGATGCCCCACTCGTCATGGCGGTAGTCGGCCGAGGCCAGGCCCGAGATGGTGTCGACCAGCAGCAGCGCCGGGTGTTTGGCCGCGTCCATGGCCTTGCGCACAGCGGCGATGTTGCTGGTGACGCCGGTGGAGGTTTCGTTGTGCACCACGCAGACAGCCTTGATGCTGTGCTGGGTGTCGGCCTTGAGGCGCTCCTCAATCAGCGCGGCCTGCACGCCATGGCGCCAGATGTCGGCGCCGGGGTAGCCGATGACTTCGGTCTTCAGGCCCAGGCGCGCGGCAAGCTTTTGCCACAACGCGGCGAAATGGCCGGTTTCGTACATCAGCACGTGGTCGCCGGGGTTCAGCGTGTTCGACAAGGCGGCTTCCCAGGCGCCGGTTCCGGAGGCGGGGTAAATGATGACGGGCTGTTTGGTCTGGAAGATCTTTTTGATGTCTGCCAGCACCTTCAGGCCGAGCGCGGCGAATTCGGGGCCCCGGTGGTCGATCGTGGGCAGGCTCATGGCCCGCAAGATGCGGTCCGGCACAGGGGACGGGCCGGGAATTTGCAAGAAGTGACGTCCCGTGGGGTGAAAATCAAGCGTCAACATGGCGTAGGAGCTCCTGAAGTAAGTCGCTATTTTTTGCATACAAAATTCATTTGTCAATACCCCATAAGGTTACAGTTTGATTTGACACCCAGGTTTTTTGCATACAAAATTTAACCATGGCCGCAGAAATCATCCCCATCCCCCGTGCCGCGCTGCATGAACAGGTAGCCCACCGGCTGCGCCAGATGCTGGTCGAAAACCGCATCCAGCCGGGCGCCAAGCTCAATGAGCGCGAGCTCAGCGAGATCCTCAACGTCTCGCGCACCCCCCTGCGTGAGGCCATCAAGATGCTGGCCGCCGAAGGCCTGGTGGAATTGCTGCCCAACCGCGGCGCCATCGCGGTGGAGCTGACGGAAGCCGACGTGCTCAATACCTTTGAAGTGATGGCCGGGCTGGAAGCCCAGTCGGGCGAGCTGGCGGCCGAGCGCATCACCGACGCCGAGCTGTCCGAGATCAAGGCCATGCATTTCGAGATGATGGCCGCCTACACGCGCCGCGACCTGCCCAACTACTACCGGCTCAACTCCGCCATCCACAGCGCCATCAACGCGGCCGCCAAAAACCCGGTGCTCACCAGCACCTATACGCAGGTCAATGCACGGCTGCAGGCGCTGCGCTTTCGCTCCAACCAGGACGAAGAGAAATGGAAGTCGGCCGTGAAAGAACACGAGCTGATGGTGGAAGCCCTGCAGACGCGCGACGGCGCCGCCATGCGCGCGGTGCTGCTGCGCCACCTGACCAGCAAGCGCGATGTGGTGGTGCAGCAGCTGCGCACCATCAATGCCGCGAACAACCAGAGCAGCGCCAAGGCCTGAGCCTTGCCGGCCGGGTGCCAGCCCGGTTTTGAAACGAGACAAACAAGCAGACCGACAGCCCCCACATAAAGGCGAAAAGCCGCGATGAACGCTCCCCTCCCCCTCAAGGTCACCCGGCAGGCCGCGGCCCAGGCCTATGACGACGTCTCCCGCGTGAGCAATGAAGTCGCGGGCCGCCTGGCTGCCAGGCTGGCCGCCGAAACGCAGGGCGAAGTATTGTTCTCGCCCGCGGACCGCGGCCGCTACGCCACCGACGCGTCCATCTACCAGGTCACACCCGTGGGTGTGTTTGTGCCGCGCACCACCGACGACGTGAAAGCCGCACTCGACATCTGCCGCGACATGCAGGTGCCCATCGTGCCGCGCGGCGGCGGCACCAGCCAGTGTGGGCAGACCGTGGGCACCGGCCTGGTCATCGATTACTCCAAACACGTGCGCAATATCCTCGACGTGGATTTGAACGAGCGCACCGCCGAAGTGGAGCCCGGCATCGTGCTGGATCACCTCAACGCTTCGCTCAAGCAACACGGCCTGTGGTACCCGGTGGATGTGTCGACCAGCGCGCAGGCCACGCTGGGCGGCATGGCGGGCAACAACTCTTGCGGCAGCCGCAGCATTGCCTACGGCAACATGGTGCACAACGTGCTGGGTGCAACGGCCTGGCGGTCTGACGGCAGCTTGCTGGAACTGGGGCGCTACGACACGGCCGGCGGCGCGGCGCGCGAGCTGGGTGACTATGTCAAGGCGCTGTCTGACCAGTTGCGGCCCGAGCTGGAGGCGCACTGGCCCAAGGTGATGCGCCGCGTGGCCGGCTACAACCTGGACATCTTCAACAACCAGAGCGAAAAGCCCTACACGCGCGACGGGTCGGTCAACCTGGCGCATCTGCTGATAGGCAGCGAAGGCACGCTAGCGCTGACCAAATCGCTCAAGCTGCGCCTGTCTGAATTGCCGCGCACCAAGGTGCTGGGCGTGGTGAACTTCCCGACCTTTTACAAGGCCATGGACACGGCCCAGCACATCGTGCAGCTGGGCAGGGACGGCACGCTGAGCGCGGTCGAGCTGGTGGACCGCACGATGATTGAGCTCTCGCTGCAGAACCCGGCCTTTGCGCCCACTGTGCGCACCGCACTCATCGGCCAGCCCGACGCGATTTTGCTGGTGGAATTTTCTGGTAATTCCAAGGCTGAGCTGGCCCCCAAGATTCGCCAGCTGGTCGAGCTGATGGGTGACCTGGGCCTGCCCGGCTCGGTGGTCGAGATGATCGACGACGCGCCGCAGAAGAATCTGTGGGAAGTACGCAAGGCGGGCCTGAACATCATGATGAGCCTCAAGGGCGACGGCAAGCCAGTCAGCTTTATTGAGGACTGCGCCGTGCCACTGGAGCACCTGGCCGAATACACCGATGCGCTGACGCAGGTGTTCCGCAAATACGGCAGCAAAGGCACCTGGTATGCCCACGCCTCTGTCGGCACGCTGCATGTGCGGCCCATCCTCGACATGCGCCAGGGCGGCGCCAACGGCGGCGCGTCCAAGATGCGCGCGATTGCCGAGGAGGCCTCTGCCCTGGTGCGCCACTACAAGGGTGCCTACAGCGGCGAGCATGGCGACGGCCTGTGCCGCGGCGAGTGGATCGAGTGGCAGTTCGGCCCCAAGATCAACGACGCGTTTGCGCAGATCAAGAATTACCTGGACCCGCTCAAGCTGTTGAGCCCGGGCCGCATCATTGACCCGCCCAAGATGGACGACACGCGGCTGATGCGCTTTCCGCCCAGCTACAAGGTCATCCCGATCAAGACCGCACTCGACTGGAGCGCCTGGAACGTACAGAACGACCCGGTGACCGAGCAGACCAGCGCGCCGGGCAGCGGCGGCGACCCGGCCCAGGGCTTTGCCAAAGCCGTAGAGATGTGCAACAACAACGGCCACTGCCGCAAGTTCGACGCCGGCACCATGTGCCCCAGCTACCGCGCCACACGCGACGAAAAACATTTGACGCGCGGCCGCGCCAACACGCTGCGCCTGGCGCTGTCGGGTCAGCTTGAGGGCCTGAACGCAGAAGACGCCTTTACCAGCGAAGCGGTGCAGGAGGCCATGGACCTGTGCGTGGGTTGCAAGGGCTGCAAGCGCGATTGCCCCACCGGCGTGGACATGGCCAAGATGAAGGTGGAGTTTTTGCACCACTACAAGGCCAAACACGGCCACACGCTCAAAGACCGCCTGATCGCCGGCTTGCCCGATTACGCGCACTGGGCCAGCCGCTTCGCCCCGCTGCTCAACCTGCGCGACAGGATTCCGGGCCTGGCGGCCTGGAGCGAAAAGCTGCTGGGCCTGTCAGCCCGCCGCACGCTGCCGCAGTGGCGCAGCAATACCTTCTGGACGCGGCTCGGCGAATCCAGTGAGCCCGGCGCGGCGCCGAACGGCCGCATTCAAACCGCCAGCCGCGACGAGGTGCTGGCCGCCACACGGCCGGTGGTGCTGTTTGTGGATACCTTCAACGGCTACTTTGAATCGGAGAATGCGCTGGCCGCGCTCAAGGTGCTGCAGGCTGCCGGCTACACGGTGCATGTGGCGGCCAAGACCGCACCCGACGGCAAGAGCCTGTGCTGTGGCCGTACGTATCTAGCGAACGGCATGGTCGACAAAGCCAAAGCCAAGGCGCGCGAAGTGGTGGGCGCGCTGCTGCCCTTTGCCGAACGGGGCATCGCCATCGTCGGCCTGGAGCCCTCCTGCCTGCTGACGCTGCGCGACGAGATGCTGGTGATGGGCCTGGGCGAAGCGGCACAGACCATCAGCCAGCACGCCTTGCTGCTCGAAGAGTTCCTGGCGCGCGAGGCGGCCGAGGGCAAGCTTGAAATGCTCAAGGGCCGGCTCAGGCCCTCGGCCCAGCCCATCCTGCTACACGGCCACTGCCACCAGAAGGCTTTCGGCGCGGTGAGCCCCATCCTGGACGTGCTCAAACTGATCCCGGGTGCCAAGCCGGAGTTGATCGAGTCCAGCTGCTGCGGCATGGCCGGCAGCTTTGGTTATGAAGCGAGCCACTATGAGGTGTCCATGCAGATGGCTGAGCTCAGCCTGCTGCCGGCGGTGCGCAAGAACCCCGACGCGGTGGTGGTGGCCGACGGCACCAGTTGCCGGCACCAGATCAAGGATGGCGCCCAGCGAGAGGCGGTGCACGTGGCGGTGCTGCTGGCGCGGCAGCTACAGGGCTAGGCGCGCTTCGGTTTGTTTGGCCTGTTTGGCTTTATTTTTTGTTGAGGGCGGCGGCCACCGCCTCCAATTCGTTCGTCCACACGCCGCCCGACCAGCCGGGCGGCAGGCGCGCAACGTCCGCGGCGCTGTCAATGCCTGTTGAAAACCCGCCGCCGCGATAAGGGCCGATGATCACGGCCAGGCTGCCCACGGCCTGCAGCCGCGCCTGAAAGCGGCCCGGCCAACCCCAAAGCCAGGGCGCGATATTAATGGGAACGAGCGCTGCGCTCGCACGCCGCCGGCACCAGGCCCGTCCAGCCGTAGGCGATATAGCGCAAGAGGCAGTTCTTCAGCGAGCTGCGGGAGGCTGTGCGGACACCGTGCACGCGCGCCCGGACTTGCGCGACCGGCTCATCGCCGCCATACACGATCAAACGGCCAAGCCGCTCAGGCGCGAGGCGCGCCAGCACGGCAGCCAGTTGCACGCCTTCGTTCGGGTCACGGCTTTTGACATTGATGACCAGGCCCCGCGCCGGAAATGCATTCAGCACTTCATCGAGCGAAGGCATCAGCCCGACACCCTTGCCGCGAAACGGGAAAGTCTTTCCGCCGTCGGCGGTGTAGCCATAACCCACATCCAGGTGCTTCAGCGCCGCCAGGGAGTGCTCGCGCGTGACGCCCTTGCCTTCAGTGCGGCAGTCCAGCGTCCAGTCATGAAACACGGCAAAGTGCCCGTCGGCCGTGGGGTGTACATCCAGCTCCACCCAGTCGGCCCCGGCAGCAAAACTGGCGTGCATCGATGCCAGCGTGTTCTCCAGGTAGGCGTGCGTGGGCGGCAGCATGCGCGAAGCGGTGCAGGTGTCGTTCTGCAAATCCCTGTTGTCAAACTGCTGGGCGATGCCGCGGTGCGCCAGCAGCACGGGCCGGCCGCCGGCAGGCGGGGTGAACAGGCTGGTGTTGTTCAGGAAAACCAGGGCAGCGAAGACGGACAAGCCGACGGCGATGACGGTGGCGCGCCTGGCGGTTTTCATCTTCCGGGCTAGCAAAATACGATCGCGAGCAGGGCCGGATCGTCCATCATATTGAGCAACACCCAGCCACCCAGGCGGTAAGCGGTAAAAAGCGCTAGCTCGATCAGTTGTTCAAAAGGCATGGGCTGAGAGATGCAGACGATGTATTGAGGCGGCGCCGTGTTGCGCTGGGCCAGCTAAAAACAAGGGTTAAATACGCTTGTAGCCCAATGATAGCGGGCGCAAGCAGCTACTTTTTTGGTAGCAATCCATCAGTCCGGTACAAACTTCGCCTTGAAGGTCACTTCGTCTTCAGGCAACTCCAGCGTGACCAGCTGGCCCATGCGCATATCCGCCAGGCGGCAGGCGCCAAAGAGGCTGTACTTGCCTTTGAGCTGGTAGCTTTCCATGTCGATCAGCATGTAAGAGTGCGGCACAAACACCTCGTGCAGAAAAATCGTGCGGTGCCGGTTGCGCGGCGACGGGAAGAGCTTGTAATGCTCGGTGGTGATGCTTTGTGCGGCCATGGTGTGAAACGTTTGGGCTGTGCGGTGTGACGCCCTTGCCCTGACTGTAAGCTCTAGCCCTGCCCTTTGCCGCTTTTTTGCACTTATCTTCCGTCTGGACACCGTATGACCGAACGCCACCCCACCCCCGGTAAAGAAGAAATCGCCCTGCTCGAGCCCTTTGACCGGCTGGGCCTGGACCAGATCGAGGTGGTGTCCACACCGGCCCAGGCCGCCGGCGCGCTCAAGGCGCTGGCGGACGCCACGGTGCTGGGTTTTGACACCGAGTCCAAACCCACGTTTGCCAAGAATGAAGCCTCTGAAGGGCCGCACATCGTGCAGCTCTCGGCGCTGGACAAGGCCTGGATCTTTCAGCTGGAAGACGCCGAATGCCGCCGCGTGGTCGGCCTGCTGCTGAGTTCGCCGGCGATCATCAAGGCGGGCTTTGGCCTGGGCGACGACCAGCGCCGCATCATCCACAAGCTGGGCGTAGACCTGCAGGGCGTGCTGGATTTGAACGTGGTGTTTCGCGAACGCGGCTACCGCAAGGACATGGGCGTGCGCGGCGCGGTGGCGGTGATGTTCAACAAGCGGTTTCTCAAATCCAAAAAAGCCGCCACCTCGAACTGGGCCAATGAGCGGCTGACCGAAGCGCAGATCATTTATGCCGCGAACGATGCGTATGGCGCGCTGCGGGTTTTCAAGGCGCTGGGGCTTGGATAAAAAGCCATGAGCAAGCCCTAGCCCTCAAGCCGGATGTTGACGTTTTTGACCTGCGTGAACTCCAGCAACTCTTCAAAGCATTCTTCACGGCCTATGCCGGATTGCTTGACGCCGCCAAAAGGCGCACCCAGAAAATGCTGGCTGGTGTTGTTGATCCAGACATAACCGGCTTGCACGCGCTCCGCGGCGCGGTGCGCCGTCACCAGATCCCGCGTCCAGATCGACGCCGTCAGTCCATAGTCCAGCGCGTTGACCTGCTCGAAGAGGCTGTTTTCGTCCTGCCAGCGCAAGACCGCCATGACGGGACCGAAAATTTCTTCGCGCGCAACGCGCATATGCATGCCTACGCCGGAAAACACGGTGGGCTCGATGAAAAACCCGTTGGCCAGCGACGGGTCCTCGGGCCGCTTGCCGCCGCAGACGAGTTGCGCGCCTTCGTCCAGCGCCGACTGAATAAATCCCTCAACCTTCTCAAGCTGGACCCGGCTCACCAGGCAGCCCATGGTGGTGGCCGGGTCCGTGGGCGGGCCCGGGCGGTGCCGCTGCGGCAACAGCTGCGCGACGCCCGCCAGCACTTCGTCGTGGATGGATTCATGCAGAAACACGCGGCTGGTGGAGCCGCAGGACTGCCCGGCCCAGGTGAAGTTCATGCCTTGCACAATGCCGGCCACCAGTTTCGGAATGTCTGCATCGGGGTAGCCAATGAGGGCGTTTTTTCCGCCGAGCTCCAGCAGCACCGGCTTGAGTGATTCCGCGGCAGTGCGCATGACCGCCCTCCCCGTCGGGATGCCGCCTATCAGCGTGACCTTGCGCACCAGCGGATGAGCCGCCAGTGCTTCGCCGCACGACCGGCCGCCGGCGAGGAAGTTCACCACACCGGGCGGGAAGATGCCGCCTATCAGTTCAGCCAGCCGCAGGCATGAGAGCGGCGCCTGGTCGGGCGCCTTGACCACCACTGTGTTGCCGGCGGCCAGGGGCGCCGCCACACGCATCGCGGCGAACATCAACGGGTGGTTGTAAGCAACGACCCGCGCCACCACACCCAGCGGCTCGCGCACGGTGTAGTTGAGCTTGCCGGGGCCCATGGGAATGGTTTCGCCCTTGACCTCGGGGGCCAGGCCCGCGAAGTACTCCAGCGCATCCGCCGCGATGTGCGCGTCGGCCTCCAGCATGCGCACGGGGTTGCCGGTGTTGAGGGCATCGAGCAGCGCCAGTGACGAGGCCTCGGCCCGCAACGCGGCAGCGGCCTTCCTGAGCAGGCCGCCGCGCTGGGCTGGCGGTATGGCGCGCCAGCCGTCGAAGGCGGCCTGTGCGGCATTCACGGCGGCGTCCACATCGGCTTCGTCGGCCACGGCAACGCTGGCCAGCGTTTCATTCAGGGCGGGGTTGATCGTGTCACCGTAACGGCCGGCGAGCGGCTTGTGCCAGCCGCCGCCGTAGTACAGGTCAAGGTGGGCCGGCAAGGTGCCTGCCGGAATCTGGTGTGTGTGCATGGTGTGTGGTTGAAGTGCAAGGGCAAGCGATAAAGGACGATCGGTAAAGGCCGGCCGCCCTTGGGAGCTAAAACACGTGCTGCAGGAATTGCTGCGTGCGCGGGTCGCGTGGCGCGCCGAAGATCTCGGCCGGCGTTCCCTGCTCCACGATCAGCCCGCCGTCGGTGAAGCAAACCCGGTCGGCGATCTCGCGGGCAAAACCCATTTCATGGGTGACCAGCATGCAGGTCATGCCGTCCTGCGCCAGGTCGCGAATGACGTTGAGCACTTCCTTGACCGTCTCCGGGTCGAGCGCGGCCGTGACCTCGTCGAACATCATGACCTCAGGCTGCATGGCGAGCGAACGGGCGATGGCCACGCGCTGCTGCTGACCGCCCGAGAGCTCCGCGGGGTAGCAGGCCTCTTTACCGGTGAGCCGCACTTTGGCGAGCAGGTCGTGCGCGCGGCGCTCCACCTCGGCCTTGTCCTGCTTCATGACCTGGATGGGCGCCATCATCACGTTCTGCAGAACCGTCTTGTGTGGAAACAGGTTGTACTGCTGGAAGATCATGCCGACCCGGCGGCGCAGCGCAAGCTTGTCGAGTTTGGGGTCGGTGACGTCGATGCCGCAAACGCTGATGCGCCCGCTGTCGATGGGCGTGAGCGCGTTAATGCAGCGCAGCAGCGTGGACTTGCCCGAGCCCGAAGGCCCGATGATGCAGATCACTTCGCCGCGGCGCACGTCCAGGGAAATGCCCCTGAGCACCTGCGCGCCGCGAAAGTGCTTGTGCACATCGCTGATGGTGACGATCAGGTCGCTGGAATTCGCGTCGCTGGAAAAAGGAGGCCGGAGTTCGTTCATGGAAGTGGGGTACGTTGTCATGGTTCAGCCCGCCACGGCCCACCGGCGTTCCAGCGCGGCCGTGATTCTGGCGATCGGGTAGCAGTACGCGAAGAACCAGGCCAGCAGGTAGGCATACATGGGAAGCAGCAGTTCCTGCCGCTGCTCGGCGGCGAGGATTTCGCGCGTGACCGTCATGGCTTCAGACACGCCGACGATGTTGGCCAGGGTGCTGGCCATGGCGACGATGGCGTAGAGGTTCATCCAGGCCGGCAGCATGCGCTTGAGGCCCTGGGGAATGATGATGCGCCAGAGGATCTGCGCGCGGCTGAACGCGAGGGATTCGGCCGAGTCCCACTGCCCTGCCGGGATGGACTGAATGGCCCCGCGCACAATCTCCGCCACGTAGGCCATGACGGGTAACGCAAAACCGACCGAGGCCTTGAGCCAGTCCGGCACCGGGATCACCATGCCGAACACCTGCACCCTAAAGGGCAGCAGGAACATGCAGTAAAAAAGCAGCACCAGCCAGGGCGCATTGCGCAAGAACTGCGTCACCACCCAGGAAGGCGAGCGCACCCAGCCGCGTGGCGAGATTTGCGCGATGCCGAGCAGGAAACCCAGCGCCGTGCCCACGGAGATGGCGACAAAGCTGATGATCATGTTCCAGACAAAGCCGCCCGCCAGCAGCGGCGTCCATTTCAGCAAGGTCTCCACAATGCCGGGCTTGCCGGCACCGGCCGCGGCCTGGGCAGCCGCGCAGCTGAACGCCAGCCACAGGCATACCACCAGCGCGCCGCGCGCGTTCAGGCAGCGGCTTGGGTTGCCGGACCACTCGGGCAGCGTGCGTGGGCGCAGTGCGGGCGCTTCAGGAAGGAGGACGGGAAGGGACTTCATGAGCGGCTGTAACCAGGTATACGCAAGGCGTGCTCCAGGCGGTGCAGCAAAAACACCAGCCCGCCGACGATGGCCAAAAAGGTCACGAGCAGCACGCTCATCATTTCAGGGATGTTGACGGACGCGCCCCAGATGGTGGACGAGGCCGTGAGCAATTCGGGCACCCCAATGGCGTAGGCCACGGTCGTGCCTTTGACGAGAGTGACCAGGTTGTTATTGAGGGCCGGCAGGCTGATGCGCAGCGCCAGCGGCAGCACGACGTGAATGTAGGCCTTGAGCGGTGAATAACCGAGCGCTTCGGCGGCCTCCACGGTGGCCTTGGGCACAGCCTCAATGCCGGCGCGAAAGATTTCGGTATTGAAGGCGCCCGCGAACAAAGACATGGAAATGACCGCCCAGTCGAAGTTGTCGAGCATGGGACGGCCTGCAGCACCGCCGCCGCCTGCCATGATCATCACGGAGCCGACACCAAAGTACAGGAAATACATCTGGGCCAGCGGCGGTGTGTTGCGAAAGAAGTTGACATACGCCGCCACCAGCCACCGGGGCGCGGGCAAACGCAGGCTTTGCAGCCACGCACCCGCAACCCCGATCAGGACGGACAGCACAATGCAGGTGGCCGACAGTTGCAGCGTGACCTGGATGCCCTTGAGGTAGGTCAGGCCGTCGACGCGGTCGTAGAAAACCGAGAAGTTCGGCCCTCCGGCGTCGTACAGCTGCTTGAACCAGTCTGCAATCATGGTCTGCGGCGCCTCTATGGGTTAGTTAGTTGGCGGCTTTGGCCTTGGCGTGCATGGCCTGCACCCACTTGGTCGGCTTAATGCCCCATTTCTTCTCGAGCTCGACCAGCGTGCCCTTGCGGTGCCAGTCGGTGGCGACCTGCGTCAGAAATTCCTTGAGCGCAGGATTGCCTTGCGCGACAGCCATGCCCCAGGGCGCTTCGGACTGCGTCTGCAGGGGCATCTCAAAGCCGCTCCAGTCGGTGCCCAGCAGCAGTGAACCGCCGTGCGCGTCGTCGTCAAGGAAACCGACACAGCGGTTGTCGAAGGTGGCTTGCGCCGCCTCGGCCACGCCGGCATAGGCTTGCGGCACAAAGCCGTATTGCTCGGACAGCGACTTGTTGTACCAGGCGCCCTGCATGGTGCACACGGTCTTGCCTTTGAGGTCTTCCCAGTTCTTGATGTTGTTGGATTTGCGGGTGAGCAGGTTCACGCCCGAAGCATAGTAGTTCGGGTCAATGATGTCGATGATCTTGCGGCGCTCGGGGGTGTCGTTCATGGTGGCGATCATGAAGTCGATGCGGCCCTGCTGCAGGAACTGCATGCGGTTCTGGGCCGTCACCACGACTTTCTCAACCTCGATCTTCTTGCCCAGCTTGGTGGACAGGCGACTGGCGATGTCGGCCACCAGGTCGTGCTCCAGGCCCAGCATTTCGCCCTTTTCATTGCGGTAGCCGAAAGGCCGGTAGTCGACCTTGATACCGACCACAAACTTGCCGGTCTGCTTGATGCGGTCCAGTGCGTCGTCCGCGGCATGCGCCGCGAAGGGGACGGCCAGCGTCGCCGCCACCAGGATCAATTTTTTATAGAGTGCTCCGAACATGATGTCTCCTGTTTATGAATGATTGAGCAGATTGCCCGCGCCCTTGCTAGATGCCTGTTCCCGCCGCGGGTGCTTCAGCGAGAATTTCCTTGATGGCTTGCAGCACCGCGTCGGTGTCCTCGGCAAGGCCGACCGTGATGCGAATTTCTTTCTGGTAGTCGGGGTCGCGCCAGTCGCGCACCAGGATGCCGCGCGCATGCAGGCCTTGCATGGCCTGCGCGCCCGGCATGGGCAACGCCACGGAGACGAAATTGGCGAGGCTGGCAAAGGGCTGGAGCCCAAGCGCGCGCAAGCCCGCCGTCATGCGGTCCCGCTCCCGCGCCACGGCGTCAAGAACGGTGGCCAGGTAAGCATCGTCCTGCAGCGCGGCCAGGGCGCCGGCCAGCGACATTGCACTGGGGCCGTAAGTTGTTTTCACGCGGCGCACGGCGTCGGCAATTTCGTCGCTGCTGCAAAAGGCGTACCCCACCCTGGCGCCCGCCAGGCCATAGGCTTTGGAGAAAGTGCGCAGGTTGACCCACGGCCCGCGGCGCCCGGCCAGTGCGGCAAGGATGTCGGGGCCGCCTGCATGGCGGCCGAACTCATGGTAGGCCTCGTCCATGACCAGCAAGACGTTGTCGGGAACGCCCTGGATGAGTTGCTGGAGTGCGGCGGCTTCCATCATGCCGCCGCTGGGCGGATGCGGCGAGCAGGAAAATACCACGCGGGTGCGCGCCGTGATGGCGGCCAGCAAGGCCTGCGCGTCGTTGGCGCCCCGCGCGTCCAGCGGTACGCGGGCCACGACGGCATTGCGAAGCGTGGCCGAGATGGCGATACCCGGAAAGGCCGGCGCCGGCACGACGACTTCGTCACCGGGGCCTGCACCCAGAGTGCACAAAACCTGGATCAGTTCTTCGCTGCCGTTGGCGCAGGCGATGCGGGAGGCCGGGATGCCGCTGCGGGCTGAAAGCTCGGCGCACAGCAGACGGGCGTTGGGATCGGGGTAGCGGTTGACGCCGGCCGCGCTCGCGGCCATGGCCGCTACGGCTTTCGGCGACGGCGGATAGGGTGACTCATTGAGATGAAGCGGCCGCAGGCGGGCGGGCTCACCGCGTGCCTGGCCGCCCTGGACCAAAGCCGCCGCACGGTCCACCGGACGCGCCGGCAAGGGGTGCCTCATCCAGGCCGATTCACCGAACCGGCCGCTTGCAGCTTCAACTGACATGCCTGAAATCCTTTTCATCGTGTTGCTCATCAACATGGCTTATAAACATTATTAACGGAATGTTTATCTTCCAATACTTGGTTAACCCTGAGAGGCAATTTCCTTTTTTCGGAAATTTACTTTGCATTTTTTTAATAATGTAAGTAGCATTCAAGCAGCTTGTCAAACTTTATTTTCGAAAGGCCCAGAAAATGTCCAACACCCCCACGGCGGAACTTCATACCGACCCCGCCACCCCTGTTTCGGAACGCTGCGTCACCTCTTATCCAGTCCGCCGGGCCTTTCGCCCCGGGGTGGTCTACCCGCCGGCCATCCCCGGCGTGGCCGGCATGATCGACATCCACTGCCACGCCCACGAGGGCCAGCAGGACGCGTTGTCGCTGGCAAAGGTTGCCTCTGAAAACCAGATGGGCGGCCTGCTCTTCAAGACGGTGGGGCCTATCTCCGGCGCTGAATACCGCCCCGCGCGCGTGGTCGACGGCATACGCGAGCAGCTCAAGAGCTGGTCCGATGACGCCGGCCTCAAGGCAGCTGGTTGCTGGGCAGGCTACGGCATCACCATGGACAACCGGCCGCCGTCGCTGGAGAGGCTGCGGCAAAACATCGAGGACGGCATCGTCGCCGTCTGGCTGCCCGTCTTTAACCATGCCAACACGCTGTTCAAGGTGGGCGGCAAGCGCATCTGGTGGGACAAGAGCGCGGCGCCGTCAGACCACACCGGCCCCCTGCCCTGGGACGAAGCCATCCGCTGCGGCTTTTACCTGCTCGACGAGCACGGCAAGCTCAAACCGGAAATCGCCGACATCCTGCGCGCGATTGCCGATGCGAACGTCGCGCTGTTCTTCGGACATGCGACACACCGCGAGATTTTCGCGATTGTCGAATTGCTCGACAAACTCAACTTCAAGCGGGCGGTGATTGACCACCCCTTCAGCCCCTTCGTCGACCTCGACATCCCGCTCATGAAGCAGCTCACGGCCGCCGGCGTGTACCTGAACTTCACTTACGACGAACTCTCGCCGCTGCTCGGCGTGGACCCGGCTCGCATGTACGAAGCCATACGCGCCGTCGGCGTCGAATACGTCACGCTGTCCAGCGATGCGGGTGAGCCGCTCTTTCCCAACTCCGCCGAATGCATGCGCCTGGTGAGTTCTTATATGGCCGCTTTCGGGCTGAATGCGGCGGAGCTGGAGATCGTGTGCCACCGCAATCCGTCACGCCTGCTGGGGCTGGACTCCTGAGATAATCCGCATCCACAACCACGCAGAGGAACCAGGTGACAGACGTGGAACGCACAGAGACCGGCAGCCGCGCCAAAAGGCCGGCCAAACGCCGCACACAGGAAGAACGCAGCGCCACCACACGCAGCCAGCTTGTCCAGGCCGCAGTTGCCTGCATCGCCCAGCTGGGCCTGAACAAGGCGACTTTCAGCGCTATCGCCGCGAAGGCGGGCCTGACCAGCGGCGCAGTGCAGCACCATTTCCAGTCAAGGGACGAGCTGCTGCTGGCCGTGGTGGTCGATTTCGGCAAATCGCTGGCTGACACCAGCGACACAGCCCACGCCAAAAATGAACCGATCGCCTCGCGCGTCAGAAGAATCTTCGAGCGCTATTGGGGGCTGTTCAGCAGCCCGCAGTTCCTTGCCATCATGAAGATCTGGCTGGGCACGCAAGGCAACGTGGCGGTTTACCGCGAAATGCTGGACCACATGCACTGGTTTGAAATCCGCTTCGACCGCGAATGGGTGGAGCTGTTTTCCGACTGCCCGGCCGACCCCGAGACCATTGCGGCGGCGCGCCACGTGGCCCTGGGCGCGATGCGCGGCCTGGCGCTCAGCCTGAGCTATTCCGTGGACCGCAGCGGCGCGAAGGCTGAAGTCGCCCTGCTGGAAAGCATGCTGGTTCGCACGCTGGAAGGCGACGGGAAGAAACCTGCGCGCAGAGCCGGCGGCCAAGCAAAAACCGCAGGCTGATCGTCAATTTCAACCACGGGTCACGCTATCGAATCAGGAGCGAATTACAACCGCTCCATGCAGGTTTCAGGCGCCTTTCATTCATCCAAACGCACGCCCCTGCATGGGATGAAGCTATTTCCGGCGGCTGCGAACGTCTTCGGGCGTGACAAACTGCGCCAGCTCACTGCTGAATTTGAAGCGCATGTAGTTGATGACCTCGGCGATCTCTTCGTTTTGCAGCGCCCGCCAGCTGGGCATGGCGCTATTTTTTGACCCATGCAGCACCACGTCGATAACAGCGTCGGTTTTGGCAAACGTGGAAGTCTTGTGCAAGTCGGGTATGGGCCCCGCACCACGGCCGTTCGCTTGATGGCAAGCGGCACAGTTCGATGCGTAAGTGCGCTCGCCGAGAACCATCTTCTGCGTGGCGCTCATCACCGCATAAGGAACGGCAGGAGGCGGGGGAGGTGGAGGCGGTCGGACCGTGAAAGTGACCGTGCCGGGGTGACCGGCGGGCACCGGTGGCTCCGGGAATCGGCCCCCGGCCGAATTGGCCAGGTAGACCACGGCTCTTGCCAGTTCGATATCCTGGAAATCTCCGCCGCCCTGCGCCCCCATGGCTCCCTTGCCCTTGAGGGTGGATTGCAGCATGGACGCCAGCCCGGAACGGATACGCGGCGCCCAGGCTGCGACATCACCCTGTTTTGGCGAGCCCGCGATGCCGGTGGCATGGCAGGCGATGCACTGTGCACGGTAAACCTGTTCGCCGCTCACCAGATTGCGGGTCTGCGTTTGCACGGATGACAGAGGCGCGGCTGCAGTAACACCTGCAGACGGCGGGGCTAGCCGGTCGGCCATCTCCAGGGCGCGCTTGCCACCCGCCTCGCTGAACATATCCTTGGCCACCTTGCTTCTGATGCCTTTTGACACCAGCCCCAGCATGGTGTCAGTCAAACCCTTCAGGCTTTCGAGAAGGCGCTGCATGGCAGCCTCCTCCTCAGACGGAGCTGCGGACCTGGCGGGCAGGGCCAGGGCGCTGCTGCGAACGCTGCGCTGGAGAATCAGAACCGTCCAGTTGAGCGCGTCGAGGTACTCTTCTTCGTAGGCACGCGGGTTGGCGTCAAAGGCCTTCTCGTAGCGCACCATCAAGGGTTGCAGGAGTTTTGTCACCTCGGGCTCGGAGAGTTGCTTTTCGACTCCCTCGAAATACTCGTTCACAACAATCGGGGCCCGAACCGGGTCCAGCAGCTTACGCAACTCAGCACCGCCTGAAGCGTCGGAATACTTCACAGGCGGCTCAGGCTGCAGCACTTGCCGGCTTTCAAAGGCCAGTAGTTCGGACGCAAAAACGCGGACGTTTTCACCTGCCCAGGCCACGCCGTGCAGGCTGGCCCCTAGAATTCCAAAAACCAGAATTATCAGACGCAGCATCGTGGGTTCTTTCGGTGTTTGGTTAGGCATTATCCAGACATGCCGCCCCACCGATACACAGACCCCGCTCGGCGATTACATTAAACCCAACAAGAAAGCTCTCATGAACAAACTGCCCCTGCTCTCATCGCTGCTGATCGGCTGCGCCCTGCTCTCCGGCTGCGCCGCTGAATTGCTCAGCAACAGCGAAAAACTCATCATCGTCAAGGGCCGGCCTTCGCAGCAGGCCGAGGCCGCTGAAATTGCCGAAACCGAATGCCAGAAGCGCGGCCGCATGCGCGCGCGGCTGATCAGCAAGCCGGCCCCCGGGCAATACGGGTTTGAGTGCGTGCGCTGATCGGGTGACCTTGCCGTATGCCTAGGGCGTGCGGATACGGGTCTTTTTGACAATGCCCGATGGGGCAAACAAAACAATGAATTCGTTGGTGCCGGGCGCATCGACGGCCGGCTTGTAGGCCTTGGCGCGGTACACCCAGACTTCATAGCCGCTGTCGAACTTGACGACGGTGCCTGGGCCCAGCGCCGCGGCCACGTCGGCCTTGGTGGATGTGCCGGGGACGACGGCGTCTTTGGCGCTTTGCATCGACATACCGGGGGTGCTGAACTCGGGCAGCGCCTTGCGGGAATCAACTTCATCCAGGGGACTGGCGCAGCCGGCCAGCACAAGGCAGCCGGCAAGCAGGGGCGCGAGGCCTTTGCAAAACATCCATTCGCGGACCATTGGCGCTTTCATGGGCCGTCCTCCATGTACTCAAACTCGACCCGCGTCTCGTCGGGCCAGCTGCGGTCGCCCAAAGGCAAGACGTAGGTGCGGTCTACCAGCACCTCGCAGTCGCAGTACGGCAAGTCGTTGTTCAGTTCCGCATCGTCACTGGCGGCGGCGTAGAGCTTGTTGACCGGCAAGACTTCCCTGCGCTCGCCAGCCACCAGGGTGACGCTGAAGAGTGGCTTGTCGGCAAAAAAGAGGTAGAGCGGGTCCTTGCGGTCGCAATAAGACGGCGTGTCCAGAATCACCCTTGCCAGCCGGCCAACGATATTGGTGCTGTTGGAGACCAGGCCCGCCTCCATACCCACGCGGCATTCGAGCCGCAAGTCGCCCAGGCGGCGGGTATTGGGCGGCAGGCCCGGCGTGCGGATCTCGGTGCGCCAGGTCATGGTCTGCGCCTTGCGGTTCGGGATCACCTGCGCGTTCTCGTCATACGCCTTCTGGTTGCGCACCAGGGTGAAGGTGTGGTCAGGCGCAATGGGCACTTCAAACGCCTCGGTGGAACCGATGACTTCCATCTCGATGCGGCCCATGTCCGTCTCGCGCTTGCGCGGCAGGAGCTTGAAGCGCAGCGATGCCCCTGGCGACATGGCGCGCTCTTTTTCAAAAAGGTCCATGCCCTGGATCATCTTCCGATAGGACTTTTCGACAGGGTCTCGGTTGGCCTTGGCCGAGATGGTGACGGGCGGGAGCGTGGTACGGGTGGTGGTGGCGCCTTGCGGGTCTTGCGCGTTCGCGCCCGTTGACGCAGCCGCAAATGCGCCGACGCACAACACGATGTGCGTTGCCAGCCGCAGTGTGTAGCTTGTTTGCATGGTGCTTCAGAGGATAACCACCATGCTAGGCCGCCCGGCAGCGCCGTGGTGTAGGACAACTCCAGCATTGTGGGCGTTGCCGGGCAGCGTGCCGCCGCGTGCGCATCTTTCGCGGGGCATGTAGCTCCTGCACCAAGCCCTGCACAGCGCGGTTTTTTGAGCGCTGCACAGGTCCTGTCACAGGATATGAAACATCCGGTGATCGATGCGGCCCGTTCCGTATTCACCGTAGCCGACGGTGACGATTCCGCACAACCACGCGTAGCGCTCGTCGGACGTCTCGAACCTGGGTGTTGGGCGCACGTAGCTCTCATCGAAGGACAAGCGCTCGCCCTTGGCCAGACGCTGGCGGCCATCCGCCGGAAACTTGAGGATGCCGTGCGACTCATAGTGGATGAGGACACCATCGTCGGTGCGCAAGGTTGCGCGAACATCCATACGGCTGGTGCCGTCGGCGCCTAGTGAAACCCAGTCGCCGCCGCCCGGCAGCATTTCGCCCCGCAAGCGAGGGCCTTCGAAGCGGCCGCCCTTCACCACGAAAGTCAAACGGGTGCCCAGAGGGGTCGGGATCACCTGGCCGATCTCCAGATCGATGCTGAGATCGCAGAGATGCTCGACCGGCAACGCGTTGATCAAAGCCCGGTCGAACAACGGTGTCACCTGATCAGTAGCGGTACCGATGCCGGTAGCAGGAGTTTTTGCGTTTGTCATGCTTCGAGCGCCGCCTTCACCTGGGCAAAGTTGAAGAAGGTGTCTTTGCTGGTGACAAGCCCGTTGTCGTCTACCTCCACAACGTCGAGGGCACGAAACTTTCTGCGCTCCTTGCCGGGGGGCTGGAACGTCAAATCCCATTCAAGCGTCCAGTGTTTGTCGCCCAAAAGGAGGCGGTGCGTCTCCACGCCAAAATTGGGATAGCGCTCAAATACCTCGGTGAACTCCTTCAGCAACGCAGGCTTGCCCTTCACCTCTTCGTTACGGCCATGTGCCCGAAACGTCGAGTCGGGCGCATGTAGCGCGAGAATTGCCTCGGGGTTGCGGGCAATCCATGCCGCGGCGTAGCGGTCAGCGACGGCGGCAACATCCAGTTTGGTAAGTTCAGACATGAGAAACCTTTCAATGTCATCCAGTGTGGTTCGCGGAAGATCCGTTGATTCCGCGGTTCGCAAGAAAACGGCTGCAAACCATCTTGCGAACATCAGCCACTATACCTATGATTTTCATAGTGAAAAGAGGTATGATCGGAAAAATGACTAAAACATCCACTTCACCGACAACGGAAAAGGGAACGCTTTGCCCCATTGCCCGGGCGCAGGATATCGTTGGCGACCGCTGGACCGTGCTGGTTCTTCGAGAACTTTTCCTGGGCACGCATCGCTTCGAAGAGATTCAGGCGCAGTCCCAAGCCACCCCGCAGATGCTCACGACGAGATTGAAGAAGATGGAGGCGGATGGCTTGATTGAGCGCCGCCCGTACAACGACAGGCCCTTGCGCCACGAGTACCACCTGACCGAGATGGGGCAGGCTTTTTATCCGGTCTTCCTGTCGCTGCGCGCCTGGGGTGAGACCTGGTGCAAGGCCCCACATGAAGAAGTTGCCATTCAGTACACGCACACCCCGTGCGGCCACGATCCTGGCCTGGGTCCCACCTGCCAGGAGTGCGGAGGGGTGATGCGCAGAGAGGAGTTGTCCGCCAGGCTGGGCGGCTCGTTCGACACCGAACGGAAGGCGCGGCTGACCGCCTTTAAAAGCGGGCCAGCCGGCTGAGACGGCCTCAACCCAAACGACCGGTCATGACGCGCGGTCAGAAGTCCCCGGTGCCGCCCGTGGCCAGGCTCTCGAACTTGGTAATGCGGTTGAGGAAGGCAAGCTTTACCGTGCCCGTCGGGCCGTTACGCTGCTTGCTGATGATGACTTCGGCGACACCAGGCTCCTTGCAGGCTTCCTTGGTGTAGTACTCGTCGCGGTAGATGAACATGATGATGTCAGCATCCTGCTCGATGGCGCCGGATTCGCGCAAGTCGCTCATCATGGGGCGTTTGTCGGTGCGTGATTCAACGCCGCGGCTGAGCTGCGACAGCGCGATCACCGGGCACTGCAACTCTTTGGCCAGCATCTTCAGGCCGCGGGAGATTTCGCCGACGGCGGTGGCGCGGTTCTCTTCGGCCATGCCGCCCGAGACACTCATGAGCTGCAAATAGTCGACGACGATGAGGCCTAGCTTGCCGCACTGGCGCGCCAGGCGGCGGGCGTTGGCGCGCAGTTCGCTTACGGTGAGGCCTGGTGTTTCATCGATGTGCAGTGAGACGGTGCGCAGCTTTTCAATCGCTTCCGTCAGGCGCGGCCATTCTTCGTCGGTCAGGGCGCCGGTGCGCAAATGGGTCTGGTCGATGCGGCCGATGGAGCCGACGATACGCACCGCGAGTTGCGAGGCGCCCATTTCCATGGAGAACACGGCGACGGGCAAGCCTTCGAGCAAGGCCACGTTTTCGGCGATGTTGATGGCCAGCGCGGTTTTACCCATGGAAGGCCGGGCCGCCAGGATGATCAGGTCGCCTGCCTGGAAGCCGGAGGTCATGCGGTCCAGGTCGTAGAAGCCCGTGGGCACGCCGGTGACGTCCTGCGGGTTTTCAGCCATTTCGGTCACGCGGTCCAGCAGGCTCACGACCAGCGTGTCCATGCTCTGGAAGCCTTCCTTCATGCGCGAGCCCTGCTCGCCGATCTTGAAGATCTTTTGCTCGGCTTCGTCAAGGATGGTGGCGACGTCTTTGCCTTGCGGGTTGAAGGCGTTGGTGGCGATCTCGTCGGAGGCAGACACCAGCTTGCGCAGGATGGCGCGCTCACGCACGATCTCGGCGTAGCGGCGGATATTCGCGGCGCTGGGCACGTACTGAGCCAGAGAATTGAGGTAGCTCAGGCCCCCTACTTCGTCGGCTTTGCCCTGGTTCTGCAGGTATTCGTAGACGGTGATGATGTCGGCCGGCTTGGTGGCGTTGATCAGCGCGCCCACGGCGGCGTAGATCAGCTTGTGCTCGGAGCGGTAAAAGTCTTCGTCGACCAGCAGGTCTCCCACGCGGTCCCAGGCGCCGTTGTCGAGCAGCAGACCACCCAGGACGCTGGATTCACCCTCGATGGAATGCGGCGGAATGCGCAGCTGGGCGATCTGGCGGTCGGGGCTGTAGCCGGGATCGTCGTAGGTGGAAAGTACGGCAGACATGGGTTTCCTTGGGAGAGGGTGAATGGTACGCCGTGAGCACAAACCCCTGCGGGATAAGGCTGTGGATAACCGGGGGAAATCGGGTGGAAATACCCCGTGAACTTGTGAACAGCCGGCAGGTGCGGCCGGCCATGAAAAAAGCCGCTCGGCGAGCGGCTTTTTTGCAGAGGGAGAAAACGCTTAAGCGGTTTCGCCGTACACGGTGACGGTAATGTCCACTGCCACGTCGGTGTGCAGGGCAACGGTCACGGCGTGGTCGCCAACAATCTTCAGCGGGCCGTTAGGCATGCGGATTTGCGACTTCAGGACAGGGAAGCCCTGCTTGGTCAGCTCAGCCGAGATGTCATGGTTGGTGACGGAGCCGAACAGGCGGCCGTCAACACCGGCTTTTTGCGTCAGCTTGACGGTGGTGCCGCTGAGCTTTTCGCCCTGGGCTTGCATTTCGGCCAGCTTGGCGGCCGCAGCCTTTTCGAGTTCGACGCGCTTGGCTTCGAATTCGGCCTTGTTGGCTTCCGTGGCGCGGCGTGCGCGGCCCGAAGGGATCAGGAAGTTGCGTGCGTAGCCGTCTTTGACCTTGACGATTTCGCCGAGGTTACCGAGGTTCACGACTTTGTCGAGCAGAATGATTTGCATGGTCGCGCTCCTTACAGGGTACGGTGCTGGTCGCTGTAAGGCAGCATCGCGAGGAAGCGAGCGCGCTTGACGGCGGTGTTGATCTGGCGCTGGAAAATCGCGCGCGTGCCGGTCAGGCGTGCGGGGATGATTTTTCCGTTTTCGGCTACGAAATCGCGCAGGGTGTCGATGTCTTTGTAGTCGATTTCTTCAACGCCAGCGGCTGTGAAGCGGCAAAAACGCTTGCGCTTGAACAGCAGGGATTGGGTATTGCGCTTGGGGCGCTTGTCTTTGTTGAAACGTTTTGGTCCGGCCATGATGGACTCCTTAATTGGGGTTCGGTACTTGCTCTACCGGGTCTGCCTGGTGAAGAGCTTGAATATGAAAAACAACACCTTTGCTAGTGCGCGCATTGATGAGAAAACCGGTGAACCTGAAGGGTTTGCCTAGCGGGGATTTGGCTGATTGCTCAGCCAGCGCTCCGAAGGCCACCGCCCTTACCGTCAATTTGACCTGTCTGGTGACTCCGGCTTCGACAACTTCGGACTCGTGTTCGAGGACGAAATTGGCGGCGGGGATTCCAGCGGGCGTGTAGCGAAGAGGACTTGCCTCGGCGATACAGGCGGTCAGTTCAACGTGGTTCACTGCGTGCTTTTGCTCAATGGCAGCTGCGCGGCAGCGAGGCGTTCAACAGCATGTTGGCTATTAAGCCGCATACTCCTGCTGTTGGGCTTTACGGGCTTCTTCCCTCTCGACGTTGCGCATCATGAGGGATGGGCCGGTTTCGGCCTTCTTCTTCACCACGGTCAGGTGGCGCAGCACGGCATCGTTGAACTTGAACGCGTGTTCAATTTCTTCCATCACGGCCTGGCTGGCTTCGATGTTGATGCAGAGGTAGTGGGCTTTGGCGAGTTTCTGGATCAGGTACACCAGCTGGCGGCGGCCCCAATCTTCAACACGATGCACTTTTCCACCACCGGCGGTAATCATGCCCTTGTAACGTTCCAGCATGGCTGGGACTTGCTCGCTTTGATCCGGGTGGATCAGCAAGACGATCTCATAGTGACGCATAAACTCTCCTTTTGGGTTGATTGAGCTGCCCCAGCGTCGTTAAGGGTGCAGCAAGGCGAAGCCAATGATTATAGCACCCCCACGGTCGCTCACTTCGTGTAGCTCCCTGCCCCCCGAGGGGGCCGCCCGCCCTACGGCCCGGCGAAGCCGGTTCCGGGGCTCATGCTGGTAAAGACGGGGAAGAGCCGGATTGGCCCTGAAAGCACCGAAAACGCCCCCTAACGACCGCTCCAGCGGGGGTTTTAGAGGCGTTTTAGGTCCGGATAGCGGATGTATTCGACCAAGTCCCGGGTTTTCTGGTTCGGGGGGCGGGTGAGCAGGCTCACCAGCACGATCACCGCAAAACCGACTGGAACGCCGAAAAGCCCGGCGGAGATCGGGTCTATCCCCCACCACAGTTGCACCGGCGAGGTGATGCCGAAGGTGGCGCGCAGCCAGGCCTGGTTGGTGAACATATAGTACGAGGTCACCCCCAGTCCGCACACCATGCCCAGCACCGCCCCGATGCCGTTGGCGCGCTTCCAGAAGATGCCCAGGCTGAGCGCCGGGAAGAACGAGGCGGCAGCAAACGAGAACGCCGCAGACACCAGGAAAAGGATATCTGCCGGTTTTTGCGCCGCCACGTAGGCTGCCAGCAAAGCGACGATCAGCAGCAGAATCTTGGACACCGTCACCCGGCTCACGGTCGAGGCATTGGGGTCGATCATCTTGTAATAGAGATCGTGGCCTAGCGCGTTGGCGATCGTCAGCAGCAGGCCATCGGCGGTCGAGAGCGCGGCAGCCAGCCCGCCGGCGGCCACCAGGCCCGAAACAACATAAGGCAGGCCCGCCAGCTCGGGGGTCAGCAGCACCACGATGTCGCCGCCTATGTTCATCTCATTGAGCTGCAGGATGTTGTCTTTATTGATATCGGTGACGGACAGCAGCGAAGGATCCACCCGCGTCCAGGAATTCACCCAGGCCGGCAACTGGTCAAAGGGCATGCCGACCAGCACGGTGAATATCTCGTACTTCACCAGCACGGCCAGCGCCGGCGCGGTGAAGTACAGCAGGAAGATGCACACCAGCGACCAGGTCACCGATTGCCGCGCCTCCCGCACGCTGGGCACGGTGTAGTAGCGCATCAAGATGTGCGGCAAGGCCGCAGTGCCCACCATGAGGCAGAACACCAGCGCCAGGAAGTTGCGGCGTGAGGTGTCGTATGTCTCCTGCTCTTTCGGCGTTCCGTCGGGGTTGCCTGTGAACTGGGTCGCGTGGGCGGGCATGCCGTTGAGTGGCTGGGTTTTGGTGTCGGCGGTGGCTTTGGCTGCCGTCCAGATTTTCACGGCGGCGGCTTCGTCCCGGGGCATGGCGGCAAGGGCCCTGGCCGCCGATGAGATTTCAGCGACGGACGCATTGCCGGTTTTGAGCTGCTCCATCCGTTTGGCCGCGGCCAGTTTGTCGGCGGCGAGCGATTCGGCGGGATTTGCCAGCTTGCCCGACAGCGCTTCGGAGCGCTGCCTGAAAAGTTCGCGCACCTGCAGCTCCTTGGGGTCGGCCGTCAGTTCTTTTTCTTTTGCGGTGACCTTTTCAAGCTGAAAGCCGTACACCAGTTGCGGCACCGGCACTCCCGTCTGCTTGACAGACAGCCAGATCACCGGAATGAGGTAGGCCACCACCAGGATGATGTACTGGGCCACCTGCGTCCAGGTCACCGCGCGCATGCCGCCCAAAAACGAGCACACCAAAATACCGCCCAGCCCCAGGAAGATGCCCAGCTCGAACGCGATGCCGGTGAGGTAAGACGTGATCAGGCCCACGCCATAGATCTGCGCCACCAGGTAGGTGAAGGAGCACAAGATCGCCGCCCCCACACCGATGAGCCGGGGCAAGCGCCCGCCATAGCGCTCGCCCAGGAAGTCAGGAATGGTGAACTGGCCGAACTTGCGCAGATAAGGCGCCAGCACCAGCGCGACCAGGCAGTAGCCGCCTGTCCAGCCCATGATGAAAGCCAGCCCGCTGTAACCCGTGAGATAAAGCGTGCCCGCCAGGCCGATGAATGAGGCGGCCGACATCCAGTCGGCGCCGGTGGCCATGCCGTTGTAGACCGCCGGCACGCGCCGTCCGGCCACATAGTATTCAGAGGCGTCGGTGGTGCGGCTCATCACGCCTATGCCCGCATAAAGGCCGATGGTGGCCAGCAGGAAGGCGGTGCCTATCCACAGGCGCGGCAGGCCCGCGCGCTCCAGCAGCGCCAGGATGACGACAAAGACCACCAGGCCCAGCGTGTACCAGCGGTACACACGGTCCAGCTGCCTTTTGAACTGCTGGCTCGAAAGCATGACCCCGTCGCGCGAACCGAAGAAGCCGGCCATTCAGTCCTCGTCCGCCACGTCATGCTCGATGTCGAGCCGGTTCATGTACCAGGCATAAAAGCCGACGATGAGGCAATACACCACCAAGGCGCCCTGCGCTCCCATCCAGAAGCTGAAGGGCCAGCCGAAGAAAGTGAAATTCAGGTCGCGCGCAAAGTAACTCACACCAAACGTGACGCTGAACCAGATCAGCAGCAGCACGGCGGTTACCGCCAGGTTTTTGCGCCAATAGAGGCGGTGGCTCTCAGTGGGCTGCATGGGCCTCCCCGCCTGCGCCTGCAAAAGCAGCCTCGTTCTCACGCTCGAACTGGGCGGCCACACGCGGCTCGAACCGCCGCAGGTGCGCAATCACCTTGCGTGCCTTGCCCGGCTGGCCCAGCGCCAGCCACACCTGTGCGAGCCGGTACCAGCCGTAGGGGCTCAAGGGCTGCAAGGCCGTGTTCTTTTGCAAGGCCTGGGCGGCTTCTTCAAAGCGCCGCGCCTCCACGTGCACCAGCGCCAGGCCATACCAGGCCTGGTCCAGCCGCGCGTCCAGCCCCACCGCGCGTTCAAAGGCGGGCCCGGCCTCCTCATGGTGCCCCGCCTGCTGCAACACATAGCCCAGGTTGAACCAGCCTGCCGCGTGCCCCGGCCTGACGGCGGTCAACTGCCGCAAACTGGCAATCGCTTCTTGTGTAAGCTGGAGCTGCGCCGCCACATGGGCGCGGCTGGCCAGCGCATAAGGATCTTCGGGGCGTAGCCGCAGCATCTGGTCAAACGTTGCCAGGGCGGCCGGCCGTTTGACACAGGCGAGCAAAAGCAGCGCCCGCGCTTTCAGCAAGCCGTATTGAAGGCTTGTTCCTATTTGCACAGCGCCACCCCGATTTCCAGGCAGATGCGAACCTTGGCAATGGCCGCCACGACCCACACCAGCAGCAACACCAGAAACGCCACCAGCGGCACATGGCGGTCCATCACGACTTGCGGCGATATCCAGCGCGCAACCTTGACCCAGGGTCGACCCACCAATTGCAGCACACGGTAAAACGGATTGCCGTCACGCCCGGCGCCCGCCAGCAGGCCCACCACCCATTGGCCGGCCAGCGCCAGCAATGCGATTTCAGCAAGCAGTTTGACGGTGGTGGCGACGGCAAGCATGGCTCAAGGCGGGCAAAGAAAGGAAGAGAGACACGGCTTCGATTGTCATCGGACGCCTTGCCAATTGCTTACCGGGAAACCCGCTGCCACCGGGGGTTTTCCCTCGGGGCAAAAAAAAATGCGCTGCGGACTCTTCCGCAGCGCATCTTCTCAATTCAAACCAGCGGGCCTCAGTTGGCCAATTGCTTCCAGGTGTCGATCACCGTGTCGGGGTTCAGCGAGATCGAGCCGATACCCTCTTCTTTCAGCCACTGCGCGAAGTCGGGGTGGTCACTGGGGCCCTGGCCGCAGATGCCGACATACTTGCCCTGCTTGCGGCAGGCCTGGATGGCGCGGCTCAGCATGGCCTTGACGGCCGGGTCGCGCTCGTCGAAGTCTTTGGCCAGAATTTCCATGCCCGAGTCGCGGTCCAGGCCCAGCGTGAGCTGGGTCAGGTCGTTCGAGCCGATCGAGAAGCCGTCGAAATACTCGAGGAACTCGTCGGCCAGGATGGCGTTGCTCGGCACTTCGCACATCATGATGACGCGCAAGTCTTTCTCGCCGCGCTTGAGGCCGTGCTGCGCAAGCAGGTCAGTGACCTTCTTCGCCTGACCCAGGGTGCGCACAAACGGCACCATGACTTCGACATTGACCAGGCCCATGTCGTCACGCACGCGCTTGAGCGCCTCGCACTCCATCGCAAAGGCTTCGCCGAAATCAGGGCTCAGGTAACGCGACGCGCCACGGAAGCCGAGCATCGGGTTCTCTTCTTCGGGCTCATAGCGCGACCCACCGATCAGCTTGCGGTACTCATTGGACTTGAAGTCCGACAGGCGCACTATCACCGGCTTGGGCCAGAAGGCGGCGGCAATCGTCGCCACGCCCTCAACCACCTTGTCGACATAAAAAGCGCGCGGCGACGCATGGCCGCGGGCCACGCTTTCCACCGCTTTTTTCAGGTCGGCGTCGATGTTGGGGTAGTCCAGGATCGCCTTGGGGTGCACGCCGATGTTGTTGTTGATAACAAACTCAAGCCGTGCCAGGCCCACGCCGTGGTTGGGGATCTGGCAGAAGTCAAAGGCCAGTTGCGGGTTGCCCACGTTCATGGTGATCTTCAGGTCAATCGGCGGCATGTCGCCGCGCTGCACCTCGGTCACTTCGGTTTCAAGCAAGCCGTCATAGATGTTGCCGGTATCGCCCTCGGCGCAGCTCACCGTCACCAGCATGCCGTCTTTCAGCGTTTCAGTTGCGTCACCGCAGCCGACCACGGCCGGAATACCCAGCTCGCGCGCGATGATGGCCGCGTGGCAGGTGCGCCCGCCGCGGTTGGTGACGATGGCGCTGGCGCGCTTCATCACCGGCTCCCAGTTCGGGTCGGTCATGTCAGTCACCAGGATGTCGCCCGGCTGCACCTGGTCCATGTCCTTGATGTCGTGCACGATGCGGACCGGGCCGGTGCCGATCTTCTGGCCAATGGCGCGGCCTTCAGCCAGCACGGTACCGGTGCCCTTAAGCTTGTAGCGCTGCTCGGCCTTGCCTTTGGACTGGCTCTTCACCGTCTCGGGGCGCGCCTGCAGGATGTAGAGCAGGCCGTCGGTGCCGTCCTTGCCCCACTCGATGTCCATGGGGCGGCCGTAGTGGGCCTCGATGATCAGGGCGTAACGTGCCAGTTGCTCGACGTCGTCGTCGGTCAGCGAATAACGGTTGCGCAGCTCGGTCGGCACGTCGGTGGTCTTGACGAGCTTGCCGCCGGACTTCTTTTCTTCAGCCGTGGCGAATTCCATCTGCAGCAGCTTGGAGCCCAGGTTGCGGCGGATCACGGCGCGCTTGCCGGCCTTGAGCATGGGCTTGTGCACATAGAACTCGTCGGGGTTGACGGCGCCCTGCACCACGGTTTCACCCAGGCCGTAGCTGGAGGTGATGAAGACCACGTCTTCAAAGCCGCTTTCGGTGTCGATGGTGAACATCACACCGGCCGCGCCCTTGTCGCTGCGCACCATGCGCTGGATGCCGGCGGACAGCGCCACGTCGGAATGGGCAAAACCCTGGTGCACGCGGTAGCTGATGGCGCGGTCGTTATAGAGCGAGGCGAACACCTCTTTCATCTTGTGCAGCACGTCTTCGATGCCGACGACGTTCAGGAAGGTTTCCTGCTGGCCGGCAAAAGAGGCATCAGGCAAGTCTTCAGCCGTGGCGGACGAACGCACCGCAAAGCTGGCCTGGGCGTTGCCGGCGCTCAGCACGGCAAAACTGTCGCGAACGGCTTTTTCCAGGTCAGCCGGGAAAGGCTGGGCTTCGACCAGCGCGCGGATTCTGGCGCCGGCCTCGGCCAGTGCCCGCACGTCGTCGGTATTGAGCGCGTCCAGCACGCCGTTGATTTTTTTGTCGAGCCCGTCGTGGGCCAGGAATACGCGGAATGCGTGGGCCGTCGTCGCAAATCCAGTGGGCACCCGCACGCCCTGGGGGCCGGTGGGCAGTTGCGAGATCATTTCGCCGAGGCTGGCGTTCTTGCCGCCGACAGACTCGACGTCTGTCATCCTCAGGTTTTCAAACGGTACGACCAGGGCGGTCGCCTCAAACAGCTTGGACATGAAAATACTCCGGGAGGTTTAAAAACCGGGGAATTCACCATGCGCGGCAGGCAACCTTGTAGTTGTTCGAAGGGGTTGTGGCAGGGCATGATGTGACAAACTGGATAATTGCCACGATTGTAGGGGGCTCGGGCTCCCCGTGCCGTGTCAGGCTTTCACCCGGCTTTCAACCAGCAAACCCCTTATTTGCCTTCCCTGTCCCTATTTAGCCCCCTCCCCCATGTCCCAACGCACCGTGTTTTTCATCTCCGACGGCACCGGCATCACCGCCGAAACCTTTGGTAACGCCATCCTGGCGCAGTTTGAGTTCAAGCCGCGCCACGTCCGCCTGCCCTTTATCGACAGCGTGGACAAGGCCCACCAGG
This sequence comes from Polaromonas sp. YR568, assembly GCF_900116715.1. Taxonomy (GTDB): domain Bacteria; phylum Pseudomonadota; class Gammaproteobacteria; order Burkholderiales; family Burkholderiaceae_C; genus Polaromonas. The sequence continues at coordinate 433,545 of NZ_FPBM01000001.1, forward strand.
CGATCCGGCAGATCAACCACACGGCCGAAGTCGAGGGCAAACGGCCCATCGTCTTCACCACGCTGGTGAACATGGAGATCCTGGCTGTCATCAAAACCCACTGCAACGGCATGCTGCTGGACATGTTCGGCATGTTCGTCGCGCCGCTGGAGGGCGAGCTGGGCATCAAGTCCAACCACCGGGTGGGGCGGTTCTCAGATGCCTCCAAAAGCAAGGAATACGACGACCGCATCGAAGCCATCAATTTTTCGCTGGCGCACGACGATGGCCAGAGCAACCGCGACCTGGCCGGCTCGGACGTGATCCTGGTGGGCGTCAGCCGCAGCGGCAAGACGCCGACCTCGCTTTACCTGGCCATGCAGTACGGCCTCAAGGCCTCCAACTATCCGCTGATCCCGGAAGACTTTGAGCGCCGCCAGCTGCCGCCGGCGCTGGTGCCGCACCGCAAGAAGATCTTTGGCCTGACGATCGCGCCTGAGCGCCTGGCGCAAATCCGCAACGAGCGCCGGCCCAACTCCAAATACGCCAGCCTGGAGAACTGCCGCGAAGAAATCCACGAGGCCGAAGCCATGATGCGGCGCGAAGGGATTCGCTGGCTCTCCACCACCACCAAGTCGATTGAAGAGATTTCGACCACTATCCTGCAGGAAATCCGGCCCGAGCGGCTCGAATACTAGGATCCTGTGGCTTGCGCCTCCTCAGCCCTCAGTCAAGGACACCTGGCGCCAGACGGCTGCAGCCAACGCCACATCACTCAGGCCTATTCCCACGGCCTTGTAAACCGTCAAGCCCGGCTGCGGCGTGTGGCCCAGTGCAAGCCAATCCCCCAACTGAGTGAGTTCAGCCGCCCCGGCCGGTAAATCGGCCAGTTCGCCAGACTCTGCGAGGGCCTGGGATCTCTCTTCAACCACAAGATGCCTGGCCCGGCCCACTGTCGCAGCATCGATTTCGCGGGAAGCGGGCTTGGTCGCACCTATCGCCGCCACAAAGACATGATCCTGCAGTAGCCGGCCATCAAATAGCGGCTCTGTAGCCCGGGTCGCTGTCACCAGGCCGTCGGCGCGGCGCACGGCGGTGGCCGTATCGCCCGTGACATGGCATGGAATCTGGTGCTCGGCCTGCACGGACCGCGCGAAAGCCTCAGTGCCTTCAATACCGCAAAGCAGCACCTGGGAGAAGTCCCGCACCTGCAGCATGGCGCGCACATGCGCCCGCGCCTGGATGCCCGTGCCGAACACCGTGAGCACCCGCGCGTCCGGGCGGCAGAAGATGTCGGCAGCGACGGCTGTGGTGGCCGCCGTCCGGATTTCGGTCAGGGCGTCAGCCGACATGGTGCACAAGGGCGCACCGGTCACGGCATCAAACAAAACCACCACAAATCGGAACCGGCCTTCGACCGTGCTGTAGATCTTGGCGCCGCTGACGCCCAGAGAAGGCATCACAGCGCCCATGGTGGACAGCATGGAACCTGCGGCGGCGGTGCGCACGCGCGACTGGTTGGCGGCCCTGCCCTGGCCGAATGCGAGATAAGCCGCCCGCACGGCAGCAATCGCCGGCGGGATGCTGATGGCAGAGCGTACCTGGGCGTCGGTCAGCAGCTTCACAGGGCCGCCTCCGGGCCCGCCAGCATGACCTCGCCGCCCAGCCAGCAGCCTGCCACCTCGCCCGCTTCCAGCCGGAAGCACACGCCGATCTCGGAAGGGCATCCCATGGCCCAGCCCTGGCGCACCGTGATGGGCGCGCCGGACGCATCGACCAGGCCAAGATGCAGCAAGCCAAACGACAAAGCGGCTGCAGCGATACCGGTAGCGGCATCTTCCGGGTACCCGCTGGACTTGGGAAACTGCCTGGCGGCAAACACCTGCCGCGCCCCATCGACTACGGCATAGGGATACAAACCAGTCGAGCCCAGCCTCTCGCACAAGGCCTCCACCTTAGAGAAATCGGGGGTCAGGCCGTCCAGCGCTTCAACGCTCTGCAGCCTGACCAGCGTTTTGACCCGGCTGGTGCTGGCATTGAGCACCTCGCCCTGTATGTGCGCAGACGGAATACCCAGCACCTTCGCGATGGCAGCCACCGCATCCGCATCCAGAACGCTGACCTCGCCGGCCGGTTGCGTGATACGCACCTGCCGGTCAACCCATTCACCCGCCACCGTCCCGCTGACGGTCTCGATCAGGACGCGCTCACCCGACCAGAGGCCGCGCTCGCGCAGGCACCACAAGGCGCCCACCGTGGCATGGCCGCACATTTCCATTTCGTGGTGGGGCACAAAAAACCGGAAACGCCAATCGCACCCGGGCGACGAGGGCCGCAGAATAAAACCTGCCTCATGCCCATAGTGCGATGCGATGGCGCGCATGGCATCGCCGTCAAGCGCATCAGCCTCAAAAGTAATGGGCGCGGGGTTGCCGCCTTGCTGTTTGCCCTCGGGGGTGGGCGCCGGAAAAACCCGGATCAGCGTGGTTTGCGGGGTAGGTGTCGATCGTGTCATTCCGCCCTCGCCCCCACGGATTTGGCCACCGAACCCCACAACTGGGTGTCGTAGGCGATGCGCTGCTGCATCAGCGAAGTGGGCAAAGACAAAGGCGTCACGCCTTTGGACAAATAGTCCGCGCGCAGGCTGCGGTCTTCCTGCACCTTGGCAATCGCCGCGTGCACGCGTTGCACCACGCTGTCGGGGGTGTTCGCCGGCGCGGCAATGCCGTACCAGAGCTCAGGCGTGAAGCTGCCCAGCCCGCTTTCCGAAAACGTGGGCAGCTCGCTCAGCAAGGCGCTTTTTTGCGTGGTCGCCAGGCCTTTGACCTTGCCTGCGCGTATCTGCTGGGTCAGTGTGGCGGGGTTGTCGAACAGCGCCTGCACCACGCCGCCCATCAGGTCGACCAGCGCCGGCGCGGCGCCACGGTAAGGCACATGGGTCACCTCAACACCTGCCCGCTGCTTGAACAGTTCGCCGATCAGGTGGCTCAGCGTTCCCGCGCCCACGCTGGCGTAGTTCAACTGGCCCTTGTGGGCCTTGGCATAGGCGATGAATTCACGCAGGTTTTTCACCTCCAGGCTGGCAGGCACCGCGAGGATATAGGGCGACACACCCAGAAAGGTGATGTGTTTCAAATCCTTGACCGGGTCATACCCCAGCTTGGGATAGACGGCGAGCGCCGCTGCCACGGTAGACGTGGTCGTCACGATCAGGGTGTAGCCGTCAGGCGCGGCCCGGGCGGCAGTGCCAGTTCCGACGGTTCCGCCCGCGCCCGAGCGGTTGTCCACGATCACCGGCACGCCCAGTTCAGCCTGGAGCTTGGACTGCATGGCCCGCACGACCAGGTCGGTGCCGCCGCCCGCCGGGAAAGGCACCACAAAGGTGATGGGCTTGGCGGGCCAGGCCTGGGCGCGGGAGAGGCTGGAAAGCCACGGCGTGGCCAGGGCTGTGGCGGCGGCAGACTGGATCAAAGTGCGGCGGGTGGGCATGATGAAGCTCCGTGGGTTCAAAGCCTGATCGTGGCCTGCCACCCTGCCGGCGTCTAACACCATCACGACATCGTCTGCCACAATTGCGCCATGCGTTCGCCCAGCTCTTCATTGCAGCCTTTTACGCCCCAAACCCCGGCTTTGCTGATGGCGCACACGCATGAAATCTCGGACGGCGCCCTGGTGCCAAAACGCAATGCGGCCTCAGGCTACGCCAGCACCTGGCACCGGCACGACTGCGCCATGCTGCTGCTGCCCGTGGCGGGCCGCCTGCGCAGCAGCGACGAAATCAGCCAGGACGTCCTGATCCGCCCCGGTGTTTTTGTGTGGGTGCCCGAGGGTTTCACGCACCAGACGCTGACCCAGTCCAGCGCCCAGACGCACATCGCCCTCTATATTGATACAGCTTTTTTCAACACCGCCCTGCGGGCCGTCAACGTCAAGCCGGGCGCCGGCCTGGCGGGTGTGCGCATCGCAAGCCCTTCAATGACCCATTTCACGGCGATGCTCAACGGCTTTTTGTCCAGCGGCGCCCATCACAGCGGGGCCATGGCCTGCGCCGGCGCCCTGATGCATGAATCGGCACGGCTGATTTCACGGCAAACTACGCTCGAAAACACCGAAAAACTGGAGCGCCTGGCCACGGTGGAACATGCCCGCGAGATTTTGCTGTCACGCCTGCAGGAGCCGCTGCGCGTTGACGCGCTGGCGCAGGAGCTGAAACTCTCGGCCAGGCAACTGCAGCGAATATTCAAACTGGAGACAGGCATGACGCTGGATGCCTTCCTGGCCCGCGAGCGCATTGCCGAGGCCAGGCATTTGCTCGAAAGCACCCCCTTGAGCATCATCGACATCGGCAACGCGGTGGGCTGGGGCAACCCTTCCTACTTTTCGCGTTGCTTTCGCGAACACACCGGGTCTACACCCGGCGAGTTCCGGCTGCGTCACCGTGCGGCGACGACAACCGCCCTCCTCTAAACCAGTTCCTCAGGAGGCCGGCCTGGCAACGCGCATGCGCCGGCGCAGCCACCACAGCCAGGTGCCGCTGACACCAAAGCCGAACAGCAAAAAGCCCCCTGCCGCCGTCGCCACCACCCCGATCACACCGGCCAGCTTGCCGGAGTGCAGCGGGTAAATCCAGGCATACGAGCGCGTGCCCACATCCAGGTCCGTCCAGCGGTCTACACGTATCACCTCACCCGTCACCGGGTGCAGCCAGACCGATGACAGGCCGTTGGGATGCGGATCGTCATCAAGTTTTTTGCGTATGCGAACCGGTGTTGTCGGCTTGGCCGGCAAGCCCAGATAGCCCACTACACCGCCCGGCATGACCGCGTTGGCGGTGGCAATCATCTCGTCGGCGGTCGCAGCGCGCGTTTTCGGCGGAGCAGCAGTTTTCACCGCCGGCGGCAGCACCTGCTTTTGCCCCATGGCCTGGGTCACCCACTGCGACACCGGCCGCCAGGCCATCCAGGTGCCGGTCAGCACGCACACCAGCACCCAGGCGCCCAGCACCGCGCCGCCCACCCGGTGCAAATCGAACAGGCTACGCAACAGCCCGCCTTTGAGGCTGATGGAAAACGCGCCGCGCCAGCTTCTGGCCGGCCACCACAGCAGCACGCCGGTGACCAGCATCGCCAGCATGGTGACGGTGTTGAAGGCCAGGATGGTTTTGCCCGTGTCGCCGGCCAGCAGCGCCGAATGAAACTCGAACAGCGCGTTGGCAAAGCCTTCATGCTCTTCCCGTGCACCCAGCTTTTGGCCGGTGTACGGGTCGTAATGCGCCTGCCCCTGCCAGCTGTCGCTGGTCACAAAGACGAGGATGGACTCTTCAGGCTCCCGCGGCGGACGGATGGTGAAACGCGTTTTACTGCCGTACTCGGCCACCAGCGACTGGCGTATGGTCTCCAGCGGCACCGGCTCGCCGGCCGGCTTCACTTCAAAAAGATGTGCGTTGAGCACGCGGTCCAGCGGCCGCGCGCCCAGCATCAACGAGCCGGTAAAGGCGTTCAGCATCAGCAGCAGACCGGCCGTGAGGCCCAGCCAGCGGTGGATCTTGACCAGGCTTGGCCGCCAGCGTCGCAGCAGCATCAGAAGTCGAACTTGGCAGCCAGGCGCAGCGTGCGCGGCGCGCCCACACCCAGAAGGCCATTACCGGCGGTGCTCCAGTAAACCTTGTCGGTCGCGTTGTCCAGGTTGGCCTGCAGCGTCGCGTTGGTGCCGAAGAGCTTGGTGCGGTAGCGCGCGCCCAGCGACAGCGTGCCCGCGCCGTCGATATAAGCCTGGTTGGCATTGTTGACGGGGCGCTTGCCGGTGAAATACCAGCCGGCGTTCAGCGCCAGGCCGGGCACTTCCGCCACGCGGTATTCGCCGAACACGCTGTAGGTCACCTTGGGTGCATTTTCTGGTGTCTTGCCGACTTCAGCCGCCACGGAAGACTTGACGATCTTCGGGTCCATCAGCAGCGCAGAAGCCACCACCGACCACTGCTTGTTGATCTCGCCCGAGGCCGCGAACTCCAGGCCCTTGTAGGTGGCCTCACCGGCCAGGATCAGCCGGTTTGCCACCGTCGCGGTCGACGGCCGCTTGATGTCGAAGTAAGCGACTTGCAGCAGCAAGCCCTGGGCGACTTCGGCTTTGACGCCGACTTCGATCTGCTTGTTCAGCACGGGAGGCAGCACTTCACCGGCATTGGCGAGGTTGGCCGAGGCCGTGCCCGACTCTTCCAGCCCCTCGATATAGCTCGCATACACCGAGGTTTTTTCGTTGGGCTTGAACATCGCCGACACGCTGGGGCTGGTTTTCTTCGCCGCAAAACCCGCCGTGGTTTTGTAGTCGGACTGGCGCAGGCCGCCCATGATCTGCCACTGCTCCGACAGCACGATGCGGTCAAACACGTAAAAGCCCTTGTCGGTGATCGTCGTTGGTGCGCTGCCGTTGGGGCCGATGCGCGGGGTGAACGGAATCGGCACGGGGTTGTAGTAGTTTTGCGCGAAATTCAGCGTGGTGCCGCCCAGGCGGCTTTCCTGCTTGCGCTCGTTCTCGGTGTAGCCGATGGACAGTTCATTGGCGATGGAGCCCGTCATCACACGGCCGCCGAGTTCTACGCGCAGGTTGTTGTTTTCGTATTCCTGCCCGTCCTGCTGGCTCACAGCCAGGTTGCCTGCGCCGGTGACCGCGTTGTTCAGCGTGAACTGGGAGAAGCGCCGGCTGCGCGTGTTTTTGGCCTGGCCGAGTTCAAAAATTGCCGACCAGTTGTCGTTGATGGCAACGTCGGCGCGCGCCAGGATATTGTTGGCATCGGCCACATAGCGCTGCCATTCGCCCGCCAGGTTGACCTTGTTGCCCGTCAGGCGCGGCAGGGTGATCACACCGCCGACAGCAGTCGGCAAGGTGATGCCGGCCTGCTCGGAGACGTCTTTCTTGTAGTGCTCGATATCGAGCTTGAAGCTGACTGCAGACGAGAGCTTGTAGTCGATCGCGGCCGACAGCAGTTCGCGATTGCCTGCAAAGTTGTCGATGCCGATGTCTTCGCGGCCCTTGACCGCATTGACGCGCAGGCCCACGGCGTTGTCCGGGCCGAAACGGCGGCCGATGTCCAGGTGCACGTCGGCTGCACCGTACTGGTTCACCGAGGTGGCGATGCTGGTCACCGGCGTCGCGCCGGCGCGCTTGGTCACATAGTTGACGATGCCGGACGGCGGCACAAAACCGTAATACAGCGACGACGCACCCTTGAGCACCTCGACACGTTCCTTGTTTTCCAGCGGCACGTCTACCAGGTTGATGATGGGCAGCGAGCCGTTGAGGCGGTGGTTGCCGCGGTTTTCGACCAGGATGCCGCGGATCGCGATGTTGTCGTAAGTGGAGCCGTTGAGCTGCGAACGCGTGACGCCGGCGGTGTTGCGCAGCGCACCGTAGAGGCTGCGTGTGCCTTGTGCGTCCAGCACTTCGCGGGTGATGACGTTGGTGGTCAGCGGCACGTCCAGCGGGCTCTGGTCGCGGAAGGTGCCGACCTGCACGGTGTTGGAGGTGAAGCTGCCCTGGCGTTCACTGCTGACGGTGACTGTGCCCAACGAACCGGCGCTTGCCGGGTCAGGCGATGTGCTTTGCGCGTGGGCTGATGCGGCGCCTAGCAAGGCGATAGCAGCGGCAAGCGGCGCCAGCGAAAAACAGAAACGGGAGGAGGAGGAGGAGGAAGGAAAAGAGGCGGACGGATTTTGGGATTGAAGTTGCATGGCCAGCAGACAAGTTGAGGAACTCTGATGGCTGGCTGGTCGCGACTGGCGCGGCCCTGGCTGGCTTCAAGCCGGATTATAAAAGGCCTGGCCTTTTTTCGTACAACGCAGGGCACGGGTGCAGGCTGGGCTTGGCCCCGCCAGATAGCCCTTCTCAAGACCTCGGGCTGGCAGGCCGGTACCGGCTGGGGTTGGCGCCCGCCGACTTGCGCATCAGGCGCCGCAGGGCTGTGGCGTCCCCGTAGCCGACCTGTTCGGCCACGCGTTCTATGCTCATCCGGCTCGATTCGATCAGCATCCGGGCCCGGTGCAGGCGCACACTTTGCACCAGCGCCATCGTGCTTTGGCCCGTGGCCTCGCGCACATGGCGCGACAAGGTGCGCTGCGACATGGCGAATTCACCGGCCAGTGCTTCCACACTGGGCGGATGCGGCAAGGCCGATTCAATGCGCGCCATCAGCCGGGCGACCAGTTCATTGCCGTTGGACAGCATGGCCGGCAGCACAAAGGGCGACTGCGCCTGCCGCCCATCGATCAGCAAAATGCGCCCTACCGCATCGGCCAGCCCCACGCCAAATTGCGCACGCAGCAGGTGAAGCATCAGATCGGTCTGTGCGAAGGCGGCGCCCGCCGTGCTGACCGGTCCGTCTGCGCACACCATGCGGTCGGCGTCGACTGTGCAGTCCGGCTCCAGCCGGCGCAGTTCGGCCGCCATCCACCAGGAAGTCGTGACCCGCCGCCCCGCCAGCAGGCCGGCAGCTTGCAGCAGGAACACCGCGGAGCAGGATGCCGCCACACGGCCGCCCCCAGCCGCATGCGCGGCGACAGCCTGGATCGCCCGCTGCGCATCCGCGCCCGCCAGCCCTGTGGAGACGGCCTCAGCGTTGTCCAGGCCAAGCCCCGGAATGATCCAGGTTGCTGCATCGGCGCGGTACCGCTTGGGCAAGGCGACGGTTTCTATGCTCATGCCGCTGCTCAAAGGCACGGAGCCACCGCGCGGCGACACCACGCGCCAGGCCGGCCGCGCCAGCTTCATGCGCGGCGCCAGGGAGGACGCCGTTTGCAGCACATCCAGCGTTGAGGCCACGCTGGCCGCAAAGGCCCCGGGCAGCACCAGAATCGTGAAATCGGTCATTGACTGAAAACGCCTTAAAGATGTCTAAACAGACACTCGAAGTTTAGCTCCCGGCGGCGTCCAATGCAGGCTTTCAACCACGCAACACCATTGAAAGCTCTGTATGACTCAACGCAACATGAACAAAGACGACGCGCTCGAAGACTTCACGGGCCGCGAGATCACGCTGGATGGCGTGGCGAAGAAGGTGTACGTGGCCGGCTCGGGGCCTGCCGTGATCGTCATGACCGAAATGCCGGGCATCAGCCCCCATGTGGCGCGTTTCAGCCGCTGGGTGCGCGATGCAGGTTTTACCGTCTACATGCCCTCGCTGTTTGGGCGCGACGGCGCGGTGCCCAGCGCCGACGAGGGCGGCGCCATCTTCCAGCGCGCCTGCGTCAGCGCCGAGTTCCGCGCCCTGCGCGCCAATGAATCAAGCCCTGCAACCCAGTGGCTGATGTCACTCGCAAGGTTTGCCCACCAGGAATGCGGCGGGCCTGGCGTCAGCGCCATCGGCATGTGCTGGACGGGCAACTTCGCCCTCTCGATGATGCTGGAGCCCGCGGTGCTGGCGCCCGTGTTATCGCAACCTTCGCTGCCGCTGAACGACCCGGGTGGCCTTGAGATTTCTCCAGCCGATCTGCAGGCCGTGCGCCGGCGGCTTGACAAGGAAAAGCTCACAGTGCTGGCCTACCGCTTTGAAGGCGACAAGTTTTGCCGGGCGCAGCGCTTTGCCGCCTATAGCGAGGCGCTGGGTGATCGCTTTGTGGGCCGCGTATTACCCGACAGCGCCGCCAACCCCGATGTGCCGCCCTTCTTCGCCCAGCATGTGCCCACGCCCCACAGCGTGGTGACGGCTCACCTGATCGATGAAGCGGGCCAGCCCACCATAGCCGCCCGCGATGAGATCCTGGCCTTCTTCGCCGCGCGCCTCAAACCATAACGGCCACGCCCGTGATCTGTGCGAAAAGTCTGCGCGAGAGATTTCTAGATCGGCGCGTCGAACAGGTACTGGCGCGGCCCGGGCGCCCCGCCCTGCGTGGCCACCGGGTGCGCCACCACACCCCAGACTTTTTCGATGCACAAAGGTGTGAGCACTTCGGCCGTGGCGCCGCTGCCCACCACGTGCCCGCCCTGCAGCACGACACAGCGGTCGCTGTAGCGCAGCGCCAGGTTCAAATCGTGCAGCACAGCCACCACGCCCACGCCCTGGGCGGTGGCCCAGGCGCGCACGAGTTGCAGCATGCGGTGCTGATGCTGCAGATCCAGCGCGGCAGTAGGCTCATCCAGCAGCAACCAGCGCACGGAGCTTTCACCCGCGATACCGGAGACGGGCTCCCACACCTGCGCCAATGCGCGCGCCAGGTGAACGCGCGCCTTCTCACCGCCCGAAAGCGTGTTGAGCGAGCGGTGCTGCAAATGCTCAACCGCGGTGGCTTGCATCGCCTGCTGCACCAGGTCCACATTGCGTTTACCAGGGTGGCGGCGGTGCGGGTAGCGGCCCAGCTCCACCACTTCGCGCACGGTGAATTCAAATGCGACCTGCGTTTCCTGCGCCACCGAAGCGCGCACCCGGGCCAGGTCGGCGGACGCATAGGCATGCAGCGCCTTGCCGGCCAGGTAAACGTGGCCGCCTGTGGGCTGGCGCTGGCCGGTCAACAACGACATCAGGGTGGACTTGCCGGCGCCGTTGGGGCCCAGCACGGCCGTGACCTGCCCGGCGATGAATTGCGCCGAAGCCGCCTGCAGCAGCGAACGGCCGGGCACTTCCACCCCCACGCCGACCACTTCCAGCATGCCGGCCAGTGGCGAAAAATCGGTCTGGTTACGCGCGTTCATGGGCATGACCTCATAGCCGGCTGCGGAAGTGCCGCAGCAGCAGTAAAAAGAACGGCACGCCGACAAAAGCCGTCAGCACGCCCAGCGGCAGCTCGGCCGGTTTGACCATGGTGCGTGCCACGCTGTCGGCCGCCAGCACCAGGGCTGCACCCAGCAGGGCCGAGCCCGGCAGCACGATGCGGTGATCAGGCCCGGCCACCAGGCGCACGCAATGCGGCGCCACCAGGCCGATAAAACCAATGATGCCGGTGGTAGCCGTCACGGCGCCTACCGCCAGTGCCGTCAGCAGCACGGCAAAGCGCTTGACGCGCTCTACCGGCACGCCCAGCAGCGCCGCCTGCGTCTCGCCCAGGGCGATGGCATTGAGCGGCCTGGCCAGCGTGAAGCCTGCAGCCACGGCCACCGCCACAATTGAGAACACCAGCATCACCGCACTCCAGCGCGCGCCGCCCAGGCTGCCCAGCAGCCAGAACTGGATGTTGCGCAGCTGCTCGTCGGTCGCCAGAAAGGTGAGATAGCCCAGGCCCGCGCTGGCCAGGGCATTGATGGCAACACCGGCCAGCAGCATGATGCCGACACGCGTCGCGCCGTCCTGCTGCGACAAGACGTACACCAGCACGGTCACCAGCAGGCTTCCGACAAAGGCCGTGGACACCAGCGTCCAGCTGCCCAGGGTGCGCGGCATGTCGGGAAACCACATGCTGCCCAAAACGATGGTCATGCCCGCGGCCAGCGCCGCGCCGCTGCTGACGCCTATCAGGCCGGGGTCGGCCAGCGGATTGCGGAAAAGGCCCTGCATCAGCGCGCCCGACATACCCAGGGCCGCACCGGCCGCCACACCCAGCAGCAAGCGCGGCAGGCGGATGTTCATGAAAACAAGATGCTCGGCTGACGGCTGGGTGCTGCCGGCCACCATGTCGACCAGCACATTCCATAACTGAAGAGGGCTGATGGCGTAGGCGCCACGAGCGCTACCCGCTATAAAACTGAGAGCAAGCAGCAACAGCCCCACTCCCAGCACCAGCGACGCCGGCCAGCGCCGGTGGTCGCCATTCGATGCGGCGGCGCTCATGCCTGCGCCCTGCGCCTGGCCGGGTGCCACGCCGGCTGCACCAGCAGCAGCCGGTTGCCTTCGCAGTCGCTGACGCCCCACTCGGTGCCCCACGCCTGCTCAGCCAGCGCATGCGGGGCCTGGCCGGGCGCCGACTGCAGGGCCATGTGCCATGGCTCGATGCTGTCTACCAGCAGGCGGCAGGCGAAGTGCTGCGGCGCCATGTCGGCGCGGCGCTGCCAGAGCTGAACCGTCACCGATTCACGCCTGAGCACTGCGATCACACCGGGCACGTTGTGCTGCACAACAAAACCCCAGCTGTCCTTGTAAAACGCCAAGGCCTGGCGCAAGTCGGCGCAATGCAGCACCGCCGGCGTATGCGCGCACAACACTTCGGTCATGGCGGTCTGCATGGTTTCTTTCCGGGGCCCGGTCATGCGCTGGCCTTCACGCTGGCCTGGTGCAATTCGGCCACGGCCTGCGGCAGGCGCGGGCCAAAGCCGATGAGGTAGAGCGCATCGAGCGCCACCAGCGCGCGGCGTTTGTAGGCCGGCGTGAGCTCCAGGCCGGGGCGTTGCCAGAATTTCTCGACCCCGCCTATTGCTTCGATGCCCTGCGTGGTCGTGACGATCACGTCGGGCGCTGCGGTAACCACCGCTTCGGGTGTCATCGCGCGGTAGCCGGCGAAATTGCTCGAGCTGCCGGGGGTGATGAGGGCGTTCTCCAGGCCAGCGAAGCTGAACATCGCGTGTGCGGCGGTTTTCTCACCCGCCACCTGCGGTGAGCCTGAATGCGAAAGGATAAAGACGGCGCGGGGTTTTTTACCGCCCTTGCGTGCGACGGCGGCCAGCACCTCGGCCCATTGGGCGTCCAGCTTGGCCTGGTATGCAGCGGCCTGCGCCACGCGGGCGGTGGCCCGGCCCACGGCGGCAACCTTGCGCTGCACTTCACTCCAGGTGTGGTCGGCTTCCACCAGCTCCACCTTGACGCCGGCGGTGCGTATCTGGTCCATCACCACGTGCGGGCCGGCTTCGGTCGTGCCGATCACGGCGTCGGGCTTGAGCGAGAGCAGGCCTTCGGCCGAGAGTTGGCGCATATAGCCGACCTTGGGCGTTTGCAATGCCGCGGCCGGAAAGAGGCTGGTGGTGTCGGTGCCGACCAGCTGCTTTTCAGCGCCCAGCGCGTAAACGATTTCCGTTGTGGCGCCGCTCACCGACACAATGCGCGGCATCCTGGCTGCAGCGGTCTGCGCGTGTGCTGCCGTTGCGGACAGGACAAAGGCGCCAGGCACGGCGCAGGCTGCGGGAAGTGACAAAAACCGCAGGGCGTCGCGCCGGCGGAGTAAAGAAGCGGTTACCGTCATAAAGAAACCTTGCGGGGAAATGTTGTGTTCCGAAAATCCCTTGTCAGGGCATGTTTTGCGCAATGCGCCAGAGCACGCCGGACGGGTCGGCCAGCACAAAATCGCGCTGGCGCCAGGGCTGGTTCTGCGGCGGCACAGTACGCACGCCATAACGTCCGGCGATGTCCGCCTGCTGCAGCCGGGCCCACCAGCCTTCCACGTTCTGCACGATCAGGTGCATCATGAAATTGCTGGCATGCTCGGCCACATAAAAGTTCTGCAGGAAGAAGGCCGTGTCACCCAGGCGCATATAGGCCAGGGTGTCGTCCGACCAGGGGATCTCAAACCCCAGCTCTTCATAAAACCGTTTGGACAAGGCGAAATCCCTGGCCGGCACAAAGGCCTTGATCTCTACCGCGCCGAAACCGTTTCCGGCAGAACTCATGCCGCGGCCTTGAGCCGTGGCAGCCGCGACACGATGTCACGCCAGGCCTGCAGCTCGGGTGCGCCCGGTTTGCGTGCGCCGAAAAACATCGCCATCAATTCGCCCGCGCCGTCGAATACTTCGACCGAGGTGACCACGCCGTCGGACGTGGGCTTCTCAACCACCCAGGCGCTTTTGATCATGTCTTCGCGCAGGTGCAGGTTAAAGCCGGCGTCCAGCACATTGATCCACTGCGCGGTCGGCGTGACCATGGGTTCGATGCGTTTGACCGGTCCGGTGTGGATCTGGATGCAACCCAGGCTGCCGACAAACACCATGATGGACGTGCCGTCCATCGCGGCTTCGTCGAGCAGCTTGCGCACCACCGTCAGCTCGGCCTTCTGGGTGAAGCGGCCTTCCACCAGGCGGAAGGCCTGCTGGCGCTCTGCGCCGGCCTTGCCGATCAGGCCGAAAAATTCGTGCGTGTCCTTCATCTCGCTCCAGCCCTGGGCCAGTGCGGCGGCGTCGATTTCCGAATCGGGCTTGGGCGCGTCTTTGGGCGCGGCGGGCGTGAAGGTGTAAGCCTTGGCGGCATCGGTGAACTGGTTGGCCACGTCCCTGAAGGCTTCGCGGTCGGTCTCCGGGCGCGCGAATATCTTGTGAACCGCCACACCGTGCGCGTCAAAAAACTGCAGGCTTTCCGATGCCGGGTTCTTCGGGTCGTTGGCCGGCTCGAAGACGTAAAAACCGGCGTGCCAGCGGCTGAAGAAAATGCGCAGGTCGATTTCTTCGCCCAGCGCCAGGCCCATATGGCCCTGCGCGCTGATGTTGCGGTAGACGCCGGTTTTCTCGTGGACCGTCGATTCATTGCGCGTGAGCGCCATCACCGGGCCGCACAGTTCCAGCGCCTGCAAAATTTCGACCCATGGGCCTTTGAGCGGGGTGCTCTTGAGGGCATGCTCGTGCGTGCCAGCATGGGCGGCGATGGCCTGCCCTTCAGTGACGCCTAGGCTTTCGGCGGCGTCTTTGGCGCGCTTGCCGCTGCTGCGCGCGGCGGCAAAGCTGTCACGCAGTGCGGCGGGGTTAGTGGGAGTGCTGGCCGTTGCCTGGTTTGCGGCCTCGGGCCGCGTCTGGGTTGGAAGGACTGCGCTCATTGAAGGGTCTCCGGGGTTGTGTGCCAAAGCACGCGGTGGGGGTCAGAATTGTCTGCAGGCGAAAGTGCCTGCGGTGCTTGCTCAGGGCCTTGCAGCACCCGCACCCACAAGGGATGCAGGTTGGCGGCAATGGCCTTGAAATTCGGCGGCGCGCCGGGGTGGCGCGACAGCATGAACAGGTGGCTGATGATCTTTTTGGCCATCAGCGCGCGCTGCCCTTCGCAGCAGGCCTGGGCGTGGCCGGTCATCAAGGCCAGCGTCCCGGCCAGCAGGGCCTCTGCCGGCGGCAGGCCCTGCGCGTCGGCCGCGGCGACGTCGCTATCGCCGTCGCTGCGGCCGTGGTCGGAAGACTGGCTCATGCGTTTTCCTTTTTTTGTCAAACGTTCAGAACGGGATCAGGCGCCGATGATCAGAAATCGGCGACCAGCGAAACGTTGAAGTAACGGCCCGGCTGGCTGTAGGCATCGCGGAAGGAGGAGTTGGCCGCCACACCGCGGACATCCGACCAGTTCCAGTACTTCTTGTTTGTCAGGTTGATCAGGCCGGCGTTCACGCGCAGGGTCTTGCTGATGCGCCACTGGCCGGTCAAATCCAGCGTGGTCGCGGACGGCACGGCGAATTGCGGGGAAGCCACAGGCACCGAAGGCGGCGCGGCGGCAACGGTCTGCGCGCTGATGTCGTCGAACTTCTTGGCGGAGTGGTGGCTCGCATCCAGTCGCACGTCCCACGAGGCGGTCTCATACTTCACGCCGACGCTGAGCTTGGCCGGATCGATCGTGTCCAGCGGCTTGCCGGTGTTCTTCACGGTGCCGCGGGTGTAGCCGTAAGAGAACGGCGTGCTGAGCTGGCCGTCCGCAAACTTGCCCCACTTCATGTCACCCTTGATCTCAAAACCGCTGATGGTCGCGTTGTCGATGTTGATCGACTGGATCACCGCAGGGTTGCCCGGGTTGCCGAAGGCGCCGCTCACGATGGCGCCGTCCTGGATCAGGTCTTTGAAGCGGCCATAGAACACGGCCGTGTCGAAGGTCAGCTGGTCCAGCCGCGCACGAACGCCGAACTCGACGTTGCGGCTCTTTTCAGGCTTCAGGTTGGGGTTGGGCACGGTGCGGTAGCCGCCTGCGATGTTCTGGAAGAAACCGTTGACCTGGCCGGCATTGGGTGCGCGAAAGCCGCTGGCGTAGTTGCCGAAGAAACTCCATTGCGGCGTGGCGCGGTAGATGACACCGACCTTGGGCGACACGGCCGAGCCGGACAGCGATACGGCAGGCACCGGGAAGCCGGCCTGGGCCGCGTCGATCTTGAAGCTGTCGGCGCGCACGCCCGGCGTCACGCTCCAGTCGCCCATGATGAATTCGTCTTGCACGTAGAGCGCTGTGGAGGTTTCCTTGGTATCAGGGAAGCGTTTGAGCGGGAAGGTTTCGCCGGCGGGCGGCACCAGGCCGGTCTGCAGGTTTTCGATGTCCGCGCTGGTGTAGTCCAGGCCGTAAGTGATCTTCTGCGCCGAGTTGCCGCCCATGCGGATGGTCTTGTCGGCCTGCACGCTGGCTTGCAGTGTGCGCTCGCTGTAGGTGGTGTCGCGCGTGCGCACCTGCGGCAAGGCGGTGCGCCGCTCATAGGTGAAGTCGTTGGATTTCGCGTCCTGGTAACTGAGCACGGTCTGGATGTTGTCCGTCAGCAGGGTGTCGACCTTGTATTTGGCATCCCAGGTCAAACGGTCGCGGTCCATCTTGCCGCTCGAGTAGGAGTCCAGCACGGTGGCCGAACGTGCGGTCAGCAGGTTGTAGTCGCTCTTTTTGTCGACGTGCTCGAAGGTGATGACGTGTTTTTGCGAGCTCGTCGGGTTCAACACGACTTTGGCCAGCAATGAGTTGGTCTTGTCGGTTTGCGGGTTGGGCTCTGTCCGGGTAAAGCCGGTGCCGCCGTTTTGGCCCTTGTTTTTCAGTTCCTTGCCGCTGCTGGTGGCCACGCTCAGCTGCCAGGCCAGCGCCTCGTTGACGCGGCCGGCCACCGTGCCGCTGACGGCGGTTTCGCTGTTGTCGCCGCTGTAGCCGATGGAGCCGCGGCCGCCCAGCGTCTTGCCATCCTTGAGGTAGTCGTCCGGCTCGTTGGTGATGAAGTTGACCAGACCGGCAATGCCGTCGGAGCCATACAGCGCCGAGGCCGGGCCCTTGACGATTTCAATGCGCTTGATGAGGTCGATGGAGACGCTGTCGCGGCCAAAGGAGTTGGGGGTGAAGGCGTAGCTGCGCGGAATGCGGATGCCGTCCACCATCATCAGCACGCGATTGCCTTCCAGGCCGCGGATGTTGAAGCCGGCATTGCCTTCGCGGCCGGTGTCGCCCTGCGCCAGGCCGAAACGCGCGGGCGCGCGGCGCACCGAAACGTTGGGGATGTTTTTGGCCGCATCGCGGATGTCACGGATCTGCCCCTGCTCGATATCGGTGGCGTTGATCACATCGATGGTTTGCGGAATGTCTTCAACCGACTGCTCGTTGCGCGAACCGCTGACGACAACTTCTTTCAGCAAGGCGACTTGCACCGGGGCCGTGACAGCGGGTGCGGTTTGTGCGTGTGCAGCAAAGCCAGTGCTGCAGACCAGTGCGGCAACAAGGGAGATTTCGCGCAGGGCGAAGCGGGGGGAGGAATTGGTAGAGATCACGTGCAAGCCCAAAAAAGTGAAGGATTTGGAGGGCTTGCTGCTGCAACGTGGGGCCTCGCGGCTTCCGTGGCTTGTGGCTGGCTCTGGAAAGATCGAAGTATATGCGAATTGTTCTCATTCGCAACATTTGGATGCAAAATAGATCAGGAAAAGATGGGGAATAAGCGCCCCTGGTGCGTCTCCCTCCCCTGAAAGGTACCCGCGGCCAGTCACGTTCCGGTCATGGCGAACGAAGAGGATGAGAGGCCGGATCGGGCGCGTTACAGCTGCTTGCGCCTATTCGATAAATAGTCAATATCTATCGAAGATAGTATTTTTAAAGAGTTATACTATCGACTCGCCGGCAAGTTTTAGCCTTTTTTATCAACTATAGGAATCCAACTAGATGTCCCTGATCAATACCCAAGTCCAGCCCTTTAAAACCCAAGCCTTCCTCAATGGCAAGTTCATCGACGTTTCCGATGAATCGCTCAAGGGCAAATGGTCGGTCCTGATCTTCATGCCGGCTGCATTCACTTTCAACTGCCCCACGGAAGTCGAAGATGCTGCCGACAACTACGCCGAATTCCAGAAGGCTGGAGCTGAGGTCTACATCGTGACCACCGACACCCATTTCTCGCACAAGGTGTGGCACGAAACCTCCCCCGCAGTCGGCAAGGCCAAGTTCCCGCTGGTGGGCGACCCCACCCACACGCTGACCAAAGCCTTTGACGTGTTTATCCCCGAAGAAGGCCTGGCACTGCGCGGCACCTTCGTGATCAACCCTGAAGGCGTTATCAAGACGGCTGAAGTGCACTCCAACGAGATCGCACGCGACGTCAAGGAAACCCTGCGCAAGCTGAAGGCTGCCCAGTACACCGCCGCCCACCCCGGCCAGGTCTGCCCAGCCAAGTGGAACGAAGGCGCCAAGACCATTGCTCCGTCGATCGACCTCGTCGGCAAGATCTAAGCCCCCGCGATCCAGGCCCGGGCGATGCACACCTCGGTGTGCCCCGGGCTTTTTTGTTCCCTTTTATTCCTTTTTGACACGATTTAGCTCTAGAAAAGTGAGTCCGCCATGCTCGACGATGCAACCAAAGCCCAATTGAAAAGCTACCTTGAACGCGCAACCCAGCCGATCGAGATCGTCGCTTCGCTCGACGGCAGCGAAGCTTCGGGCGAAGTACTGTCGCTGCTGAAAGATGTGGCCGAATCTTCGCCGCTGGTCAAATTGACCGAAAGCCGCGACGACCCGCACCGCAAACCTTCTTTCTCCATCAACCGCCCCGGTGAAAACCACGGCCCGCGTTTTGCCGGCCTGCCCATGGGCCATGAATTCACCTCGCTGATCCTTGCGCTGCTGCAGATCGGCGGTTACCCGCCCAAAGTCGAGCAACCTGTGCTGGAGCAGATACGTGCGCTTGACGGTGATTTTGATTTCGAGGTCTATGTCTCGCTGACCTGCCACAACTGCCCGGACGTGGTTCAGGCGCTGAACCTGATGGCGGTGCAGAACCCGCGCATCAAGACCACGATGATCGAGGGTGGCACCTTCCAGGACGAAGTGAAGGAGCGCGAGATCATGGGCGTGCCCACGGTTTTCCTCAACGGCACCATGTTCGGCAACGGCCGCATGAGCCTGGAAGAAATCCTCGCGAAGATCGACACCAGCGGCGTCGAACGTGAAGCCAAGATCATCGACAAAAAGGAAGCCTTTGACGTGCTGATCGTTGGCGGCGGCCCCGCCGGCGCGGCAGCGGCCGTATATGCCGCGCGCAAGGGCATCCGCACCGGTGTCGCCTCCGAGCGTTTCGGTGGCCAGGTGCTGGACACCCTGGGCATTGAGAACTTCATCTCCATCAAGGAAACCGAAGGCCCCAAATTTGCCCACGCGCTGGAAGAGCATGTGCGTAACTACGACGTGGACATCATGAACCTGCAGCGCGCCAAGGCTTTGGTGCCCAACAGCGGGCCGGACAAAAACCTGATTGAAGTGCAGCTTGAAAGCGGCGCCTCGCTCAAGAGCAAGTCCATCGTGATCTCGACCGGCGCGCGCTGGCGCAATATCAATGTGCCCGGCGAACACGAGTTCAAGAACAAGGGTGTGGCCTACTGCCCGCACTGCGACGGCCCGCTCTTCAAGGGCAAGCGCGTGGCGGTGATAGGCGGCGGCAACTCGGGCGTTGAAGCGGCAATCGACCTGGCCGGCATCGTCGGCCACGTGACGCTGATCGAGTTCGACACGGCGCTGCGTGCCGATGCCGTGCTGCAACGCAAGCTCAACAGCCTGCAGAACGTGACGGTGATCACCAACGCGCAAACGACCGAAATCACGGGCGACCAGAAGGTCAACGGCCTGGTCTACAAAGACCGCGCCGGCGGCGAGCTGAAAACCGTGGAGCTCGAAGGCGTGTTCATCCAGATCGGCCTGGTGCCCAACACCGATTGGCTCAAGGGCGTGGTGGATTTGTCCAAGCACGGCGAAATCATCGTCGACGCCAAAGGCCAGACCTCGGTGCCGGGCGTATTTGCAGCTGGCGACGTGACGACCGTGCCCTTCAAGCAGATCATCATCGCCGCCGGTGAAGGCGCGAAGGCGGCGCTCAGCGCGTTTGATTACCTGATCCGCAGTCCTATTCCCGCGTGACATGAAGCACCGGAGCTCAAAAAGCCGCCCCAACCGGGCGGCTTTTTTTACGCCCGCGAGGGAATACGCTCTCTAAAACCGGACGCACCGAAGGGTTCTTAAGATGAGAATTACTCTCATTCATGTATAGTTCGCGGCACCTTCTTTCGCAAGCCGACAGCCCAGCAGCCCCCTCGCGTTGCCAGGCGTAGCAAGCCAACAACCCGCCCACCGGCCCCTTGATTTCCGCCACCTGCCGTGGCGCCCGGGCCGCAGTGCGCACGCCAGTGTCCTGGCGGTCCTCCCCGGGAGTTTTGACTTTGCTCACCTCGAACTTGCCGCGCGCCGCACGGCGCCTCGCCCCGTTCACCGCCCTCTCACTGGCAGCCGCGCTTCAAAGTGCGTATGCCCAGACCCCTCCTGCGCCTTCGGCAGCCGGTGCGGAGAGCAGCCTGCCCGCCGTCACCGTCAAGGAAAGCGCCGTGCAGGAAACCGCCACCGGCCCGGTCGTGGGCTACCGCGCCAAACGCGCGGCCACCGCCACCAAGACCGACACGCCGCTGTCTGAAACGCCGCAGGCCGTCACCGTGATCACCAGCCAGCAGATCACCGACCAGGGCGCGACCAACCTGCAGGATGCGCTGGGCTACGCCGCCGGTGTGCGCTCCGACGCCTACGGGCTGGACTCGCGGACCGACTCGGTGCGCGTGCGCGGCGCCAGCCCCGACAACTACCTGGATGGCCTGCGCGAGGCCTACGGCTACTACACCAGCCGCACACGCGCCGACCCCTACACGCTGGAGCGCCTGGAGGTGCTGCGCGGCCCCTCGGGCATGCTGTTCGGCGCGGGCACGGCGGCCGGCGTGGTCAATATGGTCAGCAAAAGGCCGCAGGCCGAAGCCCAGCGCGAGGTCGGCGTGCAGTACGGCAGCTACGGCCGCAAGCAGTTCCAGCTTGACCTGACCGGGCCGCTCACGCAAGACGGCGAGTGGCTGTACCGGCTGATCGCACTCAAGCGCAATTCGGACACCCAGGTCGACTACGTGCCCGACGACCGCAGCCTGATCGCGCCTTCGCTCACCTGGCGGCCCAATGCGGCCACTTCGCTCACACTGCAGGCGCTGTGGCAAAAAGACAAGAGCGGCTCGACCTCGCAGTTCTTTCCCTGGGAAGGCACGCTGCTGCCCAACCCCAATGGCCGCCTGCCCACCAACCGCTTTATCGGCGAGCCGGGCGACTATTACGACTCGGAGCGCAAGTCCATCGGCTGGCTGTTTGAGCACAAGTTCAACGACACCTGGACGGTGCGCCAGAACTTTCGCACCTCCAGCAACGTGAACGACAACCGCTACCACTACGGCGACTTCTTCAGCAGCCCGGGCAGCTGGAGCGCCGACCCGGTGGGCAAACGGCTGCTGGGCCGCATCAACGACAGCTCGCTCACACGCAACCGCATCACCGCGCTGGACAACCACGCCGAGGGCCACTTCACCACCGGCGCGCTCAAGCACACGCTACTGGTGGGCGCGGACTTCGCGCGCCACCGCGAGAACGTCTGGTCGGGCTCCACCTACAGCGAGATCGACGCCTACGCGCCCGTCTACGGCAACCTGGTGCTGCCCGACCGCGCCGCCCTGCCGCGCACCACGCAGCGCCAGACCGGCTTTTACCTGCAAGACCAGATGAAGCTGGACAACTGGATCGTGATGGCGGGCCTGCGCCATGACAAGTCCGTGTCGGGCGCCGAGGGCCGCTCCGACGAAGAAAGCTCGGCCACCACCAAACGCCTGGGCCTGATGTATGCCCACCCATCGGGTTGGTCGCCCTATGTGAGCTACAGCGAGTCCTTCACGCCGCAGGCCGCCATCAAGGGGCAGCTCTTTTCGCCGCTGCGCGGCGAGCAATGGGAGCTGGGCCTGAAGTACGAACCGGCCGGCCAGGCGCTGGCCTACAGCGCGGCTGTGTACGACCTGCGCGAGAAGAATCAGATCGCCTCGCCGCTACCCGACGTCTACACCCAGGTCGGCGCCACACGCACCAAGGGGGTAGAGCTGGAGGTCAAAGGCCCCATCACGCCCCACCTGGACCTGGTGGCGCACTACAACTACACCGACCTGGACAAGCAGCTTGAAGGTCTGCCCAAACATCAGGCCAGCGCCTGGGCCAAATACCGCTTTTCCATCGCCGGCGTCAACGGCTTTTCAGCCGGTGCGGGCGTGCGCTGGATGGGCTCCTTCAGGGACCTGCAGGGCGGCAGCGGCCCGGAAATTCCGGCGGCCGCGCTGCTCGATTTGATGTTCGCCTACGACACCCCGCAGTGGCGCTACGCCCTGAACATCAACAACGCGACCGACAAAACCTATTTCAGCACCTGCCTGGGCCGCGGCGACTGCTGGTACGGCGCACGGCGCTCGGTGGTGGCCAGCGCCACCTACCGCTTCTAGGCCACACCCAAAGCAAAAGGAACACCACGATGACCACAAAAACCGCCAAGGCGACCATGAGCAGCCGCCGCATCAAAACCTGGACCTGGGTGCACAAATGGAGCAGCCTGGTCTGCACAGTTTTCATGCTGCTGCTGTGCCTGACCGGCCTGCCGCTGATCTTTCACCACGAGATCGGCCACCTGCTGGGCACGGAAGTCGAAGCACCCGATCTGCCGAAAGACACGCCGCACGCCAGCCTGGACCAGGTCATGCAGGTGGCGCAAGGCCTGCACCCGGGCAAGGTGCCGATGTTCCTCACCCAGGAGCTGGATGACAACCGCTTCTGGTACGTCACGCTGGGCGACACGCCGACGTCGGAAGAGAACAACAAGACCGTTGCCGTTGACGCGCGTACAGCCGCCGTGCTGGCCCAGCCCAAGTTCGACGAAGGTTTTATGTACGTGATGTTCAAGCTGCACGTCGACCTGTTCGCGGGGCTGGCGGGCAAGCTCTTTCTGGGCTTGATGGGCCTCTTGCTGCTGGTGGCGATTGTCTCGGGCGTGGTGCTGTATGCGCCGTTTATGCGCAAGCTCGACTTCGGCGAGGTGCGGCAAACCCGCCCGCGCGCCAAATGGCTGGATCTGCACAACCTGCTGGGCATCGTGACGCTGGTGTGGGCCTTTACCGTGGGCGCGACCGGCATGATCAACACCTGGGCCGACCTGCTGATCAAGTACTGGCAGTACGACCAGCTCAGCGCGTTGCTGGCGCCCTACCAGGGGCAAAAGCCGCCCGCGCAACTGGCTTCGGTGCAGCAGGCGACCTCACTGGCGACCGGGCTGGCGCCTGAGATGAAGCTGGCCTTCATCGCCTTCCCGGGCACCTCGTTTTCCAGCCCGCACCATTACACCGTCTTCCTGCGCGGCAATGAGCCCTTCAACTCGCGCCTGCTCAAGCCGGTGCTGGTGGACGCCGGCACCAATGTGCTGACCGCCAGCCCGCCGCTGCCCTGGTACCTGACGGCGCTGCTGGTGTCACAGCCGCTGCATTTCGGCGACTACGGCGGCATGCCGATGCAGATCATCTGGGCGCTGCTGGACATCGCGACCATCATCGTGCTGGGCAGCGGCCTTTATTTGTGGCTGGGGCGGCGCAACCCGGCCAAGGCGGCGAAAGCTGCCCAATCCGAAAAAACGGAAAAACCAGACAAACCGGAGCCAACGGAGATCGCCCCTGAGCCGCATGCCGCGCGCCACGAAACGACGGGCGGTGCCGCATGAGCGTCAAAACCGACTCCGCCAAAAGTTCGGCCTTCTGGCACCTGTGGCGCTGGCCCATCGTGCTGGGCGTGCTCAGCGCCACAGGCCTGCTCACCGCGCTGGTGTCTGACGGCTGGGGAGACTGGTGGGCCTGGGTGGCGCTGGGTCTGCCCGTGGCCGTGATGGCCTGGTTTGCCTGGGTGCCAGGCAGGCAGCGGTTTCGCAGCAAATCCTAGCTTGCGGCCCTGGTGCACTTGCGTGGCCGCAAGCGCATGTCGAAGGGATGCAACGTCATTCGGCATATATCAATCCAATCTAAGGCCACACAGGAATACTTTGAGTCCTGAGAAAACTAGCCTACAGACCTTATTAATACTCATCCTGTAGCTATCAATTTCATAGCAAAATTCTTGAGTAACCACAAGAAAGCGATACGGCGGCGACCTTGATGCCCGCATGGCGGCTATAGCCGTCACCCACAGCCGGCCCGCCGGCGCTATAAAATCGAGGCTTGCTCACGCACGATCTGAAGGGATGCGCGGCGAGCCAATTGCTCCGGCATACGCAGAACCATTTCTCGTCCGTCCTTCTTTCTTTTCATCCTCTTCTTCTCATGAGCGCCTTCAACACCGAACGCATTATTTCCGTCCACCACTGGACCGACACGCTCTTTAGCTTCACCGCCACACGCGACTCGGGCTTTCGTTTTGTCAACGGCCAGTTCACCATGATCGGCCTGCCCGTGGACGGCAAACCGCTGATGCGCGCCTACAGCGTAGCCAGCGCCAACCACGAGGACCAGCTCGAGTTCTTCAGCATCAAGGTCGCCGACGGCCCGCTGACCTCGCGCCTGCAACACCTGAAGCCCGGCGACGACATCCTGGTCGGCCGCAAACCCACCGGTACCTTGCTGCTGCAAAACCTGCTGCCCGGCAAAACCCTGTGGCTGCTGGCTACCGGCACCGGCCTGGCGCCCTTTCTCTCCTTGATCAAGGACCCCGACACCTATGAGCGCTTTGAGCGCGTCGTGCTGGTGCACGGCTGCCGCACCAGCGCGGAGCTGGCCTACCGCGGGCTGATCGAGCACGAGCTGCACGAGCACGAATTTCTGGGCGAGCTGGTGCGCGGCCGCCTGATGTACTACCCCACCGTGACGCGCGAGCGCTTTCGCAATGAAGGCCGCATCACCGAACTCATGCAGTCGGGCAAGATCTACACCGACCTGGGCCTGCCGAAGATGTCCACCGAGAACGACCGCATCATGCTGTGCGGCAGCCCCGACATGCTGCGCGACATCAAAGCCATGCTGGAAGCACAAGGCTTTGACGAAGGCAATATGCAGCACGCCGGCCACTTCGTGGTCGAGCGGGCGTTTGCCGAGCGCTGAGCCCGGCGTAAACCCCGCGCGTGGATGTGAGGCCGTTTGCAATGCGAACGGTTATCACAATCACACGCAGACAGACCGCCATAGCAGGGATATAGGCAAATTGGGTTGAATCGGGATGCCCGCACAGCGACAATGCTGCATCCGCATAACAACCACAAGGAGTCTCCATGAAAGGCGACGCACAAGTCATCGTGCACCTGCAGGCGCAGCTCAAAAACGAACTGACGGCCATCAACCAGTACTTCCTGCACTACCGCATGTACAAGCACTGGGGCCTGGACAAGCTGGCCAAGAAGGAATACGAAGAGTCCATCGGCGAGATGAAGCACGCGGACAAGCTCATGGATCGCATCTTCATGCTCGACGGCCTGCCCAATCTGCAGGACCTGGGCAAGCTGATGATCGGCGAAGACGTGCTGGAAGCACTGAACTGCGACCTGAAATCCGAAACCGGCGCGCAGGCAACCATCAAGGACGGTATCGCCCACTGCGAAAGCGTGCGTGACTATGTCTCTCGTGACCTGCTGCAGGAAATCCTGGACGACACCGAAGAGCACATCGACTTCCTGGAAACCCAGATCGACCTGGTCGGCAAGGTCGGCATCCAGAACTACCTGCAAAGCCAGGTCGGAGAGTTCAGCTGAGGCGCCAGGCCAAGAGCTGATCGAAACTACCGCGCGCAGCCGTCGTCATCGACACACTGCACACACAACACGGGGCCTGCGGGCCCCGTTGTCGTTTCAGCGGGTCTTAAGGCTTTGAGCCTTTGACTTCTCCTGGGGCCCTCCTGACCACTCGGCCCAGCCAGAGACCCAACACTTCCGTTTTGCTTTTTTGCCACAAACGCCTTGTTTTTAAAGCCGTTTCCGCATCATTTCGAAACAAGATATTACGAATCATTATCATTTGAGCTAAACTTCTTTTCGAAAAACTACATGCCAGCCAACTCGTTTCCCCGCAGGGATTTCGAGCCAGCCAAGCAAAATTTGTAAACCCCGGCCCGCCTGCACTCAGGTCAGGGCCTTGCTTGGAGGCCACCTTGGCACACCCTTCCGCTCGCGCCGCACGCACGGCGCGCAATAAAAAATCACGCCTGTCCGGCGCTGCTTCTTTCTCTCCTCTTGCCAACCCCGCAGCCACGCCTGCGGCCTCATCCGACAAGGCATTGCTGCCTTTGGGCGCGCTGATGCTGGCGGTCTCGGTGTCCGGCTGGGCGCAAAGCGTCACGCCAGCGCCCACGGCAGGCACTCCTGCCGCCACCGCGCAAACCGAGGGCAAGACCCTGTCGACAGTCACGGTGACAGGCGCCCGCGACCGCGAAAACCAAACCTACCAAAGCGGTATCACCAGCGTGGGCAAAATGCCCGTGCCGGCCAAAGACATCCCGCAATCGCTGACGGTTGTGAATGAAAAACTGATACACGATCAGGGCAAAGACAGCTTCAAGAGCGCACTCGAAAACGTCGTCGGCATCACGTTTGAAGCCGGCGAAGGCGGCCGGGTCGGCGACAACATCCGCCTGCGCGGTTTCAGCGCCGCAGGTGACATGTATTCGGACGGCATGCGCGACATCGCCCAGTACAACCGCGACCTATTCAACGTCGAGCGCGTGGAAGTGCTGCGCGGCGCCGCCTCCATGCTGTTTGGCCGGGGTTCCACCGGCGGCATCATCAACCAGGTCAGCAAACAGCCCCGCCTGATCACCGAGCACGAAGTGAACGCCACCGTCGGCACCAAGGGCTACCAGCGCTACCAGGGCGACTTCAACTTCAAGCTGGGCGACGACGCGGCCTTCCGCATCAACGCCATGGCCACCGACGGCGACGGCCGCGGCGACAACGCCAGCGCCTCCACCCACCGCCGCGGCCTGGCGCTGGACTACCGCTTCGGTATCGGCACCGCGAACGAATTCGAGATCAGCTACTACCACCTACATTACAACGACAAGCCCGACTGGGGCTTTGCCTGGTTCAACAGCCGCCCTGCGCCTTTGACCAACAAGTACTGGTACGGCCTGCAAACCGACTTCCAGAACGACAAGGCCGATGCTGTCACCCTGAGCCACACGCACCGCTGGGCCGACGGCAGCAGCCTGAAGACCACGGTGCGCGACGGCTACTACTCGCGCACGCTGCGTGCCACGCAGGCCAGCTTCGCCGCAGGCACCACGCTGGCCAACCTGAACGCCAATACGGCGGTCAGCCGCGGCAATACCAGCGCGGGCAATGCCAAGGCAGGCAACGAGCACCATACCTTCCTGCAGACCGACTACCTCACCACCACGCAGTGGTTCGGCCACAAGAACAGCCTGCTGATCGGCGCCGAATACGCGGTCGAAAACTCCGACCGCCTCAGCTACCCGCTCCTGACCGGCGCGAAACCGGGCACCACGGTGGGCAACCCGATCAGCACCGGCATCGGCGGCAACTACACGCAGCGGCTGGAAACATCCTTCAAGGCCACCACACTGGGCCTGTACATGCAGGACACGATTGATCTCACGCCTTACTGGAAGCTCGTCGCCGGCCTGCGCGTGGACAACTTCAAGGCCGACTACGACCGTCCCACTGGCGTGCCGCCCAATAACGGAAGGCTTTCCAGGTCCGACAGCCTGCTGAGCAAGCGGCTGGGCGTGATGTACCAGCCGACCGATGAGGTCAGCTACTACGCCGCCTACGGCACGTCGTTCAACACCTCGGGAGACCTCTACCAGTTCGACCCGAACTCGGCCAACACGGCGCCTGAGAGCAGCCGCAACATGGAAATCGGCACCAAGTGGGAACTCTACGGCGGCGACCTGTCGCTGCGCGTGGCCCTGGCTCGCACCGAGAAGTACAACGAACGCAACACCGACATCGACACCAACACCAACTCCTTCCTGCTGTCGGGCAAGCGTCATACCGACGCGCTGGAGTTCGAGGTCGCCGGCCGTATCACACCGCAGTGGGATGTCTTTGCAGGCATCGGCTTCCTGAAAGCCAAGATTGACAAATCCGGCTCCAATGCCGCCGGCCTTGCAGAAGTTGGTGAAAACCCCGGCCTGAGCCCCAGCCGCCAGGCCACCTTGTTCACCACCTACCGCATCGGCGACAAATGGCGCATAGGCGGCGGCTTCACCGCCGTCAGCACCAACAAGCCGGCCAACAGCGTCGCCTCCACCAACCGCGCGCCTGGCTATGTGAAGGCCGATGCGCTGGTGGAATACCGCATCAACGCCGACAACGCGATCAAGCTGAACATCGACAACCTGTTCGACAAGGTGTACTACAACACGCTGTACCGCGGCTTTGTGGCGCCTGGCGACGCACGCAGCGTACGCGTGACGCTCACGAGCAAGTTCTGATTTCAGACTAAGAGAGTTTTCAAGGTTTCAGGCACCTGGGGGATACTCCGGGTGCCTTTTTTCATCCCGGAGATTCCTCCATGCTGCTTCGCATTCATCAAGCCCTTCAGCCAGACGAACTCGCTCAGGTCCGCAAGCTCGTCCTGGGCGCCGACTGGGCCGACGGCCGCATCACCGCCGGCAGCCAGAGCGGCGCCGTCAAGAACAACCTGCAGTTGCCCGAAGAGCTGCCCGCCGCCCAGCAGGCACGCCACATCGTGTCGGTCGCGCTGGCGCGCAACCCGATGTTCGTGACCGGGGCGCTGCCCAAGTCGGTGTATCCGCCGCTCTTTAACCGCTACGGCGGAGACGCCAACAACTTCGGCAACCACATCGACAACGCAGTGCGCACCCACGCCGCCACCGCGCGCCATGTGCGCACCGACATCTCGTGCACCCTGTTCCTGAGTGAGCCCGCCAGTTATGACGGCGGCGAGCTGGTGGTGCAGGACACCTACGGCGAGCAACGCATCAAGTTCGAGGCGGGCGACCTCGTCATGTACCCCGGTACCTCGGTGCACCGCGTGGAACCCGTCACCCGGGGTGAGCGCCTGGCCTGTTTTTTCTGGATCGAAAGCATGGTGCGCTCCGACGCGCAGCGCCGGCTTCTGTATGAAATGGACATGGCGATCACCTCGCTGCGCCAAAAAGAACTCGAACGCGGCCCCCAAGGCACGGGCGAAAGCCCGGAAGTGGTGCGGCTGACGGGCTGCTATCACAACCTGCTGCGAATGTGGGCTGAGGTTTAAGGCCCTGAGTACCGTCTCGCGTCTGGACGGAGCCCCGGCTGCGGCAAGCCGCGAGAAGGGTCTTTGACACACAAAACCAGACAAAGCCGGCATTTTCGGGCGGGTCGTCCACCAGGAAGGCGCTACGGAATTTATAGCTGCTTACGCACGTTCTGTATGGATCACAGCCAATTTCGCTACTCAGACTCTTCGATGGAGCGGGCAAAAGACGGCCGGGATTAGGCAGCAACAGGGAAATAAACCCTCATACGCATTGCAAATGCGACAGATTCGCATTTATAATGCAGGCACCGATTGAATCAATCACCCAGCCAAGCCAATCCATGATCGTTTGCGTCTGCCGCCGAATCTCTGACCGCGAAATTGCCCGCCATGCTCGCGCAGGTTTGGGCTTTGACGAGATCCAGTTCGAACTCGGCGTGGCTACCCAGTGCGGCCAGTGCGAAGGCTGCGCCCGCGACGTGGTGGCGCAGTGCAGCGCCAGCTGCCCGACCGCCAACATCAAGCTCGCCACCCACACTCTGGAAGGCAGCCCATGGAACAACTCGCAACACTCTCCTCAACTCTGATTGCAGCGCTTCCCGCCAGCCTGCTTCTGGTAGTAGGCTGCACATGGTGGATCTTTCGCCGCTGATCCTGATCCAACAACTTGATTCCTGATTCGGCCTGCGGCCCGTGCGCGGCGATTCAACCACCCATTCCCACTTAGCCCGATGACCGCTACCGCCTTTTCCAGCGCCCCGCGCCCTCCCGCGCCGCGCCAGCCTTTGAGCCGCAACGCCGTGATCGCCCTGGCGGTGGTGGGTCTGCACGTCGGCTTTATCTGGGCGCTGCAAAGCGGCCTCTTGATGCGCGCGGCCGAAATCATCGTTCCCGCTGAAATCCTCACGCAGTTCGTCGACCCGCCCGCCCCCAAGGTGGAGCCCGTGCCCCCGACGCCGCCCACGCCGCCTGTACAGAAAAAGCCCGTTGCCAAGGCGCCTGTGCAACCGGCGCCTCAGCCCCTGGCCATTGCGGACCCAACCCCGTCACCCAACGCACCGACCGGCGTGGTCACGCCGCCACTGCCGCCGGCGCCCGTCGCCGTTGCGCCTGTGGCTCCGCCGGCTCCGCCGGCCGTCCAGTTGCCGTCCAGCGACGCCGACTACCTGCAAAACCCCAAGCCGCCCTACCCGCCCATCAGCAAACGCCTGGGCGAGCAGGGCAAAGTGATCGTGCGCGTGCTGATTGGCGTTGACGGTCAGCCGCAGAAATCCGAAGTCCGCCAGTCCAGCGGCTTTGACCGGCTCGACCAGGCGGCCGTCACGACCGTGATGCGCTGGCGCTATGTGCCCGGCAAACGCGGCGGCGTGCCTGAGGCCATGTGGTTCAACGTGCCCATCAATTTCGTTCTTGAATAAATTTTGAGTTTGTTTTTTTCTGACAACCGTGGAGTATTGAAGTCATGAATTCCCAATTCGGCCTTGCCAACGTCTGGACGCAGGGCGATATCGTCACCAAATCAGTGGCAATCCTGTTGCTGGTGATGTCCCTGGCCTCCTGGATGGTCATCATCATCAAGACGCTTGACCTCATCAAGTACAAGAAGATCGCCCGTGCATCCGAAGACTTCTGGCACAGCGAAGACTTTGCCGCGGGCCTGACCAAGCTGGGCGCAGACCCTACCAACCCGTTCCGCCAGCTGGCCCTGGAAGGCCGTGAAGCCACTCTGCACCACCGCAACACCAAGGCGCACCTGCATGACGCCCTGGACGTGAGCGACTGGGTCACGCGCACGCTGCGCAACACCATTGACGAATTCACCGGCAAGCTGCAGTCCGGCCTGGCCATCCTGGCTTCGGTCGGCTCCACCGCCCCCTTCGTCGGCCTCTTCGGCACCGTGTGGGGCATCTACCATGCGCTGCTGTCCATCGGTGCAGCCGGCCAGGCGACCATCGACAAGGTGGCCGGCCCGATCGGCGAGTCGCTGATCATGACGGCGCTGGGCCTGGCAGTGGCCATCCCGGCCGTGCTGGGCTACAACGCACTGGTGCGCGGCAACAAAGGCGTGCTGCAAAAGCTCAGCCGTTTCGCGCATGACCTGCACGCCTACTTCGTGACCGGCGCCCGCGTGAGCGCCGGCGGCCAGGCCAACGTCGTACCCATGAAGAAGGCCTGAACGCCAGTCCATCCACCCTGCTCCGCCAGCCTGCAAGCGGCCGGAGCCTCAATCAGTGACCGAGAAGCACCATGGCCTTTGGAACCCAAGACGACAGCGACGAGGTGATGAACGAGATCAACATGACGCCCATGGTGGACATCATGCTGGTGCTGCTCATCATCTTCATCATCACAGTCCCCGTGATGAAGCACTCCGTCAATATCGACCTGCCGCGCGCCTCCAACGAAGCGCAGAACATCAAACCGGAAACGATTCGCCTGAGCGTGGATGCTGAAGGCAGCTACTTCCTCAACGAAGCGAAGATTTCCGACGAGGCGCTGGTCACACAGCTCAAGGCGTCGGCGGCGCAAAACCCGCAGCCCGACCTGCACATCCGCGGCGACAAATCGGTGCGCTACGAACGCGTGGCACAGGCCATGGCGGCAGCCCAGCAGGCCGGCCTGCGCAAAATCGGCTTTATCACCGAGCCCAAGAACTAAAGCGCTGATCAGGGCCTACCCGCACAACGCCGGCAGGCTTTTTTATTTGACGTAAAAAAACAGATCGCAGCCCAAATTCGCTTGACTTTTAAATGAGAATGGTTATCATTAACCTAACGAAACCCAAACAGGTTTAATCATCATGTCCATCGCCATGCCTTCCGCCACCTCCCATACTTTGAGCCTTCCTGCCCGCGCCCCAGTGCACACAGAGACCGCTTCGGGCGGCCACGCGTCAGGCGGCTCTGCCGGCTGTGTCAACAGCACGGAGATCCTGCGCGGCCAGAAGGCTGTAGAGATCAATCACAACGGCTCAACCTACCGCCTGCAGGCCACACGCCTGGGCAAGCTGATCCTGACCAAATAAGGCCGCGCCAGGCCTTCTTTCGGCACAGTTTTCATTGAGAGTTTCATCGTGGGGCGATCCGGGGCTATCAAGCTCCCAAGGTCGTTTTTAGCCAGCCACAGACTCCCCGGAGTTGTTTAGCCAGGCTTTTTTTCTCGCACTGCATACGTCTCATCCTCAGCCACAAAAAAGCCGACCCTCAGGTCGGCTTTTTCATTTGCGGGGCGCGATTTACAGGCCGATGGCGGCAATCCCCGCGCGCGCAACTTGCGCGTCTTCACTGGACTTCACGCCGCTCACGCCCACGGCGCCTATGCATTGGCCGTCTTTGACGATGGGCACGCCGCCTTCGAGCATGCCGTGGATGTAAGGCGCCGACAGGAAGGACGTGCGGCCGCCGTTGATGACGTCTTCGTAGACCTTGCTTTCGCGGCGGCCCATGGCGGCTGTGTTGGCCTTTGACGGTGCAATGTGGGAGGAAATGGGCGGCGCGCCGTCCAGGCGCTGCAGGTGCAGCAAATGGCCGCCGTCGTCGACGATGGCGATGGTCACGGCCCAGTTGTTCTTGAGAGCTTCGGCCTCGGCGGCGGCGGCGATGAGTTTGACGTCGGCGAGTTCAAGCACTGCTTTTGATTTCATGGTCTTAGGGATTCCCAGAGGTTTATTGGCAAAGACGTTGAGCATACGCAAATTTGAAGGCCGTCTTCAGCCGCATTGCCGGCAAATTAGCTTATAGAACCCTTACAAAAAGTAGGGAGTGAGGGCTGGAAAAACGGCATTGCACCCTAAAATAATCTTGCCCGCATTTGCTGGCGCCCTGGAGATGACTCTCA
Source organism: Polaromonas sp. YR568 (assembly GCF_900116715.1). Taxonomy (GTDB): domain Bacteria; phylum Pseudomonadota; class Gammaproteobacteria; order Burkholderiales; family Burkholderiaceae_C; genus Polaromonas. The sequence continues at coordinate 466,464 of NZ_FPBM01000001.1, forward strand.
TGACTGACAATGTTCAAACCCTCGACTACGGCGTTGCCTCAACGGTCGAGCAACGCAACAAGGTCCTGCGCAATACCTATTGGCTGCTGGCCCTGAGCCTGCTGCCTACCGTGCTGGGCGCCTGGCTGGGTGTGGCCACGGGCATCACCCGTTCCCTGAGCGGCGGGCTGGGTCTGATCGTGTTCCTCGGCGGCGCCTTCGGCTTCATTTTCGCCATCGAAAAGACCAAAAACTCGGCTGCCGGCGTGCCCGTACTGCTGGGCTTCACCTTCTTCATGGGCCTGATGCTCTCGCGCATGATTGCCATGGTGCTGGGTTTCAGCAACGGCGCCTCGCTGGTCATGACCGCCTTTGCCGGCACGGCAGGCGTGATGTTCGTGATGGCCAGCCTGGCTACCGTCATCAAGCGCGACCTGAGCGGCATGAGCAAATGGCTGTTCGCCGGCGCCCTCGTGATCCTGGTGGCGGCTGTTATCAACGTGTTTGTCGGCTCGACCATGCTGATGGCTGTGATCAGCACGCTGGCCATCGCGGTTTTCAGCGCCTATCTGCTGTATGACCTGAAACAGGTGATCGACGGCGGCGAGACCAACTACATCAGCGCCACGCTGGCCATCTATCTGGATCTGTTCAACATCTTCCAGAGCCTGCTGGCCCTGCTGGGCATCTTCGGCGGCGATCGCGACTAAAGCGCAGCGTCATTTACAAAAAAAGGAGCCACTGGCTCCTTTTTTTATTCCCGCCTGATTCTCCTCAGTACCGTCAAATCCGCTCAAACACCGCAATGGACTCCACATGCGCCGTATGCGGGAACATATTGACCACGCCGGCGGCAGTGCAGCGCCAGGCGCCGCTTTCCACCAGCACCCCTGCATCGCGCGCCAGGGTGGCTGGGTTACAGCTCACGTAAACAATGCGCGTGGGCGGCGTCCAGCCTTCCAGCGCCAGGCTCTGCTGCTGATCGCCATCGTCACACGGCACGCCACTGGTGAGTTGCTGGTGCAAGGCCGCCAGGGATTTAAACAACTCGAACGCACCTTCGCGCGGTGGGTCCACCAGCCATTTGTCGGCAGCGCCGTCTTTCACCAGCATGGCGGGTGTCATCTCAAAGAGATTCCGCGCTACAAATTTGGTAGCAGCTAACGCACGACGGGCGGTCGATTCAGCCCTGTTTCTCTCAAAGTTCTCGCGTGAGCGGGCCACCAGCACTTCACTACCCTCAATACCCAGCACCTCGCGGGCACGCGTGGCCAGCGGCAGCGTGAAATTGCCCAAGCCGCAAAACCAGTCGATCACCCGCTCATCAGGCTGAACCGCCAGCAAACGCAGCGCACGCGACACCAGCACCTGGTTGATGTGCGGGTTGACCTGGGTGAAGTCGGTCGGCTTGAAGGGCATGGTGACGCCGAACTCGGGCAAGCCATAGCTCAACTCCTGCACGGCCGGATCGAGCAGTTTCACCGTATCAAGCCCGCCCGGCTGCAGCCACCACTGCAGGCCCGGATTCGCCTCGGCAAAGGCACGCAGGCGCGCCAGATCCTCCTGGCTCAAAGGCTCCATGTGGCGCAGCACCATGGCCGTCGCCTCATCACCGCAGGCCAGCTCAATCTGTGGAACAGTTTCCCTGGCGTCCATGCTGCCGATGAGGTCGCGCAGTGGAACCAGCATGTCGCTGACGTGCCGGGGCAGCACGTGGCATTCGCTCATGTCGGCCACATAACTGCTTTTGCGCTCATGAAAACCCACGAGCACGGTGCCCTTTTTGCGCACATAGCGCACTGACAGCCGTGCGCGGTAGCGGTAACCCCAGGCCGGGCCTTCGATAGGCCGCAGCAGGTTATCCGCTCTCACCTTGCCGATGTGCCGGAGGTTGTCTTCCAGCACGCGCTGCTTCACCGCCACCTGCGCGCCCACATGCAGGTGCTGCATCTTGCAGCCGCCGCAGGCGCCGGTGTGCATGCCGAAATGCGGGCAAGCCGGGCGTACGCGCTGGGACGACTCGCGGTGGATCGCCATCACCACGGCTTTTTCAAAACTGCTTTTCTTGCGGTACACATTGGCGGTCACCTGCTCAAAAGGCAGGGCACCTTCAATAAAGACCACCTTGCCGTCGGCCCTGTGGGCAATGCCCTGCGCTTCAATGTCGAGCGACTCGACCTCGAGCACATCCGGCGGGTAGTCTGCGGCCGTGGGGGGCGGCTTGTTCTGGCTTTCTTCTGTCATGGGTCAATTGTCTCAGGCTGCGGTACCATTTTCTGAATACCCCAAGAACCTGTTTTCAACCGAAAGGAATGAGCATGGAACTTCGCATCTGCATCGACGTTGACGATATGGACCGCGCCGTCGCCTTTTACACACTGGGGCTGGGCTTGCGTGTGGGCCGCCGCTTCAAAAGTGATTTTGTGGAAATCCTGGGCGCCGGCAGCCCGATTGACCTGCTCTTCAATGCGCCAGGCACGCGGCCGATCACCAGCGGCCCCAGGAGCGAAACCGTGCGCAGCTACCAGCGCCACTGGACGCCGGTGCACCTTGATTTTGTGGTGGACGATATCGACACCGCCGTCGCGCGCTTACAGCAGCACGGCGCGGTGCTGGAGATGCCGGTGGCCGAGCGCGTGTGGGGCCGCATAGCCGGCCTGGCAGACCCGTTCGGCCACGGGCTGGACCTGCTGGAGTTCAAGGGCCGGGGCTACGACGAGATCCTGCAACCCCATTGAAGGCGGACGCGGGGCAAAGAAAAAGGAGCCCGGCTGACGCGGGGCTCCTTTTTTGTTCGAGGCGAAATGTTTACTTCGGCTTACTTCGCAGGCAGGTATTTGGCCGGGTCGACAGGTTTGCCCTGGCGGCGAATCTCAAAGTGCAGCTTCACACGGTCGGCGTCGCTGTTGCCCATCTCGGCGATCTTCTGGCCCTTTTTGACACTCTGGTCTTCTTTCACCAGCAGGGTCTGGTTGTGGGCATAGGCCGTCAGGAAGGTGTTGTTGTGCTTGAGGATGATCAGGTTGCCGTAGCCGCGCAAGCCGGCGCCGGCATACACCACGCGGCCGTCCGCCGAGGCGATCACGGCATCGCCGGCCTTGCCTGCGATATCCAGGCCCTTGTTCTTGGCCTCATCAAAGCCCGCAACCATGCTGCCTTGGGCCGGCCAGATCCAGGCGATGTCTTCGTCACCCGATGCCGCAGGCGCCGGTGCAGGCGTGGGGCTGGCGGCAGCGCTGGCTGGCGCTGAAGCCGGCTTTGCCGCGCTGGAGGCCTGGGCAGGCGGGGTGGACGAAGCAGCAGCGGATCCAGCGGCCACAGGCCGGGTCACCACGGCCGCGCTCTCGACAGGCGGCACCACACGCAGAACCTGGCCCACTTCGATGATGTTGGGATTTTCCAGGTTGTTCCAGCGCACGATGTCACGCCAGTTCTGGCCGTTTTCCAGGCCGATGCGGATCATGGTGTCGCCGGGCTTGACGGTGTAGTAGCCCGGTTTTCCGGCATTCTCAAAGCCCGGCAATTGCTTGACGTTGCCCGGATCGACAGCGCTTGGCACGGTGCGCGACGCACCGGTGCCGCGGTCTTCCACCGGGGCGTTGGTGGGGGAACGCGATGCGCAACCCGCCGCGACCAGCAGCACTGCCGCCAATGCGCACGGCAAGGCCATCCTGCCGAGCATTGAGCGGGCGCCGCGAGGGGCGCCTGGGCCTGTGCTGGTGGCCGTCAGGGCTGTTTCCCTGCTTGACCGTACGGTTTGATTCATGGATTCTTTCGTCTTCAATTCTTGACTGACAGATGTAGGTGCTGCCGGGCGCTTGTGCTAGCCGGGCCCGATCTCAGCTTGTCCCTGATTTTAAAGGCACAAAGTGAACCGCTTCGAGCAAAGTCTGCTTCACACCCTGGGGGGTTTTATCGACCACCACCAGCGCCTGCGCACCGCTGGCGGTTTGCATAGGCGCCACCAGGCGCCCGCCCACAGCCAGCTGTTCGATCCAGGCAGCAGGAATGGCCTCGCCGCCGGCCGCCGCAATGATGGCCGCATAAGGAGCGCCCTTGGCGTAACCCATCATGCCATCACCGAACAGCAGATGCACATTGGGCAACCTTAAAGTCCGCAGGTTCTCTCTGGCTTTGTCGTGCAGGCCGCGCAAACGCTCGATGCTGTAGACCTCCTTGGCCAGGTGGCTCAGCACGGCGGCCTGGTAGCCGCAACCCGTGCCGATTTCCAGCACGCGGCCCAGCTTGCCTGTTACGCCATGGCGCAGCAGCTCCAGCATGCGGGCCACCACGTTGGGCTTGGAGATGGTCTGACCCAAGCCGATAGGCAGGCTGGTGTCTTCATACGCCTGGTTGACCAGCGCCGTGTCGACAAAGCGGTGGCGCTCCACAGCACCCATGGCGGCCAGCACCTGGGCGTCGCTCACGCCCTGCGCTGCCAGCTTGGCCACCATGCGGGCGCGCACCGCGTGTGAATCGAGGCCGATACCACCGGGTTGAATTGCGGGTGCAGGAATCTTCAAGCCATTTTGGCCTGTAGACCCTGTAGGACGGGCGTGAACTGCTACTGATTTTGTAGCAGAAGGTACGCCGGCATCGGGCTTCAAACGCACCGGAAATGCCGGCCGTGTAGCCGCATCCGCGGCTTTAGGCGTCTTCAGCGAAGGGTTGAACGGCGGCTTGAGGCTGGGTTTCATGCGTCAGGCCTTCAGTGCGACTGCGTCAGGCGCGCGGCGGTCTGGGCCCAGTAAGGCAGGCGCTCGTGGTCGGTCAAATCCACCTGCAGCGGCGTGATGGAAATGAACTTCTGACTGGTAGCGTAAAAGTCGGTGCCCTCGCCGGCCTCTTTCGCAGGGCCCGCACCGCCTATCCAGTACATGGTCTCACCCCGTGGGCTGGTCTGCATGATGACGCGTTCAGCCGCATGTCGGCGGCCCAGGCGGGCTACTTTCACGCCCTGAATCTGGTCATCCGGCAGGTTGGGAATATTCACGTTGAGCAACCATGGCGGCACGGTGGGCTCCGCCCCATCGGCAATAGTTTCTAGCGAGGGGATCAGTTGCTGCACCAGTTCGGCCGCGCGCCGGGCAGCGACATCGATATGCGCCCAGCCCTTTTCAGTCTGTGAAAACGCAATCGCCGGAATGCCGAACAAATAGCCCTCCATAGCCGCGCCCACGGTGCCGGAGTAAATCGTGTCGTCGCCCATATTGGCGCCGTTGTTGATGCCGGACACCACCAGATCAGGCCGGTAGCCCAGCAAGCCTGTCAGTGAAATATGGACGCAATCCGCAGGCGTGCCGTTGATGTAACGAAATCCGTTGGCCGCAGTCTGCACGTACATCGGCGAGTGCAGCGTCAGCGCGTTCGATTTGGCGCTGTTGTTTTGCTCGGGCGCCACCACCTCCACATCTGCAATGGTCTTGAGCGCTTCGTAAAGGGCGATGATGCCGGAGGCCTGGTAACCGTCGTCGTTGCAGATGAGAATTTTCATGGGGTGATTTTACGGTCACGGCCGTGACAGCCCGGGCGTATTTGCGTCTCCTGAAGGCCACCGCTTTGCCTATGATGCAGTCAAGGCGCCACTCTTCCCATGTGGCCTTCCCCCTTCCCCCCTTTCCCCTTGACCTCATCGGAGACATCTCATGCAAGCCTGGCTTTGTGAAAATCCCACCGGCGTAGACGCCCTGACATGGAAAGAACTGCCCACGCCACAACCCAAAGCAGGCGAAGTTCTGATCGAAATCAAGGCGGCCAGCCTGAACTTCCCGGATCTGCTGATCGTGCAGAACAAGTACCAGATGAAGCCGCCCCTGCCCTTTGTGCCGGGCTCGGAATATGCCGGCGTGGTGCAAGCCGTAGGTGAAGGCGTCAAGCACCTTCAGGTAGGGCAAAACGTAGCCTGTCTCTCAGGCACCGGCGGCTTCGGTACACACACCATCGCGCCGGCGGCCCTGTGCATGCCCTTGCCTGCCGGCTTTTCGCATGTGGACGCGGCCGCGTTCATCATGATTTACGCCACATCCTGGCACGCACTGATGGACCGTGCGCAACTCAAGGCCGGCGAAACCGTGCTGGTGCTGGGCGCTGCAGGCGGCGTGGGCACCGCCGCCATCCAGATTGCCAAGGCAGGAGGCGCCCGTGTGATCGCCGCCGCGTCGACCGACGAAAAATGCGCCTTGTGCACATCAATCGGGGCAGACGCCACCATCAACTACACCACGAAGAGCCTGCGTGATGAGATCAAGGCGCTGACAGAAGGCAAAGGCCCGGACGTGATCTATGACCCGGTGGGCGGGGATTTTTCCGAGCCGGCGTTTCGCTCCATCGCATGGCGGGGCCGCTACCTGGTGGTGGGTTTTGCGTCGGGGCCCATCCCTTCGCTGCCACTGAACCTCACGCTGCTCAAGGGTGCGTCTATCGTGGGCGTGTTCTGGGGCGACTTCGCCAGGCGCGAGCCCAAGGCCAACGCCGCCATGATGGCTGAGCTGGCGGGCTGGTATGCGCAGGGCAAGATCAAGCCCGTGATTGACCGCACCATGCCCATGGCAGAGCTGAAGGCTGCGTATGCCCATATGGGCTCACGCGGCGTCAAGGGCAAGCTGGTCATGGTGAACTGAGCCCGAAGGCTTCTCAGTTGCTTCCTGGAGTGTCTGGCCTCGGTTCCCTGGCGGCGTCTCAGTTGATGGTCACGCCCTTTGCCATGCATGCGGCTTTGATGATCCGCGCATTGGGATTGTCGGCAATATCCTTGAACGCCATCGGGCGTATGTCGTCCGGGGCATAGACAGACACCTTGAAGGGCTGCCCGCGAAAGTCCGGCTGCGCGTAAAAAGAAGCCTTCAGGTACCGTGCGGTTTGCTGGGTGCAGTCGATCTGCACTTCCGTGATCACCGAGCGGAACTCAATGCCTTCGTTGGTTCGCCAGAGAGTAGCCCGATTGATGCGCACCGGAATGACCCGCAGATCATCCTTGACCTCGATCTCCGCCGGATTGACCTGGATGTAGTGGTTGGCGGAGTTGCCGGGGTCGCCCGTGATGGTCAGCCATGTCCCCGCCGCATACGCACTCAGCCCCAACAGAACTGCCGCCAATAGACCCAATGGCTTCATGCAACTGCGCAGGGGTGGTGTGAAAGAGCTGACAGCTTGGTGCAATGTGTTCCTGAAGTGAAAGTTTTTGTTCGGCGGAGTGGTGACTTCTATGGATTCTGTCAGCGCCCAGGCGTTCCATCATCGCCGAAACGGCAAATTCAGGGCCATTTTGTACGATGCCCCGCCAAAGCAAAAATCCCGCGGGCCTGACGGCACGCGGGATTTCAAATACTGGGGTGGCTGATGGGGCTCGAACCCACGACAACAGGAATCACAATCCTGGACTCTACCAACTGAGCTACAGCCACCGGAGCCCTGCATTATAGCGGCAAAGCCGCTGCTGTTTACTGCGTAACGACTTCTTCTGCGTTTGCCTTGGCCGGCGCCGGCTTGGTCGCCAGGATTTCCGCCTTGAAACGCTCTTTCAAGCCGTTGTAATAGGCCAGACTCTCGGCCGTCGTCCACCACTGCGCATATTGATTGCGCTGCTGCTTGGCGGCTGCCTCAACCGGCACATCGCGGGGCACCACTTTCTCCACCTTGACGATGACATAACCCTGTGCACCCAGATCCACACCGGCAAAGGCGGGCAAAGCGCCTGGGTCGGCGCGCAAGGCCGCATCGATCACGGGATTGGGCAATTTCTGCGTTTGCTCCCGCGACACGACGACCGGCGCGGAAAGCCCGGCGGCTGAGGCCGGTGCAGCCTTCCAGGCAGCCAGCTTGGCGGCGCCTTCCTTGCGGGCCTCTTCCGCACCACGCTGGGCCAGCCAGCGCTGGCGCACCACCTCTTTCACTTCGGCAAAAGGCTGGGTGCGCGCAGGGGTGTACTGCACGATGCGGCCAGAAACGAGCTGGCTGGGCGCCACTTCAATCGCTTCGGTATTGCGCTTTTTCTCAACCGCATCGGGTGCAAACAGGGCGCTGAGGAATTTCGGATTTGCCAGCACGCCGGCGGCGCCGGCTTCGGGCTGGCGCGTGACCTTGCCCGCCGATTTGATTTCCAGCTTCAGGCGATCCGCAACCGGCTTGAGGCTGTCGGACTGCTCATAAACACCGTTGGTAAACGTTTCGGCAGTTTCCGCAAACTTCTTCTGGGCCTGCTGCTTCTTCAGCTCGGCTTCCAGCTCCGGCTTCATCTCGTCAAAGCTGCGTTGCTTGGGCGCCTTGATGTCGGTCAGCTTGATGACGTGATAGCCGAACTCGGACTCCACCACATCGCTGATGTCGCCTTTTTTCAAGGCGAAAGCGGCATCCTCAAAGGGCTTGACCATAGAGCCGCGGGCAAAGAAATCCAGGTCACCGCCATTGGGTGCGGAACCGGGGTCCTGCGAGTTTTTGCGTGCGACATCGGCAAAGGTGTCGGGCGCTTTTTTCACTTGCGCCAACAACTCCTGCGCCTTCGCCTTGGCTTTTTCACGATCAGCGGCCGGCGCGGTTTGGGGGGATGCAATCAGAATGTGGCTGGCCCGGCGTTCTTCTGTGCCGCTAAGCCGCTGCGCGTTCTGGTCGTAATAGGTCTTCAGGTCTGCTTCGTTGACGGTCATACCCTTCTTGACGGTATCCAGATCCAGCGTCACATATTCAATGCTGGCCTGCTCGGGCGCCTGAAAGAGTTTTTCGTTGGTTTTGTAGAACTGCTCGAGATCCGCGTCAGTAGGTGTCAGCTTGGCGGCAAAGTCTGGCGCATTAAAACGGGCCAACTGGATCTCGCGCTTTTCGAAGTAGGCGTTCAGGGCCACGTCCGCGGTTGAATTGGGCGAGAACCCGCTGGAGCCTACACCGGCCATCACCTGGCGGTTCGACAGGTCGGCGCGCACATTGGCTTCAAACATCTCGGGGCTCAGACCCTGGTTAGCCAGCAGCAGGCGATAGCGCTCCATATCGAGCGAGCCGTCAGGGCGCTTCAGGGCCGCGATTTCAGGGGTCTGCTGCAGCTCCCGGGCCAGATGCTGGTCGCTGGTGGTGAGCTTGAATTTCTCGGCCGCCGTTGCGATCACGCGGTCGCGCACCAGGCGCTCCAGCGTGGCATAACGGGCCTCGGGCGAGTCCAGCAGCTTGGGGTCCAGAGTAGGCATGGAGACGCGCAGCCGTTCAACTTCACGTTGATGCGCCCTGTCCCATTCCGACTGGATGATGTCCTTGCCGTCGACTTTGGCGACCACGGCACTCTGATCCCTGGACCTGTTGTAGCCGTCAAGGCCGAACAGGACAAAGGACGGGACAATCAGCAAAAATAGAAGCACCATGACGATCTTGGTGTGCTTGCGAACGAAATCAAACATCTCGAATTCCCTGTACGACTGCTAACGGACAAAAACCGGGCCCAATAACAAAAAAGGCGAACCTCGTTCGCCTTTTTTTCGTGGGTGGTGGGTGCTGACGGGCTCGAACCGCCGACCTACGCCGTGTAAGGGCGCTGCTCTACCAACTGAGCTAAGCACCCCACGTCAAACGTTTATCTCAGTTCAAAGCATCCTTGAGCGCCTTGCCCGGACGGAACTTTGGAACCTTGGCTGCCTTGATTTTAATCGCATCGCCGGTACGCGGGTTGCGACCGGTGCGTGCAGCGCGTTTGCCCACCGCGAAAGTACCAAAACCCACCAGAGACACGGAGCCTCCTTTTTTCAGGGTTGTTTTCACAGCACCAATGGTTGACTCCAGTGCGCGCGTGGCGGCAGCTTTGGAAATATCAGCATGCTTGGCAATGTGCTCGATCAGTTCGGTCTTGTTCACAAGGAGCCCCTCGTTGATAAAAAAAGTTAATCTGGTTGTCTCTAAAAAATATCTCCCGGGACACTGTGGTGAACGTGTCAGCGGGAGCGGCATGTGCAGGTTTTCTGCTGATGCCAATTAGAGCCATGGACTTCTAACCTGTCAATACAGCAGCAAGTTTTTACAACGTGCGGAGGCGGATTCTAGACGCTTTTTTCACGCTTTCCGGACTTAATCGTAAGCATGATGTGTAATTTTCATGCTTGACAAAAACCACCTTTGTCGCGGTTTCAGAGCGCTGACAAAGCCTCGGCGACGGCCTTGCCAAGATCGGTTGTGCCGGCGTTTCCGCCCAGGTCCGGGGTGCGTGGCGCGCCGCTTCCAGGGCTCAATACCTTCTCAATGGCGGCGAGGATGCCGTCGTGCGCCTCCTTGTGCCCCAGGAACTCCAGCATCATGGCGCCACACCACATCTGCCCGATGGGATTGGCAATGTTGCGGCCCGCAATGTCGGGGGCCGAGCCGTGCACCGGTTCAAACAACGAAGGAAACTTCCGCTCGGGGTTGAGGTTGGCGCTGGGCGCGATGCCGATGGTGCCCGTGCACGCCGGCCCTAGATCACTGAGGATGTCGCCGAAAAGATTGCTCGCCACCACCACGTCGAAGAAGTCGGGCCGCTGCACAAAATGGGCCGTCAGGATGTCGATGTGAAATTTATCCAGTTGAATGCCTGGATAGTTTTTTGCCATCTCAGCCACGCGCTCGTCCCAATAAGGCATGGAAATAGAGATGCCGTTGGATTTGGTTGCGCTGGTCAGGTGCTTCTTGGGCCGTGACTGCGCCAATTCGAACGCGAACTTCAGCACACGGTCCACGCCGACGCGGGTGAACACCGATTCCTGCAGGACAAACTCGCGCTCCGTGCCGGGAAAAGCCCTTCCGCCAATGCTGGAGTACTCGCCCTCGGTGTTTTCGCGAACGATGTAAAAATCTATTTCACCAGGTTGGCGTGCGCTGCCGTCCCGCCTGACCACCGGCGCAATGATGCCTGGCATCAGCCGCGCCGGCCGCAAGTTGATGTATTGGTCAAACTCGCGCCTGAAAAGCAACAGCGAGCCCCACAGGGACACGTGGTCAGCAATCTTCTCGGGCCATCCCACGGCGCCGAAATAGATCGCGTCATGACCACCAATCTGGTCTTTCCAGTTGTCCGGCATCATCTTTCCGTGCTTCTCGAAGTAGTCCCAGCTTGAAAAGTCGAAGTGGTCGAACTGCAGGTCAATGCCGTATTTGGAGGCAGCGGCCTCCAGCACACGCACACCTTCGGGCATAACCTCTTTGCCGATGCCGTCGCCCGCGATGACTGCAATACGTTTTTTTCCGGTGCTCTTGCTCATGATGTTCCTTTTGGATTGGGTTGAATTGGGTTGACTTCGATATGGCCGGTTAAAGGCCATTGATTCAGTGTTTGAAAAAATCCAGCGCCTCTGCCAGCAACAAGGCCGGCGCTTCTTCCGCGATGTAGTGTCCGCAAGGCAGACTCCGGCCCGAGACGTCCTTGGCCCGGTCGCGCCATAGATCCAGCACCTCAAAGCATTTCCCCACCGCGCCATGCTCGCCCCACAGCACCCGCAGCGGCTGAAGCAGATGCGTGCCGGCTGCGACGTCTGCCCTATCGTGCGCAAGATCGATGGTGGCAGAGGCCCGGTAGTCTTCGCAGATGCTCTCGGCCGTGCCGGGTATTTGCACGCCGCGTTCGTATTCAGCCAGGGCGGCAGGCGCGAAAGCGGCAAGCCCCGCATGGCGTTTGCCCATCACGCTGCGCACGTAACGCACCGGGTCAGACTCAATCAATGCTTCAGGCAAAGGCGGCGGCTGGATCAAAAAGAACCAGTGCCAGTAAGCACGCGCAAATGCATCCGACGTGTTGTCGTACATGGCCAATGTCGGGGCGATGTCCAGCAGCATGAGGCGCTCGACTGCGCCGGGGTGGTCAAGTGCCAGGCGGTGCGCCACCCGCGCGCCGCGGTCATGGGCCAGCACCTGAAAGCTATCGAACCCCTGAGCTTTCATGACGGCCATGGCGTCCTGCGCCATGGCGCGCTTGGAATAGGCTTGGTGCTCCGCGTCGCTCTGAACCCGGACCGAGTCGCCGTAGCCGCGCAAATCCATCATCACCACGGTAAACACCTTGGCAAGTTCGCCGGCCACTGCATGCCACATCACATGGGTTTGCGGGTGGCCATGCAGCAGCAGCAAAGGTGCGCCGCTGCCGGCTCGCAGCGTACGCAGCTTTCCCGCTGGGCCTTCTATGTCGCGTGACGAAAATCCTTCAAACATCAGTCAGCCTTGATTCCCTTTTGTGCCACCAGTTTCTTCCAGCGCTCATATTCTGACCGTATCAGCGCATCGGACTGCCCGGGTGTTTGCGGCCAGGCATCAAAACCTTCACGCGTTAGCCGCGTACGGACCTCAGGCGCATTCAGCGTCTCGTTCAGGGTGCGATTGAGTTTGACCAGCGTGTCCGGCACAACACCCGCAGGCACGCTCACCACAAACCAGGTTTCAAACGCATAGTTCGGCAGCCCGGCTTCGGCCATGGTTGGCACCTCGGGAAGGATGGGCGAACGTTTGGGTCCCGTGACTGCCAGAGCCCTCAACTTGCCGCCCGCCACATGTTGCTGCGCTGCGGAAAGCACAGGGAAACTCATATCGACCTGGCCGGAGATGGTGTCGATCAGGGCCGGCCCGCCGCCCCGGTAAGGAACGTGAAGAATGAAGGTATTCGATTCGGCCTTGAACAATTCGGCCGCCATATGAAAAGTGCTGCCCGTGCCGGCCGAGCCGAATGAGAGCTTTCCGGGTCCGGCCTTGGCAAGTGCCACCAGTTCACGAACCGTCTTGGCCGGCACCTGATTGCTGACCACCAGCACATGCTGCGATGTAGCGACGGTACCTACCGCTTTCAGGTCTTTCAGCGTGTCAAAGGGCAAGCGCCCGAAGAGCGACGGATTGATCGCCTGCGAGACCGTGTTGAGTGACAGCGTGTAGCCATCGGCCCGCGACTTGGCGACGGCATCCATGCCCAGGTTGCCGGAAGCTCCCGCCTTGTTGTCCACCACCACCGGCTGCCCGAGCCGCTTGCCCCAGTCGTCGGCGATCAGCCGCGCCGCAATGTCCGCGCTGCCGCCAGGCGCATAAGGCACCACCAGGCGAATCGGTTTGTCCGGAAAGCCCTGGCTCCAGGCCGGGGCGATACACGTCAAGGCAAGCCAGGCGGCACGGTAAACCAACGAGCGGCGCGCCTTGTGGTGAAGAGCGGTGAATGGCATGCGAGTCTCCTGTTCGTTATGAGACTGATTCTGTCTATCGCGCCGACTTGATTCAAGCAATAATCCGGCAATCGATTATTTCCTTTAAGGCATCAATGGAACGCAGTGACCTTGAGCTGGTTCTGGCAGTTCGCGACGGCGGAAGCCTGAGCGCGGCCGCGCTCGCCCTCGATGTGGCGCCGCCGGTGGTGACCAAACGGCTTGCGGCCCTGGAAGCCAAACTGGGCCAGCGCCTCTTTCAGCGCACCACGCGCCGTGTGAGCCCCACGGCCGAGGGAGAGACTGTGTGCGAGCGCGCGCAAGTCCTGTTGCAGGGCTTCACGGCGCTTGAGTCAGAACTGCAGGAACGCAAGGCGGAGCCGACGGGATTGATCCGACTGGTCGCTACCTTCGGGTTTGGACGCTTGTGGCTGGGGCCGGCGCTTGCCAGCTTTCAGGAGCGTTATCCGCGCATTGAAGTCCAGCTGCAGCTCACCGAACAATTGCCCGACCTGGCGCTTGAAGGGTTTGACGGCGCCATCTGGCTCTGGTCGGTCGAAGGCAGGCAGGCGGCGCAGTGGGTTTCACGGCGGCTCGCACGCAACCAGCGCGTGCTGGTGGCCTCGCCCCGCTACATCAAGCAGCATGGCGCACCTGCGAACCTGGAAGCGCTGCAAGACCACAACTGCCTGATCGTGCGTGAAAACGGCAACACCTCTGGCCGGCGCTTTGACGTCTGGCCGCTGCACAGGGAGCGCGACAAGGCGCCATCTCGCGTACGGGTTCACGGCCCCCTATCGAGCAACTCGGGTGAACTGGTGCGTGACTGGTGCATGGAAGGCCGCGGCATCATGCTGCGCAGCCTGTGGGATATCGCGCCCCAGCTCGCGTCAGGGGAGCTGGTGCGCGTGCTGCCGGCCTATTCGATGCCCGATGCCGACATCCACTGGCTGGCGCCCTACCGCACCGACCAGCCCAAGCGTATCCGGCTGCTGATTGACTACCTGCTGGCCCAGTTCCAGAGCACGCCCTGGAAAACTACGCGGCCTGCGGCTTCGCGGGCCTCACCACGAGGCTCACGCCCAACGCCGTGAGGGCTGTACCAATCACAGTGGTCACAGTGATGGGCTCATCAAACAGCAGCCACGCCATCAGGGCCGTCGTAGGCGGCACAAGGTAGAGCAGGCTGGTCACCGAAGTGGCCGCACCGCGCTGTATCAGCAGGTAAAGCAGCGAGCTTCCGCCCAGCGTGAGCGCCAGCACCGACCACGCCATTGCACCCAGGAAGTGGGCATTCCAGGTGATCGCCTCGGTTTCGAAAAATGCCAGCGGCAGCGTCACCACAAAAGCTGCCGCCAGCTGGATGACGTTGGCCGTACGCACGTCGGTGGGTTTCATGAAGCGCTTTTGGTAAAGCGTGCCGGCGGTGATGCTGATGAGCGCAAACACCGTGCAGGCCAGTGTCACCGCCGTCACCTCCGTGCCCGTGCCGAACTTACGTGACACCACCAGCAGCAGGCCGCCCAGGCCCAGGCCCAAGCCGGCCCATTGACGCCCGCTGACTCTCGTGCCCTCGTCGCTGCCCTGCGCTACCCACGACACCCACAGCGCGGTGAGGACCGGCTGCAAACCGACGATGAGCGCCGTCAGGCCAGACCCCATGCCGGCCTTGACGGCCACCCAGACGCCGCCAAGGTAAGCCGCATGCATCAGCACGCCCGTCACGGCCAGGTGCAGCCATTGCTGCCGGCTTTGTGGCCACGCGGCACGGGCGAGGACGATCCAGACCAGAAAGCAGACGATAGACAGGAAGTAACGGATGGCCAGGAAGGTCAGCGGCGGTGCGTAAGGCAGGCCGTACTTGGCAACGATAAAGCCGGTGCTCCAGATCAGGACAAACACGGCGGGCATGGCCCGGATCAACGCACCGGGGGCAGAAGAGGAAGAACTCAAAGGACGGGAGCCTTAAAACGGCAAACTAACGGCAACGCTACTTGGCACGCGCGCGGATTTCCGGGATGGCTTTTTGCAGGTAATAAATCATGGACCAGACCGTGAGGATGGCGGAGATCCAGATCAGCCAGGTGCCCCATAGCTGCGTGTCGATAACGCCGAACAGCGTGCCGTGATACAGCAGGAAGGGGATGGCCACCATCTGCACCGTGGTCTTGACCTTGCCGATCATGTGCACGGCCACGCTCTTGGTGGCGCCAATCAGCGCCATCCACTCGCGCAGCGCGGAGATGGCGATTTCGCGGCCGATGATGATGAGCGCCACAAACACATCAGCCCGCTGCAGGTGGACCAGCACCAGCAAAGAAGCGCAAACAAGGAACTTGTCGGCCACCGGGTCGAGAAAGGCGCCGAAGGACGATGTCTGGTTGAGTTTGCGCGCCAGAAAGCCGTCCAGCCAGTCGGTCGCGGCGAATACAACAAACATCACGGTGGCAATCAGGTTGCGATCCGTCGGGGCGATGTTCAGGTAGAACACCCCCACGATCAGCGGAATCGCAACAATGCGCGTCCAGGTCATCAGCGTGGGGATGGTCAGAAACATGGCCCGATTTTGGCACGAGCCGCACCAAGCCTGCCGTACGCCGGTTTAAAGCGCACCAAAACGGTGGTTTCCGTTGCTCAAATACGTCTGGCGTTCAATGCAGCGCGCGGTAGATTTCCTCGGCCAGATCCTTCGAAATGCCGTCCACCGTGGCGATGTCTTCGGCGCTGGCAGACGCGATGCCGCGTATGCCGCCAAAGCGCTGCAGCAGGCTCGCACGCCGCTTGGGGCCTATGCCCGCGATGTCTTCAAGCTTGCTGCCGCCCACCCTCACCTTGGCGCGCTTGGCCCGCATGCCGGTGATGGCGAATCGGTGGGCCTCATCGCGAATCTGCGCAATCAGCATCAGTGCGGCTGAATCCCGCCCCAAATAGACCTTCTCGCGCCCATCGGCAAACACCAGCTCTTCCAGGCCGACCTTGCGGCCCTCGCCCTTTTCAACGCCGGCAATCAGGCCCAGGTCCAGGCCGAGCTCTTCAAACACTTCGCGCGCCATCGACACCTGCCCCTTGCCGCCGTCCACCAGTACCAGGTCGGGCAGCTTGGCCTCGCCGTTGCGCGCGGCTTCGGCCAGGCGGGTGTAGCGGCGCGTCAGCACCTGGCGCATGGCGGCATAGTCGTCGCCGGGCGTGATGCCTTCGATGTTGTAGCGGCGATATTCGCTGTTGACCATCTTGTGCTCCTGGAACACCACACAGGAGGCCTGCGTCGACTCGCCCGCCGTGTGCGAGATGTCAAAACATTCGATGCGCAGGGTGTCCAGGTTGTCCAGCGGCAAATCCAGCGCCTCGGCCAGCGCGCGCGTGCGCGCCTGTTGCGAGCCCTGCTCGGCCAGCAGCCGGGCCAGCTGCAGGCCGGCATTTTTCTGGGCCATTTCCAGCCAGATGCGGCGCTGCTCGCGCGGCTGGTGGATGGCGGTGACCTTGGTGCCGGTCTGCGCGGTCAGCGCCTCCATCAGCTCTTTGTCCACCGGTTCGCTGCACACCAGGGTGGGCGGGACCGGCACGTCGATGTAATGCTGCGCAATAAAGGCTTCCAGCACCAGGGCTTCCAGCGACTTGCCGGCCGGTGCGGGCGGCGGCACTGCGACCACACCTTCACCGCCTGCCTCGGCTTGCGCAGCCTCAGCCTGCTTGGCATCCGCATCGATCTCCGCATCCAGCGCCGCAACATCGGTCGCGTTCTCCACATGGCTCGGAAAGTACGCCCTGTCGCCCAAATGACGGCCGCCGCGCACCATGGCCAGGTTGACGCAGGCCTTGCCGCCCTGCACCTTCACCGCCAGGATGTCGACATCCTTGTCGCCGCCGATCTCCATGGACTGCTGGTGCAATACCTTGGACAACGCCGACATCTGGTTGCGCAGCTCCGCAGCCTGCTCGAACTCCAGCTTGTCGGCATGCGCCAGCATTTTTTTCTCGAGCTCGGTCAGGATGTCCTGGGCCTGGCCTTGCAAAAACCGCTCGGCATTGGCTGTGTCCAGCGCGTACTGCTCGGGCGACACATGGCCCACGCAAGGAGCTGAGCAACGCTTGATCTGGTATAGCAGGCAGGGCCGGGTGCGGTTGTTGAACACCGTGTCTTCACAGGTGCGCAGGCGGAATACCTTTTGCAGCAGCAGGATGGTGTCCTTCACCGCCCAGGCGCTGGGGTAGGGCCCGAAGTAGCGGTGCTTTTTCTCAACCGCACCGCGGTAGTAGGCAATGCGCGGAAAGACCGCCCCCGTGGGCGCGGCCCCCTCTTCAGGGGCGCGTGCGCCCGTCAGCTTGAGGTAGGGGTAGCTCTTGTCGTCCCGAAACAGGATGTTGTATTTCGGGTTGAGTGTCTTGATCAGGTTGTTTTCCAGCAGCAGCGCTTCGGCCTCCGAACGCACCACCGTGGTTTCCATCCGGACGATCTTGGTCACCATGTGGCCGATGCGCGTGCCACCGTGATTCTTCTGGAAGTAGTTGGAGACCCGTTTCTTCAGGTTGCGCGCCTTGCCGACGTAAAGCACTCCGTCGTTGGCGTCGAAGTAGCGGTAGACGCCGGGCAACGCGGGCAGCGCGGCCACTTCCGCCAACAGCTCAGGCGCATGTCCGGCGGGTAACTTTTCAACGGGAGCTTGTTCAGGCATGCCCCTATTTTGCCGTGTACCGGCGAACCCGGCAGGGCCGATGCCCCGGAGGTCCCGCCCGGCAAAGGGATTCAGCCCGGCCGGTAGTCCATGAGTTTTTTCGGCAACCGGATCAACCACAGGCGGGTCGGCTTCTCGTCATCACTGCCATTGATGATTTCGTACCTGAGCGGCGCTGCGCCCTTGCATTTTTTACCCCCCAGGACGCCGGCTGCATCCACCTTGCAGTCATCCACCTTGATGGCTTTGCCAGCCGCATCGACGATTCGCGCCGACACGCCAAAGTCGTTGTCGTTGATCAGCGCCAGCGTGTCGTCATTCACCAGGGCCAGGCCCTCGGCTTTCTCGGGCAGCCAGCCGTACAGAAGCTTTCCGCCCGCATCTTTTTTTCGCAGGTCGAGGATTTCCAGCCGTTTCGCAGCAGCAACCCCGGCCGCCGACAACTCGCCCAGGTCGCCGGCATATTCCAGCTCAAGCCCGTCCGCCAGTTTTTTGCCGGTCAGGTCGGTGGCGCCGGCCACATCCACGGCGACCAGCAGGTTGTGCACTTCACCGTCGGCCTTGAATTTGCCTTGCTCGATCAGCACAAAGCGCGTGTCGCTCAGGGCGACGATGTCGCCGATCTTGGCATCCTTGCTTTTGCCGTACCGGGCCAGGTCGTGTGGATAGGCAAACATGCGGGTCGCGCCGTTGGCCGGGTTGAACTCCACCAGGCGGGTAAAGGGGGCTTTGCCGGTATGCCGGGCCGACGGACCGCTCCCTATGTCGGGCATCTCCAGGATGCTCTGGATGGCCATGACCAGCTTGCCTCCGGGCGTGATGGCCAGACCTTCGCAGCCGCGATTCGGCTGGCGGAACTGAATCACCTCCGGCAGGCCGCTGGCTGGGGCGAATTTGGCCACAATGCGGCCGCTGTCAACCGCCACCTTGATCAGGTAGGGGCCGTATTCATCGCAGATCCAGACGTGCTTGCCGTCCGGATCCCTGGCAATGGCCTCCGGGTCAATGCCATTGGGATCGAACCCCAGGGTGGCTTGCAGGGCTTCGGTCAAAGGGGTTTCGCCCGAGGACCCGATACCGGCCTGCACCGGGCGGCCGCTGACGTTCACGCCCTCTGCGGTTTTGATGTCAGTCACCGATACCAGCTCAGCCACCCCTTTGCGGACGCGGATCAGGCCAAATTTGGGCACGTAATCGGGCGCCGGAAACGCCTTGGTCTTGTCGGCCCCGTCCGGACCACGGCTGCCGCGGCCCAGGTCGGGCGAGTCGCCGTTGGGGCCACGATCAGTCAGCGCGTAAAACCACAAGCTACCGTCTGCATCCCTGTTGCGCAATGTCAGCCCAGAACCGGGTGCGATCGGAAAACCTTGAGGAAAGCGCTGCCGGATGCCTGCATCCGTGCCGTTGTACGGAACGTAAAAACGGGGCGCAATCTGCACCGTATGCCGGGTCAGCGTCACACCATCAACGACAGATTTTTTCGCCTCTTGAGCGCTTGCCGCCATGCCGGCACCCACTGCCAACAACAAAATACCGCTGATGGCCCGTGCGCGCAGCGCCGATAGAGGATGTCGAATCACGATGAGCTCCATGTCAGATTGATGGCGGTTTGTACCCACCCCGGGTGACATGGCCATGACATACGGGTCACCCCATGCCACCGCGCAGGGGAAGGCAGCAAGGCTGCATCACAATACCCGCCATGGCCGGCGCACATGTTTGGGACATTTTTTGCAAAGTCATCGACAACTTCGGGGACATCGGCGTGTGCTGGCGCCTGGCCGCCGACCTGGCCTCGCGCGGCCACACCGTGCGCTTGTGGGCAGATGACGTCACCGCATTGGGCTGGATGGCGCCCTCGGGCTGCGAAGGGGTGCGCGTGCTGCCCTGGCCGCAGGACGGCACGCCGCTGGATCTGGAGGCCGCAGGGTTTGCACAGCAACCGCCCGACGTGCTGATTGAAGCCTTCGGTTGCGAAATTGCTCCTGAATTCATAGCTGCCTGCGCAAGTAACACGAGGGCAGGAGGCCTAAAACCCGTATGGGTTAACCTGGAATACCTCTCCGCCGAGGCCTACGTCGAGCGCTACCACGCCATGCCCTCGCCCGTGCAAAGCGGCCCGGCGGCGGGCTGGACCAAGTGGTTTTTCTACCCCGGCTTCACAGCCGATACCGGCGGACTGCTTCGGGAACCGGACCTGCAAGCCAGACAGCAAAGCTTTGACCGCACCGGCTGGCTGAAAAGCCAGGGCATCGCCTGGGGCGGGGAAATGCTGGTGTCCCTGTTTTGCTATGAGCCCCCAGCCCTCGAAAGCCTGCTAGCGCAGTTCGCCGCGCACGGCCTGCAGGGCAAGCCCGTGCATTTGCTGGTGGCCGCCGGGCGCGCCACAAGCGCCGTCCGGGCTCTTTTGGGTGATGAGAATCGGCTGCAACCCAATAAAGACGGGCGCAAGCAGCTATCAATTTCATACTTGCCGCTTTTGGAGCAAACCGGGTTTGACCACCTGCTTTGGGCCTCTGACCTGAACTTCGTGCGCGGTGAGGATTCGCTGGTGCGGGCGCTCTGGGCCGGCAAGCCCTTTGTCTGGCATATCTACCCGCAGCACGACGACGCCCACCTGGCCAAGCTGCAGGCCTTCCTCGATATGCTGCAAGCGCCGCCCTCGCTGCGGGCGTTTCACGCGGCCTGGAACGGGAAAACGGCGCCGCAAACCACGGCCGATAACCCAGCAGCCAGTGCGGCCGCCCTGCTGGATGACCTGCCTGCCTGGCAAGCCGCCGCGCTGGCTGCGCGCACCCGCCTGATGGCGCAAGACGACTTGAGCACCCGCCTGCTCGGTTTTGTGGCAAAAAAACGCTAAAATAGAGGGCTTTGCGGACTAGCTCGAAGGTCAACCAGACTTTGGCGTCCTGCACAACCCGCCGCGGAACCCGCACACCGGTGCATGCGTTTAGCGGCTTACCTCAGTGAAACTGCTATGAAAATCGCTCAAGAAATCCGCGCCGGCAACGTCATCATGCACGGCAAAGACCCCATGGTGGTGCTCAAGACCGAATACAGCCGCGGCGGCCGCAATTCCGCCACCGTGCGCATGAAGCTCAAAAGCCTGGTCGCCAACTTCAACACCGAAGTCGTGTTCAAGGCCGACGACAAGATCGACCAGATCGTCCTGGACAAGAAGGACTGCACCTACTCCTACTTCGCCGACCCTCTGTACGTCTGCATGGACTCCGAGTTCAACCAGTATGAAGTCGAAGCCGAAAACATGGGCGACTCGCTCAACTACCTGCAAGACGGCATGGAACTGGAAGTCGTGTTTTACGACGGCAAGGCCATCTCGGTCGAACTGCCCACCAGCGTTCAGCGCGAAATCACCTGGACTGAACCCGCCGTCAAGGGCGACACCTCCGGCAAGGTCCTGAAACCCGCCAAGCTCGCCACCGGCTTTGAAATCGGCGTGCCAATCTTCGTGGCCCAAGGCGACGTGGTTGAAATCGACACCCGCACCGGCGAATACCGCAAGCGCGTCTAAACGCAGCCGCTTCGGCTCACAAAAAAGGCTCCTCACGGAGCCTTTTTGCTTTGTACAGGGCCATCCCCCAAAGCCTCCCTGTCATCTTGATCGTTGACAATAAGTGCATGGAACAAAAACAAGACCTCTCCGTCAGCCGCCTGGCCAATGCCTGGGCTGAACTTCAAGCCTATGCCAGAGAAGGCACTCCGCTGGAGGCCGACGCATCGCGGCTGGCATTTGCCGACCCGGAGTTTTTGCTGCGGCGCGAAACCCGCGGCATACGCTTTCAACTGGAATTGCTCAAGCCCGACCTGGAGCAGCAAGCCCATGGCATCGAAAACACGGTGGTGGTTTTCGGCAGCGCCCGGTTTCGCAGCGAAGAAGACTCCGTCACCATGGTGGCTGAAGCCGAGGCCAGCGGTGACGCTGAAGCCATAGACCGCGCACGCAAGCTGGCGCGCAACGCCCACTATTACGAAAAGGCCCGCGCCTTCGGCAAGCTGGTGGCGCAATACAGCGAAGACAAATCGTCCGACAAAAAGCTCTTTATCTGCACCGGCGGCGGCCCCGGCATCATGCAGGCGGCCAACCGCGGCGCGCACGAGGCCGGCGGCTTGAGTGTGGGCCTGGCCATCGCCCTGCCCATGGAAGAAGCCGCCAACCCCTATGTGCCGCCCGAGCTGTCGTTCAAGTTCCACTACTTCGCCCTGCGCAAGATGCATTTCATGATGCGCGCCAAGGCGCTTGTGGTGTTTCCCGGCGGCTTTGGCACGCTGGACGAACTCTTTGAAGT
This sequence comes from Polaromonas sp. YR568, assembly GCF_900116715.1. Classification (GTDB taxonomy): domain Bacteria; phylum Pseudomonadota; class Gammaproteobacteria; order Burkholderiales; family Burkholderiaceae_C; genus Polaromonas. The sequence continues at coordinate 488,544 of NZ_FPBM01000001.1, forward strand.
CGTCACGCTGGTGCAGACCCGCAAGGCCAAGCCGGTGCCCATCATTCTCTTCGGCAGCAGCTACTGGAAGCGCCTGCTCAACACCGACATGCTGGTGGAAGAAGGCGTGATATCGCCCCACGACCTGAAGCTCTTTCAGTATGTGGACGACGCGCAGGTCGCATGGGACCTGATCAAGGACTTTTACCGGCTTTAGGGGTTTTAGCCTCTTCAGGGCTCAGCAGGCGTCAGTGCTTGACGTCGTGCCCGGCATGCGCAGGCATGCTGTCTTTGAGCAGCCAGGCCGCCCGGGAGCCAAAGCCGACCACGGCGCCGGTGGCCCAGAACACCCCGGCAATACCCACCAGCGCGCCGGCAGAGCCGAAGAGCATGGGCATCACCACGCTCGAGGCGTTGATCGCCATCAGCCGCAGCCCCAGCGCTTCGCCGTGCCGCGCCTCTGGCGTGATCTGGTGCAGCATGCTCATGACCATGGGCTGCACCATGCCCAGTGCAAAGCCCAGCAGGATGGAACATATGCCCATGCCGATCGCGGAATGCATGAGCGGATAGATGCCAAACAGCACCGCCGTGATGAGCATGGAGGCGGCCAGCACCTTCCACTCGCGCAAATGGGCCGCCACCAGCGGCATGAGCATGCGGATCAGGGCGGCGGCAACAGCAAAGGCGCCGAGTATGGTGCCGATCACCGAAGCGCTGATGCCCCTTTCAAAACCCAGCACCGGCACCACAAAGGTGTGCACATCCCAGCACGAGGACAAGAACCAGTTCACCATCATCAGCCGGCGGAAGGTGGCCTGGCGCAGCAGGTCCCAGGCCTTGGGCTGCGGGCCGCCGCTGGCCGCGATGACCGGCGGCAGCTCACGCGTCTTGCGCACAAGAAACCAACTGGCCATCGGCAAAATCGCCATCAGCAGGAACGCCGCGCGGTAACCCGATGTGCTGCCCGGCATGGCGCCCACGTGGTCAATCAGCAAACCGGCTGAAAAAGGCCCAACAAAGTTGGACACCGCCGGGCCAATGGACAACCAGCTGAATACCTGCCTGAGCTGCAACGCCCCCACAGCCGCCCGGCCCACATGGCGCTGCAGCGAAATCACCGCCGCGCCAGTAGCGCCGCCGGTCATCAGCGCCGCAAAACACAGCACCGGAAAAATCGGGAAAGCCACCGCCGCCCCGGCCCCCAGCACGGCGGCAAACACGCTGTAGCTGATGGGCCGGCGCAAGCCGTGCCTGTCGGCAAAACGGCCGGCCGGCAGCGCCAGGAAGACCTGCGTCAGGGCAAAAAGCGCCAGCAGCACACCGACAGCCGCAGGGCTGTAGCCTTCGCGCAGCGCCAGCAGCGGCGCGGCCATGCGTGTGCCCGCCATGCACGCGTGCAGGCAGATCTGCGCCACGATAAGGCGTGCGAGTTCAGGCGTCATGTTTTAAGTAAAAAGTAGCCCCAACCCAATCACGGCGTGCACTACCAGCTATTAATTTAATAGCATATAAACACCGCGTCATGACGCTCATTCACCCAGCAAGTCGGTATCAGCCACCGGCGGCAGCAAGGATTGCGACTCGATTTCAGGCAGCGCCTCTACCTTGCGCAGCGCCAGCCGCATCTGCTTGGCGCGGGTGTCGGCCTTGTCCAGCGTGTCGGAAGCTTTCGCGACCTGCTCCTTGATGCGCGCGACCCACTCGCCGTACCGCTCGAACTCGGTTTTGACGGCGCCCAGGACCTTCCAGACTTCAGAAGCCTGCTGCTCCAGCGCCAGGGTGCGAAAGCCCATGTGCAGGCTGTTGAGCATGGCCAGCAGCGTGGTCGGCCCGGCCAGCGTCACACGGTACTGGCGCTGGATCGCGTCCATCAGCCCCGGGCGGCGCAGCACCTCGGCATACAGGCTTTCAACCGGCAAAAAGAGGATGGCGAAATCGGTGGTGTGCGGCGCGGCCAGGTAGTTCTCGGCGATGGACTTGGCTTCAGTGCGGATGCGCGCTTCAAGCGCCTTGCCGGCTGCCTCAACGGCCACCGGGTCAACCCGCTCATGCGCATCGAGCAGGCGCTCATAGTCGTCGCGCGGAAACTTGGCATCGACCGGCAGCCAGACCGGCGAGCCGTCGTCGCCGCGGCCCGGAAAGCGGATCGCAAAATCAACCCGCTGGCCGCTGCGCGGCTTGGTCTCGACCTGCTTGGCGTACTGATCTACCGTCAGCACCTGCTCAAGCAGCGCTTCAAGCTGGACTTCACCGAACATACCGCGCGTCTTCACATTGGTCAGCACGCGCTGCAGGCTGCCGACACCGACCGCCAGCGTCTGCATTTCGCCCAGGCCTTTGTGCACCTGCTCAAGCCGGTCGGCCACCTGCTTGAAGCTTTCGCCCAGCCGGGTCTCCAGCGTGGTTTGCAGCTTTTCATCGACCGTCTTGCGCATCTCGTCGAGCTTGGCCGAGTTGGTTTGCTGCAGCTGGGCGAGCTGCTTTTCCAGCGTTTCGCGCACTTCCACCATACGCCTGGCATTTGACTCACTGACGGACTGAAGCTGCGTGGTCAAGGTATCCGACAGGGTTTTCTGAAGCAAGGTGAGCTGCTGCGCAAACGCGTCGATCTGGGTGTTTTGCGTGCGAATGGCTTCGGCGCTTTGCTGCACCAGGGTTTGCTGGAAGGTCGCAAAGGTAGTGGCCAGTTCCTGCCGGCTACTGCGCGAGTTGTCGCCGATCTCGCGCCGCAGCTCACGCTCGAGCTTGTCATGGCCGGCCGCCATGCCGGCCAGCAGTTCTTTGCGCCCTTCGTCGGAAGGTGCGGCCGGCTTGCGCAATGCCAGCCAGACCAGCAGCAACAGGTTGGCTACCAGCAAGGCCAGGGCAAATATCAACCAGGGTTCCATGGATGTGCGTGTCTCGGTGCTGGGTTGTTATTTTTCGATGAACTGCCTATTGTGCCGCGTCTGCCTGAGCGCTATTTATTTGATAGCTAGTACCGCAGCATTTAAGGGGGTCAAAGGCTTCTTCCCGCCAAAGAATGCAATCAGGTTATCGGCGGCCAGGCTGGCCATGGCCAGGCGGGTGGGTATGGTCGCGCTGGCGATGTGCGGTGTCAACACCACATTGGGCACGGTCAGCAGATCGGAGTGCACCTTGGGCTCGCCTTCGAACACGTCAAGCCCGGCGGCGGCAATGCGCTTGTCCCTGAGGGCTGCCGCCAGCGCCGCATCATCCACAATGCCGCCGCGCGCAATGTTGATCAGGTTGGCGGTCGGTTTCATCAGCGCCAGCTCGGCCGCGCCAATGGTGTGGTGCGAAGCCGGCGAATAAGGCAGCACCAGCACCAGATGGTCGGCCGTCTTGAGCAACTCTTCTTTGCCGACATAGCTGGCCTTGCATTCGGCCTCCAGCGCCGCGTCAAGCCGTGAGCGATTGTGGTAAATCACTTTCATGCCAAAGCCATGGGCGCCGCGTTTGGCAATACCCTGCCCGATCCGGCCCATGCCGAGAATGCCCAAGGTGGCGCCGTGGATGTCGGAGCCCGCGAACATGTCATAGCTCCATTTGGTCCACTTGCCGGCGCGCAGGTAGTGCTCGCTCTCGGTGACGCGGCGGGCTGTGGCCATCAGCAAGGCAAAGCCGAAGTCGGCCGTGGTTTCGGTCAGCACATCGGGCGCATTCGTGGCCAGCACGCCGGCAGCCGTCATCGCGTCGATGTCGAAGTTGTTGTAGCCCACTGCCATGTTGGCGCAGATTTTCAGGCCCGGGCAGGCCGCCAGCACCTCGGCGTCGATGCGGTCGCCGCCGGTGGTGAAGGCGCCGTCCTTGCCTTTGAGGCGTTCGGTCAGTTGGGCTTTGGACCAGGTTTCATCGCTCTGGTTGGACTCGACCTCGAAATGCTGCTCAAGGCGGGCAATCACTTCAGGAAATACGGCACGGGCAACAAGGATCTTGGGTTTCTTCATGATGGTCTCACTGTGAATTCGAAACCGGCGCAGCCGGTTGTTGAGGGAAATGAATGATGCCGGACGCAGCGGGCGTTACCGTGACCGCGGCTTGCAGGACGCGAGGCGCATCAGGACGCCAGCCCAGCAGCGCCAGCAAGACAAAAAAGCCGGCGACATAGGCCAGCGCCACATGCCAGCCGCCCTTGACCCAGGCGCTGACTGAACGGGCCTCGGGGTACATGTTTGAAAGGGCCACACCTGCGGACGACCCAAACCACAGCATGCTGCCGCCAAAGCCGACGGCATAGGCCAGGAAACCCCAGTCGTACCCGCCCTGGCGCAAGGCCAGCGCCGTGAGCGGAATGTTGTCAAACACGGCGCTCACAACACCCAGGCCGAAAGCGGTTTGCCAACTGGCGGCCGGCAAATGCTGCACCGGCATCATCGAAGCGCAGAGCACCAGCGATAGCAGGAACACGCTGCCGCGCGTGGCCTCAGGCAGCAAGGCCCATTGGGGGCGGCGCCAGGGTGTGGTCAGCAACACTGCGGCCCACACTGCGAGACCAATGACTGGAAGCTGCTCCAGCACCGCCGGATCACGCAGGTTGAAATACACATTGGCCGCCACAGCCGACAACAGGATGATGGCCACAATCGCCAGCCGCGCCCAGTGCAGGTGCGCGCCTGGGGCGGCATCTTTCATGATGGGCTGCAGCGCATGCTGCTGGCGCGCGGCAATCACGCCAAAGATGGCCAGCGCCACCACCGCGCCCACATAGGACTCAAAAACCTGGCCGGGCGAGACGCCGGCAATCCACATCATGGTGGTGGTTGTGTCACCCACCACGCTGCCCGAGCCGCCGGCGTTGCTGGCAGCCACGATGGCGGCGAGAAAGCCGATGTGCACCCGCTTGCGGTACAGCACGGCCGCCATGGAGCCGCCGATCATGGCGGCGGCAATATTGTCGAGAAAGCTGGAGATGACAAACACCAGCACCAGCATCACAAAACCGCCCTTCCAGTCGTCGGGCAGGTAGCGCGGAAGCAGCGCCGGAATACCGCTTTTCTCGAAATGATCAGACAGCAAGGCAAAGCCCAGCAAGAGGCCCAGCAGGTTGCCCAGCGTCACCCACTCATGCGCCAGCAGCTGCAGCAGGCCGCCCAGGCCCGGTACGCCCGAAAAATCCCCAAACACCAACTTGTAAAGCGTGATCGCCACAAGCCCCGTCAGCGCCACCTTCAGCGTGTGGTGATGAAACAGCGCAACGCCCAGCAGCGTCAGGCCAAACAACACAAAATCAAGGGGGACACCGATAGCCACGCGCTGTTTTTTTAAGTGAGTAAAGAGGCAGGTGGATGGGAGGAAAACAACCGAAAACGATCGATTATGCAGGCGACGTAATTTCAAACACCTGCCGCAAATACGCCAGGTATTTTTCGTCGTCGCACATGTTCTTGGAAGGCGTGTCGGACAGCTTGGCCACAGGCTGGCCATTGCAGCGGATCATCTTGATGACGATCTGCAGCGGCTCGTAGCCCAGGTCGTTGGTGAGGTTGGTGCCGATACCGAAAGCCAGCTGGCAACGCCCCCTGAACTGCTGGTAGAGCTCAATGGTGCGCGGCACCGTCAGGCCGTCGCTGAAGATCAGCGTCTTGGTCTGGGGGTCGACCCGGTTCTTGGCGTAATGCGCCAGCATGCGCTCACCCCAATCGAAAGGGTCACCGCTGTCGTGGCGGGCGCCATCAAACAGCTTGCAGAAATACATGTCGAAGTCGCGCAGGAAGGCGCTCATGCCGTAAACGTCCGACAAAGCGATCCCAAGGTCACCACGGTATTCCTTGGCCCACGACTCGAAGCCAAAGACCTGGCTGTCGCGCAGGCGCGGACCCAGCGCCTGGCAGGCCTGCAGGTATTCGTGCGCCATGGTGCCCAGTGGCGTCAGGCCCAGCTTCATCGCATACAGCACATTGCTGGTGCCGGCCAGTTGGCCGCCCGCGCCGGTGCCCAGGCGCGTCACCAGGGTGCGCAGCACTTCTTCGTGCCAGGCTTTGCCGAATCGGCGGCGTGTGCCGTAATCGGCAATTTTGAGCGTGCGCAGGCCCTGGGTCTGCAGCTCGCCGATCTTGGTCTCCAGGCGCTTGCGGCCTTCGGCCAGATCCGCCTTCTTTTGCGTGTTGCGAAAGTAGACCTCGTTGATGATGGCCAGCACCGGGATTTCAAACAGGATGGTGTGCAGCCAGGGCCCTTTGATGGACACATCGATCTCGCCCGAAGGCAAGGCCGTGACGCTGACGTATTTTTCGTTGAGCCGGAAGATGCCGAGGAAGTCGACAAAATCGCTCTTGATGAAACGCATGGCCTTGAGGTAGGCCAGCTCGGCATCCTGAAAGCGCAGGCTGCATAGGCCGCGTATCTCTTCGCGGATCTCGGTCACATAGGGTGCGAGATCGCCGACACCTGACGCGCCGGCATTGCGGCACTTGAACTTGTACTCCACCTCCGCGCCCGGAAACTGGTGCAAGACCACCTGCATCATGGTGAACTTGTACAGATCCGTATCGAGCAGGCTGGTGATGATCATGGCAAAGCTTCAGAGCCGCAGCGAAGACGCCTTGGCGGTTAATCCGGTGAACAAGCCCCGCGCGAATGCAGCGCCGGGGCTTTCAGCTCGCGCTGGCTCAGGTACCGAGAAAATCCACTTCAAACAGCAAAGTGGCATTCGGCGGAATCACACCGCCGGCGCCACGTGCGCCATAACCCAGTTCCGCCGGAATGATCAGGCGGCGCGTGCCGCCTACCGACATGCCTTGCACGCCTTCGTCCCAGCCGCGGATGACCTGGCCGGCGCCGAGCGAGAACTCGAAGGGCTGGCCGCGGTCTTTGCTGGAGTCAAACTTCGCGCCTTGCACGCCGTCGTTGTAAAGCCAGCCGGTGTAATGGACCTTGACATGCTGCCCTGCCTTGGCAATGGCGCCGGTACCTTGCACGGTGTCTTCGTACTGCAGGCCGGAAGGGGTGGTGGTGATGTTGCTCATGGGGATACCCTTCTGAAGGAAATGGGAGGATGAAAAGAAAAGAGGCGAAAAAGGGGCAGAAGCGGGTCTTCTTCACGAACCCCTGACTTTACCCGCAACCAGCAAAACCAGCCTGTCGGCACGGGATGCCAGTAACTGGTTCTGCTCGGCCACCAGAAGGCCCAGGCCTTCCTGCTTGAGCGTCAGGAGCGCATCGCGGATGGACTCCACCAGCACGGGCGCAATGCCTTCGCAGGGCTCATCGAGCAACAGGATGCGGGGCGCCGTCATCAGCGTGCGGGCAATTGCCAGCATCTGCTGCTCGCCGCCGCTCATCTGCGCCGCGCGGCGCTCCAGCATGGTCTTGAGCGCCGGGAAGAGATCCAGCGCGCGGGCTTCGAGCGCGGCGGCGTCGCGGCGCACCGCAATCCGCAGGTTTTCGCGCACGGTGAGATCGGTGAACAAGCGGCGGTCTTCAGCCACATAGCCGAGGCCGGCACGCGCCCGGCGGTGGGTGTCCCAGCGCTCGATCGCCACGGGGCCGGCCGTGGATGAACCCACCGGGTCCTGTACCTGATAACGAATGCTGCCTTCGGTCCGCACTTCCAGGCCCATGACCGACTTGAGCAGCGTGGACTTGCCCGCGCCATTCAGGCCCTGCAGCACGACCAGTTCTCCCGGTGCTACTTGCAAGGAGACATCGAACAAGGCCTGCGCCGGGCCATAGAAGGCATTGAGGTTTTGCACGTCAAGCATGGCTGACCCCCTCACCAGCGGCTTCACCGGCAGCTTCGCCCAGGTAGCGGCTGCGCACGACCGGGTCACGCGAGATTTCGTCAAACGATCCTTGCGCGGCGAGCTTGCCTTCGATGAGCACCAGCACGCGGTCGGCCACACCGGCCACGGCGTCCATGTTGTGTTCGGTGTAAAGCACGGTCATGCCCTGCCCTGCCAGGCCTTTGACCAGTTGCATCAGGCTGGCGCGCTCGGGCCCGGCCAGGCCTGCGGCGGGCTCATCCAGCAGCAGCAATTGCGGCCTGGCGGCCAGCGCCACAGCCAGCTCCAGCCGCTTCTTGGCGCCATAAGGCAAGCTCAGCGCATCCTGAGCAGCCAAAGCCTCCAGCCCGGTTTGAGCCAGCAGCGCCAAAGCCGGCTCGCGCATCTGGCCACTCAGCCCCTTGAACGCCGATATGGCCCACAGGCCACGTTGTGCCTGCGCCGCCAGCTGCACATTTTGTAGCACCGTCAACGCCTCAAAAACCTGCGCCACCTGAAAAGTGCGGGCCACGCCGTGTTGCAGCCGGGCTTGCGGGCTCAGGCCCTCCAGCGCCACGCCCTTCCACGCGATATGGCCGCCCGTGAGCGGGTACTGGCCTGCAATGCAGGCAAAGGTGGTGGATTTGCCGGCGCCATTCGGGCCTATCAGGGCGACGCACTGGCCCGGCAGCACCTCAAAGCTCACACCGTCGACCGCGCGGATGCCGTCAAAGTGCTTGACCAGTTGCTGGACTTGCAGCATCAGCGCTCTCCCCCGCCGCGCCTGGGCTGCTTGAGAAGGTCTGTCAGCCGCCCAACCAAGCCCATCAACCCCGACGGCGAGGCCACCATGATCAGCATGATGAACACACCCAGCAGGCCACGCCAGTACGTCACTTCCCGGCCCAGCTCGGCGCCGGCATAACTCAGCACGATGCTGCCGACCACGGCGCCCCACAGCTGGTGCACGCCGCCGAGCAGTACCACCAGCAAGGCATCGACTGACGTGGAAACCGCCGCCAGCGAAGGAAACACCGCACCCTTGTGCGCCGCAAAAAGGCCGCCCGCAAGGCCTGCCAGCACGGCGCTTTCCACAAAAATCCGGTACTTGAGCCAGCCCACGGCCAGACCCGAGGCGGAGGCGCGCATGGGCGCATCACGCAAGGCCTGGAGCGCGGCGCCCAGCACGGAACGCCCCAAAAAACGCAGCGCAAAGACCGCCACCAGCACAAGGCCTACCAGCAGGGCGTAAAACAGGGGGCGTACTTCGTCGCTCACAAGAGTGAGGCCGATCAGGCCGTTGTCGCCGCCCGTCAGGTCCACCCACTGCGTCGCACCCGCCCAAACCACCTGCGCCAGGGCCAGCGACAGCATCGCCAGATACACACCGCTGCTTCGGACCACCGCCGCACCAAACACCGCCGCCACAGCCAGCGCGGTGGCGCAACCCGTTGCCAGCGCAAGCGGAAGCGAAGCGCCCCAGAGGCTGTGCGACAGCGCCGCGCCATAAGCGCCCAGCGCAAAGAACGCGGCATGGCCAAAGCTGACCAGGCCACCCAGCGCCATCATGGATTGCAGGCTGACGCCGAAGATCATCAGAATCAACGCGTCGGCGGCCAGGGCCTGCCAGTAAGGGCCACCCGCCCACGCCACATAAGCCAGCACCACGAAGGCGGCAGCCACCAGCGAAGAGCCTGCCAGCCCCATCCCGAGGCCGCGAAACTTCTGGGCAGGCTCACGCACACCGCCCTCTTGCGAAGAGATGGCCTTGCCATTGAGGCCTTGAGGCCGGAACACCAACACCACCGCCATCGTCAGGAACACAATCACCAGCGTGGCCTGCGGAAACACACTGATGCCGAACGCATGGACCAGCCCGATCAGCAACGCCGCCACAAAAGCGCCGCCTATGCTGCCCAGCCCGCCCATCACAACGACGACAAAGGTCTCCACGATCACGTTCATGTCCATTTGCAGGTGGGCCGGCTCGCGCGGCAACTGCAAGGCACCGGCAAGGCCCGCCAGCGCGCAGCCCAGCACAACGGCGCCCAGCATCAGCGGGCGTGGATTGACGCCCAGCGCCTGGAGCATGGAGCGGTCTTGCGTGGCGGCGCGCAGGCGCTGGCCAAACAGCGAGCGCCGCAGCAGCAGGTGCAGCCCCAGCCAGACCAGCGGGCCCAGCGCGATCATCGCCAGCTGGTAGACCGGAAAGAATTCGTCGCCGATCTGCACCGAACCCTTGAGGCCGGGAAAGCGCGGCGCGAAGACTTCATCAGGCCCAAAACCCCACTGCATGGCGTCGTGCATCGCCAGCGTCAGGCCGAAGGTAGCCACCAGCTGGTAAAGCTCGGGGGCGCCCGTCATTCGCCTTAACAAGAGAAATTCGGCCACAGCGCCCGCCAGAGCAGCGCAAGCAGCTCCTAAAAGAATAGCAAGCAGATAGAGCGGCGCACTCTCGCCCCAGGCCGGAAACCAGTGGGTGACCCAGTGCGCGGTAAACAGCGCGCCCAGCATGAAGAAGCTGCCGTGCGCAAAATTGACGATGCGCGTCACGCCGAAGATCAGCGTGAGGCCCGCCGCCATCAGGAACAGCGTGGTGGCGTAAGACAGCCCGCCCAGCAGCTGGACCACGGAAAAGGTCATCCAGTCAATCCAGCCAGGTGGTGAACTTTTCAGCCGGCACGCGTGGCGTTCTGAAGGTGTTCACCAGCGCCGTTTCATCGGCATAGCCCAGCGCCATGCCGCACACCAGCATCTCGTTGTCACCCGCGCCAATGTGCGGCAGGATGATCTTTGCGAAGCCGTTCCAGGCTGCCTGCGGGCAGGTGTGCAGGCCCAGGCCGCGCGCGGCCACCATGAGGCTTTGCATGAACATGCCGTAGTCGACCAGCGAGCCGCGGCCCATCACCCGGTCCAGCGTGAACATCAAGCCCACGGGCGCATCGAATAGCTGGAAATTGCGGTGATGCTGCGCATGCATCTTGTCTTTGTCACCCTTGACGATGCCCAGCAGGCCGTAAAGGCCCCAGCCGTTTTCGCGGCGGCGGTCGATGTAGGGAGAGACCCACTTTTCAGGGTAGTAGTCGTATTCCTCTCGGTACTCGGCAGCCAGGGCCGGGTTGGCGTACAGCGCATCGTGGGCCTCGCAGACTTTGCTGACGAGCGCGTCGCGGCTGGCGCCTTGCAGCACATAGGCCTTCCAGGGCTGGGTGTTGGTGCCCGAAGGCGCGCGGCTGGCGACTTCCAGCAGGTGGGCGATGGTTTCGCGCGGCACCGGCTTGGGCAGAAACATGCGTATCGACTGGCGGCTGACGATGGCTTCGTCTACTGCATTGCGTGCGTCGCCCGGCTGACGCGGGCTGATATAGGAAAGCACGGGCGGTGCCTGCGTCATCTGAGGGTCTCCAGTACAGAAAGAAGTTCGGGGGGCAGCGGCGCCGGCCTGCGCGTCGCGCGGTCCACATAGACATGAATGAAATGGCCCCGGGCCGCGCACAGCGAATCTTTGTCGCCCGGGAACAAAGCCACCTCGTAACGCACGCTGGACGAGCCCACATGCGCCACGCGGATGCCTGCGACCACCGGCTCCGGAAAAGCCAGCGGCGCGAAGTAATTGCACTGGGTTTCGATGACCAGGCCGATCACGCCGCCGGTATGGATGTCGATGGCGCCGCGCTCAATCAGCAGGCCGTTGACGGCCGTGTCGAACCAGCTGTAGTAGACGACATTGTTGACGTGGCCGTAGACATCGTTGTCGGACCAGCGGGTGCCGATGTCGCGGAAAGCTTTGTAGGCGCTGCGGGCTTCAGCCTGCGGGCGTGTCGGGGAGGTCATGAGGACCTATTTTGCCAGCGTGCACCTGGTGGGGCTCAGGCTGTGTTTTTGGCTGAATCGCCGGCCTGATCGCAAGGGGCTCACGCCCCAGCAATTCCGGCAAACGGTTGGGCGAAGGCACGTTGTCCCGCTGCAGCAAAATCCAGTGCCCATACGAAAAAGGCGAAAAGTGCAGGACATCGCACACGTGGGCGCCCAGGCGTGCCGCCCAGTTGGGAGTGGGAATCTGCAATGCGCGGGTGCCTGTGTAATCGGCGCGAAGCTCGCGCAGGTACTCCGCGTAGCCGTAGCGGCGAATGCCGCCCAGCTCAACTTCACGGTGGCCTGCCAGTGAAGGAAGCGCGGCAAGCACTGCGAACGCCTTTCCCAGATCGGTGGCCGCCATGGCCGCAATGCCGCCGCGCGCGCCGCGTGGAATGAAGTGCACCGGCGAGCGCGACAAGCCGCGCAGCCAGCGGGCGCCGAAGCCGCCCTCGCCGTCGAGCAAAGAAGGCCGCACGATGGCGTAGTCGCTGCCCGAAGCCGCGATGGCGCGTTCACCCAGCAGTTTGCTGGAGAGAAAGCGACTTTTGGCGCCTTCGTGCAAGCCGAGAGCGGAAGTGTGAACAAAACGAATATTGGCGCCGGCGCATGCAAGGGCCAGCGCTGCGGGCGCGCGATGGTGCACGTGGTCATAGGACTCGTTGGGCCGCTGGCGCAGGATGCCCACGCAATTCACAACCACGTCCACGTCTTTCAGCAAAGACGCCCACGCATCGGGCTGCAGCAAGTGCTCAAAGCGCACGAGGTGCAGGGACGCAAAGGGATAGGCGCTTTTATGGCGCTCAGGGTGGCGGCTGCCTATTGCCACCTGCGCGCCCGAAGCGTGCAAGGCCGCTACAGCATGGCGGCCGATGAAACCGGTGCCGCCCAGCACCAGCACACGAAGCGCGCCAGCGGGAATGTTTTTTGGGGAGTCCTCGGTATCAGGCGGCATGTGGGTGGCTCGGCTTGTTCTTGTGGGCGCCGGGATGGCCAAGGCAATGTAGCAGCAATCCACGAAGGGCTAAGGGTTCCAGCGTTTCCAGTATTCGAGCGCGACCCGGTAGGTGTTCACTTGCACCTGCACGGTTTCATCGATGTTGACGCCGTAGCCGCCCGCCATCGAAAACGCCAGCGGAATGCGGCGCTGCCAGGCCCAGTCAAAGACACGCCGGTCGCGCGCCTCCAGGCCGTCAAAGCTCAAAGACAAGCGGCCCAGGCGGTCGCCTTCAAAGGGGTCCGCACCGGCCAGGAACAGCACCAGCCCCGGTTCAAAGCGCCGCTCCAGTTCATCCAGCGCATGTTCCAGCGCCTGCAGATAGGCAGCGTCGCCGCAGCCGTCGGGAAGGTCCACGTCAAGGTCACTGGCCTCCTTGCGGAAGGGAAAGTTCTTTTGTCCATGCAGCGAGAGCGTGAATACGCTGGCGTCGGCGGCAAAGATGCTGGCGGTGCCGTTGCCCTGGTGCACGTCCAGGTCGATGATGGTGACCTGCAGCGGTTTGCGCTCGTGGCGATGCAGCCGTGCCCACTCTGCCTGCATCAATCGCGCCGCCACTGCCGCGTCGTTGAAGACACAAAAGCCGCCGCCTTTGTGGGCATACGAGTGGTGCGTGCCGCCGGCCAGGTTGGCGGCAATACCCTCGCCCGGCTTGCCTGCCGGGCCCATTGCCACGCGGGCGGCTGCGACGGTGGCGCCCGCTGAGCGCCGCGCGCGCTCGGCCATGCCCGGGCTCCAGGGAAAGCCGATCTCGCGCTGTGCGGCCGCCGGCAAGGTGCCGTGGGTGATAGCGTCTATGTAGGCTGGCGTATGAACCAGCGCCAGCTCACCATCCGTGGCGGCCGGCGCCTGCGCCATGCGGACCTGCGGGAGTTCGTTCACCAGCCGGTCGCGCAGCAGGCGGTATTTCGCCATGGGAAAGCGGTGCCCCTGGGGCAGCGGCAGCACAAAGTTGTCGGCGTAAAAGGCTTGCAAGGTGGGGGATCCGGAAGAGGTTTAGCCATTGTGGCCCAAGGGTTTCAGCGCCGCGGAAAGGGCGAATCTGGATACTTTTGCACTCTGTTTTAGTGCGCCAACTAGGGCTCCGCCTCTAAATTGGTGCAGTGCAACAAAAAATGCTTGCAATGGGGCGGGTATTCCCTATACTTGGGCTTATGTTGCAGTGCAGCAATTCAGCGCAAAGCAACTGTTGACCCCTTAGTTGACCCTTAACCACCTATATTGGAGATTCATTATGCTGACCGCTGAACAAGTTCTCGCTTCCCACAAAGCCAACATCGAAACCCTGTTTGGTCTGACCCACAAAGCCTTCGAAGGCGTTGAAAAGCTGGTCGAACTGAACGTGCAAGCCACCAAGGCTGCCCTGGCTGAAACCGCCAACCACACGCAAGCTGTTCTGGGCGTGAAAGACGCACAAGAACTGCTGGCCCTGCAAGCCGGCCTGGTCCAGCCCCTGGCTGAAAAGACCGCTGCTTACAGCCGTCACCTGTATGACATCGCTTCGGCCGCCGGCGCCGACCTCGGCAAGACCTTTGAAGGCCAGGCCGCTGATGCACAAAAGAAATTCGTCGGCCTGGTCGACAACGCCGCCAAGAACGCACCCGCCGGTTCCGAAACCGCTGTGGCTGTTCTGAAGAGCGCCGTTGCTGCTGCCAACAACGCATTTGAGTCGGTCCAAAAAGCCGTGAAGCAAGCCAGCGACATCGCTGAAGCCAACTTCAACACGGTAGCCGCTTCCGCAGTGAACGCCACCAAGGCTCCTGCCGCTAAAAAGCGCTAAGCCCAGGCGCCTCGTGCGCCACCGTTCATGGAGCAGCTTTCGCAGGCCCTGTTCAGCTGAGCAGGGTTTCAGACCAGTTGTCTCCTCGGGTCCCTTCTGAATTCATTTCACGGACCCCTTAAAGCCTAATCGTGAGATTGGGCTTTTTTTTGGTCGAAATTGAAGCAGAATCAGCCTGAAATCCAATACGAAGGGCGCAAGCTGCTCCTGAAACAGTAGCAGCTACGGCAACAGCCTCTGGACCTGGCCGCCTGCGGCTTCGAGCCTGGCCTTCAATTGCGGCAAGGCGGCCAGCATGGCGGCCCGGCCTGAGTCGATGGCGCGCTGCCGCGCCGAGAAGTCGGCGCTTTTCAGGCCCGCGAGCGAGGGCCGCACCACCACATCAGCGTCCTTCAATTCGTACTGGTTGATGCTTTTGCCCATGATGGCAAAGGTCTGCAGCAGGATCTGCAGCGTGTCGCCGGCCGGGTTGGCTTCCGGCGGGCTGGAGATATCCACCGCCACGACGATATCCGCCCCCATCTGCCGCGCAAAGCGCACCGGCACCGGCGACACCAGGCCGCCATCCACATACTCGCGCCCGTTGATCTTGACCGGCACAAACACCGCCGGCACCGCACTGGAGGCACGCACCGCCGTGCCGGTATCGCCGCGCTGGAACAGCACGGCCTGCCCGCTGTTGAGGTCGGTGGCGACTATGCCCAGCGGGATGGCCATGTTTTCCATCAGCCGGTTGGCCACCAGGTCGTTGACATAGCGGGCCAGCGCATCGCCGCGAAACATGCCGCGGCCAAAGATCGGCAGCATCCAGTCGGTGATCGCGACTTCTTCCATGTTCAGCGCGGTCTGCTGCAGTTGCGCGCTGGTCTTGCCGCTGGCATACAGCGCCGCCACCAGGCTGCCGGCCGATGTGCCGACCACCAGCTGCGGCTTGAGCCCGGCCTCCTCCAGCACGGCGATCACGCCCACGTGCGCAAAACCACGCGCCGCGCCGCCACCCAGCGCAAGGCCGATGCGCACCGGCTTTCTGGCCGCTTCCGCAGGCGGCGGCACGACGGGCGCAGCCGGGCCTGAGGGCACCGCAGCGCAACCGGCCAGCAAGGAAAAAACCGTCGCCAGGCCAAGCCCGGACAGCCGGCCTTGCCACCACGAAGACTTGGTCAGCGTAGG
Organism: Polaromonas sp. YR568; assembly: GCF_900116715.1. Classification (GTDB taxonomy): domain Bacteria; phylum Pseudomonadota; class Gammaproteobacteria; order Burkholderiales; family Burkholderiaceae_C; genus Polaromonas. Next base: position 504,031 of record NZ_FPBM01000001.1, read on the forward strand.
GACTCTTTCAAGAATGATTCTTATTTGTTTTATCATCGTCGAGCTTCAAAAATGCCTGTAAGGAAAGAGAAAGTTATGTACAAAAAAGTGGTTCTCTCGTCACTCATGCTGCTGGCAGGCCTGGCCTCCGCCCAGGAGCAGGTGGTCAACTTGTATTCTGCCCGCCATTACCAGACGGACGAAAAGCTCTACAGCGATTTCACCAAGGCCACCGGCATCAAGGTCAACCGCGTGGACGCGGACGACGCCGGCATCCTGGCGCGCCTCAAGGCTGAAGGCGCAGCCTCTCCCGCCGACGTGATCCTGCTGGTTGACGCCGCCCGCCTGCACAAGGGCGACATTGACGGCCTCTTCAAGCCCATCAAATCGCCAGCCCTCGAAGCCGCCATCCCGGCCAAGCTGCGCGCCAAGGAAACGGCCGAAGGCACGACCTGGTTCGGCTTCTCGACCCGCGCACGCGTCGTGGTGTTCGACAAGCTCAAGGTCAAAAAGGCCGACGTGGACACCTACGAAAAGCTGGCCGACCCGAAGAACAAGGGCCTGCTGTGCACCCGCTCGGGCGCCCACCCCTACAACCTCTCGCTCTTCGGCGCAGTGACCGAGCATCTGGGCGAAGCCAAGGCTGAGGAATGGCTCAAAGGCCTGGTGGCCAACATGGCGCGCGACCCCAAGGGCGGCGACAGCGACCAGATCAAGGCTGTGGCCAGCGGCGAATGCGGCATTGCGCTGACCAACACCTACTACCTGGCGCGCATCATGCGCTCCAACGCGGCTGACGACAAAGTCGTGGCCGACCGCGTCGGCGTGGTCTTCCCGAACCAGGACAGCTGGGGCACGCACGTGAACATCGCCGGCGCCGCTGTCGCCAAGAACGCCAAGAACACGGCCAATGCCGTCAAGTTCATGGAATACCTGGCCAGCCCCAGCGCGCAGGAATACTTTGCCAACGGCAACAACGAGTGGGCCGCTGTGCCCGGCCTGGGCGTGAGCAACCCCGCCCTGAAGGCCATGTCGCCTTCGGGTAACGGCAGCTTCAAGTCGGAAACCATCCCGATCAGCGCCGTGGGCAACAACCAGCTCAAGGTGCAGCAGATGCTGGACCGCGTCGGCTACAAATAAGCCAGCGCCCCGCTTTTGCGACAAGCCCGGCCGCCGAAAGGCGCCGGGCTTTTTTCATGCGCTGCTCATGCGCCATAATTGACGTTTACGTTAACGTCATGTCGCTCATGTTGTACAAGAAGCGCACACGGCGTCCACAAAACCCCTCACTCTTCTCACTCAAGGAACCACCATGGAAATCGCAGGCAAAGTATTTATCGTCACCGGCGGCGCATCGGGCCTGGGTGAAGGCACGGCGCGCATGCTGGTCGCCAACGGCGCCAAAGTCGTCATCGCCGACATGCAGGCCGACAAAGGCGAAGCCATCGCCAAAGACCTGGGCGCCGATAAGGCCGCCTTCGTCAAATGCGACGTGAGCCAGGAAGCCGACGGCCAGGCCGTGGTGGCCAAGGCGCTCACCATGGGCAAGCTGATGGGCCTGGTGAACTGCGCAGGCATTGCGCCCGCCGAAAAAACCGTGGGCAAAAACGGCGCGCACAGCCTGGCCACTTTCAGCAAGACCATCACCGTCAACCTGGTGGGCAGCTTCAACATGATCCGCCTGGCGGCCGACGCCATGTGCAAGAACGAACCCGAAGCCACCGGCGAGCGCGGTGTGCTGATCTCCACCGCCTCCGTAGCGGCGTATGACGGCCAGATCGGCCAGGCCGCCTACAGCGCCTCCAAGGGCGGCATTGTCGGCATGACCTTGCCGATTGCCCGCGATCTGGCGCGCAACGGCATCCGCAACATGACGATTGCTCCCGGCATTTTCGGCACGCCCATGCTCTTTGGCATGCCGCAAGAGGTGCAGGATTCGCTGGCCGCCGGGGTTCCCTTCCCGTCACGCCTGGGCACGCCGCAAGACTATGCGCGCCTGGCCAAGCACATCATCGAGAACGACATGCTCAACGGCGAAGTGATTCGCCTGGACGGCGCGATCCGCCTCGCACCCCGCTAAGCCCGTTTAGAGCACAGGCGGATGCAGCGCTGCCAGCCGTTCGGTCAGCAGCGCTGAAAGCCTTTCTATCACCTCATTGACGCGCGCCGGCACATAGCGCCGGCTGGGCACCACGGCATAGAGCGGCGACGGCTCGCCCAGGTGGCCCGCAAACAGGCGCACCAGCTTGCCGCTGGCCAAAGAGGCCATGAGGTCGATCTCGGACTGGTACACAATGCCCCGCCCCTCCAGCGCCCACTGCAGCGCAATCGACGCATCATTGCAGGCCAGCGGCCCGGCCACGCGCACCTGGAAGGGCGCGCTGGCCTCTCCCTTCAATTCGAACGGCCACTGGTCTTGCCGGCGCTCGCGCACATGGCAGACCAGACAGTCGTGCTGCGCAAGTTCGCTGGGGTCCATCGGCGTGCCGCGGCGCGTCAGGTAGTCCGGGCTGGCGCAGGCCACGCGGCGGGCCGGCGCCAGCAAGCGCGCCGAGTGGGTTGAATCCATCAAGGGCCCATTGCGCAAGGCGATGTCTATGCCCTCGCGCACCAGGTCCACGCGCGCGTCGCTGATCTGCAGATCGATTTCAATGCCCGGGTGGGTATTGGCAAATTCGGCCAGCCAGTAGGCCAGCATTTCGCGGGCCAGCATGGCAGTGGCCGTGATGCGGATACTGCCCGTGAGGCCAAAGGTACCGGCACGCACTTTGGCCTGGCCCTCAGACACCAGCTCCAGCGCGCGGCGCGCATGGTCGACCATGACTGCGCCTTCGGCCGTCGGGCGCACGGCGCGCGTGGTGCGCTCAAAGAGGCGTACGCCCAGAGAGGTTTCCAGCCGCTTGATCGCCGCGCTGACAGCGGCCGTGGAAAGCCGGCATCGCTTGCCCGCCCCGGTAAGGCTGCCGGTCTCCGCCGTGGCCAGCAGCACGCGCAGGGCATCGAGATTGTCAAATTCCATGGAAGAGTGATTTCTCCGAAACGCCGTTGTGGGGCAAAGGGCCGCTGGCTATATTTGCCTTGGGGGCCCGCAGCCCCGCGACAAGCAACAACTACATTCAAGGATATCCCATGAGACACGCCTTACCGGCACTGGCAGCCACCGCGCTGCTGGCCGCCTGCGCCAGCAGCCCCTCTTCCTTCACCTACCAGGTTCCCGCCGATGAAGTCGCGCGCGGCGCCAAGTACATGCAGCCCGAAGGCTCATCGGGCTTCACGCCCAAGCCGGGCTGGGCGACGAAAAAGTTTGCCGTGGCCGCGGCCAACCCGCTGGCCACCGATGCGGGCTACCAGATCCTCAAGGCCGGCGGCTCGGCCGTCGACGCTGCGATCGCCGTGCAGATGGTGCTCACCCTGGTCGAGCCGCAGTCCAGCGGCATAGGCGGCGGCGCCTTCATGCTGCACTACAACGGCAAGGCGGTTGAAGCCTTTGACGGCCGCGAAACCGCACCCGCGGCGGCCGATGAAAAACTCTTCCTCGCTGCCGACGGCAAACCCATGGCTTTTTACGACGGCGTGGTCGGCGGCCGCTCCGTCGGCACGCCCGGCACGGTGCGCATGCTGGAGATGGCGCACAGGCAATACGGCAAGCTGCCATGGGCGCAGCTGTTCGCGCCTGCCATCCAGCTTGCCGAACAGGGCTTCAGGGTCAGCCCGCGGCTCAACACCCTGCTCAAAGACGAAAAATACCTGGCCAAGAATGACGCTACGGCCGCGGCCTATTTCTACAAACCCGACGGCACGCCGGTCGACACCGGCAGCACCTTGCGCAACCCCGCGCTGGCCGACGTGCTCCGCCAGATTGCCGCGGGCGGCTCCAAAGCATTGCTTGAAGGCAAGGTGGCCGAGGCCATCGTCAGCAAGGTACGCAGCCACGCCGGCAACCCGGGCAAACTGGCAATGAGCGACCTGGCCGGCTACCAACCCAAAAAGCGCGACCCCATCTGCTCCGACTACAACGCCGGCGGCAAGGCCTACCGCCTGTGCGGTATGCCGCCGCCCAGCTCAGGCGCGATTGCCGTTGGGCAAATCCTCGGCATCCTGAACAACACACCCGCCAGCACGCTGGGCCTGGTCAGCGGCACCGGCGGTGTTCCCGGCACGGTGTCGCCCACGCCTTCCGCAGACTGGCTGCACCTCTACACCGAAGCCTCGCGCCTGGCCTTTGCAGACCGCGGCCAATACCTCGGTGACCCGGACTTTGTGCAGCCCCCGGGCGGCACCTGGATGAGCCTGCTGGACCCGGCCTACCTGACCGAGCGCGCCAGGCTGATCCAGCTCACAGGCCCCAGCATGAAAACCGCCAAACCCGGCGTGCCGGGCGCCGTCAAGACAGCCTACGCGCCCATGCCCGACCAAATCGAGCACGGCACCTCGCACATCAGCATCATCGACGGCTACGGCGACGCCATCGCCATGACCACAACGATTGAAGACCAGTTCGGCTCACGCCTGATGACCGACGGCGGCACCGGCAAGGCCGGCGGCTTTTTGCTGAACAACGAACTCACCGACTTCAGCTTTGCGCCGACAGACGCCGAAGGCAAGCCCGTGGCCAACCGCGTGCAGGCCGGAAAACGCCCGCGCTCGTCCATGGCGCCCACGCTGGTGTTTGATAAAAATTCGGGCCAGCTTGTCATGAGCGGCGGCAGCCCCGGCGGCGCGCTCATCATCCACTTCACCGCCAAGACGCTTTACGCCACGCTGAACTGGGGCCTCAATGCCCAGCAAGCCATCGACCTGCCCAACTTCGCCTCGCTCAACGGCCCGAGCATCCTGGAGGAAAAGCGCTTCTCGCCGGCGACGGTTGAGGCACTGCGCAGCCGCGGCGCCGAGGTGCGCGAGCAGACCATGACCAGCGGCCTGCAAGCCATCCAAAGAACGCCTGACGGCTTCTTCGGCGGCGCCGACCCGCGGCGTGAAGGCCTGGTATTGGGCGACTAAAAAGTATTCGATGCCGCCGGCCCGGGGCCGGCGCATCGGCTTACTTCACGCGCAATCGCTCAAGAACGCGGTTGAGGGAAGACCCCAGCTTGAGCGACAGGTCGACCTCCAGAGGCGTCGCCTTGACGGGCTCGAGGATTTGCGTTCCCGGGTCCAGGGCGCTTCTTTCGGCAAACCATTGCGGGTCAGACTGCAGCGCCTGCAACGCAGCGCTGATGTCTTTCACGGTTTGGGCCGGAACGTCCTTGGGAACGAAAATTGACCACCACACAGGGATCACAACGGGGAATCCCTGGGCCTGGGCGCTGATGGGCGGATAGCTGACCAAAGCATTCTCTTGCAGGGATGCAATCATCTTCAATCGTCCGGACCGCGCATGGACTTCGAAAGAACTTTGCACGTCACACGCAAGATCGATATTGCCGCCCATGACCTCCGCCACCACGGGCGCCATACCTCTGAATTCAACCGGCTGCACCAGGCTGGAACCAAACGCGCGTTCGAGCTCGAACAGACATGCTTCAGACGTGGCACCCGCACCGCTGATTCCCATTTTCAACGGGCGATTAAGCGCCACGCGATAAGCCAGCAACGACGAGAAGTTGGTCGCCGGACTGTTGACCGGCACGGCCAGGACCGCCCGGGTCTCTGACACCATGCCTACCGCCTGCAAGCGCGCGTCGCCACGCCCAGCCCTGGCCATCGAGGCGGCATAGGGGCTCAACAACCAGGTCTTTCCGTCAGCCGGGCTACCTCCTACCAGGTCAGCCACCTTGGCGCCGGGAATATCGATCACGTTCTCCACCTCGACCGAGGCATTCAACAATTTGCTCAACCGAGCCGACAGCTTGCGGGCCAATCCATCCGTCGGGCTTCCGGGCGCAACCGGCACGACAAGCCGAATACCGGAGCCGCTGAGCCCTCCGGCCGTGGCCGGAGCCTCACCGCCGCGCCCGGCCTTGAGCTTGAACGGCGCCAAGGGCAAGGTGTCGTACACGCTGGGGATCTGAACATGGTTGACTGAAAGCGCTTTCTCCACCACCGCCACGCGCGTGCGGCGTGCGATCTGCCGGAAATCAAGCGAGTCGTCGCTCATGGAGGCCAGGAGCTCACGCGTGAACAGTCCGTGCGGAACCGGGTCACTGGCCGACAGGCGGTCCAGGGCGGTCTGCCCCGCGCCGGCGCCGTACATCATGAACATGCCGGCCGGAACCGCTTGCGCCACCTCGCCCAGGCCGGGCCGCGGCATCAGGCCTCTTAACGCGGGGTTCGCGCGGCACGCATCCAGAATCATGGCCACAGCGCGGGGAGACACCGCAGCGATGCGGCTGATCAGGCTTTGCAGGGGAATGGCTTTCTTGACCGCGGCATCGGCATTGCTTCCGTCAAAGTCCACCGGTAAAAGAAAATTCTGGCGCGAGATTTCCAGGCCATGCCCCGAAAAATAAAAAACACCTTCCCCGTTCTTCCCCAACTGCCCAAGAAACCGCGAGAAAGCGGCCTCGAAAGCGTCGCGCGTGGCGTCGTGCACTTCAACCACCTCCCAGCCGGCCTGGCGCAACACATTGGCCACCGCTTTGGCGTCACTGACCGCGTTGACAAGCTTCGTGCCGGACGCGTAGTCGTTGTTTCCGGCCACAAACGCTACGCGGCCGTCCGCGCTCCAGGATGTACACGCACAGGCAAGCAAAGCCGCCGCCAGAAAGTATCTGAAGTTCATCGCCCCTCCTCAGGAGTTGTTGGTTGTGGGCAGATCATATCGAGGGACCGGGGCAGCGGCCGCGATACGGCACAGCCTCGCGCGCAGGCGCTTAGCCCAGCCGCATGGGCCTGGCAGGCAGGTCCTGCCGGGCCGTGCCCAGGCGTTCATATTCTGAAATGACTTGAGCGCCCAACAACAGCAAGGTCGCGGCCACCTCCAGGCTCAGCAGCACCAAAATGGAGGTGGTGAGAGAGCCGTAGACCAGGCCAACCTGCGATAGCGTGGAGAAATACCACACCAGCAAATGGCGCGTCAGCTCCCACAGCAGCGCGGCCGTAACGCCGCCCAGCAGCGCGTGCCGCCATTGCAGCCGGCCCACCGGCATCACCATGTACAGCGAGGTCAACAGCAGCACCTCGCCCGTCAGGCCCAGCAAATACAGCAGCACCCCGGAGAACCCCCTGAGCGACCATTCCAGACCCAGAAAGTCCACGCTTTTTTCACCCAGCGCCTGCAAGGTGCCGGACACCAGCGTGACCAGCAGCAAACCCAGGCCCACAAACACGATGTAGCAATACGGCAGAACAGCGGACACCAGCAGATGGCGGCGGCGAATGGCCACGCGGTGCAAAAAGATGACCGACATCGCGTTTTCCAGCACCGTGAAAGCCAGCGAGCTGAAAAACAGCATGGTGACAAACAAGATCCAGCCGAGCACTTCCCGGTGCGCCAGGAAGTTGGCCAGCTCCGCGGTGATCAGGCCCCCCTGGCCGGGCGCGAGCCAGCCGATGTAGCGGCCTAGCGCCTGCAGGAGTGCTTCCTGGTCGATGACATGTGACAGCGCAATCGCGACAAGAATCAGAAGGGGCACGATGGACAGCAGCGCGTAATAGGCCACGGCACCGGCCAGCAGCAAGCCCTGGTTGGCGCGAAAGCCCTTGAGCACCCGCAGCGTGAAGGCGCCGGGATGGCTGAAAACATAGGCAAGATTGGGCGCAAGCGTCATGGGAAGGCCCCGTTCCCGGGGCTGCAGCGAAAAGCCCATGATGTGCCGCCAAAACGGCCCACCCTGCCGCCAGATGCCTTCAATGCATGTCAGCCCAGCGCCCATGTCCCTCAGGGCTATAGGCGCAGGCCCCTCCCCCCGCCGGGTCGCGTGTGCTTAAATTGACCCCCTTCTTTCCACGCCATGGCCATCCCCCAAACATTCATCCAGGAGTTGCTCACGCGCGCCGACATCGTGGACATCGTGGGCCGCCATGTGCAGCTCAAAAAGGGCGGCGCCAACTTCATGGGGCTGTGCCCCTTCCATGGCGAAAAATCGCCCTCCTTCAGCGTCAGCCCGACTAAGCAGTTCTATCACTGCTTCGGCTGCGGCGTGAGCGGCGACGCAATCAAGTTCATGACCGAATATGGCGGCATGACCTTCATCGAAGCCGTCAAAGACCTGGCCCAGCAATACGGCCTGCAGGTGCCGGAAGACGATGTCTCGCCGCAAGACCGCGCCCGGGCCGCCCAGATGCGCGAGCAGCAGGCCACCCTGACAAGCGTGCTGGAAAAGGCGGGCGCCGCCTACATCAAGGCGCTGCGCAACTCCGAACGCGCCATCGACTACTTCAAAGGCCGCGGCGTCTCGGGCGAAGTCGCCAAGACCTTTGGCCTGGGCTATGCGCCCGAAGGCTGGCGCAGCCTGGCCAGCGTCTTTCCGGATTACAACGACCCGCTGCTGGTGGAAAGCGGCCTGGTCATCACCGGCGAGCCGGGCGACGAGAACGCCGCCGGTGAAGCCAAGCGCTATGACCGCTTCCGCGACCGGGTCATGTTCCCGATCCGCAACGTCAAGGGTGAATGCATCGGCTTTGGCGGCCGTGTGCTCAGCGACGAGAAACCCAAATACCTGAACTCGCCCGAAACCCCGGTCTTCAGCAAGGGGCGCGAGCTTTATGGCTTGTTTGAAGCCCGCACCGCCCTGCGCGAACATGGCTACGCCCTCGTCACCGAAGGCTATATGGATGTGGTCGCCCTGGCCCAGCTGGGGTTTGCCAATGCGGTGGCCACCCTGGGCACCGCCTGCACGGCCGACCACGTGCAAAAGCTGTTTCGCTTCACTGATTCGGTGGTGTTCAGCTTTGACGGCGACGGCGCCGGCCGCCGCGCCGCCCGCAAGGCGCTGGACGCCGCCCTGCCTTTTGCCACCGACGTGCGCACCGTCAAGTTCCTGTTTTTGCCGGCCGAGCACGACCCCGACAGCTACATCCGCGAACACGGCCAGGAAGGCTTTGCCGCCGCCGTCGTCAAAGCCGTGCCGCTCAGCCGCTTCATGCTGGACGCTGCGGGAGAAGGCTGCGACCTCGACACGGCCGAGGGCCGCGCCCACATGGCCAGCAACGCCCGGCCTCTGTGGGGCCTGATGCCGGACGGCGCGCTCAAACGCCAGTTGCTGGCCGAGATCGCCGACAAGGTGCAGATCGACAGCCGTGAACTGCTGCAGTTGTGGCAACCGGCCGCCTCCGGCTACAACAAGCCAGGCTATAAAAACGATAGCAGCTCGCGCACACCCGGAAAGGGCTACAAGCCAAAAGCGCCCTCAAATCCGGTTCATCATGCGGACATGCCCGACCCGAGCGGCTACCCGCCGGACTTCGATGAGCGCGACTACAGCGCGTCCGAGCCCTCCAGCGGATATTTCCCTCCTGCGTCATCGCCACGCCCCTATGGTGAACGGGCCAGCCGCACGCCGCGCCGCGTGGCCGGGCGCATGCTGCCGGCCAGCCGCGAAGACCGGGTGCTCCGCCTGCTGCTAACCGAGGCCGAAACCTGGGACAAGCTCAGCACCGAAGAGCACCACCTGCTGGTAGAGCTGCCCGAGCCGCACGGCCCCCTCTTTGTCTGGCTGGAAAGCCAGCTGCACGAACACGGCCCCCAGCCCTGGGCCGCCCTGCGCGAAGGGCTGCGCGGCCATGCCTTTGAGAGGCACGCCACCACGCAGATCGCGCAGATTCCCGAAGGCATTGAAAGCGACTGGACTGAGGTGCGCAGCATCCTGGACCAGCTGCTGCGGCTGCACCGGCAGCGCGAGATGAGCGAGCTGGCCGCCCGGGCCGCCACCGACCCGGTTGCCCGGCAGCGCTACCTGGAACTGGCCGCCAGCCTCAAAACCGCCACCGACACGGCCCGCTGAGCCGCCAGCCCCGGAAAAACCCGGTTTTGGGGCGAAAAAACACCCCAAAAACCGCCTAAAAAACAGGCATCAGGGTATAATCCGATTTTCGACGGCAAGCGCGACAGCAGCACCTCCGGCCCGGCCACCCTGAAACCTCAGGGACTCAACAGATGAGACGGCCTATTCCTCCAAGGAATTTCCGCAAGGACTGCACACCAAATGTTCGCCCAAACAGCTTGCCCGAAAAACTGAACCGCTGGATGCCGTAGGAGGCCATTGGGGCTATCACCCCGTTACTCCATTGGCGCTGCCGGGCCTGTTTTTCGTCTTTCCCGTTTTTTTGTCCCTGAATCCTTGTCACCGTGCCTGTGCTTTGTGCAGGCGCCAAGGCGCATTTTTGTTTACTGGTAGCTGATCGATATTTAAAACAATTTCCGACAACTGGAGGTCCCATGCCTACTGCCAAGCCGATGAAGCCGAGCACGTCCAAGAAGCCGCAAAGCGCGCAGTCCAAAGCTGCCGCAAAGCCAAAAGCCAAAGCAGCCCCCAAAGCTGCCGCGCGGCCCGCAGGCAAGCCTCCAGTCAAAGCAGCCAAACCCGCGGCGAAACCCGTGGCCAAGGCCGGTGTAAAACCTTCCGCCAAACCGGCGGCCAAGAGCGCAACAAAGAGCGCCAAGGTTGAAAAACCCGGAAAACACGCCATATCTGTCTCATCCGCCAAAGCCAGCAAATCAAGCGCCCCGGTCAGCAAGGCCTCCGCAAAAACCGTGAAATCCGCTCCTCCTGATTTGCCCCTGAAGAAAGCCCCACCCGTGCCGACCAAGTCCAGTCCCGAATCCAAGCCAGTTGCAGCCGTGGCCGATGTGCCCGTGAAAAAGAAACCCGGCCGCCCGCCGAAGAACCCTGCCGCCGAAGGCAGCGCACCCGCCCCCACCGGCGCCAAGCGCGGCCGCAAGCCCAAGAGCGCAACCGCCGCCAGCAAGCCCGGTGAAGACCTCGACATGTCCGACATTGAGGACGACCTGGTCGGTGAACCCATTGCGGAGACGACCGAGAAGGTCAAGCCGCTGCGCATGAAGATCAGCAAGGCGAAAGAACGCGCCTTGATGAAGGAATTCGGCCTGGACGAAACCGTGCTGTCCGAAGAAGACATGCTCAAGCGGCGCCTGCGCCTGAAGACCCTGATCAAGCTCGGTAAAACCCGCGGCTACCTCACGCACGGCGAAATCTCCGATCACCTTCCCGACAAGCTGGTCGATGCTGAAACGCTGGAAGTCGTGGTCAACATGCTCAACGACATGGGCGTGGCCGTGTACGAGCAGGCGCCCGATGCCGAAACCCTGCTGCTGAACAACACCGGCCCCACGGTTGCGACCGAAGAGGAAGCCGAAGAAGAAGCCGAAGCCGCCCTGTCGACCGTCGACAGCGAATTCGGCCGCACCACCGACCCCGTTCGCATGTACATGCGTGAAATGGGCACGGTCGAGCTGCTGACGCGCGAAGGCGAAATCGAAATCGCCAAGCGCATCGAAGGCGGCCTCATGAAGATGATGGAAGCCATCTCGGAAAGCCCCGCCACCATCGCTGAAATCATGCGCCTGGGCGAAGAAATCCGCGAAGGCAAGATCGTCATCTCCACCGTGGTTGACGGCTTTTCCAACCCCAATGAGGCCGACGACTATGTGGCCGAAGAAGACTTCGACGAATTCGACGAAGAAGATGATGACGACGGCAAGGGCGGCTCCAAGGCCTTGACCAAGAAACTCGAAGAGCTCAAGAAAGAAGCGCTCAGCCGCTTCGACAAAATCGCCACCCTGTTCGAGAAGGTCCACAAGACCTACGACAAGGAAGGCTACGGCACGCCCACCTATGTGAAGGCCCAAAAAGCCCTGAGCGACGAGCTGATGACCGTGCGTTTTACCGCCAAGACCATCGAAAAGCTGTGCGACATGCTGCGCGGCCAGGTGCTGGACGTGCGCAAGAAAGAGCGCGAACTGCGCCGCATCATCGTCGAGAAATGCGGCATGCCGCAGGAAGTCTTCATCAAGGACTTCCCGCCCAACCTGCTCAACCTGAAATGGGTTGAAAAGCAGGTCGCGTCCGGCAAGCCATGGTCGGTGGTGATGGCCCGTAACGTGCCGCCCATCCAGGAACTGCAAACCAAGCTGGCTGAATTGCAGGCTCGCGTGGTGGTGCCTCTCGGCCAGCTCAAGGACATCAACAAGCGCATGAACGAAGGCGAGTCCAACTCGCGCGACGCCAAGAAGGAAATGATCGAGGCCAACTTGCGCCTGGTGATTTCGATCGCCAAGAAGTACACCAACCGCGGCCTGCAGTTCCTGGACTTGATCCAGGAAGGCAACATCGGCCTGATGAAGGCCGTCGACAAGTTCGAATACCGCCGCGGCTACAAGTTCTCTACCTACGCCACCTGGTGGATCCGCCAGGCGATCACGCGCTCCATCGCCGACCAGGCACGCACCATCCGTATCCCGGTGCACATGATCGAAACCATCAACAAGATGAACCGCCTGTCGCGCCAGCACTTGCAGGAATTCGGCTTTGAGCCGGACGCCAGCATCCTGGCCGCCAAGATGGAGATTCCTGAAGACAAGATCCGCAAGATCATGAAGATCGCCAAAGAGCCGATCTCCATGGAAACGCCGATCGGTGACGACGACGATTCGCACCTGGGCGACTTCATCGAAGACAGCGCCAACACCGCACCGCTGGAAGCCGCGATGCAGGCCGGCCTGCGCGATGTGGTGAAAGACATCCTCGACAGCCTGACGCCGCGCGAAGCCAAGGTGCTGCGCATGCGTTTCGGTATCGAAATGTCGACCGACCACACGCTGGAAGAAGTCGGCAAGCAGTTCGACGTGACGCGCGAGCGCATCCGCCAGATCGAAGCCAAGGCACTGCGCAAGCTCAAGCACCCTTCGCGTTCGGACAAGCTGCGCAGCTTTATCGATACGCTCTAAGCACGCTGACTCCCCTCAAAAGCCCGGCCCCCGAAAAAGGCGCCGGGCTTTTTTACGCCCGATGAAAACTCAAGGCGCCGTCAGCCCCACCTTTTGAACAAAGGCATCCAGCGGGACCGACCACATCTTGCCGCCGTAGGTCAGCAGCGAATGCCCGTCGTGCCCGGGCACCGGGCCTGTCTGGATGAACTGGGTGTCGCTGCCGCCGGCCTTGAAGGCCGCGTGCCATTCGCGGGGCGCCTCGGCTCCCCAGAACTGGTCGTTTTCGGCGTAAAGCCACAGGTTGGGCACCTTGACCAGCTTGCCGAGTTCGCCATAGGTTTTGCCCATGTTCTCGGGTTTGCAGCTCCTGGCCGGAGAGTCCTCAGGGTTGCCGCCCGAGCCGCCCGCGAAGTTGACTGCCGCGATGACGCCCGGCAGGTTGAGCGCCGCGACCGACACCGTCGTCATGCCGCCCACCGACTGCCCTTCCAGCAGCACCCTGTCTTTGCGCACCCAGGGCTGCTGCAGCGCCCACTGGTGCAGCGCCACCACCGTCTGGCCCGCGCGGCTGGCCACACGCGAGAAGTCGGCATCGCCTGTGCAGACCTTGCCGCTCCAGCGGATGCCGGAGTCCTCCCTGTCGGTGCCCCCGGTATCCCCGTAACCAGGCCGCACTGGTGCAATCACCGCCACGCCCTTACGAAGCCAGTAGTTGGCATGCCCGACCAGCACCGGATTCTCGAGTTTGGCCCTGTCGACACGCGACGGCGCCCGTCCATGGGAAAAGATCACCAGCGGAAACGGGCCGTCGCCCGCAGGTTTGTAGAGATGGGTGACGACCTCAAACTGTTTGCCGTCGATCAGCAAGGGGAGTTTGACGATTTGCGGCGGCACCCGGTCGGGCTGCTGCGCCCAGGCAGGCACACCGGCCATCTGCGCGGCCCAGATCACTCCTACTATCCAGACCCATTTCAACCCTTGCATGCTCAGCTCCGTGATGGTTGCCGGAGCATTCTGACACGCCCTGTACGCGGGACGCGGGGCCGGTGTTCAGGAAACGCTGAAGCGGTAAAGCGTGCGGCCCTGCCGGCCCTGCCCCGGCTCGTGGAGGGCTGAAGGAAAGGCCGGCAGATTGGGCGCGTTCGGGTAGCCCTGCGGCTCAAAGCACATGCTTTGCTGCTGCACATAGCGCCTGCCGCCTTTACCCAGCCCACCAGCCAGGGGTTCGCCGGCCAGCAGGCCGGTGTAGAACTGCATCGTGGGTTCCGTCGACCAGACTTCCATCACACGGCCGCTGCCCGGTGCGCTCACGCGTGCGCACAGCGCCAGTTCACCGGCTACCGTACGGTCAATCGCAAAACAGTCGTCGTAACCCGCCACGCCGTCAGCCGCAGGCGGCTTGCGCACGCGTGCGTCCAGCACCACCGGCTGGCGCAGATCAAACGGCGTTCCGTCCACCGGCAGCAGCTGGCCTGTGGCGATCAGCTCCGGCGTCATGCCGAAGTAACGGCTCGCACAAACCATGACTTCATGGCCCAGCGCGCTCTCGCTATCGGCGCCTTCAAGGTTGAAGAATGCATGGGTGGTGAAGTTGGCCATGGTGGGCGCATCCAGCGCCACGGCCTCGTAGTCCAGTGTCAGTTCGTTGGCCTCCGTCACGCGATACACCAGGCTCAAGGCCAGCGTGCCCGGAAAGCCTTCTTCCCCGTCGGCAAACACATAGCGCATCTCCACGCTGAAGGGGTCGTTCTGCACCGCATCGAACACCTGGAAGCGGGAGCCGCGCAGGCCCCCATGCAGGCAATGCGGGCCATTGTTGGCGGCCAGCTGGTGCTCGATGCCGCCCAGGCTGAAGCGCGCGTTTTCGATTCGACCGGCATAGCGCCCGACAAATGCGCCCACTGAGGGTGCGCCGCCCACCACACCTTCTATGCTCTCGTAGCCAAGCACCACATCGTCAAAGTGGCCTTCGCGATCGGGCACCAGCACCTGCTCGATCTTAGCGCCGTAATTGGTCACGCACACCGTCATGCCCTGGCTATTGCGCAGCGTGAACAGCCTGACGGGTTTGCCGTCGATCTCGCGCGCAAAGCGTGCGGGATCGAGCAGCATGGCGGGGTCCGGTGCGTTCACTTCGAAATAATCGTCAGAAGTTCTTCGCGCGTGGTCGGGTCGGCCATGTACTTGCCGTACAGCGGCCCCATGCGCCTGACCATGGGAGACGCGTCCCTGACCTTGACGAACTGCGAGCCCTGCTTGGTCGTGGTTTCCAGGGCCGCTGCCACACGCTTGTTCCACAACTCGCGCATCAAAATGGCGGACTTGGCGCCGGCCTCGGTGAACGCGGCCTTGTCTTCCTTGCTGAGCTTGTCCCAGAGTTTGGTCGACACGACCAGCGCTTCGGGCGAGATCACGTGGTTGGTCACATAGACGTTCTTGGCCACCTTGTAGTGCCCGGTGGATTCGTACGAAGGCAGGTTGTTCTCGGCGCAGTCAACCTTGCCTTGCTGCAAGGCGTCGAGCACGTCCTTGAAAGGAAGGGCCACCGGTTTGGCGTCCATGAGCTTGACCATCTCGATGTAGATCTCGGACTGCTGCACCCGGATATTGGTGCCCGCCAGGTCGCGCAGGTTGTTCACAGGCTTGACGCAATAAAACGAACGCCCGCCACCGTCATACCAGCCCAGCACGACAAAACCTGCAGCCTTCAGATTGGAGGCGAAGCGCTCGCCGAGCTTGCCGTCCAGGTGGCGGAACATGTGGGCGGAGTCGGTGAAAAGAAAAGGCAAGTTCAGCACCTTGATGCCGGGCACCGCGTCAGACAGCGGTCCCGAGCTGAACTCGGCCACGTCGACCTCGCCGCTCTTGAGCATCTGCACCGCCTTGGGCTGGTCGCCGAGCGCGCCGTTGTTGAAGATCTCGATGTTGTAGCGCCCGCCCGTGCTCTTGGCGACCTGCTCCGCGAAGCTCTTCATCGCTTCGGATACCGGGTAGCCGTCGGGGTGGATGTTCCAGGCGCGCAGTTTGGTTTGGGCCATGCCCGTTGCGGCGCACAGGGCGAAAGAAAGGGCTAATAGCCCTTTGAGGGATGCTTGCATGGTTTGTCTCCTGGTGGGGTTCTCCCCGGCCGCCTCTTTGGGCTGGCTCGGTGGCTTGCGGGATTTATCGGTGATTCTTTGTTATAGAACTCCCTTTAGCCCTTATTTGATGCCGGTAAAAGTCATCAAATCAGGAGCATCTTCAGTCGAGCCTGGTTCAGTCAAGCTTGATATTGGCCTCAGTCACCACCTTGGCCCAACGGCTGCGTTCCTGATTAAAGAACGCGTCCTGCTGGCCCGGCGTCATGGTCACCACCTCGGCGCCCTGCCCCGCCAGCTTGGCGCGGATATCGGGGCTGCGGATGATCTTGATGAGTTCGGTGTTCAGGCGATTGACGATGGCAGCCGGCGTCCCGTTGGCCACCAGCAAACCTTGCCAGGTGCCCGATTCGAAGTTGGGAATGCCCTGCTCGGCCAGGGTGGGCACATTGCCGATCAGCGGCATGCGCGTGCTCTTGGAAACACCCAGGATCTTCAGCTTGCCGCTTTGCACATGCGGCAAGGTCGCCAGCATGCCGTTCATCAGCACCTGCGTCTGGCCGGCAATGGTGTCGCTCACCGCTTGCGAGCCGCCCTTGTAAGGGATGTACTGCCACTTCGCTTTGGTAGCCCGCTCAACGGCGACACCAGCCAGGTGCGGCGCGCTGCCCATGGCCGTCACCGCAAAGTTCAGCTCGGACTTGTGCGAAAGCGCGATCAGTTCCTTGAGGTTGTTGGCGGGCACAGAGGGGTGCACCACCAGCAAGTGCGGCGAATACGCCAGCATGGTCACGCCGCGCAGGTCCTTGGTGGGATCAAAGCCCAGCTTGGGGTAGACCGAGGGGCTGATGGCCAGCGCACCGGTGTCGCACAGCAGCAGGGTGTAGCCGTCAGGGGCCGATTTGGCCACGATGTCGGCACCCAGGTTGCCGTTGGCCCCGGCCTTGTTGTCGACGATGACCGACTGCTTGAGCGCTTCGGACAGCGGCTGCGAAATCGCTCGGGCAATGATGTCTGAAGAGCCGCCCGGTGGATACGGCACCACCAGGCGTATCGGCTTGGACGGCCAGGAAGCCTGCGCGCTCGCCGCGCCAGTGCCGGCACCCGCGCCCAGCGCCAGTGAAGCCGCAAGAAGTTCTCGTCGATTGATAGCCATGTTTGTCTCCAGATGTTCAGAAAAAGTGGGGTCAATCCCTCGCTGCACCGGGAGCCTCTTGGGGGCTCCTCATGTACAGCTCTTTATCGCGTGCTTATGCCTGCATTACGCCGGCGACTTCGCCACTTCGTGATTGCCCAGCAACTCCAGCGCCCGCACCAGTGCGGAATGGTCCAGGTCCTGCATGCCGTTGGCGGCGCAAGCCTGCATCAGCTGGGCAGCGCCCGCCGTTTGCGGCAAGGCCAGGCCCAGGGTGCGCGCACCGCTCAGCGCCAGGTTCAAATCCTTCTGGTGCAGGCCGATGCGAAAGCCCGGTGCAAAAGTGCGCTTGATCATGCGTTCGCCGTGCACTTCCAGAATGCGCGACGAAGCGAAACCGCCCATCAGTGCCTGGCGCACCTTGGCCGGATCGGCGCCGGCCTTGCTGGCAAACAGCAGGGCTTCGCCCACGGCCGCAATGTTCAGCGCCACGATGATCTGGTTGGCCACCTTGCAGGTCTGGCCGTCGCCGTTGCCGCCCACCAGCGTGATGTTCTTGCCCATCAGCTCGAACAGCGGCTTGACGAGGTCAAACGCCGCCTGGGGGCCACCCACCATGATGGTCAGGCTCGCCGCCTTGGCGCCGACTTCGCCGCCCGACACCGGTGCGTCGAGGTAGTCGCAGCCCAGGGCATTGATCTTTTTGGCAAATTCCTTGGTGTCCATCGGCGAGATGGAGCTCATGTCGACCACCGTCTTGCCCTTGGTCAGCGACAGGGACACACCGCCCTCGCCGAACAACACCTTGGCCACGTCGGGCGTGTCGGGCAGCATCAGGAAGATGATGTCGGCCTGTTTGACCACATCGGTGATGGAGTCGCAGGCCTTGCCCTTGCCGGTCAACAACTCTGCGGGCACCTTGCCCAGCGTGGTCATGAAAACTTCGTGTCCTGCCGCAATCAGGTGCGCCGCCATGGGGTTGCCCATGATGCCCAGACCGATAAAACCAAGCTTGCTCATAAAAATGCTCCTTGTTCGTAAAAAATAACAACAGCCCCGGACGCGCGGTCCACAAGGCGCATCCCGGATCAGGTCCGGGATGACAGAAAAATCAGGCGAGGTATTTGTCGCGCAGGGCCTGCGTGGCGCCACGGAACACGCCGAGGTCGCTGCCGACGCCGACAAAAGTCGCGCCCATCTCCATATAGCGGCGTGCATCGGCTTCCACCGGCGCCAGGATGCCGACCGGCTTGCCGTGCGCCTTGGCGGCGGCAAAAATTTTCACCATGGCGGCCTGCACCTCCGGGTGCCCGGCATTGCCGAGGTGGCCCAGGCCGGCGGCCAGGTCGGACGGGCCGACAAACATGCAGTCGACACCGTCGGTGGCGGCAATCTTGTCCGCTGCCGCCGTGCCGGCGATGCTTTCGATCTGCACCATCACGCAGATGTGGTCGTTGATGGACTTGAGGTAGTCCGGCACCGTGCCGTACTTGTTGCTGCGCTGGGACACCGACACGCCGCGAATGCCTTGCGGCGGGTAACGCGTGGCGGCGACGGCGCTGGCGGCCTGCTCGGCGGTTTCGACAAAGGGAATCAGGAAGTTGTAGAAGCCGGCATCGAGCAGGCGCTTGAGCTCTACCGAGTTGTTGGAGGTCGGGCGCACAACCGGCGCGCTGCGGCTGTCTTTCAGGGCCATCAGTTGTGGGATGTAGGTGGCCATGTCGTTGGGCGAGTGTTCACCGTCAAGCAGGATCCAGTCGAAGCCGGCCACGCCCAGCACCTCGGTGGTGATGGCGTTGGACAGCGAAGACCAGCAGCCGATCAGTTTTTTGCCGGCCAGCAGGTCGCGCTTGAAGCTGTTGGGAAAACTTTGGTAAGGGGTTGCTTGTGTCATGAGTTAACTCTCTTTTTATCGATGGGTCTCTGTGAATCAGGTGATCGGTGCGGGGTTGAAGAGCACCAGCGCGTTATGCAGCTTCCAGTGCTCGGCCCAGGTTTTTTTGCGGCCGCTGGCAACGTCCAGCATGAACTGGAACAGCTCCCAGCCGACGTCTTCAATGGTGGCGTCGCCGTCGGCAATACGCCCGGCGTTGATGTCCATCAGGTCGTGCCAGCGCCGGGCCAGGTCGGTGCGCGTGGCCACCTTGATCACCGGCACCTCGGCCAGCCCATAAGGCGTGCCGCGGCCGGTGGTGAACACATGGATGTTGATGCCCGCGGCCAGTTGCAGCGTGCCGCAGATAAAGTCGCTGGCGGGCGTCGCGGCGTAGATCAGGCCTTTTTGCTTGACCTTCTCGCCCGGCGAAAGCACACCGCTGATGGGCGAAGAGCCTGACTTGACGATGGAGCCCATGGCCTTTTCAACGATGTTGGACAAGCCGCCCTTTTTATTGCCCGGCGTGGTGTTGGCACTGCGGTCCACCCTGCCCTTTTGCAGGTAGGCGTCGTACCAGGCCATCTCGCGGATCATCGCCGCGGCTACTTCAGGGCTGCTGGCCCGTGATGTCAGCTGGTCGATGCCGTCGCGCACCTCGGTCGTCTCGGAGAACATCACCGTGGCGCCGGCACGCACCAGCAGGTCGGTGGCAAAGCCCACCGCCGGGTTCGCCGTCACGCCCGAGAAAGCATCACTGCCGCCGCACTGCACGCCCACCACCAGCTCGCTGGCGGGCACAGTCTCGCGGCGGCGTGCGTTGAGCCGCTCAAGGTGTTGCAGCGCCATGTCCATGACCGAATCGATCATGGACATGAAGCCGATATGGTTCTCGGACTGCAGGCACACCACATCCAGCGCGGCTTCCGCGCTTGTGCCCACATCGGCCACGTTGCGCTCGTCCACGATCTGTATGGTGCCCGGCGGCAGCAGGCGCTCGGGCTGCAGTTTCTCGCAGCCCAGGCTCACCACCATGACTTCACCGCCGAAGTTGGGGTTCAGGCTGATGTTGCGCAGCGTGCGTATCGGGATGATGGCGTCCGGCGCGTCGATGGCCACGCCGCAGCCGTAGGTGTGCTCCAGCCCCACCACGTCGTCGACATTCGGAAAGCGCGGCAGCAGCTCCGCCTTGATGCGCTTGACGGCAAACTCCACCACACCGGCCACACACTGCACCGTGGTGGTAATGGCCAGGATGTTGCGGCTGCCGACAGAGCCATCCGGGTTGCGGTAGCCCTCGAAGGTGTAACCCTCCAGCGCCGGCTGCGGCGGCGGCCGCACGGTGGCGATGGGCAACGCGTCCAGCGTGCGCGCATCGGGCATTTCCAGCAGGCGCTCATGCACCCAGCTGCCGGCGGCAATGTCTTTCAGTGCGTAGCCGATCGGCACGTTGTAGCGCAGCACTGCCGCGCCCTTGGGCAGGTCAACCAGCGCCACCTTGTGGCCCTGGGGAACACGCTCGACCAGTGTCAACCCACCGGCAAACACGGCACCCGCCGCCAGGCCGCCGTCGTTGGCAACAATGGCGACGTTGTCCGCATCGTGCATGCGGATAAAAAGAGGGGCGACGTTGGTGCTTGCCATCAGAAGTTCATCAGCAGTTCATCAGAAGTCGACAATTTCCACCCAGTTCGGGTTCTTGCCGGCGGGCTGGCTTGCCCCGGCGGCCGGCACACCTGTGGCCGCATCGATCGGATGCAGCGACACGGCGTGGGAGTCCTGGCCTGTAGAAATAAGGAACTTGCCGCTCGAGTCCACCGCAAAGCCACGTGGCGTTTTCTCGGTAGGCGTTGTACCTGCCGTTTGCAGCAGGCCGGTGGCAGGATCGATCTTGAACGTGGTCAAGGTGCTGGAGGTACGCTCCGAGCCATACAGATACCGCCCGTCAGCAGACAGCTGAAGGTCGGCAGCCCATGGCTTGCCGGTAAAACCGGCCGGCATCACAGTGCTTCGTTGCAGATGGCGCATGGCGCCCTTGCCGGCGTCGTAGGCAAACACGTCTACACCGCCGTCCAGTTCGTTGATCAGGTAGACGTGCGTCTGCGCCTTGTTCCACAAAAAATGCCGTGGGCCGGTTTTGGCCGGCGACACATTCACCAGCGCCGGGTCGTTGGCGCTCAGCTGGCCCGTCTTCGGATCGAAGCGCCAGCTCGACAGGTTGTCGCCGCCCAGGCTGGTGGCAAATACATAGCGGCCCGAGGGATCCTGGTGAATCGCATGGGCGTTGGGCGATGTCTGGATGACCTGCTGAACAGCGCCGACAAGCCCGTCGGCGCCCACGCTGTTCACCGATATCTTGTTGCCGCCATAGGAAGCGGCGAAAAGCCAGCGGCCGGACGCGTCCAGGTCGATGTTGGCCATGCTGTCGGCCAACGAGGCTTCACCGAGTTTCTTCAACCCGCCATTGGCGCCGTCTATGGCAAAGGTGACAACCCGAAAGGGCTGCGAACGCAAGGCCACGTACAGGAATTTTTTGTCCTTGCTGACCACCATGGGCATCGCCGTGCCGGCCACCGGAACCGTTGCCACCGGCTTGAGGGCGCCGGCGCTGCGGTCCAGCTGGAACACAGAGATGTCCTGGCTGTCGGCATTGGAGATGTACACCCAGGTGGCGGCGCGGGCACTGCCGGCCGCCGTGAGCAGTCCCATGCTTACCGGCAGAAGGCACTGGCGGATGAATGTGAATGCAGGCATGGGACGCTCTCCTTTTCGGGTGATGTCAGGTACTTACTTGCCGACGGCCATGTACAGGCTGGGCAGCCACATGGAGAACGCCGGCACAAAGGTGACCAGTGCGAGCGCAAAAATCAGCGCGCCGTAGAAGGGCCAGATGGTGCGCATCACCGTGCCCACAGATACCCCGCCGATGGCGCAACCCACGAACTGGGTCGTCCCCACAGGCGGTGTGTTCAGGCCCAGTGCGCAGTTGATCAGCAGCACGATGCCGAACTGCACCGAGCTCATGCCGTAAGCCTGTGCGATGGGCAGGAAAATCGGCGTGCACAGCAAAATCGTCGCGGCCATATCCAGGAAGGTGCCCAGCACGAACAGGATGATGTTGATCAGCAGGAAGACAACCCACGGCGTGGTGGTGATCTCGGACAGCATCTTGCCTGTCAGCTCTGCCACACCGTAGAGGCTGATCAGGTAGCCGAAGGTGCTTGAGATACCGATCAGCAGCAGGATCACGCCGGTGGTCTTGACCGCCTTGGTCGCGGCCTTGACGAAGTGTTCCCACTTGAGCGTGCGGTACAGGAAGATCGTCAGCGCCAGCGCATACAGCACGGCCACGGCGGCCGACTCTGTCGCGGTGAAGACACCGGACAAAATGCCGCCCAGGATCAGCACCACGATAAAGAGGCCTGGCAGCGCAGCGGCAAACGAACGCGCCACGATGGACCAGCCCGGGAAGCTGCCTGCGGGGTAACCGCGTTTGACGGCCACCAGGTAGGCCGCAGCCAGGTTGCAGATGGTCAGGATGGCCGCAGGCACCAGCGCCGCGAGAATCAGCGCCGCAATCGACACCTTGCCGCCGGCAGCCAGCGAATAGATGATCAGGTTGTGGCTGGTCGGCATCAGCGCGCCCACCAGGGCGGCGTGCGTCGTCACGTTGACGGCGTAGTCGGCGTGATAACCCTCTTTCTTCATCATCGGGATCATCACGGCGCCCATGGCGGACACGTCGGCCACCGGGGAGCCCGAGACGCCGCCGAACAAGGTGCAGGCCACCACGTTCGACATGCCCAGGCCGCCGCGCACGTGGCCAACCAGGTTGCGGGCCAGGTTCACGATGCGGTCGGCTATGCCGCCATAAAGCATCAGCTCACCGGCGAAGATGAAAAACGGAATCGCGAGGAAGGAAAAAATCCCCATGCCCGAGGTCATCTGCTGGAAGCCGACCGCCAGTGGCAGGCCTTCGTACAGCAGCGTGGCCAGCGCGGACAGGCCGATGGAAAACGCCACCGGCACGCCGAGCAGCAGAAACAGCGTGAAAGAAATGCAGAGGATTAGGAGTGGAATAGTCATAATTTTTTCAACCCCAGGCCGGTTCTACTTCTTCGCCTTTGGCCAGGGCGATGATGTGTTCAATGCAGAACATCACAATGAGGACACCGGCGATGGTCGCGGGCACGTAACGCCAGCCCTCGGATATCCAGAGGGTAGGCAGGCGGTAGCTCCAGACCGAATTGGCCAGCAGCGCGCAGTTGTAGGCCATGGCGACGCCGAAGAGCATCACCAGGACATGAATGAGGTATTCCATCTTCAGGCGCAGCCAGTCAGGGGCCAGCACCAGCATGGATTCGAGACCGATATGGCCTGCATCGCGCACACCCACGGCAACGCCGAACATGGTGACGTACAGAACCAGCAGCAGGGCCAGGCTCTCAGCCCAGGTCGGGGTGTTGTTGAGCACATAGCGGCCGAACACCTGCCAGCTCACAGCGCAAATCACCGCGACCAGTCCGAAGATGCCCAGCCACATGCAGGCCCGGGCGAGCGTGCGGCAAATTTTTGTGTACATATGAGGATCCGGATGCGCGTGGGCCCGGCCTTGAAAAAACGAGGGGGTGGCAAGGTTTGCCGTGGGGAACGCCGGCCCGCTGCAGCAGCGGGCCGGCGCCGGGTTTCAACTTACTTGGTGTCCTGAACGGCTTTGACGAGGCGCTTCAGGTTGGCGTCGGTGATGAACTTGTCATAGACAGGCTTCATTGCATCCTGGAACGGCTTCTTGTCGACGTCGATGATCTCGGCGCCGCCGGCTTTCACAGTCGCCAGCGATTTGATTTCACGCTCGGCCCACTGCTTGCGCATGTAAGGCACGGACTCCTTGGCGGCCTGGCGGATCCAGCCCTGCTCTTGCGCGGAGAGGGTGTCCCAGACGCGCTTGGAGAACAGCAGCATTTCAGGCGCCATCGAGTGCTCGGTCTTGGTGTAGAACTTCGCGACTTCGAAGAGGCGTGCGCTTTCATACGTGGGGTAGTTGTTTTCGGCTGCGTCGATCACGCCGGTCTTCAGGCCCGTGTAGACCTCGCCCATGGGCATGGGGGTGGCATTGGCGCCCATGGCTTCGAGCATGGAAACCCACAGGTCGGACTGCTGCACGCGCACTTTCACGCCCTTCATGTCGGCAAAGCTGCGGATCGCCTTCTTGCCGGTGAACATGGAGCGTGCGCCGCTGTCGTAGTAAGCCAGGCCCACGAAGCCCTGCTTTTCGCAGGATTTCAGGATTTCCTCGCCGATCGGGCCGTCCAGCACCTTGTGCAGGTGGTCCACCGAATTGAACAGGAAAGGCATGGTCGGCACTTGCGTTTCAGCGCAGATGTTGTTCATGGGGGCGATGTTGACGCGCACCATGGCCAGAGCGCCGATCTTGGTCTGCTCGATGGTGTCTTTTTCCTGGCCCAGCGAGCTGTTGTTGAACACCTTGATGCTGTGCTTGCCGCCGGACAAGGCCTTGAGGCGCTCGCCCATGAACTTGACGGCCGTCACGGTGGGGTAGTCGTCAGGATGGATGTCGGCGGAACGGAACTCCGTGGCAAAACCGGCCATGGGCGCCATCGCCAATATGGCGGCGACGGCAAACAGTGTTTTTTTGATCTTCATGTCTCATCCTCTAAGGTTGGTGGTGGAAAACAGGTAACGGGTAACGGGTAACGGGTAACAGGTAACAGGTAACAGGTAACAAGAAACAGGAACTTTTAATACAGGCATGCAGGCTCAGGCAGCCCGCGCACGCCGGGGCGCAACGCGAACACACCGCCGGCCAGCGGCTGGTCAGATAAGTCGATGCCTTCGGGGCGTATCGACGTCACGAACAGGGTATCGAGCCCGGCGCCGCCGAAGGCGCACATGGCAGGTTTTTTCACCGGCACGGCCAGCGAACGGTCCAGCTTGCCGGCCGGTGTGAAACGGTGGATCAGGCCGGCATCGTTGCCGCAGATCCAGTAGCAGCCGTCGGCGTCGACCGCGGCGCCGTCCGGGCGACCGGGCAAGGGGTTCATATCGGCAAACACGCGCCGGTTGGACGGCGTGCCGGTTTCGGTGTCGTAGTCAAAGGCCCAGATCGTCTGCACCGAGGGATGCGAGTCCGACAGATACATGGTGCGGCCGTCAGGGCTGAAGGCCATGCCGTTGGGCGTGATGAATCCGTCCAGCAGTGTTTTCAGCTGCGCAAGGCCGCTACTATCTTTTTGGTAGCTGTATACGCTTCCCACACGGGCGCCGGCGGCCATATTCATCAGCATGGTGCCGGCCAGAAAGCGCCCCTGCCGGTCGCAGCGGCCGTCGTTAAAGCGCATGCCGGGCATGGCATGGGTCACGGCGGCGAGCTGCTTGAAACCCAGCTGGCCACCCGCTTGCGGCGTCAGGCGGAACACGCCGCTTTCCGTGCCGGCGATCCAGTCCTGCGTGTCGCCCACGGGGGCGACACAGGCCAGCATTTCGGGGGCGGCCCATTCAGTCAGCGCGGCTTCGGCCACGCTCCAGCGGCACAGCCTGCGTGCCGGAATATCGACCCAGTACAGCGCCTGCTCGGCGGCCCGCCAGACAGGGCTTTCCCCCGTGCCGTTGCGCGCATCCAGAATCAGCTCGACGTGGGACTCACTCATGCTCATCCTGGCTGCTCAGTCGCCGAAAGGGCCGGCTACGACAAAACCGCCGCCCTGGTACTGGGCGACCGGGTCCTTCAAATCAGGCGCGGGCGTGCGGGCGTAGACGGCCTCGCGGAAGATGTCGGAGCTGTCTTGCGGCACATAGCCGATATGGCGCGCGCGGCTGTTGTCCCACCAGGTCACGGCGTTATTGGACATGCCGAACACAATGCTGTGGCCCAGCACCGGCGTGGTGAGGCAGGCGGTAATCAGGCGGTGCAGGTCGTCAAAGCTCAGCCAGGTCGCCAGCATGCGGCGGTCTTTGGGCTCGGCAAACGAGGAGCCGATGCGCACGCAGGCCGTTTCAATACCGTAGCGGTCAAAGTACAAACGCGAGAGGTCTTCACCGAAGGCCTTGGACAGGCCGTACATCCCGTCGGGCCGCGGCGGGTGGTCGGCTGTGATGGTCTGGTCCTGGCGGTAAAAACCGGTGACGTGGTTGGAGCTGGCAAAAACGATGCGCTTGACGCCGCTCTTGCGCGCGGCCTCATATAAGTTATAGGCGCCCAGGATGTTGGCCTGCAGGATGGGGCCAAAAGGGCCTTCCACCGAGACGCCGCCCAGGTGAACAATCGCGTCCACGCCCTGAACCATGGTGTGCACGGCGGCGGAGTCAGCCAGATCGGCCAAAATCACCTCTTCGTTGGCCGCAGCCGCGCCGAAAGGCTGCACATCGGACAACCGGAGCACCGAGCAGTTGGCCTTCAGGCGTTCGCGCAAGGCCTTGCCCAAACCGCCGGCGGCGCCGGTCAGCAGCAGTTTTTCATGAACTTTGATCGTCATTTTTTTGAGAAGGGTCCTGTGTAAGCGCAAACACTGGACTTTTTTTTGAAGTTTGTTAAAGTCAACCTAAACATGCATCAGTTATAGGTTGTCTGATGACTAAGAATTCTCGGTTTCGCCCCCTAGCTTGTCAATGGTTTTTTAATGGAATCAAGGAAAACCCCTAGTCGCCCTGAAGCAGGCCTTACGCCTGCCTTTCACGAGGAGCCGATCCGCGCGCGCCGCCCCCGCGGACTGGTGGGCGAGATCGTCGAAAGCCTGGCCGGCAGCATCCGGGAAGGCCGCCTGCAGCCGGGCGAAAAGCTGCCGACCGAGGCCGAAATCATGGCCCGCTTCGACGTCAGCCGCACGGTGGTCCGGGAGTCTTTGTCCAAGCTCCAGGCATCGGGCCTGGTCGAAACCCGGCACGGCATCGGCACTTTTGTGCTGCAGCCGCAGGACGCCGGCAACTTCAGAATCACGGCCGAAGACTTCGCCACCGTGGCCGATGTGATCTCGGTGCTTGAGCTGCGCATCAGCCTGGAAACCGAGGCGGCCGGCCTCGCCGCCCAGAGGAGAACCCCCGAAAACCTCAAGGCCATGGAAAACGCCCTGCGCGCCTTCCACGACTCCATCAGCCTGGACTCCGACGCGGTGCCGCCCGACTTCCAGTTTCATATGGAAGTGGCGCGCTCCACAGGCAACCGGCACTTCGCCGACCTGATGACCTACCTGGGCACCATGATCATTCCGCGCACCCGGGTAAACACCGCGCACAGCGCGCCCGAGGGCCGTTTCAACTACCTGCAGCGCGTCAACAGCGAGCACGAGAGCATTTACAACGCCATTCGCAGCCAGGACGCCGAAGCCGCCCGCGCGGCCATGCGGACCCATCTCTCCAACAGCCGCGAGCGCCTGCGCCGGGGCAACAATGCGCATACCATGCAGCCGCCCGGCGATGGCCCGGACGCGCCGGCAGCCCGCCCCCTGGGGACAAATCTGGTTGCTTAAAACCTCGGTGAGTTGTACGATAACTGATAAATCACCTTATCAACCATCTACACACACTGACCGGTATGCCCGCTTCCAAAGCTTCCCCTGCCTCCAGCGTTTCCCCGACCGCCGCCTCCCAAACCCCGCGTATCACCCGTGTGCAGGTGATTCCCGTAGCCGGCCAGGACAGCATGCTGCTCAATCTGAGCGGCGCCCATGCCCCCTTCTTCACCCGCAACCTGCTGATACTGACCGACAGCTCCGGACGCACCGGCGTGGGCGAAGTGCCGGGCGGCGAAAAGATCCGCAACACCCTGGAAGACGCGCGTGAGCTGATCGAAGGCCAGTCGATAGGCGCCTGGAACAGCATCCTCAATACCCTGCGCACCAGTTTTGCCGACCGCGACAGCGGCGGCCGCGGCAACCAGACTTTTGACCTTCGCGTGGCGATCCATGCCGTCACCGCGGTGGAAAGCGCCCTGCTCGACCTGCTGGGCCAGTTCCTGGGTGTGCCGGTGGCGGCCCTGCTGGGCGACGGCCAGCAGCGCGACTCGGTGGCCATGCTGGGCTACCTCTTTTATATTGCGGACCGCAAGCAGACGGGCCTGGCCTATGACTCGGCGCCGGATGCCGAAGACGACTGGCTGCGCCTGCGCCATGAGGCTGCCATGGACGCGAAGGGCATCGTGGCGCTGGCCGAGGCCGCCTACAAGCGCTACGGCTTCAAGGACTTCAAGCTCAAGGGCGGCGTGCTGCGCGGCGACGAAGAAATGGAAGCCATCATCGCGCTGTCGGAGCGTTTTCCGGACGCGCGCATCACGCTGGACCCGAACGGCGGCTGGCTGCTCAAGGATGCCATCCGCATCTGCCAGGGCCGCGGCGATGTGCTGGCCTATGCCGAAGACCCCTGCGGCGCCGAAGGCGTGTTCTCGGGCCGCGAGGTGATGGCCGAGTTCCGCCGCGCCACGGGCCTGCCGACCGCCACTAACATGATCGCCACCGACTGGCGCGAACTCTCGCACACCATTCACCTGCAGTCGGTCGACATTCCGCTGGCAGACCCGCACTTCTGGACCATGCAAGGCTCAGTCCGCGTGGCGCAGATCTGCCAGACCTGGGGCCTGACCTGGGGCTCGCACTCCAACAACCATTTCGATGTTTCGCTGGCGATGTTCACGCATGTGGCGGCGGCCGCGCCGGGCAAGGTAACCGCCATCGACACGCACTGGATCTGGCAGGACGGCCAGCGCCTGACGAAGGCGCCGCTGCAAATCGTGGGCGGCGAAGTCGCCGTGCCCAAGCAGCCCGGGCTGGGCGTGGAACTGGACATGGCCGAGGTCGAAAAGGCGCATCAGCTCTACCTCAAGCACGGCCTGGGCGCGCGCGACGACGCAACCGCCATGCAATACCTGATCCCCGGCTGGAAATTCAACAACAAAATGCCTTGCATGGTTCGATAAGTTCAGCAGGGGCTTTTTCGGGAAGTTAGAGGCTCCCGAAGGCCTTCTCCAACGGGCTTTTCGACAGGACTTTTGGCCCAGCCAGGCGCACCGGGGGCGGTATACCCCGGCACGCTTTTTCCGGTGCGGTGTTCCGCACCCCCGATACCCACGCGCACTGTTGGCGGCTCGCGTTATCCCGGGATGGCGGGATAACCGGATCGCCGGCCCAAGACAAACACAGGAGACAAGACACCATGAAACGCCGCTCCCTCATCCAGTCCGCGCTTGCGGGCGCCACTTTGCCCGTGCTGGCACTGCCCGCCTGGGCGCAAGGCGCCTGGCCCGCCGGCAAGACCGTCACCATTGTTGTGCCCTTCCCCCCAGGCGGCTCCACCGACATGGTGGCGCGTGCGCTGGCGCTGCAACTGCAGACCAAACTGGGCGGCACGTTTGTGGTCGACAACCGGCCCGGCGCCACCGGCACCATAGGCACCGGCCAGGTCAAGCGCGCGGCGCCCGACGGCTACACGCTGCTGGTGTCTTCGCTGGGCGCTTTTGTCGTCACGCCGCATCTGCTCAAAAGCGTGCCCTACGACGCCACCAAAGACTTCGACTACATCAGCGTGCCGGTGCAAGCCCCGAATGTGCTGGTCGCCAATGTGGCGCGGCCCGAGCGCACGGTGGACGACGTGCTGGCGCTGCTGCGCAAGACACCGGGCAAGGTCTCGTTTGCCAGCTCGGGCAACGGTTCGTCCGACCACCTCTCGGCCGAGTTGTTCTGGCAGCAATCCAAAACCGAAGGCGTGCACGTGCCCTACAAGGGCGGCTCACCGGCCGTCAACGACCTGCTGGGCAACCAGGTGGACTTCTCTTTCCAGAACGTCAATGCCGTGCTGCCGCACATCCGCGGCGGCAAGCTGCGCGCCATCGCCGTCACCGGCGACAAACGCTCGCCCGTGTTGCCTGATGTGCCCACGCTGGCTGAAGCTGGTGTGAAAGGCGCGGAGGTTTATTCATGGCAAGGCATGGCCGCACCCAAAGGTCTGCCGGCCGCGACGAAAAAGATTCTGAGCGATGCAGTGATTGCCGCCATGCAGGACGCCGACATGAAAAAACGCATGCTCGACCAGGGGCTGGAGATCGTCGCCAGCACGCCGGAAGAGTTCACTGCCTTCCAGCTGCGCGAGTGGGCACGCTGGAAGACCTTGATAGAAACGCGCCGCATCACCGCCGACTGAAACGATGCTTCCCAAGACAAACCGTTCCACCAAGATCAGGAGACAAGACATCATGAAACGCCGTTCCCTCATTCATTCCGCAGTTGCCGTCGCCGCCTTGTCGGTACTTGGCCTTCCGGCCATGGCGCAAGACAAATGGCCCAGCAAGCCCATCACCTACATCGTGCCCTTCCCCGCCGGCGGCACCACCGACATCCTGGGCCGGCTCATCGGCCAGAAGCTTGGCCCGGTGCTGGGCACCACCATCGTGATCGACAACAAGGGCGGCGCGGGCGGCGGCATCGGCTCCGAAGTGGCCGCACGCGCGCCTGCCGACGGCTACACCCTGGTGGGCGGCACGGTCAGCTCGCACGCCATCAATGTGAGCCTTTACCCCAAGCTGGGTTATGACCCGGTCAAATCGTTTTCGCCGGTGGTGCTGATCGGCTCCAACCCGGTCGTTCTGGTGGTCGGCGCCAACAGCCCCTACAAAACATTGCAAGACGTGTTGGCCGCCGCCAAAGCCAAACCCAAAACCATTTCATCAGCGTCGGCGGGCAGTGGCACCTCACAACACCTCTCGCTGGAGCTGCTGGGCTTCAAGTCGGGCACGCAGTTCATCCATGTGCCCTACAAGGGCAGCGGCCCCGCGATCCAGGACGTGATCGGCGGTCAGGTCGACATGATGTTCGACACGACCGTGGTGGCGGGCCCGCACATCCAGAGCGGCAAGGTGCGAGCGCTGGCCGTCACATCGGCCAAGCGCCTGGAGTCCATGCCCAATGTGCCCACCGTGGCCGAGTCCGGCGTGCCGGGTTTCGAGGTCACGTCGTGGCAAGGTATTTTTGTGCCGGCCGGCACGCCCAAACCCATCATCGACAAACTGCATGACGAGATCCTGAAAATCATTGCGCAGCCCGAGATGCAGGAGCGGCTGAAGGGCCTGGGCATGCAGCCCACACCGTTGACGACCGCAGAGGTCACGGCCTTCCAGAAAGCCGAAGTCGAAAAATGGGCGCAGGTGATCAAGGCGGCCAACGTCAAACTCGACTAAAGAATGCAGAGCTCTCAACGGCTGCGCCTGGCCGTCATAGGCGCCGGACTGGGTTCGGCGCCTCATTTCCGCAGTTTGCAAGATCTCGCCGGCATCGCCGAGCTTGTGTATGTGTATGGACGAAATGCCGGGCGGCTGGCAGGCGTGCAGCTGCCCGACGGCGCGCGCCGGACCACGCGCCTTGAAGACGTCCTGGAAGATGCCAGCGTGAAAGCTGTGCTCGTGCTCACACCGCCCAACGCGCACCTGGAGATGGTGCAGCGCGTGGCCCGTGCGGGCAAACATGTGCTGGTTGAAAAGCCGCTGGAGATAGACCTGAACCGCGCCAATGCGCTGGTGCAGGCCTGCGACGACGCCGGCGTGACGCTCGCCGTCATGCTGCAGCACCGGCTGCGCGAAGCCGCCATGAACCTGCGCGCGCTGATCGCTTCAGGCGAACTGGGCGAGCTGGTCAGCGCCGCTGCTTTCGTGCGCTGGTGGCGGCCGCAAAGTTACTACGACGAGCCGGGCCGCGGCACCTTGGCCAGAGACGGCGGCGGTGTGCTGATCACACAGGCCATCCACACGCTGGATTTACTGCTCAACCTCATCGGCATGCCGGAGCGCGTGACAGGCATCGCAAGCACCAGCGCCGTGCACCGCATGGAGGGAGAAGACACGGCGGCCGCGCTGCTGCAATACGGCAACGGCGCCGTGGCCGTGGTGCAGGTCACCACGGCGGCCTACCCCGGATTTGCGGAGCGCATCGAACTCAACTTCAGCCGCGGAACCGCGACGCTTGAAGGCGGTGAAATGCAGGCGGCATTTCACAACGGCAAGACAGCCATCGTGGGCGCGCGCCAGGCCTCGGGCGGCGGCGCCGACCCGATGGCGTTCGATCATGCCGCCCATCGGGCCGTGCTGGAAGACTTTATCCATGCGGTGCAGAATGGTTCGGCGCCGGCTGTCACCGGCCGTTCGGCATTGGGGGTGCAGCAGGTGATTGAAGCCATCATGGCGTCGTCCAAAGCAGGCAGTGCCGTACAGATTTATCCGTCCACGCGCATCCCGGTGATGTAGCCCGGGTGAGCGCCTACCAACATCCAAGGTTTGGACTCAGGGTTTTCCAAGGCTTTTAGGCTGCGAGTCCACACGCAGCGGGCGTGAGCAGCTACAAAACTCGTAGCAGCCAGGAATTTACGTTATATTTGGGCGCAAGCGAATAGAAGCTTTTTGCTTAACAACCACCTGTGACCAATTTGTGACCGAGGAGATAACCTGATGAGCGCCAAAGAAAATGCAGCGGTAGGCCAATTGCTTGAACTGCTGGAAGCACGCTATGCCCTTCGCGTGCTGTGGGCCCTGAAAGACGGCCATCCCCAGACGTTCCGCCTCCTGCAAGACAGCATCGGCAGCATCACTCCCAACACCCTGAACACCCGCATCAAAGAACTGCGCGCAGCCGGCCTGCTGTCCCACGGCAGCGACGGCTACACCGTCACCTCGCTGGGCGCTGACCTGCTCAAGCGCCTGAATGAACTGCAGGCATTTGCCGGCAAGTGGGCGTTGAGCCAAACCAAGAAAAAGTAAATATTTCCTTTCGCTGGATTCGCCGGATTCACCGGCTTCCAACAAAAAAAGCGACCTCGAGAGGTCGCTTTTTTGTTGCCCGTGAAATTCGCTGCGGTGTCAGTCGACCGATGCGCCGGAACGTTTCACCGCATCACCCCACAACGTCATGTTGGCTGCGATGTGTTTGGCCAGCTCTTCGGGCGTGCCGGGCGCCACTTCTGCGCCGCGTGATTGCAGCTGCGCGCGCAGCTCCGGGTCGGCCAGCGCTTTGTGGATCGCATCGTTCAGCCGGTTGACGATGGGCCGCGGCGTTCCGGCCGGAACAAAAATCGCGTCCCATGCGCTGACATCAAAACCCGGCAGGCCGGACTCGGCGATGGTCGGCACATCGGGCCAGCCCGCCACGCGCGTGGCTGTCGTCACCGCCAGCGGTTTGACACGGCCGCTTTTGGCCTGTGGCGCGGCGTTGGGCATCACTTCAATCATCATGTCGACCTGCCCACCCATCAGGTCCGTCATGGCCTGCGCGCCGCCGCGATAGGGAATGTGCACCACCGCCAGGCCCGCGCGCGACTTGTAGATCTCGCCGGCCAGGTGGGACGTGGTGCCGTTGCCGGCAGAGCCAAAGGTGTACTTGCCCGGGTTGGCCTTGAGCAGCTTGGTGAGCTCGGCCATGGAATTGACCTGCAGCGTGGGCCGCACCACCACCATGGCCGCGATGCGGGTGAGCTGGCTCACCGGTTCGAAGTCACGCACGGCGTTAAAGCCTGGCGACTTGTAGATCGCATGGTTGATGGCGTGCGTGCCGTTGGTGCCGTAGAGCAAGGTGTAGCCGTCGGCCGGCGCCTTGGCGGCAGTGGCGCTGCCCAGGTTGCCGCCGGCGCCGCCCAGGTTTTCCACCACGATGGGCTGGCCCAGCTCTTTGGCCGCGCGCAGCATGACCAGCCGCGCCAGGATGTCGCCGCCACCGCCGGCCGGAAACGGAACAATCAGCTTGATGGGTTTATTGGGATAGGTGGCGGGGGCCTGCGCCTGGGCGGCCGGGGCCATCAGCGCCACCAATACCAGGGCGAAGGCGCTAGCGCTGGCCAGCAGGCGCCGGGAAGTCAAACGGGGCGGGTTCATCGTGTCTCCTGTGGAATGCAGTGGAAATGGGGGCGTATTTCGCTGATACGCTGCCAGCAAATACTTAGTCATCTTACATTATTGCGCGCAATAGCCCACGCAATCACCTTGTAAACCCTGATATTGACACATATTGCATGCAATAATCCAGCCAATTTCCTTAGCGCCCTATTCAAATTCTTCTTTATGTCCTCCCAGATCGACTACACCACGCAGGAGCTTCGGCGAAGAATCCTGAGCGGCCAGGTGGCGCCCGGCGAACGCATGGTGGAGCTCGAACTTTCCGCCCAGCTGGCGGTGTCGCGCACTCCGATACGTATTGCGCTGGGCGAGCTGGAAAAAGAAGGCCTGCTCGAGCGGCTGCCCACACGCGGCTTCCGGGTGCGCCAGTTTTCGGTCGACGAGATCACCAATGCGGTCGACGTGCGCGGCGTGCTCGAAGGCATGGCGGCGCGGCAGGCCGCCGAGCGCGGGATCACGCCTGAAACCCGGGCCGAGTTGCAGGCCTGTATTGATGAAGGCCGGCTGCTGCTGGACAAAGCCCAGGCTTCGGATCACGTGCTCGACGCGGCGCGCTGGGTGCCGATGAACGCCCGCTTTCACGATGCGCTGGTGCAGGCCGCCGGCAACAGCACGCTGGCCTCGGCGCTGGCCCACGTCAGCAAAACCCCGATGGCCGGCGCCGGCGCGCTCAGCCTCAACGGCGCCCTGCCCATGCTGGAGTTCGGCTTCATCCAGCGCGCGCAAAGCGACCACGAGGACGTGCTGGCCGCCCTGCTGGCCGGTGAAGGCGCGCGCGCCGAGGCGCTGATGCGCGAGCATGCCCACCGCAGCCGCGACAACAAACGCGAGCTGATCACACGCATGCAAAAACTGCCGGCCTGAAGGGGCCGCCGAAAGCACCCAAAGACAGCCCCGGACGCTTGCCGGCGCGCCAGGCCCCAAGCCCTACAATCGTGGGTTTGACTCCAGCGCGCTCCCGGCTGGCTGCACGCGCCCAAACGCTGTGTCCGCGGGCCAATGCTGCGGTCGCCGTGTCAACACCGCAGCCACTATTTCGTAACCATGTAGCCAGAATCGAAGCCCTTGTCTTGAAAAGGGCTTTGCCACCCCAAGCTGGGACGATTACCAGCATCAACCCTCTTCAAATCCCGTCTCCGAGCATGTCTGACAATACACAACCCGAACAAAATCAACCACTTAGCGGTGCACCCAGCCCTGAAGAGCTCGAAGCGGCGCAAGCGGCCAACGAGTTTGACGCGCTGACCGTCGCCCAGGCTGAAGTCGCAACGCTGCAGGCCAAGAACACCGAGCTGGCCGACAGCTACCTGCGCGCCAAGGCCGAGACCGAAAACGCCCGCCGCCGCGCCGACGAAGAAGTGGCCAAGGCCCGCAAATACGCCCTGGAAAGTTTTGCCGAGAGCCTGCTGCCCGTGGCAGACAGCCTGGAAGCTGGCCTGGCGATCAAGGACGTCACGCCCGAACAGATCCGCGAAGGCGCCGAGGCCACACTCAAGCAGCTCAAAAGCGCACTCGAACGCAACAAGGTGGTGGCCATCGACCCCGCCGCCGGCACCAAGTTCGACCCGACCCAGCACCAGGCCATCAGCATGGTGCCTGCCGACCAGGAAGCCAACACCGTGGTCAACGTGCTGCAAAAGGGCTACCTGATCGCCGAGCGTGTGCTGCGCCCCGCCCTGGTCACGGTGGCAGCCCCCAAATAAAACCCCCTTAAAAAATTTTGAAAACCTTGTTGAGGCCCTTGAAGCTGCACAACTTACCCACAAGTTATCAACATAGTTAATCCATACCGCGGCCGACGGTGTTGAACACCCCGGCCACCCCACTTTCAATCTTTAACGAATCAAAAAAGCAGGAGTAAATCATCATGGGAAGAATCATCGGCATTGACCTGGGCACCACCAACAGCTGCGTGTCCGTCATGGAGGGCAACACCCCCCGCGTGATCGAAAACTCGGAAGGCGTGCGCACCACCCCTTCCATCGTCGCTTATCAGGAAGACGGCGAAGTGCTGGTCGGCGCATCGGCCAAACGCCAGGCCGTGACCAACCCCAAGAACACCCTGTACGCCGTCAAGCGTTTGATCGGCCGCAAGTTCAGCGAAAAAGAAGTCCAGAAAGACATCGCCCTGATGCCTTACTCCATCGTGGCGGCCGACAACGGCGACGCCTGGGTGGAAGTGCGCGGCAAGAAACTGTCGGCCCAGCAAGTCAGCGCCGACATCCTGCGCAAGATGAAAAAGACCGCCGAAGACTACCTCGGCGAAGCCGTCACCGAAGCCGTGATCACCGTGCCTGCGTACTTCAATGACGCACAGCGCCAGGCCACCAAAGATGCCGGCCGCATCGCCGGCCTCGATGTCAAACGCATCATCAACGAACCTACCGCAGCAGCCCTGGCTTTCGGCCTGGACAAGCAGGAAAAGGGCGACCGCAAGATCGCCGTGTATGACCTGGGCGGCGGCACTTTCGACATCTCCATCATCGAGATCGCAGACGTCGACGGCGAAAAACAATTCGAAGTGCTCTCCACCAACGGCGACACCTTCCTGGGCGGCGAAGACTTTGACCAGCGCGTCATCGACTACATCGTCAGCGAATTCAAGAAGGACAGCGGCATCGACCTCTCCAAAGACGTGGTGGCCCTGCAGCGCCTGAAAGACTCGGCTGAAAAGGCCAAGATCGAGCTGTCCAACAGCGCCGCGACCGAAGTCAACATTCCCTACATCGCGCACGACCCCGCCACCGGCCCGAAACACTTGCTGGTCAAGCTCAGCCGCGCCAAGCTCGAAAGCCTGGTCGACGAACTGATCGAGCGCACGATTGCGCCTTGCCGCATCGCCATGAAAGACGCCGGCGTCAGCGCGGCCGACATCCACGACGTGATTTTGGTCGGCGGCCAGACCCGCATGCCCAAGGTGCAAGAGAAGGTCAAAGAGCTCTTCGGCAAAGAACCCCGCAAGGACGTGAATCCTGATGAAGCGGTTGCCGTCGGCGCAGCGATTCAAGGCCAGGTGCTCTCCGGCGACCGCACCGACGTGCTGCTGCTCGACGTCACCCCGCTGTCCCTGGGTATCGAAACCATGGGCGGCGTGATGACCAAGATGATCAAGAAGAACACGACCATCCCGACCAAGTTCGCACAGACCTTCTCGACCGCTGAAGACAACCAGCCGGCCGTGACGATCAAGGTGTTCCAGGGCGAGCGCGAAATCGCCTCGGGCAACAAGGCGCTGGGCGAGTTCAACCTCGAGGGCATTCCGCCCGCAGCACGCGGCACGCCGCAAATCGAAGTGTCCTTCGACATCGACGCCAACGGCATCCTGCACGTCGGCGCCAAAGACAAGGGCACCGGCAAGGAAAACAAGATCACCATCAAGGCCAACTCCGGTTTGTCCGAAGCTGAAATCCAGCAGATGGTGAAAGACGCCGAGCTGAACGCCGAAGAAGACAAGAAAAAGGTCGAGTTCGTCACCGCCAAGAACAACGCCGAAGCCATGGTGCACAGCGTGAAGAAGTCGCTCGGCGAATACGGCGACAAGCTCGAAGCCGGCGAAAAGGAAAAGATCGAAGCCGCCATCAAGGACATGGAAGAAGCCCTCACCGGCGACGACAAGGCCGCCATCGACGCCAAGAACACGGCGCTGATGGAAGCCAGCCAGAAGCTCGGCGAAAAAATGTACGCCGACATGCAGGCATCGCAAGCCGCAGCCGGCGGTGACGCAGGCGCGGCGGGCGCCGCCCAGGCTGAAGCCAAGCCGGCCGACGACAATGTGGTGGACGCCGAAGTCAAGGAAGTCAAAAAGGGCTAAGCGCTTTTTACAAAGCAACCCTGCATTGGCGCGATAACTGCATGCAAAAGCAGACGGCAAGGCAGCCCAGCAAAGGCGGAAAACCGGGAGCCATCCCGGATTTCCGCTTTTGCGTTTCCCGCGCTTTGTTCCCTGCGTACTGCCTGCCGGCACGCCGGCCTTCATAACAACGATTTCTGACTGACCTGACTGACCCGCCATGGCCACCAAAAAAGACTACTACGACACACTGGGCGTTCCCAAAAACGCCAGTGATGAAGACATCAAAAAGGCGTATCGCAAGCTCGCGATGAAGCACCACCCCGACCGCAACCAGGGGGATGCGTCCAAGGTTGCCGAGGAAAAATTCAAGGAGGCCAAAGAGGCCTACGAGATGCTTTCCGACGGCGACAAACGCGCGGCCTACGACCAGTACGGCCATGCCGGCGTGGACCCCAATATGCGCGGCGGCCCAGGCGCGGAAGGCTTTGGCGGCTTTGCCGAAGCCTTTGGCGACATCTTCGGCGACGTCTTCGGCGGCCAGCGCGGCGGTGGCCAGCGCGGCGGCCGGCAGGTGTACCGCGGCGGCGACCTGAGCTACGCCATGGAGATCACGCTCGAAGAAGCCGCCAACGGCAAGGAAGCGCAAATCCGCATCCCGAGCTGGGACGACTGCAACACCTGCCACGGCAGCGGCGCCAAGCCCGGCACCAAGGTAGTGACTTGCACCACCTGCCACGGCCACGGCGTGGTGCAGATGCGCCAGGGTTTCTTCAGCGTGCAGCAGACCTGCCCGCAGTGCAAAGGCACGGGCAAACTGATTCCCGAGCCCTGCATCACCTGCCACGGCGTGGGCAAGACCAAGAACAACAAGACGCTGGAAGTCAAAATCCCCGCGGGCATCGACGACGGCATGCGCATCCGCTCGACCGGCAACGGCGAGCCGGGCAC
The DNA here is from genome assembly GCF_900116715.1 of Polaromonas sp. YR568. Taxonomy (GTDB): domain Bacteria; phylum Pseudomonadota; class Gammaproteobacteria; order Burkholderiales; family Burkholderiaceae_C; genus Polaromonas. Next base: position 542,540 of record NZ_FPBM01000001.1, read on the forward strand.
CAACGGCGGCCCGCCGGGCGACCTCTACATCGAGATCCGCCTGAAGAAGCACGACATCTTCGAGCGTGACGGCGACGACCTGCATTGCGCCGTGCCCATCAGCTTCACCACCGCCGCGCTCGGCGGCGAGATTGAAGTGCCGACGCTCGCCGGCAAGGCCGCGATCGACATCCCCGAAGGCACCCAGGCTTCCAAGCAGTTCAGGTTGCGCGGCAAGGGCATCAAGGGCGTGCGCTCCAGCTACCCCGGTGACCTGTATTGCCACATCACGGTCGAAACGCCGGTCAAGCTCACCGAGCACCAGCGCAAGCTGCTCAAGGAGCTGGACGAGTCGCTGAAAAAAGGCGGCGCCAAACATTCGCCAAGCGAAGAAGGCTGGGCCGACAAGCTCAAGAGCTTCTTCAGCGCCTGATAGGCCTGCCTTACTCGTCGCTTTCTTCATTCAAAAAAAGCCGGGCCTGCTCCGGCATTTTTTTTGCCTGCAGCGCGGCTGTTGTATAGACATCATCGCCGCACACACTGTCACATGCCTGTCGTGATTCGCCGCATACGATCAGCCTTTTAACTAAGGGATGCACCCATGACCGTATCGACCCGCAAGGCCTTCAACTTGAAGCAAGGCAGCTTGCTCGCCCTTCTTTGCAGCAGCGTACTGCTGGCCGCCTGCTCGACTTCCGGCACGACATCACAAGCCGGCCTCTCCACCCTGGACGGCAAGGCGCCCCTGGTCATCGCCCACCGCGGCGCCTCGGGCTACCTGCCTGAAGAAACGCTGGAAGCCTATACGCGCGCCATCGAGCTGGGCGCCGATGTGATCGAGATGGACCTGATCTCCACCAAGGACGGCGTGCTGATGACGCGCCACGACCCCAACCTGGCCATCAGCACCGACGTGGCCAAGCACCCTGAATTCGCCTCGCGCAAAAAGACCATCCAGGTCGACGGCGAAACGCAGACCGGCTGGTTCAGCGACGACTTCACCCTCGCGGAAATCCGCACGCTGGGCGCCATCTCGACCGATGCAGAGCGCCCCCAGCAGTTCAACGGCCAGTTCAAGGTCCCGACCTTCCAGGAAGTGGTGGACCTGGCCAAGGCCCAGTCCATCAAGACCGGCCGCACGATTGCGATCTACCCCGAAACCAAGAACCCGACCTACTTCCGCGAACGCGGCCTGCCGCTGGAAGACAAGCTGATCGCCATCATCAACGCCGCCGGCTGGAACAGCAAGACCGCGCCCATCTACGTGCAGTCGTTTGAACCCGGCAGCCTCAAGTACATGAAGAGCAAGGGCCTCAACACGAAGCTGATCCAGCTGATCGACGGCGACGGCATCGACCCGAAAACCGGCCGCGTGACCTTCGCCGTGCCGAGCGACCGCCCCTATGACTGGACCAAGGCTGGCGACAAGCGTTTCTTTGACGCCCTGACCACGCCCGCAGGCCTGGCCGACATCAAGACCTACGCAGACGGCGTCGGCCCCTGGAAGCGCTACATCATCAGCACCACCGGCACCATTGGCGCCGACGGCAAGCAGGTCGACATCAACCGCGACGGCAAGCTCAACGACGCCGATTCCAACTCCACGCCCGTCACCAGCTTTGTGGCCGATGCGCACAAAGCCGGCCTCTTCGTGCACCCCTTCACCTTCCGCGATGAGCGCCGCCGCCTGGCCGCCGACTACCAGGGCGACCCCAAGGCCGAGTACCTGGCCTACTACCGCGCAGGTGTTGACGGCGTGTTCACCGACTTCACCGACACCGCCATCGCCGCACGCGCACAGTACCTGAAGGAAATCGGCCGCTAAGGCCGCCCCGGCAAGCCCTGGCTTGCCGGCTTCTCTCTCGTCAACCGACAGCCGCCTGTGCCCTTTTGGGGCCAGGCGGCTTTCTTTTTTAGGGCCGGCGACGCGTGGGGATTTCTCAAAATGAAACACCTTTGAGAGTACTGGCCCGGGCGGCTGGCTTATAGTGCCTTACGCGCTGCAAGCCCTCTTCACCCACCCCCAACACAAGCCCGACACCCATGAAAACCAAAGCCGCCATCGCCTGGAAATCAGGCCAGCCCCTGACCATTGAAACCGTGGACCTGCAAGGCCCGAAATTCGGCGAGGTGCTTGTCGAAATCAAGGCCACCGGCATCTGCCACACCGACTACTACACGCTCTCGGGCGCAGACCCGGAAGGCATCTTCCCCGCCATCCTTGGCCATGAAGGCGCTGGCATTGTGGTTGACGTCGGCCCCGGCGTGACCACACTCAAAAAAGGCGACCATGTCATCCCGCTCTACACGCCCGAATGCCGGCAGTGCAAGTTCTGCCTCTCGCGCAAAACCAATCTGTGCCAGCTGATCCGCGGCACGCAAGGCAAAGGCCTGATGCCCGATGCCACCAGCCGCTTCAGCCTGGACGGCAAGCCCATCTTTCACTACATGGGTACCAGCACCTTCAGCAACTACACCGTCGCCCCTGAAATTTCGCTGGCCAAGATTCGTGAAGACGCCCCCTTTGACAAGGTCTGCTACATCGGCTGCGGCGTCACCACCGGCATTGGCGCGGTGCTCTTCACCGCCAAGGTCGAAGCCGGCACCAACGTCGTAGTGTTCGGCCTGGGCGGCATCGGCCTCAATGTGATCCAGGGCGCGAAGATGGTGGGCGCCGACAAGATCATCGGCGTCGACATCAACCCCGCTCGTCAGGAGATGGCGCGCAAGTTCGGCATGACGCACTTCATCAACCCCAAAAACACAGAGAACGTTGTCGACGCCATCGTGCAACTCACCGACGGCGGCGCCGACTACAGCTTTGAATGCATAGGCAACACCAAGGTGATGCGCCAGGCGCTGGAGTGCACCCACAAGGGCTGGGGCCGCAGCATCATCATTGGCGTGGCCGAAGCCGGCGCCGAAATCAGCACCCGCCCCTTCCAGCTGGTGACCGGCCGCAAATGGGAAGGCTCCGCCTTCGGCGGCGCACGCGGCCGCACCGATGTGCCCAAGATCGTTGACTGGTACATGGAAGGCAAGATCAATATCGACGACCTGATCACGCACACCATGCCGCTGGAAGACATCAACAAGGGGTTTGATTTAATGAAAAGCGGCGAGTCGATTCGCGGCGTGGTCATTTACTAAGTGCCCATGGTGAACACTCCCGAACTCCTCTCTGAACACGGCTGCTTCAGCGGCATGCAGCGCTACTACCAGCACGACTCGCGCGAGGTCGGCCTGACTATGAAGTTCTCGGTCTTCCTGCCGCCGAATGCCGAAGCCGGCGACAAAGTGCCGGCGCTGATCTACCTCGCGGGCCTGACCTGCAACGAAGAAACCTTCATGATCAAGGCCGGTGCGCAGCGCCTGGCGGCCGAGCTGGGCATTGCCCTGATCGCGCCCGACACCAGCCCGCGCGGCGCGAAGATTCCGGGCGAGACCGACAGCTGGGATTTCGGCCGGGGCGCCGGTTTTTACCTGGATGCGACGCAGGCCCCGTGGTCACAGCACTACCGCATGGAAAGCTACATCACGGCGGAGCTGCTGCCTCTGCTGACGGGCACCTTGCCGGTAGACGCCACGCGCATAGGCATCTTCGGCCATTCGATGGGCGGCCATGGTGCGTTGACGCTTGCACTCCGGCATCCGGACATCTTCAAATCCGTCTCGGCCTTTGCGCCCATCTGCGCGCCCAGCCAGTGCCCCTGGGGGCGCAAGGCGTTCACCGGCTATCTCGGCAGCGATGAATCGGAATGGCTGGAGCATGACGCCACCGCCCTGATGAATCGCATGCCCGCAGCGCCCTACCCCGGTGGCATACGCATAGACCAGGGCCTGGACGACAAATTCCTGGCCGAACAGCTCTACCCCGAGCTGTTTGAAGCGGCCTGCGCCAAAGCGGGCCAACCGCTGGCACTGCACCGCCACGCGGGTTATGACCACGGCTACTACTTCATCGCAACCTTTATGGAAGAGCACCTGCGCCACCACGCGCGGCAGTTGGGCCTGGCAGATTGAAGCTTGAGCCGACCTCGGCCTTCTTAAGGCCTTTAAGCCTCATTTAAGGCGGCCCAAATACAATCCAGCGCTATGCCGCTGCGCCCTTCCTCTTCCGCATCTTCTAGATCCTCCGCATCGCGGCCCGTTATTCTGACCACCGTCCGGCAAGACACCGGCATGCGGCCCTTCTGGCTGGTGGTGATTGCCAGTCTGTGGATCGCCACCGTATGCAATGTGGCCTTGTGGCGCGAGCTGGCCCGCCTGCCCGGCCTCACCGGCGGCCAGGTTGCAGTGATCAGCATTGCGCTGGCGCTGGTGATTGCGCTGGCAACCACCGCGTTGCTCAGCCTGCTGGCCTGGCGCTGGACGCTCAAGCCGGCCATCACGCTCTTTCTGCTCTCGGCAGCCTTCGGCGCCTACTTCATGATGGCCTACGGCGTGGTCATCGACAAGACCATGATGGTCAACACGCTGCAGACTGATGTGCGCGAAACCCGCGATCTGCTGAACTGGCGCCTGCTGGCCACGGTGCTGGTGCTGGCAATCCTGCCGATGATTGTGCTGTGGCGGCAAAAAGTCAGGCGTGCAAGCGCCGCGCGGCAAGTACTCACCAACGCCGCCACGCTGACCGGCGCCTGCGTGCTGCTGGTGCTGGTGGTGTTTTTGTTCTTCCAGAGCATTGCCTCCGTGATGCGCAACTACACCCATGTGCGCTACCTGATCAACCCGCTCAACTCCTTCTACGCACTGGGCTCCATAGCGGCCAAACCTTTCCAGCGCGACGAATCCATCGTGTTGCCCCTGGGCGAAGACGCCAAGCTTGGCGCCAGCTACACCGCACAAAACAAACCGCCGCTGCTGCTGCTGGTGCTGGGCGAGACGGCGCGCAGCGGCAACTTTTCACTCAACGGCTACAGCCGGCCCACCAATCCGCTGCTGGCCCAGGAAAACGTGGTGAGCCAGCGCAACGCCTGGTCATGCGGCACCAGCACGGCAGCGTCGGTGCCCTGCATGTTCTCCAACTTCGGGCGCGAAGCCTATGACTCACGGCCCGCCAACTACGAAGGCATGCTGGACGTGCTGCAGCGCGCGGGCCTGGCCGTGCTGTGGATAGACAACCAATCCGGCTGCAAAGGCGTGTGCGACCGCGTACCCAACGTGAACACGGTGGCGCTCCAGGTGCCCGGCCTGTGCGACAGCGGCGAATGTTTTGATGAAGTCATGCTGCACGGCATTGACGAGCGCATTGCCGCGCTGCCCGCCGAGCGGCGCGCCAAAGGCGTGGTGGTGGTGATGCACCAGATGGGCGGCCACGGCCCGGCGTATTACAAGCGCTCGCCGCAAGCTGTCAAAAAATTCCTGCCCGAGTGCACCGACAACGCGCTGCAAAGCTGCAGCCGCGAAGGCCTGCTCAATGCCTATGACAACAGCATCGTCTACACCGACAAACTGCTGGCCTCGTCCATCCAGTGGCTCAAGGCGCAAGAAGCGCGCAGCGCACCCGCCCTGCTCTACCTGGCCGACCACGGCGAGTCGCTGGGCGAGAACAACCTCTACCTGCACGGCATGCCCTACGGCATTGCACCTGAGGTGCAAAAGCGCGTGCCATGGATCACCTGGCTCTCGCCCGGCTTTGAGCAGCGCAACAAGCTGAGCACCGCCTGCCTGAAGCAGCAGCTCGATGCGCCGGTCAGCCACGACAACTACTTTCATTCGGTGCTCGGCCTGATGAATGTGCAGACCAGCGTCTACAAGCCTGCGATGGATATCTACGCCCACTGCACCAAGCCCTGAGCCGGCACGCCGCGCGCGTGAAGCACCCGGATGCCCTGTAGGGCCTTTGGCCCCCGCCATGCACCAAAGTGGCGGCAGATTTAATATTCAGTTTTCATCTCAATAACAATTCTCTTATGCAAGGGTTGAATATGAATATCCGTAAAGCCGTCGCTTCCGCTCTCCTTTTGACGCTCGCTTTGGGCGCCAGTGCCGCCGACCTGCTCGACACCGTCAAGCAGCGCGGCACACTCAAGGTCGCACTCGAAGGCACCTACCCGCCCTTCAACTACAAAGAAGGCGGCCAGCTCGCCGGCTTTGAAGTGGAACTGGCCAATGCCCTGGCGCAAAAGCTGGGCGTCAAAGCCGAGTTCTCGACCAGCGAATGGAGCGCCATCCTGGCGGGCCTGCAGGCCGGCAAATACGACGTAGTGATCAATCAGGTCGGCATCACCGACAAGCGCAAAGAGACTTTTGACTTCTCCGAGCCCTACACCATCTCGGCCCCGCAGCTCATCATCCGCAAGGACGAAAAGCGCGAGTTCAAGACGCTGGACGACCTCAAAGGCAAAAAGCTGGGCCTGGGCCAAGGCACCAACTACGCCGACATCGCCAAGAAGGTGGGCGGCATTGATGTGAAGACCTACCCCGGCGCGCAAGAGTATCTGCAAGACCTGGCACTGGGCCGCATCGACGCCGCGCTGAACGACAGCCTTTTGATCCCCTACATCGTCAAGCAAACCAAGCTGCCACTCAAGCCCGGCGCGCCGGTGGGCGACCTGGAGAAATCCGGCATTCCGTTTGTGAAGAACAACCCGAAGTTCAAGGCCGCCATCGACAAAGCGCTGGCCGACCTGCAAGCCGACGGCAGCTTCGCGAAGATCTCCACCAAGTGGTTTGACCGCGACGTAAGCAAGCCGCCTGTCGCAACGAAATAAGCGAAGTAACATTCGATCAGCCGCGCGCCGCCTTCGGCAGGCGCTTAAAGCAACCCCGGCTCTGCGCCGGGGTTTTTATTTGTGGAGACCCTTATGGACCTGACCGGCTTGACCCAGTTGCTGCGCGATGCTTTGCCGCTGATGCTCAAAGGCGCGGCGTGGACGCTGCTGCTGGCGGTGGCGTCTGTTTTCTTCGGCGCCATCATCGGCACCATCGTGGCCGTCACACGGCTGGCCAAGGTGCCGGGGCTTTCGCAGTTTGCAACGCTGTATGTCAGCTGCATGCGCGGCACGCCGCTTCTGGTGCAGCTCTTTGTCATCTACTTCGGCCTGCCCAGCATAGGCATCCAGTTCGACCCGATCACCGCCGGCATCCTGGGCTTGAGCCTGAACGTGGGCGCTTACCTGTCGGAGACGATTCGCGGCGCGATCAACGGCGTGGAACACGGCCAGTGGAACGCGGCCCGTAGCCTGGGCCTGACGCAGGCGCAAACGCTGCGCTATGTGATTGGCCCCCAAGCCTTGCGCCTGGCCGTGCCCAGTTTGTCCAACAGCCTGATCAGCCTGATCAAGGACACCTCGCTGGTGTCGGTGATTGCGGTGGGCGAGTTGATGCTGGCGACCAAGGAAGTGATTGCCACGACCTTTCAGCCCTTTCCACTCTACCTGGCGGCTGCGGGAATTTACTGGGCGATGAGTGCTTCGTTTGAGACGCTGCAGAAGAAACTCGAAGTGCGGCTGAACCGCAGCTACCAGCGCTAAGAACCAGCCTCGGCTGCCCGATCAGTCGTCGCTGATCAACCCGCTCTGCATCGCCTGCCCGCTATTCGCAAAAATCGCCATCGCCGTCAGCATGCGCCTGAAGCCGAGCTTGCGATAAAACGGCTCCTTGCCGGCGACCGCATAGAGAATGATCTTCTTGTGCCCCTTGGACTGATTGACCAGCGAAGACACGATGTCCTTGCCCAGGCCCACGCCCTGATGCTCCGGGTGCACCGCAATGTCGCAGATGTAAGAGCAGTCCATGCCGTCGGCCAGCGCCCGGCCTGCGCCTATCAGCGTGGCGCCGTCATACACAAAACACTTGAACAGGCTGTTGGAAAACACGACCTTCAGGTCCGACGGTTTCTTCTCGCCCAAAGGGGCAATGCGGTACAGATGCGACAGCGCGTCCCAGTCCACTTCATCCGATGAATGTTTCCAGTCAAATGCCACGCTCAACTCCTTGAAAGAACGGCTGCACTATAGCCCTCACGCCCAAAAAACACCTGGCCTTCAAAAAAGACTCCCTTGCCCCTCAGCCCCCGGCGGACGGAACTGGCTCAAGTCCAGCTCAATGCGCTGGCGGTTAAAGCCGATGCGGTTGCAGGCTTTCTCAAAGCGCTGTTTGATCAGCTCAGCCCACAGGCCGTAACCCTTCATGCGCGAGGCAAAGTCGCTGTCGTAGTCTTTGCCGCCGCGCATTTCCTGGATGCGCGCCATGATGCGCGCGGCGCGCTGCGGGTAGTGCAGCTCCAGCCATTCCTTGAAGATGGGCGCCAACTCCCAGGGCAGGCGGATCACGGTGTAGAAGGCGCTGCGCGCGCCGGCCTCCCAGGCGGCCTCCAATACATGCTCCATATCCTCATTCACAAACGGGATTTGCGGCGCCACGCTCACGCCGACCGGGACGCCGTGCTCTGCCAGCGTGCGTATGGTGCGCAGGCGCCGGTGCGGCGCGGCCGCGCGCGGCTCGAGCTTGCGCGCGAGTTCCCCGTCAAGTGTCGTGATGGTCACGTAGGCGGCGGCCAGCTTGTCGGCCGCCAGCGGCGCCAGCAAATCGAGGTCACGCTCCACGCCACTGGATTTGGTGATCAGGGAAAACGGGTGCCGCACTTCCTGCAGCAACTCGATGATGCTGCGCGTGAGGCGCAGCTCGCGCTCAGCGGGCTGATAGCAGTCGGTGCCCGAGCCGATATTGAGCAGCCGCGGCACATAGCTGCGCTTGCGCAAATCGGCGCGCAGCACCTCGGCAATGTTGCGCTTGGCGATGATCTTGGTTTCAAAGTCCAGGCCGGGCGAGAGGTTGAGGTAGCTGTGCGTGGGCCGCGCATAGCAATACACGCAGCCATGCTCACAGCCGCGGTAGGGGTTGATGCTGTAGTCGAAAAAGATGTCGGGCGAGTCATTGCCGACGATGGCGCTGCGCGCGGTTTCCATCGTCACCGTGGTTTCCAGCCGCGGCGCCTCGCCGGCGGCGACCTGTGCGGCATCCTCTTCCAGCGTGCCCCAGCCGTCATCCCAGGCGCTGCGCACGTCTTTTTCAAACCGGTGCGCGATGCGCGTGGCGGTGCCGCGGCCTTTGATGGCGTGAATGGGGATGATGGCGTCGGACATGGACCTGGCTTGAAAACAGACGTGCGAAACAAGCGTGCAAAAGGTAAAAAACGGAAGAATCAAATTACTGTATATAAATACAGTATATGCAATCAGAACCCCTTCCGCAACACGGCCGGCGCTGGGCGGAAATAATGGCTAAACCATGATCAAACGCCCCGAAAACCTCTACGCCCATTACCACGCGCATGTCTATTTCGAACCCGGCACGGTTGAGCAGGCGCGCGCGCTATGCGAAAAAGCCGGTGAGCTGTTTGGCGTGGCTGTCGGCCGGGTGCATGAGCGTGAGGTCGGCCCGCACCCGCGCTGGAGTTGCCAGCTGGCGTTTGACAGTGAGGTGTTTGACCGCCTCATCCCCTGGCTGGAGAGCGAGCGGAACGGCTTGGATGTTTTTGTGCATGGCCTCACCGGCGACGACCTGGCCGACCACACCACACATGCCTCATGGCTGGGTAAGCCTTGGGAACTGAAGCTGGGGATGTTCAGGCGCTAGGCCGGGTGAGGCCGGGTCAAATCCGGCGCAAGCGGCCCAGCACGGGCAGCAAGGGCTGTGACTCCACCCAGCGATACAGCGCGCTGCCCGCCAGCAGCGACAGCACAAACGCCAGCAGCAGGCCCGCCACATTGGGCAAGAGCTGTGTCGGCCAGAAGTGGCCGGCAATGGCATTGACCAGCAGGCATACCGGAAAGTGGATGAGAAACACCGAGTACGAAACCTTGCCCAGTTGCAGCAACCAGCGCTGCTGCGAGCAGCGCAGCAGCCAGGCGTTGGGCTGAAGGCTGGAGAGCCACACCAGCCCGAAGGCGGTGACCAGCGCCACTACCAGGCGACCCCTGAAATCCAGCGCCAGGGCCAGAGCGCCCATAGCCGCCATGGCAGCCAGCCAGAAGCCGCGCCGCCCGCCCATATTGCTGGAGGCCCAGAAGGCCAGCATGCCCAGTGCGTAGGAGCCGCAGAAATACAGGGCGGTGATGTCAAACGCCGGCAGGCGGTTAAAGAACAGCAGCGAAGCCAAAGCGAGCAGCAGGACGAGGCTCACGCCCAGCGGTGCTGAAACCGCGCCGTCGGCATGCTCGCCTGACTGAGACTGAAAGCGCCGGGCAAACGTAAAAATCAGCACCGCCGCCGCATAGAGCTGAAAGTCGATAGCCACATACCAGACGCCGGCGGAAAGCGCTTCCTGGCCGAGGATGTCTTGCAACAGAAATACATGGGCCAGAAGCTGCGGCAGCGTGGGCGCTGCCGGCACCGATGGATGCGCAAACCAGGGCCTGACCAGCGCTGCCACCAGCACACTCACGGCCAGCGCCACCAGATAAGGTTTGGCGAGCCGCCAGTAGCGCCTGAACAGTAGCCGGCCAGGTGAATCGAACACCGCCACGCCCTTGGGCGCGAGCGAGGCCGCCCCCAGAAATCCGCCCACAACCAGGAACACCTGCACGGCCATACGGCCATAGTCATACAGCCAACCCATCAGCGCGGGCGCAAAGGGGTGGACCACATCCGACATGGGGCCGTAAAAGGCCAGGTGGTGCCAGACGATCATCACGCACGCCAGGCCCTTGAGGGCATCAATGCCGGGAAGGCGCGGCGCAGCACTCATCGAAGCGAGTGTTCAGGCACAGACCCGCTGGCGCGCGTCGTGGTATTCGCGTTTGAGCTGCTCGACAAAGTCCGCGGCAGGCTGCACCTTGCTGACGGCGCCAATGCCCTGACCGCAACCCCAGATGTCTTTCCAGGCCTTGGACTTGCTGCCTTCGCCGCCACCGAAGTTCATGGTCTTGACGTCACCGTCGGGCAGGTTCTCGGGGTCCATGCCGGCTGCACGGATGGACGGCGCGAGGTAGTTGCCGTGTACGCCGGTAAAGAGGCTGCTGTAGACGATGTCGTCGGAGTTGCCGTCGACGATGGCCTGCTTGTAGGCATCGGCGGCGCGCGCTTCGTCGGTCGCGATAAAGGCCGAGCCGATGTAGGCGAAGTCGGCGCCCATGGCCTGTGCGGCCAGCACCGCGCCGCCGGTGGATATCGCGCCCGACAACGCCAGCGGGCCGTCAAACCACTGGCGAATTTCCTGAATCAGCGCAAACGGGCTTTTGACACCCGCATGGCCACCCGCGCCGGCGGCCACGGCCACCAGGCCGTCGGCGCCTTTTTCAATCGCCTTGCGGGCAAACTTGTTGTTGATGATGTCGTGCAGCACCACGCCGCCGTAGCTGTGCGCCGCCGCGTTGATGTCTTCACGCGCGCCCAGGCTGGTGATGTAGATGGGCACCTTGTACTTCACGCACATTTCCATGTCGTGCTCCAGCCGGTCGTTGGACTTGTGCACGATCTGGTTGATGGCAAAGGGCGCGGCGGGCTTGTCGGGGTTGGCCTTGTTGTGGGCGGCCAGCGCCTCGGTGATTTCGGCCAGCCATTCGTCAAGCTGCGACGCCGGCCGCGCATTGAGTGCGGGCATGGCCCCGACCACACCGGCCTTGCACTGGGCAATCACCAGCTTGGGGTTGCTGATGATGAAGAGCGGCGAACCGATGATGGGCAAAGGCAGCTTGTTCAATGCGCCGGGCAGTCTGGACATGGTGACTCCGAAGTTCAGGGATTCAGAAAAACACGCTGCCCGCGCGGGGCAGCCATGGATGCTATGAAGGGAGGCCGTGCCGCCTCAGAACGCGTCGAGGGCCAGCGCGGTCACGCTGTCGGCGCCTTCCACAATGCTGTCGCGCACACCGGGCGCCTTGGTCAGCAGGTGGTCAGCGTAGAAACGCGCGGTCGTGACCTTGGCCTGCATGAAGGCGACATCGACGCCCTTGGCGATTTGCTCTTGCGCCACCAGCAGCGAGCGCGCCATCTGCCAGCCGGCCACCACATTGCCCGCGAGCATGAGGTAAGGCACGCTGCCGGCAAACACGGCATTGGGGCTGGCCTTGGTGTTACCCGCCACAAAGTCGACCACGTCGATGAAGGCCAGGCGCGCGGCCTTCAGGCGCTTGGCCACGGCCAGCGCATCAGCGCTGCCTTGCTTGATCAGCTCGCTCTCGGTTTTTTCGATCTGCGCGGCGATGGCCTTGGCTGTCTGGCCGCCGTCGCGCGAAGTTTTGCGGCCAATCAGGTCGTTGGCTTGGATGGCGGTCGTGCCTTCGTAGATGGTCAGGATCTTGGCGTCGCGGTAATACTGGGCCGCACCGGTTTCTTCAATAAAGCCCATGCCGCCGTGCACCTGCACGCCCAGCGATGTCACTTCGAGACTCATCTCGGTGCTGTAGCCCTTGACCAGCGGCACCATGAATTCGTAAAACGCCTGGTTCTGTTTGCGCACGTCGGCGTCGGGGTGGTGATGCGTCGCGTCATAAGCCGCGGCGGCCACGGAAGCCATGGCGCGGCAACCCTCGATGTAGGCGCGCATGGTCATCAGCATGCGCTTGACGTCGGGGTGGTGAATGATGGGTGCGCTGGCCTTGATGGAGCCGTCAACCGGGCGGCTTTGCACGCGGTCTTTCGAGAATGCGACGGCCTTCTGGTAGGCGCGTTCTGCAATCGCGATGCCCTGCATGCCAACGGCGTAGCGCGCCGAGTTCATCATGATGAACATGTATTCAAGGCCGCGGTTTTCTTCGCCGACGATGTAGCCGACGGCGCCGCCGTGATCGCCGTACTGCAACACGGCGGTAGGCGAGGCCTTGATGCCCATTTTGTGTTCGATGCTGACACAGTGCACATCGTTGCGCGCGCCGAGTGCGCCGTCTTTGCCGACCATGAACTTGGGCACGACGAAGAGGCTGATGCCTTTGACGCCTTCAGGCGCGCCGGTGACGCGAGCGAGAACGAGGTGCACGATGTTCTCGGCCATGTCGTGTTCACCATAGGTGATGAATATCTTGGTGCCGAAGATTTTGTAGCTGCCGTCGGGCTGCGGCTCGGCGCGGCTTCGCACCATGGCGAGATCTGAGCCGGCCTGCGGCTCGGTCAGGTTCATGGTGCCTGTCCATTGGCCGCTCACGAGCTTTTCGAGGTAAACCGCCTTGAGGTCGTCAGAGCCGGCCGTGAGCAGCGCTTCAATGGCGCCGTCGCTGAGCAGCGGGCACAGGGCAAAACTCATGTTGGCGGAGTTGAGCATTTCGCCGCAGGCCGCGCCTATGGTTTTGGGCAGACCCTGGCCGCCAAAATCCGCCGGGTGCTGCAGGCCCTGCCAGCCGCCTTCCACGTACTGGCGGAAGGCGTCCTTGAAGCCGGGCGTGGTGGTGACTTCGCCGTTCTTCCAGCTGGAGGGGTTGATATCACCATCGCGATTCAGCGGCGCCAGCACCCCTTCGTTGAACTTGGCACATTCTTCGAGCACCGCCTGTGCGGTGTCGAAGCCGGCTTCTTCAAAGCCGGGGATTTTTGCGATCTGTTCGATGTCGGCCAGATGCTGGATGTCGAACAGCATGTCCTTGAGGGGGGCTTTGTATGTCATGGATTGCCTTATTTGCTATCTTGGCCTTCAGGCGGATAGGTCTTGGAGGGAGGGCGTTTTGGATCTTCGGGCAGGGTGTCAACAAGCTTCTCTGCGGCCAGCGTGTTGTACCAGCGAGATGCGGCAACATCAAACAGCAACGTATCCGGACTGAACAACGACTTCACAAAATTGACGCCGAACTCGTCATACATCTCAATAAGCCGGCGGCTCTGGTTATCCAGCAGTGTGATCCGATACCGGACGGAGCCAATTGGCTGGGCACGAGCGCTCATGGTCGTCAAGACCGTACCAACAGGTTCAAAAAAGAGAACATGCGTGGACTTGCTTAACGATTGACTCAATACCGTTTTGAGCTCGGCTGTTTTGTCAAACGCCCCAACAAAAGTTGTCGGCACGCCATTGAGCGTAAATAGCTCAGCGTAGCGATCGGCAGCCCTCGCTATCTTGATGGGATCCTGCACACCCGAAAGTGCATAGCCTTGAGCACGGCTTGGATCGCCATCGGCCGTGATCACGGGATTGACAAAGATAAGGCCCAGTGAGCCGATCTTGTCACCCACGGCTGGATTGACTTTGTACTGGGAGAGCTTCCCTACCGTTGCAGCACTGACGCCGGCACTTAAAACCGCAAACAAAACCGACGCACCCATCAATCTCAATATCCGCATGCTGCCGTCTCCCTATCAAAAAATTTCTTCTTCGGCGAAATTCCTAAAGTGCAGCAACCAGCTCGGGCACAGCCGTGAACAAGTCGGCTTCCAAGCCGTAATCCGCCACGCTGAAAATCGGCGCCTCGGGGTCCTTGTTGATCGCTACGATGACCTTGCTGTCTTTCATGCCGGCCAGATGCTGGATCGCGCCGGAGATGCCGGCGGCGATGTAGAGCTGAGGCGCGACGATCTTGCCGGTCTGGCCCACTTGCCAGTCGTTGGGGGCGTAGCCCGCGTCAACTGCAGCGCGTGAAGCGCCCAGGGCAGCGCCCAGCTTGTCGGCCAGCGGCGTCAGCACTTCGTTGAACTTCTCGCTGGAGCCCATGGCGCGGCCGCCAGAGACGATGATCTTGGCTGCCGTCAGCTCAGGGCGGTCGCTCTTGGCGATTTCAGAACCGAGGAAGGTCGACTTGCCGCTGTCGGCCACGCCCGCGGGCGTTTCGATGGCAGCGGAGCCACCGGTGGCGGCCGCGGCGTCAAAGCCGGTAGTGCGCACGGTGATGACTTTGGTCGCGTCCAGGCTTTGCACGATGGCAATCGCGTTGCCGGCGTAGATGGGGCGTTCGAAGGTGTCGGCAGCGTCTACTTTGGTGATGTCGGAGATCTGGCCGACATCCAGCGTTGCGGCTACGCGGGGGGCGATGTTCTTGCCCGAAGCGGTAGCCGGAAACAGGATGTGCGAGTAGGCGGAAGCGATAGCCACGACTTGCGCGGCCATGTTCTCGGCCAGGCCGTGGGCGAAATGATCGCCTTCGACGTGGATGACTTTGGCCACGCCGGCGATGGCGGCGGCGGCCTTGGCGGCGGCTTCGGCGCCCTTGCCGGCCACCAGCACGTGCACGTCGCCGCCGCACTGGGCGGCTGCGGTTACGGTGTTGAGGGTCGCGGGCTTGATGCTGGCGTTGTCGTGTTCTGCAATAACAAGTGCGGTCATGTCATCAGTCCTTAGATTACTTTGGCTTCGTTCTTGAGTTTGTCGACCAGGGCGGCCACGTCGGCCACCTTGATGCCGGCGCTGCGCTTGGGCGGCTCGCTGACCTTCAGGGTCTTGATGCGCGGCTTGACGTCCACGCCGAGGTCTTCGGGCTTGACGTTGTCGAGCTGCTTTTTCTTGGCCTTCATGATGTTGGGCAAGGTGACGTAGCGCGGCTCGTTCAGGCGCAGGTCGGTCGTGATGATGGCCGGCAGCGTGAGTGAGAGGGTTTCCAGGCCGCCGTCGACTTCTCGCGTGACCTTGGCGGTGCCGCCTTCGACTTCAACCTTGGAGGCAAACGTTGCCTGGGGCCAGCCCAGCAGCGCGGCCAGCATCTGGCCAGTCTGGTTGCAGTCATCGTCAATGGCTTGCTTGCCGAGGATGACGATCTGGGGTTGTTCTTTTTCGACCAGCGCCTTGAGCAGCTTGGCCACAGCCAGGGGTTGCAGTTCTTCGGCGGTTTCGACCAGGATGGCGCGGTCGGCGCCTATGGCCATGGCGGTGCGCAGGGTTTCCTGGCACTGCAGCACACCGCAGCTGACGGCGATGACTTCGGTCACGACGCCCTTTTCTTTCAGGCGGGTCGCCTCTTCGACGGCGATCTCGTCAAACGGGTTCATGCTCATCTTGACGTTGGCGATATCGACACCAGTGCCATCGGATTTGACGCGGACTTTGACGTTGTAGTCCACAACGCGTTTGACAGGAACCAAGACCTTCATGAGAGGACTCCAGAGTTGATGGATTGAGTACTAATTGAAATCGAAACGAAATCGGGACTGAATTGACGTTGACGTAAACGTAAGCTTTGCATTCTATGCTGCGGCGCCCCTGATGCGGGCTGCGGGACTGGTTGCCGGAGGGTATCCAGAGGGACCAGGCAGAAAAAGAACGGTCGTTCTATTTTTCATTATAGAGGGCCGGACACAGGGAATTAGAGCATCCTGCCCAACCCCTGTCCTACAGGTGTCTTTCAGGCGTCAATTGGAATGAAAGAAAGGCGGAAAGAGGTGCGATCAGGACGGCTTGGCCGGGGCGGCCGGAGTGGCATCTCCGGCTTTGCCGCCATTGGCGCCTTCTTTTCCTTTTGCCTCGTCCACAACGCTCACCCGCGTGTGCACGACCCGCTGCGGGTAAGGAATGTCGATGCCGTGCGCCCGCAAGGACTCGAGAATGGCCAGGTTGACGCGGGAGCGCAGGTTTTGCTGGCCGTTTTCCGGGTCCGTCATCCAGTAATTGAGGGTGAACTCCAGCCCGTCGGCGCCGAAGTTGGTCAGGTTGACGCCGGGGCCCGGGTCGCGCATCACGCGGTCCTGCTTGAGCGCGGCTTCATTGAGCAGGCGCATCACCAGCTCGACGTCGCTGTCATAGCCCACCGATATCACGGTGGACTGCAGCACCTGCGTATCGCTCAACGAGAGGTTTTCAATGCGGGTGCTGATGAACATTTCGTTGGGCACGATGGACTCGCGCCCTGAGGGCGCGCGCACCACGGTGTAGCGCGCGTTGATGTCGGTGATGCGCCCCTCGAAGGTGTCGACGCGCACGTTGTCGCCGATGCGCACGCTGCGCTCGGCCAGCATGACAAAGCCGCTGACATAGTTGGCGGCCAGCTTCTGCAGGCCAAAACCCACGCCCACACCGACCGCGCCGCCCAGCACCGACAGGGCCGTGAGATCTATGCCCACGGACGACAGCGCCAGCAGCAGCCCGACAAACATCAGCACGGCGCGCACCGCGTTGGCGACCGCCTTGCGCAGGGAAAGCTCGTTGCCGGTGGCCGAACGCAGCAGGCGCGCCTCGATGGCCGAAGATATCCACAAGGTGATGAGCAATACCACCCCGGCCGTCACCGCGCCTTCGAGCATGGTGCGCACTGACAGGTTGGTGTTGCCGACCTTCCACTTGATGTCGTCCAGCTCATCAAGCACCACCGGCAGCAGGCCGCTGACCCACAGCACCATGGCGATCCAGGCCAGCCAGGAGATGGTGCGCTCAAGCGCGCGCACAACCGGCGCATCTTTAAAAGCGATCTGCAGCACCTTGACGCCGAGGCGGATCACGGCGAGCGACAGCAGCACCGGAATGGCGACCTTGAACACCGCCAGCGGAAAGACTCTGGCCAGAAGCGCCTGCGCCGCATAGGCAAAAAACAACAGCAGCAAGGGAAACAGCACGCCGTCAATCACCCGCCGCCCGAAGAGGATGGAGGTCCCGTCCACCGCCATGCGCGCGCGGCCCGCTACGCGCACCACCAGCCAGGCCAGCAGCGCGCAGCCAATCAGCGTGGCGAGTTCCGTCAGGGAGCTGGGCTGGGCCAATGCGGTAAACCAGCCGTCCAGGGTCTCGATACGGGCGGGGGGGCGGTTCGTCAGGGCGCCGGCGGCCATTGGGGTTTCCTTTTGTCGATGAAGGCTTGCACGCCTTCCTGTGCCACGGCATGGGCCATATTGAGGGCCATGGACTGGCCTGCCAGCTGGTAGGCAGCCTCGATGCCGGTTTCACGTTGTTGGTAGAAAAGCGCCTTGCCCATGGCAAGCGCTTCGCGCGGTTTGAGCAGCAGCGACTGCAAAAGATTTTCGACTTCGGCGTCCAGTGAATCCAGCGGCACGACGCGGTTGACCAGCCCGCGCACGCGCGCTTCGTCGGCCGTGATGAAGTCACCTGTCATCAGCATTTCCATGGCCTGCTTTGCGGGCATATTGCGCACCAGCGGCACGCTGGGCGTGGCGCAAAAAAGCCCCACGTCGATGCCGTTGACGCCAAAGCTGGCGTTGCCGGCCGCCACGGCCAGGTCACACTGCGCCACCAGCTGGCAGCCCGCGGCGGTGGCCAGGCCCTGCACCTGCGCAATCACGGGCACCGGCAGTTTCTGGATGCTGAGCATCATGCGGGTGCACTGGGCAAACAGCTTCTGGTAGTAGGCCAGCTCGGGCCGGGCGCGCATGTCTTTGAGGTTGTGACCGGCACAAAACGCCTTGCCTTGCGCCGAGATAACCACGGCACGCGCCGAAGCGTCCACGGCAATGGCATCAAGCGCGGCTTGCAGCGCCGCCAGCACGTCTTCGCTCAGGGCGTTAAAAGTGCCGGGCCGGTTCAGCACCAGGCGGTGCACGCCGCGCGCATCCTGGGTATGAAGCACGGGGGCCGAAAGATCGGCAGTTGCGGCACTCATCAAAGCCCCCGTACGCCTAGATATCGGCCAGGACGCGAATGTGCGCTTCCACGCTGCGCGCCAGCGCGTTGAGGTTGTAGCCGCCTTCCAGCGACGAGACGATGCGGCCCTGCGAATGGCGCCTGGCGACATCTTTCAGGCGCTGGGTGATCCAGGCGTAGTCCTGCTCGACCAGGCCCATCTGGCCCAGGTCGTCGTCGCGGTGCGCATCAAAACCGGCACTGATAAAAATCATCTCGGGCTTGAACTCTTCAAGCCGCGGAATCCAGCTGGCCTCGATCATCTCGCGCACAGCCATGCCCTTGGTGTAAGCCGGCACCGGCAGGTTGAGCATGTTGCCGGCGTGGCTGTTTGCGCCGGAATAAGGGTAAAACGGGTGCTGAAAAAAGCCCACCATCAGCGCCCGCTCGTCGCCGCTCAGGATGTCTTCAGTGCCGTTGCCGTGATGCACGTCGAAGTCGACGACGGCCACTCGCTTGAGGCCATGGCGCTCCAGCGCATATTTGGCGGCAATCGCCACGCTGTTGAAGATGCAAAAGCCCATGGACCGGTTGTGGCAAGCATGGTGGCCCGGCGGCCGCACGGCGCAAAACGCGTTCTCAAGTTCCCCGGCCATCACGGCGTCAGTGGCCGCCAGCACGGCGCCCACCGCGCGCACGGCGGCATTCCAGCTATGAATATTGAGGGCGGTGTCGGGGTCGATCTGCGCGTAAGCCGGGCCGCCCGCATTGATGTCGTCGCCCAGGCTGTCGCTCAGGCCGCGGATCGCCGCCACCATCATGCGGTCATGCCCCAGTTCGATGTCGCCGATTGACGCCAGCGGGGCTGCGCGGGTGTCCAGCGCGTCCTTGACGCCGGTGGCCAGCAGCCAGTCTTCAATGGCGTCAAGCCGCTCCGGGCACTCGGGGTGGCCGGGGCCCATTTCGTGTTTATGGCAATCGGGGTGGCTGAAATAACCAGTCGTGCTCATCGGGAAATAATTTGTAAAAAATTACGGTATGGTTGACGCCCATGAACGTCAAAGAAAAACTTCAAGCGCTCCTGAATCAGCTTAACACGGTCATCGTCGGCAAGCCGGCACAAGTGCAGGATTGTGTAGCCTGCCTGCTGGCCGGCGGCCACCTGCTGATTGAGGACGTCCCCGGCGTGGGAAAAACCACGCTGGCCCATGCCCTGTCACGGTCTTTCGGCCTCCAGTTTTCGCGGGTGCAGTTCACAGCCGACCTGATGCCCAGCGATTTGTCCGGAGTCTCGATTTACGAGCGCCAGAAGGAAAGTTTTGTGTTTCACCCCGGGCCGGTGTTTGCCCAGGTGCTGCTGGCCGACGAAATCAACCGCGCCAGCCCGAAGACCCAAAGCGCCCTGCTCGAAGCCATGGAGGAAAAACAGGTCACCGTGGAGGGCGAAACCCGCCCGCTGCCGCTGCCGTTTTTTGTGATCGCCACGCAAAACCCGCACGACCAGCTCGGCACCTACGCCTTGCCTGAATCGCAGCTGGACCGCTTTCACATGCGGATTTCGCTGGGCTACCCCGACCGCGCCGCCGAGCGTGAGCTTTTGCGCGGCGCCGACCGGCGCGACATGGTCGAGCAGTTGCCGGCCCTGCTGACGCCGCACGACCTGCTGGAGCTGCAACAAATGGTGGCGCAGATTCACGCGGCTGATCCCTTGCTCAATTACCTGCAGGACCTGGTGGCGGCAACCCGTTCAGGCCGCTGGTTTTTGCAGGGCCTGAGCCCCCGCGCCGGCATCGCCATCATGCGGGCCGCGAAGGCGCAGGCTTTTCTCAGCAAGCGCGATTACGTGGCGCCGGACGACATTGCCGCCGTGCTGCCGCAGACCGCTGCGCACCGGCTCATTCCGGTCAGCGACGCCGGCCGGGGCCCGGTTGAGCAGGTGCGGGCGATGCTTGATGCCGTGCCTTTGCCTTGAATACCTGACGGCTTGATGTCCTGAAATCCGCCCGAAAGCCGCTTCTTATGGCCGCCCTGGCATCCATCCCCAACCCTTTTGCCTTCGTCCGCGGGCGTTTCCAGAAATGGTGGCAAAGCAAGCTGCCGTTTACCGACAGCGTCACGCTGACCCAGCGCAATGTCTATATCCTGCCGACGCGGCCGGGCTGGATGCTGGGCGTGACCTTGCTGACGCTGCTGGTGGCTTCCATCAACTACCAGCTCAGCCTGGGTTACATGCTGACCTTTCTGCTAGCCGGCAGTGCGCTGGTGGGCATGCATGTCTGTCACGGAACACTGCGCGGCCTCGCCATGAACCTGGTAGCGCCTCAGGCCCATTACGCGGGTGCAGCGGCCATATTTGACGTCAAGCTCACGAACGCCGGGCGCAAAGTGCGCCACGGCATCGGCGTGAGCGTGCTCGACCCGCACGATGTGGACCCGAAAAAAGGTACCGAACGGCACTGGGCCTGGACCGATGTACCCGCCCAGGGCAGCAGCGTGGTGCAGGTGGCCTTTACGCCACCTCGGCGGGGTTTGCACAGGCTGCCCACGCTCACCGCCGAAACACGTTTTCCGCTAGGCACCTTTCGCGTCTGGACGGTCTGGCGGCCGGCATCGCAGATCCTGGTTTATCCGGCGCCCGAAGCCCACCCGCCGCCGCTGCCGCCCGGCGAACCCCGCTCCGGCGGCGCAGCGGCTGCCCTGCGGGCGCAAAGCAGCGGCGAATTCGACGGCGTGCGCGGCTACCGCCGCGGCGACCCGATGAAGCTGGTGGTCTGGAAAAAGGCCGCAAAAGATGATGGCCAGGGCAACGGCCTCGTGGTGCGCGACACCCAGCAGGCCCAACGGCACGAGCTCTGGCTGGACTTCTCGAGTGCAGGCTCCGCCGGTGTGGAGCAAAAGCTTTCGCGCCTGTGCGCCTGGGTATTGATGGCCGACAAACTTTCGCTGGACTACGGCCTGAGGCTGCCCTCGCTGGAGATCAAGCCCGCCAGCGGCGAGGCGCACAAAAGGCTTTGCCTGGAGGCGCTGGCGGTATGTTGAGTCGCCTGAACACCTTGCCGCGCGACGCCCGGGACACCCTGTTCCTGCTGGTGGTGATCGCCTGGGTGCTGCTGCCGCAAGTAAATGAACTGCCGCTGTGGTGCAGCGCGCTCGCAGGCGCCGTGCTCATCTGGCGCGGCCGTCTGGCGCTGCTGGCCCGCCCGCTGCCGGGCAAGTGGTGGCTGGTGGCCTTGCTGGCCCTCACTATCGCGGCGACCGTAGCAACCCATCGCACCTTGCTGGGCCGTGACGCCGGCGTCACCATGCTGGTGGTTTTGCTCACGCTCAAGACACTTGAATTGCGGGCCAGGCGCGATGCCTTTGTGGTTTTCTTCCTCGGCTTTTTTTGCATGCTGAGCAATTTCTTTTATTCGCAGTCGCTGCTCACAGCCGTCAGCATGCTGATCGGGCTGCTGGGCTTGCTGACGATGCTGGTGAACGCCCACCTGCCGGTAGGCAAACCGCCGCTGTTACAGGCCGCCAAAACAGCCAGCTGGATGGCGCTGCTGGGCGCGCCCGTCATGCTGGTGCTGTTTCTGTTTTTTCCGCGGCTTGCCCCACTGTGGGGTGTGCCAGGCGATGCCATGACGGGCCGCAGCGGCCTGAGCGGCATGATGCAGGTGGGCAGCATTGCCACACTGGCGCTGGACCAGAGCGTAGCCATGCGCATCAAGTTCGAAGGTCCGCCGCCACCGCAGCAAGACCTGTATTTCCGCGGCCCGGTGATGTCCGATTTCGACGGACAGCAATGGCGCCCGCCCCGTTTTAACAGCGCCGAACGCTATGGCGTGACGGCCAACCTCACACTCCTGGGCGAACCCATCCGTTATGAGGTCACGCTGGAGCCCACCACCCGCCCCTGGCTGTTTGTGATGGAGGCCGCCGCACAAAACCCGGCGCCGCCGGGGTACCAAAGCCTGATGCAGGCCGATTTGCAGTGGCTGGTGAACCGCCCGATTCTTGATCTTGTGCGCTATAAGGCGCAAAGCCACGTCAACTTCAGGCACGGGCCGCTGGAGCGCGTTCCCGGCCTGCAGGAATTCCTGAACCTCCCCTCAGGCTCCAATCCGCGCACGCGGGCATTGGCCGATGAGATTCGCGGCGACCCCCGCAATGCGGGCGCGGACACTGCCGGCCTCGTGCGCGCCGTGATGGACCGCCTGCGCACCGGCGGCTATAGCTATACGCTGAGCCCCGGCGTCTACGGCACCCACACGGCCGACGAATTCTGGTTCGACCGCAAGCAGGGTTTCTGCGAGCACATCGCTTCCTCCTTCGTGATTTTGATGCGGGCCATGGGCATTCCCGCGCGCATCGTCACCGGCTACCAGGGCGGCAAGATGAACACGGTGGACGGTTACTGGACGGTGCGGCAAAGCGATGCGCATGCCTGGGCCGAAGTCTGGCAGGCGGGCCAGGGCTGGGTGCGGGTGGATCCGACCTCAGCCGTCGCGCCGACCCGCATCGGGGACTTCGAGCGGCTGGCCGCGCCGGACGGTGTGGTGGCGCAGGCCTTGCGGTCCTTCAGCCCCACCCTGCTGGCCCAGATGAGCCTGTTCTGGGAAGCCGTCAACAACAGCTGGAACCAGTGGATCCTCAATTACACCCAGGGCAGGCAGCTTGACCTGCTCAAGGACATCGGCTTTGAATCGCCCAGCTGGGAAGACCTGAGTTATGTCCTGCTGGGCCTCATCATTGGGGCGGCGCTGCTGGGCGCCGGCTGGACACTCTGGGACCGCGCGCAGCATGACCCCTGGCTGCGCCTGCTGGCGCGGGCGCGCAAGCGGCTGGCGCCGGCCGGCATCGCCAGCACGCCAGCCACATCGCCGCGCCAGCTGGCCCTGCTGGTGGAGCAAAAGTACGGGACCGGACCCGGCGGGCAAGGCCAGGCCCTGCATGACTGGCTGGTACGGCTGGAGCTGCAACGCTATGCGAGCGCATCCGGTGACGGGCGGCTTGAATTGAATCAGCTCCGGCAGGAATTCGACCGGCTGGCATGGCCCGCTTAAAATCGGGCCAGCTCTCACCTCGACTTCCACACCCTGCACGCCAGTGCACCACCTGATGCCTTTTCAACGCGCCGGATTTGCCTTTTTATTGATTGCCGCTCTTGCAAGTGCCGCCTGGGCCGGCGAGGCAAAATCCGCCAAAAAAACCGCGGCCGCCAAGCCGGCGCAAACGCAGGGCCCGCTGTATTCGACACGCCCGGAGGCCATGCAGTTCGCCGATGACCTGGCCGCCCGCCGCGACCTCGACCCCGACTGGGTGCGCGACGCCATCGGCCAGTCGCGCTACAACGCCACTGTGGTACGTCTCATGCAGCCGCCCACCAAGACCTTCGTCAAAAACTGGCGCGTGTACCGCAGCCGCTTTATCGACCCCGTTCGCATCGAAGCCGGCAGGCGTTTCTGGCTGGAGAACCAGCAGACCCTGGAGCGCGCCGAAAAAGAATACGGCGTGCCCGCCGAAATCATTGTCGGCATCATCGGTGTTGAAACCATTTACGGGCGCGACACCGGCAGCTTCCGCGTGATGGACGCCCTCACCACGCTGGCCTTTGACTTCCCGGCCAATCACCCCCGCGCCAAAGAGCGCAGCGAATTCTTCAAGGGCGAGATCGAGCAGTTCCTGACCCTGCAAAACCGGCTCGAGGCCAACCCGTTTGATGCGCGCGGCAGCTTTGCGGGCGCCATGGGCATGCCGCAATTCATGCCCTCCAGCCGGGTCAAATACGCCGTGGATTTCGACGGCGACGGCAACATCGACCTGACGGGCAGCCCCGCCGACGTGATCGGCTCGGTCGCGAGTTATTTCAAGGCCTTCAACTGGCAGCCCGGCATGCCCACGCACTACCCGGTGAGTTTTGACAAAAGCCGCCTCGACATGGATGCGCTGATGGCGCCGGACATCCTGCCGACCTTCAGCGTGGCCAGCTTCACCGCCAAGGGCGCAGTGCTTGAAGGCCCGGCCTTGCAACACCAGGGCCCGCTCGCATTGATCGAACTGCTCAACGGCCAGGACGCACCGCAATACGTCGCAGGCACCGAAAACTTCTACACCATCACACGCTACAACTGGAGCAGCTATTACGCGATGGCGGTGATTGAGCTGGGGCGGGAAGTGGCGGCGCGGGTAAGGCCCTGAGCATCTGGTTTCGAAAGCATCGTTCCTGCCGCCGTTTCATGTAAACGATCAGCGAGCGAAGCTAACCAAGATGATCATTCTTCAACGCCGCGTCGGCTAACAATTCGAACTCTTCGTGTGCCGAACTTCCGCGAGCCAGGCGCCAGACGCATACGACCATCGCTGTTGTGGCAAGCCCGGCAGCCAGCCACACCTCTGGCGACGTGATATTAAAGATGCCGGCAAGGCTGTAGGGCCTGAGCGCGAACAACACACAAATGAAGGTAACCCCCCCAACCAATGCCACGACAATAAAAGCTGAAACAACAAATCGAAGTCTCGAACCCAAGGTGACCACTGTCTACTCCTGCTCAGACGGTTGGGGCTGCATCTGCGAAGGCCAGCGATAGCCCAGCACCGCTGTCAAAGGATAGAAATGCTCGCGCACTTCATCGAGCTGATTGCCGCTCCACAAATACACATACTCCGCATCTGCGCGAAGAAAAAACCCGACATGGCCCTTCCAGCCCTTGGGGTCTTCCCGGGATAGAACGGCGATGCAGCCTGGCACGGGCTCACTCAGCGGTTCGCCCCACTCCAGCCATGAACGCGCCAGCGCAGACCCGGTGCCGGGAATGCCGGCCTGCGCGAGGGTCCAGTTGACGAACGAAGAACACCATGAGGCCTTGTCGTCATAGCCAGCAATGTTGGTGAGTGAGTGGTACTCGGTTACGCGGGGGTTGCTCTGCCCAGGGGGAAATGTGCGCACGCCGGCTTCGGCGTAGGCGATGGGCATCCAGGGGGCCTGCTGCATGTCGATGAAGTGATGCGTGGACGTATTGCGATTGTGCAACCAGAAAATTACACCGGCTGAATCGTAATCTCCACCGTCATCGACTCTTCCCCGCCGCCCTGGCGCACGCCTTTGATGGGTGGGCAGGCGTTGTAGTCGGTGCCCATGGCCAGGCGCACGTGGCGCTCGTCGATCAAGCAGCTGTGGGTGACGTCGATGCTGACCCAGCGGCGCGTGGCCACGTCCAGGCAGACATCGCACCAGGCGTGGCTGGCCAGGTCGGGCTCATTGGCTGCATAAAAGTAACCGCTGACATAACGCGCCGGGTAACCCAGGCTGCGGCAGATGGCGACCATCACATGGGCCTGGTCCTGGCAGACGCCTGCGCCGGACTTGAAGGCTTCGAGTGCCGTGGTGGTCACGCTGGTGCTGTTTTTTCGGTAGCTCACCGCGTCGGCCACACCTTTGCTCAAAGCCAGCAAGGCGGGCAAACTGGCGGTGCCGTCCAGGCTTTGCGGGATAAAACGGCGGCCGAATTCGGCGAGCTCGAAGTGCGGTTCGGCCAGATGGGTGGCGCGCAAAAAGAAGTAGGGATGCGGCAGCGTTTCCGGGTCGTTGAACTCGGCCACGCCGAAAGTTTCAACATCGCCCGCCGCATTGACCAGGCTCCAGCGCACGTTGTCAGCCACCTTGCCGACAAAGGTGTAAGAGCTGATGGTGTTGCCGAAGGCGTCGCGCTGGGTGAAGAGTTTTTCAGGTGCGCCCAGGCTCCAGAAATTCACCGTTTGCGCCGGGCCGGACTGCGGCGTGAGCCACAGCGTTTGCAGCGCATAGCGCAGCGGCTCCGTATACCGGTAGTCGGTAATGTGCCTGACGTGCAGTTTCATGCTCGCGCAAATACTGAACCGGACGCACTACGGCCGCGCTGCAGCGTCACCGAGAGAGGGGTCTTGGCCAGCAGGGGCCGCGGAACCGGCTTTGCCGGGCCGCAGGCGCAGCGCCCACTAGGGGCTGGAGCCCGCGGCTCCAAGCCTGCCTGCGCAGGCTTGGAGGGGCGACAGAGGCGAAGCGTCTCGCGAGCCGCGGCCTGCAAGGCCTCGAGAGCTACGCGCAGCGAGCGAACGTGGGGGCTCAATGCGTAGCCGGCACAAGAAACTCGCGGCTGATGTGCGCGCCGATCTCGTTGACGCGGTCCAGGAACTGCGTCAAAAAGGCATGCAAGCCAGTCGCAAGGATTTCGTCGATACGGGCGTACTGCAGGTCGGCGCGCAGCTTGCCGGCGCGGCGCTGGGTTTCGCTGTTGGTATCGCTGGTCACCATGGCGAGGTTGCTCATGAGTTCATTGAGGCAGGCCAGCAATGAGCGCGGCATGTCGGGCCGCAGAATCAGCAGCTCGGCCACACGCTCGGGTTTGATCACGTCGCGGTAAACCTTGCGGTAGACCTCAAAGCCCGAGACGCTGCGCAGAATCGCGCTCCAGTGGTAGAAGTCGTACTCTTGGTCTTTCTCGCCGTCGGTGCCCAGAAAGTCGTTTTGCACCGCGTGGAATTTCACATCCACCAGGCGGGCGGTGTTGTCGGCCCGTTCCAGGAAAGTGCCCAGGCGCAAGAAGTGAAAAGCCTCGTCTTGCAGCATGGTGCCGGCCGTCACACCGCGCGACAGGTGCGAGCGGAACTTGACCCATTCAAAGAACTGGCCGGGGTCGCGCTCGAAGTCGCCGTTGCGCAGCATGCGGATGACTTCGAGGTAGGTCTGGTTTTGCGTTTCCCAGACTTCGGTGGTCAGCGTGCCGCGCACGGCGCGGGCGTTCTCGCGGGCGTTTTGCAGGCACGAGACGATGCTCGAAGAGTTCTGCTCGTCGCGCACCATGAAGTCCATCACCTCACGCGGGTTGATGGTGTCGCCGTATTTGGCGGCATAGGATGGCTTCAGCTCGCTGATGCTCAGCAGGCTTTGCCAGCCGCCTTGCACGACAGCGGCTGATTGAGGCAGCAGCGAAGTCTGGTAATTGACATCGAGCATGCGCGCGGTGTTCTCTGCCCGCTCGGTGTAGCGCGACATCCAGAAGAGGTGATCGGCAGTACGAGACAACATGATTATTTCCCTCCTTGGGTCTGCGACTGCGATTGAGACTGCGAGGCAATGGGCGACGAAGGCCCTTCCAGAATCCAGGTGTCCTTGGTGCCGCCGCCTTGCGATGAATTGACCACCAGCGAGCCGTCTTTGAGCGCCACGCGGGTGAGGCCGCCCGGCACCATCTGCACTTCCTTGCCGCTCAGCACAAAGGGCCGCAGGTCGATATGGCGCGGCGCGATGCCGCTCTCCACATAAGTCGGGCAGGTGGAAAGGCTCAGCGTGGGCTGGGCGATGTAGCCTGACGGGTTGGCCAGCAAGGCCGCGCGGAAGTCCTCAATCTCGGCCTTGGTGGCAGCCGGGCCGACCAGCATGCCGTAGCCGCCTGCGCCGTGCACTTCCTTGACGACCAGGTCCTTCAGGTTGGCCAGCGTGTACTGCAGGTCTTCGTTGTTGCGGCACATATAGGTCGGCACGTTTTTCAGGATGGGCTTTTCGCCCAGATAGAACTCGATCATCTTGGGCACATAGGGGTAGATCGACTTGTCGTCGGCCACGCCGGTGCCGATGGCGTTGCATAGCGAAACATTGCCGCTACGGTACACATTGAGCAGGCCCGCGCAGCCCAGGGTGGAGTTGGGCCGGAAGGCCAGCGGGTCGAGGAAGTCGTCATCAACGCGGCGGTAAATCACATCGACGCGTTTGGGGCCGCGCGTGGTGCGCATGTAGACGAAGTTGTCTTTGACAAAAAGGTCCTGGCCTTCGACCAGCTCAACACCCATCTGCTGCGCAAGAAACGCGTGCTCAAAGTACGCCGAGTTGTACATGCCGGGCGTGAGCACCACCACCGTGGGCTCGGCCGTGGCGGGCGGCGCCATGCCGCGCAGGGTTTCCAGCAACAGGTCGGGGTAATGCGCGACGGGCGCCACGCGGTTCTGGCTGAAGAGCTCGGGGAAGAGCCGCATCATCATCTTGCGGTCTTCCAGCATGTAGCTCACGCCGCTGGGCACACGCAGGTTGTCTTCCAGCACGTAGTACTCGCCCTCGCCCTGCGCATTGGGCGCACGCACGATGTCGATGCCGCTGATGTGCGAATAGATATTGCCGGGCACGTCCACGCCCATCATCTCGGGGCGGAACTGCGCGTTCTGGAAAATCTGCTCGGAGGGGACAACGCCAGCCTTGATGATGTCCTGGCCGTGGTACACGTCGTGGATAAAGCGGTTGAGCGCCGTAACACGCTGGATCAGGCCTTTTTCCATGCTGGCCCATTCGTGGGCCGGGATGATGCGGGGGATCAGGTCAAAGGGAATCAGCCGTTCGGTACCGGCGCCGTCTTCGTCTTTGGCGCCATAGACGGCAAAGGTGATGCCGACGCGGCGGAAAATCATCTCGGCTTCGGCGCGGCGCGCCTCCATCACATCGGCCGGCTGCTTGGCCAGCCAGCGCTGGTAGCCCTGATAGTGCTCACGGACGCTGGATTCCGTGGCGTTCATTTCGTCAAACATCGGTCGGCTCATTGGCTCGTTCTCCAGCAAGTGATGCGCATGGCATTGTTTTAACGTAGCTTAGCAAGTAATGCGCCAATATTGCGCCAAGGCGGTGTGCCCTGCTTTATTTTCAGCGCACAAGTACATGATGCCAGTAGCGCATACCCTCCTCCCGCTGGCAGCGAAAAATTTCCGGCTGCTGGCTTTGCCATGAAGCCGCCCCGCATTGCGGCGACTTCACCAGACGTATGCCGCGCTCTTCATAGCGCGCCACCACGGAATCCACCGGGTGGCCGAAGCGGTTGCGGTAGCCCGCCTGCGCCACCGCCCACTGCGGCTTCACGGCGTCCAGAAACACCGGGCTGGACGAAGTCTTGCTGCCGTGGTGAGGCACCAGCAGTACGTCCGCCTTCAGGCTGGCCGGGTTGGCTGTGGCCAAAGCCAGCTCTTGCGGCGACTCGATGTCGCCCACCAGCAAGGCGGTGCGCCGGCCATTGCTGATGCGCAGCACGCAGCTCATGGCATTGGGTTTGTTGCCGGCAATTCCATAGTCTGCCGCGGCCGGATGCAGCACCTCAAAGACCACACCATCCCACTCCCAGCGCTGGCCGGCCATGCAGCGGCTGGCCTTGCGCAAAGCCTGCAAGGGATGTGTTTCTTCGATCGAACTCATCAGGCGGGCCTGGGCTTGCATGGCCAGCACGGTGGCGGCCCCGCCAATGTGGTCGGTGTCGCGGTGGCTGATCATGAGCACATCCAGGCGGTCGCCCAGCGCCCGCAGCAGCGGCACCAGCACGCGGTGGCCGGCATCGCTTTCGCGCGAAAAGCGCGGCCCCGCGTCATAAAGCAGGCTGTGGCTTGCCGTATGCACCAGCACCGCATTGCCCTGGCCAATGTCGGCCGCCAGCAGCGCAAACTCGCCGGGCGGCACGCGCGCGGGCTGCCACAGCAGCACCGGCAGCAGCAGCGGAAGGCCCAGCGCGCGCCAGCTCCAGGGCAGCCGGGTGGCCAGCAAAGCGCCACCCGCCACGCCGGCCACGGCACACCACAGCGGGGCCGCGGCCACACTGATGGACGCCAAAGGCCAACTCGCCAGCCACTGAAGAAAGAGCGTCAGCACGCCCACCGCCCAGGCCGCCGCCTGCCAAACCGGCGCCCACAGCACGCCCAGCAAAGCCAGGGGCGTTACCACCAGCGTCACCAGAGGGATCGCCACGGCATTGGCCAGCAGGCCGACCAGCGACACCTGGTTGAACAGCAGCAGCGACAGGGGCGTGAGCGCCAGCGTGACCACCCATTGCTCCCGCAGGGCGCCGGCCAGGCCAGCCAGCCAGCCGGGCAGGCGCTGCCGCCAATAACCTTTTTTTACTGAATTCTGGCTGCCAAATTGCTCTTCAGCCCTTTGCTGATGAGCGTAAGCCGCTCCTGAATCTGTAGCAAACAAAACACCGACCGCCACAAAGGAAAGCCAGAACCCGGCCTGCATCAGGGCCCACGGGTCCAGCGCCACCACCACCGCCATGGCGAGCAGCCAGGTCTGCCCCCATGGCCACTGCCGCCCGCCCTGCCGCAGCAGGATCACGGTGGCCAGCATCCAGATGGTGCGCTGCGCGGGCACGCCCCAGCCGGAAAACAGCGCGTACAAGGTGGCGAGCAAAAGCCCGCCCACAGCCCCCGCGCCGCCGGCCGGCACAGCCAGGCACAAGCGGGGCGTGAAGCGCGCCGACCTTCGCCAGAGCCCGCTGATCAGCAGCGATGCCGCCCAGGCAAACATCGTGATGTGCAGGCCGGAAATGCTCATCAAATGCGCTACACCCGTCGCGCGGAACACATCCCAGTCGGCACGCTCAATCGCGTTCTGGTCGCCCACCACCAGCGCGGCAATAACACCCGCCATTTGCCGGTTCTCAATCCGCTGGTAGATCGCTTCACGCACCGCCTGCCGGGCGAGCTCAATCGGGTGCCGCCAGCTGCTGGAAAGCCTGACGGGGGGCGCGTCATGCACACCGGCGCGCACATAGCCGGTGGCTTGCAGGCCCTGCTCCCAGAGCCAGAGTTCGTAGTCAAAACCATGCGGGTTGCTGTTGCCGTGTGGCGCCTTGAGCCGAACCGTCATCCGCCAGCGCTCCCCGGCACGCAGGGTTTGCGGCTGGCGCTGCAGGGCCAACGCCGCCTCGAAGGGGTCGGCGTCCTGCGCGGGCGCGGCGGCTTCACGCCCGGCAAAACCCGAATACCAGCCAAGCAGGATTTGCGGCGGCAAGGTGACGGCCCGGCCATCCAGCCGCGCAGACTCAATGCCCAGACGAAAGCGCACGCCGTCTTCGCCGTGCTGTGGCATCGCCAGCACGCGACCGGTCACCTCGATGTCACGGCCTTCGAGGGCCGGGTTCAACGCGGCAGACTGGAAAACCCCGGCCCGCCAGCCTGCCATGCCAAAACCCAGCAAGGCGGTAACGGTGAACATCAGGCAAACACGGCGCCAGGACGCCGTTCGGCCACCAGCAGAGAACAGAAATACCCCTATGGGCATCCAAGCCAGCAGGGCCACAGCCACGTACCAGGCGGCGGGCCATAGCGCCGGTTGCTGAAGTTGCAGGGCGACGCCCGCGATGAAACCGGCACAGGCCGGCCCCGGGCTCATGGCGCTTTGCCACGGCCCGCTTGATGTTGGTCGCGCCAAGGCGGCCTCCCTTTTTTCGAGGTTGTTTATCCGGCCGCAACCCTGCCCGCAAGCGCCTTAAAGCGCCAGAGAAATATGCGTGGCGCAGCTCTTGCTTTCAGAACATCACCAAATGCGGGTAAGCTGCTCGCATCGTGTTTCCCCAGGCCGCAAGATGTGGCGGCCGTGTTGTCATTTTTTAAAGCGAGGCTGCCTTGTCCATCCACGTTGCCCTGAGCCACATCACGCATTACAAGTACGACCGGCTGGTCAAGCTCGGCCCACAGGTTGTCCGGCTGCGGCCCGCGCCGCACAGCCGCACCCAGGTGCTTTCGTATTCGCTCAAGGTCGAGCCCGCGGGGCATTTCATCAACTGGCAGCAGGACCCGTTTGCCAACTACCAGGCCCGGCTGGTGTTTCCGGAGCCGACGCGCGAGTTCAAGGTCACGGTGGACCTGGTGGTCGAGATGGCGGTGTTCAACCCCTTCGACTTCTTTCTCGAACCCGCCGCCGAGGAGTTTCCCTTTGCCTACAACGCGCTGCAGGCCCGTGAGCTGGCGCCTTACCTGGCCACCCAGCCGGCCACGCCGCTCTTCAAGCGCTACCTCGAAAAAATCGACCGCACGCCCAAGCGCACCATCGACTTCCTGGTGGGCCTGAACCAAAGCCTGCAGTCGGACATCAAATACTCCATCCGCATGGAGCCCGGCGTGCAGACGCCTGAAGAAACCTTGCGCCTGGCCTGCGGCTCCTGCCGCGACACTGGCTGGCTGCTGGTGCAATTGCTGCGGCACATGGGTTTGGCGGCGCGCTTTGTGTCGGGCTATTTGATCCAGCTCAAGGCCGACGTCAAAT
This sequence comes from Polaromonas sp. YR568, assembly GCF_900116715.1. Taxonomy (GTDB): domain Bacteria; phylum Pseudomonadota; class Gammaproteobacteria; order Burkholderiales; family Burkholderiaceae_C; genus Polaromonas. Next base: position 574,918 of record NZ_FPBM01000001.1, read on the forward strand.
CGATCGACGGCCCCAGCGGCGCCGAAACTGACTTCACCGACCTGCACGCCTGGTGCGAGGTGTTTTTGCCTGGCGCAGGCTGGGTGGGGCTGGACCCGACCTCGGGCCTGATGGCGGGCGAAGGCCACATTCCGCTGGCCTGCACGCCCGAGCCTTCGAGCGCCGCGCCTGTAGAAGGCGGTGTCGACAAATCCGAAGTCGAGTTTGAACACCACATGGCGGTGCAGCGCATTTACGAGTCACCACGCGTGACCAAGCCCTATACCGAGGAGCAATGGCAAGAGGTGCTGGCGCTCGGCGAAAAAGTCGACAAAGACCTGGCCGCCGGTGACGTGCGCCTGACCATGGGCGGCGAGCCGACCTTTGTGGCCACCACCGACCGCGACGCGGCCGAATGGAACATCGATGCGCTGGGGCCCACCAAGCGCGGCTACGCCACCGAGCTGGTGCAAAAGCTGCGCGCCGAATACGGCGAAGGCGGCTTCCTGCATTTCGGCCAGGGCAAGTGGTACCCCGGCGAGCAATTGCCGCGCTGGGCGCTCAGCATTTTCTGGCGCAAGGACGGCCAGCCGATCTGGCAGAACCCGGACCTGTTTGCCGACGAACGCCAGCCCTGCAACTACACCAGTGCCGACGCACAGCGCTTTGTGCAAACGCTGGCGGGCAAGCTGGGCCTGGCCACGACTTACATCACGCCGGGGTATGAAGACACCTGGTACTACCTCTGGCGTGAACGCCGGCTGCCGGTCAACGTTGACCCCTTTGATTCGAAGCTGGATGACGCCATGGAGCGCGAGCGCCTGCGCCGTGTCTTCATGCAGGGCCTGGATTCGGTGGTGGGCTATGTGCTGCCGCTGCAGACCAAAGAGCAGCTCAAGCAACGCAACGCCGGCGCCTCGCCTTCGCTGGCCGGCCCGAAGTGGACGACCGGCCCCTGGTTCTTCCGCGATGAGCGCATGTACCTGATGCCGGGCGATTCGCCCATGGGCTACCGCCTGCCGCTGGATTCGGTGCCCTGGGTGTCGAAGACAGACTACCCCTACATGATCGAGGCCGACCCGTTTGCGCCGCGGCAGGAGCTGCCGTCGGCCTCGGCGATGGCTGCGCGCTACAACGGCAGCTTTACCGCAGCCCAGGGCGCCGCACCGGCAGCCCCGTCCGCCGGCGGCAGCGCCAGCTCACTGGCGCAGTACATGGCGCGCTACCTGACGGGCAATACCGCACTGTCGCAAGCCAGCCGAATCCTGCAGTTCCGCCCGCTGGGCAATGCTGGTGCGGATGGAAAGCCGGCAAGCGCCGCGGCAGAGACAGCCATGCCCAACAACGACCGCGCGCCCCAGCCTTTCGAGTCAGCCGCCTGGCTCACACGCACCGCGCTCTGCGTCGAAGTGCGTGACCCCTCCCGCGCCAACGGCCCCAAAGACAAACCCAAGGCCGACCCGGACAGCAAGGCCAACAAATCCGGCCGAGGCGAAGTGGGCGCGATTTATGTCTTTATGCCGCCCATGGAGCGGCTGGAAGACTACCTGGACCTGCTGGCCGCGGTGGAGGCCACGGCGCAATCACTGGGCGTGAGCATCGTGCTCGAAGGCTACCCGCCGCCGCGCGACCCGCGCCTGAAAATGCTGCAGGTCACGCCGGACCCGGGTGTCATTGAAGTCAACATCCACCCCGCCTACAACTGGGGCGAGCTGGTGGAGCACACCGAGTTCCTCTACAAGATCGCACATGAGACGCGCCTGTCAGCCGAGAAGTTCATGACCGACGGCCGCCACACCGGCACCGGTGGCGGCAATCACTTTGTGCTAGGCGGCGCCACGCCGGCCGACAGCCCCTTCCTGCGCAAGCCCGAGGTGCTGGGCAGCCTGATCGCCTATTGGCACAACCATCCTTCGCTGAGCTATTTGTTCTCGGGCATGTTCATAGGCCCAACCAGCCAGGCGCCGCGTGTGGACGAAGCCCGCAACGACCAGCTGTATGAACTCGAAATCGCCCTGCGCGAGATAGAAAACAACCGCAAAAAATACGGCGCCGACATGCCGCCATGGCTGGTGGACCGCACGCTGCGCAACATCCTGGTCGATGTGACCGGCAACACGCACCGCAGCGAGTTCTGCATCGACAAGATGTATTCACCCGACTCGACCACGGGCCGCCTGGGCCTGCTGGAGCTGCGCGCCTTTGAGATGCCGCCGCATGCGCGCATGAGCATTGCCCAGCAACTGCTGCTGCGCGCGCTGGTGGCGCGCTTCTGGAACAAGCCCTACCACGGGCGCGTCACGCGCTGGGGCACCGAGCTGCATGACCGCTTCCTGCTGCCCGGCTTTATCCGCATGGATTTTGAAGACGTGCTGACCGAGCTGCGCGAAGCCGGCTACGCCTTTGACATGGCCTGGTTTGAACCGCACTTCGAATTCCGCTTCCCGCTGATCGGGCAGGTCAAGTCCAACAGCATCGAGCTCACACTGCGCAGCGCGCTGGAGCCCTGGCATGTGATGGGCGAGGAAGGCTCGGCCGGCGGCACAGTACGTTATGTGGATTCGTCGCTGGAACGCATCGAGGTGCATGTGACGGGCCTGAACGACAACCGCTACGTGATCACCGTCAACGGCCGCGCGCTGCCGCTGCAAAGCACGGGGCGCGTTGGTGAATATGTGGCGGGCGTTCGCTACAAGGCCTGGAACCCGCCTTCGGCGCTGCACCCCTCCATCGGCGTGCATGCACCGCTCACGTTTGACATCGTCGACACCTGGATGGAGCGCTCGCTGGGCGGCTGCCAATACCATGTGGCGCACCCGGGCGGGCGCAACTACGACACGCTGCCGGTCAACTCATACGAGGCCGAAAGCCGCCGCCTGACCCGCTTTTTCCGCATGGGCCACACGCCCGGCAAGATGCGCGTGGCGCCGGCGCAGCCAAGCCGGGAGTTCCCGTTTACGCTGGATTTACGCTGAAGCTCAATCGGGGCGGGTTCTGCCCTGATTGCCTTCTACATTGCACTCATCTGCTTTAACCGTAAGGAATGCCATGAGTGCCGCCGCCCAACCCGTCATAGCCTCCGATCAAGGTCAGCATGACTTTGATTTTTTGCACGGCCACTGGCAGGTCCACAACCGCCGCCTGCGCCAGCGTTTGCTCGGCAGCACCGACTGGGAAAGTTTTGACGCCACGCAGTATTGCCAGCCCCTGCTAGGCGGTCTGGGCAACACCGACGAGTTGCGCCATGGCGCCGGGCCGGTTGGCATGTCGCTGCGATTTTTTGACCTGCAGGCGCGACAGTGGCAGATTTATTGGGTCGACCCGCGCGACGGCTTGCTGCAACCGCCGGTCCGAGGCACCTTTGCCGACGGCACGGGCGTGTTTGAAGGCGTGGACACGCACGAAGGCCAGCCGGTGCGGGTGCGCTTTACCTGGTCGGGCACACGAAGCGGCACACCGCAATGGGAGCAGGCTTTTTCGGCCGATGAGGGCAAAAGCTGGGAGACCAACTGGGTGATGTCTTTCACGCGCCTTGACGCCCCGCCGCCGGCGTACGAGCCGCTGCCCTCGGCCGATCACGGTTTTGATTTCTTTTTCGGGCGCTGGAAGGTCCGCAACCGCCGCCTGCTCACGTCACCGCTGAACGGAAATGACTGGGAAGTTTTTGAGGGCCGGCAAACCTGCGAACCGCTGCTTGGCGGCCTGGCCAACTACGACGAGTTGCATGATGCGCAAGGCGTGCCCTTGGGCCTGTCCATCCACCTGTTTGACCTGGCAGCCGGGCGCTGGATCGCCCGCTGGGTCTCGGCGCGCGACGGCCTGCTGCAGCCTCCTGTCACCGGTGGTTTTGACAAGGCCGGCGGCGTGTTTGAAGGCACGGACGCGGTCAATGGCCAGTCTGTGCGTCTGCGCTATATCTGGTCGTGCCTGGACACGCCTGAGCCGCGCTGGGAACAAGCCCATTCGGCCGACGCAGGCCAAACCTGGACCACCAACTGGGTCATGGACTACTCACGCGCAGGTTGAAGGATAGGAAGAGGCCTTCCGGGGCCCCGCCGGCAGCCCCTATCAGTCTGTCTTATGGGTGCAACATTTGCATGCCGAGGCGGCATAAATAGCGCTTTGCCAAGGCATTCGCCCTGCGCTGCGCCTTGAGAGGCGCGGGCCGCAGGCATACTTGCAAGACGTGGAAAATAACACCGAGTCACTTTTTGCCGCCCAGGCGCTTGAATCCCCCTGCGCCCTGGCCGCCGCGCTGGCGCCGCATGCGTCGGCGGGGCATTTCGACGAGTTGCGGGGCAGGGTTTCCGAAGGCCCTGCGGAAGCAGCCGCGCCGGCGCAACAACCCGTGCTGCGTGCGGCCGGCAGCGCGCCCGAAGCCCCCTCTCAGCAAGCCCATGCGCCATCCGCCGACGACGACACCCTGTCGCCCGAATGGACGCGCTTTTTTAACTTCCTGGGCGCCGACGGTTTTTATGACCTGAACCACCGCACCGCCAACCTGCGCCGCCAGATCCGCGACAACGGCGTGACCTACAACGTCTACGCCGACGCCAACGGCCCGCAGCGGCCCTGGGCGCTGGATCTCTTCCCGATGATGGTGTCGGCCGGCGACTGGGCGCACATCGAGGCCGGCATCCAGCAACGCGCCCGCCTGCTGGACCGTGTGATGGCTGACATTTACGGCCCGCAGGAGCTGCTCTCCAAAGGCCTGTTGCCCAGTGCACTGGTGCATGCCCACCCCGGCTATTTGCGCGGCATGCAGGGTGTGCAGCCTGCGGGCGGCACCTACCTGCACATTGCCGCTTTCGACATCGCCCACGGCCCTGACGGCCGCTGGTCGGTGGTGTCGCAGCGCACGCAGGCGCCTTCGGGCCTGGGTTACCTGCTGGAAAACCGCCTGACCATCTCCCTGCTGTTCCCTGAAGCCTTCCGTGAAATGAAAGTGGAGCGGCTGGCTGCGTCGTACAAGGCGCTGGTCGACGGCCTCAAGGCCATGAGCCCGGGCGACAGCCACGAAGAAAGCCGCGTGGTGCTGCTGACCCCGGGGCCCTACAACGAAACCTATTTCGAACACGCCTACCTCGCGCGCTTTTTGGGCCTGACGCTGGTCGAAGGCAGCGACCTGCTGGTGCGCGACGACAAGCTGTACCTGAAAACCCTGCGTGGCCTGGAACGGGTGCACGGGCTGCTCAAGCGGCTGGACGATGAATTCCTCGACCCGCTGGAGTTGCGCTCGGACTCCACCCTGGGCGTGCCCGGCCTGCTGCAGGTCATACGCGCCGGCAATGTGCTGGTGGTCAACACACCGGGCTCGGCCTTTCTTGAATCCAGCGCGCTGCTGGGCTTTTTGCCTGCGCTGTCGGAACATCTGCTCGGTGAAACACTGGCCCTGCCCTCGCTGGCCACCTGGTGGTGCGGCGAGCAGGCCGTCATGCAGGACGTGCTGGGCCAGCTCAAGAACTCGGTGATCAAGCCGACTTACCCCGGCTCCGGCATGGAGTCCGTCATTGGCCACACGCTGTCGCGCCGCGCGCTGGACGAGTGGGCCGGCCGCATCGTGCGCCGCGGCGAGGACTACACCGTGCAGTCCTACCTGCCGCTGCCGCAGACGCCCACCTGGCAGGGCGAGCGGATTTCGCCGCGCTCGGCCATGCTGCGCGTGTTTGCCGTGGCCGACGGCAATGGCTCCTGGCAGGTATTGCCCGGCGGCCTGGCACGGCTGGCCGGCAAGAACGAAAACATGTCGTCGATGCAGCACGGCGGCAGCAGCGCCGATGTGTGGGTGCTGGGTGACCCGTCTGAAAACAGGGCCGCCACATCCACACGTACTGAGCAACCCGCGCCCGGCTGGGCGGCGGCGCCGCTGCGCCATCGCCCGCCCGTCACCAGCCGCGCGGCCGAAAATCTTTTCTGGCTGGGCCGTTACACCGAGCGCTCTGAAAACTCCACGCGCCTGGCGCAAATCACGCTGCAATGCCTGGGCGGTGAAGACCAGACCTCACAACCCCTGCTCGCCTGGCTGACCAGCATGGCGGTCGGCAATGCACTGGTGCTGGACACCGTGCCGCCGGCCACGCAGGCGCGCCGTGTGTTCGAACGCGCCCTGATCGCCAACCTGGCGGATACCGAGCAGGCGGCCAGCGTGGGCTTTAACCTGCGGGCGCTCAAGAGCGCGGCCTCGGCCGTGCGTGAGCGCCTGTCGCAAGAGCAGTGGCACATGATCGTGCGCACCGAGGCCGACTTCTTTCAGCGCTGCGCGATTTTCAGCGCGGTCACTCCAGCCGGTGCGGCCAGTGCAGCCGGCCATAGCCAGCACCAGAGCCAGCATCAGGGCCACACACAAAGCCAGAGTCAAAGCCAGAGCCCGCTCGCCGCCTACCCGCTCGAATACTCGTCCGTTGAAGCCCTGCGCGCACTTGAATCGGCCAGCGGCTTTCTCTCGGCCATGACGGGCGCGCAAACCGACCGCATGACCCGCGACGACGGCTGGCGCCTCTTGAGCGTGGGCCGTCTCATCGAGCGGCTCAACACCCTGGCCGGTGCGCTGGTGCGCGGCTTTGAAACCGGATCGGTTTTTGAAGAAGGCGGTTTCAACGCCATGGTGGCGCTGTTCGACAGCACCATCACCTTCCATGCGCAATACCAGCAACGCCGCGACATCCCGGCGCTGCTCGATTTGCTGGTGCTGGACCGCGACAACCCGCGCTCACTGGGCTGGGTGGTGCAAACCTTGCGCGGGCGCCTGGCCAAACTCGCAGGCAGTGCACCCGGCGACCTGCCCGACCTGGCCATGGAACTGCCGGACCCCGGTAGCTGGGCGCTGGCGGACCTGTGCCAGGGTTCGTCCGCCTGCGAAGACGATAAGGGCGGTGAAGGCGATGAAGACTCCGCAAGCGGCAGCCGCCACTATGTGCATTTGATCCAGCTGCTCGACCAATGCTGCGACGCGGCGCTAGACCTGTCGGACACCCTGAGCCGCCGCTACTTCAGCCACGCGGCATCGGGCAGCCAGAGCCTGGGCGCTTAAGCACCCGGCCGGCGGAGTCATTCATGCTGCTTCATGTCGTCCACGAAACCCATTACCGCTATGCGCCGGCGGTGGAAAACGCGCACCATGTGGTGCACCTCAAACCCGCCAACCGCAACGGCCAAAGCCTCTTGAGCTACGACCTGCGCATTGACCCCGCGCCCGTGCAGTTGCGCGAAACCGTGGATGTGTACGGCAACACACGCAGCTATTTTTCGCTGCAAGCTGCGCATGAAAGCCTGACGGTGGTGGCCGACAGCGTTGTCTCCACCTCGGTGGCCAACCCGCTGCAATCAGAGGCATCGCTTTCTACCGGCAAGTCCGCGCCGCCGCCCTGGGAGCAGGTGCGGGAGCAGTTTCGCTACCGCGCAGGCGCGGCGTACGACAGCGCCTCCGAATTTCTTTTCGCCTCACCCTATGTGCCGCGCGACGAAGCTTTTGTCGAGTTTGCCCGGCCCAGTTTTTTACCCGGCAGGCCGCTGCCGGACGCGGCGCGTGACCTGATGGAGCGCATCCACAGCACGATGACGTACGAGAGCGAGAGCACCGAAGTCAACACACCGGCGCTTGAAGCACTCCAGCAAGGCAAAGGCGTGTGCCAGGATTTCGCCCACATCATGGTGGCCTGCTGCCGCGCAATGGGTTTGCCGGCGCGTTATGTCAGCGGCTATCTGCTGACCAGCCCGCCGCCCGGCCAGCCCCGCCTGGTGGGCAGCGACGCCTCGCATGCCTGGGCCTCGGTGTACTGCCCGGGCGTGGGCACCTGGCTGGACTTCGACCCCACCAACAACCGCGCGCCGGGCGAAGACTATGTGACGCTGGCCACCGGCCGCGACTTCCTGGATGTATCGCCGATGCGCGGCGTGATTCGCGGCGGGGCGCAGCACATCCTCGACGTAGCTGTGACAGTCGAGCCTCTGCCCGCCACTACGGGGAATTGAGCGCCGGCTCGCCGAGCAGCGAGCCTTCGGGCAGGCCGCGCGCCAGCCAGCGCCGGCACAGCCCCACAAACTCCTGTGCCGCCCCCGATTGCGCCTGCTTCGGCTTGAAAGCCAGCAAGGCACGAAACCACACATCAGCCGCCAGCGGCACGCTGCGCAGGCCCAGCGCCAGGTATTCACGCGCCACCAGCGGATTGGTCACCGCCAGCCCGGCGCCGGCCAGCACCAGCGCGCACTGCGTCGCGCTGTAAGGGGTTTCAATCACAAAGCGTGGCTGCACACCGGCCTGCGCCAGCGCGGCCTCCAGCCGTCGCTGTGCCGGATCGGTTGCCGACAGCCCCACCAGCGGCGCCTCCTGCAGATCCTGTGGGTGCAGCAGCTGCTTGCGTGCCAGCGGGTGGGTGGCGGGCATCACACAAACGGCGGGCGCCTGGTAGAACATTGAAGACACCAGCCCGCTGGTGTCGGCCTCGTCCCCCAGAAAAGCCAGGTCCACCGCGCCCTGGAACAAGGCCTCTCGCAGCACCTTGGAGCTGTCGACCATGAGCAGGCAGCGCGTGCGCGGGTAGCTGCGCTGAAACTCCGCCAGCGCCCAGGGCATGACGCTGGCCGCCATGGCGTGCAGCGAACCGATGCGCAGCACCGTGTCTTCATGCGATTGCAGGGCGACGATTTTGCGCTGCACGGCTTCCAGCCCTTCGTAGACCCGCTCAACCTCTTCCATCAGCGCATGCGCCTCGGGCGTGGGCGTGAGCTTGCCCTTGGGCCGGTCAAACAGCTTGAGCCCGGCGCGGGCCTCGAGCTGCTGCAGCAGCTGCGTCACCGCCGGCTGGCTGACATGCAGGGCAGCCGCCGCACGGTTGGCCGTGCCCAGCCGCATCACCATGCGAAACACCTCGATCTGGCGTGCGCTTGCGTCTGCCATGGCCGTCTCCTATAAGTTTTACTTATTTTAAATCGCGAACTGGGCACACACGGCGGCCCTTGGCCTTCATACCATCTGCCTCATGAATTCCGCTTCTTTCGAATCCCCTAAAAGCCCGGCCTCGGTCAGCCGCAACCCCCGGCTGGCGCAGCTGCGCTGCATCCACTGCGCCCGTGAATACCCGCTGCAGGACCTGCCCGCCGGCTGCCCGAATTGCGCGGCAGAAGGCACGCCGGCCAGCCTGGAAGCCGTTTACACCCGACTGCCCACAAGCCTGAAAACCGCCAGCGAAGGTTATAAGTGGGGCGACTGGCTGCCTTACTCAAAAGGCGCTTCCCTGGGCGAAGGCAGCACGCCCTGCCTGGACCTGCCGCGCCTGGCGCGTGAACTGGGCGTGCGCCAGCTTTCAGCCAAACATGAGGGCATGAACCCCACCGGCTCGCACAAGGACCGCATGTCGTCACAGGCCGTCAGCCGCGCGCTGGATGTGGGCGCGCAGACGGTGGTGCTGGCCTCCAGCGGCAATGCGGCGGTGTCGGCGGCGGCCTATTGCGCGGCCGCCGGGCTGCGCTGCGAGATTGCGACCTATCACGACATGCCGGTGCCCTATGCGCGGGCGCTGCATTACCTGGGCGCGCAACGTGTGGTGTTCGACCGCGGCTTCGGCCGCTGGGACCATGTGCGCCGCCGGGTGGAGCAGGACGGCGCTTTCGCGCTGACCAACTACACCGTGCCCGCCGTCGGCAGCCCGGTGTTTGGCGTGGAAGGCTACCGCGCCGTGGCGTTTGAATGTGTGGCCGACGGCTGTGTGCCCGACCACGTGCTGGTGCCCACCGCGCGCGGTGATCTGCTTTGGGGCCTGTACAGCGGCTTTCGCGACCTGCTGCACGGCGGCCTGATCGAGCGCATGCCGCGCCTCTGGGCAGTGGAGCCCTTTGCACGCCTTTCCAGGGTGCTGGAGGGCGCACCGCTGCAGTCCGAATTCAGCGGACAGACGGCGCAGTTCTCCATCAGCGGCAGCACCGTCACGCTGCAGCAGCAACGCGCGGTGCGGCAATCGGGCGGCGGCGCTGTTGTGGTGGATGACGCCGGCGCCATTGAAGGTTTGTCAAAGCTCGCCGCGCAGGGCCTGTGGGTAGAGCTTTGCGCCGGCGCCTGCGTGACCGCGCTGGCCCGGCTGCGCGAGCGGGGCGAGGTTGAGCCCGCGCACCACGCCTTGCTGCTGCTGACCGCCAAGGGCGACCGCGACGCGTTTGAAGCCCTCGCCTGATTTCATCCATCCCCTCCCGCCTGCGAAGGAATTTCCCATGATCTCCCTGAAGACCCGATTGCTCACCCTCCTCTTTGCCTCTACCTGCCTGATCGCCGGCGGCGCCCACGCGGCTTACCCTGACAAGCCCCTGCGCCTGATCGTGCCCTGGGCGCCGGGCGGCAGCACCGACGCGATTGCACGCGCCGTCGCGCAGCGCATGAGCGAGACCATGGGCCAGACCGTGGTGGTGGACAACCGCTCCGGCGCCTCCGGCCGCATCGGCACTGAGGCTGCCGCCAAGGCGCCGCCTGACGGCTATACCTTTGCCATCGTTGAGTTGCCGCATGCGATTGCGCCGGCAGTCTTCAACAAAATGCCCTATGACCTGCTGCGCGACTTCACGCCGATTTCCATGGTCGGCACCTCGCCGCTGCTGCTGTTTGCCAGCGGCGCGCAGTACAAGAACGGCGACATCAAAGGCTTCCTGAAAAACTACCGCGGCAGCAAGGTGCCGCTGACGCTGGCCCACAGCGGCAACGGCTCCATCAGCCACCTGTCGGGCGAGCTGTTCTCCAGCGCCGCCGGCATCCAGGTCAACGCCATCCCCTATCGCGGCTCCGCCCCCGCGCTCACCGACGTGGCGGCCGGCCAGGTCGATGGCCACTTCGCCACGATGGCCAGCGGCAGCGCGCTGCTGGGCGCAGGCAAGATCTCCGCGCTGATGGTGACGGGCAGCGCCCGCCTGGCCGGCTTGCCCGGCGTGCCAACGGCGCGGGAAGCCGGCATGGAGGGCATGCAGTTCAACCAGTGGTGGGCCCTGGTGGCGCCCGCCACCACGCCCATCGAGATCGTCGAGCGGCTGCGCGCCGAAGCCGTGGCGGCGCTGGCCCATGCGTCGACGCGTGAGCGGCTCACCACACTGGGCATTGATCTGAAGGGCTCGACCCGCGACGAACTGCGCGCCTTTATGCGCAGCGAAGTCGACCGCTGGGGTGCGGTGGTTCGCAAGGCCGGCATCAAACCCGAATAAACGCGCTGGCAGCGAAGCGCCTTCCATCACTTCCTTTCATGCCGCTACAGGCCCCGCAAGCCGGGGGCCTGTCCTACAATTCCCTGCACCGCCGGCCTTCTCTGCCCCGCAACCGCTATAAAAGCTATAGCTGATTGCGCAGGTGGTTACCGGGCTGACAGCCTTTTTCATCATCAAGGGAACCCTCATGAGCGCCTATGACAAGCTGAAAGCACTGAACATCACCCTGCCCCCCGTGGCCATCCCCGTCGCCGCCTACCTGCCCTTTGTGCAGACCGGCAAGCTGGTGTTCCTGAGCGGCCACATCGCCAAGAAAGACGGCAAGCCCCTCGTCGGCCAGCTGGGCAAAAACATGACGACCGAAGAAGGCAAGGCAGCGGCACGCTCCATCGCCATCGACCTGATGGGCACGCTCGAAGCCGCAGTAGGCCTGGGCAAGGTCAAGCGCATCGTCAAGCTGATGAGCCTGGTCAATTCCACCGGCGACTACACCGAGCAGCACCTGGTGACCAACGGCGCGAGCGAGTTGTTTGCCGAAGTCTTCGGCGATGCCGGCAAGCATGCGCGCAGCGCCTTCGGCGTGTCGCAGGTCCCGATGGGCGCTTGTGTTGAGATCGACCTGATCGCCGAAGTCGAGTAAGCGTGAGCACCCTGCCCCGCCCCGCTCACATCACGCGCCGGGCCGTGGGTCTTGCCCTTGCCTCGGCGAGCTTCATTGGCGCGTCGTACGCGCAGTCGCCCTCGCCGTCGCCCTCGCAGGAAAGCGTTGCCGGCGACTACATGCTGCAAGGCGTGATGGAAACCGGCTCCGGCCTGCGCTTGAGCACCGACGGCAGCTACCGGTTTTTCCTGATGGTTGGTTCGGTGGACGAAATCGACCAGGGCCGCTGGTACATCGAAAATTCGAATGTGGTGCTGGAGTCCACGGCGCCACCGCAAGTCCCCACATTTACCTTTCTGCGCTCCAGCAGGGAGCCCGGCGGCGCCGCCAAAGTGAGCTTTGAAGGCCCGGATGCGGAAAAGGTGCCCGGGCTGGCGCAAGTCGATTTCACGGTCAACGGACTTGCCGTCCCGGCACGCAGGGCGCGCTCTGCCAGCCTGGAGGCGGAGATCTTCGATGTGCCGATCAGCAAAGTCAGCCTGTTTTACCTGGGCGTGATGCGCAACTACGCCGTGGTGGTGCATCGCCCCCAGGATCCCAGCCACAACCATTTTGTGTTTGGCGCCGTTTTGGGCAACTACGGTTTCGTGCGTTTCGACAAACAGAGCCTGGCCATTGACGGCGACAGGCTGCGGATGAAGCCGCCGGGCATGGCGTTTGGGCCAGACCGCGAGTTTCGTTATGCCAAGGTGAAGCCCAAATCGCCTTGACGTCCTTGAGGCTCTTCACCGTGCAGTGTTCCCCCTGCGCGCAGCAGGGCGGCTCCGGCAGACCGGCGGCAGCGTCCGCCAGCGCCCATTAAACTCAACCCGTCCCGGCCATTTTGCCGGGGCAGCGTTCTCAGGGCGGGGTGAAATTCCCCACCGGCGGTGTTTGCAGGCAACTGCATCAGCCCGCGAGCGCCCGGCCTTCCTCACGGCAGGCCGGGGTCAGCAGATTCGGTTCAACTCCGAAGCCGACGGTCACAGTCCGGATGAAAGAGAGCGCGATGCAAACGGCTGTACCGTGGGCGTTTACGACTGGGCGCGTTCTGCGCTGCGGTCGTTCGCGTTTCCACGAGTAAAGCCGCAGGCTCGTGCGCCCTGATTCTGGTAACACCTAACAGAGGCCATCCATGAGTCAGTCAACCAAGTCCCCAGCTTCCGCCACCCAATCCGGCGGCTCCCCTTCCAAGGCGCGTTTTGCCTTTATCCAGTCGTCCTGGCACGAAGACATCGTGGACCAGGGCCGCGGCGCCTTCCTGGCCGAAATGGCCCGGCAAGGCGTGGGCGCCGAATCCATAGACACCTTTGAAGTGCCCGGTGCGTTTGAAATCCCGCTGCACGCCAAAAAGCTGGCGCAATCGGGCCGCTATGCGGGCGTCGTCTGCTGCGGGCTGGTGGTGGACGGCGGCATTTACCGCCATGAGTTTGTGGCCGACGCGGTCATCAGCGCACTGATGGGCATCCAGCTGGAAACCGGCGTGCCGGTGTTTTCAGCGGTGCTGACGCCGCAGCATTTTCATGAGCATGAGGAACACCGCAAGTTCTTCACCGCCCACTTCCTGACCAAGGGCAAGGAAGTGGCGCAGGCCTGCCTGGAGACGGTGGCGGGCCTGAAGAAGCTGGATTCGCTGCTCGCGGCCTGAAATCAGCGCCCTGGAGGCTTCATCGCCTCCAGCGGTCTCGCTATTAATTCAGGAGCTTCTTACGCCCGCCCTTAAAGGGCTTCAGCCGTATTTGGCACTCAAACTGTTATTCAACCCGGGTGATCCCGGTGGGTTTGAAGCCCAGATCGGCTGCCTTGCCTTTGCGCGCGCGCGCAGCACGTGCGTTGTTCAAGCTGCGGATTTCCAGCGTCTCTTCACGCTCCTTGCCGCCGCGGCCTATGCCTTCGATCTTCACGCTGCGGGTGTAGGCCGCCGCGCCCGCCAGGGTGTCTTTGGCTTCCAGGTCAATCAACATCAGGCCGCGCCCGCCGGCGGCTTGCATCTTCAGCTCACCGATCTCAAACGTGAGGATGCGGCCGGCCGTGGAGGCGCAGGCCACATGCGTGGCAGGCACCATGGGCGTTGCACCGCTGTTGAAGGCGGCGTGCGACGGCCGGCAGATGGTTTCTCCCTCACCGCAGCTGATGAATGCCTTGCCGGCCTTGAGGCGCGACGTCATGTTCTCTACGGTGGCAAGGAAACCGTAACCGCCGCTGGCGCTGAGCAGCAGCGCCGCGTTGGCCGGGCCCGCGAAGTAATGCACCAGTTGCGTGCCGGACTCCAGGTCAATGAGCGTGGTGAGCGGCTGGCCGTCGCCACGCGCGCCGGGCAGCGAGGACACCGGCACCGAATAAATCCGGCCGCGCGAGCCGAAGGCCAGCAGCGTGTCGACGGTGCGGCATTCAAAAGTGCCGTACAGGCCATCGCCGGCCTTGAAGGCAAAGCCTGCCGCATCGTGCCCGTGGCCGCTGCGGGCGCGCACCCAGCCCTTGTCGCTGATGACGACCGTCACCGGCTCGTCCAGCACCTTGACTTCGAGCACGGCTTTTTTCTCGGCCTGGATCAGCGTGCGGCGCGCGTCGGCGAACTGCTTGGCGTCGGCCTCGATCTCCTTGATCAGCAGGCGGCGAAGCGCGGCCGGGCTGCCGAGAATTTCTTCCAGCCGGCCCTGCTCTTCGCGCAGGTTTTTCAGCTCCTGCTCGATCTTGATGGCTTCAAGCCGCGCCAGCTGGCGCAGGCGGATTTCAAGAATGTCTTCGGCCTGGCGGTCGCTGAGCTTGAAGCGCTCGATCAGCGCGGCCTTGGGCTCGTCCGACTGGCGGATGATGGCGATCACTTCATCGATATTGAGCAGCACCAGCTGGCGCCCCTCAAGAATGTGGATGCGGTCCAGCACCTTGTCGAGCCGGTATTGCGAACGCCGCTGCACCGTGGTCTGGCGGAACTCGATCCATTCCGTCAGCATTTGGCGCAGGTTTTTCTGCGTGGGCTTGCCGTCCAGCCCGACCATGGTCAGGTTGATGGGCGAAGAGCTTTCCAGGCTGGTGTTGGCCAGCAGGGTGTTGATGAGTTCGGACTGGCTGATCTTGCTGGTCTTGGGCTCGAACACCAGGCGCACTGCGGCGTCTTTGCTGGACTCGTCGCGCACCACGTCGAGCACGGCCAGCACGGTCTGCTTGAGCTGGACCTGCTCCTGGCTCAGGGCCTTTTTGCCGGTCTTGATTTTCGGGTTGGTGAGCTCTTCAATCTCTTCGAGCACACGCTGCGTGCTGATGCCGGGCGGGAGCTCTTGCACCACCAGTTGCCACTGGCCGCGCGCCAGTTCTTCGATCTTCCAGCGGGCGCGCACCTTGAGCGAGCCGCGGCCCGTGCTATAGGCGGCCGCGATTTCCGCGCTGCTCGAAATGATCTGGCCGCCGCCTGGGTAGTCGGGCCCGGCGATCAGCGCATAGAGCTCCTCGTCGGGAAGTTTGGGCGTTTTGATGAGCGCGACGCAGGCGTCGGCCACTTCACGCAGGTTATGGCTGGGGATTTCAGTGGCCAGGCCCACGGCAATGCCGCTGGCGCCGTTGAGCAGCGTGAACGGCAGGCGCGCCGGCAGCTGGCGCGGCTCTTCGAACGAGCCGTCGTAGTTCGGCACAAAGTCGACTGTGCCTTCGTCGAGTTCGTCCAGCAGCAGCGTGGTGATGCGCGCCAGCCGCGCTTCGGTGTAACGCATCGCGGCCGCACCGTCGCCGTCACGCGAGCCGAAATTGCCCTGACCGTCGACCAGCGGGTAGCGCTGGCTGAAATCCTGCGCCATGCGCACCATGGCGTCGTAGGCCGCCTGGTCGCCGTGCGGGTGGTATTTACCGAGCACGTCGCCGACCACGCGCGCGCTCTTGACGGGCTTGGCACCGCTGGCGCCATTGGCGCCGCCAAAGCCCAGGCCCATGCGCTGCATGCTGTAGAGAATGCGGCGCTGCACCGGTTTCTGGCCGTCGCAGACGTCGGGCAGGGCCCGGCCCTTGACGACGCTCAGCGCATATTCAAGGTAGGCCCGCTGCGCGTACGCGGCCAGCGAGTCCTGGTCTGCGGGTTCGGGGATGGGGGCAACGGCGTCGGGGGTAAAGAGGTCCATCGTGGAATTGCTTTGCGTGATTGACGGATAAGTAAGTCGAAAATTGTGCGGCAGCGCGGATTATCAGGCGCTGCCTCAGCGGCTCATGGGGGGCAGGAAGGAAAAGATGGAATCACCCTTGGGGCCCTTGGGGCCGTTCGGGTCATTCGGACCATTGGGGCCATCTGGCCTGGCCAGGGTGTCTTCAGTCACCACCAGAATGCTGCGGCTGCGGTGGCTACCAGGCCAGCGCTTGAAAGATTCGGCCATGCGGCCCAGCCATTCGTGGGTCTCGGGCAGCGTCATGGGTTTGCTGGTTTTGAGCAGGCTCACGATCACTCGGAACTTGAATTCCACGCCCGCCAGCAACGGGCTGTCAATGCGCAGGCCGCTGACCACCAGCCGGGTGGCCATGCTATTGACTTCCTCGGCGCCCTGCAGGCCCTGCGCCACCACGGCGAAGTGCCCGCCGGCAATACGGGCGGCCAGGTCGTTGTCGCCCACGGTGCGGCGCAGGCGCATGGCTGCTTCAAGCAGCATTTTTTCGTTGAACTCGGCGCCCAGCTCATTGAGCAGGCCTTGCCAGTTTTGCACCTCGATCAGGAACAGCGCGTTGCTGCCCGGCGTCGTGTGCACACGCGACATCACACGCATCAGGCGCTCGACCAGCACGCCGGTGGTGGCCAGGCCCGTCAACGGGTCGGTGACATGGGCCGAAAAACTGCGCAGCCGGCTTTCATTGAGCAGGCGGCTGCGCCAGACCAGCGACAGGTAAATGGGCGGCACCTGGAGCAGCAGCATCAACACCACGGGCCAGTAGGGCTGCCGGGTATCTGTCCATCCGGCGAGGGAGGAAACGGAAACCACAAGCCCCCCCAGGATGCCAAACAGCAGCCACCACTTCCAGGGCCCGGCCGAGTCCCAGGTTTGCTGCATGAGGTACGCATGAAACGCCAGCAACAAGACGGCCCACACCAGCGCGGCGATTTGCGAAATGGAAGGCGATGCCAGGCCGGCGAAAAGGCCCAGCAATACCAGGCTGGCCAAGGCGACGACGGCGATGATCACTTTGGCCGCGGTGGTGAAATGCCGGTTTTTCAGGAGCCAGCCCTGGAGCCCCGCCAGCACGGCGGGGCCGGCCACCAGCAAGAGGTCTTCCACCCGCCCGGTGCCGTCCGCAAATTGCTGGCCGGCAATGACCGCCGCCACCATCAGCGACACGTAGGCAGCCAGCGCGAGCAGCGTGCGCTCGTCGTAGGCAAAAGCAATGATCAGGCTGAGCAGCAGCACCAGGCCCAAGACCCCGACCGCTACACCCAGCGCAAACATTCCGGGATTGAACACCAGAGGCATAGAGGCTCAGTTCCGCTCGGGCAGGACCTCTGGCGTGGCGGTGGAAGCCACCGTGGTGGCGGGCACCATGTTGCTGCGGCCGGAGACGCCGCCCATCATCTCCATGCGCACCCGGCCGCCGGACGACGCCATCATGCTGGGCGGCTTGAGGTGGTTGTAGAGCTGCATCACGGTCTTGACGTAGTTTTTGGTTTCGGGGTAATTGGGGATCTTGTTGCCCGCACGCTGCACAGCGCCCTCACCGGCGTTGTAGGCGGCGATGGCCAGCTCCAGCTGGCCGGGGAACATGGCAATCAAATCGCTGAGGTAGCTGGAGCCGGCCCGGATGTTGGTCTTGGGGTCGGTAAGCCTTTTATGGACAGTGGAATCCTTGGTGGCCCGCACGCCATAGCGTTCCGCCGTGGGCGGAATCAGCTGCATCAGGCCGACCGCACCCTTGGGCGACACCGCTTGGGTGTTGAAACCCGACTCGGTGGCGATCAGCGCCTGCAGCAGCTCATAGTCGATGCCGTGCGTGGCCGAAGCCTCGCGCAGCAGATGTTTGACGGCCTTGTAGTTGGGCGACACATCAAAGTAGGCCAGCAGCTTGGGCGGCGCGGCGGCCACACCGGTGGCGCGGCTGGCGCCGCTGCCCACGGCCTTGCCGCTGCGCCCGGTGTTGCCGTCGGCGCTAAAGCTTTCAGCCCCACGGAAGAAGAGCTCATAGCGTTCATCCAGCCGGACGGCCGAGAAGTGCGCAATGCCGTCCTTGTCGACATAACCCCAGATATCGGCATAGGCCGGCGCCGAAAACAGTGCGGCCAGGCCCATGACCATGGCGGGCAGGCCGAGGGCACGCAAAGGCCTGCGCAGCAGTGAAAGAAAAGGGAGGCGCAAGGCCAAAGGCAGTTTCATCAAATGTCAATTTCCACGGCGTCGCCGTGCAGCTCCATCAGTTCGCGGCGCGCCGCAGCTTCGCCTTTGCCCATCAGCTTGGTGATGAGCGTCTCGGTTTGCAGGAAATCCTGGTTGCCCAGTTGCACGGGCAACAAGCGGCGGGTATCAGGATTGAGCGTGGTTTCCCATAATTGTTCCGCACTCATTTCGCCCAGCCCCTTGAAGCGGCTGATGCTCCAGGCCCCTTCACGCACGCCATCCTTGCGTAACTTGTCCAATATGGCGGTCAATTCGCCTTCATCAAGGGCGTAAACCTTGGAGGCCGGCTTTTTGCCCCGCGCCGGCGCGTCCACCCGGAACAGCGGCGGCCGGGCCACATAGACATTACCCGATTCGATCAATTTGGGGAAGTGGCGGAAAAACAGGGTCAACAGCAGCACCTGGATGTGCGAGCCGTCCACATCGGCGTCGCTCAGGATGCAGACCTTGCCGTAGCGCAGGCCGGAGAGGTCGGGCGTGTCGTTGGGGCCGTGCGGATCGACGCCGATGGCGACCGCGATGTCGTGGATTTCGGTGTTGGCAAAGAGGCGGTCGCGCTCGACCTCCCAGGTGTTGAGTACCTTGCCGCGCAGGGGCAGGATGGCCTGGCTTTCCTTGTCGCGGCCCATCTTGGCGCTGCCGCCGGCCGAATCGCCCTCGACCAGGAAAACTTCGTTGTGCGCCAGGTCCCGGCTTTCGCAGTCGGTCAGCTTGCCGGGCAGCACAGCCACGCCGGAGCCCTTGCGTTTTTCGACCTTCTGGCCGGCTTTCTGGCGGGTTTGGGCGGCCTTGATGGCCAGTTCGGCCAGTTTGCGGCCGTAGTCGACGTGCTGGTTGAGCCAGAGCTCCAGCGTGGGGCGCACAAAGCTGGACACCAGGCGCACCGCGTCGCGCGAATTGAGGCGTTCCTTGATCTGGCCCTGGAATTGCGGGTCCAGCACCTTGGCGCTCAGTACATAACTGGCGCGGGCAAAAACGTCTTCGGGCAGGAGCTTCACGCCCTTGGGCAGCAATGAATGCAGATCGACAAAGCTTTTGACCGCATTAAACAAGCCGTCGCGCAGGCCGCTTTCATGCGTGCCGCCGGCGCTGGTCGGGATCAGGTTGACGTAGCTCTCGCGCACCGGCTGGCCTTCTTCGGTAAAGGCCACGCACCACTGCGCGCCCTCGCCTTCGGCAAAGCTCTCGTGCGAGGCATCGGCAAAACCTTCGCCCTCAAACATCGGGATGACCGGGTCGCCGGTCAGCGTCTGCATCAGGTAGTCGCGCAGGCCGCCCTTGTAGAGCCAGGTCTGGGTGTCTTTGGTTTTCTCGTTGGTCAGCGTGACCGTGACGCCTGGCATGAGCACCGCCTTGCTGCGCAGCAGGTGCGTGAGCTCGGCCATGGGCAGCGCGGCCGATTCGAAGTATTTGGCGTCGGGCCAGGCGCGCACGGTGGTGCCGGTCTTGCGGTCGCCTTCGCCGTTTTTGCGCAGGTGCAGCTTCTCGATGACGTCGCCGCCGGAAAACACCAGGTGGGCGACCATGCCTTCACGGTAGGAGGTCACTTCAAGGCGTTTGGACAGCGCATTCGTCACGCTGACGCCCACGCCGTGCAGGCCGCCCGAGAAGCTGTAGGCGCCGCCCTTGCCCTTGTCGAACTTGCCGCCGGCGTGCAGCCGGGTGTAGACGATCTCGATGACCGGCACTTTTTCTTCGGGGTGCAGGCCGAAGGGGATACCGCGGCCGTCGTCTTCCACGCTCACCGAGCCGTCGGTATGCAGGGTGACCTTGATTTTTTTGCCCTGGCCGGCCAGGGCCTCGTCGGCGGAGTTGTCCAGCACCTCCTGGATGATGTGCAGGGGGTTATCGGTGCGCGTGTACATGCCCGGGCGCTGCTTGACGGGCTCCAGGCCCTTGAGCACGCGGATCGAGCCTTCGGAATATTCGGTGGGTAGTTTGTCAGCCATGGCAGATGAAAGAATTGCGGTAATTGTAGTCGGGGCCGCCAAAGTCACTGTACAAACATACAGCTCTTCGTTTTCCGCCCTATTTTGAACCCCGTTTTGAGCTTGCAGGAACCGGCGGCCCGGCGGCAGCGATTTGCCATTTTCGTTACAGTGAGCGGATTGGCCCTTTCCGGGCTTTCCAGGCCTTCGAGGCTTGCCAGGCTGCTCAGCTCCCCTCATTGCCGCGACACACCTCAAGACATGACCACCGAAACCCAAAAACTCTCCATGCAGCAGGTGCTGATCTGCGGCGCCACCATCGTCACGCTCTCCATGGGCATACGCCACGGCTTTGGCCTCTGGCTGCAACCCATCACACAAGCGCAGGGCTGGACGCGTGAGACTTTTGCCTTTGCGCTGGCGGTGCAAAACCTGTCATGGGGCGTTTTCGGCATCTTTGCCGGCATGGCGGCCGACCGGTTCGGCGCCTTCCGCGTGATCGTGGTCGGTGCGCTGCTGTATGCGCTGGGCCTGGTGGGCATGGCGCTTTCACCCACGGGGCTGCTCTTTACCCTGACGGCCGGCGTGCTGATCGGCGCGGCGCAGGCCGGTACCACCTACGCGGTGATTTACGGCGTGATCGGCCGCAATATCTCAGCCGAGAAGCGATCGTGGGCCATGGGTGTGGCCGCGGCGGCCGGCTCTTTCGGCCAGTTCCTGATGGTGCCGGTCGAAGGCTTCCTGATCAGCGGCCTGGGCTGGAAGGAAGCGCTGCTGGTGCTCAGCGGCGCGGTGCTGCTGATTGCACCGCTGGCGCTGGGCCTGCGCGAAGGCGGCTTCACCGGCGGCCAGCCCGCCAAGCGCGAGCAAACCATCGCCCAGGCGCTGCGCGAGGCCTTCAAGTACCCGAGCTTTCAACTGCTGATGGCGGGCTACTTTGTCTGCGGCTTCCAGGTGGTGTTTATCGGGGTGCACATGCCCAGCTACCTCAAAGACAAGGGCCTGTCGCCCCAGGTGGCGAGCTACGCGCTGGCGCTGATCGGCCTCTTTAATGTGTTCGGCACCTATATTGCCGGCTCACTGGGCCAGAAAATGGCCAAGCGAAAAATCCTGGCGACGATTTATCTCTCACGCGCGGTGGTGATCGCCGTGTTCCTGGCTGCGCCGCTCAGCCCGCTGAGCGTGTACATCTTTGCCAGCCTGATGGGCCTGCTGTGGCTGTCGACTGTGCCGCCGACCAACGCAGTGGTGGCGCAAATCTTCGGCATCCAGCATTTGTCGATGCTGGGCGGCTTCATCTTCTTCAGCCACCAGATCGGCTCCTTTATGGGCGTCTGGCTGGGCGGCTATTTATATGACCGCACCGGCAGCTACGACATCGTCTGGTACATCGCCATCGCGCTGGGCGTGTTTGCCGCGCTGGTGAATCTGCCGGTGCGCGAGACGCCGATTGTTCGCGGCGGGCTCGGCAAACTGCCGCAAGGGGCCTGACATGGCCAAAAGAATCGGCCTGTGGGCGCTCGCGATCATCGCGTCGCTGGGGGTGTTTGCCCTCTACACACGGCCCGATTTCCTGGTCACACTCGCCAACCAGATCTGGGCCTGCTTCTAGCCTTTTAGCCTCCCGCACTCCTGCCATCTGCGCAGAGCCTGCCCAGGATTTTCAAAACGATTTTGGGCTGTAGCCCAATGAACACGAGCGCAAGCAGCTATGAAAACAATAGTAATCACGGGAGCCTCTGACGGCATAGGCGCCGAGATGGCGCGGCAATTGGCCGCCACCCACGGCGCCGGCGTGGCGCTGGTGCTGGCCGCGCGCAATGAGGCGCTGCTGGGTGAAGTCGCCGGCCAATGCGCCGCCCACGGCGCGCAAACGCTGGTTGTCAAAACCGACGTCTCCATCGAGGCCCAATGCCGCCACCTGGTGGATGCAGCCGTCGGGCGCTTCGGGCACATCGACGCCCTCATCAACAACGCCGGCATGTCGGCGCAGGCCCTGCTCGAAGACGTCAAGGCCGAGGACCTGGCCTGGTACGAGCAGCTGATGCGCATCAACCTCTGGGGCAGCGTCTGGTGCACGCACGCCGCCTTGCCGCACCTGAAGCTGCGCCACGGCAGCATCGTGGCCGTGTCCAGCCTGGCGGGCCTGATCGGTGTGCCGGGCCGCACCGCCTACAGCGCCACCAAATTTGCGATGGTGGGCTTTTTTGAAGCGCTGCGCGCCGAAATGAAAGGCGCCGGTGTCAGCGTGACCACGGCCTACCCGGGCGTGGTCGCCACCAACATCCGCCACCGCGGCTTCAATGCGGCCGGCGTGGCGGCGGGCTCGAGCGGCCTGAAAGAAGACGATGCCATGAGCGTGGAGGAATGCGCCCGCCTCATCCTGCAAGGGATGGAACGCCGTGACCGCGAAGTCGTGATGACGGCCAAGGGCAAGCTGGGCCGCTGGCTCAAGCTGATCGCGCCCGGCCGGGTCGAGGCGATGGCGCTGGCTGCTCTCAAAGACGACGTCAAGCCAACATGACCGGTACTGTTCATGGCATGGAACCGCCCTCCGCCTGGGTGCAACGCTGGTCGCACCTGGTGCCCGAGCGCGGCGTGGTGCTGGATGTCGCCTGCGGCCACGGGCGCCACGCTCGCTGGTTTTACGAACGAAATCACCCTTTAGCCCTTGTAGATAGAGCGCAAGAAGCTATCGAATTTATAGCGACTTCACTTCCGGCCCGTCCGGCGCAGGCGATTGAAACCGTGGTCGCCGACATTGAAGAAGGCCCCTGGCCGTTCGCGGGCCGCCAGTTTGACGCCGTCGTCGTCACCAACTACCTCTGGCGCCCGCTAATGCCGGCCCTGTTGGCCAGCCTGGCGCCCGGCGGCGTGCTGATTTACGAAACTTTTACCCAAGGCAATGAAACGGTGGGCAAGCCCTCACGGCCTGATTTTTTGCTGCAGCCCGGCGAATTGCTGGAGGTTTGCCAGGGCCTGCGGGTGGTGGCTTTCGAGGAGGGCTTTCACGAAAACCCGCCGCGCTTCATCCAGCGCATTGCCGCCGTGCGTGAAGCCGCCGCGACTGCGGGTTTGCCCGCCCCGCCGCGTTATTTACTGCCTTAGGCTCTGGGTAGAATGCAGGATTGGCTTTTTGGAGCCGGCCGGCGGTATTGCGGCCGGGGCCTCCCCGGGCCGCGAACGTTTACAAGCAAAGCATGAAACCCATTACTGGCAGCATCGTTGCACTGGCAACGCCCTTGCACGACGACGGCAGCGTAGATTACCCCACACTGCGCAAACTGGTCGACTGGCACATCGCCGAGGGAACCGACTGCATCGGCGTGGTGGGCACCACCGGCGAATCACCCACCGTTAACGTCGAAGAACACTGCGAAATCATCCGCGTCTCGGTGGAGCAGGCCAAAAAACGCGTGCCTATCATGGCCGGTTGCGGCGCCAACTCGACCGCCGAAGCGATCGAACTCGCCAAATTCGCCAAGGGCGTCGGCGCCGACTGCCAGTTGCAGGTTGTCCCCTACTACAACAAGCCCACCCAGGAAGGCCAGTACCGCCACTTCAAGGCGATCGCCGAAGCCGTGGGCGACCTGCCGACCGTGCTTTACAACGTGCCCGGCCGCACCGTGGCCGATATGGCGCATGCCACCGTGCTGCGCCTGGCCCAGGTGCCCGGCATTGTCGGTATCAAGGAAGCCACCGGCAACATCGAGCGCGCGCAGTGGCTGATCAAGGAAGTGCCCAAGGGCTTTGCCGTGTATTCGGGCGACGACCCGACGGCCGTGGCGCTGATGCTGTGCGGCGGCCAGGGCAATGTCAGCGTGACAGCCAACGTCGCCCCCCGCCTCATGCATGAGCTGTGCGTGGCTGCAGTGGCCGGCGACGCACGGCGTGCCATGGAGCTGCAACTAAAACTGCTGCCGCTGCATCGAAACCTCTTTGTCGAAGCCAACCCGATTCCCGTGAAGTGGGCCATGGCCCGCATGGGTCTTTGCGGTGGCACGCTGCGCCTGCCGATGACGCCGCTGGAAACATCGAACGAAGCCACCGTGGAAAACGCCCTGCGCGCCTGCGGCCTGATTTGACTTGCCTGATCTGATTTTTAAGGGAACCCAAGTGAAGATATCGTCAACACGTCCTGCATTTACCCAAGCCCGGAGCGCCGCAACCGTGTCCGCACTGGTTGCCCTCAGCCTGCTCGCCGGCTGCTCTTCCCTCAAGGAGGTCATGGAGGGTGAGCGCGTCGACTACAAGAGCAGCGGCGCCAAGGGTCCTTCCCTGGATATCCCTCCCGACCTGACGCAGCTCACCCGCGAAACCCGTTATGTGGTGCCCGGCACCGCCGTGTCTGCCAGCAGCTACCAGGTGGGCCAGCCCACCCAGGCGGTGCAGACAGCCGCTGTGACCGTCGGCGACGTGCGCATCGAGCGCGCAGGCACCCAGCGCTGGCTGGTGGTGAATCGCCCCGCCGACAAGCTCTGGGGCCCGGTTCGTGATTTCTGGCTGGAGAGCGGTTTCCTGCTGTCGCAAGACGAGGAAAACCTCGGCATCATGGAAACCGACTACGCCGAGAACCGCGCCAAGCTGCCGCAGGACTTTATCCGCAGCGCCCTGGGCAAGGTCTTTGACGGCCTTTACTCCACCGGCGAGCGCGACAAATTCCGCACGCGTCTGGAGCGCCGCCCCGACGGCAGCACCGAAATTTATGTCAGCCACCGCGGCATGGTGGAAGTCGTCACCGGTGCAAAAGCCGGCAATGCCGCCACCACCGGCGACAGCACGCTGTGGCAACCCCGCCCCGCCGATCCGGAACTCGAAGCCGAATTCCTGCGCCGCCTGATGGTCAAGCTGGGTGTGTCGCAAGAACAATCCAAGGCACTGGTGGCGGCAGGCGCGGCCAAACAGAGCTCCCGGATCGCCACGGTCAACAACCAGCCCGTCGTGCAAATCGATGAAGGCTTTGAACGCGCCTGGCGCCGGGTCGGCCTGGCACTGGACCGCACCGGCTTTACCGTAGAAGACCGCGACCGCAGCCAGGGCACCTACTACGTGCGTTACGTCGAGCCGGTCGTGAACAAGACCGAGCCCGGCTTCTTCAGCAAGCTGTTCAGCGGCTCCCCGGCCGCTACGCCGCCGCTGAAGTACCGCATCGCCGTCAAGAGCCAGGGCGAAAGCACCACGGTATCGGTCCTCAATGCCCAAGGTGCGCCTGAAGCGTCGGCCAATGCGCAGCGCATCGTGCAGGTCATCGCCGACGATCTGAAATAAACCCGGACTTGCGGCCCGATCTTTCCAGCTCCGGTCTTGCAGGCCGTTCAGGTCACATACGCCGGTGTTAAGGTTCAAAAGCCTGGGCAGCGGCAGTTCGGGCAATGCCACACTGGTCGAAGCGATAGGAACTGCGCCCTTGCGCATCCTTGTCGATTGCGGGCTTGGCCTTAAGCACCTGCTCTATCGCCTCGGCCAGGCCGGCCTGCAACCGGAAGACATCCATGCCGTGTTCGTGACGCATGAACACGGCGACCATATCGGCTGCGCCCGGTCCCTTTCACTGCGCTACCGCATCCCGGTTTGGATGAGCCGCGGCACTCATGCCGCTATTGGTGCGCCGGATTTCGACGGATTGCTGCACATAGCCCGCGACAACCAGGTCATCGACCTGGGCGGCATGCAGCTCACCCCTTTCACCGTGCCCCACGATGCCAGGGAGCCCCTGCAACTCAGTTGTACCGACGGCTCTGCAAAGCTGGGCATCCTGACAGATCTTGGGCACGCTACCGCGCATGTGACGGCCCATCTCGCGGCTTGCGACGCCTTGCTGCTGGAATGCAACCACGATACGGACATGCTGGCCCAGTCGTCGTACCCGGCATTCCTGAAGCGGCGGGTGGGCGGCCAATACGGCCATCTCTCCAACGTCGCCGCGTCAGAGGTCTTGCGGGTGGTCGCGCATCAGGGGCTGAAGCACCTGGTGGCCGCGCACCTGAGCGTGCAAAACAACCGCCCCGCGCTGGTTCAAAGCCTGATGGCTGAAACCCTGTCCCGCGCCGCGCAAGACATCATCGTGGCAGGCCCCGACAACGGCACCCCCTGGCTTCATATCTGACGGCCGGCAGGCCGCGGACACGCCGAGAAACAGACGGGCATAAAAAAGCCGCCTTTCGGCGGCTTTCTCAATTCACTGAAGAATTTACTTCTTCGCGGCGCTGGCAGCAGCGGTGGTAGCGGCAGCAGCTGCGGCGTCAGCCGAAGGAGCAGCGGATGCGGCGGCAGCTGGTGCGGATGCGTCAGCAGCTGGTGCGGAAGCGGCAGCAGCTGGTGCCGATGCGTCGGCGGCTGGTGCTGGTGCAGCGGCTGGTGCGGGTGCTGGTGCAGCGGCTTCTTCTTTCTTGCCGCAAGCAGCCAGAGCAACAGCGGCAACGATAGCTGCCAGGACGAGTGACTTGTTCATTTTTACGATCCTTGATGATATTTAAGAAAACAATTTCCGGAAATTGTCAAAAAAACCCAAATCTGGATTCAGATTATTTTTGACCGGGGAAAGGACTCGAGCTCTTTCTACCCAGCTTTAAATTATATGCCGGATATCAGAAAGACGATTGCAAGCCTGAAAACCCTTAGTCGGGTTATCGCTACCGTACAACGGACAAATAGCGGCCAGACACAGGCTACAGCCCAAGCGTGGTTGCGGGAAAAGCCGGCGAGCTTTTCAGCAACCGCTCATTCAGGCGTTCCCGCAGCGCCACCCGCCTGCCGACCTCTGAGCCGGCAACGCCCGTGCAGCGCTGAATATCCAGCCGCTCAAACACCCACTGGGGGCCCAGCAAGGCACTGGGCATTTCCTCGGCCGGAGCCGATGTGTTGGCGCGGCATTCCACAATGTGAGCCCAGGTACGCCGCCAGGTGACGAACCTCGCGTGCCGGCGAATGATTTCGTCGTAATTTTTAGCCAGCATGGTGAATTTCCGCCCGGTCATGGACCAGTCGTTCAAGGCTTCAATCACCGCGCGCTCGCCCAGGGGCCAGTCGCCAAAATCAGAATCGGAGACCACAATTTCCCGCCATCCCTGCGCGGCCGCTGCGGCAAAAGCCTGGCGTATCAGTTGCGTAAAGTCGCTGAGCCCGCTGAAACGGCCCTCCAGCAACAACGGGGGTTGGGGACTTGGGTTTTCAGGGGCCATGAGACTTCTCCCGGGGCAAGATCACAGAAAGTCAGGAATCGGCTTGCAACAGCTCCTGGCGCAGCCAGCCGGCGTCGTGCCAGTCGCCCAGCAGGGCCATCGCGGATACACCGGCCTTTCGCAACTCCCGCGGCGCCAGGCTGCGCTGATCGGCCAGCCGGCGCATGAGCGCCGCATCCGCACCTTTGGCCAGGTAGCTTTCACCGTTGATGAACACATGATCGCTGTCATACATCATCCGGGTGCGTGCATCAAGCTGGACACCGGCTTGCCCTGCCCGCGCGGCGTCGGCATCCCATTCGTCGGCAGCCTCGTCAAACCACACCGAGGGTTTTGGCTCGGTCATGTATTCGCCCAGGGCGCAGGCCAGCGCCAGCGGGTCTTTCAGCGCCTCTTCAAGCGCCTGGCTGGCAAAGGCCGTCAGGCTTGCGGGCAAGGCCGCAGGGTTGGCTGTTGCGGCCTGCTCCGGATCACGGTACAGCGCCGGCGTCTTTGTCTTTACCTTGCCGTTGCGGCCGGTCGCATCCGCATCGCCATCGTCTTCGCTGAATTCAGCCAGGCGCTGCAGCAATTCGGTGGCCAGTTCACGGCTCCCCGGCGACCTGAAGCCGATGGAGTAGGTCATGCAGTCCGCTGCTTTACCTCCTGAATCCGCCGCCTCGGCAATGCCGTCGTGCGCATAGCGCGGCGGCAGGTAAAGCATGTCGCCGGCCTCGAGCACAAACTCTTCTTCGGGTTCGAAATTCTGCAAAATCTTCAGTGGCACGCCGTCCTGAAGGGTCAGGTCTTTTTGGCGCCCGATCTTCCAGCGCCGCCGGCCGCTGGCCTGCAGCAAGAACACGTCATAGCTGTCGAAATGCGGCCCCACGCCACCGCCCGCAGTGGCAAATGAAATCATCAGGTCGTCGAGCCGTGCGTCGGGCACAAAGCGAAACTGCTGCAGCAATGCGTGCGCCCCGGGCTCATGCAGATCCACACCCTGCACCAGCAGCGTCCAGCCCTTCTGGCTCAAGGGCGGCAGCCCCGACGCGGTGATCGGCCCCTGCTTCATGCGCCAGCCCTTGGGCTGCTGCACGATCAGGCGTGACTCCACATGCTCGCGCGCGGCCAGCTTGAACAGCTCGGGACGGCTCAATACAGGCCGCATTCCGGGGATGGCCTGGCGTACGAGCAGCGGCTTTTTTTGCCAGTGCCGGCGCATGAATTGCGCGGGGCTCAGGCCGGCGAGAAGCGCTAGAGGTTGATTTACATCCATGGGACAATTGTCGGATGAAAATCACCCCGCAATGCGTCGTAGCCCTCACATGGACGCTGAAAGACACCTTGGGCGATGTGCTGGACGAACTCGACGAGCCCATCGAGTTTTTGTTGGGCGGCGACGACCTGCTGGCCAAAATCGAAGAAGCGCTTCAGGGCCATGAAGCAGGCGACAGGCTTGAGCTGCACCTGGAGCCCGAAGACGCTTTTGGCGACTACGATGAAAACCGCGTCTTCCTGGAGCCGCGCAAGATTTTCCCGGCAGAACTCGAAGAAGGCATGACTTTTGACGGCGCCGCGCTTCCCAAGGGCGGGAGCGGACAGGTGCCTTCAGAACATATCTACACCGTGACCGAGATTTACCCCGACCACGTGGTTCTGGACGGCAACCATCCGCTGGCGGGCATTGCCATCCGGCTGGCGGTGAAAGTCGAATCGGTGCGAGAAGCTACCGAAGAAGAAATCGGCCAGGGCTCCCTGGGCACCGGCTTCTTCAAGCTTGAGCCGCTCACGCCCGGAAGCGGCACCCTGCACTGAATAAACGAAGCAGGGGCGGCGCGGTATCACCGCCGCCGCCCCTTGCGTTTTCAGCGCCCTGCTTACATGCGGTACAGCAGGCCGTTCTCAATCCTCACACGGTCGCCGATGCGCAGGTCACCCGTGGAAGGCACGTCATAAGCGCGGCCGCTGCCGTTGTCGAGCTGGACGGATACACGATAGGTTTCACGCACATTGGCGGCATTGCGGTTTTTCTCGATGGCATTGCCGGCAACGGCGCCGCCTACAGCGCCGACAACGGTTGCCACGTCCTTACCGGTTCCGCCGCCGATCTGGTGGCCCACCACAGCACCGGCAACGCCGCCGAGGATGGCGCCTACGCCTGAACCCCTGGCTTGCTCCTGGGTACGAAACACTTCCACGTTGCTCACGCGTCCGTATTCGATGTAGCGGTTCTGCTGGTTGGTCGGGTAGGTGCCGGCCGGATAGGTGCCGGCAGGGTAGGTCTGGTTGGGGTAGCTGGCGGTGTTCGGATTTGGATAGGTCGCGGGGTAGTTGGCATCGGACACCGGCGGGCTCATGGGAGCACAGGCTGCCAGGCCGGCCAGCACCAACACCACGGAAGCCGATGAAATAAAGCGGGATGTGTTTCGCATGAGTCTCTCCTGTTAATAAGTTTCATGAGATCCCGGCACCAGGTGCACGGGGACTCTCATGGCTTATTAAGGACACACTCACACAAATCCCGGGTGGGGATTGGGCCTGTCGCAACGTGGGAGCCTTGTTGCAGGGGCTGTAGGAAAAGCCCCACCCCTGCTTCACTGCCGGCGCGCGGCAGCGGAAGAAAATTCAGGCCTTGCCGGTGGAGCCGTAGCCGCCCTCGCCCCGCTCGCTGGCGGGGAACTCGGAGACCACATTGAACTGCGCCTGCACTACGGGCACGATCATCAGCTGCGCGATGCGTTCCATCGGCTCAATGGTGAATGGCACGTCGCTGCGGTTCCAGGCGCTGACCATCAGTTGCCCCTGGTAGTCGCTGTCGATTAAACCCACCAGGTTGCCGAGCACGATACCGTGCTTATGGCCCAGACCCGAGCGCGGCAGGATAAGGGCCGCGTAACCGGGGTTGTGCAGATAGATCGCAATGCCGGTAGGCACCAGTTGCCAGGCATTGGCCGCCAGCGTCAGGGGTGCATCGAGGCAGGCCCGCAGATCAAGGCCGGCGCTGCCGGGTGTGGCATACGCCGGAAGGTTGCCCTGAAGCCGTGGGTCGAGAATTTTGACGTCAATTTGCATGAACTACTTTTTCCTGGATTGTTGATTCTTTTGGGCTTCTTCCGCCGCCTGGCGAGCCAGCTCACGCAAGCGCTGCACCAGCGCCCCCGATGAATTGCGATTGACCTTGAAGATCACCCAGGCCGCATACACCAGCAAGGCAGGAATAAACAGGAAACCGGCGCCCGGCACAAGCCTGGCCAGCGCCTGGGTAGCAATCCACAAGCCCACCACCCACTTGATGTGCGTCAGGAGAGACATGCCGGCCAGAGGCGCAGCAGCCGCTTTCACGGAAGGTGTGCCCGAACTCGCCGAGAACCGGGACGGCGCCTGGGATGGAGATGACGGCGACACATCCTTGGCCCCCTGGGGCTTGAACAGGTCTTCGCGAGCGCCCGCTGCCGCATTGGCGCCGGTCAGGCGCTCTACATAACTCGCGAAATCGCCATCCGGCGGCGTGTCCGAAGGATGAATCATCATCGCCCCGCCTTCCGGTTTGCCGGGGCCATCCTGCCTGCAATCTCCTGCACAAGCCGGCGCGCAAGCGAGAGCTTGGATGCCCGGGGAAGCTCGGTGCGGCCTTTTTCGTCAATGAGCAACAGGGCGTTATGGTCTTGCCCAAAAGTGTCGGGGCCAATATTGCCGACAAGCAGCGGCACCTTCTTGCGCAGACGTTTGGCCTCAGCGTTTTCAACCAGGTCATGGCTCTCCGCCGCAAAGCCCACGCAAAACAGCTTTCCAGACTGGGCCGCCGCTGACTGGGCGACCGTGGCCAGGATGTCGGTGTTCTCAGTGAACGCCAGCTGCGGGGTCTGGCCGGAGCCGTCTTTCTTGATTTTCTGGCTCGAAGGCGCGGCGGGCCGCCAGTCGGCAACCGCGGCTGTCGCTATAAAAACAGTAGCTGCTTGCGCCCGCCCTGTAACGGCTTCAAGCATATTTTGTGCGGAACGAACGTCGATGCGCGTCACCCCGCGTGGCGTGGGCAAGCCCACCGGGCCGGCCACCAGGGTGACCTCGGCACCGGCCTCATGGGCCGCACGGGCGATGGCAAAACCCATCTTGCCGCTCGACAGATTGGTAATGCCGCGCACCGGGTCAATGGCCTCGTAAGTGGGGCCGGCCGTGACCAGCACATGCTGGCCGGCCAGCACCTTGGGCGTAAAGAAGACGATCACGTCTTCAAGAATCTGTTCCGGCTCCAGCATGCGGCCGTCGCCGGTTTCGCCGCAGGCCTGAAAGCCGCTGCCCACGCCCAGCACCGTGGCGCCGTCGGCATCCAGCTGAACAAAGTTGCGCTGCGTGGCCGGATGCGCGTACATCTCGCGGTTCATGGCCGGCGCCACCAGCAGCGGCACCTTGTCGATGGGGCGGGCCAGGCACATCAGGCTGAGCAGGTCGTCGGCACGGCCGTGCAGCAGCTTGGCCATGAAGTCGGCGCTCATGGGCGCAATCAGTATGGCGTCGGCTTCGCGCGACAGGTTGATATGCGCCATGTTGTTGCTCATCCCGCCGGAAGGACGGCTGTCCCACTGGCTGGTGTAGACGGGGCGCCCGCTCAGGGCCTGCATGGTGACGGGCGTGATGAACTGCTCGGCCGCCTCGGTCATGACCACCTGCACCGCGGCGCCTGCCTTGATCAGCGCCCGGCAGAGCTCGGCCGCCTTGTAACAGGCAATCCCGCCCGACAGGCCCAGCACGATGTGTTTGCCGGCCAGGTCCAGCGCGCCATCACCACCTGCCCCGCTTTCCAGAGGATTCACTTGATTCGTCATGCCCCGCAATGTATCAGCCTGTGGGGCGCCATGCGGGCCTGAATGCCTTTGGGCCGAAATTCAGTAGCCCTGCGCGGGGTATCCCGGCAAGCAACCCGTATAATCTCCGTTTACCACCTCTACGAACTTGCGGTTCGTACCTGACATGACCAAATTTGTCTTCGTCACCGGCGGTGTGGTGTCTTCCCTGGGCAAGGGAATCGCCTCAGCCTCCTTAGCTGCGATCCTGGAATCGCGAGGCCTCAAAGTCACTCTCATCAAGCTCGATCCCTACCTGAACGTGGATCCGGGCACGATGTCGCCCTTCCAGCACGGTGAGGTTTTTGTGACCGACGACGGCGCCGAAACCGACCTGGACCTTGGCCACTATGAGCGTTTCATCGAAACGCGCATGCGCAAGGCCAACAACTTCACCACCGGCCAGATTTACAAAAGCGTCCTTGAAAAAGAACGCCGCGGCGACTACCTCGGCAAGACCGTGCAGGTCATCCCGCACGTCACCAATGAAATCCAGGAGTTCGTCAAACGCGGCGCGGGTTACGAAACCGCCGACGCGGTCGACGTCGCCATCGTCGAAATCGGCGGCACCGTCGGCGACATCGAATCGCTGCCTTTCCTGGAGGCCGTGCGGCAAATGAGCCTGCGCATGGGCGCCAACAACACCGCTTTTGTGCACCTGAGCTACGTCCCCTGGATCGCCGCCGCCGGCGAACTCAAAACCAAGCCGACCCAGCACACCGCCAAACAACTGCGCGAAATCGGTATCCAGGCCGACGTGCTGCTGTGCCGGGCCGACCGCCGCATCCCCAACGAAGAGCGTGAAAAGATCTCCTTGTTCTCCAACGTCCCTGAATGGGGCGTGATCTCGATGTGGGACGTCGACACGATTTACAAAGTCCCCCGCATGCTGCACGAGCAGGGACTGGACGGCCTGATCTGCGACAAGCTGCGGCTCAATACTCCGCCGGCCAACCTTCGCCGCTGGGACGACCTGGTTTACGAGACCGAGCACCCGCAGACCGAAGTCAATATCGCCATGGTCGGCAAGTACGTCGATCTCTCCGACAGCTACAAATCGCTCAACGAAGCCCTGCGTCACGCCGGCATGAAAAACCACGCCAAGGTGGTCATTGAGTATGTCGACTCGGAAACCATCACACCCGACAACGTCTCGCGCCTTTCCCGCTTCGACGGCATCCTGGTGCCGGGCGGCTTCGGCGTCCGCGGTGTTGAGGGCAAGATTTGCGCCGCCCGCTTCGCCCGTGAAAACAAGATGCCTTACCTCGGCATCTGCCTGGGCATGCAGGTCGCCACCATCGAATTTGCGCGCCACGTCGCCGGCCTGAAGGACGCCAACAGCACCGAGTTCGATGCGGCCACGCCGCACCCCGTGATCGCGCTGATCACCGAGTGGAAGGACGCCGACGGCACCATCAAGACGCGCGACGCCAAGTCCGATCTGGGCGGCACCATGCGTCTGGGCGCCCAGAGCTCCGACGTTGCCCCCGGCACGCTGGCGCACAAGATTTACGGCGACGTGGTGACCGAGCGCCACCGTCACCGCTACGAAGCCAACGTCAACTACCTGGACGCCCTGCGCACCTCAGGTCTGGTGATTTCCGCACTCACCCAGCGCGAGCAACTGACCGAGATCGTCGAGCTGCCCCAGAACGTCCACCCCTGGTTCGTGGGTGTCCAGTTCCACCCTGAATTCAAATCCACGCCCTGGGACGGCCACCCGCTGTTCAACGCCTATATCGCGGCCGTGCTTCAGCACCGCGCCACGGCGGGACAAGACGGCAAACCAGCAGCCAAACCCCTGAAAGCGGTGGCTTGACCATGAAACTCTGCGGATTCGACATTGGCCTGAACCAGCCCTTCTTCCTGATTGCCGGCCCCTGTGTGGTGGAGTCCGAGCAACTGCAGATGGACGCCGCCGGCACGCTCAAGGAGATCACCTCCTCGCTGGGCATTCCCTTCATCTTCAAAAGCAGCTTCGACAAAGCCAATCGCACCAGCGAAACAGCCTTTCGCGGACTGGGCACGGAGAAAGGACTGGAGATTCTGGCCAAGGTCAAAAAGGACATCGGCGTGCCGGTGCTGACCGACATCCATTCCGAAGACCAGATCGCCCAGGTCGCGAAGGTCGTCGATGTGCTGCAAACGCCGGCCCTGCTGTGCCGCCAGACCGACTTCATCCACGCCGTCGCGCTGTCCGGCCTGCCGGTCAATATCAAGAAGGGCCAGTTCATGGCCCCGGGCGACATGAAAAACGTCATCATCAAGGCGCGTGCGGCCGTCAAGGCGGCCGGCCTGCCGGAAGACAACTTCATGGCCTGCGAGCGCGGTGCCAGCTTTGGCTACAACAACCTGGTCAGCGACATGCGCAGCCTGGCCATCATGCGTGAGACCAACGCGCCGGTCGTGTTTGACGCGACCCACTCGGTGCAACTGCCCGGCGGCCAGGGCACCAGCAGCGGCGGTGTACGCGAAATGGTGCCGGTGCTGGCGCGTGCCGCAGTGGCCGTCGGCGTCTCCGGCCTGTTCATGGAAACCCATCCGGACCCGGACAAGGCCCTGTGCGACGGCCCCAATGCCGTGCCGCTCAAGCACATGAAGGCTTTGCTGGAAACGCTGCTCGAGCTGGATCGGGTCACCAAACGCAACGGCTTCCTTGAAAACAATTTCGCCGCCTGAACCCGGGCAAGCCATGCAAGGGCGCGCGATCCCGCGCCCCGACTTGCCGGCCCCGCTGCGCTATTCGACCGAAGCAAGATAACAAGCGCCTTTAACCCGTTTCGGAGCCCCACATGCCCAGCGCCTACATCATCGCCAACGTCACAGTTACGAACCCCGAACAATACGAACAGTACAAAAAACTGTCTAGTATTGCCATGCAGGCGCATGGTGCCGAGGTCTGCGTACGGGGCGGCAAGGTTGAAGTGCTGGAGGGCGACTGGACGCCCAACCGCATCGTGGTGCTGAAGTTCCCCAGCATGGAGCAGGCCCGGGCCTTCAACCAGTCCGCCGAATACGACGCGGCCCGCCAGTCGCGCCAGGACATCGCCGTCATGCGCATGGTGCTGGTCGAAGGTGTGTAGCAGCCAGGTTTTTATTTGTAGTTTTTTATCTTTTATCTTCTGATTTGAAAGAGCCTAAATGAGCGCAATTGTTGATATCGTCGGCCGCGAAATTCTCGACAGCCGTGGCAACCCTACCGTTGAATGCGACGTGCTGCTGGAGTCCGGCGTCATGGGCCGCGCGGCGGTTCCTTCCGGTGCTTCCACGGGCTCGCGTGAGGCCATCGAGCTGCGCGACGGCGATAAGTCGCGCTACCTCGGCAAGGGCGTGCTCAAAGCCGTTGAGCACATCAACACCGAAATCTCCGAGGCCGTGCTGGGCCTGGACGCCAGCGAGCAGGCTTTCCTGGACCGCACGCTGATCGACCTGGACGGCACCGACAACAAATCGCGCCTGGGCGCCAATGCCACGCTAGCCGTCAGCATGGCCGTGGCACGCGCCGCCGCTGAAGAAGCTGGCCTGCCCCTGTACCGCTATTTCGGCGGCAGCGGCGCCATGCAAATGCCTGTGCCCATGATGAATGTGGTCAACGGCGGCGCGCACGCCAACAACAACCTGGACCTGCAGGAGCTGATGATCATCCCGGTGGGTGCGCCCAGCTTCCGTGAAGCCGTCCGTTACGGCGCCGAAGTCTTTCACGCACTCAAGAAAATCCTGCACGACAAGGGCATGAGCGTGGCTGTCGGTGACGAAGGCGGCTTTGCCCCCAACGTGACCAACCACGAAGCCGCAATCCAGATGATTCTGGAAGCCATCGATGCCGCCGGCTACGTCGCCGGCGAGCAAATCGCCCTGGGCCTCGACTGCGCGGCGTCGGAGTTCTACAAGGACGGCAAATACGTCCTGGGCGCGGAAGGCCTGAGCCTGGACGCCACCGAGTGGACCAACATCCTGGCCACCTGGGTCGACAAATACCCCATCATCAGCATCGAAGACGGCATGGCCGAAGGCGACTGGGACGGCTGGAAGATTCTCACCGAGCGCCTGGGCAAAAAAGTGCAGCTGGTCGGCGACGACCTCTTCGTCACCAACACCAAGATCCTCAAGGAAGGCATCGACAAACAGATCGCCAACTCCATCCTGATCAAGATCAACCAGATCGGCACGCTGACCGAAACCTTTGCCGCCATCGAAATGGCCAAGCGCGCCGGCTACACCGCCGTCATCAGCCACCGATCGGGTGAAACCGAAGACTCCACGATTGCCGACATCGCCGTGGGCACCAACGCGGGCCAGATCAAGACCGGCTCGCTCTCGCGCTCGGACCGCATGGCCAAGTACAACCAGCTGCTGCGCATCGAAGAAGACCTGGGTGACATCGCGTCCTACCCAGGCCGCGCGGCTTTTTATAACCTTCGCTAAAAAAGGCCTGCCCGCACGTGGGAAACCGACTCGTCCCCGCCGTCCTGATTGCGCTGCTGGCCATATTCCATGCGCAACTCTGGATTGGCCGGGGCAGCATTCCCAGCGTGCGTGAGATGCAGCACCGCCTGACCGAGCAGCTCGCCAAAAACACCCAGTCCCAGGCCGCCAACGACCAGCTCGCGGCGGAAGTCAGGGACCTGAAAGAAGGCCTTGAGATGGTGGAAGAAAAGGCCAGAACGGAGCTGGGCATGGTCAAGCCCAACGAAATCTTCGTGCAGATCACCAAATAAGAGGCCGTGGTAAAGATCGCCATCGCGGGCGCTCCGTCTACCGGAAAAAGCCCCCTCGCCGCCTCATTGGGGCAAGCCCTGCATGCATCGGGGCGTCAGGCTGTGGTGACTGTAGCCACCCTTCCCTTTCCACCTGATCTGAACAGCCACGACCTGGTGCTGCTGACCGGCCTGGAACCCGCGCCCCAAGCCCATAGCGCAGCCGCTTCCATGGCTGCAGCGGCCCAACTGGCCGCAGACGAGGCCATTCGCACAGCCCTCACATCGGCCGGCATTGCCTACCGTGTGATGTACGGCAGCGCAGACCAGCGCCTGGCGCAGGCGCTGGATGCCGTGAACCCACCTTCACCCACCCCACAACGCGCAAGCGGAACCCGCCGCGGCGGCAAAAGCGCCTGGACCTGGGTGTGTGACAAATGCAGCGACCCGGGCTGCGAGCACCGCATGCTCAGCGACTTGCTGGCACAGCGCAATAACGCAGCGGCCTGACGGCGGGGTTTTGTCCCCGCCCCAAGCGCCGCTTACTGAACCGTCGAGCTGGGTGGCTGCTGGCTGGTCTGGCTGGTGAAGAGCTGCGCGGCATCCACCGGGTCGAAGTCATACTGCGCGCCGCAGAACTCGCAGCCCACCGCCACCTTTCCACGCTCCGAAATAATGCTTTCAATTTCGTCCGTGCCCAGGCTGCGCAGCATGCTGCCCACCCGGTCGCGCGAGCAACTGCAGGCAAAGCTGGGCGCCAGCGGCTCAAACCGCGTCACCTGCTCTTCCCAGAACAGGCGGCGCAAGATCGTGTCGGCATCCAGGGTCAGCAGCTCTTCACGCTTGAGCGTGCCGGCCAGCATGGCAATGCGTTTGTAGTCCTCATTCACACCGATCTGGTCTTCATTGGCATCCCGGTCAATCGTGCCTTCCAGGTTGCCCTGGCCCTTCACCGGCAGGCGCTGGATCAGCAGGCCCGCCGCAACCTTGCCGTCGGCGGCCAGGATCAGCTTGGTGTCGAGCTGCTCGCTCTGCAGCATGTAGTGCTCCAGCACTTCCGCCAGGTTCTCGATTTTTTCGTGATGGTCGCCAAAGAGCGGCACCACGCCCTGGTAAGCCTGCTGTCCCGGCAGCTTGTCTTTCGGGTCCAGGGTGATCGCGCAGCGGCCCTGGTTGCTCACGTTGACGAGCTGGCTTAGGGTGCTGCCCGGGTCCACCGCACCGGTGACCGTGGCTGTAGCGCGCAGGGTCAGGTCGGGTTGCACCTCGGCCACGGCCAGCTTGACCGGGCCATCGCCGAAGATTTGCAGGATCAACGCGCCGTTGAACTTGATGTTGCTTTGCATCAGCGCGCCCGCGGCCGTCATTTCCCCCAGCAGGTGCATTACCTCGGCCGGATAGCCGCCACCGGCCTGCCGGCGTTTCAGGATTTCCTGCCAGGAGTCGGTCAGGCGCACCAGAATGCCGCGAACGGGGAGCCCGTCAAAGATGAATTTATGCAATTCAGACATTGAGGCCCCTTGGTGGGATGGAAGCACCGACGCTAGCGCTCAGTGTGTACGTATTAGGTTTGGTCATTCTTGGGGTTTCAGGCAATCTTCTTGAGACCGGTCTTATAACGGCCGGCATTCTCAATATAGTGCTTCGCGATCATTTTTAAACCCTGGATCTGCTCGGGGGAGAGCTGCCTGACCGCCTTGGCCGGGCTGCCGATGATCAGCGAGCCGTCCGGAAACTCCTTGCCCTCGGTGACGACCGAGCCCGCACCGACCAGGCAGTTCTTGCCTATCTTCGCGTGATTGAGCACCACCGCCTGGATGCCAATCAGCGAGCCGTCGCCGATGGTGCAGCCATGCAGCATGACCTGGTGGCCGACCGTGACGTCTTCACCCAGGGTGAGTGGAACGCCCATGTCGGCATGCAGCACGCTGTTGTCCTGCACATTGGTGCCCCGGCCCACGGTAATCGTTTCGGTGTCACCCCGTATCACCACGCCAAACCAGACGCTGCAATCCTCACCCAGGCGCACATCACCAATCACCTGCGCGTTGTCGGCCACCCAGGCAGACGCGGGAACGGCGGGGGTCAGCTTGTCGAGTTGGTAGATGGCCATGGGTTTGATTTGGAGATTAAAGGGCAATTGGGAAAAACAGGCAATGAAAGGGGCGGAACCCGCTCGCAGGCCTCATGCCTCGATTGTAAGTAGGCCCCTGCCCAGCCCCGTGGGATCGCCGACAATTCCTCCCATGACGCCCACATCCCCTCCTCCAGAACTGCGCCAGCAAGCGCTGCAGGCGCTGCTGGAGTCAGATCCAGGGGAAAAAGTGCTTCAAACCCAGGCACTGCGGACGCAAGCCGCTAGCTTTCTGATAGCAAGCGATCTGGCGCTCCAGGCGCCTGCCGGCCTGCCCGGCTGCCCAGAGAGACCCGAGCTGCTCTCCCACCTCGACGTCCCCAAGCGCTCGCCCTTCACGCACGAAGGCCTGGCCGCCCTGCTGCATGCCGTGACGCATATCGAGTTCAACGCCATCAACCTCGCCCTGGACGCCATCTGGCGCTTTCCCGCCATGCCCAAGGCCTACTACCTCGACTGGCTCCAGGTCGCCGCCGAGGAGGCCCACCATTTCAGCCTGCTGCGCGCCCACCTGCAAACCATGGGCTACGACTACGGCGACTTCCCGGCCCACACAGGCCTGTGGGACATGACCGCCAAAACCGAAGGTGACGTGCTGGCCCGCATGGCGCTGGTGCCCCGCACCCTCGAGGCCAGAGGCCTGGACGCCACCCCGCCCATGCAGGCCAAGCTGCGCAAGGTCGGCACACCCGAGGCGCTTCAAGCCGTCGGCATCCTGGACATCATCCTGCGCGACGAGATCGGCCATGTCGCCATCGGCAACCACTGGTACCGGCACCTGTGCAACCAGCGCGGGCTGGAGCCGGTGGCGACTTACGCGTTGCTGGCCCGGCAATATGAGGCGCCCCGGCTCAAGGGCCCGCTGAACCTGGACGCCCGGCGGCAAGCGGGCTTTGACGAGGCCGAATTGGCCTTCCTGAATTCCTAGGCTTATACGGGGAAACGTCCTACATTCAGCGGCAACAGGGTTTTTCGAAGCTCGCTAGACTGCAAAAGCACTTGAAAAAGGAGTTTGCGCATGATCAGGCACCTGGTTCCAGACATCCCGCCGCAAATGCCGCGCCTGCCCGCGGACATCGCCCTTCAGCTGCCTCAAGGCCAGCGTCTGGGCTCGGCCAACGCACCCGTCAAGCTGGCGTTCTCCCATTGGTCCAGCATCGCCCGCCTCAAGGCCGGCCAGATAGGCGCCCTGGCGGAAGAATATGTGGAAGGCAAGCTCCAGCTTGAAGGCGCCATGCGCGACGTGATGCGCGCCGTCACCAAGCTGCTGCCGGGCAACCCGGTCCATAGCGACACCGGCTGGTGGTCCGGCCTGCTGCACCGCGCCAAGTCCCTGGCCGCCCACACCCACGCGCGCGATGCGGCGCAAATCCAGTTTCACTACGACGTGTCGGATGCCTTTTATGCGCTGTGGCTGGACCCGCGCCGGGTGTATTCATGCGCCTACTACAGCGACAACGCCATGACGCTGGCCCAGGCCCAGGAAGCCAAGCTGGACCACATCTGCCGCAAGCTCATGCTCAAGCCCGGTGAACGTTTTCTCGACATCGGCGCGGGCTGGGGCGGGCTGCTGCTGTGGGCCGCCGAGCATTACGGCGTGGACGCCACCGGCATCACGCTGTCTAAAAACCAGCATGCACATGTGCAGCGCCTGATCGAAGAAAAAGGCCTGGGTGGGCGCGTGCGCATGGAGTTGCGCGACTACCGCGACATGCCGGAAGACCAGCCCTTCGACAAGGTGTCGTCTGTCGGCATGTTTGAGCACGTGGGCCACGCCAACATGACCGCCTACTTCCAGAAAATCATGCGCCTGCTGACGCCCGGCGGGCTGGTGATGAACCACGGTATCACCGCAGGCGGGCTGGAAAACCGCCAGCTCGGCGCCGGCATGGGCGACTTCATCGAGAAGTACATCTTCCCGGGCGGCGAGCTGATGCATGTCAGCGCGGTGCTCGAACACATGTCGCGCGCGGGCCTGGAGATGGTGGACACCGAAAACCTGCGGCCCCACTATGCGCGCACGCTTTGGAACTGGTCGGATGCGCTGGAAGCGAAGCTCGACGACGCACGTCAGGTGCTGGTTGCAGACGGCGGCGCCGAGCGCGCTGAAAAAACCCTGCGCGCCTACCGCTTGTACCTTGCGGGCAGTGCCATGAGCTTTGAGCAGGGATGGATCTCGTTGCACCAGATGCTGGCGGCACGGCCTTCGGGCGATGTGCACAACACGACGGTGACTGGCGCTCAGTCGAGTTATCCCTTCACCAGAAAATACATGTACAACGCCACGTCCTGAGGGCGTTAAGGCCGACCTCAACCTCTCGGGTGATGCTGCGCGTGCAAGGCCTTGAGCCGCTCACGCGCCACATGCGTGTAAATCGTGGTGGTAGAGATATCGGCATGCCCCAGCAGCATCTGCACCGCGCGCAAATCGGCGCCGTGGTTCAGCAGGTGCGTGGCAAATGCGTGGCGCAGGGTATGCGGCGACAGCGGCGAATGGATGCCGGCCAGCCGCGCATATTTCTTCACCAGCATCCAGAACATCACGCGGCTCATGCCCTTGCCGTGGCCGGTGACAAACAGGTCGTCGGTCTGCTGACCGCCCAGGATGGCCGGGCGGGCGTCGGCGAGGTATCTCACGATCCATTCCCGCGCCACCTGACCGAAAGGCACCAGCCGCTCCTTGCTGCCTTTGCCCATGATGCGCAGCACGCCTTCATTGAGGCTGACGTGAAAGGTCTTGAGCCCCACCAGCTCGCTCACGCGCAGGCCGCTGGCGTACAGCAGCTCCAGCATGGCCCGGTCGCGCTGGCCCAGCGGAGTGTCCACATCAGGCGCGGCCAGCATGGATTCGACCTGCGCTTCACTCATGACCTTGGGAACACGCAGCGCCTGCTTGGCCGACTGGAGTTTGAGTGTCGGGTCAGCCGTGATGAAACGCTCACGCAACGCCCAGCGGAAGTAGCGCTTGAACACCGTCAGGCGACGGTTGGCCGAAGTCGCCTTGGTCGCCGCGTGCCGCGCTGAAAAATAGCTGTTGAGATCGGTCTCGGCCGTCTCGTCTAGCTTGCGCCCGCCCTGCTCTTTGGCGGCCAGCCAGGTGGCATAAAGCGAGAGGTCGCGCCGGTAGGCCGCGAGCGTGTTTTTCGACAGGCCGTCTTCCAGCCACAAGGCGTCGATAAACCCATCAATGCTGGACTGGCTTTCTGGCTGCATGGGGTGACCATAACAAAAAAGCCGCCGTGCATTGAGATGCAGGGCGGCCGGTTCGCTGTCAGTCCGGCAAAAACCGGCCCTGGAAGCTATTGACGATCGGGAATTACTCCAGCTTGAGCTTGGCGGAATCCACAACCTTTTTATAGACCTCGTACTCGGCCTTGATCTGCGCCGTGAACTGCTCAGGCGTGTTGGCCACGATCAGCGAGCCCGTGTCTTCGATGCGCTTGCGCACGGCCGGGTCTTCCAGCGACTTCTTCACGCCCGCGCTGACCTTGTCGACCACTTCCTTCGGCAAGCCCTTGGGGCCGATCACGCCGTAGTAAGCCATGCGGTTCACCGGCTCCAGACCCACTTCCTTGAAGGTCGGCACATCAGGCAGCACAGCCAGGCGCTGGGGCGCGGCCACCACGATGGGGATCAGGCGTTTTTGCTGGATGAAAGGCAGCGCGGAAGGCAGGTTGTCAAAAATCATCGGGACCTGGCCGGCCACCGTGTCATTGAGGGCCGGGCCCGCACCGCGATAGGGAATGTGGGTCACAAAAGTGCCCGACATGCTCTTGAAGAGCTCCATCTGCAGGTGGCCGATGCCGCCCGTACCCGACGACGAGTAGGAGTACTTGCCGGGGTTCTTCTTCAGCTCGGCCACAAACTCCTTGTAGTTGCGCGCCGGAAAGCTCGGGTGCACCGCAATGATGTTGGGCGTGGCGGCAATGTTGATGATGGGCGTGAAATCCGTCAGCGTGTTGTACGGAATCTTGGGGTTGATGGCCGGGTTGGCCGCCGTGGTGGACACCGTGGCCACACCCAGCGAATAACCGTCCGGCACCGCGCGGGCCGTTTCGGTCGCGCCCACCACGCCGCCGCCGCCGGCCTTGTTTTCAACGATCACGCTCTGGCCCAGGGCCTTGCCCAGCGGCTCGGAGATCACGCGGGCGACGATGTCGGTGGTGCCGCCGGGCGCGAAAGGCACCTGCAGCTTGACCACCTTGTTGGGGTATCCCTGTGCCAATACAGGGCTTGCAGCGGCGCCGAGCACAAGCGCAGACACCACAGAGTAGGCAAACAGATAACGACGTTGCATGTTCAGGTCCTTCCGATAGAGAAACAGCAGGAATGGTAAACGCAAGCGCCGTGCCCGCAGCTTGTGGATTACGCATAAGGGCAAACCCGGAGGGATTGCGGTTATTCTCGGCGGGGTGAACTACGCGCAGCTTCTTTTCCCCGACTTTTCCCTCATTGTTTGCGGCTACCTGGTGTGCCGTTACACCGCCCTCAACCGCACCGTCTGGGAGCAGGTGGAGAGCCTGGTTTATTACTTTTTGTTTCCGGTCCTGCTCTTTCACTCCATCGTGAAAAGCCCGCTGGACCTGGGCGCCACCTCCAGCCTGATCAGCGCTGGTGTCTTGATGGGGCTCGCGGGCATTGCCATGGCCTACAGCCTGCCGCACCTGCCCTGGCTGCGCCGGCACATCGATGCACGCGAACACGCCGCCGCCGCGCAGGTGGCCTTTCGCTTCAACTCCTTCATCGGCCTGGCCATCGCCGACCGCCTGGCCGGTCCCCAGGGCCTGCAACTCATCGCCGTGCTCATCGGCGTGTGCGTGCCGCTCTTTAACGTGGCCGCGGTATGGCCCATGGCCCGGCATGCCCAACGCGGCTTCACGGGCGAGCTGCTGCGCAACCCGCTGATTCTGGCCACCGCCACCGGCCTCGTCGCCAACCTGCTGGGTTTCACCATCCCCATCTGGCTGGAACCCACCGTGACACGCATAGGCGCCGCCTCACTGGCCCTGGGCCTGATGGCCGCCGGCGCCGGCATGCAGTTCGCCCACTTGACCCAGGCCAAGACCCTGGCCATTGCCGTTCTCTCGATACGGCACCTGCTGCTGCCGCTGGTGGCGCTGGGCTTGTCCAGGGTGTTTGGGCTGTCACCGACGCAAACCACCATCCTGCTCGCCTTCTCGGCATTACCCACAGCCTCCAGCGCCTACGTACTGGCGGCTCGTATGGGCTACAACGGCGGGTACGTCGCGGGGTTGGTCACGCTCTCGACCATGCTGGGCGTGGTAAGTCTGCCGTTTGCACTAGGGGTACTGCGTTAGGACAAGTCCGCAGATATTCGGCTGCCCGGTATTCGGTTCCCGCTCC
Organism: Polaromonas sp. YR568; assembly: GCF_900116715.1. Taxonomy (GTDB): domain Bacteria; phylum Pseudomonadota; class Gammaproteobacteria; order Burkholderiales; family Burkholderiaceae_C; genus Polaromonas. The sequence continues at coordinate 619,195 of NZ_FPBM01000001.1, forward strand.
CGATTGCCCCTTCTGGCTGCGCCGAGGAGCGGAGGTCCAGACGGATCAGGGCAAAAACTTGTTTGAGCGAAGCGAGTTGTTTTTGACCCCGTCTGGACCGAGCACCGCAGGTTGCCCGGAGCGAAGCGCAGGGACGCAGACAGTAGGGTCGCCTTTTCTTTGCTTACTTTCTTTTGGCGAAGCAAAAGAAAGTGAGTCGCCGCCGGGCGACCCCGGCCAGCAGGAGTCAGAGGAAGGCACGCCGCTGGAACAAGACCAGCCTCAAGAAGCACTCTTCTTAGCGATGTATTCATCCATCCGGCTAAGCAACCGCCACCACTCCGACCCATCCTCCCGAAAAGTCCGAATCGCCCCCGCCCGCACAAGAATCTTGCGCAGCTCGTCCTCATCAAACCCGCCCAGATGCATCTGCAGGGTTTCAAACGAGCGGTCGGTGTAGCCCTTGTGACTGAGGAAATGGCGCGCGGTTTCTTCCGCCATGAACTCGGTCTTGTTCTGCTCGTGCGCCAGCGCGAGCTGGTGTTTATGCAGCTGGCGGTTCAGGAAGAAGGTGATGCTGCCGCCTACGACCGCGCCGACTAGCGAAGCCAGCGCGCCTGAGATGGTGGGGTCCATGGGGGTGTCCTTTCATGCACAGGCATATTACAAGCTACAAGCGAAGGGGTTTCATTGGGCAAGCGCCCATTCGACATGCTCGGTGACCAGTTCGCCGCAGCCCGAGGCGCGTGCCAGCAGCGCCTCACGCAGGGGCTGCGCCTGCGCCGCGTCCAGTACGCGCAAGGCATTGCCCATCGCCACCGCAATATTGCGCAGCCAGCGCTCGTGGCCGATACGCCGGATCGGGCTGCCCTCGGTGAAGCGCAAAAAGCCTTCCTCCGTCCAGCCGAACAGGGTCACCAGCTGCTGCCCCGTCAAACCACGGCGCTCATCAAAATCCGGCAGTGCGCTGCGCTGGGCGAACTTGTTCCAGGGGCAGATCAGCTGGCAGTCGTCACAGCCGTAGATGCGGTTGCCCATCAGTGGGCGCAGCTCCAGCGGGATGGCGCCGGCGTGCTCAATGGTCAGGTAAGAGATGCAGCGCCGCGCGTCCAGCTTGTGCGGCGCAATGATGGCGCGCGTGGGGCATACGTCGATGCAGGCCTGGCAGGTGCCGCAGTGCGGCGTGACAGGCTCGCTGTGCGGCAGGGCGATATCGACATAAATCTCACCCAGGAAAAACATGGAGCCCGCTTCGCGGTTGAGCAGCAGCGTGTGCTTGCCGCGCCAGCCCTGGCCGCTGCGCGCCGCCAGTTCGGCCTCCAGCACCGGGGCCGAATCGGTGAAAGCGCGGTGGCCCAGCTGTCCCACATGCCCGGAGATGCGCTCGCTGAGCTTTTGCAGGCGTGAGCGCAATATCTTGTGATAGTCGCGGCCGCGGGCGTAGACCGACACGATGCCTTCCGCAGGCCGCTCCAGCCGGCTGAACTCCAGGGCCTGCCATTCGCCAGGTACGGCGGCTGTCGAAGCTGGCAGGTAGTCCATGCGCGCCGTGATGACGCTCACCGTGCCGGGAATCAGTTCGGCCGGCCGCGCACGCTTGAGGCCATGGGCGGCCATGTAATGCATGTCGCCATGAAAGCCTGCCGCCAGCCAGGCCGATAATCCGGACTCAGCCGACGATAAATCGACGCCGGCAATGCCAATTTGCGAAAATCCAAGCTCGCGCGCCCAAGTTTGAATTTGAGAAACGAATTGATGACTGTTCAAAGAGTTGCCGGCGGACACCCGCTGATTGTAAAAAACATTGCCTGGCCCGACGAGGCGGCCACGGCAGCGTTTGCAAAAGCGCTGGCGAATCACCCCGCCGTCGGCCGCGCACTGATTGAGCTGCAGGGCGATCTGGGCGCCGGCAAAACCACCTTTGTGCGCCATTTGCTCAAGAGCCTGGGCGTCGAGGGCCGCATCAAAAGCCCCACCTATGCGGTGGTCGAGCCCTACACTCTGCCGGAGATGAACATCTGGCACTTCGACTTCTACCGCTTCAACGACCCGCGCGAGTGGGAAGAAGCCGGCTTTCGCGACATCTTTGCCGCCGCCGGCCTCAAGCTGGTTGAATGGCCCGAAAAAGCCGGCCCGCACCTGCCGCAGCCCGATCTGCTCCTGCACCTTGAAGTCCTGCCGGACGACAGCCGCACAGTCACCCTGACAGCCCACACGCCCACCGGCGCGGAGCTGCTGGCATGAAGCGCAGCTCCATCAACCGCCGCAGCGCCCTGCGAATAGGCAGTGTCGTGCTGCTGCTGGGCGTGCAGCACATCGCACGCGGCGCCACCATCGTGGCGGTGCGCGTCTGGCCTTCCAAAGACTACACGCGGCTCACCATCGAGTCCGACGGTGAAATCAAGGCGCGCCAGTTCTTTGTCGCCGAACCGCCGCGGCTGGCCGTCGACATCGAAGGCATAGACCTGATCCCGGCGCTGCGTGAACTCGTGGCCAAGGTGCGGTCCGACGACCCCAACATCTCCGGCATCCGCGTCGGACAAAACGCGCCCGGCGTGGTGCGCCTGGTGATAGACCTCAAGCAAGCCATTCTTCCGCAGGTGTTCACCCTGCCCCCTGTGGCGGCGTATCAATACCGGCTGGTGTTCGATCTTTACCCCACACAGGTCGCCGACCCGCTGGAGGCGCTCATCGCCGAGAAACTGGCGGACAAGCAGGCCGGCACCGCCGCCGCGCCTACACCCGCGCCCGGCAGCGACCCGATCGCCGACCTGATTGCCAAACAGTCGGGCAAGCAAACCGACAGCAAACCGCCGCCGGCAGTCGTCGCCGAGAAGGACAAGGACAAAGCTCCCTCGCCGACCACTACCCCTAATCCGGCTATCCCGGGCAATGCCAGGCCGGCTCCCGAAACAGCCCCCGTCGCCAAAAGCAAGACTGACCGCCTCGTCATCGTCGCGCTGGACCCAGGCCACGGCGGTGAAGACCCAGGCGCCATCGGCCCCGGTGGCACACGCGAGAAAGACGTGGTGCTGCAGATCGCGCACCGCCTGCGCGACCGCATCAACCAGCAGCCGAATATGCGCGCCTACCTCACGCGTGATGCCGACTTTTTTGTGCCGCTGCACATCCGCGTGCAAAAGGCGCGGCGCGTGCAGGCTGATCTGTTTATCAGCATCCATGCCGATGCCTTTTTCACCGCACGGCCACAAGGCGCCAGCGTGTTTGCGCTCAGCGAAAAGGGCGCGTCCAGCAGCGCCGCACGCTGGATCGCCGACAAGGAAAACTCCGCAGACCTGGTGGGCGGCATCAACGTCAAGGCCAAAGACGCGCAGGTGCAAAAAGCCCTGCTCGACATGAGCACCACGGCGCAAATCAACGACAGCCTGAAGCTGGGCAGCGCCATGCTGGGCGAGATCGGCAATGTCGGCAAGCTGCACAAACCCAAGGTCGAACAAGCCGGCTTCGCGGTGCTGAAGGCGCCCGACATCCCCAGCGTGCTGGTAGAGACCGCCTTTATCAGCAACCCCGACGAGGAGGCCAGACTGCGCAGCGAGGCCTACCAGATCCAGCTGGCCGATGCACTGATGCGCGGCATCTCGCGTTACTTCGCGCGCAACCCGCCGCTGGCGCGCAACCGCGCCGTCTAGGGCACCGCATAAAGCCTGCGAACCACCGCAGGCCCGGAAAACACCGCCTGAGCGCCGGGATTACCACTTAAGACTGCAGCGGGCCGACAGTCTGCGGCGACCTTCTCCTACAGCCCCGTAACGGTTGACCACATACATTGAGGTCACAGGCAGGGCCGGGACTTCACAGTGAATGTCATCAGCAAGAGCCTGAAACTCTTAGCAAAGGTAAACAACCATGAACACGAAACTTATCCTGTCGACAGCAGCAGCAGCGGCACTCATCGGCCTCGGCGGTTGCAGCACCAGTCCCACGAATGCACAAATCGGCACCGGCGTGGGCGCAGTAGCCGGCGGCGTGTTGGGTAACGCCGTATTCGGCAGCACGCTCGGCACCGTGGGTGGTGCAGCAGCGGGCGCCCTGATCGGTAATGAAGTCGGCAAAAAACGCTGAGCTTCGGTAAAAAAAGGTAAGTAACTTCGCAGAGTGGTTCGAACCACTCTGCAAGTCAGTTTTGCACTGTTCCGTCCGCTTAAGATCCGCCGGTCAGTAACAACATCAACAACTATCGGGCTTCATCATCACGAAGTCCGCAACCGGTAAACCCAATGATTTCAAAATTCTCGATGACAGCTGCGGCTTGTGTTTTGGCTCTCACAACCATGACGGGTTGCGCCAACCGCCCGACCAACGCCCAGATCGGCACTGCGGCCGGCGCTGTTGTAGGCGGTGTTGCCGGCAATGTTTTGCTCGGCGGGCCACTTGCCACTATTGGCGGCGCGGCAGCCGGTGCGTTGATCGGCAATGAAGTCGGAAAGAAGCGCTAAACGGGATAGATCAGCGAGTTGAGGATCATCTCGCTGTCATACACACAAAGACGGCTCCTGAATTTCAGGAGGCCGTCTTTTTTAATGAGCTCGTCGACATAGCGGCCCACGGTGTAGACCTCGCTCACGCCGCCCGGCTTGGTGCGAAAGACCGCGTAGTTCGCCTCGGCGCCGACAAGCTCGCCCTCCTCCACAAGCTCGTGCGACACAATGCGCGCCGGGCTGATGATGTGGCGCATGTAATAAGGCCCGTGGTAAATGGTCTGCGTGACGCCGTAGACACGGTCTTTCATCATGCCGCGGCTTTCCAGCGCCATCAGAGCCAGGGGCAGGCCGCGGTCAAAGTTCTCGCGGGCCTGCACCTTGTAGCGGCCGTCTTCCACAAAAAATTCGGGCCACTCGTCAAAGCGTTTTCCATCCAGCGCCGCCGCGTAGGCCGCATTGAGCTGGTCCACCTCCTGTTGCAGCATCAGGCGCTGCAATCCTTGCTCACTTGCCGTCATTTCGGTCGTCTCGCTCATAAGCCCATGACTTTCTTCCAGTAGGCGTACATGCTGCGGATCAGTGTCTCGGTGACCATGTGCTCGGTCATCTCGGTGCCGGTGCCGCCCAGCTCGCACAGGGTGGCGCCGCTGTCGCCGGCCTGCGCAAAGCCGGCCTGGCTGAACTCGATCACTTCGCCGTCGTCGGCACTCACAAAGCCCGCCGGGCCGAACAGGTTGGCCTGGCGCAGGCGGCGCTGCGTCATCTCGGGCGTGTCGTCGGCAAAGCCGAAATGCGTCCAGATGAAATCAAACTCGCCCTGCCCACGCGGCACGATGTGGCGGGTGCTCAGCGAGTTGACCTGCTGCTGGATGATCAGGCTGGGGAACAGCGTGATCATGGTCACGGTGGGCATGATGTCGCTGCCCGGATTGGAGGGGTCTGCTACCCGCCACCAGGGCTCGGGCACCACGTCCAGCAGACGGTCGTCATTCAGCGCCATATTGGCCTTGAACGAAGTCACGCCCTCGGTGACGGCGGCGTTTTGCCCGCCTTCGTTGCGACGCGAGATCATCACGGCGTGGCGGCCTTCACCGTCCATCACCATGCGGCTTTTCTGGTCGGCCCGCCAGAGCCCGAAAGTGACGAACCAGGTGTGCAGCAGGCCCGGGTGGTAAGGGTCCTTGATGTTTTCCATCATCAGCTTCCAGTTGCCCGGAATGCGCTGACGGTTGTAGCCCAGCAGCGTCAGCTTGCGCGCGCCTTCCGGGCCTTTGAAGATGCGGTCGAGCCAAGGCATGATCTGCGGGCCCAGGTAGTCTTCCAGCGGCTCGGTGTCTGCGCTGAAGGTGGCAAACACCAGGCCGTGCAGCACCGCCACACGCAGCTTGGTCAGGCCGTGGTCCTTCAGGTCAAAGCCCTCGGGCATGCCGCCGTTGACGCAGTCGCCCTCTTTCACACCGTCCTTGAAGGGCAGGCCCGCCAGGTCGCCGTTGAGCTTGTAAGTCCACTGGTGATAGGGGCACACAAAGCTGCGCGCATTGCCCTGCGGGTTCTGGCAAAAGCGCACGCCGCGGTGGGCGCAGCGGTTTTCGACCACACGTATGCCGTGGTCGGTAGCGCGATCCTTGGGGGCGATGCGGTCGCGCACCATGAGCACCTGGCGTTCGCCCACATGGGTGAGCCTGTAGTCGCCCACATTGGGAATTTCGGCTTCCAGCCCCACATAGCACCAGTGCGCGCCGTAGAAGATTTTCTCCAGCTCGCGCTGGTAGAGCTGGGCGTCGGTATAGGCCCAGAAAGGGACGCGGCTGGAGCCGGGCTGTGTCCAGCGGGAAAACTCAGTGCTTGAAAGAGGCGGCGCGTTCATGGGTTCTCGCACAAAAAATGGGATGCGGAATAAATAATACGCTTACTTATCAACTCCTACCCACCGGGTTTCTCCCCGGCGCCACCTGGCGTCTCTTGGTGCTTCTTGACACTCAGGCCGGAGGCATCGCGGACATGGCCTTGCGCCTGGCCTTCCAGGCGCCAAAAATCACAATCAGGCCGGGGACCAGGATCATGGCCCAGATAATTTTGTCGAGGTGGGTTTTGACAAACGGAATGTTGCCGAAGAAGTAGCCCACCGTCACAATGCCGCCCACCCACAGCGCGGCGCCCGCCACGTTGTAGAGCGTGAACTTGCTGCGCGTCATGTCCGACACACCCGCCACGAAGGGCGCGAAGGTGCGCAGAAACGGCATGAAGCGCGCGGCGATGATGGTGACGCCGCCATAACGTTCGTAAAACGCATGCGCCTGGTCAAAGGCTTTTTTGTTGAACCAGCGGGAGTTTTCCCACTGGAAGACCTTGGGCCCCAGGGAGCGGCCTATCGTGTAGTTGCACTGGTCGCCCAGCACGGCCGCCACAAACAGCAGGCCGACCGCGACCGGGAAACTCATCAGGCCCACGCCGCACATCGCGCCCACCACAAACAGGAGTGAGTCGCCCGGCAAAAACGGCATGACCACCACGCCGGTTTCGACAAAAATGATGATGAAAAGAAGTGCGTAGACCCAGGCGCCGTAGCTGGTGACAAAGGCTTCGAGGTGCTTGTCGACGTGAAGGATGAAATCGATGAAAAAGGTGGCTAGTTCCATACCGCCGATTTTGACAGGTGAACGCGTGCTTTCCAGAATGCCCGTGCCGGACTCAGGCCATGCGGCCTGGCATCCGGTCGTCAGTTTGTCCGCTCACCAGTCCGTCAGTTCGCGCGCACCCGGGTCATGACGTGTACCAGGCCCTTGCCGGGCGCGTAGACGTAGCCGTAGCTGCTGCCGCTTGTCTTGTAGCCGTACTGCATGGCGCCTGGAATGCCCTCCCAGACGCAGGAGAGTTTCTCCATCTCCAGGTGCGAAGGCTCATAGCGTGTGCCGCGGGGAAACTCGTAATACGTCGCGTAGGTCCGCTTCTGGCCCTGCGTCCACATGCCGATCGGGTACTTGCCCTCGTTGGTGATGTTGCCGATGCGCTGATCGAATACGCGGCCCATGGCGGTGCGGTCCGGCGTCATCGCATAACGCTCAAAGGCCCGCGGGACTTTGCGCTCATAGACCTCGTAGTTCTTGCCTCCCTGCCCTTGCCATGCGACGGGGCCCTTGAGCGTCACGTCGCCGCCGGCCAGCGAACCGTCCGGCAACTCGTCGCTGAAGGTGTAAGTACGTTCCACCGGCGCCATGACCAGCTCATTGCCGGCGGGCATGGGGCTGCCCGTCAAAAGCTCCACTGGCAAAAAGCGCTCTTTGACGCTTTCGTCGTGCACACAGACGGGGGCTTGGGCGGCGGCTGGTGCGCCTTGCGCCCGGGCGCCACCGAGCAGGCAGAAAAAGCCCAGAACGGGCAGAAGCAAACGTGTTTTCTGGAGTGGCATGGCTTCCTTGAAGTGGCGGGCAAAGCGATTGAGACTGGACACCGGCGCTGCGCCCATGCGCGAGCAACACAATATTACAAGTTCGCCGCGCAAGCCCGTACCGCCCGGCGGGCTCTGCGCCGCTTTTCATCTTGAAAAAGGGCAAACCCCTAGAATCATCCCGACATGACCTCCCTGCAACAGACCACCCGCCGCCCCATCCGCGAGCTTCCCGACGAACTCATCAGCCAGATCGCGGCCGGCGAAGTGGTGGAACGCCCGGCCTCCGTGGTGCGCGAACTGGTCGACAACGCGCTGGATGCCGGCGCCACCCAGGTGACAGTGCGGCTACTGGCAGGCGGTGTGCGGCTGATTCTGGTGGAGGACGACGGCTCCGGCATTCCGCGTGAAGAGCTGCCGGTGGCGCTGCGGCGTCATGCCACCAGCAAGATCGCCTCGCTGCAGGACCTTGAAGCCGTGGGCACCATGGGTTTCCGGGGCGAAGCACTGGCGGCCATCAATTCGATTGCGGACATGAGCCTGCTGTCGAGAACCGCCGGCGACGAACACGCCTGGCAGCTTGACGGCCGCACCGGCGAGCTCAAACCCGCGCCGCGCAACCGCGGCACCAGCGTGGAAGTGCGCGAGCTGTTTTACGCCACACCTGCGCGCCGCAAATTTTTAAAGACCGACGCCACCGAGCTGGCCCACTGCATTGAAGCGGTGCGCCGCCATGCGCTGGTGCGGCCCGATGTGGGCTTTGCCATCTGGCATGAAGGCAAACTGGTGGAGCAGTGGCGCGCCGCCACAGGCGAGAACGCCCACCAGCAACGCCTGGCCGATGTGCTGGGCAATGAGTTTGTCGAGCAGTCGGTCACCGTGAGTTATGAAAGCAGCGCCCGCCGCGCCGACGGCCTCCCCGCCGTGCGTGTGTGGGGTGTGGCTGGCATCCCCGATGCGGCCCGCTCGCGCGCCGACCAGCAGTTCGCCTACGTGAACGGCCGCTATGTGCGCGACAAGGTGCTGACCCACGCGGCGCGCAGTGCCTATGAAGACGTGCTGCACGGCCACCGCCAGCCGGTGTATGCACTCTATGTCGAGATCGACCCCGCCCGCGTGGATGTGAACGTTCACCCGACCAAGATCGAGGTGCGCTTTCGTGACAGCCGCGAGGTGCACCAGGCGGTGCGCCACGCGACGGAGAACGCGCTGGCCGTTCCCCGATCAGCCGTAGCAGCTGCCGCCGCGCCCGCGGCCGATGCGACGAACGAGTCTTCAGAACCCAACCTGGCTTTTTCGCGCCAGGGATGGGCGCAACCGGCTATTAATTTCGCTGCCAACGGCGGCAACCGGGTTTCCGACTTCGAAGCCATGTGGCCTGCAAGGCCGCAAGCACAGCCAGGCGGTGCAAACGGCTTTGCGGCAGACGACGGGTCTTTGCCTGCTTTCACCGCGCAGGCCGCCGACACGCCCAATGCCTATAACCCCTATAACGCCTATGGCGCCCCCGACAGCGCCGCCCCCAGCAGCAGCGACGGCAGCTTCACGCCCCTGCCCCCCGGCGACTGGCCGCTGGGCCGCGCGATTGCCCAGCTGCAGGGTATTTATGTGCTGGCCGAAAACACCCAGGGCCTGGTCATCGTCGACATGCATGCCGCGCACGAGCGCATCGTTTATGAACGCCTGAAAACCCAGATGGACGCCGGCGACGGCGCCAGCATTGCCAGCCAGCCGCTGCTGATTCCGGCGACCTTTCCCGCCAGCCCGCAGGAAGTGGCCACGGCCGAAGCCAGCGCCCAGACCTTGGCGACGCTGGGCCTGGAGATCACGCCCTTCTCGCCCAAAACCCTGGCCGTGCGCGCCGTGCCCACCAGCCTGGCGCAAGGCGATGCGGTGGAACTGGCCCGCAGCGTGCTGGCTGAGCTGTCCCAGCACGACGCCAGCACCGTGATCCAGCGGGCGCAAAACGAGTTGCTCTCGACCATGGCCTGCCATGGCGCGGTGCGGGCCAACCGCAAGCTCACGCTCGACGAAATGAACGCCCTCTTGCGCCAAATGGAAGCCACAGAGCGCTCCGACCAATGCAACCATGGCCGACCGACCTGGCGCCAAGTCAGCATTAAAGAGCTGGACGCGCTTTTCATGCGCGGGCGCTAGGCCATTCAGGGTCACGAAGCTTTTCAAAACTTCACCGCGCGGATACCCTCGCAGAGGTGTACGGGCGCAAGAATTGCATGCCTGAAGCTGTTACAGATCGGGCAAGCGACGGAATCAAGCCGCCTCTGAGAACTTTTTGAGCAGGATGCACTCAGTCATGACCATGAAACGCTGGCACCTCTTCACTTCTTTTGGCATGGCGCTGGCGTTGCTGGCCGGTTGTGCCACCCTAGACGAAAAACAGCGTGCCTGGATCTTCCAGCCCAGCGACCGCACCTGGAGCGGCGGCGCCGCAGCTGCCGTGGGCATGGACGATGTCTGGGTTGATTTCACTCCCGCCGGCAAGGACCAGCCCGTGCGCCTGCACGGCCTCTGGCTGGCCAGCGACAAACCCAACCCCGAAAAAGCACCCGTGCTGCTCTACCTGCACGGTGCACGCTACAACGTCACCGGCTCCGCGCCGCGCATGCGCCGCATGCAGGAGCTGGGCTTTTCGGTGCTGGCCATCGACTACCGCGGCTTCGGCAAAAGCACCCATGAGCTGCCGTCCGAAAAATCCGCCTACGAAGACGCCCGCGCCGCCTGGGACTGGCTGGCCAAAAAATACCCGGACCGCCCGCGCTATATCTTCGGCCACTCGCTGGGCGGCCCCATCGCCATCAACCTGGCGACCGAGGTCAGCGACGAGCGCGGCACCATTGTTGAAAGCACCTTCACCTCGATTGCCGATGTGGTGAGCAGCTCGCCCCAGTGGGGCTGGATGCCGGTGTCGCTGCTCATCACCCAGCGTTTTGAAGCCGTGCGCAAGGTGGACAAGATAGGCTCGCCACTGCTCGTGGTGCATGGCGACGAAGACCGGCTGATACTGCCCGACCTGGGGCGCAAGCTCTATGCCGCGGCCGCCGAGCCCAAACGTTTCATGCTGGTCGAGGGCGGCTCGCACCACAACGCCAACCTCATCGGCCAGCCGCAATACCGCCAGGCGCTGGCTGAACTCTTCGGCATGCAATAGGCGGGGCGCGCGCGGGCCTGGCCACCCTGAAGCGCCTGTCTCCGCCGGGCAATCTGATACCCTCAGGCGGATGTCCGTCCCCTCTCCGTCCTCCCCGCACGCCGCCCCTCTCGAGGCGGCCACACCCGCCCCCATGTCGACCGGGCTGATCGTGCTGATTTTGTCGATGCTGCTGGGCATACAGCCCGTCACCACCGACCTCTACCTGCCGGCTCTGCCCGCACTCACCGAAGGCTTTGGCGCGGCCATGTCGCAGGCCCAGCTCACGCTCAGCGCACTTTTGCTGGCCTTCGGCGCTTCGCAACTGATCTGGGGCCCGCTGTCTGACCGTTTTGGCCGCCGGCCCATCCTGCTGTGGGGCCTGGCAGCCTACACCCTCGCCTCGATCGGCAGCACGCTGGCGCCGTCAATGGCGCTGCTCATCGTCTGGCGCATCGTGCAGGGCGCGGCCATGGGCGCGGTGGTGATGTGTGCGCGCGCCATCGTGCGCGACCTGTACCACCCACTCGAAGGCGCGCGTGTCATGTCCAAAGGCCTGAGCGGCCTGGGCGTGCTGGCCTGCATCTGCGCGCCGCTGGGCGGCGTGCTGTCGCAGCTCTATGGCTGGCGCATCGCCCTGGCGGCGCTGGCTGTGTTCGGCGCCGCCACGCTGGCCCTGGTCGGCCTGCGCTTTCAGGAGTCCCTGGCGCAGAAAAACCCCAACGCACTGCAGCCGCTGACGCTGTTTCGCACCTGGCTGCACATTCTGCGCAACCCCACCTTCCTGGCCTTCTCGGCCCTCACGGCGGCTTCCTACGGCGGGCTGTTCACCTTTCTGGCGACCTCGTCCTTTGTTTTCATCAAGGTGCTGGGCCTGAGCAAAACCGGCTACGGCCTGGTGATGTTTTCGATGTGCTTTTGCTACCTCACCGGCACTTTCATCTGCCGGCGCCTGCTGCCGCGCTTTGGCGTGCGGCGCTCGGTGGCCATCGCCGCCTGCCTGAGCCTGACGGCTGGCACCACCATGGGTGTGCTGGCGCTGTTCGGCATACAAAACGTCTGGGCCATCATGCTGCCCTTTTACCTCTTCATGCTGGGCCACGGCGTGCACCAGCCCTGCGGCCAGAGCGGCGCTGTCGGCCCCTTCCCGCAGGCGGCGGGCGCGGCTTCTGCGCTCAACGGTTTCCTGATGATGCTGGTGGCTTTTGCCATGGGTGGCTGGCTGGGCACCCATATGGACGGCACGGTGCGCCCGCTGACACACGGCATCTGGATGTGGAGCGTGCTGATCGCAACGGCGGCCTGGACGGTGGTGCAGAAATACGGCGAGCCTGCGCATGAGGCCGCCGCAAAAACCTGATACCGGGGCGGAAAGCACGTGAGCGCACCCTACATCTGCATCGCCGGGCCCACCGCATCGGGCAAGACCGCGGCCGCCATGGCCATTGCCCGGCAGTACGAGGTCGAGATCATCAGCGTCGATTCGGCCCTGGTGTACCGTGGCATGGACATCGGCACCGCCAAGCCCACGCCGGATGAACTCGCGGCTGTGCCGCACCACCTGATCGATATCCGCGACCCGTTGCAGGCCTACAGCGCCGCCGAGTTTGTGGCCGATGCGAACCGCCTGATTGAAGAGATCACCGTGCGCGGCAAGCTGCCGATGCTGGTGGGCGGCACCATGCTGTACTTCAAGGCGCTGTTTGACGGGCTGGACGACATGCCCAAGGCCGACCCTGCCGTGCGCGCCGCGCTGGCTGATGAAGCCGTGGCCAAAGGCTGGCCTGCGCTGCATGCGGAACTTGCGCGCGTGGACCCTGCCACGGCTGCGCGGCTCGCGCCCAACGACTCGCAGCGTATCTCTCGCGCGTTGGAGGTGTTTCGTGTGTCGGGCCAGCCGCTGTCATTCTTCCACCAGCAGGGCGCCCTCAAAAAAGAAGCGGCTAACGCCAGCCCTGCGGCAACTGCAAGCCTGATTTCCCTTGAACCCCAAGACCGCGCCTGGCTGCACGAACGCATCGCGCAGCGTTTTGACGCCATGCTGGCAGCCGGCTTTGTGGATGAAGTGAAAGCCTTGCGTGCGCGCGGCGACCTGAACCCCGACCTGCCGTCCATGCGCTGCGTCGGTTACCGCCAGGCATGGGAAGCCCTTGATCACGTTTATCCAATGAGCGAGCTGCGCGACAAAGGCATCTTCGCCACGCGCCAGCTGGCCAAACGCCAGATCACCTGGCTGCGCTCCATGCCGCAGCGCCATGTGGTGGCCTGCGATGGTGACAAACCTGTGACAGAGGTGCTGCACCAAATCGCACAGCTTATGAATGCGGCCAGGCGCTAGCCCTGCTTGATAAGCCCCGGCATAGCTGCAAGAATGGGGCGCGCTTTATTTCTCCCCGTGTCTTTTATTGACTCTTGTTGATCCCTGAAGCGAAGCGAAGTGAAGCGCACCTGCCTTGCCTGCCTGAAGTTTTCATAACAAAAGGAGAGTGCATCATGGAGCTGTCACCCTTTGCCAACGCCCTGCAAGCCAGCCTGGGCGCACACATTCCCCGAATCCTCGGCGCCGTCGCAATCTTTGCCTTGGGCTGGCTGCTGGCCGTTGCAGCCCGCGCGGGCATGCGGCGCCTGCTGGGGCTGCTCAAGGTCAATGTGCGCATCGAAGAAAGCTCGGGCGTGCAGATGGACGCCGAGTCGCCAATTGCCGCCGGCGTATTCTGGCTGGTGCTGCTGGCCACGCTGATCGCGGTGCTCAATGTGCTGGATCTTTCGTTGCTGACCAACCCCTTCGCTGCCATGATGAGCGACATCATCGGCTACCTGCCCAAGCTGCTGGCCGGCGTGGTGCTCTCGCTGATCGCCTGGCTGCTGGCCACCGTGCTGCGGGCACTGGCCACACGGGCGCTGGCCATGACCACGCTGGACGACAAGCTGGCCAGCGAAGCCGGCATGGCGCCCATGAGCCGCAATGTCGGCAACGTGCTGTTCTGGCTGGTCATATTGATGCTGCTGCCGGCGATTCTCAATGCCTTTGAGCTCAATGCCCTGCTGGGGCCGGTGACGCTCATGCTCAACCAGCTGCTGGGCATGGTGCCCAGCGCCTTCGCGGCTCTGCTGATCGCGGGGGTTGGTTATGTGGTGGGTCGGGTGCTGAGCGGCCTGGTCAGCAACCTGCTGGCGGCGGCCGGCACCGACCGCATCAACCAGCGCATAGGCCTGGACGGCTCCATCCGCCTGTCGTCCCTGGCCGGCACGCTGGTGTTTATCTTTGTGTTTGTGCCCTCGTTGATCGCCGCGCTCGACGCGCTCAAGATCGAAGCCATCTCGCGGCCCGCCTCGCAGATGCTCAGCCTGATGTTCGCGGCCGTGCCGCGCATCGTGGCTGCCTCGGTGATCCTGCTGCTGACCTGGTATGTGGCGCGCTTTGCCTCGCGCCTGCTCGCCAGTCTGCTGGAAAGCGCCGGCGCCGACAACCTGCCGCAAAAGATGGGTGTGCAGCATTTGCTATCGGGCGCCGGCCGGCCGTCGCGCCTGGCTTCCACCCTGCTGATGTTTTTCGCCATGCTGTTCGCCGCTACCGAGGCAGCCGGCCAGCTCGGCTTTGAGCAGGTAGGCGTGATGGTGGCCTCCTTCATCCGCTTCGGCGCCGACATCCTGCTGGGCGGCGCGATTCTGGCCGTGGGTTTCTGGATTTCCAACCTCGCCTTCGATGCCATCCACAAAGCCAGCGGCAAACACACGTCAGGGCTGGCCGGCATCGCCCGCGTGGCCATCCTCGGGCTGGTGATCGCCATGGGCCTGCGCGCCATGGGCATCGCCAACGAAATCGTGCACCTGGCTTTTGGCCTCACGCTGGGCGCGGTGGCCGTGGCAGTGGCGCTGTCTTTCGGGCTCGGCGGGCGCGAAGCGGCCGGCAAGCTGATGGCGCAGTGGCTCGAACGCTGGAGGGAGTAGAGCCCCCACGGTCGCTCACTTCGTGTAGCTCCCTGCCCCCCGAGGGGGCCGCTGCGCCTGCGGCCCGGCAAAGCCGGTTCCGCGGCCCCTGCTGGGTTGAAGAGTTCTTTGGGCGCGAACAGCGAGGGGATTTCACCAGTGGGGGCCGAGGGTCCGGCTTTGCCGGCCCCAGGCGCCGCCCCTGAGGGGGGACAGGCTACACGTAGTGAGCCTGGGCGGGGGGTACGATCTAGCCATGCTGCAAGTCCGCCACCTCGCCAAACGTTATCTCAACACCCCTGTCTTTTCCAATGTTTCGCTCGATGTAGCACCGGGCGAGTTTGTGGCCATCGTCGGTGAATCAGGTGTAGGCAAGTCCACGCTGCTCAATTGCATGGCCGGGCTAGACAGCTGGGACGAAGGCTCGGTGCAGCTCAATGGCCAGGATCTGGACACGCTGAGTGATGACGCTCGCGCCTTGTTGCGCCGCCGCCATGTGGGTTTTGTGTTTCAGGCTTTTCATGTGTTGCCGCACCTGGATGTGGCGCAGAACGTGGCGCTTCCGCTGCTGCTGCTGAATCAACCTGACGACGCGCGGGTAAAAGCCATGCTGGATGCGGTGGGCCTTAACGGCCTGGGCGCCCGCCTGCCGCAGCAGCTGAGCGGCGGGCAGTTGCAGCGCGTGGCGATTGCGCGGGCGCTGGTGCACCGGCCCAGCCTGCTGCTGGCCGATGAGCCCACCGGCAACCTGGACCCGGCCACAGCGGCACTGGTGATGGATGCGTTGATTGCGCAGACGCGTGAGCAAGGCGCATCCATGGTGCTGGTAACTCACTCCGAAGCAGCCGCCGCGCGCGCCGACCGCAGGCTGCATCTCAGCGCCAGCGGCATCTCAGCCTGAAGAGCCCCTTTTAGCGGCCGGCCAGCAACTCGGCGTAGCGCGCCATGTCGACGTTGCCGCCGCTCACGATCACGCCGATACGCTCGCCTTTGCCCGCGCCGCCTTCCAGCGCGGCGCAGGCAGCGGCAAATGCCAGGCCACCGGTCGGCTCGACCACCATCTTCATCCGCTCGGCAAAAAAGCGCATGGCTTCCACCAGTTGCGCATCACTCACGGTGAAGATGTCGTCCACATCGCGGCGGATGATGCCGAAGGTGTACTCGCCCAGGTGCTGGGTCTGTGCGCCGTCGGCAATGGTTTTGGGCGTGGCGATGTGCACGATGCTGCCGGTGCGCAGCGACTGCTGGCCATCGTTGCCCGCTTCGGGTTCGACACCATAGATCTTGCACTTGGGCGCCAGCGCCCGCGCGGACAGCGCCGAGCCGCTGGTCAACCCGCCGCCGCCCAGGCAGATGTAGAGGCGATCCAGCGGGCCGGTTTCTTCCAGCAGCTCTTTGGCTGCCGTGCCCTGGCCGGCGATCACGTCGGGGTGGTCATAGGGCGGGATCAGCGTCATGCCGCGCTCCGCGGCCAGGCCCTTGGTCAAGGCCTCGCGGTCTTCGGTGAAGCGGTCATACAGCACCACCTCGGCGCCGTAGCCGCGCGTGGCGGCCAGCTTGGCGGCGGGCGCGTCTTGCGGCATCACGATGACGGCGGGCATGCCCAGCATGCGCGCCGACAGGGCCACTGCCTGCGCATGGTTGCCCGATGAGAAGGCGATCGCACCGGCCTTGCGCTGCGCCGCATCAAACTTCGACAAGGCATTAAAGGCGCCGCGAAACTTGAAGGCGCCCATGCGCTGGAAGTTCTCGCATTTGAAGAAAAACTTTGCGCCCCAGCGGGCGTCGGCTGTGGCCGATTGCAGTACGGGGGTGTGGTGCGCGTGGCCTTTGATCCGCGCGGCGGCGGCAATCACGTCGTCATAGGTAGGCAGTTGCATGGAGCGGTCTGGCTTTCTTCAGTAAGGCGTTCAGCAGTACGGTTGGGGATACGGGTCATGATAGCCGAGGCTCCCTTGCGAAGACCCCTTCGGCACGGCTTGCAGAGGGGCAGTTATAGTCAGCATCGCCATGCCTGAAACCTCCTCTACCCCTCTGGAAATCACGCCCAGCCGCCTTCCTGACGACCTGGCCGCAGTGCAACACCTGATCAACCAGTCGCAGCCGCAGGCCGCCCATGCCGCGCTGGCCAGCGTGCTGCAGCAGCGCCCCAACGATGCACTGGTGCGCGTGTTTGCGGCCCTGGTTGCGCGCATGGGCAAGCAGTTCGCGCAAGGCCGCACGGAGGTCGAGTTGGCCCTCCAGCTCAACCCGCAGTTTTTCCCGGCCTGGATAGAGCTGGCCCGGCTGGAGCACGCCACCGGCCGGCTCGACGAAGCCGCCCTGGCCTTCAAGCAAGCCCATGAGCTGCTGCCGGACGCAGTCGACGGTTTGCTGGAGTGGTACGGCGTGCTCTATGACGCCAGGCGCTACGCCGAGTCCCTGCCGGTGATCGCGCTGCTGGCCGAGCGCCGGCCGGACGATGTGTCGGTGCGGCTTTACCTGGCTTCCACCCTGCAGCAGCTGGGCCGCCACGCCGAAGCGTCGGCGCTGTATGAGCCACTGCTGGCGCAGGCGGCGCAGTTTCCGCTCATGCTGAACAACTACGCGGCCGCCTTGATGAATACCGGCCGGCAAAGCGAAGCCCTGCCTATCTTCCAGCAGGAAGTGGCGGCCCGCCCCGACAACACCCTGGCGCGCGTGAATCTTGCCACCTTGCTGAAAGAACGCTTTGATATTGACGCCGCGCAAGAGCAGCTGCGCACCGCCGCCGCGCAAGCGCCCCGCTACCCCATCGTGCACAACAACCTCGGCTTGCTGCTCAAGGAATACCAGCAGTGGGATGAAGCCGAAGCCTGCTTCAGGCGCGCGCTGGCCCTGGACGAAAACTACTTCGGCGCGCGCTGGAACCTGGCTATGCACCGTCTGCTGCGCGGCGACTTTGCCGAAGGCTGGCCGCTGCACGAGGCGCGCTGGGTGGGCGCACCCGAGTTGCGCCATCAGCCCAACGAATTGCCCAAACCCCGCTGGCGGGGCGAGCCCCTTGAGGGCAAGACACTGCTGGTGTGGAGTGAACAGGGCGCTGGCGACATCCTGCAGTTTGTGCGCTACCTGCCGCGCCTGGCCGAGCAGGTGCATGCCCAGGGCGGGCGGTTGCTGCTCAGTGCCAACAAGACGCTGCAGCCGCTGCTGAACGCCAGCTTCAAGGCCGTGCTGGACGCACCCGTCATTGACGACACCGTGCCGCTGCCGCTGGCCGACTTTGACTGCCACTGCCCATTGCTCTCGCTGCCCCTGCACCTGGGTATAGGCGCCGGCGACCTTGCCGTGCCTGTGCCTTACCTCAAGCCCGCAACCGCGCGCGTGACCCACTGGAAAAAGCAGCTGGCCGAAGACCAGCAGCTGCGCGTGGGCCTGGCCTGGAGCGGCAGCCTCACGCACCAGCGCAACCCGCTGCGCGCCGTGGGCATTGATGCCTACACCCGCTTTGCGGACGTGCCGGGCGTGAGTTTTTACAACCTGCAGTTCGGCGCCGCAGCCGATGTGGCAAAGGCCCGCGAGGCCGGCCTGCCTTTGATCGATTTGACGCCGGAGATGGCCGACTTCAATGACTCCGCTGCCTTCATGTCGCAGCTGGACCTGGTCATCAGCGTCTGCACTTCGACCGCCCACCTGGCCGGCGCGCTGGGCAAGCCCTGCTGGGTGCCGCTGGATGTGAATCCGCACTGGGTCTGGATGCTGGAGAGCGAAGACAGCCCCTGGTACCCGCACACCCGGCTGTTCCGCCAGCCGGCTTACCGCCAGTGGGAGCCGGTGCTGGAACGCCTGCATGCGGCCTTGCGAGAGTGGGCCGCCAATGGCGGGCAGGCGGCCAAGCCGGCCAAAGCACCCAAACCCGCCAAGCCCCGCAAAGGCTGAGCGGGCAACCGCATCCGGCTATGCGCGCCCTGCTCTCAAGCTTTTCCTGGCGGGAGCTGCAACACCATCCCTGGCGCAATGCCGCTGCGGTGGTGGCCGTGATGCTCGGTGTGGCGCTGGCGTTTTCGGTGCAACTGATCAATGCCTCGGCACTCAGCGAGTTTTCGCAAGCCGTGCGCGCGGTGAGCGGCCAGCCTGACCTGGAGCTGCGTGCCGTGCAGGGCGGCTTTGACGAGAACCTCTACCAACGCGTGGCCGGCCACCCGCAAGTCGCCCTGGCCAGCCCGGTGCTGGAAGTCAGCACCTACGCCCTGGACGGCAAAGGCCAGCGCCTGCCTTTGCGCATCATCGGCGTGGATGCGCTGGCCGTCGCGCCCATCGCGCCGGCCCTGATGCCGGTGCCCTCGTCACAAGCGGAACGTTTCGCGTTATTTACGCCCGGCGTGGTGTTTTTGAATCCGGCCGCACGGCAGCTTTTCAGCGGCGACGGGTTGCGCCTGCAAAGCGGTCTTGAGCTACGCGCCGTCACGGTGGCGGGCAGCGTGGGCGCAGGCGGCGGGCCGCTGGCGGTGATGGACATTGCCGCCGCACAAGACTTGTTCGGCAAGGGCGGTCAGCTTTCCCGCATCGACGTGCGGCTCAAAGCCGGCGCAGATTCACAGGCCTTTATTGCCTCGCTGCAACTGCCGGCCGGCATCACCGCTACCGCGCCTGGCGATGCCGCCGAGCGGGTGAGCAATCTCTCGCGTGCCTACCGCGTCAATCTGACTGTGCTGGCGCTGGTGGCGCTTTTTACCGGGGCGTTTCTGGTGTTCTCTGTGCTGTCGCTCAGTGTGGCCAAACGCGCGCAGCAGTTTGCGCTGCTGGGCGTGCTGGGCCTGACGGGGCGTGAACGCCTGCAACTGGTGCTGGCTGAATCCCTGTTGCTCGGCCTGGTCGGCAGCGCGCTGGGCATTGCGCTGGGCACAGCACTCGCCGCGCTGGCGCTGCGCCTTCTGGGCGGCGACCTGGGCGGCGGCTACTTCACCGGCGTGGCGCCCGGCCTGCAATGGAGCGGCTGGGCCGCGCTGATTTATGGCGGGCTGGGTGTGCTGGCTGCCGGTGTGGGCGGCTGGTGGCCGGCGCGGGCCGCACAAAAGCTGCCGCCCGCGCAAACCCTCAAAGGCTTGGGCGTGGTGGCCCGGGCCGGCAAGGCGCACTGGCTCAGCATCGCCCTGGTGGCGGCCGGCGCGCTGCTGGCACTGGCGCCGCCGGTGCTGGGCATTCCGCTGGCAGCCTATGTCTCGGTCGGCTTGCTGCTGGTGGGCGGCATCACCGCATTGCCCTGGTTGATTGCCTTGCTTTACGACCGGCTCAGCCCCTGGGTGGCGCACCGGCTGCTGCCCTTGCTGGCGGTGGAGCGCGCGCGCCGCGTGCGCGAAAGCGCAGCGGTGGCCGTCAGCGGCGTGGTGGCTTCGCTCAGTCTGGCCGTGGCGCTGACGGTGATGGTGGCGAGCTTTCGCGAATCCGTCACGAACTGGCTGGACGTGGTGCTGCCGGCCGATCTCTATGTGCGCACGGCGCTGGGGACCTCGGCCAGCGACACGGCCTACTTCTCGCCGGAGTTTGTGGCGGCGCTGGGCGGCCTGCCCGGCGTGGCGCGGGTGGGCGCCTTGCGCACCACACCGCTGCTGCTCGACACGGCCATGCCCGCCGTCACGCTGATTGCACGCCCGCTGGACGAGCCGGCCAGCACGCTGCCGCTGGTGGGCCAGGCGCTGGCCGTGCCGCCCGGGCGCATCGCCATCTATGTGAGCGAACCCATGGTGGATCTTTATAGCGTGCGGCCTGGCCAGGATTTCCCCTTGTTGACGCAGGCGTTTTCACAATCATTTCGGGCTGCAGATGGCTCAGGACGAGCGCAAGCCGCTACGGATTTAATAGCAAATTCGCCCAATACCGCATCACCGCAACCACCCCAGTTTTACGTGGCCGGCGTCTGGCGAGACTACGCCCGCCAGTTCGGTGCCATCGCCATGGCCCGCAGCGACTTTGAACGCCTGAGCGGCGACCGCCGGGCCAATGAGCTGGCCCTGTGGCTGCGCGAAGGTGTGGGCGACAGCCAGGTGCAGCAAGCGGTGCGCGCACTGGCAGAGCGCCAGTCCGGCGCAGGCGCTTTGCTCGAGATCGCGTCCGTCAGCCAGTTGCGCGCCACCTCGCTCAGGATCTTCGACCGCAGCTTTGCCGTGACCTACTGGCTGCAGGCCGTGGCGATTGCCATCGGCCTCTTCGGCGTGGCCGCCAGCTTCAGTGCACAGGTGCTGGCGCGCCGCAAAGAGTTCGGCCTGCTGGCACACCTGGGGCTGACGCGGCGGCAGATTCTGGCGGTGGTGGCCGGCGAAGGCGCGGCTTGGACGCTCATAGGCGCGCTCGCCGGCCTGGGCCTCGGGCTGGCGGTGTCTGCGGTGCTGGTGTATGTGGTGAACCCGCAAAGCTTTCACTGGACCATGGACCTGATGCTACCCTGGGAGCGCCTGGGCCTGCTGTGCGCGGCCGTGGTGCTGGCCGGCACGGTGACGGCCTGGCTGGCGGGGCGTGCGGCTGCGGGCAAGGATGCGGTGCTGGCGGTGAAGGAAGACTGGTAAACGGCGACGGCTGAGCTCACGCACCTGTGCCGTCCTACAGGGGCCGATGCCTGATTCCCACGCCTTGCGGCAGGCCCGCGCAGCACACTGGATTCACGTCATCACCGCACGTGGAGCCCACGATGAGCACCAGCACCGTTCCCAACTTTCCCAATGTTCCCAATACCGTCATGCCTCGCCCACATGACATCGGCGGCCAGGCAAGTACAGCCTCCACCGCGGAGCGCGCGCCGCAAGCGCCGGTACGGCTCGCCCACGGCCTGCTCGCAATCCGCAACGCTGACGGCAGCGTGACCCTTCAACCGACGCAGCCCCTCACGCTTCAAGCGGAAGAGCTGGAAGCGCTGGTGAACGACCTGGCCGGCCTGCGGGCCTCCATGGACCCGCCCTACCCGCTGGACTGCCCGCCGCTGTGCGCGCTGGAGCCCTGCTACAGCCCGCGGCACTGGGTTGCCTGCGACCCGCTGACCGGGAAAATCCTGATCTTCCTGCGCCACCACCTGTTCGGCTGGCTGGGCATTGTGCAGACACCGGAGGCCTCGCTGGAGATGCTGAAGTCGGTGGCGGTGGAGATGAAAAACCTCGAGTGGTCTGAGGACGACCCCAAGCGCGCCTTGCACTGACGCGGCAATCCTGCAAACCATCTTCGCTGCATTGCAGCATGCGCTCAGGTGCAGGCGAACTTTAGGGCTACTTAGTTTTTTCCAATGACGGCGCGGCGGCTGCAAGGCGCTTTCGTTTGCTTACTCACCGTCACGCTTTTGACCCGCAATTGTCATCACGGCAGCGCGCGGCGCTTTTACCATGGAGGCATCACTTCAAAGAGGTCTTCACCATGGCATCCGTCAAAGCACCGCCACATGACTACCGCATTGAAAACGTCGACCCGGTTCAAGGCAGTCTGTTGCGCGCCAACTCCCAGCATCTTTACGCCGACTACTCGCTGGCGGTAGCCGTCGCCGTCAAAAGCGTGGCCGACCCGACGCGCCAGGAAGTGCGCGTCGTGCACATTCCCAGCGGGGAAATTGTGTTTCGCACGTCCGGCGCGGGCCAGGCGTTTTGAACTTGCGCCCACACTTGCATTCAGCTCAGCCGGATGCTGGCAGCAAAGTGGTCGTACACCGCCGCGATTCTTCGCAGGTGGCGCGACTCGGCATGCGCCAGCAGCCACAGGTCTGACTCGCAGTCCGCCAGCGTGCCGCCCAGCGGCACCAGCGCCGGCTCGCTCTCCAGCATGAAGACGGGCACGATGCCCACCCCCAGCCCCGCCTTGATCGCATCCGTCACCGCCACAATGCCGTCCGCGTGATGGCGCGGCGTGAGTTTGGGAAACTGCTTGCGCCGCCACAGCACAGACGGGTGCTCGGGCAGCGATTCGTCGGGCGCTATCCAGTCGAGGCCGCCCAGCCCCTCCATCATCGAGGCCGCTTTTTTTGAAGTCACCGTCTTGGCCAGGGCCTTTGATGCACACACCACAAAACGCACAGTGCCCAGCTTTCGCCCGACCAGGTGATCGGGCGGCTTGCGCGTGGCGCGCAAGGCCAGGTCGGCATCACGCCGGCTGAGGCTGGCGAGTTCATTGCCCGTTCGCATATCGAGTTGCAGCAAAGGGTGCTGCGCCAGCAAGGGTTTGAGCGAAGGCAGCACCAGCCCGCGCAGCACGGCATCGGTCGTCGTCAGCCGCACCCGGCCCGACACGCCCTCGTGCGGACGCTGGGCGCTGGCACGTGCGGCCTCCAGCTCGGCCTCTATGCGTTCGGCATGCGGCACCAGGGCCAGCATGGGCTCGGTCGGCAGGTAGCCCAGGCGGGAGCGCTCAAACAGGCGCTGGCCCAGGCTTTTCTCAATGCGCTGCACCGAGCGGAACACGGTGGAGGCATCTGCCTCCAGCCGGCGCGCGGCCTCAGCCAGCGTGGCGCCGCGCACCAATGCCAGCAGGGTTTGCAGGTCATACGCCGTCAGGTCGTATTGCGGTGATGCAATCGGTGTTTTCATTTTTGCCAATTTACATTGATTTTTTGCAATCGTACAGTGGCGGCCTCTTTCAACTTTTTCACCCTTTTATTGCGAGGCTTTTTATGAACACATCGACATCTCAATCCCTTGACGCCACCACCGCACAAGACTGGGGCGCCACCTTGCTGCGCATCAGCCTGGGCCTCATGTGGGTCACCCACGCACTGCTCAAGATCGTGGTCTACACACTGCCCGGGACGGCGCAGTTCTTCGGCTCAGTCGGCCTGCCCGGCTTTATGGTCTACCCCGTAGTGGCGATGGAGCTGGCCGGCGGAGCCGCCCTGTTGCTGGGCTTTTACGGCCGCCAGGTTTCGCTGCTGCTGGCGCCCATTCTTCTGGTGGCGGCCTGGGTGCACCTGCCCAATGGCTGGGTGTTTACCAACCCCAAAGGCGGCTGGGAATACCCGGTGTTCCTGCTGGCGGCAACGATTGCGCACTGGCTGCTGGGCGACGGCAAACTGGCCCTGCGCCGCAGCCGCATGTTCGCTCCGGCTTGAAGGGAACCATCATGCAACTGACCCTGATCAGCCACACCCTGTGCCCCTATGTACAGCGCGCCGCCATCGTGCTGGCCGAAAAAGAAGTCGCGTTCGAACGGCGTTATGTCGACCTGGCCCACAAGCCCGATTGGTTCAAGACCGTGTCACCCCTGGGCAAAACGCCGGTGTTGATGGTGGACAACGACGCGATTTTTGAATCCGCCGTGATCTGCGAATACCTGGACGACACGCTGCTGCCGCGCCTGCATCCGGCGGATGCCTTGAAGCGCGCGCAACACCGTGGGTGGATGGAATTTGGCTCTGGCGTGCTGAGCACCATCGCCGCGTTTTACAACGCACCCGATGCGGCGGCATTCGCGCGGCACCGCGGCGATATTCAGCGCCGGTTTGCCCAGCTCGAAGCCGTGTTGCCTGAGCAAGGCCCCTATTTCTCCGGTGCGTCGTTCAGCGTAGTCGACGCCGTATTCGGCCCGGTGTTTCGTTACTTCGACGTGCTGGAGAGCGCTGGTGGAACGGGGTTCTTTGACGAGCTGCCGAAGGTTCGCGCCTGGCGCGCCGCACTCGCTGTACGCCCGTCAGTGCAACAGGCTGTGGGCAGTGGCTATGCCGCGGAGCTGTGCAGCTTCTTCCTCGCCCGGGGCTCTGAGCTCTCGCGTCGCATCACAGGGCATGAAAGATAAACCTGATGCTATAAAGCGGATGACGGCTTTCGGCCAGAAGCGGACGCTGCCGCAGCCGTTCATTTTCCTTTTAGCTATCCAAATCCAGGACACGAATGAGAGCGATTGACGCACTGGCAGTCCTCGGGACTCTGCTGGGTTTTTACTATTTCGTATTAGGAATTTCTGCCGGTGCGCATTTGATGGACACGGAGCGCGCCAAATCGCCGGGAGAGCGTCTATTGCTGACCATTTACCTTTGGTCGTTTGATTTCAGCCAATTCTCCGACGAAGGCAAGAAACTCTGCAAGCAAGGAAACGGGGTTGTTGGGCTCGCTGCCGCCGCGTGGCTAGCCTGGGCGTTCTTGCGCTGACTTTTCAGGCCTGACGAAACGTAGCCAGCGTCTTGAGCAGATTGCGGGTCGCGCCGTCCAGGGCATCCAGCGGCCGGTGCACCATGGCCGTATGACGAGTCAACGCGGGTTTGAGCGGCACCAGTTGCACGTCGTGCCGCACGTTGGACTCTTCTATCGACTGCTCTCTCGGCAACACCGCAGCACCGTAACCGGCAGCCACCAGGCTCTTGATGGCTTCAGAGTAGTTGAGCTCAATGCGGGCGCGTGGCGTGAAACCCGCATCGGCAAACCAGGCCATGGTCATGCGGTACATGTGGGTGGGGGTTTCGTTGAAGATCAGCGGCCTTGAGGCCAGCCACGCGGGCGTGGCGTGTTTGGGCGCCTTCCAGCGTTTGGGCACAAAGGCCATCATCGGGTCGCTGCGCCAGTGCGTGATCACCATGCCGCGCTGCGCGGGCGGCGGTGTGGCGACAAGGCCGACATCCAGCGTGCCGTCCAGCAGCCGCTGCATGGTGTCGGCTGAGCCCAGGATGCTGACCTCGACATCGATGTCGGGGTGGATTTCTTCCATGGCCTTGAGCACCTGCGGCAAAAAGTACACCAGCACGCCGGTGGTGGTGCCCAGGCGCACGCGGCCTGTGCGGCCCTCGACATGGCGTTTGACGGCGTCCACCGCGTCGTCGGCGTCGCGCAGCAGGCGGCGGGCGCGTTCGACCAGCATGGCGCCTGCCGGTGTGGGCTCCACACGCCGGCCGCCGCGCACCACCAGCGGCGTGCCCAGGCGGCTTTCCAGCTCGCTCACATGCAGGCTGACGGTGGGCTGGGCCAGGTGCAGGCCCTGCGCCGCGGCAGAGAAGGTGCCCAGGTCGGTGATGGTGACCAGCGTCCTCAGTTGGTCCAGGTTCAGTTCGCGCATAAAACCTCAATATCAGTAATCCTGATACTTTTAATCAGAAATCTCAACTTCCACAATAGCATGATTTTCAGCACCATAGGGCACTTCCCACAAGGAGTACGAGATGCTGACGAGAACGATGAGGATCATTCCGCTTACCCTGCCCGGCTTTCCAGCCCGGGAGCTGGGACAGCGGCTTCTGGCCGCCCTGCACAAAAGCATGCGAAGGCAACGGGACCTGAACGAGCTGCGGCTGATGAGCGACCACCAGCTCAATGACCTTGGCATAGGCCGCGGCGAGATTCCTGGCGTGATGGACTCGCCCGGCCAGGATCGCTGGAAGCGGTATTAAGGCGGGCGCACCAGCCTGCCAGGCCGGCAGCACCCGTTTTGCATCAGCAGGTCTTGCTGCGAGAATCGGGCGATGACCTCCCTACAGACTTCCAGCAGCCCCTGGCTTAGCGCCGCCATCGCCCGCATCGAGGCTGATTACCAGCGCAGCGCCGACACCCACCTGATTCCCCTGCCCCTGCCGGAATTTGCGGCGCGCGGCATCGACTTCTATCTCAAGGACGAATCCACCCACCCCACCGGCAGCCTCAAGCACCGGCTGGCGCGCTCGCTCTTTCTGTACGCGCTGTGCAATGGGCTGATCCACCAGGCCTCCACCATCGTCGAGGCCTCCAGCGGCTCCACCGCGGTGAGTGAAGCCTACTTTGCGCGGCTGCTGGGCCTGCCCTTTATCGCGGTGATGCCGCGCAGCACCTCGCCCGAGAAAGTGGCGCAGATCGAGTTTTACGGCGGACGCTGCCACTGGGTAGATAGCGCCGCGCAGGTGTATGACAGCGCGCGCAAGCTGGCCCTGGAAACCGGCGGCCACTACATGGACCAGTTCACCTATGCCGAGCGCGCCACCGACTGGCGCGGCAACAACAACATCGCCGAAAGCATGTTCAGCCAGATGGCGCGCGAGCGTCACCCGGTGCCGCGCTGGATCGTGGTGGGCGCGGGCACGGGCGGCACCAGCGCCACCATAGGGCGTTACGTGCGCTACCAGCGCCACAACAGCCAGCTGTGTGTGGCCGACCCGGCCGGCTCGGTCTTCGGCGCGTACCACCGCACGGGTGACGCCAACCTGACCGGCGTGGGCTCGCGCATCGAGGGCATAGGCCGCCCGCGCGTGGAGGCCAGCTTTATCCGCACGGTGATAGACCGAATGGTCGAAGTCGCCGATGTCGCCTCTGTGGCCGCCATGCAGGAGCTCTCCCGCCTTCTGGGCCGCCGCGTTGGGCCTTCGACCGGCACCAACCTGGTGGGCATGCTGACGCTGGCGCATGAGATGCTGGAGCGTGGCGAGCAGGGCTCCATCCTCTCGCTGCTGTGCGATTCGGGTGAGCGTTACCTGCCCACGTACCACAACGCCGAATGGGTGGCTGAAAAAATGGGCGATTGCACTGCGGCCTGTGAACAGGTAGCACGCCTGATGCGGCCCGCGCCGGCGGCCTGAAGAAGCAGCATGCAAGGCCCCCCGCTGCCTGCGAGCTTGTTACGGCGCCAGTTGCTGCTGGGTGGCGCGGCCACTCTGGCCGGATGGGGAGCCCCGGCTCATGCACTGCCCGCCAAGGCGCTGGTGTTTCCACGCGACCGAGGTGCTCACCCCGGCTTTCGCACCGAGTGGTGGTACATCACGGGGCAGGCAACGGCCAAAGATGCCGGCGAGCGCGTGTTTGGCTTTCAGCTGACCTTCTTCCGCTCGCGGGTGGATGCCACGCAAGGCATGACGTCGAAGTTCGCGGCCAAACAACTGCTCTTTGCGCACGCCGCCATCACCGACGTGCAGGGTAAAAAGCTCTGGCATGACCAGCGCATAGCGCGTGATGGTTTTGGCCTGGCGGCTGCCGGAGAGCAGGACATGGCCTTGAAGCTGCGCGACTGGTCGCTCAAAGCCGAAGGAAGGACTTACACGGCAGAGCTGCCGGCCAGTGACTTCGCGATCAAACTGCAATTTGAGGAAACGCAAGCCGTGCTGCTGCAAGGCAACAAGGGCCTGTCGCGTAAAGGTCCTGACGAAAAACAGGCGAGCTATTACTACAGCCAGCCGCAGCTGGCCACGCGCGGCAGCCTGCAAGTCAAAGGCCAGACCTTCACTGTGAGCGGCAAAGCCTGGCTGGACCACGAATGGAGTGAAGAAATCCTGCACCCCGATGCCCTGGGCTGGGACTGGATTGGCATGAACCTGCTGGACGGCAGCGCCCTGACTGCCTTCAGGCTGCGTGACAAGGAGGGCAATGCGCTTTGGGACGGGGGATCTTTCCGCTCGCCGCAGGGCGGGCTCTATACCTTCAGCCGGGGCGAAGTGATCTTCAAGCCGGTGCGCCGATGGAAGAGCCCACTGACGCAGGCCTCTTATCCGGTGGAATGGATTGTGCGCACACCGGCTGATTTTTATACCGTGCGCGCCGTCATCGACAACCAGGAGCTGGACAGCCGCCAGTCGACGGGAGCGATTTACTGGGAAGGCCTGAGCGAGCTGATCGACAGCAACGGCAAGCACGTGGGAATGGGCTACCTCGAAATGACGGGCTACGCCCAGCGCTTGAGGATGTAGCGCCGGCCGCAGATGCGGCGCAGCGCCCTTGGCGGGGGATCAGTAGTCGGCGCGGATCAGGCGCTGGCTGCGCGCGCTCATATTGCGACGGATATGTGCTGGCAACCATGGGTAAGGCTGGTCGGCTGCCGACTTGGCTTCAACGCCGTAAGGCGCGCCCGGCAGCAGGAACTGGGCAGCGCCCAGCACCTTGCGCAGGAAAGACGAAGAAGAGGCAGAGCCTTGCAGCGAACGGCCACCCAGAGAGGCGTTGGCGGGAGCAGGCTCTGTGAAAAATGCGGTGCGGGTCATGAAATTTCCTTTCGAAGTGACGTGAGCGGCAACGGTTGCCAAAACAGAGGTCATGACGAGAATGTAGGGTTAACCAGTATAAAAGTAAAACGACTAATATTGCGTTTCAATGCAATAAAACTGCATATAGAGAAACGCCTCTATTCAGACAAAAACCGGACAAAAACAGCCACACCGGGAGACAAGCCATGGATATCAACCTCGCCCGCACCTTTCTCGAGATCGTGTCCTGCCACAGCTTTGTCCAGGCAGCGGAAAGGCTGCACGTCACCCAGACCGCCGTCAGCGCCCGCGTGAAAACGCTGGAGGAGTTGCTGGGACGCACGCTGTTCGTCAGGAACAAGGCCGGCGCGTCACTCACGCCTGCCGGCGAGCAGTTCGTGCGGCATGCGATGACATTGGTACAGGTCTGGGAAAGGGCCAGGCACCAGATGGCCGTGCCACCCGGTCGCCGCGCGCTGGTGACGGTGGGCTGCGAGATCAGCCTCTGGCAGCCGCTGATGCTGGACTGGCTGTTCTGGATGCGCAAAAACGCGCCCGACCTGGCGCTGCGGACTGAAGTCGGCGTGGCCGACGACCTGCTGGAGCGCGTGGCCCACGGCACGCTGGACATCGTCATTGCCTATGCGCCCCGGCAGCGCCCGGGCCTGCGGATCGAACTGCTGATCGAAGAGAAGCTGGTGCTGGTCACCACCTCCCCCGGCCTTGAAACGCCCAAACCCGCCGACTATGTGTACGTGGACTGGGGGCGCGAATTCTCGGCGCAGCACAGCCTGGCGTTTCCGGAGCTTTCCAGCGTGGGGGTGTCCTCCAGCCTGGGGCCGCTTGGGCTGGAGTATTTGCTGGCTGTGGGCGGCGCCGGTTACTTCCGGCAGAACGTGGTGCGCCCGCACATCAAGGAAGGCCGGCTCTTTCGTGTGCCGGGCAAACCGGAATTCCTGTACCCGGCCTACGCCGTTTATTCGGGCAATGCCGACATGAAGGTGCTGGAGCCTGCGCTCGCGGGCCTGCGGCAAGCCGCGGCAGGCAGCACCAGCGGCAGGCCGCGGGCGGCCAAACCGCCGAAAACACAGCGCAGGAGTACACCAAGCTCGCCGTAATGCAGGCTCAAGATGGCCCTGCCGGGATGACTACACTTGGGGATTGCACAGCCTCTCCGGCGTCTCCAGCCCTTTCAGTTCCCTTAGCCCTCTCCCCCACATCCCCTAAAAGCAGCGATGGATTTTTTTATTCTGGTGACCTTTGTCGCCGTCGGCACTTTTCTCCTCAAAAACAAAGACGAGCGCAGGCGGATCGCCCTGCTGGGCGGCCACCTCGGCCAGTACCAGATTGAAAAACTCATGGAGACCCTGACCGAGGGCTACCTGCGGGCGCTGGGTGAAAACGACGCGGAGCGCCGCGACCAGATCTGGAACCAGCTGGCCGGCTCAGAGCTCAAGCTGTGCGGGCAGTTCACCAGCTTTGTCGCCGCGTTTGCCAAATCGGATGAAGCCGACGTGCGCGTGAGCAGGCTGCCGATTTCTTTTCCTTATGCCGACAGGCTGCTCCCGGCCCTCACCTTCGACATGCGCAAAGCCCTGGCCATTCATGCACAGGGCATCCTCAACGCTGCCGAAAACAAGGCCGGCCATTCCCTCAAAACCAAGGCCTTCACCATGTCAGCCGAGCTGTTTTTGATGCAGCACAGCTGCCACTGGTTTTGCAAATCCAAAACAGTCGCGTCGGCACGGGTGCTGGTGCGGCACAAGACGTCTTATGAGCAACTGCTGGCGGCCGTGCCGCCTGAAACGCGTAAAGCCTATACCGCGCTGATGGGCGGCTGACCCGAAGGTCAGGCGGCCTTGGCCGTGTCAGGATTGGCAGCCTCTTGCCCGAGCAGCTTGTGCGCTTCGGCCAAGGGCCCGTGGTCAATCCAGTCCGCCACAGAAAAATCGTTCTGAATAAAACCGTGCCGCAGCAAAAAGTCCTTGCGAACCTCCAGCGCGCTGACAAGCTCCGGCCGCAAGCTGGGCTCCAGGTTGCCGTAGAGCGATTCATCAAAAGCTTCGGGCACCCATTCTTCGGCCACCGACACTTCACGCGCCACAATCGCGGCGGTCTCCTGCCGGTGCGCCTTGGCCCAGCGCGCCGCGCGCAGCACCTGCGCCAGGTAACGCGCCACGATGGCGGGGTGCTTGCGCAACAACTCACCGCTGACCGTCAACACATTAGGCGTGCCGTTGTTGATGGCCACTTTCTGGTCGGCGTGGTGATTGATGTCCAGCACGACATGGGCACCGAGGAAAGTTTGCAGTGCGGGCCCAGCCGCGCCGTAGTGGTAGATCGCATCGACTTCGCCGCGTATCAGCGCAAAAGTTTCGGCCCGCGCCGACTTGGCAAACTGGTGCGCGTCAAACAGCGGACCGGAGCCTGATGGCGACACATTGCCGATGTAGGGCTCGTCCACAGGCAGGTCAACCAGCGTGACGTCGGCCTCGGTGAGCCCTTCAAGCGCCAGCGCCTGCAGATAGCCCTGCAGCGCAGAGGCCCGCCAGAAATCAATCTTCTCGTTCACGCGGCGTGGCAATGCCAGGCGCTTGCCTTTGAGGTCGCGCAGCGTCTGAATGCCCGAGCCGGGCAGCGCGAGGATGGACTGGTACTGCGGCAGCCAGGTCAGCCCGACGACCACCACATCCTGTCCTTGCGAGCGCGACCAGATCGGTGGCGCATTACCGCCCTGGCGGAAAGAGTTGGCCTGGCGATGGTCGAAGTGCGACTCGCGCACGCTGCGCTCTGCCGAGGCGCGCAGGGACGACACGGTGATGCCGTCCTTGGCGAACTCCTGGTTGATCCAGCCGTGGTGGATGGCAATACCGGAAGCCGTCGGGACCGGGCAGCGTGTGTACCAGAGCTGGTCAAGCGGTTTGGAAAATGGTGTGATGCTCATAAAGGCTTTCCTTGTTCAGTCGACACGGATGTCGTTGGCGCGAATCACTTTTTCCCAGCTGCCGATCGAGTCCACGATCACCTTGCCAAAGGCCTCGGGCGTGCCGCCCACCGGGTCAAAGGCCTGCGCCAGCAGCTTGGCCCTGACTTCGGGGTCTTTGAGCACGGCGTTGATCTCACGGTTCAGGCGGTCCAGCACCGGCTTGGGCGTGCCAGCGGGCGCGACGAAACCCTGCCAGGAATCGAACTTGAAGTTGGGCAGGCCCTGCTCGGCGAACGTTGGAACATCAGGCAGTGAGGCTGAACGTGTGGCGGTCGACACGCCCAGCGCACGCAACTTGCCTTCCTTGATGAAGGGCAGCGCCGGGGCGATGGTGACGATGATGCCGTCGGCATGCTTGCCCAGCACGTCAGTCAGCGCGGGTTGCGCGCTGCGGTAGACCACGGGTTTGATCTTGATGTTGGCCTGGTTTTGCAGCAGCAGCACACCCAGCTGGCCGGTGGTGCCGATGGTGGGAGACGCCAGCGCGTATTTGTCAGGCTCGGCCCTGGCCAGCTTGAGAAAGTCCTGCACGCTGCGCGCCGGCACGTCGGCATTCACGGCAAACACTTGTGGCGAAGAGATCGCATGCACGATGGGCGCAAAGCTGGTGCGCGCGTCAAACGGCAGGTTGTTGAACAGCGTCTGGTTGATCGACAGGCCGTCAGCGGCGACAAAAATCGTGTAGCCGTCCGGCGCCGAGCGGGCCACATAGTTGGCGGCGATATTCCCCGCGCCGCCCGGCTTGTTGTCGATGCTGACGGGCTGGCCCAGGCGCTGGCTCAAGGCCTGGCCGACGATGCGGGCCAGGATGTCCGGGCTGCCGCCGGGTGCGGCCGACACCACGATTTGCAGGGGTTTGGAGGGGAAGGCATCAGCCGCCACCGAGGCGACCGGCACGGCGGCGCCTATCAATGCAGCAAACGCCAAGGCTGTACGAAAGAGCTTCATGGGACGGACTTCCTGAGGGCGGGGAAGCGAACTATAGGAAGCCCCGCCCCAAACCGGAAGGAAGAAGTCCGGATGTACTTATCCGTTTTCCAACTACTGCCTTTGAACTACCCCTGCCTCGCCTCCACCAGGCCTGTCGCCCGCCTTGTCGCCCACGCTACAGCGCGCCGCCCCGCCCCGTCCTATATTTCCATTCATGGCCGAACAACAACTTCTGAGCACCCTGCAAGCCGTCAACCACAGCGCATCGTTCAACCGGTGGGCGGGTTTCAAGGTCACGCACGCCGCAGCCGGCGAGTCCGAGCTGCGCATGGACTGGCGCAAAGACGACATGGGTCAGTACGCGGGCTACCTGCACGCCGGAATGATTGGTGCGATGCTGGACACGGCCTGTGGTTACGCCGCCGCCACCGTGGCAGGCCGCGTGCTGGCATCGCACTTTTCAGTGAACTGCCTGTCGCCGGCGGTGGGCCACAGCTTTGTGGCACGCGGGCGTGTGGTGAAGGCCGGGCGCAAGCAGGTGTTTGCGAATGCGGAGTTGTTTGCCGAGCAGGAGAACGGCGAGTTAACGCTGGTGGCTACGGGCAACGCGATTCTGGTGCCGGTGGAGGGTTCGCTCAACCCTTAGGCTGAAGACGCTCAGGCAGCAAGGCTGCCGTTCCGGATTTCTTTGAGTACGTCTGCCGCTGCGCGTGTCAGTTTTTGGGATTCCCTGCCTGCCTTGAGTACATAGTCACCTCCCCAGCGCGCCGGAGTCTCCTGACAGTTGCAGCACAAAAAAACGGCGTCTGACATGGCGGCTTAAGGGCGGCTTCGGAGCTGCTTAAGCTCGGGGCCGGGAATTTATTTCAACTCGGCGTAGGTCATCTCGCCAATCTTCTTGGCAAGCGTGTCTATGCCCAGCCAGGCGTTGCGGTAATAGTCTTCAACGGAATAAGTCTTGCCCTGATAGGTGACGATGGCCTTGATCTCGTCTTTACCGGCGAAGGCTCCGGCCAGGAAGCGCGCGGCATCTTCGCGCGCGACATACGACTTGACCGTCAGACTGGCTTCTTTTGCGGCCGTCACCTTGCGCCCGGCCTTGGCTGCGGCTTCGTTGTAGCCACTGGCAATGAGAGAGGGAATCGACGGTTTGACCACGCAGGGACCGCAATCCAGGCTCACCTTGAGCGTGGGCAACTCGGCTGCGGCGGCCGCCGTGGAAGCAGCGGCAGATTGCGGCGCCGGGCCCGATGGTGCCGTTGTGGTCGTGGTGGCGCAGCCCGAAACAATGGCCGCTCCGGCCACAAGAAGAAGACTGAGGTGATTCTTGATGCGCAAGGGAAACTCCTTTGGGTAATCTTTGTGTAATGGTCGATGACTCGTGAAACCTGGCGTAGTGTATGCCGCAGGGCCCCGGGATTCCTGGCGCCACGACCGTGCGGGCCTGGTTGGTTCAAGCGAGCGGATCAAGCGCCGGGTTTGTGGCAAACCACCTCAATGTTGTGCCCGTCCGGGCCGATGACAAAAGCGGCGTAGTAGTTCGCGTGGTAGTTCGGGCGCAGGCCGGGCGGGCCATTGTCTTTGCCGCCCGCCTGCAGGGCTGCGTGGTAGAAGGCGTCGACTTGCTCGCGATGCTCTGCCACAAACGCCAGGTGAAGATGCGCCGGTGTCTCGCTGGTCTGGAACAGGCACAGCGAAGTCTTGTCTTTTGCGCTGAGCTCGACACCGTAGGCCGGTGTGCCTTCCGAAACGACGGTTACGCCTAGCGGTTCAAGCGCCTTGAGGAAGAACGCTTTGCTGGCGGCATAGTCGCTGACGCCGAATTTGACGTGGTCAAACATGAGCTCTCCTGGTATGTGCGGGCTTGCGCGAGGCCTGATGCCACAGGGCGCCTGTCCACGCTATTAATTTCATAGCTGCTTGCGCCCGTCTCTACTGGGTTGAATGGCATTTTATCTATAAGAAATTTTCAGGCCGACCTGACCGCGCATAGGCGGCTACGGATAAAAGGCAAAAGAAAAGGCGCCCAAGGCGCCTTTTCCGAATCGACCTAACCGGGCGACCTCAGTGCGCGCCCGCCGCGGCATCCGCACTGCCCGCCCCGCCTTTGCTGTGCTTAGTCAAAAACACCAGCGGGATCAGCAGCAAAAAGATCAGCGCAGAGACGTAAAACACATCATTGGCCGCGAGCATATAGGCCTGCTGGTCGACCAGGCGATTGATGGTGCCCAAGGCCTGATCGGGCGTGAGGCCCGCGCCGGCCAGGCCTGTGAGCGCGCTGTTGGTGGCTACGCTGCCCTGGTTCACGTATTCGCTGATCTGCGCGTGGTGCATGGCGGCGCGGTCTTGCCAGACGGTGGTGGCGATCGAGGTGCCGAAGGAGCCGGCAGTGATGCGCACAAAGTTGGACAAACCCGAGGCGGCCGGGATTTTGTCGGGCGAGATGCCCGACAGCGTGATGGTGACCAGCGGGATGAAGAAGAAGGCCATGGCCACACCCTGGATGATGGTGGGGATCATGATGGTCTGGAAATCAGCCTGGGTGTTGAAGTTGGAGCGCATCCACAGCACCAGGCCGAACACCATAAAGGCGAAGGCGGCGAAGCGGCGCGGGTCGACCTTGGCGATGTTTTTGCCGACGATGGGCGACAGCAGCAAGGCGAAGGCACCGACAGGCGCCAGCACCATGCCGGCCTGCGTGGCGGTGTAGCCCATGTACTGCTGCAGCCACAGCGGCAGCAACACCACGTTGCCGAAGAAAAGGCCGTAGCCGACGGACAGCGCCAGCGCGCCGGCCCAGAAGTTGCGCCGCTTGAAGAGCGTCAGGTCAACCACCGGGTGCTCTTCGGTCAGCTCCCAGATCACGAAGGCGATCAGGCCAACCAGCGCAATGATGCCCAGCGCGATGACCTCGCCGGAATGGAACCAGTCCAGCTCCTGCCCCTTGTCGAGCATGATCTGCAGCGAGCCGACCCAGACCACCAGCAGCGCCAGGCCCACGGAATCGATAGGCAGCTTCTTGGTGACGCTTTCACGTTTTCGGAAGATGCTCCAGGTGATGAAGGCCGCGCCGAAGCCGACGGGGATGTTGATGTAAAAAATCCAAGGCCATGAAATGTTGTCGGTGATCCATCCGCCCAGGAGCGGCCCCATCACCGGCGCGACCAGTGTGGTCATGGACCATAGCGCCATGGCCACCCCCGCCAGCGCTTTGGGGTAGCTGGAAAGCAGCAGTGCCTGCGACAGCGGAATCATGGGCCCGGCGACCAAGCCCTGCAGCACGCGCAAAAAGATCAGCGTGGTCATGTTGGGCGCCAGGCCGCACAGCCATGACGTGAGCACGAACAGCATGACGCTGGCCGTGAAGAGGCGCACCTGGCCGAAGCGTTGCGAGAGCCAGCCGGTCAGCGGCACGGCAATCGCATTGGCCACGCCGAAGCTGGTGATGACCCAGGTGCCCTGGTTGGGGCTCACGCCCAGGTCGCCGGCGATGGCCGGCAGCGACACGTTGGCGATCGAGGTGTCGAGCACGTTCATGAAGGTCGCGGCCGAAAGGGCCAGCGTGCCCCACAGGCGCGCCGAGCCCGTCAGCGGCGGTGGTTGGATATAAGCAGAAGCAGGTGCGGAAGCCATGAAAGCCTTGCGGATAAAGGGCTGGTGGAAACCGCTGCGGGGAGTCGCTGCGGTTTCACGGGCTTGATGTAGGGGTGATGCGGGTGATGCGGGCGGTTATGGCTTACGGTGCAGCGCGGTTGCCGGCCAGCGACAGCGTGTGGCTGAACGCGAGGGCCTGCGACTCGGCGCCGGCCTGTGCGGGCGAAGCAGCGCCGCCCGGCGGGAGGGCCGGTTTGGCGGCGACGGCAGGCTTGGCCGTTTTCACGGCCTTGCCGGTGTTGGCGGCAATCACACGCTGCACATCCTTGTCGGCGGCATCGTCCTGCGCACCGTAGGTCTGGGTGTGCGCCAGGGCCGCGTCGCGCGGCGCATCGGCCAGCGTCTTGCCGCCTTTGTTGCTCACGTCGACTTCAGCATCCATGGAGAGGCCCACGCGCAACGGGTTGTCGGCGAGCTGCTTGGCGTCCAGCACGATGCGCACCGGCACGCGCTGCACCACCTTGATCCAGTTGCCGGTAGCGTTTTGTGCGGGCAGCAGCGAGAAGGCCGCACCGGTGCCAACGCCCAAACCTGCAACCGTGCCCTTGTACTCGACCTTCTTGCCGTACAAATCAGCCACCAAAGTCACGGGCTGGCCGATGCGGATATTGCGCAGCTGCACTTCCTTGAAGTTGGCGTCCACCCACACCTGATTCAGCGGGATGATGGACATCATGGGCGTGCCGGCAGCGACGCGCTGGCCGAGCTGCACCGTGCGTTTGGCGACGTAGCCATCGACAGGCGCCAGCAGACCGGCGCGCTGCGTGGCCAGGTAGGCCTCACGCACCTTGGCGGCGGCAACCTGCACGCTGGGGTGCTGCTCAATGCTGGTGCCTTCGGTCAGGGCCTGGTTGCTGGTGAGTTGTTCGCGCGCGGCGACCACACCGGCTTGCGCCGCGGCCAGCGCGCTTTTGGCAGTGGCCAGTTGGGTCTGGGCGTGGTTGAGTTCTTCTTTGGATACGGCGCCGTTGCCGGTGAGCGACTGGCGGCGGTTCAGGTCGTCGCTGGCGCGGGCGATGTCGCTCTGCGCTTTGACCACGTCGGCGTCGCGCAATGCGATCTGGGCGGCGAGCGTGCCGTTGTTGGCATAGAGCGTGCGCACCTGGCGCACGGCCTGGGCCAGCGCCGCTTCGGCCTGGTCGAGCGCGACTTTGGCGTCGGCCGGGTCGAGCTGCACCAGCGCCTGGCCGGCTTTCACGAAGTCGGTGTCGTCGGCCATGATGGCCATGACCGTGCCGCCGATCTGCGGCGTGATCTGGATCACATTGCCTTGCACATAGGCGTTGTCGGTGGACTCGTAGTGGCTGGCTACCAGGTATTCGTAGGCCGACCAGCCGAGGCCGGCGACGACCACGACAGCGGCCAGCGCCGTGAGGGCCTTCTTGCGTTTGGGGTTGCCTGCCGGCGGCTGCACTGGAGCGGCGGCATTGGCGGCGGAGGGTGCGCTGGAGGATTCAGGTGTCGTCATGATGTTTGCAATCCGTTTGTTAGATGTTCGTTATGCGTTCGTGATGTCTTGGCGGTCTGCCGGGCCATCGTGGCCATACCGGCCGGCCCGTAGACAAGTTAGTGAAGAAATGTGCCTCCAGCGCGCTCGGGACTAGCGTAGTCAGCTACTTTTTTAATAGCGCCGTCTGTAGGCGCGGCGGGCGGCACGGAAGCTGCTGCCTGCGCCTGCGTGGCGGTGTAGCCGCCGCCCAGTGCACGGATCAACGCGACTTGCGTGTCCAGCGCGCGGGCTGCGAGGTCCACGGCCTGCCGGCGCTGGGCCAGCACGCTGGTTTCTGCGGTGAGCACATTGAGGTAGTTGCCCAGCCCGGCCTTGTAGCGCTGCACGGCGATCTCGTAGGCGCTTTCAGCGGCCTCCTGCGCGGCGCGCTGCTCAGTCTGCTGGCGAACAATGGCTTGCGACGAAGCGACCTGGTCGGCCACGTCGCGCACCGCGTCGATCACGGCGGCGTTGTAGCTTTCAACGGCGGCGTCCAGGTCGGCGGTTTTGCCGCGCAGGTTGGCGCGCAGCCGGCCGGCATCAAAAATCGGCAGGCGCAGCGCGGGGCCTATGCCCCACTGCTGACTACCCGAATTCGTCAATTGGCCCAGACCGATGCTGGAGAAACCGGCGAAAGCGACGAGGTTGATGTTGGGATAGAACTGGGTCTTCGCATTGACCACGTCTTTGGACGAGGCCTCGACGCGCCAGCGGGCGGCGGCGATGTCGGCGCGGCGGCCCAGCAGATCGGCCGGAATGTTGGCGGCGACTGCTACGTTTTTAATGGCCGACTGCTCAGGTGGCGTCTGGACAACAACATTCGCTGCGCCATTGGGCTGGCCGATCAGCGCACCCAGGGCATTGCGCGTGAGCGCCATCTGCTCTTGCAGGGTTTCAAGCTGCAGGCGCGCTTCAGGCAGGCCGCCTTCGCTCTGGCGCAACTCCAGGCGGGTGTCCAGGCCGGCGTCGACGCGATCACGCACCAGCTTGAGCGTTTCTTCACGCTGGGCCAGCGTGCGGCGTGCCACGTTGGTTTGCTCATTCAGGCGAACGAGCTGGAAATAGGTGCGGGCGACATTGCTGGCCAGCAGCACGCGCGCAGCTTGGGCGTCAGCCTCGGCGGCATTGGCGCTGCCCAATGCGGCATCCAGCGCAGCGCGGTTCTTGCCGAAAAAGTCCAGCTCCCAGCTGGCATTGAGCTGGGCCGTGCCGCTTTCGCGAATAGAACCAGCCAGGGGCGGCGGCACCGCGCCGTTGGCGGTGTAACGCTGGCGTGTTGCGTCAAGCTGGCCGGTGAGTTGCGGCAAGGTAGCGGCGTCGGCCACTTCTGTTACGGCTTGCGCACGGGCCAGCCGGGCTTGTGCGAGCTTGAGTGTGGGGCTGGTTTGCAGGGCCTGGGCGACCAGGGTGTTGAGTTGCTCGTCACCGAATTCACGCCACCACTCGGCGGCCACCGGCGCCTGGGCTGTGGCGGTTTCAGTGCCTTGGGCCTTCAGGCCCAGCGAGGGCGCGTCGCGCAGGCTGGACTGTGGCGAAATGCCGGACATATCGGCGCAACCGGTGAGGCCGGTCGCCATGATGCCCACGGCCACCACGCTGGCGGCAGCCACCAGGGCCATGCGGAAAGAGGCGCGCCACACGGGCAGGCTCTGCGCCTGCTCTGTGTGGTTAGCTTGACCAGAAAATGCGCCAGAAGAGGCGCCGGCCGTGCAGAGGGTATTGCTGTTATTTGTCATCTTTTTCATTCGCTGCTTGAAGGGTGTGCGCGGTTTCGAGAATGCGGCGCAGGTAGCCTTTGAGGCTTTGCCACTCATCGACCGAGAAGCCGGCCAGGTGGGCGTTCTGCACGCGGCTGAGCACGGCGGGGATTTCTTTGGCTGCCTCACGGCCTTCGTCCGTCAGTTCGAGGTTGACCACGCGGCGGTCATCGCTGGAGCGCAGGCGGCGGCAAAAGCCCTTGGCTTCGAGCCGGTCGAGCAGGCGCGTCATGGAGCCGGCGTCGAGCTGGCATTCACGTGCAAGTTCAGCCACGGTGGAGGCCTTGCCCAGGTAAAGCTTAAGCATGGGCACCCACTGCGCGTTGGTCAGGCCCTTGGGCTCGAGCTCACGGGTGACTTGCTGCGAAACGCTGTTGAGGATCTGGCGCATCAGGTAACCGGTGCTTTGGCCCGCGTCGTAGTCGGAGGCGCAATAAAACTCCGCCGGCAACCCGCAAAGAGGGGTTTCGGGGCTGGCTGGCGCTTGCGGGCTGACTGGTTGGCTGGCGGTTTTGGACTTCATGGAACGAATAATACATGCCTAGACAAATAATGTCAAGGCGGTGTTTGTTTGGGCTTTTTTTGCTTGGGATGCCTTTGTTGGGGCAATGGCTTGGCGGGCTTTGTGACTAAACTCGCGGCATGGCTACCTCCTCCGCTCCCGCGCCCTCGTCACCACCTCCCCCCGCCGCCCCTGC
The DNA here is from genome assembly GCF_900116715.1 of Polaromonas sp. YR568. GTDB lineage: Bacteria > Pseudomonadota > Gammaproteobacteria > Burkholderiales > Burkholderiaceae_C > Polaromonas. Next base: position 659,424 of record NZ_FPBM01000001.1, read on the forward strand.
AATCGCCCCCTCCGGTGCTGCCGGCGCCAAAGGCTCCCCCCGCTCGCTATCGGGCCTGTTGCCGTTTTTGCGGCCTTACCGGGGGCGCATCCTGCTGGCCGCGTTCTTCCTGGTGATGGCCGCGGTGGCCACGCTGATATTTCCGCTGGCCCTGCGTAGCCTGATAGACGGCGGCCTGAGTGCGGCCGACAAGGGCCAGCAACTGATGGCGCTGCGCACGCATTTCTTTGAGCTGTTTGCCGTGGCCGCCGCGCTGGGGCTTTTTTCGGCAGGCCGCTTTTATATGGTGAGCTGGCTGGGCGAGCGGGTGACGGCCGACCTGCGCAATGCGGTGTACGGGCATGTGGTGCGGCAAAGCCCCGAGTTTTTTGAGACCACACAAACCGGCGAGGTGTTGTCACGCCTGACGGGCGACACAACGCTGGTGCAGACGGTGGTGGGCTCGTCGCTCAGCATGGGCTTGCGCAATGCGGTGATGGGCGTGGGCGCGCTGGGCATGCTGGTCTACACCAACCCTTACCTGATGGTGCAGGTGCTGGGCGCACTGCTGCTGATCGTCGCGCCTTCGGTGTGGTTTGGCCGGCGCGTGCGCAAGCTCTCGCGCGCCAGCCAGGACCGCGTGGCCGACTCCAGCGCCATCGCGGCTGAGGTGCTCAATGCCATCCCCGTGGTGCAAAGCTATACCGCTGAAGGTCGCGAGTCGGCGCGCTTCGACCAGTCAACCACCAACGCTTTCAACACCGCCGTTCGCCGCGCACGCGCACGCTCGGCGCTGGTGGCCTTCGTCATCATCGCGACCTCGGCGGCGTTGCTGTGGGGCCTGTACCAGGGCACGCAAGCGGTGATGCGCGGCGACATCACGGCCGGCCACCTGGGGCAGACGGTGGTGTACGTGATCATCCTGGCCAGCGCCGCGGCGGTGCTGGGCGAGGTGTATGGCGACCTGCTGCGCGCGGCCGGCGCCACTGAGCGCCTGATGGAGCTGCTGGAGTCGCGCTCGCCCGTGACTTCGCCACAAAACCCACTCCCCGCTCAGGCAATACGCGGGGGAAGCGCCATCAAATTTGAAGCAGTCACCTTTCACTACCCGTCACGGCCGGCGCAGCCCTCGCTGCGCGACTTCAGCCTGAGCGTGGCGCCGGGCGAGACTGTGGCCATCGTGGGGCCGAGCGGCGCAGGCAAGAGCACGGTGTTCCAGCTGCTGCTGCGCTTTTACGACCCCGGCTCAGGCCGCATCGAACTGGACGGCGTGCGGACCGCCGACATGACGCTGGAGGACCTGCGCCAGCGCATCGGCATCGTGCCGCAAGACGCCGTGATTTTCTCGACCAGCGCGCTGGAAAACATCCGCTACGGCAAGCCCGGCGCGACAGATGAGGAAACCAAAGCGGCGGCGAAAGCCGCTTTTGCCGACGAGTTCATCACCGCGCTGCCCGAAGGCTACGACACCTTTCTGGGTGAGCGCGGCGTGCGGCTGTCGGGCGGGCAACGTCAGCGCATCGCGATTGCGCGGGCCATGCTGAAGAACTCCCCCTTGCTACTGCTGGATGAAGCCACCAGCGCGCTGGACGCCGAAAGCGAACGCATGGTGCAGGCGGCGCTGGAGTCGGCCATGCGCGACCGCACGACGCTGGTGATCGCGCACCGCCTGGCCACGGTGCAGCAGGCTGACCGCATCCTGGTGCTGGACCATGGCCGGCTGGTGGAGCAAGGCACGCACACCGAGCTGGTGAACCGCGGTGGTGTTTATGCGCGGCTGGCGGCCTTGCAGTTCACGGTTTGAGGGCTGCACTGAATGGTGAAATTGAGTAGCCGAATTCAAGCCCACGCATATGCATTATTTGCATAGATATTGGTTCACAATGCCTTGGACTAATTGAAGGCGCGCTTTTAAGCTCCGTGCATTCAGTTTTACCGCAAGAAATCCCACAAGGAGTTTTTTCAATGTCAAAAGCAGCAGCCTCATCGGGCTCCACCGCCATCCCCAACGGTTCCCATCCACTTCCCTCTTACCTTCAGGCCGACAACCTCGGCCCCTGGGGCAACTACCTGCAGCAGGTAGACCGCGTGATCCCCCACCTGGGCAGCCTGGCGCGCTGGGCGGAAACGCTCAAGCGCCCCAAGCGCGTGCTGATCGTGGACGTGCCCATCCACATGGACGACGGCACCGTGGCGCACTTTGAAGGCTATCGCGTGCAGCACAACGTCTCACGCGGCCCCGGCAAGGGCGGTGTGCGTTTTCACCAGGACGTCACGCTGTCCGAAGTGATGGCCCTGTCGGCATGGATGTCCGTCAAGAATGCGGCGGTCAACGTGCCCTACGGCGGCGCCAAGGGCGGCATCCGCGTCGACCCCAAGAAGCTTTCGCGCGGCGAACTCGAGCGCATGACGCGCCGTTACACCAGCGAGATCGGCATCATCATCGGCCCCAACAAAGACATCCCCGCGCCTGACGTCAACACCAACGACCAGATCATGGCGTGGATGATGGACACCTATTCGATGAACACCGGTTCCACCTCGACCGGCGTTGTGACCGGCAAGCCGGTGGACCTGGGCGGCTCGCTGGGCCGGCGCGAAGCCACCGGCCGCGGCGTGTATACCGTGGGCGTGGAAGCGGCCAAACATATCGGCCTGGACATCGCGACTGCGCGAGTAGCTGTGCAGGGCTTCGGCAATGTGGGCGGCGTGGCGGGCAAGCTGTTTGCCGAGGCCGGCGCGCGCGTGGTGGCGGTGCAAGACCATGGCGGCACGATTTACCGCGAAGCGGGCCTGGATGTGCCGGCGCTGCTCAAGCACGTGGAAGCCAATGGCAGCGTGGGCGGCTTTGCACAGGCGGAAGTCATCGCCAATGACAAGTTCTGGGACGTGGAGTGCGACATTCTGATCCCCGCCGCGCTGGAGCAGCAAATCACTGAAGCCAATGCCGGCCGCATCAAGGCGCGCATGATCATCGAAGGCGCGAACGGCCCGACCACACCGGCGGCCGACGACATCCTGCACGACCGCAATGTGCTTGTGCTGCCGGACGTGATCGCAAACGCCGGCGGCGTGACGGTGAGCTACTTTGAATGGGTGCAGGATTTCTCCAGCTTCTTCTGGGACGAAGAGGAAATCAATGCGCGCCTGGTCAGGATCATGAAAGACGCTTTTGCTGCCGTGTGGCATGTGGCGCAAGACCAGAAGGTCAGCCTGCGCACGGCGACCTTTATCGTGGCCTGCAAGCGCATTCTGCATACGCGCGAGTTGCGCGGCCTGTACCCCTGATGGACGGCGGCGCGCCGGTGGGCCCTGGCGGGCGGCATGGGATGGCCGCCTTTCGCAGGCCTGCGGCCGCGCTTTTTCTGGGCGCCCTGGTCGCGGTGCTCGCGGCGCTGCTAGGCCCCTTGCTGGACGCCCCGGCCATCGCGCGCTGGACTGTACAGAGTTACGAAGAAGAAGGCCTGCGGGCGGCTTTCGCGCTGATCGGCGTGCGCCACCTGCCCATGCTCTTGCTCGCGATCGCTGCCGGCAATGTTGTCTTCAGGCTGCTCAAAAGCACATCATTCTCAATGGTGGCGATCAGCGCCATTCCCTGGCTGCTATATGTCGTTGTGACCGGTACGATGGAATCCATCGCCGTCGGTGAGAGCCCCTTCAGTTGGGTCGGCTATGAACCGGCCTACTTCATCTGGCCGCATTTTGTTGCCGTGCCGCTGGGGCTTTACACGGCCAGCCGCATGGTGCGGCAGCGCCTGGCAAAGGCTGCGCCAAACTAAGCGCACCGCGCTTTACTGCAGCGTTTCCTTGATCGCCGCGGGCAACGGCAAAGGCATGACATCAATGCCCTCTTCCATCAGTTCGACGGCTTCGCGCACGCTGGTCTGGCCGCGGATGCTGCGCGCTTCCTGCTCGCCGTAATGCATGCGCCGGGCCTCGTCTGCAAACCGGCTGCCCACATCTTCGGTGTTGGCCACCACATGGCGCAAGGCCTGCAAAAACGCAGCCTGCTCCGCCCGGCTGGCGCCGGAGGGCATTCCCGCGACGGCGGGCATATTGCGCGTTGCAGTGTTTCCTTCGGCGCCCGCAGGGTGCTCGGCCGGTGATGAGGACTGGAGAGTCGAGGCGGAAGTATCCGGGCTTTGGTGGCCGCCCAGATTGAGCCGCGGCGCACTGGGGAGTTTTTGCACGCTTTTGTCGGCACACATGGGGCACTCGACCAGCCCGCGCGACAGTTGCTGCTGGAAATCATCTTCAGACGCAAACCAGCCTTCAAACGAATGCTGATGCGAACATTGGAGATTCAGGACCTTCATGGGCGGATTATCGCCGCACCGTCACGAAGCGGCAGCTTGCCAGTCCAATGCCCATGCGCCCGACAGCACGTTTTGCAGCCACAGTGCGCCTGTCAGTGTTTTTGCATCGGTCACCTGGCCGCTGACGCACCAGGCCAGCAGCTCGGCGGGCGTCGCAGTGAACACGTCGAGGAACTCACCCGCATCGAGTTTGCGCGAGCCCAGCGTCAGCCCGCGGGCAAACCAGATGTCGATGAATTCGGTGGAGTAGGAAATCACGGGGTGCAACACGCCGGCGCGGGCCCACTCGCGTGCGGTGTAGCCGGTTTCCTCGAGCAGTTCGCGCTGCGCGCAAGCCAGCGAATCCTCACCAGGGTCAAGCTTGCCCGCCGGGAACTCGACCATGACGGCCTGCACAGGGTAACGGTATTGGCGCTCCAGCACGAGGCTGCCGTCATCGCACTGGGCAACGATCATCACGGCGCCAGGATGGATGACGTATTCGCGCGTTGCCTGAGTACCGTCGGGCAGGCCGACGGTGTCGCGCATGGCGTGAAGGAAGTGGCCCTTGAGTATCTCCACCGAGTCGAGCCTGGTCTCCACAAGGTGGGCGTCGCCGGCCGGCTTGCCGCTTGCGTCAAGGCCGGGTGCGACTTTCATGAGCGGTGCTTGAAGAGATAACGCCAGGTGAAACCGGGGAACGCAAAGGTAATGAAGAGCGCGCTTGTGATGGCATAAAACTCCCAGCCTTGCGGTGCGATCTGGCCTGTTCGCTGCTCGAGGTAAAGGCCCAGCCCCCCCGCAAGAAAGTACCAGACCACCATCTCCCCCACACGGACGGCGAGGTTTTTGGGTTGCTTGAGCGCGTAGACCGCGAACAGGCGGTTGCTGATAAACGGCAGGTTGGCCACCAGCAAGGCCAGCAGCACGACCAGCCAGACCGAAGCAGTTTGCGTCATGAAGGAGTTCAGCTGCCCAGTGACTTGACGATGCTGCTGATGGACTGAGCGCACAGTGTCATCAGGCCGCCCGGAACCATGCCCAGGATCAGGATGAGCGCACCGTTGATCGCCAGCACCACTTTGGCATCTGTCGGGCCGGACACCGGCTGGGCGTTGTGTGCCAGGGGCGCATCAAAGTACATGACCTTGACCACACGCAGGTAATAAAACGCGCCGACCAGCGACATCATCACGGCAAAAACGGCCAGCACGATATAGCTGGTTTGCTGCGACGAAATCAGCGCCTGCAAAACAGACAGCTTGGCATAGAACCCCACCAGCGGCGGCAAGCCGGCCAGCGAGAACATGCTGATCGCCATCACACCGGCATACAGCGGGCTGCGCTGGTTCAGGCCGGCCAGATCGGTGATCTCTTCGGACTCGTGCCCGGCGCGTGCCAGCAGCATGATGATGCCGAAAGCGCCCAGGGTGGTCAACACATAGGTCACGGCGTAGAACATGGCTGCGCTGTAAGCCGATTCGGTGTTGAGCTGGTTACCGTTTACCACGCCAGCCAGCAGGCCGAGCAGCAGGAAACCCATTTGCGAAATGGTCGAGAACGCCAGCATGCGCTTGAGGTTGGATTGGGCGACAGCGGCAAGATTGCCGACCAGCAAGGAGCCGATGGCCATCAAACCCAGCATCTGCTGCCAGTCAATCGCCAGCGGCAGCAAGCCCTCCACCAGCAGGCGGATGCAGATGGCAAATGCAGCGAGTTGCGGAGCACCACCGATCAACAGGGTCACCGCTGTGGGCGCGCCCTGGTAAACGTCAGGCAGCCACATATGGAAAGGCACAGCGCCGAGCTTGAACGCCAAACCGGCCACGATGAACACCAGACCAAAAACCAGCACCTGATGCTTGACCTGGCGGCTGGCAATTGCGTTGAACACTTCGTTGAGATCGAGGGAGCCGGTTGCGCCGTACAGCATGGAAAGGCCATACAGCAGGAAACCCGATGCCAGCGCACCCAGCACGAAGTACTTCATGGCGGCTTCGGTGGCTGTGGCGTTGTCGCGGCGCAGTGCCACCAGGGCATAGCTGGACAGCGTCAGCAACTCCAGCCCCATATAGATGACGAGGAAGTTGTGGCCCGAGATCATCACAAACATGCCCAGCAGCGCAAACAGGCTGAGCGTGAAGAACTCGCCGCCGCGCAGCATGTCGCGCTCTGCCGCGTAAGGCCGGCCATAGACCAGCGTGATCATCAGGGTGATGCTGGCAAAACACTTGAGCCAGCCGCCCATGGGGTCAGTGACGACCATATTGCCGAAACCGTAGAAGGTTTGCCCGCCAACGGCGTAAGCAGCTTCCATCGCGGCCACTACGGCCAGCGTCAGCAAGGTGAGCACATAGGTCAGGGTGCGCTGGGGCGTCTTGACGCCCAGGTCCACCAGCGCGATCACGCAGGCCATGGTCAGGAGGACGATTTCGGGGTAAACCGCGATCCAGGATAGTTTGTCAATCATCTGAATTCTTTGTAGTTGCGTCGGTTCAGCTTCAGTTCAGCTTGGAGACTGCGACGTGCTTGAGCAAATCGGCCACCGAGGTGTTCATCACGTCCGTAAACGGCTTGGGATAGATGCCCATGTACAGCACTGCAATGGCAAGCAGCGCGAGCATCAGGAATTCGCGGCTGTTGATATCGGTAAGGGCTTTGACGTCGTCATTGGCCACAGGCCCCAGGTAGACGCGTTTGTACATCCACAGGGTGTAGGCTGCGCCGAAGATGAGTGCGGTCGCTGCCGCTCCGCCTATCCAGAAGTTGTATTTAACGGCGCCCAGAATCACCATCCACTCGCCGACAAAGCCCGCTGTGGCCGGCAGGCCGCAATTGGCCATGGCAAACAACAGTGCAAACGCCGCAAACTTGGGCATGGTGTTCACCACGCCGCCGTAGCTGGCGATCTCACGCGAATGCACGCGGTCGTACAACACGCCGATGCACAGGAACATGGCGCCCGAAACAAAGCCGTGGGCAATCATCTGCACCAGGCCACCGGAAACACCCAGGTCATTGAAGATAAAGAAGCCGAGTGTGACAAAACCCATGTGGGCCACGGATGAATAGGCCACCAGCTTTTTCATGTCTTGCTGAACGAGGGCCACCAGACCCACATAGACAACAGCAATCAATGACAAGGCAATCATCAACCAGGCCCATTCGTGCGACGCATCCGGCGCAATCGGCATGGAGAACCGCAGGAAGCCATAAGCACCCAGCTTCAGCATGATGGCGGCCAGCACGGCCGAACCGCCGGTAGGCGCTTCAACGTGCACATCGGGCAACCAGGTGTGTACCGGCCACATCGGCACTTTCACGGCAAAGGCCGCAAAGAACGCAAAGAACAACAGAGTCTGCACAGTGCTGCCCAATGGCAGTTTGTGCCAGGTCAGGATATCGAAACTACCACCCGACTTGTTGTACAGAAAGATCAGCGCGACCAGCATCAGGAGCGAACCGAGCAGCGTGTACAGGAAGAACTTGAACGCGGCGTAGATCTTGTTGGGACCACCCCAGATACCGATGATCAGGTACATCGGGATCAGCGTGGCTTCGAAGAACACGTAAAACAGGATCCCGTCGAGGGCCGTAAACACGCCGATCATGAGCCCGCTCAGGATCAGGAAAGACGCCATGTACTGGTTGACGCGCGTCGTGATGGCTTCCCAGCTGGCAATGATGACGACGACGTTGATAAAGGCCGTCAACAACACAAACCACAGCGAAATGCCGTCCACGCCCAGGTGGTAATTGACATTGAAGCGCTGAATCCAGCTGCCCTTCTCCACGAACTGCATGGCCGAGGTGCCCAGCTCAAAGCCGCCGTACAAAGGCAGCGTCACCAGAAAACTGACGATCGCACCAATCAGTGCAATCCAGCGAACGCTGTGCGCCTGCTCGTCACGGCCCAAAGCCAGCAGAACAACCCCGAAAATAATCGGTGTCCAGATCGCAAGACTCAACAAACCCATTCTTGTTCTTCCTTGTATTTGTTGAACTGATCAGCGGTTGAGCCAGACGAAATACGTCATCAACACAAACACGCCAATGATCATGCCGAAGGCATAGTGATAGATGTAGCCGGACTGCAGCCTGCGCACAATGCTGGACACCCAGCCGACCAGTTTCCAGGAGCCATTGACCACCGCACCGTCGATCAGTTTCTGGTCGCCACCCTTCCACAGGGCCGTGCCCAGGGCCCGGGTACCACGAGCCAATACGTTTTCATTGAACCAGTCGAGGTAGTACTTGTTCTCAAGCAAGGTGAAGATCGGCATGAACATGCGCTTGATCGCAGTCGGCAGGGCCGGGTTCACCATGTACATATACCAGGCCAGCACGGAGCCAGACAGGGCCAGCCAGAACGGCGCAGCGGTGAGACCGTGCAAAGCCATCTGGGCTGGGCCGTGGAACAGGTTTTTCAGCTCTTCCATGGCAGGGTGCTTTTCCAGATTCACCAGAATGGAATCTTTGAAGAAATCACCGTACAGCATGGGCTCAATCGTCAAAAAGCCGATAACCACGGAGGGAATGGCCAGCAGGATCAGCGGCGCCGTCACAACCCACGGAGACTCGTGCGGCTCGTGATGGTCGTCATGGTGGCCATGGTCATCGTGACCATGATGATGCGCATCAGGGTTCTGATCAAAGCGCTCCTTGCCGTGGAACACCAGGAAATACAGGCGGAACGAGTAGAACGCCGTCACAAAAACCCCGGCCAGCACCGCGAAGTATGCAAACCCGGCGCCTGCGAGGTGGCTTTCATGCACAGCTTCAATGATGCTGTCTTTGGAATAGAAACCGGCGAACAGCGGCGTGCCGATCAGGGCCAGCGTACCCAGCAAGGAGGTGAACCAGGTGATGGGCATGTACTTGCGCACGCCACCCATCCAGCGGATGTCCTGGTTGTGGTGCATGCCGATGATGACCGAGCCTGCCGCCAGGAACAGCAGCGCCTTGAAGAAGGCGTGCGTCATCAGGTGGAACACCGCGACGGAATAGGCCGAAGCGCCCAGCGCGACCGTCATATAACCCAGCTGCGACAGCGTGGAGTACGCAACCACGCGCTTGATGTCGTTCTGGATGATGCCGAGAAAACCCATGAACAGGGCCGTGATGGCGCCAATCACCATGATGAAGCTGAGCGCGGTGTCGCTGAGTTCAAACAAAGGCGACATGCGTGCCACCATAAAAATACCGGCGGTCACCATGGTTGCCGCGTGAATCAGCGCGGAGATGGGGGTCGGGCCTTCCATGGAGTCCGGCAGCCAGACGTGCAAGGGGAACTGCGCCGATTTACCCATGGCGCCGATAAAGAGGCAGATACAGATCACGGTCACCAGCATCCAGCCGGTACCCGGCAGCGTCAGCTTGGAGAGCTCATCGGCTTTGGCAAAGGCCTCGCCGTAGTTGAGCGTGCCGGCATAAGCGGCAATCAGGCCGATGCCGAGAATGAAACCGAAGTCACCCACACGGTTGACCAGGAAGGCCTTCATGTTCGCGAAGATGGCGGTAGGTTTGTTGAACCAGAAACCGATCAGCAGGTAGGACACCAGGCCCACAGCTTCCCAGCCAAAGAACAGCTGCAGCATGTTGTTGCTCATCACCAGCATCAGCATGGAGAAGGTGAACAGCGAGATGTAGGCAAAGAAACGGTTGTAGCCTTCGTCTTCTTCCATGTAGCCGATGGTGTAGATGTGCACCATCAGGGAGACGAAAGTCACCACACACATCATCATCGCGGTCAGGCCATCGACCAGGAAGCCGACTTCCATCTTCAGGCCGCCGACGCTCATCCAGGTGTAGAGCGTTTCGTTGAAACGCGCGCCGTCGACCGCGACGCTCTTGAGCGTCATGGCCGAAATGATGAACGCCACCAGCACGCCAAGAATGGTGAGGGTATGCGACAGACGCCGGCCTATCCAGTTGCCACCGAAGGAGGTGCCCAGGATACCGGCCGCCAGGGCGCCGGCCAGCGGCGCCAGCGGGACGGCCAGCAGGGCCGATGCGGAAAGGGTTTGGCTCATCTTGTTTTTAGCCTTGGAGCGTGTTGAGTTCGTCGACGTTGATGCTGGACTTGTTGCGGAACAAGAGCACCAAAATGGCCAGGCCGATGGCCGATTCAGCCGCGGCAACAGTCAGGATGAAGAACACAAAAACCTGGCCCGCCATGTCATTCAGGTAATACGAGAAGGCCACGAAGTTCATGTTGACGGCCAGCAGCATGAGCTCGATGGCCATGAGCAGCACGATCAGGTTCTTGCGGTTCAGGAAGATGCCGATGACCGACAGCGCGAACAGCATCGCGCCCAGCGAAAGAAAATGTCCGAGGGTGAGCGTCATGGTTTCTTTTCCTCGGCAGGTGCTGCAGCTGCGGCGACAACCGGTGCGGCAACGACGGATTTCATCTTGACCAGGCTTACGCGGTCAGCCCGCTTGACCCGAATCTGCTCTGAAGGGTTCTGGTACTTGGAGTCCTTGCGTGCGCGCAAGGTCAGCGCGATGGCGGCAATGATGGCCACCAGCAGGATCACGGCCGCGACTTCCAGCGGATAGAGGTATTCCGAATACAGCAGCTTGCCGAGTTCTTTGGTGTTGGAGACCTGTGCGCCTATCTGGCCCACAGCGCCCGCAGCTTTGGGGGGCTCACGAAAGCCGCCCATCAACACATAAGACATTTCCAGCGCGATGATGGCGCCGACGGAGCCGGCCAGCGGGAAGTGCTTCCAGAAGCCTTTGCGCACGCTATCGATATTGATGTCCAGCATCATCACGACGAACAGGAACAGCACCATCACAGCACCCACATAGACCAGCACCAGCGTGATGGCCAGGAACTCGGCCTTGAGCAGAATCCAGACGGCGGACGCCTGGAAGAATGCCAGCACGAGGTAAAGCGCCGCATGCACCGGGTTGCGCGCAGTAATCACCTTGAATGCTGCAAACAGCAGCACTGCGGCGAAAACATAAAAGAGACCTGTTTTAGCGTCCATGTTCTTGTGGGTTCTTTCTTGAGCCAGAGGGCTGGTGTTCAGCGGTACTTGGCATCAGCCGTGCGGTTGGCGGCAATTTCGGACTCATACCGGTCGCCAACGGCCAGCAGCATCTCTTTGGTGAAGTACAGGTCGCCGCGTTTTTCACCGTGGTATTCAAAGATGTGGGTCTCAACGATGGAGTCGACCGGGCAGCTTTCTTCGCAGAAGCCGCAGAAGATGCATTTGGTCAGGTCGATGTCATAACGCGAAGTGCGGCGGCTGCCGTCTTCGCGCACGTCGGATTCGATGGTGATGGCCATCGCCGGGCACACTGCCTCACAGAGTTTGCAGGCAATGCAACGCTCTTCGCCGTTTTCATAACGGCGCAGCGCGTGCAGGCCGCGAAAACGCGGGCTCAGCGGGGTCTTCTCTTCGGGAAACTGGACCGTGATCTTGCGGCTGAACATGTACTTGCCGGTCAGGGCCATGCCCTTGAACAGCTCAGTGAGCATGAAGCTCGAAACAAAATCCTTGACGGAAGCTACTGCGGAAGACATGGTTTATTTCCAGATGTTGTAAGGCGTCTGCATCCAGGCGCCAACGACCACCAGCCAGACCAGGGTCACGGGAATGAAAATCTTCCAGCCCAAACGCATGATCTGGTCATAACGAAAGCGCGGGAAGGTGGCGCGCACCCACAGGAACATGGTGACCACGACAAAAGTCTTGGCGCCCAGCCAGATCCAGCCGGGGATGAAGCTCAGCGCTTCAACAGGCGGCAACCAGCCGCCCAGGAACAGCAGCACGGCCAGAATGGCGACCAGCCACATGTTGGCGTATTCGGCGAGGAAGAACATCGCGAAAGCCATGCCCGAGTACTCAACCATATGGCCAGCCACGATTTCGGACTCGCCTTCAACCACGTCGAAGGGGTGGCGGTTGGTCTCGGCCAGGCCGGAGATGAAATACACCACAAAAATCGGCAACAGCGGCAACCAGTTCCAGGACAGGAAAGTCCAGCCATTGCTTGCCAGCATGCCTTTGCCCTGGCTCATCACGATGTCGGTCATATTGAGGCTGCCCGACACCATGAGCACCACCACCAAGCAGAAGCCCATGGCGATTTCATAGCTGACCATTTGCGCCGAGGCACGCATGGCGCCCAGGAAGGCGTATTTGGAGTTGGAAGCCCAGCCCGCGATGATCACGCCATAAACTTCCAGCGACGTGATGGCCATGAGGAACAGCAGGCCGGCATTGATATTGGCCAGCGCGATCTCGGGCCCGAAGGGAATCACGGCCCATGCGGCCAGCGCCGGCATGATGGTCATGATGGGGCCGAGCACGAACAGGCCCTTGCTCGCCGCCGTGGGGATGATGATTTCCTTGGTCAGCAATTTGAGCGCATCGGCGATCGGCTGCAGCAAGCCGAAAGGCCCGACGCGGTTGGGGCCGAGGCGAATCTGGGTAAAACCAATGGCCTTGCGCTCCCACAAAGTGAGGTAGGCCACAAGGCCCATCAGCGGCGCCAGGACGCAGACGATCTTGACGAGCGTCCACAGCACGGGCCACACGGTGCCAGGCCAGATACCACCCGCCAAACCCTGGCCAAAGGTGTAGATCGCGTCAATCATGCGCCCACTCCTTCGAGCTTCGCTTCAACGCCGACAGCCTGACGGGCATCCGCCGTCAGTTGCAGCGATGTCGCGCGCCTGGTCAGCCCGTCGAGCTGATAAATACTGGCCACCGCAGGCGCCCGGGTTGGGGCTGCCGACAGGTCGATGCCGGCCTGCGTGCTGTTACCCAGTTTGGCTGCGGGGATTTGTGCGAGGTCGGCGCCAGCAACCTGCTTGAGCACGTCTTGCGAGGATTCGAAATCAAAGCCCGGCAGATCCAGCAGATTGGCGAGCACACGCAGCACTTTCCAGGCAGGACGCGTATCACCCAGTGGTTTGACGACGGCATGAAAGCCCTGCACGCGGCCTTCGGCATTCACGAAGGTACCAGGGGTCTCGGTGAATGGTGCGATAGGCAGCAGCACGTCGCTGAAACCCATGTTGGCCTTGAAGGGGCTCAGCGTCACGACCATCTGCGCCGTGTTGAGCGAGGTTTTCGCCCGGGCGCCTGCGGCCGAGTCAAATTCGGGTTCGTTGTTGAGCAGGATCACGGCTTTGAGCTGGCCGTCCAGCATCTGGCCGGCATGCAAGCCCTTGTCGGCAGGCAAAGCGCCAGCCAGTTGAGCGCCCACCGTATTGGCGGCCTCCGTGAGATAGCCCACCGTGGCGCCGGTCTGCCCGGCGATCCAGTTGGCCAGCGCCAGCAGGCTGGAGGCCTTGGCGTGGTGCGCGGCGGCATTGCCGAGCAGGATGGCTTTGCGTTCGCCGCCCAGCAGGGACTTGGCGATGGCCTTGGCGCTATCGGTGGCCTGGCCGGCGGCGGGCGCCGTAACACCCTTGTCAGCGGCGATCGCGGCAGCTACATCGGCCAGGGACTGGGCCCAGGCCTCAGGCGCTGCCAGCAGTGTGTTGGCGACAGGCATTGCCCAGGCATCAGCGTTTGCCAGTTCGGCGGTGGAGTTGATGGTGCTGAGCGCCCCGCCCTTGCGAACGGCCTGACGAATGCGCTGTGCGAACAGCGGATGGTCTTTGCGCAAGTTGGAGCCAACCACGAGCACTCGCTGCAATTGCGACAGCGAAGCGATGGAAGTACCCAGCCAGCGGATGGCCGGCGATGCCGTGAACTCGGCATTGCGAAGGCGATAGTCGATGTTGTCGCTACCCAGGCCGCGCATCAAGGATGCGGCGAGGTAAAGCTCTTCGAGCGTGCTGTGCGGGCTGGCCAGCGTGCCGATGCTGTTGGCGCCGTGATCTGCCTTGATTTGTTTGAGGCCGTTGGCCACGTACTCAAGCGCGGTCTGCCAGTCGACGGTTTTCCACTCGCCGCCCTGCTTGAGCATCGGGCTGGTGAGACGTTCGTCGCTATTCAGGGATTCATACGAAAAACGGTCGCGGTCGGCGATCCAGCATTCGTTGACGTCTTCATTCTCGAGCGGCACAACGCGCATGACCTTGTTGCTCTTGACCTGGACAATCAGGTTGGCGCCGGTCGAGTCATGCGGGCTGACCGACTTGCGGCGCGACAGCTCCCAGGTGCGGGCGCTGTAGCGGAATGGTTTGCTGGTCAGCGCGCCAACAGGGCAGATGTCGATCATGTTGCCGGACAGTTCAGAGTCCACCGACATGCCGACGAAGGTTTCGATCTCGGCGTGCTCGCCGCGATGCGACATGCCGAGCTCCATCACGCCGGCCACTTCCTGGCCGAAACGCACGCAGCGGGTGCAATGGATGCAGCGGCTCATTTCCTGCATGGAAATCAGCGGGCCGACGTCTTTATGGAAGACAACGCGCTTTTCTTCTTCGTAGCGCGACTCGCTGCCGCCATAGCCAACGGCCAGATCCTGCAACTGGCACTCGCCGCCCTGGTCGCAAATCGGGCAATCCAGCGGGTGGTTGATCAGCAGGAACTCCATCACACCCTTCTGGGCCTTGATGGCTTTGTCGTTCTTGGTGCGCACGATCATGCCTTGCGTCACCGGCGTGGCGCAGGCGGGCATGGGCTTGGGGGCCTTCTCCACATCAACCAGGCACATGCGGCAGTTGGCGGCAATGCTCAGTTTCTTGTGATAGCAAAAGTGCGGAATGTAAGTACCGACTTTTTCGGCCGCATGCATCACCGTGCTGCCTTCAAGCACTTCCACCTTCTGGCCGTCGAGTTCTATTTCAACCATATTTTTTTCTTTCCTCGACTCAGGCTTGCACAGCAGCCGAAGCCTGGGATGTGGGGGCGTGGGAGACTTGTGGCTTGATCATGGCTTCAAACTCATGGCGGAAGTGCTTGATCATGGCGCGCACCGGCATGGCCGCGGCATCGCCCAGGGCGCAGATGGTGCGGCCCTGGATGTTGTCGGCCACCGAATTGAGCAGGTCCATGTCGGTTTGCTTGCCGTGGCCGTTGTGGATGCGATCCACCACGCGCCAGAGCCAACCCGTGCCTTCGCGGCAAGGCGTGCACTGGCCGCAGGATTCGTGCATATAAAAGTAGGACAGGCGCTTGAGCGACTCGACCATGCAACGGCTGTCGTCCATCACGATCACCGCTCCCGAGCCCAGCATGGAGCCGGCCTTGGCGATGGAGTCGTAGTCCATGGTGCATTCCATCATGATGGATGCCGGCAGCACAGGCGCTGAAGAACCGCCAGGGATCACAGCCTTGAGCGTGCGGCCCTTGCGCACGCCGCCGGCGAGTTCCAGCAGCTTGGAAAACGGCGTGCCCATGGGCACTTCATAGTTGCCCGGCAATTCGACGTCGCCCGAAACCGAATAGATCTTGGTGCCGCCATTGTTGGGCTTGCCGCATTCGAGGTAGGCCTGGCCGCCGTTGCGGATGATCCAGGGTACAGCCGCGAAAGTCTCGGTGTTGTTGATGGTGGTGGGCTTGCCGTAGAGGCCAAAGCTGGCCGGAAACGGCGGCTTGAATCGCGGCTGGCCTTTTTTGCCTTCGAGCGATTCGAGCAAAGCGGTTTCTTCACCGCAGATGTAGGCGCCAAAACCGTGCGAGGCATGGAGCTGGAAGCTGAAGCCGCTGCCGAAAATGTTGTTGCCCAGCAAGCCGGCGGCGCGCGCCTCTTCCAGGGCTTCTTCAAAGCGCTGGTAGGTTGCGAAAATTTCGCCGTGAATATAGTTGTAGCCCACGCTGATGCCCATCGCGTAGGCGGCAATCGCCATGCCCTCGATCACGCTGTGCGGGTTGTACTGCATGATGTCGCGGTCTTTGCAGGTGCCCGGCTCGCCCTCGTCCGAATTGCAGACGAGGTATTTCTGGCCCGGGAATTGGCGGGGCATGAAGCTCCACTTGAGCCCGGTCGGGAAACCCGCACCGCCACGGCCGCGCAGGCTGCCGGCCTTGACTTCGGCGATGACCTGGTCGGGCGTCATGCCCTCCCCGCCGTCCTGCTTGAGAATCTTGCGCAGGGCCTGGTAGCCGCCGCGGGCTTCATAGTCTTTGAGCCGCCAGTTGCTGCCGTCAAGGTCGGCCAGGATTTGCGGGTTGATGTGCCGGCCATGGAAGCAGGTTTGCACACCGGTGGCCGAGAACTGGGACAGCACACTTTGCGCGGCTGCGCTGTTGGGAGTCAGGGGTGCGAGCGTCATGGTTGCTTTGCCTCAGCGGATTTGAGACCTTCGATGAGCTGGTCCAGCTTCTCGTTGCTCATGAAGCTGCACATGGTGAGATCGTTGACGAGCATCACCGGCGAATCGGCGCAGGCGCCCAGGCATTCGGACTGCTGCAGTGTGAAGAGGCCGTCGGCGCTGGTCTCGCCCATGGCGATACCCAGCTTGTGCTCCAGGTGCTTGAGCGCCTTGGCGCCGTCGCGCAACTGGCAAGGCAGGTTGGTGCAGACGTTGAGTTTGTACTTGCCAACCGGGCGCTGGTTGTACATGTTGTAGAAGGTGGTGACTTCATGCACGGCAATGGGCGGCATGCCGAGGTATTCGGCCACGACCTTTTCGCTCTCGGCGCTCACGTAGCCGTGCTCTTCCTGCAGGATGGTCAGGCAGGCCATCACGGCCGACTGCTTCTGGTCTGCGGGGTATTTGGCGACTTCGCGGTCGAAGCGCGCTCGGGTTTGTTCAGAAATCATGGGGGAAGCCATCCGGTTTAACGGTCAATCTCACCGAACACAATGTCCATGGTGCCGATCACGGCGACGGCGTCGGCAATCATGTGGCCGCGCGACATTTCGTCCATGGCCGCGAGGTGCGGGAAACCCGGCGGACGGATCTTCAGGCGATAAGGCTTGTTCGCGCCGTCGCTGACGATGTAAATACCAAACTCCCCCTTGGGGTGCTCGACCGCCGCGTAGGCTTCGCCTTCGGGCACGTGGAAGCCTTCGGTGAAGAGCTTGAAATGGTGGATCAGCTCTTCCATGTTGGACTTCATGGATTCGCGATCCGGCGCAGCGACCTTGTGGTTGCTGGTGATCACCGGACCGGGATTCACGCGCAGCCAGTCAATGCACTGCTTGATGATGCGGTTGGACTGGCGCATCTCTTCGACGCGAACCAGGTAGCGGTCATAGCAGTCGCCGGTCTTGCCGACCGGGATGTCGAAGTCCATCTTGTCGTAGACGTCGTAGGGCTGCTGCTTGCGCAGATCCCAGGCAAAACCTGAACCGCGAAGCATGGGGCCTGTGAAGCCGAGGTTGAGCGCGCGCTCAGGCGAAACCACACCCACGCCAACCGTGCGCTGCTTCCAGATCCGGTTGTCCGTCAGCAGGGTCTCGTATTCGTCGACGTAGCCCGGGAATTTATTGGTGAAGTCCTCGATGAAGTCGAGCAGCGAGCCTTGGCGGTTCTCGTTCAGTGCCTCAATGGCTTTGGCGTTCTTGACCTTGCTGACGCGGTACTGCGGCATGCTGTCGGGCAGGTCGCGGTACACGCCGCCCGGGCGGAAGTAGGCCGCATGCATGCGCGCGCCGGAAACGGCCTCGTACATGTCGAACAGCGCCTCACGTTCGCGAAAGCAGTAAATCAGGATGTTCATCGCGCCGCAATCGAAACCATGCGCGCCCAGCCACAGCAGGTGGTTGAGCAGGCGCGTGATTTCTGCGTACATCACGCGGATGTATTGCGCGCGAACCGGCACGTCAACGCCCAGCAGCTTTTCGATGGCCAGGCAGTAAGCATGCTCGTTAGACATCATGGAGACGTAGTCCAGCCTGTCCATGTAAGGCAGCGACTGGATGTAGGTCTTGCTTTCAGCGAGCTTTTCGGTTGCGCGGTGCAGCAGGCCGATGTGCGGATCGGCGCGCTGGATCACTTCGCCGTCGAGCTCAAGCACCAGCCGCAGCACGCCGTGCGCTGCGGGATGCTGTGGTCCAAAGTTAAGCGTGTAGTTTTTGATTTCAGCCATGTGGGGTATCTCTTGCCGGTGCCGCTTATTGCAGTCCGCCGTAGTTGTCTTCGCGAATCACACGGGGAGTGATTTCACGCGGCTCGATGGTGACCGGCTGGTAAATCACACGCTTCTGTTCCGGGTCATAGCGCATTTCCACATGACCCGACGTCGGGAAGTCCTTGCGGAAAGGATGGCCGATAAAGCCATAGTCGGTCAGGATGCGGCGCAGGTCGTTGTGGCCTTCGAAGATGATGCCGTAAAGGTCAAAGGCCTCGCGCTCAAACCAGTTGGCCGAGTTCCACACGCCGTTAAGCGAATCCACCACGGGAAAGTCGTCATCAGTACAGAACACCTTGAGGCGAACGCGCTGATTAAGGCTAACGGACAACAAGTGCGACGCCACGCAGTAACGCAGGCCGTCGTACTGGCCGTCCCTGTATTCGGAATAGTCGACACCACACAAGTCAATCAACTGCTCGAAGCGGCAACCGGGTGCATCGCGCAACAGGGTCGCGGCCGCAAGGTAATCGGCAGCCGACACCGTGAGCGTGATTTCGCCGAGCGCAATGCTCAGGTTTTTGACTTTGTCACCCAGCACCGCACGAATCGTTTCGGCGAGTTGCTCCATGGAAACAGGAGAAGAGGACATGCTTTAAGCCCTCGCAATCGTGTTGGTGCGACGGATTTTCTGCTGCAGCTGGATGATGCCGTACATCAGCGCTTCGGCCGTGGGAGGGCAACCAGGCACGTACACATCAACCGGTACGATGCGGTCGCAACCGCGAACCACCGAATAGCTGTAGTGGTAGTAGCCGCCGCCGTTGGCAC
Source organism: Polaromonas sp. YR568 (assembly GCF_900116715.1). Classification (GTDB taxonomy): domain Bacteria; phylum Pseudomonadota; class Gammaproteobacteria; order Burkholderiales; family Burkholderiaceae_C; genus Polaromonas. The sequence goes on from NZ_FPBM01000001.1 coordinate 678,463, forward strand.
AGGAACCCATGGACAACACCCAGCGCGGCTCGGACATCTGGTCATACACCTTGCGCAGTGCGGGACCCATCTTGTTGCACAGCGTGCCGGCGACGATCATCAGGTCAGACTGGCGCGGGCTGGGACGAAACAGCATGCCGAAACGGTCGATGTCGTAGCGCGCTGCGCCGGCGTGCATCATTTCGACGGCACAGCAAGCCAGGCCGAACGTCATGGGCCAGAGCGAACCCGTCTTGGCCCAGTTCACCACCGAGTCGTAACTCGTGGTCATGAAGCCTTCGTTGAAAACACCTTCAAGTGACATACCCGTACCTTTGTGGCGAGACTCGCCTAGAGAACCCTCGGGATTCTTATCTTCTTATTCCCAGTCCAGCGCACCTTTTTTCCACTCGTAGACAAAGCCCACGACCAGAATGCCCAGGAAAATCATGACGGACCAGAAACCGACAGGCCCGATTTCCTTGAGCGCTACGGCCCAGGGAAAGAGGAAAGCGATTTCGAGGTCAAAAAGAATGAAGAGGATGGCGACCAGGTAGTAGCGCACATCGAATTTCATGCGGGCATCTTCGAAAGCTTCGAAGCCGCATTCGTAAGGAGAGTTTTTTTCGCTGTCAGGCCGCACGGGACCCAACAAACGCCCCAGGACCTGAGGCACCACGCCGACACCCACACCGACCAGAATAAACAGGAGAACAGGAAGGTATTGATCGAGGTTCATCGTGGATTCAACTTCTGAAAAGCCACTTGCGCGGTTTGCTTCAGTTTGCCGTTTGAGCCGACAGCACTGCCGGAGCGCTGCTGCCGATGCATGTCAATCTGGTGCGGACGGCGAGACTCGAACTCGCACACCTTTCGGCACTACCCCCTCAAGATAGCGTGTCTACCAATTTCACCACGTCCGCGGTATTAATTGCCTGGATGGCATGAGGAAACCTTGCGGTTTTGGGCTTTCCAGACAGTCTCAGAGTTTACCCTGAAATCCCGCCCCGCCCATGAGGCGGCGGCGGCAAAACGCGTTATTTCGTCGGGATTTGCGCAGCGCCTGACGCAGCGGTCGCGGGCGGCGCAGGAACTGCGGCCGTCGCGGCCGCGGGAGCCGTGGTGCCGGGAATCTGCGTCGCACCAGAGGCCGCAGCAGCAGGCGCGGGGGCCGTCACCGCAGCGCCTTCCAGAACGCTGGAGCTGGTGCGAGGCTGCGTGCTGCCGCCAAAATATGCGAGCAGCAAAGTGCAGGCAAAAAACAACGCAGCGAGGATGCCGGTGGTGCGCGACAAAAAGTTGGCACTGCCGCTTGCGCCGAAGAGGCTGCCGGAACCGCCGCTTCCAAACGCTGCGCCCATGTCGGCGCCCTTGCCGTGCTGCACCAGGATCAGGCCGATCATGCCAAGCGCCGAGAGCATCTGCACAGCGAGGACAATGGTTATTACAACATTCATATCTACTCCTAAATTAATAGCGCGCTACGCCTGTCAGTTTTGGGCTGCAGCAATAATTGTCAAAAAATCGGGGGCTTTGAGCGAGGCGCCGCCAATAAGGCCGCCGTCGATGTCGGGCTGGGCCAGCAGCGATGCCGCGTTGGCCGCATTCATGCTGCCGCCATAAAGGATTTTCACACGGGCGAACTGGTCGGTAGCAGCCTTCAACTGGGCCCGCAACACTGCATGCACCGCCTGAGCCTCTTGCGGCGAAGCCGTCTTGCCGGTGCCAATGGCCCACACGGGCTCGTAGGCCACCACGATTTCGCTGATGCAGTGGCCGTTGGTATGAATCACTGCGGCCAGTTGGCGCTTGACGACTTCTTCGGTGTGTCCGGCTTCGCGCTCCGCCAGCGTTTCGCCAATGCAGACGATAGGCGTGATGCCTGCAGCTAACGCAGCTTTGGTTTTATCGGCTACCAGTTGGTCTGTTTCACCGTGGTACTGACGGCGCTCTGAATGGCCAACGATGACATAACTCACCGTCAACTCTTTAAGCATGGATGCTGCCACCTCGCCGGTATACGCACCTGCTTCGTGAGCCGACACATCTTGCGCGCCGAGAGAAAGCATGGGGTTGCCCGACTCGTCACGGCTTCGGTCTTGGTAATCCTGTACCTGCACAAAGTAGGGAAACGGAACACAAACGGCAACGCCGCAGGTCGGAGGCTTTTCTTTCAACCCGGCAAGCACAGCGTCAAGCAAGGCCGTGTTCTGGCCAAACTTGCCGTTCATCTTCCAGTTTCCCGCAATGAGTTTTTTCATTCTTGGCTCACCAGGTCAAAACGATTTTGCCGACGTGCTGGTTGGACTCCATCAGCGCGTGCGCCTTGGCTGCATCCGCAGCGGCAAACGTGCTGTGAATCACCGGCTTGACGGCGCCGCTGGCAATCAGCGGCCAGACTTTTTCTTTCAACGCTTTCGCGATGGCAGCCTTGAACTCCACCGGGCGCGGACGCAGGGTCGAGCCGGTGATGGTCAGGCGTTTGCGCAGCACGAGGCCGGCATTAAATTCGGCCTTGGTGCCGCCTTGCAGCGCGATGATGACCAAGCGGCCGTCTTCGGCCATGCAGTCGACTTCACGCGCCACATAGCTGCCGGCGACCATGTCGAGAATGACGTTGACGCCCTTGCCGTTCGTCAGCTTTTTGACCTCTTCGGCAAAGTCGCTGGTTTTGTAGTTGATGGCGTGATCGGCGCCCAAAGCCACGCAGGCGGCGCACTTGTCGTCGCTGCCGGCGGTCACCAGTACCGTAGCGCCCAGCGCCTTGGCGATCTGGATGGCTGTCACGCCAATGCCGCTGGAGCCGCCCTGAATCAGCAGGGTTTCGCCCGGCTGCAGGTGGGCGCGCTCAAACACATTGCTCCAGACGGTAAAGAAGGTCTCAGGCAGTGAGGCAGCCTCGATATCACTGAGACCCGCCGGAACTGGCAAGCATTGCGCGACAGGCGCAACACACAGTTCGGCATAACCGCCGCCAGCCACGAGCGCGCAAACACGGTCACCAACCTTCAGACCCGCCGCAGCCATCGCACCGGCATCGCCAGACACGATGACGCCCGCAACTTCAAGCCCAGGAATGTCAGACGCACCCGGCGGCACCGGATAGTGCCCCATGCGCTGCAGAACGTCAGGGCGGTTCACGCCGCTGGCGTTCACACGGATCAAAACCTCACCGGCACCCTCGACAGGCGCCGGACGCGCGCCAAGGCGTAACACCTCAGGCGCGCCATAGGATGTAATTTCAACGGCTTTCATGGATATCCAGGTCATTTGCGCCGCCAACGCCTTCAAATCGGGCGTCAGCAGCTACAAAATCAATAGCAGACTAGATCAGCCCCGATCCTGGTCCTGGGCGGGACGGTCGAGCAAGGCCTTCATCGACAGCTTGACGCGGCCCTTTTCGTCGGTCTCCAGAACCTTGACCTTGACGATCTGGCCTTCGCTCAGGTAGTCGGTGACTTTCTCGACGCGCTCGTGGGCGATCTGGCTGATGTGCAGCAGGCCGTCCTTGCCGGGCAGCAGGTTGATCAGTGCGCCGAAGTCCAGGATCTTGGTGACCGGGCCTTCGTAGACCTTGCCGATTTCGACTTCAGCGGTGATCTCGGCGATGCGGCGTTTGGCTTCATCAGCCTTGGCGCTGTCGTTCGACGCGATCGTGATGGTGCCGTCTTCCTCGATGTTGATCTGCGTGCCGGTTTCTTCGGTCAGCGCGCGGATGACGGCGCCGCCCTTGCCGATCACGTCACGGATCTTCTCGGGATTGATCTTCATGACATAGAGGCGCGGTGCGAAGTCGGACACTTCGGCCTTGGCTTCGCCCATGGCTTCCTGCATCTTGCCCAGAATGTGCATGCGGGCTTCCTTGGCCTGGGCCAGCGCGACCTGCATGATTTCCTTGGTGATGCCCTGAATCTTGATGTCCATCTGCAGTGCGGTGATACCGAAGGTGGTACCGGCAACCTTGAAGTCCATGTCGCCCAGATGATCTTCGTCACCCAGGATGTCGGTCAGCACGGCAAAGCGGTTGTCTTCCTTGATCAGGCCCATGGCGATACCGGCCACGTGGGCCTTCATCGGCACGCCGGCGTCCATCAGCGACAGGCAGCCGCCGCAAACCGAAGCCATCGACGAGGAGCCGTTGGATTCGGTGATTTCAGAGACCACGCGCATGGTGTACGGGAATTCTTCCTTCGTGGGCAGCACGGCGACGAGCGCGCGCTTGGCCAGGCGGCCGTGGCCGATTTCGCGGCGTTTTGGCGAGCCGACACGGCCGGTTTCGCCGGTGGCGAACGGAGGCATGTTGTAGTGCAGCATGAAGCGGTCTTCGTAGTCGCCCGACAGTGCGTCGATGCGCTGCGCGTCGCGCTCGGTGCCCAGCGTGGTCACGACCAGCGCCTGGGTTTCGCCACGCGTGAACAGGGCCGAACCGTGGGTGCGGGGCAGCACGCTGTTGCGGATTTCAATGGCGCGAACGGTGCGCGTGTCGCGGCCGTCGATGCGCGGCTCGCCGGCCAGGATCTGGCTGCGAACGATTTTGGCTTCGATGTCGAACAGCATGCCTTCAACGGCCACGCCGTCGAATTCCACACCGTCGGCCTTGAGCGCGGCCATGACTTCAGACGTCACCACGCGGCAAGCTTGCGTACGGGCTTGCTTGGCGCGGATCTGATATGCGGCTTGCAACTTGGCGCCGGCGAGTTCGTTGACCTTGGCGATCAGCGGCTCGTTCTTGGCAGGCGCTTGCCAGGCCCAGACCGGCTTGCCGGCGTCGCGCACGAGTTCGTGAATCGCGTTGATGGCGATGTTGCCTTGCTCATGGCCGAACACCACGGCGCCGAGCATGATTTCTTCGGACAGTTGCTGGGCTTCGGACTCGACCATCAGCACAGCGGCTTCGGTACCGGCCACAACCAGGTCCATCTTCGATTCTTTGAGCTGGGTCTTGCCGGGGTTCAGCACGTACTGGCCGTCGATATAGGCCACGCGGGCGGCGCCGATGGGGCCGTTGAACGGGATGCCGGAGATCGACAGTGCGGCGCTCGAAGCGATCAGCGCGGGGATGTCGCCTTCCACTTCAGGGTTGAGCGACAGCACGTGGATCACGACCTGCACTTCGTTGAAGAAGCCTTCGGGGAACAGCGGGCGGATCGGGCGGTCGATCAGGCGGGAAGTCAGCGTTTCGAATTCGCTGGGACGGCCTTCACGCTTGAAGAAGCTGCCGGGAATGCGGCCGGCGGCGTAGGTTTTTTCGAGGTAGTCAACGGTCAGGGGGAAGAAATCCTGGCCAGGCTTGGCATCGGTCTTGGCGACCACGGTGGCCAGCACCACGGTGCCGTCCATGTCAACGATGACGGCGCCGCTGGACTGGCGTGCGACTTCGCCGGTTTCCATCGTGACCTTGTGCTGGCCCCATTGGAAGGATTTGGTGACTTTGTTGAAAATGCTCATGTTCTTTTCTCCACTAAATTCACGCACTTGAGGCAGTGCGGGAGGCCCGGAGTGGCGGCTGGCTGAACACGATGCCATTCCACAAAATGCCTGGAATCAGGGGGCTGACCAGGGCTTTTTTTGTGGAATGACACAGCGCGTGCTCGTTTTGCCTTGCTCCGAAGTAAAAAGCGCCTGAGCTAGTGAACTAACTCAGGCGCTTTCAAATCGTTTTTACCGATTACTTGCGCAGGCCAAGCTTGGCGATCAGCGCGGTGTAACGGTCAGCATCTTTGGACTTCAGGTAGTCCAGCAGCTTGCGGCGGCGGCTCACCATGCGCAGCAGACCGCGGCGGCCGTGGTGATCTTTGGCGTTAGCCTTGAAATGGGGGGTCAGTTCGTTGATGCGGCCGGTCAGCAGCGCCACTTGAACTTCAGGGCTGCCGGTGTCGCCGGCGGCACGTGCGTTGGCCTGAACGATTTCGGCCTTGACTGATTTTGCAATCATGGATTTCTCTTTCTTGCACCGAGGTGCGCTTGCGAGCGAAGCAGCGTTCCCGACATGGGAGTGAAATAAACCGCTTTCGTCGTGTTCCGGCATGAAAAAAGCCCCAAAAAGGCCTCAAACCGCGCAGAGCCTTGGATTATAGCCTGAGAAGCCGCCCAGGTCAGGAACGGGCCCCCAGCCAGTGCTGGAGGCGCTCCACCCCCTGCCCCAGGCGGGCGACGTCCTGGCTGGCGAAACACCAGCGCAGCCAGCCCTGCGCTTCCGGGCCGGGGTTGACCATAAAGGCATTGCCGGGCGCCAGGCCCAGCCCGGCCTCGACCACCAGGCGTTTGGCCGTCTCCAGCGAGTCGCCGAAGCGGGTTTGGTCTTCCAGCCGGAAAAAGGCGTACATACCGCCTTTGGCCGGCGCCAGTTGTACACCCGGCACCGCCTGAAGCAGCGGCACCAGGGTGTCCCGGCAGGTTTTGAGGTGGGCGACCACTCGCGGGGTGATCTCGGCGGTGCGCTCAATGGCCACCAGCCCGGCCCGTTGCACAAACACCGGCGCGCAGGAGGTGTTGAACTCCACCAGTTTGCCCATGTGGGGCGTCATGGTGGCCGGCATCACCAGCCAGCCCAGGCGCCAGCCGGTCATCAAAAAGCTCTTGGAGAAGCTGTGAACGACCACCAGACGGTCCTCAGGCGCCGCGATGTCCAGAAAACTGGGCGCGCAGCCATTGGGCGTGGGTTCGTAGTAAAGCCGCTCATACACCTCGTCAGCGAGGATCCAGGTGCCGGTTTTACGGCAGTGCGCCAGGATAGCCTCCTGCTCGGCGCGCGACAGCGTCCAGCCGGTGGGATTGTTGGGCGCATTCACGATCAGAAGTTTGGTTTTCGGCGTGATGGCGGCCAGCAACTCGGCCACGTCAAGCCGCCATTCGCCCGCTACCGGCTTGAGGCTGACGCATTGGACCCGTGCCCCCATGATGGCCGGCTGGGCCGTCAGGTTGGGCCAGACCGGCGTGACGGCCACCACCTCATCGCCCGCATCCACCAGCGCCTGCACCGCCAGCATCAGCGCATTGACGCCGCCGGAGGTAACCGCAATGCGGTCAGCCGTGATGGGCGCGGCGCCTGCGCAGCGCAAGCCGGTTGCGTAAGCGGCAATGGCGTCCCGCAGCTCGGGCAGGCCCAGGTTGTGCGCATAAAAAGTCTCGCCCTGCTGCAGCGAAGCCGCTGCAGCATCGCGGATGAAAGCCGGGGTGACCTCGTCGCTCTCGCCAAACCAGAACTTGAGCACATCGCTGCGCCCCATGCCGGCATTGGCCACCTGGCGGATCATGGACTCTTCAAGATTTAAAACGGCCTGTCTCATGGGATGGTTCGATCTGCCTGCCGGCGTCAGTCAATAAATAAAAGAAGCAAAAATTCAAGGCCTGACCATCTTGCAACTGGTCGGCTGCTCGGCCCGTTCGGGCGAAATAGTCTTGATGACGCGAAACCCGTAACCCGAGCCTTCCACGTCAAACCTCACGCCCGGCGAGCCCTGCTTGCCCATCAGCGCCACCAGCAGCGGCTGCTGGAACTGGTGGTCGGCCGCGCGCATCGCGCCTTTGTGGCCCGCAAATGTGACCGTGCTGCGCTCCAGCTGCGCCGCCACCGCGCCGGCGTCAGCACTACCCGCCTTGTCGATGCTTTGAGCCAGGGATTCAATCATGAGCTGCATACGCATGTGCACATAGTCATCCTGCGGCTTGGGGAAACGCTGGCGGAAGGACTGGTAGAAAGTCTCGGACGCTACGCCGGCTTCATTCGGAAACCAATCGGCCACCGCCACCACCTTGCCGACACCCGCATCGCCCAGCGCCCCCGGCACGCCCAGCGCATTGCCGTAGAAGGTGTAGAACTTGCCCTCGTAACCGACTTCTTTGGCGGCCTTGATCAGCAGTGTCAAGTCGTTGCCCCAGTTGCCCGTCAGCACCGCCTGTGCACCGCTGGCCTTGATCTTCACGGCGTAAGGAATGAAGTCCTTGACGCGGCCCAGCGCGTGCAATTCATCGCCCACGATCTGCACATCGGGCCGCTGCACGCCGAGCTGCCTGCGCGCTTCACGCAGCACGGCCTGGCCGAAGCTGTAGTCCTGGCCGATCAGGTAAATGCTTTTCAGCGCCTTGTCGTCCTTGAGCACATCCATGAGCGCAGCCATGCGCATGTCGGCATGCGCATCAAAGCGGAAGTGCCAGTAGCTGCATTTCTCGTTCGTCAGGACAGGGTCGACCGCCGAGTAGTTGAGAAACAGCACGCGCTTGTTTGGCTCGCGTTCGTTGTGCTTGTTGATGGCGTCGATCAGCACCGCCGCGATGGCTGACGAGTTGCCCTGCGCAATGATGGTCACACCGTCGTCGATGGCCGAGCGCAATGCCGCCAGCGCTTCTTCGTTCTGGCCCTTGTTGTCATAGCGCTCAATCACCAGGTTGCGCGGGCCGCCCACCAGCTTCACGCCGCCGCGCGCATTCACACGCTCGGTGGCCCAGACCAGGTTGCGGAACACCGCTTCGCCGGTGTTGGCGAAGGCACCTGACAGGCTTTCGATCAACGCGACGCGTACCGGCGGCTGGCTGCCGGTCTGCGCCCCGGCGCCCAGCGAAGCGCCAAGACATAGGGCCGTGAACAGGCGTTTCAAGTGTTTGTGCATAAAAAAATAGCCTCTTGCTTTCGCTGGGATAAACCTTGAATAAACCGACCCCACACCTAACTGGTGTGCATGCGGCAATCACGGTGAGCGCCGCGCAGTGTAAGGGGAAAACGCCCCTTGTTAACCCTTCAAGGAACAGCCATGTTTTACTCTCTCGCCAATCGCCCTTCCCGCGCCTTTCATCGTCACTACGCACCCGTCGTGAGCAACGGTGCCCTGGAAAAATTCCTCAACGACACCTTCTCGTCGCTCTCCGACACCAGCGCTGCCAAGGCCGCCAGCGTGGAAGACCTGGAGAAAGCCTACACCCTGCAACTCGACGTTCCCGGCCTGGCCCGCGAACACCTGGACATCGGCATCGAAGGCGATGTGGTCCGCGTTTCCAGCAAGGAAGACGCTCCCCGCAAAGTCAAGGCCGCATGGCGTTTCCCTCTGGAAATTGATACCGCCAACAGCTCGGCCAAGCTGGAAAACGGCGTGCTGACGCTGACGCTGGGCAAGAAAGTCCCCGTCAGCAATGTGACGAATCTCGATATCCAGTAATCGAAGCACGCAGGCTTGCGGGCGGTACGGCTCAGGCCGGCTCCGCCTGCAATTCAGCCAGGTTCCAGCGCGGCTTCACATCAAACGTGTAGCCGCGCTGAAGCGTTTCAAGCCCCGCCTGCAAGCGCATGCCGGCCGCCAGGGCAATCATGGCGCCGTTGTCAGTGCACAAATGCAACTCGGGGTAGTGCACACGGATGCCGCGTTGTTTACACACGGCATTGAGCTGGCTGCGCAGCAGCGAATTGGCGCCCACGCCGCCAGCCACCACCAGGCGTTTCAACCCGGTTTGCGTCATCGCGGCCAGGGATTTTTTCACCAGTACTTCAACAATGGCCGCCTGCGTAGACGCGGCCAGATCGGCCTTGCGGCTCTCCAGTTCAAGCCCCAGCTTTTTGGCCTGCGTCAGCACCGCCGTTTTGAGCCCGGCAAATGAAAAGTCCAGGTCGCCGCTGTGCAGCAAGGGCCGCGGCAGCTTGAAGGCCGCGCCGTCCCCGCCTTGAGCCAGTTTCGACAGATGCGGGCCGCCCGGGTAAGGCAAGCCCATCAGCTTGGCCGATTTGTCAAAGGCTTCGCCGGCCGCATCGTCAATGGTTTCGCCCAGCAATTCGTAACTGCCCACGCGGTCCACCCGCATCAGCTGGGTATGGCCGCCGGACACCAGCAAAGCCACAAAAGGAAACTCCGGCGGGTCTGCGCTCAGGAAGGGTGAGAGCAAATGCCCCTCCAGGTGATGCACCCCCATGGCCGGCTTGCCCAGTGCGGCCGCGAGTGAGCAGGCCACCCCCGCCCCCACCAGCAGCGCTCCAGCAAGACCAGGGCCGCGCGTGTAGGCCACGACATCCACCTGTGCCAGGCTGCTGCCCGACTCCGCCATCACCTGGTGCGTCAGCGGCAAAACACGGCGAATATGGTCCCGGCTGGCCAGCTCAGGCACCACGCCGCCATAAGCCTGGTGCATGTCGATCTGGCTGAACAGCGCGTGCGACAGCAGGCGGGGCACGCCGGCGCCGCTGGCATCCACCAGCGCCACACCCGTTTCATCGCAAGAAGACTCAATTCCCAGTACCAGCATGCGGGCAAGTGTAAAGTGTCCTCACGGCCCCGCCCTCTTGCAGGGTCTTGCGGCACGGATGTTGCTGCATCCCTCAAAACACCCCCATGATGAAGTCCGGACTCAGTTTTCTCATCGCCGCGCGCCAATGCGAAATCGGCGAGCTCGAACAGCTTGCGCTTACCAGCGAGCTGGTCAATGCCGTAGGCCGGCTGATCCATGCGCTGCAAAAGGAACGCGGTATTTCCAACGTGTTTCTCGGCTCGCAGGGCACGCGCTTTGCCGACCAGCGCCTGCAGCAAGTTGCTGAATGTGAGCGGGTCCAGCAGTTCGTGCGTACGCATTTCGATACGCTGGACACCGACCCTGCCCGCGTGCGCAACGGCGCGCGCCTCTTTAGTCGGATCGCCTTTGTGCTGCACGCGCTGGACGCCCTGCCTGCCCTGCGCCAGCGCGTCAGCACCCAGGCCACCACGCCCGACGAATCCACCGCGGCTTTCTCGCGGCTGATTGCCGGCCTGCTGGTGGTTGTCTTTGAGGCGGCCGACAGCGCCACCGACCCCGAGATTTCCCGCGCGCTGGTGGCCATGTTCAATTTCATGCAGGGCAAGGAATTCGCGGGGCAGGAGCGCGCCTGCGGCGCCGCCACCTTCGCCTCGGGCCACACAGGCGCGGCGCGCCAGCAGCAATGGCAGCACCTGATTGAATCGCAGGAGCGCTGCTTTGAGGTGTTCACCGATTTCGCGGACCCGGCCGTGCTGAACGCCTGGACTGCCGCGCAGGCGGTTGAATCCATTGCCGAACTGGAGCGCCTGCGCCGCACAGGCTGCGCCCCGGGTGCCGGCGGCAGGCTGGACGCCAACCTGAGCCAGACCTGGTTTGACTGCTGCACGCAGCGCATCGACGCGATGAAAACCGTGGAAGATCTGCTGGCAGCCAATCTGCGCGGCCTGTGCGAGCGCAAGATCGACCAGGCGCATGCCGAACTGCGCGACCAAAAGGCCATCCTGGACGAGCTCTCGCGCCAGGCCGATGCAGACCCCCACGCGCCCACGCACTATGGGCCCCAGCTGGAACGCTCCATCCTCGGCCTGGTGCAGGAACAGGCCCATCGCCTGCAAGTCATGAGCGACGAACTCGAGACCGTGCGCGCCGCACTCAACGAGCGCAAAGTGGTGGAGCGCGCCAAAGGCCTGCTGATGGCCACCCGCAAGCTCAGCGAAGACGACGCCTACAAAATGCTGCGGCAAACCGCGATGAGCCAGAACCGCCGACTGCTGGACGTGGCCGAGTCCGTGCTGGCAATGGCCGACTACCTTTAACGCGGCTCGGCACGGCCTGGCACCACAGCCAGGCGCTAAACGGCCTGCTGCACCGCACAAATCCTGTGCCTGCACGCCCCCGGCGCGCACCACCTTGGGTAGCTCCTGGCAGCGGCCCAAAATCCCCACACCCTCGCTAAGCACCTGTTTTCAAAAGGAAATTTTCCGGCGCATCGGCAACACCATGCCTGGCACGCTTTCTGCTTGATTCACTCCAAAGCAGGACCAAAGGCGGTCCCGCAGCAAGCCTTTCGAGGCTTGCCCAGGACAACGGCGTCCATCTCTTACCGGCTTCGTGCAGGTGACCAGATGGACGCCGTTTTGTTTTTCAGCTTGGTTTTTTCTTCTTTTTTGCCTTCAGGAGTTCAACATGACGCAGCAGTCTTATGGCCCCCTCAAACCCGCCCGCCGCGACTTCATCAAAAAAGCCGGCGCTGCCGGCAGTGCTGCCCTGTTCACCGGCATGCTTCCGGGCGGCGCCTGGGCGGCAGGCTCGGATGCGCCCGAAAAGAAGGAAGTCAAGATCGGCTTCATCCCGCTGACGGATTGCGCCAGCGTGGTCATGGCCTCGGTGCTGGGCTTTGACAAGAAATACGGCGTCACCATCATCCCGAGCAAAGAGGCCAGCTGGCCCGGCGTGCGCGACAAGCTGGTCAGCGGGGAGCTCGACATGGCTCACGTGCTGTACGGCCTGATCTACGGCGTCCATATGGGAACCGCCGGCCCGAAGAAGGACATGGCCGTGCTGATGAACCTGAACCACAACGGCCAGGCCATCACCCTGTCGAAAAAACTCGCCGACAAAGGGGCTGTGGACGGCCCCTCGCTGGCCAAGCTGATGACCACCGACAAGCGTGAATACACCTTCGCGCAGACCTTCCCCACCGGCACGCACGCCATGTGGCTGTACTACTGGCTGGCCACCTACGGCGTCAACCCTATGAAGGATGCCAAGGTCATCACCGTGCCGCCGCCGCAGATGGTGGCCAACATGCGCATCGGCAACATGGACGGCTACTGCGTCGGCGAGCCCTGGGGCCACCGCGCCATCATCGACGGCATCGGCATCACAGGCATCACCACCCAGGACATCTGGAAAGACCACCCCGAAAAGGTGCTGGGCACCACCGCCGATTTCGTCAAGAAATACCCGAACACGGCGCGCGCCGTGACGGCCGCCATCATCGAGGCCGGCAAATGGATAGACGCCAGCCTCTCCAACAAGAACAAGATGGCCGAGACGATTGCCGAAAAGAGCTACGTCAACACCAGCGTCGACGCCATCAACCAGCGCATCCTGGGCCGCTACCAGAACGGCCTGGGCAAGACCTGGGATGACCCTAACTACATGAAGTTCTTCAACGACGGCTCGGTGAATTTCCCCTACCTCTCCGACGGCATGTGGTTTCTCACGCAGCACAAACGCTGGGGCCTGATCAAGGACCATCCCGACTACCTCGGCCTGGCCAAACAGATCAACCAGATCGATATCTACAAGGACGCCGCCGCTGCCGCCAAGGTGAGCGTTCCCAAAGAGCTGATGCGCACGCACAAGCTGCTGGATGGCACCGTCTGGGACGGCAAGGACCCGAAGAAATACGCGGACTCTTTCAAGATCCGCGCCTGAGCCAGCCACACCAAGGAGAACACCATGGTCAGCGCCGTCTTTCACAGCCCGCTTGAAGCGGCCGCCCCCGCGGCCCGCAACGGGGACAAACCCAGAGACCCGGCAGCTACATATTTGATAGCTGCTCACGCAAATAACACGGGGGCCACAGCCCAGAATGACATGAAAACCAGCACGCCGGCCGTGGCCGCCGCCAAACCCCAGCGAGACTTTTCCTATCTTTGGCTGGGCATCCTGCCTCCCCTGCTAGGCCTGGGCCTGCTCCTGCTGGTCTGGGAGCTGGTCTTCATGGGCACGGCGGGCAGCATCCCCTCGCCCAAGGACACGTTTGCGCAGGCAGTGCAGATCTTCAGCGACCCGTTCTACAGCAAAGGCCCCAACGACCAGGGCGTGGGCTGGAACGTGTTGTCGTCGCTCAAGCGCGTGGCCATGGGCTTCGGCATGGCGGCCATCGTCGGCATCCCGGTCGGCTTCATGATCGGCCGCTTCAATTTCCTGAGCCGCATGTTCAACCCGCTGATCAGCCTCCTGCGCCCGGTCTCGCCGCTGGCCTGGCTGCCCATTGGGCTGCTGGTCTTCAAGGGCGCCAACCCGGCCGCCATCTGGACCATCTTCATCTGCTCGATCTGGCCCATGATCATCAACACCGCCGTCGGCGTGCAGCGTGTGCCGCAGGACTATATGAACGTCGCCCGCGTGCTCAACCTGAGTGAATGGAAGATCGTCACCAAGATCCTCTTCCCCGCCGTGCTGCCTTACATGCTGACCGGTGTGCGCCTGGCCGTCGGCACCGCCTGGCTGGTGATCGTGGCAGCCGAGATGCTGACCGGCGGCGTCGGCATCGGCTTCTGGGTCTGGGACGAGTGGAACAACCTCAACGTCAAGAACATCATCATCGCGATCTTTGTGATCGGCATCGTCGGTCTCGTTCTGGAATTCGCGCTCATCAAGCTGGCCACGGCCTTCACGTTTGAAGAAGTGAAGAACTAAGGAATCACCATGACATCCTTCATCACCAAATACATCGAGATCCAGGGCGTCGAGCAGACCTTCAAGACCAAGAAGGGGCCGTTCTGCGCTTTGCAAAACATCAACCTCACGGTCGCCAAAGGCGAGTTCGTCGCACTCATCGGCCACTCGGGCTGCGGCAAGTCCACCCTGCTCAACCTGATCGCCGGGCTGACCACGCCTACCCAGGGCAGCCTGCTGTGTGCCAATCGCGAGATCGCAGGCCCCGGCCCCGAGCGCGCGGTGGTGTTCCAGAATCATTCACTGCTGCCCTGGCTCACCTGCTTTGAAAACGTCTACCTCGCCGTCGAGCGCGTGTTCTCAGCCACCGAAAACAAGGCGCAACTCAAGGCCCGCACCGATGCGGCGCTGGCCATGGTCGGGCTGACACCTGCCGCACAAAAACGCCCAGGCGAGATATCCGGCGGCATGAAGCAGCGCGTCGGCATCGCCCGTGCGCTGTCGATGGAACCCAAGGTTTTGCTGCTCGACGAACCCTTCGGTGCGCTGGACGCCCTGACCCGCGCCAAGCTGCAGGACGAGTTGCTGCAGATCGTCGCCACTACCCACAGCACAGTGGTCATGGTGACTCATGACGTGGACGAAGCGGTGCTGCTGAGCGACCGCATCGTGATGATGACCAACGGACCCGCAGCCACCATTGGCGAGGTGCTGGCCATTGAGCTGCCACGCCCCCGCAACCGGGTGGACCTGGCGGAGAGCACCCAATACCTGCACTACCGCAAAGCGGTCATCGACTTTTTGTATACCCGCCAGGCCCACGTGGAAAAAGCCGCTTAAGCGCGACTTTCAGGCCTGCAAACGTACCGAGACAAACAAGGAACCACGATGGACATGCGTGTCAAAAAACCCAAACTGGTGATGGTGGGCAACGGTATGGCCGGCGTCCGCACGCTGGAAGAGCTGATCAAGGTCTCGCCCGACCTGTACGACATCACGGTGTTCGGCGCCGAGCCTCATCCCAACTACAACCGCATCCTGCTGTCGCCCGTGCTGGCCGGCGAGCAGACGCTGGATGAGATCGTCCTCAACTCCTGGGACTGGTACACCGACAACCACATCACGCTGCACGCCGGCAAAAAAGTGGTCGAGGTGGACCGCATCAAACGCGTGGTGCGCGCCGTTGATTCCGACGGCGGCGTTACCGAAGAAGAATACGACCGCCTGCTGATGTGCACCGGCTCCAACCCCTTCATCCTGCCGGTGCCGGGCAAAGACCTGCAGGGCGTGATCGCCTACCGCGACATCGCCGACACCAACGCGATGATTGACGCCGCGAAGAAGTACAAGAAGGCCGTCGTCATCGGCGGCGGACTGCTGGGCCTGGAAGCGGCCAACGGCCTGATGCTGCGCGGCATGGAAGTCACCGTGGTGCACGTCATGCCCTGGCTGATGGAGCGTCAGCTTGACGATGTGGCGGGCAAGCTGCTGCAAAAGTCACTGGAAGACCGAGGCCTCAAATTCCTGATCGGCGCGCAGACGCAGGAGCTCACCGGCAATGCCGAAGACGGGAAGAGTGGTCGCGTCACGTCCATCAAGTTCAAGGACGGCAGCGAAGTGGCCACTGACCTCGTCGTCATGGCCGTGGGCATTCGCCCCAACACCCAGCTGGCCGAATCCATGCGCCTGCATTGCAACCGCGGCATCGTCGTCAACGACACCATGCAGACCGTCACGGACGCGCGCATCTACTCCGTCGGTGAATGCGCCGCGCACCGCGGCATTGCCTACGGCCTGGTGGCCCCGCTGTTTGAGCAGGCCAAAGTGGCCGCCAATCACCTGGCGCAATTCGGCATTGGCCGCTATACCGGGTCACTCACCTCCACCAAGCTGAAAGTCACCGGCATCGACCTCTTCAGCGCCGGCGAGTTCATGGGCGGTGAAGGAACTGAAGAAATCGTGATGAGCGACCCCTTCGGCGGCGTTTACAAAAAACTGGTCATCAAGGACGACAAGCTGGTCGGCGCCTGCCTCTACGGCGATACCGTGGACGGCAGCTACTACTTCAAGCTGCTGCGCGACGGCCGCAATGTGAGCGACATCCGCGACAAACTGATTTTTGGCGAGTCCAACCTGGGCGATGCGGGCCACGAAGGCCAGAACAAGGCCGCGCTGATGGCCGACGACGCGGAAGTCTGCGGCTGCAACGGCGTCAACAAAGGCACCATCTGCAAGGCCATCAAGGAAAAAGGCCTCTTCACGCTCGACGAAGTGCGCAAACACACCAAGGCCAGCGCCTCGTGCGGCTCCTGCACCGGGTTGGTGGAGCAGATCCTGATGTTCACCGCCGGCGGCGACTATTCGGCCACGCCCAAACTCAAGGCCATGTGCGCCTGCACCGACCACGGCCACCAGGCGGTGCGTGATGCGATCCGCGCCAACAAGCTGCTCAGCATCCCGGACGTCTACAAATTCATGGAGTGGAAGACACCCAACGGCTGCGCCACCTGCCGGCCTGCCGTCAACTACTACCTGATCAGCACCTGGCCCAAAGAGGCCAAGGACGATCCGCAAAGCCGCTTCATCAACGAGCGCAGCCACGCCAACATCCAGAAAGACGGCACCTACAGCGTCATTCCGCGCATGTGGGGCGGCGAGACCACGGCCAGCGAGCTGCGCCGCATTGCCGATGCAGTCGATAAATACAAGATCCCGACCGTCAAGGTCACCGGCGGGCAGCGCATCGACTTGCTGGGCGTCAAAAAAGAAGACCTGCAAAACGTCTGGAAAGACATCGGCATGCCCTCGGGCCACGCCTACGCCAAGGCCCTGCGCACGGTGAAGACTTGTGTGGGCAGCGAGTGGTGCCGCATGGGCACGCAAGACAGCACCCAGATGGGCAAAGACCTGGAGCGCGCGATGTGGCGCATGTACGCACCGCACAAGGTGAAGTTTGCCGTGAGCGGCTGCCCGCGCAACTGCGCCGAATCCGGTATCAAGGACGTCGGCATCATCGGCGTCGATTCTGGCTGGGAGATGTACATCGCCGGCAACGGCGGCATCAAGACCGAAGTCGCGCACTTCTTCACCAAGCTCAAGACGGCGGCTGAGGTGCTCGAATACACCGGGGCCTTCTGCGAGCTCTACCGCCAGGAAGGCTGGTACCTGGAGCGCACTGTGCACTACGTCAACCGCGTCGGCCTGGATTATGTGAAGAAAAAAATCCTGGAAGACCATGAAGGCCGCAAAGCCCTGTGGGAGCAGCTCCAGTTCGCGCTCGACGGCGAGCCCGACCCCTGGTTCGACCTCAAGGAAGCGGCGGTCGACACGCGGCAGTTTGCCGCATTACCCGCTTGAGCCGCCTGAGATGCCGGCCCATCGTTCACAAGACACAGGAAAAACCTGATGCGACACACTCTTCAACGCCGGGCCTTTTTCAGCCTGGCGCTCGCCCCGCTCGTTTCACTGGGCTCCCTGGCGCCTTTCGCCGCCCACGCGCAAGTAGCCGGGATCGGCGATGCCATCAACAAGGCCGGCCGCCAGCGCATGCTGTCCCAGCGCATGGGCAAGGCCTGGTTCGGCCTGGGCCAGGGCATACAGGCCGAGTCGGCACGCCGCGTGCTGGACCAGTCCATGGCGCTGTTTGACCGGCAGCTGGTGGAACTCAAGGCATTTGCACCGGCCGGCGAAACCCGCGACACCTATGTCCAGCTGGAAGCGGCCTGGTCCGACTACAAAACCCTGCTGATCGGGACCACGCCCTCACAGGAAAAGGCCAAACAGGTGCTGGAGCAGGCCGGCAAGGTGCTGGCGCTGGCGCACAAGGGCACCGGGCTTTTTGAGCAGCAGGCCGGCAAGCCAGGCGCCAGGCTGGTGAACGTGGCCGGCCGCCAGCGCATGCTCTCGCAGCGCATGGCCCAGTTTTACCTGGCCAACAACTGGAACGTCGAGAGCGCTGTCAGCCTGCGCGAAATCAACAAGGCCCGTGACGAGTTTGTGCCGGCGCTGGAGCTGCTGCGCAACGCGCCCGAAGCCACACCCGAGATCAAACAGGAACTGGCGCTGGCCGACAACCAGTGGTTCTTTTTCGACAACGCACTGAAAGCCCGCGTGACCGGCGCCAAGGCAGCCACCGATGTCTTTGTGAGCAGTGAAAACCTGTTGCAGGTCATGGACCGGGTCACCGGCATGTATGCACGGGTTCTGGGTTAAGAGGGTCAGGAGGAGACAAGCATGAGTGAATGGAAAAAAATCTGCCGGGTCGATGAAATCCCCGTGCTCGGCTCACGCCGCGTCACGCGCGCGCAGGGCATGGATGTCGCGGTGTTCCGCAACGACCAGGACCAGGTGTTTGCGGTGCTGGACCGCTGCCCCCACAAGGGCGGGCCGCTGAGCCAGGGCATTGTTTTCGGCACCAGCGTGGCCTGCCCCCTGCACAACTGGACGATTGACCTGGAAGGCGGCTGCGCCCGGGCGCCGGACGAAGGTTGTGTGCAGAAGTTCAGCGTGCGCGTGGAAAGCGGCGCCGTGCACCTTGACGCCGGTGAGCTCGCCACGCTTGCGACGGACCTGCCGCGTCCGGTCGCCGGCCCCGCCCGAAAAGAGCTGGCCAGCACATGACCACTGACGGGGCCCTGCGCGAAACACGGTCCACCTGCCCCTACTGCGGCGTTGGTTGTGGGGTGATTATTCAGTCGCAAGGCGACGAAATCACCGGCGTGCGAGGCGACCCGGATCACCCGGCCAACTTCGGCCGGCTGTGCACCAAGGGCTCGACGCTGGCGCTGACCGCGACGGCGGCCGTCACGCGGCAGACACGCCTTTTGCAGCCGATGCGGCGCGAGCACCGGCATGAGGCGCCCAAACCGGTGTCGTGGGATGAGGCGCTGGGTTTTGCCAGCGAAAGTTTTGCGCAAATCATTCGCGAGCACGGGCCCGATGCGGTGGGGTTTTATATTTCAGGCCAGTTGCTGACCGAAGACTATTACGTCTTCAACAAGCTGGCCAAGGGCCTGATCGGCACCAACAATGTCGACACCAACTCGCGCCTGTGCATGAGCAGCGCGGTGGCGGGCTACAAACAGACGCTGGGTGCGGACGCGCCGCCCGCCTGCTACGACGATGTGAACCATGCGCAGTGCATCTTCATCGTCGGCAGCAACACGGCTTACGCGCACCCCATTCTCTTTCGCCGCATTGAAGACGCCAAGGCGGCCAACCCGGCGCTCAAGATCATTTTTTGCGACCCGCGCCGCACCGACACAGCCGAGATCGCCGACCTTTACCTGGGCATACAGCCGGGCACCGATGTGTCGCTCTTCAACGGCATGCTGCACATCATGCTGTGGGAAGGCTGGACAGATGCCGCCTACATCGCGGCGCACACCACGGGCTTTGACGCGCTCAAGGCGACGGTGCGCGACTACACGCCCGACCTGGTGGCCGAAACCTGCGGCATCAAAAAAGAAGACCTGCTGGCTGCGGCCAGACTCTTCGCGACTTCGGCCGCCACACTGAGCCTGTATTGCCAGGGCCTGAACCAGTCGAGCAGCGGCACCGCCAAGAACGCCGCGCTGATCAATCTGCACCTGGCGACCGGCCAGATCGGCAAGCCGGGCGCCGGCCCTTTTTCATTAACCGGCCAGCCCAATGCCATGGGCGGGCGCGAAGTGGGCGGCCTGGCCAATTTGCTGAGCGCGCACCGCGACCTGGACAACCCGGATCACCGCGCCGAAGTCGCTGCGCTGTGGGGCGTGCCGTCGGTGCCTGAAACGCCGGGCAAAAGCGCTGTTGAAATGTTCCAGGCCGCAGCCGACGGCCAGATCAAAGCGCTGTGGATTGCCTGCACCAATCCGGCCCAGTCCATGCCCGACCAGGCCACCGTGCGCCGCGCGCTGGAGCGCGCCGAGCTGGTGATCGTGCAGGAGGCTTTTGCCACCACCTCGAGCTGCGACTACGCCGACCTGCTGCTGCCGGCCACCACCTGGGGTGAAAAAATCGGCACGGTGACCAACAGCGAACGCCGCATCAGTCGCGTGCGGCCGGCTGTGGCCGCGCCGGGCGGCACACGGCATGACTGGTCGATTGCCGTGGACTTTGCGCAGCGGCTGGAGAAGCTGCTGAAAACGGGGAGCCCTCACCCTAACCCTCTCCCAAGGGGAGAGGGAACAAGAAAAGAAGGAGCGTCCACCTCCGCGCATTTACTCCCTCTCCCCCTGGGAGAGGGCGGGGGTGAGGGCTCCCCGAATTCGACCCTTTTCCCTTACTCCCTCGAGGATGCCGCGCTGGGCGCCGAAACCATCTGGAACGAACACCGCGAATCCACCCGCGGCCGCGACCTCGATATCACCGGCCTGAGCTATGCCCTGCTCGATACAGCGCCGCAGCAGTGGCCCTTCAGGACTGGCGATACCGCGGGCAAAGTGCGGCTGTATGAAGACGGCGTATTCCCCACCGCCGACGGCAAGGCGCGCTTTGTCAACACCGTCTACAAGCCGGTGGCCGAACCGCGCGAGTCGCGTTACCCGTTTTCACTGACCACCGGCCGGCTGCGCGACCAGTGGCACGGCATGAGCCGCACCGGCACGCTGGGGCGCTTGTTCGGTCATGTGGCCGAACCTTCGGTGCAAATGAATGTGCAGGACATGGCGCGGCGCCTCTTGAAAGACGGCGACCTGGTGCATGTGACCTCCAAGCGCGGCTCCATCGTGGTGCCGCTGCAGGCCTCGCCCGAGGTGGCGGTAAGCCAGGCTTTTATCGCCATGCATTGGGGTGAGGAATATTTGAGCGGGCAATCCACGAACGGCGACACACTGACCGGCGTCAATGCGCTCACCACCTCGGCCTACTGCCCCAGCTCCAAACAGCCCGAGCTCAAACACGCGGCGGTGAAGATTCTCAAAGCGGAAATGCCCTGGACGCTGCTGGCCATGGCCTGGCTGCCGGAAGGCGATGCGCTGACGGCGCGTGAGCAACTCAAGCCGCTGATGGCGCAATTCCCTTTCACCAGTTGCGTGCCTTTTTCCAACAACACACCGCTGGCCGACCGCGGCCGCGAACGCACCGGCGTGCTGTTTCGCGCCGCCAGCCACGAAGCGCCGCCCGACGAAACGCTGGCCGCACTGGAACGCATCCTCGGCCTGGACAGCGCCGACGTGCTGCGCTACGCCGACCGCAAAAAAGGCCAGCGCCGCACCATGCGCCTGGTGCGCAGCGAAGGCGACGCCCAACTTGCCGGCTTTGTGCTGGCAGGCGACACCAGCGCGCAGGCCTGGATCAAAACCCTGCTGCAGGACGAATTGCCGGCGCAGGCTTACGGCCGGCTGCTGCTCTTGCCTGGCGCCAAGCCGCCGGTGGCGGTGCAGTCGCGCGGCAAGCCGGTGTGCACCTGCTTTAACGTGAGCGATATCGCCATCGACGAACACCTGTCGCTGCTGGCGGCCGGCGGTGGCGGCGCGGGCCACCTGGGCACCGATGAGGCGCGCCTGGCTTCTCTGCAATCCACACTCAAGTGCGGCACCAACTGCGGCTCGTGCGTGCCCGAACTCAAACGCCGGGTGCGTTCATCGCGCGGCGACGCTGCGGCTGCGGCGCCACGCACCGTGATCCCAATCCGGCAGCTGGCTTAAGCTCATAACGAGAAGTTATCTGCATTCGCGGACAATCACGCTTATGGGTATTAGCCAGTACATCAAGGAAATCGGCCGCGGCAAAGACGGCGCCCGTGCCTTGTCACGCGAGCAGGCCGCCGACCTGCTGGGCCAGGTGCTAGACGGCACGGTGACCGACCTGGAAATCGGCGGCTTTTGCCTGGCCATGCGCATCAAGGGCGAAACACCCGAAGAGATGGCCGGTTTTCTGGATGCGCTGCACCAGCGCCTGAACCACCTGCCCGCAGGCGACAGCCCCACCGTGGTGCTGCCCAGCTACAACGGTGCACGCAAGCTGCCGGTGCTCACACCGCTGCTGGCGCTGCTGCTGGCGCGTGAAGGCGTTCCGGTGCTGATTCATGGCACACCCACTGAATCAAGCCGGGTTTTTGCCTCGGAAGTGCTGCAAGCCCTGGAAATACCAGCGCAAGCGGCTATTCAAAAAATAGCAAACGGCGAAGTGGCGTTTGCGCCTACCGAGCTGCTGCTGCCGGCACTGAAGCGCCTGCTGGACGTGCGCCGCGCCGTAGGGCTGCGCAACCCGGCGCACAGCCTGGTCAAGATCATGAGCCCCTGCCTGGGCAAAAGCCTGGTGGTGAGCAGTTACACACACCCCGAATACGCCGTGTCGATGGCGCAGACCTTTGAGCTGACGGGCGCCAACGCGCTGCTGCTGCGCGGCACCGAAGGCGAAGTGGTGGCCGACGCCCGCCGCATGCCGCAAATGGACGCCTTTATCGGCGGGCAGCGCTCACTTCTGCAGGAAACCCAGGCCGGCACGCTGGCCTCCATCCCCGACTTCCCCAAAACAGTGGACGCCGCGGCCACGGCGGACTACATTCGCGCCGTGCTCGCCGGCGATGTGCCGGTGCCGGCTTCGATTGCGCGGCAGGTGGAACATATCTTGCGTTTGCTTCCTCAAATCACCCCACGACCATGAACAACGGACACAACGGAAAAGTCACCCTGGTAGGCGCAGGCCCCGGCGATCCGGAGCTGCTGACCCTCAAGGCCCTCAAAGCCATCCAGCGCGCCACCGTGCTGCTGGTCGACGACCTGGTCAGCGACGAGATCGTGGCCTTTGCGCGGCCCGAGGCGCGCATCGTCTATGTGGGCAAACGCGGCGGCTGCAAGTCCACGCCGCAGGCCTTTATTGAAAAGCTCATGCTGATGGCCGCCCGCGAAGGCGAAGACGTGGTGCGCCTCAAGGGCGGCGACCCGTTCATCTTTGGCCGCGGCGGTGAAGAAGTCGAACACCTGCGCGCCGCCGGCATCGCGGTGGACGTCATCAACGGCATCACCTCGGGCCTGGCGGCCGTCACCTCGCTGGGTGTGCCGCTCACGCACCGCGAACATGCGCATGGTGTGGTGTTCGTCACCGGCCATGCCAAGCCGGGCGGTGCGGGCGCCGACTGGAAGGCGCTGGCCGCCACGGCGCACAGTGCGCGCCTCACGCTGGTGATCTACATGGGCGTCAGCGGCTCCGAGCGCATCCAGGAAGAGCTGCTCTCGGGCCTGCCGGCCGCCACACCGGTGGCCGTGATCCAGAGCGCCTCGCTGCCGACGCAGCGCCACATCACCACCACGCTGGGCGAGCTGGCCGGCGCCATCCGCGAAGCCGGTTTGGCCAGCCCGTCGGTCATCGTGGTGGGTGATGTGATCAGCGGTGTGGCGCTCGCCGCCGCGCACCCTGACGCAGTACGCGCAGCCTGAGCCGGCGTCCGAGGCTGCAGGCGTCTTTGTGATGCCGCCGCAGCTACACTCCCGAAGTCAATACAACAACAGAGGGAACCACGGTGCTCGACAAACTCAATGAACTGACCGAAAGCCACGGAGAACTTCGCCCCGGAAGCGGCATCATGAGCGGCGTGATCGCCCTCAGCCTGGGCGTGCTGTGCTTTCTGGGCGTGCTGGCTTTTCACTTCCCTGAATACCTCACCACGCCGCAGCTGCGCAAAAGCTACAACGTCGACGTGATCCGCATCGTGATGCTGGTGGCGCTGGCAATCGCCGGCGGCATTTCGCTGGTCAACATCATCTTCAACCGCTCGCGCTGGCTGGCCAGTGCAGGCTTTTTGCTGGTGGTGGCCACCGCGCTGCTGGGCGGCCACAAAGTGCCGGTGAACGACTTCGCCGACAACACGCCTTACATCGGCCTGGACTGGTTCATCCTCGACCTGCTGGGCTCGTCGCTGATTTTTATCTTCATTGAAAAGCTGTTTGCGCTGCGCAAAGACCAGCCCGTCTTTCGCGCCGAGTGGCAAACCGACTTTCACCACTTCATCGTCAACCACATGATCGTGGGCTTTGTGCTGCTGGCGACCAATTTGCTGGTGCACAAGTTCTTCGGCTGGGCCGCCAACGACGGTATTCGCGGCTGGGTGCAAGGCCTGCCCTTCTGGGGCGGCGTGCTGCTGATCGTGCTGGTGGCTGACCTGGTGCAGTACTGGACGCACCGCGCGTATCACGAGGTGCCGGTGCTGTGGCGCCTGCACGCGGTGCACCACAGCGCCAAAAGCATGGACTGGCTGGCCGGCTCGCGCCAGCACATCCTGGAGTTGCTGATCACCCGCACGCTGATCCTCGCGCCCATCTACGTGCTGGGTTTTTCCAAGGAAGTCATCGACGCCTACATCGTGATCGTCGGCTTCCAGGCGGTGTTCAACCACTCCAATGTGAGCGTGCGCCTGGGCCCGCTGCGCTACATCATCGTCACGCCCAACTTCCACCACTGGCACCACAGCCAGGATCAGGAAGCGCTGGACCGCAATTACTCGGCGCACTATGCCTTCATCGATTACTTCTTCGGCACCGCCGTCAAAAGCACAAAACTCTGGCCGGAACGCTACGGCGTGCTGGGCGACTACGTGCCCAATGGGTTCTTGAAGCAGCTGAAGTTTCCGTTTACCTGGAAAGGCTAAAGCGGCCTCAAACGGATTGCTATGACTTTTATAGCTGTTTACGCCCGTACCCATTGGGCGAGAGACTGATTTGGCACATAAATTTGATGTCGTGGTAGTCGGGGCGGGCGCCGCCGGGCTGTTTTGCGCCGCCCAGGCGGGGCAACGGGGCCTGAAGGTGCTGCTGCTCGACCACAGCGAAAAGGTGGCCGAGAAGATCCGCATCTCGGGCGGCGGCCGCTGCAACTTCACCAACCGCGACGCCACGCCCGCGCAGTTTCTGGGCGAAAACCCGCACTTTTGCCGCTCTGCCCTCTCGCGCTACACGCCGCAGGATTTCATCGAACTGCTACAGCGCCACAGCATCCCCTTTCACGAGAAGCACAAGGGCCAGCTGTTTTGCGACCGCTCGGCCGAAGACATCATCAACATGCTGCTGGCCGAGTGCGACGCCGGCCAGGTCACACGCTGGCAGCCTTGCGGCGTCAAAAGCATCAAATACGGCTCCAACCCTGACGGAACGGGCGTAAGCAGCTATCAAATCGAGAGCGACCGCGGCTTGATCGAAGCACCGCAGGTGGTCATCGCCACCGGCGGCCTGTCCATCCCCAAGATAGGCGCAACCGATTTCGGCTACCGCATCGCCAAACAGTTTGGCCTGCGCCTGGTCGAGCCCCGCGCCGCGCTGGTGCCGCTGACCTTTGACGGCGAAGCCTGGGTGCCCTACGCCCAGCTGTCGGGCCTGGCGCTGCCGGTGCTGATCGAAACCAGCCCGGCGGACGCCACGCCCAAGCAGCGAAAAAAAGCCGTGGTGTTCTCGGAAGACCTGCTCTTCACCCACCGCGGCCTGAGCGGCCCGGCCGTGCTGCAAATCTCCAGCTTCTGGCGCGAAGGCCAACCCATCCGCATCGACCTGGCCCCCGGCGTCGACTTGCCCGGCTTGCTGCTGCGCGCCAAAGCCAGCTCCAAAAAACTCATCGCCAACGAACTTGCCACCCTGGTGCCCAGCCGCCTGGCCGACGCCTGGGTCAGCCAGGACCCTGCCCTGCAGCGCCCCATCAGCGAAGCCACCGACAAGGCCCTGCAAGCCCTGGCCCAGCGCCTGGCCGGCTGGGAACTCACCCCCAACGGCTCAGAAGGCTACAAAAAAGCCGAAGTCACCACCGGCGGCGTCGACACCCGGGATTTGTCTTCCCAAACCCTCGAATCGAAGCAACCAGGCCTCTATTTCATCGGCGAAGTCGTCGACGTCACCGGCTGGCTGGGCGGTTACAACTTCCAGTGGGCCTGGGCTTCGGCGCATGCCTGTGCTGAGGCGCTAGCGGCCAGAGCGGCGGCCTGAGTCAGGCAAAAAAAGCCCCCGATACAGCCAAAACCCCTGAAAATAGGGGCCCAGCGAAGCGAAGGCCCGTCCCTCTCCCCTACCAGCATGAGCCGTGGAACCGGCTTTGCCGGGCCACAGGCGGGCGGCCCCCTTGGGGGGCAGGGAGTTACACGAAGTGAACGACCGTGGGGGTGCTATAATCTCAGGCTTTGCTAGCAAACCCGCGCCTGGCCTGATCCTGATCAGATCAATTAAGGCGCACCTTTTGGATCAACTGAACAATGACCACCATCCGTGTAAAAGACAATGAGCCCTTCGACGTGGCTCTGCGCCGTTTCAAGCGCACCATTGAAAAACTCGGCCTGCTGACCGACCTGCGCGCCCGCGAGTTTTACGAAAAGCCAACGGCTGAACGCAAGCGCAAGAAGGCAGCAGCCGTCAAGCGCAACTACAAGCGTATCCGCTCGATGCAATTGCCGAAAAAGCTG
Source organism: Polaromonas sp. YR568 (assembly GCF_900116715.1). Classification (GTDB taxonomy): domain Bacteria; phylum Pseudomonadota; class Gammaproteobacteria; order Burkholderiales; family Burkholderiaceae_C; genus Polaromonas. The sequence goes on from NZ_FPBM01000001.1 coordinate 704,927, forward strand.
TACTAATCTTTAGTACCGCCTCACGGCAACAAAAAAGCCCGCACGAGGACGCTCTGCGGGCTTTTGTGTTTTTGGCGCCCTGCTGCGCCAACCCCCTTCCCTATTTCCAGCCCCTCAGGAGCCCCGAATGTCCGCACTCAAAGACCAGATCACCGAAGACATGAAGACCGCCATGCGCGCCAAGGACAGCGAGCGCCTGGGCACCATCCGCCTGCTACTGGCCGCCCTCAAGCAAAAAGAAGTCGATGAGCGTGTGGTGCTGGATGACGCGGCCGTCATCGCCATCGTCGACAAGCTGATCAAGCAGCGCAAGGACTCGCTCGAAGCCTTCATCAAAGCCGAGCGCAAGGACCTGGCCGACAAGGAAGCGGCCGAGCTGGTCGTGCTGCAGGCCTATCTGCCCGCGCGCCTGAGCGCCGACGAAGTCGCCGCCGCCGTCAAAGCCATCGTCGCCGAACTGGGCGCCAGCGGCCCCGGCGACATGGGCAAGGTGATGGGTGCGGTCAAGGCCAAACTGGCCGGCAAGGCCGACATGGGCCAGGTCTCCGCCGCGGTCAAAGCCGCGCTGTCGTCCTGACACTCAGGCTGCGGTTGCCCGCATGAGCTACTCCTGGAACACCTTTGACGAGGTCGTGCGCCACGTGCTGCAGACGCTGCGGCCGGCCCGCGTCCTCGACATAGGCGCCGGCCAGGGCAAATACGGCAAGATGACCCGCGAGGCCCATCCGGGCGTCGCGCAGCTCACCGCCGTGGAGTGCGACACCACGCTCAATGCCGGCCTGGCCGCGGCGGGCTACACCGAAGTGCTCAACATCACGGCCCAGCAGTTGCTGGACCGCCCCGACCGGCACTACGACCTGGTCATCCTGGGTGATGTGATCGAACACATGAAGCACTCGGACGGGCAGGATCTGCTCGAATTCCTGAACTACCGCTGCAGCTACCTCCTCATCATCACGCCCGAGTGCATGCCGATGAGTGACGCGAATTTTTATGTGGGCCACAACTCGCTCTGGACGCCGCGCGCCATGCAGTGGCACGATCTCTGGGCGCACCAGCGCTGCCGCATCATGCACTTTTACCTGCTGCGCGGCTACCTCGACTTTGAAGCGGTACCGCTGGCCGACGTGGTGAACAGCATCAACGCGCAAGGGTTCATGCTCAAGCTGAATGACTCGGACGCCCGGGAAGCCGCAACGCCTTGCCAACTCGGCATCACCGACCAGCGCATTTCAGACCCTATCGCGGGTGAGTCCGGCAACTACGCCATCTACCGGCCGCGCTAAGGACGCGCTAGGGGCGGTGCAGCAGGATCAGCGCGCAGCCCGTCACCGTCAGCACCGCGCCTATCCAGCCGCCCATGGCAGGCCGGCGGCGGTACACCCACCACAATAGCGGTAGCAAAATCACCGGCGTCACCGACGACAGCATGCCCACCATGCCGGCGCTGCCTTGCTGCAGCGCCTTGAGGATCAGAGTCATACCCAGCGTCATGCCCAGTGCGGCGCTGGCAAAAGTGTAGCCCAGGTCCACCCAGCGCGGCGACTGCGTGGCCTGCACCAGGCGCCAGCCCGTCAATAGCAGCAAGAGATGCGCAACCATGCTGCTGCTCATGCGCACAGCCGAGGCCGCCACCGGGTCCAGCCCTGTCTGCATGAGCGGCTTGAGCATCAAGGTAGCCACCGACTGCCCCAGCGCCGACAGCAGGCCCAGGCCTATGCCGACGGCCAGCCGCCCCTGCGTGGCCTCCCATTGGTGTGATTCGGTATCGCGCCGGCCAAAAGCAATCGCCGTCATCACGCCGCCCACCAGCAGCGCGCTGCCCAGCAAGCCCCAGCCCGACAGCGTTTCGCCCAGAAACAGCCATGCCAGCACGGCGGAAAACAGGGCATGGGTGGCAAACAGGATGCCCGAACGCCGGGGCCCGAGGCGATTCATACAGGCAAAAAGCGCTGTATCGCCCACAAAAATCCCGATCAGCCCCGACAGCGCCAGCACGCCCGCGCCGTCAAGCTGCAAGCTGCGCCAGCTACCCGTGGCCAGCGTCATGCCCCACAGCAGCAGGCAGGCAAATGCCATGCGCCAGCGGCTGAAAGCAAAAGCCCCCATGCGGGCGACGGCAGCGGCCGACAGCAGGCTGGAGCCGGCCCAGGTAGCGGCCGCGACAAGCGCCAGTGTTTCGGCGGGCAAAGCCATCAAGAAAGCGAGAAAGGGAAAGCAACAAGCGGCCCGGAGAGCGATTAGCTCCCGGCCACCTTCATGCGATTGACCAGGACGGAGCCCACGGTTTTCGCGCCGTAGTTGTAGGCGTCCGCACCCACGGCCTCAATGCCCATGAGCATGTCGCGCAGGTTGCCGGCGATGGTGATTTCTTCCACCGGAAACTGGATACGGCCGTTTTCCACCCAGAAGCCCGAGGCTCCGCGTGAATAGTCGCCCGTCACGTAGTTCACGCCCTGGCCCATCAATTCAGTCACAAAGAGGCCGCGGCCCAGCTTGCGCAGCATGCCGTCCAGGTCGTCACCCGGGCGGGTGTGTCGGCTGGTCATGATGAGGTTGTGCGAGCCGCCGGCGTTGCCGGTGGTGCGCATGCCCAGCTTGCGGGCCGAATAGGTACTGAGGAAGTAACCCTCAACGCGGCCGCCCTCCACCACCTGGCGCGCCTTGGTTTTCACGCCCTCTTCGTCAAAGGGTGCGCTGCCCTTGCCTTTGCGCAGGTGCGGGTCTTCGGCGATGTCGATGTGTTTGGGAAAAGCCGCTTTGCCCAGGCTGTCGGCCAGGAAGGTGCTTTTGCGGTAAAGCGCGCCGCCGCTCACGGCCTGCACAAAGCCGCCCAGAAGGCCGGCGGCCAGCGGCGACTCAAACAGCACCGGGCACTGCGTGGTCGGGATCTTGCGGCTTTTCAGGCGCGCCAATGCGCGCTCGGCGGCATAGCGGCCCACGGCCTCGGGCCGCGCCAGCTCACTGGCATCACGCATGGAGCTGTACCAGGCATCGCGCTGCATCTGGTCGCCCTTGCCGGCGATAGGCGCGACTGAAATGCTGTGGCGCGAGCTGGCATAACCGCCGCGAAAGCCCTTGGTGTGGGCACTGAAAAAATGGCTTTGCTGGGCCGACACGCCGGCGCCTTCGCTGTTGGTAATCAGCCGGCTGGTGCCCAGGGCCGCGGCTTCGCACTGCAAGGCGAGTTGCGCGGCTTGTTCCGAGTCGATGGACCAGGGGTGAAACAGGTCCAGCGCCGGATGCTGGCGCGCGATGTCGCGGTCGTCTGGCAGGCCCGAGGTTTCGTCTTCGGCCGTAAAGCGGGCGATGTCATAGGCCGCCTGCACGGTCTGCTCGATGGCGGCTTTGGAGAAATCGCTGGTAGCGGCGTTGCCGCGCTTTTTGCCGATGTAGACGGTGATGCCCAGCGACTTGTCGCGGTTGCGTTCCACATTTTCCAGCTCACCCTTGCGCACGCTGACCGACAGGCCGCAGCCTTCGGAAGCCTCTGCTGCGGCGTCCGTGGCGCCCAGTTTCTTGGCGTGGGCCAGTGAGGTGTCGACAAGTTCCTCGAAAAAATCGCGGTGGTAGCTGAAGCCCGATTCGGGACGGGAAGCGCTGCGGGTTGCGCCGCCGGCGCGAGAGGAAGCTTTTTGGGTCATATGGGTAGCTATGATACTGACTGCTATGAATACCAAGACCACGAAGGCCATTCCCAAGTCTCCCAAGGCCATCAAGGGCTACTGGTCCAACGGCCGCTTCGTCAAACCCGAAGAAATCGCGCTTGAAGAAGTCGGCCCGCCCAGCAAAACCCAGCTCAAGGCCGAGGCCGACGAGAAACAAGCCCTTGGCGAAGCGCTGCTGACCCTGCGCGCCGACCTGATGGCGCGCCTGGATTTGCCCGACAAGCTGCGCGACGCGATCGCCGACGCCAAAAAGATCACCAATTTCGAGGGCAAACGCCGCCAGATGCAGTTCATCGGCAAGCTGATGCGCCCGCTGGATCCGGAACCCATCCGCGAAGCGATCAACGAACAGCTCAACGGCTCTGCCGACCTGACACTGGCGCTGCACCTGGCAGAGCAGTGGCGCGACAAGCTGATCGCCGACGATGCCGCACTGGGCACCTGGCTCGGCGAACACCCTGATACCGATTCGCAGCAGCTGCGCGCGCTGATCCGCCAGGCCCGCAAAGACGCCAAGCCCGAAAAGCCCGGCGAAGCCGCGCGCCATGGCAAGTCTTACCGCGAGATTTTCCAGCTGGTGCGGCAGGCCCTGGCACAGGGGCCCGGCGATGCAGGCGAACCCGGGGAACCCGAGGCATGAGCGAGGCTTTTGACGCCGTCAAGATCGGCATCGTCTCCGTCAGCGATCGCGCCTCGGCCGGCGTCTATGTCGACAAAGGCCTGCCTGCCCTCAAAGAATGGCTGACCCGCGCACTACGCAACCCCATTACCTTTGAAGAGCGCCTGATTCCCGACGAACAGGCAGGCATCAGCGCCGCGCTGATCGATCTGGTCAACGCCGGCTGCTCACTCGTGCTCACCACAGGCGGCACCGGCCCCGCACCGCGCGACGTGACGCCCGAAGCCACGCTGGCCGTGGCCCACAAGGAAATGCCCGGCTTTGGCGAGCAGATGCGGCAGATCAGCCTGAAGTTTGTGCCCACGGCCATCCTGTCGCGCCAATGCGCGGTCATTCGCGACAAAAGCCTGATCCTCAACCTGCCCGGCCAGCCCAAGTCCATCCAGGAAACGCTGGAAGGCCTCAAAAACGAGGCCGGTGAATCGGTAGTGCCCGGCATCTTTGCCGCCGTGCCCTATTGCATAGACCTGATAGGCGGCCCTTACCTTGAAGCCGACCCGGCCGTGTGCAAGGCCTTCCGGCCCAAGTCCGCCATTCGGGTGTCAGGCACACCAGCCCCATGAAACCACGCGCGCCGTCCGCCATTGCGACGGCCGCGCAGCTGGCCGACGGCAAGCTGGATGCCACCACCCTGCTCACTGAAACCTTTGCGCGCATTGACGCCGTCGATGCCACGCTGGGCGCCTTCACCGCCCGGCTGCCCCTCTCCACGGCGCTGAGCCAGCTCCCGGCGCTGAAAGGCCCGCTGCAAGGCCTGCCGGTCGCCGTCAAAGACATCTTCGACACCCGCGAGCTCCCCACACGCTACGGCTCCACGCTCTACCCGGCCGAACCAGCCCGTTTTGACGCTGCCATCGTCAGCACCATCCGCCGCGCCGGCGGGCTGGTGATTGGCAAATCCAGCACCACCGAATTCGCCTTCCTCAACCCCACCGCCACACTGAACCCGAATGCGCCTGGCCGCACACCGGGCGGCTCCTCGGCCGGCTCGGCAGCCGCTGTGGCGGCGGGCCTGGTGCCCTTTGCCATCGGCACACAAACCGGCGGCTCCGTGATCCGGCCGGCATCGTACTGCGGTGTCACCGGCTTCAAGCCCAGCTTCGGGCTGTTGCCCACGCCGGGGCTCAAATGTTTTTCCTGGTCGCTCGACACCGTCGGCCTGTTTGCCGCCAGCGTGCCGGAGGCAGCCTGGTTTGCTGAAGCGCTCAGCGGCCAGGCACTGGCGCTAGCCTACGCCCCGCCAGCCAAACCCTGGGTGGTCGGCGTGCCGGACGCCTATCCGTGGGCTGAGCTCTCCCCCAGCGCCCGGCAGGCGATGGAAGCCGGCGTCCTGGCGCTCAAGGCCGCAGGCGCACAAATCAAAGCTGTCACCCTGCCCGGCTGGATCCAACAAGCCTTCGACGCGCAAGACGTCATCCAGGGCTATGAAGTCTGGCGCAGCCTGGCCCGTGAGGTGGACGAACACCCAGAGGCGCTCTCAGACATCCTGCGCAACTACCTGCTGGCGGGCAGCAAAGTCACGCCCGCCGCTTATGAGGCCGCGCAGCGCACCGCTGCACAGAGCCGCCAGGCCTGTACAGAGTGGTTCAGCCAGTTTGATGTGCTAATGACGCCCAGCGCGCCCGACGAAGCCCCTGCGGGCTATGGCAGCACCGGTACGGCGATCTTCAACCGCGTCTGGACGCTGCTGGGTGTGCCTTGTGTGAATGTGGCGGGCGCTACGGGGGTGAATGGCTTCCCCATGGGCCTGCAGATCATCGGCGCGCCACACGCGGATCGCACCTGCCTGCAGGCGGCGGACTTTCTGGAACGCGCCCTGAAGGCGTCCTGAAACCCGCGCCCTACTTGCCAACCAGCTGGTTGAGCTTTTCGGCCTCAAAGGTTTCCGTCAGCGCCGCGTCCTTGGGCACACAGTCCTTGCTCATGGCCGTTTGCGGGCCTGAGAGTTTTTCAATCGCCTGCCAGAGCAGCGCGATCTGATGCTCCTGAGACGACGCGTTGTCGATCAGCCCTTTCATGGCCTGCCCGATCGGGTCGTCGTCCAGGGTGATGCCGTAGGCGGAGAACTTGGGCGAGGTCGTGACGTCGGCGCTTTCGCCCACTTTGGACGGGATGATGCGCGCCGGAATGCCCACCGCCGTGGCGCCGGCCGGCACCGGCTTGATGACCACCGCATTGCTGCCGATCTTGGCTCCGTCACCGACGATGAAACCGCCCAGCACCTTGGCGCCTGCGCTCACCACCACGTCTTTGCCCAGTGTGGGGTGGCGTTTGGCGCCCTTGTAAAGCGAGGTGCCGCCCAGTGTCACACCCTGGTAAATCGTGCAGCCGTCGCCGATTTCAGCGGTTTCGCCCACCACAACGCCCATGGCATGGTCAAAAAACACCCGCTCGCCGATCTTGGCGCCAGGATGGATCTCAATACCCGTCATCCAGCGCGAAACATGCGAGATAAACCGGCCCAGCCATTTGAAGCCGTGGTTCCAGCACCAGTGCGCCCGGCGGTGCAGCACCAGGGCATGCAGGCCCGGGTAGCAGGTCAGCGCTTCCCAGGCCGTACGGGCGGCGGGGTCGCGGTCAAGAATGCACTGGATGTCGGAGCGGAGTCGGGAAAACATGGTGGGAGTTTAGTGGCCGCCCGCAGACCCTGCTGGCCTGCTGCCTTTAGGCGGCGTTTGGTCGGCTATGGCCGTGTTTTGCAGCATGGCCTTGGCCACCCCCCGCAGGATGTGGATTTCCTCCGGGCTGAGCTGGGCGCGGTTAAACAGCTGGTTGAGCCGCGGCATCAGCTTTTTCGGCGAAGCCGGGTCCAGAAAGCCGATGCCCGTCAGGGCCTCTTCCCAGTGTTTCAGCATGCCGGCCACCGCCGCCGCGTCGGCCAGTGTGGGCTCGGCCGTGGCCGGCTGCACGCTGAAGCCGCCCAGCGCCTGGCGCCAGTCATAGGCAATCAGCTGCACGGCGGCGCCCAGGTTGAGCGAGCCGAACTTCGGGTCGGTCGGGATGCTCAGCGCCACGTGGCAGCGGTAAACGTCTTCGTTTTGCATGCCAAAACGCTCCGAGCCGAACAAAAAGGCCACCGAATCGGGCTTTTGGGCAACAGGGACGGGCGCAAGCCGCTCTTCTTTTGATAGCGCGGCAGTTTGCCCCAGCAAAGTCGCAAAGTGCTCACGCGGCGCCCGCGTGGGCGGGCCGAAGTCGCGCGGCGTCATGGCGGTGGCGCAGAGGTGCGCCATGCCTTCCACCGCCTCGTCCAGCGTCTCGACGATGCGGGCGTTTTTGAGCACGTCGAGCGCGCCGCTGGCCCGCTGTATGGTTTCTTCGCGGTTCAGCACATTGGCCCAGCGCGGCGCCACCAGCACCAGGTCGTCAAAACCCATGGTTTTCATGGCGCGGGCGGTAGCGCCCACATTGCCGGCGTGGCTGGTGTTGATCAGGACAAATCGGGTTCGCATGGGCTGGATTGTCCTAGAAGCGGTGCGGCGGCGGCCCGGCGGGCAAAAACCGGGGCAAATCCCATTTATGGGAAAATACCGCCACTGCCCGCCGCCCGCATCGCCAGCGCCGGATTTTCCCGTTCTTCCCTACAAATCATGTCCAGCAATCTCCATCCCATGCTCAACGTGGCCATCAAGGCTGCGCGCGCTGCCGGCGCCATCATCAACCGCGCGGCGCTTGACGTCGAAGCGGTCCGCGTCTCGGTCAAGCAGACCAACGATTTCGTCACTGAAATCGACCAGGCCGCCGAAGCCGCCATCATCGAAACCCTTTTGACCGCCTACCCCGGCCACGGCATCCTGGCCGAAGAATCGGGCAGCGAGCATGGCGCCAAAGACTCCGACTTCGTCTGGATCATCGATCCGCTGGACGGCACCACCAACTTCATCCACGGCTTCCCGGTCTATTGCGTCAGCATCGCGCTGGCCGTCAAAGGCAAGGTCGAGCAGGCCGTGGTCTACGACCCCACCCGCAACGACATCTTCTGCGCCACCAAGGGCCGCGGCGCCTACCTGAACGACCGCCGCATCCGCGTGGCCAAGCGCACCCGCCTGCAGGAATGCCTGATCTCCACCGGCTTTCCCTACCGCCCCGGCGACAAGCTCAAGACCTACCTCAACATGCTGGGCGAAGTGATGAGCCAGTGCGCCGGCGTGCGCCGCCCTGGCGCCGCCGCGCTGGACCTGGCCTATGTGGCTGCGGGCTTCACCGACGGCTTTTTTGAATCCAACCTCAAGCCCTGGGACGTGGCGGCGGGCTCGCTGCTGGTCACCGAGGCCGGCGGCCTGATCGGCAACTTCACGGGTGAGGCCGACTTCATGGACCACGGCGAATGTGTGGCCGGCAACCCGCGCATCTACGGCCAGATGGTGGCCACCCTGGGCAAGTACAGCAAATTCGCCGGCGCCGGCGACAAGGCCGTGGTGCGCCAGGCCCTGAAAGACACACCCGGCACGCCTGACACGCAAGCCGATGCAGAAGACAGCGAAGCAGCAGCGCCCGCACCGGCAGCGGCTGAAAAGCCAACGCTCAAGGCCAAACGCATCAAGGCAGCCGGCCAGCCCACCGCCAAAATGCCCGACGCGCCGATCTGATCAGACCCCAAACGCCCAGACATCAAAGCCCGCCATGCGGGCTTTTCTTTTTTCCGCAGTCTTCATGCAGGTCAAAAGACCACATGCAGCAAATTCTGCTGGGCAGAAAGTTCACATTTGTAGCCGCGTCAGTTGCAAAAAAATGACCACCCTCGGATTTGTGTTGATTAATTCGAAGCCTGCCGTTTAAATAGTTTCACTGCGTGAAACGCAGGTGGTAGAAAAAAACAAGTCAGTCACTTTGCTGTCGCCAGTGCAGCAAAAAAACTGTGGTGTCAGTGCAGGGGAGCAGTGGTATCAGGTCTGGCCTGCCTGTCTCAATCAACGGGCAAGCCGGAAGGCATGGGCGCATCTCCCCGAAGCGGTTCAACCCTTGACTTTCGGAGGCTCCATGCGATTTGTTCCATCAAAAAAACTGGCCACTGTCACCCTTGCCCTCGCGGGCCTGGCGGCCGCTCCTTCCAGCCCTGCTGCAACCGCTACCGGCGTCCTCGCCGTCAGCGCCATCGTGCTGTCCACCTGCGTTGTGGTGGCCACCCCGCTGGTCTTCAACAACTACACGCTGGCCATACTCAACAGCACCGCCACCATCACCGTCACCTGCACGCCTGACGTGCTGACCTACACCGTCGGCCTGGACGCCGGCCTGGGCGGCGGCACGACCTCCACCCGCAAGGTCACCTTCCTCACCAACACGCTTAACTACGGCCTCTACCGCGACGCCGGCCATACCCAGAACTGGGGCAACTCCGCCGGCGTGGACACCCAGCCCTCCAGCGCCGGCACCGGCACACTGGTCAAGCTCTTCACGGTGCACGGGCAGTTGGCGGCCAACCAGCCCGGGGCCATAGGCACCTACCTGGACACCGTCCAGATCAACGTCGAATACTGAGCGGCGGCCCGCTCATGACACGCCATTTGCAATGGCTGCTGGCGCTCGGCTGCCTGCTGCCTGCCGGCGCAGCCTGCATGGCCACCGGCATTCCCATCGCCGTCAGCCCGGTCTCGGTCAAGATGGACACGGCCACCGAATACGGCGGCGTCGAAGTCAGCAACCGCGGCGAGCAGGCCACCGGCATCCAGGCGGAAATCGTGCGCGTGCACTGGGTGGACGGCCAGGAGCGCTACGAGCCCACGGCGGATTTTGTGGTCTCGCCGCCCACCTTTCGCCTGCAGCCCGGCAAGAACCGCATGGTGCGCTTTCGCTACTCAGGGCCGCGCGAAGACATGGAGCGCTTTTACCGGCTGTATATCCGCCAGCTGCCCGAAGCCAGCACCGCCGGGCAGGTGAACATGGTCTTCAACCTCGGCATTCCCGTTTTCATCGCACCGCACCAAGCACGCCCCGCCCTCGTCCTGACGCCTTCAAGCGGCGGCGCGCCAGCGGAGCTCAGCAACACCGGCAACGTGACGCTGAGCGTGGCGCACCTTGAAGGCAAGGACTGCCCCCCGGGCCCGCTCAAAGTGGCGTCGCGCCTGTCGCCACGGCAAAAGCTCGTACTCAAAACCGACGTGCCCGGGTGCACGACTGCGGCGCTGACCGACCGCGGCCTGATTCCCCTGGCAACGCCCTGACGGCGCCCGGCGCCCCTGCCCCGCACCCCGATGGCGTTACCTCAAGGGCACCCTGCAAACCACCGCGGCAAAGCCGCCCGGGCCGCGGCGGCCTGCCTGCTGATGCCCGCCGCCGCATGGGCCGGTGGCGACTGCCTGGTGCTGGGCCTGGCGCCTGACTCGCGCATGGTGATGCAGCTGCGCGAAGCCGGCCACGGCGAGCGGGTGGCCCTGGTATTTCGTGACCGCGAGCGCAGCGGCTGGTTTGTACCGGTGCTCGCCGAACCTGGTAACGAAGACGCCGGCGCGCGCTGCACCTTCGAAGGCCGCTCTTACCGCAAATTCGCCGCCACCGACACGGCGCTGCGCCACGACGCCGACAGCGACCTGCTCACCGTGCTCGACCCCAGCCAGGCGACCGACGTGATCGACGGCCGCAAAGCGCCGCTGCAGCAAAGCCCGGCGCTGGAAAGCGCCGGCATCAACTACCAGCTGGCCCTGAACTACGCCGAGAACAACCCGCAGCGGCGCTTCAGTCCCTCCGCCTACGCCGACTTCTACGCGTATACCGGCGGCTGGTATCTCAACAACAGCCTCGCCTGGAACAACAACGGACGCGTTGCCCGCTACGAAAGCTATGCGCTGCGCGAATGGCTGGACACCGGCACCTTTCTGCGCCTGGGCGACGCGGTGAGCAACCCCACCGCGCTGGGCGAGTCGCTGCAGTTCGCCGGGCTCTCCTGGGGCACAGACCGTAACCTGCGCCCCGGCGACTTCGCACCGGTGCTGCCCACGCTGCGCAACGGCAATGCGCTGGCCGGGCCGCTGGAAGTTTTCGTCAACGACAACCTGCAGTTCCAGCAAACCTTGCAAAGCGGCGTCTACGACCTGCGCAACCTGCCGGCCCAGCAGGGCTTTAACAGCTACAGCGTGAGGACGCTGGACGCGCAGGGCAACCCGGTCACGGTGCAGCGCGAAATCTACCTGCCGGTGTCGCTGCTGCCGCCCGGCATCACCGCCTGGCGGGTCGACGCGGGCTTTCAGCGCGAAGACTTTTTCACCGCCAATGCCAACTACGGCCCGGGCTTTGTGTCCGGCAGCTATGCGCGGGGCATTACCTACGACGTCACGCTCAGCGCACAGGGCCTGGTGAGCCGGGCCGCCTCCACCCTGTCGGCCGGCTACGACCAGCGCCTGGGCGATTTGTGGACCGGGCACCTGGGCGTGATCACCGCCCGCAATACACAGCAAGGACAGCAGCAGGGGCACGCGCTGCAGGCACGCCTCGACGGCGGCAGCCGCTGGTGGCGGCTGCTGGCTGACTGGACACACGCCCCCCGTGCCTTGCCCGGACTGGGCACGCGCGCCGCCCTGCGCATGCAGCGCCTGCTGCGAGCCCAGTGGAACGACGCGGCCGGGTGGAACCTGGGCCTGACCGTGGTGCAGACCGAGCGCGAGCCCTCCACGCGCGAAGACCTGGCCACGCTCTCAGCCTCCACCCGAGTCCTGCAAAGCGGCGCCAGCGTAACGCTGAGCCTGACCCGCACACGCTTTGCCGGCGTCAGCCAGGACAACCTGATGCTGTCCCTCTTCGTGCCACTGGCGCCCGGCGCCGGCAACCGCAACCGCGGCTTTTATGCCAGCCACAACAGCACCGAAGGCGCCGAGCTCAGCCGCGCGCAGTACAGCAGCAGCGGGCAGACACCGCAAGACGGCGCCTGGAGCGTGGGCGCCACGCACGACTCGCGGCCGGGCCTGTCGGCTGTGGACGGCTTCTGGTCCGGCAGCACCGACAAGGCCGACCTGAACTTCAGCGGCCGCGCCAGCCGCGGCGATAACAGCGGGCAGTTCACCCTGCGCAGCGGCGTGCTCTGGACGGGCGGCTCCGCCTACCTGAGCCGGCCGATACGCGGCGCCTTCGCCATGGTGTCCACCGGCGAAGAAGGCGTGGACGTGTACTACGAAAACCGCCCCATGGGCCGCACCGACGCACGCGGCATGCTGCTGGTGCCCGAGCTGCGGGCGCTGGAGCTCAACCGGCTGAGCCTGAACCCCTCGGCCTGGCCCATCCACTGGCTGGCCGGCGAGGTCGAGCGCCAGGTCGTGCCGCCCCGCGGCGGCGGCGTGCTGGTGTCCTTCAAGATCAACGCCCGCGTCTGGCCCTCAAACAGCATGGTCACGCCGCTCGCGCCGGGCGGCGGGCCCTTTCCGGCGGGCACCGTGGTGCGCGCGGTGGCCGAGGGCGAACCCACTGAAACCGTCATCGACCGGCAAGGCCGCATGTGGCTGGCCGAGCTGCTGCCGGCCCGCGTATTCAGCATCACCCATGCCGGCAAGCGCTGCGAATTCGACATGCCCGATCCGGGCGGCGACGCCGAAATGGCGGTACAGCCACGCCAATGCGAGGACACACCATGACATACACCTCTAAGCCCACCCGCGTCCTTGCTCCCGCATGGCGCAAGCTGTTCACCGCCTGCGGCCTGGGCCTGTGGCTCACACTCTTCAGCCCGCCCGCCAGCGCCCAGCTCTGCACCGTGCTGGGCGTCGCCCCGCTGTTCGGCACCTACAGCACCAGCACAGGCGCGCCCGCCAACGGCTCGGTCACCGTGACCTGTATCGTGCTGGGCATTTTTGGGCAGGATGTGTCCTATACCGTCAAACTGGGCATGAGCACGCAGGCGCTGGGCAACCAGCGCCGCATGAAGAACGGCACCGCTTTTCTGAACTACAACGTGTTCTGCGACGGCGGCTACAGCCAGATCTGGGGCAACGGCGTGAGCCCCACCTGCGCACCCACCGGCGGGCAAGCCGGCCTGCTCGGCAACCTGGTCACCATCTACCCGGTCTACGGCAACATCCCGGCCGGACAGTACGTGACGCCCGGCACCTACGGCGACAGCATAGACATCGAAGTGCTGTACTGAGGCGCCCCCTGAAACGGCTTCCCGGCGGGGCATTGGATAATGCAGGTCTTTGACCGCGCGCCGGCCCGGGCCCGCGGCCGGGGCGCACCGCCCAGCACACGCAACGCAAGAGGAATCAATGGCGGCCAAGCCGAATGAATTCACCACGCCCGCCGGCGCCGGCATGCCGCCGCTGGCAGCGCACACGCCGATGATGCAGCAGTACCTGGGCATCAAGGCTGAGTACCCCGACACGCTGGTCTTCTACCGCATGGGCGACTTTTATGAAGTCTTTTTTGCCGATGCCGAAAAAACCGCGCGCCTGCTCGACATCACGCTGACGCGGCGCGGCCAGTCGGCCGGTGAGCCGGTGGTGATGGCGGGTGTGCCTTTTCATGCGCTGGAAGGCTACCTCGCCAAACTCATCAAGCTCGGTGAATCGGTCGCCATCTGCGAGCAGGTTGGCGACGTCGCCACCAGCAAGGGGCCTGTGGAGCGCAAGGTGGTGCGTGTCGTCACGCCAGGCACGCTGACCGACACCGAGCTGCTCAACGACAAGAACGAATCAATTTTGCTGGCCGTGCACCAGGGCCCGCGCAACACCTGCGGCCTGGCCTGGCTCAGCGTGACGCAGGGTGAAATCCACCTGGCGCACTGTGCCAACGATGAACTCGAAGCCTGGCTGGCGCGCGTGGCGCCCAGCGAGCTGCTCTACAACATCGACGTGACGCCGGCCTTTGAGCAGCGACTCAAGGCTCAGCGCTGCGCATCCTCCGCCCGCCCGGCCTGGCAGTTTGACGCGGCGCTAGGCGCGCGCCGCCTGCTCGACCAGCTCAAGGTCGCCTCGCTGGCTTCGTGGAACGCCGAATCGCTGAACGAAGCCCACGCCGCCGCATCCGCCCTGCTGGGTTATGCCGAACACACGCAGGGCCGCGCGCTCTCGCATGTGCAGGGCCTGCAGGTGGTGCGCTCGGGCGAGCTGATCGAGCTGCCGCAAACCACGCGCCGCAACCTCGAACTCACACAGACCCTGCGCGGCGAAGACTCGCCCACGCTGTTTTCATTGCTGGACACCTGCACCACCGGCATGGGCAGCCGCGCGCTCAAAAGCTGGCTGCTCAGCCCGCGCCGCGACCGAGCGCAAGCCGCCGCACGGCTGGAGGCCATCACCCATCTGCGCGGCGGTGCGCAGCAAACCCTGCGCGGCAAGCTCAAGGGCTGCAGCGACGTCGAGCGCATCACCGCCCGCATCGCCCTGCGCCAGGTGCGTCCGCGCGAGCTGGTCGCGCTGAAAGACACGCTACAAAAAACAGAGCTGGCTACGCTTGCCGGCAGCGGCCTTCCGGAGCTTTTGACCCGGATTTTTGAAGACCTGCAGCCGCCCGAAGGCTGCGCCGCGCTGCTGGGCCGTTATGTGCTCGACGAGCCCGCCGCCCTGATTCGCGACGGCGGCGTGATCAACCATGGCTGCGACGCCGACCTGGATGAGCTGCGCGCCATCCAGACCAACTGCGATGATTTTTTGCTCGACCTTGAAGGCCGCGAAAAAGCCCGCACCGGCATCGCCAACCTGCGCGTGCAGTTCAACAAGGTGCACGGCTTCTACATTGAGGTCACGCAGGGCCAAGTCGACAAAGTGCCCGACGACTATCGCCGCCGCCAGACGCTGAAAAACGCCGAGCGCTACATCACGCCCGAGCTCAAGGCCTTTGAAGACAAGGCGCTGTCGGCGCAGGAACGGGCCCTGGCGCGCGAAAAATGGCTGTACGAACAGCTGCTAGACCAGCTGCAGGGCTTTATCCCCGCGCTCAGCCGCCTGGCGCGCGCGCTGGCTTCGCTAGACGCGCTGTGCGCGCTGGCCGAACGCTCACTTACGCTCAACTGGGCCGCGCCCGTATTTGTGCGCGAGCCCTGCATAGACATTGCCCAGGGCCGCCACCCGGTGGTTGAAGCGCGCCTGGCCGAAACCGGCGGCGGCTCTTTCATCGCCAACGACACCCGCATGAGCGGCAAGCACCGCATGCAGGTCATCACCGGCCCCAACATGGGCGGTAAATCGACCTATATGCGCCAGGTGGCGCTCATCGTGCTGCTGGCCAGCGTCGGCTCTTACGTGCCGGCCGCCGGCTGCAAGCTCGGGCCGATTGATGCGATCCACACCCGCATAGGCGCGGCCGACGATGTGGCCAATGCGCAGTCGACCTTCATGCTCGAGATGACCGAGGCCGCGCAAATTTTGCATGCCGCCACGCCGCATTCATTGGTGCTGATGGACGAAATCGGCCGCGGCACCTCGACCTTTGACGGCCTGGCGCTGGCCGGCGGCATCGCGGCCTACCTGCACAACAAGACACAGGCCTTCACGCTGTTTGCCACGCATTACTTTGAGCTCACCGAATTCCCGGCGCAGCACCACGGCGCCATCAACGTGCATGTGAGCGCGGTCGAGTCCGGCGCCGACATCGTGTTCATGCACCACATCGAGCCCGGCCCCGCCAGCAAAAGCTACGGGATTGCCGTGGCCAAGCTGGCCGGCGTGCCGGCGGCCGTCGTCAACCATGCCCGCCATGCACTGACTGCGCTGGAGGCCCACCAGACCGAGGCCCGCGCCCAGGTCGACCTGTTTGCCGCGCCGCCCGAGGCCGCCGCGCCCGACCAAAGCGCCGTGGAAAAGGCATTGGGTACCATAGACCCTGATGCCCTGAGCCCGCGCGAGGCGCTGGACGCCCTGTACCGCCTGAAGAAAATTTCCATCGCACCGTGAACCAGCGCAACCCCACTTCCCCGATTTCTCCGACCTCCCCCACGTCCCCCACACTTCCAGACCACCTCATGACTTATTGCGTCGCCGCCAAACTCAACGCCGGGCTGGTGTTTCTGTCCGACTCCCGCACCAACGCGGGCCTGGACCACATCAGCACCTTCCGCAAGATGATCGTCTATGAAAAGCCGGGCGACCGCTTCATGGTGCTGCTGTCGGCCGGCAATCTGTCGATCTCGCAGTCCATCCGCGAAATTTTGCAGGTCGAGCAGCTCAAGGACCACGATGGCGGCGAAGCCATCACGATCTGGAACGCCAAAAGCATGTTCGACGCCGCCCGCGTGCTGGGCTCGGCCATCCGCCGCGTGTATGACCGCGACGCCGAGGCGCTGAAAAACGCCGACGTGGATTTCAATGTCTCGCTGGTCTTCGGCGGGCAGATTCGCGGCGAGAACATGCGCCTCTTCCAGATGTACTCGGCCGGCAACTTCATCGAAGCCACCGACGAGACGCCTTACTTCCAGGTCGGCGAATCCAAATACGGCAAACCCGTGCTGGACCGCGTGCTCACCCCCGCCACCCCGCTGGCCGAAGCCGCCAAATGCGTGCTGGTCTCCATGGACTCGACCATGAAGTCCAACCTCTCGGTCGGCCTGCCGCTGGACCTGGTGGTCTATGAAGCCGACACCTACAAGAGCGACAAAATCGTCTGCATCGACAACGACAACCCCTACTACCGCATGATGCACAGCAGCTGGGGCCAGAAGCTGCGCGAAGTGTTCGACAGCATTGAAGACCCGGTGTGGGACGACGCGCACACCGACATCCCGCTGAAGATGCCGGCCACGCGCCACGAGCCGCTGAAGAAGATCAGCACGCCTGACGAAAAACTCATCTAAGCCGTGCCCACTTCGACAAAACCGCTGGTCATCTTCTCGCACGGCAACAGCTTCCCGGCCAGCACCTACAGCGCAGTCTTCCAGAGCCTGAGAGCCCGCGGCTTTCAGGTCAAAGCCATTGAAAAATTCGGCCACGACCCGCGCTACCCCGTCACCAGCAACTGGCCCAATCTGGTTCAGCAGCTTGCCGACTTCACCGCGCGTGAAGTTGAAAAGTGCGGCCAGCCGGCCTTCCTGGTCGGCCATTCACTGGGCGGTTTTTTAAGCCTGATGTGCGCCGCTCGCAATCCGCAGCTGGGCGGCCAGCCCGTCAAAGGCGTGGTGCTGGTCGACTCGCCCATACTCGGCGGCTGGCGCGCCCGCGCCCTCAGCGTCGCCAAACGCGCACAGCTGGTGGGCGCCATCTCGCCCGGCGCCATCAGCCGCAAACGCAAAAACCAGTGGCTGGGCAAAGACGAAGTGTTTGAACACTTCCGCAGCAAAAAAGCCTTTGCCGCGTGGGACGAGCAGGTGCTGCGCGACTACATCGAACACGGCACTTACGAAGGCGCCGGTGATGACGAAGGCAAGCAGCTGCTGAGCTTTGACCGCGATGTCGAGACTGCGATCTACAACACCCTGCCCGACAACCTGGAGGCGCTGCTCAAACGCCATCCGCTCAAATGCCCTGTGGCGTTTATCGGCGGGCGGCAGTCGGTGGAGATGAAGCAGGTTGGGATGGCGATGACCGAGAAGGTCACCAAGGGGCGGATCATGATGCTGGATGGGAGTCATCTGTTTCCGATGGAGAAGCCTCTTGCAACGGCGGCTGCCGTTGAAGCTGCTTTGAGGAACTTCCTCGACTAGCCTCCGGCTGGGGTTGATTTCGGCGGGGTGCCTTCCTCTGGCTTCTGCTGGCCGGGGGTTGCCCGGCGGCAACTCACTTTCTTTTGCTTCGCCAAAAGAAAGTAAGCAAAGAAAAGGCGACCCTGCTGTCTGCGTCCCTCCGCTTCGCTGCGGGCAACCTGTGGTGCTCGGTCCAGCCGGGGTCAAAAACAACTCGCTTCGCTCAAACAAGTTTTTGCCCTTATCCGTCTGGACCTCCGCTCCTCGGCGCATACAGAAGGGGTGGGAGAAGGAATACCGAACAGCCAAACAGCCGAATACAAATACCGAATACCAGAAGAAACAAGGACTCGCCATGGCGAGTCCTTGTTGGTATTTGTCTTTGGTATTTGTCCCCGCTCCCGTTCCCGATTGCCCCTTCTGTATGCGCTGAGGAGCGGAGCCTGGAGCGGAAAAAGGGCCGCAGTTGTTTGAGCGAAGCGAGTTCTGCGGACCCCGCTCCAGGCGAGCACCGCAGGGTGCCCCGTAGCGAAGCGCAGGGGTCGCAGACAGTAGGGTCGCCTTTTCTTTGGTGACTTTCTTTTGGCGAAGCAAAAGAAAGTTACTTGCTGCCGGGCAACCCCCGGCCAACTCCCCTCAGCAAAGAGCGCAAAGGCCGAAGCAAGACCGGCTCCTACAGAACCTCAGCAGAAGCCAAAGAAGGCGTATCAGCAATGCGAGCAGAGATAACCTTACAAGCCTCCAGCAAGGGAACAACATAAGCCCCTTCCGAATCAGCCTTCTGCCGAAACATCAAAGTACTAACACTGATAGCAGCCACAGGCACACCACGGCTGCCGCGAATAACCGCCCCATAACAAAAGATACCGGCCTCATGCTCCTCGGCATCGACAGACCAGCCCCTCTCCCGCGTCACCTGCAACTGCCTGCGCAAATCAGGCAACTTCACCAGCGTATTGCCGGTGTAACGCGGCAAGGGCAGCCCCTGCAACAACGGCTCCAGCACGGCAGGCTCCAGCGCCGACATATAAGCCTTGCCAACGGCGGTGGCGTGCAGCGCTACGCTGGTGCCAATACGCGAGGCCATGCGCACGGCACTCGGGCTTTCGAGCTTTTCGATGTAGACCATGGTGTTGCCATTCGGCACGGCGAGGTGCACGGTCTCGCCGGTGATATCGCGCAGGCGTTTGAGTTCGTCGACCGCCGCCAGGCGCAGGTCTGAACGGCCCCAGCTGCGGCTGGCGAGCTGGATGAGGCGCGGGCCCAGGGCCAGCAGCGCGCCGCGTTCGTTTTCGACCAGCAGGCCTTCGGCCACCAGCGCGGCGACGATGCGGTGCACGGTGGGCCGTGGGTAGCCGCTGGCTTTGACGAGTGCGCCTACGTTGAGCGGCTGCTCCGAGTCAGCCACCAGCTGAAGCACATGCATGAATTTGGAAAATGCGGCCGTGCCGGCGACTTGCGGCGCAGCCTGGGACTTGCCGGGCAACGCCATCACGACACCATGTAGCCGCCGTCCACCGGCAGGATCACGCCTGTCATGAAAGCGGCGGCGGGTGTGCAGAGAAACATCGCGGCTTCGGCCACGTCTTTGGGTGTGCCCCAGCGGCCCATGGGTGTGCGCGCCAGGATGGGGCCGGCGCGCGCGGGGTCGTCTTGCAGTGCCTGGGTGAGCGGTGTGGCGATCCAGCCGGGGGCGATGGCGTTGACGCGTATGCCGTCGGGTGCGTAGGCAATCGCCAGTGATTTGGTGAGTTGGGCTACGCCGCCTTTGCTGGCTGCATAACCGGGCACCAGGCCGCCGCCGAAGAAGCTCAGCATGGAGGCGGTGTTGACGATGCAGCCTCGGCGCGGCTTCAAACGATCACGCGTGGCGGTGCACACGCGCATGGTGCCGGTCAGGTTGACGGCCAGCACTTTCTGGAAGACCTCGATGTCGTGCTCGGCGCCGCGCTGGATGATGCCGGCGCAGTTGAAGACGATGTCGAGTTCGTCGATGCCGGCCAGGGCCGCGTCCAGGCTGGCTGCCGAGGTCACGTCGGCCTGGCGCACATCGACGGCGGCATCCAGCGTGCCATCGCCGTTACCCAGTCCCAGGGCCGTGACCTCAGCGCCCAGCGCGGCGAGGTGGTTGGCGATGACAGCACCTATGCCCTGCGTGGCGCCGGCGACCAGCGCGCGCCGGCCTTTGAAGAGTCCTGCCTGGTAGGTCATGAAGGTTTCCTTTTTTTCTTAGGTGAAGGTCAGCGGATGAACTGCTGCGTGTAATCAGCACCCAGGCCGACGGCCTCAAAGTGCTTGTTGCACATCTCGATCTTGGTGAACACGTCTTCGTAGCCCATGCCTTTGCCATACGGGTCGGTGTAGTACATGACACCGTTGACCTGGAAGTAAGTGATCATTTCCTCGACGTCTTCAGGCACGTAGAGCGTGTGGGTTTCGCCGGGCGGCTCAAACACATAGCTGCCTTCGGTGGCTTCCCAGTCGTGCTCCAGGTAGCGCCAGCGGCCCTTGAGCACAAAGCCATGCACCGCCTGCGGATGGCGGTGGCGGCTGAGCACGCCGGACTTGCGCACCCGCAGCAGGTTCATCCAGTAGCCCTGGCTGGCGTTCAGGCACAGCGGGCGGAACCAGACGTTCTCGGCCTGCGGCACCCAGAGGCGCTCATCGGTCGGGATGGCGTGCTGCACCACGATTTCCGGCCTGGCATCGGGCGGGTTCGGGTACTGGTAGGGCATCAGGGGCGTCTGGTCTGGGGTGTCGACTGGCATTTGAGTTTGTCCATATTGTGGATACACGTCCACATTATAGATTTCAACCCTCAATGCGGCTACCGGTAAAGACCCTTGGCCAACGGATTCGCCGGGTTGGCCACGCGTTTCAAGCCACATCCCAACGCGGGTCACAAGAGGGGAATGTCCTCCGAAAGACGCATACGCACGCCACCTCAACGACCAACAGACTAGATAAACTAGCCGACAAACCACCGGCGCCTGTGCAACAGCGTCACCCATACGAGGAGGATTTCCATGGCCTTGCGTTTTGCCGTCACCGCGGGTGTGACTTTTCTTGCCTGGGTCGTTGCGGCCGTGCTGTCTCAAAGCATGGGCGACGCGATGACGCTGAGCGCATCGGTCTGGCTGGCCACAGGCGTCACCTTTGGTGCGCTGCTGGCAGTGCGGCCGCCCAAGCGCCCTGCCGTGCTGACGGGCGCCGCGCTGGCGGCCATAGTGCTGGCCCTGCTGGACGGCCTGGCCGTGCTGCCGGCCGTGGCCTTTGGCCTGAACGAAGCCCTTTGCGCCGCGCTGGGCGCCTGGGTGGCGCGCCTGCTGCGCAGCACCGGGCCTGAGGGCAGCCTGGAGCCGGGCAAAGCCTACGCCGGCGTGCTGCTGGGCGCGCTGCTCACCTCCGCCCTGGGCGCCAGCATCGGCGTGATGACCTGGAGCTGGGCGCTGCCCGAGCCGGTCGCGATCATGGTCGAGTGGCGTGTGTGGACCTGCACCACCTTTGTCGGCATCCTGCTGATCGCGCCGCTCATCACCTCATTTGCCGGTTTCAAGGTCAAGCGCTCGGGCGGCATGGCCAGCAGCCAGTTCCTGGCGGGCGCGGGCACCTTTTTGCTGTTCTTTGTGGTGGCGGCGCTGATCTTCTCGGCCGATGTGTCGGACCGCTTCAGCGCCTCGCTGGGCCCCACCCTCACCTATTTGCCGCTGCCCTTTATGGTGGTGACGGCCATCTTGTGGAAGGAACGCGGCGCCACCGTGGCCACGCTGATCGGTGCGCTGGCGCTGATCGCCTGGACCAACGCCGGTGGCGGCCCCTTTGCCGAAATTGAAGGTTTCCCCGGCGAGGCGGTGATCGAAGTCCAGGGTTATGTCGCTGTGATGGCGCTGCTGGTGGGCGTGGTCAACGCCCTGGGCGCTACCGCCGCGCAGGCACTGGCGCAGGCGCAAGACTGGCGCACCCGCTACCGCCAGGTGCTGGACTCCAACCGCACAGTCGTCGCCAACTTCGACGCCAGGACGGGTGCGGCCGAATGGGGCGAAGGCGCGAGCGAACTGCTGCGCACCAACGCCAGCGTGCTGCTGACGGTGCAAGACCTGATCGCCCACGCCGACCCGCAAGAGCAACCGGCGCTGCAAGCCGACTGGCGCGACCTGACCCAGGGCCAGCGCGACCACATCTTGTGGAAGAACACCTTGCGCTGGAGCGACGGGCGCGTGGCCAATGTGGATGCGCGCCTCTCGAGCGTGCGCGGCGCCGACGGCCAGGTGGAGCAGGTCGCGGCATTGCTGCAAGTCGAGGCCTGACGTGGCTGTGGAAACCTCCAACACACCCACCTCCGCGGTGACACCGGCGCATGCGGCGGGCCCGGTGCCGGCGGCCGACAAAAGCACGCCGGCCGTTTTCCTGATCCACGGCCTGGGCGGCACGCAGTACGACCTGGGCTCCATGCACAAGCGCCTGAAAAACGCGGGCTTCGTCACCCATTCGCTGACGCTGCCCGGCCACGGCACCACGCCGGAAGATTTGGTCAAGGTGACGGCCGAGCAGTGGATGGAAGCGGTGACCGCCAAATACCACGAGGTCGCAGCGCTGCACGACAACTTCCACATCATGGGCATGTGCATGGGCGCGCTGCTGGCCACCGAGCTGGCCAAGCGGCAAAAACACACACGCGGCAAGCTGATCGCGCTGGCGCCGCCGATTTACATCGACGGCTGGGCCACCGCCTGGTACACCCCGCTGCGCCACCTGATTTATCACGTGCCGGGTGTGCAGGCGCGCATGAAGGTGGAAGAAGAAGACCCCTTCGGCATCAAGAACGAACAGCTGCGCGCCATCGTCAAAGCCAAGTTCGCGCGCGGTGAAAACTTTCACTACCGCTGGGTGCCGCTGGCCTGCGTGCGGCAGGTTGACCGCCTGCGCGGCTGGGTCATGACGGGCCTCAAAGACATGGCCAGCGAGACGCTGGTGATCCACGCGCGCGAGGACGAGCTCACCAGCCTGAACTCGGCCAACTACCTGGTCGAGCAAATCGGCGGCGCCAAGGCCCGCATGGTGGTGCTGGAAAACAGCTATCACATGATCTGCGTGGACAACGACCGCGAGCAGGTTGCGCGCAATGTGCTCGAATTTTTCGGCGCCAGCAGCGCGGCCTCTTTGGGCATGGCGGTGGACGACCCGAAGATGAGCGCTGAAGCACTCAGCGCGTTTGCGCAAGGGCTGCGCACTTCGCTTGAGGCTGGCGACTTCACCAGCATCTTTGCGCGGGGTTCGTCCGACATGGCGTGGTTCCAGCCCGGCGCCAACGGTGCCAGCGGCGTCTACCGCGGCAACAAGGGCTTGCAGGCCATGCTGCCCTGGGCCGGTGCGGTGCGCTTTACCGCCTTCGGCCAGCCGGTGTTTAACGCCGGTGTGGCCGTGTTGCCCGCCACGCTGACGGCCGGCGGCCTGATGTCGCAAGGTGTGCTGGCTTTTGCGGTGCGCTCGGGCCGGCTGCTGGATGCGCGCTGGTTCCCGGACGACGTGGCGCTGGAAGATGCGCACTTCGGCGCACCGGTGGCGCCTGCTGGCCCCACTGAGGCCGAGCGCGCGTTTGAGGCCGCGGGCATCGCGGTGAAGACGCTGGCCAAACCACCCGGCAACGACGAGTTGCTGGCACTGTATGCCTTCTACAAACAGGCAACGGTGGGTGACGCGACGGGCGAGCGCCCCGGCATCATGGATGTGACCGGCCGCGCCAAATACGATGCGTGGGCAGGCCGCAAAGGCCTGGCGCGCGAGGCAGCCATGACGGCTTATGCCGAACTGGTGGAAAAACTCAAGTCCGCCTGAGGCGCGGCAGCGTTATCTGGCAGCCGGAGCGCCCACGCGCTGCAGGCTTGCCGCGCCGGCGCGAGCCGCCGCGTCGGGCTGCCACACCACCTGGTCGTCCACGGCATAGAGCCAGCACCTGGACTTGGCCTTTGCACACAGCTGAAAGGTCGTGGCAATGGCCTCGGGCTCACCGGCGTTGAAATACCAGCCTCCCTTTTCCGTCACGGCAAAAGCCTTGGGCGACGGCAGGGTGCGAAAGTGGGCGTAGCGCGCCTTGCCCGCGTCGCTGAGCGGCACGGCGGCCAGGTCATCGGCCGCCGCAAAACCCGACGCCGGCGGCACCACATAGTGATGGCCCTTGAAGCGCTGGGCATGGGTCAGCAGCAAAGGCTGGCCGAGCTGCGCCGACAAGAACTCGAACATGCGCGCATGCGAAGCTTCACGTGCCGCCGGGTTGCCGCCCACCGTAGCCTTGCCGGTTTTGGTGTTGCCCAGGTTTTCCATCTGCCTGACGGGGCCGGGGCCGTCGAAGCCGTGGTAACTGCCGGGGTAGACCACCAGGTCCACGGGCGCATTGGCCTTGTTCTTTTGCAGGCGCTCCTGCAGCGTCACGCAATCGCGCGCCAGCGTCCAGTCGTCAAGCTCACCGATCATGATCAGCAAGGGCTGGTGGACTTCATAGTTCCACATCTTGTTGGTGGCGATACAACCGGGGTAAAAAGCCACGGCGGCGCGCGGCTGCACCTTCTGCGCTTGCACGTATTTGTCGGTCGCATCGATGACGCTGAGCACCGTCTGCGCGCCATGCGACCAGCCCATGACCACGATGCGCGAGGCATCTACCGAAGGCTGCTTCACCAGCCATTCGATGGCGGCGAACACGTCTTCGCGGCGCTCGCTTTCATTGATGGTGCGAAGCCGGTTGGGGATTTCGCAAATCGACTTCTGGCCGCGCGGCGTGAAACTGTCCAGCGGCAGGAAATGGATGCGCTCGGCGTTGAAGTAGCCCCCGTAGCGAAAGAGGCGCTCGGCAAAATTGCCCTTGGAATCGAGCCCACCGCCGCAGCCATGCAGGCCGATGATCGCGGGCCGGGGCCCGTTGCCCTCGGCCTCAAACCAGTAGCCCGGAATCTGCAGCTTGCCGTCCAGCGACGGAATGCTCACCGGACCGGACGCATGCGAGAGCTGGGCCAGCAGCAGGCCCGCAAGCAGCGCGAAAAAGCGGCAAGCCCGGCGCATGTTCGGCCGCCTTATTCCGCCCAGATCACCAGCCCGCTCCACGCCGTGGCCAGCACCACGATGCCGAAGGCGATGCGGTACCAGGCAAAGGGCACAAAGCTGTTGGTCGAGATATAGCGAAGCAGCCAGCGCACACACAGCCACGCGCTGAAGAAAGAAAACACCAGCCCGACGGCGAACATCGGCACATCGGCCATGGACAGCAGCGCGCGTTCTTTGTAGAGGCTGTAGGCGCCAGCGCCTATCAGCGTGGGCATGGCCAGGAAGAAAGAGAAATCCGTCGCGGCCTTGCGCGACAGGCCCAACAGCATGCCGCCGATGATGGTGGCGCCGCTGCGGCTGGTGCCGGGGATCATCGCCAGGCACTGCACCAGGCCGACCTTGATGGCGTCCATCGCAGTCATGTCGTCAACCTCCTGCACGCGCGCGACGGCGGGGTTGTTCTGCTGGCGCTTTTCAGCCCACAGGATGATGAAGCCGCCGATGATGAAGGTGCTGGCCACGACCACGGGCGTGAAAAGATTCGCCTTGATGGCTTTGCCAAAGAGCAGGCCCAGCACCACCGCCGGCACAAAAGCGATGAGCACATTGAGCACAAACTGTTGCGCCTGTTTCTCGGTCGGCAGGGCCACGACGGTGGCGCGGATCTTTTGCCAGTACACAAGAATGACCGCGAAGATGGCGCCGGTCTGGATTGCGATGTCGAAAACCTTGGCTTTTTCGTCGTCAAAACCGAGCAGCGCGCCGGCCAGAATCAGGTGGCCTGTCGAGGAGATGGGAAGAAATTCGGTCAGGCCTTCAACAACGCCCATGACGGCGGCTTTGATCAACAGTGCAATGTCCACGCTGGCTCCAGAAATGTAGCGGCGATTATCGCCGCTGCTGTCTTAAGCCAGCCTTAGCGCGCTGCCCCTCAGACCGCGCTCACGAGGGCAGGCGGATCGCCTGGCGCGCCAGCAGCTTCCAGTCGCCGCCCTGCTGCTGCCACACCTGCAGGATGTTGATCTTCACATTGCCCGACTTGCCGCCGTCGTTGGTGGTGGCCGTCAGCGTGTGGCGCACGGTGGCGACATTGCCGGTGACTTTCACCACCTGGCCGGTGATGTCTATGGTCACGAAATCAGAGGCGCCGCTCAGCAGGTCGGCGATGAAGCTGGCCTTGGTGTCCAGCTTGCCGGCCGAGTGCCCATAGGTCAGGTCGTCGGCCACCAGCGCTTCGAGTTTGGCCTTGTCCGGGTCCACCATCAGCACGCGCAGTTTTTCAGCTGCATCGGCCACGCTGCCTCCGCCCGCCTGCCCGGCAGGCATCACGGAGCAGGCGCACAAGGTACCGGCCGTGGCCAGCACAAAGAGAAGGTTTTTAAACATGTTGTTGTCTCCTTGAAAGATGAACTCGTTGGTGAATCCGTTGGTGTTTTCTACAAACTTATCAGCCAGGTTTATTCGCCCGGCTAAGGTCTGCCTAAGGCGGCAGTGATAAGTTGTCCGACATCTTACTGATCACTTACCCCGGTAAATCCAAGGGTAAATACCCAGTTTTACAGTCAATTACAGCCTCAATAATTCCGGCAGTTGTATGACAAGGTATGTGTTTTGAAGTACGCAATGGATTTCACGGACCTGGCGCCCTATGCGCCGGTCTTTCTCAATGGTGCGTGGCTGACCCTGAAAATGACGGCCCTGGCCATCGTGCTGGGCGTGGCGGTGGGCGTGCTGGTGGCCTTTGCCCGGCGCAGCCGCAACCGCGCCGTGGCGCGCGCCTGCAGCGCCTATGTCGAGGCCGTGCGCAACACGCCCTTTCTGGTGCAGATCTTTCTGCTTTACTTTGGCCTGGCCAGCTTCGGCGTGCGCATGCCCACCTTCGCCGCGGCCGTGCTGGCCATGGTCATCAACATCGGCGCCTACTCGGCAGAAATCATCCGCGCCGGGCTGGAGTCGATTCCCAAGGGCCAGATCGAGGCGGCTGAATGCCTGGGCCTTTCAAAGTGGCGCATCCGCTGGCACGTCATGCTCCAGCCCTCAATTGAAAAGGTCTACCCCGCCCTCACCAGCCAGTTCCTGCTGATGATGCAGGCCTCGGCCATGGCCTCACAGATATCTGCTGAAGAGCTCACGGCGATTGCCAACACGGTGCAGTCCACCACCTTCCGCTCGCTGGAGACTTACCTGGTGGTGGCCGCGCTCTACCTGGTGTTGTCGCTTTTCATCAAGCTGCTGGCCTGGGCCGGCGGTGAATACTTCTTCAGGCGCCGCCGCGTGATCCGCCAGGCGCTTAAAGCCGCAGGCAAAAAGCCGCCGCCGCGCGCACCCGGCGAGCTGGCAGAACCCAGGGGTATGGCGTGATCGGCGAATTTTCAGTCACCCACCTGCTCTACCTGCTGCAATGCACCGGCTGGACGTTGGTGCTGTCGGCCCTGGCCCTGGTGCTGGGCGGCGTGGGCGGCTTCGGGCTCATGCTGGCGCGCATCTCAAAGCACGCCTTGCCGCGCTGGCTGGCGCTGGCGTATATCGAGTTCTTCCAGGGCATTCCGCTGCTGATCGTGCTCTTCATCGTCTACTACGGCCTGTCGGTGTACGGCTTGGTGCTGCCGGCCATCGTCGCCGCCGGGCTGGGCCTGATGCTGTATGTCAGCGCCTACCTGGGCGACATCTGGCGCGGCTGCATCCAGGTCATGCCGCTGCCGCAGTGGGAGGCGTCCGAATGCCTGGGCCTGACCCGCTGGCAAACGCTTCGCCTGGTCATCATCCCGCAGGCCTTGCGCTTGTCGCTGCCGCCCACCGTGGGCTTTCTGGTGCAGCTGATCAAGATGACCTCGCTCGCCTCGGTGATCGGTTATGTCGAGCTCACGCGCGCCGGCCAGATCATCAACAACTCCATCTTCCAGCCCTTCCTGATCTTCAGTGTGGTGGGGGCCATTTATTTTGCGATCTGCTACCCGCTGTCGCGCTGGAGCGAATCCATGGAAAGAAAACTCAATGTCGCCAATCGTTAACCTGAACGAAGTCCACAAGAGCTTCGGCAGCAACCACGTCCTGCGGGGCGTGTCCTTCAGCGCCGCCAAGGGCGAGATGGTCGCCCTCATAGGCGCCAGCGGCTCGGGCAAAAGCACGGCCCTGCGCTGCATAGACCGGCTCGAAGCCATCGACTCCGGCACGATTGAAGTCTGCGGCCTGCGGGTCGACAGCCCCACGGTTGACCTGCACCAGCTGCGCCAGGAAGTCGGCATCGTCTTCCAGAGCTACAACCTCTTTCCCCACCTCACGGTCGAAGAAAACATCCAGCTCGCGCTGCGCCATGTCAAAAAGCTGGGCAAGGACGAATCACGCCAGATCGCGCTGACCGTGCTGGGCCAGGTGGGTCTGAAGGAAAAAGCCGGCGCCTACCCCGAACAGCTCTCTGGCGGCCAGCAGCAGCGTGTGGCGATTGCGCGCTCGCTCGCCATGTCGCCCAAGGTCATGCTGTTTGACGAGGTCACGTCGGCGCTCGACCCGCAACTCACCGGTGAGGTGCTGCGCGTGATGGAAGACCTGTCGTCGCAGGGCATGACGATGATTCTTGTCACCCATGAAATGGCCTTCGCCAGGCGCCTGGCCAACCGCATCATTTACATGCACCAGGGCAAGGTCTGGGAGACCGGCGACGGCAGCATGATCGATTCACCGCAGACACCGGAGCTGCAGGCTTTCCTCAACAACGGGTTGTAAGCGGCGGCGCAAGACTGCCCTCTTCCCGTTTTTTTCCGTTGTTTTTTTCCTTAGTTTTTCCACCACAACCACACCAACTGGAGACACCATGACACCGCACAAAATGATCCGCACCTGCCTGGCCGTTGCCGCGCTCGCCTTCACGGCGCAGCACGCGCTGGCCGACCAGCTCGACGACATCAAGAAGGCCGGCAAGATCCGCATCGCCGTGGCGATGGGCACGCCGCTCTTCAGCTACGCCGACGCCAACCTCAAGCCCACCGGCTCGGATGTCGACACGGCCGAGCTGCTGGCCAAAGACCTGGGCGTGCAATGGGAGATGGTCTCGGTGACCAACGCCGCACGCATCCCCGCCCTGCAGGCCAACAAGGCCGACATCGTGGTGGCCGATTTGTCCATCACGCCCGAGCGTCAGAAAGTCATCGACTTCTCCAAGCCCTATGCCGTCATCACGCTGATCGTCGGCGGGCCAAAGAATGTCCAGATCAAGGACTACGCCGACCTGAACGGCAAGAAGATCGCCGTGACGCGCGCCACCACCAACGACCAGCTCACCACCCAAAACGCCAAGGGCGCGGAGATTGTTCGTTATGAAGACGACGCCACGCTGATCACCTCCATGGTGACCGGCCAGGTCGATATCTTCTCCAGCACGCCGTCCAACCTGGGCGAGATCGTCAAGCGCGCCCCGGGCAAAAACATCGAGCGCAAGTTCGACCAGCAGAACTTCCTGCTCGGCATTGCGCTGAACAAGGACCAGGCCCGTCTGAAGGAATGGATAGACAACTGGGTCACCGCCAACCACAAGAACGGCAAGCTCACCGCCATCTACAAGAAGTACCACGGCAAGGACCTGCCTGCCGAAGTCACCAACCCCTGATTGGCTGACCGCCCGCCCGCCGGCCAGCGTCAGTGCTGCGCCGGCCCCTTCTCGTTTTAAGGTGAGAAGAGAACTTTGCCCCTGCCGCCGAAACCTTCGGCCCAGGGGCTTTTTGCTGGGCGCGGCGCGCGTCATCAGCGGCGGCATAAAAATCTTTTGGCAAAACCGCGCCGCCGCCGGACAATTCGTGACCTGCATCAAGCCGCCGCCAACATGCAACTCACGCCGGTCATCGCCATTCACCTGTCCGCCGCCATCAGTGCCATCGTCATCGGCCCTGTCGCGCTGTGGGCACGCAAGGGACGCATTCAGCGGCCCAAGCTGCACCGTGCTTTTGGTTATGCCTTCGTGACGATGATGCTGGTCACCGCCGTGACGGCGCTTTTTATCCGCGACTACAACTATCCCAATGTCGCCGGCTACACGCCGATTCATTTGCTGGTGCCTTTCACGCTGTTCAGTCTGTTCGGCGCGTTCTGGCATTTGAGCCGCGGCAATATCGCCGGCCACCGTGGGGCGATGCAGGGCCTGTACATCGGCGCGTGCCTGGTGGCGGGTGTGTTTACCTTGCTGCCCCAGCGTTACCTTGGCAAGCTGCTGTGGACGCAGCTGGGCTGGATCTAGAGCCCCACACAAGAGCCCCCACGGTCGCTCACTACGTGTAACTCCCTGCCCCCCAAGGGGGCCGCCCGCCCTACGGCCCGGCAAAGCCGGTTCCGGGGCTCATGCTGGCATGAAGAGTTCAGTGACCTAACTCGATGAGGACCGAGGGTCCACCCGCCAAGGTCCAGCCCTCCAAACCTGTTTCAAATCGTAAATACTGGCCCGGCGCTTGCTCAGTAGATAGCACGCGCCCGTTTTTGATTGGAGTGAACGGTTTTGGTGCACTTTTCCCGTAAAACGAACACAAATTGCAGCAAATACGAACCAAAGCGAACCATTAGTAAAACTAATCTCCTCGCACATCCATTCAGAAATAGGTGAAACCCACTACCGGTTCACAACGGCTAAACATACATTCAGTTACACCCAATCCTCAACCAGGTAACCAAGGCTCTCACCATGACCCACTTCACCTCCCGCCGCCATACCCTGGCCGCCATGACCGTCGCTGTTGTTGCAGGTGCCAGCCTGCTGTCCGGTTGCGACAACCCGCCTGACACCATCAAGATCGGTGTCGCCCAGCCCCTGTCGGGCAACCTCGCCGCACTCGGCCAGGATTTGCACAACGGCGTGAAGATGGCCGTGGACGAGCTCAACAAAGAGGGCTTCCAGATCAAGGGCAAGACGGTCAAGATTGAAATCGTGGCCATGGACGACCGGTCCGACCCGAAAACCGGTGTGGAAGTCGCGCAGCAGCTCGTCGACGCCGGCGTGGTCGCCGTGATCGGCAACCTCAATTCGGGCGTCAGCATCCCGGCCGCACCCGTCTACGCCGCCAAGAACATTGCCCAGCTGGCCATCTCGACCAACCCCAAGTTCACCGAGCTGGGCCTGGCCACCACCTTCCGCCTGGTGGCCAATGACAACCTGCAGGCGCGCGCGATCGGCTCCTTCGCCGCCAACCAGCTCAACGCCAACAAGTTCGCCGTGGTCGATGACGGCACCACCTACGGCAAAGGCCTGGCCACCGGCGCGGTCGCCGAGCTGAAAAAAGCCAACAAACAAGTCGTCGTTGTCTATTCGTCCGACGACAAGACCACCAAGTTCGACGAGCTGGCCGGCAAGATCAAGGACGGCGGCGTCGAAGTGGTCGTCTCCACACAAGGCGACTTCCAGATCCTGGCGCTGATTGAAGCGCTCAAGAAGATCGACTACAACCAGCAGATCAGCATCCTGGGCGGCGACACCATCAAGACGACCGACATGCTCAAGGGCAGCGACACGGTCAAGGGCCTCTACGCCACCTCGCCCATCCTGGACGCCAAAGAGTTCGTCAACGGCAAGGCCTTCCTGACCAAGTACCAGGAACTCTACAAACGTGAACCGGCCTACGGCGGCCACTACACCTACGACGCGATGTACATCCTGGCCGGCGCGATGAAGCGCGCCAACTCGGTCAAGCCTGAAAAAATCACCGAAACCCTGCGCACCTTTGACGGCTACGCGCCTATCACCGGCTCCATGAAGTGGGACTCGGTGGGCGAGCAGCGCTACGGCGTGGTGGGTGTTTACGCTGTGCGCAAGGGTGTTTGGGACCTGCAACTGCGCTCCGACCGCTGGTAGGCTAAGCTCCCGGTCGTCATGACCGAGCCAACCTCCTACCCGAACGCCCCCAACACACCAGCGGCCCGCCACCACGCCACGCCCGCAGAAGTCCTGGACTTCTGGCTGGGCGATGGGGTGCACAAAGAGTGGCCCACGCAAGACCTCAACAAGCGCTGGTTTAGCGGCGGCGCCGAACTCGACACCGAGATCAGCGAGCGCTTTGGCAGCGATGTCGAAGCGGCCGTTGCCGGCGGCCTGCAAGACTGGGAACAACCACCGCTCAATCGCCTGGCGCTGGTCATTCTGCTAGACCAGTTCACCCGCAACGTCTTTCGCGGCAAGGGTGAGGCCTTTGCCGGCGACGCGCGTGCGCAGCAACTGGTGCTGCAGGCGCTGGCGGATGGCGAAGACCTGACGCTGCCCTGGGCGGGGCGGCTCTTCCTCTACATGCCGCTGATGCATGCCGAAAGCCTGGCGCTGCAGGATGAATGCGTGGCGCGCTTTGTCCGCCTGCAGGCCGACGCGCCCGACTCGCTCAAGCAACGCCTGCAAAGCAATATCGACTTTGCCCACCTGCACCGGGACATCATTGCCCGGTTTGGACGGTTCCCGTATCGCAATGCCGCGCTGGGGCGACTTGATACGGCTGAAGAAGCCGACTTCCTGCTCAAAGGGCCGCGCTTCGGGCAGTAGAACGCTCCCCCTGTCCAGTCTCACTGCGTGTAGCCTGTTCTCCCCTCGAGGGGACGGCGCCTGGGGCCGGCGGAGCCGGACCCTCGGCCCCCGCTAGTGGGGTCCTCTCCGGTGGTTACGCCGTTTTTGAATCCATTCGCCCGGCTGCGGCGTATCAGCAGCAGGACGCCCCGCGCCACACCGCCAATAACAACGGCCGGACGCCCCAATACCGGCCAGCCCTGGCCGGCTCACAAAAAACCAGGAGTTAAAAAATGATGCTACGTACTGCTACCGCCTCAGCTTCAGTTCTGTTCGTATCCCTGCTCGCCGCCTGCGGCAGCATGTCGCCCATGCAACCCATGTATTCGCAGGCCAACCTGCCCGCCACCGTGCAGGTTCCGGCCGGCAACAAGGTCGCGATGGAAACCGTCGGCGTGGGTGAGATCACCTACCAGTGCAGCGCCAAGAAAGACATGGCCGGCCAGTTTGAATGGGTGTTTGTCGGCCCCGACGCCAAGCTCAACGACCGCAGCGGCAAGCAGGTCGGCAAGTACTACGGCCCGCCCGCCACCTGGGAAAGCATGGACGGCTCCAAGCTGACGGCCACCCAGATCGCCGTGGCGCCCAACGGCACCGGCAACATCCCCTCGCAGCTCGTCAAGGGCAACCCTGCCATGGGCAGCGGCGCGATGAGCGGCGTGACTTACATCCAGCGCGTGGACACCAAAGGCGGCGTCGCACCCGCCATGGCCTGCGCCGCCGGCAATCTGGGCGCCAAGCAGATCGTGAAATACCAGGCCGACTACATCTTCTACAAGGCGATGTAATTTCCCCCACCGCTACCCTCCCGCGTGCCGCGCGCACCGGGAAGCCCACCCGTTCTCCTCCAAGGATGCAGAGCATCTCCAAGGTGAGCAGCCGGCTCTGAAGTTAGGCGGGGCTGGCTTTCAGGCCCACAGGCTTGCCGCAAGGCGGGGTCTGTGGGCTTTTTTGCGTCTTTTTTGGCGGACCCCTGCCGGTTTTCTGTCGATCTTCTGCCGGGTTTTGGTGCATTCCAGCCGTTCCCCACCCCGTCACCCGCTTTTCCGGCAACCGGTCCGGATGACTTCCCTCATCGGGCCTGCGCGGCGTCCTACAGCGGGTTGAAGTGCGCCGGGATTTACTGCACAGGAGGCTGAAAAAGCAGCCCGGATCACCCGATCAGTGAGCCAGGAAGAAACGCAAACAACAAGCAGATAACAACCGAGGAGCCTTCATGAAAAGCACACACAACCGTATTTGGGCCTACACCAAAAGCGCCGCCGTCACACTGGCCATGGTCACCGGCACTGCCGCGCTGATCACCGCCTGCACCGGTGTCGCGCCCCTGCCGAAGGAATACACCCAGGACCAGCTGGACGCCGCCATCGTCGTGCCACCCGGCCACGTGGTGGCGCTGGAAACCACGGCCAGCGGCCTGCTGTATTACGAGTGCAAGGCCAACGCCACCACCGCCGGCACCATTGGCTGGGTGCTGGTACGGCCTGAAGCCGAACTGCTGGACCGCACTGGCAAAACCGTCGTGAAATATTCCGGCCCGCCCGCCACCTGGACGCATATCGACGGCTCCAGCGTTGTCGGCACCCAGGTCGCGCTGGCGCCCCGCGTAGGCGCCACCAACCTGCCGCAGCAGCTGTCGACCGGCGCTTCAGGTTCTGCGCCCGGCGCGCTGCAAAACGTGAGCTACATCCAGCGCATCAAGACCAAGGGCGGCCAGGACCTGAGCAAGGCCTGCACACAAGCCGATATCGGCGACAAGCTGACCACCTCTTACCAGGCTGACTATATTTTCTGGAAGCCGGCTTAAGCCAGCTTGCGGCGGCTTTTACAGGCACGCCGTCAAACGCCCACCCACAAAAAAGCCCGCACGAAGCGGGCTTTTTTGATGGGGGCGGAGCACCTTAACGGTGGCCGTGTGCATGGCCGCGGTGACCGCCGGGCCGCTGGTAATACACCGGTGCGTAGCCGTAGCGCGGGCCGTGGTAGTAGCCATGACGCGGGCCGTAATACACCGGTGGCGGTGCGTAGTACACGGGCGCGGGCCTCACATACACAGGGCGGGGGTAGTACACCGGCGCGGGCTGGTAGTACACAGGGGCGGGCTGCACATACACGGGTTGCTGGTACACCGGGTAGGCGTTGGTTACGCCCACCGCCACACCGGGAGCGGCCACGCCCACGGAAAAGGTCACGTTGTCGCGGGCCTGGGCAGCACCGGCAAAGCCAAAAGCGGCCAGTGCCAGCGCGGCTGCGGCGCCAAACGCGGCGACGGAGCGGTTTGCCTTGATTGCTGTCTTCATAGTGTTCTCCTTGGTAGGGCAGGAAATGCCCATGTGTTTATTAAACGCAGCACTCGGGTAACGGCATACCGTATGTACCGTGAAGAGCGTAGCCAAACGTAACCCCCTAAAATCCCCTGATGACCACCCCTGTTCCCTCCAAAGCTGCCCCCGCCGACAAAGAAACCCACAAGCCCAGCAACTTCCTGCGCCAGATCATCGAAAAAGACCTGGCAGAAGGCACTTATGCCAGCCGCCGCTGGGGCGGCAGCCCCGGGGACGCCGCCCACCACGCTGAAGGCCAGGCCGACCCGGCCAAGGTGCGCCTGCGCTTTCCGCCCGAACCCAACGGTTACTTACATGTGGGCCATGCCAAAAGCATTTGCCTGAACTTCGGCCTGGCGCGCGACTACGAAGGCGTGTGCCACCTGCGCTTTGACGACACCAACCCCGAAAAAGAAGACACCGAATACGTCGACTCCATCAAGGACGCCGTGCAATGGCTGGGCTTTGACTGGCACAACAAGGGCGCCGCCGGCCCGGAGAACAACCTCTACCAGGCTAGCGACTACTTCGACTTCATGTACCGCGCGGCTGAGTATTTGATTGAAAGCGGCAACGCCTACGTCGACGAGCAAAGCGCCGAAGAAATGCGTCAGAACCGCGGCGACTTCGGCCACCCCGGCACCGACAGCCCCTTCCGCGGCCGCACGCCCGCCGAAAACCTGGCGCGCTTTCGCGAAATGCGTGACGGCAAGCTGGCCGACGGCGCCGCCGTGCTGCGCGCCAAGATCGACATGGCCTCGCCCAACATCAATATGCGCGACCCGGCCATCTACCGCATACGCCGCGCCCACCACCACAACACCGGCGACAAATGGTGCATCTACCCGATGTACACCTTTGCCCATCCGGTGGAAGACGCGCTGGAACAAATCACCCACAGCATCTGCACGCTGGAGTTTGAAGACCAGCGCCCCTTCTACGACTGGCTGCTGGACCGCCTGGCCGAAGGCAAGCTGATTGCCACGCCGCACCCGCGCCAGTACGAATTTGCGCGCCTGAACCTCACCTACGTGCTCACCAGCAAACGCAAGCTCGCGCAGCTGGTGAATGAAAAGCGCGTCAGCGGCTGGGACGACCCACGCATGCCCACCATCGTCGGCCTGCGCCGCCGCGGCTACACACCCGAGGCGATTCAACTCTTTGCCGAACGCATCGGCGTGACCAAAAGCGACAGCTGGATCGACTACAGCACTCTCGAAGGCTCGCTGCGCGACACGCTGGACCCGATCGCCCCGCGCGCCATGGCCGTGCTGGACCCCGTCAAGCTGGTGCTCACCAACTGGGACGAAGTGATGGGCGCGGGCAAACTAGACGATTGCGGCGCACCCGTGCACCCGCACCATGAAGAAATGGGCAAACGCCAGTTCAAGATCGGCAAGGAAGTCTGGATTGAACGCACCGACTACGAAGAAGTGCCACCCAAAGGCTTCTTCCGCCTCTTCCCGCCCCACATCAACGCCAGCAAGCAAGCCATTGCCGGCAGCAAGGTGCGCCTCAAATACGGCCACGTCATCGAATGCACAGGCGCGGTGAAAGACGCCAACGGCAAAGTCACCGAAGTGCACGCCACCCTGATCCCCGACACCAAGAGCGGCACCCCCGGCTCCGACGCCATCAAGGTCAAGGGCGTGATCACCTGGGTAGGCGTGAACGACGCGCTGCAAGCCGAAGTGCGCCTTTATGACCGCCTGTTCAGCGTTGAGCACCCCGGCACCGGCGACAAGGACTTCCTCGATGAGCTGAATGCCGACAGCCTGAAGACGGTGACGGCATACGTCGAGCCGTCATTGACGAATGTGCCCGCCGGTACGCGCTTTCAGTTTGAGCGGCATGGGTACTTTGTGACGGACCTGATGGATCATTCTCCGGGTAAAGCCGTATTCAATCGGGTCACGGGGATGAAAGACAGTTGGGCCAAGTGAAGCCGGGTCATTCTTAAGAGCCCGAGGCAATAAAGCGCTACGGCATGCCAAGTAAAAACGATATCAAGGGAGGCAGAAGCATGAAAACCATCATCAAGACGCTGTTCATTGCGCTGGCAGTGGCCGGACTGAGTGCGTGTGCAACCATCAAGGATCCGACAGTATTCTCAGAAAAGAAAGAGGCTTTTTCTCCTGAGCGTGTGAAGAAGGTACTAGTCGTCATCGATATCGGCCTGGAGGCCGATAAATTGCCCAGCGGCTTTGCGGCCTCAAAAACAGAGAATGCAAAAAGGATGTATGACCCCCTGGGTCAGGCCATGACCGCCGAGGTCAAAAAAACGGGGGCCGACGCTGACTATCAGTTGCACATGACACAAGCGACGCTTGCCATCCCCGCAGGCTATTCGCACGTCTGGATTCAGAAGCTAGACAGATTTGTCCACACGACGGGTAGCGCCGGCTCCTACGTCTCGAACCGCATCTGGAAAGCCACCATCATCCAATGGCGGCCAGAAGCACCTACAGCGGAAAAATTCAAGGTGGTCTTCAGATCAGAATATGAAGCAGATGGGCCGCGGTGTTTCATGCCCAATACATTCCCCAACAAGGACGAATGCCAAAAGAATTACCTTGGCACTGTAGTGAGTCAGTGGCAAAAGACGGGCTTGAAGCCATAGGAAACAAGGTAGCAGTCAAGCCCAGCAACAGGCCCCAGACATGCATCAGATCCTTCACCCCAAGGGTTTCAACAAAATACTGGTGATGTGGGCCATGTGGGGTGTGGCGGGCGCATTACTCGCACCGACCGCCAGTCATGCGCAGTTTGGCCGCGCCGAATTCAGCGACGCCGGCGACTTTTCAGAATCAACCATCATGCGCGGCGTCAGGGCCACGCAGGCGCAATGCGAAGCAGCCGCCAACACCGTCTGGGCCGCCACCGCCAGCTCCGGCACCGAATGCATCAAATACTGGAAGGCCGGCTTTAGCGACCAGCCCGTCAAACGCGCCATCGTGTTCTTTCACGGCGACATCTTTGTAGGCGTGGGCAAGACCAGCCGGACCTACCTGGACTTAGACAATGCCCGGCTGCAAAAGAATGCCGAAGACTGGGCCCGATGGCTGGGCATGCCCTATATCTTCATCGGCCGCCCCGGCACGCACGGTTCATCAGGCGACCACATGCAGCGCAGGCGCATTGACGAGTCCGTCATCATCTCCGCCGCACTCGACGAAATCAAAAAACGCCACGGCATTGAAGAATGGGTCATCACCGGCCAAAGCGGCGGCGGCCACGTCACCTCATCATTGATCACCGAACGCGCAGACATCGTCTGCGCCATCCCCACTTCAGCGCCCTCCTCACCCCGCATCCGCTGGGAAATGATGGGCCGCAGCAAAGACACCACCAACTACGCCGACTCCTACGAGCCCTGGAAGTTTGTCGCCAAAGAAAAGGTCAACCCCAAGCTGCGCGTCTTTGTGCTGGGCAATCCCAATGACAAAAACGTTTTCTGGCCCTCCCAAACCGTGATGGCCGATGCACTGCAGAAAGCGCAGATTCCGGTTCAGGTGCTGCAAGGCGAAGGCGTTGGGCCGGACGCACATAGCCTGCAGAACTCGGCGCGCATTCTGGCGGGGTGGTGTGCGAAGGATGTGGGGACGGAGGAGATGGTGGCTCGGGCGGGGAAGGGGCTTAAGGGATGATCGATAAAAATGTCATTGCTGGACTCACGCCCTCAGCCCGCAGGGCATATGCCGCATTTATGGCGGCAGGAGGATGCGTAATCCTGTCCATTGCCTACATCTTCGCAAGCATCCTTTTTGAGGAGTACCAACTGGACAAGAGGTACGAACGTGAAGGTATCCATGTTGGAGGTGTGATCAGCAGTTTTCGGTACGTTGAGGTAACAGGGAAAGGCGCGGAT
This sequence comes from Polaromonas sp. YR568, assembly GCF_900116715.1. Taxonomy (GTDB): domain Bacteria; phylum Pseudomonadota; class Gammaproteobacteria; order Burkholderiales; family Burkholderiaceae_C; genus Polaromonas. The sequence continues at coordinate 743,563 of NZ_FPBM01000001.1, forward strand.
CGATTTACCGGGTATTACCCCGACGTTTCATTCACGACACCTGACGGACCAGTGACGCTGAAGGCCAGTGCAGGTACGCCTTTTTCGGAGCATCAGCGGGAAGAGTTGGTCGGCAGTCAAGTTGGAGTGGTCTATTTGCCGGATCAGCCGCAAAGGGCTCGGGTAATCCAGTGGACCGAGCACTTTTCCACAAGCTCGTGGGTCGTGTTCTTGTTGTGTACCGCCGTTTCCTTGTTTTCGTTTTACTGTGCCAGCGTGATCTGGCCGCGTGCAGCCGCATCGCCTGTCAGCGATTGAATTTGTCTGCAAATCCCTATGCCGAAAACCAGCTTCAGCCCCGCAGCAGATCGCAACAAGCAGCCCATCCTCGATGTCCTGCGCGATGTCTTACCTGAACATGGCAATGCGCTAGAGATCGCCTCAGGCACAGGCCAGCACGTCGCCTGGTTTGCCGCAGCCCTTCCGCAATGGGCATGGCAGCCCACTGACGCGATGCCCGTTGCGATGGAGTCGATCTCTGAGCACGTAGCCGAGCGGGGCCTTGGCAATGTGCGCCCTCCCCTGGTACTCGATGTTATGGCGCCCGTGTGGCTGCCGGGTGATTCGAAGTTCGACCTGATCTACTGCGCCAACATGCTGCATATCTCGCCGTGGGCGACTTGCGCTGCGCTGATGCAGGGCGCCGCGCGCCATCTGGCGCCGGGCGGCGTGCTGGTGACTTATGGGCCTTACCTGGAAGACGGCGTACCTACGTCGGAAGGCAACCTCAGCTTTGACCAAAGCCTGCGCACGCAAGATCCGGCCTGGGGTATCCGGCGTAAGGAAGATGTGGCGCAAGAGGCGGCGCGGGCCGGCTTGCGGCTGCAGGCGCGGCATGCGATGCCGGCTAACAACTTGCTGCTGGTGTGGGGCAAGGCTTAGCGGCCGAGCGGACTACCGCAGAATCTTCTCCATCGCCTTTCCTTTGGCAAGCTCGTCAACCAGCTTGTCCAGGTAGCGGATTTTTTGCATCAGCGAGTCTTCGACTTCTTCTACGCGAATACCGCAGACAACGCCTTTGATCAGTGCGGCATTCGGGTGAATGCCGGGAGCTTTGGCAAAGAAAGTTTCGAAATCGTTTTGCTTTTCGATTTGCTGGCTCAGGCCCTTTTCGTCATACCCCGTTAGCCAGCAGATGACTTGGTCGACTTCTTCTTTGCTGCGGCCTTTTCGTTCGGCTTTTTGCACGTACATCGGGTACACCTTGGCAAATGCCGTCGTAAAAATCTTGTGCTTTTCCATCGTCACTCCTCGTCATCCGCTTTCAGCGCGCTAAACTGCCTCTGACTCCAGCGAAGCTTTCAGGCGGCCCAGGGCCTGGTCCCATTGCTGGGCGATCAAATCCAGTGAGCGGCGGGCTTCGTCTAGTTGCTGCGGGTCAAACTGCCACAGGCGCTCTCGTCCTACCTTCACGTGGTGCACCAGCCCCGCGTCGGCCAGCACATGCAGGTGTTTGGTTACGGCCTGACGGGTGATGTCGGTGGTGGCGGTGAGCTGGGCGATGGACACGGCGCCGCCCACGCACAGCACGGCCACCAGGCGCAGGCGCGTCTCGTCGCCCAGGGCGGCGAAGACGCCTGCGGGGCCGGGCTGGGGGTTTGTGGCTTCAGTGTTTTTGCTGCGAGGTGACATATGTCTGGATATTTTCCATCTGCCCTTCCCAGCCGCCGGTGTTCATCCGTATGGCTTCTGCGCGGCGGGCCACGGGAATCTTGTCAAAGCCTGATTCCACCACAGTGAGCAGCGTGCCTTTGCCAGTGTCTTTGAGGGTGAACTCGACCAGCGTGGTCGGCTCTTTGGAATAGTCGATGGCGGGGTCTACCGCATAGGGGTGCCAGCGGTATGAGAACAGTTTCTCGGGCTCCAGGCGCTCGACCAGCGCCTCAAACACCACATGTTCAAAACCCGGGATGGTGATTTGACCCTGCACCGAGTGGCCGGCGACAAAATTTTTGCCCTTGAGCGCCACGCCAAACCAGCCGCCGAACTCTTCGGCATTGGTCAGCGCGCGCCAGACCCGTGAGACGGGGGCGTTGATCAAGGTGCTGCGTTCAATGCGGTCTGTGGATGAAGTTGAAACCTTTGATGAAGTCATATGCAATCTCCTGGTTGCATGAATTATGCACAGCCCTGCCTCATCATGCAACAAAATGGTTGCATGAATTTGCATCTATTTGAAACTCAAAAAAATCAACGAGCGATAAGCGGCATTCCCCTGCCGGGCGTAGGCCCACTCCCCACGCGGGGGTAAAAGCCGCACGCCAAATACCCTGAAACACCCCCTCAAAGTGGAGTTCGCCTACACGGCTTGGCCTGCGCAGCGTGTTCAATAGGGTGTATGGGTTTACAGCCCACTTCGTCCAACCCAGCAGGAGACAGCCATGCCCCAGTTCGCCAAGATTACCGGTGACGTGACTTACACACCGGGTGACGGTGCCCCGATTGAAATCCCCCGCGGCGTGCGGGTGGAAGTGGCGCTGGAGCCCGATAGCGCCACGCTGAGCTGGGACGCCGGCGACGGCGTGGCCGCGGTGACGGCCATTCCGCGCATCCAGTTTGACGACTATGTGAATGACGGAAAGATCACGCTGACGCCGCAATAATGGGCGCCATGCGTTCTGATCATTTGTTTCTTTCTTCTTCCGCTTCTCCCCTCACCCGCCGCTCGACGCTGCTGGCCGCCTTAGCTGCACTGGCGCTGCCCGCCTCGCGCGTTGCGGCGGCTACCTCATCACCGGGTGTTTGGCCCAAGGCCTTGCAGGTTCCCGGCGGCGTGGCCCGGCTGTCATTGGGCCCGGCGGCTGTGCGGCCTGTGGCTTATGCAGGCGATGTGCCCTTGCTGGTGTTGGGCGATGCGGCTGAGTGGACGGCCATTGTCGGCATTCCGCTGTCTGCCGAGCCTGGTGAAGCCAGCATTGCCGTAGAAACACCCGGCGGCCGGCGCACCCTGCCCTACACCATCAGCCCCAAGCGCTACAGCGAGCAGCGCCTGAAGGTGGAGCCGCGCACCGTCGACCTTTCCCCCGAAGACCAGGCACGCTATGAACGTGAACGCACGCACCAGGCGCTGGTGATGGCGACGCTGACGGAGCCGCCCCACACCCAGGTGCTGCGCATGCGCGCACCCACGCCGGGCCGGCGCTCCAGCTCGTTTGGTCTGCGACGCGTGTTCAACGGCCAGCCGCGCAACCCGCACAGCGGCATGGACATCGCGGCGGCCACCGGCACGGCGGTGGTGTCGCCGCTGCCGGCACGGGTGATCGACACGGGTGACTATTTCTTTAACGGCAACACGGTGTGGCTGGACCACGGCGGCGGCCTGCTGAGTTTGATGTGCCACCTGAGCGCGACTGACGTGAAGCCCGGCGATATGCTGAAAACCGGCGAACGCCTGGGCGAGGTGGGCGCCACAGGCCGCGTGACGGGGCCGCACCTGCACTGGGGCGTGATGCTGAACCGCACCATGGTGGACCCGGCGCTGTTTCTGGATGCCTGAATTTGATACCCCTCTCTAACCCGTTAGGTCGCACTCACTAGCCAAAAACGGGATGATGAATCATTGTTCAAACCAACATTGAAGGAATCACCATGAGCGCCAAGAACCTCTCCACCGTTGCCAGCGACCTGATCGAGTCTTACGGCAAGACCGCCAAAAACGTGATTGATGCCTACCGCGCCGGTGGCGAGCGCGTTGTCAGCCTGCTGGAGCAGCGCTGGAACCAGGCCCTGAAGCAGTCGCGCACCGAGCTGACCGCCGAAACCGCCAAGAACGCGTCGGCCGCACAGGCCGCCTTCAGCGCTTACTACACCAAGGGCCTGATCTACACGACCAACGGCGCACAGCAAGTGGTGAGCCAGCTGGTGAAAGTGGCAGAAGCCGGCGTGGAACGCGCCGCCGCCAACGCCAGCCTCTTTGAAGAAAAAACCGGCGTGACCACGCTGAACACGATCGCCCAGGCCACCGCGCCCGGCGCCCTGGCCCTGAGCAAGCTGGCCGCCCAGATCGAACAAAAAACGGCCGAGCTGGCCAGCAAGATCGCCGGCGACGACAAGGCAGCCGCCAAGCGCAGCACCGCCTTCAGCCAGCGCCGCAAGGCAGCCTGATCGATTCGATCAAGCCCCGCGCTAAAAACAAAACCCCGGCCGGCGCCTTGCGCTGACCGGGGTTTTTTCATGAAGGCCGTGAGGCCTTCAACGGGTGCAGCCTGATTTATCCGCGCGGATTGATCAGGCGCTCAACCTCATCCCGCAGCGCAGTCAGCTCAGCACGCAACTGCCGGCGCTCCTGCGGCGTCACCACGCCGTCAGCGCGGTAGGCAGCCTCGCGGCGCTCAATCGCCTGCTCACGGGCTTGCAAACGCCCGGCTTCCTGCAGGCTCAGGCGGTGCGAGCGCACGCCTTCGTCAATGCGCTGGCTGATGGCGAACTGCTGGCTGTCAATCGCGCCCAGCCCGCCGCCTGGCTGCGCTACCGGCACCGTGCGGTTGTTGGCAATGGCACGCTCGACCTCGGCGCTCAGGTTGGCCATGTCGTTGCGCAATTGCTGGCGCTCCTGCGGCGTCACGCGGCCATCTGACTTGTAGGCGGCTTCGCGGTTCTGGATCTCGGTATCGCGGCGGTACAGCGCGCGGGCTTCAGACGGCGTGATGCGGCCCGACTGCAAACCCTGCTGGATGCGGTCGCTGACGGCCTGCTGCGCGTTGTCGATGCCCGGCGTTTGCACCCGGGGCGGCGCATACACCGTGTAGGGGCCGGGCTGCGCCATCGCGGGTGCGGCGGCAAAGCCTGCGGCCAGGGCGGCGGCCATCATCGATGCGGTCAAGAGTTTCGTTTTCATGGGGGCTCCTTTGCTCAATGTGAAAGGCGGCAACCCTGCTGACAATGCTTTGGGGCTGCTTTCCGAAACACCGGCCGGGATGGCCTGCGCTTCAGTGATTTCATCGTGAGCCGCCAAAGTAAAGGCTGCGTAATGCGGGCGTATCGGCGGAGCAATAACCGTGTAACACAGGCGCGGTTTTACGCCTGGTTTACCGCACGGTATCCCGGGGTATCAGGATGTGTTCGCTGTACCCGGCATCCAGCACCTGCTCACTTCGCGCTGAGCGGCAAATCGTCCACCGTCGCCAGATAGCGGCTGACCAGGTCAAAAAAGCTATCGTAAAACTCGTCGGACGAAATCGTGACGCTGCCCACCTTGATCATCGACTCATTGCTGGAGGTGAAGGGCAAAGACACCGAGCCGATCGCGCCCACGCCCAGGCTGGCGGAGTTGTTGCTCTTTTTCAGCTGGTAGCTGTCTTGCAGCGCGGTGACAAAGCCCAGGCTGATCTTGCCGTCGGCGCTTTCGGGCGCGCACACCACACGAATCACCATTTGCAGGTGCGACTCGGCTTCAGGTTGAAAACTCTTCTGACCTTCCACCAGGTCGGCGCGGGCCGTGTTGATGATGTAGCCCTGGCTGAGTAGCGCGCGGCGCGAGGCTTCGCAGGTCTGCTCGGCCGAAGCGTCAAACAGGCGTGAATAGGTGGCGGTGGAACCGAACTTTTCCTGCAGCGGAAATGTTTTGACGCCGCTGCCGCAAGCGGCCAGCAAACTGGCCACGCCCAGGGCGGCCAAGAGGCCCACGCGGCGGGCGATTCGGCGGTGTGTCGATGGCAAGCTCAAAATCCGGTACTCCTTTGCATGGCTGAAATTAGAACGCAGTCCAGCCTTCTGGAGTAGTTTCGGCCAAAACAGCGCGGTCATTGCCGTTTCATCAGGTTTGATTTTGTAAGCGAGCGCTAGTGGGCGGCTCACCTCAAGAGCGATTCGCTTGAAAACTCCACGCCCAGCCCCAAAATAGCGAGCTATGTCCGACCCACTCCACATCGTCTGCCCCCACTGCCACACCACCAACCGCGTACGCGCTGACCAGCTCGGCAGCGACCCGACCTGCGGCAGCTGCAAGAAGGCGCTCTTCGTCGCCCATTCCACCGCACTCAATGAAGCCGCATTCGACAAACACATAGGCCGCAACCAGATCCCTGTACTGGTCGACTTCTGGGCGCCCTGGTGCGGCCCCTGCCGGCAAATGGCCCCGGCGTATGAGCAAGCCGCCGCGCAGCTGGAGCCGCATGTGCGCGTGGCCAAGGTAGACACCGAAGCCGTGCCCAACCTGGGCGCGCGTTTCAACATCCGCAGCATTCCTACTTTGGCCTTGTTCAAGAACGGCCGCGAAGTGGCGCGCCAGGCGGGCGCGATGGGTGCGGCGGATATCGTGCGGTGGGTGCAAGCTAACCTGCGCTGATATCTTTCTGCGTAATGGCTCGCAATCGCAGAGTCGCCTATTTATTGGTAAAGGTCGCTGTATCGTTTTTTTTGGCTTTCGCCGGTTCTTTCCGCGACACGCACGCCAGATGCCTAACGGAACGGGTTGTCAGACCAATCCTATGTCGCGTAAATATCGGAGCGTTTAAGAACTTTCCTCAAAAATCCCAACACTCCTTGCAATGGATCCGGTCCGAGACAAAAACCGTGTTGAATTTGTACATCTGTTCTCTTTGCCAGCAAAGCGCCATCTCCAATCTTTCGAATCTCGACATTTATCCGCGTCGAGGCCCATCGATAGTCGGGCAAAGATCCTAAGACATCGGACCGGTCATACGTCACGTCAACCACAAGTGCGTCCGTCCCCATCTCAACTTCAGGTGTACCCGCAAGGAATGAGAGTTCTGGTGTAAAGCGCGATCTGTCCAAAACCAGGTGTTTCTGAACTTCCAGCAACGACAACTCACCGTGAATCCGGACAAAAACCTTCTCCCGGCCGCTTGCATATGAATGAATCGTCTCGCCCCCCTGTTTGAGGCACTCCGCTTGCATGTTTGCAAGGACAGTTTTGTAAGCCGCCTCCCTTTGCTCTTTTTCATATTGAGCTTTATTCGAGAAATAGCCGACTCCAGCCATAAAAAGAACCAGGAAGATGGCCATCACTTTGACACCAAATATCTTGTAGATGATGAACAACGCCAAGACTACGAGAATCTGGCCTATTACGAGAATCCATCTGACAAGATCGCCAAGATAGGCGTCGCCATAACTGCCTTGGCCTTGGGCTATTGCAAGCGGCGAAAAAGCCATAAGGAAGAGGCCAACAAGACACGTCAGACTCGCGGCAATGAAGGCCCTACGGCATTCAAATGTGCTCCCGGAAAAATTCTTGCCCACACAAACTCCCTGCTGAATTTCTTTGCCGGACTTTAACTCGACGTTTGGTTGTCCTTTTTCAGGTAAGCAATGACTGTGATTCAACAACGATGTACTTCCAGAGCGCTTCGCCTCTGGTTAGACTGCACGCATGCTGATCATCCCCTCCCTGAGCCGCAAGCAGACTTTCCTGCTCGCGGCGGCCATCATTGGTGGCCTGGCCCTGGTGCTCTCGATGTTCTCGCGCTCCATCCTTCCGGCGCCGCCGGGACAGGTCGAGATGACGACGGGGGCTGTCGATGGTGCGGCGCACCAGTTTGCGCTGAAGTACCAGCACTACCTCAAGGCCAACGGCGTGAAGCTGGACCTGAAGCCTTCGACCGGCGCAGTGCAAAACCTGGAGCGGCTGAACGCGGGCCTGCCGGTGGGTTTTGTGCAGGGCGGGCTGGGCCTGCTGCAGCTGGATTCGCAGGAGCCCGAGTCGAGCACACCGCTGCGCTCGTTGGGCGTAGTCGGTTATGAACCCATCTGGATGTTTGCCTCGCCAGCCCTGGCCAAAACGCTGAGCAAGGGCCTGGGCCCACTGGCCGGCAAGAAGCTTGCGATTGGCGCGGAGGGCAGCGGCACGCGCAAGGTGGCGCTGGAGTTGCTGCAGGCCTATGGCATAACGCCAGCCAATGCCACGCTGGCCGCCGACGGCGGGGTGGCGGCCGCTAACACCCTGCTGGCGGGCAAGCTAGACGCGCTCTTTATCATCGGCGCGCCGCAGACACCTGCGGTGCAAATGCTGCTGGGCAAACAGGATGCAGCGCATCTGGTCTCCATCGAGCATGCCGAGGGCCTGACGCGGCGCTTGCCTTACCTGTCACTGGTCACACTCAAGGCTGGCTCGGTAGACCCGGCGCAAGACCGCCCGCGCCAGGACATCACGCTGCTGGCCACTACGGCCAACCTGGTGATCCACAAAGACCTGCACCCTGCCCTGGCTTACCTGCTGCTGGAGGCCGCACGCGAGGTGCACCGCGGCGCCACGCTGCTGAACCGGCCGGGCGAATTCCCGAATGGCAACGCGACGGAGTTTCCGCTGGCCGACGAGGCGGCGCGCTATTACAAAGACGGCCGACCCTTCTTGCAGCGCTACCTGCCTTACTGGGCGGCCAATGCACTGCAACGCCTGCTGCTGGTGCTGGTGCCGCTGATTGCGATTGCGATCCCGGTGTTCCGCATCGTGCCCAAGCTGTTCGAGTTCAAGGAAAAGAACCGGCTCTATCGCCGCTATGGCGTGCTGCTGCAGATGGAGCGCGACATCACCTCGCGCAAGCTCAGCCCCGCCGAAGTGGCCGAGGCTGCGGCCAGACTGGACAAGATCGAGTACGAGGTGAGCCACATGAAGTTCTCACTGGATTTTTCCGACCGGGTGTACACGCTGCGCCAGCATGTGGACTATGTAAGGAAGCAGTTGCATGCCGAGGGGGAACCCCCTGCGGCGGCACCGCCGGCTTGAATCCCCATCGCGTTAAAGTCAAACGCCATCCACACACCGACACACCCACCAGCCCGCCATGCACACACCTGACAACACCTTTCGCCGCCACCTCTTGCTGGGTGGCCTCGCCTCTGTAGCGTTGGTAGCTGCGGGCTGCTCAAAGTCAGCCAAACCCAAAGGCAAGACGCTGCCCAAAGAGGCCACGCTGCTGTGCCTGGGCGATTCGCTGACATTTGGTTATGGCGCTTCGGCGGGTGCGGGCTACCCGCAGCAGTTGCAGCAGCTCACAGGCTATGTGACGCAAAACGCCGGGATCAACGGCGACACCTCGGAAGGGGCGCTGGCGCGGCTGCCAGCGCTGTTGCAGAACAACACGCCAGGCTTGGTGCTGGTGTCGATTGGCGGCAATGACTTCTTGCGAAGCTTGCCGCTGGACGGCACACGCGCCGCACTCAAAAACATTGTGCAAACCGCCGCTGCCGGCGCACAGGTGGTGCTGATCGCGCAGCCCAAACCCGTCTTTCTGGCCGCGGCCACCGGCTCATTGAACGACCACGAGGTGTATGCCGATGTGGCGAAGGAAACCGGCACGCCGCTGTTTGCCGGCGGCTGGTCGTATGTGCTGTCGCGGGCCGAGCTGCGGTCGGACCAGATTCATGCCAATGATGCGGGGTACAAGGTGTTTGCTGAACGGCTGGCGGAATGGTTACGGGATAACAAGTTTTTGGGCTGAGTGGGGGGTGGGCCGGGTCTTGCTCCGGCTTGGGCGCTCGTGCCTTTTGCTGAGGCTGCTGGCCGGGTCTCGCCCCGGCGGGCGAGGCACTTTTCTTTGCTTCGCCAAAGAAAAGTACCCAAAAGAAAGGCGACCCTACTGTCTGCGTCCCTCCGCTTCGCTACGGGCAACCTGCGGTGCTCGGTTCAGGCGGGGTCTCGCTCGAACTCGCTTCGCTCAGACAATCGCGATCCCTGATCCGCCTGAACCTGCGCTCCTCGGCGCAGACAGAAGGGGTGGAGACAGGAATACCAATACGAAATACCAAACAGCCGAAGACAGAAACCCGAATACAAGAAGAAACAAGGACTCGCCATGGCGAGTCCTTGTTGGTATTTGTCTTTGGTATTTAGTCCCCGCACCCGATTGCCCCTTCTGTCTGCGCCGAGGAGCGCAGGGCCAGACGGATCAGGGCAAAAACTTGTTTGAGCCGAAGGCGAGTTGTTTTTGACCCCGTCTGGACCGAGCACCGCAGGTTGCCCCGGAGCGAAGCGCAGGGGACGCAGACAGTAGGGTCGCCTTTTCTTTGCTTACTTTCTTTTGGCGAAGCAAAAGAAAGTGAGTTGCCGCCGGGCAACCCCCGGCCAGCAAGCTTCAGAGGAGGGCGCGCCGTCGGAGCAAGAACCGACGACTAGCCTTCGTCAGGCTCAGAACCCTTAGCCGGCCTAGGAATCTTCTTGAACTTGATCAACCGGTTAGTCTCAATCTTGTCCTTCTTCACCTGCCGCTCGGCATCCAGCAACCGGCCGGCAGCCAGCCATTCGGCGTACTCTTCAGGCGTTTCCAGCGTCACGCGGCCCAGCGTGGCGGAGCGGAATTCGTAGATCACGATCTCGGCGGCTTTTTGCAGGTTGACGCGGCCCTTGGTGAGCACCGCGCCGCGTTTGCGGCCTATCTCTTCGAGCATTTGTTCGTCGGTGATGCCGGGCGTGACCTCGACTTTGTAGCGGGCCTCCAGCAGGCCGGGGTAATTCTTGATGAGGTAGTCGAGCAGCTCGAGCGCCACTTCTTCTTCGTTAAAGGCATTGCGGCCTATGGCGCCGCTGGCGGCCAGGTTGTAGCCGCTTTTGGCGACGATGATGCGCGGCCACAGCATGCCGGGGGTGTCCCACAGATAAAAGCCGTCGGCCAGCACCAGGCGCTGCTCGACCTTGGTGATGCCGGCTTCGTCGCCTGTTTTGGTGGCGCGCTTGCCGGTCAAGGTGTTGATGAGGGTGGACTTGCCGACGTTGGGAATGCCGCAGATCAGCACGCGCATGGGTTTGACCATGGTGCCGCGTGTGGGCGCCAGCGCATGGCAGGCGTCGATGAGGCGGCGCGCGGGTGTGGTCTCGCTGGCGTCGAGCTCGATGGCGCGGGTGTTGGGCAGGCTGTTGTAGTGCTCCAGCCAGAGCGGCGTGCGGGTGGCGTCGGCCAGGTCGCGCTTGTTGAGCACCTTGAGGGCGGGCTTGCCGCTGGTGAGTTCGGCCAGCATGGGGTTGGCGCTGGAGCCGGGCAGGCGCGCGTCCAGCAGCTCAATGACGACATCAATTTCTTTGATGCGCTCGCTGATGGCTTTTTTGGTCAGGTGCATGTGACCGGGAAACCACTGGATGGCCATCGGGATCTTTTCTTTCTGGGGTTTGGGTGTTGGGGCAGGGCTCGGAGGCCCCTGCAATACCCCAATTGTCGCCGCTGTGGCCCCAGGGGCCCCCGTGCCGCAAAATACACGGCATCCCGCGCCCTTTTTTTGTTAATAAATGATTAATCGGCCCTGGGCACGATCAGTGCATGGGGCCTTGCCGCCCCACCCCCCCTCCAAGCGCCCCGAAAGAGACATCCCCGTGCACCTGCTCCTGGTAGAAGACGACGCCATGCTGGCCGAGGCCGTGTGCGATGCGGCGCGCCAGATCGCCTGGACGGTGGACCACGTCGGTGACGCCGGGGCGGCCAAGCTGGCGCTGGTCGACCATGTGTATGAAGCCGTGCTGCTGGACCTGGGCCTGCCGGGCGATTCGGGCCTGGCGGTGCTGCGATCACTGCGCGGGCGGTATGACGTGACGCCGGTGCTGATACTCACGGCGCGCGGGCAGTTGAGCGAACGCATCACCGGCCTGGATGCCGGGGCCGACGACTACCTGGTCAAACCTTTTCAGCTCGATGAGTTGTGGGCGCGGGTGCGCGCCGTGATACGCCGCAGCCAGGGCAAGGTGGTGCCGGTGCACACCTATGGCGATATCAGCCTGGACCGCAGCAAGCGCGCCGTGACGCGCGCGGGCGTGCGCGTGGCGCTGAGCGCGCACGAGTACCGCACGCTGCTGGCCCTGCTGGAGCGCCCGGGCCATGTGGTGACGCGCGACCACCTGGAAGATGTGGTCTACGGCAACACCTCGGCGATTGAAAGCAACACCATCGCGGTTTTTATTCACCAGCTGCGGCGCAAGCTGGGTGAGCACCTCATCACCACGGTGCACGGCCAGGGCTACATGATCGGCGAGGCCAAATCGTGAAGCTCTTTCCGGTCAACTTTCCCGGCAGCTTTCCGGCCAAGTCGCTCAAGGGGCGGGTGCTGTGTGTGCTGGGCGTGACCATCCTGCTGTGCTGGGCCGGCGCGCTCACCGTGCTGACGGTGTACACCCTGCGTGGCCAGAACAGCATCTGGGACAGCAAGCTGCAGGCCATAGGCACCAAGATCCTGATGTCCATCCCGAGCGGCAAGGTCATGCAGCCCTTCGGCCAGCGGCTGCGGCTGCAATTGCGCGACGAAGCCCTGCCGCGCGACATGAACCTCACCTTTCAGGTCTGGACTGAGCGCACCAAGCTCATCGTGGGCGCCCCGGACTCGCCGCCCTCCCCGCTGCAACCGGACTTTGCCGATGGATTTTCCAGTGTCACGATTGAAGGCATCCGCTGGCGGGTGTTCTCTGTGGCTGACAGCACGGGCCAGTTCAACGTGCAGGTCGGCATGCGGCATGAGGTGATCGACTGGGAAATCCAGCGCAAGACCTTTGGCGCCCTGGCGCTCACGACCATACTGCTGGCCGTGGCGGGCCTGCTGATGTGGTTTGCGGTGGGCAAGTCGCTGCGCCCGCTGACGGCGCTGGAGGCCGCCGTGCGCAGCCGCCGCAAGTTTGACCTGACGCCGCTGCCGGTGGCGCAACTGCCCAATGAGATCCGGCCGCTGGTCGACTCCTTTAACCACCTGCTGGACCAGCTGGACCAGGCGATGCAGGGCGAAAGGCGCTTTATCGGCGACGCCGCGCACGAGCTGCGCACGCCGCTGTCGGCCTTGCAGGCGCAGGCCCAGGTGGCCCTGCGCGCGACCACGCTGGCCGACAAAGACGCCGCGCTCGTCAAACTGCTGGCGGTGGCCGAGCGCAGCACGCGCCTCTCAGACCAGTTGCTGGACCTGGCACGCATGGACGCGGGCGTGAACGCGCCGCAAAAAACCCTGGCCGATCTGAGCGAGCTCATCCTGCATGTGAGCCAGGAGTTCGACATGCAGGCGCAGCAGCAGCGGCGCAGCATCATCCTGGCGCTCACGCCCTGCCCGATCGAATGTGATGTCGACGAGATCGGCATCCTCTTGCGCAACCTGCTGGACAACGCGCTGCGCTACACGCCTGAAGACGGGCGCGTGAAGATCAGCTGCGGCTACACAGAAGAAGACGGCAAGCGTCACGTCTGTCTGGAAGTGGCCGATGACGGCCCCGGCGTTCCCGAGGCCGAGCATGAAGCGATCTTCCGGCGCTTTCACCGTGTGGCCGGCAACAACGGGCGCGGCAGCGGCATAGGCCTGTCGCTGGTGGCCGGCATCGCGCAATTGCACGACGCCGCCATCAAGACCGGCCCGGGACTGGACGGCCGGGGCTTTAGTGTACGTATCCTGTTCCCGGTGCCGCCGGCATCCGCCTCAGTGGGGGCTGAGGTGGCGCCTGCGCAACCAGCTTAGGCTGTGTATCCAGCTGCGCCAGACGATTTTTTTCACCAGGTAGGCCGTATCGGTTTGCATGGTTCATGACTCCTTCTGGATTGCCGGATCACCATTTCGGTGCGGGGCCGCGATCCGGCAGCAACGGCCCCGCAAGATTCACACCTGTTTTGCTGCTGAAAACCGGTGATTAAAAACGGTAGAGGTAACCCAGGCGCACGCTGTTTTGCGACGAACGCTCAACCAGCGGGCTGTCTTTGATGCTGGAGCCCAGGGTGGTGGTGCTCAGGTCCAGGAAGATGGTTTGCTTGGGCGCAATCGCATAGCCCACGCGCAAACCGGCTTCCAGGTTCACCGCCGAGCCGCCCTGGTAGAAGGGCCGGCCGGCGCGCACTTCGGCGGCGTTCACGCCGTAGTAGTACGACACATATTTGTCGTCCAGCCGGGTGGCGGCCAGGCGGGGCGTGATGTCAAACGAGCCCGCCTGAAAACGCCGGTCCACCGTCAGCTTGAACTTGGTGCCCTTGCTGTTGCCCGAGGCGTCGCCCAGCAGCTCGGCCGACAGGTTGGCCACGCCGGTGCGCCAGATGGCGGCGCCGCCCAGCCAGATGCCGTCTTTGCGTTCGTCCATACCGGCCAGAAACGGCGAGTCGCCGGCTTCATAGCCGTCCATCGAATAACGTGCGCGCAGGCGGAAGGACACCGGGCCGGCGGACGGCAGCTTCACGTCGACGCTGGGGCCGAAGATGCTGACCCATTTGTTTTCATAGGTGACCAGCGGGAGCGCCTTGGTTTCGTTGTCGATGCCGCGGTAGGGCTGCTTCTCGACGCCGACGGCCAGGCCCAGCCCCCAGGAGGATTCTTCTTTGGCGGCGGGCGCCTGGTTCTGGGCCTGCGCACTTGCAGGCTGCGCAAATGCCGCCATCAGGAAGAGCGAGAACAGCGGGAGCGGCGCGCGGGCCAGCTTGCCTGCGCCTTGGGGCTGCTTGTCCGATTTCTTTGCCGCTCGGCTGGTGAGCGCGCCGGGTTTGGTGGTCTTGCGCGGTACTTGGGCTTGGGTCATCTTCAGGTTCTCCAGGTTAAAAAAAGTAAAAAGTAAAAAGGATTGAGCTTGGTGGTTGAGGGTGAGGGCGTGACGAGAAAAATCACAGCCCGAAAAATTCGCAGGCGGCCTTGGGTGCGTCCAGCGCGGTGGTCTTGCGCCCCAGCAGGCGCGCCGCCCGGGCGTGCGGGTGCGGAATCACATGGCCGCCGCCCTGCACCGAATACAGCACCACCTTGGCATCGCGGCCCGCTGTCCAGGTCTGCTTGACCACCCGCGTGGGGTCGGGAAAGTCGCCGGGCGCGAGCTCCTGCGTGCGGGCCAGGTGGGCGCCGTGGAGACGGGCAAAGTGGTTGGCCGAGGCACGTGCCGACAGCACCTCGCCGCGGTTGCCAAAACCAAACCGCGTGATGGGCCCGCCGTCATAGGGGTTGACGGGGTCGTCGGTACCGTTGACCAGCATGGCCGGCACCGCCTGGCCCTGGGGTGCGGCCACGCTGCCTTCAGGCGCAGGGATGTTGGCGGCGACCACCGCAATGGCGGCGATGCGTGCGGGTGCTTCCTGCGCCAGCCGGAACGCCATATGCCCGCCGCCCGAGTAACCGAACACGAAGACGCGCTTGGGGTCAATGGCGTGCATGGCCGCCATGCTGTCGATGACGGCGGCGATGAAAGCCGCATCGTCAACGCCCTGCATGTGGGCAGGATGGCGCGCGGCCTTGTGTCCGTCGTTCCAGTGTTTGCCACACGCATTGGGGTAGGCCACGGCAAAACGCCGCTGGCCCGCCAGGCGCTCAAAGGCATAACCGGTGGCCTTTTGCATGGCCTGCGCGTCCTGGCCAGAGCCATGAAGCACGATGACCAGCGGCGAGTGAGGTTGCAGGTATTGCGGCGCGTGGGCGATGTAGGTGCGCTCCCGCCCGCCCAGCGCCAGGGTGCGCGTGACGGCTTCGTACACCACATCCAGCGGTGCCCCTGCCGGCACATGCAGCCAGTAAAACGCCACGCTGCCCGCAAACACTGCGACTAGCGTCAATGCCAGGGCAGTCATCAACATGGGCGGCGCCGTCATCAGCTTGCCACTACCAGCGTCGGCGCCGGCAGGCCTTGCACAATTTTTCGACTCAGCATCTGGGCACCTTTCAACAACTGGGTGACCCTGGTGGCCACGTTGGAGCGAATGGTGCCGGTGCGAATTTAAGGAGTTTTTAGCGGTATTAAGAAATCGTTAAGTGCGGTGAAACGAGCGGGCCCGATAAGGTGACAAGGTGCAACCAAAGACGGGGTCACCCCAATGCACGACAATTGGGAAATCCCCGCGTCATCCCGTACGCGCCACACAGGCTGCACCGCTCACGCCAGCGCCCTCCCCCAACACGAGCCCCTATGCCACTGCCCTCAGCCCCCGACCGCAAACCCGTCATCCCCGCCAGCCGGCTCGCAGCCTCCGCCGTGAAGGCCAACAATGAACTGCTGGTCAAAGGCGTGCTGTGCCTGCTGATCGGCGCGGGTGTGCTGGTGTCGCCCTACTTCATCACCTCGCCGGGCATGCAGTCCATCGTGGCGCAATCTTCGCTGGTGGGCTGGTTTGCCGTGGTGCTGGGTGCGGCGTTTGTGGGCCTGTATGCCCGCCGGCGCATGGCGGCTTCCGCCAAACCCTGAAGCGCGCTTGTTTGCCCCAGGCCCATGCCAGAAAGCCTCAGCGACCGCGACGCCGCACTGGCAATGTTCAGTGCACTCCAGCAGCGCGCCGCTGCCGCCGGCATCACCCTGCGCGCACCGCCGCCCGAGCCCGACAGCTGCTGCGGCCGCGGCTGCAACGGCTGTGTGTGGGAAGGCTGGTGGGGCGCGGTGGATTACTGGCGCGAAGAAGCGCTGCTGAAACTGGAGAGTTAACCGGCCGGGCGGGCGTACTCAAGGCGCGCCAGCCACTCGGCCTGGGCCGCCAGCACGGCCTGAGGGGAACGGCCCGTCAGTTGTGCATACACGGCAGGCGCGGTGGCGCCCTCGGTGTTGATGAGCAGCACGTGTGAGGCGGGATTCAAGCCGGTCTGCCTGCGCAGCTCTGGCGAAGCGGCCAGAACGCTGAGCGCCGCCAGCCCCGCAGCGCCTGATTCACCGCTGAGCACCGGCGCATCGCCGCCCTGCCCCGAAGCCAGCGTGCGCATGGCATCCACCGCCTGCTCGTCGGAGACGGTGATGAAGAAGTCCACGGCCGGCTGAAGAAAGCGCCACGCCAATGGCGAGGTCTCACCGCAGGCCAGCCCCGCCATCACCGAGTCGACTGAGCCGGTGGCGGTGGCCGGGCGGCCCAGCCGCGCACTTTGATAGAGGCAGTCGGCCTGCTCCGGCTCGACCACGATGAAGTTCGGCCGGCGCTCGCCGTAGCGCTCCCAGAAATAGCTCACGACGCCTGCGGCAAGACCACCCACGCCGCCCTGCAGGATCACATGGGTGTAAGGGCAAGAGGGACTTGCGGCGGCAGGACCGGACTCCAGCAGCTCATCCACCATGGCGGCGTAACCCTGCATCACATCGCGCGGAATCTTTTCGTAGCCCTCATAAGAGGTGTCAGACACCACCTGCCAGCCATTGGCCGCCGCCAGGCGGGCGGCTTCCTGCACGGACGCATCGTAGTTGCCGCTGATGCGCACGATCTCGGCGTCCAGGGCGGCGATGGGCGCTTCGCGCTCAGGGCTGACATGCGCGTGCAGCACGATCACGCAGCGGCAGCCCACGCTCTGCGCGGCCGCCGCCAGCGCGCGGCCGTGGTTGCCGTCGGTAGCGCTGATGACCACAAAATCTTTCAAGTCTTGGGCATGGCGGCCGGCCAGCAGGTCTTGCGGCTGGAAGTGTTTGCCGGGCCAGCGGCGCATGATGAGGCGCAGCAGGGCGACCGGCGCGCCCAGCACCTTGAAGCTGCCCAGCGGCGAGCGCGCTGACTCATCCTTGATGCTGAGCTGCCCGATCTGCAGGCGCTGCGCCAGCTGCGGCAGTTGCCAGACCGGTGTGGCGCCGGGGTTGAGGACAGTCCAGTGTGAAAGCCAGTGCCGGCTTTCGCGGGCTTGGGCTATGTTCATGATGTGATGCAGGGCCGAGTTATAGGCACCGCGCCGGGCCAGCCGGTTGTGGGTCAGCATAAAAAAGTCTTTCGTGGCGGAATCAATTCGGCAAGCGGATGCGCGCGATCTCGGCAAAGTAGCGCGCACCTATGGGCAGCAGGCTGTCGTTGAAGTCGTAGCGCGCGTTATGCAGGGGCGTGCCGCCAGTCGCGCCGGTGTCGCCATTGCCGATGAACACAAAAGCGCCCGGCACGATGCGCAAAAATGCGCCGAAGTCTTCTGAAATCATCATGGGCTGCACATTGCCGTCCACCTTGCCGGCCCCGGCAACGGCGGTGGCCGCCGCCAGGGCGGTGGGCACACACTCGGCCCAGTTGACGGTCGGCGCGAATTCATGGGTGTACTCAAACGTGCATTCGGCGCCATGGGTGCTGCAGATGCCGGTGCTGACTTCACGCATGCGTTTTTCGAGCAGCGCCTGCACGTCGGGCGAGTAACTGCGCGTGTCGCCCTTGATGACCACGTTGGACGGTATGGCGTTGCGGATGCCGTCGGTGATGAACTCGGTGCAGGAAATGACGGCGGGCAAGCTCGGGTCCAGCGAGCGCGAAACAATGGTTTGCAGCGCCAGCACGATCTCGGCGCCAATCACGATGGGGTCCACGCCCATGTGCGGGCGGGCGGCATGGGTGCCGCGGCCTTTCACGTGGATGACAAAGTTGTCTTCACTGGCCATGATGCCGCCGGTGCGCGTCGCAAAGCAGCCGGCGGGCAGGCCCGGCATGTTGTGTGCACCATAGATCTCGTCGACCGGAAAGCGCTCGAACAGGCCGTCATCCATCATGGCCTTGGCGCCGCGCCCGTGCTCCTCTGCCGGCTGGAAGATAAAGCGCACCGTGCCGCTGAAATTGCGCCGCTCGCGCAACAGCCGGGCTGCGCCCAGCACCATGGTCATGTGGCCGTCGTGGCCGCAGGCGTGCATGCGGCCCGGCGTCTGCGAAGCGTAGGCCCGGCCCTCAGCCGCCTCGGTGATGGCCAGCGCGTCCATCTCGGCGCGCAGGCCGATCACGCCTTTGCCCTCACCCACCGTCAGGTTGGCCACGAGGCCGGTACCGCCTATGCCGCGGTGCACCTCCAGGCCCAGCGCGCTGAGCACGCTGGCCACATAGTCGGCGGTGTTCACTTCCTCAAAGCCGGTTTCGGGATGGCGGTGCAGGTGGTGGCGCCAGCGCAGCAGTTGCGGCTCGAAATCAGCGAGGGTCATGACGGGCTCCGGTGGGTGTGGAGGAGTGATGCATGGTTTGATCTTAGGGATCGTGATTGAGACAATTTATCGATTGGGCGCAGAATTTGGATGTTTTGATGCATCAGAATCATGTTTTCGGGATAATTTCCCACACCCTTTACGTTCCCCCTCCGCCCCTCCATCCCCTTCCCACTTCACCAGCTTGTGAGGCCCCGCATGACACTGGACCGGCTCGACACCCAGATCCTGAACCTGCTGCAGCAGGACGCAACCGTGCCGCTGCGCACGCTGGCCGAACAGGTGCACGCCTCGCCCGCCACCTGCCAGCGGCGCATCTCCCTGCTCAAGGCCAGCGGGGTGCTGCTCAAAGAGGTGGCCATCGTCGACCGGCTTCGCGTCGGCCGGCCTTTGACGGTATTTGTCTCCGTGGAGCTGGACAAGCAGAACGACGCGCTGCTGCGCAACTTCGAGAAGAAGATGGCGGACGAGGGCGACGTCATGGCCTGCTATGAAGTCTCCGGCGAGTTCGACTTCCTGCTGATCGTCAACTCGGCGTCGATGGAGCGCTACCACGCGTTCACGCGCGAGGTGTTTTCGTCCAACAACAACGTGCGTAATTTCAAAAGCACCTTCGCGATGAACTGCTCCAAATTCGAGACCAAGATACCGCTGGCAGAACCGCAGGCGTGAATCGCTCCTGATCTAATAGAACGCTATGTCTGTTGGCCCAGCAAGGCATTTTTCAGTGCACCGTCCGCCGGCTGCGGGCCCAGCCACAGGCGCAGCATCACGCCAAAGGCTTCGGGCTCGCTGAAAGGCTCGCCACGCAGCTGGCCGTTGATGCGGATGGCCGTGCCGGCCCCCGGCTGCCAGTCGATCTGGAAACTGTCCCCGGCTGCCAGTTGTTTCTGCCCGCCCAGGATTTCGCCCAGGCGAAACAAGAGGGGCGCCAGCCGCAAAAGCTCTTCGTCGCTTGCATTGGCCAGCATGCCGCGCGCCAGCAGATCACCCATCTGGTCGGCGCTGACATCGCGCAGCATGACCACACGCAACTGCTTGGCGCCGGCGTTGGCCAGCACTGCGTCAGGTGTGGCGAGTTTCTGATCGAGGTAGAGGCCCGCGGTGTAAAGCCCGCTTGCGCCCTGGCGGCGAACGCCTGCGCCGTTGAGCTGCAGCGTGGCCGCGCCGGACTGCAGTGTGGGCTGCCAGGCGGCTCCGGGCCGTTCAGCGTCGGCTGCGTGAAGAGGCGCCGCGGCGAAGAGGAAAGGCAGCGCACATGACAGGGCCAGTGTGGTGAAGGAAAGATGTTTCATACATGCCTTTGACGTGCAGAGCAGAAGCGCTCTGAAGAAAGGCTAACAGTGGGCCCACCCTGAAATTAGGGTGTGCACTCTGTCATCGGGGTTTCATCTTTTGCTGCGCAGTGTGACGCGCACAGTGGGTGTCAGTCCGGCGTCAGGCCTTGCACCAAACGTGTACGGTGAACACGAATGACGCGAAAAAAATCACCACTCGCGCACCAGCAACGCGCCGCTTGCGCGCGTGGCGCACCGAAGTGACTCAGATCGCAACAGCCTCTCGGCCCGGCATGCCCAGGCGTTCGGCCGACACATACTGTTGCCGGTACACCTCAAACGGCATGGTGTCCGAGGCTTCGATCTTTTTCTGCTCCTGGATGGAGGATTCCGTCAGGGCGGCAAAGCGGGCGAGCTGCTCTGAAGTAAGCGGCTGCGCCTGCAGGATGGCCTGCGTCTTTTGCGATTGCGCGCGCACAAAGCTGATGAAGGAGTTGTCATGCCCGGCCGCCATGGCCGCCAGCACGCGGGCCGAAGGCAGGGTGGAAGGATCCAGCAGCGCGGCGCTGGCCGACGTCAGCGTGTCGCTGTAAAGCGTGCCGCCGTGGGCGGCATCGAGTGCCGCCGCAATCGGTGCGCACTGGGCCACGACTTCGGCGCCCCAGCTTGTCAACGTGACTTCCTGCCCGCCGCGCTTGAGCTTGAGCCCCGGCTCGCGGCCGCGTGCCGCTGTCTGGTGCTGGTTGTGCTTGAGTTCGGCGATCTCCTGCGGCGTGTCGCGGGGGCTGTCGCTGAGCAGGCAGTGCAGCAAAAACACATCGAGAAAACGCATGGTCTGCGCGTTGATGCCGACGGTCTCGAACGGGTCCAGGTCCATCAGGCGCACTTCGATGTATTCGACGCCGCGCTCGCGCAGCGCATGCAGCGGGCGCTCACCCGGGAAGATCACGCGCTTGGGGCGGATGGTGCCGTAGAACTCGTTTTCGATCTGCAGCAATGTGGTGGCCAGCTGGTTGTAGTCGCCGCCCGGGTTGCGGATGCCGACGGCTTCGTAAGCCGGGTAGGGGCGCGTCAACGCGTCTTCCAGCGAGGCGCCGTAGCCGTCCAGGCTGTTGTAGCTGACGGCGAGCGAGGCCTGCGCGTCGCTCTGGTAGCCCAGGCGCCCCATGCGCAGCGAGGTGCCATAAGGCATATACATGGTGCCGTTGTTCAGGGTTTGCAGCTCGTGCTGGCGGCCGGCGACAAAGCTTGAACACACGGCGGGCGACGCGCCGAAAAGATACAGCAGCAAAAAGGCGTGGCGGCGGAAGTTGCGGATCAGCGAGAAGTACTGCTCGCTGCTGACCCCCGGCAGCGACCAGTTGTAGTGGATACCCGAGATAGTCTGCATGCGCCGGCCGTAGCGGTGCGACAGACCCATGCGGTAGACGCTCTTGGCGCGCCCGACATTGGACGAGCCGAAGCGGGCAATCGGAATGGTTTCGTCGGTCGGCAGGCCGCAGGGCATGCTGGAGACCCAGAGCATCTCGTCACCCAGCGCCTTCATGGTGCTGTAGGTGAACTGGTGCAGCTCGGTGAGCTCCTGCAGGGTGTCTTCGGGCCTGGCGTGCGCGCCGGTGACGAGCTCGACCTGCGATTCGCTGAAGTCGGTGGTGATGCTGGGGTGCGTCAGGGCCGAGCCCATGGCGGCCGGGTGCGGCGTAAGGGCCAGGCCGCCGCCGGGCTGGGCGCGCAGGCTTTCTTTCTCGACACCGCGGCGCATGCCCTGAAGGCGCGCCGGGGTGAGCGCGTTCAGGCGGTCCTGTAGCGGGCCCGCAGGCACCTGCAACTTGGTCATATCGTCATTCCCCCAGAGTCTTGAATTGGCGTGGAAGTTATCACAGCGCGGCGCTTTGCGCTGGCGCCCTGGGGCTTGCCAGCACAGTCCGGGTGGGGTCTGGCGGCAAGCGCGTGCACGTTGGCCGGATTTCGGCCATACGCCTCTTTTTTATGCACAAATCCACACTTTAGTCTTTTGATTGTGGAAAGCGAGCGACGCCAGGCCGCGAACGTGAAGAAACGTCCTTGACTTGTCAGATGACCTGAACGACGATAAAAAACATTCAGTAACATGTTGTCTGTTACACAATCTTCACACTTTTAATCTGTGTGCCAGATATGCGGTAAGAGGCAAGGTATCAGCCCGCACCCAAAATGAAAAAATTGATAGCCAGCCTGTTTGGTGTCCGTGCCACGGCCGCAGTCGCCCAGCGCGCGCCCGCATCCAGCCGCGACAACCCGCTCACCATTGAAGACGGCTCGGACAACGCCACGCGGCGCCAGCTGGTGCAGGTGCTGCTGCGCGATGCGGTGCGCAAATACGGCATCCCCCCGCGCTGGATCGACTGCCAGATGATGGTGGTGTCCAGCCGCAGCCGCGGCCCCGGCATGTATGTGCGGCTGGTGGTGCGCCAGTGGGACGACCGCCTACTGAACTACGCCCACGCCTTCCAGACCGCACTGATGGTGGAAATCACCCGCTTTGAGCCCCAGGCCTCGCAGTGGCTGCACGGTATTTCGTGGCAGCTGGAGGTGGCCGACAGCTGCCCCTACCGCACCATGCCCGACAAGTCTTTCTGGGCCGATCCGGCCAGGCCCGCGCCCGAGGCGCCCCAGAGATCGCACATGGCAGCTCCGGCGGCCACGGCTTCCGCATCGGCCGCACGCCAGGCGGCGCTTGCACCGGCGCCCATGAGTGCAGCCACCGCAGCCGCTGCTGCGGCGCCCATCATTGCGGCCCTGAGCCAAAGCCAGGCCCAGCAGCCGGCACCCGCCCCATCCGCGTCCCGCGCCGCAGCAACCGCCGACAGCGACGCCATGAAAGACCTGGAAAGCCTCTTCAAGATCCGCGACCAGGAGCTCAGCAAAGGCGGCGACGGCGGCCCGGCGGTCGGCTACGAGTCGACCCAGCCCTCGCCTCTGTAGTTTTCTGCGCCTTGCGGGTCTGGCCTGCGGGGCGTGAGGCGCTGGTGTACGCTTGGCGTCCATGAGCCCCCCATCCGCCCCTTCACCGGCCTCCTCCGCGCCCCCACAAGACCCCTCCTCCCTTGCCGATTCACGCTATGCCGTGATGCGGCTCATCATCACGCTGGCCCTGATGACCGTGGGCTCCAGCGGCATGTACGTGATCGCGGTGGTGCTGTCCGCGGTGCAGGCCGAATTCGGCGTCTCGCGCGCCGACGCTTCGCTGCCCTACACCTTCCTGATGATCGGCTTTGGCATTGGCGGCGTGATGATGGGCCGGCTGGCCGACCGCTTCGGCGTGATGGTGCCGCTGCTCATAGGCGGCGCCGGCCTCGGCCTGGGTTTCGCCGGGGCGGCGATGTCCAGCAATGTGTGGATGTTCTCTCTGGCGCACGGCCTCCTCATCGGTTTTCTCGGCTCGGCCGCGACCTTTGCACCGCTGCTGGCCGACACCTCCTTGTGGTTTGTGCGCCGCCGCGGTTTTGCGGTGGCGGTGTGCGCCAGCGGCAATTACCTGGGCGGCGCGATCTGGCCGCCCATCGTGCAGCACTTTGTGGAAACCGTGGGCTGGCGGCAAACCTACCTGGGCCTGGGTCTGTTCAGTTTTGTGACCATGACGGCGCTGGCGCTCCTGATGCGCAAACGCCCGCCGGTGGCCGTGGCTGCGGCCGTGGGCAGCAGCGGCATCGCGGCAACCGTCAGCAGCATGCCCTTTGGCCTCTCCGTAGGGAAGGCGCAGCTGCTGCTGTGCGTGGCCGGCGTGGCCTGCTGCGTGGCCATGGCTATGCCGCAGGTGCACATCGTTTCGTACTGCACCGACCTGGGCTACGGCGCGGCGCGCGGCGCCGAGATGCTGTCGCTGATGCTGGCCTGCGGCGTGGTGAGCCGGCTGGTGTCGGGCGCGATCTGCGACCGCATAGGCGGGCTGCGCACGCTGCTGCTGGGCTCCGTCTTGCAGGGCGTTGCGCTGC
The DNA here is from genome assembly GCF_900116715.1 of Polaromonas sp. YR568. Lineage (GTDB taxonomy): Bacteria > Pseudomonadota > Gammaproteobacteria > Burkholderiales > Burkholderiaceae_C > Polaromonas. Next base: position 767,571 of record NZ_FPBM01000001.1, read on the forward strand.
TGCTGTTTTTGCCTTTTGACGGGTTGGTGTCGCTGTACCTGATTGCCGCGCTGTTCGGGCTGTTCCAGGGCGGCCTGGTGCCAGCCTACGCCATCATCGTGCGTGAATACTTTGAGCCTGCCGAGGCCGGCGCGCGCGTGGGCACGGTCATCATGGCCACGCTGCTGGGCATGGCGCTGGGCGGCTGGATGTCGGGCAAAGTGTTTGACCTGACGGGCTCTTACCACGCAGCCTTTCTGAACGGCATCGCCTGGAACCTGCTGAACTTCAGCATCGCGTTTTTTCTGCTGTGGCGTGTGCGGAAGATGGCGCGGGGAACGGTGGCGGGGCAAGCGGCCTGAAGGGCCTGAAAAGGCCTGAAATAGGCCGCTATCTTTTCAGGAGCTGGCTACGCTAGTGCCGTGCGGGTTTCAGCTACTTTTCATTGGAAGAATCAGGAAACTCAGGCCAAGACCCGCTGCAGCCACTCTTCCAGATCTATCACCTCTTCGGGGCACACCGAGTGCTCCATCCGGTATTCATGCCAGTCGACCTGGTAGCCCATGTCAGTAAGCGCATCACGCGTAGCGGTGGCGCGCGGAAGGATCACCACGCCGTCGTGCGTGCCGTGGGCCAGGAAGATGGGCGTGTCCTGGCTGGCGGCGCTGCGCTCGGCGGCGGTCTTGTCGGCCAGCGGCAAATAGCCCGACAGCCCCGCGATACCGGCCAGGCGTTCTTTATGCCGCAGGCCCGTCATCAGCGCCATGGCGCAGCCCTGCGAAAAGCCCGCCACCACGATCTTGTTGGCCGGAATGCCGCGCGACTTTTCATGCTCGATCAGCGCGTCGATTTCAAGCTGCGACTTGCGCAGCCCGGGCTCGTCCTGGCGGCTCACCAGGTCGGCGCCCAGCAAGTCGTACCAGGCGGGCATCACGTAGCCGCCGTTGATGGTCACGGGGATTTGCGGCGCATTGGGAAAGAGGTAACGCACCGGGCCCACGTCCCGCAGATCAATCTGCTCGGCAATCGGCAGGAAGTCGCGCCCGTCCGCCCCCAGGCCGTGCATGATGATGATGGTGGCTACAGGGTTGTCGCCCGTCTGGGCTTCAATGACTTGGAGGGACATGCGTGGATCCGTTGAGGTTGGTCAGGAAGGAATGAAAAGCGGGAAGGCCGAGGCCATGCGGGATTCTAGGCGGGCAGCCCCGCAGGGCGGGCAAGCGCTCTTGCCGCACCGTAGCGAGTGGGCTACTATTTTTCAGTCAGCATTTTCTGACGCGTGCCGGAGATTCGCATGAAACTCATCATCGCCGCCGTGGCGCTTGCCACATCCTCACTGGCCTTTGCCCACAACTGCCCCAACGAGATGAAGGCCATCGACGCCAAACTCGCCACCAACCCGAAACTCTCGCCCGCCGACATGACCAAGGTCAAAGACCTTCGCGCCGAGGGCGAGAAGTTTCATAAGGAAGGCAAGCACGACGACTCGATGAAAGCGCTGGGCGGCGCCAAGAAGCTGCTCGGGATCTGAAGCCGGCGTACCTGGAGCCGCTCTCAACCGCGGCGCAAGGCTGCCAGCCTGTTTGAAAAATCCGCCTGCTGGTTGAGTTCGTTCCACCACAGGCGGTAGCCCGCATCGCTGGGGTGCAGCCCGTCCCTGGCATTGAGTTCATCGGGCCGCTGGGCAAACGGATCCTCGGCTTTGTCCTTGTACAGGTTCACATACAGCGCGCCATTGTCTTTGGCGGCCTCGCGCACGAAGCCGTGCAGCACCTGCGAGCGTTTTGTCATCAGCCACGACCACGGTGCAAAAAAGAAGGGTGCGCTGCCCACATTGCCGCTGGGCATCATCACCACCAGATTGGCATGGGTGCGCGCCAGCTCGGCGCTGCGCGCGATGTCCTGCTCGAGCTTTTCATAGCGCGTCAGGCGAATCACGTCGTTGCCGCCACCCAGCACCAGGATGGCATCAAACCGCTCCCCGCCCAGGGCCTCAAGCTGCCCGGCGATGTCGGCAAACTTCGCGCCGTCTTTTGCGCGGTTGGTGATCTTCAGGCGCGGGTGTGCCTGCCCGATCAACCCGGCTACGCTGTTTGCCCCCGACGACGCGCCGGTGCCCACGGCGGTGCTGTCGCCCACCACCAGCAGGCTGGCCATGGCCCCGGCGGGTGAGGCTTCGAAGGGCTCGCTCTGGCGCGCAAGCTCGGCCGACTGGCGGATGCGCCAGACGGCGCACCCCGATGTGGTCAGCACAGCGAGCGCGGCGATCAACGCGATGACGGGCAGCATGCGGGGGCGCCGGTGCAAGATGGTGTGGGTGTGTGGCATGGCAGGTGTGTTGGGGGTGTATGGCGGTTAGCGGTTCATCCAGGTGATGCTGAGCTGCAGCACGGTGGCAAACGCCACCCAGAGCAGATAGGGAATGTTGACCAGCGCCACCCAGCGCACGCGCCGCCAGACCGCGACCATCGCCCATACCAGCGTACCCAGCACCAGCAGAATGTCCACGCTGGCCAGCGCGTTGTTCTTCAGGCCGAACTGGATGGGCGTGTAAGCCAGGTTGAACACCAGGTTCAGGATGAAGGGCAGCAGCACGCTGAACGGCAGGCGGCGCTTGAGCGTTTGCAGCAACACATAGCCAAAGCTGACGGCGATGACAAGGTAAAGCACCGTCCACACCGGGCCGAAAACGGAAGCCGGGGGCGCAAAAAAAGGTTTGGCGAGTTGCGCGTACCACGCGGCGCTGCTGGTGCTGTCCATAAAGAAGCCGGCGGATTGCCCGGAAAAAGTGGGGATGGTTTTTTTTACCATCGGCGTTGCGCCGCCTCTGGCCGCAAGCGCTGATACCCGGGTAGGACGCCACCGCCATAATCCCGAGAGGAGCCCCGCAATGACCACCACCCCTTCCTTGCACGGCCTCGGCTACTACCAGGTCGACGTCTTCACCCATGAAGCGCTGGCCGGCAACGGCCTGACCGTGTTCTTGCCCGAGAGCCCCCTGCCTGCCCGCGTGATGCAGCGCCTGACCACCGAGATGCGGCAGTTCGAAAGCATTTTTTTGTCGCCCGACGGCCCCGGCAGCCGGTTTGAGGCGCGCATTTTCACGATGGAAGAAGAGCTGGATTTCGCCGGCCATCCCCTGCTGGGTGCGGCGGGCCTGTTGCATCACCTGCACGCGCCGCGGCAAGCCGATGCCGAATGGACACTGATGCTGGGCACGCGGGCCGTCAAGCTCAACACCACGCGGCACGAGGGCAAACCGGCCACCTACGACGCCAGCATGAACCAGGGCGCGGCCAGCTTTCAGCCGCCGCTCAGCCGCGCCGACAGCCGGCCTTTTCTCGCTGCGCTCAATCTTGAGGAATCACAACTCGACGTGCGCTTTCCGCTGCAGGTGGTGTCGACCGGCCTGCCCTACCTGCTGGTGCCCGCGGCAGGCGGGCTGGAGCGCGCGAAGATCGTGCACCCGGAATTCGAATCGCTGCTGGCCACCGCAGGCGCCAAGTTCGCCTACGTGCTCGATGTGACGGCGCGCGAGGGCCGCACCTGGGACAACGCCGGGCTGGTAGAAGACATCGCCACCGGCAGCGCTGCGGGGCCGGTGGGCGCCTACCTCCGGCACCACCGCGCCGCAACGGCCAGCGAGACCATCACCCTCAAGCAAGGCCGCTTTGTGGGCCGCCCCAGCCGCATCACGGTGGCGGCCAATGCAGTCGGCGAAATGCTGGTGAGCAGCGGTGTGGTGGTGCTGGCGCGCGGCGAGTTTCTGTAGGCCGTACATCCAGCCGGCGCCATACCGCGTATCTTCAGCATCCACGCTAATCCATCCGCAAAGATTGACCTCATGACCGCCAGCCCTTCCCGCCACTTCATTCGCCACTTCTTTCACGACGTCACCCGCCTCCTTGCCGCGCTGTGGCTGCTGTGCATGGCGATGACGGCGAGCGCGGCGCCGCTGACGGCGGCGGACGAAAAGAGCGTGCGCGACGTGGTGCAGGCCCAGCTGGCGGCGTTTGCGAAGGACGACGCGGCCACGGCGTTTTCTTTTGCCGCGCCCAATGTACGCAAGGCCGTGGGCACGGCCGAAGCCTTCATCGCGATGGTGCGACGCGACTACCCCGTTGTGTACCGGCCCTCGTCAGTCGCCTTCCTGAAGCCGGAGGGCAAAGACGACCAGGTGATCCAGCGCGTGCAGATGGCCGATGCGCAGGGCACGTCATGGCTGGCGGTTTACAGCCTGCAGCGGCAGGGCAACAAGGCCTGGCGCATCACGGGCTGCGTGGTGGTGGAAAACAAAGGCCGCATGGCCTGACGTGCTGCTGCGAAAACCCGGTACGGGTTTTTCGGGCCCACTTCGGCGCCGGAATAAGCAAGCGCGTGCATCCGGCCGCCGGGGCGGTTTTTGCGCTTTGTGTACTTTTTGGCACTTGTAGCCAATTGTTACAAGACTAAGCAAAAACGCCCGCGTGTTTCATGAAAAAGTGCCGCTTTCACAAGGAGGGCAGCCTTGACCGGGTGACCTGCATCGCCGACATTGATAACACTTTGTAACATTTATCAATCTCACGCGTGCCGGCCGGAATTTGTCGAAAGCATGCGCGGGGCGAGGGGAAATACCATGAATCTCAGCCTGCAGCACCTGTTCGGCATCAAAAGCCGTGCCAAGCACAAAAGCCATGCAGCGCCCGCTCCCGCTGTCAGCGAGCCGCCGCGCGAAGGCCCCGCCACCATCGAGGACGGGTCCGCCAACGCCTTGCGCCGCCAGCTGATCCAGGTCTTGCTGAAGGATTCGATGCGCCGCCACGGCATCCCGGTGCACTGGCTGGACTGCCAGATGCTGCTGGTCTCCAGCGCCAGCCGCGGCGAAGGCATGTACCTGCGCATCATCATGAAGCAGTGGGACCTGCGCATGCTGACCTACGCGCTGGCGTTTGAAAAATCGCTGATGGTGGACATTACCCGTTTTGAGCCGCATGCCAGCACCTGGCTCTACGGCATCTCCTGGCAGTTTGAAGTCGGCGACAGCTGCCCTTACCAGGAACTGCCCGACCACAAAGTGTGGGAGAACCGGCCCGTCCAGTCCGGCGCGCAGGCCGATCTCAAGCAGGATCTTGCCCGCATGTTTGCCATACGGGATGCCGACATGCTGGTGCGCGGAGCCGACGCCGCCGGCAACTACGAAAAAACGCAGCCGCAGATATTGCCGCCGCGCTGAGCCGGCGAGGCGGCATCCGCCGTACTCACGGCACTTTCGGCACTCAGCGCATCAATAGGTGCCGATGTAATCCTTCTTGCCGATCTCCACGCCGTTGTGGCGCAGGATGGCGTACGCCGTCGTCGTGTGAAAGAAAAAATGCGGCAAGCCGTAGTTCAGCAAATACGACTGGCCGGTAAAACGCTTTTCTTTCGGTGTGCCGGCTTGCGTGATGATTTCGCGCACGGCGGCGTCATCAAACTTCTTCACATCCAGCCCTTCGACAAAGGCAAGAATCGTGTCGATGCGCGCCTGCAACTCGGCAAACGTCGTTTCCTTGTCTTCGACCTTGGGCACTTCCACACCGGCCAGCCGGGCCGACACGCTCTTGGCGAAGTCAGTGGCCACCTGCACCTGGCGCAGCAAGGGAAACATGTCGGGGAAAAGACGTGCCTGCAGCAGCGCGTTCGGATCGATCTTTTTGGCGGAAGCATGGGCTTCCGCCTTGGCCAGGACGTCCTTCAGGCCGCCCAGCATCTGCTTGAAGACGGGGATGGACGTGGTGTAGATGCTGCTGGTCATGGGATGCTTTCGGTAGGGTTCAGTGGGGTGATCGGGTTGCACGCGCGCTGGGCGCGGCGCCCTGCATTCTCGCCGCATTGGCATGAATGGCCCGGCCGGCCGCAAAATAGTATGCTGTCATACCAATTTTCGCCCCCTACCTGCCGCCCATCCGCCGTCCTGAAAAGGCCCCACCATGAACGCCCCTCTCCCCACCGCCACCCGCCAATCCGTGCAGGCCGCTGACCTCGCCGCCCTGCCGCTGATTGAAAAATGGGTGTCCTTTGCCTCCGTCTCGCGCGACTCCAACCTGCCCCTGCTCGACTGGACCCAGGCGCGGCTCGAAGCGCTGGGCATCGAATGCCGCCGCACCTACGACGACAGCGGCAAAAAAGCCAACCTGTGGGCCACCCTGCCCGCGGAAAACGGCGAAACCAAATTGGGCGGACTGGTGCTGTCGGGTCACACCGACGTGGTGCCGGTCGACGGCCAACCCTGGAACACCGACCCCTTTGCCGCGCAAATCATCGGCGACAAGCTCTACGGCCGCGGCGTGACCGACATGAAGAGCTACGGCGCGACTGCATTGATGATGGTGCCCGAGCTGCTCAAGCGCAAACTCAAACGCCCGGTGCACCTGGCCTTCAGCTACGACGAAGAAGTTGGCTGCATAGGCGTGCGCCGGCTGATCGCCGACATGGTGGACCAAGGCTACAAACCCGCCGGCTGCATTGTGGGTGAACCCACCGGCATGCAGGTGGTGATTGCGCACAAGGGCAAGCATGCCTACAAGACTTCCGTGCGCGGCTTTGAAGCGCACTCTTCGCTCACACCGCTGGGCGTCAATGCGGTAGAGATTGCCTGCGAGTTTGTTGCCAACCTCAAATCCATGCACAAGCGCCTGGTCAAGGAAGGCCCGTTCGACCCGATCTACGACGTGCCGCACACCACCATCCACACCGGCGTGATCGCAGGCGGCACCGCGCTCAACATCATCCCGCGCGACTGCGATGTGACCTGGGAGATCCGCCACCACCACATGAATTCGCCGGTGGAGTTGTTCAATGAAGCCAAGGCCTTTGCCGACAGCCTTATCCCGGCCATGCAGGCGGTGGCGGCCGATACCGGCATCACCCACAAACTCAACTCGGTGCTGCCCGGCTTTGCAACGGATGCCGACAGCGAGATCGCGCAGCTGTGCTTCAAGTGCGCGGATGTCGATGCGAGCTCGGGCGCAGGCAAGGTCTCTTTTGGCACGGAAGCTGCATTGTTCCATCAGGCCGGTGTGCCGACCATCGTGTGCGGCCCCGGCCATATCGCTCAGGCACATCAGCCCAATGAATGGGTCACGCTGGATCAACTCGCCTGGTGCGAACGCTTTATGCGCCGCCTGGCCGACGAGATCTGCGTGAACTGAACACCGAACCGATATCGCAACCCTCACCTCAACCGAAAGAACATTCATGATGCAACGCGGAGATTTCCTGGGCACCGGCCTGGCACTTGCCGCAGGCGGCGCACTGGCGCAGGCCAACCCCAAGATCGCACGCATCGTGGTGCCCTTCGCGGCGGGCGGTGTGCAGGACTTGCTGGCGCGCGCCATGTCTACCGAACTCGGCGTGGCGCTGGGCCAGACCGTCATCATCGAAAACCGGCCCGGCGCCGGCGGCACCGTGGGCACGGGTTATGTCGCCAAGTCGCCGCCCGACAGCGGCGCCATGGTGCTGGGCGCGGCCAGCCACAACATTGCCGGCACGCTTTACACCAAGCTCAGCTACGACCCGCAAAAAGACTTCGCCCCCATGGCGCACATCGGCACGGCCGACTACGTGCTGATGATTCACCCCGACGTGCCGGCCAAAACCGCAGCCGAATACATCCGCTATGCCAAGGCCAACCCCGGCAAGCTCAACTACGCGACCGCCGGTGTCGGCAGCGCCACGCACCTGTCCATGGCCTACTTCAACGGCCTCGCCGGCATCGACGTGGTGCATGTGCCGCTCAAGGCCACGGGCGAAGCAATCAACGAAGTGATCTCGGGCCGCGCGCAAGCCGTGATCGCAGCCAGCATTGGTGCGCTGGCCTTTGCCAAAGACAGCCGCATCCGCCTGATCGGCGTGACCTCGCCCAAGCGTTCCAAATATTTGCCCGATGTGCCGACCATTGCCGAAAGCGGCCTGCCCGGCTACCAGTTCGATTCATGGTTCGGCCTGCTGGGCCCCGCAGCCACACCGGCAGCGGAAATCAACCGCGTCAACGCGGCTGTGGCCAAGGTCCTCAAAGACCCGGTGGTGCTGGAGCGCCTCGACAAGCAAGGCATTGAACCGCTGGCCATGAACAATGCCGACTTTGCCAAGCTGCTGGCCGTGGATTACAAACGCATGGCGGAAGTGGTGAAAGCTTCGGGCGCCAAGGTCGAATAGTTTTCCGGTCAACGCCTGGCCGGCGTCAGGTTCTCGACCAGAAACTCCACAAAAGTCCGCACGCGCAATGACAGATGCCGCGCATGCGGATACAGCAGGATGAAGGGCCGCGAGCTGCCGCCGAACTGCGGTAGCAACTCGACCAGCTCGCCGCTCTTCAAATCTTTCTCAAGGATGTAGCGGTAGGTCTGCACCAGGCCCGCGCCGCTGCGCGCCAGGGTGGCAACGCCCAGCACATCTTCGGAGCAGCAATAGCTGCCCGGGGTCGCAACATCAACGTCCTTACCCTCCACCTGAAACGTCCATGGAATCCGGCGGCCTGTGCTGGGCAGTTCAAACTGGATGCATTCGTGCTTTTGCAGGTCTTCCAGCGTCTTGGGTTTGCCCGCGCGCTTGAGGTATGAAGGCGTAGCCGCCAGCACCAGCTCCGCGTCTTCGAGCTTGCGCGCAATCAAGCTGGAATCGTCGGGCGCCCGCCCGCGTATCGCCAGGTCATAGCCCTCATCTGCAAAATCGATGTTGCGGTTGCTCAGGTGCACATCAAGCTGCACTTGCGGATACAGCTTGCGAAATTTCGGCAACAGCGGCAGCACGCGGTAATGCGCAAAAGGCGTCGGCATGCTGATGCGCAACAGGCCGGCCGGTGCGGCCTGCTCGCCCGTCACCAGGCGCTCAGCATCCACCAGTTGCGACAAGGCTTGGTGGCACTGCTCAAAGTACACACGGCCGGCATCGGTCAGCCTGATCTGCCGCGTTGTGCGCACAAAGAGGCGCACGCCCAGCCTTTCTTCCAGCCGCGACACGGATCGGCTCACCGCCGCGGGCGTCACGCTCGCTGCCGCTGCGGCGGCGGTAAAGCTGCTGAGTTCAGCCGCCAGGCAAAAGAGTTCAATGCTGCCGAGCAGCAGGTCGTCGAAGTTGCGTTTCATGGTGGTCCTTGGCCAGTTTTTCGCCAATTCATTACACCATGTATCAGGTAATTTGAAAAAACCTGTATTTATCTTCTTCTACCGCATCAATACAGTTCATCTCACCGAGACGAACAACACATTCACCCCGGTTCGGCGCAGGAATTCATCGTGAACTCCACACCGTTTCGTCAACCAGTAAAGGACTTTTGAAATGAGCAACAGCAACAAAACCGTCGTCATCACCGGCGCATCCAGCGGCATCGGCTTCTCTCTGGCAGAGGCTTACCTCAAGCGCGGCTACAACGTGGTCGGCAATGCCCGCACCGCCGCACGCCTGCAAGCCGCTGCGGCCAAACTCGGCAACCCGGCCAACTTCGTCGGTGTCGAGGGTGACATCGCCCAACCGTCTACCGCCAAAGCCCTCTTTGCCAAAGCGATTGCCGCCTTTGGCAAGGTCGACATCCTCATCAACAACGCCGGCATCTTTACCGCCAAGCCGCTGGTGGACTACACCGAGGACGACCTGGAAACCATAGTCGGCACCAACCTCAAGGGCTTCTTCTACCCCTCGCAGCAGGCCGCCAAACACATGGCCCAGAACAAGCAGGGCCACATCGTGACCATCACCGCGAGCATTGCCATGCAACCCACCATGAAAGTGCCTGCGCTGCTGCCGGTGCTGATCAAGGGCGGCCTGAACAACGCAACCCGTGCACTGGCGCTGGAGCTGGCTTCGTCGAACGTGAAGGTCTCCGCCGTCGCGCCCGGCATCATCGCCACCCCCATGCACAGCGACGATGAAGGCACGCGGGCCTTCTTCAAGACACTGGCACCAACGGCCAGCACCGGTGTCACGCAGGACATCGTTGACGCTGTGCTCTACCTGACCGACGCACAGTTCACCACCGGTGTTGTGCTGGCGGTGGACGGCGGCGCTTCGGCCGGAACCTGGTAAACCATCCCTGTTCATCCATCGGCGACCACGCCACAACTTGAGGAGTTTCTGCCATGCCTTATGTCAATATCCGCATCACCCGCGAAGGCGCCACACCGGCGCAAAAACTGCAACTGATCGAAGGTGTCACCGACCTGCTGGTCAAGGTGCTCAACAAAAACCCGGCTACCACGTTTGTGATCATCGATGAGGTCGAGACCGACAACTGGGGTGTCGCCCGCGAGAACGTGACAACGGTGCGCAAGCGCGAAGCCGCGGCAAAAAAAGCAGCGGGTTAACCCCCGTGGATCGCCGACCACGGCGTGAAGCAAATAGCTTCAAGATGGAATAGACTCCCGCTTGGCCGGCAGGTCCGCGAGACACGGATCTGCCGGTCCATGGCACGATTCATGCGTTATCCGTTGCAAGATGGAAATCGCGAATCGCGGTTTTTGTTTCCGGGGAGCACGCCAGACGCCTCACCAAGGGCGCAGCTGCTGACGAAAGCTTGACATGACCTGGTCCCTCATCGCGCGCGATTCATCGGGCGCGTTTGGCGTGGCAGTTGCCAGCAAATTTTTTGCCGTGGGCGCTTTGTGCCCGCACGCCCGCAGTGGCGTGGGTGCGCTCGCCACACAGGCGCTGGTCAACCCCCTCTATGCCGCACCGGCCCTGGACGCACTGGCCCAAGGCCTCGCGCCCGCCGCCATCATTGAACGCCTGACATCAGCCGACGAAGGCCGTGACCACAGGCAACTTCATTTAATCGGCATGAACGGCCAGGCTGCGGCCCACACGGGCAGCGCCTGCATCGACTGGTGCGGCCACACGGCCGGCGAGGGTTACTCCGTCGCGGGCAATATGCTGGCCGGCCCGCAGGTGATCGAAGCCACGGCCCGGGCTTATGAAGCCAATGCCAGCCTGCCCTTTGCCGAACGCCTGATCGTCGCGCTGGCAGCCGGCGAGGCCGCGGGCGGCGACAAGCGCGGCAAGCAGGCCGCAGCACTTTTGACTTACACCACCGAAGACTATTGCGCGCTGGACATCCGCGTGGACGACCACGCCGAACCCATCCAGGAGCTGCGCCGGCTCTACGACAAAAGCCTGGAGCGCTACCAGCCCTTCAGCACCTGCCTGCCCTCGCGCCGCAGCCCCGCAGGCGTCACCGACCGCGCGGTGATCGAGGCCGAGATCACACGCTTTCACGCGCAGCGCAGCGGAGCGGCTCAATGACGGCATTGCTGGAGGTGAGCGGCCTGCGCACCAGTTTCAAGCTCGAAGGCGGCGGCGAATTTGCCGCGGTAGACGGCATCAGTTTTTCGGTGGCCTCAGGCCGCACGCTGGGCATCGTCGGTGAATCGGGCTGCGGAAAAAGTGTGACCTCGCTGTCCATCATGGGCCTGCTGCCCAAGGGCCAGGGGCGGGTCTCGGCCGGCTCCATCCGTTTTGAAGGCACCGACCTGGCCACGCTGGAGCCGGACGCGATGCGCACCTTGCGCGGCAACCGCATGGCCATGATTTTCCAGGAGCCCATGACCTCGCTGAACCCGGCCTTCACGATAGGCGACCAGCTGATCGAAGGCATACGCTGCCACCGCGACATCAGCGCGGCTGAGGCCAGGGAGCATGCCATCACTATGCTGCGCCGCGTGCGCATACCCTCGCCCGAGCAGCGCATCGACGAATATCCGCACAAGCTTTCGGGCGGCATGCGCCAGCGTGTGATGATCGCCATGGCGCTGGCCTGCGAGCCTCAGTTGCTGATTGCCGACGAACCAACCACCGCGCTGGACGTCACCATCCAGGCCCAGGTGCTGGACCTGATGCGCACCCTGCGCGAGGAAACCGGCACAGCCATCATCCTGATCACACACGACCTGGGCGTGATTGCCGAGCTGGCCGACGACGTTGCCGTGATGTATTCCGGCAAGATCGTGGAGCGCGCGCCCGTGGCCCGGCTCTTCGACCAGCCGCAGCACCCTTACACCATAGGCCTGCTCGGCTCCATCCCCAAGCTGCACCTGGCGCAGGACCGACTCAACGCGATTGAAGGCCAGGTGCCCACACCCATGACGCGCATGGATGGCTGCCGCTTTGCGCCGCGCTGCCCGTTTGCCATAGACAAATGCAAGCAGGAAGTGCCGCCGCTGATGGACATGGGCGGCGGCCATGAAGCGGCCTGCTGGCGCGCGCCACTGGAAGCCGACATGGCAACCAGGCACAACACAATGGCCGCCGTGCCGAACGAGGTGGCGCTGTGACGGCACTGCTTCGCGTCGAAAACCTGGTCAAACACTTCCCGGTGCGCTCGCACCTGTTCAGCCGTTCCAAAGCGGTTGTGCATGCGGTTGATGGGCTGAACTTTGAACTCAATGCCGGCGAGACCATGGCGCTGGTCGGTGAATCGGGCTGCGGCAAGTCCACCGTGGGCCGCCTGGTGCTGCGGCTGCTGGATGCGACCTCCGGCCAGGTCTGGTTTGACGGCGAGGACCTGATGACGCTGCCCGCCGGCCGCCTGCGCGCCAAGCGCCGCGAGTTGCAGATGATTTTCCAGGACCCGTATTCCTCGCTCAACCCGCGCATGACGGTGGAGCAGGCGCTGACCGAACCGCTGGCCCTGCATGGCCTGGCGCGCGGCCGGCACCGCGAGCGCGCCGCCGAGCTGCTGGACCTGGTGGGCCTGGCGCCGCAATACCTGCAGCGCTACCCGCACGAATTTTCAGGCGGCCAGCGCCAGCGCATCGGCATTGCACGTGCGCTGGCAGTGGAGCCGCGGCTCATCGTCTGCGACGAAGCCGTGTCCGCGCTGGACGTGTCCATCCAGGCGCAGGTCGTCAACCTGCTGCAGGATTTGCAGCGGCGACTGGGCCTGGCGTATGTCTTTATTGCGCATGACCTTGCCGTGGTCAAACACATCGCCTCGCACGTGGCGGTGATGTACCTCGGGCAGATCGTCGAATACGCCGACAAACACAGCCTGTTCGCGCAGCCGCGCCACCCGTACACGCAAGCCCTGCTGTCGGCCATTCCGGTGCCGGAGCCCGGCCTCAAGCGCGAACGCACGCTGCTGCAAGGCGATGTGCCCAACCCCATCACACCGCCCTCGGGCTGCCGCTTCAGGACGCGCTGCCCGCATGCGCGCGACCGCTGTGCGGAAGAAGTTCCCGTATTGCGTTCGCAAGGCGGCCACGCCGTGGCCTGCCATTTCTGGGAAGAGATCAAGACGCCCGCCAGCATCACAAGCGGCGCCGTTGTAAACGAGAGGCTGCTCCGGCTCCAGGCGGCTTTTCATGCGCAAGCAGCCTGATGGAGACCACGATGTTCACCAGGATTCCGGGCGCAAGGCAGCCAATCAAGCAACCCATCATCGCAATCGACAACCGTGAAGGAAAAACCATGAGCAAGAATATTCTGCTGGCCCTGACACTGGCCGCCACCGCCTGCGCGACGCAGGCCCAAACCCTGCGCATAGGCCTGGCCGAAGACCCGGACGTGCTGGACCCGACGCTGGCGCGCAGCTTCGTGAGCCGCATTGTGTTTTCCTCGCTGTGCGACAAACTGGTCGACATCGATGAAAAACTCAACATCGTGCCGCAGCTGGCCACGTCCTACCAATGGTCGGCCGACAACAAGGCCTTGACGATGAAGCTGCGCAGCGGCGTGACCTTCCATGACGGCGAAAAGTTTGACGCGGCTGCGGTGAAGTTCAACATCGACCGCCATAAAAACCTCGCAGGCTCCAATCGCCGAGGCGAGCTGGCACCCGTGACCACGGTGGACGTGATCGACGACCTCACCGTGAAGATCAACCTCAGCGCGCCTTTCTCGCCGCTGCTCAGCGTGCTGGCCGACCGCGCCGGCATGATGGTTTCGCCCAAGGCCGCGCAGGCTGCACCCACCAACTTCGGCACCAAGCCGGTGTGCTCCGGCCCCTTCAAGTTCACCGAACGCGTGGCGCAGGACCGCATCGTGCTGGAACGCTACGCCGGTTACTGGGACAAGGCCAACATCCATTTCGACAAGGTCGTTTTCCAGCCCATCGTGGACGCCACCGTGCGCCTGGCCAACCTGCGCTCGGGCCAGCTTGATTTCATCGAGCGCGTCGCGCCGTCGGACATCGCCTCTATCAAGGCCGACAAAAAACTCGCCTTCTCGCGCATCACCGAGCTGGGCTACCAGGGCATCACCATCAACACCGGCAAGAGCGACCAGGCGCAGAAGAACCCGCTGGGCCGCGACCCGCGCGTGCGCGAAGCCTTTGAGCTGTCGCTGGACCGCGCCGGCATCGTGCAGGTCGCGATGGACGGCGAAGCCACGCCGGGCAACCAGTGGGTGCCGCCCAGCAACAGCTTTTACGCCAAGAACGTTCCCATTCCCAAGCGCGATGTCGCGCGTGCCAAACAGCTGCTGAAAGAAGCCGGTGTGCCCAACCCGAGCTTCACGCTGATGACGCCCACCACGTCTGATGCCCAGCGCGTGGCCCAGGTGGTGCAGGCCATGGCCAAGGAGGCCGGCTTTGACGTGAAGATCCAGTCCACCGAATTCGCCACTTCGCTGAACCTGGCGGACAAGGGCCAGTTCGACGCCTACGTGCTGGCCTGGAGCGGCCGCGCCGACCCGGACGGCAACCTGTTCAGCTTTTACGGCTGCAAGCAGCCGCTGAACTACAGCGGCGAATGCCGGCCTCAGTGGGACGAGCTGCTCAACCGCTCACGCAACACGCTGGACACTGCCGGCCGCATCAAGGTCTTTGCGACGCTGGCCGCCGAAGCGGAAAAGGTCAAACCCGTGGTCTACCTGTTCCACCGCAACTGGCTGTGGGCCTACAACAAGAAGATCACCGGCATGCGCGCCGTGCCTGACGGCCTGGTGCGACCCCAGGGCCTGAAGATGTAATGACGTAAAACAGGCAGCCACCACTTTTCATGCTCCAGTACCTGCTCAAGCGGCTTGCCGCGATCATCCCGACGGTGTTTTTTGTCACCGTCATCATCTTCGGGCTGCAGCAACTGCTGCCCGGTGATGCCGCGTCCGTCCTGGCCGGCGAAGACCAGGACCCGCAGGTGATCGCCTACCTGCAAAAGAAGATGCACCTCGACGAGCCGCTACCGGTGCGCTACGGCTACTGGATTTCCGGCGTGTTTCATGGGGACCTGGGCGAGTCCATGCGCATCCAGCAACCGGTGCTGGACCTGATCAAGGAAAAGCTGCCGGTCACGCTGCAGCTGGCAGCCATGGCCATGGTCATCGCGCTGCTGATCGGCATCCCGGCCGGCATTGTTTCGGCCGTGGGCAAGGACTCGGCCTGGGACTACCTGGCCAATGTGATTGCGCTGTGGGGCTTGTCCACGCCCAACTTCTGGCTGGGCATTTTGATGATCCTGGTGTTCTCGGTGCAGCTGGGCTGGCTGCCGGCTTCGGGTTATGTCAGCCCGTTTGAAGACCTCGGGGCCAACCTGGCGGCCATGATCATGCCGGCTTTTGTGCTGGGCAATGCGATTGCCGCCGTGCTGATGCGCCACACGCGCAGCGCCATGCTGCAGGTGCTCAATGCCGACTATGTCCGCACCGCACGCGCCAAGGGCCTGACCGAGCGGCGTGTGGTGCTCAAGCATGCACTGCGTAATGCGCTCACGCCCATCATCACGCTGGGCGCGCTGGAGTTCGGCACGTTGCTGTCGGGCGCGGTGCTGACCGAGCAGGTGTTTTCGATTCCCGGTTTCGGCAAACTGATTGTGGACGCGGTGTTCAACCGCGACTATGCGGTGGTGCAGGGCGTGGTGCTGTTTACTTCCAGCGTCTACATCCTGCTCAACCTGTTGGCCGACCTGGCGTATTTTGTCGTCAACCCGCGGCTGAGGGGTTAAGGCATGAGCGCTGTTCTTCCCACCATCGCACCGCGTGAGGCCACCCCGGCGCAGCGCGCACTGCGCCGCCTGATGCGCCGCCGCGGCGCCATGCTGGGCCTGGCCATCGTGGTGATGTTTGTGGTGCTGGCGCTGTTCGCTCCGTGGATCGCACCCTACGACCCCGTCGCCACCAGCTGGAGCGCGGTACGCAAGGCGCCCAGCATGCAATACCTGTTTGGCACCGACGAGATTGGCCGTGACGTGCTGTCGCGTGTGGTGTGGGGCGCGCGCGCCTCGCTGCTGGCGGGCCTGGTGTCGGTCAGTATTTCCATGGCGCTGGGTGTGCCGGTCGGCCTGCTGGCGGCTTATGTAGGCGGCTGGACGGACAGCCTGATTTCGCGCTTTACCGACGCCATGCTGGCCGTGCCCTTTTTGATCCTGGCCATCGCGCTGGCCGCCTTTCTGGGCCCCAGCCTCAGCAACGCCATGATCGCCATTGGCGTGTCGGCCACGCCCATCTTCATACGCCTGACGCGGGCCCAGGTGCTGGCCATGAAGGTGGAGGATTTTGTCGAGGCGGCGCGTGCCGTGGGCAACCCGCACTGGCGCATCGCGCTGCGCCACATCCTGCCCAATGTGCTGCCGCCGCTGATCGTGCAGGCCTCGCTGGCGATTGCCTCGGCCATCATCGCCGAGGCCAGCCTGTCTTTCCTGGGCCTGGGCCAGCAGCCGCCCGCGCCCAGCTGGGGCAGCATGCTGAACACCGCCAAAAATTACGTCGACAATGCCCCCTGGATGGCGATCTGGCCCGGCCTGTCCATCTTTTTGCTGGTGCTGTCTTTCAACCTGCTGGGTGACGGCCTGCGCGACGCGCTGGACCCCAAGCACAAATAATTCATGCCGCAAGGCATTCACTCCTTTTTAACCATGCCCACCTTCGACGCCCTTCACTATCCCTATGCCTCCCGCCGCAACGTGGTCTATGCCAACAAGGGCATGGTGGCGACATCACAGCCACTGGCCGCGCAGGCGGGCTTGCAGGTGCTGCAGGCCGGCGGCAATGCGATTGACGCGGCGATTGCGACGGCGGCCGCGCTCACGGTGGTCGAGCCCAATGCCAATGGCATAGGCGGCGATGCCTTCGCGCTGGTCTGGCACGGCGGCAAGCTGCACGGGCTAAACGCCAGCGGCCCCGCGCCACAAAGCATCACGCTCGACAAACTGACCAGCCAGGGTTTGAGCGAAGTGCCCAAGTACGGCCCGCTGCCCGTCACGGTGCCGGGCACACCCGCCGCCTGGGCCGCGCTGGCGCAGCGCTTTGGCCGCCTGCCACTCAAAACCTCGATGGCCCCCGCGGTGGAACTGGCGCGCGAAGGTTTTCCGGTATCACCCACGGTGGCCGGCGCCTGGCAGACGGCCACGGCGCTGTTTCGCGACGCGTTCAAGGAGCCGTATTTCAAACACTGGTTCGACACCTTTTCGCCGGAGCGCGCACCGCAGCCGGGCGAAATCTGGCGCTCCGCCGCGCATGCCGACACCTTGCAATCGATTGCCGACACCAACGCCGAAAGTTTTTACCGCGGCCCGCTGGCCGAACGCATCGCGGCTTTTGTGCAGTCGGCCGGCGGTTACCTGACGCAGGAGGACCTCGCGGCCTTCCAGGTCGACTGGTGCGACCCGATCAGCGTGAACTACCGCGGTTATGACGTCTGGGAGATTCCGCCCAATGGCCACGGCCTGGTGGCCTTGATAGCGCTCAACATCCTCAAGGGTTTTGATTTCACCGAACGCGACACCCTGCGCACCCACCACCTGCAGATCGAAGCCATGAAACTGGCTTTTGCCGATGGCCTGGCGCACATCGCCGACCCGGCCCACATGCGGGTGTCGGTGGCCGACCTGCTGTCGGACGCCTATTCGGCTGAGCGCCGCGCGCTGATAGGTGCACGTGCCCTGCAGCCTATGCCGGGCGAGCCCTCGCGCGGCGGCACGGTCTACCTGAGCACGGCCGACGGCGAAGGCAATATGGTCTCGCTGATCCAGAGCAACTACATGGGCTTCGGCTCGGGCATGGTGGTGCCGGGCACCGGCATCGCGCTGCACAACCGCGGCAACAATTTTTCGCTCGATGCCAAACACCCCAACAGCCTGGCGCCGGGCAAGCGGCCTTATCACACCATCATCCCGGGCTTTCTGACCAAAGACGGCAAAGCGGTAGGCCCCTTCGGCGTGATGGGCGGCTTCATGCAGCCGCAGGGCCATGTGCAGATGGTGATGAACACCGTGGACTTCGGCCTGAACCCGCAAGCCTCGCTGGACGCGCCGCGCTGGGAATGGGAAAGCGGCAAACGCGTAAGCATCGAGCGCTCCACACCCGAGCACCTGTTCCACGGCCTTGCCGGCCTGGGCCATGAAGTGACGTGGTCCGCCAACCGCGTCGGCTTTGGCCGCGGGCAGATCATCTGGCGCAATGCCGATGGCGTGCTCTGCGGTGGCACTGAGCCGCGCGCAGACGGTTCCATCGCAGCCTGGTAAGAGCCCCGACCCTCACCTGAGCGCCAGGCCCGCCGTGCCGGCCAGGTACTGCTCCAGCACGGCCAGTTCGGTCAGCGTGGGCGCGCCCTTGCCCGCGATGACGGCATACAGGTTGCCGCGGAAGCCTTCTCGCGGGTAGTAGCTGACATAACCGCAGCCCATCAGCATCTGCGTAAAGGCGCTGGGCGCGAAGGTCGCGGCGCTGCTGCCGACTTCGGCGGAGTTGAGGCGCAGCTTTTGGGCGCCCGCCACCGATACCAGTGCCAGCACCGCCGGCGTGTTGGCCGCGAGCCTGGCAGGGGCCAGCAGTTGCACGGTCTGGCCTTTTGAATCCACCCATTTGGCGCGCGGCTGGCCGTTGGTCAAACCCAGCTCCGAGGTCTGCAGGTCTTCCGTCTTGGAGGCCTGGAACACCACGCCCGTGTTGTTAGTCGCAGGCACGCTGAGGGCTGCAATGGCAAAGTGCGCGTCTTCGATGTTGTAGGGAACACGGTTGCGCGGATTGGGCTGCACGCCCGCCATGCGGGAGGATTTTTTGCACCAGAAGCCGAAGGACTCCGGCACCGCATGGTCGGAGTTCTTCTTGCCGTTGGTCACCCGCATCACCGGCGGCGACATGGGGCCTGCCGCGCCGTTGTCCTTGTTGATCCAGTTGATCATCTCCATCGCATTGCCCGGGCTGGAGCCGTAACCGGAATCCGATACCGCACGCACCACCTGCCCTGCCGCAGCCGGCGTGCCCAGCAGGTAGTCGGTGTAGCCGTCGGCCAGTTCCCATTTGCAGGCGCCGTATTTGGCGATGATGGCCAGTGCTGCATCAGGCAGGCTTGTAGCCGCATAGGCCGCCGGGTCGGTCAATGAAAACACCTTGCGCGGCGGTGGCACCTGGCCATCACCCGTGTAGGTCAGCGTGGCCACCTGGTTGACGGCGGGTGTGTAGGTAAAGCTGTCTTGCCCGTTGGCGCCCGCAGGAATGGTGAGCCGCGACTTGCTGAACGTACCGCCCTTGTTCGACGCCACCGTCAGCGCCACCGGCTGTGCCAGGTTGCCGCGCGCATAGACGGTGATAGTCAACGGTGTGCCCGCCAGGGCGTAGCCGGGGCCGTCGTCAAACACAGTGGCCTGTGCGATGCCGATTGAGGCTTTCAGCACACCCGACACGGCGGGCTCCAGCGTCTTGTTCTGGTGCCAGCCAGGCACGTGGTTGATAGCGTAGTTACGTATGGGCCAGTGGTTGCCGCCCATCCAGGTGTAAAGCTCACAACCCGACTGCGCGGCGTAAGCCGCCACTTGCGTGAACATCGCCTCCCAACGCGGGTCATCAATCGGCATGCCGACTTCAGTGAGCGCCAGCTTCACGCCCTTGGCAGCAGCCCAGTCAACGGCGATCTTCAACCGGTCCACGCCGGTTGAGGCCTTGATGGCACCGGAGCCGAAACCGGCGCTGTAGTTCTTGGCCACCTCGGTGTCGTAGTCAAAGAAGGCGCCGTTGCTGAAGGCGTCCAGGTACATATGCACCTCATAAATCAGGTTGGCGCCCGCCAGCGGAAAGCCGGGGTTTTTAGTGCCTATCACCATGGCCGAGTCGTACTGGTTGCCCGCCACGTAGATCGGGTTGACCGCATCGACCGCCCGTATGGCCTGGATAGCGGCCTGCGCGAAGGTAGGCCAGATCGTCAGGTCTTCGCCGCCCTTCACCGCCTCCTCGTTTGACGCGATGACGCCGCCCGGCTTGGGCATGTCGTGCGGCTCGTTCATCAGGCCGTAGCCGCCAAAGCCCGGGTGGTTCTTCCACTTGGTGGCCGCACGCGTCCAGAAGTCGGCGAAGTGCGCGGGTTTGAGCGTCGCACCCGGTGCGAGCGAAAAAATCCGCGACTGGATCTGCACCGCATCGGTGGTGTGGGGCCTGAGCACGCCCCCGGGCGGCACCGTCAGGCCGATCACCGAGCCGTCGGGCTGAAAGCGGAAGTCCTGGTAGCGGCCGTAGTTATGGTTGTCGATGATGCAGCGCGTGCCTGCCGCCGCATGGGCATCCAGCACGCCAGTGATGAAAGCTTCATATCCCGCATGAAAGACGCCCGGGTTGCCGATGGCGGCCTTCGCGGCGGCATTGGCAACCGTGTCGTGCAGCATGGGCTGCAGCAGCTCCCACTGGATGGGCAACCGGTTTTTGCTAAAGCCGCAGGCGGCCAGATAAGCCACGTCGGCCTTGCGCGGGACGGTGAAGTGCAGGTTGGGAGCCGAGCTGGTGTTGGCGCGCAGGCCGGGCTTGGCCCATTCCATGCCCGAAAGATTCGTGCCCATGGCGGGCATGCCCGCCGCAGCGCGTGCGGCAGCGGCCTGCGCCAGCCGGCTCACGGTAAAAGGGCCCAGCGCGGCCAATGCGCCGGCCGCCAGCGCAGCTTGGGAAAATTCACGTCTTTGCATCGGAAGGCTTCTCCTTTTTTCTTCACATCTTTGTTTGTAAAGACTCAGGTTAAGCCCGGTATTTCCGCTTCATTACAGTTTGAAGCAAGGCAGTGACCCGCTTACATTTCAGGTTCTTTCGGCCCTGTCAGTCCTGACAGGTTTTTGCGCGGCGCCAGCGCAAAACCGCGAGGTCGGCGACAATGGCGGCAGGTTTTCTTCGTCGGACCTGCAAGATGCATGCATTTGCAACGCCGGCTTTCATCATGCCGTTTCGTGCAGGGCCAGGCCCACTGTCAACAGCGCACGAGTGGCCTGATCCACTTCCCTCTTTCATTCATGACAAAAAGTTTCTTCCGGGCAGCCCTGGTATTGGGTTTGCTGTCCGCCATCGGCCCCTTCGCCATCGACATGTACCTGCCCGCCCTGCCCTCCATCGGGCAATCACTGGGTGCCTCCATGGGCGCGGTGCAGGCCAGCCTGATGGCCTTCTTTATCTCGCTGGGCATAGGCCAAATCATTTACGGCCCGGTGTCCGACATGATCGGCCGCAAGGCGCCGCTCTACTTCGGTCTGCTGCTGTTTGCCGCCGGCAGCATTGGCTGCGCGCTGGCGCCCGACATCCACACGCTGGTGGTGCTGCGTTTTATCCAGGGCCTGGGTGCCTGCGCCGGCATGGTGGTGCCGCGCGCCATCGTGCGTGACCTGCACACCGGCCACGACGCCGCGCGCCTGATGTCCTTGCTGATGCTGGTTTTCAGCGTGTCGCCCATCCTTGCGCCGCTGGCCGGCAGCATTTTGATTGAGTCCTTCGGCTGGCGCAGTGTGTTCTGGGCAGTCACCGTAGCCGCTGCCGCCGGCTTGCTGCTGGTGGGCTTCACCTTGCCTGAAACGCGTCCGCCCGAGCAGCGCGTGGACAGCAGCTTCGGCAGCGCGCTCACCGCCTACGGCGTGCTGCTGCGCGACCGCCATTTCATGGGCCTGGTGTTCATAGGCGCTTTCGGCATTTCGAGCTTCTTTGCCTACCTCGCCAATTCATCCTTCGTGCTGATTGACCACTACGGCCTCACGCCGCGCCAATACAGCATCGCCTTTGCCGTCAATGCGGCCTCGTTTATCGGCGTCTCGCAATTCACCGGCAAGCTGGCTGCGCGCTTCGGCCTGGTGCCTATTGTGAAGGTGGCTGTCACAGGCTATGCGGCCGTGATGGCGTTGCTGCTGGTGGTGAACCTCGTGGGTATTGAGCGGCTGGACGTGATGATCGCGCTGCTGCTGGTGGGCTACGGTTTTCTGGGACTGGTGGTTCCGACCACTGCAGTACTTGCACTCGAAGAACATGGCGCGATTGCCGGCACCGCATCGGCGCTGATGGGTACCTTGCAATTTGTCACCGGCGCGGTAGTCATGGCGACCGTCGGCGTGTTTGCCGACGGCACGGCCCTGCCCATGGTGGCCGGCATTGCCGGCTGTGCGCTGCTGGCCTATGCGATGACACGCGTCACGTTGGGCGGCGTCCGCACCACATCCGTCTCAGCTCCCTAAACCTGCATGCGGAGGCGGCGCGCTGCTTCTTCGGCACGCGCGTCGTCAATCTCGCCCATCACCGCGCCCAGGTTGACCGGACCGGTCTTGTGCGCGAAGTGGCCGGTCAGCACCGTCTCCGGTTGCAGCACGCCGCGCTGGTACAAGTCCCAGATCTCACTACCGTAGTCGGTGTGCAAGAGCTCGGGGGCAAAGCGGCCGAAAAAACTGCGCAAATTGGCCACGTCGCGCAACAGCATGCGGCCCGCGTGATTGTTGCCTGCAGCGTCCACCGCCTGCGGCAAATCGATGATGACCGGGCCGGGCTGGCCGTCAGTCACGCCCAGCAGGATATTGAACTCCGACAAATCGCCGTGCACGACACCCGCGCACAGCATGCGCACCACTTCCGTGAGCAGCGTTGCGTGGTGCAGGCGCGCATCTTCAGGGGTGAATTCGACGTCGTTCAAGCGCGGTGCAGCATCGCCATGCTCGTCCGTCACCAGTTCCATCAGCAGCACGCCGTCGCAAAAGTTGTGGGGTTTGGGTACACGCACACCGGCCGCGGCCAACCGGTAGAGCGCGTCAACCTCGGCGCTTTGCCAGGCAGCTTCGGTAGCTTGGCGGCCAAAGCGCGTGCCCTTGGCCATGGCGCGCGCCTGGCGCGTGTTTTTTACCTTGCGGTTTTCGGTGTAGTCCACCGCCTGGCGGAAGCTGCGCTCGGTCGCGTCTTTGTAGACCTTGGCGCAGCGGGTTTCGTCTCCGCAGCGCACCACATAGACCATCGCCTCCTTGCCGCTCATGAGCTGGCGCACGACGGTGTCGATCAGGCCTTCTTCGAGCAAGGACTGCAATCTCGGGGGTGTTTTCATCAAGCCATTTTGCGCTTACAGGCGAAGGTCAAAAAAAAGCCCGCCCGTTTAACCGGACAGGCTCTTGTGCGGAGCAGGATGATCAGTTGCTGAGCACCAGCTGCGCGATCACGCCCGTGGCAATGGCGATCAGCGCGTAGTCAGCGCCAACCTGCACCCATTGCTGGCCGCGTGGCGGCGCATGCAGGTGACGACCGCGCCAGTCGCTCACCACATATTGCCGGCCACGGTATTCATTCGGGATAAGACCGCCGCGGTAAAACTGCCGGCCATGGCCGTTAAAGTGACGGTCGTTGCGGTTATCACGGACATGGCGATGCTCAACCACGACGCGGCGGTCAACCGGACGGTAAACCGGGCCATGGCCGGGGCCGCCAGGTCCGCGATATTCCACACGCGGTGGCTCGCCCCGTGGGCCGCGTCCGTCATAGCCTTGCGCAAACGAGAGCGAGGCAAAGCCCAGCGACGCTGCGGCGATGGCACACACAATGGCTGTTGATTTCATGTCGACTCCTTTGGGGTTGGTGAGTCTTCATGGTGTTCCCCTGCTGTATAGGGGTTGCAAAGTCACCGGGGTCTTTGTGTAAAGCCTGGTTGCAATGTGTGCGGGGTTTCCGGCTCAGGCCGCTTCAGGTAAGGGTACGGCAACTTGTTCAGGCACATAGCCCCGTAGCGCCTGTACCAGCCACGCCTCTACCAGCACCGGGTCGTTCACCGTCTTGATCGCCTGGTAAGCCGTTTCCGCTTCCGGGAAACGCCGGCGCAAAAAGTTGAGCCACTGCTTGAGCCGCCCGGCGCGCGCACGCGGCTCAATCCGCGAACAGACGATGCGCCAGAAATCGTTGATCAGCGGCAGCAAGGTGGGCCAGCTCACTGCTGCCTGCGCACCCAGTCTGTCGGCCTTGATCGCCAGGCCCAGACCCGGGTCACGCACCGCGCCGCGGCCAATCATCAAGGTGTCACAGCCAGAAACCTCACGGCAGCGCCGCGCATCTTCGATGGTCCAGATTTCACCGTTGGCCACGACCGGAATTTTGACGGCGGCGCGGATGTCGGCAATCCGCTCCCAGTACGCCGGTGGCCTGTAGGCCTGGGCCTTGGTGCGGCCGTGCACGACCAGCTCGCCCGCGCCGCCTGCTTCGATGGCGAGCGCGCATTCAACAGCGCGTGCGTCGTCGTCGTAACCCAGCCGCATCTTGGCCGACACCGGCATGTGTGCGGGTACGGCCCGGCGCACCGCCCCCACAACCGCCGTCAGGGTTTCGGGCTCTCTCAGCAGCGATGCCCCGCCGCCGTGGCGATTGACCACCGCCGCCGGGCAGCCGAAGTTGAGGTCGATGCCGGCCGGCCCCAGGCTTGCCAGCCGCGCGGCGTTCTCCGCCATGCAGCCCGGGTCTGAACCCAGCAGTTGTGCGCGCACCGGCACGCCGGCCAGCGTGCGGCCGCCGTTGTGCAGCTCCGGCACGATGCGGTAAAAAACCCGCTCGGGCAGCAACTGGTCAGTGATGCGGATGAACTCGGAGACGCAGCGGTCTATGCCGCCCACCCGGGTGAGGATGTCGCGCAGCACAAAGTCCAGCAGGCCTTCCATGGGGGCCAGCAAGACGGTGTCGCGTGATTGAGCTTCCATCGAACTCGCAAGTCTCAGATTTATTTGGCGGCCAGGCGCCACAGCGACGTGACTTCAGCCGCGCGCGCCGCGTGCAGCGCATCGCTGGCGTCAGCCGCCTTGGGGTGATGCGGTTGTGCATCGAGCCTGTCCACCACCTTAAGCCCGGCCGCATCTATCGCAGCAAGCAGCCATGCGCGCGTGCGCAGGCCCAGGTGCTCGGCGATGTCCGAGAGGATCAGCCAGCCTTCACCCTTGGGCTCCAGATGCGCGGCCAGGCCGTTGAGAAAGCCCAGCAGCATGCGGCTGTCTTCGTCATACACCGCATGCTCAATCGGCGAGCCGGGGCGCGCAGGCAGCCAGGGCGGGTTGCACACAATGATGTGCGCCTTGCCTTCAGGAAACAGGTTGGCCTCGCGCACTTCAATCTGCGGAAAACCCAGCCGTTTGAGGTTGTCGCGCGCGCAGGCCAGCGCACGCGGGTCCTGGTCGGTTGCAACCACACGCTGCACACCGCTGCGCAAGGCCAGCACCGCAGCCAACACGCCGGTGCCGGTGCCGATGTCAAAGCCCAGCAGGTCGTCGGTGCCCTCAGGCACAGGCGCCTGGGCCACCAAGTCGATGTACTCACCGCGCACGGGGGAAAAGACGCCGTAGTGCGGGTGGATGCGGTTGTGCGGCCCCTCTTCGCCGAGGGCAGGAATGGGCACACCCTTGCGGCGCCACTCGTGCGAGCTGATAAAACCCATCAACTCACGCAGCGATGCCACGGAGGAACCTGCGGCTTCCTTGGCGGGGCCCCAGGCTTCCGAGCAGGCCTTCTTGGCATCCGGCGCGCGGCGCAAAGGAATGCTGTAGTCCGCATCAAACGGGATCAGCACCATGCTGAGCACGCGGGCGCGCTGCGCCTGCGCCTGGCGGTGCAGGTGAAAAGCTTCGGGGAAAACAGGCGCCGGTGCGGCCGTTGCAACGGCGGCTTCGCCAGGTTTCGTATCTTTAACGCGCTTTTCGCGCTTCGGTTTTGCCGGCTTGTCGATGCGGCGCGCCAGCGCTTGCAGCAGCAAACGCGCATTCTGGAAGTCACCGCGCCAGAGCAGACCCGTGCCTTCACAAGCCAGGCGGTAAGCCGTATCAGCCGCCATGGTGTCGTCGGCGATCACCACGCGTTTGGGCGGCGCAGCACCGCGCTCGGAACGCCAGCGCGCTGAACGCGCTTCACCGCCCTCCGTCCAGTTGATGATGGCGGGCGTGACAGACGAAGGAGCGGAAGCGGCGGGTGAAACAGGCATCAGGGGCAAACAGGTAAAAGAATAGGAAAACAAGACACAGCCGACTGTTTTAACAGATGGCGTACGCCGGCGCCCCACCTTGCGGCCATTTCAAGACCCCACTACGCCCCAAACGCCACCAAAAAGAAGAAAACGGCCATAAAGGCCGCTTTTCGCGTGTGAGAGATAACTCCAGGGGGGCCGGGGTCCGGCTCCGCCGGCCCCAAGGCGCCCGTCTCCTGCAAGGGGAAAGGAGGCTACACGCAGTGAGCCTCAAGAGGGGTATTCAAACTGTCCATCCGCCACCCAGCGCCCGGATCAATCCCACCGTCGCCAGGTACTGCGAAGTCTTCACCTGCAGCGCCTGCCGCCTGTTGCGCAGTTCGCTGCGCTGGGCGTCCAGCAGCTCCAGTTGGCTCACAAAACCGTTGCGGTAGCGTGAATCCGACAGCACCGTGGCGCGGGTGGCGGAAGCCACCGAGCGCGACTGCGCTTCAGACTGCTCAGCCAACAGGCGCAAAGCCGAGAGCTGGTCTTCCACGTCCTTGAAGGCGACAAGGATCTGCTCGCGGTAGTTGGCCAGTGCGATGTCGAGTTCGGCATTCGCGTTCTGCACACCGGCCTTGCGGCGGCCGCCGTCAAAGATCGGCAGCGACAGCAGTGCGCCCACACCCCAGGCCTGGCTGGATACCTTGAACAGGTCCTTGATCTCGGGCGCGGCATAACCACCGTTGGCCGTGAGCGAGAAGGTCGGGAACCAGGCGGCCTCGGCCACACCCACGCGGGCCTGTGCGGCCTGCATGGTGCTTTGCGCGGCCGACACGTCGGGGCGGCGCTCCAGCACCGTGCTGGGCACACCGGCCGGGATCACCGGCAGCGCGGTCGACCACTCGGTGGGCGCGACGGCAAAGTTCGAAGCCACTTCACCGACCAGCACGGCCAGCGCGTGTTCCAGCTCGGCGCGGCGGCGGTCCAGCGCCAGCGCTTCCGATTCAGTGGCCGCCACCTCGGTGCGCACACGGGCCACGTCCAATTCGGCCACATCGCCTTCCTTGAAGCGGACTTCCGTCAGGCGCAGGGTGTTGCGGTAAGCCTGCAGCGTGTCGCGCACCAACGCGCGCTCGGTGTCTAGCGAGCGCAGGTTCAGGTAGGTCTGCGCCACGTCGGCCTGCACCAGCAGCTGGGTGCTGCGCAGCAGGGCTTCACGCGACTTCGCGTCCAGCGACGCGGCGTCGGAGTTGAGCGACAGCTTGCCGATCAGGTCAACTTCATACGAGAAGTTGGCAGCGGCCGTGACCGTGGTCTGCGCCACGCGGTTGGTGGTGATGTTGCTCTGGCGCACCGCGCCGCCGCTCAGGCCCACTTGCGGCAGACGGTCGGCGTCGGTGGCGCGCAAGATGGCGCGCGCCTGGGCCAGCCGGCCGGCGGCCACTTTCACGCTGTTGTTGTTATTGCCGGCCTGCTCGACCAGTTGGTCGAGCACGGGGTCGGCAAACACCTTCCACCAGGTGCCTTGGGATTGCGGGGCAGTCGGTGTCGCTGCAACGGTGGCGACGTTTTCTTTGTACGCCGCCGGCGCAGCAGGGATGCTGGCCGGGTCAACCGATGCGCTGGTGGCGCAACCGGCCAGCACCAGGGCGGCCAAGAGCGGCAGCAGTGCGGTGCGCAGTTTCGATGTTGTGCGGTTCATGATGAACTCCTGTAACTTGATGCTTGTTGTTATTCGTGAAGCTTGAGGGGCGCTGCGGGCTGTGCATGCGCACCTGCACCACCGGCGCCTGCGAAGGCTTCGATGTGCGGCACTTCGCCATGCAGCTTGAGCGGTCGGTTGCCCGTGAGGCGGCGCAGCGTGACGTAGAACACCGGCGTGAGGAAGAGGCCGAAAGCCGTCACGCCAATCATTCCGGAGAACACGGCCACACCCATGGCGTGGCGCATTTCGGCGCCGG
This sequence comes from Polaromonas sp. YR568, assembly GCF_900116715.1. Taxonomy (GTDB): domain Bacteria; phylum Pseudomonadota; class Gammaproteobacteria; order Burkholderiales; family Burkholderiaceae_C; genus Polaromonas. Next base: position 795,582 of record NZ_FPBM01000001.1, read on the forward strand.
CGCCGGTCGACAGCACCAGGGGCAGCACGCCCATGATGAAGGCCAGCGAGGTCATCAGGATGGGGCGCAGGCGCAGGCGGCTGGCTTCAATCGCGGCCTGCAGCGGCGTACGCCCGGCAAACTCCAGCTCTCGCGCAAACTCCACAATCAGGATGGCGTTCTTCGCCGACAGCCCCACCAGCACAATCAAGCCGATCTGCGTGAAGATGTTGTTGTCGCCTCCGGTCAGCTTCACGCCCAGCATCGCGGCCAGCAGGCCCATGGGAACGATCAGCACGATGGCGATCGGCAAGGTCAGGCTTTCATACTGCGCGGCCAGCACCAGGAAGACCAGCAGCAGGGCCAGCGGGAACACCCACATGGCGGAGTTACCGGCAATGATTTCCTGATACGTCAGGTCCGTCCACTCATAGCTGATGCCGGGCGGCAGGGTTTCGGCAGCGATGCGGGCAACCGCATCCTGCGCCTGGCCCGACGAATAGCCGGGTGCGGCGCCGCCGTTGATGTCGGCCGAGAGGAAGCCGTTGTAGCGCATGGCGCGTTCAGGGCCAAAGCTCGGCGTGACCTTCATCAACGCTGACAGCGGCACCATTTCGCCGGTGGTCGAACGTACTTTCAGCAGGCCGATGTCTTCAGCACGGGCGCGGTAAGGCGCATCGGCCTGGACACGCACGCTGTAAGTGCGGCCGAACTTGTTGAAGTCGTTGGCATACAGGCTGCCCAGGTAGATCTGCATGGTGTCGAACACGTCGGTCACCGGCACGCCAAGCTGGCGCGCCTTGGTGCGGTCGATGTCGGCGTAGAGCTGCGGCACATTGACCTGGAAGCTCGAGAACATGCCGGCCAGCTCAGGCGTCTGGTAAGCCTTGGCCATGAAGGCCTTGGTGGCGGCGTCCAGCGCTGCATAACCGAGCGAGCCACGGTCTTCCAGCTGCAGCTTGAAGCCGCCGGTGGTGCCCAGGCCCTGCACAGGCGGCGGCGGGAACATCGCAATAAACGCTTCCTGGATGCCGCCAAACTGGCCGTTGAGTTGGCCGGCGATGGCGCCCGCGCTCAGGTCTGCGGTCTTGCGCTGGTCAAACGGTTTGAGCGACAGGAACACAATGCCCGAGTTGGAGCTGTTGGTGAAGCCGTTGATCGACAGGCCGGGGAAAGCAATCGCGTGTTCCACGCCGGGCTGCTTCATGGCGATGTCGCTGATGCGGCGGATCACGTCTTCGGTGCGGTCCAGCGTGGCGCCGTCAGGCAGCTGGGCAAAACCGATCAGGTACTGCTTGTCCTGGCCGGGAACAAAACCGCTGGGCACAGCCTTGAAGAGGCCGGTGGTGGCCAGCACCAGCACCAGGTACACGCCCAGCATCACGGCCTTGCGCGAGATCGCACCCTTGACGCCACGGCTGTAATTTTCAGAACCGCGGTGAAAGGCCTTGTTGAAGGCCCTGAAGAAGGGGCCGAAGACCTTGTCCATGCCGCGGGTCAGCGAGTCCTTGGGTGCGTCGTGGCCCTTGAGCAGCAATGCTGCGAGGGCTGGAGACAGCGTCAGCGAGTTGACAGCCGAGATCACGGTCGAGATCGCAATCGTCAGTGCGAACTGCTTATAGAACTGGCCCGACAGGCCGGTGATGAAAGCCAGTGGCACGAACACAGCGATCAGCACCAGCGCAATCGCGATAATGGGCCCGGAGACCTCTCGCATGGCGCGGTAGGTCGCGTCTCGCGGACTCAAGCCCGCTTCGATATTCCGTTCCACGTTCTCCACCACCACGATGGCGTCGTCCACCACAATGCCGATGGCCAGCACCAGCCCGAACAGGCTGAGCGCGTTGATCGAGAAGCCGAAGAGATGCATCACCGCAAAAGTGCCGATGACAGAAATGGGCACGGCCAGCAGCGGGATGATGGAGGCGCGCCAGGTTTGCAAGAAGATGATCACGACCAGCACGACCAACGCCACGGCTTCCAGCAGCGTGTGCACCACGGCTTCGATGGACGAACGTACAAACTGCGTGGTGTCGTAGACGATTTCGTAGTCCACGCCTTCGGGCATGTTCTTTTTGAGCTCTTTCATGACGGCTTGCACGTCATCCGAGATCTGGATGGCGTTGGAGCCCGGCGCGGCAAACACCGGCACGGCCACAGCCTGTTTGTTGTCCAGCAAGGAGCGCAAGGCGTAGTCCGAAGCGCCCAGTTCCAGGCGGGAGATATCGCGCAGGCGCGTCACGGCGCCGCCCTTGTCGGTCTTGACGATGATGTCACCGAACTCTTCTTCGCTTTGCAGGCGGCCCTGGGCATTGATAGACAGTTGCATGTCCACGCCAGGCAGGCCGGGCGAAGCACCCACTACACCAGCAGCGGCCTGGATGTTCTGCTCGCGGATCGCACGCACCACGTCACCGGCGGACAAGCCGCGCTCAGCCACTTTTTGCGGGTCCAGCCAGACGCGCATCGAATAGTCGCCGGAGCCGAACAGCTGCACCTGGCCCACGCCGTTGATGCGCGCCAGGCGGTCCTTGACATTAAGCACCGCGTAGTTGCGCAGGTAGGTCATGTCGTAGCGGTCGTTGGGCGAGAGCAAGTGCACCACCATCGTGAGGTCGGGTGAGCTCTTGATGGTCGTGATACCCAGGCGGCGCACTTCTTCGGGCAGGCGCGGCTCGGCTTGCGAGACGCGGTTTTGCACGAGCTGCTGTGCCTTGTCAGGGTCGGTGCCCAGCTTGAAGGTGACATTGAGCGTCATCAGGCCGTCGGTGGTGGCCTGGCTGCTCATGTAGAGCATGCCGTCCACGCCGTTGATGGATTCCTCCAGCGGCGTAGCCACAGTCTCTGCAATCACCTTGGGGTTGGCGCCGGGGTAGTTGGCGCGCACCACCACGGTGGGCGGCACCACGTCGGGGTACTCGGCGATAGGCAGCGAGCGCAGCGCGATCAGTCCGGCAATGAACATCAGCAGCGACAGCACGCCGGCAAAAATCGGCCGGTCAATAAAAAACTTGGATAAATTCATGGCAATTCTTCTTGTTCAGGTGTGAAGCCGGCTCAGGACTTGGCCGCGACCTTCACGGCTTTTTCGGTGAGCTCGGCCTTGGCGGACATTTCCACCGGCTGCGGCGCCACCAGCGCACCGGGGCGGATGCGTTGCAGGCCGTTGACGACGATGCGTTCGTTGGCGGCCAGGCCAGCCTTGACGACGCGCAGGCCGTTGATGTTGGCGCCCAGCGTGACTTCACGGTAGACGGCCTTGTTGTCGGCGCCCACCACCAGCACAAACTTCTTGTTCTGGTCGGTGCCGACGGCACGCTCATTGATCAGCAGCGCCGTGCCTTTGGTGGCCTGGCCCATGCGGATGCGTGCGAACTGGCCGGGCATCAGCTGGCCATCCTTGTTGTCGAACACGGCGCGGGCGCGCACGGTGCCGCTTCGGGCATCGACCTGGTTGTCGACGAGCTGCAGCTTGCCTTCGAACGGCGTGTCGGTGCTGGCGGCGGTTCCCATCTGCACCGGGATGCGTTCGAGGTTGCGGCTGCCTGAGCCACCATTTCCGCCATTACCGCCTGCGTCTTTCAGGGCCTTGGTCACGACTTGTTCGTCGGCATCAAAGCTTGCGTAGATCGGGCTCACCGACACCAGCGTGGTCAGCACCGGTGCGCCCGGGCCTGCGGCCACCAGGTTGCCCACGGTCACTTCCAGCTTGCCGACACGGCCGGACACCGGTGCGCGCACCTGGGTATAGCCCAGGCTCAGTTGCGCTGTCTGCAAGGCTGCTTGCGCGGCGCGCAGGTTGGCGTCGGCTTCGCCCTTGCCGTTGGTGCGCTCGTCAAACTCGCGTTTGGAAATGGCTTGCTCGCTCCAGAGGCGCTGTGAGCGCTCTTGCTCGCCCTTGGCCTGGGTCACGCGGGCCTGGGCCGCGGCAACCTGCGCGTCGGCGCGCTCGACATCGGCGGCGTAAGGCGCCGGGTCGATGGTCAGCAGCAGGTCGCCTTTCTTGACGAGTGCGCCTTCGCGGAAATGCACGGACTGGATGTTGCCAGCCACACGCGAGCGGATGTCCACCCGCTCTACCGCTTCAAGCCGGCCCGAGAACTCGTCCCAGGCGGAGACGTCGCTTTGCACCACGGTGGCGACCGACACGGGCGTGGCTTGCGGCTCGCCGGGTGCGCCCGACTGGGCACGCGTGCCGGACACACCGAAGATGGCGGCGGTCACGCCGGTCAGCGCCAGCACGGCCAGCGCAATCGCCAGTACACGGCGTTGGGGGGTATGAAGTTTGATCGATGACATGTGAGTTCTCTTGAAAAGTGAATTGACGGATTGATAAAACGAAAAAGAAAAAACGGATTGAAAAAATTAAACGGATCGGCGTAGCTGATAGGGGCGCTGAAACAGGGACTCTAAAACCTCAACTTAAGTTGAGGTCAAGCACCGCCTCAAAAAGCACCAGAACACAAAGGGCTTCTGCCCTGCGGCCCTGCATGGCCGCTGCGACAACGGCTAACGGCCGGGTAAATGGATTGCATAAAACTCCCTCCAGAAAAAAATAGTTGATCGTTATGTGTGTTCAGGAAATGCTCTCAACCTGCGGCGCCAGCGCGCCATTCAAAAAGCCGCTGAACTGTTCGTGCAGGATCGGTCCCCAGGCGGTTTTGCGGCCGGCGGGCTCCAGGTAGCTGCAAGGCCAGCCGGTGGGCACGGGCAGCACGACGTCGCGCGCGGCCAGCCCGGCGGCACGCAACCGCGCGGCATAGGCCAGGGTTTCGTCGCGCAGCGGGTCGTCTTGCGCAGTAATCAGCAGCGTGGGCGGCAGGCCGGCCAGGCGGTAGGCCGAGCCCGGGGCCGCATAAGGGTGGCCGGCATCTTCCAGGCGCGGCAGGTAGTTGTGCCAGCCGTCGGCCCAGGTGCAGCCCACCGGGCCGGCTTCGGCATCGCGCAGCGACGCGGTGGCCAGGCAAGGGTCCAGCATGGGCGACAGCAAAATCTGCCCGGCCAGTGCAGGTTCATGCAGGTCGCGCGCCATCAGCGCCACGGCGGCGGCGATATTGCCGCCGGCTTCTTCACCGGCCACAAACACGGGCGCACCGGCGCCGGCCAGCTTGTGGCGGGACTTGAAGGCCCAGACCAAAGCGGCGTAACCCATTTCAACGGCATTGGGGAAGGGATGCTCGGGCGCCAGCGGATAGTCCAGCGACATCACCACCGCGCCGGCATCGGCCAGCAGCCCGGCCACGCAGGAGCCGCCTTCCAGCGAGCCGCCCACAAAGGCGCCGGCGTGGAAGTGCACCACCAGGGGAGAGGTGCCCTTGCTGCTGCGGCGGCCGTAAAAACGCACGTCCAGCGGCTTTTTCAGCGCCAGCTGGATCTGTTTGTCCACCCAGGGGGGTGTTGTGGCTTTGGCAGCGCCTGAAAGGGCTGGCTGGTGGCTTTTCATCATGATGAACCGCGCGGGGCTCCTGTTTGTTGCAATGCAGCAGAAGATACGCGCCAGCCATCACTTAATAAATAGCCATTCCGTTCATACTTTATTTCACGGGTGCAACAATCGGGGTATGTCGAGGCCCTGAAAGGCAATCTGCAGGGCAAACCACGGCTCCAGCTCATGAAGACTCTTTTGAATGGCATAGGCACGCAGCTTCGGCCTTCCCTGCGGGGCAGGGTCAATGGCCTGCGGGTAATCCCTGACGCGCGTCAGGGCTATTTGGCGCCGGCCGCAGAATGTGTCCAGGCTCGTCACAATCGCCCCTCGCCTTCAGCCCATGCCTGCCTGATGAGGCTGCGTTTACAGACCTTTCGAGCCTTCTGCCGCACCATGGCCAACACAGCCAGGGGGCGAGGCAGGCGGATCACTTAACGCGACACCCGCTGACAACCTTCACCAGGACAGGACTTCCCATGGACAAGTTTTCCGCAATGCAGGCCTTTGTACGGGTCGTGGAAGCCGGCACCTTCACCAAGGCGGCCGACTCCATGGGCATGCCCAAGCCGACCGTGACGCGGCTGATCCAGACGCTGGAGCTGTCGCTGGACACCAAACTCCTGAACCGCACCACACGCAAAGTCACCGTCACCGCCGACGGCGCCGCCTATTACGAGCGCGCCGGCCGCCTGCTGGGCGAGATGGAAGAGCTGGAGTCCAGCATGTCGCGCGCCAAGGCAAGTCCGCGCGGCCGGCTCAAGGTGGACATTCCCTCATCGCTGGGCATGGCGGTGGTGATCCCCGCTCTGCCGGACTTTTATGCACGCTACCCCGACATCCAGCTGGAGCTGGGTGTGAGCGACCGGCCCATCGACATCCTGGCGGAAAACGTCGACTGCGTGATCCGCGGCGGCGAGATCACCGACCAGTCGCTGGTGGCGCGCCGCATCGGCGAGTTCTATTTAATGTCTTGCGCCTCGCCGGCCTACCTCAAACGCCACGGCACGCCTGAGCACCCGAAGCAGCTGGTCGACGGGCATCGGCTGATCCGCTACTTTTCACCGCGCGACGGCAAGCTCTACAACGTGACGCTGCACAAAGACGGCGAGATAGTGGAGATCGAAGGCCACCACCAACTGTCGGTCAATGATTCGAATGCCGGGGTGGCGGCCGCGCTGGCCGGCCTGGGTGTGTTGCAGACGCTGACTTTCCTCGTGCAGCACCACATCAGCAGCGGCGCGCTGGAGCCGCTCTTCAACGGCTGGTGCACCGAGGCCAAGCCCATCCACGTGGTCTACCCGCCCAACCGCCACCTGAGCAACAAGGTGCGCGTGTTTGTGGACTGGATCGCTGAGCTCTTTGCCAAGCATGACCTGATCCAGCGCAAGAGCAGCTTGCCCGCGGCACCGGGCACGAGATCCGGCGCATCCCGCGGCCCGGACTCTCCTACAGCCGCCGTCACCGCCAGCCTACAGCCGCCCGCCCCTGCAAGGGTTAAGGTGAAGGCATGAATTGAAAGCGTTGACCGCTTTCTTTTGATCGCCTTCTTTATCTTGAGAAAGACCTTCAATGCCCAGACTGAAAGCACCCGCGCCCGACGCCGAAAGCCGCAAGGCACTGGAGCAGCGAGCACGGGAAGCCGCCAAGCCCGCGCCGCCGGCGCAAAAAGGCCGCTGGCCCTTTTCTGTGCAAGACAACGAACCCACCGGTGAGGCTGGCGAGGCCGACAGTGATCACGCAAAGCCGGATCAACCCGCGCGGCCGGGCAAACCCAGAAGCTGATGCCTGGGTATATGCAGGTCTAGCGCTTGGGCCAGGCCTTTTTAGCCAGCGTCACTGCCAGCAACACCAAAGCCCCGGCAACCAGGCCCACGACAGCGTCCATCAACAGCGGCGTCAGGGCCGCCACAAACCCGCCGACACCACCCAGCGCTGCCGCTTGTTGCGCCAGCGCCTCGATGGCATGGTGCAAAGGCGCGATGCCGTGCGTCAAAATACCGCCGCCCACCAGGAACATCGCGGCCGTACCGGCCACTGAGAGCCCCTTCATCAGCCAGGGCGCCGTCAGCAAAATGCCGCGCCCCGCACTTCGCTGAAGCCGCTGCAAAGCGCCGCTGCCCTCACGCTGGCTGAGGTACAAACCGCCGTCGTCAAGCTTGACGATGCCGGCCACCAGGCCGTAAACCCCCACCGTCATCAGAAGCGCGATGCCGCACAGCACGGCGACCTGCGTGATGAAAGGGCTGGCCTGCACCGTGCCCAGCGTGATCGCAATGATTTCAGCCGAAAGAATGAAGTCGGTGCGTACCGCGCCTTTGATCTTGTCTTTCTCCAGCGCCAGCAAATCAACCGCCGGATTGGCCAGTGCGGCCGTCAGCGCCTCATGTTCGGTGGCGCGCTCGTGCGCGCTGTGCATGAACTTGTGCGCCAGCTTTTCAAAACCCTCGTAGCAAAGAAAGGCGCCGCCCACCATCAGCAGCGGCGTGACCGCCCAGGGCGCAAAAGCGCTGATCGCCAGCGCCGCCGGCACCAGGATGGCCTTGTTGACAAAAGAGCCTTTGGCCACAGCCCAGACAACCGGCAGTTCGCGGTCGGCTTTGACGCCCGAGACCTGCTGGGCATTGAGCGCCAGGTCGTCGCCCAGCACACCGGCGGTTTTCTTGGCGGCTACTTTGGAGAGTATTGCCACGTCGTCGAGCACGGTGGCGATGTCGTCAATTAATGCAAGGAGACTGCTGGCCATAATTTTTATGAGAGGTAGGAAGACATGCAAGGCTTGCCTTGCAAGATCCGGCGCTGAGCTGTTGTCGTTGTGGCGCACCGGGAAAGGTCGCCTACTGTACCCAAATTTGATGTCGCTCCGCCCACAGAAGCACAGTGCAGCAAAAAGCCGCCCCAAGGCGGCTTTGACCGAACAGGAGCTGAGACGGCTTAGCGCGCCGTCAATCGGCCCAGAATGAACCCGAGCGCCAGCGCTACACCAACCGCCTCAAGCGGTTTTTCCTGCACCCACGATTTCGACGCTTCAAGCACGCGGCCGGGCGCCTCGCTCACCAGGCGCGTCTGGTCGGCAAAACGGTCCGCCACATGGCTGGCGCTGCCGGCCAGCTTGTCGACACCCTGGTGCGCCGCCGAGGAGGCGCGCTCCACCGCGTTGCGTGCCGGCTCGGCGACCTTGTCAATGCCGCTGTGAAGCGCCGCGCCTGCGGATTCGACGCTGCGCTGGATGGGGTTGTCGTTGGCTGGAGATGCTGTGGTTTTGTCCATGATGCTTCTTTCAAAAAAATTCCACACAATGCTGATGTGGCACCCGCGATCAGATTCGGGGCCATCGGGTGTAGTCAACCACTGTAGGCACAAGCGAAGCTGCGGCCTGTGCGCAGCAAGACAGCTTGCATGTAGGACAAGAGAGTGTTGCAAAGGCCGGCCGGTTGTCGGCCCGCACTGACAAAAGAACAGCCGCTTGGCTTGGCGGGCTGCGCTGCATGAGTCCCCATCATCAAGCCTTCACGCCCAAGGAGAATTTCATGCACAGGACTGCCAAACGCACCCCCAAGGCCCCGGTCACCGACAACGGCCAGCCCCGCTATGGCCCGCCCGAAGAGGCCGGGGATGATGATGATGCGCTGGAGTTGCCGGTGGAGCCGGATGAAGGGATGCCTTTGATTCCGGATGATGATGAACGGGTAGTGAATGTTCCGTCTTGATTTGGCTGGGTCTTGTTCCAGCCTGCGCGCTTGTGCCCTTTGCTGAGGACAGCTGGCCGGGGGTTGCCCGGCGGCAACTCACTTTTCTTTGCTTCGCCAAAGAAAAGTAAGCAAAAGAAAGGCGACCCTACTGTCTGCGTCCCTTCGCTTCGCTACGGGCAACCTGCGGTGCTCGGTTCAGGCGGGGTCTCGCTCGAACTCGCCTTCGGCTCAGACAGTCGCGATCCCTGATCCGCCTGAACCTGCGCTCCTCGGCGCAGACAGAAGGGGTGGGGAGATGGAATACCAATACCGAATACCAAACAGCCGAAGAAAGAAACCTGAATACCTGAAGAAACAAGGACTCGCCACGGCGAGTCCTTGTTGGTATTTGTCTTTGGTATTTGGTCCCCGTGCCCGATTGCCCCTTCTGTCTGCGCCGAGGAGCACAGGGCCAGACGGATAAGGGCAAAAACTTGTTTGAGCGAAGCGAGTTGTTTTTGACCCCGTCTGGACCGAGCACCGCAGGTTGCCCGCAGCGAAGCGGAGGGACGCAGACAGTAGGGTCGCCTTTTCTTTGGTGACTTTCTTTTGGCGAAGCAAAAGAAAGTTACTTGCCGCCGGGCAACCCCCGGCCAACAGCCTCAGCAAAGGGCAAGAGCGCGAGAGACCGGAGCAAGACCCGGCAAAAAACTAGTCCACTACCCTCTTAAGCCGAATCTCTTCAAGCTTGGCACTACCAAACGCCACAGTCTTAAGCGAAGGCATCTCCCGCTTGAACCCCGCAGCATGCTCATAAAACCGCAGCGCACGTTCATTGCGCAACAACACCCACAACGTGACCTGCGTGCAGCCTTCTTCCTTCAGGCCTTCGCGCGCGCCATCCCACAGGGCCAGCCCAGCGCCCTTGCCCCAGTGCGCCGGCGCCACATACATGGCCCAGACTTCGCCCACGGTGGACTTGGTACCCGCATCACGCGAACGGTCAAAACCGACAAAACCCACGATCTCGTCGCCGTCGGTGGCTACCAGCAGTTGCGGTTCGCTGAACTCGATGGCTTCGCGCCAGTAGGCCAGGCGTTTTTCGACGGAGATCTTGTTCAGGTAGTCCTCGGGCATGAGGTCTTTGTAGGCGGCTTGCCAGGTGGCGACATGAATCTCTGCGATGGCTTTGGCATCGCGGGGCGTGGCGTGGCGGACGGAATAGCTGGACATGAAAATCTGGGAGTTGGTGCTTGAGGTCGGAAAAAATCCGGCGGAGCGGAATTGTCGCCCAAATCCGCCCCCGGCTGGCAAGACATTTGATCTGTGTCCGCCCGGCGGCAGGCCGATGCCCGAAAGCGGTGCGGGCGTCGGTTACATTCGGCGCACCCTTACATTTACAAGCGCTTGCACACCATGGCCCAACGCCTTCAGTTTCCTTTGCGGATGTCTTTCAAGCTCATTGCCTTCGCACCCCAGTTTCTGGTCGCAGACGCCCACAGCCGGCCCGTTGCCTATGTGCGGCAAAAGCTCTTCAAGCTCAAGGAAGCGATCACGGTTTTCACCAATGAGAAGCAGGACCAGCAGCTCTACCAGATCAAGGCCGACCGCATCATTGATTTTTCGCCGCTTTACCACTTCACCGATTCGCAAGGCATCGCGCTGGGCGGCATCAAGCGGCACGGTGTGCGTTCCATGTGGAGAGCCGGCTTTGACGTGCTGGACAACGGCGTGACGCTCTTCAGCATTAACGAAAAAAGCGTGATGACGCGCTTTCTGGACGGCCTCTTTGGCCAGCTTCCGCTGATCGGGCTGCTGTCGGGTTACCTGTTCCACCCCGCTTACCAGGTGAAACGGCCCGACGGCACCCTGGTGGCCGAGTTGACCAAACAGCCCGCCCTGTTTGAGGGCCTGTTCACCGCCGAGCAGATGGCGCCCGTCAACGAGCGCGAAGAGCAGCAACTGTTGCTGGCGCTGATGACCGTGCTGCTGCTGGAGCGCATGCGCGGCTAACGCTGGCAGCGCAATCCGAAATACCGATGAACGACCCGGCCCAGTTCAGCGTCCGGCTGGCCCCTGAGGGCACGCAGTTCAGCGCCTCGCCCTCCTTGCCTATCCTGCAGTCGGCGCTTTTGGCTGGGGTGGTGATGGACAGCTCTTGCCGCAACGGCACCTGCCGGACCTGCATTTGCCGGCTGGCCAGCGGCGAGGTGGCTTACCGCATTGAATGGCCGGGCCTGAGCGCCGAGGAAAAGCGCGAGGGATACATCCTGCCCTGCGTGGCCTACCCGCTCTCGGACCTGGTGATTCAGCCGGCCGATTGAGCCACAGCCAAACCGGCCGGCGTTGAGGCGCCCTCGCCCAGCGTCCGCTGCATCAACACCGTGTCGACCCACTGGCCGAACTTGTAGCCGACAGCGGCCAGCGTGCCGACCCGCGTAAAACCCAGCGCCTCATGCACACGCAACGAGCCGGTGTTGGCGCTGTTGCCGACCACACCCACCATTTGCCGGAAGCCCAGCGCTTCGCAGTCCTCAATCAAGGCCCGCAGCAAGGCGCTGCCGATGCCGGCCTGGCGGTGGCCGGGCGAGACATAAATCGAGTCTTCCACCGTGTGGCGATACGCCGGCCGCAAGCGGTAAGCGCTGGCATAGGCATAACCCACTACCTCACCCCCCAGCCGCGCCACCAGGTAGGGATAACCGCCGCGAAGGATATCGGCGCGGCGCGACAGCATCTGGTGCGCTGTGGGCGGCTCCAGCTCGAAGGTGGCGAGGTTGGTCGCCACGTAATGCGCATAGATGGCCTGGATCGCCGCGATATCGCCCTCGGAACAAGGGTGGATGGAGACCGCGGTACCGGGGGAGCAGAGAGTGTTTGAAACTTGCATGCCTTGATGGTTGCCCAAGGCCATGCATAAGTAAATATGTCAAATCTTATGATTTTCATTAGAATTTCTTTGTATGCCAACCACCAGCCCCTCCCTCGGCCTGACGCTCAACCTCGACCACCTGCGCACCTACGCGCTCATCATCGAGACCGGCAGCTTCTCGGGCGCGGCTGAAAGGCTGGGCTTGTCGCAGCCGGCTGTGAGCCTGCAGATACGCCAGCTTGAGCAGCGCCTGCGCGTGCGCCTGATCGAGCGCGTCGCGCGCCGGGCCGCGCCCACACCGGCGGGCATTGACCTGCTGGAGCAGATCAGGCATGTGGATTCGGCAGTCGAGGGCGTGATGACGGCCATGGCCGCGCACTCGGCCAACGTCGCGGGCCGGGTCACGCTGGGCACCGGCGCCACGGCCTGCCTGTATTTATTGCCGCACATCCTGCGCTCCCTGCGCGTGCGCTTTCCCAATTTGAGCGTGCTGGTCAACACCGGCAACACGGCCGACTTCGTCAAGGCGGTGGAAGGCAACACGCTGGACATGGCGCTGGTGACCCTGCCCGTGCAGCGCCGCGCGCTGGTGGCCACACCGGTGCTCAATGACGAGTTTGTGGCCGTGATTCCCCAGCGCGAAACCGGCCTGCCCGCCCGCATCACGCCGGCCTTTTTGGCCAAACGCGAGCTGGTGCTCTTTGAGCCGGCCGCCAACACGCGCGTGATCATTGATCAGTGGTTTGCTGCGGCGGGCCACGCGCCCAAACCGGTGATGGAGCTGGGCAGCGTGGAAGCCATCAAGGAAATGGTGGCCGCGGGCCTGGGCTGCAGCATCCTGCCGGCCATGGCCGTCACCGGCCCCGGGCAACACCCCGGGCTGGCGGTGCACCCGCTTTACCCCAAGCTGCAAAGAACGCTGGCGCTCATCATGCGCAGCGACAAGCCGGTCAACAAGGCCATGCGCCAGGTGATATCGGCGATCGAGCAGCGAACGGGAAACTGAGCCGCCAGGCGGTCAACGTACCAGCGTGTCCCAGCTGGCCATGGCGCAGTCGACGATGGCCTGCAGCTCCTGGGCCGAAGCGCCGTCCAGTGCCTGGATAGACAGCCCGTGAATCACCGTCGTGTAGTAGGCCGCGAGCTTCGCCGCGTCCGCCTTGGCAGGCACGTCTTTGTCACGGATGCCGCGCTCTATACGCTGGGCCAGCCCCAGCTGCCCGTCCTTGCGCATCTTCATCAGAAAGCTGCGCACCTCGGCGTTTTCTTCGGCGCCCCGCATGGAGGCCACCACGATCATGCAGCCGGGCGGCGTGCCTGAGCTCACATAGGTGCCGGCATTGATGCGCAGCACCGCCTCGATCGCCGCGCGGGCCGTGGGCTCGTTTTGCAAAGCCTGCGAAAGCGCGATGCACTCCACGCTGTTGTAGTACTGCACCGCTTCCCGGAAGAGCGCCTCTTTGCAGCCAAAGGCCGCATACAGGCTGGGCTTGTTGATGCCCATGGCCTCGGTGAGCTCGCCCATGGACGCGCCCTCATAGCCTTGCGACCAGAAGACCTGCATGGCTTTGCCCAGGGCTTCTTCGCGGTCGAATGCGCGGGGTCTTCCTCGTTCAGTCATGAATATGCGGATTTCGCTGGAAATGTGGTTTTTGTACCAACAGGTAAATAATTATTGAGACTCGGCTTTTTAAAGGCTTTTGGAGGTTACCATGCCAATTTTATACCAATCGGTATAAATTAAATCCACTGAACTCCAACCCCTTCAAACCTCTCTGAAAAAGGAAGCAACATGCAGGATCTCAAAGGCAAGGCCGCCCTGGTCACCGGCGCAAGCCGCGGCATAGGCGCCGCTATCGCAAGGCGCCTGGCGGAACGCGGCGCCGACGTCGCCATCACCTATGTCAACTCGGCAGGCCGCGCAGCGGAAGTCGTCAAACAGATCGAGGCTGCGGGCAGCCGCGGCCTGGCCATCCAGGCCGACAGCGCCGACGTGGCGCCCCTGGTGGCGGCCGTCAACCAGGCCGCCGCGGCCTTCGGCCGGCTCGACATCCTGGTCAACAACGCCGGGATCTTTCCCTACGGCCCGCCTGAAGACGTGACGCTGGCGCAGATCGACCAGACCCTGGCCATCCATGTGCGCGGGGTGTTTGTCGCCTCGCAGGCCGCGCTCAAACACATGGGTGCGGGCGGGCGCATCATTTCCATCGGCTCCTGCTTTGCGCAGCGTGTGCCCCACGGCGGCGTCACCCTGTATTCAATGAGCAAGTCGGCCCTGATCGGCTTTACCAAAGGCCTGGCGCGCGACGTGGGCGCACGCGGCATCACCGTCAATGTGATTGACCCAGGCTCTACCGACACCGACATGAACCCCGCCACAGCCGCCGGCGCCGACGGCCAGCGCGCCCTCACCGCGCTGGGCCATTTCGGCAAACCGGAAGACGTCGCCTCCATGGCCGCTTACCTGGCGAGCGACGAGGCCCGCGTGGTCACCGGCGCCTCGATTGCTGTTGACGGTGGCGCGAATGCATAACGAAAGCGTCTTCGCATGACGGCCGGCTGGGCGTGGCTGCTGGCCGCGGGCCTGTTTGAAATCGTCTGGGCCAGCGCGCTCAAGCACGCCGACGGCTTCAGCCGGCCCTGGCCCACGGCGCTGGGCATTGGGGCGGCCATCGCCAGCTTCTGGATGTTGGCCCTGGCGCTGCGGGTGCTGCCCATGGGCGTGGCCTACGCCGCCTGGACGGGCATAGGCATCATGGGCACCGCCGTGGTGGGCGCGGCGATCTTTCATGAAGCCCTCTCGGCCGGGCAGGTGGCGTCACTGGTGCTGATTCTTGCGGGGGTTGCCGGGCTCAAGCTGTTTTCAGGCTGAACCGGCCCGCCGCACACTTTGTAGTGCGCTTGTCAAACAAATGTGCAAGGATGGCCGGATGCACGACCTGCCTCCGAGCACCGGCGCGGAAAGCCCTCGCAGCCTTCACAGCCCCTACAGCCTCACCCCGGCGCGGGACGCGGCCGCCAGCTTTGCCGAGCTGGAGGAGCTGAAAGCCATTCTGCTGGCCGGCAGCGCGCACTTCGATGTCGCTGTCGTTGCCGAGGCGCACACGCTTTCGCCCTCCTTTCCGCTCTACACCGCCAGCATCGGCTCGGCCGACCCGCTGGCGCCCGCGGTGGGTTTTTTCGGCGGCATCCATGGGCTGGAGCGCATCGGCACGCAGCTCATCCTGCACTACATGCGCGCATTGCTGCACCGCCTGGAGTGGGACGAGCTGCTGCACCGCCAGCTTGAAAAAATACGCCTGGTGTTCATGCCCATCGTCAACCCCGGCGGCATGTGGGCGCACAAGCGCGCCAACCCGCAAGGCGTTGATTTGATGCGCAATGCGCCGCAGCGCGCCGACAGCCGCGTGCCCTGGTTGGCGGGCGGGCAGACGCTGAGCGCGCTGCTGCCCTGGTATTGCGGCCGGCCCGGCACGCCCATGGAAGTCGAAAGCGCCGCGCTGCTACAGGTGGTGCGCGAGCAGCTCGCCACCCGCCCCTTCAGCCTGGCGCTGGACTGCCATTCGGGCTACGGCTTTCAGGACAGCATCTGGTTTCCGTATGCGCGCACACGCAAGCTGCTGGGCCACCTGCCTGAGATGTTTGCGCTGCGGACCATGCTGGAGCAATCTCACCCGCACCATGCCTACAGCTTCGAGCCGCAAAGCAACCAGTACCTGCTGCACGGCGACCTGTGGGACCACGCGTACGACCACGCGCCGGCGGGCAACGTCTTTTTGCCGATGACGCTGGAGCTCGGCTCCTGGCTGTGGATACGCAAGAACCCGCGCCAGCTGTTCTCGCGGCACGGCATCTTCAACCCCATGAAGGCGCACCGCACCAAGCGCGTGCTGCGCCGCCATGCCGACCTGCTGGACTTCCTCACGCGCGCCGCCTTTGCCGTGCCGCGCTGGCTGCCCGAGGGCGAGCAGCGCGCGCAGCTCGCGCGGCAAGCCACGGCCTATTGGCGGCCAAGGCGGGTGCTCTGATGAGCTGGGTGCTGCTCAGGGGCCTGACACGCGAAGCGCGCCACTGGGGCGACTTCGCCGGCCAGCTCGAACGCGCGCTGCCGGGCTCGGCGCAAGAAACCACCCGTGTGCTGGCGCTGGACCTACCGGGCAACGGCGTGTTCCACAAAGAAGCCTCGCCGCCATCAGTGGCCGCGATGGCGGACTTCGCACGTGCGCAGTTGCTGGCGCAGGGCCTGCCCCCGCCCTACCAGTTGGTCGCAATGTCGCTGGGCGGCATGGTCGCGGCCGACTGGGCGCTGCGCTTTCCGGGTGAAGTCGACCGGCTGGTGCTAATCAACACCAGCATGCGGCCGCTGGGCAGCGTCACCGAACGCCTGCGCCCGGGCAACTGGCTGCCGCTGGCCATGGTGGCCGCGCGCTGGAGCGATGCGCCCTACGCCGAGAGCACCATCCACCGGCTGACCTGCAACCGCGCATCACAGCAGGGCGCCGACATCGCGGCATGGACGCACATCCGCAAAGATGCACCCGTGAGCGCCGCCAACGCCACGCGCCAGCTAAGGGCCGCCGCCGCATTCACGATGGCAGCGCCACCACCCTGCCCCACGCTTGTGCTCTCATCCGCCGCCGACCACCTGGTGCACCCGCGCTGCTCCGCCCGGCTGGCCCAGGCCTGGCAGGCCGTGCACCATGTCCACCCCTGGGCCGGGCATGACCTGCCGCATGACGACGCCGAGTGGGTTTGCCGGCGCATTGCGGGCTGGATGGAAGGCATTTGAAAGCTTCTTGAGCGGCTTTTGAGATTGCTCTGTTTTTAATAGCTGCTTACGCCCATGTCTAAAGGGTTGCGGGCATTTTTCCTTGGCAGAAACCGGGTTTTACGGCCAGCCGCTCGCCGCCGGGGCGCGGCTCAGGCAAAATCATTCCTTGTCTATACAAGACATGCTCCATGAACAATCCGCCCATCCCTGCGCCCCAAGCCGCGTTTGAAACCGCGCCTGAGCACACGCAAGCCGCCTCACCCGAAGCGCAAGCCGTGACCGCCAAGGCCAGCGCCGCGCCCACGCGCAACAAACGCATGTGGGCGCTCGCGCTGGGCACGGCCGCCGTCTGGCACCTGGACCCGGCCCTGGGCGAAATGGCCGAGATGATCGGCATGATTGCCTGCGCCGGCAACAAGACCATGGCCAAAGACGCCATCACCGAGATGCGCAACAAGGCCGAAAACTTGCGCGGGCAGATTCCGCCGCTGCCGGCCAGCGCGCTGCTGAAAGTGGTGCGGCGCGCCGAAGCCGCCTGCGGCGCGGTGCTCGACAAAGGCGTGCGCATGAAAGAAGTGCAGGCCAGCTGGGACCAGTTCCTCACCTGCGTGCGCGCGCTGCAAGACACGCGCAAATAGCAAGACGAGCGCTAGCGGTACGGGCTTTGCCGCCGCGCCAGCCCGCCCAGCGTTTGCATCGCGGCTTCGTAGCCATCACTCCACGGGTAACCGTAGTTCAGCCGCAGGCAGTGCCTGAAGTTGCGCCGCGCTGAAAAGATGGGCCCCGGCGCCACGCTGATGCCCTGCGCCAGCGCTGCCTGGTGCAAGGCCAGCGCATCAAAACCTTCGGCAAACTCCACCCACACAAAATAGCCGCCCGCCGGCCGCGACACACGCACGCCCGCCGGGAAGTGGCGGGCCAACGCCGCCAGCAAACTGGAAAGCTGCGACTCCATCGCATGGCGCAACTTGCGCAAATGTTTGTCGTAACCGCCGTACTGCAAATAGTCCGCCACCGCCAGTTGCGCCGGCAGGCTGGCCGACAGCGTGGTCATCAGCCGGAGCCTTTCAATCTGCTGGCCGAAGCGCCCGGGCGACACCCAACCCACGCGGTAGCCGGGCGCCAGCGTCTTGCTGAAAGAGCTGCAATGCATCACCAGCCCCTTGCGGTCAAACGCCTTGGCGGGCAGAAAACCCCGGCTGCCGAAATACAGCTCGGCATACACATCGTCTTCAATCAGCGGAATGTCGTGGCTGGCCAGCAGTGCGACCAGCGCCTTCTTTTTCTCCAGTGGCAAACTGGCGCCCGTGGGGTTTTGAAACGAGGTCATGAACCAGCAGGCCTTGACGGGCCGGCGCTTGAGCGCATCGGCCAGCGCGGCCAGATCCAGGCCGTCTTGCGGATGCACCGGAATCTCCAGCGCCTTCATCTTGAGGCGCTCCAGTGCCTGCAGGCTGGCGTAAAAACCGGGCGACTCCACCGCAATCAGGTCACCGGGTTGCGCCACCGCCGCCAGGCACAGGTTCAGCGCCTCCAGCGCGCCGTGCGTCACGATGAGCTCTTCAGCCGGCTGCGCCATGCCCATGCCCAGGTAGCGCTGCGCGATCTGCCGGCGCAAAGCCTCATCGCCGCGCGGCAGGCTCGCCACTGTGTCGGGCCCCTGCAAAAAGCGCGAGGTGCGCGCCAGCGACTTGCCCAGGCGCTGTAAGGGAAACAGCCCCGGCGATGCAAAGGCCGAACCCAGCGGCACCATGCCCGGCTCTTGCGCCGCGCCCAGCACCGAGAACACCAGCTCACTCACATCGGGCCGTTGCGCCACCGTGGCGGCTGCGCGGGCGGATGCCTTGCCGGGCTTGCCATCCGCCGCGCCGCGCGCCGGCGCCGCCAGTTGCTGCGCGGCCAGGGCCGTCACGTAATAACCTGAGCGCGTCTGCGCCCGCACCAGGCCTTTTTCTTCCAGCTGGTAATAGGCCTTGAAAGCCGTCGATGCGCTCAGCCCGTGCTGGGCCGTGATGGTGCGAATAGAGGGCAGGCGCGTGCCGGGGGCCAGGCGCCCGGTGCGTATGTCGGCGGCCAGCAGCTCGGCCAGTTGTTCGTAGCGCTTCATGAGAATCCGGATGGAAAAATGCGCAGATGGAAGAAACTCATCTGATACTGCAATTTTCTCTGATTTTTCATCTGATACGCTTTTTCTGTCGGCATCTGAGCCTTACGCCAAACGCCCGGCTGGGGCATGATGGCCCCATGCAAAAGCCCCGTTCTGCACAGCCATTGCAGTGCCTTCTCCATCTGCCCCGCCTGTTCGTTGCGCTCGCCACCGCAGCCTGGCTGGCCGCCAGCCCCGCCGCAGCCGCCCCGCCGCCGTTTGAAGACACCATCGCCCAGCGCACCATGGCCTGCACCGCCTGCCACGGCCCGCAAGGCCGCGCCGCACCCGACGGCTACTACCCGCGCCTGGCCGGCAAACCTGCGGGCTACCTCTACAACCAGTTGCTGAACTTTCGCGACGGGCGCCGCCACTACGGCCTGATGACGCAGCTCATCGCGCCGCTCAGTGACGCCTACCTGATGGAGATCGCGCAATATTTCTCCAAACTCGAAGTACCCTACCCCGCGCCCTTGCCCGCCACGGTTGCGCCCGAAGTTGTGAACCACGGCAAGCAACTGGTCATGCAAGGCGACGCCGCACGCCAGGTGCCCGCCTGCGTGCAATGCCACGGCCAGGCCATGACGGGCGTGGCGCCCGGCATCCCGGGCCTGCTGGGCCTGCCGCGCGACTACCTCAATGCCCAGCTGGGCGCATGGAAGGCCGGCCAGCGCCGCGCGCATGCGCCTGACTGCATGAAAGAAGTGGTGTCTCGCCTCACGCTGGAAGACATCAACGCCGTCGCCAGCTGGCTGGCCGCGCAGCCGCTGCCGGCCAGCACCAAGCCGGCCACCTCGCTGCCGCCACTGGCAGCGGGCGCGCAAGGCATTACCTGCGGCAGCGCGCCTGAAGTGCCACTGACTCCAGCCACCACCACAGCACCCGCGAAAGCCCAAAAATGAAAAAGGCTTTCCAAATCCTGCTGGCCCTGGTGCTGCTCACCGTCGCTTTGGGCGCCCTGGTCTGGGCCCTCAATGTGCGCGGCGAGGTCGATGTGAAAACCCCGGTGGCCGCCGCCTCGCCCAGCGACGGCATGGTGGCGCGCGGCGCCTACCTGGCGCGCGCCGGCAACTGCCAGACCTGCCACACCGCGCAGGGCGGGCAGCCCTATGCGGGCGGCCTGGGCATCGCCACGCCCTTCGGCACCGTGTTCACCTCCAACCTCACGCCCGACGACAAGACCGGCATAGGCACGTGGTCGTCATCGCACTTCTGGCGGGCCATGCACAACGGCCGCTCCAAAGACGGGCGTCTGCTGTACCCGGCTTTTCCGTACACCAGCTACACCCAGGTCACGCGTGAAGATTCCGACGCCATCTTTGCCTACCTGCAAAGCCTGCCCGCCGTGGTGCAAGCCAACCAACCGCATGCGCTGCGCTTTCCTTATCAGTCACAAGCGGCGCTGGCCGTGTGGCGCGCGCTTTACTTCAGCCCCGGCGTGTATGAGCCAGACACCGCACGCAACGCCGAGTGGAACCGCGGCGCCTATCTGGTCAAGGGCCTGGGCCACTGCGCGGCCTGCCACACCGCGCGCAATGCACTGGGCGCCAGCGACGAAGGCCTGGACCTGGCCGGCGGCCTGATCCCGATGCAGAACTGGTATGCGCCCTCGCTCACCTCGCCGTACGAAGCCGGCGTGAGCGACTGGGACAAGCAGCACATCGTGAGCCTGCTGAAAAACGGCGTGTCGCCTCGCGCATCTGTCACCGGCCCGATGGCTGAAGTCGTGCAGCGCAGCACCCAGTACTTGAGCGACGCCGACCTGGGCGCGATGGCGCAGTTCTTAAAAGAGCTGCCCGCCTCGCACACCACACCGCCCGAGCCGGCCTCCATCAAGACCCAAGGCGAGTCGGTGGAACGCGCCGCCAAGCTCTACGAACAAAACTGCGCGCAATGCCACGGCGCCAAAGGCGAAGGCATTGCCAACGCCTACCCGGCCCTCGCCGGCAACCGCGCAGTGACCATGGGTCAGGCCTCCAACCTGGTGCAGATCGTTCTCAACGGCGGCTACGCACCCGCCACACAAGGCAACCCCCGGCCCTTCGGCATGCCGCCCTTTGTATTGGTGCTCAACGACACAGACATGGCGCTGATGCTCACGCACATCCGCCAGTCGTGGGGCAACCGCGCGAGCGAAATCACGCCGCTCGAAGTGAACCGCATCCGCGCCAGCACGGGGCGGTAGCCGGGTGCGGGGCGCGCCGCAAGCGCGCCGCTTCTTTCGACTCTTTCATTTCAGACCACGCTGATAACCCACGGTTATGGCTGACGCAGGGTATGTGGGGCTGCCTACCCGCGGCGTTTGCACGTCAAATTTGCCCAGCCCGTTGTGACACCGGCAAGCCCCGCATCAAGACGGGGCCTGGACCGCACGCAACGGGCCGGGTCTGCCGGCCGCAATGCTTTGAAGGCATGTGCCGTCATCACCCCCTTACAACCAGACAACGAGGGAGATGGCCATGCATGCTGCAAGCCGGTTGGGTGGAGGAGACGGAAAACGAGGAGAGCGAGGGGAAAGAGGGGCCGCAAGGCGACGGCCTCACTTCAGGCGGCGCGCAGTGGCGCAGGCCGCGGCCGCCTGGCTGGTGGCCGCCACGCAGGCGCCGGCCATGGCGCAATCGGTGTACTGGCCGCTGCATGTCAACGTCGTGCCCTCAGTTGCGCCCACCACGGGCACGCCGCTGCCGGTGATCTCCAACACCGGCACGGCCACCAGCGCGAAGGACGCGGTCACCGTCCGCTACTCGCTGGCGCCGCGCAAGCTAGGCAGCAGCTTTGACGTGCATGCGGGCCTGGACATCAACAAACTAGGCAACGCCAGCGAGCTGGGCAACACCATGGGCGTGGAGTACGCCTATGCGGTGATGGACGGCCGCGTGGTCTTCATACGCCGGCCCCGCAGCAACCCGTCGGACCCGGCCACCGGCTGCGACGGCATCCTGCCGCCGGGCGGCAGCGCCACCTCCAACGACTACGGCGCCGGCCACCCCTGCGCGCCCAGCGGCGTCGGCGGCGCGCTGGAGAACCAGGTCATCCTGCGGCACGACAACGGCACGGCCACCTTTATGCACCCGGTGCTGGGCGCGTCGCGGCGCTACACCGTCTACAACCACCTCTACTCCATAGGCTCGGCCACCGACGGCGGCGCCACGCTGACCGCCGCCACCAACCTGAACGGCAGCAATGGCACGCTGGTCAGCGGCGGCTCTACCGTGCTGGGGCGCATGGGTTTGTCAGGCGCCAACAATGTGCACCTGCACCTGACCTACCTGGTGGTGCCGACCAGCGTCAGCGAGTCTGCCTACAACGCCGACAACGGCGCCAACGAGCGCTTTGCGCGCAACCCGCTGGAGTTTTTGCCGCACAGCGCGCCGCGCACCGAGAACCTGCGCGCCAATTTCAGCGGCAAAACCGTGCAGCTCGATGTGGCCCAGCAAAACAACGTCTTCATGCGCGCCACCGTGAGCAGCGGCAACATCTACAGCGCGCCGGCCGGCAGCGGCCTGAGCGCGGCCGACCAGAACCTGGTGCGCGCCGGCGACTGCCGCGACCTGGGCATGGCCAGCGCCAGCGCGGGTGGCGCGGCCAGCAGCTTCAAATGCCGCACTGTGGACACGCACGACCTGCTGGCGCAAGGCAGCACGCAGCGCGACACGCAAGAGCAGTACGGCCTGCAGCTCGATGTCTCCAAGCCCTTCTACCAGTCGCCGATGACATCGTCCACGGCCTACAGCTCAGCGCCTTCGGTGTTCCCCAACTCTTATGCGGGCATGGAAGCGGGCGGCGTCTCGGGCGACTATGCCAACACCACCGACGACGTGCTGAAGTCGCGCATGTCCTGGACGGTGATGGACAGCAGCATCAACGGCGGCGTGGCCAACAGCACGACCTTTGCCAACAACGCCACGCGCCAGGCCAATATCTCGGGCACCGGTAACACCACGCGCACCTATGCCAGCGGCTTCACGCCCGACCGGCTGCAGATGTTCGACTACTTCAACAACCGGCTCTATGACGCTGTCGCGGCCGACGACATCCTGGACACCAGCGGCGTTTATTCGCAGTACCTGGCCAACCCGACCTCGGGCCACTACGCCACGCTGCACCTGCTCAATTCGAGCCAGCGCATGCGCGGCATCACCGGCCCTTCGGATTCCATCGTGCGCATCACCGGCTCGACCAGCGTGCTGACCCTGCAGCCGGCCGCCGCGACCACCAACACCTACTACGGCAGCGTCATAGGCGGCGGCGACGTACGCATCGACGGCGCCGGCACCCAGGTGTTTGACGGCGGCACGCACACCTATTCCGGCGGCACCACGGTGGCCGCCGGCGGCTTCACGCTGAAGGGCGCATCGCTGGCCTCGGGCGTGAGCGTGAGCGCCGGCGGCACACAGGCCAGCCCGGCCGCCGTCTTCAAAATGGCCAGCGGCACCGGCGGCAACGCGTCCGTCACCGGCAATGTCACGCTGGCCGCGCAGACCGCCTCGGGCCTGGGCAACGGCGGGCGGCTGGGCCTGGACAGCACCACCCATTCGGTCACCGGCAACTTCACCATGGGCACAGGCTCATCGCTGCTGAGCACGGTCGACGCAGCGGCCAACTTCGGCCGCCTCAATGTCTCCGGCACCGCGCAACTGAGCGGCAAGCTCATCATCCAGGCGGGCAGCGGCGCCGGCAGCGCCGTCACCGCCGGCATGACGCGCACTCTGGTGCAGGCCGGCACACGCACCGGCACTTTCAGCGGCGGCGTGCAGCATGACTACGCCTACCTGGTTCCCACGCTGAGTTACACCGCCAGCTCCGCCATCGTGACCTTCGCGGCGGCCTCTGGCATGGCCGTGCCCAGCTACGCACAGGTGGCCGCCACGCCCAACCAGGCCGGCGCGGGCAATGCCCTCACCGCGCTGGCGCTGTCCGGCTCCAGCGCGCCGCAAAAACTCGACGCACTCACGGCCAGCCAGGCGCGCGAGGCGCTCACGGCCGTCAGCGGCAGCGCGCACGCCACGGCGGCGCGGCAGATGTACCGCATGAACGACTCGCTGGACGAGCTGCTGATGTCGCACGTGCACCAGGGCGGCGCCGGCGGCGCGGAAGCCGTGCGCACATCCGGCCAGCTGAAGTTTTACAGCCGCCTCAAGCCGCCGTCCGCCGCGCCGGTCTCGGCCATGCAGTCGGGTCTGCGCCTGGGCCTGGATGCATCCAGCGCCGCGCCTGCGCTCGACGGCTGGATGGCGGTGGTCAATGCGCGCAACCGCATCAGCGGCGACACCGCCCAAGGCATTGCCGGCGGCGACGTGGACGGGCGCATGCTGCAGCTGGGCATGGACTGGCGCCCGCAGCAGTCCTTGGGCGGCGGTGACCTGTCGCTGGGCCTGTCGGCCGGGAGCGGCCGCGAAAACGGCATGCTGGGTGTCGATACGCTGGACACGAGTTCCTTCAACCTCGCCGGCTACGCACGCTGGTCGCATGACAGCTGGTACGCCGGCGGTTATGCCAACATCGCCTGGCGCAGGCACCGCGTGGACCGCCGCATTGTGTTTGCGGGTGTCGACACAATGGCGCAAAGCCGCTTTTCCAGCTTCACGCCCAGCCTGCGCCTGGAGGCCGGCCGCAGCCTCAGCCTGTCGCCGGCCTGGCGCGTCGAGCCCTATGCCAGCCTGCGCCAGACGGTGATCCGCCAGGACGCGTATGTAGAGCAAGGCGGCGGCGGTTTCTCACTGGCGGTGGACGGCCGCACCGACAAGCCGCTGGAGCTTTCCGCCGGCGTGCGCACCGAGTACAAGCTGCACGATTCCCCGCGCAAAAAGACCACGCTGGATGCCGGTCTGGCCGTGTCCCAGCTCAAAGGCGGAAACCCCGGCAGCCTGGGCCTGTCTTTCGCCGATGCGCAAGGGGCGGCCGCCTTCACGGTGCAGGGTGCACCCACCGCCAACACCGCGCTGGAGCTGAACCTGGGCATGAAGATGCAATGGACGAACAGCCTGACAGGCAGCGTGGGCTACTACCGCAAATGGGTCACGGGCAACAATGCCAGCTCGCTGATGTTCAAGCTCAACCGGAGTTGGTAGCGGCAAAGGGAAAGAACTAAGGGGGTAGAGGCCGGTCAGCCGCCCTCCCCGCCCTGATCCTCATCATCGCGCCTGTCCAGCAACTCGCGCAGCATGCGCTCCGGGTTCTGCAGAAAATCGCTCATCACCTGGTAATGCTCCGTGTCGCGGTACGCGATACGCGCCAGGCCGTCCTTGGTGCAGGCATAAATCCAGGCATCCGGGTAGGCCATCAGGATGGGCGAATGCGTGGCGATCACGAACTGCGACCTTTCCCGCACCAGGTCGTGCATGCGTGATAACACGGCCAGCTGGCGCTGCGGCGACAGCGCGGCTTCGGGCTCATCAAGGATGTACAGGCCGTCCGGCCCGAAGCGGTGCGTCAGCAGCGACATGAACGATTCGCCATGCGACTGCTCGTGTAGTGAGCGTGAACCGTAAAAAGTGATGACAGGCGGGCCGAAGGACGGCTCCGCGTCCAGGTTCTCGATCTCGGTTGCCACATTAAAAAAGCTTTCGGCGCGCAGGAAGAACCCGGTCTTGGGCCGCTTGAAGCCCTTGGCGATGCGAAGGTATTCATGCAGCACCGAATGCGACACCCGCGTATCGAAGCGGAAGTTCTTCGTGCCGCCTTCGGCATTAAAGCCCAGCGAGATCGCAATGGCCTCCAGCAGGGTGGACTTGCCCGAGCCGTTCTCCCCCACCAGAAACGTCACCTTGGGATGCAGGTCGATCTGCTCAAGCGTGCGCACGGCCGGCAGACAAAACGGGTATGCGGCGAAAGACTCGACCTTGTCACGCAACAGGGTGACGCGGCTGGCGAACTGGCTGGAGATAACGGTCGGCATGACGGAAGTTTAGAGGCACAAAGCGCTATCCGTATGCGTTCCGAAAGTCCTCCCGGCATCTAATCGCCATTCGGATTTTTTTGGTCTGTTTACCGCAATCGCGGTTTGCAGTTTTTTTGTGCTGATGAACCCAAAGATGAACAACAAGGTAATCAACAAACTGTCAATAGAAAACCGCTTCATCGTCAATGCTGAACAGGTTCGAAGAATAGCGTGCGGCCAACTGGGCTGGGTCGTTGAATACGACGACGCCGGAGTGCGCTGGCTCAACAAGTACATCAATACTCTGAGAGGAATCGCCAGCGAGGAGAGCAAGGAAAAACTGACAGACAGCCTGGGCGCGTTTCTGGGTGAATGTATTTGCCGCACATTCAACGGGCAGTGGGTCGAATATCCAAAAGGCGAATGGATGGTCCGCGTTGACCCAGGCGTGTCGGTCTATCCGTTTAGAAAGGCGAGAAAACAACTGGCCGGCGAAGAGACAAACTCCGTTGCCGATCTTTTCGACGCCATACCGGCCATGCGGACGAAACTCACCGCTTCACAGAACGCAGACGACGAAACCAGGGGCAAGGCGCGCAGCCAGCCCTGGTGGAAGTTCTGGTAAGAACGCCTGCACGCCAATCTTTTCATCGAGGCAGGATGCCCCGGCCGGCCCCGGCCATGGCATCGGCCCCTTCAAACCAGCGACATGAATGTCAACAGAACAATCGATCAGCCTGCTATCGCAGTTGTGCGAAGAACTGGGCTTTTGCTCCGCCTTGCGCACGATTTCAAGATTTCCCCCGGACGCCATGGCCGGCCCCGGCGAGTTCGTCGATGCGGTGTTTGCCGCTGAAAACCTGAGCAAGGAAGCCGACGAGCGCCTGGCCGGACAAGTTCGCGCCGTGGTGGACAAGTATTTTGTGATGTGGCAAAAAGCTGAGGAGGTTTCATCTGTCGATCCGGCGAGCTAGCATCACTACATCATGGCTGCCGCTATTGCATAAAGACAGTTACACGCCGCTCTACACCTATGTTCACATGACCCCACAACAAAAGAAGCGCCTCAGCTACGCGAAAGATCGCCGCAATACCTTCGGTGAAAACAGCAAAGCCTCGCGCAAGGGAATTCCGCTTTCCAAGGCAAGAGGCATTCGCTCTGAGCGTCACGCGCAAGACCACACACTGGCGCAAGCGCTACGGACGGTCGATCCAGACCAACTTGATGCGCTTGAGAACAAGGTGCGGTCGACCGGGCCGCGTGATTGGCGCAAGTCGGCGGATCAGCCCTTGGGTGAAGTGCTGGCTCGCCGCAAGAGCCGACGGAGCGAGAATGAAGCCTGACAGATTAATCGCCACAGTTGTTCAATCGAGTGGCAGTCACATCAAACCTTAAACATCATGGGTCACTTTGTCACCGGCCTCGTCGCCAAACCTGAAAAGCTTGAGTCCTTCGCTCGCAAGCACTCATTGCATGCCCCTATCACCTTGACTCAGAGCCTTGCCATCTTGCCGCTTCGGCCCGAAGACATAGACTCAATTCTTCCGCCCCCGCTCACGGCTCACCCTGATGGATTCAATTACCTTTGTGAGCAACTGGTTCGCGAGCTAAGTATGGCTTCGAGCCGCGGTTCTCTTATGTACTTCGAAACCGAGTACTTTGGTGGGGAGGGTGCGCAAGGCGCCACAGTATTTCGCGACGGCACGATCGTGCTTGGCCCTAAGTCGGCAGAAACAGGCCCCATCAACGAAGCCCTGGCTTTACTTGGTGTTCGAGTAATAGCCCCTGCGCGTGACGAATTCGAGACGCTTGGTCTTGATCGTCACCGCCATACCGAAGATTGGCTGGGGTCTGACGCGTGAAAACGGCTGTGAACTTTTCCATTGACAGACCTTACCGTCGCCATTGAACCGATTACCGCCTATGCGACCACTCACGCGCGCCGCCACCCTGTTCCTGACCGCCATCCTATTGGCCGGCTGCGCAACCTTGTCCGAGCCACGCTGCGCCAGCAATGAGCAGCGCCTGGTCAGTGATCTTTTGTATTTCGGCACCGCCAAGCCGGGCGGCATCGTGAGCTCTGAAGAGTGGTCTGAGTTTCTGCGCGGCACAGTCACACCGAAGTTCCCCGAGGGCCTGTCGGCGTGGCAGGCGTCCGGCCAGTGGCGGTCTGCGGCCACCGGGGCGATCGTCAGTGAGGCCTCGCATGTGCTCAACCTGGTTCACCCTGAAACGCCGGCGGCCGAGGCGGCTGTTCAGGCCGTCGTGGCCGATTACAAATCGCGCTTTCAGCAGGAGGCGGTTTTGCGGGTCAAGAACACGGCCTGCGTTTCTTTCTAGCGGGGTTGCCAGGCCACGCTGCTTCAAGACGCGGAACCCGAAGGCGGCGTGACCATCCGGTCCCGCCGCGACAGCGACGGAAACAACCTGAACCACGCCGCAGCCACCAGCAACGTGCCCACCCCGCCCGCCACCACCGAGCCCACAGGCCCCAGCAGCGCAGCCGTGGCGCCGGATTCGAATTCGCCCAGCTGGTTGGAGGCGCCGATAAACACCGAGTTGACGGCGCTGACGCGGCCGCGCATCTCATTCGGGGTTTCGATCTGCACCAGGGTCTGGCGCACGACGACGCTCACCATGTCGGCGCCGCCGGAAATCGCCAGCACCAGCAGCGACAGCACAAAGCTGGTCGACAGGCCGAACACCATCATGCAGACGCCGTAAAGGGCGACGGCCGACAGCATGGTGGGGCCGACGCGGCGCTCCAGCGGCCAGCGGGTGAGCAGCGCCGACATCAGCAAAGCGCCGGCGGCGGGCGCGGCGCGCAGCAGGCCCAGGCCCCAGGGCCCGACATGCAGGATGTCTTTGGCAAACATGGGCAGCAGCGCGGTGGCGCCGCCCAGCAGCACGGCAAACAAATCGAGCGATACGGCGCCCAGCAGGGCTTTGCGTTGCCAGACAAACTCGACACCGGCCAGCAGCGTGCGCAGCGTCACCGGCTCGCGCGGCGGCGGCACGTGGTCGTAGCGCAGCACGGCAATCAGCACGCAGCCTGTGGCAAAAAGAAATGCGCAGCTCGCGTAGACCGCGGTGGCGCCGGCGACAAAGATCACGCCGCCCAGCGCCGGCCCGCCAATCACGGCAGTCTGCATGCCGGCAGAACTGAAGGCCATGGCGCGCGGCAGCATGGCGGGCGGCACCAGCACGGGTGTGAGCGCCTGCTGCGCCGGCATCTGGAAGGCGCGGGCCACGCCCAGCATGACGGACACCCCCAGCAGCAGCTCGCGCGAGGCCCAGCTGTGGTGGGCGCCCCAGCCTTCGGTGGCGGCAACGAGGATCATCGCCACCGTGGCCTGGGTGACAAGGCAGCCGGCGATGATGCGGCCGCGGTGCACCCGGTCGGCCACATGGCCGGCCACCAGCGTCAGCAGAAGCGCCGGCGCGAACTGGTAAAGGCCTACCAGGCCCAGGTCCCAGGCGCTGCCGGTCAACTCATACATATGCCAGCCGACGGCCACCATCAACATCTGGTTGCCGGTGGTGCCGAAAATCCGGGCGAACCACATGCGCATGTAGGCGCGCTGGCGGGTGAGTTCTTTGAAAGAGTGTGTCGGCATGCGGGGTGTGAAGCTTAACAGCGGCATGTCAACGCAATGCTTCTGGGGCCTTGCGGCGGTGCCTGCGAGCGTTTTGAGCGTGTCTTGAGGGTGTTTGCAGGCGTTTTGGGGTGCTTCTCGCGCTATTAATTCAGGAGCTGCTTGCGCTAGTTCCATATGGCTTTGATGCCGATTTGATGCCGATTTGATGCCATTTTTGGCCGATTTTTTCCTCTTTTTTTGACCTGAAAGGCCGTCAGCAAGCCTTCAGCCATCTTTTTTGCCACTTAGTTTCTTTTACGAACCAAATAAGTTGCTTAAAGAAACTTAATTCACTATCATTCGGCCACAGGCCCGACGCTCCAGGGGGCTGTTTTCAACGGTCTTTCAAGGTTTTTCAAAGTTTTTGATTCCTCTTTTTGAGCCTCTTATGCCCCGTTTCAAGCCGTCCGAATCCCTCTGCTCCGTCGTCCGCTCGCTCGATTTGCTGGGCGACCGCTGGACCTTGCTGCTGATCCGCGAAGTCGTGTTCGGCACGCGCCGCTTTGACGACTTTGCCGCGCACCTGGGCATTGCCCGCAATGTGCTGTCGACCCGGCTGGCCAAGCTGGTCGAGGCCGGCGTGCTGATGCAGGAGCCGTTGCAGGCTGAAGGCCGCCGCCAAGGCTACCGGCTGACGGAAATGGGCGAAGACCTGCTGCCGGTGCTGATGTCGCTGATGCAGTGGGGCGACCGCTGGCTGCAAACGCCCGAGACCATTCCCATCCGCATCGTGGAGCGCGCCACCGGCAAGCCCCTGCCCGCGCTGCGCGTACGTAACGCGGCGGGCCAGGTGCTGGCCCTGGCCGACCTGGACTGGGAGCCGGGCCCGGGCGCCGGCAACCCGCTGATGGCGCCGCTGGTAGCCGCGTACGAAGCCCAGCGCCGCACCGGGCCCAGGCCTGTGCCAGAAGCCGTTGATGAAGATACCCCCACTCCTGTACGCCGCAAAAAGGCCGTCAAGCTATGAACCTCTACTTCCGACTGATCTGGACCTGGCTGCGCGCGCGCATGAAGCCCGCCATCACCATGGGCGACACCATCACCATGCGGCTGCGCGTCTGGCCCAACGACCTGGACGTGAACGGCCACATGAACAACGGCCGCTACATGACCATCGTCGACCTGGCGCTGATCGAGTACTTCACCCGCGCGGGTTTTTTGCCGGTGGCGCTCAAGCGCGGCTGGCGGCCCATGCTGGGCGGCAGCATGATTTCCTTTCGCCGTGGGCTCAAGCCTTTTACCGTCTACACGCTGCGCTTTTCGATGGAATGCTGGGACGAGCGCTGGAACTACATGCGCTTTGAGTTCGAGCGCCAGGGCCAAAGCATGGCGGTGGGCTACACCAAGGGCGCCATTGTCGGCAAAGACGGCATCGTCAGCAGCCACGACACCCACGGTGCGCTGGGCGAGCGGCAGGCTTCGCCGGCGTTTCCGGCGACCGTCAGCGCGTGGATAGAGGCTGACCGGCTGATCAGGGGCTGAGCCTCGTGAACGCATCCCCACT
This sequence comes from Polaromonas sp. YR568, assembly GCF_900116715.1. GTDB lineage: Bacteria > Pseudomonadota > Gammaproteobacteria > Burkholderiales > Burkholderiaceae_C > Polaromonas. The sequence goes on from NZ_FPBM01000001.1 coordinate 826,469, forward strand.
CGCCTTGGCCGTCGCTGTCATCTTCACCTTCCTCGGCCTGGTGCACGTGTACTGGGCGCTGGGCGGGCGTTTGGGCCTGCAGGCGGCGTTGCCGCAGCTGCCGGTGCAGCCGGGCAAGCCACAAATGGCGAATGCCTTTGACCCCCGGCGCGGCACCACGCTGGCGGTGGCGGCAGTGCTGATCAGTGTAGGCGCGGCCGTCGGCCTGCGCGGCGGGCTGTTCAGCGCGCCTGTGCAGCATGGCGCGCTGCAGGCCGTGCTGGCGGGCGTGGCGCTGGTGATGTTCGCCCGCGCCGTCGGCGACTTCCGGCTGGTGGGCTTTTTCAAGCGCGTCAAGGGCTCTGCCTTTGCGCGCATGGACAGCTGGGTGTATTCGCCCCTGTGTGTGGCGCTGGGCCTGGGTGTAGGCTGGACGGCGATCTCCTGATATCCCTTATTAGGGTGGGCTGCCCAAGGAGGGCGCGCCTTGCCTGGCATGACAGCTACGCCAGTTAACATGGCGGCATAACAACAGCCAACCCACTGGAGGATTTATGCACCGCATCGTCATCGTCGGAGGGGGCGCCGGAGGCCTCGCGCTGGCCACGCAGCTGGGCAAGCGCATGGGCAAAAAAGGCCTGGCCGAAATCACCCTGGTCGACGCCGCCCGCACCCATGTCTGGAAGCCGCTGCTGCACCAGCTGGCCGCCGGCAGCTATGACACCCACGCCGAAGAAATCGAATACCTCGCGCAGGCCCGCTGGAACGGCTTCAAGTTCCGCCTGGGCAGCCTCACCGGTGTAGACCGCCAGAACAAAACCCTGCAACTGGCCGCCAGCCACGACGAAGCCGGCCGCGAAATCACACCCGCCCAGCAGCTCGGCTACGACACGCTGATCATTGCCGTCGGCAGCCAGACCAATGACTTCGGCACGCCCGGCGCGGCCGAGCACACCATCAAGCTCGACAGCCCGCAGGCGGCCAAGCGCTTTAACGACCGCCTCATCAACGCCTGCATACGGGCGCAGACCGTGCCGCGCGTGGCCGGCAGCGGGCGCCTCACCGTCGCCATCGTGGGCGGCGGCGCCACCGGCGTCGAGCTGGCCGCCGAGCTGCATGCCGCCGCGCGCGTGCTGGCCAATTACGGCTTTGACCACATTCACCCCGAAAAAGACCTGCAGATCGTGCTGGTCGAAGCGGCGCCGCGCCTGCTGGCCCAGTTGCCCGAGCGCCTGAGCGAATCCGCCATGCGCGAGCTGCGCAAGCTGGCCATCGAGGTTCACACCAATGAAAAAGTGATTGAAGTCACCGCCGACAGCCTGAAAATGGCCAGCGGCAAGGTGGTTTCGTCCAGCATCACCGTTTGGGCCGCCGGCGTGAAGGCCGCCGACTTTTTGCGCACCCTGGGCGGCACGCCCGAGGGCGGCGAGGCGCTGGAGACCAGCAAGCTCAACCAGCTGGTCGTCAACGGCAACCTGCAAACCACGCGCGACGCCAGCATTTACGCCTTTGGCGACTGCGCCGCCTGCCAGCAGCCCGACGGCACCTGGGTGCCGCCGCGCGCGCAGGCCGCCTATCAGCAGGCCATGTACCTGGCGCGCTCGCTGCCCGACCTGATCGCCGGCAAAACCGTCACGCCCTTTGTCTTCAAGGACCAGGGTTCGCTGGTGTCGCTGTCGGAATATTCATCGGTCGGCAGCCTGATGGGCAGCCTGACCAAGGGCAGCTTTTTTATCGAAGGCCAGCTGGCCAAGTTCATGTACTGGGGCCTGCACAAGCAGCACCAGCTGGCGCTGGGCGGCTTCAAGAAGACGGCGCTCATCACGCTGTCTGAAATGCTGGACCGCACCTATCGCCCGCGCATCAAGTTGCACTGATAATCAGCATTCATACCTTATCAACTCACTGGAGGAACCATGGCAAAAGGACAGCAAAACAGCAACAAGATGGTCAAGAAGCCCAAGAAGGACACCTCGCCGCCCAAGACGGTGTCGCCCGACGCGGTGCGCCCGACCATCGTCACGCAGGTGATCCCGCGCGGCAAGATCAAGGACAAATAAAGTCTTGATGGCCGACTCCGGCGACTTGCCTGAAAAGCTTTCTGTGGAAACCCCGGCTGGCGCTCCCGCGCAGCCGGGTAATCCGCTGCACGGCGTCAAGCTCGAGGCCATCGTCACGGCCCTCTCAGACCACTACGGCTGGGAAGAGCTGGGCCGGCGCATCAACATCCGCTGCTTCACCAGCGACCCCAGCGTCGCCTCCAGCCTGAAGTTTTTACGCAAAACGCCCTGGGCACGCGAGAAGGTGGAAAGCCTGTACCTCTTCATGCTGCGCGAAGTCAAACGCAACAGCCCGCCGGTTCATAACTTTCCACCGCCCAAGCCCAAGGCTTGATCCGCTTGAGTCCTAGAGAGGATTCGCGAACAAGAGCATCATGGCGATTCCTACTCCGATCAGGAAGTTGGCATCGATCAGCCCCGCCAGCAGAAACATCTTGACCTGCAGCGGCTCCATCAACTCGGGCTGGCGCACAGCGCCCTCCAGAAACCGCCCTCCCATCGCTCCGATACCCATACAGGCGCCGATAGCGCCCAGGCCGATGATCAGTCCACATGCAATGGCAATGGCACCTGCGTCAGTCATGATGTTTTCTCCTTTGGTTTAAAACTTGTTGCGATGACTGAATCATGAAGGCAGGCCCGCCGCAGAACAATTACCCCGCAGGTAATGTCGTCGCTACTTCGCTTACCCCGGTTATTGCGGGTGTAAAGCTGCTGCACGCCGATGAATCCCTGCTGGTGCTGGACAAGCCCGCCGGCCTGCTCTCGGTGCCAGGGCGTGGTGAAGACAAGCAGGACTGCCTGAGCGCCCGTGTGCAGGCAGTCTTTCCTGACGCGCTGATCGTGCACCGGCTCGACCAGGCCACCTCAGGCCTGACGCTGATGGCCCGCGGCGCAGCCATGCAGCGCGCGCTCAGCCGGTCGTTTGAAACACGTGAAGTCAGCAAGCGTTATGTGGCGGTGGTGAGCGGCCACTTGCCTCCGTCAGATGATGAAAACGGCTGGGGCTTGATAGACCTGCCCATCATCGTCGACTGGCCAAACCGCCCGCTGCGCATCATCAACACCGAACGCGGCAAACCCAGCCAGACCCGCTGGCGCGTGCACTCGCACGATGCTGCCGCCAACACCACGCGCGTAGAGCTTGAGCCCATCACCGGGCGCTCACATCAACTGCGTGTGCACCTCAAGGCATTGGGCCATCCGATTTTGGGCGATGCGATGTACGCCCCTGAAGCGGTGCAGGCTGCCGCACCGCGGCTGCTGCTGCACGCCGCGGTGCTGCGATTCACACATCCGGCCAGCGGCGTGACCATGTCGTTTGAAAGCAAATCGGGGTTTTGATTCGGGCGTGGGGCTATGAGCGCTGCCGCACTTCAATAGCCCAGCGGAAACCACACCCCACGTTGCGTCACGAGGCCCATGTTAGGCAGCACATGGTTCTCATCCAGCGTACGAACATCGATGTCTTCAATGACCGAGCAGGCGGGCAACGCTTGATTGAAGACGCGCTCTTTGAGTAGATGAAGCGCATCGTCATGGCTATACGCCGTGACGCCACAGCCTGCCGCCAACACGGAAAAAGGCGGGAGGCTGTCGAAAGAGAACCAGAAAAGGTGAAGAAGGCGACTCACGAGAATTAGTTTTTGATTGAAGGCGTCATTGAACCGCCGGCCACACCGTTGCCCGCCTGTCGTCCCGTTTATTGAATCAAGCTGGCCGCCTCTTTGGCCGCCTTCAATACGGCATCCCACTCAGGGAGTTGAATGTATTCAGCGTCAGACAGCTTCGTTCCATACTTCTGAAAAATCATGTCTATCGCATCCACCAGCTTTGACACCGTGCCGGCCTCCTCATCGCTGCGCAGTATCGTTCCTATAGTTGATGCCGGGTCCGTGGCCAGCCGGGTGTCGTCATAGATATAGTGAACAGCATAGTCAAACTCGTCGTGCTCCGTTGCTCCGTCCGACTCTCCAAGAACCCAGACCCTTTGTTGGTATTCAACATCGGAAAGTGCTTGCAAATGCTGGATCAGTTCAGTCCGCATTTCCGGGTACTTCACGTCAGCCATGGTTTCTCCAACTCCTTTTTGAGATTCATAGCCTCCGTCCCCAAGGGCAATCAAAACGCCCGCTTCCATCCCATTTCTCAGCGCCGCCTCGGCTTCAGTAAATGTCAGCTCGCCACCTATCGATTCAACATACTGCTGCAAGCGCCAGGCATCAAGACGATTGGGGTTCTCTATGTCGACGTGCACATCAACAACCAGGTTCGGTTCCGGGCTTCGACGCCGGAACATCACGCCAACGCCATGTCTGAGGCCATCCCACATCTGGCCATCTACAGAGAGCTCCACCTTAAACGGAGTACCCACTAAAGATCTGTTCCTGGAAAATTCAGGATGCAACGATAAAAGACGCTCGACCAGCCGACGCTGCAAAGCCACCAGTCCAGAGACAGTTGTCAGTTCAACCATATTTTTTATTAGCGATGTAGCAGGGTTCGGTGCAATTCAACAAACCTTGATCACTTCTTGCGCGTCCCTTCCAAAGCCTTGCCCAGCATGGGAACCAGGAGCCAAAAAACCCCAAAAAATAGCAACTGCAAGGCAACGGAATGGACCCAGACGTCAATAAAGTCAAACCCGGGAATGACTCCCTGAAGAATTGAAAAAATCAACATGAAGGCCGCATACAAAACGGCCACTGCCTGGAGTCTTTGATAGGTAGACATACCTGCTTATTGTTGAATGCCACTGCAATGGACTGAGTTGGACCAGCAATCTCTATCGCGACCTGCCTCACGGAAGCCACGCCTTGGCCCATAAGTTTCACATAAAGAACAACCCGATCGCCACGACAGCTGCAGCACCTAAGAGCAACACGGCGCCAACAATGATCAACCCATCTTGCGCACTCAATTCACGCCAGCCTGATTTTTTGACCCTCGCGATGGACTCATCGACAGCTTGAACCAGAACATCAATCATTGCTTTTCGTCCAACTCTGACACCCATTCACCGAGGAGCGAGCTCAATCGCCTCCGGATCAACAGCAATGGAATGTATTTCCGAAGTTCCGTCTGACCGAACCCAAGTCAGGCTGACCCAGACCAGTCCATCATCGTAAACGTCAAACACCTCGACCGTCTTTCCAAGCATCGATGACACATCAGCAAGCGCTTCCTCCGCGAGTCTTTGGAGTATGGAGGGACGAATGGCCAGGAGACGAACCCAATCCCCCTGCTTGACGACTTGATGGTTGCGGTCTAAACCAGGCTTATTCATTTTTTCTACGTTGGATTGCGGGGAGGCATATCGCGAGATTTCTATCAATGACCGACAACTGAGCAACATCATTTTGATCGCCATCTCTCATGAAAAGATTGCCATCAAGATGACGACCCCTATTCCGACAACGATATCAATGACCAACCAGGTTCCCCATCCCCACTTCGGCGAATCACTCATCTTTTTATCCTCACCCATTAGTCGTCAGCCTTCCAAACGATCAGCTACCTGGGCCACCTTCTTGACACACAAGGCAAATACTCCTTGCGTCCGCCCTCAACGAAATCTGACATCTATGGTGCATGCGCCCCGAAGCTCCACAGTGCCAGCGTCATCAATCGCTTCACGCACCAGAACTGGCCGCATAGCAAGCCCAGACCAACCATCACTATTGGCCCACGTTTCATGCCGGTTTGGAGGAGGATGATTCCCGCAACAGCAACGCTCACAATGCAAAGCAAAGATAAGTAGTGATAGTACCAATGGCTTGACCAAAGCGCCTCGTAGACCACGGCGGTGAGTATTGAAGACGCGGCAAAAGGTCCCCATAGAATTAAAGCGGCTCGGAGCTTATTCACTTTTCAGTCGGTTTATGTGAGGCAGGTGTTTGCGGCTTCGGTAATCAGGAGTAGTTCCCGCGTTATGAGCCCCCTCTTCTCAGAAGGTGTGGACATATGGCAGGCAGCCGCAATTAGTCTCTTGTGCTGGGCAAAGTTTGCCACCGCTCAAAGGTACTCTTGAGATCCGCAAGAATAACTTCCAGGAAAGCTATGTCGTTACTCATGTCGGCGATCTCATCTTCTGTCAAGATTGATCTGTCATTGGCTTCAGCCAGAGACAACTTCAGCTTCAACTCCAGAGCAGAAATGATCTCGTAAAGCTGCTTGTATGAAACAGCGATTGTTTTCATAGTTGAATGCCGTTGAAATTTGATGCGTTTACCATGCACCCATGATACAAACCACTCACCTCACCCTCATCACAGGCGCCTCGCGCGGCATGGGCTTTTCCATGGCGCGTCAGTTGCTCACCGCCGGCCACACGGTGCTTGGCATTTCGCGCACTGCCGTGCCCGAGTTGGACGAACATGCGCGGCATGTGGGCGCAAACGTGCTGCAATGGGAGCACGATCTTTCGGACAGCGGCTCACTGAATGACAAGCTCGAACACTGGCTGAAGGATTCGCAGGCCAAGGCGCCGTGGGCCAGCGTGACGCTGATCAACAACGCGGGCGTGATCCCACAGATCGGCTCACTGGACCAGATTGGTGAAGACGACCTTGCGCGGGCGTTGCGCGTCGGGCTGGAAGCACCCATGCAAATCACCGCCGCCTTTTTGCGCGCCACCGATGGCTGGCAGGCGCCGCGCAGGGTGCTCAATATTTCGTCCGGCCTGGGCCGCCGCGCGATGGCTTCGCAAGCGGCCTACTGCGCGGCCAAGGCCGGCATGGATCACTTCACGCGCTGCCTGGCGCTGGAAGAAGCGCTGAAGCCCCATGGCGCCAAGGTTTGCTCACTCGCGCCCGGCGTGATCGACACCGGCATGCAGGAGCAACTGCGCGCGGCCGACCCGAAAGCGTTTCCGGATCGGGATTCGTTTGTGGGGCTTAAGACAGGCGGATCGTTGACCTCGCCCGAAGATGCAGCGGCGCGCATCCTGGCTTTCCTGGCGCGCCCAGACTTCGGCGCCAACCCAGTAGCCGACGTCAGAGACTAGCCCCGAGGTCTTCCACCAGCAGAGGCCGCGGAACCGGCTTCGCCGGGCCGCAGGCCTCGCCCCCTGCAAGGGGGGAACGGGCTACACGAAGTGAGCCCGGACGGGGGTGTTCAATAAATCTCGGGCACGACGATGTTCTGCGGCACCGGGTTGCGCACATAGTCTTCATGGCGCACACGATCAGGCAGCACGATGGCCGGGTGCTCGGTTTCCTGATACGGCATTTGCTCGAGCAAATGGTGGATGCAATTGAGGCGGGCCTTTTTCTTGTCGACGGCCTGCACCACCCACCAAGGCGCTTCGGGGATATGCGTGCGCTCGAGCATGATTTCCTTGGCCTTGGTGTATTCCTCCCAGCGCCGGCGTGACTCTAGGTCCATGGGGCTGAGCTTCCACTGCTTGAGCGGGTCGTGGATGCGGCCGAGGAAGCGCAGGTGCTGCTCTTCGTCGGAGATGGAGAACCAGTACTTGATGAGCTGGATGCCGGAGCGGCCCAGCATCTTTTCAAATTCAGGCACGGTGCGGAAAAATTCTTCGTACTGCTCGTCGGTGCAAAAGCCCATGACGCGCTCAACGCCGGCGCGGTTGTACCAGCTGCGGTCAAACAGCACGATCTCGCCGGCGGCGGGCAGGTGCGACACATAACGCTGGAAGTACCACTGCGTGCGTTCGCGGTCGTTAGGCGCCGGCAGTGCGGCCACGCGGCACACGCGCGGGTTGAGCCGCTGGGTGATGCGTTTGATGACGCCGCCCTTGCCTGCTGCGTCGCGCCCTTCAAAGAGGATGACGACCTTGTGGCCGGTGGCGACCACCCAGTCCTGCAGCTTCACCAGCTCGGCCTGCAGGCGGAACAGCTCGCGGAAATACTGGCGGCGGTATTCCTTGTCTTTGATCTCGTCTTGCGCGCTGCGCTCGTCGCCTTCACCGGTCAGCTCGGCGACGGTGCGGTCTTCGAGTTCCATCTCCAGCTCTTCGTCGTAGCTGTCGATCAGGTCATTGCGGATACGCCGCATCAGTTCTTCGTCGCTTGAATCCAAGGGTTTCTCCTGCAGGAACCGAAAGCCGGTCTACGTGCAGCCTACGCCACCAACATGGCAGTTTGATGAAAAAAGCCCCGGCAGGCCGCACTGGCATTGCATCCGGCTGATTTGCCGCGGCTGCCGCCGCTACTTTTTTGATAGCTGCCTGCGCCTTCCATTCGGGGGCTGCAGGCGATTTCGGTATCAGGCCTTCTTGAGAATCTGGTAAATCTCGTCCTTGACCTTGAGCCGCCTTTTTTTCAGGTCTTCCAGCCCTTCGTCGGTGATGGCGCCCACGCCCTGCTCGTATTTGATGATGGCGTGGTTGTCGGCGTCGTACTGGGCAAAGAGGGCCGCAAAGTGCGGGTCCGACACCTTGAGGCTGCGCATTTTCGGCAGGTATTCCGGAAACTCGTGCGCCAGGTCATGATTCAGCAAGTCCATGGGAAGCTCCTTCGTGTAGCCGGTGAACGCCGCGAAAACTCCGCGGAGAGGGACAGCTTAGTCCCGAACCACCAGCACCGGCAAGTGGGCATGCGACAGCACCTGGGCCGTGACGCTGCCCAGCACCAGCTTTTCAAGCCCGCGCCGGCCGTGTGAGCCCATGACGATAAGGTCAGCGCCTACCGACTCGGCGGTGTCGAGGATGCCGCGGTAGATCGCATGGCCTTCCACGACGGAGCCGGTCGCGGTGACGCCGATGGCCTGGAAAGCTTCTTTGGCGGCCTTGATGGCCTCGTTGGCTTCGGCCGTGGCAGCGCCCAGGTATTCGGCCTGGCCGTAGGCAAAGTCAGTGCCCACCCCGGTGAAAGCGTAGGGGTCTATGACGTAGATGACCGTCACCTCGCTCTTGAAAGCCTGCGCAACCGCCACCGCATTGCCTATGGCTTTGCGCGCGGTGTCTGAGCCGTCTACCGGAACCAGGATGTGCTTGTACATGATGGAATCTCCTTGAAAGCCATGGACAGATTCTGCGGCACCGGCCCTTGGCGGGTCAAATGCCGGCCATGGCAGCCCCCGGCGGGGCGTCACCATGCATCATTTATAAGGGATAGAGCCCGAGGGGTGCGTCAGACAAGGCCGCGTGGGCTACCCGAAAAGCCCCGGGGAGCCCCGCGCGCAGGCGCGGGGCAGCAGGCTTTATTCAGCCTTGATGTTGGCCGACTTGGCCAGCTGGGCATAGCGCGCCAGATCGACCTTGATCAGCTTGGAGAGGGCCGCGCCGTTGCCGGCAAGCGGCTCAACGCCCGCGCCGGAAAGGTTTTCTTTCACGGCTGCCTCGGCCAGCACTTTTTGCACGTCGGCATAAATTTTGGCGACGACTTCAGGCTTCATCTTGGCCGGGCCCATGAGCGCGTACCAGATGGAGAAGTCCAGCGGCTTCAAGCCCTGCTCTTCAAACGTGGGCACCTGCGGCATCAGCTGGTAACGCGTGGCGGTGGACACGCCGATGGCGTTGAGCTTGCCGGTCTTGAGGTGCGGCGCGGCGAGGTTGGCGCTGAGGATGGCCAGTTGCACCTGGCCGCCCACCACGTCGGTCAGGGCGGGCGCGCAGCCCTTGTAGCCCACGTTGGTGGCGTTGATGCCGGATTTTTGCTTGACCAGCTCCATCACGAAATGCTGGGGCGTGCCGACACCGCAGGAGCCGTAGTTCAGCGCCGTTGGGTTGGCCTTGGAATACTCGACCACTTCCTTGAGCGTCTTGAGGTTGGTGCTCTGGTGCGAGACCAGCGCGATCGGCGTGAGGCCCAGCAGCATGATGGGCGTCAGGTCTTTTTCGGGGTCGTAGTTCAGCTTGCCGTTGACGGCCGGGTTGACGACCATGGTGCTGTTTTGCAGCAGCAGCGTGTAGCCGTCGGCCGGGGCGTGCACCACCGCTTCAGTGCCGATGTTGCCGGAGGCGCCCGCGCGGTTGTCGACCGCCACACCCTGGCCCCAGATGGCCTGCAGGCGTGCGCCGATCTGGCGCGCCAGGATGTCGGAGCCGCCGCCCGTGCCGTAGGGCACGATGATGCGCACGGCGCGGGAAGGGTAAGCCTGTGCCAGCGCCTGCGTGGCGCTCAGGCAGCTCAGGGACATCACGGCCGCCAGGGCCAGGAGTTTGGGAAATTTCATGGTTGCCTTTTCAGTGGTGACCCGCGTTACAGGAATAAGGGGCTTACTCTACCGCCCCGATGCTGCGGCTCCAGAGCTCCCAGGGCCGCATGACCTGGCCTTCGTTGGTGTTCATGGCCTTGTCGGCTTCTTCAGGCGTCAGGAATTCAATCGGGCCCAGCGCGTTGGCGGTGAGCTGCAGTTTGGCGTTTTCTTCCGCGTACACGGCGCGGTACACAGCGCGCTCCAGCGAAGGCGCCACCACGGTCGAGCCGTGGCCGCGCATCAGCACGCAGGTGTGCTGGCCCAGCGCTTTGGCCAGGTCTTTGCCCAGGCCCATGTCACGGATCAGCAGGTCGGTGTTGCCGCTGTTTTCGCGGATTTCATAGAGCGACGAGCCGCTGCCCAGGAAACCGCTCATGTGAAAGATGGGGCGCAGGCGCTGGCCGGTCACGCCGAAGGGAATCACGCTGGGCGAATGGCTGTGCACCACCGCCATCACGTCGGGACGGGCGCGGTAGATTTCGCCGTGGATAAAACGCTCCAGGTAAGAGCGCAGTGTGGACTCGCCCACCAGGTCGCCGTTGAGGTCATAGGTCAGGATGTCTGCCTTCTTGACCAGGCCCGGCGCACGGTTGCAAGACAACAGGAAATGGTCGGGCGACTTGTCGTGCCGCACGCTCACGTGGCCGAAACCGTCGACAACGCCCTGGTCGTACAGGATACGGTTGGCAATCACCAACTTTTCAATGAGGGCTGGATCGGCTGCGGCAAGTGTCATGGTGTTTCCTGTAGGTGCGGTTTCAGAGGGTCCGGGCTGGGCTAATTTTAATAAGTATACATATCAGTTAAGACATTTTCCAGACACCCTCTTTGCAAAACCAAAGGGTAAACCCGCAGCCCCGGGAAGCACCTCTCAGAGCCCCGGTTTCAGGGCTCGATCTTCACGCCCTTCCAGAACGCGATATGGCCTTTGATGTTGTCGGCTTCGGGTTTGGGGTCGGGGTAATACCAGGCGGCGTCGGTATTCATTTCACCGTTAACCAGCAGCGAGTAGTAGCTGGCCTGGCCTTTCCATGAGCACATGGTGTGGTGGTTGCTGAAGGTCACGTAGTCGCGGTTGAGCGAGCTTTCGGGGAAGTAGTGGTTGCCTTCGACCACCACGGTGTCGTCGCTTTGCGCAATCACTGCGCCGTTCCAGATGGCTTTCATGGGTCTTTCTTTCTGCTCAACGTGGATGTTGAGGCTGCGGGTGTGGATCGATCGGTTGATCGGTTAATCGGGGAAGGAAGAATCAGGACTCCATGCTACCTCTGTGCACAGGCCCCGGCCGGCACGGGGGTTTATCAGGTTTTCCCGGGACGCATGACGCCCAAAAAAAACGCCGGTGACAGGCACCGGCGCTTTTGTGGGCACGCTACATTCCCGCAGCGTCAGTCGTGGCCCTTGCCGTGTTTTTCCTTGTGCTTGTGCTCGTGTTTTTGCTTGTGCTTGTGTTTGCCGCGTTCGAATTCATCGTCGCCGTTGACCTTCACAAAGTACACCGGCTGGCCGCAGGCGTTGTATTTGGCGCAATGCTTGGACCACTTTTTGGCATGACCGGGCGGCACATGCAAATACATGGGCGGCTGCTGCACCACCACCGCCGGGCGCTGGATGATGACAGGCTGCGCGTAGATCAGCGGCGGAGGCGGCGCATTGCCGATTTCAATGCGGCCGTAGACACCCGGCGTCAGCGCGCCTTCAACGGTGGCGTTGGCATAAGGCCCGGTGGCCATTGCCGCGCCGGACCACAGAGCGGACAGCGCAACAAGGCCAGCCGCAATCAAGGGAGTTTTAAGAGTTTTCATGGGGGTTCCTTCCTTCATTTTTGTTGTGGGCCGCGAACGGGGTCGTTCCCCATACCAGCAGGGGCCGCGGAACCGGCTTTGCCGGGCCGCAGGCGCAGCGCCCCCTCGGGGGGCAGCGCATTACACGAAGTGAAAAGCGTGGGGGCTACTTCAAGCCAGACGCAGGTTCTTGCCTTCAACAATCACCTTCGAGCCCACAGGCACCGAGCTGGAGAGCTCCATATTGCGCGTTGAGCCGTCGTCCATGCGGACGCGGATTTCATACACGGTGACCTTCTTCATGTTCTTTTCGATCTGGTTGCCGGCAAACGCGCCGCCGGCCACGCCGAGCACGGTCATGGCCGTCTTGCCGTTGCCGCCGCCTACCTGGTTGCCCAGCAGGCCGCCCACAACGCCGCCAGCCACGGTGCCCAGGCCAATGGTGGTGCCACCAACGTCCACGCCGTTGACTTTGCCCTGGCGCTGCACGGGGGTGACGGCTTCAACCGTGCCGCAGCTTGCGCACACATTGGCGCGGGACGACTGCGCCACTACAGGGGCGGCGCCGGTATGGCTGGTCGTGGCCTTTGCAGGGGCCGGTTGTTTCACGGTGTCGGGGGCCAGTTTGGCGACTTGTGTTTTTTCAGTTTCAGCAAGCTGCTGGGGCGTGCCGGGTTGGGCGCCTGAGGTATTGACGACCAGCGCGGCGGCCAGCGCCAGAACAGTCACGCCCAGCACCGCCACGATGGCGACGAGCGCCTTGCTGTGCTGCATGCGCTGGCTGAAGCCGGGTTGGGCCGGTTGAGTGGTTGAACCGGGAACAACTTGATTGTTGGTATCCATGATGGATCTCCTTCTGTGTGAGACCCAGTTGTAACCACGCCATGGGATACATCGTGTAGGACGACGTGACATTCGTAAGGAAAGCTTTCCGCACACATTGCAAATCGTGCGGTTTTTCGCGTTTACAGAGCCCTTTATCTGGCGCTCACCAGGCTTTCACCGCGTCTTTACACGCCCCTTTGGCCTCTTTTGCGCCTCTTTTGCGCCTCTTTCGTGTTCTTCAGACGCCGCCGTGGGGGTGGGTTGGGTCCACCCACAGCACGGTGTCGGGCTTTTCAACCGGTTCGATGTCCAGGTTCACGGCGACCGCCTCGCCGTCGCTGCGGCACAACACGCACTCCAGTACCTCGGTGGGGCTGGCGTTGATTTCCTGGTGCGGCACATACGGCGGCACATAAATAAAGTCGCCCGGCCCGGCTTCGGCAGTGAACTCAAGGTGCTCGCCCCAGCGCATGCGGGCCTTGCCCCGTATCACATAGATCACGCTTTCCAGGTGGCCGTGGTGGTGCGCACCGGTCTTGGCGTCGGCGTGAATAGTCACCGTGCCGGCCCACAGCTTTTGCGCGCCCACGCGGGCAAAGTTGATGGCGGCCCGCCTGTCCATGCCCGGCGTTTGGGCCGTGTTGCTGTCGAGCTGATTGCCGGCGATTACGCGCACGCCGTCGTGCTTCCACGGCGGGTCGACCTGACCGTGGGCATGAGGGTGTGTGTGCCCCGGCCCGTGGGAATGGTCGTGGTCGTGCGGGTGATGGGGAAGCGTGGGGTCTTTGCTCATGCTGCCAGCGTACACCACAGCCCCGCATACCGTCCAGATTTGCGCCCAGGTTCAGTCCAGCACCACCACATGCCCCCGCTGCGGGTCGATGCGCCCGCCGTGCATGTCGTCGATCAGGGTTTGCGCCGCCGCAAAGCCGCGGTGCTCACGCACCTGCATCCAGGGGTCTTTCGCGTCACTCACGCGGCGGATAAAAGCCAGTTGCGCTTCGTTAAAACGCTGGTTGACCACGGCATGGCCCCAGTCGGCATTGCGCTTTTTGATCTGCACCGGCGCGAAGTAAAACTTGGGCTCGGGGCCGGGCATGTCGAGCGGCCGCAAAAATTGCGTGTTCTGCGCCGAACCGGCGTAGCAGTCATACACCAGCGATTCGCCGAAATGTTTATGCACCGCCATGCGCAGGCTTTCATCGCCTGAGAAGTCCACATACATCGTGGGTTGGCTGCGGTCGATTTTCGTCAGGTCTTCGTAGCCCACTACCTCGGCGTAACAACCCAGCCCTTCAACAAAGCCCTTGTTACGCGCCGAGGTCAGCGCGATCCGCTTGATGTGCGGATACGCCTCCAGGCAAAACGCCGTGCCGTAAGCGGTTTTGCTGGACGCGCTGGACACCACCATCTGCACCGCGCCAAAGAAGGCGTTGTCTTGCAGAAAATCAGCCAGCATGAACGACGTGATGAAAAGCGGGCGCACCAGCATCTGGTAGTTCTCGTCTTCGGCGCGGTAGGCGGCATCGGCGCTGCAGCGCATGTACTGGTTGTAGGCCGAGGTCAGCGTTTTGCGGTGCGCGGCACCGTCGTAAAAGCCGCGCTCCGTCACGCGCTCGGGCTGCACACGCAGGTGGCTGGCGATAGGAAAGTAGCCGTAAAAGCGTTCGCCCACTTCCACACCCGGCACGCCGGAGCTTTCGACATCGGCAAAACCCCAGACCGGCATGTGGCCCCAATCAGCCTCGCCGGTCGGAAAGAAATCCCAGTACTGCATGGCCTCGCCAAAGGCGGCGTAGGTGATGTTGTTGGTGGTGACGGCCACGCGGCGGATTTTCAGAATGGCCTCGCCGGGGGTACCCGGCATGTCACCTGCGGGCTTTTGTTCGTCTACCCGGGTGTGATTCAATGCATTTTTGCGTGTGAGCAGTCGCTTCAACGTAGCGGGTTTATTCATGGCGTCTTTCCTTCAGCAAGTAGCAATCAATGTATAGCCGCCGCCCTACTCCCGGGTTCGGAAAACCGCAAGCCGCCGCAGCGCCGGCCGCAGCGGCCGCCAAGCCCCTGAAACGCCCCACCCAGGCACGGGCGGTGTTCACCGTGCAGGCGATTTACGACGCCTTTGTTCGGATTTGGCGGCGTGACGGCTGGGCGGGCGTGAGCACGCGAGCGGTGGCACTCGAAACCGGTGTCTCGGTCGGCACGCTGTATGACTACTTCCCCAACAAGGCCGCACTGCTGTCGGGCTACGTGCGGCATTGCATGGAGCAATTGCTAAAGGCCGTTGAAGAGCAGGCAGTAGCGCCGGCGGGGCTGAGCGCCGAACAAAGGCTGCGCGCCCTCATACGCCTGGCCTGCGGCGTGAACACACCCGAGTTGCCCTGGTTTGACGCCGGCATGCTGGCGATGGAGTCAGACATTGCGGAAGGCAAGCACCACCGGCGTGTGCATGAGGAATTGCTGGCCGCCTGGACGCGGGTCTTTGAAGCCTGCACCGACCTGCCCCGCAAGCCTTCACCCGCGGCGATTCAGGCCATGCACCTGTCGGTGTGGGGCGGGCGCCGCTACGGCTTGCTGCTTGGGCTGAATGAAGCCGAAGCCGCCGCGTGGGCCGATGAGATGGCGCAGCTTTGCCTGCTGCGCATCAGGGCTGAATAAACGAAGCGTTTATTGCAGGAAGTTTTCAGGGCGTTATTTGTAGCGCTCACGCGCCAGCGCCGCGCCTGCGCCCAGCGCCTCCAGCTTCTTCAGCGCCACTGCCCGGTCCATGGGCGCCAGGCCGCAATTGGTGCAGGGAATCAGGCGGTTGCTGGGCACGTATTTGAGCGCCTTGCCGATGGTGTCGGCCACCTGCTCGGGCGTTTCGATTTCATCGCTGGCCACGTCGATTACGCCGACCATCACATCCTTGCCCTCAAGCAACGCCATCAGGTGCGGCGGCACATGTGAGTGGTAGCACTCCAGGCTGACCTGGCGGATGGTGCTTTTGGCCAGCGCCGGAAACACGGTTTCGTACTGCCGCCATTCCTCGCCCAGGGTTTCCTTCCAGTCGGTGTTGGCCTTGATGCCGTAGCCGTAGCAAATGTGCACGGCGGTTGTGCAGGTCAGGTCTTGCGCCGCGCGCTCCAGCGCCTTCACGCCCCAGTCGGCGGCCTCCTTCATATAGACATTGAAGGCAGGCTCATCAAACTGGATGATGTCCACGCCGTCGGCCTGCAGGGCCAGCGCTTCCTGGTTGAGCAGCTCGGCAAAGGCCATGGCCAGCTTGACCTTGTCGCCGTAGAACTTGTCGGCCACGGTGTCGACAATGGTCATTGGCCCAGGCAGGGTGAACTTGATTTTTTTGGTGGTGTGCGCCCGCAGCAAGCGTGCTTCAGCGGCATGCACACGGCCTTTGAGTTTGAGCTGCGACACCACCTGCGGCACCATGGCGTCATAGCGGTTGTCGCGTATGCCCATCTTGACCTTGTGCTCGAAGTCGATGCCATCGACCTGCTCGAGAAAGCCGTGCACAAAATGCTGGCGCGACTGCTCGCCGTCGCCAATCACATCCAGGCCCGCGTCTTCCTGCGCCTTGATCCACAGCAGCGTGGCGTCGGCCTTGGCTTGCTTAAGCTCGTCGCCTTCGGTTTTCCACTGCGGCCAAAGCTTTTTGGTTTCAGACAGCCAGGCGGGTTTGGGCAGGCTGCCGGCAATGGCAGCGCCAAAGAGCGGTGTTGCGGGAGGGTTTTGCATTTGGGTATTCCTTGTCTCGATGTTTATTGTTGGTAGCCGGTTCTCAAATCTCAGAAAAACTCCCGCGCCAGCAATTCATACGAGCGCCTGCGGGCGGCGGGGTCGTGCGTCCAGGTGATCACGACCAGCTCGTCAACCCCCAGTGTATTAGCCAGCGCCCTTAATTTGGCGGCAACTTGCGGGCCGCTGCCGACCAGCGCATTGGCCCGGAGCCTGTCGGCCTCGGCCTGCTCGGCTGCGGTGTAGGGTCGCAGCGCCACCTCTTCGGGCGAAGGCAAGGCCGCCAGCGCGCCGCGGTTGCGGTCTATCTTCCAGCGCTCGCGGCCCGAGAAGTGGTGCCAGGCCTCGGCCTCGGTGTCGGCCGCCAGTGCCCAGACGCACAGCACCGCCTGCGGCATGGGGTGGCGCGGGCTGGGCCGGTAGGTGGAGCGGTAAATATCCAGCGCCTGCCCGGCGCCCTGCCCGTCGGTGATGAAGTAGGCAAACGCATACGGCAGGCCATAGTGGGCGGCCAGTTGCGCGCCGTAGTCGGAGCTGCCCAGCATCCACATCTCGGGGGTGGTCGGGCCCATGGGGTTGGCGGTAACGCCGCGGCCGGGGTGGCCTTCCGGCAAATCGATACCGGCCAGCCAGGCTTGCAGCTCGCGCACCTGGATGGGGAAGTTCTCGGCCGACTGGCGCGGGTCGCTGCTCAGCAGCCGCGCGGTGCGCATGTCCGAGCCCGGCGCACGGCCCACGCCCAGGTCTATGCGGCCCGGCGCCAGGGCTTCCAGCACACGAAACTGCTCGGCCACCTTGAGCGCCGCATAGTGCGGCAGCATGACACCGGCGCTGCCCACACGGATGCGGCTGGTGGTGGCGGCAATGGCGGCCATCAACACCTCGGGCGCGGAGCCGACGATGCTGGGGTGGCTGTGGTGCTCACTCACCCAGAAGCGCTTGTAACCCAGCGCTTCGCAGTGGCGGGCCAGTTGCAGGGTTTCACGGATGGAGGCGTCTTCCGTGCGGCCGGTAACGGCGACGGACTGGTCTAGGACGGAGAGGCTGATCATGGTCGAGTCACTATAGCCAGACGGCTTAAATCCCGCTGGGCCGGGGTTACCTCAGGCGGCTCTGTTCCCGCTCTGTTCCAATACAGGGTTCGTTCCCGTCCAGACCCGAGATAAAGAAGTACACCTTATGGCACTCAAAGCCACCATTTACAAAGCTCAATTGGCCCTGTCCGACATGGACCGCAATATCTACGCCGACCACAGCGTGACGATTGCGCGCCACCCCTCGGAGGCTGATGAGCGCATGATGATCCGCCTGCTGGCTTTCGCGCTCAACGTGCCGGCCGACGACAAGAAGGGCAACCTGGAATTTGCCAAGGACTTGTGGGATGTGGACGAAGCCGCGCTCTGGCACAAGGACTACACCGAGCAGATCCTGCACTGGATCGACGTGGGCCAGCCCGACGACAAACGCCTGATGAAGGCGGCAGGCCGCGCCGAAAGAATCAGCGTCTACAGCTTTGCCAGCAGCACGCCGGTCTGGTGGAAAAACATTGAAACCAAGCTGACGCGTGCGGCCAACCTCGTGGTCTGGCAGATCGATGCCGCCGAAAGCCAGGCCCTGGCCAAGCTGGCCGAGCGCAGCATGCAGTTGCAGGTGACGGTACAGGACGGCACGGTGTGGATGAGCACGGCGCTGGGCTCGGTGGAGATCACGCCGCGCCGGCTGACGGCGGCCGAGTCTTAAAACCTAGGACGCCTGGGAGGGCGCATCCTTTGCGTCTTTTACGTCTTTGGTTTCCTTGGGAGCCTGGTGCTGATAAGCCGGCAGCTCCGCACCACAGTGATAGCAAAAATCAGCCTCCGGCAGGTGACCCTCGGTCAGGCACTCATGGCAGGTGCGTGTGGTCGGCATGGGAAGTCTCTGCATGCGCCGCTCGGCGGCCATTTCTGCGGTGACGATGCCGGTGGGCACCGCCAGGATGCCCCAGCCCAGCAGCATCATGAATGACGAGATCAGCCGGCCCAGGTCGGTCTTGGGCGTGATGTCGCCAAAGCCCACAGTGGTCACGGTGCTGATGGCCCAGTAGACCGAGGTCGGGATGCTGGTAAAGCCGTTGGAAGGCCCTTCGACCACATACATCACGGTGCCCATCACCAGCACCATCATCACCACGGCTGACAGAAAAACGAGAATCTTGCGTCCGCTGGCGGCCAGCGCCCGGCCCAGCGACTGGTATTCGGCCACATAGGCGGCCAGCTTGAAGATACGGAACACGCGCAAAAGGCGCAGCACACGCACGTCGATGAGCGCGTGCAGCTCCGGGAAGAACAGCGCCAGGTAGGTCGGCAGCACGGCGATCAAATCGATGATGCCGAAGAAGCTGGTGGCGTATTGCAGCGGCTTTCTCACGCAGGCCAGGCGTGCCAGGTATTCGGCAGTGAAGAGCAGCGTGAAAATCCATTCGACTACCGCGAATGCCCGGCCGTGCGAGGCGTGGATGCTTTGCACGCTGTCGGCCATCACCACCGCGATGCTGACCAGGATGAGGACGATCAGCGCCTTGTCAAAGAGCCGGCCGGCGCGCGTGTCGGCCTCAAAGATGATGGTGTACAGGCGCAGCCGCCAGCCGGCGAGCGGCTTGTCGTCAAAGTCTTCAATCGTGGGTGGAGCAGGTTTGGCCATGTGCTGATTATTTGCCAGTTCAGCACCATAACCGACCTGGAGGGCGATTTACCGCCCAAACCAGTTCACTATGCTTTTTATAGCTGCTTACGCCATTTCTACGAGGCTTGCAGGCACTTTCCGCTGGAAGAAAGGAACCCCTCAGGCGGGCTTCGCACCCTGCTCAGCCTCCTGCAACGCACGCCACATGACCTTGCCCGAGCCGCTCTTGGGCAAAGCATCCACAAACTGCACAACGCGCGGGTATTTATAGGCCGCCATGTTGTCCTTGCACCAGTTGATGATGTCGTCTTCCGTGGTCTGCCCTTTGGCCGCGGCGCGCAGCACCACCACAGCCTTGACGGTCTCGCCGCGGTAGGCATCTTTGGTGCTGATGATGCAGGCCTCCTGGATGGCCGGGTGCTTGAACATCAATGCCTCGACCTCAGCCGGCCACACCTTGAAGCCCGAGGCGTTGATCATGCGCTTGAGCCGGTCGGTGATGAAAAAGTAACCCTGCTCGTCCATGCGGCCCAGGTCGCCGGAGCGGAAGAAGCGCTTGCCGTCGAGCTCGATAAAGGCGTCGGCCGTGGCGTCGGGCCGCTTCCAGTAGCCCTGGAACACCTGCGGCCCGCTCATGATGATTTCACCCTGTTCGCCCTGCGGCACTTCCTTGAGTGTGATTGGGTCGATGATGCGCGCATCGCAACTCATAAAGGGCACGCCCAGGCATTGCTGCTTGGTGGCGTCATAAGGGTTGCTGTGCGAGGGCGCGGCGGTTTCCGTAAGGCCGTAGCCTTCGGCAAAACGCAGGCCGTATTGCTCCCACAGGCGCTGGGCCACGGCCTGCGGCATGGCCGCGCCGCCGCCTCCGATGTAGACCAGGCTGCTCAAATCAAAGTTTGCAAAGTTGGGGCTGCCCAGCAGGTCTATCACCATGGTGGGGATGTTGGTCCAGTGCGTAACGCCCCAGTGCGAGATCAGCTTGCCGGCCAGCTCGCGGTCCCAGCGCGGCATGATGACCAGCGTGGCGCTGCCGTAGATGGCTGCATGCATGACGGACACCATGCCCGTGATATGGAACATAGGCACGACCGACAGCGTCACGTTCTCAAACGTGCTGTTACCCCACAGGCAACTGGCCACCGCGTTGTGCATGATGCTGGCGTGCGTATGCATGCAGCCTTTGGGCAGGCCGGTGGTGCCGCTGGTGTAAGGCAGCACGGCCAGGTCTTGCGGTGTGGCGGTATGTACAGGTAACTCGCCAGTGTCCCCGTTGGCCATCGCATCGATCCAGCTTATGACAGTGCCGCCTTCCAGCACCGGCAGCGCATGCCGCGTGCCCAGCCATTCGCGCCAGGCTTCGGGCATGGCGGCATCGTTGCCGTCCTGCCCTTTGCCTTGCGTCGGCATATCAAAAGCATCGCTGTAATGCGTGACCACCACGTGCGCCAGCCTCTCAGCAGGCGCCAGTTGCGCATTGGCATTGGCCAGCTCGGGCGCCAGGTCGGCGGTGGTGATGGCCACTTTGGCGTCAGGGTCGGTGATGTAGTGCTTGAGCTCTTCCGCCCGGTTCATCGGGTTGACCGGCACCACCACCGCATTGGCCCGCAGGATGGCAAAGTGCGCGATCACCCACTGCGGGCAGTTCTGCATGTTGAGCACCACACGATCACCTTGGCGCACGCCCAGGCGGTGCAGCGTGGCGGCCAGGCGTTCGGCCTGCCGCAGCACTTCGGCGTAGCTCAGCACGCGATTAAAGAAGACCAAGGCGGGCTTGTCCGGAAAGCGCAGTGCGCTGACCGCCAGGTTGTGCCACAGCGACGTAGCCGGCGGTGTGATGCTGTGCGGCAACCGCTTGGGCCAGACCTGATAGTGCAGGTTGTGCGGGGTGGGGATGGCGGGGGGAACAGCGGACAAGAAGGACTCCAGAAAGCACAGGCAAGAAGAAACTCCGGCACAGCCTACCCCGAGATTGTGCGGCTCACATCCGGGAAGCTCCCGATAAAACACTGTCACTTGAGCGACCCGCGCTCACTATGATGAAGCTGCACCCGCACGGCAGCCCGCGTGAGGCCACATGCTTTCGCTTGTACGGCGGAAATCATTGCGGCGTCACTGCTTACACGCCGAAACAAAAACAGAACACATCCAGGAGACTCCATGAACCGCTCGTTCGCATCTTTCACCCTTCGCCGCAAAACCCTGATGTCGGCTTGCGCGCTGGCCTTCACGGCACTGGCCTCCTCCGCAGCCATGGCGGCCTTCCCCGAAAAGCCCATCCGCGTGGTGATCGGCTTTCCGGCCGGCGGCCCGCTGGACCAGCATGCCCGCCTGCTGACGGAACGCCTGCAGGCCGTGCTGGGCCAGCCCATCGTGATCGACTACAAGTCCGGCGCCGGCGGCACCGTGGGCGCGCAAGACGTGATGAAGGCCGCACCCGACGGCTACACCCTGATGTTGGCCAACACCGGCGTGATGGTGATCAACCCTGCCCTCTACAGCAAGCTGCCCTACAACACGCTCAAAGACTTCACGCCGATTGCGCGCACCGCGATGCAGCCGCTGGCCTTGCTGGTCAACCCCAAGCTGCCGGTCAACAACCTCAAGGAATTCATCGCCTACGCCAAGGCCAGGCCCGGGCAGGTCAACTACGGCTCGGCCGGCAATGGCGGCATCAGCCACCTGGTGCCCGAGATGTTCAAGAATGCCGCCGGGCTTTTTATGGTGCACATCCCCTACCGCGGCAGCGCGCCCGCCTTTACCGATTTGATGGCTGGCCAGGTGCAGTTCATGGGCGAGTCGATTCCGCAGGCCGCCAGCTATCACAAGCAGGGCAAGGTGCGCGCCCTGGCAGTGACCAGCAAGGAGCGCAACCCGGCGCTGCCGGACATCCCGACCGTCATTGAATCAGGCATCAAGGGTTTTGAGGTGGTGGGCTTTTACGGCTTCCTCGCCCCCGCAGGCCTGCCCAAGGACGTGGCCGCCAAACTCAGCGACGCCTTCAAGCAGGTGATGAGCAGCCCGGACATCCGCAACCGCATGGTGACGCAAGGGGCCGACCCGGCCTTTATGGGCAGTGACGAGTTCGCGCAGTTTCTGACTGCCGAGATGCCGCGCTGGGCTGCAGCGGTAAAGGCTTCGGGCGCCAAGCTGGACTGAAGGCGCGGACCGAACGGCGGCGCTCCCCGTCCTGGTGCGGCGCGCCGCCCAAAAGCCGCAGCCCGGTGCACGGGAACGCCAGACAGGTGCGCAAAACTTGTATACCAGTTGATTAAACCAGCCACCAGGGCTGGCACGGCTTATGCACTACAGGGTGCATGGCCACCGCATCCGACATCAGCAACCGCATCATTGAAGCCGTGATGGCGCAAAAGCTCGCGCCGGGCGCACGCCTGGGCGAGCAGCAGTTGGCCATGCTGTTTGACTGCAGCCGCACCATCGTGCGCGAGGCCCTGACCCGGCTGGCGGTGCGCGGCATCGTCACCGTGAGCAGCCGGCGCGGCTGGTATGTGATTGAACCTTCGCAGGAAGAAGCGCGCGAGGCCTTTGAGGCGCGTCGCGTGATCGAGATGGGCCTGATCCGCTGCACCGGCGACGTGAGCAAGGCCGCTATCAAACAGCTCAAAAGCCACCTCACCCGTGAGAAAGCAGCGGTGAAGGGCGACGACGTGGGCCTGCGCAGTTTTTTGCTGGGCGACTTTCATGTCTGCCTGGCCGAATGCCTGGGCAACAGCCTGCTGGCCGACACGCTGCGTGACTTCACCGCACGCACCACCCTCATTGCCATGCTCTACCAGTCGTCGCACGACGCGGCGCAGTCTTGCGAAGAGCATGTGCAGATCGTTCAGGCGCTTGAAAAAGGCGACCTGGCGAAAGCCGAAAAACTCATGCAGGCCCATATCGGCAGCGTGCAGGCGGCGCTGAAGTTGCAGACCGGCGGCGGTGACCCGCTGTCGCATCTGCGCAGTGCTTTGAGCCCGCTGGACGCGCAGCCGCTCAAAACCGCGTCGCCCAAAGATTCATCCCGTGTTCGCAAAGCCGGCCGTGCTTCGGCCAAACCCACCGACGACTCTTCCACTTACCTAGGAGCCCTGCTATGAAGTCCAGCAAACGCGTTTTCTCTTTAGCCCTTGCCGCAGCCGCCGTGCTGGGCGCCGCCGGCGTCCATGCGCAAACCGCGCTCGACGACATCATGAAGGCCAAGGAAATCAAGATCGCCATTCCGACCGACTTTCCGCCCTACGGCATGGTTGGCACTGACCTGAAACCCCAGGGCCTGGACGTCGAGATGGCCGGCTACATCGCGCAAAAAATGGGCGTGAAGGTTGAACTGGTGCCGGTGACCAGCGCCAACCGCATCGCCTACCTGCAGACCAAAAAGGCAGATCTCGTGATCTCCACGCTGGGCAAAAACCCGGACCGCGAAAAAGTCATCGACTTCACCGCCGCTTATTCGCCCTTCTTCCAGGCCGTGTTCGGCCCCAAGAGCCTGAGCATCAAGTCCTTTGCCGACCTGAACGGCAAAACCATCAGCGTGACGCGCGCCGCCCTGGAAGACCAGGAACTGACCAAGGTCGCACCCAGCGGGGCCGACATCAAACGTTTTGAAGACAACAACACCACCGTGTCGGCCTACACCGCCGGCCAGGTGCAGCTGATTGCCACCGGCGCTTCGGTGGCTGGCAACATGATGGCCAAGAACCCGCAGCTCAATACCGAATACAAGCTGCTGCTCAGCGACAGCCCCAACTTCATCGGCGTGGCCAAGGGTGAAGACAAGCTGCGCCTGAAGGTCAATGAAGTGATTGCCGAAGCCAAAAAGAATGGCGACCTGGACAAGATCGCGATGAAGTGGCTGGGCCGCCCCGCCGGAAATCTCCCTTAACCCCCGTTGCGGTTCGCTTCGCGTAACCGCCTCCCCCCTTGCAGGGGGCGCCGCTGGTGGCCCGGCAAAGCCGGTTCCACTGCGGCTGCTGGTATGACAGAAGCAGGCAGCGCCTTATCAACAGGAATGTGATCCATGCGTATTGAGCTTGATTTCATGGCCGTCCTCAGCCAGTGGCCGTTGCTGGCTGTTGGCGTCGCGTGGACGCTGGGCCTGACGGCGATCTCGTCGGTGCTGGGCATGTTCATGGGCATGGCCTTTGCCTGGGCGCGGGCCAGTGGGCCGACGTGGTTGCGCTGGGTGGTGGGCACCTATGTGGAGCTGATCCGCAACACGCCTTTTATCGTGCAGCTGTTTTTTATCTTCTTTGGCCTGCCGGCAGCGGGCTTCAAGCTCTCACCTGAGACGGCTTCTGTGCTGGCGATGGTGATCAATCTTTCGGCCTATGCGACCGAGATCATTCGCGCCGGGGTCGAGGCCACACCGCGCGGCCAGATTGAAGCGGCCGAAAGCCTGGCACTCAACCGCGTGCAGATTTACACCCGCGTGGTGCTGCCACCGGCGCTCAAGAAAGTCTGGCCCGCCATGGTGAGCCAGATCATCATCGTGATGCTGGGCTCGGCCGTCTGCGGACAGATCTCGACGCAGGAACTGTCTTACGCCGCCAACCTGATCCAGGGCCGCAACTTCCGGGCGTTTGAAGCTTTCATCATTGCGACGCTGATTTACCTGGTGCTGTCCATCGCCGTGAGAAAGCTTCTCAACTGGATGGGCCCGAAATTCCTTTTTGGTCGCTAACTGGAAAGGCTGGGCAACACGATGATCGAATTCTCCATTTGGGACATCTTCCGCAACCTGCTGCTGGCGGCACGCTGGACTGTCGTGCTTTCACTCGTCGCCTTTATAGGCGGCGGCATTGTCGGCATGCTGCTATTGGTGGGCAGGCTCTCCGCCACCCGCGCTGTGCCGGGCGCACAAAAGGCCGCGCTCATCACGCGCCGCGCGCTGGACGGCTATGTGCTGCTGTTCCAGGGCACGCCGCTGCTGATGCAACTCTTCCTCGCCTATTTCGGCCTGGCGCTCTTTGGCATCAATGTGCCGGCCTGGGTGGCGGCTGCGGTGGCGCTGACGCTTTACACCAGTGCCTACCTGGCCGAGATCTGGCGCGGCTGCGTGGATGCCATTCCCAAAGGCCAGTGGGAAGCCGCACAAAGTCTGGCGCTCAACTTCGGCGAGCAGCTCAAATACATCGTGCTGCCGCAGGCCGTGCGCATTGCCGTGCCGCCCACTGTGGGCTTTCTGGTGCAGGTCATCAAGGGCACGGCGCTGGCCTCGGTGATCGGTTTTATCGAGCTGACCAAGGCCGGCACCATGATTACCAATGCCACCTTCAAACCCTTTGTGGTGTACAGCTGCGTCGCGCTGATGTACTTCGCGCTGTGTTTCCCCGTCTCCCTGTATGCCCGCAAGCTTGAGAGGAAAGCCCGCAATGGACGCTAATGTCGCACCATCCCCCGCCGCTACAACAACAGCGTCTGACCGCACACTGGTCGAGATCAACCAGCTGCGCAAGAGTTTTGGGGCCAATGAGGTTCTCAAAGGCATAGACCTCGAAGTCAAGGCCGGCGAAGTGATCGCCATCATTGGCAAAAGCGGCTCAGGCAAAAGCACGCTGCTGCGCTGCATCAACGGCCTGGAAGTGTTTCAAAGCGGCACGCTGCGTGTGGACGGCAAACACTTGCTGCACGACAACCCGCAGGTCATGCGTGAGCTGCGCCAGCGCGTGGGCATGATCTTTCAGAGTTTCAACCTGTTCCCGCATCTCACCGTCGGCAAAAACATCATGCTGGCGCCCACGCTGGTCAAAAAGACGGCCGGCGCGCCCGCTGCGGAACATGCGAAGGCCTTGCTGCAGCGCGTCGGCCTGGCTGAAAAATTCGAATCCTGGCCCGACCAGCTTTCCGGCGGGCAGCAGCAGCGTGTGGCGATTGCGCGTGCACTGGCCATGCAACCTTCGGTACTGCTGTGCGACGAGATCACTTCGGCGCTGGACCCTGAGCTCGTGGGCGAGGTGCTGCAGGTGGTGGAAAGCCTGGCCGCCGAAGGCATGACGCTGCTGATGGTGACGCACGAGATGAACTTCGCGCGCAAGGTCTGCGACCGGGTGGTCTTTATGCACCAGGGCCGCGTGCATGAGATCGGGCCGCCCGACGAGGTGTTCTCCAACCCGCAAACCGCCGAGCTCAAACAGTTCCTAGGCATGATCCAGTAAGCCCCTTATCCCATGACCGCATCCGCCCCCTCATCGGCTCCACCCCGAACACTCCACATTCCCGCCGGCCACGGCAAGGCCGTGCGCCTTCAGGCCGGCCAGGCCGTGAAGGTGGTCAACACCCACGGCACCCAGGTGGTCGATTGCTGGGCTTTCAACGCCTACGACCTGAACGAATTCATGTGCATGGAAAACACCCGCGTGTGGAACCAGCGCCTGAACCCCATCGTGGGGGATTCTTTCGTCACCAACCAGCGGCACCCCATCCTCACCGTGGTCGAAGACACTTCGCCCGGCGTGCATGACACCTTTATGGCCGCCTGCGACCGCCGCCGTTATGAGCTGCTGGGCGTGAAGGGCTACCACCGCAATTGCTGCGACAACATGTTTGAAGGCATGTTCGCGCTGGGCCTGACGCCACCGCGCGCCATCCTCGCCTCGTTCAACATCTTCATGAACATCCAGGTGCAGCCCGACGGCATCACACTCAAGACGCTGCCCACGGTGACCAAGGCCGGCGATTCGATCACACTGCGCGCCGAGATGGATTGTTTTGTGGCGTTTTCCGCCTGCCCGCAAGACATCGTGAAGATCCAGGGCGCGGGCGACAACACACCCAAACCGGCCGACCTGGAAATCCTGCACAGCGCGCCCGGCCTGCCGGTGAACGGGCCCTGGGTTCCGCAGCCCTGAGCCGGCGCGTGGCCGGGCCGGCTCAGGCGGGACGGGTTCTTACAATCGGGGCATGACACCTCAACACCAGCTGGACGCCATCAGCACCGCCTTGCAACAGTTGCGCAGTGACACCCTGGGCGCGGCCGCGTTCTCGCAACTGGCGGCGCAGCAGCACATCCTGGCGGCCGCCCTGCCCGGGCGCTTTAATGACGTGCTGTCGCAGTTGCTCAACGGGCTGGAGTCCAGTGCGCTGTTCTCCGAAGAAAGCTGCTCCTTCAGCCAGAAGGATTTGCTGGACAGCCTGCAGCTGTGGGTCGACAAGGCCGGGCTGCAGCTGCAAAAGAACTGAACAGCGTCCATTCGACAGGAACTTTTCCGGCCCACGCCGCTCAGTCATCACCATGCGCCACCTGCTCCTCGCCCTTTTGATTGCCCTGCTGCCTTTGCGCGGCTGGGTGGGCGACGCGATGGCCACGCAGATGGCGGCCGGACAGATACAGCATTCGCAATCCCAAGAACAGGGCCAGCACCACGGCGCCTTGGCGGCAGACCATTCTGGCCATGAAGAAACGGCGGAGGCGCCACAAGCGCCACAGGCAGCCGAGCCGGACTGCGCAGGCCACAGCTCGGGCGAAAGCACCCACATGGCCGACGGCCACTGCGAGTCCTGCGCTGCTTGCCAGGCTTGCAACACGGTGGCGCTGTCGCTGATGGAGACTAGCCCGAACCCCGTTTTCAAATCCACGGCCCAGCCCCGCCTGGCTGCCGACTCATTTGCCAGTGCCGACGCTGCACTGCGCCAAAAACCACCTATTTCCTGATCTCCAGGCCCGTAGTGGGTCTGTACTTGCCCTCCAGCGCAGCCCTTTGCGGCTAAACGCGCTGGCCCTGCGATGCCCGCCATCGCACCCGCATGTATTTCAGGAGATTTTTGTGAACACTCACGCCTCTATTTTTAACCCGCACGCATGGCTGCTGGCCGTGCTGCTGCCCGCGGGGGCTGCCCATGCGCAGACTCCCACAACCTATCCCCGGCTCGACCCCCGGCCCACCGAGCTGGCGGCCGACCCCGCCGCGCCGGCGCCGCCGGCCTTGTACACGTCGGCCTTTGCCGGCCTCCCCAGCGGCGTGGAGCCGGCCCTTGATGACTGGAAAAAAGCCAATGCCGCCGTGGGCCAGTTCCCGCGAGGCCATGCCGACCTGCTGAAGTGGGAGCAGGCCCAAAGCGCCCAGCCCGCGGCGCCCGCCGCCCAAAAACCATGAGGCCGGGCATGAATACCTTCTTCATTCGCGGCCGCACCAGGCTGCGGCAGCCCGGCGCGCTGGCCTTGCTGTTTCTGACACTCACGGCACGCGCGGCCGTGCCTTTCGACGGCGGCGTGAGTGGCCTGGAAGCGCTGGCCCAGGGCCAGGCGTCCGGCCCTGTGGCCATCGCGCGGCCGGGCATGGATTCTGGCGCGGCCATCGCACCCTTGCTGGCGGCCGGCCCGCTCAGCGCCGACACGGCGGTGCGCATTGCCCTGCTCAACAACCCCGGTCTGCAGGTTTCGCTGGCCGCGCAAGGTGTCAATATCTCGGATGCCGCGCTGCCCGGCAGCCCGGACAGGCGCAAGGCCGGCCAGGACATCCTTTTGCTGTCGGCACAGACGCGCAAAGCCTGGACACGCGCCGTGGCGGCCGCACAGATAGCCCGCCTGGCGGCCGAGGCCAAAGACAGCGCCGGAGCCGCAGGCGAACTAGCCCGCCGCATGGCGCGCGCCGGCAACTGGAGCAAGCTGCAGCAGGCGCGTGAACAACTGCTGCTGACCGATGCCGCGGCACAGCTCGCGCGCGCCCGGCAGGCGGCGTTCAGCGAGCGTGAAAAACTCATCGTGGTGCTGGGCCTGTGGGGCGCACAAACCGGCTTTGAGCTGCCGGACCGCCTGCCCGACCTGCCGGAACAGCCCCTGGAATTGCCAGGCGTGGAAAGCCGCGTGCTGCAGCAGCGCCTGGACCTGCAACTGGCGGCTGCGCAGTGGGCACAGCAACGCAGGGCCAGGCGCGAACCCGGCGCCGAGGCGCTGTGGGATGCAATGGGCAATGCAGCCCGCGTGCGCGAACTGGCGGTGAAAGCCCGCAGCGAGGCACGTGAGGCCTACCAGGCTTATCGCACGGCTTGGGACCTGGCGCAGCACTATGAAAAGCAGGTACTGCCTCTGTCGTCCTTCATCAAGGACGAGACCCTGCTGCGCTACAACGGCATGCTTGCCAGCGTCTTCGAGTTGCTGGCCGAGGCGCGCGCACAAACCCAGGCCGCGGGCGAAGCAGTCCAGGCCAGCCGCGACTTCTGGCTCGCCGACGCCGACTTGCGCGCCGTGCTGGCCGGTGCGCCTTACGACGCGGGTTCCGGCGTGCCGGCTGAGCGTCCATCCACCAACGCAGCGGCCGCGCACTGAAGCCGGGCGCCACCCACCGAATCCCAAGGACTTTTTATGAACCGACGACATTTTTTCAACCGCGCGGCGACGGCAGGCATGAGCGCCGTGGCCGCCGCCTCCGTCAGCAAGGCGGCCATGGCCGCGCTGCCCGAGCCGGCCGCCATGGCGCATGCCAACACCGCCGCACCCCTTATGCCGCCCAATGGCCGGCCTTACAACCCGGTCGTCACCCTCAACAGCTGGACCCTGCCCTGGCGCATGAACAAGGGCGTGAAGGAATTCCACCTGGTGGCCGAACCCGTGGTGCGCGAAATGGCGCCCGGCTTCAAGGCCAATATGTGGGGCTACAACGGCCAGAGCCCCGGCCCGACGATTGAGGTGGTGGAAGGCGACCAGGTGCGTATCTTCGTCACCAACAAGCTGCCCGAACACACCACCATCCACTGGCACGGCCAGCGCCTGCCCAATGGCATGGACGGTGTGGCCGGCTTGAACCAGCCGGCCATTCCGGCGGGCAAGACTTTTGTCTACGAGTTCACGGCGCGCCGCCCCGGCACTTTTATGTACCACCCGCACGCCGACGAGATGACGCAGATGGCCATGGGCATGATGGGTTTCTGGGTAACGCACCCCAAAGAAAAGCATCCGCTGATTGAAGAAGTGGACCGCGACTTTGTCTTTCTGCTCAATGCCTACGACATCGAACCCGGCAGCATGACGCCAAAAATCATGACCATGCTGGACTTCAACTTGTGGAGCTGGAACAGCCGCATCTTCCCGGGCATAGACCCGCTGGTGGTGCGCAAAAATGACAAGGTGCGCATTCGCGTGGGCAACCTCACCATGACCAACCACCCCATTCACCTGCATGGCCATGAATTCACCGTGACCGGCACCGATGGCGGGCCTACGCCCCGAGCGTCGCGCTGGCCGGAGGTGACGGCCGACGTCGCCGTGGGCCAGATGCGGCAGCTGGAGTTTCTGGCCGACGAGGAAGGCGACTGGGCCTTCCATTGCCACAAGAGCCACCACACCATGAACGCCATGGGCCACAACGTGCCCACCATGATCGGTGTGGACCACCGCGGCCTGGTCCGGCAGATCCAGAAATCCGCGCCCGACTACATGGTGATGGGTGAGCGTGGCATGGCCGACATGGGTGAGATGCAAATGCCCCTGCCCGACAACACCACACCCATGATGACGGGGACGGGCCCGTACGGCGGCGTCGAGATGGGCGGCATGTTCAGCATGCTCAAGGTGCGCAAGGACCAGAAGCCCGGCGACTACAGCAACCCGGGCTGGTACCGGCAGCCGCCCGGCACACAGGCCTTTGAATGGACAGGCGGTTTGCCTGAGCCAGAGCGCGCCAGGGCGGGCAGCGCCACAGCGGCGCCGGCTGCCGAAGTCCAGATACGCAAGCCTTCAGGCCATGGCAGCCACTGAACCGATTCATCCAACCGACTCATCCGCTCTATATTCATCACTGATCAAGGAACACCATGAAATTTCAATCCGCGCTCAAACTGATAACCGCATGTGCTTTATCCATCCTGGCTACGGCCGCTTTTTCTCATGGCGATGAAGCCCATCCGGCAAAACCGCCCGCCGCGGCCAAAAAAGAACAAAAGCCCTGGGGCATCGCCGGTGACGACAAATCGGTCACGCGCACTGTGACGCTGACCATGACAGACAACATGCGCTTTTCGCCTGACAAGCTGTCCTTCAAGCAGGGTGAGACCGTGCGCTTTGTAATCCGCAACCAGGGCAAGCTTTTGCACGAGCTGGTGATAGGCACCAAACCTGAGCTCGACGCGCACGCCGCGATGATGGTGAAGTTTCCGGGCATGGAGCATGACGAGCCCTATATGGCTCATGTGCCGGCCGGCAAGTCGGGCGGCTTGGTCTGGACTTTCAACCGCGCCGGCGATTTCGACTTTGCTTGCCTGATTGCCGGCCACTATCAGGCGGGCATGGTGGGCAAGATCACCGTGACGCCCCGCTGATTTCATAAAGAACAAGGAGTACACAAGATGCAAAGACGGCAACTTATTCAGGCGATGGCCGCCCTGACCGGCGCCACGGCCATCACCCCGACGCTCTTGGCCCAGGCCAAAACCCCGGTCGAAGTCTGGAAAGACCCCGACTGCGGCTGCTGCAAGGACTGGGTCGCGCACCTGGAGGCCAACGGCTTTGAGGTGCGCGTGCACGACAGCGGCAACACCGCCGCCCGCACCCGCCTGGGCATTCCGCAAAAGCTCGGCTCTTGCCACACCGCAGAAGTCGGCGCAAAAGGAAAGCGCTATGCGCTGGAAGGCCATGTACCGGCCCGCGAGATCCGCCGCCTGCTGAAAGAGCGCCCGCCAGCCATAGGTCTGGCCGTGCCCGGCATGCCGGTCGGCTCGCCGGGCATGGACGCGCCCATTTACGGCGGGCGCAAGGACCCGTATGACGTGCTGCTTGTCAGCCCCGACGGCAGCAGCCGTGTGTACCAAAGCTATCACCGCGGCTGAAAGGATTCACCATGAAACGTGTTCATCAAATCCTCGCCGCACTGCTGGCCACGCTGGCGGCATCTCTTGCCCTGGCGCAAGCCACGCTGCCGCCGACAGAAGGCGAAGTCCGCAAGGTCGACAGGGAGGCCGGCAAGGTCACGCTCAAGCATGGAGAAATCAAGAACCTGGACATGCCGGGCATGACCATGGTGTTTCAGGTGAAGGACACTGCGCTGCTGGAGAAGGTCAAAGCCGGCGACCAGGTGAGCTTCACTGCGGACAAGGTCAACGGCGCCTATACGGTGATGTCCATCGAACCCCGTCAGTAGCCAGACTCGCCAAAAGGGTCTCAGAACGATCTGGTTCATTTGCTATTCTTTTGGTAGCTGCTTACGCCTGTATCTATTGGTCTATGGGTCATTTTTACCAATAGAAAAGCTTTAAAAGCCCGGCTGACACCCCCGCATGCTATGGTTCAGCGCATGCCAAAAACCATACGCTACACCTTGCTGTCGCTGCGCGATCTGTGGGTCTCCGCCGGGCCTTTTATCCTGCTGGCCGTCGCCTTGCTGGCGCTGGCCTACTGGTGGCTGGACCCGAACCCGCCCAAGCGCGTCACCCTGGCCACCGGCCCGGCGCAAAGCGCTTATGAAGAATTCGGCAAGCGCTACGCCAAGGCGCTGGCGGTTGAGGGCATTGAAGTCGTCCTGAAACCCTCGGAAGGCTCGGCCGCCAACCTGCAGCTGCTGCGCGAAGGCAAGGTCGACGTGGGTTTTGTGCAGGGCGGCACCAGTGACTACACCGACCAGGACGAAGAAGACCTGGCCTCGCTTGGCAGCCTGTTTGTGGAGCCGCTGTGGCTGTTTTACCGCGAAGACGCCGCCCGCAAAGTGGCTGCGGCTGCGCGGGCCGCCAAAGCGCCCGGCGCCCGTGCGGCCGGCAAGGCCGATCCGGCCGAAGACGCCAGCCTCAGCGCGCTCACGCAACTGCAGGGCCTGCGCGTCAACCTGGGCACGCCGGGCAGCGGCGTCCCCAGCCTGATGGGCAAGCTGCTGGAAAGCAACCGCATCGATCCGGCGACGCTGAAGATATCGCGGCTGGAGCAAACGCCCGCCACCGTGGCCTTTCTGGGCGGCGAGCTGGATGCCATCGTGTTCGCATCAGCCCCCGAATCGCTGATGGTGCAGATGCTGCTGCAAACGCCCGGCGTGAAGCTGATGAACTTCTCGCAGAGCGAGGCTTACTCCCGGCGCTTTGCCTTCCTCACCCCCACCCGCCTGCCGCGCGGTGTGGTGGACCTTGCGGCCAATATTCCGCCCGACGACGTGCAACTGGTGGCGCCCACCACCTCGCTCATCACACGCACCGGCACCCATCCCGCTCTGCAGCAACTGCTGGCCCAGGCCGGCAATGACATCCATGGCGGGGCCGGCTGGTTCAAGAGCGCCCGCGAATTCCCCAACCGCGACAACAGCGAGCTGCCGATCGCCAAGGAGGCCGAGCGCGCCATCAAGAACGGCACGCCGGTGCTGCAGCGTTACCTGCCCTTCTGGGTGGCCAACCTGGTCGAGCGCATGTGGCTGGTGATGGGCATCATCATCGCCGTGATGCTGCCGCTGTCGCGCATCATCCCGCCGCTGTACGCCTTTCGTGTGCGTTCGCGCATCTTCCGCTGGTACGGCCAGTTGCGCGACATTGAAACCCGCGTGGACAGCAGCGGCGACAACAGCAGCACCAATAAAGCCCTGCTGGAAGAACTCAACAAGCTGGAGAGCCGGGCCGAAAAAATCACCGTGCCGCTGTCCTACACCGACGAGCTGTACGCGCTGCGCGCCAACATCCACCTGGTGCGCAAAAAACTGCTGAGACTTTGAGCCGGGGCGGGGCATCGCAGGCTGCGGCGCACCCGCACTGAAAAAGGCGGGGCGGCCCCGGCATGGGGCACGCGTGACAAATCAGAGACAAATCGGGCTGAAAACGAGGGTGAAAATTGCCGCGAAGGCGAGTTTCTTTAGCCTTGAAGTAAACCCTGTGTCGGCACAGCAATTGCTCTGCTAGCATCGTCCGATACTTTTTTCCTTGACTTCTAAGCTAATGTTTGCTTTTGTTTTGCGCCGGCTGATCCAGGCCGCGATCGTCATGGTCGTGGTCGCCCTGATTGCCTTCATGCTGTTTCAGTATGTGGGCGACCCGGTGGTGTTCCTCCTGGGGCAGGACGCCACACCCGCGCAAATCACGCAGCTGCGCGCCGACCTGGGCCTGGACCGGCCTTTCATCGTGCAGTTCTGGCATTTCCTGGTCAATGCGGCGCAAGGGGAGTTCGGCCTTTCTCTGCGGCAGGGCGCGAAGGTCTCGCGCCTGATTGCCGAGCGCTTTCCGGCCACGCTGGAGCTGGCGGCCGTGGCGGCCTTGATGGCGCTGCTGATCGGCATCCCGATGGGCGTGTATTCGGCGCTGCGCCGCGGCTCCTTCCTGAGCCAGGTGTTCATGACGGTCTCTTTGCTGGGCGTGTCGCTGCCGACCTTCCTGATCGGCATCCTGCTGATCCTGGTGTTTGCCGTGGGCCTGGGCTGGTTCCCGAGCTTCGGCCGCGGCGAGACGGTGCAGATCGGCTGGTGGACCACCGGCCTGCTCAAGGCCAAGGGCTGGCACCACATCGTGCTGCCGGCGGTGACGCTGGCCATCTTCCAGCTCACGCTGATCATGCGGCTGGTGCGCGCCGAAATGCTGGAAGTGCTGCGCACCGACTACATCAAGTTTGCCCGCGCCCGCGGCCTGCCCAACCGGGTCATCCATTTCGGCCATGCGCTGCGCAACACGCTGGTGCCGGTGATGACCATCACCGGCCTGCAGCTGGGCGGGCTGATCGCCTTTGCCATCATCACCGAGACCGTGTTCCAGTGGCCGGGCATGGGCCTGTTGTTCATCCAGGCCGTGACCTTTGCCGACATTCCGGTCATGGCGGCCTATCTGTGCCTGATTGCGCTGATTTTTGTGGTCATCAACCTGGTCGTCGACCTGCTGTACTTCGCGGTCGACCCCAGGCTGCGCATGACCACCGCCGCAGGCCACTGATTCAGGCCACTGATGCCGCCGGCCGCAAACCACCTTTTTTACCCCCGCAAGTCCTCAGCCTTTTCCATAGCTTCCATAAGGAGTTCCTGATGAAATTCAAGCCTAGCCTGTTCTCAGCCGCCGTGTTCTGTGCGGTAGCCGCTACAAGTTTTGTAGCGTCCGCGCAAACCCTGCGCGTCGCCAACCAGGGCGATTCGCTGTCGATGGACCCGCACTCGTTCAACGAGTCGCTGCAACTCAGCGTAACGGGCAATACCTATGAAGGCCTGGTCATCCGCAACAAGGACCTGAGCCTGGCGCCGGGCCTGGCAACGTCATGGAAGCAGACTTCGCCCACCGTGTGGCGCTTTGAATTGCGCAAGGGCGTGCTGTTCCACGATGGAACGCCGTTCACCGCCGACGACGTGGTGTTCAGCTTCAACCGCACGCAGGCGGAAGGCTCGGACATGAAGAGCTACACCAATGATTTCAAGGAAGTCCGCAAGATCAACGACCACGTGATCGAGATTGAAACCAAGACGCCCTTCCCCATCCTTCCGGACGTGATTTCACTGGTCTACATGATGAGCAAGAAGTGGTGCGAGACCAACCAGGCCACGCGCCCGGTGGACCGCCGCAAAGGCATTGAAAACGCCGCTTCCTTCCGTGCCAACGGCACCGGCCCCTACCGTGTACGCGAACGCCAGCCCAATGTGCGCACTACCTTTGTCCGCAACGGCAACTACTGGGGCAAGATCGAGGGCAATGTCCAGGAAGTGATTTACACGCCTATCGGCAACGACGCGACCCGCGTGGCAGCGCTGCTGTCGGGCGAGGTCGACGTGATGGAACCCGTGCCGGTGCAGGACATCGAGCGCGTGAACGCCAACGCGGCCACCAAGGTGCTGGTCGGCCCTGAAATGCGCACCGTATTCCTGGGCATGGACCAGAAGCGCGACGAGCTGCTGTACTCAAGCGTCAAGGGGAAAAACCCGTTCAAGGACAAGCGCGTGCGCCAGGCCTTCTACCAGGCCATCGACATCGACGGCATCAAGAGAACCGTGATGCGCGGCGCCTCCAGCCCGACAGCCCTGCTGATTGGCCCCGGCATCAATGGCTTCCAGCCCGAACAAAACAAGCGCCTGCCTTTTGACCCGGAAGCGGCCAAAAAGCTGATGGCGGACGCCGGCTACCCCAACGGTTTTGAGCTGACCATGAACTGCCCGAACGACCGCTACGTGAACGACGGCCGCATCTGCCAGGCCGTGGCGGCCAACCTGTCGCGCATCAACGTGAAGGTCAACCTGCTGGCCGAAACCAAGGGCACCTACTTTCCCAAGGTGCTGCGCCGCGACACCAGCTTTTACCTGCTGGGCTGGACGCCGGCCACCTATGACGCCCACAACGCGCTCAATGCGCTGGTCGCCTGCGTGGACGACAAGGGCGCCGGCCAGTTCAATCTGGGCGCGTACTGCAACCCCAAGGTTGACGAGCTGACGAAGAAGATCCAGTCCGAAACCGACAAGACCAAGCGCAACGCGATGATCAAGGAAGCCTTTGACATTCACAGCGCCGACGTCGGCCACCTGCCGCTGCACCAGCAGTCGCTGGCCTGGGGTACGACCAAGAAGGTCGAGCTGGTTCAGCTGGCCGACAACTTCATGTTCTTCAAGTGGATGACTATAAAAAAGTAACCCCTGAAAGGTAGCACCCCCCTGTTGCCTTTTCGCTTCGCGTAACGGCCTCTCCCCTACAGGGGACAACAGCTGCGGCCCGGCAAAGCCGGTTCCGCGCTGTTCTGGCACAGGTCTCGCTTTGCTCGACCCTTGATAACACGGACTGCTCTTCCTTTTGATGAAAAAAATTCTTGCACGCTGGCTTGACAGCGATGTGGGCCACAGCTTTCGCACCTCGCCGGTGGCGATGGTGGCGGCTGCCATTGCGCTGGTTTGCGTTTTCTGCTCGGTGTTTGCCGGCTGGGTGGCGCCGCATGATCCTTTCAACCTGGCCACGCTGGAGCTGAGCGATGCGCGCCTGCCGCCGGCCTGGAGCGCGCAGGGCAGCAGCAAGTACCTGCTGGGCACCGACGACCAGGGGCGCGACATTTTGTCGGCGCTGATGTATGGCGCCCGCATTTCTCTGGTGGTGGGTGTCGCGTCGGTCATCCTGTCGACGCTGGTCGGGGTCTCGCTGGGCCTGCTGGCGGGCTTTCGCGGCGGCTGGATAGACGCCGCCCTGATGCGTGTGTGCGACGTGATGTCGTCCTTCCCGCCCATCCTGGTGGCGCTGCTGATCGCCGGCGTGGGCCGCGCGGTGTTTCCGGATGCCAGCCAGTTGCTCGCCATGGGCGTGCTGATCCTGTCCATCTCTATGGGCCAGTCCGGCTGGGTGCAGTACGCGCGCACGGTGCGCGGCTCCACGATGGTGGAGCGCGGCAAGGAATATGTGCAGGCAGCCCGCGTGACGGGTGTGGCGCCCCTGCGCATCATGCGCCGCCACGTGCTGCCCAATGTACTGGGGCCGGTGCTGGTGCTGGCCACCATCCAGGTGGCCACAGCCATCATCACCGAAGCCACGCTGTCTTTCCTGGGCGTGGGTGTGCCGCCGACCTCGCCGTCGCTGGGCACGCTGATTCGCGTGGGCAACGACTACCTGTTCTCGGGTGAGTGGTGGATCACAGTGTTTCCGGGGTTGATGCTGGTGCTGATAGCGCTAAGCGTGAACCTGCTGGGCGACTGGCTGCGTGATGCCTTGAATCCGCGCCTGCGGTAATAGTGAATTCGAAAATGAGTCTTCTGCAAATCAAGAACCTGATCGTCGAGTTTCCGAACCGGCGCGGCACGCTGCGCGCGCTGGACGACATCTCGTTTGACATCGCGCCCGGTGAAATCCTGGGCGTGGTGGGCGAATCGGGCGCGGGCAAGTCATTGACGGGCGCCGCCATCATCGGCTTGCTGGAGCCGCCGGGCCGCGTGGCGAGCGGCCAGATCCTGCTGGAGGGCGAGCGCAT
The DNA here is from genome assembly GCF_900116715.1 of Polaromonas sp. YR568. Taxonomy (GTDB): domain Bacteria; phylum Pseudomonadota; class Gammaproteobacteria; order Burkholderiales; family Burkholderiaceae_C; genus Polaromonas. The sequence goes on from NZ_FPBM01000001.1 coordinate 864,484, forward strand.
CGACAACCTGCCCTATGAGCGCATGCGCCATATCCGGGGACGCAAGATAGGCGCGATCTTCCAGGACCCGCTCACCTCGCTCAACCCGCTCTACACCATAGGCCGGCAGCTGGTGGAAACCATTCAGGCCCACCTGCCGGTGACGGCGCAGGAAGCCAGGCGGCGGGCCATTGACCTGCTCAACGACACCGGCATTCCGGCGGCCGCACAGCGTATTGACCACTACCCGCACCAGTTTTCAGGCGGGATGCGCCAGCGCGTGGTGATCGCCCTGGCGCTGGCGGCAGAGCCCAAACTGATCGTGGCGGACGAGCCGACGACGGCGCTGGACGTGTCCATTCAGGCGCAGATCATCACGCTGCTCAAAAACATCTGCAAAGACCGCGGCGCAGCCGTCATGCTGATCACCCACGATATGGGCGTGATTGCCGAAACCTGCGACCGGGTGGCCGTGATGTACGCCGGGCGCATCGCCGAGATCGGGCCGGTGCACCAGGTGATCAACCAGCCCTCACACCCCTATACCGCCGGCCTGATGGCCGCGATTCCCGACATCACGGTGGAACGCGAGCGCCTCTACCAGATCGACGGCGCCATGCCGCGCCTGAACGCGATTCCACAGGGCTGCGCCTTCAATCCGCGCTGCCCCAAGGCCTTTGACCGTTGCCGGCAGGACAGGCCGGACCTGATGGCGGCCGGCGCCACCCGTGCGGCCTGCTGGTTGCATGACGTGCAGGCGGGGGTAGCCGTATGAGCGAGCGCCTGAACCCGGAAAACACGCAAAAGGCGGCAAGCACCGGCGCACCTTTGGTCCAGGCCCACGATCTGGCAAAAACCTTCGACGTATCGCCCCCCTGGCTCAACCGCGTGCTGGAACGCAAGCCAAGGCTCCTGCTCAAGGCCGTCGACGGCGTGAGCTTCGAGATTGAAAAAGGCAAGACGCTGGCGCTGGTGGGCGAATCGGGCTGCGGCAAAAGTACTGTGGCGCGGCTGCTGGTGGGACTTTATGAACCCACACGCGGCGGCCTGACATTTGACGGCCAGGATGCGCATGCGGTGTTCAAGACACCAGCCGGCCAGCAATTGCGCAGCCGCATCCAGATGATTTTTCAGGACCCGTACGCCAGCCTGAACCCGCGCTGGACGATTGAAGACATCATCGCCGAGCCGCTGCGCGAGCACGGCATCCTCAGCGAAGACGCAGCGCTCAAGGAACGTGTGGGCGAGTTGCTCAAGTCGGTTGGCCTGTCGCCGCTGGACATGCCCAAATACCCGCACCAGTTCTCGGGCGGGCAGCGTCAGCGCATCTCCATCGCGCGCGCGCTGGCCACCGAGCCGGAGTTCCTGGTCTGCGACGAGCCCACCTCCGCGCTGGATGTGAGCGTGCAGGCGCAGGTGCTCAACATCATGAAAGACCTGCAGCGCAAGCAAGGGCTGACTTATCTCTTTATCTCGCACAACCTGGCGGTGGTGCGCCATGTGAGCGACCAGGTGGGTGTGATGTACCTGGGACGCCTGGTCGAGCTGGCCGACAAGCACAGCCTGTTTGACAGGCCTCGCCATCCCTACACGCGCATGCTGCTGGACGCCATCCCCAAAATGCATGACACCGGCCGCGCCCGCACGCCGGTTTCAGGCGAGGTGCCCAACCCGCTTGATCCGCCCGGCGGTTGCACCTTTCACCCGCGCTGCCCGCACGCCAATGCGCGCTGCCAGAGTGAAAGGCCGGAGTTCCTGCACCTGGCCGGCGTTCGCGTGGCCTGCCATGCGGTTGAGGAAGGCCGGATCTAGAAATCAAAGGCTGGGGTGGCGCCTGCAAAACTGCGCCAGCTTGGTTACCATGACCCTTTAACGGAGAACATCGTGAAAATCATTGACTCCATCCTGGCAGAAACTGCCGAAATCGCGGCCATACGCCGCGACATTCACGCCCACCCTGAGCTGTGTTTCCAGGAAGTCCGCACCGCTGATGTGGTGGCCAAAAAACTGGAGGCGTGGGGCATTCCCATCCACCGCGGCATGGGCACCACCGGCGTGGTGGGCATCGTGCACGGGCGCGACGGCGGCGCCAGCGGCCGGGCCGTCGGCCTGCGTGCCGACATGGACGCCCTGCCGATGCAGGAATTCAACAAATTCGCGCACGCCAGCACGAACCCCGGCAAGATGCACGCCTGCGGCCATGACGGCCACACCGCCATGCTGCTGGCCGCGGCGCACCATCTCGCGAAGAACCGTGACTTTGACGGCACGGTCTACCTGATTTTCCAGCCGGCCGAAGAAGGCGGCGGCGGCGCCCGCGAGATGATCAAGGACGGTCTGTTCGAAAAATTCCCGGTGGAGGCCGTCTTCGGCATGCACAACTGGCCCGGCGCGCCGGTCGGCACCTTCGCCGTCAGCGCGGGGCCGGTGATGGCGTCGAGCAATGAATTCAAGATCACCATACGCGGCAAGGGCGGCCATGCCGCGATGCCGCACACCGGCACAGACCCGGTGCCGGTGGCTTGCCAGATGGTGCAGGGTTTCCAGACCATCATCAGCCGCAACAAAAAACCGGTGGATGCGGGCGTGATCTCGGTGACCATGATTCATGCGGGCGAAGCGACCAATGTCGTGCCGGATTTCTGCGAGTTGCAGGGCACGGTGCGCACGTTCAGCATCGAGGTGCTGGACATGATCGAAAAGCGCATGAAGGAAGTGGCCGAGCACACCTGCGCCGCCTTTGAGGCGCGCTGCGAGTTTGAGTTCACGCGCAATTACCCGCCAACCATCAACAGCCCCGCTGAAGCCGATTTTGCGCGGCAGGTGATGAAAGACATCGTGGGCGAAGGCAACGTGCTGGCGCAGGAACCCACCATGGGCGCCGAAGACTTTGCCTACATGCTGCAGGCCAAGCCGGGGGCCTATTGCTTTATCTCCAACGGCGACGGTGCGCACCGTGAAATGGGCCATGGCGGAGGGCCCTGCATGTTGCACAACCCGAGCTACGACTTCAACGACGACCTGATCCCGCTGGGCGGCACCTACTGGGTGCAGCTGGCCACACGCTGGCTGGGAACCAAGGCCTGAACGTCAACCCCATTTCCATCAAACCATGAACACACACGCGGCTTTTTCGGCCAGCTATGCGGCTGCGCGCGCCAAGTTTCTTGAGGCGGCAACGGCCGCCGGCATGACGCTTCGTTCCTACGAGCACCCACTGAAGGGCCGCGACGGCGAAACCCTGGCCATGGACGTGGCGCTGGACGGCTCGCCCGACGCCGAAAAGCTCTTTGTGATCAGCAGCGCCTGCCACGGCGTGGAGGGCTACTGCGGCTCTGGCGTGCAGGTGTATGCCGCCCACGACGCCGAATGGCGTGCCCAAGCCCGCGCGGGCGGGGTCGCGGTGCTCTACATTCACGCACTCAATCCCCACGGGTTCTCCCATGCCCGGCGCACCACGCATGAAAACGTGGATCTGAACCGCAACTTCCACGATTTCAGCAAGCCGCTGCCTGTCAACGAGCCCTACCGCGACGTCCATGCGCTGCTGCTGCCCGCGCAGTGGCCGCCCACAGCCGAGAACCAGGCCGCCATCGCGGCCCATATCGAGACCCAGGGCATGGCGCGTTACCAGGCCGCAGTGTCCCAGGGGCAGCATGAATTTGCCGATGGCATGTTCTTCGGCGGCACCGAGCCGAGCTGGAGCAACCGCACCCTGCGCCAGGTCTTGCAGACCTTCGGGCAAAGTGCGCGCCGCCTTGCCTGGATGGACTTGCACACGGGGCTGGGCCCCAGCGGTGTGGGCGAGCGCATCTTTGCCTGCAAGGACGACCCGCAAGCACTGGCGCGTACGCGCGCCTGGTGGGACGGCGGCGGCGCCACACCGGTGACGTCGTTTTATGACGGCTCCTCCAGCTCGGCGCTCCTCACGGGCCTGCTCTGGAGCGCCGTGTATGACGAATGCCCGCAGGCCGAGTACACCGGCATGGCCATGGAATACGGCACACTGCCCATCCTTGACATGATTGCCGCCCTGCGGGCCGACCACTGGCTGTACAAGCACCCTGAGGCGCCGGCCGCCCAGCACGCCGCAATCAAGCGCCAGATGATGAATGCGTTTTATGTCGATACGGACGAATGGCGAACACAAATCGTGACCCAGGCGCGGCAAGCCATGTTCCAGGCGGTGGACGGGCTGAACACGCCCTGAGCACCCAAAGGGCGGGCGACGCACCAAGGGAAAACCGCCACGATCAAGGCGCCGGACGGTCTTCTCAAGGCCGCATAATGAACTCGGGGGCTGCCACTGCGGCGGCCACTCTCCAACCCGAGGACGAAAGCCGCGCCATGCCTTCTGACGCCGACCTGCATGACCAGCTCAAGCAGCTGCAACAACAGCACCAGGCGTTGCAGGCCGACTACCGGGACCTGCAGCTTGAAAAGCAAAAGCAGGAGACGTCCGCCAACCTGTGGCTGGAGCAACGCACACGCGAACTCCAGGCCGAAGCGCGTGAGCAGAAAAAAGCCGAAACACTGCAAAGGGTTTTCTACCGCATCGCCGAACGGGCGGCGGCGGACCTCTCTTTCTACGACTTCCTGCAATCGGTGCATGGCTTGCTGGGCGAGTTGCTCTATGCGAAGAACTGCTATGTGTGCCTTTACGACGCGCAAAAACAGCTCAAGCATTTCCCGTACTACGTCGACGAACGCGACGGCGACACGCTGCAGCGCAACGACGTGCCGCGCAGCAAGGGCCTGACCGAATTTGTGCTCGACACCGCGCGTCCGCAGATCATCGACGCTGAGCGCCTGAGCGACCTCGCTGTCTCTGGCGACGTCACCCAGGGCCGCGGTGACATGACCTTCTCTTCATGGCTCGGCGTGCCCATGCATATCCGGGGCGCCGTGGGCGGCGTGCTGGCGGTGCAGGGCTATGAGCCGGGGGTGGCCTACGACGCCTCGGACGCGGACATCCTCTCCTTTGTCGCCAACCATGTCAGCAGCGCCATCGAACGCTATCAGGCGCTTGATGAGCTGCGCAAGTCAGAAGAGCGTTACCGCACGGTGATTGAAAACGTCGGCGTCGGCGTGGTGGTGGTGCAGGACGAACGCATGGTGTTCGTCAATCCCAGCCTGGAGCGCATCGTGGGCCACCCGCGGGAACACCTGCTGTCGCAGCCCTACACGGCAACGGTCCACCCCGACGACCTGCCGGTCATGCGCGAGCGACATGAACGCCGGCTGCGCGGTGACGATGTGGAATCGATGTACGGCTTTCGTGTGATCACGCAGGCCGGAGAGGTGCGCTCGCTGGAGCTTTCTGCTGTCCAGATCGAATGGGGCAAGCGCGAGGCCACGCTGATCTTCGTCGTTGACGCCACGGCACGGCTGCAGGCCGAGCTGACACAGCGCCAGACGCTGCAGCGGCAAACCGAGCTCAATGACATGAAATCGCGCTTCATCTCGGTGGCTTCACACGAATTCCGCACGCCGCTGGCTTTTATCCTGTCCTCGGCCGAGTTGCTCAAGCACTATGGCGATCGCCTGCCGGGGCCCGAAAAAGCCGAGGTGATAGACACCATAGAAACCGGCGTGCAGCGCATGACCCATATGCTGGACCGCGTCCTGCTGCTGGGCAAGGTGGAGGCGCAGATGCTGGAATTCCGGCCGGCGGAGATCAACCTGCAAGTGCTTTGCCAGAACCTGGTGGAAGACGCGCGCATCCAGCACTCCCAGGCAGGGTGCGAGCTGGCGCTGGAATTCGAGCTTCAGCCGGCGGTGGGGCTCTTCGATGAAAAGCTGCTGCGCCACATTTTCGGCAACCTGCTGTCCAACGCCATCAAGTATTCGCCGCAGGGCGGGAAAGTCCTGTTTCGCGTCTCTTCGCTGGACGAGCGGGTGGCCTTTGAAGTGGCCGACCAGGGCATAGGAATTCCGGCCGAAGAGCTTCCCCACCTGTTTGAATGGTTCCACCGGGCCAGCAATGTGGGCGAGATCCAGGGAACAGGCCTCGGTCTGGCCATCGTCAAAAACTCGGTCGACCTGCATGGCGGCAGCATTGAGGTGCGCAGCCAGGTGGGACAGGGAACCCGCTTCATGGTGAAGATTTAAGCCCGCACAGAGCAGATGCGCCGGCTGGCGCACCGGGAACGCCTTTGGAAAATCGCGGTAGCGCTATAAGATAAGCCACCAGCGCCGCCGGGATGCACCGGGATGCAAGTAGCGGCCTGGCGATTCAGGGAATATCGACCCCGCCGAAAAGAACGCGGGGCCTCCAATGCGAAAGAAAAATGGCGCGCATTCTGGTGATTGAAGACGAAGCCAACATACGAAGCAACTTGCTGCGCTTCGTCCGGCTCGAAGGCCACGAGGCGCTGGAAGCCTCGGATGGCGATACCGGCCTGCAGGTTGCCAAAGAACACCTGCCCGACCTGATTTTTTGCGACGTGATGATGCCGCGGATGAACGGCATGGAAGTCCTGGCGGCATTGCAGGCCGAACCATCCCTCAAGCAGGTTCCACTGATCTTCCTGTCGGCAAGCGCCGAGTCGGAACGGCTGGAAGAAGCATTGCGCCTGGGCGCCAGCGGCTATGTGACCAAGCCTTTTAACTTCGCGCAATTGCAGGCAGTGCTCAAGCAGTATTTGCCCAAATAGCACCGCCTCCTCGCAGTGCTACAGGTCCAGCGCCTTCCAGCCTTTGTGGCCGAGTTTTTCCAGCGTTGCGATGTTCTGCTCGAAGATGGCCTCGGCATCGGGAAAAGCCTCAACGGCCCGCTCCACACTTTCCTCCCGCAACAGGTGCAGGATGGCAAACGGCGCGCGGTTGGTGTAGTTGCTGATGTCGTCCGCCTCGGTGCCGTCAAACTGGAATTGCGGGTGAAAGCTGGCCAGCTGGATCACGCCCTCAAGCTCATGCTCGTCCACCACACCCTCAGCCACTTCAAGGAAGTCGTTGAAGTCCAGGAAGTCGTCGAACAGCGTGGGGTGGATCAGCAGCGTGGTGTCGACCTCATCGGCCGGCGTAGCGACCAGAAGATCCAGCTCTCGGTCAAGTTCCTCGAGCAGGTCGTCCGCGTGCCGAGCTTGGCTCACCACCAGGCGCACCTGGTTCTTGACGTACACCGCCTTGGCGAAGGGGCACAGGTTGAGCCCGATCACGGCTTTTTCGAGCCACAAGCGGGTTTTGTCCAGGACCTCCTGGTCTGTCATGACAGCGCCCAAGCCTAGTGCAATGCTTTAAAGCGCACGCGCTTCGGTTTGGCGCCTTCTTCACCCAGGCGCTTCTTCTTGTCAGCTTCGTACTCCTGGTAGTTGCCGTTAAAGAAGGTCCACTGGCTGTCGCCTTCGGCGGCCAGGATGTGGGTGGCGATGCGGTCCAGGAACCAGCGGTCATGGCTGATCACCAGTACCGAGCCGGCGAACTCCAGCAACGCGTCTTCCAGCGCGCGCAGGGTTTCTACGTCCAGATCGTTGGAGGGCTCATCGAGCATCAACACGTTGCCGCCCGCGATCAGGGTCTTGGCCAGGTGCAAACGCCCGCGCTCACCGCCGGACAGCATGCCAACGCGTTTTTGCTGGTCGGCGCCGTTGAAGTTGAAGCGGCCGGCATAAGCACGGCTGGGCATGGTGAACTTGCCGACAGTCAGCATGTCCAGGCCGCCTGAGATGTCTTCCCAGACGGTTTTTTCATTGGCCAGGTCGTCACGGTGCTGGTCGACGAAGGCCATGCGGGCGGTTTTGCCGATGGCGACTTCGCCGCTGTCAGGCTGCTCCTTGCCGGAGATCAGCTTGAACAAGGTGGATTTACCGGCGCCGTTGGGGCCGATGATGCCGACGATGGCGCCCGCAGGCACCTGGAAGCTCAGGTTGTCGATCAGCAGGCGGTCACCGAAGGATTTGCTGACGTTCTTGAACTCGATGACTTCATTGCCCAGGCGCTCGGCCACGGGGATGAAGATTTCCTGGGTTTCGTTGCGCTGCTGGTATTCATAGTCAGAGAGTTCCTCAAAACGGGCCAGGCGCGACTTGCTCTTGGCCTGGCGGGCCTTGGGGTTCTGACGCGACCATTCCAGTTCTTTCTTCAGGGCCTTGGCGCGAGCTTCTTCGCCCTTTTGCTCTTGCGCCAGGCGTTCGCCCTTCTGGTCCAGCCAGCTGCTGTAGTTGCCCTTCCAGGGGATGCCGTGGCCGCGGTCCAGCTCCAGAATCCATTCGGCGGCGTTGTCCAGGAAGTAGCGGTCATGGGTGATGGCCACCACAGTGCCCGAAAAGCGCTGCAGGAATTGCTCCAGCCAGTCCACAGATTCGGCATCCAGGTGATTGGTCGGTTCGTCAAGCAGCAGCATGTCGGGTTTGGACAGCAGCAGCGCGCACAGGGCGACGCGGCGCTTTTCACCGCCGGACAGCAGGCCGATCTTGGCGTCCCAGGGTGGCAGGCGCAGAGCGTCAGCGGCGATTTCCAGCTGGTGCTCGGAATCGGTGCCGGCCGTGGCAATGATGGCTTCCAGGCGGGCCTGTTCGGCCGCCAATGCGTCGAAATCGGCATCAGGCTCGCCGTAGGCCGTGTACACGGCTTCGAGCTGGGCCTTGGCGGCAAACACCGCGCCCATGCCGGCTTCCACGCTTTCGCGCACCGTGTGTTCAGGGTCCAGCTTGGGTTCCTGCGGCAGGTAGCCGATGTTCAGGCCCGGCATGGGGGTAGCTTCGCCCTCGATTTCCGTGTCCAGGCCGGCCATGATCTTGAGCAGGGTGGATTTGCCCGAACCGTTGGTGCCCAGCACGCCGATCTTGGCGCCCGGGAAGAAGCTGAGCGACACCTCTTTGAGGATATGGCGCTTGGGCGGCACGATTTTGCCGACCTTGTTCATGGTGAAAACGTACTGAGCCATCAGGATTACTTTGGTAAAAATGAAAAAACATTGCAAAAAAACGGGCTGCCGGCGGTCCGTAAAGGCTGTTTTACGGGCTGCCCTGCAGGTTTTCTTGCGGGCTGGAACCACACGCTGCGCCTTGGCGCAAACGCCTTTTGGCAAGGCGTGTTTTTCTGCGTGAATCCCCCATTATCGTTGCTGTGCGACAATACAGGGGTTGCTGGCTCCAGTTGCCTTCAACATTTGGGCACATCCGGGTACCGCAACAAGCGGCTGCTTACGATGTTTTCGGCCCGACTTTCTGACCCCATCTGCCTTTGACTGGCGGGTTGCCTTCCAGCAAGGCGCCCAACAGGCCGATCTAAAGCGCCCGAGCGGCGCAACATCATGACATTTGAAGAATTGAATTTGGCCCCGGCCATTCTGAAGGCCGTGCTTGAGCAAGGCTACGACACCCCTACCCCCATCCAGGCCCAGGCGATTCCCGCCGTACTCAAAGGCATAGACCTGCTGGGCGGCGCCCAGACCGGCACCGGCAAGACCGCTGCCTTCACGCTGCCCCTGCTGCAACGCCTGTCCACCGAAGCGCGCCTGACCAACCGCCGCGGCGTCAACGCCGTGCGCGCCCTGATCATGACCCCTACCCGCGAACTCGCGGCCCAGGTCGAAGAAAGCGTGCGCACCTACGGCAAATACACCGACCTCACCTCCATGGTGATGTTCGGCGGTGTCGGCATGGGCGCCCAGATTGAAAAGCTGCGCCGCGGCGTGGACATCCTGGTCGCCACCCCCGGCCGCCTGCTGGACCACGCGAGCCAGGGCACGCTGGACCTGAGCCAGGTGCAGATCCTGGTGCTGGACGAAGCCGACCGCATGCTGGACATGGGCTTCATCCATGACATCAAGAAGGTGCTGGCCCTGGTGCCCAAGCAAAAGCAGTCGCTGCTGTTCAGCGCGACCTTCAGCGACGAAATCCGCGAGCTGGCCAACGGCCTGCTGAAGAACCCCGAATCCATCCAGGTCACGCCGCGCAACACCACGGTGCAGCGCATCACGCAGACCATCCACCCCGTGGGCCGCGGCAAGAAGAAAGCGCTGCTGACCCACATCATCAACGAGCACAACTGGAGCCAGGTGCTGGTGTTCACCCGCACCAAGTTCGGCGCCAACAACGTGGCCGAGCATCTGACCAAAAACGGCATCCCCGCGATGGCGCTGCACGGCAACAAAAGCCAGACCGCCCGCACCCAGGCTTTGGCTGATTTCAAGAGCGGCACGATTCGCGCCCTGGTGGCCACCGACATCGCCGCCCGCGGCATCGACATCGACGAACTGCCGCACGTCGTGAACTATGAAATCCCTAACGTCAGCGAAGACTATGTGCACCGCATCGGCCGCACCGGCCGCGCCGGCAACAGCGGTGAAGCCGTCAGCCTGGTCTGCCTGGATGAAGAAGGTTTCATGCAGGATATCGAGCGTTTCACCAAACAAAACATCGAAAAAATCACCGTCCCCGGCTTTGAAGCCGAACCCGGCGAACGCGCCGAGCCGCTGGCCATGGGCCGCCAGACCATCTGGGGCGGCCTGGGCAAGCCGCCCAGCCGCGAAGTGATGCAGGCAGCCGCCAAGGCCGCACGCAGCGAAATGATGCAGCGCATCCGCGACACCAAGGGCGCACAGCCCGCACGCGGCGCAGGCGGCGGTAACGGTGGCGGCAACGGCGGTGGGCGCGGACGCGGCCCTGCCGGTGGCGGCAACGGTGGTGGTAACGGTGGTAACGGTGGTAATGGCGGCAACGGCAGCGGACGCGGCCCCCGCACACCCAACCCCGGCCAGCCGCGCCAGAATTCCGGTTATTCGCAAAACGGCCAGCCGCCACGGCAAGCCCAGGCGCCGCGCCACCGCGACGACCAGCAGCCGCGCGCACCGCGCAACGAGTCAAGGGAGCCACGCAATGACTTCGACAACCAGCAACCCGCCAGCCACGCCTCCTCAGGCTTCCCATCCTCAGGCCAACCCACCGGCGGCAACCGCGGCAACTACCGCGGCAACCGCTCCGGCGGCTCGGGTGGCGCTGGTGGCCGGGGCAACGGGCCTCGTCGGCCGGGCGGTCCTGGCTCATTTACTGGCCGGTAACAGCTATTCGGCGATCCACTGCGTGGGTCGCCGTGCACCAGCCCAGCGCGACGCGCGCTTGAGCGCGCATCTGGCCGGCTCCTTGACGGAGTTCACGGCCCCGCCGGTGAATGACGTCTTTATTGCACTCGGCACCACGATCAAAACAGCCGGCAGCCGGGCCGCTTTCAGGGCCGTGGATTTCGACGCCGTGCTGGCGATAGCCCGCGCCGGCCGCATTGCCGGCGCGACACGGCTGGGCCTGGTCAGCGCCATGGGCGCCGATGCGCACTCTGCCGTTTTTTACACCCGTGTCAAAGGCGAAGCGGAAGAAGCGCTCTCGCTGCTGGGATTTTCCACCCTGGTGGTGGTGCGCCCCTCATTCCTTGCGGGCGAGCGGGAGTCTCTGGGCCAGCCGCCACGCGCAGGCGAAAAAATCGCGCTGGGCCTGAGCCGCATGCTCAGCGGCGTGATCCCCGCCAACTACCAGTCCATTTCAGCGGACCGTGTCGCGCGCACGCTGGTGGAGGAAGTGGCTGTCCGCCAGGGCCATCACGTCATCCTGTCCGGCGAGATGCAGCACCGTTAGGCGCCGACCCGCGCCTCAGGCGGCTTTGAGCTGCTTGGCCGGCTCGTTCAGTTTGGGTAAACGGCGCCGGGAACCAAGCACCAATTCGATATCTTCACGCGCGCCGTCTATCAGCACCAGGATGGCTTTTTCAGCCTTGGCCGGGTTGCGGGCAATCACCGCATCCAGCACCGCGCGGTGCAAGGGCAATGAACGCTTGGGGCCGTCTTTGCGGCTGGTCGATATCTCAAAACTGGTGCGCAGCAATGCGCTCAGCGCCTTGTTCATCTGGATCAGCATGCGGTTGTGCGCGGCACGCAGCAAGCCCTGGTGAAAACGCAGGTCGTAGGTCACATAGTCGCCGCCGCCTTCCACGGCGCGCTTCATGCCTGCAAAGGCATCTTCAATCTCGGCAATCTCCTCGGCGGTGGCCCGCTCAGCGGCCATACGCACGGCGGCCGGCTCCACCAGACGGCGCAACTCCAGCAGGTCCCGTAAAAATTCGGGCGTAATGCCGGCTTTGGCCTTCCAGGAAATCACGTCGGGGTCAAACCAGTTCCAGTGCTCCTCGGTCAAAACGCGTGTGCCCACCTTGGGCCCGGTGGTGACCAGCCCCTTGGCAATCAGCGATTTGACCGCTTCGCGCACCACCGTGCGGCTCACACCCAGCTCTTCGCAGAGAACCGGCTCCGGCGGCATGGCCATGCCGGCGGCATAACGGCCGGCGACGATGGCTTCGCCGATGTGGTCGACCGTGTTGCCGTGAACGTTTTTCATGGTGGCCATGGTGTCGCCTCAGCCCCGTACAAACAGCGTGATCAAAGGCTCCGGCCCCGCCTGGCTGCTCCAGTGCCCGTGCAGCGCGGGGTCAAATGTGGCGCCGGCAGGCAGAACGTCGGCCGAGTAAAAATGCTGGCCCGGCTTGAAGATGCGGGATATGCCGCCCTGCAGGCCGATTTCCATTTCGCCGCCCAGGATGAACACCCACTGCGGATTCGGTGTGCAATGAAACTGGCTACGAAACCCCACCGGGCTGTGGCGCAACTGGTAGCCGCCCGAGGCGAACAGTTCCGACAGCATGGCCTGCGGCGAACCTTCGCCCAGCGGGATCGCCTCTTCCCGGAATTTGGCCCGGCCATCGGTGTCGGTGTAAAGAATGACTTTGGAGAAAACGGTCACAAGGGACTCCGGTAGAGGGATATAAAAAATGGAGCGAGCGGCAGAGGCTTCATGCAGTTTCGCCGTTGAAAGCAATTTGCACCTTCATGGATTGGCGTTTGTCGCCGGCGAGTGTAAAGGCATGTTTGGCCTGGTCGAAGGCCACGATGTCGGTGATCACCGGCCGGCCGTCGATCAGCCGCTGGTTCAAAAAGGCGACCGCCACGGCAAACTCAGGGTGAAAGCGGAAGGTGCCATGCAACTCAAGCTCCTTGGCCACCAGCGTATTGAGCGGCAAAGAGACGTTACCGCCCAGTCCGACCGTGACGATGACACCGCGCGGCGCCACAACGTCAAGACCGGCGATCAAAGCCTTTTCATTGCCCGAGGCTTCGAACATCACATCGAACTGCCCTTTGCCCACGGCAAAAGCGGCCAGACCATCCGGTTCCTGCGCCAGGTTGATGGTCTGGTCCGCTCCCATCTTTTTCGCGCAGGCCAGCGGCAGATCGGCAATGTCGGCCGCAACGATGCGGGCGGCGCCCGCACGGCGCAGGCCGGCAATCAGCAAGGCGCCAATAGGGCCGCAGCCGGTGACCAGCACCTGCTTGCCGAACACCGAGCCGGCCCGCGAAATCGCATGCAGGCCTACCGACAAGGGCTCGGCCAGTGCCGCCTCGGACAAGGGCAAGTCATCGGCCACGGGATGGGCCTGGGCCGCATCGATCACCAGGGTTTCACGGAAAGCGCCCTGGATGTGCGGAAAGCGCATGGCGCTGCCGTAAAAGCGCATGTCCATGCAGTGGTTGTGCAGGCCCTGCTGGCAAAAACGGCACACCCCACAAGGCCGCGACGGCGAAATCGCGATGCGCTGGCCTGCCCGCACGCCGGTGACTTCGCTGCCCACCGCCTCGACCACACCCGATACCTCGTGCCCCAGCACCATGGGCTCTTTAATACGCACCGTGCCAAAACCGCCGTGCTGGAAGTAATGCAGGTCAGAGCCGCAAATACCTCCGAAGGCCACCCGCACCCGCAGCTGTTGCGGGCCGAGGTGTTCGGTGTCCAGCGCGTCAAGGCGCAAATCGAGCGGTGCATGACAGACAAGTCCACGCATGATGTTGTTCCTTGTTTTCCTGATTTCGCGGACTGGCGGCGGCTTGTTCACAAAGTCGCCGTCACCCCGCCGTCGACATATAAAACATGGCCATTGACAAAACTGGAGGCATCGCTGGCCAAAAACACGGCCGCACCGGCCAGTTCAGCCACCTCGCCCCAGCGCCTGCTGGGTGTGCGCCCCGTGAGCCAGGCACTGAACTGCTCGTCCGCCACCAGCTTTTCCGTGAGTTCCGTCTTGAAATAACCGGGGCCCAGCCCGTTGACCTGGATGCCGTAAGGACCCCAGTCAATCGCCATCCCCTTGGTCAGCATCTTCACCGCGCCCTTGCTAGCCATGTAGGGGGCAATATTGGGGCGGCCGATCTCGCTTTGGACCGAGCAGATGTTGATGATCTTGCCGCGTCCGCGCGGGATCATCCGGCGTGCCACCGCCTGGCCGACGAGAAAGACACTGTCGACATTGGTACGCATGAGGCGGTGCCAGTCCTCTTCGGGAAACTCATGCAGTGGCATGCGCAGCTGCATGCCGGCGTTGTTGAACAGAATATCGATGGGGCCGATGTCCGTTTCGATTTTTTCAACGGCGGCCTGCACTGATGCGCCCTCCGTCACGTCAAACACGCAGGTGTGCACGCTAAGGCCCTCAGCGCGCAACACACCGGCGGCCTGCTCCAGTTTTTGGGTGTCGCGCCCGTTGAGCACGATGGCGGCGCCCGCCTCGGCCAGGCCGCGCGCCAGCGCCAGCCCGATACCCGCCGATGAACCCGTCACCAGCGCCAGCTTGCCGTCCAGCCTGAAAGCGTTCGCTGTCATCCGCGGCCTCAGTTGAGCCGTACGCCGGTGGCTTCGTCGAACACATGGGCCTTGCCCAATGCCACGTCGAGGTGGACGATGTCGTCGGGGCGCGCATCGGTGCGGCCGTGCATGACGATGATCACGCGTGCGCCGCCGACTTCCAGCAGGAGTTCGGTTTCCGCGCCGGTGGGCTCCACCACGATCACCCTGGCGGGAATGCCGGCTCCTGTGCCCGATAGCCTGATGTCCGTGGGCCTCACGCCATATGACACGGCCTGGCCATCGGCCGCATTTGACAGCGCCTGCGCCGGCCAGGCGTGGCCCTGGGCCTCCACCCACTGGCGGCCATCCGCGACGCGCCAATTGCCCTTGAGCACATTCATGGACGGTGAACCGATGAACTGTGCGACGAACAGGTTGCCGGGATGGTCAAACAGCTCCAGCGGCGTGCCGATCTGCTCGATGATGCCGTCATGCATGACAACGATACGGTCGGCCATCGTCATGGCCTCGATCTGGTCATGCGTGACATACACCGTGGTCGTCTTCAGGCGTTGGTGCAGCGCCTTGATCTCGGCGCGCATGGCCACGCGCAGTTTGGCGTCGAGGTTGGACAGCGGCTCGTCAAACAGGAACACCTTGGGGTCGCGCACGATGGCCCGGCCCATGGCGACGCGCTGGCGCTGCCCGCCCGACAGCTCGCGCGGAAAGCGCTCCAGCAGCGGGTCCAGGTTGAGGATGCGTGCGGCATCGCCCACCCGCTGGTTGATCAGTGCGGCGTCGGCCTTGCGCAGCTTGAGGCTGAAAGCCATGTTGTCGCGCACCGTCATATGGGGGTACAGCGCATAACTCTGGAACACCATGGCGATGTCGCGGTCCTTGGAGTCCAGGTCGTTGATGACCTTGCCGTCGATGGCGATTTCACCACCGGATATTTCTTCAAGCCCGGCCAGCATGCGCAACAAGGTGGACTTGCCGCAGCCGGACGGCCCGACCAGCACGACAAACTCGCCGTCGGCAATGTCAAAGCTGATGCCGTGGATGATCTTGACCTTGCCGAAGGACTTTTCGATGTTCTGGAATGAAACGGATGCCATGGGATTCCTGTTTTTTTGTCTCTTTGCGTTCTTTCAAGGCCGGCCGGGCAGCCCTGTCAACTCTTGACGGCACCGGCGGTGAGACCGGAGACCATGTAGCGTTTGAAAGCGTAATAAATCGCCGCAGGCGGCAAGGCGTAGATCAGGCCGGTGGCCATCAGCAGCTCCCAGGGCGAATCATCCGCGGCGAGGAAGTTGCCCAGCGCCACCGCCAGCGTCACGCTGGTGTCCTTCGAGAGCAACAGGAAGGCGTAAAGGTATTCGTTCCATGCGAGCAACAGGGCATAGGTGCCCACAGCAACCAGCGAAGGCACCATCAGCGGCAGGTACACAAGGCGAAACAGCTGCAGCGCCGTGGCGCCGTCCATCCTGGCGGCTTCATCCAGCTCCCACGGCAGCTTGTCGGACGCCTGCTTGAGCACCCAGATGCAATAGGGGGAAGCGATGGTCACCATGGCCAGGACCAGCGATACCTGGTGGTTCAGCAGGCCATAGTTACCCATGGTCTTGTACATGGGCACAGCCAGGAAGGCGGCGGGAATGAAATAGGTGAACAAGGCGAGGTTCATCACGGTGCGCCCACCCGGCACCCGCAAACGGCTGATGGCAAACGCCGCGCAGGTCGACACAAAAAGCGTCAGCACCCCAACCGAGATGGCAATCACGAAAGAGTTGCCGAGCTGCTCCCAGAAGTGATCAAGGTAGAAATGCTTTTGCTCGAAAACAAACTCGAAATTGCGCAGCGTCGGATTCTGCGGCCACAGCCGGCCCGACGTGGCCTGGTCCTTGGCGGAGATCGAGAACAGGAACATGTGGTAAATCGGGATCATGGTCCAGATGAACACGGGAATACCGATCAGCAGCAGCCTGGCCTCGGTCGTCGCCGCCTTGAGTACGGATCGGCTCATTTGGACAATCTCCTCATCATGAAGTACACCAGCGGCAACACCAGCGGCATGGCCACCACAATGGACGCCAGCGACAGGTCAACCTGGTCCAGCCGCAAATAGCGTATGCCCAGCGTGGCCAGCACATGTGTCAGGTCGGCAGGCCCGCCACCCGTGAGGAGGTAGACGCTGTTGAAGTCACCCAGCGTCCAGATCATCGACAGGATGGTGGAGGTCAGGTAAAGCGAACGCATGGACGGCCAGGTGATGAAGCGGAACTTCTGCATCATGGTGGCGCCATCCACCGACGCCGCCTCGTACTGCTCGCCGGGAATCGCCATGCGGCCGGCCAGCAGGATCAGCGTCCAGAAAGGCAGCGACTTCCAGATATGCGCCAGCATGGAGAAGGTCAACGCCAGCGTCGGGTCGTTGAGCCAGTTGGGGCCATCCAGGCCGGTCAGGCGGAAGATCAGCGCATTGACCACGCCCCACTCCGGGTTGAGCATGAAGCGCATGGAAAGAATGGTCGGGATGGACGGGACGGCCCACGGCAGAATGAAGATCACCGACAGCATCTTGACCCACCAGCGCGTGTTGAGGAAAAAACCCGACAGGCCCAAAGCCAGCAGCATCTTGACGTTGACGGCCACCACCACAAACACCACAGTGTTGATGACGGTACGAAAGAAAATCGGGTCGGCAAAGAGCCGTTCGTAGCTCGCCGGATGGCGCGCCAGCCACAGGCCGTAACCCACCGGGTAGATCACAAAAACCACAAAAACCAGAAGATAAGGAACCACCAGCAGCAGGCCCCACTTTTCCCATGAGGTCAGCGCCCGGGGGGCAGCCCTGGCGAGCGATCGAGGCGCTTCTATGACAGTAGTGCTCATGTAAGGAACGCGAATAAAGCGCAGGTTGGCAACAAAAACAGGAACGGCGGAAAAACTGCGGAGACAGCGGGAAATGCGCGCCGCCGCCCGGCCAAATCCGGGTCAGCGGCACAACACTTCCTCAGCGAACGGGCATCAGCTACCCGCCACGGTCTTGATACGGGCGATCATCTCGTCAACCGCCTTGTCGACGGGGATCTTCTCGTTGATCACCCGGTTGGCCGCCTTGGCCCAGACGTTCTCGTTGTTGAGGATGGTGAACTTGTAGTTCTTCACAAACTCGAAGCTCACGGTGCCGGCGGCGTACTGGTTGTAGACCGACAGGCGGTGCGAGTCCGCCTTCCAGAACGGACGTTCCTGCGCGGCCTTCATGACCGGGAACCAGCGGCCGAGCGAACCTTCAACGTAAGGCGTGAGGTTCTCTTCCTGCATCAGGAAGTTCACGAACTCCTTGGCGCGCGTCTTGTTCTTGGCCTGGCTGAACACGACGCCGGTCTTGACGGCCGTGCGATAGACCATCTTGCCGCCGTCAGGCTTGGCCGGAAAGCCCGCCGTACGGATGCGCTCGGTGTAGTTCTTTTTCGCGTTTTCGCGTTCTTCGGGCTTCAGGGCCGCGTTGTTCATATCGTCCAGCCACTTGGCGGGCAGCGAAATGGTCGCATTGTGTGTGAGCACCGTCGTCTTGTTGTGGAAGGCGACATTGTTGTCCGGGTCCTTCCAGCTGGTGGACGACGGCGGCGAGCAGCCCTTGGTGTACGGCGCCACATAGTCGGTCAACGCATTGATCAGGCCGGCGCGCACGCTCGGGTCGTCGACCAGCAGCTTGCCGCTGTCATTGACGAGCTTCACGTTGTAGGCGTCCATGAAGGTCAGGAAGGAAAAGAAGGAATCACTGGAGTCCACACCCAGTGGCTGTCCGATGCCGTAGGTGCGCTGGCCAGTCTTCTGGCGGCTGGCAGGCTGCACCTTGTCGCACCAGAAGGACCAGTAGCTCTTCCAGTCCTTGGGAATGTCGGATTCCTTGAACCCCGCGTCCGCCAGCATGTCGATCCAGTATTCGATGTGCATCGTCTGCTGCTTGATCGGGAAGGCGTAATAGGCGCGGTTTTTGGCCACGTCGTTATAGAGGAAGGTAGTCTCCGCCGTGTTAGGCGCAAAGCGGGCCCGCATGGGACTGATCACGCTGCTCAGGTCTTCGAGCTTGCCGTCGAAGGCCCATTTGCCAGTCACCTGGAAGTCATAGACGTCGGCATAGGCCACGTCGGGCGGGTTGCCGGAGTCGAGCGCCGCGACCGTCTTCGGGATCATGTCCTGCACGGGGTACTGCGACAGGTCGATCTTGACGCCCTTGTGCTTTTCTTCGTATTTCTTGATGGCGGCGAACAGCGCATCGTCTTCGGCTTTGTAAAAGCCTTTGACCCACCAGACGGTGAGTTTTTCCTGCGCGGCGGCCTGACCGCTCGCGATGAGGCCTGCCGCGACCATCGCGGCGGCCAGGATTGTCTTGAGTCTCATTTGGCTTGTCTCCTCTGCGGGTTGATTGTTGAACTGGCACAAACTCGGAGTCTGCGTTCCTTGACGCATTGTTATCATATGATGATTAAATACCGGGCTTTCTATGGAAAACCCGGAGCGCCGGGGCCTGAACCTGGACCCGATTCAATGCCATTCGGGCACCGGGGTAAAGAGGGCTTGCCCGGCAAAATGCGCGCGCAGGTTGTTGACGGCCAGGTTGGCCATGGCATGGCGCGTCTGCACGGTGGCGCTGGCCATGTGCGGCGTCAGCACCACGTTGTCCATGACCCACAGCGCTTCGCTGGGATGCGGCTCCTTCTCAAAGACGTCCAGCGCCGCCCCCGCAATCACGCCTTGCTGCAGCGCATCAACCAGCGCCGCCTCATCCACCACCGAACCGCGCGCCACGTTGATGAGATAGCCTTCAGGTCCCAGGGCCTTGAGCACCTCGGCATTGATCAGGTGGCGCGTGCCGGCGCCGCCCGGCGTGATCACAATCAGGAAATCGACCTGCGCCGCCAGCGCCTGTGCCGAGGGGTAAAAGGTGTAAGCAAGCTCCGCCTTCGCGGTGCGCCCGGTGTAAGCGATGGACATGCCGAAGGCTTCAGCCCGGCTGGCGATGGCCTGGCCAATACGGCCCAAACCGACAATCCCCAGCCGCGCGCCGGTGACTTTGCGCGCCAGCGGCATGGGCCCTTCCTTGGCCCAGCGCCCGGCCCGCACATAGCGGTCTGCCAGCGGAATGCGGCGCGCCACGGAAAGCATGAGGCCTATGGCCAGGTCCGCCACCTCGTCATTGAGCACGCCGGGCGTGTGGGTGACGGGGATGCGGCGCTCCAGCGCGGCGGCAACGTCGACGCCGTCATAACCCACACCCATGATGGAAACCATCTCCAGCGCAGGCAACTGGTCCATCAAGGCGCGAGGCACCTTGGACTCCCCTCCGCCCGCAACGGCCCGGATCAGCGGAGCCACTTTGGCAAACGCCGCCGGATCGCTTTCATGCAGCCGGTCATGGACTTCATAAGACGCCTGAAGCGGCTCCATCAGGAAAGGCGGAAGCTTGGCAACGGTGAGGATGTGCGGACGATTTGACGAGGCGGACAAAGGTGACTCCTGTGGTCATGGTTTTTACTGAGGCGGTGATTTCAATGGTATGACGATAATATGATTGAAAATTAAGGATTTTCCCGCATGAGCACACCTCCGAAGAAAAAACCCGCCCACGAACTGCGCAGCCAGCAATGGTTCGGCCGCCAGGACCGCGACGGTTTTGCCTACCGCAGCTGGGTCAAGGGCAAGGGCGTTCCGCATGACCAGTTTGATGGCCGGCCGGTCATCGGCATCTGCAACACCTTCAGCGAACTCACCCCCTGCAACTCGCACTTTCGCACGATTGCCGAGCAGGTCAAGATAGGTGTTTACGAGGCGGGCGGTTTCCCGCTTGAGTTCCCGGTGATGTCGCTGGGCGAAACCCTGCTGCGCCCCACCGCCATGCTGTACCGCAACCTGGCGAGCATGGACGTGGAAGAAAGCATTCGCGGCAACCCCATCGACGGCGTGGTGCTGCTGATGGGCTGCGACAAGACCACACCCTCGCTGGTGATGGGAGCCTCGAGCGTCGACCTGCCCACGGTGGGCGTCAGCGGCGGGCCCATGCTCAGCGGCAAATGGCGCGGCCAGGAACTGGGCTCGGGCACCGGCGTCTGGAGCATGAGCGAGCAGGTGCGCGCAGGCACCTTGAAGCTGCAGGACTTTTTTGAAGCCGAAAGCTGCATGCATCGCAGCCACGGCCACTGCATGACCATGGGCACGGCCTCGACGATGGCCAGCATGGTCGAAGCCCTGGGCATAGGCCTGCCGGGCAACGCGGCCTACCCGGCGGTGGACGGCAGGCGCAATGTGCTGGCCCGCATGGCCGGCCGCCGCGCCGTCGAGATGGTGCATGAAGACCTCACGCTCTCCAAAATCCTCACGCGCCAGGCATTTGAAAACGCCATCAAAACACTCGCCGCGATCGGCGGCTCCACCAACGCCGTGATTCACCTGATCGCGATTGCCGGCCGCATCGGCGTGAAGCTGACCGTGGACGACTTCGACCGGCTGGCCAGCGAACTGCCCTGCCTCGTCAACTTGCAACCCTCGGGCAAATACCTGATGGAAGATTTTTGCTACGCCGGCGGCCTGCCGGTGGTGATGAAGGAAATCGCGCAACACCTGCACACCGGCGCCATCACAGCCAACGGCAAAACCATTGGCGAGAACATTGCCGATGCGGAAAACTACAACGCCGACGTCATCAAGCCGCTCAGCGCGCCGTTCAAAGACAAGGCCGGCATAGCAGTGCTGCGTGGCAATCTCTCGCCGCGCGGCGCCGTCATCAAGCCCAGCGCCGCCACGCCCGCGCTCATGGTGCACAAGGGCCGGGCCGTGGTGTTTGAAACCATTGAAGACTTCCACGCCCGCATCGACGACGAAAACCTGGACATCGACGAAAACTGCGTGATGGTGCTGAAAAACTGCGGGCCCAAAGGCTATCCCGGCATGGCCGAGGTCGGCAACATGCCGCTGCCGCCCAAGGTGCTGCGAAAGGGCATCACCGACATGGTGCGCATCAGCGACGCGCGCATGAGCGGCACCGCCTACGGCACCGTGGTGCTGCACACCGCGCCTGAAGCGGCGGCCGGCGGCCCCCTGGCGCTGGTGCAAAACGGCGACATCATTGAGCTGGACGTGCCGAACCGCCGCCTGCACCTGCATGTGAGCGATGAAGAACTGGCCAAACGCATGGCCGGCTGGAAGGCGCCCGAGCCCCCGCTGTCTTCAGGCTACTGGAAGCTCTACATCGACCATGTACTACAGGCCGACGAGGGCGTCGACCTGGATTTCCTGGTCGGCAAACGCGGCTCTTTTGTGCCGCGCGACAACCACTGAGCCGGATAGGCCGGGGTACAGTCCGGGTACCAAGCCCCGCAGCAGCGGGGGTACCATTGAGGGTTTGAGGCGCGGCGTGTTTTCCCTGGTTTTCCTCTTTCGGAAAGGCCCACGCCGGGACGCCCGAAGCAGCCAGGAAACCCAATGCAAGCCAGAAAATTCGATGTCGTCGCGCTCGGCGAAGCCATGGTGGAGTTCAACCAGACCCAGGCCGGCCAACCCAATTACCTGCAAGGTTTTGGCGGCGACACCAGCAATGCCGTGATTGCCGCCGCCCGCGCGGGCGCCAGCACCGCCTACCTGACACGCCTGGGTGGCGACACCTTCGGCCAGTCGCTGATGGCCTTGTGGGCCGCTGAAAATGTCTCTACCTCTGCGGTGCAGCAAGACGCCGAAGCCAGCACCGGCCTTTACTTTGTCACGCACGGCAAAAACGGGCATGAATTCAGCTACCTGCGTGCAGGGTCGGCCGCCAGCCGCATGACACCGGCCTGGCTGCAAGCCGGTGCGGCCGATGCAGTCCGCCAGGCCAAGGTTTTGCACGTATCGGGCATCTCGCTGGCTATCTCCGCCAGCGCCTGCGACACGGCCTTTGCCGCGATGAAGCTGGCCAAAGAGTCAGGCACGCTGGTGTCGTTTGACTCCAACCTGCGGCTCAAGCTCTGGCCACTGGACCGGGCCCTGGCCTGCACCCGCCACGCGGTTTCGCTGTGCGATATCTTTTTGCCCAGCCTGGAAGACATCACTACCCTCAACGGCATGACAGACCCCGATGGAGTGGTCGACTGGGGCCACACCCTGGGCGCCAAAACCGTGGTGCTGAAGCTTGGCGGCGACGGCGCGCTGGTGAGCGACGGCACGCGGCGCGAACGCGTGCCGGTGCACCGCGTCAAGCTGGTCGACGCCACCGGCGCCGGTGACTGTTTTTGCGGCAACCTGCTGGCGCGCATCGCGCAGGGCGACACGGTGTTTGACGCCACGCGCTATGCCAACGCGGCCGCCGCGCTCACCGTGCAAGGCTATGGCGCCGTGGCGCCGCTGCCGCGCCCCGAGCAGGTCAGGGCTTTGTTGTGAGTGTGGGTGTGGGTGTGAGTCGCATTGTTGCCGTTGACTGGGGAACATCCTCGCTGCGAGGCGCATTGCTGGATAGCGACGGGAAAGCGCTGGAAGAACGCTCTTTTGCACGCGGCATCCTCACGGTGCCCACCGGCGGATTTCCCGAAACCTTCGAAGCCTGTTTTGGCGACTGGATGACGCCCGGCACGCTGTGCCTGATTTCGGGCATGGCCGGCAGCAAGCAAGGCTGGCGCGAAGCCCCTTATTGCGCTTGCCCCGCCGGCTTTGATGCCATTGCCGCCCAACTGGAGTGGGTGGAGGCGGGCCGCATCGCCATCGTGCCCGGCCTTAGCATTGAACGCAGCGGCGTGCCCGACGTGATGCGCGGCGAAGAAACGCAGATCTTTGGCGCCTTGCAGTTGCTGGGTCTGGACAACGCCCGCCTGGTGCTGCCCGGCACCCACAGCAAATGGGTCACGGTATCCGATCGCAAGGTGACGGATTTTTCAACCTGGATGACCGGCGAGTTTTATGCGCTGCTGCGCCAGCACTCACTGCTGGCGCGCATGATGCCCGAAGCCGACCCGGCGCACGACGCCGCTGCCTTTGACCAGGGCGTGGCCCACGCGCTGGCCGGCCCCGGCTTGTTGAACACCGCCTTCAGCACCCGCACCCTGTCGCTATTCAACCGCATGGCGGCGAGCGCCCTGCCCAGCTACCTGTCGGGCCTGGTCATCGGCGAAGAACTCAAATCCCAGACCTTGCCGCGCGGCGAGCCCGTGGTGGTGATGGGCGCCGAAGCCCTCACGGCCCGCTACGAGCAGGCGTTGGCCCAGCTCGGCGTGCCGGTCCAGCGCGTGGGCGCGGGCGCCACCTGGCGCGGGCTGCGCGCCATTGCCGATACCCTGAGCTGAGCTCGCGCACCTCAACGAACTCCACACCATGAACGCACACGAAAAATTCTCCCAGGCCCTCACCACCCTCCCCCTGGTGGCCATCTTGCGCGGGCTCACACCCGCCGAAGCACTGCCCGTCGGCCAGGCGCTTGTCTCCACAGGCTGGACGCTGATTGAAATCCCCTTGAACTCGCCGCAGCCGCTGGACAGCATCGCCGCCATGGCCAACGCCTACCCGCGAGCCCTGATAGGCGCGGGCACGGTGCTGACACCCGAAGACGTGCGCAACGTGCAAGCCGCCGGCGGCCAGCTCATCGTGTCGCCCAACTTCAACCCGACGGTGGTGCGCGAAGCCGCCCGCCTCGGCATGGTCTGCCTGCCCGGCGTGATGACGGCCAGCGAAGCCTTTGGCGCGCTGGAAGCAGGCGCCACCGGCCTGAAGATTTTCCCGGCCGAAATGATCACACCGGCCGTGGTGAAGGCCCTGCGCGCCGTGCTGCCGGCGGACACCGTGGTGATGCCGGTCGGCGGCGTCACACCCGACAACATGGGCGCCTACCGTGTGGCGGGCGCCAGCGGCTTCGGCATCGGTTCAGCCCTCTACAAACCCGGCATGACCGCCGCCGAGGTAGCCGACAGCGCTATGAAATTTATAGCTACTTACGCTGGTACGATCAGGGCATGAGCACGATTTCACCTCAGGAATCAGCACAGGTCTCGTTTGGCCTGGCCGGCCGCGTCTGCATCGTCACCGGCGGCGCCCAGGGCATAGGCGAAGCCTGCGTGCGCCGCTTTGCGCGCGAAGGCGCCAAGGTCGTGATTGCCGACATTGACGACGCCCGCGGCAACGCACTGGCCGCCGAGCTGAGCGCTCTTTACGTGCATTGCGATGTGGGCGACAAAACCCAGGTCGATGCGCTGGTGGCGCAGGCGGTGGCAGCACATGGCCGCATCGACGTGCTGGTCAACAATGCCGGCATCTTCAAGGCCGCCGAATTTCTGGAAGTCACCGAAGCCGATTTCGACGCCGTGCTGCGCATCAATCTCAAGGGCTCGTTCATGGTTGGGCAGGCCGTGGCGCGCGTGATGGCTGCCGCCGGCAAGGGCAGCATCGTCAACATGAGTTCGGTCAACGGCGTGCTCGCCATCCCGACGATTGCCAGCTACAACGTCAGCAAGGGCGGCATCAACCAGCTCACGCGCGTGATGGCGCTGTCTTTGGCCGGCCAGGGCGTACGCGTCAATGCGGTGGCGCCCGGCACCATCGCCACCGAGCTGGCCGCCAAGGCCGTGCTCACCAGCGATGAAGCCAAAGCCAAGATCATGAGCCGCACTCCCATGAAGCGCCTGGGCGAGCCTTCCGAGATCGCCGACACGGTGGCCTACCTGGCCAGCGATGCGGCCAGCTACATCACCGGTGAGATCGTGGTGGTGGATGGCGGGCGCATGACGCTGAATTACACCGTCCCGGTTTAAAGCGGCGCCTAATCAGGCCAGACTTTGCCCGGTTTGAGGGGCAAACTGCTGTGGCAAGGCGCCACACCGGTGCCGCACTGGAGGCACCATGACCACGATCTACAAGGAATTCACCGTCGAGGCCAGCCTGGAGAGCGCCTGGGATGCACTGCGCGATTTCAACGCCGTGCACCAGCGCCTGGCGCCGGGCTTTGTTGTTGACTGCAAACCTGGCGAAGGCAGCCGCACCGTCACCTTCGCCAACGGCTTTGTCGCGCATGAAGTGCTGATGGGCATTCATGAAGCCGCGCACCGCCTCAGCTACACCGTGGTCGGCGGCAAGGCCAGCCACCATCTCGCGTCAGCGCAGCTGTTTGCCGAAGGCGAAGGGCGTACCCGCGTTGTCTGGATCACCGACGTGCTGCCTGATGCACTGGGAGACTACATCGACGGGATGATGACCCAGGGCGCGGCAGTCATGCAGAAGGCCCTTTCTGCGCCCCCAAAAAATCCTGCGTGACATGAGCGCCAGCACAAACGAAGACATCTACCGAGTGGTCAAGCGCTACGCCGAGGCCTGGGCCGCCAACGATCTCAAGGGCATCATCGACAGCTATCACGATGAGGTGGTGTTTCACTATGCCGGCAACAACCCGTTGTCAGGCACGCATCGCGGCAAGCCCGCATGCCTGGCGGTTCTCAAGCAGGTGAAGCAGAAAACCGACCGAAAACTGATCGCCATCCGCGACGTGCTGGCGGGCGAGGTATTTGGCCTGATCGTAGCGGTGGAAGAGTTTCAGCACCAAGGCCGCGCGATCCAGTTGGAACGCCTGCTGCGCTACACCGTCAGGGACGGCAAACTCTCGGAATGCTGGATTCACGACGCCGACCAGGCCCTCATCGATGAGATGCTGGCCTGAGAGCCCGGCTCAGACCGGGCGCTTGGCCAGCAAGGCCCAGACACCGGCTGCAGACAGCAATGAGCCGCCCGCAAAGTTAAAACGCCGCTGGGCGCGCGGTGAAGCCAGCAGCGCGCGCGCTGATGCGGCAAACACGGCATACAGCGTCGCGTTCAGGCTGGCCATCACTACAAAAGTCACCGCCAGCACCCACAGCTGCCGCGTCACATCGGCGGCCGGGTTGATGAATTGAGGCAGGAAGGCTACAAAAAAGACAATGCCCTTGGGGTTGAGCGCGGTGACCAGATAGGTATTGCCGAACAGCTTCCACAAGGAGCCCGGCGCATCAGGCACCGCAGCGTGCATGGGCGAAATGCCGGCCCGCAACAGCTTGATGCCCAGGTACAGCAGGTACAAACCGCCCGCCCACTTGACCACCGTAAACCAGAAGGCCGATGCAGCCAGCAAGGCACCCAGGCCGAACAGCGACACCACCAGCGCCGTCGAATCACCCAAGGCCACGGCAGCGACCAGCGGAATATTGGCCCGCTTGCCATGCGCCATCGAATAGCTGATGACCGTCAGAATGGTGGGGCCCGGAATGATGAGCAGGACGGCGGTTGCCGCGACAAAAGCAAGCCAGAGCTGGATGGACATGGTGTGTTTTTCCGAAGTTGCAGGTCGAGGGGAAGGTCGTGCTTCATGATACCGCCGGCCGCCCAATCATGAATCCTCCCGTCCGCACACCGGCAAACACATCTGCCTAGAATTGCCCATGTCCACCGCCAGCCTGCTCAAATCCGCCAAAGTCGCAGCCTCACCGGCTGCAGGCCTTTTCACCGACGACAGTCACACCACGCGCTGCGCCTGGTGCCAGGCAACGCCGTTCTACCGCCATTACCACGACAGCGAATGGGGCTTTCCGGTGGACGATGAGCGCCGGCTGTTCGAGAAGATCTGCCTGGAAGGCTTTCAGGCCGGCCTGAGCTGGCTGACCATTTTGAATAAACGCGAATCCTTTCGAAGCGCGTTCGCCAATTTCGATGCCGAACAGGTAGCCCGCTTTGGCGCACGCGACGTCAAGCGACTGGTTAACGACGCCGGCATCGTTCGGCATGCGGGAAAGATCGCTTCGACCATCAACAATGCACAGCGCGTGATCGAGCTGCGCAAAGAATTCGGCTCACTGGGTGCGTTTGTCTGGCGGCTGGAGCCCGAGGCCAAGACCCGGCCTGCGCGCATCACGCATGAGGCCGTGAAAGCCATGCCGACTTCGCCGGCCTCCATCGCGCTCTCCAAAGACCTGAAAAAACGTGGCTGGACGTTTGTGGGCCCGACCACGATGTATGCCTTTATGCAGGCCATGGGCCTGGTTAATGATCACATCGAAGGGTGTGCGAGCCGCAAAGCGGCGCTTGCGGCGCGCAAGGCTTTTACCCCGCCGCGCGTATCCTGATTTCTACAACCACTTGGCGCGCCTGAAGCGCCAGTACAGCAGCGAGCATGCCACCACAATCATGCTGATGGCCATCAGGTAGCCGTAGCGCCATTTCAGTTCGGGCATGGCTTCGAAGTTCATACCCCATATGCCGGCAAACGCCGTGCAGACCGCAAAGATACTGGCCCAGGCGGCGAGCTTTTTGGTCACTTCACTTTCTTCAATCGTCACCATCGCCAGGTTCACCTGGATGGCGGTTCCTATGGTGTCGCGCATGTTTTCGATCAGCGCATTGATGCGCGACAAATGGTCGACCACATCGCGGAAGTAGTCCTGCACGCCGCTGCAGATCTGCGGCACCCGGCCACCATACAGTTTGCTGGCGCCTTCAAGCAGGGGCGCCACCGCATGCTTGAGTACCATCACGCTGCCCTTGAGCTCGTAGAGCCGCTCGATGTTCTTGCGGGCAGCGCCCGGTGTGAAGATTTCTTTCTCGATCAGTTCCAGCTCGGTCTCAAGATCGTCAAGGATGGGAAAGTAACGGTCGACCACCGCGTCCATCAAGGCATACAGCACAAAACCCGAGCCATGGCGCAGCAGTTCGGGCTCCTGCTCGCAGCGTTCACGCACACCCAGAAAGCCTTTGTTGCTGCGGTTGCGCACCGAGAGCACATAGTTTTTGCCGGTGAACACATCGACCTCGCCGACGTGGAGCTCGCCCGGTTTCTCGGTAGAAGTCTCAATCAGGTGCAACACCGAAAACAGCGAAGAACCGTACTCCTCGATCTTGGGCCGCTGGTGGCCGTGCCGGGCATCTTCAACCGCCAGCTCATGCAGGCCGAACTCTTCCCGCATTTCCTCGAGCTCTTCCGGCGTGGCGTCTTGCAGCGCCACCCAGACAAAAGCATCGGGGCGGCAGATGTAGTCGCTGATCTCGGTGACCGGGATGTCGGCGAGCTTGGTGCCGTTTTGGTAGACCACACAATTGATAAGCATCTGATGTATCCCGCAAGTTAGCTACCTGCATCGATTCTGTCACACCAGTACACCAGCGCAACCGGGAAGCCGGGAAATCGCCCCAGTCAATCCTCAAGGAGTCCGGCGCGGAACCACCAGGTTGTAAAGCGACTGCTGCAGCACGTCGCCATGCTGGTTGATCGTCTGGCTGCGCACCACCACCCGGCCCCGGTCGGGCCGCGAGGCGGAGGGCGTCACGCTCACCACTTCGCTTTCGACATGCAGCACATTGCCGGGTCGCGTGGGCTTGGGCCAGCTGATTTCGCCGCCCGCGCCAATGATGCCGCCGGCCAGCGGCAGGCCGCCGCCCACCAGCAGCCGCATCGTGAGGGCCGCCGTGTGCCAGCCGCTGGCGGCCAGGCCGCCAAACAGGGTGGATTTGGCAGCTTCATCGCTCAGGTGAAAGGGCTGTGGGTCAAACTGCCCGGCAAACGAGGTGATCTGCGCCTCGTCGAGTGCGTGTTCGCCGCTGACAAAGCGGTCACCAGGTTTCAGGTCGTCGAGGTAGCGCAGCGCAGTAGCGGCTTCGGAACTTGTACTCATGCTTTTCACCTTTCACTGTTTTGTTCAGGCGGGCCTGATACGCCGCAGCAGCGTCGCCGTGCTGCAAGGCCATCCGACGCGGCCAAACCATGCGCCGCCGGCAATGGCCGCAGCAATCACCACACCATAGACCACCAGCGCCGCACCCTGCGCCATAAACACCTGCGCCAGCCCGCCGCCCCAGCGGATCACGAGCCACCCGCCCACAGCCGCCACCACCAGCCGCGCGATGTTGGCAGCCACCGGCCACAACAAGCGCCCTGCCCCTTGCGAGGCAAAGTAAAGCACCAGGCCGACGCCGAAGAAACCATACAGCGGCCCGACGGCACGCAGGTACAAGGTGCCAGCCTCCAGCATGGCGGGGTCGGTGCCAAACAGCGAGAGCCACGCCCGCGGAAACACCGCAGCCGCCAGCCCGATGGCCTCGGTCATGGCAAAGGCCATACCAGCGCCTATCCAGGTCGCCTTGAGGGCCCGCTCATGCAGGCCCGCACCCATGCAGGTGCCGACCATCGCGACCAGCGGCGCACCCAGGCCAAACACCAGCGGCACCAGCAAGTACTCCAGCCGCGAAGCCGTGCCATAGCCCGCAATGGCGGCAGGCCCAAAGCCACCGGCCAGCGAGGTGGCCACACCGATGGACAAATTGGTGGCCACGGTAGAGATGGAGCCCACCAGACCAATGCGCAGAATGTCGCGGAACAAAGGCCAGCGCAGTTTCACAGTCGCCAGCGAAGGCTTGAGCAGGCTGCTCTCCGACCACAGGTAAGCGGCCAGCGCCAGCGTGCCGGCCAGGTAATACAGCAGCAGCGCAATGGCGCCGCCGGCGATGCCCAGCGCCGGCACCGGGCCCCAGCCGAAGATCAACAAGGGCGACAGCGGCACCAGCAACACCACACCCGCCACCGTCACATTGGCCGGCACCGACATATTGCCTGTGCCGCGAATCACGGCCGCCAGCGAATTGAAGAGCCACACCAGCACGGCGCCGGCAAACACCCAGTGCGAATAACTCAGAGCGGCTTCCAGCGAAGCGCCGCTGCCGCCCATCTGGCTGTAAAGCCAGCGGCCGCCAAGCAGCAGCGCCAGTGAAAAGACCAGGCCAAAGCCCAACGCAATCACCGCAGCGTGCAGTACCAAAGCGTTCGCATCATCACGCCGCCCCGCACCCAGGGCGCGCGCCACCGACGACGCAATGCCGCCGCCCATGGCGCCGGCCGATGTCATCTGCATCAGCATCACCACAGGAAACACCAGCGCCATGCCGGCCAGGGCATCGGTGCCGAGCTTGCCGACGAAGTAGGTTTCGATGAGGCCGACAGATGCCTGCGCCACCATGACCAGCACATTGGGCGCGGCCAGGCGCAGCAAGGTGCGGCCTATGGGCGCCTCAAGCAGCAGGCGCGTGCGGCCGTCCAGCGTGCTCATGTGCCGGCGCGCAGTGGCGCCGTGGCCACAGCCGGCTGCGGTTTGCGAATCGCCATGATGATGATGGCTGCGACCAGGCAGGCGCCGCCTGCCGCATACAGCGCCGGCGTGTAGGTCAGCAGCACGGTGCGGGTGAGGCCCGCGCCGTAGGCCGCGGTCGCCGCGCCTATCTGGTGCGCCGCGAAAATCCAGCCGAACACCAGACCGACCTTTTCTTTGCCGAAGGTCGCGCCCGCGAGCTTGACGGTGGGCGGCACGGTGGCGATCCAGTCCAGCCCGTAAAACACCGCGAACAGCGACAGGCCATAGAGCGAGAAGACCGAATGCGGCAGCCAGAACAGTGAGAGCCCGCGCAGGCCGTAGTACCAGAACAGCAGCTTGCGGTTGTCATAACGATCCGACAGCCAGCCCGAAAGAATCGTGCCGAAGAAGTCGAAAGCGCCCATCATCGCGAGCACCGATGCGGCCGGCACTGCCGTCATGCCGTAGTCGCCGCACAGCGAGATGAAGTGCGTCTGCACCAGGCCATTGGTACTCAGGCCGCAGATGAAAAAGGTACCCGCCAGGATCCAGAAGGTCTTGTTGCCTGAGGCTTCACGCAGCGCGGTGAAGGGCGTGCGGAAGTTCATCACCGGCGGCGGCGGAGTCACGGTGCCCGGCACAAAGGTTTCACCTAAGGGCGCCAGGCCGATGTCCGAAGGCCGGTTGCGCACCAGGCACAGCGCCAGCACGGCAATCAGCAGGCAGCCTATGAAGAGCGGGATGACCGCATAGCGCCATCCCGCATGTTCGATGATCCAGGCCGCCAGCGGCAGGAAGGCCAGTTGGCCTGTCGCCGAGCTTGCCGTGAGCACGCCAATCACCAGGCCGCGCCGCGCGGTGAACCAGCGGTTCGCGACGACGGCGCCCAGCACCAGCGCTGTCATGCCGGTGCCCAGGCCCAGCACCACGCCCCAGAGGATGAAAAGGTGCCAGAGCTGTGTCGCCTGCGTCGCCAGCGCCATGCCCAGGCCCACCATCGCCAGGCCGGTGAACATCACGGCGCGCAGGCCGTAGCGCTCCATCAACACGGCCGCGAACGGCCCCATGAGGCCGAACAGCGCAAAACGCAAAGCCAGGGCGGACGAAATCTGCTCATTGGACCAGCCGAACTCCTGGCTCAGCGGTTGCAGGATGGCGCCGGGCAGGCCCAGCGCGGCCGACATCGTCAGCATGGTCAAAAAGGTGACCGCTGCGATGACCCAGCCGTAGTGAATGCCGCGCCGCTGCAGCCAGGCGGAAAGTTGTGAGGCGAACATGAAAATCCTTGTGAGGTGTTGTTATGGGGTTTTGGTGTCGGGTAACGAGAGGTGGAGAAACTCAGATGTCGCCGGCCGGAAGCTCCTCGGGCGAAAGAATGCCCATGGCCTCTTCAATCATGTTGTGCAGTGCCAGCACGCGTGACGCGCCCAGTTGCACGTTGAGCGCGTCCTGCGCGGCGCGCCAGTGATGGCGCGCCTCCTCGCGCTTGTCTTTGCCCGCATCGGTCAGGCTGACAAGGCGGCTGCGCGCGTCGGTGCCGGCCGAGAGTTCGAGCCAACCCGCATCGACCAGCGGCTTGAGGTTGCGCGACAGCGTCGACGCGGTGAGCTTGAGGCCCTGCGCGAGCTCACCCGGCCGCAGCGGGCCGGAGCGCAGGACATAGGTCAGCAGCGAATACTGGGTGGTCTTGAGGCCCGCCTTGGCCATTTCGAGGTCGTAGTGCTGGTCGACACGGCGCACCAGCTGGCGCAGCCGCACGTTGGTGCAGCCGCGCGTCTTGAGCTCGGCCAGCGCGGCCGTTTCGCTGGCGGCACTGGTCTTTTTGGGGGGCGGTGTTTTATCTGGCATAATTTAATTGTACCTACAATTATTGTATCTACAACTATATTTGAACGCCATGACCCTACAAGACACATTGACTCAATGGATGGAACAAAGCGCCGCAGTGCGCGCCCGCATGACGGACGGCGGCGGCAGGCCCGGCCTGGCACGGCCGCAAGACGTGGCCAACAAGACAGGCATGGAAGTCATGCAGGCCATGCTGGCGGGCGAACTGCCCTACCCCCACATTGCCGAAACGCTGGATTTCGCCTTGATCGAGGTCGAGCCCGGCAAGGCCACCTTCCAGGGCACGCCCCAGCTCAAGCACTACAACCCGCTGGGCACGGTGCACGGCGGCTGGTACGCCACGCTGCTCGACTCGGCCGTAGGCTGCGCCGTGCACACCATGATGCCGGTGGGCCGCGCCTACACCACGGCAGAGCTCAGCATCAACATCGTGCGCGCCGCGTCTCACAAGACCGGGCCGCTGCGCGCCATCGGCACCGTCATTCACTGCGGCCGCCAGCTGGCCACCGCCGAAGGCCGCATCGTCGGCCCCGACGGCAAGCTGTATGCGCATGCAACAACGACTTGCCTGGTGTTTGAGGTGCCGGCGCAGAAGTAGCCTGCAACGCCCGTCCAAGTAAAGTCTGCTGATGCAGAATCCATGGATTTGCACTCAAACCTTGCCGCCTTGTGAACCGCTGACTGCACATGTTGCGCGCTGTTGGCGGGAATCAGTCTGCTATTCAATTTCAGGACAGGTTGATGAAAAAGCTGCTCATCGGTCTCGCTGTTGGCATCGCATCTATTGCTCATCCAGTCATTGCCCAGCCTTACAAAGCGGACTCGATCCCTGTTTCGAGCCGAACCGAGGCCGTCACATTGGCATCCCACTACACCTACCCGTTCAAGCCTGCGGCGTGGCCGGTCGGTGCAGGACTGCTGGCGGGCGTGTACAAGCCGGAGCGCGAAGACGAGAACGGCGTTTTTTACCGCGGTGAAAATCGCTCAGTGGTGGTGAGAGGACTGGAAGGAAAAACATCCGTCAAACGCTATGCACTCATGATCGGCGGCTTTTGGATGCCCAAGAACAGGCAGGCTAGCCCCAAGCTTTACTTCTACGTTGAGAAGGCTTATCCATCTGTCGACGAACTGACTGAGCTGGCTTTGCCCACCCCTGCGCCCGAGAACATGAACGGAGCAAAGGCGCTGGGTCTGTCGGGCAACAACAATGCCCCGAACACCATAGCGGACGCGGTATCCGCGAATCCCAACCTGACCGGGGCGCCTCTAGGCCGGACGGTGTTTGGTGCGACGGTGGGTACCGCACTGGTGGATTTGATTGTGCTCTCGTCGGTGACGGGCAATGAGGGCAAGATCAATTTTTGGTGGATGCCCATGGACGACAAGGAGTTTCTTGCCAACCTGTCTCAGATACATGCGCAAGCCGTCAAGGATCGACCCTGGCCGTAGGCGCTGTTTCCAGGCAACAACTGCCTGCAGACTTTTCCCACCCGCACGATAATCCGCCCATGCGACTCCTACACACCATGCTGCGCGTTGGCAATCTCCAGCGCTCCATTGATTTTTATACCCAGGTGCTCGGCATGAAGCTGCTGCGCACCTCGGAAAACCCCGAGTACAAATACAGCCTGGCCTTCGTCGGCTATGAAGGCAATCCGGCGCAGGCCGAGATCGAGCTGACCTACAACTGGGGCACCGAAAGCTACGACATGGGCACGGCTTTCGGCCATGTCGCGCTGGGCGTGCCAGACGCCTATGCGGCCTGCGACAAGATCAAGGCGGCGGGCGGCAACGTGACGCGTGAAGCCGGCCCGGTGAAGGGCGGCACCACGGTGATCGCTTTTGTGACGGACCCGGACGGCTACAAGATTGAGTTGATACAGCGCGACGAAGGCGCTGGCGGCGCGGGCTTGCGTTAAGCCGCCTTGCGCGCAAGCTGACTGGCCTGCTGTGCCAGCGCCGTGATTTGAGCCCAGTCACCACGCGCCACCGCGTCGGAAGGCGTGAGCCACGAGCCGCCCACGCACACCACATTGGGCAGGCTTAAAAACTCCGCTGCGTTGGCAGTAGACACGCCGCCCGTGGGGCAAAACCGCACATCGCCAAACGGGCCGCCCCAGGCCTTGAGCATGGCCGGGCCGCCCGCCTGCATCGCCGGGAAAAATTTCAGCTCGGTCAGGCCGTCTTCCTGCGCCATCATGATTTCGCTGCCTGTAGCCACGCCGGGCAGCAGCGGCAAACCGGCATCGCGGCAAGCCTGGCCCACCGCGTGGGTGTAGCCCGGGCTCACCGCAAAGCGTGCACCGGCCATGGCGCAGGCCTGGGCGTCGGCGGCGCTGCGCACTGTGCCTGCGCCGGTCACGGCCTCGGGCACGTCACGCGCAATCGCCTCGATACAGGCCAGCGCCTGCGGCGTGCGCAGTGTGACCTCAAGCATACGAATGCCGCCAGCCACCAGCGCGCGCGCCAACTGCACCGCCTGTTTCACGTCGCTCAGTACGATGACGGGAATCACCGGCGCATCCTGCATCACCTGCAGGGCCGTCAGCTTGCCGCTGACATTCAAATTTACATCCACGATAAAGCTCCTTCTTCAGCCGTCAGCGCGTGGCGGCGCATACCGGCAAACAATTCACGGCCCATGCCGATGCCGTTGGCGGCACGCAAATCGGCAGGCATGGTGTCCACCGGCCGCGCGGCCCATTCAGCCTCAGCCACCAGCACGTTCAATTCCCCAGTGACGGCGTCCACACGAATCACGTCGCCGTCGCGCACCTTCGCCAGCGGGCCGCCTGCTGCGGCTTCGGGCGAGACATGGATGGCGGCCGGCACCTTGCCCGAGGCGCCGCTCATGCGGCCGTCAGTCACCAACGCCACTTTAAAGCCCTTGCCCTGCAACACCGCCAGCGGCGGCGTGAGCTTGTGCAGCTCGGGCATGCCGTTGGCTTGCGGGCCCTGCCAGCGCACCACGCACACCACGTCGCGGTTCAGCTCGCCGGCGCTGAAGGCAATGTGCAAGGCCTCTTGCGAATCAAACACCCGCGCGGGCGCCTCGATGAGATGGCGGTCATCGGGCACAGCCGAGACCTTGATCACGCTGCGGCCCAGATTGCCCTGCAGCAGCTTGAGACCGCCCGTGGCGCTGAAAGGTTTGGCGGGCGTACGCACGATGGCTTCGTCTTTGGAGACGCCCAGCTCATGCCAGGCCAGCGCCGCGCCGGCCAGTGCGGGCTCACGCGTGTATTCACGAATGCCGCCTTCGCGCACCGTGAGCACGTCTTCATGCATAAAGCCCGCGTCGAGCAGCTCGCGAATGATGAAACCCGGGCCGCCCGCGGCCTGGAACTGGTTCACGTCGGCGCTGCCGTTGGGGTAAACATGGGCCAGCGTCGGCACCACATCGGAGAGATCGGAAAAATCATTCCAGTCGATCACGATGCCGGCCGAATGTGCCACCGCCACCCAGTGGATCAGGTGGTTGGTGGAGCCGCCCGTGGCGAGCAAGGCCACCATGGCATTGACGATGGCCTTCTCGTCGACGATCTGACCTATGGGTGCAAAGCGTTTGGCCTTGATGATGCCCAGCACCGTGCGCGCCGCCTCGCGCGTGAGTTCTTCACGCAGCGCATTGCCCGGGTTCACAAACGCCGTGCCGGGCACATGCAGGCCCATGGCTTCAAGCAGCAACTGGTTGCTGTTGGCCGTGCCGTAGAAGGTGCAGGTGCCGGGGCTGTGATAGGACTTGAACTCGGACTCGAGCAAGGCATCGCGGCCGACCAAACCCTGCGCGGCCTGCTCGCGCACCAGGGCTTTTTCCTTGTTCGGGATGCCCGAGGGCATGGGCCCGGCGGGCACAAACACGGTGGGCAGATGCCCGAACTGCAGCGCGCCTATCAGCAGGCCCGGCACGATCTTGTCGCACACGCCCAGCATCAGCGCGGCGTCAAACATGTCGTGCGACAGCGCGATGGCTGTGCCCATGGCAATCACGTCGCGGCTGAAGAGGCTGAGCTCCATACCGCTGGTGCCTTGCGTCACGCCATCACACATCGCAGGCACACCGCCGGCCACCTGCGCCGTGGCGCCCAGTTTGCGGGCTTCGTCTTTAATGAAAGCCGGGTAGGCCTGCAGCGGCGTGTGGGCCGACAGCATGTCGTTATAGGCGGTGACGATGCCGATGTTGGGCTTGCGCTCAGTCACGACCTTGAAGCGGTCGTCCAGCGGCATGCCGGCAAAGGCATGGGCCACGTTGGCGCAACCCATGCGGTCCAGGCCCGGCTCACGCGCCGAAGCGGCATGCAGATGGGCGAGGTAGGCGCTGCGCGACGGGCCGCTGCGCTCGGCAATGCGGGCCGTGATGTCTGAAACTTTGGAATGGAGGGCCATGGTGGAGCTTTAGGTCTGGTGGCTGTCGGTCTGGCTACAGATTGGCATCGCTGGCGCGGCTGGGTTGCAAACCGCGAGCCTGACGTTCAATTGATGTTTGATGTAACTTTATTACTGACTCTATGGTAACGGGTTACCGGCTCTTTTCACGCGCTTGTGGTTACAGGGCGGTTACTAAACTTGCCCGGCACGATTCCGTAAATCAGTTTCAGGGCGGCGCCGCGCAGCCGGCGTCGGCGGGACGCCTCTCCACCTGTCAGCGCGGCGCTACTTGCCTGGCCGCGGGCCGCGCTTTTTTACTGCAGCGTGATTTCCACGCGCCGTGCTTCGGCGTTGCTGCCCCCGCCGGCCAGTTGCTCGGGTTTTTTCAGCTCGATCTGCCGCTCGGCAACGCCGGCCGCCTTCAGTGCGTCACGCACGGCGACGGCACGCTGCTTGGCCAGCGCTGCGTTTTTGGCCGCGTCACCGGTGGCGTCATGAAAGCCCGAGATGACCACCGTGCGGCCGGCCTTGGCGGCTTTCACCACATCGACCAGGGCGTTGGCGGCGCCGGCTGCCAGGTCGGCTTTGCCGGATTCGAAGTAGAAGCGCACCACGCCCTGCTCCACCGTCACGGTGGCGGCGTCTGTGGCGGCTTGCGAGGGTTGGCTGGCCGGGGGCGTGACCGCCGGGCTGACGGCGGATGCTGCCGCCGAGGAGACGGGCGCAGGCGCTGCTGCGGCTGCTGCAGCTCCGGTCGCTGCCGGCGTGGCGGGTGGCTGGCCCTTGTGAAGCCGGTGCAGGCTGATGCCAATGACCAGCGCCAGCACAAAGGCGATCAGGCCGAAAACAATCGCCAACACCAGGCCTTGCTGGCCATCATCGTCCTGAGAAAACATTGCCCGACTCCCGTCACAAAAACTCTGCGCATTGTAAAGTGCGGCTGTGGAAAAAACAGCCAAACAACTCGCCGGCCCCGGCGCGAGCGTTTCGCGCAACCCGGCGCACATGCTGGAGACCGTCATCCGCGAGTGGGGCGGCAAAAGCGACCTCTGGATCTTTGCCTACGCCTCGCTCATCTGGCGGCCCGAGTTTGAACACGCCGAGGAACGCTTTGCCACCATCCACGGCTATCACCGCGCACTGAAGATGTGGAGCCGCCTGAACCGCGGCACGCCGGAATGCCCAGGCCTCGTCTTTGGCTTGCTGCATGGCGGCAGCTGCAAGGGCATGGTGTTTCGCATCCCCCGGGCGCAAGTTGCCAGCGCCTTGCCGGCACTGTGGGAGCGGGAAATGCCCAACGGCGTCTACGACCCCAAGTGGCTGCAATGCCAGACCGCCGAGGGTGACGTGCGAGCCCTCGCCTTCACGCTCTCAAAACGCAGCCCCAGCCACACTGGTGTGCTGAGCGAAGACGTTTACCGGCAGATTTTTTCAGACTCCTGCGGGCGCTACGGCACCACGCGTGAGTATGCGCAACTCACCTACGACAAGCTGCGCACGCTGGGCATTCACGACCAGGCGCTGGGCAAGCTGCTGGCGCTGGTCAGCCGCTGAAACGCATTCACCGCTTACATATCTTTCTCTCTCCACCTTGCCAGCAGGGGGCGTGCAGCCTACAGTGGGCCTTCTTTCTCAGACCTCTACAAAACATCAGGAGACTGCACCATGAACCACCTTCTGGCCCCGATTACGGCAGCCCTTGTAGCCCTTGTGCTCGGCGCCTGCGCATCCACCCCCAGCGGCCCGCGCGCGGTAGCCCAATTGCAAAGCACCACCGGCAACACCGCCAGCGGTACTGTCAGCTTTGTGCAAAGCGGCGGCAAGGTGCTGGTCTCGGGCGAGATACGCGGCCTCAAGCCCGGCGCGGAGCACGGCTTTCATGTGCATGAAAAAGGCGACTGCTCCAGCGGCGACGGCATGAGCGCCGGCGGGCATTTCAACCCCACCGGCCAGCCGCACGGCAGCCACGCCGACATGGCCCATCACACCGGCGATTTGCCCAGCCTGAAGGCCGACGCCAGCGGCAATGCGAAGTTCAGCTTTGAATCAAGCACCATCACGGTCGGCAGCGGCGCGACCGACATCGTGGGCAAGGGGCTGATTGTTCACCGCGACCCCGACGACTACAAAACCCAGCCCACCGGCAACGCCGGGCCCAGGCTGGCCTGCGCCGTTATTGCGCGCGCTTAAGCAACGCTTCAGCGCGCCGCAGGTCGTCCAGCGTGTCGATGTCGGTGACGATGCCTTCATCGGTCACATCCACGTACGCTACCGAATTAATAGCGGCTTGCGCCCGCACCACGGGCGCTGCGCCCTGATTTCCTTTTAGATCCAGCAGCGCGTCGCGGCACGCGGCCGAAAACCCGACCGGATGCCCGCGCGCGCCCTTGAACATTGGAACCACCACGGCATGCTGCGCCAGCGCGTGGGCCACGGCCCGCAGCGTAGCGGCCTGCACCAGCGGCAAATCGCCCGGCAAGATCAACCAGCCCGCAGCATCAGGCGTGGCCCGCACGGCAGCGGCGATGGAGTCGCCCATGCCGGGATGGCCCGCATCTTCCACATGCCAGGGCAAGCCGCTGGCAGCCACGGCGTCCAGCGTGTGCTGCAGCACCGGCTTGCCGGCCAGCAAAGCCTGCAGCTTGTGCGTGCCGCCACCCGATGCGGCAAAGCGCTCACCCCGGCCAGAGGCCAGCACAAGGACTGTGGGCTTGCCGCCTGCCATCACGCCAGCTTGAAGGGCAGCTCGCGCGGCGCCGGCTTGCCGGTGAGCTTGGCGATTGCATTCGCAAAGGCCGGGGCCAGCGGCGGCAGGCCGGGCTCGCCCAGGCCGGTGGGCGCGTCGGCGCTGGGCACGATGAACACGGCCACCGTAGGCATGTCGGTGATGCGCGGCACCGGGAAGTCGCCGAAGTTGCTTTGCTCGACCACGCCGTCCTTGAGCGTGATGGCCGCACCCGGCAGGCACATCGACAAGCCCATCAGCGCCGCGCCCTGCACCTGCGCTTCAACACTGGTCGGGTTGATGGCGAGGTTGCAATGTACGCCCGCAGTGATGCTGTGCAGCACCGGCGTGCTGTCTTTGACGGAGGCTTCGACCACATAGGCAATCACGGTGTTGAAGGACTCATGCACCGCCACACCCCATGCGCGGCCGGCGGCCAAGGTGCGTTTGCCGTAGCCGGATTTATCGACCGCCAGTTGCAGCGCGGCTGCGTGGCGCGGGTGCTTGCTGCCGAACTGCTTCATGCGGTAGGCCACCGGGTCTTGCCCGGTGCTGCGCGCAATCTCGTCGATCAGCGTTTCCATCACATAGGCGGTGT
The DNA here is from genome assembly GCF_900116715.1 of Polaromonas sp. YR568. Classification (GTDB taxonomy): domain Bacteria; phylum Pseudomonadota; class Gammaproteobacteria; order Burkholderiales; family Burkholderiaceae_C; genus Polaromonas. The sequence goes on from NZ_FPBM01000001.1 coordinate 904,702, forward strand.
GGGTGGAGCCCACGCTGCGCCACCAGAGCACCGGCACATTGATTTTGGGGTGATGCACGGAAAGACGCATCGGAATATCGTACGGCTCTTTCATGCCTTCGACCATGGTGCCGTCCACACCGTCTTTCACCAGGAAGCTTTCAAACGGCGTGCCGCCCAGGATGGACTGGCCGACGATGACGTGGTCCCAGGCGAGGATCTCGCCGTCAGCATTGAAGCCGATCTCTGCGCGATGCACATGCATGGGCCGGTAGTAGCCGCCCTTGATGTCGTCTTCACGGCTCCACAGCGTGCGCACCGCAGCCGTGAGCCCCGCCCCGCGCGCGGCACGAGCCACGTTGCAGGCTTCGACCACGTACTCGCTGGTGCCGATCGCGCGGCGGCCAAAACCGCCGCCAGCCATCTGCACATTCATCTTGACGTTTTGCGGCGCCACGCCCAGCGCTTTTGAGGCGGCCAGCGTGTCCAGCCCCGGCATCTGCGTGCCCAGCCAGAGTTCGGCCTTCGCATCCGCGCCCTGCCCGCTCAGCTGCACGGTGCAATTGAGCGGCTCCATGGGCGCATGGGCCAGGTAAGGAAAGGCAAACTCGGCGCTGATTTTTTTCGGCGCCGTTGCCAGCTTGCTGATGTCGTCGTTGTATTTGAGTGCGCCGGTTTTCTGCGCCAGCGCGCGGTAGCTGGCCAGTTGCTGCGCGCTGTCGACCTTCTCGACGCCGCTGGTGTCCCACTCGACCTTGAGTGCGTCGCGACCCTGCTTGGCAGACCAGTAGCCCTCAGCCACCACCGCCACGCCCTCGCCGCCGCGGTCCAGCGGCACACGCAGCACGGCTTTCACGCCGGGCACGGCGCGGGCTGCTGCATCGTCCAGCGATTTGACCTTGCCGGCAAACACCGGCGGATGCGCCACCACCGCCGTCAGCATGCCGGGCAGGCGCACGTCGATGCCGTAGCTTTGGCCGCCGGTGGATTTGGCGCGTGCGTCAAGCCGCCCCGTGGGCTGGCCGATGATGCGGAACTGTTTCGGGTCCTTGAGCGTGACGGCCTCCGGCACCGGCAGTTTCATCGCCGCTTCAGCCAGCTCGCCATACGTCAGTCGCTTGCCGCCGGGGCCGATCACCACGCCTTGCTGGGTGCGCAGGCTGCCCGCGTCGACCCCCCATTGCGCCGCAGCCGCCGAGACCAGCATGGCGCGGGTGCGTGCGCCCAGCTCGCGGTACTGCGTGTAGGAATTTTTGATCGAGCCCGAGCCGCCCGTCAGGTGCATGCCGAAAGCCGGGTCCACATAGGCCGGGTCGGCCGTGCCGTGCTGGCTTTTGACGAGCGCCCAGTCTGCGTCCAGCTCTTCCGCCAGGATCATGGGGAGCCCGGTCTGCACGCCCTGCCCGAACTCGAGCCGGTTGATGGTGACGGTTACCGTGCCGTCGCGGTCAATGCGAACGAAGGCCGAGGGTTGCTGCGTGGGCTTGAGGCCGGATGGCGCACCGGCAGGCGCCGTGGTTTGGGCTTGTGAGAGCAGCGGAAAAGCGCCGAGTGCAAAGCCGCCGGCCGTCGCGACCTTGAGGAAGCTGCGGCGCGGCAGTTCGGCGTCCGCTATGGTTTTGGTAGCTGCCTGCGCTTTTTGCATCAGGGCTTGAAGGCCTTTTGGCAACTGCGAAGCGATGTCGAAGGTGTCTGTGGAGTTGGAATACATGATGTGTTCTCCTTCAAGCCAGTGCCAGGGCGGCGTCTTTGATGGCAGCGCGGATGCGCACATAGGTGCCGCAGCGGCAGATGTTGCCGGCCATGGCGCCGTCGATGTCGGCGTCGCTGGGTTTGGTGTTGGTTTTGAGCAAGGCGGTGGCGCTCATCACCTGGCCGCTCTGACAGTAGCCACACTGCGCCACGTCGTGTTTGACCCAGGCGTCCTGAACCGCCTTGCCGACGCGGTCGGTGGCCACGGCTTCGATGGTGGTGATCTTCTGGCCGGCGGCGGCAGAAATCGGCGTGATGCACGAGCGTATGGCCGCGCCGTTGAGATGCACGGTGCACGCGCCGCACAGCGCCGCGCCGCAGCCGAACTTGGTGCCTGTCATGCCCAGCGTGTCACGCAGGGCCCAGAGGATGGGGGTGGATTCGTCGGCGTTGACGGGTGTGTCCTTGCCGTTGATGTTGAGGGTGGGCATCGTGGAACTCCTTGCGGTTTTTATGAGTGGGGAAAGGTCAAGGGGAAGGGTCAGGGAAAAACTACTTGTCGAATTTATATTCGCTTAAATCAGGGTTGTATCCGTAAAAACTTGGGGCTGTCGAGAACAGGGGTATTGCCCTTTCAGGGGCGTTTCAAAAATTCAGGCCTTGATGGCATCCCAGCACAGGGTAAAGGCCGCCTGGTGCACGGCCTCGTCATCGGGCAGCACCTGGGTGCGTATCAGGTTGGCGGTTTCACGGACCGAGCCCACCAGGCTGGCCGTCAGCAAAGGCAGGGGCACGGGTTTGAGGATTTCCTGCTTCTGGCCTTCTTCCATCAGTGCCAGAAAGCCCGCGGCCAGCCGGGTCGATAGCTCACGGTTGCCTTGCGTGAACCATTGGGAGTTGTAGTACTGCTCCTGGAACACCACCTCAGCGTAGCGCTCCAGCCGGTGCCGCAGCAGGTTGCCCCAGATCAGCCGCACCCGGCTGCGCAGCGAGGCGCCGGGCTCGACACCCGCCATCAGGCGCTGCACGGTCGCGGTCTTGGCCTCTTCATAGAGCTGGCTGATCAGCTCGTCTTTGGAAGGGTAATAGACGTAGAGCGTGCTGGTGGCGATGCCGGCGGTGCGGGCGATGTCGGCCATGGTCAGCCCGCTCAGGCCGGTCTGGGCCACCAGGTTGAAGGTGGCCTCGGCAATGGCGCGCTGCTTTTCGTCGTCTTTGGGCTTCATGAAGCGTTTGAATATAAACGAATATTAATTCGGCAACAAGCTTGACCCCTTCACGCCACCCAACCAGCACCCGCCGCAGGCAGGGATATGGCCCATGCGGGCACAATCGGAAGCATGAGCCAGCCCACCTCCTCCATCGCAGACCTGCGCAAAAGCTACGAGCGCGCCGAACTCAACGAAGACGCATCGCAAGCCGATCCGCTCAAACAGTTTGACCAATGGCTCAAGGAAGCCATCGCAGCCGAAGTGCCCGAACCCAACGCCATGACACTGGCCACCGTGGCCAGCAACCTGCGCCCCTCCACCCGCATCGTGCTGATCAAGGGCTATGACGAACGCGGCATCACCTGGTTCACCAACTACGACAGCCGCAAAGGCCAGGAACTGGCCGGCAACCCGTATGCGGCCCTGCAATTCCATTGGGTGGAGCTTGAACGCGTGGTGCGCATCGAAGGTGTGGTCGAGAAAGTATCCGACGAAGAAAGCGACGCCTACTTCAACAGCCGCCCACTCGATTCACGCATAGGCGCCTGGGCCAGCCCGCAAAGCGAAGTGATCACCGGGCGCAGCGTGCTGGTGGCCAATGCGGCCAAATACGGCGCCAAGTTTTTGCTGCAGCCCCCGCGTCCGCCGCACTGGGGCGGCTACCGACTGAAGCCCGACAACTGGCAGTTCTGGCAGGGGCGCAAGAGCCGCTTGCATGACCGGTTGCGGTATACCTTGCAAGGTGATGCGAGCTGGTTGCGCGAACGGCTGGCGCCTTAAAGGCACACGGAATCTTGAATGCGAAAAAGCGTCTCTACACCCATGACGTTGCTGCAACCCTTGCGAGGGTCTGTAGCCTCTAAGTTAGGGCGGAATGCCGAGTAGCAATACCTGCGGACCGTAGATGCGCGCACGCTCGTGAGGACGCCCGTATCGACTGCCATTAGACAGGTGCCGCGCTCGCGCTTACTTTGTTAATCCCACGGTTCGCTCATTTGCCCACAAGACAGACATACGACCCCATTCCAAGGGCCATACGTGCCGCACGTCGGGCACCGCCAAGAATGATGCGGATTCGGATCAGTAGGCGCGATTCCCGCCCGTCGGCCGTCGGTCACCGTCGCGATGCCATTACCGCCACGCACGACGGTCCAGCCGCGAAGCAACTCGAGGACCGGTTGGGCTCCAGGGACCAACGGCTGGTGATCTAAGTCACCGAGCAGCGAAACGAGCTCTTCGCGTGTGATGACGTTTGCCTCGAGTGCGGACTCCAGCTTTCCTAGAATTCGACCCTTCTCTCGATCTTCGGTAGTTCGTCGCGCTATCTTGGCTGCCGAATCTGACCTGCGCCCAACCATATCTAAGAGTGCGAGCATCGCCGGGGAAGGCCCGTACAGCCTCTTTCCCTTTGAAGAGTTGCAGTTCCCGTGACAGGGAACCCAATTTCGAAAGCTGTTGATTTCGAACTCTGGGCCGAGTCCATACGTGCGTCGAATTTCGTCAAGAAGCCCAGGCTTATCCTCAACAGATTCGGGAATTACGTGGTCGACGGTCGTCTGGGGATATGCAATTGGTTTGCCACACCAGAAGCACTGACCATCGAAAGCATGCCACACGCCGAATTTCTCGGCTGCCATGAATTTGTGCTTCGCCATTCGGTCCTGCCCTATCTAACATCGAAGCTGGCTGATGAACAACAGACCGACGAAGCCGGCCGACAGGATGTCAGCCCGAACGACCTGTTGTTCCTCATATTCAAAATGGGATCTCCCCTTCCTTTTTCTCAGGGCGGGTTAGCACAAACTGAGCTTCGTTCGCGTCGATCCATCCCCATCCGAGATCTGCAACCGCTAACCCGGCGTATGCCTCACCATCGTGCTCGTTGAAGAGCTCACTCTCCCGGATAAATTTTTTCTGCAACAGCCTCCGGACGGCGAGATTGAAGCCCATGTTCGTGACGCCGGCTCGTTCTGCTGCACGCTTAGCGCTATTCACGGTTGTCGCTTGATCCGGCAGATAAGCGTCGCCAGCGATCACAGCTAGGACGAGGACCTCGGGCGGTGACAGGCCGTGCACCGGCGTGACAGGACTTTCCTCAGCAATTTTCTCCAAAACTGCATCTTGCTTGACGATCGCCGCAATCTTGGCTGTGAGGCTCGCACGAAGCTTGTCAAAGTCGCTCGGAGCATCTGCTAGGTACGGGATGATGCTCCTGTGCTGAATGTCGAATGGGTACTTCTTTCCGGTTCTCTCCTCAGAACAGACCATCACCACTGGCTTGCCTGCAGCGTATGCGAAACCGAGTTCGTACCAGACATTGGGATTATCTGCAGTAATGTCTGCGAGACAAACAGCTGCTTGCCGAATCCCCTTCTCAATCGAGTCGATTGGAATCTGCACCCCGGGGTCCTGATCGACTCGATACGCCTCCAAGCCTGCGGCTTCAATTGCAGGCTTGTATATGTCGTGAAAACGTTTATCGAACTTGCCCGAATCGAATGGTTGAATCACAAAACAGGTAGCCATCAAATCCCCTCCCCGACATAACGAACGTATAGAGAAAAACTACTCCATATTACTAGCCACTGCCAATAAATTGAGCCGCCCTGAAAGCCACTTGCAAATTGACTGATGAATATTTATACCGCATAAAAATACAGTATGAATTCCCGTGATACCCAACAACCCCCGTTTCAATCTACTTGCATATTCGATCAAATGCTCGAGAGGATTCGTCATTTTCGCGATAGCCCCAAGATAAAAACTTATCCGTATGTGAGGCCGCTGAAAATTTGATAGCCGCCTGTACGCATTTCTATTAGGTTGGAGGTCGACTTGACTTGTAAAGTTGGCTCAAATCATCGATGCAAATACTTTTGCTTTTGATGTACGGCAAGCATTACATAATGCTGGCGCCCGTCAGCCGCTCAATCGGCTGGTGTGCAACGGCTGCCAGTTGCCCTGCGCTGACCAGGGTCGGCGCGACCTCCGCTAACGGAACCAACACAAACGCCCGCTGCGTCATGCGCGGATGCGGTAGCGTGAGGTGTTCCGAGTCCATGCGGGCGCTGCCGTAAAGCAGCAAATCCAGATCCAGCGTGCGCGGCGCGTTACGGTAAGGACGCTCGCGGCCAGCCTGCTGCTCGATCTGTTGCAAGTGATCCAGCAAGGCGGGAGCGATTAAACCTGTTTCGAGTTCAACGACAGCGTTGAGGTAATCGTTACCGGGAGCTGAAGCTTCTACACCTGAGTCGGTATCCAGCGGTGCGGTTTTATAGAGGCTGGAAGACTGGCGGACCTGCGTAAACGGCAGCCGGCCCATCGCCTGGACGGCCTGCCGCAAGGCCGTCGCGGCATCACCGAGGTTTGCGCCCAGGGCAACGTAGGCGCAAACCATGCGGCCCTCAGGAGTGGGAAGCGTTGTCCGGTGAAGGCGAAGCGGCCGCTTCGCCGCCCGAGCCCTCACCACCGCCTGCCCCGCCGGCACCACCGCGATTCGCCGGCTTGCGACGGCGGCGGCGTTTTTTGGCGGGGGCGGCATCGCCCTGCTCGCCGGAAGCATCCGCCGCATCGGACGGGGTGCGTTCGGCTTGCGCTGAGCCAGGCTCGGCATCGGGCCGCTTGACGCGCACGCGCGGCGCCTGTGGCCTGTTCTGCAGGGCCAGTCGCGCCTCTTCAATCATGGCGTGGCGTTCGTCGTCGTAGGCGGTGCTGAATTTCTCCCACCATTCGGCGAGTTCCATGTCGATCTCGCCGGTCTGCGCGCGCAGCCGCAGGAAGTCGAAGCCGGCGCGAAAGCGGGGTTGGTCCAGCAGCGAATAGGGTGCGCTGCCCGTGCGCTTTTCAAAGCGCGGCTGCATGGTCCAGATTTCGCGCATGTCGGTGCCCAGCTTGCCGCGGCCCGACACGTCGCCGATCTTGGCGTTGAAGGCGTCGTCAATCGCGTCCTGCAGGGCGGGCATAAGGTGCTCGCCGCGCTTCTTGCGCCGCTCCCAGCCTTCGCGCACGTCAGACCACAGCACACACGACAGCAAAAAGCTGGGCGCCACCGGCTTGCCTTCGCCGACGCGGCGGTCGGTGTCTTGCAGGGCGAGCTTGAGGAAAGGCTCGTCGGCGTTTTCGACCACCACATCGAGCAACGGGTATATGCCGGTGCCCAGGCCCAGCAATTTGAGCTGCGCGATGCTGGCCAGCGAATGGCCGGTCTGCAGCAGCTTGAGCATTTCGTCAAAGAGGCGCGATTGCGGCACGTCGGCCAGCAGGCCCTTCATCTCGCGCAGCGGCGCCACGGTCTTGTCTTCAAACTTGAAGCCCAGCGCGCTGAGCTTGGCGGCAAAACGCACGGCGCGGATGATGCGCACCGGGTCTTCGCGGTAACGCACGGCCGGGTTGCCGATCATGCGGATGATCTTTTTCTTGGCGTCCTTGATGCCGTTGTGATAGTCGACCACCACCTGCGTTTCGGGGTCGTAGTACATCGCGTTGATGGTGAAGTCGCGGCGCGCGGCGTCCTGCTCGATGGGGCCCCAGACGTTGTCGCGCAGCACCCGGCCCGAGGCGTCGACCGCATGCTTCATGCCGGCGAGCTCGCTCTTGCTGGTGCGCTCGTTGCCGCCGACCTGCTCGGCCAGGCTGCTGTCAAGGTGGGCGCGGAAGGTCGAAACCTCGATCACTTCATGCTCGCGGCCGCGGCCGTAAATGACGTGGACGATGCGAAAGCGCCGGCCAATGATGAAGGCGCGGCGAAACAGCGACTTGACCTGCTCGGGTGTGGCGTCGGTGGCAACGTCAAAGTCCTTGGGGCGCAGGCCGACCAGCAGGTCACGCACCGCACCGCCGACGATATAGGCCTCGTAGCCGGCGTCTTTCAGGGTGCGCACCACGTCCATGGCCCGGTCGTCCACCAGCGAAACGTCAATGCCATGTTCCTTGACGGTGACATCCTGGCGCTGGCCGAAAGGTGATTTTTTGACCCGCTTGGCGCCGGGCTCCGTGCTGTCCGATTTGCCGAACAGCTTGTCGATAAATTTTTTGATCATGAATAACTAGATAAACAGGTCAAGTATGCGCCATCCGCGCTCTGCCGCCAGTGCCCGCAAACGCGCGTCCGGGTTGGTCGCGACGGGGTGGGTGGCCTTCTCCAGCAAGGCGATATCGTTCATGGAGTCGGTGTAGAAGGTGGTTTCCACGTCCTTCCAACCCAGGTTTCGGGCGGCCAGCCATTGTTCCACGCGGGTGACCTTGCCCTCGCGGGCCGAGGGCGTGCCCTTGATTTCGCCGGTCAGCCAGCCGTAGGCGTCACGCTCCAGCTCCACCGCGATCAGCTCTTTGACGCCAAAAGCGTCGGCGATGGGCCGCGTCACGAACTCGTTGGTGGCGGTGACGATGACCACCTCATCGCCCGCGGCCCGGTGGTCATCTACCAGCGCCTTCGCCTGTTTTGTAATGGATTTTTGCACCACATCCCGCATGAAACGTGCGTGGCCCGCTTCTGAATTGATAGCGCCCTGCTTGCGGATGGCTTCGGTGGCAAAGCGCACGTATTCGTGGATGTCCAGCGTGCCGGCGCGGTAGTGCTCAAAAAACTCGGCATTGCGGCGCTTGAACTCGGTGCTGTCGCACCAGCCCAGCGCGATGGTGAATTCGCCCCATTCGTAGTCGGAATCGATAGGAATCAGCGTGTGATCCAGGTCAAACAAGGCAATCTTTTTGGAAACGGTCATTTCGCAGTCGCAGTCACTTATTCGCTCTCCAGCATCGACTTGATCAGGGGAATGGTGATGGCGCGCTTGGTTTGCAGGGCATAAGCGTCCAGCTGGTCGAGCAGCTGCATCAGGCTGCCCAGGTCGCGCGAAAAGCGGGTCAGCATGAAGTCCATGGCTTCGTCGCTCAAAAACACGCCACGCGCATCGGCCTCGCGCCGAAGCACCGAACGGCGCTCGGGTTCGGTCAGGGCCTGCAGGGCAAACACATGGCCCCAGCCCAGCCGGGTGCGCAGGTCTTCGCGCAGCGCCAGGTCGGCCGGCGGCATCTGGCCGGCGGCCAGCACCCAGCGCGGGCGGCCGTCCGGTGCGCTGAGCGCGTTCACAAACCAGTTGAAGGCCGCCTGCTGCTGCACCGCGGTGTAGAGATGGCAGTCGTCCAGGATGACGGCGGCCCAGGACTCATTGAACTCGGGCGGCTCCAGCATGGAAGCATCCATCCAGCCGCTGGCGGCGCCCTGCTCGCGCAGCGTTTCGCGCACGGCTTTGAGTAAATGGGTTTTGCCGCTGGCGGCCTCGCCCCAGAGGTAGGTGGGCACCGGCGAGCGCAGCGTGTTGCCGGCCCACAGCTCCAGGTGCTTGAGCGCGGCTTCGTTCGGACCGCCAAAAAAATTGGCGAACGAGGGGGCGGAAGCCAGCCCTATGTCCAGCGCAATCTGTTTCATGCCCGCCATTGGCTCTGCCTTATCCGGCCTTGTAAAGCCGGCTGGCCATGTAGCTGGCCTTGACGCGGCGTATGCCAACCAGCAGCACCGCGCTGGCCGGCAGCGCCACCAGCACGCCGACAAAACCAAACATCTGGCCGAAAGCCAGCAAGGCAAAGATCACCGCCAGCGGATGCAGGCCAATGCGCTCGCCCACCAGGCGCGGCGTGAGGTACAGGCTTTCCACCAGCTGCCCGATGCCGTAAACCACGGCCACCATGACCAGTGCCTTGAGCGAGGCAAATTCGAGCAAGCCCGCCAGCACCGCCAGGATCAGGCCCAGGCCGAAGCCCAGGTAAGGGATAAACATCGCCAGCCCCGTGAAAACGCCGATGGGCAGGGCCAGGTCAAGCCCAAACAGCGCCAGGCCCACCGCATAAAACACCGCCATGATCAGCATCACCAGCAACTGGCCGCGCAGGTATTGGCCCAGCACCGAGTCGGCCTCTTCGGTAAAGCTGTCAAAGCCGGCGCGCAGGTGCGGCGGCACCAGCTCCAGCACACGGGCGACAAACTTGTCCCAGTCCATCAGCAGGTAAAACAGCGCCACCGGAATCAGCACGGCATTGCCGATAACAGCCAGCGCCACGCTGCCGCCCAGCTTGAGCGAAGACATCAGCGAGCCGAACAGGTCTTCAAAATTGGCATTGAGGTACTTGAGCACAAAGGCCTTGATGCTGGCGACATCGAGCGCCACATGGATGCCGAACTGCGCCAGCCAGGGCGCCAGCGTGGTGTTGAGCTTGTCGGCCAGCAGCGGCACCTGCTCGCGCAGCACCGGCAGCTCTTTGGCCAGGATGGGCACGATCAGCAAAAAGAGGCTGAGCAGCGCCACGAGGAAGAAAAACTCCACCAGCACCACCGCCACCACGCGCGGCAGGCGGCCCTTGCCCATGTGGTCAAGCCGGTTGACCAGCGGCGTCAGCGCATAAGCCAGCACGGCGGCGATGACAAAGGGCGCCAGCACCGGCCCCAGCAGCCACAGCGCCAGAATGACCAGCGCGGCGATAGCGCACCAGGCGGCGGCGCGTTTTTGGGTGGTGGTGAATTGCATAAAGCCTTGGGTTGAGCTTGCCGGAAGAAGCCCCCAAAAGGGACTGAGGAAGACCGAACGGGGCCCGAATGGGTAGCCTTTAGAATCTCAGGCTGAATTCTATCGGGCTTGCAGGCCGCTTCAGCGCCGTAAACCCGCCTCCCAGACCCCCATCCGTCCTTACCGCACCCTACCCGTAGCAAAGCCGACACCATGACCACCTCCTCCCCTTCCCCCCTGAGCTACAAAGACGCGGGCGTCGACATCGACGCGGGCGACGCGCTGGTCGAACGCATCAAGCCCCTGGCCAAAAAAACCATGCGCGAAGGCGTGCTGGCCGGCATTGGCGGCTTTGGCGCCCTGTTTGAGGTGCCCAAGCGCTACAAGGAACCTGTGCTGGTCAGCGGCACCGACGGCGTGGGCACCAAGCTCAAGCTGGCTTTTGAATGGCAGATGCATGACACCGTCGGCATAGACCTGGTGGCCATGAGCGTCAATGACGTGCTGGTGCAGGGCGCCGAGCCCCTCTTCTTCCTCGATTACTTCGCCTGCGGCAAGCTGGACGTTGACACGGCAGCCGCCGTGGTCGGCGGCATCGCCAAAGGCTGCGAATTGAGCGGCTGCGCCCTGATCGGCGGCGAAACCGCTGAAATGCCCGGCATGTACCCCGCCGGCGAATACGACCTGGCCGGTTTTGCCGTCGGCGCGGTGGAAAAGTCCAAAATCCTGACCGGCAAGGACGTAAAACCCGGCGACGTGGTGCTGGGTCTCGCCAGCAGCGGCGTGCATTCCAACGGTTTCAGCCTGGTGCGCAAATGCATCGAGCGCGCGGCCGGCAACGCCCCCGCCACGCTGGACGGCAAACCCTTTAAGCAAGCCCTGATGGAGCCCACCCGCCTGTACGTGAAGAACGTGCTGGCCGCGCTGGCCGCCCACCCGATCAAGGCGCTGGCCCACATCACCGGCGGCGGCTTGCTGGAAAACATCCCCCGCGTGCTGCCCGAAGGCACGGCAGCCCACCTCAAAAAGGGCAGCTGGCCGCAAACCGAGCTGTTCGCCTGGCTGCAAAAAACCGCCGGCATCGACGATTTCGAGATGAACCGCACCTTCAACAACGGCATCGGCATGGTGGTGGTGGTGGACGCCGCCAACGCCCAGGCCACGGCCAAAACCCTGCGCGACGCGGGTGAGCAGGTCTATGAAATCGGCGTGATCGCCGCCAAAGGCGACGGCGCCGCCGTTACCGTCGGCTAAGCCCCCCACAAGCCGGCCGGCGGGGGCGATATCCCCCGGGTGGGCCGTTTTGCTACAAAAAGACTAGCTGCATACGCCCATGGCGCTTGGGGCCACTGGACTTTTCCTTAGTTATGTATCAAACTGTTCCATCGATCCGTCTTTGGAGCAGTCATGCCGGTAATCGCAGTCGTCAACCGCAAGGGAGGCAGTGGCAAGAGCACGCTGGCCGCGCACATCGCCGCCTGGTGCGCCCGCAATGGCAGCTCGGTCATGCTGGGCGACGTGGACCGGCAGCAGTCGGCGCGCAGCTGGCTCAAGCGCCGCGCCGCTGAACTCCCCGCCATCGCCCCCTGGGCCGTCGACCAGAAAAATATGCTCCGCGTGCCCACCGGCATCACCCATGTGGTGCTCGACACGCCCGGCGGCATGCACGGCTTTGAACTCGCCCGCGTCGTGATGTTTGCCGACGCCATCATCATGCCGGTGTGCAATTCCATGTTCGACCGCGAGTCGGCGGCCCAGTGCCATGCCGATTTAATGGCGCTGCCGCGTGTAGCCAGCGGCCGCTGCCGCCTGGCCACGGTGGGCATGCGCATCGACGGGCGCACCAGCGCCGCCAAAACCCTGGAAGAATGGTCTGAAAGCCTGGGCATGCCTTTTCTGGGCGCCCTGCGCGAGACGCAGCTTTATGTGCGCAGCCTGGAACGCGGCATGACGATGTTCGACCTGCCGGCGAGCACCGCCGCGCAAGACCTGCAGCAGTGGCAACCCATCCTCAACTGGCTCAGGCCCACGCTGTACCCGCCGCAGGCGGCCAATGACGCGCCCGAGCAGCCGCAGGCCAAGACAGTGGCCAAAGCCCCGGAACGGGTGATAGCCCCCCGCCCTTCGGTCGCCGCGACGCTGGGCGCCAGGGCGCTCAACCCCGCCCCTGTCCAGAAGGCCGCGCCGGCACGCCTGGGCAGTTCCCTGCCCGGCAGCCTGATGCCGGCACAGGAATCGATGGTGCACGGCGCCCGGATGTCCGCGCAAAGCACGGCCCGTGCAGTGGGCCGGCCCGTCCAGGTCAGCAGCGCGCCGGCCATGTCGCGCAATGTGAACTCGGCAGACGGCCTGCAGATTCCGCAGTTCCTCAAGCGCGGGGCTTAAGACTCGTCACCCGCCACCCGTCACACCGTCAGCTCAAGCCTGACTTCGCGCGCGGCCTGCACCATATTGCCCAGCGCCGCTTCGGTCTCGGGCCAGCCGCGGGTTTTCAGGCCGCAATCCGGGTTGATCCAGAGGTTTTCCGCCGGAATCACCGCCGCCGCCTTGCGCAAGAGCCGCACCATCTCGTCCACCGTCGGCACGCGCGGCGAATGGATGTCGTACACGCCGGGGCCAATCTCATTGGGATACTTGAAGTCGCCAAAGCCGCGCAGCAGTTCCATGTCGGAGCGGCTGGTTTCAATGGTGATCACATCGGCATCCATGGCGGCAATCTCCGGCAGGATGTCGTTGAACTCCGAATAGCACATGTGGGTGTGGATCTGCGTCTCGTCGGCCACGCCGCTGGCGCTGATGCGAAAGGCGCGCGTCGCCCACTCCAGATAAGGCTTCCAGCCGGCGCGGCGCAGCGGCAAGCCTTCGCGGATGGCCGGCTCGTCGATCTGGATGATGCCAATGCCCGCGCCTTCCAGGTCCACTACCTCGTCGCGTATCGCCCAGGCGATCTGCTCGGTGGTCAGGCTGCGCGGCTGGTCGTCGCGCACAAAAGACCATTGCAGGATGGTGATGGGGCCGGTCAGCATGCCCTTCATCGGCCTCCGTGTCAGGCTTTGCGCGTAGACCGTCCAGGCCACCGTCATGGCCGCGGGGCGCGCCACATCGCCGTAAATCACAGGCGGCTTTACGCAGCGTGAGCCGTACGACTGGACCCAGCCGTTGGCAGTGAAGGCAAAGCCGTCCAGCTGCTCGCCGAAGTATTCGACCATGTCGTTGCGCTCGGCCTCGCCGTGCACCAGCACATCCAGACCCAGCTCTTCCTGCTTGCGCACGGCCAGGCGAATCTCGGCCTGCATTTTTTCGGCGTACTGCGATTTGCCGATCTCGCCGCGCTTGAAGGCTGCGCGCGCGGTGCGGATCTCGGCGGTTTGCGGGAACGAGCCTATCGAGGTTGTCGGAAACAGCGGCAGGGCAAAACGCTGGCGCTGCAACTGCTGGCGCTGGCTGAAGGGCGAAGGCCGCTGGTCGGCGCCTGCTGCGGCCTTAGCCAGCCGCGCGGCCACGGTAGCCCGGTGCACACGCGGGCTGGTGCGGCGCGCATGGGCGGCCACGCGGGCGGCGGCCAGCTCCGACTCCACAGACTTCTCATCACCCTGAAGCGCCGCTTTTAAGGTGCGCAGCTCAAACAGCTTTTCCACCGCAAAGGCAAGCCACGATTTGAGCTCGGTATCCAGCTTGTCTTCGGCTTCCAGGCTGTAAGGCACGTGCAGCAACGAGCACGACGGCGCCAGCCACAGATCACCTTTGTGCTTCTCTGCCACGGGCCGTAGCCGCGCCAGCGCGGCATCGGGGTCTGTGCGCCAGATATTGCGGCCGTCGACAATGCCCACAGACAACACCTTGTGGCTGGGTAGCCAGTCGGCCACGCCCACCAGCTCTTCAGGTGCACGCACCGCGTCCACATGCAGGCCCGCCACCGGCAGCTGGCACGCCAGGCGCAGGTTGTCTTGCAACGGTGAAAAGTAAGTTGCCAGCAACAGCTTGACGCCGCTGCGCGAGAGCTGCCAGTAGCTGGATTCAAAAGCCTGGCTCCATTTGGCCGGCAGGTCCAGGCCCAGGATGGGCTCGTCCATCTGTACCCATTCCACGCCCTGCGCTTTCAGGCGCGCCAGGATTTGTTCGTACACCGGCAGCAGTTTGTCCAGCAGGCTGAAGCGGTCAAAGCCGGCCGTCTTTTCTTTACCCAGCCACAAAAAGCTCAGCGGCCCGAGCAACACCGCCTTGACGGTATGGCCTGCGGATTTGGCTTGCGCGACTTCGTCAAACAGGCGTTCGGAGGCCAGGCTGAATTCGGTGCCCGAGCCGAACTCCGGCACCAGGTAGTGGTAGTTGGTGTCAAACCACTTGGTCATCTCCAGCGCAAAGCTGCCGCCGCCCGCTGTGCCGTCCGCACAGCCGCAGTCGGCGCTGTGGGTATGGCCGTTCTGCACATTCACGCCGCGCGCCATCGCGAAATAGCGGCTCAGCGCGGGCTCCTGCCCGGTGAAGCCAAAGCGCGCCGGCTCGCAGCCCAGCATCTGGATGTGGTTGGCCACGTGATCGTAAAAGGCAAAGTCGCCCACCGTCACAAAACCCAGGCCGGCTTCTTTTTGCACGGCCCAATGGCGCTCACGCAAAGCCGTGCCGGTAGCTTCCAGCGCAGCCAGGTCAATCTCGCCGCGCCAGTGTTTTTCGAGCGCGAATTTCAATTCCCGGTGCGCGCCCATGCGCGGAAAACCCAGGGTGTGTGTATGGACCATGCCAGCTATCTCCCGATACAAATCAACAAAAGAACGCAATGGTCGGCCCAATTCAACTATTATTCAAACGAAAGATATTGACTTTCAACGTGAAAATAATTGATTCACCTCTTCAACGGTAAGCGCCAGTCATGACTCTCTCCATCCTTGAACTGCGCCACCTGCGCACCCTGACCGCCCTGCGCGACAGTGGCAGCCTGGTGCGCGCGGCGCAGTTGCTCAACCTCACGCAATCGGCGCTGTCGCACCAGGTCAAGCTGCTGGAAGAGCGCTACGCCACGCCGCTTTTTGAACGCAAATCCGTGCCGCCGCAGTTCAGCACTACCGGCCTGCGGCTGCTGGCGCTGGCCGATGCGGTGCTGCCGCAGGTCGAAGAAGCCGAGCGCGACGTGGCGCGCCTGGCCACGGGGCGATCCGGCCAGTTGCGCATCGCGGTTGAGTGCCATACCTGTTTTGACTGGCTGATGCCGGCGATGGACGCCTTTCGCACGCGCTGGCCCGAGGTAGAGCTGGACATCGTCTCGGGCTTTCACCCCGACCCGATCGCGCTGGTGCTGCAAGACCGTGCCGACATCGCTGTCGTGTCGGAAGCCGATGCCGATGAAGCGGTGAACTTTCACCCGCTGTTCCGGTTTGAAATCATGGCGCTGCTGGCCAACGACCACGCGCTGACGGCCAAGACGCACCTCACGGCCAAAGACTTCGCCGACCAAACGCTCATCACCTACCCCGTGCCCGACGAAATGCTGGACGTGGTGCGCCAGGTGCTGGAGCCGGCCGGCGTGCGGCCCGCGCGCCGCACCACCGAGCTGACGATTGCCATGCTGCAACTGGTGGCCAGCGGGCGCGGCGTCGCCACGCTGCCCAAATGGGCGGTGCAAAGCTACCTAGATCGGGGTTACGTCACAGCGCGGCCGGTGGGCAAGAAGGGGCTAACGGGCCGCCTGTATGTGGCCTGCACCGAGACCACCTCGGCCCGCCCCTGGCTGGCCGACTTTGTGGCAATTACGCGCGAGAGCTGCTTTCTCACGCTCAGTGAGATCGAGCTTTTATAAAGCCAGGTCAGTGCCGGCTTTGGCGCAGTTGCGCCAGCCGCTCGGCCATAGCGTCGATGTCGAGCGCATCTTCAGCGTTGGCCAGATAGATCTCGAGGTCAGCCATCGCACGCTCGGGCTCACCATGTGCGGCCCAGGCCAGGCCGCGGTCACGGTATTCCGTCCAGGCTTCGGGTTGCAACACGATGAGCCGGTCTTGCACAGGGATCAGGCGCTGCCAGTCTTCCTGCGTTTTGTGGATTTCCTTCAGGTTGCGCAGCATGCGGTTGATGATTTCACGCGGCGCCGCCGACTGCAAATACAAACCCATGGGCACTTCGAACTCTTCTTCACCGCTGCTGCGCTGGCGGAAGGGTTCGAGCCGCTCGGACAGCTCTTCGCGGCTCAAAGATTGGCCGCTGAATGGGTCGATCACCACCTGGCCCTTGGGCAGGTTGACCTTGACCATGAAGTGGCCCGGAAACGCGACGCCGCGCGCGTTGAGCCCAAGCCCCAGGGCCAGCTCCAGCCACAGCACGGCCAGCGTGATCGGGATGCCGCGGCGCGTGCGCAGCACGGCGTTCAGGTAGCTGTTGTCGGGGTCGTAGTAGTCGTTGACGTTGCCGCCGAAGTTCAGGTCGTGAAAGAAGAACTGGTTGAGCGCCCGCAGGCGCTGCAGCGCGGGGGCATCGGCCGGCAGGCGGCGCTTCAGGCGGGCCAGCAGCTGGTCTACATCGCCCAGCACCTGCTGCACATCCAGGTCGGGGTATTCGTCCTGCGCCAGGCTGACGGCGGCTTCCAGCAGGGGGAAATGTTCGTCGCTTTCCACCAGGCTGGAAAAGTACTGCAACGGTGACGGCACGGTCAGATTTAATTGCATGACGCTACTTTCTCATAAACCGGCGAAAAAAGGGAATCAAGGAATGCCCTTGATGAGTCTGAAAAAAGCCACAAACATCACGGTCACTCAATGTTTCAGAAGCTTTTTGACCTTTAAACCCGATACCCAAAGCGCTACGAAATAAAGAGCAGCCGATACAAGCAAAACAAGGGCCAGGAGCCCGATTCTTTCAAGAGAATGGCCTTTGAGGCCAATCCAGTTCACGGCACCAGCAGACCACAGCAAAAACACCGCCAGCAAGGCGCTGGCCGCCAGCACCTGCAGCGTGAACACGCCCCAGCCGGGTGCGGGTGTGTAACTGCCGCGGCGTTTGAGCCCTATCAACAACCACAGCGCATTGATGAGAGCGCCAATGCCGATGGCCAGGGCCAGGCCGGCATGTTGCAGGAAAGGCACGAAGGCCAGATTGAGCAACTGCGTTACAACCAGCACCGCCACGGCGATACGCACCGGGGTCTTGATGTCCTGGCTGGCGTAAAAGCCCGGCGCCAGCACCTTGATAGCCACCAGCCCGAGCAGGCCCGCACCGTAGCCCATGAGCGCGGTGGTGGTCTGCTGCACATCGCGGTCGGTGAAGGCGCCGTAGTGATAAAGCGTCGCTACCAGCGGCTGGGCGAAGGTGAGCAGCGCCACGCCGCAAGGCACAGCCAGCAGTACGACCAGGCGCAGGCCCCAGTCCAGCATGGCCGAGTATTTGGCGGCATCGCCGGCGGCCTTGGCGGCCGAAAGCTGCGGCATCAGCACCACGCCGATGGCCACGCCCAGCATGGCAGTCGGGAATTCCATCAGCCGGTCGGCATAGGTGAGCCAGCTGACGCTGCCGGGGGTGAGGTGCGAGGCGATCTGGGTGTTGATCAGCAGTGAAATCTGCGCCACGCTGACGCCCAGCAAGGCCGGCACCATCAACTTGGCGATGTTTTGGGAGGCCGGATCGGCCCAGGCGGCCTTGATGCTGCTCCAGCGCAGGCCGATGCGCGGCAGCAAGCCCAGCCGGAACAGCGCAGGCACCTGCACCGCCAATTGCAAAATGCCGCCCAGCATGACGCCGGCGCCCAGTGCATAAACCGGCTCGATGCCCTGCGTCTTGAACCAGGGCGCACCCAGCCAGGCCGCCAGAATCATGGAAATATTGAGCAGCACCGGCGTGGCGGCCGGTACCGCAAAGCGCCGCCAGGTGTTGAGCACGCCCGAAGACAGCGCGACAAGCGACATAAAGCCGATGTAAGGGAACATCCAGCGCGTCATGAAGACGGCGGCCTCAAAGCCGCGCGGCTCCTGCTTCAGCCCGCTGGCCATGGCCCAGACCAGCACCGGCGCCGCCGCCACCCCGGCCACGCAGGTCAGCAGCAGCGCCCAGGCCAGCAGCGTGGCCACCCGGTCAATCAGGAGTTTGGTCTGCTCGTCCCCGTTTTGCGCCTTGCTGGCCGCCAGCACCGGCACAAACGCCTGGCTGAAAGCCCCCTCGGCAAACAGCCGCCGGAACAGGTTGGGAATACGAAACGCCACATTGAAGGCATCCGTCATGGCGCTGGCGCCAAAAGTCGATGCAATCAGCAGTTCCCGCACCAAACCGGTGATCCGGGAGACTAAGGTCAGAAGGGAGACGGTGGAGGCGGCTTTGAATAGTGACACAAAGCGAGTTTAGCCCCCACGGTCGTTCACTTCGTGTAACTCCCTGCCCCCGAGGGGGCCGCCCGCCTGCGGCCCGGCAAAGCCGGTTCCGCGGCTCATGCTGGCTTTTAAGTCCACAGGGGCCAAAACCAGTATTTCGCCCTGCAGCCTAGGCCGTCGTATAATCTATGGCTTTGCTGCAACATCCACAGACTCCTCCCCAGGATTAAAGGAATACTTATATGGCTACCGCCAAACCCAAGAAAAAGAACCCCCGCCTCGCGTCGGGCCGCAAACGCGTCCGCCAGGACGTCAAACTCAACGCTGCGAACACCTCGCTGCGCTCCAAATACCGCACCGCTGTGAAAAACGTCGAAAAAGCCGTTGCAGCCGGTGACAAAGACAAAGCCAAGGACCTGTTCGCCAAGGCCCAAAGCATTGTGGACACGGTTGCCGACAAGGGCATCTTCCACAAGAACAAGGCAGCGCGCGACAAGAGCCGCCTGTCCGCCAAGGTGAAAGCCCTGGCACTGGCCCCCGCAAAGGCCGCCTAAGCAATTAGGCAAATCGCCCGGACGGCATCTTTCTCATGAAAATACCGTCCGCCGTTTTGTAGGGTGCGCTGCAGCAAAGCAAAAAAGCCGTCGAAAGACGGCTTTTTTGTTGGCGCTTCAAAAATCTCAGTCTTTGCGCGGTGTGTCCGGAATGAGGCAGGCTTCGGCGAGCTGCAGATCGTTGTCTTTGGCGAAGTTAATCGCGAAGTCCCAGGCCATGGGCTCGGCCTCACGCAACTCCGCGTTGACGACCACACATTTGACGCCGTTGATGACGGTGGGCACGCACCAGGGGGAATAAGTGAGGTGGCTGCCGGGCTGGGGGCCGCCGGGGCGGAAATGGCTCATCACACCGCACAGCCTGTCGGCCCAGTCGCTGGGCCGGAAGGTTTTGCCGTCGCGGGTAATACCCTGAATGAAGACTTCTTTGGCGGAGTTGGAGACCATCGGATGGAGGGTTTTTGCGGCGCCTGACGTGGGAAAGGGATCGTATTCACCCCATGCTGCACCGCACAACGATTCTATCTTATTTGTGACTCTTATATAAGACTTGACGCCCAATTTTCAACAAGTGGCGGCCCGGGGCGCCCTCATTGCAGTGATGCAGGAACGTCACAAAAGCCCGCAAACTCTGCGCCTAGAATCGCTTCAGGCCCGCTTTATTTCTCGCGGGCCTGCGATTTTCAGCCCTGTTACATCCCTTGTTCCGGAGTTCTCCATGACCGCAGCCCTGCCCAAGCACATCGAAGCCGCCTCCCCTCACGTGATGAACACCTATGGCCGCCTGCCCATCGCGCTGGACCACGGCCAGGGCTGCCGCGTCTGGGATGTCAACGGCAAGGCTTACCTTGATGCGCTGGGCGGCATCGCCGTCAATACCCTGGGCCACAACCACCCAAAGCTGGTGCCGGCCCTGCAAGAGCAGATCAGCAAGATCATCCACAGCTCCAATTACTACCATGTGCCGCTGCAGGAAACCCTGGCCGCCAGGCTGGTGGAGCTGTCGGGCCTGGAAAACGTGTTTTTCTGCTCCACCGGGCTCGAAGCCAACGAAGCCGCGCTCAAGCTGGCGCGCAAGTTCGGCCACGACAAAGGCATTGAGCGCCCGGAAATCGTCGTCTACGAAAAAGCCTTCCACGGCCGCAGCATCGCCACCCTGAGCGCCACCGGCAACCCCAAAGTGCAAGCCGGCTTCGGCCCGCTGGTCGAGGGCTTTATCCGCGTGCCGCTCAACAACATCGACGCGCTGAAAGCCGCCACGGCCGGCAACCCCAATGTGGTCGCCGTATTTTTTGAAGCCATCCAGGGCGAAGGCGGCATCAACAGCATGAAGGACGAGTACCTGCGCGAAGTGCGGGCGCTGTGCGACGAACGCGACTGGCTGCTGATGATCGACGAAGTGCAGTGCGGCATGGGCCGCACCGGCAAATGGTTTGCCCACCAATGGTCGGGCATCAAACCCGACGTGATGCCCCTGGCCAAGGGCCTGGGCTCGGGCGTGCCGATTGGCGCAGTGGTGGCAGGCCCCAAGGCCGCCCACATCTTTGGCCCCGGCAACCATGGCACCACCTTTGGCGGCAACCCGCTGGCCATGCGCGCCGGTGTAGAGACCCTGCGCATCATGGAAGAAGAAGGCCTATTGGCCAACGCTGTGAAGGTGGGCGACCACTTGCGCGCGGCGCTGGCCCGTGAGCTGGCCGGCGTCAAGGGCCTGAAAGAAATCCGCGGCCGCGGCCTGATGCTGGGCATTGAGCTGACGGTGCCTTGCGGTGAGCTGCTCGCCCGCGCCGCCGAAAACGGCCTGCTGCTGAGCGTAACCGCCGACACCGTGATCCGTATGGTGCCTTCGCTCATCATGACAACGGCCGAGGCCGACGAAGCGGTGGCCATCCTGGTTCCGCTGATCAAGCAGCTTTTGAAAGAGAAAAACGCGTGACCACTGTGATCCCCTCCACGCCCGCGCCGGTGCGGCATTACCTGCAGTTCAGCGACCTGAATGCGGCCGAATACGCCTACCTGTTCGAGCGCGCCGCCATCATCAAGAAGAAGTTCAAGACCTACGAAAAACACCAGCCGCTGGTCGACCGCACACTGGCGATGATTTTCGAAAAAGCCTCGACACGCACGCGTGTGAGCTTTGAAGCCGGCATGTACCAGCTGGGCGGCAGCGTGGTGCACCTGACCACCGGCGACAGCCAGCTGGGCCGGGCCGAACCAATTGAAGACAGCGCCAAGGTCATCAGCCGCATGGTCGACCTGGTGATGATCCGCACTTTTGAGCAGACCAAGATAGACCGCTTCGCCGAGCATTCGCGCGTGCCCGTCATCAACGGCCTGACGAATGAATTCCACCCCTGCCAGATCCTGGCCGACATCTTCACCTACATCGAGCACCGCGGCTCCATCAAGGGCAAGACGGTGGCTTGGGTGGGCGACGGCAACAACATGGCCAACACCTGGCTGCAGGCCAGCGAGATCCTCGGCTTCAAGGTACATGTGAGCACACCGGGCGGCTACGAGGTCGATCAGTCCA
Organism: Polaromonas sp. YR568; assembly: GCF_900116715.1. Lineage (GTDB taxonomy): Bacteria > Pseudomonadota > Gammaproteobacteria > Burkholderiales > Burkholderiaceae_C > Polaromonas. The sequence goes on from NZ_FPBM01000001.1 coordinate 926,455, forward strand.
TCGCCGGCATCCGCTCCGCCGACAGCTACAAGGTCTTCAAGGACCCGATGCAGGCCTGCGCCGGCGCCGACCTGGTCACCACCGATGTGTGGACCAGCATGGGCTATGAAGCCGAAAACGAAGCGCGCAAAAAAGCCTTTGCCGACTGGTGCGTGGACACGGAGATGATGGCCGCCGCCAAGCCCGACGCCCTCTTTATGCACTGCCTGCCAGCACACCGTGGCGAGGAAGTCGAAGCCGATGTGATCGACGGCCCGCAATCCGTTGTCTGGGATGAAGCAGAGAACAGGATGCACGCGCAAAAGGCGCTCATGGAGTTCCTGTTGCTGGGTCAATTGACCAGCTGATCCCGCACATGTGGTTCGCCCCGGCTCACCACGAAGAACTGCTCGCTCGCTGGGACGCCCTAGGCGCGCACCTCCGTCAAAGCGGCGGCGCCTGGAGCCGCGAAGGCAAGCGCCTGATTCGCAGCTGGGGCCGCTGGCCGCGTCGTTATCACAACACGCCGCACCTGCTGGCCTGCCTGCGCCACCTCGACGAAGTGCGCGGCCAGTTGGACGATGCCGTCGCTGTTGAACTCGCGCTCTGGTTTCACGATGCCATCTACTGGCCCTGGCGGCCGCTCAATGAAGAAAAGAGCGCGCTCTGGGCCGAAAACTTTCTTCGCACGGCCGGCCTGAACCCCACACTGATCACAGCGATCAGCCGCCACATTCTGGACACCCGCCACCAGGCAGTGCCTTCACCCGGCGACGCCCAATGGGTGGTCGACATCGACCTCGCCATCCTGGGGCAGCGCGAATCGGTTTACCGGCAGTTTGAACGCGACGTTCGCAGCGAGTACCGCTGGGTGCGCTGGCCGCGCTACATCAAAGGGCGCAGTGCGGTGCTGCAGTCATTTCTGGACCGTCCCCGCATCTACAGCACCCCCTGGTTTTCTGAGCGCTACGAGGCCGGCGCCCGAAACAACCTTCAGGCCGCGCTGGCCGCACTGTCGCGCAACCAGCTCTACTGACTGACGGCACCGCCGCCCAGCGGAGCTATCGGCGCCGCCAATGGCACGAAACCTGCATTCCACACTTCGACGGTGCTCACAACAACAGGATTCAAAGCCGCTCAACCAAAGCTGAGCCAGCAAGGGTAAATCCGCGAATTGAATTCTGCGCCGGTGAGTACAGTTTTTTTATACAAAACTGAGCACTCAATCAGGCAGTGAGGTTTGAGCTCTCTTCCCGCTTGATTGAGCTTGGCCAGGGCATGCGCCCATCAACCGGAGATCACACGTGGACATTCGAAACCCATCCCCCGATCTGTATAACGAAGACTTGGCGCCTGCTAAAGAGCGCAACTGGGGCACCTTCAGCATCTTCAATGTCTGGACTTCCGACGTACACAGCCTCTGGGGTTACTACCTCGCGGCCAGCCTGTTTTTGCTGTGCGGCAGCTTCACCAACTTCCTCGTCGCCATCGGGCTGAGCTCACTGGTGATCTTTCTTTTAATGAATCTGGTCGGCTACGCGGGCGTGAAAACCGGCGTGCCCTACCCCGTGCTGGCGCGTGCCTCTTTCGGCATCTGGGGCGCCAATCTGCCCGCGCTGGTGCGCGCGGTGGTGGCCTGCTTCTGGTACGGCGCGCAGACGGCCGCCGCGTCAGGCGCCATCGTGGCGCTGCTCACGCGCTCCGACGCCATCATGGCCTTTCACAAATCCACCCACCTGCTGGGCCACTCCGGCCTGGAGGTGATCTGTTTTGTCGTTGTGTGGGCGCTGCAGTTGCTCATCATCCAGAACGGCATGGAAACGGTGCGCAAATTCCAGGACTGGGCGGGTCCCGCCGTCTGGATCGCCATGCTGGTGCTGGCTGTGGGCCTCTGTGTCAAAGCCGGCGGTTTTTCGTTCGACCATGGCATCCCGCAAGACGTGCTGCTGGCCAAGACCAAAGACGCCGGCGTTCCGGGCGAGCCCGGCTCGTTCTGGGCGCTGATGGCCGTAGGCGCGACATGGATCACCTACTTCGCCGCGCTCTACCTCAACTTCTGCGACTTCTCGCGCTACGCCAAAGACAAGGCCACCGTGCGCAAGGGCAACCTCTGGGGTCTGCCCATCAACCTGGTGCTGTTCTCGCTGGTAGCCGGTGTGACCACGATTGCCGCCTTCAAGGTCTACGGCGAAGTGCTGCTGCACCCCGAGCAGATCTCCGCCAAGTTCGACAGCTGGTTCCTCGCCTTGCTGGCCGCGCTCACCTTCGCTGTCGCCACGCTGGGCATCAATGTGGTGGCCAACTTCGTCTCGCCCGCATTCGACTTTGCCAATGTGTTCCCGCGCAAAGTCAGCTTCAAGACCGGCGGCTACATTGCGGCCGGCATCGCGCTGGTGCTCTACCCTTTCGCGCCCTGGGAAGGCAACGCGGCCACCTTTGTGGGCGCCATAGGCGCGACCATGGGGCCGCTGCTGGGCATCATCCTGGTCGACTACTACCTGATCGCCAAGGGCGAAGTGAACGTCGAGGCGCTTTATCACGAGGACGGCGAATACCGCTACCAGGGCGGCTGGAACGCCAACGCACTGATCGCCACCGCGGTGGGCGCACTGTTCTCCAGCATCCTGCCCAACTTCACCAGCCTGCTGCCCTCATGGTGGGGCATTTACGGCTGGTTCTTCGGCGTGGCGATTGGGGGCGGCGTCTATTACGCGCTGGCGGTGATGCGGCCGCGCAAGGCCGGGTGATGCAAGCGGGCTGAAGGGGCAGCAGCCCGCTCAAGCCGCCGCAAGCAACGCGACGGCAAGCGCGGCATTGGCCAGCATCAGCGCGAGGTCGATCACAAAGATTCCCAGCATGGGGCCTTTGAGCACCGGCCAGTAAGCCTCCCCTTGCCGGCCGCCTGCCAGCGCAACCGGCAGGTTGGCCGCGAACTGCCCGCCGTGCGCGATTGCAAACACAGCGGCAAACAGCGCCAGCTGACGTGGCTCGGTAAACCACGAACCGGCCAGCAGCAGCAAGACGGAAAACGCGGCGAACGCAAAATTCATGGTGCCCAGAAAGCGCAGCGACGCCGCCAGTGTCTGGAACACCGGCGAGCTGCGCGCAGTTGCGGGCACAACAATCTTCGCGGCGCGCGCCGGCACCAGCGCAAAGTACCAGAAGCCGATGCTGAACCACAGCGTGTTCAGCACCAGCACGCCGGCGTAGCAGGCTGACAAAGACGGCGGCAGAATCAACCGCGCCCCACAAACGGCATCTTCGTGGCCATGATGGTCATGAACTGCACATTGGTCGACAGCGGCAGCGAGGCCATGTGCACCACGGCCTCGGCCACTTCCTTCGCATCCATCATCGGCTCAATGGCGATCTCGCCGTTGGCCTGGGGCACGCCCTTGGCCATGCGGGCGGCAAGCTCCGTCATGGCGTTGCCGATGTCGATCTGGCCGCAGGCGATGTTGTACTTGCGCCCGTCCAGCGAGATCGACTTCGTCAGGCCCGTGATGGCGTGTTTGGTGGAGGTGTAAGGCGCCGAGTTGGGCCGCGGCGCGTGGGCGGAGATCGAGCCGTTGTTGATGATGCGGCCGCCCTGGGGGGTCTGGTCTTTCATCAGCCTGATGGCCGCCTGCGCGCAGAGGAAGGAGCCGGTCAGGTTGATGTTCACCACATTGGTCCATTGCTCAAACGTGATGTCTTCGAGGTTGACGGGTGGTGCGCCCACACCGGCGTTGTTGAACAGCAGGTCGAGGCGGCCGAACTTTTCCTTGACCTTGGCAAACGCCGCCGCCACTGACTCGGGCTGGCTCACATCCGTCGGCACGGCCAGCGCGCGGTCTGTTCCGGACTCTTTAGCGACTTCATTGAGCGGCTCCGCACGGCGGCCCACCAGCGCCACGCTATAGCCTTCACGCAGCAGGGCCAGGGCCACCGCCTTGCCGATTCCGGTGCCCGCGCCGGTGACGAGTGCGACTTTGCCGTTGGACTTGTTCTCGGAATTCATGGTGTGCCTTTGTCTTTTATGAAGGGGTTGAAGGAAAGGTTTTTAGGGGTTTAGTAAATCGATGCAGCAGCGAGCGCCACAAGCCCGGATTGTGCCCGAGGCTGGCGAATTACACAGAGCGCTCCTGACTCTGGTGCCTTGCTCATTGATCAGGTACTTTAGGTTTCAACTATTTTTGGAGTTGTTGGAAATAACCGACACCACGGCTTTTTTGCCGGTGCTACCTTTGGGTCCATGCCTGCATCCACCCCACCACCACCGCGCAAACTCTGGGACATCTCGCCGCCGGTGGATGAAAACGCCGCCGTCTTTCCCGGCGACACCGCCTATTCACAGACACTGCATTTTTCGCTGACGCCGGGCTGCCCGGTCAACGTCAATGCCATCACGCTGTCGCCGCACACCGGCGCGCACGCCGATGCGCCGCTGCACTATGCCAATGGCGAGGCCAGCATCGGCGAGGTCGACCTCGCGCCCTACCTCGGGCCTTGCCGCGTGATTCACTGCATCGATTGCGGCTCGCTGGTATTGCCCAGGCACATCGACCACGCACTGGACAACTTGCCACCGCGTGTGCTGCTGCGCACAGCACGCACCGCCAGCCAGGGCTGGGAGTCGTTCACCGCCATCGCCCCTGAAACACTGCAACTGCTGGCCGCCAAAGGCCTCACCCTCATCGGCATAGACACCCCCAGCGTGGATCCGGCTACCAGCCAGGATATGCCCAGCCACCACCAGTTGCTCGCACACGGCCTGCGTGTGCTGGAAAACCTGGTGCTCGACGACGTGCCCGAAGGCGACTACGAACTCATTGCCCTGCCGCTCAAGCTCACCCGGGCCGACGCCTCACCCGTTCGCGCAATCCTGCGTGAACTTCTCTAGAGACCACCCCATGACCACTTTGCAAGACTGCCGCGCCCTCGATGCGCAAGACCCGCTGCGCGCGCTGCGCCAGCAATTCACGCTGCCCGAAGGCGTGATCTACCTCGATGGCAATTCGCTGGGCGTGCTGCCCAAAACGGCCGCCGCCCGCGTGGCCGAAGCGGTGACGGTCGAATGGGGCCAGGGCCTGATCCGCTCCTGGAACAGCGCCGGCTGGTTTGAGCTGCCACAGCGCCTGGGCAACAAGATCGCGCAACTGATAGGCGCTGCCCCCGGCGAAGTGGTCGCCACCGACAGCACCTCCATCAACCTCTACAAGGTGCTGAGCGCCGCGCTACACATCGCCGCGCAAGACGCTCCCGCACGCAAGGTGATCGTCAGCGAACGCAGCAACTTCCCGACCGACCTCTACATCGCCGAGGCGCTGTGCCGCGAACGCGGTTATCGCCTGCAACTGGTCGAGCCCGAAGAAATCACCGCCGCACTGACCGCCGAAGTCGCCGTGCTCATGCTCACCCACGTGAACTACCGCACCGGCGCCATGCACGACATGGCCGCCGTGACCGCCGCAGCCCAGGTAGCCGGCGCGCTCACCGTCTGGGACCTGGCGCACAGCGCGGGCGCCGTGCCGGTGGACCTGAATGGGGCAAAGGCCGACTTCTCCATCGGTTGCGGCTACAAATACCTCAACGGCGGCCCCGGCGCACCGGCCTTTGTCTGGGTCAACCCGAAACATGCCGACCGTTTCTGGCAACCGCTGGCCGGCTGGTGGGGTCATGCCGCACCGTTTGCATTCACGCCCGACTACAAGCCTGCGGCAGGCATCTCGCGCTACCTCTGCGGCACCCAGCCCATCCTGAGCATGACTGCGCTGGAGTGCGGGCTGGACACCGTGCTGGCCTCCGAACCTTTGGGCGGCATGCAGGCGCTGCGAAAGAAGTCGCTGGCACTGACCGACCTGTTTATCCAGTTGGTTGAAGAACGCTGCGCGGGCCACGGCCTGGCCCTGGCCACGCCACGCGAACACCCTCAGCGCGGCTCGCAGGTGTGTCTGACCAGAACCGAAGGTGCTTATGCCATCGTGCAGGCGCTGATCGCACGCGGCGTGATCGGCGACTTCCGCGCCGGTGACGGTGAGGTAGGCAAACACCTCGACATCCTGCGCTTCGGCTTCACCCCGCTCTACATTGGCTTTGAAGACGTGTGGAACGCAGTCGAGCACCTGAAGCAGGTGCTGGAAACCGCCGAGTGGAAAAAAGCCGAATTCAATCAGAAGCACGCGGTCACGTAATGAACAACCACGACAACAACAAACCGCAAGCGCCCGAAGACATCGTGCGCGACGAAAAAGCGCAGCTCGACTTCAGCAAATCCATGAGCTACGGCGACTATCTTCAGCTCGATGCCATCCTCAGCGCACAAAAACCGCTCTCGCCCGACCACAACGAAATGCTGTTCATCATCCAGCACCAGACCAGCGAGCTCTGGATGAAGCTGATGCTGCACGAGCTGCGCGGGGCCATTGCCAGCGTGGCGAAAGACGAGCTCGGCAGCGCCTTCAAGATGCTGGCCCGCGTGAGCCGGATCATGGAGCAACTGGTGCATGCCTGGGACGTGCTGGCCACCATGACGCCGCCCGAGTACAGCGCAATCCGCCCCTACCTGGCCAACTCCAGCGGCTTTCAAAGTGCGCAATACCGCTGCATCGAATTCGCCCTCGGCAACAAAAACGCCGCCATGCTCAAGCCCCACGCGCATCGGCCCGACCTGCTTGCACAAGTGCAAGCCGCGTACGAAGCCCCGTCACTCTATGACGAAGCCCTGCGCCTGCTGGCCCGCCGCGGCCTGGCCGTGCCCGCCAGCCACACCCAGCGCGACTGGACACAAGGCTATGTGGAAAGCGACGCCGTCGAGCAAGCCTGGCTGGTTGTGTACCGCGACCCGAAAAAGTACTGGGACCTGTACCAGCTCGGTGAAGAACTCACCGACCTGGAAGATGCGTTTCGGCTTTGGCGGTTCCGGCATGTGACTACCGTTGAGCGCGTGATCGGCTTTAAGCGTGGCACTGGCGGCACCGGTGGGGTCAGCTATTTGCGCAAGATGCTGGATGTGGTGCTGTTTCCGGAGATCTGGAAGTTGAGGACGGATTTGTAGTTCGGATCTTGTTCCGACTGGCGCTTGCTCTGCTGAGGGCGGCTGGCCGGGAGTGGCCCGGCGGCCAGTAACTTTCTTTTGCTTCGCCAAAAGAAAGTCACCAAAGAAAAGGCGACCCGCAGTCTGGGTCCCTACGCTTCGCTTCGGGCAACCTGCGGTGCTCGAGCCAAGCGGGGTCAAAAACAACTCGCTGCGCTCAAACAAGTTTTTGCCCTGATCCGCTTGTCTCTGCGCTCCTCGGCCCAGCCAGGACGGGGCAATCGGGAACGGGAACGGGGACAAATACCAACAAGGACTCGCCACGGCGAGTCCTTGTTTCTTCTGGTATTCGGGTTTCTGTCTTCGGCTGTTTGGTATTCGGTATTGG
>NZ_FPBM01000004.1 GCF_900116715.1 Polaromonas sp. YR568
TGCGCCGAGGAGCGGAGGTCCAGACGGATAAGGGCAAAAACTTGTTTGAGCGAAGCGAGTTGTTTTTGACCCCGGCTGGACCGAGCACCACAGGTTGCCCCGGAGCGAAGCGCAGGGGACGCAGACAGTAGGGTCGCCTTTCTTTTGCTTACTTTTCTTTGGCGAAGCAAAGAAAAGTGAGTCGCCGCCGGGCGACCCCGGCTCCGGAGCTAAAACCACCTCCGTGTCCGAAGCCGACAAGAGCTTCAACCGTTCCCCAACCCCATCTGCCCCAAAACCGCCTCCCCCAACAACCCCTTACCCTCCGCCAGACTTTCAATCATTTCAAAATGATTCCGCCCCTCCCCCACCAGCAACTGCACAGACTTGCCAGCACTCGCCACGGCAGCCGCGAAATCCCGAGATTGCCGCTGAAACTCCGGCGTCTCCAGCGTCCCATAAGCCACGATGACCGGCGCCGTGAGCAGCCCCAAATGCCGCTGCGGGCTCAGCGCCTCTTCAATCTCATCCGTAAACCGCACATAACTGCTCCGCGCCGAAAGCCTGGGCGGCTTCAAATCAAAAATACCGCTGCAACATAAACCGCCTTTGATGACATCCGGCGGCAGGCCAAAGCGCCCGGCCCAGTCGGTGGTCAACACCACCCCCGCCAGATGCGCCCCCGACGAATGCCCCAGCACGTGAATGCGCCCAGGGTTGCCGTCAAAGCGCCCCGCATTCGCATGCACCCAGGCCACTGCGCGCCTGACCTGGCCGGCCATCGTCATCAGGTTGCCGTCCACGTCTTGCACCGCCGTGAAGTCGGGCACCACCAGGTGTGCGCCGGCGCGTGTAAACAACCCGGCCGGAAATCCGTAATCACGCGCCCGGCCCGAGCGCCAGGCGCCGCCGTGGATAAAGATGGCAATCGGTGCATCCGGCCTGGCGGTGGGATACACGTCCAGGCCTTCGATGGCGCTGTCGCCATACACAAAGCGCAGCGGCTCGCCCACCACGGCGCGCGCGGCTTCGCTGTGGTCGGCGTAGCGTTGCAGCACCTCGGCCATATTGGGCGCGTACACCGCCTGGTTGTAGGCCGCGTCCAGCTCGGCCTGGTCCATGTCCAGCCAGACGGCCGGGCCTTTCATGGCGAGGCCTCTGCGCCAAGGCCCATCAACGCGAGCTGCTCACTAAAGAGATCGCTCGCCGGGTCGGCCCATTCGAGCACCACGTCAAAGTGATGCCGCCCGGCGGGCGCGATCAGCTGCGCCACTTCACCGCGTGAAGCCCACCACTTGGCGACTTCACGGCTCTGGCGCAGGTAGTCTTCGGTCTCGTTGCCGCCCACGGCCACCAGCAGAGGGCAGCGTACCACCGCGCCGCGGCGCAGCAGTGACACCTCGGCCACCACCTCCGGCGTGAGGTTGAGTTTCTCGTTGCGAAACGACAGGCGCACGGGCTCAAGGTCGCCGAGGCCGCTCATAAAGCAGGCGCTTTTGACGAGGTCTTCCGGCGCATCAAACTCGCGCACCCAGTCCGTCATCAGCACCTGACCGACCAGGTTGGCGCCCGATGAATGCCCGGCGATATGGATGCGCGCCGGGTCGCCGCCATGCAGCGCCACGTTGAGCCACAGCCAGTGCAGCGCGCGGCGCACCTGCGCGCCCATTTCGGGCAAGGTCGCTTGCGGCACCAGCGTGAAGTCGAGCGCAACGTACATCGCACCGGCGCCCACATAGGCGGGCGCGGCAAAAGCGCTTTCATCTTTGGAGAGAGCGCGCCAGTCGCCGCCATGCAAAAACACGATCACCGGCGCCGGGCCGCGCGCGCCGGGCACGGGGAAAAGATCGAGCCGGTCGTCATCACCCAGGCCGTAGGCGATGTTTTCCATGCAGGCCATTGAAGCCTTGGCCGCCGCACTGCGTTCAGCGTATTCACGCAGGTAGACCGTCACGTCGGGCACGGTGCCGCGGCTGTTGTACTGGCGATCGAGTTCCGCCTGGTTGTAGCCGCGCCAGACGGCCTTGTGTTCCATCCCTGTGTCCACCGCCAAGCTATTCGACCTTGGCGCCGGAAATCTTCACGGCGCGCGCATTGCGCACGCTGTCGGCCACCAGGAAGGCGGTGAACTCTTCGGGCGTGCTGGCCACCAGGTCATACGATTTGGCGACGATTTCTTTCTGCACAAAGTCCGGGTCTTTCAAGATGCGCGTGACCTCGGCGTGCAGCTTCATGACCACATCACGCGGCGTGCCGGCCGGCGCAAAAAGACCGAACCAGGCATTCGACGGCACGTCCGGAAAACCCGACTCGGTGAAGGTGGGCACGTCGGGCAGCAGTGGCATGCGCGTCTTGCCGCCCACAGCCAGCGCCTTGAGCTTGCCCGCCTTGATATGGGCCTGCGACGAGGCCGCGCCGGAGAAGGTCAGCTGCACCTCGCCGGCCAGCGCCGCGGGCACAGCCTGCGGAATGCCCTTGTAGGGCACATGCACGATGTCGATGCCGGCCTGGGCCTTCAGGGTTTCCATCGCCAGGTGCGGCTGGCTGCCGCTGCCGTACGACGCGTAATTGAGCTTGCCCGGGTTGGCCTTGGCGTAGGCGATCAACTCCTTGAGGTTGTTCGCGGGCACGGCCGGGTTGGCCAGCAGCAACTGGTTGAGCAGCACCAGCTGCGTGATGGGCGCGAAGTCTTTCACCGGGTCATAGGGCAGCTTGGCATAGAGGTGCTGGTTGATGGTCATCGTCGAGTCGGTGGTGACCATCAGCGTGTAGCCGTCTGCCGGCGCGCGCGCCACAAACTCGGCTGCCAGCAGCGTGCCGGCGCCGGGTTTGTTGTCGACCAGCACCGGCTGGCCCAGGCTGCGGCCCAGGCGCTCGCCGATCACGCGCGAGATCACGTCGATGCCGCCGCCTGCTGGGTAGGGCACGACGATGCGTATCGGCTTGTTGGGGTAGTTTTGCGCCAGCGCGGGCGCGGCGCCCACAGCGGCAACTGCCAGCAGCAGCGCTGCCAGGGAAGACTTGAACACGGTCATGCGGTCGCTCCAGAGAAGAACAGGCTGTCACGCCATGGATCGCGGCTCGCCGGTACTTTGCCGGTTGCCGTGATGACACCCATCCCCTTGCAGCATCTGTGCCATGCACAGTTCGCGATTTAATTATTCACGGCTAAAGTAATTTGTCAACGCGGGACTTCACGGGCGACGTCTCCGGCCTAAACTGGCAGCAGCTCTTCAGGAACTCCCTTGGCCGAACCCACACACAGTTCTCCGCAAACCCCACGCGCCACCTGGGTCATGCTGTTTGCGCTAACCACCGCCGTCGCGCTTAGCCAATCCTTTCGCACCGTGGCCGCCATCATGGCCGCGCCGCTGCAGGCCGACTTTCATTTGACGGCACAGGCGCTGGGCCTGTTTGCCGGCGCGTTCCATTTTCCGTTCGGCGCGATGCAGCTTTTCATGGGCATAGGCATCGACTTGCACGGCGTGCGGCGCACCGTGCTGGCGGCGTTTCCGCTGGCGATTGCGGGCTCTGCACTGTCGGCGCTGGCCGGCAGCTACGGCGTGCTGGTGGCGGGCCAGGTGCTGATAGGCATGGGCTGCGCGCCGGCATTTCTTGTGTGCACGGTGTTCATCGCGCGGCACTTTCCCACCGGCCGCTTCGCCGCCGTGTCGGGTCTCACGCTGGGGCTGGGCGGCCTGGGCATGCTGCTCACCGGCACGCCGCTGGCCTGGCTGATCGAGGCGACCTCGTGGCGCATGGGCTTCTGGGTGCTGGGCGCGATGGCCGCGCTGGCGTGGCTGCTGATTTTTATCTTTGTACACGAGCCCGCGCAGCATGCCGTCGCCACAGCGCCGCGCGAATCGGTGCGCGAGGCCTTTGCCAAATTCGGTGCACTGCTCACCTTGCCCCACAGCTGGGGCATCCTCATCATGTCGGCCGTGGGCTATGCGTCTTTCATCTCGCTGCGCGGCCTGTGGCTGGGGCCCATGCTGATGCAGCGGCATGAGTTCTCGCTGGTGCAAAGCGGCAACGTTGCGCTGGCGATGTCGGTGGTTTCGCTCTTCGGCCCGCCGCTCTTTGGCCGGCTCGACCCGGGGCCCGCACACCGCCGCCGCTGGATCACCGCGCTGACGCTGCTGCTGGCCGGGCTCTTCGCCGTGTTTGCCTTTACCCACAGCACGCTGATCGACGTGGCCGGGCCGGTGGTCATCGGCCTGCTCTCAGGCTACCTGGTGCTGCAGTACGCCGATGTGCGCGCCGCCTACCCCGCCGCGCTCACGGGTCGCGCGATGGCGGTCTTCACCATGGCGATGTTTCTGGGTGTGGCGGGCATGCAGTGGCTCACGGGCCTGGTCGCATCTCTGGCCACGCAGCGCGGCCTTGACCCATTCACGGCCGTGCTGGCCTGCATCGCCGCGCTGCTGGCGGTCGGGGCGGTGGCCTACCGGCTGCTGCCGGCGCCACCCGCTGCCGCCGCAGCTTAGGCCGTGACAACTGCGGCGTACGCTCAGCCGGCTGCGAGTTCGGCGAGCCTGGCCGCTATCGCTTTTTTGCCGAGCCCCCGCATCGCGCGAAGCGTCATCAATTGCGCGGCGCGTGGTTTAGCTTTGCCCTGTTCCCACTTGTAGATGGACTGGCCGGTGACACCCACCAAAGCGCCCATCTCATTGGCCGACAGGCCCAGCTTCTTGCGCTGGGCGGCCAGGCCGGAGGCGCTGAAGGTCATGCGCTGGGGCTTTTCAGAAGCCTCGGCCACCACCGCCGGCTTGCCCTGCGCCTTGCCGCCCCGTTTGACGGCGCGTTCAAGTTCGGCAACACGCCTTTTCAGCGCGGCGATTTCAGCTCTGTAATGAACGACCGATTTTTTGAGTTGCTGGGTTTCGCTTCGAACCTCTTTGCGTGCAACCCGGGCTATTTCGTTCTTGAGTACGGTGGCAATATTCATTCGATTCCAGATAAAACAGCGATTCGTGATTATGGCGTGCGTAAAAGTCGCACCAGGCCAGCCGAAATGCCGGGGCTATTTCCCGGCTCAATCAGCCACTGTCACTACATTGTTGGCATAGCTAATTCGGTTGGCCGCAGCAGGCACCACCTGAATGGGCGGCACATTGGCCAATGTGATCGGGTTGGGCGCCGAGCCGCTGAGGCCGCGCGGCAGGGTGCGCACCACCTGGCTGTCGGGCAGGGGCGCGCCGGTCTTCAGGTGGGCATACATCATGTCCATGGCCTGGATGAAGTAACGGTGCAGCGGCACCAGCCGGTGGCTGTAACCCGGAAATCCCAGGAAAGCGTCAAAGTGCTGCGCGTTGGTGACTTCGATGTACGACAGCTTGCTGCTGCGGCCTTCCACCATCTTGTTCAAGCCCAGATAGGGGCGTGATGTGAAGGCCACGGGCACCAGCGTATCGGAGCGGCCATGCACGATGAGTGCCGGCTTGCCCTGCAGGTTGGCCGTGCGCAGCACCTGCTGTATGCCTTCGCGCACGCGCAGCGCGTCGGGCGTGGTGCCGGTGACCAGCGCGCGCAGGCACAGCGCGCCGGGGCTGTTGTAGTCCTGCACATTGCCGGGCGAGATGGAGGCCGCGTCCAGCATGGGGCCGCCCACACTGCCGTTGTTGACGATGTTGATGCCTGCCGTCGGCGGCACGCCGTTGCCGGTGCCAAACGACGTGGCCAGCGGGCCCGCCAGCGCAGGCACCACCAGATTGGGGGTGGGCGATGCCGCCGGCGCGGTAGCGGCAAAGCTGTAGCCGCAGAGGTTGTCTTGCACACCGGCGCGGCCGTAAGCGTTGGCATAGGTCAACGCCACCGGCAGCGTGGCAAATGAATAGTGCGAGGCCTGCAGGTCATTGCCCTCGGGCTGCCAGCCCGCCTGCACCAGCGTGGCCATGGCGCTGCCGGCCTGCTCGGCCGTGGTGTTGCCGTTGACCATGCCGTTGGCCTTGAGTACCGCGCAGCGATTCGCGGCAATCATCGGGTTGATGGTGTTAAAGACATTGGTGGCAGGCGATGCCAGCGCCGCGCAGGGTTGCAGCAGGTTGGCCAGCGTGGTGTAGTCGTACAGCGGCTTGCCGGTGCCGGCCAGCACGCTGTTGCCGCGCCGCACACTCAGCCGTGCATCGGGCACCAGCTGGATCTGTGGCTCACCCACGGCCACGCCGCTAATCAAGCCCTGCGTGTCGAGCTCAGCCGCGGCCAGCGCCGCGCCCGCGCCGTTGGAAACGCTGGAAGCGATCACGATGGTGTTGGAGGGGTTCAGCGTCCTCAGGCGTGCGCCGCCGTCACGCGAGGGCTTGCCATAGCGCTCGTTGAGGACGAAGTAGGCGAACTCCACCGACTGCAAGGTAAAGCGGCCCCAATCTTTTTCAGAGTTCTGCTGCGAATGCGCGTGCTTCACCGCAAAGCGGTAGGGCCAGGCGGCATTAAAGGCTGTGCGCTCGGCGGGGCTCAAGGCCGCGGTGAAGTTGGAGACGGTGCCCGCCGCGCCCGCGTCGGCGCGCAAGCCGTTTTGCAAATGCACGGTGTTGTTCTGCAGGTCGTGCATGCCGCTGCCCGTGCCCTTGTCGGTATAGGCCACGGCGCAGCCGTTTTTCAGGCCCCATTCCCCTGAAGAGCCGATCGCACCGTAAATGCCGCGCGAGCCGCTGGAGGTGCCGGTCACGATGCAGGGGCTGGCCGGGTTGAAGCCGGCCGGCACCTGCACCATCAGGGTCACGTTCTGCCGGCCGCTGCCGTCGTCGGAATAGGTGATGTATTCGGTGCCGGCGATCTTGCCTTCGCCGGCGGTGACATTGCCCCGGGCATCCACATTGGGGCCATAGAGCGTTCCGTAGCCGCCGCCCGGAGAGATATCAAGGATGGCGCGGTAGTTGTTATAGATGGCGATGCGGCGCAGCTCGGCGGCGCTGGGGTTGAGCGGATCAACAGGCTGCGGCGCCGGCGCGGCCAGGCCGGTCTTGCCCAGGCCGGCGGTCAGCAAATCGTCGTTGCCGCCGTCGTACACGCCGACGGTGATCACGCCCACATAGGGCGGCTTGAGATTGACCTGCTCGCCCGCGCCGCCGCCGCAGCCGGCCAGCACAGCAGCCATGATGGCCATGGTCATGAAGCTGGTGGTTCTTGTGTATTTCATGTCGTCCTCCGATTGGTTAATCCGCACTGTCCCGTGTGGCCATCATCATCAAGCGAGCAGGGCCCGTCTGCACGCTTTCGCCGATTTGATTTGTAAGCGTTTTGCTCAGCCGGACTCAGGCCTCGGCCCGCACCGGCCGCCGGAACAGCTGGTGCACCAGCGCCCGCATCCACTGGTGGGCCGGGTCCTTGTCGGTGCTGCTGTGCCAGACCAGCCGCACCTCATAACCCGGCGCGCCGGGAATGCCCCAGACCCGAAAGTCATAGCGCTGGCGCAGGTTGCGCGCATACATCTCGGGCACGATGGAGAGCAGGTCGGTCGTCAGCGCCAGCTCGGGCAGCGCGCCGAAGTGGCGCGCCCGCAGCACGATGCGGTCCTCCAGCTTCATGCGCACCAGCATCTGCTCGACGCTGCCGTGAAAGGTGGCCGTGGGCGAGGCCACCACAAAGGCCGACTCGGCCAGCTGCCGCGTGGTCAGTGTGCGGCCGCTGCGGCCTGAGGCAGGGCGCCATTGCGGCGAAGCCACGGCCACATAGTTCTCACGAAACAGCAGCTCGGTGCGTATGCCGCGGTGTTTGGGCTGCAGGATGCCTATGGCGAGATCTATCTCACGCGCCTCCAGCGCCGCCGCCACCTCGTCTGCCGCGACCGAGATGTTGGACAGCCGCGCCCCCGGCGCCTGACTGCGCAGCGCACCGGCCAGGCCGGGCAAAAACAGCATCTCGCCCAGGTCCGACAGCGACAGCCGCCAGTGCATGTCGCTGTGCGCGGGTTCAAAGTCTTCATGGCCGGTGACCACTGTTTCCAGCGCCAGCAGTTGCGCCAGCACGGCGGGCGCGAGCTGCTCACACAGGCGCGTGGGCTTGAGGCCCGAGGGCGCGCGGACAAAGAGCTCGTCTTCAAAGTAGTCACGCAGGCGTGAGAGTGCATTGCTGGTGGCCGGCTGCGAGAGCGACAGCGCCTTGCCGGCCAGCGTGACCGAGCCGGTGCGGTGAATGGCCGCGAGCACACGCAGAAGATTCAGGTCGAGCTGGCGGAAGTTCATTTTGCTGTCTCCGGGTTGTCCCGAATTATTCACCAGATGGATGTGCCTCATCAGAAAAATCCATTTGCCGTATGCCTTGCGCCTGCGTAAATTGCATAAAAACAAGACGCCGCTCACCCAGACTGCGGCCAGCAACAGAGACAACACGATGAGATTCACACCGCCATCACCTGCCCAAGGCCCGCACCATGGCTGAGCGCTCGTTCACACAAGAGGTGCAGAAACTGCGCCTGGGCGAGGGCGACGAGTTTCGCGGCGAAGGCATCCTGGCCGTGACCAAGGCGCTGCTGCAAGCCGGCGTGTCTTATGTGGCCGGCTACCAGGGCGCGCCGATTTCGCACCTGATGGATGTGCTGACCGACGCCAACGACATCCTGGCCGAGCTGGGCGTGCACTTTGAGCACAGCGCCTCGGAGGCCACGGCCACCGCCACGCTGGCGGCCTCGGTGCACTACCCGCTGCGCGGCGCCGTCACCTTCAAGGCCACCGTCGGCACCAATGTGGCGTCCGACGCGCTGGCCAACCTGGCTTCGGGCGGCGTTACCGGCGGCGCGATGCTGATCGTGGGTGAGGACTACGGCGAGGGCTCCAGCATCATGCAGGAGCGATCACACGCGTTTGCGATGAAGTCGCAGGTCTGGCTGATCGACCCGCGGCCCAACCTGGAAAGCATAGTCCGCGCAGTGGAGCTGGGCTTTGAACTCTCTGAAGCCAGCCGCACGCCGGTGATGCTGGAGCTGCGCATACGCGCCTGCCATGTGCACGGCCGCTTTGCCACCAAGGCGAACAAGCGCCCCAGCTTCACCCTCAAAGACGCGATGGAAAACCCCCAGCGCGACACCAGCCGTGTGGTGCTGCCGCCCGCCAGCTACGCGCAAGAGCAGGAAAAGATCACCGACCGCTGGCCTGCCGCCGTCAAGTTCATACAGGAGCGCGAGTTCAACGAGTTCTTTGCCGAAGGCGCGAAAGACTTCGGCATCGTCATGCAGGGCGGCCTCTACAACAGCGTGCTGCGCTCGCTCGAAATGCTGGGCCTGGCCGATGCCTTTGGCCAGTCGCAGGTGCCGCTGTATGTGCTCAACATCACCTATCCGCTGATCGACGATGAATTCAAGCGCTTTTGCATCGGCAAGCGCAGCATCCTGCTGGTCGAAGAAGGCCAGCCCGACTTTATCGAGCAAAGCCTCAATTCACTGCTGCGCAAGGCCGATGTGCAGACCAAGGTGCACGGCAAAGACGTGCTGCCCATGGCCGGCGAATACACCGGCGGTGTGGTGCTCAAGGGCGTGGCGCGTTTTATCGAGATGTATGCGCCGCAGCTGCTGGAGGGCCGCGAGCTGCCCGCCTCCGCGCAAAAGGCCTCCGCCAGCCTGGCCGTGATGGAAGGCAACCCCAAGGCCTTTGCCATCAAGGCCGCGGCCGACCAGGTGCAGGGCCGTCCACCCTCGTTTTGCACCGGCTGCCCCGAGCGCCCCATCTTCACCGCGATGAAACTGCTGGAGCGCGAGCTCGGCAAGCACCACATCAGCTGCGACATCGGCTGCCATTTGTTCTCGGTGCTGCCGCCCTTCAACATAGGCGCCACCACCATGGGCTACGGCTTGGGCTGGGCCGGCGCCTCGGCCTTCAACACACCCGAGACGCAAAAGCGCACCATCGCCATGATGGGCGACGGCGGCTTCTGGCACAACGGCCTGACCAGCGGCGTGGGCAATGCCGTTTTTAACCAGACCGACAACCTGCTGCTGGTCGTCGACAACGGCTATTCGGCCGCCACCGGCGGGCAAGACGTGCTCTCCTCACGCGCCGTCAATGCCATCCGCAGCACCAACAACCCGATTGAGAAAGCCGTGCGCGGCGTGGGCGTGACCTGGGCGAAAACGGTGACCAACACCTACAGCCTGACGCAGATGCGCGATGTGCTGCGCGAGGCGTTGACGACCAAAGAGAAGGGGCCCAAAGTCATCGTTGCGCAAAGCGAATGCCAACTCAACCGCCAGCGCCGTATCAAACCGCAGATCCGCAAACGCATTGAAGGCGGTGAACGCGTGGTGCGCGAACGCTTCGGCATAGACCCCGACACCTGCACCGGCGACCACTCCTGCATACGCCTGTCGGGCTGCCCCTCACTCACCATCAAACCCAACCCCGACCCGCTGCGCCGCGACCCGATTGCCACGGTGATCGACAGCTGCGTGGGCTGCGGCCTGTGCGGCGAGGTGGCCCATGCCGCCGTGCTGTGCCCCTCGTTCTATCGCGCCGAGATCATCAACAACCCGACGGGCTGGGACCGCTTCAAGCTAGGCCTTCGGACCAAAGTAATCGGCTGGCTGCAAAGCCGTATTGAGCGCCGGCTGGAAGGGATAGCCGCATGAGCGCCGTTCTGGACAAACCCGCAGCGGCTTCGATGCAGCCGGCTCCGGTCAAGCACGGCATCACCATCGCCATCCTCGCCATGGGCGGCGAAGGCGGCGGCGTGCTGGCCGACTGGCTGGTCGACCTGGCCGAGCAAAATGGCTACTACGCACAAACCACCTCGGTGCCCGGCGTAGCGCAACGCACAGGCGCCACCGTGTACTACCTTGAAATGTTCCCCGAGGCCGCCACGCCCGCCGGCCGCATGCCGGTGATGGCGCTCAGCCCCGTGCCGGGTGATGTGGACGTGGTCATTGCCTCAGAGCTGATGGAGGCCGGCCGCGCACTGCAACGCGGCCTGGTCACCGCCGACCGCACCACCTTTGTCGCCTCAACCCACCGCGTGTATTCAATGACCGAGCGCACCGCCATGGGCGACGGCCGCGTCAGCGCCGAAAAGTTGCTGGCCGGCGGCCAGGCTGCGGCCAAACAATTCATCACCGCCGACTTTGCACTGCTGGCCGAAACCACCGGCAGCCTGATCAGCCCCGCGCTGTATGGGGCGCTGGCCGCCACCGGCCGTCTGCCTTTTACCCGCGCGCAGTTTGAAGACACCATCTCGCGCGGCGGCGTAGGCGTGAAGTCCAGCCTCAAGGCTTTTGCCGCCGGGTTTGATGCGGCCGTGCAGGCGTTGAAACCCGCCGCGCCTGCTGTCATCGCATCCGCCACGCCCGTGCCACCGGTCGGCCCCAAGCTCGCTGCGCTCAGTCACCGCATCCAGTCCGGCTTTGCGCTTGCCAACCACGCCACGCTGACCGCCGGCATCCTGCGCCTGGCGGATTACCAGGATGTGGACTACGCGACGCGCTACCTCGATCTGCTGCAGCCACTGGCGCGCGCCCTGCCCGTTGACCCCGTACAGGCCGCCATCGCCGCCGAGCTGATGGACGACAGCGCGCGCCACCTGGCGTTGTGGATGTCTTACGAAGACACGGTGCGCGTGGCCGACCTCAAAACCCGGCGCTCGCGTTTCAACCGCGTGGGCGGCGAAGTCAAACTCAGCCAGGCGCAACACCTGGGCATCAACGAGTTTTTGCACCCGCGCATCGAAGAGATCGCCGACACCCTGCCCGCCGGCATGGGCCGCTGGCTGCTGGCCACGGGCTGGGCGCGCGCCTGTGTTGAGCCCTTCACACGCAAAGGCCGTGTGGTGCAGACCAGCTCGATTCGCGGCTACCTGCTGTTGTATGTGATTGCCGCGATGCGGCCGCTGCGGCCCCGTTCATTGCGTTTTGAAGTCGAACACCAGCGCATCAGCAATTGGCTGGGCAGCATCGTGCAACTGGCGCCCATGCAAGCCGCTTTGGCGCTGGAAGTGGCGCGCGCACAGCGCCTCGTCAAAGGTTATGGCGACACGCACGCGCGCGGCTGGGGCAACTTTCAAAAGATCATGGCCAAACTGCCGCAGCTGCAAGCCATGCCGAATGGCCCAGCGCAACTCAAGGCGCTGGTGCAGGCCGCGCTGGCCGACGACAGCGGCGACGCGCTGGGCAAGCTTCTGGCTGCCACCACGGCCACCACAGTCACCACGTAATCACGAATTGACGGGATACCGCGCCGCACCGATCATCGATTTCAAACCAAAAACAGGAGACAAGACCATGAAGACCCACTATTTCAAAGTCCTCAAGCCCACAGTGGCCCTGCTGGTGGCCGCCGGCTTTTCCGCCGGCGCACTCGCGCAGGAAGTCACGCTGCGCCTCGTCAGTGCGTTTGCCGAAAACGGCATTTACGTGCAGCGCCTGCAGCCGTGGATTACCAAGGTCAACGCCGAAGGCAAGGGCGTGCTGCAGATCAACTTCCTGGGCGGGCCCAAGGCCATCCCCACCTTTGAAGCCGGCAATGCGGTGAAAACCGGCGTGGTCGACATGGCGCTGAACACCGGCGCTTTCTATACCAACGTGATGCCCGAAGCCGACTTCCTCAAGCTCACGCAGATCCCCGTGGCCGAGCAGCGCAAGAACGGCGCTTTCGACGCGATCAACAAGGTCTGGAACGAGAAGGGCAATATGCAATATCTCGCCCGCATGGTCGAGAACCAGCCCTTTCACATCTACACCAACAAAAAGGTCGACAAGCCCGACCTGACCGGCCAGAAGATCCGCATCACACCGGTGTACCGCGACTTCTTCCAGGCGCTGAACGCCAACGTCATCACCACACCGCCCGGCGAGGTCTACACCGCACTCGAGCGCGGCGTGGTGGACGGCTACGGCTGGCCGATTGGCGGCATTTTTGACCTGAACTGGCACGAGAAGACCAAATTCCGCATCGACCCGGGCTTTTACGATGCCGAGGTCTCGCTCATCATGAACCTGCCAGCCTACAAAAAGCTCACCGACGCGCAGCGCAACTATCTGCAAAAGCAGTTGCTGGCGCTCGAAGCTGAAAACACCTTCTGGGCCAAGTACACGATAGACGAAACCGCCCGCCAGGAAAAGGCCGGCATCGAAACCATCAAGTTTGATGCGGCCACCTCCAAGGCCTTCCGCGACAAAGCCTATGACGTGGGCTGGGCCGGCGCCATCAAGCAAAGCCCCGAGATCGCACCCCGCTTTAAAGCCCTCTTCTCCAAATAAGCCGTGACAGACCGGCTCTCCAACGCTTATGGCCGCTTTCTGGCGGGCTTGTCCCTGCTGGGCTGCGCCATCCTGCTGGCCATGATGTTCATCATCGTGGCCGATGTGGCCCTGCGCAACCTGGCCATTCGCGGCCTGCCGCAAGGCCTGGCCTGGAGCAATGAAATCTCCGAGCTCATGCTTTACCTCATCACCATGTGCGTGGCGCCCTGGCTGCTGCGCCAGGGCCAGCACATCCGCGTCGACATCATGCTGCAGGCCATACCGCCGCAGCTGGCGTGGTACCTGGAATGGCTGGGTGACCTGATTGGTTTTGCCTGCTGCGTGGCGATTGCCTGGTTTGGCGCGCAGGCGGCGTGGTCCAGCTATGCATCGGGTGCGGTCAACATCAAAACGCTGGTGACGCCTGAATGGTGGGCGCTGGCGCCCTTGCCTTTTGTATTTGTTTTGCTGGCGATAGAAATGATTTTTCGAATGGTCCGTTTGCAGCGCGGTGTGCGCGGCCCGCGGCATGACGCGGTGAGTGCAGCATGAGGGTACTGTCATGAGTTCCTGGGGCATAGCCGCCTGGCTGATGTTGGGTGGCTCCACCGTGCTGCTGTTTATCGGCATGCCGGTGGCGCTGACCTTCATCACCATCAACCTCATCGGTGCATGGCTCTATATGGGCGGCGAGCCCGGGCTGATGCAGCTGGCGCGCAGCAGCGTCAGCTCCGTCACCGCGTTTTCGCTCACGCCGATTCCGCTCTTTGTGCTGATGGGCGAGATCCTGTTTCATACCGGTCTGGCGCTCAAGGTGATTGAAGGCGTTGAGCGCCTGATCAAACACGTGCCCGGCCGCCTGGCTGTGGTGGCCGTTGTCGCGGGCACGGTGTTCTCGGCAATCTCGGGCTCCACCATCGCCACCACCGCCATGCTGGGCTCGCTGATGCTGCCGGTGATGCTTTCACGCGGCTACCACCCGACGATTGCCGCCGGCCCCATCATGGCCATAGGCGCGGTCGACATGCTGATCCCGCCCTCGGCGCTGACAGTGCTGCTGGGCTCACTCTCGGGTATCTCGATTTCCAAGCTGCTGATTGGCGGCGTGCTGCCGGGCGTGATTCTTTCCATCGCCTTTGTGTTGTGGATCGTGCTGCGCGTCAGCATCAGTCCGCACCTGGCCCCGGCCGACAAAGACGATGAAGTGAAACACACAGGCTGGGCGCGCTGGAGCCTCTTCTTTGGCTATGTGCTGCCCACGCTGTCGATCTTTGGCGTGGTGGTGGGCGCGCTGGCCGCCGGCTGGGCCACGCCCACCGAATGCGCGGCACTGGGCGCCTTTGCCACCATGCTGCTGGCGCTGTGCTACCGCGCGCTGACCTGGGAGGCCGTGCTCAAGGCGCTGAAAGGCACGGCGGGCATCTCGGGCATGATTTTGTTCATCATCCTGGGCGCGACGACCTTTGCGCAGATCCTCTCCTTCTCAGGCGCCAGTAGTGGCCTGGTGCAGTTCATCACCGGCCAGGGCCTGTCGACCAACATGATTGTGGTCGGCATGATGCTGATGCTGATTTTCCTGGGCATCTTTGTCGACCAGGTCAGCATGATGATGATCACCCTGCCCATCTTCATGCCCATCGTGCAGGCGCTGGGCATAGACCCGATCTGGTTCGGTGTGATGTTCCTCATCTGCATGCAGCTGGGCCTGTTGCTGCCGCCGCATGGTTTGCTCTTGATGACCATGCGCGGCGTGGCGCCGCCTTCGGTCAGCATGGGCCATATCTTTATGGCGGTGGTGCCTTATGTGGCGATGAGCCTGATCTTGCTGGCCGCTGTGTTCTGGATACCGGCGATTGCGACCTGGTTGCCGAAGTTGATTGGGTAGCGGCTGGTCGGCCAAGCTTTAAAGTTACCGATAGGTAACTTTTGATTGACAGATCACGTGAAAGCCCCATAAACTTACCGAACGGTAACTATTGGGTTTTCACATGGCATCCACCGGCAAAAACATCCCGAGCGGTAATTCAGGCGTCACGCAAGGCGCCACCGTCGTTCAAACCGCTGCCGACCTTGGCGAACTGGTGCGCGAGCGCCGGCGCGCGCTGGCGCTCAAGCAGACCGACGTGGCGGGGCTGGGCAGCACGGGCAACCGTTTCATCATTGAGCTGGAACGCGGCAAGCCCACCGTGCAGCTGCAAAAGGCGCTCGATGTGCTGAGCCTGCTGGGCCTGGAAGTGCTGGTGCGGCCCAAAGCGGGTGGCCAGCCATGACGGCGGCAGCGGGCACGCCCGCTTTCCCCGATCAACCCTACCGCCTCGACGTTTTCTTCAACGAAGAGCGGGTCGGGTCCGTTCACGACACCTCACCGCTTTCTTTCGAGTATTCCGCCGAATGGCTGACGCGGCGCGAGCCTGCCCAGCTAGCCGCTATTACCCTGGCAACGGGCCGCAGCGACGCCCCGACCGTGCAGGCTTTTTTTGAGAACCTGCTGCCCGAGGGCGATTTGCGCAGCTACCTGACTATCAGCCGCAAGGCCTCGACACTGTTCGGGTTGCTGTTCGAAACCGCCGGTGACACGGCCGGCGGCTTTGTCATCCTGCCGGCGGGTTTCAAGCCCCAGGCGCCGCGTTACGAGCCCACCAGTTGGGAAGCGCTGGCCAAGCGCCTGGCCGGCACGTCGGCAGCGGCCATCGACATTCGCAGCCGCGAAACCCGTATCTCGCTGGCCGGCGCGCAAGACAAAACCTCGATTGCGATTTTTGCCGACGGCGTGCCGCAGCTGGCGCGCGGCACATCACCTTCCAGCCACATCCTCAAACCCGACATCAAGCGCTTGCCCGATGTGTGGCATTCGGCCGCGAACGAAACCCTGCTCATGCTCACCGCTGCACGCTGCGGCCTGCCCACGGCCGAGGTGTTTTTTGAGCCGCACACCGGCGCCTGCGTCGTCAAGCGCTTTGACCGCGTGCCGCAAGAAGGGGGCGGACTGGGCCGCCTGGTTCAATACGACCTGTGCCAGCTCAGCGGCGTGGTATCGGAAAAAAAATACGAGAAGGAAGGCGGCCCAGCCCTGGCGCAGTGCGCGCAACTGGTGCGCCAGTTCAGCTCGGCGCCCGCGCCGGATTTGATGAACCTGCTGCGCTGGGTGTTCTTCAACCTCTATACCGGCAACAACGACAGCCATGCCAAAAACCTGTCGGTCTACCAGCCGCCCGGCCAGGGCGTGCGCCTGACGCCGTTCTACGACCTGATGTGCACACGCGTCTATCCCGGGCTCTCGGGCGAGTTCGCCTTTGCCATTGGCGGCGAGACCCGGCCCGGCAATGTTGCGCAGGCCCATGTGCGGCAAATGGCCGCAGACCTGGGCATAGGCCCCGCCTTTGCATTGGCCACGGCCAAAGACATCGCCGAAAAAATCCCCGGTGCGCTGGAAGGCGCTGCCGCAGCCTTGCTACCCGCCTTGCCGCATGGCGCTCAGACGCTGGTGGGCCGCGTGCAGAAGCTGATACTGAAGTCCACCCGCCAGACGCTCAAACGCATCCTGGAGAAGTAGCCACCCCTACTTCGCGTCGCTGTACACCGTAGCCCGCGACACACCCATATGCGCCGCCGCGATCTCCGCGCCGCGGCGTATCTCCAGGTAGCCGGCGCGCTTGAGGTCGTGCACCAGCTGCTTGCGGTCTGAAGGCTTGAGCGAGCGCGAAGTGGTGGCGCGTGCGGCGGCGAATTCGTCGATGCACTGGCGTATGCGGTCGGCGTTGGCCGCGTCCAGCGTCTCCGTCACGGCGCTGCTTTCAATCGCGGTGAATTGCGACATCGCCGCCTGGAAGCCGTTGAAGAGCGTCAAATCCACATTCAGGCAGATCGCCGCCACATAGTCACCGTCTTCATTGCGAATGCCGACCGAGGTGCTTTTGACCTTGCGGCCGTCGGCAAACTGGTTGGCGTAGTTGGCGATCACCGCCGGGTAGTCCGGGTCCTGGATGCGCGCCAGGCCCAGCTCTGTGGCGGGCTGGCCCACGCGGCGGCCGCTCAAATTGTTTTCAATCGCCAGGATGGCGTTCTTGGGGTGCGTCAGGTCGTGCACCACCACTTCACAAAACGGCGCAAAGGTTTTGCCCAGGCCTTCGGCGATGTTTTTGAGTTCGGCGAGCAGGTGCTGGTTGGAGGCGTTGGAGGCTTTGGGCATGGCGGTGGATTTTCAAACTTCAGACAAATTGTCTGGCGCTTGATCGTATCCCAGCAGGGCTGCCATGGCACGTTTGGCGTTGTTTTTGGGGCTTGGCTCACCTCCACTTTTCTGCAACTCTCCTCTGAAACCGGCCATTTCGATGGCTTCATGGGCTTTCGGCCATTTCACCCCGGCATCTGGAATGGGGAAGCGAGTTGTTTGACGATTTGTCCAATACTGGATATATTATCCAAAACAATTAGACAACCCAGCCCGGCAACTTCAGCAAACCACCCGTTTGAAACCGTTCCCCAGGAGACATTCATGACCACCCGTTTCACCCTCACCCTCACTGCCCTTCTCATGGCCTGGCTGCCCGCCCACGCCAACACACTCAAAAAAATCAGCGACAGCAAAACCGTCGTCATGGGCGTGCGCGACTCCGGCGCGCCGCTGTCGTACACACTGGGCAACGGCCAGTACGTGGGCTACCACGTCGAGCTGTGCGAAAAAATCATCTCCGGCATACGCCGCCAGCTCAAGCTGACGGAGCTGGACATCAAGTACGTGCCCGTCACCTCCACCAACCGGCTGCCGCTGGTACAAAACGGCACGGTCGACCTGGAATGCGGCACCACCACCAACAACCTGGCCCGGCAAAAAGACGTGGCCTTTGGCCTGACGACTTTTGTGACGGAGGTGCGCATGGCCGTCAACGCCAAGTCGGGCATCACGTCCGTCGCGCAGCTGGCCGGCAAAGTCGTGGCCACCACCACGGGCTCCACCGCCGTCAAAACCCTGCGCCTGCACAAACGCGCCGCCGCGCTTGACTTCAAAGAGATCTACGGCAAAGACCACGGCGAATCCTTCCTGCTGCTGGAAACCGGCCGCGCCGACGCCATGGTGATTGACGACAACATCCTGGCCGGCAACATCGCCGCCGCCAAGAACCCGCAAGACTTCAAGATCGTCGGCGAAGTGCTGGCGGTCGAGCCCATCGCCATCATGTTCCGCAAAGACGACCCGGCCTTCAAAAAGGCGGTGGACGACCAGCTGGCTGCCATGATGAAAAGCGGCGAGCTCACGAGGACGTACAACAAGTGGCTGGTCGAGCCGATTCCGCCGCGCAATGTGGGCATGAAGCTGCCCATGAGCCCCACGCTCAAAGAGCTGGTGGCCAAGCCCAACGACAAGCCCGCCGAAAGCTACCAGGCCAAGTAAAGAAAGGACCCCTTCATGCAGCCGCACTACATCGACCCACGCACGGGCAAGCACTACCCCCTGACAGACCGCCGCTGGCGCTCTGACGACGGCAACCCCATGATGATGAGCGCCCTGCCCGGCATCAGCCGCGCCGACATCGACACGCGCGAGCGCTCCATCTGGCGCTACCGCGCTGCGCTGCCGGTGCAGATCGACAGCCGCGCCAGCATGGGCGAAGGCTGCACGCCGCTGGTTGAGAAAGCCTGGGGCGGTTTGTCGCCACTCTTCAAGCTCGAATGGTTCAACCCCACCAGCAGTTTTAAAGACCGCGGCGCGTCGGTGATGGTGTCTTTCCTCAAGCAGCTCGGCGTTGACCACATCCTGGAAGACAGCTCCGGCAACGGCGGCGCGGCCATTGCGGCGGCGGGCGCGGCGGCCGGCATCAAGGTGAAAATCCTCGCGCCCAGCTACACACCCATGCCCAAGGTGGCGCAGATACGCGCCTTTGGCGCAGAGGTGCAGCTGGTCGAAGGCCCGCGCGAAGAGTCCGAGCACGAGGCTATTCGCCAGTCTGAAAAGATCTTCTACGCCAGCCACAACTGGCACCCCTTCTTTTTGCAGGGCACCAAGTCGCTGGCCTATGAGCTGTGGGAAGACCTGGGCTTCAAGGCACCCGACAACATCATCATCCCGACCGGCGCGGGCAGCAATGTGCTGGGCTGCCACATCGGCTTTAGCGAGCTGCTGGCCGCGGGCCAGATCAAAAAGCTGCCCAAGCTGTTTATCGCCCAGCCGCTAAATTGCTCACCCATAGACGCGAGCTTTACCGCCGGCAGCAATGCGCCGGTGGAGCGCATCGTCAAACCGACGATTGCAGAAGGCACAGCCATCAAGCGCCCGATACGCCTGGTCGAGCTGCTCCACGCCATCCGCGAATCCGGCGGGCAAACCGTGGCGCTGACCGAAGAGCAGATCACCGCCGCCGTGCGCCAGCTGGCGCAGACCGGCCTCTACCCCGAGCCCACCAGCGCCTCGGCTGCTGCGGCGCTGGAGCTGCTGCATAAGTCTGGTGCGATCAAGGCGAGTGAAACGACGGTGGTGTTGCTGACGGGTACGGGCTTGAAGTCGACGCAGTTCATGACGGAGCTGTTTGGCGGCTAGGTCAGCTCTTCTCGATCTCTCCCTCAACTCAGCTCCCTCTCCCTTTGGGAGAGGGTTGGGGTGAGGGCCAGCGGCCATCAAGCACGCTCAGCCGGGCCTCAACCGCCGCCGCCCCTCATCCCCGCCTTCTCCCAGGGGGAGAAGGAGTAACGCATAAGCGCCACAGCAGAGAGTCGCGCAGATATAGTGGGAGACTACCCAAAGGACCCCGCCATGCACATCGAAGTCTCCTGGCTCCTCTTCATCGCCACCTCGCTCGTCATCATCATCACGCCCGGGCAAGACATGGTGCTCGTCATGTCACGCTCCATCGCGCAAGGCGCATCAGCCGGCGTGGCCACAGCCGCGGGCGTCAGCGTCGGCCTGATCGGCCACACCCTCCTGGCCACGCTGGGCCTGGGCGCCATCCTGCTTGCGTCCGAGTGGCTCTTCACCGCCCTCAAGCTGGTCGGCGCGGCGTACCTTATCTACATAGGCATCAGCCTGCTGCGCACCAAAGACACGGCGCTGCTGGTCGAAGCGTCTTCAACGCGCTCCAGGAGCCGGCTGTTTTGGGACGGCGCACTGTCCAACGTCTCCAACCCCAAAGTCGCGGTGTTTTACTTCGCCTTTTTGCCGCAGTTCGTCACCCCCGGCGCCACGCAGCCGACACTCGCCGTGTTTGTGCTGGGCCTGACATTTGCCGCACTGACCTTTCTCGTCAAAGGCCCGGTGGGCTACGGCGCCGGCATGCTCTCAGGCTGGCTGCGCGAGCGGCCAGGTGTGTTGAAGTGGGTGTACCGCTCCAGCGGCGCGGTGCTGGTGGGGCTGGGTATCAAGCTGGCCTTCGAACGCAAACCCTGAAAATCTTGTCCCCTCTCCCCCTGGGAGAGGGCTAGGGTGAGGGCCGACGGCGCCTAATGCGCCTAATGCTTCACCTCAGCCAGCGGGTCCGCATGCCGATGCACTAATTTCCACGCATCCCCCTCCAGCCGAAACACCTCAGTCACCCGCAGCTTCATGGCAATCGCCTCGTCCTTGCCCTTCATATGGGCCAGCGCCTTCTGGTAACCCGTCCAGTAAGCCACCGTGTCACCGGCCGCCATGTCCAGAATCTCAAACTCCGTCGTGCTACCCGCCTCAAACGCATCAGCATCCCGCTCATAGCGCGACCACACCGCATCCGCCCCCTGCACCGCCCCGCCACCCGGCCCCATAAAAGTAGCCGGTGACTCCAGCGCCACCACCCGCGCCAGCGGCGTCGCGTTGCCACTGACATACGCGCTCGCGGCATGCTGCCGCGCTTTCATAAAGGTATCGAAGTCCTGGTGTTTGCTCATTTTGCTTCTCCTTAAAGAGAGCAAGTTACGCCTGGGGTATGAGGCGCGGCGTAGGACAAGGGATGAGGGGGAAAACGGAGAAGGGACTGTGCGGCGGCCATTTTTGTGAATATTTACCTACCAACTGACTACGTTCTGATTCTCGAAACCGCAGAAGCACCCTAGCGACTTAGCCAATTCAGGCTCATGATGGCTGTCACAAAGTGTTAATAGAACGAGTGACTTCCGGATGGCGATTCTTATTCCTTCGATCGGTACCTGCGTCTCCCGCATGACCAGCGGTGAAAGGCGGCTGGCGGAGCGGCTGGAGC
The DNA here is from genome assembly GCF_900116715.1 of Polaromonas sp. YR568. Lineage (GTDB taxonomy): Bacteria > Pseudomonadota > Gammaproteobacteria > Burkholderiales > Burkholderiaceae_C > Polaromonas. The sequence continues at coordinate 21,304 of NZ_FPBM01000004.1, forward strand.
AAAAGCTCGATGACGATTACCTCCTTTGGTACGACGTGCCGGTTGGCCCCAAGTACTCGCATCCGGACTTCGTGGTAATTCATCCTCGGCGCGGATTGCTGGTGCTGGAAGTCAAAGACTGGCGGCTCAGCACCATTCAGCGCGCGGACAAGCAGAGCTGGGAAATCATTCCAGACGGCATTCCCAAAAGCGTGATCAATCCACTTGAGCAGGCGCGTCAGTACGCGCACCAGGTTGTTGATGCCCTCCAGCGCGACCCGCAATTGGTGGAGCAGGAGGGTAAATACAAAAGCAAGCTGGCCTTTCCATGGAGCTACGGGGTTGTCTTTGCCAATATCACCCGCAAGCAGTTCAACGACGCCGAACTGGGCAACGCCATAGAACCCCACCGCGTTATCTGCCAGGACGAGATGCTGGAGTCGGCAAGCGCAGAGGAACTCCAAAGCCGGCTATGGGACATGTTCCCCTACATGATGGGCGGCATCATGTCGTTGCCGCAGCTTGACCGCGTACGCTGGATCATGTTTCCTGAAGTGCGCGTTCAAACCAGTGGCAACTTGTTCGATGACAGCGATGCAGGCGCCGAGATGCCCGACATCATGCGCGTGATGGATTTGCAACAAGAGCAACTGGCCCGCAGCCTGGGCGATGGCCACCGCGTGATTCATGGGGTCGCAGGCTCAGGCAAAACCATGATCCTCGGCTATCGCGCCGAGTACCTGGCCAAGGCGCACACACCCACATCGAAGCCCATCCTCATCCTGTGTTTTAACGAACCACTGGGCGTGAAACTCCACAGCGTGATGAACGCCAAGGGCTTGGGCGGCAAGGTGCACGTGCGCCACTTTCACAAATGGTGCCGCGATCAGTTAGTGGCCTTTGGGCAAACCCTGCCGGGGCAGGTGAGTAGCAAGCAGTTTGTGGAAGAGCTGGTGCAGCGCGTCATTGCATCCGTAGACCGCAAGCACATTCCAGGTGGCCAGTACCAGGCGGTCATGATTGACGAGGGCCACGACTTTGCGCCTGAATGGCTCAAACTCATCACACAGATGGTTGACCCGGCCACCAATAGCTTGCTACTGCTCTTTGACGATGCGCAAAGCATTTACGACCGCAGTCGCACCAAACAATTCAGCTTCAAGAGCGTGGGCGTACAAGCGCAAGGCCGCACGACGATTCTGAAAGTCAACTACCGCAATACAAAGCAGATCCTGCAAACCGCCAACCTCATTGCGGCCGACCTGCTGACGGCGGACGACAAAGACGACGACGGCATACCGCTGGTCAAACCCATCAGCTGCGGACGAGAAGGCCAAGCGCCCATCATCATCAAACTGCCCAGCTTGCGCGAAGAAGCGTTCGCCATTGCCGACCACCTGGCCAACGCCCACAAGGAAGGCTTTGCTTGGGGAGACATGGCGGTACTCTGCGCTGACACGAGGACACGCGATCTGTGCGCACAAGCACTGGCACAACGCAAGTTGCCCGTTGAGAACCGACTCGGCCCTGGGGACTTCGATCCCACCAGCAACAAGATCAAAGTCATGACCATGAAGGTCAGCAAGGGCTTAGAGTTCCCCGTGGTGGCGCTACCCGGTGTGGGGAATATGCCCGCGGCAGGGGAAGACGAGAAGGAAGTCTCACGGGTGTTTTATGTGGCTGCTACACGGGCCACGCAACGATTGATCATAGGAGCGGGTGGAAACTGCGGATTTGGAGCGAGATTAACCGCCGAATGAACACTTCAGAGAGGACGCGTCAGCACAATGTTGCGACTACACAGCATCCACGCCCTGCACTTCCGCCAACGGCACCTTATTGCCACTGATACATGTACTCGCGTGATTTAACAAAGGATTTGCCTTGGAAACTTTTCACAATCCAGACCGCTTTATGGGAGATTTGCGGCAAATTCTCTCTCAGGGCCGTAAACGCATAGGGTTGCTAGTAGGGGCTGGCGCTCCTCTTTCAATTAAGGTGGATTCAGCTGGCAACTTAGATGACTTCAGCGGCGCGCCGCTAATTCCCGGAGTGGAAGAACTAACCAGAGTTGCGCTTTCTAATCTTGATCCCATCCAAACTACGGCAGCAAGTTCAGTTAGAGATCTCCTAGGGGATAAAGCCAATATTGAAACGATTCTTTCTCATATCCGACTCCTGTCTCAAGCACTGGGACAAGCTGAAATCAACGGGTTGAATGGACATGGATATAGCGAACTTAGCAAAGCCATTTGCAAAGCCATTGGACTGGTTGTAGGGCCCAATCTACCCAAACAACGAAATGCTTACAGCGAGTTAATTTCTTGGATTAGCGGCACCTTACGAACCAATGCTGTAGAGATATTCACCACAAATTACGATCTTCTTTTTGAAGAAGCTTTGGAGCGTGCACGTGCACCTTACTTTGACGGCTTTTCAGGTGGTGCCTCACCATTTTTTGATCCCGTGACAGTTGCGGGGGATGACCTCCCCTCACGATGGTCTCGCCTTTGGAAGCTTCACGGTTCGATCGGCTGGGCCTTGGAGGACGGAAACGTGGTTCGAGGCCGCGGTAGAGATGCCACTCAACTTGTATACCCAGATCATCTCAAGTACGACCTGACCCAAAAGCAACCGTATGCAGCTTTGTTTGAAAGGTTAAAGCGCTTCGTCCTTACACCGGACACGCTGCTTCTTGCGACAGGTTTTTCATTTCGAGACGCGCATGTCTGCGCCATTTTGGATGAGGCGTTGGCGATGAACTCAAATACCGCAGTATTTGCCTTCCAATACCAGTCGCTCGAAGCCGAAAACGCAGCCTGCCGCCTTGCTTACGACCACCCCAACTTGTCGGTGTATGCATCGGACGGGGCAGTAATCAACGGCATTCCTGGCAAGTGGCGACCGGGCGAACTACCGAAAAACTGGCAAGATATTAGAGCCACCTTTTGGGGCACACGACGCGCTGGCGACCCCTCAGTCTTCCTTCTAGGAGACTTCTCTCACTTCACACGATTCTGCGCACTCGCTCAAGCAACAGATTTATCTAACGTTACTCAAGCTGTAAAGAGCGAAGAGTTGGTTGATGTACAAAAGGGAGACATCGATGCAGGATAAAAATCCAACGTTCTTAGGCAGCGTTAGCGCCGTTGCGGGATCGACAATCACAGTAAAACTTGCAGAATCTCTCGCATCAGGACTCGCAATTATTGATGGAACCACTTATCGCGTTGGTCAAGTTGGCAGCTTCGTGCGTATTCCCCAAGGGTATCAAGATCTATACGGAGTTGTGAGCGAGGTTGGGGCCACTGCTGCGCCTCAGAACCTGAGTTCGGAATCGATTGAATCAGGTCGATGGATGCGCGTTCAACTTGCGGGGGAAGCAATCGGGACGCATTTTGAGCGTGGCATTAGCCAACATCCAAACATAAATGACACAGTTCATTTAGTGACTGAATCCGATCTTCATAGGATCTATGGATACGGTGGTGATGATCAAGTATTAGTAGGAGCCCTTTCTAGTGCAGAGAACATCGGAGTCCGACTTTCACTTGACGCACTAGTTACTCGGCACTCGGCGATCCTTGGATCAACTGGCTCAGGAAAATCCACTACGGTTGCAAGTATCCTTCGTTCCATCGTAAAGCCATCGCATGGGAATGGTTCGCCCGGTGCCCGCGTGTTGCTGTTAGATATCCACGGTGAATACACTTCCGCCCTGTCTGACATTGCTCGAGTTTTCAGTGCAACGCCGCGACCAGGAGAATCTTCTCTTTATATCCCTTACTGGGCTCTAGAGGCCGGAGACCTTCTCAACTTTGTTGTTGGTCCCTTGACTGAGAATCATGAGATTGCATTCACAGACAAGATCCAGGAAATGAAATCGGCGAGGCTTGAACTAAGCGAGCTAGCTGGATTGGTTCCACTATCTTTAACAGTTGATAGCCCAGTGCCCTTCAGCCTGAAACAATTGTGGTACGACTTGGTCGATTTTGAAATGACCACATACGTCGGTCCACAGCGGGATCAGCCTGCTTTGGAAAAAGTGGGCGACGTGGCGACCTTAGTACCGCCGCGATATACACCTCATGCGATGGGATCCTCAGGTCCTTTCACCAATGCAGCAGCAAAAGGTATTAAGCGCCCGCTGGGATTGCTTCGGTCACGATTACTAGACCGAAGATACGACTTCATACTCCACCCTGGCCCTTGGGAGCCGAACGAGGCAGGCGAAACCAAACTAGACCTAGACAAATTACTCGAAGGTTGGCTTGGTCACGATAGACCACTAACCATCCTTGATCTTTCAGGAGTACCGAGTACGGTGCTAACTCGGCTAATTGGTTCAATTCTGCGCATTGTCTACGAGGCGCTTTTTTGGAGTAGAGAAAAAACAGAGGGTGGAATGCTTCGCCCGCTCTTAATGGTCATGGAAGAAGCACATCGGTATCTTGGCCAAGATGAGAAGAACAACGTCGCTTCTGAGATTGTGAAACGCATAGCAAAAGAGGGTCGAAAATATGGGATGGGGGCTATGATCATTTCTCAGCGTCCGGCGGAAATTGACGAAACTGTTCTCTCTCAATGCGGAACGATTATTGCGCTTCGACTTTCCAATCCCGCCGATAGAGCAAGAGTTAAGGGTGCCCTCCCAGACAATCTTGCTGGATTCATGGATCTACTTCCTGTGTTGCGCACCGGGGAGGCAATCATCGCGGGAGAGGCTGCGAGACTTCCCGTACGATGTCGCGTGACTTTGCCTTCCAAGGAGCATCAACCTCAGAGTTCAGATCCAGACGTCACTGGTGCGTGGTCTAAGCGTCGGGTTGCGGAAGGCTATGACCGAGTAGTGGCTTCGTGGCGAGCGCAGAGGACTACCGCGACTGCAGTGCCATTCACCAAGCAACGGCAACGCGTATCTGATACCCCAGATAAGAAAGAAGAACTATGAATCGCGATCCCGTAGCATCGTCCAATCTAATATCCGTTGGCTATGACGATCAAGCTCAAACGTTGGAGATAGAGTTCTCTAACGGAACGGTTTATCAGTACTACAACGTTTCGCAGGCTCTTTTTGACCAGTTTATGGAAGCACCGTCAAAAGGTCAGTTCTTAAACATTTATCTGAAAAATAGTTACCCGTTTTCACGAGTTGGCTAGTTATGCGTCATTAGTACGCTGTCAATCGTGCCCGTGGGAACGATCGCTTAAAACCCATCCGATGCCCCACGCCGTTTCCCGCCTACGCACCGCGCGCCTGGCGCGCGCCTCCAAACCCTTCCTAGCCCGCGGCGGCCCGCGCAACGTTCGCTGTGACGGCTGCCGGCTGATTCCCAGTCATTGCATGTGCGCCTTGCGCCCGGCCGTGCCTTCGCGTGCGGGGGTGTGCCTGGTGATGGCGGATATTGAGGCGCTGAAGCCCAGCAACACGGGGTGGTTGATTGCCGATGTGGTGGCGGATACGTTTGCGTTTGAGTGGGCGCGTACCGAGGTGGACCCTGCGCTGCTGGCCTTGCTGGCTGACCCGCAGTGGCAGCCTTATCTGGTCTTCCCTGGTGAGTTTGTGGCGGCTGAGCGGGTGGTGATGGATGTGGCGTCTGCCGGCGCATCAACCGGCAACAACGCCACCAGGCGTCCGCTGTTTGTATTGCTGGACGCGACGTGGCCTGAGGCACGGAAGATGTTTCGCAAGAGCCCTTACCTGAACCACTTGCCGGTGTTGAGTTTGCAGAGTGAGCAGCTGTCTCGCTACAAGCTGCGGCGCTCGCAGCGGGATGAGCACTTTTGCACTTCGGAAGTGGCGGCGCTGTGCATGGCGCTGGCGGGTGAGGTGCAGGTGGCTGACACGCTGGAGGCTTATCTGGATGTGTTTACCAATCACTATTTAAAGGCCAAGCAACAGCAGCCCCTGGATATGGACGACGCAGCTCACCAGCGCCTGCAAGAACTGGCTCGCCCCTCGAACGCTGACTTGCCGCTATAGTCCGACCCCATGGACAGACCTACTTACCTGCGCAAGCGGCGAACCCCCTCTGACGAGAGTGAGGGCATTGTCTGGCGCCTTGTGGCGGCGCTGGTGGCGATACCGGTTTTTGAGATCTCCCTGTATTTGGGTACTTACCTTGTCTTCCCGTCGCGTGACCTGGCTTACCTTTTGATGGCCATTCCGCTGTGGATGCATGCGGTGTATGCCGGTGCGGCGGCGGTGGTGGGTTTGGTGTTTGGTTTCAAGGGCATTACCTGGCTGCTGGGCCACCTGTTTCTGACGCACCATGAGAACGAGCAGAACAAGGTGATCACCTTTCTGCTCTGGGGCGGGTTCCTGGGGCTGGCCTTTGTGGCCTCGCACTACGTGGCCTAGCTGCCAGGCCCCGGGGCCTGCGGGCCTCAGACGTTGACCAGGCCGAGAAATGACTCGGGGTAACGCAGGCCGGCGGCGGCGTCTGGCGGGAAGGCTTTGTCCAGCGCCGCCAACTCTGCCGGGCTGAGCACCACATCCAGCGCGGCGATGTTCTGGTCAAGGTAGCTGCGGCGCTTGGTGCCCGGGATGGGAATGATGTCTGCCCCCAGCGCCAACACCCAGGCCAGCGCGATTTGCGAGGCTGTGACGCCTTTGGTAGCGGCCAGCTGTTTGACGGCATCGACCAGCGCCAGGTTGCGCTTGAAGTTCTCTTCGGCAAAGCGGGGTGAGAACTTGCGGCGGTAGTCGTCGGCGGGCAGGTCTTCGGGCTTGCTGAAAGCGCCGGTGAGAAAACCACGGCCCAGCGGTGAATAGGCGACAAAACTCACGCCGTGCTCACGGCAGGCGGCCAGGGTGCCGGTGGCTTCGGGGTCGCGCGTCCATAGTGAATATTCGCTTTGCAGCGCGGCAATGGGGTGCACCTTGCAGGCGCGGGTAAGGGTAGCGGCAGAGGCTTCAGACAAGCCCAGGTAGCGCACCTTGCCGGCCTTCACCAGCTCTGCCATGGCGCCCACGGTGTCTTCAATGGGCACGGTCTTGTCGACGCGGTGCTGGTAATAGAGGTCGATCTGGTCTATGCCCAAGCGCTTGAGGCTGGCGTCGCAGCTGGCTTTGACGTACTCGGGCCGGCCGTTGACGCCGCGCACCGCATCGTTGGCCGGGTCGCGGGTGATGCCGAACTTGGTGGCGATGAACACGTCCTGCCGCCGGCCAGCGATGGCTTTGCCTATGAGCAGCTCGTTGGTGTGCGGGCCGTAGATGTCTGAGGTGTCCAGAAAGTTAAGGCCGCGGTCCAGTGCATGGTGGATGGTGGCGATGGACTCGGCGTCGTCGCGGTTGCTATAGAACTCGCTCATGCCCATGCAGCCGAGGCCGATGGCAGAGATGGCGGGGCCGTTGCGGCCCAGAGTGCGGGTTTTGATCATGGTGTCCTTTGTGTGGGTATGTGAGGTGACGTGAATGGGGTAGCTGGGTCAGGCGCGTTTGGGTATGGCGCGCAGCTCTTCGTATGAGCGGATCTTTTTGCGGATGTATTGCAGGGTCTCGCGCTGGGCGCGGATGTCGGCCTCCAGGCGAGCGGCGTGGTCTTCCAGCATGGCCTGGCGCTCGGCCACGCTGCCGGCGGCATTGCCCATGCGCAACAACTTGGCGTAGCGCTGCATGTCGCGCATCGACATGCCGGTGGCACGCAGGCGCACCAGGAAGTCGAGCCAGCGCATGTCGGCGTCGTTGTAGCGGCGTGCGCCGCTGCGCCTGTCTATGGGGGCGATGAGGCCGATCTGCTCGTAGTAGCGCAGGGTGTAGGCGCTCAGGCCTGAGGCTTCTGCGGCTTCGGCAATGCTTAGGGAAACGGTGGGAGAAGCGATGGGTGCGTCGGTCATGGAGGGACTTTAAAACTTCGAGCGCACTCGAAGTCAAGCGACCCCTTTCATAAAACCCTTCTGGCGTTGTGCCCCGCCTGCCGCGCGGGTGTTCTGGTGCTCAGCGGGTAATCACCACCAGCACACTGCAGGGCGCATGTTCGATCAGCGATTTGGACACGGAGCCGCGCCACCAGCGCGCGGCCCAGCTGTCCAGGTGCTTGTGGCCGACCACGATGAGGTCGGCTTCGATCTGCCGGGCGTACCTGGCGATTTCATCGACGGTTTCGCCGTACACCACTTCACCGCCGCTGGCCTCATGGCCTGCCTCTATCAGCTGGCGCAAGCCGTCGTTGAGGATGCCCTGGTACCTGGTTCGCTCCTGGTCGATGACGCTTTTTTCGTAGATGTAGCCCTCGGGCGCGACCAGCTGCCGCTGCGGAGGCATCACGGCAATGAGCGTCAGGGAGGCCTGGCTCCACTGCGCGATCTCGCGGCAGTCAAGCAGGGCTTTTTGGCCCGGTTGCGAGCCGTCGTAAGCCAGCAAAATTCGCTTGTACATGATGTATCTCCCGAATAAGGTGACTGGGCAATTTCAAGAATAGGCCTGCCGTGAGAGGCGGTCAATCGATTGCCACTGCGCCAACGTGGTCGCCCCGATTTTCGGGAGGAGCCGCAGCGGCGACAATCGGGGCCAACATCCGATTTCAGAGCACCACCATGACCCAAGACCCCCAACGCGCACAAGAACTCAAAAAAATGGAGCTCTGCGACTCGTGCGCGGGCATTCAGCGCAACTGGCGCAAGGCGCCGGGCCATGCGGAGCTGGTGCAGGGCGACCCGCGCCACGAGACGCGCCGCCACGGGCTGGTAACGATTACCAGCTACCAGTGCGACCGCTGCGGCACACGCTGGGAATACGAGAACGACAAGACCAACCAGAAGGCGGGCTGGTCGGTGGTGGGGCGCTGAGCCTCTTTGCCTCAGCGGCCTGTCTGGCCTTGCTTCACCTGGGCATCGCATTCGGTGCGAAGTTGCCGCAGCTGGCCCTTCTCGGCGTTAAAGACTTGGTCGTCGAGCTTGCTGACGGCCTTCATGGCTGAAAGCCCGGCCACATAAGACGCTTTTTCGAGTGCACTTTTGCAGGGGCGAAAGTTGTCCCATGGGTCCGGGCCGCTGGTGACGGTGGGCCATTCTTTGCGTTGCCCATCCAGCGCGGCTTTGGTCAGCCGCAAGCGCTGCGCATACTTCATGGTGTCCGGGTCTGTCGCCCCGAAGGCGTACTCATTCAGGATGCGCTGCGACTTGAGCGCCAGGGCCAGCGCGTCTTGTTCGGCCTTGTTGGCTTGTGCGCCGGCCAAGGTGCAGGTCGAGAGCAATAGAAGGAGCAGGAGAGTTCGCATCACACCGACCATACAGGAATTGAACCTTTACATGGCCCTTGGGCTCCCATCGGTTGAGCGCTGACTGCAATACGGGCTTTTGAATGACACAAGCGGCGCCGGCCCCGCGTCACCATTTACAGCCTGAAAGCGTGAAAGGACACCGAATGAAACGAAGACTGCTGCTTGCCGCATCGCTGGCCACCTCCACACGGTTGGCCCTGGGCGGCGCGGCGTACTTTGCGCTGTTTGCCACGCACAGCCAGCCCAGCTACACCGTGACCACCGCACAGCTGCAGGATGCGATTGCCAAACGTTTTCCGCTGCGCAAACGCGCCGAAGGCATTCTGGATATCACCGTGCAGGCGCCGCAGCTGCGCATGCTGACCGCGCAGAACCGGCTGGGCGCGGTGATGGCGGTAGAAGCCGGCGGCCCGGTGCTACGCCGCGCTTACCCCGGCACTTTTGACCTGGACTTTGCGCTGCGCTATGAGGCAAGCGACATGACGATTCGCGCCCATGAGCTGCGGGTGAACGCGCTGCAGTTTGATGGCCTGCCGCCACAGGCATCCATGCTGCTGGGCAGCTACGGGCCGCAGCTGGCAGAGCAGGCGTTGCAGGGTGCGGTGCTGCATACCCTCAAACCGCAAGACCTGGCGCTGCCCGACAGCATGGGCGTGCAGCCCAGCACGATCACCGTGACGGACAAGGGGCTGGTGATTGCGTTTGTGAACAAGCCGGTGAGCTGAGAGTTTTCTTTCTCTTTCCCCGCTGGGAGAGCTAGAACTCGAAGTGCGGTGAGGACCGGCTCAGCAATTGGGTCTTGGGTTCTGTGGGCCAGACAGCGGTCAGTTCATGGACGAGCGTGCTCACCAGCCGCGCCACATCGTCACCGGCCGAGGTATGCAAGGCTTCCGCCACGATCAGTACGTCGCGGGTATCCGGACTGACGGCAGACAAACCGCTTTGCCGGTTGGTCCAGCGGCGGGCATGCGCGTTGGCGGCAGGCTGGGTGGCGTCGGCAAAGATCACCTCACCCATTTCGGGATGTTCAACGTCGCCTCCAAAAGTGAGGTAGTTTTCAGCACCGGTGGCGTAGCGCACTTCCAGATGCTGCGACACCTTGGCCACGTCAAACACCGCAATCGGAATCGCAAAGGCCAGCGAGATGGCGTTGCACAAATCGACCAGCGGATGCAGCTGGGGCAAGGACCCTTCTTTGCGGAAGCGGCGCAGCAGCGACTCGGACGCGCAGCGGTATTGCGTGGGCTTGAGCCCCATTTTGGAGAAGGTGCGCCGCCAGGCCTGCACTTCAGCAAACTCGCCCTCGGGGCCCGTAGCCAGCCGGGCCTGGGCGATGGCGTTGAAGCGGACGACCTGCGGGCCGACATCTGCGTTGGGTGTGATGCCACCGGCGTACAGCACGCCGGGCACCAGCTCGGGGTAATCGGCCCAAAGGGCTTCTGAATGGCGAAAGAACATGCGCGCAGTGTGCCGCTGCGCCGGACGCGTGTCTTGAACGTTATTGCAGGCGGCTTTGTACCCTGCGCGATGTTGCCTGCAGCCACGCGCCGGGCGTAAACCCGAACTGGCGCGCGAAGAGCCGCGTCATGTGACTCTGGTCTGCATAGCCGCTGGACGCGGCGGCCGCGGCCAGGCTGGCGCCGCTGCGGATCAGGCCGCGCGCACGTTCGGCGCGCTGTTGCTGCAGCCAGGCATGGGGCGTGACGCCAAAGGCTTTTTCAAAGTGGCGCAGCAGCTGAAACCTGCTGAGCCCGGCCATAAGCGCCATCTCGCCCAGGGTGGGCGGCGCGAGCAGGCCGGCGGCCAGGCGGTCGCGCACCTGCCGGATCTGCGGGGTGATGGCGTTGGAAGACTCCGCGGAACGGGCGGTGGAAACGGCGTGACGGCCCAGCAGCAAGCCGCACACCCGCGCCAGCGACTCTTCGCAAGCGAGCGCTTCGGCGCCCGGGCTGCGCCCACCGTCACTCCATTGTTGAAGCTGCCCCAGCAGGCGCTGCAAGGCCAGGCGCAGCCGCGCGTCTTGCGCGACGGCGTGGGTGAGTTCAAGCTCGGACGTGGCTCCGGGCGCATTCATCGCGGCAGCCATGGCGGCCGGCTCCAGGTACACCATGCGCCAGCGGCGCGAAGGGCCACCCAGCGGCTGGCCGTCGTGCACTTCACCGGGGTTGCACATGAGGATGTCACCGGCATAGGCCTCGACCTGGCCGCGCCCGCTGGCCGACTTTTGCGCGCCGTGCTCCAGCAACCCCACGCCATAGACCGCGTGCGAATGGCGGCCGTAGTGGCGGGCGCTGTCAATGTGCGTGCCGTAGACGCCTTCCCACGGAGAGGCCAGAACGCGGCTTTGGTGATGGGGCGATGCAGGCATGGGTGGATGATGCCACCCGCCGGTCCGCCGCGCCATGCCCTCGCGGCATACCAGCCTGCGTTTGCCCGTGCATGTACAGGCAAAAAAAAGACAGGCCTGGGCCTGTCTTTTTCAGGGGCGGCGGGTTTGTGGCCCGCGTTGCCGCTTACTTGCTGGCAGCAGCCTTTACGTCGGCCTTGCCTTCTGCCTTGACGGCATTGGTGTCGAGCTTGGCCTTGGTCTTGTCGGCCGTTGCGTCGATCTTCACGGAGTTGACCTTGGCGTTGGCGTCCACAGCGGTGGTAGCTGCCTTGGTGTCTGCGTTGACGGCAGTCTTTTCAGCTTTGGCGGTGGCCTTGGCTTTGTCACCAGCATCTGCCTTGGCAACCTTGGCATCAGCCTTTGCTTTGGCTTTGGCGGCCTTGGCATCAGCCTTGTTGGTTTTCTCGGTGGCAGCGGCTTCGGCCTTCACGACCTTGGCGTCAGCCTTGGCAGCGACTTTGGCTTCGCTCTTCACAGCAGCTGCGTCAGACTTTTCAGCCTTGGCTTCTGCTTTGACGACTGCGGGGGTGGCCGGTGCGACAGGCGCAGGCGTTTGTGCGGCAGCAACGCCAACGAACAGGGTGGCGATCAGGGAAGCGAGCAGTTTGTTCATGAGAGTCCTTTGAATGGATGATGAAATGGCTGATAAGAATGTTGAAATCACATAGCCGTGTGTTCAACGGCACCGCTTGCCGCCTTGTTGACCCAACACACACAACGTTGCACAACACACCCGCGCTTTACAGGATTTGTCGCTGTGCGGCGACAAATGCGCGTTGCCGTCTGTATCTCAGGCAGACACTACTCATCAAGCAAATCACCTCGATAGAAACTCCAGGCCGTTCCATCGTGCAGATAGAAATGCCCATCGGCACAGAAGTCCTTGCCGGGAAAGAACTCGCGATACGCCTTGGGGATGAGCCGCACCAGCTGCTCGTCGCTGAGCTCGTCGAACTGCTCGGGCGTGATGGGTTTACCGACTCTGGGTTTGAAGGAATCCATGGGCGTATTGAAGGTTTGAGGTTTGCTTGAGGGAAGGATTACGGTGCGCTCTGATAGATGTTCGGAAAGTAGCGCTCCATGAGCGACTGCGGCCGCAAGGGCGGGGTGAATCCGAATTGGGCATAGAGACCATGCGCGTCGCCCGTGGCGAGGGTGAAGCGGCGCAAGCCCTGAAGCTGTGGGTGATCCAGTACAGCCTGCGTGATGACTTTGCTGAAACCCTTGCCGCGATACGCGGGCAAGACAAACACATCGACCAGGTTGCCAAAGGTGGCGTAGTCGGAGATCACACGGGCAAACGCCACCTGCGAGCTGCCCAGGTAGCCGCCAAAACACAGGGAATGTTCAATGGCACGCTCAACCGTGGCCAGGGGAATGCCTTTTGCCCAGGTGGATTGTTCGGCAAGAAAGCCGTGGATCAGCGGAACGTCGAGTTCGGCTTTGTCGGTGGAGATGCGGAGTGTTTGCATGGGGTTTCGGGCCGGTGATTCATGTTTCCTCAGGAAACTCTTTCACAAAAATATCCGGGGTCGATCGGAGCAAATTTTTAGCCCGTTCCAGGTGAAGCTGGATCAGGTGTCTGGGCTCGCCCGACTGGCAAATAAACAACCAATAGGAGCCATCCTCGCACTGGTAAATGCGCTCGGTGAGGACCACCACGGCATTGTCGCCACTTGCTTCGTCTTTTTGCCGCACCAATCTTGCTGTCAAAAGAGCGGGATATTGCTGCGCCTGCTTTTGAAACACCGCTTCGTTGCGTTTGCATAGATCCTTGATGGTGTTCCCTCTCGCTTCATGCATGAGTAAAGCAAAGCCAAGGCAAATCAGGAACCCCAAAAATAGAAGCAATGCGGTTTCCATCTAGAAAACTAGCTTTGTAATTTGCCGCAGAGATACGGAACGCCATCAGAGGCGGCCGAATAACACGGCACTCCATCTGGAAAGTGGGCTTTAGACGGCATAAGTTGACACGATCATATGAGATGGCCACGTTACGCACAGCACCGTTGCCTGAACGAGGCGTCGCTTGGTGGCTCAGGCGCCATGTAGGATGTGGCGCAACGAGGCGCACGGCAAACACCACCCCTGAATCACACAATCTTGAGTTAACGATGCAAACCCTATTCGTTGCGCTGTACAAGTTGCATCCCGTGCTTCCGGCGGTATGGCTTCTGGTTTTCGCCCATGGGCTTCTCGCGCCGGCCATTTTTTGCATGGTCAAAAAACTCCCATATGACATCGGCCTGATCTGGAAGCAGGCCAGGGCCGGGAATGCTGGCGCCCGGTATGCCATCGGTTCATGGCTGTCCCTGGTTATCGCGGGAGTCAGCGCTCTGCTGGCCGTCTGGCTGCAATAAGACTGCATGGGTCAGGCGCCAATTCCCGGGCATGGATCTGCCAGGCAAAGCTATGATGATTTTCTGGAGAGGCGCGCCGCCGCAAGCCAGGTTTGCGGCGCACCGGGGGCAAGATTCAACCACCTGCTTGCGCAGGCTCGCCATAAAAAATCATGAATAACAAGACCAAATTGGCTGTTGCGGCCGCGGTGACTTTGCTGGCGCTGGGTACAGCCGTCATTCTCGGCATCAACGGGAAGAAAGACGAAGCACCACCCCCAGCTGCTGCCGCAGCGGCGGCGCCGCTGGATACCGGCAAGATCCTCGCGGGCATGCAGGAGGTGCTGGCCGGCTACCGCAAGATCATCGTGCTGTTTGCCGATGAGAAAACGCTGGCCGCCGGTGAGAAGGCCATGGCCAACCAGGTGGGCCAGGGGCTGTTTCATGAGAACCGTCAGCGCGTGGCGGAGCTTGAAACGCAGATGGCGGCCCTGGTGGCTTCGGGCAGCCCGCAGCGCTTTGATGCGCTGGCCGGCCTGCTGGACTACATCGAAAGCGACAAGAGTCTGTTCGACGCGGACCGGCTGGCCTTTCGCGAATTGCTGCGCAGCCTGCAGGCCGCCGTGGCGGCGGATTCTTCACTGCCGGCGATCAAGCTGCACAAGCGCATCGGTGAGGACCTGGACGCCCTGCTGGAGATAGAGCGCAATTACGAAAAGGAAATCCGCCTGGTCTTTGGCCGGTTTGAGCCGCGCGCCATCGAGCTCAAGCGCGAGCGCTGGGAGGACTATGTCGCCAGCCTGAAGAAGCTCTATGCGCGCGCGCAGATTTTGAAAGACTTCGGTGTGGTGATGCCTTATGCGGTGCCCAAGGCGCCGGCGCGCAAGGCCAAAGGTGAAGAAGAGGGCGAGGTGTTCGGCTACAGCCTGCCGCCCAAGACCATCGTGCTGACCTTTGATGACGGCCCACACGGCGTGTACACCAGCGAGATTGCCGCCATCCTCAAGCAGTATGGTGCGCCGGGCATCTTCTTTCAGGTGGGCAGCAACCTGGGCACGGTGGCGGCGGACGGCAAGACCAAGCTGGGCCCTCGCGCGGAGGTCAGCCGCAAGCTGCTGGAGGCAGGCCACACGCTGGCCAACCACAGCATGACGCATGCGCAACTGTCAAAGCTCAACGGCCAGGGGCTCAAGTCGGAAGTGCTGGGCACCGACGATCTGCTCAAGGCGGTGGACGCGCGGCGTTCGCCGCTGTTCCGGTTTCCATACGGCGCGCGCAATGACGAGGGCCTGGACGTGCTGTCGGCCGCGCACCTGCGCTCGGTGATGTGGAACATCGATTCGCTGGACTGGGCCGACCCGGTGCCCAGCTCCATCGTGGAGCGCGTGCTGCGCACGGTGGACAAAGAGGGCCGCGGCATCATCCTGTTTCACGACATTCACGAGCGCACGGTGAAGGCGCTGCCCGCCATCCTGGACCGGCTGGTGGCCGAGGGCTACCAGTTTGCCGGTTGGGACGGCAATGGCTTTAGCGCCGCCAAGGGCAACGCCGCAGTGGCAACTCCGGTGGCGGCCAACCCGGGCTACAGCGATTCGTGGGCCATTGTGATCGGCATTGACGACTATGCGAGCTGGCCCAAGCTGCAATACGCGGTGCGTGATGCGCGAGCGATTCGCGAGACGCTGATCCAGCGCTTTGGCTTCAGCGCCGACCATGTGCTGTCGCTGGAGAACCGCGAAGCGACGCGCGCCGGCATCCTCGGGGCTTTTCACGACAAGCTGGCGCACAGCGGCATGAAGAAAAACGACAGGCTGTTTGTTTTCTTCGCCGGCCACGGCGCCACACGGCAGCTCAGCTCGGGCCGCGACCTGGGCTATATCATCCCGGCCGACTCGGACCCGAACAAACTCGCCACCGACGCGGTGCCCATGACCGAGCTGCAAAACATTGCCGAGAGCCTGACGGCCAAGCATGTGCTGTTTGTGATGGACGCCTGCTACAGCGGGCTGGGCTTGACGCGTGGCGCGGGCCCCGGCAACTTCTTGCGCGACAACGCCAGGCGCCTGGGCCGGCAGATGCTGACAGCCGGTGGCGCCGACCAGCTGGTGGCCGACGGCGGGCCCAACGGGCACTCGGTCTTCACCTGGACGCTGCTGCAGGCGCTGGCCGGCAAGGCCGACCTGAATGGCGACGGCCTGATTACCGCAACCGAGCTGGCCGCCTATGTGGCGCCGGCGGTGGCGTCCGTGTCGCGCCAGACACCCGCCTTTGGCAGCCTGCCGGGCTCCGAAGGAGGCGATTTTGTCTTCGCGCTGCCGGCGGACGCGGAGTTTCTGAGCGCGCAGACAAGCCAGTTGTCGGGTGAAGCGATTGCGCTGAACAGCAAACTGGATGCAAGCCGCCAGCCAGCCCCCACACCAGTCGTCGTACCCACCGCCGGCAACGAGAGCCCCGTGGTTTTGGCCGCGTCGACCACCGTGGTGGTGAAAGACCTGCAAGGCGGAGAGCAAAAAATCGTCACACCGCTGGCCGTGCCCAGCTCTGCGCGCCAGCTGGCCCAGCGGGCCAACGACCGCGGCCTGCAGCTCTACAAGGAAAAGCAATATGCCGAAGCCGAGGTGCAGTTCACCGAAGCGCTGAAGCTGCGCCCCGACTTTGCGCTGGCGGCCAACAACCTGGGCTTTGTTTACTTCAAGCAGGACAAGTTCAAGGAGGCCGCGCGCTGGTTTGAGAACACGGTGAAGATAGACCCTTCACGCGCCATTGCCTACCTGAACCTGGGCGATGCACACGCCAAGGCCGGAGACACCGAGAAAGCCCAGAAAGCCTTTCGCAACTACCTGGAGCTGGCGCCCACTGGGCCGGGCGCTGCCCACGCCAAGCAGCAGCTTGGGAAGGCCTGAACCCAGGGGCGGCATGGGCCAGACACCAACATCCTCGCAACAGGTCGTCATCGTCGGCGGTGGCGTGATCGGCAGCGCCATTGCGTACTTCCTCGCGGTGCACCCGCGCTTTGACGGCAACATCACGGTGATTGAGCGCGACCCGACGTACACGCAGGCCTCATCGGCGTTGTCGGCCAGTTCGATACGGCAGCAGTTTTCGCAACCGGTGAATATTGCGGTATCGCAGTTCGGCATTGAGTTCTTGCGCAACATCCACCGGCACCTGGCGGTGGATGGCGACGTGCCTGATATTGGTTTGACGGAACGCGGCTATTTGTATTTGGCGACTGAGGCGGGTGCGGCCACCTTGCAAGAGAACCACGCCACGCAGCGCGCGCAAGGCGTAGACGTGGCGCTGCTGACGCCGGCGGAGACACGGCAGCGCTTTCCGTGGCTGCAAGTCGACGACCTCGCGCTGGCGTCGCTGGGGCTTTCGGGTGAGGGCTGGTTTGACGGTTATGGTTTGCTGATGGCCTTCAAGCAAAAGGCGCGCAGCCTGGGTGTGCAGTATGTGAAGGCCGAGGCCACGGGCTTTGTGCATGGCGCGGGCCGCGTGACTGCGGTGGCGTTGCAGGGCGGCGAGCAGCTGCCTTGCGACTGGGCAGTGAACGCGGCAGGCGCGTGGGCGCGGCCGCTGCTGGCGGGCACGGGCTTTGACTTGCCGGTGTTTGGACGCAGGCGCTGTGTGTATGCGTTTGCCAGCCCCGCCAAAACACCGCATTGCCCGCTGGTGATTGATCCGGGCGGCCTGTGGTTCCGGCCCGAGGGTGATATCTGGATTTGCGGACTGCCGCCTGAGCAAGACGACAACGATGCGCCGCTCGACGTGGACCATGAACTCTTTGACAAAGCCTGGCTGACGCTGGCGCACCGGGTGCCGGGCTTTGAGGCGCTGCGCCTGCAGCGTGCCTGGGCCGGCTATTACGAATACAACACCCACGACCACAACGCGCTGCTGGGGCCGCACCCGCAACTGCCTAACTTGCTGCTGGCCAATGGCTTTAGCGGCCACGGCTTGCAGCAGTCACCTGCGGTGGGGCGCGGCCTGGCGGAGTGGATCGCAGAGGGCCGCTACACCAGCCTGGACTTGTCGCCGCTGGCGGCGCAGCGGCTGGTGCAGGGCACGGCTTTGCTGGAGAAGAACGTTATCTGATCAAACCGCAAAGAGCTTGCCGGTGAACACCCAGTGCAGCGTGCGCACGGTGAGTACCGCCAGTGCCACAGTCAACACCGCCAGCAACACGCCGGCCAGCCCGTGCAGCACCGCGCCGCCTTGCGCCTGGGCATAAACGATGGCGGCATTGGCCAGCGCAGCCAGCGGAAAGCTGATGGCCCACCAGCCTGGTGAGAAAGGCACGTCACGGCGGAACACCTTGGGCGACACGACCACCAGGACAAAGAGCGCGAAATAAAACAGCGCGCCGGCAAAGTGGTCGACATGGCCGAACACATTGACCCAGGCGAGAAAACCCACGGCAAAGGGTGCCATCAAAATCATCAGCGAAGGCCGCATGCGCAGGGGCAGCGGCTCGCCATGGGCCAGGCGGTGAACGATAAGCGTCCACAACACCAGCGCCACCATGGTGCCAACGGCCAGCGCGAGCAGATTGATTTCACCGGCCCAGGCCATGGGCATGTGGCCGCCGGTGACGCCGATGTCGAGCACACCGACGCCGGGGATGATCCACACCGGCAGCATATGGGCGGCGTCCAGCTTGCCCTTGAGCAGGCGGCTGCCGACCAGCAACGCGAGCGCAAGCGTCACCACCACGCCCACCGTCCACAGGCCCTGGGCAAACGCCTGGCCGTATGGCATTAGCACCGACGACAGCAGCAGCAAGGAGATGGCGAGCTGGCCGAAGAAGTTGCCGGTGACCGGGTCGGTGAATTCCTGGCGCACGGCATCGGGGTGCAGCGCGAGCTTGGCGAGGTAGCCGGCCGAGTGCGCGACGAACACGGCCAGCGCGAAGAAGCCCATAGCCTCGCCGATACCAGCGGGTGCGCCAAAGGCCGGCGCGGCCAGGCGCCAGGCGAGCGCCATGCCGGCCAGGCCCATGACGGCGCCGTAGAGGTTGATGGGCAACTGGCGGATGGAATATGAAGCGGAGGCGCCCGTGCCGGAAGCGGGGCCGGCTGCGATGGAGGCGGTGGTGGTGCTCATAAAAGCCTTTATGGAAATCGGAGAGAACTGGCCGAATTTGTCGTGTACGTTATTTTCGGCTATGCTGCCTTCTATTCAAGCCGGCAAAACCGGCGAATCCAGCCAAAGAGGCGCCCATGTCAGCCACACACACCGTTTCCATCCTCGCCGTGCCGCGCGTCCAGCTGCTGGACGTGATCGGGCCGGCGGACGTCTTTGCCGAGGCGGCCCAGCAGCTGGGCAACCCGCGCGCCTACCGGCTGCAGTTGATCGGCACGCAGGCGGGCGACCTCAAAGGCAGCAACGGCATGCGCATGACGGTGGACAGCACCATCCAGACTCATCGCGGCCGCATAGACACCCTGCTGGTGGCCGGCAGCCCGCTGCCCGAAGAGCTGGCCGGCAGGGCCGAGACCAGCGCCTGGCTTCAACGCCAGGCGCGCTCGGTGCGGCGGCTGGGTTCGGTCTGCACGGGTGCTTTTTTGCTGGCCGAGGCGGGCCTGCTCGATGGCAAGCGCGTGGCGACGCACTGGAACTCGACCGAGCGGCTGGCCGCATGCTTTCCCGCCTTGCAGGTCGAGGCCGATGCCATCTACGTGAAGGACGGCAGCACCTACACCTCTGCCGGTGTGACGGCGGGCATGGACCTGGCGCTGCACCTGGTGGAGGAAGACCACGGGCGCGATGTTGCCCTGCGGGTGGCGCGCAAGATGGTGATGTTTTTGAAGCGGCCGGGCGGGCAGTCGCAGTTCAGCGCGCACCTGGCGGCGCAGACGGCCGACAAGTCGGTGGTGCGTGAGATCCAGGACTATGTGCTGGCGCACCTGGGCGCGGACCTCTCGGTGCCGGCGCTGTGCGAACGCGCCGCGATGAGCGAGCGCAACTTTGCGCGGGTCTTCCGCGCGGCGACAGGCGTGACGCCGGCGGGTTTTGTCGAAGCGGCGCGCATTGATGAAGCGCGCCGGCAAGTGGAGGCTTCCGACGTGCCGCTCAAAAAACTGGCCGACTCGCTGGGCTACGGCAATGTGGACGGCTTCAGACGCGCCTTCACGCGGCGGCTGGGTGTGAGCCCCAATGACTACCGCAAGCGCTTTGCGGACCAGCGCGCGGGGTGATCTTGCTCCTTCCCCCGCTGGGGGAAGGTTGGGATGGGGGCTGTCGGCGGCTGATCCTTCGCCGCGCCTATTTGAAGGCCGGTTGGCCCCCACCCCAACCCTCCCCCAGCGGGGGAGGGAGTTGAGCCGGGGAAATCAGGCGTGAGCCGTATTGTTCGTCTTACTTCTCACTGTCCAGATGCGCCATCTGCTCAGCCCCATAACGGGTGCCGGCAATCGCATCGGCCGGCAGCGCTGCTTCGATGCGCTGCAGGTCTTCGGCGCTGAGCGTGAGCTTGAGCGCGCCCAGCGATTCATCCAGCTGCTTCAGCGTGCGCGAGCCGACCAGCGCGACCATGTCGATACCCAGCGCCTTGCCGCGCGCGAGCACCCAGGCAATCGCCACCTGTGAGGCGGTGGCGCCCAGGCCGCCGGCCAGTTGCTGCAGCACATCGACAAGCTGCTGGTTCTTTGCCGCGTTGTCGCCGGTAAAGCGCGGCAGGTGGGCGCGGAAGTCGCCGGGCCCTGTAGGTTTGGAGCCTGACAGCAAGCCGCGCGACAGCACGCCGTAAGCGGTGACGCCTATGCCCAGTTGCTTGAGAACGGGGAAGATCTGCGCCTCGGGCCCGCGGCTGATGAGTGAGTACTCGATCTGCAAGTCGCTGATGGGGTGCACCGCGTGCGCTTTTTTGATGGTGTCGACACCGACTTCGCTCAGGCCGATGTGGCGCACAAAGCCGGCTTTGACCATGTCGGCCATGGCGCCAATCGTGTCTTCAATCGGCACGTTGGGGTCCAGCCGCGCGATGCGGTAGATGTCGATGTGGTCGGTGCCCAAGCGCTGCAGCGTGTAGGCCAGGAAGTTTTTGACGGCGGCGGGCCGGCCGTCCATACCGATCCAGCCGGCGCTGGGGTCGCGCAGCGCGCCGAACTTGACGGAGATCAGCGCTTCGTCGCGCCGGCCCTTGAGCGCGCGGCCTATCAGCATTTCGTTGTGGCCCATGCCGTAGAAGTCGCCGGTGTCGATGAGGTTAACGCCGGCGTCTAACGCTGCGTGGATGGTGGCGATGCTTGCGGCTTCGTCGTTGGCGCCATACATGCCCGACATGCCCATCGCGCCCAGGCTGATGGCCGAGACGGATTGCGGGCCGCGAAAGCCGAGGCGGGTGGAGGAGAGAGTGGCAACAGGAGTGGTAGTCATTGGGGAGCCTTTTCGTGAATTCGGAATCAATGCAGGGGTGGAGAGATCAATGAAGCGGTAGAAGGACTGTATTGATTTCAAATAGAAGAATAAACTGCTGTATTTCAAAATAACTGTTACTAATTTCAAGAACATTCAAGAACAAAAAGGGTGAGCACAACATGAGCGTTGACCGCTACAGAGCAATGGAAGTGTTTAACCAGGTGGTGGAGCTGGGCAGCTTTACCGCCGCCGCCACGGCGCTGCACATGCCCAAGGCCCGCGTGACCACAACCGTGCAGGAGCTGGAAGCGCACCTGGGTGTGCGCCTGCTGAACCGCACCACGCGCCGGCTGAACCTGACGGACGACGGCGCGCTGTACCACCAGCGCGCGATGGCCATGCTGCAGGACATGGGCGAGCTGGAGGGCACGCTGCGGCGCGCCGTGGCTACGCCGGCCGGGCGGCTGCGGGTGGATGTGCCGGCCGCCGTGGGCCGGCATGTGATCTCACCGGCGCTGCCGGAGTTTTTTAAACGCTACCCCGACATGGTGCTGGAACTGGGCAGCAGCGACAGGCCGGTGGACCTGGTGGCCGAGGGCGTGGACTGCGTGATACGCGGCGGCCTGCTGCACGACGAGACACTGGTGGCGCGGCCGCTGGGCCGGCTCAAGGTGGTGACCTGCGCCGCGCCTTCTTACCTGGCGCAGCACGGCACACCGCAGACGCTGGAAGACCTGGAGCAGCACCGCTTTGTGAACTTTCACTCGGCCAAGACAGGCCGGGTGTTTCCCTTCGAATTTGCCAAAGGCAAGGATGTGCGGCAGATACACCGCCCGCACTGGGTAAGCTGCAACGACGCCGACAGCCACATGGGCGCGGTGCTGGCCGGCCTGGGCCTTGCGCAGCCGCCGCTGACGCGCCGCACCTGCGCGCTGCTGGCCAGCGGCGAGCTGGTGCGCGTGCTGCCCGACTGGCAGCCCGAAGACCTGGCGATGGTGGTGATGTACCCGCGCAACCGCCACCTGACGGCCAAGGTGCGGGCCTTTGCCGACTGGGTGGCCGAGGTGTTCAAGGCTGAATTTGCGGCGGGGGCGGGGTATTACCCATAAGGCGCCGTCATACGTCAGCTGTCTTTTCAGTAGCGCATGGCCAAGGCAAATATTGGATTGGTGATTAATTTCACTTAAACCCGGATTTACTCCTTCTCCCTCTGGGAGAAGGTGGGGATGAGGGCTGTCGGCACTTGGAGTTTGAGCTGCGTATACCTGCGAGGCCGCCGGCCCTCACCCTAACCCTCTCCCAGAGGGAGAGGGAGCAAGAGGGGAAAGAGGCAACTGACCGGCCTCAGCGGGCCGGCTGCTGCTTGCCCCACACCACGGTGCCGTTGACGGCGTAGACGGCGCAGGTGATCTTCTTTTGCGCGCAGCCGGTGAGCTGCTCGTTCAGGCCGGCCAGGCTGGTGACGGTGCCGAAGTGGCCGTCGCCGGTGATCAAAAAAGCGCGCGGCTGCGACTGCAGCAAAAACTGTTTGTAGGCCAGGCGCAGCGCGGCCGGGTCGCTGCCGCCGCCCAGCACGGGCAGGGCCGCATCGTTCTCCAGATCGGCATGGCCCGAGGGCGTGGGCTCGCCGTTGGCGCCCATCACCACACCCAGGTTTTTCAGGCGCTCGCGCCACTGCACAAGTTCGGCGTCTATGCGCTGGGGCAGCTCCATCACCAGCTGCGCGGGGTAGGCAAAGCCCAGGTTCTCGCCGCCGGGCGAGATGTTGATGGTCACGCCCATCAGGCGCGCCTCAACATCAAACAAACCGCCGCCACTGGAACCTGCCGAGATGGAGGCCGAGGTCTGGATGGTGGGCAGGTTGCTGGTGGCGTTGGCGCGCAGGGACGACACCAGGCCCTCAGACAGTGTGAGCTCCAGCCCGTGCGGGCTGCCGATGGCATAGGCCTTGGCGCCCACCTGCACGGTGCTGATGGGTGCGATGGCCACGGGCGTGAGCGCCACGCCCGGCTCGGCGTGCAGCACGCAGAGGTCGTGCTCGGGCACCGGGTCGCGTGTGATGCGGATGACTTTGACTTCGCGCTGCAGCTGCGTGAGCTTGACGGTGATGGCCTTGGTGACCACATGGCAGGCCGTGACCAGCAGGTTGGGCGTGATGGCCACCGCGCTGCCGATGCCGGCCTGGTTGTTGCCGAGGTCCGCCTTGACCGTCCACACGGCGGGTGCTGCACGCTTGAAGATATCTTCGGGCTCCAGCGCGAACGCGCTGGTGGCTAAGGCCGTGGCGGCAAGGACGATCAGCAGGCGGGCAGTCTTCATAAGCCAGTGTAGGGCGCGGTGCAAGCCGGCCGGTGTAGGCTGGCGCGCCGACAAGCAGCCTTATCTGCCTCGCCCTACGCTGTCTTCAGCCGCCTCAGGCCGCCGCGCGGCTGAGCTTGACCGCCGGGAAATCGACCGGCACCGCAAACGCCACATTGACGTAGTTGGTGAACAGGTTGAGCGCCACATGCGCGAGGATTTCCACAATCTGCTCGTCGTTAAAACCGGCCTGGCGGACGGCTTGCACGTCGGCCTCAGACACATTGCCGCGCTCGTTCACCAGCTTGAGCGCAAACGCCAGCGCCGCTGCCGTGGCCGGGTCGCCAGACTCGCCGCGCTGCGCGGCGGCCAGGGCGTCGGCGCTGACGCCGGCTTTGCGGCCGAGCGCGGTGTGGGCGGCCAGGCAGTATTCGCAGGCATTGCGGTCGGCGACCGCCACCGCGATCTGCTCACCGAGTTTGGCACCGATGACACCGCCGCCCAGTGCGCCGAACGAGCCCCACATGCTTTTGAGCGCGGCAGGCGAATTGGCAACCACCTTGAACATATTGGGCGTGGCGCCCATGGCCTGGGTCAGCTGGTCGAGCAGGGCCTTGCGGTCGGCTGAGGTGGAAGCAGCAGTGCGGTCGATCAATGGAATGCGTGACATGGTGAAGTCCTTTGGAAGTTGGAGAGTCGCGGTTAAGGGGAAGACATCTGCGCGGCGGGGCTTGTTGATGCCTTCGCTGCACAGGAAGAAGTTTCGCGCGACAATCCGGACTTAATGGATGAATTCGTCCATCAAATCATCCTTATCGTACAAAGCGCCCCAAATCATGAACATCGCCATGACCGACGGACTCGACCGCCTCTCCGCCCTGATGGACCGCTTTCGCGTGCGGGCCCATATGTTTCACAACGGGCCGCTGTGCGGCGTCACGCGCTTCACACCCGAAGCCGGGCTGGGCTTTTTGCATGTGATGCGGCGCGGCACCATGGTGGTGACGCACCGCGCGGGCGCGGGCGCACCCAAGCGGGTCGAGGTGAGCGAGCCCAGCCTGGTGTTTTACCCACGGCCTTTGGCGCACGACTTTCACAACGCGCCGGTGGAAGGCGCCGACTTCACCTGCGCGACGCTGGCCTTTGACGGCGGCGCCAACCACCCGCTGGCGCGTGCGCTGCCGGCGCTGGTGGTGTTGCCGCTCGCGCGTGTGCAGGGGCTGGAGCACACGCTGGCCCTGCTCTTTGCCGAGACCGAGCAGGTGCGCTGCGGCCAGCGGCTGCTGGCCGACCGGCTGTTTGAGGTGTTGCTGCTGCAACTGCTGCGCTGGCTGCTCGATCACCCAGAAGATGGCAGCGCACCCGAAGGCCTGCTGGCCGGCCTGGGCGAGCCGCGCCTGGCGCGCGCGCTGGTGGCGGTGCACGAAGCGCCGGGCGAGGCCTGGAGCCTGGAGCGGCTGGCGCAATCGGCCGGCATGTCGCGCAGCGCGTTTGCGGTGCTGTTCAAGCAGAAGGTGGGGCAAACGCCTGCCGACTACCTCGCCACATGGCGGCTGGCGATTGCACAGGCCGAGCTGCGCGGCGGCCAGTCGCTCAAAGCCATTGCGGCGCAGCTGGGCTATGCCAACGCGTCGGCGCTGTCGCGCCTGTTTGTGCAGAAGACGGGGGTGTCGCCGCGTGAGTGGGTCAAGGCGTCTTCGTAGGCGCGGCTTTTTTTAGCGGCCTTGCGGCGCCAGGGCCAGCAGCACAAAGCCGCCCGCCAGCGCGAGGTTCTTGAAGAAATGCAGGACCTGGTTGCGCAGTTCTTGCGGTGTGGCGGCCCAGAAGCCGTGGGCGATAAAGGCGTCGACCAGCAGGAAGGCCGCGGCGGCGAGGGCGAACCAGCGCACCTGCCAGCCAAAGGCCAGCGCCAGGCCGGCGCTGACTTCGATGGCGCCTATCGCCGCTGCGGTGTAGTTGCGCAGGCGGGCCGATTCAATGAAGTGCGAGGCGCCGGGGCCGATGAAGGCCAAGGCCATGAGGATGCGGGCGAGAGAGAGGATGACGACGGGTTGCATGGTGTTGCCTCTAAAGGTGATAAGTCAGTGAATAAGGCATCACACGGCCCAGGGTCACCCAAGCCGTGTGATGAACACCCTCAGGCCGCGCGGCGCACCGCAGGCTTGAGCATGTCGGCGATGCCGATGCGGTGGGCGAATTCTTCGCGCACGCGCTCAGCCACCACGGTGACTTCACCGGCGCCGTCGTCGATGAAGTCGGTCACCGAGCGGAAGGGGCGCGTGCCGGCGGGCAGGCCCACGATGCGGGTGATGTCGTCGGCCACGGCCTGCGGGTCGGCGTGATCGGGGCTCAGGGCCGAGAGGCGCTCGCCGACTTTATCCATCACGCCGTCATAACGGGCATAGGCGGACGCGGTCGCAGCATCAGCAGGCTTGCCGGCGCTGGGGAAATGGTCCGTGCCTTTGGTGAAGGCGCCGGGCACGACGATGGAGGTCTCGATGCCGAAGCGGGCGAGCTCATACGACATGGTCACAGCCATCGAATCCATCGCGGCCTTGGCAGCGGCGTAGGGGCCGAGGAAAGGCGGGAAGCCGCCGCGCACCGTGCTGCTGCTAACCCACAGCACCAGGCCCGCTTCAGCCTTGCGCATCACCGGCAGCACGGCGCGGTTCACGCGCTGGCTGCCCAGGAAATTGGTGTCCAGCACCTTGATGATTTCTTCAGGCGTATAGGCCTCGGCGGGGCCGACGACCAGATGGCCGGCGTTGTGCACGATGACATCGAGGCGGCCCTGCTCGGCCATGATGTGCGCCACGGCGGCGTCGGCTGAAGCTTGCGAGAGCACGTCGAGTTCAACGGCGCGCAAGTCGAAGCCATTGGCAAAACTCCAGTCGCGCAGCTCACGCACCTTGGGCGCATTGCGGCCCTGGATGTCGCGCATGCTGGCATACACCGTGTGGCCGGCTTGTGCGAGTGAACGGGCAGTGAGGTGGCCGATGCCGGTGCCTGCACCGGTGACGAGGATGACGGATTTCATGATGTGTGTCTTTCTGAATATGGTTTGAAAAGAGTGTTTGATGGGTTGGTGAAAGTGCTTGCGTTCAAACAACGCCGCCATTTGCCCGAAGCGTTTGGCCGTTCACCCACGCAGAGTTCTCACTCACGAGAAATGCAACCGCACTGGCGATGTCCTCAGGCGTGCCCAGGCGCTCAAGCGGCGCCATCTTTGCCATGCGCTCAATCGTCTCGGGCGTCTTGCCGTTGAGGAACAAGGCCGTGGCGGTGGGGCCGGGAGCGATCGCGTTGACGCGGATGTTTTTGCCTCGCAGCTCTTTGGCCATGATGTTGGTGAAGGTTTCCACCGCGCTCTTGGTGGCGCCGTAGATCGCGTAGCCGGGCAGGGCCAGGCCAATCACGCTGGTCGAGAAGTTGACGATGCGGCCACCGGGCTGCAGGCGCGTTGCGGCTTCACGCAGGGTGTTGAAAGTGCCTTTGACGTTGACGGCGAAGAGGCGGTCAAAGGTGTCGTCGTCGGTGTCGGCCAGTGCCGGCAGCGTGGGCGGCATGATGCCGGCGTTGTTGACGAGCACGTCGACGCGGCCGAAGGCCTTGATGCTGCCCTCAAACAGCTGCTTCACTGCCGCTGAGCTGGCCACATCGGCCTGGATGGCAACGGCCTTGCCGCCGGCGGCCGTGATGGACTGCACCACGGCCTGGGCTTCGCCGGCCTGGCCGGCGTAGTTGACGACGACGGCATAGCCTTCTTTGGCCAGACGCTGGGCAATGGCGGCGCCTATGCCGCGCGAGGCGCCGGTGACGATGGCGGTTTGAGTGACTTGGTTTGCGGAAGCGGTCATTTGGAACTCCTGAGATTGATGAACTTGGTAAGGGGTTGGTTGGCTCTGACCGCCCGGGGCGCTGGGTGTGTTGTGCGCTTTTGGTGAGTCAGTGAAGGTATTGTTCTATTCAATCTACGCGCGATAAATACCGTAAAATTGCCATCACTGTTCAATGAATATCAACAATAGAGGCGCGCTCCATGGACCGTTTCAGCTCGATGCAGCTCTTCACGCGAATCGTGGAGCTGGGCAGTTTTACGAAGGCGGCTGACGACCTCTTGCTGCCGCGCGCCACCGTGACGCACGCCGTGCAGCAGCTTGAAAAACGCCTGGGCGCGCGCCTGTTGCACCGCACGACGCGGCATGTGAGCCCCACGCAGGACGGCGCGGCGTATTACGAGCGCTGCCTGCGCCTCCTGACCGACCTGGAAGAAGCCGAATCGGCTTTCGTCAACACCGGCAGCAAGCCGCGCGGCAAGCTGCGGGTGGATTTGCACGGCACCTTGGCCAAACACTTTTTGCTGCCGGTGATCGGCGATTTTTTTGAGCGTTACCCCGACATCGAGCTGGAGATCGGCATGGGCGACCGGCTGGTGGACCTGGTGCGTGAAGGGGTGGACTGCGTGCTGCGTGTGGGCGAGCTGGCGGAGTCCAGCATGGTGGGCCGGCGTGTGGCGCTGCTGGAGCAGGTGACCTGCGCAAGCCGCGAGTACCTGGCCAAACACGGCACGCCCGACACGATAGAAGCGCTGCGCGGGCACCGCGCCGTCAACTTTCTCTCCAGCCGCACCGGCAAGGCGCTGCCTTTTGATTTCATCGTGGACGGCGCGCCGCGGCAGGTTTACCTGAAGGGCTCCGTCGCGGTGACGGATGCCGATGCCTACAAGGTCTGCTGCGCCGCGCACCTGGGCTTCATACAAGTGCCGCGCTACCACCTGGCCGCGCAGCTGGAGGTGGGCGCACTGGTTGAAGTGCTGCAGGCGTTTCGGCCAGCGCCCATGCCGGTGTCGGTGCTGTACCCGCACCACCGGCAGCTCTCGCCACGCGTGCGAGTATTTGTTGATTGGGTGGCGGACGTGATGGGCCGCGCACGCTGACACGCCGGGGCGCCCTCCCCAAACGCTGCATTGGCAGCCAAAAAGCCTTGATTATTCATAAAAACTGAATGAGTAAAACAGCCAAACGGTCTTCCTGAAATAAAAGCTGAAACCTACATTGGAGGCTCTTCTTCAACTTTTATTCACCTCACCAGGAAATCGTCATGACCACCGCTTCTTCCACGCTTGCAGCCACCCGCCGCCAATTGCTGGCAAGCGCCGCCACCCTGGGCGCTGCAACAGCCGGCCTGCTGGCCGCTGCAACACCCGCTTTGGCCGCCACGCCCCTGCTCGCCAACGAAGGCCGGGTACCCGGCTTCACCGCGCGCAATGCCAAGGTGAACGGCACCACCATTCACTACCGTGTGGGCGGCAAAGGCCCGGCCGTGGTGCTGCTGCACGGCTATGCCGAAACCAGCCATATGTGGAACCCGCTGATGCCGCTGCTGGCCAAGACGCACACGGTCATCGTGCCGGACCTGCGCGGCGCCGGCGGTTCGGCCAAGCCCGAAGGCGGCTACGACAAGAAAAACATGGCGGTCGATATTCATGAACTGGTGAAGTCGCTGGGCATCAACAGCGCCGCCATCGTGGGCCACGACATCGGCCTGATGGTGGCCTATGCCTATGCCGCGCAATTCCCCACCGAGACCAGCCGCGTCGTGCTGATGGACGCCTTTCTGCCCGGCATCGGCAACTGGACCAATGTGTGGCTGCTGCGCGACCTGTGGCACTTTCACTTCCATGGCAAGACGCCGCTGGCATTGGTCAAGGGCCGCGAGCGCACTTACTTTGAACACTTCTGGAACGACTTCGCGGCCGACGCCACACACTCGATCCCCGAAGCCGACAGGCGCATCTACGCCGCGGCCTATGCGCAAGAGGGCGGCATGCGTGCGGGCTTTGAGTACTTCAAGAACTTTGAAAAAGACGCGGCTGATTTCGCGGCGCTGGGCAACACCAAGCTGACCATGCCCATGCTGGTGCTCTCGGGCGAAAAAGCCGGCGGCACATTCCTGATTGACCAGGGCCGGCTGGTGGCAAAAGACGTCAAGGGCGTG
The DNA here is from genome assembly GCF_900116715.1 of Polaromonas sp. YR568. Lineage (GTDB taxonomy): Bacteria > Pseudomonadota > Gammaproteobacteria > Burkholderiales > Burkholderiaceae_C > Polaromonas. The sequence goes on from NZ_FPBM01000004.1 coordinate 50,895, forward strand.
GTCGTCAAAGGCTCAGGCCACTGGCTGATGGAAGAAGCGCCTGAGCAGGTGATTCCGGAGTTGCTGCAGTTCCTGAACTGAGCACGAGCATCTCGTAGCGAAGGGCCGCGCGGTGCGCGGCCTTTTTTATGTTGACGCCGTCCGTGCGCGCCGGGCGTTGGGTTTTGCGGGCACCAACTCATGTGGCTCGAGAAAAAACGCCTTGTTGCCCACCAGCCGCTCCACGGCCAGGTCGATGAAGGCCCGCGCACGCGCCGGCTGCGCGTTGCGGCTGCCGTAATACACATGCAGGCCCAGGTGCTCGGTGACATGCTGCGTGAGCAGCGGCACCAGCTTGCCCGCGCGCACCAGTGGCGCGGCGGTGACGCCTATGAGCTGGCCCACCACCTGGCCGGCCACCACGGTGCGGGCTTCAAGGTCCACGTCGTTGGTGAGAAAAGCAGCCGCGATGTTGTGGCCCACGACTTCTTCACCCACCTTGAATTCCCAGGGCATGGCCTTGCCGGTGCCGGTGTGCCGGAAGCCGCTGCAGCGGTGGCCGGCGAGTTCGGCGATGGTTTGCGGTGCGCCGTGCTGCGCGATGTAGGCGGGTGAGGCGCAGACGATGAGTTGCAGCGGCATGATGCGCCGCGAGATGACGCCGCCCTCGGGCGGCGAGCCGGCGCGAAAGCCGACGTCAACGCGGTCTTCCACCCAGTTGCCGATACGGTCGTCCATCTGGATGTCGGGGTCGACCTGCGGATGGCGGCGGCAATATTCTTCAAGCACCGGCCACAGCACCTCGAGCATGATGGAACGCGGCGCGACGATGCGCAACGGCCCGGCGATGTCTTCGCGGCCGCGCCTTGCGCCGTGCAGTGCGCGCTGCAGCGTGGTCAGCCCCGGCTGCGCGGCCTGCAGGAATTGCTCGCCCTCTTCGGTCAGGCTCAGGCTGCGGGTGGTGCGGTGAAACAGGCGCACGCCCAGGTGCTGCTCAAGCTGCACCAGCGCCTGGCTGGCGGCCTGTGGTGTGATGGCCTGGGCGGCAGCGGCCTGGCGCAGGCTGCCCAGCTCGGCGGCCTTGACGAAGGTGGACACGGCGCGCAGTTCATTGAAAGCCATAGCGGCCCCTCATTGTCATGATTTGCTTGATTATGAACCCAGCGATTGCTATCTATTCGGCACGCAATCGAAAACCTACATTGCCCTCCTCAGCAACATTTTTTAAAGGGCAAGACCATGAATGCAGTAACGGCGAAAGCTGATTTCAAACGTGTATGGATGATCACCGGCGCGGCGCGCGGCATTGGCGCCCGCATCGCCGAAGCGGCGCTTGCGCACGGCGACGCGGTGGTGGCGACCTCGCGCGACGCCGCCTCGGTGCAAAAGCGGTTCCCGGACAGCGCGGCGCTGCTTGCGCTGCCGCTGGACGTGACCAATGAGGCGCAGGCCGCCACTGCCGTGCAAGCCGCGCTGGCGCGCTTTGGCCGCATCGACGTGCTGGTCAACAACGCGGGCTTTGGCCTGCTGGGCGCGGTGGAAGAAGCCACGGCCGATGAAGTGCGCCGGCTTTATGAGACCAATGTGTTCGGCCTGCTCAATGTGACGCGCGCCGTGCTGCCGGCGATGCGCGCGCGCCGCAGCGGCCATGTGATCAATATCTCGTCGCTGGGCGGCTACCAGTCGGCTCCGGGCTTTGGTGTTTATTGCTCGACCAAGTTCGCGGTGGAAGGGCTGACCGAAGCACTGCACGGCGAGCTTGCGCCGCTGGGCATTCATGTGACGACGGTGGAGCCCGGTTACTTCCGCACCGATTTTCTGGAAAGCAATTCGCTGGTGGTGTCGCCGCGCATTCTGGACGACTATGCCGCCAGCGCGGGCAAGGTGCGCGTGGCCGCCACGCAGATCAGCCTGAACCAGCCGGGTGACCCGCTGCGTCTGGCGCAGGCAATGCTGACGCTGGTGGATGCCGCTAAGCCGCCGCTGCGTCTGGCGATGGGCACGGACACGCTGCAGACGATTGCCGACAAGCATGCGTTTGTGGAGGCCGAAGTGAAAGCATGGCGGGCACTGTCTGCTTCGACGGACTTTCCGAAAGAAGCGCTGGCGGCTTGAGCTGCAGCGTTCAAATAAAAAAGGGCCTCTCACGAGGCCCTTTTTTTGGCTGCACGTCTACGCCGGATTTCACGCAGCGCAGGGTGCCAGTTTCTTTACAGGCCACAGCCGCACCACCAGCGCGGCCACACCCGAGACCGCCGCCATCACACACACGCCCTGCCAGCCGGCGTGGGCCAGCACCACGCTGCCCAGCCAGGCGCCGCTGGCCATGCCGCTGAACATGCCGATAAAAAGCACTGCGTTGAGGCGGCTGCGCGCGGCGGGCTCGATGCCGTAGATGATGGTTTGGTGCGCGATCAACGTGGCCTGCGCGCCCAGATCAAACACCACCGCGCCCAGCGCGATCAGCCACAGCTGGTTGGGGCCAAACGCCATCGCGATAAATGCGGCGGCCACCAGCGCAGCGCCCAGGCGCGTGACGACTTCGGGGCCGCGGCTGTCGGCAATGCGGCCCGCCAGCGGCGCGGCCAATGCACCGGCAGCGCCGGCCAGGCCGAAGGCGCCGGCTGCGCTGCTGCCCAGGTTAAAGGGCTCGGCATGCAGCATGATGGCCAGCGTGGACCAGAAGGCGCTGAAGCCGATGCTGATCAGCCCCTGGGCGATGGCGGCGCGGCGCAGTGCGCCGTGGCGCTTCCACAGCGTGGCGAGTGACCCGAGCAGCGCCAAATAAGGCAGCTGCGTGGTTGCCGCAAAGCGCGGCAGGCGGCGCCACACGGCCACGCCCAGCAGCGCGATGCTGACGGCAGCCGCCACAAACATGCTGCGCCAGCCGAACTGCTCAGCCACCACACCGGCCACCACGCGTGAGAGCAGGATGCCGAGCAACAAGCCGGTCATCACGGTGCCGACGGTTTTGCCGCGCTGCGATTCAGGCGCGAGCGTGGCGGCTGCCGGCACGATGTCTTGCGCCAGGGTGGCGGAGAGGCCGATGGCCAGGCTGGCCAGCGCGAGCACCGTCACCGAAGGCGCGGCGGCGGCCACCAGCAGCGCCAGTACCAGCGCCGCAGCCTTGCCGAGGATGATGCGGCGGCGGTCATAACGGTCGCCCAGCGGCGCAAGCAGGCCAATGCCGAGTGCGTAGCCCAGCGTGGTGAGCGTGGGCACAAGGCCGATGGCGGCTGGGGTGGCGCTGAACTCACCGGCCAGCAGGGCCAGCATGGGCTGGCTGTAATAGAGGGCCGCGACGGCCAGGCCCGCGCCGGTGGCGAGTAGAAGAATCAGCGAGAAAGGCAGCCCCGGCCCGATTTGCTCGGGCGGGTGGGTGCTGGAGGGGGTGCTTGAAGCCATGGGGCGGATCCTGTTTTGAGACTGAAAGCGAGTATGCGGGGCGGCTTTTATCCTGTGAAGGCGGCCAATGGGCACAATGGTCATACGCTGTACGCATACAAGACGCCTAATTGGATGGAAACGCCATGAAAACCGCCCCCGACCGGATCGAGCTGATGCAGACCTTTGTGCGCATCGTGGAGGCAGGCAGCCTGTCGGCCGCCGCCGCGCAGATGAACACCGCCCAGCCCACGGTGAGCCGGCGCCTGCAGGCGCTGGAGCGCTCGCTGGGGCTCAAGCTGCTGCAGCGCTCAACCCATGCGATGAAGCTGACGGAAGACGGCGAACGCTGCTTTGCCCGCGCCAAGGAGCTGCTGGGCAACTGGGACGCGTTTGAGGCCGACTTGCGCGGCCCGAAAGACGTGCCGGAGGGCACGCTGCGCGTGGTGGTGCCGCATGCGCTGGGCCAGCAGCGGCTGGTGGGGCCGCTGGTGGACTATTTGCGGCGCCACGACCGCGTGACGGTGGAGTGGCTGCTGCATGACGGCACGCCTGACTTCATCGCCCAGGGCATTGACTGCGCGGTGCACGTGGGCACGGTGGAAGACCCGTCGCTGGTGGCGGTGAAGATCGCCGAGGTGCGGCGCATTGTGGTGGCCGCGCCTTCGCTGCTTAAAGGCAAGCCGCTGCCGCTGCAACCGGCCGACTTGCAGGCGCTGCCCTGGCTGGCGCTGCAGACTTTTTACCGCAGCGAGGTGACGCTGATCCACCACGGCAGCAAAGACGGCAACCCGGACGAAGAGCAGCGCTTTGCCATCAAGCCGCGCCTGGGCACCGACAGCCTGTTTGCGCTGCGCAACGCCACGTTGCTGGGCCTGGGCGCGAGCATCGCCTCGACCTGGCTGGTGGCTGACGATGTGGCCGAGGGCCGGCTGCTGCACCTGGCGCCCGAGTGGTGTGCGTCGCCCTTGCCGGTTTATCTGGTGTACCCGTATTCGAATTTTTACCCGGCCAAGCTGCGCCGCTTTGTGGAGGCGCTGCGCGACGGGTTGCCCACGGGCATGGGCTTGCCTGTGCGCGCGGCGGGGCGTTGAAGAGGCCTTCTCAAAGGCCTTTTTCGACCATGTCCAGCAGCCGCTGGCCGATCTGCTGCATCTGCGGGCCCAGGACGGGGCCCAGCGGGCCGTCAATGACCAGCATGGCCAGGCCGTGCACCGCCGACCAGGCCAGAAACTCGGCGCCGGGGCGGCGCTCGGGTGGCAGCACACCGGCGGCCGCCAGTTTGTCGAGCGCGGCGCTGAGCAGCTCGAACGGGTCCAGGCCGCTTTGGCCTTTGCGCTCGCTATCAGCCGGCCGGCCCTCGGCCCGTTCCTTCAGGTCGTCTGAAGGGCCGAACGCCGTGCGGAACAAGCCGCTCTCGGCCTGCGCGAAACGCAGGTAACCCGCACCCACCGCGCGCACATTCGCCCGGGCGAATTCGGCCGGCGGCAAATCGGCCGGCACGGTGGCCAGCTCGGCCTCCATGGCGCGGGCCACGGCCGCCAGCGCGGCGGACCGGACGGAATACAGCAAGGCCTGGCGGCTGTCGAAATGCCGATAGGCGGCATTGGGCGCCACGCCCGCGCGCCGGGTGGCTTCGCGCAGCACCACCGCCTCGGGCCCGCCGGCGCGGGCCAGCTCCACGCCGGCTTCCAGCAGGGCGCGCCGCAGGTCCCCGTGGCGGTAAGTGCTGCGGGGTGGCGGGGACTGGGGCGCGCTGGACATGACCTGTTACGTATTTATGTGGACAGTGTTCATTATCTTTGCTATTCTTTTGTGGACGGTGTACACAATACTGCTGATCCAGCCACCGCGCAAGCCTTCAAAACGCATTTTTGGACCCGTTTGAAGCCTTTTTGACCCGTCAGCCTGTCCACATAACCATTGATTTCAGGAGCCCGGACCATGCAGAAAATCACCCCTTTCCTCTGGTTTAACGACCAGGCCGAGGAAGCCATGAACTTTTATGTCTCGATCTTCAAGAACTCGAAGATCACCATGCTCAGGCGCTACGGCAAGGAAGGCCCGGGGCCGGAAGGCTCGGTCATGACCGGCAGCTTTGTGCTGGAAGGCCAGGAATTCATGGCGCTGAACGGCGGCCCGCATTTCCACTTCACGCCCGCCATCTCGCTGTTTGTGGACTGCAAGACGCAGGCCGAGGTCGACGATCTCTGGGACAAGCTCTCGACCGGCGGCGCGCCCAACCAGTGCGGCTGGGTGCAAGACAAGTACGGCCTGTCGTGGCAGATCATCCCCAGCTTGCTCGGCGAGCTGCTGGGCGACAAGAACCCCGCCAAATCCGGCGCGGTGATGAAGGCCATGCTGGGCATGCACAAGATCAACCTCAAGGGCCTGCAGGAAGCCTACGACAGGGCCTGAAGCATGACAACGCCCATCGCCAGCCTCGTGCGCCGCTATTTCTCGGCCTACGAAACAAAGGACAGGCTAGTCCTTGAAGGCATGCTTCATGAGAGCTTCGCCTTCAGCAGCCCGCTGGACGACCGCATCGACCGCGCCGCCTACTTCGCCCGCTGCTGGCCCAACAGCCGGACGCTGCGCCGCTTCACGGTCGAGAAAATTTTTGAACAAGGCGACGAGGCTTTTGTACGTTACGAAGCCGAAAGCACCACGGGCAAAAAGTTTCGCAACACGGAGTGGTTTCGCTTTGAAGGCGGCAAGCTGATGGAAGTGCAGGTGTTTTTCGGCCGCGACACCCGGCCGGCCCTGCCTGCTGCCGCTACTTCAACCACCACCACGCGCCGCAACGAATGGCCGGCCACGGCCGCGCTGTTTCCGCGCTGAATCTTCACCCACCCACCAACGCTATCCCACTCACCCACCAAAAGGAAATCACCATGATCGTCCAGTCCTACCTCATGTTCAACGGCCGCTGCGAAGAGGCCATCGAGTTCTACCGCAAGGCGCTAGGCGCGCAAGTCACGATGATGATGCGCTTCAAGGAAAACCCCGAGCCGATGGCCGACGGTTGCGCCGGCGGCCCCGCGCCTGACCCGAACAGCGTCATGCACGCCAGCTTCAAGATTGGCGAGACGGAGTTGATGGCCTCCGACGGCATGGGCGGCGGCAAGCCGGAGTTCAAGGGCATTTCGCTGTCGCTCACCGCGCCCAGCGACGCCGAAGCCAAGCGCCTCTTTAACGCGCTTGCCGACGGCGGCAAGATTGAAATGCCGATGGACAAGACCTTCTTCGCGTCGTCCTTCGGCATGGTGGCCGACCGCTTCGGCGTGTCGTGGATGGTGATCAACCCGCTGCCGATGCCCTGAGCCCGGCGGTAGCGCATGCAATACCTGCTGATCATCTGCCACGACGCGAGCTTCGTGCCCACGCCGGCGCTGGTCACCGAGATCGGCGCCTGGGTAAAAACCATGGAAGGCCGCGGCATCCTCAAGCACGGCAACCCGCTGCGCCCGCCCGCCGACGCCATGACGGTGCGGGTGCGGGAGGGCCGGCGGCGCGTGAGCAGCGGGCCGTTTTCACAGAGCCGCGAAAAGATGGCCGCCTACGGCCTGATTGAATGCGCCAGCCCCCAGGAGGCCATCGACATCGCGGCCGGCCACCCCATGGCCCGCGAGGCGACGATTGAAGTGCGGCCTGTGTGGGCCGACCTGCCGCGCATGGCGGCATGACGATTCAGGAACCGAAAGACACGCCATGAAGCTTTATTACTCCGACACGCTGAACCCGCGAAAAGTCTGCGCCGTGGCGCAACACCTGAAGTCGCCGGTGGAATTCATCCGGGTGGAGCTGGGCACGGGCGAGCACCGCAGCCCGGCCTTCCGCGCGATGAACCCGAACGCCAAGGTGCTGGTCGATGGCGACCTGGTGCTGTGGGAATCGAACGCCATCATGTGCCACCTGGCCGAAAAAGCCGGCTCGGACTTGTGGCCCCAGGACGCGCGCCGCATCGACGTGATGCGCTGGCTGATGTGGGACGCGACCGAGTTTGCGCCGCTGGCCAGCGTGTTTTATTTCGAGCACATCATCAAGCCGCGCTTTGGCATCGGCGAGCCCGACGCCGCGGAAACCGGCAAGGCGACGCCGGGCTTTGAGCGTTTCGCCAAGGTGCTGGATGCGCACCTGAAAGGGCGCCGCTACCTGGTGGGCGACGCGCTGAGCATCGCCGACTTTGCGGTGGCCATCACACTGCCCTACGCCGAGAAAACCCGGCTGCCGCTAGGCAACTTCCCCGAGATTCGCCGCTGGCACGAGGGGCTCAATGCGCTGCCCGCCTGGCGTGAGCCTTTTCCGGCAGCCAGATTGCAGGCGGCATAAGGCTGGCTGCGCCCATCAACCCTCAACGCAAGACAGGAGACCGGCATGGACAACGAGATGAAAATCGAAGCACCGCAAAAAGAACACCTCTGGTTGCAACAGCTGCTGGGCGACTGGACATTTACCAGCGAAATGGAAATGGCCCCGGGCCAGCCCGCCATGAAAGGCGGTGGCAGCGAAAGCGTACGCGCCATCGGCGGCTTTTGGGTGCTGAGCGAAGGCAGCTGCCAGATGCCCGGCAGCGACGGCGGCGACAAGGGAATCATGCTGACCACTCTGGGCTACGACCCCAAGCAAAATGCTTTTGTGGGAACCTGGGTCGGCTCGATGATGACCAATATGTGGGTCTACAAAGGCAAGCTGGATGCATCGCAAAAAGTGCTGACGCTGGACACCGAAGGCCCCAGCTTCAGCGGCGACGGCAAGCTGGCCCGCTACCAGGACGTGCTCACCATCAAAAACAAGGACGAGCGCACGCTGCACTCACAGGTGCGGCAGGACGACGGCAGCTGGAAACGCTTCATGATCGCGACCTACCGGCGTGTGAAGTAGGCGTCGGGCCTGTGCGCGAGGCGGCAATGCCCTGAAAACCCTAGTCCCGGCGTTTTCACCCGCGCTCTATAGAATGACCCGGGCCTCCTCAGGCGTCATGAAGACGCCATTCAGGCGCCACCTTCACATCAGGATGCCGCGTGCAAGCCATTATTTCCATCCAGCAACTGAGTAAAACCTACGCCTCGGGCTTTCATGCGCTCAAGTCGGTCAACCTGGACATCCAGCGCGGCGAGATTTTTGCCCTGCTCGGCCCCAACGGCGCGGGCAAGACGACTTTGATCAGCATCGTCTGCGGCATCGTCAACCCCAGCTCGGGCCGTGTGCTCGCCGACGGGCACGACACCGTGAGTGACTACCGCGCCGCCCGCGCCAAGATCGGCCTGGTGCCGCAAGAGCTTTCAACCGATGCCTTTGAGACCGTGTGGTCCACGGTGAGCTTCAGCCGCGGCCTTTTCGGCAAACCGCCCAACCCGGCCTACATCGAGAAGGTGCTGCGCGACCTGTCGCTGTGGGAGAAGAAAGACAGCAAGATCATGACGCTCTCAGGCGGCATGAAGCGCCGGGTATTGATTGCCAAAGCCCTGTCGCATGAGCCGGCCATCCTGTTCCTGGATGAGCCCAGCGCGGGCGTCGATGTCGAGCTGCGCAAGGGCATGTGGCAAATGGTGCGTGAACTGCGCGACAGCGGCGTCACCATCATCCTGACCACGCACTACATCGAGGAAGCCGAAGAGATGGCCGACCGCATAGGCGTGATCAACAAGGGCGAGCTGATCGTGGTCGAAGACAAGGCGGTGCTGATGCGCAAGCTGGGCAAGAAACAACTGAGCCTGCAGCTGCAAACGCCGCTGCAAAGCATTCCAGCCGAGCTGGCCGGGCTGCCGCTTGAGCTGACGAAAGAAGGTCACACCCTGGTCTATACCTTCGACTCGCAGACCGAGGAAACCGGTATCGCGGCATTGCTCAAACAGCTGGCCGGGCTTGGCATTGACTTCAAGGACTTGCATTCGAGCGAGAGTTCGCTCGAGGACATCTTTGTGAGCCTGGTGCATGGGGACGCCCCTGCCGCGCAGAAGGAGGCCGCATGAACTGGCACGCCATACGCGCGATCTACCGCTTTGAAATGGCGCGCACCTTCCGCACGCTGATGCAGTCCATCGCCTCGCCGGTAATCTCGACCTCGCTCTACTTTGTGGTGTTCGGTGCGGCCATCGGCTCCCGCATGGGCGACATCGACGGCATCCGCTACGGCGCCTTCATCATCCCCGGCCTCGTCATGCTGTCGCTGCTGAACGAAAGCATCTCCAATGCCGCTTTCGGCATCTACATGCCTAAATGGTCGGGGACGATTTACGAACTGCTGTCGGCGCCGGTGTCGTCGATGGAGGTGGTGATGGGCTATGTGGGCGCGGCGGCGAGCAAATCCGTTTTGCTGGGCCTGCTGATCCTGGCGACGGCGCGCCTGTTTGTGCCGTACGAGATCGCGCATCCTTTCTGGATGCTGTGCTTTCTGCTGCTCACAGCGCTGACCTTCAGCCTCTTCGGTTTCATCATCGGGCTGTGGGCGGACAACTTCCAGAAACTGCAGGTGGTGCCCATGATGGTGGTGACGCCGCTGACCTTTCTGGGCGGCGCGTTTTACTCCATCAACATGCTGCCGCCGCTGTGGCAAAACATCGCCCTGTTCAACCCGGTGGTCTACCTGATCAGCGGATTCCGCTGGAGCTTTTACGGCGTGGCCGATGTCAATGTGGGCATCAGCGTGGCGGCCATCCTGGGCTTTCTGGCGCTGTGCCTGGGGGCGGTGTGGTGGATCTTCCGTACGGGATGGAAGCTCAAGGCCTGAGTACGTAGCACGCGGTCAAGCTTGAAAGCGCGGCGTTCAAGCGCATATATGTTGTTTGAAAATCTCACGTCAGAAAGGCCGCATCATGCCCGCCAGCCACCTCGTCGTTAAAGTCAGCCCGCTCGGTTTTCCGTGGACGACGCTCGACCCTTTCCTCTTTTGCGTCTATCACGACGACGCCTATCCCAAAGCCAATGCGCAGATGGGCCCGGACGCTTCGCTGGCCGGCCGCGACATCGGCCAGGACTTTGCCCGCAAGGACGGCTGGAATATGTACCACGGCAGCACGGTGCCGGGCTTTCCGGCGCACCCGCACCGCGGCTTTGAGACCGTGACCATCGCGCGCAAGGGGCTGATCGACCATTCCGACTCGCTGGGCGCGACCGCGCGCTTTGGCCGCGGCGATGTGCAGTGGCTGACCGCCGGCAAAGGCATCGTGCATTCCGAGATGTTTCCTTTGCTGGACGCGCAGAACCCGAACCCGCTGGAGCTGTTCCAGATCTGGCTGAACCTGCCAGCCGCCGGCAAGATGAGCGAGCCGCACTTCACCATGTTCTGGTCGCAGGACATTCCGCGCCTGAGCGTGAAGGACGCCGATGGCCGCGGCACCGAAGTGGCCATCATTGCGGGCCGGGTGCAAGGCGCCGAAGCCGCGCCGCTGGCGCCGCCGCCCGACTCCTGGGCGTCGCAGGCCGATGCCGACGTGGCGATCTGGACGATACGCATGGCGCCCGGCGCGCGCTGGACGCTGCCTGCCGCGACTGGTGACGGCACACGTCGCCAGCTGTATTTCTTCAAGGGCCAATCGGTGGCGATAGACGGGCAAGCCGTGGAGGCCGGCAGCGCCATTGAATTGCGCGCCGGCATGGATGCAGAGCTGGTCAACGGCAGCGAGGAGGCCGAGTTCCTCATGCTGCAAGGCAGGCCTATCGGTGAGCCGGTGGTGCAGTACGGCCCGTTTGTGATGAACACCCAGGCCGAAATCGCGCAGACCGTGGCCGACTACCGGCGCACGCAGTTCGGCGGCTGGTCGTTTGCCGACGAAGCGCCGGTGCACGGCCGCGACCCGGCGCGCTTTGCGCGGCACCCGGGCGGGCGTGAAGAAAAGCCGGCGGAGCTGCCCAGCCGCTGAGGCTGGCCGGCGCCTTGCCGGCTTGCTGCTTTTCTCAATCCCACTTCGGCGCCAGGCCTTCGGGGTTCACCAGACGGTCGCCGCGCTCGAGCGCGGCGATGGCGGCCATGTCGGCGTCCGTCAGGCGCAGTTGCTGTGCCTTCAGGTTGCTCTCAAGGTTGGCTCGTTTTGTTGACGACGGGATCACCGCGTAACCCAGCTGCATCGCCCAGGCCAGCGCTACTTGTGCCGTGCTGGCGTTATGGCGCTTCGCGATCTCCAGCAGCACCGGGTCTTGCAGCACCTTGCCGTAAGCCAGCGTCATGTAAGACGTGATGTGGATGCCCTGGCTCTGCGCGAAATCCACCACCTTGCGGTTTTGCAGGTAGGGGCTCAGTTCGATCTGGTTGGTGGCGATGTTGGCCGCGCCCACAGCCTCGATGGAGCGGGTGAGGTAGTCGATATTGAAATTGGACACGCCGATCTTGCGTGTGAGCTTCTGGGCCTTGGCTTCCATCAAGGCGCCCAGGGTGTCTTCCAGCGGCACGGGTTGCTTGGGCGCGGGCCAGTGAATCAAGGTCAGATCGACGTGGTCGGTGCCGAGCTTGCGCAGGCTTTCCTTGAGGCTGGGAATGACTTTGTCGCCCGCGAAGTTGTCGGTCCAGATTTTGGTGGTGATAAAGAGCTCGCTGCGCGGCACGCCGCTTTCAGCAATGGCCTGGCCCACCTGGGCTTCGTTGCCGTAGATCTGTGCGGTGTCGATGACGCGGTAGCCGAGGTCCAGCGCGTTCTTGACGGAGTCGATGACGACCTGGTCTTTGAGCCGGAAGGTGCCGACGCCGAATGCGGGGATGTTTTTGTGGGTAACGGTGGTGTTCATGGTGATGTCCTGTGTTTGACGGGTTTGAAGTTGTGAGTGGATGAAATCAGTGTGCAACGACTGGGCTGTTGCCTGCTGCGCGGGGCGCAAAGCCCTCACGCACGTCAAGGCGACCGCTCCAGTAAGTGAGGGCCAATGCGCCCAGCACTACTACCGCGCCAATCCATGGCGTATGCATCAGACCCAGATGCGTGACCACCAGGCCGCCGGCCCAGGCTGCAAAGGCGATGCCGAGGTTGAAGGCGGCGATGTTCAAGCCCGAGGCCACGTCGACCGCATGGGGCGTGTGGCGCTCAGCCTGGCGCACCACATAAACCTGCAGGCCAGGCACATTGCCGAAAGCCACGGCGCCCCAGAGCATCACGGTGGCCACGGCCAGCCAGGGGTGCGGCGCAGTGAAGTTGAAGACAAACAGCACGGCGGCCAGCAGCGCAAAGATGATCTTCAGTGCGGCGATGGGGCCCTTGCGGTCGGCCAGCTTGCCGCCCCAGATATTGCCGGCGGCCACGGACACGCCATAGACCAGCATCACCCAGCCCACCGCACCGGCGCCAAAGCCGGACTGCTGCAGGATGGGCGCAAGAAAGGTGAACGGGATGAAAGAGCCGCCGTAACCCACGGCCGTGGTGGCATACACCAGCAAGAGGCGCGGCTGGGCCAGCACCTTGAGCTGCTGGGCCACCGATGCGGGCGGTGTGTGCTTGATGCTACGCGGCACAAAGAGCAGGCTGACCACAAAGGCGATGGCGCCCAGCGCCGACACGGCCAGGAAGGTTTCGCGCCAGCCGAAGTGCTGGCCGATAAAGGTGCCCAGCGGCACGCCAGTGACCAGCGCCACGGTGAGGCCGGTGAACATGATGGCGATCGCGCTGGCGGCTTTTTCTTTGGGCACCAGGCCGGTGGCAATGGTGGAGCCTATGGAGAAGAACACACCGTGGGCCAGGCCCGTGAGGATGCGCGCAGCGATCAGCGAGTTGTAGCCCGGTGACTGCCAGGCCAGCAGGTTGCCCAGCGTGAACAGGGCCATCAGGCCGAGCAGCAGGGTTTTGCGCGGCAGCTTGCCGGTGAGCGCCGTCAGCAGCGGCGCGCCGATGGCGACGCCCAGTGCGTAAAGGCTGACCAGCAGGCCGGCTGAGGGCAGGCTGATGTGAAGATCGGCCGCCACGATGGGCAGCAGGCCGACGATGACGAACTCTGTCGTTCCGATGGCGAAGGCGCTGATCGTCAGCGCAAGAAGGGCAATGGGCATGAGGGGCTCCGGGTGTCCAAAACGGACAAAAAGAACAAGGAAGCCCGAAGTTTGCGCGTTTGACCTTTGCAGAATAAGCCCCTAACGCGCAGAATATAGTTGACTCAGAATCAACAATGCCTAGCGGAACCCCATGAAAACGACGATAGAAGAACTGCTGGCGTTCCGCGCGGTGGTCGACACCGGCTCCATCACCGCGGCGGCCGACCAGCTGGACCAAACCGTCTCGGGCGTGAGCCGCGCGCTGGGCCGGCTTGAGAAAAAGCTGGGCGCCACCTTGCTGCGCCGCACGACACGCCGGCTGGAGCTGACGGAAGAAGGGCGCGGCTTTCTCGCCCGCACGCGCGCCATCCTCGATGCGATGGATGAAGCCGAAGAAGAGGTGGCCACGCGGCGCGAGGCGCCCGCCGGGCTGCTGCGGGTGAACGCGGCCCCGCCCTTTATGCTGCACGCCATCGTGCCGCTGGTGCCGGAGTTCAGCGCGCTCTACCCCAAGATCAGGCTGGAACTCAACACCGACGACCTGAACGTCGACCTGCTGGCCCAGCGCACCGATATCGCGATCCGCATAGGCGCGCTGCGCGACTCCACCCTGCACGCGCGGCCGCTGTGCACCAGCCGCCTGCGCGTGCTGGCCAGCCCCGCCTACCTGGAGGAGCACGGCAAACCCAAACGCGTAGCTGATTTGGCGCGCCACGCACTCATCACCAACAGCCAGGTCGCCTCGCTCAATGACTGGCCGCTGCGCGGGCCGCAGGGCGACAGCTACAGCGCTGCACCGGCTTTCAGCGCCTCCAGCGGCGAGACCATGCGCCACCTGGCGCTCACCGGCATGGGCATCGTCTGCCTGGCCGACTTCATGACCGAGGGCGACCGCGAACGCGGCGAACTGGTGCAAGTGCTGGGCAAAGACACACTGGACGTGCGGCAGGCGGTGAACGCGGTGTACTACCGCAATACGGCGCTGTCGTCGCGGATCACGGCGTTTCTGGATTTCATGGCGGAGCGGCTGGCCTGAGAGATACCGAAAATGAAAAGTTATAGTGCGCCATGACCCTTTTGGACACCACCAGGCGCCACCTGCCGCTCCTCTGCGTCACACTCGCTCTGGCTGCGGGCTATGTCTGGCTTGAGGCGGTGTCGCCCGCCACACCCACGGGCCCGGAGCAGCTCGTGCAGCTGGAAGGCCGGGTCATCAAGGCTGAAGCCGAGCGCAAACGCCGGAACTACCCTGCCGCCCATGCGGTTGTCTGGCTTCGCAGCGGAAACAACACCTACCGTCTCCAAAGCGAAGACCTGTCGCTGCTGCCGGAGCTTCGCGAGGGGACGCGTGCCCGGATGGGCGTGACGTCGAAAGAAAACATCCTCGGGCCATCGCTGATCTGGACGGTCAGCACTGACAGCGGATTCCAGCGGGACTACTCAGACGTTTACCGCTACGCCAAACCGGGAATCAGGATTCATTGGGAATACCTGCTTTTCTGTCTTGCCGGCGTGCTCTGGACGGGCTACATGACGCTTTGGCGCAGAACATGATGCCTTGCAGCCTTGTGATGTGCACAGCCGAAAAAAAAGCACCCGAAGGTGCTTTTTTGACGTTGGCATCGCTTACTTCGAAACGACGCGCACCATCTCCAGGCACTTGTTGGAGTAGCCCCATTCGTTGTCGTACCAGGCGACGACCTTGATGAAAGTGCCGTCCAGCGCGATGCTGGCGTCGGCGTCGAAGATCGACGTGCGTGCATCACCGCGGAAGTCGGTGGCGACGACCTTGTCTTCGGTGTAGCCGAGGATGCCCTTGAGGGCGCCTTCGCTTTGCGCCTTCATTTCGGCGCAGATTTCTTTCAGCGTGGCTTCCTTGTTGAGCTCGCAGGTCAGGTCAACCACCGACACATCGGACGTTGGCACGCGGAACGACATGCCGGTCAGCTTCTTGTTGAGCTCGGGAATCACCACGCCCACAGCCTTGGCAGCGCCGGTGCTGGAAGGGATGATGTTTTCCAGAATGCCGCGGCCGCCGCGCCAGTCTTTGTTCGACGGGCCGTCCACGGTTTTTTGCGTGGCGGTAGCGGCGTGCACAGTCGTCATCAGGCCGCGCTTGATGCCCCACTTGTCATTCAGCACCTTGGCAACAGGCGCCAGGCAGTTGGTGGTGCAGCTGGCGTTGGAGATGATGGCTTCGCCCTTGTAGGTCTTGTCATTGACGCCGAAAACAAACATCGGGGTGTCGTCTTTGGAGGGTGCCGAGAAGATCACCTTCTTGGCGCCGGCGGCCAGGTGCTTTTCACCCGAGGCTTTGTCGAGGAAGAGGCCGGTGGACTCCAGCACCACGGTAGCGCCGATGTCGCCCCACTTGAGGTTGGCGGGGTCGCGCTCTTGCGTCAAGCGGATTTTCTTGCCGTTGACGATCAGCGTGTTGCCGTCGACGGACACGTCGCCCTCAAAGCGGCCGTGCACCGAGTCGTACTTGAGCATGTAGACCAGGTACTCGGGCTCGAGCAAATCGTTGATGCCGACGATTTCGATGTCGCCAAAGCTCTTGATCGCCGAGCGGAACACATTGCGGCCGATCCGGCCAAAACCATTAATGCCAAGTTTGATAGTCATTCTCTGTTGCTCCTGGAAGTTGAAATCTTGTTGAATCGGCGGGGCGTTGCGTTGTTATGCGCTTACTTGCGCAGCACCTTGCGCACGGTGTCGGCGACGTTCTCGGCGGTGAAGCCGAAGTGCTTGAACAGCACGGGCGCAGGCGCCGACTCACCGTAGGTGTCGATGCCGACCACGGCTGCGCAGCCGTATTTCCACCAGCCGTCGGTCACGCCCATTTCCACCGCGATGCGGGGGATGCCTTCGGGCAGCACTTCGGACTTGTAGGCCGTCTTTTGTTTGTCGAAGGTCGTGTTGCTGGGCATGGAGACCACGCGCACGGCGATCTTGTGGGCGGCCAGCAGCTCTTGCGCCTTGAGCGCGAGTTGCACTTCAGAGCCGGTGGCGATGATGACGGCCTGGGCCTTTTTGTTCAGGCCCACTTCGGCGGGCTCGGCCAGCACATAGGCGCCGCGGCTGATTTCACCGAGGTCGTGCTTGGGCGCGTAAGGCAAGTTCTGGCGGCTGAGCAGCAGCGCGGTGGGCTTGTTCTTGTTCTCAAGCGCGACGGCCCAGGCGACGGCCGTTTCAGCCGTATCGCCCGGACGCCAGACGTCCAGGTTGGGGATCAGGCGCAGGCTGGCGGCGTGCTCGATGGACTGGTGCGTCGGGCCGTCTTCGCCCAGGCCGATGGAGTCGTGGGTGAAGACGTGGATGACGCGCAGCTTCATCAGCGCAGCCATGCGGATGGCGTTGCGGCTGTAGTCGCTGAAGGTGAGGAAGGTGCCGCCGTAGGGGATGTAGCCGCCGTGCAGCGCGATGCCGTTCATGATGGCGGCCATGCCGAATTCACGCACGCCGTAGTTGATGTGGCGGCCACCGGCGCTTACGCCTTCCGCGTTGGCGGTCAGCACGACTTCACCGTTCATGTCAAAACGCAGGTTGGGCGTGGACTTGGTGTTGGTGAGGTTAGAGCCGGTCAGGTCGGCCGAGCCGCCCAGCAGCTCGGGCAGGCCGGCGGTGAAGGCTTCGAGTGCGAGCTGCGAGGCCTTGCGGGACGCGACGGTTTCGGCCTTTTCGTGCGCGCCGATGACGGTGTCCACAGCCAGTTGCGCAAAGCTCTTGGGCAGCTCGCCCTTCATGCGGCGGGCCAGCTCGGCAGCGAGTTCGGGGTGCGCGGCCTTGTAGGCGGCAAATTTGGCGTCCCAGGCGGTTTCAGCGGCCAGGCCCTTGGCCTTGGCGTCCCAGGCGTCGTAGACCTCTTTCGGCACTTCAAACGGCGCATGCGGCCAGTTGAGGGCTTCGCGCGTGAGCTTGATTTCTTCGGCGCCCAGTGGTTCGCCGTGGGCCTTGGCGGTGTTGGCACGGTTGGGCGATCCTTTGCCGATGTGCGTCTTGCAGATGATCAGCGTAGGTTTGTCGTTGGACTTTTTCGCGCCTTCGATGGCTTGCGAAACCAGCTCGGCGTCGTGGCCGTCAATGGGGCCCAGCACGTTCCAGCCGTAGGCGGCAAAGCGCACGGCGGTGTTGTCGATGAACCAGGGCGCGACCTGGCCGTCGATGGAGATACCGTTGTCGTCATAAAGCGCGATCAGCTTGTTGAGCTTCCAGGCACCGGCCAGGGCCGCGGCTTCGTGGCTGATGCCTTCCATCAGGCAGCCGTCGCCCATGAACACATAGGTGTTGTGGTCGACGACGGTGTGGCCTTCGCGGTTGAATTCCTTGGCGAGCAGCTTTTCAGCCAGCGCCATGCCGACGGCATTGGTCAGGCCCTGGCCCAGCGGGCCGGTGGTGGTTTCAACGCCGGGGGTGTAACCGTATTCGGGGTGGCCGGGGGTTTTGCTGTGCAGCTGGCGGAAGTTCTTGAGCTCGCTGATCGGCAGCTTGTAGCCGGTGAGATGCAGCACGGCATAAATCAGCATGGAGCCGTGGCCGTTGGAGAGCACAAAACGGTCGCGGTCGAACCAGTTGGGGTTGTGCGGGCTGTGCTTGAGGTGGCTGCCCCAGAGGGCGACTGCCATGTCGGCCATGCCCATGGGGGCGCCGGGATGTCCGGAATTGGCTTGTTGAACGGCGTCCATTGCGAGTGCGCGTATCGCATTCGCCATCATTGGGGTATTGGCCATGTAGGCAGCTCCGGAGGGGGAAAGATCAGGGGTAACCCGGTATTTTACCGTTAGCCCCCTCCCCACCGGTTTGGCGGGGGTTTGCCCCGGATTTGGCCGGGCGGCCACCCGCCATGAACTAAAGTCGGGGGATGCAAGGCCTTCACCTGACCGCCGACCTGTACAAATGCCGCTGCGACCCGGCCTGGCTGACCGACGCCGCGAAACTCGGCGACTGGTGCGTGCAGGCAGTGCAGGCGGCCGGCCTTCAGGCCGTCAACCAGCTGTTTCACACCTTTCCCGACACCGTGCACGGCCCGGGCGGCATCACAGCCACAGTGCTGCTGGCCGAATCGCATGTGTGCGTGCACACCTGGCCCGAACAAAAAGCCGTGACGCTGGACGTTTATGTCTGCAATTTCGGCGGCGACCATTCGACCCGGGCGCGCGGGCTGATGGACGCGCTGGTGCGGCGCTTTAACCCGGAATGGACCGAGCAACGCTCGCTGGACCGGGGCGATACCGCATGAACAGCGGCGCACCCATCAAAGCCATGATTCTTGCCGCCGGGCGCGGCGAGCGCATGCGCCCGCTGACCGACACGACGCCCAAACCGCTGCTGCCGGTGCGCGGCAAACCGCTGATTGGCTGGCATGCCGAGGCGCTGGCGCGGGGCGGCTTCACCGATCTGGTGATCAACACCGCCTGGCTGGGCGAGCAGCTTGAGGCGTACTTTTCAGGTCATTTCGGGCTGCAGGCCAATCAGGACGGGCGCAAGCCGCTATCAATTTCATACTCCCACGAAGGCCTGGATTTTGGCGGCGCACTGGAAACCGCCGGCGGCATTGCCCGCGCGTTGCCGCTGCTGGGCGAGGTGTTCTGGGTGCTGGCGGGTGATGTGTTTGTGCCGGGTTTTGAATTCACCCAGGCCGCCGCCACCCGGTTTGCCGCCGGCAACAAGCTGGCCCACCTCTGGCTGGTGCCCAACCCGGCGCACAACCCCAAGGGCGACTTCGGCCTTGGCGCCGGCGGCCTGGCGCTGAGCCTGCCCAAGGACAGCACCCAGCCCAAATTCACTTACAGCACCATAGGCCTGTACAGGCGCGAACTGTTCGACAGCCTGCCTGCCGGCAACCCGCAGGGCCTCAAAGCCCCGCTGGCGCCCTTGCTGCGGGCCGCGATGGACAATGGCCGGGTCAGCGCCGAGCTGTATGAAGGCGCCTGGACCGACGTGGGCACGCCGGCCCGCCTGGACGAGCTGAACCAAACCACCACGAACTGAAGCGGAACGCGCCATGAGCACCTCCACGATCTACGAAAAACGCCGCGCCGCCGTTGCCCGCGCGCTGAAGGCCGCCGGCGGCGGCATTGCCCTGCTGCCGACCGCGCCGGAATACCCGCGCAACCGCGACAGCGACTTTCCCTACCGCCACGACAGTTACTTCTATTACCTGACCGGCTTTGACGAACCGCAGTCCTGGCTGGTGATAGCGTCCAGCGGCAAGACCACGCTGTTTTGCCGGCCCAAGGACCTGGAACGGGAAATCTGGGACGGCATCCGCCTGGGGCCCAAGGCCGCGCCGGCCCGGCTCGGCGTTGATGCCGCCTTCAGCACCGACGCGCTGGACGAGAAAATGCCGGCACTGCTGGCCAACCAGAAATCGGTGTGGTTTCCCTTCGCCACGCACGAAGGCCTGGGCGCACGGGTAGACGGCTGGCTGGACAAGGTACGCACCCGCGTGCGCCTGGGCGACGAACCCCCGCCCAGCCAGCACGACCTGTGCGGCGTGCTGGACGAGATGCGCCTCTTTAAAGACAGCCACGAGATCGCCATACTGCGGCGCGCCGGCAAGATTTCGGCCGGTGCGCATGTGCGCGCCATGCAAACATCTGCGGCCATGCTGCGCAAACCCATCAAGGGCGGCCTGCGTGAATACCACCTGGAGGCCGAGCTGCTGCACGAGTTCCGCCGCCACGGCTCGCAGTTTCCGGCCTACACCAGCATCGTGGCCGCGGGCGCCAATGCCTGCGTGCTGCACTACCGCGCCGGCGACGCCGAGCTCAAAGCCGGCGAGCTGTGCCTGATCGACGCCGGCTGCGAGCTGGACGGTTATGCCAGCGACATCACCCGCACCTTCCCCGCAGACGGCAAGTTCACGCCGGCGCAGCGCAGGCTGTATGACATCGTGGTCGAGTCCCAGTACGCCGCGGTGAAAGCAACCAAACCCGGCAAGCGTTTTAACGACCCGCACGAAGCCGCCCTGCGCGTGCTGGCGCAAGGCATGCTCGACACCGGCCTGCTACCAAAAGCCAAACACGGCAAGGTCGACGACGTGCTGGAGTCCGGCGCCTACCGCCAGTTTTATATGCACCGAACCAGCCACTGGATGGGCATGGACGTGCACGACTGCGGCGACTACGGCGAGCCCGGCACCAAACCCCGCGAAGACAAGGACGCCATGGGCCAGCCCATACTGCGCCGGCCTTCACGCATCCTGCGGCCCGGCATGGTGCTGACCATCGAGCCCGGCATCTACGTGCGGCCCGCCAAAAACGTGCCCAGGGAGTTCTGGAACATCGGCATCCGGATCGAAGACGATGCGCTTGTCACGGCCAAGGGATGCGAGCTGATGACGCGGGGTGTGCCTGTGGATGGAGACGAGATTGAGGCCTTGATGCGCGGCTGAAGCCCATCAGCTGCCATGCACAAATCTCTTGCTGAAAAACCAGGATTGCCTGCTCTCATGCCGTCCCTGCGCGTGCGTGCCGCCGCCCATACCGCGCCGGGGAGTTCGAGTTGATGGACGCAGTGACCTGGGAGACATTCCATGACTGTCTTTTGCAGGGCCGTCTACAGGCCTGCCACGCCTTTCTTGATGGCGTGCATGCGGTGGAGTCCGGCACGCCGAGATACTGGGCCGGCCGGGCGAACACGCATTACCGTGCCAGCGAGTTCACACAGGCCCTTGACCTGTGCCTCAAGATCGGCAACGACTCCCCCGGCTATATCAACCATCGCTACTTGCTGACCGATGCCTGTGCCCAGTTGGGAATGGCCGAGTTGGGCCGGGCGGAACTGACCCGCATGGTGGGCCGCGCCAGCCTGCATCCGGGCATTGAGGCGCAGATTTTTGCTGAAGGGTGGGCGCCGCTGGGGCTCGACAAGGAAATCCTGGCACTGGAGCCGGGGAACTCCTGCGGGGATCTTAATCATCATGTGCGGATCATGGTGGCGGCGCAGAGCCAGATGCGCCTGCATGGCATTGCCAGCGGCCTTTCGGCGTATCACGAAAGTTATTGCACGCCGGCGGCCTGGAACTGCATGTACCCCCAATTCGACACCGGCAACTACTGGAACGGCCAGAAGGCCTTGCCCCGGGTTTTGAAGCTGGAGAGCCGTGGCGGCATAGGAGACCAGTTGCAGTGGGTGCGGTACGCCGCGATCCTCGCGTGTGCGGGCGTGCATGTAGAGCTGAACGACTGGAACCCGGAGGTGCTGCAACTTTTGCCGGCTGATCGTGATGAGTTCGCGCCGCTGCTGGCGCAGCAGGGATATCACCTCGGGCATTCCGATGAACCCATGTGGTCGGATCCGTTCACCTTGTTTTCGGCTCTCTTTCCAGACTTCGGGTACGCCGCCCGAAGCAGGTATGTCTCCAGCTTGCCCGCTTGCCAGGAAACGGAGCTGCTGAACCAGATTCGCGCAAGCGCCGCAGGCAAGCCCTGCGTGGGGCTTTTCTGGTCGGCCAATGAAAGCCCGACCACATTCGGCGGCAGGAGCCTGAAACTGCAGCAACTCCACGAATTGTTCGCAATGCAGGATGTGCACTGGGTGATTTTTCAGCGGGGTTACCAGCGCGAGCGCTGGCTTGACGATTCCCGCAGCCGGGACACGGAGCATTTCACAATGCTTCCCCTGACGCTGTCTTTCAGCAGCAGCATCGCCCTGACAGGCGGGCTGGATGCGCTGGTCAGCATCGACAGCGGGCTTCTTCATGGTGCAGCAGCCATGGGGACTCCGGCTATCCTGCTGGCAAACCATGCGGCGGAGTGGCGCTGGGAAAAGCACCCTGACACAACGCCGTGGTACCCGGAAATGTTCATTGCAAGAGCCCCCTTTCTGGGTGGCTGGGAAGAAGCGGCAGGTATTGCCCGCGATGCCCTGCGCCGGCAATTCAGGCAGCCCTCCAATACGGGCTTGCCGTTGGCGCCCGGCCCCTAACACCCGACCTATGTTGTTTCAGGATTCTTAGCGCCACCAGAAAGCCTAGCCATGACCTTCATCTCCCGCCCCCTTCCTTTTGTGCTGGCTTCGTCCAATCACGGAACCATGATCGTCAACCGCAACGATTACCACATGCTCAACGAGACGCAAGGCTACGGCGTCGGGCACCAGATCTTCCAGAGCTCCCAGTTCGACCCGCATGAAGTCGCCATGGTGCTGCAGTTGCTGACTTTGCGCCGGGAGGTCTTCGGTGAGGGGGTGGTCGCGCTGGACACCGGCGCGAACATCGGCGTTCACACCATTGAATGGGCCAGGCACATGCACGGCTGGGGGGAGGTGATCGCCATCGAGGCCCAGGAAAGGATTTACTACGCGCTGGCCGGCAACATCGCCATCAACAACTGCTTTAACGCATCGGCGCGCTACGCCGCGCTTGGTGCAAAAGAGGGTGAGCTGAAGATTCCCAGGCCCGACTACCTCAAGCCCGCAAGTTTCGGCTCTCTCGAATTACGCCAGAGCGCCAGAAACGAATTCATCGGCCAGCCCATTGACTATTCGGCCCAGGGCAGCCAAACGGTCAGGATGATCACGGTAGACGGCCTTCAGTTATCCCGCCTGGATTTCATCAAAATGGACATCGAGGGTATGGAACTCGAAGGTCTGGCGGGGGCGTTCAAAACGATCGAAGCTCATAAACCCCAGATGTTGATCGAATCGCTCAAGACCGACGCACAGGCCTTGCGCAGCCTGCTTGAGCGGCACGGTTACAAGCAATACCAGATGGGAATCAACGTTCTTGCCATTCACGCGAACGATCCCACGCTCAGCAAGATGACGATTACCCCGTATTCAGCTTAACGGCGCTTGTGGTTCAAGCCTTGCCAGGGGCCGCCTGCAGCGGGAACTGGCTCATCATGAACGCCGTCGCCGGAATCGCCAGGATGCCGATGCCGACAATGGAAAGCACCACGCATTCGCTCGCACGGATGCCGGTCTATTGAAACGGCGGTTTTGGGTGCTCTGAAGAACGAAAAGTCGTGTTATCCCCAAACGCATATGGCTGCAGGTAAGGTAACACCATCGCAGCAATACAACCCAGAACCATGGTGAGTGCCGGACCCGACCAACCATGCGCCCTGTCTCCGAATGGGAAATTGATTGACCACATAGCACCCCCGGAAGCACCGCAAACGGCACCTGCCACCGCAAGCAACCATATCGAACGATTAACCATCGCACCACGAAGTAGCGGTGAAACAAGAAAAAAGACCAAGCCAGATAGAAATGCAACGCCCATCGACATCACGGCAAATATCACGGCTGTAAAAAAGGGGCCAAAAATAAGAGCAGGAACTCCGAGGACGGCAAAAAAAGCGCTCTTGTCCTGTAGCCCTCTCCAGATCGCAAACAGTCCCGTGGCAAAACCAATCAAAGCGCCCGGCACCATACACAAGCCGACAAACAAAGCGGTAAACAGCAGTGACGCCTGAAGATCTTTTTGGTTATACATGGAGGCCCCTGCGCTGGACTATAGCGACATCCCCCTGATATGTCCCTGAGTAAACGCCTCTTCAAACACCGAGTAGCCCGACAAATCGCTGTGCGCAAAATGCAGCCGCTGCCACGGCGCCTGCAAAGGCCGCTGTAAGGCCCGCAGCGCCGCGTTGCTGCGGATGCCGGGCACGGGCGTGCTCATGGCGTGGCCGTAGCGCATGACTTCCAGCCGCGTGGCTTTTTCGGGCAGGTCGGGGTGGGGCACTGAGAGCTCGGCCAGCATGGTGTCGCGCCAGTGCGTCCAGGGCCGCTCATAAAGCGCCTTGCGCTGGGCCGCTTCGATGCCGAAGGCGCGGTAATAAGTCAGCACCGTGGCGCCGGGCACGGATTGAAGGCTCTGGTGCTTGGCGTCGACATAGCCCAACCCCGGATAACTGCCGGGTGTGCCGTCGCCGTAGATCACGTTGTCCCAGCTGGGAGCGGCGCCGGGCCGGTCGTGCAGCGCGGCATCGATATGCAGGTTGGCGACCAGCCATGGCGCGTAGCGCAGCGCAGCGGCGGCCTGCTGCAAGGCGGGCGGCGGGTTTTCCACCACGCGGGCGGCGACAAAAAGCGGCAGCGCGATGATGCACTGGTCGGCCTGCCAGCGCTCGACGGCTTGCGTGGCGGCATTGAATGCGTCAACTTCAACGCCGTGCCTGCCTGCGGCCACACGCATCACCACGCGGCCTGTGCGCAGGCGCTCGCCCAGCGGCGCGGCCAGTTGCCGCGTCAACCAGCCGTTGCCTTCGGGCCAGGTGAGGACGCCGGCTTCGCGTTCGGCGGCGGAGGCCTCGCCGGGCGCGTGAAAGCCGTGGCGGCTGGCGAAGTAATGAATGCCGGCCCAGGCCGACACGGCGCCCAGGCCCGCGCCGTAGTCGTCGCGGCAGCAGTAGTCGAGGTACCAGCGCAGCGGCGCGCGTGTCAGCTGCTGCTGGTCCAGCCAGGCTTCAAACGTCAGGGCGTCTAGCGCGCGATGCAGCGGCGCCGGTGAATCGTTTGAGACGGGAATTGAAAAAGGCGCGGCCGCCGAGGCCTCTTGCACCAGGCGGGCAAAGCGCTGGTAGTCGGCGAGCAGGCCCACGTCCATGTCATGCAGGGGCAGCAGGCCTTCCTGCCACTGCCCGTCGATGAAGAGGCGCTCCTGCGGGCTGTGGCACAGGTGGCGCTCGTCGTACTCCCAGCGGCCGGCCACGCGCCGGCGCAGCGAGAGTTCTTCCAGCAGGTCCTGCACATCGCGCGCGCCATCACCGGGCACCGGCAGGTAGTGCGCGCCCAGCGGGCAGGGCACACCGCCCACCATGCCGCCGCGGCTGTTGCCGCCGGCGCTGTCTTCCAGCTCCAGCATCACGAAGTCATCGATGCCGCGCAGGCGCAGCGCGCGGGCTGCCGCCAGGCCGGCAACGCCGCCGCCGGCAATCAGCACACGGGTGCGCTGGGTGGTGGAGGGGGCGGGCCAGCTGCGCGGCTTGCCGGGCTCCGGCCGCAGCGTGTGGCCGCGCTCGTGGCTGATGCCGGCAAAGCCGCCTTCGATATGCCTGGCCTCCCGGCAACCCAGCAGCGGCAGCGCAGATGCCGCCAGAAAATGCCGGCGCTTCAATGCAGCACCTTGCCCCATTCCTGCTCGTAGCTGTGCACCAGCTCCTGGCTGGATAGCCGGTTGACCGGCGCCGGCACGCGTGCCATGTCTTTCGGAAAATCAAAGAGCAGCGGCAGTGTTTGGGTATCAAGAAACTTCAGGCCTGCCGGCAACGCGGCCGTCTGGGTGGTGGGGCTGAAGGGCCGGCGGCCGGCCACCACAAAACCCCATTCCCCGAAGCTGGGCACATTGGCGTGATACGGCGCGGCTTTCAGCCCCACCGACTCCAGTGTGCTGACCACCGTCCAGTAGCTGCGGCGCGCCACCAGCGGCGAGGTGGTCTGGATCACGGCGTAACCACTGGCCGCCAGATGGCGGTCTAGCAGCGCGTAAAACGAGTTGGTGTAGAGCTTGCCGATGGAAAAATTCGTCGGGTCGGGGAAGTCCACGATGATGATGTCGAACATGTCTTCGGTTTTGTCCAGCCACTGGAAGGCGTCGGTATTCACGACATGCACCTTGGGTGAGAGCAACGCGTCGCCATTGAGGCGCCGCAAGGCCGGCTGCTGGCTGAAGAGATTGGTCATGGCCGGGTCCAGCTCGACCAGGGTGATGCTTTCCACGCTGGGGTACTTGAGCGCTTCGCGCACCGCCATGCCGTCGCCGCCGCCCAGTACCGCGACTTTTTTCGGCGCGCCGTGCGCGCTCATCACAGGGTGCACGAGCGCCTCGTGGTAGCGGTATTCGTCGCGCTCGGCGAACTGCAGGTTGCCGTTGAGGAACAGCCGGTGGCCGCCACGGCCATTGGTCACGACGATGCGCTGGTAAGGCGTGGTGGCGGTGAAAACCACGCGGTCCTGGTAGAAGTGATCTTCAGCCAGCGTGGTGATCTGCTCGGCGCCCACAAAACCTGCGCCCAATGTTCCCATCACCAGGAAGCAGGCGGTGAGGTGCGCCTTGAAGTGGCGCAGCTCATGGCGAAACAGCCACAGCGCCCACACCGCAACCGCCGCATTCATCAAGCCGAACAAGAGGCCGGTGCGAATCAAACCCAAATGCGGCACCAGCACCAGCGGAAATGCCAGCGACACGGCCAGCGCACCCAGGTAGTCAAACGTGAGCACCTGCGACACCAGCTCCTTGAGCGCGACATTGCGCCGCAGGATGCGCATGACCAGCGGGATCTCCAGCCCCACCAGCGTGCCCACCAGCAGCACCATGGCATACAGCAGGAAACGGAAGGCGCCCGGCACATAGGCATTGGCAATAAAAAGCGTCGCTGGAAGCAAACCGCCGATCAGCGCCACCAGCAGTTCTATGCGCAAAAAATGCGCCGGCAGCTGCCGCTCAAAAAACCGCGACAGCCATGAGCCGATACCCATCGCAAACAGATAGCTGCCGATGATGGTCGAGAACTGCAACACCGAATCACCCAGCAGGTAAGACGCCAGTGCACCTGCCGCCAGCTCATACACCAGCCCGCATGCTGCCACCACGAAGACGCTGGCGAGCAGCGCGACCTCGAGAGGGCGCGGGGTGGAAATGGAGGTTGACTCAGTGTTCAAAATGAAATGGGCAGTGAAGATGAAACGCGATGCGAAGCGAGCCGAATCACGACGGCGTCAAGGGCGTAGCGAGCGGGCCGCGGGCAAGGCGGACGGAGCGGACGAACCGGAACGTACTTGCGGTACGTGAGGATTCGGAGCACCGGACCAACGCCGCCCCCGGCTCGCGCAGTAGCCGGGAACGAGCCTACCCGTGGATGGCGGCGGCTACTATTACGCAGATGCCTAGCGCCATCGCGGCCACAACCACAGCCAGTGCCAGATTCTGCTTCTCAACAATCTCCTGCCACAGGTCATAAGGCGTGACCTTGTCGATGATGACAAAGCTGACCCAGAAGATGATCACGCCGATCAGCGCGAACAGGATTGAGCCGAGGAAAGCGGCGGGTTTAAGCCATTCAAGTCCCATGATGTTCTCCAGAAAAAATCTGCCAGGTTGAATAGAAGGCGTAGAAGAAGAAAGGGGCGGCGCTCATTTGTGGCCGCCTCCGCCGGAAAATCCACCGAACGAGCCGCCGGAGCTGCGCGAACTGCTGGACGAAGAACAGTTTTCGACTTTCGGGTCGCACTGTGAGCAGCGGCCGATCAGGAAAAGAAACACCAGTATCAGCAGCACGATCACGATGATGGTGACGCAGCCCATGCCTGACGCGCTGCTCAGGGGCTGGGCATCCGCGCGCTTGAAGAGGTCTTTTTTTCCTTCAAGCTTGAAGGCCTTGGCGACCAGGTCGCCGTCCAGCTTGCTGCCGCTGGACCAGGTGATTTCATTCGGCGCCTCTTCCTGGGACAACAAGAAGCTGCCGCTGGTGAAATCGCGGTTAAACGTTTTTTGCCCGCGCTCGACCTGCCAATAAAACTCACCCGCCACATACGTGGTCTCAGCGCGATAGCTGCTTTGCAGCGGGTAGTTCGTCTTGAGATAAACGGCACTGTTGTCGCCGGACCTGAAGATTGGGGCGCCGGTGAGTGGCTTGACCAGGCTCCAGCCGCCCTCGGCGTCCACCAGAAAGGTAAAGCCGCGCTTCTGGTTGTAGAGCAGGTATTCGTCCCAGCCGAATTGCTCATCCGGGTCATCGGGCTCATAGCCCATGCGGTGCTGAAAGCCCACCACCTGCCATTGCGCACCCGACAACTGGCCCACCGTGCCCAGCGCAATCAGCGGGCTGACGGGCTCGTCCTGGATGGCGTGTTTCAGCGCAGCGCCTGTGCCCTGTGTCAGGTCAATGATGCTGTTGCAGGAACGGCAGGTGATGCTTTTGCTGCCGGCCAGCGTGACTTCGACCGGTGCCCCGCAGTTGGGGCAACTGAACTGCTTGCCTTTTTCGTCCTTGGCGGATTCTTCCTTCAGGCCCGTGAGCTTGAGTTCGTCGAGCAGCACCGAGCGGCCCAGCGACAAGGCGGGTGCGCCGCTGTCGGCCGCGGTGCCGTAGTCGACGCTGAGCACGTCGCCGTCGGCGCTGCGCAGCTCCACCATCGCAAAAGGCGCACCCAGTGCAGGCAGGCGAGGCAACTCGCCTTGCGCCGACAGCAGCGACACGCTTTCGTTGGACGCCACGCTGAACGGTTTGGCATTGATGGCCGTGGTGGCACCGACGCGGAAATTGCCGGCCGGCGGCACGGCGCGCTGCAAGCTGGTGGGCAGGCTGAAAACATAAGCGCCGTTGTCTTCGCTCAGGAAGGCCGGGCTGCCGTCGTCCAGCACGGCGTACCACTCGGTCCAGGTGCCCTGGGCGTACTTGTATTGCAGCCGGCCCACCAGGGTGAAATTGCGGCCGTTGTAAACGCCCGAAGCCTGCAATTGAAGCGGGCTGAAATCGTTGAACAGCTCGGCCATCTTGCCGATGCGGGACAAGGTGTCGCCGTCGCGCACGACGGTGCTCTGGCAATAGCCGCACACCGCATGGGTGGACTGCGCGCTGCGAAATTCAACGGGCGCGCCGCACCCTGGGCACGGCGCGCGGTACGCGCGTTGCTGAGGCTCGGATGCCAAGATGGGCCTGTGGTGAAGAAGCGGTCAGTGAACGATGCGCGGAAAGCCGGGCATCAAACCAGCTTCTTGAGCAACTCGGCCTTCTTGGCCTCGAACTCTTCCTGCGTGAGGATGCCTTTGGTCTTGAGGTCGCCCAGCTTTTCGAGGGTGGCCATGACATCGTCGGGCTTGACCGCCGCCGCAGCGGCCGGGGCGGCCGGGGCTGCATTGCCCTGAAGGCCTTGCTGCAGGTTTTGCGCCAGCACCTGGCCCAGCGCCACGCCGGCGCCCAGGCCCATGGCGTCGCCGGCAATGCCGCCGCCACCGCCGGCGCCTTCGGCAAATTTCGGAATCGCCTGCGCCGTCTGGTACTGCATGAATTTGCCCATGTCGTTGCCGACCATGCCCATGCCGATTTTCTGGTCGAGGATTTTTTGCAGCTCTTCGGGCAGGGAGACGTTCTGCACCGTCATGCCTTCGAGCTTCAGGCCTATCTTGGCGAACTCCGGCGTGAGCTGCGTCACCAGCGCCTGGGCAAAGGCGAGCTGGTTGGCCGCCAGGTCCAGGAAGGCGATGTCGCTGGAGGCAATTGCGTTGGAGATGTTCTGCAGCACCAGGCCGCGCAGCTGGCCGTCCAGGTCTGCGGTGGTGTAGCGGTCGCGCGTGCCGGAGATTTCGGTATGGAACAGCTTGGGGTCGGCGACGCGGAAGTTGTAGTTGCCGAAGGCGCGCAGGCGCACCGCGCCGAAGTCCTTGTCGCGGATGGTGATGGGCTGGGGCGTGCCCCACTTCTGGTCGATCTGCTGGCGGGTGCTGAAAAAGTAGACGTCGCTCTTGAAGGGCGACTCAAACAGCTTGTCCCAGTTCTTGAGGTAAGTCAGGACCGGGATGGTTTGCGTCGTCAGCTTGTACATGCCGGGGCCGAACACGTCGGCGACCTTGCCCTCGTTGACGAAGACCGCCATCTGCGACTCGCGTACGGTGAGCGAGGCGCCGTACTGGATTTCCATGTCGGCCATCGGGAACCGCCAGGCCAAAGTGCCGTCGTCGGCCTCGGTCCACTGGATGATGTCGATGAACTGTTTCTTGATGAAGTCCATTAAGGCCATGGCGCGCTCCCTTTGAAGTGAGTTGTCGGCCACATGATACCCGCCGAAAACGCAACGGGAATGGCAGCCGCAGCCTGCTCACAGGCCACGGTGGCGCCCCAAGGTGGCGCTTATTTACTGGCCTTGTCCTGCCTGCGCCTCTCCAAGGCAGCTGGAACCCTGGCCTGCGGCGGCGCAATCGCCGGCGACGGACGCATCGGGAAAGCCCGCCAGGCGGAAAGTGGGCGTTTGCGCCGTGGCGGCCTGTTCTTCGGCGCGCCGTATGCCGGCTGCGCGGCGGAAGGCCTGCTCACGCTTGTCGTCGGCCTCCAGCACCGGCAGGGCGGTGCCGCCGACGACGCGCAAATCGCCGGCACGCTCAGCCATATTGGCCGGGGCCGCCGTGATGCTGGCGGTGGCGCCGGCCGTGTTGTTCAGCAGCACATAGTTGCCGGCATCTGCGCCCGACAGCGTGATGCCGGTAATGCTGACGGGTTTGCCGCTGCCGACGCCGGGCGTGTCGAAGTTGCCGGTCGCCGCGCCCACCGACAGCACATCCGCGCCTATGCGGCCGGCAAAGGCCGCGCCGCCGGTCGCCAGCGTGGCGGCCGTGGTGCCGTCCTGCATCTTGTCGGCGGCGGTGATGCCGCTGACATTGGCAATGGAGGCCGGTGTGATGTTGGCGGCCGTCACGGCGGTGGTGTTCGCGCTGTAATTGCCCGCATCGGTGCCGGTGATGGCGATGCCGCCGACGTTGACGGTTTTGCCCACGCCGGCATTCTTGTCGACAAAGCTGGCCGAGGTGTTGCTGGTGGCGAGTACGTCGCCGACGACCCGGTTGTCGCTCAGCGTGACGGTAGCGACGGTGCCGCCGTCGTAAACACGGTTCTGGCCCGTGGCGCTGACGGTGAGGGCGCGCTGGGTGATGTCTGCCGTGGTGGCCGCTGTGGTGTTAACGCTGTAGTTGCCGGCGTCGGTGCCCGTGAGGGCGATACCGCTGACATTCACGGCCTTGCCTGTGCCGACGTTCTTGTCGCCAAAGCTGGCGGCGGTGTTGCTGGCCGTGAGCACATCACCGGCGACCCGGTTGTCGCTGAGCGTCACGGTGGCATTAGTGCCGCCGTCGTACACCTTGTTTTGCCCTGTGGCGCCGACCGTAAGAGCACGCTGCGTGATGTTGGCCGTGGTGGCCGCCGTAGTGTTGAAGCTGTAGTTGCCGGCGTCGGTGCCGGTGACGGCAATGCCACTGACGCTGACTGTTTTGCCGGTGCCCACGTTCTTGTCACCAAAACTGGCTGCCGTGTTGCTGGTGGTCAGTACATCGCCGGCGACCCGGTTGTCGCCAAGCGTGACCGTAGCGACGGTGCCGCCGTCGTACACCCGGTTCTGGCCGGTGGCGCTGACGGTGAGGGCGCGCTGGGTGATGTCTGCCGTGGTAGCTGCCGTCGTGTTAACGCTGTAATTACCCGCATCCGTGCCCGTGAGGGCGATGCCGCTGACATTCACGGCCTTGCCGACGCCGACGTTTTTGTCGCCAAAGCTGGCGGCTGTGTTGCTGGCCGTGAGCACATCGCCGGCGACACGGTTGTCGTTGAGGGTCACGGTGGCAGCCGTGCCGCCGTCGTACACCCGGTTCTGGCCCGTGGCGCTCACTGTGAGCGCGCGCTGGGTGATGTCGGCGGTGGTGGCCGCTGTGGTGTTGGCCGTGTAGTTGCCGGCATCGGTGCCGGTGATGGCAATGCCGCTGACGCTCACGGCCTTGCCGGTGCCCACGTTCTTGTCGCCAAAGCTGGCGGCTGTGTTGCTGGCCGTGAGCACATCGCCAGCGACCCGGTTGTCGCCGAGCGTGACGGTAGCGACGGTGCCGCCGTCGTAAACGCGGTTCTGGCCCGTGGCGCTCACTGTGAGCGCGCGCTGGGTGATGTCTGCCGCGGTGGCCGCCGTGGTGTTAACGCTGTAGTTGCCAGCGTCGGTGCCGGTGAGGGCGATGCCGCTGACATTCACTGTCTTGCCGACGCCAACGTTTTTGTCGAGGAAGCTGGCGGCGGTGTTGCTGGCCGTCAGCACATCACCGGCGACGCGGTTGTCGCTCAGCGTGACAGTAGCGACGGTGCCGCCGTCGTAAACGCGGTTCTGGCCCGCGGCGCTCACTGTGAGCGCGCGCTGGGTGATGTCTGCCGTGGTGGCCGCCGTGGTGTTGGCCGTGTAGTTGCCGGCGTCGGTGCCGGTGAGGGCGATGCCGCTGACGTTCACGGCCTTGCCGGTGCCGACGTTTTTATCGAGGAAGCTGGCGGCGGTATTCGTAGCGGTGAGCACGTCGCCGCTGAGGCGGTTGTCAGTGAGCGTGACGGTGGCGGTAACACCGCCGTCATAGACGCGGTTCTGGCCGGTGGCGCTGACTGTCAGCGCGCGCGGGGTGATGGTGAGCGCGCCGTTGGTCAGGGCCAGGGTGTAGTTTTCGCTGTTGGCACCCGTGCCTGCGGTAATGGCCACGGGGCCGGCCGCCACTGCAGTGCGGTCAACAGCGGTGGTGGTGTAGTTCACGCCCAGGCCGGCGGCGGTATCACCGTCGATCAGGCCGCTCACCACACCGGTCAGCACAGGGTTGGCATCGCCATAGACTTTGGTCTTGTTGTCGGCTGTGACGGTCAGGGTCGGTGCGATGCGATAGAGGAAGGTGTTGGCGCTGCCGGCAGGCACATAACTGGCGTCGCTGTTGTAGCGCTTGCTGTAGCCTGCGACGCCTTCGAGCGTGGCGCCTGGGTCGCCGCTGTAGACGAGGTAGCGGCCGGAAGCGGCCACAATGCCGCCCGCGCCCACATTGTTGACCAGCTGGCCACCGGTGCTGACGCCGGCCGCATTGGCGCTGCCGGCCTTGAGGACCACGGCGTTGCCGGTGGCGGATGAGCTCACGGCATTGTTCAGCGTGAGGTTGGAGGCTGCGCCGGTGGTTTCGATTTTGACCGTGCCCGTAGCCGTCACGCCGGTGGTAGCACCGACGGTTCCCACGATGAGCGCGCCCGCCTGTTTGTAGTCCACGCTGGCGGTATTGGCGGCCAGCGTGGTGACAGCATTGCCCGCATTCGTCAGGGTGTAAGCGCCGCCCGCGCCTGTCAGCGCAAGACCTGAGGCCGCGATGGCGCCGGACTGCGTGACGGCGCCGCCGGCAGACAGGGTGGCGTTGCTTGTTGTGGCAATCGCCGCCACGTCAAACCCGGCGGCGGTTCCGTACCGGATAGCGCCGGCCGCGTCGGCCGTGTCTGCGGCATTGCGTGCCTGCAGGTTGATGGCGGTGTTGCTGTTGCCGGCGTTGTTCAGTGTGATGGCGCCGCCGGCATTGACCAGCGTTTTCACCTTCAGCGTGCCGGCGGTGACGTTGCCGGTGCCGGCGGTCTGGGTGACGGCACCGAGCGCCGTCAGGTCCAGCGTGCCGCTGCCGACGTTCGATGCCGCGCCGCCCGCGCCCAGGTTGACAGCGCCGGTGCTGCGCACAAAAGCGCTGGCATTGCCGGTGGTGTTGACGCTGAGGTTGGTGGCCGCCACGTCGATGCCGTTGCTGGCGTCGGTGCCGATCTGGCCGTTGGCGTTGAGGGTGATGTTTTGCGCGGTGATGGTTTGCGCACCCACATCGCTGATGGAGCCGGCGTTGAGCGTCAGCGTCCTGCCGGCCAGGTTGACCGCGCCGCCAATCGTCATCGCGCCGGTGCTGGCTGCATCGCCGATGACGATGGGGCCGGTGGCGCCTGTGGCAATGGCGGTGAGTTCCGCGGCCGTGAGGTCAAACCCGGCGGCGCCTGCCAGCGACATGGTGCGTGCAGCGGTCTTGGCTTTCAGCGTCAGCACGCCGCTGGTGGTCAGGGCATTGTTGCCGGTGTTGGCGCCGATGTTGACGGTATCGGCCGTGACGGTGATGGGGCCGCTGCCGGCCGACACGTCGATGTTGGTGTTCTGGGTATAGGCGCCCGTGCCGGTGTCTATGGAAACAGCGCTGTTGGTGGTGCTGAGGTTGCCCGCCACCGTCACGCCGTTGTTGCCGTTGTTCAGCGCAAAGCCGCCTGCCGCCGTGATGGCGTTGAGCGTGGCGATGCTGTTGGCCTGGGTGCCGAGGTTCAATGAACCGGCGCCGGTGCCGGCAACCGCCAGTGATGCCGCATTGACGGCGCCCGTCTGGGTGATGGCGCCGTTCGATTGCAGCGTCAGCGCAGCCGTGGTGTTGACGGCGGCCACATCAAAGCCCGTTGCATCGCGATAGGAAATCGCACCGGCGGCATTGGCCGTGTCGGCGCCATTGCGGGCCTGCAGGTTGACGGAGCTCACGTCATTGGCGGCGTTGTTCAGTGTGATGGCTGCGCCGGCATTGATCAGTGTCTTCGCGCTGAGCGCTGGCGTGGTGATGGCGCCTGTCTGGGTGATGGTTCCGCCGGCTACCACCGTGAGGCTGGTGGCGGCCGTGGACGTGCCCAGCACGATGGCATTGCTGTCGCGCAGGGAGACGGCGTTGCCGCTGGTGACGGCGACGCTGGAGAAATTATTGGTGGCCGTTGCCAGTGTGATGTCGTTTGCTGCGCCGGCGGCCAGCGTGGTGGCGCCGGTCACGGCCAGCGCGCCGGTTTGGGTAATCGCACCGCTTGTGTTCACCGCCAGGGTGCCTGAGACAGTGGACGCACCGAGAGCCAAGGCGTTCGCATCCGTGAGGACGACGTTGCGGCCCGACACCACCGACACCGCGCCGGTGAAATCGTTGCCGGCGTTGTTCAGCGTGATGTCGTTCAGGGCGCCGACGGTCAGCGAGGCCGTGGTCGCCTTGATGGCGTTGGCCTGCGTGAGCGAACTGGCGGCAGACAGCGTGAGGGCGTTGACGTTCAGCGCGCCGTTGAGCGCGATGTCGCCGATATCGGCGCCGGCCGTGGTGGCGGTGAGCGAAGTTGCGCCGGTGACGCCGGCCGCCGCGCCGCCTAT
Source organism: Polaromonas sp. YR568 (assembly GCF_900116715.1). Lineage (GTDB taxonomy): Bacteria > Pseudomonadota > Gammaproteobacteria > Burkholderiales > Burkholderiaceae_C > Polaromonas. The sequence continues at coordinate 85,840 of NZ_FPBM01000004.1, forward strand.
GGCGCCCACGGCAATGTCGTTGGCCGTCACGGTCAATGCCGACAGCGCCAGCGTGCCGCCCATCGTGCCTGTCACGCCGACGTCGCCCTTGCCTGCCTGCAGTATCAGCGCGCGGCCGGAAGTCAGGCTGTTGATGGCGCCGTCGAACTGGATGTTGGCGCCGGCGCCTGCGCCGGCATTGCCGCCGCGTGAGTCGACCGTCACGGTGGCGGCGTTGAGCAGTGCGTCGTCCTTGACCTGGATCGCGCCGCCGTTGCCGGAGGTGGCTCCGCCGGCCTGGTTGCCGCCCAGCGCCGTGAGGCTGCCCGCCAGAGTGATGGTGGGCGCACCCCCGGCTGCGTCGAGCGTGATGGCGCCGGCGTTGCCGCCTGCCGCCACACCGGTTCCGCCATTGCCGCCGGTGGTGGTGATCGCCGCGACCGACACATTGCCGCCGGTGGAGGCCAGCGACACCGCCGCGCCCTGCCCGCCGGACTGGTTAGCGCCTGCGCCGTTGCCGCCTATCGCGCTGATGGCGCCGGTGCTGCTGATGGCCGCCGTGGAACTGACGGTGACCGCGCCGCCGTTACCGCCGGCGCCTGTGGTGCTGCCGTTGGTGCCATTGGCCGTGATGGCCGCTGTGGTGACGCCTGCGCCCGAGATGTCCACCGTGCCGGCATTGCGCCCGCCGGCCGTGCCGGTGGCCCCGCCGCCGCTGGCGGTAATGGCGCCGACTGCCACTGCGCCGCTGGCCGCTGTGACGCTGACATTGCCGCCGTTGCCCGAGGTGCCGCCCGTGGTGGTCAGCGTGCCCGCCGTGAGGTTGCCTGCGGTGTTGCTCAAGGTGATGCTGCCCGCCACGCCGCCTGCGCCCGCGCCGACGGCATTGCCGCTTTGCGCGGCCAGCGCACCCACCGTGACGGTGCCCGCAACCGTGTTGGCCACGTTAATGCTGCCGGCGTTGCCGCCGTCACCGTCGGTAGTGCCGCCCGCGCCGCCGCTGGCCGTGATGGCCGCCGTGGCGACGGTTCCGGTCGACGTGATGCTGACGGTAGCGCCGCTGCCGCCCTTTTGGCTCGACGTGGCAGCAGCCGCGCCGCCTGAGGCCGTGATGACGCCGGTTCCCATGTTGAGGCCGGCGCCGCTGATGGTGACGCTGCCGGCATCGCGGCCGGCCAGGCCACTGACCGTGGCGCCGCCGCTGGTGGTGATGTTGCTGTTGAGCACGGACACCTGGCCGGCGGCGGAGAGGCTGACGTTGCCGCCGTTGCCCTTGGTGCCGCCGTTGGTGGCAATGGCGGCAGTGGAAAGCGTTCCAGCTGCGGCGGTGTTGGTCACGCTGACGCTGCCGGCTGTGCCGCCCGCACCTGCACCGAGCGCATTGCCGGTCTGCGCTGTCAGCGTTCCGGTGCTGATGTTGCCGCTGCCGCTGTTGTTGACCGTGATGCTGCCGGCGTTGCCGCCAGCCGCGTTGGTGCCGGCCGCGGCCCCGCCGCTGGCGGCGAGGTTGGTGACGGTGACACCGCTGTTGCCGGTGATGGAAATTGCCGCGCCGTTGCCGCCGGCCTGGTCGCCCGTGAGCGTTCCGCCCGTGCCGCTGGCAGTGACGGTGGTGGCCGTGAGCAGGCCGCCTGTGGCCTGCAGCGTCACAGCGCCCGCGTTGCGGCCGGCGGTGGCGGCATTGGCCGCGCCGCCGCTGGCGATGATGGCGCCGGTCGTCAACACGCCGGCTGTCGACGTGGCGCTCACCGCGCCGCCGTGGCCATTGGCGCCGCCTGTGGTGGTCAAGGCGCCGGTCGTTACCGCTGTGCCAGTCAGTGTGATGCTGCCGGCCGTGCCGCCTGCGCCTGTGCCGGTGGCGCCGCCCGTTGAGGCGGTGATGCCCGCGGCCGCGCCCAGCGTGCCGCTGCCGGTCAGGCTGACCACGCCGGCATTGCCGCCGGCCTGGTTGGTGCCGTTGGCCACGCTGCCGCTGGCGGTGATGAGGCCGGTGACGGAGCGGTTGGCGCCGGTGACGGTGATGTTGCCTGCGTTGCTGCCGGCGCGTGTGCCCGCGGCCAGCACTGTGCCGCTGGTGTTTAGCGTGCCGGTGACGGTGACGCCGGCCTGTGAGGCCAAGGTGACCGCGCCGCCGTTACCGCCCGCGCCGCCGCTGCTGTCGATGGCCAGGGTGCTCAGGTTGGCGCCGGCTGCATTGTTGGTGACGCTGATGCTGCCGGCCGCGCCGCCCGCGCCTGTGCCCAGCGCCGCACCGGTGCGCGCCGTGAGGGCGCCCAGCCCGATGGCGCCTGTCGTTGTTGAATTGTTCAGCACGGTGATGCTGCCGGCGTCACCGCCGTCGCCGTTGGTCGTGCCGCCTGCGCCGCCGCTTGCGGTGAGGGCGGCGGCCGTCACCGCATCGGTCGTTGTGATGCTGATGGCCGCGCCGCTGCCGCCCTTTTGATTGGACGTGGCTGCAGCCGCACCGCCTGAGGCCGTGATGGTGCCTGTGCCCATGTTGAGGCCGCCGCCGCTGATGGTGACGGTGCCGGCATTGCGGCCGGCCAGGCCGCTGATGGTGGCGCCGCCGCTGGTGACGATGTTGTTGTTGACGATGGACACCTGGCCCAAAGCCGACAGGCTCACATTGCCGCCATTGCCTTTGGTGCCGCCGGTGGTGGTGATGGCTGCGGTAGAAAGCGTTCCTGCAGCAGCGGTGTTGGTGACGCTGACGCTGCCGGCTGTGCCGCCCGCGCCTGTGCCCACTGCATTGCCGGTTTGCGCGATCAGGGTGCCGGTGGCGACATTGCCGCTGCCGCTGTTGTTGACGGTGATGCTGCCGGCGTTGCCGCCCGCGGCATTCGTGCCCACGCCGGCGCCGCCGCTGGCTGCGAGATTGGTGACGGTGATGCCGTTGTCGCCGGTGATGGAAATCGCCGCGCCGTTGCCGCCGGCCTGGTCACCCGTGAGTGTGCCGCCCGTGCCGCTGGCGGTGATAGTCGTGCCGGTCAGCAAGCCGCCGGTGGCCTGCAATGTCACGGCGCCCGCATTGCGGCCGGCCGTACCGGCATTGGCCGCGCCGCCGCTGGCAATGATGGCGCCCGTCGTCAACACGCCAGAGGTCGATGTGACGCTCACCGCGCCGCCGTGACCATTGGCGCCGCCTGTGGTGGTCAGCGCGCCGGCCGTCACGGCGCTGCCGCTGAGTGTGATGCCGCCGGCCGTGCCGCCTGCGCCCGTGGTGGTGGCGCCGCCTGTCGAGGCAGTGATGTTGTTCGTGCCCAGCGTGCCGCCGCCGGTGATGCTCACCACACCGGCATTGCCGCCGGCCTGGCCCGCGCCGTTGCCCACGCTGCCGCTGGCAGTGATGAGGCCGGTGACGGAGCGGTTGACGCCGGTGATCGTGATGTTGCCGGCGTTGCTGCCGGCGCGCGTGCCCGCGGCCAGCACCGTGCCGCTGGTGCCCAATGCGCCGGTCACCGTGACGCCGGCCTGCGAGGCCAGCGTGACCGCGCCGCCGTTGCCGCCCGCGCCGCCCGCCGTGTTGATGGCCAGGGTGTTCAGGTCTGCGCCGGCCGCATTGTTGGTGATGTTGATGCTGCCGGCCGTGCCGCCCACGCCTGTGCCCGTGGCCGCGCCGGTTTGCGCCGTCAGGTTCGCCGTGACGATGTTGCCGCTTGTGTTGTTGGTGACCGCAATGGCGCCGGCATTGCCGCCCGAGCCACTGGCGCCCACGCCTGCGCCGCCGCTGGCCGTGATGGCCGCGCCGGCAATACCGCCTGTGGCGCCTATGGTGATTGCGCCCGCGTTACCGCCGTTGCCGGCCGTGGTGCCGGCGGTGCCGCTGGCTGTCACAGCGCCGAGGGCAGCGATGGCGCCGGCCGCCGTGATGTTGATCGCGCCGGCATTGCGGCCTGAGGTATTGGCCAGCGCCGTGCCGCCGGTGCTGGTGACGGTGCCCGCGCTCAATGCGCCGGCGGAGTTGAGCGTGATTGCGCCGCCGTCGCCGTTGTTGCCGCCCACGGTGGTGATGTTGCCGGTGCCCAGGCTGGCGCCCGTGGCGCTGTTGGTCACCGAAATGCTGCCGGCCACGCCGCCCGCGCCCGTGGTCAGCGCATTGCCGGTGCTCGCCGTCAAGCCGGCGACGGCGATATTGCCCACGGCGCTGTTGGACAGCGTGATGCTGCCCGCGTTGCCGCCCACCGATGGGCCGGCTCCGCCTGCGCCACCGCTGGCCGTGAGCGTGCCTGTGGCGGCGATGCCGTTGGTGGAGGTGACGCTGATGCTGCCGCCCGCGCCGCCGGTTTGGCCTGCGCCCGATCCGGCAGAGCCGTTGGCCGTGATGGCAGCTGTCGTGACGCCCGCGCCCGTGATGCTGACAACGCCGCCGCTGCGGCCCGCGTTGCCGGCACTGGCCGTGCCGCCGGTGGCGGTGATGGCGCCAGCAAGATTGATGACGCCGGTGGCGAGGAGGGCGACGCTGCCCGCATTGGTGTTGCCCGCGCCGGTGGTGGTGATGGTGCCGGCTGCGGTGCTGGTGATGCTGGCGGCGGAGAGGTTGACGCCGCCGGAGGCTGTCAGCGCGGCATTGAGGGCAATCGTGTTGCCGGCTTCAAAGCGGACCTTGCCACCCGAAGCCATGGCCAATGCGTTGGCCAGGGTGATGTTGTTTGTGGCCTGCAGGTAGAGCTCGCTGTAGCCGGTCACGTCGGCGACCTGGACGGTGTAGGTGCCAGCGGCAGGAGGATCCGCGAAGGCCACGTCGGGCGTGCCGTCGGCGTTGTTGGGTGGCGAGGGCTGCGCCGTGGTGTTGAGGACGATGTCCTGTGGATCCAGCAGCACCGTGCCGCCGGTGCCTGCGGGGGCGGCCACATCAATGCTGCCGCGCAGGTCCAGCTGCTGTTTGCCCGAGACTTCGACAAAACCGCCGTCGCCGCCGTTCGCACCGCCGCGCGCGCTGATGGCGCCGCTGTGGCGCGTGTCGCCGTTGGCCCAAACCACGACCTTGCCGCCCTTGCCGCTGTCTGTGGCGTCGGCGCGTATCGAGGCATCTGCCGCGATGTAGGTGCGCGAGGCATTCTGCACGGCCGCATTGCCGCCCTGGTAGTCGCCGCCCACCAGCGCCGTGCCGCCGCCGGCGGGGCCGGAGACGTCAATGGACGCGCCGGCGTTCAGCGCCACCTTGTCGCCCAGCACCTGTACCGTACCGCCGCTTTGGCCGGGGGCCGTGCCGCTGGCGTCAAGCGTGCCGGAGACCTGCACCACGCCGGTGGCGCCGCCGCTCAGCACGATCATGCCGTTGCGCTCAGAAGCCGAGTTGGCGCGTATCACGCCGGACTGGTTGACCACCGTCGCCATCGCGTCGCCCATGGCACTGGCCAGCACGGCGACATTACCGCCTGTGGCGGTGATGCTGCCGCTGTTGTTGATGGCGGCCTGCGCGGCTGCGGCGTCTACCGAGAAGCGGACAAGCCCCACACCCGAGGTGTCGACCGACACGCGGGAGCCCGCCAGCAGGCCCACAGAGCCGGCCTCGGCGCTGATGGCGCCGGTGTTGGTGACTTGCGGCGCGGCCAGCAGCACATAGCCGCCGCGTGCGGCATTGATGCTGCCATGGTTGCTGACGGCGCCCGCGCCAATGCCGCTGAAGCTGTAGCGCCCGGCCATGAAGTCGCCGTTGCTGATATCCAGGCTGGAAGCCACCAGGCCGCCCACATTGACCTGCGCACCGGGCGCGAACATGACGCCGGAGGGGTTGATGAGGAAGACCTGGCCGTTGGCACTCAGTGAGCCGAAGATGGACGAGGCGCCGTTGCCGATAACGCGGTTAAGCGCAACGGAAGAGGCGCCGGGCTGCACGAACTGCATGGACTGGCCCGCGCCGATGTTGAAGCTTTGCCAGTTCAGCACCGCCTTGTCGCTGGACTGGTTGACCACCATGGCGTTGGCCGAGGGTGTGCTGACGCTGGCTTGCCCGGCCACCACCTGGCCGCCTTCAGGAAGTGCTGTAGCCCAGGGCGACACGGCAGCCAGCAAAACAGCCAGCAGGTGTGACAGCCGGCGGCCGCTGCGAATGCGGTATGTGGCCGAGAGTTTGCGGGACAGGCGGACCACCACGGTGCGCACGGACCAGGGGCGGTAAGCGGCGTGGGTCGAAGCAGCGGGTGCGGTCATGGTGGGCATTCAGAGGTCGGGGTCAGATCGGAGTGAGCCCGGTTAAAACCAGGTTTGGGCCGAGAGCCAGGCGCGGGGCGCGCGGTCCGGGTCACCGGTAGAAGGCTGCGCAGGCGTGGTGCGCCAGGCCAGGTAGGTTTTGACGAGGAACTTGCCGGGGCGGCCCAGCGTGGCGCCCACACCGAAGGAGCCCAGGCTCAGCGTGTTGGCGTTGCCGGGTACGGTGGCGCCGTTCTGGTTGAAGTGCACGCGGCCGAAGTCGTAAAAGGCGAGCAGGTTCAGCGGCTCGCCCCAGGGCGCTTGCGGGAACTGGTAGCGCGACTCAAGGTTCAGCAGGAAGCCGGCGTCACCCACGCCTTCGCCCACGGGGTAGCCGCGCACGCCGCTGGGCCCGCCCAGCACCATTTTTTCGGCGGAGCTGAGATTTTTCGATGCCAGCTGGGCCTGGGCTGCAAAGTGAAAGCTCACGGCCGAATCAAGGTACTGGCCGCGCTGGTATTCCAGGTTCAGCTTGCTGAAGCCGCCTGCGGTGCGCAGACCGCCCAGGCCGTCGTCCAGCAACTGGTCGGCCGCATTGAGCGTGAGGCGGCCGAAGGTGGCGTTGGCTGTGTAGCTGTTCAGGCCGCTGCCGCCCGCCAGGCTGTCGGTGAAATTGCCGGCCAGACCGACCCGGAGCGCCAGGATGTCGCGCTCGCTTTTCAGTACCGGGGTGCGTATTTCGTCCACCAGCGTTTTTTGCTCCGCGCTGACAAAGCCGTACAGATTTGTCGTGCGCCCGCGCAGCAGGGGGTGGGACACGCTGAGGCCGACGATGTCAGCCCGGCCGCTGGCGCCCAGCGCCTCGAATTGTTTGCCCAGCGCGTAGTCAAGGCGCGCCGCACTGAGGGCAACGCGGGTGCCGTAGGCGCCGACCGGCAGGGTGTAGCCCAGGCGGTACAGCTCCGAGCCGGCTTGATCGCTTTGCTGCACGCTCAAGGCCAGCACGTCGCCGCGGCCCAGCAGGTTGTTGACGTTGCCGTTGAGCACCGCGCGTGCCGCGCCGGCCGCGCGCGCGCCGTGGTTGTCCACGCTCACGGAGCCGTCAAAGCGCGGGCCTTTGGCCTGCACGGTGACCAGCACATCGGCCTGGCCCGGGCGCTCGCCTGGCTGCACGGTGGCGCCGGCCTCGTAGCCCGCCAGGTCGCGCAGCAGCAGCACGGGTTTGTCGAGTGCGTATTCAGTGACGGCATCGCCCGGCCGGAGCTGCCCGACCACCAGGTCTTCGGCGAAAGCCTGTGAAATGCCCGCGCCCTCTACCCGCACGGTGACGCGGCCCACGCGCGCTTCGAGGACGGCGATGGTGATGGTTCCGCCCTGGGCGGGAAAGACCTGCTGGGGCAGGTAGGCCTGTGTGAGCAGGTAGCCTTTTTGCCGGTAGTAGGCACTGATGGTGTTGGCCGCTTCGGTCAGGCCGGCGAGGTCTGTGGCCTGGTTAAGCCGGCTCGCCAGCAAGGCGGCGAGCAGCTCGCCGGAGAAAACCGTGTTGCCGGTAAAGCTGAAGGCCGCCGGCGTGGTGAGCACAGTGCCCGCAGCGGGCACTGCGGCCTGGGGCTGGCGCAGCTCCAGCGGCGGGCTGCTGCGGGGCGGGAGCAGGGGTAAGGGGCTTGGCGACTCCAGCAAAGTGCCGGCGTCGGGCCGCACATCGACCCTTGCCTGCGCAAGCACGGGCGCAGCCCCGGCGGCAAACGCGCCAAATATCCCCCAGACCAGAAGCCGGAGCGCCATAACAGGGGGACAAGACAAGAGCAGGACCTTTCAGATCAGAGTGCAACAAAATGTTGCTCTCTGGTTGTAGTCTTTTGGACTCATCATGTCCAACGCTTTCCTCCGAAATTACGTCGGTTTACCTCGTATGTGTTTGTTTTTTCACACTTATTTGACGGCCGGAGCGCAAGCAGGGATGAGCGGCGCCTAGATGTTTCGATGTGTAAGCACACGGTCTTGTGCGCAATTAACCGGCCACGGAGCCGGCCGGCCTATGGATGGCTTAGCTCAAATCAATTGGCGCAAAGATTAGTCAATAACTACCATTGACTAAGAATCAATTGCTTTTAGCTATTTTGAAGGAGCCGCCAATGACTGAACTTGTACGCACCAACCTGCCGACTTTGAAGAAGACCGCCAGTTATTACGTGGTGCACGTGACGGTGGCGGCGCTGGTGGCCTATGCGGTGACGGGCAATTTCCTGCTCGCGATCACACTGAGCCTGCTGGAGCCGACCGTGCAGGCTTTTGCCTTTTTCTTCCATGAAAAAGCCTGGCAGCGCTGGGGCGGCCAGCGCGTGGCCGACCCCGTGGCGGCTCGCGCCTAGCGCGACGGGGGGCTACGCGCGGCTCAGGCCGTGCCCCAGACCTCGCGTGCGGTCTCGACCACCAGCCGCAGCTTGTTGCGCTGCGCCTCCACGGCGATGTTGTTGCCGTGCACCGTGCTGCTGAAGCCGCACTGCGGTGACAGCGCCAGCTGCTCCAGCGGCGCGTATTTGGCGGCGTCTTCGATACGGCGTTTGAGGTCGTCTTTGCTTTCCATCTCGCCGAACTTGGTAGTGACCAGGCCCAGCACCACCGTCTTGCCCTTGGGCAGGTAGCGCAGCGGGCGGAAGTCGCCGCTGCGGCTGTCGTCGTACTCGAGGAAGTAGGCGTCCAGGTCCATCTCCTTAAGCAGCGCCTCGGCCACCGGCTCGTAGTTGCCGGCCGCAGCATGTGTGCTTTTGAAGTTGCCGCGGCACAGGTGCATGGCCAGCGTCATGCCGGCGGGTTTTTGCGCAACGACCTTGTTGATGAACTTGGCGTAGCGGTGCGGCAGCTCATTGGGGTCATCGCCGCGCTGGCGCGCCGCTTCGCGCATCTTCTCGTCGCACAGGTAGGCCAGGTTGGTGTCGTCCATCTGCACATAGGTGCAACCGGCGGCGGCCAGGCTGCGCAGCTCGTCGCCATAGGCTTTGGCCACGTCGTCATAAAAGGCCGGGTCCAGCTCGGGATAGGCTTCCTTGCTGATGCCGGCGCGGCCGCCGCGAAAGTGCAGCATGGTGGGCGAGGGGATGGTGACCTTGGGCGTGTTGCCCGCGCTGACCTGGCTCTTGAGGTACTGGAAGTCGGCGAGCTGGATGTCCTTGACATGGCGAACCTTGTCGATGACGCGCATCACAGGCGGCGCCAGTTCCATCGTGCCGTCGGGCCGCAGGATGGTGACCGGGATGTCGGTCTTCACGCCGCCGATCTGCTCCAGGAAATCGATGTGAAAGTAGGTGCGGCGGAATTCGCCGTCGGTGATGCTTTTAAGGCCCACGTCTTCCTGGAACTTCACGATCTCGGTGATGGCCTGGTCCTCGACCTTGCGCAGTTGTTCGGGCGTGATCTGGCCTTTGGCTTTTTGCTCGCGGGCTTCCAGCAGGTATTGCGGGCGCAGAAAGCTGCCGACGTGGTCGTAGCGGGCGGGTAGTTTGGCGGTCATGAGAAAGTCTCCGTGCTAACAAGTACAAGGCCCCATGGTATGCCACTCAGAACAATCCTCATTGAATACATAAACTCCGTATTTACCCTGAATTTTGGGCTTCTACTGGAGTTTTAAGCGATTTATGTATACATTGAGTATTCATGAATGCTACGAAATCGACTTTTCCGCTGAACGCCTGGTATGCCGCCGCCTATGACGTGGAAGTCGGCCGCAAGCTGCTGGCGCGCACGATTTGCAAGCAAAAGATCGTGATGTTCCGCCGCACCGATGGCCAGGTAGCCGCACTGGAAGACGCCTGCTGGCACCGGTTGCTGCCGCTGTCCATGGGCACGCTGGAAGGCGACGAGCTGACCTGCGGCTACCACGGCCTGGTCTACAACGCCCAGGGCCGCTGCACCCATATGCCCAGCCAGGAAACGCTGAACCCGTCGGCCTGCGTACGCGCCTTCCCGGTGGTGGAAAAACACCGCTTCATCTGGATCTGGCCCGGTGACCCGGCCAAGGCCGACCCGGCGCTGGTGCCCGACATGCACTGGAACGACGACCCGGACTGGGCCGGCGACGGCAAGCTGATCACCGTGAAGTGCGACTACCGCCTGGTGGTGGACAACCTGATGGACCTGACCCACGAGACCTTTGTGCACGGCTCCAGCATAGGCCAGCGCGCCGTGGCTGAAGCGCCCTTTGTGGCCACGCACGGCGACCGCACAGCCACTGTGACACGCTGGATGGAAAACATTGACGCGCCGCCTTTCTGGGCCGGGCAAATCGAACATGCACGCGGCTACCGCGGCAAGGTGGACCGCTGGCAGATCATCCGATTTGAAGCGCCCTGCACGGTGAACATCGACGTCGGCGTGGCCGAAGCCGGATCGGGTGCGCCGCCCGAGGACGGGCGACCGGGCGACCGCAGCAAGGGCGTCAACGGCTTTGTGCTGAACACAGTGACGCCCGAAACCGATGGCAGCTGCCACTACTTCTGGGCCTTCGCGCGCAATTACTGCCTGGGCGAGCAGCGCCTGACGCACCAGTTGCGCGAAGGCGTGGCCGGCATCTTCCGCGAGGACGAACTCGTGCTGGAAGCCCAGCAGATCGCCATTGACGAGCACCCGGACCACAAGTTCTACAACCTCAATATCGATGCCGGCTCCATGTGGGCGCGGCGGCTGATTGACCGCATGATCGCGCAAGAGGCGCCGCCGGCGCCGGTGATCCCGATCCGCCTTGCGGCCTGACACGAATGACGAAAGTACTGCACATGGCCACCGCCAACAATTCAGCCACAGCTTCCGCTACCCCCAACAGCCTGGAAAGCGCGCAGGTGAGGGCGCAACTGCAGTTGCGCGAAATGATCCTGGCGGGCGAGCTGCCCGGCGGCGCGCGCATCGCCGAGCTGTCCATCGTGGAAAAGCTGGGCGTTTCGCGCACACCGATACGCGCGGCGCTGATGCGGCTGGAGCAGGAGGGCCTGCTGGAATCGCTGCCCAACGGCGGCTTCGCGGTGCGCACGTTCTCCGAACGCGACGTGTCCGAAGCGATAGAGCTGCGCGGCACGATTGAAGGCCTGTCGGCGCGGCTGGCGGCTGAGCGCGGCGCGCCCTCGGTGGTGCTGAACGAAGCGCGTGAATGCCTGAACCGCATCGACGCGGTGCTGAGCCAGCCGGCCCTCAACGACGAAGCGTTCTCCAGCTATGTGGCCCTCAATGAGCGCTTTCACGCGCTGCTCAGCGAGATGGCGGGCAGCGAGGTGATCGCCAAGGAGCTGGACCGTGTGTCCAGCCTGCCCTTTGCCTCGGCTTCGGGCTTTGTGGTGGTGCAGGCCAACTCACCGGGAGCGCGCGACATGCTGATCGTGGCGCAAGACCAGCACCGCCAGGTGCTGGACGCGATTGAGCAGCGCGAAGGCTCGCGCGCCGAGGCCATCATGCGCGAGCATTCGCGCATCGCACAGCGCAACCTGCGCGCCGCGGTGGCCAGCCACAACCTGGACCAGATGCCCGGCGTGCGCCTCATCCGAAAACGCAGCTGAGCGCACCACCATGCGAAGCAACGCCAGCTGGACCGATGCGGTCATTGATTCTTTTGAAGACCTCACGCCGACGGTGCGCGAGTTCCGTATCCGTCCCGCCGGCAGCGAGGGTGTGTCGCGCCATGAACCCGGCAGCCACTTGCAGGTGCAGTTGCTCGTGAACGGCAAGCCGCAGCTGCGTTTCTACTCGCTGGTCGGTGAGCCTGACGGGCAAACATGGCGCATTGGCGTGAAGCGGCTGGACGACGCTGACGGCGGCCGGGGCGGTTCCCGCGCGATGTGGCAGTTGGCCGCCGGCGATCGCCTGCAGGTCAGCGGGCCGCACAACCATTTCCCGCTGGACTTCAATGCGCCGGCCTACCTGCTGGTGGCCGGGGGCATAGGCATCACGCCGCTCGTTGGCATGGCCCAGGCGCTGGCCGGACGCTGTGACCGGTCGGGCAGGCCGCTGCGCATGCTGTACAGCGCGCGCAGCGAGGCCGAGCTGGCTTACGTTGATGCGTTGCGGCACTGCCTGGGCGAGCGGCTGCATGCGGCCGCCGCCACACGCATCAACTTTGCCGCCGAAATCGCGGCGCTGCCGCCGGGTGCGCAAATGTATGTCTGCGGCCCCGTGCCCATGCTGGACGCCGCGCGCCATGCCTGGGAGGCCTCGGGCCGGCCGCCGGCCGACCTGCGTTATGAGACCTTCGGCAACAGTGGGCGTCTTGCGCCGCAGGCTTTTCGCGTGCGGATTCCGCGCCACGCGCTGGACATCACCGTGCCGGCCGACTGCAGCCTGCTGGACGCGCTGGAGCAGGCGGGCGTGGAGGCCGTGTTTGACTGCAAGCGCGGCGAGTGCGGCCTGTGCACACTGGACGTGCTGGCGCTGGACGGCGAGATCGACCACCGCGACGTATTTTTGAGCGAGCACGAGAAACAGGGGAACACGCGGCTGTGCGCCTGTGTCTCACGCGTGGTGGGTTCGGTGACGCTGGACTCCTCCTACCGGCCCGACTTTGGCAGCACAACTTGTGTGCGATCACCGGGCCATGCGCGCGATGATCGCGCAACGTCGGCAGGCGGGCGCCAAACCGGGGGACAGCCAACGACAGAATAAAAGCCATGGGCAGTACCGATTTCGATTTACTTCTCAATTGCTTCTTATGACGACGCTGCTGGCGTTCGCATAAAGAACATTTGTGCAGATACCGCACTCAGACTAGACTCGCACCGTTTTGCAGCCGCATGCCGGGCCGCAGGCGGCAAGCACTGAAAAATCACCAGGAGACAAACATGAAAAAACGCAGCTTTCTTACCGCCGCCGCACTGGCGGCCGCCACATTGGCCGCCGGCCCCGTGCTGGCCCAGGACAACACCTTCAAGATCGGCCTCATCCTGCCGATGACGGGCCAGCAAGCCACCACCGGCCGGCAGATCGAAGCAGCCGCCCGGCTTTACATGGCACAAAACGGCGACACCGTGGCGGGCAAGAAAATCCAGCTCATCATCAAAGACGACACCTCGCTGCCGGACGTTACCCGCCGCCTGGCGCAGGAGCTGGTGGTCAACGACAAGGTTAATGTGCTGGCAGGCTTCGGCATCACGCCCTCGGCCCTGGCCACCGCGCCCATCGCCACGCAGTCCAAGACGCCCATGGTGGTGATGGCGGCGGCGACTTCGAGCATCACGCAGGCTTCGCCCTACATCGTGCGCAGCAGCTTCACGCTGCCGCAGGTCTCGGTCGCGCTGGCCGACTGGGCGCCCAAAAACGGCATCAAGACGGTGGTCACGCTGGTGTCCGACTACGGCCCCGGCATCGACGCCGAAAAATTCTTCAAGGACCGCCTGACCTTCAACGGCGGGCAGGTGACCGACGCACTGCGCGTGCCGCTGCGCAATCCGGACTTCGCGCCCTTCCTGCAAAAGGTGCGGGACAACAAACCTGATGCGCTGTTCGTCTTCGTGCCGTCCGGCGCGGGCGCCGCGGTGATGAAACAGTTCCTCGAGCGCGGCCTGGACAAGGCCGGCATCAGGCTGATCGCCACCGGCGACGTGACGGACGACGACCAGCTCAACGACATGGGCGACGGCGCACTGGGCGTGGTGACCTCACACCACTACTCGGCGGCGCACCCGTCGGCCATGAACAAGAAGTTCGTGGAAGCTTTCTCCAAGGCGAACAAGGGCCTGCGCCCCAACTTCATGGCCGTGGGCGGCTATGACGGCATGCGGGTGATTTACGAAGCGCTCAAAACCAGCAAGGGCCAGGGCGGCGGCGATGCGCTGCTCGCAGCCATGAAGGGCCAGCTGTTTGAAAGTCCGCGCGGCAAGATCTTTATCGACGCGCAGACGCGCGACATCGTGCAGGACGTCTACCTGCGCAAGGTCGAGAAGAAAGACGGCCAGCTTTACAACGTGGAATTTGACGTGATCAAGGACGTCAAGGACCCCGGCAAGGCAAAGTAATTGCACACCCCCGAAGGCGGCGTAGCCGCCCTCCCCCTTGCAGGGGGCAACACCAGCGGCCCGGCAAAGCCGGTTCCGCGGTGTTCCTGGTAAAGACACATGCTCACTCTTCTTTTTGACGGTATCGCCTACGGCATGCTGCTGTTCATCCTGGCAGTCGGCCTGGCGGTGACCATGGGCTTGATGAATTTCATCAACCTCGCGCACGGCGCCTTCGCCATGGCCGGCGGCTACATCACAGTGCTGCTGATGCAGCACTTCGGCGTGCCTTTCTTGCTGTGCCTGCCGCTGGCCTTCATCGGCTCGGCGCTGCTGGGCGCGGTGCTGGAACGCACGCTGTACCGGCCGCTGTACAACAAGCCGCACCTGGACCAGGTGCTGTTTTCCATCGGCCTGGTGTTTATGGCGGTGGCCAGTGTGGACTACTTCGTCGGCTCGACGCAGCAGATCGTGCACCTGCCCGAATGGCTCAAAGGCCGCACCGAGCTCGGCAGCGGCGCCTGGACACTGGGCATGGGCCACTACCGGCTGTTCATCATCGCGGTGTGCGCCGCACTGACGGTGGGCCTGCAGTACGTGCTGACGCGCACGCGCTTCGGCAGCCGCCTGCGCGCTTCGGTCGACGACCAGCGCGTGGCGGCCGGCCTGGGCATCAATGTGAACATCGTGTTCCTCTCGACCTTCGCCATCGGCTCCGGCCTGGCTGGCCTGGGCGGCGCGCTGGGCGCCGAGGTGCTGGGGCTGGACCCGGGCTTTCCACTCAAGTTCATGATCTATTTCCTGATCGTGGTGGCCGTGGGCGGCACCACGTCCATCACCGGCCCGCTGCTGGCCGCGCTGCTGCTGGGCATTGCCGACGTGGCCGGCAAGTACTACATCCCCAAGCTCGGCGCCTTCATCGTCTACAGCCTGATGATCGTGATCCTGATCTGGCGGCCGCAGGGCCTCTTTGTGCGCAAGGCGGGCAAATAATATGAATACCCAGACATCGCTGCTCAAAAGCAGCCGCTGGAAGCCCTGGGAGCCGGTGCTCTGGCTCATCGCTTTCATCGCGCCTGTGCTGCTGCCCAGCCACGCGCTCATCATCAACGAGATCGCCATCGTCGCGCTGTTCGCGGTGTCGCTGGACCTGGTGCTGGGCTATACCGGCATCGTCTCGCTGGGCCATGCGGCCTTCTTCGGCATAGGCGGCTACGCGGCGGCGCTGTTCGCCAAGCTGGTCATGCCCGACCCGCTGGTGGGCCTGGCCGTGGGCATTGGCGCCGCTACGCTGCTGGGCGCCGTCTGCTCGCTCACCATCCTGCGCGGCAGCGACCTGACGCGGCTCATGGTCACGCTGGGCGTGGCCTTGATCCTGCTGGAACTGGCCAACAAGCTTGACTGGCTGACCGGCGGCGCCGACGGCCTGCAAGGCGTGGTCATGGGCCCGCTGCTGGGCCGCTTCGAGTTCGACCTTTCGGGCCGCACGGCCGCCTACTATTCGCTGGCGGTGCTGCTGATTTTGTTCGTGCTGATGCGCCGCCTGGTGCATTCGCCCCTGGGCGCGACGCTCAAAGCGATACGCGACAACCGCCTGCGCGCGATGGCCATCGGCATACCGGTCGCGTCCCGGCTGGCCATCGTCTACACAGTCGCGGCCGGCGTGGCCGGCGCGGCGGGCGCGCTGCTGACGCAGACCACGGGCTTTGCCTCGCTGGATTTGTTTGAGTTCCACCGGTCCGCCGACGTGCTGTTGATCCTGGTGGTGGGCGGCGTAGGCTGGCTCTACGGCGGCGTGGCCGGGGCGATTGTGTTCAAGCTGATGCAGGACGCGCTGTCGTCCATCACGCCGCAGTACTGGACTTTCTGGATAGGCCTCTTCCTGGTGGTACTGGTGCTGGTGGGGCGCGAGCGCCTGGTGCGGCCCTGGACCTGGATCCGGCGCGGGCAAGGAGGCCGGCCATGAGCGCGGCGCCGCAAGGCAACGCGGTGCTGTCCGCGCAAGGCCTGGTGATGCGCTTTGGCGGCATCACCGCCACCCACAACGTGAGCCTGGATTTGCAGCGGGGCGCGCGCCACGCGCTGATCGGTCCCAACGGTGCGGGCAAGACCACGCTGGTCAACCTGCTGACGGGCGTGCTGCAACCGACCGAGGGCCGCATCGTCCTTGACGGCGAAGACATCACACGCCTGGCGCCGCACCAGCGCGTCAAGCGCGGCATGGTGCGCACCTTCCAGATCAACCAGTTGTTCGACTCGCTCACGCCGCTGCAGACACTGGCGCTGGCCGTGTCGCAACAGGCGGGCCTGGGCGCGAAGTGGTGGCAGCCGCTGGGACGCAACCGGGCCGTAGCCGAGCGCTGCGAACAATTGCTGGAGCAGTTTCACCTGAGCGAGGTGATGGACCAGCCGACCCGCGTGCTGGCCTACGGCAAGCGCCGCCTGCTCGAAATCGCGGTGGCGCTGGCCTGTGAGCCGCGCGTGCTGCTGCTCGACGAACCCGTAGCCGGCGTGCCGGCCGGTGAGCGTGAGGAGCTGCTGCAAACCGTGGCCGCGCTGCCCGCCGATGTGTCGGTGCTGCTGATTGAACACGATATGGACCTGGTATTCAGCTTTGCTACCACCATGACGGTGCTGGTCAACGGCGCGGTACTGACTGAAGGCAAGCCCGAGGAAATCGCCGCCGATCCGCGGGTCAAGGCGGTCTATCTGGGCCATGGCGAGGAGCATGGGGAGGAGGTGGCCCATGGCTGAGCTGCTCAAGGTCGACAAACTGCGCGCCGGCTACGGCGAGGCCGTGGTGCTGCACGAGGTGTCGTTCACGCTGGGCGAAGGCCAGACCCTGGCGCTGCTGGGACGCAACGGCACCGGCAAAACCACACTGATCAACACGCTGGCAGGCGCGACGCGGCAGCACGGCGGCGCCATCAGCTTCGGTGCGGGCGCATCCACGGTCGCGCTGCACCAGTTGCCCTCACATGAGCGCGCGGCGGCCGGCATAGGCTGGGTGCCGCAGGAGCGCAACATCTTCAAGTCGCTGACAGTGCATGAGAACCTGACGGCAGTGGCGCGGCCGGGCAAATGGAACACCGACGGCGTGTACGCGATGTTCCCGCGCCTGGCCGAGCGCAAAGGCAACCTGGGCACACAGCTGTCGGGCGGCGAGCAGCAGATGCTGGCCGTGGGCCGGGCGCTGGTGCTCAACCCAAGGCTGCTGCTGCTTGACGAGCCGCTGGAAGGCCTGGCGCCCATCATCGTGGAAGAGCTGCTGCGCGCCATACGCCGCATCACCCGCGAAGAAGGCCTGAGCGCCATCATCGTGGAGCAACACCCGCAAGCCATCCTGGCCATTTCCGACAGCGCCGTGGTGCTGGACCGCGGCATGGTTGTGCACACGGGCAAGGCGCAGGCGCTGCGTGAGCAGCCTGAGCGCCTGGACCATTTGCTGGGCGTGGCGCGCTGAGAAGGACTGAGGGGGCTGACTCGCAGCATTGCGGGCGGCCTCTGCTTTTTCCGCTTAAATCACTCAAAAAGCGACTACGCGCCGCTATCGTGAAACAGTTTTGCGGTAAAACGGCTTTGGGTGCTGAAAAGTCAAAAGCGATGCACCTTTTTGCGTAGATTCACTTACTAGGGTTTTCCCGTCCAGGGGCCTACAATCGCAGACCTTACAAGAAATTGACGGTCACCCCGACCGTTTCCGCTGGAGACTTTCCTGATGCCGACACCATCCGCTGCGACGCCCAATAACGGTGAAGCCAACCGCGAAGAAAAACGCGCAGAGCTGCGCCGCGCCGCACTTGAATACCACGAGCTTCCTACCCCCGGCAAGATAGCCATCGCGGCCACCAAGCAGCTGACCAATCAGCGCGACCTGGCTTTGGCTTACTCCCCCGGCGTAGCGGCTCCTTGCGAAGAGATCGTCAAGGACCCGAACAATGCCTTTAAATACACCAGCCGCGGCAACCTGGTGGCTGTGGTGACCAACGGCACCGCCGTGCTGGGCCTGGGTGACATCGGCCCGCTCGCCGCCAAGCCGGTGATGGAAGGCAAAGGCGTCCTCTTCAAGAAGTTTGCCGGCGTCGACGTGTTCGACATCGAAATCGACGAAAAAGACCCGGCCAAGCTGGTCGACATCATCGCTTCACTTGAGCCGACTTTCGGCGCGATCAACCTCGAAGACATCAAGGCGCCCGACTGCTTTTATGTAGAGCGCGAGTTGCGCAAGCGCATGAAGATCCCGGTGTTCCACGACGACCAGCACGGCACCGCCATCACCGTGGGTGCAGCGGTGCTGAATGCACTCAAGATCGTCGGCAAAGGCCCGGGCCAGGTCAAACTGGTGACGTCCGGCGCGGGCGCGGCGGCCCTGGCCTGCCTGAATTTGCTGCTCAAGCTGGGCATCCAGCGCGAAAACGTGTTTGTGACCGACCTGGCCGGCGTGGTGTACGAAGGCCGCACCGAGCTGATGGATGAAGACAAGATCCAGTTCGCGCAGAAGACCGATGCGCGCACGCTCGCCGACGTGATCGCCGGCGCGGATATTTTCCTGGGGCTGTCGGCCGGCGGCGTGCTCAAGAAAGACATGGTCGCCAAAATGGCTGCCAAGCCCATCATCCTGGCGCTGGCCAATCCCAACCCGGAAATCACACCGGAAGACGTGCGGACCGTGCGCGACGACGCCATCATGGCAACCGGCCGCACCGATTACCCCAATCAGGTCAACAACGTCCTGTGCTTCCCTTATATCTTCCGCGGAGCACTGGATGCCGGCGCCTCCACCATCACGGTTGAGATGGAAATCGCTGCGGTTCACGCCATTGCCGAGCTGGCGCAAGCCGAGCAAAGCGAGGTCGTGGCGGCCGCCTATGTGGGTGAAAAACTCGCGTTCGGCCCGGAATACCTGATTCCCAAGCCCTTCGATCCGCGCCTCATGATGAAGATCGCGCCTGCGGTAGCCCAGGCTGCGGCCGACAGCGGCGTGGCCTTGCGGCCCATCCAGGACATGAATGCCTATCGCGAGAAGCTGCAAAGCTTTGTCTACGCCTCGGGCACCGTGATGAAGCCGATCTTTGCGGCGGCCAAAGCAGCAACCCGCAAGCGTGTGGCCTATGCCGAAGGCGAAGAAGAGCGCGTTCTGCGCGCGTGCCAGATCGTGGTGGACGAAGGGCTCGCACGGCCCACACTGATTGGCCGGCCCGCCATCATTGCCCAGCGCATCGAAAAATTCGGCTTGCGCCTGAAGGAAGAACTTGACTACGACGTGGTCAACGTCGAGCAGGACCATCGCTACCGCGATTTCTGGCAGACCTACCACCGCATGATGGAGCGCCGCGGCGTCACGGTGCAGATCGCCAAGATCGAAATGCGCCGCCGCCTCACCTTGATCGCCGGCATGCTGTTGCACAAGGGCGACGTGGACGGCCTGATCTGCGGCACCTGGGGCACGACGGCCCATCACCTGGACTATCTGGACCAGGTCATCGGCAAGCGCGAAGGCGTCAACACCTACGCATGCATGAACGGCTTGCTGCTGCCCAATCGCCAGGTCTTCCTGCTCGACACGCACGTCAATTGCGACCCGACGGCGGAACAGCTGGCTGAGATCACCACCATGGCAGCCGAAGAAATGATGCGCTTCGGCATCAAGCCCAAAGCGGCTTTGCTGTCGCATTCGAACTTCGGCTCGACCAACTCACCCAGCGCATTGAAGATGCGCCGGACACTGGAGTTGCTGCGCGAACGTGCCCCCTGGCTCGAGGTTGACGGTGAAATGCACGGCGATATGGCGCTGGACGCCGACGCGCGCGCGCTCATCATGCCCAACAGCACGCTGGCCGGCGAGGCCAACCTGCTGGTGCTGCCCAATATTGATGCGGCCAATATCTCGTACAACCTGCTCAAGACCGCAGCAGGCGGCAACATCGCCATTGGCCCCGTGCTGCTGGGCGCCAACAAACCCATGCACATCCTGACTGCCACCGCTACCGTGCGCCGCATCGTCAACATGACAGCACTGACTGTTGCCGATGCGAATGCGGCCAGATAAGCCCCAATTAGATAGCTAGCACTAACTTATTGAGACTTAAGTCCCCACCTTTACTGCCTAAATTTTCAGCAGCCACTTGCGTTTTTTGCCCATATGCGGCAAACTACCTCTCTTGAAATTTAAGGGTTAACCCGAAATCGGCGGGTTGACCTTAGGCTCCAGGAAAGGCTTCTTTTTCATGTTGCGCAATGGGTGGGGGCATCGGCAGGCAGCCAGAATGGCAGCACTGCTGGTCTTGGCAACAGGCCTTAGCGGGCTGATCCCCAGCATGGTGCAAGCCAAAGGCCCGGTTTATTCGGCCTCGGCTGACACCATTGCAGTGGCCCAATTGCCCCCGCAGGGGCGCGACATGATGACGCTGATTTACCAGGGTGGGCCGTTCAGGCATGAGAAGGACGGCGTGGTGTTTGGCAACCGGGAGCGACTTCTTCCCGCCAAAAATCGCGGCTACTACCGTGAGTACACCGTCAGAACGCCCAATGAGCGCAGCCGGGGCGCCCGGCGCATCGTTTGCGGTGGCATGAGACCCGCCGTTCCGGACGCCTGTTATTACACCGACGACCACTATGCGAGTTTTCGCAGAATCGTTCAGTAAATTGAACTGTGGTTGTTATTTTGAGTTTTTGACTTAAGAGAAAGAGTAGCGGAGATGGATACACCACTTCGTCGGGACAACGAGACGCCTTTGCGCAAGGACGGTGAAACGCCGTTGCGCGGCGTGCGTCCCAACATCGTTCAATCGATACGGGCCTTCCGTGTGCAGGATCTGCAGGATGCCGCGACACAATTGAACCAGCACTTCCTGTATGCCAATCTGGGCAATGCCCAGAGCAAGCAGGACGTCCTGGACATGATTGCCGCGCAGTACACCTTTCCTGCTCATTTCGGCAAAAATTTTGACGCCCTGTATGACTGCATGACGGACCTGGTCCACAAGTCCGGCCCGCAGCCCGGCTTCATCGTCGTGCTTGAGCAGATTCCGGCCAACGCCAAATTTGACAAAGAAGCGCGCGAGCAGCTGCTCGATATCTTCCGGGACGCCTCGGACTACTGGGCGGATCGCAAGATACCGTTCAGATGTTTCTATTCTTTTCTGTAGCCCGCTCCCCAGACATCGGCCAAGGGGATCGGGCGAATGAGGCCCAGCAAGCAGTTGCAGAAGGTGAAGAAGCCATGCCTACCGACAAACTGGTAGACGTGTCACCACTGGCGCTGCGCATGAGCAGCCCGTTTAATGCGGGTTATTGGCTCGCAGCTGCTTAAAGCAAAACGACATCGGTGCCCACCGGGCACCCGTAAAAAAGCCCGTCTCTGACGGGCTTTTTTTATGCCGGACGCTGAAGGCCTTTCAGCCGGCGAGCGCTTGCGCCAGGGCGACATACTCGGCCACCGGCACTTCCTCAGCCCGGCGCTGCACATCAAAAACACCGCCAAAGGCCCGCGCCGCAAGCCATTGCCCCAGCGTATGGCGCAGCAACTTTCGGCGCTGGCTGAAAGCCACTTGCACCAGTTCACTGAGAAGTTTGACGTCCAGCGCCACCGGAACCGCATGCGGCACCATGCGCACCACCGCGCTGTCTACCCGCGGAGGCGGGTCGAAACTCTGCGGCGGCACAAAAAGAACGTTTTCCATGGCGTAGCGCCATTGCAGCATCACGCTCAGCCGCCCATAGTCGCTGGTGGCAGGAGACGCCACCATGCGGTCTATCACTTCTTTTTGCAGCATGAAGTGCTGGTCTTCAATCACGTCGACCGCATCGAGCAGGTGAAACAGGATGGGCGTCGAGATGTTGTACGGGAGGTTGCCGACAACCCGCAACTTTTGCCCCTGCGCGCCGGCAGTTTCCGCCAGCTGCCTAAAGTCCACTTTCAGCACATCTGACTCGACCACATTCAATTGGGGATGCTCCCGCAACTGCCGGGCGAGGTCGCGGTCCAGCTCGATGACCGTCAGGCGCCCGAGCCGCTCCACCAGCGGTTGGGTCAAGGCAGCCAGGCCGGGGCCAATTTCCACCATGGCCTGGCCGGCCTTCGGAGCAATCGCGTGCACGATGCCCTCGATGATGCCCTGGTCGGTCAGGAAGTGCTGGCCAAAGCGTTTGCGTGCGATGTGCTTCACAGTAGAGCGGCCTTATGCGTTAACCCAGCATGAGCCGCGGAACCGGCTTTGCCGGGCCGCAGGCGGGCGGCCCCCTCGGGGGGCAGGGAATTACACGAAGTGAATGACCGTGGGGGCCATCTCACTGCGGCGGCTCACGGTACTCCACATACGCGCGGCCACGAACGTCCTGCGCCCACAGCGCATAGGCTTCGTTCTGCTTTTTCTCGCGCAGCGCATTACGCGCGATCTCACGTTGGTCTTTTTGCGAGAGCTGGGTCTCACGGCGCTCAAGCACCTGAATCAGGTGCACGCCAAACCGGGACACCACAGGATCGGATACCTGGTTGGGCGCCAGGCCGTTCATGACTGTTTCGAATTCGGGCACAAACACGCCGGGGCTCACCCAGCCCAGGTCACCGCCTTCTTTGGCCGATCCGTCTTCACTGATCTCGCGGGCCGTAGCTGCAAAATCGGCTTGCCCGGCCTGAATGCGCTTTTTGACCTCGGCCAGTTTTTCGATCGCAGCAGCTTCAGTCAACCTGGCATTCAGACGCAACAGGATGTGCCTGGAGTGCGTCTGCGTCACGAGCGCACTGGGCATGCCGGCTTGCCGCTTTTCAATTACCTTCAGGATGTGGAATCCGGCGCCGCTTCGCACGGGGCCGGCCAGGCCACCGGCCTGCAAACTCTGGGTTGCATCCACAAAAAGCTGAGGATAACGGTCCACACTGCGCAGGCCCATCAAACCGCCGGCAGCACGGGTGGGAGACGCAGAGAATTCGGCCGCCAGGGCTGTGAAGTCGGTGCCGCTGCGCGCGCGGTCGACCACCTGCTGGGCCCTGGCCTGCAGCGCGGCGACTTGTTCCGGCGTAGCGTTCTCGGGCACCGCCACCAGAATCTCGGCCAGATTGAGCGCAACCGGCGATGCATCGGCGCTGGCGCCGCCCTGGTCACGCAGGAACTGGTCTATCTCCTGGTCCGTCACAACAACCTTCGAATCCACTTCACGCGCGCGCAGGCGGCCGACCAGCAGTTCGTCGCGCACTTCAGAGCGGAACTGGGCGTAGTCGACGCCGTCCGCCCTCAAGCGGCTGCGCAACTCGTCCACCGTGACCTGGTTCTGGCTGGCCACCGTCTGGACTGCGGCGTCGATGGCGTTTTCTTCAATCCGGATACCGGAGGCGGTTGCCATCTGCAATTGCGCCTTGTCGCTGATCATGCGCTCCAGCAGTTGCTTGACCAGCTCGCTGCGCGGCGGCATGGCTGCCCCTTGCTGGGCGATCTGTTGCTCGGTACGAATCACCTTGAGGCGGACTTCGCTGTTGGTAATGGGTTCGGAATTCACCACCGCGACGATGAAGTCGGCCTGGCGTTGTGCCGTGCCCTGGGCCGGCCGCGTGATCGGGTCCGAAAAACGCAGGGGGGCGGAGGGCCTGAGGCCCTGGGCCTGCGCTCCCGCCGTCAACAGAATCGAGAGCGCCAGCGTCATTGCAGCGGCTGGTGCAAAGCCCGAAAAGAATTCTGGGGAAAAACGGGTATTAGTCATAAGTGGTAAAGCGGCTTGGAGCATCGATTTTCTCACGCAGGTACTGGTAGCGCGGAACATTTGACTTGAGGGTTTCCAGGGGGTTGGCGCCGATGCGGGAGAAGCCTACCAGCTCCAGCTGGAACATGATCCGCGTGTCCGACGTGCCCGTGCCGGTCTGTGAGCGCTGCAGCACGACCCGGCCGATCCAGCAGCAGCCGTCGTATTCGACGCCGACGATCGAGTCGACAAGCCGCTTGTCCAGCACGCTGTAGTTGAGCCGGCCGACAGCGTAATAGCGCCCCGCGCCCTGGCCCTGTCCGGCGCCCAGGTCTTTGCCCTTGTCGCCCCACAAATCATTGATGGGCCATTGCCAGCCCACGTCGATTTGCTCGCTGACGTTGCGCTGGCGGCGGAATGCGGCGCTGATGACGCGGTAATTGCCGGGGTTGTAGCGCACGCCGATGGACGCCCGCTCGGACTGCCTGGTTTTCGGGTTGTACTGCACCGTGCTGTCAAAAGACCATTGCGGCACCCAATTGATCGACGCGCCGACCAGCAGATCGCTGATGCGGTCGGTGACCGGCAGCGCACCCGGCAGCGTGACCCGCTGGTCTTCAAACCGCAGGCGCTGTGCAACCCCGACACGCATGGCCTCGGCGCCGGTGGCGGGATCCAGCAAACGGGACGTCACGCCCAGCGTCAGCAGATTCGCGTCTGAAATCCGGTCGTTGCCGACAAAAGCGTTCTCGGTGAACACCGTCGCAAAGTTGAAGTCGTTGATGCCCGAATCGTAGTTGGGCAAGAGGCTCTGGTCGCGGTAGGGCGTGCGCACGTAAAAGGCCCGCGGCTCCAGCGTTTGCGTAAAGCTGCGGCCCAGGAAGCTGGCATTGCGCTCAAACTGCAGGCCGCTGTCCAGGCTGAAGGTCGGCACGACGCGCGACGCGGTTTTCGAGCCATTGGGCAGCATCGAATCAAACTGGTAGCTTGTGGCATGCAGCTGTATCTTGGGCGTGATGAATCCCGAAGACGACAGCCAGGGCCGGCTGACCTGCCACCTGGTGAATGCGCGGTTGCTGTTGGGCTGGTTGGTCAGGCTGCTGTCCGCCGAAAAACGTGTGTAGTCGCCCTCGATAGACCAGTCAAAGCCATTGCCCAGGCGCCCCAGGGGCGCATCCACCCGCGAATAGGTCGCCGTGAACTGCGGGAGACGGTCATACGGCGGGACGATAGGAGAAGTCACATCCTGCAGGGTTTGCCACTTCAGCGTCCGCATGGTAGTGGCCAGATAACCCTGGCTCCAGGAAACGGTGGCGTCCTGGGACAACAGCCGCTGGGTGGTTGAACCGGAACGGGCCGGGAAGTCACGCCAGTAATCGTTGTCACTGACCCGGTTCAGGTTCAGATTGAGCCCCAGGGAGCCAATGGAAGACAGGCCGGTATTGATGGTGCCGGAATGCTGGTAGGCATAAGACCAGCGGTCCCGGTCACGCAGCTTGTCGCCCGGGAGGTAGTTGGCACGCACCTCGCCCCTGTAGCTGGGCTCCAGGTAGCGGAACTCGCCCGCCAGGTCCAGGCCGCGCTTGCTGAGGATCGCGGGGGAAAACGTCGCATCCCGGTTGGGCGCGATGTCAAAGTAATAGGGCTGGCGAAACTCAAAACCGTTGGTCGACCCCATGCTCACGGTCGGCGGCAGCAAACCCGACTTGCGCTTGTCGCTCAGGGGAAAGCTGAACTTGGGAAAGGCAAGGATAGGCACTTCCTTGAAGCGGACGACCGCCCCCCTGGCCACACCGACCTCACTGTCGAAGTCGAACTCGAAGCTGTCGGCGCGCAGTATCCAGGCAGGCTTCCAGCTCTCCTCGTCGTCACGCTCACACGTGGTGTAGGTGGCGGTGCGGGCCGTCAGGTGGTTCTCGTCGAGGAAGTCCACGCGCTCGGCCCGGCCGTTGCCGCCGTTGCTCAGGAAGCGGTAGCCGGGCGTGGTGAAGAAGCCTTCAAACCTGTCGAGCTTGATTTCCAGCTCAGGGCCTTCAAACCGGTTGCCGGCCCGGTTGATGCGGACGTTGCCGCGGCTTTTCACCTGGTCGTCGGGCTGGTAATACTCGATGCGGTCTGCGCGGATGGAGGTCGCGCCGCGGCGCAGTTCAGCGTTGCCGTCGATCAGGGTGTCCAGATCGGGCCGGCCCGACACGCGGTCGCCATACACAAACGTCGGACCCCGGTCTTGCGGGTCGTTGGAGACTTCTTCGGCCAGCTGGGCCGAAGACTTCAGTTTTAACGCGCTATCGGTCTGCGCCATCTCGGCCGGCGTGGCGGCTTTGGCCGCACGTGCCGGCGCCGGCGCAGTCTGGGCGTGCGCCGTCCCGGCAGCGGCCATTCCCAGCGTGGCGCAAACCATCAGCCTGGAGACAGCGTTCGCTATCGGGGAGAGAATAAAAGGCGAGGGGGATGCGCGGCGCATCGTTTATGTGAGATAAACCCGTTTGTAAAATCAGGCCTGATTATCCATGACCCTCCACATCCTCCCCGCGCCGCCAGACCAGGGCGTCATCGCAGGGCGGCCAAAGGCCTCGCAAACATGAATCTCCCTCCCATTGCCTGGGCCGACGCCGCCCGTGCCGGCGCCTTCGGCAACTGGCTGGCGGCCGCCGCCAGCCAGCACCACCTGCAAGCCGATACCCTCAGGCCGGCTTCCGCCGACGCCAGCTTTCGCCGCTACTTCAGGGTCGACGCCGTAGCGGGCGATGCAAGTTATATCGTGATGGACGCGCCGCCCGCGAAGGAAGATTGCAAACCCTTCGTCAAGGTGGCCGGCCTGATGGCAGACGCCGGCTTGATCGCCCCGCGCGTGCTGGCATGGGATGAACCGCTGGGTTTCATGCTGCTGAGCGACCTGGGTGCGCAGACCATGATGGAAGCCATCGCCCCGCCCGCCGAAGTCGACGCGATTGCCAGCCCGACCCCTGCGCACTACGACTTGTATGTGAATGCGGTGGACGCCCTGGTGCGCTGGCAGCTCGCCTCGCAGCCCGGCGTGCTGCCTCCCTACGACGATGCCTTGCTGTCGCGCGAGCTGGCGCTCTTTCCGGACTGGTATGTCGCCAAACACCGCGGCATCGCGCTGGACACCGGGCTTCAGGACAAGCTGAACGTCATCTTCGAACAAATCAAGGCCAGCAACCTGAACTCGCTCGATGGCGCACGGGTGTTTGTGCACCGCGACTTCATGCCGCGCAATCTGATGATTCCAAATGCAGCGGCGGCCGCTCAGGCGGATGCGCCGCCACTCGGCGTGCTCGACTTCCAGGACGCGGTCTACGGCCCCATCACCTATGACATCGCCAGCCTGATGCGCGATGCCTTCCTGACCTGGGAAGAGGATTTTGTGCTGGACATCACCGTGCGCTACTGGCAAAAGGCCCGCAAGGCGGGCCTTCCCGTAGGCGACGATTTTGGCGAGTTCTACCGCGCCGTCGAGTGGATGGGCTTGCAGCGCCACCTCAAGATCCTCGGTATTTTTGCGCGGCTCACGCTGCGCGACGGCAAGCCCAAGTACCTGGCCGATACGCCCCGCTTCATCAAATACGCCCGCAACACCGCCGCGCGCTACCGCCAGCTCGGGCCGCTGATGGTGCTGCTGGACGAGATTGAAGGCAATGAAACCCGCGTGGGCTACACTTTCTGATGCCAAATAGGGCGTTTAGCCTTATCAGGATTGCGCAAGTAGCTCTTGTTTTTATAGCAACACGCCTTTCCCATACTTCACCCACACCCAGGCCAACTTCGTGACCGCCCGCTTCTACGCCGACATCGCCCTGTCGCCCGGCACTTCCGTCAGCCTGCCCGCGCATGCGGCGCGCCATGTGCAGGTCTTGCGCATGCAGCCCGGCGACGCCCTCACGCTGTTCAACGGCCGGGGAGACGGCCAGCCCGGCAGCGAAGGTGAATTCGCCGCCACCGTTGAGCGCATGGGCCGCAGCGAGGTTGACGTCATGGTCGGCGCCTACACCGCCACGACGCGTGAGGCCAGCCGCGCGGTGCACCTGGCCGTCGGCATGCCCGCCAATGAGCGCATGGACTGGCTGATCGAAAAGGCCGCCGAGCTGGGCGTGGCCAGCATCCAGCCCCTGATGTGCGAGCGCAGCGTGCTGCGCGTCAAGGGCGAACGGGCCGACAAAAAACTGGCGCACTGGCGCGGCGTTGCCATCGCGGCCTGTGAGCAATGCGGCCGCAGCCGCGTGCCGCTCATTCACGACGCCGCCAACCTGGCCGACTGGCTCAAAGGCGCAGGGCAGGGCACGGCTGACGGCGGCGCCCGGCTGCTGCTGTCGCTGCAAGGCGGTACGCGGCCATTGGCTGAAGCAGTCGCGGCAGCCGGCGGCGGTGCGCTGACCTTCCTGAGCGGCCCCGAGGGCGGCCTCGGCCCCGCCGAGGAAGCCGCGGCCATCGCCAGCGGTTTTACGCCCGTGACCCTGGGCCCGCGCGTGCTGCGCGCTGAAACCGCGCCGCTGGCCTGCCTGTCGTTTCTGGCATTGGCCTCTGTCTAACGAACGGGATGCACCTGATGCAGCAGCAGCCATGAACCGCAACCTCTGGCTGCTGGCCATCTGCCAGGGCCTCTTTCTCACCAACAACGTCACCTTTATCGCCATCAACGGCCTGGTCGGCCTGAACCTGGCGCCGCTGGGCTGGATGGCGACTTTGCCCGTGATGGGCTATGTGGTGGGCGGGGCGCTCTCCACGGCCGTGGTGGCGCGCACGCAAGCGCGCTTCGGGCGCAAGATATCCTTCCAGATGGGCCTGATGGTGGCTGTCGCCTCGGCCCTGCTGTGCTGCTATGCGGCTTACAGCAGGAACTTCTGGCTGCTGGTGACCGCCACGGTGGTGGCGGGCTATTACAGCGCCAATGCCCAGCTTTACCGGTTTGCCGCGGCCGAACTCGCCCTGCCGGCGTTTCGTGAAAAAGCCATTTCCCTCGTGATGGCGGGCGGCCTGCTGGGCGCCGTCGCCGGGCCCAATCTGGCGGCGCGCACACAAAGCCTGACTGAAGTGCCCTTTGCGGGTGCCTACCTCGCGCTGGCCGGTGTGGCGCTGCTGTCCATGGCGCTGCTGGCCTTCATTGAATTTCCGCCACCGCCCGAAGCACATACCGCCCGCGGAGGCCGGCCCCTTGGCGAAATCATGCGGCAGCCGGTCTTCATCGTGGCCGCGGCCGCCGGCGCGCTGGGCTTTGGCGTGATGAACCTGCTGATGGCGGCCACGCCGATTGCCATGCAGGTCTGCGGGCTGCCGTTTTCCAGCGTCGCGCTGGTGCTGGAGTGGCATGTGATCGGCATGTTCGCGCCGGGTTTTTTCACCGGCCACCTGATACGGCGCTTCGGCACCTTGCCCATCATGGCGGTGGGATTGGCGCTCAATGTGCTGTGCGTGCTGATTGCGCTGTCGGGCGTGGAGCTGAAAGAATTTCTCATCGCGCTTTTTGTGCTGGGCCTGGGCTGGAATTTTCTTTTCACCGGCGCCACCACGCTGGCGCTCACCGCCTACCGCCCGGAAGAAAAAGACAAGGCGCAGGGTGCGCTCAATTTCTGCATTTTTGCCGTGCTGGCGGTGTCTTCGCTGGCCTCCGGCGTATTAGTGACCACGCAAGGTTGGGCGCTGCTCAACCTGGGTTCACTGCTGCCGCTGGGGCTTACCGCGGCGGCGCTGGCCTGGCTTGCACTCGGACAACGCAAGGGCCAGAATGCCTGAGCCACTTTCGCTTCTAGTGCTCCGCTTCATTCACCACACCTGAACCACACCCGAGGAGTTTGTCATGGGTTTACTCGATTCCGTATTGGGCAGCGTCCTCAAGAACACGCAGCAACCCGGCGAAGGCGCAGCTGCCGCCGGCGGCCTGGGCGGCCTCATCGGCATGCTCGCCAGCAATCCGCAGCTGATCCAGATCGTTACCGGCATGCTGGCCAACAACGGCGGGCAGGGCGGCCTTGGCGGCCTGGTCAGCAAGTTTGAGCAAGCCGGCCTGGGCGATGCCATCAATTCCTGGATAGGCAGCGGGGCCAACCAGCCCGTTTCGGGCGACCAGATCACAAACGCGCTGGGCGCGGGCACGGTGTCCGACATTGCCGCCAGGCTGGGCGTGGACCCGGCCGACGCCGCCAGCCAGCTGTCCCAGATGCTGCCGGGCCTTATCAACCACCTCACGCCAGAAGGCCAGGCACCCGCGCAAGGGCTGGGCAACGGCGACGATCTGATGGGAATGCTGGGCGGCCTGCTTCAACCGCGTTGATTCAAAAACTAAAAGCGGGCGTCCAGCCAGGCTTTGAGCGTGTCAAACACCGGCGTCGAGTCGACTTCGTTGAAGATCTCGTGATAAAGCCCGTCAAAACACCGCGCCGTCACCGTTCCGGGTTTGACTGCCGCTGAGTTGGCTGCGTTTTCCGCAAAGGCGCGGCTGCCGGCCGGGTTGACGAGCTTGTCCGCGCCGGCATACATCAGCAGCGTGGGCGTATGCCACTGGGCGGCGGCGGCCACCGTTGCCGGGCCGGCGGTGGCGATGAACTTGCCCAGGCGCGGCGAAATCCTGTTGTGCACCTGCCGATCGGCCAGGTATTTTCTGACCACCTCCTGATCGTGCGAGATATAGCGCGCGTCCAGGCCGTTGCCCACACACAGGTCGGGCGCCAGCCTGGGCATGAAGCTCAGCAGAAACTTTTGCAGGGGCCCCAGGCCCGGGTCCAGCGCCGGGGAAGACATGACAAGGCCTTCGACGGGGCGTATGCCGAGCGACACAAAGCGGCTCACAACCAGGCCGCCCATGCTGTGGCCCAGCAGGATCAGGGGCAGGTGTGTGGAAGACTCCGGATGCCGCCTGTCCGCATAAGCCGCCTCCAGAAGGCGCATGCCGCGCAAACGCGTGTCGTCGACCACCTCGGCCAGGTCATCGAGCAGCGCGGTCTCATTGGGCAGCGCGCCACGGGCGCCGCCCGACTCGCCATGGCCGCGCTGGTCGTAAGCGCGCACGGCGAAGCCCCATTCCATCAGTTGGTGCGCAACGTGGTCATAGCGGCTGGCATGCTCGCCCAGGCCGTGCACCAGCAACACGATGGCGCGCGGCGGCGGCGCATATTGGCCCATCTCGTGCGCCCAGGCATCCAGCGGCCACTCGTACAGGGCCAGGTTCTCGCCGTCGCGGGCGGTGAAGGGCGCTAGGACTGTCGACTGCATGCGGCGGCGCAAACCTGGCCTGGCACAGCTGGGACATGCACCGCCGGCAAGCCGCGGAGCGAAGAAAGGCGGTGCATCCGCATCAACCGGGAACGCGGGCCATCACATGCGCGACCGCGGCGGTCAGCTTCTTGGCATAGGGCACGTTCAGGAATTCGTTGGGGCCGTGCGCATTGCTCTTGGGGCCCAGCACGCCGCAAACCATCATCTGCGCCTTGGGGAAACCTTTGCTCAGCATGTTCATCAGCGGAATGGTGCCGCCCTGGCCGATGGTGCCGCAGGGAGCGCCGAAAAAGCTTTGCGAGGCATCGTTGAGCGCGTTTTCAAACCAGGGCACGGTGCTGGGTGCGTTCCAGCCGGTGGCGCCGCCGTTGCTTTCGAAGGTGACCTTGGCCTGGTAAGGCGCGTTGTCTTCCAGCAGGGTTTTGAGTTCCTGCACAGCCGCGGCCGCATCGATCAGCGGAGGGAAACGCAGCGACAGCTTGAAGGCGGTGTAAGGGCGCAGCACATTGCCAGCGTCCTTAAGCGCCGGAAAGCCTTCGGCGCCCGTCACGCTGAGCGTAGGGCGCCAGGTGCGGTTGAGCAAAGCTTCGACCGGGTCGGTCGTCGTGGGCAAGGCAAAGGCGCTGGAGCCTTCGCAGTCGTAGTGCGCCCACGGAAAGCGCTTGTAGATTTCTTCGCCGAGGATTTTGGCGGTAGCCTGCGCCTGGGCCAGGCGGTCGGCCGGGACTTCGCAGTGAAAGCTTTGCGGCAGCAGACGCCCGGTCTTGCTGTCTTCCAGGCGGTCCAGCACCTGGCGCATGATGCGAAAGCTCGACGGCACCAGGCCGCTGGCGTCACCGGAATGCACACCTTCGGTGAGCACTTCAACCTTGAGCACACCGGCCGCATTGCCGCGCAGGCTGGTCGTCAGCCACAGCTGGTCGTAGTTGCCCGCGCCGGAGTCCAGGCACACCACCAGGGCGACATCACCCAGGCGCTCGCGCAGCGCGTTGACGTAGGGCAGCAAGTCGTACGAGCCGCTTTCTTCGCAGGTTTCGATCAGGCCGACGATGCGCGGGTGCGGCACGTTTTGCGCCTTGAGGGCTTGCACGGCGGCAATGCTGGCGTAGACGGCATAGCCGTCATCGGCGGCGCCGCGGCCGTAGAGCTTGCCGTCTTCATACTTGGCCGTCCACGGGCTCAGGTCATTGCGCCAGCCGGTGAACTCGGGCTGCTTGTCGAGGTGGCCGTACATCAGCACGGTTTGCGTCGAGTCGGGGCGGGTGGCCGGGATTTCAAAAAACAGCACCGGTGTGCGGCCTTCGAGCCGCACAACCTCGAGCGTCAGGCCTTCGACCTTTTGCGCTTCAACCCAGGCTGCCGCATTGCGCATGACGGTGTCGATATAACCGTGCTGCGCCCAGTTGCTGTCAAAGGTGGGGGACTTGGCGGGAATGGAGATGTAGTCGGTGATCTGCTTGACGATGTCGCCGTCCCATTGCGCGGTGACCTGTGAAAGGGCCTGGGCGGCGTTAAGGATGCTGGCGGGGATTTCACGGTGCAGTGGGGCGTTCATTGGGGGGACTCCGGGGAAAATCAGCTTTTTAGGACAGCGTTTTGCTGCGGTACCTGCTACTGTACGCTTCCGACACAGACCGCGCCACTGAGCTCAGGAAGACCCGCAATTGGCGGTTTCAACCTGTAGCGCCCGGCCGGCGAGGGCAAAGATATCCCCTCTATTTGGATGAGAGGGATGAGAGAACAGGCCAGCACATCACGGAGCCGACATGACACCAGCAAGCACTTTCGCACCGGCCCCCCACCGCATCCGCGCAGGCGTAGGCGGCTGGACTTTCGAGCCCTGGCGCAGCAACTTCTTTCCGCCCGGCCTGCCGCACAGCCGGGAGCTGGAATACGCCAGCCGCAAACTCAGCGCCATCGAGGTCAACGGCACCTACTACGGCACGCTCAAACCGGCCAGCTTCAAAAAATGGCACGACGAGACACCTGACGACTTCGTGTTTTCCCTGAAGGCCTCACGCTACGCCACCAACCGCCGGGTGCTGGCCGAAGCGGGCGACTCCATCCAGCGCTTCATCGACAGCGGCATCAGCGAACTGGGCCGCAAATTGGGGCCCATCGTCTGGCAGTTCATGCCCGGCAAGGTGTTTGACCCAGAGGATTTCGAGGCATTTCTGGCGCTCCTGCCCAAACAGGTGGACGGCCGCGCGCTGCGGCATGTGGTCGACGTACGCCACGAGAGTTTCATGTCGCCCGACTACCTGGCGCTGGCGCGCCGTTACAAGGTCGCCACGGTATTTACGGACGCTGACAAATTTCCGTCGTTTGCCGACCTGACGGGCGACTTTGCCTATACACGGCTGATGATGAGCGATGCAGATCTGGAAACGGGCTACGAAGGCAGCGCACTCGACGCCTGGGCTGAGCGTGCGCGGCAATGGGCGGCAGGCAATGCGCCGGCCGACCTGCCGGCACTGGAAGACGTGCCTGCACAAGGCCAGCCGCGCGACGTGTTTGTGTATTTCATCAATGGCGCCAAGGAGAGGGCGCCTGCGGCCGCTATGGCTTTTCTGGACCGGCTGGGCTTTAAGCCCGCCGTTTGATCAGGCGTAAGAAGCCATGGCCTCACCCAACCGGATGCCGCGGCCAGGCGCCCACTCAGGGTTGAACGTAAGCGGCCCTTTGGGGAACAACATGACCACCGTGGAGCCGAGCAAAAAGCGGCCCATTTCATCGCCCTGCTGCAAACGGACGGCGGAGGTCGGCTCATTGGGATAGTCCCACTGCTTCACCACCTTGCCGCGCGGCGGGTTGACCACGCCGTGCCACACCGTGGCCATGCTGCCGACAATCGTTGCGCCGACCAGCACCAACACAAAAGGCCCGCGCGCCGATTCAAAAACGCAGACCACACGCTCGTTGCGCGCAAACAGCCCCGGCACGCCGCGCGCGGTGACCGGGTTGACCGAGAACAAATCACCCGGCACATAAATCATGCGCACCAGCCTGCCGCCTGTGGGCATATGGATGCGGTGGTAATCCTTGGGGCTCAGGTAGAGCGTGGCGAAATGGCCGTCCTGGTACTGCGCCGCCAGCGCCGCGTCGCCGCCCACCAGCGCGGTGGTCGAATAACTGTGGCCCTTGGCCTGGAAGATCTGGTCTTTCTCGATCGCGCCGAACTGGCTGATCGCGCCGTCCACCGGCGAAATCAGCTCGGCGCTGGCCAGGGGCCGCGCACCGGGCTTGAGCGCGCGCGTGAAGAAATCGTTGAAGGTGGCGTAGCTGGCGATGTCGGAATTGAGCGCCTCGTCCATGTTGACCTGGTACTTGGCAACAAAGCGGCGGATGATTTCGGTGGTGACCCAGCCGCGCTCACGCGAAGCCACGAAACCGGCAAAGGCAGTCAGCGCCTGCTTGGGGAACAGGTATTGGGGAAGGACGGCGAATCGGTCGGACACTAGGCGGCTTGAATGGTGAGGGAAGGGCCATTCTATCGACGCCGGCCGCCGTGCAGACTGATCACTGTGCGGGATAACCCGCCTGGGCAAGCGCCGCCGCTACGGTCGGCTGGTCTTGCGAGGACTGCACCACGACCTTTTTGGATGCCAGGTCGATGTTGACCTGCGCGGCCGGGTCCAGTGACTTGACGGTCTGGGTGATGACGCCGGCGCAGTGGCCGCAGCTCATGGCGGGGATGGTGAATTCCATAAACCTGTTTCCTTAAAGTTAATACAGCTTTGGACGAGAGTCTGAACCTTCCCATGGGGGCAGGGTCAAGCGGCGCCCAGGAAATCCTGCGTCCGTTCAGGGCTATTGCCTTGCGGCGCTTGACCCTCCCATGGTGGTAAGGTTCAGACTGCCATCCATGAACACCACACACACCTTGAACACGCCTTCCGCCGCACCAGCACTGACCGAGTGGCAGCTTCCCATCGAAGGCATGAGCTGCGCGTCCTGCGTGGCGCGTGTGGAGCGCTCCCTCGCCAATGTCGATGGCGTGCAGGATGTCAGCGTGAATTTTGCGACCGAGCGGGCCAACCTCAAGGCGCGCGGCGACGTCGGCATGGACACGCTGAAGGCCGCCGTCACACAAGCGGGCTACCGCGTGGCCGAGCAATCCCTGCAACTCCAGATAGACGGCATGACTTGCGCGTCCTGCGTGTCGCGGGTCGAGAAAGCCCTCAAGCAGGTGCCGGGCGTGCTGTCGGCCAGCGTCAACCTGGCGACAGAAACTGCTGAAGTCAGCGCGGTGGGTGGCGCGGCCCTATTGCCTGCGCTCACGGCCGCAGTGGCCAAGGCCGGCTACCAGGCGCGTGAAATCCCAGCTACCGGCGCCCCTGCCGACAAGCCCGCTACCGCCTGGTGGCCTATTGCACTGGCCGCCGCTTTGTCAGCGCCGCTGGCGCTGCCCATGGTGGGCGCACTGTTCGGCAAGGACTGGATGCTGAATGGCTGGCTGCAATGGCTGCTGGCCACGCCGGTGCAATTCTGGTTGGGCGCGCGCTTTTACCGCGCCGGCTGGGCTGCCTTGCGCGCCCGTACCGGCAATATGGACTTGCTGGTGGCGCTGGGCACATCGGCCGCCTACGGACTGAGCGTGTATCAGCTGTGGCGGCATGGTGACCATGGCATGGCCCACTTGTATTTCGAGGCCTCGGCGGTTGTGATCACACTGGTGTTGCTGGGTAAATGGATGGAGGCGCGCGCCAAACACCAGACGACGGCGGCGATCCGTGCGTTGCAGGCACTACGGCCCGACACCGCGCGCCGGCGGCGCGACGGAAGCGATGAAGATGTGCCTTTGCAAGACATACAGCTAGGCGACCTGGTGGTGGTGCGCCCCGGTGAACGCATCGCGGTGGACGGCGAGATCGTGGAAGGCAGCACCCAGGTGGACGAGTCGCTGATCACCGGCGAAAGCCTGCCTGTGGCCAAACATGCAGGCGACCGCGTGACAGGCGGCGCGGTCAACGCCGAAGGCCTGATCGTGGTGCACACCACGGCCATAGGCGCGGAATCCACCCTGGCCCGCATCGTGCGCATGGTCGAATCGGCCCAGGCCAAAAAAGCCCCGATACAGCGCCTGGTGGACCAGGTAAGCGCGGTGTTTGTACCCGTGGTGATAGTCATTGCCCTGGTGACGCTGCTGGGCTGGGGCCTGGCGACGCAGGATTGGGAGGCCGCCATTCTCAATGCGGTTGCCGTGCTGGTGATTGCCTGCCCCTGCGCGCTGGGCC
The DNA here is from genome assembly GCF_900116715.1 of Polaromonas sp. YR568. Taxonomy (GTDB): domain Bacteria; phylum Pseudomonadota; class Gammaproteobacteria; order Burkholderiales; family Burkholderiaceae_C; genus Polaromonas. The sequence continues at coordinate 122,063 of NZ_FPBM01000004.1, forward strand.
TGGCCACGCCCACCGCCATCATGGTGGGCACCGGGGCTGCGGCGCGTCAGGGCATTCTGATCAAGGATGCGGAAGCGCTGGAGGTGGCGCACAGCGTCAAAGTCGTAGCTTTCGACAAGACCGGCACCTTGACCGAAGGCAAGCCCGAGCTGGTGGCGCTGGAGCCCCACGCGATCACGGCCGATGAGCTGCTGGCCTGGGCCGCCGCCATTCAGTCGGGTAGCGAGCATCCGCTGGCCCGCGCAGTAATGCAGCGCGCGATGCAGCAGCGGCTTGAGATTCCTGCGGCAACGGGGCTGCGTGCCGTTGCCGGCCGCGGCATGGCCGCCGTGGTGGCAGGCCGTGAACTCCGGCTCGGCAGCCCGCGCTTCATGCAGGAGCTGGGCCTGGACCTCACCACTTTTACGTCCTTAAATGCGCGTGCCAAAGAACTGGAAACCCAGGGCCGCACGGTGTCGTGGCTGACCGAGATCAGCGCTACCCCGCGATTGCTCGGACTGATGGCATTTGGCGACACCCTTAAAAGCAGTGCCGCGCCGGCGATTGCGCGCCTTCATGCACTGGGCATTCAGACCGCTTTGGTGACCGGCGACAACCGCGGCAGTGCTGAAGCGGTGGCGCAGCAACTGGGGATAGACCTGGTGCACAGCCAGGTTCTGCCTGAGGACAAGGCCGCCATCATCGGGCAGCTAAAGGCCGGCGTGCAGGCGCAGAACGGACGTGTGGCCATGGTCGGCGACGGCATCAATGACGCGCCAGCCCTGGCGGCCGCCGATGTGGGCATTGCAATGTCTACCGGCACCGACGTGGCCATGCATGCGGCCGGCATCACGCTGATGCGCGGCAACCCGGCGCTGGTTGCCGATGCCATAGCCATTTCACGCCGCACCTACGCCAAGATTCGCCAGAACCTGTTCTGGGCTTTTGTTTACAACGTGGTCGGCATTCCGCTGGCCGCGCTGGGCCTGCTGAGCCCGGTCATTGCCGGCGCGGCTATGGCGCTCAGCAGCGCCAGCGTGGTGATGAATGCCTTGCTGCTGCGCCGCTGGAAAGGAAACACCCATGACTGATGCCATCACGATCGGACCCCTCAACATCGGCCAGGCCGCCGTGCAATCCGGCGTGTCGGCCAAGATGATCCGCCACTATGAATCGCTGGGCCTGCTGCCCACTGTGCACCGCACCGACGCGGGCTACCGCCAGTACGGCGAAAAAGAAGTGCACACGCTGCGCTTCATACGCCGCGCCCGCGCGCTGGGTTTCAGCATGGCCGAGATCACCGAGCTGCTCAAGCTGTGGCAAAACAAGCGCCGTGCCAGCGCGGATGTCAAACGCATCGCGCTGGCCCATGTGGCCGACCTGGAGCGCCGCATCGCCGAGATGGAAGCAATGAAGCAGACGCTGAGCCATCTGGCGCACTGCTGCCAGGGCAATAGCCGGCCCGACTGCCCCATCCTGACCGAGCTGGCGGCCTGAAGTTGCTTCAATGAAATGTCCGAATCCGGCGAGCGATAGCGAGCCGCCGGATTTATCCTGAGGGATCTTGATGGACGTTCCATCACCTTCACGGACTAGCGCATGCCACTTGCTTCTGAAACAGCCTCTCTTTTGCCCGAGTCGGTTGATGCCGGTACCGACACGGACAGCTGGGCCCGCATCACGTCGACGCTGAACCGCGATGGCAGCGCGGTGCTCCCGCAATTGCTGAGTCAAAAGGAGTGTCAGGCCTTGGCAGGGATGTATGCCGACGCGCGCCGCTTTCGCAGCCGCGTGGTGATGCAGCGCCACGGCTTCGGCCAGGGCGAATACCAGTACTTCAGCTACCCGCTGCCGGACATCGTGGCCCGGCTGCGCACCACGCTTTACCCCCGGCTGGTTGGCGTGGCCAATGCCTGGAACCAGGCCATGGGAATTGACGTGCGTTATCCCGCTGCCCATGCCGATTTCCTCGCACGCTGCCATGAGGCCGGCCAGCAGCGGCCCACGCCACTGCTCTTGCAATATGGGCCGGGTGACTACAACTGCCTGCACCAGGACCTGTATGGCGAACACGTGTTTCCGGTCCAGGTCGCGGTGCTGCTGTCCCGGCCTGGCGAAGACTTCACCGGCGGCGAATTTGTGCTGACCGAGCAACGCCCGCGCATGCAGTCGCGGCCCGAAGTGGTGCCGCTGCGGCAGGGCGATGCCGTGGTGTTTGCCGTGCACCACCGGCCGGTGCAGGGCAGCCGCGGTTTTTACCGCGTCAACATGCGGCATGGCGTGAGCACGGTGCGCAGCGGGCACCGGCATACGCTGGGCATTATTTTTCACGACGCGGCGTAACACGGCGTAAAGGAGATGGTGTGACCCTGAGGCTTTTCGATGAAACGCCGGCGCCTTACGTGGCGCCCGAGGTGATCGCGCCGGGCGCGATGCTGCTGCGCGGCTTTGCCCTCGGGGTGGACGAGGCCTTGCTGCAAGCTGTGGAAGGCGTGGTCGCCGCCGCACCGCTGCGCCACCTGGTCACGCCAGGCGGCTACACCATGTCGGTCGCCATGACGAACTGCGGCGCGCTGGGCTGGGTCTCAGACCGCAGCGGCTACCGCTATGACGCGAAAGATCCGCTTTCAGGCCAGGCCTGGCCGTCCATGCCGGCCTGCTTTGCCGAGCTGGCCTTGCGTGCCGCCGCAGAAGCGGGCTTCGATAACTTCCGCCCGGACGCCTGCCTGATCAACCGCTACGAACCCGGCGCGCGGCTGTCGCTGCACCAGGACAAGGACGAAGGCAGCATGGACGCGCCCATCGTGTCGGTATCGCTAGGCCTGCCCGCGGTGTTTCTGTTCGGTGGTTTGAGGCGCAGTGATTGCACCGCGCGGTATCGGCTGCAGCATGGCGACGTCGCTGTATGGGGTGGCCCCTCGCGGCTGGCTTATCACGGTGTGGCGCCGCTGGCAAAGGGCGAGCATGCGCGTCTGGGCGCGCAACGCATCAACCTGACATTTCGCTGCGCACGCTGAAGGAGTGCGAACGCGCTCAGGCGCGTTCGCGAATTTTTTTCAGCCAGCCCAACCCGGCTGGTGTGGCGCCGGCTTCTGCGCCGCGCAGCGGTTTGTACTCGCAACCCACCCAGCCGCTGTAGCCCAGTTCATCCAGCAACGCAAACAGGTAGGGGTAGTTGATCTCGCCGACATCCGGCTCATTGCGGCCCGGAGCGCCTGCAATCTGCAAATGACCGATATGGCCAGTGGGCAGGTATTTGCGCAGCTTCATCGCCAGGTCGCCTTCCACAACCTGACAGTGATAGAGATCCATCTGCACCTTGACGTTGGCCGCGCCCACTTCACGGATGATTTCATGCGCGTGGTCTTGCCGGTTCAGGAAGAAACGCGGAATGTCGCGCAGGTTGATGGGTTCGATCAACAGGTCCACGCCCACCTTGGCCGCCTGCGCGGCCGCCTCGCGCAGGTTGTTCACATAGGTGGGCTGCACGGCTTCACGCTCCATGCCTTCAGGCAACACGCCCGCCATCACGTGGATACGCGGGCAACCCAGGGCCTGCGCGTAGTCCAGCGCAATGGCAATGCCGGCACGGAACTCGGCCTCATGGCCCGGCAGGCAGGCCGTGCCTTTTTGCGAGGAAGCCCAGGCCTTCTCAATGCTGGCCACATCCGTACCACCCGGCGGCGCGTTGAACAGCACCAGCTGCTGGCCGTGCTGCTGCAGGATGGCTTTGAGTTCTTGCGGCACCCAGGCGTAGGGCGAAAGAATTTCCACCGCCTTGAAGCCGTCGCGTGCAGCGGCGGCAAAGCGTTCGGCCATGGGTAGCTCGGTGTACATCCAGCTGAGGTTGGCGGCAAATTGAGGCATGGCAGTCAGGAAGTGGGTGTGTCAGGGCCGGGTGCGGACTGGCATTCCCAGAATATCCGCGCGGTGCAATGCCGGCAAATCTCCGGGTCCAGCTTGTTGAAGATGGTGGCGATGGCGGTGAATTTATCGGGGAACTGGTGCTCGGGCCCGAGCACGCTGGTAAAGCCGGTCTTGCGCCACATGCGGATCACCTCGGGCCGCGGCCGATGAAAGTACAGATCGCCGCCCATGGCACGGCGCGCAGCGAGCTCGGCCTCCCACAGCTCGGCGCCGGCGAGATCGATGAAGTTCATGCTTTTGCCCATGACCAGCAGGTGTTTTTGCGGCTGGGGCTGGGTGCGCAGCGCGTGCAGGATGTCGGCCACGTGCTGGGTCGCGCCGAAGTAGACCTCGCCTTCCATGCGTAGCAATTTGAGTTGCGGGCATTCCGGCAAGCCCTGGGCCAAGGCTTCCGCCGGCGCCTCGGTCTTTTTTGCCGGAGTGATCTCGACCCCCGCGTCAACGCTGTTGTCGATCACCACAAACTGGCGGTCCAGCCCGCGGCTGTCAAAGCCCATGGTGCGCATCGCGGGCTTTGAGGTGCGGTAGAGGAAAGACATGAGCGACAAAATCATGCCCAGCAAAATTGCAATCTCCAACCGTATGGTGACGGTGGCCATCATGGTGGCGAGGGCCACACCGAAGTCGCTGCGGCTCAGGGTGAACAGCTGACGCCAGCGCGCGAAGTCCAGCAAGGCAAACGCCACCAGCACCAGCAGCGCCGCCAGCGCGGCCATGGGGATCTGCGCGAGCAGCGGCGCACTCACCGCCACGAGCGCCAGCAGCAGCAGGGCGGAAAACACCGAAGCCATCGGCGTGCGCGCCCCGGCTTCCAGGTTGGGCATGGAGCGGTTCATGGAGCCGCAGGAGACATAGCTCGAGAAAAAGCCGCCGACGATGTTGGACAGCCCCTGCCCGCGGAACTCGCGATTCGCGTCTATGCGCTGGCCCGAACGCAGCGCCACCGTTTTGGCGATCGAGATGGCCTGGCCCAGCGCGACGATGGTCAGCGCGAATGCCAGGCCGATCAGGTCGGCGGCCTGCGCCCAGCTGATGCGCGGCACTTCGAATTTCGGCCAGGGTACTGGGATCTGGCCCACGGTGCGCAGCGAGGCCGATGGCGTGGCATCGGGGTGAAGAAGACTGCCCCACACCCAGGCCAGCGCGGTGGCCGCCGCCAGCCCGATCAGCATGTAAGGCCAGTTGCGGCGCAGATGACGCAGCAGCAGCGCAACACCCAGCGTGACGGCCGCAACGCCCAGCGCCATGGGCTGGGCCGAGGTGACGTGTGTGAGCACATGCCCAAGCACCGCCGCCGCGCTGTGTTCAGGCGCCGCCGCCAGGCCCAGCAGGTCGGGCAGGGCGTGCACAGCGATCAGCAAGGCCGCGCCCGAGGTAAAGCCGAAGAGCACCGCCGGCGAAATGAAGTTGGCCAGCACGCCCAGGCGCAGCGCGCCTATCAGCCACTGCATGACGCCGACCATGACGGTGACGGCCAGCGCCAGCTGGATGTAGAGCGGGCTGAAGGCCATGGCCAGCGGCGAGAGCATGGCGAACAGGGCCAGCGAATTGGCATTGGTGGGGCCCGACATGACATGCCGACTGGAGCCGAAGAGCGCGGCGATGATGCAGGGAATGACCGCGGTATAGAGGCCGTAGGCAGGCGGCAGGCCGGCCAGCGTCGCGAAGGCAATGCCTTGCGGCAGCACCAGCACCGCGCCCAGCAAACCCGCCATTGCGTCGGCCCGCAAAGTGACGGGCGAGACCTCGCGCACCCAGTCGCCGAAAAGGCGCTCCAGGAGCGGAGCCGATGACCGGGTTGCGCTGGGGGCTGAGGGTTCCATCACGAGGGCCTGAGCATACCGCGCCCGGCGCCCCGTTAATGCTTACGCCAGGCCGGACAGGCGCAGCAGCAGGCCGGCCAGGGCCGACGCAAAGATGACCTGTATCACCCCGCGCTTGTAGCGCAGCAAGGCCACCGCAGCGCCCAGCGTGATGGCCAGCGCGTAGAAATCCACCCTAGCCCACCAGGCGCCCCCGGTGTCGGCCCGCAGGGCAATGTGCGCGAGGAAAAACAGCGCCAGGCTGGCAATCACGCCAACCACCGCCGCCGTGATGGCCGTGAGCGGCGCGGTGAAATGCAGCTTGCCGTGCGTGGACTCCACCAGCGGCCCGCCGGCCAGGATAAACAGGAAGGAGGGCAGAAAGGTGAACCAGGTCGCCACACTGGCCGCCAGCGCCGCGCCGAGGAACACCATGTCCGGCCCCAGCACCTGTTTGGCCCAGCCACCCATAAAGCCGACAAAGGCCACCACCATGATGAGCGGGCCGGGCGTGGTCTCGCCCAGCGCCAGGCCGTCGATCATCTGCGGACCGGTCAGCCAGTGAAAGTGCTCCACCGCGCCCTGGTAGACATAAGGCAGCACCGCATAGGCCCCGCCGAAGGTGAGCAGCGCGGCCTTGGTAAAGAACCAACCCATTTGCGTGAGGGTGGCGTTCCAGCCCTGCGCGACCAGCAATGCCCCCATGGGCAGCAGCCACAAGACCGCGCCCACGCCCAGCACGGCCGCCAGGCGTGAGGGCTTGAAGCGGGCGTGTTCAGGCGTCGGCGTGTCGTCGTCGATCAGCGCGGGCCCGTAGCCTTGCTGAGCCGCGCCGTGGCCGGCGCCCCCGGCAAACTGCGAGGGCGCATGGCGGGCGCCCAGCCAGCCGACGATGGCCGCTGCCAGCACGATCAGCGGAAACGGCACATTCAGCAGGTAGATCGCGGCAAAGCTGATCACCGCAATCGCCCACAGGATGGGCGCCTGCGACGGCTTCCTGAGCGACCGCGAGCCGATGCGATGCACGGCCTGCAGCACGATGGCGGCGACTGCCGGCTTGATGCCGTAAAAGAGGCCCGCGACCAGCGGCACATCACCAAAGGCTACATAGACCCAGCTGAGTGCAATCAGGATGAAGAGCGAGGGCAGCACAAACAGCGCGCCGGCCACCACACCGCCCCAGGTGCGGTGCATCAACCAGCCGATGTAGGTGGCCAGCTGCTGCGCCTCGGGGCCGGGCAGCAGCATGCAGTAGTTCAGCGCGTGCAGAAAGCGCCGCTCGCTGATCCAGCGTTTTTGCTCGACCAGCTCGCGGTGCATGATGGCGATCTGCCCGGCGGGCCCACCAAAACTGATAAAGCCGAGCTTGAGCCAGAACTTGAGCGCGTCGGCAAAGGAGACGGCCGCAGGCCTTTCGCCGGGCGAGGGCAGAGGGGAGGCAGCGCTCACTGGGCGGCTCCGATCATGGTTTGTGGTTTCCAGCTGTGTGCTTCATCCCGCGCCTCGCGGCACCAGGCGTAGAGCGCGTCGTAGAGCGGCATGGCTGCCTCGAGCATGGCGTGGTCATCGTCCGCATGCAGGCGCGACAGGCCGAGCGAGAACGCCAGCAGGCCTGCCGATTGCGGCGCGAGTTCCAGGTTGTCTGTGTCGGCGCCGCGCACGATGCGCGCCAGCACGTTCAACGCGGGTTCATTGAGGCCAAAGGCTTTGAGCAAGCTGTCAAAACTGCAGAGCTCGCCGTCATGCGAGACCGGCGCACCGGGAATGTCGTAGGCCACGGCGCCCAGCCGTTTGGCTTCAGCCAGCACCTGCGAGGTCGGCACGTAAAAGAACTCGGCACGGGGATCGATGAAACGGCGTATCAGCCAGGGGCAGGCGATGCGGTCGATTTTGGGCCGCTCGCGTGTGATCCAGCGCGAGGCCTGTTCGCCGGTGACCCCCCAGTCGGGCCGCTTGGCGATGGTGGGCGGGCGCGGTGCGCGCCATTGGGCGATGTTTTGCGGCGTATCGGCGCCGTCTTCACCGCCCTCGATGCCACCGGCCAACACGTATGCATTCCAGCCCGCCGCGCGCAATTCAGTGACGGCATCTGCGCTGACGTTATGCCCGTAGACGCAATACACCACGGCTTCGCGTGGCGGCTGGGAAGCGGCGAAGGCCGCCACATCTTCCGGCGCGCAGCGCCGGGCGCCGGCCATCAGGTGCGGGCTCTCGCGGAATTTGGCTTCGCGCCGCACATCGAGCAGCAAAGGTGCATCCGCGCGGCCCATGCGGGCAGCGAGTTCTTGCGGGGAAACAGAGGGAACGGAAAGGATAGAGGTGTCCACGGAGTACTCCAATGAGTTGCCAGCGCTTGGACGGGACACCGTCTATCTGTGAAGATTCGGGAGGCTGAAATCCCGATGGGCGAATACTAGCACCGACCTAGCTGCGCTGGAACTTGAAGACCGCCCGGCTGGCGCGGGCATTCGGCCAGAAGCGGACTTCACGGCCTTCCTGCAAGCCAAACGAATCCAGGATCTGCAGCTGGTTTTGCAGCGCGAGCGCTTCAAAGTCCTGCAGCGTGCCGACGCGGATGTTGGGCGTGTCGTACCACTGGTAGGGCAGCACCTTGGTCACCGGCATGCGGCCGCGCGCCACGGCCAAGCGGTTGGGCCAGTGGCCGAAGTTGGGAAACACGACAATGCCGGCGCGGCCCACGCGTGCGGTTTCGCGCAGCATGGTTTCGGCATTATGCAAATGCTGCAGGGTGTCGATCTGCAACACCACGTCGAATGACCGGTCAGCAAACATCGCCAGGCCGGCTTCAAGGTTGAGCTGGATCACATTGACGCCGCGGGCCACGCAGGCCTGAACGTTGGCGTCGTTGATCTCGACGCCGTAGCCCGAGCAGCCGCGTTCGCGGATCAGGTAGTCCAGCAGCTCGCCGGTGCCGCAGCCCAAGTCCAGCACACGAGAGCCTTGCGGCACCAGCCGCGCGATGGACAGCAAATCAGCCGAGGGCTGCGCATTGAGTTCGACGGGCAGGTTCATACGGCCACCTTGCTCTGGAAGTAGGAACGCACCACACCGAGATAACGGTCGTCCTCCAGCAAAAACGCATCATGCCCATGCGGCGCGTCGATTTCGGCGTAGCTGACGTCGCGCTGGTTATCGAGCAGGGCCTTGACGATTTCGCGGCTGCGCGCGGGGGAAAAGCGCCAGTCGGTCGTGAAGCTCACCAGCAGGAATTTGGCCGTCACATGGGCCAGCGCCTGGGTGAGGCTGCCGCCGTGAGCCCGGGCCGGGTCGAAGTAGTCAAGCGCCCGGGTGATCAGCAGATAGGTGTTGGCGTCAAAGTACTCGCTGAACTTGTCGCCCTGGTAGCGCAGGTAGCTTTCGATTTCGAACTCGATGTCCTGCGTGGTGTATTTGTAGGGCGCGTCGGCCTTCACGGTTTCGGCGACAGCCTGCCGCAGCTGGCGGCCGAATTTTTCATTCATCACGTCGTCGCTCAGGTAGGTGATGTGGCCGATCATGCGGGCGATGCGCAGGCCGCGTTTGGGCAGCACGCCGTGGCGGTAGAAGTGGCCGCCGTGAAAGTCGGGGTCGGTCACGATGGCGCGGCGGGCCACCTCGTTGAAGGCAATGTTTTCGGCGGTGAGGTTGGGCGCGCTGGCCACCACCACGGCGTGGCGCACACGTTCGGGGTATTGCAGCGTCCAGGCCAGCGCCTGCATGCCGCCCAGGCTGCCGCCCATCACGGCGGCCAGGGTCTGTATGCCCAGGCGGTCGAGCAGGCGGGCCTGGGCGCTGACCCAGTCCTGCACGGTGACGACAGGGAAGTCGGCGCCGTAGAGCTCTTGCGTGTCGGGGTTGGGCTGCATGGGCCCGGTGGAGCCGAAGCAGGAACCCAGGTTGTTGACGCCGATCACGAAAAAGCGATCGGTGTCCACCGGCTTGCCGGGGCCGATCATGGTGTCCCACCAGCCTTCGGATTTGTCGATGGGCTGGCCCTGCGCGTCAAGGTACACGCCCGCCACATGGTGCGAGGCATTGAGCGCGTGGCAGATCAGCACGGCGTTGGATTTGTCGGCGTTGAGCTCGCCGTAAGTCTCATAACTCAGGTCGTAGGCGCGTATCGACGCGCCGCTTTGCAGAGGCAGCGCCCCTGCAAAATGCATGCTGAGCGGAGTGGCAATCAGTGTCAAGGAATCACCTGCAGAAAACAAAAAACCCGGCATCGCTAAAGCGAGTCCGGGTCGATTGGAGTTCGTCTTTAGCTGTACTTTTTAAGCGCCCGCAAGCTGAGCAAATCGGCGCTGCTGGCAGTATACCAAGCTGGGGTCACATCAAGAGCGCGGCCAGCCCAAGCCCGGCAAAGATCAGTGCCGACACGATATGCACAGCGCGCAGCGGCACCAGTCGCGTAACGCGCTCGCCCAGCCAGACCACAGGCGCGTTGGCCAGCATCATGCCCAGCGTGGTGCCCGCCACCACGCCCACGATGGCGTCGTAGCGCGCCGCCAGCATTACGGTGGCGATCTGCGTTTTGTCGCCCATCTCGGCCAGGAAGAACACGATGACGGTGGTGAAGAACACGCCGTAGCGCGGGGGCTTTTCATCTTCGTCCGCGTCGAGCTTGTCGGGAACCAGCATCCAGGCGGCCATGGCCAGGAAGGAGGCGCCCAGGATCCAGCGCAGCACCTGCGGACTGATCAGGGTCGTGACCCAGGCGCCAGCGGCGCCGGCCAGCGCGTGGTTGACCAGGGTCGCGACCAGAATGCCTGCGACGATGGGCCAAGGCTTTTTAAAGCGGGCGGCGAGGATGAGTGCGAGGAGTTGCGTCTTGTCGCCCATTTCGGCGAGGGCGACGATGCCCGTAGAGACGAGGAAAGCTTCCATTCAAAAAGACTCCGGCCGAAAACCCATGACTGCACGGCATCCCCGGCCTGAAGCGGAGGCTGTGCAGTCAAAGGTCTCGCGTGATCCGAAGACCGCTTGCGCCATGCTCTGAGTGAGCAAGTCTGTTGACGCAAGCCCCTTTCAGGATTGAAAGGCTGGCTACTCCCCAATGACAGCCTGCATTATATCGTTAGCTTTCAAAGCTTCATCCGTCCGCCGCTAAAGCCCACCAGACCGCGCCGGAAGCCATTTCCGCACGCTTGTGGCGCATTTCTTGCTTGCATTTGGTGCGATTCTCGGAATCGACCCAATAACGCACCAATACATCACATTTCATCTGAAGAGGGACTTATGGAAGCACTAAAACAGGGCTCGGACGCCTTGTTCATTCTGCTGGGCGGCATCATGGTGCTGGCCATGCATGCCGGTTTTGCCTTTCTGGAGCTGGGCACCGTTCGCAAAAAGAACCAGGTCAATGCTCTGGTCAAGATCCTGGTGGACTTCTCGGTGTCCACCGTGGTGTATTTTTTGGTGGGTTATGGCGTGGCTTACGGCACCCATTTCTTCGTCGGCGCGGAGCAGCTGGCCGCCAGGAACGGCTATGAGCTGGTCAAGTTCTTCTTTCTGCTGACCTTTGCCGCGGCCATCCCGGCCATCATTTCAGGCGGCATTGCCGAGCGGGCGCGCTTTTACCCGCAGCTCATCGCCACCGCCGTCATTGTGGGCCTGGTCTACCCCTTCTTCGAAGGCATTGTCTGGAACCAGCATTTCGGCGTGCAGGCCTGGATCAAATCGCTGACGGGCGCAGAGTTTCATGACTTCGCGGGCTCCATCGTGGTTCACGCCGTCGGCGGCTGGCTGGCATTGCCGGCGGTGATCTTGCTGGGCGCGCGCAGCAACCGCTACCGCAAGGACGGCGCCGTGTCGGCCCACCCGCCATCGAACATTCCCTTCCTGGCGCTGGGCGCCTGGATTCTGACCGTGGGCTGGTTCGGCTTTAACGTGATGAGCGCACAGACCATCGACAAGATTTCCGGGCTGGTCGCCGTCAACTCCCTGATGGCCATGGTGGGCGGCACGCTGGCGGCGCTGGCCTTCGGCAAAAACGACCCGGGCTTTGTGCACAATGGCCCGCTGGCCGGCCTGGTGGCGGTGTGCGCGGGCTCCGACCTGATGCATCCGCTGGGCGCGCTGGTGACGGGCGGTGTGGCTGGCGGCGTGTTCGTCGTGATGTTCACGCTGACGCAAAACAAATGGAAGATCGATGACGTGCTGGGCGTCTGGCCGCTGCACGGCCTGTGCGGCCTGTGGGGCGGCATTGCGGCCGGTATTTTCGGCAGCCAGGCCTTCGGCGGCCTGGGCGGCGTGAGCTTTGGCGCGCAGCTGATCGGCAGCCTGATGGGCGTGGCCTGGGCGCTGCTCGCGGGCTTTGCCGTCTACGGCATCCTCAAGGCCACCATGGGGCTGCGGCTCAGCCAGGAAGAAGAGTTTGAAGGCGCCGATCTGTCGATCCACCGCATCGGCGCCACGCCGGACCGCGAAGTCAACTGGTAGCAGCCGCGGCCGCCTGCCGCTAGACTTCCGGCCATGCCTACTTTTGAAGAACAGCTGGTGGAGCACCGGCTCTACCTCCTTCGTTTTGCGCGCCTGCAGCTGCGCAACGATGCATGGGCGGAAGACGCGGTGTCGGAGACTTTGCTGGCGGCCTTGTCCAAGCCTCAGTCCTTCGGCAACCGTTCGCAGCTCAAGACCTGGCTGGTCGGCATCCTCAAGCACAAGGTGATTGACCTGCTTCGCAGCAACGCGCGCACAGTGGCCGCGCCGGATGCGCAGGCTGACGAAGAGGGGGATGAGCTGGACCGGCTCTCCTTCAAAGCCGACGGCCACTTTGCCGAAACACCCAATGACTGGGGCAACCCCGACCAGACCCTGCAGCAGGTGCAGTTCTTCCAGGTGCTGGACGCCTGCATGGAGCGCTTGCCGCCCGCACTGGGGCGGTTGTTCCTGATGCGCGAATGGCTGGAGCTTTCTTCGCAAGAGATCTGTAAGGAACTCTCGCTGACGCCGACCAACCTGTATGTGCAGCTGCACAGGGCCCGCTTGCGCTTGCAAGAGTGCCTGAACATTCACTGGTTCGGCAAGCCGGCCACCTGATCGCCAGCCGTTCATTTTTTATTGACTTTTTTCACTCCTACTTCCGGCCCTCAACGTGAAACCCCGCATCACCCTGCTAAGACGCACCTGCCGGGAAGCCGCAGCCCTGTTGGTCGCGCGTGAAGATCGCGCGCTCAACCTGCCGGATCACGTCGCGCTGAAACTGCACCTCATGGCTTGCGACGCATGCCCCAAGTTTGAGAACCAGCTTTTGACCCTGCGGGCGGCGATGAAGCAATGGCGGTATGACGGCGGCGCCGAATCGCCCGCCGATGCTGCAACACCGGGCAAGCCCCGCTAAATAGCGTTTGATGGCGTCACAATGGCCGCGCAACGCGCGGTTTGGCGTATGAAATGCGCTTAAAGCACCCGTCGTCATTGAAATTTTGTGTAACTATTTCCCTTTGTTTTGCATTGGGCAGGCGTTTGGCGTGCCTGGAGGAAGCGTTCCTCAACCTCTCCGGATCATGAAGGCCAGCATTGCCAGCCCGGCAAGCGTCCGGTTTCTGCCGACATTGCTCGGGGTTACGGCCCTTCAATGGGTGTGTGCACTAACTTGTTGATTTATCCAATCAGACAATAGTTGTCTGCTTCAGGAAATCGAAGTGAGCGGATATTCGGTGATGCCAGGCATGGCAGCCGGCGTAAGCGGTTCGACTTAAGAACACGGCGGTTTTTGCGCTAAAACCGGGCCAGGCGCATGCGGGTCCGCAAAGGATCCGGCTGCGGCGCCGATATGCCGAACGGCCCTGAAACCCAGCATTCATGCGGGCTGGCGCGGTCTAGGTAGTAACGATAGTGGATTGTGTTTTGGATAACTGAAGCATAATATGCTGGTGCGGGTGTCAACATTCGCACACGTTAGGTGATCGGTCAGTTTCGCGCGCTACAGCGGTACGTATCAAGATTTGTTGTGCTTTCGGGACCCCATCGCTTTTGTTTTTGTGTTTTAGAGGAGTCCCTTCATGGGCAACAAACTTTACGTCGGCAACCTGCCGTACTCGGTCCGCGACGAAGACCTGCAACAATCTTTTGGCCAATTCGGCGCTGTCACCAGCGCTAAAGTCATGATGGAACGCGACACGGGTCGCTCCAAAGGCTTTGGCTTTGTCGAAATGGGCAGCGATGCAGAAGCCCAGGCAGCTATCAACGGCATGAACGGCCAGCCTCTGGGCGGCCGTAGCGTTGTCGTGAACGAAGCCCGCCCAATGGAAGCACGTCCTCCACGTAGCGGCGGCTTCGGCGGCGGCGGTGGTGGCGGCTACGGTGGTGGTGGTGGTGGCGGTGGTTACGGCGGCGGTGGCGGCGGTGGTCGCTCCGGCGGCGGCGGTAGCGACGGCGGTTTCCGCAGCCCATACGGCGGCGGCGGTAGCGGCGGTGGCCGTTCCGGCGGCGGCGGTGGTGGACGCGGCGGCTACTAAGCCCTGCTGAACCCTCTCTTCAGCCTCTGGTTGAAGAGCGCTTGAAAGGCTTCAAGACTTCGGTTTTGAAGCCTTTTTGCTTTGTAGCCCAATAAATATGGGCGCCAGCAGCTCCTGTTTTGATAGCGGGTAACGCACCGCCTCCAGAAGCCTTCAAGCAGCCGGTCAGCGCTCACCCTGGCGGTGCTTGCGCGCGCGGCCCGACAAAGCCTTGTCAAACACCGCATTGGGCAGCAGGCGCAGCAGCTTGGCCACCACACCCATTTGCCAGGGAATCACCCGGTAGCTATGCCCCGCCTGGATGGTGGCGAAAGCTTTTTCGGCAAACACGTCGGCCTTCATCAAAAAGGGCATGGCGTAACGGTTTTCCTGGGTCAGCGGCGTGTCGATATAGCCCGGGCAGATCGTCACCACCTTCACGCCGCTGGGGCGCAGCTCGCCGCGCAGGCTTTCGCAATAACTGATGACGGCCGCCTTGCTCGCGCAATAGGCGCCGTGGCCGGGAAGCCCGCGTATGCCGGCCACACTGCCGATGCCCACCAGGGTGCCGGAGCCCCGCGCCACCATGCCCGCCATAAAGGGATGAAACGTGGCGGCTACGCCGATGTTGTTGGTGGCGAAGGTCTGCGCCATGACGTCCAGGTCAGAACGCACCGAGGTGTCCATGCCGATGCTGATGCCCGCGTTGGCGATCACCACGTCCGGCACGCCCTGCGCCGCAACACAGGTCTGGCCCGCCGCCACGATGCTGTCGACGTCGGACACATCAGCGCTGTAAACCTGAAACCGCCCGGCGCTGATGGCGTTTGCCTCAGCCCAGGCCTGGACTTCCGCCGTCCGGCGGGCGGCAAGCGCCAGGCGATAGCCCGCCGAATAAAAGCGCATGGCCAGCGCCTGACCGATGCCGCTGGACGCGCCGGTAATGAATACGAGTCTGGACATAGTGGGCCGTGTGGGTTGAAAACTTGGCAGCGCGTTAGCGGGCGGCCGGATCGCTGCCTGCCGGTTTTGCCGCAGGGCTTGCCGGCGCCGGCAGGCTCAGTGTCGGGAGGCCGGCCGTATTGGCGGCAGACCGGGGAACCAGGATTCCCCGCACGCGGCCATTCAGGTTGGCCACCTGGTCCAGGTTGTCATAAGCAAAGGTGTCGCCGGTGAACTGGTCGGTGCCACGGATGAGCAGCACGGGCTTGTGCGACTTGACGCGTTCGTCGTTCAAAAAGGCGTGCAGAAACTCGCCACGAAACTCCATGCGCGGCGTTTCCTTTCCGCTGGCGTCCCTGGTCGCCTCTCTGACCACCAGGGCATTGCCCGTCAGCTGCACCTCTGAGCCGTCGCCATTGGTGTAGGCACGATTGGCCGTGGCAGTGGTGACGCGCCCTTCAATGCCGATGCTGCGGATGCGTGCCTGGTCGATTTCCAGGATGTCGGTGTCGGGGAAATGCCGGGCTTCAATGCCATAGATCTCGCTCTTGAGCTGCCCGCCTTCGTCAAACGTTTTCACGGTGAACTTGCGCATGAAATAGTCAATGTCGTGGCTCGCCTCTTTGGCCGGCTCGGGCGTGCTGAAAATGGGTGTATTACGCACCAGCCAGTAGGTGCCCAGCGCCAGCGCGCCCATCATCAGCAAGGGCATGTAGATGGCCATGCTGTCCCACACACGCAGAAACCGCCGCCAGGCGTTTTTCAACTGGCGCACAGGGCCTGCGCGGCCCGGGGCGCCCCCCTGCAGGGCGGTGCTCATGCGCTGTACTCCTGCAGCAGCCCGGCGTAGCGCCCGCTGGCCACCAGCAACACGTCGCAAAATTCGCGCGCTGCGCCGTGGCCGCCCGCTGCCTGCGTGACATGGTGCGCGCGGGCCCGCACTTCCGCATGCGCATTGGCCGGCGCGCAGCTCAGCGCTGCGCGGGCCATCACCGGCAGGTCGGGCCAGTCGTCGCCCATGGCGGCGGCGGCAGACCAGTCCAGGCCCAGGGCCTGCAGGGTGATTTCGGCCGCGGGGCGCTTGTCTTCGGTGCCGAAATGCGCGTGCGTGATGCCCAGCGCCTGCAGGCGCGCACGCAGCACGTGGCTGTCCCGGCCGGTGATGACCACCGGGGTAATGCCCGCCTTTTGCAACAGCTTCAGGCCGTGACCGTCCAGGGTGTTGAAGCGCTTGATGATCTCGCCTGCGGCCCGGTATCCGCCAGGCGCCAGAGCCAGTTCATGGCCGTCGGGGTACTCAGAGAAATACAGGCCACCGTCCGTGAGCACACCGTCCACGTCAAAAAAAGCCACTTTCACACCTTGCGCGCGCAGCAGCAGCTCCGGCGCGAAATTCAGGGCAGGGGCTGGCAGTGGCATGGAATCGGACTGATGCGCCATCAGATGACTTTGGCGCGCATCAGGTCATTGGTGTTGAGCGCGCCGCACAGCACGCCGGCTTCATCGACAACCAGCACGCTGGTGATGCGGTATTGCTCCATCAGCGCAACCGCCTCGACCGCCAGCGCGTCCGGCCGCACGGTGCGCGGGTTGGCGTGCATCACATCGCCCGCCTTGCTGCTGCGCAAGTCGACGCCTTTTTCAACCAGGCGGCGCAAATCACCATCGGTAAAGATGCCCAACACACGCTGTGCGCCGTCGACCACGGCAGAAGCGCCCAGCCCCTTGCCGCTCATCTCGCGCATGAGGTCCGGGAAAGCGGTGTCCGGCGGCACCTTAGGCACTGCGTCGCCGCTGCGCATCACGTCACTCACATGCGTCAGCAGCTTGCGGCCCAATGCGCCGCCCGGGTGCGAACGGGCAAAGTCTTCTTCCTTGAAGCCGCGCACTTCCAGCAAAGCCACCGCCAGCGCATCGCCCAGGGCGAGCTGCGCCGTGGTGCTGGCAGTCGGTGCCAGATTGAGGGGGCAGGCTTCCTGCGCCACGCTGCTGTCGAGCGCGACGCGGGCGTGGCGGGCCAGCGCGGATTGCATCCCGCCGGTAATGGCCACCATCGGCACGCCCTGGCGGCTCAGCACCGGCAGGATGGATGTCAGCTCTTCGCTTTCGCCGCTGTTGGAGATCGCCAGCACCACATCCTGGCCGGTGATCATGCCCAGGTCGCCGTGGCTGGCTTCGGCAGGGTGCACAAACATCGCGGGCGTTCCGGTGGATGCCAGCGTGGCGGCGATCTTGCGGCCGATGTGGCCGCTTTTGCCCATGCCCATGACCACCACACGGCCAGTGCACGCCAGCATCAGCTTGACGGCCTCGGCAAACTCGGGGCCTACGCGTCCGGCCAAACCCTGAACGGCCGCCGCTTCTATCTCAAAGGTCTTGCGGGCAAGGCTCAGCACCTGCCCGGTATCAAATTTCACGGCTTCAAGGTTCATGGCTGCATTCTATAGAGGCGGGCAAAGGCCTACGCGGGCCACGGCGGCTCGCCAGAGGCCGCGCCAGCGGCCTTTCCCGAGTAGAAAGCCGCCAAGGTAATTGCATCTTCCTCGGCTACCATCGAAGCATGAGTGCGCTTGAGCTGACCCTTTTGTACCTGCTGGCCGCCGTGCTGGGCGTGGTCGCATGCCGCTCGCTCAAGTTGCCGCCCATGCTCGGCTATCTCGCTGTGGGGGTTGTTATCGGGCCCAACGCGCTGGCGCTGGCGCAAAACTCCGACAGCATCCGGCACCTGGGCGAGTTCGGCGTGGTGTTCCTGATGTTCGTGATCGGGCTCGAATTCAACCTGCCCAAGCTGCGCTCCATGCGGCGCCACGTGTTTGGCTTGGGCCTGCTGCAGGTCGTGCTGACCATCGTGCTGGCCACGGTGGGCTCGCTCTTTCTGGCCAGCCTGGCGCCCACCCTCTGGAAGATGGGCTGGCAAACCGCACTGGCCTTGTCCGGCGCGATTGCGATGAGCAGCACGGCCATCGTCGTCAAGCTGCTGTCGGAGCGGCTGGAGCTGGAGTCGGAGCACGGCAAGCGCGTCATGGGCGTGCTGCTGTTCCAGGATTTGGCCGTGGTGCCTTTGCTGGTGCTGATTCCCGCATTGGGTGCGCCGGCCGACACGCTGTTCCTGGCGCTGGCGATCGCCGGGCTCAAGGCGACTGTCCTGGTCGGCCTGCTGCTCACCGGCGGCCAGCGCGTCATGCGCTGGTGGCTCACCATCGTGGCGCGGCGCAAAAGCGAAGAGCTGTTTGTTCTGAACCTGCTGCTGGTCACGCTGGCCCTGGCCTGGCTGACCGAGCGGGCGGGGCTCAGCCTGGCGCTGGGCGCCTTCATCGCCGGCATGCTGATTTCCGAGACGGAATACAAACACCAGGTCGAAACCGACATACGCCCGTTTCACGATGTCCTGCTGGGCCTCTTCTTCATCAGTATCGGCATGCTGCTGGACTGGCGGCTGGTGCTTGAGCGCTGGCCCCTGGTGCTGCTGCTGATGACGCTGCCCGTGCTGTTCAAGCTGTTGCTGGTGACGGCGCTGGCCCGCGCACTGGGCGCAACGGCCGGTGTTTCCCTGCGTACGGGCCTGTATCTCGCGCAGGCCGGCGAGTTCGGTTTTGTGCTACTCACGCTGGCGCAGCAAAACAGCCTGGTGCCGCCCGCCTTGCTCAACCCTATCCTGGCGAGCATGGTGCTGTCGATGTTGGCCACGCCTTTCATCATCATGTACAGCAACCGCATTGTGATGAAGCTGGTCTCCAGCGAATGGCTGCAACAGTCGCTGCAGATGACGACCATCGCGCGCAAATCCATCAATGCCAACAAGCACGTGATCATCTGCGGCTACGGCCGCTGCGGCCAGAACCTGGGCCACATGCTGGAGCGCGAAGGCATCCAGTACATGGCGCTGGACCTGGACCCCGACCGAGTGCGGCAAGCCGCCGCCGCCGGCGACTCCGTGGTGTTCGGCGACGCGGTGCGGCTGCAGGCCCTGATGGCGGCGGGCCTGGCCCGCGCCAGTGCGGTGGTCATCACCTACCTGGACACGGCCAGCGCGCTGAAGGTGTTGGCCAACACGCGCGCCCATGCACCCACGGTGCCGGTGATTGTGCGCACCGTGGACGACCACGACCTGGAGAAGCTGCAGACCGCCGGCGCCACGGAAGTCGTGCCGGAAGCCATCGAGGGCAGCCTGATGCTGGCCAGCCACGCGCTGGCACTGGTGGGCGTGCCCATGCGCCGAGTGATCCGCGTGGTGCAAGACCAGCGCGACGCCCGCTACAACCTGCTGCGCGGCTATTTCCGCGGTGCGGACGACGACACGGTCAATGAACTGGAGCAGGAGCGCCTCTCCAACGTCACGCTTCCGCTGGGGATCAAGTCCCTGGGCAAGCCCCTGAGCGCCATGGCGCTGGAAGCCGGCGGTGTGCGCGTGGTGAGTATGCGCCGCAGTACCGGCAAGGCCGTGGCGGCGCACGATGAGGCCTTGCTGGAGGGCGGCGACACACTCGTGCTGTCGGGCAAGCCAGAGGCCCTTGCCAAGGCCGAAGAAAAACTGCTGCGCGGCCGTCCGGCCTGAGCCGTTCATTCCTGATGCGAACGGCACAATACGGGCGCGCCGCCACTTTGGAGACACCATGCCCGACCTGAACAGCCTCAACCACCAGACCGTCAGCCAGTACCTGAAGAACCACATTCGCACCGTGCCTGACTGGCCCGCGCCGGGCGTGCAGTTTCGCGACATCACGCCGCTGCTGCAAAACCCGAAAGTGTTTCGTGTGCTGATTGATGCTTTTGTGCACCGCTACATGGACCCGGCGCTGCGGCCCGATGTGGTGGCGGGGCTCGATGCGCGCGGGTTTATTTTGGGGGCCGTTGTGGCCTATGAACTCAACGTCGGTTTTGTACCGATCCGCAAGAAAGGCAAGCTGCCTTTTTCGACCGTGCAGGAAACCTACGAGCTGGAGTACGGCAGCGCTACGGTGGAATTGCACACCGATGCCGTCAAGCCCGGCGACAGGGTTCTGCTGATCGATGACCTGATCGCCACAGGCGGAACCATGATGGCGGGAAAGAAGCTGCTGGAAAAGCTGGGCGCGACCGTGACGGAAGGCGCTGCGATTGTGGATTTGCCGGAGCTTGGCGGGTCGGCCAGGTTGCGCGAAGCCAACCTGCCCTTGTTCACCTTGATTGATTTTGCCGGGCATTGAACGGCTCGGCGGTGAAGGCCAGGCCGGACTCAACACTCGAACGGCCTAAGCCAGAAACAACCGGAGTTTCAGATCAAGTCGCCGTACTGCGTGCTGCTCAGCGCCGGCGAGTTCGACTCGGGCATCTCGGTGTCTTCAAAGCCCGTGAGCAGCGTGTATGAACGCGGTGAACGCGGGCCGCTCGTGACTTTGACACCCTTCTCAGGCGCGACAGCAGGACCTTCAGCGGAAGCCGCCAGCAGTGCCTGCTTGAAAGCGGCTACCTCGTCGGCCTGGATGGGCTCATAACGTGGGGCGGGCGGCTTGGCCGGCGCGGGCGCCGCGGCATTCCCCTGCGAAGCCGGCTGCGCGGCGTCATGGGCGCTCAAGGGGGCGGGTTTGCTCACAGCAATCATTTCGTCCATACGCCAATAGACCGCAGGAACCGTGATCTCAAACCGCGCCCTGGCGTTTTGCACGATCAGGGTTTCAATCTCGCCGAGCTGCTCGGGCTGGCCGTTAAACGCCTTGGCCAGATCCATCATGACGATGAACTCGTTGCCGCGCTGGTCCAGTGAGAGCACTTTGAATTTGTAGCTGGCAGACAGCACGCCGGCGCGGGTCATGGCTTCACGAATCGCGACATACAGCTGTTCGCGGCGGGCATGGCGCTTGAGCTTTCCGGTTTCGGCTGGCGTGGCGCCCTCTGTCGGCAAACGCGACGGAACCGAAGCGGGGGAAGACCTGTCACGCCCCGTGGCACCGGCGCGTCTTTGCCCTTCGTTAGCGGCAAATTTGGGGGACTGGCTTGACTTGCCAGAAAACCAGTTTAAAAAAGACATGGGTATTCTCGTGATGAATTCGCATTTTGTACCAATGCGCGCAGGGATGTCAGTAAGCAATATGGCAAATCGTCACCGCTGTTGTTTCCAGCGGATTTATATTGCAGATTACTTTATCGAATCACACGCGCGGCTGTCTGGTAAAAAATCACGGCCACCACAGGTTTGACGCTATTTAAGCGCCTGCCGTTTGAGAGCCAGAATCAGGGTCCGGTTGTCAGATGACTGCGCCAGCAGCCCCGGCCCGATCGGTATGTCAGGTCACCGCGACGCGCTTGGGGCGGTTGTAAAGGCGTTTGGCCATGACCGAGCCCATGGCCATGGTCAGCTCCAGCGCGATCGGGCTGTGCCGGTTGGCCATTTCAAGAAAGCGCATCGGCGTCAGGCACCAGAGCTTGCATGGCGTGGAGGCATGCACCGTCGCGCTGCGCGGCATGTGCGAGAAGAATGCGCCTTCACCGAGCACCGTACCGGCACCAACCAGGGCCATCCGTACACGCGCTTTTTCGTCTTCATAGTGAACGCTGAGCGTGCCGCTTTCGACGAAATAAAGCGTGCGGTCCAGTGCACCTTGCTCCATCAGCACCTGGCCACTGTTCAGGGCAAACGGCTGCATGTAGCTGGCCAGGATGTCCCAGTGCGGCTGGTTGAATTGACAACGCAATGCATCACTGGCGTGGCAGTGCAAGATCGCTTGGGCCAGGCCCTGGATGTCAAAACGGATGGCGGCGGGTAGTGGAGCGTTCATAGTGGGACGGAAGATACCTTCGCACTACAAGGCCGACAAGGGACTTTAACGCCCACTTACACCTGATACAGGAAATCCGGAGTTGTAATTTCTCCTCGACAGAAAGCCATTTTTGACCGTTTTTACGCGTTTTTGGCATCGCGGCACCGCTTGTCCTCATGCAGTGCCCGCTTGTCGCGGGTTTACTACTTTCCAATACAGAATCTGGAAAAAATTTCGCCCAATAAGTCGTCCGGCGTGAAGGCCCCGGTGATCTCGCTGAGGTGAAGTTGCGCCTGGCGCAAATCCTCGGCGAGAAGGTCCAGCGCCGGCTGCTCCGCTCCAATCTGCGCGTGTGCCTTGGTGAGCTGCTGCTCGACCTGCAGCAGCGCACGCACGTGGCGTTCGCGCGCCATGAACACGCCTTCAGGCGCGGCCTGCCATCCCACCACCTGCAGGAGCTGTTGGCGCAGTGCCTCCAGGCCGGCGCCGGTCTTGGCAGAAATGAATACCCCGCCTGACGTGTTTTTCAGGGTTGCCTCATTGGCCAGGTCCGATTTGTTCCAGACATCGATAACCGCCGTGCCTTGTGGCAGCTTTTGGCTCAGGACGCCCGCTATTCGTGCGTCAGCCGCTATGTAATTAATAGCGTCCTGTTTGTCGCGCGCGTTTTCCTGCCGCGTCAGATCGTGCAGGAACAGCACCGCATCGGCGCTTTCGATCTCGGCCCACGCGCGTTCAACACCGATTTTCTCCACCTCATCCAGTGCTTCGCGCAAGCCGGCGGTGTCCACCACGTGAAGCGGCACACCTTCGATCTGAATCAGCTGCGAGACCTTGTCGCGCGTGGTGCCTGCAATGGGTGTGACGATGGCGAGTTCGGCGCCCGCCAGCGCATTGAGCAGCGAGCTCTTGCCGGCGTTGGGCTGACCGGCGATCACCACTTTGATGCCTTCGCGCAGGATCGCGCCTTGCGTTGCGCGCTGCATCACGCTTGCAAGCGTTGCCTGCAGCCGCTCGAGCTGCCCTTTGGCATCGGCCTTTTGCAGAAAGTCGATGTCCTCTTCGGGGAAATCCAGCGTGGCTTCCACCAGCATGCGCAGGTGGATCAACTGCTCAAGCAGCGTGTTGACCGCCAGCGAGAACTCGCCAGACATGGAGCGCGCGGCCGAGCGGGCCGCTGTCTCGGTGCTGGCGTCGATCAGATCAGCAATCGCTTCGGCTTGTGCGAGGTCGATTTTGTCGTTGAGGAAAGCCCGCTCGGTGAATTCGCCTGGTTGCGCCACACGCAGCTGCGGCATGGCCTCCAGGCAGCGCGCCAGCAGTAGTTGTAGTACCACCGGTCCGCCATGGGCTTGTAGCTCCAGCACGTCTTCGCCGGTGTAGGAATGCGGCGCCGGGAAATGGATGGCCAGGCCCTGATCGATCACTTGCGCCTGCGCGTCGCGAAAGGGCAGGTAAGTCGCCTGGCGCGCTTGCAGATTTCGGCCGCACACGGCCGCAATCACGGGCGCTACATCTTTGCCGGAGACGCGCACGATGCCTACAGCGCCACGGCCAGGCGCTGTGGCGATCGCAACAATGGGGTCGTGGTGTCGGGCCAGCATTAAAACAAGATGTTAAGGGGCAAACAGAATGTTGGCCTTTAGAGGCGGCACGTCCGCTATTTCCCAAGAAAAAGGGCCGCGAAGCGGCCCAATTTTTTAGACGCACCCGCCGTTTACTTGAATTTCGGCAAGTTGAACTGTGGCGGCACGCCCATGCGTGTGTTGATCACCCACTGCTGCGCGATGGACAGGATGTTGTTGGTAATCCAGTACAACACCAGGCCGGCCGGGAAGAAGAAGAACATCACGCTGAAGATCAGCGGCATGAACCACATCAGCTTGGCCTGCATCGGGTCCGGCGGCGCGGGGTTGAGCGCCGTCTGCAGCATGGTCGTGAGCGTCATCAGAACAGGCAGGATGAAGAAAGGATCCGGCGCCGAGAGGTCATGGATCCACAAGATCCAGGGCGCATTGCGCATTTCAACGCTGGATAGCAGCACCCAGTACAACGCGATGAACACCGGGATCTGGATCATGATGGGGAAGCAGCCGCCCATCGGGTTGACCTTTTCTTCCTTGTAAATCTTCATCATCGCCTGCTGCATTTCCTGCGGCTTGTCTTTCAGGCGTTCGCGCATTTCCATGATCTTGGGGTTGATGGCCTTCATCTTGGCCATGCTGGCGTAGGCCTTGGCATTGAGCCAGTAGAAGGCGATCTTGAGCAGCAGCACCAGCGCCACGATGGACCAACCCCAGTTCTGGATAAAGCCGTGCAGCTTGTCGAGCAGCCAGTACAGGGGCTTGGCCAGAATCGTGAGCCAGCCATAGTCCTTGACCAGTTCGAGGCCGGGGGCAATGGCTTCCAGCGTTTTTTCTTCCTGGGGGCCTACAAAGAACTTCGCGTCAACGGTCTTGGTCGCGCCGGGCGCAATGCTGTCCAGCGAGGTGATCATGACGACGGAGTACAGGTTGTTGGCAACCTTCTGGAACAGCAGGTCGCGCTTGAGGCCATCCGGCAGTATCCAGGCGGTTGCAAAGTAGTGCTGCACCATGGCGATATAGCCGTTGCTTGCCTGCTTTTCGACGTCGACCTTGTTGTTTTCGATGTCCTTGAATTCCACCTTCTGGTACTTCTTGGCTTCGGTATAGATAGCCGGGCCGGTGAAGGTGGAATAGAAAGAAGACTCTCCGGGCGGCTTGTTGCCGTCACGCACCAGCTGGAGGTACAGCTGCGGCGACACCGCGGCCGCGCCGGTATTGACGATGTCGTGGCGCACGGCAATGTCGTAAGCACCGCGCTTGAGCGTATAGGTCTTCACCAGCTTGAGGCCGCCGACGTCTGCGGACTCGAACTTGACCTCGAGCTCGTTCAGGCCTTCCTTCAGCGAACGCTCGCCAGGAACCAGCTTCATCGGTGTTTTGTGGGTAGGAAAGCTTCCGGTCGTGCCAGGCGCCGTGACCAGGCCGGTCTGCGCCACATAAACGCGGTGGGCGCTTTCATCCAGCAGCACAAAGCCTTCGTCCTTCTTGGCTTCTTCCTTGTATTTGCTGAAAGTCGAGTGCACCAGGGTGCCGCCTTCGCTGTCGAAGGTCAGCGTGAGCACATCGGTGCTCACCACCACACGTTCGCGGGTGATCGCAGCTGCCGGGGTCGCAGCGCCTGTGGGCACCGCACCAGGGCCTGCCGGCGTTGCATTGACAGCCTGGGGCGCGGGCACCGAAGAAGCGGCAGCACCGGCAACCGGCGCTGAAGCGGGCGCGCCGGCGGCGGGCGCTTTGGCGCTCTGCGTGGCTGAGGGGAAGAAGGTCGCCTTGTGGCCGTTATAAACCTGCCATTGGTCCCACAGAAGGACCATGGAAAAACCAAAAATCACCCACAAGATGGTGCGGCGGATGTCGTTCATGACGGCGTCTTTTTAGAAGGGGTAGGGGCCACAGGGGTGACCAGGCGGGAGAAAAGTGAAATCGGGGCAGGCGGCACCGGATCGTGCCCGCCTTCGCACCAGGGCTGGCAGCGGGCCAGGCGGTGCAAGGTCAGGTAGCTGCCGATGGCAGCGCCATGCTGTTGCAGCGCCTCAAGAGAATAAGCAGAGCAGGTGGGCTCAAACCGGCAGGCGGAGCCCAGCCAGGGGCTGAGCAGCAGGCGGTAGCCTTTGACGATGCCGATCAAAACGGTCTGCGGCAAGCGGACGAAAGCGGCGATCACGGGGTTCATGACGCCTTGACCCCGGCCTGCATCAGCGCGATGACCTCGGCGCGAACAGCCTGTTTGAGCTGATCGGAGGTGGCGCTGATGAATTCTTTACGGGAAAAATCACGCCGCAAGCGAACCACATAAGCGGCCTCTGGGTACTGATGCGAAAAATCAGCGCTCACGGTATAGATTTGTCGTTTGATGGCGTTGCGCGTCACGGCCCGTTTGGCCCAGCGCTTGGGGACCATCGCCCCGAGCCAGACATCCTGGATGGGGAACAGAGGCCTTGCCCTGGATGTATCAACAAGCTCGCCGGGTTCGGCTTGCACGGGCTTTGCGTCCAGCGCATTGCGGTGCAATGCGAAGTGCGTTGTTTTTGCAACAATGGCGCCGGCAAGGACTGCCTGGAACTGTGGTCGGTTTTGAAGCCGCTGCACGAGCGCCAGGCGTCAGTTCAAAGAAACTGCGGTGGCCAGCAACAACAGGCTTATACAGCCAGGCGCTTGCGGCCTTTGGCGCGGCGTGCAGCGATCACTGCGCGGCCGCCGCGCGTTTTCATGCGCGTGAGGAAGCCGTGCGTACGGGCGCGTTTGACTTTGGAGGGTTGGTATGTGCGTTTCATGATTGAGTCCTACTAGCCGGTTAGCTACAAAGCTCCCCTTTGCCTTTTGCTTTGCCTTACTTGGTTACCCGGTTGGGGTAATCAAGAGCCAAATTCCGTTGGGCGATTCAAATGATCTTGGTGGCCGTACAACACAACCAACTCTGCAAGTCTTTCAAAAGCGGGCAAACCCGCTGCGAATCAGGGAAACCCATGATTATCGCAGATTTCCCAACGCTGGCAACAAGTTAGCCCGCCCATTTGGGGTAAAGACTGAGATGCGCCCGGACGGCCATTTCAGGGCCGTCCAACTACCACAATCAGGCCCCGAAAATAGGTTGAAACCCGAAGCAATTATTTTGTGGATAACTCCCCGCCCGGACTACAATTACCGGTGCTCAAAATTAACAATATCCACAAGCAGCAACCCGCTGCCCGGCGCCTCTTGCCAGGCCAGCAACCCCCTCAAAACCAGCCATGAGCGAGGCATCCGTCCAACACCTGAGCCAGGATTTGTGGCAAAGCTGCGTCGACCATCTGGCCCAGGAACTGCCTGAACAGCAGTTCAATACCTGGATCCGCCCTCTGGTCGTGGACGTCGCGCCCGACCTCTCCAAAGTCACCGTTTTGGTGGGTAACCGCTTCAAACTGGACTGGGTCCGGGCCCAATACGCCGGCCGGATTTCCGCTCTGCTCGAGAAGGTTTCCGGCCAGAGCATCCCTCTTGAGTTAGCGCTTGCTCCTCGTGAAGTAGCCGCCAAGTCGTCATCTTTGGTTCGAAATTTTGAAGGATCAGGAATTCCCGAACCCATTGGCCTGGGCGTTCCTGAAGAAGCCGCCGGCGCGCCGTTTAAAAACCGGCTCAACAGCGCACTGACCTTCGACACCCTGATTGAAGGCACGGCCAACCGCATGGGCCGCGCCGCCGCGCTGCATGTTTCCAGCAGCCTGGGGCAGCTTTACAACCCGCTCTTTATATATGGCGGCGTCGGTCTGGGCAAAACCCATTTGATGCACGCCATCGGCAATAAATTGTTGTCGGACAACCCGGCCGCCAAAGTTCTCTACATCCACGCTGAACAATTTGTTTCAGATGTGGTTAAAGCTTACCAGCGCAAGACTTTTGATGAATTTAAAGAGCGTTATCACTCGCTCGATTTGCTGCTGATTGACGACGTCCAGTTCTTCGCCAACAAGGACCGCACCCAGGAAGAGTTTTTCAACGCTTTCGAGGCCTTGCTGACCAAAAAGTCGCACATTGTGATGACCAGCGACACTTATCCCAAGGGTCTGACGGATATCCACGAACGCCTGGTTTCTCGCTTCGATTCCGGCCTCACGGTCGCCATCGAGCCGCCCGAGCTCGAAATGCGCGTCGCCATCCTGATCCGCAAGGCCGAGGCCGAGGGCGCCTCCATGCCTGAAGAAGTCGCCTTCTTTGTCGCTAAAAACGTCCGCTCCAACGTGCGTGAGCTTGAAGGCGCCCTGCGCAAGATCCTGGCTTACTCACGCTTTAACTTGAAGGAAATCTCCATCCAGCTGGCCCGGGAGGCCCTGCGCGACCTGCTGTCCATCCAGAACCGCCAGATTTCCGTCGAAAACATCCAGAAGACGGTCGCCGACTATTACAAGATCAAGGTCGCCGACATGTATTCCAAGAAGCGGCCCGCCAGCATTGCCCGGCCGCGGCAGATCGCCATGTACCTGGCCAAGGAACTGACCCAGAAGAGCCTGCCCGAGATCGGTGAGCTCTTTGGCGGCCGTGACCACACCACCGTGCTGCACGCCGTGCGCAAGATGTCTGCAGAGCGCCAGCAAATGACCGAGCTCAACCAGCAGCTGCACGTGCTCGAACAAACCCTGAAAGGCTGAAGAGCGGCCACCATGTGTGAAATGAATCCTTTAGCGCTCATATCCCCCTGGTTTCCGGGCAATATGCAGGGCCAAACCAGGCCCTCAATAAGTTTGGGGACAACTTTTGAACAACCCATGGCTTATCCACAGAAGCAGATGACAATCGAAAGTTGTTCATATCCGGCACGGTACTTCAAAGGCGTCTGAACACATGGTTAAACAAACGCCAAGTGGTTGATCAAAAAGGGGAAAATAGCGCTATCCACAGATTGGCGCCGCCCTTATCTACTACTACTAATTTGAATTAAAGAATTAAAGATAAATACAGAGGAAGTCATGATCGTTCTGAAAGCAACCCAGGATAAAGTTTTGTCGGTACTGCAATCCGTGGCCGGCATCGTGGAGCGCCGCCACACCTTGCCGATTCTGGCCAACGTGCTGATCCGCAAAACCGGCGCACAGCTGCAGCTCACCACGAGCGATCTTGAAATCCAGATCCGCACCACCGCCGATCTCGACGGCGACGCCGGCAACTTCACCACCACGGTGGGAGCCCGCAAACTCATCGACATCCTGCGTTCCATGCCCAGCGACCAGACCGTGTCGCTCGAGTCCTCGCAAAACAAGCTGATCCTCAAGGGCGGCAAAAGCCGCTTCACGCTGCAAACCCTGCCGGCTGAAGACTTCCCCCTGGTCCAGGAAGCCGCGAACTTTGGCCCCGGCTTCTCGGTGCCGCAAAAGGTGCTCAAGGAGCTGCTCAACCAGGTCTCCTTCGCCATGGCGGTGCATGACATCCGCTACTACCTCAACGGCATCCTGTTCGTCGCTGAAGGCAAGCAACTGAGCCTGGTCGCCACCGACGGCCACCGCCTGGCCTTCTCCTCCGCCATGCTCGACGTTGAAGTACCCAAGCAGGAAGTCATCCTGCCGCGCAAGACGGTTCTGGAAATGCAGCGCCTGCTCAGCGACAAGGAAGGCGCCATCGAGATGCAATTTGCCGGCAACCAGGCCAAGTTCAGCTTTGAAGGCATGGAATTTGTCACCAAGCTGGTCGAAGGCAAGTTCCCCGACTACAACCGCGTGATCCCCAAGAACCACAAAAACATCATCACCCTGGGCCGCGTGCCTTTGCTGGCCAGCCTGCAGCGCACCGCGATTCTGACCAGCGAGAAGTTCAAGGGCGTGCGCCTGAACATCGAGCCCGGCACCCTGCGCGTGGCCTCCAACAATGCCGAGCAGGAAGAAGCCGTCGACGAGCTCGACATCGACTACGGCGGTGACGCCATCGAAATCGGCTTCAACGTGACCTACCTGATCGACGCACTGGCCAACATGGACCAGGACATGGTGAAGATCGAGCTGGCCGACTCCAACAGCTCCGCGCTGCTCACCATTCCCGACGATGCAGCCTTTAAATACGTGGTGATGCCGATGCGCATTTAACGCGCAGAACAGGCCCCTCCCAACAGACAGACCCGCGACTTTCCGCGGGTTTGGTCATTCAAGAGATTGAAGAAATCGAAGCAATTCGAAAAAAGATCGATAGAAGATCGAGCAATAGATCGGAAAAGAAGCTGGATATGACTGAAGAAAACAAAGTGAACGAAGCCGACCAGGTGCACGTATCTGAGGGCGCAGCAGGCGAGGAAAGCTCCAATTTCCAGCCCAAGATCGACACCAACCAGGCCGGCGCGTCCGAAGCTTATGGCGAAGGCTCCATCCAGATCCTGGAAGGCCTGGAGGCCGTGCGCAAGCGTCCCGGCATGTACATCGGCGACACGTCTGACGGCACCGGCTTGCACCACCTGGTGTTCGAAGTCGTCGACAACTCCATCGATGAAGCCCTGGCCGGCCACTGCGATGACATCGTTGTCACCATCCACACCGACAACTCCGTCAGCGTCACCGACAACGGCCGCGGCATCCCGACTGGCATCAAGATGGACGACAAGCACGAGCCCAAGCGCTCGGCCGCTGAAATCGCTTTGACCGAGCTGCACGCCGGCGGCAAGTTCAACCAGAACAGCTACAAGGTTTCAGGCGGCCTGCATGGCGTGGGCGTGAGCTGCGTGAACGCACTCAGCAAGATGCTGCGCCTGACGATTCGCCGCGACGGCAAAGTGCACGTGATGGAGTTCTCACGCGGCTTTGTGCAAAACCGCATCATCGAACAAGTCAACGGCATTGACGTCTCGCCCATGAAGGTGATGGACGACACCGACAAGCGCGGCACTGAAGTCCACTTCCTGCCCGACACCGAGATCTTCAAAGAGAACAACGATTTCCACTACGAAATCCTGAGCAAGCGCCTGCGCGAGCTGAGCTTCCTCAACAACGGCGTGCGCATTCGCCTCAAAGACGAGCGCACAGGCAAAGAAGACGACTTCGCCGGCGCCGGCGGTGTGAAGGGTTTTGTCGAGTTCATCAACAAAGGCAAGACCGTTCTACACCCCAACGTGTTTGCCGCCATGGGCGACCGCGCCAGCGACCAGGGCACCAACATCGGTGTTGAAGTCGCCATGCAATGGAACAGCGGCTACAGCGAACAAGTGCTGTGCTTCACCAACAACATTCCCCAGCGCGACGGCGGCACCCACCTGACGGGCCTGCGCGCCGCCATGACCCGCGTCATCAACAAATACATCGACGACAGCGAGCTGGCCAAAAAAGCCAAGGTGGAAGTCACCGGCGACGACATGCGCGAAGGCCTGTGCTGCGTGCTGAGCGTGAAGGTGCCTGAGCCCAAGTTCTCAAGCCAGACCAAAGACAAGCTGGTCTCCAGCGAAGTGCGCGGCCCGGTCGAAGACATCGTGAGCCGCCTGTTGCACGACTACCTGCAAGAGCGCCCCAACGACGCCAAGATCATCGTCGGCAAGATCATTGAAGCTGCCCGCGCCCGTGAAGCCGCCCGCAAGGCCCGCGACATGACGCGCCGCAAAGGCGTGCTCGACGGCATGGGCTTGCCCGGCAAGCTCGCCGACTGCCAGGAAAAAGACCCCGCCATGTGCGAGATCTACCTGGTCGAGGGTGACTCCGCCGGCGGCTCTGCCAAACAAGGCCGTGACCGTAAATTCCAGGCCATCCTGCCCCTGCGCGGCAAGATCCTGAACGTCGAAAAAGCCCGCTACGAGAAACTGCTGACCAGCAACGAAATCTTGACGCTGATCACCGCGCTCGGCACCGGCATCGGCAAGGCCGGCGGCATTGGCGGCACGCCAGGCACCGACGACTTCAACGTCGCCAAGCTGCGCTACCACCGCATCATCATCATGACCGACGCCGACGTTGACGGCGCGCACATCCGTACCCTGCTGCTCACCTTTTTCTATCGCCAGATGCCCGAGCTCGTCGAGCGCGGCCACATCTACATTGCGCAGCCACCGCTGTACAAGGTCAAGGCCGGCAAAGAAGAGCAGTACCTCAAAGACACGGCAGCACTCGACGGCTTCCTGCTGCGCATTGCCTTGAAGGATGCCTCCGTGCAGCCTGGCGCCGACGACAAGACCGTGCTGACCGGCGACACGCTGGCCGAACTGGCCCGCAAACACCAGCTGGCCGAGTCCGTCATTGCCCGCCTGCGCGGCTTTATGGACGCGGAAGCCCTGCGCGCCATTGCCGATGGCGTG
Source organism: Polaromonas sp. YR568 (assembly GCF_900116715.1). Taxonomy (GTDB): domain Bacteria; phylum Pseudomonadota; class Gammaproteobacteria; order Burkholderiales; family Burkholderiaceae_C; genus Polaromonas. Next base: position 153,707 of record NZ_FPBM01000004.1, read on the forward strand.
AGCCTGAACCTGGACACCGTGGCCGACGCTGAAGTGTCAGCCGTGACCTTGCAAGCCAAGCTGCGCGAACTCAACACCACCGGCGCCCCCGCCGAAGTGGCCGGCGAGTTTGACACCCGCACCGACAAACCCATCCTGCGCATCAGCCGCCGCCACCATGGCAACGTCAAGAGCAGCGTGCTCACGCAAGACTTTGTGCACGGCGCGGACTACGCCACCCTGGCTGAAGCCGCTGCCACCTTCAAGGGCCTCATCAGCGAAGGCGCCAAGGTTACCCGCGGCGAAGGCGAGCGCCAGAAGGAAGAAAAAATCAGCGACTTCCGCCAGGCCATGGCCTGGTTGATCGGCCAGGCTGAGAACGCCACCGCACGCCAGCGCTACAAAGGCCTGGGCGAAATGAACCCCGCCCAGCTGTGGGAAACCACCATGGACCCGACCGTGCGCCGCCTGCTCAAGGTACAGATCGACGACGCCATCGAAGCCGACCGCGTCTTCACCATGCTGATGGGTGATGAGGTCGAGCCACGCCGCGAGTTCATTGAACAAAACGCCCTGCGCGCCGCCAACATCGACGTCTAAGCACCATGACCGAAGAAACCAAAACAGCAGAACGCCCCGCGCTGCCCGACCACCTCTCCACCGACGAGCGCAGCCCGCACTTCGTCAGAGCCATCTTTGAGCACGATATCGGCATCCGCTTTAACGACAAAGAACGCAACGACGTTGCCGAGTACTGCATCAGCGAAGGCTGGATCAAGGTGCCCGTCGGCAACAAGGTAGACCGCAAAGGCAACCCGCTGATGATCAAGCTCAAGGGGCGGGTCGAGTCGTTTTACAAATAGGCGAAAGCCTGGCCCGGGTTAGTCATCTATTTACCCGATCATGATCAACACCATGAAGCTTCAACCTCCCGCAGGTGAACTTTATGGTGTTTTTCATTGGGGCAGTCACGTCACAGAAACCATGAGCCATTCATGAGCCGTATTGCCGTCATCGACTTCGAAACCACAGGCCTCTCACCCGCCATGGGCGACCGCGCCACCGAAGTCGCCATCGTGCTCGTCGAACACGGCCAGGTCGTCGACAGGGTTCCAAAGCCTGATGAACGCAGGCCGCTACATCCCGTCCTTCATCGAAAGCCTGACAGGCATCAGCAACACCATGATCGCCGCCGCACCAGCAGCCGAGAAAATCATGGCCGAGGCCAATCGCTTCGTTGGCAACACCCCCATGGTGGCCCACAACGCCTCCTTTGACCGCAAGTTCTGGGAAGCCGAACTCAGCCGCGCAGGAGAGCAGGCCACCCAACCCTTCGCCTGCACCATGCTCGTCGCCAGAAGGCTTTATCCCCACGCGCCCAGCCACAAGCTGGGCGTGCTGATCGACTACCACTGCCTGCCCAAAGCCGGGCGGGCGCACAGGGCTATGGCTGATGCGGAGATGGCGGCGTCTTTGCTGGGTCAGATTCAGGATGACCTGCGTAGCCGTCATCGCGTGACTCGGCCTGACCATGCTTTGCTGCTTGCGCTGCAGCGATGTGCGAAGCCGGCCGTCTCGGCTCTGATGTCGAAATACGCCGAGCCGGTGAGGTAAGGCCTTTGATTATTCCGATGCCTTGGATCCGTTTCTGAGAAGAAAACGAGGAGCAGAGTGGGAGCTATGCCCCACAAGTCGCTACACCCGTTGTTCTTTGCCTAAGACCCCAATACTTTCGACTCCATCAATCCACGAGGTTAGGCTCGTGGTTAACGACTCGATACTTTGCGAGGGCCGTATAAAGCACTCCCATACTGTCAAAACACGCCATCCCATTTTCTGCAGTGCGTAAATGGCTTGCTCGTCTCGATATACGTTGCCTTCGAGCTTCTTTTTCCAGAAGTCAGCTCTTGTCGCGGGTAACTTGGAGAGAGAACAATTTTGATGCAAGTGCCAAAAGCAACCGTGTACGAAGATAGCGATACGTCGCTTAGGGAGGACAATATCTGGACGGCCTGGCAGGTCTTTTCGATGTAGCCGAAATCGGTAGCCGGCTGCGAATAATGCTTTACGGATGATAAGTTCTGGCTTGGTATTTTTTCCTTTTATACCGGACATCATTGCACTTCGGGTCTGAGGTGAAACAACATCAGTCATGGCTTAGCTCCAAATACCCATAGCTCCCCATATGGGTTTTCTGCGCTGCATCAATTCCTCGGTGAAAAATTCCGAGAACGTAAGTACGTTTGGTTCCTTAGCGTACTCAACCACAGTACCTTGAGCTTTAAAAGCTTCGGGAACGACCAGAAGAACGGATTTTCCATTCATTTCACGAACGGCTGAACGAGTAACCTTTTCATCCATTGTTGCCAAGAATATTGAACAGCTTCGCCCTTCCATGGGCACTTGTTTCCAGCGCTCTCGAAGAGTGGTTTTGGCGGCCAGTACCAGCGCATCTGGTGAGTTATCTAAATACATCCTGCCAACCGGCAATACAAAATCTGGGCGACGAGTACCGACAACAAGTTGCTCTTCGTAAGGAATTTGGCCTTCGTCCAACATTCTTTTTATATGAGCCTCAAAGCCAGCCCCGACGCGAGTGCGACGTTGTTGGGAAGCGTCGCGCATAACCTCGTACAGCGGAATGAAATGCCGAACGACCCGCGTGACGATTTGCTGCGTGGAAGGAGCGATGCCGTCTCTAAACAAAATCTCCAGCACTTGGGATGCTCTATATCGAAGCTCGTGTCTCCGATATATCGTGAACTCAACCTCCGTGGTTAACTCCATTAGTGAGTTGCCGGGAGTTTTTTGGGAGAACGGGTCAAAAGAGTTTGCTGAGTCTTTCGCAAGCCATTCCTCTTGGGCCTGTTTGGCAATCAAGCTTGAGTTTGGTATTTGGCGATACCTAGCAATAAGCTGGGAGAGCGTCTTGGCATGTATTGCGGCGATGAATTCAGCGATGAGTTGATCTAGCTCATCGACCAGACTTTGGGGCAGTGTGTCCGGTTTTGGTGCTTCAAATACGCCTGCAAGAAATGTATGCTGCAGATCAAAACGAGCCTCGATGAGGGAATAGACCGTCGAATTAGAGTCAACGGTCAGGCATTCGAAATAAAGCTGGCCATTCTCGTCGCGCGTGCGACCCATGACCAAGAACGATGCAGGACTCAGATCCGAAAAGGCTTTTTTTGGTGGAACAGTAAGGTGCCCTTCCGTTCCTTTATTGGTAAATCGGCGATAGAGATGCGTAAGAATCTCACCGGAGATTGCAGGCCACTTAGCTCGAATCTCCTCCATGTAGATGTGCGGCTTGTCTTCACGACGTGCCATTTCTGAATCAGCGGGAAAGAAGGGTCCTCTGAACTCCAGCGGCACGTAAAAGCCGGCTTGGTGTCCTTCTTGGACATGCCAAGCCCATGCGCGATCGTTTTTCGATAATTTTTTGATCGCTACCTTATCCGACACCTCATAGAGACGATCGAGTAACTTTAGTTGTCTCAAGTCGTCCTCAGTGAGGACCCCATCCTCCGGAGACTCTTCAGATAGCTCGAATTGAATTGGGGTGAAGGCGGGCATTTTTTTGAGGCTGATTTGACATGCAAATGTAACCCGCATGGAGCTGAGCCGCCAGTTGATCTAATCAAGTGGACGTTATAAAGCGAAGGCCATAGCACGGCCTCAAAGAGGGGTCACAGCGTCGCTTCAAGCGACAAGGTCAGGCCGCTCGGGGAATAGGCTGTTGCTCCTGGCGGATAGATTCAAGAATCAAGGGCTGCATTGCACGGGCAACAGCGCTCATGACGGGTACGACAACGGAGTTGCCGAATTGTTTATACGCGCGAGTATCTGAAACCGGGATTCTCATACTGTCGGGGAAGCCCATTAGGCGCGCGCATTCCCGAGGTGTTAGTCGACGAGGGTTCTTTTTGCTGCCTTGGCTTACGAGTATCTCGGAGCCATCCTTGTAATAGCGGGCAGACAGCGTACGGGTAACGCTGTCTGGAGTGACAAGGCCGAACCCGAACCCATTGCCAGCTTCTTGGTGCTTCTTTTTGTAGGCTTGCAGATACGCCCAGAGCTTGTCAGTCAGCGTGTACTTGTCGAGCACTTTGTGTTTTGCATGGTCGTAATACTTGGACCCATCCCACTCCAGCTCAGGCTCGCCAGTCTTTTTGTGAAGAATCTCGCCGAGAGTATGTTGGCCTTTGCCTGGCAGAGTAACCATATCCCAGTCAAATATGACGGGGTCACGGAATCCAACGATGATGATTCGTTCTCGGTGCTGCGGCACAAAGTGCGCGCCATCTATTACCTTGCAGAAAACTTGGTAGCCCAGCTCGTCGCGCAGAGTTTTCAGGATGACATCAAAGGTGCGCCCTTTGTCATGCGACTGAAGGTTTTTGACGTTCTCGAGCAGAAAGGCGCGAGGCTTTTGTTCTGCAATGATTCGCGCCACATCAAAGAACAGGGTGCCTTGGGTTGCATCGGCAAAACCGTGTGCTCTTCCCAACGCATTTTTCTTTGAAACTCCGGCGATGGAGAAGGGTTGGCAGGGGAAGCCTCCCAACAGAACGTCGTGTTCAGGAATGTCTTTTTCGTGGATTTGAGTAATGTCACCGTTCAGGGAATGACCACCTTGGAAGTTCTCTGTGTATGTCTTCTGGGCGTATGAATCCCATTCGCTTGTGAAGACGCATTCGCCGCCAATAGCTTCAAATGCCAGCCGGATGCCGCCGATGCCGGCGAACAAGTCGATGAACTTGAAGTCACCATTGCCGGGAAGCGGGCCGAAATTGAGGAGGCGCTGCAGTTCGGCTGCAATGTGGGCTGGCGGGGGCAGCTCGCCTGTTTCCCAGCGGCGCAAGTGGCGTGGACTTACCTTGAGATGTTTGGCTACTGATTCTTGGCTATGGGTTTTACGGGCGGCAGCCAAATAGGCGATGGCTGCGGAATGGTCGGCGGTGGTAAGGGCAGTGGTTTTCATACGGCGGGAATAATTTCGGACATTTTGTCCGCTTTTTGTCCCCTTGTACATCCATCCAGTGGTTTTATTTTGAGTGTTGTGAATTGGCGGCAGGATAGGGCGCGCTTCTGCTGAACTTGCCAGCAGGCCTCTCAGCTTGTAAACCGTCTTGGCGTTATGGTTGGTGAAGCTGTTGCTATTTCTTGGGGTGAGCGATGTACTGTCGCGACAGCTCCCAAAGTCACAGCTCATGTGGAGAGGCGTTATTGCCGTACTTAATCAAGGCTCACTTATGGAAAACCGGGTACCGCTACCAACCGACAACATTTTTAAGTTTTACGCACTTTTTGGATTAGTGCTTTTCATATTTTGTTTCGCCACTACTCTCTACAACACGAAAACCACGAACGAATTCATGTCATCTGCGTTCGTTGAGCTAGAGGAGCTAAAGGCTATGGCTTCGCCTACGAATCGAGACGTCGCCAGGCGCGAGATCTTGTTACGTCAAATAGAAGTGGCGAAGCAGGATAAGGATTTTTATAAATGGGCGTGTGCTGTTATCGGGGGCATCGGAACGTTGGGCATGGTGGTCGGATTTACCAAGTGGCATAGAGAAATTCAACCGATGTTGGATGAAATCTCTCAGTTGCAGCTGGCGAAGTTGCGGCACGAAGTGAGTCAACTAAGCGCCAACCCTAGCAAGGCTCGGCGGATTTTGCCGAACCGCCTGCGCCGAATGTGATGAGCTGACATGACCTGCAGAGTTGCGGGTCAATTCATTGCCAAGTCAGATCGGCGAAGCTAAGCTTTTTCTTCTTAATCAACAAGGAAACAGCCCATGCCAAACACCACCTCCCTCCCCGAAAGCATCATGTCCCACGTCTCCATCGGCACGAACGATTTTGATCGTGCCAAGGCCTTCTATACCGCCGTGTTGGGCGCGATGGAGATCAAGGTGATCATGGAGCACCCTGGCGCTATTGCTTATGGGCGGGCTTATCCAGAGTTTTGGGTGGGGGTGCCGCATGACGGGGGTAAGGCGCATGTGGGCAATGGCTCGCACTTTGGCTTTTTGGCTGTGTCCAAGGAGCAGGTGGATGCGTTTTATGCCAAGGCGCTGGAGATGGGTGGGCAGGGTGATGGCGCGCCTGGCCCGCGGCCTTTGTATGGGCCGCAGTATTACGGCTGTTTTGTGCGGGACCTGGATGGGCACAAGATTGAGGCGCAGTTTTCGGATACCTCTGCGGGTTGACCGCACGCTGCCGGGCGCCTCGTCTTGTCGCGCCTGGGTATGGGGTGCTGTCTGACATGGGTGGGCAGTTCGGCTTTCCAGAATGGTTGATACGCGGGGCGGTTTCAGCAGCACATCACCAGTGATTAGCTGTTTGCCGGCCTCTTGTTCAAACCCTTATCTGGAGACCCACCATGGCCAACAAGCCCAATACCGCCAAAACCAACAAGCAGGACACGCGGGGCAGCGCGCGCAAGCCCGTCGATGACGGCAGCGTGCAGGACAGCACGCCCAAGGCCTCGGGCCACGGCGGCAAGGTTGAGAACGACTTCAACCAGGTGGGTGAGCAAAAGCCCACGCAGCGCAATGAGGGCCAGCGCACGGCCAACAGCCGCAGTGACCGCGAATCCCACGTCGGTGGCAGCAACCAGCTGCAGTCGCGCCGGGGTGGCAATAGCGCGCGCTGAGGCTGACAGCGCGTAAAGGCCCCTGAAAGCCCGCACCGCCGGCATGGGCGTGGGCTTGAATCTGTAAAGAAGATGGCCCGCCGGCCCGCGCCGCGCGGGCATTGGCGCAATTTGATACATAGCGCAACACTGCAGACGCACGGCTCTAAGCCTGGCGGCGCAGGATAAAACCTTTGCTGCTGCCGGCTTGGCGGCGACTTTGAGCCGAGGTGAATGCCATGAAGAAGATTGCCAACTTTTTGTTCCGGCCGCGTTATTTGCGGGCCATTCCTTCGCTGGTGGTGCTGACGACCGCGATGGCTTGGGGAGTGGCGCCGGACCCGGATACGGATATGACGGACGCGGTGCAGAAGCGGGCCAGCGTGACGCTGTCGCTAAGCCATGACACCATTGGCAACAGCCCTGGCGACAAGCCTCTGGATCCCTCCGAAGAAGCCTGAGCCCGCTTCAGCGGTTCAATTTAGACCCAGGCGGCGATCACCTGGCCGCGATGATCCAGCGGCTGATCTTGCCGACCACGTCGGCTTCTATGCCGTTAAAGCCGTGGTAGGCCTGGGGTTCGCAGGGGTCGCCCCGGCTTTGGCCGCCGGTCACGCTGATGAGTTCGGCTTTTGGGGTTTTGGCGAGCTTTTCCATCATGGCTGGGATCTCGCTGAAAGGGCAGACCTTGCAGCCGTCGTTTTCGTGGTGCACCACCAGTACGGGGATGGTCAAGCTTTCAAGCGGCATTTTGGGCACGGCGCGGCCGCCCGGGTCAACCAGGATGGTGGAGGTCAGCACCAGGCCATCGGGGCCGCCTTGCGTTGGGCCCGCTTCGGTGGCGATGTAGGCGGCTGACTGGGTGCCGCGGCTGGTGCCGACCAGCCACACGGGTGCGGGTGATTGCTGCCTGAGCCAGGCGATGACGGCGAGCACGTCGGTGCGGTGCTCGGGCCGCTGCCGGTTGCCGCCCAGGTAGGGTGGCGACTGTTTGTCTGACGGCGCATCGATTACCGCGACGGCAAAACCCGCATCGGCAAACTGCTGGCGCATGCGCACCAGGAAGTTGCCGCCCAGCCCGCCAAAACCACCGCTCTCGTTGATCTGCAAACCGCCGTTGCCGCCGGCGAAGAGGATGACGGCTGCCTTGGGCGGGTTGGCGGTGGCGGGCGCGATATAGACAAAGCGCTGGGTGACGCCGGTACGTGTGGGAATGTCGACCACGCGGGGCGCGGTTTGCGCCCGGGCGCTTTGACCGGCCACGGCCATGCACAGCAGCAAGCCCGCGGGCAGGGCGTAACGCAGCCACAGGCGCCGGGCAGAGGGGAGCGGGTTCATGGGCTGGCTCCTTGTTGAAGATGTTGAAGGGGGTTGCGGCTTCAGGGCGCGGTGGCCACCTTGATCCACTGCGCCACCGCCTCGCTGGCGACCACTGGCGTCGTCAGGTGGGTGGCCTTGACTTCGAGGTACTGGCTTTTGGGGTTGGCTGGCAGCTTGTCGGCAAAGTAGGGTTTGGCGTATTTGCTGATGCCGTCTTCATCACCCACCACGGTGAGCACGGGCGTGCCGGGCGGGATGCGCGGCGCGGTGACGCTCATCTCGGCGTCTGAGGCGGGGTCAAAGTAGCTCAGGTAGTCTTTGGCGGTGGCCGCCACGGGCTGCTGCTTGCCCTGGTTGATGTCGTTGAAGCGCTCACGCGAATCGCCCTTGCCGGCGGCGACCAGCTTGCGGGCTTCGTCCACGCTTTCGCGCACCGAGGTGTTTTGCTGGAAGGCGTAGTAGCGCGCGGGAACATGGCCGGGCGCCAGCAGCACCAGGGCCTGCACGTCGCCGCCGCGCGCGGCAAAGCCCATGGCGGCGGGCACGCCCATGCTGTGGCCGGCGATGACGATTTTGGTGGCGCCCTGGCTGCGCAGGCTTTGCACATGCGTGGCCATCTCGGCCATGGCCTTGTCCCAGTTGCCGTCGAGGTAGCGGCCGCGCGACCAGGGCATGTCGGGGTAGAGCACCAGCATGCCCGCGCCTTCTAGCACGGGTTTGAGGCGGCTCATGTTGGGGTCGTTGTTGTTGCCCGGGCTTTTGCCGTGCAGCATGAGCACACCTATCTTGTCTTGCGCCTGGGCGATGCCGCCCAGCAGGGCCGTGGCGGCGAGCAGGGCGAGGGTGATGAGGCGGCGGGTGAGCTGGCTGCGCATGAAGGCCTTTGGTTGGGGGCGGATTGCCGGGAGGGTATGCGGCATCGTACCCGCGTGCTTGCCGCCCTGCAGCCGGGTTTGCACGCGGCGGTGGGCCTTTCTACAATGCCTGAATCATGATGAACGCCGCCCCGCAAGCCGCCGCCAGCCCTTTAGCCCCCACCACGCTGCTGGCCAGCGAGCCTGAGCGCGCCGCCTACCGCGACTACGCGCAGCCGGGCATAGACAGGGTGCGCACTTTTTACCGCAATAACCACCAGCACCAGACGCTGGACTTTGTGCTGGCCAAGAAGGCGCAGTGGTTGACGTTCTCTCAGCGCGAGATGACGCCCTGGGCGGCGCTGGAATTCCTCAATACGCTAGTGGATGAGTCTGACCCCGACATCGAGCTGCCGCAGATCAGCCACCTGCTGCAGACCGCCGAAGCGATTCGCGCCGACGGCCACCCCGACTGGTTTGTGCTGACGGGGTTTATCCATGACCTGGGGAAGGTGCTGTGCCTGTTTGGTGAGCCGCAGTGGGCGGTGGTGGGGGATACGTTTCCGGTGGGGTGCCGGTTTTCAGAGCGGGTTGTTTACCCGGAATACTTTGACCTGAACCCCGATAGCCGCGACGCACGCTACAACACGGAGAACGGCATTTATGCGCCGGGCTGTGGGCTGGATGCGGTGCATATGTCTTGGGGGCATGACGAGTACCTGTACCAGCTGATGAAGGCGCACCTGCCGCTGCCGGCGCTGTACATGATTCGCTATCACTCGTTCTACGCTTGGCACCGCGAGGGGCAGTATGGGCATCTGACCGATGCCCAGGATGCGGCTCACCTCGAATGGGTGCATAAGTTCAATCCTTATGACCTGTATTCCAAGAATGACAAGCCGCCTGTGTTGGCGGAGCTCAAGCCTTATTACGAGGACTTGATGGCTAAGTATTTGCCTTCGATGCTCAAGCTCTAGTTTTCCCGGTTCTTGTTCCGGCTGGCGCTTGCCCTGTTGAGGGTGGCTGGCCGGGGGTTGCCCGGCGGCAACTCACTTTTCTTTGCTTCGCCAAAGAAAAGTAAGCAAAAGAAAGGCGACCCTACTGTCTGCGTCCCCTGCGCTTCGCTCCGGGGCAGCCTGCGGTGCTCGGTCCAGACGGGGTCAAAAACAACTCGCCTTCGGCTCAAACAAGTTTTTGCCCTTATCCGTCTGGCCCTGTGCTCCTCGGCGCAGACAGAAGGGGCAATCGGGTGCGGGAACGGATTCGGATTCGGGATCGGGAACCGAATACCGGAGTTAACCCGTCTTCACTTTTTGTCCGGCAACTCAATCTTCACTTCCAGCACATCCAGGTTGTCTTGCCGTTCCAGGTGCAGCTTGATGTGGTCGGGGTTGATGGGGATGTATTTGGCGATGACTGCAATCAGGTCGCGTTGCAGGGCCGGCAGGTAGTCGGGTTTGGGGCTGCGGTCTGTGCGTTCGTGGGCGAGGATGATTTGCAGCCGCTCTTTGGCGACGTTGGCGGTTTTCTTTTTCTCGCCTAAGAGGAAGGACAAAAAAGACGCCATGCTTTATTTGCCTCCAAACCAGCGCTTGAAGATCCCGGGTTTTTGGGCGTCGATGAAGCGCATGGGTTTGTCTTTGTCGCCGAGGAAGCGGTCGACCACGTCTTTGTAGGCTTCTGACACATCGCTGCCTTGCAGGTGCACCGCGGGCACGCCCTGGTTGGAGGCTTGCAGTACGGACTCAGACTCGGGGATGACGCCTATGAGTTTGATGCGCAGGATGTCTTTGATGTCTTCTAGCGACAGCATCTGCCCCTGGTCGACGCGGCCGGGGTTGTAGCGGGTGATGAGCAAGTGCTCTTTGATCGGGTCGCCGCCGTCTATGGCGCGTTTGGTTTTGCTGGAGAGCATGCCGAGGATGCGGTCGGAGTCGCGCACGGAGGAGACTTCGGGGTTGGTCACCACCAGCGCCTCGTCGGCAAAGTGCATGGCCATGAGGGCGCCGGTCTCTATGCCGGCGGGGGAGTCGCAGACGATGTATTCAAAGTCCATCTCGCCCAGGTCTTTGAGGACTTTTTCCACGCCGTCTTTGGTAAGCGCGTCCTTGTCGCGGGTTTGCGAGGCGGCCAGCACAAAGAGGTTGTGGCATTGCTTGTCTTTGATGAGGGCCTGGTTGAGGGTGGCTTCGCCGTGGATGACGTTGATGAGGTCATACACCACGCGGCGCTCGCAGCCCATGATGAGATCGAGGTTGCGCAGGCCCACGTCGAAGTCGATGACGGCGGTTTTGTGGCCGCGCAGCGCCAGGCCGGTTGCAAAGCTGGCGCTGGTGGTGGTTTTACCCACGCCGCCTTTGCCGGAGGTGACCACGATGATTTTTGCCATGCTTGAATTTCCTTGGAAGCGAGAGAGATCGGGAGAGGTGTTGGGTGGGAGGAGGATTGCCGTGCTTATGCCGACATGACATTCATGACCAGCTTGTCGCCTTCTTCGCCGGGGACGAGCCGCACTTGGGTCGGCTTGCCCGCCATGCCGGCAGGCAGCGGATGTTCGCTGGTTCGGTATACGCCGGCAATCGACAGCAGCTCGGCCTCCAGCGCCAGCGAGAAGATGCGTGCGTCCGCATTGCCGCGCGCGCCGGCCATGGCTTTGCCGCGCAGTGGCGCATAGACATGGATGTGGCCGTCGGCAATCACTTCAGCCCCGGCATTGACCATGGCCAGCACCACCAGGTCGCGGCCGCGCGCATAGACCTGCTGGCCTGAGCGCAGGGGTTTGTCGATGACCATGGCGCCTTGCGGTGCCGGGGGAGGGGCGGCGACGGGTGCGTGTGCAGGCTCTGCTGCGGGTGTTGCGGCAGGCGCGGGCCGCGTGGGCACCAGGTGCGCATCGGGCACGGGCAGCAAGCCGGCCTGAAGCGCCGCGGCCATTTGCGCCGGGTTGCCGCCCTTGGCGGAGATGGGCACCAACTGGTAGCTGCCCAGCAGGGTGATGAGGGAGGGGAAGTCGATCTCGCCCACAGGCTGGCCGGCCTGCGCTGCGGCTTGCAGCGGCGAGAGGTCGATGATCAGCGCATCCTGGTCGAAGAAGTCGGGGATATCGCCAAAGCGGGCTTCAAGCTCGCGCGCCAGCGCAACAAGGTCGGTGGACTTGAGCAGCAAGGCCACCAGGGGCAGGTTGGCGCTCTTGATTTCAAAGGTGGCGGGAGTGGTGGCCTGTATGGCAACGGTCATGGAGTCATGGGCAAAAGAAAACGGGCTGCCGGCGAGGGCCGCACAAAAGAATGAGAAAAGAAGAGATCAAAAGATCGCCGAGGGTAGCCGCCGGCGCAGCGTATCCAGCCGCACGCTTTGTCGCACTTGTGAGTGGGTGAAACGTTTGTGGTCCGGGGCGGCGGCATCAAGCGGCACTGATGTGGTGCGCCGGCGCCGCGGTAAAAAACCACGCAAGCATTGAATGCACGGGGCCCGCACCCATATGCAGGGCTTCGCACCCTGGATCTTTTTTATGAACTTCCTGCCTCTGGCGCTTGTAACCGCGCTGCTCCATGTTTACATTGGCGCACGCCTTGTGCCTGAGCTGGCCGCCTACCCCACGGGTCAATGGCTGTTGATGGCGGGCCTGGCGATCTCTGCGCTGGTGATGCCGCTGGGCCTGATGGCCGGGCGTGTGGCCAAACAGCCGCTGGCCGACGTGCTGACCTGGGTGGGCCTGCTCTTTATGGGCCTGTTCTCGTCGATGCTGGTGTTGACGCTGGCGCGCGATGCGGGCTTGCTGCTGCTGTGGCTGGTGGATATGGCTGCACCGGGCAACTTGCCCATGGCCTGGCTGCGCACCACCTCGGCCGAAGCCGTGCCGCTGCTGGGCGTGGTCATCACTGTGCTGGGCTTTTTGAATGCGCGGCGCACCGCCGCCGTGGTGAAGGTCGATGTGCCCATCAAAAACCTGCCGCCCGCGCTGCAGGGCTTTACTCTGGCGCAGATCAGCGACATCCATGTGGGGCCGACGATCAAGGCGGCGTACTTGCGCCGCATCGTCGACAAGGTCAACGCACAGCATGCCGACGTGGTGGCGATTACCGGCGACCTGGTGGACGGCAAGGTGAGCGAGCTGGCGGACCATGTTGCGCCGCTGGCTGATCTGGCCTCACGCCACGGCACTTACTTTGTGACGGGCAATCACGAGTACTACTCTGGCGCGCATGCCTGGATTGATGAGCTGCGCCGCCTGGGGCTGACGGTGCTGCTCAACCAGCATGTGGTGATTCGCCCGCCCGCTGAGGTGTCGCAGGGCGGTATGCCACTGGTGTTGGCGGGTGTGACGGACTACAGCGCCGGCCACTTTGATCCGCTGCATCGCAGCGACCCGGAGCTGGCCTTGCGTGGCGCGCCGCTGAATGCCATACGTGTGCTGCTGGCGCACCAGCCGCGCAGTGCGGCTGCTGCGGCCAAGGCCGGGTTTGATTTGCAGCTTTCCGGCCACACGCATGGCGGGCAGTTTTATCCCTGGAATTTGTTTGTGCGGTTTCAGCAGCCGTTTACTGCGGGCTTGCACAAGCTGCAGAACCTGTGGGTTTACACCAGCCGTGGCACGGGGTACTGGGGGCCGCCCAAGCGGTTTGGGGCGCCTTCGGAGATTACGGTTTTGCGCTTGGTGGCGGGTTAAGGCCTGGTTTGGCCGCTGGAGCAAGCCTCCAAATCGGCCTGCAGGCCAATAGACAAGGGTCTAAGCGGCTATAAATCTAATAGCACCTAACAAACCGCTTGAACAATCCCAACCCCGTCCGCTAACCTCCCCACATGCCGGAAAGCAGCTCCCCCCAAGCCCTGGTCCTCCGCCTGGCCCCAGGCGAAGACCTCCGCACAGCGCTGGACGCCGCATTCGCCCAACTGCAGGCGGAGCAGGGCGCGCAGGCCGCTTGCGTCATCTCCGCCGTGGGGAGTCTTTCCCGCGCGGTGCTGCGCTATGCGGCGGAACCGGGCGGCACGGTGCTGGTGGAAGCGCTGGAATTGATCACGCTCTCGGGCACGTTGAGCGCGGACGGCGCGCACCTGCATGCCAGCGTGGCCGACGCGCGTGGCCAGGTGCGGGGCGGCCATGTGATGCCGGGCTGCATGGTGCGCACGACGGCGGAGATTGTGCTGGCGCCTTTGCCGGGCTGGGCGTTCACGCGGGAGCAGGATGCGCAGACGGGCTTCAAGGAGCTGGTGGTCCGGCGCACGGTTTGAGGGGCCAGCGGGCAGCGGCGTAAAGTGAACTTCATTGCGCGCCTGTTGATCTATCTTGTAGGCGAGTGAACCCACTACACGCAACCCAGGAGGTATGGCCATGCAACAAGCAAAGAAACAATTAACTGCTGCCGTGATGCAAGGCGCTGGCGTTTCGCTCGCCGCCTTGCTGATGTTGGCGGCCGCTCCCTGGGCGGCAGCCCAGACAGAGCCGGGCCCGTCGGCTCCCGCGGTGAAGCCGCAGCCTGCCACCAGCCCCAGCACGCCGCGGCCAAATCGCATCAACCGCAACCCGGCGTTCCGTGAGCAGTTGCCTGAGGCACCCCCTCCGCCGCCGGACCCGCGTGACTCCAGCATCCGGCCGACGACACCGCCGGGCACGAGTGATGGCCGTGACACGGTGTTGCCCCAGCCGGGACAAGCGCCCGTGCCGGGTGCGGCGTCATCGGCGCCGCGTCAGCCCTGAGTAGCCCTGAGTTCAGCGCCCTGAGCGCACGCCGCTGCTAAATCGACAGCGACCGGCCGGAGGCCTGGCCGCTGCCCGAAGCACCTGATGCGCCTCTGGCTGCATGGGTGTTGCGCGTGCCGGTGGAGGACGGCTTGGCGCGTGGCCGGCTTTTGCGGTAATGGCGGGGCTGCTCTTTTTGCATCAGCCGCCGGCGCAGGCGGTCGGGGTGAAAGACCTGCTCGTAGAAGGTGAGCCAGCGCTGCTCGCTGGCGTCGGGCGTGGGCGCGGCGCTTTTGCCGGCTGCCGGGCCAAAGCGCAGGGCGACCACCGGCTCCTGGGGTTTTGCCACGGCGTACTCTGCGCCGCCGGCATGCCGGGCGTGGCCGAAGTTTTGCGGGCCCAGGTAGTCGGCTTCGACGCTGCCTTCGGGTGTGAGGATGGCCCAGCGCATGTGTGCAAAGCGTTTGGCAAACAGCGGTGCGACGGCGTCCATGATGTGGTGCTCGGGCTCGAACCAGGCTACATGCAGCGGCCCGCCCTGGGGCCGGCTTTTGAAGGTGTCGTCTTGCACCGAGTGAAAGCGCAGCTGGGCCTTCATTTTCTGCATGTCGTGGCGCACTTCTTCGGCCATCTGGCGGGCCAGCGCCATGTCGGCGTCTAGCTGGTTGTGGCGCAGCTCGGGCTCGTGCACCAGGCGCCACAGCAGGCGGTAAAGCAGGTTGAAACGCTGGGGGCTGCTGTGCATGACGGCCAACTGGCAAAGGGCGACGTATTCGGGCGGTACGCTGACGGCGGGTGCGTCGCTGAGCGCGGGGCCGGTGGCCTCGGCGCCTTCAGCGCCTCCAAATGGCGTGCTGCTGCACTGCCAGCTCACCTGCTCGGGCAGGATGTTTTGGGCGAGCATGCCGCGCGCGGCACGGCGAAAGCCCTCGTAATCTGCCTGACCCTGCAGCGTGACGGGCAGCAGCGCCTGGGGAAAGAGGTCGTTCGTCAGCAGGTCATTCATCACACCCATGCGTACATCCTTTCTTCTTTCTTCACGTCAGACTTCATGGTGCGGTGTTGGGTTGCACCGCGCCTGTAGGCAAAGAGGCCGAGTTCCCGGGGGCGCGTAACCCATGAGCGGGAAGGAGGGCGGCCACAGCCTTAAAGCCCAAAATATACTGTATCAATATACAGTGTTTGTGGGTTTTGGTGTGAAAGTGGGCGCAAGGCCCTGGCCAACTTGTGGCTTTGGCGCCTAAAAACCGCCTAAAAGCAGGCGAAATGGGTGATCAGCGTGCCGGGCGGCGTAACTGCCTGGCTTTGGCTTCCATCACCAGGTAAGTCGCCGCCGCCACACCCAGCGGTACCAGGTAATAGACCACGCGGTAGGCCACCAGCGCGGCCAGCAGCTCGGCCTGCGGCATCAGGTGGGAGAGCAGGGCGACAAACACCGCCTCCAGTACGCCCAGCCCGGCCGGGATGTGGGTGATGACGCCGGCGATGGCGGCCAGCAGCAGCACGCTGACGACGGCCGAGAACTCGATGCGGTGCTGCAGCAGGATAAAAATAATCGACGACATGATGAGCCAGTTGCCCGCGCCCATCACCAGCTGCAGGGCGGCCAGGCGGAATGAGGGCAGCTCGATCTCATGGCCGCGCAGCCCCAGCGAGCGCCGGCGCGAGAAGGCGCAAATGGCGAGATAGCCGGCGGCAACGGCCAGCAGCACACAACCGATCAGGCGCAGGTGATCACTGGTGATGGGCCAGCCGGGCGGCAGGGTGGGCGGCTTGAGGCTGAACACCAGGCCTGCCAGCAGCAGGTAGCCCATCCAGTTGGCGAGCATGCTGATGGACATGATGCGGGTGATGGCGCCATTGCGCAGGCCCAGCCGTGAATAGAGGCGAAAGCGAAAGGCCACGCCGCCCACCAGCGAGCCCAGGTTGAGGTTGAAGGCGTAACTCACAAAGGTCACCAGCATCACCGTGGGGGTGCGCAGGGTGTGGCCGGTGTAGTGGCGGCCCAGCAAGTCAAAGCAGCTGTAGAGCGTGAAGCTGGCCAGCATCAGCACCACCGCGCCCCAGGCCGCGGTGACGGGGTAGTCCTCTAGCGAGGTGAGGACCTGGCTCCAGTCTATGGTGCGGGCCTGCGACACGAGCAGGCCGGCGACCAGCGCAAAGAAGACGAGCGTGGCGCCGCGTTTGAGCCAGGTCCACCAGGGCTTGTGACGGCTGATGTGAGGGGCGGGGGCCTGGCCGGGTATTGGCAAGGTGCGGCTTTGGGCCATCAGGGTCTCACACCGGTTTGGCCTGGCCCACCGGCTTGGAAGCTGGGGAAGCGGCTGGCGCAGCGGGGGCGGGCATCAGCGTGCCGGCGGGCGTCAGGCGCGGCGCGTGCGCCGGCAGCCAGCCGGCCCAGGCGGGGTAGCGGCGCAGCAGGTGAAACACAAAATAGCTGCGCAGCTTGCGCCACCAGGTCGATTCGACCAGGTCTTCGCGGGCAATCTGCTTGCAGCTGTGCTGCATCAGCGCGTCCAGCCGCTCGTTCAAATGCTGGTTGAAGGCGCGGTCGCGGATGACGACATTGGCCTCGAGGTTGAGCGAGAGGCTGAGCGGGTCCAGGTTGCTGGAGCCCACGGTGGCCCATTCGTCGTCGATGGCGGCGACCTTGCCGTGCAGCGGCCGCTCGCAGTATTCGTAAATGCGCACGCCGGCGTCCAGCAGGTGGTGGTACAGCATGCTGGCTGCCGTCTTGACGATGGCCATGTCGGGCTCGCCCTGCAGGATGAGGCGCACGTCAACGCCGCGCCGTGCGGCGTGGCGCATTTCCCGCAGCAGCCGGTAGCCGGGGAAGAAATAGGCGTTGGCGATCACCACGCGCTGGCGCGCCGTGCGAATGGCGGCGCGGTAGTGGCGCTCGATGTCGTTGGTGTGTTTGCGGTTGTCGCGTGTCACAAAAAGCGCCGAGGCCTCGCCCACGGGTGTGGGAACGCTGTCGCCGCGCCAGGTGCCGGCCAGCGAACGCGCGCGGTTGGTAAAACGCTCGCGCAGGCCGGGTGGCGGTTCCGCGCCTGCATTGCGGTGGCCTGCAGCCAGGGCTTTGTGCACAAAGGTGTCGATGTCGCCGACGATGGGGCCTTCGATTTCAACCGCGTAATCCTGCTTGGCCTCGGGGCCGAAGTCGGCCAGGTGGTCGGCCGAGTAATTGATGCCGCCGACAAAGGCGCGCTCGCCATCCACCACCACAATCTTGCGATGCATGCGGCGGAACACGTTGGTGCGCCAGCCCCAGAGCTTGGGGCCTGGGTCAAATACATGGATGCGCACACCGGCGCGCGTGAGGGTGGAGATGAATTCGGGCGAAAGATCGGGCGAGCCGTAGCCGTCTATGGTCAGGTCGACCTGCACGCCGCGCCGCGCGGCCGCATGCAGCGCCGCGTGCAGCTCTTCACCGACCTTGTCTTCAAACAGGATGAAGGTTTCCACCATCACTTCGCGCTTGGCCGCGGCGATGCACTCAAAGACGCGGGGGAAAAACTCCTCGCCGTTTTCAAGCAAGCGAAACTGGTTGCCACTCACCCATCTGGACATATCTAGAGCTCGATTTCTGCCGCTAGCGGCGCATGGTCAGAGAGATGCGACCAGGGCCGCAATGGCAGCACCACGGGCGCATGGCCAATGGCGTTGCGCACATAAATGCGGTCCAGGCGCAGCAGGGGCAGGCGCGCGGGGAAGGTCCGCGCCGCCTGGCCGTTGGCCTGCACAAAGACTTCGTGCAGCTCGGCGCCTTTTTCAAGCCGCGCATGGGCGCGGTGCCGCCAGTCGTTGAAATCGCCGGCCACCACCACGGGTGCATGCGGCGGAATGTCTTTGCGCACCAGCTCGCAGAGCATGTCCATCTGCTGCTCGCGGTGCGACTCCATCAGCCCCAGGTGCACGCAGATGGCATGCACATTCACGCTGCGGCCGGGGATTTGCAGCTCGCAATGCAGCAGGCCGCGGCGCTCGGGCCCGCTGATGGAGACGTCGCGGTTTTCAAAACGCACGATGGGAAATTTCGACAGCACCGCGTTGCCGTGGTGGCCGTTGGTGTACACGGCGTTGCGGCCGTAGGCGAACTGCGGCCAGATGGTGTCGGCCAGGAATTCGTAGTGCGGGGTTTCGGGGTAGTTGTCGAACTTGTCCTGGTGCTTGACGTGGTTGCCGGTGACCTCTTGCAGGAAGACCACGTCGGCGCCCACGCTGCGCACGGCTTCGCGCAGCTCGGGCAGGATGAACTTGCGATTGAAGAAGGTAAAGCCCTTGTGGATGTTGACCGTGAGCACCTTGAAGGAAAACGAGGACTCGGGGCTCACCGCGGCCAGGGCGGTTTGCGTGTCGGCCTCGACAGCGGCCATGTCGACCCGCGTGCCCGCCTTGGGCGGCTTGACGGGAACGGCCACGGACAGCGCGTCGGGCGCGCTGCGGCGGGAGGCATCGGAAGAGTCGGGAACAGGAGGCTGCATAAAAAGAGAAGGCAAAAGTGGCGGGGCGCGGTGTAAAGAAAAAGAAGAAGGAACAGGATACGCGCCCGCCGGACACCTTGGTAGAGACCTTGATGTTGACCTTGGCGTTGATTGTGTCTCTGGGGCTTTTGCCCGGGGTGTAGGACAGAAACTTATTTGCACGCCCGGCTGGCGCGCCTTCCATGCCGCCGTAGAGGAGGGGGCTGCGCAACCACAGGCTGCGGGCGCAGTGTCCTACATGGTGCGGCGTGCCTCTCCGGCAAGTTCACCGCAGCTTGCCACTTAAATTGAAATCAGCCCCGTCATCACATCAGGGCATGTTTATCAAACGCGCCTTATTAACGGGGCTTAACTGAAGAGGAAATAACCATGACGAAGTTCTCCATGAAATCCATTCCTGTCGCCGCTGCAATGGCCGCTGCTCTGCTCGTGGGCGCTCAGGTCCATGCACAGACCGACACCGCCACGCCGCCCGGCAGCACCAAGGCGCAGGACCAGGTCAAGGCAGCCCCGATGGGCGGCACGCCCACAACACCTGAAGCGCGCACGGCCGCCAAGGCTGAACGTGCGGCTGCCCGTGCTGAAAAGCGCGAAAAACGCGCCGCCAAGCGCGCGAAGAACTCCGCAGCGCGTGACGCCGCTGCCACCTCCACAGGTGGCGCACAAGGCCCTGCCGCCGGCGGCACCAAGTAATTAACCCAACCCGCCTGGAGAAGCTGCCTTTTGGCACGCTCACCTTCAAGCCCATCGTTTTTCCAAGGAGATTGATATGTCCAAGTTCACTATTCGTTCCACCATTCGTTCTATTCCCGTTGCTGCTGCCCTGACGCTGGCTGCGGCGTTTGCTTCCCCTGCCGTGTTCGCACAGGGCCTCGGCGTAGGCGTGGGTGCCGGTGTCGGCGTGAATGCCGGTGCGGGCACACGCTCAGCAGGCGTTGGCGCCAACACGGGTGCGGGTTTGGGCGTGTCGCTCGGCCAGAACACCAACATTGATGCCGGTGTGCGCGCCAATGCGGCCGCCAGCGGCGGCGGTGACAGCGGCCTGGGCTCCGGCATGAGCAGCGGCCGGGTGGGCGCAGGCGCCAATGCGGGCGTGGGCGTGAATGCATCCGGCGCCAGCAACGTGGGTGGCCAGGCCGCAGGCGTGGTAGATGGCACGGGCCGTGCCGTTGCCCGCACGGGCAGCGCCGTGAAGAGCGGCGCCAAGCGCACCTATAACGGTGTGAGCAATGCTGCAGGCGGTGTGCAGGGTGGCGTGCGGGCCGGCGTGCAGGGCGGCGCCGACCTGAGCGGCGGCACCAAGTAAGCGTTAGACGCTTAGCCTGAATTCAAGCGCTAAGTGCGCTTGGGTTCTTGCCACCGGATAACAAGCACTTTACGAATACCGGGCGCGGGTTGAACCTGCCGCCCGGTTTTTTTTATGTGCGGCTTGCTTTTATTTTGGCCGTGGCCGTTGCAGGCTCTTGTCCGGCTGCGAAAGCGTGCCGGCGCGCAGTGACTTGACGGCAGCGGCGACGGCCTTGGCCACATTGCGCACCTCGGTCAGCACGGCCTTGTCGGCATCCAGCGTGCTGTGGCTGGTGGCATAGGGTTCGTAGTAGCCGATAAAGCGGTCCAGCCGCGCCTGGGTGCCGGCGTCGATGAGGCCCATCCAGTCCAGCCAGTCCGTCAGGCTGCGGCGCGCGCCCTCAATGCCGGCGACATCGCCGTGCACCACCACGCCATAGGCGCGGCCGGCCAGGTGCTTGGGGTAGTCCCAGCCGTTCATTTCCAGCGCCTTGGCTTCCGACGGCTTTTTGCCGTGCGTGCTGGTCGGGTCTGGGTTGCCGCCGTCGGCGCAGACCAGGCGGTCGATCATGAGCTTGAGCGGGCTGGGCGACTGGTACCAGTACACCGGCGTGAGGATGATGACGCCGTGCGCGGCCGTCCAGCGTTCGTAGATTTCGGCCATCCAGTCGCTGGTTTGCCCCAGTGAGTGGTTGGGGTAGCAGCTGCAGGGCCAGTGGCACAGCGGCATGGCGGTAGAGACGCAGCCCTTGCAGGGGTGGATGTTGAGGTGGTAGCTGGAGGTGAGCAGGCTCAAGTCGAGCACATCGCAGGCCATGCCCGCGCTTTCGAGCGAGGTTTTGGCGGTGTTCAGCAGTCGCCAGGTTTTGGAGATTTCGCCGGGGCAGGTGCCGTCGTTGCGGGCCGAGCCGCAGATGAGCAGCACGCGTGAAGGCGTGGCGGGTTTCTTCCACGCGGCTTGGGCCTTCTTCAGGGCTGCGCGTGTTGCAAGCCACTCCGTCGACAGGTCGTACTCGGGGTCGGCAAAGCCCTTGCCGGCCTTGCGTGTGAACGGCGCCTTGCGGCCTTCTTTATAGGCTTCCCACGCCACCTGCTCAAGGCGGGCCAGGGCTTCGTCTTCGCTGCGGAAGGCGGGGTCGACGAAGGACTGCATGAAGCGCTCGTGGAAGGCGCTGCGCGTGAGGACGGCCGGCGCCTGGCCCTTGCGTACTTTGATCATCGAATCAGTTTAGTGACGCGACGCGGTCTGAACGGGTGGTTTCGATGCCGTCCTACGCGGGCTTCCGGTGGTGTCTGGGGCGGCTTCAGCCAGGCACAAAAAAGCCCGCACCGGGTTGCGGTGCGGGCTGGGGCAGGAGCGCTTTAACGCACCGGGGGTTTAGCCCTTTTGCGGGGCTGGGCCACCGTGGCCGCGCGGGCCGCCGCCGTGGTGACGGCCGAACTTCTTGTGCTCGGTGTCAAAGGTCTTTTGCTGCTCAGGCGTCAGGGCCGCGTAGAAGGTCTTGGTGGCTTCGCCGCGTTTGTCCATCGCCGCGTTCATCTCGGCCATGCGCTGGGTGCGCATTTCCTTCATCTTGTCGATGCGCTGGGGCGTAGTCAGCTTGTCGAACTCGGCGCGCTGCTCAGGCGTGGGGCGTGCGCCGCGTGCGGGCGGCTGCATGGAGGCCGTGTAGCTGGTCCATGCGCCTTCCTGCGCGGGCGTGATCTTGAGCTTGGCCTTGAGCTCGGCCTGGCGCTTGGCGATCCATGCCTGCATCTTGGCCGGGTCATGGCGCGCCATGCGGTCACCGTGGTGGCCGGCGGGTTTGCCTGCGACGGGCGGCGAGCCGGCCGGTGCGGGGGGAGGGGTTTGCGCCATGGCGCCGGCGCCTGCGGTTGCCAGCAGGCCGGCGAGTACGAGGCTATTGAGTGAAGCACTGCGGTTGAATGCGAATTTCATGGAGAACTTCCTTTCAAAGAGAAGAAGCCTGAAATCCATCGCCCGTGACATACGGCTTTTGGCTTCAGGTTGAAAGCAAGTGTGGCGGCCGTGTGTATCCACGCCATTGCCCGCCGATGACGGTATGTAAAGTTTCTTGAACGCTCACCCCTGTTGGGCTGCCTGCCGCCGTCAGGCGGTGCCGTGCAGCAGGGTCTGGAACAGGTCTTCGCTGCCCATTTGCCCACCCTTGAGCATGATCTCCATGCCGTCGAGCGCAGCCTCGTCGCTGTGCAGGCGGCACAGGGCGACGCCGGGTGCGAGTTGCGCCGCGTAGGACAGGCCCCAGGCGTTGAGCGCCTGCACGGCGTGGCTGGAGGTGTCGCCGCCGGCAATGCCGAGGCGGCGCAGGGGAGCGGCTTTGAGCACGCGCGCCAGCAGCTCGCCACAGGCTTGCGCGAGTGCGCGGCTGTCTACGGCGCTGCCGGGCGCAGGGTCTGGCGCTGAAGTGCAGGCCAGCACGTGGCGGCCCTGGGCCAGCAGCCCCGCAATTTGCGCCGACATCTGCTGTGCGTAGTCTGCATCGCCGGTAAGGCGGGCAGCGTCCAGTGCGACCTGCCGGTAAGAGCTGGCTGCCTGGACCTGCAGCGCCGTCATGGGCGAGAGGCTGCCGGCCAGCACCAGCACGGGGCCGGTGGCCGCAGCGATGCGGGTTGTGGTGGCCTCTGCATTCGCCTGCCAGTGCGCGGCCAGGGCCTGCACAACGCTGCTGGGGCCGACGGCCAGCAGGCGCTGGGTTTGTGCGCGTTGCCAGATCAGCCGGCCCACAGTGGCCAGGTGGCCGGTGTGGGCAACGTCGAGCAAGACCGCGTCAGGCTTGCGGGCCAAAAGCGCATCGAGCTGCCGGCTCAGCGCTTCGGCGTCCTGGTCGTAGCTGGGGTAGTCCACGCCCGCAACCTGCGCCAGGCCTTGCGCGGCCAGGTGCTTGCGCAGGTCGGCTTCGTGCATGGGCGTGACGGGGTGCCGGCTCATGGTGGGGTGGCGGTCTATGCGGTGGATGTTTTCACCGGCGCCTGCGAACAGGTTGCCGAACACGCAGTAGCGCCTGAGGTTGGGCTGGCCGCCCACGATGGGCACCAGGGCGTTGCCGGCGTGCGGCTGCAGGATGCGGATGGCCGCGCCTATGCTGCCGACGTGGGGTGCGCTGTCGAAGGTCGAGCAGGTTTTGTAGTGCATGACCGGCGCGCCCAGGCGCGCGAACAGCTGGCCCACCGGTTCGAGTTCAGCGCGCATTTCGTCGGGGCTCATCGCACGGGCCGCGCCGGCAATGCCCAGGCAGTCGAGCGGGCCTGCGCGCTGCAGTTGCGCGTCGGTTGGCAGGCCGAGGAAGAGCAGTGTGCGAAGGCCCGCTCGCGCGGCGGTGGCCAGCGTGTCGGTGGCGCCGGTGAAGTCGTCACCGTAATAGGCCACCTTGAGCCGGCCGTCGTGCGAAGCCATGGTTTACTTGCCGAAGAAGGCGAGTGCGGCCGCCAGCTCTGGCGCCTCACGCGCATGGTCGGCCAGCGTGACGCCCGCACGCGCGGCCGCCCAGGCCTGGCGGATGCTGGCGACGCCCGCGGCCGGGCCGCCCGGGTGCGCGAGGATGCCGCCGCCGGACATAAAAAGCAGGTCGTCGTTCTTCACCGCGGCCCAGGTGGCGGGCACGGTGCCGGCCCATTGGCCTGACGAGAAGGCCGGCATGACGCGATCGTCCACGCTGTTGATGCCATCTGTCAGTGGCGTGTAGCAGTCGTGCGCCGACTCGATGACCTCTTCGTCGGGTTGCGAGAACTTGCCCTGCAAGCCGTGCACATGCATGTGGTCGACGCCTGCCAGTCGCCACAGCGTTTGATAAGCCTGAAAGGACATGCCCAGCAGCGGGTGCCGCGACAGCGCGCCATAACCGTTGCGGTGGCCATGGATGGCCAGGCCGGTGTGGCGGCGCAGGGTCTGCATGCCTGAATGGCCGCACCAGTTGAGGCTGGCCATGACGCAGCTGCCGCCTTCGCGCTCGACAAGGTCGGCATGGCGTTTCATGGCATCGGTTTCATCGGTGATGTTGAAGGCCACCATGACGTGTTTGCCGGTGCGCTGCTGGTGCTCGCGCACCACGGCCATCACGGCGGGCACGCGCTGGGCCAGCGGGGCATGGGCCGGGTCGGCGCAGACTTCGTCGTCCTTGATGAAGTCCACACCGGCTGCGCACAGGCGCGCCACCAGTTCGGCGGTTTGCGCGGCGCTGAAGCCGACATTGGGTTTGATGATGGTGCCGACCAGCGCGCCTGCAGCTACGCCCGTGGCCTTGCGTGTGCCGGCGATGCCGACCTGGGGCATGTCGAACTGCGCGCGGTAGGCGGCGGGCAGCTTCATGCTTTCAAGCCGCAGGCCGCTGGCTTCGCCCAGGTCGTAGAGGTTGCCGGAGACGGTGGCGGCCAGTGTGGGCAGGTTGGCGCCGATATTGGCAACAGGGAAGGAAATGCGCACGCGCGCGCGCCGCCAGGGGCCGCCCTTGGGTCCGGTATGGCCTTTGCGTTCCAGCAGGGCGTTGGGCAGGCTGGGCGCGTTCACGGATTCCAGCTCGTCGATCTGCTCGACGGTGGCGCGGGCGCGCTGGCGCAGCTCGTCGGTCTCGCCCTCCACGCGGGTGAAGGTGCCGCAGGACTGCTCGCCCGCCATCACCTCGGCCACCTGCGCGGGCGCCAGCGGGGTTTCGATCAGGTAGGTGGCTTCAAAGCGGTCGGCTTGCATGGCGGTGCTCAGAGTTTGCTCAGATCTGGGAAGGGGCGCACCGGGTCGCTGCCGTCCCAGCCTTCGCTGGAGCTGCGGATCAGGTCGAACATCTTGCCCTTGGGGCCGGCGACTTCGGAGAGCTCGATCACGGTGCCGGGGTGGTATTCGGTGTCGAAGTAGATGAAGCGGCCGTTCTGGCCGACCTCGCCCTTCATGACCGGCTTGAAGCCCTGTTTGAGCAGGCGCTCCAGGTCGGCGTCGTAGTTGGTCGTCCAGTAGGCGACGTGCTGCAGCCCGGTGCGGCCGGCTTGCAGGAAGTCGCGGTACATCGAAGGCACGTCGTTGCGCGTCTGGATCAGCTCGACCTGCACAAAGCCTGAGTTGGCCAGCGCCACCGAGTTGTGCGGCTCATGCGACTCGCCTTTGTAGCTGTAGTTTTTGATGGGCACCTTGGGGTTGTAGAACCAGGGGCCGACGCCAAGCGTTTCGCTCCAGTACTTCATCGCGGCCTCGATGTCGGGCACGACGTAGCCCAGCTGGCGGATCTCGCCAAAAAATTTGCTCATGTTGTTTTGCTCCAGTGAAATGGACGGATTAGTTTTTGAGGAAACCGGTAGAGAACCAGGGCACGGCCGCCACCAGGGCCAGGCCGACCAGCAGCGCGCCCATGTAAGCCCAGATGTAGGGAATGCCTTCGTCGGGGTCGACCTTGCTGACCGCGCAGGCGCCGTAGTAGCCGACGCCGAAGGGCGGCGCGAAGAGGCCTATGCCCATGGCGAAGATCACGACCATGGCGTAGTGCACGTCATGCACGCCGACCATGCGGGCGATAGGAAAAAGCAGCGGGCCGAACAGCACGATGGCGGGGATGCCTTCGAGCACGCTGCCCAGGATGACAAAAGCGACGATGGACACGGCGAGGAAGCCGTAGGCGCCGCCGGGCAGGCTGCCCATGATGCGCGCCAGGTCTTGCGAGAAACCCGACTGCGTGAGGCCCCAGGCCATGGCGGTGGCGCAGCCGATGATGAACATGATGGCGCCGGTGAGCGAGGCGGTTTCGATCAGCATGGGCATGAGGCGGCGCCACGGAAACTGCCGGTACAGAAAGAGCCCCGCCAGTACCGAATAGATGATGCCGATGGTGGAGACCTCGGTGGCGGTGGCCACGCCTTCGACCACTGCCGCGCGGATGACAAAGGGCAGGATGATGGCGGGCAGGGCGATCAGCAGCAGCTTGCCGATTTCGCGTTTGCTGTAGCGGGCGACGCCGCTCAGGTCTTCATGGCGGTAGCGCCACCACACGACGGTGCAGAGCGCCAGCCCCAGCACCACGGCGGGCAGCAGGCCGCCGGTGAAGAGCGCGGCAATCGACACGCCGGTGACGGAGCCGATAGTGATGAGCACGATGGAGGGCGGAATCGTTTCGGTCTGCGCGCCGGTGGCCGACAGCAGCGCCACCAGGTCGCCGGGCTTGGCGCCGCGCTTTTTCATTTCAGGAAAGAGCACGGGCGCAATCGCGGCCATGTCGGCGATCTTGGAGCCCGAGATACCCGAGACCAGGTACATCGCACCAATCAGCACATAGCTGAGGCCGCCGCGCACATGGCCGAGCAGGCTGGCGAGGAACTGGATCATGGCCTTGGCCATGCCGGTCATCTCGATCAGCGCGCCCAGAAAGATAAAGAGCGGCACCGCCAGCAGGATCATGTGCGACATGCCTTCGTCCATGCGGCCGACCATGACTAGCAGCGGCGTGGAGGTGGTGAGCGCGAGGTAGCCGAAGGTGGCCAGCGCGAACGAGAACGCGATAGGCACACCCGACAGCACGGTGCCGGCCACGATGACGACAAAGAAGATGATCAGGTTGAGCTTGCCCAGCGGTTGCAGCAGCGGTTGCGCGAACCAGAACAGCGCGACGACGGCAGCGGTGCCGGCCAGCGCGATGCCGGTTTGTTTGAAGGTGCTGATGCGCAAGAGGCGCAGCACGGCGACCACGACCATGAGCCCCATGCCGACCGGAATGGCCGAGGCACGCCAGGCGTTGTTGACTTCCATCGCCGCGGTGACGATGAAGCTTTCTTCATAGGCGTATTCACCCGCCGGGTAAATCACCAGCACCAGGAAGGCGATGGAGGCGGTGATGGCGATGGTGTCGAGCAGCGCGCGGGTGTGCGGGCTGACGTTGTTGACCAGCGCCGTCATGCGCATGTGTTCGCCGCGGCGCAGCGCGACGACCGCACCCAGCATCGACAGCCAGAGGAACATGATGGACGCGAGCTCGTCTGACCAGACCAGCGGTGAATGGAAGACGTAGCGCGAGACCACGCCGGCGAACAGCACGATGATTTCGGCCAGCACCAGGGCGGCGGCGATGGACTCCACCACATAACCCAGGCCGCGGTCGACCTTGTGCGCGAGGCCGCTCAGCGGGTTCGCGGGCGGTGCGTCGGCGGGCGGTTGAAGGGAAGCGTGGGACATGAGGTCTCCGGGAAGAGGGCGAGAGGATTGCGGCTACTGGTTTTAGCGCCTTCCCCCGCTGGGGGAAGGTTGGGATGGGGGCTTGCGGCAGAAGCAAAAGCGCTTGCTCAATCGCCGCTGGCCCTCACCCCTACCCTCTCCCAGGGGGAGAGGGGGGAAGAGAGGGGAAAGCCTTAGGCCAGTTTGCCGACTGACTGTTCTAGCAAGCCCCAGGCCTCGGCGCCAAAACGCTCCTTCCACTCGCCATAAAAACCGGCTTCACGCAGCTTGGCACGGAAGGTATCGGCTTGCGGGCGGTTGATGGTGAGGCCCTTGGACTGCAAATCGGTGACCACGGTCTCGTTGAGCTTTTTGATGTCGTCGCGCTGTTGCAGGCCGGCTTCGTTGATGGCGCGGGCCACGATGGTCTTGAGGTCGGCGGGCAGCTTCTCCCACGCGCGGCCGTTGGCGATGAACCAGTAGCCATCCCAGATGTGGTTGGTCAGCGAGCAGAACTTCTGCACTTCGTACAGCTTGGCGACCTGGATGATGGGCAGCGGGTTTTCCTGCGCGTCGACGATCTTGGTTTGCAGCGAGGAATACACCTCGCTGAACTGCAGGCTGGCGGGCGCGGCGCCCAGGCCCTTGAACATGGAGATCGACAGCGGGCTCACCGGCACGCGGATCTTCAGGCCGTCCATGTCTTTGGCTGTGGTGACGGGCGCCTTGCTGCTGGTGGTCTGGCGGAAGCCGTTGTCCCACATCTTTTCAAAAGCATAGAGGCGCGATTTGCTGATGGCTTCGCGCACATGCGCGCCCAGCTTGCCGTCCATGGCGCCCCAGACCTGGTTGTAGTCGCTGAAGGCAAAACCGACGGCGTTGATGGCGGCCACCGGCACCAGGGTGGCGATGACCAGGGCCGACGGTGTGAAGAACTCGATGCCGCCGGAGCGCACCTGGGCCAGCATGTCGGTGTCGCCGCCCAGCTGGTTGTTCGGGAAGATCTTGATCTCGACCCGGCCGTTGGTTTCTTTGAGGATGCGGTCGGCGGCCTGCTGGGCGCGGATGTTGAGCGGGTGGGTGACGGGCAGGTTGTTGCCGTACTTGTAGGAGAACTCGGCGGCGCGGGCCATGGAGGGCAGGGCGGCGGCGATGCCGGCGGCGGATGCGGCGGACAGGGTGCGCAGCACGCTGCGGCGGGTGACTTCGGTCATGGTTTGTCTCCAGTTTTGTTTTGATGCAATTTGATGCATCATTGGGTGAAAGCAGCGCAACGATAGGCGCGGGGTATTCAATCGTCAAACAGGAAAAATGATGGATTTTGATGTATGAGGGTTATCCCTGATGGATTGGAGGGGCAGCAGCAGCGGGCTCGCGTGGTCGACATTGCGCGGGCCGCGGGTGTTTCCACCGCCACTGTAGACCGCGTGCTGAACCAGCGCCCCGGCGTGCGCGGGGCCACCGCGCAAAAAGTGCTCAAGGCCGCGGCCGAGATGGACTACCTGCCAGAGACGGGCCTGTATGCCGCGCTCGCCGCGCCGCCCATGCGCCTGACGTTTTTGCTGCCCGACGGCAGCAACCGCTTTATCCGCATGCTGGGCGACACGGTGGGTTATTCGCAGGAGCACCTGACGCCCTTTAACGTGAAGTGCCGTACAGAGCTGTTTGAAAGCTTCAACCCGCAGCAGCTGGCCGCCAGCTTGCTGCAACAGGGCAAGCGCAGCGAGGGCATTGCCTTTATGGCGCTGGAGCACCCGGCGGTGCGCGAAGCGGTGAGCGAGCTGGCCGAAAAAGGCGTGCCCACCATCACGCTGATCTCGGACCTGTCGGGCTCGCAGCGCGCCGGTTATGTGGGGCTGGACAACCGCGCGGCGGGGCGTACGGCGGGCTACCTGGTGGGCCGCTTCATCGGCCCTGGCGCGCGCGCCGGCAAGGTGGCGCTGATCGCCGGCTCGCTGAGCTACCGCGCGCATGAGGAGCGCGAAGCCGGTTTCCTGCATGTGATTGAAGAGATGTTTCCCACGCTGCAGGTGGTGGGCCTGCGCGAAGGGCAGGACGACGCGCAGAAGAACTACGAGCAGACGCGCACGCTGCTGGAGCAATACCCCGACCTCGCGGGCATTTACAACATCGGCGGCGCGTCTGACGGCGTGGCTCGGGCGTTAAAGGAGAGCGGGCGCGAGCACAAGGTGGTGTTTATCGGCCACGGCCTCACGCCCGACACGCGCGCGATGCTGATTGACGGCAGCATGGACGCGGTGATTACCCAAAGCCCGCAGACGGCGATGATGAGTTGCGTGCGGATGTTTACCAACCTGCGGGATAGGCGGGATGTGATGAGTGGGGTTGATGCGGTACGCAGCCAGGTGATCTTCAGGGAAAACCTGCCCTAGCTCGGGGCTGCCCACTGGCCTGGTCGACTTCTTGACCTTGGTCATTTGCCATCGCTTGGCTCCGTGCCTACAATGGCCTCAGCTTGTCGGGGTGCCAAGGATGTTTCCGTAAGGAAGCTTTCGAGGCTGAGATCGCAGTATGCGAGACCCGCTGAACCTGATCGGGATTATCCCCGCGTAGGGAACAACGCAATTGGCTCCGGAACTTTCGCAGCGGCACACCCAGATGCCACCGATGGACCCCCGGCTCCCCAGCAGGCACCCCACCTTCTGGAGAACCACATGGCCAAAACCCGACTTACCGTTGACACCCAAGACCTCACCAGCCGCATCACGCGCGCGCCTTTTCCGGGCTCGGCAAAGATTTATATCGAGGGCTCCCGCCCCGACATCCGCGTGCCTTTTCGTGAAGTCACGCTGACCGACACGCTGGTGCATGAAGGCGCCGGTGAGCCGCGCCGCGAGGCCAACCCGCCGCTGCGCCTGTACGACGCCTCGGGCGTTTACACCGACCCGGCTTCGCCCATCGACATCACGCGCGGCCTGCCGCCTTTGCGCGGCGCCTGGATCAACGAGCGCCAGGACACCGAGGCCCTGGCCGGCATCAGCAGCGCCTACGGCCGCCAGCGCCTGAACGACCCGGCCCTGGCCGCGCTGCGCATGGCGCATGCGCCCGTGCCGCGCCGCGCCAAGGCGGGTGCCAATGTGTCGCAGATGCATTACGCGCGCAAGGGCATCATCACCCCCGAGATGGAGTACATCGCGGTGCGCGAGAACCTGGTGCGCGCGCAGCTGGCCGAACGCCTTAAGACCGAGCGCATGCCCAAGGCGGGCCATTCTTTCAATGCCGCGATTCCCAAAGAGATCACGGCCGAATTTGTGCGTGACGAAGTGGCGCGCGGACGCGCCGTCATTCCGAACAACATCAACCACCCCGAGAGCGAGCCGATGATCATCGGCCGCAACTTCCTGATCAAGGTCAATGCCAACATCGGCAACTCGGCGGTTACCTCCAGCATTGAGGAAGAAGTCGACAAACTGGTCTGGTCGATCCGCTGGGGCGCAGACACCGTGATGGACCTCTCGACGGGCGAGAACATCCATGAAACGCGTGAATGGATTTTGCGCAACTCGCCGGTGCCTATCGGCACGGTGCCGATTTACCAGGCGCTGGAAAAGGTGAACGGCAAGGCCGAAGACCTGACCTGGGAGATCTTCCGCGACACACTGATCGAGCAGGCCGAGCAGGGCGTGGATTACTTCACCATCCACGCCGGTGTGCGCCTGGCCTATGTGCCGCTCACCGCCAATCGCCTGACGGGCATCGTCTCGCGTGGCGGCTCCATCATGGCCAAGTGGTGCCTGTCGCACCACAAGGAAAGCTTCCTCTACGAACGCTTTGACGAGATCTGCGAAATCATGAAGGCGTATGACGTGTGCTTCTCGCTGGGCGACGGCCTGCGCCCGGGCTCGATCGCCGACGCGAACGACGAAGCGCAGTTTGCCGAGCTGCATACGCTGGGCGAGCTGACGCAGATTGCCTGGAAGCACGATGTGCAGGTGATGATTGAAGGCCCCGGCCATGTGCCGCTGCAACTGGTGAAGGAAAACGTCGACAAGCAGCTCGAAGCCTGTTTTGAAGCGCCTTTCTACACGCTGGGCCCGCTGATCACCGACATCTCGCCGGGTTATGACCACATCTCTTCGGCTATGGGCGCAGCCAACATCGGCTGGTACGGCACGGCCATGCTGTGCTACGTGACGCCCAAGGAACACCTGGGCCTGCCCAACCGCGACGACGTGAAGCAGGGCCTGATCGCCTACAAGATCGCCGCGCATGCGGGCGACCTGGCCAAGGGTTACCCGGGCGCGCAGATGTGGGACAACGCGGTGTCCAAAGCGCGCTTTGAGTTCCGCTGGGAAGACCAGTTCCGCCTGGCGATTGACCCCGACACGGCGATGGCTTACCACGACGAAACGCTGCCCAAAGAGAACGCCAAGGTGGCGCACTTCTGCTCGATGTGCGGGCCGAAGTTCTGTTCGATGAAAATCTCGCAGGAGGTGCGCGAGTTTGCGCGCCTGAACCCGGCCACCACCACACTGGCGCCGGCAGCCGCGACAATCCCCATCAAGCAGATCGCTACCGGCTTTGAAGAAAAGGCCAAAGAGTTCCGCGAAGGCGGCAGCGAGATTTATTCCTGAGGTTTCCTGGGTTGTTTTTGATATGAGCAATTTGCACATCGGCATCGCGGGCGCGGGCCTGGCTGGCCGCACGCTGGCCTGGCGCCTGCTGCGCGCCGGCTGCCGCGTGAGCCTGTTCGATGCGCGCCGCCGCGATGACGTGGCCACGGCTTCGATGACGGCGGCGGCCATGCTGTCGCCGCTGGCGGAGCTGGCGGTGTCGGATGAGGCGGTGTTTGCGATGGGCCAGCGCTCGATGCAGCTGTGGCCGCAATGGATTGCCGAGCTGGCGGCTGAAGGTTTGCCGGTGTATTTCCGCCGTGAGGGAACCCTGGTGGTGGCGCACGCGCCTGACCAGAGTTCCCTGGCGCATTTCACAGGCCTGCTGCTGCACAAGCTGCCAGAGGCCGTGCGGGCACAGGTGCACACACTGGATGCAGCCGCGCTGGGTGTGGCCGAGCCGGCGCTGGCAGGGCGCTTCGGTGGCGGGCTGTTGCTGGATGGAGAGGGCCAGCTGGCCAACGACCAGTGGATGGCGGCGCTGGCCACTGAGATCGACCGGCTGGGCGGCTCATGGATGGAGGGCTGTGCCATCGACGGGGTGGAGGACGACCACATCGAGTGCGCGGGCAAGACCTATGGAATGGACATCACGGTCGATGCGCGTGGCGTTGGCGCCAAGGAGAGTTGGCCGCAATTGCGCGGTGTGCGCGGCGAGGTGCTCACGGTGGAATGCCCGGGCGTGACTTTGCAGCGCCCGGTGCGCCTGATGCATCCGCGCTACCAGCTCTATGTGGCGCCGCGGCCCGGCAACCGTTTTGTGGTGGGCGCGACGGAGCTGGAGTCGGAAGACACCGGCCCGGTGACATTGAGATCTACCCTGGAGCTGGGCAGTGCCCTGCACAGCCTGCACCCTGCCTTTGGTGAGGCGCGTGTGTTGCGGCTGGCAGCCGCCCTGCGCCCGGCGCTGGACGACCACCGGCCCACGGTGCAGCAGCGCGACGGCGTGTGGCATATCAATGGCCTGTACCGCCACGGCTACCTGTGCGCGCCGGCATTGGTCGACGGGCTGGTGCAGCAATTGACGGGAAGCACGGCTGTCCTGAAGGCCCTGAAAGAAGAGAGAGTGACATGACAACACCACAACACGCGATGAAGATTTCACTGAACGGCGAAGCCATTGAGACGGATGCGCCCACCTTGCAGGCGCTGCTGATTGCACGGGGCTATGAATTGCAGGGCGCGTTTGCCTGCGCAATCAACCGCGCTTTTGTGCCGCGGCCGCAATGGCCTGAACGCGCATTGCAAAGTGGCGACCGGATCGACATAGTCACACCGATCACGGGAGGTTGAATGGACACGCCCACGACCTCATCTCCGATTGCCCACGGTCAACCCTGGACGGTTGCCGGCACCACGATCTCGAGCCGCTTCTTTCTCGGCACCTCGCACTACCCTTCGCCGCAGGTAATGAGCGACGCGGTGCGCGCCAGCGGCACCGAAGTATTGACGGTGGGCCTGCGCCGCCTGCAGCCTGAAAGCGGCGGCGGCAACAGTTTCTGGCAGCGCATCCAGGCGCTGGGCTGCCACATCCTGCCCAACACGGCGGGCTGCCATAGCGCTGAGGAGGCCATCACGCTGGCGCAGATGGCGCGCGAGATCTTCGGCACGACCTGGATCAAACTGGAAGTTGTAGGTGACGACTACACGCTGCAGCCCGACACACATGGCACGGTGCATGCGGCCACGGTGCTGGCCAAAGAGGGCTTTGCCGTGTTTGCCTACACCACGGACGACCTGGTGATTGCCCAGCGTCTGCGCGATGCGGGCTGCGCGGCCGTGATGCCCTGGGCCGCGCCCATAGGCACAGGCCGGGGGCCGCTCAACCCCTTTGCACTGGAGACCATGCGCCGCCGCCTGCCCGACACAGTGCTGGTGGTGGATGCGGGCCTGGGCCGGCCATCGCACGCTGCAGCGGTGATGGAGCTGGGCTTTGACGCCGTGCTGCTGAACACCGCGGTGGCTCAAGCCGGCGACCCGGTGCGCATGGCGCGCGCCTTTGCCGACGGCGTGGCCGCGGGCCGCGCGGCGTATGAGTCGACGCCCATGCCTGAGCGTGCGGCGGCACAGGCTTCCACTCCCACAGTCGGTGTGCCGTTCTGGCACGCGCCTTAAAAAAGATCACCATGAAGACAGACGCATTCGCACCGCTCACCGGCCCCATCGGCTTTTACCCTGTTGTGCCCAACGCTGCCTGGGTGCGGCGCCTGCTGGGTTGGGGTGTGCGCACCATCCAGCTGCGCATCAAGTCGGCGGACCACGATGCGGATGAGATCGCGTGGGAAGTGCGCACGGCGATTGAAGCCGGGCGCGAAGTGCCGGGCGCGCAGGTGTTTATCAACGACCACTGGCAGCTGGCGCTGCAGGCAGGCGCTTACGGCGTGCACCTGGGCCAGGAAGACCTGGACACGGCTGACATTGCCGCGCTACGCGATGCGGGCATACGCCTGGGCCTGAGCACGCACACACCGGCGGAGCTGGCGCGGGCCAAAGCCGTGCAACCCTCTTACCTGGCCATCGGCCCCATCTACCCGACAACGCTCAAGGTCATGCCCTACGAGCCGGTGGGGCTGGAGCGCCTGAAAACCTTGGCGCAGGATGCAGCGCCTTACCCGGTGGTGGCGATTGGCGGCATTTCACTCGCGCTGCTGCCTGGCGTGATGACCTGCGGTGTGAACGGCGTGGCGGTGGTCAGTGCGGTGACGCTGGCACAAGACCCTGAGCAGGCGGCGCGGCAAGGCTTGCAGCTGGCCGCCTCTTGAGCAGGCCTCAAGGCGCGAGCACCGGCGCCGGCCAGTTCAGCTGCTTTGCCTCTTCGGCCAGGCGGATGCGTTGACGGCTTGGCAGGGGGCGCATCGCCAGGATCACCCACTGCGTGCGCGCCACATTGATCTGGCCTGTCTCTGCCCAGCGCCGTGCTTCCAGCCCGGGGTTGTGCAGCATGGCGGCCAGCCACGCGGCTTGCGTGGGGCTGAGCTCGTGGGCCGCGCGGCCAAAGTAGCGCCTTGACGCGGCCTCGGCGCCGCAAAGGCCCGGGCCCCAGGGCGCATGCGCCAGGTAGAGCTGCAGGATGCGCGGCTTGCCCAGCGTCCGCTCCATTTCAGCCGCGTAAAGCAGCTCGCGCAGCTTGCGCACGGGGCTGCGCTCGCCACCGGTGACAAGCAGCTTGGCCAGCTGCTGCGACAGCGTGCTGCCGCCGCGCTCGATGCGGCCTTCTTGCCCGGCGCCCTGGTTGCGGGCCAGGGCTGCGGTGAGTTCAGTCAGGTCAAAACCGCTGTGTTCGTAAAAGCGCTGGTCCTCGGCGGCCACCACGGCGCGCGCGAGCCAGCTGCTGGTGGTGAGGCGGCTGGCGCTTTTGCCGCAGGCCGAGCGGGCGGTGACCAGCGCTTCGGTGCCCAGGCCACTGACCTGCAAGCCCTCGACTTGCGGGACAACGCTCAGGCTTGCGCCCGGCAAGACCAGCGTGGCTTGTAGTGCAAAGCGGCCTTCGATGTGCGCCTGCGCAAGCTCGGGAATAGCCGCGCCGAACAGCGCGTAGCCGTCGGCAATCGGCGTCGTCGGCAATTGCAGGCGCAGCCGCAGCTGGTCTCGCGCCAGCACGCCCTGCCAGGTGGCGCGCAGCTTGCCGGCGCTCACTTCGCCATCCAGCTGGTCGCCGCGCCGGCGCACGGTGAGCTGCACTTCGTTAAAGGTGAGAGGGTCTTTGCCCAGCCCGGGGGCCTGCACCCTGCACGGGGCGCAGCGCAATGCCAGCACCTGGCTGCGGGCTAGCCAGGTCATGTGAACCGGCCCGGTGCGCGCCGGCAAGGTCCGCCCCTGTAGCAGGGGCCCGACCCAAGGTGCGGTGGCCAGGCGGATCAGCGTTGGCACACCGGCCTGCATTTGCAGGGGGCCGACGCGCAGCGGCACGGACCACTCGCCGGGAAGCGGCGCGAGCACCGCCTTGACCACGAAGTAGAGCGCCAGGAGCGCTGACGCCAGCAGGGCCAGCAGCGCCAGCATGCCCAGCGGCACCCAGACCCATAGCTTGGCCCGCCGCGGTTTCACAGCGGCCTTGCGACGGTGATGGCTTGCCAGGGGCCTTGCGACTGGCCCATGGCGGCGGACCAGTACCAGGCCGAGGTGTCGGTGAAGCCCTGGCCGTTGGCGTCGACGATGCGCTCGCACACCCTCAGGCGCTGGCCGCTGCCGGCCTGCCCGCGCGTGGCTTCAAAGCAGCGCCAGAGTTGCCGCTGGCGATCCAGTTCCAGCTGCTGGGCCGCGATGCGGTAGCCCAGGCCCTGGTAGCAATCGGCGGCGGGGTGCAGCATGCGGGTGGGTTTGTCGACGCCGCGCAGCACCAGCACTTGCCAGCCTCCCGCAGCAATCGACTCATTGGCAACGCCGCCCTGCGCAGGCGCTGTTTCAGCAGGGGGCGCTTCGATGGCAAAGCGCGCCAGGGTACCGGGAAAGTGCCGGGTAAAGCGCTGCTCGACTTCACTCAGCGCCAGCGGCCGCAGTGTTGCGCCCTGCCACTGTGCGGGAAGCTCGCGGCCCGCGCCTTGCTGCGGCGGTGCCGTGTCTGCCGGCCGCGAGAGCATGGCGAACGCGCTCCACAGCATGCAGGCGGGCAGCAGCGCCAGCCAGAGCGTTTTGTGCAGCACGCGGTTGACGAAGCTGTTCTCAAACATGGCGTTTCCTTTCGGGGCGGCTCATCACCCAGGCAATCGCGCCGCACACTGCGGCCAGCACGATCAGGCCGACGCCTTCGTGGGCCCAGCCGGGCAGGTGTCGGCCCGAGGCCTCGGCCGCCACCAGGATGGTGTTGCGCACGATGTTGCCGCCCAGCACCAGCACGCTGACAGCGGGCAGGCGGGTGAGAAAGGCGCGGTTGCCGCGTGCCAGGTACAGCGTGACCGCACAGGCGGTGAAGTAGCCGAACCAGGCCATCTGCACCCCCGAGCAGGGTGCGTCGACGATGACCAGGTGGCCGTCCACGCGCAGGCTGGCGCCGCTGCGTTCGACCACATGGCTTGCCATCAGCAGCCAGCGGCTGGCTTCGGCGGTGATGACGCGTAGCGGAAAGCCCGCATAAAACTGCAGCGAGGCCAGCAGCGGCAGGGCCAGCACCGACAGGCCGAACATGGGCGCTGTTGCCACGGTGGCGGGCAGAAAAGCCGCCAGGCCCGCGGCCAGCGCCAGCAATGCCAGCAGCGACACCGCCAGCGCCGGCAGCATGCCTTGAACGGCAGTTGCCAGCACTGCGCCGGCCAGCGCCACGGCGAGCCAGCCCAGGGGCGGCGCGGCACGCAGCCTGTGGCGGCTGCGCCAGGCCAGCCAGCCGAGTGCGGCCAGCGCCAGCAGCCCGAGCGGGTCGTCCGAGCCGTCCAGCATGCGCCGGCCCATCCAGAGCCAGGTTGGCCACAGGGCTGCGGCCAGCAGGGCCAGCCAGACCCCGGCGGGCGCGGTGTCGATGCGTATGCCCCAGCGCACGAAGGCAGGCACGCTGACCAGGCGAGGTAAATCGCTCATGGAGCGCATGGAAAGAAGGGCAGGCAGCGTCATGGGGTTTCTCCTTAAGGGCCGGGGCATGTTCACGCGGTGAAGCGGACTACGCCCTCGCGGCTGTCCCTGCGCTGGCGGCGTTCGCGGCGCGCCAGCAAGGCCAGTACTGACAGCAGCACGATCACGGCGCCCCAGGTGGCGGGCTCGGGCGTGCCGGGCACTTCGGCGCCTATGGCCAGGTTGCTCACGCCCTGGGGCATGGGCGATGGCTGGTTCACGGTGGCGGCATCCGCGGGCTGTGTGTTGCGCACGACCTGGTCCACGGCCAGGAAGCTGGTGTACTGGGTCAGCAGGTTGTACTGGAGGCCGAGCTCGGTGATGCGCTGGCGATGGGCATCGCCGCCTTCCAGCGACTCCTGGTCCGACAGGCCGGCGATGCGGTGGCGGGCCCACAGGTAGCGCAGCGCGGCCATGTCCTGCCCCGGCGTGGCCGTGACTGGCGCGGCATTGCGGTAAGGGCCGTTGGCGCTGCGGCCTTCAATGACCACCTGGCTGCCGGCGCTCAGGGGACCGCGCCATTTGCCGAACACCACAACCGGGCGTTCGCCGAGCACGTCGGGCAACTGGGCCGGCTCGACGTCGTAGACATCGATGCCTTCGAAGCGGGCCTTGACGCTGGTGAGCACGGGCGACTCGATCATCTTGCGAAAGCGTTTGGCTTCAGCAGGCGCTTCGGAGGGCTGCGTGATGATGAAGGGCTCGCCCATGCCGGCGCGGGCCAGGCCTTCCATCAGGTGGCGGTTCACCGAGGAACCGATGCCGAAGGAAAAGAGGTTGGCCTGCGACAGGTTGCGCCGCACCAGCTCGAAGGCTTCACGTTCGACGGATACGTAGCCGTCGGTGACCACCACCACGGTGCGCGAGACGTCGGCAGCCTTGGGCTCGGCGTAAACACGCTTGAGCGCAGGGATCAGCTCGGTGCTGCCGCCGCCGCCCATTTCATTGATGGTGCGGATGGCCTGCTCGATATTGGCCTGGGTGGCGGGCACGGATTTGGGGCTGAGGAAGCGGTTGCTGCCGGAGAACAGCATCACGTTGAAGGTGTCGCTGGGGCGCAGGTTACCGATCAGCTCGCGCAGCAGGACTTTGGCGGTCTCCAGTGGAAACCCGTGCATCGAGCCCGAGATGTCGACAACGAAGATGTAGTCGCGCGGATTGATGGTTTGCGCCGTCACCTGCTTGGGCGGCTCGATCATGGCCAGGAAGAAGTTCTCGCCGTTGGCTTTGTCGCCCTGGTAGAGCATCACGCCCGATTCGATGCGATCACCGGCAAGGCGGTAGTCGAGGATGAAGT
This sequence comes from Polaromonas sp. YR568, assembly GCF_900116715.1. GTDB lineage: Bacteria > Pseudomonadota > Gammaproteobacteria > Burkholderiales > Burkholderiaceae_C > Polaromonas. Next base: position 192,570 of record NZ_FPBM01000004.1, read on the forward strand.
CGCGGTTGTTGGCGCCTTTTGCCTCGCCGGGGCGCAGCGACACGCTGGCGTGGCGGTCGCCTTCGCCGTCTTTTTTCACGTCGACGGTATGGGAGCTTGAACGCACTTCTTTCAGGCCGATCGGCGTGGCGATCTGCACCTTGATGTCGAAGGCCGTGGCGGAGTCCTGGCCGGCCGGCAGATAGGGTTTGCTGATCCACTTCGCCTGGGCCTGCTCGGACTGCGGGCTGTTGTAGCGCGGACCGACGACAGTGGGAAAGACGAACTGGTAGTTGCCCGACTGCGGCACCAGCAGCTCGGTGTAGCGCAACTCGACCTTGATGTCGTCGCCGGGCAGGATGTTGGCGACATTCATCTGGAAGACATTGGGCAGGTGCTGCTCCAGCAGCGCGGCGGTTTTGCCTTCCTTCTTTGCGCTGTCGTATTCGATGCGGGCCTGCTGCTTTTCGCGGATGTTGGCGGTGATCAGCCGGTCGGCCAGGCGCACGTTCATGCCGTAGACGGCGGCGCGGGTTGAGCCGGGGAACACGTAGCGCGCTTCAATGGCGCGCTGGCCTTCATTTTTGTAGCGCTGCGTGACGGTGACGTCGGCGATGACGCCTGAAATCCGCACATCGACCTGGGTGGATTTGAGCGGGAGCTGGTCCAGGCCGGGCTCGTCGCTTTTGACGAAGAAGTAAGGGCTCTCGGTTTTTTGCCGGGGGGCGGCGCCGTCCCTGGCCTCCTGGGCATGTGCGGGTTGCACCGCGAGGGCGATGAAGCAGACGGCCGCGACAGCGGCGGTGGCGGCCCACAGCCAGCGCGCTGCCGCCTTGTGGTGGGTGGGGGTGGGTTCCATAAAAAGCTCCTTGGCAGGCGTGCGACAGTGCACGGAGCCAAGCATCGGCGGCGCCTGGGAAGGCGGTTTGAAGCTTTCGGGAAGCCTGTATGAAGTCTGCGTGAAGTGCTGTGAGAACCCGTAGGAACCCGTGAAGGCCGGCCGCCGGCTACATCGCCGCGCGCGGCAGCGACAGCGTGGCCAGTGCGCCGCCGCCCGGTGCGTTGGCCAGCTCGATGCGGCCGTGGTGAAGCGAGGCAATTTCTTTCACGAAGGCCAAGCCCAGGCCTGTGCTTTTTTTGCGGGTGTGGGGCCGGGCCAGTGAGTAGAACTTTTCAAACACCTTGTCCTGGGCGTACTCGGGGATGCCTTGCCCGCGGTCTTGCACCTGGATGCGCACCACACGCGCGCTGCCGTAAAGCGAGAGCTGAACCTCGCCGCCCTCGGGCGAGAAGTCGATGGCGTTGTCCAGCAGGTTGCTGACGGCGCGCCGCAGCAAAAAGGCGTCGCCCTCCACGGTGGCATCTTCCGGCGCGTCGACCTTGATGCGGATGCCGCGCGCTGCGGCGGCGCCCTGCGCGGCGCCCGCCAGCTCTTCCAGCAGGGGCGTGAGCGCCACAGGCACCACCTTGTCCAGCGAGCGGCGCGTTTCCAGCGCGGTGAGCTCCATCATCCGGTCCACCATCTCCTGGATGCGGCCGGTCTCGCGGCTGATGTTGGCCAGAAAGCGCTCACGCTCGGCCTGCGGCATGCCCGGCTCCTGCAGCAGCTCGGCCGCGCCGCGTATGGCCGACAGGGGGCTCTTCACTTCGTGCGTCAGCGTCTGCACATAGTCGGCGACATAGTTGCGCCCGGCCAGGGCGTCGCGCATTTCGTCGTAGGCCGCGCCGAGGGCGCCGAGGGCACGCCGGCCCAGCCGCGGCAAGTTGAGTGAGCGCTGGGCCCGCACATAACGCACGTAGTCGGCGATCAGGCCGAAAGGCCGCACCAGCCAGACGGAAACAATGACGGCCAGCAGCAGCACCGCGAGCACGGACACCAGGCCGACGTAAAGGGTTTTTTCGCGCGCAGCAGAAACAAACTGTCCAAAACTCGTGACGGGTTTGCCCACCGAGGCGACGCCGATGATCTCGTTGTTCCAGCGGATGGGCGCGCCCACGTACATCACCGAGCTGAGCGGGTCGCCTTCGACGTCGGGTGTTGTGCGCGCGCCGTAGTCGCCGCGCAGCGTGTAGCTGACGTCGCGCCACTGCGAGAAGTCGGTGCCCGGCTGCTGGCCCAGGGAATGAAACAGCACGCGGCCCGAGCGGTCGGTGACGTAGGCGCGCAGCTCGACCCGGGTTTTGGTGACCGAATAGATCTGCGAGAGAAACTGCCGCGCATACAGCGACTTGAACAAGGGATCCAGCCGCGTGGTGTCGATGGCGCCGGCGCGCACGTCCTGTTCAACCAGGCTGGCCAGCAGGTGCGAGCTTTCGACCAGCGACTCTTCGGCCGACTCGCGGTAGCGCGGGTCGATGTCGGCCACGACACGGTACAGCATGAAGGCGATGCCCACCGCATAAATCAGCAGGATGCCGATGAAGATGCGGTTTCTTTTGGTCACGGGGCAGGCAGGTCTTCAGCCAGCGCGTAGCCAGAGCCGCGCGAGGTGCGGATCGGCTCGGTGTGCGGCGCCACGCCTTTGAGTTTGGCGCGCAGTGTCTTGATGTGCGCGTCCACCGTGCGGTCCAGGCTGCCGCTGCCGTCTTCCCAGACTTTGTCCAGCAGTTCGTCACGCGTGTAGACCCGGCCGGGCTTGAGCACCAGCAGGCGAAGGATGCCGTACTCATAGCGCGACAGCTCCAGGGTGCGGCCGTAAAAGCGGATCTGGCGGCGTTCTTCGTCAAGCACAAAAGGCGTGGTGAAAGAGGAGGGTGCCGTGGCAGATGCAACCGCCTGCGGTGATATCGGCGTTATCGATGGCCGGACCGCGCGGCGCAGGATGCCGCGAACCCGGGCCACCAGTTCGCGCGGCGAAAAAGGCTTGGCGATGTAGTCGTCGGCGCCCAGCTCCAGGCCGACCACCCGGTCGATCTCGTCGCTGCGCGCCGTCAGGAACAACATGGGGACTTGCGCGCCGCCGGGCAGGGCCTGAAGGCGCTTGAACAGTTCAAAGCCGTTGAGGTCGGGCAGGCCCACATCCAGAATGGCCAGGGCCGGCGTTTCGGCGGCAAATTCCTGCAAAGCCTGCTGGGCCGTGCTGCACCACACCGGCGCAAAGCCATCGGTGGTGAGGACATACTGGATCGTGTCGGCGATGCCTGACTCGTCTTCGACCACAAGGATGCGCGGCTTGTTGAGCATGGGCGCTATGGTAGCGCCTGCGTGTCACGCCGTGGGGCTCAGAGCGGCGAGAGCCGCGGCCACTGTTCAGCCCAGCAGCAGGTGTGAGTGAAACCCTGGACGTCGAGAACTTCGATGAGGGCCGGCTCCTTTGAAGTGAAGGGGCGGTCCGGAAAGCGGTCGGCAAAAGCCTGTACGGCCGTCTTGCCGGCAACGCGGTCTTCACTCCCGGTGAAATGGATTTGCCGCTGGCCTTGCAGGCTGGCCGATTCATTGATGGGATTGAGTGAGCCGTTGAGCGGGGAAACGCCGAGGGCGCGCGTCCATGCCTGGTGGTCCAGCACTGCGGCCACCGTGACGAGCAGCGACACGTCCTTGCGCCGCGCGGCCAGCAGTGTGGCGATGGTGCCGCCGCCGGAATAACCCACCAGCACCAGCCGTTCGGCGCCGAACATCTGTTTGAGCCTGGAAACGCCCTCGTCCATCGCGGCAATGATCTCCGGCGAATAGCGCGCTTGTGTCCAGTGGCCGGTGCGGCAGCGCCCTTCGGTGATGGCGGGGTCGAACTGGCAGGGCCGGGCCAGGTAGGCGCTGGTGCGGTAACGCTCTGCCAGCGCCATGCGCAGGGCCACCGGGTCGCGCGGCGTCGGGTCGGCCGACGGTGTGTGCGGGTCCAGCCAGGCGAGGCCGTCGCCTTCAATGAACACGGCCAGCTCGCTGCCGGGTTTGCCAGGGACTTGTGGCTTGGGATGCAGGGCCAGCAACGGAAAGCCCGCTGCCGGAATGCGGCTGGCCTGCCAGCCTGAAGGCGCGGCCAGGGCCAGCGCCGATTGCAGCCGCGCTTCAGGAGAGGTCGTGGCGCACCCAGCCAGAAAAAGCAGGCCGGTACAAAGCAGCGTTGCGATGGCGAGGCGCGGCTTCATGTCGGCTCCTGGTAATGCGGGTTTAGAACGACCAGACGGCGCGGGCCGACAACTGGTGGGCCAGGTAGTTGGCCTTGACTTCCGCATCGTAGCGCAGCGTGATGGCCACGCCTTGCGCCGTGACCCGGCGCCAGCCGACGCCCAGTTGCAGCGAGTCGCGGCCCGGTTTGGCGCCGGCCACGGTAAAGCCCGGGCCGCCGGCGACAAACGAAGCCTTGATGTCGGGCGAGTTGGCGAACTCATGCAGGTAGCGCGCGCGCAATTGCAGCGTGCTGTTGTCGGAGAGCGTGTGCGTCAGCTCGGTGCCCAGCACGGATTGCAGGCTGGTGGCGCTGCTGGAGTCCACGCGCTGTGCGGCCACGCTGCCGGTTTCGGTGTAGCCGTCGGTAGCCAGGTAGCCGGCGCGGCCGCCGACCAGCCAGCGGCCGGACCAGCTGGGGTTGATGCTGAAAGGAAAGCCCGCCTCAATCCGGCCGCCGACCTGCCAGCCTTTGTAGTCGCCCTTGGCGATTTCCGAGAAGCCGGCGAAGTTGATCTGGCGCTGGCTCTTGTAGCTGTTGTAGCCCAGCAGCACCGAGGCATCCAGCGTCATGTCGCTGAAGCTCTGGCTGTAGTAGCCGCCCAGGTTGAGGGCGTTGACGCGCACATCGTCGTTTTGCGCCGTGCCCTTGCCGTCGGCGCCGGCGTGTGTGTAGGCCAGCGACACGCCCATGATTTCATTGGCCGAGCGGTCGGTTTCCATGCCGCCGGCGATGCCGTAGGAATAAAGCTTGTAGCCGGGCGAGCCGGAGCGGGCGTCCTGGTCGCCTTGCCCGCCGGTGCCTTGCAGCCATGTGCGGCGGCTGCTGTCATTGCCTGCGGAGAGGCCGCTGGCTGCCTGCGCCACGGGGCCGGAGCGCGCGGACTCCATGCGGCCTTCCAGGGCGGAGAACAGCGTGCCTGCGACGAACTGTGAAGCCTGCTGGGCGGAGCGGTTGGTGTCTGGCGCGATCTGCTGCAGGGCGTCGCCGACAGCTTGCGTGGTGGGCAATGAATCCAGCGCGGCGAACAGGCTGTTGGCGCCGGCGTTGCCGCTTTGGCCCAGTGCTTCCAGCGTGGTGCCCATGCTGCCGAGGTTGGACGGCGTGACGGCGCCCAGCGTGGTCGAGCGCTGGGCATTGAGCACCAGGTCATTGCCGGATTTGGCCAGCGTGTAGTTGACGAGGGCCGTGTTGGCCACCACCAGGCTGGCGGGCGTGGCGGTCAGGCCGCCGGCGGCCGAGACCAGGGTGTAGGCGCCGTTGTTCACGTAGCCGCGCGGCACCGGGCGAATGGTGGCGCCGTTGGCAATCGATGCGGTGCCGGTGACGCTGATTTTGTCGGCCAGGTTGCCTGCGCCCAGTCCGCTTTCCAGCACGCCGGCAGCGCCCTGCGTGAAGGTGCCGGCGACGGTGATGGGGCGCAGATCGGCGCCGGTCGATGCCTTGAAGGTGCCGTTGACGGTGAGGTTGCCCGACAGGGAGAGTGCGCCGTTGACCTGCAGGCTGGCGCCGCTGTCGACCTGCACATTGGCCACCGGGCCCAGGCCGTAGTTGAAGGTGGTGCTGCCGTTGCGCACGGTGAAGTTTTCAAAACCGGTGACCGCGCCCGCCGCAAAGGTCTGGGTGCCGCCGGTTTCCAGCGTGTCGATGCCGGCGCCGCCGTCGACGGTGCCGATGATGATGCCGGTGCTGCCGCCGTTAAAGAGCGAGACGGTGTCGTTGCCGGCGCCCATGTCGATGGCCAGCCCGTTCTTGCCTTCGATCTTGCCGTAGTTGGTCAGCGTGTCGTCGCCGTCGCCCATCTGGATGGCGGCTGCCGGCGTGGTGCTGCCGTTCTGGTCGACGCGCACCGCGTCTTTGCCGCCGGTGATCACGCCGGTGGCGTAGTTGATGAGGCTGTCGTTGAAGTTGCCGACCAGGCCGATGGCCGCGCCTTTTTCGGCGGTGATCGTGCCTTCATTGAAGATTTTGGCGATGCCGCCAGTGGCCGTGGCGGTGCCACGCCGCGCCGCGATGGCGCTGCCGTTGGCGCCGTCGTCGACCAGGATGCCCTTGGACTGCCCGAAGATCACCGCGCCGGCGTGGTTGATGATGGTGCCGCCGCCTGCGGCGATGCCGTCCGCGCCATTGGGGTTGCCGCCGGAGTCGAAGCCGCCTGCGCCCAGGCCTTCGATGCGGCCGTAGTTTTCGACGTAGGCGATGCCGTCGATGTCCACGCCGTCGCCGTCGCCGTTGCTGGTGGTGCGGCCCAGGCCTTCGTGGTCATAGACCTTGCCGGCGCCGGCGTACTTGCCGCTGATGGTGCCGTAGTTGATGACCACGCCATGGCCGTCCAGGCCCACGCCGGAGCCGTTGTTGCCGGTGATCACGCCGCCGGCGTAGTTGATGACGACCGGGTTGACGATCTTCACGCCCGAGGTGGTGACACCGCCGACCACCTTGTCGAAGGTCACGCCGTTGGGACCGGTCGAGGTCACGATCAGGCGGTCCACGCCGAGCAGGTTGGCGTCGGCCGCGGCGGCGACGGGGTCGCCGCCGTCAATGCCGTGGCGCGGGCCGGTGATGCTGCCGTAATTGAGGATGACGACATTGGAGCGGGCGTTTTCAATCGCCACGCCGTCGGCAGCCGAGAGGTCGGCCACGCACAGGTTGACGGGTGTCTTCAGGTAGTCGGGGCAGCTGGTGTTGACCACGCCGGTAGAGAAGATGCTGCCGTAGTTGGTCAGCGTGAAGTTGTTGCCCAGGCGGATGGCGTCATTGGCATCGGAGCGGATGATGGCCGCGGTGTTGCTGGCCGAGCCGTTGATGATCTGGTTGTTGGTCGAGGTAAAGGCGGCGTCGGCCTTGATGGCGCGGCTGCCGCCTGGCGTGGTGCTCATCTGCCAGATGGTGCCCTGGTTGTTGATGATGTAGCTGCCGGCGGGCCGGTTCAGCCTTATCACTTCGCCGCCCAGCGCGGTGATCAGCCCGCCCAGGTTGTTGGTGATGGTGAGGTTGGGCGTGCCCGTGTTGGCGTCAATCGTGCGGCCGGTGCCGGTCTGGCTGATGGTGCCGGAGTTGGTGATGGACGATGTGCCGGCGTTGACGGTGACGGCGCTGGTTGCGCCTGTGGTGGTCAGCGTGCCGCCGGCCTGCACGGTGCCGGCCGCGCCTGCGAGGGTTTTGCCGGCGGTGTCCGTCACGCCGGTGTTGACGGTGAACTGGGCGTAGGCGGGAAGGGCGAAGAGGGCTTGCAAGGCCACAACGATGGGCAGGGGGCGGAATCGGCGAACGTTTGTCATGAAGGCACTTTTTGTAACAAAGTGCTGATCGTGACGGCCGAATGTGACGGTCCCGTTAAACCCGGCGGGCGGCCTTGCGCCACCCGGGGTTTGTTGTTTCGGCGATGAAGGCCGGTTGCCCGTCGCCCGTCGCTTTTAACCCGCCAGCGTCGGGTAGTCTGTGTAGCCCTTTTCGCGGCCGCCGTAGAAGGTGGCTTTGTCGGGCGTGTTAAGCGGGGCTTTCACGCGCAGGCGCTCCACCAGGTCAGGGTTGGCGATGTAGGGCTTGCCGAAGGCCACCAGGTCGGCGCCGTCGGCCACGGCTTGCTCGGCCAGGGTCTGGTCGTAGCCGTTGTTGACCATCCAGGCACCCTTGCCGCCGGCGTTGCGGTAGGCGGCTTTCAGCGCCTTGTAGTCAAAGGGGCGGTCTTCAATTTCACGCGGGCCGCCGGTGGCGCCTTCAATGATGTGGACGTAGGCCAGGTTCAGCGTGGCGAGCTGCTTGACCACGTAGTCAAACAGCGGCTGCGGGTTGCTGTCGTGCACGTCGTTGGCGGGCGTGACTGGCGAGAGGCGAATGCCGGTCTTGCCGCCACCCACCGCGTCGGTGACGGCGCGGGTGATTTCCAGCAGCAGGCGGGCGCGGTTTTCAATGCTGCCGCCGTAGTCGTCGGTGCGCTTGTTGCTGCCGTCTTTGAGGAACTGGTCCAGCAGGTAACCATTGGCGCCGTGGATCTCGACACCGTCAAAGCCGGCTGTTTCAACCGCATTGCGCGCCGCGGCGGCAAAGGTGTGCACGATGCCGGGGATTTCGGCGGCCGTGAGCGCGCGGGGCTCCGAGGTTTCGACAAAAGTCGGCACGCCGTCCTCAATCAGCACCGTCTTGGTCTTGGCCGTGATGGCCGAAGGCGCAACCGGCTTGCCGCCGTCGGGTTGGAGTTTATTGTGCGAGACACGGCCCACATGCCAAAGCTGCACAACGATCTTGCCGCCTTTTTCATGCACCGCGTGGGTGACCTTCTTCCAGGCGTCGAGCTGTTCGGTGCCATAGAGGCCCGGCACGTCGGCATAACCCTGGCCCTGATGGCTGACGGCGGTAGCCTCGGTGATCAGCAAGCCGGCGCTGGCACGCTGGCCGTAATAAATCTGCGCGATGTCTGTCGGGATCGCATTGGGCGAACGGTTGCGCGTGAGCGGCGCCATCACGATGCGGTTGGCAAGGGCCAGGTCACCGGCTTTGTTGGAGTCGAATAAGGTGGGCATGGTTGGTCCTGAGGGGGCTGAATTGAAAACAGGGCCAGTTTGGCCCTGTTTGGAATGGCTTGCCCAACACGGGTTGCTCATTTCATGCTATTTGACAGCCCGCAAGGCCTTTGCCCCCGCTCCCGACCCCGCTCCCGACCCTGCTCCCGATTGCCCCTTCTGTCTGCGCCGAGGAGCGCAGGTCCAGACGGATCAGGGCAAAAACTTGTTTGAGCCGAAGGCGAGTTGTTTTTGACCCCGTCTGGACCGAGCACCGCAGGCTGCCCGTAGTGAAGCGAAGGGACGCAGACAGCAGGGTCGCCTTTTCTTTGCTTACTTTCTTTTGGCGAAGCAAAAGAAAGTGAGTTGCCGCCGGCAACCCCGGCCCCGGAATGCAACTCAAAACCAGCGTCCGCTACGTCACTTATTTCAGCAAGCCTTCATGCTTCATAGCAGCCTGAACCGCCGGACGGGCTGCGACGCGCTCGCGGAAGGCGGCGAGGTTGGCAAAACCCGAAATATCCACCCCAACCCGAGGCGCCCAGTTGGTAACAGTAAAGAGATAAGGATCAGCCACGCTAAACGCATCCCCCATCAGGTACTGCTTGCCGGCCAGCTGGCTGTCAACCCACTTCAGGCGCGACAGCAGCTTGTCAATAACGATGGTTTTGTACTCGGCCGGTGTGGCGGCATTAAAGAGCGGGCTGAAGCCCTTGTGCAGCTCGGTGCCGACAAAGGTCAGCCAGGACTGCATCTTGTAGCGCTCCAGCGTGCCGTTGGCGGGGGCGAGTTTTTTGGCGGGCACCTGGTCGGCGATGTACTGCACGATGGCCGGGCCTTCGGCGATGCGGGTGCCGTCGTCCAGCTCGAGCAGGGGCACGTAACCCAAAGGATTGATGGTGTAGTAGTCGGTGCCGTCTTCGAGCTGGTGGGTTTTGGTGGGCGCCAGCACGTGTTCGAACTTCAGGCCCGACTCATGCAGCGTGATATGGGGGGAGAGGGAGCAGGCGCCGGGGGAGTAATAAAGCTTCATGATGTCTCGTCCTTGGGTGTTGTGGATGGAGTGTGGCGGGAATGTCGCAGAGCCCCTGATGCTAGCCGGAACGGCGGATTTTTGCTGAAGGCGCAGGTAACGGATGGACCATGGGCGCGCCACAATAGCCGCATGGCAAAAGTTTTCAAATGGGTGGTGTTTTTGGCGCTGGGCCTGATGGTGTTGCTGGCGGTGGTGGCGTTTACGCTGCACCGCTGGGTGAGCACCGACGATTTCAGGCAGCGCGTGGAGCGCGAGGCGAGCGCCGCGCTGGGCGTGCCGGTGGCGCTGGACCGCGTGGCGGTGGACGTCTGGCCGCTGCCGGCGGTGGCGCTCAGCGGCATCTCGGTGCAGAGCAAGCCCGCCATCACGGTAGAGCGTGTGGAAGTGCGGCCGCAGTGGCAGCCGCTGCTCCAGGGGCGGCTGGTGGTGTCGACTTTGCTGGTGCGCCGCGCGGTGCTGCCGCAGCAGGGCATAGACGGTGTGTTGCTGCTGCTGCAAAAGAAGAAGAAACCGGCGGCAGCCGCCACGCCAGTCCCGGCCCCAGCAGACAAACAACCGCAAACGACGCAGATGGACTGGCTGCCGCGCCGCACCGTGCTGGACGAGGTCACCTGGATCAGCGCCGCGGGCGCACGCACCACGGTGCAGGCCGAAGCCCGCCTGGGCGACGACGGCCTGCCCGACGACGTGGCGCTCAAGCTGCTCAAGGGCAACCTGGAGGGCCTGACCGCCAGCCTCAAGCGGGAAGAAGCCAAAGCTGGGGCCGCGGGCGACGAATGGGCGCTGCAGGTCAATGTGGGCGGCGGCAAGGTCGAAGGCAAGCTGGGTTTGAAGAAGGTGCCCTCGGCCGTGGCGTCGCGCCCCGGCGAGGAGCTGCAGCTGCACGGCAAGCTGCAGACGCGCGATGTGGAGGTGTCGGCGCTGACGGCGCCCAGCAAGTCGCTCACCGGCAAGCTTGAAGCCAGTACCACGCTGAACTCCCGCGCGGCGACCACGGGCGCGCTGGTCGATGCGCTGCAAAGCCAGACCACCTTTACGGTGCGCAATGCGGTGCTCCAGGGGATTGACCTGGCCAAGGCGGTCAAGACCGTGGGCCTGAGCCGCGGCGGCCAGACCCCGCTGGACACCCTGGCCGGCCAGGTGAACACGCAGGGCAAGGCGGCACAGCTGACCAACCTGGTGGCGAGCTCGGGCGCCTTGAGCGCCAGCGGCAATGTGGCGATTTCGCCCGCCAAGGCGCTGAGCGGGCAGGTCAGCGTGAACCTGGCAGGCGACAGCAAGATCGGCAGCGCCATTGGCGGCGCAGTGGGTGTGCCGCTGCAGGTGGGCGGCACGCTGGACAACCCGGAAGTCACGCTCTCGCGCTCGGCGCTGCTGGGCGCGGCCATCGGCACGGTGCTGATGCCGGGTGTGGGCACCGGGGCGGGCGCCAACCTGGGCGACCGTGTAGGCGAGGGCTTCCGCAGTCTGTTTGGTAAATAAGCTGCAGCCCTTTCCAGAAGGGCATTGACAGCTATTGAAATCATAGCGTGAGCGGTTCGCCGCGCCCTTGTCCTACAGCGGCTAGCGGGCGCTGCTGATGGGTGGCCGGCCCCGCGACTTTTAGCATCAAGCCATCACCGCGCGACCTTTGCGCCGGTGACCTCAACGGAGGCCAAGATGCTCAAGTACGCGATTATTTTTGCGATTATTTCCCTGATTGCCGGTGCCCTGGGCTTTGGCGGTGTGGCGGCGGGCGCCGCCGGCATTGCCAAGATCCTGTTCGGCCTGTTCCTGATCCTGGCGGTCATTTTTGTGGTGCTGGCCGCATTGGGTGTGGGCGCGGTCAAAAAGGTCATGAAGTAAATGACGCCTCGCACGGGTGCCACAGAAAAAGCCGGCGCGGCGCTTGCGCCACCGGCCAGCATGGCCTCGCGTTTCCGGCAGCGGCTGTTCCAGCCGTGGTCGGGGCCGCGTGCGCCGGCAGCGCTGCCTGACCCCGTCGCGCAAAAGAAGATGTCATTTCAGGCCAGCATTGCCGAGTTTTTGCTGGTCAACCGCCTGCGTGCGCGCAAGCGCGCCGCGCCTTCCGCCGATGTGCTGGAGCGGGCCTCGCGCATTGTCTACGTCACCTGCCAGAACTGGTTTGCCACGCCACAGCGCGGCCGGCCGGACCACCGCACCCATCTTTGATCTTTGTCCCAGTTTCCCCATGCACACTGCCCTGATTGAATCCTTGCTGGAATACGAGGTGAACAGCACGGCGCACTTCCTGTTCAACATCGAGACCGCCTTCCATGACGGCCACCATGTGGTGGAAGAACGCCTGACGATCACGCCCAGCATGAAGGTGCGCAACTTTTGCGACGAGCGCAGCGGCAATCGTTTTATCCGGCTCGACGCGCCCAAGGGCATGCTCAGCATCAACTACCGCGCGCAGGTGGAGTTGCGCCCTGTGGCCGTGCCGCTGCACCTGGACGAAACACCGGTGACGGGCGTGCCCGACGATGTGTTGCGCTATTTGATGCCCAGCCGCTATTGCGAGTCCGACGTGATGAGCCGCGCGGCGCAGCAGCTCTTTGGCCAGCTGCCGCCTGGCATAGGCCGTGTGCGCGCGATTGAGAACTGGATCCACGAGTCGATTTATTACCTGCCGGGCTTCAGCAATTCGACCACCACCGCGCAAGAGGTGTTTGTGCAACGGGCGGGTGTGTGCCGCGACTTTGCGCACCTGGGTATCACGCTGTGCCGGGCGCTGAACATTCCGGCGCGGCTGGTGGTGGGCTATGTGCATTTTGAAGAGCCGCCGCAGGACTTTCATGCCGTGTTCGAGGCCTGGCTGGACGACCGCTGGGTGCTGTTTGACCCGACGCGTATGGCGCCGATTGACCGGCTGGTGCGCGTGGGTACCGGGCGCGACGCCAAGGACGTGGCCTTTGCCACCATCTTTGGCGACGTGCGCATGACACGCAAGGAACTGATGGTCGACCAGGGCGATGTGACGCCCCTGCCGACCGACAGCGTCACGCCGCCGGTGTTGACGGTGGTGCCGGCTTAAGCGTTCGCCACTACAGGCGCTGACTTCCGCTTCAGCACCAGAAGGCCAAACAGCGTTGCCGTTACGTACATGCTGAACGAATAAATCGCCGCAGGCAAAGCCAGCTGGAAGTTATTCAACACGGCCAGCGCGATAAAGATCGCCAGCGTGGCGTTGTGGATGCCGATCTCGTAGCTGATGGCGGTTGAGATGGGTTTGTCCAGCCCGGTTGCACGCGCCACATAGTAGCCCGCCAGCAGGCTCACCAGATTAAAGGCCAGCACGGCAGGGCCGATGGCTGCAAAGCCGCCGCTGAGTGCCTGCCACTCTTTCACGACCGCGCCCACTGCGACCACGACCAGCACGATGATGCTGAAGATCTTGGTCGGGTTCTCGCTGCGCGCGGCCCAGCCCGGTTTGACGGTGCGCAGCCACATGCCGATGGCCACCGGTACCAGCACGATGACGATCACTTCCACGACTTTGCCGAATTGCAGCGGCACAACCTGGCCGGTTTTGGCGAAGGTGTTGATGGCCCAGTTGGCGATCACCGGCATGGTGACGATGGACAGCAGGGTGTTGATGGCGGTGAGCGAGATGTTCATCGCCACATTGCCGCCGAAGAGGTGGCTGAACAGGTTGGCCGAAATGCCGCCGGGCGAGGCGGCCAGCAGCATCAGCCCGACTGCAAAGACCGGCGGCACATTGAGCAGCACGATGATGGCGTAGCAGGCAATCGGCAGCACGATGACCTGCAGCACCAGCGCCACCACCACGGCCTTGGGGTATTTAAGCAGCCGGGTGAAGTCCTCGACCTTGAGCGTCAGGCCCAGGCCCAGCATCACCAGGGCGAGTGCGACGATCAGCAGTTGTGCAACAAGGGGGGAGCCGCTCATGATTTGTAGCTTTCATCGAGTTTGTCGAGCTTGCGGATCAGCGAAGGCCAGACAAAAGCCCCGCCCATGCCGCCGGTCTGTACGCGCATGGCTTCGGCCACGCCTTTGACGATGAGCGGGTTGACTTGAGTGAGCTCACCACCCGCCTGTGCATCCAGCTGGATGCGGCAGGTGTTTTCAAAGGTGTACATGCTGAGGAAAGCGTCGGCAATCGTCTTGCCCACGACCAGCAGGCCGTGGTTGCGCAGCATCAAAAAGTTGGCGCTGCCCAGGTCGGCCTGCAGGCGCGGCTTCTCGTCGTCGCGAAAGGCCACGCCTTCGTACTCGTGGTACGCCAGCGAGGCCAGCACAAAGGTGGATTGCTGGCTGATGGGCAGCACGCCGCATTTCTGCGCGCTGACGGCGACGCCGGCGCGGGTGTGGGTGTGCAGCACGCAGCCGGCATCGGCGCGCGCCTCATGCACGGCGCTGTGGATGACGAAGCCGGCCGGGTTCACCGGGAAGGGCGAGTCGATCACCTTGTTGCACTGGCCGTCGACCTTGACCAGGCTGGAGGCCGTGATCTCGTCAAACATCAGGCCGTAGGGGTTGATGAGGAAATGGTGGTTGCCCGCGCCGGAGACCGATTCGGGCAGCTTGGCGCTGATGTGGGTGAAGACCAGGTCGCTCCAGCCGTAGAACGAGACCAGGCGGTAACAGGCGGCGAGGTCGCAGCGCAGCTGCCATTCTTCGGCGCTGACGACTTCTTTGAGGGAGGGGATGTGCATCGGGATTTGTCTCCGTGGTGTTTGACGAAAAAGGCGGACTCTGCGGCCCGATACGCCCACGATACGTGGGTGCTTGACGGGGAACTGTCAAAAATTTGACAATTGGCGATATGCCTATCGTTCCCGCGACACCTTCAGCGCATTCCATGATGGTCCGCATGTCGGCCAACCCGTGGTTTGGCGCGCTGCCGCTGGCGGACCGGCAGGCGCTGCTGGCCTCTGCCGAGGTGTTGCGCCTGCGGCCGGGCGAAATGCTGTTTCGCCAGGGCGATGCGCCCGGCGGGTTTTATGGGCTGCTGGGCGGCCTGCTGAAAATCTCGTCGCTGCGGGAGGATGGGCGCGAAGCCATTCTGGTGGTGCTGGAGGCCGGCAACTGGATAGGCGAGATTTCGCTGATGGACGGCCAGCCACGCACACATGACGCCACGGCGCAGTCGCCAGCGGAAGTGCTGGTGGTGCCGCAGCCGGCCTTTGCCGCGCTGATGGAGGGCGCGCCGTTTGCGCGTGCGATCGCGGGGCTGCTGGCCGCGCGCGTGCGTTCGCTCTACGGCATGGTGGAAGACGCGGCGCTGCGCTCAACCCGCGCCCGCGTGGCGCGCCGCCTGCTGCTGCTGTCGCGCGGTGACGCCACACTGGCGCCCAGGGCGCGGCCGGTGGTGCCGGTGTCGCAAGAGGCGCTGGCGATGATGCTGGGCATCAGCCGGCAAACGCTGTCGGTGGAGCTCAAGGCCATGGTGCAGGAGGGTGCGATTGCGCTGCGCTATCGCTGCATTGAGATTGTGTCGGCGGCGCGGCTCGAAGCGCAGGGCAACTTGTCCCGATAGTTTCAGTGCGCACCAGGCCGCGTGTCGCTTTCAAGCCGGGTCAGCCAGACCATGGCGCTGCCCGCGTCGGCGCCGCACATCTCGGCAGAGGCCATGAGCTGCCCGCAGACCGCGGGCCGTTCAGGCCGGCCGAAGATCAGGCAGCGGTTGGTGTCATCGAGCTGCGCGCAGCGCACGCCGGCCGGCTTGCCTTGCGGCATGCCGGGAATGGCGGAGCTGATGGAAGGCGCGATGCAGCAGGCGCCGCAGCCGGGTCGGCAGTTCATGGGCTGTATTGTCCATGGTGCCGCCGGCCTGGCTTCGTGATCAATCAGGTTTGATCTTCGCCCGCGCCGCCACTTCCTTCCAGCGCGCCTGCTCGGTCTTGATGAAGGCGGCGTATTGCGCGGGGGTGTCGCCCACGGGCTGGGCGGTGTCGCCGCGCAGGCGTTCTGTGGCTTGCGGGTTGCGCATGGCTTTGCTGCAGGCTTCGGCGATGCGGTCTATGTTGGCTTGGGGCATGTTGGCGGGCGCGTTCAGGCCGTACCACTGCGTCATCTCAAAACCGGGGTAACCGCTTTCGGCCACAGTGGGCACATCTGGCAGCTGGGGCAGGCGTTCTTTGGTGCCGGTGGCGATGCAGCGCAACTTGCCCGACTTGATATGGCCCAGGATGGCCGGTGCGCCCACGCTGGCGGCTTCAAGCCGGCCAGCCAGCAGATCGGTGAGTTGCGGGCCGGTGCCGCGGTAGGGCACATGCAGCACAAAGGTGTTGGTCGCCATCTTCAGATACTCAAACGCCAGGTGGCCGGCGCTGCCGTTGCCGGCCGAGCCGTAGTTGAGCTGGCCGGGCTTGGCCTTGGCCAGCGCGACGAACTCTTTGAGGTTGTTGGCCGGCACGCTGGCGTTGACCACATAGAGGCTGGGCACCTTGGCCAGCAGCGAGATGGCCTTGAAGTCCCGGTTGGTGTCGAAGGGCAGTTTGTCGAAGATGAAAGGGTTGACGGCCAGCGTGCCGATGTGGCCCAGGATGATGGTGTGGCCGTCGGTGGAAGCGGCGCAGTCCTGCATGGCGATGTTGCCGCTGGCGCCGGGTTTGTTTTCAACAAAGACGTTCTGGCCCAGGCTTTTGCTGAGCTCATTGGCGGCCGAGCGCGCGACGATCTCGGAGCTGCCGCCGGGCGCAAAAGGCACCAGCAGGCGGATTGGTTTGCTGGGCCAGGCGGACTGCGCATGGGCCGAGCTGAGCAGCCCCGGAAAGGCCGACACCGCGGCGAGTGCGCCGGTGGCTTTGAGGCCGGATTGAAGTGCGCTGCGGCGCGTGGTGGGCTGCGTCATGGTCTTGTCCCCTGGTCGTTGTGTTGATGGTCAATATAGGACGCCCCGTGTGGCATCCGGGTACGTGGTTGCGCTAATGAGGCAAACCCTGCGTTCGACGCGGGATCTGGACGAGCCGCTAATTGAACGACGCATCAAAGCGTTCGCGCGCGGCCTTCAGGCTCTGGTGGTTGCGCTCGGCCCAGTTGTCCAGCGGGATCAGGGTCGCGCTCAGCGATTCGCCCAGCGCACTGAGCTGGTATTCCACATGCGGCGGCACGGTCTGGTGGTCGGCGCGCAGCACCAGGCCGTTGCGCACCAGTTCCTTGAGGGTTTGCGTCAGCATCTTTTGCGAGATGCCTTCGATCTTGCGCATCAGCTCGTTGTTGCGCACCGGGCCGTCGGCCAGCGCCGGGATGACCAGCAAAGCCCATTTGCTGGCGACCAGCTCCAGTGCCTGGCGCGACGGGCAGGCCTGGCTAAACACAGTTGAGCTGTCGGTGGGTGGGTCGGATGGAATTGTCATGGTTACCAAAAGGTGCGTACTTGCCTATGGGTAATCGTAAACCTAAGCTGGCGGCTCATCAATCTTTAACCCTTTCAACCTGTTCCTAAAAGAAAGACTCACCATGGCCTGGCTCTATTTACTCGCCGCAAGCATTGTCGAAATCGCAATGGCCTTGTTCCTCAAATCCTCTGAAGGCTGGACGCGCCTGTGGCCCAGCGTGCTGGGCGTGGCCGCGGCCGGCGCCAGCATTTTCTTTTTGACGCATGCCGTCAAGACGCTGCCGGTCGGCACGGCCTACGCGATCTGGACGGGCATAGGCTCGGTCGGCGTCACGCTGATCGGCATTGTCTGGATGGGCGAGAGCGCGTCGGCGCTGCGCCTGACCTGTGTAGCGCTGGTGGTGGCCGGCATGGTGGGCTTGCGCCTGCTCGACGGCGCGGCATAAGGGGGAGCAACACATGACGCATCTGGTTTATATCGAGGCCTCGCCCATGCAGGCGGCATCCACATCAAGCTCCGTCGCCGCCGCCTGGCTGGAGGCTTATCGGCAAGCGCACCCCGGCGACACGGTGGACGTGATCAACGTCTGGGACATCGACCTGCCGCCTTTTGACGCCGACATGATCGCCGCGAAGTTTGCGGTGCTGCGGGCGCAGAATGCGACTGCCCCGCAGCAGGCACTGTGGGCGCGCGCGGTGGAGGTGTCGCAGCGCTTTAACGCGGCCGACCGTTATCTCTTCAGCCTGCCGATGTGGAATTTCGGTATCCCTTACCGGCTCAAGCACTTCATCGATGTGGTGACACTGCCGGGGCAGAACTGGAGCTGGTCGCGGCAGACCGGTTACCAGGCGCTGCTTTCGGGCAAAAGCGCGACGCTGGTGTATTCAAGCGCCGGCGCGTATCCGCTGCCGCCCGATGAAGACGCGTCGGATTTCCAGAAGCCGTATATGCGGCGCTGGCTTCGCTTTCTGGATATTGAAGTGACTGCGGAGATCAGCGCCGCGCCGACGCTGGTGCCGCCTGAAGAGCTGGCGGCGAACAAGGCCGGCGCGGTGGAACGCGCCCGAGCCCTGGCCTCCGCTCTTTAATTAGTGGGCCGCGAGCCGGGCGCTGGCAAACAGCACCTGGTCGATCACGGCCTGCACGTTCTTCAGGTGCGCTTCATCGAGCAACTTGCCGTCCGCGTCAAAAGCGCTCCCGGCGCGGCCCAGGGCAAATGCCTTGGGCGCGACCCAGCATTGCGCGTTCAGCAGCAGCGGCACCAGGTGGCTTTGCGAACGCAGGCCGCCGAGTGCGCCGGGCGAGGCGCTGAGCACGCCCACCACTTTGCCGGTAAATGACTTGAAGCCTTCGTGCCAGGCCGGGTCGCTCTTGACGGGGCTGGACACCCAGTCGATGGTGTTCTTGAGCAAGGCGGTGTAGCTGCCGTTGTATTCGGGCGAGCAGATGATCCAGGCCGGGTGTTCGTACATCAGCTGCTTGAGCTTCATCACGTCGGGCGGCGTGCCCTTGGCTTCGAGGTCGGCGTTGTACATGGGGATGTCGAAGTCGGCCAGCTCGATGTGGGTGACTTCGGCGCCGCTGGCGCGCGCCAGGGCGGCCGTGACATGGGCGAGTTTGCGGTTAAAGGAGTTTTGCCGGGTGCTGCCGGCAAAGATCAGGAGTTTTTGGGGGGCGGTCATGAGGGTGATTTCACCACAGGGCGCAGGGTGAAAAGCTGCGCGCAGAGCACCGTGCAAGCATGAATCCGTTAAAATGTACAAAACCTTTTATTTTGTACAAAATGCGCACCATTCCCCTCAGTGAATTCCGGGCTCATGCCTCAGCCATGGTCGATTTGGTCGAACAGGGCGAAACCGTCCGCATACTCCGGCACGGCAAGCCGGTGGCCGAACTCGTCCCCCTGAAAGCCGAAGAAGACGCCGCCAAAGTGCCCAGCTGGAAAACCCCGTTTGAGCCGGTGGTGTTGCCGCCCGGCGTGTCGCTGTCGCAGGCGGTGCTGGACGAGCGGAATGAATCGCCATGGTGAAGCGGCTGCAGGCAGCTTATGTGGCCCAGTCGGCGGGCGGCTCGACTACCCGGGCGGTGGCGCGGGACGGCGAAGCGCGGCTGATGTTTGACGCCTCGGCGCTGACCAAGCGCTATGCCAGTGAGGCCGGGCGCGACCGGGTGCTGATGTTGTTTGAGGCGGCCAGCGAGTTGCTGGTGGCCGCGCATTGCAAGACTGAAGTGGCTTCGGCGCTGCTCAGGCGCAAGCGCGACGGCAGCTTGCCGGCGCAGGAGTTTGACCGTGCCTGGGCTGCGGCGCAACGCGATGTGGCTGATATGACCCTGGTGCCGCTGGATACCCATGTCGAGCGCTTTGCGTTTGCGGCGATGGAGCAGGGCCCTTTGCGCGGCATGGATGCCTTGCATGTGGGCAGCGCGCTGGCCAGCCGTGTCGACCTTTTCGTCACGGCGGACAGGCGCCAGGCACAGGTGGCGCGCGGCATGGGCCTGGCCACCGAATTGATAGAGAACTGAAGGTTGGATATGTTTTACCCCCAAGAATTTGACGTGATCGTGGTCGGTGGCGGCCATGCCGGCACCGAGGCCGCCCTGGCTTCGGCGCGCATGGGCTGCAAGACTTTGCTGCTCTCGCACAATATTGAGACGCTAGGCCAGATGAGCTGCAACCCGTCTATCGGCGGCATCGGCAAGGGCCACCTGGTCAAAGAGGTGGACGCCCTGGGCGGCGCGATGGCGCTGGCCACCGACGAAGGCGGCATCCAGTTCCGCATCCTGAACAGCTCCAAGGGCCCGGCCGTGCGCGCCACCCGGGCGCAGGCCGACCGGATTTTGTACAAGGCGGCGATTCGCCGCAGGCTGGAGAACCAGCCCAACTTGTGGCTGTTCCAGCAGGCGGTCGACGACCTGATGGTCGAAGGCGACCGGGTGGTGGGCGCCGTGACGCAGGTCGGCATCCGCTTTCGTTCGCGCACCGTGGTGCTGACGGCCGGGACTTTTTTGGACGGCAAGATCCATGTGGGGCTTAACAACTACTCGGCCGGTAGGGCGGGCGACCCGCCGGCGGTGTCGCTCTCGGCCCGGCTGAAAGAGCTCAAGCTGCCGCAGGGCCGGCTCAAAACCGGTACACCGCCGCGCATCGACGGCCGCACCATCGACTTCAGCAAGTGCACCGAGCAGCCCGGCGACGGCATGCCCGGCGGCATCGAAGGGCCGGTACCCGTGTTCAGTTTTATGGGTGGCGGCATCGCCCACCCGCAGCAAGTGCCGTGCTGGATCACCCATACCAACGAGCGCACCCACGACATCATCCGCTCCGGTTTTGACCGCAGCCCGATGTTTACCGGCAAGATCG
Source organism: Polaromonas sp. YR568 (assembly GCF_900116715.1). Classification (GTDB taxonomy): domain Bacteria; phylum Pseudomonadota; class Gammaproteobacteria; order Burkholderiales; family Burkholderiaceae_C; genus Polaromonas. Next base: position 212,861 of record NZ_FPBM01000004.1, read on the forward strand.
ACGGCGTCGGCCCGCGCTATTGCCCGAGCGTGGAAGACAAGATCAACCGCTTTGCCGACAAGGAAAGCCACCAGATTTTCCTGGAGCCCGAAGGCCTGACCACCCACGAGATCTACCCCAACGGCATCTCGACCAGCCTGCCTTTTGACATTCAGTACGAGCTGGTGCGCTCCATGGCCGGCATGGAAAACGCCCATATCCTGCGGCCCGGCTATGCCATTGAGTACGACTACTTTGACCCGCGGGCGCTCAAATCCAGTTTTGAAACCCGGGCGATTGGCGGCCTGTTCTTTGCCGGGCAAATCAACGGCACCACCGGTTATGAAGAGGCGGCGGCCCAGGGCTTGTTCGCCGGGGTCAATGCCGCGCTGCAATGCCAGGGCAAAGATGCCTGGCTGCCGGCTCGCAACGAAGCCTACTTGGGTGTGCTGGTGGACGACCTGATTACCAAGGGCGTGACCGAGCCTTACCGCATGTTCACCAGCCGGGCGGAGTTCCGCCTGATGCTGCGCGAGGACAACGCCGACATGCGCCTGACCGAAAAGGGCCGCGAACTGGGTCTGGTGGACGATGCCCGCTGGGACGCCTTCAACCGCAAGCGCGACACTGTTTCACGTGAAACAGCCCGGCTTCGGGCGATTTGGGTCAACCCCAACAACCTGCCGGCGGCTGAAGCCGAGCGGGTTTTGGGTAAATCCATCGAACGCGAATACAACCTGCTCGACCTGCTGCGCCGCCCGGATGTGAATTACGCCGGGCTGATGTCGCTGGAAGAAGGCAAATACGCCAACCCCGAACTGGCGGCTGAAGCGGCGGCCAGCGACGATATGGCCAAAAGCGTGATTGAGCAGATCGAGATCACGGCCAAGTACGCAGGCTATATTGACCTGCAAAAGACAGAAGTCGAGCGGGCGGCGCATTACGAAAACCTGAAACTCCCCGCCGATCTGGACTACCTGCAGGTCTCGGCCCTGAGCTTTGAGGCGCGCCAAACCCTGGCCAAACACCGGCCTGAAACCTTGGGGCTGGCTTCGCGCATCTCGGGCATTACCCCGGCGACCGTGTCCTTGCTGCTGGTGCACCTGAAAAAGAACCTCTGGAAAAACACGGTTCCGCTTCAGGCGGCCGATGCTTCCACCGAAAAAGCCCAAGCCTGATGCGGGTCGGTGAACAGGAATTGCGCGCCGGCCTCAAGGCGCTGCAGCTGGATCTGGGCGATGCCCAGGTCGGCCAGCTGCTGGATTACCAGGACTTGATCGGTAAGTGGACCAAGGTCTACAACCTGACGGCCGTGCGCGACCCGGCAGAAATGATGACCCACCATCTGCTCGACAGCCTGGCGGCTGTCTTGCCTTTACGCCTTTATCTGGAAAAAGCCGGCTTGGGGCAGGGCGCCCGCTTGCTGGATGTGGGTTCCGGCGCCGGACTTCCGGGTGTCGTGATTGCCATCTGCTGCCCGAATGTGGCGGTGACTTGTGTAGATACCGTGGCCAAAAAAGCCGCTTTTATCAAACAGGCGGCGCTGGCTTTGAAGCTACCCAACCTCTCCGGTCTGCATGCCCGGGTTGAAACCATCACCACCCCGTTTGATGTGATCTGCTCCCGGGCCTTTGCTTCCCTGGTCGATTTCACCAATTGGTCGGCAGATGCCTTGGCGCCTCAAGGTGTCTGGATGGCGATGAAGGGCAAGCACCCCGCGGATGAAATCGCCGCTTTGCCGGCCGGGGCCGAAGTGTTTCACGTGGAACAACTGCAGGTTCCGGGGCTGAATGCCGAGCGCTGCATTGTCTGGATGCGGGCGAAGGCCGCCGCCGCTTCGGCCTGAAAACCTGCGCCTGGCACCCGTGCCCGTTGTTCGGGCACAAAAAGAAACCATCACGGACACCAAATCGGCCTTGATCGGGCCGGTTTGGCATTTCGGCGGCACACCCCTGTCGTAAACTCGGTTCCTCTTCTCTCTACTTTCTGGAGAACCTCCATGTTGGGCTCATTCGTCGGCATCGCCGACTACGGCGCTTTTGTCGTCGCCATTATTGTTTTTCTGCTGATTCCCGGCCCGGGCAACCTGGCGCTGATCACCTCGACCAGCAAGGGCGGTATCGCGGGCGGTCTGGGTGCAACTTTCGGCGTGATCGCCGGCGACCAGGTTTTGCTCTGGGCGGCGGTCGCCGGGGTGTCGGCCATCATGGCGGCGTACCCCACGGCTTTTCATATCGTCCAGTGGGCAGGTGCGGTTTACCTGGCCTGGCTGGGCATCAAGATGCTGATGGCCAAGCCCGGCGATGCGCCTTTGCTCAACATCAAGCCCCGCCACTACTTTCAGCAAGCCATGATGATCACCTTGCTGAACCCCAAGGCCATCGTGTTTTACATGGCTTTCTTCCCGCTGTTTGTCGACCCGGCCCAGCACCAGGGGCTGAAGACTTTTGCCGTGATGGCGGCCACGATTGCCGGGCTGACTTTTCTGTACGGCCTGTGCTCGGTGATGATCACCTACCACCTGGCCGAACGTATCCGCTCCAATCCCAAAATCACGTCGATTTTGAACAAGCTGGCGGGCGTGTTCCTGATCGGCTTTGGCCTCAAGCTGGCCGTGTCCAAGTAACTCCTCACAATAACTAAAAGAAGCCGATGGCAAAAATTTTCTGTGTAGCCAATCAAAAGGGCGGGGTCGGCAAGACAACCACAACGGTCAATCTGGCGGCGGGACTGGCCAAAGTCGGCCAGCGGGTGCTCATGATCGACCTGGATCCGCAAGGCAATGCCACCATGGGCTCGGGCGTGGACAAGCGCCAGCTGGAGATGACGGTTTATGACGTGCTGCTCGAATCGGCCTCGGTGCTGGAGGCGCGGGTGCACAGTGAAAAGTGCGGCTACGACGTGCTGGGCGCCAACCGCGAACTGGCGGGTGCCGAGGTTGAGCTGGTCGATGTCGAGCGCCGCGAAAAGCGCCTGAAGCTCGCGCTGGCTGAAGTCGACAGCCAATACGACTTCGTGCTGATCGACTGCCCGCCCTCGCTCAGCATGCTGACGCTTAACGGCCTGTGCTGCGCGCACGGCGTGATCGTGCCCATGCAGTGCGAGTACTTCGCACTCGAAGGCCTGACCGACCTGGTCAACACCATCAAGCAGGTGCACGCCAACCTCAACAAGGACCTGCAGATCATCGGCCTCTTGCGCGTGATGTTCGACCCGCGCATCACCTTGCAGCAGCAGGTGAGCGACCAGCTCAAGGAGCACTTTGCCGACAAGGTCTTCAACACCGTGATCCCGCGCAATGTGCGCCTGGCCGAAGCGCCCAGCTACGGCCTGCCCGGCGTGGTGTTTGACCCGTCTTCCAGGGGCGCGCAGGCCTTCATCACTTTTGCCGAAGAGATGGTGGACCGCATCAAGGCCATGTGATCCGGTTTGCAGCCTGTTTATAAGCAAATAGTGCTTGCGACCCAATAGGCACGGGCACAAGCAGCTATAAAAATCATAGCAAGATACTTTTACGAGACATGAAGCCCGGCAACGTCCTGATCCTTCCCGGCTGGCAAAACAGCGGCCCCGGCCACTGGCAAAGCCGCTGGGAAGCTGCGCACAGCTACACCCGCGTCGAGCAGCACGACTGGATGCGGCCGCTGCGTGGCGACTGGAGCGCGCGGCTTGAAGACGTGCTGCTCTCGTGTGACGAACCGGCCGTGCTGGTCGCGCACAGCCTGGGTTGCATGCTGACGGCCGCCTGGGCCTCGCACTCGAAAAACACGCGGCGCGTCAAAGCCGCCTTGCTGATCGCGCCGCCGGATGTGGAGCGCGACGACGTGCGCCAGATGCTGCCGGGCTGGGCGCCAGTGCCTATGCAAAAGCTGCCCTTCCCCGCCGTGGTGTTTTGCAGCAGCGACGACCCGTTCTGCGCGCCCGAGCGCGCGCGCCAGTTTGCCGCGGCCTGGGGCGCGGAGTTCATCGACGCGGGGCCGCGCGGCCACCTCAATGCCGACAGCGGCCTGGGCGACTGGCCTGAAGCGCATGCCCGCCTGCAGCAACTCCAGAATCTGAACCCGGCCGTCACCGCGCCATGACCATGAAGCACGCCACGCTCCCCTTGTTGTTTGCTCTCGCATTCGCCGCCGGCCCCTCGCTGGCCGAGCCCGATGAAGCCGCGCTCAACAAGGCCAACGGCTACCCCATCGGCAGCCTCAGCACCTGGTACACCGAGCCCTACCGCGTCGGCTCCTGGTCGGCGCTCGACAAGGTGCCCGGCCTGCAGGGCCGTACCGTTGCGCGCCCGGCCGAAGCCAGCCCGCTGCCGCGCGCGGCAGCGCCTGCGCCGCTGGCCTACCGCTATAAAAATACCGCCTACACCCTGGCCGATTTCCTCGACCACCAGCGCACCACCGGTTTGATCGTGCTGAAAAACGGCGAGATCATCACCGAGCAGTACCGCTACGGCCGCAAAGACGACGCGCGCTTTTTGTCCTTCTCCATGGCCAAGAGCGTGACCTCGCTGCTCATCGGCAAGGCGCTTGCGATGGGGCTGATCGCTTCGATTGACGACCCGGCCGAGAAATATGTGAAAGACCTGGCCGGCAGCCCGTACGGCGCGACCACCGTTCGCCAGCTGTTGCGCATGAGCTCGGGCCTGACATTCACCGAGCACTACGACGGCAAGGACGACATCTCGCGTTTCTCGCGCGCCACCTCGGGCGCACCCGGCGGCGGCAAGCCGGTGGATGTGCTGCGCTCCATCACCAATCGCCATTCGCCGGCCGGCGAAAAATTTGTCTACGCCAGCGCCGAGACCGATGTGCTGGGCCGCGTCCTCGTGAATGCCACCGGCAAGAACATGGCGGTGCTCACCACCGAATGGCTGTGGCAGCCCATGGGCGCCGAGCACGATGCGTTCTGGCGCATCTCGGTCGACGGGCAGGAGCAGGCTTACGGCGCTTTCAACGCCAGCCTGCGCGACTGGGCCCGTCTGGGCCAGTTGCTGGCCAATGACGGCCGCGCCATCGACAAGACCACCGGCAAGCCGGGCGCGCAGCAGGTCGTGCCGCTCGACTATCTGCTCGACGCGACCGACCCGGCCCGCCAGCCGCCGGCCTTTCGGCCGCGCACGGCCACGCCGTATTTCGGCTACGGCTACCAGTTCTGGCTGATGCCTTTGAAAGCCCGTACCTTTGCAATGCAGGGCATTTACGGCCAGACCGTTTATGTGCAGCCCTCTACCGGCATCGTGATGGCGATGACCTCGGTCTGGGCCATGCCGAGCGGGCAACAGAACGTGCAACCTTATGAAGAGCGCGACGCCCTCTGGCGCGGCGTGCTGCAGTCGCTGGGCGGCGACCTCACGCCCCAGCCCGCCGCAACGAATTGACGAATTGAAAGAAAGAAAACCATGGTCACCAAAAAACCCAAGGGCCTAGGCCGCGGACTCGAAGCATTGCTAGGCCCCAAGGTGAGCGAAAGCGCGACCGATGCCGAGAACGCCAGCAACACGGCCAACAGCCCGGGCCTGCCAGCCTCGCTGCGCCTGAGCGACATGGTCGCCGGCCAGTACCAGCCGCGCACGCGCATGGACGAAGGCGCGCTGTATGAGCTGGCCGAGTCCATCAAGGTGCAGGGCATCATGCAGCCCATCCTGGTCCGCCGGCTGACCTCGGGCGCCAACGACGGCAAATATGAAATCATCGCCGGCGAGCGGCGCTTCCGCGCGGCGAAACTCGCGGGCCTGGACAGCGTGCCGGTGCTGGTGCGCGACGTGCCCGACGAATCCGCCGCTGCGATGTCGCTGATTGAAAACATCCAGCGCGAAGACCTCAACCCGCTGGAAGAAGCGCACGGTCTGCAGCGCCTGGTCAAGGAATTCGGCCTCACGCACGAGCTGGCCGCGCAGGCCGTGGGCCGCTCGCGCAGCGCCGCCTCCAACCTGCTGCGTTTGCTCAACCTGGCCGACCCGGTGCAAACCATGCTGATGGCCGGCGACCTGGACATGGGCCATGCACGCGCGCTGCTGGGCCTGGACCGCGCGGCGCAAATCACTGCGGCCAATCAAATTTCGGCCAAAAAGATGTCGGTGCGTGAAGCCGAAAGCCTGGTCAAAAAACTCAGCGCCGAGTTTTCATTGACCCCGCAAAAAGCCACCAAAGAAAAATCCCGCGACACCCGCCGCGTGGAAGAAGAACTCGCCGATCTGCTGATGGCCGATGTGGAAGTGCGCATCAAAAAGCAGGTCAAGCGCAACGGCAAGCGCGAAGACATGGGCGAGGTGGCGATCCAGTTTTCGTCGATGGACGAACTGAACGGCCTGATCGAACGGCTGCGCGGCAAGTAAACGCGCAACAGGGGCGGGGCTCGGGCGAATCACCGCCCGGCCCTTGGGTTATGCCTCAGGACAGCGAGAAAATCTTGCCCGGGTTCATGATGTTCTTCGGGTCCAGCGCGCGCTTGATGGTGCGCATCATGTCGACCGCGCCGTCACCGGTTTCGGTGACCAGGAAGTCCATTTTGTGCAGGCCCACACCGTGCTCGCCGGTGCAAGTGCCTTCCAGCGCCAGCGCGCGGCTCACCAGCTTGTGGTTCAGCTCCTCGGCGACTTCGCGCTCTTTCGGGATCGTCGGGTCGATCAGGTAGCCGAAGTGGAAATTGCCGTCGCCGACATGGCCGACGAGGAAATAAGGAATGCCGCTGGCATCGACTTCCGCCACCGACTCAAGCAGGCAGTCGGCCAGGCGCGAGATCGGCACGCAGGTGTCGGTGGAAATCGCGCGGCAGCCTGGCCGCGACTGGATGGCGGCGAAGTAGGCGTTGTGCCGCGCCGTCCAGAGGCGCGTGCGCTCTTCCGGCGTGCTGGCCCATTCAAAGGCATTGCCGCCGTGGCCGCTGGCCAGTTCCTGCACCAGCTCGGCCTGTTCCTTCACGCTGTTGGGCGAGCCGTGAAACTCCATCAGCAGCATGGGCTCTTCGCGCAGCGTGAGTTTGGAATGCGCATTCACCATGCGCACGGTGTTGTGGTCGATCAGCTCCACGCGTGCGATCGGCACGCCCAGCTGGATCACTTCAATCGTGGTGCGCACCGCTGCCTCGATGCTTGGGAACGAACATATCGCGGCCGAGATCGCTTCGGGCAGCGGGTAGAGCCTGACGGTGACTTCGGTGATCACACCCAGCGTGCCTTCGCTGCCCACCATGAGGCGCGTGAGGTCGTAGCCGGCCGATGATTTTTTGGCGCGCGTGCCGGTGCGGATGACGCTGCCGTCGGCGGTGACGACTTCAAGCGCCAGCACGTTCTCGCGCATGGTGCCGTAGCGCACGGCATTCGTGCCGCTGGCGCGCGTGGCGCTCATGCCGCCCAGGGTCGCGTCGGCGCCCGGGTCTATCGGAAAGAAGAGGCCGGTGCTTTTGACTTCTTCATTGAGTTGTTTGCGTGTCACGCCCGGTTGCACGGTGACGGTCAGGTCTTCGGCGTTGATCGACAGCACTTTGTTCATGCGGCTCACGTCGACGCTGATGCCGCCCTGCACGGCCAGCAGGTGGCCTTCAAGGGACGTGCCCACACCAAAGGGAATCACCGGCACGTTGTACTGGCTCGCCAGCTTCACCGCATCGGCCACGTCCTGCGTGCTTTCGGCAAACACCACGGCCGAAGGCGGCGGCGCGGCGAAGGAGGACTCATCGCGGCCGTGCTGCTCGCGTACCACCAGCGCCGTTGAGCAGCGGTCAGTGAAGCGCGCCTTCAGCGCGTCGATCAGCGCCGCGGGTGTTTCACGTTGCTGGATTTCTGGGAGCAGGTGCTGGGGAAGAGGGGCGTTCATGTTGTGTTGTCTCCGGGTCGGTGGCACAGTTTACGACGTGTCCATCGTTTGTGCCACTGAAAGGCCCGGAGCCCGCGGCCGGAGCTGCGGGGTGCATGAAAGCGGGGGAAAAAGGGAAAAAAGCGGGGTGGTGGCCACCCCGCAGGGCGCGTCAGGAGCCCCCGGCGGCCTTGGCGAGCTCGGCCAGCGAGATAAAGGTGTCGTGGTTGGTATCGATTTGCTCGAAGCGCTGCGCCACAGCCGGGAAGTGTTCAGCTTCCTGGCGGTCCAGTTTGCCGTCCCTGTTGACGTCGGCGCGGTTGAAAGCCGCTTCCACGTCCTGTGTGGTGGCGCGGTTCTGCGGAACGGCGCCCGCATTGCCTGACGCGGCAGCTGGGGCTACCTTGGAAGGCGGGCTGGTGGGGCTTGCAGGTGAGGGCGGCGCGGTTTGGGCCCGCACGGCGCCGGCAGCGCCCACAGCCAGTGCGGCCACCAGCAGCACGCTGCGCAACTCGAAGCTGGGAATAGAATGTTTTGAATGCTGTGTTGCCGTCGTGTGCAAGGTCATGCGAAGAGTCCTTCAAGAGTTAACAAGCAGCCATTGCAACTCAGCCCGCCGCTCGCGGCCAGCAGTTTTGCAGGGTGTTTCCTCACTCACATGAGGGCGTACGACGACACATTTCCTTGCCCGGCGTAACGCTTTGGGCTTCATGCACTTTCACTGACTTCATTGACCGCGCTTCATCGCGCTTTGCACCATGGCCAACAGACTTTCACAGATCGCAACGCGCACCGGCGACAACGGCACCACCGGCCTGGGCGACAACACGCGTGTGTCCAAAGACAGCCTGCGCGTGCATGCCATGGGCGATGTCGATGAACTGAATTCGCACATCGGCGTGCTGCTGTGTGAGGAGCTGCCCACAGGCGTGCGCGACTTGCTGGTGGAAGTGCAGCACCAGCTCTTTAACCTGGGCGGCGAGCTTTCCATCCCCGGCTTTGAATTGCTCAAGCCCGAAGCGGTGGCGCTGCTTGATGACGCACTGGCCGAACACAACGCGAACTTGCCGCGCCTGGCTGAGTTCATCTTGCCAGCGGGCTCGCGCGCCGCATCGCTCGCGCACGTGTGCCGCACCGTGGCGCGCCGCGCTGAACGCGCAGTGGTGGCCCTGGGTGCGGCCGAGCCCCTCAAGGACTCGCCGCGCCAGTACCTCAACCGCCTGAGCGATTTGCTGTTTGTGCTGTCGCGTGTGCTCAACCGCATGAACGGCGGTGACGATGTGTACTGGAAGAGTGAGCGCATGGCGCGCGCAGCGACTGAGTAAGCAAGGCCTTGCATAAGGCGCTCGCGGCCCCGTGTGGGCTTGTCGCGACGCCTATCTCATCTCCCTTGTTTACACCGGCAAAGCCTCTGCCTAAGATGCCCTGTATCAACAACTGAACAGGGGGAATACATGAACACCGCACAAGTAGGCAGCTGGGTGGAACAGGCGCAGCCGATTCTGGTCGCCTTTGGCCTCAAGGTCATAGGCGCGATCATTGTCTTCATCATCGGCCGCTGGCTGATTCACCTGGTGACCCGTCTCGTCGGCGCGGCCATGACGCGGCAGGAGATAGACCCCACGGTGCAGCGTTACCTGGTGAGCTTTATCACCGTTGCGCTCAACATCGTGCTGGTCGTTGCCATCCTCGGCTACTTCGGGGTAGAGACCACCAGCTTCGCTGCTTTGGTCGCCGGTGCTGGCGTGGCGATTGGCGCGGCGTGGAGCGGTTTGCTCAGCAACTTTGCCGCGGGCATTTTTCTGCTGGTGCTGCGGCCCTACAAGGTGGGTGAATACGTCAGCGCCGGCGGTGTGGAAGGCACGGTGCTGGAGATCGGCCTCTTCGGCACCGGCATCAACACCCCCGACAACGTCAAGACCATCGTGGGCAATGCCAAGATCATGGGCGGCGACATCAAGAACTACACGGCCAACCCCTACCGCCGTGTCGAGCTGGCCGCGCAGCTGGCGGGCAGCGCCGATGTGCACAAGGCGATCGCCCTGCTCAAGGAGTCGGTCGCCAAGGTGGCCAACATCACCAAGGCGCCCGCGGTCGACGTGGAGATTCTGGAATTCAACGAGTTCGGCCCCAAGCTGGCCGTGCGGCCGTATTGCCACACCGACCACTACTGGCAGGTCTACTTCGACACCAATATGGCGATTGCCGACACGCTGGGTGCCGCGGGCTTCCCGGTGGCGACGCGGCCGGTGAAGGTCTACCCGGTCTGATCTTTCCGAGGGCTAAATGTCGTAGTTTTCGCTGCCCGGCGCATCGCTCAAGGTCTTCTCGACCAATGCGCGGTTCAGCGTGGGTGCGAAGGACTCGATAAAGGCAAACACGTAGCCGCGCAGGTAACTGCCGCGGCGCACCGCGAGCTTGGTCCAGTTGATGCCGAAAAGGCTTCCGGCATCCAGCGCGCGCAAGTCGGTGTCGCGCTCGGCCTCGTAGGCGATGGAGGCCACGATGCCCACGCCCATGTTGAGCTGCACATAGGTCTTGATGACGTCGGCGTCCATCGCGGTCAGCACGATGTTGGGCGCCAGGCCTCTCTGCGTGAAAGCGCCGTCAATGTGCGTGCGGCCGGTTAAGCCCGTGTCGTAGGTGATCAGCGGAAAGCGCGCCAGGCTTTCCAGTGTGAGCGGGCTGTCCAGCAGCGGGTGACCGGGCGGCACGATGACGGAATGCGTCCAGCGAAAGCAGGGCAGGGCGACAAGCTCCGGGTAGTCGCCCAGCGCTTCAGTCGCAATGCCCACATCGGCCTCGCCTGAGATCAGCATGTCGGCTATCTGCTTGGGCGAGCCCTGGTGCAGGTGCAGTTTCACGTCGGGAAACTGGGCGCGGAACTCTTGCACGGCGGTCGGCATGGCGTAGCGCGCCTGTGAGTGCGTGGCGGCAATGGAGAGCAGCCCGTTTTCCCGGCCCACGAATTCCTGGCCGGCTTTTTTGAGGTTGCTGCTTTCCAGCAGCAGGCGCTCGACGATGGGCAGCACGTGGGCGCCGGGCTCGGTCAGGCCCGTCAGGCGCTTGCCGGCGCGCACAAACAATTCAATGCCCAGCTCTTCTTCGAGTTCGCGGATCTGCCGGCTCACCCCGGGTTGCGAGGTGTGCAGGGCGTTGGCGACGTCCGTCAGGTTGAAGTTGCATCGCACGGCCTCGCGCATGGAACGCAGTTGCTGGAAGTTCATGGTGGCGGGGGTGCGGGCGCGGGAGGTGCGGGTGTTCGGAGGATGGAACACGGATTGTGGGCAAGCCGCCTTATTTATAGAACAACTGATTTGTTCCTTCTAAATCACAAAAACATCCTAAGACGGCGGTTCGCAGGCTTTTCAGGCAGTTTTGGCGACTTGGGAGCCGGTTCCGATCGCTATTAATTCAGGAGTGGCTTACGCAAGCTCCGCGCGGACTACAGCCCGAAACGGCACTATTTCGGCAGCAACATGGCCATGGTGCTGCGCGACACACAAGTCAGCTCGCCGGCGTCGTTGGTGAGCTCGATTTGCCACACCTGGGTGCTGCGGCCTATGTGTACCGGGCGCGTGATGCCGGTCACCCAGCCGCTGGTCGTGCCTTTGAGGTGGTTGGCGTTGATGTCCAGCCCCACGGTGCGATGCCCCTCGGGGGCTGCGTAGGCCGCGCCGCAGGAGCCCAGCGTTTCAGCCAGCACCACCGAGACGCCGCCATGCAGCAGGCCGTAGGGCTGCACCGTGCGGCGGTCCACCGGCACGCGGGCGCGGATGAAGTCGTCCCCGACTTCCAGAAACTCGATGCCCAGGTGGGTGACGGCGGAGTCGGCGTTGGACGCGGTGAGCAGTTCGACGGAGATGGGTTGCTTCCAGATGCGCATGATTGATTTCAGGGGAGAGGTAGGGACGGGGAGTGCTGGGTTAGCGATCACTATAAGGTTGCCGCCTACAAAAGGTGGGGCCCTTGTCGCCTCGGCTACAGAGGCAAGGGCCTTTAAGCTGAAGCGATGAAAGATACGTTTCGATGGCTTCGATAAAAAGCGGGAATAAACGCGGACTTAAATGGCTGGTGGGGCTGGGCATTGTGCTGCTGCTGGTTGGTGCGGCCTGGGTGGCGGCACTGCGGTACTTGCCGTCCGATGAAGAACTGGCCAGCCGCGCCTCGACTGAGCTGGAAGCCGCCCTGGGCGTCAAGGTTCGCGTGGGCGCCTTGCACTGGCGCCTCTTTCCTTCGCCCGCCGTGGTGATGGAGGACGCCGCCACCGAGCAGCCCCAGCCCATTGTGATCAAGAAGCTGACCGCTTACCCCGACCTTTTTGCCCTGCTGCAACGCCGCGTGAAGATAGACCGCGCCGACCTGGACGGCGCCGTGGTGCCACAGCTGTCGCTGCGCGGCCTGGGCAGCAAGCAGCCCAAAGAGGACGCGGCCATGGCCGAAGAGCTGCCACTGGCGCGCTTTGTGTTTCGCGACGTGACCTGGATTTCGCGCCGCGGCATCCCCGTTGTGTACGACGGCGAAGTGGATTTCGACCCGGGCTGGCGGCCGCGCAGGGCAGAGTTGCGCCGGCCGGGCGCAAAAGATGCCACCCAGCTCACGCTCACCCGGAACGGCCCGGACGACCGCTGGGCCGCGCGCATCCAGGTGGGCGGCGGCACCCTGCACGGCGATGTACAACTGGACACCCGCGCCGGCGGCCGCATGCGCCTGGAGGGCAAGCTGCAGCCCAAAGACATTGAGGTCGAAAGCGCGCTGGCAGCTTTTAACCGCCGCTCGGTGATTGGAGGCCGCATGTCGGGCGACACCACACTCACGGCCAACGGCGACACCGTGGGCGAGCTGGCGCAATCGCTGCACACCCAGACGCTTTTCACCATGGGCAAATCCACCTTGCTGCGCTTTGACCTGGACAAGGCCGTGCGCACCGCCGGCAAGGAGCATGACGGCCAGACGCCGCTGGAAAGCGTCACCGGCCGGCTCGATACACAAAACACGCCGCAGGGCATGGTGGTGGCTTACACCGGCATCAAAGCCGTCTCCGGCTCGCTCACCGCCTCGGGCGAAGCCAAAATCGCCCACCGGCGTATTGAGGCCGAGTTCGCCGTCGACCTGGTGGATGGCATCGTCGGCGTTCCGCTGACGGTCAGCGGCCCGCTGGAAGACGTGAAATTCTCGGTGCCCAGCGGCGCCATCGCCGGCGCTGTGCTGGGCACCGCCGTGCTGCCGGGTGTGGGCACGGCGATAGGCGCGCGGGTGGGAGCCACCCTGGGCAAGATCTTCAGCCCGGGGCCGTCGCCGGCCGCCAGCGCACCTCGCGCCTCCAAACCGGCCGCGCCCGCCAAAACGCGCTGAACAAGTGGATACCCCGGCATTGGACGCAGTCTTTACCTGCCTCTGCGTGCCCCTCGCACGTAAAATCGTCCGCGCACCGGATACGCCGTTTGTGAGCCCTCGCTTATGCATGGGGTTTCTGGTGGCAAACATCCCGCACCCACTCACCAAGGCCTACTGACATGTCCCAGCAGCCATCCAGCGCACCCGCATCCACGCCGCTCGAGCGCGCGCTCGGGCAAAACGAGGCCGTCAAAGAAACCGTCGAACAATCGGCCGCCGAACTGGTGGTGATCAATGCGGTGCTCAAGCAGGAAGTCCCGCCGCACATACAGACCGGCGAGGTGGCGCAGGCCCTGCAGAAAACCGACGAGCTGGAAGTTCGCATCCAGGAGTCGGCGGAAGACCTCGCGCAGGTCAACCAGACGCTGGAGCAGGAAATCGGCGAGCGCGCCGACCTGGAGCGCGAGCTGGCCAAAACCAAAGCGGCCCTGGCCAAAGCGCAGGCCCGCTAAGCCGCCGGCGCACCGGGTGATGCCCGGCCCGTCATGCCGCGGTCATCGCTGCGTCATCAATTCGTCAGGGTTTCTACCTAGAATCGTTCAGATGTAAACGATTCACCTGTCTTGTTGGCGCCTCATGGCGCTGGCTGGCAGGCGGTTTTTACCCCCGCAAGGCCGCACGGCCTTGGTCTTTTGGCCCTCACGGCCGTCCCCTTTGGAGATTTCCCCGCGATGTTTCGCCGCCGCTTTCTTTCGCTCGCCCCTCAAATGGCCGCTCTTGCCGCCGCCCCTGCTTTCATCCGCAATGCCTACGCCCAGGAGGGCTTGACGGCCAAGGCCATCACCATCGGCAGCACGGGTGCGACCAGCGGCCCGCTGGCAGGTGTTGGCGCCGAGCTCAAGCTGGGCGTGGACGCGGCCATGGGCCAGATCAACGCCAAGGGCGGCGTGAACGGCCGCACGCTGCAGTTCCAGATGCTGGACGACGGCTACGTGCCCCAGCGCAGCGCCGACAACGTCAAGAAGATGATCGATGACGGCAGCATTTTTGCGCTGATGTCCTGCGTCGGCACGCCGAACAATACGGCCATCGTGCCGGTGATTGAGGCCTCCAACCTGCCCTACGTCGGGCCGCGCTCGGGCGCGTCGTCGCTGCGCAAGCCCGGCATGCGCAATGTGTTCCATGTGCGTGCCAGCTTCACCGACGAAACCGATCGCCTGGTGCAGCGCATTGTGGGCATGGGCATCAAGGACCTGGCTGTCGTCTACCTGGACAACAGCTACGGCAAGGAAGTGCTGGCCGACGTCAACCGCGCGCTGCTGGCACAGGGCGCGAAAGTGGGTGCGCAGGCCGCACTGGCCGTCGACGGCAAGAACCTCAATGACGTGGTGAACCAGATCGTCGCGGGCAAACCCGGCGCCGTGCTGTTGGGCACCGCAGGCTCGGTTTCTGTCAGCCTGATCACTGCGCTGAAAAAGGCTTCGCCGATGTTGCCCATCGCAGGCCTGAGCGTCACGCTGGCCGGCGACGGCATCAAGGCACTGGGCGCCGCCGGCTCCGGCCTGGCGCTGACCATGGTGTTCCCCGACCCCTACCGCGCCAAGCTGCAAGTGGTGCGCGACTACCAGGCCGCCATGCGTGCCATCGGCCAGCAGGAGTTCTCGCTCGGCAGCCTGGAGAGCTACATCAACACCTACGTGATGGCTGAGGGCCTGGAGCGCGCCGGCCGCGACGTGACGCGCGCCAAGCTGCGCAACGCGCTGGCCGGCCTGCAGAAGTTCGACCTGGGTGGCTTCAGCGTCGACTACGCCGCGCCGCCTTTTGCCGGCTCGAAGTTTGTGGAGCTCGGCGTGCTGGGCGCCGGCGGCCGCTTTATCGGTTAAGCCGTTAACGCACTTTCAAACCCTCTCAAGGCTTGAATCAAAAAAGCCCCGGCCAGTCTATGCACTGGCCGGGGCTTTGTCTTTCTCAGCGCTTAGCGCTTGCGATTGAGCAGCGCGTAAAGCAGGATCGCGCCGAACGTGGCGGTGCCAATGCCGCCCAGCGCAAACTGGCCAAAGCGCAGCGTGAAGTCGCCCGTGCCCAGAACCAGCGTGATCGCAGCGACGATCAGGTTTTTGTTGTCTGAGAAGTCGACTTTGTTGTCCACCCAGATCTTGGCGCCGGCCACCGCGATCAGGCCGAACACCACAATGCTCACACCGCCCATCACCGGCAGCGGAATCGCCTGGATCAGCGCGCCGAACTTGGGGCTGAAACCCAGCAGCACGGCGATCAGCGCCGCCACGATAAACACGGCAGTCGAATAAATCTTGGTGGCCGCCATCACGCCGATGTTCTCCGCGTAGGTCGTCACGCCGGTGCCGCCCGCACTGCCTGAGACGATGGTGGCCACACCGTCGCCGATGAAAGCGCGGCCCATGTAGACGTCCAGGTTCTTGCCCGTCATGGCTGTCACTGCCTTGATGTGGCCCAGGTTCTCCGCCACCAGGATGATGGCGACCGGCGCGATCAGCAGCATGGCGTTGAGCTCAAACACCGGCGCCGTGAAGCCCGGCATGCCCACCCATGCGGCATTGGCAATGCCCGAAAAGTCCATGGGTTTTCCCAGGCCCAGGCCGTTGGTCAGCACCGCATAAATCACGCTGGCCAGGATCAGCCCGACCAGGATCAACAGGCGCTGCACCATGCCGCGCGTCATCACCGCCACCAGGGCGACGCTGACAAAGGTCACCACCTGCATCCACGAATCAAAATTGCTGGCCGCCATGTTTTTGATGGGAATGCCCGCCAGGTTCAGGCCGATCACGGCCACCACCGCGCCGGTGACCACAGGCGGCATGAAGCGTTCTATCCAGCCGGTGCCCACAGCCTGCACGATGACGCCGATGAGGGTGTAGAGCACACCGCAGGCGATGATGCCGCCCAGCGCCACGCCCAGGTTGGCGTTGGGGCCCTTGCCGGCGTAGGCCGTCGCGGCAATCACCACGCCGATAAAGGCAAAGCTCGAACCCAGATAGCTAGGCACCTTGCCGCCGGTGATGGCAAAAAAGATCAGCGTGCCGATCCCACTCATCAGGATGGCGATATTGGGGTCAAACCCCATCAGGATAGGCGCCAGCACCGTGGCGCCGAACATGGCGATCACGTGCTGCACACCCATGACCGCGGTTTGCGGCCAGGGCAGGCGTTCGTCGGGTGCAATCACGCCGCCTTGCTGCAAGACCGCGCTGCTCTTTTCCGTCCAGTCAAAGATTCCCATCGCTCACTCCTCAATATAAAAGTGAGGCAATGCTAGGGGGAATGGCCGCCCCGCACAAGAGCGGCTCAGTTCAGGCCAGGAACGCGGCAACCTCCCGCAGCACCTCATCGTCCTTGAGGATCTTGCGGTGGCCCAGGCCTTCGGTGGCCAGCAGCCGCGCGCCGGCAATCGAGTTGCTATAGGCCACGCCATCGGCAAAGCGGTTGATGCTGTCTTGCCGGTCATGCACCACCAGCGTGGGCAGCGTGATGCGCGGGCCCACGGCCGCGGGTTCAAACTGCGGCATCAAGATGCCTTCGCGCGCCTCGATGCGCCGCTGCATTGCTGCCCGCGTCGATTCGGCCAGGCCAAACACATGGGCAAAAAGCCGCGTGTATTCCAGCGGCGAAGCCGGCGGCGCCAGCAGCACCAGCCGCCCTGCGGCCAGGCCCCGGCTGGCGGCATACGCACCGGCATTGGCGGCCAGCGAATGCGCCACCAGTGCGCGCAGCGTGTGGCCTTGCTGCTGCAGCCGGGCCGTCACGTAGTCGAGCACGCGGGCAAACTGCGGCAGGTTGCTCACCGAGCCGCTGCTGCGGCCGTGCGCCGGCATCTCGACGATCACCGGCCTCAGGCCCTGGGCGCTCAACTGGTCCGCCAGCGCCAGCATCTGCCCGGCATGCCCGCCCCAGCCGTGCACCAGCAACACCACCGGCCCCGGCGGCGCCACGGGGCGCGAATACAGCGTCAGGCTGGCGTCTTCAAACGGCCACTGCTCGATGTGCCATTCGGGGCTCCACTTGCGGCGGCGGCTGATCCATTTGGGCGGCAGCGGTGTGCCGAACAGCCGCAGTGCCGCGCGCACAGCCAGCGCGGGCCAAAGCTGCTCGGAAGCGCCCAGCCCCCAGCGGAAAATCCGCGTCAGGGGGCTGGCGTTGTAAAAGGCCGTGGTGGCCTGCAGGGATGTGCGTGTCATGGCGTGATTTCCCTGGTGAATATCAGTACCAGATCCAGTCTTCGTTGCTGCGCGGCAAGCTGCGCAACGAAGCCAGGGCCGCCTTCACGGCGCGAACGCCGAGAAACACACTTAAAGCAATGATCAGAATCAACATGATTTCCTCATTTCTCCGCACGGTCGTGCGAAATTAAAAGTTACCCAAACACTGAAAAAGGCACTGCTGCCCCTTTCGCCTTCTTTTTGTCTCTTATTGGTTGGTGACTGCCTCGGTCTGGTAGCTTTTGATCAGGCGCTCCCAGGATGCCTGTGCCCGTTCGGCCGCGCGGGGGTCGCGCAGAAAACGGGCATCGTGCAGCAGCCCCATGGCAATACTGCTCACTTCCATCACCAGCTGCTCGGCGTCGGTGTCGGCCTTCAAATGGCCGGCCTCCATGGCCTGCAGCACGGTGCGCCGCAACGCGGCACGCCAGCGGGTGATCTCACTGAAGAGCGCGTCGCGCAGCTCGCCTTCGCGGTCGTCCAGCTCAAAGGCGCCTGCGGTGTAAATACAGCCCGACTTGGCCTCGACATCACGTGTGCGCACGATCCAGCGCTGCACGATGGTCTCCAGCCGCGGCAAGCCCTTGGGCTGCTGCATGGCGGGCACAAACACATCGGCAATAAAGCGCCGGCCGAATTCTTCAATCACGGCTTTTTGCAAAGCCTCACGCGAGCCGATGCGTGAAAACACACCGCTCTTGGAAAGCCCGATGCGGTCGGCCACCGCCTGCAAGGTGATGGCCTCCAGCCCGTCCGCCGCGGCCAGGTCAATGCCTGCGCCGATGATGGCGGCGCGGGTCATTTCACTTTTCTGGGTTTTGGCGTCCATGGGGCGAATATTAGCACGATTGTGCGAAAGTGCAAGCGGGCCGGTTTTTACCGTTTCAGGGTGTCAAATTCTGCGCTTATATTTGGGCCCACAGCCCGTGCACCGTGCCCAAATGCCCGGCGTGGCGGGCTGCAATCACATTATTTAAATAACAGAGGGATTGTCATGTTCATTGTTTGGGGAAAGAAAGCCGTCTACAAAAAGCTGGGCTTTGTCGCCGACTTCTGCACCATTTGCCGCTGCGCACAGCCGTTCCTGGTTCGCCGGATTGGCATGGCAGGGCACGTTTATTACATTACCGTGGGCGAGGGTGAGCTGGTCGGGTATGACCGGACCTGCCAAGCCTGCGGAACATCCTATACGGCGGACGCGGCGAGATACCAGAGCATGGCCAAGAAACAGGCGCCCCTGGCAGAGCTGATGAGGAAGACCTTTCCGGGTTTTGCCGCCTACTGGGCCGACAGGCTGTCGCTGGAAGAAAAGGTGAAATCGTCTCCCATGCTGCTTGCCGCCGAAGAGCGCAAAAGCCTGTTGCGCGAAGCTTTTCTCGTCCTTTCCCCCTCCGTTGAAAAACGGTTTGCCTCGACGCACATGGACAAGGAGGTTGGTTTTGCCGTCCTGGCCACCATCGGCCTTCTGCTCGCCGTGCCTGCGCTGACGCGTGTTGTCGCCCCCGACCAAGCCGAGGTGGCGGTGCTCGTGGCGATGGCAGCCGGCATCGTGCTGGTGATCTGGCAGATCGCGGTTTCCGGCAGGCGTTTCATGCGGCGCGACGTCGTGCCTCTACTCGCAAAGTCCTTGAATCCGCTGCGCCCCAAAAAAGAAGAAGTCACCGCCATCCTGGCTGAATTGAAGACGCATGGCCACAAGATCGGCTCCAAGCTGAAAGTCGCCGACTTGCTGGACGGGCTCAAGCCTGCGCGAGTGGTTCTGGCCGCCTGACCCGGGTCATCCTGTTAACGGCGGCGCCTGGCGGGCGCCGCTGTGCTTTTGGGCATCAGCCCCACGGCCGCCCTGGCCAAGGCATCGGCTTCCCGGTTGCGATGGCGCGGTATCCACACCAGCCGTGCGGATGTGAAGGACTGCAGCACGGTGCGCACCTCGTCAAACAACGGGGTCAAGCGCAGAAAGGGCTCCGTGGCGGTGCCCAGCAGCTGTTGAACCACCACACTGTTGTCGCAATGAATGAGTAGCTCAGTGGCACCGTGCTGCCCGGCGTATTGCATGGCCGTCATCAGCGCGCGCAACTCAGCTTCGTTGTTGCAGCCCCGGCCTTCCGCGGTGATGGAGAGCGGATGCCGTCTGCCATCCGGCGCGATGATGACAGCGCCCAGCCCCATGAGGCCGGGGTTGGGCACTGCGCTACCGTCGCAGTAAATCGTCCAGGCTTCGGTGCTCACCGGGCGCCTTTACGCGACATCCCGCGCCTCTTTCGGCTCTTGCACCAGCGACACCACAAAGTCCAGGAAGGCCCGGGTCTTGGCGGGTGGATGGTGGCGCGACGGGTGCAAGGCATAAAGCGGAAAGTGCTCATCGGGCCAGTCGGGAAAGAGCTCCACGAGTTTGCCGCTGGCCAGCAAGGCTTCCGAACCCAGCGTCATGATCTGCGCGATGCCGTAGCCCGCAAGGCAGGCGCTGAGCAGCGTGCCCGCGTCATTGACGGTCAGCCGTCCGCCCGGCCAGATCTCGATCTTCTTTCGCTTGCGGTGAAACTCCCAGCTAAAGGGCTTGCCCGTCTCGGGGTTGCGAAAGTCGATGCAGACATGCGCGCCGCCACGGTCCAGTTCTTGCGGCGTCAGCGGCCGGCCGTACTTCTTGAGGTAAGCGGGGCTGGCGACGGTCGCCATGCGTGAATCCAGCAGGCGGCGGTAGACCAGGCTGGAGGAGGCCGGGTTGCCAAAGCGCACCGCCAGGTCAAAGCCGTCGGCCACCATATCGCCGAGCTGGTCGCGGGTTACGAGGTCCAGCTGCAGCTCCGGGTAGCGTGACATGAAAGAGCCGAGCCGCGGCCCCAAAACCAGCCGCGAGAAGAAGGGGTCGACGTTGACGCGCAGCCGCCCGCGCACCGCCGTCGCGCCGCCGGCTGCGGTGGCCGCGGCTTCCTCCAGCCCCGCCATCAGCGGCATCACCTGCTCGTAAAAACGGCGGCCTTCGTCGGTGAGCGAGATGGCGCGCGTGGTGCGGTCAAAAAGGCGTATGCCCAGCCGCGCTTCAAGGCGCGCCACGGCACGGCTCACGCCGGGCTGCGACATCTCCAGCTGCTCGCCGGCGGCTGCAAAGGTGCCGGCGTCGACGATGGCCGCAAATACGCCCATGCCGTTGAGCATCCGTTCATCAAATCCGGTCATACATGCCTAAGTGTCATGAATCAAATGCCATTCATGTTATCGCCAAATGAGTGCGCGGCGCCCAGAATTCGTTGCTTCGCGGCGTTTGCCGCAGCAACCAGGAGCGAATATGTATGCGATCACAGGAATTAGCGGCAAGGTGGGCGGCGTCGTTGCGCAGGCCTTGCTGGAGGCAGGCAAAGCCGTGCGGGCCGTCGTGCGCGACCCGGCCAAGGGCCAGGCGTGGGCCAGCCGGGGCTGCGAAGTCGCGCTGGCGGACATGAACGATGCGCAGTCGCTCACGCAAGCCTTTATGGGCGCCGAGGCGGTGTTTGTGCTGCTGCCACCGCAATTTGATCCCTCGCCCGGCTCCACCGAAGCGCGCCGCCTCATTGCGGCGCTGCACAGCGCCCTACAAGCCGCGCGGCCACAGCGTGTGGTGTGCCTTTCGACGGTGGGCGCGCAGGCGCAGCAGCCGAATCTGCTCAGCCAGCTGGGCTTGCTCGAGCAAAGCCTGGGCAACCTGCCAATGCCGGTCACGTTTTTGCGGGCGGCCTGGTTTATGGAAAACGCCGTGTGGGACATCGCCCCCGCGCGTGAGAGCGGCGTTATCCCCAGTTTTTTGCAGCCGCTGGACCGCGCGATTCCCATGGTTGCC
This sequence comes from Polaromonas sp. YR568, assembly GCF_900116715.1. Taxonomy (GTDB): domain Bacteria; phylum Pseudomonadota; class Gammaproteobacteria; order Burkholderiales; family Burkholderiaceae_C; genus Polaromonas. The sequence continues at coordinate 234,022 of NZ_FPBM01000004.1, forward strand.
ACTATCGATGTGGGCCGCACCGCCGCCGGGCTGCTGCAGGAGGTGTGGACGGGCTGCCGCATTGTCGAGCTTGAGGGGCCGGGGCACTACTCACCGAACGACATTGCCGCTTGCCTGGCCCGCCTGCTGCGCACCGGTGTGCGCGCGGAAGCCGTGCCGCGCGAAACCTGGCAGGCTCGCTTCAACGCGCAGGGCATGAAGAACCCGGAGCCGCGCATGCGCATGCTGGACGGCTTTAACGAAGGCTGGATTTCGTTCGAGCACACGCCGCGCAAGGGAGGCGTAGAACTGGAGACCGTTCTGCGGTCGCTGCTATAGCCGGCGCAGGGGAATCCCCGACGCACCCAAAGGCCGTGCGGGGTAAGCTTGTTGTATGACGCTTGCACCCGCCCGGCCTTCGATGCCGCTGCCTTTGCCTGTACCGCAAATCCGCCACTACCAGGACTGGCTCCAGGCCACACGCGGCCTCTCATTCGATAACTACGACGCGCTGTGGCGCTGGTCGGTTACCGACCTCAATGCTTTTTGGCAAAGCATCTGGGACTACTTTGAAATGCAGTCGCCTACGGCCCACAGCGCCGTGCTGGGCCGGCGCAGCATGCCGGGGGCCGAATGGTTTCCGGGCGCGCAAGGCAACTACGCGCAGCAGGTGTTTCGCCATGTCGCTGCGGCCGAAGCGGCCGGCGTGCCCGCACTTGTCAGCCACGGCGAGGCCAGCCTGGCGAGTGGTGAAGCGCCGCGCGAGTTGGGCTGGGCCGAGATGCGCCGCCAGTCGGCCTCACTGGCCCTGCACCTGAAGGCGCAAGGTGTGCAGCCCGGTGACCGCGTGGCCGCCTACCTGCCCAACACGCCGGAGACCATGGTGGCCTTTCTGGCGGTGGCCAGCATTGGCGCCGTCTGGAGCGTGTGCGCACCCGACATGGGCACGCCCGCCGTGCTGGACCGGTTTGCGCAGATCAAGCCCAAGGTGCTGATCGCCTGCAACGGCGTGCGCTACGGCGGCAAGGACATCAACCGCCGGGATGCGGTGACCGAGCTGGTGGCGGCGCTGCCCAGCATCACGCATGTGATCATTCACAACATACTGCCCGCTGCCAATTCAATCGCTGAAAGCGCAGATTACGCCTCGGCGACTGCCCGAAATGATGCGCAAACCGCGGCGTTTGAGCCGCTCTGGCTGCCGTTTGACCATCCCCTGTGGATCGTCTATTCCAGCGGCACCACCGGCCTGCCCAAACCCATCGTGCACGGCCATGGCGGTGTGGCGCTGGTGGGGCTGGCCCTGCTGCGCCTGCACAACGACCTGGCGCCCAGCTACGCCGACCCGGCAAATCCCGAGCGCTTTCATTGGTACAGCTCCACCGGCTGGATCATGTGGAACGTGCAGGCCGCCAGCCTGCTCAACGGCACGACCTGCTGCATCTATGACGGCAACCCGGCGGGCAGCAGCAAGGACGCGCCTGACTGGACCACGCTCTGGCGCTTTGTCGCCGACGCGCGTGCCACTTTCTTTGGTGCGGGTGCTGCATTCTTTGCCACTTGCATGAAGGCCGGTGTTGACGTTGCGCAGTGCGGAGATTTGAGCCGGCTTCGTACTCTGGGCACAACTGGATCGCCGCTGAGCGAAGACACGCAGCGCTGGGGGACTGCGCAGTTCGCCAGGATTGGAAATCCCAATATCTGGTGGTGCAACATCTCTGGCGGCACCGACTTCGCGGGCGCATTCATTGGCGGCAACCGCGAACTTCCCGTCGTCCCCGGCGAAATGCAATGCCGCATCCTCGGCTGCGCCGTCGAAGCCTGGAACGACAAGGGTGAATCCGTCATCGATGAGGTCGGCGAGCTGGTCTGCATACAACCGCTGCCCTCCATGCCGCTTTACTTCGTCGGCGACGAAGGCAACCAGCGCTACCTGGCCAGCTACTTCGACACCTACCCCGGCGTCTGGCGGCATGGCGACTGGCTCAAAGTCACGCCCTCGGGCAGCTGCATCATTTACGGCCGCAGCGACGCCACCATCAACCGCCACGGCCTGCGAATGGGCACCAGCGAGCTCTATAGCGCCATCGAAGCCTTGCCCGAGGTGCTGGATTCGATGGTGGTGGACCTTGAATACCTGGGCCGTGAAAGTTACATGCCGCTCTTCGTGGTGCTGCGGCCCGGCCATGTGCTGGACGATGCGATGAAGGCGCGCCTGAACCTGGCAGTCAAGACGGCGCTGTCGCCGCGCTTTGTGCCCAACGAGATCTTCGCCGTGCCCGAAATCCCGCGCACGCTCTCAGGCAAGAAGCAGGAGCTGCCGATCAAGAAACTGCTGCTGGGCCAGCCGCTGGAAAAGGTGGTCAACCGCGACGCGATGGCCAACCCGGTTTGCCTGGACTGGTACGTAGCCTTCGCGCAAAAACGCCTGGCGGGCTGAGCGGCTTCAGCCGCGCTTCTTGCCCGCCGCAAAGAGGCTCGCCATGGCCTCGCGCATCCACAGCAGGGCCGGGTCCTGGTGGTAGCGCTGGTGCCAGTACATCGAGATATCAAATTCCGGAAACTTGGTGGGCGGCGGGCACAGGCGCAAGTCCAGGTGCGTGGCCACCAGCCGCGCCAGGTTGTTCGGCACGGGTGACACCAGGTCGGTCTCGGCCACGATGGGGCCCACGCACAAAAAACTGCGTACACGCAGCGAGATCTTCGCTTTCACGCGCGGGCTGGCCAACACCTTTTCGACCGTCGCCAAATGCTGTGTTCCCGGCGGGCTGGCCACCACATGGCCCAGGTGGCGCAGCTGCCCCACGGTGAGCGCGCCGGCCAGCGCTGGATGGCCCTGGCGCATCAAATACACAAAGTGCTCGCGAAACAGCACCTGCTGGTGCACCTGTTTGCCCAGGCCCGGGATGAAGCCCACCGCCATATCCACATCGCCGGTGGCCAGGCCTTCGGAGAGTTCGGCCAGGCTGGGTGACAAGGTCTCCACCGTGATGCCCGGCGCTTGCACCGCCAGCCACTGCGACAGGCGCGGCATGAAGTAACGCTCGCCGATATCCGTCATCGCGATGCGAAAAGTGCGTGTGGCCTGCGCGGGCACAAAAGCGGTTTTCTGCACCGTGCCGCGCACGATGTGCAGGGCTGCCGCCACCGGCTGCGCCAGCTGCTCGGCAAAGGGCGTGGGCTGCACACCGCGCTGCATGCGCACAAACAGCGCGTCGCCATACGACTCGCGCAGCTTGGCCAGGCCGTAACTCACCGCCGGCTGCGACAGCCCCAGCCGCGCGCCGGTGGCCGTGAGGTTCTTGGTGCGAAAGACGGTGTCAAAAAGCTCCAGCAGGTTGAGGTCAATCTGGTGGGTCAGCGGTTTGCCTTGGGCCTGCATGGTGCGTCTCCTTGCGTCTGCATGGTTCCTGATATCAACAAATCAGATATCACAGATTCTATATTTTCATTTCTCAAATGCCTGACGGCTGCCTATAGTCGCGTCCATCACATCAACGCACACCCAAAAAGGAGTGCGCTACAGGAGACACGATGATCAACCTCTGGGATATCCGCTACGTCAGGCTGGGCACACGCGACATCGCGTCGGCCAGCCGTTATGCGCGCCAGGTGGTTGGCCTGGAGTCGGCCCGCCAGGAGGGCGGCGCCGAATACTTTCGCAGCGATGGGCGTGACCACACACTGGTGTACTTCGAGGGCGACCCGGCCGACCACACCGTGGGCTTTGAGCTGCGCGATGCGGCGGAGCTGGAGGCCGCCGCCACGCTGCTGGACCGCAGCGACGTGAAAGTGCGCGCCGGCACGGCGGCGGAATGCGAGCAGCGCCGCGTCAAGTCCTTCATCAACTTCAAGGACCCGACCGGCAACAGCATAGACCTGGTGGTGCAGCCGCACCACAGCGGCCGCGACTACTGGCCGCCGCACAACACCGGCATCACCGGCTTCAGCCACATCGGCCTGTGCTCCAGCGACCCGGTGCGCGACGAACAGTTCTGGACGGGCGTTCTCGGCGCGCGCGTCAGCGACCGCATCGGCCCTTCACCGCTGCTGCGCATCGACGAAGTGCATCACAAGATCGCGCTCTTCCCCTCGCGCAAGCCCGGGGTGCAGCACGTCAACCACCAGGTCGACTCCATCAACGACCTGATGAAAGCCTGGTACCGCCTGCAGGCCGCCGGCGTGCGCATCGTCTTCGGTCCAGGCCGTCATCCGACCTCGGGCGCCTGCTTCCTCTACTTCGAGGGGCCGGACGGCATGGTCTATGAGTATTCGACCGGCGTGCGCCACATCACGGCAGAGCAGGAGGCCGGCTACCAGCCGCGCCAGTTCCCCATGGACACCACGTCCTTCTGCATGTGGGGCTCCAAACCCGATATCCCTGAATTCAAGGTCTGACATGGTGGCCCAGCATTTCTCTCAACTGCCCGATGCGCAACGCCGCGTGCGCCTGGCCGCGCGGGCTTTGTCGCGCCACGGCCTGGTGCATGCCTACGGGCATTGCAGCGAGCGGCTGGACGCCGAACACTTTCTGGTGTGCGCAGCCAAGCCCATGGGCCTGATTGCCCCCGGTGAGGCCGGCGTTGTCGTGCCGGTGTCCGGCAGCCTGCCGGAGGGCGTGCTTGGCGAGGTGCGCATTCACCAGCAGATCTACCAGCGCAGGCCCGAGGTGCGGGCCGTGGTGCGCAGCATGCCGCGCAGCGTGATGACGCTGGGCACCGCGCGCCGCACGCCGCGCCCGCGACACGGCTTCGGCGCTTACTTCGGCGCCGGTGTGGCGCTATGGGACGACCCGCAGCTGGTGCGCAGTGACGCCGCTGCGGCCGCATTGGCGGTGGAGCTCGGCGCCTTGAATGCGCTGGTCATGCGCGGCAACGGCGCGGTGGTGGCGGCGGACTCGCTACTTAAAGCCGTGGTGCTGACCTGGTACCTGGAAGACGCGGCGCGCCTGGAGCTGGATGTGCTGGCCGCCGGCCTGGAGGGTGAGTCCGTGCTGCTCGACGGGCAGGCCTGCGCCGAGCGCGCGACCAGCACCGGCCTGATCTACGAACGCATGTGGGACCACCTGACGGCGGGTGATGCCGAGCTGGGCCTTCCTACGAATCACTGACTGACGAAGAAAAGAACCCGAGAAGAACCATGTCCGACCCCAAGCCCACTATTCTGAATTTCATCAACGGCCAGTACCGCACCGGCAGCGGCAAGCTGTTTGACGACATCGACCCGGTCACAGGGCATCGTGTCGCGCAGGTGAGCGAAGCCGGCCGCAGCGATGTGGACGCAGCCGTGAAAGCGGCGCGTGCGGCGCTTGACGGCCCCTGGGGCAAGCTCACGCTCGCGCAGCGCGCCGACATGCTGTATGCCATCGCCGCCGCGATTGACCGCCGCGCCAAAGATTTTCTGGCTGCGGAAATTGCCGACACGGGCAAGCCCTACAAGCTCGCCTCGCACCTCGACATCCCGCGTGGCGCCGCCAACTTCCGCGTCTTCGCCGACGCGGTGCGCAACGTGCCGACCGAGTGCTTCACCATGACCGCGCCCGACGGCCAGCCCGGCCTGAACTACGCACTGCGCCGGCCCAAGGGCGTGATCGCGGTGGTGTGCCCCTGGAATTTGCCGCTCTTGCTCATGACCTGGAAGGTGGCGCCGGCACTCGCCTGCGGTAATACGGTGATCGTCAAGCCGTCGGAAGAAACACCGGCAACGGCCGCCTTGCTGGGCGAGGTGATGAACGAGGTCGGTGTGCCACCCGGCGTCTACAACGTGGTGCACGGATTCGGCCCCGGCTCGGCCGGCGAGTTTCTCACCACTCACCCGGGCGTTGATGCCATCACCTTCACCGGTGAAACCCGCACCGGCGCAGCCATCATCAAGGCCGCGGCCGATGGCATCAAGCCCGTATCGATGGAGCTGGGCGGCAAGAACCCGGCCATCGTGTTTGCCGACGCCAATCTTGATGTGGTGGCTGCAGGGCTGGCGCGTTCGGTGTTTGAAAACACCGGCCAGGTGTGCCTGGGCACTGAGCGTGTTTACGTCGAGCGGCCGGTCTTCGACGCCGTGGTGCAAAAACTGGCTGACGCTGCCAAGGCCTTGCGTCCCGGCGCCTCAGGCGATATCGCCGCCAACTGGGGGCCGCTGATCTCGCGAGAGCATCAGCAGAAGGTTTTGAGTTACTACGCACTGGCACGTGAGGAGGGCGCGCATGCGGTGTGTGGTGGTGGCGTGCCCGACATGCCGGAGGCCCTGCGCGGCGGTGCATGGATTGAACCTACCGTCTGGACCGGCCTGCCGCAAACGGCTCGTGTGGTGCAGGAAGAAATTTTTGGCCCCTGCTGCCACGTGATGCCCTTCGACACCGAAGAAGAAGCGCTGCGCCTGGCCGGCGACACGCCTTACGGCCTGGCCGCTTCTGTGTACACCCGCGACATCAACCGCGCCCACCGCGTGGCCTCAAAACTCAAGGTCGGCGTGGCCTGGGTCAACACCTGGTTCCTGCGCGACCTGCGCACGGCTTTCGGCGGCTCCGGCATGTCGGGCATAGGCCGCGAGGGCGGTGTGCATTCGCTGGAGTTCTACACCGAGCTGTCCAACGTCTGCATCAAACTGGAAGGAGCGCCTGCATGAACAACAAAGATATCGCCGCGGCGGCTGAGCAACTGTGGTCGGCCGCCGAAACCGGCCAGGCCATCACCCCGCTGCGCGAGCAGTTCGCACACTTCGGCGCTGACGAAGCCTATGCCGTGCAGGACATCAACACCGAGCGCCGCCTCAAAGCCGGTGGCAAGCTGGTGGGCCGCAAGATCGGCCTGACCGCGCGCGCCGTGCAAAAACAGCTCGGCGTGGACCAGCCCGACTTCGGCATGCTGTTTGCCGACATGGCTTATTGCGACGGCGAACCGATTCCGTGGAAGGTGCTGATGCAGCCCAAGGTCGAAGCCGAGGTCGCGCTGGTCATGGAGCACGACCTGCCCGAGCCCGGCATCACGGTCGCGCAATTGCTGCGCGCCACCGCCTTTGCATTGCCGGCGCTGGAGATCGTCGGCAGCCGCATCGCCAACTGGGACATCCGTTTTGTCGATACGGTCGCCGACAACGCCTCGAGCAGCGCCTTTGTGCTCGGCAACACGCCCGTCAAACCGCAGCAGCTCGATCTGCGCCTGGCCGGCATGGTGATGGAGCGCGGCGGTGAGCCTGTCTCGCTGGGTGCGGGCGCCGCCTGCCTGGGCCACCCTTACAACGCCGCCGTGTGGCTGGCCAACAAGATGGCCTCGCTGGGCCGTGGCCTGAAAGCCGGCGATGTGGTGCTGACCGGCGCGCTCGGCCCCATGGTCGTGGTGTCGCCCGGTGACGTGGTGGAAGCCCGCATCAACGGCCTCGGATCCGTCCGCGCCGCATTTGGAGACAAAGCATGAGCCTGATTCTTGACCTCGCCGCGCGGGTGGACGAAGCCGCACGCACCGCCACCGCCATTGCCCAGCTCTCGCACGAACACACGCTCAGCGAAGCACAGGCTTATGAAGTGCAGGCCGCATCGATCGCCCGGCGCCTGTCGCGCGGTGAGCGCCGCGTCGGCATGAAGATGGGCTTTACCAGCCGCGCCAAGATGCAGCAGATGGGTGTGCACGACATGATCTGGGGCCGGCTCACCGACGCCATGGCCGTGGAAGAGGGCGCGCCGGTTTTCCTGTCGCGTTATGTGCATCCACGGGTCGAGCCCGAGATTGCCTTCCTGCTGTCGCGGCCCTTGCCAGGCAACGCCACATTGGCTGAAGCCTTGCTGGCCGTGGAAGCCATCGCGCCCGCATTGGAAATCATTGATTCCCGTTATGCGGACTTCAAGTTCTCGCTGGCCGATGTGATTGCGGACAACGCGTCTTCTACCGGTTTTGTGATCGGCCCCTGGGCAGACCCGACGCAGGACTTCAGCAACCTCGGCCTGGTGCTGACGCTGAACGGCCAGCCCAAACAGGTCGGCTCCACGGCCGGCATCCTCGGCCATCCGTTGCGCTCGCTGGTAGCGGCCGCACGCATCTGCGCCGCTGCCGGCGAGCCGCTGCAAGCCGGCGCGATTGTGATGGCCGGTGGCGCCACCGCCGCCGAAGCCCTGGCGCCCGGCGTGCATGTGCGCTGCGAGATGCAGCACATTGGCGCCGTCTCATTCACCACCACGGAGTAAGCCATGCCGTTGATACAGGTCACCTTGATCGAAGGCCGCCCCATGGAGGCCAAGGCCGAACTCATACGCACGCTGACGGAAGCGGCGGTCGCCAGCCTGAACGCACCGCGCGAAGCCGTGCGCGTGATCGTTCAGGAAGTGCCGGCCGCGCACTGGGGCGTGGGCGGCGTGCCCAAGGGCTAAAAAAACTGCACAGGACATTGCACAGGAAACATCATGACTGAAAAACTCAAAGCCGCCATCATCGGCCCCGGCAATATCGGCACCGACTTGATGATCAAGATCCTGCGCCACGGCAGGCATATCGAAATTGCCGCCATGGCCGGCGTGGACCCGGGCTCCGACGGCCTGGCCCGCGCAGCGCGCATGGGTGTGGCCGTCACGCACGAAGGCGTGGAGGGCCTGGCCAGGCTGCCGGTGTTTGCCGACGTCGACATCGTGTTCGACGCAACCAGCGCGGCGGCGCATGTGGTGAACGATGCTTTCCTGCGTGGCCTCAAGCCCGGCATCCGCATGGTGGACCTGACGCCCGCCGCCATCGGCCCCTACTGTGTGCCGGTGGTCAACGGCCATGCCTACCTGGATGCGCCCAACGTGAACATGGTGACCTGCGGCGGCCAGGCCACCATACCGATGGTGGCGGCGGTGTCGCGCATCGCGCCCGTGCTGTACGGCGAGATCGTTGCCAGCATTTCCAGCAAAAGCGCCGGCCCCGGCACACGCGCCAATATTGACGAGTTCACCGAGACCACCTCGCGCGCCATCGAAGCAGTGGGCGGCGCAAAGAAGGGCAAGGCCATCATCGTGCTGAACCCGGCCGAGCCGCCGCTCATCATGCGCGACACCGTCTATTGCCTCAGCGAGATGGCGGACGAAGACCGGGTGGCGCAATCGGTGGAGCGCATGGTGGCCGAGGTGCAGCAGTACGTGCCCGGCTACAGCCTCAAGCAGAAGGTGCAGTTTGAACGCATAGGCGCCGCCGCACCCTTGAACATTCCCGGCGTGGGGCATGTCAGCGGCCTGAAGACTTCCATCTTTCTGGAAGTCGAAGGCGCCGCGCATTACCTGCCCGCCTACGCCGGCAACCTCGACATCATGACCAGCGCCGCGCTGGCGACGGCCGAGCGCATGGCCGAAAAAATGCTGGCGCAAGCAGCGCTGGCCTGACCCCGGAGACCTTCATGAACCCCAACAAGAAAATCTATATCTCCGACGTGACGCTGCGTGACGGCAGCCATGCGGTGAGGCACCAGTACAGCGTGGCCGACATGATGCGCATCGCGGCGGCGCTCGATGCCGCCAGGGTGGACTCCATTGAAGTCGCCCACGGTGACGGCCTGCAGGGCTCCAGTTTCAACTACGGCTTCGGCGCGCACACCGACCTGATGTGGATCGAGGCGGTGGCCAGTGTGGTGCAGCACGCAAAGATCGCCACCTTGCTGATACCCGGCATCGGCACCGTGCACGACCTGAAGGCCGCCCACAGCGCGGGTGCCAGCATTGTGCGCATCGCCACACATTGCACTGAGGCCGATATCTCGCGCCAGCACATCGAATACGCGCGCCACCTGGGCATGGAGGCCGTGGGCTTTTTGATGATGAGCCATATGCAGACGCCCAAGGTGCTGGCAGAGCAGGCCAAGCTGATGGAAAGCTACGGCGCAACCTGCTGCTACGTGGTGGACTCGGGCGGCGCGCTGGGCATGCAGGATGTGCGCGACCGGTTCCGCGCGATGAAGGATGTGCTCAAGCCCGAAACGCTGACCGGCATGCACGCCCACCACAACCTGAGCCTGGGCGTGGCGAACTCCATCGTTGCGGTCGAAGAAGGCTGCGACCGTGTGGACGCCAGCCTTGCGGGCATGGGCGCCGGCGCAGGCAATGCGCCGCTGGAGGTGTTCATCGCCGCTGCCGAGCGCCTGGGCTGGAACCATGGCTGCGACCTCTACCGGCTGATGGACGCCGCGGACGACATCGTGCGGCCGCTGCAAGACCGCCCTGTGCGGGTAGACCGCGAAACCCTTGCGCTGGGGTATGCCGGTGTGTATTCGAGCTTTTTGCGCCACTCCGAAATCGCCGCCGCGAAGTACGGCCTCAAGGCCGTCGACATCCTGGTCGAGCTGGGCCGCCGCCGCATGGTGGGCGGGCAGGAGGACATGATCGTCGACGTGGCGCTGGACCTGCTCAAGGCCGGTGCGGGCACTGCCCCGCTTGCCGCCGCATCGACGGGAGGGCTCACCCAGAGATGACCCCGCCAATCACCCGCTTCATTCCCCCTTGCTTCCCGACAAAAACCACGACCTGAACTTTCGCAGGAGACAAACATGCTGAACCGAATCACGACAAGCGCCTGGCTGGGCGCAGCCATCCTCGCCGCCACGTTTGCACCGCTCGCCAGCGCGCAAACCTTTCCGAGCAAGCCCGTCAAAATCATCACCCCGTTCTCCGCCGGCAGCGGGCCGGACGCTGCGCTGCGTGTCATTGCCGAGAAGCTCAGCAAAAAATGGGGGCAACCCGTGTTGATCGACAACCGCCCCGGCGGCAATGGTTTTATCGCCATGGGCGCGTTCAAGCAGACCATGCCGGGCGGCCATGACCTGGTGGCGCTGGACAGCAACCACATGACGACGCATCCGCACACCTTTCGCAAATTGCCCTATGACCCGCAGCGCGACCTGGAGCCGATCCGTCCCATCCTGCGGACCGACTTCTTTGTGGTGGTCGGCAAAGACAGCCCCTTCCGCACGCTGGACGACATCATCAAGGAGGCTAAGTCCAAACCGGGCACGGTGTCTTACGGCTCCTGGTTTGTCGGCAGCCCCGGCCACCTGGGTGCCCTCAAGCTGCAGTCGCTCAAAGGCATCCAGATGATGCATGTGCCCTACAAGGACATGGGCCAGCTCTACACGGCGGTCGCCACACAGGAAGTGCAGTGGGCCCTGGGCAGCGTCGCCAGCGCGGGCGGCATGGAAAAGGGCGGCAGGGTGCGCTTCATCGCGCTGGCCGGCGCGCAGCGCTCGCCGCTTTACCCCAACGTGCCTACAACGAACGAATCACCCGGCACCAAGGGCTACGAGATCAATGCCTGGGTGGGCCTCTTTGCACCGCGCGGCACACCCAAGGCCGTGCGCGACAAGATCAGCGCCGATGTGGCCGAAGCCATGGCCTCGCCGGACCTTGTGGAGCGTTACCGCACCCTGGGCTACGAAAACATGAACCTCGGCCCCGACCAGTTTGCCAACCTGATCCGCCAGGAAACGCAGACCTGGAAGAAGACGATTGAGGATGCGAACCTGAAGCTGGACGATTAAGCGAACCCCCTTAAGCGAACCCCCGGTCAACGCGCCGGGGCCAGCGCACCCAGATAGGTCCGCACTTTTTCGTCTTGCGCGAGGGTGTCGAAGTCGGGCGCCTCGCTGACAGCGCCTTTTTGCACAAAGATAAAGCGCTCGCAGCACTGCCGCAGGATGTCGACGTGATAAGGCTCATTGGGGTGCAGGCATAAAAAAACCAGCCGGCCGTTGGCCTTGAGCTTGGCAAAGAAATCCAGCATGAAGCCGATGTAGCCGTCCTGCGTGTTGAACTGCGGCTCGTCGAACAAATGCACCAGCGGTGAATCGCTTTGCGCATGCGCCAGCATGAAGTCAGGTTTGGTCTTCTGGAAAGACCGCACCTGGTAGGACTGGTGGTAGTGGATCGCCAGCCGGTCGCGCTCGCGCGTGCGCACCTGGTGGATGTCCTGGCCGTTCACCAGCACGCGGCCTGCGCTGGGCAGGTTGCTGCCGGTGATCAGCTCAAACAGCGTGGTTTTGCCTGAACCGTTGGGGCCCATGACACCGACCACACAGGGCTTGTGCACTTCGAAATCGGCGTTCAGTGAAAAGGTGGTGGTCTTGTGGAAGACGCCGCGCTGGTATTGCTTGGCGACGTTTTCGACACGTAAAAGTGGATGGCTCATGCTGGCTCAAACTCCCAAAAGTTGCCGGCACAGGGCGGCGTCGTTGCGCAATTCGGCCGCTGGGCCCTCGTGGACGATGACGCCCTGGTTCATCACATAGGCACGGTCGGCCACCTGCAGCGCGCTTTGCACGTTCTGCTCGACCACCAGCACCGCAATGCCTTCGGCCTTGAGCCGGCTGATGGTTTTCATCACGTCCTGCACCACCTTGGGCGCCAGGCCCTGGCTGGGCTCGTCAAAGAGCACCAGGCCGGGCGAGCCGAGCAGCGCGCGCGAGATCGCCACCATCTGCATTTCGCCGCCCGAGAGGTTTTCGCATTCACGGTGCATCAGGTATTCGAGTGCACTGAAGATTTCAAAACACTCTTTCTCATTCCATTTGCGAAAACGTGTTTCCTTGCGCGCAATGGCAAGGTTGCGCGCCACCGTCAGCGTCGGGAAAATGCGGCGGTCATCCGGCACCCAGCCCATGCCGGCCTTGGCGATCTCATGCGTGGCCATGCGTGTGATGTCGCGTGCGTCGAAGGCGACGCTGCCCTTGCGCGGCGGCGTGAGGCCGAGCACGGAGCGCAGCAGCGTGGTCTTGCCCGCACCGTTGGGCCCCAGCAGCGCCACGACTTCGCCGGCGCCGACTTTCAGCGAAACGTCGAACAGCACCTGCGTTTCGCCGTAGAAGGTGTCTATGCGGTCCACGGCCAGCATGTCGGCCTGCGGTGACACGGTTTTGATGACGGATTTCAGGACTGCGCTCATGCCAGCGCTCCCAGGTTGGAGCGGCGCACCCATTCGTTTTCGCGCAGCTGGTCGGGTGTGCCCTGGGTGATGACCTGGCCCCAATGGATGACGGAGATCTGGTCGGCGAGTTTGAAGAGGAAATTCATGTCGTGTTCAATGATCACAATGGTGAGCTGGCGCTTGAGTTCTTTCACCAGCTCCATCAGGCGCGCCGTGCCTTCGGCGCCCAGGCCGGCGGTGGGTTCGTCGAGGAAGAGCATGCGCGGCTCGGCCGCCAGCGCCACGCCGATCTCCAGCGCGCGGCGCTCACCGTAGGAAAGGCTGCTGGCCAGCACATGCTCTTTGCCCTTGAGGCCCACACGCTCCAGCACGGCTGCGGCCAGCTGCTGCGCCGTGCTGTCGGCGCCCAGGTCGCGCCAGGGGTTAAAGCCCTGCTGGCGCACATGCGGCGTGGCCACCAGCACGTTGTCCAGCGCGGTATAGCTGTCAAAGAGATTCATGATCTGGAAAGAGCGCGACACGCCCTTGCGTGCGATCTCGCGCGGCGACAGGCCGGTGATGTCTTCACCCGCAAAGGTCACGCGACCGCGGTCGGGCTTGTAGCGGCCCGTCAGCACATTGAAGCAGGTGGTTTTGCCCGCCCCATTGGGCCCCATGATGCCGTTGAGCTCGCCTTCCTTGAAGCTGAGCGTGATGTCTTGCAGCACCACCTGGGCGCCGAACCGTTTGGACAGGCCGCTGGCCTCGAAGAGCTTCACAGTGCACCTCCTGCGGGTGCGGCTGCGGGCTTGGCGGCCACTGGGCGCTTTGGCCTGGCCTTCCAGGCTTGCCACGCGCCGGCAATGCCTTCGGGCTTGAACAGCACCATGGCCATAAACACCAGGCCGTACCAGAGCAACCAGGTCTCGGTGTAGGCGCCCAGCAGGTCGCGCGCCAGGATAAAGAAGGTGGCGCCGATGATGGGGCCCCAGAAGCTCACGAGGCCACCGCCGATCAGCACCATCATCACGACGAAGCCCGAGTTGTGCAGGCTCATGACATTCGGGTAGGCCGATTGCTGCGCCATCGCAAACAGCGCACCGGCCAGGCCCGCCACGGCGGTAGACAGCGTGAAGGCCAGCCACTTGTACAGCCAGACGTTGTAGCCCACAAAGGCTGCGCGCGTTTCGTTTTGCTTGATGGCGCTGAAGATGCGGCCCAGTGGTGAATGGATCAGCCGCCACAAGCCCAGCAGCACCAGCGCGAAGAGCACCAGGCAAAAGAAGAAGAGGGCGTTGTTGCCGGCGAGATTAAAAGACACGAAGCCGAAATCGGCCGGCAGGCGCTTGATGTTCAGCAGCCCGTCTTCACCGCCGGTGACGGTGTGCCATTTGTTGGCGATGAACCAGAACACCTGGCCAAAGGCGATGGTGAGCAGCGCGTAATAGATACCGCGCCGGTGCGAGATAAACAGCGCCACCAGTGCCCCCAGCGCCGCCGTGACCAGCACCGCGCCGGCCAGGTCAAACCACAGGTTGGGCCAGACCTTGAGCTGCAGCAAACCGAAAGCGTAGGCGCCCGTGCCGAAGAAGGCGCCGTGCCCGAAGGAGGGCAGGCCGGTAAAGCCCAGCAGCAGGTTGTAGCCCATCGCGAACAGCACCCAGATCATGATTTCCAGGGCCAGGTATTGGTAGAGCCCGACGCGGCCCACCCACAGCGGGGTGGATAGCAGCACCAATAGGGTGACGAGCATCGGTAAGGGGATCAGCGGCGCGCGGCCGGAAGCGAGTTGCATGGGAAATATGTCTCTTGATGTGGTTGGTACAGGGAAGGGGGCTGGACAGGGCTGGAAATAAAACTTGAAATAAGTGCTGGACAAAACAGAATATACGTTCTATTATTAAAACATGCAAGAACATTTATTCTATTTTGATGCTGTGCAAGCCCAAGCGGCCCAGCCGCATTCCCGAGGCGACCAATGACTATGGACTCTGCAACAACCTACGAAGAATTGAAAGCGCTGATTGGCCGGACTTACCCGGACATGTCCAAGCAGCTGCAGCGCATCGCGCGTTTCGCGCTTGAGCAACCCAACGACCTGGCGCTGGGCACGGTGGCGACGGTGGCTGAGGCCACTGAAGTGCAACCCTCGGCCATGATCCGCTTTGCCAACGCGCTGGGCTACGGCGGCTTCTCTGAAATGCAGCAGGTGTTTCGCGGCCATTTGCTGGAGCGCTCCGACAGCTACCGCGAGCGTATTGAGCAGATGCGCCGCAAGCAGGTCAACGGCGAGCGCGCGCCGGCCGGCATCCTGCACCAGCTGGTCGGTGAGTCGGTGGCCGAACTCGGCCACCTTGAAGAAACCATTGCCCAGGCCGACCTGAAGGCCGCCGTCAAGCTCATGGCTTCGGCGTCGCGCATTCATGTACTGGCCCAGCGCCGCGCTTTCCCGGTAGCCGGTTACCTGGCGTATGCATTGAGCCAGCTTGAACTGCGCACCCACCTGCTCGACGGCATGGGCGGCATGCTGCGCGAAAGCCTGCGTTCCATCGAACCCGGCGACGTGCTGATTGCCGCGAGCTTTCGCAGCTACTCACCCGAAGTCATTGAGGCCGCCGCCATCGCCGCCAAAATGGGCGCTTCGGTGATTGCCATCACCGACGGCCCGCTGTCACCGCTCAAGGCCTCCGCCAAGGTGTGCCTCGAGCTGGCCGACGACTCCTCCAAACCTTTCCGCTCGCTGGTCGCGCCGCTGTGCCTGGCGCAGGCGCTGGTGGTCAGCACCGGCCATCAGCTCGCCGAGCAAAGCCCGGCCAAAGCCAAGGGCAAGCCGGCAGGCAAGACCCCTGCCAAAACCGCGCGAAAGGGGGCCGCATGAGCCGTCCTCTGGACCTGATCTGCGTGGGCCGCGCCGCCGTGGACTTATACGGTGAGCAAATCGGTGGCCGCCTGGAAGACATGCAGAGCTTCACCAAATACCTGGGCGGCTCGCCGGCCAACACCGCTGTGGGTGTGGCGCGCCTGGGTCTCAAGCCCGCCATGCTGACCCGCGTGGGTGACGAGCACAACGGCCGTTTTGTGCGCGAAACCCTGGCAGCCGAAGGTGTGGATGTGAGCCATGTCGCCACCGACCCCAAGCGCCTGACGGCACTGGTGTTCCTTGGCATCCAGGACCGCGACACTTTTCCGCTGGTGTTCTACCGCGACAACTGCGCCGACATGGCGATCAGCCCGCAGGACTTCGATGCGGCCTTCATCGGCTCGGCCAAGGCGCTGCTGATTTCGGGCACGCATCTGTCGCAGCCGCTCACTTATGAAAGCTGCGTTCGGGCGATGACGATGGCCAAAGCCGCGGGTACACGCGTGGTGCTGGACATTGACTACCGCCCCGTGCTGTGGGGCCTGACCAGCCCGGGTATGGGCGAGCAGCGTTTTGTACCGTCGGGTGAAGTCAGTGCGCACCTGCAGACCATCGTCGGCCATTGCGACCTGATCGTGGGCACCGAAGAAGAAGTTCATATCGCCGGCGGCAGCACCGACACGCTCGCTGCCCTGCGCCGCCTGCGCGAGTTGACGGCTGCAACCCTGGTCGTCAAACGTGGGCCCATGGGATGTGTGGTGTTCGACGGCGCGATTCCCGACTCGCTTGAAAAAGGTTTGCAGGGCCCCGGCTTTCCGGTCGATGTCTACAACGTGCTGGGCGCCGGCGATGCCTTCATGTCGGGCTTTCTGCGCGGCTGGATCCCCGGCGAGCCGCTCACACGCTGCTGCGCCTATGCCAACGCCTGCGGCGCGCTGGTCGTGTCGCGCCATGGCTGCGCACCGGCCATGGCGAGCTGGGAAGAGTTGCAATTTTTCCTGGTGCATGGCTCGACCACCCGGCGCCTGCGCGAAGACGCACAGCTCGAACACCTGCACCGCGTCAGCACGCGTACGCGCCGCTGGGAAGAGCTGGTCATTCTGGCATTCGACCACCGCATGCAACTGGAAGAGGTAGCGGCGCGCCACGGCGCCGGTAACGAACGCATCCCGCTTTTTAAATCCCTGATCGCTGAAGGCGCACGGCGCGGCGCCGGTCAGCGCGACGGCGTGGGCGTGATTGTCGATGGACGCTTTGGCGAAGAGGTGCTTCCAACGGTGACCGGCAAAGGCTGGTGGGTCGCAAGGCCGGTTGAGCTGCCGGGCTCGCGCCCGCTGCAGTTTGAAGCCGGCGCCGGCCTGGGCGCCGCCATGCGGACCTGGCCCGGTGAGCATGTCGCCAAATGCCTGGTGTATTACCACCCGCATGACAAACCGGCCCTGCGCGAAAACCAGCTCGCCCGCCTGGCCGACCTGCAGCGCGCCAGCGTCGACAGCTTTCATGAATTCCTGATCGAGGTCATTCCGCCCAAAGACATGCCGGCGGATGACGACACCGTGCCCTTGGCCCTCGAGCAAATTTACCGGGCCGGCATCTTCCCCGACTGGTGGAAGCTGCCGCCCGCAGCCAGCGCGACGGCCTGGGAAAAGATCGCGGCGGTCGTTCATCAGCATGACCCGCATTGCCGCGGCGTGCTGGTGCTGGGCCTGGAGGCCAGCGAAGAAAACCTCGACCAGAGCTTTCGCATCGCGGCGCCGCACGCCATCTGCCGCGGCTTTGCCGTAGGGCGTTCGATTTTTGCCGATGCCGCAACCGGCTGGTTCTCCGGCGCCATGGACGACGCGGCGGTGGTCAAGGACATTGCCGAGCGCTATGCGCGGCTGATCACGCTGTGGGACCAGGCCAAAACGGGCAAGGGCGCCGGCGTTTCAGCCGGCGCAGCCGAAGCCGTGAACTGAACCAGGCCCCCAAACAAATCACAACGAGAAAGAAGACGGAGACAACATGACACCCCGAATTGGATTTATCGGCATCGGCATGATGGGCCACGGCATGGCCAAAAACCTGCTGGCCAAGGGCTTTGGCCTGACCTTCAAGGTCAACCGCAACAGGGACAACCTGGCCGACCTGATCGCCGCCGGCGCGAAGGAGGCCAAGACCAACGCCGAATGCGCGCAGGCCAGCGACATCGTGTTTATCTGCGTGACGGGCTCGCCCCAGGTTGAAGACATCGTCTACGGCAAAGACGGTCTGCTGGACAGCGGCCGCACCGGCCTGATCGTGGTCGACACCTCGACGGCCGAGCCTGCCTCCAGCACCCGCATTCGCAACGACCTCGCGGCCAAAGGCATCAAGCTGGTCGACGCGCCGCTGGCCCGCACGCCGAAGGAGGCCGAGGAGGGCCGGCTCAACACCATGGTGGGCGCGGAGCCAGCGGACTTCAAGACTTTGGAGCCAGTGCTCAAGGCCTTTTGCGAAAACATCTTTCACGTCGGCCCGCCCGGCCACGGCCATGTGCTCAAGCTGGTCAACAACATGATGGCCATGAGCTTTGCGGCCTCGATTGCCGAAGCCTTTGCGGTCGCAGCCAAAAGCGGTCTGGACCTCAACCGCCTGTATGACGTGATCTCGGCCGGTGGCGTGAACTGCGGCATTTTCCAGATGATGGCGACCAAGACGCTCAAGGAAGGCGATGTGACCGGGTTCAAGTTCGGCATCGCCAATGCGCAGAAAGATTTGCGCTACTACACGCACCTGGCCGAGATGCTGCCCGTTACCAGCTTTATGGGTGAAGCCACGCACCAGAGCCTGATCCAGGCCAGCAACGCCGGCTTCGGCGACAAGCTGATCGCCTCCCTTTTCGAAGCACAGGAAAAACTCAACGACGTCAAGATCGTTCCCCGTTAAACCAACCCCGTTCGAACTATTAACAAGCAGGAGACAAAACCATGAGCGACATCAACAAAAACGACACGGCCCCCCAATCCCCGGCCGACGACAAGCCCGACACCACGGCCACTTCGCGCCGCGCGCTGCTCAAGCACTCCAGCCTGGCGCTGGTGGGCGCGGGCCTCTATGGCGCGGCGCCCTTCATGGGCCCCTGGAAGCACAACCACGCGTGGGCGCAGACCGGCCAGAAGAAACCGCTGACCATCGGCCTGACCATGGACGCATCGGGTTTGTACGCGGCTTCGGGCGCCGAAGAGCGCCTGGGCGCCATGATGGCGATCAAGGAGTTCAACGACAAAGGCGGTGTGCTGGGCCGGCGCATCGAGGCCATTCACATCGACACCGAAACCACGCCGGCCACCGGCTCGCGTGTGGCCGAGCGCATGATCACGCGCAATGAAGCTTCCTTCCTGATCGGTGCGGTGCACTCGGGTGTGTCCAACGCCATCTCGCAGGTCGCACAGAAGTACGGCACCATCTTCTTCAACACCAACTCCAGCAGCCCGACCGAAGCCGGCAAGGACTGCCACCGCACCAAGTTCGTCTGGGACGGCAACGGCACCAATTTCTCCAACGCCATCGTCAAGAACGCCATCAAGGCGAGCGGCCGTAACTGGGTGCTGCTGACCAACGACTATGTGTGGGGCCACACCACCTCCAAGGCGACACGCGCCATCGTGGAGGCCAACGGCGGCAAGATTGTGGAAGAGCTGCTGGTGCCGCAAAACACCCGCGACTTCTCGTCCTACCTGCTCAAGCTGCAGCAGCTCAAGCCCAATGTGGTGGCCACGGCAGTGGGCGGCGACGACATCAAGGCGCTGCGCCAGCAGGTCGTGCAGCTCAAGATGAACCAGTCCATGGCCTGGATCAACAACCAGCAGGACTGGCCTGATGTCTACGGTCTGGGCCCGGAGGCCATCTTCGGCGTCTTCGGCACCACCTGGTACTGGCGCCTGGGCCTGCCCGGCGTGAAAGAGTTTGTGGCGGCTTACCAGAAGCAATTCCCGGGCATGGCGATCCGTGTGCCGGGCAATGTATATCACAACAGCTATATGGCCACGCGCGAGCTGCTGCGCTGCGTGGAAGAGGCCGGCACCACCAACAACATTGCCGTCATCAAGAAACTTGAAGGCCGCAAGATGAGCGCCGCCGACCGCCTGCAGCACTACGACGCGTGGATGGACCCCGTCACCCACCAGTGCCAGCAGACGATTTACATGGCGACCTACAACGACCAGCCCGCCGAGAAGGACGACATCTTCAAGATCCTCACGCAGGCCGAGCCCAAGGACGTGATGGACAAGGACGCGACGGGCGCCTGCAAGCTCGAGAGCTACGAAGCGACGCCCAGCTACGAAGTCTGAACCAGGCATCGCCATCATGGACTCCGATTGCAAAGCCGCCGGCTTGCGGCCCAGCCGCGGGCGGCGGCAACTGATACGCGGGGCGGGCGCCGCCGCCATGGGCTTTTTTGGCCCCTGGACGCTGCACCACGCCTGGGCGCAAGCCAAAAGCAAGAAACCCTTGCTGATTGGCCTGACCACCGACGACACCGGCCAGTACGCGGCCAGCGGACAGGATGAGCAGCGCGGCATTGCCATGGCGATTCAGGAGGTCAATGAACGCGGCGGTGTGCTGGGCAGGCGTCTTGAAACCGTGCACGCCGACACCGGCGGTGATGCGGCAAAGGCGGCGGCGGTGGCCCAGCGCATGATGGCCGAAGGTGAGGTGGCCTTCATGCTGGGTGGCGTGCATTCCGGCGCCGCCAATGCGATCTCGCAGGTGGCGCAGAAATCGGGTTGCATTTACTTCAACACCAACTCCAGCAGCCCGACTGAAGCCGGCAAGGACTGCCACCGCACCAAGTTTGTCTGGGACGGCAACGGCACCAACTTCTCGACCTCGGTTGTCAAAGGCGCAATGACGGGCTTTGGCCGCAACTGGCTGCTGCTGACCAGCGACTACCTCTGGGGCCACAACACGGCCAAGGGCATACGCAATATTGTCGAAAGCAACGGCGGCAAGATTGTGGAAGAGCTGCTGGTGCCGCAAAACACGCGCGACTTCTCGGCGCAGCTGCAGAAGATCCAGAAACTCAAGCCGGGCGTGATCGCCACAGCCGTGGGCGGTGAAGACCTCAAGTATTTGCGCGACCAGGTGCGCAGCGCCGGCCTGGACCGCAGCTTCGGCTGGATCAACAACCAGGCCGACTGGCCCGATGTGTACGGGCTGGGGCGCGAAGCCATGTTCGGCATCTTCGGCACCACCTGGTATTGGGGCCTGGGCCTGCCGGGCGTGAAAGAGTTTGTCGCGCGTTACCAGAAGGCCAATGAGGGCTACCGCATCAAGGTGCCGGGCAATGTGTTTTACAACGGCTATATGGCCACGCATGAACTCTTCCGCGCGATTGAACGGGCTGGGTCCACCAACAACCTGAAGATCATCCGCGAACTGGAGAACCTGCGGGTTCCGGCGATCCAGCGCATGCAGCATGAAGACGCCTACATGAACCCGCTGACGCACCAGCTGCAGCAGAACATCTACATGGCGTCCTACAACTCCTATCCCAAGCAGCCGGACGACATCTTCCGCATCCTCGGGCGTCTCAGGCCCGATGAGGTGGAAGACAAGGACAGCATCCAGCAATGCAAGCTGGAGTCGTATGCGGCCACACCCAGTTACGAGCCCTGAGCGTTTAGTTTCCAACCTTTAAAGATCGACATGGATTTTCTGTTTCAGCTTATTCCGCACCTTGTTAACGGCATCTCGCTGGGCCTGCTGTTCGCGCTCATTGCGCTGGGCTTCATGCTCATCGTGGGGGTGATGGAAACCATCAACCTGGCGCACGGCTCGCTGTTTGCGCTGGGCATGTACTTTGCGCTGTTTTTGATCGCGCCCAAACTGGGCATGTTTCCGGACCTGCAGGCCTGGTACATGAGCTTGCCGCTCGGAACGCGTTACCTGGTGGCGCTCATTCTGGCGCCCATCCTGGTCGGTATTTTCGGCATGCTGCTGGAGCTGTGCATGCGGCGCACCTATGGCCGCGACCCGCTCTACGGCCTGTTGCTGACCTTTGGCGCGGCGCTGGTGATTGAGGAAACGATTCGCCTGGTGTGGGGCTCGTCGGAAAAGCAGCTGATGCTGCCCGAGGTGATCTCTGGCGCCTTCCTGATGGGCGACCTGGTCTATTCGAAGTACCGCTTCTTCGCCAGCGGATTCGCCGTCCTCATGATCGTGCTGCTCTGGGTGTTTTTGCAGAAGACGCCCTACGGCGCCATCATCAAGGCCGGCGCGCACGACAGCGAAATGGTGCGCGCCCTGGGCATCAACCTCTCGCGCCTGCGGCTCTTTGTGTTTGGCCTGGGTGTGGCGCTGGCGGCGATTGCGGGCGTGGTCATGGCGCCTATCTGGGGCATACGCCCGCATGTGGGGGTGGATGCGGTGGTGCCGGCGTTCCTGATCATCGTGCTGGGCGGTGTCGGTTCGCTCTGGGGCGCGGTGATTGCCGGGCTGATGGTTGGCATGGTGGTGGGCTTGACGGGCTCCTATGCGTCCGAGTGGTCGCTGATGTCGATGTATTTGTTGTTCATCGCTGTGGTGACTTTCCGTTCACGAGGTCTGTTCGGCAAGAAGAGCGTTCTCGACGCTTGAGCCCCTCCGTCATTGATTACCGCAGAAAGTTATTTGAATGAAACCGCTTGAAAACAAAGTCGCGCTGGTCACGGGCGCGGCAGGCACCATGGGCCTGGCCGTCGTCAAGGCCTTGCTGGAAGACGGCTGCAAGGTCGCGATGGTGGATGTGAGCCATGAGCGCAACCGCGCGCTCGCGCATGAACTGGGTCAGCACGCCTTGCCGTTCTCGTTTGACATCAGCGATCCTGTTGCCGTCGGCGAAGGCCATGCGCTCATCGTCAAGGCCTTCGGGCCGGTCGACATCCTTGTCAACAACGCCGGGATTTTGTCAAACAACAAAATTGAAGCTACCGAGGCCAATGAATGGCGGCGTGTGATGGGGGCCAATCTCGACGGCGCGTTTTATCTTGCGCAGCAGGTGGTGCCGGCGATGAAGGCGAGGCGCTTCGGCCGCATCATCAACACCAGCTCTTTGGCCGCCAAGACCGGCGGGTTGACGGCGGGCACGGCGTATTCGGTGTCCAAGGGCGCTATGAGTGCATTGACTTTTTCGCTGGCACGAGAGCTCGCGTCTTTTGGCGTCACGGCCAACGCCGTCGCGCCGGCCTATGTGAAGACACCCATGATCACCGAACAGCTGACTGAAGAGCAGCGACAGAAGTTGCTGAAAGATATCCCCGTCGGCCGCTTTTGTGAACCCGAGGAGTTTGCCCACGTGGTGCGCTTCCTCGCTTCGCCGCTATCGGGCTTTATCACCGGCGAAATCATTGACTTGAATGGTGGCTTGCTGATGGACTAGGCAGGGAAAGCCCTTTCTCTGTCTATCCGCTTTGCGCCCACAATTTCACCATCCATGAGCATCACACCCCAGATTGATTTCAGCAGTGCGCTTTCAGGTTTGTTCGACCTGCGAGGAAAAACCGCGTATGTGCCAGGCGGCTACGGCGGCATTGGCGAAGCCATTGCCTGGGGCCTGGCGATGGCGGGCGCGCGGGTGGCGGTGTCGGGCCGCGACAAAGACAAGGCTGACGCCGTGGCCGCGGCGCTGCGCGCAGCGGGGCACGAGGCCATGGGTCTGGCCATGGATGCGCACTCGGTGCCGCAGATGCAGGCTTCCGTCGACGCGGTAGCGCAGCAGTGGGGCGGCCTCGATATCCTGATGAACTGCGTCGGCATGCAACGCGAGCAGGCCTTGCTGGAGGTGACCGAGGAAGCCTTTGACGAAGTGCTGCAGGTCAACCTCAAGGCGGCGATGTTTCTGGCGCAAGCCGTCGCCAAAAAACAGATTGAAGGCGGCAAGGGCGGCGCACAGGTGCATCTGCTGTCGGTGCGCGCTCAGCTGGGTTTGCGCGGCCGCGGTTATTCGGCTTACAGCAGCAGCAAGGGCGGTCTGGTCATGCTGATCCGCCAGCATGCGAGTGAACTCGCGCCGCACGGCATTACCGTCAACGGCATTGCGCCCACCGTGGTGCAAACCGAGATGGCGCGCCACTGGCTGGAGAACCCCGAGACGCGCAAGCAGGTGCTGGAGCGCATTCCCTTGGGCCGGGTGGCCGACCCGCAGGACGTGGCCGGTGCGGCGGTGTTTTTTGCAGCGCCCGCGTCGCGCTTCGTCACCGGACAGGTGCTTTACCTGGACGGCGGCATCACTGCCTCCCAATAGGCTTCAGCGCTTTCCGGCCAGCGCCGCAACGGCATGCTGCATGCCGCCGCTGCCGATGGGAGTGCCCTGCACCCGCATCGCCGCTTCCACACCCGCCAGGCAACCGAGGATCATGGCCGGGTTCATGTCGCCCAGGTGGCCGATGCGGAATGTGCGGCCCGCCAAGGGCCCAAGGCCGCCCGCAATCGCCACCTGAAATTGTTCACGCGCAATTGTGCGCAGGGCTTCGGGGTCAATGCCGGCAGCAACGGACACCGTAGTGACCGAGACCGAGCGCGCCGCCGGTTCGCGCACAAACAGCCACAGCGCACCGCCCTCGCTCCAGGCATCGACAGCGGCATGCACCGCGCCGGCAATCAGCTGGTGGCGGGCGATGACTTCTTCGACGCCTTCATGAAAGATCAGCCCCAGTGCGGCCTCCAGGCCAAAGAGCAAGCTTTGCGGCGGCGTGCCGCAAAATTTCCGGTAACAAAGCGGGCTTTGCCGCCGTGCCCAGTCCCAGTAGAACCGGGGCGTGGGGTTGGCGGCGGCGACTTTCATCGCGGCGGCGTCGGCAGCCACAAAGGCCAGGCCCGGCGGCACCATCAGGCCTTTTTGCGATGCGCCCAGCACCACGTTGGCGCCCACCGCGTCCATCGCAAAGGGCGCTGCACCCAGCGATGCGACCACATCCACCACCAGCAGTGCGGGGTGCGCAGCGGCGTCCAGCACCTGCCGAATTCGGGCAGGGTCGCTGGTCATGCCGCTGGCGGTATCGGTGTGCACCACAAATACGGCCACGATGGCATGCGCCGTGTCGGCGCGCAGTGCGGCTTCAATGGCCGCTACGTCAATCGGGTAGCCCTCGCGCCAGGGCGTGCGGATGACGTTCGCACCCATGGCCTCGGTCTGTATGGCCCAGGATTCGGAGAAGTGCCCTGTGCCCGCGATCAGCACTTGCTGGCCGGGCGCCAGCAGATTGGCGATCACCGCCTCCCATGCGCCGTGGCCGTTGCAGGCATACATAAAGACGTCGGCATCTCTTGTTTGCAGCAGCGCCTTGAGGCCGTTTTCGCAGGCCTGGATCACTACATCGAGCCGCGGATCCGCCAGGTCCATGGGCTGGCGCCGCATCGCGTCCATGACCTCATCCGGCACTCGCGTGGGCCCGGGTGAATGGAGGAAGCGATGGCCGGGGATGCGTTTATGAGGCGTCATGCCGAAAAATTATGCGCCTGCGGGCTTGCGGTTGACCAGCACAATGCCCGCCGCCACCGTGGCCAGCGCCACCAGCAGGCCGGTGGTGACGCTTTCCTTGAGCCACAGCGCGCCGAAGAGCAAGGCAAACAAAGGGGTGAAAAACACAAACACCGAAATCTTGGTGGCGGGGTAACGGCCCAGCATCCACATCCAGAGCAGGTAGCTTGCAAACGCGCCGATCACGGTTTGCAGCAGCAAGGAGGTAACGGCAAAGGGGCTGAAATGCCACGACCACTGCTCGCCCAGGTACAGCGACAAGAACGGGAACACTGCGGCGCTGACCGCCAGCTGGTAGAAGAGCAGCTTCTCGGGCGAGATGTTGACCAGTTTGGTCGCGCGAATCACCACCGTGGTCAGGCCCCACAACATGCCGGCGGCCAGCGCCAGCAGGTCGCCGCGCGCCGTCGACGCATGGTCGCCGGTGAAGCCTTCACGCAGCGCAAACACCACGGCGGCGAAAGCGCAAAACAGGCCCACCCACTGCAGGCCGCGCAGCCGCTCGGACTTCACCCACAGCGGCACCAGCAGCGCCACCCAGAAGGGCGAGGTGTACAAAAACACCGTGAGGCGCGAGGCGCTGGTGTACTGCAGGCCCACGTAGATACAGGCAAACTCCGCACCGAACAGGGCGCCTGCCAGCAAGCCGGCTTTGAGCGAGCCGTCACCGCGGAATAGCGGAATTTTTCGCCACAGGCACCACAGCCACAGCAAGGCCGTGGCGCCCACCAGCCGCAGCGATGCCTGGAACATGGGCGGTATCTCACTGATGGTGGCTTTGATCAGCACCTGCTGCAGGCCCCAGAACAGGCAGCATCCCAGCAGCAGGGTCATGGCGAGGGTGTCGAGATGGGTCTTGCGTGTCATCGGTGAAGGGCCTGGAAACTCGGGGCGTGAAAGCTGCGGCGCCGGCGTGCGGCATCGCTTTTACAGCGGATGCTCGGTATAAAACTTGCCGCCGTGAAACAGCAGTGGCGCGGCGCCGGCGCGGTGGGTGCAACGCTCTACCTCGCCGACAAAAATCACATGGTCGCCTTCTTCATAGCGGCTGCGGTTAAAGCATTCAAAGCTGGCGGCCGCGCCGTCCAGCAGCGGTGCGCCGCTGGCGCCGTCGGTATAGGCCACGCCTTGCCAGCGGTCTGCGCGCCCGCTGGCAAAACGTTCCGCCAGTTCTTTCTGGTCGGCCGCGAGGATGTTGATTGCGTAATGTGAGCCGGTGCTGAGCGCGGGCATGGAGCCCGCGGCCTGCGCCAGGCTCCAGAGCACCAGGGGCGGTTGCAACGAGACTGAGTTGAAGGAGTTGGCGGTCAGCCCGACCAGCACGCCTGCGGGCGTGCGTGCGGTGACGATGGTGACCCCGGTGGCGAACATTGCCAGCGAGGCCCTGAACTCCCGCTGGGAAAAGCTGGGACGGCTCGCTTGGCGAGGGGTGGCAGGAGTCGGCATAGAAGGGTAATTTAACTGAAGCGGCCCAGGCCCATGCGCGGCAGGGTCTGGGCTACCGGCTGCAAACCGCCTTGCCGCGACGGTTAAACTCGCGGGCATGCCGTTTACCCGTTCAGCCTTCTGGTCGATTGCTATCTATTTAGTAGCTACCCACGCTCATGCCAATTCGCCTTGCGCCGAATATGCCGCAAAGCTGCCGAATGTGAAGCGGGACTTGTGCGAGGCGGCCCAGCTGCAGCCGGCGGGGCCGCGATCGGTGAACGGGCAGGCGCTGTGGGTGCGCGACGTCAAGCCGGATAACGCGACCTTGCGCGTGCTGGTGGTGGGGGCTATCCACGGCGACGAGTTGTCCTCCGGCGCGGTGGCGCTGCACTGGATCCAGATGGCGGCCCAGCCCCCGGTGGATGCGCCCCAGGTGATTCACTGGCGCTTTGTGCCGGTGCTCAATCCCGACGGCGTGCTGTCCAAGCCGCCGCGTCGCGTCAATGCGCACGGCGTGGACTTGAACCGCAACTTCCCCACACCCAACTGGGAGCGCGACGCCAAGGTCTACTGGGAAAAACGCACCGGCAAAGACCCGCGCCGCTGGCCCGGCCCTAAGCCGCTGTCAGAACCCGAATCGCGTTTTCTGCACGAGCAGATGCAAAGCTTCAAGCCCCAGCTCATCGTCAGCATCCATGCGCCTTATGGGGTTCTCGACTTTGACGGCCCGTCCGTTCCGCCCTCCAGGCTGGGGCGCCTCTATCTTGACCAGGTCGGCATCTTCCCCGGCTCATTGGGCAACTACGGCGGCATCCACAAAGGCGTGCCGGTCGTGACCATCGAGTTGCCCAACTCCACCCGCACGCCGCTGGATGCCGAGATGCGGCAGATGTGGCTGGACTTGCTGCGCTGGGTGCATGAAAAAGTTGCCGTGCAAAACGGCGTCGCGCCAGGCATGCCGGCGCCCACATCCCATCGCGCGCCCTGAGTTTCCGCAGGGCTGCCGAAGCTTTAAGCGACCTGGGCAGCCTAGAGCTTCTTGTAGGCGCGATCCATTTCCACGCTCTTGCTCGTGTCTTTCACGCCGCGCTGCACATCGCGCCCGGCTTGTTTGACGACCGGATTGGGCTTGTCGTTGGTCATGTCCACCGACTGGTCGCGGTCGTGCGGCAATTGCAGGCTGGCTTCGACAGCGCTGTCTTTCGGGCTCTCCGGCTGCTCCGGGCGTGAGCGTTGTTCGCGCGGTTCCTTCGCCGGCATGCCTTTGCTGGATGCGGCCTGGGTGGTGCTGTTCGGGGGCGTGTTTTTTCGGGTCATGCGCACACTCTGCGCTCGCTACCGCGCCGCCCCTGTCAGCCCCTCAAGCCAGGGCCTGTAGGAAATTCACTTGCCTTGCGGCGCGGGTGCCTGCCGCCACGAAGCGGCAGCACCCATGAGCAGCAGCGCGGGGCCCAGCCAGAGCCCGGCATTGAGCGAGCCAGTGCGGTCGGTGATCCAGCCGGCCAGCAGCGGCCCAATCGATTGGCCCAGCGAGAAGCTGGCCGTCAGCAGGGCCAGGCCCCAGGTGAGCGATGCAGTGGACAGGAGGCGCTGGGCCACGACGCTCACGGCGGCCGGCCCGGCCATAAAGCTGGCGCCAAAAATCAGCGCCGAGACGATAACGGCCCAGGGCTCGGGCCAGACCAGCGCGGGCACTGTGCCCGCCGCCACGATGACGCAGACCAGCGCAAAGCCGTGCCCCGTTTTCAGCCGGCCCAGCAGCCGCCCCCACAGCGGGCTGGCCAGCAGCGAGGCGCCGCCAATCAGTGCAAAAAAGGTCATGGTCAGCCCGGCGCCAAAGCCCAGGCGCTGCAGCAGCGCGATCATGAAGGTCATGTAGCCGACATAGCCCGCGCCGTAAAACAGGTTGGCCAGCAGGCTGGGGCCTATGGTCCGGCTCACCGGCGTGGCGGTTTCTGCTGGCCGGTCGGGTGCCGGCCGAATGCACCGGCGCGCAGCCAGCCACGCCAGCGCCGAAGCCGCAAGAGAGCCCACGCCCATCAGCAGCCAGGCCAGGCGCCAGCTGGGCCCGGCGCCGCCGGCATGGGCCAGCGGAATCAGGGTCCCGGCCAGGACAACACCCAGACCCGAGCCCGCAAAGTAAATCGACAACGCAGTCGCCGCCCGCCCCGGCATGGCGCTGGCCGCCAACGCGCTGCCCAGCACAAACGCCACGGCCGTGGCCAGGCCGCCGGCGGCGCGCACGCCCAGCAAAAGCGCAAAACTGGAAGGCCATGCCGTGGCCATCAGCGCCAGCGCGCTCGCCACCATAGCCACCGTGAAGACCTTGAGCCGGCCGAAGCGCGCGCCCAGCCAGGCGGCCAGCAGCGCACCCGCCAGGTAACCGATGGCATTGCTGGTATTGAGTGCGCCGGCTTCGGCAAAGCTCCAGCCGAACTCGGCCCGCATGGAGGGCAGCAGCAAGGCGTAGGCAAAGCGTGAAAAGCCGAGCGCTACCAGCGGCGAGAGCGCCAGGCCCAGGGCCGCGCCCAGGCCCTGCCAGCGGCGGGGAGCATCCACCTGCATGGCAAAAAAACTCAGGCGGGCCGCGTGAACAGCGCGACCAGGTCGATCTCGGGCGCGCTGGTGTCGCGCTGCAGCTTGACCTCGGCGCCGTGCAGGTGCGCGCTCATCAGCGTGCAGGCGCGTTCGCTGTCGCCGGTTTCCAGCGCCGTCAGGATGTCGTTGTGCTCGTCGAAGGAGCACACGTTGTGGCCCAGCGAGTCATACAGCGCAATCATCAGGGTGGTGCGCGCGATCAGGCTGCGCAGGATGTCTTCCAGCTCGGTATTGCCCAGCAGCCGGGCCACCTGCAGGTGGTATTCGCCCGACAGGCGCACCCACTTGGACCACTCACCCGCGCTGTAGGCCGCGTGTTCCTGCTCGACCAGCTTGCGCACGGCTGCCAGCGATTCCGGCGAGGCCTTTTTGCCCAGCGCGCGAATGATGCCGTTCTCAATCAGTTGCCGCGCCTCGAAGACCTGGCGCATTTCCTCGGGGCCGGGCTGCGCAATGATCGCGCCCTTGTTGTGCTGCAGCTCGATGACCTTGTCGCCCGCCAGGCGCACAAACACCCGGCGCAGCAGCGAGCGGTTGACGCCGAAAGCCTCGCACAGCCGCGTCTCCACCAGCCGCGTGCCCGGCGGCAGGCGGTGCGACAGCACGGCCTCCACGATGGCGTGGCGCACGCGGTTTTCCTCGGCCAGCTCATTGAGAGAGGCTTCGGAAGGGGTGTCCTGGGAGGCGGTTGCGGGTGGGTTTTTTCGGGGTCGGGCCATGGCAATTCATTCAAACCAGGCTAGATGGTGCCACAAAATTTTCTTGACGGTCACCATTTATTCAATTATTGTGACAATCATTAAATTAAATGTGGCAATTAATTTGGCGATAAATCCCTGAAATACCCTGCTATCCCTCTATTGGTGCAGGAAACAGGTAAGCACCAAATTGTGACAATCCGGGAAAAAATGCGAATCCAGCTGATTAATCCGAACACCACAACTGCCATGACCGAGAAGATGGCGGTGGCCGCGCGCGAGGTTGCCGCTGCCGGGACGCAGATCCTGGCCGTGCAGTCCGCCACCGGCCCGGCGTCTATTGAAAGCGCGACCGATGAGGCCATGGCCTTGCCCGGCCTGCTGGCGCAAATCCGGGCCGGCGAGGCGGCAGGTGTCGATGCCCATGTGATCGCCTGCTTCGGCGACCCGGGCCTGCGCGCCGCACGTGAAACAGCCTCCGCTCCGGTGATAGGCATCGCCGAGGCCGCCATGCAGATGGCCTGCCTGGTGTCCGCCTCCTTCAGCGTGGTGACCACGCTGGCGCGCACCGTGCCAACGGCGCACCGCCTGCTGGAGGACTACGGCATGAAGTCGCGCTGCCGCCGGGTGCGTGCCACCGGCATCGCGGTGCTGGAGCTCGAAGCGCAGACCAGCGACCTGCTGCGGCAAAAAATCGGCGACGAATGCCGGCGCGCCCTGGCCGAAGACGGCGTGGGCGCCATCGTGCTGGGCTGCGCCGGCATGGCCGACCTGTGCACCGAACTGACCCAACAGCTGGGCGTGCCCGTCATCGACGGCGTGACCGCCGCCGTGAAGCTGGCCGAGGCGCTGGCCGTCCTGCGGATACGCACCAGCAAGCAGGGCGATTACGCGCTGCCGTCCATCAAACCCTATGCCGGCGTGATGGCGCAATTCGCGCCGGTCTGAGTTTGCGTTCCTCTTTCTTTCTCATTTTCAACAGCACTTCCTTTACGTCAACAGTCAACACCAACCCATAGAAGGACTCCGCGATGAAGCTCTCCCTATTCAAACGTACGGCCATGGGCCTTGCCGCGTGCGCCATCATGTCGACCGCGGGCGCCGCGACCTTCACCTGGTCCTCCAACCTGGACGCGCTGTCCATGGACCCGCATTCGACCAACAACAGCTTTACCAACGCCTTCGTCAGCAACATCTACGAATCGCTGGTGCGCTTTAACGACAAGCTGCAGATCGAGCCCGCGCTGGCCACCTCCTGGAAGGTCGTCAGCCCCACGGTCTGGCGCTACACCCTGCGCCAGGGCGTGAAGTTCCACAACGGCGAGACCTTCGACGCCGACGACGTGGTGTTCTCCTGGCAGCGCGTCAATACGCCCGGCTCGCTGGTCAAGGGCAACCTCAGCGACCTGAAAGACGTGCGCAAGGTGGACGCCTATACGGTGGACGTCGAAACCCACTCACCGCTACCCACGCTGAACAACGAGATGGTGCAACTGCTCATCATGGACAAAGGCTGGTCCGAGCAGAACCGCGCCACCGAAGCCAGCGACCTGGGCCGCCAAAAAGAAAACTTCGCCAATCGCAACGCCAACGGCACCGGTCCCTTCAAGCTGGTGGCGCGCGAGGTCGACACCCGCACCACATTGGCGGCCAACACCGGCTGGTGGGATAAACCCAAACACAACCTGACCGAAGTGCTGTTCCAGCCCATCAAGTCCGACGCGACCCGCACCTCCTCGCTGATCAGCGGCGGCATCGACGCCTCCATCAGCGTGCCGCTGCAAGACGTGCCGCGCCTCAAGTCCATCACTACGCTGGACGTGGTGCAAGGCCCCGAGCTGCGCACCATCTTCATGGGCATGGACCAAAGCCGCGACGAGCTGCTCTACAGCGATGTCAAAGGCAAGAACCCGTTCAAAGACCTGCGTGTCCGCCAGGCGCTCTACCAGGCGATCGATGTGGAGGCGCTCAAGCGCTCGGTGATGCGTGGCGCTTCCTGGCCCGCCGGCAACCTGCTGTCGCCCTACCTCAACGGCTCACCCGTCAGCCTCAACAAGCGCCTGCTGCCCTTTAACCCGGAAGCCTCCAAGGCCTTGCTCAAGGAGGCCGGCTACCCCAACGGCTTCACCGTCGGCATGCAGTGCCCCAATGACCGTTATGTGTACGACGAAGCCCTGTGCCTGGCCATGTCGTCCATGTTCGCCAAGGTCGGCATCAAGACCAACCTGATGATCGAACCCACCGTCAAGTGGAGCGTGCGCCTCAACTCGAACGATGTCTCGCTCTACATGGTGGGCCATGCCGGCCTGCCCATGGCCGACGTTTACGGCCTGCTCAAGGACGTGGTCGCCACGCGCACCGGCAAGGAAGGCTCACTCAATGCGGGCAAGTACTCCAATCCGAAGTTCGACGCCTACCTGCCGCAAATCGCCGGCGAGATCGACCCGGCCAAGCGCGCCAAACTGATTGAAGAGGCCGTCACCATCGAGCGCAACGATGTCTCCCACATTCCGCTGCACCAGCAGCCCGTGACCTGGGCGGCGCGCAAAGGCATTTCGCTCTCACAGGCGCCTGACAACCAGATGCGCCTGTGGCTGGTGCAGGTCAACAGCAAGTGATGGGGCAGGGCGGCGTCATGTCAACACAGATGCACGCCGCCCGGCCACCGGAGCAATCATGATGCTGCGCTTTCTTCTGGGACGCCTGGCCAACGCGGCCGTGGTCATGGTGCTGGTGTCCATGCTGTCGTTTTCCCTGTTCAACTTCATCGGCGACCCGGTGAGCAACCTGGTCGGGGAAAACGCCACGGTGAACGAGCGCGACGCCATGCGCCGCTCGCTGGGGCTGGACCAGCCCTTGCCGCTGCAATACCTCAAGTTTGTGGGCCGCGCGGTGCAGGGCGAATTCGGCGTGTCCTACCGCAACATCGAACCGGTCTCACGCGTGATCGCCAGCCGCCTGCCGGCCACGCTGGAGCTCAGCCTGGTGGCCGCCGTGCTGGCCCTGGGTGTGGGCATACCCATGGGTGTCTATGCGGGGCTCAAGCCGCGCTCCCTATTGACGCGCGGGCTGCAGGTAGTCTCACTGGTCGGCATCTCGGTGCCGTCCTTTGTCACCGGCATCATCCTGATCCTGATTTTTTCGATCTACCTGAACTGGCTGCCGTCCTTCGGCCGGGGCGACACCGTCATGCTGGGCGTGTGGAGCACCGGCTTCCTGACGGCCAGCGGCTGGAAGTCTTTGCTGATGCCGGCCATCACGCTGGCCTTGTTCCAGCTCACGCTTTTCATGCGGCTGACGCGCACACAGATGATGGAAGTGCTACGCAGCGAATACATCAAGTTCGCGCGCGCCCGCGGCCTGCGTGAGCGCTCCATCAACTACCGCCACGCGCTGCGCAACACGCTGATTCCCATCATCACCGTCGCTGGCCTGCAGCTGGGCTCCATGATCGCGTTCTCCATCATCACCGAGACGGTGTTTCAGTGGCCCGGCCTGGGCTTGCTGATCATCCAGGCCATCAGCTTCGGCGATGTGCCGGTGATTGCCGCCTACCTGCTGCTGATCGCGCTGCTGTTTGTCGTGATCAACACGGTGGTCGATCTTCTGTACTTCGCGGTGGACCCGCGCCTGCGCGCACAGCGCTGAGGACACGGCATGAAAACCCTGATGCTGACCGCGCGCCGCTGGCGCCACTCTGACCTGGCCTGGAGCCTGGGCCGCTCGCCCGAGGCCTGGATCTCCGCGCTGGTGCTGCTGGCCTACCTGGGCATGGCCGTGCTGGCCCCCTTGCTGGCGCCGCAAAACCCGTTTGACCTCGCGGCGCTGGACCTGATGGACGCCCGCTTGCCGCCCGCCTGGGTTGAGGGCGGCCAACTCAAGTACCTGTTCGGCACCGACGGCCAGGGGCGCGACATGGTCTCCGTCATGCTCTACGGCTTGCGCATGTCGCTGCTGGTCGGCGTGGCCTCTACCTTGCTGTCGCTGGTGGTGGGCGTCACGCTGGGCCTGGTGGCTGGTTATGTGGGCGGCCGCATCGACAACCTCATCATGCGTGCTGCCGATGTGCAGCTGAGCTTCCCGGCCATCCTGGTGGCGCTGCTCATTGACGGGCTCTCGCGCACCGTGCTGCCGCGCGCCGTGCATGAGCAGCTCTCGTTGCTGATCGTGGTGGTGGCGATTGCGCTGGCCAACTGGGTGCAGTACGCGCGCACGGTGCGCGGCGTCACCATGATCGAAAAAGACAAGGACTATGTGAATGCCGTGCGGCTGATCGGCATGGGCCGCGCGCGCATCCTGTTTCGCCATGTGCTGCCCAACATCCTGAGCCCGGTGCTGGTCATCGCCACGCTGTCCATCGGCCTGGCGGTGCTGACCGAGGCGACCCTGAGCTTTCTGGGCCTGGGCGTGCCGGCCACCTCGCCCTCGCTGGGCACGCTGATCCGCCTGGGCAACGAGGTGCTGTTTTCGGGCGAGTGGTGGATCACTGTGCTACCGGGCCTGCTGCTGGTCGGCCTGGTGCTCAGCGTCAACCTGTTCGGCGACTGGCTGCGCGACGCGCTCAACCCGCGATTGAAATAACCATGACCACTTTCAATGCCTCTTCCGCGACTGCGCCTTTGCTGTCGGTGCGCGGCCTGCGTGTGCAGATACCGACGCGCCATGGCCCGCTGCTCGCGCTTGACGATGTGAGTTTTGAGATTGCCCGTGGTGAGATCCTCGGCTTTGTCGGTGAATCCGGCGCCGGGAAGTCGCTGACCGGCATGGCCGTGCTGGGCCTGCTCGATGCGCCGGCCCACATCGCCGCCGGTGAAATCATTTTTGACGGCAAACCCATCCACGCGCTGCCCGCCTCACAGATGCGCAAGCTGCGCGGCAGGCGCATCGCCGCGATCTTCCAGGACCCTTTGCTGAGCCTGAACCCGCTGCTCACCGTCGGCGACCAGCTCACCGAAACCATGCGCACCCATCTGCCGCTGACCGGTGAGGAGGCGCGCGAGCGTGCCATCGGCTGGCTGCGGCAAGTCGGCATTCCTTCGCCGGCCGAACGGGTGGACGCTTACCCGCACCAGTTCTCGGGCGGCATGCGCCAGCGCATCGTGATCGCGCTGGCCCTGTGCGCCGAGCCCGACCTGGTGATTGCCGACGAGCCCACCACCGCGCTTGATGTGTCGGTGCAGGCCCAGGTGCTGGAGCTGCTGCGCACCCAATGCCGGGAGCGCGGCACCGCCGTGCTGCTGGTCACGCACGACATGGGTGTGATCTCCGAGAACGCCGACCGCGTCGCCGTCATGTACGCCGGCCATATCGCCGAGACCGGCCCGGTCGACCAGATCGTCAACCGGCCGCGCCACCCCTACACACGGGGGCTGATGGGCTCCATCCCGCCGGTGGACAGCGATGCCCAGTGGCTGCAGCAAATCGACGGCGCCATGCCGCGCCTGGCGTCAAGGCCCACGGGCTGCGCATTTCACCCCCGTTGTGCGCATGTAAGCGCACAATGTGTCAGCACCCAGCCCGTGCCGCACCGCGAGGCGGATGCGCTGGTGGCCTGCTGGCATCCCCAGCAGCACACCGCGATGGCGGAGGCCCTATGAGCAGCCCTTACCTCAGCGTCAAAAACCTGTCGCGCGAATTCAAGGCGCAGGGCCGCACGGTGCGCGCCGTCGACAACGTGAGTTTTGAGATACCGGCCGGCACTACCTTCAGCCTGGTCGGCGAGTCCGGCTGCGGCAAGACCACGCTGGCCCGCGTCATGGCGGGGCTGGACAAACCCAGCGCCGGCAGCCTCGACTTTGCCGCGCCGGCAGGCGGCCGCGTGCAGCGCACGCAGATGATCTTCCAGGACCCGTACGCCTCGCTGAACCCGCGCTGGCGCGTCGGCGATGCGATTGCCGAACCCATCACCTTCCAGAATTTGCGGCCGCGCGCAGAGGTCAAGCAACGCGTCGAGGACTTGCTGGTGCGCGTTGGGCTGGCGGCGGCCGACACCGCCAAGTTTCCGCATGAGTTTTCAGGCGGCCAGCGGCAGCGTGTGTCGATTGCCCGTGCGCTGGCCGGCGAGCCAAGCTTTCTGGTGTGCGATGAACCGACCTCCGCGCTCGACGTCTCGGTGCAGGCGCAAATCCTCAACCTGCTCAAGCGCCTGGAAAAGGAAGAAGGCCTGACCAGCCTCTTCATCAGCCACAACCTGGCCGTGGTGCGTTTTGTGTCTTCGATGATCGGCGTGATGTACCTGGGCCGCCTGGTGGAGGTCGCCCCCACGGCCGAATTGTTTGCCGCGCCGCGCCATCCCTACACCCAGCTTCTACTCGAAGCCATTCCGCGCATAGGCCAGGGCCGGCGTGCCGTGGCCGTGCCGGCCGGCGAGTTGCCCAGTCCGCTGGCGCCGCCGCCCGGCTGCACCTTTCACCCGCGCTGCCCGGCGGCCATGGACGTCTGCCGCCGCGAGGCGCCGGCGCTCAGGCCCGTCGCCAACGGCGCGTCCGTGGCCTGCCACGCCGTCGAGGCCGCCGGCCAGGCCGTTCGTTTCATGCCCCAGGCTGCGGCCCGGGGCGCCGCTTTATCCTCTCACCTAGCTTCCGGAGTTCCCGCATGACTGAACAGATAGATATCCTGATCGAACACGGCACCGTGATCACCGTGGACGCCCAGCGCCGCGTGATCGAAGACGGCGCCGTCGCGGTCAAGGGCGACCGCATCGTCGCCGTCGGCACCACCGCCGAATTGCGTGCGCGCTACAGCGCCGCCAAAACCATCAACGCCCACCGCAAAGCCGTGCTGCCCGGCCTGATCGACAGCCATGCCCATGCCGGCCACGGCATGCTGCGCACCATGGGCGCGGGCGACCCGGGCGCCTGGATGGATGCCTGCGCGGTGATTTACACCTCGGCGTCGGACGAGCAGTTCTGGCGCGCCGAGTCGGCCATGACCTCGCTGGAGCGTCTCAAGGCCGGCGTGACCACCGGCGTGTCGCTGTTCGGCGGCGGCGACTCCATCATGCGTGTGGACGACCCCAAGTACGCCAGGGCGCATTGCGATGCGGTCGAGCGCGCCGGAACGCGCTCTGTGGTGGCCGTCGGCCCTTCGCGGCCCTCGGCGCCCAAGCGTTATGTGGACTGGGCCACCGAGCCGCCGACCTCGCGCGATATTGATGCCGAGACCATGCTGGATGTCTGCAAGTCCATCATCGACGCCAACCATGGCCGGGCCGATGGCCGCCTCAACATTGCCGTCACCTTGCCGGTGTTCGCGCCCATGCACGAGCCCGAGCATGAGACGGTGCGCGAGCTCTTTCACAAGCAGGCGCGCGACTACTTCAGCCTGGCCAAAGAGCGCGGCCTGACCTTCACACAGGACGGCCACCGCACCGGCACGCTGGCCCTGGCGCACAAGGAACTGGGCCTGCTGGGCCCCACGTCCTTCATGTCGCACAGCATCGACCTGAACGAAGAAGACATCGCGGTGACGCGCGACACCAATACCCGCATCGTGCACAACCCGAGCGCGGTGATGTCGATACGCGGGCGCTGCCCGGTGCCCGAGCTCATCGATGCGGGCGTCATCGTGGCCATCGGCTCCGACGGCTCGGCGCCCGACCGCGGCTACGACATGTTCCGCCACATGTTCCAGTGCATGCACTACCACCGCCGGCATTTCCGCGACGCGGGCGTGCTGCCGCACGGCAAGGTGCTGGAGATGGTGACCATTGACGCGGCGCGCGCGCTGTCGATGGACCACGAGATCGGCTCGCTGGAGGCCGGCAAGAAGGCCGACATCATTCTGGTGGACCTCTTCAAGCCCCACCTGATGCCGCTGAACATGCCGGTCTACCGCGTCACCTGTTTTGCCAACGCGGCTGACGTGTGCGCCACCATCGTGAACGGGCGCATCCTGATGGAAGACTACAAGGTGCTGTCCGTCAACCAGAATGAGATTCTGGAAGAAGTGCAGGAAGCCAGCGAACGCATGCTGGACCGCAGCGGCCTGCGCCACCTGACGCAGTCGCCCGCGCGCCTGTGGAATGCCAGCCACTATTGAAGTGGCGGCTGTTCGATCTATTTAAACCAGGATTTCATGTGAGCTACCTCCGTCTTCCCAAGCGACAGTTTCTTTCCGCCGCGGCCGTGGCCACCGGCCTGCTGTGCGGCCTCGCCAGTCCGCTGGCACAGGCCCAGGGCTGGCCCACCGCGAAGCCGATCACCATGGTCGTGGGCTTTCCGGCCGGCGGCAGCGCCGACATGATTGCGCGCACCGTTGCCGAGCCTTTGGGCAAGCGCCTGGGGACGCCGGTCGTGATCGAAAACCTGAGTGGCGCCGGCGGCACCATCGCGGGCCAGAAGGTGGTCAACGCCGCGCCCGACGGCTACACCCTCTTCATGGCTTCGGGCAGCGAGGTGTCCATTGCCCGGCTGTTCAACCCCGCCGTCAAATACAACGGCGAAACTGATTTCACGCCTATCGGCCTGGTCGGTGATGTGCCCATGGTGCTGGTGGCCAGCCCCAGGTCCGGGCTCAAGACCGCGGCCGAAGCGCTGGACAAAGCCAGGCGCGACCCGAATGCGCTGAGTTATGCCTCCTCCGGCGTAGGCACCATCCTCAATGTGGCGGGCGAACTGCTCAACCAGAAGGCCGGCACCAAAATCAGCCATGTGCCTTACCGTGGCGCGGCGCAGATGGCGATTGACGTGGCAGGCGGCAATATCGAACTGGCGTTTTTCATGACGCCCACGGCCTTGCCGCATATCGAGACGGGCAAGATGGTGGCGCTGGGCGTGACCACGCAGGGCCGTTCCCGCGCGGCGCCGCAGATCCCTTCCTTGTCGGAAACACCGGCGCTCAAGGGCTACGACATCAGCCTGTGGAACGCGCTCTTCGGCCCTGCCAAAATGCCGCCGGCCATCACGGCGCGTCTGAACAAGGAACTCAATGAGGTCTTGCGCGAACCGGCCGTATGGCAAAAGCTGCAGAAGGCCGGTGTGGATGCCCAGGGGAGCACGCCGCAAGGGCTCTCGCAGCGAATTCGCGACGAGGTCAAGCGCGTGCAGAGCATTGCACCCGCCACGATGAAGGCGGGCGGTTAGGCCGCCAGAAAGCCCGCGGCCTGCGCCACGGCCGCCGTATCGGCCTTGACCGCATCGGGCGGCCCGCCCTTGCCCCACAGCTCGCCGCCGTAGTTCATGGCCATGAACTGTGCGCACAGCCGGATCGAGTCCACCATGGGCTGCGCCTTGGTGCGGTCGCCGCTGGTGGTGATCAGCCGCAGCGTCTTTTTGGCCATCTCTTCCTTGAAGGGCAGGCCGGGCACACGCATCCAGGCGCTCCAGTGATCCAGGTAAATCTTCAGCGGCGCGGGGATGCTGTACCAGTACACCGGCGCCACAAACACGATGTCGGTGGCGTCCATGGTGGCATCCAGCAGGGTCTTCATGTCGCCGTTCGGCATGTCGTATTTGCCGCTGGTGTGGCGCTGGTCCACAAAGGGCGGCAGTTGCAGGCGTGACAGGTGATGCCAGGTTTGCGGTGTGCCGGCCGGCAATGCGGCAGCCGCTTGCTGCGCCAGCCATTCGGTGTTGCCCAGCGCGCCGGGTTCACGGGTGGAGGTGGTGAGAAAGAGAAATCGAGGGTTGGCATTCATGGCGGCCATGGTAGCGGCAGCCGCCGGTCTTTGCTCGCGCGGGGTTGGGGCTCGCATGCCAGAATGAATTCATCGACAAACTCTTTTGTGAGCCGCTTCCCATGATCCATATCCGCGACATTGACCATATCGTCCTTCGGGTGGTGAGCCTGGACGCGATGATAAAGTTTTACACCCAGGTGCTGGGCTGCACCGTCGAGCGCCGGCAGGACGAGATCGGACTGGTGCAGCTGCGTGCCGGCAGCTCGCTGGTTGATCTGGTGCCGGTGGACGGCAAGTTGGGCCGGGCCGGCGGGGC
This sequence comes from Polaromonas sp. YR568, assembly GCF_900116715.1. GTDB lineage: Bacteria > Pseudomonadota > Gammaproteobacteria > Burkholderiales > Burkholderiaceae_C > Polaromonas. The sequence continues at coordinate 273,849 of NZ_FPBM01000004.1, forward strand.
GGCGCCCGGCAAGGAGGCGCGCAACGTCGACCATTTCTGTTTTCGCGTGGAGCCCTTCGATGCCGAGTCCATTCACCGCCACCTGGCGGCCCATGGTGTGGAGGCGGGCAAGGTGGAGTCGCGTTACGGCGCCGAAGGTGAAGGGCCGTCGATTTACCTCAACGACCCCGAAGGCAACACCGTGGAGTTAAAGGGGCCGGCTTGGCCCGCCGGCTACAAACCCTAGAACTGCCGCCAGCCCTGCCAGGCGGTGAAGGCGGCGCAAAGAATCAGCACCGCGCCAACAGTCCGCGCCATCGCCACGCTGGCGCCAGGCCGGTCTGCCAGCCACTGGCGTGCGCCGGCAGCGGCCAGCGCCAGTGAGCCATACACGCCGGCCTGCGTGACCGCGATGATGAAGCCCAGCGCCGCAGCCTGCACCCAGAGCGAGCCGTACTCAAGCCGCAGGAACTGCGGAAAGATCGCCAGCATGAACAGATAGGCTTTCGGGTTGAGCAAACAGGTCAGCGCAGCCTGCCGGAAGGTCCGCCATGGCGACTGCTCCTCTATGTCGGGCAGGGCGCCGAAAACAGAGGTGCTGCGCGTGAGCGACCAGCCAATCCACGCGATGTAAAGGCTGCCCGCCAGCAGCATCACATTCACCATGCCCGGCACAAGTTGCAGCAAGATGCCCAAGCCGAGCGCCCCGGCCACAACGTGGCAAATACCGCCGGCCACGATGCCGCCCACGGCAAAGAGCCCATAGCGCCGCCCGCCCGTCAGCGAGCTGGCCATCACGAACGCCATGTCCATGCCGGGCAGGATGATGATGCCCAGCACCATCAGGAAAAACAGCCAGAGATGGGCGAACTGGTCCATGGTGTGATGCGCCTTTGCCGGTGATTCAGTGGTGCGCCACGTGATAGGCGGGCCGGGTCAGCTTCATCACCCAGTTGGTTTCCCAGTGGCGGCCGCCGTCCACCGAAAACGCCTGCTCCCAGCGCGCGCTGCCGGGCGTGATGCCCGACCAGGTAAAGCGCACCCGCACCGGCCGGCCTTCGTGGCTGTCATTGCCTTCAAAGCGGCCCACACCGTCAGCAAACGCGCCCACCACCGGCGGCTGCAGCAAGCCGTCGCTCTGGCTCACCCAGTAGATGCTCCACAGCCGGTCTTGCGGGTTGAAAAAACGCAAGGCCATGCCGATGTTTCCCTTGTCCTCCGTGACCAGGTCATTCATGTTGCCCAGCCCGCCCAGCAGCAGCGCACCGTCCTGCACCGCTTCAAAACGTTCCCAGTCTGTGCAGCCTTGCAGCCGCTTTTTCAGGCGCTCGTTGCTGACCAGCCAGCGCCCGGTGATGAAGTTGAAGTCGTGGCGGCCGTCGTTGCCGTCATGGATATGTGACAGGTCCAGGGTTTTGGGCAGGGAAGTCGTCATGGAGGTGGTCATGGGTTGAAAGCGCTTTTGGCGCCCCGGGTGGTTGGCGGTAAAAGCAGTCTAAAAACGTAATAGGGCGGTTTCGGCCCTAATTAAGGGATAGACTTTTCCACCATGTATTCCCCGACTACACGTGTGCTCACGGTGCTTGAATTGCTGCAGTCCCACGGGCGGCTGAGCGGCGCCGAGCTGGCCCGCCGGCTGGAGGTCGACGGCCGCACGCTGCGCCGTTACATCGCCAAGCTGGAGCAACTCGGCATCCCGGTTGTGGCCGAGCGCGGCCGTTACGGCTGCTACAGCCTGGTGGCCGGCTTCAAGCTGCCGCCCATGATGTTCACCGACGACGAAGCCCTGGCCTTGTCCCTGGGGCTGCTGGCCGCGCGCGGCCTGGGCCTGGCTGAGGCTGCACCCGCCGCACAAAGCGCCCAGGCCAAGCTGGAGCGGGTGATGCCCCACAACCTGAAAAACCGCATCCGCGCGCTGGGCGAAACCGTGACGCTGGACATGCGCCAGGCCGACGCGCCCGGCGACAACACGGCCCTGTTGGCGCTCAGCATTGCCGCGCACGGCTGGCAGCGTGTGCACATGGCTTACCGCTCGGCCGAAGGCGATGTGACCGAGCGCGACTTCGACGCCTACGGCCTGGTGTTTCGCCGCGGCCGTTGGTATGCGGCGGGCTGGTGCCATTTGCGCGGCGCGCTGCGTTCATTCCGGCTGGACCGGGTGCAGGACGTGCGGCCGCTCAATGTGGTGTTCACGCCGCCGGCCGACTTTGACGCCGTGCAGCATCTGGCGCTGGGCCTGGCCACCATGCCGCGCAGCAACACCGTGCGCCTCTTGCTTCACACCGATTTGCAGACCGCGCAAATGGAGCTGCCCGATAGCGTGGGCGTCTTCCAGCCCAGCGAAGACGGTGTGCTGCTGCACAGCCAGACCGATCACCTCGGCTGGTTCGCGCGGCAGCTGATGCGTCTGTCTTTTTCGTTTGATGTGCAGGAACCCGCTGAGCTGCGGGTTGCTTTGCGCGAGCACGCCCAGCGCACGCTGGCGCAGCACGCCGCCTGAAAACCGCTTGGCGGCGCTCAGGCCGCGCTGGTTTGCAGCTTGCCCCGCGCGCGGTCCAGGCCGTAGAAGCCGAAGTCCATGGCCGGCACTTCGCCGCTGATCAGCTCGGCCATGGCCTTGCCCGAACCCGCGCCGTGCGTCCAGCCCAGCGTGCCGTGCCCGGCATTGACCCACAGGCGGCCGATCCTGGTCTTGCCGATGTAGGGAATATTGGTGGGCGTTGCGGGGCGCAAGCCGGTCCAGAAATGCGGCGAGCCGCCTTGCTCTTCAAGGCGCGTGTCGCACACGCCCGGCAGCACTTCTTCAATGCGGTCGGCCAGCATCTTGCAGCGGGCCTTGGCCAGCGGCGTGTCCAGCGAGAGGTCGTAACCGCCGACCTCGATGGTGCCGGCCACACGCAACTTGTCGCCCAGCCGGCTCATGGCGCACTTCACTTCATCGTCGATGGTGCTGACAAAAGGCGCCTGGCTGGGCTTGAGCAATTTGAAGGTGGCGCTGTAGCCCTTGCCGGGGTAAATCGGCAAGTCGACGCCCACGGTGCGCAGCAGGGGCGCTGTGTAAGAGCCGCAGGCCACAACCACTTCATCGGCCTTCAGATAGGCCAGGCTTTCGTTCTCGCCCCGGATGGAGCGCGGCCGGATGGCGACCGACTCGATCGCGCCGCCGGCTTTCTCCAGCCGCACCACGTCATGCCCAAACAGAAAGCGCGCACCCCGGTCGGCGCAGCGCTGCGCCAGTGCCTGGGTGAACACGCGGGCGTCGCCGCTTTCGTCGCTGGCGGTGTAGGTGCCGCCCACGATGCGGTGCGCAAAGGATTTGAAGGCCGGCTCAATCGCCAGCAGCTCGGCGGTGCTCACCACGCGGCGCGCCACACCGTATTTGCGCATCAGGGCCGCAGCCTCGCCGGCGGTGTCAAAGGTTTTCTGGTCGGTGAAGTAGTGCGCGATGCCGCGCTCAAGCCGGTTGTATTCAATGCCGGTGGACTCCACCACGTCCTTAAGCGCTGCGTGGCTGTAGGCTCCCAGCGCCACCAGTTGCTGCACATTGCGCTCGAAAGCCTCGTCGTTGCATTGCGCCAGAAACTGCAGGCCCCAGCGCCACTGCTGCCAGCCTTCACCGAAGGGCAGCTGCGGCCGGAACAGCAGCGGCGCGTCGTCGCGGAACATCCATTTCAGGGCCTTGAGCGGGGCGTCCTTGTTGGCCCAGGGCTCACAATAGCTGACGGAAATCTGCGCCGCATTGCCAAAACTGGTTTCCAGCGCCGCCTCGGGCTGCCGGTCGACCACGGTCACCTCATGGCCCCGCTCCAGCAGATGCCAGGCGGTGCTCACGCCAATGATGCCTGCCCCCAAAACGACGACTTTCATGCCAAAACCCCTTTAAGGATCAAGTGTGAAGGATGTTGCTTTCAATTAATAGAAAAATTAAACTCTCAGTGAAAACATCAGTACGGCTAATAGAGCCAGTAAACAAAGACAACAAATAGGGGATACGGGATGAGTACTTTTGATCCTGATGCATTAGAGTGCCTGGCCGCCATCGTGGAAGAGGGCGGTTTTGAGCGCGCCGCCCAGCGCCTTTCCATCACCCAGTCTGCGGTGTCGCAGCGCCTGCGCGCGCTGGAGGCCCAGGTCGGCACCGTGCTCATTGTGCGCAGCCGCCCGCTCAAGCCTACCTCCGCCGGGCAGCTGTTGCTCAAACACACCAAGATGCTGCGCCTGCTGCGCGCCGACCTCGAACGGGACTTGAAAGAGCTCGCGCCCAGCTCGCTGGGCGGCGCGCGCGAGGAAGAGCGCATCTCGATTGCCATCAACGCCGACAGCATCGCCACCTGGGCCTTGCCGGCGCTGACCGAGCTGGCCCAGCAGGGCCTGCCCATGGAGATCATCCACGACGACCAGAACTTCACCCACGAATGGCTGCGTGAAGGCCAGGTGCTGGGCTGCGTCACCACGCTCAAGCAGGCGCTGCGCGGCTGCAAGGTGGAGCCGCTGGGCGCAATGCAATACATCGCAGTGGCCACGCCTGAATTTGCGCAAAAACGGCTGGGCCTGCGCGACGGCGCCGCCGACAAGGAAGCACCGCCCGCGTTGACGCAATACAACTTCCGCGATGTGCCCTTCATCGCCTTCAACCGCAAGGACGAGTTGCCGGTCGACTTTGTGAGCAAGGCCTTTGGCTTGAAGCGCGTCACCCTGAACCAGTTGTTTGTGCCCTCATCCGAAGGCATGGTGAGAGCCGTGCTGGCAGGCTGGGGCGTCAGCGTGGTGCCGCGCCTTCTGGCGCAAGGCCTGATTGACGGGAACCAGCTCGTGAACGTGGCGCCCAGCTACACCCTGCCCATCCAGCTCTACTGGCATTGCTGGAACCTGGAGTCCGAAGTGCTGGATGCGCTCACGGCGGCGCTCAAGCAGTCGGCGGCGCAGTCGCTGGTTCCCTGACCCTTTGCTGTCGTAGCGCTCCGGCAAGGCGCTGCCGGAACATCGGTTGACTGTTCGCCCCCTGACGGCGGGCTGACTCTGCGCCCGTTTCTAGGGGAAAACCTGGCGCGGCCGCGGCACCGCCCTGCCTATCCTGCGGGCGGTACAGGAGACAACCATGTTCAAAAAAACGCCCCGCCCCGCGGGCATTCGCTGCTTCGCATCGCTCATCTTCACAGCCGCAACATTGGCCGCAGCCTTTCCAGCCGCGAGCCAGACAGCGCCGGAACCGCAAGGCGCCAATACCTTGAAGATAGGCGTCATCGGCCCCTTCACCGGGCCGTCCGCCGACTTCGGCGTGCCCATGCTCAACGGCATCCAGCAGGCGGTGGACGAGATCAATGCCGTGGGTGGCTACCTCGGCCGCAAAATCGAGATCGTTCGCAAGGACGACCAGGCGAACCCCGATGTGGGCCTGAAGATGTCGCAGGAACTGGTGGCTGAAAAAGTCAGCGCCGTCCTGGGCTTTTGCAACACCGGCGTGGCCGCCAAATCACTGGGCGTTTTTCAGGACAACAAACTTCCCTTGATCATTCCGTGCGCCACGGGCTCGCCGCTCACCGCCAAATATCCTGGCCCCGAGAGTTACATCTTCCGCACCTCGCCCAAAGACGCCATCCAGGCGCCGTTTGTGGTGGACGACATCCTCAAGCGCGGCTGGGACAAGGTCGCGGTGTTTGCCGACACCAGCGGCTACGGCGAAGCCGGGCTGCAGGACGTGGAAAAGGCGCTGGACGCCAAAAAGCTCAAACCGGTTTACGTGGCCCGCTTTCCGCTCGGCGTGAAAGACCTCGGTGAAGAGTTGAAGGCGGCAAAAGCTGCCGGCGCCAACGTGGTGTTCAGCTACACCGTCGGCCCCGAGAACGCGGTGATCGCACGCGGCCGCCAGGCGCTGAACTGGAAGGTCCCGCAGGTCGGCGCCTGGCCTTTGTCGTTTCCGTTTTTTATCGACGGCGGCAAGGAGGCTGCCGACGGCGCACTGATGGCGCAGACCTTTATCGCCGAGCCGAGCAATGAGCGCCGTGCGTCTTTCCTGACCAGCTATGCCCGCAAGTTCAATGTGAAAAAAATACCGGTGCCCATGGCAGCGGCGCAGGGTTATGACGCGGTCTACATCCTGGTGTATTCGCTGTTCACCATCCGCGACGGCAACCTGGGCGGGCCGGCCGTGAAGGCCGCGCTGGAAGGCAAGAGCCGCACCTACTACGGCGTGGTCGCCACCTATGACCAGCCCTTCAGCAAACTCGACAAAGACGCCACCACCCAGAACATGCTGGTCATGGGCATGGTGAGGAACGGTGCGGTCACCTTTGCCTATCCGGAAGACGCCAAGCGCAATCTGTTTGTGCAGCGCAAGCAATAGCGAGCGATACGGAGCAACGCCGGGTAATAGCAAACAATAGTATTGCTTGGGCCGCCATGCCCACCGGCAAACTGCAATAAAGGGCCACGCATCCATTTACAAAATCCGGTGCTTTCCGCACACTCCAACATGGTGCGCAGACTGCTGCGCGCCGCAGTGAAGAGAAAAGGCACGAGGTAACTGGAATGCTGGGTTGGCTGGGACTGCGTACCCGTCTGGTTTTACTGGTGCTGCTTGCGCTGCTCCCCGTGTTCGGCCTGCTTGTCTACTCCGCCGAGCAAAGCTACCGCGCGGCGCTGCAGCTTGCCAACGCCAACCTGCAGTCGCAGGTCCTCATGCTGTCGGCGCGCCAGCAGCGCACGGTCGACATGGTGTACGAGCTGCTCAACGGCGTCGCCAGCAGCCCCCACATCAAAAGCCCGGCGCCCGGCCTGTGTGGGCAGCATTTGAAGAACCTCCATTCCGAGCACCCCGAGTTCAACAACCTGGGTCTGGCCGCGGCCGACGGCAAGCTGCTTTGCAACGCGCAGGGCATACGCGGCGACTTCAACATCAGTGACCGCCTGTTCTTTCAGCAGGTGATGGCGGGCCAGCGCTTTGCCGTGGGGCACTACACCCTGGGCCGCAACAGCGGGCGGCCGGGTGTCGGCTTTGCGGTGCCGGTGCGCAGCGATGGCGGCCAGATCGGAGGCGTCGCGTTTGCCGTGCTGGGGCTCAAGGGCCTGACGCCCTCGTTTGAGGACATGCCCGCAATGCCCGGTGCGCGCCTGACGGTGCTGGACCGGGACGGTGTCGTGCTCTCCGTTTCACCGCAGTCGCCGTCGTGGGTGGGGCGTGTGCACCCCGACCCGCTGGTGCAGCAGGCCGTCAAAGGGCGCCAGCAAGCGGTATTGCAGGGCGCCGATGCGCAGGGGCTGGCGCGGGTCTATGCCGTTGCCCCCGTGTCCGGCGGCGGGGCGAGCGGCCTCTTCGTGGCGGTCAGCGTGCCGCACGAGATGATCGCGGCGCCCAGCCGCCGCGACCTGCTTGTCGAGCTGCTGGTGCTGCTGGCCGTGGCGCTGTTCGGCGTGGCCTGCGCCTGGTGGCTGGGCAACCGGCTGATCGTCAACCCGGCCCACGCCATCCTGAAGGAAGCCAACGAGGTGGCGCTGGGCAACATGAATGCACGCGTGAAGCTGGGCCCGCTTTACCAGGGCGAGCTCGGCCAGATCGGCACCTCCTTCAACCGCATGGCCGAGTCGCTGCAACTGCGCCAGCAGGAGCTTGACGCCGCGCTGGGCCGCGTCGACAAGGAGCGCGGCCTGCTGGACCTCATCATCAACAGCATGAATGAGGGCGTGATCGCCGCCGACACCGAGGGGCGCTTCCTGCTCTTCAATGCCACGGCGCGCAAGCTCTTTTCCGTCGCGCCCGAGGCGGGCATGCAGGTTGACGACTGGCGGCGCGGCCATCAGCTCCTGATGCTGGACGGAAAAACCGCCTACGCCGATTCCGAGCGGCCCCTGACCAAGGCGGTGCGCGGCGTCAGCGTCGACAACTGGGATGTGCTGTTTCGCCGGCCCGGCACCGAAGACCGGGTGCTGCGCATGGGCACCCGGCCGCTGCAGGACGCCGGCGGCGCGCTCATGGGCGGCGTCGTGGTGTTCAACGACATCACCGAGCTCAAGGCCGCAGAAAACTTTGCCCTCGCGCAGGAGCAGGTGCTTGCGCTGATCGCCGGCAGCGCGCCGCTGCGCCAGTCGCTTGAGGCCGTGGTGCGGCTGATCGAAAAAAGCTCGCCCGACAGCCTGTGCTCCATCCTGCTGCTCAAGGGCCAGAAGCTGTACCTGGGCGCTGCGCCCAGCCTGCCCGACAGCTACAACCAGGCCATCGAAGGCCTGCAGATCGGCGAAAACGTGGGCGCCTGCGGCAGCGCGGCCTTTCGCAATGCGCTGGTGGTGGTGGAAGACACCCAGGTGGATCCGCTGATGCAGGACTTCCGCGAGCTGATGCAGACGAACAATCTGCGCGCCTGCTGGTCCACGCCCGTGGTGTCGACAGACGGCGAGGTGCTGGCCACCTTCGCGATCTACCGCACCTATCCCTGCAGGCCCCAGGCCGGCGACCTGGAGCTGATCGCCATCGCGGCCCGGCTGGCCGGCATCGCGCTGCAGCGCGCGCGTGCGGAAGAAGCGCTCATCAGCAGCGAAGCGCGTTTTCGCGAGCTGGCTGAAAACATCAACGACGTCTTCTACAACGTGGACCCGCGCACCGGCCGCCTGCTCTACATCAGCCCGGCCTACGAGAAGATCTGGGGCCGCAGCCGCGAGAGCCTGTATGCCGACCCGAAGTCTTATGCCGATGCGGCGGTGGCCGAGGACCAGCCCCTGCTCAAGCTCGCCCGCCAGCGCAACCGCACCGGCAAGATTTCCGACATCGAGTACCGCATCCTGTCGCCGGACGGCAAGATGCGGTGGATACGCGACCACTCCTACCCCGTGTTCAATGCCTCGGGCGTGCTCGAGCGCGTGGTGGGCACCGCGCGCGACATCACCGACAGCAAGCTGGCCGACCTGGCGCTGGCCAGCACCAACCGGGCGCTGCAGATGCTCAGCCGCTCCAGCATCGCCATCAACCGGCTGGACGAAGAAGCCGCCCTGCTGGCCGAGGTCTGCCGGGTGGCCGTCGATGTGGGCGACTACCGCATGGCCTGGGTGGGCTACGCCATCGACGACGAGGCCGGCAGCATCCGGCCCATGGCGCATGCCGGCGACGAAGACGGCTACCTCGATGCGATACGCCTGAGCTGGCGCGACCACGATGCGACAGGGCAGGGGCCGGCGGGCCAGGCCATCCGCAGCGGCCAGCCGCAGCAAAGCGGCGACATCGGCAGCGCCGACAACCACTTTCACTGGCACGAGGCGGCCATGGCGCGCGGCTACCGCAGCGCCATCTGCCTGCCGCTGCGCGACGGCACCCGCAGCTTCGGGGTGCTGTGCCTCTACTCGGCCGAGGCCCAGCACTTCACCGGCGGCGAGATCAAGCTGCTGCAGGAGCTGGCCGACAACCTGGCCTTCGGCATCGTCAGCCTGCGCGCACGGCTGGAGCGCCGGCGCGCCCAGGAGGCCGCGCGCCAGGCCGCCGCGGAGATCATGCGGCTTAACGCCAGCCTGGAAGAGCGGGTGCAGCAGCGCACCGCGCAACTCGAATTTGCCAACAAGCAGCTGGAGGCTTTTTCCTATTCGGTGTCGCACGATTTGCGCAGCCCGCTGAGCGCGGTCGACGGCTTCAGCGACCTTCTCGAGCGCGCCATGGTCAAGGCCGAAACCAGTCCGCTCACCGAGCGAAGCCGACACTACCTGGCCCGCATACGCGCGGGGGTCTCGCAGATGGGGGAGTTGATCGACGCCATGCTCACGCTGGCGCATGTGTCGCGCTCCAGCCTGCGCTGGGAGCCGGTCAACCTCAGCGCCCTGGCCACGGCCGTGCTCGACGGCTGGCGCGAGCGCGAGCCCGCGAGGCAGGTGCAGATCCAGATCGAACCCGGCCTGATGGGGGTGGGGGATTCGCGGCTGCTCAAGCAGGTGCTCGACAACCTGCTCGGCAATGCCTGGAAATTCAGCGCCAAGCAGCCGCTCACCGACATCACTTTCGGCCACGAGGTCAACGACGACGGTGAAACCGTCTACTTTGTGCGCGACAAGGGCACCGGCTTTGACATGGCCTACGCCGCAAAACTCTTTGGCGCTTTCCAGCGCCTTCATTCACTGTCGGAGTTTTCCGGCACCGGCATCGGCCTGGCCACCGTGCAACGCATCGTGGCGCGCCATGGCGGGAAGGTTTGGGCGCACTCCGTGCCCGGTGAGGGCGCGACTTTCTATTTCACGCTCGGCGCGGAGACGCTGTGAGCCCGTGCTTACCGATTGGTCGTACTCAAAGAATTCTTAACCCAGCATGAGCCGCGGAACCGGCTTTGCCGGGCCGCAGGGCGGGCGGCCCCCTCGGGGGGCAGGAAGCTACACGCAGTGAGCGACCGTGGGGGCTTAAAAGCTGCGTTGCTGCAGCGTTTCGCGCAGGGTTTGAGCTTTGTCGGCGTCAAACTGGCCTTCAACGCGGGCCAGCACTTCACCCTGGCGGTTCACCACCACGGCGTAGACCTGGTCGGTGCCGTTGAGGCCCGCGGAGCGCACAAAGCTGGCGCGGTCGGTGAACACCGGCACCAGATTGGCTCTTTCCCTGTCGGCGGTATAGCGCTGAAGCAGCCGGTTCTCAACCTCGCTGCGGCCGGTCAGGGTGCCGGGATCGTTGACAACAGGCATGCGCATCCAGGTGATGGAAGGGTCGTTGCGCAGGTTCAAACCCTGGATCCAGCTCTCGACTTCGGCATGCTTGCCGCGCTGGAAGGTGATCAGGGCCAGCGTGCGATCAGAAGGTAGGCCTTGCGGCACGGTGACAGGCTGGCGCAACAGCGTTTGCGCCATGAAGTCCGGCAGGCGCCCCATCACGCTGGAATCGCTGGGCGACGCAACTGCGAGCCCAAAAGCCAGGCCGACGGCCAGCAGCCAGGCGCCAAGGTAGGTCACATTGCTCTTCATGATGCTCTCCCGGTACGGGTTTGGTGCAAGAGATCCTGCACAAACCCCTTATTGCAAGATACATGCAAGCCAGGGGCTGCGCAAACCCACAATTGGAACAAAGTGTTGCCCTTGTTAAGCGCTTGTGAAGGTTTTTCGGATGCCTGTTGGGTCGCGCCGCAGCCGGGAAGTTCAAAAGTCAGACGCAAAGGTGAATACATCACATCGGGGCGGCCGTGGCAGCCGGCGCCGAGGTGACGTCTTGCTATGGTTTTGGTAGCTGCCAGCGCCCGTCAAATAGGAGCTGGCAGGCCAAATAGGGTTAGGCGTCTACCCTGATCAGCAAATCCGGCAAATAGCCCTCTTGCTCGCCTTTGCGGGCATAACCCAGCGGGTTGGCCACCACACGGCAACCGCGGCTTGTGTAAGCAATCGCACAGTGCAGGTGTCCGTGCAGCCAGAGGTCGGCCAGCGGCAGCAATTCGTCCAGTGAATTGCAAAAACCCGCCGTGCCCGGCACCAGACCGTAGCGCGGGTCGGCGCTCAGCAGGCTGGGCGCAAAGTGCGTCACCGCCACGGTGGGCCCGTCAAACGGCACGGCCAGCGCCTGCCGCAGCCAGGCCTGGCTTTTCAGGCCCTGCTCACGCACATCGGCAGCCAGTAGCGGCTGGCCATCGCGGAACGAATGGTTTTTGCTCAGGTAGAAATTGGCCGCGCGAAAGGCTTTTTCACGCGCCTTGAGCTGCTCGCCCAGCGTGATGTCCGCGTCCTGTGGCTCGCCCGCGCTCAGCGCGTCAAAGTCCGTCCACAGCGTGCTGCCCACAAAACGCACGCCTTGCAGCACCACGCTCTCTTGCTCCAGCCAGACCATGCCCAGCCGCTCGCAGGTTTCACGCAGCCGCGTGTGGGTCTCATCGAAGTCCAGCCCGTCGTATTCATGGTTGCCCGGCAGAAAGAGCACCGGCACCGGCCAGCCCGCGCCGCCTTGCTCCACCGGCAGGGGCGAAAACCGCGCCAGCCCGAAGTCGGCCACGCCCAGTTCTTCAAGCCGCGAGCCCTGCTGGTAGGAGCCGATATCCCCGGCCAGCACCAGCACGTCGGCGCCGGGCACCGGCTGCGCGGTGAAATGGGGGTTGGATTCGAGATGGAGGTCGGAGAGGAGCTGGATGTTCACCCGGCCATTGTGTCATCCGGCACCTGCGTAAAGGTTTGCGGGCAGGAGTTGCGCCGCCGGGGGGTCATGCGCTAGATTCCCCTCGCAGGGCAACACAGGAGCCGCTTTTGCCGTTAAAAGAAATCCCCAGCGCAGATGTCGCGCGCACCTTTGCGTCTTACCCGCCGGCGCTGCAACGCAAGCTGCTGGCGCTGCGCCGGCTGGTGCTCGACACCGCGGCCGCGACACCCGGCGTCGGTGAGATCGAGGAAACCCTCAAGTGGGGCGAGCCGGCCTACCTTACCTCCGTCAGCAAAAGCGGCAGCACCATCCGCCTGGGGCCGGTCAAGTCCAGCCCCTCGCAGTACGCGCTTTACTTCAACTGCAAGACCACGCTGGTGGACACTTTTCGCACGCTCTTCCCGCACGAGCTGCGCTACGACGGCAACCGCGCCATCGTGCTGGAAGCCGGCGAGGCGTTGCCGCGCGAGGCGCTGGCGTTTTGCATCCAGGCCGCCTTGACTTATCACCGCAGGAAACCGTCATGAAACCTCGCATCACCCTGATCACCCTCGGCGTTGACGACCTGAAGCGCGCACTGGCCTTTTACCGTGACGGCCTGGGGCTCGCGACGCCCGGCATCGTCGGTGAAGAATTCGAGCACGGCGCCGTGGTCTTTATCGATATGCAGCCCGGCCTCAAGCTGGCCTTGTGGCCGCGCGCCAGCCTGGCGCACGACACGGGGCTTGCGCTGTCGCAGCGGGGCGCGCCGGGGTTTTCACTGGCGCACAACGTGTCTTCGCAGCAAGAGGTAGATGCCGTGATGGCCCAGGCTGCGAAAGCCGGCGCGGTGGTCGTCAAGCCGGCCGGCGCGACCTTCTATGGCGGATATGCCGGCTACTTCCAGGACCCGGACGGCCACCTGTGGGAAGTGGCGTGGAACCCGCAGTTCGAACTGGCCGACTAGACGGGGCTTGCCTGGTCAGGCCAGCGGCGCTGCCAGCCGCACCGTGAAGGTCGTACCCTGCCCGGGCTGGCTGCTCACCTCGATTTCGCCCCGGTGCAGGTCCACACATTCCTTGACGATGTGCAGGCCGATGCCGGTGCCGGCAATGCTGCCCACATTGGTGCCGCGGTGAAAGCTGCCGAAAAGCCTCGGCAGGTCGGCCTCGGGGATGCCTATGCCCTGATCGGTGATGCGCAGGTGCAACTGGTCGTCCACGCCCCTGACCGCCAGCTCCACCGGCGTGTCGGGGTCGGAGTACTTGAGGGCATTGCCCAGCAGGTTGACCACGATGTGGCGCAGCAGCTGCGGGTCGGCGGTGCGCGGCGCGTCCAGGGCGTCGCAGGTCAGTGAGACGCGCGCGGCCTGCGGGTTGCCGCGTTCGAGCTCCGCCATCATCTGCACCAGCCAGTCAGGCACCTCCAGCGGCTTGGCTTCGAACTTGAACTTGCCCAGCTCCAGCCGGTTGGTCAGCAAGACCTGCTCGACCATGCCATTCATGCGCGCCACGGCGGTCTTGATCTGGCCCAGCAGCTCGTGGCGCTCATCGGCCGGAAAGCTGGCGCCATAGGTGTCCAGCAGTTCCACCGACGACAGGATGGCGGCCAGCGGTGTGCGGAACTCGTGCGAGGCGACGGCGACGAAACGCGATTTGAGCTCCGACAGCTCGCGCTCGTGCGCCAGCGCCTTGCGCATGTCTTCCTCGGCCTGGCGCTTGCGCGTCACGTCGGTCAGGAAGTTGAGCGTGGCGCGCGTGCCTTCCCACTCGAACATCACCGCGCTGATCTCCAGCCAGCGCGTGATGCTCTGGCTGTGCTGCACGCGGAACTGGTAGTGGTTTTCAACCAGCTCACCGCGCAGGCGCTTCATGTGGTTGCCCAGCACCTTCTCGCGGTCGTCGGGGTGGATGAATTCGATGAAGGGGCGGGACTTGGCGGTTTCTTCGTCGAGCGCGGTCAGCTCCAGCGCCTTGGGGTTGGCATAGAGAATGCGCCCGCCGGCCGTCACCAGAATGCCTTCACTGACGTTTTCAACCACCGCGCGGTATTTGGCCTCGGAGTCGGTGCGCCGGCCGATCTCCACGCTCAGCTGCTTGGAGGTGTCGAGCTGCCAGGTGATGTTGGTGGCCAGGTGGATGACGCGCAGCAACTGGCCCGAAGGACTGTGCATGGGCAGCGCCCGCTGGCTCAGCCGGGCGACGCCGCCTTTGGGCCGGTTGACTTTGTATTCTTCACTGCGCTTGAGCGGGCTGGTCTGCAGGCTCAGCACCCGTTCGCGGTCGGCCGGGTCCACTTGCTCCAGCCACTGCCAGGGCTTGTCGCCCAGGGTGTCGGCGGACAGGCCCCAGAAGGCTTCAAAAGCCGGGTTGGTATAGCTGATGCGGCCGGTTTGCGGGTCCCAGGACCACAGCATGGCTTCAATATTGGAGGCGATCTGCCGCAGCAGCAGCAGCGCTTCGCCTGGAGATGACGCCTGCGCCTCAGCCATTCATGGACTCCCACGCTGGACGCTTTGCGGCGGCTTGAAGGAGAGTGACGAAGGACAAAAAGGCATCAGCCAAGCATAGCCGTGCTGCCTTGTGAAGTTTTCCCCGGAAATCACCTAGACATGCAGTACATGTGCGGTTGCATGGCAGGTTATGCGCGTTTTGCATGAATAGTGGCCCAACTTAGGGTTGAAACCCTAGGGAAAACCCTTATTCTTCATTCACCGCAACTCTTCCACCCCAAGAGGGTGACCCTGACATGTACAGCCTGATTTCCCAGATCGCCCGTTTTCTGCCTGCCGCAACCCGTGTGGCGCCCGTCAACGGTGTGGCCCACAACCTGATGGAGCGTGCAGCCCGCGCCGGCCGCAACCCACAGCAAGCGCAGGAACTGCGCACCGCTGCTTACGCCTACCTCAGCGTCGTTCGCTGAAGCTTTTGCGCTTCACGGCGCTTCATTGCGGTTCATAGCGCTTCAGGCTGAAAACGCCTTGTCGGCGGCCCGCGCCACCGCCTGCCGCAGCCACATATGGGCGCTGCGCTGCTGCGAGCGGCGGTGCCACACCGCATCCACATGCACTGGCGACACATCAAAAGGCAAGGGCCGCAGCACCAGCTGATCGGCGATGCCGGTCACGCGCACAAAGTGGCGCGGCAGCACTGTCAGCAAATTGGAATTGGCCACCACCCGGCCGGCGGTGAAAAACTGGTTCACCGTTAGCACCACCTGGCGTTCGCGCCCCAGTGAGGCCAGCGCCTCATCGACAAAACCAAAGGGCCGGCCCGAAAAACTCACCAGCATGTGGCGCGCGGCGCAAAAGCGGTTGAGTGAGAAAGGCCCCGTGGCCAGCGGGTGGTCTTTGCGCATCACACACACATATTCACCGTCATAGAGCCGCTGGTGCAGAAACGGCAGCGGCTCGCCGCTTTGCGCGTGCGCGGTCAGGTCGGCCAGCAGCGACGGAAAGTAGCCAACGGCCAGGTCGCAGGTTTCTTCGTCCAGCAGGCGCCGCGGGTCGCGGGTGGTGAGCGGCAGCACCCGCATCGACACGCCGGGCGCTTCCTGGTCCAGTGTTTCGACCAGGCCCGGCATGAGCTCGGCCGCGGTCGCATCGGCCATGGCCAGCACAAAGGTGCTGTTGGCCTTGCCGGGCTCGAATTCGTTGGGAATCAGCGACTCCTGCAGCTGCTGCAAGGCCTCGCGCACGGACGGCCAGATGGCGACGGCGCGCGGTGTGGGCGCCATGCCCTGGCCGCTGCGCTGTACGAGTTCATCGCCCAGGGTTTCGCGCAGCCGCCTGAGCGCATTGCTGACGGCCGGCTGCGTCAGCGACAGGTTGCGCGCCGCCCGCGTCAGGCTGCGCTCGGCCATCACCTCGTCGAAGACGCGGAGCAGGTTGAGGTCCAGCGTCCGGAAATTGAGGGGGTTCAAGGGTTTTGGCCGGGTTAAAGGAAGGGGCTCAGGACCGGAACGCGAGGCTGGAGCGTCCGAATGTGTCTGAATTATCACCAATATGAATGAATCTCATCATAAATATAAAGTTGAGTAACATCAGTGATAACCCTAGTATACCCATACCCGCTGCAATTTTGGTTCAGCGGTGTTAACCCAAGGAATTCATCATGACCAGCTTCGTCAATATCAAATACTCCACGCAGCACCCCGGCGTTGTCCGCGCTGAGTCGGCCTTTGGTGCCGTACGTCAGCTGGCGCATGCCGTCTCCGGCACCCGCGGCCTGGCCACGCTGCTCTTGTCCGCCATCGCCGCCGCCGTCATGGTTGTGGCCTACCAGGTCATGGACAGCGTGACCGAAGGCCACCTGCTGGTGATGTGGATCGGCGTCTGGGTTGTCGCTTTTGCTGTTCTGGCACTTTTCGCCGGCGCCGCGCGCAATGCAGCCGTCAGCCTCAAGACCGGCCTGGATGCCTGGTCGCGCAGCATGGCAGAAGCCCGCGCCGACCAGCGCCTGTGGCAAGCCGCCAGGAACGATCCCCGCGTGATGGCCGACCTGCAAATGGCCTTGCTGCGCGGACAAGCTGAAGCCGAAGTCGCCGACGCTGCCGTGGCTGCCCCTGCCGGCGCCGCATCGGCTCCTGCCGGCCTGACGCAACGTGCCCTCCGTGTGGGCGGCGCTGAACTGCAGGCTTACCTGCAAAGCGCCAAGGCTGATGCGCAAGTTGCCGCACCTGCCGCTGTTGAAGCGGTTGCTGCCGGCCTGACACAGCGGGCTCGGCGTCTGGGCGGTGCTGAACTGCGCGCTTACCAACGCAACTACATCTAAGCGCCTGAGTGCTGGGCCGCTTCACCCGAAGCGGCCCACAAAAAAAGCCACCGGATCCGGTGGCTTTTTTTTGCCCTGAAGATGTCAGTCTCCAGGGATAGGGCGCCGCGCAGGTTGTGCGAAACGCCCCGTCGCATGGCGTGCCGGTCAGGCAGCCAGGCGGCGCTCGATGGCGGCTTTGGTCTCCTCCAGCTCTTTTGGCAGGTGGTGTTCGAGTTGCTTGAACAGTTCGGCGTGCAGCTCCAGCTCTTTTTGCCAGGCGGCTTTGTCGATGCTGGTCACGGTCTTGAACTGCTCGGCGCTGAAGTCCAGGCCGGTCCAGTTCATGTCTTCATAACGGGGGCTGACGCCGGTGATGTGTTCCACGCCCTGGCCCTTGCCTTCGATGCGGTCGATCATCCACTTCAGCACGCGCATGTTTTCGCCGTAACCGGGCCAGACGAACTTGCCGTCTTCGCCCTTGCGGAACCAGTTGGCGGTGAAGATCTTGGGCAGCTTGGCGCCCGAGGCCTCCAGCTTCTTGCCCACATTCAGCCAGTGCTGGAAGTAGTCGGCCATGTTGTAGCCGGCAAAAGCGATCATCGCAAACGGGTCGCGGCGCACCACACCGACCTGGCCGGTGATGGCGGCGGTGGTTTCGGAGCCCATGGTGGCAGCCATGTACACGCCTTCCACCCAGTTGCGGCCTTCGGTGATCAGCGGCACGGTGGTGGAGCGGCGGCCGCCGAAGATAAAGGCGTCGATCGGCACGCCGGCGGGGTCATTCCAGGTGGCGTCCAGCGCAGGGTTGTTGATGGCGGCGACGGTAAAGCGTGAATTGGGGTGGGCGGCCTTGGCGCCGGTTTCCTTGGCGATCTGCGGCGTCCAGTCCTTGCCCTGCCAGTCGATCAGGTGCGCCGGCAAAGCGTTGCCGGGAGCGTCCTGCTCCATGCCTTCCCACCAGACATCGCCATCATCGGTCAGGCCGACGTTGGTGAAGATGACGTTCTTGTCCAGGCTGCGCAGGCAGTTGGGGTTGGTCAGCATGTTGGTGCCAGGCGCCACGCCGAAGTAACCTGCTTCGGGGTTGATGGCGTAGAGGCGGCCGTCCTTGCCGGGTTTGATCCAGGCGATGTCGTCGCCGATGGTGGTGACCTTCCAGCCTTCAAAACCGGCCGGCGGCACCAGCATCGAGAAATTGGTCTTGCCGCAGGCCGACGGGAAAGCCGCCGCCACGTGGTACTTCTTGCCTTCGGGCGAGGTCACGCCCAGGATCAGCATGTGCTCGGCCAGCCAGCCCGGGCTGCCGGAGCCGTCTTGCGAGGCGGCGCGCCCCATGTTGGAGGCGATGCGCAGCGCAAAGCATTTTTTGCCGAGCAAGGCGTTGCCGCCGTAGCCAGAGCCATAAGACCAGATCTCGCGCGTTTCGGGGTAATGCACGATGTACTTGGTCTTGTTGCAAGGCCACTTCACGTCTTTCTGGCCTTCGGCCAGCGGTGCGCCCACGGTGTGCACGCAGGGAACGAACTCGCCGTCGACGCCGAGCACGTCAAACACGGCCTTGCCCATGCGGGTCATGATCTTCATGTTGACGCCCACATACGGGCTGTCAGACAGCTCAATGCCGATGTGCGCGATGGGCGAGCCGAGCGGGCCCATGCTGAAAGGCACCACATACATGGTGCGGCCCTTCATGCAGCCGTCAAACAGGGGTTGCAGCGTGGCGCGCATTTCGGCGGGCGCCATCCAGTTGTTGGTCGGGCCGGCGTCTTCCTTTTTGGCCGAGCAGATGAAGGTGCGGTCTTCCACACGCGCCACATCGGTGGGGTCGGAGCAGGCCAGGAAGCTGTTCGGGCGCTTGGCTTCGTTGAGCTTTTTGAAGGTGCCGGCGTCAACCAGCTGCTGGCACAGGCGCTGGTATTCGGCATCGCTGCCGTCGCACCAGTAAACGTTGTCGGGCTTGCACAGGGCCACCATGTCGGCGACCCAGGCGATCAGCTTGGCATGTTTGACGTAACTGGGCGTATTGAGGTTCAGCCCTTGCATCGCGGGGTGGTTCATCGAAAAAACTCCAAAGTTAAAAAGCGTTATTTCGGAAAACGTCGCGCGGCAACCTGGCGGTTGTGACACTGAGACGTTTGCCGGAATAAGGCTAAAAAGCTTCTTTTGCGCAACAAACAAGTCCCGGTCGGCGGGCGGTGCCGCAGCGGCGAAAGCGCTGCGGCGCAGTGACAAAAAAGCGGCTCTTTGCGCTGCTTTTTCACCTTCCACGGGTCGGCCAGAGAATTCATTTTAAGAAGATCGGGCGTGGTTACCTTGGAGTTACAGGCAAAAGTTATGCATAACCGGCATAGGGTTATGCATATGCAATGCGGGGGTTCCGGCAGTCGTGACATCGGCGTGACTAATGCCGCGATGGGGCGTTTTGGCCGCAGTTTTACGGCTGTTTGCGATGAATCCGCTGAAGAGGAGGGGAAGAAGCGAGGGAAGCGGGCCAGAGAGGCCCGGAAACAAAAAAGCCCGCAAGGCGCGGGCTTCTGGGGGAAGTGGTTTGCTTTTAAGCCATGTAAATGGCGATAAAGGCCAGCAGGAACATCAGCACGCCGCCAACCACAGGCAGAACAATGGGGATCAATGGAACGATCGCATCGACGGCTTCCTGCTCCTGGGCGGGGGTGGCACTGTCGTGGGCGGCATTGGTGGTGTGGTTTTGACTGGACATGGGGTTGATTCCTGAAATGCTTGAAAGTCTGGGCAGATTTTACCCGCATGAAGATGGTTACATGAAGAACCGGCCGACAAAGATGCCGCACGCCTGGTTTGCGCTACCCTTTGACATCTTTGCCATGCCTGTTTTTGGAAGGAATGCATGAAATCCCCAGCCTCTTCGCTGCCCTGGAGCCGCCTCTTTTCAGCCGGCGCTGCCTTGTCCGCTTTGGCTTTGTTGTCAGCCTGCGCTACCGGCGGCCCCAACAGCGCCTCGGCCCGGCCGGTGCTGTATCCCAACGCCACGCTTAACCGCGTAGGCGACGCGCAAGGCCAGGCCGAAGCCAATGCCTGCATGTCGCGTGCCTCGGCCGCCGGGCTCAGCCCGTCTCAAAGCGGCAACGAAGTCGGCCGGCGTGCCGGTGAGGGCGCGGCCGTCGGAGGCGTCGCCTCGGCGGTTGGTGCGTTGATCACCGGGCGCGGCGGCGAGGGCGTGTTGCGCGCCGGGGCCGCGGGCGCTGCCGTGGGCGGCTCCGCAGGCGCGGTGTCAGGCGCATTTCACAACGATAAACCCAACAGCGTCTACCGCAGCTTCGTGCAGCGTTGCCTCAGCGAGCGCGGCTTTGAAGTGATTGGCTGGAACTAGGGCCCAGCCATCCGGCACGCTCAGTGCTGCTCTGACGCCTCAAAGCCCGCAGCGTTGAGCGCATCCAGCACCTGCTGGATATGGTCGCGCCCGCGCGTCTGGATCACCAGCTCGATCTCCACGTTCTGCGCCGAGAGCATGGTGAACGCACGCTGGTGATGCACTTCGTCGATATTGGCCCCGGCATCGGCCACAGTCGCGGTGATCTTGGCCAGTGAGCCGGGGATGTCGCGCACGCTGACCTTGATGCGCGCCAGGCGCCCGGCGCGCACCATGCCGCGCTCGATGATGGCCGCCAGCAGCAGCGGGTCGATATTGCCGCCGCACAACACCAGGCCGACTTTTTTGCCGGCAAAACGCTCCGGGTATTTGAGCAGCGCTGCCAGCCCGGCCGCGCCGGCGCCTTCGACCAGGGTTTTCTCGATCTCAAGCAGCATGACCATGGCTTGCTCGATGTCGCCCTCGTCCACCAGCACCAGGTCGTCCACCAGCTTGGCGATGATGGCCTGCGGGATCAGGCCGGGTGTTCCCACCGCAATGCCTTCGGCGATGGTGCTGCTGCCCTGCGGGTGTTTGGTGCCCTTGATGGCGTTGACCATGCCGGGGAAGCGGGAGGTCTGCACGCCGATGATTTCAATGCCGGGCTTGATGGCCTTGGCCGCGGTGGCCGTCCCCGCGATCAGGCCGCCGCCGCCCACGGCGATGACCAGCGTGTCCAGGCTGGGCACGGCATGCAACATTTCCAGCCCCACCGTGCCCTGGCCCGCGACGATGGCTTCGTCGTCATAGGGATGCACAAAGACCAGGCCTTCCTGCTCGGCCAGCTTCAGGGCGTGCGAGCGGGACTCGTCCAGCGAGTCGCCATGCAGCACGACCTCGGCGCCAAAGCCCCGGGTGCGCTCAATCTTCACGCCCGGGGTGAAGCGCGGCATCACAATCACAGCCCGGATGCCCAGCCGCTGCGCATGGTAGGCCACGCCCTGGGCGTGGTTGCCGGCGCTCATCGCGATCACGCCGCGGCGCCGTTCGTCGGCTGAAAGCTGGGCGAGTTTGTTACAAGCGCCGCGCTCCTTGAAGGAGGCGGTGTATTGCAAGTTCTCGAACTTCAGGTAAATCTGGGCGCCTGTGAGCTGCGACAGGGTTTTGGATTCCACACAGGGTGTGTCCAGCAAATGGCCCTGCAGGCGCTGGGCGGCTTGTTCGATATCGTTGAGACTGAGCATGAGATTCCTCTGGGGCGAATACGGAGATTGTGCCGGGTCAATTTTGCGTGCCTTCGGGCTTGATTCTGTGGCGCATTTCACACGGCCGTGTTCAAGTAGTGTCTTCCATGATGCTTCAAGCTGCGTTATGGTGGAGTCTCATTGAACCAGACGGCGTCTTCATTGCTCATAGCTACTATGAAACACACAGAAGGCCGGGCAAGGTCAAGCGAGGTCTACAGGCATGTCAACCAGCGGTGCAGGTGCACAAGGGAGGTTTGTCCATGAGCAAGCGTTCCGTTAGCGAGCAGCAGTCGCTGCTGTCCCCCGGGCTGAAAGAAGCCCCGGTGCTGGACCTGATGTGCTCGCACTTCGTGCTGACGCTGGCCGCCAGGCAAGGCGCCAAGTTCAATGTACGGCGCGACCTCAACAGCCTGCTGTCACTCTCGGGCCGGCACCTGGTCTGGCCCCTGCCTGCATTGCAGCGCCTGCGTGAGTTTTTGGGGCGCCGCTGCAAAGACAACGAATTCTGGCGCGGCCATGAAAGCCTGACCGACGCCGAGTTCATGGCGCGCCACGGCGCCTGGCGCGGCCCCTACGAAGAAGGCACGCTGTTCTTCTACCTCGACGAACATGCCAAAGACCAGCCCAAGGATTTGCTGTCGGTGCTGGCCGCCACCGGTGAGTGGCTCACACATGCGCTCAAGAAACAATCCACGCTGGTCGAAAAAAACATAGACGCGCTCGCCAACCTGTTGCAACTGAACCGGGCGGAGCGCGCGCTGCTGCTTTACGGCACGCTGGCGCGCTACCAGCGCGACCTGCGCTCCCTGCTGGTGGAGTTCAAGGTCAACAACGCGCCCGAGGCCTATGCGGCTATTGCCGATGTCGCAGGCGTCAAGGCACCCGAGGTTGCCGAAGCGCTGCGCGCCGGCTCGCGCCTGGAGCGCATCGGCATGGTCGAGAACCTGATCTCCGAACACAACATCACCGACCTTGCCGACCTGATGAAGGTCAGCGAGAAGTTGCCGCCCGTGCTGATGCGCGAATACCGCGACCAGAACGAACTCATGGCCGTCTTCACCCGGCCCGCCGCGCACAGCAGCCTGGGTCTGGCCGACTTCGCCTTTGTGCAGGAGGATGCGGAGGTGCTGGTGTCTCTGTTGCGCAATGCCGTGGCCAGCAAAGAGCAGGGCGTCAACGTGCTGCTCTACGGCCCGCCCGGCACCGGCAAGACCGAGCTGGCCAAGGTTGTCTCGCAGGCTGCGGGGCTGGACTTGTTTGAAGTCGAATACGCCGACCGTGACGGCAATTCCCTGAGCGGGCGCGACCGCTACCGTTCGCTGCAGATCGCCCAGGTGTTCCTCAAAGGCAGCACGCATTCGGCCCTGCTGTTTGATGAAGTGGAAGATGTGTTTCCGCCCATTTCCAGCGAAGCCGCGCAATTGATGGCGCGCTCCGAGCAACTGCCGGTGCCGGCCAGCGGCTCGGTCAGCGGCAAGGCCTGGGTCAACCAGATCCTGGAATCGAACACCGTGCCCACGCTCTGGGTCACCAACCGCATCGAGCAGATCGACCCGGCCTTTCGCCGCCGTTTTGCCTATCACCTTGAACTGAGGTCCCCGCCGCCCGGCGCGCGCGAGGGCGTGGTCCGCAAGACACTGGAGGGCGTGCAGGTGAGCGATGCGTTTGTGGCCAAGCTCACAGCGCGCAAGGGCCTCACGCCCGCGCAGATACGCACGGCAGTGCGCTTTGCCCGGCTGGCCAGCGCGCCTGAAGACAAGATGGATGTGCAGATAGACGCCGAAGGCATGAAAACCATCCTCGCCGGCGGCAGGCCGCTGCTGATGGAGTCGTTGATCGAGCGGCAGCTCAAGAACGCCGATGTCGCGCTGGGCAACAAATCAGAAACAGCGGGCCGGCGCAGTGTCACGACTTACGACCTGTCCATGCTCAATGTCGAGTCGCGGTTTGAAGTGCCGCGCATCGTCGAGGCGCTCAAGAGCCGCGGCCACGGCAGCCTGTGTTTTTACGGCCCGCCGGGCACCGGCAAGACGGCGCTGGCCGAGCACATCGCCAAATCGCTGGACCAGCCCCTCATCATCAAGCAGGCCAGCGACCTGATGAGCAAGTATGTCGGCGAGACCGAGCAGAACATGGCCGCCATGTTCCGCGAGGCCCAAGCCGAGAAAGCCGTGCTGCTGCTGGACGAAGCCGACAGCTTTTTGCAGGACAGGCGCGGCGCCCAGCGCACCTACGAGGTGACCGAAGTGAACGAAATGCTGCAGGGCATGGAGCGCCACAACGGCATCTTTATCTGCACCACCAACCTGCTTGAAAGCCTGGACCAGGCGGCGCTTCGGCGCTTCACCTTCAAGATCAAATTCATGCCCCTGACCCGGGAGCAGCGCGAGACCATGTTTGCGGTCGAGGCCCTGGCCGGGGATGCCAGCCTGCTGACCGGCGCCATCCGCGAGAGGCTGGGCAAGCTGACGCAGCTGTGCCCCGGCGACTTTGCGGCGGTCAAACGCCAGGTTGATATCCTGGCGGCGGAGTTTTCGGCGGAAGAATTCCTGTCGCAGCTGGAAGCCGAGCACCGCATCAAGCCCGAAGTGCGTGAAGGCCGCAACATGGGTTTCCTGCAGTAGCGCTTCCCGCTCCGCACCCTCGCGGGCTCGCCCGACCAATCATTCCCAACTATCTTTAGCCGGAAAGCTTCGTTCGCAAGCGGACCGGGCCTGCCTAGAGTTCGAACTCGGGCATCCGCTGTTTCAGATGGATGCCGCCGATATCTGACTTCAGGAGCAGGTGATGGGAACACGTGATTGGGATTTACAGCAGCTGTCGAACGCGGCAGGCTCGGTGCGGCATGAGGTCGATGTGCTGGTGATTGGCGGCGGGCCCGCCGGCGCCTGGGCCGCCATCAGCGCGGCGGCAACCGGGGCATCGGTGCTGCTGGCCGACAAAGGTTATTGCGGCACTTCGGGCGCAACCGCGCCTTCAGGCACCGGGCTCTGGCATGTCTCTCCAGACGGCGCCGCGCGTGAAGAAGCCAAGGCCAGCCGGCTGGCCATGGGCGGGCACCTGGCCGAGCATGCCTGGATGGACCGCGTGCTGGCGCAAACCTGGGCCAATGTGGATTTGCTGACCGAATGGGGCTATCCCTTCCCGGTCGATGCCGATGGTCAGCTGCGCCGCACATCGCTGCAAGGCCCCGAATACATGCGTTTGATGCGCAAGCAGGTCAAGGCGGCCGGCGCCCGCATCATCGACCACAGCCCCGCGCTGGAGTTGCTGGTCGATGACAGCGGCACGGTGTGCGGTGCCACCGGCGTCAACCGGCAAAGCGGCGAGACCTGGGTGGCGCGCGCCGGTGCGGTGGTCATCGCCACTGGTGGCTGCGCATTCCTCAGCCGCGCGCTGGGCTGTAATGTGCTCACGGGTGACGGTCACTTGATGGCGGCTGAAGTCGGCGCTGAGCTGTCGGGCATGGAGTTCTCCAACGCCTATGGTTTGGGCCCGGCATTTTCGTCGGTCACCAAATCGCTGTTTTACAACTGGGCGACTTTTTACTACCAGGACGGCTCGCCGATTGAAGGCGCGGGCTCCTCGCGCGGGCGCAGCGTGATCGCGCAGACCTTGCAGACCCAGCCAGTCTATGCCTGCCTGGACCGTGCCGATGCCGACATTCGCGCCTGGATGCGCACGGCCCAGCCCAACTTTTTCGTTTCGTTTGACCGGCAGGGCATCGACCCCTTCACACAGCATTTCCCCGTGACCTTGCGGCTTGAAGGAACCGTGCGCGGCACGGGTGGTTTGCACCTCGTGAGTGAGCAATGCGCGACCTCCGTGCCTGGCTTGTATGCCGCAGGCGACGCGGCCACGCGCGAGCTGATCTGCGGCGGCTTTACCGGCGGCGGCAGCCACAACGCGGCCTGGGCGCTGTCGTCGGGCTTCTGGGCGGGCGCTGGTGCGGCGGATTTCGGCCGCGGTGCGCGCAGCGCAGCGCAACGTGTGGCCTTGCGTGCGGGCGGTGTCACCTTGCAGGGCAAGGGCAGCCATGCGCCCGACAGCGCCGAGGTGATACGCGCCGTGCAGGCCGAAGTGTTTCCGTACGAGCGCAACTGGTACCGGCGCGGCGACCTGTTGGAAGATTCGCTGCAGCGGCTCGACGCCCTCTGGCATCGCCTGCGTGCAGGCGCGCCGGCAGCCAATGCGCAAGAGGCGGTGCGCGCCCGCGAAGCCGCAGCCATGCTCGCCACTTCGCGCTGGATGTACCGCAGCGCCTTGCAGCGCACCGAAACGCGCGGCATGCACAGGCGCAAAGAACACACAGCCAGCGACCCGTTGCAGCGGCATCGCCTCGTCAGCGGTGGGCTGGACGAAGTCTGGGTGCGCCAGCACGCGGTGGACAACGCGCCGTCGGCGCATGCTGTGCAAGCCCCGGCGGGAGTCACCGCATGATTGAAATCGTCAGCGCCACCCGCTGCACGGCTTGCAACATCTGCGTGCATGCCTGCCCCACCAATGTGTTTGACATCGTTGCCGGCGGCCCACCGGTGATCGCGCGCCAGGACGACTGCCAGACCTGCTTTATGTGCGAGCTGTATTGCCCCGAGGATGCGCTCTATGTCGCGCCTATCGCCGACCATGCGGCGGTGGTCAATGAACATGCGGCCGGCACGCAGGCCCTGATGGGCAGCTACCGCAGCGCCATCGGCTGGGGCAAGGGGCGGCGGTCTACCGCGGCGGCCGACGCGAGTTATGAACTTTTACAACGGGCGCATTGACGCGCCTACAGATTCGACATGATTGATTTGAAATTTGCACGGACCGGCTTGAAGGCCTCTCAGCTCACGCCTCGCCGCAGGCTTCTGGGCGCGGCGCTCGCAGCCGCAGCTTCTCTTGCTCTGCCGGGTGTAAGCCGTTCTCAGGCCACCGTACCTTCCCGCCCATTGCGCCTGGGCTTTATCGGCCCCGGCAAAAAGCCGGCCTCGGCCACCGGCTGGGCCCTGCAACAGGGCCAGCTGCAGCGCGAACTGGCGCCGCTGGGTTTTAGCGAGGTGGTCACGCGCGTGTTTCCCAACGGGCCGGATCTCAACGAAGCCTTTGTCTCCGGCAATCTGGATGTGGGCATCTACGGCGACACGCCCGCCGTCGTCGCACGCGCCCAGGGCTTTGAAGGGCGCCTGCTCGGTTTTGACAACGTGGGCATGAATGTCTGGCTGCTCACGCCGCGCGGTGGCGTGAAAACCGTCAGGGAGCTGGAGGGGAAAACCGTGGGCGTTGCGCTGGGCTCCTACATGCATCGCTACGTGTTGGGCCTGCTCAAAGAGGCGGGCTTGCTCAAAAGCGTCAAGGTGGTGCACATGCTTCCGCGTGATGGCGAGCCCGCGCTGGAGCGAGGCGCCGTCGCGGCCTTTGCCGCGCCCATCAACACCGGCCCCTTGCTGGCCTCACGCGGCTACCCTGTGATCGACGAAGCTGAAAAGCATCCGAATCTGCGCGGCACCTCGGTCATCATCGCAGCGCCTCAGCTGCTGGCCGGCGCACCAGGCCTGCCGGCCGCCTGGGGCCGCGCGCGCACTACGGCGTTGCGGGACATTCGCCGTGACAGCGCGGCGTACTACGGCTTTCACGCCGAAGCCAGCGGGTTTCCAGTCGAAGCCGTGAAAGCGTCTTATCCGCTCTCGCAGTTTCCCGACTCGGCTTATCCCGCCGAGGGGCTGAAGCTGATCGAGGAGGTGAAGCGCTTTTTGCTGGCGGAGAACCTGATACGGCGTGACTTTGCCGTGGCGCAATGGACAGTGGCCGGGGCTGACTAAACGCAGGCCAGGCTGGCCTCGTGCTTTTTCCGCACCGCTTCGCTGACCTCAAGCTGCGCTTGTCGCACGATGCGGCCCTGCTCAATCCAGAGCAATTGCCCGGGTTGCAACTGCTGCCAGTTTTCGTTGCGTGTCAGCGGCTGGGTGGCCACCACGCACAGGCGGTCCTCTGGGTCATTGGTCTGCGCAAAATCCATGCTCAGGTCGGCATCCACCAGGCTGGCGTTTGAAAACGGCCATTCGCGCACCAGGTACCACAGCCGCGTGGAGCAATGTGCGTAAAGCGACTGCCCGTTGGAAAGCAGATAGTTGAAGACGCCGAACTCGGCCGTCCGCTCGCTCAAGGAGCACAGCGTTTCAAAGATGATGTCGGGTGAGCAGGGTTCACGCGGACTGATCTGTTTGAGCTCTTCCATCAGTGCGCAGAAGGCCCGTTCGCTGTCGGTGGTGCCCACGGGCTGGTAGTTGCCGGCCGATTCAGGCTGGTAGTCGATCAGGTCGCCGTTGTGGGCAAACAGCCAGTGACGGCCCCAGAGCTCGCGGGTGAAGGGGTGGCAGTTTTCCAGCCGCATCGGGTCGCCCTGGGTCGCCTTGCGAATGTGAGAGACCACATTGCGCGACTTGATGGCGTACTGCTTGAGCATCTCGGCAACCGGTGAAGTCGCCGCGGGCTGGGCGTCGACAAAAAGGCGGCAGGCCTTGTCTTCAAAAAAACCGATGCCGAAACCGTCCGCATGGTGGTCCGTCAGGCCGCCGCGCGCGGCGAATCCGGTCAGCGAGAACCTGAGGTCCGCCGGTTTGACCGAATTCATTCCCAACAGCTGGCACATAGGGGTAGTTTAATGCCCCAGAATCTTGGACAGGAAATCCTTGGCCCGGTCGGTCTGCGGATGGTTGAAGAACTCGGTAGGCGTGTTCTCTTCGACGATCTGCCCCTGGTCCATGAAGATCACACGGTCGGCCACTGCCTTGGCAAAGCCCATTTCGTGCGTCACGCACAGCATGGTCATGCCCTGGTTGGCGAGCTCCATCATCACATCCAGCACTTCCTTGATCATTTCCGGGTCCAGCGCCGAGGTGGGCTCGTCAAACAGCATGATCTTGGGCGTGAGGCACAGCGCGCGGGCAATCGCCACGCGCTGCTGCTGCCCGCCCGACAGCTGCAGCGGATACTTCTGCGCCTGCTCGGCAATGCGCACGCGCTCAAGCTGGTGCATGGCGCGCTCGATGGCGTCTTTTTTGGAGAGGCCCGCCACCCAGGTCGGCGAGAGCGTCAGGTTTTCCAGCACCGTCAGGTGGGGGAAGAGGTTGAACTGCTGGAACACCATGCCGACCTGGCGGCGCACCGCGTCAATCGCCTTGATGTCGTCACCCAGCACAGACCCGGCCACGGTGAGCTTGCCTTCCTGGTAGTCTTCCAGCGCATTGATGCAGCGGATCATGGTGGACTTGCCCGAGCCCGAAGGCCCGCAGATCACCAGGCGCTCGCCCTGCTTCACTTCCAGGTCAATGTCGCGCAGTACGTGGAAATTGTTGCCATACCATTTGTTGACCTTGTCAAAGCGGATGGAGGGATCACTCATGTTCTTCTTCCTGTTCAACGGGCTTTGCCCACGGCGAGACGGCGTTCAATCCACAGGCTGTAGCGCGACATCGCGAAGCAGCAGGTGAAGTAAATCGCGGCAATAAAAATATAGGCTTCAATCTTGAAGGGCCGCCAGTTCGGGTCCGAGCCGACGGCAAGAGACAGCGCGCCCGTCAGTTCATACAGCGACACGATGGTCACCAGGGACGTGTCTTTGAACAGCGAAATGAAGTTGTTCATGATGCTGGGCACCACGGTGCCCAGCGCCTGGGGCAGCACGATTTTGATCTGCGTTTGCCAGTAACCCAGCCCCAGGCTGGCCGCCGCCTCGGTCTGGCCTTTGGAGAGAGACTGCAGGCCGCCGCGAACGATTTCCGCCATATAAGCCGCCGCAAAAAGCGTGATACCAACAATCACGCGCAGCAGCACGTCGGGCGATTTGCCGATGGGCATGAACAGCGGGAACATGAAGCTGGCCATGAACAGCACCGAGATCAGCGGCACGCCGCGTATCAGCTCGACATAAATCACGCAGAGCGTGCGGATGGCCGGCATGTGGGAGCGCCGTCCCAGCGCCACGGCCACCGCAATCGGAAAGGCCGCCGTCATGGAAATCACCGTCAGCATGACCGTCAGCGGCAAACCGCCCCACTGGTCGGTGGTCACCTTGGCCAGCCCGAGAATGCCGCCGCTCATCAGCGTGAAGAAAGCGCTCAGCACCACCAGCCAGAGCAGCGGCAGCCAGGGCTTCCAGAGCCAGCGGCTGCAACTCGCAACGACCAGGCCCAGCAGCAGGAAGGTCGCCAGCTCGGCGCGCCAGTGCTCGCCCTGCGGGTAGCGGCCCAGCAGGATGATGCGGGCCTTTTCATTGATCACGCCCCAGCAGGCACCGGTGCCGCGCACGGCCTGGCAGGCATCGGCGTTGGCCGCGGTGACGGCATTGAGCACCGCCCAGTGAAAAGCCGAGGTGGCCACCCACAATAAAAGGGCCACCACCAGCAGCGACACCACGGAGTTGCCGACGCTGGAGAACAGGTTGTTGCGCAGCCAGGGGCCCACACCCTCCATCTTGACGGGGGCGGAGCGTGGTGCGATGGGGACGAAATTTTGTGTCATGAGTGGGCGTCCACGTTCAGCGTTCCTTGATGGCCGCGCGGCTGTTGAACCAGTTCATCAACGCTGAAGTCGCCAGCGAAGTGGTCAGGTAAATCAGCATGATGATGGCGATGCATTCCACGGCGCGGCCGGTCTGATTGAGCGAGGTGTTGGCAATCGACACCAGGTCGGGGTAACCCACGGCCACCGCGAGCGAGGAATTTTTTGTCAGGTTCAGGTACTGGTTGGTCAGCGGCGGGATGATGACCCGCAGCGCCTGCGGCAACACCACCAGGCGCATCGAATGGCCTCGCGACAGGCCCAGCGACGCGCTGGCTTCATGCTGGCCCAGTGACACCGAGGCAATGCCGGCGCGCACCACTTCGGCCACAAAGGCCGAGGTATAGAGCACCAGCCCCAGCAGCACGGCAAGGTATTCGGGGCTCAACGCGCCGCCGCCTTCAACCTGCACTTCCGTCAGCTTGGGCAGGTTCCATTCCGACGGCGCACCGCCGGCCAGCCAGCCAGCCAAGGCGCCACCCAGCACCAGGCCCGCCGACACCCACAGCACCGGGCGCGGTTGGCCAGTCAGGTCAAAAGCGCGGCGTGCGCGTGCGGCATAAATGAAGCTGCCCGCCAGGCCGATCAGCGCGCCTACCAGGGCAAGCGTCTGCCCCAGCTGCCACACCGGTGTCGGGTAAGACACGCCGTTTTTGCTCACATAGACCAGGCTGCCGATATGCAGCGCTTCATCAATGGCGGGCAGGTACTCGGTAAAAAGCAGGTACCACATCAGCAGCTGCAGCAGTACCGGGATGTTGCGAAAGGTCTCGACATAGCCGTAGCACAGGCCCCGTACCAGCGCATTGCGCGAGAAGCGGCCTATGCCCAGCAGCGTGCCGAGGATAGTCGTCAGCACAATGCCTACCACCGCCACCCGCAGCGTGTTGACCAGCCCCACCAGGAATGCTTTCCAGTAAGGGTCGATCGAGTCGTAGTGGAGCCAGCCCTCGCCGATGTCAAAGCCCGCGGGCTGCATCAGAAAGTCAAACCCGCTCTGGATGCCGCGGGTTTTCATGTTGGCCATGGTGTTGCTCACCAGTAGCCAGATCAGGAAGACGATCAGGCCGACGGCCAGTATCTGGTAGACGATGGCGCGCGCCTGCTTGCTGCGCCAGGAAAACACCTTGCGGCGCTGGGCAGGCGCTGGGCGCGGGGGAATCAGGGATTGCTCAGACATAACGGCGGTCACCCAAAAAAAACGGGCCACACGGCAACGCAGAGTTGCGAGCGGCCCGTTGCGTTCATCGCATCGGAATCAGGCGATTAGCGCACTGGCATGGCGTACATCTGGCCGCCCTTGTTCCACTGGTTGTTCTGGCCGCGTGGTAGTGCCAGAGGCGTCTTGGGGCCGACATTGCGTTCAAAAATCTCGCCGTAGTTGCCCACCGCCTTGATGGCGCGCACCAGCCAGTCTTTTTCCAGGCCCAGCAGCTTGCCGGTGTCTTCGCCGCTGCCGGTCAGGCGCATGACCACAGGGTCCTTGCTGTCCTTGGTCATGGCATCGACGTTGGCCTGGGTCACGCCGTACTCTTCAGCTTCGATCAGGCCGTAGACCACCCATTTGGTGATGGCGAACCATTCGTCGTCACCGCGGCGAACCATGGGGCCCAACGGCTCTTTGGAAATCAGCTCGGGCAGGATCAGGTGGTCGGCTGGAACCTTGGCTTCCTTGTTGCGAACGGAAGCCAGGCCGGAGGCGTCCGTGGTGTAAGCCTGGCAGCGGCCGGAGAAGTAGGCGGCGTTAACGGCTTCCTGCTTTTCAAACACCACAGGCTTGATGCCCAGGTTGTTGGCTTTGGAGAAGTCGGTCAGGTTTTTCTCGGTCGTGGTGCCGGACTGCACGCAGACCGTGGCGTTCTTCAGCGCCTTGGCGCTTTTGATCTTGCTCTTGACGGGGACCATGAAGCCCTGGCCGTCGTAATAGGTGACGGCGGTCATGTGCAGGCCCAGCGATGCATCGCGGGTCAGCGAAAAGGTGGTGTTGCGCGCCAGGATGTCGACTTCACCGGACTGAAGCGCCGTGAAACGCTGCTGGGCGTTCAGGGGAACCCATTTGACCTTGTTGGCGTCGCCCAGCACGCTGGCGGCGATGGCCTTGCAGGTATCCACGTCCAGACCGGTCCAGGCGCCGGCGCTGTCAGCCGCCGAAAAGCCCGCCAGCCCGACGTTGACGCCGCAAATGACCTGGCCGCGGGCCTTGATGGCATCCAGCGTCTTGCCGGCATGGGCGGGCGCCATGGTTGCGAGGGTGAGGCCGGCAACTGCCAGCGTGGCAAGTCCATGTTTCTTTGCGAATGTGATCACGGGAGTTCTCCAGTCAATGTACGTTCCGATGTCCAGCACGATGCGTGCCAGCGTCGGGAATGCTAACCGAAGGTGCACTTACACAAAGTAAAGGAAGATGCTTATTCGCTCGGGATAAACCCTTGCGAAAAACGGGTCATGAGCTTAACCATTGTTCGGTATGCCGGGGCGGCATGAGAGGGCGCTTGAACTCTGGTGTGAAAGCTGGCAGCGGGTGCTGTTGCTGCGTTTAGCCGCAGTTCAGCCGAGGGTCAGCGATGGAGGGAATGCCCCAAAGCCGGGCGCTGCGTGCCCGCGAAACAGTCGCGCGCACCATCTCGAGATGCCGCATTACAAGGGATAACCCTGAGCCTGGTCCCAGGATCAGCTGGTCGCCGCGCACACCCGAAGCACTTCGGCGCCATAGGCTTCGCTTTTTTTCACGCCGATGCCGCTGACGCCGTCCAGGTCGGCCAGGGTTTCGGGTGCCCGTTCGGCGATGGCGCGCAGCGTCGCATCATGAAAGATGACAAAGGCCGGCAGGTTGTGCTCGCGCGCTACCTCGGCGCGCCAGGCCTTCAGGCGGGCCAGGCGTTCGAGCGCGCCGGCATTGAGCGCGGCTTCCGCCAGGCCCTTGACCGAGGTCTTGGTCACACGCTTGCTGCGGCTGCCGGCTTTGGCGCCTGCGGCCTGCTCGCGCAGCACCACGCTGACTTCGCCCTTGAGCACCTGGCGCGCATCGGGCATCAGCTGCAGGGTGCTGAAGGCCTCGGCATCCACACGCACCATGTTGCGGGCAATCAGCTGGCGCAGCACGCCGCGCCACTGCGCCTCGGCCAGGTCGGCGCCTATGCCGAAGGTGCTGAGCTTGTCGTGCCCGTACTGGGTCATCTTCTCGGTCGTTTTGCCGCGCAGGATGTCCATGATGTGGCCCGCGCCAAAGCTGATGCCGCTGGCCTGCTGCACGCGGTAAATGCAGCTGAGCATCTTGCGCGCGGCTTCGGTGGCGTCCCATACCGCCGGCGGGTTCAAACAGTTATCGCAGTTGCCGCAAGGCTGGCTGTCTTCACCAAAATAGCCCAGGAGGCTGACGCGGCGGCAGCGCGTGTCTTCGGCCAGCGTCAGCAGGGCGTCGAGCTTGCCGCGCATCACCTGCTTGAACTCTTCGCTCGCCGCTTCGCTGGTGTCAATCATGCGGCGCTGGTTCACCACGTCCTGCAGGCCGTAGACCATCCAGGCGTCGGCGCTCTGGCCGTCGCGGCCCGCGCGGCCCGTCTCCTGGTAATAGCCTTCAATGTTTTTCGGCATGTCCAGGTGCGCCACAAAGCGCACATCGGGTTTGTCGATGCCCATGCCGAAGGCAATCGTGGCCACCATGACGATGCCGTCTTCGCGCAGAAAGCGGTCCTGCCGCTGCTGGCGCAGGCCGGAGTCAAGGCCTGCGTGATAAGCCAGCGCCTTCAGGCCGGCGTCCTGCAGCATGTCGGCGATTTCTTCCACCCGTTTGCGCGACTGGCAATACACGATGCCGGCTTCGCCCTCGTGCTCGGTCTCGATAAAGCGCAGCAGCTGGCGCGTCGGGTCGGTCTTCTCGACGATGGTGTAGCGGATGTTGGGCCGGTCAAAGCTGCTGACGAACTGGCGGGCGTCTTCCAGCCTGAGCCGCTCGATCATGTCCTGCCGCGTCAGCGCGTCGGCCGTGGCCGTCAGCGCCATGCGCGGCACGTCCGGAAAGGTCTCGTGCAGCAGGCTGAGCGACCGGTACTCGGGCCGGAAGTCGTGGCCCCACTGGCTCACGCAGTGCGCCTCGTCAATCGCAAACAGGCTGAGCAGGCCGCGCTCGTGCAGCGACGCCAGCAGGCCCTTCATGCGCGGCGTGTTGATGCGCTCGGGCGCGGCGTACAGCAGCGTCAGCTCGTTGCGCAGCAACTGCTTTTCGAGCTGGCTGCTCTCGTCAAAAGTCTGCGTGGAATTGAGAAAGGCCGCCGACACGCCGGCCTCATGCAGCGCGCCGACCTGGTCGTGCATCAGCGCGATCAGCGGCGAGATCACCACCGTCACGCCATGGCCGGCCTGCTGCCGCACGATGGCCGGGATCTGATAGCACAGCGACTTGCCGCCGCCCGTGGGCATCAGCACCAGCGCGTCGCCCCCGCGCACCACGTGGTCCACGATGGCCTCTTGCGGGCCGCGGAAGCTGTCGTAGCCGAACACCTCGCCAAGAACATGCAAAGGGGTGGAAGGGGAAGAAACGGGTAATGAAGACAAGGGGTGTGCCGGAAGGTCGGAAAGCGGTAGGGCCGATAGTAAGAGAGAAGCCGGTAAGAGCGGAAGGGCGCTGAAAAGGCCCAGGCTTGCTACTATGAAATCAGGAGCTGCTTGCGCTCGTGCTTATTGGGCTGGAGGCCAATTTGATGCCTGAAACAGGCCTCTACCGCGCGCTGGCGGGCCGCAAGGCGCTTGTGTCAAGCTGGCTTTACATCTGCTCCCAGGGCAGGCCGTCAAAACGCCAGCCCGACAGCGTGGAGCGCTGGAACTGCTCATCCAGCTCACCCTCAAAACCGTGCACCACATGCTGCACATCCGAGAAGCCCGCCGCCTCCAGCGCCTTGCCGGCGTCCAGCGTGCGTTTGCCCGAGCGGCAGATCAGCAGCACCGGCTGCGTCTTGGCCGCGGCTTCACGCGCCACGGCATTGGCGAACTTCTGCGCGTCGGGCTGCAGGTCGGGGTATTCGTACCACGGCACATTGACCACGCCCGGCGGGCGGCCTACATACAGCGACTCGATCTCCATGCGCACGTCCACAAACAGGGCGTCGGGGTGCGCTTGCAGCCAGGTCCAGGCTTCTTTGGGTTGAAAATTTTTCATGATGCAGTCAATACCCCTATTGTCGAGGAAAGTCTGCCGCAAAACGGAGCCCCTCTTAAAATGGCGTCATGAAGCCGATCACCTACACCCGCGGGCAACAACTGCCTGCCATCCTGGAAAAACGCATCGCCATCCTTGACGGCGCGATGGGCACCATGATCCAGCGCTTCAAGCTGAACGAAGCCCAGTACCGCGGCGAGCGCTTCAAGGACTTTCACAAGGATGTGAAAGGCAACAACGAATTGCTCAGCCTCACGCGGCCCGATGTGATCCGCGACATCCATGAAGGCTACCTGGCGGCCGGCGCCGACATGATCGAGACCAACACCTTTGGCGCGACCACCGTGGCCCAGGCCGACTACGACATGGCCGACCTCGCCATCGAGATGAACTACGAGTCGGCCCGCATCGCGCGCGCCGCCTGCGACAAGTTCTCCACCCCCGACAAACCCCGCTTTGTGGTTGGCGCCCTGGGCCCCACGCCCAAGACGGCCAGCATCAGCCCCGACGTGAACGACCCCGGCGCGCGAAACACCAGCTTTGAAGAGCTGCGCAAGGCTTATTACGAGCAGACCGAGGCGCTGGTCAAGGGTGGCAGCGACGTACTGCTGGTCGAGACGATTTTCGACACGCTCAACGCCAAGGCTGCGCTGTTCGCCATCGACGAATACTTCGACAACTCGGGCGAGCGCCTGCCCCTCATCATCAGCGGCACCGTGACCGACGCCTCCGGCCGCATCCTGAGCGGCCAGACCGTCACTGCCTTCTGGCACAGCGTGCGCCACGCCGCGCCGCTGGCCATCGGCCTGAACTGCGCGCTGGGCGCGACCTTGATGCGCCCCTATATCCAGGAGCTGGCCCGCGTGGCCGGTGACACCTTTATCAGCTGCTATCCCAATGCCGGCCTGCCCAACCCCATGAGCGACACCGGCTTTGACGAGACGCCCGATGTGACCTCGCGCCTGCTGCGCGAGTTTGCCGACGAAGGCCTGGTCAATATTGTGGGCGGCTGCTGCGGCACCACGCCCGACCACATCCAGGCGATTGCCAACGCCGTGGCGCCCGTGGCTTCGCGTGCGGTGGCCACCAAATTCTTCTACCGCGAGGCGGCGTGAGAGCCCGAGGGGCGCCTTGCCTTGCGGCAAAGGCGGCCCGTACCTGCTCCTGGCTGTTGCTCGCCTGTCTGGCTCTGCTCGCAGGCTGTGGGCAAAGCCCGCCGTCCTGGGATGTCTTGCTGTCCGGCAAGATCACCGGCCAGTACCCCAATTACACGGTGACGGTGCCCGCTCCGGGCCAACTCAAGGTCGACCGGCCCGGCATGCCGTCTAAAAACGTCGAAGTGGCGCCTATAGCCCAGCACTGCCTGCGCGGCCCCAAAGATTGCAGCTATGCGGTCGAGCAAATGCTGCTGGAGCTGCGCGACCCCTGAGCTCCGCCGGAAATTTCCGGCCAGGAAAGGCGCAGAGCGGCGCGAGCGCTTAAAATAGTGCCATCCCCAAGGAGCGTTGCAGCGAAGCCGTCTGGTTTCGTCAGGCTTGGGTTTTCAAGATTCTTGCCCCCCACGGCAGACTTTTTGCAACGACGCTCACCTTGCCCCCGAAGGTGAAGCGCATGCCAGAAATCGAAAATCCCGTCACTGTCCCCCCAATGAAGCTGTCCGGCCTGGAGCCGGTGCAGGTCGGCGAGGGCACGCTTTTTGTCAACATCGGCGAGCGCACCAACGTCACCGGCTCCAAAGCCTTCGCCCGCATGATCCTCAACGGCGAGTACGAGCAGGCGCTGGCCGTGGCCCGCCAGCAGGTGGAAAACGGCGCGCAAATCATCGACATCAACATGGACGAGGCCATGCTGGACAGCCAGGCCGCCATGGTGCGCTTCCTGAACCTGATCGCCAGCGAGCCCGACATCGCCCGCGTACCCATCATGATCGACAGCTCCAAGTGGAGCGTCATCGAAGCCGGCCTGCGCTGCATCCAGGGCAAGGGCATCGTCAACTCGATCTCGATGAAAGAGGGCCTGGAGCCTTTCAAGCACCAGGCCAAGCTGCTCAAGCGCTACGGCGCGGCGGCGGTGGTGATGGCGTTTGACGAAAAAGGCCAGGCCGACACCTACGAGCGCAAGGTCGAGATCTGCGAGCGCGCCTACCGCGTGCTGGTCGACGAGCTGGACTTCCCGCCCGAAGACATCATCTTCGACCCCAACATCTTTGCGATTGCCACCGGCATCGAAGAGCACAACAACTACGCGGTCGACTTCATCAACGCGACGCGCTGGATCAAGCAGAACCTGCCCGGCGCCAAGGTCTCGGGCGGCGTGTCCAACGTGTCCTTCAGCTTTCGCGGCAACGACCCGGTGCGCGAAGCCATCCACACCGTGTTCCTGTACCACGCGATCCAGGCGGGCATGGACATGGGCATCGTCAACGCCGGCATGGTCGGCGTGTACGACGACCTGGACCCGGTGCTGCGCGAGCGTGTCGAGGACGTGGTGCTCAACCGCACGCCGGTCTACAAACCCGGCGAGCCCGAGCTCACGCCGAGTGAGCGCCTGATCGAAGTCGCTGAAACCGCAAAAAGCGGCGCCAAGGACGACAGCAAGAAGAACGAATGGCGCGCCCTGCCGGTGCGCCAGCGCCTGTCGCATGCGCTGGTGCACGGCATGAACGAGCACATCGTGACCGACACCGAAGAGGTCTACCAGGAGATCCTGGCCGAAGGCGGCCGGCCGCTGCACGTGATTGAAGGCCCGTTGATGGACGGCATGAACATCGTCGGCGACCTGTTCGGCCAGGGCAAGATGTTTTTGCCCCAGGTGGTCAAAAGCGCCCGGGTGATGAAGCAGGCCGTGGCGCATTTGCTGCCTTATATTGAGGCCGAAAAACTGCTGCTCGAGGCGGCCGGCGGCGACGTCAAGACCAAAGGCAAGATCATCATCGCCACCGTCAAAGGCGATGTGCACGACATCGGCAAGAACATCGTCACCGTGGTCTTGCAATGCAACAACTTTGAAGTCGTCAACATGGGCGTGATGGTGCCCTGCCATGAAATCCTTGCCATGGCCAAGGTCGAGGGGGCAGACATCGTCGGCCTCTCCGGCCTCATCACTCCCAGCCTGGAAGAAATGCAGTACGTCGCCGCCGAGATGCAGAAGGACG
Organism: Polaromonas sp. YR568; assembly: GCF_900116715.1. Lineage (GTDB taxonomy): Bacteria > Pseudomonadota > Gammaproteobacteria > Burkholderiales > Burkholderiaceae_C > Polaromonas. The sequence continues at coordinate 312,056 of NZ_FPBM01000004.1, forward strand.
ACCATTTCCGCATCAGGAAGATCCCGCTGCTCATAGGCGGCGCCACCACCAGCCGCGTGCACACGGCCGTGAAGATTTCGCCGCACTACGAAGGCCCGGTGGTCTACGTGCCTGATGCTTCCCGCAGCGTGAGCGTGGCGCAAAGCCTGCTGTCCGACCAGGCCGCCAAATACATCGACGAGCTTTACGCCGACTACGACAAGGTGCGCACCCAGCACGCCAACAAAAAGCAGGTGCCGATGTGGCCGCTGGCCAAGGCGCGCGCCAACGCCACGCCCATGAAGTGGGATGGCTACACACCGCCTGTACCCAAGTTCACCGGCCGGCGCGTGTTCAAGAACTTCGACCTCACGGAGCTGGCCCAGTACATCGACTGGGGCCCCTTCTTCCAGACCTGGGACTTGGCCGGGCCCTTCCCAGCCATTTTGAAAGACGAGGTCGTCGGCACCGAGGCCGTGCGTGTGTATGCCGATGCGCAGCGCATGCTCAAGCGCCTGGTCGAAGGCCGCTGGCTCACCGCCAACGGCGTGATGGCTCTCTACCCCGCCAACAGCGTGGGCGACGACATCGAGATCTACACCGACGAGTCGCGCAGCGAAGTGGCCATGACCTGGTTCGGCCTGCGCCAGCAAACCGAAAAAACCGCGGTCGAAGGCGTGATGCGCCCCAGCCGGTGCCTGGCCGATTTCGTCGCGCCCAAGGGCATTGCCGACTACATCGGCGTTTTTGCCGTGACGGCCGGCATAGGCGCCGAGAAAAAGGAAAAGTACTTTCTCGACGACCATGACGACTACTCGTCCATCATGCTCAAGGCCCTGGCCGACCGCCTGGCCGAGGCCTTTGCCGAAAGCCTGCACCAGCGGGTGCGCAAGGACTTGTGGGGCTATGTGCCGGCCGAGGCGCTGGACAGCGACGCGCTGATCGCCGAGAAGTACCAGGGCATACGCCCCGCGCCCGGCTACCCGGCCTGCCCGGACCACAGCGTCAAGAAAGAGATGTTCGAGCTGCTCAAGGCCGGTGACATCGGCATGGCCCTGACTGAAAGCCTGGCCATGACGCCGGCCGCCAGCGTCAGCGGTTTCTACCTGAGCCACCCCGAAAGCACGTATTTCAACGTCGGCAAGATCGGCGACGACCAGCTGCAGGACCTGGCCAAACGGCGCGGCCTCAAGGCCGAAGAGTTGCAGCGCCTCCTCGCGCCCAACCTTTGAGACCGCTTCGCCGGGTCTCTGAGCGGCCCCGGGAACCCCAAATTCCCGGGTTACCGTTGTAATTCGCGTTTACGGCGACTTTGCCGGAAAATAACCTGCGTTCACATAAATACACAGCCGCCTTCAAGAGCGTGTTTACCTTTGCGGCATGGGAAACGTTAACTGGTAGTAGCCAGTCGTCAGGCCGGCGCTGAACCGGCATCAAGCCACAAAACTGATTTCACCAGAGGGGAATTGACATGAATACATCCACCGAAACTCTCCAGCCCGGCCAGCAGGCCTCGTCGGCCAGCAAGCCCTTGTGGGCCGCCGTCGGCATTTTGGGCGTGGCCGTCCTGGCCATGGGCGCCACCATGATTTACCAGATGCGCAACCCGCCCGCGGCAGCGGCGCCGGTCGCACTGGCCAGCCCGCAGGCTACGGCCCCAGTAACGCCGCCCGCAGCGGCCGCCGCCACAGCGGCCGACGACCTGGCCGAAAAGCCAACCGCCGCACCCGCCAAACCCGCGCCGGTGCCCGCCAAGAAGGTGGTCAAACCCACGCCCAAGCCGGTGCCCGCACCCAGCTATGCAGGCGTTTCGCCCGCACCTGCACCGTATCCCGCACCCGTTCCCATGGCGGTCTGCCATTCCTGCGGCGCGATTGAGTCGGTCACGCCGATCGAGCGCTCCACCAAGCCCGCCGGTGTCGGCATCGGCACTGTGGCCGGCGGCGTGCTGGGCGCGGTGCTCGGCAACCAGATCGGCCATGGCGGCGGCCGCACGGCAGCCACCATCCTGGGCGCCGTCGGTGGCGGCTTTGCCGGCAACGCGATTGAAGGCCATGTGCGTAAGGAAACCGTCTACCAGGTCGGTGTGCGCATGGAAGACGGCTCGCAGCGTCTGGTCGAAGTCGCCCAGGCCCCGGCCGTCGGCAGCCGCGTGACGGTCGAAGGCAATGTGCTGCGCAGCCATGACGGCGCGGTATATGGCCCCAAACCTCCGCCAGCGCCGGTCGCCACCCAGCCAGCGCCTTCGCCTTACTACAGCGGCGGCCGCTAAGCGCTCGTTTTTTCACCGAATCCCCCAAAGCCCCGCAACGCCGGCCCTCGCGTTGCGGGGCTTTTTGCCTCTGGCCGGCGGCCTTTCAGCCAGTGCCGCTGCGGCGGCTTGGCGCTATGATCATCCGGCCCATCACAAGGAGGATCGCATGCGGCGCTTTTTCATGCTCCTGCTGGCCCCGCTCATGTTTGCCGGCAGCTCTCAGGCCTTCGCGGCCGGCCCCAAAGCCGGGCTGGACAATCTCGAATTCGCCGGCGCCCGCGACCAGAACACCCCCGTATTGCTCAGCGCCGCCTCGCGCCCCATCCCCTTTCGCGGCGCTGATGGCCGTGTGCATATCGACTACGAGCTGCAGGTTACCAACGCGCGCGCCGTGCCGGTCAAGCTGGTGTCGCTCGAGGTCCTTGATGCCGCTTCCGGCAAGGTGCTCTCCACCGTCTCCGGCGCGGATATCGCGGCCACCTTTTCATTGCTGGGCGGCGCCGCCGGCGACAGCGTAGGCCCCGCGCAAGCCGGCTTCTTCTGGATCGATGTGGTGCTGGAGCCCGGCCAGGCCATCCCGAAAGTCCTGTCGCACCGCGTAGTGAGCTCCGGGCCGGAAGTCAAACTCACGGCGGCCGTCAAAACCTCCGGCGATGGGAGCGTCCAGACCACACAAACCGGCGGCAATGTCTCCGTCAGCACCCGGCCCGCCCCGCTGATCGGCCCGCCGCTGGAAGGCACGGGCTGGGTGGCCTTCAATGGCTGCTGCAAAGACGTGCCACACCGCCGCGCCGGCATTCCGGTCAACGGTGTTCTTTTTGTCAGCCAGCGTTTTGCCATCGACTGGATCAAGATCGACGCGAACTCGCAGCAAAGCAACGGCGACAGCAATAAAAACGAAAACTGGCCCACCTACGGCCAAAAGGCCATTGCGGTGATGGACGCCAAAGTGGTGTCCGTGCTCGACGGCCTGCCCGAGCGCGTGCCCAACGCCTTGCCGCCCGACACCACCATGCAGAACGTCACAGGCAACCACGTGATCCTGGACCTGGGGCGCGGCTACTACGCGTTTTATGCGCACCTGCAACCCGGCTCGCTCAAGGTGCGCGTGGGCGACCGCGTCAAGCGAGGCCAGGTGCTGGCGCTGCTCGGCAACTCCGGCAACACCACCGCGCCGCATCTGCACTTCCATGTGTCCGACGGCATCGGCCCCTTGTCATCGCAGGGCGTGCCCTATGTGATCGATGCGTTCACCGCCAGGGGTGTGGCCAACGACGTGACCGAGCAAGGCAAGGTGATGTGGACGGCGCTGCCGCAGCAGCAGGCCGTGCAGCGCGCCACCCTGCCGATGAACGGCTATGTAGTTGATTTCCCCTCATTGAAGTGAAGCCCCAGCGCCGCGCGCCCCGGCCGGCAACCCTAGCAATATGTTCAGACTTGCGTTAACTCTTTTTGGCGGCGACGCGCTCGTGAAGCGCTGGAAGATTTTTTTTGGGGCGGGCCTGCTTGTGTTGCTGCTGGGCGCCGTGGTGCTGGGCGACCTGCTCGACGGAGTGGCCGACATGGCCGGCTGGGTGTTCGGCGCCGTGCTGCTGTTGCAGGGCCTGGTCGAGCTGGCCATAGGCGCCACCCATACGCGAGCGCGCCGGCGCTTTGAAATGCTGCGCGGCGCGGCCATGGTGGTGTTTGCCTGCCTGCTGCTGGACTTTCCCTGGGACAACTCGATTGCCGCGGGCGTTCTGTTTGCCGCGGCCTTTACCTTCAACGGGCTGATCCGCATCGTCTCCAGCCTGTTGATTCGCTACCCCAACTGGCGCATGTCCAACGCCATCGGTTGGGGCTACCTGGTCATGGCGTTGCTACTGGTCACCAGCTGGCCCGTGCCTTCGGGCATGAACGTGTCTTTTTGCACCGGTATGGCGATGATGGCCGGCGGCTATCTGGTGATGCGCGGGGCCTTGCGCCTGCACCGCCTGCCGCCGGGCTCCCGGCTGGCGGCCATCGAGCTGTATAAAAGGCAGCGCGAGATGGGTACCACCCGGCCACCGCTCGTTCAGCCCACGGGCGCAGGCCCCTCCGCCGAACAGATGGTGGTACACGTCTGGACCGCCATCGACCAGAGCGAAGAGCGCATCCGGCTGCCGCTGATAGACCGCTACATCGCGGCCTTGTCACGCAAGGGCAGCGTCACCACCGGCCATGTCGCGCTCGCGTGCGGGCCCGAGCTCTACATCAGCCACCACCCGCGCGTGCGGCTCACCATCACCCAGCACAACCTCATCGACCAGATACGCGCCACCGAAAGCAACGACCACCCGGGCATGTGGCTGCCGTCGTATGAGCAGGAGGCCGGCGCCACGCGCCCCTCCACCTTTCGCATCCGCTTTCGCCAGTTCAACCGCAGCCACCTGCAGTCGTTCTGGGAGGCCTACCGGCAAGACGACACCTACAACCTCACCCACCGCAACTGCTCAGTGGTCGTCACCGAAGCCATCGACGCCGCCATGGAAGGCGTGTTTGCCGGCAAGCCCTTTTGGCGCACGCTGCTGCGCCTGGCGTTTCACCCCGACATGTGGCTGGCCGGCAGCATCCGGGTGCGCGCCGAGTCCATCGCCTGGACGCCCGGCCTTGCGCTCGACTACGTCAGCGCCATTCGCCGCATCACCCATCCGCGGCAAGACCTGAAGGTGCACCTGTCGCGCTGGTGGAAGGCGCGCAGGACGCGCAAGCGCCACGTGCACTGAGACGCCGCTGCTGATTGCAAAAAGCCGTGGCCGCGCCCGGCGCCGGCCCTAATGCGCCGCCTTCAGCGCCCGGCGGTACTGCACCGCCTCTGCCACATGGGGCACGGCGACTTCCTGCGCGCCGGCCAGGTCGGCAATCGTGCGCGCCACTTTCAGGCAGCGGTGGATGCTGCGGCCGGACCAGCCCAGCCGGGCGGCGGCCGTGTTGAGGAATTTGACGGCAGCGTCGTCAAGCCGGCACTGGGTGTCGATGGCCTGGCCTTCCAGCGCCTGGTTGGTGCCGCCCTGGCGGGCAATGGCGCGTCCGCGTGCGGTGATGACGCGGGCCCGGATGGCGTCGGTTGCCTCGCCGGGCGGCGTGTTCACCAGTTCATCGGCCGCCATCGCGCCGACTTCCACATGCAGGTCGATGCGGTCCAGCAGCGGGCCGCTCAGCTTGCCCTGGTAGCGCGAGATCTGGTCGGGTGAGCAGCGGCAGGCGCGCAAAGGGGAGCCGAGGTAACCGCAGGGGCAGGGGTTCATGGCCGCGATCAGCTGAAAGCGCGCCGGAAACTCGGCGCGCTGGGCCGCGCGCGCGATGGTGATGGCGCCGGACTCCAGTGGCTCGCGCAGGGCCTCCAGCGCCGCGCGCGGGAACTCCGGCAGTTCGTCAAGGAAAAGAACACCGCGATGCGCCAGCGAGATCTCACCCGGACGCGGCGGCGAGCCCCCGCCGACCAGGGCCACCGCGCTGGCCGTATGGTGCGGTGCGCAGGTAGGCCGCAGCGCCCATTTGTCCATCGAAAACCGGCCGCCCAGTGAGGCGACGGCCGCGCTTTCAAGCGCCTCCTCGGTCGTCATGGCGGGCAAAAGACCGGCAAATCGCTGCGCCAGCATGGACTTGCCCGAGCCGGGGGAGCCCATCATGAGCACGCTGTGCCCGCCGGCTGCCGCGATCTCCAGGGCGCGCCGGGCGGCGGCCTGGCCTTTCACATCGGCTAGGTCAGGGTAGGCCGATTGCGTCGGCAGGGCCAGCGGTTTGACTTGCGCCCAGCCGTCCAGGGCCTCCACGGCGGCATCGCCCGGCAAAAACTGCCGGACGACGTCGAGCAGGTGGTGCGCCCGGAAGATTTCGGCGCCGGGGACCAGGGCCGCCTCTTGCGCACTGGCTTCGGGCAGCACCAGTTTGGGCAGTTTTTCGGCTACGGGGCGGTCCGGGCGGTCACGGTGATGAGGCCGCGCCAGCGCCAGGCTCATGGCCAGGGCGCCCCGCACGGGCCGCAGGTCGCCGCCCAAAGACAGCTCCCCGGCAAATTCATAACCTTCGAGCTTGCGGGCGTCCACCTGGCCGCTGGCCGCCAGGATGCCCAGGGCGATCGGCAAGTCGAAGCGCCCGGAATCCTTGGGCAGGTCGGCTGGCGCGAGGTTGACGGTGATTCTTTTATTAGCGGGAAATTCCAGCCCGGTGTTCTGGATGGCCGAGCGCACGCGTTCGCGGGCTTCTTTCACTTCGGTTTCGGCCAGCCCCACCAGCGTGAAGCTGGGCAGGCCGTTGGCCAGGTGCACTTCAACCTGCACCGGACGCGCCTCCAGACCCAAAAGGGCGCGGCTGCGCACTAAAGACAAGCTCATTGACTAACTCCCTGTTGATGCTCCAAAGTTGTGCGCAATGCGCGCCCCAATCTGGTGCTTCTCATGTTTTAGATGACAGCTGCCTAACGTGCAAGACAGGGAACAGGTGGACTTGCCGCCGATAAGGCCGGCTACTTTGGCACGGTACGTGCTATGGAGACTCCGTTGGATTTAACAACCCTTTCCCGGCATCCCTGGAGCATTCATGACGAGAGTGACGCTCACCAGAACCCTGTAAGCAGCTGGGGCGGCCCCGAGAGGCAGCCTCTTTTTTCATCCTTGGAGGAAACCTGAAAATGAAACTCGTAACGGCCATCATCAAACCGTTCAAGCTGGACGAAGTGCGCGAAGCGCTGTCCGGTATTGGCGTGCAAGGCATCACCGTGACTGAAGTCAAGGGCTTCGGCCGCCAGAAGGGCCACACCGAGCTCTACCGCGGCGCGGAGTATGTGGTGGACTTTCTGCCCAAGGTCAAGATCGAGGCAGCCGTCTCCGACGACCTCGTGGACCGCGTGATCGAAGCGGTAGAGGGCGCTGCCCGCACCGGCAAGATCGGTGACGGCAAGGTCTTTGTCTACAACCTCGAGCAGGTTGTGCGCATCCGCACGGGTGAAACGGGCAAGGAGGCGCTGTAAGGCGCTTCCTATCTAACAGCCACATAAAGAGAACATCGACATGAAAAAACTACTCGCTTCCCTTGTCCTGGGATTGAGCCTGCTGACAACCGGCGCCGTCATGGCGCAGGCCCCTGCGGCAGCACCCGCAGCTTCCGCCGCCGCAGAAGCCAAACCGGCTGAAGCAGCCGCACCGGCCGCCGCCGCAGCGGCCCCCGCTGCCGCAGCAGCAGCTTCGGCACCCGCCGCGGCCGCCGCACCAGCGCCCGTGCCCAACAAAGGCGACACCGGCTGGATGATGGTCTCCACCATCCTGGTGATCCTGATGACGATTCCCGGCCTGGCCTTGTTCTACGGCGGCCTGGTGCGCAGCAAGAACATGCTGTCGGTCCTGATGCAGGTCATGGTGACCTTCTCGATGATCGTCGTGCTGTGGTTCATCTACGGCTACAGCCTGGCCTTCACCGAGGGCAACGCCTTCTTCGGCGGCTTTGACCGGCTCTTCATGAAGGGCATCTGGGACAACGTCGCGGGCACTTTCGCCAACGGCGCCACCTTCAGCAAGGGTGTCGTGATTCCCGAGATCGTGTTCGCCGCCTTCCAGGCCACCTTCGCCGGTATCACCTGCGCGCTGATCGTCGGCGCCTTTGCCGAACGCATCAAGTTCTCCGCCGTGCTGCTGTTCATGGTGATCTGGTTCACCTTCAGCTACGCACCGATGGCCCACATGGTCTGGTTCTGGATGGGTCCTGACGCCTACACCGGCAAGGAAGTGGTCGACGCGATGAACGGCAAGGCCGGCTACATCTGGCAAATGGGCGCGCTTGATTTCGCAGGCGGCACGGTGGTTCACATCAACGCCGCTGTCGCGGGCCTCGTCGGCGCCTACATGGTGGGCAAGCGCATCGGCTACGGCAAGGAAGCCATGGCGCCTCACAGCCTGACGCTGACCATGGTCGGTGCCGCACTGCTGTGGGTGGGCTGGTTCGGTTTCAACGCCGGCTCCGCACTCGAGGCCAATGGTTTCGCAGCTCTGGCCTTCATCAACACGCTGGGTGCTACTGCTGCTGCCGTGCTGGCATGGTGCATCGGTGAGGCGCTGATGCGCGGCAAGGCTTCCATGCTGGGCGCTGCATCCGGCGCTGTTGCCGGCCTGGTGGCCATCACTCCCGCAGCCGGCAACGTCGGCATCGGCGGCGGCCTCATCATCGGCCTGATCGCTGGTTTCGCCGGCCTCTGGGGCGTGAACGGCCTGAAGAAACTGCTGGGCGCTGACGACTCGCTGGACGTGTTCGGCGTGCACGGTGTCTGCGGTATTTTGGGCGCCCTGCTCACCGGCGTGTTCAATTCGCCAAGCCTGGGCGGCCCCAGCGCTGTTGCTGACTGGACCACCGTCGCCATGGTGGCGCCCGATGCGTACTCCATCGCAGGCCAGGTCTGGATCCAGGCCAAGGCTGTGCTGATCACCGTGGTGTGGTCGGGTGTCGTGTCCTTCATCGCCTACAAGATTGTTGACCTGACCATCGGTCTGCGTGTCAGCGAAGAAGACGAACGCGAAGGCCTGGACATCACGTCCCACGGCGAAACCGCTTACAACCGATAAAAGGGTTGAGGGGCTGCTCGCAAGAAGCAGCTCCCGCCGGGTCTTATCGCCGGGTTTGACCGGCACTGAATTTTTTACTGAGAGTCTCCTTTGGATGTTCAGCCCACCGGCGCAAGCAGGTGGGCTTTTTTTTGGCTTTCACAGGCTGCGGCGCCACCGGTGCTAACCTTGGGCGCTGATCCACCTCAGCAACCCAAGGAAGCCTCATGACCTGGCAAACCGTTGTCTCCCAGCCCAGCGAACTGGGCGAGTCGCCGTTCTGGCACCCCGACGAGCAGATGCTCTACTGGGTCGACATTCCGGGCAAACACATTCACCGCTGCAACGTCTTCATGGGCACGGTGGAAAGCTGGGCCATGCCGTCCGAGCCCGGCAGCATCGCGCCCGCCCGCACAGGAAGCGACAACAGCGGGCTGGTGATCTCATTGCGGGACGGCATCTACCGCGCCCGCGAGTGGGGCGCCGAGCTGCAGCCGCTCATGAAGGCCGGGCACGACACCGCCACCACCCGGTTCAACGACGGCAAGGCCGACCCGGTGGGCCGCTTCTGGGCCGGCACCATGTATGAGCCGCGCGACAAGTCCGTCGCCGAGCTTTTTTCCATCGACTGCCGCAGCAGCCTTGCACCGGTGGTCGAGCGCAAGGCCGGTGGCGCCATCATCGCCAACGGCCTGGCCTGGTCGCCCGACGCGGCCACCGTCTACTGGACGGACACACCCACGCACACCACCCACGCCTGGGACTGGGACCGCGAAAGCAACGCCATGACCAATCGCCGCGTGTTCCACCAGTGGCCGGGCAAACCGGCGGGCTGGCAGTTCGGCATGAGCGGCTACGGCGGGCGGCCCGACGGCGCGGCGGTCGACGTGCAGGGCAATTACTGGGTGGCCATGTTTGAAGGCGCGCGGCTTCTCAAACTGTCGCCGGCCGGTGAGCTGCTGGCCGACATCGCCGTGCCGGCGCAGTGCCCCACCATGCCCTGCTTTGGCGGGGACGACCTGCGCACGCTCTACATCACCACCGCGCGCTACAACCGGCCCGCCACCGAGCTGGCGGCCTATCCGTACTCGGGCTGCGTGTTCTCCATGCAGGTGGATGTGCCCGGCCTGCCGGTCAATTTCTTCACTGACTGATCGGGCAGGCCAGCGGCCGCTGCAAAAAACCGAACAGGCCGCATGCAAAAAGATCAAACACCGGCCGGGAAGAGCCGCGTACCATCGCGCACATGGCTTTAGAGATCGATTCTGAGACTGACGATGTGACCGCTTCCCTGGCTGCCCGCGTGCGAAACGCCGCCGCGGCCTGCACCCCCCTGCGCATTCGCGGCGGCGGCAGCAAAGACTTTTATGGGCAGGCCCTGGAGGGCGATATCCTGGACATGACGGCCTACACCGGCATCGTCAGCTATGAGCCCAGCGAACTCGTCGTCACCGTGCGCGCCGGCACCCCGTTGGCGGAGCTGGAGGCGCTGCTCGCCGCGCAAGGCCAATGCCTGCCCTTTGAACCGCCGCATTTTGGCGGCGGCGGTGCGCGCGCCACGGTGGGCGGCATGGTCGCCGGCGGCCTGAACGGCCCGGCCCGTGCCAGCGTGGGCGCCGTGCGCGACTACATGCTGGGCGTGGTGCTGCTCAACGGCAAGGGCGAGCGGCTGGTCTTTGGCGGCCAGGTGATGAAAAACGTGGCTGGTTACGACGTCTCGCGGCTAATGGCCGGCTCGCTCGGCACGCTGGGCGTGCTGCTGGAGGTGTCGCTCAAGGTCCTGCCCGTGGCGCCCATGGAGGCCACGCTGGTCTTCGACATGGACGAGGCGGCGGCCCTGCAACAACTCAACCGCTGGGGCACCATGCCGCTGCCCGTCAACGCCTCCTGCTGGCGGGAGGATCGCTTGTACGTTCGTTTGCGTGGCGCGAAGGCAGCTGTTGCCGCCGCGCAAAAATCCATGGGTGGAGAAGTTCTGGACAGCGACGCGGCCAGGCACTGGACTGCCCTGCGCGAGCAGGCCCAGCCCTTCTTTGCACTGCAAGCTGATGAATCGCTGTGGCGGCTCAGCGTGCCCGACACCGCACCCCCGCTTAACTTGGGCGAAACACTGGTGGAGTGGGGCGGTGCGCAGCGCTGGATCAAGCGGCCCGACGGCGACGCAGGGCTTATCCGTAAAGCGGCTGAACAAGCTTCAGGCCACGCCACCCTGTTTCGCTCGGCCCGCAAATCCGTGCCGGTGTTTTCTGCGCTGGTGCCTCCGCTGGACCGCATTCACCGCGAACTCAAAAAGCAGTTTGACCCGGCAGGTGTGTTCAACCCGCACCGCATGTACGCAGACTTCTAAGCCAAGCCATGCAAACCCATCTCGCCCCCGAATTCAAAAACACCACCGACGGCCTGGAGGCCGAAGCGATTCTGCGCAAGTGCGTGCACTGCGGCTTTTGCACGGCCACCTGCCCCACTTATCAATTGCTGGGTGATGAGCTTGACGGCCCGCGCGGCCGCATCTACCTCATCAAGCAGGTGCTCGAAGGCGAAGCACCCACACGAAAAACCCAGATGCACCTGGACAGGTGCCTGACCTGCCGCAACTGCGAAAGCACCTGCCCCAGCGGCGTTGAATACGGCCACCTGGTCGACATAGGTCGCAAGCTGGTCGACGAGCGCGTGCCACGCCCGGTGGGTGAAAACGCTTTGCGCTGGGCGCTTAAGGAAGGTCTGCCGTCACCGCTGTTTGCGCCCGCCATGAAGGCCGGCCAGGCGCTGCGCGGCCTGCTGCCTTCAGCGCTGCAGAACAAGGTGCCGGCCAAGCAAACGACTGGCGCGTGGCCGCAGCGCACGCATGCGCGCAAGATGCTGATGCTAGAAGGCTGCGTGCAGCCGGCCATGATGCCCAACATCAACGCCGCGACCGCGCGTGTCCTGGATGCGGCAGGCATTCAAACCGTCGTTGCGCCCAAGGCAGGTTGCTGCGGCGCCGTCAAATTCCACCTTAACGACCAGGACGGCGGCAAGGCCGAAATGCGGCGCAATATCAACGCCTGGTGGCCGCATGTGGAAGGCCAAGAGGTAGAGGCCATCATCATGAACGCCTCGGGCTGCGGTGTCACCGTCAAGGAATACGGCCATATCCTGAAAGACGACCCGGCCTATGCCGCCAAGGCAGCGCGTATCAGCGCCCTCACGCGCGACCTGAGCGAGCTGATGCCCGAGCTGGTCGGCGAGCTGCAGGGCAAGGTCACGGCGCGCGCCGGGGCCATGGTGTTTCACCCGCCGTGCACACTGCAACACGGCCAGAAGCTGCGCGGTGGGGTGGAGACGCTGATGGCCGCGCTGGGCTTTGAGGTAAAGCTGGCCGCCAGTGAATCGCACCTGTGCTGCGGCTCGGCTGGCACGTATTCGGTGCTCAACCCCGACATCGCCTACCAGCTGCGCGACCGCAAGCTAGGCAACCTGCAAGCTACTGCGCCCGAAACCATCATCTCCGCCAACATCGGCTGCATCACCCACCTGCAAAGCGGCACTGCAACGCCGGTGCGGCACTGGGTTGAAGTGCTGGACGCTGCGCTCAACTAGGTGTTCAGCAAGCTACTGACATCACGTTGTCAGTAGCAGGTCCGCACCATCAAGGCTTCTTCACACAAAGAGAGCCTTCCATGAAAAACGCCATCACCTGGTTTGAAATCCCCAGCACCCAGCTGGACAAGGCCCAGGCCTTTTACGAAGCGGTGCTGATCTGCAAACTGCGCCGCGAACCCATGGGTCCGTCTGAAGGCGCGATCTTTCCGTACCAGGAAGGCGAGGGTAGCGATGCCGGCGTCGGCGGCGCGCTCATCGCAGGGCCCACGGCCGCAACGCCCGCTGCCGCCGGCACGCTGGTCTACCTCGATGCCTCGCCGTCGCTCGACGCCGCGCTGGCCCGTGCGGTCAAGGCCGGCGGCAAGATCGCCTTGCCGCGCCAGGCGCTGCCGCCCGGCCTGGGTTTCTTTGCGCACATTCTTGACCTGGACGGCAACCGCGTCGGTTTGCACGCACTGGCATGAGCCGCAAGAACTGGATTGCAGTCGCCAGCGCCGAGCACGCCCGGCGCGGCTCTGCTGAACCGCTCAACGGATTCATGCAGGTTTGCCATGGCAAGTGCGCGCCGCTGCAGCGCGTGTCGCCGGGTGATCTTGTGGCTTACTACGCACCCACGCAGCGCATGGGCGGCGGCGACAGGCTGCAAGCCTTTGTCTCGCTGGGCGTGGTCCAGCCGGGTGCGCCCTATGCCCTGGACATGGGCGACGGCTTCAAGGCTTTTCGCCGTGATGTGGCTTATGTGGCGGCTGAAGAAGTCTCCATCCTGCCGTTACTCGAACAGTTCGATTTTGTCGAAGATCCGCAGCGCTGGGGCTACAAGTTTCGCTTCGGCCTTTTTGACATCAGCGATCACGACATACGGATGATCGCGCGCGCCATGCGGGCCGACCTGGCGGCGCTGGGCCTGGAGACCCGGCTCAGGCTGTCCAGAACGCCCGCGGCGCAAACCGCGGGCGCATCCTCCCTACGGCAAGCGAGCCTTAGCCTTTCGTGAGGTAAGGAATGGTTCCGGCGACGTCGGTGTCGTCAATCATGTAAAGCTGGCTGACGCTGCCCGCCTGCCGCGCTTTGGCGTACGGCTGGTAGTCAGGGTCATTGACGAAGGCCTGCAGCGCAGCTTTGTTCGGAAACTGGATAACGGCCGACAGGCTGTAGTCCGGCCCCTTGCCTTCCAGCGACGTGATGTTGCCGCTGCGTGACAAATACTTTCCGCCTTGTTTGGCGACCAGTTTGTGGACGTGGGTGGCGTAGTCGGGCACCCAGGCGTCGTTGGTGATTTTGACTTCGGCGATTAAAAATGCACTCATGGGAATTGGCGTCTTTCAGGAAAAATTGAAGCGCCGGCAGGCCGGCACAACAGGAGAGTGGCGGGTCTGTCTGCACACCTCTTTTTGAAGTATCTGGCGATGGCGCGATCGCATCCAGTCACGGAACTGGAGCGGCCAGTACAGTTTTATGACTGGCCTTTGCGCGGCGGTGCGCCTATGCTGTCCCTGGACTCCAAGGACGCAAACCCATGACACAAGCCAGCTACAAACAGTTTTGCCCCCTCGCCATGGCGGCCGAAGTGCTGTGCACGCGCTGGACCTTGGTCCTGGTGCGCGAGCTGATCGCCGGCTCCACGCGGTTTAACGACCTGCGGCGCGGCGTGCCCAAGATGTCGCCCACGCTGCTTTCGCAGCGCCTCAAAGAACTCGAGGCCTCCGGCGTCGTCGAGCGCAAGCGCATCCCTACCGAGAAGGATGTTTTTGAATACCACCTGACGGTGGCTGGGCGCGAGCTTGCTGGCGTGGTGGAAGCGCTCGGTTCCTGGGGCCAGAAGTGGGTCAGCACCGATGCGACGCTCAAGCACCTGGACCCCAGCCTGCTGATGTGGGACATGCGGCGCAACCTCAACCCGCTGCCCTTGCCGCGCCAGCGCACGGTGATCCAGTTCGTCTACGCCGACCTGCCGTCTACCCAGAGCCACTGGTGGCTGGTGGTGGAGCCCAAAGGCGAGGTCGACCTGTGCTGGGCCGACCCGGGGTTTGAGGTCAGCCTTTATGTGACGACGGATTTGCGCACCATGACTTCGATCTGGATGGGACTGACGTCCGTCGCCGAGGAGCGCGCCAGACTCAAGCTATCCGGCCCGCAGGACATCATCAAGTCCATGCAATCCTGGCTGGGGCTGAGCCCGTTTGCGCGTATCAAGAAGCTGGCGGCGTGATTTCAGGTCAGGACGCCAGCAGGCGGTAAAACACCGTCGTGCCGCGCAGCCCGCCCCGTGGCATCAATGCGTAATCCGGAATCTCGCCCACACGCACCCAGCCCAGGCGCTCGTAGAGGCGGTCGGCCGTGCTGCCGGTGATGGTGTCCAGCACCAGCAGCGTCTTGCCGCAATCCCGCGCCAGGGTTTCTGCGCCGCGCATCAAAGCCTCTCCCAGGCCCTGGCTGCGCATGCGGCGGTGCACCAGCATCTTGGCCAGGTCGGCGCGGTGCGGCTGGTTCTCGGCCTGGGCCAGCACCAGCTGCACCGTGCCACAAATGCCTTGCGCGTCTTCGGCAACCAGCAGTGCGCGTTCGCCCGCGGCCACGCCTTGCGCCACACCGCGCCAGAACGCTGCGGCGCGCTCGTGCGTCAGCGGGTGCATAAAACTCACCGACGCGCCACCTTCGACGCAATCAACCAGCACGCCGGCGAGTTCGTTAATTTGCGCGGCGGTCAATGCGTGCAGGCGCCGCAAGCTCCAGGTGGGTTTGGAAGAAGTGTTCATCGTTTGCCGGTGGTTTCAGACGCGATCACCACCGCATAACGTGCGGGCTTTCGCGTGGGGTTGTGGAACATGGTGGGGCTATCCAGCTGCATGGCCAGGCAGTCGCCTTCGCGCAGGGCGTGGCGCGCATTGCCCACCGTGATGTCGATCGCGCCTTCAAGCACCCACACCTGCTGGTGCACACGCGCATCGCGCGCGCCGGTTTCAAAGGCCACACGTCCGCCCGGCGGGAAATGCACTTCAACAATCTGCATCGGCTGCGGCACGCCGGCCGGCGAGATGTTGCGCCGCAGGTAGCCGGAAGCCGGGTCTTGCCACTGTGTCTGCTCGGCACGCCGCGCCACCGGGCTGATGGGCGTCTGGGTGGCGGTGGGGGCGTCGAACAGCGAGGCCAGCATCACGCCCAGCGCAGTGGCGAGCTTTTCCAGCACCACGGCGGTGGGGCTGCTTTCACCGCGCTCGATCAGCGAGATCATCGAGCGGCTCACACCGCTGTGGGCGGCAAGTGCCTCCAGCGACAGGCCTTTGGCAGCGCGCAGCTCGCGCACGCGTTCGGCGATGCGCTGATTGAGGTCGAGGAGGGGTTCTTTCATGATGGAATTAATTTTCCATCATATTGGAATTGATGTCCAGTGCCCCAACTGGACCGAAGTGAGGAGGCCTTGGCTCAGGCGCCTATGCTGTCTTCGTTGTCCCAGAGGTGGCGGTAAAAAGCAATGCGCTCCTCATCGCGCGCAATGCCGTAGGCCTTGAAGAACTCGTCCTCCCAGCCCGGGCCATAGTTGTAGTCCAGGTTCATGCTCGCCACGGCCAGGTCCGCCCAGCGGTCGGCCACACCCAGCGAGCCCAGGTCCACATGGCCGGCCGGGCTGCCGTCCGGCGCGATGATGGTGTTGGGTGAGCAGGGGTCGCCGTGGCAGACCACCAGTTTGTCTATGGGCGGAATACCCAGGCGGTCGGCAGGTACGCGATAGCCGGTGCGCTTTTCAGGCGACCAGTCGAAGGGGCATTGCGCCACGGGCAATGCCTCATGCAGGATGCGCAGCCCCCGGCCTATGGCATGGGCGGCCTCTACCGGCCGGTCTATCCACGCCGGTGTGACGGCGCCATCACCCGGTAGCGCCGCCGTGACCAGCCACTGCGCCTCATCGGTAACACCCCAGTCCAGCACCCGCGGCACGGCATGCCAGCGAACGGCCCATTCCATCCGCAAGCGCTCACCGTCCAGGTCCAGCCCCGAGCCATGCGGGTTCCATTTGATAAAGCGGTCGCCGGCGCGAAAGGTAGTGCCGCCGCGTTCGTTGGCCCAGACGAGTTGTGGTTCATTGCTGCCGGAGAGCTGGCGTACGAGGGGTGGAACGGGGTGTTGAGTCAAAGTGCCGGAGTGCTCCATGGTGCCTGTGCGAAAAGTGAAGTGATTACCTGTAACTGCGGTGTGCGGAGATACCGCCACACGCCAGCGGCGCAATCAGGCAGGTATGGGTGCTTGCCCAGGTTGCAAGCACATAGGCCGTTCGTCAAACGCCAGCCAGCCCGACTGGTCGCACAGGTGCTGAACATCCGCTGAATAGTCCGCCCGCAGCGAACACCGCATGCTCAATGTGTGGCCGGGCGCCGGCAGCCAGAACTCAACCGGACCGGCCTCGACCTGCGTGCGGCCTAGCAGGCGGCCGTCTGCGTCGGCCCACTCGATGGCGGGAAAGATTCGCGCAAGCGTCGCCTTTACGGCGTCTGCATCGTTCAGCGTGCGCACCGTAGCTTCGCCCAATTCGTGCGAGATCAGCGGCAGGCGTGTGGGTTCAAAGAATAGATAGGTGTAGGCCATGGTGTGGTGAGCATTTCAGGCGGGCTTGATGCGCACGACAGGCCGCTGCGGCTTGCGTCGCGCGACTTCTGCAAAGCCGGCATCGTCGTACATGGACTTGGCGCCGAACCACATGAAGTCATCATGGGACCGGCCGGGTTTATCGACAGGGTAGGCCTCCAGCAGCGTAGCGCCCTGCTTTTTGGCATAAGCGATCGCGCCATCCAGCAAGGCCCGCGCAACGCCCTGACCGCGATGCTCTGCCGGCACCACAAAGCAGATCACCGACCATACGGGTTTGTCGTCCACAGGCTTCATCACCGGCGAGCGCTTGAGCTTGGCGTAGTCTTCACGCGGCCCCAGCGACACCCAGCCGACCGGAACCTTGCCGCGGTAGCCGATCAGGCCGGGCGGTGTGCCGGCATTGACGAGTTTCTTCAGGTCCGCACGATTGGCCTGGGCGGCCGTGGTGCCCGAAGGCAGCGGCCCGCGAGCACCGCTTCGCCGGTAAAACATGCACCAGCAACCACGCGCCACCGAACAGCCTTTGGCATTGAACAGCGCTTCCAGGTCAGGCCAGCGCTCGGGCGTGAGGGGGCGGACGGTGAGCTTCATGGGGTCGACCTACCACTCTGTGAAGGTATCTCACCGACTCTTCGCCATGTACTGAAAGCGAAGCGGAAGAGTATTGGAAATATCGCATTCAACAGCGGCCGCATACCCGAGAGGAATCAGCTCGCCAAAACGCGAATGAAAGGTCGTGGTAGTTGCCAGTTTTTGCCCCGAGGTGGCATCAAGAAAAGTGTAGGACTGTTCATAGACACCAAATCCTCTTGCGTTCTGGCTATGGTCCTCCGCTAATCCCGGCGCTATAACAACGCGCATCGTTTCGCCAATGCGCTGCGAGCTGTGAACTTTGGGCGTGTTTTTTGAGGTCGGGACCCAATTCTCGGGTGAAACAAATACCTGTATTCGCGGCTCCGAACGGCACAGTGCATCGCGATATCCATCACGCGCGAACGGATATACAAAGGGACCGGCGGCCAAGAGTGCTAGCAACAGTGCGGCGAATCTGCGTCCTGCCGTTTTGCTTTGACCCGCCTCCGTCGAGAATCCCCATTTGAGAGATTTGACTATCACCATTAACAAGAAAAAGGCAACCACCAGAAGGAAGCCTATCCAGACGATGGCAAAAGATAGACCCATCAGCTGCTAACCTCGTGGGGACGTAAAACCTGTGGTTTAGGCTGGGCGCGATGGGTTAAATCGATCATGACTTCCTCTGGGGAGTGGCTGGCTTATTTGCTTTCAAGTTTTCCCGCCGACAAGTACTCGAGCGCGAATCGATGTTTGCACTATAGCTGCGAGACGAAAATTTTGGCTGCTTTGGCGCGGTAAGCTGCTGCCATTCAAACCCCATTCCACACACCATGCGCCGCGCCGACCGCCTCTTCCATCTTGTCCAGCTGATTCGCGGCCGGCGTCTCAGCACGGCTGAATTTTTGGCCAAACGGCTGGAGGTGTCGGAGCGCACCATTTACCGCGATGTGGCGGACCTTCAGCACCAGGGCGTGCCGATTGAAGGTGAGACGGGTGTGGGTTACCGGTTGGGGGCGGGTTTTGATTTGCCGCCGCTGATGTTCACGCAGCAGGAGGCCAATGCGCTGGCGGCTTCGGTGCGGCTGGCGCAGGCCTGGCTGGACCCGGCCATGGCCGGTGATGCGGAGGCGGCCTGGGGCAAGATTTTTTCAGTGCTGCCGCCGGCGGCGCGTGCGGCGGCCGAGGGTGTGCCGCTGTATGCGATGGTGCTTGCGCCTGACACGGCCACGCAGCGCAGCCTGCAATTGCTGCGCGAAGCGGTGCATGCGCGCCGCAAGGTCAAGGTGCATTACCGCGATGTTGAGGAGCGCGAAACCCAGCGTGTGCTGTGGCCCTTGGGCTGCTTTTACTGGGGAAAGGTCTGGACGCTGGGCGCCTGGTGTGAAGTGCGCGATGACTTTCGCAACTTCCGCGTGGACCGCATGACCTCTGTGCAGGTGCTGGATGCACGGGTCGGCCACGAAGCGGGGCGCACGCTGGCCGACTACCTGCGCGTGATGAAGTCACGCGACTGCTAAAAACCTCTGCTATTGATTCGGGAGCTGCTTACGCCCGTCATTCGGGCTTCGCAGCCTCTTTTTGTTCTAGAACTTTGCTGGCCAGGATTGCCGCCCTCAAGCTGCCAGCGCCGCCTCGATGTCTTTGGCCAGGTCCGCCGGCTTGTCGCTGGGGGCGTAGCGCCGTATGACTTTGCCGTCTTTGCCGACCAGAAATTTGGTGAAGTTCCATTTGATGGACTTGATGCCGAGCAGGCCGGGCGCTTCGGCTGCCAGCCACTGGTACAGCGGGTGCGCGCTGGGGCCGTTGACGTCGATCTTGGACATCATCGGAAAGCTCACGCCGTAGTTGACCTGGCAGAACTCTGCAATCTGGTCGTCGCTGCCCGGGTCTTGCGAGAGAAACTGGTTGCTGGGAAAGCCCAGCACCGCCAGGCCTTTGCCGGCATATTGTTTGTACAGCTCTTCCAGACCGGCGAACTGGGGTGTGAAGCCGCATTTGCTGGCGGTGTTGACGATCAGCATGACCTTGCCTTTGAACTCCGACAGGGAAATGTCTTTGCCGTTGATCTGGAGGGCGTGGAAGTCGTAGACGGTGCTCATGGTGTGTCTCCTGGTGTCTGTCTGCTATGGCGCTATGGGATATGGGACCACGGCGGGCCGGTGTGGTCAATGGGGGCAATCTCGGGGCGGAATCCGGGCCGCCGCGGCGCTAATGCGCCTTCGCGTTGGGGGCGATGGCCGCCAGCACCGCGGCCAGCACGATCAGGCTGCCGCCCAACAGTACGCGCGGCGTGAGTTCGGCGGCGCCCAGCGCAGCCGATGACAGGCTGGCAAACAGGATTTCGGTCAGCATCACGATGGCGGTGGTGCCTGCGGCCAGGCGCGCCGCGCCGTATTGCAGACCGGCGTTGCTGGCCATAAAGGCCAGGCTGAGCGCCAGCACCACCGGAATGCCGGCCGCGGCCAGCGCGGGCCCCGGCACCACGGCCTGCGTCATGCCGACCAGCGCGGCGGCCGCCGCCATCAGGCCGCTGCCGCCAAACATGGCCAGCATGCGCGACTCGCTGGGTGTGTGGTTGTACTTGCGCAGCACCGAGTTCGTAACCGCAAAACTGAAGCCGCCCATAAGTGCCAGCCAGTCGGCGGCGCCCTGCGGCACCGGCCAGGGCGACTCAGGCGCCTTCAGCACAATCAACACGCCGGCCATGGCCAGCAGCAGGCGCAGCAGCGAAGCGGCCGAAGGCTTTTCGCCCAGCATGACCCAGGCCACCAGCACCGACCACGCGGGCATCAGGTAAAACAGCAGCACCACACGCACCACGTCGCCCACCGTCACGGCCCAGTTGAAGCCGACATTGGTCATGCCCGAAGCTGCGGCCAGGAACCACAGCTGCGGATTGGCCACAAAGCCGCGCCAGGCGGTGGGGCGCAGCGTCAGCAGGCCGGTAACGACGACCGCATAAACCAGCGCTGTGGCCCATAGCGGGTGCAGGCCATGGCCGTGCAGCTGGCGCAGCGGCCACCAGGACACACCCCAGATGAAGGCGTTGAGTGTGAGCGCCAGAACGGCTTTGGAGGTGTCGCGTGGAGCGGCACCGTGTGTCGTCGCATCCACCATCAGTGAGATTTATCGCTGCGTGCGATGCTCAACAGGTGATCCACCTGCTCTTTGTGTTTGATGCAGTTGCTCTTGTGCCAGCGCTGGATCAGCCACATGAAGCCGGCCACCACAATGCCAAAGGCGGTGATGGCGCCGAAGGCCGAGAGGCCCAGGCCGGTGGAAAGACTGTAGAAGGCGCCCAGGCTCAGGATGCAGGCCTGTTCGTTGAAGTTCTGCACCGCGATGGAGCGACCCGCGCCCATGAGGTTGTGGCCGCGGTGCTGCAGCAGCGCATTCATGGGCACCACCAGGAAGCCGCCCAGGCCGCCCAGCAAGATCAGGAAGGGCGCCGCCACCCAGACATTGCCGATGAAGTTCATCAAGATGACCAGCAGGCCCATGGCGATGCCCAGCGGCATCACGCTGGTGGCCTGGTCCAGCCGCATGCGCATGGAGGCCAGCACCGCGCCCACCGCAGTGCCGATGGCCACCACGCCCACCAGGGAAGACGCCTGCGTGGTGCTGTAGCCCAGCGCCGCGGCGCTCCAGGCCAGCACGATGTAGCGCAGGTTGCCCGACACGCCCCAGAACAAGGTGGTGGTGGCCAGCGAGATCTGGCCGAGCTTGTCGCGCCACAGCGCGGAATTGCAGTTCCAGAAATCGGGCAGCAGCTCCAGCTTGTTGCGCGGCATGGGCCGCATTTCAACGCCGGTGTCGGGAATGCGGGTGTTGAACCAGGCCGCAATGATGTAGAGCAGTATCAGCACGGTGATCGCCGCTTCGGGGGCGGTGTCGATGCCGGTGGTGATGATGGGGAAATCAAACGACAGCAGCAGCGACGACACCGAATGCCCGACCAGCTGGCCGCCCAGCAGCACGCCCAGGATGATGGAGGAAATCGTGAGGCCTTCGATCCAGCCATTGGCCTTGACGAGCTGCGAGGCCGGCAGGAGTTCGGTCAGGATGCCGTATTTGGCGGGTGAATAGGCGGCGGCCCCGAGCCCGACGATGGCGTAGGCCAGCAGCGGGTGCGAGCCGAACAGCATCATCAGGCAGCCCACCACCTTGATGGCGTTGCTGACAAACATGACGTTGCCCTTGGGCCGGGCATCGGCAAAAGCCCCCACAAAGGGGGCCAGCACCACATAAAACAGGGCAAACATGGGCACCAGCGCCGCCGGCTGCCACTTGGGCGCCCCGCTGGTTTTGAGCAGCTCCACGGCGGCTACAAACAGCGCGTTATCAGCCAGCGAGCTGAAAAACTGGGCTGCCATGATGGTGTAAAAACCGCGCTTCATTAAACTGTTGTTGTCACTGCATCAATGCATCAGCAAATCTGATGCGGCAAGATATAGGTGAATGTCTCCAGACGATTCCGGTTTATAGCATGGGGGCTGATGCCAGAATCCCTAAAGACCCTCGATATGCCACCGGCGGGCCGCATTGGGCACCGATTGCTGGCCGCCACCACCAACCTCCATTGCGCCATGCCACGTCCCATTCTCGCCACCGTCCACACCGCTGCGCTTGCCCATAACCTGGCTCGCGCCCGAGCCGCCGCGCCTGATGCGCGCATCTGGGCGGTCGTCAAGGCCAATGCCTACGGCCATGGCATCGAGCGTGTTTTTGACCCCCTGCGCAGCGCCGACGGCTTTGCCCTGCTGGACTTTGCCGAGGCCCAGCGCCTGCGCGCGCTGGACTGGCGCGGCCCGATTTTGCTGCTGGAGGGCTGTTTTGAGGCGCGCGACCTGGAGCTGTGCTCGCGCCTAGGCCTGTGGCACACCATTCACTGCAATGAGCAGATCGACATGCTGGCCGCCCACAAGACCCAGCTGCCGCACCGCGTCTTCCTCAAGATGAACTCGGGCATGAACCGGCTCGGCTTCACCCCCGAGCGTTACCGCGCCGCCTGGACGCGGCTGAACGCGCTGCCGCAGGTCGATGAGATTTCGCTGATGACGCACTTCTCCGACGCCGACGGCCCCAAAGGCATCGCCGCGGCGCTCAAGGCCTTTGATGCCGTCACACACGACCTGCCAGGCGAGCGCACCCTCAGCAACAGCGCGGCCAGCCTGCGCCACGGCAGCGTGCTGGCCGGCCGCTCCGACTGGATACGGCCCGGCATCCTGGTGTACGGCAGCGCGCCGGACTTCCCCGAGCACAGCGCGGTCCATTGGGACTTGCAGCCCACCATGACGCTGTCCTCCAGAATCATCGGCTTGCAGGAGCTCAAGGCCGGCGACACCGTGGGCTACGGCTCCAGCTTCACCGCCGACGGCCCCATGCGCATCGGCATCGTGGCCTGCGGCTATGGCGACGGCTACCCGCGCCACTGCAGCACAGGCACGCCGATGCTGGTGGGCGGCGTGCGCACCCGCATGGTGGGCCGGGTCAGCATGGACATGCTCACCGTCGACCTCACGCCCGTGCCCACGGCGGGTATAGGCACCGAGGTGACGCTGTGGGGCAAGGCCTCAAGCGGCGCCTTGATGCCCATCGATGAGGTGGCACAAGCCGGCGGCACCGTTGGTTATGAACTGATGTGTGCCGTGGCCCAGCGCGTTCCTTTCCAGGTGGAATGAAGAACCTGTCGAACTGGCGCTCGGTTCGCGTGCTGGAAGGCCGCATCGAGCGCGAGCTTCGCCGGCGTCACAGCCTGCGTCTGCATGGTCTGTGTATCGGGCTTGTCACGATGGGCCTGATGTGGGGCGTGTCGCACCTGCAAATGGTCATGGGCATGGAGTCGCTGGCCTGGCGCTACCTGATCACGCTCGGGTCCGGCTACCTGGCCTACCTGCTGGTGATCCGCCTGTGGGCCGCGCAGCTGCTAGGCCGTGACAAGCGGTCGTCGTCGGCCGATGGCGGGGGTGACGTGCCTGATCTCTTCAGCAACCTGCCCGACTTTCAGGGCGGCGGCGGAGGCGGCAGTTCGCCGCACTTTCAGTCAGGTGGCGGCGGCGATTTTGGCGGGGGCGGCGCAAGCGGAGACTTCAGTGTGGGCGATGTGGGCGGCGGGCTGGGCGACGTTGCCAGCGGCGCGCTCGATGCCGTTGGCGGCGCGGATGAAGGGGCGGTGGTGGTCATCCCGGTGCTGGCCATCTTCCTGATCGGCGTTGCAGTGTTTTTTGGCGCGGGAGCCCTCATGCTGATGTTCTTCGGGTGGGAAGTGCTGTTGACGGTGGCCATCGAGCTGGCTTTTTCCTATGTGTCAGCCCGCGCCGCCGTGCGTGTGGTGCGTGAAGGCTGGGTTTCCGCCGTCATCCGCCTGACCTGGAAACCGCTGGTTGGCGCCATCGCCTGCGCCGTGGCGCTGGGTGCGGCCATTGATTACTTCATCCCGGCTGCCAATTCGCTGCCGCAGGCGGTCAAACTCATACGGGCGCAGAGCGGGCCCGGCGTACATTAAAACTCTCGAAGTTCTGCCATCAAGGGAGCGCACATGGACTCATCGCGATTCGAATACGCCGGCTTCTGGATCCGGGTCTGGGCGTCCATCATCGACAGCCTCATCCTCGGTGTGCTGCTCTACCCGGCGCTGACGGCGGTCTACGGCCGCGAATACTGGGACAGCACGGACTTCATTCAGGGGCCGGCTGATCTTTTGCTCTCCTGGGTGCTGCCGGCTGTCGCAGTGATGTGGTTCTGGAAGGCGCGCCAGGCAACCCCCGGAAAGATGGCTATCGGCGCCCGCATTGTGGACGCCGACACCGGCAACAACCCCGGCACCACGCAGCTGATCGTTCGTTACCTCGGCTACTTTGTCTCGCTGGTGCCGCTGGGCTTGGGCATCATCTGGGTGGGTTTTGACGCCCGCAAGCAGGGCTGGCATGACAAGCTGGCGCGCACGGTGGTTGTGCGCAAAAAGCGTGGGGACTCAGACTCCGCGAAACCCGACGAACAATGGCCTGAATAAGCAGAAATCACTATGACAGCATCGCTTCCCGTCACCGTACGTCCTGTGCAACCGGACGATTTTGAGGCCTGGCTCCCACTCTGGGCGGGCTACAACAAGTTCTACGGGCGCTTCGGCCCCACTGCCCTGTCCGGCGACATCACGGTCATGACCTGGTCGCGGTTTTTTGATGTCTATGAGCCGGTGCACGCACTGGTGGCTGAGTCCGGCGGCGAATTGGTGGGCCTCACGCATTACCTGTATCACCGCAGCACGACGCGCATTGGGCCGGTCTGCTATTTGCAGGACCTGTTTACCGCCGAATCCGTGCGCGGCAGGGGTGTGGGCAAAGCCCTGATTGAAGCGGTGTACGAACAGGCGCAGGCTGACGGCTCCTCCCGCGTCTATTGGCAAACCCACAATACCAACGCCACCGCCATGCGGCTGTATGACCAAGTGGCGGAGAACTCGGGCTTTGTGGTGTACGCCAAGCCGCTCTAGTCGCGGCCTTGGCTTATTACGGCTTACCGCGGCTTACTGCGGCGCGATTTTGGCGCCGGTGATTTTTTCCTGTGCCTTCACCAGTGCCGGCACAAACTCCTTGCCGTGGCCCAGCGCGCTGGCGGTGGCCAGGCTCTGGTGCACCGCTTCGCCGACGTAAGAGGGCACGTTCACCATCTCTGCCAGGTGGGTGTAGTAACGCAAATCCTTGCGCGCGTTGTCCAGCTCAAACTTGATGCCCGCAAAATCACCACCCAGGGTTTTGGCCATGGCCTGGAAGAGGCCCGAGTTCACCGCGCCGGCTGAGATCACATCCACCAGCTTTTGCGGCTGAATGCCCGCCAGCGCGCCCACGGCAAAAGCCTCGGCCGTGGCCGTGCAGATTGCCTGGCCGATGAAGTTGTTGAGCAGCTTGATCACATGGCCGGCGCTGGGGCCGCCCACATGGAAGATGTTTTCGCAGTAAGCCGCCAGCACCGGGCGGATCTTGTCGAACACCGCCTGCTCGGCGCCCACCATGGTGTTGAGCTTGCCCAGCTCAGCCTCGACCGGCGTGCGTGCCAGCGGCGCGTCGACCAGCGTGGCGCCGTGCTGCGCGCACAGCGCGGCCAGGCGGCGGGTGGATTCGGGCTCGCTGGTGGAGGTGTCGATCACGATCAGGCCAGCCTTGGCTTTGGACAACACGCCGTTGGCGCCCAGCAGGACTTCTTCGACTTGCGGTGATCCCGTCACGCAGATCACCACGGCGTCACAGGCGCCGAGCTCAGCCGCGCTGCCTGCCCGCTTGGCGCCGGCGGCCAGCAGGTCGGCCACACGCTCGGTGTTGCGGTGAACGGTGAGGCTCACGTCAAAGCCCTTGGCCTGCAGGTTTTTCGCAATGCCATGGCCCATCAAGCCTGATGCGCCAATGACGCCTATGTGTTTCATGTTGTCTCCTGGGAAAACGGGGTTGGGAAATGAATGCCGCGGTGAAGGGGTGCGCTAGTACAGGCCTTTGACCTGCGCCTGCAGCCGCGCCAGGCCGAGCAAGGCGTTGGTAAACGGCGTAGGCACTTGCGTCAGCTCGCCAAGCTCCTTGACCGCCGTGACCAGCGCATCCAGCTCCACCGGTTTGCCGGCTTCGATGTCCTGCAGCATGGAGGTCTTGAACGCACCCAGCTTGCGTGTGATGACGTGCCGCTCGGCGGGCGTCTGGTTGATCGGGATGCCGATGCGCGCGCCTATCTCTTTGGCTTCGAGCATCACGCTGTGGGTAAAGCCCGTCACCAGCTCATCGTCCAGGACGCGGTCCATGGTCGCGCCGGTCAGTGCGCTGATCGGGTTGGCCGTCATGTTGCCCCAGAGCTTGAACCAGATGTCTTTCTGGATCTGCTCGGACACCGGCGCTTCAAAGCCGGCCTTTTCGAGCAGGGCGGCGAGCTGCTGAACGCGCGCGGTTTGTTCGCCGGAGGGCTCGCCGATGATGAGCTTGTTGCCGAAGTGGTGATGCACCTGGCCGGGCTCGTCAAGCGAGCAGCTGGCATGCACCACGCAGCCGATGATGTGTTGTGCCGGGATGGCCTGGGCCAAGGCGCCGGTCGGATCGACCGACTTCAGCCGCTGGCCGGCCAGCGCACCGCCAAAGCCCTGCAAAAACCACCAGGGCACGCCGTTCATGGCGGTTAGCACGATAGTGTTTGGGCCGATCAGCGGTGCGATATGGCGCACGACTTCCGGCAGGGAGGGCGCTTTGACGGCCAGCACCACAAGGTCTTGCACACCCAGCTCAGCCGGCGAAGCGCTGGAGGTCACGGCCTGCGACGTGACCTCACCCGCTTGGTTTAAGCGCAGCCCGTGCAATTGCAAGGCCGCGAGCGTGGCGCCGCGCGCCACCACACTCACCTCACAGCCCGCACGCGCCAAGCCCATACCGATCCAGCCGCCAATGGCGCCTGCGCCGTAAATGCACACTTTCATTCGATGCGTCCTGATCTATCAGTGAAATCGGGCTCTAGCCCAATAAAGATGAGCGTAAGCAGCTCCTGAATTAATAGCGTAGGTTTTTAGCCCTCTGGCGTAAAGCCGACTGCCTTGACTAGCGGACCCCACAGCTCAGTGTCTGCCTTGAGCATCGCAGCCAGCTGGGCCGGCGAGGTAGGCGCGACTTCCAGGTAAGACACGGCCAGCCCGTCGATCACGTCCTGCGAGGCCAGTGCCGAGCGGATGCCGGCGTTCAGGCGCTGCACCACGTCCTGCGGCGCCTTGGCGGGCAGGAAGAAGCCAAACCATTCGGTAAACGCCATGTCCTTGAAGCCTTGCTCCACCAGCGTGGGCGTGTTGGGCGTGAACTTGCCGCGCTTGGGGCCGCTGGTCGACAGCAGGCGGCATTTGCCGGCCGCCACATGCTGGGTGAATTCACCGGTTGGGCCGGATACTGCCGCGATCTGCCCGCCAATCATGTCGAGCACCGCAGGCTGCGTGCCGCGGAAGGCGACGTGGCGCAGGTCCACATTGCCGGCGCGGCCCAGCAGCGAGCCGATGAAGTGCGGCGACGAGCCGGCGGCGGGCGAGCCGAAGTTGGCCAGGCCCGGGTTGGCCTTGCACCAGGCGAGGAACTCGGGCACCGTCTTCACACTGGCCGGCACCATGGGGCCGACGGCAAAGCCGTAGTCAAAAATCGCCGCGGCCGAGACCGGCGTCAGGTCGGCCACCGGGTCATAAGGCAGCTTTTTGTAGGTGTGCGGGTAGATGCCCAGCATGGACATCGGTGTGAGCAGCACGGTGGCGCCGTCGGGTGCGGCGTTCTTGACGAACTGCACGGCGATCTGCCCGCCTGCGCCGGTCTTGTTCTCAACCACCGCGCTCTTGGCATAGCCGGGGTGCAGCTTGTCGGCCACGCGGCGCGAGACGATGTCGGCAGTGCCGCCGGGTGCAAAGCCGGCGATCACCTTGGTGCTGTCAATCGCCTGGGCCCAGGCGCGCTGGCCGATGCCGGCCAGCAAGGCGGCGGCGCCGGTGGACTGGATGACGTGGCGGCGTGAGATGTTCATGGTGCGTTCCTTGGGTGTCGGTGGGAAGGAAAAGAGTCTGGAAAAAAGCCAGCAGACATTGTGTCTGCAAGCCGGTGTTTTGTGTTGCGCAGGGTCAGGCCGGCGTCAAGTGCGCAGCCAGGTTGTTACGCTTGCCTTCATAGACCGGATGGCCTTCGTCGATCTGCAGCGTCATGCCCACGGCCTGGTTGGCAAACACGGCCTCCAGGTGCGCGCTGGCGCTGGCCAGCAGGGTGTCGCCGGCGCGCTTTTTCAGCGCCTCGCTGCGGCCCGCGGTGATCAAGAGGTTCATATAGATAAAGGCGCGGTCGGGCTGGCCGTCGGCCACAGCGAAATGCGGCGCCGGCCAGGCCATCACCCGCGTGCCGGACACAGGAAAGAGCGGCGCCACGCCGTCTTCACCGCGCAGCGCCACCAGCGTGGCGGCCAGGGTTTTGCACAGCGCGCCCATGTCGGTGGCGGCGTCGAGGTTGGCGGTGTATTCAATCTTCAGGTGCGGCATGGCGGGGTTCTAAACAAAAGAGGGAAAGGAAGAGGGGTGGTTTGGCGGAGCCGCCATCATGACCAAGTTGCAAAAGCTGGTTATTTGTACAGTAATATCACGCATGGCCAAAGACAAAACGATTTACACCTGCACCGAATGCGGCGGCACCAGCCCCAAGTGGCTGGGCAAATGCCCGCACTGCAACGCCTGGAACACGCTGATCGAATCAGCCGCCGAGAGCGGCGGGCCGGCCAAGAACCGCTACAGCAGCCAGTTCCAGTCGCTGGCCAAGGCGTCTGAAGTCACGACGCTCTCCGACATCGAAGCCGCCGACATGGAGCGCACACCCACCGGCCATGAAGAGCTGGACCGCGTGCTGGGCGGCGGCATCGTGGAGGGTGGCGTGGTGCTGATTGGCGGCGACCCGGGCATCGGCAAATCGACCTTGCTGCTGCAGGCGCTGGATTCGCTGCAGCGCGCGGGGCTCAATACCCTGTATGTGACCGGCGAGGAAAGCGGCGCGCAGGTCGCGCTGCGCTCGCGCCGGCTGGGGCTGGACGGCTCGCAGGTCAAGGTGCTGGCCGAAATCCAGCTCGAAAAAATCCTCGCCACGCTGGAGGCCACGCAGCCCGCGATTGCGGTCATCGACTCCATCCAGACGGTGTATTCCGACCAGCTCACCTCCGCGCCCGGCTCGGTCGCGCAGGTGCGTGAATGCGCGGCGCACCTGACGCGTGCGGCCAAATCCACCGGGGTGTGCATCGTGCTGGTGGGCCATGTGACCAAAGAGGGTGCGCTCGCCGGCCCGCGCGTGCTGGAGCACATGGTCGACACCGTGCTGTACTTTGAAGGCGACACGCATTCCAGCTTTCGCCTGGTGCGCGCGATCAAGAACCGTTTCGGCGCGGTCAACGAGATCGGCGTGTTCGCCATGACGGAAAAAGGCCTCAAGGGCGTGGCCAACCCCAGCGCGATCTTCTTGAGCCAGCATAGCGAGCCGGTGCCCGGCAGCTGCGTGCTCGTCACGCTGGAAGGCACGCGCCCCATGCTGGTGGAAATCCAGGCGCTGGTCGACAACGGCGGGCCCAGCCCGCGGCGCCTGTCGGTGGGCCTGGACCGCGACCGCCTGGCCATGCTGCTGGCCGTGCTGCACCGCCACGCCGGCGTGGCCTGCATGGACCAGGACGTGTTCGTCAACGCCGTAGGCGGCGTGCGCATCAGCGAGCCGGCCGCCGACCTGGCCGTGATGCTGGCCATCACCTCCAGCCTGCGCGGCAAGCCGCTGCCCAAAGGCTTTCTCGCTTTTGGCGAAGTCGGCCTGGCGGGCGAAGTGCGCCCGGCCCCGCGCGGCCAGGAGCGCCTGAAGGAGGCGGCCAAGCTGGGCTTTAGCGTGGCCGTGGTGCCCAAGGCCAATGCGCCCAAAAAGCCGATCGAGGGCCTGACCATCCACGCGGTGGAGCGGGTGGAAGAGGCGATGAATGTGGTGCGCAGCCTGGGCTGAGACATTGCACAATCGACGTCATGAAGCTCGCCGTCATCTCCGACATCCACGGCAACCTGCCGGCGCTTCAGGCCGTGCTGGCCGACATTGCCACGCAGGGCGTCGGCCAGACCGTGAACCTGGGCGACATCCTGAGCGGGCCGTTGCAGCCCGCCGAAACGGCCGACCTGCTGATGGCTCGCAACTTGACCACAATTCGCGGCAACCATGAGCGGCAGGTGCTGGACCTGATCGACCAGGGCCAGCCTTTTGATCCGCTCAGCACCGACGGCTATACCGCCGGCCAATTGACGGCGGCCCAGTGCGAGTGGATCCGGTCTTTGCCCGCGCGCCTGGAGCTTGCCGGTGGCGACGTGCTGCTGTGTCACGGCACGCCGCAGAGCGATTTGATCTACTGGCTGGAAACCACCGAGCCCGGCTTTACCGGTGAATTTACCGGTGAAGGCGCCGCCCACCCCACCGGCCACCCAACCGGTATCAGGCCCGCCACATCCGGTGAAGTGGCCCAGCGCCTGGGCGCGGCGGGGCAGGCCGGGCACTCGTTGATTCTGTGCGGCCACACCCATGTGCCGCGCATGGTGCAGTGCGGCGAGGTGCTTATCGTCAACCCCGGCAGCGTGGGCCTGCAGGCCTATGACGACGAACATCCGCACCCGCACGTGGTGGAAAACGGCGCGCCGCATGCCCGCTACGCCATCGTGGAAAAAACCGGCCTGGGCTGGCAGGTGGACTTGCGCGCCGTGCCTTATGGCCACCTGGCGCAGTCCAGGGTGGCGGCCGGCCGCGGGCGCGCCGACTGGGCTTATGCGCTGGCCACGGGCTGGGCGAAACGCAACGCCTGACCTGGTGCTACTAAAAATACAGCCATAGCTCCCTATGGAGTATGGGTAAACAGGCGCTTTCTTTCGGGAAAATGGGTTCAGCGCCGCCAGCGGGCTTTTTTCGGCCCGCTACGCACTCCCCGCAGCGCCGGCGGCCCGGGGGCTGCGAAAATAAGGCCATGAACTTCCAGAAAATTCTTGTTCCCATCGCCGGCGTTGCAATCATCGTGCTGGCTTACCGTTTTTATGGCTGGGCCGGCGTGGCCGCCGTGGCCAGCGGCCTGGTGATGTGGATGCTGCTGCATTTCACTCGCATCATGCAGGTCTTGAAACGCGCGGCCAACCGGCCTATCGGCTATGTCGACAGCGCCGTCATGCTCAACGCCAAACTCAAGCCCGGCATGACGCTGCTGCATGTGGTGGCCATGACGCACTCGCTGGGCGAGCTGAAGTCGCCCAAGGACGAGCAGCCCGAAATCTTCCGCTGGGCCGACGCCGGCGAGTCGGCTGTCACCTGCACCTTTGTGGGCGGCAAGCTGGCCCACCATGAGTTGTTCCGGCCGGCGCCGGAGGCGGCTGAGGTCATTTCCACGCCGGCCCCGCCCGCCCCGTAAAATCCGTGATTCAGGTTTTCCGGGTGCCGCCTTGCGGCGCGCCCGGTCTTCCTTGCCTATTCAGCCCCAACCGCATCACCCCACTTACAACAGGATTCCATCATGTCCCCAGTAGTACCCTCCATGGCAGACCGCGACGGCAAAATCTGGATGGACGGCCAGATGGTCGATTGGCGCGATGCCAAGATCCATGTGCTGAGCCACACCCTGCATTACGGCTGCGGCGCGTTTGAAGGCGTGCGTGCCTACAAGGGCGCCGGCGGCACGGCGGTCTTTCGCCTTGAAGAGCACACCGAGCGCCTCTTCAACAGCGCCAAGATCCTGCGCATGAAGATTCCCTTTACCCAGGATCAGGTCAACGAAGCCACCAAAGCCGTCGTGCGCGAGAACAAGCTGGAGTCCTGCTACATCCGCCCGCTGACCTGGATCGGCTCGCAAAAACTCGGCGTCAGCCCCAAGGGCAACCAGATCCACCTGATGGTCGCCGCCTGGGCCTGGGGCGCTTACCTGGGTGAAGACGGCATGAAACGCGGCATCCGCGTGAAGACCTCCAGCTACACCCGCCACCACGTCAACATCACCATGACGCAGGCCAAGGCGGTGAGCAACTACACCAACTCCATCCTGGCCAACATGGAAGCGCTGGACGACGGTTACGACGAGGCGCTGCTGCTGGATGCCTCTGGTTTTGTCAGCGAAGGCGCGGGCGAAAATATCTTTGTGATTAAGGGCGGCGTGGTCTACACGCCCGATCTCTCGGCCGGCGCGCTCAACGGCATCACCCGCAACACCATCCTGCACATCTGCAAGGACCTGGGCCTGGAACTCGTGCAAAAGCGCATCACGCGCGACGAGGTGTACATCGCCGACGAAGCTTTCTTCACCGGCACGGCCGCTGAAGTCA
Source organism: Polaromonas sp. YR568 (assembly GCF_900116715.1). Taxonomy (GTDB): domain Bacteria; phylum Pseudomonadota; class Gammaproteobacteria; order Burkholderiales; family Burkholderiaceae_C; genus Polaromonas. The sequence continues at coordinate 344,427 of NZ_FPBM01000004.1, forward strand.
CGCCTATCCGCGAACTCGACCGCATCGAAATCGGCGCCGGCTCGCGTGGCCCCATCACCGAGAAAATCCAGAGCGCATTCTTTGACATCGTCAACGGCCGCAATCCCAAGTACGCCCACTGGCTCGCCAAAGTCTGAAGCACAGACTCGCTTACTGAAAGCCCCAAGATGAGCACCCCCACCACGACCACCCATTCCTCCGCCGTCGAACTGCTGGCCTCCGACCTGAACGCCCAGGGCGGTGTCTACTGCCCCAGCCCCAAGGCCGACATGAAAATCTGGAACAGCCACCCCAAGGTCTACCTGGACGTGGCGCGCACCGGTAGCGCCAAGTGCCCGTACTGCGGTACGGTTTACTCGCTGAAAGCGGGTGAGCATTTCGGCGGCGGACATTGACCAACCCCGAAGCGGCCTGCCGCAACGGATTGTTTGATGCCTGAATCGCTCATCATCGCCCCACAGTGGATTGGGGACGCGGTGATGACTGAGCCGCTGATGCGGCGCTTGCATACGCGCGGCGAGCGCCTCACGGTAGGCGCCTTGCCCTGGGTCGCACCGGTCTACCGCGCCATGCCGCAGGTGGCCGATGTCATTGAGTTTCCCTTCGCCCACGGCGGCCTGCAGTTCCGCGAGCGCCGTGCGATTGCCAAACGCATCGAAGGCCGGTTCGACAAAGCGTATGTCCTGCCCAACTCGCTGAAAAGCGCGCTGCTGCCGTTTCTGGCGAGCATCCCGGAGCGCATCGGCTACTTCGGCGAGGCGCGTGTGGGCCTGCTCACGCACCGGCTCAAAAACCCGAAAAACAAGCCGCCCATGGTGGCGTTTTATTCCGCGCTTAGCGGCGGCACGGACCTGGACGCAGACCAGCCGCAACTGCAGATGGCGCCGGCCGAGATTGACAGCGCGCTGGCAGCGCTGGGCCTGCAGCGCGGCGGGTACCACGTGTTCGCGCCCGGCGCTGAATACGGCCCGGCCAAGCGCTGGCCTGCCAGCCATTTCTCAGAGCTCGCCGCCCGGCTGGCCTTGCCCGTGGTGCTGCTCGGCTCGGGCAAAGAGGCGGCGCTGGGCGAGGAAATCGCCGCGCCGGTGAATGCCGCGCAGCCCGGCAAATGCCTGAACTTCGCGGGCAAGACCTCGCTGGTGCAGGCGCTGTGCCTGATCGCCGCCAGCCACAGCACCATCAGCAATGACTCGGGCCTGATGCATGTGGCCGCCGCTTTCGGCGTGCCGCAGGTCGCGATTTTTGGCTCGTCCAGCCCGCTGCATACGCCGCCGCTGAGCGACAAGGCCGTGGTGCTTTGGCTCAAGGCCGACGCGGCCTACCAGCCGCCGCTGGACTGCGCGCCCTGTTTTGAGCGTGAATGCCCGCTGGGCCATACGCGCTGCCTCAACGACATCAGCGCCGACCGCGTGTTGTCGGCGCTGGCCCCGGCTTCTTAGGCGGGGAAGGCCGACAGGGGCGCCACGCCCGGTTTGGCCAGCGCAGGCGTGCGCGCCACGTTCATCACCCAGCACACCATCACGAAATAGCCGACCAGGCTGACCAGCTCGACCACGCCCTGCTCGCCGAAGGTTTTGACTGCCGCGGCATAGGTGGCGTCGCTGCAGCCGTGCTGCCTCAGCACTTCGAAGGCCAGGTCCAGCGCGACGGCTTCGTCGTCGGCCATGCCCCGGGGCTGCCGGCCCTCGGCAATCGCGTCCACGGTGGACTGGGCCACGCCCGCCGCCACCGCCAGGGGCGCATGCATCACCCACTCGAACTGGTTGGCGGTGTGCCGGGCTGCCACGCAGGTCGCCAGTTCGCGGATACGCGCATCCAGCGGGCTCTCAAAGCGCAGGTAGGCGCCCACATCGCCAATACGGCCCATGAGCTGCGGGCTGCGCAACAGGGGGATAAAGGGGCCGAACACCGCCTTGCGCGGCCCGGCAATGATGGCGTCGGCGGCCTCGCGTTGCGCGGGCGACATGGCGTCGCGGGCCGGCAGCGGCATCCGCTCTTCGGTGGAGGGGAAGAAGCCCTGCGGTGCGTTGGCGGGTGGCGCGGGTGGCATGGATGGGGGCGTGCTGCTTGTGCTCATGGTGTTTCCTGGGGTGCGGGTGGAAGGTGAACCCCATGAGCGTATCAAAGCGGTGCGCCGGCTACCCTCCGGGCAAAAAAAAGCCACCTTGCGGTGGCCTGGATAAATTCTCCTGCTGGAGAACGTCGTTGGGAGATCAAACGAAATGCTCTGCCGGGTTGGGTTGTTATGAGCGAGCTTTCCCGGCTTTTGTCTGGAGACCTTTGTGTTGTGACAGCAACGCCTTAAATATCGCCGATTGCATGCAATTTGGCCATTCTCTAATTAGATGAGGACGTCCAGTTTTATGGCTGTTTTTGAAGACTTTGTGATTCATCAACGGGTGCCGGTTGATCCATCCTTCTTAATCGGCCGTCAATGCGCCACCGGCAACTCCACCACGAAAGATGCGCCGCCGCCGGGCCGGGCTTCGCAGCGCACGCTGCCGCCGTGGCGCTGGCTGATCGATTTGACCAGCGCCAGGCCCAGGCCGACGCCGCCTTCGCGTTCGCTGGCACCGGGCAGCCGGTAAAAAGGCTCAAAAATGCGCTCGCGCTGGTCGGCCGGAACGCCCGGGCCGCGGTCATGCACCTTGACGACGGCCAGCTGCTTGCTGCCGGCGCGGGCCTGCGCCAGCTCCAGGTTGATTTCGCCGGTGCTGTAACGCCGGGCGTTTTCCAGCAGGTTGCGGATCAGCCGGCGCAAGAGACGCGGCGAGCCCTGCACCGTGAGGCTGTGGCTGCTGGCGTCTATGCCCAGCCCCGCACCGGTGTCCTTGCCCAGCTCAGCGCTTAGTTCGGCGTTGACCCGCGCGCATTCCTCGGCCGCCAGGCCGGTGAGGTCCAGAGTCTCAAAAGGCTCGGCATCGGCCTGCTTGGCGTCCAGCCGGCTGGCCAGCAGGATTTCGTCGATCAGCTGGTCAAGCTCGTTGATGCTGCGCGAGATTTCCTTGCGCTGGGGTGAGGCCGCATCGGTGCCCATTAACTCAAGCCCCATGCGGATGCGCGCCAGCGGCGAGCGCAGCTCGTGCGAGGCATTGGCCAGCAGCGATTTGTGCGACTCCATCAGCGTTTCGATGCGTTCGGCCGCATGGTTAAAGCGCCTGGCTAGAAAGGCCACTTCGTCGGTGCCGTCGGCATTGACGCGGGCCGACAGGTCGCCGGCGCCCCAGCGCTCGACCCCGCGCTGCAGGGCCTCCAGCCGCTGCGTCAGCCGGCGCATGACCGGGTAGGCGCCGACCGCCACCGCCAGCCCGACCAGGCCCAGCATCCAGCCGAAGCCGAAACCGAAAGGCGGGCGTATCCAGGGGTTGGAGGGCGGGCGTTTGGGCCGGGGCAGCAGCAGGCTCAGGACCTGGCCGTCTTTGGTCACGACATCAAACTCCAGGTCGTCGCCGAGCTTGCGGTCGGGCTTGGTCTGCGCCGTGCCTATGACTTCGCCCTTGTCGTTGTGCACCAGCACTTCGCGGATAGGCAACTGGGGTGGGTCTGCGCTCAGACGCCAGGCGGCGCCGACGAGGAAGGTCAGCACCACGACGGTCGCAACCACCGCAAGCCAGATGCGCACATACAGATGCGAAGTAAACCGGGTCCACATAAAAGTCTCAGTCCTGCTGCTTGGCGAACACGTAGCCCACGCCGCGCACGGTCAGGATGCGTTTGGGGTCTTTGGCATCGGCCTCGATGGCGCTGCGGATGCGGCCCATGTGCACGTCGATGGAGCGGTCGAAGGCTTCGAGCTCGCGGCCGCGCACGGCTTCCATGATCTGGTCGCGGCTGAGCACGCGGCCGGCGCGCTCGGCCAGTGCCACCAGCAGGTCGAACTGGTAAGAGGTCAGCTCGCAAGGGGCGCCCGACACCGACACGGTGCGCGCGTCACGGTCGATCTCCAGCGAGCCGAAGCGCATGACCTTGTGGCTGCCGTTGGCGGCTGCGGCGCCGGTCTCGCCGCCGCGGCGCAGCACGGCGCGTATGCGCGCCAGCAGCTCGCGCGGCTCAAAAGGCTTGGGCAGGTAGTCGTCGGCGCCGATCTCCAGGCCCACGATGCGGTCCATCGGGTCGCCCTTGGCGGTGAGCATCAGTACGGCGGTGTTGGCGGTTTCGCTGCCCTGGCCCTTGATGCGGCGGCACACTTCCAGGCCGTCCATGTCGGGGAGCATCAGGTCCAGGATCACCAGGTCGGGCGTGCCGGCTTCCAGCGCTGCCAGGCCGGTCGCGCCGTCGGCGGCATGGGTAAAGCCATAGCCCGACTGGCGCAGGTATTCGCCCACCATATTGGCCAGGCGGGCGTCGTCTTCGATCATCAAAAGCTGTTGGGTCATGGGTGGGTCCTCGGTTGCAGGGTGTGTCCCCCGGGGTGGATCACAATGAAGTTCATGGTGCGCCGCACACAAAAATCCCGCTTGAAGCCATCGTAAAGTTACGGTAAACCGGGGCGGAAACCCTTCAGCATACTCCCCGGCAAGGCGTTGCGGGGAGTATGTTGATTGCTATTGATTTGGGAGCGGTTTGCGCTCAGTCCTGGCGGGTTTCCGGCGTTTTCAGCCTGGAGGCCAGGGCCACGAGAATCAGCACCGGCAGGCCCAGCAGGGCGGTGGCGGTGAAGAAGTTGGTGTAACCGTAGGTGTCCACGTATTTGCCCGAATAGCCGGCCAGAAACTTCGGCAGCAGCAGCATCATCGAGCTGAACAGGGCGTACTGGGTGGCCGAATAGTTGACGTTGGTCAGGCTGGACAGGTAGGCGATGAAGGCCGCCGAGGCGATGCCGCTGGAGAGGTTGTCGGCCGAGATCACAAAGACCAGCGCGTTGACGTCATGCCCACGCGTGCCCAGCCAGGCAAACAGCAGGTTGCTGCCGGCGCTGAGCACGGCGCCCAGCATCAGCACGCGCATCACGCCAAAACGCATGGCCAGCGCCCCGCCCACAAAAGCGCCCACCAGCGTCATGACGACGCCGTAGATTTTGGTCACCGCCGCCACTTCGTCCTTGGTGTAGCCCATGTCGACGTAGAACGGGTTGGCCATGATGCCCATCACCACGTCGCTGATGCGGTAGATCGCGATCAGCGCCAGGATCAGCAGCGCCTGCTTGCCGTAGCGGCGCAGGAAGTCGGCGAAAGGGTCAACCAGCGCGGTCTTGAGCCACTCAGCGGCATTGCGCGCGCGCGGCAGCACGCGGGCCGCGGGCTCCGGCGACAGCAGCACCGTGGCCACGCCCAGCAGCATTGAGACAGCCATCACCAGGTAGGCAACCTGCCAGGCGCCATGCTGGTAGGTGGCGGCATCGCCGACTTCGGCGCGCGCGGCAATCCACAGCGCACCGGCGCCGGCCCAGATCATCGCGATGCGGTAGCCGGTCTGGTAGGCGGCGGCCAGCGCCGCCTGGCGCGGTGTGTCGGCAGACTCAATGCGAAAGGCGTCCAGGGCGATGTCCTGGGTGGCCGAGCCGAAGGCCACGGCCAGCGCGCACCACACCACGGGTTGCAGCGCCACCTTGGGGTCGGTGAGCGCCATGCCCACCAGGGCCGTGATGATCACCGCCTGCGACAGCAGCAGCCAGCTGCGGCGGCGCCCGAGCAGGCGCGTGAGCAGCGGAATCGGCATGCGGTCCACCAGCGGCGCCCATACCCATTTGAAGCCGTAGGCCAGGCCCACCCAGCTCAGGTAGCCGATGGTGGTGCGGTCAATGCCGGCTTCCCTCAGCCAGAAACTCAGGGTGCCGAACACCAGCAGCAGCGGCAGCCCGGCAGAAAAGCCCAGGAACAGCATGCGCAAAGTGGCAGCCTCGGCATACACGTGCCAGACATCGCGCCATGAACTTTTGGAGGGAGAAACAGGTTCAGAGGAGGGGGTTTTGTCTGACATGGGCATTTCGATTTGTGACTATTATTCACCCATGTGCTTTTTATGCGAGGCTAAACACTCCGCCTGGGCTGGCCGCCGGGCATTTTTGCTGGCGGCTGCGGGCGCCGCGGCAACGGCCGCCACCACCCCGCTGCGCGCGCAGGTGGATGTAGGCCCGTCGTCCCAATTGCGCAATCTGGTGCCGGCCGAAGAAATCGAAACCGCCGCCACGCAGGAGTACAGCAAGCTGCTGGCGGAGGCCCGCGCCAAGGGCGCGCTTGCGCAGCCCGGCAACCCGCAGCTGCAGCGCCTGCGCGCCATCGCGACCAAGCTGGTACCGCAAACCGCTCAATGGAACGACCGCTCCAAACAATGGCGCTGGGAAGTGAATTTGCTGGGCAGCAAGCAGATCAATGCGTTTTGTATGCCCGGCGGCAAAATTGCTTTTTACACCGGCATCCTCGATCAGCTCAAACTCACCGACGATGAAGCGGCCATGATCATGGGCCATGAAATGGCGCATGCGCTGCGCGAACATGCCCGCGCCCGCATCGCCAAAAGCCAGGGCACGGGCACCTTGCTGTCGCTGGGCGCACAGCTGCTCGGCCTGGGCCAGATGGGCGACCTGGCCGCCAGCATCGGCACACAACTATTGACCTTGCGCTTCAGCCGTGAAGACGAAACCGATGCCGACCTGGTCGGCCTGGAGCTGGCCGCACGCGGCGGCTACAACCCGCAGGCAGCGGTAAGCCTCTGGGAAAAAATGGGCCAGGCCGGCGGCGGGGCCAATGGCCCAAGCTTTCTGTCGACCCACCCCTCCGGCCCTGAGCGCATCCAGCAACTGCAGGCCAATGTGCCCAAGGTGCAGGGGCTCTATCAACGCGCCCGCGGCTGACCTGGCCCATTCCTGGTAACCGGTTTGACGCAGCGCGCCGCATTCTTCACGCGCGCCTGGTGGCGGGCGTTTCGGCCCGCGCGCACGCGTATCAACAGTCGCGAACGCCTGCGCATCGTCGCCGGTTCGCTGCTGGGCATCTTTGTGACGGCGCTGCTGTGCCACCTCGGCGACAAATGGGCCCCGGGGCTGCCCTGGCTGGTGGCGCCGCTGGGCGCCAGCGCCGTGCTGGTGTATGCCGTGCCGGCCAGCCCGATGGCGCAGCCCTGGAACGTGGTGGGCGGGAACACCTTGTCGGCATTGGTCGGCATTGCCGGCGTGCACGGCGCGCACCTGCTGGGTTCTCCGGAACTTGCAGCGGGGTTGGGGGTTGCCACGGCCATTGCGCTCATGCTTGCGCTGCGTTGCCTGCACCCCCCGGGAGGGGCGACCGCATTAATGGTGGTGCTGGCCGGCGTCTCCAACCCGATGTACGCCATTTTCCCGGTGATGATCAATTCGGCGCTGCTCGTGGCTGTCGGCATCGCCTACAACAACGCCACGCGCAGGGCCTACCCGCACACACAGCTGGCGCCGCCGGCCGCCGCGACCTCGGCGGAAGACCGGCAGCTGGATGCCGACCTGGACGCGGTGCTCGCGCGCCGCAACCAGGTGCTGGACGTCAGCCGTGACGACCTCAAGGCGCTGCTGGCGGAAACCCGGCTGCGCGCCTATGACCGCAAGCTGGCCGAAGTGCGCTGCGCCGACATCATGTCGCGCGACCTCGTCACGGTGGAGTTCGGCACTTCTTTGGAGGAAGCCTGGGCCTTGCTGCGGGAGCGCCGCATCAAGGCGCTGCCGGTGGTGGACCGCTACTTTCGCATTGCCGGCATCGTCACGCACGCCGACTTTATGCGCGCGGCTGAACTTGACGTGTACACGGGGTTTGATGAGAAGCTGAGGAAGCTCGTGCGCAGCACGCGCAGCGTCTATTCTGAAAAGCCGGAAGTGGTGGGCCAGATCATGACGCGCAATGTGCGCGTGGCCAGCATGCAGCGCCGGCTGATCGAGCTGGTGCCGCTCTTTGGCAGCACCGGCCACCACCACATTCCCATCATCGGCGAGGGTGGGCGGCTGGTGGGAATTATTACCCAGTCGGATCTGGTCGCCACGCTCGGGAATGCCGTCAATCCTGCGTCCTGATGCACGGTGCTGCGTGCCAATCAGGAGGTCGAATGTATTCATTTCAGGCGTCATTCAAGGCCTGACGTTCCGCACATCAAGCCATAAGGTTTAACGGCACACTTGAACGCCTGCAGTGTGCCGTGCATGGCCTGCTGAACGCCCCTGGCCGCCGGCGAATCCTCGTACTTGTCCTACGCGGTATTTTGGTACCCGCACCGTAAGATGAGCCGCATGAGTCCTGCGCGCCCCGCCTCCTTCCCCCCGAAGCCACCAGCCGGTTTCCTTCGTGATGCCGCAGCCGCGACTGCCCCATGACGCGCAACGATCCGGCCCTGCTGGCATTTCTGGAGGAGCAGCGCGCCGAGTACACCCGTTCGCTGCCGCGCCGCCTTGAACAGGTGGCCTCGCTCTGGCAGCAAATCCTGAAGGGTGAGGGTCTGGCAGAAGCCTTGCCGGCCTTTGAGCGCCAGGCGCACAGCCTGGCAGGCTCGGCCGCCACATTCGGCTGGGCCGAGCTGGGGCTGGCGGCGCAGGCAGTGGAGCTCGCCATCGAACCCCATGTCGGCGCCGGCCGGCCGCTGGCGCCAGAAGTCCAGGCCGAGGTGGGCCGGGCCGTTGAGGAACTGCAGCGGCGCTTTCGCGGCGCGGCCTGAGATCACCGCCCGCAGCCGCCCACAGGTTTATCCATGCCTAAGCCGCCTTCCGCCACCTTCCTCCTGAAGATCAAGATCGCGCTGGCGGCCGGCCTGCTGCTGATGGCGGTGGTGGGCGCCGCATCGTATGTCGCCATCAGCCGCCTGATCGAAACGGCGCAATCCCGCGTGCGCACCGAAGACACGCTGGTCATGCTGGAGCGCGTCGACTCCAGCCTGCGGACGACCGAGTCCGCACTGAGGCAATATCTTTTGAGCGGCGGCATGGACGATCTGGAGGGCTTTGAGCGCGCCCGCGCCGACCTGCGCGCCGTCAGGGCCCGCACGCGCAGTGCCAACGTGTTGCAGGAGTCGGCGGATTTCGATGCATTGATCAACCAGCGCGCCTTGATTGCCAACCAGGCCATCGCTGCGCGCAAGGCCTACGGCCCGGAAGCGGCCGCGGCCGTGTTGGGCAGCGACGCCAGCAGGCAATTGAGATACCGCACCGACGGGCTGCTGGAAAACGCGCGCAACCGCGAGGTCTACAAGTGGCGCGATGCGCAGGCCATAGCCGAGCGCAGTGCCCAGTGGGCGCAGGGCTTCATCATCGCGGCCAGCCTCCTGTTTTTTGCCATGCTGGCCTGGGTGGTCTATGTGGTCAAGCACTATGAGGAAGTGCGAAAACGCGGCGAGGCCCAGCTGCGCGACAGCGAAGCCATGAGCCGCAGCATCACCGAGGGTATGGCCGAAGGCGTTATCACCGCCAACTTCGACGATGTGGTGGTGGAAGCCAACGCGGCCGCGCTCAAGCTGTTCGGTTATGACAGGCACGAGATCATCGGACTGGATGTCGGCATGCTGATTCCACTTCACCTGCGCCGGCAGTACAAGGATTTCGCCGCGATGCTGCGCTCCCAGGCGCAGCCGCTCACCGTGGCCGGCCATGAAATGCGCGGCCTGCGCAAGGACGGGCGCCAGTTCGCCGTCAGCGTGTCTTTTGGTGAGGTGCGGGTCGGCGGCAACCGCATTTTCACGGCCCTGATCCGCGACATCACCGAGAGCAAGCGCATCACCGAGGCCTTGCGCGCCAGCGAGTCGCAGCTGCGCCAGGTCACCGATACCGTGCCGGCCCTGATTGCCTACCTGGACACCGACGAGCGCTTTCGCTTTCACAACCGGGCTTATGAAGATGCCTTCGGCATGAGCTTCGAGCAGATCCACGAACGGCCCCTGGCTGATGTGCTGGGCCCGCAGGTGTATGAGACGGTGCGCGAGAAAGTGCGGGAAGTGCTCGATGGCCACACGGTGCGTTATGAACGCACGCAAATCACCCCCTCTGGCGAGCGCAAGCACTACGCCATGCAGTACTTCCCACGCTATGGTGAGGGCGCGGCGCAGGGCAAGGTGATCGGCTTTTTCTCGCTGGGCACCGACATCACCGAGCTCAGGCGCATAGACCGCATGAAAACCGAATTCGTGTCGACCGTGAGCCATGAGTTGCGTACACCGCTCACGTCCATACGCGGCTCGCTGGGCCTGATCTCGGGCGGCGTGGCCGGTGAGCTGCCCGAAGCCGTGAAGAGCCTGGTAGGCATCGCCAAAAACAACTGTGAGCGCCTGATCCGCCTGATCAACGACATCCTGGACAGCGAAAAAATCGAGTCCGGCAAGCTGCGCCTGGACCTGCAGATCGTCGACCTCCGCCAACTGGTGCAGCAAGCGCTGGCCGCCAACGAGGGTTTTGCCGGCCAGCACGGCGTGCGCCTCGTCATGCAGGCGCCCGAGACGCCGCTGCATGTGCGCATCGACAGCGACCGCATGACCCAGGTGCTGACCAATCTGCTGTCCAATGCGGTGAAGTTTTCGCCATCGGGCAGCCCGGTCGAGGTGCGGCTCTCACGTGTGGCGCAAAAGGTGCGGGCCGAGGTGGTCGACGTCGGCCCCGGAATCCCGGAGGAGTTCAGCGCCCGCATCTTCCAGAAGTTCTCGCAGGCCGATTCTTCCGACACGCGCCAGAAGGGCGGCACCGGCCTGGGCCTCAATATTTCCCGCGCGCTTGTGGAAAAAATGGGCGGCACCATAGGCTTTAGCAGCAAGGCGGGTGTGGGCACCACCTTCTTTTTTGAAGTACCCGAGTGGACCAACCCTGTGCCGCTGCTGCAGCCTGCACGGTTGCCCGCGCTATCGTCCCGTCCGCGCATCCTGATCTGCGAAGGCGATGCCGATGTGGCCAAACTGATCAGCATGATGCTGGGCAAGGCCGGTTTTGATTCCGACATGACCTACAGCGCCGAGCAGGCGCTGGCCTGCCTGGCGACCAACAGCTATGACGCGGTGACGGTGGACCTGAAGCTGCCCGGGCAAAACGGCGTGGCCTTCATCGGCCAGCTGCGTGAGGACGAGAGGACGCGCAACCTGCCTGTGGTGGTGATCTCGGCCATGGCCGAGCAAGGCGAGCTACAGTTCAACCGCAAACCGCACACGGTGACCGACTGGCTGAAAAAACCCATCGACGAGAACCTGCTCATCCACAGTCTGCAACGCGCTGTCGCCACCATGAATGCCGGCAAGCCGCGCATCCTGCATGTGGAAGACGACCTGGACATCCAGCGCATCACCGCCGCCATCGCGCAGGACTTTGCCAGTTTTGAATTTGCCGCCACGCTGGACGAAGCCCGTGCCCGCCTGCGCGAACACCCGTTTGACCTGGTGCTGCTGGACCTGGCCCTGGGCAGCCATTCGGGCTGGGATTTGTTCGAGGACATCGACGACCTTGACCCGCGCCCGCCGGTGATCGTTTTTTCGGCCGGCGACGTGGATCCGGCGGACGGCCGGCAGGCCGACGCGGTGCTCGTCAAGGCCCATACCTCCAATACCGAGCTGCTCAATACAATCCAGCGTGTACTCCAGACCCCGGGTGATTCCGGCCCAACCCGTCCCTAGACCTGAGTTGAACCATGACCACACCTTTGACCCGCATCCTTTATGTTGAAGACGAGCCCGATATCCGCGTCGTGGCGCAGATGGCGCTGGAGGCCGTGGGTGGCTTCACCGTGATCGCCTGCGCCTCGGGGCAGGAGGCGTTGAACGCCGCGCCGGGCGCCAAGGCCGATTTGCTGCTGCTCGACGTCATGATGCCCGGCATGGACGGCCCGAGCACACTCCAGGGCCTGCGCGCATTGCCGGCCACGGCCAACACACCGGTGATCTTCATGACCGCCAAGGTGCAGGCCGCCGAAGTGGCGGTTTACAAGGGGCTGGGTGCGCTGGAAGTGATTCCCAAGCCGTTTGACCCGATGGAGCTGTCGGCGCAAATCCAGCGGATCTGGTCAGAGAAGTAGAGCCCCCACGGTCGCTCACTTCGTGTAGCTCCCGAGGCCTTGCAGGCCGCGGCTCGCGAGACGCTTCGCCTCTGTCGCCCGTCCAAACCTGCGCAGGCAGGCTTGGAGCCGCGGGCTCCAGCCCCTCCGGGGCCGCCCGCCCTGCGGCCCGGCAAAGCCGGTTCCGCGGCTCATGCTGGGTTGAAGAGTTCAGGGCGTGACTAGCGGGGGTCATAGCTTGAATTCATAGTCCACGCTCATGGGCGCGTGGTCTGAAAAGCGCTGTTCTTTGTAAATATGTTCGCTGCGCGCCAGTGCTGCAAAGGCCGGTGTGGCGAGGTGATAGTCCAGGCGCCAGCCCACGTTCTTGGCATAGGCCTGGCCGCGGTTGCTCCACCAGGTGTAGGCCGCATCGGTCGTCGTGGGTTGCAGTTTGCGGTACACGTCGACCATGCCGCCGCCCCTGACTGACGGGCCCGTGCGTTCCGTCAGTTCTTCGGCGGCTTCATTGACGAGTTCGGCGTCGCGCAGCAGCTCGGTCATCCAGGCGCGCTCTTCGGGCAGGAAGCCGCTGTTCTTCTTGTTGCCCTTGTAGTTCTTCAAATCGATTTCCTGGTGCGCGATGTTGATGTCGCCGCACAGCACGAAGTCGCGCGTTTCTTTCAGCGCCAGCAGGCGCGGGTAGAACTCGGCGAGGAAGCGGAATTTCGCGGCCTGGCGTTCTTCGCCCGACGAGCCGCTGGGGAAATAGCAGCTGATGATGGACAGCTTGGGGCTTTGCTTGCGGCCGGGCCGGTCAAAGCGCAGTTCCACATAGCGGCCTTCTGCGTCGAATTCGCTCGAGCCGTAGCCCACGATCACATCGCTCGGCTCATGGCGCGTGTAGACGCCCACACCCGAATAGCCCTTTTTCTCGGCGAAATGGAAATGGCCTTTCAGGCCGGCGATTTCTTCAAACCGGCCGCTCATGTCGGCGGCCTGGGCCTTGAGCTCCTGCACGCAAATACAATCCGGCATGGACTGTGCTACCCAGTCCTGCAGACCTTTGCTGGCTGCGGAGCGGATACCGTTGAGGTTGAGGCTGGTCAATTTAAACATGGGACTTCCAATGAGCACGGCAGGCGAACAAGGCAACAAGGTCGATCAGGGCCACAACAAGGACGGCGCACTGGCACAGGAATTCGTGCAGTTCGCCCTGGAGTCGGGCGTGCTGCGCTTCGGGCAATTCAAGACCAAGGCCGGGCGCATGAGCCCCTATTTTTTCAACGCCGGCCTGTTTGACGACGGGGCCAAGCTCGGACGGCTGGCGCAATTCTATGCGCGCCACCTGCTGGCCGAAGAGCAGCGCAGCGGGCTCGAGTTCGACATGATTTTCGGGCCGGCCTACAAGGGCATTCCACTGGCCGCCGCCGTCGCCATTGAGCTGGCGCGGCTGGGGCGCAACTACCCGTTTGCCTACAACCGCAAGGAAGCCAAAGACCATGGCGAGGGCGGCACGCTGGTTGGTGCGCCCGTCAAAGGCCGTGTGCTGATCATTGACGACGTGATGTCGGCCGGCACGGCCGCGCGCGAATCGATTGCCATCATCAAGGCCGCGGGCGCAACGCCTCATGCGGTGGCGCTGGCGCTGGACCGCCAGGAGAAGGCCACTGAAAATGGCGTGGATGTGAGTCATAGTGCCGTGCAATATGTTACGAATCAGTTACGCCTTCAGGTTTGCGCGATTGCGCGGCTCACTGACTTGCTGCAGTATCTCTCGGTGCAAGGCGACGCATCGTCAGACTCTCCAGATGCGCCGTCCCTGAAGACGCATTACCAGGCCGTGCTGGCCTACCGCCAACGCTACGGCGTGGATTGACGTTAAGGACCCAAATTGCCTTTACATACAGCGCTTACTGTCACCTTGATTTCGCTCGCCTGCCTGGTGGGAACTGCTGCGGCCCAGAGCATCTATACCTGCGTCGACGGCAAAGGCCGCAAGATCACGGCCGACCGCCCGATTGTTGAATGCATAGACCGCACCCAGCAGGAGCTCAATCGCACCGGCACCGTCAAGCGCCAGGTTGGCCCTTCACTGACCGCCGAAGAGCGCGCCGTGCAGGAAGAAAAAGACAAAGCCGCTGCCGAAGCGCGCGCGCGCGAGGCCGAAGACAAACGCCGCGACCGCGCCCTGCTGCTGCGCTACCCGAACCGCGGGGTGCACGATCAGGAACGCGAGTCGGCGCTTGCGCAGGTCGACGAGGTCATCAAGGCATCCAACAAGAGAACACTGGAGTTGGCCGAGCAGCGCAAGGCCATCCAGGCCGAGTTCGAGTTTTACGTGAAAGACCCGAGTAAAGCGCCGCCCTCGCTCAAGCGCAAGCTGGAAGAAAACAACAACAGCTCGGCCGTGCAAAAACGATTCATCACCGAGCAGGAGCAGGAGAAAAAGCGTGTCAACCTGCGCTTTGATGAAGAGCTGGTCAAGCTCAACCAGCTCTGGGCCATGGCTGGCCCGCCTGCCGGTGTCAAGCCGGCGGTCAAACACTGATTGAGGCAATCGATCAGGGCCAAACCAGGCTGCAGCCCTTTAGACAAGGGCGTAAGCAGCTACTCTTTCAATAGCGCCTGCTGGTTGACCCGCTTCAGTTCCCCGCCATCCAAAGAGGGCAGCTTCAGCCCAGCTTCTTCTTCAGCAATTCATTGACCTGCGCCGGGTTGGCTTTGCCCTTGGTGGCCTTCATGGCCTGACCGACCAGTGCGTTCATGGCCTTGGCGTTGCCCGCGCGGACCTCTTCCACATTTTTGGCATTGGCGGCCAGGACGTCGTCGATGATTTTTTCCAGCTCGCCGGTGTCGCTCATCTGCTTGAGGCTCTTGGCCTCGATGATGGCGTCGGCGCTTTCGCCTTCGCCCGTCCACAGCGCGTCAAACACCTGCCTGGCGGCATTGTTGGAAATCGTGCCGTCGGCGATGCGGCCTATCAGCGCGGCCAGCTGCGCCGCGCTGACGGTGGAGGCTTCAATCGATTTTTCTTCGCCGTTCAGGCGCCGCGACAACTCGCCCATCACCCAGTTGCTCGCCAGTTTGGCTTGCTTGCTCGCAGCGGCCACGGCTTCGAAGTAGGCGGCGGTTGCCTTGCTCTGCGTGAGCTGGCCGGCGTCGTATTCAGGCAAGCCGTAGTCGGCCACAAAACGCGCAGCCATCACACGCGGCAGCTCGGACATTTCCGAACGCGTCTTCTCCACCCAGTCGCGGCCGATCACCAGCGGTGGTAAGTCCGGGTCGGGGAAGTAGCGGTAGTCGGCCGCGTCTTCCTTGGTGCGCATGCTTCGCGTCTCGCCTGTGTCCGGGTCAAACAGCACGGTTGCCTGCTGAATGGCGTGGCCGTCTTCAATCTGCTCGATCTGCCAGCGCACCTCGAAGTCGATGGCCTGTTGCATGAACTTGAAGCTGTTCAGGTTCTTGATCTCGCGGCGCGTGCCCAGCGGGCCGCCCGGCTTGCGCACCGACACGTTCGCATCGCAGCGGAAGCTGCCTTCCTGCATATTGCCGTCGCAAATGCCGATCCAGGTGACGATCTTGTGCAGCTCTTTGGCGTAGGCCACAGCCTCGGCGGAAGAGCGCATGTCGGGCTCGGTGACGATCTCCAGCAGCGGCGTGCCTGCGCGGTTCAGGTCAATGCCGCTCATGCCGATGAAGTCTTCGTGCAGCGACTTGCCTGCATCCTCTTCAAGGTGCGCGCGCACCAGGCGCACAGAATGGGGTTTGCCATCCACGAAAAACTCGACGCTGCCGCCTTGCACCACTGGAATCTCGAACTGGCTGATCTGGTAGCCCTTGGGCAGATCGGGGTAGAAGTAATTTTTACGCGCGAACACGCTGTGCCCGGCGATGTGCGCATTGACGGCCAGGCCGAACTCAATGGCGCGTTGCACCGCGCCCTTGTTCATCACCGGCAGCGCGCCGGGCAGGGCGAAGTCCACGGCGGAGGCCTGTGTGTTCGGCTCCGCGCCGAACGCGGTGGAGGCGCGGCTGAAGATTTTCGACGCCGTGGTGAGCTGTGTATGGGTCTCAAAGCCGATGATGACTTCGTAGCCTTGCACCAGCGGCCCGGTGGGGCGGCCGGCTTGCATTTCGGCGAAGGGGTTGACGGTGGATTGGGTCTGGCTCATGTCAAATCACTTAAAGGCTTGGGGGCTGGCGCAGGTGCCAGTCGGTTGCGAGCTGGAACTGGTGCGCCGCGCCCAGCAGTTGCGCTTCCTTGAAGTAGTTGCCGATCAGCTGCAGGCCCACGGGCATGCCGCCCGCGCCAAAGCCTGCCGGCACGCTCATGCCCGGCAGGCCGGCCAGGCTGGAGGAGAGCGTGTAGATGTCGGCCAGGTAGTTGGCGACCGGGTCGTCGGATTTTTCGCCGATCTTCCATGCGACGGTGGGCGAGACCGGGCCGGCAATGATGTCGCACTGCGTGAAGGCGGTCTGGAAATCCTGCGCGATCAGGCGGCGGATTTTTTGCGCCTTGAGGTAGTAGGCGTCGTAATAACCGTGCGACAGCACGTAGGTGCCGATCATGATGCGGCGTGTGGCCTCGTCGCCGAAGCCTTCGCTGCGCGACTTCTTGTACATGTCGTTGAGGTCGGTGTATTGCGCCGCGCGATGGCCGTAACGCACGCCGTCAAAGCGGCTCAGGTTGCTGCTGGCTTCGGCCGGTGCGATCACGTAGTACACAGGGATGGACAGCTCGGTCAGCGGCAGGCTCACATCGACCAGCGTCGCGCCCAGCTTTTCATACTCGGCCAGCGCGCCGCGCACGGCGGCCAGCACGTCGGGCGCACAACCCGCGCCGAAGAACTGCGTGGGCAGCCCGATCCGCAAGCCCTTTAGCGGTTTTTCGCCCGCGGAGGGGGCGTGGGAAGCTATCAAATCTGTAGCGTAGTCGGTAACGGGCAAATCCAGCGAAGTCGAGTCACGGTCAGGGTCGGGCCCGGCCATGCTGGAGAGCAGCAGGGCGCAGTCGAGCGCGCTGCGCGCCATCGGGCCGGCCTGGTCCAGGCTGGAGGCAAACGCCACCATGCCGTAGCGCGAGCAGCGGCCGTAGGTGGGCTTGATGCCGGTGATGCCGGTCAGCGACGCGGGCTGGCGGATCGAGCCGCCGGTGTCGGTGCCGGTGGCGGCGGGCACCAGGCGCGCTGCCACAGCGGCCGCCGAGCCGCCCGAGGAGCCGCCCGGAATGCGCTCCAGGTCCCAGGGGTTTTTGACCGGTTTGTAGGCGCTGTTGTCGTTGCCTGAGCCCATGGCGAACTCGTCGCAGTTGAGCTTGCCCAGCGCGACCATGCCGGCGCCTTCGAGGCCGAGGTTTCTCACCACGGTTGCGTCGAACGGGCTGCGGTAGTTTTCGAGGATCTTCGAGCCGGCGGTGGTGGGAAAGTCGCGCGTGACGAACACGTCCTTGTGCGCCAGCGGCACACCCAGAAGCGGCGTGCGTTCGCCGGCGGCCAGGCGGGCGTCGGCTGCTTTGGCCTGGGCCAGCGACACGTCGGTGTTGGTGGCGAGGAAGGCGCCCAGGTTTTCCTGCGCAATGCGGGCCAGGAAATGCTGGGTGACTTCGACACTGGAGACTTCGCGGGCGGCCAGTTTGGCGGCCAGCTGCGCGACGCCCAGGTCGTGCAGGTCAGAGGATGATTTCAGGCTGCTCATTCGATCACCTTGGGCACGAGGAACAGGCCGCGCTCTACCGCGGGGGCGCTCACCTGGCTGACGTCGCGCTGGTTGGGCTCGCTGGCGATGTCTTCGCGCAGGCGCAGGGCAACTTCGCCGATCACCGCGGCCGGGTGGGCCAGGGGCTCCACGCCTTCGGTATTGACGGCTTCCATCTGCTCGACCAGGGCGAAAAAGCCGTTGATCTGGCTCAGGGTGTGCTCGGTTTCGTCGGGGCGCAATTCCAGCCGCGCCAGGTTGGCGACGCGGGCGATGTCTTGGGGTGTCAATGCCATGGGTAGGGGTGTGAAGGAATTCGGGAAGGGGGCAGCGAAAAAGGCGAAAAAAGGGCGAAAAAAAGGGCAAAAACCGCGGGCTGAAACGAGGTGTAAAGCTGAAAAAACGCCCCCGGAAGCCCATGAATTCACAGGGGATGCGTTATTATCCCGCCTTTGGTGTGAAATCAGGGCCGGATGCACTCTTTAGGCGCTTTTTAGGTGCCGGAAGCAGGTTTCGAATAGGTTTCGAAAAGATTTCGAAGTGCGGCCGGCCTCAGTTTCCCATCATGGCTTGATCAATAAAAAGGCGATGGGGCAACGAAGTTTGCCCATGCCCTAACTGGACCCCTGCATATGTTTGAAGCATTCCGTCGGTATTTCTCCACCGACCTGGCCATTGACCTTGGCACCGCCAACACCCTGATTTTTGTACGCGACCGCGGTATTGTGCTGGATGAGCCCTCCGTCGTGGCCATCCGCCACGAAGGCGGCCCCCAGGGCAAAAAAACCATCCAGGCCGTCGGCCACGAAGCCAAGGCCATGCTGGGCAAAGTCCCCGGCAACATCGAAGCGATTCGCCCGATGAAAGACGGCGTGATCGCCGACTTCACGGTGACCGAGCAGATGCTCAAGCAGTTCATCAAGATGGTCCACCCGCGCAGCCTGCTCAAGCCCAGCCCGCGCATCATCATCTGCGTGCCCTGCGGCTCCACCCAGGTTGAGCGCCGCGCCATCCGCGAAAGCGCACTCGGCGCCGGCGCCAGCGACGTCTACCTGATTGAAGAACCCATGGCCGCAGCCATAGGCGCCGGCCTGCCGGTGTCCGAAGCCAGCGGCTCCATGGTGGTCGACATCGGCGGCGGCACGACCGAAGTCGGCGTGATCTCGCTGGGCGGCATGGTCTACAAGGGCAGCGTGCGCGTCGGCGGCGACCGCTTCGACGAAGCCATCATCAACTACATCCGCCGCAACTACGGCATGCTGATCGGCGAGCCCACCGCCGAAGCCATCAAGAAAAGCATTGGCTCGGCCTTCCCCGGCTCCGAAGTCAAGGAAATGGAAGTCAAAGGCCGCAACCTCTCCGAAGGCGTGCCGCGCAGCTTCACGATCTCGAGCAACGAAATCCTCGAAGCCCTGACCGACCCGCTCAACAACATCGTCAGCGCCGTGAAGAACGCGCTGGAGCAAACGCCGCCCGAACTGGGCGCCGACATCGCCGAGCGCGGCATGATGCTCACCGGCGGCGGCGCGCTGCTGCGCGACCTGGACCGCCTGCTGGCCGAAGAAACCGGCTTGCCGGTGCTGGTGGCCGAAGACCCGCTGACCTGCGTGGTGCGCGGCTGCGGCATCGCGCTGGAGCGCATGGACCGCCTGGGTTCCATCTTCACTTCGGAATAAGCGTCTTCATGCCGTACTTCATGCTGCACGCCGGGCATGAAGCGGGGCCAGCCTGACAGCGAACCATGCCTTTAGGAACCCTCGACAGATCCCCGCCGCCCTTTTTTAAACAGGGGCCGTCGGCGCTGTCCAAGCTGATGTTTTTCAGCGCGCTGTCCTTGTTCCTGATGGTGGCCGACACCCGTTTTCGCATCACCCAGCCGGTGCGCGCCGCGTTGGCGACCGCGCTCTACCCGGTGCAGTGGCTGGCCTTGCAGCCGGTGCGCGCGGTGCAGGGCGGCGGCGAATACTTCACCACGCTCAACCAGGCCAAGGTCGCCAGCGAAGAAGCCGGCCGCAAGCTGGCGCTGCAGTCGCTGCGCGCCGGCCAGGTCGAGCAGCTCAGCCAGGAAAACACCCGCCTGCGCAAACTGCTGGGCCTGCGCGAGCAACTCGCCACGCCCGTCATGGCAGCTGAAGTGCTGTACGACGCGGCCGACCCCTACACCCGCAAGGTGATCATCGACAAGGGCATGGCGCAGGGCGTGGATCTCGGCTCACCGGTGCTGGACGAGTCCGGCGTGCTGGGCCAGGTCACGCGCGTGCACCCGCTGGTGAGTGAGGTCACCTTGCTGATCGACCGCGACCTCGCCATCCCGGTGCTCAATGTGCGCACCGGCGCGCGCAGTGTGGCCTACGGTGACTCGGCAACTTCGGGCAGCGGGCTGGAGCTGCGCTTCATGGGCAGCAACTCGGATGTGCAGCAGGGCGACCTGCTGACCACCAGCGGCGTCGACGGTGTCTACCCGCCGGGCCTGCCGGTGGCCAAAATCAGCCGTATCGAGCGGCGCGCCGAATCGGCCTTTGCCAAAATTTTCTGCACGCCGCAGGCGCTGGTGACGGGGGCGCGACACGTCATCGTCGTCAAGCCCGGCACCGGCCAGATCCCGCCGCGGCCCGAGGCTGACGCGCCTGAAGCCGCACCGAAGAAGAAAGGGGCTTCGAAATGATCATGCAAGGAGCGACACCATGATCATGCGATCCGGCCAGCAGCTGCTGCTGCCCGCCAACCCCGTTTTTATCTGGTGCAGCCTGATCGCCGCGCTGCTGCTGGACATGCTGCCGCTGGGCCGCGTGCCCTGGATGCCCGACTTCCTGGCGCTGGTGCTGGTGTTCTGGAACGTGCACCAGCCGCTGCGCGTCGGCATCGGCGTGGCCTTTATGTTCGGCCTGGGCATGGATGTGCACCAGTCCTCGCTGCTCGGCCAGCATGCGCTGTCGTACACCGCGCTGAGCTTTTTTGCCACCATGATCCACCGCCGCCTGCTGTGGTTCACGGTGCCTTCGCAGGCTTTGCAGGTGCTGCCGCTCTTTGCCGTGGCACATGGCGTGGAGCTCATCATCCGCATGATCGGCGGCGGCATCTTTCCGGGCTGGATGATGTTGCTGGCGCCGCTGATCGAGGCCTTCCTGTGGCCGGTGGTGAGTGTGCTGCTGCTGGTGCCGCAACGCCGCGCGCCCGACCCTGACCAGAATCGACCACTGTAAATATGGCCCCCACGGTCACTCACTTCGTGTGTTCCCTGCCCCCCGAGGGGGCCGCCCGCCTGCGGCCTGGCAAAGCCAGTTCCGCGGCTCATGCTGGCCTGCTTCGGCTCGCTTCGCATCGCCCTTGCTTTGCTGAGGGGAATCGTGCGCCTTGCGGGCACTTTTCGGCGGCAGTAGAGTCGGACCACCATGACTGAACTCCGCAACGTAGAAGCCGACCTGTCGCGTTTTCGCGCGCGGGTGCTGGTGGCGAGTCTGATCGTGCTGTGTGCGTTTGCCTTGCTGGCGGCGCGGCTGGTGTATTTGCAGGTGTACCGCCATGCCGATTTGAACGAGCAGGCGGAAAGCAACCGTACGGCCATCGTGCCCATCGTGCCGAATCGCGGCCTGATCCTGGACCGCAACGGCGTCGTGCTGGCGACCAACTACTCGGCCTATACGCTGGAGATCACGCCTTCCAAGGTTGAAAACCTGGAGGAAACCATTGCCGCGCTCGAGAAGGTGGTCGACATCCAGCTGCGTGACAAGCGGCGCTTCAAGCGCCTGCGCGAAGAGTCGAAGAGTTTTGAGTCGCTGCCGATCCGCACGCGCCTGACGGATGAGGAAGTGGCCCGTTTTGCGGCGCAGCGCTTTCGCTTCCCGGGTGTGGACATCAAGGCCCGGCTGTTTCGCAGCTACCCCTACGGCGAGCTGGGCAGCCATGTGGTGGGCTATATAGGCCGCATCAACCAGGCCGAAAAAGAAAACATCGAAGGCAGCGAAAACGAAGGCAACTACCGCGGCACCGACTACATCGGCAAGCTCGGCGTGGAGCAAAGCTTCGAGCAGCAGCTGCACGGCATCACCGGTGTCGAGCAGGTCGAGACCTCGGCCGGCGGGCGCGCCATGCGCAAGCTGGCCAGCAACCCGGCCACCCCGGGCAACACGGTGCGGCTGTCGCTCGACATCCGCCTGCAGAAACTGGTGGAAGACATGTTCGGCGACCGGCGCGGCGCGCTGGTGGCGCTGGACCCGAAGACCGGCGACGTGCTGGCCTTCGTCAGCAAGCCGACCTTCGACCCCAACCTGTTCGTGGACGGCATTGACGCGGAGAGCTGGCAATACCTGCGCGACTCGCTCGACAAGCCGCTGCTTAACCGCGCGCTGCGCGGCACCTATCCGCCGGGCTCGACCTACAAGCCCTTCATGGCGATGGCCGCGCTGGAAACCGGAAAGCGCTCGGCCAGTTTCATCATCAACGACAACGCCTCCTGGGCTTTCGGCGGCCACGTGTTCCGCAGTCACGGCGACATCGCGCTGGGCGCGGTCGACATGTACCGCGCCATCGTCAAGTCCAGCAATGTGTATTTCTATTCGCTGGCCAACGAGCTGGGCGTGGACGCGATGCACGACTTCATGAAGCCGCTGGGCTTCGGGCAGATCACCGGCATCGACATCGGCGGCGAGCTGGCCGGCGTGCTGCCCAGCCAGGACTGGAAGCGCGAGGCCTACAAAAAGCGGGGCGCGGCGCAGCAAAAGTGGTACCCCGGTGAAACCATTTCGCTGGGCATCGGGCAGGGCTACAACACCTTCACCATGCTGCAGCTGGCGCAGGCCACCGCGGCGCTGGCCAATAACGGCGTCAAGCGGCGCCCGCGCCTGGTCATCGGCACGCAGGACCCGGTCACGCGCGTGATGCACCCGGTGCCGGCCGAGCCCGCGGAAGACCTGGGCTACAAGGCGGAAAACGTCGCCATCGTGCGCAAGGCGCTGGTGGGCGTGACGCAGGAGGGTACCTCGGCGCGGGTGTTTGCCGGCGCGGGCTACCTGAGCGGCGGCAAGACCGGCACGGCGCAGGCCGTCACCATCGGCCAGAAAGACAAGTACAACAGCGCCAAGATGGAGGAATACCAGCGCGACCACGCCGTGTACATGGCGTTCGCGCCGGCCGAAGACCCCCAGATCGCGCTGGCCGTGATCGTCGAGAACGCCGGCTGGGGCGCTGGTGTGGCGGCGCCCATCGCGCGCCGGGTGTTCGACTACGTGCTGCTGGGCCAGTACCCCAGCGAAGAAGACATGGTGGCCGTGCAAAAAGGCCTGGCCGCCGCGCCCATCGGCAAGCCGCGCCAGGCGGGCGAGGTGGCCGGCCTGCTGGCCCCTGTGGGCGCCGGCGCCGCGCCCGGGCCTGCCACCGCAGCGGCCGCCGCAGCCGCCAAGGCCAAGGCGGCCGCCATCGCCGAAGCGCTCAGCAAGCTGCCGCCGCCCATGGCCGCAGCCGGCAACAACCCCGATTGAGCGTCGTTACCTCGAATTTGCTACTTAATTGGTAGCAAAGTGTTGAGGTGTGATGCGGGGAAAGTGTCAATTTCCTCCCGGGGATTTTTTGTAGACAGCGTATTTCGCTGCCTCTGGCAACCCTTTGCACCGAAATGGCCCGGCTGCCGCGCCAGCACACAGGCATAAAAAAAGCGCTGGGGTTGCCAGCGCTTTTTGCAAAACGGCATCCTGTGGGGTGCGCTTTGCTTGTGTACTTCTAGTGATCTCTCTCGTGTCTCCTCGGCTCCTCGCGTTGCGAGCAGCAGGGCTCGTCAGCAAGTTCTCCAATGTAAGGCACGCACTTACATAGTGCATTGGGGGTTTCCCGCCCCCTGAAAAGGCCCGGATTTGCGCATCCCGGCGATACCGGCCGTCTGGCCCGTCGCGCCATAAGTAGCCTTCTGTATGCATTTGCGCGCAAAACCATCCGTAACCCGCACCTGTAAGCGTTGGCATGACTTATGCCTGTTGTTACCAATTGTTGGGTATTTATTGGGCATTGGACGAAAGGCAAGCGGTATGCATATGAAGAGCTTTCTGGCGTGGGTCCTGTTGATTTGCCTGAGCTTTGCGAGCCAGCTGGCCCTGGCACAGGCGCCTGCTGCGGCGCCCGAGGCCGCCGCCAGCGCCCCTGAGGCCGCACCGGCGCCTGCGCCGGCCCCCGTTGCCGCACCGGCACCGGCCGTAGCTGCACCCGCGCCCGCCGCCTCCGCTCCGGCGCCCCTCACGCACCCCGGCCTGGTTGACGCCGGCACCCTCAACGGCGCCGACACCGCCTGGATGATGACCTCCACCGCGCTGGTGCTGCTCATGACGCTGCCCGGCATCGCCCTGTTTTACGGCGGCATGGTGCGCAAGAAAAGCGTGCTCAATGTGATGGCCTGCGTGGTTGCCATCTGTGCCGTCGTCAGCATTTTGTGGTTTGCCGTCGGCTACTCCATCGCCTTCACCCCCGGCTCGGGCGCGCTGGGGCATTACCTGGGCGGCACCGAGCGGCTCTGGTTCACCGGGCTCGATTACGTGAAAGACGCGCAGAAGGTCGCCGTCAGCCACATCGCGCCCAACATCCCCGAGTCGGTGTATGCGATGTTCCAGCTGACCTTTGCCATCATCACGGCGGCCCTGGTGGTCGGCTCTTTTGTCGAGCGCATGCGTTTCTCGGCCATGCTGATCTTCATGTCGCTCTGGACGCTCATCGTCTACGCCCCCATCGCGCACTGGGTCTGGGAGCCCAACGGCTGGCTGGCCCGCATGGGCGCGCTGGACTTTGCCGGCGGCTCGGTGGTGCACATCAACGCCGGTATCGCGGGGCTGGTTTGCGCCTATGTGCTCGGCCCGCGCCACGGTTATGGCCGCGAGCCCTTTACGCCCTTCAACCTGGGCCTGACCATGGCCGGCGCGGGCATGCTGTGGGTGGGCTGGTTCGGCTTTAACGCCGGCTCGGCCGTGGCTTCCGACGGCCGCGCGGGCCTGGCGATGGCGGTCACGCACATCGCGGCCGCCGCCGGCGCCTTGTCATGGATGGCCGCTGAATGGATGGTGCGCGGGCGGCCTTCGCTGCTGGGCTTGTGCTCGGGCCTGGTGGCCGGGCTGGTGGCCATCACGCCGGCGGCTGGTTTTGTCTCGCCGCGCTCGGCGCTGGTATTCGGCCTGGTAGCCGGTGTGGCCTGCTACTGGGGCGCCACCGGCCTCAAGCGCCTGCTCAATGCCGACGATTCGCTCGATGTGTTCGGCGTGCACGGCGTGGGCGGCATCGTGGGCTCGCTGCTCACCGGCATTTTTGCCAGCAAGGCCATCTCCGGCGTCGAGGGCGACCTGCTGACCCAGGCCATAGGCGCCGGCTCGGTCATGGTCTACAGCCTCTTCATGACGGCCGTGGCGCTGTGGATCACCTCGCTGCTGGTGAGCCTGCGCGTGAGCGAAGCCTCGGAAAGCGACGGCCTGGACATCACCCAGCACGCCGAGCGCCTGGGTACGTGAGTTGACTGCGACCTCAAACGTTGAAGGACACCACACCATGCCTTCCAGTGAAAAAATCGCCATTGCCGCCCACCTGCATGTGTTGCTGCGCCGCAAGACCGGCCGGGTGACCGATACCGAGTGGATGGCCAGCAACCATGAGTACGCGGTCGAGGTGGCGCGCTTTGCCCGCGAAAAGGCGGTGGAAGACAACCACCCGGACCTCGCCGTCTGGGCCGACAGGCTCGAAGAGATCATGGCCACGCCTGAGCCCAGGCCGCGCGTGCCTTTGGTCCAACTGGTGACGGAGGCGGTGAAGGAACGCGCGGTGCCCGCACCGCGCGAGGCGCCGCCGCCCGACCGGCTGACCCCAGCCCGCTCCATCGACACCGAGGAAGAGGTCTATCCCGAATCGGGTTTTATCGAGTCCACCTTCGGCGCGATCTTCGGCGACAGCGAGTCGCACCGCGAACGCAAGCACCGCGACCCGAACGCGCCGCGCTACGTGAAGAGCTTGCGCTAGCTGGCAGCCCCCTGTCTCGGCTCACTGCGTGTAGCCGGAACCCCCCTCAGGGGGGCAACACCTGCAGCCCGGCAAAGCCGGTTCTGCGGTGTTCTTGCCTTGAACGCGCCGGTTTTTCTGCTTGATTATTTGGCCGGTGCGGGCTGCGGCGCTGAGGCCTCGCGTGCGCGGTTGACGCTATGCGCCAGCATGTTGCGCGTGCGCAGCCGCACGTTCTCGCTGGCTTCGTCGGCGAAGGCCGCCACATAGGGGTGGCCGGCGTTGTCCGCCAGAATGCTGCGCCGCACCGCCTCGTGGGCGGGTGCGCAGGTGGCCAGCGCCGCATCGGCCAGTGCGAACACCGACGCGGTGGCGTCATCCTTGAGCGGCGCCAGCGCATCCTGCGCGCAGCGCTGGTAATCATTGATGGCCGCGGCCACCGGCGCCCGCGCGATCGACAAAGGGTCGTGGCTGACCTTGGAGGTGGGTGCGCAGGCTGCCAGCAAAAACACAAGCGATGTCAGAAGCAGCGGGGCGGGTGATGCCGGCAGTGGTTTTTTCATGGATGTGATGCAGGGCTGAGTACGGCGAAGCTTGGCGGTTGAGTCCGGTGACGGCGCCGGTTCTGCGGATTTTGCATGAGGGGAACAGGCGGCTACATCTTGTCACATGCAATGCGGCCTCGGCCGGTGGCCGCTCTCCTCTGGCACGAGTGTCTGCAAAAGTTGATTGAGGTAACAAGGGGTGACAAATTGCCGCTGACAGGCGCCAAAGCGGCTCTTAGCATGGAACTCTTAAATATAAGGAGATGCTGATGAAATCGACGGGACACGAGGGAATACAGAGACGCTTTGGCCATTTCCTGATCGCACTGCCGTTGGCCCTGGCGCTGCTGGCGGGGCCGGCGCAGGCACAAGGCCAGGCCCAGCAACTGGTGCTGGGCATCAGCGAGGGCTCATCAGGCGGGCTGGACCACGCCCAGGTGATCGCCAAATACCAGGGGCTGGCCGAGGTCATCGGCAAGGCGCTGAAGGCCAAGGTCAGCGTGGTGTTCGCGCGCGAGTTCAAGCAGCTCGAAGAAGGCATGCAGACCGGCCGCTTCGACCTGGTCATGGCCCGGCCCAGCGACTATCCGGCGCGCGGCATGCGTGACTACGGCTACAGCTACATCGCCAGCACCAAGCCCGACGGCCAGTGCTTTGTCATCGCGCCCAAGGGCTCCGAGCTGAAAACCATCAACGACGTCAAAGGCAAGCGCATCGCCCTGCCCGAGCAGATCGCCTACATGTCGCGCTTTTGCGCCGCCGAGCTGCGCGACAAGGGCATCCTGGTCGATAAAGAGAACGTGCAATTTGTGCGCGAGCAGGCGGCCGTGGGCTTTTACCTGGACAACAAGTTCGCCGATGTGGGCGGTGTGGCCTCTTACTCAGGCATAGGCAAGAAGTGGGAAAAAGACGGCGGCCGTGTTTTGCACAAGAGCGTGCCGCAGCCCTACTTTCCGTTGGTGGCCCATAAGCGCATCAAGCCCGAGCAGGTCAAGGCCATTCAGGAGGAGTTGCTGACCCTGCCCGCCAGCGACGCCGGCAAGGACGTGCTCAAACGCATCGGCATTGACCAGTTCGACACGACCTCAGAGCCGCGCATGCGCGAGCTGCTGAAGTGGCTCAACATCTAGCCTGAGATCCAGTTTCCGGCCCGGCACCTGGCTGCCGCGGCTGCGCTCCCGGCCTGGTAGGGCCGCTGCTTTCCCTCCCAACACTCTGCGCGGTATGCCGGCGCCAGCCGTGCCGCGCCCCCTTTGGCCCGGCCTCTTGCGGCAAGCCTGCGGCTGGCCGGGCCCGTTCAAATCCTAGGGTTTTCACTGCAAAAAAGCGGCGCCGCTTCGTTGTATTAGTTATTATTCATAACCATAATCGACCTCACTGAAAACCTGCCAATGACCCAAAAACACCTCCAACTCGAAATGCGCGGCGACATTGCCGTGATCCGCCTGGCGCGCCCCGCCAAACGCAATGCACTGGGCGATGCCCAGGTGCTGGCGCTGCGCGACCTGTTTGAAAACCTGCCCGCAGTCGCCCGCGCCGCCGTGCTGTACGGCGAAGGGGAGCACTTCTGCGCGGGGCTTGACCTGGGTGAACTCCAGGAGCGCGACGCCAGCCAGGGCCTGCACCACTCACGCATGTGGCATGCCGCGCTGGACCGCCTGCAGTACGGGCCTGTGCCCGTGATCGCGGCCCTGCACGGCGCCGTGGTCGGCGGCGGCCTGGAGCTGGCGAGCGCCTGTCACATCCGGGTGGCCGACGAGAGCACGTTTTACGCATTGCCCGAAGGCTCGCGCGGCATCTTCGTCGGCGGCGGCGGCGCGGTGCGCATTCCGCGCCTGATAGGTACGGCGCGCATGACCGACATGATGCTGACCGGCCGTGTCTACAACGCCCAGGACGGTGAGCGCATAGGACTGGCGCAGTACCTGGTGCCGCAGGGGCAGGCGCTCGACAAGGCGCTTGAGCTGGCCGCCCGCGTGGCGAGCAATGCGCCCCTGACCAACTACGCCCTGATGCATGCCTTGCCGCGCATCGCGGAGCAGCCCGCGGACCAGGGATTTTTCACCGAGGCCTTGATGGCGGCGGTGGCGCAAAGCGCGCCCGAGGCCAAGGGCCGCGTGAAGGACTTCCTGAACGGCAAGGCCGCCAAGGTGAAAAAAACCTGAGCGCGCCGGCGGACCCGTATGCGGGCCCGGCGAGAAGAGAAGAGAAGAGAAGAGACGAGACGAGACAGAAAGTCAAAAAGCCAAAGAGCCGAAAAGACAAAGAGACAAAAGAGACAAAACCGACATGAGCGCCCTAAAATTCCGCCCCCTGCGCTTTGGCGTGACCCGTGCCGTCCTGCGCGAAGGTTCACCCGGCGTGCGCTACCTTCGTGCCGACCAGGCGCTGAAAGACTACCCCGCCCGCATCACCGACCGGCTGCAGCACTGGGCGCAGGCCGCGCCCGACCGAAGCTTCATGGCGCGGCGCGAAAAGCGCGCGGACGGAACGACAGGCGATTGGCGCCACCTCAGCTACGCCCAGGCCTGGGCGGCGGCCCGCTGCATCGCCCAGGGATTGCTGGACCGCGGCCTGAGCGCCGAGCGGCCAGTGGTGATCCTTTCCGAGAACGGCCTGGAGCACGCGCAACTGGCTTTGGGTTGCCTCGTGGCCGGTGTGCCCTTTGTGCCGGTTTCGCCGCCGTACTCCCTGGCCAGCCAGGACTACGACAAGTTGCGCCATGTGCTCAAGACCGTGACACCGGGCCTGGTGTTTGCCGCCGACGCCAAACGTTATGCCGGCGCCATCCAGGCCACGGTGGCGCCAGGGGTGGAGGTCGTGCTGGCCGCCGGGCAGATAGAGGGGCGCGCCAGCACGCCGTTTGCCGAGCTGGCCGCCACACCGGCGACCGCCGCGGTGGACCGCGCCATGCAGGCCACCGGGCCGGACACCATCGTGAAGTTCCTGTTCACCAGCGGCTCGACCAAGATGCCCAAGGCGGTGATCAACACCCAGCGCATGTGGTGCGCCAACCAGCAGCAGATGGCGCAGTCCATGCCGGTGTTGCAGGACGAGGCGCTGGTGCTGGTCGACTGGCTGCCGTGGAACCACACCTTCGGCGGCAACCACAACTTCGGCATGGTGCTGTTCCATGGCGGAACGCTTTACATCGACGACGGAAAACCCACGCCGGCACTGATCCACGAGACCCTGCGCAACCTGCGCGAGATCGCGCCCACGGTGTACTTCAATGTGCCGACCGGCTTTGAGGCAATCGCCCAGGCCATGCAGACGGACGCGCAGCTGCGGCGCCGGCTGTTGTCGCGCGTGAAGATGTTTTTCTACGCCGGCGCCGCGCTGGCCCAGCCCGTGTGGGACAGCCTCTACGAGTCGCAGGAAAAGGAAATCGGGGAGCGCATTGTCATGGTGACCGGCCTGGGCATGACCGAGTCCGCGCCGTTTGCCATTTTCGTGACCAGCCCCGACGTGAAGTCCGGCGACCTGGGCGTGCCCACGCCCGGCATGGAGCTCAAGCTCGTCGACATGCAGGGCAAAACCGAGGTGCGTTACAAGGGCCCCAACGTCTCGCCCGGCTACTGGCGCGCACCGCAGGACACGGCGCAGGCCTTCGATGAAGAAGGTTTCTTTTGCACCGGTGACGCCGTGAAATGGATAGACGGCGCGGATATCCACCGGGGCCTCATGTTCGACGGCCGCATCGCCGAGGACTTCAAGCTCGCCACCGGCACCTTCGTCAGCGTCGGGCCCCTGCGCGCGAAGATCGTCGCGGCAGGCGCACCCTATGTGCAGGATGCGGTGCTCACGGGCATCAACCTCAAGGAGGTGGGCGCGCTGGTATTTCCCACGCCGGCCGTGCGCGCGCTGGCCGGGCTGCCGCCCGATGCGCCCTGGCGCCAGGTGCTCGACAGCGCGCCGGTGCTGGCGCATTTCCAGGCGGTGCTGGACCAGCTCGCGCGCTGCGCCACCGGCAGCGCCAGCTGCGTCGCGCGCCTGCACCTGATGCATGAGCCGCCTTCCTTCGACAAAGGCGAGGTCACCGACAAAGGCTCCATCAACCAGCGGGCTGTTCTCACGCAGCGCGCGGCGCTGGTGGAGGCCCTGCACGGCGACGCGGCCCAGCCCACCCTGAAACCACGCGCGCGCTAACGCCGGCCCGCGCCCCTACATCCACAGACACCGCAGGACCTGCATGCAACACAAAGGATTTTTCTCCGCCTTCCAGGACGTCTGGATGCTCGACGGCGTGCGCACGCCCATGGTCGACTATTGCGGCGCGATCGGCCATGTGTCGCCGACCGACCTTGGCATCAAGGCCGCGCGCGCCGTGCTGCAGCGCTCGGGCGTCAGCGCCGGCCATGTCGACTCGGTGATCGCCGGCAACATGGCCCCGGGAGACTTCGAGCAATTCATGCTCCCGCGCCACATCGGCCTGTATGCGGGGGTGCCCGTGGAAGTGCCGGCCATCATGGTGCAGCGCATCTGCGGCACCGGCTTCGAACTGTTCCGGCAGGCCGGCGAGCAGATCCAGAGCGGCGCGGCGAATGTGGCGCTGGTCGTCGGCGCCGAAAGCATGACGCGCAACCCGATCGCCGCCTTTGAGCACCGCACCGGCTTCAAGCTGGGCGCACCGGTCGGCTTCAAGGACTTCATGTGGGAGGCCCTCAAGGACTCGGCTGCCGGCATCGACATGATCCAGACGGCGGAAAACCTCGCGAAAAAATACGGCATCACGCGGGAAGCGGTCGATGAATTTGCCTCCAGCTCCTTTGCCAAGGCGGTGTCGGCACGGGAGGCGGGGTTTCACGCCGGTGAAATTGTGCCGGTGGTCACCGAGGAATTTGCGCTTCCTGGTTACGCCACGCGCGGCATACGCCTGCGGGACAAGACCACGGAAGTTGCGCAAGACACCCATGCGCGGCTGTCTCCCGCCTCCGTGCTGGCCAAACTCAGGGCGGTCCATGCCGGCGGGGTGCAGACCGGCGGCAACAGCGCGGCGCTGGTGGACGCAGCCGCGGCTGCCGTGGTCGCCTCCGGCGCCTACGTCAAAGCCCAGGGCGGCAAACCGCTGGCGCGTGTGGCCGCCGCCGCGGTGGTAGGTGTGCCGCCCGAGATCATGGGCATAGGCCCGGCCCCCGCGATCCGCCTGCTGCTGGAGCGCTGCGGCCTCACGCTGGAGCAGATCGGACGCTTTGAAATCAACGAAGCCCAGGGCGCGCAGACGCTGGCGGTGGCCCGCGAGCTGGACCTGGACCTGCGCAAGCTCAATGTCAATGGCGGGGCGATTGCCATGGGCCATCCGCTGGCGGTGACCGGTGTGCGCCTCACCATCACCGCCGCGCGGGAAATGCGGCGGGCGGGCGTGCGCTACGGCATCGCGTCCGCCTGCGTGGGTGGCGGCCAGGGCATTGCCCTCTTGCTTGAAAACCCGGAGGCGGCATGAGCCTGCCCCAACAGATTCTGGAGCACTGACATGAACATTCAAGGAATCGCGGCATTGGTGACAGGCGGCGGCTCGGGGCTGGGTGAGGCCACCGCCCGGGAACTGGCGCGCCTGGGCGGCAAGGTCGCCGTGCTGGACATCAACCTGGCCAATGCGGAGAAGGTCGCCCAGAGCATTCGCGCGGCCCATGGCCCCGATGCCGCTCTGGCCTGCCAGTGCG
Organism: Polaromonas sp. YR568; assembly: GCF_900116715.1. Classification (GTDB taxonomy): domain Bacteria; phylum Pseudomonadota; class Gammaproteobacteria; order Burkholderiales; family Burkholderiaceae_C; genus Polaromonas. Next base: position 376,182 of record NZ_FPBM01000004.1, read on the forward strand.
ACATCACCGACACAGCCAGCCTGGCCGCCGCGCTGGAAAAAGCCGCGGCCGCGCATGGCCCGGCCCGCATCCTGATGAACATTGCCGGCATCGGTTCGGCCAAACGTGTGGTGGCCAAAGACGGCAGCCCCGCGCCGCTCGAAGACTTTGCCAGAGTCGTCACCATCAACCTGGTCGGCACCTACAACGTGAGCCGCCTGTTTGCAGCCGCCTGCGCCCAACTGCCCCCGCTGGAGGGCGGCCAGCGCGGCGTCATGATGTTCACCGCGTCGGTCGCCGCCTTCGACGGCCAGGTCGGGCAGCAGGCCTACAGCGCCTCCAAGGCCGGGCTGGCCGGCATGACACTGCCCATGGCGCGTGATCTTGCGCAGCACGGCATCCGCGTTTGCACGGTGGCGCCCGGCCTGTTCGCCACGCCTTTGATGGCGCAGTTGCCCGAAGCGGTCCAGGCTTCGCTGGCCGCCAGCATTCCCTTTCCGCCGCGCCTGGGCAAGCCCGAAGAGTTCGCGCAGCTGGCCGTGCACATCGTGAACAACGACCACCTGAACGGCGAGGTGATTCGCCTGGATGGCGCGCTGCGCATGGCGCCAAGGTGAGCTCCGTGGAAAAAACCGTGGTCTATGAAGTCAAGGTCGCGTTCGGCGACTGCGACCCTGCCGGGATCGTGTTCTTCCCCAACTTCTCGCGCTGGATGGATGCCGCCTCGCTGAATTTTTTCGCCGCATGCGGCGTGCCGCCCTGGCGGGAACTGGTCAAGACCACCGGCATCGTCGGCACGCCCCTGCTGGAGATCAACACCCGCTTCAGCCAGCCCGCCACCTATGGCGAAACCTTGCACATCCACACCAGCGTGCAGGAATGGCGGGACAAGGTTTTTATCCAGAAACACGTGATCCGGCGCGGCGAAGACCTGATCTGCGAGGGCCTGGAAACCCGCGCCTTTTGTATACGCCACCCCGACAAACCCGAGCGCATGAAGGCCATTGCCGTGCCCCCCGGCATCCGCAGCCAATGCAGTTGAACGGGTGCAGCTGACGCGGCCTGAGTGTCTGGCGCTTTTTTTGCGGATTTTGCTTTTCGACCCGTGAACTTAACTACAAGGAGACATTTCATGCAAACACGTCGTCATTTCGTGCAGACCGCCGCGGCGCTTTCGGCGGCGGCCCTTGCGCCTTTCCCCGCTCTGGCGCGGCCGCTTGAGCAAGTCAAAATCCTCTATGGCTTTCCGGCCGGCAGCGCGGGCGACATCTGCGCGCGCCGCGTGGGTGACCGCTTCGGCGGCACCGCTTATTCAAAGAACAACGGCATTGTGGACACCAGGACCGGCGCCGGCGGGCGTATCGCGCTGGAGGTGCTCAAGGCGGCCCCGGCGGACGGCTCCGTGCTGGCGATGACGCCGTTCTCCTGCCTGTCGCTGTACCCGCACATCTACAAAAAACTGTCCTACGACCCCTTCGCGGATTTCGTCGCGGTGGGCACCGCCTCCATGATCCACCATGGGCTGGCCGTCGGGCCGCTGGTGCCGGCCTCGGTCAAGACCGTGCATGACTTTCTCGGCTGGGCCAAGGCCAATCCGAAGGATGCCAGTTATGGCTCGCCCGCGGCAGGGTCGACCCCGCACTTCATCGGCGCCTTGCTGGGCCTGAACAACCAGGTGGAACTCAAGCATGTGCCCTACCGCGGCTCGGTGCCCGGCGTGACCGATGTGGTCGGCGGCCAGCTCGCCGCGATGGTGACGCCTCACGGCGATTTCATTCCCAACCACAAGGCCGGCAAGCTGCGCATTCTGGCCACGTCCGGAAAGCAGCGCTCGCCCTTTGTGCCTGAAGTGCCGACCTTCGCCGAGCAGGGTTTTGCCGACCTGACGGTGGAAGAGTGGTTCGGGTTTTACGCGCCCGCCAAAACGCCCGCCAGCATGGTGGCCGCGGCCAATGCCGCCATCAATGCCGCCATTCAGGAGAAATCCGTCGTCGACTCGCTCACGGTGGTGGGGCTGATCCCCTACGGCGGCACCGCGGACGACATGGCGTACAGCCAGAAGCGCGAGTTCGAGCGCTGGGGGCCGCTGATCAAAAAAGTCGGCTTCACTGCGGAGTCCTGACGTCTCGATGGAGGGCCGGCCCTGGCGGGCCGGCATTGGCATAATCAGGGCTAGCCTGGCCGCATGCCTGCGCCGGCATGCGTTGCCAGATAACGAAAGCGCCCTGATTCTTTATGTCTGCGTTGCCCAAACCCGCTCCTGCGGTAGAGGAGGTTGATACCTCCTACCTCGAAACCTTGGTGGGCTACAACGCCACGCGCGCTTCCCTCAAGGTCATTGAGTTGTTCACCAGGCGCATGGCGGTCTATGACCTCAGGCATGTGGATTTTTCGATTCTTTCCCTGATCACCCACAACCCCGGCATCACCTCGCGCCAGCTGTGCGGCGCGCTCAGCATCCTGCCGCCCAACCTCGTCGGGAAAATCGTCGCACTGGAAAAGCGTGAGCTGGTGCGCCGCAGGCCGCATCCGCAGGACGGCCGTGCCGTGGGGCTTTACCTGACCGAGGCGGGCCAGGCCTTGATGCGCGAGGCCGAAGGCACCGCCGTCAGTCTTGAAACAGAGGCGACCCAGCGCCTGAGCGCTGCGGAAAAGAAGACGCTCATGCGTCTGCTGCAAAAAATCTACCGTTGAATTGCGCGTTTCGCCCTGAGCGGGTGGCAGCTTAAATCCCGGCCTGAATCCAGGCGGCAGCCTTCTCTGCAATCATCAGTGTCGGCGAATTCGTGTTGCCGCTGGTGATCAGCGGCATCACACCGGCATCCACCACACGCAGGCCGCGCACGCCGCGCACCCTGAGGTGCGAATCAACAACTGCCATCGGGTCGTCTTCCTTGCCCATTTTGGTGGTGCCCACCGGGTGGAAGATGGTGGTGGCGATATCGCCGGCCAGCCGCGTGAGCTCTTCATCCGTCTGGAACTGCACGCCGGGTTTGAACTCTTCGGGTTTGTATTTGGCCAGCGCGCCCTGGCTGACGATCTTGCGGGTCACGCGTAATGAGTCCGCCGCCACCTGGCGGTCTTCGGCCGTGCTCAGGTAGTTGGGCGCAATCGCCGGCGCGTCTTCAAAGCGGCTGCTTTTGATGTGCACCGTGCCGCGGCTGGTCGGGTTGAGGTTGCACACGCTGGCGGTAAAGGCATTGAAGCTGTGCAGCGGCTCGCCAAAGGCGTCGAGCGACAGCGGCTGCACGTGGTACTCGAGGTTGGCGTAAGGCTGGTCGGGCGAAGAGCGCGTGAAGGCGCCCAGCTGCGACGGCGCCATGCTCATGGGCCCGGTCTGGCGCAGGGCGTATTCCAGCCCGATACGGGCCTTGCCCCAGAGCGAGTTGGCCATGGTGTTGAGCGACAGGCCCCAACTCTTGCCCCCCGGAGGGTTTTGTACCTTGTAGACCGAGCGGATCTGCAGGTGGTCCTGCAGGTTGGCGCCCACGCCGGGCAAATCCTGCAGCACCGGGATGCCGTGCTGCTGCAGCAAGGCGGCAGGGCCTATGCCCGAGAGCTGCAATATCTGCGGCGAGCCAATGCTGCCCGCGCAGAGGATGACTTCGCCCATGGGCCCGGAGTCGCGCGTCGAATGCGCGGTGATGCGCTCGTCGCCCGCCCATACCTCGACGCCGGTGCAGCGCTGCCCGCCGTCGGCCTGCGGCTCAATCACCAGCTTGCACACCTGGGCGTTGTTCCAGAGCTCGAAGTTGGGGCGGCCATAGCAGGCCGGCCGCAAAAAGGCTTTGGCCGTGTTCCAGCGCCAGCCTTTTTTCTGGTTCACCTCGAAATAACCCACGCCTTCGTTGTCGCCGCGGTTGAAGTCGCTGGTGGCCGGTATGCCGGCCTGCACCGCCGCTTCGGCGAAGGCGTCCAGGATGTCCCAGCGCAGGCGCTGCTTTTCAATGCGCCACTCGCCGCCGGAGTTGCGGTGGCGCAGCAGCTTCTGGTAAGGGTGGTTCTTGTCCTGCATCAGCTCGGGCGCTGTGCCGCGCGCGCCGTGCATCGCGTCGGCGCCTTTGTAGTGGTCTTCGTGCAGCTTGAAATGGGGCAGGGAATTTTCCCAGCGCCAGGCCATATCGCCCGTCAGCTGCGCCCACTGGTCGTAGTCGCGCGCCTGGCCGCGCATGTAAATCATGCCGTTGATGCTGGAGCAGCCGCCCAGTGTCTTGCCGCGCGGGTAGCGCAGCGCCCGCCCGTTGAGGCCGGCGTCCGGCTCGGTGTTGTAAAGCCAGTCGGTGCGCGGGTTGCCTATGCAGTGCAGGTAACCCACCGGGATGTGGATCCAGTGGTAGTCGTCCTTGCGGCCCGCCTCAATCAGCAGCACCCGCTTGGAGGCGTCCGCGCTCAGGCGGTTGGCCAGCAGGCAGCCGGCCGTGCCGGCGCCGATGATGATGTAGTCAAAAACCTGGCTCTCGTCTTGCATGGGGGCTTGTCTCTGGTTGTCTCTTTGTAGGGGCGGCAGCTCGGGCTTACGCTGACTCGCGCCATAGTGCCAGCCCAGCCTAACGCGAGACTGACCGCAGTGTCTTGGGACTGATTGTGGCAAAAGCGGGGCGAGGGTACGGCGCGGGATTACCCGCTGGACGCTTGCGCCGGCCGTCCTGAATTGCTCCTTCACCCAGCGGGGGAGGGAGCAGGAGGGGCGAATCCTTATGTAGGACCAAGGCGACAGTGGCCGCAGCACGCGGGCAATTGTGTTTTCAGCAGTTACGATGGCAATTTTGTGATTCACGCGTTGCTTATCGCTTTGAATACCGCCGGCCCCGCGCCCGGCTCAACCGGATGCTTATGGAAGACGCCACGCCCCGCATCGAACAGCAGGACACGCCGCAAGGTCGGCTGTATGTCGTGCGGGGAGCCTGGACGGCGGCCGACCTGACCGGGGAAACCGTCTGGGAGGCGCTGACCGCACAGCTCAAGGGCTTGTCCGATACTGCAGCGGCTTGGGATCTTGAATCGGTACACAAGCTCGACCACCTGGGCGCCCAGGTTCTGTGGAACCATTGGGGCCGCCAGTGGCCGGCCCAGGTCAAGGCCGAGCCCAGCCAGCGCGCGGTGCTCGAGACCATCGCCAAATTCAACATTGGCGACCTTCCCAAAGCCCGCAAGGGCGACTGGAGCGCGCCTTTCATCCTGCTGGGCGAGCGGGTGTTCCGCCTGGCCGACCACATCAAGGGCCTGGTCCGCCTGATCGGCCAGCTGCTGCTCGACATCATCCGGCTCATCAAACACCCGCAGGAAGGCCCCTGGCGCGACCTGTCGGGTCACCTCTTTCATATCGGCGCGACCGCGCTGCCCATCACCGCGCTGGTGGGGTTTTTGATCGGTGTGGTGCTGGCCTACCTGATCTCGCAGCAGCTGCGGCAATTCGGCGCCGACGCCTTTATCGTCAACATCCTGGGCATCTCGCTGATCCGCGAGCTGGGCCCGGTGCTGGCCGCCATCCTGATCGCCGGGCGCAGCGGCTCGGCCATCACGGCGCAGATCGGTGTGATGCGGGTGACCGAAGAACTCGACGCCATGCGCGTGATGGGCATCGCACGTGGCTTTCGCCTGGTGATGCCCCGTGCGCTGGCGCTGGCGGTGGTCATGCCGCTGATCAGCGTCTGGACCACGATTGCCGCCTTGCTGGGCGGCATGCTGGCGGCCGATGTTGCCATGGGCGTTTCGCCCTCGTACTTCATCAATTCCCTTCCGGCGGCGGTGGATGTCGCCAACCTCTCGCTGGCCACCGCCAAGTCGGTGGTTTTTGGCCTGCTGATTGCGTTGGTCGGCTGCCACTATGGCCTGCGCGTCAAGCCCAATACCGAAAGCCTGGGACAGGGGACGACGGCGTCGGTGGTGACTTCGATCACTGTTGTGATTTTGGTGGATGCCTTGTTCGCCGTCCTTTTCAAGAGTGTCGGAATATGAGCGAACCCATCGTCGACATCAAAAAGCTGTGGACCGTGTTCCAGAACGGCGACAAAAAGTCCGTAGTGCACAAAGACCTGGACTTGCGCGTTGAGCGGGGCGAGGTGCTGTCGCTGGTGGGCGGCTCGGGCACCGGCAAGACGGTGCTGCTGCGCCAGATGCTGGGCCTGGAAAAACCCACGCAGGGTGAGATCACCGTGCTGGGCCGGCCGGCGGCTGAACTCGGCAAGCGGGGCGCGGCCAGCCGTGTCGGCATGCTCTTTCAGCAGGGCGCGCTGTTCTCGGCCTTCACCGTGCTTGAGAACATCGCCTTTCCGCTGCATGAGCTCAAGACACTGCCACACGCGCTGGTGCGCGAAGCAGCCATGGTGAAACTCCAGATGGTGGGCCTGAAACCCGAAGCCGCCGACAAGATGCCCAGCGACTTGTCGGGCGGCATGATCAAGCGTGTGGCGCTGGCGCGCGCCCTCATCATGGACCCGCCGCTGCTGCTGCTTGACGAGCCCACCGCCGGGCTGGACCCGGAAAGCTCCGACAGCTTTGTCGCGCTGCTGCGTTCGCTGCACCGCGACATGGAGCTCACGGTGGTGATGGTGACGCATGACCTGGACACGCTGTTTGAGCTGAGCACGCGCATTGCCGTGCTGGCCGAGCAGAAAGTCATCGTCAACGATGTGCCCAAGGAGGTGGTGGCTTTCCCGCACCCCTTTATTCACGAATTTTTCCTTGGCGAAAGAGGGCAACGCGCGATGGAGCTGCTCCGCGAATACCCGTTCACAGTCTAGAAAGGCATCACTATGGAAAACAAAGCCCATGCCATGGCCGCCGGTGCGTTTGTACTGGTGGTCACTGCCCTGCTGGCCTTGCTGGCCATCTGGCTCACGCGCGACAACACCCAGCGCGACCTCTACGACATGAGCACCGACGAAACCGTCTCGGGCCTGCAGCCGCAGGCGGCGGTGCGCTTTCGCGGCGTGCCGGTGGGCAAGGTCGAGCTGATCGGCTTTGACAGCAAGATCAAGGGCAATGTGCTGATCCGCGTGTCCATCGACCACGGCGCGCCGGTCACCAAGTCCACCTTCGCCACGGTGGCTTCGCAGGGTGTCACCGGCCTGGGTTTTATCCAGCTCGACGACGACGGCAAGTCCAGCGAGCGCCTGGCGGTGAATGACGACGACCCGCCGCGCATCCCGATCAAGGCCGGCGGCCTGGACAAGCTGCTCAAACAAAGCGAGGTGATTTTCAACCAGGTGGAAGAGGCCAGCACGCGGCTGAACAAGCTGCTGTCCGACGACAACCAGAAAGCCGTCACGGCAGCAGTCAAGCAGCTCGGCGATGCCGCCGGCAGCATAGACCGCGTGGCCAAGGGCCTGGAGCCTTCGGTGGCGACTTTGCCGGCGCTCTCGCGCGATGCCAGCGCCACGCTGCTGTCGGTGCGCAAGGCGACCGACGAGGTCACCGTGACGGCCAAGCGCCTTAATGAAAAGGGCGGGCCACTCGACAAACTGTCTGAAGGCGGCGCCGCGCTGGCTTCGGGCGTGGAAACCTTCAGCGCCGGAACACTGCCCAAGCTGGGCGAAGTGGCCGACGAAACCGCACGCGCGATGCGCCAGCTGCGCCGCACCGTCAGCGCGGTGGACGACAACCCGCAGTCGCTGATTTTTGGCAACGGCCCGCCGGTGCCTGGCCCGGGCGAACCCGGATTTTCCGCCGAAGGAGTACAGAAAAAATGACTTCATCCATTTTTAACCCACGGTGGACTGCTATGAATTCAGTAGCTGCTTGCGCTCGTTCCACGGGCGTTGCAGGCCTTTTTGGCTTGATATTTTTGCTGACGGGCTGCTCAGGCCTGCCCGACAAGCCCACACGCGCCACCATGTATGACTTCGGCCCCGGCGCACTGGCCACGCAGCCCACCACGCGCCAGGCGCCGCTGCCGCCGCTGGCGCTGGACGACGTTTCCACCTCTGGCGGCGCGCTGGACAACATGGCGGTGCTCTACCGCCTGGGCTATGCCGATGCGCAGCAGCTGAAACCCTACTCGCAGGCGCGCTGGAGCATGCCGCCCGCGCAGCTGGTGCGACAGCGGGTGCGTGAGCAGCTCGGCCAGCGCCGCGCCGTCTTCAGCGCCGGCGCCAGCGTGGCGCTGAACCGCAGCCAGAACGCGACACTGCCGCTGCTGCTGCGCCTGGACCTGGAAGAGTTCAGCCATCTCTTTACCGCGCCCAATGCCAGCGTCGGCCTGATCCGCCTGCGTGCCACACTGCTTGAAATCACGCCCGCGGGTGAGAAGCTGGTGGGCCAGCGCAATGTCATCGTGCAGCGGCCCGCGCCCAGCAGCGACGCACCCGGTGGCGTGCAGGCGTTGACGGCCGCCACCGACGCGGCCATCGAAGAGCTGGACCAATGGCTGCAGCAGGCGGCCGGGCGTTGATGCAGCCTTTCACTGGCTGCCCGAGGCACATCCCATGAAAACGCTGGAAGAACAACTGGACATTGCCGGGCTGAAGGTGCAAGGCTGCTGCCAGGGCCTGAGTACCTACGGCCCGGACTTTCTGCAAACCTCGCAGCTGCTGCAGGACTTCACGCCGGCCGAGGCCGACATCCTGGGCGCCTCCATGCTGCTGATACATGCCGCGCCGGGTCAGGTGATGATCCGCGAAGGCGAGTTCGGCGACTGGATGATGGTGATCCTCAAGGGCACGGTGGACGTGACCAAGCGGCTGGAGCCGGTGGCGGGCGCGGCCCAGGCCGATGCCGAAACCGGCGCGGAGCCCGCTGTTTCGCGCATCGCCGTGGTGCGCCGCGGCGCGGCGGTGGGCGATATGTCCATGCTCGACAGCGAGCCGCGTTACGCCACTTGTACCGCCATCGAGGCGGTTGAGGCCGGCGTGTGGGGCCGCCATGAAATTGCCCTGCTGATTCGCGACCACCCCGGCGTGGGCGCCAAGCTGCTGGTCAAGATCACGCAGATGATGGCGCAGCGCTTGCGCAATACGAGCAACCAGCTCGTAAAACTGCTTCGCCGTTAGCCCCTGCCCAGATTCACTTCGTGTAGCCCGTTCCCTCTCGCGGAAGCGTGAAAGCCTCACTTCACTTTGGCTTCACACAGGCGCCCCACAGCTCATCCTGGCCTCACACACGGTTTGCACACTCCCCTTCGTTGTTCAAAAAACGAAAGGAAGTCATGAAACAAAAACTCGCCGCACTGGCGGTGGTGCTGGTCTTGCTGGTCCTGGCGCTGTTCCAGATCAGTGGTGTGGTGCACGACCGCCAGACCTACCGGCAGATCGCCATCCAGAGCGTGGCCCAGAGCCTGGCCGGCCCGCAGACGCTGACCGGTCCGCTCATCCACCGCGCCTGCACCGAGGAATGGGACGTCAAGGACGACAACAAGAAGCTGCGCACCGAGCGGCGCGAGTTCACGCTGATTGCCGCGCCGGCTTCATTGACGCTCAAGGGCGGCAGCAAGCTTGAGGCGCGGGCCCGCGGCCTGCATGCGACGCAGGTCTTTAACCTCAAGGCCGACATCGTGGCCGAATGGGCCGACACCGAATCCCTCAAGCCCGCGGCCGAACATGCCGGCTCGCGCATGAACTGCGGCCAGCCGCTCTTGATGATGGCGGTCTCCGATTCGCGCGGCATCCGCCACGCCAGCGTGAAGATCGGTGAGCAGTTGCTGGCGCTCAAGCCCGGCACCTTCTACGGCAGCTATCCGCGCGGCGTGCATGCGCCGCTGTCCATGGCCCTGGTGGGCGCGGCGCCGCTGCAGGCGCAGATCGAGCTGGAACTGATGGGCACCGAAAGCATTTCCGTGGTGCCGCTGGGCGGCGACACCCGCGTGCAGCTCACCTCCAACTGGCCACACCCGAGTTTTGGCGGGCAGTTTTTGCCGGTGGACCGCAAGGTCACGGACGACGGCTTTGAAGCCAACTGGCGTGTCAGCTCACTGGCCAGCACCGCGCAGCAGGACGTGACGCAGGTGGACGCGGGAAAGCGCAAGGCCGTTTGCCCGTCTTATAGCGACGGCTCGGCCAACAACAGCTGCGTCGAGGCTTTCAGCGTGACCTTTGTCGACCCCTCCAACACCTATGCGCTCAGCGACCGGGCTACAAAGTACGGCCTGTTGTTCATCGGCCTGACTTTTCTGGCTGTGGGCCTGTTTGAATTCATGAAGTCGCTGCGCGTGCACCCCATCCAGTACCTGCTGGTGGGCGCGGCGATGAGCATGTTCTTCCTCTTGCTGGTGAGCTTGTCGGAGCACATGCCTTTCGAATCAGCCTACGCGATTGCCGCTGCCGCCTGCGTGCTGCTGCTGACTTTTTACGCCAGCTACATGCTGGGCCACTGGTCGCGCGGCCTGCCTTTCGGCCTGGGCATCGCCACGCTGTATGGCATGTTGTTTGTGCTGTTGCGGATGGAACAAACCGCCTTGCTGCTGGGCGCCGTGGCCCTGTTCGCCGTGCTTGCCGCCGTCATGATGCTGACGCGCCAGGTCGACTGGTATGCGCGCTTCAAGCAGGTTGAAGCACCCAAGCCCGAACCCGTGAAGGCGGCCGCGTGATGGGCGCGGCGCGTTTAGAAATGCAGCTCGACCCGCAAGCCGGGCTGCGTGTTGCGCACCACCATGCGCCCGCCATGCAGCAGCATGATTTGCCGCACGATGGCCAGTCCCAGGCCCGAGCCCTTGGTGTGGCCGTCGGGGCGCACCGTCGAGAAGAAGCGCTCGCCCAGGCGGGGCAGTGCGAAGTCCGCCACGCCGGGCCCGCTGTCTTGCACGGCAATGACGTCCGGCCCGGCCTCCAGGGTGATCGCCGAGCCCTCGGGCGCGAACGAGCGCGCATTTTCCAGCAGGTTGCTGAGCGCCAGGCCCAGAAGGCCGGGCTCCGCATGCACGCCGGCATGTTCCGGGCTGATTACGACTTTGAGGACATGCTGGGCGCGGCCGGCACCGCCCGCAAGCTCAAAAGACTGGAGGAAGCCGGCCCACGAAAGGCGCTCGCGCTGTACCTGTGCATGGCGCTGCTCCAGCTTCGTCAGCTCGAGCATGCGGTCCACCAGCGCCTGCATGCGGCCGGACTGGGCCAGTACCTGCCCCGAAAACTCGCGGCGCGCGTTTTCGGGAAGCTCGTCCTGCAGCAGCTCGCCGGCGCCGCGGATCGCGGCGAGCGGGCTCTTGAGCTCATGAGTCAGGGCGCGCACGTAATCTTCTATGTACTCGTGGCCCTCGAGCTTCAGGCGCATGGCATCGACTGCCATGGCCAGATCGCCAAGCTCGCCCGGTATCTGCGGAACCGCGGGTTTTTCGCCCTGGCCGACGGCGTTGGCATAGCGGCGCAGCTTGCGAATGCTCCACACCACCCACAAGGTGACCGCCACACCGATGGCCAGCGACAGCACCAGTAGCAGCAGGCCGCTGAGCAGTATCTTGCGCTCGGCCCGGTCGATAAAAGCCTGGATGGTGGACATGGGCTTGGCCACCGTCAGTACGCCTATCGTCTTGCCCTCGTGCGTGATGGGCGCGGCCACATACATGACTGAGCTGCGGTCGTCCTGCTGCACTTCACGCGTGGCGCGCGCGCCGTATTCGCCGCGCAGGGTGAGGGCCACGTCGCGCCAGCGCGAATAGTCCTGGCCCACAGCCATATTTTCAGAATCAAACAGGACCTTGCCGCCAGCGTCGGTGACGTAGACGCGAAAGTCCAGCGACTGCTTGGCCATGCCCCAGATCTTTGCGTCTATGGGCCGCCGCGCGTAATTGCGCACATGCCCCGCGAAGCGGCCTTGTGCGACCGTACCGGCGGCCACATCGTCGCTGGCCAGCTCGGCCAGGATGTTGGCCGTGTCCACCATCATGTCTTCCATGACTTCACGCACGCTGGGTTTGACCTCGGCGACAAACACCCGCAGCACGAAGAAAGCAGCCAGCCCGGTGACCAGGAAAAAACCAAACAGCAGGCGTATGCCCAGGCGCATCTCAGCTGCCCTTGACGCGGTTGATATCCAGGGAGTAGCCCATGCCCCGGTGGGTGACGATGTAGTCGTGTTCCGGTGCGGCTTCCTGCAGTTTGGCGCGCAGGGTCTTGATGTGCGTGTCCACCGTGCGATCCGTGCTGTCTGAATCCGTGCCCCAGACCGCGCTCAGCAGGTCATCGCGCGAACGTATCCGGCCGCGGTGGCGCAGCAAATCGGCCAGCAGGCCGAACTCGCGGCGCGTCAGGTTGAGCGGGCGGCCGTGCAAGGTGACGCGCTGGCCCGCGGCATCGATCTCAAAGGGACTGTCGGGCAGTGTTGCAGCAGGGGCCGGCATGCGCGCCCGCCGCAGCAGGCTGCGCACGCGCGCCAGCAGCTCGCGCGGGCTGAAGGGCTTGCTCATATAGTCGTCGGCGCCCAGCTCCAGCCCGAGCACGCGGTCTATCTCTTCGCCCTGCGCGCTCAGCATCAGCACCGGCAGGCTGCCGGCGGTGCGCAGCTCGCGGCACAGATCAAGCCCGCTGCCGTCGGGCAGGCCCACATCGAGGATCACCGCGTCGGGCGGCTGGCGGCTGATTTGTGCGCGCGCATCGCCCAGCAGCAGGCTGTGCGTCACAGTGAGGCCGTCGCGCTCCAGCGTGTAGATGATGGAGCGGGCAATCGCCGGGTCGTCTTCCACCAGCAGGATGCGCGCACCAGCCATAGTCAGCTGCGCAGGATGGGGAACAGCTTGCCCAGCCCGCCGGCCATCACTTCCACCGCCAGCGCGGCGAGGATCAGGCCCATCAAACGCGTCATCACGTTGATGCCGGTCTTGCCCAGCACGCGGGCAATCGGCTCTGCCAATGAAAAGCTGACGGCGGTCACCAGTGCGATCACCACGCCGTAGCCGACCAGCGCGGCGACCTGCAAAGCGGTTTGCGCTTTTTCGGCGTAAATCACCACGGTGGACATGGTGGCCGGGCCGGTCAGCAGGGGAATGGTCAGTGGCACCACGGCAATGCTGGCGCCGCGTGCGGCTTTTTCGGCGCCGTCTTCCATCTCGTTGGTCAGGGGCTTGGCCTCGGCCGGCTGCGCGTTCAGCATGTTCATCGAGCTGATCAGCAGCAGCATGCCGCCGCCGACCTGAAAGCTCGCCAGCGAGATGCTGAAGAAGTCGAGAATCTCCAGCCCCAGCAGTGCGCTGGTGGCAATCACGACAAAGGCCGAAAACGACGCCACCAGGATGGTACGGCGGCGCTGCTCATCGGAAAAGCCCTGCGTGTAGTGGATAAAAAACGGCACGATGGCCAGCGGGTTGACGATGGCCAACAAGGTGACTAGCGGTTTAAAGTCCATCGTTGTTCCCTAAAGTTGAACTCAATTCCAGCATGAGCCGCGGGACTGGCTTTGCCAGACCGCAGGCGGGCGGCCCCCTCGGGGGGCAGCGACCCACACGAAGTGGGGGAGCGTGGGGGCACTACCTTCCTCCTGCGACGTCGAGGAGCGCCGCTGTTGTGTAGCCCGCATTGTCCCCCAGCAGCCAGACAATGGCCTGTGCGGTCTCATCCGCGGTACCCGGCCGCTGCATAGGTACCTGCGGTGCCAGGTCGCGGGCCCGGTCCGGCAGGCCGCCCGAGGCATGGATGTCGGTATCGATGATGCCGGGCCGCACTGCATTCACGCGTATGCCCTCAGCGGCGACTTCCTTGGCCAGCCCGATGGTGAAGGTGTCAATCGCGCCCTTGGCGGAGGCGTAGTCCACATACTGGCCGGGCGCACCCAGCCGGGCCGCCGCGCTGGACACATTGACGATGGCGCCGCCCGCGCCGCCATAACGGGTGCTCATGCGCTTGACGGCTTCGCGCGCGCAAAGGAATGAGCCGAACACATTGATCTCGAACATGCGCCGCAGCCGTTCCAGCGTCATGGCATCGACGCGGGTGGTGCGGTCCACCACGCCCGCGTTGTTGACCAGGCCGTCCAGGCGGCCGAGCTTGGCGTCGACTTTTTCAAACATGGCCAGCACCTGCGCCTCGTCGGCCACATCGGCCTGCACCGTGATGGCCTGGCCGCCGGCCTGGCGGATCTGCCGCACCACTTCGTCGGCGGCCAGCGAGTTGCTGGTGTAGTTGACAGCCACCACCCAGCCCTGACGCGCCGCGAGCAGGGCGCAGGCGGCGCCTATGCCGCGCGAGCCGCCGGTGATCAGAACAACTTTTGACAAACCGCACCTCCTGCAGAGAATGGCAATCCCGGGTAAAAACGGGGATTGGCCGAGCCAATGTACCGTAGAACCTCGCCGTATTGATCGATGGCGTGGGCCGTCTACCCAGATCCCTATCCGGAGACCCTCTTGAGCACCACCATCGACTACTACTTCACCCCGCAAAGCCCCTGGACTTACCTGGGCCATGAGCGTTTTGCGCAGATTGCGCGCGCGGCCGGCGCCACCGTGCGGGTGCTGCCCATCGACCTGGGCGGCAAGGTCTTCCCGATCTCGGGCGGGCTGCCGCTGGCCCAGCGGGCGCCGCAGCGCCAGGCTTACCGGCTGCTGGAGCTGCAGCGCTTTTCCGACTTCCTGCATGCGCCGCTCAACCTCAAGCCCAAGTTTTTCCCCGTCTCGGGCGACGACGCGGCGCGCCTCATCATCGCGGTAGACCAGCATGACGGCAGCGAGGCCGCCATGAGGATAGGCGGCGCGATCTTCAGCGCTGTCTGGGTGCGTGAGCGCCACATCGCCGACGAAAAAGTGCTGGCCGAGCTGCTCGCCGAATGCGGCTTGCCCGCCGAGCGGCTGGAGCAGTCCTTCAGCCAGGCGGTGCAGGAGCGTTATGAAGCCAACACCCAGCAGGCGATTGACGCCGGCGTATTCGGCGCGCCCAGCTTTGTGGTCGACGGCGAACTGTTCTGGGGCCAGGACCGGCTGGATTTTGTGGAGCGCAAGCTGGCCGCTAAAACCGGTTCATAAACAACTCACAGGCCGGTTTACAAACCGGCCTGTTTTTGACACATTCATTGAAACCAAGGAGATCGCATCGTGGGTAAATTCATCGACTTGAAGGCCGCTGACGGCTTTGTATTCCCAGCCTATGTGGCTGAGCCGGCAGGCAAACCCAAGGCCGCCATGGTGGTCTTGCAAGAAATTTTTGGCGTCAACTCGCATATCCAGGCCGTAACGGACCGCTTCGCCGCCCAGGGTTATCTGGCGGTGGCGCCGGCGACGTTTCACCGCGTCAAGCCCGGTGTCGATATGGGCTACGACGAGGCCGGGATGAAAGAAGGCATCGCGCTGAAAGCCGCGGTTAACGGGCTGCCCGCACCGGGCGTGCTGGTGGATATCCAGGCCGCCATCGATCACGCGGCAAAGGCCGGCGGCGGCAAGGTCGGCATCATCGGCTTTTGCTGGGGCGGTTTCCTGGCCTGGCGCGCTGCCTGCCTGCTCAAGGGCCTGAGCGCGGCGGTGCCTTATTACGGCGGCGGCATGACGGCCCCGGCCGAAATCGCCCTGCAGCCCCAATGCCCGGTGCTGGCCCACTTCAGCGACCGCGACCATTCGATTCCGCTGGAGACCATCCACGCCTTTATCAAGGCGCATCCGGAAGTCGAAACCCATATCTATTCGGCCGACCACGGCTTTAACTGCGACCAGCGCGGCGCCTATGACGAAGCCGCCGCCAAGCTGGCGCGTGAACGCTCGCTGGCGTTTTTGGCCGCCAAACTGGCCTGACCATGGTTGCCCTGGCTGCCCCCAAGCGATCCTGGCGATCCGCCGGGGCTGGGCGCGGGTTGTTGGCTATTGTTTTGGCGGCAACTGCGGGCTCCGCGTTTGCGGCCGACTACACCGGCCCGCTGTTTGACACCCACCTGCACTACAACGAAGAAGCCTGGAACGGGAACAGCGGTCCGCACTCACCGGCCGATGTGCTGGCCCGCATGAAGCGCAACGGCGTCAAAGCCATCGTCGCCAACTCACGGCCCAACGACGGCACCAAGTCGCTCGCCGCCATGGCCGAAACCCGCCAGGCCGGCGTCACCGTCGTGCCCTTCATACGCCTGTACCGCAACCGCGCCGACTACGACAACTGGTTTCGCGACGAGACGATTTACGAGATGGTGCAAACCGAGTTCGCCCGCGGCGTCACCGGCGACCAGGCCGGGCCGTACAAAGGCATAGGCGAATTCCACCTCTACGACAGCGCCAACGCCAACGGCCCTGTGGCCAAAAAGCTGATGCAGTTCGCGGCAAAGAACAAACTCGCGGTGCTAGCGCATGTGGACGACACGGCCATTGACTTGCTGATGGCCCATGCGCCTGACGCACGGCTGGTCTGGGCCCACACCGGCATAGGCGGCGCGCCCGTGGCGCGTGTTGATGCCCTGCTGGGCAAATACCCGCAACTGATGGGCGAGTTGTCATACCGCCCGGGCTTGACCTGCGAAAGCGGAAAACTCTGCCCTGAGTGGCGCACGCTGGTGCTGAAATACCCGGGCCGCTTCATGATCGGCTCCGACACCTGGGTGAACCAGCGCTGGCTGTATTACGACGAGCTGATGAAAGGCTACCGTGCGTGGCTAGGTGATCTTCCTGCGGACACGGCGCGCAGGATTGCCTGGGGCAACGCGGCGGGTATCTTTGGCGTGACGACACAATAGGGGCTATGTACAAGCTCCATTTCTCCCCCAGCTCCGCCGCCATGGCGCCTCACATCCTGCTGCAAGAGCTGGGCGTGCCCTTTGAAAAAATCCTCGTCGACACCAGCACGGGTGCGCATCGCTCCGAGGCTTACTGCAAGCTCAACCCCAACGGGCTGGTCCCCACGCTGGTCGATGGCGATCTGGTCCTTTATGAAACCGCGGCGATCTGCCTGCATTTGTGCGACACGCATCCGCAGGCGGGTCTGGCCCCGGCCCTGGGCACCACGGAACGCGCGCATTTCTACAAATGGCTGGTCTGGCTGACCAACACCATGCAGTCGACGCTGATCATCTACTTCTACACAGACCGCTGGATGAACCCCGGCAACAGCGCGGGCGTGGCTGAACTGAAGTCGCACGCGGAAATCAAGGTCGGCCGGATGCTGGACCAGCTGGATGCCGAACTGGCCAGGCTTGGACAAATCCACCCTGAGCCCTGGCTGCTGGGCGCGAAGTATTCGGCGGTGGATATCTATGCGCTGACGCTGTGCCGCTGGACACGCAACTTCGCCTCCCAGCCCGCGCGCGACCGTGCGCACCTGGGCCCTTACCTGAAGCGCGCGCTGGCGCGGCCGGCGGTCATCAAGGCGTTCAACGAAGAAGGCCTGGCCCAGCCCTGGGTTTGAGTTAGCCCTTCGCTGCGGCGTCTGCCGCAGGCGGGTTGTCGCGCTGGGCCTGCTCGATCTGGGCAATCAGCTTTTCCGGATCGGTGTTTTCCTTCAGGATGCGCACGTCCGGGTCCGCGGTATCGGCGCCCACCTTTTTCGCGATGCGTTCCAGCATCTGGATCATCTTGGTGTTTTCCTGCTCGGTCAGCAGGTTGATCTGCAGGTCCAGCTGGTTGCGCCTGTCGCTGATGCGCAGCTCGTAGTTCTGGCTGATCAGGATGAAGGACGCCAGAAAAATAGCCTCAAGTGAGACCACCAGCGTGAGGAAGGTAAAGGGGTAGGGGTCCCAATGCGCCAGCCCCGGCCAGGTGTTCAGGCCTATCCAGCAGGTGAAGGCCAGCACGTGCAGCCAGACAAAGGGCATGGAGCCGCAGAAGGTGGCGATAAAAGCCGCCATGCGGTCGGCGCGGCTGCGGTTGGCCAACGCGGCTTCTTCGACGCGCCGCATCGACTGCACGTTTTCGCGCGTCAAGTCGTCGGCGCAGGTGTTGCTTGATGTGTGCGAGTTCAAAGCCGTCTCCGGTGCGTTGCCGTTTTCACCAGTGTGCTTGCTCGCGGCCACGCGGGGCCGTCAGACGCCACCGCGTGGCGCCGCCGGAAAAAGGCTTTGACGCAGCGGCTTAGGGCTTAGGGCTCAGTATTGGCCGCGCTGGCGCATGTCGCTGCGCAGGCGGTCCAGCTGGTAGCTGGCGTCGCGCAGGGCAAGGCGGGCGTCTTCAATGCGGCGGTCCGAGCGGGAGAGCTGCTCGCGCAAGGTGCGTTTGCGGTCTTCGGCAGTTTTGGAGTCGCGCAGTTCGGCCTGCATGCGGTCCTGTTCGTTCTGCATGCGCGCCAGGGTTTTGCGGGCGTCTTGCTCGCGCCAGGCAATGCCGTGGATGTTGCGGAAGTTCTGGTCCATGGGCGCGGGGCAAACGCCTTCGTAGCTGTTGCCGGCCAGGCCTTCATTGAGGGCATTGGCCGGCTGGCAGTAGCTGACCAGGCCCTGGTTGCGGCCCTCGCGGTAGACGCCCACATTCACCGCGATGCCGGCCTTGGCGCAGGACTCGTAATAGTCGGCGGCGCGGTCGCTGCGGCCGCGGCTGCCGTCTTGCACGCCGAGCTGACGCCAGTCGGCGGTGGCGCATTCGGCGGGGCTCAGGCTCTCACAGCCGGCCAGCAGCGCCGCTGCGGCAAGGAGCAGCGCCATGCCGGCGCGCAAGCTGAACAGGCGGCCAAGGGGAAAGAAGCGAGCGAAGGCTGAGGACATGGAGGCTCCTGCGGACGATGACGAATGGACGAAGAACTTGCAGCGAACTTAACGCCGGGTCCGGGCCAGGTATTGCTTGCGCCAGAACACGGTCACCACCACCACGACCAGCAGGATCATGAAGCCGAAGGTCAGCCAGAAGCCGGTGGACGAGTGAATAAAAGGCATGAACTCGAAATTCATGCCGAAGAAGCCGGTGATCAGGTTCAGCGGCAGGAAGATGGCGGTGAGCGCGGTGAGTGTGCGCATGATGTCATTGGTGCGGTTGCTCTGCGCCGAAAAATGCATCTGCACCGCGGTCTCGGCGCTTTGCTCCATGCGCCGCACGTGGTGCACCACGCGCTCGATGTGTTCGAGCACGTCGCGTGAGCGCACCTTGAGCAGCTCGCGTTCACGCAGCGCGGCGGGTGTGGCGCCCTCGGGCCAGGTCTCGATCGAGTCGACCCAGTCCTGCACGGCCGAGCGCTGGTCTTCGCAGATCTCGTCCAGGTGGTGCATGGCCAGACGCGCGTCGAGCACCGAGCTCCAGTTGGTAAAACGTGTGCCGGGCTTGAGCAGCTCCGACTGCCAGTGGTCGAGCTGGCGCGTGAGTTCGCGCCGCAGCTCCAGGTAGCCGTCCACCATCTGGTTGACGATGCGCAGCATCATATCGGCGGGGCTGGTGGGCAGCTTGACGCCGCTGGAGCGCGACTCGGCCGTGGTGGCGTTGAGCAGCCGGGCCGCATAGGCGTCGCGCACGGCGCAGTCGGTGGGGTGCACGGTCAGCAGCAACTGGTCGAACACGGCAAAGCCGACCGGACTGGTGTCGATGCGCTTGAGCACCGGCGGGCCGCTGCGGTGCATGCGTTCGTGCAGCGGCTCGCCGGGTGTGCTGAGGTCGGTCTCGGTCTGGCCGGCGGCCAGGCGGCGGAACACCATGATGTCGTACTGCGAGGTGTAGTCGTAATGCGAGGGCAGCTGGTTGTTCAGCAGGTCGGCCACGTGCAGGTCGACCAGCTGCGTGCCGCACAGCAATTGCAGGCTGGCCTGGATCTGCGCCTGCAGCACCTCGAACTCGCGCCGCGCGCAGGCGACCCAGACAAAACCCTGAGCGGGCAACGCGGTCGGCAAGGCATCGGTTTCGGTGACGCCCTGGTTGCCGTTGGCGCCGGTGGTGATGTTAAAAACCCGCATGAATCTCCCTCAGCCCCGCGTTAATCAATCAAATCGGCGTTTCACCCAGGCAGCGCAAGCATAAGCAGCTACTGATTTAATAGCAATGCCAACACGGGCCGCCCGGTCCGCTCAGGCCTGGCGCAGCTTTTTGGCGGCGTCGATGGCAAAGTAGGTCAGCACGCCGTCGGCGCCGGCACGCTTGAAGGCCAGCAGGCTTTCCATCATGACGGCGTCGTGGTCCAGCCAGCCGTTTTGTGCGGCGGCCTTGATCATGGCGTACTCGCCGCTGACCTGGTAGGCGAAGGTGGGCACGCCGAACTCGTCTTTGACGCGGCGCACCACGTCCAGGTAGGGCATCCCGGGCTTGACCATCACCATGTCGGCGCCTTCGGCGATATCCATGGCCACTTCGCGCAATGCCTCGTCGCTGTTTCCGGGGTCCATCTGGTAGGTTTTTTTGTCGGCCTTGCCGAGGTTGGCGGCGGAGCCGACCGCATCGCGGAAGGGGCCGTAAAACGCGCTGGCGTATTTGGCGCTGTAGGCCATGATGCGGGTGTGGATGAGCTTTTTGGCCTCCAGCGCCTGGCGGATGGCGCCTATGCGGCCGTCCATCATGTCGCTGGGCGCGACCATGTCCACACCGGCTTCGGCCTGGCACATGGCCTGGCGCACCAGCATGGCTGTCGTCTCTTCGTTCAGGATGTAACCGCTTTCGTCCGGCAGGCCGTCCTGGCCGTGCGTAGTGAAAGGGTCCAGCGCGACGTCGGTCATCACGCCCAGGCCGGGGAAGTTTTTCTTGAGTTCGCGCACCACGCGCGGGATCAGCCCGTCGGGGTTGGTGGCTTCAACGCCGTCATAGGTCTTGAGCGAGGCATCCACCACCGGGAACAGCGCCATGACCGGGATGCCCAGCTTCACGCACTCTTCGGCGACCGGCAGCAACAGGTCCAGGCTCAGCCTTTCGACGCCGGGCATGGACGCCACTGGCTGGCGCTGCTGCTTGCCGTCCACCACAAACACCGGGTAAATCAGGTCGTGTGCGGTGAGTGCGTGCTCACGGACCAGGTTGCGGGTGAAGCTGTCACGGCGCAGGCGCCGGGGGCGGCCCGCCGGGAAGGGGGCGAAGTTGGAAGCGTGCAATGTCATCTCCAAATTGTGCCAAAGCTTTATGAATAGCCCGAAGTATTTGGTGTGGGGCCCGCGCCTTCGGCGCGCGCGCAGCTTTACATAAATGTTTCTTAGAGTGCTTAGAAAACCATTGCCAAGGTCGGATGGCCGTGGTTAGAATTAATACGTGTGGTTACCAATTTGGCGACCGCATCCCGCTTTTCCTCCCTGAGCGGGGCCTTTGCGTGTGACAGCAAAAAGGCTTACCAGCCCGGTTGGCCTTGTGCCACCCGGGCATTTTTTTGCTCCGCGCATTCATAAATCCGCTGGCCGGGCGAATCGCGGCGTTGCGCGGTGCTCGCAATCCTCATGCACTGGAGTGCATTCCGGTTGCTGCGCTCCGGGCGCCTTGCGCTTCATCCCGGCCAGCGAATTTCTGAATGCGCGGCCGCACTACTGCCATCGCCCCAAGGGAGTGAGCGCGGGTTTAAGCCAGCATGAGCCGCGGAACCGGCTTTGCCGGGCCGCAGGCGGGCGGCCCCCTTGGGGGGCAGCGACCACACGCAGTGGGGAGCGTGGGGGCTACACTTTGTCCATGCTCTGGGTCAAATCACTACACATCGTTTTCATCGCCAGCTGGTTCGCCGGGCTTTTTTACCTGCCGCGGATTTTTGTGAACCTGGCGATGGTGCCGCCTGAAAGCGTGGCCGAGCGTGAACGGCTCATCCTGATGGCGCGCAAGCTGATGCGCTTTACCACCATTCTGGCCGTGCCCGCACTGGGCTTTGGCCTCTGGCTGTACCTCGGTTACGGCATAGGCCGCGGGCCCGGCAACGGCTGGATGCATGCCAAGCTCGCCGTTGTGGTGCTGGTGATCGGCTACCACCACGCCTGCGGCCGCCTGTTGACCAAATTCATCGCCAACCGCAACACCCGCAGCCACAAATGGTTTCGCTGGTTCAATGAAGTGCCGGTGCTGCTGCTGCTGGCGGCCGTCATCCTGGTCGTAGTGAAGCCTTTCTAGGATCACAACCGGGCATCAAAGTGAAAAAGAAGGCCCCCAAACCAGCAGACGCGGGCGAACCGGCTTCGCCGGGCGCCTCGCGTCGTCCCCTGCAAGGGGAAAAGGCACTACACGAAGCGAAGCGCAGTGAGAACGATAGGGGTGTTCACAAGACCACTGCCTGGCCGCTGGCACTTGCCGCCATCTGCCTGATTGTTTATGCCAGCCTTTATCCCTTCGCGGACTGGCGCGACCAGGGCATTTCACCCTTCAGGTTTCTGACCGCGCCATTGCCGCAGTACTGGACAGGGTTTGACGTGGGCGCCAACCTGCTGGGTTACGCGCCGCTGGGTTTTTTGCTCGCGCTATCGGCGCTGCGCAGCCGGCGCGTGTCGTGGGCTGTGACAGTCGCGGTGCTGGCTGCCGGCCTGCTGTCGCTGGCGATGGAGACGCTGCAAAGTTACCTGCCGTCCCGCATTCCTTCCAACGTCGACCTGGCACTCAACACGCTGGGCGCCTGGCTGGGCGCCTGTTTTGCCTGGGCGTTGGAGAAAACCGGCGTGGTTGATCGCTGGAGCCGCTTTCGGGCGCGCTGGTTCGCCCACGATGCGCGAGGCGCGCTGGTGCTGCTCATGCTCTGGCCGCTGGCACTGCTGTTTCCCGCGTCGGTGCCTATGGGGCTGGGCCAGGTGTTTGAGCGTCTGGAGGCGGCGCTGGCCGATGTGCTGATTGATACACCGTTCCTGGAGTGGATGCCGGTGCGCGACATGGAGCTGCAGCCGCTGGTGCCGGCCGCCGAGCTGCTCTGCGTGGCACTGGGCGCGCTGATTCCTTGCCTGCTCGGCTATTGCGTGATCCGTACCTTCTTGCAGCGCGCAGCGTTTTCCACCGCGGTCATCGCAGCCGGTATTGCCGCCTCCGCGTTGTCCGCCGCCCTCAGTTACGGCCCGGACCACGCCTGGGCCTGGCTGGACCTGCCGGTGCAGGTGGGCATAGGCTTTACGGTGCTGCTGGCTCTGGTGTTGCTGCCCGTGCCGCGCCGCGCGGCGGCGGCGCTGGCGCTGCTGGCGCTGACGATTCATCTGGGGCTGCTTAATCAGGCGCCCGCAGACCCTTACTTCGCGCAAACCCTGCAAACCTGGGAGCAGGGCCGCTTCATCCGTTTTCACGGCGTAGTGCAGTGGCTGGGCTGGCTTTGGCCGTATGCGGCGCTGCTGTATGTGCTGCTCCGGCTGTCGGGCCGCGAGCCTCGGCCTTGACCTCGCCCGCGCGAGGGAACACCACAATCCTCTAAAGTCACGGCATGCCAGATCAAAAACCTCCCAATTCCTATTACGAACGCCACATCTTTTTTTGCCTGAACCAGCGCGCCAACGGTGAAGATTGCTGCGCCGACCACCGCGCGCAGGAAGGCTTTGACCGCTGCAAGTCGCAGGTAAAGGCCGCGGGGCTGGCAGGGCCGGGCAAGGTGCGGGTCAACAAGGCCGGCTGCCTGGACCGCTGCGCGGGCGGCCCGGTGGCGGTGGTGTATCCGGAAGCCGTCTGGTACACCTATGTGGACGCCAGCGACATCGATGAAATCGTTGAGTCGCACCTGAAAAACGGCAAGGTGGTTGAGCGCCTGGTGACGCCGGCGCATCTGGGTCGCTAGGCCGGCCCGCGTCGCAGGTTCGGAACGGTTTCGGCCTCCGGCCCAGCGACTGTCTGAGTGAGAAGCTCTTTTTTAATAGCAAACATGAACGCCCAAACCCAAAAATCCATCATCCAGGGCCCTGCCGGCGCGCTCGAGATCGCACTGGACCTTCCCGCCGGTGAGTCGCGCGGCATTGCGGTCATTGCGCATCCGCACCCGCTTTTTGCCGGCACCATGGACAACAAGGTGGTGCAGACGCTGGCGCGGGCCTTTGTGCAGTGCGGATGGACCTCTGTGCGCTTTAACTTTCGCGGCGTGGGCGGCAGCGCCGGCAGCCACGATGAAGGCCGGGGCGAGCTGGAAGACTTTCTGGCGGTGGTGGAGCACGCGGCGCCGGCCGGTGGCGGGCAGGTGCTGGCGCTTGCCGGATTCTCCTTCGGGGCTTTTGTCACCACGCATGCCTTCAAGCAGCTTGCGGCCACCCGCAGTATCGAGAAACTCGTGCTGGTCGGCACCAGCGTCACCCGTGCGCCTGCTGCGCCCATAGACCCGGAAGCGCACGTGAAGACCCTGGTGGTGCACGGCGAGGAAGACGACACGGTGCTCTTTTCCGCCGTGCTCGACTGGGCGCGCCCGCAGGCACTTCCTGTTACGGTTGTCCCCGGGGGCGGCCATTTCTTTCATGGACAATTGCCGCTGCTGAAAAATCTGGTGGTCCGCCACCTGTCTTCACCTTCGGCCTGACTGCGCAGCGGGCTTCATTCGATTCACTCGATTCATTCGGTTCATTCGGTTCACCCGGTTTCCTCACCTTTCACTGATACCTATTACATGCAAGCTTCATTCAAGGCTCCCCAGGTCTTTCTCCCCGCCCACGGCCTGCGCGCTTTTGCCGCCTCCCTGTTCCTGGTTTTCTCTGCCGCATTGCCTGTGGTGCATGCCCAGGTGCCGCCGGCGCCCGAGATCGCCGCGCGTTCCTATTTGCTGCTGGACGTCACCGCCAACCAGATCCTGGCGGCCAAAGACATTGACTCCCCGGTCGAGCCGGCGTCGCTGACCAAGCTGATGACCGAATACCTGGTGTTTGACGCCCTCAAGTCCAAAAAAATCGACCTGAAGCAGACCTTTGGCGTCAGCGAGCGCGCCTGGAAGATGCCGGGTTCGCGCATGTTCATCGACCCGAAAATGAAGGTGCCCGTGGAGGACCTGATCAAGGGCATGGTCGTGCAGTCGGGCAATGACGCCACCATGGCGCTGGCTGAAGGCGTGGGCGGTTCGGTGGAAAACTTTGTGCGGCTCATGAACGAGCAGGCCAAGGCGCTGGGCATGAAGTCGACCAGCTACAAAAACCCCGAAGGCCTGACCGAGCCCGGCCACACCACCACGGCGCGCGACCTGAGCATCCTCTCGACGCGGCTGATGACGGATTTCCCTGACTACATCGGCTATTCAGCCATCAAGAAGTACCGCTACCCCGGCACACCGGCGGCCAACGACACCAACCGCAACACCTTGTTGTTCCGTGACCCGTCGGTGGACGGCCTCAAAACCGGCCACACCGATGCCGCCGGCTACTGCATGATTGCCACCGCCAAACGCGATTTCCCCAACCTGGGCGCTGCCGGCGCGCCGGGCGGACGCCGTTTGCTGGCCATTGTGCTGGGCACCTCCAGCGACAGCGCCCGCGCCAACGAATCGCAAAAACTGCTGAACTGGGGCTACACCGCCTATGAAGCCGTGAAGTTGTTTGACGCCGGCCAGGCCGTGGTTGCGCCTGCCGTCTGGAAGGGCGCGTCATCCACCGTCAAGCTGGGCCGCCCTGAAGCCATCGTGGTGGCCGTGGCGGCCGGTAGCGCGGGCAAGGTGAAAACCCAGGTGGCCCGGCCCGATCCGCTGGTCGCCCCGTTTGCCAAGGGCCAGGCCGTGGGCACGCTGAAAGTCATGCTGGGCGACAACCCGGCGCCAGTGGCCGAAGTGCCGCTGGTGGCGCTTGAAGCGGTGCAAGAGGCCGGCATTCTGGGCCGCGCCTGGGATGCGATCCGGCTCTGGATCAAGTAAGGCGGGTTGTTTTGGAATGGGTCGTCCGGCGAGTGCATCGCTGGATGGCTTCTTCATGGGTTCCGTGGGTTGAACCCGGGCAGACGTCTTGATTTTGAGAGTGTGCGCTAACATTCTCTGGATTTAAGGCTCTTGGGGCCTTCACGGTCATCTCAAAAACCTCGATTTGGGGTGCAGGACCTGCACACCTTTCTCGCGCCCAACGCCTTTTGCTTGAGCGTTTCCCCCATCCGGTTTATACTAGAAGGCTTTTCCGCTTTCACGGCGGGAAATATTTGTGGCCGTATCAACACGGTAAATCAGTTTTCAGACGTTTAGGGACGTTTTCAATGCCAACCATTAATCAGTTAGTCCGTCAGGGGCGCGAGGTCGAAAAGATCAAGTCCAAGAGCCCTGCGATGGAAAATTCTCCGCAGCGCCGCGGTGTGTGCACCCGTGTGTACACCACGACGCCTAAAAAGCCCAATTCCGCTCTGCGTAAGGTTGCCAAAGTGCGCCTGACCAACGGTTTTGAAATCATTTCCTACATCGGCGGCGAAGGCCACAACCTGCAGGAACACAGCGTGGTGCTGGTTCGTGGCGGTCGTGTCAAGGATTTGCCCGGTGTGCGTTACCACATCGTCCGTGGTTCGCTCGATTTGCAAGGCGTGAAAGACCGCAAGCAGTCGCGCTCCAAGTACGGTGCGAAGAAGCCAAAGGCCAAATAAGCCGAACCGGCTCGGGTTTTTCTCTTCACTGAGAGCTCGCGCCAGAAGCAGTTGTCACAGAAGTTTGTGATAGTTCCTTCAAAACAAGGTGTTTCACTCGCCCTGGCAGGTGTTTGAAACGAAGTGACCCAAGTGCAAATAGTTGCACCGGTCGAGTAAGTGAGGGTTTTGATAACTCTCGCGGTGTTGCCAAAAGCAATGCCAACTGAAGCAAAGAGGTGAAAAAATGCCACGTCGTCGCGAAGTCCCTAAACGTGAAATTCTTCCTGATCCAAAATTTGGCGATGTTGATCTCGCCAAGTTCATGAACGTGATCATGCAAGGCGGCAAGAAGGCCGTCGCAGAGCGCATCATTTATGGCGCGCTCGACTTTATCGAGAAAAAGAACCCCGGCAAAGATCCGCTCGAGGCCTTCCACATGGCCATCGGCAACATCAAGCCCATGGTTGAAGTGAAATCCCGCCGCGTCGGCGGCGCCAACTACCAGGTGCCGGTTGAAGTGCGTCCTGTCCGCCGTATGGCCCTGGCCATGCGCTGGTTGAAGGAAGCCGCCAAGAAGCGTGGCGAGAAGTCCATGTCTCTGCGTCTGGCCAATGAGCTGATGGAAGCGACCGAAGGCCGCGGCGGCGCCATGAAAAAGCGTGACGAAGTTCACCGCATGGCAGAAGCCAACAAGGCGTTCAGC
The DNA here is from genome assembly GCF_900116715.1 of Polaromonas sp. YR568. Lineage (GTDB taxonomy): Bacteria > Pseudomonadota > Gammaproteobacteria > Burkholderiales > Burkholderiaceae_C > Polaromonas. Next base: position 403,031 of record NZ_FPBM01000004.1, read on the forward strand.
CACTTCCGTTTCTAATTTTCGATTGCAGTATTGACTGCGCTGAATTGACGGGTTGCCGGGCGGGTTCAAGGTGTTGATCACCTTGATTGCCGACGGTTCAACCCCAATTTCTGCCAGCCGGGTGTCGTGCACAACACAATTTCCGGCCGGCAGACGCGTAGAAGAAATGAAGGATGCCCGGACTGCGGGCAGTCTTTCAACGAGTCTTTGTTCGTAACCCCGAACTGAAAGTAATTTATGTCCCGCGCTACCCCCATTCAAAACTACCGCAACATTGGTATCTCCGCGCACATTGATGCCGGCAAGACCACCACCACCGAGCGGATCCTTTTTTACACCGGCGTGAACCACAAGATTGGTGAAGTGCACGACGGCGCTGCCACCATGGACTGGATGGAGCAAGAGCAGGAGCGCGGCATCACGATTACCTCCGCTGCCACGACCTGCTTCTGGAAGGGCATGGACACGTCCCTGCCTGAGCACCGCATCAACATCATCGACACCCCGGGCCACGTGGACTTCACGATTGAAGTCGAGCGTTCCATGCGCGTGCTTGACGGCGCCTGCATGGTGTACTGCGCCGTGGGTGGCGTTCAGCCCCAGTCTGAAACCGTCTGGCGCCAGGCCAACAAGTACAAGGTTCCCCGCCTCGCGTTCGTCAACAAGATGGACCGCACCGGCGCGAACTTCTTCAAGGTCGTCGAGCAGATGAAGCTGCGCCTGAAGGCCAGCCCTGTGCCCATGGTGATCCCCATTGGCGCCGAAGAAAACTTCACCGGCGTTGTCGACCTGATCAAGATGAAAGCCATCATCTGGGACGAAGCGTCCCAGGGCATGAAGTTCACCTACAGCGATATCCCTGCTGAACTCGTGGAAACCGCCAAGGAATGGCGCGAAAAGATGATTGAGGCCGCGGCCGAAGCCTCCGAAGAGTTCATGAACAAGTACCTCGAAGAAGGCGACTTGACCGAAGACGAAATCAAGCTGGGCATCCGCACGCGGACCATCGCCAGCGAAATCCAGCCGATGTACTGCGGCTCCGCATTCAAGAACAAGGGCGTGCAGCGCATGCTGGACGCTGTGATTGAATTCATGCCGTCGCCTATCGATATTCCACCCGTCAAGGGCACGGACGAAGACGAAGCGCCTGTCACCCGCAAGGCTGACGACGAAGAGAAATTCTCCGCATTGGCATTCAAGCTGATGACCGATCCGTTTGTGGGTCAGCTGACCTTCGTTCGTGTGTATTCCGGCGTCCTGAAAAAGGGCGACAGCGTCTACAACCCGGTCAAGGGCAAGAAAGAGCGTATCGGCCGTATCGTGCAGATGCACGCCAACAACCGTGAAGAAGTCAGCGAAATCCGCGCCGGCGACATCGCCGCTTGCGTGGGCCTCAAAGACGTGACCACGGGCGAAACCCTGTGCGATCCTGATGCCATCGTCATGCTCGAGCGCATGGTGTTCCCTGAGCCCGTGATTGCGCAGGCCGTGGAACCCAAGACCAAGGCCGACCAGGAAAAAATGGGTATCGCCCTGCAGCGCCTGGCTCAGGAAGATCCATCTTTCCGCGTCAAGACCGACGAAGAATCCGGCCAGACCATCATCGCCGGTATGGGCGAGTTGCACCTGGAAATTATTGTCGACCGCATGAAGCGTGAATTCGGCGTGGAAGCCAACGTGGGCAAGCCGCAAGTGGCTTACCGCGAAACCATCCGCAAGACCGTGGAAGACGCCGAAGGCAAGTTTGTTCGTCAGTCCGGCGGTAAGGGCCAATACGGTCACGTCGTGCTCAAGATCGAGCCCAACGAAGCCGGCAAGGGCATTGAGTTCGTCGACGCCATCAAGGGCGGTGTGGTTCCCCGTGAATACATCCCCGCGGTCGAAAAGGGCATCAACGAAGCCGTCACGTCTGGCGTGCTGGCCGGTTACCCGGTGGTTGACGTCAAGGTCACGCTGCATTTCGGTTCGTACCACGATGTGGACTCGAACGAACTGGCCTTCAAGATGGCTGCCATCTTCGGCTTCAAGGAAGGCTGCAAGAAGGCTGGCCCGGTAATTCTGGAGCCGATGATGGCTGTGGAAGTCGAAACGCCGGAAGACTACGCCGGCAACGTGATGGGCGATCTGTCCTCACGCCGCGGCATGGTGCAGGGCATGGAAGACATGGTCGGTGGCGGCAAGGCCATCAAGGCAGAAGTGCCGCTGTCTGAAATGTTCGGTTATTCGACCACGCTGCGCTCGATGTCGCAGGGCCGTGCAACGTACTCCATGGAGTTCAAGCACTACTCTGAAGCTCCGCGCAATGTGTCTGAAGCCATCATGGCTTCGCGCGCCAAGTAAGTAACACTCGCTGCCGGCTCCTTGTGGGCCGGCAGCTTTTTTCCTTGTCTGCGATTGTGTGCCACTTTGTACCCGTGCGAAGTGAATCAGCAACACAGTGCAGACGTTAAACCGTACACGGGCATGTTCTTTATCTGGAGATAAAAATGGCAAAAGGCAAATTTGAGCGGACCAAGCCGCACGTCAACGTCGGCACGATTGGCCACGTGGACCATGGCAAGACGACGCTGACGGCGG
>NZ_FPBM01000022.1 GCF_900116715.1 Polaromonas sp. YR568
TTGCGCCAGCAGGTCCTGGATTCACCCATCTTTGACGCACCGCGCTTTGCACACCACTTCGAGACCGCCCTGCGCAGCATGTGGCATATATGGTGCGACCGGAACACCGGTGTACAACTGCCGGCTGAAGAGACAAGAGATGAGGCCGCTTAGCCGGTCATCCAAGGCAAGGCTAAACGACCTCGGCCACGGCGAAAGCGAGAGCAAAGCCGCCGAACTCGCTGCAGTGCGCACGCTTGAAGAAGGCATCGCATTTGAGAGCCAAGGCCAGATAGACCGTGCTCTGCATTGTTACGATCTGGCCATCCATCTGATGCCGGAGTTGGCAAGAGCACACTTCCATCGAGGCAACATATTGCTGGATCGTGGTGATGCCGCAACCGCATTGGAGGCGTATGAAAAGGCCAAAGTCCTCAAACCGGATTCGGCGGCTCTTCACTACAACATGGGCAATGCGCTACTGAGACTGGGGCGCGTGGAAGCCGGAATAGCGGCTTGCCGGCAGGCAATCTCGCTGAAGCCGGAGTTTGTGGACGCCCACGTCACACTTGGCCTGTCACTTGAGGAACTGGGCAAACACCAAGACGCGATGGCGTGCTACCGCAGCGCACTGGAAATCGATCCCCATTCTGCCGCAGCCCATGTCAATCTTGGATCCATTCTCACCATCTTTGGCCGTCCCACCGAGGCTTTAGCCAGTTTCCGCACGGCGCTGAAAATCGATCCGTTTTTTTTTGTAGCGCACAGCAACTTGCTGTTAGTTCAAAATTTTCTGGATGATTCTTTTGAACGTACCCGGCTGATAGACGCGAAGCGATACGGTGACCTTGTTACGCAGCAAGCTCGCGCTTATACAAGTTGGCCGAACTCTCCTGATCCGGCTCGATGTCTGCGCGTGGGATTTGTTTCCGCAGACCTGCGCGCTCATCCGGTTGGCTATTTTCTGGAAGCGGCCATCGCAGCATTGGCGTCACGCACGGCGGGACAAGTTGTCCTATTTGCGTATGCCACTCTTCCCGGTTCTGACGAAATCACTGATCGAATCAGATCTCATTTTCACACGTGGAACGAGGTTTCAGGGTTAACGGATGAGGCGTTGGCCCGGAGAATACGCACAGACGGCATTGATATCCTAATAGACTTGTCGGGGCATGCAGCCTCCAACCGTTTATCCATGTTTGCCTGGAAGCCGGCGCCTGTACAGGTTAGCTGGCTGGGGTACTTTGCCACCACCGGGGTACCCGCTATCGATTACTTCATTGCTGACGCGTGGTCGCTGCCTGCAAGTGAAGAGTCTAATTTCACCGAAACGATATGGCGGCTGCCAGAAACCCGCCTCTGCTTTACCCCTCCAGCTCCAGGTCTTCAAGTCGGCCCGCTTCCTGCGATTTCCCGGGGTTATCTGACTTTTGGGTGCTTCAACAATCTGACGAAGATGAACGATGCTGTAGTGGCCCTGTGGGCCAGAATACTAACTGCAGTGCCGAATAGCCGCCTGTTTCTCATGGCGCCCCAGCTCAGCCAGCTGTCAATGCAGCAAAGTGTCATTGAACGATTTTCAGCTCACGGCATCGGCGCTGAATACCTGAAACTTTCTGGATCTGTCCCACGCGCTGAATATTTGAAATCCTATAACGAGGTGGACATCGCGCTTGATCCCTTTCCTTATACTGGTGGAACCACCACTGTTGAAGCACTCTGGATGGGAGTTCCGACGCTCACCATGGCAGGAAAGAGCCTCTTATCTCGCCAAGGTGTTGGTTTGATGATGAATGCGGCACTACCCGATTGGGTGGTACCGACCCCGGAGGACTATGTTCATCGTGCGATATCTCATGCCAACGATCTTAGACAATTGGCAACCTTGCGTGCCGGCTTGAGACAGCAAGTGCAGGCCTCTCCCATATTTGACGCCCCACGCTTTGCCGGGCATTTTGAAGCAGTCCTCCGCGGAATGTGGGTGACATGGTGTGCGAACCAAGCGTCGCGTGAATGATAAATTCCGAGGAGCACAGGTGACACTATTTGATCGACTGCTGAAAAGAAAGGACATCACCTCCGCAGACAGTAGAAGTGAAAAGGGAAATGCCCGGAATGAAGCCGAGCATATGCTTGAGAAGGGCCTATCGCTCGAGATCCAAGGACTCCCTGAGGAAGCGTTGCAATGCTACGCAGCAGCCGTTCGCATGGCACCCGATCTGGCGCTCGCCCACTTTAATCAGGGCAACATACTGTTAGATCAGGGCGACGCGCAAGGCGCATTGAGCGCCTACGAGAAGGCTATTGCCTACAAACCTGATTCGGCCGCGCTTCACTACAACATGGGCAATGCTCATCTGCGCCTGGGAAATACGGATGCAGGAGTAGCTGCGTGCCGCAAAGCCATTTTGTTGAAGCCTGATCTGGCGGATGCTCACATAACGCTAGGCGTGGCGCTGGGAAACCTTGGACAGCATCTCGCCGCGATAGCGTGCTATCAACGGGCTCTGGAGATCAATCCCTCTTCGGCAGAGATACACAGCAATGTGGGTATCGCCATGATGGAGCTTGATCGGTTTGAGGAGGCCGTAGGGAATTTTGACAAGGCGCTGGCACTAAGACCCGACTACGTCGACGCACTGAAAAATCGAGGCATCGCTTTACAACACCTCGGGCAGTTCGATGAAGCAGCCGCCAGCTATCACCGGGCATTGGCAGTCGATTCCCAGTTAGCCGAAATCCATACCAACCTTGGTAGCACATTGAAGGAATTGGGGAAATTTGAAGAGGCAATCGCCAGCTATCGTCATGCGCTCGCAATCAATCCAACTTTAGCTGCGGCACACCACAACCTGGGCTTGACCCTGCAAGCGAATGGACAACCTGATCGCGCAGTCGCTTCCCATCTGCAGGCAATAGAAGTCGACCCGGATTACGTTCCCGCGTACAACAGCATGGGCGCCGCGCTCGGGGATCTCGGTCAGCATGAGAAGGCCATAACGTATTTCCGCCACGCAATAAGGCTACAGCCGGACAGCATGGATGGGCATTTCAATTTGGGCATCACGTTGGCGGCCGGCGGTCAACTCCATGCGGCCATGGAAAGCTTTCATCGTGCGCTCAAAATACATCCTGACAACGCAGATTCGCATGTGGGGCTTGCTAACGTATTGAAAGGTCTTGGCGAATTTACGTCGGCACTGAAAAGTGTACGCCGGGCTCTGGAGCTAGACCCGGACTGCGTGATAGCGCACAACAATCTGCTGTTCATCCATAACTATGTAGCCGACCAGCCCGCCGAGCTTTTGCTCGCCGACGCG
>NZ_FPBM01000007.1 GCF_900116715.1 Polaromonas sp. YR568
CGGGCAACCTGCGGTGCTCGAGCCAAGCGGGGTCAAAAACAACTCGCTGCGCTCAAACAAGTTTTTGCCCTGATCCGCTTGTCTCTGCGCTCCTCGGCCCAGCCAGGACGGGGCAATCGGGAACGGGAACGGGGACAAATACCAACAAGGACTCGCCACGGCGAGTCCTTGTTTCTTCTGGTATTCGGGTTTCTGTCTTCGGCTGTTTGGTATTCGGTATTGGTATTTCTGTCTCCACCCCTTCTGTCTGCGCCGAGGAGCGCAGGTTCAGGCGGATCAGGGATCGCGATTGTCTGAGCCGAAGGCGAGTTCGAGCGAGACCCCGCCTGAACCGAGCACCGCAGGTTGCCCGCAGCGAAGCGAAGGGACGCAGACAGTAGGGTCGCCTTTCTTTTGCTTACTTTTCTTTGGCGAAGCAAAGAAAAGTGAGTTGCCGCCGGGCAACCCCGGCCAGCAGGATTCAGCAGAGGGCAGGCCGCCGGAGCAAGACCAGCCTCACCGCCCCCTCCAGGCAACAACAACCCCAATCAACCCCATCACCCCCACCAAACCCAAAATCACCCCGCGCCCCTCCATCACCCCGGCAAACACCCCCACCAGCATCCCCGCCAGCGGCTGCGACAGATTGTTCAGCATCACGATCACACCAGTCGTCTTGCCCAAGTCGCGCGGAGGAATGAGTTTTTGCCGCAGGCTACGGATGTAGACATTGAACATCTTGTCAAAGCCAATCACCAGCAAGAAGCCAACGATGTACACCCAGAAGTTGCCGGCCAGCCCGGTGAGCAAGCCGCCGGCCAGCATCACGCTGTAAGACACCAGGCCCAGCGTGGGCAGCGGCAACGCGGTGCGCGCGATGAAGAGCAGGATGATGACGGTGGCGATGGCGCCGGCGGTTTGCAGCACGGCGTAGTCGCCGGCTGAGCGCTGGAGCAGGCCGGTCACCATGGCGGCCGAGGTGGCCAGCGTGACACCGATGACGAGGTTGACGCCGGCCGCCAGCGCGATCACCTGCTTCAAACCCGGCAGGCGCAGCACCTGCGCAAACGCGGTGCGTATGGGCGCGGCCCAGTGGCCGGGAGCGGGCTCGGGTGCGGCCAGGGTGACGACGTTTTGTCGTTGCCACAGGGTGACGGCGCCGTCGGCGATGAGGAAAAAGCCCGCCGTGGCGCCGACGACCATGGGCCAGGGCATCCAGCGCAACAGCAGTGAGGCCAGCAAGGGCCCCAGCACCATGCCGAGCTGGTCTGCGATCTGCGCGTGGGCCAGCACTTTCTCAAAGCGGTGCTGCCGGAAGATTTGCGGCAGCATGACCTCGCGGGCCATCAGGCCCTGGGTCGTCAGCACACCGCAGACGGCCGACAGCGCAATCAGCCAGCCGACACCGCCCGCCCACTGAAACGCCACCACACCGGCCAGGCAGACCAGCGCGCGGAACAGCTGGCTGATGCGCAGCAGCTTGAGGGGCGACACCCGGTCGCACAGCGCGCCGCAGATGGGAAACGACAAAAAGCGCGGCAGCGTCTCCAGCGTGAAGGCAATGCCTGACCAGGCGACGCTGCCGGTGGTTTCAAACACCACAAGAGGCACCAGGAACAAAAGAATCTGGTCGGCGAGCCTGGAGAAGAACAGGGAGGCGTAAAACAGCAGGCCTTTGGCGCTAATGGCGCTGGTGCCGCTGTTGTTGTAATCGCTCACCCCGGCTCCCATGGCAGCCCGCCTGCGGGCGGGGCGGGTGTACTGCGCACCCGTGTATTGTTGTGAAAGCTATTTTTTAATAGCAGCTTACGCCCGTCCTGCCTGGTCTATCGGCGGTTTTTATGCCTAAACCCGCCAAACCGGTCAGTGCGCCTGTCTTCAGCCGCGGTCGGCGGCGTCTTCTTCCGGCCAGTCGCGGATGTAGGCCTTGAGCATCTTGTTTTCAAAGTTCTGGCTGTCGACCACGGCCTTGGCGACGTCATAGAAGCTGATCACACCCATCATGATTTTCTGGTTCATCACGGGCATGTAGCGCGCATGGCGGTCCAGCATCATGCGGCGCACTTCGTCGAGCTCGGTTTCAGAGGTGCAGGTGAGCGGGTGGTCGTCCATGGCGGTACGTACCAGGGTTGTTCCGATTTCGCCGCCGTTTTTGACGATGCAGACGATCACTTCGCGGAAGGTCAGCATGCCGACCAGGTCGCCGTGTTCCATGACCACCAGCGAGCCGATGTCTTTTTCGGCCATGATCTGGGCCGCCTTGGAAAGGGGTTCGTCAGGCTGGACGGTGTAAAGCGTGTTGCCCTTAACGCGCAGTATGTCTAGAACCTTCATGGCCGTCTCCTCGGTTGTGCTGCCAGCATGCCCCTCATTGTCCCACCGCGGCGCGGCAACAGGGAATTCAGTTTAAATATAGCCCACAATCAAACGGCTGGTTGCAAGAATCTGTTCGGGTTCTGGCGATTTCCCGGCGCACCGCCACTTTTTTCTGACTGGAGACAAACCCATGCCCGGTTACTCAGACCCCGGCTTCGACACCCTGGCGCTGCACGCCGGCGCCGCGCCCGACCCGGCCACCGGCGCGCGCGCCGTGCCGATTCACCTGACGACGTCTTTTGTCTTCGAGTCCAGCGACCACGCGGCCAGCCTCTTTAACCTCGAGCGCGCGGGCCACGTCTATTCGCGCATCAGCAACCCGACCAACGCGGTGCTGGAGCAGCGGGTGTCGGCCCTGGAAGGCGGCATAGGCGCGATTGCCACCGCCAGCGGGCAGGCGGCGCTGCACCTGGCCATCGCCACGCTGATGGGTGCGGGCTCGCACATCGTGGCCTCGACAGCGCTTTACGGCGGCAGCCAGAACCTGCTGCACTACACGATGCGCCGCTTCGGCATAGACACCACCTTTGTCAAACCCGGCGACCTGGAGGGTTGGCGTGCTGCCGTGCGGCCCAACACCAAGCTGTTTTTTGGCGAAACCGTGGGCAACCCCGGGCTGGACGTGCTGGACATCGAGGCGGTTTCCGGCATCGCCCACAAGGCCGGCGTACCGCTGCTGGTGGACTCCACCCTCACCTCGCCCTGGCTGATCAAGCCCTTTGAGCACGGCGCCGACCTGGTCTACCACTCGGCCACCAAATTTTTGAGTGGTCACGGCACTGTCATTGGCGGCATCGTGGTGGATGGCGGTAGCTTTGACTGGGAAAAGTCCGGCAAATTCGCAGAGCTGACCGAGGCCTATGACGGCTTTCACAACATGGTTTTCAGCGAGGAAAGCACCGTGGGCGCCTTTTTGCTGCGCGCGCGGCGCGAGGGCCTGCGCGACTTCGGCGCCTGCATGAGCCCGCACACCGCCTGGCTGATTTTGCAAGGCATTGAAACCCTGCCGCTGCGTATGGCGCGGCACATGGGCAACACCGAAAAGGTGGTGGAATTTCTGGCCAGCCACCCGCTGGTGGGGCGCGTGGGCCATCCGCTGCTTGAAACCCACAGCAGCCATGCGCTGGCCAAAAAGCTGCTGCCGCGCGGCGCGGGTTCGGTCTTCAGCTTTGACATCAAGGGCAACCGCGAGCAAGGCAAAGCCTTTATCGAAGCGCTCAAGGTCTTCAGCCATCTGGCCAATGTGGGCGACTGCCGCAGCCTGGTGATCCACCCGGCCAGCACCACGCATTTCCGCATGACCGACGAGGCGCTGTCTGGCGCCGGCATCACGCAGGGCACGATACGGCTATCGATCGGGCTGGAAGATCCGGACGATTTGATCGACGACCTGAAGCGCGCCCTCAAGGCGGCTGAAAAGGCGGGGGCATAAACATGTACCTCGACGTCAACGGCCACAAAACCTATTGCTACACCGGCGGCAAACCTTTTGACGCCGCCAAGCCCACGGCGGTGTTTATCCACGGCGTGCTGAACGACCACAGTGTGTGGATTTTGCAGACCCGCTACCTGGCCAACCACGGCTGGAACGTGCTGGCAGTCGACCTGCCCGGGCATTGCAAAAGCGCAGGCGAAGCGCCCTCTTCGGTGGAAGAAGCCGCGGACTTTGTCGCCGCGCTGCTGGGCGCGGCGGGCGTGCAGCGCACCGCGCTGGTCGGCCATAGCTGGGGTTCGCTGATCGCACTGGAGGCGGCTTCGCGGCTGAAAGAGCGCGTGAGCCACCTGGTGCTGGTCGGCACCGCCTTCCCGATGAAGGTGTCGCAGGCTTTGCTCGACGCGGCACTTAACGAGCCGATGAAGGCGCTGAATATGGTCAATGTGTTTTCACGCAGCACGCTGGCGCCTCCGCTGGGGGCAGGCAGCTGGGTGCACGGCGCCAGCATGGCGCTGGGCCGGCGCGTGCTGGCCAGCAATACCAAAGTCAATGTGTTCCACCGCGGCTTCAAGGCCTGCGACAGCTACGCCAATGGCGAATCAGCCATCAGCCAGATCAGCTGCCCGGTGCTGTTTGTGCTGGGCGCGCAAGACCAGATGACGATGCCCAAGGCGGCGCAGGGTTTGATCGGCAAGGCACGGGAGAGCGGCAAAAAAGTCGGCATCGCCAGCCTGCCGGTGGGCCACCACCAGATGAGTGAGACGCCGGAGGCCACGCTGTTCGCCATCCGCGACTTTCTTCAGACCCCACCGGCCTGACGCAGCGCATGGCAAGCCCTCTCGTCATTCCCACGCTCGCACAGGCGGTGGAGCATGTGCTCACCGCGATCGAAGGCGACATCGTGCTCGGCCTGCCGCTGGGCATAGGCAAGCCCAACCCCTTTGTGAACCTGCTCTACCGCCGCATCAAGGCCATGGGCAGCGATGCCAGGCCCCGGCGCCTGAAGATCATCACCGCGCTGTCGCTGGAAAAGCCCGAGGGCAAAAGCGAGCTGGAACAGAACTTCCTCACGCCGCTGGTTGAGCGCGTGTTCAAGGACTACCCCGACTTCGACTATGTGAAAGACCTGCGCGCGGGTGTGTTGCCGGCGCATATCGAGGTCTCGGAGTTTTTTCTCAAGACCGGCGACTACCTCGGCAATGAGCGCGCGCAGCAGGCCTACATCGCCACCAACTACACCTTTGTCGCCCGCGACATGGGCGTGCTGGGCGTGAATGTGATTGCGCAGGCTGTGGCCGCGCGTGAAGAGAATGGCGAACTCACCCTCTCATTGAGCAGCAACCCCGACGTGACCTTTGAGCTCGCCGAACGCCAGGCCGCGCAAGGCAAGCCGCTGCTGAAGGTAGGTGTGGTCAATCGCCAGATGCCCTTCATGCCCAACCATGCGGTGGCGCCAGCCGGTTTCTTTGACGTGGTGGTGACGGACGCCGAAGCCACGCACATTCTCTTCGCACCACCCAACAACAAGGTCGGCACGGCCGACTACGCCATCGGCCTGCACGCCGCCAGCCTGGTGGCGGACGGCGGCACGCTGCAGATTGGCATAGGCGCGCTGGGCGACGCCATTGCCCAGGCGTTGGTCGTGCGGGACAAAGACAACGCGGAATACCGTCGCATCATGGCGGCGCTGTCCCCCAATGGCTTGCAGGGCCGCGAGCTGGGCGGTTTTGAGCAAGGCCTTTATGCCTGCTCGGAAATGTTCGTCAACGGCATCCTGAAGCTCATCGAAGCGGGCATTGTGCGGCGCGAGGTGTTTGACGATGCGGCCTTGCAGCGCCTGGTCAACGAAGGCCGTGTACCGAATCTGGCAGTCAGCGCCGACACGCTTGCCGCGCTGATCGATGCCGGGCGAATCAGCGCCACACTGAGCGCTGACGACCTGGCTTTTCTGCAACGCTTTGGCGTGCTCGGCAACAAGGTCCGGTTAACGCAAGACGGCGCGCTCGACGTGGCCGGCACGCGCGTAGCCAACCGGCTTGGCGACCCTGCCGTACGCGCCGCGCTGCGAGACGCCGGCGGGCTGGGTACACGCCTTGTGGGCGGTGTGGTGCTGCACGGCGGCTTCTTCCTCGGCCCCACTGATTTCTACGAGCATCTGCGCAGCATGCCGCCCGAGATGCTGGCGAAGATCGACATGACGCGCATCGACTTCATCAACCAGATCCAGGGCCAAAGCCGCCTCAAGCAGGCGCAGCGCACCCAGGGCCGCTTCATGAACACGACCATGATGGTCACGCTGCTGGGCGCGGCGGTGTCGGACGGGCTGGAGTCCGGGCAAGTCGTCTCAGGTGTGGGCGGGCAATACAACTTTGTGGCCATGGCGCATGCCTTGCCCGACGCGCGCTCCATCCTGATGCTGCGCTCCACCTACGACCACAAAGAGGGCGTGCGCAGCACGCTGGTGTGGAATTACGCGTATGAAACCATCCCACGCCACCTGCGTGATGTGGTCATCACCGAATACGGCGTGGCCGACCTGCGCGCCCAGCCCGACGGTGAAGTCGTCAAGCGGTTGATCGCGATTGCGGACTCACGCTTTCAAGGCGACCTTGTCGCGCAAGCCAAAGCCGCCGGCAAGCTGGATGCGAATTACGAGGTACCCGAGCAGCACCGCCAGAACCTGCCCGAGGTGCTGCGTGCGCGGCTGCAGCCGTGGAATGCTTCAGCGCTGCTGCCCGACTTCCCCTTCGGCACCGACCTGACGGCAGATGAGCTGCGCATCGTGGCCGCCCTGCGGCAAATGCAGCACGCCAGCCAACACCCGGCCGAGCTGGTGGCCATGCTGGTCAAAAGCCTGTGGACGGACCGCGAAGCGCCGCCGGCCTATTTGCAGCGACTGGGCCTGGACGACGCGACGAGCCTGCGCAAGATAGTGATGCGCAAGCTGTTTGCCGGAAACCTTTAACAAGCCAGGGTTGCACGATGACCACCACTTCGCCCCTCGCCTCTTTTGCCATCACCCCGGCCATGCCTGCCGCCCGCGCGATGGAGATCGCAGCCGGCTTTGACCTGCGCGCCCTGCCCCCGGACTTTTATACCAACCCGTATCCGGTGTACGCTGCGCTGCGCGAAAGCGAACCCATACGCCGCATGCCCGACGGCTCCTACTTCCTCACGCGCCATGCCGACATCGTGGCGGTGTACCGCGATGCGCAGACCTTCAGCTCAGACAAAAAGGTGGAGTTCGAGCCCAAGTACGGCGCGGGTTCGGCGCTGTTTGAGCACCACACCACCAGTCTGGTCTTCAACGACCCGCCGCTGCACACGCGGGTGCGCAAGCTCATCATGGGCGCGCTCACGCGGCGTGCGATTGCCGATATGGAGCCGGGCCTGATCACGCTGGTCGACAGTCTGCTTGACGCGATTGACGCCAAAGGCGGCGGTGACCTGATTGAAGATTTCGCTTCGGCCATTCCAGTTGAGATCATCGGCAACTTGCTGGGCGTGCCGCATACCGACCGGGGCCCGCTGCGCGCCTGGTCACTGGCGATTCTGGGCGCGCTGGAGCCCAAACTCACGCTGGAGCAGGAAACCCTGGGCAACCAGAGCGTGCGCGACTTCACCGCTTACCTCAAAGAGCTGGTGGCAAACAGACGCCGGCACCCGGGCGACCCGGAGCACGACGTGCTGACGCGGCTTATTCAAGGCGAAGCCGCCGGCGAGAAACTCAGCGAAACCGAGCTGCTGCAGAACTGCGTGTTCATCCTCAACGCCGGGCATGAAACCACCACCAACCTGATCGGCAATGCCCTGGTGCTGTTGCAGGAGTGGCCAGAGGCCAAAAAACACCTGCTATCAAAACTGGAGCTGCTTGCGCCCGCTGATAAAGGGGTTCAGCCAGATTTGAGTGTTGAAATCGATGAATTTTTGCGTTTTGAGCCGTCCAACCAGCTGAGCAACCGGCGCGCGCTCAAGGCCTGCCAGCTGGGCGGCGTAGAGCTGCCCGAGGGCGCGCTGCTGACGCTGTGCATAGGTGCGGCCAACCGCGACCCGGCGCAGTTTGCGAACGCCGAGACGCTGGACCTGACGCGCCAGGACAACCGCCACCTGGCCTTCGGCTTTGGCATTCACCAGTGCGCCGGGCTCAGCCTGGCGCGGCTGGAAGGCCGGATCGCGGTGGGCCGTTTTGTGCAGCGTTTTCCGGATTACCGGCTGGCGGCCAGCCCTACGCGCGGCGGCCGTGCGCGCTTCAGGGGATTTCTGAAGGCGCCGTTTTCCGTCTAGTTCAGGCGGGCTTTATCCAGTGCTGCGGCGCCGCGTGCAAGCCTTGCAGCAGCGACTGCGTTGACGCCAGGTGGGGCGTGGCCGCACCGGGTTCGGCCAGCGAATCCAGCAGGCGCGACAGGGTGTGCGCATGCGGCGTGAGCGGCCCCAGAAAACGGGTGCCGCCCGCATCAGCCACCAGCAGTGTGGGAAAGGTCTCCACTTCAATGTCACCAACCAGATCGGCCTGGTCTTCAATGTCCAGCCAGGCAAAACGGCTGCCGGGGTAGCGCGCGGCCATCTCTTTAAAAACCAGGCCGTAGTCGCGGCACAGGCCGCACCAGTCAGCGCACAGGCAGATGACCCAGTTCACCGCAAGACCGGGCGCGCTGGAAGGTGCCGTCTGAGGTGCCGTTTGCGGCGTGGCGATAGGGGGCATGTGAGGGGCGTCGACTTGGAGACAGAGGGGATTGACTATTATGTCCACCGCCGCAAAATGAGGAGCGACACGGGGCTATCACGACAAACAACCCGGAGCAGGAGACACACGATGAACGCGACTGAAACGGCCCCTCAGGCGGGCCCCGCCCCTACACCGGTAGATCCGCGAAGCTTTGACTCCTTCGCCAGCTTCTACCCCTTTTATCTTGGGGAGCACCGCAACCCCACCTGCCGCCGCATGCATTTTGTGGGCTCCACGCTCACGCTGCTGTGCCTGGCGGCTCTGGTCATCACACGCAACCCCTGGTGGCTGCTGGCAGGCCTGCTCTGCGGCTACGGCTTTGCCTGGATAGGCCACTTCGGCTTTGAGAAAAACAAGCCGGCCTCGTTCAAGCGCCCGCTTTACAGCTTTATGGGCGACTGGGTGATGTACCGGGACATGTGGGCCCAGGCCTTTCGCAAGGCCAAGGGCTAGCCAAACGGCTACAAAGCGGGCTGGAGTTCGAAGCCTGCAGACTTCAGGGCCTTGAGGCAGGCGGCGCCGGCTTCCATCGCAGCCTCGTGCGTCGGGTAAGGATGGTCCGAAGCCTCCACACGCTGGTCAGCGGTGTGTTCATCGGCCGACAAACGCGTCACGACCCAATAAAAAAGGCCTATCGAAGGCTCTCTCACACGCACGGCGAGCGGTCCAGGCGCCGTGGGCGTCACGGGCCCGATGGAAGGCGGCAACTGGCTCATAAAACCCGCCCCAGCTCATTGCTCACGTCTTTGACTGAAGGGCCAACTTCGGCCACGGCGACGCGCAGTTCGAGTTCGCTGCAATCGAGCGCGGAAACCCAGTAGTTGAGGGAGGCCTCTTCATTGACGTTGATGGGCTGGTTGTCTAAAGGTGCGTCAGTAACGGGGGAGGACGGCGATGTCACGGTTGTCACGGTTTTCTCCGGCAGGTAGTGAATGGATGCAGCACATATTGCTGCGGTCTTCACGCCGGGCTTGTAAGAATCGAGCCCGCTTTTTTGAAATCCCGGCCGGAAAAAAGCAACGAAACGTGCAGGCAGGTGACGATCTATGCACGCATGTATGAATGCGTGTGAATAAGGCAGGCACGCTTACACGCGAGCCTTATCACCTCACCTTATGAGCTTCTAAACCCGGCCATGCCGCAGACCGATGCTCAAGCCTGCTTCTTCTGCGCAGGGCGTCTGGTTTGCGCCCCACCCGCAGGCCTGGCCGGTGCGCGCGATGCCCGCTGGTCCTGTTTTTCGACATAGCTCTTGTACAGCTTGGCAGCGACGCCGGAGGTGATGGCAAACACAATTAATTTTTTCAGCATGAAAGTCTCCACGGGATGAATGACGGGCGGAGCGCAAAGCCCCGGGCCGGCCCTGTCTGGCCAGCCTGGGTTCATCGTAAGGAGGTCAACGCGGTTGGCGGGTACGCCGGCACCGCACGCGCCTGTGCGGCCTGTCTGACTGCGGCAGGCAGCCAGGCCTAAGCAGCGGGCTCGCCGTCGACACGAATACCCAGTTGCCTGACCTTCACACGCTGCTCCACCGCCTGGCTCCACGCCTCAAAGTCTTCATTGGTGGGCGCCGGGCCCTTACCGGTCTGGTAGGCCCACATTTTGGCGGTCAGCTTTTGATAGATGTACCGGGCTTCGCGCTGGGCCTGCCGCTCCTGGGCAATGGCGCCGTCCAGCTTTTCCCGGGCATTTGATTTTTCTGGCATCTTGTGTGCGACGAAATAAAAAAATGGGAAGGGGGAAAGGAGAGACGGATTATTTTGCGGCGCCTCAGCGATTTGCAAGCCATATCCCCAATCGCAAATCGGTTTTTTTCAGGTGAACCGCCGCGTGGGTTGCCCGATCAAGCCCGCCAGGGCAGCGAGCTATTCACTCTTCTTTTTATAGCGCGTCACGCAGCCGTATGGCGGGCCACTGGGCTTTTTCCCATAGATTCTGCACGGACTCGGCCTTGTCGAGCAGCAGAACCTGCATCAGCGGCTCCAGCGGCGTCGCGTCCGGGTCTGCCAGCAGCAGGTAGCGGGCCGCCTGCTCGCCTTCAGCCTCATTGAGCTGGCCGACCCAGTCCAGCGACACCAGCGTTTCCAGCACCGGCTCCAGCTGCAAGCCGTCGACCTGCAGCCGCTCCGCCAGCTGCGAGGCGGTGAGGCCCCGGCCCGGCAGGGCCAGCGCCTTGTGCAGTTGCTGCAGCACCTCAATGGACAGCTGGAAGTACCAGCCGTGCGCACTGCCCCGCCGCGCCACACCGGCCAGCAGGCTGGGCAGGTAGGCGGCAATGACCGCGCCCATCAGCACGATGACCCAGGAGACATAAATCCACACCAGCAAAATCGGCAAGGTCGCAAAAGCGCCGTACACCATCGAATACGTGGGCACCGCGCTCAGGTAAAGGCTGAGCATGCGCTTGGCCACCTCGATGCCGGCCGCGACAAACAGCCCGCCCGCCCAGGCGTGTGACCATTTCACATGGGTGTTGGGCACATAGCGGTACAGCGCCGCCATGCCGCCGGCCACAATGAAAAACTGCAGCGTGCTGAGCAAAAACCGCAGGCTGGCCGGCAAGGCCCCCACCAGCCCGCCCGAGGCCGACAGCACATAAGACGTGACCGCCAGGCTGGCCGCCAGCAGCAAGGGGCCCAGCGTGATGGCGGCCCAGTAAATCAGCACACGCTGCGTCAGCGGGCGTGCCTTCTTCACGCGCCAGATGCCGTTGAGCGTGCGGTCTATGGTGAGGATGAGCGCAATCGCCGTGACCAGCAGCACGGCCAGGCCGGCAATGCCCAGCTTGTTGGCCTGGCGGCTGAATTGCGTGAGGTAGCCCAGCACCTGGCGGGCAATGTTGTCGGGAATCAGGCTCTGGATCAGCCAGCCCTGCAGCGCGCCCTGCAGCTTCGCGAACATGGGGAAGGCTGTAAAAATCGCCAGCGCCACAGTGAAAAACGGCACCAGCGCGATCGAGGTGGTGAAGGTCAGGCTGCTGGCGGTCAGGCCCATGTGGTCTTCGCGGAAACGGTCGCGCAGCGTGAGCGCGGTGTGGCGCCACGGAAAGGTCGAAAGGCCCTCCAAAAGGTCCTGCAGGTATTGCTGAAATTTCATCCCCGGTATCATGCCACCGACACCCCATGGATCCTCCCCGGAAACTTCCTGGAAAATTTCCGGAATTGGGGCTGGCTCCCCTCAACATGAACAAAACAACACAAATCGACTTCACCCGCCGCCTGGCGCTAGGCAGCCTGCTGGGCCTGATCGTGCTGGGCCTGGCCTGGGAGATGTGGCTGGCGCCCATACGCCCGGGCGGCTCGCTGCTGGCGCTCAAGGTCTTGCCGCTGTGCATTCCGCTGGCCGGCATCCTGAAAAACCGCATGTACACCTACCGCTGGGTCAGCCTGCTGGTGTGGCTGTACTTCACCGAAGGCGTGGTGCGGGCCTGGAGCGACCGCGCGCCCGGCAACTACCTGGCCTTTGTCGAGGTGCTGCTGTGCCTCACGCTCTTCGCCGCCTGCGCGCTCCACGTGCGTGTGCGCCTGAAAAACGCCCAGCCCCCTGCGACCCCATCAACTCTCTAACCCGAGCCGAACACCGTGAGCACGCACACCCAACTGATCGAATCCCTGCGCCAGATCGTCGGCGCCAGCAATGTCCTGACCGACGGCGACCTGACGCCCTGGGTACAGGACTGGCGCAAGCGCGAAACCGGCAAAGCCCTGGCCGTCGTGCGCCCCGGCTCCACGCCGGAAGTCGCGGCTGTGGTCAAAGCCTGCGCCGCGGCCCGCGTGAGCATCGTGCCGCAAGGCGGCAATACCGGCATGGTGGTGGGCTCGACCCCGGATGCCAGCGGCACGCAGGTGGTGCTCAGCCTGACGCGCATGAACAAAGTGCGCACGCTGGACGCCGGCAACCTGACGATCACGGTGGATGCCGGCTGCGTGCTGCAAAACCTGCAGGAAGCCTGCGAAAAAGCCGGTTTCCTGTTTCCCCTGAGCCTGGCCTCGGAAGGCAGCTGCACCATAGGCGGCAACCTCGGCACCAACGCAGGCGGCACCCAGGTTGTGCGCTACGGCAATACGCGCGACCTCTGCCTGGGGCTGGAAGTCGTGAACGCGCAGGGCGAAATCTGGGACGGCCTCTCGGGCTTGCGCAAAGACAACACCGGCTACGACCTGCGCCACCTCTTCATCGGCAGTGAAGGCACGCTGGGCGTGATTACCGGCGCGACCATGAAGCTTTACCCCATGCCCAAATCCCAGCTCACCGCTTTTGCCGCCGTGCCTTCGCTAGAGGCTGCTGTGGAGTTGCTGGGCCTGGCGCACCAGCACCTGGGCTCGGGCCTGACGGGTTTTGAGGTCATGGGCCAGTTCGCGCTAAGCCTGGTGGCCAAACACTTCCCGCAGCAGCGTGTGCCCTTCTGGCAAGAGCACGCCTGGTGCGTGGTGCTGGAGAATTCGGACAACGAGTCCGAAGCCCATGCGCGTGAATGCTTTGAGCGCCTGCTGGAGGCCGCCATGGAGGCGGGCTGCGTGGTCGACGCGGTGGTCGCCGAAAGCATGGCGCAGGCGCATGCCTTGTGGCACATCCGCGAAAGCATCCCGATGGCGCAGGCCGAAGAGGGATTGAACATCAAGCACGACATCTCGATCAATGTGTCGCGCATCCCCGAGTTCGTGACTGAAACCAATGCGCTGCTGCTCGAGCGTTTTCCCGGTGCGCGCATGGTGGTCTACGGCCACCTGGGCGACGGCAACCTGCACTACAACGTGCAGGCGCCGGAGAACGAAGACCAGGCGCGTTTCCTCAACGAACAGGAAACGCCGATGAATGCGCTGGTTTATGAAGCGGTGGACCGCTACCGGGGCTCAATCTCGGCCGAGCACGGTGTCGGCAGCCTGAAGGTCAACACGCTGCCCAAGCACAAATCACCCGTGGCGCTGGACATGATGCGCGCCATCAAGCAGGGGCTGGATCCGCAGAACCTGATGAACCCGGGGCGGGTGCTGAAGGCGTAGCCGCAGCCCCTTCCGCCGGCCTTCACTCGTCAAACACCTCCGCGACACGATCGCGAAGCTTGGGGACGAGCTCCTGCTCGAACCAGCGGTTGCGTGCAAACCAGCCATTGTTTGTCGGGCTCGGATGCGGCAAAGGAATAGTGGCCGGCCAGTACTCGCGCCAGCGCTGGACGGCCACCGTCAGGCCTGAGCGCTCCTGCGGAAGGTGGTAAGCGGCCGCGTACTGGCCGATGACCAGCGTGAGCCGCAACTGCTTGAGGCTTTGCAAGAGCGGCGCGCGCCAGCGGGGCGCGCACTCCGGGCGCGGCGGCAGATCACCGGAGCTGCCTTTGCCCGGATAACAAAATCCCATGGGCACGATGGCAAACAGCCTGGGGTCGTAAAACTGCTCTCTGGTGACGCCCAGCCACTTGCGCAATCGCTCGCCGCTGGCATCGTTGAAAGGAACGCCCGTTTCGTGCACCTTCAGGCCGGGCGCCTGTGCGGCGATCAGGATGCGCGCCGCGGGGTCTAACTGGAGGACAGGTCGCGGACCCAGCGCAAGGTGCTCGCTGCACAGCGTGCAGGCACGAACCTCGGCCAGGAGCGACGTAACAGACGGCATGGGCATCCAGAATTTGTAAGCCCCTGATTTATAGCAGTTTGACCCCGTGGACCCTGGCATCGTTGGGGCGAGAGCGCCGGGCGCCGGGTCCAACCCGCGGCGGGTGCTGCGGGCATAATTAAGTCCTTGTCTGGCCGCTGTCCCCGTCACCTGCCGGCCTGAGAGACACTCCACCCTGACACCCAGCCGACTGGTTATCCATGACCCGCCCTATCCGCTCCCAATACGAAGATTTCATGCGCCATGTGGACACCCATGGCGTCTTCAAGGCCGACCGCACCGGCACCGGCACCAAAAGCGTGTTCGGCCACCAGATGCGCTTTGACCTGAACGAGGGTTTTCCGCTGGTGACGACCAAAAAAGTCCACCTCAAGTCCATCGTGCATGAGCTGCTGTGGTTTCTGCAGGGCTCCAGCGACAACAACTGGCTCAAGGCGCGCGGCGTCACCATCTGGGACGAATGGGCGCGCGAAGACGGTGACCTGGGCCCGGTCTACGGCGTGCAGTGGCGCAGCTGGCCCACGCCTGACGGCGGCCACATCGACCAGATCAGCGAAGTCATCAAGACGCTGAAAACCAACCCCGACTCGCGCCGCATCATCGTGAGCGCCTGGAACGTGGCTGATCTCTCCAAGATGGCGCTCATGCCCTGCCATGCCTTCTTCCAGTTCTATGTAGCGCCGTCAGAGGTGGCTGGCCAGCCGGGCAAGCTCAGCTGCCAGCTCTACCAGCGCAGCGCCGACATCTTCCTGGGCGTACCCTTCAACATCGCCAGCTACGCCCTCCTCACCCACATGGTGGCGCAGCAATGCGGCCTGGGCGTGGGCGACTTCATCTGGACAGGCGGCGACTGTCACATCTACAGCAACCACCATGAGCAAGTCGCGCTGCAACTGAGCCGCAAGCCCTTTGCCTACCCAACGCTGCAGATCAAGCGCAAACCCGAATCGATCTTTGACTACCAGTTTGAAGACTTCGAGTTCCTGGACTACCAGCACCACGACGCCATTAAAGCTCCTGTAGCGGTCTAGCCCGAGGATGCAGTCATGACACGCATCCACATGATCTTCGCCCGCGCCGCCAACGGCGTGATCGGCCGCGACAACACCATCCCCTGGCGGCTGCCGGAAGACATGGCGCATTTCAAGCGGCTGACCACCGGCTGGCCGGTCATCATGGGCCGCAAGACCTGGGATTCGCTGCCGCCAAAATTTCGTCCGCTGCCGGGCCGCGCCAACATCGTCATCACGCGGCAGGCCAGCTGGAAGGAAACGGGCGCCGAAACCGCCGCCAGCCTGGCCGATGCACTGGCGCTGTGCGCCTCGTCGGACGAAGTGTGGGTCATAGGCGGCGCGCAGATTTACGCGCAGGCGATGCCGCTGGCCGAGCGCATTGAAGTGACCGTGATTGCCGAAGAGTTTGAAGGCGACGCCTACGCGCCGACGCTGGGGCCCGAATGGCGGGAGGCCGCGCGTGAAGACCACGTGTCGGCGAGCGGAATGAAGTTCAGCTTCATCACCTACCAAAAATAGTCTCTATCCATCCATAACAACCATCACACAACAACACACGAGGGAACAGATATGTCAGGAGGCGGATTTCACGTACACGGGCCCCACGACCATGAGCTTGAGCACGCGGCCCAAGGCGGCCATGGCGGCCACGACAGCGGCGGCGGCATGATCGCGCAGATCGCGGTCATCACGGCCATCATTGCGACCATAGGCGCCATCTTTGCCTACATGGGCGGCGCCACGCAGGCCAATGCGGGCCTCTACAAAAACAACGCGGCCATCAAGAAGACCGAAGCCTCCAACCAGTGGAATTACTTCCAGTCGAAAAGCACCAAGCAGTCGCTGGCCGAACTCGCCCGCGACCTGGCGCCCGAGAATAAAAAAGCCGGCTATCAGGACAAGATAGACCGCTACGAGAAAGAGAAAAACGAGATCAAGGCAGGCGCCGAAAAACTCGAGGCCGAAGCCGCCACCTGGGACAAATCGTCAGACGAACAAATGCACCAGCACCACCGCTGGGCGCAGGCCACCACGGTGCTGCAGGTGGCCATCGCGCTGGCGGCCATCGCCCTGCTGACGCGCAAGAAGTGGCTGGAGTACGGCATGTTCGCCGTTGCCGGTGTGGGGCTGGTGGTGGGCGTTTTGGCCGTGCTGCATATCTGACAGCCGCTGTTTCCGGAGATTTCCGGGATCGGGGCATGCACTCGTCAGGTCCCTCCCCCTCCTCTGATTGGAGGTTGACACCGCAAGACCTCTACGAATAGAAACGAGGCGCGAGTTCAACCGTTGGCAAGGGGAGGAAACCATGCGCTTCAAATCGAAGAAACAGGCGGGCTTTCAGGTGTTCGCCGTCACCGGCATCAACACCGTCTCGTTCGGCATAGACACCAGCGCCACCGCGCGCAAAGGTCTGCTGGGCTTTGCTGTCGAACGCATCGACCCGGTGGAAAAGCAGCGCTATTTCATGCCGGGCTTCAAGGTGTTCCCATCCGTCATTCCCAGGCCTGACGAAAGCACCCGGCCCAGCACCTTCGACCACCCGGTGCAAAGCCTGGTGTGGGACGATTTCACCGCGAAATCGGGACGCAGCTACGAATACCTCTTCCACCCCTTGCGGGGAACGCCGCGAAAGCTCGACCGCAGCCTCAAGCCGGTCAGCATCCAAGTGAAGACTGAAGCCCTTTACACCGATGGGCCGCATGACGTGTTCTTCAACCGCGGCGTCGCCAGCAGTCAGGCCTACACGGGGCGTTTTGGCCGCACTCCGCTCGGCAAACTGCCTGAGCCGAAGCAGCAGCAGGCCAAGGATTGGCTCAGCCGCGATCTTGACGATGCCCTGCTCAAGTTCATCGCACAGGCCAAAAAGGGCGATGGCCTGCTGTGCTGCTTCTATGAGTTTCGCTACCTCCCGGTCGCCACCGCGCTGGCGCAGGCCATCACCCGAGGCGTGGATGTTCGATTGATCATCGATGCAAAGGTGAACGAAACCAAAGACAAGAAGACCGGCAAGATCAACGAGAGCTTTCCGCGCGAAGACAACCTGCGGATGCTCAAGACGGCAAAGATTCCGAAGGCGCGGGTGACGCTGCGCGAGTCCAGGTCCAACGACATCCAACATAACAAGTTCATGGTTCTGCTCAAAGGCAAGAAACGCACACCGATGCAGACGTGGACCGGTTCGACCAATATTTCCGAAGGCGGCTTGCACGGCCAGACCAATGTCGGCCATTGGGTGCGGGACGAAGTCACTGCCACTTTGTTTGAAAGCTACTGGAACCTGCTGAAGACGGACCCCGGCGCCGTCGACGGGTCCTCGGCCGAAGGCAAAAAAGAGAACGCGGCCCTCTACACCGAGGTCGAAACCATTTCGCCCACGGTGAGCCGCATCGCCGATATCCCGGACGGCATCACCTCGATCTTCAGCCCCCGCCGCGGGCCGGCCGCGCTGAAGCTCTACGTGGACCTTGTCGACAAGGCTACCGAATCCGGATTCATCACCCTGGCGTTCGGCATCAACAAGGACTTCAAGGACGCCTTGAAAGCCCACACCGGGAAGAGCCCGATTACCTTCCTGCTGCTCGAGAAGAAGGACAAGGCGACCGAAAAGACCCAGGACACCTTCGTCGCCATCAACGCCTCCAACAATGTCTACAAGGCCTGGGGCTCCTATATCAACGACCCGGTGTACCAGTGGGCGCGAGAGATCAACGCCAAGCTGCTGGGTCTCAACAAACATGTCAGCTATGTCCACTCGAAGTTTCTGCTGTTCAATCCTCTGGGCGCGGATCCGATCGTTGTGACGGGGTCTGCCAACTTCAGCAAGGCGTCGACCAACTCCAACGATGAAAACATGCTGCTGATCCGGGGTGACCAACGGGTGGCCGATATCTACTTCACCGAGTTCAACCGCATCTTCAATCACTACTACTTTCGCTCCGTGGCAGAAGAGACGCGGGAGCGTGCCGAGGCCGGCGCCGCGCCGGCTGCGGAGGGCAGCCTGTTCCTGAAAGAAACCGACGCCTGGACCGCCGGCTACGCCCCCGGAAAGCTGCGCCAGAAGCGCCTGGCGTTGCTGACCACCATGAGCGGCTTCAACTGATCGCGCGTTCCGGGCCGAAACGACAGCACCGGTGTTTCGGCCTTGCGCCGGGCTTGCCGCTACCGATATGTTCCGGCTAGCCTCGCTAGCCTCTCTCCTTACTTCAATGTCAGACTGACAATCCCCAGGACTGCCAGGCGGTCGATGCGGGCAATGTGCATCGCCAGCGGCTTTGCCGCGCCGCACGCCATCCGGTGAATACGGTGCCTGTTCGTGGGACCCGGCAAAATACGGTTTAAATTCATCCGGAACTTGCGGGCATCGCAGGAATTCCAGATGAGGCCTTGCCCCGGGGTTCGTTTGAAAATTGAGAAGAAAATCGGCCAACACAAGCAGTCAGGACTTTTATGAAAATCACCACCTGGAACGTCAACTCACTCACCGCCCGGTTGCAGCATGTGCTGGACTGGCTGGCGGCCAACCCGGTCGACGTGCTGTGCCTGCAAGAGCTCAAGATGACGGACGACAAGTTTCCGCTGGAGGCACTCAAGGCCGCCGGCTATGAAGCCGCCGCCTTCGGCCAGAAAACCTATAACGGCGTGGCCATCCTGTCGCGCTCGCCGCTGCGTGACGTGGTGAAAAACATCGTGGGTTTTGAAGACGAGCATTCGCGCGTCATCGCCGCCACGGTGGACGGCCCCACAGGCCCCATTCGCGTGCTGAACGGCTACTTCGTCAACGGCCAGGAGCCCGGCAGCGAAAAGTTTGCCTACAAGATGCGCTGGCTGGACGGCCTTCAGGCCTATGTGCGCGCCGAGATGGCGGCCCATCCGCAACTGGTGCTGCTGGGCGACTTCAACATCACGCCGGAAGACCAGGATTCCTACGACCCCGAAGGCCTGCGCGACACCATTCACCACACCAAGGAAGAGCGCGAGCATTTCCGCCAGCTGGTGGCGCTGGGCCTGACCGACAGCTTTCGCATGTTCGAGCAGCAGCCCAAAAGCTATTCATGGTGGGACTACCGCATGCTGGGCTACCAGAAGAACCGCGGTCTGCGTATCGATCACATTCTGGTCAGCGACGCGCTCAAGCCGCAAGTGAAAGGCTGCACCATAGACCGCGTGCCGCGCAAATGGGAAAAGCCCAGCGACCACGCGCCGGTGACGGTGGAGCTGGGCGCCTGAGCGGCCTGATAGACGGCCTGACCAGCTTTTAGCGCGAGCCGAATTCCGGTATGCCGGTCCGCTGCTGTTGCTGCTGCTGGGACGGGAACACCGGCGTGCCCGGCATGTGCCCAAAGGAAGAGTCCATGGGCATGAAAGCGGGCGGCACAGGTTGATTGTTGGCCGATTGCGACCTGCTGGGCCATGCGAGCACCTGGTAGCTGTGCAAGGAGACGGCACGGCCGCCCCAGCCAATCTGGCAGACATTGCCCACCAGCTTGCCGGGGTGCATCTCGCCACGGTAATCGGCGCGGCATACCGCCAGTTGCCGACCCGGCTCCTGCCCGCCATAGATCACGTTGACCGGCACGGAGCCGTTGGAGCCGCGGACCCAACGGAAGTCGAGAGCATTTCCCGCCAGCACTTCATAAGACGGGATCACGATCTCGCGGTCTCCCCAGGCGATGTTGCAGTTTCCGGCGATCAGCTTGCCGGGGTGCACACCGTTCTGGTACCAGGCGCGGCAGATTGACATGGGTTTGGTCTGGCTCAGGCTGCCGTTGACGGCATTGCGCGGGATATTGCCATTGCGTGCAGGAACCCAGCTGCCCTGGGCCGCCGCCAGGAAGGGCACAGCAATTCCACACAGCAGCAAAACCCGGTGGACAGGCAAATTCTTCAAGGCAAGCATGATTCCCTCCAGAAGCAATCGGCGTGAGATACCGGCGCCGATTTTGCCATTCCTCGCCCACCCCCGCCCAGGCTCACTGCGTGTAGCCTATCCCACCCTCGAGGGGGCGGCGCCTGCGGCCCGGCAAAGCCGGTTCCGCGGCACCCCTTGGTTGGCACGCCTTGAACTCTTACCCCAGCATGAGCCCCGGAACCGGCTTTGCCGGGCCGTAGGGCGGGCGGCCCCCTCGGGGGCAAGGAGTTACACGCGGTGAACGACTGTGGGGGCCGCGTTCACTCCAGGTTCAATTCCTGAATCTTCCGCGTGATGGTATTGCGGCCAATGCCCAGCTTTTGCGCCGCCTCGATGCGGCGCCCGCGGGTGTTGGCCAGTGCGGTCTGGATCAGTTTGGACTCAAAGCGCCGCGTCAGCACATCCCACACATCGCTGCGCCCGGTGGCCAGCAGAGCCAGGGCTTCGGCTTCGAGGCCGCTTTCCCAGTTCTGCTCCTGGCCGGTCACGGCGGGCGCGGCAAACTCGGGGGCGTGCACGGGCGGGGCCTTGTCGGCGCTCCCCGCGCTGTCGATGCGAACAGCCTCCGTTTTGTCTATCAGCGCTGGGGATTTGCCCGGCTCGGGGATCATGCCCAGCACTTCGGGCGGCAGGTCTTTGGGCTCGATCACCTGAGCCGGAGCCATGACTGTGAGCCAGTGGCAGATGTTTTCAAGCTGGCGCACATTGCCCGGAAAGCCGAAGTTGCTCAGTTGCTGCAGGGCCGTGTCGGAAATGCGTTTGGGCTCCACGCCCAGTTGCTTGGCGCTTTGCTGCAGGAAGTGGCGCGTCAGCATGAAGACGTCTTCGCGCCGCTCGCGCAGCGCGGGCAGGCGCAGGCGGATCACGTTGAGGCGGTGAAACAAGTCCTCGCGGAAGCCGCCTTCCTTGACGCGCTGCTCCAGGTCCTGGTGGGTGGCGGCGATCACACGCACATTGGCCTTGACGGCGTTGTGTCCGCCCACGCGGTAGAAGTGTCCGTCGCTCAGCACGCGCAGCAGCCGCGTCTGCAAGTCAAAGGGCATGTCGCCGATTTCGTCGAGAAACAGCGTGCCGCCTTCGGCCTGCTCAAAGCGGCCGCGCCGCATGGTCTGCGCACCGGTAAAGGCGCCGCGCTCATGGCCGAAGAGTTCGCTCTCAAGCAAGTCCTTGGGGATGGCCGCGGTGTTGATCGCCACAAAAGGCCCATTCGCGCGCGGCGAATGTTTGTGCAGCGCGCGCGCCACCAGCTCTTTGCCCGAGCCGGACTCGCCGGTGATCATCACCGTCACCATGCTCTGGCTCAAACGCCCGATGGCGCGGAAGACGTCTTGCATGGCCGGCGCCTGGCCCAGCATTTCGGGCGCGGCGGCCATACGCTCTTCGGCCACTTCCTCGCGCTGGCTTTCTTCAACCGCGCGGCGGATCAGTTCCACCGCTTTGGGCAAATCAAAAGGCTTGGGCAGGTATTCAAAAGCGCCGCCCTGAAAGGCCGACACGGCGCTGTCCAGGTCCGAGAAAGCCGTCATGATGATGACGGGCAGGCCGGGGAGCTTTTCCTTGACCTTCTCCAGCAAATCCAGGCCCGAGCCGCCAGGCATGCGGATATCGCTCACCAGGATTTGCGGGCCATCGTCTTCCGTCGCGTTTTCGAGCGCAGAAAGAACTTCACGGGGGTTGGTAAAACTGCGCGTAGGAAGGTCCTCGCGGAGCAGGGCCTTTTCCAGAACAAACCGGATGGACTGGTCATCATCAACGATCCAGATCGGTTTCATGTATGCAGTCCCTTTTTTCGTGCTTTCAGCGCAGGGCTCTTTTGAAGCCCTTCGCGCCGATCGCGTTATGTATCAGTCATGGAGGAGACACATTTCAAGGCAGCGGTATGAGCAGCTTGAAATCTGTACGGCCCGGCACACTGTCGCACTCAATCAAACCGTGGTGTTGCTGGACAAAAGTTTGCGCCAATGTCAGCCCCAGCCCCGAACCGCCCTCACGCCCCGAGACCAGGGGATAGAAGATTCGGTCTTTGATGGAGTCCGGCACACCCGGTCCATTGTCGATAACATGCAATTCCAGTGCCAAGCGATAGCGCTGCTTGCCAAAAGTTACCTGCCTGGCGATTCGCGTCCTGAAAGTGATCTGCGCATTGCCCGCCGCGATGCGTTCCGCCAGCGCCTGTGCGGCGTTGTGGGCGATGTTCAGCACCGCCTGGATGAGTTGCTCGCGGTCGCCGCGGAAGTCGGGAATCGAGATGTCGTAATCCCGCGTGACCTTCAGGCCTTTGGGGAACTCCGCCAGGATCAGCGAGCGCACACGCTCACACACTTCGTGGATATTCACGTCGCCCACCAGGTGCGGCCGGCGGTGCGGCGCCAGCAGGCGGTCCACCAGCGTCTGCAGGCGGTCCGCCTCATGGATGATGACCTGGGTGTATTCCGTCAGATCCTTGCCGATTTCCATCTGCAGCAGCTGCGCCGCGCCGCGGATGCCGCCCAGCGGGTTTTTGATCTCGTGGGCCAGGTTGCGGATCAGCTCCTTGTTGGCCTGCGCCTGGTCGATCAGGCGCTCTTCCCGCTCCTGCTTGGCCTGCTGCTCCAGAGGCAGCAGCTCCACAATCGCTTCGCCTGGCGTGTCGGTTTGCGCCACCACCACGTGGACCGGCAGGGGCTCATGGTTCAGGCGCCGCAGCCAGGCGTCGTAGCGTAGGGCCGCGAATTCATTGCTGCCAGCGCCTTCCAGCGCGTTTTGCAGAATCAGCGGCTCAGTGAAGCAGTCGGGGAGTTGCGAGCCCTCAATGGTTCGCCGGGAGGTGCCCAGGGCGTCTTCGAGGGCGGCATTGGCAAACACCACCGTGCCGTTGGTGCGCACCACGGCCACCAGCGTGGCCAGCAGGTCAAACGCCTGGAAGCGGGGGATCCCGGAAACCGGGACGGAAGATAGCGCGGTGCGGATGGAGGGCTTGTTCAAGCCATCCATTTTGACCCAGAAGCCGCCAAAGCAGGCTTACAGCCGGTGTCTAGTTGGTCGAAGTAGGCGCAGGCAGGCGCGAAATCTCGCGCTTGAGGCCCGCAATGTCGCTCTGGTTGCGGGTGATGTTGTCTTTGAGCTCAGCCACGCGGTCCAGGTAGCGCTGGTGGTTGCGGCCTTCAATGCCCTGCTTGTCAGGCTCGCCGTTGTTGTACTCTTTTTGCTGCTCCGCCAGCTTGGCTTCAGCTTTTTTCAGCTCGGCTTCCAGGATGGCGCGGGAATCGCTGTCACGGGCGCGCTGCACAGGGTCGCTGCTGACGGGGCCGCCTGCGGCCACCCGGACCGGTGCCGTCGGCGTCGCCGTTGCCGCCCTGACGGCCGGCGAAGTCTG
Source organism: Polaromonas sp. YR568 (assembly GCF_900116715.1). Lineage (GTDB taxonomy): Bacteria > Pseudomonadota > Gammaproteobacteria > Burkholderiales > Burkholderiaceae_C > Polaromonas. Next base: position 23,401 of record NZ_FPBM01000007.1, read on the forward strand.
CACCACGGTGACATTGCCGCCGGAGACCAGCTTGCAGTTGCGCTGCTGCGCCTCTTTGGTGTTGTTGATGTATTCGGGCGCCGCGCCGCCGGCGCCGACACAGCGGTAAACCTGCTGCGCCCATGCAGCACTCCCCGTGCCGGCCAGCAGCAAGGTCAGGGCAGAAAGCAAAAAGGTGTGTTTCATAGGGAACTCCCAGTGCCGTTGAAGGCTAGGACGGTCTATCAGTATGCGGCAAAGCGGCCAAATTACAAAGCCAGCAGACCCACAACCCGCCGGGGCAATAAAAAAGGACGGCCTTGGCCGTCCCTTTTTGACCACACACACCCGAAACGGGCGTGTATGTGATTGAGCGCTTACTTGCTTACAGCGAGTAGTACATGTCGTACTCGACCGGGTGCGGTGCCATGCGGAAACGCGTGACTTCGCCCATCTTCAGCTCGATGTAGGCGTCGAGCATGGAGTCGGTGAACACGCCACCCTTGGTCAGGAAGCCGCGGTCCTTGTCCAGGTATTCCAGCGCCTGGTCCAGGCTGTGGCAGACGGTTGGGACTTTTGCGTCCTCTTCCGGCGGCAGGTGGTACAGGTCCTTCGTGGCGGCTTCGCCCGGATGGATCTTGTTTTCCACGCCATCCAGGCCGGCCATCATCAGCGCCGAGAAGCACAGGTATGGGTTGGCCGATGGATCGGGGAAACGCGCTTCGATGCGGCGGCCCTTCGGGTTTGCCACGAACGGAATACGGATCGAGGCCGAGCGATTGCGCGAGCTGTAAGCTAGCTTCACCGGGGCTTCAAAGCCTGGCACCAGGCGCTTGTAGCTGTTGGTGCCGGGGTTGGTGATGGCGTTCAGGGCACGGGCGTGCTTGATGATGCCGCCGATGTAGTGCAGCGCGAAGTCTGAGAGGCCCGCATAGCCGTCGCCGGCGAACAGGTTCTTGCCGTCTTTCCAGATCGACTGGTGCACGTGCATGCCGGAGCCGTTGTCGCCGGCGTAGGGCTTGGGCATGAAGGTGGCGGTCTTGCCGTAGGCGTTGGCCACGTTCCAGACCACGTACTTGAGGACCTGCGTCCAGTCGGCGCGCTGAACCAGCGTGCTGAACTTGGTGCCGATTTCGTTCTGGCCGGCGCCGGCCACTTCGTGGTGGAACACTTCGACGGGGATGCCCAGCGATTCGAGGATCAGGGACATCTCGGCGCGCATGTCCTGCGTGCTGTCGACCGGAGGGACGGGGAAGTAGCCGCCCTTAACGGTGGGACGGTGGCCGCGGTTGCCGCCTTCGAGCTGCTTGCCGCTGTTCCAGGGAGCTTCGTACTCGTCGATCGCGAAGTGCACGTTGCCGGGCTCGTTGCTCCAGCGCACGCCGTCAAAGATGAAGAATTCGGGTTCTGGGCCGAAGTAGGCGGTGTCGCCCAGGCCGGAAGCCTTCAGGTAGGCTTCAGCGCGCTGCGCGATGGAGCGCGGGTCGCGGTCATAGGCCTTGCCGTCGCTGGGCTCGACCACGACGCACTGCAGGAACAGCGTGGTTTCTTCGAAGAAGGGGTCGATGTTGGCGGTGTTCGGGTCGGGCATGAGCTGCATGTCCGAAGCCTCGATACCCTTCCAGCCCGCGATGGACGAACCGTCGAAAGCGTGGCCTGCCGTGAATTTGTCTTCGTCAAAGTGGGACACGGGCACGGTGACGTGCTGCTCTTTGCCCCGGGTGTCGGTGAAACGGAAGTCAACGAACTTGACTTCGTTTTCCTTGACCATTTTCATGACGTCTGCGACGGTCTTTGCCATCAAAATCTCCTGTTGCTGGATGGGTGGTTGAAAATTCTCTTCGGGCCTGTTGAATGCACTTTTTGTGCCAAAGCCATTAGCAGTTCGGGATCGGTTCAGATTTCTGCCAAGCCTCGGATTGTGCCGTTATCTGGCTTCAGTTCCCGCCTTTGGCAGGCTGAAACTGCAAAAAACACGCTGCCGTAACGAATGCACCATTTAAGTGCGTTGTGCAAACTGCACCGATAAGGTGCAAAAACTCAACGCACCAATTCGGGGCCAAATTTGAGGTCGAATTTATGCAGCCCGGCCAGCATGGCCGGATAGGCCAGATTGACCGCTTCGGGCGCCCCTTTGACGCCCAGCTCAATATGACGGCCATATTCGGGGTGGTCCACGCTGGGCAGGCTGAACACTTTCACGCCCGCATGCGCCGCTTCAATATCGAGCATCAGCGGCGTGAGCATGGCCTCCATGGACCCAAAAATGATCACCGACTTTTCGGTGTGAGGCGACTTTTGGTGCAGATGGGCGTACTGGTTATCAAGCACCCATTCGATCATCGGCCAGGCCATGACGGGAAAGCCGGGAACGAAGTGAACCGCCCCCTGCCCCGCCCGGCAAGTGAAGCCCGGGATCTTGTTGTACGGGTTGGGAATGATCTCCGCGCCGGCTGGAAACACGCCCATGTTCAGGCGGTGGATGTTGTCGTCGCGGTCGGGCTCATAAGGTGTGCCCTGCTCTTTGGCCACGTCGGCCATGCGCTCCAGGATCAGTGTTTTGGCCGTGGGGTGCAGCGCCAGCTCAAGGCCCAGCGCCTTGGCGGCGCACTGGCGGGTGTGGTCGTCAGGCGTGGCGCCAATGCCTCCGCAGGAGAACACCACATCGCCGCTTTCACGCGCTGCCGCGAATGCGCGCGCCAGCGTGGCCGTGATGCGCGCCGGGTCGTCGCCCACATAGTCGGCATAAGCCAGTGGCAGGCCGCGTGCGCCCAGCAGCTCGATGGCTTTGGGCATGTGTTTGTCGGCACGCTTGCCCGAGAGGATTTCGTCGCCGACGATGATGAGGCCGAAGTGGGGTGTCATGTTGTGCAGGTTCAAGGCAGGGGTAAATCGGGCTTGCCGCCCAGCGTGCCGAAACTGGGCGCGGGCCCCGGCAAGGCTTCGGGCGCCAGCTCGGCGGCCATGGAGGTGACGGCCTGCTGCGCCAGCGGGTCGGGCGCGAGGGCATTGTTCTTTTTGCGCAACTGCTCCAGCGCGGCCAGCGTGTAATGGGCAAACCAGAGCGAGGAAAACGCGAACACCAGCGTGTAAATCCAGATCGCCACCGGCACCAGGATGGGCGCCATGGCGACAAACATCGCGCCCGAAGCCCAGATCAGGCTGGGTGCGGCGCCCAGGTAGCCGCTGATCACGCCGATGGCCAGCAGCGGCGCGCGGTGTTCCTTGAAAATCTGGCGCCGCTCTTCACTGCTGGCGTGGTCGACCAGCGAGTCGTAGGACATGACACGGTAAGTAAGCCAGCCCCAGATCAGCGGCGGCAGCACCAGAATCAGCGGCGGGATCAACCACAGTGGAATCGACACGATGAGCGCGAGCACCGCCAGCGAGGTCGAGCCCAGCGACCAGAACAGGCTGGCCACCATGGAGCCGCCCTGCTTGCGTTCGAGTTGCGGAAAACGCCGCTCGGCTACCAGCGCCACCATGGCCGGCGTCATGAGGATGGCCACAAACAGCAGCGCGACGATCACGATCACCGGAATCGCCATAAAGAGCAGCAGCGCGGGCGCCAGCACCATGCGCAGGCCGCCCAGGCCCAGGCCTTCGAGCCAGCGGACCATGGTGTTGACGAGTTCGTAGCTGCCGAGCTGCGAGCGGATCGCTTCAACCGCATCGCTCCAGAAGAAGTAGCCCAGGCCGAGTGAGATCACCACCATGATGATCAGCGGCAGCACCGACAAGGCAATAACCCGTGGGTGGAGGCAGTACATCGCGGCGCGCCAGAAGGCGTCAAGAAGTTTGCTCATAAAACACAGGATAACGCGAAAGGATGACCTGGGGCCTGCGGAGCCCCGCCTTCAGGAAAGCTCAAGCGCGGCCAAAAAGGCGCTTCAACCCAATCCACTGCTGCGACCAGAAGCCTCGCCCATAGTCGCGGTTGGCTTCCACCTGGTCACGAATGCCGGTCGGGTCGTAGCGCTGCTCAAAATTGGCGGTGCCAAACAACACATCCCACCAAGGCAGCAACACGCCGAAGTTATGCCCGCCCAGCACGGTGCGCTCAGCCTTCACCGTCTCATGCCCAATCCCTATGCTGTGATGCAGCCGGTGAAAGCGCGGACTCACCCACAAACGCTCGCCGATGCGGCCGAACCACAGGCGCACATTGGCATGCTGAAAACTTTCGCTGAGCTGGGTAAAGGCGACTATGGCGACAAACTGGCCGGGTGGCACGCCGATGAGCTGGGCCACCAGCACGACAATGGAGTCGACCAGGATGTCGTCGAGCAGGTGGTTGCGGTTGTCGCTCCACATCGTCATCTGCCGCTGCGCATGGTGCAGCGAATGCAGGCGCCACCACCATTCGATCTGGTGCTGGCCGCGGTGCGTCCAGTACGCCACAAAGTCAAACACGACGAGGTAAATCAGCAGGCTGACGACCGCATGGTCGGTGACGCCGGGCCAGAGCTGGTCGAGGTGGAAGGTGCCGTAGCCGGCGGTGCGCAGCGCGCCGAAGGCTTCGTCAAACCACGGGTCCAGCGTGAAGAAAAGCGCAATGCGGAACAGGCCCAGCCGGTGGATCAGCGTGTAGAGCACATCGGTGCGTATGGTGGCGCGGTCTGTCACCGGCTCCACCGGCCGCCAGCGCTGCAAGGGGCCGATGATGGCCAGCAGAATCAGCACCTGGATCACGCCCACCATGAACCAGGCGGTGGCGTCGTAGCCGTCTTCCAGCAGGTTGCCCATGCCCAGCGCAAACATGGCGGGCTGCACCGCCGCCTCAAACAGCCACTGCTGCGCCGCCGAAAAAATATCGCTGAACCAGTCCATGGGCTTTATTTTGCAGGCTTGGCGGGCGCGGAGCCGGCTTGTGCGTCAATCCACGCCTTGTACTGAGGGTGTTCGCGCAAAGTCTGAAAGCAAAAGCCGCGCGCCTGCAAGCCGGTGATCAGCGGCTCCAGCACCTTGGGCGCCCACGGGTCCTTGCGCGACCAGATGCCCAGGTGCGCCAGCAGGATGTCGCCGGAGCGCACATCGCGCAACGCTTTCTTCAGCAAAAAATCGTTCGGGTATTTTTCGCTCGCCAACTCGTCGCCCAAAAAGCCGGCAGGCGACCAGCCCACATGCTCATAGCCGCAGGACTTGGCGGCCGCCAGCAGCGCAGGCGATGTCTTGCCGCCCGGCGCCCTGAAAAGCGGCAGCGTTTTCTTGCCTGTGATGGCCTCCAGCCGCCTGGCGGATTTGCCGATTTCTTCGCAATACTGCGCAGCCGACCAGGTGAAGTCCTTGCCCTCCAGCGGGCCCGCGGAGGGCCGCATTTTGAACTGCGGCTGCGCGCCCGGCTCCGCGGGCACATCAGCGCGCCAGTACACATGGTCCCAGGTGTGCGATGCAAACTCATGGCCCTCGGCCGCCCGCGCCTTCCACCAGGGCGCCCATTGCGCGCCCAGGCTGCCGTCACCTTCCTGCGTGCGTTCATTGGCTGCAAAAAACGTGACCTTGACGTGGTGTTTGTTCAGGATGTCGGCCATGAGCGGCGCGACGGCCATGTGGCCGGTGTCCAGCGTGAGGTAGACGGGTTTGCAGGCAGCGGCGGTCGGCTGCACGGCGCTCTGGGCGACGTTTTTGGTGTCTTTTTGGCCTGCAGCCCAGGCAGGATAAGCGCAAGCAGCTACCGAAACAATAGCAAGCAGCAGCGCCGAGCGAGCCTGCCCGGCTCGCTCAGCGTGGGGCGTGGTCGAGCGTCCAGACGCCATGAGGGCTCTTTCCAACATTGACCTGGCGAACAATTTTGCGCGTCGCCACATCGATCACCGTCAGCTTGCGCGCCCAGCGTGAGGTGACCAGGATCTGCTTGCCGTCGCGGCTCACGTCGATGCAGTCGGGGCCACCCGGTGCAGGGTAGTTGTCGACAACCTCCAGGGTTTGCAGGTCGATCTTGCTGATGCTGTTGGCCACGCGGTTGCTGACCAGCACATGGCGCTTGTCGCCAAAGGCACGGAAGGCATGCGCGCCGGCGCCGGTCTTGATGCTCTTGGTGCGCTGCGGCTGTGCGCCGCTCACGTCGTAGACCTCAACCGCATCGCCGCCCGTCAGGCCCACCAGGATGAACTTGTCGTCGGCCGTGCCGTACACATCGGCCGGGATGGAGCCGGTCTTGGTGCGCCATTTGACGGCCTGCGTGGCCAGGTCGATGGCGATCAGCTCGTCGCTGTCCTGCATGGTCGAATAAATCGTGCTGCTTTTGCTGTCTATCCACAAGTGGCTGGGCGTCTTGCCGGTGGCCACACGTTTGGCCAGCGTGATGTCCTTGCCGTCCCACTTGTAGATGTCGATGTGGTTCAGGCGGTTGGCCGCCGTGACAAACCATTTCATGTCGGGCGAAAAGCGCAGCTGGTACGGGTCGAGGATGCCGCGCACGGTGCGCTGCACTTCGGCGGTCTTGGGGTCGATAAAGGTCAGCGAGTCCGACAGCGCGTTGGCGACGATGACGGATTTTTCGTCTGGCGTGAGGTAGAGGTGGTGCGGCTGCTTGCCGGTGGCGATGCGCCGGGTTTCCGTCCAGGTGGCCGGGTTGATCACACTGACGCTGTCGTCCAGCGAATTGAGCACAAAGACGGGGGTTGCGATGCCGGAAGCGGAGGCCGATGGCGCCGGGGCCGCCGTCTGGGCGGTGGCCGGCAAACACATCATCAGGAAACCACTGAGGGCGCACAGCCGGACGGCTGCTAAACGGGCGGAAACATTCACAAAAACGGTCTTTCTACGTGCAACGGGCTAGTGTACCGGCGCGGGCTTGCTGCCAAGCCCCGAAAAGCTGGCAATTTGCGAGGGAATACCGGCAATTTCCGGCCTCTGCAACACCCAATGCCCCAAATACCCGATCCGTTTACATCCTTTACGATGCTTCGATGAACCTGACGAGCGAACTGGTAGAGATCAAGGGCGTACGGCTGGAGATACAGCGCATCGCCGGGCGGGCCGACCTGGCGCCGATTGTTTTCCTGCACGAGGGCCTGGGCTCGGTCGCTTTATGGACGCAGCGCGGCCTCAGCTGGCCCGAGGCCGTGTGCGCCGCCATCGGCCGGGCCGGGTTGGTGTATTCGCGGCGCGGCTACGGGCAGTCAGACCCGGTGCCCGATGTGCGGTGCACCGGTCGGCTGCCGCCCGACTACATGCACCGCGAAGCCTGGGACGTGTTGCCCGCGCTGCTTGACGCACTGCAGATCAGCCAACCGGTACTGCTGGGCCATTCAGACGGCGCGACCATCGCCCTGCTCCACGCCAGCCGGCACCCGGTGGCGGCCTGTATTGCGATGGCGCCACATGTGCTGGTGGAAGACATCGCGGTGCAGGCGATTGCACAGGCGACAACGGCGTTTGAATCGGGCGGCTTGCGGGAGCGGCTGGCGCGCTACCACGCCGATGTCGACGTCGCCTTCTGGCAATGGAACGATGTCTGGCTGTCGCAAGCCTTCCGCAGCTTTGACATCCGCGAAGACTGCCACCGCATCAGCGCGCCGCTGCTGCTCATCCAGGGCCTGGACGATGAATACGGCACGATGCGCCAGCTGGATGAAATTGCCCTGGCGGCGCCCCACGCGCAGCAGTTACGGCTGGCCGCTTGCGGGCATTCACCGCAGCGTGACCAGGCCGGCAAGACAACTGAGGCCATTGCGGGCTTCCTGAAAAATCTGGGTTGAGACGGGTTTTCAGCCCTGACTTGCCTTCTATTTACTATGCTTTTGGTAGCAAACTACCAGCGCCTGTAGCCGGTTACTCGCAAATTTCAACCAGCCTTGACCTCAACGTGATACGCCGCCCAGGGGCACCAGGCAAAGCGCTCGGGCAGCGGCTTGGCCATCACGTCGGCAAAGCGGTCGGCGTCATACACCGCCCACAGCGGGCCCAGCCCGCCCAGCGACAGCGGCTGGCCGTCGATATGGGTGGCGATGATGGGCCGGTATTTGCGCAGGTCGGCCGCGGTGATCTGCGCCGCGTAGCCGTCGATAGCGCGCACAAAAACCGTCATGCCGTCCTTGAGCGTCACGCCGGCGGCTTTCAGCACGTCTGCCAGCAGCGGGCCTTTGAGCGTGTGGGGTTTGCTGTCGTATTCGAGCGTGGGTTTGATGGTGACGGCCGGCAGCGCAGCGATGGCGGCAAAGTCAAAGGCGTGAGCCTTGTCGAAGCCGACTTTCTGCTTGGCCAGCAGCTGGTCGAGTTTGGGGTCCAGCGCGCCGCGGTTGCCCGCGCCTATCAGTCCGCTCACCGTCAGCAGCACCGGGCCGCGCACGGACTTGGGGGCGTGCTGCGCCAGGGCCAGCGTTGGGGCGGCGACTGCGCCTATGGCGGCGGCACCCAGGAATTGACGGCGTTGGTTCATGCTTTTCCTCCGGTTGATGGTGAGCGGTGAAGTTGGGTTCAGGCCTTTTTGGCCAGTGTGGCAGGCGTGGCCGAGATGCTGGCCATGTCCTCGGCCGTCAGCCAGCGCCAGCCGCCGGGCTTCAGGTCGGCCGGCAAGTCCAGCGTGCCGATGCGTGAGCGGTGCAGGCCGGCTACCTCTTCCACCCGGTTGCCCACGGCGGCAATCATGCGTTTGACCTGGTGGTACTTGCCTTCAGTCAGCGTCAGGCTGAGCTGGTTGTCACCCGTCTTTTCGCAGGCGGCGGCGCGCACCGGCTTGGGGTCATCGTCCAGCACCACGCCGGCCAGCAGTTTGGCGACCTGTTTGTCGTCCACCGGATGTTTGGCGCGCACCTCGTACACCTTGGGCACGTGGTGCTTGGGCGAGCTCATGCGGTGGATGAATTTGCCGTCGTCCGACAGCAGCAAGAGGCCGGTCGTGTCCTGGTCCAGCCGCCCCACCGCCTGTACACCGGCCGCCGCACCGCCGCCACGCTGGCGTATCGGCGCCGGCAGCAGCGTGTAGATGCTGGGGTAGGTGCTGGGCTTTTGTGAACACTCATAGCCCGCCGGCTTGTGCAGCATCAAATAGGCCTTCTCGTGGTATTCCCATGCCGTGCCCTGCACGGTGAACTGCAGGCCCTCTTCAGCCTCGAATTCGGCCGTAGGGTCGTCACACGGCGCGCCAGCCACCGCCACATGGCCTTGTTGAACCAGCCCCGCGCACACGCGCCGTGTGCCAAAGCCCTGGGAGAAGAGGATTTCCTGAAGTTGCATGCTTGCCATGGGGCGTATTGTCGCCGGGAGGCGGCGGCGGGCGGAAAGGCCGGCAAGCAGCATGCAAATGGCCTGCAAACGGTGGACAACGTGGCCAGAATTGCCACTTTGGCCATTTCGAGCCACACCGGCCACCGGCGCGGGCGTTTTCAGCCATGGCACCCTCAAATCAAGCCACATCGCCCTGCGGGTTGACTGCGGTCAAGCGATTCCTGACCATGGCGTCCTATGATCTTTTTCGGGAAACGGTCAAAAAGAGACAGCGATAAAGACGGTGAAAGAGACTCATGGAATTTGAAATACCGGAATCCCTGGCCAACACCTTGCTGGGGATGATCAACGCCGAGTCGCCGCTGGCCAGGCGCCTGAGCGAGCACGGCATGTCGCGCGGCAAACGTGTTGTGCCCAGCCGCCTCTTTGACCTCCCCACGCTGAACACACTCTACGGCTTGTGCCGGGCTGCCAACGAGCGCGAGCTGATGTTCCAGATGCTGGCGCTGGACAACATCCACGCCGCGCCGGCGGCGCGCAAGATTCCCAGCCTGGAGCTGCTGGTCCCGGGCCTGATCGCCTGGCTGTCGCGCGACATGATCGACGGCTGGCTCTACAAGCGCGGCAAAGACGGCGTGCTGCTGCCCTGGCTGGTGCATTCAATGCGCCACGTGCAGCCGGCCGACGGCTCGGCCTACGTGATCATCGGCCTCTTGGCCAATACAGTGCAGGCCGCCGGGCGAGAGCCCGTCACCGATCCGCGCATGCGGCGCACCGGCATGACCTACGGCCTGAGCTTTTATGCCGACGACATCAACAACCACACCATTCCCGAGCTGATGACAGGCGCGGGCTTCTACAAGGAATGCGCGGAGTTCAAGAACGAATACGAGACGCACGCCAAGCGCTTTATGCAGCTTCAGCCCAAGTTCGGCGCGCAGTTCACCGTCTCGGGCTCTGCCTGGATGCCGGACGGCAGCTCCCGCCCGCAACTGGAATGCCGGCGCCTGCAGGGCGGCAGCGCGCGCTGTGTGAACGACGAGGAGCTGCTGGAGCGGCAGTTCGACACCTCGGCCGACGCGACCTTCTGGCGCGAAAGCGGCATAACCGAAGGCTTTGACCGCGTGCCACTGCACTGCTACCTGCACCTCTTTCACCTGGACTACCACCGCAACCTGTGGGTGCATGTGCAAAACGTGCGCGAGTACCGCTACAAGCCGCAGCTGCGCGACAAGCTGGTGCTGCCGCAGGCACACCGCGACCTGATCGACATTCTCACGGCCGACCGCAACTTCCTGATGGAAGATATCGTCGAGGGCAAGTCCGGCGGCACCACTATCTTGTGCAAGGGGGCGCCGGGCCTGGGCAAAACGCTGACGGCCGAGGTCTATGCCGAGGTGGTGGGCAAGCCGCTGTACCGCGTGCATTCGGGCCAGCTTGGCGTGACCGCCGGCTCGGTGGAAGCCAATCTGTCGAAGATATTGCAGCGCGCCGCGCGATGGGATTCGGTGCTGCTGCTGGACGAAGCCGATGTCTACATCCGCCGCCGCGACAATGACCTGCAGCACAACGCCATCGTGGCGGAGTTTTTGCGCACGCTCGAATACTTCAACGGCCTGCTCTTCATGACGACCAACCGCGTGGCCGATATTGACGACGCCATCTTGTCGCGCTGCATCGCCATCATCCAGTTTGAAACGCCGACCAAAGACCAGGCCACGCAACTGTGGAAGTCGCTGGCGCAGCAGTTCGGCGCCGAGCTGCCCGATGAACTGATCGCCAGACTGACCGTAACCTATGCCGCCGCCAGCGGCCGCGACATCAAGGAGTTGCTCAAGCTGACGACCAAGTTCTGCAAGGGCAAAAACCAGCCGCTGAGTGAAGACGCGTTTGCGCAGTGCGCGGCCTTCCGCTGCATTGGCCAGACGCCTAAAGCCTGACCATGCTGGATATGTCGCTTCTGGGTGGCGCGTTGCTGGGACGGCTCTCGTTTCGCCCCGGCGGCAAGCCGCATCAAGACCCCTTGCCAGCCGGCCGCCACAAGCTGGGCATTGCCGAAGAGCGCGACGCCGTGCTGATCGTGCCGCAGAGCCTCAAGCCCGGGGCGCCGGCGCCCTTGCTGGTGATGTTTCACGGCGCCGGCGGCAGTGCCGACAAGGTGCTGCCCTTCTTCATCGAGCATGCACAGCAGCGCGGCTTTTTGCTGCTGCTGCCGCAGTCGCAGTTTCCGACCTGGGACCTGGTCATAGGCGGCAACGGCCCCGACCTGGAGCGGCTGGACAAGGCCCTAGCGGAAGTCGCCTCAAGGTTTGCAATAGACCCCAGCCACCTGGCCTTTGCCGGATTCTCCGACGGCGGCAGCTACGCCCTCTCGGCAGGCGTCACCAACGGCGACATCGCCAGCCACGTCATCGTGTTCTCGGGCGGCTTCATGTCCGTCTTCACGCAGGAAGGTGCACCCCGCATCTTCATCGCCCACGGGCTGGAAGACGAACAGCTGCCGATAGAAACCAGCGCACGCCCACACGCCGAGCGGCTCAGGGCCGCGGGTTATGACGTGAGCACTGTGGAGTTCAAAGGCCCGCACCGGATCGAGCCGGCTGTGGTGACGCTGGCGATGGATTTCTTTTTGGGGTCGCTCGCAGCGCAATGACAAGACCGTCGCAGCCCTCGCTGCCGACGTGAGATGCGTAAACGCTTCTCCCCCAATTAGGGGAGGCGTCTGGAGAAGGTGCGTGCCACGATGCAGTCACAACAAATACTTCAAAAAAGTGAGGGAATCCATCGTGTCCGACTTGAACAAGCGAAACACATTCGGCTATCTGATCGCGACGCTAGCCGGCGCGTGCCTGCCAACTTCTCCTGCCTTTGCGCAGCCTGTCAAATCGCCGGTTGCGACCGGTCTTGAACCGGCAAGCAATGAGATCGATGACTGGATGAAAGGCTGGATGGATCAGAAGGCACTCGGCGATCCGCTCGTGGTTCAACGTTTTGTCGAGCCCATTTACTTCCTGGCGAAACCCATACAGTGGCGCCCGGCGCAGGCCTCAGAAAGATTCAAGGAAGTCGTCGTGCCGACCGGCTTTGTCACCGACCTGGCGAGTATTCCGCGCTTGTTCTGGTCGGTCCTGCGGCCCGACGGCGACTATGCCTACGCCGCCATCGTGCACGACTATCTGTACTGGGAGCAGTCACCGTCGATCCCGCGCAGTGACGCCGACGAGATATTCAGGCTTGCAATGAAGGATCTGGATGTGTCAACGGTCAAGTCGACAGTGATCTTCAACGCGGTCCGGTCGATGGGCGAATCCGCCTGGAACCGGAACACGGAGCTCAAGGCCCAAGGCGAACGGCGACTCTTGAAACGCTTCCCCACGTCCGCCGTCACCCGGTGGGAGGACTGGAAGAAAAGAACCGATGTGTTCTAGCACCCGGCAAAGCCGGCATGCCGGGTGGCTGCTTGCCCTGTGCCTGCTGCTCACCATCGCCCCATCTGCGGATGCCGCAACGCTTCGCAAGTTGCCGGCCACCGGACCGCAGCCAACGGTTGTGTCCCCCGCAGGCAGGTCGGTGCCGCTCTACACCGGCAGTTACGCGCTGCTGATCGCCGAATCGGCTTATCTCGGAGCGGCAAACAAGGGATGGTCACCGCTGCCCAATACGCTTGCAGACGTGGACAAACTTGCCGAGGTATTAAGAAAACACGGGTTCCACGTATGGGTCGTGTCGAACGCCACGGGGGCAGAAATAGGCAGCTATCTGCGCGAATTCTCGGCAGAGTATGGGACGGTGCCGGATAACCGGCTGCTCTATTTTTTCACAGGGCATGGCTACTCAAATCCAGTGAATGATTTCGGGTACCTGGTGCCAATCGACGCAGTCGATCCTGCGGTCGACCCGAAGGCATTCCTCAGATCAGCCGTCCCCATCCGCGAATTTCAAACGATTGCCCATGAAGTCGCATCACGCCACGCGATGTTCATATTCGACAGCTGCTTTTCAGGGACGATCTTCCAGAGCAAGGGGTCATTGGCTTTGCCGGACGAAGACGAGAAAAGCCGGTGGCGATTTCTGAGCACGGAGGCCAAGGCGCCGGCACGCCAGTTCATTTCGGCCGGCAGTGCCACAGAAAAGGTCCCTGCGAAGAGCGTCTTCCTGCCATTGCTGATTGACGCCCTGAACGGCGCCGCGACGAGCGCCAGGGATGGCTTTGTGACCGGCAAGGAAATTGGCTTGTGGCTCGCCCAAAACGTACCGACGCTCAATAAAAACCAGAATCCGCAGACCGGCATGATTCTCGATCCGGAACTTGCTCGCGGGGACGTTACGTTTCAGTTCAGCCAAACGGCTTTGCCATCCACTGCCGAATCCGCCAAACGCGCAGAGAAATCGAAGTTCGTGAAAAAACTTTCCTACTCGGTGGATGTGTATTTTGACTACGACAAATCAATTCTGAAACCGGCGTCGATGGCCATCATCGACAGCCTGGTGCAGGAGTTGGCCCAGGAGAACCTGGACACCATGCTGATTGTTGGCCATGTCGATAAAGAGGAGCAGTTATCGCCCGCCTACGGACAGAAGGTGGCGATGAGACGCGCCGACTCGGTAAAAAATTACCTGATGAGCAGGGGGGTACCCGCTGCACAGGTCTACACCGAAGGAAAATTCATCACCGAAGCGAAAACCCGTGCCGACTTGGCACGCAGCCGGCGCGTGACGATAGCAGTCAGCTCCACACTCAAATGAGTCGATGAGACGAAGTTCCCACCATGGAACCCACGCACCGGGAACATCCATAGAACTCATGCGGCTGCCCCAAGGTCGGCTTTCACGTCCACGAAAGTGAACCGATCCATCAGCTTGTCGACACCCCATGCAGTGCACCAGCAAATCCATGCGGTCCAGAGGGTGTGGCTCATGAAATGTGCGCCGCGCAACTGCTGTGCGAAGCCCAGGACCAAGCCGACCATGATGGCGCCTGCCAGCCATTTTTGCGCCACGGCTTTGTCGCTGCCGCGGAACGCGAAGTAGCCGCCCAGGAAGGCAAAACCCGACGAAGCATGCCCCGCAGGAAAGCAGCCTCCGCTGCCGCCATCGTGCTGGAACAGGTGGGCCCAGTGCGAGGTGTAGTGCGCCACACCGCCGAAGTCTGACAGGGCATAAGGGCAACTGGTGGCGCTCACCAGCTTCAGTGAACTGACCACCGTAACCGCCAGCAAGGTGGTGAGGGCAAACTGCAGACGCCTGTTGAATGTCAGCCGCTCCAGACCGCCGAGGGGAAACCACACACCCAAACACAGCAGCAAGGCGAGGCACCAGGCCAGGCGCCGGGCGCCGTCGTGCAGGACGGTGGTGAGGAACCAGTTGTCCTGCAGCGGGAAGCCGCCCAGGCCGCCGAACCAGTGAGCCATGGGCAAGTCGAAGCCGGACGCGTCCCATGCCAGAAACATCAGGGCGGTGCCGGCCGTGATCACCGCAAGCCGTTTTGGGGAAAGATTTTGCATGGCGTGGAGCTTCAACGCCTTGTCTTAAATCCTCCTTAACGGTTTGGCGGGGCCGCGAACCTCGACGGCTGCACGGAGAAATCCGCTGAATTCTTAAGGCACTCTTAAGGCCTCCCGAAAGCCCTTCACACGGGGACGCGGGGGCGATATGCCTTTGTCTTCCACGCGGGCCTGGCGGACAATGCCGTATGCGTGTACTGGTCGTTGAAGATGATGAAGGCATCGCCAGGGGGCTTGAGAGCCACCTCAAGCAATTGGGCTGGGCCATCGATATCGCCAGCGGTGTTGAGTCGGCCTGGACCGCGCTGAAGGTTGAGCCTTTCGACCTGGTGCTGCTCGATCTCGGCCTTGAAGACGGCGACGGCTCGGAAGTGCTCAGGCGATTGCGCCTGGCGCCTGAAGGTTCACTTCCCGATGCCGGGACGCCGACGCTGATCATGACGGCGCGCGATCAGGTCGCCGCGCGGATCGAGTGCCTGGACATGGGCGCCGATGACTACGTGACCAAACCTTTTGATCCCGACGAGCTGGCCGCGCGCATGCGTGCGCTGCGGCGGCGAGCCGTCGGCCGTGCGCAATCAACCATCACGGCCGGCGCGCTGGAGATCAACCCGGCCACACGGGCCGTACACCTGAACGGCAAACCCGTGGAGCTGGCCGCGCGGGAGTTCGGTGTGCTGCTCGCGCTGGTGGAAGTCAGGCCCCGCGTGCTGTCACGGCCGCAGATCGAGGCGCGGCTCTATAGCTGGGACAACGCACTCGACAGCAATGCGGTGGAGGTCCATGTGCATCACCTGCGGAAAAAATTGGGCGAAGGCGTGATCCGCACGCTGCGCGGCGTGGGCTATTTTGTGCCGGAGGAGCCATGAAAGCCGTACACAAGTCGCTAACGACCAGCCTGATGGCCTGGGCGCTGGGAGCGCTGCTGATTGTCTGGGGCGGTTTTGTCATGCTGGGCTACCGCACGGGCATCCATGAGGCCGACGAGCTCACGGACGGGCACCTTGCCAGCGTCGCCTTTCTTGAGCTTGCGGAAAGTTTTGCCGGCGCCGACGCACGCACCGACTTCAGCAACACCGCCGCGCTGTCCAATCTGAAGAGCCATGACTACCAGCGCTCCATGAGCGTGGTGATGTGGGACGGGCAAGGCAAGGCGTTGATGCGCATCGGCGAAGCGCCACCCGTGGCCTTCAATCCGCGCGAAGGCTTTGAGAACCTGATGCTGGGCTCGCCGCCGGCGCCCTGGCGGGCATTCTCGCGCTGGGATGGGCCGGACCGGACACGCAAGGTCACCGTGCTGCTGGATTCGGCGGAGCGTGATGAATTGGCAAAGGACATTGCCGGGCAAGTCGCGGGCCCCGGCTTCTGGCTGCTGCCCGTGGTCGCGCTGGCGCTGGGATTTGCGATCCACCGGGGTTTAAGGCCGCTGTACGCCTTATCGCGCGACGTGGACGCACTGGACATCCACAAGCCTGCCCCGCTCCAGGGGCCTTATTCGCAGCATGAGTTCCGCGCCGTGGTGGATTCGATCAATACGCTGGCGGGGCGCTACCAGTCGGCCGTTGAAAGAGAGCGGGAACTGGCCAGCGAACTGGCCCACGAGCTGCGCACACCGCTGGCTTCGCTAACCCTGCAGGCGCACGCCCTGCGGCGTGCGGCCTCCGGCGATGAACGCGAGGCGCTGTTGTCGCAGCTCGAGCAGGACGCCTTGCGGGCGGGCCAGGTGCTGGCGAACCTGCTGGCGCTGGCGCGCGCCAGTCGTACCGACCTGCTCGAGGCAAGGCAGGCATTGAACCTGGATGAGATCGCGATGAACGAGGTGGCCGAGTTCGGCCAGGCCGCCGTCGAGACGCAGCACGATCTGTCGCTGGTGAGCCCGGGGCCCTTTCTCATGAGCGGGCACGCGGTGCTGCTGGGCCTGGTGCTGCGCAACCTGGTTGAAAACGCCTTGAGCCACACGCCGCCGGAAACCCGGGTGGAAGTGCAGCTGGACCCCGCCGCCCGCTGGCTGCAGGTCTCTGATTCGGCACAGGAGAACATCAAAGTCCTGGCCTCCAGCCTTCATACGGGCAGCTCGCGCTCCCTGGGCCTGGGCACCGGCCTGCGTGTTGTCGAAAAGATCGCGGCCATTCACGGCGCGCAATTTGGGTTGGCGCCGCCGCCGCCCGGCTTTACCCGGTGTTACCGCCTGCAATTTCCGGCAGGACCCATGGAAAGCGCATGAACGAGCGGGCGCCGCTTCTTCTGGTGGTCCAAGGGCTGGAGTCGCCTTTTGGTGGGGCGAAGGAATGGCCCAGTAACAGTCACCAATGAAAAAGGCCGCTGACTGAATTTCAGTCAACGGCCTTGGTCGTGATGGTGGTGGAGCTGGGGGGATTTGAACCCCCGTCCGCAAGCCTTGTTCGGGCAGATCTACATGTTTAGCGGTCTGATTTGAGTCTCGCCACCTGTGTCGCGCAGTCGCACGCTACACAGGACGCCAGCACCCTATTTTCTCGCCCCGGGTTAAGGTACCCAGCCCGGAGCCAGCCGATGAAATTATCTTTACAGCCGGGAGCGTTTAACTTGCGCTAAACACCCCTTGCCCAGCCCATCGGCCTGCTGTTGTAAAGCTCACTGGCAATTAAGCAGCGAGTGCGAAACGTTCGTCGTTTGCAGTTAGTTTGTTTGAATCTGTTTTACGAGCGCACTCAGCTCGACATGCACCACACCGCGTCCGAACCCACGTCGAAACCAATGCAGCCCCAGGAGGCTTAGTTTACGCCATTCGCAGTAAATTCAAGAGCGCGCTGGGCTTGGCGATGGTGGCGTCGGCTTTCCAGCCGCCGGTATCGGCTGTTTTGCCGAGGTAACCGTAGGCGGCAGCCACGGTCGGCATGCCTGCGGCGCGGCCTGCGACGACGTCACGCTCGTCATCGCCGACATAAATGCAGCGTTCAGGCGCCAGATCAAGCTGGCGGGCAGCCTCCAGCAATGGCGCCGGGTGCGGTTTGGCGTGCGGTGTGGTGTCGCCGCTGATGATGGTCTGTGCTGTATTGAAGAGCGGCATCGCTTTGGTCAGCGGGATGGTAAAGCGAGCCGATTTGTTGGTGACCACGCCCCATTTGAGGCCAGCCTGGCTGATCTGGGCGATGAGTTCGGCCACGCCGTCAAACACCGAGGTGTTTTCGGTCATGCGCGACTCGTAGTTGCGGAAAAACTCTTCTTTCAGGTCGGCAAAACTGGCATCGTCAGGCGTCAGGCCGAAGGCGATGGCGATCATGCCGCGCGCGCCGGCGCCGGCCATGGGGCGGTAAAGCGCTAAAGGGAGCGACTCAAGCCCCCGGTCTGTACGCATTTTGTCGGCGGCGGCGCCCAGATCGGGAGCACTGTCGATCAGGGTGCCGTCCAGGTCGAACAGAACGGCGGCGATGTTGTTGAACATGTCTAGGGCGCTAACTAAATAATAAGAAAAAGGCAGAGAAAAGACAGAACTTGGCGGCGCAAAGGTTTGATCGCCGAATTCGGGCCCCGGATTTCAACTTTTCCGTGTGGCCAGCATGTAATTGACGCTGGTATCCGCGCTGAGCCAGTAATGGCGTGTCAGGGGGTTGTATTCCATGCCCCGGGTTTGCTCGAGCGAGAGGCCCGAAGCACGGCAATAAGCAGCCAGCTCGCTGGGTTTGACGAGTTTGGCGTACTCGTGGGTACCACGCGGCAGCATGTTCAGCACGTATTCGGCGCC
This sequence comes from Polaromonas sp. YR568, assembly GCF_900116715.1. Taxonomy (GTDB): domain Bacteria; phylum Pseudomonadota; class Gammaproteobacteria; order Burkholderiales; family Burkholderiaceae_C; genus Polaromonas. The sequence continues at coordinate 41,779 of NZ_FPBM01000007.1, forward strand.
GACAATGGCGAACAAAAAGGCTTTGGCGTTGCGATTGATAGTGGAGAAAAACACATGGCCGCCAGGTTTGACCAGTGCTGAGCAAGCCTTGACGATGGAAGACGGGTCGGGCACATGCTCCAGCATTTCCATGCAAGTCACCACATCAAAGCTGCCTGGTTGCTCGGCCGCAAGCGCTTCGGCGCTGACTTCACGGTACTGAACGCCCTCGGTTTGGGCTTCCAAAGCATGAAGCTGGGCGACTTTGAGCGCTTTTGTGGCCAGATCGATGCCCAGGACGTCGGCGCCCTTGCGTGCCATGGAATCGGCCAAAATGCCGCCACCACAACCGACATCCAGCACCCGCAGCCCTTTAAGCGGGACCAGGCCTTCTATCCACCCCAGGCGGAGCGGGTTGATCTGGTGAAGGGGGCGGAACTCGCTTTCGGTGTCCCACCAGCGGTGGGCCAGATCGGAAAACTTGGCCAGTTCGGCGGGATCGAAGTTATCGCTTATAGACATGAGGCATTATCGTTGAGGCATAAAAAAACCGCGCCGTAGCGCGGTTTTTGAAGTGATCCGAAAGGATTACTTGTTGGCGCGGGTACCAACGACTTCGATTTCCACGCGACGGTTCTTGGCGCGGCCTTCGGCGGTCTTGTTGTCAGCAACTGGCTGTTTCTCGCCCTTGCCTTCAGTGTAGACGCGGTTTTTCTCGATGCCCTTGGACACGAGATATGCCTTGACGGCTTCCGAACGGCGAACCGACAGCTTCTGGTTGTAAGCATCGCTACCAACGGAGTCGGTGTGACCCACAGCGATAATGACTTCCAGGTTGATGTCCTTGATCTTGCCGACCAGGTCGTCCAGCTTGGCTTTGCCTTCTGGCTTCAGCACGGACTTGTCGAAATCAAAGAATGCGTCAGCAGCGTAGGTGACCTTCGTTGCGACAGGAGGAGCAGCAGGAGCGGCGGCAGCAGGAGCAGCAGCGGCAGGAGCGGCGGCAGCAGGAGCAGCAGCAGGAGCACCAGCGGGAACAATCGCACCATCGCAGCCTGGAGCTGCGGTAGCAGGCGTCCAGTTAGCGTTGCGCCAGCACAGTTCGTTGGTGCCGTTCTTCCAGACCAGTTCGTTGTTGCCGTTTTTCCAGTTGTCAATCGTTTGTGCACCAGCGGCGGTAACAAGCGCTGCGGAAGCAAACAACATTGCCACTTTGTTGAGTTTCTTCATGGTTCTCCTCTAGAGAAAAGCCGCAGACTTGCTGCGATTAATAATTTACACGCCGTGAGTGACCATCACTCAAAGCGTTACATCGATTGTGCCACACCTGTCTGAACCATCAAGCACGGTATCGGCTTCGTCTGACACAGACTCGAGATTCTTAAGCATTTGTTGCTGCCCCGCCACAAGTGCTCGCTATAAACTCAAGCCTTAAAATCGAGGGCTTTCCTCAAGAATCCCGAAATCCCAACCAGGCCGCTCATGACCCAGTTCGCTAAAGAAACCCTGCCCATCAGTCTTGAAGAGGAAATGCGGCGCAGCTATCTCGATTACGCCATGAGCGTGATCGTGGGCCGGGCCCTCCCGGATGCAAGGGACGGCCTGAAACCGGTCCACCGCCGTGTGCTGTTCGCGATGCACGAGCTGAACAACGACTGGAACCGCCCCTACAAGAAGTCAGCCCGTATCGTCGGCGACGTGATCGGTAAATACCATCCGCACGGGGACCAGTCGGTCTACGACACCATCGTGCGTATGGCCCAGGACTTCTCCCTGCGCCATCTGCTGGTCGACGGCCAGGGTAACTTCGGCTCGGTCGACGGCGACAACGCCGCCGCGATGCGGTACACGGAAATCCGCCTGGCGAAGATCGCCCATGAATTGCTGGCAGACCTGGATAAAGAGACTGTCGACTTCGGCCCCAACTATGACGGCAGCGAGCAAGAGCCTCTGGTCATGCCAACCCGGCTGCCCAATCTGCTCGTCAACGGATCGGGCGGTATCGCTGTGGGCATGGCCACCAACATTCCGCCCCACAATCTCAACGAAGTGGTGGATGCCTGCCTTCACATGCTGAAGAACCCGGAGGCCTCTATTGATGAATTAATGGAGATCGTGCCGGCGCCGGACTTCCCCACGGGCGGCATTATTTACGGAATCAACGGCGTCAAGGACGGCTACCGTACCGGCCGCGGCAAGGTGGTGATGCGCGCGAAGTGCCACTTCGAGGACATTGACAAGGGCCAGCGCCAATCCATCATCGTTGACGAACTGCCCTACCAGGTCAACAAAAAGACGCTCCAGGAGCGCATGGCCGAATTGGTGCACGAGAAAAAAATCGAGGGCATCAGCCACATCCAGGATGAGAGCGACAAGTCCGGCATGCGCCTGGTCATTGAGCTCAAGCGCGGTGAAGTCCCCGAAGTGGTGCTCAACAACCTGTACAAGCAAACCCAGCTGCAGGACACCTTCGGTATCAACATGGTGGCGCTGGTTAACGGCCAACCCAAGCTGTGCAACCTGAAAGACCTGATCCAGGTCTTCATTTCGCACCGCCGTGAAGTGGTCACGCGCCGCACCGTATTCACGCTGCGCAAGGCACGCGAACGCGGCCACGTGCTGGAAGGCCTGGCAGTCGCCCTGGCCAATATTGACGATTTCATTGCCATCATCCGCAATGCGCCCACGCCGCCGGTAGCCAAGGCCGAACTGATGCTGCGCCCCTGGGATAGCAGTCTGGTGCGTGAGATGCTCACCCGCACGCGCGTCGACGGCGGCGTGGTCAATGCCGACGACTACCGGCCGGACGGGCTCGAAAAAGCTTTCGGCATGGGCAACGATGGCCTTTATCGCCTGTCGGAAACCCAGGCCCAGGAAATCCTGCAGATGCGCCTGCAGCGCCTGACCGGACTGGAACAAGACAAGATCGTGGCCGAATACAAGGAAGTCATGGCCGAGATCGACGATCTGCTCGACATCCTGGCCAAGCCCGAGCGCGTTTCCATCATCATTGGTGAAGAACTCTCCGCGATCAAGCTCGAGTTCGGCCAGACCAAGCTGGGCGCGCGGCGCAGCCAGATTGAACACAGCTCATTCGATTTGAGCACCGAAGACCTGATCACCCCCACCGACATGGTGGTGACGCTCTCACACACCGGCTATATCAAGAGCCAGCCGCTGTCGGAGTACCGGGCGCAAAAGCGCGGCGGCCGCGGCAAACAGGCCACCGCCACCAAAGAAGACGACTGGGTCGACCAGCTCTTCATTGCCAACACGCACGACTACATCCTGTGCTTCTCCAATCGGGGACGGCTCTACTGGCTCAAGGTCTGGGAAGTGCCTGCGGGCTCGCGCGGCTCGCGCGGCCGCCCCATCGTCAACATGTTCCCGCTGCAGGAAGGCGAAAAAATCACCGTGGTCCTGCCACTGACGGGTGAAAAGCGCAGCTTCCCCGCGGATCAATACGTCTTCATGGCCACCTCCATGGGCACCGTGAAGAAAACCGCCCTGGACGAATTCAGCAACCCGCGCAAGGCCGGCATCATCGCCGTGGATCTGGATCCGGGCGACTACCTGATAGGCGCGTCGCTTACCGACGGCAAGCACGATGTGATGCTGTTCAGCGACGGCGGCAAGGCTGTCCGTTTTGACGAAAACGATGTGCGCCCCATGGGCCGCAACGCGCGCGGCGTGCGCGGCATGACGCTGGAAGACGGCCAGGGCGTCATCGCGATGCTGGTGGCCGAAGATGAACAGCAAAGCGTGCTCACAGCCACGCAAAACGGCTTCGGCAAGCGCACCTCTATCACCGAATACACGCGCCATGGCCGCGGCACCAAGGGCATGATTGCCATCCAGCAAAGCGAGCGCAACGGCAAAGTGGTGGCTGCAACGCTGGTCCACGTTGACGATGAAATCATGCTCATCACCGACAAGGGTGTGCTGGTTCGCACCCGGGTCAGCGAAATCCGCGAGATGGGCAGGGCTACACAGGGTGTTACGTTGATTGGCCTTGATGAGGGCTCACAATTGAGCGGTCTTCAGCGCATCGTCGAAAACGATGCCACGCTGGACGATATCGACTCCGAAACCGACACCGGCACAGACGCCTCCAACACGGAAAGTAATTGATGAAAAAGCTGATCACCGCACTTGCGATCGCCGGCATGGCCTGCGCCACCGCCGTCCACGCCCAGACGGACGCCAAAACCGAACTGGCCAAAAAAGTGGTCGCCCTGCAGCAGGGCCCCGAGCTGGACCGGCTGGTCAGCCAGCTGGCTGGCAGCACGGCCCAGGACCTGATTGTCAAATGGGGCCCGCAACTGGAAGCCAACGTCCCCAAGGCCAAGCAGGCAAAGGCCTCCGAAGACCTCAACACCGAACTTAAAAAGTACGCCGATGACGCCAGCCAGCTGATCGGCAAGCAGGTCGCCAAAGTCAGCGCTGACTCGCTGGTTCCCGCCTATGCGGAGCGCTTCACCCAGGAAGAACTCCAGCAGCTCGTCGCTTTTTTCGAATCTCCCGCCATCAAGAAATACCAGACCGCAGCGCCTGAACTCGGCAATCTTTTTGTGCAGAAACTGGTGGAAGCTTCGCGCGCCGATGTGGTCGCACGCATCAAGCAATTCGACGATACAGCGGTGAAAATCGTTGGCACCAGCCCGGCCCCGGGAGCAGCCAAGCCACCTGCGAAGAAATGACCCGTCCGTTCAATTTTTCCGCCGGCCCCGCAAACCTGCCTGAAGAGGTTTTGCAACAGGCGGCGGACGAGATGCTGGACTGGCGCGGCAGCGGCATGAGCGTGATGGAGATGAGCCATCGCGGCAAGGAATTCATCTCCATTTATGAAGCCGCGGAAGCCGATTTTCGCGAGCTCATGGCGATTCCGCCGCAGTTCAAGATACTGTTCATGCAAGGCGGCGGGCTGGCCGAAAACGCCATCGTCCCCTTGAACCTGTCGCGTGGGCGTTCCGCTGATTTTGTGGTGACCGGCAGCTGGAGCGACAAGTCACAAAAAGAAGCGCGCAAGTACTGCGACGTGCAGATCGCCGGCAGCAATGCAGACAACGGCCATACCGCGCTTCCTTCGCCTTCGGGCTGGAAACTGCGCCCGGATGCGGCCTACGTGCACCTGTGCACCAACGAAACCATCAACGGCGTGGAGTTTCACGCCCTGCCAGACCTCAAAGCCCTGGGAAGCAATGCGCCCCTGGTGATTGATTTTTCCTCCCACGTGGCGTCCAGGCCCGTTGACTGGTCCCGCGTGGGCCTGGCATTTGGCGGAGCACAGAAAAACCTCGGCCCCGCCGGCGTGACGCTGGTGGTCATTCGCGAGGATTTGCTTGGCCATGCTTTGCCTGCGTGCCCCAGCGCTTTCGATTACAAGACGGTGGCGGACAACCAGTCGATGTACAACACGCCGCCCACCTATGCCATCTACATTGCAGGCCTCACTTTTCAATGGCTCAAACGCCAGAAGGAAGGCTCGGCCACTGGCGTTGCCGCCATGGAAAGCCGCAACCTCGCCAAGGCACAACTGCTTTACGACGCCATTGACAGCTCACAGCTCTACCTGAACAAGGTCGGCAAGGACTGCCGCTCGCGCATGAATGTACCGTTTTTCCTGCGCGACGAGTCGCGCAACGACGCGTTCCTGGCCGGCGCCAAGGCCCGGGGCCTTCTGCAGCTCAAAGGCCACAAGTCTGTAGGCGGCATGCGCGCCAGCATTTACAACGCCATGCCGATAGCCGGTGTACGGGCGCTGGTGGAGTACATGCGAGAATTCGAAGAAAAACACGCCTAGGATTAAATACCCCCATGCTCACCTTGTTCGCTGCCCCGCTGTGGGTGTTCAGTGCTCCCAGGTGGCCGGGCGGCCTCTGATATGACTGCCAATCTTGCTGATTTACGCGTCCAGATCGACGCCTTGGACAGGGAATTGCTCACCCTCCTGAATCGCCGCGCCCAAGTGGCGGAGCAAGTGGGGGAAGTCAAGAAGCGGGAAGGAACGCCTTTTTTCCGCCCCGACCGCGTGGCCCAGGTCATCGATCAGATCCAGCAAGCCAACAAAGGCCCGCTCAAGAATGAACACGTCGCAGCGGTCTGGCGTGAAATCATGTCGGCTTGCCTGGCTCTGGAGTCACCGGTCCGTGTCGCTTATCTGGGCCCCGCCGGCACTTTCAGCGAACAGGCGGCGTTGCAGTTTTTTGGCGCCAGCATTGAGCATGTCCCCTGCATCAGCATCGACGAGGTCTTTCGCTCCACGGCGGCAGGCAGCGCCAGCTACGGTGTGGTGCCTGTTGAAAATTCCACCGAAGGCGTGGTGTCGCGCTCGCTGGACCTCTTCCTGAATTCCCCCTTGCATATCGTTGGCGAGATCAGCCTGATGGTTCGCCACAATCTGTTGCGCCTCTCCGAATCCCTCGAAGGCATCGAAGCGGTGTACGCACATCCTCAGGCGCTGGCCCAGTGCCAGGGCTGGCTGACCACACATCTGCCTCACGTCGACCGCCGCACCGCCTCCAGCAATGCCGAAGGCGCGCGGCTGGCCACCACCAACCCGGCTTGGGCAGGCATCGCCAGCGACCGCGCGGCCACCCAGTTCGGCCTTTACACGGCAGCCCATGCCATTCAGGACGATGCCTTCAACCGCACGCGATTTGCCGTGGTGTGCCTGCCGCAGACGCTGCCCTCCCCGCCGGCGTCCGGCAAAGACTGCGTCAGCCTGGTGGTGTCCGTGCCCAATCGCCCGGGCGCCGTGCACGATATCCTTATGCCACTCAAAGCCCACGGCGTCTCAATGACCCGCTTTGAATCGCGCCCGGCGCGCTCAGGCCAGTGGGAGTACTATTTTTATATTGACCTGCAGGGCCACCCGTCGCAGGACCATGTCAAAGCGGCGCTGGCCGACCTCCAGCAACTGTGCGCCTTCTACAAGGTCCTTGGGACCTATCCAGTTAGCGATTAATGCAACGACTTACACAAACTCTGGTATCACGACATGTTTGAACAATTAGGTCTCATCGGATGCGGCCTGATGGGTGGCTCTTTTGCGCTGGCGCTCAAACGCGCCGGTTTGGTCAAACGCGTCGTCGGTTACAGCAAGTCCCCCTCCACCACGGAGCGCGCGCGCCAGATGGGCGTGATCGACGTGGAGGCGCCCTCGGCACTGCTGGCGGTCTCCGGGGCAGATATCGTATTGCTGGCAGTGCCGGTGTCGGCCACGGAAGCCACATTCAAGGCCATCCGGCACCTTGTCGGACCCAATACGCTGATCATGGACGTGGGTTCGACCAAACGCGATGTCGTAGACGCTGCAAGGCGCGTCCTGCGCGATAACGTCGGCTCCTTTGTGCCCTGCCATCCGATTACAGGTAAAGAGGTCTCGGGCGTTGAGCACGCCGACGTGGACCTCTACGCCGGCAAGCAGGTCATTCTGACGCCCATCGAGCGCACCTTCACCGTCCAGCTCCAGAAAGCAACCGACCTGTGGACGGCTTTGGGCTGCCATGTCCTCAAAATGTCACCGCAAGCGCATGACGCCGCTTACGCAGCGGTCAGCCACCTGCCGCACCTGATCGCCTTTGCCCTGATCAACGGTATTACCGGGCAGGATCACGGCAAGGAGTTCATGTCGCTGGCCGGTCCGGGCTTCCGTGACTTCACGCGCATCGCAGCCAGTGACCCGAAAATGTGGCGCGACATCCTGATCGCCAACCGCGAAGAGCTGCTGGCGCAATCCAAGATTTTCCAGGAAACGCTTCAGTCGCTTGAGCAGTTGATCTCCACCAGCAGCGGCGATGTCCTGGAAGTGCTGATCGAAAAAGCCAGTGAAACCCGTTCCACCTGGCGCATCTCTTCTCAAAAATCGCACAAGTAAACGCGCGGTCCATGTTCGATACCGAGTTCCTGGATATTCCGCCGTTGAGCAGGGCGGGCGGCACCGTTCGCCTGCCCGGCTCCAAAAGCATCTCCAACCGCGTCCTGCTCCTGGCCGCCTTGAGCCACGGTGAAACCACCGTTCACGACCTGCTTTCCTCCGACGATACGGCCGTGATGCTCACGGCGCTCAGGCAGCTCGGCTGCGCGGTGAAGCAGGACGGCGACACCGCCGTGATTTCCGGCCTGGGTGGCCGATCCGTTCAAACGCCGGCAAAACTCTTCATGGGCAATGCCGGCACGGCGATGCGCCCTCTGACTGCCGCCCTCGCGCTGCTCGGCGGGGAATTCGAACTCTCCGGCGTGCCGCGCATGCACGAAAGGCCCATCGGCGATCTGGTCGATGCGCTCCGGCAGCTCGGATGCGCGATTGACTACCTGGGCAACGAGGGCTATCCGCCGCTGCGTTTGCACCCCGGACAACTGAAGCTGCAAGACCCCATCAAGGTGCGCGGCGACGTTTCCAGCCAGTTTTTGACGGCTTTGCTCATGGCGCTGCCGCTGGTAGCCAGGCAGGACATCTGCATTGAAGTGGTCGGCGAGCTGATCTCCCGGCCTTACATCGAAATCACGCTCAAGCTCCTGCAACGCTTCGGAATCGACGTGAAGCGCGAAGGCTGGGAGCGTTTCATTATTCCCGCCGGCAGCCGGTACCGATCACCGGGCGAAATCCACGTCGAGGGCGACGCATCGTCTGCTAGCTATTTCATAGCACTGGGCGCAATAGCATCAGGGGCTGGCAGCCAAAAACACATAGAAATCCTGGGTGTGGGCGCCGATTCCATTCAGGGCGACATCCGCTTTGTAGAAGCGGCCCAGATGATGGGCGCCCAGATTGAGAGCACGCCGAATTCCTTGCGCATCTCCCGCGGCGCATGGCCGCTCAAGGCGATTGACCTGGACTGCAATCACATTCCGGATGCAGCGATGACGCTGGCCGCGATGGCGCTTTATGCCGATGGCACGACCACCTTGCGCAATATCGCCAGCTGGCGCGTCAAGGAAACCGACCGCATTGCGGCCATGGCCTGCGAACTGCAAAAGCTGGGCGCCACGGTCGAAGAAGGCGCCGATTACCTCAAGATCACACCGCCAGCCCGGTGGAAGGCCGCGTCCATCCACACCTACGACGACCACCGCATCGCCATGTGCTTTTCGCTGGCCGCCTTTAATCCGGCCCAGTTGCCGGTGCGGATCCTGGACCCGAAATGCGTTGCCAAGACCTTTCCGGACTATTTCGAAGCCCTCTTTTCCGTGGCCAGCGCCGAAACCGCCCACGTTCCCGTGATCTGCATTGACGGCCCCACCGCCTCCGGCAAGGGAACGCTGGCCTCCGTGGTCGCGCATCGGCTGGGCTATCACTACCTGGATTCCGGCGCGTTGTATCGGCTGAGTGCCCACGCCGCAGCGTTGGCAGGCATTTCGCTGGATGACGGCCCAGGCGTCGCCCGTGTGGCGCGCACCATGCCGGTGCGTTTCCAGGGCGACCGCATCTTCCTTGCGGCCGAGGACGTTTCCGAGGCCATTCGCACGGAGCCCGCAGGCATGGCTGCCTCCCGGGTATCTGCCCATCCCGAAGTACGGGCCGCCTTGCTGGAGCTCCAGCACAGTTTCCGGCGCCTTCCAGGCCTGGTCGCCGACGGCCGCGACATGGGAACCGTCATATTTCCGGCGGCGCCACTCAAAGTCTTCCTGACAGCCAGCGCCCTTCACCGGGCCGAACGCAGGCATAAGCAGTTGATTTCAAAGGGAAATTCGGCTACAATAGCCGCGATTCAGCAAGATTTAGAGGCACGCGATGCCCGCGATTCGTCGCGACAAGCCGCCCCTTTGAAACCTGCTGATGACGCCCGCCAGCTGGACAACTCTGATTTGTCGATTGAAGAATCGGTGAAGCAGGTGATTGACTGGTGGCAAGGCACCCGGCCCTTCTGACCCCCGACGCGCACCCTGCGCATGGTTAGCAGGTTCATTAACGTAACCCGCGGTCTTACTAGACGTTTGGCCGCATAAAACCGCCGCAAGCAGCTATAAAAACAGTAGCAATTCCGCTATTGGAACCCTGTTGTGTGGACTAGGAAAATCATGTCTGAATCTTTTGCCGACCTATTTAACGAATCGCTGCAACGCTCTGAAATGCGTACCGGTGAAGTCATCACCGCTGAAGTAGTGCGTATCGATCACAACCACGTGGTTGTGAATGCCGGACTCAAATCCGAGGCTTATGTCCCCCTCGAAGAATTCAAGAACGACCAGGGCGAACTCGAAGTCCAGGTCGGCGATTTCGTCTCCGTGGCGATCGACTCCGTCGAAAACGGCTATGGCGACACCCTGCTGTCCCGCGACAAGGCCAAGCGCCTGGCTTCGTGGATGAGCCTGGAAAAAGCCCTGGAATCCGGCGAGTTCGTCACTGGCCAGACCAGCGGCAAAGTCAAGGGCGGCCTCACCGTCCTCGTCAACGGCATCCGCGCCTTCCTGCCCGGCTCGCTCATCGACACCCGCCCCATCAAGGACTTGTCTCCGTACGAGAACAAGACCATGGAATTCAAGGTTATCAAGCTGGACCGCAAGCGCAACAACGTGGTGCTGAGCCGCCGCGCCGTGGTCGAAGCCAGCATGGGCGAAGAACGCGCCAAGCTGATGGAAACCCTGAAGGAAGGCACTGCCGTCAAGGGCGTCGTCAAGAACATCACCGAATACGGTGCGTTCGTTGACCTCGGCGGCATCGACGGCCTGCTGCACATCACCGACATGGCATGGCGCCGCGTGCGTCACCCAAGCGAAGTGGTGACGGCTGGCCAGGAAATCGTTGCCAAGATCCTGAAGTTCGACACCGAAAAGAACCGTGTCTCGCTGGGTCTGAAGCAAATGGGCGACGACCCATGGATGGGCGTGAATCGCCGCTATCCGCAAGGCACGCGCCTGTTCGGCAAGATCACCAACATCGCCGACTACGGCGCGTTTGTGGAACTCGAACCCGGCATCGAAGGCCTGGTCCACGTGTCCGAAATGGACTGGACCAACAAGAACGTGGCACCGAGCAAGCTCGTGGCGCTGGGCGACGAAGTCGAAGTCATGGTCCTCGAGATCGACGAAGACAAGCGCCGCATCAGCCTGGGCATGAAGCAGTGCAAGGCCAACCCATGGCAAGAATTCGCACAGGAAACCAAGCGCGGCGACCGCGTCAAGGGCCCGATCAAGTCGATCACCGACTTCGGCGTCTTTGTGGGCCTGGCTGCCGGTATCGACGGCCTGGTGCACCTGTCCGACCTCTCGTGGAATGAGCCCGGCGAAGCCGCCGTGCGCAACTACAAAAAGGGCCAGGAAGTCGAAGCGATCGTGCTGGCTGTCGACGTCGACCGCGAACGCATCTCCCTGGGCATCAAGCAGCTGGATTCCGATCCGTTCACCACGTTCGTGTCGATCAACGACAAGGGCGCGATCGTGACCGGCAAGGTCAAGACCGTTGACGCCAAGGGCGCCGAGATCGACCTGGGCGAAGACATCATCGGTTACCTGCGCGCCAGCGAAATCAGCCGCGACCGCGTCGAAGACGCACGCAATGTGCTGAAAGAAGGCGACGAAGTCTCCGCAGTCGTGGTGAACGTGGATCGCAAGACCCGCAACATCCAGCTGTCGGTCAAGGCCAAGGACAACGCTGACCAGCAGGAAGCCATGGCTAACCTGAGCCAGCAGTCCTCGCGTGAAAACGCCGGCACGACCAGCCTGGGCGCACTGCTGCGCGCCAAGCTGGACAACAACGAGAAGTAAGAAGGCAACCGTGCGGCGGTGTGATGCGCTTTTGGCGGATCGCATCGCTGTACAGCTACTTTTGCACCCATGACCCGAAGCGACCTTGTTGAAGAACTGGCGGCCCGATTCAGCCAGCTGACACACCGCGACGCCGAGTATGCCGTCAAGACGATTCTTGACGCCATGAGCGACGCGCTGGTGCGCGGCCACCGGATTGAAATCAGGGGCTTTGGCAGCTTCTCCATCAACCGCCGCCCGCCCCGCATGGGGCGCAACCCGCGGTCCGGCGAAAGCGTGGCCATCCCGGAAAAACGGGTGCCGCATTTCAAGCCCGGAAAGGCATTGCGGGAAGCCGTTGATGCCCGGACCCAGGAGTTGCTGGCGGTCAAGGAACCCAAGTAAGGTCTTCCTGTTGCTCCCCGATGGGCTGGCTACAATCGCCAGACCACTACGGGGGATCTTCCAGTGAAATACCTCATGTGGCTGCTTAAGGCAGCCATTTTTTTTACCCTGTTTGCTTTCGCACTGAATAACCAGCAAACGGTTTCGGTGTATTTCTTTTTTGGCACCCTGTGGCAAGCGCCTTTGGTGCTGGTTGTTCTGGCCGCCTTCGCCTGCGGACTGGCGCTCGGCATATTTGTCATGATGCCGCGCTGGTGGAAGAAACGCAAAGCGGCCAAACACACCTCATCCGGCGGACCTCATACCGTGACCGACGATCCTTCCACACTCCACCATGGAATTTGACTTCACCTGGGTCCTGCTCGGCTTTCCGATCGCCTTCACCCTGGGCTGGCTGGCTTCGCGGCTGGACTTGCGGCAGCTTCGCATCGAAAACCGCCAGGCGCCCAAGGCCTACTTCAAGGGCCTGAACTTCCTGCTCAACGAACAACAGGACCAGGCCATTGATGCGTTTATCGAGGCCGTGCAAAACGACCCGGACACGTCGGAACTCCATTTCGCCCTCGGCAACCTGTTTCGCCGCCGCGGTGAATACGAGCGCGCCGTGCGCGTGCACGAGCACCTCATGTCGCGCGGCGACCTGACGCAGCCCGAACGCGACCGCGCACAACATGCCCTGGCGCTGGACTTCCTCAAGGCTGGCTTGCTGGACCGCGCCGAGATCGCTTTACGCAAACTTGAAGGCACGCCGTTCGAAGAAGAGGCACGCCTCGCCCTCCTCTCCATTTATGAGCGCTCGCGCGACTGGGCCAATGCCACCGAAATCGCCGCACGGCTGGGCACCTCCAGCCACGGCAGCTTCAGCACCCGCCAGGCGCACTACCTGTGCGAACAGGCCGGCGCCTCCATCGCCTCGGGCGACACTGGCAAGGCGCTGAGCGACCTACGCGAAGCCGTTGCCATGGCGCCAGCCGCCGCGCGGCCCTTGATTGACCTGGCCAAGTTGCAGAACCAGCTCGGCAGGTCTGAGGACGCCTTGAAGACGCTGCGCAAGCTCGAAGAATTGGCGCCCCAGGGCTTGCCGCTGGCGGCGGGCCTGCTGGCCAACATCGCGCAGGTCAGCGGCCAGAAAGCGGCCGCACTCGAATTGCTCAAGACCAGCTACGCCAACACACCGTCGATCGACGTGGTCGAGGCGATCGTCAAACTGGAAGAAGACCCCGCATCCGCACGCCAGTGGTACGCCAGGCACATGGAGCGCCAGGCCTCCCTGGTCGCGACAGGCAAATGGATAGAAGGCGAGCAGTTGCAGGACGAGCACCACCACACGCTGGTGCAGCGGGCACTGAGCCAGGCCACCAAGCCCCTGATGCGCTATCGCTGCGCGGCTTGCGGTTTTGAGGCGACCCAGCACTTCTGGCATTGCCCGGGTTGCCAGGCATGGGACAGTTATCCGACGCGGCGCATTGAAGAGCTGTAGAACAGCGCATAAATACCAGATACATGAGCATGCAACCGACACCCGAAAAGATTTCATCCGCCCGCGTCCTGGTCGTTGGCGACGCCATGCTGGACCGCTACTGGTACGGCGCAGTGGACCGCATCTCGCCCGAGGCACCCGTACCCGTCGTGCGTGTGACGCGCACCGAAGAGCGCATAGGCGCCGCGGCCAATGTGGCCTACAACATCGTCACGCTGGGCGCACAGGCTTCGCTGCTGACCGTGGTGGGCGACGACGAGGCCAGCCACCAGCTGGAAGCACTGGTCGCCAAGACCGGTATCGCCCCTTACTTCGGCCGCGACGCGCAACTCAAGACGACGGTGAAACTGCGCGTCATCGGCCGCCAGCAGCAGCTCATACGCCTCGATTTTGAGAACACGCCTGAAAACGAAGTGCTGGCCTCCCAGTCAGCCACGTTTGAGAAGCTTCACCCGCAGCACGACGCCGTGCTGTTCTCCGACTACGGCAAGGGCGGCCTGGCGCATATCGTTTTGATGATCGCCCAGGCGCGCGCCGCGGGCAAGGTCGTACTGGTCGACCCCAAAGGCTCGGACTACGCACGCTACAAAAACGCCAGCGTTATCACACCCAACCGCGCCGAGCTCGAACACGTGATCGGCACCTGGAGCAGCGAAGCCGAGCTGCGCACCAAGGCCCACAACCTGCGCACCACACTCAACCTGGACGCGCTGCTGCTCACCCGCAGCGAAGAAGGCATGACGCTGTTCGACGCTGATGGCGAGCTGAATGTGCCCGCCGTCGCGCGCGAAGTGTTTGATGTCACCGGCGCCGGCGACACCGTGATCGCTACCCTGGCCGCCATGACTGCCACCGGCATGAGCTTGCGCGACGCCGTGCCGATTGCCAACCGCGCGGGCGGCATTGTGGTGGGCAAATTCGGCACCGCCACTGTCAATTACGGCGAGCTGTTCGCCGCGCACTGAGCTGCGGCCAAAGTACCGCACATCTCAAGGATTCATCATGAAAATCGTAGTCACCGGCGCAGCCGGCTTCATCGGCAGCAACATCATCAAGGGCCTCAACGACCGCGGCATTGACGACATCATCGCCGTCGACGACCTGACTCACGGCGACAAATTCCGCAACCTGGCCGACCTGAAGATCGCCGACTATGTCGACGCCGACGACTTCTACGACCTCTTTGCCGAAGGCGCCTACGGCCAGGTCGAAGCCGTCTTCCACGAAGGCGCCTGCAGCGACACCATGGAGCTTGACGGCAAGTACATGATGGACAACAACTACACGCTGTCATGCGAGTTGTTCCACGCCTGCCAGGACCAGGGAACGCGCCTGATCTACGCCTCGTCGGCGGCAACTTACGGCGGCTCGGACACCTTTCGGGAATCACCCGAGTTTGAGAAACCGCTGAATGTCTACGGCTACTCCAAGCTGCTGTTTGACCAGCGCCTGCGCCGCGAACTCGGCGCACGCTTTGAAGGCGCCGGCACGCAAGTGGCGGGCTTTCGCTACTTCAATGTCTATGGCCCGCGCGAGCAGCACAAAGGTCGTATGGCCAGCGTCGCCTTCCACCAGTTCAACCAGTTCCAGGCCGAAGGCAAGGTCAAGCTGTTTGGCGAATACGGCGGCTACGGCCCCGGCGGCCAGATGCGTGACTTCGTTTTCATCGACGACGTGGTTGCCGTCAACCTCTGGTTCCTCGACCACCCTGAAAAATCGGGCATCTTCAACCTCGGCACCGGCAAAGCCCAACCCTTCAATGACGTCGCGCTTGCGGTGGTCAACACCTTGCGCAAGGGCCAGAACGCCGCGCCCCTGAGCCTGGAAGACGCCGCACGCGGCGGCCTGATCGACTACATCGACTTCCCGCCCGCGCTGGTGGGCAAATACCAGAGCTACACCCAGGCAGACCTCGGCGCCTTGCGCGCCGCCGGTTGCAATCACACCTTTGCCGATGTGCAAACAGGTGTAACTGCTTACATGCAGTGGCTGAACGCCGCCAAGGCCTAGGGTTTTCCTGCGCCAAACACTCCGCCGGGGGTCAACCCCGCCTGAAGCAAGCCGTTAAGAACAAGGGCATCCTTTTCAAAAGGATGGGTCACGCGTCTTCCAGACTCTGCTTCAGTTCAATCAAATCCAAATCATTGAGGAGTTTTCTCATGTTCAAAAAATTGCTGGCGGTTCTTGCCGCCCTGTACATGACGGCGTCGTTTGCCGCTGTGGATGTCAACAAGGCCACGGCCGCCGAGCTCGATGGCATCAAGGGCATAGGCCCCGGCATTTCGGGCAAGATCATCGAAGAGCGAAAAAAGGGCAGCTTCAAGGACTGGACCGACTTTGTTGACCGCGTCAAAGGCGTCGGCGAAGGCAACGCCGCCAAGTTCTCCGCCGAAGGCCTGACGGTAGGCGGCGCCAGCTTCAAGGGCGTGGCCGCAGCGCCAACAGCCAAGAAGGACGAAAAGCCCGCCGCCGCAGCCGCAGCGAAGAAGGAAGAAAAACCTGCCGCCAAGGCAGAAGAGAAAAAAGCCGAAGCCAAGCCAGCCGCCACACCCGTAGCCGCTGCGCCCGCAGCCGCACCGGCCGCCGCCAAAGAAGAAAAGAAAGATCCGAAGGCAGAAGCCAAAGCCAAGGCTGACGAAGCCAAGGCCAAAAAAGAAGCCGACAAAAAGGCCAAAGCTGACGAGAAGAAGAAAAAGGCTGACGAAGCCAAAGCAAAAGCCGACGCTGAAAAAGCTGCCAAGGCCGATGCCAAGAAAGCCAAGGACGCCAAGCCTGCCGCCAAGGACGAGAAGAAAGACGTCAAGGCCGAAGCGGCCAAACCAGCAGCCAGCGCCGCTAAAAAATAAGGGCAACACCCTTGCTCAACAAAACCCGCCCTGGCGGGTTTTTTTTACGCTTGCAGAAATTTTCTCAGGCGCTTGACCGCATCACACCAGCGCGATCAGATCGGTCACACCCACCGTGCCACCGGCCTGCGTGATCAAGGTGGTGACCTGACCCCTGTGATGGGTCTGGTGGTTAAAGAAGTGCGTGATCGCCATCCAGGCCGCATGCTCGCGCTGCACGCCTTTTGAGTTGCCGTAACGCATGATGAGTTGCGGGTAAGCATCGGTCATGCCGGCCGCCCACTGCTCAATCGCCACATCGAGTTGCACGCGTTTGGCTTTCAGGGCCTCCCAGTCGTCAAACAACACCATGTCCAGCTTGTAAGGCTCCGGCAGGTCCAGAACTTCGGCGGTCAGGGACGTAAACGGCGTGCCGTTGTCAGCGCCGCATTTGGCAAAGCGCTTGAGCCAGACCTGGTCGGCCACCACCAGGTGGTTGAACGTGCGGTGGATGGAGCCGAAGAAGGCGCCGCGGTCCTGCTTGCGCGCCTCGTCCGTCAGTTCGTCGCAGGCTTCATACAGCTTGCCGTTGATCCAGCGGTTGTAGCGGGCCAGAAAGCGGTAGTTGTCGCAAAATTCGCCAAACATGGCATGCTCCTGAATGAATGGCGGCTGACGCCCGCCCCCGTGCATTTTGCATCTGCTTTCAGGTTCAGCGCATGGGCGGCCATCTCACAGCCATGTCAGCGGGTACGATGGAATCATCATGAAAGAACGCCTCTTTCTGCGCCTTGCCGGCGACGCCACCTGCGGCCCGGAAACGACGGCGCCCGCCAGCACCCTCGCCAGCTTTCCGGTGGCCGAACCGCTGCGCGGCCATGTATCGCAAATACTGGCGTACCGCGAAACACTGCCGCAAGGCCAGACCCTGACGGAGCGCGTGCTGCCGGATGGCGCGATACGCCTGATGTTCGATTTTGCCGATGTGCCGTGCGCGGGCGCGGCCAGGGGGCCATCGATGCGCGTGGCTGGCGCGTCGGCCGCCGCCACGGTGCTGCAACTCAGCGGCCGCCTGGAAGGCATCTCGGTCGCCTTGCACCCAGGCGCGGCCGCCACCTTGCTGGGCATGCCGGCCGGCGAGGTTGAAAACCACGCCATCTCCCTGGAGACACTGTGGGGCGCAGAAGCCCACGCGCTGGCCGAGCGGATGGCCGGCGCCAAAGACGATGCGTCACGGGTCGCGCTGTTGACAGCTGCACTGCAAAGGAAGACTTCCGGTGCAGCCACGCTCAACCAGCAAAGAGCCGGCCACGCCGCACGCCTGGTGACACGCTCAGGTGGGCGACTGTCGCTCAGGCAAACTGCAGAGGCCGTGAACGTCGGCGAGCGGCGCTTGCAGCAATTGTTTTTTGAGCATGTGGGCATGCCGTTCCGCGCCTGGAGCCGGCTGGCGCGGCTTCACGCCTGCCTGCGCCTGATCCGCCGGCAGCCGGACCCCGCATGGGCCGACGTCGCAGCAGAGGCGGGCTTTTACGACCAGGCGCACCTGGCCAACGAATTCCGCGCGCTGTGCGGTTTGTCGCCTACCTTGTTCCTGCAGCGCGGCATGCCCGAAGTTGCGCAATCTTCCAAGACAGGCCATTGACGCGCGAGTATCTTCATCCTGAAGTGAAGCAAACAAGGAAAGGCGGCTCATGGATAAAGATAAAGGCAACAGCGGAAAATACACAGCGCCCAGTCTCAAGGGCTGCATAGCCGTGGTAACCGGCGCCAGCCGGGGTGCGGGCCGGGGCATTGCACTCGAACTGGGCGCCGCGGGCGCGACCGTCTATGTCACGGGGCGCAGCACACGCGGGCATCCGGCCCCGGGCTACGACAGCCTGCTGGCACTGTCCAAACTGACCGCCGTGCCCGGCACCATTGACGACACTGCCGACGAAGTGACGCGTCTGGGCGGCCGGGGTATTGCGGTGCAGTGCGACCACACAAACGAAAGCGACGTTGCCGCGCTCTTCACGCGCGTGCAAAAGGAGCAAGGCCGGCTCGACCTGCTGGTCAACAACGCCTGGGGCGGCCACGAGAGCTTTGATGGTGTGTTCGACGCCCCGTTCTGGAAGCATCCGCTAGCGCACTGGGACACCATGTTTGACCGCGGGGTGCGCAACCATCTGCTCGCCAGCCGGCTGGCGGTGCCGCTCATGCTCGGCCGGGGCAAGGGCCTGCTGGTCACCACCACCTTCTGGGACCGCGGCCACTACCTCAAGGGCAACCTGTTCTACGACCTGGCCAAGGCCTCCATGACCCGCCTGGCCTTTGGCATGGCCGAAGAGTTGCGCCCGCACGGCATCGCGTCACTGGCGGTGTCACCGGGCTGGATGCGCACCGAGTTCGTGCTGACTGGCCACCAGACCGATGAAGACCACTGGCAGGAGCGCCCCGCCCTCGCCCGCACCGAGTCACCCCGATACCTGGGCCGCGCCGTGGCGGCGCTGGCGGCGGATCCGGGCGTGATGGCGAAAAGCGGCGGCGTCCATCTCGTGGCGCACCTGGCCCGCGAATACGGCTTCACCGACATTGACGGCCGACAAGTAGAGGCCTTCGAAATCTAAGGCCTGACGATCAGGCTTTGCCGTAGCCTCCGCCACCTGGCGTGTGGATTTCAAACACATCGCCAGGTTGCATGTCAGCCTGCCCAATGTGATCCAGCGCCTCGACCTGGCCGTTCGCACGCGCGACGAGGTTGCGCCCCACCTGCCCCACCTCACCACCAGCCATACCAAAGGCGCCATGCTTGCGGCCGTTGGACAAGATGCTGGCCGTCATGGCTTCGAGGAAGCGCACGCGGCGCACACCACCGTTGCCGCCCTTCCAGCGCCCCGCGCCGCCTGAGCCCTCGCGAATCTCATAACTCTCCAGCCGTACCGGGAAACGGAACTCCAGCACTTCCGGATCCGTCAGCCGCGAATTGGTCATGTGGGTCTGCACGACCGAGGTGCCGTCAAACCCCGACACCAGCCTGCCGGCCTCGTCGAGCTTGCCGCCGGCGCCCGAACCGCCCGAGATGGTTTCGTAATACTGGTGGCGCGCATTGCCGAAAGTGAAGTTGTTCATGGTGCACTGGCTGGCCGCCATGACGCCCAACGCGCCATACAGCGTGTTGGTGATGCAGGTTGAGGTCTCCACATTGCCAGCCACCACCGAGGCCGGCGGGTTCGGGTTGAGCATGGAGCCCGGCGGGATGATGACCTTGAGCGGTTTCAGGCAGCCGGCGTTGAGCGGGATGTCGTCATCCACCAGCGTGCGGAACACATAGAGCACCGCCGCCATGCACACCGCCGTCGGCGCGTTGAAGTTATTGGTCTGCTGCGGCGAGGTGCCGGTGAAGTCGATCTCCGCGCTGCGGTTTTTCGCATCGACCCGGATCGCCACCTTGATCTGCGCGCCGTTGTCCAGCGGCAGCGTGAACTCGCCGTCTTTGAGGCGCGTGATCACGCGGCGCACCGACTCCTCCGCGTTGTCCTGCACATGGCGCATGTAGGCCAGCACCACATCGAGGCTGAATTGCTCAACCATCTTGCGCAGCTCCTGCACGCCTTTTTCATTGGCGGCAATCTGCGCCTTCAAATCGGCCATGTTTTGCTGCGGGTTGCGGCTGGGGTATTTGCCGCTTTTCAGCAGCGCGATCATCTCGGCTTCGCGCAGCACGCCGCGCTCCACCAGCTTGACGTTGTTGATCTGCACGCCCTCTTCCTCGATCAATGTCGAGAACGGCGGCATGGAGCCCGGCGTGATGCCGCCGATATCGGCATGGTGGCCACGCGAACCCACATAAAACGTCGGTTGCGCAGAGGTGCCCAGGTACACCGGCGTGATCACCGTGATGTCAGGCAAATGCGTGCCGCCGTGGTAGGGGTCGTTCAGCACATAGACGTCACCCGGCTGCATCTTTCCGGCATTCTCGCGAATCACCGTCTTGATGCTTTCGCCCATGGAGCCCAGGTGCACCGGCATGTGCGGCGCGTTGGCGATCAGGTTGCCTTCGGTGTCAAACAGCGCGCAGCTGAAGTCCAGCCGCTCCTTGATGTTGACCGAGTAAGCGGTGTTCTGCAGCTGCAGGCCCATTTGCTCGGCGATGTTCATGAAGAGGTTGTTGAATACCTCCAGCAGCACCGGGTCGACTGTGGTGCCGGCCGCGAACTTGATGGCGCGCTCGGCGCGGCGGTCCAGCACCAGATGGTCCAGCGCCGTCAGCGCTGCTTCCCAGCCGGGCTCTACCACCGTGGTGGCGTTTTTCTCGGCAATGATGGCCGGGCCCGAGATGATGTCGCCGGGCCGCAGGTCTTCGCGCACCACCAGCGCCGCATCGTGCCACTGGCCGCCTGAATACATGCGCACTGTTTCGCGGCGCGGCACTTCGCGCGGCTCGTGCGT
Organism: Polaromonas sp. YR568; assembly: GCF_900116715.1. Taxonomy (GTDB): domain Bacteria; phylum Pseudomonadota; class Gammaproteobacteria; order Burkholderiales; family Burkholderiaceae_C; genus Polaromonas. The sequence goes on from NZ_FPBM01000007.1 coordinate 62,587, forward strand.
GGCGTGGCGCGGTTCGGCCGGCGCATCGCCCGCCACTACGGCTTCCACCGATACCGCCTCCACCACCAGGCCCTTGCCCTGCATCAAAAAGGCAAAGCGCTGGCGGTAAGCAGCCTCAAAGCCGGCCTCAATCTGATCCAGCGTGCCGAAAGGAACAATCAGCGCCGAGTCACTGCCCTCATAGCGCACATGCACGCGCTGGTGAGTGGTGATGTTTCCGCTGCTGACCTGCTGGCGCTGCAGCTCGTCTTGCGCATGAGACGCCAGCGCCTTGAGCTTGCCGGCAATCTCGGGCAATGCCGCATCAGAAAGCTTGAGCTCCACCGCCTGCTCACGGATCACGTTCTGGTCGGCCAGGCCCATGCCGTAGGCGCTCAGCACGCCCGCCAGCGGGTGCACAAACACCTTGGTCATGCCCAGCGCATCGGCCACCAGGCAGGCGTGCTGCCCGCCCGCTCCGCCAAAGCACTGCAGCGTGTAGCGCGTCACGTCATAGCCGCGCGCAACCGAGATTTTCTTGATGGCATTGGCCATCTGCTGCACCGCGATATTGATAAAACCTTCGGCCACCACTTCAGCGCTGCGGCCGGTCTGCCCGGCCAGTTCCTTGAACTGGGCCTCGACCGCCTCATAGCTCAGCGGCTCATCGGCGTTGGGGCCGAACACCTTGGGGAAGTAACGCGGCTGCACCTTGCCGACCATCACATTGGCGTCGGTCACCGCCAGGCGCCCGCCGCGCCGGTAGCTGGCCGGGCCTGGGTTGGCGCCTGCGCTCTGCGGGCCGACGCGAAAGCGCTCGCCATCAAACTTGAGGAGGGAGCCACCGCCCGCCGCCACGGTGTGAATGCTCATCATGGGGGCGCGCATGCGCACGCCAGCCACCTGGGTTTCAAACTCGCGCTCAAACTCGCCGGCGTAATGCGACACGTCGGTGGAGGTGCCGCCCATGTCGAAGCCGATGACCCTGGCATGGCCGGCAATCGCCGCTGTGCGGGCCATACCCACAATACCGCCGGCCGGGCCGCTCAGAATCGCGTCCTTGCCCTGGAAGACATGCGCATCCGTCAGGCCGCCCGAGGACTGCATGAAGAACAGCCGCACACCCGGCATCTCGCTGGCGACCTGTTCCACATAGCGGCGCAGGATGGGCGAGAGGTAGGCGTCCACCACGGTGGTGTCGCCCCGGCTCACAAACTTCATCATCGGGCTGGTTTCGTGCGAGGTGCTGATCTGCGTGAAACCCACCTCGGCCGCAATGCGTTTGGCGGCCTTTTCGTGTTCGGTAAAACGGTAGCCGTGCATGAACACGATGGCCAGGCTGCGCAAACCCTTCTCGTAGTGCACCAGCAGTTCTGTTTTCAGCAACGCCTCATCCAGCGCCTGCAGCACCTCGCCCTGTGCGCTGACCCGCTCCTCGGCTTCAATGACAGCGCTGTACAACAGCTCGGGCAACACGATGTGGCGGTCAAACAGCCGGGGCCGGTTTTGGTAGGCAATCCGCAACGCATCCCGAAAGCCGCGCGTGGTTACCAGCAGCGTCGGCTCGCCCTTGCGTTCGAGCAGCGCGTTGGTCGCCACGGTGGTGCCCATCTTCACGCAGTCGACCACGTCGGCGCGAATCGGTTCGCCAGGCTTCAGGCCCAGCAGGTGGCGTATGCCGGCGACGGCCGCGTCGCGGTACTGCTCGGGGTTTTCCGAGAGCAGCTTGTGCGTGACGATGCTGCCGTCGGGTTTCTTGGCGACGATGTCGGTGAAGGTGCCGCCGCGGTCTATCCAGAATTGCCAAAGTTTTTGGGTCATTGCTTGGAGCTTTCTTGTCTTGTTTAGAGTGAGGCCGCGGCGCGCGCGGCCTGGTCGTACATGCCGGAGAGCACGCGCAGCAGCCGCGCCAGCTCGCCGATATCGCGGTTCAGGCCGTCGTCGGCGTTCATCGCGTCAATCAGGCAGGACTCGCGGATTTCGCGGTAACGCTTCACATAGGCGCGGCCCGATTCGGTAGAGGCGTAGGTCACTTCCTTGCCGTTCTTGCTGGAGCCGACCACGCCCAGGTTTTGCAGCTTCTTGAGCGAGTAGTTGATGAGGTGGGTGTCTTCCACATTCATGATGAAGCAGATGTCGGCCAGGCGTTTGTCGCGGGCGCGGTGCGTGACGTGGTGCAGCACCAGCACATCCAGCGGTGTCAGGTCCTTCAGGCCCGCCGCACTCATGCAGTGCGCGATCCAGCGGTTAAAGGCATTGCCCGCCACGATCAGGCCGAACTCGAACTCGCTCATTTCGGCGCTGCGCGGCGACACCAGGTGCGCCGAGGACACGATGGGTGAACGCTCCGCGGCCGGCGGGCGCGAGTGGGCCGCTTCGGCTTTTTCGGCGGGTTTCCTGGGCATGGTCTGTTTCCCCTTGGTAGAACTTGATAGAACTTGGTAGAACGACTGAAGGCCGGCACAACCCGGAGCGGGCCGTGCCTGGCACTGTTGTTGCATGCGCAGATTGTAGGCAGATGAAAAACAATTTATCAACAATTTGTCGACATTTAGGGAAAACACCCATCCCCGTTAACCACCGCCCGCTTACAGTCCAGACACCTTCCCTCCACCCATGACCTACCGGAGTTCTTCCATGAAGCCTCGTTTCCTCGCTCTCGGCGCCCTTGCCGCCTCGACCCTGCTGGCATGCGGCGTCTCGCTGGCCCAGACCAAATGGGACCTGCCCACGGCCTACCCGGCCACCAATTTCCACACCGAAAACATCACGCAGTTCGCCAAAGATGTGGACACGGCCACCGGCGGCAAGCTCAAGATTTCGGTGCACGCCAATGCGTCGCTCTTCAAGGCGCCTGAAATCAAGCGCGCGGTGCAAAGCAGCCAGGCCCAGGCCGGTGAAATCCTGCTGGCCAACTACGCCAACGAAAACCCGCTCTACGCGCTGGACGGCGTGCCCTTCGTCGCCGCCAGCTACCCTGAAGCGCGGCGCCTGTATGACGCCTCCAAACCCGCGATGGAAAAACTGCTGGCCGCGCAAGGCATCAAGCTGCTGTTCTCGGTGCCCTGGGCGCCGCAAGGCATTTTCACCAAGCGCGAGATCAACTCCGTGGGCGACCTGCGCGGCATCAAGTGGCGCGCCTACAGCCCCGCCACCGCCAAGATCGCCGAGCTGATCGGTGCGCAGCCGGTGCAGATCCAGCAAGCGGAGCTGAGCGCCGCCATGGCCACCGGCGTGATTGAAAGCTATATGAGCTCGGGCTCCACAGGCTATGACACCAAGACCTACGAGCACATCAAGAACTTCTACGACACCCAGGCCTGGATCCCCAAGAACGCGGTGCTCGTGAACCTCAAGGCCTTCAACGCGCTGGAGCCGGCCACGCAGGCCGCCCTGCTGAAAACCGCGGCCGAGGCCGAAACCCGCGGCTGGAAAGTCGCCGAAGAGAAAAACGCCGAGTACAAGCGCCTGCTGACCGAGCGCGGCATGAAGATCCACAAGCCTTCGGCCAAGCTCGACGCCGACATGCGCCAGGTCGGTGCCGTGATGCAGGCCGACTGGCTCAAGGTTGCGGGCCCTGACGGCGCCGCCATCCTCGACGCCTACAAAGCAAAGAAGTAAGCCATGCGCCGCGTTCTGGAACGTGTTCTTGACGCGGCGGGCGCCCTGGGCGCCTTCTGCGTCTTCCTCATCTTCGTGCTGATGATCGTCGCCGGCGTGGGCCGGCAGATGAACCTGCCGGTCAGCGGCGTCAACGACGTGGTGTCGTGGCTCTGCGCCGCTGCCGCGTTTTTTGCGATGGCGCACGCGTTCCGGCACGGCGATTTCGTGCGCGTCACGCTGCTGCTTGATTCGGTCTCGCCGCGCACACGCCGCATCCTCGACGTCACCTGCCTGCTGATCGCGGCGGTGTCGGTGGGCTACCTCACTTACTCGGCCACAGCCTTCACCTATGAAAGCTGGGAGTTCAACGAGATGGCCACGGGCCTGGTCGTCATTCCGATCTGGATTCCGCAGTCGACGTTTGTGATCGGTTGCTGGCTGCTGCTGGCTGCGATGGTCGACGAACTTGTGACCGTATTACAGGGCGGCAAGCCCAGCTACCAACGCTCTCTTGAAGAACGCCACGCCAAGGGCGACTTCTCTTCAGATATATGACCCACACCCCCGTTGCGGACTCACTTCGTGTAGCCGCCTCCCACCCTGCAGGGGGCAACACCTGCGGCCCGGCAAAGCCGGTTCCGCGGTGTTCCTTGCTAGAGATCCATTAAAAAAACGCTGCGTACAAGCGGAAAGATAACAACACCATGGATATCCTCCTCATGGGCGGCCTGCTGCTCATCATCATGCTGGTGCTGCTTGCGGGCGGTGTCTGGATTGCCATGACGCTGGCCATCGTCGGCTGGGTCGGCCAGGCCTTCTTCACCAACACGCTGCCGGGCAAAAACCTGTTTTCCGCGTTCTGGGAATCGAATGCCTCGTGGGAGCTGGCCGCCTTGCCGCTGTTTATCTGGATGGGCGAGATCCTGTTTCGCACCAAGCTCAGCGAAGAAATGTTCGACGGCCTGCGCCCCTGGCTGAACCGCATCCCCGGCCGGCTGATGCACACCACCATCATCGGCTGCGGTGTGTTCGGTTCGGTGTCGGGCTCGTCCGCGGCGACCTGCGCCACCATTGCCAAGGTGGCATTGCCCGAACTCAAGCGCCGCGGCTACAACGAAAAACTCGCCATCGGCTCGCTCGCCTCGGCCGGCACGCTGGGGATTTTGATCCCGCCGTCGATCACCATGGTGGTCTACGCCGTGGCCGCCGACGCCTCCATCATCCGCATCTTCCTGGCCGGTTTCCTGCCCGGCTTCTTGCTGATGCTGCTGTTCTCGGGCTACATCGGCTGGTGGAGCCTGCGCAACCCTGACCAAGTGCCGCCGGCCGACCCGCCCACCACCTTCATGGAAAAGATCCGGCTGTCGGGCAACCTGATTCCCTGCGGCCTGCTGATTGTTTTCATCGTCTGGGTGCTGGTGGCCGGTTGGGCCACGGCGACTGAATGCGCGGCCTTCGGTGTGCTGGGCTCACTGGCCATCGCCGCCTGGGGGCGCTGCCTCACCTGGAAGAACTTCACCGAAGGCCTGATGGGCGCCACGCGCACCAGCTGCATGATCATGTTCATCCTGGCGGGCGCGGCCTTCCTGACCAAGACCATGGCCTTCACCGGTATCCCGCGCGAGCTGGCCGAATGGGTGGACGCCATGCACCTCTCCCCCTACGCGCTGATAGGCGCGCTGGTGGTGGTGTACCTGGTGCTGGGCACCGCGCTCGACGGCATTTCAATGATTGTGCTGACCAGCGCGGTGGTGCTGCCCATGATCCAGAAGGCCGGCTTCGACCTGATCTGGTTCGGCATTTTTATCGTGCTGCTGGTTGAGATTGCCGAGGTCACGCCGCCGGTCGGCTTCAACCTCTTTGTGCTCCAGAACATGACAGGCAAAGACAGCAACGTCATTGCGCGCGCCGCCATTCCGTTTTTTGTCTGCATGGTGATCTGCATTGCGCTGATCACGCTGTTTCCGCAGATCGTGACCATCCTGCCCGACCTCGTCATGGGCACGCAAAAATAGCCCCCCACTAGCCCACCAACGGCTGAAGTCAGGCAACAATGGCGTTTTGACTGCGGAACCGGACCATGTTGCCTGTCATTGCAATTTCCATAGGCGCCTCGCTGGGCGCGCTTGCCCGCTGGGGCCTGGGCCTGTGGCTCACACCGGGCGGCCTGATCCCCTGGGGAACGCTGGCAGCCAATCTGATAGGCGGCTTTCTGATCGGTGTCTGTATCGCCGCCTTTGAGGCCATGCCCAACCTGGACCCGGTGTGGCGCCTGGCGCTGGTGACTGGCTTCCTGGGCGGCCTGACCACCTTCTCCTCGTTTTCGGCCGAGGTCGTGATCTTTCTGATGGATGAACGCTACGGCCTGGCCACGCTGACGGCCATCGTGCATGTGATGGGCTCGCTGCTGATGACGGTGGCCGGCGTGAAGGCCACCATGGTTTTACTGGCGGCGTACGCGCGCTGAGCTCCGCGCCCAGCGCGGGTGTTTGTCAATCAGTGCTTGTGTTCAGCTGTGGCAGCCGTCGCACCTGGCGCGACAGTGGCTACCGGCAGCTTCAGCTCCAGCCGGCTTTCAACGCCCTTGGCATCCTTGAACAGCAAGGTCACGGGAATTGTGCTGTCCTTGGCCAGGGGCGCTTTCAGGTCCATCAGCATGAGGTGGTAGCCGCCCGGCTTGAGCTCCACCTTTTTGCCGGCGGGCAAATCCAGCAGGGGCAAGGCGCGCATCTTCATCACGTCGCCCACCATCTTCATTTCATGCACTTCGGCCACGCCCGCCACGGGCGTCGTCACGCCCACCAGCTGGGTCGCGTCTTTGGAGGTCAGGCTCATGAAGGCGCCGGTGCCTCTTTGCCCCTGCACGGTGGCACGTGCCCAGGCGCCCTCTACCTTGACAGCGGCAGCTTGTGCCAAGGCAGCCATGCAGGCCGACGCCATAGCCAGCGCTACGGCGGTTTTTAACAAGGTTGGAAATTTCATGGGAAGGGTTCTTTCAGTCAATGATGGACTCTGGAAATGGAAAACAGTTCGGCCAAAGTTGGGCGGCAGTTGGGCCGCTCAGGCTCAATGATTGTGCTCACCACCACCGCCGCCGGTGGGCATCAGCTCCAGCGCCGCGGCAGGGCTTTTCAGGTCAGACAGCTTTTGGCCGGGCTTGGGAATTTCTGACCAGTCCATTTTTCCCTGTTCACAGACCTGGCTGACGGGCCAGTAGATCATGCCGGCCTGGGCAGGCAGTTTCGCCTGCAGCACAAATTCGTCATACCAGTCATTCTGCAAATAGTCGGCCGGCGTTTTGGCCGTCCAGCTGATGCGGGACACCTCTTCGGTGATGGCCTTGCCGTGATCCTGCCGGGGCTGGGCCAGCTTCTCACGGGTGACTTCCAGCGTCCAGCCGGCCTTGGGCATGGGCTTGGCGCCCTGCACACCGGCGGGGATCGTCACCACGATCTGCTTGACCGGCGAGCTGCCGCAGCCATGGCCGACCTTGAAGGTGCCTTTGTAATAGCTGCCGGCATTGGCCACCTGGTATTCCAGGGTGATATGGGCGGCGGCCGGCAGGGAAATGACCGAAATAGCCAGAAGCACTGCGCTGGCTGCGATGGTTTTAAGGGCGGTATGTTTCATGGTTCATCCTTGATAACGGTAAAAGAAGAAAGCTGGCGGTCACAGGCTGAAGTTCAGTTCAGCCATGAAGGTGCGCTGCGGATAGGGGTGAAAGTTCCAGTACTGGTAGTTGTTGAGGTTGTCGATGCCGACTGCCGCGCTCCACTGCTTGTTCACCTGGTAACGCACACGCACATCGGTGGTGAAATACTTGCTGGTGCCTTGGTAGGCAAAACCGTTCACGTCGCTGTTGTCCAGGCTGGAGAACTGCTTGCCGCTGTAGCGCGCACCCACCGTGGCCGTCCATGCCTGGTCAAAGCGGTAGCTGGCCAGGGCCGTGGCGCGCCAGACCGGCACGCGCGGCTGGTACTTGCCCACCGTGTCGCCGGCCACCGCCACAAAGCCATTGTTGTCCTTGATGCGGGAATCAGCGTAGGTCACGCTGCCGCTCAGGTCCAGCCCTTTCTTGAACACGTCGTTGCCGCTGAAAGCGACTTCCACGCCCTGGGTCTTGATGCGGCCGACGTTCTGCACACGGCTGATGTTGGCATTGGCTACCGGGTCAAAGGTAGTTTGCGAATACAGCGAGTCGCGCACGCTCTCGGTGAAGAAGGTGACGCGCAGCAGTCCGTTGCCCAGGTCCTTCTCCGCCGTCAGTTCGGTGGTCCAGGACTTTTCGGGTCTCAGGTTCGGGTCGTTGATGTATTGCGAGTTGATGGTGGCCGTTGCGCCATACAGCTCGCCTACCGTCGGGAAACGCACCGCGCGCCCCGTGGAAGCTTTGAGCACGGTATCGGCCGACCATTGGTATGAGAGCGCCGCCTTGGGCGATACCCCGCTTTCACTGCGAGCCGCATAGCCGGTGTTGGCGGCATTGCCGGCGCCAAAGCTGGTAAAGCCGCTGGAGGCCGTCCAGTTCTCAAGCCGCGCGCCGAGCACGGTTTTCCACTTCGGTGCAAAGGCCCAGGCGTCTTGTGCGTAGAGGCTGCGCAAGCGTGTCTTGCCGCCCACATCATTCACGACGGTGCCCGGCCCGCTGGTCAGCCAGTTGGCGGCATTCGATTTAAGGATGCGCAGTTTGTAGCTGTCTTGCTGAAAACCGAAGTCGACAATGTGCGCGCCCTTGATGCCTTCGGGCCGCCAGATGCCCTTGAAGGCCAGCGTGTTCCAGCCTGTGCCGTCCTGGTCTTGCAAGGTGCCAGCGCCGCCGTTCAGGGAGGCCGGCTGCGCGGTGGTGGCGGCGCGTATCTGGTCCTTCTGGTAGTCGTACAGGCTGCCCGCCACTTCCCAGTCCCACACGCCCTGCGTATTGGATTTGACCGAGAGGCCGTGCATGACATGGGTCAGTGCCTCGTTGCTCACGCCGAAGTCACTGGCCGCCAGGGTGTAGCCGCGGCCGTCGATGCTCACATTGCCGCTGTACACCGGCGCGCCGGCCGCATTGCGCAGGTAGCTTTGCGAGCGGTTTTCCGAGGTGTTCTTCCAGTAGCCCAGTGTGTAGCTTGCGCGCACCGTGGAGGAGAAATCGTAGGCCACCTTGAGTTTGAGATGCTCCTGCCCGGTCTCGTATTGCGTGGCGCCGCCCAGCAAAAGCCAGGGCACGTTGCGTGTGTTGAGGCCAGGCACCGCGCCGCTCACCACGGTTGCGCCCGCTGCCGGCGCCGTGCTGCTCAAGGTGCGTGTTGCAAAGGTCAACGGCTGGCCCGCGCTTTTTGTGCGGTTGGCATTGATAAACCACGACCAGTCGCCGCTGCGGTTGCCCAGTGAGGCGCTGGCCTGGCTGCCGCTGAAGCTGCTGTCGGTGCCGTAGAGCTTGAAGTCCTGGGTGAAGCCGCTGAGCTTGGCATGCGCCTCGAACTTCGTCGGCATGCGCGTGACGTAATCCACCACCGCACCGACCGAGTTGCCCGGGTAAGCGGCAGAGAACGGGCCGTACAGCACATCAACCCGCTCGATTTCTTCCGGCGTGACCAGGCCCCAGCGCGGCGCGTAGTTGGTGCCGTTGGCAATGCCGTTGCCCAGGTAGTTGGACAGCAAAATGCCGTCGGCATACACCGCAGAGCGCGCGCTGTTGCCGGTGCCTGAGGCGCGGCTGGAGAGGATGGCGTGGTTGTAGTCGCCGATATAGCGCTTGCGCACCAAGAGGCTGGGGAAGTACTTGAGTGCATCTTCGCTGTCGGTGGCGTTGATGGTTTGCTCGATCTGCTCGCGGCTGATGCCTTCGATGGTGGTCGGAATCTGCGTGGGCAAAGAAGTCGGCTGGCCGCTGTTGACGGTGACCACGCCCAGGGACCTGGTGGGTGCGTCAGCAGGCGCGGACTGTGCAAAGGCTGCCACAGGCCACGCGAGCGCGGCAGCGCCATGCAAGGCCAGCGCAGCAGGTGCGCGGAAATGTTTCATGAGAACTCACACGGTGAATTGAACGGACAGGCACGCCGGCCGCAAGGCCCGCGCGCGGGATTGCCTCAAGCGCCAGGCCAGAGGCGGTTCAGTTCAAAGTGCGGGAGGCCCGCGGCTGAAAGGCAGCCCGGGTATGGCGGCGCTGGTGGCCGCAGGGAAGTTGGCGGCGACTACCTCGTTGCCGGCAAAGCACGGCACGGCCGCTTCGGGCAATACCGGCAACACCAGGGCCACGGAGCCGCACAAGTCGCAGCGGATGCCCGATTGCGCGGCACCGGTGTCGCCTGAGGTATTGCTGTCCGCCGAAGCCGCGTCAAACGTGTTGACGGTGCAAACGCCACCCAGTTTGCCGGTGCGGACGTCTTGCGCCAGCATGGAGACGGGAGCCCACAGCGCCGACAGCACGGCCAGGAAAGCCAGCCAAGCGGCCAGGCGTTCCCATATGGGTGGGGTCGGGTGGGGGGGTGTGGGGCGGGGCACCGGGTGATTATAAGGACACGGGGTTTTTGGCCGGGTCTTGCTCCGGCAGCGCGCTCTTGCCCTTTGTTGAGGCAGCTGGCCGGGTCTCGCCCCGGCGGGCGAGGCACTTTTCTTTGCTTCGCCAAAGAAAAGTGCCCAAAAGAAAGGCGACCCGCAGTCTGGGTCCCTGCGCTTCGCTACGGGCAACCTGCGGTGCTCGAGCCAAGCGGGGTCAAAAACAACTCGCTGCGCTCAAACAAGTTTTTGCCCTGATCCGCTTGTCTCTGCGCTCCTCGGCCCAGCCAGAACGGGGCAATCGGGAACGGGGACAAATACCAAAGACAAATACCAACAAGGACTCGCCATGGCGAGTCCTTGTTTCTTCAGGTATTCGGTATTCGTATTCGGCTGTTTGGCTGTTCGGTATTCCTTCTCCCACCCCCTTCTGTCTGCGCCGAGGAGCGCAGGTCCAGACGGATAAGGGCAAAAACTTGTCTGAGCCGAAGGCGAGTTGTTTTTGACCCCGTCTGGACCGAGCACCGCAGGCTGCCCGCAGCGAAGCGGAGGGACGCAGACAGTAGGGTCGCCTTTCCTTTGCTTACTTTCCTTTGGCGAAGCAAAAAAAAGTGAGTCGCCGCCGGGCGACCCCGGCCAGCAGGAGTCAGCAGAGAGCACACTGCCGGAGCAAGCCAGCCTTATCGCTCAGGGTGCGCCGAACCCAAAACGGCGAAACACATCCTGCGCCTCCGGCGTAAGCAAGTACGCCGCAAACTGCGCAGCCGCAGCATCACCGCTGCGAGCGGTAAGCCCATAAGCCGCACTGACCTGCAAGGCAGGCGGCATCTGCACCACATTCATGCGCGGCAACTCCTTGCGAACCGCCACCGCATTGGTGCAATACGTCAGGAACAGATCAGCGCGCCCTTCGGAGATCAACCACTCGTAAACGCTGCGGCCAGCCGGCGGCTGGGGTGCCTCGGGTGAGCCGGTGAGCTTGAGCGCCCTGGCGTCCAGCGCCGCGTAAGCGCCGGGCTTGAGCGCTTCGGCTTTGCGGAACACTTCCCAGGCGTAGTCCCCCGACGGATCCGCTTTGGGTGTGGAGGTGCCGAGCTTGACGGCGGGGTCCAGCATCAGGTCGAGCAGCTTGCCCGAGTCTGCATTGAGCTGCGGCACGGCCAGCGCACACAGCTGGTTGCGCACAAACAGCGTGGGCTGTGCCCATGCACTGCCCGCTGCGGCATACAGGCGCTGGGGATGCTGCGTGTCGGCCGATGCAAACACCTGCGCCGGCTCCCCCTTTTCAATGCGCTCGCGCAGCAGGCCAGAGGCGCCGAAAGTCAGCTGGGTTTTCACGCCCATGCGGGTTTCGTAGGCGCGAGCAGCTTCTGTGAGCGCTTCACGCAGACTGCCCGCCGCATACACGCGCAGCGGCGCGGCGCCTTCAGCAGATGCTGCGGGCGATTGGGCATGCGCCATATTCAGGCCTCCTGAGAAAACAACTGCCACAGCAGCAGCCCATACCAGCAGGCGCCGCGGGACTGGCTTTGCCGGGCCGCAGGCGCCGCCACCTCGAGGGGGGAACAGGCTACACGCAGTGAGCCTGGACAGGGGGGTACTCATTTCGTTGCGTTCGGAAAGAAGAGCTGCTCGCCATTGATCTTGTAGCCCGCGATCACATTCTGGCCTGCGGGCGAAATCACCCAGTCCACAAACTTCTGCGCTTCCACCACTTTGGTCTGCGGGTGTTTGGCCGGGTTCACCACCATCACACCGTACTGGTTAAACAGTTTGGTGTCGCCTTCCACCAGCACGGCCAGGTCGCCGCGGTTCTTGAATGACAGCCAGGTGCCGCGGTCTGCCAGCACATAAGCGCCGCTGCTGGCCGCAATATTGAGTGCCGGGCCCATGCCGCAGCCGCAGGCCTTGTAGTTGGCAAACGCGGGCTTGTCGCCCGGCGTTTCGATGCCCGCGGTTTTCCAGTAGCGCAGCTCGGCGGCGTGCGTGCCGCTCTTGTCGCCACGGGATATGAAGTTGGCGTTGGCAGTATTGAGTTTTTTCAGCGCTTCGACAATGTCCTTGCCTTTGGCTTTGGCCGGGTCGGCTGCGGGGCCGATCAGCACGAAGTCGTTGTACATGACCGGAAAGCGTTTGATTGCAAAGCCTTCGGCGACGACTTTCTCTTCAGCGACCTGGTCGTGCACAAACAGCACGTCGGCATCGCCGCGGCGCCCCATGTCGATGGCCTGGCCGGTGCCGACGGCGACCACTTTGATGTCTATACCCGTGGCCTTCTTGAACTCGGGCAGCAGGTAAGGAAACAACCCCGACTGTTCGGTAGAGGTGGTGGACGCCATGACGATGCTGTTGGTCTGCGCCATGGCCAGCGTGGCCGATAGCGCCAGCGGAACCAGGGCCAGTGCCCTGAGGGTTTTCAAAGTGATCATGCAAGTTCTCCTTTTAAAAAAGCTTCCGCCGCGGCGGGGATAGGTCCGTTGAAAAAATCCGCCGTCGGCATGTCGGCCACCAGCCGGCCCTGCTCGAGGTAAATCACGCGGCTGGCCAGGCGTTTGACCTGGCCCAGGTTGTGGCTGCTGAAGACCAGCGTCATGCCGGCATCGGCAAATTCGGCCATCAGGCGTTCGACTTCGCGCTTGGCGGTGGGGTCCAGGCTGGCGGTGGGCTCATCGAGCAGCAGCACCTGCGGCTTGAGGGCCCAGGCCCGCGCCAGCGCCACACGCTGCTGCTGGCCGCCAGACAAAGCCTTGGCATTGCGCGTGGCCAGGCTTTCCAGCCCCACGCGCTCGAGTGCGGCCAGTGCGCGTGCCTTGGCTTCTTGCCAGCGCGCGCCGCCCAGCCAAAGGCCCAGCGCCACGTTGTTGAGCACGCTGGTTCGCAGCATGTAAGGCCGCTGGAACAGCATGGCCTGCCGCGCCTGCATGTCACGCTGCAAGCTGCCCGATGCCGGCCGGACCAGGCCGTTCAGGGTTCGCAGCAGCGTGCTTTTGCCGCTGCCGTTGGAGCCTATCAGCGCCAGTTTTTCGCCGGCCTTGATGCGCAGGCTGCAATCGCTCAGCGCCTGCACCCTGCCGAACTGCACGCTGACGGCGTGCAGGTTGAACACCTGCGTCATGCCGGGCCTCCTCGCACGGCCAGGCCGGCGGCCATGTCGGGAACGCGGTCATCAAAGCGCTCACGCCAGCGCCGCAGCAGGGCAATCAGGATGTTCAGCAGCAAGACCACGCCCAGCAATACGATGCCCAGGGCCAGCGCCAGCGGCAAATCACCCTTGCTGGTTTCCAGCGCGATCGAGGTGGTCATCACACGCGTAAAGCCGTCGATATTGCCGCCCACCACCATCACAGCACCCACCTCTGAAATGGCGCGGCCGAAGGCGGCGATCAGCACCGTCAGCAAGGCATAACGTTCGTCCCACAGAAGAATCAGGCCGCGCACGAAGCGGCCCGCGCCCAGCGACTGGAACTGCTCGCCATGCGAGCGGTCGGCGTCTTCGATGGCCTGGCGCACCAGCGCAGTCACGACAGGCAGCACCAGCACCGCCTGCGCCAGCACCATGGCCTTGAAGGAAAACAGCCAGCCCAGAAAACCCAGCGGCCCGCTGCGCGACAGCAGCAGGTAGACCACCAGACCAACCACCACCGACGGCAAGGCCAGCGCGGTATTGAGCACCGCCAGCACCGCAGCGCGGCCCCGAAAACGCGACACGCCCAGCCAGGCGCCCAGCAGCAGGCCGCCGACGCAGGCGATCAGGCAGGCCAGGGCGCTCACGGCCAGCGACCGGGCGACGATGCCGGCCAGCACGGGATCAAGCGAAGTGATGAGGGTGAGGGCCGTAGCGGCGCTGTCTGAGAAGGTGTTCATGTCGGGAGCGGAGGTATGTAGCGTACTGCCTAAGTCCTTGATTTGCATCGGGAATCATCGCTATGAATTCATTTGCATAGGTTGGCAAACCCATGCTCCGCCGCAGGTACCCGCCCCGTCCCTGCCAGGCGATGCACTCATAATCTGTGCACTTACCGTCTTTGCCATGCATAAAGTAGAACTCTCTTACCTGCTCACGCCACAGCGCGGCAAAAACACCCTGATACGCAACCCGCTGATGGATTTGCTCCATGCCGTACGCGAGCAGGGCTCGATTTCCAAGGCGGCCAAGGCGCTTGATCTCTCGTACCGCCACGTGTGGGGCGCACTCAAGGGCTGGGAGCAGACCCTGGGACGCACGCTCATCGTCTGGGACAAAGGCCAGCGGGCGCGCCTCACCGAATTCGGCGAGAAGCTGCTCTGGGCCGAACGGCAGGCGCAGGCGCGGCTGGCCCCGCAGATCGAGGCCCTGCGCGGCGACATTGAACGCGCGTTTTCCACCGCCTTCGACGACAACGCCCACGTTCTCACGCTCTATGCCAGCCACGACGCGGCGCTCTCGGCCCTGCGCGACCAGGCCAGCCCGCGCGGTTTGCACCTGGACATCCGCTTCATGGGCAGCGTCGACGCCATCGCGGCCCTGAACGCGGGGCGCTGCATGATGGCGGGCTTTCACACGCTGGACCAACCCGAAAGCCGGTCTGTGACCGCGCAGACCTACCGCAACCTGCTCAAGCCCGGGCTGCACAAACTGATAGGCTTCGCCCACCGCACACAGGGCCTGATCGTTGCCAAAAACAATCCGCTGCGTATCACCGGTATCGCCGACCTTGCCAGGCCCGGTGTGCGCTATGTGAACCGGGCCGAGGGCACCGGCACGCGCGTGCTGCTGGACGAGCTGCTGGGCCGGGCCGGTGTGGCGGCTTCGCGCATCCACGGCTATCAAAGTCAGGAGCCATCACATACCGCGGTGGCGCAGGCGATTGCCAGCGGCGCCGCGGATGCGGGCCTGGGCATTGAAACGGCGGCGCGCGAGAAGGGCCTGGACTTCGTTCCCCTGGCCGAGGAGCGCTACCACCTGGTATGCCTGAAGTCAGAGCTGCCCACGCCGCAAGTGCAGGCGCTCATCAAGGAACTGCAAAGCCGCGAATGGCAAACGACGCTGGAAGAATTGCCCGGCTACAGCGGCAAGCTGGCGCACAGCGGCAAAGTGCTTTCCTTGCGCACCACCCTGCCCTGGTGGACCTACCGAAAAGAAAAACCCGGCAAAAACCCGCTTTAGCCCAGACAAAGCATTGACAAGGCGCCGCAGGGCGCCGGGCAGCATGGCCGCGCGCCAGGATTCATTACGTTTCCATTACGTTTCGATTGACTGCTTGGGAATCTCCAAAGACGCAGATAGACTCGTGCAGGCTCATTGCACCAAGCCCCGGCGATTGCTCACACTTTCGTTTTCTTTTGGCGCATCAAGTCAGTCGTCCGTTTTCTGATTCACGTACCGGCCCACCCTATGCAAGCACATGACCTGGATTCATCCCCCGCAGAACTGGACCTCACGCTGCTGGACCTGGGACCGCTGGCCTGGGTGCTGGACGAGTTGAAAAGCTCGCTGGAGAGTGCGTCCAAGGCGCTTCGGCGTTTTGTGCGTGAGGCCGAAACCGTCAGCAACTCGGACCTCGCGGCCCTGGACGCGGGCCAGCTGCGCACCGCCCGCCAGCAATTGCACCAGTCCCTGGGCGCCCTGGAAATGGTCGGCATGAACGCGCCCGCGCTGATGCTGCGCGCCATGGAATCGGCCGTGCAGAAGTTCATCCAGTCACCCGCGCTGTGCACGCAGGACGCCGCCACCAAGATAGAGCTGGCCGGCTTTTCCCTGACCCACTACCTTGAAGATGTGCTGGCGGGCAAACCCGTCTCGGCGGTGTCCCTCTTTCCGCAATACCGCGACATCCAGGACCTGGCCGGCGCCGACCGCATCCATCCGGCCGACCTGTGGGCCTTTGAGTGGCGCTGGATAGAGCCGGCGGTCACCCGGGCAGTCGACGCCAGGCCCTACGGTGACGACGCGAGGCAGTTGCTCGACCGGCTCATGCTCAACCTCATTCGCACGGGCGACCCTGAAACAGCGCGCAGCCTCAGCGATGTCTGCCTCGGCTTTGCCGCGGGGCAGCCGGGCGCCGAGCCCCGGACATTCTGGAAAATAGCCGCGGGCTTTTTTGAGGCGCTGGCCCAGGGCCTCCTGAAGGTTGACCTCTATGTGAAGCGCGCCACCTTGCGCATCCTGCTGCAGTACGTGTGGCTTGTGCGGGGCACGGAAGCTTCGGCCCGGCTTGCGCAGGACCTGCTTTTCATGTGCTCGCAGGCGAAAGTGATGCGGTCGGCGGATGCACCGGTGTTGTCGGCGGTGCGCTCCGCTTACGGCCTGTCGCGCGTCAAGCCGGTTGACTATGAATCGGTCCATTTCGGCCGCTTCGCCCCCGCGCTGATTGCGCAGGCCCGCAAGCGGATTGCCGCGGCCAGGGAGAGCTGGTCGTTCGCTACCGCTGGGGACCTGGGAAAATTCAAGTCGCTGAAAGACCAGTTCAGCCTGGTGTCGGACTCGCTCGTGAAACTGCACCCGCCCAGCGAGCCGATGGCGCGCGCGCTGTCACGGGTCATCGACGCGACGGTGGCCTCGGGCAAAGCGCCTGCACCTGAATTGGCGCTGGAAGTCGCGGCGGCCGTGCTCTACCTGGAAGCCGTGTTCGACGATTTCGATCCCAACGACCCGGAACTCTGGACCCGTACCGCCCGGCTCGCGGAGCGGCTGCAAAGCGCCCAGGCCGGCGGGCAGCCGCAAGCGCTCGAATCCTGGATGGAGCAGCTCTACCAGAGCGTCAACGACAAGCAGACCATGATCAGTGTGGTGGACGAGCTTCGTGTGTCGCTGGCCGACCTGGAAAAGTCGCTGGACAATTTCTTTCGCGCACCGCAGGACAAAAAAGTACTGGCCGCGGTGCCCGCCCAGCTCGCAAGAATGAAGGGCGTGCTGTCCATGCTCGAGCTGGACCAGGCCGCCCTGGCGGTGATGCACATGCGCGAGCTGGTTGAAAAAATACTCGAGCAGGACATTGACGAGCAGCAGGCCCGCGCTGCCGGCATGTTTGACCGGCTGGGCAACAACCTGGGCGCCTTGAGCTTTCTGATCGACATGCTCAACTACCAGCCCCGGCTGGCAAAGCGCCTGTTTTTCTATGACGAGCTCAAGGGCGAGCTCAAGGCGGACCGGGATAGCGAGGCCAAGCGCAAATAGCCCGCCGCCCGGCCCGGCGCCATTTTTTTACAGCGCGCAAGAGCGGAAGCCGCAAAACACATCGTCCCGCTCCGGCAACTGGAAGTTGCGGTGCCTGGGCGTTTTCATGCGCGCACGTGTTGCAAACGAGGCGCCGCGCAGCACCTTGTGCGTGCCGAATGAGGCCTGCGAATACGCCTGCCCCGGGTCGGGCGTAAAGCCCGGGTAAGGCCGGAAGGTGGTGCCCATCCACTCCCACACATCGCCCCAGTAGAACCCGCGGCGGGCGGCCGTGTGAGCCGCCAGCTCCCATTCGACTTCAGCGGGCAGGCGGCGCCCGGCCCAGCGGCACCAGGCGTCAGCTTCCCACCAGCTCACGTGCAGGGCCGGCTGGCTGGGCTGCATGCGGCGCGGCACGCCAAAGCGGTTCTGGATGACCGCGCCGCTGGTGATGCCGATCTGGTCAACATAACGCGGGCCGCGCCGGCCCTCGCTGGCGGCCAGGGCCTGCAGCCAGCGCCAGCCGTCAGGGTGCCAGAGCTCCTCGCGGTCATAAGCACCGTCGCCCACAAATTCCACATACTGCGCCCAGGTGACGGGCTGGGCGTCGATTTCAAACTCGGGCACGCTGACCGCATGCACCGGCTTTTCGTTGTCGAAAGCAAAACCGGCACCAGGCCCCCGCACGCTGCCCAATTGCCATACGGTGGCGGGAATCACCAGCGGCTCCCGCACGGTCATGGGCCGGGGCGTGAACGCCGTCTGCAGCGTCTCGTCCAGCGGCAGGCCCAGGGCCTGCGCCCCGCTGGCGAGCGACTCGCTGCGCATGTCTTCGTAACAAAGGCACAGCCGGTAAAAATACAGAGCGTCGTCGTTGTCGCCATTGCGGCTGCCGGACAGCGCGGTCTTCTCCAGAAGGTCCAGCGTGCCCTCCAGGGTATCGAGCAGGTAGGCGCGGCAGGCGCTCATATCGGGCAGGTCAAGCGACCAGCGTGCGCCGTGGGGCACCGCCTCCGCATTCCACCAGCCGTCCGCGCGGGGCTCGATCGAGGCCAGCCGGGTGTGCGCGGAGTCACAGCGTGTGCCGAGTGATCGCTGCATGTTGCGCGCGATCCACCATTCCTGAAACCAGCCCAGGTGGCCCAGCTCCCACAAGGGCGGGTTAACCGCGGCAAGCTGCGGCACAGCGAAATGCACCGCCTCAAGGGCGTGCTGGTACTGCGCAAACAGGTGCAGGGTGTGGTTGCGCGCGTCCATCAGGGCCAGCGACAGCAGTCCCTGGCCGGCGCTGCGCGTGCTGCCAGGGTCGTTCAGGTTCAAAGCGGCGGCCTCCGGCCACAGGCGCAGCGATGCAATGGATTGAGGGTCATGCCATGGAGTTTAGGCAGGAAAACGGCAGACGCCCTCCACTCAATTTTTACCGGCACTTACCAGACCTTCTTGTCAGGCCGTCTCACCAGACCGTCTCGGGCGGCGCGCCGCTGTACTGGCTGCTGAACTCGAAGGCAACGCCTTCAAAGTCAAAACCCGGCACGTTGATGACGCACCACACCGCGCCGCTGTAGGGATCGCCGGCGGGCTTCAGCGTCATGTCGATGGTCTCCTGCTGCGCTGCGGAGGGCGCTGTTTGCAGCGCCACCGGCAGCGTGTAGCCGGTGCCGCTGAACTGGCTCACGGCGCTGATGATGGAGATGTCCATGGTGACGTATTCGCCGTTGGCGTCGTAAACCAGCACGAAGTCAAAGCGGTAGTCATCGCAAGCCTGCCAGCTGAGCGGGATCGAGTTGCCCCCTGCCGGCACCGGCACCACGTTCGGCTTGATGGAGCCGGGCGTCCAGGGCCCCATGGTGACTGTCATGCCGGCCGGGCTGGTCACCGAGGTGGCCGCGTTCAGGTCCGAGCTGAAGCCGCCCTGGTCGTCGAAAGGCAGGGCATACGCACGGCCGTCAATGGTGACGGCGGGCTTGTGCAGGAACTGCGCAAAAGCGCTCCAGGTGCCGCCGGCGGGATAGAACTGCGAAAAAGTCAGCAGGTCCGCGGTCGTGGGCAGGATGTCCAGTGGCGAGCTGACGCTGAAGCTGTTCGCCGGCGCGGCCGGAATGGCCGCCGTCATGGGGATTTTGGCGATCTGGAATGAGGCCATGTCCAGCGAGCCCGACAGGCCGGCTGTGGTGACGCCGGCGTTCAGGTTGACCGTGGCCTTGGTGGCGGGGTTGCCCGGCGTGATGCTGCCCTGCAGGAATTTCCAGGTGGTGGCATAGCCCCGCGCCAGTGCCGTGACGATCACGTTCTCAATCGCGCCCAGTACCGTGCCGCTG
This sequence comes from Polaromonas sp. YR568, assembly GCF_900116715.1. GTDB lineage: Bacteria > Pseudomonadota > Gammaproteobacteria > Burkholderiales > Burkholderiaceae_C > Polaromonas. The sequence goes on from NZ_FPBM01000007.1 coordinate 82,105, forward strand.
GCCGCAGGAATCGGCTGCTGGGTGTTGTCGGCGAACACGCCGCTGGCGCCGAACACCATGAGCGAAGGCGGTGCGTAATACATCAGGCCCTTGGACGGCGTCCACCATGCGGGCGGCGGCGGCACGTCGGCGCCGAAAGGCGTGGTCTTGCCGGCGGCCGAGTTGGTGCTGAAGAAGGGGTAATAAAGGTTGTAGCTTTCTTTGTCGCCGCTGGCGGTGAACTGCAGCACGGTATAGGTGTTGCTGTTGCCGTTGATGTCGACGATGCCGCCCAGTTGCATCACGCTGCCGCTGTAGACGTAGTTGACGCCGTTGTTGTTCTGCTCGACCTGCAGCACGCCGGGGTTCTTCTTGCACCAGGCGAAGAAACTGTCGATGGCGGTATCGAAATAGGTGGCCAGTGCGGTGGTGGGCGACGTGATGAAGAAGAGCTCCACCGGGCTGGTGCTGGCGGTGAAGGGGTTGGCCGCGGCGCTGCTGGTGCTGCTGATCACCACCGTGTTGCCCGCGGGTGCGCCTGGCACGCTGCCCACGGTGGCGCCGGCCGGCATAAAGGGGCCGCTGACCGGCATGCCCACCGTCAGGCTGCCGTTGGTCGGCGCGGGGGAGCCCGGCCCGGTGATGGTGAAGGTGGCCTGCCACGCACCGGGGGTGCCAGAGACGGCCAGCGTGCCCTGCAGGCTGGAAGCCTGCAACTGGCCGCCAATCACGTCGCTGGGATTGAGCAGGCGGTAAGGCGTCGATGCATCGCTGCCCTGGGGAAACACACAATCGGCAAAAGGCGCGAGCGGGCCCACGGCCATGGCCTTGAATTTACTCACCAGGGTCTGCCTGTCCAGCGTGAGCACGATGCCTGAGCCGGCGCTGAAGCTCGGGTCCTGGGGCGTCACCTGCAGTGTCAGCGGAATGCCCAACTGGTCGACCTGGGTCGTGTCCACATTGAGGATGTTCGGTGCGCTGGCGGATGTCGCACCCGGCGTGGTGCATGCGAGTGCCAGCTCCACGAAGTCGTAGAAGAACCCGGCGGTGGCCGCAGTCGGCCCGCTGACATTGCCGGCACCCGAGAGGCTGACCGCATTCGGCGAGCTGCTGAGGTAAAGGCGCGCGGAGTCGACTTGCACGCTGGCGTCCAGCTGGATCGCACCGCCGGCCGCCTTCAGGTCGGCCAGCGTGAAGCTGGGCGCCAGCGTTCCCGGCGCGGACATCGGCGTGGCGATGCCTGTGCCGGGGTCAATGCTCCAGGCCAGGTTGATTTTTTCCTGGGTCAGGAACAGGTAGATCGCGTCATCGGCCAGGCCCGAGGCGGCGCTGTTCTTCTGGCTGTTGTTGACGATATTGAGGGTGACGTAGCTGGTCATGAGAGTCCTTAACTTGCGGTAGAAGGTGTAGTCAGCGATTGAAAGGCGGCGGACTGGAACCAGTCACGGTCTACCGGGCCGTTGATGCCGGGCACACGAGGCAAGCCGCCTGGGCCCGTGACGGAGTCGTCGCTGTATTGCCAGCAAGACCACGCCTGCCAGGGCGACGGAACGGCCGGCCTCCCGGCGTCGTAGTCGGCGATCCACAGGGGCCGCGCGGCCAGTGGCGCGCAGCCAGGCAGTGCAGCCAGGCTTTGCCAGAATCCGTTGTCGGTGTAGATCATGGTCTGGCGGCCGAACAATTTATCCGCCCTGGTGGTGAAGTCCAGCACCCATTGCAGGGTGGTTTGCGCATCGGCCCCGTTCGCCGTCTCGATGTCCAGCACGGGCGGCAAATCGTCCGGCGCCAGTCCGTTCAGCCTTGTCACGGTGTCGAAGAAGAACTGCGCCTGGGCCTGGGCGTCAATGCCGGGAAGGCCGAAATGGTAGGCGCCACGTGTGAGGCCGGCAGCAAAACTTCCCGGCCAGTTGTCTTTGAAGCAGGGATCCACGTCGCCGGTCCCCTGGGTGGCCTTCATAAAACAAAAGGCCACGCCGCTACCAGCGACCTGCGTCCAGTCGACAGCACCCTGGAAGTGGCTGACGTCTATGCCCGGAATCGGCATGGATCAATCCTTCAGACGACGTTGTTGAGCATGGTGACCTGCGCCGGCAGCAGGCCGTCGATCTTCAGCACTGTCTCCAGCGGCTGGTCTTCGTCCCACATATCGCCGCAGTTGTATTGCAAGGGCTCCGGATTGATCTGGCTGCCGCTGACTTTTTGCTGGTAGGTGGTGGTCACACCGTCGGTGTTCTGAATGCCCAAGCCCCAGTGGTCCCAGCCGTACCAGCTGCTGGTCTTCATGAACATGGTGTAAACGCCGGAGCCGTTGTCGGGCAGCACCGTATGGCCATTGAGCTGCGCGGTGATCGTCATCAGGGCCACGCGGCAGGCGTCCTGCGCAGCAGGGTCGCCATCGAGCGCGGCTTGAAGGTTATCGGCCAGCACCTGATGAAAAGGGACCGTCTGCGGAAAAATGATGTCGGTGGTGTTGAAGAAGTCGGCGTTCAGGGCTGTGGGCACCCGCTCATCATCAAACACAAACGCGCCTTCATCGGAGTTGTAGATGGTGGGGGCGGTGTAGGCGTTGTCGGCGCTCTCATACTCGCCAGTCAAGGCCCAGCCCCAGCAGGCCGAGTAGTAAAAAGGCGCCTGGTCGGAGGTCGGCACGGTTTCGCCGTCACGGGGATGGTCTGCGCCGGCCGGGGCCAGCAGGTTGCGTTGGGCGCCGCTCAGGTAAGGCATGGGTTTCTCCTTCGGTGATGGTTGGAAAGGGCGGTGGCCGCCTCGTTGAATAAATTGTCAGTGGGGCTTGGTGCGCTGGCGATTACAGGGCATTACAGGCGCTGATCTTTACGGCTCGTGAGGCTCTAAAACTTTGCGCTTCAAGCTTGCGTGCACCCGGTTATTGACGAAACGTTTTGACTTATGCGGGCAGCGCCATCACCCACCCGCTGCGGCGCGGTGCCGCTGCGTGTGCATGACAGCGTGATGACGCGGCGGATGCATTTCGCGATGGCAGGCTTCGCACGTGCATCGATGCACGCGGAAAAAATATTCAGGACCAGCCTCTTTTACTTCGTTGCATAACCATTGCCAAGAGCGCCAACAAGTTCAATCTCGGCAATTAATGCCCAAACGGGATTGTTCGGAAAATACCGGCCCATCCCGCTTGACGACGATTGAGCGTCTCGCAGATACTGCGGCCGACCGATACGGTTTTCCAACGTCGACAGGATGCATCGAGCCGCAGAGCGAGGGTTCTTGTCATGACACGTGATGGCAAGAACAGGGGGAAGGCGAGTGGCTATTCTGAGAAATCGCTCCACACAGCGAAAAATCTATCTCCGGACTCACCATGTGTTTGGGCGAGGACGTTCTTCCGATACCCTGCTCGAGAACCTGGATGCATCGCAGCTGCATGCATCGATTCGCTGGACCGGAAAAAGCTGGGAACTGCGCGACCACAGCCGCAACGGCACCTTGCTCAATGGCGCGCGCCTGTCCGGCACCAAAGGATTTGAACTGGGCGTCGGCAGCACCATCGGATTCGGGCCTGACGGCGGCAGCAGCTGGCAGGTTGAAGATGTGTCGGCGCCCTGCAATCTTCTCTGGCCCCTGGGCCACGACGAACCCCACATTACCCTGGGGCACTCCAACTTGCTGCCGCACGGCGTGGCTGCCGAGCTGTCGATTCACCACAGTGAAAAAGGCCAATGGGTCTGCACCACACCCGACGGAAGCTGGATCATGGAAGACGGCGATGAGGTTCGTTTCGCCGGCAAGGTCTGGTGCTTCGTGCTGGCGGCTGAAGTGGTGTCCACCATGGATTGCATGGCCGGCGGCAAGCCGCCTCTGCGAGCGCCGCAACCGGCGCTCTCTTTCAGGGTGAGCCAGGATGAGGAACATGCATGGCTGGAGCTCGATGATGCCGGGCTGCACCTGGACCTCGGTGAGCGCTCGCACCACTACGCCCTGCTGATCCTCGCGCGCCTGCGCCTGGCCGATGCGCAGCGCCACCTCGCGCCCCATGCGCAGGGCTGGGTCGAGCTCGAGCGCCTGGCCAAGATGCTGGGCCTGGACCCGGGCCACCTGAACATCCAGATCTTTCGCATGCGCAAACAGCTGGCGCTCGCGATGCCCCACGGCGCGCATGTGCCGGAACTGATAGAGCGCCGCCGGGGCTCTTTGCGCTTTGGCAGCTTGCGATTCCGGATCACGCGCGGGGCAGAGCTGGAAGCAGACTTCGACCCACTGGCCCACGGCCAGAGCTACCCCGAAGAATCCCTCGCCGCCTGATCCGGCGCCCACCCTCATGACGCCGGCGCCCACGCACGGCTTTCCCGTGGGCGTGCCCGGCTATCAGCCGCTCGGTTTGCTGGGCCAGGGGGCGTCGGGCCAGGTGTTCAAGGCAAGGCAGCACAGCACCGGGCAGTTTGTCGCCATCAAGATCACCGACCCCGGCCTGTTGCACGACCCCGCGTCGAACCGGCGCGTGCAGCAGCGCCTGCACCAGGAGACCCGCTTGCTGGCCATGCTGCAGCATGCCCATGTGGTGCGGCTCATCGACAAAGGCATGGCGGCGGGCGGGCAGCTCTTTGCGGTGCTGGAATTCATTCCGGGCGAAACGCTCAGGGAGTTTTTGCAGCGCAACGGCGCCTTGAGCCTGCCGGACACCATGGCCCTGATGGCGCAGTTGCTGGACGCTTTGACTTTTTTGCATCAGCACCAGGTCGTGCACCGCGACCTCAAGCCCGAAAACCTCATGGTCGTGTCCACCGGTACGGCCTTGCATCTCAAGCTGCTGGACTTCGGCCTGGCCAGCCACCACGGCGAGCCGCGCTTCATGACAGGCGCCGAAGGCACACCCGCCTACTGCGCACCCGAGCAGCTGCGAGCGGAAGACTGCACCCCGGCGACAGACATCTATGCCTGGGCCCTGATTTTTCTCGAATGCCTGACTGCCAGGCCCTGCGTGCAAGGTGCGAACCTCGGTGAAATACTGCACCGCCAGCTGAGCGCCTCGGCCATCGCCATACCCGACGCGCTGGCCAACCACCCGATCGCTCCCCTGCTGCGGCAGGCCTTGCAAAAAAACCTGCGCCAGCGCACGGCCGACGCTGCGGGCCTGTACCTCGATCTCTTGCAGTGCCTGGCGCAACTGCGCACCGCAGTGCCTTCGCAGGCCTTTTTGCATACCCCCGCGGCTCCGCCTGAAACTGCCAGGCAGCTGACGCTGGACAGCATGGACATTCCAGAGGAGCCCCCGGTCAAGGAAAACGCCCTGGGCATCCTGTGTGTGGGCCTGCGTGTGTACCCGGCCAGGAACTCCTCACTGGCCCTGCCCTACCTGCAGGAGATCCGCGAGCAGCAGATGCGCTGGTGCGCCAACACCGTGCAAGGCAGCCAGGGCCAGAGCGCCGGCGTGCTGGGCGACTGCATGCTGTTTCATTTTGAACAGGGCACCAGCAGCGCGCAGAACCTGCAACAGGCGGCAGCCACCGCCATGGACTTGTGCACGCGGGTGCAGCGCAGAAGCCGCCTGCTGGAAGTCCAGCACGGCGTGCGGCTGGAAATATCAGGCGGCATCCACAGCGTGGCGACGGTATCGCTCGGTGATGCCTCCAGCAGGAACCAGGGCGCCAACGTTGCGCTGCATTTGAACAGCATGGCCAGGCCGGGCGCCATTGTGGCCAGCCAGCATGCCCGCCACGCGCTGGCGGACAACATGCAGTTTGAAGAATATGCCGGCGCGGCAAGCTTTCAATACGACGAGCACGACCGGATCTTCAAGCTGATCACCCGGCACGGGGCATAAGCCACCACCCGGCTTCACACCATCAGGCCATCAGGCGCTCCACCTGCTCGGCCGGGTAACTGCGCCAGCGCCGGTTCAGCGTCTCCTTGGGGCTGGTATTGCGCGCATGCACACGGGCCACATACAGGTGCTGGTCCGGGTTGATCACGATGCGCTTGTGCTGCGGCGCCCAGACGAAAGCATTGTCTTCACCCACATTGATATCGGCGAAAGGCGCGCTGCGCCAGAACTCCCGGCGGTAGCAAAGCGTGCCGCCGCAAACCCAGGGCGAGCGCCCGTCGTACACATACTGCCAGGCTCGCCGCCCTTCGGGTGCGTAGAAGAACACCTTGTCCAGGCCGCAGATGTCGGCGCCCTGCTCCTGCAAGGCCTTCACCTGCGAGCTCAGCCAGCCCGGCGCCATCCAGTCGTCGTCGTCCCAGTGCGCGATCAGCTCGCCGCGGGCCAGCTCACAGGCGATGTTGCGCTTGGCGCCCAGGGTGGATTTGCGGTCCAGCCTCACATAACGGATGTTCTCGTGCGCCGGGATCAAGTCAGCCACGCTGTCGCGCCCGTCGTCCAGCACGATGAGCTCACGCGGGCTGTAGTCCTGCGCCAGGAAGTTGCGGATCGCCTGCGGCACAAATTCGCGCCGGTCGGCGGTGGGCATGATGCAGGACACCAGCGGCTGTGATTGCGCGGCCTGCACCGGCGCCGCCTGCGCACCCGCTGCCGGCGGAAAATAAAAATCGCGGTCACGCTGCAAGAACTCGGGCTGCGGCATCAGGGTCCAGGCGTTTTGCTGCAGGTAGTGGCCTTCCTTGAACTTCCAGGTATTGCCATGGTGGCGCACATAAACGCACAAGTCCCGCCCCGGGATGCGGCACAGGCGCGCGCCGCCGCCCAGTACTTTTTGCAAAAAGTCGGCGTCTTCGCGCAGCGAGGTCGCGGGATAGTGGCCATGTTTCTCCCACAGGCTGCGCCGGAACAGCAAGGTGCCGCCGCTGACGTTCTCGACAAACATGCGGCGAAACAGCGTCCGGCTGGACGCCCAGAACTCGGCCTGCGGCCGCGCCATGAACAGCATGTCGTTCAGCCCGGTGATGTCGGCGATGTTGTGAAGCAGGGGCGCGGCCTGCCGGCTCAGGCGCTCCTCGCCGTACCAGTCGTCGTCATCCCAATGCGCGATCAATTCACCCTGGGCCAGGCGCACCGCCTCGTTGCGCTTGGCGCCTATGCTGGTTTTGGGCGGCATGCGTATGCAGCGTATGCGCGCGTCGCTGATATCGGCAGGCAGGTCGCTGTCGTCCTCATAAACAATGATGAGCTCCAGCGCCGGGTAGTCCTGGCGCTGGAAGTAACGGATGGACTGCGCGACAAATTCGGGCCGCGCGCGCGTGGGCATGATGCAGCTCAGCAAAGGGGCAACCGGCCCCGGTGCGGGCAGCACCCAGGGCAATGCGGGCCCGGCCAGCGGCATGAAGATGCGCATGCGCTCGGGCATGGCGAAATAACGGCACTGGTCGCCGGCGCAATGTGCATGGTAAGGCGGCGGCTGGTGGTGCGCCTCGCTGCGCCATGCGCAAAAGCGGTCCTGGTAGAGATGTTTGTTGGTCTCCAGCAGGCTGCCCTCCACCTGCAAGCGCTGCGGGCAGGGCAGCGCGCGGTACACAAAAGCGCCCTGCGCCCAGACGCCGCGAAAGCCGGCCCGCGCAGCGCGGATGTTGTAGTCCATCTCCCAGCAGGGGCCCTGGGCGTAGGCGGTGTCGGCCGCGCCTATGGCGGCCACCACCTCGTTCTTCACGACGTAGCAAAAATCAGAAAGGCTGTGCAGCGGCTCCAGCGGTACGCAGGCCTTGCCGTAGCGCGCCGCCAGCGCATCGGCTTGGTCCCACAGCGCGTCCTGCGTTGCACCGCAACCCGTGGCGACGGCCTGCTCGTTCCAGCCGCGGTTGGTCGACGGGCCGGCCAGGCCGTGGCTGGCGTCGGCGTCCAGCGCGGCCAGCAGCAGCTCCAGCCAGCCAGGAGTGACACGCGCACCGTTTTCCAGGAAGACATAAATATCCGCCGGCACGCTCACCAGCCGGTTGAAGCAGGCGGCCGGCCCTTCATGGGCGGGCCCGGGCAGCACCTCTATGCCTGGGTGCTCGCTAAAACGCGCCTGCAGCGCCTCGGCGCCGGTCTCATCGGCCGGGTCCGGCAACAGCCGCAGGCTGAAAGGCAGGGGCGTGTTTTCGAAAATACCGGCCAGCGTGGCGGTGAGGGCTTCGGCGCGCGCCGCCACATAAACGCCGATCAGTATCTGGCGGTGTTGCGGGCCCGGCATCTCTACCATTCCTCATGACTGGCCACCAGGCCCGCACCCAGCAGGATCTCCAGCCTGCGCCAGGGGCTTCCGGGCGCGTCGTCGCCCCAATCGCCCACCGCGTCGACGGCGCGCTCCAGCGCCACCGGCTGGGCGTCCATCGCGCCGTAAAACCGCGGGTAGCACAGCAGCAGCTCATCCACACAGGCCCTTATCAGCGCCTCCCGCCGGGCGGGCTCGGGCGCGTGGAAGGACACATACAGCGTGGGCAGGCGCCCGCTGCCAAGGCGGCGCCACAGGCCGGGAATCACGGCGTATTCGCCCCCCTCGATGTCCATCTTGATGAAGTTGCAGTCGTCAATTTCATTGAGCGCCAGAAAGCGCTCCAGGTCCATGGCATCGACCTCGCGGCAAGGCTGGCCCACCGCGCCGGGCGCGGCGAACATGCCGGACATGCTGTCGCCGAACTGGCTTTGCTCGCCGAAATACAGGCCGCCGGCATAGAGCTGCAGCGGGCCGCTTTCGGGGGCTATGCCGTAGGGGTAGAGCTGGATTTTGTGGTGCAGCGCCGGGTTCGCCATCACATTGCCCGCCAGCTCGGAAAAGGCCACCGGGTCTGGCTCCAGCGCATGCACACGGCGCGCCAGCATGGCGCCATACAGCACGGTAGGCCCTATCCAGGCGCCCATGTCGATGTACGAATGGTCCGGGTGCAGAAAGCGCTGGAACACATCGAAGGTCTGGGGCTCCCACTGGCCCGCGCCGACGCGGCTCCAGAAAGCCTGCCGCCCGCTTGCCGCCCGGACCCGGAAGGCACGCCTGTGCACGGACACGCTCAGCTCGTGCGACGCGTAGTCGCGCTCCAGGGCCGGAAGAGCCGAGAGAGCCGAAAGAGGGCTGGTTTGCATGGCAGACTCCCTCGCGGCTTACCAGATCGTCATGGGCGCCGGGCCGCTCGTGGTGGCGCTGAACTCGAAGGCATTGCCTTCAAAGATGAAGCCGGGCACATTGATCTTGCACCACACGGCCCCGGCATAAGGGCTGCTGCCGGGCTTGAGCTCCATCTGGATGCTCACGCTCTGCTTGAGGGCGTCCTGCGTTTGCAGCGACAGCGGCAGGAAGTAGTTGTTGCCGTAAAAGTTGGTCTTCTTGCTGCGCGGCTCGCAGACCTGTGTCACATAGTTGCCGTTGTCGTCATAGACCAGCAGGAAGACGAACTGGTAGTCGGCGCTGGCCTGCCAGAACAGCCGCACGGTGCTGCCCGGCACGGTCTGCTGCGCCGGCAGGGAGCGCGGTGGGTAGACATTCACCACGCCGGGGCCGCTCGCATACAGGGAGCTGATGGGCACGTCCAGCACCGGCGATGTGCTTTGCAGCTGGATGGGCGCATTGCTGACCGGGGTGCTGGTGGCAAGCACCACTTCCGTCAGCGGAGGCACCAGCTCGGCCACCGTGGAGTGGCGCGTATTGCGCGAGCCGTCGCAATTGAACACGTAGCCACCGAATTGCGTGATCACGCTGGCGGCCTGCACGCTCATGCCGCAAGAGGGCACCAGTTGCAGCTGGATCAGGTTTTCCCCCGGCAGCTGCGGCGACTTCTGCAGGCGGCGCACCGTGTCGAGGTGGTCCAGGCAGACCTCCAGGCCCCAGGTGATGCCGGCCAGCTCGAACACACCCGCGCCGTCGTAGTTGACTATCTGCTGCTCGCGCCCCGGGCCGCCGCTGGTGGACGGTGCAAGGTGTTCCACGTCGCCCAGCAGCAGGCCGCCGGGGTTGGCCGCGGCGGCGATGAAGTCCACGCCCGACATGAGCTCTTTCATCACCACGCGCGCGCCGGTATCACCCTGGGCCGCCACGCCGCCCAGCTGCACCAGCGCGAAGTTATAGACCTCCTTGTTGGCCAGCGGGTCGATGTCGTAAGGCGGCGTCTTCAGCGTGGGCGAGGACACGCCCAGGATGGTGCCGAACACGAATACCCAGTCTGTCCACTCGGGGCCCGCCGCCATCGCCTGCAGTGTGGTGATGGCCAGCTGCACGTCGTCCATCTGGTAGGCGCCCGAGACGCCGCGGAAAAAGAACTCCGGCGCCATGAAGACATTCAGCGTGTCGCCGGGCGGCAAAGGCGGGGACTGCGGCGCCAGCGCATCGCGCGCGACGCCCATGGCGCGCAGCATCAGGTCGCAGCGCGCCTCGATGTCCTGCCTGGGGTTGTTCAGGCCCAGGTAGATTTTTGAGCCGTCGGGATTTAACTCGGGCGCGGTGTCAATCACGTAACCCATGAATCGAACGTTGTTGTAAGCCATGCTGTTTCTCCTGTAAATAAGCTCGGTAGGTCGGTGGTGGTTACGGATGCCGGTTCATTGCACGAACTGCTTCAGCCCGTAGGTGAACTTGATGATGTGATTGACATAAACATTGAGCGGCCGTGTTTCGTACTGGCTCACCAGCACCGGGCTGCTCTGGCCCTGGCCGGGCACCGGCCCGCCGGTGGTCAGCGTGGGCGTCGAGCTGGGAGCGCCTGCGGCGGTGGCGGGTGACGAGGACGTGGCCGGCGCAGGGGCGCTGTTGTAGGTGTGCTCGTGGGTTTCCACGGCAAAGGTCTGGGTGGAGCCCACGCCGCTGCTTTGCCCCTGGCCGCCGGGCGGCACCTGGCGCATGCCGATGTCGGGGTCGTTGTTGGTGCCGGTGCCGATGCCGCGCAGAAAGTAACCGCGGTAATCGGGAATCTGGAACTGGTCGCCGCTGCCGCCATAGACATAGCCCAGCGCCGCGAAGAGCTCCGGGTAGTCGTAGATGGACAGCGACCGGCCGTTGCAAAACATCCAGCCCCAGGCCTCGAGCGGATTGGTCGTGTAGTCCTGCGGCGTCACGGTAGTGGCTGCGCCGGCAGTGTCGGGCGCGCCCAGGGTTCCGGCAAAAGCCGTCACCGAGCCCACCGGCAGCTCGCCGAAACCGGGGCGCATAAAGAAGGGGTTGTCCATGCCCGGCGCCATCATGGTGAATCGCTCCCTGGTGAGCCGCCCTCAATAGCCAGAGGAATAGCCAGAGGAGTAGCCAGGGGGCCGGCGCTGTCTCGCAGGCCCGCTTCGTCCAGCACCTGCATGGACGTGGGCACCACCACCTCCCAGCACGGGCCCACGGGCCTGTGCGGGTGGCGCGCCGGCTCCGCATGCTTGAGGTCGTTGACCAGCGCGATGTCGCGCGGATTCACGGGCGCCAGCCGGTCGGAGGAGCTCCACAGCATGCCGGCCGAGTAAAAGTACAAAAAGGCCATCACATGCGCGGGCCGCACCGGCAGCAGCACACGGGCCTGGTCGGCCTGCAGGAAGCTGGAGAACAAGGCGTCATCGTCGGCGGCCAGGCTGCCCAGCTCGACCTCGGCGCCGGCCGCATCGGGACCGGGGCTGGCGTAGAAGCTGTAGACCATCTCGTTCCACTCCAGCACCTCGTCAAAGAACTGCAGGTAGCGCGGCTCGTTGACGGCAAACTCAGAGGGCGGCGAGAACATGGGCGCATCGGGCGGCATGCCGGTGAGCGTGAACAGCCGCTCCAGCAGCAGGCGCATGCAGGCGTTCTTGAGTTCGCGCTGCTCGATCTGCCGGTTCGCCAGCGGCGAGCGGGTGGGCAGGCGGCCCTGGGGCCCTCCATCGGCGCGGGCGTAGTAGGCGGCCAGTTGCGCCTGGTAGGCGCGCATGATGCTGGCGTAGATGCGTATGCACCACTCGTCCATGCAACGCGCCGACGGCTTGCAGGTAATTTCAATGTTGACCTGGACCTGCGGGTCCCCCGGCGGCGAAAGGCTGGGCGGGTAGTCCAGCACCGACACCGGCACACTGTCGTCCTCGCCGGCAAGCGCCATCCCGTCCGGGCTGCCGGGAGGCGTGAACGTCTGCCAGCCCACCAGCACCACCGGCGCGGGCAGGCCCACAGGCGCACTGATGTAGCCGACAAAGGCCTTGTATGCACAGTAGCCCGCGGGAATGGCGATCTGCTTTTCTTCCCCGTCGCGCAGGGTGGCCGAAGCAAAGCGCTGCTCCAGCGGCGGCGGCTCCAGGTCCAGCACGCCGTAATAGGCGCCCAGGCTCGCATAGTTGTCCCGGGTGATGGCTTTAAAGGTGGGAATATTCAGCTGCAGCGGCGACAGCGGCTTGACAAAGTTCTGCCCCGCCATCGCCTGCTCGCCGGCGATGAAAGAGGCCGCCGGCTTGTACACCATGAATTCCATCATGAGCCGCTGGCCGTAGTTGACGACACAGGCTTCATACACCTTGTTGAGCCAGCGGTAGACGCCGCGCATGTTGCGTGAGCCGCCCGTGTTGTCGACCAGGCTGACGACCGAGTCCTCGGTCTGGCTCATGGTGCTGCTGGAGCGGCTCAGGCTCACGCTGCGGTTGATGCGGTTGACGGTCTTGTTGAGGATGTCGCGCGCAAAGCGTGTGGTGTCGTCCACCCCCGGCGCGGCGCCCGGCTGCACCGTCTTGCTCCAGGAGCCGTCCAGCGTGGCCTGGGTCGGCGGGCCGTAGCTGTTGGTGAACTTGTTGTACTGGTTGGTTTCCACCACCTCGGCAACGGTCTTGCGCGACTCTTCCTGCAAGTTGCTGCGTTCATCCGCGGCATCGTTTTGCAGCAGTTGCTTTTCGCCGCTGCTTTGATGCACTTCGTCAAGCTGGCGGTGCGTGCGTTTGTTCGTCACCTCGCGGCGCTCGCCGCGCATCACGTTTTCAATGCGCGCGATCTCGCCGCACTGGTAACGCAGCAAACGCTGGCGCACCATCTGCAGGTCGCCGATGGCATAGGGCTCTATCCAGCCGGGTGAGCCTGACGGCGGGGACGCGCCGGCAGCCTGCGCCGGAGGCAGCGGAAACACCTGCGCGCTGAGTGCCGGCGTGGCCTGCAGCAGCTCGTTGATCTGCTGCTTTGTGAGGTGCGCCTGCTCCGGCATAGCAGGCGCTTCACCGGCGCCGGCACTAGTACCCGTACTGGTACTGGCGCCGGTACTGGCACCAGTACTGGCATAGGGCACCAGCGCCACTTCAACCACATGCGCCATCAGCAGTGCGCGGGTGAATTCGTCGAGCAAGGCGGTGTCGTAACCCAGCGTGATGATCAGGGCGAAGTAACTCTGCCAGACGCGGTCCACCGCCTGCGCGTAGGCGGCGGAGCTGAAGTAACTCCAGTCCAGTGCATAGCGCGACAGCAGCTGCGTGACTTGCTCCGTGGCTTTCGCCAGCCAGGCCGACGGGCTTGCGTCCTGCCGGGGCAGGCGCATAAAGGCCCGCGGAAACTGGCTGACGGGGCCGGCCAGGCTGTCCATGTCACGGATGAAATCGCCGGAGTAGATGTCACCGTCGATGAAGCGCAAGGCCAGGTCCTGCGCCGCTTCACGGGCGCCGCTGGCCTGGTTGCGCGCGCTCACCAGATCGTCGAAGAAGCCGCTGGATGGCGGGCTGGCGCTGACGTACTGGACAAAGCCGTAGAGCAGGTCGGCGGCGCTGACTTTGGGCCAGCGCCGTACATAGACATAAGGAAACAGCTCATCGGGATGGCTGGTGATGATGGGAAGCGGCTCCACCGGGTCGATCGGCGGGTCCGGCTCTATGGGCGGCGGCCCCGGCGGCCAGGGCGGGCCGGGTGGTGGCACGGGCCCGCGCGTGGGGCAGGCCACCATGATGCCCTCGAAATGGTGGTCGTCGCTCTGGCCCCGCATGCCGTAGTGGATGTCGGCAAAGATGGCGGTGTTGGTGACGCCGTTGATGTGCACCGGCGTTTTCTGCTGCAGGTAGCCTGAGACATAGCAACCCGAGCGGAACTTGAATTCAAAGGGTTTGCTCGGCCACAGCCTGGTGATGGTGACCACCTGGCTTTCGGCCGGGCCGGATTTGCAGGAGATGCTCGCGATCGACGGAATATCGTCGGCCGGCTCACGATTGATGGTGAAGTCGAAAACCAGGCAGCCGCCCATGGCCGACCAGCTTCTTTTGACCATTTCGTTCACTCGGTGACTCCTGTGTGGACGGCGTGCGGTGCGTATCACCAGCGCACGGCCGCAAGGCCGCACGCCGGTGAAACGGCATCAGCACATAACGATGTTTTCGAGGTTGAAGGCGAAAGGCGTGGAGTTCGCGCCTGGGCCGCCGCCGGTCATCACGATGTCCGCGCTGGCGATGCCCAGCAAAGAAATTTCGGTGTTGATGTTGGAAATGATCGCCGAGTCCATGACCTGGCCCTGGACTATTTGCGAAGCCACGCCGATCCAGATCGTGGGCTTGAATTCGAACACCGCCTTTTGTTGCGGAGCGATCGAAGTCTTCACTGCCAGCAGCTTGCCGGACTTGTAGATGCTGGCGTTGATGGCGCCCTTGGGCAGGCTGTTGAGGACCTGCACTTCCTTGGAGCTGGTGCCGCTGCCGCCAGGCACCAGGCGGTCGCCGGACGTCGTCAGCGACATCTGGAACAGCTGGCCGTTCTGGGCGTCGAGCTGCGGCGTGTAGTTGCCGTAGCTGTCGCTGGCGCCGACCTGCATGGTCATGGGGAAGGTGAAGGGATGGTTGTCACCCTGGCCGCAGTAGCGAATGACTTGCCAGGCCACCGCGAGCTCGTCGAAGTTGGTCGCGACGTTCTTCTGGAAAATCACGATCTCCGAGTTGTTCGCGTCGTTAGAGTTGTTGATGAAGTTCAGTGCAATATCCATGGTTCTCTCCTGTTGATCCTGTTGATAAAAAGATGGCAGCGCACCATGCGTTGCCCGTTTGCCATCGTTGCCCTGCTGCCCCGGCGGCGAACCCTGTGTGTCCGGTGCTGAGGTCTGCCCTCAGCACCGGACGATGTTTTCGAGATTGAATTCATATGGCGTGGAGCCTTCACCCGGCCCGCCGCCCGTCATCACGATGTCGGCGCTGGCAATGCCGATCAGCGAGATCTCGGTGTTGACGTCCGATATGACGGCCGAGTTGATCGGCTCTCCCTGCACGACCTCGGAGGACACGCCTATCCACAGCGCGGGCTGGTACTGGAAGACCGCCTTCTGCCCCGGCGACACCGAGGTCTTCATGCCCATCAGGCGCCCGTCCTTGAAGATGCAGACGTTGACGGCGCCCTGGCCCATGGCATTGAGCACGTCCAGCTCGGTGGAGGCGCTCGCAGGCCCCGTGTAGCGCAGGCGGCGGTTGCCGACCGGCGTGGAGACCACGCTGAGCATCTGGCCGTTCTGGGCGGGCAGGCGGGGCGAGTAGTTTCCGTACTCGTCGGTGATCGCTACTTCATAGCCGTCGGGATAGACGAAGGGATGTGTGCAGTCGCGGCCGCAGTAGCGGATCACCTTCCAGGCCACCGACAACGAGGCCATGGTGGTGAGCACGCTCTTTTGGTAGATCACCACTTCGGATTTGTTGCCGTCGCTGGATTTGTTGACGAATCGCAGTTTGATATCCATGGTGCCCGCCCTGAGTGAGTTGTCCGTTGTGCCGCACGGTCCTCTCGCGGCAGTGGTGCTACTCTAGGGAAGGCATCGACGCAAAACGATTACAGGCGATTACAGAGGGCATGGGTGAAAATTACCCTTGCACTGCGATGCAAAAGAAAGTTCACAACATGCTTTTTGGCGCGGGCATCGCAAGCGATATGCAATAGGCGCCCGGCAGAATCTGGAAGACTCACGATGACAAGCACCCCTACTTCGAAAGCCCCGGCCACGCCGCGGCTCACCAGCCTCTCGCACGGCGGTGGTTGCGGCTGCAAGATCGCACCGGGCGTGCTCAGCGATATCCTGAAAAATTCCGGCAACCTGCCGGGTCTGAACATTCCGCCGCAGTTATTGGTGGGCATTGAAACCGCGGACGATGCGGCGGTGTACCAGCTCAATGACGAGCAGGCGCTGATCGCCACGACGGACTTCTTCATGCCCATCGTGGACGACCCCTATGACTTCGGCCGTATCGCCGCGACCAACGCGATCAGCGATGTGTATGCCATGGGCGGCACACCCATCATGGCGCTGGGCCTGGTGGGCATGCCCATCAACGTTCTGCCGCTGGAGACCATAGGCGCCATCCTGCGCGGCGGGCAGGACGTGTGCCGCGATGCCGGCATTCCGATTGCGGGCGGCCACACGATTGATTCGGTCGAGCCGATTTACGGCCTGGTGGTGATGGGCCTGGTGCACCCTTCACGCGTCAAGAAAAACTCGGGCGCGCGTGCGGGTGATGTGTTGATCCTGGGCAAGCCGCTGGGCATAGGGGTGCTGTCGGCGGCGCTCAAGAAAGAAGTGCTCGATGCCGAGGGCTATGCCCGCTTGATCGCCCTCACCACCCAGCTCAACAAACCCGGCATTGAACTGGCGCGCATGGAAGGCGTGCATGCGCTGACCGACATCACCGGCTTCGGCCTGGCGGGGCACGGCCTTGAGCTGGCGCGCGGCGCCGGGCTTCAGGTTCGCATCGACTGGCAGCGCGTTCCGGTCATCCCCGGCGCGCGTGACCTTGCGGCGCAGGGCTGCATCACCGGCGCATCCGGCCGCAACTGGGCCAGCTACGGCCATGAAGTGGGCCTGCCGGCCGGCTTCGCCGAAGTTGACAGGGCCTTGCTGAGCGATCCGCAAACCTCGGGCGGCCTGCTGGTTTCCTGCGGTGCGGACAGTGCCGCCGAAGTGCTGGCCATCTTCCGGGCCTACGGTTTTTCCGAGGCAGCCGTCATTGGAGAAGTGGCCACAGGCCAGGGCATGGCCGTGCGCTGAAAAAGGCGAGAAATTAGGGACAAAAGCCGATAAAAGGCCAGCAAAAAAACGCCCCAAACCCCTAGGGTAAACCCGGAAAATTTTTGTCAGTCTTTATTCAGTGCGGCGGGCGGCATCCGTCGTACCATTCATGCCTCGACATCCCCGCGTGGGTACTTTCTCATTCAAAAAAATAGATCGGAGACATCCCGTGTCCGCACTCCTCAAACTCGCACTGGCCTATGACTGGCTGACCACGCGGCTGGGCAAGATCGCCGCCTGGACGGTGCTGGCCGCCGCACTGATTTCCGCCGGCAATGCCTTTGTCCGCTACGGCCTGGACATCAGCTCCAACGGCTGGCTTGAAATCCAGTGGTACCTGTTCGCCGCCACCGTCATGCTGGGCGCGCCCGTCGTACTCAAGCTCAACGAACACGTACGCGTCGACATCATTTACGGCAAGCTCAAGGGCAACGGGCCGGTCTATGTCGACATCTTCGGCCTGGCCCTCTTCCTGCTGCCGGTGATGGGCCTGATGGCCTACCTGAGCTGGCCGCTCTTCATGAGCATGCTGCGCTCCGGCGAAGTCTCGGGCAACGCGGGCGGCCTGATCCGCTGGCCTGCAATGCTGCTGCTGCCGCTGGGCTTTGGCCTGATGTTTGTGCAGGGCCTGTCGGAAATCATCAAGCGCATCTGCTATCTCCAGGGCAAGTTCGAGATGGACACGCACTACGAAAAACCGGTCCAGTGATCTGTTTGCATCGCTCGTTCCCATAAAAATACCTTCAGGACTACCCCATGCAAATGGAAAACTTCGCCCCGATCATGTTCGCGGGCCTCGTGCTGATCATGCTGATCGGCTTCCCCGTCGCCTTCTCGCTGGCCGCCCTCGGGCTGGCCTCCGGCTTCCTGGCCATCGAGATGGGCTGGTTCCCGGCCAGCTTCATGTCCAACCTGCCGCTCAATATGTTCGGCATCTTGTCGAACGAGCTGCTGCTGGCCATTCCCTTCTTCACCTTCATGGGCGCCATCCTTGAAAAGTGCGGCCTGGCGGAAGACATGCTGGACTCCATGGGCCAGCTCTTCGGCCCCGCCAAGGGCGGCCTGGGCTACTCGGTGATCATCGTCGGCTTTATCCTGGGCGCGATCACCGGCACGGTGGCGGGCCAGGTGATTGCCATGGCCTTGATCTCGCTGCCGGTGATGATCCGCTACGGCTACAACATGCGCTACGCCACCGGCGTGCTGGCTGCCTCGGGCACCATCACGCAGCTGGTGCCGCCGTCGCTGGTGCTGATCGTCATGGCCGACCAGCTGGGCCGCTCCGTCGGCGACATGTACAAGGGCGCCTGGGGCCCTTCCATCCTGCAGGTGCTGATTTTTGCGGGCTACACCTTCATGCTCGGCGTCTTCAAGCCGCACCATGTTCCGGGCGTGCCCAAAGAAGCGCGCACGCTCAACGGCTGGGCGCTGTGGGCCAAGTGCCTGCGCGGCATCATCCCCTCGGCCATCCTGATTTTTGCGGTGCTGGGCTCCATGGGCGGCCTTCCCGGTATCGACACCGCCATCGCCACACCGACCGAAGCCGGCGCCATGGGCGTGGTGGGCGCGCTGATACTGGCCGCCATGCACAAGCGCCTGACCCGCGCGCTGATCTGGGAAGCCATGGTCGGCACCATGCGCCTGACGGCCATGGTGGTGTTCATCCTGATTGGGGCACGCGTCTTCTCCATGGTGTTCCAGGGCGTGGACGGCGCCAAGTGGGTAGAGCACATGCTCAGCGGCCTGCCCGGCGGCCAGACCGGCTTCCTGATCGCCGTCAACATCTTTATCTTCTTCCTGGCCTTCTTCCTCGACTTCTTTGAGATCGCCTTCATCATCCTGCCCATGCTGGGCCCGGTCGCCGACAAGCTCGGCATCGACCTGATCTGGTTCGGCGTGCTGCTGTGCGTGAACATGCAGACCAGCTTCATGCACCCGCCCTTCGGCTTTGCACTGTTCTACCTGCGGGGGATTGCCGACACGCTGTTCAAGGAGGGGCGCATCCCCAAACCCATCAAGTCCAACGACATCTACCTGGGCGCCATTCCCTGGGTGGCGATGCAGCTGATCCTGGTGATGATCGTGATCTTTGTGCCGCAGACGGTGACGGTCTTCCTCGACAAGCCCGAGGTGGTCGACCTGGACAAGGTCAAGATCGAGATTCCCGTCGACGACAGCGCGACACCACCTGCGGGTGGAGCCAGCGGCGCGGCAGGCAGCGACCCGCTGGCGCCACCAGCCGAGCTGAGTTCCGACGACGAGCAGAAGAAGGTCGACGAGCTGTTCAAGACCAAGTAAGCCCACCGGCCGCCTCCAGGCCCCTGCAACGCCCCTTTCGCGAGGGGCGTTTTTATTGGCCCCTCATACTGTCACCACACTCTTCTACCGCGAGTCATCCATGGACCCCACATCCAGTCCCACCCCCAGCCCTGAACCCATTCCGAATACCTATTTCGGCCCACCACCCTTCAAGTTCACGCCCAAGGGCGGAAGCATCTCGGGGCGAGCCTTCTCGGTCACCTTCAAGGTTCTGGCCACCTTTATCGTGCTGGCCCTGGCCGCCGCCTTTGTGCAAGCCTGGCTGGCCGGCAGGGCCTCGGGCGCATCAGCCGGCGGCGGCTGGTTCATCGCCGGCCTGCTGCTCGTGAGCTACACCTGGTGGCACATCCTGCGCAGCGTGACGCGCCTGGACGAGAGCGGCCTTTACCAAAGCTGGGTCTGGGACAAGCACATGGAGTTGCGCGAGCTGGCCTACGGCAAACTGATCCGTGTACGCGGGCTCGAATGGCTGATCGCGCCGCGCCTGTATGTGCGCACGCTGATGGGCAAGTTTGCGGTGTTTTATGCCTCGTCACCTGAGATGGTGGCGGAGTTTGAGCGCCTCGTCAGTGAACTGAAGACCTTTCGCAGTCAACGCTAAAAGCGCCACCCGCAGCCTTCCGGAAAAGACAGGCGAAAAAAACCGCGACATGTCGCGGTTTTTTCTTGCGTGGGCAACTCTTACAGAGTTACACCTTGCATGTAGGTGTCGAAGCGCGACTCGGCGAAGCGGAACCAGAGGATCTGGTCCTTCTGGAAGGCGCGGTAGTCGCCGTAAATCTTCTTCCAGTCGGGGTTCTTTTCGGCCAGCTCGGCATAGACTTCCATCGAAGCCTTGAAGGAGGCGTCGAGCACGGGCTTGGGGAAAGGCAGGATCTTGGTCTTGGCGCCCACCAGTTGCTTCAGCGCGGTCGGGTTGCGGGCGTCGTACTTGGCCTGCATGTCGATGTGCGCGTGCGAGGCAGCAGCTTCGACAATTGCGCGGTACTCTGCGGGCAGGGCTTCGAGCGCCTTGTTGTTGACGAAGAAGTCAACCTCAGGGCCGCCCTCCCACCAGCCGGGGTAGTAGTAAAACGGGGCCACCTTGTTGAAGCCCAGTTTCTGGTCGTCGTAAGGACCGACCCACTCGGCGGCATCCAGCGTGCCCTTTTCGAGTGCCTGGTAAATCTCGCCGCCAGGCAGATTTTGTGGAACCACGCCAAGGCGCTCAACCACTTTGCCGGCAAAGCCGCCGATGCGGAACTTCAGGCCCTTCAGGTCGGCCACGGTCTTGATTTCCTTGCGGAACCAGCCGCCCATCTGGGTGCCGGTGTTGCCGCCGGGGAAGCTGACCATGTTGTATTTGGCGTAGAACTCATTCATGAGCTTGCGGCCGTTGCCTTCAAACATCCAGGCGGACATCTGGCGCGAGTTCATGCCGAAGGGAATGGCGGCGCCGATGGCGAACGCTTCGTTCTTGCCGAAAAAGTAGTAAGGCACGGTATGTGCCATTTCCACGGAGCCCTGCTGCACGCCGTCAACCACGCCGAACGCGGGCATCAGTTCACCGGCTGCATGCACGCTGATCTGGAACTTGCCGCCGGTCATGTCGCTGACCTTCTTGGCAAACACTTCGGCGCCGCCGTAAATGGTGTCAAGCGGCTTGGGGAAGCTGGAAGCCAGGCGCCAGCGAATGGTGGCCTGCGCGTGAACTGCAGGGGCGATGCCGGCAGCGAGAACGCCGGCAATGCCGGCGTTTTTGATAAGTGAGCGACGATCCAAAATACTATCTCCTGAAAGGTTTTCGAATGTGCAGGCCCTGATGGGGACCGGCCGGACCGCTCAAGCCAGCACGGCCCGTAAAGGCCGCGTCCTCAAGCGCAGGTCAACGGGAGATTCTGTCAGCTTTCGCCTGGGGCCCCACCCCGTTATTACCCGTAGTGTTTCAGGAAACAAAAAAGCCGCCTCTGGGAGGCGGCTTGCAGAAAGCTGACAGGCCCTCATGGGCCCGCCATATTCAGAGTTTTTGCGCTTGCATGAAGCGATCGAACGTGGCTTCGGTGAAACGGAACCACAGGTTCTGCTCGGCACGGAACTTGGAGAAATCGGCGTAGATCTTTTTCCAGCTTTCGTTTTTGGCGCTGAGCTCTTCATAGAGGGCCATGGACTCCTTGAAGGCGGCGTTCATCACATCGGTGGGGAAAGGCCGCAGTTTGGTGCCTGCACCCACCAGCTGCTTGAGGGCGCCGGGGTTCTTGGCATCGTATTTGGCCTGCATGTCGCCGTGGGCCTGGGCCGCAGCGGCTTCCACAATGGCCTTGTTTTCCGGCGTGAGGGCGTCGAAGGCCTTGTTGTTGATGAAGAAGTCCAGTTCGGGGCCGCCCTCCCACCAGCCGGGGTAGTAATAGAAGGGCGCGACCTTGTTGAAGCCCAGCTTCAGGTCGTCATAGGGGCCCACCCATTCGGCGGCATCGATGGTGCCTTTTTCCAGCGCCTGGTAGATTTCGCCGCCGGGAAGATTCTGCGGCACGCCGCCTATGCGCTCGAGCACCTTGCCGCCGAAGCCGCCTATGCGCATCTTCAGGCCCTTGATGTCTTTGAGCGTCTTGATTTCCTTGCGGTACCAGCCGCCCATCTGCGAGCCGGTGTTGCCGCCGGGGAAGTTGACGATGTTGTACTTGGCGTAGAACTCGCGCATCAGCTTCAGGCCGTTGCCTTCAATCATCCAGGCGCTCATCTGCCGGCTGTTCAGGCCGAAGGGGATGGCGCAGCCCAGCGCAAAGCATTCGTCCTTGCCGAAGAAATAATAAGGCGCCGTGTGGGCCGCTTCGATGGAGCCCTGCTGCACGCCATCCACCACGCCGAAGGCGGGCATCAGCTCGCCGGCCGCATGGACGGAGATTTCAAACTTGCCGCCGGACATGGCCTTGACGGCCTTGGCGAACACCTCGGCGGCGCCAAAGATGGTGTCAAGCGATTTGGGGAAACTGGATGCCAGGCGCCATCGGACGGCAGCCTGCGCATGAACGGCAGGCGCCACACCGGCGGCCAATACGCCGGCGATACCGGCATTTTTAATGAGTGAGCGACGATCCATGGGGTATCTCTCCTGATAGTTATCGAGTTTTGGATTGATCCACCAGCGCCCCCTCAGGCATGGCAACTGCCGCATGACCTCCGGGGCACTGGCGAAGCATGCATACTTTGTCATTCTTTTATACAAAGATACCCCGTTCTTACCCGTAGACGGCCCATAAAAAAACCGCCCCTGGAGGCGGTTTTTTGAAGGCGCCGCGGCTGCGGCGGCCCGGTACACCCGTGAGGGGTATCAGAGCTTCTGGCTTTGCATGAAGCGGTCGAATGTGGCTTCGGTGAAACGGAACCACAGGTTCTGGTCGCCGCGGAATTTGGAGTAGTCCGCATAGACCTTGCGCCAGTTCTCATTCTTGGCCGACAGCTCTTCGTACAGCTTCATGGATTCCTTGAAAGCCGCGTTCATGACGTCGGCCGGGAAGGGGCGCAGCTTGGCGCCCGCGCCCACCAGTTGCTTCAAGGCCGTCGGGTTCTTGGCGTCGTACTTGGCCTGCATGTCCACGTGGGCGGCGGCGCTGGCGGCTTCCACGATGGCCTTGTACTCGGGCGAGAGTGCGTCGTAGGCCTTCTGGTTGATGTACAGGTCCAGCTGCAGGCCGCCTTCCCACCAGCCGGGGTAGTAGTAATTGGGCGCCACTTTGTTAAAGCCCAGCTTCTGGTCGTCGTAGGGGCCTATCCATTCGGCGGCATCGATGGTGCCTTTTTCCAGCGCCTGGTAAATCTCGCCGCCGGGGATGTTTTGCGGCACGCCGCCCAGGCGTTCAATGACCTTGCCGGCAAAGCCGCCGACGCGGAATTTGAGGCCCTTCATGTCGGCAATCGACTTGATTTCCTTGCGGAACCAGCCGCCCATCTGCGCGCCGGTATTGCCGCAGGGGAAGCTGATGATGTTGTACTTGGCGTAGAACTCGCGCATGAGCTTCAGGCCGTTGCCTTCGAAGGTCCAGGCGCTCATCTGGCGGCTGTTCAGGCCGAAAGGAATGGCGCCGCCGATGGCAAAGGTTTCGTCCTTGCCGAAGAAGTAATAAGGCGCGGTGTGGGCCGCTTCGATGGAGCCCTGCTGCACGCCGTCGACCACGCCGAAAGCGGGCATCAGCTCGCCGGCGGCATGGACGGAGATTTCAAACTTGCCGCCCGAGATCGCCTTGACGTGTTTGGCAAAGGTTTCCGCGCCGCCATAGATGGTGTCCAGGGATTTGGGGAAGCTGGACGCCAGGCGCCAGCGGACGGCGGTCTGCGCGTGAACGGCAGGCGCAACGCCTGCGGCCAGAACGCCGGCGACGCCAGCGTGCTTGATGAGGGAACGACGATCCATCAGGTTGACTCCGAAGTGTGAAAAAAGAAAGGCTTTTGACTGGGTGCATGCACCCGAAAGACTGCTTCTGCAGGCCTTGAGGAATTCTAGAAATGAGGGTGGTGGGGCCCGGGCGGGTAAACCCTTGAAGAGCTGACAGGAACCTGTCGGCTCCCACGCTTTTCACTTCGTGTAATGCGCTGTCCGCCGAGGAGCCGCTGCGCTTGCGGCCCCTGCCTGGTTAAAGAGTTGAGTCCGCGCTTAAGCGACGGACTTGAGCGCGGGCTTGGCAGGCTTATTGGTCAGCAACGCGCCGAAGCGCGTGGTGACGGCCGCTTCGATACCCGCGGCATCAAGGCCTTGCAGCGACAGCAGCTTGGCTGGGTCGCCGTGTTCGATGAACTCGTCTTTCAGGCCCAGGTGCAGCACGGGCGTGGCGATGCCTGCGGCTTGCAGGGCTTCGCTGACGGCGCTGCCGGCGCCGCCCATGATGGCGCCTTCTTCGACCGTGACGAGGGCTTCATGGCTGGCGGCCACTTTGAGCAGCAGTTCGGTGTCCAGCGGTTTGGCCCAGCGCATGTTGACGACGGTGGCGCCGAGTTTCTCGGCCGCTTGCAGGGCCGAGTACAGCAGCGTGCCAAAGGCCAGGATGGCAACGCCCGCGCCTTCGCGGCGGATTTCGCCCTTGGCGAAGGGCAGCGGCTCCAGGCCGGCTTCGGGTTCGATGCCGGCGCCGGCGCCGCGCGGGTAACGCACGGCCACCGGGTGGTTTTGCGCAAAGGCGGAGCTGAGCAGCTGGCGGCATTCGCGCTCATCGGCCGGGCAGGCCACGCTCATATTGGGAATGCAGCGCAGGAAAGGAATGTCGTAGGCGCCCGCATGGGTGGCGCCGTCGGCGCCGACCAGGCCGGCGCGGTCCAGCGCAAACACGACAGGCAGGTTTTGCAAGGCCACATCGTGGATCAGCTGGTCGTAACCGCGCTGCAGAAAGGTCGAATAAATCGCGACCACGGGCTTGAGCCCTTCGCAGGCCATGCCGGCCGCAAAGGTCACGGCGTGTTGCTCGGCAATGCCGACATCGTGGTAACGCTCAGGAAAGCGCCTGTGGAACTCGACCATGCCCGAGCCTTCGCGCATGGCCGGCGTGATGCCGACCAGTCGGCTGTCTTGCACGGCCATGTCGCACAGCCACTGGCCGAAGACCTGGGTGAAAGTCTGCTTGGCCGGTGCTGCCGCCTTTTGCAGGCCCATGGCCGGGTCGAACTTGCCGGGGCCGTGATAGGCGATAGGGTCGGCTTCGGCGAGCTTGTAGCCCTGCCCTTTTTTGGTGACCACATGCAGGAACTGCGGGCCGCCCTGGGTGTCCATCAGGTGCTTGATGTTTTCCAGCGTGGGCACCAGCGACTCGAGGTCGTGGCCGTCGATGGGGCCGATGTAGTTAAAGCCGAAGTTTTCAAACAGCGTGGCCGGCACCACCATGCCTTTGGCGTGCGACTCCAGCCGCTTGGCCAGCTCGAGCAAGGGCGGCGCCACGCGCAGCACCTGTTTGCCCACTTGCCGGGCCGATGCGTAGAAGCGCCCGCTCATCAACTGGGCGAGGTAGCGGTTCAGCGCGCCCACCGGCGGGCTGATGCTCATGTCGTTGTCGTTGAGCACCACCAGCAGCTTGCAGTGGTCGTGCACACCCGCGTTGTTCAGCGCTTCAAAGGCCATGCCGGCGCTCATGGCGCCGTCGCCGATGATGGCGACCGCGTGGCGGTTTTCACCTTTTTGCTGGGCGGCCAGCGCCATGCCCAGCGCGGCGGAAATCGAGGTCGACGAATGCGCCGTGCCGAAGGTGTCGTATTCGCTCTCGTCGCGGCGCGGAAAACCCGACAGCCCGCCGAACTGGCGAAGGCTGCCCATGCGCTCGCGCCGGCCGGTCAGGATTTTGTGCGGATAGGTCTGGTGGCCCACGTCCCACACCAGGCGGTCGTCGGGCGTGTTGAAGACGTAGTGCAGCGCCACCGTGAGCTCCACGGTCCCGAGGTTTGAGCTGAGGTGCCCGCCGGTCTTTGAGACGCTGTCGAGCACATAGGCGCGCAGTTCATCGGCCAGTGGTTTTAATTCGGCACGGGGCAGCCTGCGCAAATCGGCGGGGCTGTTGATGGTTTCAAGCAGTGAGTACATCGTGTGTGTCGTTGTTATGGCGAGGCCGCGTCCTCTGTCCCTGGTGTTGTCTGTCGCGGGTCAAGCTTTAGTGATGACGGTTGACGAGCATGTCGGCCAGCGCGCGCAGGGCGTCGGTATGGCCCAGCCCGCTGGCGTCCAGGCTGGCCAGGGCTTTGGCCAGCAATTGCTGCGCATAGGTTTTGGACGCCTCCAGCCCCATCAGCGAGACGAAAGTGGGCTTGTCCTGCGCGGCATCCTTGCCGGCGGTCTTGCCCAGCGTGGCCGAGTCGGCCGTCACGTCCAGGATGTCGTCGACCACCTGAAAGGCCAGGCCGACTGCCGCGCCGTAGTCGCGCAAGGCGCTTTGCGCGGCAGGGCTGGCGGCGCCGCAGGCCGCGCCCATCATGACGCTGCCCTCAAGCAGGGCGCCGGTTTTCAGGCGGTGCATCTCGTGCAGTTGCTGCGAATTCAGCGGCATGCCCACACTGGCCAGGTCAATCGCCTGGCCGCCGGCCATGCCCTGAAAGCCCGCAGCCTGGGCCAGCATGCGGCACAGGCGCGCCTGCGTGGCGGCATCGACGGAGCCGTCTTCAGGGGTGAGGAATTCAAAAGCCAAAGCCTGCAACGCGTCGCCGGCGAGCAATGCCTGGGCCTGGCCGAACTTGACGTGCACCGTGGGCTTGCCGCGGCGAAGCACATCGTTGTCCATGCAGGGCATGTCGTCGTGCACCAGTGAATAAGCGTGAATCAGCTCCACCGCGCAGGCAGCCCGCAAGGCGGCCTGGGCATTGCCGTCAACGGCTTCGCAGGCCGCCATGACCAGCAGCGGCCGCAAGCGCTTGCCGCCGTCGAGCACGGCATAACGCATGGCGTCGCCCAGGCCCGCAGGCGCGGGCGCGGCGGTGGGGCATGCCACCCAGCGGGACAATGCCTGCTCGACGGTGGCCAGCTGTTTGGCACTCCAGGCGCTCAGCGTGAACAGGGGCAGTTTTTCAGGGGCGTTCAATCGGGGTCTCTTGTTGTAGGGGGTCAAAAAGAAAGAGCAGGGGCCGGCACAAGGCGCCGCGCCTACTCCTGCACCCAGGGCTTGAGTTCCGTGCCTTCCAGCACCTTGATCTGGTTTTCCACGGCTTCGAGCTTGTCCTTGCAAAACTTCAGCAGCTGCGCGCCGCGCTGGTAGCCGGTCAGCAGCTGGTCCAGCGGCAACTGGCCGGACTCCAGGCTGTCCACCAGCCCTTCGAGTTCCTGCAGGGCCGCCTCATAAGTGGCAGGCAATGCCGGGGCGGCAGCAGGAGCGGAGGCGGAAGATGTTGAGCTTTTGGCCATGTTTTTGGGGTGAAAGCCTGATTTTAGGCCGTTGGGGGCTTTTGCAGGCCCCGCAGAGCCGGGTTGCAAATGCAATATTCCCATTATCCAGTGGCCGCGCCTTAAGCCCCCCGAATTCACCCCCCGCGGGTACAATTGATAACAGTTCTCGATAGCAGCGGAGCCCCCGCTGCGGGATACCCGGCCTTGTTTCACCCGTGGGCTGCCGCTCAGCCCGCTTCCCTCGCTTGTCAACTGCCTCCAAGCCCTGCGCGGCGGCATGTTCACCGAAATTTGCATGTCTGATCTCAGCCTTCGTCTCCTGCAGGCCACCAGCCAGCTTCCCATTTCCAGCTATTTTGATGCGGGCCTGTTTGAGCGGGAGCAGCAAAAGCTGTTTGCGCGCGGGCCGCGCTACCTGGGCCACGAGCTGGCGGTGCCCGAGCTGGGCGACTACTACGCCCTGCCGCACGAAGGCGAAGGCCGCGCGCTGGTGCGCAACGCTTCGGGGATCGAGCTGATCTCCAATGTCTGCCGGCACCGCCAGTCGACCATGCTGCAGGGCCGCGGCAACACCGGCAGCAACATCGTCTGCCCGCTGCACCGCTGGACTTACAACACCTCGGGCGAGCTCATAGGCGCGCCGCACTTCGAGATCGACCCCTGCCTGAACCTGAACCGCTACAAAACCACGACCTGGAACGGCCTGGTGTTTGAAGACAACGGCCGCGACGTCGCCGCCGAAATGTCGCAGCTCGCCACTTTCTCCGACCTCGACTTTTCGGGCTACCAGCTCGACAAGGTGCACCTGCACGAGTGCAACTACAACTGGAAAACCTTCATCGAGGTCTACCTGGAGGACTACCACGTCGGCCCCTTCCACCCCGGGCTGGGCGGCTTTGTCACCACCGACGACCTGCGCTGGCAGCTCGAATCCGACTACTCGGTGCAGACCGTGGGCGTGTCGGACAAGCTGGGCAAGCCCGGCACCGACACCTACAAAAAATGGCACGACGTGGTGCTGCAGTACCGCAAGGGCGTGCCGCCCAAGTACGGCGCGATCTGGCTCACCTACTACCCGCACGTGATGATCGAGTGGTACCCGCATGTGCTGGTGGTCAGCACGCTGCATCCGCAGGGGCCCGACAAAACGCTCAACGTGGTCGAGTTTTTCTACCCTGAAGAGATCTGCGCCTTCGAGCGCGAATTCATCGAAGCCCAGCAGGCCGCCTACATGGAGACCTGCGTGGAAGACGACGAGATCGCCCTGCGCATGGACGCCGGCCGCAAGGCGCTGATGATTCGCGGCGACAACGAGTTCGGCCCCTACCAGAGCCCCATGGAAGACGGCATGCAGCACTTTCACGAGTGGTACCGCCGCGAAATGGGCGCCAGCAAGACCACGCAGATGATTTGAGAGATGGTCTGAGAACCCGTCAACGTGCAAGCCGCCGAGACCGCGTATAGGATGGCTGCAGTCCCACACATTGGGGCCGCAGCCATTTTTCATTTCACCCTTCCCTCCCCTCCTTCCCCTCCTTCCCTTCCTTCCCTTTAAGCCCACCGCCCGCCATGCAAGCCTTCTGGATGCTTTTTTCCTCGTTCATGTTTGCCACCATGGGGGTCTGCGTCAAGTTCGCTTCCGAGCACTTCAACAGCGCCGAGCTGGTGTTTTACCGCGGCGTGCTGGGCATCCTCTTCATGGCCGCCTACGCCCGCGCCCAGGGCATCACGCTGCGCACCCGCTACCCGGCGATGCATGCCTGGCGCAGCCTGATCGGCGTGATGTCGCTGTCGGCCTGGTTCTACGCCATTGCCCACCTGCCGCTGGCGACCGCCATGACGCTCAATTACATGAGCAGTGTCTGGATTGCCGCCTTTCTGGTCGGCGGCGCGCTGATGCTGGGCAAGGCCGGGCAAAAAGGCCCGAGCCAGGGGCCCCTGGTCATGGCCATCCTCGCGAGTTTTATCGGCGTGGTCATGCTGCTGCGCCCCGCCATCGACCAGAACCAGACTTTTGCCGGCCTGGTAGGCCTGATGTCGGGCCTGGGCGCCGCCTTTGCCTATATGCAGGTGATGGCGATTGCGCGCATGGGCGAGCCTGAAACGCGCACCGTGTTTTATTTTGCCGTCGGCACCGCGGTGGCCGGCTCGCTGGGCATGGCGGTGATGGGCATCACGCCCTGGAACTGGCAGCACGCGCTGTGGCTGCCGCCCATAGGCATCCTGGCTTCGCTGGGCCAGCTGGCCATGACCAAGGCCTACTCCATGTCGGAGAACCACGGCGGCACGCTGATGGTGGCCAACCTGCAGTACTCGGGCATTGTGTTTGCGGCCATCTACAGCCTCATCCTGTTTGGCGACAATATCCCCTGGATCGGCTGGGCCGGCATGGCGCTCATCATCGTGAGCGCGATTGCCGCGACCGTGCTGCGCGCCCGCGCTGCGCCGAACGCCCCGGCTGAAGAACACTAAGGAGCTTCCCATGAGCTACACCACCCTGATTTCCGCAGAGCAGCTGCAAGCCCTGGTCAAATCGGCCAAGCCCCTGCGTATCTTCGACTGCACCTTTGATTTGATGAAACCCAGCGCCGGGCAAGAGCAATACCTCGCCTCGCACATTCCCGGCGCCGTGTATGCCAACCTGGACACCGCGCTCAGCGCCAAGCACGGCGTGCCGGGCGCGCACGGTGTGATCACCGCCAGCGGCGCCGACGCCCCCGCGTCGGGCGGCCGTCACCCGCTGCCCAACCGCGAGAAGTTCGCGACCTGGCTGTCCAGTGTTGGTTTGGCCAACGACATGCAGGCCGTGGTGTACGACCGCAACGGCGCCAACTACTGCGGGCGTCTGTGGTGGATGCTCAAATGGGCCGGCCATGAAAACGTCGCCGTGCTCGACGGCGGGCTGCAGGCCTGGCAGGCCGCAGGCGGCGCCGTCAACAGCGGCGAAGAGCCCGCGCACTTCCAGGCGAATTTCCTGCTGGCGCCGGCCAGGGCTTCCCTGGTGTCGGTGCAGACCGTGGCCGAGCAGCTCGGCAGGCCGGCGCAGACCCTGGTTGATGCACGCGCCACGCCCCGCTTCAAAGGCGAGGTCGAGCCGCTGGACCCGGTGGCGGGCCACATCCCGGGCGCGCTGAACCGCCCTTTCAGCCAGAACATCGGGCCCGACGGCAAGTTCAAACCAGCCGCGCAGCTCAAGGCCGAGTTTGAAACCCTGCTGGCCGGGCGCGACCCGGCGACCGTGGTTCATCACTGCGGCAGCGGCGTCAGCGCCGTGCCCAACCTGATCGCGATGGAAGTCGCCGGCCTGGGAAGGACTGGGCTGTACGCCGGCAGCTGGAGCGACTGGTGCAGCAACCCGGAGCGGCCGGTGGCGCAGGGCTGACGCGCACCCCTCAAACAAAAGCCACCAGGCATGGGCACTGGTGGCTTTTTTTATTGCCGGTGCAAAAACCGGGGGCAGTACGCGTTATTTGGTGCTGCCGCTGGCAGGCGTGCCGGCCGGTGTGACACCCGCATTCGCCGCTGCGGCGCTGGCGCCAGGCGTCGGCGTGGCACTGGTGTCGGTGGATGATGGCGTGGTGGACGGCATGGACGAAGTCGATGGCGTTGTCGCGGCAGGCGTCGATGACGATGAAGGTGTTGCGCCGGTGTCCTCCACCTTTTTGCCACAGGCGCCCAGTGCCAGCAAAGCGGCCAATGCGACGGCCGTAGCGGCAGCGGGTTTGAATTTGGATGCGAGCATGTCTGTTTCCTTTTATAAAAGCGATGAAAGATGAATCAAAGAACCGATCGTCTGTGATCGTGACCGTTATCGTCTGAACTTGGGCTGCAAGGTTTGACGCCAGCCAGATTTCAATTTAGCCGGGCGCCCGGGCTGGCCCGCATGAGACGGCTTCCCACAGGGCTGTAGGGCTTCTTCGCCATACGCGTGCGGTGTCGTGCGGTGCCTTTAGCTTGCGCCGTCAAAACGTCCGTGCCCTGTCAGGCGAATGCGCTTGTGCGGGTTGTCCAGCCGTGCACCCGAATTGGGGCCCGCGCCGCGGCTGCTGCGGGAGCCGTTGTCGGGCCTGTCGCCCACCAGGCCCTTGGACGGGCTGGGCTCGGGGCGGTGGGCGCTGTAGGTGCGCGGTGAGTGGTCGCTGATTTTCATGTTGGCCTCCTTGGCTTGCAGGGCGTGGCCTCCTGGCTCCGAAGAGTATTGGCCATGCAGTTCGGGCACGCGTTCGGTATGTTCGCGTGCTGCGCTTGATTCACTCTAAAAGGCAGCCCTGCCGGTGGGTGTAGG
Organism: Polaromonas sp. YR568; assembly: GCF_900116715.1. Classification (GTDB taxonomy): domain Bacteria; phylum Pseudomonadota; class Gammaproteobacteria; order Burkholderiales; family Burkholderiaceae_C; genus Polaromonas. Next base: position 113,346 of record NZ_FPBM01000007.1, read on the forward strand.
CAATGCCTTCCGATGATGTAGGAAGCTTCCTACAAATCCGCCGGCGGCGTCGCGGGCGAGCGCACATGCTCGGGCCGCACGCCCATGCCCACCGCATACGCCGGCAGCGCCTGCAGCACCGGAAAGCGCTGCATCAACTTCATGGGCCAGGGAACTTCCATGGGCGGGCCGTCGCGGCCCCGGCCTGCCAGCACCGGGCTGAGCACCCGGTTCTGGATCGCCACCTGGGCGGCCTGCGTGAGGCGGGTCGGAAACAGCCGGCGCTTTTCCACCTGCGCGAGCAGCGGCGTGAAGTCTGCCTTGCCCATGCGCGTATCGGCCAGCGCCGCGGCCAGGATGTTGGCCGCCGCCACCGCGTCCTGCACCGCCAGGTTGATGCCGACACCACCGACCGGCGACATGGCGTGCGCCGCATCGCCTATGCACAAAAGGCCCGGCTTGTACCAGCGCTCCAGCCGGTCGACCGTGACGCTCAGCAACTTGATGTCGTCCCAACTTGCCAGGGTGCCGATGCGGCCCGCAAAAAGCGGCGCCACCTTCACCATGTCGGCCCGGAAAGCCTCCAGGCCGCGCGCGCGCACCTCCTCAATGCCACCTTTGGGAATCACATAAGCGCATTGCCAGTAAGTGCCGCGGTCAATCGTCGCCAGGAAGAGGCCTGTGGTGATGCGCCCACCGGTGGTGGACGGGTCGCCCGGCGGCTTGGGCAGGCGCATCCACAGCACGTCAATCGGCGCACCGAGATCCCGCACCACCAGCCCCGCCGCGCTGCGCACCGTCGAGCGCCGGCCGTCCGCGCCTATGACCAGGTCGGCCATGACCTCCAGGGGGCCGTCGGATGTGGTGACCTGCACCCCCGTCACGCCACCGCCCTCTTCGATCACACCCGTCACTTCGGCGTTCTGGATCAGGCGAAAACCCGGGTAGCGCTCGGCCTCATCGCGCACGAAATCGAGGAACTCCCACTGCGGCATCATCGCGATGAACTGGCAGCGGATGTTCAAACGCTTGAAGTTGGCCAGCAGCACCTCGGTGTTGCCGATCACCGCGCGCATCTCGCTGATCTCGTCGTGCGGACGCGCCAGGAATTTGTCGAGCAGGCCGAGCTCGTGGATCACATTCAGCGTCGACGGGTGCACCGTGTCGCCGCGAAAATCGCGCAGGAAGTCGCCATGCTTTTCCAGCACCAGAACCTCGACGCCGGCGCGCGCCAGCAACAGGCCCAGCATCATGCCGGCGGGGCCGCCGCCTGCGATGCAGCAGCGAACATTTATTGTTTCGGCCATGGTGTCTCCTCGGGGAATCAGAGTCCCCCGACCTTAGCCAAGCTTGCCGGCCGGTGCAAGCGTTCGGGTGCTAAGGCGACGCAGAACCCAGGCCCGGCTTTTGCCCTGTACCGGTAGATGAACCGGTGGAAACGCCCTGCTGCATAGCGGCATCGTAGTCATGGTTGTGGCCGTCACTGCCCGCGTCCTGGGCTTGGTGAGGCGTTTTGGGGCTGAACTCGGGAAACGGTTTCACGACGGGCTGGTGCAGCAACTCGGCACCTTCTGGCGCGGTATCGATCGGCATGTCGGTTCTCCTTGAGAGCAGTCAAACCCTGTAGAACATCCGGCACGGGCCTTTGAGGCCTGTGATGCATCTCCTGCCGCCCCTTGGGGGGCAATACGACATTACACCGGTTTCGATTTCGCTGCCAGCGGCGCTTTTTCGCCTATTTCAGCCTCATTGGCATGTCATGGGCATCGGGGTGGTCTGCACTTCGCCCGGGTCCGGCGGGGTGTCCAGCGGCGGCAGCGGCTCGGGCGGCGGAACGTTGGGGTTGGTGGCCATCACAAGCCCACCACCATGAGCGGAATGTCATGCGTCGCCAGCGCGGCGGCCGCGGCCATGCTGGCAAAAACCGTGATGAAAAAAGCGATGTAAGCGGCAGCCCGCGGACGGCGAAAACTCCGTGGTTTGCTTTGTTTGTGTTCGGGCGCCTCATGCCTCGTCGCCTCCATCAACTCACCGCTGACGTCGTAGGCGGAGGGACGGAAAGCGCTGGAAACCGTGCTGGAGTCTGAATGGAAGTTCATGGCGGGCCTGCCTTTGCGCAGTAGAACGGGGCATCGGACGATGCTTGCCCTGATCTTCCCGCCGCGCCCAAAACCCGCCTATAGGTGGCCGGCGCTTGTAGTTGTCAGGCGCCGTCTGACAGCAGCCGAACCCCGCCGCTCAATGGTGGTGCGCCATCCCGCTGATGAGCGTGACCAGGCCTATGCCTATGGCCAGCCAGGCGATTTGCGCCACGGTTTCGCGGGCGGTGACGCGCTTTTGCAACTGGGGGATCAAGTCGGCCAGCGCGACATAGATAAAGCTGCTGGACGCCATGATCAGGAAAAACGGAAGGTAGTCGTAGAGCTGGTCGACCAGCGCATAACCCACCACCCCGCCCAGCGCGGTGACGGCGCCGGCCAGCGAGACCTTGACGAAAGCGGCGCGCCGGTTGTTGGAGGTCTGGCGCAGCACGACCAGGTCGCCCATGTGGTGGGGCACCTCATGCACCAGCACCGCCAGCGCGGCCACCACGCCCAGCCGCAAATCTGCCATGAAGGCCGACGCGATCAGGATGCCGTCGCCGAAGGCATGCACGCTGTCGCCCGCCAGCACGGCCCAGCTGCCGCTTTTGACTTCGCCATGCCCATGATCGTGGCCATGGTGGCTGTGCGCGGCATGGACGTGCCCGGTATGGTCATGCTGGGCATGCGCCGCCGCTTCAGGGCCGTGGTGTTCGCCGCCATGGTGTTCATGGCCGTGGTGCCAGAGCTCGGCCTTGTCGAGCAGAAAGAAAAACACCAGCCCGACCAGCAAGGTGGCAAACAGCTCTTTGGCGCCGGCCTGGCTTTCAAAGGCCTCGGGCAGCAAATGCATAAAAGCCGTGGCCAGCAGCGCGCCGGCGGCCAGGCTGAGCATGTGCTGGGTGTAGCGGGCCAGCACGCCAAAGCTGAGCAGCGCCGCCAGCCACACACTGCCGATGCCGGCCGCCAGGGTCCCGATCAGGATCGCTATCAAAGTCATAGCTGCTTACGCTCGTATTTAGGGGACTGTAGCCCGAAGTCATTCAACACTATCCGTGGAGGTTACACCACAGACGACAAAACCCCGGGGCACGGCATCCAATGCCTGCGGCCGGGGCTACCTTTGATCTTATCAAGCGCGTCAAGGGGGCACGCGCAAAAAAAGCCGCCGGCCCTTTCGGACCCGGCGGCTTTCTGCCTGACAGCAGGGATCAGGCCACGCCGTGGGTTTTAAACCATTCGAGGGCGCGCTTGAAGCCGTCTTCAGCCGCATCCTTGCGGTAGCTCGGACGGTAGTCGGCGTGGAAGGCATGAGGCGCTTGCGGGTAGACGACAAACTCGGAGGCCGCTGCCGCCTTGTTGCCCTTGGCGCCGGCTTCGGCCAGGGCGTCTTTCATCTGGTTGACGGTGGTCAGCGGGATGCCGCCGTCTTGCCCGCCGTAGAGGCCCAGCACCGGCGCCTTGAGGTCGGCGGCCAGGTCCAGCGGGTGCTTGGGCGTGAGCGCAGACGGCTGGCCCACGAAGCGGCCGTACCAGGCCACGCCGGCCTTGACGTTCTTGCTTTGCTCGGCATACAGCCAGGTGATGCGGCCGCCCCAGCAAAAGCCGGTGATGCCCACCTTTTTGGCGTTTCCGCCGTTAGCGGTTGCCCACTTCACGGCGCCGTCCAGGTCGGCCATGACTTGCGCGTCGGGCACTTTGGAGACGACTTCAGCCATCAGCTTGGCCATCTCGTTGTATTTGCTGGGGTCGCCCTGGCGCGCATAGAGCTCAGGGGCAATTGCCAGGTAGCCGGCTTTGGCAAAACGCCGTGCCGTGTCGGCGATGTACTCGTGCACGCCAAAGATTTCCTGGATCACCAGCATCACTGGCAGGTTGGTTTTGCCGGCGGGCGCTGCAAAGAAGGCGGGCACCTTGAAGCCGTTGACTTCGTAAGTGGTCTCGCCGGTCTTCAGGCCGTCTGACGAGGTTTTGATGGCGGTCTGCGCCATGATGGGCATGGCCGTCGCGGCATAGCCGACGCCGAGGGCCGTTTTGAGCGCGGTGCGGCGGCTGGCGCCGGCTTCGGTGGACTGCCCGGCAGGCAGCAGGGCATCGAAGTCTTTTTTCTGGTCGTGTTCAAGCATGGCGGTTCCTCAGTAATGTTGTTGGAGGGGCAAAAAGCAAACAGTCGGAGTCTATGCGGCGGCGGAAGTTCTTGCCACCACAAAGCGATGACACGGTGTTTTCCCTTGCCCCCCTTTTAGCCGGCCTGCTTCAAACGATCTTGACGCTGAGCTCCGGCAGCCCGTCGATATGGCATTCGATGACATCGCCCTTGACCACCGGGCCGACGTTTTCAGGCGTGCCCGAGTAAATGATGTCGCCGGGGAAAAGCTCAAACGCCTCGGACAGCTTGGAGATCTGCTCTGCCACCGACCAGATCATGTGGTTGAGCGTGGCGTTCTGCTTGACCTGGCCGTTGACCTTGAGCCAGATCGAGCCCTTGGTGTAGTGGCCGGTCTGCGCCACCTTGTGGATGGGGCCTATGGGGGCGGAGCGGTCGAAGCTTTTGCCGATTTCCCACGGTTTCTTCTGATCACCCATGCCGCGCTGCAGGTCGCGGCGCGTCATGTCCAGGCCCAGTGCATAGCCGTAGACGAGGTCCAGCGCCTTGTCCATCGGGATGTTGCGCCCGCCCTTGGAGAGCGCCGCCACGAGTTCGACTTCGTAGTGGTAGTTCTTGGTCAGCGTCGGGTAGGGATGATCGGCCACCTTGCCGGGCGGCACGACCTGGATGGCGTCCGTCGGCTTCTGGAAGAAAAACGGCGGCTCGCGCGTCGGGTCCGAGCCCATCTCGATCGCATGGGCGGCGTAGTTGCGGCCAATGCAATAAATGCGGCGCACCGGAAACATCTCGGCGCTGCCGGCAATCGGCACATAGGTTTCGGCCACCGTGAAAGGTGTGGCCGGTGCATTGGCCGCCGTGCCGGGTGTGGCGCAGCCGACCATGGCACCTGCCGTCATCAGGGCGCCGGTTTGCAGAATTCCGCGTTTGCTCATGTCTGGTTTTGTCATGTGTGTCTCCTGGGATTGATAAAAGCTGGAGCTTGTTATGAGCTTTTTTCTCCAACAGTCGAGCTTAGGTTGCACATGCCAGATATAAGCAGACGCAATTACGCATTTACCGGACGATTCAATGCACCGCTGCTGCGTTGCAGCAGCTGTGCGGTCAGGCCGTACCGGAAATTTTCGCCCGCACGCTGTCGCGAAAAGCCTTGGGCGTCTGCCCAAAACGCTGGCGAAAGCGCCGCGCAAAGTAAGCCTCGTCGGCAAAGCCCGAGGCATGGGCGATGCTGGCGATGCGCTGGCTGCTATGCGCCAGCTGTTCCTGCGCGTACTCCAGGCGCCGCTCCGTCACCAGGTCGGTGAAGGTTTTGCCGGTTTCTTTTTTGAGCAGGTGCGCCAGGTAGTTGGGCGAGAGGAACGCGGCCGCGGCCGCATCGGCCAGCGTGACTTCACCGGCCAGATGCTCGCGGATGTAGCGCACCGCGCGCTGCAGGCTGGCGCGGCGGCTGCCCTGCTGCGCCTGGCTGGCTGAAAAGCGCAGCAGTTCGGCTTCGTACTTGCGGCACACCAGGCCAATGAGCTGCAGCATCAGGCCGCGAATCATTTCGATGGAGCCGAAGCGGCGATTGGCGTTTTCCGACGCAAGCTTTTCGAGCAGCAGCTCGACTTCGGGCAATTCTTCTTCCGAGAAATAAAAGTCGGTGTGTTCCTGGAAGAGAAAGGGCGCAAGCTCGGGCGCGCGGGTCAGCGGCACGTCTTCCAGGTCCAGCGGGTCCACGTCCAGGCCGGGGCGCAGGAACTGCTGCGACATATTGATGATGACGTAGCGCGAACCCTCGGGGTGCGGAATCACATGCACGCGATAGGGCAGGATGAAACTCAGATAACCGCGCCGGAAGGGCCGCACCGTGCCGGCCACGTTTTGTTCGGTATCGCCCTGCAGGCTGATCTGGATCTGGAAATACTCGTGCCGGTGCGGGCGCACCAGCGGCGGCCGCACCAGCTGGGACCGGATGTCAAAGTCGAGGTGGTCGGCCCGCTCGGACATGCCGTAGGTTTTGATGGCGCTGGTGTCTGTCATGGGCGGTATTCTCGGCGCTGACAGTGGGGGGCGCATCGGTACAAAGCCTTCCGCAGACTTTCCGTGGGCCTGTGCAGCCCTTTCGTGGTTTTTCGTGGAATCTTTTAGTTTCTGTCTTGACAGAAATTAACGAAAGCGTATATTCGAAGCCATGGAACTCAGCCCCGTCGCCCGCAAATTTGTCGTCCACTGGGGAGAAATGGGCACCGCCTGGGGCGTGAACCGCACCGTTTCCCAAATCCACGCCCTGCTCTTCTTCCACGGCCGGCCCCTGCATGCCGAAGATATCGCCGACACCCTGGCCGTGGCCCGCTCCAACGTCAGCAATAGCATCAAGGAACTGCTGAACTGGAACCTGATACGCGCCACCCATGTGCTGGGCGACAGGCGTGACTATTACGAGACCTCACTCGACGTCTGGGAGCTGTTTCGCACCGTGGTGCGTGAACGCAAGGAGCGCGAATACGACCCGACGGTGCGCATGCTGCGCGAGCTGGTGAAAGAAGAAGGCTTCGAGGCCGAATCCGCCGACGCCCAGGACCGCGTGCGCGAAACCCTGCGCCTGATGGAGTCGCTGGGCCTGTGGGCCGACGAGATGCTGCGGCTGTCGCCCACCACGCTTGAGAAAGTGCTGCGCATGGGCGCCAGCGTGCAGAAGTTTGTGCGCGGCGACAGCGACGCCAAACCCATGGACCCTTCCGAACTTTTACCGCCTACTTTTTGATTTGAGGAACCCGGCCAGCTTTGGCCCTTTTTTTGACTATCAATTTCTGTTTGTACTGAAATTTCTTAAGGAGAGAAATATGACAAGCATCCGCACCGAAACCCGCAGCATCCCCGACCTCGGCAACACCCGCTACGACAGCTTCAAGGCGGGGCTTGACCCCACCATCTACCCGCTGACGCTGTTTTACGAAGCCGCCTGCCCGCTTTGCAACGCCGAGATGAGCAACCTCATGCTGCGCGACACCGAAGGCCATCTGCGCTTTGCCGATGTCTCGGCGCCGGATTTCACAGACGTGCCCGCCGGCGCCACCATGGAAGACCTGATGACGCTGATCCACGCGCGCACCGCGGACGGCCGGGTGCTCAAGGGTGTGGAGGTGTTCCGGCTGGCTTATGAAGCCGTCGGCATGGGCTGGGTCAGCTCGGCCATGCGCATGCCTTTGCTGCGCCCGCTGGCCGAATGGGGCTACCCGGTGCTGGCCCGCAACCGCCACCGCATCCCCCGCGGTGTGGTGCGCCTGCTGTTTGAGGGCGCCGTGCGGCGCGCCGCAGAGCGTTCGGCCCTGGCGCGCTGCGATGCGGGGACCTGCGCACGTTAAGCCTGGCAAACCTACCCAGGTATCCGAGCAAAAAGAAAACCAAAGCGAAAACGAAAGGAAATCATCATGAGTGCCAACCTGTTTTTTGTCTCCCTGCTGATTGCGCTGGTCGGCCCGGTCATCGCCATCACTTATCTCAAGCCCATCCTCTACAAGGTGCTTCGCATGCTTTGCGATGCCGACGGCGGCGCGGAGTTCTGGATACGCTGCGCCTACCTGCTGGCGGTCTCGGGCACCTTGCTGCTGATGCTGAGCTTCGGCGAGTTCAATGAGCACAGCAGCGTCATCGACACCGTACGGCGTTCGCTGTGGCTGGTGCTGGCGGGTGTGTTTGTCACCGTGGCGGTTATTTCGCGCAATGTGTGGATGCAGGTGCGGCAATGGCTGGCAGCGAAAGAGCTGGCCGCCCATGTGCAGGGGGTGGCGCAGCCAGGCCCGCTGTAGCAGCTGTAACGGCGGCAGCCGACGAGTCTTCCACCGCCGGCTGGCCCGCCTGAAGAGGTTCATGAACGGAGAACAACAATGATCACCGCAACGCCCGTCACCTCCCGCGCCATCACCCAGCCCGCCAAAGGCGGCGAAGCCCGGCTGGCGGACATCCGGTCTTACTACAACGCCGTGGCAGACGACTACCGCGCCTGGAGCCCCGGCATGAACATGCACTTCGGCTACTGGTCCTGGAAGGTCAATCCTTTGCGCCGCGAAGCCATGCTGGAACGCATGAACCTCGAAGTGCTGCACCGGCTGGATTTGCCGGCCAGCGGCGCCGCCCGGCTGGCCGACCTGGGCTGCGGCGCCGGCGCGACGGCGCGGGCCATCGTCCAGCACCGCAAGCACTGCACGGTGGATGCCGTCACGCTGGTGGCGCAGCAAATTGTCCAGGGCGCCCAGCTCAACCAGGCCGCGGCCTTGCCCAACCAGGTGCGCTTTCACCTGGCCGACTATGTGAACACCGGCTTGCGCGCAGGCGCTTACGACGGTGTCTACGCGCTGGAAAGCGCCTGCCACGCGCAGGGCGCGGACAAGCGCGCCCTGGTGCGCGAAGCGGCCCGCCTGCTGCGGCCCGGCGGCACGCTGGTGATCGCCGACGCCTTGCGCCGCAACAACAAGCCCCTGCCCGGATTCATGGAGCGCATCTACAGGCTTTGGTGCCGCCACTGGGCGGTGAACGAGCTGGCCGAGAAAGAAGCGCTGCATGCCGCCCTGGCCGGCCAGGGGTTCACCGACATCCGTTTCCAGGACATCAGTCTGCGCCTGGCGCCCAGCGCCTTGCAGATTCCGCTGTTTGCCACGCGCTTTGCGCTGCGTGAACTGTGGCGCGCCCGCTTTCGCCTGTCGCCGCTGCGCCGCGGCCATATCGTGGCCTCGTACGCGGCCTTTTTGCTGGGCCTGTGGCTGCCGGGATTCGGCTACTACATGGTCACCGCGCGCAAACCCGTGGACGACGGTGGGACGCCGGAAGCGATGAAACCTAGCGCGCAGGCCCGGTGACTGCCGCGTGCAGCATGACCACCGCCCGCACGCCGTCGACGACTTTCGCCATGCGCCGGTAGTCCAGCCTGTCGGCGGTGTCCTGCGGCGTGTGATAGGCCTTGTTCCGGTAGAAGGCTGTGTGGTGACCATCATGCCCACGTAGCCTTCATTCCAATAATTGAGGTGGTCTGAAAAATCAATCCCCACCACAAAACCCGGCGCGTTGATGGAGTACACCGGCAGGTCAGAGGCCGACTTCATCGCCGACTTCACCTGGCGTGCGACGTCCCCGTCCTGGTAAAAGCCCACGAGCGAGATGAAATTTCCGGTGGTCGGATAGATCGCATTGAGAAGCCGCACAGGATGGTCCTGGCTTCCTGGTTCGTCACTGAAGTACCCAATGCACTCAAGCGACAGCATGAGAGATGCACGTTTGCCGGACTCAGCCAAAGACCGTGCGTGAACGGCACTGCCCATGTAAGGTGTGCGAAAAAAAGGAGGCTCTTCGTTGGTGTAGACCACCAGTTCCACTCGTTGGCGGAAAGACTGCCCCCTGAGCAGTCGCGCCAGTTCGACCAGGCCCGCGACACCGCTGGCGTTGTCGTCCGCGCCGGGTTGCTCACCGGCCACGTCATAGTGAGCGCCAACCACCATCACCTCCGGCGTATCGGGCCCCAGCTTCACGATCAGATTGCGGTATGGCCTGCCTTCGGCTTCAAACCGCTGGCTTTCCACCTTGAGGCCCAACGCGGAAAGCTGTGACTCCACGTAAACGGCGGCGCCTTCAAGGCGAATCCCGTTGTCGAAGGTCCGATTGGAAAAATCGGTGGAGAGCTTGCGAACCAGTTGCTCCAGCCTGGCAGCGGATGCCGCCTGCGATGCGGGAGCCGTCGTGTCACTGGCAGACACAAAAGGTTGCGTCAACCGGTACCAAGCATAAGTTACCGCAGCACCGGCCAGCAACAAAGCCAAGGCGGCGCCGGCAACGAAGAGCTTCCGGCGCTTTCCCCCACGCGGGCCCGCTGCAAGAGAAGAAGGAAGTGGGGGCGGCTTAATGCGCTTTGTCCCAGTTGGGGCCCACGCCGATCTCGGCCAATAGCGGCACTTTGAGATCGGCCACACCCGCCATCAGGCGCGGAATCTCGGTGCGCACCCATTCGACTTCCGCCTCGGGCACTTCAAACACCAGTTCATCGTGCACCTGCATGATCATTTTGGTGGCGCGCTTTTCCGCATCCAGCACTTCCTGCACCTTGTTCATGCTGAGCTTGATCAGGTCGGCCGCCGTGCCCTGCATGGGTGCGTTAATGGCCTGGCGTTCCGCCGCCTTTTTGCGCGGGCCGTTGCCGCCGTTGATCTCTGAGAGGTAGAGGCGCCGGCCGAACACGGTTTCGACAAAATGGTTTTCCTGGGCAAAAACCACGGTCTGGTCCATGTAGTTCTTCACACCCGGATAACGCTGGAAGTATTTGTCGATATAGGCCGCCGCCGCTTTGGTTTCGATGCCGAGGTTGCGCGCCAGGCCGAAGCTGCTCATGCCGTAGATCAGCCCGAAGTTGATGACCTTGGCGTAGCGGCGCTGCTCGCTGCTGACCTGGTCGACCGCCACGCCGAACACTTCAGCCGCCGTGGCGCGGTGCACGTCCAGCCCGTCGGTGAAGGCGCGCAGCAGTGCCTCATCACCGCTGATGTGGGCCATGATGCGCAGCTCAATCTGCGAGTAGTCGGCGCTGGCGATCACGCTGCCCGCGGGCGCGACGAAAGCTTCGCGCACACGCCGGCCTTCCACCGTGCGGATCGGGATGTTCTGCAGGTTGGGGTCGTTGCTCGACAAGCGGCCCGTCACCGCGACGGCTTGCGCATAGTGCGTGTGCACCCGGCCCGTGCGGGGGTCGGCCAGTTGCGCCAGCTTGTCGGTGTAAGTTCCCTTGAGTTTGCTGAGCGAGCGGTGCTCCAGCAGCTTGGCGGGCAGCGGGTAATCCTCGGCCAGTTTTTCAAGCACTTCTTCGTCGGTGCTGCGCGCGCCGCTGGGCGTTTTCTTGATGACGGGCATGCCCAGCTTGTCAAAGAAGATCTCGCCCAGTTGCTTGGGGCTGCCGAGGTTAAAGGGCTGGCCGGCGATCTCATACGCCTCGGATTCCAGCTGAATGATGCGCTGGCCCAGTTCGTGGCTTTGCGCGGCCAGCGTGGGTGCGTCGATCAGCACGCCATTGCGTTCGATCCGGTAGAGGGTTTCGCTGCTTTTGATTTCCAGCTCATAGATGAAGCGCAGCTTCTCGTTGGCCTCCAGTTGCGGCCAGAGCACGCGGTGCACGTCCAGCGTCTGGTCGGAGTCTTCGCAGGAATATTCGGCGGCCTTGGCGATATCGACCTGGTTGAACTTGATCTGGTGCGCGCCCTTGCCGCACAGGTCTTCGTAGTTGATGCCGCTGCGCCCCACATGCCGCTCGGCCAGGCTGGCCAGGCCGTGCGGCTTGTTCACTTCCAGCACATAGCTTTGCAGCATGGTGTCGTGCACATAGCCCTGCACTTCAATGCCGTGATTGGCGAACACATGGCGGTCATATTTGACGTGCTGGCCCAGCTTGGCCTTGGCCGGGTTTTCCAGCCAGGGTTTAAGGCGCGCCAGCACCTCGTCGCGCGGCAGTTGCACGGGCGCATCGGGGTAGTCGTGCGTGAGTGGAATGTAGGCCGCCTCGCCGGGCGTGACGCTGAAACTCAGGCCGACGATCTCGGCGAGTATTTCATCGAGCGAGGTGGTTTCGGTGTCCAGCGCCACCAGCTCGGCGGCTTCAAGTTTGGTGAGCCAGCGGTCAAACGCCTCCCAGGTGAAGATGGTGTCGTACTTCAGGTTGCTGGCGCGCTCGGCCAGCGGGGCCTCCGGCGCCGCAGCCGGCTCATCAAACAGCCCGGGCGCATCCGGGTTGGCGACTGCCGCTTTGGCCGCGGGCTTGGTATGGCGCCCTTCCGGCCCGCCTATCAATTCGGGCGGCGTGCTTTCGGTGTCGATCTGCCTGACCAGCCCCTTGAAGCCGTATTTTTCGTAGAAGGCCTTCAAGGCGTCCGTCTGCTGGGCGCCCATGGCAATCGCGTCCAGGGCGGGCAGGCCGGCAATGTATTCAACCAGGTCACAGTCTTTTTTGATGGTCAGCAGCTCGCGGCCCTTGGGCAGCCAGTCCAGCGACTGGCGCAGGTTGTCGCCGACCACGCCCTTGATATCGCCGGCCTTGGCCACCAGCGCGTCCAGCGAGCCGTATTCGAGCAGCCATTTCACAGCAGTCTTGGGTCCGACCTTGGGCACTCCGGGCACATTGTCGACCGCGTCACCCACCAGCGTCTGGTAGTCCACCATCAGGCGCGGCGGCACACCGAACTCTGCTTCAACCCCGGCCATGTCGCGGCGGCGGTCGTTCATGGTGTCGATGACGGTGATGTTTTCATCGACCAGCTGGCTCAAATCCTTGTCGCCGCTGGAGATGATGACTTCAATCCCCTGCTGCGAGGCCATGCAGGCCAGGGTGCCGATCACGTCGTCGGCCTCGACGCCCGGCACGTCCAGCACCGTCCAGCCCAGCAGGCGCACCACCTCATGGATGGGCTCGACCTGGCTGCGCAGGTCGTCGGGCATGGGGGAGCGCTGGGCCTTGTACTCGGGGTAAAGCGCATCGCGAAAGGTCGGGCCTTTGGCGTCGAACACGCAGGCGGCGAAGTCGGCGCGCACATCCTTGCGCAGCTTTTGCATCATGTTGACCATGCCGCGGATGGCGCCCGTGGCCGGGCTGGCCGGGTCGCCCGGGTTGGCGCGCAGGTCGGGCATGGCGTGGAAAGCGCGGTACAGGTAGCTGGAACCATCGACCAGCAGAAGCGTTTTTTTGTCGGTACTCATGGGCCTGATTGTCAGGGATATCGGCCAGGCCCTGCCTGCGGCCTGGGCGCATCCCCCTACCCGCCGAAAACAGGGGTTTTCGCCTACACAGGCAGCCTCTTTATTACGACAGGCGCGGGCTTTGTCGGGCTGGGCCCGCAAGCCTACAATGCAGGCATGAACCACCTTGTCCGCCCTCTTGTCGCTGTTTTTGCAGTGTTGCCGCTGGCTGCGGCCCTGGCCCAGGCGCCTGCGCAAAATGCCGAATCCGCGGCCAGGGCGGAAGCACCGGCACAGTCCGGCCGCCCCGACCAGACCATCCAGCGCATCCGCACCGAAGATGCCGGCACGCGCATCGACGAGCTGCGGGTGGGCGGGGAAACCCAGCAGATCACCGTGCAGCCCAAAACCGGCGGCCCGGCCTATGAGATCAAGCCGGCGGAAGGCGCCCGGGGCGCGGCGCCTGCAGCAGCCAACAGCGACACCAATGGTTCGCGCGTCTGGAACGTGCTGAAGTTCTGATTTTCCGTTTTCAACATTCCAAGTATTTCAGGGTTCAGTTTCAGGCATGGCCGTATATACCGAAGTCTCGTTTGACGAGGCTGCAGCGTTCTTGAACGCCCTGAATCTGGGGCAGCTGCAGAACATGAAGGGTGCCGCCGGCGGCATCGAAAACACCAACTACTTTGTCGACACCGACCAGGGCGAGTACGTCCTGACGCTGTTTGAGCGCCTGACCTTCGAGCAGCTGCCGTTTTACCTGCACCTGATGCAGCACCTGGCGGCGCACGGCATCCCGGTGCCGGACCCGGCGGGCGACACCAAAGGCAATATCCTCCACCAGCTCAAGGGCAAGCCGGCCTCCGTGGTCAGCAAGCTGCGCGGCCACAGCGAGCTGGCCCCCACCGCCGCGCACTGCGCCAGCGTGGGTGAAGCCCTGGCGCGCATGCACCTGGCCGGCCTGGACTACCCGCGCCGCCAGCCCAACCTGCGCGGCCTGGACTGGTGGAACGACACCGTGCCGGTGGTGCTGCCCCATATCACTGACGAGCAAAGCAGCCTCATCCTGGGCGAGCTGGCCTACCAGAACCACATCGCGGCCTCCTCCGCCTGCCGCAGCCTGCCGCGCGGCGTCGTGCATGCCGACCTCTTTCGCGACAACGTGATGTTCGAGGACGGCAAGCTCACCGGCTTTTTTGATTTCTACTTTGCCGGCTGCGACACCTTTTTGTTCGACATCGGCGTCTGCCTGAACGACTGGTGCATAGACCTGGCCAGCGGCGCCGGTGACGATGCGCGTTCGGCAGCCTTTATGGCGGCCTACCAGGCCGTGCGCCCGCTGACCGCGCAGGAGCGCCAGTTGCTGCCCGCCATGCAGCGCGCCGGCGCCCTGCGCTTTTGGCTGTCACGCCTGTGGGACTTCCATTTGCCGCGCGAAGCGGCGGTGCTCAAGGCGCATGACCCCAGCCATTTCGAGCGCGTCCTGCGCGCGCGGCTCGCGCAGCCCTACGTGTTGTAAGCCGGCCCGGCAGGGTTGATACACGGACTTGCCGCGGTGCCAGGCCACTTTCAGGCACACTGCCCCCTGCAACCCCCTGCCCGGCCCCGCCCGGCAACTCTCTCCCTGCGAGCACCATGAAACTCAATATCGTTCCCGCGAGCACCGGCATGACCTGGGTCAGGCTGGGCATCAAGACCTTTTTGCAGCAGCCCCTGGCCATGTCGGGGCTGTTCTTTCTCTATATGGCCGCGGGCACGATATTGTCTTTTCTTCCGGTGTTCGGGCTCATCCTGGCGCTGATGATCGTGCCGGCCGCCACGCTGGGCCTGATGGCCGCGACGCAAGAGGCGCTCAAAGGCAAGTTCCCCATGCCCACGGTGCTGATCAGCGCCTTTCGGGCAGGCCGCCAGCGGGTGCGGGCCATGCTGGTGCTGGGTGGCCTGTATGCCGCGGCCTGCCTGCTGATCACGCTGGCCGTGCCCTTGCTGGTGGGCGCCACCCCGCCTCCCGCAGCCGATGCGGGCCGTGAAGCCATGCTCACGCCCCAGTTCCAGCTGACCATGCTGGTCACCATGCTGTTTTACCTGCCGGTCTCGCTGCTCTTCTGGCATGCACCGGCGCTGGTCCACTGGCATGGCATTTCACCGGTCAAGAGTCTGTTTTTCAGCTTCGTGGCCTGCCTTCGCAACGCCGGTGCCTTCCTGATGTTCGGGCTGGGCTGGTTCGCCGTCTTCCTCGGCATGGGCATTGTGATCAGCCTGGTGTCCGGGCTGCTGGGCAGCGCCGAATTCATGGCCGCCGCCGTGATGCCGCTGGTATTGCTGATGGCGGCGATGTTTTCCACCTCGATTTACTTCACATTTCGTGATAGCTTCGTGGCCACGCCGCCCGGCGATTCGCCGGAAAGCGCTGAGGACGCCCAAAACACCAACGACAACCCCTGACGACCCCACCGTTACCCCAGGAGAGCTTCATGACCCAGCACCAGTTGCAAGGCCGTAGTGAAAAAGAGATTTTGTGGTTTCAAAGGCGAGACACGCTCAAGGCCGCAGCCGCCTGGGTGGCCATGGGTGGGCTGCCCGCCGCCATGGCACAGCAGCGCAGCAATATCGTCCAGCTCCGGGGCGACGCCCTGCTCAACGGCCGCCAGCTGCAGACCGGCCAGACCATCCTCACCGGTGATCAGATCCAGACAGGGCCCGGCTCCAACCTGATGTTTGTCATCGGCAACTCGGCCTTCCAGGTGCGCGAAAACTCCTTCATGACGGTGGAGCGCGGCAACTCGATCAACACCGTGAGCCTGCTGCGCCTGCTCACGGGCGCGGTGGTCAGCGTCTGGGGCCGGGGCAGCAACCGCTCCATCAACTTGCCCACACTCACGGCCGGCATACGCGGCACGGGCGTGTATGCCGAGGTGTTTGCCTCGCAAGGCAACCGCAGCTATTTTTGCAACTGCTACGGCACGGTCGACATGGAGTCCAACGGCGAGAAAACCGTGTCACAGGCCAGTTACCACCAGTCATTCTGGGGCGAAGTCGAGCCCAAAAACGGTCGCCGGCTGACGCCCGCCAATGCGATCAACCACAGCGACGAGGAACTCGAATTCCTCGCGGGCCTGATCAACCAGCGCACGGCCTGGCAGATCGCGGGCAAAAAAGGCGTGAAGGACGGTATGGGTTACATGGACACCCAGCCCGGGCAGACGCATCCCGCGCAGTCAGCGCAAGTGCCGGTCCGCTAACCCGCCGACACACCACGCGCGGTGTGTCAGGGCGTGTATCGGACCTCGAGGATTTCGTACTCCATTGCTTCCTCGTAGGTCTTGGCGTCATTGAGCGCCAGGTGCAGCAGAATTTTTGGCGCATGGGCCTTGATGACCCGGTGCATCAGCATGCCGACGGCAATCATCGGCAAGCCCACCCACAGATAACCGTAGAGCGAAAGCACAACGCCTATGCCCAGCAGGGGCAGCGAAATGCCGACCACAAAGAGGCGGTGCTTGACGTACTTTTGCGCGCGCTCCGGGTTCACGATCACGCGAAAGCGACCCATCGGCAGGCCGGTCTTGAACTCCTGGTGCGGCACGTAAACCGCCGAAGTGCTTTCTGAGTTGTCGCCATTTTGGGCGCCGGTTGCGGAATTTGTCTCTGTCATTTTTTTCTCATCAGGGTGGGTTCAATTAAAAGCTTGCCTCAAGCAGCGCGGGGCCGCTACACCACGGTCAATTTGGCCACACTCAGGGCCAGCCATTTCACCCCGTGGCGCGTGAAGTTGATTTGAGCACGGGCATCGTCGCCGCTGCCTTCGAGCATCATCACCTTGCCTTCGCCGAACTTGGCATGGAACACTTCCATGCCGCTTTTCAACCCGTGCGAAGGCGCGTTCTTCTGCGGCGGCACAGGCGGGCTGGCAAAACGCTCGGCCGAGCCGGCCTTTGAAGAAGAAAAAACGCTGCTGGCCCAGTCTTTACGACCGCCACCCGCGCCTGAATTGCCGGCACCACCCCAGCTGCCCGAACCCATGCCCGAGGCAAAGCCCTGGTTCTTGGGCGTGATCCACTTGAGCGCGGCTTCCGGCAGCTCGTCGAAAAACCGGCTCCTGAGGTTGTAGCGCGTCTGGCCGTGCAGCATGCGCGTCTGCGAATGGCTGAGGTAGAGCCGCTTGCGCGCGCGCGTGATCGCCACGTACATCAGGCGGCGCTCTTCCTCCAGGCCGTCGCGGTCGCTCATCGAATTTTCATGCGGAAAGATACCGTCTTCCAGGCCGGTGATGAACACGCAGTCAAACTCCAGCCCCTTGGACGAATGCACCGTCATAAGCTGCACCGCGTCTTGCCCGGCCTGCGCCTGGTTGTCGCCGGACTCCAGCGCGGCATGCGTGAGGAAGGCCGCCAGCGGCGACAGCGTCTCGCCGGTTTCGGTGTCGGGCGCCAGCGTCTCGGGCAGCGGTTCATTGAGTTGCGGCGCGGACGCATCCAGCCCCTGGCTGGCAGGCGATTGTGTGAGCCGCGCTCCCAGCTCATCAACCGGCAGCGCTACCGCGTCGCGGCCAAAACCTTCCTGGCCGACAAAGGATTCGGCGGCGTTAACCAGTTCGGCCAAGTTCTCCAGCCGGTCCTGGCCTTCTTTTTCGGTTTTGTAATGCTCTTCCAACCCGCTGTGCTGCAGCACCAGCTCGATGATCTCGCGCAGCGTCAGGCCCGTGGTCTGCTCGCGCAGCACGTCGATCTTGGCCACAAAAGCGCCCAGGTTGGCACCGGCCTTGCCGGTGGTGGCGCTCACACCGTCGTAGAGCGAGCAGCCCGCGGCGCGTGCGGTGTCCTGCAACTGCTCGATGCTGCGCGCCCCAATGCCGCGCGGCGGGAAGTTGACGACGCGCATGAAGCTGGTGTCGTCGCGCGGGTTCTCCAGCAGGCGCAGGTAAGCCAGTGCGTGCTTGATTTCAGCGCGCTCGAAAAAGCGCAAGCCGCCATACACGCGGTAAGGCACGCCGGCATTAAAGAGCGCGGTTTCCATTACCCGGCTTTGCGCATTGCTGCGGTAGAGCAGCGCAATCTCTTTGCGCTCGACGCCATCGCGCACCAGTTGTTTGACCTCGTCGACAAACCATTGCGCCTCGGCGAAGTCGGTGGCTGACTCATACACACGCACCGGCTCGCCCGGGCCGGCCTCGGTGCGCAGGTTTTTGCCCAGGCGTTTGCTGTTGTGGCTGATCAGCTCGTTGGCTGAATCGAGGATGTTGCCGAAGCTGCGGTAGTTGCGCTCCAGCTTGATCTGGTGCGTGACCTCAAACTCGCGCACAAAGTCGGCCATGTTGCCCACGCGTGCGCCGCGAAAGGCGTAAATGCTCTGGTCGTCGTCACCCACGGCCACGACCGAGCCGCCCGGCATGGCGCCGGCGCCCTGAATGGCATCCGGCCCCTGCCCGGCCAGCATCTTGATCCAGGCGTACTGCAGCTTGTTGGTGTCCTGAAACTCGTCGATCAGGATGTGGCGAAAGCGCCGCTGGTAATGCTCGCGCACCGGTGCGTTGTCGCGCAGCAGTTCGTAGCTGCGCAGCATCAGCTCGCCGAAGTCGACCACGCCTTCGCGCTGGCACTGCTCTTCATACAGGGCATAAATCTCGACCTTCTTGCGGCCTTCTTCGTCCCGCACCTGCACGTCTTTGGCGCGCAGGCCGTCTTCCTTGTTGCCGGCGATGAACCACATCAGCTGCTTGGGCGGAAAACGCTCGTCGTCGATGTTGTACTGCTTGCACAGGCGCTTGATAGCCGACAGCTGGTCTTGCGTGTCGAGGATCTGGAAACTCTGCGGCAAATTGGCCAGCTTGTAGTGCGCACGCAAAAACCGGTTGCACAGGCCGTGGAAGGTGCCAATCCACATGCCGCGCACATTCACCGGCAGCATGGCCGACAGGCGCGCCATCATTTCCTTGGCCGCCTTGTTGGTGAAGGTGACGGCCAGAATACCGCCTGGCGAGACCTGGCCGGTCTGCAGCAGCCAGGCGATGCGCGTCGTCAGCACCCGTGTCTTGCCGGAGCCGGCGCCCGCCAGGATCAGTGCGTGCGTGGCGGGCAAAGTCACCGCGGCCAGTTGCTCCGGGTTAAGATTTTGTAAGAGAGGGGAGGTTGGCGCGACTTCTGAGAACATCCCTCATTGTAGAAAGCCCCGATGAAACCATTTGTGCACCGTTCTTCAGCCCTGGCGTTCACGTCGTTAATGCTGGCTGCCGCCGCCCTGGCGCCTGCCGGCACAGCCTGGGCCCAGTCCTTTTGCGCCAGCGACGGCCAGCCCAAACCCGTGCAGTTGCTGGAGCGTTTCATCAACGCCGACTGCGACACGTGCTGGGCCGACCCGGCCACGCCCAAGGCCGCAGCCAACCAGCTGGCCATCGACTGGGTGCTACCCGGCAGCAAGGGCGATGACGCACCGCTGTCGGCCGTGGCCGCCCGCGAAGCGCTGGCCCGCCTGGCGGTGCTCGGCAAAACCCCGCCAGCGCAATCCCTGGCCTCTACCCAGCCAGTCACCGGCCTCAAAGGCGCCACGCTGCGTGTTGCGCATGGCCTGCCGCTCAATGGCTACCTGGGCACCTCCATTGAACTCAAACCCATTCCAGCCGCCGCCAAGGGCCGGCAATGGACCGCCTGGCTGGCTTTGGTAGAAACCCTGCCGGCGGGCGCCGAAAACTCGCCTGTCGAGCGAAATCTGATCAGAAACGTGCTACAGACCACATGGGACGGGCGCAAGCCGCTATCAAAGGGAGAGCAAAACCGCTTCTTCGACGGACGCTCCATGAGCATCGCGGAAGGCGCCAACCCTGAGCGCATGCGTGTGGTGGGCTGGGTGGAAGACGACAAAGGCCAGGTGCGGGTGGCCGCCGAGTCCCGCTGCGGCCCGCCCCAAAAATAATTTCAGGCATTTAACCCCGTTGCGCCGCGCGCCCCGTTTAAGGGTGCATCGCCAACAACAAAGGGGTTTTTATGCCACACGGTTCTCGCGTCATCCGCTTCGTTCAGGCCGCCGCGGCGGTCTGCTTCAGCTTTCAGGCGCTGGCGCTCAGCCCGATGCCTCAGCCCATCTCCGGCGGCAAATTCGCCCCGCCGCCTGACTGGCGGCCACCGGTCATCGCACTCAACAACGCATCGGGCCAGCCCATAGCGCTGCGCGCGGTATCAATGGAGGTTGACCTGTTTGGCGACCAGGCGCAAACCCGCGTGGAGCTGCGCCTCTTTAACCCCAACCACCGCGTGCTCGAAGGCGAGCTGCAGTTTCCGCTGCAAGAAGGCCAGGTGGTCACAGGCTTTGCACTGGACGTGAACGGCCACCTGCGCGACGCCGCCGCGGTGCCCAAGGCACGGGGGCAGGAAATCTTTGAAGACATCCGCCGCCGCCGCGTGGACCCGGGGCTGCTGGAAGCCACGGCCGGCAACCAGTACAAGCTGCGCGTCTACCCCATCCCCGCACAGGGAGAGCGCCGCGTGGTGATCACCATCAACGAAACCCTGCCGCGACTGCATAACTCGCGTGATGCCGGCGTGCTGCGGGTGCCGCTGGCGTTTGCCTCGGCGGTGGGGCAATTGCAGTTGCGGGTGCACGCCCATGGCGCCGCGCGGCAAGACCTGCAACTGATCCAGGCACCTGCGGATACGCAGCTAAGCGTCAACGCAACCGGCACGGAGCTATACCTGCAAAAAAATCAGTGGACCGCCCCCCAAGGCCCGGCCGGATGGCTGCAACTGGCGGTGCGGCGCACGGGTAAACCGCAAATCATGGTGGGTGAATCCGGCGGCAAGCCATTTTTTGCCGGGCAGATCGACTTTCGGGATGAACTCGTCAAGCGGCCCGCGCCATCGCACATCGCGCTGGTGTGGGATGCGTCGGCTTCGGCAGCATCTCAGGCCCGCGTGCTGCCGGTGCTGGACGCCTACTTTCGCAAACTGGACAAAGCCGTCAAGGTGAGCCTGCTGGTCGTGCGCAACAAGACCGAGCCAGTGCGCAGCTTCACGGTGGCGCCGGGCCGCTTCGGCGACCTGGCCAGTGTCCTGCGCGCAGAGCCTTTTGACGGCTCCAGCAACTTTGACAATCTGCCCATCCCCGCCGATGCCGACATGACGCTGATGGTGACGGACGGCCTGATGACGGACGGCAAAAAAAGCATCAACTATCTGCACACGGCGCCCGTCATGGTGATCAATGGCGCAGCAAGCGCCGACACCGCACGCCTGGCCCGGCTGGCCGACCGCACTGGCGGTGCGCTGGTGGACGCTACCCTGCTGACGGCCGAGGCCGGCGCGCAGGCCATGCTGATGCAGGGCTGGCGCATCGAGCGCCTGGCCAGCCTGTCGGCGCAAAAACTCGTGACGCCCACGACCAGCGTGCGCCAGGGCCGCATCGCTGTGGCGGGCGAGCTGCTCGACACGCAGGCCCGCATCGACATCGCGCTGGTGCACCCTGACGGACGTAAACGCACACTGACACTGGACGTGAACGCCAAGGCCACCGCAGGCCGCTGGCCCGGCCAGCAGTGGGCCCAGTGGCGCAGCGCCGAGCTGGCCGAGAACGCCGGGCTGCACAGCGGCGAGCTCCAGCGCATCGCTGCGGAACACGGCATCGTGGGGCCCAACAGCTCCTTGATCGTGCTGGAGCTGGCAAGCGACTACGCGAACTACAAACTACCGGCGCCGCCTGAGCTGGCCGATGAAGTGGCGCGTATCAGCCAGCAGCTGATGGCGCAGGCCACCCATACGCGGCAAGCGCACATCGAAGCCATGGTGAAACAGTTCGACACCAAGCAGCGCTGGTGGGACAAGGACTTTCCGAAAGACGCGCCCAAACGGGCGGAGCCCAAGGCCGAGGCCGAGGTGCAGGGCGGGATTGGTGCGATGGGCGCAAGCACGCGGGGGCGTGAACGCTTCGATGCAATGCGAAAAGATCAGGCTTTTGTCGGCGGGGCGCCTGTGGCGGCACCCATGCCGATCGCCCCCTCCCCCGCTGCTGCGGCTCCTGCGGCTGCGGCCCAGGCAGCACCTGCCGCACTTTCCGCACGTGCCGCCGATACGGAAAACCGCCAGGCGAAAACCGCGTCCGCAGCAGCGCCCTCGCCCACCATCGCCCTGCAAGCCTGGGTGCCCGACGCGCCCTACATGAAGCGCCTGCAAGACGCCGATAAGGCCGACCTCTACCGCGTCTACCTGGACGAGCGCGCCGCTTACTTGAACAGCAGTTCTTTTTACATGGACGCAGCCGGTGTGTTCCTGGACCGCGGCTTGCCCGAGCTGGGCCTGCGCGTGCTCTCCAACCTGGCTGAGATGAACCTGGAGAACCGCCAGTTGCTGCGCCTGTATGCCTACCGCCTGGTGCAGGCACAGCGCGCCGACCTGGCCATTCCCGTGTTTGAACGCATCAGCGAGCTGGCGCCCAACGAGCCGCAGTCGTGGCGCGACCTGGGCCTGGCGCTGGCTGACAGCGGCCAGCCGCAGCGCGCAGTGAACGCCTTGTGGGAAGTGGTGTCGCGCCCCTGGAATGGCCGCTTCGCCGGCATCAACATGATTGCGCTGGCCGAACTCAATGCCATTGCCACGCAAGCGGCAGCGACCGACGTGCCCCCGCTGGACATGAGCCGGGTCGACACGCGCCTGCGCCGCAACCTGCCGCTGGCCCTGCGCGTGGTGATGGCCTGGGACAGCGACGACACCGACATCGACATGTGGGTGACCGACCCGAACGGCGAAAAGGCCAGCTATGCCAACCGGCTGACCCGCCAGGGCGGCGCGATGAGCCCCGACGCCACCGGCGGCTACGGGCCGGAAGAGTTCTCCTTAAAAACCGCCAAGGCCGGCAAATACACCGTGGAGGCCCAGTTCTTCGGCCATCGCCAGCAGGTGCTGTCGGGCGGCACCACGGTGATGGTGCGCATCACCACCGGTTTCGGCACGCCGCAGGCCCGCGACGAATGGACGACCTTGCGCCTGGCGCACGGCCAGGAGACTGTGCGCGTGGCCGGGATTGAAGTTCGTTGATCAACGCCTCAAAGCTCAAATTAGCAAGATGCCACTATGCATATAAAGGCTATACCGCTTTGCAGAAGATGGTCTGCATGACAAGCGCATAGAATCAATCACCGGGCCCAAGCAATTGCGCCCGGTTTTTTGTTTCTGCCTTGCCTTGTTGCAAGCGCCCGCAAACAAAGCCGGTCCAGTCCAAGTGCCTTCTGTTCTTCAACAGTTTTTTCTAAGGCTTGGGAATCATGGAAATCTTCGACTACGACAACATCCTGCTGCTGCCGCGCAAATGCCGCGTGGAAAGCCGTTCGGAATGCGACGCCAGCACCACGCTGGGCGGGCGCAGCTTCCGCATCCCGGTGGTGCCGGCCAACATGAAGACGGTGATCAACGAGGACATCTGCGCATGGATGGCGAAAAACGGCTACTTCTATGTGATGCACCGCTTTGACCTGGACAACGTCCAGTTCGTCAAGGACATGAAGGCGCGCGGCGCCTATGCCTCCATCTCGCTGGGCGTGAAAAAGCCCGACTACGACACGGTGGACCGCCTGGTGGCCGAAGGCCTGGTGCCCGAATACATCACCATCGACATCGCGCACGGCCATGCCGACACGGTGCAGAAGATGATTGCTTACCTCAAGCAGAAGCTGCCCGCGTCCTTCGTAATCGCCGGCAATGTGGGCACACCCGAAGCCGTGATCGACCTGGAAAACTGGGGCGCCGATGCGACCAAGGTCGGCATAGGCCCGGGCAAGGTCTGCATCACCAAAATGAAAACCGGTTTTGGCACCGGCGGCTGGCAGCTCTCGGCGCTCAAGTGGTGCGCGCGCGTAGCGACCAAACCCATCATTGCCGACGGCGGCATCCGCGAGCACGGCGACATTGCCAAATCAGTGCGCTTTGGCGCGACCATGGTGATGATCGGCTCCATGCTGGCGGGCCTGGAAGAAAGCCCCGGCCAGACCGTCGAGGTGGACGGCAAGCTATTCAAGGAGTACTACGGCAGCGCCTCGGACTTCAACAAGGGCGAGTACAAGCATGTTGAAGGCAAACGCATCCTGGAGCCCGTCAAGGGCACGCTGGCCGACACGCTGCGCGAGATGGAAGAAGACATCCAGAGCTCCATCAGCTATGCCGGTGGCACCAAACTGCTGGACATCCGCAAGGTCAACTACGTCACGCTGGGTGGCGACAACGCGGGCGAACACCTGCTGATGTAAATCACCAGGCACGCCGGCCCGGCGCGGCTATTCGTGCGTGGTGCAAAGGCCCAGCAACCCGAGCGCCAGCTGGTGCAGGCGATGGGTGGGCTCCGTCAAAGCCTCAAGCACGCTGAAGTGGTTGCGGCGCAAATGCGATTCACACACCGGCACTATGCCGGCGCCCCAGGCCTGCTGGATCAGCAGGTTCTGGCGCAAGAACTCGGCGCTTTCATCCGCACCCGCAACGCTATACAACGTGCCGCGGCCGGGCGCGGGCAACAGGGCCGGGCTGGCTTTCGCCACCTGCTCGGGCGTGAGCTTCAGCGAATCCTTGACAAAGGGCGCATGGCGCAGAGGCTCCAGGTCGTACAGGCCCGAAATCGACAGCGCGTTCTTGACCAGGTCCGCCGGCAAGTCGGGCGCATAGGCCTGCCACTGGCACACCAGCAGCATCGCCGCCAGATGGCCGCCGGCCGAATGCCCGATCACCGTGATGCGGTTCGGGTCGCCGCCGTAGCGGGCGATGTGGCGCCACGTCCACGCCAGCGCCTTGACCATCTGCATCGTGATGTCCGGAATCGTCACCGCCGGGCACAAGGCGTAATTGGGCATCACGACGCAAGCACCCGCTTCGGTGAACTCGGGCGCGACAAAGGAGTGCTCTGACTTGTCGAGCGCGCGCCAGTAGCCGCCATGGATGAACACCATGACCGGCGCCCCCTCCTTGCTACTCGATGCGTTAAAGCCCCCTGCCGGAAACACGTCGAGCAATTCACCCGCGCCGTTGCCATAAGGAATATCGATCTGGCAGGGCTGGCGTTTGCGCACGGCCTGTGAGCTTTCCGCCCAGCGCGCGAAGTAGGCCGGGTGATCGGGCACCAGCGCGCGGTTGTTGTACATGCGGTCCAGCCAGGCGGGATCGGGCGACGTCATCGGGTTCTCCTGAGAAAAATCAAACCGGTACGTGCGGCACCGGACAAAACCGGCGGCAATGCCTGCCATCTTGGCACAGCTGGGCGGGCATTCAGCCTGCCCCGGGTAAACCCGAAATACGGCTCGCCTGATTCGGCGTATTCTGTATACAGAGTTTCATTTCAAGCACCCATGACCCCCCAGCTCGTCAAAATCGAATCCACGCCTGACCTGGTCGACCAGGTTTACCGCAGCCTGCTGGACGCCATCAGCGAAGGCTCGCTCGCGCCGGGCGCGCGCATCATGCAGGAAGACCTTGCCGCCCAGCTGGCGGTGTCGCGCCAACCGGTGCTGCAGGCCCTGCGCCTCTTGAAGAAAGACGGTTTTGTGCTGGACGCGCCCGGCCGCGGCGTGCTGGTCGCGCCGCTGGACGTGGCCTGGCTGGTGCAGATTTACCAGGTGCGCAGCGCGCTCGACGCGCTGGCTGCCCGGCTGGCCGCGCAAGGCCGCGCCCGGCTTGACCCGCAACTCATTCGCCAGGGCCGCAAAGCCGCGCGCGGCCATGACGTCAAAGCAATGATGGCGGCCGACGCGCAGTTTCATGCGGCCATTTACGCCGCCTCGGGCAACCCGCTGATTGCCCAGAGCGCGCAGCTGCACTGGCATCACATCCGCCGCGCCATGGGCGCCGTGCTGCAGGTCTCGACCATGCGCGAATCGATCTGGGACGAGCACGAAGCGATTGCAGAGGCGATTGCCGCCGGCGACGAAGCCCGGGCCGAAGCGCTGATCCGCGAGCACGGCGAAGAAGCCGGCCACAACCTGGCCGCGCTGCTGTCCAGCGCGCTCGGTGCGCCCACGACTTCAGCCGCTCCTTGAACCCCTTAAACCCCTTGAATTAGCCAGAACAAATTCCTCGAACACCCACACCAGGAGACATGCGATGAGACTGAGCCCCGAACAACTTGCGCAATTCGACCGCGATGGTTACCTGTTTTTCCCCGGCCTCTTCACGCCGGAAGAAACCCGCACGCTCAACGAGGCCGTGCCAGAGCTCTACAGCCGGCGCGAGGACTACAACATCCGTGAAAAGGGCAAGGACGCCGTGCGCACCAACTTCGCCGCGCACATGTACAGCGAACCCTTTGCAAAGCTCGCGCGGCACCCGCGCATGATCGAGCCGGTGGAAGACCTGCTGGGCGAGCAGCTCTACATGCACCAGTTCAAGATCAACGGCAAGATGGCCTTCGAGGGCGACGTCTGGCAGTGGCACCAGGACTACGGCACCTGGCTGAACGACGACATGATGCCGACCGAGCGCGCGATGAATGTGGCCATCTTCATGGACGACGTGACCGAGCACAACGGCCCGCTGATGTTCATTCCCGGCAGCCACAAGAAAGGCGTGGTCGATGCCAAGCACGACCTCACCACCACCAGCTACCCGCTCTGGACGGTGGACAACGACCTGATCCGCCAGCTGGTGCAACGCGCCGGCGGCAAAGAAGGCGGCATCGTCAGCCCCAAGGGCCCGGCGGGTTCGATGATCCTCTTCCACTCCTGCCTGGTGCATGCCTCGGGCAGCAACCTCTCGCCCTTCAACCGGGTGAGCGTGTACCTGAGCCTGTGCGCCATCAGCAACCACATCCGCCGCCACAAACGGCCCGAGTACATCGCCCATCGCGACTTCACGCCCATCAGCTGCCTGCCCGATGACTGCCTGCTGAAAGACTACCCGGTGGACTTGCCGTGGAAAGACGGCATCCCGGCGAGCGCGCTGCAAACCTCGATGGAAGAAATCGTGCCTGAGCGCAAGGCGGCCTGACCTTCACATCACCTTATTCCATGAATCTCTTTACCAAACTCCAGCAGCGCGCCGCCGAAGGCAAACCGGTGCGCATCGGCCTCATAGGCGCCGGCAAATTCGGCTCCATGTACCTGGCACAAGTGCCGCGCACGCCGGGCGTGCACCTGGTCGCGATTGCCGACCTTTCGCCTGACGCGGCCCGCACCAACCTCGCCCGTGTAGGGTGGAATCCAGCTGCAACACAGGCAGAGTCAGCGCAAGAAGCTATCAAAACCGGAGCAACATGGATCACCGACGACTGGCAGGCGGTGGTGACGCATCCGCAGATCGACATCATCGTGGAATGCACCGGCAACCCGATTGCAGCCGTAGACCATTGCCTGAAGGCCTTCGCACACGGCAAACATGTAGTCAACGTCACCGTGGAGGCCGATGCCTTTTGCGGGCCGCTGCTGGCGCGCAAGGCTGCCGAGGCCGGCGTGGTGTATTCACTGGCCTTTGGCGACCAGCCGGCACTGATCTGTGACCTGGTGGACTGGGCGCGCACCTGCGGCTTTCCGGTGGTGGCGGCGGGCCGCGGCCACAAGTGGCTGCCGCATTTTTGCGAATCGACGCCCGAGACGGTCTGGGGCAACTACGGCCTCACGCCCGAGCAGGCTGAGCGCGGCGGGCTGAACCCGAAGATGTTCAACAGTTTTCTCGACGGCTCCAAGCCCTCGATTGAATCAACCGCCGTGGCCAACGCCACCGGCCTCACAGTGCCCAGCAACGGCCTGCTCTACCCGCCGGCCAGCGTGGAAGACATTCCGTATGTCACGCGGCCTATTCAAGAGGGCGGCGTGCTGGAGCGCAAAGGCATGGTCGAAGTGATCTCGTCACTGGAAGCCAATGGCCGGAAGATTCCCTACGACATCCGCATGGGCGTCTGGGTGACGGTCGAAGCTGAGACCGACTACATCAAGAACTGCTTTGAGGAATACAACGCCCACACCGACCCGAGCGGGCGTTACTTCACCTTGTACAAGCGCTGGCACCTGATCGGGCTGGAAGTCGGCGTGTCGGTGGCCAGCGTGGCGTTGCGCGGTGAACCGACCGGTGTGGCGACCTGCTGGAACGCCGACGTGGTGGCGACAGCCAAGCGCGACCTGAAGCCGGGCGACATGCTGGACGGCGAAGGCGGCTACACCGTGTGGGGCAAGCTGCTGCCGGCAGACACCTCCATGAAGATGGGTGGGCTGCCGCTGGGCCTGGCGCACAACGTCAAGGTCGTGCGTGCCGTCAAGAAAGGCCAGAGCCTGAGCTGGGCCGACGTGGCGATGGACACATCGACCCACGCGTACAAAGTGCGGCAAGAAATGGAAAGCATGTTTGCGCCGGCGCTGAAAAAGGCCGCATAAAAGCTGCTTCAAAACCCACGTAAAAGTTGTACCAAACGCCAGTCTAGAAAGCTGGCTGACAGCCTTCTCGTGCGGGGTGCTTCATGATGGCTCATAGCCATCTTGAGGACACAACAATGACCACCGCCAGCCACACCCCCCTTCCCCGCATCGCATTTCTGGGCACGGGTGTCATGGGGCTGCCCATGGCGTCACGCCTTTGCGAGGCGGGCTACACACTGCAGGTCTGGAACCGCACGCCGGGCAAGACCGGCCCGCTCGTGGCGCTGGGCGCCACGGCCCACGCACAGGCCAGCGCCGCCGTGGCTGCTGCCGACATCGTCATCAGCGTGCTTGAAAGCGGCCCAGTGGTAGAGAACGTACTGTTCACGCAGGGCGTGGCCGCCGCGATGAGGCCGGGCGCGCTTTTTCTCGACATGGCCTCCATCCAGCCCCGTGAAGCGCGCGACCACGCAGCGCGCCTGGGCGCACTGGGCATCGCCCATGTGGATGCACCGGTTTCAGGCGGCCCCGGCGGCGCGGAAAGCGGCACGCTGGCCATCATGGCCGGCGGCAAAGCCGGCGACTTCGCCCGCGCCCTGCCCGTGCTTGGCCACCTCGGTCACGCCGTGCATGTGGGCCCGCACGGCAGCGGCCAGCTCACCAAGCTGGCCAACCAGATGATTGTGGGCATCACGATTGGCGCGGTGGCAGAGGCGCTGCTGTTCACCGCGCGCGGTGGCGCCGACATGGCCAAGGTCAAAGAGGCCATCACCGGCGGCTTCGCCGACAGCCGCGTGTTGCAATTGCACGGCCAGCGCATGCTGGAGCGCGACTTCGCGCCGCGTGCGCGCATGGACATCCAGCTCAAAGACATGCGCAATGCGCTGGCGACTGCACAAGAGATCGGCTTCGAGGCGCCCGTCACCGCGCTCTTTGAGAAGCTCTACGCCGAAGGCGTGGAAAACGGCCTGACCGACCTCGACCAGTCGGCGCTGTTTGTCGAACTGGCCAGTCGCAATGGCATGAGCTGACGGCGCCCGGTGTTTTTTTCAGGAGTCTCAGTTTCCCAGCATGTTGACGCGTACATGCACCAGGTGATCGATGCACAGCTCACGCGCGCGCACCGCGTCCCGTTGCTGCAGGGCTTCAACAAGGCTGCGGTGCTCGCGCTGGTATTCCAGCCGGCGCTCGGGCGTGGCGCTGCGGCGCTTGAGGGTGCCCCACTCGGCGTCTGAACGCGCCTGGTTCATCAGGCGAAAGACGCCGGAGATAAAACTGTTGTGCGCCGAATCGGCGATGACCTCATGCAGCAGGCTGTCCCAGCGCTCGAAATCTTCCAGCGTGGTGGCAGCTTCGGCCTTGTTGCAGCATTCGTGCATGCGCTCGAAGTCGGCTGAGTTGGCGTTGCCAATCACCATGTCGATGATGGCCGGCTCCAGCGCCAGCCTGGCGCTCATCAACTCGGCAGGGCTGGCGGAATGCGCCGGCCCGCCGTCGGTAGTGGCGGCCAGCGCCTCGGCAATGTGCGCACTGACGTAAGTGCCGCTGCCCACCGTCTGGGTAATGAGGCCGCGCTCCTTGAGGACTGCCAGCACGCGCCGCACCGTGGCGCGGCTCAGGCCGCTTTGCTCGCTGAAGCTGCGCTCCGTCGGAATGCGGTGACCGGCGCGCCATTTGCGCGACTTCAGGTTGTCCAGGATGCTTTCCTGCAGGGCGGTTGCGCTGTCCATAGAGTGATTCAGGTGCCTGTTCGGGTGAAATAAAGAGTTGCCGCTGATGATACCGGCATGCAACAAGTGGTTGAAATAATAACCAGATTGGTTGCAATTGGTTTATACGTATTTTCACTATTTCTAGCCGTATTTCATAGGTGTTTTCCCCAAACATTTTCGATATCTTGTCCGGAGCGGTTGCTTATTGGTTGATCTTGGTCCTACGATGGTCTGGCGTTAAAAAGCCTCTGAGAGGCCTCACCCGGGCTGCCGCAGCCCCATCAACAGGAGACAGGATTTGCGCATCGCGACTTTTCAACTCAAGGGCCGGCGGCTGGTCGGCCTGGTATCTACGGACGGCCAGAGCATCACGCCGTTTGACCTCCCGCCCGAGCAAATGCAAAGGGGCGCCCAGGCGATCATCGAGGCGGGTAACCCCAAGAAGATCCCCTTGCAGGGTGCTTCCGTAGCCATAGCCTCCGTCAAGCTCGAAGCACCGCTGCCGGTGCCGCGCCGCAATGTGTTCTGCGTAGGCCGCAACTACCATGCGCATGCCAAAGAGCTGCAGGCATCGGTCTTCAAGAACAACACGGCCAACCCCGAGTCCTGGCCCATCGTCTTTACCAAGGTGCCCGAGAGCGTGGTCGGCCCGCACGACGACGTGGTGCTGCCGGTGGGGGTGTCGGAGCAGATCGACTATGAGTCAGAACTCACCATCGTCATCGGCAAGGGCGGGCGCAACATCACACGCGCCAACGCGATGCAGCATGTGTTCGGCTACACCATCATCAACGACGTGACGGCACGTGACGTACAGATGCGCCACCAGCAGTGGGACCTGGGTAAATCGTTCGACACCTTTTGCCCCATGGGCCCGTGGATCGTGACGGCGGATGAGCTTGACGGCAACAACACACGCGTGCGCGGCTGGGTCAACGGCGAGCTGCGCCAGGACGCACAGACCACCGATCTGATCTTCGACCTGCCGACGCTGATTGAAACCTGCTCGCGCGGCATCACGCTCTACCCCGGCGACCTGATCGCCACCGGCTCACCGGCCGGCGTGGGCATGGGCATGAACCCGCCGCAGTACCTCAAGGCCGGCGACGTGGTGCGCGTCGAGGTCGACGGCCTGGGCGTGATCGAAAACCGTTTTGTGTAGGCCCATCCGGGCATGGATTGATTGATTTATTCACTGACTGACTGCGCAAGAAGCGCCATAACAAGGAGACATTGATGAGCAACGTGAAGTGGACGGGCGGTGTAGAGCACTGGACCCACAAGAAAACGCCCGAGGGCGATATCAAGCTTTTTCTCTGGGAGAAAAAAGCCTCAACCAAAGTGCCGCACGCAGGCACCATCTTTTTTGTGCACGGCTCCTCGATGGCGTCGCAGCCCACCTTTGACCTGCATGTTCCCGGGCGTGCGTACTCGTCGGCCATGGACTGGTTCACCGAGCATGGCTTTGACACCTGGACCATGGACAACGAGGGCTACGGCCGCTCCGACAAACACCGCGACATCAACTTCGACATCAGCAACGGCGCTGACGACCTGGCCGCCGGCAGCGAATACATCATGAAGAAGACCGGCGCGCAGTCACTGTTGCTGTACGGAATTTCTTCAGGCGCACTCAAAGCAGGCCTCTTTGCCGAGCGCCACCCCGAGCGCGTGGGCAAGATCGCGCTGGACGCCTTTGTCTGGACCGGTGAAGGCAGCCACACGCTGGAGCAGCGCAAGAAGAAACTGCCGGAGTTTCTGGCCAAAAACCGCCGCGCCATCGACCGGCCTTTTGTGCACAGCATCTTCCAGCGCGACCATCCCGACACGGTGGAGCAACGCGTGGTCGAGGCATTCGCCGATGCGATCCTGACGCTGGACGACTCAATGCCGACCGGCACCTATGTCGACATGTGTTCCAAGCTGCCGCTGCTGGACCCGAAAAAGCTGACCGTGCCGACCATCATCCTGCGCGGCGAGTACGACGGCATTGCCGGCATGGACGACCTGATCGACTACTTCAAGCTGCTGCCCAACATGAACAAGCAGTTCAGCGTGATGCGCGGCATCTCGCACGCCAGCTTTCAGCAGAAGAACTACATGATGGTCTACCAGATCCTGCACAGCTTCTTCACCATGCCTGAACCTTCCTACAAGGGGTAGCACCATGAAACCAATCTACAAATCAGTGGTGCTGGGTGCTGCGCTGGCGCTGGCCCTGGGTACGGCGTCCGCACAGGGCTACCCGAACAAACCGGTGCGGCTTATCGTGCCGTTTGCGCCGGGCGGCTTCACCGACGTGGTCGCGCGCATCCTGGGCCAGAAGCTGTCGGTGGCCATGGGGCAGCAGTTCGTCATCGAGAACAAGGCTGGCGCGGGCTCGACCATAGGCACGGACTTCGTCGCCAAGGCCGCGCCTGACGGCTACACACTGGTGATGATCTCGACCACGCACGTGATCAGCCCGTGGATCTACAAGACCATGCCTTATGACCCGATCAAGAGCTTTACCGTGGTCTCCAAGCTGGTGGATTCGCCTTATGTGCTGCTGGTGAACCCCAAGGTGCAGGCCAACAATGTGAAGGAGCTGGTGGCGTTGGCCAAGGCTGCGCCGGAGACCATTCACTACGCATCGTCGGGCAACGGCAGTTCGCAGCATCTGATGGGTGGTCTGTTCGTCTCGATGACGGGCGCGCCGCTCAAGCATGTGCCTTACCGCGGCAGCAGCGGTGCGTCGACCGACCTGGTGGCCGGTGTGGTGGAAACCAGTTTTGCCGGCGTGCCCAATGCGCTGTCGCAGGTGCCGCAGGGCCGGCTCAAGGCCTTTGCCGTAACCACCGCCAAGCGCATTCCGCAACTGCCTGATGTGCCAACCATGCAGGAGGCCGGTGTTCCGGGTTACGAGGCTTCGGTGTGGCTGGCTTTGCTGGCGCCCGCCGGCACGCCCAAGGACATCGTGAACAAGCTCAACTCGGAGATCGCCAAGCTGATGAACACGCCGGACACCAAAAAGGCTTTGTACGACGCAGGTGTAGAGCCCACGCCGTCCAGCCCTGAGGCGATGTCGGAGTACATGGTGAAAGAAATGGACCGCTGGGGCAAAGTGGTCAAGGAC
Organism: Polaromonas sp. YR568; assembly: GCF_900116715.1. GTDB lineage: Bacteria > Pseudomonadota > Gammaproteobacteria > Burkholderiales > Burkholderiaceae_C > Polaromonas. The sequence goes on from NZ_FPBM01000007.1 coordinate 146,329, forward strand.
ATCGGAATCAAGGTCGAATAAGCCCGACGCCCATGAAAAAGGCCGCTGCAGACATTGTCTGCAGCGGCCTTTTGTTTTTGCTTTACTGTGCGTTGATTACTTAAAAATCAATCGCGGAAAGGCTTGGAGAACTTGCCGGGCTTCTTGGCCGCATCGCGGGGCACAAACACCTTGCCGGCAGGCTTGGCAAAACCAGGCTTGCGGTTGGCGAAGTCAGGACGCGGTGCGAAGCCTTCATTGCGGGACGCAAAACCGTCGTTACGCGGGGCGAAGTTGCGGTCGTCGCGCTGGGCGAAACCGCCATTGTTGTTGCCGCCGCCGAAGCCGCGGTCGTCTTGACGGCGCGGGCCGCGGTCATTGAAGCCCGAACGGTCTGCGTAGTTGTTGCCGCCGTGCGGTGCGGGAGGACGGCCCTGGAAGGCGCCGCGGTCACCGCCGCGATCGCCACCACGGTCATCACGGTTGTTGCCAAAGCCGGCAAAGCCGCCATTGCCAAAACCGCTCTGCGGCTTGCGGCCGTAACCACCACGATCACCACCGCCAAAATTGCGGCCGCCGCGGTCGCCACCGAAGTTGCCGCGTGGGCGCTCGGAGGTCGGGGCAAAGCGCTGCTGCGGCTCAAGGCCGGCGATCACGCTGGGCTTGAGGTTTTGCTGCATGTAGTGTTCGATGTCCTGGATCTTGCGGCGATCGCGGAATTCGGCGATCGTCACAGCCACACCTTCGCGGCCGGCACGGCCGGTGCGGCCGATACGGTGCACATAGTCTTCGGCTTTCATCGGCAGGCCGTAGTTGATCACGTGGGTGATGGTGGGCACGTCCAGGCCGCGGGCGGCCACGTCGGTTGCCACCAGCACTTGCACGCGGCCGTCACGGAAAGCCATCAGGCGGCGGTTGCGCAGGCCCTGGCCGAGCGCGCCGTGCAGCGCCACGGCGCTGAAGCCTTCTTGCACCAGGTCGTTGGCCAGGCCGTCACATTCAACCTGGGTGCTCGCAAACACGATGGCCTGGTTGATGGTGGTGTCGCGCAGCAGGTGATCCAGCAGCTTTCGCTTGTGGGTCATGTTGTCGGCCCACAGCAGCGACTGCGTGATGGACGCATGCTTTTCATGCGGTGAATCGATTTCGACGCGTTGCGGCGTGCGCATGACGCGGGTTGCCAGTTGCATGATGCGGGGCGCGAAGGTGGCGCTGAACATCATGGTCTGCTTGCGCTCGATGGTGAGCTGGTTGACTTCGGTCAGGTCATCGGCAAAGCCGAGGTCCAGCATGCGGTCGGCTTCGTCAACGACGAGGAACTGCACCTTGTCCAGCTTGATCTGCATGCTGCGCTGCAAGTCGAGCAGGCGGCCGGGCGTGGCGACCACGAGGTTGGCGTTCTGCAGCTTGGCGATTTGCAGTTGGTAAGGGATGCCACCAACGACGTTGGCGATGCGCAGACCGCGGCAGTGTCGCACCAGGTCGATCGCGTCGGCGCAGACTTGCTGGGCCAGCTCGCGCGTGGGGCACAGAATCAGCGCGCCGGGCGTGGCGGCCTTGAAGTTGCGGGGGCTGGTCGGGTCTTTGCGCTTGGGCTTTTTCAGCGGGGCTTCGCCGCGGGCGACAGCTTCTGCGCTCAGGCGTTCGAACTCGGAGCGTTCAAAACGCTCGGCTTCTTCCTGCTGCATGAGCAGGGTGTGCAGCACGGGCAGCAGGAAAGCGGCGGTCTTGCCGCTGCCGGTCTGGCTGGAGACCAGCAAGTCGGTGAATTTGGCAGCCTTGGGGTCAGCGTCCAGGGCCTGCATGGCCTTGGGGATGGTGGCCATTTGCACGGCGGTGGGCTTGGTAAAACCCATGTCGGCGACAGCCTGCAGCAGTTCCTTGGCAAGGCCCAGTTCTACAAAGCCGTTGGGCTCGGCCACGATCGCGTCGAGCGAAGTGGGGCTGGCTTCAAGCGCATCGGAAAAATCCGGGGCGGCATTAAAACCGGTGTCGATGTTGTCGGCGGCAATGGCTTCAGGCAAAAAGTCGCCACGAGCCTCAAAAGAGTCAGTCATGTTTTTCTCACTAATCACCTGTTCGCAACGCTTTTGGCGAGGGAACAGGAAACTTCACCTCCTGCGATGCAGAAGGATTCGTTCATGGTTAATAAAACATCAACCATCAAACGAATATGCAGCTTGGGCGGCGAGCATCAATCCCTTGATTGAAGCTGTGCCCGAAGCGGTGACTCCGTTGTGGAGTCCAAAAGTGTGAGGTAGATGTACAAATGCAGCGCACCCTGTGCAACCGCAAGCCCACGATTATAGCGTGCTTTACGGGTTTCTACTAGTCCCCCTGTCAATCCGGGGCTTTTACGGCTGCGGCGCGGCCTGGCGGACACGCTGCCTGAGCCAGTCATTCGCTATCATTTCAGGAGCTACCTGCCCATATACCGCGTAGGCCAGACCCCAAAAAGACTTGAAATATCACTTCAAAAAGTGCTCCCGGTAATGCTCCAGTTCGTCGATGGATTCGTGCACATCAGCCAGGGCGGTATGGCTCTGGCGCTTCTTGAAAGCGCTGTAAACCTCGGGGCGCCAGCGCTTGGCAAGCTCCTTGAAGGTGCTCACGTCGACATTGCGGTAGTGCAGGAAGGCCTCGAGCTTGGGCATGTACTTGACCAGAAAGCGCCTGTCCTGGCTGATGGTGTTGCCGCACAGGGGCGAAACGCCCTTGGGAACGTACTGGGACAGGAAGGCCAGAATCTGCGCTTCGGCATCCGCCTCGTCCACGGTGCTGGCCTTGACCTTGTCGATCAGGCCGCTGCGCCCGTGGGTGCCCTTGTTCCAGGCGTCCATCTGGTCCAGCAATTCGTCGGTCTGGTGGATCGCCAGCACGGGCCCTTCGATGCGCGGCGTGAGCTGCGGGCCCGTCACGATGACGGCGATTTCAATAAGGCGCTCTTTTTCCGGGTCCAGCCCGGTCATTTCGCAGTCGAGCCAGACGAGGTTTTGGTCTGATTTTTTGAGTAGGGGTTCAGTTTCAGGCATCTTGCTATTCTCGTTGATCGCCTAAACTGCCACCCATGACCGACCATTCGCTTGTTTTCACTGGGGTGTTTTCCGCCGTGCTGGTGCTGGGCCTGCTCACGAAGTTCTACCTGGCTTCGCGGCAGATCCGCCACGTGGCGCGCAACCGCGGCGCCGTGCCGGCCGCGTTCGCCGCCACCATTTCACTGACCGCGCACCAGAAGGCGGCCGACTACACCATCGCCAAAGCACGCTTCGGCATGCTGGAGATGGCGTTTGGCGCCGCCGTGCTACTGGGCTGGACGCTGCTGGGCGGCATCGATGCGCTAAACCAGGCGCTCTCCGGCTCGAGCCTGGCGAACTGGGGAGCACTGGTGCCGCAGCTGGCCCTGCTGGCAGCATTCGGCCTGATCAGCGGCGTGCTGGATTTGCCCTTCACGCTTTGCAGCACCTTCCGGATTGAAGAGCGCTTTGGCTTTAACAAGATGACCTTCAAGCTCTGGTTGACCGACCTCGTGAAGTCCACCCTGGTGGGCATCGTCATCGGCCTGCCCATCGTGGCGCTCATCCTCTGGCTGATGGGCAGCGCGGGCAAGCTCTGGTGGCTCTGGGCCTGGGGCGTGTGGATGGGTTTTAACCTCCTGGTGCTGGTGCTGTACCCCACCGTGATCGCACCGCTGTTCAACAAATTCAAACCCCTGGAAGACGAGGCCCTGAAGGCGCGTGTGACCGCGCTGATGCAGCGCTGCGGCTTTGCGGCCAAGGGCCTCTTCGTGATGGACGGCAGCAAACGCTCGGCCCATGCCAACGCCTACTTCACCGGGTTTGGCGCGGCCAAGCGCGTGGTGTTTTACGACACCCTGCTCAAGCAGCTCAGCCCTGGCGAAGTGGACGCCGTACTGGCGCATGAACTGGGCCATTTCAAGCACAAACACATCATCAAACGCATCATCTCGATGTTTGCCATGAGCCTGGCTGGTTTTGCGCTGCTGGGCTGGCTGTCGTCGCAGGTGTGGTTCTATACCGGCCTGGGCGTGCGGCCCAATCTCACCGGCGCCAACGATGCGCTGGCGCTGCTGCTGTTTTTGCTGGTGGTGCCGCTCTTCAGCTTCTTCATCTCGCCGGTGTTCGCCCAGTTCTCGCGCAAACACGAGTTCGAGGCCGACGCCTATGCCGTGGCGCAGACCGACGGCAAGGACCTGCAGAGCGCGCTGCTCAAGCTTTATCAAGACAATGCCAGCACCCTCACGCCCGACCCGGTGTTTGTGAAGTTTTACTATTCGCACCCGCCCGCCTCCGAGCGGCTGGGCCGCATGATCCCTTCCGTTGAAAGCGCTGCGACATGAGCAACCCCATCCACCAAAACCGCCGGGCGCTGAGCGCCACCGAGATCGTCACCCAGCTGAGCAAGCTCAACGGCGAGCAGGCCCTGGGCTGGCGCTTGATCGATGGCTCGCTCGAGAAAACCTACACCTTCAAAAACTACTACGAGACCATCGCTTTTGTGAACGCGCTGGCCTTTATTGCCAACGCCGAAGACCATCACCCCGACCTGGCGGTGAGCTACGGCAAATGCACCGTACGCTTCAACACGCACGATGTGGACGGCATTTCCGTCAGCGACTTCTTTTGCGCGTCGAAGGTTGACGCCTTGCTGGCTTGAGCAAACCTTCACGCCCTGCGGCGGCCCCCACAGCGGGGACGCAGCCGGGGCTGGTGGTGGCGGGTTTTGGCCGCCATGTGCTGGTGGAAACCGACAGCGGCGAGCGCGTCATCTGCCACCCCCGCGGCAAAAAAAGCCAGGCAGTGGTCGGTGACCGCATCCGCTGGCTGCCCTCGCAAGACGAAGGCACCATCGAAAAAATCGAGGAACGCAGCAACCTCTTTTACCGCCAGGACGAGATGCGTACCAAGTCCTTTGCGGCCAACCTGGACCAGGTGCTGATCCTCATCGCGGCCGAGCCTGAATTTTCGGAAAGCCAGCTGACCCGCGCGCTGATCGCCGCCGAGGCCGAAGGCATCACACCCGTTATCGCGCTGAATAAACGCGACCTGGCCGAGCCCTTCGGCCGCGCCTGGATCAAGCTGGCGCCCTACCGGACCATGGGCTACCGCATGCTGTCGCTGGCCATCAAACCCAAGACTGAAAGTGCCAGCCAGGCGGGCACACAGCCAGCGGAGTTGCAGGAACTGATGGAGCTGCTGCGGAACAAAAAAACGCTGGTGCTGGGGCCTTCGGGCGCTGGCAAAAGCAGCCTGACCAACCTGCTGGTGCCTGATGCGCGGGTACTGACGGCGGAGATCTCACAGGCGCTGAACTCCGGCAAGCACACTACGACGAGCACCACGCTGTATTGGGTGGATACCGGTGACGGAAACACACGGAGTACGGCATTGATTGATTCACCCGGCTTTCAGGAATTCGGGCTGCACCATATCGACCCGATGCGGCTGGCCGGCTATATGCCTGACTTCAGGATTCATGCGCAAGACTGCAAGTTCTACAACTGCACCCATCTTCACGAACCGGGCTGTGGCGTAATTTCAGAGGTCAATTCAACCGATCACCCAAGCAGCATCAGCGCAAGCCGCTATCGTTTGTATAGCGAGCTGTTTGCGGAGCTGTCGCAAAGCCGGTATTGAGGTGTTGCGGTAGCGCGCGGTTCAGCCCAGCAAACGCGCCAGGGTCAGCAACGCAAGTAGCACCATCCACAACACGACGGAGCGCCACACCAGGCCCACGATGCTTCGCAGGTGCGCGACTTCGGGCTCCCGCCCCGGCGTGGCTTCAGTGGCAATGCTGTCTTCTGCATCGAGCCCGCCCGCCTGGAAGCCTTGGGAGGTGTTGGGCGAAAAAGTGGTTTTGAGCGCTTCTCCGCCGAGGCGCACATTCACGGCGCCGGATGTCGCCGCCAGAATGATGCCGTCGTTGCGGTTCTCGGTGGCCACGGGCGCGTTAGCCGGAAACCGCTGGGTGTAATTGCGCCAGGCGTCGATCGCATCCTCAAAGCTGCCAACCACCGCAAACCCCAGCGAGGTGACACGCGCAGGCACGAAGTCGATCACACCCCAGGCGCGGCTGGCGGCGATCTGCAGGGCCATGCTGGCGCCCTCACCTGCCGCAGCGGCGGTCTTCCTCTTGTAGGCCCAGTAGCGTGAGACAAACTCGCTCATGCGGTAGAGCACCGCGCCGGCGGGGCCCAGGCCCAGGGCGGCCAGCACCGAAAACCAGCCCAGCACGCCAAACACGTGGCGATGTGCCGCCAGCACCGAGTATTCAATGACGTGCCGCACGATTTCGCTGCGCGGCAGTTCGCTGGCGTCAACCTGGCGCCACTGCGCCAGCAGCTCGCGCGCCGTGGTTTCGTCGCCGTCGTCCAGCGCGTCGCGTATGTCGGTGAAATAGTGGCTGAACTGCCGAAAGCCCAGCGTGACGTACAAAATCGCCACGCTCCAGGCAAAGGCCAGCACGATGTTGATGCTCCAGAGCAGCCAGTGAATCAGCATGGTGACCAGCGCAGGCACGATGACGGCAACAGTCCAGGCGATCCAGCCATGATGCGGTTTGCCGGCATCCAGGCTGCGATTAGTCCAGCGAGCCCATCCGCGAAAGCCGGCATGGATCCAGTTGCCGCGAGCCAGTGGCCGGGCCTGTTCGATGATGAGGGCAAACAAAACGGCAAAAAAGCTCATGCATGAATCATAGCGGCCCCCACGGTCGCGCACTGCGTGTCGCTCCCGAGGCCTTGCAGGCCGCGGCTCGCGAGACGCTTCGCCTCTGTCGCCCGTCCAAGCCTGCGCAGGCAGGCTTGGAGCCGCGGGCTCCAGCCCCTCGGGGGCCGCCCGCCTGTGGCCCGGCAAAGCCGGTTCCACGGCTCATGCTGGGTTGAAGAATTCAGGGCGTAACTAGCGGGTGGTATTCACCAGTGGGGGCCGAGGGTCCGGCTTTGCCGGCCCCAGGCGCCGCCCCCCTTGAGGGGGAACGGACTACACGAAGTGAGTCCGGACGGGGGTGTCAGGCAATCAAGAAACGATAGAGGTTGCGCAGCATGCCCGCTGTGGCGCCCCAGATGTAGCGCTCCCTGGCCTCACCGTCCTCGCCTTCTACGGCGGGGTCGGAGTAAGGCATGGAAATCCACCGGCGTATGGCGCCGTCGAATTCCATCTCGTGGCGCTGATGGTTGGCCGGGTTCATCAGATAACCCAGCGGCACCTCGAAGACGTCTGCGACTTCGCCGGGGTTGGGTTGCAGCACGAAGCCGGGTTTGACCAGCGCCACGACCGGCGTGATGATGAAAGCGGTGCCGGTGACATAGGTGGGCAGCGTGCCCAGCACCTCGACATGCGCTTCGGGCAAGCCGACTTCCTCATGGGCTTCCCGCAGGGCTGTGTGGACGGCATCGCGGTCCGTCTCGTCGGTACGACCGCCGGGCAAGGCGACCTGGCCCGAATGAGTGGAGAGATTGGCGGTGCGCTCCGTCAGCAGCAAAGTCACTTCATCGCGCATGACCAGAGGAACCAGCACGGCTGCCAGCGCCGGCGTGCGGTCGGTGAATTTTTTCTCGACGCTGTGCTCAGGCGTCCAGACCGGTGGGTGCCTGAAACGTTCGCGCAGGGCTTGTGGGGAAAGGCGCTCCAGCGGCACGCCGGCCAGGTGGTCGTCAATGCCCAGCACCGGAATGCTGCGCGGGTCAAACTTGGGCAGAGGCTTGTAATTCATCGAGGCGGGAAGCGGTGTTGGTGGGCTGTGCCCCAGGCATAAAAAAAGCCGCTCGGGGAGCGGCTTTTTAAGGGGCTGTTCGGGCTGCCCTGCATTCCGGTCAAACCGGACTGGCAGATCAGGCGCCCAGCTTTTCCTTGATACGTGCGGATTTGCCGCTGCGGCTACGCAGGTAGTACAGCTTGGCGCGGCGCACATCACCGCGGCGCTTGACTTCAATCTTGGCGATCAGCGGGCTGTACACCTGGAAGGTGCGCTCGACGCCTTCGCCGTTGGAAATCTTGCGGACGATGAAGCTGGAGTTCAGGCCGCGATTGCGCTTGGCAATCACAACACCTTCAAAAGCCTGCACACGTTTGCGGGTACCTTCAACCACGTTCACGCTCACGATGACGGTGTCGCCGGGTGCGTATGCGGGAATGGTTTTGTTGAGGCGGGAAATTTCTTCCTGCTCAAGAGTCTGGATCAGATTCATGATTTTTCCATCTAACTTTTTCGTTCATTCACGCGCTACGCTAAAGACCGCAAATCCATGGATTCACCCGAGGATGACTCAGATGGTTGCAGTGGCCGCCAGAGGATCGAAAAGCCTTTGATTATAGCAAGGCGGGGCTTTTTCAAGCGTCTTTGTCAGGGTTTTCGACCAAATCGGCCAGAAAAGCCTCGTCGCTTTCGCTCAAATACCCACTTAGCCTGGCCTTTTGCACCAATTCGGGGCGCCGACGCTGGGTCAGCGCCAGGCGCTGCTCGCGCCGCCACCGCTCGATGTGGGCGTGGTTTCCCGACATCAGAATGGCCGGCACGGGCTGGCCGCGCCAGCTTTCGGGCCGTGTGTAGTGGGGACAGTCGAGCAGACCGTCGAGCGCCGGGTTGAAGCTGTCCAGTTGGTGGCTGCCTTCGTCATTGAGCACGCCGGGCTGCAACCGGGCCACCGCATCCAGCAAGGCCATCGCCGCAATCTCACCACCCGACAGCACAAAGTCGCCCAGGCTGATCTGAAGGTCGACATGGGCCTGGATAAAGCGCTGGTCCAGCCCTTCGTAGCGGCCGCAAATCAACACTGCGCCTACGCTGGCTGACCAGCCCTCAACGCCCGAATGATCCAGGGCCTTGCCGACGGGGGAAAAGAGCACCGTGGGAGCCTTGGGTGCACCGCTGGCAGCGCGATCTGCCTGGATTTTTTCAAGGCACAGGGTGAGCGGCTCGGCCATCATCACCATGCCGGGCCCACCGCCGAAGGGGCGGTCATCGACCCGGCGGTAATTGCCGTCGGCAAATTCGCGGGGGTTCCAGAGTTTGACGTCTACCAGGCCCGATTCATAGGCACGGCGCGTGACGCCGCTGGCCAAAAAAGGCGCGAAAAGCTCGGGGAACAGGGTGATGACATCAAAGCGCATGGGAAGGCTATTTTGCGCGAGCCGGGCGACTAAGGGCAATCAGCCCCCGAGAGCAGCACAAATCAGTAATCAGGCTGCCAGTCAACAGTGATGCATTTGCCGGCGATATCGACGGCGTCGACATACACAGAGACAAACGGAATCATGCGTTCGGCGGTCACGCTGGCGCCGCCTTCCTTGCCGTCTTCCTTGCCATCTTCCTGCTGGGTGGTGTATTCCACGCACAGCACTGAATGCGGGCCGGTGGCCATCAGGTCGCGCACAACCCCCAAAGCCACACCTTCGCGGTTGACCACATTCAGGCCGATCAGGTCGACCCAGTAGTACTCGTCTTTGGAGGCGGCGGGAAAGCTGCTGCGCGGCAGAAAAATGCGCGCGCCGCGCAAAGCCTCGGCGGCATTGCGGTCGTCCAGGCCGTTGAATTTGGCGACGACGGAATCGGAGTGGACTTTGGCTTCGTCGACGCTCAGCGTGACGGTGCCGGAGAACACGGTAAACCCTGGCCGGAATTTGGCGTCAGGCGCCTGCAAAAACCAGGATTTAGCCGCAAAAAGCGCTTCTGGATCGGTGCTGTGCGGCAGGATTTTCACCCAGCCCTTGACACCCCATGCATCCAGGATGCGCCCGACTTCGATCGCGTCGTCCGGAAGGCTTGAGGGTGTCAAGCCAGCGGACGGCTGAAGGCCGGGCTGCATCAATCTCTAAAACTCAGGCCGTTTTGACGGCAGCCGACGCACCTTGCTTGACCAGGCGCAGAACGGTAGGAGACGGCTGGGCGCCCACACCGATCCAGTGGGTCAGGCGGTCTTGCGCAATGCGCAGGCCTTCTTCGCCACCTTTGGCAATCGGGTTGTAAAAACCGATGCGTTCGATGAAACGGCCGTCGCGGCGAACGCGTTTGTCAGCCACAACAATATTGAAAAATGGACGGTGCTTGGAACCGCCGCGTGCAAGTCGAATGACGACCATGATTTATCCTTCGGGTGGTGGAGCTTACCGGTAAGGTAGGTACCCCAATGTTCTGCAGCGCTTGAGACACACGACATGGCCACCCGGCCAGCGAATTGCTGCAAAGCCTGAGATTATAGCCTGCGGAACGGTTTTGGCCCAAATTCGCCTCCCCCGCCCTCCCCTGCCCCCTCTTTCCAGCCCCGAAACCACGACCGACATGCCCCTCATACGCCCCAGCCGCGACGAAGACATTCCCGCCATCACAGCCATCTACGGACACCATGTGCTGCACAGCACCGGCACCTTTGAAACCGAGCCCCCCAGCGCGTCCGACATGAGCGCCCGCCGGGCCGACGTGCTGGCCAAGGGCCTGCCCTATCTGGTGGCCGAGCACGGCGGAAACATTGTGGGTTTTGCCTACGGCAACTGGTTCAAGCCGCGCCCCGCCTACCGGTTTTCGGTGGAAGACTCAATCTACCTCGCACCCGACCAGCACCGCAAGGGCCTGGGCCGCGCCCTGCTGGCCGAGCTGCTGGCGCGGCTTGAAGCCGTGGGCATACGCAAGGCCATGGCCGTCATCGGCGACTCGGCCAATGCGGGCTCGGTGGGCGTGCACCGCTCGCTCGGCTTCACGGAGGTCGGCACCATGGTCTCCTGCGGCTGGAAGTTCGGCGCCTGGCGCGACATCGTCATCATGGAAAAGACCCTGGGCGCAGGTGACACCCTGCCGCCCCAGGATGCGCCCGCCGCATAATCGCCGCATGCAAGCCTCCGCCTCCACCTCTCCCAAAGCCCCCAAAAACAAAACCCTCGCAGCCTGGCTCGCCTTTATCGGCGGCCAGCTCGGTCTTCATCGCCTCTACCTGTTCGGCCTGGGCGACGTCTGGGCCTGGGCGCACCCCATCGTGGCGGCGCTGGGCTGGTGGGGCGTGGAGCGTGTTCGCCTTTACGGGCAAGACGACCAATTGGCCTGGGTGCTGATTCCGCTACTGGGCTTCACCCTGGCGGGCACGGCGCTCACGGCGATTTACTACGGCCTGATGTCGACAGACAAGTGGAATGCGCTGCACAACGCAGGCGTACCGGGAACGAAAGCCGGCAACACCAACTGGCTGACCATAGGCGCCGTGGTGTTTGCGCTGCTGTTCGGCACGATTTCACTGATGTCCAGCATCGTGTTCAGCTTCCAGCGCTATTTCGAATACCAGGTCGAGGAAGCCCGCAAGATTTCTCAGTGATCAAAAGACCTGCAGGCTGACCCAGTAGGCGATTGCGGCCACGAAGGCTGAAGCGGGAATGGTGAAAATCCAGGCCCAGACGATATTTCCGGCCACACCCCAACGCACGGCAGACGCGCGCTGTGTGGAGCCCACGCCCACAATGGCGCCGGTGATGGTGTGTGTGGTCGATACCGGAATGCCCAGCGCGGTGGCCAAAAACAATGTCATCGCACCGCCGGTTTCAGCGCAAAACCCGCCCACAGGCTTGAGTTTGGTGATCTTCTGGCCCATGGTTTTCACGATGCGCCAGCCGCCGAACATGGTGCCGAAACCGATGGCGATGTAGCAGACGATGACCACCCAGACCGGCAGGTGCTCGGTGGTCGCCATCATCCAGACCGGCAGGCCCTGCACATTGCTGGTGGTGGCAGCAATCAGCAGCAGCCAGATAATGCCGGCCGTCTTTTGCGCATCGTTGCCGCCATGCCCCAGGCTGTAGGCGCCCGCGGACACCAGCTGAAGCCGGCGAAACCACCGGTCGGCCCTTGACGGCGTCGCCCGGCGGCATACCCAGGCCACCGCCACCATCATCAGCGAGCCCAGCAAAAACCCGAGCAAGGGCGAGACAAAGATAAAGGCCACCACCTTGAACACGCCTGAAGCAATCAAGGCGCTTGCACCGGCCTTGGCGATCACCGCCCCGACGATGCCACCGATCAGCGCATGCGACGAGCTACTGGGGATGCCGTAGAACCAGGTGAGGATGTTCCAGGTGATGGCGCCCGTCAGCGCACCGAACACCACGTGGGTGTCGACCACACCGGGCATCACGATGCCCTTGCCGATGGTCGCCGCCACGCTCAGGTGGAAGACGAAATACGCCAGGAAGTTGAAGAAAGCGGCGAACAGCACCGCCTGCCCCGGCTTGAGCACGCCGGTCGACACCACGGTGGCAATCGAGTTGGCCGCGTCATGAAAGCCATTCATGAAGTCGAAGGCGATGGCCAGAAAGACCAGCAGAAACACCACCCACAGGGCGGCCTGTACGGTTTGCATGGTTCAGCCGCCCGTGATCAGGAGTTCTCGAGGACGATGCCCTCGATCAGGTTGGCGACGTCTTCGCACTTGTCGGTGATGGTTTCCAGCAGTTCATACACCGCCTTGAGCTTGATGACTTCCCGCACGTCGGGCTCTTCGCGGAACAGGCGGCTCATGGCCGAGCGCATCACGCGGTCGGCGTCGGATTCAAGCCTGTCGATTTCTTCGCAGGTCTTGAGTGCGGCTTCGGCCGTCGCGGGGTCGCTGACCTTTTCGATCAGCGCCACGGCATCTTGCAGGCGCTCGCAGCATTTGACGCTGAGGTCGGTCAGCCGCACGATGTCTTCGGTCATGTGGCGCACGTCGTACAGCGCCATGGTCTCCGCCGAATCCTGGATCAGGTCGGCTACGTCGTCCATGGTGTTGATGAGCTTGTGGATCTGCTCGCGGTCGATCGGCGTGATGAAAGTCTTGTGCAGCGCGCGGTTGACTTCATGGGTGATGCGGTCGGCGGCGCGCTCGGCGTGGTCGACTTCACGGTTGAAGGATTCGCGCTTTTGCACGTCCGCGTAGTTGGCAACCAGGTTCGAGAAGGCGTGCGCAGCCTCCACGATCCGTTCGGCATGCTGGTTGAACATCTCGAAAAAATTGCCTTCGCGGGGCAGCAATTTGCCAAACAGCATGTCAGTTCCTCAGGAAATATGTCAAATTTGTGACGTTTTTGTGACTGGCCGCAGTTTAACCGCCCGGGATTCTGGGGTGGTTTGGGCGTTTGAAGGGGGGTCTCTTGCGAAGGTTGCTGGCCGGGTCTCGCCCCGGCGGGCGAGGTACTTTTACCGAAACCCGCAAAGCGGGTTTTCTTTGTTCGCCAAAGGCGCGCTGCGCGCGCGGGGTTTGCTCACTTCGCGCAGCGAAGTTACGCAAACACCAAAAGTACCCAAAAGAAAGGCGACCCTACTGTCTGCGTCCCTTCGCTTCGCTACGGGCAACCTGCGGTGCTCGGTCCAGACGGGGTCAAAAACAACTCGCTTCGCTCAAACAAGTTTTTGCCCTTATCCGTCTGGCCCTGTGCTCCTCGGCGCAGACAGAAGGGGCAATCGGGTACGGGTACGGGTACGGGTACGGGTACGGGTACGGGTACGGGTACGGGTACGGGTACGGGTACGGGTACGGGTACGGGTACGGGTACGGGAACGGGAACCGAATACCAATACCGAAGATTCAGGCGGAGCGAAAGATGAAGTAGACGGCGCCCACCATGCACAGCGCGGCCCACAGATAGTCGAGCTTCAGGGGCTCATTCAGATAGAACACGGCAAAGGGCACAAACACGCTCAGCGTGATCACTTCCTGCATGATCTTGAGCTGGCCTACGCTGAACTGGGTGAAGCCGATGCGGTTGCCCGGCACTTGCAGCAGGTATTCAAAGAGCGCGATACCCCAGCTGATGAGGGCTGCGACGTACCAGGGTGAGGTGGCCAGGTTCTTGAGGTGGCCGTACCAGGCAAAGGTCATGAAGACATTGGACAGCAGCAGCAAGCCTATGGTTTGTGCCGAGATGGGGAGTGATTGAAGGAACTGCATCCGTGAATCCTTGCTTGATTTATGCGAAACGGCCGACCAGCAGCAGCACCACAGTCAGCGTCACCAGCGCCAGCGCGGTCGACACCACCACGCTGGCGGTGATCAGCTCTTCGGCCACCTTGTAGCGCTGGGAAAACAAAAATACATTCGCGCCAATCGGCAGGGCCGAGGCGACCACCATCACCGTCATGGGCACGCCGCTCACGCCCAGCAGACGGCACAGAAAAAACACCAGCAGCGGATGCAGCAAATTCTTCACCCCGGCCAGCACCAAGGCCTGCCGCCAGTGCTCGCCCACGCGGGTGTTGGCCAGCGTCACGCCCACCATCACCAGCGCCAGCGGGCCGAAGGCGTTGGCCAGCAGTTCCAGCGGCTTGTCGATCACGGCGGGAATCGCCAGGCCCGTTTGCGCAAACAGCAGGCCCGCAATGATGGGCAGCGGCACCGGGTGCAGCAGCGCGTTCTTCACGGCCATCAGCACGGTGGCCACCGGGTGGCGCGGTGCGCGGGTGACTTCGTCGTTGGTGCCCAGCTTTTGCTCGTGCGCCACAGCCAGTTCCAGCACCACGGTGGCGCTGGTCAGCAGCACCAGTGAATGCACCGACACCAGCGTGAACAGCGTCACCAGGCCCTCGGGCCCATACATGAGGCCGATCAGCGCGATGCCGATCATCACGGTGTTGGAAAAAGTATTGGCCAGCGCCAGCACCGCTGCGCGGCGGTTAAAGCCCTGCAGCAGCAAGGTGCCGCCAAACAAAATGATGACGGCCAGAAAGTAGGCCAACACCGGCGTGAAATCCAGTTGCTCGATGCGCACCTTGCTCATGGTGCGAAAGAGAAGCGCCGGCGTGAGCAGCAAAAAGATCAGGTTGGACAGGTCCTTGATGGCATCGGCCCTGATCCACTGCGCCCGGCCCGCGGCATAACCTGCGGCAATCAACAGGACGACAGGAAACAGGGACACGAAGACAAGCTGGTTCATCCGCATGATCTTAGCGTGCGGGTTGCCAGCGAGTCTGCGTGCTTTACGTAGAGCCCCCGCTTAAAAAGCGAGCTGCATGCCCACCTTCAGGCTGCGCCCCGGCAGCGGCGCCTTCGGGAACGCCGTCGTCGTCAATACCGAAGCCGCGCTGTAGGCCAGCTGGTTGGTCAGGTTGTCCACCCGCGCATACCAAAGGATGTTGCTCACGCCTGCCTTCATGCGGTAGGTGGCTGCCAGGTTCCACAGCGTATAGGCCGACGTGGCGCGCTGGCCTGCCGCCACGCGGTTTTGCGCCATCGAATGGTCAAAGCCGATGCTGCTGCCCCATGGACCGCTGGCCCAGATCAGGCTGGCGCCCACGCGCGCCGGCGCGATGCGCGGCAGCGGCTGGCCGCTGCTCAGGTCGGTGGCGCGCACCAGGTCGCCGCGCAAGGCCAGATCCAGTGTGGAGGCGCCTTCCATCAGGCGGATATTGCCGCTGGCCTCCAGCCCCACAAAGCGGGCGCGCACGCCGGTGTAGGCAAACTCCGGAAGGATGCCGTTGTCCGGATCGGCATCGTCCACGCCGTCGCCGTCCAGGTCGGCCGGGTTGAGCGCGCCGTCTTCCTGCCCATAGGTGTTGCCCGTGGCCAGCAAGCCGATGTAGTTTTTGAAGCGGTGCACATAGGCGTTGGCGCTAAAGCTGTTGGCGCCCGACTTCCAGTTGGCGCCCACGTCCAGGCTGGTCGACTTTTCCTTGCCCAGCGTCGGGTCGCCGGTTTCCCAGGCTTTGGTCGCCACGTGTGGGCCCTGTGCAAAGAGCTCGTAGTCTTTGGGCGCGCGTTCGGTGTAGGCCAGGTTGCTGGTGACTTGCCAGCCCGGCGCCGCATTCCACAAAGCGCCCATCGCATAGCTGTGCGGCGTGAAGTCGCGCGTCAGCGGCGCAAAGCGCGCCACCAGCGGGTTGCCCAGCGATTCCACCTTCACCGACTCCAGCCGGCCACCAAAACTCAGCTTGCCCCAACTGGTGGCGTATTCCTCATACGCAAACACGGCGTTCTGCGAGGTCTTGCTGTAAGGCGCAAAGGCCTCAGCGCCGTCGGCAGAAAACTTGTTGTTCTCGGCCTGAAAGCCGATCACGCCTTCAAGATTGCCCAGGCGCGCATGACGCGCCTCCAGCCGGAAGTCGCTACCCTTGTTCTTGAACACCGTGCCGGGGTTGGGGCCTTCGAATTCGGTGTGTTCGTAGTCGGTGTGGCTCAGCTGGCCTTTCACGCTCTGGATAAAGCCACCCAGGTTGCGCACCTCGCCTTCCAGCGCCGCGCGGTTGGACTTCATGTCAATCGTCACGTCGTCCTCAGCCACCGTGCCGTAGTTGCTGCGGTAAGTGCTGACGGATGCGCCCAGGTAGCCGTGGTCAAAGAACAGCGAGCCGCCCGCCGCACCGCCGCGTACCTTGCTGTCGGAGTTGCAGATGCGGTTGGTAATCGTGTTGACGCCGCCCTTGCTGCAGGCGAGATCTGTGGGCACCTTCACATCGCCGGTGTCGCGGTTGAACACATCCACATGCAGCGCATAACGGTTGTTGCCGCCTTCAAGCAGCACGCCGCTGCTTTTCTCGCGGTTGCCGGTGGCCAGGCCCAGGTCAACCTTGCCGCCTATGCCGCCCTTCTCATCAAACAGCGCCTCACGCGGGATGCGGTTGTCGATCACATTCACCACGCCGCCCACCGCGCTGCCGCCGTAGAGCAAGGCGCCCGGGCCGCGCAGCACTTCCACACGCTCGATGCTGATCGGGTCGCTGGTGACCGCGTGGTCATAGCTCAGACTGGAGGCGTCCAGCGTCGCGCCGCCGTTGCCCAGGATGCGGATGCGGTCGCCGTCCAGCCCGCGGATGATGGGCCGGCTGGCGTTGGGGCCGAAGTAGGTGCTGCTCACGCCGGGCGTGCCGTCCAGCGTTTCACCCAGCGTGGTTTTGGACCGGAGCAGCAGTCCGGCGCCCGAGTACTGCGCAGCAGGCGCGATCAAATCGGCAGCGCCCAGCGGGTTGCCGGTGACGGTGACTTCTTTCAGGCTGGGGGCGGGCGCGGGGACGGGCGCTGCAGTCTGGGCACTGGCCAGGCCGCAAGAAAGCGTGGCCGCGGCGCAGAGCGCGCGGCTGATAAAAGGTGGTTTCATGGTGACTCACTGAATCGGGGGAAAGCCGAAAAACATCGGCAAAGAGCAAAGCTGCGCCCGGCCTGTAAGGCCAGCGCGAAGCAACCTGGGGAAACGGGGGATTAGTGAGTCAGGGGCGGGCCGCGCGCGTCAAACAGCGCCGCCCAGCGGGCGAGTGCTTCGCCGCGGGAGAGATCGAAGGCCACGGTGCACAGCACCAGCGGCAAACTCAGCATGGGCAGCACAGGGGCTGCATGGCCCTGGCTGGCCTGGTCAAACAGCCGGCAATCCGAATCGCCGCTGTGCGAGGAGAACAGCGACGCCAGCCAGCCGCCGTGTTCATCGTGTGCGGCGGCTGAATCGTCGTGATCATGGCCGTGGTCGTGCGAGGCATGCGCAGAGGCAAGCTCGTGGTGAACATGCGCATGCGGATGCAAATGCGCCTGCGGACCGTGCACAACGCCGTGCATCAAACCCAGCAGCTGCGCCAGCAAGAGCGTGGCAGCGAGCAGCCACACGCCGGCAAAGCTACGGCGCTTACTTGACGCTGGTGGCATCGGTGATGCGGTAATACAGCCCGTAAGAGTCATCATTCAGCACCAGAAAGCGCCCCTCCACCACCACCGGCTCCATGCTGTACTTCACCGGTGTTTTGGTTTTGACCTCGACCATGCTCTCAGGCCCGCCGGGCAGGCAGAAGGCGCAGGTCAGCGGCACCGACGACAGCAAAAAGTGCTTCTGCTTTTCGCCCGGGTCCAGCGGCATCATGAAACCCTGGATGCGCTGCGTCTTCTGGTTCAGCGTCATCTGATCGAGGTTGAAGACCGGCAGGATGCGGTTCTTCTCGGTTTTGGTTTTCACCGATGTCAGCATCGACCAGGGCACCACGTCCGTGCGGGCAGCCAGCGGCGGGAAGGGGCTGTTGGCGCCATGCACGCCCGGGCCCTGGCCCACCGGCAAGTCAAAGCCCGGCGCGGTGGCGGCCGGCTTTGCACCGGCAGGCGCGGGCGAAGATGCAATGGGCGACGACAAGGTCTGCGCCGACAAACCGCAAGCTGCCAGCAACGCGCCACAAGCCAGCGCGTGTTTGAGGCCCGGCAATTGATCAATGCGTGCAATACGTGCAACGCGTGCGGTAGGTGCGCAGGAGGTGGTCATGCGGTGCTCCAGAAGGAAATGGGGGAAAACAGGCGTCTCAGTGGACGTGTTTCATCCCGCAGTATTTGCCGACTGCCAGCCCTTTGCAAGCGGCTTGCAGTTCTTTTTCGCAAACCTCGTCTTTTTTACCCGACTCCAGGCACTTGGCCGCGCCTTCGTGGGCGGCAGCCATGGCGCGGTGGCGCTGGATGTCTTCTTTGGTTTCCTTGCTGTCCTTGTCGTTGTGCTGCGCGTGCGCAACCGAGAAGCTGACGCTGAGCGCCACCGCGGCAATGGCGGCCAGGATGGGTGACACGGTGAGGAATGTCTTGATGGAACGGGCGCTTGTCATAAAAGTTACCTTGATTGGAGAAGTTCAAACACACTGACCCGGTAGGCTTCCCAGGCGGGCAGCAGCGCAGACGCCAGCGCCACCCCGAAAGCCAGTACCGGCACACTTACCAGCTCGACCGGCCATGACAGCGCACCGATCAACACGGATTTTTCAAGCTGCAAGGCCCAGGCCAGCAGCGCCGTCAGGCCCTGCCCCGCCAGCACGCCCAGCAGGGTAGCCAGCAGCGCCAGCCACAGCGCTTCGCACAGCAGCAGGCCGGCCACCTTGGCCGGCGGCGCACCCAGCATGCGCAGCAGCGCCAGGTCGGCCCTGCGCTCACGCACGGCGCCCCACAGCGCGATAAACACACTCAAACCCGCAGTCAGCAGCAACACACCGGCCAGCGCGCGCAGCACATCGGTGCCCACACCCACCATGCTCAAAAGGCGCGTGATTTCCAGCGCCGGCGCGGCGGCCTGCATCTCGGTGCTGCTGTTGATGTAGCGCGGAAAAGTCACCGCCGCCAGCGGCGATTTGTACTGGATGAGCGCCAGCGTGATTTCGCGGTCTTCTTCCAGCACCTTGCGGTCGTCGTCGTCCAGCGCGGTATCGGTTTCATGCACCTGCCAGACGGATTCAGTCGCCGTCAGCACCAGGCGGTCCAGCACGGTGTGGCTGTCGGCCAGGATGCCCGACACCACATAAGGGCTCAGCTTGTGCTCTTCGCCTCCGCCGGCCAGCCCGTGTGTGCCCACAAAGCTGTCGCCCACTTTCAGGCCCGTTTGCCGCGCCACCTGCGCGCCGATAACCGCCTGCATGGACTTGGCCCACAAGGTGCCCTGCGCCAGTTGCGCGTCGTAATGGCTGATGTAGTCAGGCGTGGTGCCCACGATGCGGTAGCCCCGGAAGCTGTCGCCCAGGCTGATGGGAATGATCTTCGCGACCTGCGGGTGTTTTTCGAGCTCCCTGATGGCGGCCAGCGGCACATTGCCTGTCGGCACGTCGAGGTGGAACACGCCCGACAAAATCAGCTGCATCGGGCTGCCCTTGGCGCCCACCACCACGTCGATACCCGCCACGTCGCGGTCAAAGGCCTGGCTGAGCTGGTGGCTGACCAGCAGCAGGAAGGTGATGGAAGCCAGCCCCAAAGTGAGCAGCAACAGATTAAGCGCCGCCGCCAGCGGCCGCGACCACAAATAGCGCCAGGCAAACAGGATGGTTTTCATCGTTGTACGCCCACGATGTTGATGGACTGGACGCCCTCTTTGCCTTGAAAGAATTCCGCCACGCGCGCATCGTGCGTGGCAATCACCAGCGTCGCGCCCTCCTGGCTGGCCGTGGCCTGCAGCAGGGCCAACGACGCGGCGGCGGCCTCATCGTCCAGGCTGGCTGTCGGTTCATCGGCCAGGATCACACGCGGCTTGAGCAATACCGCCCGCGCCAGCGCCACACGCTGCGCCTGCCCGCCCGAGAGTTGCGCCGGCTTGCGTTCCGCCAGCGCACGCACATCCAATGCATCCAGCGCCTCGGCAATGCGGCCGTCATCCGCCGGCTGGCCGGCAGCCCACTGCGCCATGGCCAGGTTGCCTTGCACCGTCAACGCTGTACTCAAATGCAATTTTTGCGGCAAAAAACCAATGGCCTTAGCCCGCCAGGCGTCACCCGCACGCGCGCCCAACGCCTTCAAGGACTGGCCCGCCACGGTAATGTCGCCCTCGCCCGGCGCAAGCAAGCCTGCGGCCAGCGCCAGCCAGGTCGACTTGCCCGAGCCCGAGGCGCCGCGCAGCAACAGTGTGTCGCCCTGCGCTACCTCCACGTCCGCAAAGCGCAGCTCGGGGCCCTTGGCGTAGCGGTAAGCCAGCTGGCGGGTGCTGATCATGAAGAAGCCGCGCCGCTTGCACCTGTCGCACCGGTCGCGCAATCAGCGCACACACCGCGCACCGCAAAGTCCATGCTCATGCCCTGGTAGCCCAGCGCCTTCAAAGCTTCCAGCGCGGTTTGCGCGGCGCGCTCCAGGTCTTTGGCGCTGGCCTTCAAGGCGCCCGAACGCTTGCCCGACAGCGCGCCCGCAAGCGGGCTGTCGCGGTGGCAGGTTTGGCATTCAAAGTGCGGAATCGCATGCACGCTGCTGGGCATGGCCTGGTAGCGGCGCACACGGTTGGTATCGACCCGGCACAGCAGCAAACCGACCTGCGTGAGCCGGTCGATCAGGCGGTACAGCGTCACGCGGTCCAGCGCCGGCTCGGCATCGTCGGCCAGCGCCGCCTGCAATTGCGCATGGGTGTAGCTGGTGTCAGGGTGCGCCAGCAGCCAGCCCAGCACCAGCCGCGCGGCTGCCGTGCGACGCAGGCCGTGGGCCGACAACAGGGTGTCTATGGGGTCGGCCGGGAAATCGCTGGGGGGAATGGAGGAGGCCATGTGTCTTTGAAGTTTTGAAGTTTCTGGCGACGGGACAAAAGGCGGAATAAGCAATAACGCAACAATGTTGCATTAAACTATACTGCAATCGAGTTGCATTATGACCGCGACCCGGCGACTTTTGATGCGCTTTCCACCCAAAAATTTGTAAAGACGGACACCGCTTGCCACCTCCATCTGCTTCCACCCCTCCGACCAACACAAAACCCCCGGCCCGCAGCGTGCTGGCCTGGTCAGCCTGGCTGCGTGTGCTGGCCGTAGCGCCCGCTGTGGTGCTGCTGTGGCTGGCCGTCCACTGGGCCAGCCTGGAGCTGATGCCATGGTGACGCTGGACGACCTCACCGTCAGCTACCGTCAGCACCCCGCCCTTCACCACATCAGCGGCTGCTTTGCGCAGGGCTCGCTCACTGCGGTGATCGGGCCCAACGGCTCCGGCAAAAGCACGCTGCTCAAAAGCATCATGGGCCTGCTGCCGGCCTCGGGCGGGCGGGTGGCCGTGTCTGCGCCGCGCGCGCGCATCGCCTACCTGCCGCAGCTCGCGGAGATTGACCGCGGCTTCCCGATTGATGTGCACGACTGCGTGCTACTGGGCTGCTGGCCGCACCAGGGCGCGTGGGGCGGCGTGCAGGGCGGGCAGCTGGCGCGTGTCGATTCAGCATTGCACTCGGTGGGGTTGGAGGGCTTTGAGCGCCGGCCCATCAGTTCGCTCTCCAGCGGGCAGTTGCAGCGGGTGCTGTTTGCCCGCCTGCTGGTGCAAGACGCCGAGCTGATCTTGCTGGACGAGCCCTTCAGCGCCATGGACAGCAAAACCACCTCGGCGCTGCTGGCGCTGGTGCAGCTGTGGCACCAGCAACAACGCACCGTGATCACCGTGCTGCACGACAACACGCAGGTGTGCCAGCACTTTCCGCAAACCTTGCTGCTGGCCCGCGAGCTGGTGGCCTGGGGCCCCACCGCGCAGGTGCTGACCGACAGCCATCTCGCACAGTCACGCGCCATGGCCGAAGCATGGGACGAGGCAGCCGAGGTCTGCCGCACCGGCCCGGCGCCGGCTGCATGGCACGCGCAAAAGGCCGCAGCCTGATGGACACCGGCCTGATGACTCACCAGGGCATGATCCACGGCGCGTGGAGCCTGCTGGCAGCACCGTTTGCCGAGTTTGCCTTTATGCGCCGCGCGCTGGTGGCCACACTGGCGCTCTCGCTCAGCGCCGCACCCATAGGCGTCTTCCTGAGCCTGCGGCGCATGAGCCTGCTCGGCGACGCGCTCAGCCATGCGATCCTGCCCGGCGTTGCCATCGGCTTTATGTTGTGCGGCCTGTCGCTCACCGCCATGGCGGCGGGCGGCGTGTTGGCGGGCATGCTGGTCGCCGCGCTTGCCGGGTTTATCAGCCGCTCCACCGCGCTGAAAGAAGACGCCAGCCTGGCCGCGGTCTATCTGGTGGCCCTGGCGCTGGGCGTGACGCTCATCTCGGGCCATGGCACGCAGCTCGATCTGCTGCACATCCTGTTCGGCAGCGCACTGGGGGTCGACAACGCCGGCCTGCTGCTGGTGACCACCGTTGCCAGCGTCAGCGTGCTGGCGCTGGCCGCGGCCTACCGCGGCCTGGTGCTGGAGAATTTCGACCCGGTATTTTTAAGCGCGGCCGGCCGGCGGGGCTTCAGGGCCTGGGTGTGGCAACAGGGCTTTCTCATGCTGGTCGTCATCAACCTGGTGGCAGGGTTCCAGACCCTGGGCACCCTGATGGCCGTCGGCCTCATGATGCTGCCGGCCGTGTCGGCACGCCTGTGGCACAACACCCTGCCCGCCCAGCTGCTCAACGCCAGCCTGCAGGCAATGCTGGCCGGTTACTTCGGGCTGCTGCTGTCTTACCACCTGGACACGCCCTCGGGGCCCACCATCATCGGCTGCGCGGGCGCGCTGTACTTTGCCTCTTTGCTGCTGGCGCCCGGCGGCTGGCTGCCGCGTGCGCTCCATCGCCCGCACCGCGTTGCGTGAACCTTCTTCTTTTTTCATCACCCCAAGGCCATCTCATGAAATCCCTGTTTCAAAAATTCATCACGCCCCTGGCCGCGCTTGCGCTGTGCACCGCAGCCGCCACAGGCCATGCCGCCGACAAGCTGCCGGTGGTGGCCAGCTTCAGCATCCTCGGTGACCTGGTGCGCGTGGTCGGCGGTGAGCGCGTGGCCGTCACAACCCTGGTCGGCCCCGACGAAGACGCCCATGTGTTCGAGCCCAAACCGCTGGATGCCAAAAACATCCTGCAGACCCAACTGCTGGTCACCAACGGCCTGGGCTTTGAGCCCTGGGCGCAAAAACTGGTCAAGTCCGCCGGCTACAAAGGCCGCAGCGTTGTCGCATCGCAAGGCGTGAAGCCCCGCACCCTGCCCGCCGAAAAAGGCCACAACCACGCCGAGACCGACCCCCATGCCTGGCAGGACCCCACCAACGTCGTGATCTACGTGCGCAACATCGCGGCGGCACTGAGCCAGCTCGACCCGGCAGGCGCTGCAAGCTACCAGGCCAACAGCGAGGCTTACATCAAGGAACTGCAAACACTGGACAGCTGGGCCAAAGAACAATTCGCGGCCATCCCCGCCGGCAAACGCAAAGTGATCACCTCACACGACGCCTTCGGCTACTTCGGCGCCCACTACCAGGTCGGCTTCCTCGCACCGCAAGGCATCTCCACCGAAGCCGAGCCCAGCGCCAAACAAGTGGCCCAACTGATCAAACAGATCCAGCGAGAAAAGATCAAAGCCGTGTTCGTCGAAAACATGAGCAACCCAAAACTGCTGGCGCAATTGAGCAAAGACGCAGGCGTCACCGTGGGGCCCGAGTTATATGTAGACGCCTTGTCAAAAGCCGGCGGCCCGGCCGATAGCTACCTCAAGCTGATGCGGCACAACGTGACGCAGCTGGTGGCGGGGATGAAGCAAAACTAGGCCGGATAAGCACGGCAGATCAGCCACGCTCCGCCACCGGGCGGCCAAACCTGACTGCGGTGTTGACCTCCGGCGGCGCCGCGGCGGCCAGTTGCCAATCGGGCTTCACCCCCAGCGCGTCGTTGATCGTCGAAAACGCAAGCCTGAACGCCACAAACGCCGTGGCTTCAAAAATCTCCCGCTCTGAAAATCCCGCCGCGCGCAGCGCTTCGACGTCTTGCGGCGTGGTGTCATTCGGGTTGCGCGCCACTTTGCGCGTCCATGCTGCCAATGCGAGGTCACGCGGCGTGAGGCCGATGTTTTCAACCCCCTGCAACACCGCTGCGGCGGCCGATGGGTCTGCCGCCGTGGCCAGCTTTTTGCCCCAGGCCAAGGCGCAGTAAGAGTCACCCAGGCTGCCGGCGGTGGCGCAAACGATCACCGCCAGTTCCCGTTCAGACAAGGACGAACTGCCTGTCAGCTGCGTGCGCAGCGCGCCAAAGGCCTCGCAGACTTCGGGCCGCCAGGCCCAGAGGCGGCTGAGGTTCATCACAAAGCCGTGCTGCTCAAGGTCGTTTTGAAACAGGCGGGCAGCTGCGTCACTGTCGGCGGGAGTTTGCAAAAACATGGCGTGTCCTTTCAGTGTCCAGATTCCGCCGTGCGGTCATTGCGTCGCATTGCGTCGCATTGCGTCACATTGCGCGCTTTGCATGCACGGGAAGCCTCCAACCTCAAAAACCCGGCTTGCCTTCAGGCCTTCCTTACCGGGGCTGATTCATGTCGTACACACCCGAATGGCCGGGGTTGCCTTCGGGCCGGGGCACACCCGCGGCCACGAGAAAGGTGACGGAATGGGCGCCATAAAGCCCGGCGGGAAAGCGCATGGGCTTGATGACGACATACGCGTTTCCGGCTGAAATGTTGCCGGAGGTCCTTTGCGGCCCCGCCCCCACCACGTTGAGTTGCGGCAGGTTTTGAGCCCTGTTGACGGCATCGCGCCACGCAGTCACATCCTGCTGCGTCGCGATACGCAGCTTGCCTTCGCGAATCAATTGCTCAATGCCGGGCTGCCCGGCCAGCGGGACATTTTTATCGCGAAAGCTGTCAACAGTCGGCCCCGAACCCTGAATGTAGGAAGCGGCCTGGTTGCCAAACGCCACCTGGCCGCCAGAGGCGACAAAATAGGTTTGGGCGGAACGGCCAAACAGCTTTCTCACCATCGCATCGCTTTTGGCCACATCGTCGCGGTCAAGGTAAAAGTAGCCGCACACCGACCTGTTGTCGTAGCTGGCATTGAGCACCGGCACCTCGCTGCCCAGCCCCGCCACAGCCTGGCTGTGATAACCCGACACCAGCACACCCGCCACCACCGTGCCCGGCGACCAGCGGATGTTCCAGACAGAGGGCTCGTAAGCGCCCAGGGCAAGAACCACCTTCTTTCCGGGCTGGTTCACCAGGACATCAAAACGGGTGGCTTCGTGGCCGGACTGGTCGATCTGGAAGCCGAGCTTGCTTCCGCTGTACGCGCCGCCGGCATACAGCACATAGTCAGGCGGCAACTGGCCGGTAAACACCGTGCAGGCGTCGGAAACCTTCACCGGCGCGGCGGCAGGCGGCTCAATCACAGCCGGCTCCATCGCAGGCGGTGCGGTGACCGGCGGGTTGCGGTCTTCCGTCAATACCAGCTTCACGGGGGGCCTGGCCGGCGCATTGTTGATGACGGCGTCGGCGGCGGCTTGCGCCGCCGACGCGGCCGCCTCTGCCGCAGTTTGTGCGGCGGACTCCCCGGCAAGCTTCGCCTCGATGGCATGGCGCGTGCCGCGGTGCGTCAGCCATTGCTGGCCAAGAACGGCGAGCCCCAAAGGCAAACCAATCACCAGCACCAGCAGCCAGTTAAAGCCACCCGCCGGTGC
This sequence comes from Polaromonas sp. YR568, assembly GCF_900116715.1. Classification (GTDB taxonomy): domain Bacteria; phylum Pseudomonadota; class Gammaproteobacteria; order Burkholderiales; family Burkholderiaceae_C; genus Polaromonas. The sequence continues at coordinate 172,073 of NZ_FPBM01000007.1, forward strand.
CGCAGCCTTGGCCCGCGTCACAGGACGGCTGGCTGCGTGTTCCACGCGAGGCGCTACAGCGGCAGGCGCAGAGGCAAAACCGGCAGGGGTCGCGGCAGGGGCAGCGGCAGCGGCAATCACCGCGGTTTTTTCAAATGGGCTTACCGCTGCGGGCCCTCTTTCCAGCGGGCCCGGCTGCGTCTGCGCGTAGTCGTCCTTCAAAGGCGGAGGCGAAGGCGGCGCCTCCATACGCGCTGCCGCAGGCGCGGCTTCACGCCGGGCTTCCTGCTGCGAACGCGGTGCCGCCGCAGGAATGGGCGCAAACCAGGCGACCGCCAGAAAGAGCAGCCCCGCACCGATCAGCGCCAGGATATTGCCCAGCTGGTCAAGATCGCCGAAATCCCTGAGTACCAGTTTGAGCGCTGTCAGCGCCAGTAGCGCCACACCGGCACTCCACTGGCCGCGCGATTTCACGTGCGAGCCCCACCATGCGAGGCCGGCGCCGAGACTGGCCCACAGCAAAGAGACGGCCGCGGGCAGTTTCATTTGCAGGATGTCTGCCGCGCTCATGATGAGGCGGTCGGGCCCAAAGGCGCGCAGCAGCATCGCCTGCACGACGAGGAAAGCGGCAATGATCACGACCACCCCCGCCTGTGCAGCCCCCGCCGAATTCCTGCGCAGGGCGACAAAGGTCGCCATATAAGCCAGCGCCAGCACCTCAAACGTGACCGGCCACAAGCCGCGCTCGATATGGAACAGGACGGCGAAAAGAAGCGCCGCACTCACCACACCAAAATGCACAGGCCAGATCTGGCGATGCCAGGTGGAGCCGGGCGGGCTCCACACGCTGGCGGCCAGCACCACGGCAAAGGCACTGACCAACAGCAGGGACATTTCCAGCCAGTTGCCGGTCACCGCAAATTCCGGGGTCAATGCAAACACCCAGGGAGCCCATGCCAGCGGCAGCAAGCCCAGCGCCGCGGAAAAGGGCAAATCGCCCTCCGGGCTTGTTCGGCTGGCCCGGCTTGTTCGCGCCGGCCCGGCATTTGCGCCTATCCACAGAAAGACCAGCGGCGTGCCTGCGGCAAACACCACGGCCAGCTCGAAAGCCGCATCATTGGCGGCCCAAAAACTGATGCCTGTGGCGGCAAGCAGCAGCAATGCCCCCCAAACCGGCGCCGTATGCAGGAGACGCAGCGGAAACGACAACACCAGCAGGGCTAGCAGCAGGGCGCCATAAATGAGCTGCGGCAAGAAGTCCACATGCAGGCGCAGCAGTTCCGCGGCAAGCGCCAGGCACGCCCAGGCAGCCGCCATGACACCCAGCATGCGGCCAAAAGCGGCCCCGCCCCTGCCCGCAAACCACGCACCCAGGCCCATCAGGGCCGCGGCCAGTACACGCTGCGCGAAGGCTTCATTGGCAAACGGCAGGCCCGCCGCCGGCTGGAAAATTGAGAACACCACATGCAGCGCCCCGGCCAGCATGGCGGCGCCGCACAGCAACTCCTGCGAGCGCAGGGACCAGCCCAGCCGCGGGCCGGCAGCCAGGCCCATGACAGCCAGGGCCAGGCCCAGCATCAGCCAGGGGATATCGGTGGCAGCCAGGGCGCCCGCGGCGATCAGCAGCAGCCCGGCCACGCAGGCATGCTTTGTCGCTTCCTGTCTTCTTTGCAGCAAACCGGTCACCACCGCCGCAACGCCCCAGAGCAGGGCCAGCAAGCCCAGGCCCATCGCGCCTTCCCGCGAGAGCTGGGGCGCGATCTTCAGCGTCAGCACCGCGGCGACCAGCGGCAGCACCAGGAAGTACCCCATGTCGAAACGGGCGAGCCAGCGCGAAGCCGTGCCGCGATGCTCCGCAACCGGCATCGCCAGATGCAGCGCTACCAGCGCCAGCAACAAGGGTTGCATAACGGCGTAATGCTCAGCCTTGTAGAACTGGTGGGTCCACGCAAAAAAGAGGGCTCCGGCCAGCGTGAACAAAAAACTCAGATGAATCAGCGGACGCCAGCCGCGCAGGTGCACCATCACAAAAGTCACCGCGCTGGCAGCCAGGTAGTAGCCGTACAGCACGCCAGGGTCCGGCACGTGAATGGCGAACTTGGGCGCAATGTAAGCACCCGCCATGGCCAGTACCGCCACCGACATGGCACGGGCCGACACCGCAAACAGCCCCGCCGCCAGAGACACCACCACCATCAGCGACAGCCCGCTGACGTCATTGAGGTAATGGAAAAAATCGTAGGCGGCGTAAGCCGTGAGATAGGCGACGGCAAAGGCCGTGCCGCCCAGCGCCAGATAGATGGCGCGCCGTTCGGGCCGTGACTTCAGCGCCAGCGCCGCGGCGCCCAGCACGGCAGCGGCGACAAAGCCGCTTCCCAGCTTGAGCTCGGGCGGCACATCAATGTTCAGCAAGGCATAACGCAGCAGCGCGCCTATGCCAAGGATGAGCAGACCGGCCCCGACCTTGGCCGGCCAGTTGCCTGACACCAGCCATGTCAGAAGTCCCGCGGGCCTGAACCTCGGCTGGGAGGAATCGCCGGCGGACTCAAAGGCAAAGAGCAGTCCGAACAGGCATGCAGCGGAAATAACAAACAAGGTAGAGAGCATGGGCAAACCGGGTGAAAAATGGAACGCGCCTGTCGTTGCGCTTTGACTGAAGCGGATTGACAAAGGCTGTGGCTGGCCTGTGGCTGAAGCCGTGGCGCAACGGGCGATTCATCATAGGGGGAAAACGTATCCGGACGTATCCTCTGATTAAAGGGTAGCCCGGCCATGCCGGGACAGCCGCCAAGCGGTATAAACAATGCCATGAGCGCCCACCCCAGCCCCCACCCCACCCATCTGCGCAGCCACACCTACCACGGCCTGGCGCCCGGCCCGCGCCTGCTGGTCACCGGTGCCGTGCACGGCAATGAGACCTGCGGCACGCGGGCGATCACGCAATTGCTGGACGAGATCGACAAGGGCCAGCTTGGCATTGAGCGCGGCACGGTGACCTTTGTGCCCATCACCAACCCGCTGGCCTACCGGCTCAAGCAGCGCATGGGCGACCGCAACCTCAACCGCAACATGGCGCCCAGCGCGATCCCGCAGGATTTTGAGGACCGCATTGCCAATGTGCTGTGCCCGCTACTGGATGCGCACGATGTGCTGCTGGACCTGCATTCCTTTCATACTGGTGGCGCGCCCTTTGTGATGATCGGCCCGCAAAACAACCACGGCCCGCTGGAGCCCTTTGCCCATGCGGCCGAGGAAATGCAGCTGGCGCTGCACACCGGGCCGCACCGCGTTGTGGAAGGCTGGCTGGACACCTATTCACGCGGCGTGAAGCGGCGCGCGGAAGCCGCGGCAGCGAATACCGGCAGCGGCGACCGCGCGCAAGCCCTTGTGACTAACCCGAACTACGGCGTGGGCACGACCGAGTACATGCGCTCGCGCGGTGGCTACGGTGTGACCCTGGAATGCGGCCAGCACGACGACCCCGCAGCCGTGGGCGTGGCGCGGCATGCGATTTTGCAGACCCTGGGTTTGCTGGGCCTGATCGCGCAGCCGCCGGCGTCGGAGCCGGTGGAGCGCGAGATTTTGCGGCTGGTGGAGGTGGTGGACCGCGACCACGCCGGCGACACCTTTGCCCGCGAGTGGCGCAGCTTTGACCCGGTCAAACGCGGTGAAACCATAGGCACGCGCCAGGGCGGCGAGCCTATCACCGCGCCGGTGGACGGCTTTGTGGTGTTTCCCAACCCGCGCAGCGAAGCGGGCCAGGAGTGGTTTTATTTTGCGCAGCGGCGGGCTTGAGACCTGTTGGAGAGGTCTGAGCCCCGTGCGTGCCGCTGCCGGCGCTCCCCAACCCGCTATGAATTCAGGAGCTGCTTACGCCCACCTCTATTGGCTTTGAGGCCAATTTAACCCCTGAATTCGGGCATGGCGAGCCGCCCCACGGCGCGCAAACAACAAAAAAAGGCCCGAAAAGGGCCTTTTTTAATGCACAAATCGGGCTCCAGCCCAACAGGGAGTAGCGTAAGCAGCTACCAAATCGATAGCACCCAGCCGCGCCTGCCTAAAACGAAAACCCTCAGTCCTTCACCCGCGAAGCAAAGGTCTTGCGGAATTTATCGACCTTGGGGCCGACCACAAAGGCGCAGTAACCCTGGTTGGGGTTGTTCTCAAAATAATCCTGGTGGTAGTCCTCGGCGGGCCAGTAGTTTTGCACCGGCAGCACTTCGGTGACGATGGGCTTGCCAAAGGTCTTGTCCTGGCTGACGTCGCGGATGAAACCGTCGATCACTTCTTTTTGCTCGGGTGTCGAGTAATAGATGCCGCTGCGGTATTGCGTGCCGGCGTCGTTGCCCTGGCGGTTCAGGCTGGTCGGGTCGTGGATGACAAAGAAGATCTCCAGGATTTCCTTGAGCGTGATCTCGGCCGGGTCGTAGGTGAGCTTGACGACTTCATTCGAGCCGGTGCGGCCCGAGCAGACTTCTTCATAGCTGGGCCGGGCGGCCTGGCCGTTGCTGTAGCCGGACTCGACGTCGGTGACGCCGCGCACCTTGACGTAAACGGCTTCGGTGCACCAGAAGCAGCCGCCGCCCAGGGTGATGGTTTGGGATGAGGACATGAAAATCTCCGCTGAAAACGCTTGAAAACCGTTAGTCGCAAAGCGAGCGGTAATCTTACGCCGCACCCTGCGCGGCTGCCGCGCGCAAAGCACTTGCCCTTGCGACGGCCCGGATCAATCGCGGCGGCGAGGGGCTTTGGAGGGACGCATGGGGCCGACTGCGCGGCGCATCAGCTTCAACAGCAGCAGCGCGGCGATGGCGGCACCGACAGCAAGGCCGAGCGAACCCAGCCTGAAGTCCACGTCGTTGGTTTTGCCGTGGCTGAGCATGGCGGCGATGAAGTCACCGCCTATGTAGGCGCCGAACATGCCGACGCCGAGGTTTTCAAGGACAACGATTTTTTCGCGGGTGCCCGAGAGCAAACAGGCGGCGCCGCCGAGGAGAGCACCCACCAAACACCAGATATACGGGTTGATGCCGTTCTCCTGAAGAAACTATGAACTGCCCCATGGTGACAGCTTTAAGACTCTTGCGGTGGACATACTTTTAGCAAGGGCTTTAAGCGTGAGCCGGTGCAATCGCGCGCACCGCTTTGACAAACGCCGCCAGCGCCTGGTGGTCGCGCGCGGTTTTCCAGAGGCAATGCGTGTCATACGGCGTGGTGGTCGCGTCCAGCGGCACAAAAGCGGCGCCGGCCATGGCCGATTGCCGCAGCGCCGCCGGTACCAGCGCTACGCCCATGCCCTGGGACACCAGCGATACCACGCTCAGCCAATGCCGCAGTTCGTAGCGGATCTCCGGGTAAAAGCCGGCTTCGGTGCAGATTGCCAGGATGCGCTCGTGGTAGTCGGGCGAAACGGCGCGCGAGACCACGGCAAAAGGCTCGCCCTGCAAGGCCGCCAGCGACAGCGAGCGCTTGCGCGCCAGCGCATGGCCCGCCGGCAGGCAGCACACAAAAGCCTGGCTGGAGACCAGCACCTGCGAGAGCTCGGGCGGCACCCGGGTGGTGTGCACAAAGCCGAGGTCCAGCCTGTCGTGCGCCAGCTCGATCAGCTGTTCGCTGGAGCTGAGCTCTTTCAGTGTCAGCCGCAGCTGCGGGTGCTCGGCCTGAAAGCGCTCCAGGATATGGGGCAGGCCGCTGTAGAGCATGGTCCCGGAAAAGCCGATGGCCAGGCTGCCGGCCATGCCCTGCCCCACGTCGCGCGCATGGCCTGCCGCCTGGGCGGCTTGCTCCAGCAGGGCGCGCGCGGCCGGCACAAAGGCCTGCCCGGCGGCGGTGAGCTGCACGGATTTGCTGTTGCGGGTAAGCAATTTGGCGCCGACGGAGGCTTCAAGCTGCTGGATGTTCAGCGACAGCGGTGGCTGCGAAATCGACAAACGCCGGGCCGCCCGGCCGAAATGCAGCTCTTCAGCCAGGACAAGAAAGTAGCGGAGGTGGCGGAATTCCATGAAAACCCTATAAATATGATTTTTGTATCGTTGAATCGATATTTGATATTAGACAACTATTCATGCTTGTCAAACAATCAGGCATAACGGGTTGCTCCTTCAGGCAGCGCCCTACACTGCCAACCAGCCCACGGCCCTTTTTTCTCGGAGACACGCATCATGAAAACCACCTTCAACTGGCAAGACCCGTTCTTCTTCATGGACCAGCTGAGCGACGACGAGCGCGCCATCAGCGAAGCCGCCCACGCCTTTTGCCAGGAAAAGCTGCAGCCCCGCGTGTTGATGGCCGCGCGCCACGAAAAATTCGACCGCGAGATCATGAATGAGGCGGGTGCCATGGGTTTCCTGGGCTCCACGATTGAGGGTTACGGCTGCGCCGGCCTCAACTACGTGAGCTACGGCCTGGTCGCGCGTGAAGTCGAGCGTGTCGACAGCGGCTACCGCAGCGCCATCAGCGTGCAAAGTTCGCTGGTCATGCATCCCATCAACGCCTACGGCAGCGAAGCGCAAAAACAAAAATACCTGCCCAAGCTGGCCACCGGCGAATGGGTGGGCTGCTTCGGCCTGACCGAGCCCAACCACGGCTCAGACCCGGCCAGCATGCTGACGCGCGCCAAGCCGGTGGACGGCGGCTTTATCGTCAAGGGCGCCAAGATGTGGATCACCAACAGTCCGATCGCCGATGTGTTCATCGTCTGGGCCAAGCTGGAAGACCCCGACGGCAAAGTCGGCGGGCAGGAAAGCATCCGCGGCTTTGTGCTTGAAAAGGGCATGAAGGGCCTTTCCGCCCCCAAGATCGAAGGCAAGATGAGCTTGCGCGCCTCCATCACCGGCGAGATCGTGATGGACGATGTGTTTGTGCCGGAAGCGAATTTGCTGCCCAACGTGAGCGGCTTGAAGGGCCCTTTCGGCTGCCTGAACAAGGCGCGCTACGGCATCGCCTGGGGCGCGCTGGGTGCGGCCGAAGACTGCTGGTTCCGCGCCCGCCAGTACACCATGGACCGCCAGCAATTCGGCCGCCCGCTGGCGCAAAACCAGCTGATCCAGAAGAAGCTGGCCGACATGCAAACCGAAATCACGCTGGGCCTGCAAGGCTGCCTGCGCGTGGGCCGGCTGATGGACGAAGACAAGTCGGTGCCCGAGATGATTTCGCTGATCAAGCGCAACAGCTGCGGCAAGGCGCTGGACATCGCCCGACTGGCGCGCGACATGCACGGCGGCAACGGCATCCATGACGAATACCACGTGATCCGCCACATGATCAACCTGGAAACCGTCAACACCTACGAAGGCACGCACGATGTGCACGCGCTCATCCTGGGCCGGGCGCAAACCGGCTTGCAAGCCTTTTATTGATGGTTTTTGGCCTGTAGCCCGCTAAAAACGGGCACGGGCGCGCGCCACCCGGCGTCTCAGGTGTGACTGGCTTGAGCGGCCGGCCTGAACTAGAGTGGAGGCATGAATGCCACCACCACTCCAACCGCCGCCGCCCAACCAGGCCCCCTCACCTGCTTCACCCTCAGCACCACCGGCCACATCGCCCACCTGGTGCTGAGCCGCCCCGAGGCGATGAACACCATGCACCCGACCTTCTGGCGCGAGCTGGACGCGGTGCTGACGCATCTTCACAAGTCGGGTGAGGCGCGTGTGCTGGTGATCTCCAGCACCGGCAAGCATTTCAGCGCCGGCATGGCGCTGGAGACCTTCGGCAGCGAGATCGCCCTGGACGACCGCAGCCCCGAAGGCCGCGCCGCCGTCTTCGACATGCTGGGTGCCATGCAGGCGACCTTCACCAAGCTGGAGACGCTGCGCATCCCGGTGATAGCCGCCATCCAGGGCGGCTGCATAGGCGGCGCGGTCGACATGGTGACGGCCTGCTGCCTGCGCTACGCCACGGCCGACGCGTTTTTCTGCATCCAGGAAATCAATATCGGTATGGTGGCCGATGTGGGCACCTTGCAGCGCCTGCCCAAGCTGGTGCCGCTGGCCGTCGTCAAAGAGCTGGCCTACACCGGGCGCAGGCTGCCTGCCGCCAAAGCGCTGGGCTACGGCCTGGTCAATGAGGTGTTTGATTCAGCCGAAGCAATGCTCGCGGCCGCCATGCAATGCGCCGGCGAAATCGCCAGCAAGCCGCCGGTGGCGATCTGGGGCACCAAGCAGGCCGTGCACTATGCGCGCGACCACTCGGTGGACGACGCACTCAAACAAATGGGCTGGCTGCAGGGCGCGATCTGGAGCAACGCGCATGTGCGCGAGTCGGTGACGGCGATGAAAGAAAAGCGCGCGGGGCAGTTCCCCGGGCTTTCGCCCATCAAGAACTTCAACGAGTTCGGGCAATAAGAAAAAAGGCGAAAGCCTACTGGCGCGCCGTGCGCACCGACACCGGCAGCGCCTGCGGGTGGCTGGTGCGAAAGGGGTTGATGTCCAGCCCGCCGCGGCGCGTGTAGCGTGCATACACGGAGAGTTTCATGGGTTTGCAGCGCGTCCAGATGTCCATGAAGATGCGCTCGACGCACTGCTCATGGAACTCGTTGTGGTTGCGAAAACTCACCAGGTATTGCAGCAGGCCTTCCTGGTTGATCTGCGGGCCGGCGTAGCGGATTTGCACGCTGCCCCAGTCGGGCTGGCCGGTGACCAGGCAGTTGCTTTTGAGCAGGTTGCTGGTCAGCGTTTCTTCCACAGGCGGCTCGTCGAACTCGGCAAACAGCAGCTCGGGCGCGGGCTGGTAGTGGATGCACTCCACGTCCAGCCGGTCCAGGTTCAGGCCGTCAAGTTCATGCACCGGTTCGCGGTCAAACAGCTCGGGGCCCAGCGTCTTGATGCCCACACCGGCGCCGACCACCGCGTTGAGGTCGGCTCGAATGCGTTCGCGCACATCGCGTGCATCGGCAAACCGTGTGTTGTTAAAGCTGTTGAGGTAGAGCTTGAAGGACTTGCTCTCGACGATATTGGGTGACTCGCAGGGCACGGTGATCTGCGCCAGCGCCACCTGCGGCTTGCCGCGCAGATTGAGCCAGCTCAGCTCAAACGCCGTCCACATGTCGGCGCCGAAAAACGGTGGCGTGCCAGTCACGCCGATCTCGGCACGCTTGCCTTCGCGCGGAATCGGGAAGAGCAGCGAGGCGTCGTACTGGTCGATGTAAGCGGACTGCTTGCCGAGCTGGGATTGTTCTGGGGTGTTCATGGGGCCATTTTCGCAGCTAACGCGTGTGAGGGCCGCGCAGCGAAGGGCCGCCCCGAGCAAGCGACGGCCCCCTCGGGGGGCAGCGAAGTACACGAAGTGACGAGCGTGGGGGTCATATTAAGTGTGGGACTTGAAGTGAGGAATCATGAACGCCAGCAAACGTTCTACGACACCAGGCGGCAGATCGTGCCCCATGCCTTCAATGCTTTCAAAGCGCGCGCCAGGGATGCGCTTGGCCGTGTCCTGGCCGCAGGGCATGGGCACCAGCGGATCGGCGCGGCCGTGCAGCACCAATGTCGGTGAGGTCACCTTGGCCAGCGCCGCGGCGCGTGTGCTGTCGGCCGCAATCGCCACCATCTGGCGCAGAACGCCTTGCGGGTGAAAACTGCGCTGCGCTGCGGCGGCGACTTTCTCGCGCAGCTCGGCATCCGGCACAGGAAAGCCCGGGCTGCCGATGGCCTTGAGCAGCCGGGCGGTGTGGTCTACCGCCGCCTGCACACCCTTGCCGGCGGGCCGGCTGAGCAACACCCGTGTGACGGCCGAGCTGGCCTCCGGCAAGCCGCGCGCGCCGCTAGAGCTCATGATGCTGGTCAAACTGATCACCCGCGAAGGCGCGAGCACCGCCACGCGCTGCGCGATCATGCCGCCCATGCTGACGCCCACCACATGCGCCCTGGCAATCTTCAGCGCGTCCAGCACACCCACGGTGTCGGCGGCCATGTCTTCAATGCTGTAAGGCGGGCGTATGCGCCAGCCCAGGCGGAACTTGAGCCCTTCCCAGATCAGGCTGGGCGAGCCGAGATGGTCGAAGTGTTGTGAGAGACCGATGTCGCGGTTGTCAAGGCGCACGACACGAAAACCCGCATCGGCAATCGCCTGCACCATGGCCGGCGGCCAGGCGATCAGCTGCATGCCCAGGCCCATGACGAGCAGCACCACGGGCCTGCCTGTGGCGTCGCCGGGGTGGGTGTCTTCGATTTCAATGTCGATGTTGTTGGCGCGGATTTTCATAACCGATTATGGTCCGTGCCCCCAAAATCGCGCCAATCACGGCGTCGCGCAAGCGTCACGGCGTATTCCCCGCCAGCAGGGGCCGCGGAACGGGCTTTGCCCGGCCGCAGGCGCCGCCCCCTGGAGGGGGGAACAGGCTACACACAGTGAGCCTGGACGGGGGTGTTACGTAAATTCGCGTTCACGAAGCCACTTGGTGGCGATCCACTTCTCGCCGGCCCTCACGGGCTCGCCGCCATGCAGCGTGAGGCTGACGGGGTGCGCGCGCGGATAGCTGAAAAACACCGCGCTGCCGCGCTGCGGCCGCACCTTCAGGCCGATGTCGGGAAACACGGTGGCGCCGCCGGCTTCGGGCTCTTGCAGGTACATGATGAGGCTGGCCACGCGCTGCCCGCCCCGCTGCAGGATTTTGGCGGTGCCGGGCTCGCCGGGGTCGAAGTAGTCGTAATGGGGTTTGTATTCAGCCCCTCGCCGGTAGCGCAGCACCTGCAGGCCCTCGCCGTTTTGCACCGGCCAGTTCAGCAGCCTGGCGATGCGGGCCTCAATGCGGCTCACCACCTCGGTTTCGCCACGCGTGTAAAACATGCCGTGGCTGGTGCGGTCATGGTTGAGTTCTTCGCCGCCGGTCTGCGTGTCTACCGTGCGCGATCGCTCCAGGCGCGGCGCGGCGGCGTCCATCAGCGCGGTGCATTCCGCTGGGCTGAGCAGGTTGCTGAACACCCACAGGTCGGGCGCCTCGCGGTGTTCGCGCACCTCGACCCACTTATCGCCGGTATCCACCATGGCGCCGCCCGCATCGGGTGTAACCACAGGCACGGCCACCGGGGGCGACGGCGTAGCACCGTCTACCGGCAAGCCCAGCGCCTGGCTGGCAGCAGCCGCCTGCCAGCCGGCATCAACCAGTGCGCGGTGGATTTCATCAGGGCTGTGCCCGCCGGCGAGTTGCGCCGAAACCCAGGCCCGCATCTCACGGGTGATGGCCTGGCCTGGCGCAGGGCCGTGAGCCTGGTTTTGTGCAGCGCCGGGCTTCATCAGCTTGTCCTGCTAAATCACAGTGTCACAGCGCAGTCACCGCTCAGGCGGCCTGCTTGCGCCGGAAGACGAGCCTGTCAGGCCCGGAGACTTTGGCATCAAAGCGGTAGCCTTCAGCGTCGAAGCCCTCGAGCTTTTTGACGGTGGCGAGCTTCTTTTCGATCGCATACCGCGCCATGAGGCCGCGTGCACGCTTGGCAAAAAAGCTGATGACCTTGTATTTGCCGGCTTTGTATTCTTCAAACACGCAGCTCACCACACGCGCCTTGAGCGCCTTGCGGTCCACCGCCTTGAAGTATTCCTCGCTGGCGAGGTTGATGATGACCGGGGATGTATCCGCCGCCGCGCGTTCGTTGAGGTAAGCCGAGATTTGCGAGCCCCAGAACTGATAGAGGTTTTTGCCTTGCGGTGTGGTCAGCGGCGTGCCCATTTCAAGGCGGTAGGGTTGCATGCGGTCCAGCGGGCGCAGTACGCCGTAGAGGCCGCTCAGGATGCATAAATGTTCTTGCGCCCAGTTGAGCTGCGCTTCGCTCAGCGTTTTTGCGTCCAGCCCACCATACACATCGCCATCAAAGGCTAGCGCGGCCTGCCTGGAATTTTTGGCGGTGAATTTGGGCGACCAGGCCTGGTAGCGCGCCACGTTCAGGCCGGCGAGCGTGTCCGACAGCTTCATCAGCGTGCTGATCTGTTGCGGGGTCTGGGTTTTCAGCACGTCAATCAATTCGGCCGACTGGCGGGTAAAGAGGGGTTGGGTGTGGGCGGCGATGTGCGGCGGCGTGTCGTAGTCCAGCGACTTGGCTGGCGAGATAAGGAACAGCATGCTTTGAGTTGTTAGGGTAAGGCGAAACCCCCACTTTACGACAGGCGCGTGTCGCCACGGCGTGAGTGCCCACAAAGCCCCGCTTCAGTGCAGATCGCTGGCCAACGAGGCAAGCGTTTCCGCCGCAATCGTGGTGTGCGCCGGGTAATGCGTGTGGTCGCAACCCAGCTTCACGCTGGCGCCGGCCTTGACGGCCGCGCACATGGCAGGGTTCAGCTCAAAGCGCACAAAGTGCACGGCCGAGGTTTTTTCGTCGTTCTCCCGGTCCATGTCTTCGTCGGCAATGGCGTAAACACGGGCATGGCCTTCGACTTCGACAAACATGCGGTCTTCCACGCCTATGAGTCGAGCCAATTCACGCTTGCGTTCATTGATATCGGGGTACTCCAGCATCATGGTGCCCTTCCAGTTGCTGCCGTCGGGCATCAAGGGCGCATAGGCTTCGATCTCCTGGTCTATGCCCTCTTCTTCAAAGATTTTTTCGATGCGCAGCATCTCCTGGATCTGGTAGCGGATGCTGGTTTCGCTTTCAAACTGCAGGTTGATGTGCTCGCCCAGGCGCACACTGCGCAGCTTGCGGTGCGCGATGATGGCGGGCTTGTTTTCCTTGCGGTACTTGCTGTAGGCCTCCAGCGTCATCAGGGACTCGCGGGTGATCTTTCCGGTGGTCTTCATGGCGGCTTCTCGTGCGTTTTATTTCAGTCCGTAGGCCGTGCGTATCAGCGTGAGCGGATGTTTCTGTGGCGGCGCGCCCAGGCTATTGACGTCAAAGCCCTGCGCAATATGGTGGCCTCCCAGCGGGCAGTCGCTGCTGATGACGTCGGGCAGGCCGCCGTCTTTATGGCTGGCCATGGCCTTAAAAAGCGGCTTGCCGATCTTCATCGCCTGCTGGTGGTAAGGCACTTTGACGCCGAAAGTGCCGGCATGGCCCGAGCAGCGCTCATGCGTGTGCACACTGGTGCCTGGCACCATCTTGAGCATTTCTTCAGTCTTCTTCCCAATGTTCTGCACCCGCCCGTGACAGGGAATCTGGTAGCTGATCTTGCCCAGCGGTGTGGGGAATTCGGTCTTCAGCAGGCCGTCGCGCTTGCGGGCCATCAGGTATTCAAACGGATCCCACATATGCTCCTTGACGAGCTGCACGTCGGCGTCGTCGGGATACATCAGCGGCAGTTCCTGCTTGAACATCAGCGTGCAACTGGGCACGGCACTGAGGATGGCGTAGCCGTCTTTGGCGTACTTCACCAGCACCGGGATGTTGGCCTCTTTGCTGGTGTTGACCGAGGCGAGGTCGCCCAGCTCGAGCTTGGGCATGCCGCAGCATTTTTCTTTTTCAACCAGCACGTAAGGCACTTCGTTGTGGTCCAGCACCTTGAGCAGGTCGTGGCCTATGCCGGGCTCGTTGTAGTTGATGTAGCAAGTGGAGTAAATCACTACCTTGCCGGGAGTCTTGGCGCCGTCTTTCACCGCATGCGGCGGTGACTCAAGTGCGCCTGAGCGGAACTTCTTCGTAGCCAGGTCGGGCAGCCAGGCGTTCTTGTCGACCCCCAGCACCTTCTGCATCGCGGCGCGGGCCGGTTTGGTTTTGTTGACCGCATTGGCCACCTGGACCACGATGGGAATGCCGGCGAACTGGCCGTGCACGTCGGTAGACGACAGAAACTTTTCACCCGCGCCGACTTCGCCGTTTTTGAACTTGATGGCCTTGGCGCGCAGCATGGTGTGCGGAAAGTCGAGGTTGAACTCGTGCGGCGGCACATAAGGGCATTTGGTCATGTAGCAGAGGTCGCACATATAGCACTGGTCGACCACTTTCATGTAGTCCTTCTTGTCCACGCCGTCGACTTCGCCGGTCTTGCTTTCGTCGACCAGGTCAAACAGCGTGGGGAAGGCGCCGCACAAACTCACGCAGCGGCGGCAGCCGTGGCAGATGTCGAAGATGCGCTCCATCTCGTGGAAGGCGGCCTCCTCGTTATAGAAGTCCGGGTTTTTCCAGTCGATCGCGTGGCGCGTGGGCGCCTGGAGGTTGCCTTCTGTGGCCATGCTTGCCTCTTCTTTTGAATCTCACGTGGGTTTGAGAAAAGACTCTTGTGCTGCAGTCCTTTCCAAAACCCGCCACGCCTTGCGGCGCAGCGAGAGGTGGATCAGTCGACCAGCTCGGCGAGCGCCTTGCTGTAGCGGTTGGCGTGTGAGCGCTCGGCCTTGGCCAGCGTTTCAAACCAGTCGGCCACTTCGTCATGGCCTTCGTCGCGGGCGGTCTTGGCCATGCCGGGGTACATGTCGGTGTACTCGTGGGTTTCACCGGCGACGGCGGACTTGAGGTTGTCGCGCGTGCCGCCAAAGGGCAGGCCGGTGGCGGGGTCGCCGCATTGCTCCAGCCATTCGAGGTGGCCGTGGGCGTGGCCGGTTTCACCTTCCGCGGTAGAGCGGAACAGCGCCGCGACATCGGGCTGGCCTTCAACGTCAGCCTTGTTCGCGAAATACAGATAGCGGCGGTTGGCCTGTGATTCGCCGGCAAATGCGGCTTTCAGGTTCTCTTCCGTCCTGGAGCCTTTAAGAGCAGCCATGGAAATCTCCTTCGTGGGTTGATGGATGAACAAATCGCCAATGCTTCAAACCAAAGCCGGACTTCCGGCGCAGGACCGAAGACCAGAACACCTTAGACCTGTTGGGCGGCTTCGTCTAATTGCTGGAATCAATGTACGGAATTAACAAAAGCTATTCAACTCGTCTAGTTGATAACAATTCTCAATTGAAGCCTGGCCAGCCATAGTCGTATCGTGCAAAGGTGTCCAGGCAAAGGCCACCTCAAATTACGTTATGGTAAATTGATTACGAATAGGTAAATTCACAGGAAATCGCCATGCCGGAGACAACCACCGCCCGCGCCGACAAGGCGCAGGCCGCGCTGAGCACGCCCTTTACCAACGGCTATGAATTCGCCCAAGGCACCGGCTATACCCTGCCCGAGTACCCCTTTGTGGCACCGCCAGAACTGCGCACCGGCGAAGTCAAACGCCACCCCGTCGTCATCGTGGGCGGCGGCATCACCGGCCTGACGCTGGCCTGCGCGCTGGCGGACTACGGCATCAGGGCCGTGCTGCTGGACGAAGACAACACGGTGGGTGTCAAAGGCGCATCCTCGCGCGGCATCTGCTACGCGCAAAAGACGCTGGAGATCTTCAAACGTCTGGGGATCTATGAGCGCATTGCCGCCAAGGGTGTGCAGTGGAGCGTGGGCCGCACCTTTGCCGGTGCCGACGAGGTGTATGCGTTTGACCTGCGCCAGCAGCAGACACATTCCTTGAGCCGCCAGCCGCCTTTTATCAATATCCAGCAGTTTTATGTCGAGGGCTTTCTGGTCGAGCAGCTCTGCCGGCCCGCGCCTGAAGACCGCTTTGTCAACATCCGCTGGAGCCACCGCGTCACGGCGCTTGAGCAAGACGATGAGGTCGCCACACTGCAGCTGGAAACGCCTGCCGGCAGCTACACCCTGCAAGCTGAGCATGTGATTGACTGCAGCGGCTCGCGCAGCCCGTTTCGCGCCTGGTGCGGCGCGACGGTGACTGCGCAAAAAGGCGATGACCGCTGGTGCATTGCCGATGTGCGCTTTAAAAACCCGCCGCCGGTGGAGCGCCACACCTGGATCGAGGCGCCCTTTAACGAAGGGCGGGCCGTGTGGCAACACTTGATGGCCGACGGCGTCTGGCGCATCGACTACCAGATGCCGCCGCACGCCAACCCCGAGGAAGTCAGCCGCGAAGACGTGGTGCGCGCCCGGCTGAAGGCGCAGTTCAAAAGCCAGGCGGGCCAGGTGCTGGACGATACCGACTACGAAATCGTCTGGGTCGGCCCCTATGCCTACCGCAGCGAATGCCTGGACAGCCTGCGCCATGGCCGCGTTTTTTTTGCCGGCGATGCGGCCCATGTGATGAGCCCCTTCGGCGCGCGGGGCGGCAACTCAGGCGTACAGGACGCGGACAACCTGGCCTGGAAGCTGGCCGCAGTGTTGCAGGGCCGCGCCGCGCCTGCGCTGCTGGACAGCTACCACCACGAACGGCACGAAGCCGCGAAGCACAACGTGCTGGTCACCAACCGCACCGCGCGCTTTTTGCGGCCGGCTGACGGTGCGGAGCGGCTGTTTCGCACGGCGGCGCTGAGCCTGGCGCGTGAGCACCTGTTTGCGCGGCAGCTCGTCAACACCGGGCGCATGTCGGCGCCCAACCACTACACGCGCTCAGGCGTCTGCGGGCCTGCGGGCGGACGGGCCACACAAAACGTCGGCTTTGCCTGGGCTGACGGCAGCCCGGGCGAACTGCTCGATTTACTGGCCTGGGCCCACGGGCGGCTCTTGCTGCTGGTGTTTGGTGATGTCTCCGGCGCCGGGCTGGCGCGGCTGGCGGCGCTTTCAAAAGAAGCCAGCATCCGCTGCGTGCAGGTGCTGGGGCAGGACGACCGTGCCACGGCGATGGAACATGTGATGGACAGGGACGGCCATTTGCAGGCGACCTGCCATGTCTTTGGCCACGCCTGGGCGCTGTTACGGCCCGACGGCCATGTTGCCGCGACGGGCGAAAGCGTGGATGCCTCGGTCGTCCACGCGGTGGCGAGCGCTATGGGCGCGCACATCAGCCTGGATGCAAAGGAGTCCGCATGAAGCCCGACACCCCCTTGATGACCCGCCTGCATTTTCAGGACGCAGACGCGTTTTATGAGTGCCTGCTGGACGCCCACCAGGGCCTCTCCCGGGAGGAGTCCGAGCTGCTGAACGCCCGGCTCATCCTGCTGATGGCCAACCAGTTGGGCGACACGGCGGTGCTGAAAGCCTGCGTGGCCGCGGCGCGCAAAACCTGAGTTGGCGCGGGCCACCCCGGGTTGCCGGGGAGAAAGGCCGCCCAGTCGAATAAAATCAAGGGTGTTTCACCCAACCCAAGGCGGCATCCCTTCGATGCCGTTTTTCATTGCCCCATGACCAACGCTGCCGCCCCTGCCCTTTCCGATGCCGCCAACACCGCTCCTGAGGCCGTAAAAGTCGCCACACCGGGGCTGGACAGCCTGGCCAAGTCGTTCGAGCCGGCCGCGATTGAAAGCCGCTGGGGCCCCGAGTGGGAGCAAAGCGGCCAGTACGAGCCCGCACTGGACGCGGCCAAGCCTTCTTTCTCCATCCAGCTGCCGCCACCCAATGTGACGGGCACGCTGCACATGGGCCACGCCTTCAACCAGACCATCATGGATTCGCTCACGCGTTACCACCGCATGCGCGGCCACAACACGCTGTGGGTGCCCGGCACCGACCACGCCGGCATTGCCACGCAGATCGTGGTGGAGCGCAAACTGCAGGGCGAAGGCAAAAACCGCCACGACCTGGGCCGCAAAAACTTTGTCGCCAAAGTGTGGGAATGGAAAGAAGAGTCCGGCACCACCATTACGCGCCAGATGCGCCGCATGGGCGACTCGGTGGCCTGGAAGCACGAGTACTTCACCATGGACCCGAAGATGTCGACGGTGGTGACCTCGACCTTTGTGCAGCTGTACAAACAAGGCCTGATCTACCGCGGCAAGCGCCTGGTGAACTGGGACCCGATCCTCAAGTCCGCCGTGTCCGATCTGGAAGTCGAGAACGAAGAGCGCGACAGTTTCATGTGGCACATCGAGTACCCCTTCAGCGACGGCCCGCAACAGGCCGCTGACGGCTCGCCGCTGCGCGGCATGCACATCGCCACCACACGGCCCGAAACCATGCTGGCCGACGGCGCACTCGCAGTGCACCCGGACGACGCGCGCTACAAACACCTGCTGGGCAAGATGGTCGACCTGCCGCTGTGCGACCGCAAAATCCCGGTGATTGCCGACGACTACGTTGATCCTGAGTTCGGCAGCGGCGTGGTCAAGATCACCGGTGCGCACGATTTCAACGACTACCAGGTCGCCCTGCGCCACGACCTGCCGCTGATCACCATCTTCACGCTGGACGCGCACATCAACGAAAACGGCCCCAAGCAGTACCAGGGCCTGGACCGCTATGACTGCCGCAAGGCGGTGCTGAAAGATCTCGAGGAGCAAGGCTTCCTCGAAAAAGCCGTGCCGCATAAAAACATGGTGCCGGTGTGCGCGCGCACCGGCGCGGTGGTCGAGCCCATGTTGACCGACCAGTGGTTTGTGGCGCTAAGCAAAGTGAGCGACCAGGACCCGACCGGGAAATCCATTTCACAAAAGGCCCGCGATGCGGTGGCCAGCGGCGAAGTCAAATTTGTACCCGAGCAGTGGGTGAACACCTACAACCAGTGGATGAACAACATCCAGGACTGGTGCATTTCGCGCCAGCTCTGGTGGGGCCACCAGATCCCGGCCTGGTACGACGAAGACGGCAAGGTCTATGTCGCCACCAGCGAAGAAGAAGCGCAGAAACAGGCGCCGGGCAAAAAGCTCACGCGCGATGAGGACGTGCTGGACACGTGGTATTCGTCGGCGCTGGTGCCTTTCTCGTCATTGGGCTGGCCTGAGAAAACGAAAGAGCTGGACCTCTTTTTGCCGTCCAGCGTGCTGGTTACCGGCTACGACATCATCTTCTTCTGGGTCGCCCGGATGATCATGATGACCACGCATTTCACCGGCCAGGTGCCGTTCAAGCACGTGTACATCCACGGCCTGGTGAAGGACGCGCAGGGCAAGAAGATGAGCAAGTCCGAAGGCAATGTGCTGGACCCGGTCGACTTGATCGACGGCATTGAGCTGGCGCCTTTGCTGGAAAAGCGCTCGCAAGGCCTGCGCAAGCCCGAGACCGCGCCGCAGGTGCGCAAGAACACCGAGAAGGAATTCCCGGCGGGCATCCCCGGCTACGGCGCGGATGCGTTGCGCTTTACCTTTGCCGCGCTGGCCAGCCTGGGCCGCAGCATCAACTTCGACAGCAAGCGCTGCGAGGGTTATCGCAACTTCTGCAACAAACTCTGGAACGCAACCCGCTTCACGCTGATGAATTGCGAAGGCCAGGATTGCGGGCTGGAAGACCACACCAAAGAGCAGTGCGCACCCGGCGGCGAGTTCCACAACTACCTGAGCTTCTCGCAGGCCGACCGCTGGATCTCATCGACCATGCAGCGCGTGGAAGCCGACGTGGCCAAGGGCTTTGCCGAATACCGCCTGGACAACGTCGCCGGCAGCATCTACCAGTTTGTTTGGGACGAGTTCTGCGACTGGTACCTGGAAATTGCCAAGGTGCAGATCCAGACCGGCACCGATGCGCAAAAACGCGCCACGCGCCGCACGCTGATCCGCACACTCGAGGCCATCTTGCGCCTGGCGCATCCGGTGATTCCTTTCATCACCGAAGAACTCTGGCAGACCGTGGCGCCTGTCGCCGGCAAAACGGGCAAGTTCATCGGCGTAGCGCCGTACCCGCAAAGCCAGCCCGAAAAGATCGACGAAAAAGCCGAAGCGCACGTCGCCAAACTCAAGACGCTGGTCGATGCCTGCCGCAACCTGCGCGGCGAGATGAAGGTCTCGCCAGCCACGCGCCTGCCGCTTTATGTGTTGGGTGACGCGGCCTTCATGCAGGACATCGCTCCGCTGCTCAAGGCACTGGCCAAGCTCAGCGAAGTGAAGGTGTTCGACGATGAAACCAGTTGGGTCGCGGCGGCACAGTCCGCGCCTGTTGCCATCGTCGGCGAGGCGCGCCTGTGTCTTTACATGGAAGTCGATCTGGCGGCAGAAAAGATTCGCCTGCAAAAGGAAGAAACACGCCTGACGGGAGAGATTGCCAAGTCAGAGACCAAGCTCGCCAACGAAGCCTTCGTCAGCAAGGTGCCCGCCGCCGTGCTGGAGCAGGAATGCAAGCGCCTGGCCGATAACCAGGCGGCACTGGCCAAGATCCGTGAGCAACTCGCTCGCTTGAAATAGCAGCCAGCAATAACGGCTAACAGCCGCCCACAAAAAAGCCCCGATCAACGGGGCTTTTTTATTGTGCGGCCCTGAAGGCCTTCACCGGATCATGAACTCGGGCTCAGACCACTGCGATGGCGACACAGCCCCCGGCAATTCAAGTTCCATGGGCGCGCTCGGCAACTGGTCCATGCCGCTGTGCTGCGCCGCGCCTATGGCTTCGTGCATGCGGTGGGCCACGTACCAGCTCGAGCGCAGGCGCGCTTCGCGCGTGTGTGAACCCAGGCGCGGCGTGACAAACAGGTTCTTCAGGCCCTTGAGCGGCGAAGTGTCGCCCAGGAAGCTGGCTTCGGCGCCGTCCAGGATGCAGGCCTCGATGCGGCCGTCGCACAGAGCAGCAGCCAACGCCCTTTCGTCAAACAGCTCGCTGCGGCTGATGCCGACCCACAGCTGGTTGCGCTTGCAGGCGGCCAGCAGTTTATCGTTCACAAAAGCACGGAAACGCGTGGCGTAGAGCATCTGCACCGACACCGCGTCGGCCTGGCTCATCAGCTCGGGCAATGACACGGGTTGTATGCGCAGGCGCTCCCAGATAGGCGCCGTGTGGTGAACCGCCGGGTCATAGCCGATCAGGCGCACGCCCAGGCCGCTCAGCATGCCGGCCAGCGTGTGCGCTGTCGGCGCCAGGCCCAGGATGCCGACCGTACTGCCGTGCAGCTCACGGCCCATTTGCGTGGTCGGGTGGCGGCGCCCCATCAGCGCCGAGACAAGGCCGCGGCGGTACAACAGCAGCAGGCTGCTTAAAAGGTATTCGGCGTTGGAGCGCACATTGGCGCTGCTGGCATGCACGACCTTGATGTCGCGCTCCTTGCAGGCTTCCAGGTCGGTGTTGTCCGTGCCTACGTGCAGGCGGCCCACGGCCTTGAGTTTGGGCAGGAAGTCGAGGAACTCGCGCGTGACCACGGTTTGCCGTGGAAAGACGATGCCCTTGGTCTTGTAGGCGGCCTTGCGCAGGGAAGTCAGGTCGTCGGCGAGCTCGGGATGGTATCCCACGCTATGTCTGGTTTCGAGCCAGGTCATTGCCTCTGGCACCAGCGCGTCAAGAAGTAAGATGTCCACCCAGTCAGTCCTTTTTCCTGCAGACCACTTAGATTGCGTGATATGCGCACATCAAGTCGAGCGTTTGTCCGACCCGCGCGCTGTATCAACAACGCAACACTTTAGCCTTTTCCCCGATTAAAGTCGATGCAAAAATTTACATTAAATAAAGCTGTCTTCCCGGTTGCCGGTCTTGGCACCCGGTTTCTACCCGCCACCAAGGCGCAGCCCAAGGAAATGCTCCCCGTTGTCGACAAGCCGCTGATCCAATATGCGGTGGAAGAAGCCTATGCGGCGGGCATCCGCCACATGATTTTCGTGACTGGACGCAATAAACGGGCCATAGAAGACCACTTTGATACTGCTTACGAGCTTGAAAACGAGCTTGAGGTAGCCCAGAAGCATGCCTTGCTGGAGCTGGTGCGTTCCGTTCAGCCCGACGACATGAACTTTTCCTATGTCCGCCAGCCCCGTTCCCTGGGTCTGGGCCATGCCGTGCTGTGCGCCGAGCACCTGGTGGGCCAGGAGGCTTTTGCGGTCTTGCTGGCCGATGACCTGATGGTGGGCCCCAAGGGCGGCAAACCGGTGCTGGCCCAGATGGCCGAGCAGTTCAACAAGCTGCAGCAATCCATCCTGGCGGTGCAGGAAGTGCCGCAGGACCAGACCAAGCGCTATGGCATCGTCGCCACCGACGGCGCCAGCACGGGCCTGATGAAAGTCAACAAAATCGTGGAAAAACCGGCGCCCGAAGTGGCTCCGTCGCGCATGGGGGTGGCCGGGCGTTACATCCTGACACCGGCGATCTTTGAGCACATCCGCCAGCAAAAGGCGGGCGTGGGCGGCGAGCTGCAGCTCACCGACGGCATTTCAAGCCTGCTGGGCAAAGAGGCGGTTTACGCCTTCCAGTACGAAGGTAAGCGCTACGACTGCGGCAGCAAGGAGGGCTTTCTGGAAGCCACGGTCGAGCTGGCGCTGGAGCACCCCGAGGTGGGCGTGTACTTCCGCAATTACCTTGATAACCTGCAGATCGGCTGGTCAGGCCGGGAACGCAGAAAGCAGGCGTAAATCACTGGGGCCGCCCGCTTTGACGCGGGCCGGCAAGGCTCAACGACGTTTGAGCACGTGGATGAAGTCGCTGCCGGCGACTTGCTGCTCAACCAGTTCATTGCCGGTTTGCTTAGCAAACGCCTGGAAGTCGCGGGTCGAGCCCGAATCCGTCGACACCACACGAAGCAGTTGACCGCTAAGCATTTCCGTCAGCGCCTTTTTGGCCTTCAAAATGGGCAGCGGGCAGTTCAGGCCGCGGGTGTCGAGTTCTTTGTCGATGTTCATGAAAATCCTTGGGTTGCCGCGATTTTAAGCAAAGCGCAAAAGCCCTTCACCGGGCCTTACCCCAGTTAGCTGGGGCTGGGCACCATGCAAGGCCCTATTCTTCAGCCCGCTTGGCCCATTCGACAAACTCCGGCTCATGCCCGCGCGTGCGCAGCCAGTCGGCCAGCGCGTAGCCCGTGCCTGCGGGCCAGCATTTGAGCTTGTCCAGGTCATAAAGCCGGTAGTCCACCAGTTCCGGCGAGAGCTTCACATCCCCCGTGCAGACGGCGTGGTAGGCAATGATCACCTGGTTCATACGCTGGAAGTCGTAAACGCCGATCAAGTCCAGAGATGTGGTGTCCAGGTTGGTTTCTTCCTTGATTTCACGTTCAATCCCGCCTTGGGGCGTTTCGCCCGCCTCCATAAAGCCGGTGATGAGCGCGAACATCTTGCCCGGCCAGGCGGCGTTACGCGCCAGCAAGACCTGGCCGTGGTATTCAATCACCGCCGCCAGCACGGGCGTGGGGTTGTTCCAGTGGGTAAAGCCGCAGGCTGGGCAGCGCAGCCGGGCCTTTTCACCGCCGTCTTCCATCTGGGACACCAGGGCCAGCGGCGTGGCGCAGTTCGGGCAAAACCGGAATTCGTGGGTCATGGTGGAGGTTTAAGCGAAAAAGGGAAGGAAGAAGACGCAGCAGCCGCTATTGTTTCAGGAGCTGCCTGAGCCCGTCAGACAAGGCCGACAGCCTGATTTGGCTTGCAAACCCGCGTCAGGCCGGAAAAACGCCGGTAGAAAGGTAACGGTCGCCGCGGTCGCAGACAACGAACACAATCACCGCGTCTTTCACGGTTTTGGCGATCTCCTGCGCCACCCACAGCGCCCCGGCGGCCGAGATGCCGGCAAAAATGCCTTCCTCGCGCGCCAGGCGCCGGCACATGTCTTCGGCGTCGGACTGGCTCACCAGCACCAGTTCATCGACCTGGCGGGCGTCGTAAATCTTGGGCAGGTATTCTTGCGGCCATTTGCGGATGCCGGGGATGCGCGAACCCTCGCTGGGCTGGGCGCCTATGACCTTGATGGCCGGGTTTTTCTCTTTCAAATAGCGCGAAACGCCGGTAATCGTGCCGGTTGTGCCCATCGCACTGACAAAATGTGTCACCTTGCCTGACGTATCTGTCCATATTTCGGGGCCGGTGGTCTCGTAATGGATGCGCGGGTTGTCCGGGTTGGCGAACTGGTCCAGCACCCGGCCTTTGCCCTCTTTTTGCATCTGGTCGGCCAGGTCGCGTGAGTATTCGATGCCGGCGCTTTTGGGCGTGAGGATCAATTCGGCGCCAAACGCCTTCATGGTCTGGGCGCGCTCGATGCTCAGGTCCTCCGGCATGATCAGCACCATCTTGTAGCCCTTGATGGCGGCCGCCATGGCCAGGGCGATGCCCGTGTTGCCTGAAGTGGCTTCAATCAGCGTGTCGCCGGGCTTGATGTCGCCGCGCTCTTCAGCGCGCTTGATCATGGAAAGCGCAGGGCGGTCTTTGACGGAACCGGCGGGGTTGTTGCCTTCAAGCTTGCCCAGGATGACGTTGCCGCGGGCGGCGTTTTCGGCGGCGTAAATACGTTGCAGCGCGACCAGAGGCGTTTTGCCAATCGCGTCTTCAATGGTTGGATAGTTCATAGCCACACTGTGCCATAATTTGAGGCTTCGCTCCTCGCAGCCCGGGTGGTGAAATTGGTAGACGCAGGGGACTCAAAATCCCCCGCCGCAAGGCGTGCCGGTTCGATTCCGGCCCCGGGCACCATAGCTTTCTTGCTATGAAATTGATATCTTGTTCTGCAAAGAATCCCGCATCCGTTCTGCAAAGCAGAATTCTCGCGAATAACCATATGATTCGCCGGTTTCACGGCAAGGTTGCAAAGGTTGATGGCACGGGCGCGGAGGCATAGCCCGCTAAGGGCTGCCGGTTCGAGACATGCGACGCCCGACCGGCTTAGTTGAAGCCTTCCGCCGCATATGTAACCAGATCGCCCGCCGCTCATTCACGGTGCTGACGAGCAGATTCGGCCGGAAGAGACGCTAGGTACGCTAATCGAGACGTACGAAGCCCAGCACTACGACCTTGAACCTACTCTTAACGATACGGAGTCCTGGATAAATGGTGGACCGGGCGCGGCAAATTGCGCTGCGGCCCAAGTGACGTCGGTTTTGTCTGGGCGTGCGTTACAGCAAGTGAAGGGTTGACAATGATTAGCCTGTTCATTGGTAGTCGATCGCATCGACCATCTTGAAATTATCGCCCACGAAATACATCCCCAGTCAGCTGCAGTAAGTTGCGTCGGCGAGCAACCTGTACGTGGCGCTCTAAACGGATAAGGTGGACGAAGAAATTTTCTCCGTCCAAAACGAAAGCGTCGACAAACGAAGAGATCACAGTCGCAACATCGCTCTTTTTTGTATTGTTATCAATCGCCTGCATCATCTTTACGATCCCCTCGAGGGCCAATAAGATCTGTGCGGCCGAGGCGCGAAAAGCCACAGTGGAAAGTGCGATTGCCGGTCCCAGGTGTGCCGCATCGTTGTCGCTAATAAACGTTTTTCCATCCATCAGGTACTGGCGAGCTGTCACAAACCCATCCAGACCTGCCCCGAATACGGCCGAGGTCATGGAGGACTTGTCAAAGCTTTTCCCGTCATCAACGACTTCCTGCAGCGCCTCTTTGATCTTCGTCCTTATCTCATCCCGCCTTCCGATGTTCTCCGTATGTTGGGCATTAAACGCCTCGCGTCCTCGCGTCAAGGATTCGGTGAGTTTTTTTTCGCGTTCTTCGATGGTGTTATAGAGCTGTACAGCATGAAGGTGGCGTATTACCAGTCCCCTCCAATGCATCACATAGGCTTGGAGCTGGCCCAGCATGATCTGTCGTTTGAGCGCTGCCTGAACAGCCTCCTTCACATAGATCGCTGCGATGGCCCCTACCCCACCGATCACAAGAGGTAAAAGAACTGAATTTCCCTCTGCAGCCATCAATGTTCCTCCTCTTTGATTTGGGTTTACGCACCATCCCGCCAGGTCGGTCAGCGAGGGAAAACCTGCATGTCCGGCTCTATTTATCGGGACAACTAACCTCGTCCTTTTAATTAAGATTTTCAGTGCGCGTACTAAACGGCGCGACTACGTGGCGTCGACCAGCAGCGGCGCCGCGGCGATCAGTTCCCACAATCTTGAAATGGCGATGGGAGGCGTTTAAAAATTGACCATACTCGTTTCTCGCTTGCTTCGGAATTTTCTGATAAACGAGATTGATTGGTAGCGCAATCTCATCAAGTGCCGGCTCCTCGTTCATCAGTGGTATGCGCTTCCATCCATCATCAAGGTCACCCGACAGCAGCAATGAGGACATCAAATGTGCCTTGGTTACCTCCCAAAGGGTGCTCTTGTATCCGACCCCTGCCCGCCAAACTAAATAGCGATTGTCTGGGCGATTTTCACGCCTCAAATCATTTTCAATCCACCTAGTTAGAAAGTCTTGAGTCTTCGTGGGAATAAGAAGATCTGCACCTGGTTGCTGAGACCCCACCTTGTTTGCGGCAGCAAAGTTGAGGGCTCGAACAAGAATTGATGACACAAGTTCACTTGCGCTAAGTGAATCTCCGTTCTGAGCACCGTAAAGCGCAAGATAGCTCATTATCGCAACGGCTGCACTGGATTCAGCACCTGCCTCGATCTCATCCCTCAGAAGGCGTTGATACTTTGGCGCCCACTCCTCCGGAACTTTGTTGTCGGCGAAAGCTAATAGCAAAATGACCAATGTCGAGGCTGGTAACGCAGAGCCAGGATCATTCTCAATCCGCTTCCAGAGTCGCTCCATAAAATCTACGGATCTGGAGAATACAGCGAGGTAATTGAGGCCCACAAGGCCAGTTTGCTCGGTAAGTGTTGCGTACCACCTATCGAGAAAACTCGTGTCCGGCGCAAGTGCTATGAAGTTGCTGATTTCTTGATTCAAAAATCGTGAGTAGGAGGCGTGCGTTGATGCGTTGCTGACAAGGGTCATTCGCTCCGCAACCAAAAACTCCTGAAATGATCGATGCGAGAAGTACAGAACCCCCGCCTCCTTTTCGTCCGTCAGAGTGGACACAATGTATTCATTTCGCTTCGCTTCGATGTCCGTGGCCCCGCCATCAGGAAGTGCTTCCAAAAGTTCTGGCGGCACATCATCCCGATAAAAACTACCCTGACTCACTCCAGCGCGCGCCCATGCCCACCATGCAAGGTCGCGTTGGAACGTCAGCCTGTTTTCAAAAGGAATTTCTCTACGTGCTCGCTTATGAATTTGATCGCGTTTAACCATTTCCTTGATGAAATGGGAATACAACGTGTACTCATCGAATCCATTGAAGTCAAAGGCCGGATCAGCTGCAGCTTCGGCAATGAGCACCACGTGCACGGGGCGCTTGAGCAAGTCGTGCGGCACATGACTCATCACATCATCCGTTCGCGCACTAACGAATGATGTCGATTGGTCATGTCCAAGTGCCGCAAATAATACCTGCTGCAAAAGGCTAACTGTCTCCTCATTGGTAAAGAACGACAGTCGCCACTCCAGCCAAGGTTTGTAGTGTGGTGATTGGATCGTCGTGCCGACAATCCGTTTGCGTCCTTTGAAGACCAGTTCACGCTCTTCAGACGGGAGCGCACTCGGCCGACCCAGCAACATTACCTTCGCGCGTCCAGTCAAGAGACGATTGAACTCTCTGAAGTTCGCCTCAAAATCGTGCGCACTCATCGCGTGTTTCATCTCGTCGAATCCGTCGAGAATAATGAGAAGCCTTCCGAGTTGATTCAGGTGCATTAAGGTATCAAAACGGTATTTCGGGACGTTGTGCTTTGCAGTGAACTCCTTGCCAAAAAGCCCCTCCAGCTGAGTTTCATGAACAACCTCGCCTAACCGAATCAATATCGGAATTCGATTGGTTGGATCTGCCAGGTACTTCTCGGCTGCGTAAGCCGCTACTTGTTCAGCGAGGCTGGTTTTTCCTTGACCATACCCACCAAGAATCGCGAGCCCTTGATTATCGGGATCGGCAATCCATGTCTCAATAGCCTCGAACGCCGGATCACTATGTTCCTCGAACCGTGCTTGAATGTATCGACTGGAACTTGATTTCTTCGCCTCAAGCAGCTTTTCGACAACGCCTCGAATTCCAAATAGCTGTTCAGCAAGCACTTCAAAAGTCAAATGTGCATATGCAGAGAGTGCTTCCAAATATCCTTCAGCCGGTGCGTTAATAGTTTTACGACTAATTATGAGAACCCTGTTGACGAATTTGCCCTGAAGCATCGGCTCATACTTAGAGAAAATTTCCTGGATATCTGCCTTTGTTAGGGCGTCTTCATAGTTCTTACACTCCACAGCGCACTTCTGTGACTTCCCCCATGCATGTTCGGTGAATGTTATGTCCACCTTCGTCCCAGAGATCAGTTGCTCAGTCTTAACGTCTGTGAATTGAGTGCGAAGCAGAGCCGCAACGGCGTCACGAAACTTGTCACCAACTTCTAGTGTGGTTGCCATCTTTTCGTACGTTCTGAGGTGCAGTCAAAGGATTCGATATTTGGATTGACGATTCTTGAAAGCGGGCTCAGTGCCTTCCAGAATCTGCACCACTTTCGCCTTCATCTCGGGATTCTCGATCGCCCCGGCCTCATATTCGAAGCGGCTCCCTGCCTTATTGCAGGAGGCATAGATGATTTGCTCTGCGTCGCAGACCACAGCCAAATTAGGGTTATGAGTAACCATGATGACCTGGCGGCGCTCTTTGGCGCGCTTGATGCAGCGGACCAGGACCTTATAAATCGTCTGGTTGTCTAAATTTTCCTCGGGTTGATCGATAACGATAGGGATGTCATCTTCATCCACGAGTAAATAGAAAACGAGCAGCAGCAAACCCCGCTCGCCAGGAGAGAGCTGTCCGATTTCTTGACCGTCATAAGTCAAGGAGTATTGCGGCGACAAATAGTCGAAAGCAAAAAGATAGTCAAGGAGGTCTTGCTCCGACGCGCCTCGCGCGAGCTGATCGCTCAGTTTTACCTCGCGCGCGACTTGTCCTTCTCGTCGGTCGAAACGTAGCATGTCGTCAATCCGGTCAGCGAAAGCAATCGCTTCATCTGCCGTCGAAAAGCCTGCTTCTTGAAGCATAGTCTTGAGGAGTAGAGAACTTTCATCGACGCCCATGAATGAACCTCGAACTCGTTGATTCAAGCGACTCATGAGTTGTTGGGCGAACTCCGACTCCTCCACGCGAACTTGGAAATCCAACGGCAAATTCATCTCCTTCTGCTCATCTGAGTTCACAAAATTCTGAACAGGCAAATAAAGGCGCCGATACTCCTCGACCATCGCCTGGATACGCGCGTGAACGGCTCGTGACAGTTCGGATCGCCGTGCTCGCAAGCTTACGAGCTTCTCGGGGAGCTCGGCGAGGGCCTCGATCTCAACTTGCAACTGAGTGATTGACCCCACCTTGGTACCGTCGCCGACAATGGTGGCCTTGGCCGTTTCCCAAGACGCTAGCTCCTCCGTGTAGCGCACGTAGAGGCGCTGAGGTTCGTCCAATTGACTTTTGGCAGCAGCGACAGCTGCCGCCGCAGCCAGCTTTCGGTGCGATAGGCTTCCTTCGGCCTCATCGAGAAGCGCGTTATCGATTGCGGCTACTTCCTTAGCTGAGACGAACACAATGGCATCTACCGGGGCAGAATTGACTCGCAGTTCCACGAGGGTGTCGACCTCGATTTTTTCGCCAAGTTGCGGGATTAATTCTTGGAGATTGGTGACAAATGCATGGTGATGCCGCTTGTGATTGTCGAGCGCTTGTAAGATGCGCTGCGCGACGGCCTGTTTCTTAGCGAGAATAGACTTCCGGTCCACCAGCGACGCTTCTTCGCTCGCCAGTTGTCGCACCAACGCTTCTGACGCTCCCATGCGCTCAGCCGCTTGCTTCGATGCGGCTTGCGCCAGCTCGGACGCATTGGGATCTACCCTCTCTGCCGGCTTTGCATTATCTAGGGCTGTAAGTTCTGCTTTCTTCGCAGCTAATTGGGCTTGGAGCCCTCGTAAAAATTCCTCTGTCGACCTTCGCTCCGCCTCCAGAATTTCGGCATTAACTTTGCTGATGTCGTCTCTGAGTGCTTTCCTAGCGCGCTCGATCTCTGCCACTTTGAATTCGAGCAGCTCATCCATGGACGCTTTTCCAAGCCTATCCGCGTCGGGCACGTGTGAGTAAATTATCTTGCGCAGCTCGGCGTCGAAGGTGGCCGATCCTCCGTCACCGAGCTCGTTGCACAGGTCTTCAAGGTAGCTCTGCGGCAAATATTTGACACGCTCGACCTCGACAGGGTTTGGATCCTCGTCAAGACCGCGGCTGCTCGGTGGACCATCGCGCCAACGCAGTTCGCCAACGAAATGTTGAGCAAATTTCGTCTTGGGATTTCGAAAGCGATTGGTCTTTAGAAATGAGAATTTCTGATGGTGCCTCGTGTTGCCGACTAGCGCAATGATGTCCGAAAGGGCACTCTTTCCACTTCCCTTGTTGCCGATGATCGCGACCAGATCCTGGTTCAACGGAATATCGACGTCAAACCAGTCCTGGGTAAGGGGCGACCCCGGCTTCTTAGATACTTTTATGGAATCGATGAACTTCGTCTTGTTTTGTTCAACTATCTTTCGTTTGGGCGGATTGTCACCTACAAAAACACGGTCATCGAACTCGTGGATTGCTTGAAGCAGGCCTTCAAACGTCGTGTCGGCCTTGATCCATGTGAAGCAATTGCCAATGCGGTCCTTGTTTGCCGAATTGCTCAGTGCATGAGCATCCGAACAATCCAACATTCGATCGTTCACCATGGCCGCTTTTAAGGCCGCTCTGGCGGTCGCATATCGCTGCGGATTCTCTGCGGCGGTAAACACCAGGTCCGCCTCGTTTATCACGGTTTTTTTGTCTGCAATCGTGTGGTCGTTCCATTTCAGGCTGTCCCACTCGCTCTTGCCGATCGCAATTAGGCTTTTTCCTTGAAAATAAGGCGTATTCAGCGCGCGCTTGACTTCTTCGAAGCTGATGTTGAGATTGTTGAATCCGACGCGCAGCGGTGATGGGGCGTTCGCGCGCAACGCCTCCGGCATCGATGCGATCACTCGATTGCCCAGCTCGGTCAGATTGTCGCGCGTGATCACTCCGCCCCATTGGCCCTGGGCGGCCGATCCAGGAACAAGCGTGTAATGCCGATGAATTGACGCAAGGAACTGCGCTCGAATCACATCAGGATCTATCTCATCGAAGACAACATGTAGATTGATCTTGCTCCATGCGGATGGTAAATAGCCATCGGGACCTTGTTCGAGCAGCCCGCCGAATTTGTCTAGACGCAGTTCGATGACCGGAAGAACAAGATCAATGTTGGCCAGTCGTCCCTTTTTTCGCTCATTGAGAATGCGCGCATAGCCGTCGACAAAGACATAATCGTTGATTCCGATAACTTTGAACTCTGGAGGCAGCGCTTCGAGGTCGGCTAAAAAAGCTTGCCACGCCTCCTCCTTCTCGCCGGGGTAGTGAGTCATTTGCGACTCTGGCGTATGGACGTGCAAGTCCCACTTTGCCCATGTGGATCCGGGCAGTTTTATTGTCATTTGCCGTCGCCTCCTTTTACCTCACCCTCTGATCGACCATCTTGTGCTGAAGTACACCCAAAAGCGTCGCGGGCGTTCTTGTTACGAATGGTAGCACCGCCCTTGTTCATTGCACAGGTCGATGTGCATGCGCAGCGACATGGCGGGCTAAATGGAAAGATTGGGTCAGACCGTTGCGCAGTTCAACACACAGCGAGCATCACCATAGGCCTAAGGCAATCGAATAGGTCCCGAGCAGCGCTAATGGGCCTCTGGTAAGCCAATATCGCTTAGGGTGGCGCCCAGAAGATAGTCATTCTCCGGGGAATGGTTCTAATATGGAATCTCCCATTTCGAAAATGATGATAAGTGTGATGGGGCACCTTCACCATCGCTAACGTGTTGATTCATATGATCTTTCGCGCTAGCCCACATTGCGTTAGCACTAGATGGCAACAACCATGACGCATCTACGGGCTGGAACAGCTGCGTGATCTTTCGTTCGCCCAAGACTCCTGTCGACCTCAGGAAGTACAGCAGATCATTGACGTTAGTGTTCCCGTCTCTGCCCTGCGCGGCGCGTAACAGCAGAGTTCCGGTCCGCAGGATCGCCGCCGCTCTGCCACCGTATGGCCACCGTCGGCTCCCTAGGGTCCTACGGCGTAGGAATTGTCGCGCCCACGCCCCACCCAAAACGTCCACCTTAGGAGGCTCTAGAAGCGTCAGCCGCCTTTCCCAGAATTTGCGATGATCGAGGATCAGTAATTCATCAGGCGTTCTTAGAGAATACGCATTGAGGGCTCGATTCAATGCCACCCTGACTTCTAAATGGCAGCACGGCCTCTTTGCCACCTTGCTCAATCTATCGGCGTAAAGCGCCGCGGTTTTTCCTGGGCCCCAAGGCCTCGAGTATCCGAAGTAGCATGTGGAATCGCCCAATGGCCTATCCTCGTTCCTTACCCACCGTACCTCGTCATAAGGTAGATTACTTAAGACAAATGTTCGTGCCAATTGCTCCTGGAGGGCCTTTGCGGCGATTTTGGAACCAGGCATCACATCAAGCGCTACATGTACCCGGGTGACTCGGCAATGGTGCCCTCTGAGGTATTCGATAGCCTTGCGACTGGGCTGATGAATCCACAATTTTGCGAATCCTCCGCGATCCTCCAAATTAACCCAGCGCGGCCCCCAAGTAGAGCCACAGTGAGTTTCCATGTAGTTCAAGAACTCTGGACTGTAGTAGGTCCGCTGCTGAAGTTCGATGGAGTCGTAGTACGAGAGGGAGTGAATGTCACCGAAAAGATCTGATTGATCGTAGGTCGTATTGCTAAGTTGATTGAACATGGCGATCTCCTTGGGAAGTTATTTGCCATGTATATATACGGAGCGCCGCCGAATTGATTAAATATCATGAAATCATTCTGAATATTTACTGCACGAATCCAGGGTGAGAAGCGTCGCCTACGCTTCCCCTTGACGCAGATAGCCCCCAGTTCTTAGGTTGCGCAAGACTAGATACTCAATCTCAGAAATCTGCCCGCAGAGAATAAGACAAGCTGTATTGACTCACCGCTCAAGCCGCACGCGCCGCCTTGGTGCTATAGGCGCGCTGTCGAGTTTCACCCGTGCACGAGGTTTATCAACCTTGTCTGTCAACACCGTCAAAAGCTCAGCCGGATCGGCCTTGATACGTTGACACCACTTGACGAACTCCAGCAGATCCAGTTGACGTTGGCCACGCTCCACCAATGAAACATAGGTTTGATGCCTATCCAAACTGGCGGCAAGTTCAGCCTGCGACAAGCGCGCAGCCTTCCTAGCGCGTTTTAGGTGCGCAAGAAACTCTTTATAGGCGGAAGCGTCGGACAAGGATTCGTGTGTACCAAGAAGAATCCTCAATTAACTAAGCTACTGTGTATTAAGACAAATTGTCTTAATATGCTCGTTTATTAATCACTCACGAGGGCCTTATGGTGCGCTATCTCTTAGTCTTGGTTGCATTCCCAATCCTCACGGCCACCAGTGCCTGCGGGCAGGAATGCTCGGTCTCGGATATCTCAGTAGAGTCCGTCTCAACGTCCAATGGCCTTGTTGCGACAAAAGTGCGGGGTAGGTTAGTAAACCGATGCTCCTCGCCTACGGGGCCGCAGGTCAAGTTCGTGTTCTGGAGCAAGAGCGGAACCCTACTGCGGGTATTTGATGCGTGGCCGGCGAGCGTAAACAACATACAGCCAGGATCAGACTACCCCTTTGAATTCTCTCTAGAAAAGGTCGACAACTTCGATCGCCTAGAGGTTCGGGTAATTCAAACGCGGCTCTGGTAAGGGCAGTTTTCGATCATTTTCCGGAGGGGTCAAAACTTGTAACTTCAGACCTAGGGCTTTTTTGCCGGTTCTACCTAGCGCAAAACCTAGCTAAATGGGTATGTGACCCAGCTCAAAATGATTGCCTATCTTTTGAGCTAACCCCATGGCAAACATTGCGTACTACCGAGTTTCCACCTCCGATCAGTCCATTGAGGCTCAACGCTACGCCATGGGCAGATCCCCTGGAACTGTGTTCGATGAAGAGTTTTCCGATCACGGCATAAGTGGATTCATTTCTGCCGCCAGCCGGCCCGGCTTTTCAAAGTTACTGGCTTTCGTCCGCAGGGGAGACGTTTTGTTTGTCTATGCGGTCGACCGGCTTGGCCGTGACGCCTTGGATGTTCAGACGACCGTGAGATCTCTTCTTGAACGAGGCGTAGCGGTCGATATCTACGGCCTAGGCCGACTCGCACGGGGCGCTGGGGAATTAATCTTGGCGGTACTTGCTCAGGTTGCTGATATGGAGCGAATCCGGCTCTTGGAGCGAACCGCAAGCGGTCGAGACAAAGCCCGGGAATCTCTTTTGACGACCGGCGCCACCCACAACGGCAAGCTTTCTCTAGGTCGGCCAATCGGGCGTATTGGAGGCCGAGCGATCGATCCGAAAGCGGTGGCGAGCTGGCGATACACGCAAAACGCCAGCATTGCCTCTACAGCAGAGCATTGGTCACTGTCAGAGTCAACCGTTAAGCGCTATTGCCTCAAACACCCCGCCACTCCTATAGGAAGCCCTTCAACGTAATTTCAGAAGCTCCGTATGTATTTGTCATGACCAGTAAGAGACTTTTCATGACAGGACCCACAAATCCGCTCCGGCCCCATGCCGTAACCCGCAGTGCAATGGATTGCGGGCGCTTTAGCCTGGTGCCCAGTACTTCGAATGAAGTAGGGTTTCACCCTAGGCTGCAGAAGAGGAGGATTCATGACTGAATACCTCGACACGGAAGAACTGCACCGCCTAACAGGGGCGGCCCGGGTGGGGCAGCAAGCAAGGTGGCTTTCGGAGCATGAAATCCCACATAAATTGGATCGGGCGCGATTGATCGTGTCACGTGAACATGTGAGAGCGTGGCTGGAAGGCCGTCACATTCCCATCTCAAATAGCCCCAATTGGCGAGCACTCGACAATGCCTAAAATGACCAAATACCCTCGTCTCCGCGTCTATGTTCGGAAGCGAAAAAGTGGAAAAGTTTGCACTTACTACTATTACGACATGAGACCCGAGGGGGAGAAAGATATCCCATTGGGTTGTGAGCACGCGGCAGCAATTTCGAGATGGAACGAGCTATTCAGTGGCGCGCCTGGTGCCCGAGGGCGTATCCAGGAAGCGATAAATCGTTGGCGCGAGTTAGAGCTTCCCAAGTATCAGAACGATGAGACCAAGAAAAGCTACACCAAACAATTGACCCGCATTGAAGGCGTCTTTTCAGCCATGGTGTGGGACGATGTGACTCTGCCGATCATGCGTGAATATTTGGACAGGCGATCTGCGAAAACTCAGGGAAACCGAGAAATGTCTCTGTTCTCGATCATCTGGAGCAAAGCGCTACTGTGGGGTATGACACGTCTTCCTTGGCCTGCAACAGGGATCAAGAACTGGAAAAACCAAGAATCGGCGCGCAGGTTTCAAGTAACCGATACGCTTTTCTCGGCGGTATATGCAGAAGCCGACCAAATGTTGCGCGACTGCATGGACATAGCCACGGCAACAGGTATGCGGCTAACGGATGTCAGAACTGTTGCTCTTCCAGCGGGAGACCTGCTAAGGATGAAAGCATCTAAAACAGGCAAAGAAGCGGACTTCGATCTCAGTATGAGCTGCGTCCTTCCGGATCTCGTCAATCGACGCCGGAACATAGATGCCACACATTCAATGCTTCTTTCAACCACTGAAGGATTCCCCGTCACCAAGAGCATGCTCCGGACCGCGTGGGACAATGCACGCAAAGCTGCTTCTTCAAACCCGGTCAACAAGGCCATCAAACACGATTTGCAGGCCATGTATCTGCGTGACATGCGCAAGCGTGCATCCGATTTAGCGGGTGACATGGAACAAGCGTCTAACCTCTTGCAACACAGCAGTAACGCGCTGACCCAGAAGCACTATCGGACCAGCGTCGTCCGGCTCAATCCAGTCCGCTGACACTGCTCAACAGCTGAAGCGCCGTAAGACCGAGTATCTTCGACGAGTTCAGAAAATGTTGCGTACAAGGACTTTCACGCTTGTTTAATAGCCTGCATCGCTATCGACCACGTTGACTAGTGCCTCGCCGCTTCCCATTCGGCGCACATTTTCGCGCAATATCGCAAGGGATTGCGTGACGTAGTCGATGGCATTATCCGATGAGACGTGCGGGATGACCGCCAAATTGGGAACATCCCACCACGGTGAATCGGGTGGCAAAGGCTCAGGTTCGAATACGTCCAACACGGCGCCAGACAACCGCTCTTCGCGTAAGCCCTGGGCTAGGGCCTCATAGTCCACGATTGGGGCCCGTGCCATGTTGACTAACCCTGCGCCCGGCTTCATGCGAGCGATCTGTACGGGGCCAATGGCACCACGTGTGCTCGCGGTCAAAGGCGCGGTCACGACTAGAAAATCCACCTCGGGCAGAAGAGCGTCTAGATCGCCCGGAGAAAACATCCGGTCGACATCAGGGTGCGGCTCGGCTGATCGCCTGATGCCCCAGACCTCGAGCCCCATCAAGCGAGCGTTGCGGGCAACACCACTGCCCAGCGCTCCAACACCGTAGATCAGCACGCGCTTGCCGCGAATGGGCGTGCCGAGTTTTCGCCGCCAGAGATGCGCCCGCTGGCTGGTCGCATGCTGCGGGATGTGGTCGTTGAGCATCAGCAAGGCCAACAAGCCGAACTCACCGGCCTTGTCGGTATGCACCCCGCTGCTGTTAGTTAGTAAGCAAGCTGCTGGCAGCCAGTTGAGCGGCAGAAGCGCCTCCACGCCAGCGCTAGTGCTGTGAACCAGGCGAAGGTTCTTACCATACGTGCGAACTGCATCTATTTCGAAAGCCGCGCCGATGAGCAAGTCACACTGACTGAGGGCCGCAGCATCTACCTCGCCACGGTAGCGATCGACGACCAAAGATAGCTCTACGACGTCAGAAAGCGCCCGCCGTACTGCGTCTTCGGTGACGTAGTAAGCGAGGTCGCGAGCGCGATTGTTTTCGATATAGACGCGCAGTGGCGCAGCCGGGAGGAAAGGTGTCATGTTTTATGTTGTGCTCAGCGCGCATCCAACCGGAGAACGTGCATTCCGACGCATGCAAGTCTGCGGATGGCGTTCGCCGCGAAGACTGGCAGTACTAAACCCAGCGAACTAGGCTTTAATTTCGGCCCAGAGATAGGTATCAATCTTTTCCTCGATAAGGTCTATGCCCAAGCCTGGCCTATCGGACACCTTGAGATAGCCGTTCTTTATTTCATACTCAGGCACCCGGTCCGTGAACTCCAAATGACCTTCATACCGGCTCCAGTAGGGATAGATCTCCAGAATCGAAAAGTTTGCGATGTTGGCCGCAACATGTTGAGTGGCCGCCGTGCATACCGGGCTTGCGCAGTTGTGCGGTGCGACGCGCATATTGAAGGCCTCAGCCATGGCAGCGATCTTCTTGGTTTCCATGATGCCGCCGGTGTTCCCGATGTCAGGCTGCACGGTGTCGACCGCATGGGTTTGGAGAACCTTCCGAAAACCATAGCGGGTATGGAGGCGCTCGCCCAGAGCGATCGGAATATTGACTTTGGCAGAGATCTTTTTGAGTGCACCAAGGTCGAAAGGGTCCGCCGGCTCCTCGATGAAATCGATACCAAGGTCCTCATAGCGTTGGCACAACCGAATGGTCTCGTCGGTAGTCAGGGCGCCGCTCAGGTCCAGCATGATGTCGATGTCGGGACCTGCGAAATCACGCAAGGCCTTAACCCGGTCGTAAGCCAAGCGCGTTTCGTCTTTGTTCAACGCACGGCGCGTTGGATGGCGAACCGTACCGGCGACGTCGGGAAATGCCAGCGGGTAGCACTTGAGCGCTGTGTAGCCGTCCTTCAGAGGTCGTTCTGCCGCGCGAGCGAAGTCATCCCCCGTCACAGCCTGGGTGCTCCAGCCGTTGGCATAGACACGTAACTCGTCGCGTACTTTGCCACCCAGCAACTGATACACCGGGACATTGAGGGCCTTGCCTTTGATATCCCAGAGCGCCTGTTCAATGGCGCTGATGCCGGCGAACACGATGGCGCCGCCACCCTTGGCCCAAAAGGAATGGTCGTACATCTCCGACCAAATGGCTTCGATGGCGTGGGGATCCTTGCCGATCAGGATGCGAGTGGCCAGATCCTTGATCATTCCGGCTGCGGCGGTGCTCCCCAAGCCATAGGCAATTGCGGCCTCGCCAACGCCTGAGATGCCCTCGTCTGTCTCGATGCGCACAATGACCGGACGCAACCGACCGCTTTCGACGAGATAGACGTTTACTTTACTGATCTTCAACATTGCTCCTTTGCGGCAGCTGGTAGCCGCCCATTTGATTTATCTGTAGGTTGCGACTTCTTACCCCCGGTGCGGATCGAGGCATCAGTTGTTCAGGGAAAGCCTGCGTATAAGGCGTTCTGCGCCACGGCGCGATGCGGTTGCTCGTAACCACGAGGAGGCGTAAACAATCCGCCGCGCTGAACTTCCAGCGCACGGGCGATCCGATAAGCCATAGGGTCAGCGAAACGACGGACCATGATTTGAACGGCGGTCGGGAGACCCTCGGCATCGCCCATGGGAATACTCAGGGATGCCAGGTCCATTAAATTGGCCAGTCGTGTGAAAAGGCCAAACGGAGCGTTGGTGGTATGCACTCCCTCCATCGGTTTCGCCGTGATTGGCGACGAGGGCAGCAGGATGGCATTCGCCCCGGCAAAGTAGCGGTGAAACTCCGTTTGCATCACCCGTCGTTGCTCCAGGTAGCCGAGGTAGTCCGCAATGCTCATCGTTTTTCCACGGGACATCCGAGTTGCAATTTCCGGGTCGACGAGGCTGGGTTCCTTCTCGACCAGATGCTGGTAGCGGTTCCAGGCTTCTACCGTCGTGATGTTGGCCGTGAGAGTCGCATACGCTTCAAGGGGTCGAGGTAGCGGCACCTCGTCGAGGACCGCACCCATGGCTTCCAGGTCAGCAAGCGTCTCCTTGAAGCGCTCAAGGACACCCGGCTCGGCCGACTTCAGGCTTTCCATACTCGGATAGCGCAGCGTCAACCCCGAGATGCCCTTGTCCAGGTCGACAAGGGAGTTTGAGCGTGGTACGCCAAACGTCGACGGATCATCGGGATCCTCGCCTTGCAACGCTGCCTGAATAAGTGCCGCGTCCTCAACAGAGCGGGTCATGGGTCCCACCGCGTCAAAAACGAGGGCGAGCGGTTGCACGCCACCCCGTCCGATCAGTCCGAGCGATGTCTTCATGCCGATGACGCCGCACAAAGCTGATGGGCTGCGCACCGACCCCCCCGTATCGGTGCCCAACGCGACCGGCACAAGCCCAGCTGCCACCGCAACACCTGATCCGCTGGATGACCCTCCGGGAACACGCTGAACCAACGGATCGCGCGGGTTGATCGGCGTGCCGCAGCTCGGGTTTGTTCCCCAACTTCCATACGCGAACTCGACCGTGTGCGTCTTGCCGAGCAAAACCATGCCCTCGGCCAGCAACCGCCGAACTGCGGTGGCTGATTGCGCAGCGGCTGTAGCGGCGAGCGCCTTCGATCCGGCCAAAGTGGGATGACCCTCCACGTCAAACAGGTCCTTGGCCGCGAACGGAATGCCGTCGAGGGGACCTCTTGTCTGATTGCGGGAGCGCCGTCTGTCAGACTCACGCGCCGCCAGAAGGGCGGGCTCCCCATACACCTCCACGAAAGCGTTCAGTTTCGGGTTGTAGGTTTGGATGCGACCGAGCAACTCGGACACTAGCGCCTCCGACGTAAATTCGCCTTGGGCCAATGCCCGACCAAGATCGGTGGCGGAAAGGAAGGCAAGGTTCATGTCATTTCCTTTGAAAGATAGTTTTTGCATCGGACATCCGAAGGTTCCGTATGAACCCAATCGGATGCCGTTTTTTTTGAATTGACGGCTAGAGCAAGACCAGCAGACGTGGTCGAGTAGCGTCGCTACTCCAACACTCGGGCGCGATTACGCCGGCAGTAACGCGTTTTTTCGGCGCCGGAGAATAATCGCCATGCCGATAATGACCACGACACATGTCACACCCAGCAATACCACGGAGACGGCGGCAGACTCGGGGCTCGTATTGAAGCGAATACCTTCCCACAACTTTCTCGGCAAGGTTTTCACCGATAGGTTACTGAGAAAGATCGAAGCGACCGATTCATCGAACGAAAGAAGCATTCCAAGCAGAGCTCCAATTCCGAGCCCCGGCAGAAGCAAAGGGAAAGTGATCGTTTGAAAGACGCGCCAGGCGTTCGCTCCAAGGCTTGCCGCTGCAAGGGACAGCCAAGGATCGATTGAGCTGTATGTTGCCGACGCGACCTGGTAAACGATTGGGAAAATCAGGACGGTGTGAACGATGATGATCCCGGTCTCGGTATCCACCAGTCCTACACGCGAGAAGGCCAGATAGGCGCCGAGCGCGAAGACAACGCTAGGAACGGTCAAGGGCGACATGAGCATTGCTTCAACAGCACCCTGGTACCGGAAATTTCGACCAATTCCGAGAACCGCCAGCGTGGCGATGATGAGGGCCGACACACAGGTAGCGGCGCCAATGCGAAGGCTAGTCAGTGCCGCGGCAGTCCATTCCTGGCTGTGAAAGATCGTTTCAAACCATCGCAATGAGTAGCCCGGTGGCGGGAATATGAGCACCTCAGCTGAACTGAAAGATACCGGTATGAGTACGACCAACGGAAGGAGAATGAAGACCGATATCAGAAACAGGTAGACCGGTTGAACAAATCGCATGCCGGCGCGTAAGACCTCAGGTATTTTGAAGCGGGTCGGCGGCAGTTTTACCGATTTCCGAAGGAGCGACTTGTCCACCTGCGCCACAGTCGCCTGCGGCGAACTCTGCGGCGGCACACCAGGGCGCTGCCAACGCGACAAATATCGCGCTACCGAGGAGAGCGCCGTGACGATGATCGTCGCAACAAAGGCGAGTGTGATGCCGAGTGCTGCAGCCAAAGCCCAGTCGGCTCCGACGTCGATTTCCGCCTGGACGACTTGGGCGAGCATCTGCTGACGTTGGCTACCCAGAAAGGTCGGCGCGATGAAGCTCGCCATTGTGAAGAGAAAGATGATCGTAACGCCGGATTGGATGCCACGTATGGCGAGTGGAAGAAGTACGCCCGACCAGATACGAAACGGGTTAGCTCCAAGGGTGTGAGCGGCCAGAACAAGACGCCCGTCAATGCGCCTGAGGACCGTGAAGAGAGCGAAGACCATCATCGGAATTGAGCACTGCACGAGAGCCAGGACAACTGCCAGTTCGCTGAAGAGCAGCGAAATGGGTTCTGAAGTCAGCCCCAGACCCATTAGCGTTGCATTGACAAGGCCACGCTGGCCCAAGATCGCCAACCAGGCAAACGTACGCA
This sequence comes from Polaromonas sp. YR568, assembly GCF_900116715.1. Taxonomy (GTDB): domain Bacteria; phylum Pseudomonadota; class Gammaproteobacteria; order Burkholderiales; family Burkholderiaceae_C; genus Polaromonas. The sequence goes on from NZ_FPBM01000007.1 coordinate 212,997, forward strand.
CCATCACACTGGTCAAGAAGGGAACCAGCACCAACAACCCGAGAAGCAGCGCCTTCACCCCAGTCGCGCGACTCAAAATCCATGCGAGCGGAAAAGAGATAACGAGAGTTATCACCGTGGCTTCCACGCTGATACGCACCGTCGTCCAGATCACCTTTTGGTAGACGGGATTGCCAAAGATCCGCATAAAGCGGCCGATGGCATCTCCGCCAAACGCCTCTGGAACGATCGCCAGTAACGGTATGGCGAAAGCCAGGAGAAGCAAGATGGTTACTGGAGCGAGCAGTAAGAACCGTTCCCATTGCACTAACCAATTTACGAATCCACTGCTGCGTCTCATCTTCGCGTTCTCCTATTTGTGCGCTGTTAACGCATGACGTACGTGTTCCACAGGGCCGCAACGGGCTCGAGGTTCTCGTTCCACCATTTCGAATTGAGAATTGCACCGAGCTTCTCGTTCGCTGGATTTCCTGGGAGATCTTTGGCGACAGCTGAAAGCGCTGCGCCATCAATCAGCTTCAGTGCGTCAACGTTGGTCGGGCCGTAAAAGATATGGCGGGGCAAATCGGCCTGCTGCTTCGGCTGTACGGCGAAATTGATGAATTTCATCGCCTCGGCCGGATTTGGCGCGCCCTTGACTACCGCCCAATACTCGACGACGGTGACCGAGGCATTCCACCCATAAGCCCAGTTGGCACCGCCCTTGATGGCATTCTGGATGCGACCGCCTGGGCCGTAGGCTGCATCAACCTCGCCCTGCTGAATAAGCGCCTGGACGTCCGAAGGCGGTTTGAAACCGACGATCTGGTCTTTCACACGGTCGATAACTTTGAGAGCACGCGTAACATCCAACGGATAGAGTTCGGATGGCTTCACACCATCAGCCAGCAGCGCGAACTCAATGTTGTAGTACGGCAGCGCCAACATCACTCGGCGCGCCTTCACCTTTGGATCAAAGAACTGCGCAGGAGTAAGCCCATTGGGGAACTTGGTTTTATTCCAGGCCAGGTTCTGCGCAAACTTCATGTAACCGATGCCGTATTTCGTGCGAAACGCGGCCGGAATTCCATCTGCTTTGATAACGGAGTAGTCGAGCGGCTGAAGTAGGTCATCCTTCACCTCGTTCTCGTAGGCCGCAGCGTCGGCTGAAACCACGTCCCAGGTGACGTTGCCGCTAGTGACCATGGCTTTGATCTTGGCGTGACCGGTACCAGTGGTACCGATGACTTTGGTGCCCGAGGCTCTGGTGTAGGGATCAAAGAAGGCCTTTGTCTGGGCTTCCTGGAAGGATCCACCATAAGAGGCGACCACGACCGGCTTGGCGGGGTCGGCGGCAAGTGCCGCAGGATGGAAAAATATTGCGCTAGCTGCAGCGAGCAGTCCGGCTGAGATTTTCGTGTAAAGGCTGGTCGATTTCATTGGTTTTACTCCTTCAAAAAAACTGCGTTTCAGGAAGACTTGTCTCGTTTCATTCATTGTTTCCACTCCTTCAAAAACTCTGCTTCAGATAGATTTCTCTGCCGGAAGAACTGCGACAAACTCAGGAGACCATCGCGCAACGACGGGCTCACCGGGCGCCAGATGCCCAGCCATGCGATCTCCGCGCACTACGCTGGCGAGCAGGAGTTGCCTGTCAGGAAGCTCCAGCGTTACGCGCCAAGCGGCACCCAGATATGTGACATCGCGGACCTTGGCAGGTACACCGGGGGTGTCGCCTGATGCGGCCTCCGTTGCAGGGTGAACGGAGACGTTCTCCGGCCTCACCACAACATCGAAACGCCCGGTAGCTGGAGACGACAGCGGCTGACGGACGCCACAGATCTCGTATCCTCGCCCGCCATCCGCTGCGGTAACCCGCAAGATCGAGCAATCGCCCAGGAAACGCGCGACGAAATGATTCGCTGGCTTCGCGTAAATGGTTTCGGGATCCGCGACCTGGAGAAGCCGCCCCTCGGCCATGATTCCGATACGGTCTGCCATAGCCATGGCTTCCGACTGGTCGTGCGTAACGTAGATAACCGTGATGCCGAGTTCGCCCTGGATGCGCTTGAGCTCCTGTTGCATCTGGTCGCGGAGCCTTCGATCAAGTGCGCCGAGCGGTTCATCCATAAGTAGAAGGTCGGGACCGAAGACGAGAGCGCGAGCGAGTGCCACGCGCTGCTGCTGGCCACCCGACAATTGCGACGGATACGATGACCCGCGATCAGTCAGGTTGACGAGGCCAAGTGCCGTCTTCACCCGCGTATCGCTCTCGGCGCGCCCGACACCACGCATTTTGAGTGGATAGGCCACGTTCTCGGCGGCCGTCAGGTGCGGGAAAAGCGCATAGTTCTGGAAGACCACCCCGATTTGCCGTCGATGCGGAGGCACATCGGAAACAGAGGTGCCCGACATCAGGACACTGCCTTCGGTGGGTTTGTCGAAACCGGCAAGGAGCATCAAGAGCGTCGTCTTGCCAGAGCCACTTGACCCTAGCAACGCAAAGAATTCCCCCGGCGCGATGTCGAGGCTGACGTCGTTTACCGCCGCGACGGAACCGTACCGCCGAGTTACGCCTTGGAAGGAAACAGCAGGGAGCAACTGGTTTGTCATCAGATGCTCCTACCGAGTTCGAACGGGGTGAGCACTTCGCACCCGGTTTCAGTCACAACGACCGTGTCGCCAAAGCGCGCGCCGCCCACGCCATCGACGTAGATTCCAGGCTCGACCGTGAAAACCATGCCCGGCTCAAGCACGGTCGGTGAATCGGCCTTGAGTTCGTGCCCATCCCAGCCGGAGTACCCGATCGAACGCCCGGTACGGTGCAGGACGGGGTTTTCCCAACCACCGCGGTCGATCACTTTCATTGCGGCAGCGTGCACCTCGCCAGCCGTTACACCAGGGCGAACCGCCGCCAATGCAGCCTCCTGCGCCTCACGTGCAAGATCAACGACCTTTCGCATTTCCTTAGATGGTTCTTTCGAACCAAGCAGAACCGGCCGGTCAAAGCCGATCAGGTGCCCGAAGAAGCCGGTGCTGCAGCGGCATATCTGCACGTATTCGCCATCCCGCATTTTTCGGCCGGCGCCAGAAGCATGGCAGCGCGCCGTGCGCTCGGTCCCGCTTCCCGTCATGTGCAACCCATGCGCCAACGGTGACTGCTCCTCATTTCCGTCCCAAAGTTCAGCTGCCCGCCTAGTGCCGGCGACAAAGGAGGCAAGCGATACCTCCCACTCAGGAACACCAGGAGCGATAGCGTCACGGCTGGCATTGAACTGATGGGCAATGACATCGCAGCTGAGCCGAATGACGCCGAGAGCCGCCGCATCCTTTACAGCGAACAATTCGCGCAGTAGCGCCCCAGCATCCTTGACTCGTTCGGCCCCGAACTTTTGCTTAACCAGTTCGATGTTTCCGCCATTGGCGCCATTGAAATCAACGCCGATCACGCGAGCGCCCGGCGCGACCTCCTCAAGATATTTGGCAAGTGCGTCCTGATGAGTCATAGGAGCCGGTACGGGCTCCTCCCACTCAACCCACCTGGCAACCACCGGCGTACTGCATCGCGCCCGAATCTCCTTAACTTCACTGCCAGGCGAGACGAAGCCGGCCTTGCCGTCCTGCTGCAGAACCAGCCATATCGGCCTGCTGACCGGTAGACCATGCAGGCCGGTGAAGAAGCGATGAGTGTCGACACCCGCTAATGCGAGAACGTCGATGCCATGCCGTTTCATCGCAGTTTGGGCACGTTTAATGCGATTGCGGTAATCCACATCGCTTGGAAAAGCGACCTTCGAAGTCGCCGGATTTTCAGTCATGGTGCTTTCTCGGTTTGTAGCGATTAGTCTGTATCCAATCGTTTGTATTAGAAATCCAATCGATTGTATTGTCAATAGAAAGTAAGAAAACTGTCTCAAATGGAATGCTTGCGGGATGGGAAGTAGGCGCGCGCAGGGCGTGGCCGCACTTTCTCGGCTATATAAAGAGGCGCTCAACCGTGCGAGCCGCTCGACAAAGCCGGCGCCCTACGTGGCGGACGCCAGTGCGTGGGGCCCCAGGAAGCTGACAGCCACACGCCTGCGCGAATGGGAACTCCATATAGGGCGCGGCCATGGCGACTTAAGTTCGATAGCAAATAGTTCCGCCTTGGAGCGGGTAGCTCCTTCTCCCGGCACAACTAACCGCAACGCTCAATCTACGCGAGCACGCACGTCTATAGGCTCTTGAACAGAGCCGGCGATTTCGGCCTTAGATCTGCGCCACACTGCCCCTGAGTACCAAACGATGCTTGAGCGTAATTTTGGAGGCAGTCTTCGCACCCTTGTAAATCTGGCGAAAGATTTCTTCCGCGCCCCTGCGCCCCATCTCGAAGCGCGGAACCGACACTGTCGATAGCGGGGGATGCATCAGCCCCGCCAATTTCAGATCATCAAACCCAAAGAACGAGACGTCACCTGGGATACTTTGGTTGGCTTGTCGAGCAGCTGCCATAGCGCTTATCGCGAGCTCGTCAGTGGCACAGAAGACCGCGGTGGGGCTCAAACCATCGCTGAGCATGGCCTTCATAATCTCGAAACCCGACTCAGCATCATCATTGAAAGAATCGGTCGAACGCACCTTCGTCAGCTCGACCAGGCCATGGTCCCGCATGAAATCGACATACGCCGCACTCCGGTCACGGTATGTCTCTGAGTGATTCGGTCCACCGATGTGGACAATACGCCGATGCCCGGCTGCATAGAGGTGTGCCATCACCTCTTTGGCAGCAGCATAGTTATCGATAGTGACGCACGTGACGCCCTCGTGCGGTACGGGCCGCGAGATCGCTACGACCTTGCGGTCAAAGCCCTGCATGCCGAGGATGGGCTCAGGCACGCTCCCGGTGACGGTGATGATGCCATCCACCACACCCGTTAGCAGTTGTTGCCCCAGGTTTGCTTCTCGCTTGGCCTGACGCAGCGTCACACCCAACAAAACATTGATTCCACGTTCCGCTAGCGTCTCGACGATGCCCTGAACTACATCAGAATAGAACGGTGCGGCGATGTCCGAAACGATGACGAGCACCTGGTTAGCGCGCCCATCCCGCAAATTGCGGGCCGCCTCATTCACCACGTAGCCAGTGTCGCGCACGATCTTATCGATCAACGCCCTGGTCTCTTTGGTGACGCGCGGGCTCCCCGCCAACGCACGGCTGACGGTCGACACGTCGACTCCCGCTAAGCGCGCTATATCGGCCATTCTTGGTCGTTTACCGGCCGGCAGCCCCGTCGTATCGTCGCTCGCCAAAGCGGGCATGTTCTGTTCGTTCACTTGGCCCAATGTGCTGAAATGCCCGCTTCTAAGGCGATGTTGAGATTAAGGATTCGTCTGGCTAAAGGTGACTTTTAACCACAAATCCGGGTTGACCTGCATGATAGTCCAATCGATTGGATTTTTCCACGCACTGCCAGCAGCAGGAGCTACCAAAGCCCTAGTAGCAAACGATTTCACATAGAGCACTGCCGATGCCGCTTGCCCCGCAGTACATCAAAGTACTGCCTACGTTTGGGATTCTGTATGTTTTCTCGGGAGCTAGATGAAATGGTCGAAGCCACTCATTGGATAGACCTCAAACAACTGTTCTTCTATCCAAAAATAGTCGTCGGCGTTGATGCCGGCGCCCAAGAACGGCCGTGGCTCCATGGCGTGAAGGGGTGTGATGTCGAACCTGTTCCCCATTTCGTCTTCAACCACCGAATGGGCAACGAACCGTATGAAGTCGCTTTTTGGTGCGGCGATGACCAGCCAGCCTAGTACTTGTCCGTGGTGTGGATTTCTTTCAATCCAGGTGGCCACGTTGTGGTGGCATTTGTTTTCTTCAGGCGCCCAATCGCCAATGTTGACCTGCCTGTAAGGCACAACAACGGCTTCACCAAGCTGCCCTGCAAGCATGGCTCCGTATCTCTCGATGGCAGCATTCGGAGCAGGCATTCGGTCGAATACGGTAACCACCAGACTCATCCTTCAAGCTGAATTGCCATTGCGACTACCAATCCGGTTTGCCCTTAACGGCCGTATTCGACAACAAGTAGTGCGGTTGCTGCAGTCTTGCCTTGATTGGCAATCGAATGCTGTAGATCGACTGGATATCGTGCGGTATCACCACTGCGCACAATTACCTCACTGTCCCCAGCGCGCACCGTCATAGCACCGCTATGCACGGACAGGTGCTCCTTGGCCCCCTTCTCATGCGGCTCCGATGGTAAAACGCCTCCGGCCGCGATAGTCAACTGGTACCACTCAACCGTACCTGCCATGTTGATCGGGCTAAGGATGCGAAGCTCACATTTGCCGTCAGCGCTTTTGATCGTCGGCATCTCGTGTGCCGCGGTGACGGTAACGGCGGCCGCCGCAGTCTTGGTTTGACCAGTACTGAGGAAATCCGTGATGTCAATGCCAAGAGCACTGGCCAGGCGCCAAAGAATCGCCACAGTCGGATTGGCCTCATTGCGCTCAATCTGCGACAGCATCGATTTGGAAACGCCAGCACGCCTGGACAAATCATCAAGTGAAAGGCGCTGCGATTGACGCAGCGTCTTCAAGGTTTCGCCGACGGCTGGCGGCCCCTCGGAACGAGTCTCTGCGCGCGACATTTGCATATTCACGAATTGTTCGATATAGTGGACAAATGGCGTTTATTAATGGAAATCGCCAAAATGATGAATAACCCGATCCTAGCAGGACTACGCAATGCTTACTACCTCTCATTTCTACGCCTCACTTCGTGAAGAGCTCCAGAAAATCGAGGCGGCCGGCCTTTTTAAGGTCGAGCGTCCGATTACCTCCGCTCAAAGCACCCTCGTTTCGACCGCTGATTCCAGTGAAATCATCAACCTTTGTGCCAATAACTACCTGGGGCTGTCTTCCCACCGCGGAATTCTGGAAGCCGCGCATGCGGCTCTCGCCACCCGTGGTTTTGGCCTAAGTTCTGTGCGGTTCATCTGCGGTACGCAGGATATTCACAAAGAACTAGAGGCGCGACTGTCGAAGTTTCTGGGTACCGAGGACACCATCCTCTATGGCTCGGCCTTTGATGCCAATGGCGGTCTTTTCGAGACCTTACTCGGCGCCGAAGATGCAATCATCAGCGACGAACTCAACCACGCCTCAATCATTGACGGCATCCGCCTGAGCAAGGCGAAGCGTTACCGGTATCGGCACAACGATATAGAAGATCTCCGGCACCAACTGCGGGAGGCCGACGCTGCGGGCTCGCGGTACAAACTTGTATTCACAGACGGCGTCTTCTCCATGGACGGCACGATTGCGCGTTTGGATGAGATCCGCGCCGTTTGCGACGAGTTCGGCGCACTGCTGGGAGTAGACGACTCTCATGCCACCGGCTTCATTGGAAAGACCGGCCGCGGGACGCACGAGTACCGAGGCCTGTTTGGCAAGATCGACATCATTACAGGAACGCTCGGCAAAGCGTTGGGTGGCGCATCAGGTGGATTTACGAGCGCAAAGGCCGAGGTGATTGCAATGCTTCGGCAGCGCTCCAGGCCTTATCTCTTCTCGAACACGCTTGCACCTGTCATCGTCGGCGCGAGTATTAAAGTCCTTGATTTGTTAGAGGCAGACACCTGCCTGCGCGACAACCTTGAAGAAAACACTCGTTTCTTCCGCGACGGCTTGGCGGCGCGCGGATTCGACTTAAAAGCGGGTACTCACCCCATTATTCCCGTAATGGTGTACGAAGCAGAGACGGCACAGCGACTGGCGCGTCGCCTGTTGGAATTGGGTGTCTACGTCACCGGCTTCTTTTACCCCGTAGTCCCGAAAGGCCAAGCGCGTATTCGGGTGCAAATCAGCGCGCTGCACACCAAGCAGCAGCTTGGTAGCGCCCTTGATGCCTTTGCTAAAGCAGGTAAAGAGCTGGGGATCACAGCATGAGCGGTAAACCCAAAATCCTGATCATTGGCGCCAACGGACAACTCGGCACCGAGCTGTCAGCTGCACTTGCCGAGCGTCACGGCTCGCACAATGTAATAACGAGCGATATGGTCCCGACTGGTCGCCACGCGCATATTGCCCACGAAATGCTGGACGTCACCGATGCCGGGCAACTCAAGGAACTTGTAAAGCGTCATGGCATCACCCAGATCTACCTTCTCGCTGCGGCGCTATCGGCCACCGGCGAGACGTCCCCTACCTGGGCCTGGAACTTAAACATGGGTGGATTGCTGAATGTCTTGGAAACCGCCCGTCACTACAAGTTGGACAAAGTGTTCTGGCCGAGCTCTATTGCTGCTTTCGGCCCAACTACACCGGCCGATGCGACCCCGCAGAGCACGGTGATGGAACCGAAGACCGTGTATGGAATTTCCAAGCTCGCCGGAGAAGGCTGGTGTCGCTGGTACTTTGAAAAGCACGGCGTTGACGTACGTAGCCTGCGCTATCCCGGACTGATCTCGTATAAGACAAAGCCTGGCGGAGGAACAACTGATTACGCCATCGATATCTTCTACTCGGCACTTAAAGGTGAGCAATACAACTGCTTCCTTGCCGAAGACGAAGCACTACCGATGCTCTATATGGACGATGCGGTGCGCGCCACGCTTGAATTGATGGAGGCGCCAGCCGAGTCGATTACCGAACGCGGCAGCTACAACCTGGCAGGCGTCAGTTTTACACCCAGTGAAATTGCCGCAGAGATCCGAAAGCATCTGCCAAGTTTCGAAGTTGCATATGAGCCGGATTTCAGACAGAAAATTGCAAGCAGCTGGCCCAATTCAATTGACGATTCATGCGCGCAGCGCGATTGGAAGTGGAAGTGCAGGTTTGACTTGCCCGCATTGGTCAAAGATATGCTGAAGCATCTCCCAGAAACAGTGAAAACGCCCTCCCCTAGCGTGCATGCTTAACTGGTTTGAATACATATCAATGCGCGGACGGTCCGCCGCCAAGCATGCCGACACAAGCGATGAAGTTAGCGAGTCATCGCTTGTGAAGTGTGCAGCAACTGCTCAACAAAAACTTTTATCGCAGGGTGCGCCCGTTCCCCCTGACGAAAAGCCACAGAAATCCGACGAGTCACCGCCGGCCGCAGGGGGCGAGCAACCAGATTCTGCGAAATCTGCCCAAGACGCAAACCGGGAATGATCGACACAGAGCAGCCGGATGCCACCATCGCGGCAATGATTTCTGAGCCCCGGCAGGCGGCATTGACCTGAGGCGTGAAGCCAGCTTGCCGACAAAGGTTCATCACGAATTCGCCATAGAAGCTGGTTGCAGAATCCATTGCCCACTCTTCATCCTTCAGTTCAGACAAGGCAATGGATGGTTTGAGCGCCAGAGGATGGTCTTTTGCCATCACTACTTTCAACTCGTCGTCAATTAGACGCACTTTGTGAACCGTCTTTTCCATACGTGCCAAACGGACGGAAAGATCGTCGACGATTGCCAAATCAACATTCCAGGAACCCAGGGCTGCCAAACCCTCAGACGGCTCCATCTCAATAATTGTTATCTGAAGACGCGGGTAGCTTTTCCGGAGCGCTTGCAGCACAGGAGGAAGCAGCGCCGCTGCAGCAGTGGCAAAAGCGGCGATCCGTAAGGTGCCGGCTATCTCTTTACGTATTAGGGCCAACTCCGATCCGGCCTCATCTAGAACGCCCATGATGCGCTCCACATGCGACACCAACACTTCGCCCGCATGAGTCAGCTTCACGCCGCGGCCTCTTCGCTCAGTTAGAGGAACACCGACTTCTTCTTCAAGCTGAGTAATCTGCTGAGAAACAGCTGACGGGGTGAGGTTTAGCGCCTCGGCAACCGCAGCCATCGTCTGACGGATTGAAAGTTCTCGCAAAGCTTTGAGGCGTGCAATGTCCATGACCACCCTGAGAAATAGTTAATATTTCTAATGTATACGTCAAATAAAGATCAATTGTATTGCTTTAACGCTGCCCGTACTATGCACTTTCCTACGTTAGTCACGAGTGACTTGGAGTTTTTGTGGCCGTCAGCGTTTTCGATCTTTTCAAAATAGGTATTGGCCCTTCTAGTTCACACACGGTCGGGCCGATGCGTGCAGCGCGTATGTTTACGCAGCGTTTGGTGAACGACGACAAGCTGGACGCGACAGCGGTCGTTCGATGCGAACTCTACGGATCGCTCGGCGCAACCGGCAAAGGCCATGGCAGCGGAACTGCGGTGCTTTTGGGGCTTTCCGGCTTCGAACCAGACACGATTGACCCGGACAAGATTCCTTCGATCCTGGAGGGTATCCGCGCCACCCACCAAATTCAGCTGCTTGGGGCTCACCCCATAGCCTTCCACGAAAAGACTGACGTTCTCTTCTATCTCACTAAGACGCTTCCATTTCATGCAAATGGCATGACGTTTTCAGCGTTTAATTCGTCGGACGAGCTCCTATGCTCGTACACCTACTATTCCGTAGGCGGCGGATTTGTCGTGAGCGAAGAAGTTGCAGATGACGGATCTAGGCACAAGACCATCGCACCGGATACCACCGTACTTCCACATCCTTTTCACAGTGGCGACGAGCTCCTAGCGATTGCTAACGTGAACCAATGCAGCATCGCAGAGATCATGCGGCGCAATGAAAGGTTTTGGCGAACGGACGACGAAATCGACCGTGGCTTGCTTAATATCTGGTCAGTCATGCAAGACTGCGTCGCGCGCGGATGCCGTGCTGAAGGCACGTTGCCCGGCCCATTTAAAGTCCGTCGCCGCGCCGCTGCATTGCAACAGTCGCTATCGGCCACAAAAAAGAACGGGGCCAAACCAGACCCACTGAGCACCATGGACTGGATCAACCTCTATGCATTGGCTGTCAACGAAGAGAATGCTTCTGGTGGACGAGTTGTCACAGCGCCTACGAACGGTGCGGCGGGCATTATTCCTGCCGTTTTGCATTACTACAGAGGTTTCGTTCATGAGGCCAACGATGCGGGCGTGATCGAGTTTTTACTCACCGCAGGCGCTATTGGCCTTCTCTACAAGGAAAACGCCTCGATATCGGGAGCAGAGGTCGGCTGCCAAGGCGAGGTAGGTGTAGCGTGCTCGATGGCAGCGGCTGCGCTATGCGCCGTAACTGGCGGCTCGCCTGAGCAAGTCGAAAACGCCGCCGAGATCGGTATGGAACATCATCTTGGGCTGACATGCGACCCAGTGGGTGGATTGGTGCAAATTCCATGCATTGAGAGGAATGCCATCGCATCTGTCAAAGCCGTCAACGCCGCTCGCATGGCATTGCATGGTGACGGAACACATCACGTGAGTTTGGACAAAGTCATCAAGACTATGCGAGAGACTGGCGCCGACATGATGACCAAATACAAAGAGACTTCTCGCGGTGGTCTTGCAGTAAACATTATTGAATGCTGATCACGCCGCTATTGCCGAATCCTGCCTGCCGTTACGATCGACATCTCGACAAATCTGGAACCTGATCGCATATTCGGCTTGAAGCCAATCGAGTAGCCGCCTAAATCGAGCATATCAATCGAGTCGAGGGCTTGAACGAAGGCCTCTCGACTCGCGCGCGCGCCCATCCGGCGGGTGGCTTCAACTATTATCTTGGCGGCTATGTACCCTTCCATCATGGCGTAGCTCACAGGTACATCAGGCTTTTCCGATTTCGCGAGTGTGTCAGCGAAGTCTTTCGTGAGCCGGCTCGAAACCTTGTATGGGCTCGGGGTGACTTGCGCAATAACCACACCCTGCATCTGCTCGTCGGAAAGCCGCTTGCTCATCTGCTCGATGTCCGCACCAGAATACGAGAACAGCCGTGCGGTGCCGCCTCCTTCCCGGTACTGCTCAATGAAGCTCGCAGCCGCTGCACCGGTAGCGACCATAAGGACAGCCTGCGGCCGCCCAGCGATCATTGCGCTCACCGCCCTGTCGGCGCTAGTCGTTCCGGCGGGATAAGACGCTTTCACGAGAATCTGCGCGCCTGTTCTTTTTGCCATTTCGTCCACCGCCGCAAGCAGCGCGGCGACGTTGAGGCCTTCCTCGTAGAACAGGCCGAGTCGATTTATGCCGACGGTGGCGAGATGATCGCCAATCTTGTTAACTTCGTCACGGAGACCAGCGCGGACGCTGTAAAGGTAAGGCGTCTCCGGTGCAATTTCGCTGGTGCGATAACCCACCAGTGCGATTTTCTCGCTCTGGAGGAGACCAGAGGAAACGAGATCGGCAATATTGCGCCCTCCCGCGTAGCCCGAGAGGACCATGGGCTTCGATTCAGCCAATAACTGCCGCGTGGCCGCAACGGTGTCTTCGGCTCGACCGCCATCATCCTTGCGCACTAGCGCAAAGGTATGGCCTGCAACGCCGCCTGATTTGTTGACTTGGTTGAAATGCAACTGCAAGCCTGCAGAATACGCTCGGCCCTGATTCGCATCCATGCCAGAGAGGGGGCCGACCTGGCCCACGACGATCTGCGTAGCCCCTGCGGCCTGCGCCAGGGCGAACACACCCCATGCCGCGAAGCGCGGCAGCACTTTCCAATTGCTCATGGGATCTCCTGGGCGTCAGTCGAGTCGCGCGCCTGAGGCCTTGACGATCCGCGTCCAGCGGGTGGTCTCGCTGGCAAGGAACTTTGCGTAGTCAGTCGGGGAGCTGGGCATGGCCGTGGCGCCCACCCGGGCGAGTTGTGCCTGGAATGCTGGGTCGTTCAACACCTTGACTATCTCCGCATTCAATCGTGCAACGATCTGCGGCGACGTACCCTTGGGTGCGGCGATTCCCATCCACGCGTTTACCTCGAAACCCGCGAGACTCTCTGCAACGGTAGGAATCTCCGGTGCGGTAGGCATACGTCTAGTGCTGGTAATGCCTAGCGCGCGAACACGGCCACTTTGAACTTCGGGCAATACCGAAGGTACCTGCTCGAACAACATGTGAACTTGGCCGCCCATCAAATCCTGCATCGCCGGCGCCCCGCCTCGGTAAGGGATGTGAAGAATGAAAATACCAGCGGCAGATTTGAGCATTTCGGCGGTAAGGTGACTCGAGGTGCCCACCCCGCTGGAGGCATAGGTCAGCTTGCCAGGGTGGGCCTTGGCATAAGCAATCAATTCACCGATATTGCGGGCAGGCACCGAAGGGTGCACAACCAGTAGATTGGGAACGCCTGCATAGAGACTAATCGGCGCGAAGTCTTTTTGCGGGTCAAATGACATCTTCGGATACAGCGCAGGATTTGTCGCCATTCCGATAGGCGCAAGCAACAGTGTGTAGCCATCAGGCTCCGATCGAGCCACGTATTCCATACCGACATTACCGCCCGCACCGGCGCGGTTATCTATCACGAAGGGCTGGCCCATGCTCTGGCCGAGGCGCTCCGTCAACATACGTGCCAAAAGGGTTGTCGAGCCACCGGCGGCGAACGGTACGACCAGCTTAACGGGCTTATTGGGGTATCCCGCTTGAGCGTGGGCACCGCCGGCCACCGCGATGCAGACCAGCGCCACAAGGGACACGAGGCTGTTGCGGATAAATGAGGCTGTAGACATGGTTGATCTCCTTAGTTTGATTTATGCGTTTCTCAGTCCGTTAATACCCGAGTTCGGGATCAACTTCGTTTTCAAGCTCTTGTTCGCCGGCCCGCAAGCGCGCCAAGTTTCGGGCGAGGATCTTCATCGACTTCCCCGTGTACCCCGTGGGCATGTCGCAAGAAACATGCGGAGTCACTATGAGGTTAGGTACGTCCCACACTGCCGCCTCCGGCGGCAGTGGCTCCGTGTCGAACACATCCAGCACGGCGCCACCTAATTGGCCGCTTTTTAAGGCCTCGATAACATCAGCGGTAACCACCACCTGGCCGCGCGCCATATTTACGATTCCCGCGCCACGCTTCATGCTCCCGATAAGACCCGCATGCAACAGGCCGCGCGTCTCCTTGGTCAGTGGGCAGCACAGGATCAGAAAATCGCATACCTGGATGCGTTCGGCAAGCGCATCAATCCTGGACACCTCTGCCACTCCGTCGACGCTCCGCCCATGTCGCGAGATGCCTTCCACCTTCAGACCCAGCGCGCCCGCCGCTGAAGCCACGGCGCAGCCGAGGCGGCCCAAACCGACCACGAGAACACGCTGGCCTTCGATTGGAGGGGTCAACCGGGGTGACCAGCGCTTTTCGCGCTGATTCGAGATCAGAAAAGGCATCTCAGAATTAAGCATCAGCAGCGCCATGGCCGCATACTCACGCGCTTTCTGAACGTGAATTCCGCTACTGTTAGTGAACTTGGCGCCCTGCGGCAGCCAGTCCAGCGGCAGATATCGCTCGACGCCCGCGCTGGTGCAGTGCACGAGCTTGAGCCTGGGAGCACCGCGACGCAAGCGCTCCACGTCGAAACCGGACCCGACAAACACGTCAGCTCGCGCCAGCGCGTCTAAGTCGGGCCTGTCGCTGTCGTGAATGGTCACGGTGACTTCTGTTTCAGGCATAGGCAACGCACAGCGGAACACTTCAGGAGTGATGCTGTAAGTGGCCGCGCGGCCGGCCTGATTCTCAACATAGACATGCATCATGTTGCGCTGCTCAGTGCGAGGCCATCACGCGACCGAGGAAGTCAGCCAGCCGTTGAGTTTTCGGAGACCCAAACACCTCATCAGGCCGGCCCTGCTCGACGATTTCACCATGATCCATGAAGACGACACGGTCAGCAACTTGTCGTGCAAACCCCATCTCATGAGTTACGCAGATCATTGTCATACCCGTTTGCGCCAGCTCAGTCATGGTGTCGAGTACCTCTTGGATCATCTCGGGATCCAGCGCAGATGTCGGCTCATCGAACAGCATGATGCGAGGCTCCATACACAGTGCGCGAGCAATCGCCACGCGTTGCTGCTGACCGCCGGACAACTTGGCCGGGTATTTCTGCGCCTGCTCTGCGATGCGTACGCGTTCCAAATAGGACATGGCGGTTTCAACCGCCTTTTCACGCGACAAGCCCCGAGTGCTCATAGGGGCGAGAATGCAATTTTCTAGGATCGTCAAGTGAGGAAACAGATTGAACGACTGAAATACCATGCCCACTTCTCTGCGCACGCTGCTTGCGGTCTCGTCGCTAAGTTCTTGCCCTTCGACGTGGATCTTCCCCTCCTGGTGTTTTTCCAGTCGGTTGATGCAGCGAATTAGGGTGGACTTACCGGAACCCGAAGGACCGCAGACCACGACTTTCTCGCCTTCGGCAACATCAAAACTCACGTTCTTGAGTACGTGCAACGGGCCGTACCACTTGTTAACGTCGCGAAACTGGATGGCACGGGAGAATGTGGTTGTCATAGCGTTGGTGTGTTTTCGTTTAGAACCATTGATAGCAGCTTGAACACTCTCTTGCCTTCGCCGATGCTGTGTTCCTCTAGTAAGTGGGTAGCCAGAGCGACATCTTTTTGCACAATGGCCTGGACAATCGCGCCATGTGAGTCCAGGGTCGTGTTCGGATCTTTCATGTCGACGTAGGTCGATGCGACGAAAAGACGGATCTGCTGTTCGACCATCCGGTAGTGTTCGCGCAGTCGTCGGTGGCCTGCGAGCTCCACGATCATCTTGTGTATGTTGAAGTCACGGTCCACGACAACGTCGTCCGGTTCACCTTTATGACGGGCAACCAGCAATTGTTCAAAGGTATCTTCCAGCGCTTGAGCCCCCTCTGGAGTGAGCTTCTCGATAGCAAGCTTGCCGGCCATCGATTCGAGTGCGGCACGCAGCGTGAACAGCTCCCACAGGTCCTGCGGCTGAATCGACATGACGGTCCATCCCGTGTAGGGGGTCAGCACGATTAGGCCCTCCTGACTTAGCTGCTGCAGGGCGGCACGAAGCGTTCCGCGTGACACGTCGAACTGCTGCGCAACGCTGGCCTCGGTAATACGACTGCCGGGGGGGAGCTGACCGGTCGTAATCAGTCGGCGTAGCTCATCCGCCGTAAGCTGCTCGGCCGGTCGCTTTTTTATGGGCCTCAAGCCGGACGTTGCCGATGTGGTCATGCGTATAACCCTCGATTTCCGCGGCTAAACCGGCGCTCAATTGAGCGTTGAATAATGGTGTATCCAACCGCCAGCATGCTGTACCAAATGGCGACAACGGTAAGCACTTCGAAATACTTAAAGTTGGCGCTGAAGATATTGGTCGCAGTTCCGAAGATTTCGGGAATTGCGATGGTGAACAACAAAGAGGTGTTCTTGATCAGATTGATCACTTGATTGCCGGTCGGCGCAAGAGCGATACGAACGGCCTGGGGCAGGATCACCTTACGCATCATGGTGAAGTAATTCAGACCCAGTGCTTGTGACGCCTCTCGCTGTCCGCGATCAACGGAATTGATACCTGAGCGTACGACTTCCGTCATGTAGGCGCCTTCGTTGATGCCTAACGCAAGGACGCCTGCCCACAGTGCCGGGAGATTGACCGCACCGCTAGTCATTGCAGGCAGTGCGTTGTACCAAAAGACAACCTGAACCAACAAGGGGACTCCCCGAAGGAATGTCACATAGCCCCGCACGAGCGGCTGTAGCTTCGACAGAGGTGAAGTGAGCACGATGCCACCGACGGTGCCGATGAAGACACCGATGATGAGTGACAAAACCGTGATCCATAGCACGAGCAGGATAGGCGCAAAGAACTTCGTGGAGAACAGTAGCGCAAAGAAATAGGATGAATCGAAATGCATAAAGGCCTTCCTGCCCGCTGGTGTTAGTTGGTGACCTTGGTGACGTCGCCGCCGTCCAGGTTCCACTTTTTCAGGATCTCGGCGTAAGTGCCGTTCTGTACCAAACCTTTGAATGCGGCATCTACTGCAGCGCGGTTGGCGTCTTCGCCTTTGCGAAACACCAGGCCGTTGCGATTGCGTAGAGTGTTGGCACCGGCCTTGCCGCTCAGGATGGGGCTGGCTTCAAAGTAGGTGTTGGGGTTCTGCTGCACCAAATAGGCAGCGACTGGCCAGTCGATGAACGCCGCCTGAGCAGAGCCCTTGGCCACTTCGTGCACGGTCTCGTTCATTGCGGCAAAGACCTTCATGTTCATGGGCTTGCCGGCCGGGCAGTCACCCTTGACGCGCTCCAGAGCAGCCATTTGAGTGGACCCTGCCACGATCGCCACCGTAACGCCACAGACATCCGATTCGGTGTTGAACCGGAGATTGGCGTCCTTCTTGGTTATCAGGCGTAGCCCGCCGACGAACACCGGCACAAAGTCAAAGGTCTGCATACGCACGTCGGTGATTCCCACACGTGAGGAGATCAGGTCGAACTTCTTTGAGATCAGCGCAGGAAACAGCCCCTGGAAAGCCAAGTTCACGAACTTCGGCTCCAGACACATAGCCTTGGCTAGTGCGACGGCGATGTCCACGTCGAAACCGGCGGGCTTGTCATCCTTGACGAAGCCCATCGGTGGCGCTGAAAGCTCGGTTCCAATGGTGAGGAAGCCAGGCTCTACGAGTGCTGGCGGCTTAGGCGCACAGGTAGCCTGCGCCGAGGCGAGCTGCGGCAGGATGAATAACGAGCCACCCAAGGAAAGGGCAGTTGCAAACTTACGAAGGGTCGAGATTTTCATGCTTTTCTCCTGTTAAGAATCGATTTCTGCCCAAAGGAAGGGGCGTACCTTGTCATCAATGAGTTCGATACCAATCCCCGGCCTGTCGGACACCTGGAGGTAGCCGTCCTTGACCTGGTTTTCTGGTATCACGTCCGTGAACTCGATATGCTTGGCGTCGTCCGCCCAGTAGGGATAGAGCTCCAGGATCGAGAAGTTCGAGAGATTGGCGCTGACGTGCATCGTTGCAGCAGTGCATACGCGACTCGCGCAGTTGTGAGGAGCTACGCGTAAGTTGTAAGCCTCCGCCATCGCCGCGATCTTCTTGGTCTCAAGGATGCCGCCGGTATTGCCCACATCGGGCTGCAGGGTGTCGGCAGCGTGGGTCTCCATGACCTTGCGAAAGCCATAGCGCGTATACAGCCGTTCGCCCAGTGCGATGGGGATGTTGACCTTCTCTGAGATTTTTTTAAGCGCGCCGAGGTCGAAAGGGTCGGCCGGCTCTTCGATGAAATCGATACCCAGATCCTCATACCGCTGGCAAAGGCGGATGGTTTCGTCTGTGGTCAGCGCACCGCTCAGATCGAGCATGAGGTCGACATCGGGGCCGACGCAGTCGCGCAAAGCTTTTACTCGCTGGAAAGCGAGCTCGGTTTCGCCTCGATCCAGAGCCCGGCGCGTAGGATGGCGCAGCGTGCCTCTGGCGTCGGGCATGGCAAGGGGATAACACTTAAGGGCGGTATAGCCCTCCTTCAGTGGACGCTCAGCGGAACGGGCGAAGTCCGAAGCGGTCGTCGTGTCACTGCTCCACCCGTTGGCGTAAACGCGTAGTTGATCGCGTACTTTCCCGCCCAGGAGCTGGTATACCGGCACATTGAGCGCTTTGCCTTTGATGTCCCAGAGTGCTTGCTCGATGGCACTAATGCCGGCGAAGACGATCGCGCCGCCGCCCTTTGCCCAGAAAGAGTGGTCATACATCTCGGACCACAGGGCCTCAATCGCCTGCGGATCCTTACCGACCAGGATGCGAGCAGCGAGATCTTTGATCATTCCGGCCGCCGCAGTGCCGCCCAAGCCATAGGCGATGGCAGCCTCCCCTACCCCGCTGATGCCCTCGTCCGTCTCAATTTTGACGATGACGGGATGCAGCATGCCGCTGCTGATCAGATACACCTTAACTCTCGTGATTTTCAAAATAACTCCTTTGGTTGATTGTCGACAATCGATCATCGACAATGTATCTGCGGATATGACTCCCCGAATGAGGGGAAACCCGTATTTCGAGATTAAGGGGGGAAATGGATCGGTCGGGCCGGACGGCTCCAGCGAGTCAAGCCAAGCACCCGTCGGTACAATGGCTCAAGGCATCCTCGCCGCATGCGGTCCCAAATTCAATGCGCCGCTTCTTACATGGCACTCAAGAAAATCCAAAAACATTCGGCGGAGAAGCTCGCCGCCGATGCCATCCGGGAATACATCCTCGGTGGCCAAATTGCACCAGGCGCGCGCCTGACCGAAATCCACCTTGCAGAGCGCTTCTCGCTATCGCGCGCGACCATCCGCGGCGCTATGCAGCGAATGGTCCAGGAGGGCTTGCTAGTCCTGGTCCCCTACGTAGGCTGGGAAGTCATGTCGATCACTTCCCACGATGCATGGGAGCTATACACACTTCGGCAGAGCCTTGAGGCCTTGGCCGCCCGGCTTGCAAGTGAACGAATAGATGAAAAAGGTAAGGCGACGCTGAAGGCCGCCTACCAGAAGCTCGTGGAAGCCAGTGCCGCACGCAACTTGAAAGATGTTTCGGCCGCGGACTTCAAACTTCACCGAGCCATCATCGAACTTAGTGGGCATACACGCCTGGCCCATCAGTACCAGCTCATTGAGCAGCAAATCTCACTCTACATCTTCTGGAGTGACTTCATGCCCTCGCATGAAAGCGTGTACCAAGTTGTCCTTGAGCATCATGGCCCCATTGTTGAAGCCATACTTGCCGGCAACAGTGAAACGGCTGCCCGCTTGGCCGCGGAACACAACATAGACGCGGGGTTAAAGCTTGTACACCACCTTGAGCAGCTTGAGGCTGAAAGGGCTAAGGCCGCTTAGAGATTCCACAATCTAGAGGGCGACAAACGGATGCAATGGCGGCTGAGAGTGCTTCGACTACTGACGAATTTTCCCCGTGTCGCTAATGATGGAAAGCTCCACAAACTTCGATCCGGTTCGAACACCAGGCCTAAAGCTGACCACATAACCGCCTAGATTGAGGTTTTCCGTGCCGTCCAACGCCGCAGCCATACCCTGGCGAGTCGGACGCTGTCCCTGACGCCGAACAGCTTCGACGATTACCTTCGCAGCGATGTAGCCTTCCATCATGACGTAGCTTAGTGGTACATCGAGCTTTCCACTTTTGGCCACTGCGTCGCTGAGTTCTTTAGCCACCCGAGATCCCCCGTAGGGACTAGGAACTACCTGCGCGATTGCTACTCCCCGCATTACGCTTGAGACGAAGGCTAGACGATCTTCGGCGATTCTCTTTGTCACTCGCTCCATGTCTGCGCCCGAATGCACAAAAATCTGCGCTGCACCGTCCTCGGCACGATATCTCTCGATAAAACGCGCGCTTGCTTCTCCGCTGCTCACCATGATGATTGCTTGAGGCTTGGACTTGACGAACGTGTCAATCGCATTTGCCACTCGTGTGCTCCCCGCTTCGTAGGACGCTTTGGAGATCACTGTGGCCTTTGTCTTCTTAGCAGCTTCTTCGGCTGTAGCTACAAGTGCCGCCGCCGCTGGGCCTTCCTCGTATAGGAGTCCCAAGCGCGTGACACCTATTGCCGCTAGATGCTCGGTAATCTTGCTGAGTTCATCAAAAAAGTTTGCTCGCACGTTGTAAAGCAATGGCGTCTCAGCGCGGGTGTCAGTGGCGCGATAGCCCACCAAGGCCAACTTCTCCTTCTCCAGAACGCCCGTACCCAAAAGTTCAGTGATATTGCGACTACCGAAGTATCCCGCAAGCACCATTGGCTGATCTTCAGCCAGTATCTGCCGCGTAAGCTTGACCGTATCTTCGGGGCGCCCACCGTCGTCCTTGCTCACCAACTGAAAAGTGTGACCATTCACGCCGCCTGATTTATTGACGCTACTGAAGAGCAGCTGCATACCCGCTGCATAGGCTCGTCCCTGGCTCGCTTCAGGTCCCGACAATGGCGCTACCTGGCCCACGACAATTTCCGCGCTATGCGAAAGCCGTCCTCCTAATAATGCCGCGCATGCGACGGCGACGGGCAATATCAGCTTGACGACTATCTTCATTGGTGTCTCCATTCGTGGGGCTATGCCCGGAATGCGACGCAGCCAGCGTCGTCTCCAGGTCTCATCTAGAGCAAAGGTTGGGGCCTGTGGATCAGGGTACGGCAGCAGTGACAGTCACTTCGACCAAGAGACTGGGTAACGCGAGGTTCGCTTCCACTGTGGTTCTCGCCGGAGCTGCCCCCGACGGAATCCATGACTCCCAGACTGCGTTCATGGCAGCAAAGTCACCTATGTTTCGCAGGTAAATCGTGGCCGTGAGGATGCGGCCACGCTCACTGCCGGCCTCGGCCAGCAGATCCTGGACGCGTAACAGAGTCTCTGCGGTCTGCACCGTAATGTCCGCTTCAGCATGTGCACCGCCGCCTGCAGTCTGTCCGCATAGGTAGATCAGTCCACCGTGCTTCACGATCTTGCTCATGCGTGCATTCGTATGCTTACGTTCGATCTCACTCATGAAGTGACTCCTTGATTTTGTGGGTTTCGGTGTTTGTTGCGCTCGCCATCGCAGCGATGGATCCCAATGGCACAGGCTTCAGCGGTGCTCTGATGTGATAGGCACCAATCTCACGCGGAGGTTTTCCAAGTTCCTTTGAGAGAATTTGAGTGACCGTTAGACCGCACATCCGGCCTTGGCACGGCCCCATACCGCAACGACTGAAAAATTTCGTCTGGTTGGGACCTTGGCATCCCAATCGCGCCATCTCGCGTATGCGACCGGCCGTGACCTCTTCGCAGCGGCAGACGATCGTCTCGTCGGCAGGATCAGATATCCATTCGGGCGGGCTATACAGCGCGTCGAGAAAAGGACGAATGCGCAACTGGTGATCCAGAGCTCGACGCCCTGAGATTGCTTGAGATTCGCACTCGTCCTCTGTCAACTTTCCCAAAGCTCGCGCCGCGCCCAACGCGGCGAGCGACCCCGACGGCTCTGCAGCCAAGGCACCCGCAATGGCCGCACCATCTCCTGCGATGCGGAAACCCGGAAGAGAAGTTTCGCCCCAGGCATCAATCAGCGGGCGCCAGGCTAGCTGAACGGAATCCCACTCATGATCGACCCTCAACAGACGGCTGAGTTGAGTGTTGGGAACCACGCCGTGATGAAGTAGCACGACGTCGGCAGCCAGACTGTGCTTTCTGCCGCCAGCCGTGAACGTAAGGGCCTGAACTCTGTCATTTCCTTCTGCTCGAAGATTGGTCGCTGCTGAGAACATGGGAACACCCGCCCGACGAAGACGCCAGAGCATCCGAAGGCCTTTTGCCAGATAAGGCATTGCGCCGAGCGCCGCAGGAAGATGGCGCAGCGAACGCCACCGGTTGGCGCGGGGCGCTGTTTCGACGATACCGGCAAGCGGCACGCCGGCTTCGAGTAGTTGGCAAGCCACAAGCAGCAACAACGGCCCCGCTCCCACCAGTACCGTGCGCCCCGCAGGCACCGCGCTGGCGCTCTTCAGCGCTATCTGTGCCGCCCCTGCATTCAACACACCCGGGAGCGTCCAACCTGGAATCGGCGAAGCGCGCTCCATGGCACCTGTAGCGGCGATCAACTGCGGTGCGCGAACCTGAAATGATTGCCCATTCTTCTGCGCAGTCACGGTGAGATCGCGCGCGACGTCCCACACCGTCGCACCGAAGCGTAGCTCGACCCCCGAGCGCTCGATTTGAGCAGTCAATGTCTCGCCGTACCGGTAATCCGGGCCCAACAATGCAGCTACAGACGCCGGGGCGTCGGTAACGTTGCGGTAGATCTGTCCGCCAGGGCGCAACTGCTCGTCAAGCAGCAGTGTCTTAAGTCCATGCGCCGCGCCCTTTAGAGCGGCAGACATTCCAGCCGGACCGGCACCGATAACGATGAGATCGTGGGTCTGCGCGCTCATTTCACATCTCCTGCACGGCGCGCACCACGGGGGATTTTCACCTGCATCCCAGCTTCCACGCGGACCATGCAAGACTGCACATTCTGCGCACCATCGACCTCGACCAAACAATCGAAGCACACCCCCATAAGACAGAGCGGTGCACGTGGTTTCCCAGATACCGGCGTGTATCGGAACGGTACAACATCGGAATTCAACAGTGCGGCCGCCAGCGTTTCGCCCTCACGGGCTACAACTCTGCGCCCTTCGACAAATATCTCAACCACCGTCCGCTGCTCACTCACCGGCAGAGTCATCGCCCTAAACATCGAAACGCTCCGCTTTGAAAGTTTGAATATGGGAAGGCTCAGTGCCACCAAGAATCCAGTTCGCGAGCGGACCCACATGCATCGAGGCAAGCGTAATTCCGCTATGGCAGGTCGCGAGAAACGCTCCCGGACAGTCGCTCGAAGCTTGGTAGACCGGGAAGCCATCCGGAGTCATCACACGCAGCGCGCCCCATGTACGCACGATGTTGACGTTCTCCAGTATTGGGAAAAGGCGGCCGGCACGCTTGGCAATAGTCGCAAGCTGGTCCAGGCTCGTTCCATCGTCAAAACCAACGTCTTCTTTCGAGTCGCCCATCTGCACTACACCCTCACCAGTCTGCCGCACGTGCATTGACGGATGACGAAGAAACGGTTGCATGCGCTCACTGACAAGAATCTGCCCTCGGCTGGGCTTGACAGGGGCACGCAGCCCGACCATGGGAGCCAATTCCCGATTCCCAAGCCCTGCGGCTAGTACGACTCGCCCGGCGGTGTGTGTGGCGCCAGCAGTCACCACACGGAATTCACCTGCCTGATGGTCGATACGCTCTACCCGAACGCCACCCACCGTTTCACCACCCAAAGACCGAAAGCCCTGAAATAGCGCATGCAAAAGCCGTAACGGGTTGACATGGCCGTCCAGCGGACCGAAAGTAGCGCCAGCTACATCCGGCCCAATCGCAGGCTCTAACGCACGAACCTGACCGTGGTTAAGCACCTCGAAAGGGTATTCGCCATCCAGAGATTCGCGGATTAACGTCAAGTCGGCTACACGCGCGTCGAGTTCCCGTTCGTCCAGAGACATCACGAGCCCTCCGATCTGCGAGAGTTCAACATTGACACCCGTGCGTTCCACCAAGTCAAGCGCAAATTCAGGCCACTGACGTGCGGCCTCCCTGCTCCACCGTGCGTAACCTGGATTGCCGAGACCCTTGCCGTGTACCCAAACAAGGCCAAAGTTTCCGCGAGCGGCACGAAACGCATCGTCGCCCTCATCGAGCAACCGCACTCGCTGCCCTGCGCGGGCCAAGCCATAAGCGATCGACATTCCGACCACTCCCCCGCCGATGACCAGCGTATCGATTTCAGTGCGGGCGATCATTGCTTACCTGCCAGCACACGGTCCAAACCGTAGAAGCGATCAAGCACCATCATCAGCACCAATGTCAGCACGATCAATACAGTGGAAATCGAAGCCAGCAGCGGATCGATTGTGTTCGCGATGTGGTTGTACATCTTGACCGGCAACGTCTGAGTTCCAGCAGACGCAACGAAGATCGACATCGTCAACTCATCGAAGCTATTAATGAAAGCGATCAGCCAGCCGCCCGCCACGCCCGGCACGATGAGCGGTAACTCAACGCGGCGAAATACCGTCCAAGAAGAAGCCCCCAGTGACTCTGCAGCATGAGCCACGGTTCGGTCAAACCCGGTGGCTGCAGCAACCACCAGTCGAAGCACATAGGGCAAGACAAGCACCGTATGGGCAGCTGTCAGCCCCCACATGGTTCCAGATGCGCCGAGCTGGGTGAAAAACCGCAATAGCGCGATACCCAGTACGACATGCGGCACCATCAACGGCGACAGCAGCAAGCTGAGGATTGCCTCGCGACCCGGGAAGCGGTGCCAAGCTATGGCCATACCCGCGGGCACCGCCAGCAAAGTGGCCAGCGTGGCAGCGGTGGCTCCCAGCACAAGACTGCGATAGAAGGCGTTGACAAATTCATCCTCCTTCAGGATCGCGATGTACCAGCGCCAGGAAGCACCGTCGAACGGCATTGCGATATAGCCCTTGTCGGTAAATGAAACCAGAGCGACCATCACAAGCGGCGCCAGCATGAACGCGGCAAACAGCCAGTGAAAAACCATCAGAACAGGATGCGTCCGCTTCATAGGAACACCTGCTTGTAACGACGCTCCACGAGCCTGTTCGCACCGATCGAGACAGCCAAAACGATGACCACCAGCACCACGGCCAGGGCGGCACCGAGCGGCCAGTTCAGGTTTCCAAGGAATTCGTCATAAATTGTGGTCGGAACAACCTTCAAACGCCGGCCACCAATGATGGCTGGGGTAGCAAACGCGCTTGCGGCAAGCGCAAATACGATAAGACCACCGGAAAGAACGCCCGGAATCACCTGTGGAAAAACAATCCTGCGCATAACCGTCCACAGCCCGGCCCCCAGAGATTCGGCGGCCTGTTCAGTGGCGCCATCGAGTTTCTGCAGGGACGCCCACACAGCAAGAACCATAAACGGCACCAGCACATGGACTAATGCGATTACTACGCCGGTGAAGGTGAACATCATTTTCACGGGCTCGCTAACGAGGCCACTGGCCAGCAAAAGCTTGTTGATCACGCCTTCGTTACCCAACAAGATTGCCCACCCCAATGTGCGGACCACTACTGAGATCAGCATTGGGCCGAGGACGATCACGATTGACACGGCACGCCACCGCTCGGAGAGCCGACTCAGTACATAGGCCTCCGGAACACCGATTGCGATGCAGATGATCGTGACTAGCGCAGCCATACCGAAGGTTCGGCCGAAGATGACGTGAAAGTACTCGTCCCGAGCCATTTCGGCGTAGTTAGCAATCGTCAGGTGCTCGCCAACACCCACACCCGGGATAAAGGGGTAAAGGCTTAGCGAAAGCATGATTACCAATGGCACGGCGACGAACGCCAGCGTCATCAGCACGCCGGGTGCCGCAAGCCAGTATGGAAGCGCGTTGCGCTCGGAGTTCATGCTGCGCCCTCGGCACGCGGCACCAGCCTGGCGTTTTCGGGGGCCCAGTGGAGCCCAACCTCGTCACCCTCTTCCGCCTGCGGCAGGCCGGTGTTGGCGTGGGACACCTGTATCGCCCCCAGAGGCGTCTCAATCTGAAACAACCAGTGATTACCGAGAAATGCTCGCGCAGTGACGCGGCCCTTCACAAGGGCAGCGTTGTCCGCAGTAAATTCAATCTTCTCTGGTCGAACAATGTATTCGAGCGCACCGACTCGCCCCGTATCGCCGGTCGGCAAGCGGTAGCCCAGCACGTTGACCGTCGGGCCGGCCTGCGCGCGCGTGGTCGAGAAAACATTCGCCTTTCCAAGAAAGGTGGACGAAAAGCGGCCATTCGGACGTTCATACATCTCGAAGGGCCGGCCAACCTGTTCAATGCAGCCCTTGTTCATCAAGACAACCCGGTCTGCCAACGTCATGGCCTCCGCCTGGTCGTGCGTCACCATGATGGTCGTAACGCCCACACGATGCTGCAACGCACGCAACTCGATCTGCATCTCCTCGCGCAGTTTGGCGTCTAGTGCACCCATGGGCTCATCGAGCAGCAGCACGGGGGGCTGGATGGCCAGCGCTCGCGCCAACGCCACGCGTTGCCGCTGACCCCCGGAGAGTTCTCTTGGATAGCGGCCGGCCATCGGACCCAGGTGTACCAGTTCCAGCGTACTTGCGACGCGCTTACTCCGCTCACCAGACGGGACGCCTCGCATCTCAAGGCCAAATGCGACGTTGTCGGCCACTGTCATATGAGGGAACAGCGCATAGCTCTGAAACACGATGCCCAGGCCGCGCTTATTCGGTTTGACATTGGTTATGTCCTTACCGTCGAGCAGGATCCGACCGCTCGTGGGCTGGACAAAGCCCGCCACCATCTGCAGCGTGGTGGTCTTGCCGCAACCGGAAGGCCCAAGCAGACAGACGAACTCCCCCTTGGCCACGGAGAGGTCGCTTGCAGCTACGACGACAGTGTCGTCATAGCGCTTGGACAGGCCTTTTAATTCTAGAAAACTCATCGTGTACGCCTTGTGTCTTTCATCCGGCAGGGCTTATCGCTCGACAGCACGGTTCCAGCGATTGGTCCACTCGGCACGCTTGGCGTTGATAACCAAGTAGTTAGGTGCAATCAATGCGTTGACCTTTTCTGGTCCAAACACCACTCGCTTCATTACATCCGGTGGCAGCTTTGTGTTCTTGTTAGTAGGGCCGAATCCTTGGGACGTAGCCAGCAGTGCCTGTGACTCTGCTGACGCAAGATGCTGTAGAAATTGCTGTCCCAGCTTGGCTTGTGGTGCACCTTCAACAACGCAAGCCGACGACATGATCACGACTGCCCCCTCTTTCGGGTAGACGAATTCGACCGGCGCACCCTGATCGACCACCGCTTGCACTCGCCCATTTCCCCAAACCACAAGCGCAGCCTCACCGGTTTGAAGCATCTGCGCCATTTTTCCGGGTGAAGGCTCCCAGGCCAGCACATTAGGAGCGACTTTTTTGATCATGACGTCAAAGCCCGGATCCATGGTTGCCTCGCTGCCGCCATTGAGTTTTGACATCATCACTAGCGTCAACAGGCCATAGCCGTTGGTGATCGGAGGAATCACAACCTTTTGCTTGTACTTGGGGTCTGTCAAATCTTGCCAAGACGTGGGGGCCTTCCAACCATTCTTAGCGAAAACATCCTTGTTGTAGGCAAGGCCGCTGGCGATATAGCCGAGACCGACCGAACTATCCCCTAGCATGCGGGCGTTCGGATACAGCTCCTTGATAGACCCGGTGTTCTCTACTTTGGCGCAAAGACCTTGGCCGACCGCCTGGTACATCGGGCCATCGTCCATGACCGCGAGCGATATTTCCTGCCGACCTTTTTGCGCCTGAAGTTTCGCGAGGATATCGGTCGAGTTGCCCGGCACATAAACGACTTTGGCACCGGTTTTCGCCTCAAAGGACGGAATGAGCTTTTCCTTGAACAGTTGCTCATACGAGCCACCGTACCCGCCAACATAGATCGTGTCAGCGGCTCTGGCACTCAAACTGGACGCCAAGACTACTGCACTCATGACAATAAGGTATTTGCTCATCAAGGGCTCCTGCAAAAGGAAAGTTGTGGTGGAAACTCAACCGTAGGCAACGTTTAAATGCATTCAACCTAGGGCTAGACAAATTGTAGTGACGAGTTTTTGTCAGGAATAATCAAATTACAAGCCCAGCTTATGATTAAATGGTATATATGAAATCTTCACTCAATATGGGGCAAGTCGAAGCTTTCCGCTCAGTGATGATTGCGGGGACCGTGGTGGGAGCGGCTCGCCTGATGAATATCACCCAGCCTGGGGTCAGTCGCTCGATCGGGCTTCTGGAGCTGCGTATCGGCTACAAACTTTTTGACAGGCATGGGCGCCGCTTGGTGCCGACGCCCGAAGGAGAGGCGCTTTACCGAGAAATTGAGCCGCTGTACGGCAGCCTTGACCGTATCGCCGAGATTGCACAGGACATCCGGTTCCAACGTGCAGGCGCCTTGCGGATAGGAACGCTGCCGGCATTGGCGCAATGGCTGGTCCCTAGAGGCATTGCCCGCTTTCTATCCACACGACCTAAGGTGTCGGTTTTCGTGGAAAGTCTGCCATCGCGGCAAATAGCTGAACGGGTGTCAACCAGGCAATTTGACGTCGGAATTGTCGAGCTCCCCCTATTCCGATCCGCCATTTCGATCGAGCCCTTGGAACCTATGCCATTTATGGCCGTCATCCCCGCCACCCATCCCTTGGCGGAAAAGCCCATCATTTCCCTGAAGGACCTGGATGGGGAGCGAATGATCATGCTGGCCCGCCAGAGCTTCATACGGCATCAGATCGACGACATGCTCTCAAACCTTGGGGTAGAGCCTAACGTGATCCTGGAGACACCGAGCTCCTCCATCGCGTGCGCGCTGGTGGGAGCCGGTGCAGGCATCACGCTAGTGGGCAACCACACGGCCAAGCCGTTCGCTGGGCCTCAAGTCGTGGTTCGACCGATCAAAGAGGCTTTTTCTTCGAATTTCGCGATCATCTTTCCGGAAGCCGGGACTCGCTTATCGCTAGCTAACGCGTTCGCGGAAGAGTTTCGGGAAGAAATTCGGTGCTCCGACTTGTCTTAGTACCGAACCGTATCTGCGTTGGCTAGTCGTGAATGCCTACCTTTTCCGCGGTTGCCTTAAGAGTCCAAGCAATTCTGGAACCTACGCCCACAATGGCGCTGGCCACCCAGAATAGGCCGGTGATGCCAATGATCGTGCCTGCCGCACCAAAAAGCATGGGCATCGCGACGCTTGACACACTGATAGCCATCATGCGGAGACCAATCGCTTCACCGTGGCGTGCTTCTGGGGTGATTTGGTGCAACATGCTCATCACCATAGGTTGGACCATGCCAAGCGACAGACCTAAAAGCACCGAACAAATGCCCATACCAACTGCCGAATGCATTAGTGGATACACGGCAAAGACCAAAGCCGACAAGATCATCGCCACAACAAGTACAGCCCATTCCTGCACCCGCGCGGCAATGATGGGCAATGCAACGCGGATTGCAGCGGCAGCTATGGCGAATGCCCCCAAAATGACTCCTATCACCGATGCGCTTATGCCGCGCTCAAAACCGAGCACCGGCACCATGAAGGTGTGTACATCCCAACAAGACTGCAGGAACCAGTTCACCAGCATCAGATTACGGAAGCCCGGATCCCGCAGCAAGTCAATGGCGCTAAGCGCTTTGCCCGCCTTCGGCACGCCAGCAAGCGGCAACTCGGTCATGTTGCGCACCAAAATCCAGCAGGCCAGCGGGAAAATCGCCATCAACAAAAAGGCCGCTCGATAACCGGTAGTGCTCCCAGCCGTAGCACCGGCATGGTCAATCAGCAGTCCTGCAGCAAGAGGGCCGATAAACCCCGATATCGCCGTTCCAATAGATAGCCAGCCAAATACCTGTTTAAGCTGCACCGGCCCACTGATAGCGCGGCCCGCGTGCCGTTGGATCGCGATCACGACGACAACGGCAGCCGCGCCTGTCGTCAGTGCCGAAAAACACAACACAGCGAACACAGGCAAGAACACGGCCGAGCCCGCACCCACAGCACCGACCAAAACACAATGCCGGATGGGTCGCTTGAATCCGTGCCGGTCCGCGAAACGGCCCGCCGGCAAGGCCAGAAAAATCTGGGCCAACGCAAACAATGCGAGCAGGACGCCGACAGCCGCAGCGCTATAGCCATCGCGCAGTGCAATCAAGGATGCCGCTAGCCGAGTGCCGGTCATGCAACCGTGGAAGAGGACAAGGGCCGCGATTAGACGCGCCAGATCACGCGTCATAGCGAATCAACGGAGACAGTTCGAACCGGCCATTTTCTGGCTAAAAATCGAAAACTCAGCAGCGTTACGACTCGATGGGATTCCGCCAATCTCCCCGGACTCATTGGCGGATCTTGCCGGTGTCACTAATGATCGTAAGTTCCACGAACTTCGATCCGCTTCGCACCCCAGGCTTGAAGCCGACCGTATATCCACCCAGGTTAAGACTGTCGATGCTCTCCAGCGCGGTAGCCATGCCTTCCCGGGTCGGGCGTTTTCCCTGGCGTCGCACGGCTTCAACAATAACCTTTGCCGCGATGTAGCCTTCCATCATGACGTAGCTCACCGGGACGTCCAACTTACCGTCTTTGGCCACGGCCTCATTGAGCTCTTTCGCCAGTTTGGACGAGTGATACGGACTTGGAACCACCTGCGCAATAGCCACTCCCTGCATAACGCTCGAGACGAACGCCAGGCGATTTTCCGCAATCCGCTTCGTCACACGCTCCATATCGGCGCCCGAATGCACGAAGATTTGTGCAGAGCCGCCGTCTGCGCGATACCGCTCAATAAAGCGCGCACCAGCTGCACCACTGCACACCAGAATGATCGCCTGAGGCTTGGACTTGACGAAGGTATCAATCGCGTCGGCTACACGCGTGGTGCCTGCTTCATAGGACGCTTTCGAAACAATTGCGGCATTGCCCTTCTTGGCAATTTCTTCGGTTGCGGCTATTAGCGCATTTGCGCCAGGGCCCTCCTCATAGAGAAGTCCTAAGCGCGTCACTCCTATTGCCGCCAGGTGATCGGTGATCTTGCTGAGCTCAGTACGGAAATTTGCTCTTACGTTGTAGAGCTGAGGGGGCTCGACGCCGATCTCGGCAACGCGGTAGCCCACCAAGGAGAGCTTTTCCTTCGCAAGCAAACCAGCACTTACAAGTTCAGAGATGTTGCGATTGCCAAAATATCCAGCCAACACCATCGGCTGACTCTCCGCGAGCAGTTGCCGAGTGCCAGCAACTGTCTCCTCTGGTCGGCCTCCGTCATCCTTGCTCACTAACTCTAAGGTGTTTCCATTCACGCCGCCAGACTTATTGGTCTCACTAAAGAACAACTGCATTCCAGCAGCGTAGGCACGCCCCTGACTAGCCTCAGGTCCAGAAAGCGGTGCTACCTGCCCAACAACTATTGGCCCGGCGTATACCGATGGAATAGCGAAAATCGCGGCGCAGCTCAGAACGACCGGCATTGCCAGCTTAAAGATGTGTTTCATCGAAGTGATCGGGAAATTTTGGGGATGCGGCACAGCTTTTCCTTCCGAAGAAGGAAGAACCGAAGAAGAAAAGTCAACGCTCAATGGTGCGGTTCCAGCGATTGGTCCATTCGGAACGTTTCTGGTTCACGACATCCCAGTCGACTCGTACCAGTTTTTTAATGAAATCTGGCCCGTAGGGAACGTTCTGAGCGAGCTCTCCTTCGAGCTTCGTTTTACTGTTGGTAGGCCCCCAGCCTTCTGTGGCAAGCCACTGCTGAACTTGTGGAGAAACCAAGTGCTGCACGAAGGCCTGAGACTGCTCCATCGCATTGTTTTGAACTACAGGGCACGCAGCTGTGACTAAGGCAACAGCGCCCTCCTTCGGATACACAAACTCAAGCGGGAAGCCGGTCTTTTTCAGGGCGTAGGCGCGACTGCTGCCCCATACTGCTACATCCACATCGCGGTTATGAAACATTTCTGCAAGTGCCGCGGGTGACGAAGACCAGCTCAACACATTGGGGACGAGCTTCTTGCCAATGGCATCAAAACCGGGTTCGATATTTTTTTCACTTCCACCGTTCACCCGGGCAAACATAAGCAGGGTGTGAACCCCATAGGTGCCAGACAAGGAGGACGTCGTGAATCGTTGCTTATATTTCGGGTCTGTCAGGTCGTTCCATGACTGCGGAGCGGTCCAGCCTTTTTTCTCAAAGGCGGCTTTGTTGTATGCAATGCCGGTGGCAACCAGCCCCACACCGATGGCCTTTCCTCCGAAACGGGCTGCCTCGTAAACATCGGAATAGACCGGCGCCTTGGTCAAAGTTTCGCAGTAGCCATACTGAATGGCTTGGTACATGGGGCCATCGTCGACGATGACAACATTCATCTCTTGCCTGCCGCGCTGAGCCTGCAACTTGGCGAGCACATCGGTTGAGTTCCCCGGAATATAGGTGACCTTGACCTTGCGAGTTGCTTCAAACGCAGGAATGATTCTTTCCTGAAACAGTTTTTGAGCGCTGCCACCAGGGCCTGCCACATAAAGAGTGGACTGTTGCGCTGTTACGTGGCCTGCAGCACATAGTGCCAAAACAAACCAGGATGTCTGTAGTCGTTTCATAATTCCCCGCCACATAAAAAGGACCCCTGCCAGACTGACAAGGGAGAAGCTTCACGCGGGGCCTTACGACGCCAGCGACACCACGAATGTGGTGCCTGGATACTGTAGTGAGCGGGTCGATATCAGGTCAAATAGAAATTCGGGACAGGTCTATTCGAAGACGATATAGGACGAAAGCGAAAGACAACACTCCGCACCTGAAGACCTAGAGAGTCATTTACCACGCAGTGCTTCGCATTCTTCTCGAGCAACCATACGCAATACCTCCGAAAATTTCGCTACCAGGCGATTAGCTGGTCGCCCCTTGGGAATGATCAGAATGCCTTCATACGGCAGTGCGGGATCGAAAGGCCGAGTAACAACGGGTGCTGACCGGTAATCCTGTACAGCAAGCGGATTGACGATGCTGACCCCCATGCCAAGTCCCACCAGCGACCAGATGATGGAGCTGTAGGACGTTTCGATATTAATTATTCGCTTCACTCCCGCCTCATCGAAAATGCGGTCGACGGTTTTACGCAGCTCGTCCGGTTTAGCTGACGAGATGAAAGTCTCGCCCTCAAGATCTATCGGAGTAAGACGCTTCTTCTGCGCCAGTCGATGGTTCTCAGGCATCAGGCAAACGCCATCTATCCTGTATAAAACGTCCCGCTCAGTTGAAATATCCTGACGCGACAGCTGCGAAACAATGCCCAAATCGCAAAAATGCGAGTCCACCCACTGCGAGATGACAGACGAGTGGCCCATGTGAATAGAGATCCCTACTTCGGGATGATCTTGGGCGAACCGCTTAATCGCCCTCGGCAGAAGCCCGAATGCAATTGTTGACACCGCAGCAATCCTCAGTTCGCCGGTACCGAATCGACGGATCTTGTCCGCAGTTTCGTCCAACCTCTCCAGCCCGAGAAAGCTTCGCTGAACTTCGGTGAAAAAGGTGTGCCCCTCCTCTGTCAGAGTCAACTTGCCTGGGGATCTTTCGAAAAGGAGAAGGCCAATCGCTTTTTCGAGCTGAGATATCAACCGGCTGACATTGGGTTGCGAAGTGTGAAGAACGCGCGCAGCTGCCGTGGTGGAGCCGGAGAGCACTACCGCGCGAAAAGCTTCAACCTGCGAGAGGTTCATCATTGAGTAGGCTCCTTGTATCGGTACACCAGGCAATTTAATCGCCTAATTGGATGAATAACAAGTGGAGCCGGGAAAACCGCGGGTCGCTACACCACACGGCTTTCCCATGGATTTCAAGGCCGAGCGGAGCCGCTGGCAGTTGCCAAGCGTTTCAGGGCTTTTTCATCCACCTCAACACCCAACCCCGGCCGAGTGCCGACATCGAAGCCATCGCCGTTCAACAGCAGGTTCACCGACATGAACTCGTCCCTCACCGCAGGCACGCCATTGGCATAGGTCTCCAGCATCACTGCATTGGGAATGGCCGCGCACACTTGCACGCTCGCAGCTGTGGCGATGGGTCCTACCGGGTTATGCGGTGCAACACCTATTCCATACATCTCAGCCATCACGGCAATTTTTCGCATCTCGGTGATGCCTCCAACACGAATGACGGAGGGCTGCACAATCCCCACCGCCTGGCGCTCAATGACCGCGCGAAACTCCTGCCTTCCAGCGAGCCGCTCACCCGTCGCAAGACGCACGGGAGACTGTCGCGCCAGACCAGAGAGAACCTCAAGGTTCTCGGCCATCACCGGTTCTTCGATAAATAGCAGGTTATATGGAGCCACCTGCGAGCAAAACTGCGCGGCGGCGGCTCGGTCCAGTCGTCGCCATAGATCAACCATCAAATCGATGTTAGGGCCCACTGCAGCCCGAACAGCAGCAACCTCGTCGACCGCTCGTTGAACTTCAACAGGCCTCACGGCCCAGTTCTGCTCATGCTGGGGAAGAAAGCGGAACGGATACCACTTCAATGCCGTTGCACCTTCCGAGACAGCGATCCGAGCAAGGTCAACCAGGTCCGCGCCCTTCGCGATGTCTCGCCACCATTGATTCAAATAGGCACGCACTCGCGTCCGGTAGGGTCCTCCTAACAGCTGGTGAACTGGCAAACCGGCTGATTTTCCGGCAATGTCCCACAGAGCCTGGTCGATAGCGCTGAGGGCTGCCAGGTCGGCTGGTCCACCGCGCCAGAAGATCCGGTCGTGAAGGTCTGCCCAAATTCGCTCGACACCGATGGCACTGCGGCCTTTAAGGTATTGGGCAGCAGCGTCAATGCCAGCGCACACTTGGCCGGATCGGTAATCGAGAGTGGCCTCGCCGACTCCGGTGATGCCGTCGTCTGTTTCGACAACGACCATCGTGAAGTCCTTGAATGGCGTGGGCACCACATACCAACGGATATCTGCGATCTTCATTTATACAGAACCTTTTCCCACTGCGGCCGTTACGATGATCTCTACCAGTACGTCTGGCGCACCCAGCTCACATTGGGCAGTGGCACGCGTGGAAGCAGCACCGGGCGCTGTCCATGCGTCCCAGATCTCGTTCATGCCCGCAAAATCGCTCTTGAGGTCCTTGATCCAGATCTGTGCGGTGAGGAGGCGGCTTTTATCTGTGCCAGCCTCGGCAAGAAACTTCTCGATCTTTGCAAGAGTCTGGCGCGTTTGACCGCGAATATCCTGGCTGCGGTCGTCCGCTGTCATGCCGCCTACAAAAACCATTCCGTTGTAAACCACGGTGCGGCTGCGGCGCTGATCGGTAGCAATGCGTTTGATGTCGCTCATCTGAATTTCCTTTGTTTGAGTTAAAAATCCCACGCAAGCCACTGCGTTGGTCTACTTGCCTTTAAGTTGGTGCCTCTGTGTAGAGCGACCCTTCGAACGGTTAGGTACCGGCCAGCTCACCTATCGTCACCGGCTTAACCGGAGGCCGGATGCGGTAGTACCCCACTTCCTGTGGAGACAAGCCACGGCTATCAGCAATAAGCTCCGTAACAGTCAAGCCGCACAGCCGCCCCTGGCAAGGCCCCATCCCACATCGTCCAAACGCCTTGGTCTGATTGGGGCCCTGGCAGCCGAGTTCGACATACTTTCTGATCTGGCCTGCCGTCACTTCTTCGCAGCGGCAGACGATGACTGAGTCATCCTGAGGGATGCGCTGGGTCTCCGGCGGGCGATAGAGTGCATCCAAAAAGGGCCTGATGTGGAGTTGCTTTCGCAACTCTTCTCGCACGGCACTTTCGCGATCATCACGGTCGCCCCCTTCCAGATGGCCGAGCTTTGCAGCAACCGCTAGAGCAGCTAACTTCCCCTGCGAAGCGGAAGCTTTGGCACCCACAATTCCGCGGCTGTCGCCCGCGAGATAAATGCCGCTCTCCTCAATCTGACCGAACTCGTCTGTTTCCGGTTCCCAGCACAACTGGGCTTCGTTCCAACGATGCTTAGCCCTAAGCGACCAACTCAACTGAGTATTCGGAACGACCCCTTGGTGCAACAGGATGAGCGGTGATTCGATACGGCGGGCTCGACCTTTATGAGTGAAGCTGATCGCTTCAGCATGATCAGTGCCCTCAATCGAAAGGGCCTGTGCACCCGCATAGACCTGGACTCCATGCTGACGTAGATGGCTGAGCATGCGCATACCCTTGCGCAAATCGCGCCATCCGCGTAGTGCTCCTCCAATATGCGCAGCAGCCCGCAGGTAATCGCTGGTCTGGGTGGTGTGAACTACCGCCTTCAGCTTGACGCCAGCCTGAAGGTACTGGCTAGCCAAGAGATAAAGCAAGGGGCCGCACCCTGCCAGAACGACAGGCTCGCTTGGTAGCGCACCAGCACTTTTGTACAGAATCTGCGCCGCACCAGCACCCATAACTCCGGGCAGGGTCCAGCCGGGTATGGGAAATGGGCGTTCCATGGCGCCGCTCGCCAGGATGATCTGGCGCGCTTGCAGGGATTGGTTAGCGCCTTGGCGAACATAGTTCACCTTCAGGTCACGGCCCACATTCCATACTGCGGCTCCGGAGATATGCTGAGCCCCGCTTTTGGCGAAAGCGCGGGTCAGCTCAGCGCCGGCAGCGTAGTCTTCGCCAAGCACCGACTTTCTCTTTTTGCTCGCGGCATCTACAGCTCGGTAGATCTGTCCGCCTGTCGCGGCTTGCTCATCCAGCAGGGCCACGCTCAGCCCCCATCTACTTGCTTCACATGCCGCGGCCAATCCGGCCGGGCCCGCGCCCACAATGGCTAGGTCGACGACATTAGCGTCCATGGTTTTCTCCTCCCGAGGAAATCTCCAGGGCAGACGCACCTTGTTGACGCCTCACAACCATTCCCTCCCGTACAGGGATCAAACAGGCTTGGCGGCTAGG
Organism: Polaromonas sp. YR568; assembly: GCF_900116715.1. Classification (GTDB taxonomy): domain Bacteria; phylum Pseudomonadota; class Gammaproteobacteria; order Burkholderiales; family Burkholderiaceae_C; genus Polaromonas. The sequence continues at coordinate 249,810 of NZ_FPBM01000007.1, forward strand.
CGTGCCGTCTACTTCCACTAAGCAGTCGAAACACACGCCCATCATGCAATAGGCTGCACGCGGTGCAGATGTGACCGGAGTAGCCCGGAACGGCCCTACCCCGTTTAACAGCAAAGCTGCGGCAATGCTGACACCAGCCGGAGCGGTAATCGGGCGGTCATCGAACTGCAGCGTGACTTGATCCGAAGGAGAGTCCCCTTTCGACGTAAATAGCGCAGGACAAGGAGAAGAAGTTTTAGTGTGCATTTGAAAAGCTCCGGTTGGGGTCCAGAAATCGTTCCCCCGCAAATACTTCGAAGGCATCAGGCGCAGCGCCCAACCCAGCCACCCAAGGTCCGATCACTTGCGCATGGGCGGCCGCCAGGGATACACCGCTATGGCTAGTCGCCACGAATGCGCCCGGACAAGACGCCGATTCCTGATAAATCGGCAAACCATCTGGCGTCAGCACTCGCAAGGCACCCCAGGCACGGACCAGCCGCACGCTGGAAAGAACGGGAAAGGTGGTCACTGCACGTTTGGCGATCCATTCAACGGCGGAAACTGTGGTGCCATCGTCCAATCCGACGTCTTCGACTGAATACCCCAGCTGGACACTGCCTTCATTGGTCTGGCGCGCCTTGTTGGTGGGATACGGCAAAAAGGGCTTGAGTCTTTCGGTAATCAGCACTTGCCCTCTATTGGGAAGAACTGGAGCGTGCAAGCCGACTTGAGGGGCGAGTTCGTTGTTGCCCAAACCAGCGGCGAGTACAACGCGTGGGGCTCGCCAGCTTTTCCCATCCTTGCTCTTGATCTCAAAACCGGCACCGCTCTGCTGGTGGGTAATCTGGGTGACATCAACACTGGAGACCACTCGTGCACCGCGTGCCTTCAGGCCAGCATGAAGGGCATGCAAGAGCATGAGCGGATTGGCGTGACCATCCAGCGGGCAGTAGCTTCCTCCCGCGACCGCCGGGCCTATGGCCGGCAGACGCGCTTTGAGTGCAGCATGGTCAAGCATTTCATAAGGAATGCCACCTACCGAGCTATTGATTCGCTCCAGCATGACCTGGCGCGCCTCCATCTCGGCTTCGCTAAAGCCAATCCAGAATCCCCCAGGCTGATGCAGAGCTACATCGACACCGGTAAGCTCGAGCAGCTCTTTGGCCAGTGCGGGCCAGCATGTCAGCGCGTCTCGGCTCCAGCGCGCATAGCGCGGCACCTTGTCGCCCTTGCTCTGCACCCACACCAGACCGAAGTTTCCTCGTGAAGCTCGGTGAGCAACGTCGCCTTGGTCAAGCAGGGTAACCGGGGCGCCGGCTCGGGCCGCTCCGTAGGCGATGGCGGCGCCAACCAGGCCGCCGCCAATCACTACCAATTCTTGTGTTTGCATGATGTTCTCCTTGCCTGCGATGTGGGGGTTTGGCGCTCGTCGGGACGAGCGCCGTCCTTCACAGGCTTGGCCTGTTAAATATTTCTGTTAAAGAGAAAGGGTTACTTCTTGCCGATCAGCACACGGTCTAGTCCAACCACCCGGTCCAGCAAGACCATCAGAATCAGGGTGCCGACAATCAGCACGGTCGAGATTGACGCGACGAGCGGATCGGTGATCTGCGAGATGCGGTGGTAAATGGCAACTGGCAGCGTGGTTGTTCCAGGTGTGGCGACAAAGATCGTCATGGTGACTTCGTCAAAGCTCTGGATGAAAGCCAGCATCCAACCGCCCGCTACGCCGGGCATGATGAGCGGCAACAGAACACGCCTGAAGGTGGTCAACCGGGATGCGCCTAATGACATCGCAGCCATCTCTGCGTCGCGATCCATGCCGATCAAAGCCGCAAGGGTCAGCCTCAGCGAATAGGGAAGCACGATCACCGCATGCGTCAACATCAGAGCGGTGAATGAGCCGCTCCAGCCGGCCAGCGAGAAGAATCGCAGAAATGCCACGCCCATCACAATGTGCGGGATCATTAACGGCGACATGAGGAATGCCGTCAGAGTCTCGCGTCCGCGAAAGCGGTGACGGGCAATCGCAATGGCTCCAGGCAACGCCAACGCTGACGCGATCGTCGCAGAACCAAGTCCCAGCCAGATGGACAACCAGAATGCATCGATGATGTCCGGTGTGTTCAGTATTGCCACAAACCACCGAAATGATGCGCCATCAAACGGCAACGAAATATAGTCTTTGTCGGTGAACGAGACCAAAGCCACCACGATGAGTGGTGCAACGATGAAAGTCACAAAGAAGGCGTGATACAGCAGGGCCAGCCAGCCGTTTTTTCCGATCTCGGCCTTCATGATGCAAATACCTGTTTGAAGCGGCGCTCAAGCATGCGGTTGCAGCCCACAATAATGACGACATTGGCTATAAGAAGCAGTACCGCGATAGCCGCCCCTAGCGGCCAGTTCATCGAATTGAGGAACTCGTCATAGGTCGCCGTTGCGACTACTTTGACACGACGGCCACCAATAATCGATGGCGTGGCAAAGGCCGACGCAGCGAGTGCAAAAACAATGATGCTTCCCGAAAGCACACCGGGCAGCAATTGCGGAAACACGACTCGCCGGAATGAGGTAGACGCAGTTGCTCCTAATGAGCGACCGGCGTGCTCTACTTGGGGATCCAGCTTCTGCAGCGCACTCCAAACGGCAATGACCATAAAGGGCACAAACACATGAGTCAGGGCGATCACGACGCCCAGCATGGAAAACAAGAAGCGTATGGGTTCGTCGACAACGCCTAGGCGCTGCAATGCAGTATTGACCATGCCTTGGCTGCCGAGCAGAATCGACCACCCCAACGTGCGCACAACGACAGATATCAGAAGTGGACCGAGAATGACCACAAGGAACAAACCGCGCCAGGGCGCCTGCATGCGAGCCAGAATCAGGGTCTCCGGTACGCCCAACAACACACACAAGGCAGTGACACCTAGTGCCATAAGCCCGGTCCGGATGAATATCTGGTGGTAATAGCTGTCGGTGAGTATTTCAACGTAGTTATGCAAGGTGTAGCTTGGCTGAATACCGCGCATGCCGTCGAAAACATTGAATGACAGTAAAGCAGTCAGCCCCAAAGGCACCAGCAAGATGCCAATAAATAGGAGGAGCGCAGGCGATGACAGTACCCAAGGCGTACTGGAACGAGGTGCCAAGACATCAGCCATGGCTACCCTCACTGGGAATAGCACGCAAATCATCATCTCGCCAGACCAACCCGATGTTCTCCCCTTCTTCGGGAAGGTGGTCACCCAGATTCGTCGATGTCAGGCGTAGCTTACCCAGCACGCTTTCGATTTCATAAAGCCAGTGGTCGCCCAAGAAAAGTCGCGTCGTCACCTTGCCAGGCAGATTGCCTTGCCCGGCCGCAGCCAGCCGCAAGCGTTCGGGCCGTATGTAGACGCCAACTTCTCCGCTTATCTTGCTCCCCAAGTGCGGAATGCGCATGGTGCAGGGCCCCGCCTGGACGATCGCGCATTGCTCTCGCATTTCGGTAACCCGGCCCGGAATAACGTTGGTCTGACCCAAGAAGCTCGACGCAAAACCCGAGGCCGGCCGGTCATAGACCTCGAACGGGGTTCCGAGCTGCGCGATCTTGCCCTCGCTCATCACGGCGATACGGTCGCTCATCGTCATGGCTTCGACTTGATCGTGCGTCACGAGAATGGTCGTGATGCCAAGCTGCCGCTGAAGGCCACGCAGCTCAACATGCATCTCCCCGCGCAGTTTGGCGTCCAGATTGGACATGGGCTCGTCCAGCAGGAGTACCTGAGGACGTATGGCCAGGGCACGGGCGATTGCGACACGCTGACGTTGACCACCTGACAGTTCCCGCGGATACCGCCTGCCCAAGCCGCCCAGTCTGACCATTTCAAGAGATTCTTCAACACGGCTGGCGGCCTGCTGACGGGGAAGTTTTCGCATTTCCAGGCCGAAACCGATGTTCTCGGCGACGGTCATATGGGGAAACAGCGCATAGCTCTGGAACACCAGGCCCATGTCCCGCTTTTCAGGGCGAACATCGGTGATATCTTGGCCATTCAGATGGACGCGGCCCGCAGTCGGAACCACAAACCCGGCGACCATCTGCAAAGTCGTCGTCTTACCGCACCCTGATGGGCCGAGTAAGGAAATAAATTCGCCGCGCTCAACGTCCAGATTCAAATCGCGTACGACGTGCGATTCACCGCCGTACGTCTTGGACAAAGCTCGGAGTGATAAAAAGCTCATGGGGCATGTGGGGACTGAATCCCCCTCCAGAAAGAGAAAATTAAAGCGGGTACCGAGGGATCAACGTTCGATGGTGCGGTTCCACCGATTGGTCCATTCAGCACGCTTCTGATTCACCACATCCCAGTCGACCTTGACAAGCTTCTTAATGAAGTCCGGTCCGTACGGCACGTTTTTGGCAATCTCTCCTTCGAGCTTGGTTTTGCTATTTGTGGGGCCAAAGCCCTCTTCAGCCAGCCATTGCTGCACTTGTGGCGAAACTAGGTGTTGCACAAAAGCCTGAGATTGCTCAGGAGCGCTGTTTTGCACGACCGGGCAGGCCGCGAGCACCAGGGCTGCAGCGCCCTCCTTCGGATAAACGAACTCGATTGGGAAACCGGTCTTTTTCAGCGCATAAACACGGCTGCTACCCCAGATCGCAACGTCCACATCACGATTCTGGAACATCTCGGCGAGCTTGGCCGGCGACGAAGACCAGCTCAGCACGTTGGGGGCCAGTTTCTTTCCAATGACGTCAAAACCGGCTTCGATATTCTTTTCACTTCCGCCGTTAGCGCGTGCAAACATAACCAGGGTATGAACGCCGTAGGTGCCAGATAGTGACGATGTCGTGAACCGCTGGCTGTACTTTGAATCAGTCAAGTCTTGCCATGACACCGGTGCCTTCCAGCCTTTTTTGGCAAAAGCGTCTTTGTTGTAAGCGATACCAGTGGCGACCAAACCTACACCGATTGCGTTACCACCAAAGCGGGCCGTCTCGTAAACGTCGGAATAGACGGGAGCGTTTGTGAGAGGCAGGCAGTAGCCATACTGGATGGCCTGGTACATCGGACCGTCGTCGACGATGACCACATTCATCTCTTGCTTGCCACGTTGGGCTTGCAACTTGGCGACCAGCTCGCTGGATATCCCAGGAACATAGGTGACCTTGACTTTGTGGGTCGCCTCAAAAGCAGGGATGATTCTTTCCTGGAACAGCTTTTGCGCACTACCGCCGGGACCACCCACATAAAGCGTGGGCTGTTGCGCCGTAGAAGCACCCGCGCCAATTAATGCAAGAGCAAAAGAAAATGCCTTAATTTGTCTCATCATTTCACCGCTTTATAGAAGTAGTAAGGGTCCCGGCCAAACTTGGGGAGGGAGGTGCTTCACGCTGCGTTCCGCGACATTCGTGGCATCACAGCCTGTAGCGCTTAGCTACTGTATCGAGGGGGTGGATATCAGGTCAAATAGATATAAAGGGCCGCCCTATTCATTGGCGATATAGGAGGGAAAACCCTATATCTCACAAGTGAAACCGATTTATGCTTTTCGCGAAGTCATAGGCTCCGTATCGTGAGATTGAGGCTTGTTCGGAACCGGCCTCATGCTTCGGGGCAATTTAATTGGACGCGGCATATGCCCGAGGGGACTTGCAGGCAAACTCACACCGGGCATCGCCCAGTGACCATTGGATACCTATCTGTAAAAACCATGAGTGGGTGCGTTTCGCGCGTCGCGTGACTACGATCGCTTCAGTACGCCGAGCTGGCCCGCTGCCAGTTTATTTTTTATCTTCAAATCAGCAGTTTGATGGGCATCCAAGTTGACGCTTGAGCCAAAAAGCGTTCTGCAAAAAACTTTATCCCGCTGGAATTCCTGCCCAAAATGCCTTCCCTTTGCGGAACAAACACTACAAAAACCCGCATGGAATATAGAAATCGCAGGGGACTCAAAATCCCCCGCCGCAAGGCGTGCCGGTTCGATTCCGGCCCCGGGCACCATGGCTATTCCTCGGCCGTGGGATTGAGTTCTTGTTCGGTGAAAGTCCTGCTTTTTCTTTTGCCAAAGCGCATACCAGTCAGATGCGGACAAGACCGACCCGGCGAGTTCTTCGCTCCGCTGTCTGCATCTCTCTCTAAATTGAATTACAGCCTCGCAACCTTGTTATAGGTCGAGGCTGAAATCAGAATCTTTGCGAGGTTGGGCACCTCATTAGGAATCAAGACAAAAAATCGCGAAGCAGCGGCGCACTTTGAGACAGAGCCACTCGCCTGGGGCCATTGATTCAGATAAGCGGAATTTACAAGGCCAATTCAGTTGACGAGCTTTTCTTATTTGGGTTGCCCTAACTCTTTAGATGCCCTTTCGACTATTGTCATTAATCGTTCTTTATTCTCGAGTGACAGATGCTTAGCACTTATTACGTTAACTGACGATATGAGCATTTCGGTTGCGAGCGCGAGACGTCGTGGTTTCCTGACCCGCCTCCAAATCTCAACGTCTATATTCCTTCCGACAAAAAAACTTGAGTCCTTCCGCTTGTAAGTTGTGAAGTCTTCTCTCGAATAAATTTCTGGATCACTAATAATTGGAAACAGGACAATATTCTTGAGTTCACAAGAAAAGTTGTCGCGCTCGGCGTATGAGCTAATTAGCTCAGCCAGTTGAACAAATATCGCTATATCTATCCCAACAGTCACAATTCCTGAAATAGTGAAATTGAATTTCCGGCTGAGCGCCACTTTGTTAATGGGCGCACCGGCCCGCTCAGCACGATCAATCAGTTCGCGACCCCTTTGACTTATCTCCATTTGACGTCCTTCATCGTTAAGAGCTGATGCTCCAATCATCAGCAACGTTTACTGAGCGGGGGTAAATCTTTGTGAATTACTACGTAGCTAGTGCACAGCATAACTTCCAGCATCCGTGCAGGGGCCCGGCTTTCGTATGTTTTTATTGGAACCATGGTTACATTCAGCGCGGCATATTGAGCTGCCGTATATCGACTCCAAGGATCGGCCTCCCCAGTAATCCCGTACTTCATGACACTACCATCGAAGTTCGAGATCAATTGATAAACCGTAGTAGGAGTCGGGCTGATGTCGCTATTGCCATGAATTAAATTTTCTAGAGAGTCAATGCCATTCGCCAAGGCGTTACCAGTGAGAGCACCCAGTGCTGCGCCACCTGTAATTATTGTTGGTGCGCCTAGAGCACAAAAACCACCTGTACCTGCGGTACAAGCACCGGCCCCCGCCGCACCTAACGTCCCTCCTGCAAGTGCCCCGGCACCGATGAAGTTTGCACGCGCCGCCGCTGACATCGCATTAAACAGATATCCAAAGGCGGCAGTGGCGGCCCCATTCTGAAACTTACCGCCTGCAATTGCCGAACCTACACCACCGGCGATTGTCGCAACGGCTCCTTGCGCAACACCTACTCCCCATCTTTCGGTAGCGTTTGTCGCGTATTTTCCAAGCAGCGCACTAGCAGCACCGGAGCCGCAATTGCCACCTCCTGCGGCTGAGCTAACACACCCTGCTCCTGCGTGGGCCACATAGCGCTCAAATGAATTGGCGCCTTCTACGCCAGACCCACCCACCGTGCCTGCCGCACCAAACAAAGCACCGGTAAACGCACCTTGCATCGCACCATTCATAGTGCCGGTGGCAAGAGCCCCGGCCACAAACCCTCCCGCAGCTCCTGCCACCGCACCACCCAGCGCGGTCATAGAACCTACGGTGCTGAATATGGTCCCCCCGCTCATAGTGACGAACGCGCTACTTGTGCCTGCCGCGGTTGCAGAACTCATCATTGCACCGGAAACAGCTCCAGCGGTGTAGTAAGCCACCACCGCAATCACCACCGCCTTAAATATGCTCTTGAAGCTCCAATAACCGCTCGGATCAATAAATGCCAACGGGTTATTCAGCACATAGGCATAACGGTTGTAGGTCTGCGCAAACGCCGGATCGTTGATGAACGGATCCGCACTCATGAATCTGCCCACGAGCGGGTCATAGATGCGCCCATTCATGTGAATCACCCCCATCTCGTCGAGGTGCTCATGCATGGTGTAGCCACGATCGGTGTTCCAGCCGACGATGGAGTCCAGCACATCGGGCGTGCCGTTCACAAAGCGCCGCTTGCCCCAGGCATCAAATGCCATGCGCTCAACGACGGCTCCGGTTTCATCGCTGATCGCCACGATGCTGCTCAGGTGGTCGTTGTGGAAGTAGCTGGTGGTCGTCACCGGGGTTGATCCCAGCGTGCCTGTCCTTTGGACGAACAGCGCAAACACCACCCCACCGGCACTCACGTAATGTTTGTTCTCGGTGATGCCCGTGCCCTTGATCTCTTTCTCATAGCTCAAACCCAATGAGTCTTCGCCATTGAGGTACCAGGTCGTACCCGGGTTCGGTCCGCCCACCACAGTCTGCTTGATACGCTGGTGCTCGGGGCCGTAGACGAAGGCTAGGTTCCGGTCCACCGGCCCGGCCGTGCTGCCCGACATGTTGCCGAAGGTGATCGTGGCCGGCATGTTGAAGCTGGTGTAAGTCTCGCCTCGGTATGTATGACGGCTGTTGACCGCGTCCAGGCTGACGGTGTACTCCAGGTTGCCGTTGCCCAGCGCTGTTCCATTGACAGTCTGCGCACCGGGCTTGTAGTCGTCAAAGGCGTAGGCCAGCTGGCGCGTGCCGCTGAGTGCGATCTGCGCACCTGGAGCCGTCTCCAGCGTGATGTTGGTCATGCGGTTGGGGCGCGCCGCGTCATACCAGTAGCGGCCCACATCGCTCTTGTAGGTGATGTTGCCCCGGGCGTCATACATCACCTCAGTCGTTGTTGGTGGGCTCACGGCACCGCCCAGCAAGGTGTTCAGCGTCAGCCGGTTCAGGCTGTCATAGCTAAAGCTCTCCTGGGTGCCCACGCCGGGCGAGTTGTCGGCCCGGGTAGTGAGGTTGCCCAGCGAATCATAGGTGTAGCTCTGACTGAGCACATTGCCGGTGGCCTGCCCGTCTTTGGTGGCGGTCTGGCCGGTCAGCTTGCCGGTCGCCTCGTTGTAAGCCTTGACGGTGGTGACCTGATTGCCCTGTTTGTACTGGGTGATGCGGCCCTGGGCATCCATGGCCAGCACTTCATAGCTCACGGTCTGGGTAAAGCCGCCTGTGCCTCCACCGTTGACCTGCTTCAAGTAGCCAGTGGCGCTGTAAACATAGCTGGCCTGGTAACCGGTGGGCCAGGTCTTGCTGGTCATGCGGCCTGTGACAGCGTCATAAGCGACGCTGACCACGGCCGGGGTTGATGGGTTGTCCAGGACGGTGGCGGTTGCACTGGGCCGGCCCAAACTATCGTAGGTATGAAGTCGGTTGTAGCCGTTGTCAGACTTGGCTTCACAGAGTTTGCCCACGCCTTTGCCGCAAGCATTGCCGTCAAACTTCTTGTCGTAGCTCCACTGGCTCACCAGGTCGGGCTCGGTGCGCTGGGTCATGCGGCCCAGGGTGTCATAGGCCATGGTGACGGTCTGGCCCAAGCTGTCGCGCTGCCAGACAAGCTCGCCAAAGACGTTGTAGCGGTACTCCCAGGCGCCCATGGCGGGGTCGGCCATGCTGGTCTTCTGGCCGCGCTGGTTGTACGCCATCGTCGTGATGGAACCTGCGGCGTTGGTTTGCAACAGCTGGCCGAGCGCGTCGTAGGTGTAGACGAGGGAGTTGCCTTGGGCGTCGAGCACTTGGGCTACCTGGCCTTGCGCGTTCTTGGTCGTGGTCTTGGTCTGGCCCTTGCTGTTGGTGGTGACTGTGGTCAGGCCGCTGTAGCTGATGGTGGTGACGGCAACGCCGCCGACTGCATCCGGGTCGGGCGACTCTTCGCGGGTGGCACGCCCGAGCACGTCGTAGGTGTAGCTGCTCCAGTAGGCAGCGCCGCCCACCAGCTTGTAGACGTTGGACTTGCGGGAGACGCGACCGAGCGCATCGTATTCAGTGTCTTGCACCAGGGCGGGGGCGGCACCCGCGCCGTCAAAGCCGGCCGTCTGGCTGCGTACCACGCGGTTCAGGGTGTCGTAGTAAGAACGCTTCTCGGGTGCACTAACTGCAGCATTGGCCGCATAGCTTTGCTCGATGGCGACCCAGTTAATCACCGCCCCACCGATAGGGCCAGGGCAGCTGATGCCGACGTCGGTGCATAGCTTGTAGGCCCAGGTGGTGTAGGTGCCGTCGGAGCGGGTCTCTTTGGCTTTGCGACCAAAGCCGTCGTACTCCCACTGGGTGGCAAGGCTGTTGGGGCCGGTCAGGCTGGAAGGAGCGCCAAAGCGAGCGTCGTAGACCTTGGTCTCGCTTTGCCCCAGAACGTTGCTGGTGCTTAAGGGGAAGCGGCCGTCGGCGCCGTAGCTGCTGGTGGCAGTGCGTGGCGTGCCGGCGCTGGAGATGGCGTAACCCGTTGCCCCTGCGCAGGCAGACGTCGTGACGCTGGTCTTGTTGCCGTAGGTATCGTAGGCATAGCTGGTCTGAAGACAATCATTCGGGCTGTCTGGCTCAACCACCTCTTTGGTCAGCAACCCGCTGGCGTCGTACTCAAAGCTGCTGGCGCGCACTTTGGTATCAGCCATGGCTGGGTTGCCCCAAAGACCCGCCAGGGTCAGCAGGGTGATAGCGGCTACGCGCTGGATGGCTGCGTGCGAGGTGCTGTGCTGTTTCATGGTGTTCCCTACCCTCTACTCTTAAACTTAAATGCTTGCTGATTTGATGCTTGCGACTTCGATACTTGAACTTGCTTTAGGCTTTACGGCGCAACGCTGGTCACGGTGGCCTTCTTGAGCCGCCCGAGCACCCAGCTGCCGCTGCCGGTGTTGGCCGGCCAGTATTCGTTGACTGTCGTCTTGCCTGCGCTGGCGCTGTTGGTCACGCTGATCTGCGTCGGGTCGCCGTACTGCGGGCTCTGGCCATATTGGTAGCTGTTGGTGACTGTCGGATAGGCGCTTCCGCCCAGATCCCAGCTTTCTTCAACGCTTTGGCTGGGGTACACAAAGGTGGTGCCTGTGGCCGAGCCTGTGCCCTGGGCGTAGGTGTTGGTCGTGCGTTTAAGCACACCGGTATTGCCCGAGCCGGCCAGTCTCGTCTCGCTCTTTGCCACGCTTCCCGTCAACGGCCAGTTCTGGTTGAACTCGGTGTAGCTCTCGATGTTGTTGGCCAGGTTCTTGGATTTCATCCACCTAAAGCCCAGCATGCCCCTGCCTGTGCCCAGCTCGGCCTTCAGGCCGCCGTAGTTGTATTGCGTGGTCACCGTGCCGCCGACTCCGTTACTGCTGGCTACCGAACTCACCACGTACTGTGCATATTGCAGGTCCAGCTTCGGGTACACCGCCACGTTAGGAGCGATGTCTTTCGTATAAACGGTTGAGTTTCCAATCAGGGAGCTCAGGGCAATGGTAGTTACCTGGCCATTTTTTGTGACAGTTTCAAGCCGATCATTGGTGTTGGGCAACGAGGTGGTGCAGTAAAAACCATCAATGGCGCGCCCGCAAACATCCGTCACGCCGTCACCATTGATATCCGCATACCGCATGGTGCTGTAGTACTCTGGATAACCCCAGCCGTTGTTGTTGCCGTAGCTGGTCGACCATGCAGTCAGCCCACCAAAACCGTTGTTGCCGGTATTAAGTCCGCAATAAAAACCGTCGAACATCCGGGCGCAGACATCTGGCAGGCCGTCGCCGTTGATGTCGACATAACGAATGGTGGAATAGTACTGAGGAAGATTAAAGCCCCCTGCATCCGAAAGACTGGTCGACCACGCCGACATGGCGCCGAAACCAGTGCCGTTACCTGTGTTGATGGAGCAGCCAATGCCATCTCCGCTGCGGACACACATGTCCGCCAGCCCATCGCCATTCAAATCCGGGAACTGGATAGTGCTGTAGTACTGCGGCACATTGAAGCCGTTGGCATCGCTGGGGATCAACGACCACAAGGTGGCAGTCCCAAATCCGGCACCGGTGCCCAGGTTGAGAGCGCAGAACAAGCCGTCTCCGCCACGGCCGCAAACATCCGGCAAGCCGTCGCCATTCAAATCCATGTACTGAATGGTGCTGTAGTACTGATCGAGGCCCCAGCCGTTGTCGTCTCCGTACTGTGGGGACCAACGGGTCACCGTGCCAAAACCGGTTCCGTTGCCAAGGTTCAGAGTGCAATACAGGCCGTCCCCAGCCCGGCCGCAAATATCCGGGAGGCCATCGCCATTGAGATCCAGGTACTGGATGGTGCTGTAGAACTTGGCGGGGAGCCAGCCCCAGGCGTCGCTATAGCCGATAGTCCAGCGCGTCAAAGAAGAAAAGGTGGTGCCGTTATTGATGCCGCAATAAATGCCGTCGATCATTCTTGCGCAAATATCGGGAAAACCGTCTCCGTTCACGTCGGGATAACGAATGGTGCTGTAGTACTCCGGCTGGTCAAAACCACCGGTATCGCCGAAGCTGGTCGACCAACGGGTCAAGGCGCCGAAACCAGCGCCGCTTCCCAGGTTAAGCCCGCAATACACGCCATCGTAGTTGCGGGAGCACACATCGGCGAGGCCATCATTATTGACATCCACCAACATCAGGTTGTTGTAGTACTGCGGCAAATTGAAGTTATCTACATCGCCAAAACGTGAATGCCATTTGGTTAGCGTCTGAAGCGAGGTGTTGGTAACGGCCTTGTATGCAAAAGCGCTTTGAGGCAGGCAAGTGCCGCCCGGCGCACATTCCGCAACGGTCACCATCCTCGAACGGCTGGTCGCCGGGCTTGGGCTGTAAGCCAGGGAATAGGTTTTGGTGAGGGTGCTGCCGATGTACAACTGGATGCCGCTGATGCGCCTGTCCATCTGGATGAGGCTGCCCCCCTGATAAACCTTGGTTTTGTCGGTTCTTGCCGTGTCATGCACGAAGGTGACGGACTGGCTGTTAGGCAGGCCCGCGGCTGTATTGCCGCCATAGCCGATGTTGAGCGGGGCGTACATGCTGCTGTCAGCACTCTCGTAGTAGCCGAACGTCATGAAATTGGTCTTGACGTCGCTGATCTTGTTGATGGCCCAGACCCGCACCGTGGCTTTGCCTTGCGCTTCGATGCGCGAGTCGGCCGTGTTGCCATATTCCATCGTCAACCCGGCCTTGGTCTGCACCGTGAAAGACGCAACGCCGTTGCCGGCGGTTCCTGATGCGACGATCTTGCTGAAGCTGTCGAGTTCGGTGCGGTATTCACTGCCCGCAACGCCATAGGTACCACTGACCAGTATCAAGCGCTGGCCATCCATGCAATAGCGATCGTTCATGTCGAAGTTGACACTGCCCCTGAAACTGTCTTGCGCCATGGTGCGGGGGCAGCGGCTGATAGTACTGAGCCCGCTCAAACTCCAGCCCATGCCCAGCAGGCCGTTGCCGCCCTGGCTGTTGTAGGTCAGCTCCAGCTTGGGTTCCATGCCGGCGACTCCGGGTGGCACCTGGATGGGAATGCGGTAAGTCGCTGCGCCTGACTCATTGACCGAGAACTGCCCGGGCGTGACGCCCGCGACCGTGGTCTGCGCCACCGCAGGAAAGGCCGCTACGGCGCCTAGCCAGCACAGCATCACTCTCAGTACGGCCTTGCGATATGGTTCCTGCATTCCCTGCCCTTTTTTTAATATTTGCTTTTTACGCTTTGATTATTACGGCGCCACGCTGGTCACGGTGGCTTTCTTGAGCCGCCCCAGCACCCAGTTGCCGTTGCCGGTGTTCGCCGGCCAGTATTCGTTGACGGTGGTCTTGCCGGCACCGGCGCTGTTGATCACGCCGATCTGCGTCGGGTCGCCGTACTGCGGGCTCTGGCCGTACTGGTAGCTGTTGGTCACCGTCGGATAAGCGGCGCCTCCCAGGTCCCAGCTTTCTTCAACGCTCTGGCTGGGGTAAACGAAGGTCGTGCCTGCGGCTGAACCCGTGCCCTGGGCGTAGGTGTTGGTGGTGCGCTTGAGGACACCCGCATTGCCGGAGCCGGCGAGCCGCGTCTCGCTTTTGGCAACACTTCCCGTCAACGGCCAGTTCTGGTTGAACTCGGTGTAGCTTTCGATGTTGTTCGCCAGGCTCTTTGACTTCATCCATTTGAAGCCCAGCATGCCACGGCCCGTACCCTGCTCCGCCTTCAAGCCGCCGTAGTTGTACTGCGTGGTGACCGTTCCGCCTATGCCGTTGCTGCTGGCAACTGAACTGACCACGTATTGCGGGTACTGCAAATCCACCTTTGGATAGACAGATCCTGTGCCTTTGGCATGCACAGATGCGCTGGTCAGCGGCTTGTTGTTGATCGTCATGCTGACGATCGCCCCATCAGACACGCTGCTCAGCAAATCCGGCCTGCCGCCAGCACCTGCGGCAAAGTGACTACGCCCGGCCCCGATGAGAAACAAATCGGTCACGCCATCGCCGTTGTAGTCTCCTGGGTACATGCTGTACCAGGTCCTCCAGTCTCCATTGACCGTTGTCACGCAATTGTTGGCCGACGCAATTCCAGGGCCTGCACAAAACGCGCTGGTACCGTACCCAATCAAATAAAGATCAGTGATACCGTCCCCGTTGTAGTCGCCGGGGTAGGCATCGAACTGGCTTTTCCAGTCTCCCGTCACCGTGGCCACGCAATTGTTGGCCGACGCGATTCCAGGGCCTGCGCAAAAGTAACTGGCACCACTCCCCATAAGGTAGAGGTCGAGGATGCCGTCTCCGTTGTAGTCTCCCGGGTAAATGCGGTACGGGCTTCTCCAGTCCCCACTCACCGTTGTCACGCAGTTGTTGGCCGACGCGATTCCGGGGCCTGGGCAAAAGTAACTGCCCTCGTAGCCCACGAGATACAAATCGGTCACGCCGTCGCCGTTGTAGTCTCCTGGATAAACACTGTACTGGCTTCTCCAGTCCCCGTTCACGGTGACACCGCAGTTGTTGCCTGACGCAATCCCCGGGCCCGCGCAAAACACGCTGGCGCCGAACCCAATCAAATAAAGATCCGTGATGCCATCTCCGTTGTAGTCACCGGGGTAAGCCCAGAACTGGCTCTTCAAGTCCCCGGGTATCGTGACAGCACAGTTATTGACCGATGCAATTCCAGGGCCAGGGCAAAACACGCTGACATCAGGCCCAATCAAATAAAGGTCTGTGACGCCATCCCCGTTGTAGTCACCAGGGTAGATGTTGTACCGGCTCCTCCAGTCTCCGTTGACGGTAATAACGCAGTTGTTGGCCGACGCAATGCCGGGACCTGCACAAAACACACTGACATCGAACCCGACCATATAAAGATCTGTGATGCCGTCCCCGTTGTAGTCGCCGGGGTAGATATCGAATTGGCTTTTCCAGTCCCCGAGCACGATCAGAGTTGCATTGTTCGCTTGGTTGATTCCCGGCGTTACGCTGCCCCAACCGAAATTCTTGGCCGGGAAGCAATTGTTATTTCCATCACAAACGTCAAATGACGTCACCCTGGAGCGTGAAGTCGTTTGACTGGTTTCATAGTTTGCGCGGTAGCTGGCAATCAAATTTGCCCCAACAAAAGTGCGGACGTTGAGCAGCCGCTTTTGGGAAGCAATCAGGCTGCCTCCAAGATACCCTTTGGTCACATCAGGTCGCGCTTCGGTGACGAACTGAACGGAGTTGGCAGTGGCCTGCGAAGCAACGGTGTTGCCCGAATAATCAATCCTCGAAGGGTAAAAATCCCCATTGGCGTTGTCTTCGACATAGCTGAACGTCATGAAGTTGGTCTTGACGTCGCTGATCTTGTTGACAGCCCAGACCCGCACCGAGGTCTTGCCTTGCGCCTCAATGCGGGAGTC
>NZ_FPBM01000005.1 GCF_900116715.1 Polaromonas sp. YR568
TTGCTGGCCGGGGGTTGCCCGGCGGCAACTCACTTTCTTTTGCTTCGCCAAAAGAAAGTAAGCAAAGAAAAGGCGACCCTACTGTCTGCGTCCCTGCGCTTCGCTACGGGCAACCTGCGGTGCTCGGTCCAGCCGGGGTCAAAAACAACTCGCTTCGCTCAAACAAGTTTTTGCCCTGATCCGTCTGGACCTCCGCTCCTCGGCGCAGACAGAAGGGGTGGGGAAGGAATACCAATACCGAATATCAAAAGAAACAAGGACTCGCCGTGGCGAGTCCTTGTTGGTATTTGTCTTTGGTATTTGGTCCCCGCTCCCGATTGGCCCTTCTGTATGCGCCGAGGAGCGGAGATTCAGGCGGATCAGGGATCGCGTTGTTTGAGCGAAGCGAGTTTAGCGAGACCCCGCCTGAATCGAGCACCGCAGGTTGCCCCGGAGCGAAGCGCAGGGGACGCAGACAGTAGGGTCGCCTTTTCTTTGGTGACTTTCTTTTGGCGAAGCAAAAGAAAGTTACTTGCCGCCGGGCAACCCCCGGCCAACAACCCTCAGAAAAAAGCGCAAAGACCGATCAGCTCAGGTCGGCGATCAAATCAATGTACTGCTGCATCGCGTCGTCCTGCGAGGTGCCTTTGAGGTTATTCCAGGCGTCCCACTTGGCACGGGCCACCATGTCGCCGAAGCCGGGTTTTTTGTCGGTGTTATCACCGCTGCTGCCTTGCTTGTAGAGCGCGTAAATCTTCAGCAGCGTGGCGTTGTCGGGGCGCTCGCTGAGGTTTTTCGAATCGGCCATGGCTTTGTCGAAGGCGGCTTTCAGGTCTGACATGAGGAATCTCCGTTTTAGAAGTGGGTCACCAATGAGGCGGCTTGGGGTAACTGCCCGGTATCTTAGCGAGGCCGTTGCTTGCAAAATAGGGAACTTACCCCATCCGGGGTGAGTTCGCATCAGTTTCGCATCGGGAGTGCTCATGGTTACACGCGTTACCGCCCAGGCCGCCGGCCGCAAAGTGGCAAAGAACGTCCAGAAGAACGTCAAACGGGCCGTATCGGGAACCCTGGGTATTTCAGGGGAGCGCATGAGCAAGGTCGACACGGCCTGGCTGCGCATGGACAACGAAGCCAACCTCATGATGATCGTGGGCGTGTGGCAGCTGGCGCCTGGCGTGAAGTACACGGCGGCCTGCGAACGCATTGAAAACAGCTTGCTCAAATACGACCGCTTCAAGCAGCGCGTGATGGAAGACGCCGCCGGCGCGACCTGGGTGATGGACCGCAACTTCGACCTGGCCAACCATGTGGTGCCCGAGAAGCTGCCCAAGTCGGCCAACCAGGAGCACGCCCTGCAGGACCGCGTGGCCGAGCTCGCCACCCAGCGCCTGGACCCGAAGCGCCCCTTGTGGCAAATCCATTTCATTGAGGACTACACCGGGCCCGACGGCGTGAAGGGCAGCGCCATGATCGTGCGCATCCACCACTGCATTGCGGACGGCATCGCCCTGATTTCGGTGACCATGTCGCTGGTCGACGGCGGCGCGCCGCCGCCCGAGCGGCGCAAGAAGGAGCCTGCCGCGGGCGCGGAGGACTGGATCGCCGACACGCTGCTCAAGCCTTTTACCGACATCACCGTCAAGGCGCTGGGCGCCGTGGGTGAAGGCGCGGCGCGCTCGCTGGGCATGCTGGGCGACCCGAAGAAGGGCATGGAGCAAGGCGTGAGCGGCTCCTTCGACATGGCAAAAGTGTTGTTCCAGCTGCTTTCCGACTCAGCCGCGCTGGCGCTGATGCCCGACGACTCCAAGACGCGGCTCAAAGGCAAGCCCGGCGGCGCCAAGAAGGTCGCCTGGTGCCAGCCGATTCCGCTGGACGAGGTCAAGGCGGTGGGCAAGGCGCTGAACTGCTCGATCAACGACGTGCTGCTCAGCTGCGTGGCCGGGGCGCTAGGCGAATACCTGAAATCATTCGGCGACGATGTGGCGGGCCAGGAGATCCGCGCCATGGTGCCGGTGAACCTTCGCCCCATGGACCAGGCGCACAAGCTGGGCAACCGCTTCGGCCTGGTGCCGCTGGTGCTGCCCATCGGCGTGGACAACCCCATCGAGCGGGTGTACGAGGTGCGCAGGCGCATGGCGGCGCTCAAAGGCAGCTATCAGCCGCTTCTGGCCTTCAGCCTGCTGGCGGTGGCGGGCCTCTTGATCAAGCCTGCGCAGGACGTGATGCTCAACCTCTTTGCCAAAAAGACCACAGCGGTGATGACCAACGTGCCGGGCCCGCGCGAGAAACTCAAGTTCTGCGGCTCCACGCTGGAGCAAAGCCTGTTCTGGGTGCCGCAGTCGGGCGACGTGGGTCTGGGTGTCTCCATCCTGAGCTACGGCGGCGGTGTGCAGTTCGGCGTGATCACCGACAGCACGCTGTGCCCTGAGCCGCAGCGCATCATCGACGAATTCGTGCCCGAGTTCGCCAAACTCTCGATCGTGACCCTAATGCTACCTTGGGGAGAGTGAGCACCTGCGACGCGCGAAATACGCCCACCTTTTCCAGCAGGGGCCGTGGAACTGGCTTTGCCAGGCCGCAGGCGCCGTCCCCTGCAAGGGGAAAGGACGCTACACAAAGTGAGCGTCAATAGGGGTGAGCCAGTCTAGGCCGCAAAACGCCTTGAGGCAATCGCCAGCAGGCCGTCAAAGATCAGGCTGTCCACCAGCTCGAACTTCACCGACATGCTGGGCGCCATCTTCCAGCCGGCGCCGCCGGTCATGATGCATTCGGGCGTTTCGCCGCAGTGGCGGGTGACGTTCTCGACCATGCGGTGAATCGCGCCGGCAATGGCGAAGGTGCCGCCGCTGGTCAGCGCGTCGCTGGTGTTGGTGGGAAAGTCGCGCACCTCACCGGTGGGCACATGCAGGCCGGCCGTGCCGGACTCGAGCGCGCGCAGCATGATGCCGTGGCCCGGAAGAATGAAGCCGCCCAAAAATTTTCCGCTGGCGTCGATCGCCTCCACCGTCACGGCGGTGCCCACCATGACCACCACGCAGGGTTTGTTCACGCCGCGCGCCAGCAGCCGGTGGCGCGCGCCTATCATCGCCACCCAGCGGTCGGCGCCCAGCCGGGCCGGATGGTCGTAGCCGTTGGTGACGCCCGCCTCCTGCGGGCTGGAGACCACCCAACGCGCCGCCACGTCCCACAGCTCCATCTGCTCGGCCACGCGCCGCTTGATGGCGTCGGCGGCAACGATGCAGCCGAGAATGCGTGTGGGCGCCGGGATGGCGCCCCATTCTTCTTCTGCGAGCTTGTCGATGTTCTCGAGAAACACTGCGCCGTTTGCCAGCAGTTTGGCCCCGGGTACAGGGGCTTCGTACTGGGCCCATTTCAGGCGGGTATTACCCACGTCAAGCGCTAGAAAGGTCATTTGGCGGATTATGAACAGGTTTGAAGCCTGCCCGGACACAGACGCCTACAGGTTTTCCAGTAGAAGCCGCCTCTGCGGCCCGCGCTCAGATCAGGCCAAACCAGCAGGCGCGCTGGATGGCGGCCAGCTTGTTGTCGACCTTGAGTTTGGTCATGGCATTGGAAAGGTGAAAGTTCACCGTGCGTTCGCTGCACGCCAGCCGCTCGCCGGTCTCACGCGCCGTCATGCCCTGGAAGGCCAGACTCAGGCATTCCAGCTCGCGCGGGCTGAGCGGGCTGCGCGCCTCGGCCAGCGCGCGCTTGAGCAGCGGCCAGATGTTCAGGGCCGACCAGGCCAGCAGGGCCGCCTCGCTACGGTCATGCCACTGGCGCGGGCTGAACAGGTAGCACTCAAAGGCGCGCCCCACCGTCAGCGGAAAGGCGATGCGGACCACGCTCTGGTAGCCATGGGCCAGCCAGAGCCGGCGCCAGCGCCCCAGGTTTTCGAAGGCCGACTTGGAAATGTCCTGCCAGGCGACCAGCGGCGCATCGGAATCGCGCCACGGCGCGCCGAAGTCCCGGCTCTCGGCCAGCGCTTCCGCGGCGTCGAGCAGGCGCGGCGGGTGGATGGCAAGGACCAGCCGGTCTTCCTGCCCGCCGAAAGGGTCGGGGCCCAGCACCATGAGCGCCTCGACGGAGAACTCGCGCAGAACCCCCAGCCAGTCGCTGACGACACCGTCAAGGCTCACACTGTCAAAGTTGGCAGGCAATTGCATCGCTGGAACTTTCATAATTCATGATAGTGGCGGCTCTACCCGCCACTTTTGGGGTTGCCCGGGAACGCCGGCAGGTCAGCTCAAACGATGTTGCCTTGTGAATCGTGAAATCGTTAATGGCTCGGATGGGAAGGTATAAGGACAATAGCGCCAAATGCATCAACCGCATCATCCGCCAGGTCCGCTTGCTCAGGGAAGACTTTAAAGTGAAAAGCGCTCGTTTCAATTCGTGGTTCACCCAGCAGCGCCTGCTGCAGTGGCTGCGCGAGGAACTGATCCTCGCCCCTCTGGTGCCGGTATTGCACCCGACGCCGCTGCGCATGAAGGGCCTGGGAATATTCACGCTGGTGGGCCATCCGCTTTTTTACGTGGTCTGGGCCTGGTGGCTGCCGCAGCCTTATGAGAACCTTTGGCTGCGCTGCTTCACCAGCATGCTGGGCTGCCTGCTGATCTGGAAACCCGTCAGCCAATACCCCTCCAGCCCGCTGGCCGGCGCAGTGTTTACCAGCGTGTTCTGGTTCGAGCTGCCGTTTCTTTTCAGCTGGATGTACTTTTGCAACAGCGGCAATACCGTCTGGCTGGCCAGCGTGTCCGGCATGATCCTGATTTATTACTTCGTCACCGATTGGCGCATCGCCACCATCGGACTGGTCGCCGGGGCGCTCTCCGCGTGGGCCCTGTTCCAGGTGTTCGGGCCGGAGGTGCCGGTGCTGCAGGGCCAGCAGTTCACCACCAACATGATGGTCATTGCCTTTTGCATGAACATGGGCCTGCTGCTGGGGCTTTCTTCTGCCAACCTGCGGCGCGAGCAGCTCTCCAACACCCTCACAACGATGGGGATCATGGCGCACGAGCTGCGCACGCCGCTGTCGACCGCCGCGCTGCTGGGCGACGCGATACAGCTGGAAGTGCAGCGCCAGCCCGACAACCCGCGCGCGGCCCAGCTGGACAAACTCGCCCAGCGGCTGCATATCCTGGTTCGCAACATGAACCACCAGATCGACACGCAGATCGCCAATGCCAGGCTGCTTCAGCTGCCGCGCCACACTGAACTGGTGCCGGCCGGCGGGCTGGTCAACGAGGTGGTGGGCGCCTATCCCTTCCAGTCGATGCGCCAGCGCGATTGCGTGCAGGTTGTCATTCACGAGGATTTCACCTTCCGCTCGTCCTCTACCCAGTTCTCCCAGGTGCTGGACAACCTGATCAAGAACGCCCTGCACTCGCTGATGGCCGCCGACTCGAAATACCCGCCGGGCGCCTTGCGCATTGAAGTGGGGCAATCGCAGGGCCATGGGCGAATCATCGTGGCCGACGAAGGCCTGGGCGTCGACCCTACCTTGCTGCCGCAGATTTTCAAGCCGTTTTTTTCCAGCAACCGCGGCACGGGCCACGGCCTGGGTTTGGCCTTTTGCCAGCAAGTGGTACAAAGTGCTGGTGGCAACATTCATGTGAAGTCCGAGTCTGCCGTGGGGGCAGTTTTTACCATTGAGCTGCCCATCGCAGCCTGATAGCCTTGCACATGACGGCTTTTGACAATCTTCCATAAAACGACAACCATGTCCTTTGCACTCTATCGCCGCCCGGGAGGCGTGGTCTTTCTGGATGATGATCCGGATTACCTCGAAATGCTGGCCCAGGTCATGCCGCTGGACTGGTACGTGCGCCTCTTTCTGCGGCCGGTGGCCTGCATCGAGTCGCTGCTGGAGGAGCCGGCGCGCTGGGAGGCGGACGCCTGGCGCCAGCAGGAGATCATCAACCGCTGGCGCGAAGGCGAGCCGCTGATTCCGCAAATCCTCAAATACTGGCGTGACGACGGCACGGCGCGTTTTGCGCTCACGCAGGTCTGTGTGGTCGACTACTCGATGCCGGCAATGAGCGGGCTGCGGGTGCTCAGCGAGCTCACGGGCTGGTCGGGCTCGCGCGTACTGCTGACGGGCCGCGCCGATGAGCAGCTGGCCGTGTCGGCCTTCAACCGCAGCCTGATCGAGCAGTTCATTCCCAAGCAGGCGCCCGATATCCGCCTGCGGCTGACCAACGCCATCCAGGGCCTGCTGCACCTGGCGGAGCCCCGGCACGAGCAGACCTGGCGCGCCACGCTGTCGCGCGAGCAGCATGAGTTGCTGTGCAGCCCGGCCGTGGCGCAGGCGCTGGAGAGCCTGGCGCTCCAGCAGGGCTGGATAGAACGCGTCGCCATCGGTGCGCCTTTTGGCGTGCTCGCGCTCGACAACAAGGGGCGCGCCAGCTGGTTGCAGCTGGAGCCCGCCGCCAACCTGCCGGAGCTGGCCGAGATGGCCGAGTCCCAGGGGTGGGATGCGCCCACGGTGCAAGACGTCCGGGCGGGTAAAAAGCTGATCGACCTGGACCTGCAACTGGGCCTGGGCGCGGTGCACAAGTCCCAGCCGCGCCAGGCATTTACCATCGCGGCCGAACCTGCGCCGCTGCATGGCGCCATCTTCCCCATCCATGAGTCCTTCTGCCCCGGCTTCATGGCCAGCCACGAACGCTTTATCGCCACCCATGGCGATCGCGACGTGCAAGACTGACTAGACGTCCATCTTTGCGCTGCGGGCGCGCCGCGCGATCGGCCAGTCCCAGGGCTTGACGATGGGCGCGATCTCGCGGGCCACCGCCTCCACATGCGACATTTCCGCCTCGGTCAATGCCGAGCTCAGCGTCAGGCGCACCATCGCGCGGTTGCGGCTGGTGGCCGGCGCGCAAAAGATCGAGCCGATCACGTCACGCGCTTCCAGTTCATCGCGCAGGATCATGGCCGCCGGTTCGGTGCCGGCTTCGAGCGAGATGATCTGCTCGGTACCCTGGTGGATCGGGTAGCCGATGTCGGTGAAGGTCGAGCGCAAGCGGCGCGTGTTGGCATGCAGGCGGCGCCTGGCGTCGTCACTGCGCTGCAGCACGCCCACGGTGGCCGCCAGCCCGGCGATCTCGTGAGGCAGCAGTGAAGAGCTGAAGATATTCGGAAAGCTCGAGATCAGGATGTAGTAACGCATGCTGGCAGGCGCGGTGAAAAAGCCGGCACGGCCCGCAACGGCCTTGGCCAGGCTGGCGGTGATGAAGTGCACCCGGTCCGTGACGCCCAGCTCGGCGCATAGCCCCGCGCCTTGCGGGCCGTGGGTTCCCAGCGAATGGGATTCATCGACCACGATCATGCTGTCGTTCTGCTCGGTCACTTCCAGGATTTCGTGCAATCGACAGACCGCCCCGGTGGTGCTGTAAACCGAGTCGACCACGACAACGCCGGGGCCGTGGGTTTTCATCATCCGAGCGAGATGCTCGGGGCTGTTGTGGCGAAAGGCGTGTGCCGGTGCACGCGCGGCATGGGCGCCTTCCCACAAGGAGGCATGCGCAAGCGAGTCAAGGTAGATCGGTGTCTGGGCGTCCGCAATGATTTGCAGCAAGCCCATGTTGGCGGTGTAGCCGGACTGGCAGAGAAAGCCGTCGTCCTTGCCGACCCAGCTTGCCAGCGATTTCTCCAGCGCATGCGCCGGGTGCGAACCCAGAAGGAAGACACCGGACTGAACGACGCTTTCCCTGTCGCGGGTCAATGCGGAAATCTGGGCCTGCACGATTTCCGGATGCCCGGTGACGTTGAGGTAGTCATTACCATCGAGCCGAACCGCGCCCGCACCCGGCGAGCGGCCGTGCAGGATGAACTTGTCACCCCACTGCTGCGCCCAGCGAGGCGCGAATTCGTGTGCGATGCGCTCTTGAAGCCGCTTGCCAAGCGAGGGGTTGTGAGGTGTCCTGGCACTGGAGGATATTTCGCGTTCTAGGACTTGCATGAGGGAGCTCCGTTTGATTGAGGAGTCCCATTGAAAGCTCTCACACAAATTGATACGGCTTACCCCCTGTCAGTTCTGACAGGGGGCACTTGTTTACACCCTTCCCTCGATCTGAAAATGCGAACTATTCACTTCATTTTCGAAAAGCAGATACGCCGTTCACTTACATATTTGTGTCACAAAAAGTATAGACAAGGGCGCGAATCCTTGCTCTCTCTGCAACGTATTTCGGCAGCGTATTTCGGCAGGCCTAGCCCTGCTTCCACGGCAGGCCCTGAAGACGCCAGCCGCCGCGCCGCCCACGTTGCCCCTGCTCGTCGGCATCGCCTTCAAAGCCTTCAAGAATGTTGTAGGCCTCCACACCGAGTTCAGTGGCGCGTTTGGCGGCAGCCACGGAGCGCACACCGCTGCGGCAGAGCAGCACGGCCTTCTTGCCTGCCGGCACCACGGCCTTCAGCCCTTCATCGAAGCCTGCGTTCATGGCCATGCCCGGCCACTGCTTCCAGGCCAGCGCCGCCGCGCCGGGGACATAGCCCACCCACTCGCGTTCGGCGTCGGTGCGCACATCCACCAGCACGGCCTCGCCTGACTGCATCCACTGGTATGCAAGGCGAGCGGAAATATCACCCGCATAACCGGCGGCGGGCCGTACTTGAAGCAAGGGATCTGAGGGGTCGAGGTTTTTCATGGAAGGGCCTGTCATATTTCAGGGGGTTCGAGTTGATGCGGCATCACATTTGCACCGGTACTATTTACCAGGGTGTACCAGGGTGCGCCACGCGTGCCCGGTGCGCGCCCCGGACGGGGCGCCGCAAAACCAGTTTATTCGCTTGCCGCAGCCCATGAAGAGGCCAGGGTAAAAAGGGCGCCGGCCCGCGGCGATCAGGCAAGACGCCGACGGGCATCAAGCCGCACGGCATGCACAATCACAGGCATCCTGAACCACCGCCGGAGACCTCTATGCCCTCGACCCGCGCCGACACCCCGTTCTTTCCAGATGCCTCCGCCGGCAAGGCTGGCCTGAAAGCCCTGGCAAAAGCACTGGCCCAGTGGCAGCCGCCTGCGACCGATGCAAACGGGAATATCCCCGGCGGCAAAAAGGAACGCAAAGCCTGGTCGCTGGCTGACTTCGACCCCGGCGCCAAACCGTTTTCCAGCGGCGACAAAGCGCACGACAAAACCGTGGTGGAAGCGCTCGCCGTGGAACTCGATGTGCTGCAAAACCTGCTTTATGCCGACAAGCGCTTCAAGCTGCTCATCATCCTGCAGGGCACCGATACCTCAGGCAAGGACGGCACTATGCGCGGCGTATTCGGGCGCATCAGCCCGCTGGGCGTGCACACCGTCAGCTGGAAAGCGCCGAACGAGGAGGAGCGCTCGCACGACTATTTATGGCGTATTCACCAGCAGGTGCCGGCGGCCGGAGAGATCGCCATCTTCAATCGCAGCCACTACGAAGACGTGCTGGTTCCGCCCGTCAAAGGCTGGATCACGCCGGCGCAGACGGCAGAGCGCTACCGGCACATCAATGATTTCGAACGCATGCTGTCGCAGACCGGCACCGTGGTGCTCAAGTTCATGCTGCACATCAGCCTGGAAGAGCAGCGTGAGCGCCTGCAGGCACGGCTGGACGACCCCACCAAAAACTGGAAGTTCAACATGGACGACCTGGACGCGCGCAAGCAGTGGAAGCAGTACCAAAAGGCGTACGAGTCCTTGCTGGCGGCCACCAGCACACCCTGGGCGCCCTGGACCGTGGTGCCCGCGAATTCCAAAACCCATCGCAACCTGATGATCGCCACCATGGTGCGCGCGACGATGGCCCAATTGGGCCTGCGCTTTCCGCCGGCAGACCCCAAACTTAAAGGCCTGAAAGTCACCTGAACGTCTTACTCCTGCTGATTCCCGCTTGTGATGCAAAAACAGTTTCACCCGAATAAAGGGTAATAGCGGGCAATCAGGGGGCAATCATTTTTCTGCGTTGGTGGAAACCCTCTTTGTAAGGAAAGGGCAAGGCGGAATGATGAGTGCTCTTATCTTTTTTCACACAACAGGAGACAAGTCATGACTGAGAGCAAGAGCCCCCGCAGGCGCGGCCTTCTTAAAGGTGCTGCGATTGCCGCCGGCGCCATGTCCGCCCCCATGGTCGCCATGGCGCAGACAACGTCTTTCCGCTTCCAGAGCACGTGGCCGGCCAAGGATATTTTCCATGAGTACGCCAACGACTTTGCGAAGAAAGTCAATGACATGGCCGGCGGCCGCCTGAAGATTGAAGTGCTTCCTTCCGGCGCGGTGGTGCCGGCATTCCAGCTGCTGGAAGCTGTGAACAAGGGAACGCTGGACGGCGGTCACGGTGTGGTGGCGTACCACTACGGCAAGAACAACGCCCTGGCCCTGTGGGGCTCGGGCCCGGCCTTCGGCATGGACCCGAACATGGTCCTGTCCTGGCACAACTACGGCGGCGGCAAGGCGCTGCTCGATGAAATCTACAAGGCCATCAACATGGACGTGGTGTCCTATCTGTATGGCCCCATGCCCACACAGCCGCTGGGCTGGTTCAAGAAACCGGTCTCCAAGGTGGCCGACATGAAGGGCCTGAAGTTCCGCACCGTCGGCCTGTCGGTCGACATCTTCACCGCCATGGGCACCTCGGTGAACCCGCTGCCTGGCGGTGAGATCGTACCGGCGCTGGACCGCGGCCTGATCGACGCGGCCGAGTTCAACAACGCCAGCTCCGATCGCGTGCTGGGCTTTCCCGACGTGGTCAAGAACTGCATGCTGCAGAGCTTTCACCAGAGCGGCGAACAGTTCGAGATCCTGTTCAACAAGGGCAAGTACAACGCGCTGCCGGCCGAACTCAAGGCGATCATCGACTACGGCGTGCAGGCTGCCAGTGCCGACATGAGCTGGAAGGCCATCGACCGCAATTCCACCGACTACGCCGAGATGAAAAAGCAGGGCATCAAGTTCTACAAGACGCCTGATGCCGTGCTCAAGGCGCAGCTGGAAGCCTGGGACAAGATCATCGATGAGAAAGCCAAGGCCAATCCGCTGTTCAAGAAGGTGATCGATTCGCAGAAGGCCTACGCCGCACGCACCATCCCCTGGCAGAACGACTACATGGTCGATTTCAAGATGGCGTACAACCACTCCTTCAGCAAGAAGAAGGCCTGACCCTGCCAGTCTGGGGCCAAGCCGGCCAGCCGTCCAACCCTGGATGGCTGGCCTTTTTTTGATGGGCACACCGGTTCAAAATGAATATACAAAGAATCCTGCACACCGCCGACCACATCAGCACCTGGGTCGGCAAGGCGGCCGCCTGGTTGATCGTGGTGCTGATGCTGGTCGTCTGCGCCGAAGTCTTCAAGCGCTACGCGCTCAACGCGCCCACCGCCTGGATCTTCGACGTCAACAACATGCTCTACGGCACGCTGTTCATGCTGGGAGGCGCCTACACGCTGGCGCATGACGGCCATGTGCGCGGCGACTTCTTCTACGGATCCATGAAGCCCCGCACGCAGGCCTGGCTGGATCTGGTGCTCTACATCGTCTTCTTCCTTCCCGGCATCGTGGCGCTGACCTGGGCCGGCTGGACCTACTTCAACGAATCACTGGCCATGCACGAGCAGACCTTCAACGCCACCCCCATCCCGCTGTATCCCTTCAAGTTCGTGATCCCGGTGGCCGGCGCCATCGTGCTGATGCAGGGGCTGTCTGAAATCCTGCGCTGCGTCGTCTGCATCCGCACCGGCATCTGGACGCCACGGCTCAAGGACGCGCAGGAGTCCGACGTAGTTGCACAGCAACTGGCCGGTAGCGAGTACGTCGATGAAGACGCCAAGCGGCTGGCCATCGAAAAATCCGCCGGCTTGAAAGGCTGATCATGAGCAACGCAGTACTCGGCATGACGATGCTCGGCCTGATCGTGATCGTCATCATGATGGGCTTTCCCACGGCGTTCACGCTGATGGGCCTGGGCATGGTGTTCGGTTTTATCGCCTTCTACGACCCGGCCGTTCATTTCTGGGACAACCGGATCTTCGACCTGATGGTGCAGCGCGCCTTCGGCGCGATGACCAACGAGACGCTGTTATCCATTCCGCTGTTTGTGCTGATGGGTTACATCATGGAACGCGGCGCGCTGGTGGACAAGATGTTCCACAGCGTGCAGCTGGCCTTTCGCAGCGTGCCGGGCTCGCTGGCCGTCACCACGCTGATCATCTGCACCTTCTGGGGCATTGCCAGCGGCCTGGTGGGCGCGGTTGTGGTGCTGATGGGCGTGATCGCCATGCGGCCCATGCTCAACGCCGGCTACGACACGCGGCTCGCCGCCGGGGTCATCACGGCCGGCGGCACGCTGGGCATCCTGATCCCGCCTTCGGTGATGATCATCGTGTACGCGGCTGTCGCCGGTCAGTCAGTGGTCAAGCTCTACGCGGCAGCCATGTTTCCCGGCTTCTTCCTGGCCCTGCTGTACCTGATCTACATCATCGGCTGGGTGATGCTCAACCCCAAGATCGCCCCCAAGCTGCCGCCGGAGCAAAACCGCGCGCCTGTTCCGCCCTGGCTGCAACAGGTGAGTGCCCTGTATTCGCGCAGGGTGCTGCCGGCGCTGGTCATGGCCGCCGCAGCGCCGGGCAAGGCGCTGCAGGCGGGCACCCCGCTCAGCCGCAGCTTTCTGTTGCGCAGCCTGGGCACAGCCCTGGTGCCGGTGGCCTTCGCGCTGGTGACCCTAGGCGGGACCTGGTGGTATGTGGTCATCCATTCGCAGGCCGACAACAACGCCGCGGTGGTTGCGGCGCGCGCCGCCAAGGCCGCAGCGCCGGCAGGCGGGGGCCTGCAGGCGCCTGCCGCAACCGGCGGGGTGCAAGAGCCACCCGGGGACACCGGCGTGAAGGAGCCGCCGTCCGCAGAAGGCAGCCTCAAAGAGCCGCCTGCTGAAGAAGGGTTGAAAGAACCTCCCGGCGACACGGCGGCCAAGGATTCGGCCGAAGCCGGAGGCCTGCAGGCGCCGCCGGGATCGGAAGACGAGAAGCCGTCGGTAGCGGCAGCAACAGCGGCCGATGCGCCGCTGCAGGAAATCGGCGAGCCCTCAGGCTCTGGGCCGCAGACCGCTCCGGTGCCCGAGTCGTTCTACACGGGCTTTGCCATCGCCTGCGTGCTGATGGCCGGGCTGCTGCTCTGGTACTACCGGCGCTTCGACGCGGAGCAGTTTGAGATCCTGCGGATGCTGGTGAGCTCCGTCATGCCACTAGCCTTGCTGACCATCGTGGTGTTGGGCGTCATCCTGTTCGGCATCACCACGGCCACCGAATCCGCGGCCGTCGGCGCGGCCGGCGCCTTCCTGATGGCCTGGCATGCCGGCACGCTGGACTTCCAGAAGATCAAGGAAGCGGTGTTCCTGACCTGCAAGACCACGTCCATGGTCTGCTGGCTGTTTGTGGGCTCGGCGCTGTTCTCGGCAGTGTTTGCCCTGCTGGGCGGGCAGCGCGTGGTTGAAGAGTGGGTGATGAGCATGAACCTCACGCCGCTGCAGTTCCTGCTGCTGTCACAAGCCATCATCTTCATCCTGGGCTGGCCGCTGGAGTGGACCGAAATCATCGTGATCTTTGTGCCCATCTTCCTGCCGCTGCTGCAGCACTTCCAGATCGACCCCATCCTCTGGGGCGTGCTGGTCTTCGTGAACCTGCAGGCAGCCTTCCTGTCACCGCCGGTGGCGATGTCGGCCTTCTATTTAAAGGGAGTGTCGCCGCCCCATGTGACCATCAACCAGATCTTCGCCGGCATGATGCCCTACATGCTGATCGTGATCCTCTGCATGGTCTTCATGTACATCTGGCCCGGCCTGACGCTCTGGCTGCCGAAATACCTGTACGGTTGAACAGCTCAGGGGCTGCCAGGCTCCTGAGCTGACCAAAAAAGGGGCGCCAGGCGCCCCTTTTTTTATGGGCGGCACAACGACGGAAGCGCACACTTGATCGGCGCCGGCTTACCGGCTAAGATTGACGTTTACGTAAACGTCAACTAAACAGATCACAGATCGACGGCCCCACCCGCCGCCCGGAGACAACCATGACCGACATGTCCGCAGAATACAAAGCCCTCGCCAGCTACCGCCCCACCCACAAGGTGCGTTTCATCACGGCGGCCAGCCTGTTCGACGGCCATGACGCGGCCATCAACATCATGCGGCGCATTCTGCAAAGCATGGGCGCCGAGGTGGTCCACCTGGGCCATAACCGCAGCGTCGACGAAGTCGTGACAGCGGCCCTGCAGGAAGACGCCCAGGGCATTGCCATCAGCTCCTACCAGGGCGGGCATGTCGAGTATTTCAAATACATGGTCGATCTGCTCAAAAGCCGGGGCGGCGAGCACATCCAGGTTTTCGGCGGCGGCGGCGGCGTGATCGTGCCGCCCGAAATCCGCGAACTGCATGCCTACGGCGTCACTCGCATCTACAGCCCTGAAGATGGCCAGAAGATGGGCCTGGCCGGCATGATCGGCGAGATGGTCATGCGCTGCGACAAGGACCTGACCGGCTTCGCGCCCAAGACCGTCAAGGCGATTGAAGGCCACGGCGAGATGAACTGGCGGGCGCTTGCCCAGCTGATCACTGCGCTGGAGAACGGCAAAGCCGATGCGGCCCTGGTCGACAAGGTGCGCAGCCAGGCCGCGACTCGCAAGATTCCCGTCCTGGGCATCACCGGCACAGGCGGCGCTGGCAAGTCCTCGCTGACTGACGAACTGATCCGCCGCCTGCGCCTGGACCAGAACGACAAGCTGCGCGTGGCTGTGATCAGCATCGACCCATCACGCCGCAAGAGCGGCGGCGCGCTGCTCGGTGACCGCATCCGCATGAACGCGATCAACCCCTGGACGGTTCCCGCAGCCGGGCAGAAGAATACCGACAGCGGACAGCGCGTCTTCATGCGTTCACTGGCCACACGCGACTTCGGCTCTGAAATCAGCCAAGCCCTGCCCGATGTGATCGCCGCCTGCAAATGCGCGGGCTTTGACCTGATCGTGGTCGAGACCTCCGGCATAGGCCAGGGCGACGCCGCCATCGTGCCGCATGTGGATGTGCCCATGTATGTGATGACGCCCGAGTTCGGCGCGGCCAGCCAGCTCGAAAAAATCGACATGCTGGACTTCGCCGAGTTCATCGCCATCAACAAATTCGACCGCAAGGGTTCGCTCGATGCCTTGCGCGATGTCTCCAAACAGGTGCAGCGCAACAAGGAAGCCTGGAGCACACCGGCCGACAAGATGCCGGTCTTCGGAACCATGGCCGCGCGCTTTAACGATGACGGCGTGACGGCGCTTTACCAGGCCCTCAAGCCGCGCCTCAGCGCGCTGGGTCTGGCGCTCGAAAGCGGTGTACTGCCCACAGCCGACGTACGCCACAGCACCAACCAGACGCCCGTGGTGCCGGCCGCACGCACCCGTTACCTGGCCGAAATCAGCGACACGGTGCGTGGCTACAAAAAGCGCGCACGCGCGCAGGCCCAACTGGCGCGCGAGGTGCAGCAGCTCAAGGCGGCCGCCGCCATGCTCAAGATCGACAAGCCCGAGCGCGCCCCTGCCGCCGAGGCCGCACTCGACCTGGCCGGCCACCGCAAGGCCCGCATGGACGGCGACGCGCGCGCCCTGCTCGCCCAATGGCCCGACATGCAGGCGGCCTATGCCGGCGACGAATACGTGGTGAAGATTCGCGACAAGGAAATCCGCACCGCACTCACCACCAAATCCCTCTCGGGCACCACCATACGCAAAGTGGCCTTGCCGCAGTATGAAGATCACGGTGAAATCCTCAAGTGGCTGATGCTGGACAACGTGCCCGGCAGCTACCCTTACACCGCCGGCACCTTTGCCTTCAAGCGCGAAGGCGAAGACCCGACCCGCATGTTTGCCGGCGAGGGCGATCCCTTTCGCACCAACACGCGCTTCAAGCTGCTCAGCGAAGGCATGGCCGCCAAGCGCCTGTCCACCGCCTTCGACTCGGTCACGCTCTATGGCAACGACCCGGCCCTGCGACCCGACATCTACGGCAAGGTCGGTAACTCGGGCGTGTCGATTGCCACGCTGGACGACATGAAGGTGCTGTACGACGGGTTTGACCTGTGCAACCCGTCGACCTCGGTCTCGATGACCATCAACGGCCCGGCGCCCAGCATCCTGGCCATGTTCATGAACACGGCCATCGACCAGAACCTGGACAAGTTCAAAAAAGACAATGGCCGTGACCCGACGGCCACCGAAGCCGCCAAGATCCGCGAATGGGTGCAGGAAAACGTGCGCGGCACCGTGCAGGCCGACATCCTGAAAGAAGACCAGGGCCAGAACACCTGCATCTTCTCGACCGAGTTCAGCCTGAAAGTCATGGGCGACATTGCCCAGTACTTCGTACACAACCGGGTGCGCAACTTCTACAGCGTCTCCATCAGCGGTTATCACATCGCTGAAGCCGGCGCCAACCCGATCAGCCAGCTGGCCTTCACGCTGTCCAACGGCTTTACCTTTGTCGAAGCCTATCTGGCGCGCGGCATGCACATCGACGACTTCGCGCCCAACCTGAGTTTTTTCTTCAGCAACGGCATGGACCCGGAGTACACGGTGATGGGCCGCGTCGCGCGCCGCATTTGGGCCGTGGCCATGAAAGAAAAATACGGCGCCAACGAACGCAGCCAGAAGCTCAAGTACCACATCCAGACCTCGGGCCGCAGCCTGCACGCGCAGGAGATCCAGTTCAACGACATCCGCACCACGCTGCAAGCGCTGATCGCGATCTACGACAACTGCAACTCGCTGCACACCAATGCCTTCGACGAAGCCATCACCACGCCGACGGAAGAATCCGTGCGCCGCGCCATGGCGATCCAGCTCATCATCAACCGTGAATGGGGCCTGGCCAAAAATGAAAACCCCTCACAGGGCGCCTTCATCATCGAAGAGCTCACCGAGCTGCTCGAAGAAGCCGTACTGCTGGAGTTTGAACGCATCGCCGAGCGCGGCGGCGTGCTGGGTGCCATGGAGACCGGCTACCAGCGCGGCCGCATCCAGGACGAGTCCATGCACTATGAGATGCTCAAACACACCGGCGAGCTGCCCATCATCGGCGTCAACACCTTCCGCAACCCGCATGGCGATGCAGTGCAGGACAAGCTGGAACTGGCGCGCTCGACCGACGAAGAAAAGCAGAACCAGCTCAAGCGCCTCGATGACTTCCACCGCCGCCACGCCGCCGAATCACCGGCCATGCTCAAACGCCTGCAGCAGGCCGTGATCGAAAACCTTAATGTGTTCGAGGTGCTGATGGAGGCGGTGCGTGTCTGCTCGCTGGGGCAAATCACCAATGCGCTCTTTGAGGTGGGTGGGCAGTACCGGCGGAATATGTAGTTGGCCGGGGCCGGTATAGCCTGCTGCTTAACCCGTCGCCCCGCCCTGCGCGGCAGGCTTCAAGTCATGCTTGCCCAGTGAATGGGAAAGAGCGTAGATGCCGTGTGTCATGGCCGCAAGGGCGCCTGCAGCCTGGAGACGCTGCGGCGACAGCTCGTTGGCCAGGGCGTGTTGCAAGGCCTCCGTCTCATAGGACGACAGCAAGACAATCCAGTCGGCGGCGGCATCCCCGCCGCGGATTTTTTGCTCTTGTGTCATGGCTGCCTCCGGCGTTCGGGTTTGCAGCAGGTGCGCCCCGACGATACCTCTGCTTTCTGCCTGGCGCGCCAGCAGCTTTTCCAGCCCGGCCAGCAAAGGCCCTGCCTGTCCATCCGCAGGTGACAGGCGAATCGTCAGCACCGCCTTGCCGAGCCCGGCGCCAAAACTGCTGAGCACCTTGCACTGGCTGCGCACCATGTGCAGGTGGTGCGGCATCATCTTCGCCGACCATGGCGACGGGTTATTGAGGCTCTGCAGGTATCCCGCAGAGGTGAGGGTTTCATACGATGCCAGCTCGTACATCACAAAGAAACCCGTTCCTCCGTCAATGTTGGACCAGCGTGAGCCGCGCAGAAAACCTTCAATGCCCATGCGTTCCGGAAAGTGTTCGCGGGAGTGCCACTCCTGGAACTCCTCGCGTTGGGCGGGCAGGATGTCCCACCACATGGCAACTGCTGCCTTGCCTAAAAGTGACATGTCGTCGAACCTCAGTAGAACCAGCCTGCCGGAACAGTGACCAGTTTGGGGAAAACCACCATCAGGAACATTACCGCGAACTCGGCGATCATGAACGGGATGACACCCTTGGTGACGTCGTCCATGCTGATCTTGCCGACGCCGGCCACCACATTGAGCACCGTGCCCACCGGGGGCGTCACCAGTCCGATCGAGTTGTTGATGATGAACAGCACGCCGAAGTAGACCGGATCGATCCCTGCGGCCTTGACCACGGGCATCAACACGGGCGTCAGAATCAGGATGGTGGGCGTCATGTCCATTGCCGTGCCGACGGCCATGACCAGCACCATGATGGCCGCCATCAGCAAAATCGGGCTGTCCATGAAAGGCTTGAGAAGGCTCACCACCATTCCCGGCAGGTTGGCCACGGTGATCAGCCAGGCGCTGACCATGGCCGCGGCGATCAGGAACATCACGACGGCGCTGGTCTTGGCCGAGGCGACGAACACGCCGTACAGCTGCGGGAGCTTGAGTTCGCGGTAGATCACGGTCGAGACGAACAGGGCGTAGACGGCAGCCACCACGGCGGCCTCGGTGGGCGTGAACACGCCCATGCGCAGGCCGACCAGGATGATGACCGGAAGGATCAGCGCCCAGGTCGCGTCACGGAACGCCTTCATGACCTCGGCAGCAGATTTGCGCGGCGGCGGCACGATGTCTTCGCGCCGCACCAGCCAGGCCCAGGTGATCCACAGCGCGCCGCCGATCATCAGGCCCGGCACGATGGCTGCCAAGAAGAGCTTGGAGATCGACACGTTGGCCGCCACACCGAAGATCACCAGTCCGATACTGGGCGGGATCACCGGGCCGATCACACCCACGGATGCGATGAGGCCACCCGCGCGCACTTTGTTGTGCCCGGCCTTGACCATCATCGGAAGCAGCAACGCGGTGAGCGCGGCCGCGTCCGCCACGGCCGAGCCCGACAGCGCCGACAGCAGGCAGCCGGCCATGATGGTCACGTAGCCCAGCCCGCCCTTGACGTGGCCGACCAGTGCCAGCGCCAGGTCGACGATGCGGCGCGACAGGCCGCCGACGTTCATGATCTCGCCGGCCAGCATGAAGAACGGCACGGCCAGCAAGGGGAAGCTGTCGGCGCCGCCGACCAGGTTCTGCGCCAGGATCTGCGCATCGAACAGTTGCAAATGCCACATCAGGGCGACACCGCTGGCCAGCAGCGCAAACGCGATGGGAATGCCCAGGGCCATGGCGGCCAGCAGCGAGCCGATGAAAATGAAGATGGTCATGGCCGTGCTCCCACGGTGCTGTCCGGCTGGCGCGCATCGTCCAGCACCTGCTTGAGCTGCACGGCCTCTTCCGATTCCTGCACCATGACCAGTTCATCC
Source organism: Polaromonas sp. YR568 (assembly GCF_900116715.1). Taxonomy (GTDB): domain Bacteria; phylum Pseudomonadota; class Gammaproteobacteria; order Burkholderiales; family Burkholderiaceae_C; genus Polaromonas. The sequence goes on from NZ_FPBM01000005.1 coordinate 19,465, forward strand.
TCCGACAGCTGGCCGGTGACGGCCTTCCACAAATCCAGCAGCAGCAGGCCGCAAGCAAGCACGCCGAACACGAGACCGGAGAGGTAGACGATGGACATGGACCAGCCAGTCGTCGGCGCCGTGACGTCCCAGTTGATCTTGACCTGCTCCCAGCTGCCCATGGCCAGCAGTACCACGATGAAGATCATCAGCGCGTGGCCGATGATGAGGCAGATCTTTTTGCCGATGACCGGCAGCCGCCCCACCACCATGTCGATGCCGAGGTGACCGTGTTCACGCAGCGCGACCAGCGCTCCGAGAAAGGTGCCCCAGATGAACAGCCAGCGTGACAGCTCTTCGGACACCGTGATGCCTGAGTTAAAGCCGTAGCGCAGCACGACATTGCCGAACACCAGCACGACCATGAGGGCCAGGCCAAAGGCGATGAGGAACTCAATGCCTTTGCAGGCCTTGTCGACGAACTTGTCCATGTCAGTTTTTTGCGGCAAGGGCTTGCGTTTCGCGCGCGATGTCGGTCACGACCCTAAGGCCCTGGAGGTACGAGCGGGGACCGAAACCCTGGATCGTGCCCTTCACCGCCGGCGAGATGATCGAGTGGTGGCGCCAGGGCTCACGTGTCGCGAGGTTCGACATGTGCACTTCGACCACCGGGAAGGGCATGGCCTTGATCGCGTCATGCAGCGGCACGCCATGCTGCGTCAGCCCGGCGGGGTTGACCAGCGCGCCCTGCGCCGAGTCGATGTGCTCGTGCAGGAAATCAATCAGCGCTCCTTCGTGGTTCGACTGCAGGGTCTCAAGCGTCACGCCCAGTTCTCCCGCCAGTTTGGCCAGCATGTCGTTGATCTGTGCGAGCGTCGTGGTGCCGTAGATGTGCGGTTCGCGGCGGCCGAACAGGTTCAGGTTCGGCCCGTGGAGTACAAGTATTTTCATGGAGTTAAAAACTTCACCATCAGAACTTGGACACGCGTTCCAGCTCGGACTTGAAGAGGGTCACGATGGCCGGGTCATAGGCAGCGGAAAACTTGTCGTAGACCGGACGCACGTCGGCACGCATCTTGGCCAGCTCGGCGGGCGGCACGTCGTTGTAGAGCATGCCCTTGGCGGTGAGCTCGCCCAGCGCCTTGGCCGAAACTTCACGGCTGACCACGCGCTGCCAGTTTTGCGCTTCGATGGCTGCGTCCTGCAGGATCTTGTGCTCCGTCGCCGAGAGCTTGTCCCAGAAGCGCTTGCTGATCTGGATCGGGTTGGTCGCGTAGACGTGGTTGGTGCCGCTCACGTATTTCTGCACTTCGTAGAACTTGCTCGAGGCGATCACCGCGAAAGGGTTTTCCTCACCGTCGACGGCCTTGCTCTCGAGCGCGCCGTACAGCTCGGCAAAGGGCATAGGCACCGGGTTGGCCTTAAAGGTCTTGAAGGTTTCCAGGAACACCGGGTTCGGGATCACGCGCAGCTTCAGGCCTTCCAGGTCGGCGCCCTTCATGATGGGACGCTTGCTGTTGGTGACGTTACGAAAGCCCAGGTCGAAGAAGCCCAGCACGATCACGCCCTTTTCAGGCAGTTTGGCAGTGAGCATCTTGCCCAGAGGGCCGTCGACCAGCGCGTCAGCCTGCTTCGCATTGGCGAAGAGGAAGGGAAAGTCCAGCAGGCCGAACTCCTTGACGATGCCGTTGAGCGATGTCGTCGAGGCCACCAGCATTTCCTGCACGCCGCCCTGCACGGCGGACTGCTGCTGCAGCTCGTTGCCGAGCTGGGAGGCCGCGAATTCCTGCACCTTGATCTTGCCGCCGCTCTTGGCGGCGACGATCTCGGCGAATTTGCGCACACCCAGGCTGGTCGGGTGGTCGGGGTTGTTCAGGTGGCCGAACTTGATGGTGCGTTCCTGGATGTCCTGGGCCAGGGCCGCAGTTGGCAAGCCCAACAGGACGGCTGCGGCCACGGCCAGGGTGCGGCGGGTGAAGCAGGTGAAGAGGGTGAAGGGCATCGACGTCATGGAAGGGGTCCTTTTGTCTCGGTTTGAATCTTTGGAGGTGAGTGAAAAAATGGGCGCCGGCAGACAGGTCGTACCTTCGCCGGTATCAAGGCAGGTGGATAATGGCTGAAAGTGGAAAGTCTTTCCACTATGGAAAACCATTAGCATTTTCCGATTCATCCCGGCCCAAGGCGTGGCCAAATACCACCCATGCCCCCGTCAAAAAACGTCGTTTCCCCATGAGCACCCTTCTCGAACGAAGCTTTAAAACCCTGGAGCAGCTGGCCGTGCACCCCGAGGGGCAGACCGTCTCCATGATTGCCGCCACGCTCGACATGCCGCTCAGCGCCACCCACCGGCTGCTGGCCGAGCTGTGCCGCTGCGGCTATGTGCGCCAGGTGCGTGAGCAGGGCGAATACGTGCTCACCATCAAACTCGTGTCGCTTGGCCTGGGCTTTTTGAGCGCCTCGGGTGTGGTCGATGTGGCGCAGCCGCTGCTCGACAGCCTGGCCGAAGAATCCGGCGAGCTGGTGCGGCTTGCAGTTGTCAATGGCGATGACCTCACCTTTGTGGCCAAGGCCCAGGGCGCACGCCGCGGCCTGCGTTATGACCCCGACATGGGCCTGTCGGTGCGCCTCTCGTGCAGCGCCGCCGGCCACGCCTGGCTGTCGACCATGAGCGACGAAGAAGCCATGCGCCTGGTGACCAAACAGGGCTTTGGCCTGCCCAAAGACTTCGGTCCCAAGGCCCCCACCACCGTCAAGGCATTGCTGGCTTATGTGCAGGCAGCACGCAAGCGCGGCTTCAGCATGATCAACGAAGTGTTTGCGCCGCAGATGACGGCCATGGCCGCACCGGTGATGTCACCCACGGGCGCGATAGGCGTGGTCACCATCGCCGGCCCGCTGGTGCGCCTGACCGAGACGCGCATGGAGGAGCTGTCGGAAGCGTTGCTGGACACGGCCGAAGAGATTCGCGCGGCGAGCGGCGCGTCAGCCATGTTCAAGAAACGGGCCTGAGCAGCGCTTGCCGGCGCGTCCTCTCCTGACGACCTGTTGTTTCTAGTCCGTCAATGCGAAACGGGTACCGTCCGGTAACGACACAGCCGGCATTCCCCCGCGAAGACGGAGCGCCGGGGCCTCACCCATGACGGTCGCGTAATCGCCCTCAACAAACAGCCCCGTGCCTTCAGGCAGTGCCAGCACACGGACAGATGAATTCAGGACGAAGAATTCGGCAAGCCGTTCTTCACGCGACTCCCCGTTAAACCCGGGGGGTTTGCCGCTGATGAAATGCGGATTGATCTGAAACGGGACCAGATTCAGTGCTTTGAGTGACGGCGGTTCGACGACCGGCATGTCGTTGGTCGTACGCATGGTCGGGCCCGCCACGTTGGCGCCGGCGCTCCATCCGACGTATGGCATTCCGCCCAGAACGCGATCACGAATCGCCCCAATCAGATCAGCTTCGTAAAGCCGCTTGAGGAGCGCAAAGGTATTGCCGCCGCCCATGACGATTGCCTCGGCCGACGCGACAGCCGCCTTCGGGTCGGCATACCGATGTATTGATTCACAGGCGTAACCGAGGCGTTCGAAAACCGGAGTCACCTGTGCTTCGAAGTCGGAAAAACTGGGTACCACTGCCGCATACGGGATGAACAGCACGCGCTTCGCATGGCCTTGCAACGCACGGTGAAACTGCGCGTCGGCATGAGCCAGGTAAGGCAGATTGCCCTTGCGTGAGCTGCTCATCAGCAAAAGGCGTTTGGTGGCCTTTCCTTGCCTCGCGTCATCTGTGCGGGCAGGGGATGCTTGCGCCATGAGGTTTCCGGCGGGGAACAGCGCAGCGGGCAGCGAAGCGGCTGAGGCGAGTTTGATGAGATTACGACGATCCAAGGCAGGCTCCTGATTAAAAGGGCATCGATCGAGACAATTAGTCTGTTTCGCCGAAGCCCGTTGTTGTGTAATGCGGCGACTATTTGCTACCAACCATCCTGGTCACCAAACCGGCTATCCAGGATGGCCACTCTTCTTCTCCCTGGAGAGCGAAAAGTGATTGCAATGTACTGTGGTCTATGGCTCGTAAAAAGAGCCACGGGCAGTCAGTTTGATGGAGCCACATTCATCTCACCATGCGTGCCCGTTAACGTGATGTCTATTGCTTCTTTCCTCTGTCGAAGCAAGAAATCCGGGTCTCAGCATCCTCTCAATCAAGACCAGGAGCACCCGCTAACGCACTTGCATCGCCAGGCACAGTCGGGCTACAGTTCGCCGAGAAACTGGCTCCACAAAAATCGCCCAACCAGAGACATTGGATAGAGCCATTCAATCGTGCGTTCAAATCATCTTGCCCTCTTATGCCAAGCGAGACACCAACCTTAGTACCGCAAGCACTGCTGGATGCGCCCTTGGCCAGAGATCGTGGCGCCGCGCCGATGCAGCGCCAATTGCATGACCGGTTGAAAGACGCCATCCTGGCGGGCCGGCTGGCGCCGGGATGCCTGCTGCCAGGCTCGCGCGCGCTTGCAGAAGCCCTGTCAATCTCGCGCAACACGGTGACGGCGGCATACAACCTTCTGGCGGTGGAAGGGTATGTTCAACCGGATCGAAAGGGAACCAGAGTTGCAACGCTGATTCGCCCGCCATCGCGTGCACGGCGCGCTGCACAACCGGCAGTGCCCCTTCCAGCGCGCCTGGCACGGATTCAATCGACGGTGCCACCTGCCGAAGCAGGTCTGGCGCTGAGGCCTGGCGTTCCGGCCTTGTCCCATTTCCCCCTGGCTGACTGGCGCCGCGCCATAGACCGTGCAATTCATCGTGCGGGATCGTCGGCGCTAGGCTACGGCGACCCCTTGGGCGAACCGGCATTGCGCACGTCCATCGCCAACTACCTGAGTCTTGCCCGAGGCGTACGCTGCGACCCGGCGCTGGTAGTCATTACCGAAGGCGCGCAGGAGGCGCTCCTGCTCTGCGTTCGGTTGCTCACCAACCCCGGCGACATCGCCTGGATTGAGGACCCCGGCTATCGCGGTGCGAAGGCGGCCATGCATTCGGGTGACCTGCGCATCGTGCCAAAGCAGGTCGATGCGGATGGCCTGATGGTGACGGAGAAAGATTGGCGATCCCAGCCGCCCAGCCTGATCTACACCACACCCTCGCATCAGTATCCGGCGGGCGCCGTGCTGTCGGTTGCGCGCAGGCTGGAACTGATCGCAAATGCCCGGCGCCATCGCACCTGGATCATCGAAGACGATTACGACAGCGAATACCGCCATGTGGGGGCGCCCATAGGGGCAATGCAGGGGCTTGTGGATCAGGCTCCGGTCCTCTATGTGGGGACCTTCAGCAAGACCATGTTTCCATCGCTGCGCCTGGGGTTTCTCGTGTTGCCGGAAGCCTTGATTGCGCAGATGCGGGAACCACTGACAGAGATTCTCCGCGGTGGTCACCGGTATGAGCAGCTGGCATTGGCAGAATTTATAGACAGTGGTGAATTCAGCCGGCACCTGAGCCGCATGCGGCGCCTGTACCGCGACCGGCAGCATTCTTTGCGCGAGGCGCTGACCCAGCATATGCGGGTGCCACATGTCATTGAAGGCGGCAATTGCGGACTGCACTTGACCATGCGGCTCCCCGCGCAGTATCCCGATCGTGCGATTGCCGATGCGGCGCAGCGCCATGGTCTCGCTCCCGCCGCCCTATCGAGTTTTGCGCTGCAGCCCAGATCTCAACACAATGGCCTGGTGCTGGGATACGGGAATACTTCCGCAGAGCTGTTCTCTCCCATGATCCGGCGCTTGTCCCAGATCACTCTGGGCGCAAAAGTCTCCTGACGCTTCTCGTCAATCAACCCCTGCTCCGGCAGATCAACCCGCCGACGGCGGCTGCATAGGTGCGGAACTGGCCAAGGCGCGGCTAAGCGGCCATTTCTGATGGGATTTTTTTCATCAGGTCACTGCGGATCCTTGCCAGGGAGAGCGCCTGCTGACCTTGAGAGTCAAAGTTCTCCGAAGACAGCCATGTATCAAATGCGGCTTTTACGACAAGCCATTCACGGTCAACGATTGAGAACCAGGCCGTGTCCCGCGATCGCCCCTTATAGACAGTGGCCTGGCGAAAGATTCCTTCAAAGCTGAACCCAAATCTGGCCGCTGCATTTCGCGATGGCACATTCAGACTGTCGCATTTCCATTCATACCGGCGATAACCGAGCGTGTCGAATGCGAGCTTCATCAACAGGTACTGCGCCTCCGTCGCCGCGCGGGTGCGTTGCAGCAAAGGGGAATAGGTAATGTGCCCCACCTCCATCACGCCATTCACAGGATCAATCCGCATGAGCGCCATCGTTCCAACTGCGCGCTGTGTTTCCATGTCCACCACCGTGTAGTGAATCGGATCCAGACTTGCAGCCGCACGGTCGAGGTAGGCGCCAAGCTCACTCAGCTGGGTGAACGGCTCGGCAAGAAGATAGGTCCACATCCGCCCATCCTGCGCTGCGCTGTATGCGGCAAACAGGTCCGGCCCGTGCCGCTTCGGATCCAGGGGTTCAATCCGGCAAGTATTTTCCTTCGATCACAGCGCGCGGTGGTCTCGGCCTTTCAGTCCAGCCTTCGATAGTTTCGCCAACTTCCTGCCCATATGAATTTATCCGCGTCATCCGACTTTCCTATCGTTGCTAAAAGTCTAGAGTACGCGCGGCGTGGCATTGCAGAAAGGGCCATGGACAGACAATTTTGTGGTGCCACACATCCCCACGAATATCAATCAATCCCAACGAAGCATGAAGTTTCGGCTCAGACTTCAGCGCAATCCGGCACCGGCTTAATGGTGAGGACCCCAAGGGCCTTCCCAAAGCGGCATGGCCGGGTTGGTCCCAATCGTGCGTTTTGCCGCGGCCCTGGTTTTGGCTGGCTTGGCCTTGGGGTCCGGCGCGCGCTGGGTTTGCGTCTGGCTGGCTGCGCCGGCCGGCCGGTCGGATGCAAGGTCTGAGGCGTGCAGCCCGGTTGTTGTAAAAGCAGCAGCCAGGCCAACAGATGCAAGAGGTCGCAGGATCAAAATCAACATTTTGGGGCCCTCCCGTAGTGAATCGTCGTCACTGCTGGAGAGCATGCAAAGGCCGTGCCAGAGCCTGGAGATCCTTCTGTCCCTGAACCTTTAGCCGCCTCATAACGCGCCCATCATCCGCCGGTACCACTCGTGGAAATGCTGCATGCCGTCTTCCAGCGGCGACTGGTAGGGGCCGACGTCCGACACGCCCCGCGCCAGCAACGCGCGCCGGCCCGCGTCCATGCGCTCACCGATCTCGTCGTCTTCCCTGGCGGTTTCCATGTAAGCGGCACGGTGTGCTTCAATAAACTCCCGCTCGAAGGCGGCGATCTCTTCGGGGTAATAGAACTCCACCACGTTCACCGTGTCCTGCGGCCCCTTGGGGTAAAGCGTGGAGAGGACCAGCACGTGCGGATACAGCTCGATCATGTGGGTCGGGAAGTAGGTGACCCACACCGCACCGAAATCAGGCGGCGTGCCGGTGCGGTAGTTCAGCAGGCGGTCGTGCCAGATGCTGTAGATGTCGGAGCCCGGCGCGCTCAGCGAATCGTGCACCCCGACGCGCTGCATGCTGTACCAGTTGGCAAACTCCCAGCTCAAATCGTCGCAGCTGACAAAGCTGCCCAGGCCGGGGTGAAATGGGGCGACGTGGTAGTCCTCCAGGTAGACCTCGATAAAGGTCTTCCAGTTGTAGTTGCACTGGTGGACTTCCACATGATCGAGCACGTACTCCGAAAAATCGAACTCGGGCCGTTCAAAAAGCGGCGCCATGTCTTGCGCCGGGTCGCGCGCACCCTCAAACAGCAGGCCGTGGCAGTTACGCAAGGGAAAGCGCTGCAGGTTCTTGCACGGCTTTTGCTCGAACTGCGGCGCGCCCAGCAGCTCGCCACTGCTGTTGTAAGTCCAGCGGTGCAGCGGGCAGACGATGTGCCCGCCGGCCGCCGACAGGTTGCCTGTGGGATTGGCCTTTCCGCTCACATCGCCGGGCTCACCGCCCAGGATCAGCGCCTGCCGGTGCCGACACACGTTGGAGAGCAACTCCACGCCTTGCGGGTTGCGCACCAGCACCCGGCCGCCGTCTTCCTGCGCCAGGCGGCGCCAGTCGCCGGCCTGCGGCACGGCTTTTTCGTGGCCCAGGTAGCGGGCCGACTTGTTGAAGATCAAAGCCTGTTCGCGCGCGAACAGGGCCTCATCAAAATAGGCACTGACGGGTAGCTGTGGACTCTCCGGCAGGACATGCACCAGCCGTGCAATATTGTTCATGGGAATCTCCAGGGCGTGGCGAAGCACACCGGCCCGCACGGCACGGCCGCATCGCGAAATCAAAAGCCCGGACTACGAAGGATCGGCCAGCAATCGGGCGATGCGCTTGTCGAGCGGGAGCTTGGGGCAGGTGCTGCACTTCTCGCCGTCATGGCGGCGAAAGTAATGGCAACACACCTTGCGGTCGAGGGCGAGCGCTAGCGTGCCGTCACGCGCGCGGTAGACAAACATGCCGCAACCACCGGCAATGCCCAACTGCGCCAGCCATTTCTCGCCGAGCGCGGCGACCTTGGTGGCGTCCTCAAAAAGACCGGGGCTGCTGCGATGCACCAGCAGCAGCGCGCCCAGCACGCACTCGGCCTGCAGCCGGTCGGCGGCGCGGCCATGCAGGGCCACCAGTGGCATGAGCGCCGCGCGCGTGGCATCGCAAAGGCTGCGCAGCTCGCCGGCCGCCAGCCGCATGCGTGCAGCCAGCGACGCGGCTTTCGCGGGTGCATGCACCGGTAAATGGAAGCCGCCGGGAAATCCGTCCACCACGGGCTGCCTGAGAGCGGCAAGCACAGGCACATGGCTGTCAAGGTGAACGGCGATCACGCTCAGGTAGACCGGCTGCCAGATCGCCAGCCCCCAGCAGCGCAGCGCCACATAGTGGGCGCCGGCTTCGGGGTAGGCCTCCGCCCAATGCCGGCACAGTGCCTGCAAGGGAGCTGCCGCCGCTACCGCGCCGTCATAGCGCAGCGCGCCGGGCAGCAAGGCATCGCCCTGCACCCCGCGCAGCGCGGGGGCTATGCCCTCGGCCAGTTGCAACACGCGGGCAAGGTCGACGTCGGGCGCGCAGGCCGACGCCGGTGCAGGCGCGCCCTCCAGTGCCCAGCCTTCTGCCCGCATGTCCAGGCTCATGCAACGCTTTCCAGCGCCGGTTCCGCTTCTGCCTTGGGTGCGGCGCGGCGGCGCAGGCCGGCAATCGGGTTCACCAGGTTCCCGGCCATCTTCAGGCTGGAGGCAGGGTCGGCCAGGTTGACCATCTGCACGTTGTTGCCGAGCTGCAGGCGGTTCAGGCAGGAATGCAGGAACTCGGGCACAAACATGTCGTAGTGCGCGAACTTGCCGGCCATCTCGGGATGGGCTTCTTCGTAGTCGGATACGCAGTCGGCCACCGATTGCCAGAACTCGTTCTCGCTGCAGCAGGCGTTTTCGACCAGCACCTGGTTGATATGGCGCAGCACACCGTCAAACACATCGATAAAGATGCCCAGCAACTTGAAGTGATCAGGCACATCGACCGCCAGGCGATTGACGCGCTCCGGCAGCGTCGCCTTGGCTTCGATGTTGAGGATGGCGCACTCCTCGGCGATGTCTTTCATGATGGCGCGCACCGGCACATGCTTGTCGAGCACCAGGATCAGGTTCTCGCCGTGCGGCATGAAGGTCAGGTCGTGTTTGTAGAAGCAGTGCAGCAGCGGCGTCAGGTAAGCCTTCAGGTAGCTTTTCAGCCAGGCTTTTGTGCTCAGGCCGGAGCGGCGGATCAACTCAGGCAGCAGCGCATGGCCGTCCTTGTCGATATGCAGCAGCGCGGCCATGGTCATCAGGCGCTCGCCCTGTTTCAGCAGGGGCAGCGGGCTCTCACGCCATAGCGCGGAGAACATCTTCTTGTAAGGCGTGTCGACCGGTATCGCGGCTTCATAGTAGTGGTTGCGAAAGCCGATGGAGGCGACTTCCTGCAGGATGGTGAAGCCGTTCGCCCGCAGAAAAGGATCGGCAGACACCAGCCCCTTGATGAACTCATTGATCGCCGGTGTGCCCGACATGTAATAAGGCGACAGGCCGCGCATAAAACCCATGTTCAGAATGGACAGCGAAGTCTTCACATAACGCTTGCTGCGGTCGCTGGTGTTGTAAAAAGTGCGGATGGATTGCTGGGCGATGTAGTTGTCGCGGCTGTAAGCCAGGCAGATGATCTTGCGCTGGGCCACATAACCGGCGAAAGCAATCGACAGCTTGTTGAACCATTGCCACGGGTGGGCCGGCATGAAGTTGTAGTCGGCCGGATTGACGCCCAGTGCGGCGACCTCTCGCGTAAAGCCGTCTACCGTTTCCTGGCCAAGCTCTTCACGCAGCAGCTGTTCGTAGCTGAGTGTGGAGATGCTGGAGAAAGCGGCATGGTCCTTGTGCACGGCCAGCCAGATCACACGAATTTCGGACCCGGCCTCGGGTGCATAGGCGCGGTAGTCGGCTGCCGTGAAGCCCAGCCGCCCGTTGTTGGCGACAAAGCCCGGATGGCCTTCCGTCATGGCGACTTCAATGGTCTGGAAGTCTGTGGCGTCGGCCAATTGGGCGCTGCTGGGCGCGTCGGCCTTCATGCGTTTGTAGGCGCTGCCAAAAAGCGTGCTGCTGATCTCGTCCAGATAAATGGGCAGCAGCTCATCACGTATGCCCAGGCGCTGGCGGCATTCGATGATGAACTGCAGTGCGTCCAGCGGCTGGTCGGCCCCGTTCACCAGCTTGCGGATGGATTCCGGCTTGATGTACCAGTGGCGCAGCGCCAGGCGTTGCGCCTCGAACTGGTAGCACACGGCGCCGTCGTCCGAGCAGACCTGGTACAGCGTGAAGCCGCCCTGGCCGGCGCGCAGCTGTTCCGGCTCGATGATGATTTCGTGGGCGTATTCGGCAATGGCTTTTCGCAGGAGCAGGCGATTGGCCTGGGCCCAGACCTCCGGCGAGAGGTGGTCAGCGAACTGAGCCGGATTTTGCGCGAGCTGGTTGGCAATGGTGACGTTCATGAATGGACTTCCTCTAAGGTGGCGGCCGTAGCCTGTTCAAAATCCCGCCGTGTGCAAAAGGCGAGGCTGGCGATCTTCTCGGGGAAGACCACATCACGGTCGTAGGTAAAACCTGCCGACCGGTTCAAGGCATGGACCTTGTGATTGGTGGCGTCGGGCTCGACGACGATGCGCTGCGCATCAAGGTGCGCGAACATAAAACGCATCAGCGCGTGGAACACCGTGCGCGAATAGCCGGCGATGCGCCGCTCGGGCGGCCCGATAAAAATATGCATGCCCAGGTCGCCTGGCTGCACGGGGTAGAAGGCCCGGATGCGGTCCTGCGCGGGGTCGTAGCATTCGGCCAGGAAGGCCGGCCGGCCTTCGTGCCAGCCGATATAGGGCGTGGCGGTGCCAGAGTCCAGCATGCGCTGGTAGGCCTCGCGCACTTCAGCCTCGGTTTTGTCCTGCATCAGCCAGAAAGCGGCGCGCTCCTGCGTGAACCAGCGGTGCAGCGTCGGGATGTCCTCCGGTATCCGCAGCGGCCGGAAGACAAAGCCGGCTTCGTCACGGTAGGGCCTGAGCACCGCGTCGGCGCGGCGGTGGATCGTGTCAGTTGGCATGGGCGGGTTCCTTCAAGGGGGCAGCGCTGGCTGCATTGCCGGTTTCTTCCATGTGCCCTGCACTGGGCACCTTGAGGATCAGGCGGTCCAGCAGCGCGGTGAGGACAAAACCGCCCGCCGCCAGCAGGAAGGGCACATGCAGCCCGTAGCGGTTGACGATGGCGCCGGCGGCAAACGATGACAGCAGCACCCCCATGTTCTGGAAGAAATTGGTGATGCTGTAGTCCTGCGCGTAGCGCTGCGGCGTGGACAGGCGGAACAGATTGACTTCGAGCTTGACGATGATCTGGAAGAAAGCCCAGCCATAGAGCACGCGGCCGAGGACGACCAGGAACGGATCGGGCGCGGCATGCAACAGCAGGCCGACCGCACCCAGCAGCAGATTACCCACCGTGTGGTCGGGCAGCTCGCCGCCACGCGCCCTTATCCAGGCGTGCAGACGCAACGCGACGATGGCCACCACACCCGGAATGGCAAAGGCCATGCCGGACAGCAGTTCGCTGTCGTTGCCGGTGATCTTCTGCCAGTACAGGGCAAAGAAAGGCCGGATCAGGTAGGCGCTGAAGTCGAACATCAGCATCACCATCGCGAGCTTCAGGATGGGCAGGCGGGCCAGCAAGCCGACGCGGCGCGCTTCGGTGGCTTCGGCCAGCGCCTGCTCGCCGGTGTTGACGCGGATGATCTTGCCGCTGCGTATCAGGTAGAAGCAGACCGCCATCTGGAAGTAGTCACCTGCGGCCATGGCAAAAATGCTGGCGCGTGGCCCCCAGGTTTGCAACACAAAGCCACCCACCACGGCCCCGAAGATCGCGCCAAAGTGCACCACCACCGACAGAATGCCTATGGTGGCCGCGTGCTCTTCTTTGGGCGTCAGCCGCATCATGTAGGGGTACATCAGCAGGTAGCTGCTTTTGCACATGAACATCAGCATCGACAGCACCCAGTAGATCTCCACGGTGGGAGCCCAATCGCTCAACAGGCTGAAGGTGCCGGCGGCGAACTGCGTGTAGACCAGCAAATGCAGCGGCTCGACGCGGCGCGCCACGCGCGCCCATAGCGGCAGCGTGCACATCACGGCGATGGAGATGGCCGCCACATAGGCGCCCACATGCACGGGGCTGTCGATGCCGTAGCGTGCGCTGAAGAACTGCGGATAGAAAGGAATCAGGATGGCGTCGCTGATAACGGCCAGCACCGTCATCGTGATGATGTGGAATCTCAGGTTCATGCTTTTTATGCCCCTCAGGCCTCAGAGAAGGACAAAGTCCGCGGTGGACGGAATGGTGAAATCCTGGATCGCGACACGGCGCTCGATCTTGTAGTGCTCCACGCCCGTCAGCTCGCGCAGGATGTAGGAGTTTCGGTAGCAGCTCATGCCCAGGTCCTGGTTGGTCATGCCGTGGGTGTGCTGGCCGGCGTTCTGCACAAAGATCTCGCTGCCGTTGAAGTCGGCGGCGTAGTTGCGCGCCAGGCGGTAGCGCCCGTGCTCATCCCAGCGCAGCCGGTGGCGTATGCCGTCGACGAAGGCCGGGATGTTCTCGCGGTAACCGGTGGCAAAAACCAGCCCTTCGCTGCGGTGCGCATAACGCGCGTCGCAGTCGAGCTGGCGGAACTCAATCTCGTAAGCACCTTTGCCGGCGTCGTAGCGGCAACCCTGCAGTTCGCAGTTGGTGATGAGGTGCGTGCGCAGCGGCCCCTGCTTTCGCCTGTCGTCCAGCAGGTCGTAGATCTGGTTGATCAGGCTGGCGTTGACGCCCTTGTACAGGCTGTCCTGCGCGCGCACGATGCGCTCTTTTTTGCCGTCGTCCAGGTTGAAGAAATAGTCGATGTAGTCCGGGGAGAACATCTCCAGCGTGAGCTTGGTGGTCTCCATCTGGAAGAAGCGCGAGGAGCGGGTGATCCAGGTCAGGCTGTAATCGTGCGCCTCGGCCTCTTTGAGCAGGTCATGGTAGACCTCGGCCGCGCTTTGCCCGCTGCCGACGATGGTGATGGAGCGCTTCTTTTGCAGCTCGGCCTTGCGCGTGATGTAGTCGGCCGTGTGCATGTAGCGATGCCCGTCCGGCGTGCAGCACTGGGGGAACATCGGCTTGGAGCCCACGCCCAGCACCAGCTTGCGGCAGCGCATGATGAAAGGCTCGCGCTGCGGCCCCTGCACGCCGGTCACCACATAACAATTGTTTTCGGCGTCGTGGACGATCTCCTGCACGTCGTACTCGAAGCGTGCCTTGGTCAGCCGCGCCGCCGCCCAGCGGCAGTAGGCGTTGTACTCGGCACGCGTCAGGTAAAAACTTTCGCGGAAGTAATAGGAGTAGATCTTTCCTTCTTCCTTGCAGTAATTGAGGAAGCTGAAATAACTCTTGGGATCCGCCAGGCTGACCAGGTCGGCCAGAAAGGGGTTTTGCAGCGTGGTGTTGTCGATCAGCATCCCGGGATGCCAGTTGAACTCCGCGTTGCGTTCCAGAAAAACCGCGTTGACGTCGGCGATAGGCTCCGCCAGGCAGGCCAGACTCAAATTGAAGGGCCCAAGCCCTATCGCAACGAAGTCATAGATATTCTTTTTCATTGCACTCAACTCCCTGTTGGAATGGCACGCCGGATGGCGTGCGCATGATGGTCAAAAGAATGCCCGCGGCCGGCTGACTTGCCGGGCCGCGCCTCTACCACTGATACGTCACGGTCGCAGTCGCGCTGCGTGCGTCTCCCCAATAGCAGTACTGCGGGCTCAGGCATGACGCCACGTAGCTTTTGTCGAAAAGGTTGTTCACGCTCAGGCGCAGGTTGGCGCCCTTGAGCGACGGGTTCAGCTGCGCCAGGTCGACGCGAAACATCAAATCCACCAGCGTGTAGGGCGGCACCTTCTGGCTGTTGGTGTTGTCGACCCAGCTGGAGCCCACGTAACGCGCGCCCGCGCCCACGGTGTAGCCCGGCGCGAAATTCCAGTCACCCCAGACGGAAGCCATGTGACGCGGCGCCTGGTACGGTGTTTTTCCGGTGAAGCCGTCGGATGACTCCGTGAACTTCATGTCGGTATAGGTGTAGCTCGCCAGCACCGAGACATTGCTGCTCAGCTGCGACCGCGCTTCCAGCTCCAGGCCGCGCGAGCGCACCTTGCCGGTCGGCTCGTAATAGAACACCCCAACCGGGCGCGTGGCGACATTCTTTTGCGACAGCTCGTACACCGCCGCCGACAGCAAGGTGTTCGAACCCTTGGGCTGGTAGCGCACGCCGACTTCGAGTTGCTTCGTCTCGGCGGGCGGCAGGTTACGGCCCTGCTGGTCGTTGCGCAGGCTGGGGTTAAAGCCGTCCGAATAACCCACGTAGGGCGCGACGCCGTTGTCAAACAGATAGACAACACCGGCCCGCTTGGTGAACTTGGAGCCGCTCCACTGCGCCGGGTTGCCGGTGCCATATTGGTTGGAGGCCTTGGCCCAGTCCATGCGGCCGCCCAGGGTGAAGCGCCAGCGGTCCAGCTCCGTCTGGTTTTGCAGGTAGAGGCCGGTTTGCTCCAGCTTGCGGTCTATCGGGTCGCTGGTCACACCGGTCAGGCCCGGGGCGCCGTAGCTGGGGTTGAACACGTTGATGGGCAGTGCAGCGCCCGACTCCCAGCTTCCGCTGACGCGGCGCTTCTGGTAGTCCAGCCCAGCCAGCAGGGTGTGTTTGAGCGCACCCGTCTGGAAGTGGCCTTCGAGCTGGTTGTCAATCGTGTTGCCGCGTGTCGATTCGTTGGCGCCGGAGTAATAGCGGGTCAACTCGTTGGCGCTGGCCCAGCCATAACCATAGATTTGTCGCAGCGTGGTGTTTGCCGCTACGTGGCGAAAGTTCTGCCGGAACTTCCACGTATCGTTAAAGGCATGCTCCAACTGGTAGCCGAGGAAACGCTGCTTGCGTTCGTACTTTTCGACGCTTGGATCCCCATCAAAGAAGTAGCGTGAAATCAGGCGGCCGTTGTGGCTGGCATCCAGGCTGGCATCTGCCGGAACACCGCTGTGGTAGCTGCCCTCGGGGTCATCCTGCAAATAGGCCTGCAGCAGCAGGCGCGTGTCTTTCGAAGGGTTGATCGCCAGGGACGCGGCAATCGCCTGGCGCTCTTCCTTGACGCCGCTGAACTGCGAGTCGAGCGCGCGTGTCAAGGCCGTGAGGCGGAATGCCATGACGCCGTCCTTGTCGATAGGCCCCGTCAGGTCAATCGCCGCCTCCCGGCGGTTGCGATTGCCGGTGGTGAGCTGCACTTCACGGTAAGGCTGGTACTGCGGCGTCATGCTGGTCAATGCCACCAGGCCGCCCGGCGACGCGCGGCCGTACAGCACGGAGGCAGGGCCGCGCACCACGTCGATGCGCTCCAGGAAATAAGGATCCACCTGCATCGAGGTGTAGCTGCCCTGGTCGCTCAACATGCGCAGGCCGTCCAGCAAGGTGCTGTCCACACTGCTGTCTTTGAAGCCGCGCAGGGCCACGTAGTCGTAACGGTTGGACGAGCCCACCAGCCCGGTGAAGACGCCGGGCGCGTAGTTCAGCGCCTCAGGAATGCTGCGCGGCTTCTGGTCTTCCAGTTGCTGCTTGGTCACTACCGAAATGGACTGGGGCGTTTCGATGATGGGCGTGTCGGTCTTGGAACCTGAGGCGCTGCGTTTGGCGATGTAGCCGTTTCCTCCGCTCGCGGCGGTTTCCGCGTCAGCTGTCACGGTTACCAGCGGCAGTGTTGCCGGGCCAGATGTCGTTGAGGCAGGCTTAACGACAAACACATTGCCGTCGATGGTCGCAGCCAGCCCGCTGCCGGCCAGCAGCCGGTCCAGCGCCTGTTGCGGCGTCAACCGGCCGGACACGGCCGGCGCCGTCTTGCCCGCCACCAGGGCGGGCTGCACCATCAGTTCAAGCCGGGCCTGCTGCGCCAGGTCGTTGAGCGCCTGGGCCAGGGGCTGAACGGCGATGCGGATCTGTACCGGGGTGGAGGCACGCGCGCTGCTGGCATTTTGGGAATAAGCCACCGTACTTCCGAGGGCCAAAGCCAGGGCCAGCGGGGGTAGGTGGAAGCGGGAACGAGGCATGCGTGCAATCTCCAGGAGAAGGGTTAAACAGGGGTTTAAATAAGAATCCTTCTCATGTAGACGCATGGGCTCCGGGAAACCCTAGGTCAGGCGCAAAGTTTTTTTGCGCTGTGAATTCAGCCTGATCCGGCGGATTGGCTAATTAAGACTAGTGGCTGACGGAGATGATCTCAGCCTCGCCACCTTGCTCACGCAGCCGCACCGGCAAGACCTGCGGCAGCATGCGCGAGAAGTTGTCGAGCCGCCGCGGGTCAAACGTGCCGGTCACGCGCAGCGCGGCAACGGCCGGCTCGCTAACCTTCAAATGCACAGGGCCATAGCGCTCGAACTCCGCCAGGGCCTGGTCCAGCGGCGTGTTGTCAAAACTGACGCGGCTGTCGCGCCATGGGGCGATGCCGGTGGCGGGAACGGCAGAAACGGCGCCGAGCAGGCCCGCCATGTCACTGGCAATTTGCTGACCGGCGACCAGCTCAACCGCCGAATCGCCTGCGGCGGAGCGTTCGGCACGCGCCACACGCACGCGCCCCTCTTCTACCGCGACATGAACGCCCGTGCGGCCCGGCACGCCGGGCGTATAACGCACCGAAAAGCGGGTGCCGACAACCGTGATGCGCAAAGGGCCGGCCAGCACATCAAAGGGACGGCCCGGGTCACCCTTGACCTGAAACATGGCCTGCCCCTGCGGCAAGCGGACCTCGCGGCGCTCACGGTACAGCGTCACGTCGGCGTTGGTGAGGGTGTCCAGCCTCAGGCGGCTGCCTTCCGGCAACACCACCTCCAGCTGCTGGCCGCGTGCCGTGGCAAAACTCTGCTCGAACACGGGTTGCTGCTGCCAGAGGCTCCAGGCCAGGTAACCCCCGCAAGACACCATCAGCGCCACAGCGGCCAGCGCCCCCTGTGGCGCCCAGGCAGACAGGTCACGCCACCAGGCGCGCGGGCGCGGCGCGGCGCGGGCGGCGGCAGCCTTGTCGTTGGCGAGGTTTTGCCTCAGCGTGCGCAAGCCGTCTGCCGGCAGTTCGTCGAGCCGGCGCCAATCATTCTGGTGGCGTGCGAAGGCCGCGTCATGGGCGTCATCGGCTGTCAGCCAGGCCTGAAATGCAGCTTCGTCCGACGCCTCGAGTGGCCCGCCGGTACGCCGCACGAACCAATCCAGCGCCGCTTCGTCGGGATGTGTGGACGGTGCGGCTGGCGGTTGGGCTGGCGGCTGGGTATTCATGGCTTGGTTATCGACTCTTGGATGTAGACGCACGAGCAAGCCGGAACCCTATGCCGGGAATGTAAGAAGACAAATAAAAATTCATTCGCGGGCAGTTTTTCTTCGTCGGAGTATCGGGGCGGCCGGCGCGGCGGCTCCGCCCGGTGTGTCCTGGCAGCGCCTGCAGGCGTCCATGGCCAGCTTGATGTGCTGCTCGACCATCTTGCGTGAGATGCCCATCTGCTCGGCCACTTCCGAATGCGGCAGGCCGTCAAACTTGTGCAGGATAAAGGCCTCGCGGCAACGCAAAGGCAGGGCGTCGATGGCGGCCAGCAGGGCATTCACCCCCTGCGCGGAGGCCGCGGCCGCGTCCGGCTCGAAGGCTTGCGGCGCGGCGAGGTTGTCGAGCTCGGCGGCGGCTGTCTCGGCGTCCGGGTGCAGCGCCTCGCCACGCACCTCATTGCGGCGGTGCTGGTCGATCTGCAGGTTGCGCGCGGTGCGGTAAAGCAGCGCGCGGGGCTCGGGCACCGCCTGGCCGGAATGCTGCACCGCCAAAACGCGCGCGTAAGTCTCCTGCACGATATCGGCCGCGGCATCGCGGTTGCGCACCGTGCGGGAACAGAAGTTCAGCAGTTCTTGGTAATAGCGCTCAAGCACAGGTCGGTCAATGCCATAGAGGTGACGGATCCCTTCAAGCGGCAGACATTGATGTGGCGGTGGCTGACCAGGCGCGCGCGTCGTAGATGGGAATTATTCTCATTATGGCCGATGTGCGCGGCGGCAACCAAACTCCGGCGCGCTGTTGCTTGTCGTAACGCAATCGTGCAAGTCAAAGGACTTAATCGGCCCGGCCACACGTTTCAATTTCATACGCATGACATCAAAAAGGCATGAAAAAAGCGCCTCAAGGGCGCTGTTTTTCAGGCGTGCGGCCTGGGGCCGCATCGGCAAAACCGGCTCAACCCTGGTGAGGGCGCTTGCCTGGGTTCTTTTTGCTGCGGGTGTGCGAACCACGCTCCAGGCTGATTTTCTGGCCGCGGCCGGTGGTGATGGTGTAGCCCTTGGGCGGCACGGGCTTGGGGGCGCAGATGTCGGCTTCGACTCTGATTTTCTTGGGCATGGAAGACTCCGGTTAAAAATGGCGTAGCCCGTGATTTTAAGCCACTCCGCGTCCGGCGGGGCTTGGGCAGGGAATCAGGCGTACAAGGCGGCAGGCGCCTGCTCCCGGGCAAGGTTTTTCTGGGCCGCGATCAGCGCGCGCGCCACGGGCTCCCAAGTGCTGGCGTAAGCGGGCAGCGCGTCGGGCGCAAAAGCCGTGTGGGGCCAGTCGGAACCCCAGACCATGCGCCGGCCAAACAGCCCTGCCACCTTGCGGATGGCCTCGTCCAGCGTTTCATACGGCGCTGCAGCCCCGAGGCGATACCAGCCCGAGAGCTTGACCCAGGCGCCACGCGCGGCAAGCTGCTCCAGCGCCTGCCAGGCTGGGTGGCCGAGGGCGACGCCCGCGTGCATGCCCGCGAGGTGGTCCAGCACCGCGGGCACCGGGTTGGCCGCGTGCAGCGCCGCAATGGTGGGCAAGTCGTCCGGGGAGGCGTACCACTGCACATGCCAGCCCAGCGCATGCAGGCGCGGCGCCAACGCCTGAAAGCTGTCCGCCACGCTCGGGCCGTCTCCGTCTCCCGCCTTCAGGCTGTCCCCAACGGGTGACACCAGGTTAAAGCGCACACCCCGCACACCCAGGGCATGCATGGCGAAGAGGGCCGCATCATCCACCGAGGGTGGCAGCACCACCACACCACGGTGCCGCCCCTGGCCGGCGCGCAGCGCATCGAGCAGCACGGTGTTGTCGGTGCCGTAGACGCTGGGCTGAACCAGCACCAGGCGGCCAATGCCGTTGGCCTGGGCCAGCTGTTCGATGTCGGCCAGCGGCCGGTGCGCGGGCTGGTAATGCCCGGCCGCCACCGCGGCCGCGGCATCAAACACATGGACATGGCTGTCCCAGCGTGCTGCCGCGCTTTCCATCGCTACACCCTCCACGGCTTCCTGGCTCGTCATCCCGCAGTGATCTTGCGGTCCTTCACGATGCGGCCCCATTTGAGCTGCTGCGCCTTGAGGAAGGCCTGCGTCAGCCCTTCGGGGCCATCAGGAAACACCTCGCCGCTCAGGCTGCGGATGCGGCCCAGCACTTCGGGGTCGGCCATGGTTTTGCGGATGGCGGCGATCAATGCGGCCTTGGTTTTGGGGTCGATGCCCGCGGGTGCCAGCACCGGATTCCACTCCAGTACCTCATAAGCCGGCACGCCGGCTTCTTCCATGGTCGGCATGTCGGGCAGCGAGCGGGTGCGGCGGCGGCTGGTCACGGCCAGCGGGCGCAGGCGGCCCGACTGGATCTGCCCCAGCGACGAGGCCACATTGGCGAAAAACAGCGGCACCTGGCCGGCCATCACATCGTTCATTGCGGGGCCGCCGCCACGGTAGGGCACATGCACCAGCTTGACGCCGGCGAGGTCTTCAAACAGCGCGCCGGCCAGGTGCTGGGCCGAACCGTTGCCCGACGAGGCATAAGCAATCTGCCCCGGTTTGGCCTTGGCCATGCGGATCAGGTCTTTCACGCTTTTGGCTTCAAAGCCGGGCGTGCACACCAGCACATTGGGAAATTGCGCCAGCACGCCCAGCGGCGCGAAGGCTGTGTCGGTGTCATAAGGCAGCTTGGGGTAAAGCGATGGGTTCACCGCAAAGGAAGACGCATCGACCAGCAACTGCGTGCCGTCCGGCACGGCACGGGCCACCAGCTGGGCGGCGATCTGGCCGCCCGCGCCGGGCTTGTTGTCCACCACCACGCTCTGGCCCAGAAACTCCGCCATGCGCGGCGCGATCAGGCGCGCCATCAGGTCGGCGCCACCGCCCGCGGCGTAAGACACCACCAGCGTGATCGTCTTGCCACCGGCGACCTGGCCTGCGGCGTGGGCGAAAGTCCAGGGCGCGGCGACGGCTGCGCCGGTAGCCTGCAGCATCAGGCGCCGTGAGCGGCTTGCGGGCGCATTGCCCGCGGACAGGGTGTTCTTGTTGTGGTTCAGTTTCATGGTTCCTCCGGTTTCAGTGATTGGTGTGCGCCCTGTTTGCGTTCTGTTTAGGTTGCAGGCGCGATGGATTCAGGTGATCGTGACGGTGTAGTGAAAGGCATGCGCGTCGCCGCGCGTGTAGCGCACCTCCACGCAATGGCCGGCCAGGTCGTAGGCGTTGCGGGTGACCAGCGCGCAGGGGTGGCCGGCCGACAGCGCCAGAAATTTCGCCTGCGCCGCCGTCAGCGCGCCAAACGCGATTTCATCGACCGCGCGGTGCACATGTACCTTGCAGCGCTCGGCAAACATGGGGTAGAGCAGGTCGTCCCAGGCGGCGGTGTCGCCCTCGGCCAGGCCGGCAAACAGCGCCATCGGCAACCAGATTTCTTCATACACACAGGGTTGCCCTGACAGCGAACGCACGCGCTGCAGGCGCAGCGCCGTGTCACCGCGGGCCAGGCCCAGGCGGCGCGCCACTTCAGCGGGCGCCACCAGCACTTGGCGCGACACGATGCGCGATGCGGGCACTTCGCCCGTGCCTTCGCCGAAGCGGAAAAAACGCATCATGGTCCCGCCCGTCATGCCCGCGCGCACAAAGGTGCCGCGGCCGTGAAGGCGCTCTATCAAGCCCTGGTCGGCAAGCAGCTCCAGCGCACGCCGCAAGGTGCCCAGCGCCACGCCATGTTCGGCGGCCAACGTTTGCTCAGCCGGCAAGGCCGAGCCGGGCGGCCATTCACCCGCGATCACCCGCGCACGCAAGGCAGCCGCCAGCGCCGCATAGCGGCTGAGACCCGGTTCGACCGGAACAACGCTCAGGGAAGGTGACGCCATATTCATCTAGTCCTATAGATGACTAGATCATGTCACGGGACATTAACGGCAGCACTAAGGGTTTCTACCAACTCACTTGCAGGCCGCGCTTGAACCGGCCACAAAGCAAAACGGCGCCCATGAAGGCGCCGTTCTGATCGGGAGGTAAAGCGAATTACTCGATGGTCGCGCCGGAAGCCTGCACGATGCCCTTCCACTTCTGGTAGTCGGTTTTCAGCAGGGTGGAGAACTGCTCGGGCGTCATGTTTTGCACTTCAGCGCCTTGTGCGTGAATCGCTGCTTTCATGTCATTGGTGGCCAGCAGCTTGTTGACCTCCGCATTGACCGTGGCCACGATGTCCTTGGGCGTAGCGGCCGGCATGAACAGGCCATACCAGGTGCTGACATCAAAGTCCTTGTAGCCCAGCTCCGCCACCGTGGGAATGTCCGGCAGCGAGGTGCTGCGGCGTGCCGAGGTCACGGCCAGCGGGCGCAGCTTGCCCGACTTGATCTGGCTGATGGCCGAAGGCAGGGACGACACCATGAGGTCCACATTGCCGGCCAGCACATCCATCATCGCGGGGTTGGAACCCTTGTAGGGCACGTGGCGCAGCTTGATGTTGGCGGCGGTGTTGAAGATTTCGCCGGCCAGGTGAATGGTGGTGCCATTGCCGGGCGAGCCGTAGGTGATGGAATCGGGCGCGGCCTTGGCTGCGGCCACGACGTCGGCCAGGGTCTTGAAGCGCGACTGCACACCGGTGACGATCACGACCGGGGTGTAGGCCACATGGGCCACAGCCACCAGGTCCTTGGTCGGGTCATAGCTCAGGTTTTTATAGAGCCAGGGCGCAACAACGAGGTTGTCTTTCTGGCCCATCACCATGTCGTAACCGGTGGGCGCTGCGCGTGCGGCCTCGGCAATACCAATAGTGCCGCCGGCGCCACCGCGGTTGTCGGGCACCACCGTCCATTTGGCGGACTCCGTCAGCTTGGTGGCCACCAGGCGCGACAGGATGTCGGTGCCGCCGCCGGGCGGGAACGGAACAATCAGGCGGATCGGCTTAGCCGGGTAAGTCTGGGCCTGCGCGGCGCAGAGCATGAGCGCGAGGGCGATGAAAGACAAAAACTTGCGAAGCATGGGAAAGGTCTCCTTATGGGGCTTGCAAGCATAAGGCGAATGAAAAAGACGCGCCCGCATGCAGCCTGTTTGACCCCTGATTTTATTCGCCGGCCTGTCTATACAACATGGGCTCAAGAAACGGCCAGACCTTGATCCACGGGGGCCGACGTCTCGTTTGGCGATGGGGCCCGCTAAAGCATCTCCAGGGGTGTGGCGCGAGACGGCGGCTTGAACAGCGCGTCCAGTTCGGCCAACTGCTCATCGCTGAGTTGAACCTGCGCCGCCGCAACGTTCTCCCGCAGGCGGTCCGGATGGCTGGCTTTCGGAATGGCGATGACGCCGTCCTGCGCCAGCAGCCAGGCCAGCGCCGCCTGTGCGGGCGGCACGTCGTGGCGCCTGGCAAAGTGCGCAAGGCCGTTGTGGTGCAGCAGGCGCGCCTGCTCGATCGGTGAATAGGCCATCACCGGCACACTGCGTTCGCGCAACCAGGGCAGCAAGTCCCACTCGATGCCGCGGCGCGTCAGGTTGTAAAGCAGTTGATTGGTTTGCACGCCCTGCCCGCCCGGCACTTTCCACAACTCCTGCATATCGGCGAGGTCCAGGTTGCTCACGCCGTAATGCCGGATCTTCCCGGCCTTTTGCAGCGCCATCAGTGCCTGCATGGTTTCGGCCAGCGGCACAGAGCCGCGCCAGTGCAAGAGGTAAAGGTCAATGCGGTCGGTGCGCAACCGCCGCAGACTGCGCTCACACGCCGCCACCGTACCCGCCTTCGAGGCATTGTGCGGATAGACCTTGGTCACGATAAAGGCCTCATTGCGCCGCCCTTGCAAGGCTTCACCGACCAGTTCTTCGGACAGGCCTTCGCCATACATCTCGGCGGTGTCGACAAGCGTGCAACCGAGGTCCAGCCCCAGCCGCAAAGTCGCAAGTTCATCCGCGCGGCGCGAAGGCGCATCGCCCATGTTCCAGGTGCCCATACCCAGGGCGGGGACGGCTTCGCCGCAGGGCAGCAATACGGTTTTCATAAAGTCATCTTAGCGCCGGCCCAGCCCGGGGTGGAGCATCCCACTGATGCGCTTATGGAATCAATGGAGGCCGAAGAATTCATGGTTCCGCCGGCCCCGCGACGTAGCATGGCGGGGCTTTCATTGCGCCATGGCGCTCACCTGATGGAGACAGACATGAAGATCATTCGCAGCAAGGATTTCACCGCCGAACGCGCCTGGGGCGCGATGACGGTGGCCAATATGCAGGGCATCACCACACGGCTGCACTGGACCGACAAGCCCTACAAGTGGCACATCAATGAAGGCGAAGAAGTATTTGCCGTGCTCGACGGCCGTGTCGAGATGCGCTACCGCGACAACTGCGGCCAATGCTCGGTGATGCTGGAAACCGGCGACATCTTTTTTGCCAGCGCGGGCACCGAGCATGTCGCCTCGCCGGTGGGTGAGGCCCGGGTGCTGGTGGTGGAGGTGGAAGGCAGCGACTGAAGCGCAGCCGCTGATAAGCCCTAAGAAGCCGCCGACGGCAGCGGCAGGTTGACCAGCAGGTTCTGCGGCTTTAACCGGACAACACCCTCGGCGTTCATCATCAGCCCCAGGTAAACCGGCTTGCCCGCCACATCGACCCGCATCTCGCGCGGATCGGCAAAGTCCAGGCGGAACAGGCTCACCAGGCGTTGCAATCGGGCAGGCTCGACCTCACGGCCTTCGTACAAGTCATTGAGCAGCGCCGTCGCCTCCACATCCAGCCCTACATGCCAGCGCCAGGCCTCGTCGTCTACTTTTTGCACGGGTCGGATGGTCACTGTCACGCCCAGAAAGTGCTTCACCCATTTTTGCAAGACACCGGCCAGCGCCTTGAGGCCTGAGCGGGCACGCACCATGGTCAAAACCAGGCCGTGGCTCAGGTCATTGCTCACTTCGTGGGTAAGGTCCAGCAAGAAGCGGTGACGGCCGGCTTGCCGCCAGTAATCCGCAGCGTTGTCGTCGTTCAGCACCTGCAACTGGGTGACGGCCATGGGCGCGCCGGCCTCGGCCAGAAAGCGCCCGATGTCGCCCACACCGCCAGTCTCCTGGAACATGTCGATCACCGCCAGGTCGCCGCTGAGCACCTGGCCGTCTTGCGTGCTGATGCGCTGCGGGCGAAAAAGCATGTCGGCCGCGCGCATTTCATAAGCATCCACCGAACCGTCCAGCATGTTGTGCACGATGGCCTCGGCGATCAGATCGATAAAGAGCGGCGGGATATTGATGCTGCCGCTGCCGTCGCGCGGAAAAAGCCTCAAGTAATAAGCCTCCAGCGTGCCGGCGGCCAGCAAGCCGTCGCGAAAGCGAAGGAAGAGCGTGTAGTTGTCGCGCGCATCCGCGTCTTTGAAGGCCTGCAACTCGGCCGCAGCCACTGACCGGGATGGCGCGGCCGCCAGGGCGGCGTGCAGGGCCCGTTCGGCTTCGCATGATTCAGGCACCAGCGCGAGCTCAGGGCGCGCCAGAAAGAAACGCAGGTAATCGTCTGAAGGTTCAAGCCAGCCGCGCTCATTGCGCGTGAGCTGTTGGCTGCCACTGGAAGCGCCGGAAGGCCTTGAATTTTGCATGGGCGCCATCGTCTCATACTGCACAGCCTCTGCCGCAACAAAATCCATTACATCCTGTTTCATCACCCACCCGTGTCCGTGCAATCTTTACCCTCTGTTAGCAATCCATCCATCTTCAGGCACGTTGGGAAAGTTAAGGTCACATTAAAAGAGGAACAGAGAAAGACACGGAGAATCGACAGGAAGAGAGCGTTCACCATGACAGCAACCGACACGGGCTCATCCCCTTCATCCCCTATTTCTATTGCACAGCGGCCATTCCGGCTCAGCCACCTATATTGGTACCTCACCGTACTGGCTGCCGCATTCCTGCTGGCACTACTGCAGCCGGTCGTCTGGGCCCAGGAGCCCGCACAGCCCGGCGTGACGATAGACCCGCCCGGCCGCGTCGCGCGGCTGAACCTGGCCGAGGGCACAGTGAGTTTTGCGCCGGCAGACAACGGCAACCCGGCCGACGCGTCGGACTGGAGCCCCGCCGTGCTGAACCGGCCGCTTACCAGCGGCGACAGACTCTGGACAGGCCCCCAATCGCGCTCCGAGCTTTATGTCGGCTCCACCGCCGTGCGCATGAATGCACAAACCAGCCTGGATTTTTTGGTGCTGGACGACAACGTCACCCAGCTGCGCCTGGCCCAGGGCACGCTCAAACTGCGTGTGCGCAACCTGTTTGACGGGCAACGGCTGGAAGTCGACACACCCAACCTGGCCTTTGTGGTGTCCCAGCCGGGCGACTACCGCCTGGACGTTGACCCTGCCGGCAACACCACACGCGTGGTCGCCCAGTCGGGCAGTGGCCTCATTTATGGCGACGACGCCAGGTCGATCACCCTGGGGAGCCGGCAGCAGGCCAATTTCACCGGTACGCGGCTCGCTCCGGCAGGCCCCGGCGCGGCGCAGCAAGACAGCTTTGACGTCTGGGCCGCCGACCGCGACCGCCTGGAAGACCAGTCGGTGTCGGCGCGCTACATACCGCGTGAGACCGTGGGCTACCAGCAGCTGGACACCTACGGCACCTGGAGCCAGGACCCGGCCTACGGCGCCGTCTGGATACCGCGCGAGGTGCCGGTGCAATGGGCGCCGTACCGCGACGGCCACTGGGCCTGGGTGTCACCGTGGGGATGGACCTGGGTGGACGACGCGCCCTGGGGGTTCGCGCCGTTTCATTACGGCCGCTGGGCGCAGATCGGCCCGCGTTGGGCCTGGGTGCCGGGCCGGCTGGCGCCTCGCCCGGTCTATGCGCCCGCACTGGTCGCATTTGTGGGCGGCAGCAGCGGCGGCGTGAACTGGAATATTTCGATCGGCGGCGCCGCGCGGCCCGGCGTGGGCTGGTTCCCGCTGGCGCCCGGTGAAGCCTTCAGGCCCGCTTACCGCGTGAGCCCGCGCTACATCACGCAGGTGAACCACAACATCGTGGTGAACAACACCGTCAATGTGACAAACGTCTACCGTTACCAGCGCCAGCCCGGCGCTGTGACAGCCATCAGCCGCGATGACTTCATGCGCGGCCGGCCGGTGCGCGGCCAGCAGCATGTGCTGAGCCATGCCGACCTGGACCGCGCGCAGGTCGTGGCGGACCGCGGCGCCCTGCCGGTGCGCCCCAACCCGACTGTGCTTCGCGAACAGCAACGCCCCGCCGCCGGTTTGCCTCCGCCCGCTGCGGTGGCGCGACCCGTGGTCGCCAGCCGCGAGGGCTGGCGTGACAACAACAATAGGGACGAACGGCGAGCCGACACACGCCCCGGGCCCGCCGCCGGCAGAGATCACGATGCCCGGCCCCAGTTCAGCGCACCAGCCGCACCGGATCGCCCCGAAGCCAGCCAGCGCGCGCAACGCGAGCTGCAACACGAGCAAAGGGAGCAGCGCGAACAGCTGCAGGCACCCCAGCTTGAACAGCAACGCCGCCAGGGTGAAGAACCCATAGGCCAGCGCGCCCTGCGCGAACAGGCCCAGCGCGATGCAAGCGCCCGCAACGAAGCACAGGAACGCGCCCAGGCGGCAAACGCCGAGGCCCGCGCCAACGCCGACCGCCGCGCCGCCGAACAGGCCCAGCGCAGCCAGCAACAAGCCCAGCGCGAGCAAGAGCGCCAGCAGCGGGCGCAACGCGAGCAGTTGCAGGCCCCGCAACTGGAACAACAGCGCCGCTCCGGCGAGGAATCCATAGGCCAGCGCGCCCTGCGCGAGCAAGCCCAGCGCGATGCGACCCCTGGCAGGGACACAAATCCCCGCGGCCCGCGAAGCGAGGGCAGTTTCGGCCGCAACCGCGAGCAATAAGCATCAATGCAGGCGCCCTGCCGCGCCCGCGAAGCGAGGGCGCAATCGGCGTTGACAAGAAGCGCGGAGAGGGCGTTCGCAAAAGCCCGCCTGGCTAGGCGCGCCGCCGCAGACAGTGCACCAGCACGGCAAGGCGGCGCAACAACGCCAGGCGGGCTTTTGCGAGCGCCCTCTCAGGGTTGCCGATCACGCAAAACTACCTAAGGGTCTGCCCGGTATCGCCCTCCCAAGCGGATAGCTAGGATGACCACCTTGTGTTCACGGGCCTATGCCTGCTGCTGCATACGCCGCCGGGCCGCCTGGGGCGCCCCCGTGATGTCAACCCCTACCCGCCGGAGAGCAATTTGTCAGTGGAGTTCATTCTCGAAACACGAGGGCTGACCAAGGAATTCAAGGGTTTCGTGGCGGTCAACAATGTCGACCTCAAGGTCCAGCGCGGGCATATCCACGCACTGATCGGCCCCAACGGCGCCGGCAAGACCACCTTCTTCAATCTGCTGACCAAGTTCCTCACGCCGACGCGCGGCAGCATTGTTTACAACGGCAACGACATCACCGCCGAGAAGCCCGCGCAAACCGCACGCCGCGGCATCGTGCGTTCATTCCAGATTTCGGCCGTCTTCCCGCACATGACGGTGCTGGAAAACGTGCGCGCCGCACTGCAGCGCAACCTGGGCACCTCCTTCCATTTCTGGAAACCTGAAGACAGCCTGTTTCACCTGCATGCCCGCGCCCGCGAACTGCTGGCTGAAGTCGACCTGAGCGGCTTTGCCGATGAGTTGACGGTGAACCTGCCCTACGGCCGCAAGCGCGCCCTGGAGCTCGCCACCACCCTGGCGCTGGAGCCCGAGCTGATGCTGCTGGACGAACCCACACAGGGCATGGGCCACGAAGACGTGGACCGCGTGACGCAGCTGATCAAAAAAGTCTCGGCCGGCCGCACCATCCTGATGGTTGAACACAACATGAATGTGGTGTCGTCGATCGCCGACCGCATCACCGTGCTGCAGCGCGGCGCCATCATTGCCGACGGCCCCTACGGCGAGGTCTCGAAGAATCCGCTGGTCATCGAAGCCTATATGGGCACGGCGAACACCGAATTGCAAGGGGCTCACTGATGACGAAAGAGCTCCTCAAACTCGAAGACCTCAATGCCTGGTACGGCGAGTCGCACATCCTGCATGGCGTGAACCTGACCGTGAACGAAGGCGAAGTCGTGACCCTGCTGGGCCGCAACGGCGCCGGCCGCACCACCACCATGCGCGCCATCGTCGGCATGACGGGCATGCGCAAAGGCTCCATCAAGATCAACGGCGAGGAAGCCATCAAGCTCGCACCGCACAAGGTGGCGCGGCTTGGCATCGGCTACTGCCCCGAAGAGCGCGGCATTTTTGCCAGCCTTACAGCCGAAGAAAACCTGATGCTGCCGCCCACCATCGCCCCCGGCGGCATGAGCCTGGACGAGATCTACGCGATGTTCCCCAACCTGAAGGAGCGCGCCAGCAGCCCCGGCACGCGCCTGTCGGGCGGCGAGCAGCAGATGCTGGCGGTCGCGCGCATCCTGCGCACCGGCGCGCGCCTCTTGCTGCTCGATGAAATCTCCGAAGGCCTGGCCCCCGTCATCGTGCAAAAGCTCGCCGAGATGATCCTCACGCTCAAGGCCAAGGGTTACACCATCGTGCTGGTCGAGCAGAACTTCCGCTTTGCCGCGCCGCTGGCCGACCGCTTCTACGTCATGGAGCATGGCCGCATCGTCAAGCAGTTTGCGCAAAACGAACTCGCCGGCAACATGGGCATGCTGCAGGAGTACCTCGGCGTCTGACGCCGGGCACACCGAACCTCTTTTCAGATATCTGATTTTCCGACCCCAGTTCACCCCTTCCATCACAGGAGACATCATGAAACTCAAAGCACTTGTTGCCGCACTCGCCCTGGGCCTCACCGGCGCCGCCTTCGCACAGAACACCGGCCCGATCAAGATCGGCATCATCACCGACATGTCCAGCCTTTACGCGGACATCGACGGCCCGGCCGGCGCGGAAATGCTGAAGTGGGCCGTGCAGGATTTCGGCGGCAAGGTCCTGAACCGTCCGATCGAAGTGCTGAGCGCCGACCACCAGAACAAGGCCGACGTCGCATCGTCCAAGGCCCGTGAGTGGATCGACAAGGACGGGCTGCAGATGCTGATAGGCGGCACCAACTCCGGCACGGCACTGGCCATGTCCAAGGTCACCACCGAAAAGAAAAAACCCTTCATCGCCATCGGCGCCGGCTCCGCCCGCCTGACCAATGAAGACTGCTCGCCCTACACCGTGCACTATGCCTACGACACGGTCTCGCTGGCCAAGGTGGCCGGCTCCGCACTGGTCAAGGCCGGCAACAAGAGCTGGTACTTCCTGACCGCCGACTATGCCTTCGGCTACTCGCTGGAAGGCGATGCTTCCAATGTGGTCAAGGCCAATGGCGGCACCGTCGCCGGCGCCGTGCGTCACCCGCTGAACGCGTCCGACTTTTCGTCCTTCCTGCTGCAGGCGCAGTCTTCCAAGGCGCAGATCCTGGCGCTGGCCAATGCCGGTGGTGACTTCACCAACGCCATGAAAGCCGCCAAGGAATTCGGCATCGGCAAGACCATGAAGGTCGCCGGCCTGCTGGTGTTCATCAACGACGTGCACTCACTGGGTCTGGCCAACACCGAAGGCCTGCAACTAGCCGACAGCTGGTACTGGAACCAGGACGACGCATCGCGCAAATTCGCCAAGCGTTTCTTTGACAAATACAAACGCATGCCGTCCAGCCTGCACGCCGCCGACTACTCGGCCACGATGAACTACCTGAAGGCCGTGCAAGCCGCCGGCACCACCGACTCCGACAAGGTCATGAGCACGCTCAAGGGCATGAAGATCGACGACTTCTATAACAAGGGCCAGATCCGCGCCGACGGCCGCATGATCCACGACATGTACCTGTACGAAGTCAAGAGTTCCAAGGATTCCGGCACGCCATGGGACTACTACAAGACCATCGCCAAGGTGCCCGGCGACCAGGCCTTCACCACGGTGGCCGAGTCCAAATGCTCTGCTCTCAAGAAGTAACCCGGCAACAGCAACTGCGCAAGCGTTGAACTGACGACAAAAAAAGACGGAGAAGAACGAGGGTTCGATCCAGCCGGTTATTCACGCAGACATGCAGGAATAACCGGCTGCTTTCTTGAAAACCCTTGCGCTCCCGCCACAACCAACGATATCGGTGTCCTGACAGGTTCCCATGGAAATTTTCGGTATTCCCCTGCAAGCGTTTATGGGCCAGCTGATGCTGGGCCTGGTTAATGGCGCGTTCTACGCCATGCTGAGCCTGGGGCTGGCGGTGATTTTCGGCCTGCTGGGCATCGTCAACTTCGCGCACGGCGCGCTCTACATGCTGGGCGCCTTCGCCGCCTGGATCATGCTGGACCAGTTCGGCATGAACTACTGGTTCGCGCTGGTGCTGGCGCCGCTGACGGTCGGCATTCTCGGCGTCATCATTGAGCGGCTTTTCCTCAAACACCTGTACAAGCTGGACCCGCTCTACGGCCTGCTGCTGACCTTCGGCCTGGCGCTGGTGCTGGAAGGCGTGTTCCGCGAAATTTACGGCGTCTCGGGCCAGAACTACAACGTGCCCGACCTGCTGGCCGGCGCCATGGACCTCGGCTTCATGCGCCTGCCGATCTACCGCGCCTGGGTGGTCGTGGTGTCGCTGGTGGTGTGCCTGGGCACCTGGTTCCTGATCGAGCGCACCCGCCTGGGCGCCTACCTGCGCGCCGGTACTGAAAACGCACCGCTGGTGCAGGCCTTTGGCGTCAACGTGCCCATGATGGTCATGCTGACCTACGGCGCCGGCGCCGCGCTGGCCGGCCTGGCCGGTGTGCTGGCCGCTCCCATCATCCAGGTCAATCCGCTGATGGGCTCCAACCTGATCATCGTGGTGTTCGCCGTGGTCGTGATCGGCGGCATGGGCTCCATCCTCGGCTCGGTCATCACCGGCCTGGGCCTGGGCATCGTCGAAGGACTGACCCGTGTGTTTTACCCTGAAGCTTCCAACATCGTGGTGTTCGTCATCATGGTCATCGTGCTGATGTTCCGGCCCGCCGGCCTCTTCGGAAAGGAAGCGTAATCATGAGCGCCCTCTCCACCAAAGCCGCCAACATGCTGCGCATCACCTACCTTGTACTGCTGGCATTCGCGCTGGCCGCGCCCTTCCTCGGGCTCTATCCGGTGTTTGTGATGAAGCTGCTGTGCTTCGCCCTCTTTGCCTGCGCCTTCAACCTGCTGCTGGGGTTTACCGGCCTGCTGTCTTTCGGCCACGCGGCCTTCTTCGGCTCGGCGGCTTATGTCACCGGCTGGCTCATCAAGTCGCAGAACTGGACGCCTGAGCTCGGCCTGCTGGCCGGCGCGGTGGCGGCCGGGCTGATCGGCCTGCTGGTCGGCCTGGTGGCCATTCGCCGCCAGGGCATTTACTTCGCCATGATCACGCTGGCGATTGCACAGATGGTCTACTTCGTCTGCCTGCAGGCGAGTTTTACCGGTGGCGAAGACGGCCTGCAGGGCGTGCCGCGCGGCAAGCTCTTCGGCCTGCTGCCGCTCGAATCCGACATCTCGCTGTACTACGTGGTGGTGGCGGTGTTTGTGGCCTGCTTCCTGTTCATCTCGCGCATCGTGCATTCACCCTTCGGCCAGGTGCTCAAGATGATCCGCGAGAACGAGCCCCGCGCCATCTCGCTGGGCTACAACGTTGACCGCTACAAGCTGCTGGCCTTTGTGCTGTCGGCTGCGCTGGCCGGCCTGGCTGGGTCGATGAAAACGCTGGTGATGGGTTTTGCCACGCTGTCCGATGTGCACTGGTCCATGTCCGGCGAGGTCATCCTGATGACCCTGCTGGGCGGCGTCGGCACCTTCTTTGGCCCGGTGATGGGCTCGGGCATCGTCATTGCGCTGCAAAACCTGCTGGCGGACAAGGTCGGCTCCTGGGTCACCGTGATCA
This sequence comes from Polaromonas sp. YR568, assembly GCF_900116715.1. Taxonomy (GTDB): domain Bacteria; phylum Pseudomonadota; class Gammaproteobacteria; order Burkholderiales; family Burkholderiaceae_C; genus Polaromonas. The sequence continues at coordinate 52,239 of NZ_FPBM01000005.1, forward strand.
TCGGCGCGATCTTTGTGCTGTGCGTGCTGGCCTTCCGCAAGGGCGTGATTGGCGAGCTGCAGGCCTTCCTGGAGCGCCGCCGCAATGCCGCCAAAGTGGCATCGCAACAAGCCTGAACGGCATACTCGCCATAAAAAAAGCGCGCAGCCTGCGCGCTTTTTTATTGGGCGGCCAAGCGATCAAGGCCCGTCTGTCGACAAGGCGTAGTTCACATGCTGCGGCAGCACCAGCTGACCCTGGCTGTTGGGCACGGCCTCGATATGGATCTGCGGTTGCGCCGCGCTCACGCTGCCAAAGATGGTGGCGAACGCGATGTCGGCGGCATCACGCCCCGTGGCGAAACGCACAAAGCCCATCGGGATTGCCGTGCCCGAGGGGTCGAACATGTACCAGCGCTCGCCCAGGTAGACCTCGACGTAGGCATGGAAATCGGGCGGACCCAGCACCGGATCGGCGCCGTAGTCCATGCCGCTGGCCATGCGCGCCGGCAGGCTGGCGGCGCGGCACAGCGCGATCATCAGGTGCGCAAAATCGCGGCATACGCCGACCCGCTCAATCAGGGTGTCGATGGCTGAGGTCGTGCTGTTGCTGGTGTTGCCCTGAAAGCTCACATGCTGCTGTACCCAATCACAAATCGCCTGCGCGCGGCTGTAGCCCAGCGGCAGGTGGCCGAACTGGCTGTTGGCGAGTGTGAGGAGCCGGTCCGACTGGCAATAGCGGCTGGGATACAGATAAGGCAACACCTCGCCGGGCAAGGCAAGCGGGTTGAGTTCGGGCAACGAAGCCGGTTGCGCTTCATAGTGAATGAGCTCCACCACGGCGGTATAACTCAGCGTGAAGGTGCCGGGTTGGGCGTGCACGCGCAGAAGCCGGCTTTGCGTGGCCGGGTCGGTGTAGCTGCTGGTGAGAACAGGCTGGCTCAGGCCCAGGGACTCCTGCACCACGATCTGCCGCGGCGTGTAGGCGGCCTGGATATTAAAAATAAAGTCGGCGCCCGGCGCCATCACCTCGTAGCCCAGCACGGTGGAAAATTCAAGCCTGACCATGGAATGCCTTCTGCCTTGGGGGTTGGCTACAAAAAAAGAGCCGATGTGTACGCGGCGACAGGAAACCGTCGCCATCACCGCCCATTAGGCGCGCAAAAAAGACCTGCATTTCCGATTGGCGAAATTTGCGGGGAAGCGCTGGCCTTCAAGGCCGACAAGCCGGCGTCGCCGGCGCCTACACATCACACCCCGCGAAACTCGCGCCGGTAGGCCGATGGCGACGTACCCAGCGTGGCCGCGAAATGCTGGCGCAATGACACCGCCGAGCCGAAACCCGCATCCACCGCAATCTGCTCCATCGAGCGGTCAGTTGATTCAAGCTGGCGCTGCGCCAGCCCGAGACGCTGGCTGGTGAGCCACTGGCCTACCGTGGTGCCCGTGACCTGCCGGAAATGCCGCGTGAAAGTGCGCCGGCTCATCAGCGCCCGCGCCGCCAGCGCATCCAGGCTGTGCGGCTGGCCCAGGTTTTTCTGCACCCAGGCGAGGATGGCCGACAGCCGGTGGTCTGCGCCCGTCGCGGGCAGAGGCTGCTCAACATACTGCGCCTGCCCGCCCTGGCGCTGCGGCGCCACCACCATGCGGCGCGCCACGCGGTTGGCCACCTCGGCGCCGTAGTCCAGGCGCAGCACATGCAGGCAGCAGTCAATGCCGGCGGCCGTGCCGGCAGAGGTCAGTACGTCGCCGTCGTCCACATACAGCACGTCGGGCTGCAGGCGCACTTGCGGGTAACGCGCGGCAAAGGCTGAGGCCAGGGCCCAGTGCGTGGTCGCCGGCCGGCCATCGAGCAGCCCGGCTTCAGCCAGCACAAATGCGCCCAGGCACAGGCCCACGATGCGCGCGCCGCGCCGGTGTGCGGCCTGCAAGGCTTTGAGTAAAGCCTCGGGCGGGCGCTCCATAGGATCACGCCAGGACGGCACCACGATGGTCTGCGCTTTCGCCAGTGCACCCAGGCCTTTTTGCACCTGGATGCCGAAGCCCGAGGTGGTGCGCAGCGCGCCGGGCTTTTCAGCACACACCACCAGCTTGAAGCCCGGCAGGTCAGCGGAGGAGAAATCGTTGCCGAACACCATGCATGGCACTGACAGGTGAAAAGGGCTGATGCCGTCAAAAGCCACTACAGCGACTGTGTGGGCCGTTGTTGCGGGCGATGCGGCTTTTCGGGCTGAACCCAGGGTGCGTCGCGACATGGCCCGATTCTATCGACTATTGACATTTGGGCCACTGTCGTCCAATCCCGCCCAGCGCAACAATTGAGGCACCAAGCAACGCTTTAACTTTCAGAAAGCCCTTTATGACCCACACCGATGCCAAAGCCCCACGCCGTGCCCTTGTTGTGATCGACGTACAGATGGAGTACTTTACCGGCGGACTGCTGATCGAATACCCACCGGTGGCGCAGACCCTGCCCAACATCGGCCGCGCCATGGACGCTGCCCGTGCAGCCGGCATTCCGGTGGTGGTGGTGCAACACAGTGAGTCGGCCGCCGCGCCGGTGTTTGCCAAGGGCTCGGCCACCTGGGCGCTGCACGACACCGTGGCCAGCCGCCCGCGCGACCACTACATCGAAAAAGCCTGGCCAAGCGTCTACACCGGCACCGACTTTGCGCAGTGGCTTGAACAGCACGGCATCGACACGTTGACCGTGATCGGCTACATGACGCACAACTGCGATGCCTCCACGATTTTTGAAGCCACGCATCGCGGCCTGCATGTGGAGTTTTTACAAGACGCCACCGGCGCCCTGCCTTACGCCAACGAAGCCGGCCAGGCCAGCGCTGAAGAAATCCACCGCGTGTTCAGCGTGGTGTTTCACTCGCGCTTTGCCGCCACCGGTTCCACCGATGCGTGGATAGCCGCCATTCAGGCCGGGGGCAGGCTGGAGAAGAACAATGTGCTCGCATCGAACCGGGCGGCGCTGGCCGCGCGGTGATCAGCTACCGGCCGTCAGGCCGACGCTGGCGCGGCCGTCCGCTCCCACGGGCACGTCGCCGGCCACGGTGACCCGCCGCACCACGCGATGCTGGTCGCCGTAGTCGTTGATCGCATAGTGCTGGGTCGCGCGGTTGTCCCAGATCGCGACGTCGCCTTCGGTCCAGCGCCAGCGCACGGTGTTTTCCAGCCGCGTGATGTGGTTGTGCAGCAGCCCCAGCAGATGCGCCGAATCGTGCGACGACTGCCCGGCCAGGCGTTTGGCGAAATGCCCCAGCAGCAACACACGCTCACCCGTCTCGGGGTGTACCTGCACCACCGAATGCTCGGACTCAATCAGCTTGGCGGTAAACACCTTGCGGTAGGCGCGTGTGGCCTCGTCGTCCGTATCGGGCGAGGCTGCGCGCGAGCCCGCATAGTCATAGTCGTTGCCATGCACGGCGCGCAACGACAACGCCAGCGTCTTCAGCGCTTCAGGCAAATGGGTATAGGCCGCAGCCGTGTTGGCCCAGACCGTATCGCCGCCATACGGCGGTATCACCACGCTGCGCAATATGGACACACGCGGATAAGCCACGGTGAAGGTCATGTCGGTGTGCCAGGAATTGGCGCGCCCGCCATGCTGCGAGTCAATGTCCATCAGCGAAGCCGCGCCGTCCACCACAGGCACGGTCGGGTGCGCGATCAAGGGGCCAAAGAGGCGGCCAAAGGCTTCGTGCTCGGCATTGTCCAGGTGCTGCTGGCCGCGAAAGAAGATGACCTTGTGTTTGAGCAATGCCTGGTGGATTTGCGCGAAGGTGTCAGCTTGCAGTGAGCCTGACAGGCGCACGCCGCGGATCTCGGCGCCTATGCGGCCGGCAAGGGGCGTGATGTCCAGCGTGTTGGCCTGAACGGAAGCGGAAAGCGGGGCAGTGAGAACGGCACTCATGGGTTGTCCTTTTTTGAAAGCGTGGCCGCCGGCTGCGGCGGGAGGGTGGTCCAGCATAGGCAAGCCCTGCCCGCCCGTGAACAACGCAAATCGGTTTTGCTTAGAAGGAATTTGCAGCACGCCCCGCAGCATGCCCGTACGCACCAGCTGCTGACTGGAGGCGTCTATCGATATTTGGAATTCTTCCTTCCGCCCCTGCGTATCAAACCGTAAAGTCGCGCCCTTGACTTTTCAACACCCGCAGGAAGAAACATGCACCGCAGACTATTCGCCCGGCTTATTGCACTGAGCTCCATCACCCTGACCCTCGCATCGGCCTCGCTGCATGCACAAGACCTGCCTCCTGAAGTGCGATTTGCCTGGGCCGGCGGCCCCCGCGTGTGGGTGCTGGGCAAGATCGACCAGTCTTTCGACAAGGCCTTCGGCACCAAGGTGCGCTGGATTCCGTTCGCCACCGGCGCTGATGTGCTGTCTCTGTTTGCGGCCAAGGAAATCGACATCGCCCGCTTCGGCTCCAGCCCCGCCGTCGCCGGTATTGCACGCAAGCTGCCGATCGAGATCATCGGCGTGCCCGAAGTCATCGCCACCAGCGAACGCCTGATTGGCCGCACAGGCAAGGGTGTGGCCAGCCTGAAAGACATCGAAGGCAAGGCCGTAGGCTACCCGGCCAACTCCACCGCTCACTATGCGCTGGAGGCCGCCATCAAGGCCCACAAGCTCGACAAATCGAAGATCAAGCTCGTGCCGCTCAAGCCCGCCGAGCTGGTGGCTGCGTGGAAGCGAGGCGACATCGATGCGGGTTATGTGTGGGGACCTTTCAGCCAGCAGCTTGAAGCCGACGGCGGTAAAGAGATTTTTGCCACCAAGCAACTACAAAAAGACGGCTACCTGGTCTATAACAACTTCGTTGTGCGCACGGAGTTCGCGCAAAAGTACCCCGAGATCGTCGTGAAATTCCTGCGCACCTACCAGGAAAAACTCGACCAGTACCAGAAGGATCCTGAAGGCTCGACCGCCGCGATTGCCAAACACCTGGACATCCCGGTCGAAACAGCGCGCAGTGTGTTGAACGGGCTGGAGCAGGTATCGCTGACGCAGCAGGTCTCGCCCGCCTTCCTGGGCAACGGCTCGGGCAGCGGCGGCACCACACCGACGGCCGGCATCACGCGCGCGGCCAAAGACACGGCCAACTTCCTGGTCGAGATCGGTGAAGTCCGCAAGGCCGACGTTCCCGAATCTTACGCACCGTCCATCAATTCCAGCTATGCCCTCCGCGCTCTCGGCAAGTGACGCGGTAGCGGCTCACCCGGGCCTGAATCCGCCGGGGCCGGCGCGGGTGCCGGCCACGCTGACTCTGCAGGCCGCAGCCAATGAGGCGGGCGTGAACCCCACGCCCTCCGCGCCGGCTGGGTCCGCCCGGCTGCCACGCACTCTTGGGCGCTGGCAGCTGGCTTCCATCAGCGCAGGCTCAGTGCTGGCTGTGCTGGTGCTGTGGCAGTTGTCGGGTAGCTTGAAGTGGATAGATCCGCTGCTGCTGCCACCACCCAGCGAGATTGCCACCAGCACACTCGAGCTGCTGGAGACCGGCTACCGCCAGGTGCCGCTGTGGCAACACTTCGGTGTGAGCGTGCTGCGCGCCCTGGCCGCGTTCTTCGTCGCCATCCTGGTGGGCATTCCGGCGGGTTTGACGATGGGCTTGTCGCCGACCTTCAATGCCGTGCTCAATCCTTTTGTGCAATTCCTGCGGCCGCTGCCCAAGATCGCACTGATTCCGCTCACCGTGGTGTGGTTCGGCATCGGCGAAGGCTCCAAGTTTTTCCTGATCTTTATCTCCTGCTTTTTGAGCGTCACCGTGGGCGCTGCGGCGGCCGTGGCCAGCGTCAGCCAGGGCCGCATACGCGCGGCCCAGGTGCTGGGCGCAAACCGCCGGCAGATTTACACCCACGTGGTGCTGCCCCATGCCGCCCCTGAGCTGTTCACTGCCGTGCGCCTGTCGGTGGGCATAGGCTGGACTTCGCTGATCGCCGCCGAGATGGTGGCCGCAACGTCCGGCATCGGCTGGATGGTGATGAACGCCGGCGCTTACCTGCGCACCGATGTGGTCATGCTGGGCATCGTGCTGTTGGGTGGAACGGGCTATTTGTTTGACCTGTTGCTGGTGCTGGCGCAGCGGGCAACCGTACCCTGGGCAGGGAAAGACGCATGAGCCGCCCATTGATCGAAATCACGTCCGTGGCCAAGTCTTTTGCGGCCGGCGGCGCGGGCCGGGAACGCACACTCGCACTGGACCATGTATCGCTGTCGATTGCCGAGGGCGAATTTGTCTGCCTGCTGGGGCCCTCGGGCTGCGGCAAGTCCACCATCCTGAATCTCGTCGCCGGCTTTGAGGCCGCCGACAGCGGCAACGTACGCTTTGACGGCGCACAGGTGCGCGGGCCGGGCCCCGAGCGCGGCGTGGTGTTTCAGCAGCCTATGCTGTTTCCCTGGCTCAATGTGATCGACAACATCACCTTCGGGCCGCGCCTGGCAGGCGTCTCACCCGATGTTTACGGCCCGCAGGCCGAGCGCTACCTGCGCCTTGTCGGGCTTCAGGGCTTTGGCCAGCACGCGCCGTATCAGCTCTCAGGCGGCATGCGGCAGCGCGTGGCATTGGCGCGCGCCTGGCTGCCCAAACCCAAGGCGCTGCTGATGGACGAGCCCTTCGGTGCGCTCGACGCGCAGACGCGGCTGGTGATGCAGGAGCTGCTGACCTCGGTCTGGGAAAGCACCGGCACCACGCTGCTGTTTGTCACGCATGACGTGGACGAAGCGATCGCGCTGGCCGACCGCGTGCTGGTGATGTCGGCCCGGCCGGGCCGTATCTGTGAAGAGTGGACTATTCCTTTCGAACGGCCCCGCAAGCTGGAAGACATCGTGGCCGACCCGCGCTTTGGCGAGCTCAAGCGCGATGTGCTCAAGGTGGTGCGCCATGAAGCGCGCGCGGCGGCGGCCCTGGAGACAAGCTTGTGACGATTTTTAAATTTGACCTGTACCGCGGCCTGCGCCTGCGGCAAAACGACATCCTCGAAGAAGCCGAGGCTCTGGGCCGCACGCTGGGTGTTCCGGATGCGCTCAAAGGCCGCATAGGCGTGTCGGCCAGCAACTCCAGTGCGCCGGGCCCCTTGCGGCCTGCGGTGGTTGAAGCGCTGGTGCGCGGCTCGGGCGACTATGTTCCGCTGGTGCAGATCGGCGACGACGTGCGCCGCGTGGTCAAGTCGGTGCTGGGCGATGGCTATGACGCGGCTGTGGTCAACGGCGCGGAAGCGGGCCTGGCGACCAGCTATGCCGCCTTGCTGGCGCCGTCGCAGGTTGGCGCCGGTGACAGTGCCCGTGCGCGCGTGGTCGTGCCCTATGAACGCCATATCGAGCATCACGCCAGCTACGGCCGCACTGTGCCCGGTATCTACAAAGACTTGTTCGCCGACCGCGGCGCCACCGCGGGTGAACTCGGCCTGCTGGGCCGCCGCCTGCACAACGTGGACATCGCGCTGGTGAAACTCGCCGGTGCGCGCTACCCGGTGCATGGCATCAAGTCTTATCCGGTGCCATTGCTGCTCAACGTCGATGCGGAAGCCTCGGCGGCCGCATTGGCACGCGCGGCTGACGTGGACGCCGCGCAGTTGGCGGGTTTTGTGGCGCTGGGGTATGACACACCCGGCTTCGGCCACGGGCAAAAAGATGCCGACGGCACTTCGGTGCTGCACCGCCGTCTCGGTGAGGTGGCGGCCGAACGTGGCGTGCCCTTTGTGGTCGACAACGCCTGGGGTATGCCTTTCCTGGGCACCGACCTGCGCCGCATAGGCGCCGACGTGGCCTTCTACAGCATGGACAAAGTAGCCGGCGGGCCGACGGCCGGCCTCATCATCGGCCGCGAAGAACCCATGGTGAACATACGCCGCGCGCTGGGCGTGCACAGCGAGCGCTTCGGCAGCGTCTCCGCACATGGCAAAGCCTCACACGTCGCATTCGACCCAGGCAAAGAAGCGCTGGCAGGCACGCTGGCGGCGTTGCGGGTATTGCGCGACGAGCCGCGCGCCATCCTGGACCCGATAGACACCACCTTCGCCATCGTGAAGGAAGAATTTGCGAAGCTGAGCAGTGGCTTCAAGCCGGGCATACAGATCACGCGCTCGGTTAATGCCGGTGGCGTGGAGATCAACTACGAGCGAACCTGGGACGGCCTGGCGGAGGGATCTTTCGGCATACCGATCTTCACCCACGAAGACCGTATTGCACAGACCAATGTGCTGAACAACGCGCTGGCTCGCATGGGCATCGTGCCCAATTTGTCGGATGACGCCAACATCCTGATCACGCCGGGTGCGGGCACCTTTAATGCGAATGGTGAACTCGACGAAGAGCGCGTACGCCTGGTGGTGCGCGGCCAGTTGCTGGCGCTCAAACTGATTCAGGATTGGGGCGACAGGATTGCCGCAGACGCTTAATCCTCCAGCAGGCGCACCTTCACGCTCTTGCCCTTGACGCGGCCAGTGGAAAGCTTGTGCAAAGCCTCGGCGGCGATGTGGCGATCGACCGCGACATAGGTCGAGAACTCGTTGACATTGATCTTGCCGACCTGCTCGCGCGTGAAACCGGCCTCGCCGGTCAGCGCGCCCAGCACGTCACCGGCGCGGATTTTTTCCTTGCGGCCGCCGACGATCTGCAAGGTCACCATGGGCGGCAGCAAGGGCTCGTTGCTTGCCGGCGTCAGTTCGGTCAGCTTGTGCCAGTCGGACTCGGCTTTCTGCAGCACCTCGATTTTCCCGACGTAGCCCATCTCGTCCATGCTGGCCAGGCTGATGGCCCAGCCCTCTTCGTCGGCGCGGCCGGTGCGGCCGATACGGTGGATATGCACTTCGGCATCTGGTGTCACGTCCACATTGATTACCATTGCGAGTTGCGCAATGTCCAGCCCACGCGCGGCCACATCGGTCGCCACCAGCACGGAGCAGCTGCGGTTGGAGAACTGCACCAGTACCTGGTCGCGCTCACGCTGCTCCAGTTCGCCAAACAGAGCCAGTGCGCTGAAGCCCTGCTCTTTCAAATACGCCACCAGTGCGCGGCACTGCGACTTGGTGTTGCAAAACGCCAGCGTGCTGGCCGGGCGGAAGTGCCGCAGTACCTGCGCAACCGCGCCCAGACGGGCTTCGTCATGGTCGCTGTCGGGCACCTGGTACCAGCGCTGCTGGATCTTGGTTTTCTCATGCTGGGCCTGCACCGTGATGGTTTGCGGCGTCTTCATGAACTGCTGGCTCAGCTTGGCGATGCCTTCAGGGTAGGTTGCCGAGAAAAGCAGGGTCTGCCGTTCTTTGGGGCACTGTTTGGCGACGGTGACGATGTCTTCGAAGAAGCCCATGTCCAGCATGCGGTCGGCTTCATCCAGCACCAGAGTGTTCAGCGCTTCCAGGGTCAGGTTCTCGCGGGCCAGATGGTCCATGATGCGGCCGGGCGTACCCACCACAATGTGTGCGCCGTTTTCCAGGCTGGCGGTCTGGTTGCGCAGCGGCACACCGCCGCACAGCACCACCACCTTGATGTTTTCCTCGGCCCGCGCCAGACGGCGGATCTCGGTCGCCACCTGGTCGGCCAGCTCGCGCGTCGGACACAGCACCATGGCCTGCACCGCAAAGCGCCGCACATTGAGGTTGGCCAGCAGAGGAATGGCAAAGGCCGCGGTTTTGCCGCTGCCGGTTTTGGCCTGGGCGATCAGGTCTTTGCCCAGCAGCGCCACCGGCAGGCTGGCAGCCTGGATGGGCGTCATGCTGAGGTAGCCGAGCTGCTTCAGGTTGGCCAGTACGGCGGCGTTCAGGGGCAGGCTGGCGAAGTCGGTGCTGCCAGCGGAGGAAGGAGAAGAAGAGGAGCTCATCCCTCATTATCCGCTCCAGCCCTATTTCAGCCCTTATCAGCGATGGCAAAACACCGGGCGGCGCTTCTCCACAAAGGCGGCCGTACCCTCCCGCGCATCCTGCGAGCCTGCCGCAATCATGAACTGCGCGGCCTCTAACGCCAGGCCCTCGTCGATGGAAACATTGAGGCCACGCGTCACCGCGCGCAGCGAAGCTGTCACCGCCACGGCGGAGTTGGCGGCAATCAGGTCCGCCATACGCAGGCATGCCGGCAGCAAGTCATGGGCAGGCACCACATGGTTGATCAGACCGATCAACAAAGCCTCTTCCGCGCTGATCGCCTCGCCGGTCAGGATCATTTCATTGGCGCGTTTGCGGCCGATGTGGCGCGGCAGGCGCTGCGTGCCGCCAAAGGGCGGCGGAAAACCGAGGCGGATTTCCGGTTTGGCAAAACTGGCATGCTCAGCCGCAATCGCAAGGCTGCAGGCTTCCATGGTTTCGCAACCGCCGCCAAAGGCCATGCCGTTGACCGCCGCGATGATGGGCTTGGGGTAGTTTTCAATGCGGCGGGTCATGGCCTGGCCGCGCATCACGAAGTTCCGGTAGGCTGCTTCGGGCGATGCGGCGATGTCGGGCGCGAAGCCGGCGATGTCGGCGCCCGCGCTGAAAGCCTTGTCGCCCTGCCCCGTCAGCACCAGGCAGCGCACGCTGTCGTCGCGCTCCAGCGCGTTGAGCCGGTCCATCAGTTCGTCGATCAACTCGTAACTGAGGGCATTGAGTTTGTGAGGCCGGTTCAGCGTCAGCACCACGTGCTGGCCATGGCGTTCGGTTTCTATCAGCATCTTGTCTCCATGGGATTTGACATGGCGGCGCCGGGTGATGCCCATAACAGGACGCCGGAGCCGCGCGGGGCGCCCACAAAGTAAGTTGCGGCCTGCGGCGTGACAAAGGACTGGCCGCGCTCCAGCACAACGTCGCTCTCCGGGCCGAGCCCGGCCAGCGCATCGCTGGTGATCCAGAGGGTGCCTTCGGCGCAGGTCAGGGCCTGGCCTTGGGGCAGGCGAAAGTGTTTCGGGATAGGCCCGAGCTTCAACGGGGTTTGCAGAGCATGCATTGCGGACTCCTTGAAAAGTGTGGTTTGATTCTTCAACGGAGCCGGCCCGCGTGGCCGGATGGTTTGTCATCCGGGGTATTCCAATCACTCATGCCATGCTGAGCCCTTCTTCCTCCCATGCGCTGCGCGCCATGTCGCTCGATGCCATACGCGGCTTCGAATCGGCCGCGCGCCACCTGAGCTTCACGGCCGCGGCCGAAGAGTTGTGCATCACGCAGTCGGCGGTGAGCAAACAAGTCAAAAGTCTGGAAGATGCGCTGAGCACGGTATTGTTCTTGCGCGGCGGAAAAGGGCTGAGCCTCACGCCCGAGGGCCGTCAGCTCTTTGAGGCGGCCCGCAACTCACTCGCACAACTGGCCTCGGCCGTAGACCGCCTGCTGGCAGCAGACAGGGTCTCGGTCTCCGTCAGCACCACGCCCTCATTTGCGGCGCTGTGGTTGGCACCCAAGCTCGCACAGTTTCAGCAAATGGAGCCCGCGATTGATGTGCGTGTCGATGCCTCGGAGGCACGGGCCAACCTGGAGCGCGAAGGCCTGGACATGGCTGTGCGGCTGAGCCAGGTGCTGCCGGACGACCCCGCCCCGCCGCACTTGCTGCAGGAGCAGGCGCTGCTGGTGGCCGCGCCTGAGGTTGCGGCGCGCATCCACGCCGCTGACGGTATCTTGCAAACACCGCTGCTTGTTTACTACGACCCGGCTACGCGCTTTCCCTGGATGTCATGGCCGGCCTGGTACGAGCGACTGGGGCTCAAACAATCGGCCCAACAACCGTGCCTCTACTTTTCACAGTACGAGCATGTGTTGACCGCCGCCGTGCAGGGCGCTGGCATTGCCATAGGGCGCACACCGCTGGTGTTACCGCTGCTGCGCAGCGGCCAGCTGCAAGTGGTCCTGCCTGGCGAGTCGGTCCCGGGACTGGGCTATCGCATCATCATCTCGACCCACAGCGCGGAACGGCCGGCGGTACAAAAATTCCGCGCCTGGCTGGAGCGCGAACTCGCACTCGAAGCCATCGCCTGATAACGCGACGGAGCTGAGGCCTCTTACGCTCCTTACGCCCAGACACCTGTGGTTGCCAGGGCAGGTGACAACTCCGCCTCACCCCAACGCAAAGGCAGTGAGTTCTCCACCAGCCGCATGGACTGCACCTTGAAGCGCAGCAGACGCTGGGCGCCGGTGAAAGATTCGACCTCCGGGCCATCCCAGATGATCTCCGCCATGACGGCCAGGTAAAGCAGGTCGCCGTTGTCGAAGTCGGCAAACAACAAACCGGCGCGCGGGTTCACCACAATATTGCCCAGTGTGTTGAAGAAAAAGTTGCCAAAAAAATCCGGCATGGTGAGCGTGCCATCGGCTTCCACCCGCACAAAACCCGGCTTGCCGCCACGGTGCGACACGTCCACACCGCCTGCGCGGCCGGCTTGCTCACTGTCGCCCGCATAGGCGGTAGCGATAAAGAGGGTGTCGGCCAGCCCGATCATGCGGCGTGCGGCGTCGTTCAGTTGCGCGGATTCGTGGATCACCGGTTTGGGGGAACGCGCCTGATCCACATACTCCGGCTCACGCGCCTGGATGTACTTGGGGCAGTTGCCAAAACTCTGGCTCACTTCCACCGCAAAGCCCGAAGCATTGAGGCCGCGAACGATGCCGTTCATGCGGTTACGCCGGCGCGTGTGCGGCTCCAGACCCAGAAGGCCGATGGGCGCACCATCAACCAGGGTTGCTTGTAAGGGGTCGCCCGCCAACGGTTGCGCGCGCAGCACCAGGTGATGCGGATCCGGCGAGTGGATAAAACCCGGCGGCTGGGCCAGTATCGAAGCCCAGGGCTGGCCGGCATCGTCTACCGTGCCGGCCACAACGAAAGGCAGTTGTTCGAAAAATTCGCGGTGCTGGTCGGGCATGAAGTCGCGGATCACCCGCGGGCCGATTTCCGCCATGCGCTCACGCACGGCCGCGCCCACACGCGCCTGCACGGCGCGCTCACCTTCGTGAAATGCCGGGGCGGTCATGCGGCCAACCCCACGGGGGTCCTCACCATGGGTACAAAGCGCGGCAAGGCTTCGATGCGGGCCAGCCAGGCGCGCAGCTTGGGATAAGCCTCCAGTGACACATTGCCTTCTGGCGCATGAGCCGCATAGCTGTAGTTGGCAATATCGGCCAGCGTAGGCGTGCTGCCCGCCAGAAAAGCGGACTGGCCGAGTTGCTGCTCCATCACAGCGAAGAGGGCGTGGGCGCGTTCAATCGCCTCCGGGCTTTCGGGCCGCTTGAACAGCTGGATCACACGCGCCGCAGCGGGACCATAAGCGAGCTGGCCGGCCGCCACCGAGAACCAGCGCTGCACAGCCGCCGCAGCCAGCGGGTCGCGCGGCAGCCACTGGTCCGCATCCGGTGCGTAGCGTGCATTGAGGTAGACGAGGATGGCGTTGGAGTCGGCCAGCGTGACATCACCGTCCTGGATCACCGGCACCTGGCCGAAGGCATTCATCGCCAAGAAGGCAGGCGTCTTGTGGCCCTTGGTGGCCAGATCGATCTCGATGCGTTCGAAGGGCAGGCCCAGCAGGGAGAGAAACAGCTCCACCCGGTGCGAGTGGCCGGAGATGGCGACGCGGTGCAAGCGGATGGGCTGGGCGGGGGCGGCTTTGGCGGTGGGTGTGCTCATGGTGGTCTTTCTGTTTTGGGGTGAACGCCAGGAAATGGCTTGGTCAGATGTGGATTCTGTTTGAACCGTTTAATTGAATAAATGGCGTGCATCACATTTAACTAATCCGATAACTGGATGAATTGCCTCAACAGGCGTAGCATGTCGCCATGGACAAGCTCAAGGCCATGGAGGCCTTTATTCACATTGCCGAGCAAGGCAGCCTCACCGCCGCGGCGCAGGTCATGGAGTCCTCCTTGCCCGCCATGGTGCGCACGCTGGCGGGCCTGGAAGCAGAGCTGGGCGTGCGGCTTTTCAACCGCACCACGCGGCGCATCTCGCTCACAGAGGAAGGCCGCCGCCACCTGGAAAGCTGCCGCCAGATCCTGACTTCGCTGGCCGATGCCGAGGCGGCGCTTTCGGCCGACGCTGCCGAGCCCGCCGGCCACCTCACCATCACCGCGCCCATGCTGTTTGGGGAAATGCATGTGGCGCCCGCCGTGACACGCTTTGTGCAGCACCACGAGAAGATGCGCTGCTCCATGGTGCTGCTGGACCGCGTGGTCAATTTGCTCGAAGAAGGCATCGATGTGGGCATACGCATTGGCGAGCCCGAGGACTCCAGCCTGGTGGCGCAGAACGTGGGCTATATCCGCCGCCTGGTGGTGGCCAGCCCGGCCTGGCTGCGCCGCCACGGTGTGCCCCAGCACCCCAAAGACCTGCTCAAGGCCAACTGCGTGCGCATCACCGACCATTCCCCCACATGGGGCCCGTTCAATGACGGGGGCCGGCCCCTGCGCCTGGCGGTCAGTGGTAATCTGGAGTTCAACCAGATCGCACCGGCCGTGGCGGCATGCGTGGCGGGGGCGGGTTTGGGTTCTTTTTTCTCATACCAGGTGGCGCCGTTTTTAAAGACCAAGCAGCTGCGCACCGTGCTGCAGGATTTTGAGCCGCCGCCCCGGCCCATCAACCTGGTCTATCCGCACGCCCGGCTACTGCCCATGCGCACGCGGGTGTTCATCGAGTGGATGAAAAAGGAACTGCGGGAGTTCCAGTCTTGACAGCCGGCATTCAGGCACCAGATAAGAGAAGAAAAGAGAAGAAGGAATACAGCGCATGCAGACTTTTGACTTTGACCTTTTTGTGATCGGCGGCGGCAGCGGCGGTGTGCGCGCGGCGCGCATGTCGGCCCAGCGCGGCGCGCGCGTGGCCCTGGCTGAATTTGCCGCCATGGGCGGCACCTGCGTGAATGTGGGCTGCATCCCAAAAAAGCTCTACAGCTACGCCGCCCACTACGGCGACAGTTTTGAAGAATCGCACGGCTTCGGCTGGGTGGGCGAGAAGCCGGTATTCGACTGGGACCTGCTCAAGGCCAACCGCGCACGGGAGATCGCGCGGCTCAACGGCATTTACGTGCAGCTGCTTGACACGGCCGGCGTGAAGATCATCAAAGGCTGGGCGCGACTGCTGGATGAGCACACCGTCGAAGTCGACGACAAGAAGTTCACGGCCAAATACATCCTGATCTCCACCGGCGGCACCGCCACCGTGCCGGCCGTGCCGGGGCGTGAGCATGTGGTGACCTCCGACCACATGTTCGACCTCAAGCCCTTTCCCAAGCGCCTGCTGGTGGTGGGCGGCGGCTACATCGCCAGCGAATTCGCCTCCATCTTCAATGGCCTGGGCTCAGAGGTGACGCAGGTGCACCGCCGCGACATGCTGCTTACGGGCTTTGACGACGATGTGCGGCGTTTTATCGCCGCCGAAATGAGCAAGACCGGCATCAAGCTGCAACTGGGCGCTGAAGTGGCGGCCATCAAGAAGACCGATTCCGGCCTGCAGGTGGAACTCAAAGGCGGTACCAGCCTTGAAGTCGATACCGTGCTCTACGCCACCGGCCGCGTAGCCAATGCCAATGGCATCGGGCTTGAAACTGTTGGCGTGGCGTTGAATGCGGCCGGCGCTGTTCAGGTCAATGACCAGTACCAGACTTCCGTGCCGTCGATTTATGCGCTGGGCGACGTGACGGCCCGCCTGCAGCTCACCCCGGTGGCAACTGGTGAAGCCATGGTGGTGGTGGACCAGCTCTTTGGCCCCGCCGCCGGCAAAAAACCGCGCAACATGAGCTACGAGTTTGTGCCGACCGCCGTGTTCACCCACCCCAACATCGGCACGGTCGGTTATTCGGAAGCCGATGCGCGCAAAAAATTCGGCAAGGTCACGGTGTTTCGCGCCGACTTCAAGGCGCTCAAGCACACGCTGAGCGGCAGCACCGAACGCACGCTAATGAAGCTGCTGGTGGAAGACGCCACCGACCGCGTGGTGGGCCTGCACATGGTGGGGCCCGACGCCGGGGAGGTCGTGCAGGGCTTTGCGGTGGCGATGAAGGCCGGCGCGACCAAGGCGGTTTTTGACAGCACCATAGGCATCCACCCCACGGTGGCCGAGGAGTTCGTGACGATGCGGGATCCGGTCAAGGATTGAGCTCAGCGCAATGCCGTCGCCGGTGGCCTCGCGCTATTCTTTATTCCGAGAGCACCCAAGGAGAGAAAGAAAAATGAGATTACTGATTGCGCTGATTCTTCCGTGGCTGACCTTCTTCACCATCGGGCGGCCATTTGCGGGCATTTTCTGCCTGCTGCTGCAAATCACCCTGATCGGCTGGTTGCCGGCCACGATCTGGGCCGTTTATGCACTGAGCCAGTACAAAACGGACCAGAAAATCAAAGAGGCACTGGCCAGCCAGGGGCGCGGCTAGGCGCCCGCCCGCAGGCTGCGCTTAATCCGTGTCGGAGTCGCTGTCGTCCGCGGCGCCGGCATCCGGCTCACGGTCTTTCAGCCGCGCCGCCAGCCGCTCCCGAATAGCGCCGGCCTCATCCAGAAACTGCGGCACAGGCACCGCCGGCGCCATACGCAAAGCCGGCGGGTAGATGGTCGACATATACAGCTTGTTCGACAGGCGCTTGTTCTGCAGCCAGTTGGTGCCCAGCATGGCCACAAGGCCCAGCACAGCCACACCCGCCACCAGCCCCGCCAGGCCGCGGCGCCGCTGCGGCACGATCACCGTCAGGTGCAGGTAAATCGCCACAGCAGCACCCAGCAAGGTCAGCTGCACTTCAAAGCGCGACAGGCTTTCCAGCGAAAACATGAAAGCGAGCAAGCCGGCCAGTACGGACACCAGCTGAATCCCCAAGGCGCTGGCGCAGGCGATGCGCACATGCCGCCAGAACTGCAGGCGGTGGGTAAAGAGCTTGGTCGCCAGGGCCCACAAACCCGCCCAGACAGCCGTGCCCATCGCCACTGCCGCAAGCAGGCCGGGCAATTGCCGCGCCAGTTGGGACGGCTCGGTCAGCGTAAGCCACGACTGGCCCACCACCAGGGCAAGCATGCCCATGACGGCCCATACCGTCCAGGCCACAGTGCGCCACGGGAAGCGCGGCAGCGGCTCTTCGGCCGCGATGGGCGCCTCGGCCAGGCGCAGGCCCAGCTTCAGGCGGCCCAGGGTCAGGGCTTCGCTGTCAGGCCAGTTGAATTGTGTGCCCTGCCCATGCTGTGCGCGCCCCAGCGCCACGCCGTTGACGGTGTCCAGCACCTGCACGGTGACCACGCCCTCCGGCGTGCGGTCTATGCGCAGATGCTCGCCGGCCACATGGCTGTCGTCCAGCACCAGGTCGGCCGTGAGCGCGCGGCCCACGGTGACGGGCCAGTGCCGCACGTCCAGCTTGGCCACCAGGGCCCCATTTCGATCAGTCGCCTGCAACAGGCCCAGGATGCCGGCGCTCATCGTACGGCCTCCCATTTAAAGCCGCCCAGGTAGTGCTCGACCAGCTTGAGGCCGTTGTCAAAGCTCACCCCCTGCGCGTCCATGCGCCCTTGCACGCCACGCGTGGACTGGTTGACCGACATGGTCAGCACCGACACGTCGTAAAGGCCCGGCAGCTTGCGGTAGGCGCTCATGCAGACCACGGCGCGCATCGGCATGCCGCCGGTCTCGATAAATCGTTCCGAACACTCGGCCGGCGTGGCCTTGCGCGAGCCCCGGGTGGAGAAATATTCATTGGCAAAGCTTTGTGAATACATGGCGGCAAAGCGCAAGGGCCCCAGCTTGGGCGCGTTATAGGCCTCATAGCGCAGGCGTATGTAGCCGGTGTTGAAGTCGCCCGCAAACACGTGGCTGTCGATCTGGCAGTCGGTGCGCTCGAGCTCAAAGGCCTTGAAGTCGGGCTCACGCCCGCGGCCCCAGCAGCGGGCCAGCGCGTCGTCAGGCACGGGCACGCTGTAGCCGTCGTGTTTTTGCGGCGTGAGCGGCGTCGCGGTAAAACGCTGTGTCAGCAGCGCCTGGTGCTCGCCGAGCTGGCGCGCCACTTCGGCATGCGCAGGTTTGGTGATGGGCTTGGCCGACGCGGCCTTGGCCAGCAGGGCCTGGGCGAATTCGGCGGGGATCAGGAAACTCAGCAAATCGCCATCGAGCCGCTTGGACACATTGACGCCCACCACCTGGCCCGAATCATCCAGCGCAGGGCCGCCGCTCATGCCGGGGTTGAGCGCACCGCCGAAGAAGATACGCGGGTAAAAACTGCGCTGCACCAGGCCGTTATAAGTACCTTCGGTGACGGCAAAGCCGATGTCCAGCGGATTGCCCAGCGAATAGATGCGCTCGCCGCGCGCCAGCGGCTTGGCCGCATCGCGGAAAGCCAGTTGCGGCATGCCGCTAGCGGGCGCCTTCACACGCAGCAGGGCCAGGTCGTTGCGCACATCAAAGGCCAGCAGCTCGACTTCGGCCTCCTTGCCGTCGACCGGCACATAAACGCCGCGGTAGCGCTCGGGCTCCAGAGCGAGCTGGCTGGCCACATGGAAGTTGGTGATGATGAGCCCGTTGGCCGACACAAAAAAGCCCGAACCCACGCTGGCCTGGGTGTTGGAGTTGCGCAGCAGTGTGCGTATTTGCACCAGCTTGTCGCGTGTGGTTTCGTAGGCGCGCTGGGCGTCGCGCGAGATCTGGGCAGGAGCCGGCGCTGGGGCCGCTGCCGGGGCGCCGCGTGCGGGCGCCGGGGTTTGAGCGTAAGCCGCATGCAGGCACAGGGCCGCCGCGAGGGCCCCCAGCACGACCTGCATACGTCCCAAGTGCCCTGATGGCTTGTAATGGTTCATCGATGCATTCTAGGGCGGGGCCATGACACTTGCCGCACAATGAGGTGCATGCCTTCGACTTTTCGTCGCCCGCCTCTTTCGTCCCAAGGAGTTTCCATGCGCCGCCTGCTGCTCAACACCATCTTCCTGTCGACCTTGGCTCTGGCAGCCGGCGCTGCACAGGCTTCTTCCCCCGACGCCTGGTCCGCGCATGACAAGGAAGTCGCCGCCGCCTGCGTCAAGGCCAGCGGCCTGAAGAATGCCAAACCCGCCGGCCAGCCCATGGCCTACGATGACAGCGTGGGCCTGACCGCCCTGCTGGTGGCTGGCCGCTACCCGCAGGCGCATATGAAGAACCGGCCGGGCCGCGTCCTGTGCCTCTTTGACCGCAAGAAGCGCGAAGCCGTGGTCACCGAGGCCGATCAAATTACCCTGGCGCCAGTTGCCACCAAAAAATAACACCAACAATCACAAGACAGGCTCATTGTTCATGCCCTACCTCCCGCCTTTCATCGCCCCCACCCGCTACAGCGACCCAGCCGCCGCATTGGCCCAGGTTCGCGCGATTTACGACCAGCAGATCGCCCATCTGCGCGATGCGATGCAGCGCTATGTGGCCGGCGAAACCCTGCCCGGCCATGTGCGCGCCTGCTACCCCTTCGTGCGCATCCACACCGACACGGTGGCGCGCGCCATCCTGGAGACGCCGGACATCTCGCAACTGAGCTTTGGTTTTGTGGCCGGGCCCGGCCGTTTTGAAACCACGCTGACGCGACCCGACCTCTACGGCAATTACTACCTGGAGCAGTTCCGCCTGCTGATGCAGAACCACGATGTGGAGCTGGAGATAGGCACGAGCTCGCAGCCCATCCCCATCCATTTCTCGTTTGCGGAAAACGACCACATCGAAGGCAGCATGGATGCCGCGCGCCGCATGCTGATGCGCGATGTGTTCGACCTGCCCGACCTGGGTGCGATGGACGACGGCATTGCCAACGGCACCTACGAGCCCCTGCCCGGCGAGCCGCAGCCGCTGTCGCTGTTTACCGCAGCGCGTGTCGATTACTCGTTGCAGCGCCTGCGCCATTACACGGGCACGTCGCCACACTGGTTCCAGAATTTTGTGCTCTTCACCAATTACCAGTTCTACATCGACGAGTTTGTGCGCCTGGGCCATGAAGCCATGGCCGACCCGGACAGCGATTACATCGCCTTCATCGAACCTGGCAACGTTGTGACGCGCCGCACCGGCCTGCCCGCGGAGCCGGACGACGAACTCGGCGTGCAGCCGCCGCGCCTGCCGCAAATGCCGGGCTACCACCTGCTGCGCGCCGATCGCACCGGCATCACCATGGTCAACATCGGCGTGGGCCCGGCCAACGCCAAGAACATCACCGACCACATCGCCGTTCTGCGCCCGCACGCCTGGATCATGCTGGGCCACTGCGCGGGCCTGCGCAACAGCCAGCAGCTGGGCGACTATGTGCTGGCCCACGGCTATGTGCGCGAAGACCATGTGCTGGACGAAGAGCTGCCACTGTGGGTGCCCATCCCGGCGCTGGCCGAAATCCAGGTCGCGCTGGAAAAAGCCGTGGCTGACGTGACACACGCGGAAGGCCCCGACCTCAAACGCATCATGCGCACCGGCACCGTGGCCTCGACCGACAACCGCAACTGGGAGCTGCTGCCCGGCAACCAGCCGCAGCGCCGTTTCAGTCAGAGCCGCGCCGTGGCGCTCGACATGGAAAGCGCCACGATTGCAGCCAACGGTTTTCGCTTTCGCGTGCCCTATGGCACCCTGCTGTGCGTGAGCGACAAACCGCTGCACGGCGAGATCAAGCTGCCCGGCATGGCCAACCACTTCTACCGCGAACGCGTCGACCAGCACCTGCGCATCGGTATACGCGCCGTCGAGTTGCTGCGCGCCGAGGGCATCACGCAGCTGCACAGCCGCAAGCTGCGCAGCTTCTCGGAAGTGGCCTTCCAGTAAGCCGGCCGCCCGCGATGACGCCAGCGCCCCTGGTCCAGATCCGCGAAGCCACGCACGATGTCGTCATCGACATGATGTATGCGCGGGCGGACAACTTCACCGGCAAGGTGATCTACAACCATTCACTGTGTTTTTTGCACCCCGAGGCTGAAGCCTGCCTGCGCCGCGCCGTGGCAGGGGCGCGCGGCTTTGGCTTCAAGCTGAAGATTTTTGACGCCTTCCGCCCGCACGAGGCGCAGGAAGCGCTTTGGGCGGTGCTGCCCGTGCCGGGCTATGTGGCCGACCCGGCCAAAGGCTCCAACCACACCCGCGGCGTGGCGGTGGATTTGACGCTGTTGGACGCGGGGGGCCAAGAGCTGGACATGGGCACGTCGGTCGACACCATGACAGAGGTCTCACACCACTTTTATCCCGACCTGTCTGCCGCAGTGCAACTGAACCGCATGTATTTGCTGACCATCATGCTGGAGGCGGGCTTTGTGCACCATCCCACGGAGTGGTGGCATTACCAGCTGCCTGAGGCCAAGGAGTTCGAGCTGGTCAGCAGCTCGGTGTTTGCCGGCTGCCTGGACGCCGCGGCCTGAGCTCAGGCTTGCGCGGGCAGCTTGCCGGCGCTTTTTGCTTCTTCAGCGCCTTCGCCGGCCTGCGCGACCTCGGCCCGCATCGTCGGCAAGAACTGCGGATACTCGCGCTGCATGAAGTCCACCAGCGCCTCGCGCACTTTGCAGCGCAAGTCCCAGTTGAGGCTGGAGTTGCCAGAAGTCAGCAGCACACGCAGCTGCATGCTGCGCTCGCCGGCCTCCACCACCTGCAACAGGCACAGGCGCTTGTCCCATTCGGGGGCGGCTTCGCAGGCGCGGCGCGCGGCCTGCCGCAGCGGCTCCAGCGGCATGCGGTAGTCCACCCACACAAACACCGTACCGATGATCTGTGCGCTGTTGCGCGTCCAGTTCTGGAATGGGTTTTCAATAAACCATTGCAGCGGAATGATGAGCCGGCGCTCGTCCCAGATCTTGAGCACGACGTAAGTGCCGGTGATTTCTTCCACGCGGCCCCACTCGCCCTGCACGATTAGCACATCATCGATGCGTAGCGGCTGGGCCAGCGCCAGCTGCAAACCGGCGATCAGGTTGCTGAACACCGGCCTGGCCGCGATACCGGCAACGATGCCGATCACGCCCGCCGACGCCAGCAGGCTGGTGCCCACTTGCCGCGCGCCGGGAAAGGTCATTAGCATCAGCGACAGCCCCGCCACCAGCACCATAAAACCGGCCGTGCGCGCGAGCAGCCTTGTCTGGGTGTGGATGCGGCGTGCATTGAGGTTGTCTTCGACCTCCACCGAGTGCTGACCGATGACGCCCTGGGCCACACCGTCAATCGCGCGCAGCGCCAGCCAGGTGAGTGTGGCCAGCAACAGCAGCGCGTTGCCATGACGCACCTGCGAGATCAGCGGCAGCGCGTCAGGCGCGGCTTGCCAGACGGCTTGCAGCGCCACCAGCGGCAGCACAAAACGCGTGGGCCGCCAGCTGCGGCGCGCCACTGCGCTCGATATGGGCAAGTTGCGTGTAAGGCGCCAAATGACTGCGGCGCCGACGCGGTGCACCACCAGGGCCAGCACCACGGACAGGGTCGCAAGGACCAGGACGCGCCAGGCCGAGTCTTCAAGCATGTTGAGTTCGCCGAAGTTCATCCAGGACCTGGGTTCAGGTTCATCCAGCCTTGCGCGGCTTGACCAGCGCGGCAGCTTTCTTGGCGTTGACGCGCGCGGCTTCCACATCGGCATCAAAGGCCAGCGCCACGCCCATGCGGCGCTTCACAAAACTTTCGGGCTTGCCGAAGAGACGGATGTCGGTGTTGGGCACACGCAGCGCCTCGGCCACGCCGTCAAACACGATGCCTTGCGCATCCACGCCGCCGTAGATCACGGCGCTGGCCCCGGGGCTCTTGAGCGCAGTGTTGACCGGCAGGCCAAGGATGGCGCGTGCATGCAGCTCGAACTCGTTTTGCCACTGCGTGCACATCGTCACCATGCCGGTGTCGTGCGGGCGCGGGCTCACTTCGCTGAACCAGACGTCGTCGCCCTTGACGAACAGCTCCACACCAAACAGCCCCTGGCCGCCCAGGTTGTCGGTCACGGCCTTGCAGATGTCGCGGCTTTTTTGCAGCGCAGCTTGGCGCATGGGATGCGGCTGCCAGCTTTCCACATAGTCGCCGCTGACCTGGATATGGCCTATGGGTTCGCAAAAGTGGGTTTCAATTTTTCCACCGGCGCCGACAGCGCGCACGGTGAGCTGGGTGATCTCGTAGTCGAAGTCGATAAAACCCTCAACAATCACCCGGCCGTGGCTCACGCGGCCGCCGGCCATGGCGTAGTCCCAGGCTTTTTTTACGTCATCGGGCCCAGCGATCTTGCTCTGGCCTTTGCCGGATGAACTCATCACCGGCTTGACGATGCAGGGGTAGCCGATTTTTGAATCGATGGCGGCTTGCAGCTCTTGCAGCGAGTCGCAAAACACATAAGGGCTGGTCGGCACGCCCAGCGTTTCGGCCGCCAGGCGGCGAATGCCTTCGCGGTCCATGGTCAGGCGCGCGGCGCGGGCGGTGGGAATCACGCGCACCGTGCCGGCGGCTTCCAGCTCCTCGAGCATGGGTGTGGCAATGGCTTCAATCTCGGGCACGACCAGGTCGGGCTTTTCTTTTTCAATCAGGGCCTTGAGCTGGGCCGGGTCGCTCATGGTGATGGTGCGCGCATGATGGGCGACCTGCTGGCCCGGAGCGTTTTCATAACGGTCGGTGGCAATCGTCTCCACACCCAGGCGCTGCAACGCGATCAGCACCTCCTTGCCAAGCTCGCCGGAGCCGAGCAGCATGACTTTGGTGGAGTGGGGGGACAAAGGGGTTCCGAAAGTGGTCATAAGCGCTGAAAGTGGATGAGGGAATGGGGGCTGGGGAGGCGAGAACCGCAGGGCGGGCGCCGCTGGCACTTACTTTACTGCACGCGCCCGGCGCGACTGGGTAGGACATCGCCCCTCATGGCCGCTTGCCCCTGCAAACCACCGGCCCATTGGCTTCAGATGATAATTATTCTCAACTAGAACGATCCAACCCCGGCAGCGCGCGATGCGCAGTCCTTTGAAAGACACCATGTCCACAACGCCTTCTTCTCCGCTCTCTCCCTCGCCGGCCTCCACACCCGAAGCCGCACCGCGCAAACGCCGCCCGCCACGCCGGGTGCAAGTCACCCGTGTGCAGACCCTGAGCCCGCTGATGCGCCGCATCACCCTGCAGGGCGCGGAACTTGAAGGCTTTGAAGTCAACGACCCAGCCTGCTACATGAAGCTGATTTTTCCGGAGCCCGGCCAGACCGAGCCCGAGCGCCCGTTGCCCGACGGGCCACGGCCGAAGTCCATGCGCACTTACACACCGCTGGCGGTGCGCGCGGGCGTGCACGAGGTGGACGTGGATTTTGTGCTGCACGGCGACGGCCCTGCCTCCACCTGGGCCGCCCAGGCGCAGCCCGGTCAGGTGCTGTTTTTGATGGGCCCCGGGCCGGGCTACAAGGTGCAGCTGGATGCGCCTTCGCATTTCCTGATCGGCGACGACAGCGCCCTGCCCGCGTTTGAAACCATCCTGGCCAGCTTGCCGGCCGGCGCCCAGGCCAAGGTGCTGGTCGAGGTGGTCGATGCCGCTGAAGAGCGCGCACTTCAAAGCCCCGCCAAAGTGACCGCCCAATGGGTCGCCCGTGGCACCGACAACACCCAGGCCGGCCAGGCGCTGGAAGCAGCCTTGCGCCAGGCCGGTGCGCCTGCGGCCGACGCCCGCATCTACCTGGCCTGCGAAGCCGCCGCGATGCGCCGCATCCGCCAGCTGCTGATTGAAGAACTTGGTGTGGATCGCAGCCGTATCGTGGGCCGCGGCTACTGGAAGCTGGGCACCGTCAATCACCCGGATCACGATTACGGCGAGGACTGAAGCCTCCACGCCCTCGGGGGGCGCTGCGCCGGAAGCCCGGCAAAGCCGCTCCGTTCACTGACCCCCTAACCTTATGGCTTGCTCGCCTCAATTCGCCGGCAAGGCAAACGACCCAGGAGCGATTTGGCTTCTTTGACGTCCAGGCGGTTGTCACGAAGAAATTTTTCGATATAGGCCAGGTCGGGAATGGCCGGGTGGTTCGTGTTGTCGGTCTCGCTGATCTTTGTCACCACGCCCTTGTCGACGTGAAAGATCAGAGTTGTCTCATGAATTCCGGGGCCACCCATCTCTGACGGGCACAAATGCTCGCCCCGGTAGGTCACCAAGGGCTCGCTGATCCATTCAGCCAGCATTGGCTCACCGCTGCCGCCATAAACACTCTTCAGGCTGATGCTGCCACCGCATCCGAAAAGGCCGGTGAGCCACAAGCGACCATCAGAGATGCGCCATATCGCCCTCGGCGCGCCGATAGCGGAGCAGTTGTCTTCCCGCCTGATCGCCTGCACGGCGTCACTTCGGGGGATGGCAAGCCATGGTTTGTCTTGCGGTCCAACTATTGTCGTTTGCCCCTGGTACTCAACCCTGTCCAGCAGGGGCAGCGTGGCATGGCCGGCACTGCAAAAGACAGCCGCCAATAGCCCGGCCAAGGTTCGGCTCAGAGTACCGGAAAGTGCATGGATCATGGTGTGCCGCCTCATGTTGTGCGGACTGTACTCGAGCCGATGTCCAGCTACAAGCTCTGCTCAGAGGTCAAAGAACACCGTTTCCTTGTCACCCTGCATATGGATGTCAAAGCGATAAACAGGCCCAGCGCCTGTCACCTCGCGCTTCGCCACCAGCGTCCCACGCCGCGCGGCCGGCACGCTGGCCAGCACCGCATCCTTGCTGTTTGCTTCCACTTCATCGTCAAAGTAGATGCGCGTGAAGGTATGCACCAGCAAGCCGCGCATGGTCACGCAGACATTGATAAAAGGCGCTTGCCCCGCAACAGCGGCGCCCGGCTTGACGGTGAAGAACTCATAGTGGCTTTGCGGCAGGGTGCCGGTGCCGCAGCGGCCGAAGCCGGTGAAGCCGCGTGCTTCGGCGTCCGCCACCGAGGTGATGGGCTGGCCGCTGCCGTCGGGCTGGCTGATCTCGACCATGGCGTCCATCACAGCGTTGCCAGCGCCGTCAAACACCTGGCCGGTGATGCGGATGTGTTCGCCTTGCACGTTCGGCTGGGCCAGCACGGGGGTGAACAGGCTTTTGAGGTCGTAGCCGTATTGCGTGGGTGTGAGGCCGTAGGCGAAGAAGGGGCCGACGGTCTGGGAAGGGGTTTGTTTGAGCTGAGTCATGGTGATCTCTTCCTGCCGCTTATTCAAACCGCGTGGCCTTGGGGCCTCGCAGCACGATGTCGAACACATAGCCGAGCGCGTAGTCGGCCTGGGTCACGTCGAGGCTGAATTTGGAGACCATGAGTTCGCGCACGCTGTCGGGCGCGCCCATGTACATGGGGTCGTAGCTCAGCAGCGGGTCGCCGGGGAAATACATCTGCGTGACCAGGCGGCTGGCGAAGTAGTCGCCGAACAGCGAGAAGTGAATATGCTGCGGCCGCCAGGCGTTGGGGTGGTTGCCCCAGGGGTAGGCGCCGGGCTTGATGGTCTTGAAGCTGTAGCGGCCTTCGTTGTCGGTCATGCAACGGCCGGCGCCCAGGAAGTTCGGGTCCAGCGGCGCGTCGTGCTGGTCGACCTTGTGCACGTAGCGGCCGGCGGCATTGGCCTGCCAGACTTCCACCAGCGTGTTGCGCACGGGCCGGCCGTCTTCGTCCATGACGCGGCCGGTGACGATGATGCGTTCGCCCAGCGGGTCGCCGTTCATCACGGCGTTTTTGGTCAGGTCGTTGTCCAGCGGGCCGAGTTGCTCTGCACCGTAGACCGGCGCGTTGAGCTGCGCGAGTGCCTGCTTGATCGGGATCAGCGGCTGCTTGGGCCCGCGCAGCAGGGTGGACTTGTAGCCGGGATAAATGTGCGGCGAATGGCTGGTCCAGTCGCGCGGAGCGAGAAAGCTGTTGTTCAGGTCGGGTTTCATGTGGAAGTCTCCGTGGGCTGCCCGGATGGTTTCCAGGCGATTTCAGGTTTGGCGCTACTTTAATCGCGCCAAATGGTTATGTATATTGACATTTGATCGACTTATCCATAACCAAACTAGCCGATTGGGTTTGACAGTGGTTAAATCACGGCATGGTCGACGAACGCATCAAATACCGTCATCTGCAGTGCTTTCTGGCGGTGGCGCAGCACGGCAGCCTGCAAAAGGCGGCCGACGTGCTGGCCATCACCCAGCCGGCGGTCTCCAAAACGCTGAAGGAGCTGGAAGACTTGCTGGCCGTGCGGCTGTTTGACCGCGGCCGCAAAGGCGCCGTGCCCACGCGCGAGGGCGAGGCCTTTTTGCGCCATGCAGGCGCCAGCGTGAGCGCGCTGCGCGAGGCCGTGGCCAGCGTGGCGCAAACGCGGCGGCAGGGCAACGCGGTGATTGCGATCGGCGTGCTGCCCACTGTGGCGCCTTGGCTGATGCCGCAATTGCTGCTGCGGCAGGATGCTGTGGCCGAGCCTGGCGCGCACACCAGTCTGCGCATAGCGACCGGCTCCAACCCCGAGCTGCTGGCCAGCCTGCGCCAGCGTGAGCTGGACCTGGTGATAGGCCGTTTTGCCGAGCCGGCCCATATGCTGGGCCTCACCTTTGAACATCTTTATGCCGACCCGCTGGTGCTGGCGGTACGCCCCGGGCATCCGCTGCTGGCCGAGGCGGGGCTGAAGGCCAACCTGCTGGCGGGGGTTGAAGGCTTTACCGTGATCCTGCCGATGCAGGGCACGGCGATCCGCCATACGGCCGACAGTTTTTTCCTCACGCGCGGCCTGGCGCCGCCGGCACGCGTTATCGAAACGCTGTCGGTCTCAATCGCGCGCGGCTATGCGCGGCAAAGCGATGCCGTGTGGGTGTCACCGCTGGGCGCGGTGCGGCCCGATCTGGAGAGCGGCGCCTTGTTGGCGCTGCCCGTCAGCATGGCGGGCACGGAGGAACTGGTGGGACTGACGCTGCGCGCCGACATGGCGCCCAACCCGGCGCAGCAGGCGCTGATTGCAAACATCCGCCTGCTGGCGGCAGAGCGCCGCGGCGACGCCCCGGCCCTGGCTTAGGCCGGCTCGGCCTGCACCGCAAAACGCGCGGTCAATTCGCCCAGGCCCAGCTCTGCAAGCACCTCGCGCAGCCGCGCCTGGGCCGCGCGGGTCTTGCCGGCATTGGGCTGCGCCGGCCGGCTGGCCAGGATGAGCTCGTTTTTCATCGAATGCTCCCAGCCGACCAGCTCGGTCACGGTGACCTGGTAGCCGTTGGCTTCGAGTTGCAGGCAACGCAGCACATTGGTGATCTGGCTGCCGAATTCGCGTGTGTGCAGCGGGTGACGCCACAGTTCGGCCAGCGGGGTTTTGGCCAGCGACAGCGCCCGGCTTTTCTTCAGCACGCCCGCCACTTCGGCCTGGCAGCAGGGCACCAGCACCATGTGGCGCGCACCTTTAGCCAGGCCGAAAGCGATGGCGTCGTCGGTGGCGGTGTCGCAGGCATGCAGCGCGGTGACGATGTCGACGGTGGGCGGCAGCTCAGCCGAAGTGGTCGCCTCTTGCACCGACAAATTCAGGAAAGACATGCGCGCAAAGCCCAGGCGCGCGGCCAGGGTGCGCGACTTTTCGACCAGCTCGGCGCGGGTTTCAATGCCATAAACGTGGCCGGCCATGGGCTCGCCTGCGTGCGCCACATTAAAGAACAAGTCATACAGGATGAAGCCCAGGTAAGACTTGCCGGCGCCGTGGTCGGCCAGGGTGAACACGGCTTTTTCAGCGGCGACCTCGTTCAACAAAGGCTCAATGAACTGGTAGAGGTGATAGACCTGCTTGAGCTTGCGCCGCGTGTCCTGGTTGAGCTTGCCTTCGCGGGTGAGGATGTGCAGTTCCTTGAGCAGCTCGATGGACTGGCCGGGGCGCAATTCTTCAATCACCTGCGTGGCGGGCGCGGGCTTTCCAGCGCCTTTTAGGGGTTTTGCGGCGCGCGCGGGGCGGGTGGTTTGCATGGCCTTGAGTTTAGTGGGAGCGCTTTGTGCCCCTGCCTGCTGCGGTGCAAAGCCCTTCCATGGCCGCGCCCCAAGCTGGGGTGGCGGGATGTCTTTATCAGAAATATGAATAAAAAAGCGGTTTTAGCAGTTCTGGGCGCATAATCGAGCAGTACGGGTTGAAAAACACCCGCACAGGTTAGTGATCGGTCAGTTTCGCGCGCTACGGCGGTACTTCTTTGGTTTGTTGTGCTTTCGGGACCCCATCGCTTTGTTTTTATGTGTTTTTTGAGGAGTCCCCATGGGCAATAAACTTTACGTCGGCAATCTGCCATACACGGTTCGTGACGAAGACCTGCAACAATCTTTTGGCGCCTTCGGCTCCATCACCAGCGCCAAAGTCATGATGGAACGCGACACCGGCCGCTCCAAAGGCTTTGGTTTCGTCGAAATGGGCAATGATGCCGAAGCTCAAGCCGCAATCGCCGGCATGAACGGCCAGTCCCTGGGCGGCCGCAGCATCACCGTGAATGAAGCCCGTCCGATGGAGGCACGTCCTCCCCGTACCGGCGGCTTCGGCGGCGGTGGTGGCGGTTACGGCGGTGGCGGCGATCGCTCCGGCGGTGGCGGCTACGGCGGCGGTGGTGGCCGTTCCGGTGGTGGTGGCGGCTACGGCGGTGGTGGCGGTGGCCGCGGCGGCTACTAAGCCCTGCGAACCCGCTGACTCAGCCTCGCGCTGAGCAAAGCACTAAAGGCTTCAAAACTTCGGTTTTGAGGCCTTTTTCTTTTGGGGCCCGCCCGGCCTGCAGGGCCTCCCTCCACAACATTCAAAGCGCCTGAAACATCTTTCAACAAATTAACTTGCACACAATTTAATTGTGAGCTACAATTCAGTCATGCCACACAAAACCGACACCGTTGACGCCATGCTCCAGCTGGACAACCAGCTGTGTTTCGCGCTTTATTCCACGTCGCTGGCCATGACCAAACTCTATAAGCCGATGCTTGAAGACATGGGCCTGACCTATCCGCAATACCTTGCCATGCTGGTGTTATGGGAACAAGACGGCCTCACAGTATCCGAGCTCGGCGAGCGGCTTTACCTCGATTCGGGCACGCTCACGCCGCTGCTCAAGCGCATGGAAACCGCCGGGCTGGTCTCGCGCATCCGTGCCGTGCAGGACGAGCGCCGCGTTCACATCACGCTGACAGCCGCGGGCCGCAAGCTCAAGGCCAAGGCGGCAAAAATCCCCGGCTGCATCATGAGCGCCACGCAATGCTCCATCCCCGAGCTGGTGTCGCTGACGCAGCAAGTGCAGTCTTTCCGCAACCGCCTTACCGCCTGACGGGCGCCAGATTCATTTCCCGTTCACCTGATTTTTAACCCGCCCCACACGGGGTATTTTTCCAAGGAAGCCACCATGACCACTCTCGAAAAAGTTCTCTACACCGCCCACGCACACACCACCGGCGGCCGTGACGGCAAGTCCCGCACCGACGACGGCCGTCTGGACGTCACGCTGAGCTCGCCCGGCACCCCCGGCACCGGCACCAACCCCGAGCAGCTGTTTGCCGCCGGCTACGCAGCCTGCTTCATCGGCGCGATGAAGGCCGTTGGCGGCATGAAGAAGATTGCCGTGCCTGAAGACGTGTCCATCGACTCCAGCGTTGACCTGGGCAAGATCCCCAATGCCTACGGCATCGCCGTGCGACTGGAAGTGAGCCTGCCCGGCATGGACCGCGCCGCTGCACAAGCGCTGGTTGACGCTGCTCACCAGGTTTGCCCTTACTCCAACGCTACCCGCGGCAACATTGACGTCACGATCACGCTGAAGTAATTCAAGCGACTGGCAAGGCAACTTGCTGTCACCAAGGCGGCCCGCCGGTGTTGAACCGGCGGGCCGTTTCATTTACGGTGTTGTGTATGAACACCGTCGCTACCACTACCGCCTTCCAGGTTCAAAAGAACGCCCTGCCCCAAACTCGCTGGCACGCCAGCGCGCCTGCACCACTTTCGCCCGGGCAGGTTCGGCTCACCGTGGAGTCGTTTGCGCTCACAGCCAACAACATCACCTACGCCGCTTTTGGCGACGCAATGAGCTACTGGCAGTTTTTCCCGACCGGCGAAGAGGGCTGGGGCTGCATTCCGGTGTGGGGTTTTGCCACCGTGACCGAATCGTTATGCGAAGGGGTTGCCGTGGGGGAAAAGTTTTACGGCTACTACCCGATGGCCAACACGCTGGTGTTGCAACCGGAGCGGATCACCCCTGCGGGCTTTTGGGACGGCGCCGACCATCGCAAGGCCTTGCCCGCCGTCTACAACCAGTACATGCGCTGCAGCACCGACCCGTTCTACAGCGCGGCCACCGAGGACATTCAATCGCTCTTGCGCCCGCTGTTCATCACCTCCTTCCTGATCGATGACTTCCTGGCCGACAACGCGTTCTTCGGCGCCAACGCGATGCTGCTGTCCAGCGCCTCCAGCAAGACGGCCTACGGCACGGCTTTTCAGCTGGCCAAGCGGCCTGGTATTGAGATCATCGGTCTGACATCACCGGGCAACCGGGCGTTTTGTGAAAGCCTCGGGTGCTACAGCCGCGTTGTCACCTATGACCAGCTGGACACCATCGCCGCCGATACGGCCTGCGTTTATGTCGACTTCGCCGGAAGCGCGAGCCTGCGCCACCAGATCCACAGCCACTTTGGCCAGCTGCGCCACAACTGCTCGATAGGCGGCACGCATGTGGACGAGCTGGCCGCCAAAGGCAGCACTCGCGACCTGCCCGGCCCCCGGCCCACCTTGTTCTTTGCCCCAGCCCAAATCAAAAAGCGTGTGGCCGATTGGGGCGGTGCTGCTTTTGCCCAACAGGTGGCCGGCGCGTGGCAGGACTTCACGCAGCACGTCACGGCGGCCGAGCCGCCCTGGCTCATCGCGCAGCGGCATGCCGGGCAGG
This sequence comes from Polaromonas sp. YR568, assembly GCF_900116715.1. Lineage (GTDB taxonomy): Bacteria > Pseudomonadota > Gammaproteobacteria > Burkholderiales > Burkholderiaceae_C > Polaromonas. The sequence goes on from NZ_FPBM01000005.1 coordinate 83,905, forward strand.
CGGCAATGCAGGCTGTTTACCAGGACGTGCTGGCCGGCAAGGGCGACCCGCGCACCGGCCACATCCTTCTGCCCTGACCGGCCCCGCTTAAAACACAGGCGCTTACCAGCCGCCACTGGCTGAGCGCGGGCATCTGCGCCGACAATCAGGGCATGACTGAAAAAAGCAAGGCCCCTGACAGCGCCGCACAACATGCGTATGAAGCGCTGACCCCTGACCGCGTGCTGGACGCGCTGGCCAGCGTGGGCCTTTTGGGCGACGGCCGGCTGATGGCTTTGTCCAGCTATGAAAACCGGGTCTACCAGGTGCATCTGGAAAGCCCCGTGGGCGATGCCGACCTGGCGGGCGATGTGGTGGTGGCCAAGTTCTACCGGCCCGACCGCTGGAGCGACGCGCAAATCACCGAAGAACACGCCTTTGCCGCCGAGCTGATGGCGGCTGAAATCCCGGTGGTCGGCCCGCTGATGCTGGAAGGCGCCACGCTAAACCATTTCGGCGGCTTCAGCTTCAGCGTCTCGCCCAGCCGCGGCGGGCGCCGGCCCGAGCTCGACAACCTCGACGTGCTGGAATGGATAGGCCGCTTCCTCGCGCGCATCCACACCGTGGGCAGCGCCAAGCCTTTTGCGCACCGCCCGGCGCTCAGCCTGCAGACTTTTGGCTACGGCCCCCGGGACATCCTGCTGGGCGGCAGCGGGCAAGGCGGCCATGGCTACATTCCGTTGGACATGGAGTCACGCTGGCGCAAGGCCTTTGACGAAGCCATGCTGGTGGCGCAAACCGTGTTTGAGAGCGTGGGTGATGTGCAGAACCTGCGCCTGCACGGCGACTGCCACCCCGGCAACATCCTCTGGACGCCCGAAGGCCTGCCGCTGGCGGGGCCGCATTTTGTCGACCTCGACGATGCCCGCAGCGGCCCGGCCGTGCAGGATTTGTGGATGCTGGTGTCGGGCGACCGCGCCCAAAGCACCCGGCAGCTGGGCGCGCTGGTGGACGGCTATGAAGAGTTCCGCGAATTCGACAGGCGCGAGCTCGCACTGATCGAGCCGCTGCGCACCCTGCGCCTGGTGCATTACAGCGCCTGGCTGGCGCAGCGCTGGCACGACCCGATCTTTCCGATCAACTTTCCGTGGTTCGGCACCAGCGATTACTGGAAAGGCCAGGTCGACATGCTGGAAGAGCAGACCGAGGCCATGCAGGAAACGCCGCTGGTCGTGTAAAGCCGGAGAACTGGTAAACCCGGCAAAGCCGGTTAGTTGCTAAGTACACATAGGGATTGCGATGAGAGGGTAAGCGCCACTCATCGCTAGTATGTCCAGCAGCCCCGCGCTTGACGGCGGCACGTCTGGAGACAATTCAATGAAAGTTCGCCCGCTTCTGCTGGCCGCTGTGCTGTTGGCGTCCCACAGCTGGTGCGCCGCCCAATCCAACCAATCCGCCTGGCCCGCCAAACCCATCACCATGATCGTGCCCTTCCCGCCGGGCGGCCTGGCCGACCTGGTGGCGCGGCCGGTGGCCGAAGCGATGTCGCGCGACCTCGGCCAGCCAGTGGTGATAGAGAACAAGGCCGGCGCTGGCGGCGGCATCGGCATGGCCTACACCGCCAAGGCCAAACCCGACGGCTACACCGTGGTCATGGCGCTCTCTTCCTTCACCGTGATTCCGGAAGCTGACGTTCTGCTTGGCCGGGCCCCGATGTTTGCGCTCGCCGACCTGCGCCCGATTGCGCGCTACACCGCCGACCCGACCGTGCTGGCCGTGCGCGCCGATGCGCCCTGGCAGACCGTGCAGCAGTTTGTGGACGATGCCAAAAAACGCCCCGGTGCGATCAACTACGGTTCATCGGGCAACTACGGCACCATGCATGTGCCCATGGAAATCCTGGCGCAAAACGCCGGCATCAAGCTCACGCACATTCCGTTCACCGGCGCCGGCCCGGCGGTGGTGGCGCTGCTGGGCGGCCAGATCGATGCCGTGTCAACCGGCCCGGCCACCGTGCTGCAACAGGTGAAGGCCGGCAAGCTGCGTGTGCTGGCGCACTGGGGCCCTGATGTGCTGCCCGCACTTCCTGAGCTGTCCAGCCTGAAGAACGCCGGCTTCAATGCCGAATACGCGCAGTGGTCGGGGCTGTTTATTCCAGCGGCAACGCCTGAGCCCATCGCCCAGCGCCTGCGCGCCGCGGCCAAGGCGGCCGCGCAGGATGCCAAGGTCAAAGAAGTGATTCTGGGCGCCGGCAGCCCGGTGCTGTACCAGGACAGCCCGGACTTTGAAAAGTATGTGCAGGCCGACGCGAAGCGCATGGTCGAGGTGGTCAAGCGCATCGGCAAGGTCGAGTAAGCGTCTTTGGGTTCTTCATTCGGAGGAATTTATGCCTATCCTTTTCATTCGCCGCACACTGCTGGCGCTGGGGCTGGTCTCCATGGCCGCAATCACACCGGCCATGGCGCAAAGCTACCCCGCCAAACCGGTCCGCATCATCGTGCCCTTTGCGGCGGGTGGGCCCGCCGACGTGTATGCGCGCTTCATGGCGCAACGCCTGCAGGATGCGCTGGGGCAATCGTTTGTGGTGGACAACCGGCCCGGCGCAGGCTCCGTGATCGGCACCGACGCCGTGGCGAAATCCACACCAGACGGCTACACGCTGCTGCTGATGTCGAATGCGCACACGGTGGATGAATCGCTGATCGCCAACAAGCCCTTCCAGCTGATGCGTGACTTTGTGGCGGTGGCGCCCATCAACTACTCAGACCTGGTGCTGGTAGCCACGCCTTCGCTGCCGGACTCGACCCTGAAAGCGCTGATTGCCGATGCGAAGGCGCGGCCGGGCAAGCTCAACTACGCATCGTCCGGCCCCGGCACGCCGTACCACATGGCCGGCGAGCTCTTTAAAAGCATGGCGGGCGTCTACCTGGTGCACATCCCCTACCGCGGCAGCAGCGGCGCGCGCACAGACGTCATCGGCGGCCAGGTCGACGTGATGTTCGACGCCGTGACCACCATGGCCGAGCAGGTCAAGGCCGGCAAGGTAAAGGCGCTGGCCACCACCGGCAAGCAGCGCTCCGAGGTGCTGCCCGATGTGCCGACGCTGCACGAAGCCGGCGTGCCCGGCTACGAGGCCACCATCTGGCTGGGCTTGATGGCGCCGCGCGGCACACCCAAAGCCGTTGTCGACAAACTCAATGAGGCCATGTCAAAAATCGTGGGCCAGCCGGAGATCAAACAGCTCTGGGGCAAACAGGGCGCCACGCCCATGGTGATGAGCCCGGAAGCCTTTGACAAGTACATGCGTGAAGACATCGCCAAATGGGCGGGTGTGATCAAGACCGCGCACATCACGGTGGATTGAGGCAGCGTCAACTTCAAGCTCATGACAGCGTCTTCATCTTTCAGTTTGCTGCACATCCTCAGCGGCGGCGCGGCGCAAGGACTGGTGACGCAGTTGCAAGACCGCTTCCTGGCGCAACACCACTTCCGCATCGCCGGCACTTTCGGGGCCGTTGGCTTGATGAAAGACGGTTTGCTGGCCGGCGCGCCATGCGACGTCATCATCCTCAGCCAGGCGCTAATCTCGCAACTGCTTGAGAGCGGGCATGTGCAAGCCGGCAGTGCGCGCGCCCTGGGCGCGGTCAAAACCGGCGTGGCCGTGAAGGCCGGCGAGCCGGTTGTGGATGTGGCCAGCCCCGCCGCGCTCAAGGCCGCATTGCAGGCCGCGCGCGGCATCTATTTCCCCGACCCTGTGAAGGCCACGGCGGGCATCCATTTCATGCGGGTGGTCAAGGAGTTGGGGCTGGAAGGCGAACTTGCCGGCCGGCTGCGGCCTTACCCCAATGGCGCGACCGCCATGAAAGCCATGGCCGAATGCGATGAGCCCGGCCTGCTCGGTTGCACTCAGGTGACGGAAATCCTGTTCACGCCCGGCGTGGAACTGGTGGCCACCTTGCCGAAGGCGTTTGAACTGGCGACCGTCTACACGGCAGCGGTGTGCACCGCCTCGCAAAACGCAAAGGCTGCAACTGAACTGATCGCCATGCTGGGCAGCCCTGCCAACACCGCGACACGGCTGGCCTGCGGATTCGAGCCCTGACACCATCTTACAGAGTTTGATGCGCGCACTGCATCAAACTTCAGCATCTTTGCAATTTACATAGATAGAGCGCTCAAGCATCATCGGGCACTCCGGCCTAGCCACGGCCATTTCAAAACAGCCCTGCAAGCTCACGCTCAGCCGGGCCATCCAGAGACAAAGCCTGCATGACAAACAAGACCCACCTCGTCCTCGGCGCCTTGAACGGCGACGACATCGGCCATGAAATCGTTCCCGCTTCGGTTGAAGTGGCCAGCGCCGCCGCCAAGCTGCATGGGCTCAACATCGACTGGCGCCCCATGCCGGTCGGCCGCAGGGCGCTGGACACGCACGGCTCCACCCTGCCCGAGGGCACGCTGGAAACCTTGCAGAAGATGGACGGCTTTGTGCTGGGCCCCATAGGCCACCGCGACTACCCCAAGGGCCCGGGCGCCATCAACCCGCACCCCATCATGCGCAAGCACTTCAACCTGTTTGCCAATGTGCGGCCCACGCGCTCCTACCCCGACATCGGCTGCCTTTATGACAACGTAGACCTGATCATCGTGCGTGAGAACAACGAAGGCTTTCAGCCTGACCGCAACATGCTGCTGGGCATCGGCGAGTTCCGGCCCACCGACGAGATCACGCTGTCGGTGCGCGTCATCACCCGCGCGGCCAGTGAAAAGGTAGCGCGCGTCGCGTTGGAGCTGGCCCGCTCGCGCCGCAAGCTGCTGACGCTGGTGCACAAGAACACGGTGTTCAAGCTGGGCTGCGGCATGTTTGTGGAAGAGTGCCACAAGGCCGCGAAAGACTACCCCGACGTCACCGTCAATGAAGTCATCGTCGACACCATGGCCATGCGCCTGGTGCGCGACCCGCACAACTTCGACGTCGTGGTCACCACCAACATGTTCGGCGATATTTTGTCGGACGAGGCGGCCGGCCTGGTGGGCGGCCTGGGCATGGCGCCTGGCCTGTGCATAGGCGAAGGCGACTTCGCGATGGCGCAGGCCACGCACGGCTCGGCGCCCGACATCGCGGGCAGCGGCCGCGCCAACCCCTACGCCATGATCGAGTCGACGCGCATGCTGCTCGACTGGCTGGGCCGCCGCAAAAACATTCCGCAGGCGGTGGCCGCCGCGAAGTCCATGTACCTGGCCACGGGCGAAGCGCTGGGCAATGCCGCGGCGCGCACCGGCGACATACGCGGCAGCGGCAACACCGCAAGTTTCACCGCCGCCATCATCAAGGCGCTCAAATAATTCACCATGGCTTTTGCATCGTGCGGCGTCGACTTCGGGACGTCCAATTCCACCGTCGGCTGGAGCCGGCCCGGGCAGCCTGCGCTGCTGCCTCTTGAAGACGGCAAGGTGACCTTGCCCTCCGTCGTGTTCTTTCACGCGGAGGACCTGGAGGCCACCTACGGGCGGGCCGCGCTGGCCGACTACCTGGGCGGTCATGAAGGCCGGCTGATGCGCTCGCTCAAGAGCCTGCTCGGCACATCCATGATGGACGAGTACACCGAGCTGATGGGCCAGGCCATCCCCTTTCGCCGCCTGCTGGAGCAATTTATCGGCCAGCTCAAGCTGCGCGCCGAGCAGGCCGCAGGCCGCACATTCACCCAGGCGGTGATGGGGCGGCCGGTGTTTTTTGTCGACGACAACCCGACTGCGGACCAGCGCGCCGAAGACACGCTGCGCGAGATCGCAAAAGCGGTGGGCTTCAAGGACGTGGCCTTCCAGTTCGAGCCGATCGCCGCGGCCTTTGACTCTGAATCGCAGATTGACAGCGAAGAGCTGGTGCTGGTGGTCGACATAGGCGGCGGCACCTCGGACTTTTCGCTGGTGCGGCTGTCGCCGGAGCGCGCCCGGAAGGCCGACCGGCGCGAAGACATCCTGGCCAGTGGCGGCGTGCACATAGGCGGCACGGACTTCGACAAGTACCTGAGCCTGTCCAGCGTCATGCCGTTGCTGGGCATGGGCAGCCTGCTGGTCAGCGGCCGCCAGATGCCCTCAGCCCAGTACTTCAACCTGGCCACCTGGCACACCATCAACTTCGCCTACACGCGCAAGGCCTGGCCCGAGATCCAGGACATGCACCGGCAGGCGATGGAAAAAGACAAGCTGGAGCGGCTGATGAACCTGGTTCGCCAGCGATCCGGCCACTGGCTTGCGCTGCAGGTCGAAGCCGCGAAGATTGCACTGTCGGAAAGTGACACCACACAAATCGATCTAGGCCGCATCCAGCCCGGCCACAGCTTTACCTTGAGCCGTGACACCTTTGATGCCGCCATCGGCCACCTGGTGTCGGACATTGAGCACACCGTGTGGCAGCTGATGCGCACGGCCGGCGTGGCGGCGGACGGCGTAGATACCGTGTTCTTTACCGGTGGCTCCAGCAGCGTTCCCCTGCTGCGCCAAAGAGTCGCCGCCTTGCTGCCGGACGCGCGGCATGTAGAGGGTGATTTGTTCGGCAGCATCGGCGCCGGTCTGGCGCTGGATGCGAAGCGCAAGTTCGGCTAGAAAGATCAGGTGGCGGGCTTGTCGTGCACCCAGCCCGTGCGCACCAGGAACTTGAACACCCAGCGTATCGACAGCACCGTCGAGATCACGCGGAAGAAATGAAAGGCCGTCACGATGGGCGCGCCTATGCCAAAGGTCTTGGCAATGATGGCCATCTCGGCCGTACCGCCCGGCGCGACGGCGAGGAACGCCGTCAGCAATGTAATGACACCGGTTTTGCTGAGGCCCCAGGCCAGCAGCACACAGATGGCCAGCATGCTGAGCGTGACCGCCGCAGCGGAGGCCAGCATGCGCGGCGACTTGATGAAGAACTGGCGCGTCATGTGCTGGCCAAGGCTCCAGCCGATCAGCACCTGTGCCACCACCAGCGCTTCAGGAAACATCCGCCCATTCACACCCGAGGCGGCAAACGAGCCGGCCATGATCACCGGCCCCAGCAACCAGGCATTGGGCACACGCATGCGGTCGGCCAGCCAGCCGCAGGCCGGCGCCAGGAAAACAAATAACAACGCGAGCTGCCAGCCGATGGCCGGCGTGGCGGCTGAAATATAGGGGCCGGCTTTTTCGCCGCTGTAGTGCGCAACGACCGAGGCCAGCGTGACCACCAGGATGATGCGAATGGCATGGGCAGAAGCCACCTGCGCGCCGTCGGCACCGGCTTTTTGCGCCTGCAAGGCCATCTCGGCCGATGCGCCGACCGCCACGGAGTAAATCGCCGTCGGCCCGTCGATGCCGGCCAGGCGCTGGATGACGCGCGAAAACAGCATGGTGAGCATGATGGAAAACGCGGCGCCCGCAAGCATCCAGTGCCCCAGCGATGCGACCTCGCGAATTACCTCCTGGGTGAAGGTCAGCCCCAGCGCTGTGCCGATGGTGATCTGCGCGGCACGCCGGCCCTGCAGCGGTTGCCGCCCGCCCACACCCAGCAGCATTACCAGCGCGGTGCCCATCATCGCGCCCAGCACCCAGGGCAGCGGGATCTTCAGCGAGAACGCCGCATAGCCGCCGGCAGCCGCAGCGGCCAGTGTCAGCAGCCTGCGTCCCCACAGCTGGAAGGCCGACTGCGGTGGAACTGGTGGCGTGGCCGGTGGCGTGGCTGGCGGTGTGACTGGTGGTGGAGCCTTGTCAGACACTCAAGTAAGTCCCGCCATTGACGTGCAGGGTCTGCCCGGTGATAAACCGCGCCGATGGCCCGGCCAGCCAGACCACCGACGCGGCAATCTCGGCAGCCGTGCCGCGCCGGCCCAGCAGCGGATGGTGTTTGGCGTGGTGCTTGGGCGCGGCGGTGGAACTGCTGGTGGCGCGCTGCGTGTCGACCATGCCGGGCGAGACGCAGTTCACCGTGATGCCTTCGGGCGACAGGTCGTGCGCGAGCGCGCGCGTCAACCCACCCAGGCCAGCTTTGGCGGTGACCACATGCACACGCTCAGGCGCGCCGGTGTGCGATGTCATCCCGCCTATGTTGATGACGGCTGCGCGGTCAGAAGCCCGCAGCAGCGGCAGCGCCGCCTGCGTGCAAAAGAAAGCGCCATCGAGGATGACAGACAGCGTGTCGCGCCAGTCGCGGGCGGAGATGGCGTCCAGCGGGGCCTCGCGCCGTATCGCTGCGTTGTTCACCAGGATGTCGAGGCGGCCCCACCTGGCCTTGATGCTGACAACCATGGCCGCCACAGCGGCCTGGTCGGTCACGTCGGCCACACACAGCAAGGCCTGCCCGCCGGCAGCAATGATTTCATCGACCACGGCTTGGCCCTCGGCTGCGGAGGAGCGCACATTGACGGCAATTGCCACGCCCGTGGCGGCCAGGCCCAGCGCGATTTCGCGCCCGATGTTGCGGCCCGAGCCGGTGACCAGTGCGACGGCCTGGGGTTTTGTTGGGTTGCTCATGAAACGTCCTTCAGTCTTCAAAAACCTTCAAGCCGGCAGGCGGGACAAGTCAACCTTGGACTGCTCAAGCAGGCCGGCCATCACGTCGGCCATCTGCTGCGCCTGCGCGGCCGTCAGCCCGCCGTAGAGGCAGTTGGCCACAAACTTGCGTTTGATGTCGTCATCGCTGAGCGGATGCTCGGCGCCGCCCTTGAAGTAGCCCTGGCGGTGCTCATACACCTCGCCGTTTTTCAGCGTGATGCGCAGGTGGCCGGTGAACTGGTTGGGGTAAGGGTTGGCCGGGTCGATGATGTAAGAGACCTTGCCCGCCAGGCGCGTCATGGCCGGGTCCTTCACCACGTCTTCGTCGTACTCGCCCAGGCCCGCGTCGCCCTTGAGGATGCCGGCGGCAATCGCATAGGGCGTGCTGAACTTGGCGGCATAGCCATTGGGCGGCGACTGCTTCATGGCAAGCGGCTCCCAGAGCCGGTGAACAATGCCTTCGGCGGTTTCGGCTTCTATGGTGGCGATCTGCTCGGGGTCGATGTTGCGGGCGCGGAATTCACGGCCGCAGTCGATGTAGGGGTGCGACATGGTGCCGCAGGCATAGGGCTTGAAGGCAATGGTGGTGCACAGCCACTGCTTGCCGAAGCCGTCCATCATCTCTTCAAACTTGCCGTCCAGCGTGTTGGCAAAACCATGGAAAAGACCGTGGTGGCCTTCAAATACGGTGCGCGGCCCGACGAAGCCGCCCTGGGCAAGCCGCACGGCGCGGTAGCCCGACTGGGCCGCCCAGCCGGGGTGCATGCGTTTGGTCCAGGAGCCGTCAGCCAGGTATTCGATCAAGCCGCCGGCCATGCTGCCGGCGATGCCGAAGGCGTTGACAAATTCTTCTTCCGACAGGCGCAGCGCGGCGCCAATGCCGGCGACAGCGCCCATCACGCCGAAGATGGCGGTGGGATGAAAGCCGGCTTTGTGCACACGCATGGGCGCGACCTTGCACAGGCGGCAGGTCACTTCCAGTCCCACCGCGATGCCGCGCAGCAGGTCGGCGCCCGAGAGCTGGTGGCGTTCGGCCGCGGCCAGCAGCGCCGGGATGATGACCACGCCGGCATGCACGGGCCCGCCTTCATAGGTGTCGTCGAAATCTTCGCCGTGGCCGGCGATGCCGTTGACAAAGGCAGCGCCTTCGGCCGTCAGCTTGCGTGGAAATCCGATGGCGGTGCATTGGCCGTCGCCGTCCAGCGAAGCCAGCGCCGCGGTCACATAGGTCTGGCTGCGCGCGGCCAGGCACAGGCCGGCGATGTCAAGCAGCAGGCGGTTGGCGACAGCGCGCGTGCCGGCGTAGTCCGCGGGCTTGCAAGCCAGGATGCCTTTGGCCAGGCGTTCGGAAATAGTGGGAGAGGTGACGGTTGATTTAGGGCTGCTGGACATGTGCGTGTTTCCTCGTTTCTTTTAAAGGGTTGCGGGCGCGGCGCCGGCGTTCTGGGCTTCACCGAAACCGGCGACGCGAAGCGCCTGGCGGTCGCCCGTCAGGCGGCGCATGAAGTCGCGGGCGCGCTCAGGGCTTTTGGCATGCGCGGCCAGGGCCGCGGAATAAATGACTTTGCTTTGCAGCTCGGCCGGCAACGGGCCGGCCAGCACCATGCCGGCGCCGGCGATGATTTCCGTCATCTGCATGACGCCAAGCTCACGCGGGCCGGTGCCGCGCGCCAGCTCGGCCATGGCCGCGTGGCCGCTGCTGCAATAAACCAGGCGCGGGCGCAGCTGCTCCAGAATCTCCAGCCGCTCCAGCACTTTGATCAGCACCATGCCGGCGGTGGCCACGGCGGGGTCGGGGCAGACAATTTTTTCCGCAGCCAGCAGGTTTGCGCGCAAGGCCTGCATGTTGGCGACCTCGGGCACGGGGGTGCCGGCGCGCACGGCCAGGCCTGTGCCCACAGTGCCGAGTGCTGCGCGTGTACCCGGCACCACGAGTTTTTTCTGTACCAGCTCATCGAGCAGGCCGTCGGTCAGCACGATGACATCGACAGGTTCACCCACCAGCACGCGCGACTTCATGGACTGGACAGCTCCATAACAGGCATTGACGGTGCCGGGGTTTTCCAGCTGGAGGGCCTCCACCAGCCGTGCCACCACGGCCTGCGCGGCACCGGCACTGAGAATATTAAGAGCTTCCAAACATCTCTCCAAAATGGGCTTCTTCGCCGTCTTTTTGCAGCCGGCAACACGTTGACGCGTACCTTGAAAGGCGCAAGTCCACCCACGGGCAGGGTGCGGCTTCTCGCCGCGGCCCTGCCGCTGTTTTAAAAAATCGACCGTTTAAATAATTGCCGCTCAGCGCACCAGCTTCATGCCGGCAAGCTGGAACTGGGTGCGCATGTCTTTTTCGATCGCCTCGATGGCTTTGCCCAGTTCAGCGCCGCCGGCATAGCTGTCTTCCAGCTGGTTGTCGGCCACGTACTTCTTCCACGAAGCGGTCTGGCGCAGCTTGGAGAACAGGTCTTCGTAATAGGCCAGCGCCTCTTTCGGAATCGCCGGGGGCGCAACGACAGCGCGGATCTGCGGCGTGGCCACGATGTCAAAACCGGCCTGCTTCAGCGTAGGCGTGTTGGGGTAACCGGGCAGCGGGGTGTCTGCGATCTGCGCCAGCACGCGCAGCTTGCCGGCGCGAATCTGCTCACCGGCTTCCTGGGGTTCGATCACCATCATGTCGACGTGCCCGCCCAGCAGGGCAGCCAGGCGCTCACCACCGCCCTGGAAGGAAACAAACGCCCACTTGGCGCCGGTGTGCTGTTGCAGCTGCTGGCGCACGATGTTGTCGCGCGAAGTGACCGAACCACCGGACTGCTTGAGTTCACCCGGTTTGGCCTTGGCGGCGTCGATGAAGTCTTTCAGCGTCTTGTAGGGCGAGTCGGCACGCACGGCGAACACCGCGGGCTCCAGCAGCAGGCGCGCCACCGGTGTCAGGTCGTGCAGCGTTACCTTGGCTTCGCTGGTCGTCAGCGGGTTGGCAATCCACACGCTGGTGATAAAACCGATGGTGTGCGAGTCGCCTTTGCGCTCGGCGATCGCTGCGGCCGCCACAGCGCCGTTGCCACCGGGTTTGTTGACCACCTGCATGCGCACCGGCAGCAGTTTTTCCTTCTCCAGCATTTGCGCGACCGCGCGGGCCAGCAGGTCATTGCCGCCGCCGGGGCCGGTGTGGACGATGACGTCGACCGTCTTGGTCGGCTTCCACTGGGCCTGGGCCAGGCCGCTAAAGCCGGCCAGCGCCATCATGCCGACGGCACAAAGTGTTTTGGAAAATTTCATGGTTTGTCTCCTGTTTTGGGTATGGAAAGAATGCAAAGGGAACTCATACGTGGATCAGGCTTCGGCGTCGATCATCTGCACCCGCGCCGAATTGAATTTCTTGATCAGCGGAACGATCAGCAGGAAGGCGGCAATGCACAGCAGCACAGCGGGAATCGGGCGGAACAGGATGGACAGGTGGCCCTGCGACATCATGAGCGCCTGCCTCAAGGCTTTTTCCATCGAATCACCGAGCACCAGGCCCAGCACCAGGGGCGCCGTCGGGAAGTCCAGCTTGCGCATCACATAACCCACCAGGCCAAACAGCACCAGCAGGCAAAGCTGGAAGATGCTGGAGTCGGAGGTGTAAATGCCGATGATGGACACGCCCAGGATCAGCGGATACATCACATAACCCGGCATCTTGAGCAGCTGGGCAAACAGCGCGACCAGTGGCAGGTTCAGGATCAGCAGCACCACGTTGCCGATGTACATGCTGGCCACCAGGCCCCAGAACAGCGCCGGGCTTTCTTCGATGAACAGCGGGCCGGGCTTGAAGCCCCAGAGCACCAGCGCCGCGAGCAGGATGGCCGTTGTGCCGCTTCCTGGGATGCCCAGCGTCAGCAGGGGCACCATCGCGCCGGCGGTGTCGGCGTTGTTGGCGCCTTCAGGTGCGGCCACGCCTTCGATCACACCGGTGCCGAATTTTTCAGGGTGTTTGGAATACGACTTCTCGATGCCGTAGCTCAGGAAGGACGAGATCGTGGCGCCCGCACCGGGCAGGATGCCGATGAAAAAGCCGATCAGCGAACCGTTCAGGAAAGCGTATTTGCAATCCTTCAGATCCTGCCAGCTCGGCAACAGGTTTTTCAGGCCCTTGGGCACCGGCAGCATGTCCAGTGGTTTTTCGGGCTCCATGTTGGACATCACTTCACCGACGGCAAAGATACCAATGGCGACGATGACGAACTCAATCCCGCCCAGCAGCTCGGTCTGGCCGAAGGTAAAGCGCGACGTCGCCGTGAACAGGTCGGTGCCCATGCTGGCAATCCACAGGCCCACCATCATGGACAGCAAGGCCTTGGTCAATGAGTCACCAGCCAGCAGCACCACCATCGTGAGGCCCAGCACCATGAGGGCAAAGTACTCAGGCGCACTGAAGGCCAGCGTGAGCTTGGCCAGCGGCGGCGCCACCAGCATCAGCAGCACGGTGCCTATGGTGCCGGCGACAAACGAGGCAATGGCACTGATGCCCAGCGCCGCGCCTGCGCGCCCATTGCGCGCCATCTGATAGCCGTCCAGGCAGGTCACCACGGAAGAGGTCTCCCCCGGCACGTTCAGCAGGATGGAGGTGGTGGAGCCGCCGTATTTGGCGCCGTAATAGATGCCGGCAAGCATGATCATCGCGCCGGTCGGGTCCATCTTGAAGGTGAGCGGCAACAGCATTGCAATCGTTGCCGGAGGGCCGAGGCCGGGCAGCACGCCGACGACAGTGCCCAGAAAGCAGCCCAGAAAGCACATGCCCAGGTTCATCGGCGTCAACGCGACCGAAAACCCCTGCATCAATCCATTAAAAATATCCATGGTGGGTGTCTCTTTGTATTCTTAAAACAGCGTGCCGACGGGAAGCTGAAGCTCCAGCCCCCACGAGAACAATGCATAAAAGCCGACAGCCCCACCGACGGCATAGGCCAGCGCCGCTTTTTGCGGGCGCTTGAACATGATGGCGATGATGAACCAGGTGAGCAGGCCGAACGCGATCATGAAGCCCACGTATTTGATGATGGCCACGCACACCGCCAGCGCTGCCCAGCAGGTCATGGCGCGGCGCAGCTCCGACCAGCGCAGGACTTTCTGGCTCTTGGGGTCATTCTTCAGAACCGTGCCGGCGACCAGCGCCAGCGACAGCAGCACCATCACCGAGCCGTACCAGAGCGGGAAAAATCCCGGCCCCGGGCCTTCCTCGGTCATGTAGTTCCAGCCCCAGGCCTGGGTAACGATGTAGATGCCTAGCGCGGCCAATGCCAGGCCGGCCCAGAAATCGCCCTTTCGGGTGAATGCGTTCATTGCTTGTCTCCGTCTTCTTCCGACTTATGCCGGCTCACGCCGGCTTATGCGTCTTTTGTTTTTCTCACCGCCTCTTCGCGGGCGGCGGATGGTCCCTGTCGGCATGCACGCCGGCCCTCTACGGCCTGCGGGCTTGCCTTTTCTCTTGGTCTGCTACCGGGCCCTTTAGCGGCCCAGCTGCGTGTAGCGGCCGATCTCCACCAGCTCGGCAATGGTGCCGCCCGGGTCACGGAACTTGACCGGAATCACGCCCGGGTCGCTGATGACCTTGCAGCCCATGGCCTGGATGTCACGGGTGGACTTCTCCAGGTCTTCCACCTCGACGGCGAAATGATGGATGCAGGGGCCTTCGCCGGAAGCGGTGGATTCCGCAGAGGTCGTGCCCGCGTCGTACTTGATCAGGGTGAAGTCGATTTCACCGTCCGTCATGTGGCGCGAGGTGTGGTCACGCGTCTTCTTGGTCTCGGTGTCGCGGAAGTCGAACAGCTTGATATAGAAGTCGCCAACGGCCTTGATGTCTTCAACCTTCAGCGAGATGTGCGTGATGCGGCTGATCTTCTGGCCCCGGTTGTCGGTCTTGTAGCGGCCGATTTCCACCAGCTCGGCGATGGTGCCGCCCGGCGCGCGGAACTTGACCGGAATCACGCCCGGGTCGCTCACCACCACGCAGCCGTTGGCCTTGATCTCTTCCGTGGATTTGGCCAGGTCTTCCACCTCGATGCCGAAGTGGTGGATGCAGGGGCCGTCGCCGGCCGCGGTGGACTCGGCCGAGGTGGCGTCGTCGTCATAGGTGAGCAGCGTGAAATCGATTTCACCGTCCGTCATGTGGCGCGAGGTGTGGTCGCGCGTCTTCTTGGTTTCGGCGTCCTGGAAGTTGAACATCTTCTGGTAGAAGTCACCGGTTTTCTGGATATCGTCGACTTTCAGCGACAGATGGACTATTCGGCTCATGGGTATCTCCTTTACGTTTGAGGGACTCCGGGGAGTCCCCCAAGATGATTTTTTGGGCGGTAGCCAGCCAGCAGCTTCAGCGCAAAGCCGCCAGACAGCTTCCGAAAATGGGTTCATGCCTCACCGGAGGGTTCTTACTGCAGGAGATTCCGGCACCTCGCCGTTTCAACGGTGCCGCGGCGCATGCGCATGCGGGCAGCAACATCGAAAACAACATGGGACGAATGATGGGCCAAGACTATTGCTCTGTAAAATGCAATCTTTCTTATGATTAATGCGTCACGCACATGAATTTCGATTTACCCGATTTGCGCGCCTTTGTGGCGGTGGCCAAGCTGGGCAGCTTCCGCGCCGCCGCCGAAGAACTGCACCTTTCGCAGCCGGCGCTGTCGCGGCGTATCGAGAAACTGGAGGGCGCCCTGGGCGTGCGCCTGTTCCACCGCACCACACGCAAGGTAGACATGACGACGGTGGGCCGCGAGTTTTCGCACCGCGCGAACGAGCTGCTCAGCAACCTCGAGCAATCGTTAATGGGCATACGCGACGTCGCGACACACGTGAGCGGCGAGGTCACCATCGCCTGCATTCCGTCGGCTGTTCGCTATTTCCTGCCCGGCATCTTGAAGGCCTATCACGAGCGCTATCCGCAGATCATGGTGCGCATCATCGACCAGGGCGCCAACGAGGTGCTGACCACCCTGCTGCGCAATGAGGCGGACTTCGGCCTGAACTACATCGGCACGCAGGAGCCCGACCTGGAGTTCGAGCCCATCCTGAAAGAAGCTTTTGTGGTGGCCTGCCGCGTGGAACACCCGCTAGCGCGCAAGAAAAAAGTCACCTGGGCCGACTTGACCTCGCACGAATACATGTCGGTCACCAAAAACAGCGGAAACCGCTTTTTGCTGGACCTTGCCCTGAGCGAAAACGCCAACCGGCCGCGCTGGTACTGCGAGGCGCAGCACGTCTCCACACTCGTCAGCCTGGTCGAGGCCGGCCTGGGCGTGGCCGCCGTGCCGCGCCTGTCCATGCCGCCGGACGGCCACCCGGTGCTGGTCAGCGTGCCGCTGGTAGACCCCGTCATTTCGCGCACTGTGGGCCTGATCCGCCGGCGCGGCCGCCCGTTGTCGTCGGCCGCGCAGCAGCTCTATGACCAGATGGCTGCGCTGGCGCCCAAAGCCCGGCGGAAGAAAACCTTGCGATGAAAAAAGCCCGCATGAAGCGGGCTCTTTCGGAGTAAGTGGAGTAGGCGGAGGAAGCGCTTGTGTAAAGACGCGGTCTTTACACAAGCAGCGCGTTGACCCGACGCACATAGGCAGCAGGGTCGTTCGGCATGCCGCCTTCGGCCAGCAAGGCCTGGTCAAACAGGATGTGCGCCAGGTCATCGAAGTGTTCGCCGCTTTCGAGTTTTTTGACCAGCGGGTGCTGGGCATTGACTTCAAGAATCGGTTTGGATTCGGGCACTGCCTGGCCAGCCTGCTTGAGCATGCGGGCCAGCTGGGTGGACATATCGCCGTCCTGTACCACCAGGCAAGCCGGTGAATCGACCAGGCGCGTGGTGGCGCGCACGTCTTTGGCTTTGTCTTTCAGCGCATCCTTGAGCCTGTCGAGGATGGGTTTGAACTGGGTTTGCGCTTCTTCGGCGGCCTTCTTCTCGTCCTCGTCCTGCAGCTTGCCGAGGTCGACCGCGCCCTTGGCCACCGACTGCAGCGGCGTGCCGTCAAAGTCGTGCAGGTAGTTGAGCGCCCACTCATCGACTCGGTCGGCCATCAGCAGCACTTCGATGCCCTTTTTGCGGAAGATCTCCAGCTGCGGGCTGTTCTTCGCGGCGGCAAGCGTGTCGGCGGTGATGTAGTAGATCGCGTCCTGGCCTTCCTTCATGCGGGCCTTGTAGTCGGCAAAGCCCACGCTCACGGTA
Organism: Polaromonas sp. YR568; assembly: GCF_900116715.1. Taxonomy (GTDB): domain Bacteria; phylum Pseudomonadota; class Gammaproteobacteria; order Burkholderiales; family Burkholderiaceae_C; genus Polaromonas. The sequence continues at coordinate 100,583 of NZ_FPBM01000005.1, forward strand.
TCGGTCGTCGATGACGCAAAGCGCAGCAGCTTGGCCAGCCGCTCGCGGTTGGCAAAATCCTCGCCCAGGCCTTCTTTGAGCACCGCGCCGAATTCGGCGTAAAAGGCCTTGAACTTCTCGGCGTCGTTGGCCGCCATGTCTTCGATCATGGACAGCACGCGCTTGGTGCAGCCTTCGCGGATGGCTTTGACGGCGCGGCTTTCCTGCAGCAGCTCGCGCGAGACGTTGAGCGGCAGGTCGGACGAATCCACCACGCCTTTGACGAATCGCAGGTAAGTCGGCATCAGCGCCTGGGCGTCGTCCATGATGAACACACGTTTGACATACAGCTTCACGCCCGCGGCCTTGTCGCGGTTGAACATGTCCATGGGCGCTTTGGCCGGGATGAACAGCAGCTGTGTGTACTCGGTCGAGCCTTCGACCCGGTTGTGCGTGGTGGCCAGCGGCGCTTCGCTGTCGTAGCTGATCTGCTTGTAGAACTCGTCGTACTGGTCCTGGGTGATGTCTTTCTTGGCGCGGGTCCACAGGGCCGCCGCCTGGTTGACGGTTTCCCATTCGCCGGTGAACACCATCTCGCCAGGCTGGTCGTTCTCACCGTCTTTCCACTCTTCTTTCTGCATGAGGATGGGCAGCGAGATGTGGTCGGAGTACTTGTTGATGATGCCCTTGAGCTTCCAGGCGTTGAGGTAATCCAGCGCATCCTCTTTCAGGTGCAGGATGATGCTGGTGCCGCGTTCGGCGCGCTCGATCTCGCTGACCTCGAATTCGCCGGTGCCGTCGCTGCTCCAGCGCACGCCCTGGCCGGCCGGCAGGCCGGCGCGCCGGCTTTCCACCGTGATCTTGTCGGCCACGATAAAGCCCGAGTAGAAGCCCACGCCGAACTGGCCGATCAGCTGCGCATCGTTTTTCTGGTCTCCCGAGAGCTTGGCCATGAAGTCGCGCGTGCCGCTCTTGGCAATGGTGCCCAGGTTGTCGATGGCCTCCTGCTGCGACAGGCCAATGCCGTTGTCGGTGATGGTCAGGGTGCTGGCTTTCTTGTCAAAGCTCACCCGCACCTTGAGTTCGGTATCGCTTTCGTACAGCGCCGCCTCATTGAGCGCCTCAAAACGCAGCTTGTCGCAGGCATCCGACGCATTGGAAATCAGCTCGCGTAGAAAGATCTCGGGGTTTGAGTACAGGGAATGGGTAACCAGCTTGAGCAACTGGGCGACTTCGGCTTGAAAAGAAAGCGTTTGTTTTGAGCTCATGGGACCTGAAAAGATGAATTTGGAAGAAAAAAAGAGAAAAAACGGGAGAAGAACGGGAAAAAGAGCAGCCCGGAACAGATTTGGAGGCGACCCGGAGCATATGGAAATAGACCGTGAAATCTCAAGAATTTTCAGAGGGCAATTGAAACAAAGTAGTTACATGTATCCGGAATTTAGAGAGGCAACACAATTTGTGACATATATCTCGGTCTCACGAGGTTTATCCAAGTCGTTGATTTTGTGAGACTTTTATCACTGACAGGGTTTTGGCGGGCGCTTACAGTTCAGTCACCAATTGTTACCAACCCCCTAAGGAGCCACCATGAACAAACTGCTACTGATCGCCGCCCTCGGTTTCGCCGCAATGGCTGCCGCCCCCGCCCAGGCTGCCACGCAAACCGGCAACTTTGACGTCAACATCACGCTGACCAGCGCCTGTGTCTACACCAAGACTTCCGACGTGGTCTTCAATTACACCTCATTCCAGACCGCTGCCGCCGCCCAGACCACGGCCGGCGCCTTCACCGTCAAGTGCACCAACACGCTGCCTTACACCCTGGCACTGGACAGCGCAGGCAGCTACACCGACGCGGCCACCAACCTGGCTTACACCCTGACGCTGAGCTCTTCCAGCGCCACCGGCAACGGTTCGGCACAGTCTTACACGGTCAACGGCTCTATCGCCGGCAACCAGGGCGGCACCTGCGCCACGGCTGGCGGCGTGTGTACCAACACCGGCAGCGCCAACAAGCAGCGCACGCTGACGATCTCTTACTAAGCAGCGCAAGGCCAGCCTCATGCCGCACACCATGCGACGTATGGCTGCCGCAGCCCTGCTGGCCCTGGGCGGCCTGTCAACGCAGGCCGGGGCCGGCTCTGCAACAGGCAGCTTTAACGTCAATATCAATCTCATGGTGCCGGCCAGCCCCAACAGCGGGCTGGGCCAGGTCCCGGCCACGAGCGGTTTTTGCACCAGCGAATCATTGAGCCAGGCCAGCAACGCCCTGGTCACCGTGGTTTGCGGCACCGGCCAGTTCGTCAGCATCCGCCCCATGCCGGGTAAACCCTTTACCGGCACCCACGGCGGCGCTTTTCGCTACATCTTCGGCCCGGGCATGGCCGCGGGCCCCAGCACCAACTCGCAGCTCAATCCCTACGTGGGGACGGGCACCGTGACCTCGCTGCGTGTGCTTGACATCAGCGGCCAGGAGGGCATTCTGGAATTCTTGGTAAGCTTCTGAGCCATGAATACTCCAAAGCCCGGGATTGCAGCCCTGTTGCCCGCCTTGTTGCTGGGCGCAGTTTTTTCCGCATTGCCCGGGCACGCCGATGCCGGCGTTTTCTCGGTCACACCGGTTCGCATCTACATGCAGCCGCGCGACCGGGCCGTCGCCATCACCCTGACCAATGAGGGCGACACGGAAGTCGCCCTGCAGGCCGACATCAATGTCTGGACGCAAAAGCCCGACGGCACGGACGACCTGGTGCTGACCGAAGACCTGATCCTGTCTCCGCCCATCATCAAGCTGGCGCCCAAGGCGCGGCAAGTCGTGCGCCTGGCGCTGCTCAAGCCGGCCGATGCCAGCCGTCAGCTGACCTACCGCATGATCGTGCGCGAGGTCCCTGAAGCGACGGCTGCTTCCAACAAAACCATCGAAGTGCCGATTGCCCTGGCGCTGTCGCTGCCGGTGTTCATCACGCCGCCCGTGGCCAAACGCGATATCAGCTGCACGGCCGCACGCGGCGCCGCGCAGGCATTGGTCGCCACCTGCGCCAACACCGGCACCGCCTACGCCCAGATCAGGGAAGTCACCTTCAAGCGCGGCGAGCAACAGCTGGCACGCCTGGAAGGCGGCACTTACATCCTGCCCGGCGCCAGCCGGCCGCTCAGCGCCAACTCGACCCAACCCGTCTCGCCCGGGCCAATGCAGGTCACGGTGACTTTTGATGACGGGAAAAGCCAGTCGTTCGAGGCTGTCCTCCCCTAGTCCTCAAAGATGCCCGGCCTGAGAAAAAATCGTGCAAACCTAAGCCCCGTTGCAATCGTCCTGGCCAGCACCCTGGCCATGTCTGTGGCACGCGGTCAGGAGCTCGTGCAGGCGCAGCAATCACCTCCGGCCGCCAGCCTTCCCGTCGTCAGCGCCACCAGCAAGGAGCGGATCATTCCGCTCGAAGTCTCCGTCAACGGCGCGGTCAGCGGCCAGTGGGCGCTGCTCGAGCGCAACGGCATCCTGTACGCACCGGCCGACGCATTTGAAGAGTGGCGCATCAAGCTGCGCGCCACGGCCGTCTCCGTCGACTACCGCGGCCAGACCTGGTACCCGCTGACCGGCGTGCCGGGTTTTGAGGCCCGCTTCAACTTTGCCAACCAGTCGGTTGACCTGGTGTTTTCGCCGGCCTCATTTGCCGCCACGCGGCTGGCGCGCGAGAACGAGGCCGCGCTAACGCTCACACCGGCCGTTCCGTCGGCCTTTGTGAACTACGACATCAGCTACACCGGCTCCCGCTTCAGGGGCGCTTCTTCGGTGCGCGACCTGAGCGCACTGACCGAGCTGGGCTTTTCGGGCAACTGGGGCGTGCTGACCTCCAGTTATGTGGGCCGCAACCTGACGGCCTCCGACCCCAACAGCCCCGCCGGCCCGGCCAGCTGGCGCCGGCTCGAGACGGTTTTCAGCCGCGATTTCCCGGAGAGCACCACCACGCTACGGATAGGTGACACCATCACGCGCACCGGCGTGTTCGGCAACAACCTGTATTACGGCGGCGTGCAGCTCACGCGCAACTTCGCGCTGCGCCCCGGCTTCATCACGCAGCCGATCCCGGTGATCGCCGGCACCTCCAGCGCGCCCAGCACGGTGGACCTCTATATCAATGACGCGCTGAGGCAAACCTCCAGCGTGCCGACGGGGCCCTTCACCATCGACAACTTTCCGCTGATCACCGGCACGGGCGAGGCCCGCGTGGTGGTGCGCGACGTGCTGGGCCGCGAGACCGTGGTGGTGCAGCCCTTTTTCACCCACAACGACCTGCTCGAAGAGGGTTTGTCGGACTGGAGTTTCGAGGCCGGCAAACTCAGGCGCAACCTCGGGCAGGACAACGCCAACTACGGCGCTACCTTCGCTTCGGGCCTCTGGCGGCAGGGCCTGAGCAAATCCGTCACGGCCGAGGCCGAGGGCAAGCTCTCGGCCGACGCCTCGGCCGTTTCGCTGGGCCTGAGCTACGAACTGCCGCTGCAGTCGCTGGGCCTGCTGGCAATCAGCCGCTCGCGCAGCAAGCTGTCCGGCCAGGGCAGCAAGTGGGCCGCCGGCGTCGAGCGCACCAGCCTCAAGCAAAGCTTCACGGCGCGGGTAGAAGGCGCCGGACGGGACTACCGCGAACTGGGCTGGGAAGACACGCGGCTGGCCAACCGCATGCAGATTTCAGCCAGCTACAACTACGCCACCGAGACCTGGGGCGCATGGGGCTTGGGCTATGCCCGTATCAACACCTATGACCGCGGCTCGCTTTCCACCGCCAGCCTGAACTACTCCATGCGGGTCGGCCAGCGCGGCGCGTTGTCTTTCACCGCCACGCGCGTGTCGGGCAGCTCGCAGGGCAACTCGGTCGGCGCCACCTTGCTGCTGCCGCTGGAAAGCGGCATCACGGTGTCCTCCAGCGTCACGCGCCGCTCCGGCGAGACAGACGCCTACATCAGCGCCAGCCGCTCGCTCAGCAGCGACACCGGCACCGGCTGGCGCGCGCTGGCCGGCACGCGCGCCGACAAGGCCTACAGCGAAGGCGGCGTTTACGTCCAGGGCGACAAATCGCTGCTGACGGCCGACATCAGCGCCTCGCGCGACCAGCAGACGGTGCGCCTGGGCGCCCAGGGCGGTGCGGTGGCAATCGACGGCCGCTTCTTCGCCTCGCGCCGTGTGGACAACAGCTTTGCACTGGTTGAAGTGGCGGGCTACCCCGATGTCAGCGTGGGCTTTCAGGGCAGCAAGCTGACGCACACCGACAAGGACGGCGTCGCCCTGCTGCCGCGCCTGCAGCCCTACCAGCGCAACAGCATCCGGCTGGACCCCAGCGAGCTGCCCATCAGCGCGGAAATCGACAACATCGAGCTGGTCGCCGTGCCGGCATCACGCACCGGGGTTAAAGTGACCTTCCCGGTGCGCTCGGGCCGCGCGGCGCTGATCAAGATTGATTTTGATGACGGCGAGGCCGCACCCGCAGGCGCCCTGGTCACGCTGGGCGGCGATGCCAAGGAATTTTTTGTGGCGCGCCGCGGCGAAGCCTTTATCACCGGCATGCAGGCCAAAAACAATTTGCGCCTGGCCTGGAACGGCCAAAGCTGCAACCTGGCGATCGAGCTGCCCGCAGGCGCCCTTGACGACATTACCCGCATCGGACCGGTGCGCTGCTCAGGAGTAAAACGATGACGAATTTCTGGCGCGCCCGCATCCTCGCCCATCTCTTGCCCCGCATCGCCGCGGGTCTCCTGGCCCTATTCGCCGGCAGCGCCTGGTCTTACAGCTGCAACATGTCGGCCGGGGGCACCGGCGTGCTGCTGGACACCTACGGCGCCAACCAGGACAGCAACGGCACCGTCACACTCAACTGCACGCGCAGCAGCGCCGAAGCCACCACGCTGACCTACCGCATCAAGGCCGACAACGGCCTGAATTACTCCACCCAGCGGCGCGCGCGGCTCGGCACTTCCGGCAACTACATGGGCTACTGGCTGCAACGCGGAACAACGGTGGGCGGCTCTGCCGCCTGCGCCAACGCCACCAACTGGCTGGAGCCGGCCACGGGCAACACCAATGTCATCACCGGCACGCTGAACTTCGGCACCTCGCTCAGCGCCTCGGCCGTCTGGGGTTACTGCGTGCGGCTGCCTTCGGTCAATATCATCTCCTACATCTTCGCGACGGCCGGCATCTACACCGACACGGTGTACATCTACGCGCAATACCCGGGTGTGGACGGCGGCGCGCTCACGCCCGAGGTGCCGCTGAACTACACCATAGGCGTGAAGGAGCAGTGCGTGTTCAACTCTTTCCCGACCAGCATCAACTTCAACTACACCTCGTTTTCCCCCACGGCGCAGACCGACACCGAACCCTTCAACCTGCGCTGCAGCGACAGCCTGCCCTGGACGGTGGCGGTCAGCCCGACCACCGGCACGGCGCTCGGGCTCAACTACACGATGAGCATCGCGCCGGCCAGCGGCACCGGCACCGGCGCCAACCAGGCCATCACGCTGACTGGCAACATGCCGGCCGGCCAGACCGGCACCTGCGCCCTCGGCAGTTGCGCCGCCAAGATCGTCCATACCGTCACGATCACCTATTAGCGATTAGTCTTGAATGGTGGCCTCACCGGCCAGCCATTGGCGCACGCAGCGCTGCACGTTCGCTGAGGTCAGCAAAGCCATGTGATCGGTTTGCCAGGCGGTGTATTGCCGCTGCGGCGCAAACACCAGGCTGCGCGAGCCATCCGCATGCAAGCCCAGCGCACTGTGCACGGGCACCAGCCCGTCGCCCCATAACTCGTCTGCCAGTGAGGCCTTGAAGGTCGCGGATGCGCGCGCGCCAGCCGGCTCGGCCGAGGTGCTGGCCGCCACAGTGAAACACGCCACGCCTTCGGGCAAAGGCAGCGGCTCACGTGCATCCGCCGCGCGCTTGAAGCGGTCAGCGCCGTGCCAGTGCGACTGCAGCACATTGCCGTGGCGCAGGTCGGTGATGCCGGCGCTGCGCACCTGGCCGATTTTGGCGAAAGGGCGCGTCACGATGTTGCTGCCCAGCACGCCGTCGACCCAGCTGCCCAGGCGCTCCAGCGGCGCGCCGTGGTGCGGGGTGCCCAAAAACACCAGCGACTTGAGCTGCGCCAGCCAGCTGTGGCCGGCTTCCGCCGCATGGTGGCAGGCGCTGCGTGCGACCAGGCCGCCCATGCTGTGCACCAGCAGCGTCAGCTCCTGCACCGGCTGCGGCCAGGCCTTGCTCAGTTGCTGCAGCAGGTTGGCCAGTTGCTCGCCGTTGGCCGATGTGTGCAACCCCGTGTTGTAGTGCAGATAAACCGGTGTGTAACCCAGCTCGCGCGCGAGAAATTCGCCGTGGCCCGGCGAGCCCGCTTTGCCGCCCAGCCATTGCAAGTCGTTCATGCACAGGCCGTGAATGAGCACCAACACCTTGCCTGTGGCGGCCGGCAGTTGCGCGGCCAGCGCATGCGGTTCCATGACCAGGGGCCGGCCTTCGCTGCGCAAGCTCATGGAAATCGCCAGCGGATTGGCAGTTTCTTGCAGCTGGTCGCCCAGCACGCCGTTCAGGGCCGACAGCATGGCCTCGCGCTGCGGCGTCGAGGCCTTGTGCGCCGTCAGCGGCGCCGCGCGAGCGAGCGCCGCATTGGCCGCGCCGCCGGCCAGTTTCGTCACGCCCTTGATGCTGCCGTAGACCAGCCCCGTGATGCCCAGACGCCGCACGCCGCTGCTACCGGGCATGCGATCAATAAACTTCGCGCCTGCCTGCCCAAAAGGTGCGGCGACGGCTTTGTACACATTGCCCTGCACGGTTTCGGCCACGCCGGTGATGCCTAGCGTGGCCTGCGTGGCCAGTTGCGCCAGCCCCTGGATGTCGGAGACATGCAGCCAGGTGGGCAGCAGCTTCGATGAAGGCGTGGTCGGGTCTGGTGTGTGCATGCCGCCATTGTGGGGCTACGCACGCGCGGAGGCCAGCAAAGCCGGTGCCGCCGGGCGCAAGCGCCCTACTCGCCCTACTCGCCCTACTGGCAAAGGCGCAGCAACTCCGTCGGCACCGCCGGCTCAATGACGCCGCCATTAGGCGGCAAGGCCGGCACAGGCTCGGGCGCCGAGGGGTTGAGCACATTGTGGATGCGCGCCGCCAGCACAAAACGCGGATAAGCCGCGTCGCCCACGGTGTTGCTGCCATTGGCCAGCAAGATCACGTCATAGCCGCTGCCATAGCCGGCATTGGCCGCGGCAAAGCTCACCGTCTGCCCGGCCGCGCCATAGCTGCCCGGCCCACCGAGCGAGGCCAGGCCCATGCCGATGGGGGCAAACTTGCCGTCGGTCAAGCGAGCAGGTGTGCGCATCAAAGCCAGGCTGGGCGCCGACAACACGGCGCCGCCCCTGAGCGCGCCGTTCCAGCGCACCATGTCGGAAGCGGTAGACACCACGCCGCCCGTCGCGTCGAAACCCGAATTGAGGTCGGGGCACATCAGCCAGGCATCGCCCGGTTTGACGCGGTAGTAGCCGCGCGCCGCTTCAGGCCGGGCCACCGGCCCCAACAGATAAGACGCCGACATGCCCGCAGGCCTGAACAGCAGTTGCGTGAAGGCCTGCTCCAGCGGCAGGCCGCTGACACGTTCGATCACGCGGCCCAGCAGGATGTAGCCGGCGTTTGAATAATCGTAGGCCGAGCCCGGCGGTGCAAAGAGGCCGCGGGCGGTGAGGTTGGCAAAAAGCTTTTCTTTGCTGATGGGCGGCTCCTGCAACAGTGCCGGCACGCTGTCCAGCAGCACGTCATCGGCATCGTGCACCGCACCGGGAATGCCCGCCACCATCTGCATGACCTGGCCTATGGTCGGGTCCGGCTGGTAGCGCACCTCGGGGATCCAGCGCGACAGCGGATCGGCCAGCGAAATCTTGTTCTGCTCCTGCAGCTTCAGCAGCGCGGCGGCCGTCAGCTGCTTGGTGACCGAGCCGATCTTCACCGGCGTGGCGGCCGACATGGGCACGCCGGCCCTGATATCGGCCGCGCCGTAGCCGCGCGCATACAAAACCGTGCCGCCCTTGCCGATAGCCAGTTGCAGGCCTGGCAGCATGGCCGGCACATACTCGGCCACCAGCGCGTCGATCTGCGCAGCAAGCGCCGGTGAGATATCGGGTGAACGTTCAAACGCCGGTTGTGCGCCGGCCACCGGCGCCAGGCAACATGCCGCTGCCGCCACCAAGCCCGCGATCACTCGCCGCGGGAAACCTTTTGCATGATCATCTACTCGCATCTGCCTGCTCCTCCGGTATGGGTTTGAACTGCCCGCCAGCTTAGCGGCCGCGGGGCCGTTTTTGATGTCCGGAGTATTTCAGAACCAGCGCCCGCATTGCAACTGAAACATGACACCACCGCCGGGGCCTGTTCAAAACACCGCGGATGAATTCAAATCCGGGGTGATGGGCTGCATGGAGTGAGGCAGCCCTTCCGGAGGCAATCCTGCGCCTCTCTCTGCCTATGAACCACAACAAAAGGTTTTACATGCGCCGAATTTCCTGGATCGCCCTGGCCTCCCTGTCGATGGCCAGCCTGGGGGCGCACGCCGCGCCCGTCGTCCTCACCTGCCCCTCCACCCTTGCAGTGGCGGAAAGCGCCAAGCCGCCCGCCGGCTGGGAGGCCGTGCCGGCCGGCCACCCGCGTGCGTTCAGCAACCTCGGCCTTTTCTCTGGCCATCCGCGCGAGATGGCCAGCCTGGTGCCGGACAAACAGAATCGCAGCGGCAAACAGCTGCTATCGACCTGGAACCTGCCCGGCGGCAGCGAGCGCTACTGGCTGGCCTGCGGTTATACCCAAAGTGCGCTGCAGGCCGCCCAGCCCCTGCCCGCAGGTTTGACGCGCTGCACCGCCACGCACACAGGCCCCAACGCCGCGCTGCAAGCCAGCCCGGAATTGCGCTGTGAATAGGCGCCGCATCACGCTGGCGTCGCGCCACGCGCTGGTGCGCACCGCCAGGCGGTAAAACAGATTTCAGCCCCGGCCCTGGGCCTGCGCTTCGGCAGGGTCCGCGTGCTGGGCTGTCTGCGCCATGCAATAGGCAAACAGGCCCTCCAGCTCGCTGGACTTGTCAAACACGGCGTCGGCGCCCAGGTCGGCGGCGCGCCGCCGGATGTCCTGCGTCGCATAGTTGGTCAGCACCACCACCTTTTGATACGAATTGCGGTTGCGGCAACCTGCCAGCACGCCCAGGCCGCTGCCTTCCTTCAAGAAAAGGTCGACGATGGCCAGATGCCAATCACCGTTGTGGGTCTTCAGCCAATGGGTGGCTTCGGCCTGGGTGGCACTGTGCCCTGTGATTTCGACAGCGGCGATCTCCTGGAGCGCCTCGATGAGGTTGTCCAGAACGATCTTGTTGTCTTCGACGAGGTAAGTGATGAGTGCCATGCAACCCACTTTAGGCCGCATGTCAAAAGACACTGCCATCCGTTGACCTACATCGGAGTAGGACAGCACACTCGCGGCCGCCGCAAAGGGACAAAACCGCCCCCACGCCGGTAGGGTTAAAAGCGCTCGTGCGGCGCCAGATAGCGCCACTGCCCCACCGGCAGGTGGCCCAGGTTGACCTGGCCGATGCGCACGCGTTTGAGTCCTGTCACAAAAAGACCCACTTGCTCACACATGCGGCGTATCTGGCGCTTTTTGCCTTCCTTGAGGATAAAACGCAGCTGCTCGGGGTTTTGCCATGACACCTGCGCGGGCTTGAGCGCCTGGCCGTCCAGGCTCAGGCCATGGTTCAGCAAGGCCAGCTTTTCGCGCGGGAACAAGGCCTGCACATTGACCGATTCAGGCCCGTAGCTGACCCGCACCAGATACTCCTTTTCAATCTCGGAGTCTTCGCCGATGAGCTGGCGCGCCACACGCCCGTCCTGCGTCAGCACCAGCAGGCCTATGGAGTCGATGTCCAGCCGGCCCGCCGGGGCCAGCCCGCGCAATTGCTCATGGCCCCAGCGCATGCGGCTGTTGCATTCGCGCCAGCGGTTTTGCGGCTGCACCAGCACCACCGCCGGTTCATGCCCGTCCTCGGCCTGGCCGCTGACGTAGCCCACCGGCTTGTTGATCAGAATCGTGACCTGCTGGCGCTGCTGCTGCTCGGCCTGGCGGTCGACCTCGATGCGCGCATCCGCCGCCACTGGCTGGCCCATCACGGCGGGCGCGCCGTTCACGCGCACCCAGCCGCGCGCGATCCAGTCATCGGCCTCGCGGCGTGAGCACAGGCCCAGCTCGGCCATGCGTTTGTTCAGGCGCACGGTGGCTGCCGGCGCGCCGGGTGCGGCTGCGGGGGCGGCGGCTTTGGGAATGCGAACAGCGGCGCCCACGGGTTTGGGGCCTGCGCCGGGTTTGAGGGGATCTTGCATGGGCTGTGTAAGGTAGGGGCCGGCCTGGACGGCCGGATCGCCGCTTATTGTCCCACCCAGAGCCGGTAACCCACAGCCGTTTCCGTCAGCAGGTGTTTGGGCTGGGCCGGGTCGGCTTCGAGCTTCTGGCGCAAATGGCCCATATAGATGCGCAAATAGTGATTCTGCCCCGCATGCGCCGGGCCCCACACTTCGCGCAGCAGCTGGCGGTGCGTCAACACGCGCCCTGCATTGCTCATCAGCACGGTGAGCAGGCGGTATTCGATGGGCGTCAGGTGCACTTCCACGCCTGCGCGCCGCACCAGCCGTGCCTGGCGGTCCACCTCCACATCGCCAAAGCTAAAGAGCGGCTCCTCGGGCGCGCCGTCGGCTCCGGCCGCGCGCGGGCGGCGCAGGTTGGCGCGCACACGCGCCAGAAGCTCGCCCACACCAAAAGGTTTGGTGAGGTAGTCGTCGGCGCCGGCGTCCAGCGCGGCGATCTTGTCGGCCTCGTCGGCGCGCGCCGACAGCACCACGATGGGCACCGCCGACCAGCCGCGCACGTCGCGTATCACGTCCAGCCCGTCACCGTCAGGCAGGCCCAGGTCCAGCACCAGCAGGTCGGGCTTGCGCGTGCCGGCTTCAACCAGCCCGCGCTGGGCGGTGTCGGCCTCAAACACCTGCCAGCCTTCGCCCTCCAGCGCTGCGCGGACAAAGCGGCGTATCTGCGGCTCGTCTTCAATCACAACGGCAACAGGTGTGGGGTTGGACATGGGTAAAAAGGGTCAGGCGTTTTCGGACGTATAGGGCGTATCGGGCATAGCCGGCGGCAGGCGGCGCGGCAGGCTTACCGTGAATTCTGCACCACCGCCCGCGGCATTGCCCGCCGTGAGCTGGCCGCGGTGCGCCTGCACCACCGCCTGGCAAATCGCCAGGCCCAGCCCCACGCCGGGTGTGGCCGACTCAGCCACGCCGCGCGTGAACTTCTCAAACAGCTCATGCTCGCGGCCGCGCACGGCCTCCGGCAGGCCGGGCCCGTGGTCGCGCACCGCTAGCACCAACGCTTTCTCGGTGACGTGCGCACTGACTTCAATGGGCGCCTGCCCGTACTTGGCGGCGTTTTCCAGCAGGTTGACCAGCACCCGCTCCATCAGCACAGCGTCAAATTCCACAAGAGGAAGGTCCGCAGGCAAATCGGTGGTGACGGCCTTGCCCGCCAGCGCATGCTGCGCCTGGCGGATCGAGGAGCCCACAATTTCCTCCACCGACTGCCATTCGCTTTTAAGGTTGACGGCGCCGCTTTGCAGCCGCGCCATGTCCAGCAGGTTGTTGACCAGCGTGCTCAGGTGGCGTGCTTCGCTGGCGATGGCGCCGGCGGCCTCTGCCTGCGCTTCGCTCAGCGGCGGCGCCGTTCGCTGCAGGGAATCGGCCAGGCCGATCAGCGCCGTCAGCGGCGTGCGCACATCATGCGAAATCGCCGCCAGCAACACGTTGCGCAGTTTTTCAGACTCCATCTGCACCACGGCTTCCTGCGCCACCTCCACATAGTGCACGCGCTCCAGCGCAATCGCCACTTGCCGGGCCAGGGTGTCGAGCTGCTGCATCTGCTCGGGAATCAGGAGCCAGCGCGGCTGCGCCGGCTTGAGCGCCAGCACACCGCGCACGCGCATGGGCGCCTTGAGCGGGATGTAATGCCATGCCTGGGCCGACAAGGTGGCGGTGGCCAGCCCGGCCGGCTGCTCGTTGCGAAACACCCAGTCGGCCACGCTGGCGTCGAAGTCCGGCGGTTGATGCGCCTGGGGCCGCAGCTGGTCATGCGCGTCGGTCGCCAGCACCAGGGCCTGCCCGCCGAAGTTGCGCTGCACGGCCGCCTCGCCCAGCTCTATCACCTGCTCGCTCAGCAGCGCCGCCGATAGATCGCGCGTGAGCTCAAACAGCGACTGCGCGCGGCGCTCGCGGCTGGCCGCAATGCGCGCCTGAAACCGCAGGCCCGCCGTGAGCTGCCCGGTCAGCAGGCCCACCACCAGCATGACGCCGAAGGTCACCAGGTACTGCACATCGCTGACAGCAAACGACAGGCGTGGTGCGACAAAAAAATAGTCGAACGCCGCCACATTGAGAAAAGCCGCCAGCGCCGCCGGCCCGCGCCCAAACTTCAGCGCCACCAGCACCGTGCCCAGCAAAAACAGCATGACGATGTTGGCCAGGTCAAAAAAGGTCAGCAGCGGCAGGGTAAGCAAGGTGACGGCCGCGCTGCCCGCCGCGGCCCAGGCGTAACCCGGCAGCTTGCCTTGCCAGACGGCGGCTTCGTCATCGTCCGCCGAGCGCTGCACCGCACGCGCCAGGCGCCGCGCGCTGTCAGCATGACCCACTTCCACAATGTCCAGCGTGGGTGCAAGCCTGGCCAGCCGGCGTGTCATGGTGGGGCCGGCCCATAGCGCGCGCCAGCCTGCCACTTGCGGGCGACCCACCACCAGGGTGGCGCAGTTGAGCCGCTGCGCCTCGTTCACCAACTCAGCGGCGGCATCGCTGCCGGTCAGCACCGCGGTTTCGGCGCCCAGCCCTTCGGCCAGCTTGATGACGGCCAGAATCCTGTCGCGCGCCGCCACCTCCAGCAGCTGCAGGCGCGGTGTTTCCACATAGGCCACATGCCAGCGCACATTGAGCTGGCCGGCCAGGCGCGCCGCCGTGCGCACGGTCTGCTCGGCGCCCTCGCGCGGCCCTATGCAGGCGAGGATGGCGCCCTCGGTGTTCCAGACCGGTGCGATGGATTTTTCGACGCGGTAGCTGCGCACGTCGTCTTCCACATGCTCGGCCGTGCGCCTGAGGGCAATTTCGCGCAGCGCAATCAGGTTGCCCTTGCGAAAGAAGTTTTGCGCCGCGCGTTCGGCCTGCTGCGGCATGTAGACCTTGCCTGCTTTCAGCCGCGCCATCAGCTCGTCGGGCGTGACATCGACCAGGATGACTTCGTCGGCCGCGTCCAGCACGGTGTCGGGCACGGTTTCATGCACGCGTATGCCGGTGATAGCGCCCACGGTGCCATTAAGGCTTTCCAGGTGCTGCACATTGACGGCCGACCAGACATCGATGCCGGCCTCCAGCAGCTCCTGCACGTCCTGCCAGCGCTTGGCGTGGCGCGAGCCCTCCACATTGCTGTGCGCGAGCTCGTCGACCAGCAGCACGGCCGGCTTGCGTACCAGCGCCGCATCGAGGTCGAACTCTTTCAGCGTGTGCCCGCGGTAGGCCACTTCGCGCAGGGCGAGTTGCTCCAGCCCCGCCAGCAGCTCCATGGTTTCGCTGCGGCCATGGGTTTCGACCACGCCGACCAGCACATCGCGCCCGGCCTTGCGTTCGCGCTGCGCGGCGCTGAGCATGGCGTAGGTTTTTCCCACACCGGCGCTGGCGCCGAAGTAAATGCGCAAGCGGCCCCGGCGCGCTTTTTCATCCTCGCCGCGCAGGTGGGCCAGAAGCTGGTCGGGGTCAGGACGGGAGTCGGGAAAACTGGCCATGCGGCTAGGTCATTCCTTTAAAGATCGCTGCGCAAAGGGTAACACCGGGGGCGCTCTTGCTGTGCCTCAGGCTCGCCCTTTTCAGGTGAGGGCGAGTCTGGCCTGTCGCCGCGCCCCGCGAGCCACCAGGCCACCGCCAGCGGCAGGCCAAAAGCCGCCAGCGCGCACAGCATGCGCAAAAGTTCAGAGTCCATGGCCGAGTCCATGCCGCTGCAGGTGGTGGCGCCAGGAGACCAGCGGGCCGATCACACCGTCGGGCACGCAGGCCATCACACAGTGCATCACCTCGGCCGTTCTGTGCGCGGGCAAACGGATTTCCAGCCGCACCTGGTGCTCATCCAGTTTAGGGATGCAGCGCAGGATGCCGGCGCCCGGGCAGTTCACCAGCGCGCGGCGCACATGCAGCGCATCGCAGCTGTGCACGGTGACATCCATCACCACCCACTGGATGCGGAGCACCGGTACGGCGCGGGGCGGTGTCAAACCAAACGATTCACAGTAAGCGGCGTAGGCCATAAGAATCTCTCTTAACGAAGAGCCTCCAGAGCAAGATTGAGTTGAAGCACGTTGACGCGGGACTCACCCAGAACACCGAAGAGCGGAGTCTCGGTCCGCTGCTCGACCAGCGCTTGTACTTTTTCGACCGGCAAGTTGCGGGCCTTGGCCACACGGGCGGCCTGGTAGCGCGCCGCTGCCGGGCTGATGTGTGGATCCAGCCCGCTGGCGGAAGCGGTGACCAGGTCGACAGGCACCTGTGCGGTATTGCCTGGGTCGGCTACTTTCAGCGCCTCGATGCGGCCTTTGACGGCATCGACCAAGGCGGGGTTGAGTGGCCCCTGGTTGGCTCCGCTGGAAGCCGCGGCGTTGTATGGCATGGGGCCGGTGGCCGAAGGACGACCCCAGAAGTTCTTGGGATCGCTGAAGTTTTGCCCAATGAGGCTGGAGCCAACGGGCTTGCCGTCACGCAGGATCAAGCTGCCGCCGGCTTGCGCAGGAAACAGCGATTGCGCGGCGCCGGTTACCACCAGCGGGTAGGCCACGCCGGTGACCAGGGTCAGCACGGTGAACATCACCAGTGCGGGTCTGAGAATGGTTTTCATGGTTTTCCTTAAACGAGGTTCATGGCCACCAGCAGCAGATCGATCGCCTTGATGCCGATGAAAGGCACGATCAGGCCGCCGAGGCCGTAAATAAGCAGGTTGCGGCGCAACAGCGCAGCAGCGCCAACGGGCCGGTATTTCACGCCCTTGAGCGCGAGCGGAATCAAAAACATGATGATCAGCGCGTTAAAAATCACCGCCGACAAAATCGCCGACGAGGGGCTGCCCAGGCGCATCACATTGAGCGCGGCCAGCTGCGGGTAGGTGGTCACAAAAATCGCCGGGATGATGGCGAAGTACTTGGCCACGTCGTTGGCAATGGAGAAGGTGGTGAGCGAGCCGCGCGTCATCAGCAGCGCTTTGCCGGTTTCCACCACCTCCAGCAGCTTGGTCGGGTTCGAATCCAGGTCCACCATGTTGGCGGCTTCCTTGGCAGCCTGGGTGCCGCTGTTCATGGCCACCGCCACGTCGGCCTGGGCCAGCGCCGGCGCATCGTTGGTGCCGTCGCCCATCATCGCCACCAGCCGGCCTTCGGCCTGGTACTGGCGTATCAGCTTGAGCTTGTCTTCGGGTGTGGCTTCGGCCAGGAAGTCGTCGACACCCGCTTCGGCGGCAATCGCGGCGGCGGTGAGCTTGTTGTCGCCGGTGATCATCACCGTCTTGATGCCCATGCGGCGCAGCTCGCCGAAACGCTCCTTGATGCCGGCCTTGACGATGTCCTTGAGCTCCACAATGCCCAGCACCACACTGCCGTCGGCCACCGCCAGCGGCGTGCTGCCGCGGCGCGAGACTTCGTCCGACACGCGCACCGCCTCGGCCGGCACGCTGCCGCCCAGTGACTCCACATGCTTGCGGATCGCATCGACCGCGCCCTTGCGCAACTGGCGCGTGCTGCCATCGGGCCGCTTCACGTCGATGCCGCTCATGCGGGTCTGTGCCGTGAAAGGCACCTCATGGCTTTCACCCACCAGGGCTTCGCTCGCACCCAGGCGCTGGGCCAGCGCCACAATGCTGCGGCCTTCAGGCGTTTCATCGGCGATGGAAGCCTGCATGGCCGCAGTGGCCAGCTTGGCGCCTGTCACACCGGGCGCGGGCAAAAAACTGGAGGCCTGGCGGTTGCCGTGGGTGATGGTGCCGGTCTTGTCCAGCAGCAGCACATCCACGTCACCGGCGGCTTCAACCGCGCGGCCCGAGGTGGCGATGACATTGGCCTGCATCATGCGGCTCATGCCGGCGACGCCCACAGCCGACAGCAGGCCACCGATGGTGGTGGGGATCAGGCAGACCAGCAGGGCCACGAGTGCAGTAATGCTGACCACCGTGCCGGCGCCGGCCGCGCCTACGCTGAACATCGAAAACGGCAGCAGCGTCACTGTGACCACCAGGAACACAATGGTCAGCGCCACCAGCAAGATCGTGAGGGCGATTTCATTGGGCGTCTTCTGGCGTTTGGCGCCTTCGACCATACTGATCATGCGGTCCAGGAAAGACTCGCCGGGGTTCACCACAATGCGCACCACCAGCCAGTCGGACAGCACACGCGTGCCGCCGGTCACGGCCGAGAAGTCGCCGCCCGATTCGCGCACCACCGGTGCCGATTCGCCGGTGATGGCGCTTTCGTCCACCGAGGCCACGCCTTCAATCACTTCACCGTCCAACGGAATCATGTCGCCGGCTTCGACCAGTACCACGGCGCCCTTGCGCAGGTTTTCCGCCTGCTCAGGCAACCAGGCCGTGCCATGAAAGACCTTGCCGTTGGGTTCCTTGAACTTTTTGGCCCAGGTGCTCTTTTTCAGGCTGCGCAAAGAAGCGGCCTGCGCCTTGCTGCGGCCCTCAGCCAACGCCTCTGCGAAGTTGGCGAACAGCACGGTGAACCACAGCCAGACGGCCACGGCCAGGATGAACCAGGCCGGAGCCTCGCCCTGACCCTGCAAAGCCTGCAGGCCCAGCAAGGTGGTCAGGATGCTGCCGATGTAGACGACAAACATCACCGGGTTGCGCCATTGCACGCGCGGGTTCAGCTTGGTGAAGGAAGCCACGATGGCCGGTTTGAGAAGCACCGGGTCCAGCAGCACGAATGATTTTTTGGTACTCATATCAGTTTCTCTTGGGGTCTTGCGCTTAGTGGGCTGGCCAGAGCATCAAATGCTCTACCACCGGGCCCAGCGCCAGGGCAGGCACGTAATTGAGCAGGCCCACCAGCAGCACCGTGCCTATCAGCAGCGTCACAAACAAGGGGCCGTGCGTGGGCATGGTGCCGGCCGTCACAGGCAGGCGTTTCTTGGCGGCCAGCGCACCGGCAATTGCCAGCACCGGCACGATCACGCCGAAGCGGCCCAGCCACATGGCGATGCCCAGCAGCGTGTTGTAGAAGGGCGTGTTGGCCGACAGGCCCGCAAAGGCGCTGCCGTTGTTGTTGCCGGCCGAAGTCAGCGCATAGAGGATTTCAGAAAAACCATGCGCACCAGGGTTGGCGATGCCGGCTTTGCCCGCGCCTGCCAGCACGGCGACAGCGGTGCCGGCCAGCACCAGGATGGGCGTGACCAGGATGGCGATCGAAGTCAGCTTCATCTCATGCGACTCGATCTTCTTGCCCAGGTATTCCGGCGTGCGGCCAATCATCAGGCCGGCGATAAACACTGCCAGGATGGCAAAGATCAGCATGCCGTAAAGGCCGGTGCCGACGCCGCCGAACACCACCTCGCCCAGCTGCATCATCACCATGGGCACCATGCCGCCCAGCGGCGTGAAGGAATCGTGCATGGCATTGACCGCGCCGCACGAAGCCGCTGTCGTGATAACCGCGAACAGGCTGGACGCATCGATGCCGAAACGGGTTTCCTTGCCTTCCATATTGCCGCCGGCCTGCATGGTGCTGGCGGTCTGGTCCACACCCAAAGATGGCAGCAGCGGGTTGCCGGCTTGTTCGGCGGGTGCGATAGCCACGACGGCGACCACAAACATCACCGTCATCGCGGCCAGCACGGCCCAGCCCTGGCGCTGGTCACCCACCGCCTTGCCGAAAGCAAAGCACAGCGCCGCGGGGATCAGGAAGATCGCCAGCATCTGCACAAAATTACTCAGCGCCGTCGGGTTCTCATAAGGATGAGCCGAGTTGGCATTAAAGAAGCCGCCGCCGTTGGTGCCCAGCATCTTGATGGCTTCCTGCGAGGCGACCGGGCCCATGGCCAGGGTCTGCTTGTCGGTTTTGGCATCTTCCATGACAGGGTTGCCCTTGTCGTCTTTCACGGGCTGGCCGTCGGTGCCGGTTTTGGGCACCTGGTAGGCCGTGGTTTCCAGCGTCGTGACGTCCTTGTAGGAATCAAAGTTCTGGATCACGCCTTGCCCCACGAGGAAAACGGCAAACACCAGCGAGAGCGGCACCAGCAGCCAGGCCGTGATGCGCGTCACGTCCACCCAGAAGTTGCCGATCACGCCCGTTGCACGCGCGGCAAAGCCGCGGAACAACGCGAAGACCACGGCAATGCCGGTCGCGGCAGACAAAAAGTTTTGCACCGACAGCACCAGCATCTGCGTGAGGTAGCTCATGGTCGACTCACCGGCGTAACCCTGCCAGTTGGTGTTGGAGACAAAACTGATGGCGGTGTTGAAGGCCGAATCGGGCGACACCGCAGCCATGCCGGCCGGGTTGAGCGGCAGCCAGACCTGCAAACGCTGCAAGGCATACACGGCGACCAGGCCCAGCGCATTAAAGGCCAGCAAGGCCAGCGCGTACTGCGACCATTTCATGTTGGCGTCGGCCGAGGTGCCGGCCAGGCGGTACAGCGGCGCTTCGACCTTGAGCATCCAGCCGGGGAGCTTGCCGGCATAAAGGCGCGCCAGCCAGAGGCCCAGCGGCCAGGCGGTAACCAGCAACACACCGAGGAAAAGGGCCAATAAGCCCCATGAGGACGAGCTCATCAGAACTCCTCGGCGCAGATCAGCGCATAAACGAGGTAGGTGAGCAGCACAATGGCGCAGACGCCGCCAAAGCCGTACAAAACATCGAGGCTGATCATGACCGGCCCCCTTCGGGCTTTTCGAGCTTCTGGAAGCCCCAGACCAGCAACACCATCACACCCCAGAGGGAGGCGGCGCCAAGAATAAATGCAAGATCCATGATCTTTCTCCAACGAATAACGATGGAGAAAGTGTCGGATTCGGCGTGTAAAAACGGGGATGAAAGAGGGGTGGCCGGTATAAAGAAGGTGTAAAAATCCAGCATTTCGCTGGGCGGGGCCTATGACGAAGGCCTACTATGTACTGGTTTCAGAGACGGAAAATTGCAAATGAGAAACAAAAAGATGTCTCTTTCGCATTGGTTCAGAAGCTTGGTTTACTGCGCCGTGTTGCTATGCCTGAGTGCATGCAGCAAGTCCCCAGAGGTTTTGGTACCTGCCGGCCTGCTTGAGGTGCCGTACGCAATCCAGTCCATTGCATGGCACCCGAATGGGAAATTGCTGGCGGTTGGCTATTTCCTCCGCGACGAGGTTGAAGTCTGGGATATTGAAAACAAGAAATCTCTGTTTGTGATTCCAAGCAGGCGTAGACCAGGAAACTCATCGGGCCAGGAGGCTCTTTTCAGCGCGGATGGCAAGTATGTGGTTGCGCAAGACTTTGTGGACACCAAAAACGGAGAGCCCAAGTTTCCGCGTATTTATGACGATCCTGCGGAATTACCGGCTCAACAAGACAAAACCCGATACATCCTGGCTCGGGTGTGGGATCTGGAGCAGCGCAAGGAGATTGCGCAACTGGCAGGCCCTGGGTCTCGCTTGTATGGTGGGAGTGCAGACGGCTTCTGCCAATCCTCCGCATTGCCAAGTCTGGTTGTTGTACATCGCAGTTCAGTGGTCGCGACATATGAGATCGCAACGGGGAAATTTGCCGGCGAAGTTAACGCCAGAAATCCTTTTGCAGATAAACCAGATCAACACCTAGGGTACTGGCGAATGAGCTGCCACCCGACCCGACCAGAAGTGGCTTTAGAGGGGGCTCAATTTTTTAAAAGAGCAACGATTTTTGGTTTCCCCGAAAACAGTGGCACTACGCCCATCGTGATAGTCGATATGGAGCATAAAGGCGTCAAAAAGGTGCTATTTAACCCCGCATTGCTCAAAGGCATTGCCTACACAGCGGATGGAAGCAAGCTGGTGTCGTTTGGCGCGTCGCCTACCCGCGTGTGGGACACGAACAATGGATTTGCATTGGTCGGGGAAATGGCAAACCCGCCACGCATGGACTGGGTTAGCAAGCAGTTCTTTCCCGTCGACGAACTTAATCCTCCTCAAGACGCGCCCAGAGGCATTGCCGGTGACCTAAGTGCCGTTCCTGGTTCAAACCTGATGATTGGCTTGGGTTCCGCCCTTCACTTTTGGGATACGACCCAGTTACGCATTGTGGCGACCGCCCCTGCACCAAGAGAAACGCTGCGCATCGCAATGCACGCGCCAGAGGGCACACTAGCTGTCGCTGAGCTCAATCTAGTTCATTTCTATCGTTTCAATCCCGCTGCTTTGCCTCCGAAAGTCAACGAAAAATGATCACTGGTGCGTGCAACGGTGCCGCATCACCACACGCAGGTGAAGCGCTCTCAAGACGTCGATATCGTCCAACAGAGACGCAAGCAATGACGGGAGCCCTTCTTCTGGTTCGGCGTGTCCCGCTGCAAGGGCGGCACTCTCAAGCATAAGGACGAGACGCGCAGCTTTGACGTGGAGGCCCTCCATAGCCTGCGAAACATCACTATGGGTTTCCACCATACCAGCGCTACTCAATGCCAGCGCATCACGCCGCGGGCGACCATGTAAGCACCTATCAGAAACAAGCCCACAAAAAACAGGCGCTTGAAGCTCTTTTCACCCACACGCCCGCGCAGCTTCTGGCCGGCGGCCATGCCCAGCAGGGCGGCCGGCAGGGGCAGCAGCAGGCTCCAGCCGCCGGGCAGGTTGCCCATCGCAAAAGAGCCCTCCATGGCCAGGCGCAGGAACAGCGCCACGGTGGACACGGTGAAAGACAGGCCCAGCGCTTGCACCAGCTCATTTTTCTTGAGCGCTAGGGCCTGCAGGTAGGGCACGGCGGGAAAGACAAACACACCGGTGGCCGAGGTGATGGCGCCGGTGATCAAGCCGGTAGCGAGCGAAGAAACCCGCTCGCCGCGCTTGGGCACCGCCAGCGGTATCGCGAACAGCCCCAGCAAGGCATAAACAATCAGAGCAGCGCCCAAACCGACCGAAGCCAGGCCCGCATCGAGCGTGACCAGGCTGACCGGCGCCCAGAGCGTGCCCGCAACAACACCCAGCTGCAAGGGCCACAGGCGCCGCAGCAAGGCAGCCAGCGCGGCGCCGTCCCACATCTGCCAGGCATTCGTCAGTAACGAAGGCAGGATCAGAAGCACAGCCGCCTGCGCGGGTGGCATAACGCCGGCCAGCATGCCCATGGACAGCGTCGGCAGGCCCAGCCCGACCACGCCCTTGACCAGCCCGGCCAGCAGGAATACCGAGATGACAACGCCCATCAAAAGGGTTTCTTGCCCGGTGCCCGCGAAGTTGTTCATCCAGTTCATGCAGCCGATTCTGCGCAGTGATGCGTGGGTGCTCAAGCGGTAATATCCGTTTACAGCCTTCGTCGTTTCCGAAGGCTGGACCCAAACCACACCATCACCCCATGCCAGCCAACACCCGCTTTGACCTGATCGACCTGCGGCTCTTTCTGCATGTCATCGACACCGGCAGCATTACGGCCGGCAGCAAGCTCTCGCACCTTGCGCTCGCTTCGGCCAGCGCGCGCATTCGCGGCATGGAGGATGCCTTGGGTGTGCCGCTGCTGGAACGCCTGCGCGCCGGCGTGAAGCCCACGAAGGCTGGGCTGGCCGTGGCCCACCATGCGCGGCTGGTGCTGCAGCAGATCGAGCGCATGCACGGCGAGATCGACGACTATGCGGGCGGCCTGGCGGGCAAGGTGCGCCTGCTCTCCAACACCGCCGCGATTACCGGCTACCTGCCGCAGGCGCTCGCAAGCTTCCTCAACAGCCACCCGGCCATTGACATCGAGCTGGAAGAGCGCCCCAGCCATGTGATCGTGGCTCAGTTGCTGGCCCAAATTGCCGACCTCGGCATCGTGGCCGACTCCACCAATATTGCCAACCTCGAATCCAAAGCATTTCGCCGCGACCGGCTGGTGCTGGTGGTGCCGGCCGCAGCATCCGGAAAAAGCTTCAGCCGCCAGCGCCAGATCGCGTTCGCTGAGGCACTGGCGCATGATTTTGTCGGGCTGGACGAAGACAGCGCCATGCATCAACACCTGACATTGCAGGCCGAGCGCCTGGGGCTGCGCATGCGCACACGCATACGGCTGCGCAGCTTTGAAGCCGTCTGCCGCATGGTGGAGGCCGGCGTCGGCGTGTCTGTGGTGCCCGCCATCGAGGCCGAAAGCCATGCGGGCGCGGGCAAGCTGCGCATCCTCAAACTGACAGACGCCTGGGCCGACCGGCAGTTGCTGGTGTGCGCGCGCCGATTTGACCAGCTGTCGGTGCCGGCGATCAAGCTGGTGGAGGCGCTGTGCGCGCCTGCCCCTTCGCCCTCCGGCAAAAAGCCAAAGTAAAAGACCAAAGCGATAAAGTCAGACCCATGAACACACCCGCCGACCCTCACGCCATCACCAGCCTGCCGCAACTGGAGGCGCTGTTCAGTGCCGTCGCCGCGCCGTCCCTCCAGAAAGAGGTCGGCTACCTGCACCCGGCTTACCAGGCGCTAATCCAGGCTTCACCGTTCGCAGTGCTCGCCACCAGCGGGCCCGGCGGGCTGGACACCTCGCCGCGCGGCGACCCGCCGGGGTTTGTGGCGATCCAGGACGACAAAACGCTGCTGCTGCCCGAGCGGCGCGGCAACAACCGCATCGACAGCCTGCGCAACCTGCTGGCCGACCCGCGCGTGGCGCTGCTGTTTTTGATCCCTGGCGTCGGCGAGACGCTGCGCGTGAATGGGCGGGCCCGCATCACGGTTGCACCCGATGTACTGGAGCGTTTTTCCGTGGAGGGAAAGCTGCCCCACTGCGTCATCGTGATCGAGGTTGAGTCGGTGTTCTTCCAGTGCGCGCGCGCCATACAGCGCTCAAAGCTCTGGCAGTCCACGCCGACTGGCCGGCCGGACGTGCCCACACCAGGCGCCATGCTGCAGGCGCTGACGGCGGCAGCCATAGACGGTGAAAAGTACGACCGCGAACTGCCCGCGCGTCAGAAGTCCACGCTGTATTGAGTTGTGGGCTAGCGCTTGCCCGCAGGGGGTACCCCCTCGTTCTTGCCGGCAAACACGCTGGAGCGCAAGGCGCCCAGGTCCAGCACACGCAGGCCGCCGTATTCGATGCGGATAAAACCCTGGGCCTGCAAGGCGCTGAGGGCCTCGTTCACGCGCTGGCGTGACAGGCCCACCAGGTAAGCCATCTCCTGCTGCGTGATGCGCAGGATCTCACCCACGCCCGGGTAGAGCACCGGGTTGAACAGCGCGGCCAGGCTGCGCGCTACGCGGATGTCGGGGTTGTTCATGCGGTCGATCTCGCGCGCGGCGATGAACTGGCCCAGGCGCTCGTTGAGCTGGTTCATCACAAAGCGGTTAAAGCCGATGGAGTGGTCCAGTAGCCAATGAAAGGTTTCCACCGGCAGGCCCGCCACCACGCTTTTGCGCAGCGCCTGGATGTTGTAGCGGTAGGGCTCGCGCTTGAGCGCCGTGCCCTCGCCGAACCAGCCGCCGGGCGGCACGCCGGTAAACGTCATGGTCATGCCCTGCTCGTTGTCGCTGCTCATTTTGAGCAGGCCCTCCACCACGCCAAACCAATAGGTCACTGGCTTGCCCACGCGGCACACATAGTCGCCCGGCGCGGCGTCGCCCACCTGCAGCCCCGCCACGGCGCGCGCCCTTTCTTCAGGTTGCAGCAAGGGCAGCCAGGGGATACCGCGCAACTCGTCGGCGGTGGGGTTTCTGCGGCGCTGGTGAAGAGGCGGTTCAGTGGACATGGCTCGCAACTTTCTGGCGGCAAGTCAGGGAAAGTCCGGGGCGGGCGCAACCCTTGGATTGTCGTCGGATAGACATTTCATTGCCAATCCAAAGCATAGCATCGGCCCCGCCAAGACAGCAAACCAACAACAGCCAGGAGACCCCGCCATGACCGAACACCGCACACCTTCGCCGCCCGATTCATTTGCCGCAGGCAGCAACTCACAGCGCGCGCGGCTGACGCGCCGCCGCATGCTGGGCGCACTCGCCGCCGTGCCTGTCGCACTCTACGGGCCTGCGTATGCCCAAGACACCGGCCCGCTGCGCATCGCCCAATCCACCGCGCTGAGCGGGCCGCTGGGCGAGCTGGGGCAGGCCATGCACCAGGGCGCAAAGGCCTGCTTTGCCGGCATCAACGCCAAGGGCGGCGTCAACGGCCGCATGATCGAACTCACAGTGGCCGACGACGGCTATGACGTCAAACGCGCGCTAGGTAATGTAAAAGGCTTCATCGACGACAAGAGCAACTTCGCGCTCTTTAACTGCATGGGTACACCGATGATCGAGGCCATGCTGCCGCAGGTGGTGGAGTCAGGTATGCCTTTCTTCGCGCCGTTTTCGGGCGCGCTGTCGGTGCGCCCGTCCAATGCGCGCAATGTGTTCAACATCCGCGCAAGTTACGCCGACGAAGCCGAGCAGCTGGTGCAGCACCTGGCGACCATCGGCATCCGGCGCATCGCCATCGTCTACCAGAACAACTCCTTCGGCAAAGAAGTCTTCGACGCCACCCAGCGCTCCATGACCAAACACAAGCTGGAGGCGACGGCGATTGTCACGGTGGAAAACAACTCCTCGGATGCCGCCGCGGCGGCTACAAAGATTGCAGGCTCCAACCCGGAGGCCGTGCTGGTGGGCCTGGCCGGCAAGCCGACCATCGACTTCGTCAAAGCGATACGCGCGCAGCGCAAGGGGCTGTCGCTCTATGCGCTGTCCATCATGGGCGCCGCCGCCACGCTCAAGGCCATGGGCGAAGACGCCACCGGCATCGCGGTGTCGCAGGTGGTGCCGCTGCCGGGCAACACGGTGGTGCCCATGGTGCGCGAGTTCCAGCAGGCCTGGAAGGCGGCCGGCGTCACGCTGGAGCCTTCGCACCTGGCGCTGGAGGGCTATATCAATGCGCGGGTTTTTGCCGAGGCGCTGCGCCGCGCGGGGAAGAACCCGACGCGCGCCGGTTTCATCGACAGCACCTGGGCCCTGAAGCGTTACGACCTCGGCGGCTTTGAAGTGAGCTTCAGCGACTCGGCCCACAACGCCTCGCGCTTTGTGGAGCTGACCATGGTTTCGCGCGACGGGCGCTTTATCCGATAAACCGGGCAGACCCCGGGCACACCCCAGTAGGACTTACCCGGAAATTGTCGTCGCAATGACACCGCAGCGTCAAAGCCGGTCCTACCATGCATGACATACAGCGGTTTCGCAGAAGGCCGCACACAACGGAGACAAGAAAGCGAATGCAGACCACGTTCCCACGATTGCTGCTCAAACATGCGGCCGAGCGCCCCGGCGCCGCCGCCATGCGCGAGAAAGAGTACGGCATCTGGCAGGCGCACAGCTGGGCCGGCATGGCGCAGCTGGTCGAGCGCATCGCCTGCGGCCTGCATGAAGCCGGCCTGCAGCGCGGCGAGCACATGGTGATCATCGGCGCCAACCGCCCGCGCCTTTACGCCACCATGCTGGCCGCGCAGGCGCTGGGCGCCATACCGATTCCGCTTTACCAGGATGCCGTGGGCGCCGAGTGCGTTTACCCCATCAACAATGCCGACGTGCGCTTTGCGCTGGTGGAAGACCAGGAACAGGTCGACAAGCTGCTGGAAATCCGCGGCCAGTGCCCGCAGCTGGACCAGATCATTTACGACGACCCGCGCGGCCTGCGCAACTATGCCGAGCAGGGCCTGCAGTCGCTGGACGCCTTGCTGGAAAAAGGCCAAGCCTTTGCCGCAAAGCAGCCCGGCTTCTTCGAGGCTGAAGTCGGGAAAGCCCATCATGACGATGTGGCTGCGATGTTTTTCACTTCCGGCACCACGGGCAACCCCAAGGGCGTGGTCCACACCCACAACACCTTGCTGGACCGCGCCAAGGCCGGCGCCGATTTCGACAAACTCACCTCTGCCGAAGAAGTGCTGGCCTACTTGCCACCCGCCTGGGTCGGCCAGAACATCTTCAGCTACGCCCAATGGCTGGCCTGCGGCTATGTGGTCAATTGCCCCGAAAGCGCCAGCACGGTCACGATTGACCTGAAGGAAGTGGGCCCGACCTACTACTTCGCGCCACCGCGGATTTTTGAAAGCCTGCTGACCACGGTGATGATCCGCATGGAAGACGCGGGCCGCATCAAGCGCGGCATGTTCAACTATTTCATGGGCGTGGCCAAACGCGCCGGCCCGGCCCTGATGGACGGCAAGCCTGTGGGCGGCATGGACAGGCTGCTGTATGCACTGGGTAGCGTGATGGTCTACGGCCCGCTGCGCAACACCCTGGGCTTTTCACGCGTGCGGGTGGCCTATACCGCCGGCGAAGCCATCGGCCCCGACCTTTTCACCTTCTACCGCTCCATCGGCATCAACCTCAAGCAGCTCTACGGCTCGACCGAGACCGCCGTGTTTGTCTGCCTGCAGCCGGACAACGAGGCACGCGCCGACACCGTAGGCGTGCCCATCGCAGGGGTGCAAATCAAGGTGGCCGAGAACGGCGAAATCCTCGTCAAGTCCGCCGGCCTGCTCAAGGAATACTACAAAAACCCCACGGCAACGGCCGAGGTGCTGAGCGCCGACGGCTGGTATCACACCAGTGATGCAGGTTTTATCGATGCCGGCGGCCACCTCAAAATCATTGACCGCGTCAAAGACGTGGGCCGCATCAAGGGCGGCGCCAACGACGGCGCCATGTTCGCGCCCAAGTATGTGGAGAACAAACTCAAGTTCTTCCCGCACATCAAGGAAGTCGTGGCCTACGGCGACGGCCGCGAACAGGTCTGCGTGATGATCAACATCGACTTCGACGCCGTGGGCAACTGGGCCGAGCGCCGCAACCTGCCCTATGCGGGCTACACCGACCTGGCGCAAAAGCCCGAGGTCTACCAGCTGATCAAGGAATGCGTCGAGAAGGTCAATGCCGACCTGAGCGTGGATGCGCTGCTGGCAGGCTCGCAAATCAGCCGCTTCCTGGTGCTGCACAAAGAGCTGGACGCCGATGACGGTGAGCTCACACGAACCAACAAGGTGCGACGCGGCTTTATCGCCGAAAAATACCTGCCGCTGGTCGATGCGCTGTACAGCGGCAAGACCGAACAGTTCATTGAAACCGTCGTGAAGTTCGAAGACGGCCGCAGCGGCAGCGTGAGCGCGACCCTGAAGATCAGCGACACCCAAACCTTTGCACCCGTGAAGGCGGCAGCATGACCAAGAAGATCGGCGACGTCATCCTGGACGTCAAAAATATCAGCCTGAGCTTTGGCGGCGTGAAGGCGCTCTCGGATATTTCCTTCAATGTGAAGGAGCACGAGATACGCGCCATCATCGGCCCCAATGGCGCGGGCAAAAGCTCCATGCTCAACTGCATCAACGGCGTCTATGCGCCGCAGCAGGGCTCCATCACCTTCCGCGGACAGACCTTCAAGCACATGAACAGCCACCAGGTGGCAGTGATGGGCGTAGCGCGCACCTTCCAGAACCTGGCGCTGTTCAAGGGCATGAGCGTGCTCGACAACATCATGTCGGGCCGCAACCTCAAGATCAAAAGCAATCTGCTGCTGCAGGCGCTGCGCATAGGCCCCGCTGAAAAAGAAGAAATCATGCACCGCGAGGCGGTGGAAAAAATCATCGACTTCCTGGAAATCCAGGCGTATCGCAAAACACCGGTGGGCCAGTTGCCCTACGGCCTGCAAAAGCGTGTGGACCTGGGCCGCGCCCTCGCGATGGAGCCACAGGTGCTGCTGCTCGACGAGCCCATGGCCGGCATGAACGTTGAAGAAAAGCAGGACATGTGCCGCTTTGTACTGGACGTGAATGATGAGTTCGGCACGACCGTGGTGCTGATCGAGCACGACATGGGGGTGGTGATGGATATCTCCGACCGCGTGGTCGTGCTGGACTACGGTAAAAAAATCGGCGACGGCAGCCCCGACGAAGTACGCAATAACGAAGACGTGATCCGGGCCTACCTGGGCACCAGTCATTAAAGCGGCAGGACTAACAAGATGGCTTTTTTCTTAGAGACACTTCTTGGCGGCCTGATGGCCGGCATGCTGTATTCGCTGGTGGCGCTGGGCTTTGTGCTGATCTTCAAGGCTTCGGGCGTTTTCAATTTCGCGCAGGGCGCGATGGTGCTGTTTGCCGCGCTGGCGATGGCGCGCTTTTCGGAATGGATTCCGCAGTGGACGGGCATCAACAGCCTGCTGCTGGCCAACATCGCCGCCTTTGTGATTGCCGGCGCCATCATGTTTGTGGTGGCCTGGGTGATTGAGTTCCTGGTGCTGCGCCACCTGGTCAACCAGGAAGGCGCGACTTTGCTGATGGCCACGCTGGGCATTGCCTACTTTCTTGAAGGCCTGGGCCAGACGCTGTTCGGCAGCAGCATCTACAAGATCGACATCGGCATGCCCAAGGAGCCCATCTTTGTGCTGGAGTCCGCTTTCCAGGGCGGCGTGCTGATCAACAAGGAAGACCTCTACGCGGCGCTGATCGCCGCGGTGCTGGTGGCCGCGCTGAGCGTGTTCTTCCAGAAGACGGCTACCGGCCGTGCGCTGCGCGCCGTGGCTGACGACCATCAGGCCGCGCAATCCATCGGCATTCCGCTCAACCGCATCTGGGTCATCGTCTGGTGTGTGGCCGGTGTGGTGGCGCTGGTGGCCGGAATGATCTGGGGCAGCAAGCTGGGTGTGCAGTTCTCACTCGCCACCGTGGCTTTGCGTGCGCTGCCGGTTGTGATTCTGGGTGGCCTGACCTCGGTGCCCGGCGCGATTATTGGCGGGCTGATCATCGGCGTGGGCGAGAAGCTGTCTGAGGTTTATCTCGGGCCTTTTGTAGGTGGCGGCATTGAAATCTGGTTCGCCTATGTGTTGGCTTTGGGATTTCTGTTGTTCAGGCCACAAGGGCTGTTCGGCGAGAAGATCATCGACCGCGTCTGAATAAAGAAAAAGAACACAACATGCTTTACAGAGAAAACGGCCAGTTCAAAACCACCTACCGGGCGGATCAGCAGATCTTCCCCATCCTGCAGGACCGCGTCTTTATCGCCCTCTTCCTGTTGTTCGCCTTTGTGGCAGTGCCGCTGCTGGCCAGCGACTACCTGTTTCGCGCCATCCTGATTCCCTTCCTGATCATCTCGCTGGCTGCGCTGGGGGTGAACATCCTGGTCGGCTACTGCGGGCAAATCTCCCTGGGCTCGGGCGCCTTTATGGCCGTGGGTGCTTACGGCGCCTACAACTTCTTTGTGCGCATCCCCGGCATGCCGCTGATCCCGGCGCTGATCTTGGGTGGGTTGTGCGCGACGGCCTTCGGCATTCTGTTCGGCCTGCCCAGCTTGCGCGTGAAGGGCCTGTACCTGGCCGTCGCCACGCTGGCCGCGCAGTTCTTCAGCGACTGGATGTTTCTGCGCATCAAGTGGTTTACCAACGATTCGCCTTCGGGCTCCATCTCGGTCAACAACCTGCAGGTGTTTGGTTTGCCGATTGAGAGTGCGGTGTCGAAGTACCTGCTGTGCCTGGCGCTGCTGGTGGTGATTGCGCTGCTGGCCAAAAACCTGGTGCGCGGCGCTATCGGCCGTGAATGGATGGCGATACGCGACATGGACGTGGCGGCCGCCGTCATCGGCATACGCCCCATGTACGCCAAGCTCAGCGCCTTTGCGGTCAGCTCTTTCATCATCGGCATGGCCGGTGCGCTCTGGGCCTTTGTGCATCTCGGCTCCTGGGAGCCGGCAGCATTCTCGGTGGAGTTCTCCTTCCGCCTGCTCTTCATGGTGATCATCGGCGGCCTGGGCTCCATCCTGGGCGGCTTCCTGGGCGCGGCCTTCATCACCATCCTGCCGATTGTGCTGAGCCAGGCGCTGCCGGCTATCACGCGGCTCTTTGGGTATGAGATGGGCACCGCGGGCGTTTCGCATGCGGAGCTCATGATTTTTGGCGGCCTGATTGTCTGGTTCCTGATTGTGGAGCCGCATGGTCTGGCCAAGCTGTGGTCTATCGGCAAACAGAAATTACGCCTCTGGCCCTTCCCCCACTGACCGGCTCAAGGACTGCTCGCAACTACCAATGTGTTTTCAGGGCTTTGTCCGTTTACTCAGGTATCCGCTTCTTTTCGAATATGTGGATGTGTTTTTTCAGGGTGTATTGCTTTTAATTTTCAGGAGACAACAATGAAGATTCGCAGTTTGATTCTGGCCGTGGCGGCCATCGCCGCCGGCGCTTCGTCCCTGGTGACGACCAGCGCTTATGCGCAAGCGAAGGAGCAATTCTTTCCGCTGCTGTCTTACCGAACCGGCCCCTACGCGCCCAACGGCGTGCCTTGGGCCAACGGCAAGCAGGACTACCTCAAGATGATCAACGCCCGCGACGGCGGCATCAACGGCGTGAAGCTGACGTATGAGGAATGCGAAACCGGCTACGCCACCGACCGCGGCGTGGAATGTTATGAACGCCTGAAGAGCCGGCCCGGCGTGGCCGTGTTCGACCCGCAAGCCACCGGCATCACTTTTGCGCTGACCGAAAAAGTCCCCACCGACAAGGTGCCGCTGATCACGCTGGGCTACGGCCTCTCGGTCGCGCAGGACGGCCAGGCCTTCAAGTGGAACTTTCCGCTGATGGGCAGCTACTGGACGGGCGCCGACATCCTGATCCAGCACATCGGCAAGAAGGAAGGCGGCCTGGACAAGCTCAAGGGCAAGAAGATTGCGCTGGTCTATCACGACTCGCCGTTCGGCAAAGAGCCGATTCCGCTGCTGCAGGAGCGCGCGAAGATGCACGGCTTTGACCTGCAACTGATTCCCGTCACGGCGCCCGGCGTCGAGCAGAAATCAGCCTGGCTGCAAGTGCGCCAGACCCGCCCGGACTTTGTGCTGCTGTGGGGCTGGGGTGTGATGAATTCCACCGCCCTCAAGGAAGCGCAGGCCACCGGCTATCCGCGCGACAAGATGTACGGCGTGTGGTGGGCCGGCGCCGAGCCTGATGTGAAAGACGTGGGCGAAGGCGCCAAGGGCTACAACGCGCTGGCGCTCAACACCTCGGGCACGCAGCCCAAGGTCATTCAGGACATCATGAAGTATGTGCACGACAAAGGCCAGGGCACGGGCCCCAAGGATGAAGTCGGCCAGGTGCTGTACACGCGCGGCGTGATCATCCAGATGCTGAGCATCGAAGCGGTTCGCCGCGCGCAGGAACGTTTCGGCAAGGGCAAGGTCATGACCGGCGAGCAGGTGCGCTGGGGCATGGAAAACCTCGCGCTGGACCAGAAGCGCCTGGACGCGCTGGGCTTTAGCGGAGTGATGCGCCCGATCAGCACCTCGTGCTCTGATCACATGGGCTCGACCGCCGCACGCGTGCAGACCTGGAACGGCAGCAAGTGGGAATTCAGCTCCGACTTCATCCAGGCCGACGAGCAGATTCTGAAACCCATGATCAAGGCCGGCGCAGACAAATACCTCGCCGACAAGAAGATGACACGCCGCAGCGCGGCTGACTGCCAAAGCTAGCTCCCCCCGTGGCGGCGCTCTGCGCCGCCTCCCCCTCAAGGGGCGACACAGGCGGACCGGCAAAGCCGGATCCGCGGTGTCCTTGCCTTGAAACCCTCCCGCCAGGCGGGAGGGGTGTGGCTCTCGCGAGTCGCCAGCCTTGAGGGCTGATTGCCTTGGCAGCAGCCCTCAAGATTGGTCAGGAAAAATATGGAAACACCTAACATCGTTCTCAACGTCAACGGCATCGAGGTTATCTACAACCACGTGATCCTGGTGCTCAAGGGCGTCTCGCTGCAAGTGCCGCAGGGCCGCATCGTGGCCATCCTGGGCGGCAACGGCGCGGGCAAGACGACCACGCTGCGCGCCATCTCCAACCTGCTGCGGGGCGAGCGCGGTGAGGTCACCAAGGGCTCCATCGAGCTGCGCGGCGAACGCATCGAAAACCTCTCGCCGGCCGACCTGGTGCAACGCGGTGTGGTGCAGGTGATGGAGGGGCGCCACTGCTTTGCCCACCTGACCATCGAGGAAAACCTGCTGACCGGCGCCTACACACGCACCAGCAAGGCGGAAGTGGCGGCCAACCTGGAGAAGGTCTACAACTACTTTCCACGCCTGAAAACCCGGCGCACCTCGCAGGCGGCCTACACGTCCGGCGGCGAGCAGCAGATGTGTGCCATCGGCCGCGCGCTCATGGCCAGCCCGACCATGGTGCTGCTGGACGAGCCCTCCATGGGCCTGGCGCCACAAATCGTCGAAGAGGTGTTCAACATCGTGAAAGACCTGAACCAGAAGGAGCAGGTGACCTTTCTGCTGGCCGAACAAAACACCAATATGGCGCTCAAGTACGCCGACTACGGCTACATCATGGAAAGCGGCCGCGTGGTGATGGACGGCGCGGCGAGCGACCTGGCCAACAATGAAGACGTCAAGGAGTTCTACCTCGGCGTGGGCGGCGGCGAGCGCAAGAGCTTTAAAGACGTCAAGAGCTACAAGCGCCGCAAGCGCTGGCTGGCGTGAGGGCAGGCACATGAGCAATTTCTTCGACACCCTGGAACACCGGCCGCACGCCAGCCGCGAGGCCGCCCAGCTCGCCGCGCTGCCGCAGCAGATCGCGCATGCCAAGACGGGCGCCCCCGCCTTCACCACCATCCTCAAAAATGTCGATGCGCAGGCCGTGACATCGCGCGCCGCGCTGGCGCAGTTGCCTGTGACGCGCAAGCATGAGCTGCTGGAGCGCCAGCAGGCCGCGCGCCAGGCCGGCGGCAGCGACCCTTTCGGCGGATTCAGCGCGCTGCGCTACGGCGCCGCGATGCCGCGGGTGTTCGCCAGCCCCGGCACGATTTACGAGCCTGACAGCACGCGCAAGGATTACTGGCGCCTGGCGCGCGCGCTGTACGCTTCCGGCTTCAGGCCGGGGCAGCTGGTGCACAACTGCTTCAGCTACCACTTCGTGCCGGCCGGCGCCATGATGGAAAGCGGCGCCCATGCGCTGGGCTGCACCGTGTTTCCGGGCGGCACCGGGCAAACCGAGCAGCAGGTGCAGGCAATGGCCGAGCTCAAACCCGCCGGTTACGTCGGCACGCCGAGCTTTCTCAAGATCATTGTTGAAAAAGCCGCCGAGATGAAGCTGGCCCTACCCACCGTGACGCGGGCCATGGTCTCGGGTGAGGCCTTTCCGCCCAGCCTGCGCGACTGGCTGGCCGAGCGCGGCATCACCGCCTACCAGTGTTACGCCTCGGCCGACCTGGGCTTGATCGCCTATGAAACCGAGGCCCGCGAGGGCCTGGTGCTGGACGAAGGCGTGATCGTGGAAATCGTGCGCCCGGGCACCGGCGACCCGGTCGCCGAGGGCGAGGTCGGCGAGCTGGTCGTCACCACGCTGAACCCCGATTACCCGCTGATCCGCTTCGGCACGGGCGACCTCTCTGCCGTGCTGCCGGGCAGTTGCCCGACCGGCCGCACCAACACCCGCATCAAGGGCTGGATGGGCCGGGCTGACCAGACCGTCAAGGTGCGCGGCATGTTTGTGCACCCGGGCCAGGTTGCCGACATTGCCCGGCGCTTTCCCGAGGTGCTCAAGGCCAGGCTGGTCGTCAGCGGCGAAATGGCCAACGACAGCATGCACTTTCAGGCCGAAACGGCCTCGGCCCCGGAAGGCCTGGACCAGCGCATCGGCGAGGTGATCCGCGACGTCACCAAGCTGCGCGGCACGGTACAGCTGGTGGCGCCCGGAAGTCTCCCCAACGACGGGAAGGTTATTGAGGACGCAAGGAGCTATAAATAAGCGGAAAGTTGTCGGGAAGCCCCGGCAAGGCAGGCAGTAAACGGGATAGCCCTTACGTAGTTCCCGCGATGTTCTACCGGTAATGGAACCGTAAACTTGGCGCGTTCATCAAAAAGGAGACGCTCATGAAACGCCTGTTAGTCCTCGCCGCTGCCGCGACGGCCATTTTTGCCGCCCACGCCCAAGCCCCCGCATTCCCCGGCTCCAAGCCCATCACCTTTGTGGTGCCCTTCGCAGCCGGCGGCCCCACCGACCGCGTGGCGCGCGACCTGGCCGAAGCCATGCGCAAGTCCATGGGCGGCGGCGCCAACTTCGTCGTTGAAAACGTCAACGGCGCCGGCGGCACCATTGGCGCAGCCAAGGTGGCACGCGCCACGCCCGACGGCCACACCCTGCTGCTGCACCACATCGGCATGGCGGCAGCGCCCGGCCTGTACCGCAAGCTGCCTTACAAGGTGCTGGACGACTTCGAATTCCTGGGCATGATCAATGAAGTGCCCATGACCATCATCGGCAAGCCCCAGCTGCCCGCCAACAACTACCGCGACTTCGAGAACTACATCCGCGCCAACGCCGGCAAGCTCAACATCGCCCACGCGGGCCTGGGTTCAGCCTCGCACCTGTGCGGCCTGATGTGGCAGTCGGCCATCAACGCCAAGGACGCGATGACCACCATTCCTTTCGGCGGCACGGCCCCCGCGATGAATGCGCTGGTCGGCGGCCAGGTTGACATGATGTGCGACCAGACCACCAACACCACCGGCCAGATCGAAGCAGGCCGCGTCAAGGCTTTCGCCGTGACGACTGCCAAGCCGCTGTCGGGCAACAAGCTGCTCAAGGACTACCCCACGCTGCAGGAAATGGGCCTCAAAGGCTTTGACCTGACGATCTGGCACGGCCTCTACGCGCCCAAGGGCACGCCGGCCGCCGTGATGACCCAGATCAACAATGCCTTGAAGATCGCACTGAAGGACCCAGAGTTCATCAAGAAGCAGGAAGGCCTTGGCGCCGTGGTCGTGACCGACAAGCGTGTCGAGCCCGCCGCTCACAAAGCTTTTGTGGCCGCCGAGATCAACAAGCTCAAGCCCGTGATCGAAGCCGCCGGCAAGTTTGCCGACTGATCTGCTTACCTTTTGATTTCAAAAAGCCGCCCGGTTCGCGCCGGGCGGCTTTTTTCATGCCCGCCGGGTTTAACCCTCTTGAAGAGGCCATCCCTGCACGCTATGTTCGTGTGATCCCGGCCACAGCCGGCCATCCTGGAGACAGCTCTTGAACAACAAACCCCTGCTTTCGAAGCGCTACGGCGCCCTCTTCGCCACCACGCTGGCCGCCTTTGCCACCTTTATGGCCTCGCCCTCCGCCTGGTCGCAAAGCGCCAGCTGGCCTGCCAAACCCGTCAGAATCATCGTGCCCTTCGCCCCCGGCGGCACCACCGACATCCTGGCCCGGGCCATGGCGCCTGAGTTGTCCAAAGCCTTCGGCCAGCCCTTTGTGGTGGAAAACCGCGCCGGCGCCGGCGGCAACATCGGCGCCGATGTGGTGGCCAAGTCGGCCCCTGACGGCTACACGCTGCTGATGGGCACTGTCGGCACGCACGGCATCAACAAGTCGCTTTACAGCAAGATGAGCTACGACCCGCAAAAGGACTTTGCGCCCATCACCCTGGTGGCGGGCGTGCCCAATGTGATGGTGGTCAACACTGAAAAAGCCAAGGCCGCAGGCATCAACAATGTGGCGGACTTCATCCGGGTGGCCAAGGCCAACCCCGGCAAGCTCAACATGGCCTCCAGCGGCAACGGCACGTCCATCCATCTGGCGGGCGAGTTGTTCAAGACCATGAGTGGCACTTACATGACGCACTTTCCGTACAGCGGCTCCGGCCCGGCGCTGCTGGCTCTGGTGGGCGGCGACATGGATGTGATGTTCGACAACCTGCCTTCGTCCATGCAGCTGATCAAGTCCGGCAAGCTCAAGGCGCTGGCTGTGACGAGTTCGGAGCGCTCGGCGGCGGTTCCGGATGTTCCTACTGTGGAGCAGGCCGGCGGCCCGGCACTCAAGGGTTTTGACGCCAGCTCGTGGTTTGGCCTGCTGGCCCCCGCCGGCACACCGCCCGACATCGTCAACCGCATCCAGCAGGAATCCGCCAAAGCGCTCAACACGCCCGCCATCAAGGAAAAGCTGCTGGCGCAGGGAGCGATTCCGAGCGGGAATACGCCGGCGCAGTTCACCGCCTTTATCAATGCCGAGCACAAGAAGTGGGCGCAGGTGGTGAAGGCGTCGGGGGCGAAGGTGGACTGAGGATCCGGAAGACTGGATTTTCCCCTGATTTTTTAGAGGCAAATGCATGGGTGTTTTAGACGCCGGGCCCTTCTATCACGGTACGAGAGCAGATATGCAGGTTGGCGACTTGTTGACGGCAGGTTTCAGATCAAACTACGACGACAGTGTTGTGATGAACCATATTTATTTCACGGCTTTGTCAAAGGGGGCTGGGCTTGCTGCGGAGATGTCCAAAGGCGAAGGTGCACCCCGGGTTTACATCGTTGAGCCAACGGGAGAGTTTGAGAACGACCCCAACGTCACGGACAAAAAATTTCCCGGCAACCCAACGCGGTCATACCGAAGTGGATCTCCTTTGAAAGTCATCGGCGAACTTGAAAGCTGGGAACCCTACGATCAGGAGTTCATTCGGCAACTCAGAATTCGCGTCCAGACAGGAATGGGAGAAATTCTTAACTAGGGCCGACGATAGAAGCGGTTGGGGCTGAGCTATTTTTAATAGCGCCGGTCACACATCCCCCAGAATGCAAAAAGCCCTGTCACCAGGGCTTTTTTATTCACGCATATATAGGAGCCGCCGCCGCGGCTTCGCTACCCGTCCAGACGCCTAGACGCCCCAGACCACCTCGTGGCCGTTCTGGTGGTTGCGCTGGAGCATGTCGATAAAGGGCATGGCGCGCTGGCGCAGGCCCAGGCCGTCACCGGGGACGACGCCATCTTCGGCATTGGCGTCGTGGGCTTCCTCATGGGCAATCGCCGCCTTGAGCGCAGCGATGGCGGCCGGCATTTGCTCGGGCAGGATGATGCCTTTGGGCCCGGCGTCTTTGCCGATGATTTCCAGCACCTTGCGGCCATTGGCTTCCAGCATGATCACGTCGCCGGCGTCTTTTGATTTGAATTTGTAAAGCATGGATGGCTCCTCGGGTTAAAAACAGACAAGTCATTATGGGAAGTTTTCAGGCTGGCGTATGTAGGCCTGTTTCACCTGTTGGAGTCTCGGGATTGCGCCCGGAGTTCCCGAAGGGCAGGTGCGCTCAAGCAAAATAGCGCCATGTTCAATATCGCCACTGTCCCCAAGTCGGCTCGCCAGGCGCTCAGCCAGGATGGCCTCAGCCTGCTCAACCCCACCGAGCTGACGGCCACCCTGGCGCTGCCCGCGCCGGCATGGACCTCAGGCTGGCAGGCGCTGACCGGCTCCTGGGACCGGCTGCCGCCCGACGCGCATCTGAAAGACGGCGGGCACTACCGCAAGCGCCGCCATTCCTGCTTCGTGCAGGACCTGGCCACGGGCGCGCTGACGCAAACCCCGCACCGCGCCCACTGGCAGCCCACCGACTACAACGCCCTGCACGGCGGCTTTGAGCGATGGTTTGACCCGGTCGAGCCCGCCGTAGCCACCGCCCCGGCGTGGACAGACCTGCTGGCCGGGCTGGGAAAGCTGTTTGCGCAGGTGCAGCCTGCCGGGCGCTGGCATATTGAAGCGCACCAGTTCCGCATCGACACTGCGGGCGGCGTGGGCCGCCCCACCCCCGAAGGCGCGCACCGCGACGGCGTGGACTTTGTGGTGGTGATGATGGTGGCGCGGCACGGCGTCAAGGGCGGCGAGACCCGGGTGTTTGACGCCAACGGCCCGCACGGCGTGCGCTTTGTGATGCAGGAGCCCCTGACGGCGCTGCTGCTGGATGACGCCCGCGTCATCCACGAGACCACGCCCATCCTGCCGGCAGACGACCAACCGGTAAAAAGCTTCCGGGACACGTTGGTGCTCACTTACAGAGCAGCCAGCTTCCAGGCGCCTTGACGCCCCGCGGCCGGAGCACCGGCCGCCTTTACCTGGCCATGTTGCAGACAGTTTCTGGAATTGCGGAAAAACCCGCTTGACGGATTTAGTTTAAACCTAAACAATTAAAGCCAGATTAATCCAGAGAGTACGCTTTCATGCACATTCTTTGCCTGGGCGGTGGTCCCGCAGGTTTGTATTTCGCCCTGCTGATGAAGCTGCAGAACCCGGCGCATCAGGTCACGGTGGTCGAGCGCAACCGGCCTTTTGATACCTTTGGCTGGGGCGTGGTGCTGTCCGACCAGACGCTGGGCAACCTGCGTGTGGCAGACCCGGTCAGTGCGCAGCTGATTGGCGACGCGTTCAACCACTGGGACGACGTGGAAGTCTTCTTCAAGGGCCGTTCGGTGCGCTCGGGCGGCCACGGCTTTTGCGGCATTGGCCGCAAGCGCCTGCTCAATATCCTGCAAGAACGTTGCATGGCGCTGGGCGTGGACCTGGTGTTTGAAACCGATGTGCAGGACGACCAGGCCATCGCGGCGCAATATAACGCCGACGTGGTGATCGCCAGCGACGGCCTGAACAGCCGCATCCGCAACCGCTACGCGGACACCTTCAAGCCCGACGTCGAGTTGCGCGCCTGCCGGTTTGTGTGGCTGGGTACACGCAAGACGTTTGACGCCTTCACCTTCGCGTTTGAGCAGACCGAGCACGGCTGGTTTGCCGCGCACGCCTACAAGTTTGACGAGAACACATCCACCTTTATCGTGGAGACACCCGAAGCGGTGTGGAAGGCCCACGGCCTGGACCAGATGAGCCAGGAAGACGGCATTGCATTTTGTGAGCGGCTGTTTGCCAAATACCTGGACGGCAACCCGCTGATGAACAACGCCACGCATGTGCGCGGCTCGGCCATCTGGATACGCTTTCCGCGCGTGGTGTGCGAGCGCTGGGTGCACGAGGCTTCCATCAACGGCAAGCAGGTGCCCATCGTGCTGATGGGCGATGCGGCGCACACTGCGCACTTCTCGATCGGCAGCGGTACCAAGCTGGCGCTCGAAGACGCGATTGAGCTGGCCAACTGCTTTGCACAACATGGTGATGCCGTCGCGGCGCTCAAAACCTACGAAGCCCTGCGCTCGGTGGAAGTGCTGAAGATCCAGAACGCGGCGCGCAACTCGACCGAATGGTTTGAGAACGTGGACCGCTACAGCAGCATGGAAGCCGAGCAGTTCTTTTATTCGCTGCTCACGCGCTCGCAGCGCATCAGCCACGAGAACCTGCGCGTGCGCGATGCCGCCTGGCTGCAGGGCTATGAGCAGTGGCTGGCCAAAAGCAATGCGCCGCATGCGCCGCCGCCCATGCTGCTGCCGCTCAAGGTACGCGAGCTTTCGTTGAAGAACCGCATTGTGGTCTCGCCCATGGCCACCTACAGCGCAGTAGACGGTGTGCCGCAAGACTTCCACCTGGTGCACCTGGGCGCGCGTGCATTGGGCGGCGCCGCACTGGTGTTTGTCGAAATGACCGCGCCCTGTGCAGAAGGCCGCATCACGCCGGGCTGCCCAGGCCTCTGGAACGACACACAAGCCAGGGCCTTCAAGCGCATCGTGGATTTTGTGCACGCGTCGGGCGCCGGCGCCCGGATAGGCATGCAGCTGGGCCACAGCGGCCCCAAAGGCTCGACACAAGTCGGCTGGGAGCAGCCCGACGAGCCGCTCCTCACCGGCAACTGGCCGCTGCTGGCGGCCAGCGCCGTGGCTTACGGCCCGACCAACCAGGTGCCGCAAGCGATGACGCGCGCCGACATGGACCGCGTCAAGGCGGAGTTCGTGCAGTCCACCCGCTATGCAGCCGAGGCCGGTTTTGACTGGCTGGAACTGCATTGCGCCCATGGCTACCTGCTCTCGAGCTTTATCACGCCGCTGACCAACCAGCGCACCGACGACTACGGCGGCAGCCTGGAAAACCGCTGCCGCTTCCCGCTCGAGGTGTTCAGCGCCATGCGCGCGGTGTGGCCGGCCCACTTGCCCATGAGCGTGCGTATCTCCGCGCACGACTGGGCGCCCGGCGGCAATACGGCGGACGACGCCGTTGCCATCGCCCGCATGTTCAAGACCGCCGGCTGCGACTTTATCGACGTCTCGTCGGGCCAGACCACACGCGCGGCCAAACCGGTTTACGGCCGCATGTACCAGACACCGTTTGCCGACCGCATCCGCAACGAAGTCGGCATCCAGACCATTGCCGTCGGCGCGATCTCGGAGGTCGACCACGTCAACAGTATCATCGCCGCCGGCCGCGCCGACCTGTGCGCCATTGCCCGCCCGCACCTGGCCGACCCGGCCTGGACGCTGCATGAGGCCGCCAAGCTGCAAAGCCGGCATGTGAACTGGCCCCAGCCTTACCTGAGCGGCCGCGACCAGCTCTACCGCGAAATTTCGAAGCAAAAAGAGCTCGCGGCCCAGGCGGAACGGGCGTAAGCAGCTACCAGATCAATAGCAAGCGCGAATACCACCAAGGAGACTCACCATGGACATGGAAGCACGAGGCCACAGCGAACACCCCGAGGCATTGCGGCTCTGGCTGCGCATGCTCACCTGCACGCAGCTGGTGGAAAAGCAGGTGCGCACCCAGTTGCGCGAGCAGTTCGACACCACCCTGCCCCGGTTTGACCTGATGGCCCAGCTTGAGCGCAGCCCTGAGGGCCTGAAGATGAACGAGCTGTCGCGCCGCATGATGGTGACCGGCGGCAACGTCACCGGCATCACCGACCAGCTGGTCACCGAGGGGTTGGTGGAGCGCGTGGATGTAGAGGGCGACCGGCGCGCCTACCGCGTGCGCCTGACCACCCGCGGCCGCAAGCTCTTTGACGAGATGGCTGCCGAGCATGAAGCCTGGATCGTGGCGGCCTTCGAAGGCCTCTCCGCGCGTGAAGTGGAGTCGCTGCACAAGCTGCTGGGCAAGGTCAAGCAACACCACAACGCCCTCGCTGACGCCAAACTGGAAACAACATGAAGCACTACATCAAACTGGGTAATCCCATGCACGCGCAGTTCGATGCGCTGGCCCATCACCAGGCGGAACACTTTGCGTATTCGTTCGACGCAGGCGTGGCAACGCTGACGCTCAACCGCCCGGAGCGCAAGAACCCGCTGACTTTTGACTCCTACGCGGAACTGCGCGACCTGTTTCGCACGCTGAACAGCGCCACCGATGTGAAGACCGTGGTCATCACCGGCGCCGGCGGCAATTTCTGCTCGGGCGGCGATGTGCACGAGATCATCGGCCCGCTCACCAAGATGACCATGCCCGAGTTGCTGGAGTTCACCCGCATGACGGGCGACCTGGTCAAGGCCATGCGCCTGTGCCCGCAACCCATCATCGCGGCGATTGACGGAATTTGCGCAGGGGCGGGCGCCATGATGGCGCTGGCGGCCGACATGCGGCTGGGCACCGCCCAGGCCAAAACCGCTTTTCTGTTCACGCGCGTGGGCCTGGCCGGTGCCGACATGGGCGCTTGCGCCCTGCTGCCGCGCCTGATCGGCCAGGGCCGTGCGTCGGAGCTGCTCTTCACCGGCCGCTCCATGAGCGCGCAGGAAGGCCTGCAATGGGGATTTTTCAACGCACTGCATGAGCCGCAGGATGTGCTGGCAGAGGCGCAGAAGCTGGCGCTAAGCCTCGCCGAGGGCCCGACCTTTGCGCACGGCATGACCAAAACCATGCTGCATCAGGAATGGGCCATGACGCTGGACCAGGCGATTGAGGCCGAAGCTCAGGCGCAGGCCATCTGCATGCAGACGCAGGATTTCACCCGCGCCTACAAGGCGTTTTCGGCCAAGCAAAAGCCCGAGTTCCGCGGCGACTGAAGCGCACGCTCGACGAGTCAACCAGGCAAGGATGTTTCACGCATGAGATCGACCACCGCCCATCTGGCGCTGCCCTTTTTTGACGATGTCCACCGCGACCTGGGCCGCCGGCTGGCCGACTGGATGCGGCAGCAGCACATCGATGAAAGCGATGACCGCAAGGCCTGCAAGGAATGGGTCCAGCTGCTGGGCGCCAACCAGTGGCTGCGCTACTGCGTGCCGGCCGGCAAAGACGGCGCACTGGGCGGCGCGCTGGAAAAGCTGGATTCGCGCGCGCTGGTGATCCTGCGGGAAACGCTGGCCTTTCATTCGCCCCTGGCCGACTTCGCCTTTGCGATGCAGGGCCTGGGCAGCGGCGCGATCACGCTGGCAGGAACACCCGCGCAGCAAGCGGCCTATCTGCCGCAGGTGGCCAGCGGCGCGAAGATTGCGGCCTTTGCCCTGAGTGAGCCGGATGCCGGATCCGACGCGGGCGCCATGGCAACCTCCGCCGTCAGCGCGGGCAATGGCTGGACGGTCAACGGCAGCAAGACCTGGATCAGCAATGGCGGCATTGCGGATTTTTATGTCACCTTCACCAAGACGGACCCACAGGCCGGCACGCGCGGCATCACGGCTTTTATCGTGGACGCAGACAGCCAGGGCCTGGACACCAGCGAACACATCGCCGTGATGGCGCCGCATCCGCTGGCCACGCTGAAATTCACGCATTGCAAGCTGCCGCAGGATGCCCAGCTGGGCGCGCTGCACGGCGGCTTCAAGCTGGCGATGCAGACGCTGGATATTTTTCGCGCATCGGTGGCCGCTGCGGCGCTGGGCATGGCGCGCCGCGCGCTG
This sequence comes from Polaromonas sp. YR568, assembly GCF_900116715.1. Classification (GTDB taxonomy): domain Bacteria; phylum Pseudomonadota; class Gammaproteobacteria; order Burkholderiales; family Burkholderiaceae_C; genus Polaromonas. The sequence continues at coordinate 144,306 of NZ_FPBM01000005.1, forward strand.
GCCGAGGCGGTGCGCTTCTCCAAAGAACGCAAGATGTTCGGTCAGACGCTGGCGGACTTCCAGCTCACGCAGGCCAAGCTCGGCGAGATGGCGGCCCTGGTGGACGCGGCCGCCCTGCTGACCTACCGCGCCGCCTGGATGCGCGACGAGAGCGAACGGCTGGGCAGCGGCGCGCGCATTACCGCCGAAGCGGCCATGGCCAAGATGACCGCCACCGAGAACGCCCAGAAGGTCATCGACATGGCGCTGCAAATGCACGGTGGCCTGGGCGTGAAAGTAGGCACCAAGGTGGAAAGCCTTTACCGCGACATCCGCTCCCTGCGCATTTACGAAGGCGCGACCGAAGTGCAGCAACTCATTATTGGAAAGGCCGTATTGCAATCATGAGCACCTCCGTTTCCGATACTGTTTCCGGCCCGGCTGCCGTCTCCACGGAAGCGCCAGCCGCTGCGCCGTCCGCGCAAGCCGACCGGTTTGTGCACGAGCGCCTGCCTGCGCAGCAAGCATTACCGCGCATGGTCTACGCCATGCCCGAGCTGCGCATTCCGGCGCAAGCCAATCTGGTCCAGTCCCTGTTTGCCAAAGCCATCCGCGAAGGGCGCGCCGACAAGCCCATGCTGCGCTCGGACAAGATCACCCTGACTTATGCCGACGCATTGGAGCGGGTCAACCGCATCGCACAAGTGCTGGTTGAAGACTTCAAGCTGCAGCCGGGCAACCGCGTGCTGCTGCGCGGCGGCAACTCCATCGGCATGGCGCTGGCCTGGCTGGGTGTGGTGCAGGCCGGGCTGGTCGCCGTGGCCACCATGCCGCTTCTACGCGCCAAAGAGTTGGGCGAAGTGATTGAAAAAGCCCGGCCCGCACTTGCCCTGTGCGACGCCAGCCTGCTGGAAGAGCTGCAGACCGCCAAGGCGCAAAGCAGCACCCTGCAAGTCATCGTTCCCTTCAACCTGATGGACGAGCCCGGATCGCTCGCCGTGCTCTCGGCGCAAAAAGACGGGCAGTTCACGCCCTGCCCGGTAGCGGCGGATGACATCGCCTTGATGGCGTTTACGTCCGGCACCACTGGCAAGCCCAAAGCTGCGGTGCACACGCATCGCGACGTGCTCGCTGCTTGCGAAGCCTGGCCGCGCCATGTGCTCAAGGCCAGGCCCGACGACATCGTAGTCGGCTCGCCGCCGCTGGCATTTACCTTCGGCCTGGGCGGCATGCTGATCTTTCCGATGTGGGCCGGTGCTTCCGTGTATTACCCGTCCATCGGCTATACGCCGGAGGCGATGGTCAAGCTCATCAACCAGGTGGGCGCCACCGTGTGCTACACCGCGCCCACCTTCTACCGGCAGATGGCGGCTTTTGCCAAGCAGCACGGCGTGCCAAGCCTGCGGCTGTGCGTGAGCGCCGGCGAAAGCCTGCCTGACGCCACGCGGCAACTGTGGAAAGACGCCACCGGCATCGAGATGATTGACGGCATAGGCGCGACCGAGATGTTCCACATCTTTATTTCCGCCGCAGGTGCCGACGTGCGTCGCGGCGCCATCGGGAAGGTAGTGCCAGGCTACACCGCCAAGGTCGTGAATGACGACGGCGAAGAGGTGCCCCGCGGCACGGTCGGAAAACTCGCCGTGGTAGGCCCCACCGGCTGCCGCTACCTGGATGACGCGCGCCAGGGCAACTATGTCAAAAGCGGCTGGAACTACCCCGGCGACGCCTTCATGCAGGATGCCGACGGCTACTTCTTCTACCAGGCGCGTGCGGACGACATGATCATTACCGCCGGCTACAACGTGGCGGGCCCGGAGGTGGAAGATGCCCTTCTCAAGCACCCGGCGGTGGCCGAATGCGGCGTGGTGGGCCTGCCCGACGACGACCGCGGCATGATCGTCAAGGCCTTTGTGGTCCTCAAGCCCGGCGAGGCCGGCGGAGACGGCACAGTCAAAGTGCTGCAAGATCACGTCAAGGCCATGCTCGCGCCGTTCAAGTATCCGCGCCAGATCGAGTTCGTGGACAAACTGCCACGCACGGAGACCGGCAAACTGCAACGTTTCAAGCTGCGCCAGTCATGAAGTTCACTATTCAAAAGCAGGTCCGTTTTCATCATTGCGACCCGGCTGGCATTGTTTTTTATCCGCAGTTTTTCTACCTGCTGCATGAGGTGCAGGAAGACTTCCTGGCCCATATCGGTTTTCCGGAACACATCCTGATTGCAGGCGGCACAGGCGTGCCGATTGTCGATTTGAAGACCGAGTTTCTCGGCATGTGCCGCAATGGCGACCCGCTCACGATGACGCTGGAGCTGACACGCATCGGCAACTCAAGCATGGGCATGCTGTATGAAATCCACGGTGCCGCACCCGCGCCGGGCAGCACCAGCACCATCAGGCTGAGAGCCCATGGCGTGGTGGTCTATTCACAAGTCCCCAACGGCAAACCGGTGCGCATCCCCGATGACATGCGCAGCGCCTTGATGCCTTATCTACAAACACCCCAGGAAACACATGTTTAAAAAATTACAACCACCCGATTGGGCGGAGCCCAAGGGCTATGCCAACGGCATTCTGGCGCGCGGCGCGCTGCTGTTTGTGGGCGGCCAGATTGGCTGGAACGCCCAGCAGCAGTTTGAAAGCGATGACTTTGTTGCGCAGACCCGGCAAGCGCTGCTGAATATCGCCGACGTTCTCAAAGCCGGCGGCGCCGGACCCGAGCACATGGTTCGGATGACCTGGTACGTGGTAGACCGCGTGGAATACATCGACAGCCTCAAGGCACTGGGTGGTGCCTACCGCGAAGTCATGGGGAAGAACTTCCCGGCCATGACCTGTGTCGAGGTGGCCGGCCTGGTGGAGGAGCGTGCGCGTGTGGAGATCGAGGTGACGGCTGTCCTGCCGGATTGAAGCTCTCAATCTGAAAAGAACCGCCAACGCGCTATCGGTCAGACGCGCCGGATGGTGATGTACAGAAACTGCGCAACGCGGTTGCGACGGTTTCGCGTGCAATTTTTTGCTGTGTCACCTGGTGCTTCAGACGAGCAAGTTCAGCACTTTGCTCGTCACTTCGAACCGCATCGGCCATCGGCGTCGCAGAATCAGAAGCCAGTTCCTGAATCCAGCGACGCAGCACGCTTTCATGCACGCCCAGTTCCCGTGAGAAGCGCGCAATCGTGTTGCCAGGCTGCGTTGCCTGGCGCACCGCTTCCCGCTTGGTTTCCAACGTGAAGACTCTTCGTGTCTTTGCCACTTCAGCACTTCTTATTGAGGTTGATCACGGGAGCCGTGGCCATGGCAGGCACCGCGGCAGTGCTCGGTGAGTAGCCATCAAGCATTAACCGAACGACGATCACCGGCTGACCCAGCGCGTTACTGAGCGGCTCAGCAGTCACGCGGACGACGATGTCGGCCGCGCCGCCCGATGCGAACAGCAATTGCGGCCCGACTATCCTGTTGAAATACCCCTGGGCTTGCACTGGAGCCGCATGAGTTACCGGGGCGATAACGACAGCATCGCGCCAATGGGTGGTTTTCACTATTTCTTCCTCGTTGGATGAAGGGGAAGGCTTGGTACAACGCTTTGCTATTTTTCGCCCACATCACGAGGCGACCCCTCATGCTAGGTCGCGAGGATTTACGAATGATTTACCAATCGGGAATCCAGGTTTTCCATCCTCCATCCAGTCGGGCGAGGTCTTACGGAATAGTTACGAGTTAACAATTGGGTTACGCCAAACCGACGGAATCAAACCGGCGGGCTAACGACAGCGCTGAAACGCTATGGTAAGTTCGTATTTACAACTCCAGCAAGCCACTACTTAGAGGCGCCCAGCGCATCTACCCGTATCGCACATAGTGAATTAATGTGACCGAGGTGCTCATGACAGACATCTCGATGAACGGGAAGCTTTATGAAGCGAAGCCAGCAAAGCGAGTAGTGATTGCGATGAACTGGCTTGTTGCCATGCAACTTGTCGCCAGCCGCATCGTGTTTGCCGAGCTTAACCAGAGAACTTTTTTCGATGCGATTTTCTGATTCCGCCGCTAATTACGCCAAGCTTTCGGTCCCGCGCTTGCATGGCGCACTTCCACGCCGCCATCTTTTCACGAGACTGGACGCTTTACGCCACTCGCACGCTGCGACCTGGGTTGTCGGAATACCTGGAGCGGGCAAAACAACCTTGGCGGCAACTTACCTGGCCGATGTCAAGCTGCCGTCGATCTGGTACCAGATCGACAGCACGGATTCAGACCCGGCAGCTTTTTTTTATTTTCTTGCGCTGGCGCTGGGTAACTCCGGAGCAACACTTCCCTGGCTGGCGGCGGAGTTGGCGGAAGACCTGCCGCGGTTCGCCAGAATTTTTTTTCGTGACTTTTATAAACGACTCCCTGACAACACGGTTGTGGTATTTGACAATTGCCAGGATCTGGATTGGTCAACGCATGGCGAGTTGATGGAGATTGCGTTCAGCGAAATTCCGGAGGGCGTGAATGTCCTGGCGCTGAGTCGAGATCCACCGCCCGTGCGGCTTGCTCATCTTGAGTTGAGCGGGCGAATTGCAACCCTCTCACGTGAGGCACTTCGCATGAGCTCCGCGGAAGCCAGGGCGCTAGGGCAGCTTGGCCAGGCTTCGGCCGAAGCCAACGACGATATGGAGTGGCTCAATCAGGCCGACGGCTGGGCGGCGGGTATCGTGATGCTGCGCAGCCATCTTGCCAAAACACCTGAACAGAAATCGATACCGCGCCTTGAGGGGCGTGAGGCAATTTGTCGCTATTTTGCCGGCGTCATTCTGGAGCGGATGCCAGAGCCCGCTCAGAAGCAGCTGCTGATGCTGTCCTGTCTTTCGAGCATCTCGGAGCCAGACGCGGTGCTATTGACTGGGAACGAGGACGCTGGCCGGTTGCTTAAACAGCTGTATCGCGATGGATTGTTTGTCGACTGTCGGGGCACCAAGACGCCGATTTATTATTTTCATTCGCTTTTTCAGGAGTTCCTCAAGGAAGAAGCTACCCGGCGGCTGGACGCCGGCACCCGGCTCGCACAATTGCGGCGTGCTGCCGTCATGATCGATGGGCAAGGTCGTACTGAAGAGGCCGCCCGCCTGTACCGCGACGCACATGCATTTGATCTTCTAGCCAGCCTGTTGATTCGTGTGGCAAAGCCGATGAAGTCCAGCGGGCGGGGTCTTAGCTGGTGCGAGTGGCTAGGCTGGTTACCACCAGAGATGGTGGGGGCGTATCCCTGGTTGCGCTACTGGCACGGTGTTTTTCAGAATCCCGTTAACTCAGTGCTTGCAAAGGAAACCCTGCTTTCGGCGCACCGGGCATTTTGTGAACTGAGTGATGTTCGCGGGCAAGCGCTCACGATTGCGGCCATCGTCGACAACTATCTCGCCTACTATGGCTCGGGGGATTTTCAGAACCTCGATGAGTGGATAGTTGCCTTGCGCGAGGCGATGAGGCAGATAGATCCAGGTGAGCTCAGTACGGAAGAAGACCTGGTGATCAACTCACGACTCGTCGCCGCCCTGTTTCATTCGTCGCCTGACAGCCTCGAACTTCAAAGCAGTGTCAAGCGGGTCATGGATTTGATGCCGCAAGTCACAGATCATGCTGAACAACTGACCGCCGGCGGAGTTCTTCTGTTTTGCATGCACTGGATCGACGCCGATGTTGTCTCACGCATAGCCGGTATGGTCCGAAGTTATGTCAAAGAATCAGCGATTAGTCCGACTACGAGAGTATGGTGCTGCATTCGGGCCGCGCGTTGGTACTTCGATCTGAACGGCGACTTGCAAAGCGCCCGGCAGTTGACGGACTTCGCCCTGAAACTGGCAATCGATTTTGCCCCTAGCCAGGTGATTTTTCATTTGCGGTACATGGACTGCCTGCTTTTACTGGCAGCCAATGATTTGACAGCTGCCCAAACGGCCATGCAACAGCTCCGCGAAACTCTGCCAGGGGCGGCAAAGATTGACCTGCTTCGTTTTACCTGCCTTGAGCTTTCGTATTCTCTGCAGCGTGGAGACAATGACCAATGCATGCAGGCGATGAAGAACCTGCTTGAGCGCTCTACTGAATGCGCTACATCGCCGGCAGAACACTCGCGTCATGGGCGCACAGTTGCAAACTGCCATGCACAGATGGGGAATTTTGCGGCGGCATATGTTTGGCTTGAAAAAGCAATTGCCCATGCGCACGGCGCCGACCAGGAGCTCGCGATTCAGAACCGTGCCTTTATTCAGGCCTATCAGCACATTACCGAAGGTGACGAAGCACAGGGAAGGGTCCTGCTAACCAGTGCATTCAAGAATCATCGGCAGCAGAAAAATCGTGGGTTCTTTGTTCGATTCCCCGTTCTGGCCGGCACGCTTGCCGCATTGGCGCTTGATGCCGGAATTGATGTCGCCTATGTCCGGGACATTATTCAGCGGCAAGGCCTTGCCGCGCCAAAGCGCTTCAGTGCCAATTGGCCGCGCCCTGTTGAAGTACGTATTTTTGGAAAAATGGAGTTACTGTTCGATGGAACGGCGGCTCCATCGAAAGGGAAGTCTCAGCAACGGCTGCACAAGTTATTGAAGATGCTGCTGATCTCCGGCGAAGCCGGCAGGAGCCAAACCGCATTGATTGCAAACTTCTGGCCGGAGGCCGAAGGCGCAAGATCGGCCCTCAGCGTGGCAGTGCATCGCCTCAGGAAGCTTCTGAAGACCGATGAAGCCATCCTGGTTTCAGGTGGAAGAGTTTGTGTGAACACAAAAATCATCTCGTCTGATCTCTTTGGGTTCGATGCATTGTGCCGGCAAGTCGATGGCTTGCCTGCCAGCCCTTCCGAAAACAGTGTAGTGAAACTGGCCGGTGATTTGCTGGCGATCTATCGTGGCCCGCTTTGCGATGGAGATGAGGAGGCGTGGTTTCTCCCGGCGCGCGAGCGAACACAGCAGCGCTTTTTGGCATTGGCCACAGCCTTGGGAACCCAGCTGGAGCAGCTGGCCCAGTGGAACCAGGCGCGTGATTTGTACTTGCGGGCGCTTTCGATCGAACCGCTCTCGGAGGTCGTTTATCGAGCGCTTATGCGCTGTGCACATGCGCAGAACGACCCATCTGCGGCATTCAGCGCGTACCGCCGTTGCCGGGACAGTTTGTCCATTCTTCTTGGAAAGAAACCCTCTGAGGAGACTGAGAAGCTGGCCGTAGCGCTGGGCCTGTTTCACGCCAGGTAACTTCGCAAGCTGGCAAACAGTTCAGACTAGACGATTGACGCCGTCGACAGCGCTTGCCAGATTAATCGCGCCCGGCGAAGTATGTACGCTGGCGGGCTCTTATCTTGTACATCGCTCTTTCTGTCTGACGAAGAGAGACTTGCAGATTTATGAGCACAAAGCAAAACGCCCACATCAGTGGGCGTTTTGTTACTAGCTTGGTTAGCTAGCATGTTGGTTGCGCGGGCAAGATTTGAACTTACGACCTTTGGGTTATGAGCCCAACGAGCTACCAGGCTGCTCCACCGCGCGGTATATGTGTATTGTAGCTTACTCTGCCTTGGCCGTGTCAGCTGTAGTGTCTTCCGACACGTCAGGGCGGTCCACCAGCTCAACAAGAGCCATCGGTGCATTGTCACCAACACGGAAACCCATCTTCAGGATACGTGTGTAGCCGCCAGGACGAGCCTTGTAGCGCGGGCCGATCTCAGCGAACAGCTTGACCACCATGTCGCGGTCGCGAAGGCGGTCAAATGCCAGGCGCTTGTTGGCCAGAGTTGGCTCTTTACCCAGGGTGATCATGGGCTCGACAACGCGGCGCAATTCCTTGGCCTTGGGCAATGTGGTCTTGATGACTTCGTGCTGCAGCAGCGAGTTCATCATGTTGCGCAGCATGGCGAGGCGGTGCTCGCTGGTGCGATTGAGTTTACGTAGTCCGTGTCCGTGGCGCATGGTGTTTCCTTTTTTAAAATCCGGGCAGCCGTATCAGGTACTGCCCGTGCGAGACCCCCATTCAGGCGAGGTCTTGTGGTTTCAATTAACGCTTGTCGAGGCCGGCAGGTGGCCAGCTTTCAAGGCGCATTCCGAGGGTAAGGCCGCGGGATGCCAGCACTTCCTTGATTTCATTAAGGGATTTACGTCCCAAATTGGGGGTCTTGAGCAGCTCGTTTTCAGTGCGCTGGATCAGGTCACCAATGTAGTAAATGTTTTCCGCTTTGAGGCAGTTCGCCGAACGAACGGTGAGTTCGAGCTCATCGACAGGGCGCAGCAGGATCGGGTCGAACTGCTGCGAGCTGCGCTGAACAGGTGCGTCAAACGCGGCCAGTTCGTTGCCTTCGAGCTGCGCGAACACAGCCAATTGCTCAACCAGAATCTTGGCCGAAGCGCGGACAGCGTCTTCAGCTGTCACTGCACCGTTGGTTTCAATTTCCAGTACGAGTTTGTCAAGGTCGGTACGCTGCTCAACGCGAGCGCTTTCGACGATGTAGCTCACGCGCTTGACGGGCGAGAACGAAGCGTCCAACACAATGCGACCGATGGATTTCGGAGATTCATCACCATAACGGCGCTGATTGCCCGGCACATAACCACGGCCATTTTCGACCTTGATTTGCATGTCGATCTTGCCGCCATGCGACAGATTCACGATCACGTGTTCAGGGTTGATGATTTCCACATCATGCGGTGTCTGGATGTCGGCGGCGGTGACAGGACCTTCGCCGTCCTTGCGCAGGCTCAGCGTGACTTCGTCACGGTTGTGGAGCTTGAACACCACACCCTTCAGGTTCAACAGAATGTTGACGACGTCTTCCTGCACACCGTCGATCGACGAGTACTCGTGCAGTACGCCGGCGATGGTGACTTCGGTGGCGGCGTGGCCAACCATGGACGACAACAGTACGCGGCGCAGCGCGTTGCCCAGCGTATGGCCATAGCCACGCTCGAACGGCTCCAGAGTCACCTTGGCGCGGTTGGTGCCAAGTTGCTCAACATTGATGGTTTTTGGTTTCAACAAATTAGTCTGCATGCAGTCTTCCTCTCAATACCCTCGGTTCGTTACACCGATAAGGCCGGCGAAGCACACCCTGGCGATACGGTGCCCCGTATCGCAGGAACGAAAATTAGCGTGAGTACAACTCGACGATCAACGATTCGTTGACGTCGGCGGCAAACTCATCGCGATCAGGAACCTTCTTGAAGGTGCCTTCGCCCTTGTCGGCGTTCACATCAACCCAGGCGGGCAGACCGACCTGTTTGGCCAATTCCAGAGCTTCGGTCACACGAGTCTGCTTTTTGGACTTTTCACGCACGGCAATCACGTCGCCGGTCTTCACCAGGTACGAAGGGATATTGACCGATTGGCCGTTGACCGTAATGGCCTTATGCGACACCAGCTGGCGCGCTTCGGCGCGGGTAGAGCCAAAGCCCATGCGGTAGACGACGTTGTCCAGGCGGCATTCCAGAATGAACAACAGATTGGCGCCGGTATTGCCCTTGCGGCGATCAGCTTCTTCGAAGTAGCGGCGGAATTGCTTTTCGAGCACACCGTACATGCGCTTGACTTTTTGCTTCTCGCGCAGCTGCAGGCCGAAGTCGGAAGTACGGGTACCGGAGGTACGGCCGTGCTGACCTGGCTTGGAATCGAACTTGGCCTTGTCGCTGATGGCGCGGCGTGCGCTCTTCAGGAACAGGTCGGTGCCTTCACGGCGGGATAGTTTGGCCTTGGGGCCTAGGTAACGTGCCACTTGAGTGTCCTTTTGTCATCTGCTGCACCTGAATGCAGGAGCCGGAGGTCGTAACCTGCCGGCGGTGGGCTTGGTAAAAAATGCCTGGTATCTGACGGCTTGAAACAATCCGTCGGACAAGCCAGGCAAGGGGATTAAATGCGGCGGCGCTTTTGTGGGCGGCAGCCGTTGTGCGGAACAGGGGTCACGTCGGCAATGGAGTTGATCCGGATGCCCAGTGCGCCCAGAGCGCGAACAGACGATTCACGGCCTGGACCAGGTCCCTTGATTTCCACGTCGAGGTTCTTGATGCCCTGCTCAATGGCTGCGCGGCCTGCCACTTCGGAAGCGACCTGCGCTGCGAAGGGGGTGGACTTGCGCGAGCCCTTGAAACCTTGACCACCGGAAGATGCCCAAGACAACGCATTGCCTTGACGATCCGTGATGGTGATGATGGTGTTGTTGAAAGAGGCGTGGACGTGGGCGATGCCATCGGCCACGTTCTTGCGAACTTTCTTGCGAACGCGCTGTGCGGCGTTATTGCTTGGTGATTTTGCCATGACGACCTCTCAATTATTTCTTCAAAGCTGCAGCGGCCTTGCGCGGACCCTTGCGGGTGCGGGCATTGGTCCGGGTGCGCTGGCCGCGCATCGGCAAGCCACGGCGGTGACGGAAACCACGGTAGCAACCAATGTCCATCAGGCGCTTGATGTTCATCGTGGTTTCACGACGCAGGTCACCTTCGATGGTGAACAGGGCGATCTGCTCACGAATTTTTTCCAGATCGCCATCGGACAGGTCTTTGACCTTTTTGGAATACGCGATGTCACATGCTTCGCAGATTTTGCGAGCGCGTGTGCGACCGATGCCAAAGATAGCAGTCAAGCCGATTTCGGCGTGTTGCTGCGGCGGAATATTGATACCAGCGATACGAGCCATGTTCGTCCTCTAAAACTCTTGAAATCAGCCTTGACGCTGTTTGTGACGCGGATCCGTGCAAATCACACGGACAACGCCCTTGCGACGGATAACTTTGCAGTTACGGCAAATTTTCTTGACCGAAGCTGAAACTCTCATTTCTATTACTCCTAAACTTTCACTCTGTGCTTACTTGGCACGGAAAACAATTCGTGCGCGCGATAAATCGTAAGGCGTCAATTCAACCGTTACCTTGTCACCGGGAAGGATGCGGATGTAGTGCATTCGCATTTTTCCCGAGATGTGTCCCAATACAACATGTCCATTTTCCAGCTTCACCCTGAAAGTCGCATTGGGGAGGTTTTCTACAACCTCACCTTGCATCTGGATCACATCGTCTTTAGACATATCCCATCAAATACCCAGTTAACCGCCCAGTGACGTCTTGAAGTTCGCCTTTTTAAGCAACGACTCATACTGTTGCGACATCATGTAGTTCTGTACCTGGGCCATGAAATCCATGGTCACCACGACAATAATCATCAACGACGTGCCACCGAAATAGAAAGGCACGTTGTATTTCAAAATCAGAAACTCCGGCAGCAGACACACGAACGTGATGTACACCGCACCTGCCAGCGTCAAACGCACCAGGATTTTGTCAATATAGCGGGCCGTCTGGTCCCCTGGACGAATACCAGGAATGAAGGCACCGCTCTTTTTCAGGTTGTCTGCGGTTTCACGGCTGTTGAACACCAACGCCGTGTAGAAGAAGCAGAAAAACACAATCGCGCTGGCATACAGCATCACGTAAATTGGCTGGCCCGGTGTCAGCGTGCTGGCGATATCTTTCAGCCAACGCATGCTTTCACCAGAGCTGAACCAACCCACAACGGTCGCTGGCAACAAAATGATCGACGAAGCAAAGATGGGAGGAATCACACCTGCCATGTTCAACTTCAGCGGCAAGTGCGATGACTGACCGCCATAGACCTTGTTGCCAACCTGTCGCCGCGCATAGTTCACCAGGATCTTGCGCTGCCCACGTTCCACAAACACCACGAAATACGTTACCAGCACCACAACAGCGACGATCACAATCGCCACAACAATGCTCATGGCACCGGTCCGCACCAATTCAAGCAAACCACCCATTGCGCTTGGCAAACCAGCGGCGATACCTGCAAAGATCAGGATGGAAATCCCGTTGCCCAGACCGCGCTCCGTGATCTGCTCGCCCAACCACATCAAGAACATCGTACCGGCCGTGAGGCTGAACACCGCGGTCATGCGGAAGCCAAAGCCGGGTGCGAGCACCAGACCTGGAGAGCTTTCCAGCGCCACCGCAATGCCCATGGACTGGAACAAAGCCAGAGCCAGCGTACCGTAGCGCGTGTACTGGGTGATCTTGCGGCGGCCGCTTTCACCCTCTTTTTTCATCTGCTCGAAAGTCGGAACCACGTAGGTCATCAACTGCATGATGATCGAGGCCGAGATGTACGGCATGATGCCCAGGGCAAACACCGTGAATCGCGACAAGGCGCCGCCGGAGAACATATTGAACAGATTCAATATGCCGCCCTGCTGGCCCTTGAACAGCTCTTTCAACTGGCCAGGGTCAATCCCTGGCACCGGGATGTGCGCGCCAATGCGGTACACCACCAGGGCCAGCAGCAAAAACACAAGCCTGTTGCGCAGGTCACCGTACTTACCGGTTTTCGCAATTTGAGCCGAGTTGGTTGCCACTGATTTATCCAGTCAGGTATTTAAGCGACGGAGCCGCCGGCGGCTTCAATGATGACCTTGGCACCTGCCGTGGCGGAAATGCCGTTCAGCTTCACAGCCTTGGACAGTTCACCCGACTTGATGACCTTGACGTTCTTGGCGAGCTGACCCACCAGGCCGGCCGTCTTCAGCGCCAGCAGATCCACTTCGGCCAGGCCGAGTTGTTCCAGCGCGCTCAAGGTGACCTCTGCATTGAACTTCAGCAGATGCGACTTGAAGCCACGTTTTGGCAAACGACGCTGCATGGGCATTTGACCGCCCTCGAAGCCCACCTTGTGGTAGCCGCCTGCACGGGACTTTTGACCTTTGTGGCCGCGTCCAGATGTTTTACCCAGACCGGAGCCAATGCCGCGACCGACACGTCGTTTGGCATGTTTGGCGCCTTGGCCTGGCTTGATTCCGTTCAATTCCATTTTGAGTCTCCGCTCAGACAATCTTGACCAGATAGCTGATCTTGTTGATCATGCCGCGCACTGCGGGCGTGTCCTGCAATTCGCTGACGCTGTTGATGCCACGAAGGCCCAGACCGCGCACGGTGGCGCGATGCGATTCCTTGGTGCCAATCGGGCTGCGAATCAGCTGGACTTTGAGTTTGGTTTCTTTGGTCATTTCAGTGCCGCCTTAACCGAAGATTTCTTCGACGGATTTGCCGCGCTTGGCCGCGATTTCCGACGCAGTCGTAGAGTTGTTCAGTGCGTCCATGGTGGCGCGCACCATGTTGTACGGGTTGCTCGAACCGTGGCTCTTGGCGACGATGTCGGTGATGCCCATCACTTCGAAAACAGCGCGCATCGGACCGCCTGCAATGATGCCGGTACCCTTGGGAGCCGGCGCCATCATGACGCTGGCTGCACCGTGGTGACCGAACACATTGTGGTGAATGGTGCCGTTCTTCAACGAGACCTTGGTCATGTTGCGGCGCGCTTCTTCCATTGCCTTTTGCACGGCTGCCGGCACTTCTTTCGACTTGCCCTTGCCCATGCCGACGCGGCCGTCACCGTCACCAACCACCGTGAGTGCGGCGAAACCGAGGATACGGCCGCCCTTCACGACTTTGGTCACGCGGTTGACCGCGATCATTTTTTCCTTCAGACCATCGTCTGGAGCGTCGTTGTTCGATTTTGCTTGAAACTTAGCCATACTTAATTCCAGTCTGCTTAGAACTGCAAACCAGCTTCGCGAGCCGCATCAGCCAGCGCTTTGACGCGGCCGTGGTACGCAAAACCGGCGCGATCAAACGCCACTTTTTCAACACCTGCTGCTTTTGCCTTTTCGGCAATGCGCTTGCCAATGGCTTGCGCAGCAGCAACGTTTCCGCCCTTACCCGAGGCGCCGATTTCCTTGCGCACTTCCACTTCTGCAGTAGAAGCGGCAGCCAGAACCTTGGTGCCGTCGCCAGAAATAACGCTGGCATAGATGTGCAGGTTGGTGCGGTTGACGGTCAGACGGGCAACGCCTTGCGTGGCAATGCGGATACGGGTCTGGCGTGAACGACGAAGGCGCTGCTCTTTTTTGGTCAACATGATGCAGCTCCTTATTTCTTCTTGGTTTCTTTGATCGTGATTTTTTCATCCGCATAACGGATGCCCTTGCCCTTGTAAGGCTCGGGAGGACGAACAGCGCGCACTTCAGCGGCGATTTGTCCCACACGTTGGCGATCGGAACCCTTGATCACGACTTCCGTCGGGGTTGGAGTTTCGACCTTGATACCGGCCGGCATGTCCATCACCACAGGGTGGGAGTAACCCACCGTCAGGTTCAGCTTGGCGCCTTGCGCCTGGGCCTTGTAACCCACGCCGATCAGGCTGAGCTTTTTCTCAAAGCCCTTGGTCACGCCGGTCACCATGTTGTTCACGAGCTGGCGCATCGTGCCGCTCATGGCATTGGCTTCACGCGAATCATTGGCCGGCACAAAGGTCAGCTTGCCGGCATCGTTCTTGATGGTGACAAGCGCATTTTGCGCCAGTGCCAGGGTGCCGAGGGCGCCCTTGACATTGATCTGGTCTTCTTTCATGGCCACGTCCACGCCCTGGGGCACGGTCACTGGCATTTTTCCTACACGAGACATTTCAGTTTCTCCTCAATGCCGCCGTTAGGCCACGTAGCAAAGCACTTCACCACCGATACCGGTAGCGCGGGCTTTACGATCAGTCATGACGCCTTGCGGGGTCGTGACAATTGCCACGCCAAGGCCGTTCATGACCTGGGGGATGGCGCCATGGCCTTTGTAGACGCGAAGACCGGGGCGGCTGACGCGCTCGATGCGCTCAATCACGGGGCGGCCTGCGTAATACTTCAGGGCGATTTCCAGCTGGGACTTGCCTTCGTCGGTCTTGACGGAGAAGCCATCGATGTAGCCCTCATCCTTCAGCACCTGTGCGATGGCAACTTTGACTTTCGACGACGGCACCTGCACAACGGCTTTTTCAACCATTTGTGCATTGCGGATGCGGGTCAACATGTCGGCGATAGGATCACTCATGCTCATTTTGTGGTTCTCCTATGCTTACCAGCTTGCCTTGGTGATACCAGGGATATCACCAGCAAAAGCCAACTCGCGGATCTTGGCGCGAGCCAGGCCGAATTGACGGAACGTACCGCGTGGGCGACCCGTGATCTCGCAGCGGTTACGCTGGCGGGTCGGGTTGGCGTTGCGGGGCAACTTTTGCAGCTCAAGACGGGCCAGAGCGCGCTCTTCATCGGAACGCTTGGCGTCGTTGGACGTTGCCTTGAGTTCAGCGTATTTTTTGGCGAACTTGGCCGCGAGTTTTTCGCGCTTCAGTTCACGTTGCAGTAAAGCTTGTTTTGCCATGTCCCGCCTCAGTTCTTGAACGGAAAACGGAAAGCGGTGAGGAGGGCCTTGCACTCTTCATCGGTCTTTGCCGTTGTGGTGATGCTGATATTGAGACCGCGCAGGGCGTCGACCTTGTCGTACTCAATTTCAGGGAAAATGATCTGCTCTTTCACGCCGATGTTGTAGTTTCCGCGGCCATCGAAGGCCCGACCGGAAATACCGCGGAAGTCACGCACACGGGGCAGGGCCACGGTGACGAAACGATCGAGGAACTCATACATCTTCACGCCGCGCAGGGTCACCATGCAGCCGATGGGCAGGTCTTCGCGGATTTTGAAACCGGCGATAGCCTTCTTGGCCTTGGTCACGACAGGCTTCTGGCCGGCGATCTTGGTCATGTCGCCGACGGCGTTGTCCATGACCTTCTTGTCGGCAACAGCCTCGCTCACACCCATGTTGAGCGTGATCTTGGTGATGCGGGGAACCTGCATGGGCGAGGTGTAGCCGAATTTTTCAATCAGGCCGGGGGCGATTTTTTCGCGGTACTGGGCTTGCAGGCGGGCCTGCGAAGCGGCTTGTACAGGTGCGGTCTTTGCCATGTTATGCAACCTTGATTTCTTCGCCGCTGGACTTGAAGACGCGCACTTTTTTGCCGTCTGCCAGGAGCTTGATGCCAACGCGATCCGCCTTGCCGGTAGCGGCATTGAAGATTGCCACGTTCGACTGGTGAATCGGCATGCTTTTTTCGACGATGCCGCCGGTGGTGCCCTTGAGAGGGTTGGGCTTGGTGTGTTTCTTCACCAGATTGATGCCCTCAACCACGACATGGCTGTCGTCTTTGCGCAGCGAAATCTTGCCGCGCTTGCCTTTGTCGCGACCGGCGATCACGATGATCTCGTCGCCTTTACGGATTTTGTTCATGGCGAGTCCTTACAGAACTTCAGGAGCCAGGGACACGATCTTCATGAACTTTTCAGTGCGCAACTCGCGCGTCACTGGTCCGAAGATGCGGGTGCCGATTGGCTCCAGCTTGGCGTTAAGCAACACTGCTGCGTTGCCATCGAATTTGACGAGCGAGCCGTCGCCGCGGCGGATGCCTTTGGCGGTGCGAACGACCACAGCGCTGTAAACCTCGCCTTTTTTGACGCGGCCACGCGGAGCGGCTTCTTTGATGCTCACCTTGATGACGTCACCAACGCTGGCGTACCGGCGCTTGGAGCCGCCCAGAACCTTGATGCACATCACGGACTTGGCACCCGTGTTGTCAGCAACATCGAGCTTGGATTGCGTTTGAATCATTTAAATGTGTTCCCAACTTGCACCGGAAGGCAACCCCTTGGGACCACCAGCCAATCAGTCTTGGGCCTGTCGTCCACACCGCAAACCACTTGCAATGCTTCCGTTAGGCAGAATTCCTCGCCTTTTTAGAGCGAAGCCCACGATTATGACTGAGTCGAAATGCGCTGTCAACCGGCTGTTGTGAAAATAATGCTGCGGCGCTGGCTTTCGCTGCGGCATTGCGCCACAGCCGGGTATTCCGCATCAAGCCGGCAATAAAGCCGGGAGCGGCGCCAGGGCTGCTCCTGGAGAAAGCCCAAAACGGGCCCAAACAAAAATCAGGGGCGGAATTGGCGGCTTATCCAATGTATGTCTTGATCTACAGCTATCAAAAACAGAGTGAATGAGCGCTCACTTTTGTTGATTTTGACGAAACCAAACCCCGCCATGCCGGCTATTTCAGGCAGGCAAGCTCAGATATTGTCCGCAGAGCAACACAAACGCTTCCAGCTGCGGATCCACACCGGTTTCTTCCTGCAGCAGGCCGGCAACGGCGGGCGCCAGGGTTCTGGCCAGCGCGGCGTCCAGAAAAAGCAGGCGCGACCTGCGCGCCAGCACGTCTTCGACCGTGCGCGCATATTCATGGCGAGCGGCAAAGCGCACCATGGCTTCTGTCAGCCCCCCGCCCAGTTCCTGGCTGGCGCCCGGCAGGTTTTCAATGACCGGGGCGTCGCTTCCATATAAGTGAGGCCCGGGAGCTTCGCTGATCTTGTGGCCCGAATTGTGAGCGCCAACTAACTTTAACTGCGTGGTGGCACCGCCCGGCCGGGCCGGTAGCAAGGCTGCGGCAAAACATTTATCCAGCACGTCTTCCGCCATGGCCCGGTAGGTGGTCCATTTCCCGCCCGTCACTGTCACCAAGCCGCTTTTGCTGACCAGCACCGTGTGTTCGCGCGACAGCGCCTGGGTGCTGCCGGCGTCTTCGTCGGGCGGCTTGACCAGCGGGCGCAGGCCCACCCAGATGCTTTTGATATCGGCCGGGCCTGGGGCACGGCTCAGGTAGCGCGCCGACTCGCGCAGAATGAAATCGACCTCTTCTTTAAAAGGCAGCGGCTCACGCGCCAGGTCGTGCCGGGGGGTGTCGGTGGTGCCCAGAATGGTCTTGCCCAGCCAGGGCACGGCAAACAGCACACGGCCGTCAGCAGTTTTGGGGATCAGCATGGCGTGATCCGTGGGCAAAAAGGAGCGGTCGACCACGATGTGCACACCCTGGCTGGGCGCCACCATCGGTTTGGGGTCGCGGCCAATGGCCTGCCCGTCCTGCAGGCGGAGCTGGTCCACCCAGACACCGGCCGCATTCACCACGCAACTCGCCCTGATCTCGAAGCTGCGCCCCGTCTCCTGGTCCTTGGCATGCAGGCCGACCAGTTTGCCGCCCTCGTGGATCAAGCCAGTGGCGGCGCAGTAGTTCACCAGCAGCGCGCCCTGGCGCGCCGCCGTGCGGGCCAGCGCCAGCGCCAGCCGCGCGTCGTCAAACTGGCCGTCCCAGTATTTGACGCCGCCCTTGAGGTCTTGCGCCTGCACGGTCGGCAGGCAGGCCCGGGTTTCGCGCCGGGTGAGGAATTCCGTGGCGCCCAGGCCGGCCTTCCCGGCCAGGGCGTCATATATCTTGAGGCCGATGCCGTAAAACGGCGCTTCCCAGAATTTGTAAGAAGGCATCACAAATGCCAGCGGCTGCGCCAGGTGCGGCGCATTGGCCAGCAGCGTGGTGCGCTCATGCAAGGCCTCGCGCACCAGTGAGATATTGCCCTGCGCCAGGTAACGCACACCGCCGTGCACCAGCTTGGTCGCGCGGGACGAGGTGCCTTTGGCGAAGTCGTGCGACTCCAGCAGCACGACCGAGAAGCCGCGGGCGGCGGCGTCCAGTGCCACGCCCAGGCCGGTCGCGCCGCCGCCGATGACGGCCACGTCATAGTGGCGCGGCTCGGCAAGGCGGGCCATCAAGTCCTGGCGCCGTGTGGCCGCAGGCGCAGATTCAGTCGTCATGGGCTTTGCTTCCCGTTGTCATAAAAACCCATCTTCAAAGTGCGCCGAGCTTACCCCAGCACCATGGCAATTCATGGTGAATCAGGCGGCAACGCTATCCGGCGAATGAGCAAAAAGCAGGCCGTGCGGCTTAGGGGCGCCGCACGGCCACGCGGGCGCCAGGTTCAACGCACCTTGCCGTCCTTCCAGGCCTGCAGCAACTTGTCGTAGTTGATGGTTTCGCCCTTGGGCTTTTCATTGCTCAGCTTGGCCCAGGGCGCGGCCTTGTCGCTCAGCCACTTGGCGGGGTCGCCCTTGGGGTTGAGTTTGGGCGGGCACTTGGCCATGCCGGCGCGCTCAAGCCGGCCCATCACGTCGTCCATCTCGCCGGCCAGCGTGTCCATTGCGGCCTGCGGCGTTTTCTCGCCCGTCACCGCCTGCGCCACGTTCTTCCACCACAGCTGGGCCAGCTTGGGGTAGTCGGGCACGTTGGTGCCGGTGGGCGACCAGGCCACGCGGGCGGGGCTGCGGTAGAACTCCACCAGGCCGCCCAGCTTGGGCGCCATGTCGGTCATGGCCTTGGACTGGATGTCCGACTCGCGGATCGGCGTCAAGCCGACGGTGGTCTTTTTCAGCGAGGTGGTCTTGGCAGTGATGAACTGCGCGTACAGCCAGGCGGCGGCCGTCTTGTTCTCGTCATGCGCGGCAAAGAAGGTCCAGCTGCCCACATCCTGGTAGCCGTTTTGCATGCCCTGCTTCCAGTAGGGGCCGTTGGGGCCGGGCGCCATGCGCCACTTCGGCGTGCCGTCGGCGTTCACCACAGGCAAGCCCTTCTTGGTCATGTCGGCCGTGAAGGCCGTGTACCAGAAGATCTGCTGGGCGATCTGCCCCTGGGCCGGCACCGGGCCGGCTTCGCCGAAGGTCATGCCGGTGGCTTCCTTGGGCGCGTACTTCTTCATCCAGTCCACGTACTTGGTCAGCGCGTACACGGCGGCCGGCGAGTTGGTCGCACCGCCGCGTGCCACCGAAGCGCCCACCGGCGTGCACTTGTCGGCCGCCACACGAATGCCCCACTCATCGATCGGCAGGCCATTGGGCGTGCCGATGTCGGCGGTGCCCGCCATCGACAGCCAGGCGTCGGTGAAGCGCCAGCCCAACGATGGGTCTTTCTTGCCGTAGTCCATGTGACCATAGATAGGCTTGCCGTCGATGGTCTTCACATCGTTGGTGAAGAACTCGGCGATGTCTTCATAGGCACTCCAGTTCAGCGGTACACCCAGCTCGTAGCCGTACTTGGCCTTGAACTTGTCCTGCAGGTCCTTGCGCGCGAACAGGTCGGCGCGGAACCAGTAAAGGTTGGCAAACTGCTGGTCGGGCAGCTGGTAGAGCTTGCCGTCAGGCGCGGTGGTGAACTTCGTGCCAATGAAGTCCTTCAGGTCCAGGCCGGGGTTGGTGTATTCCTTGCCCTTGCCGGCCATGTAGTCGGTCAGGTTCAGCACCTTGCCGTAGCGGTAGTGGGTACCGATCAGATCGGAGTCGCTGATCCAGCCGTCGTAAATCGACTTGCCCGACTGCATGGAGGTCTGCAGCTTCTCGACCACGTCGCCCTCCTGGATCAGGTCGTGCTTGACCTTGATGCCGGTGATTTCTTCAAAGGCCTTGGCCAGCGTCTTGGATTCGTACTCATGGGTGGTGATGGTCTCGGATACGACCGAGATTTCCTTCACGCCCTTGGCCTGCAGCTTCTTGGCCGCGTCGATGAACCACTTCATCTCGGCCAGCTGCTTGTCCTTGGACAGGGTGGAGGGCTGGAATTCGCTGTCAATCCACTTCTTTGCCTCGGCTTCGCCTGCCCAGCTGTGTCCGGCCATGGCACACACCGCGGCCACTGCCAGCGCCGTATAACGCATCTTCATGACTTGTCTCCTCATTGATTCACTCCCCGTGGTTGAAGGCTTGTTCGGCTCCGGGGAACAATGAGCCGGGGTCCTTTTTGCTTTTCACTTTCTTCCTTCTTTCTCTTCCTTCTTGCTTCTCTTTGCGTCCATCAACCCTTGCGCATGATGAATGCGAGCAAGATGATCGACAGCACAAAACTGATCCAGACCGAAGGGTCCGCCTCCAGCCCCAGCCAGCCGGCCAGCCTGCCGCTGATGCCGACAAAAATCAGGTTCACATAAGCCGCGCTCAGCAGGCCGATAAAGAGCCGGTCACCGCGCGTGGTCTCCAGCGGCAAAAAGCCGCGCCGCAGCGTCGTCGGCGACTTCAGCTCCCACACGGTCATGCCCACCAGCATCAGCACGATGCAGCTGAAAAAAATCGCCACCGGCGTAGTCCAGGCCATCCACTCAAACATAGTCACTCCTTCTAGACTCGGCCCATCGCGAAACCCTTCGCGATGTAGTTGCGCACAAACCAGATCACGATCGCGCCCGGCACGATGGTCAGCACACCGGCCGCAGCCAGCGTCGCCCAGTCCATGCCAGACGCCGACACAGTGCGCGTCATGGTCGCCACGATGGGCTTGGCATTCACGCTGGTCAGCGTGCGCGCCAGCAGCAGCTCCACCCAGCTGAACATGAAGCAAAAGAATGCCGCCACACCCACACCGGCCTTGATCAGCGGCAGGAAGATGCGCACGAAGAAGCGCGGGAAGGAATAACCGTCGATGTACGCGGTCTCATCAATCTCGCGCGGGATGCCGCTCATAAAGCCTTCCAGAATCCACACCGCCAGCGGCACGTTGAATAACAAATGGGCCAGCGCGACGGCGATGTGCGTATCCATCAGCCCCACGGTGGTGTAGAGCTGGAAGAAAGGCAGCAGAAACACCGCCGGCGGCGTCATGCGGTTGGTCAGCAGCCAGAAGAACACATGCTTGTCGCCCAGAAAGCTGTAGCGCGAAAACGCGTAGGCGGCAGGCAGCGCCACAGTGATCGAGATCACCGTGTTGATGGCGACATAGATCAGGCTGTTGATGTAGCCCGAATACCAGGACGGGTCGGTGAAGATGGTCTTGTAGTTGTCCCAGGTGAATTGCTGGGGAAAGAACGAGAAGCTCGACAGAATTTCGGCATTCGTCTTGAAGCTCATATTGACCATCCAGTAGATGGGCAAAAGCGCGAACAGGATGTAGGCGATCAGGAACAGCGTGCGCGCCTGGAACTTTGAGGTGTTCATTCCACGCCCTCCTTCTCTTGCGTGCCCACGCGCTGCATCCAGTTGTAGAGGATGAAGCACAGCAGCAGGATGATCAAAAAGTAAATCAGCGAGAAGGCCGCTGCCGGGCCCAGGTCAAACTGGCCGACGGCTTTTTGCGTGAGGTATTGCGACAGGAAGGTCGTCGCATTGCCAGGCCCGCCACCGGTCAGCACAAAAGGCTCGGTGTAGATCATGAAGCTGTCCATAAAGCGCAGCAGCACAGCGATCATCAACACGCCGCGCATCTTGGGCAGCTGGATGTAACGGAAGACCGCGAACTTGCTCGCGCCGTCGATGCGCGCGGCCTGGTAATACGCGTCGGGTATCGAGCGCAGCCCCGCATAGCAGAGTAAAGCCACCAGCGGCGTCCAGTGCCAGACATCCATCATCAGCACCGTCACCCAGGCGTGCGTGGCATTGCCGGTGTAGCTGTAGTCAAAACCCATCTTCTGCAGCATTGCGCCCAGCAGGCCAATGTCAGCGCGGCCATAGATCTGCCAGATCGTGCCCACCACATTCCAGGGAATCAGCAGCGAGAGCGCCACCAGGACCAGCACCAGCGAGGCCTTCCAGCCTTGCGCGGGCATGGACAATGCCAGCGCGATGCCCAGCGGGATCTCGACCGCCAGCACGGCCAGCGAGAAGGTGAGCTGCCGCCACAGCGCTGCATGCAGTTCCTCATCACGCATCACCGAAGCAAACCATTCAGTGCCGACAAACACGCGCCGCTCGGGCGAAATGATGTCCTGCACGGAATAGTTGACCACCGTCATCAACGGCAGGATGGCTGAGAAAGCCACGCAGATGATGACCGGCAGCACCAGCAGCCAGGCTTTTTGATTGACCGGTTTGGTTGTCGTGCTCATGCGTCCACCAGTTCGTCATTGAGATACAGGCAGGTGTGCGGCCCCATCACTTGCAACCAGACCTCCTCGCCTACTTGCGGCGCGCGGGAAGCCGGGTTCAACCGGGCCTTGAGCATGTGCTCACCGATCCGCGCCGTCAGCATCCAGTGCGTGCCGATGTCTTGCACCATCGTGACGATGAAAGGCAGCGCTGCCGGGTCGCCGGGTGCTGTCTTCACCACGTATTCAGGACGTACGCCCAGCTTGAGCTCACCGTCGGGCATGGCGCGTTCGGGCGGCAGCGCCAGCGGCCGGCCCGCGACGCGCAGTGCGCCACCTGTGACAGTGGCCGGCAAAAAATTCATGCCAGGCGAGCCGATGAAGTGGCCCACAAAGGTATGGCGGGGCCGCTCGAACAGTGCATCGGCCGAGCCGGTCTGCACCGCGCGGCCGCGCGTCATCACTACCACCTCTTCGGCAAAGGTCAACGCCTCCACCTGGTCGTGCGTGACGTAAATCAGCGTGAGCTTGAGTTCGTGGTGGATCTGCTTGAGCTTGCGCCGCAGCTGCCACTTGAGATGCGGGTCGATCACCGTGAGCGGCTCGTCAAAGAGCACGGCCGACACGTCGGGCCGCACCAGGCCGCGACCCAGCGAGATTTTTTGCTTGGCATCTGCCGCGAGGCCCGCCGCGCGGTGGTTGAGCTGGCCGCTCATGTCCAGCATCTCGGCGATTTCGCCCACACGCTTTTTGATCTGGTCTTCCGGCACCTTGCGGTTGCGCAGCGGGAAGGCCAGGTTCTCGGCCACCGTCATGGTGTCGTAAATCACCGGGAACTGGAACACCTGCGCGATGTTGCGCTGCTGCGGCGTCGCATGCGTCACGTCCACGCCATCGAACTTGACGGTGCCTTGCGACGGCACCAGCAGGCCCGACATGATGTTGAGCATGGTGGTCTTGCCGCAGCCCGAAGGGCCCAGCAGCGCATAGGCGCCGCCATCGCGAAAGCTCATAGTCAGCGGCAGCAGCGCGTAGTCGCTGTCTTCACGCGGGTTAGGCCGGTAGGCATGGGCCAGGTCCAGGTCAATGCATGCCATAAAACCTCCGCAGCATCGATATCAGGAGGTAATTCATGCAAGGCCTCCTTTGCGCCCGGGCGCCATCAGCAAGGCACCGTTCGCATCAAACACATAAACCTGAGCCGGATCAAGATACAGGGTGACGGGCGCGCCAAGGTCGAAGTAGTGCACGCCGGTGAGCTGGGCCACCAGCTCGCCCACGGCCGTCGCCACATGAACAAAGGTGTCGGAGCCGGAAATCTCGGCCAGCTCGACCTTGCCGGGCAAGGCCACATCGCCGTCGCGTGCGGTGACGCGCAAGGCGCTGCCGCGAACGCCTGCAGTGAAAGACGTCAGACGCTGGGCCGGTGCATCCGGCAGTTTCAACGCCAGCGCGGGGCCGCCCGTGAGTTGCAGGCCTTGCGCCGCAGGCAGCGCGGCCATCAGGTTCATGGGCGGGTCGCTAAAGGCACGCGCCACGCGCAGCGACTGCGGCGCATGAAAGACCTCGGCCGTCGGGCCGTATTGCAGCAGCTCGCCGCCATCCATCACCGCGGTGTAGCCGCCCAGCAGCAGGGCCTCGCCCGGCTCGGTGGTGGCGTAGATCACGGTGGAGTCGCCGGCGGCAAAGAGCTGGGTCAGTTCTTCGCGCAACTCTTCGCGCAGTTTGTAGTCAAGATTGACCAGCGGCTCGTCCAGCAGCATCAGCGGCGCGCCCTTGGCCAGCGCACGCGCCAGCGCCACGCGCTGCTGCTGCCCGCCCGAGAGCTCAGCGGGGTAGCGGTCCAGAAACATGTCGATGTGCAGGCGCTCAGCCAGACTGCGCACCTTCTGGTCTATGTCTTTTTCGCCGCGCAGCTTGAGCGGCGAGGCGATGTTGTCAGCCACCCGCAGCGAGGGGTAGTTGATGAACTGCTGATAAACCATGGCCACATTGCGTTCACGCACCGGCATGCCGGTCACGTCGGCATCGTTGACCAGGACTTTGCCCTGCGTGGGCACATCCAGCCCCGCCATGATGCGCATCAGGCTGGTCTTGCCGGCCTGCGTGGCGCCCAGCAAGACCGTCACTTCGCCACTGCGCGGCGCCAGGCTTATGTCGTACAGCCACTGCTCGGCGCCGACTTTTTTGCTAATGTGGTCCAGGGCCAGCTGCATCACGCCGCTCCCCTGCCCGGTGCGGGCTCAAGGCGGCCGGCCCAGGCTCGGGCCAAGGCTGTAACCACCAGGAAATTGACGATGCTGGACAAGAAAACACTCCCCTCGAAAGATGTGGCCTGAACTTGATGAAGTTCGGTTTTTTTCTATTTTTCTTCCTTTGTGATTGTTTTATCTAATTGTTTTCCCTTATCTGTTTCCTTTTGTTTCGATATAAAGTTTCCTCCAAGGCATATTTGGGCTTTCTTTAAGTCCTTCTCAGTCCTTTAATTTCCGATTCCCCAGACTTGGACCCGCGTGAACTCCAATCCCAGGCAAATCAAACTCCTTGACGTGGTGCGAACCCACGGCTCGGCCTCCGTCGAGCAACTGGCCGACAAGCTCGAGGTCACCCTGCAGACCGTGAGGCGGGATGTGCAGCGCCTGTCTGAAGCCGGGCTGCTGACGCGCTTTCACGGCGGCGTGCGGGTGCCCAGCTCCACCATCGAGAACATCGCGCACCGCCAGCGCGAAAGCCTGAACGCCGAAGGCAAGGCGCGCATCGCCAGCGCGGTGGCCAGGCGCATCCCCAACGACTGCTCGCTGATCCTCAATATCGGCACCACCACCGAGGCCATTGCCAAGGCCTTGCTGAACCACAAGGGCCTGCGCGTCATCACCAACAACCTGAATGTGGCGGCCATCCTGTGCGGCAATACCGACTGCGAGGTCATCGTGGCCGGCGGCGTGGTGCGCGCGCGTGACCGCGGCATCGTGGGCGAGGCGGCGGTTGATTTCATCCGCCAGTTCCGCGTCGACATCGCCGTCATCGGCATCTCGGGCATAGAGCCTGACGGCTCGCTGCGCGACTTCGACTACCGCGAGGTCAAGGTCGCCCAGACCATCATCGAACACGCGCGCGAAGTCTGGCTGGCTGCCGACAGCAGCAAGTTCAACCGCCCGGCCATGGTCGAGCTGGCCACGCTCTCGCAGATCAACCGGCTGTTCACCGACACCGCGCCGCCTGAGCCCTTTCCGGCCCTGCTGGAGGAAGCGGGCGTCAGCTGTGAAGTGGCGCACATTTAAGCTTTGGGGCCGCCCGGCGGCTTTCATACACTCACGCGCATGACCTACCTTCTTGCCCTTGACCAGGGAACCTCCAGCTCCCGCAGCATTGTGTTTGACGAGCACGGCCACATCGTGGCCCTGGCCCAGCAGGAGTTGCCGCAGATCTACCCCAAGCCCGGCTGGGTCGAGCATGACCTGAAGGAGATCTGGCGCACCCAGCTGGCGACGGCCCGCGAAGTGCTGGCCAAGGCAAACATCAAGGCCAGCGACATACGCGCACTGGGCATCACCAACCAGCGCGAAACCACCGCGGTGTGGAACCGCAAAACAGGCCAGCCCATCCAACACGCCATCGTCTGGCAAGACAGGCGCGCCGAAGCCACCTGCGCCGCGCTGCGCGAGCAAGGCAAGGAGAAACTGATCCAGTCCAAAACCGGCCTGCTGATCGACGCCTACTTCTCCGGCACCAAGCTCAAGTGGCTGCTCGACAACGTGCCCGGCGCACGCGCGCAAGCCGAGCGCGGCGAGCTGGCCTTCGGCACCATCGACAGCTGGCTGATGTGGCAGCTCACCGGCGGCGCGCTGCATGCCACCGACGTGAGCAATGCATCGCGCACCATGCTATTCAATGTGCATACCAACCAGTGGGACGGTGAACTGCTTGAGCTGCTCGGCATCCCGGCCTCGCTGATGCCCAAGGTGTTGCCATCGAGCGCGCATTACGGCGACGTGCAGCCAGAACTGCTGGGCCATGCGATTGCCATAGGCGGCGTGGCCGGTGACCAGCAAAGTGCGCTCTTCGGCCAGGCATGCTTCAAGGCTGGCATGGCCAAGAACACCTATGGCACCGGCTGCTTCATGCTGATGCACACGGGCGGGCAATTCCAGACTTCGCACAACGGGCTGCTGACCACCAGCGCAGCGCAGCCTTCTGCGAAAACGCAGTTCGCCATTGAAGGCAGCGTGTTCGTCGGCGGCGCCGTGGTGCAGTGGCTGCGCGACGGCCTGCACGCCATCAAGGGCAGCGCCGAAGTGCAGGCGCTGGCAGAAAGCGTGCCCGACTCGGGTGGCGTGATGATGGTGCCGGCCTTCACCGGCCTGGGCGCGCCCTACTGGAAGCCGGACGCGCGCGGCACCATCACCGGCCTGACGCGCGGCACCACGGTGGCCCACATCGCGCGCGCCGCGCTCGAAAGCATCGCCTACCAAAGCGCTGCCCTGCTGCAGGCCATGAGCCGCGACGCAGTGAGCGCCGGTGCGGCGCCCGTGGCCGAGCTGCGTGTGGACGGCGGCGCTTGCGTCAACGACCTGTTGATGCAGTTCCAGGCCGACCTGCTGGGCATTCCGGTGATCCGCCCGGCCGTGATCGAAACCACCGCGCTGGGCGCCGCTTACCTGGCGGGGCTGTCCAGCGGTGTCTACGGCAGCATTGACGAGCTCTCGGGCATGTGGCGCGCCGAGCGCAAGTTTTTGCCCACGCTGGGTGCGGACCGGGCCGCCGAGCTGATGGCGCGCTGGGAGCAGGCGGTGCGGCAGACCGTGCTGCAGTAAACGGCCCCCTCCTCCTTCCAGCTTCCTGTCACATTTACCGCAAGAGCGGCGGCTAGACTGGCCGTATGAGCCTCTCTGCCTCTTCCTTCTCCAGGCGCCGGCTGGTCCTGGGCGCCGGTGCCGCCGCGGTGCTGGGCCTGGCCGGCTGCAGGGCGCCGCAATCCGCGGCCACACCGAATCAACCGCCCCGCACACGCCTGCGCCTGATCGGCGAATCCCGCATCGCGCACCGCCTGCAGTTCCAGGGCACCACGGTGGGCGGGCTCTCGGGCATTGACTACGACGCCGCCAGCGGCCTGTATTACCTGATCAGCGACGACAGCTCCAGCATCAACCCCGCGCGCTTTTACACCGCGCGCATCGCGCTGGGCATGGACAGCCTGGGCCCGCCTGAGCTGCTAGGCGTCACCACCTTGCTGCAGGCCGACGGCAGCGCCTACCCTTCCGCCCTGCAAGGCCGCCAGGTGCCGGACCCTGAATCCATCCGCTGGCGGGCCGGCAGCCGGACCGTGCTCTGGACCAGCGAAGGCCACGCGCTCACCGGCGCATCGCCGGCGCTGCGCGAAACGCGGCCGGACGGCACGCTGGTGCGCGAGTTTGCGCTGCCTGCCATGTTTGACTTCCAGCTCACCCAGGGCTCGCGCAGCAACCTGACGCTGGAGGGCCTGGCCCTGACGCCCGACGGCGCCACCGCCTGGATCGCCATGGAAAACGCATTGCGTGAGGACGGGCCTGTGCCCACGGTGCAGGCGCCGGGCGGCCCCTGCCGCTTCACCCAGATTGATCTGGCCAGCGGAAAGGTTCTGCGCCAAATCGCCTACGTGCCCGACGCGATTCCACGCGCACCCATACCGCCCACCGCGTTCGCCGACAACGGCGTGGCGGAAATCCTGATGCTGGACGCCGACCGGATGCTGGTGCTGGAGCGCGCCTACATGGCCGGCTGGGGCGCGGAGGCGGGCAATTCGCTGCGCCTCTACCTGGTCGACACACGGCAGGGTTCCGACACGCTGGCAATGCCCGCCCTGCAGCCTGGCGCCTACCGCGCGGTGGACAAAACACTGATCGCCGACTTTGCGGCCTTCATCGGCCCAGGCGCCGGCCCCCGGCTGGAGCGCCTGGACAATACCGAAGGCATGGCCTGGGGCCCGGTGCTTCCCAACGGAAACCGCAGCCTGGTCTTCATTAGCGACGACAATTTCAGCTCCCGGCAAATCAGCCAGTGGCTGGCCTTTGAATTTTTGGACTGACTACGCATGACTTCCACTTCCCGCGCAAGCACCGAACACATCGCCTTCATAGGCGGCGGCAACATGGCCAGCGCCATCATCGGCGGCCTGATCAAGCAGGGCCTGCCTGCCGGCCAGATCCAGGTGGTTGAACCCTTTGCCGAGCAGCGCGCCAAACTCACCCAGCATTTCGGCGTGCAGGTGCATGAAGCGCCGGGTGCGTCGCTGGCAAGCTCCGGCCTGGTGGTCTGGGCCGTCAAGCCGCAGACCTTCAAGGAGGCGGCGCTGCAAACGCAGCCGCATACCCAGGCGGCGCTGCATTTGAGCGTGGCGGCCGGGGTGCGCTCCAGCAGCATCGCGCACTGGCTGGGAACCCACCGGGTGGTGCGTGCCATGCCCAACACGCCGGCGCTGGTGGGCAAAGGCATGACGGCGCTGTTTGCGCGGACGGCCGCCACCAACACCGACCGGCTGGCGGTGGAAAAAGTGATCAAGCCCACCGGCGACTACCTGTGGCTGACCGAGGAATCCCAGCTGGACGCGGTGACCGCCCTGTCCGGCTCCGGCCCGGCATATGTGTTTTATTTCATCGAGGCGATGATCGAGGCCGGCACCGACATGGGCCTGTCGGCGGAGCAAGCCCGCCAGCTGGCGATCGGCACCTTTGTGGGCGCCTCGGCGCTGGCGCAGGCCTCCGACGAGCCGCCACAGGAGCTGCGCGCGCGGGTCACCTCCAAAGGCGGCACGACCTATGCCGCGCTGACCTCCATGGAGCAGGACCGCGTCAAGATGCAGTTCATGCGAGCCATCCACGCCGCCCGGCAGCGCGCAGCCGAGCTGGGCGACGAGTTTGGCGGCGCTTGAGGTTTACAAGCAAAAAGGCCGTTTACCCAATAAGGACGGGCGCAAGAAGCTACTCTTTTGATAGCGGCCCAGTTTTCGGCCCATGAGGGCCAATCGGCCCGCGGCCGGGTCAACCGGCTGCGGGGGGCAAACGTTGAACAGGGGCGTACGTGCAGCCTGTCTTGAACCACACGGTGTGGCAAACCCCGGCAGCAGTCGCGTTACAACTTTCTCTAACATCCGGAGCTTCACCATGAACAAACTTCTGTCCACCCTCATCAGCGCCGCCGTCCTCGCCATGCCCCTGGCCGTGATCTCCACGCAGGCATCGGCCCAGGCCCCTGCAGCGGCTCCAGCAGCAGCACCCGCTGCAGCCCCAGCCGCAGCACCCGAGAAAAAGGCCGCAGCGCCCGCCAAGGCAAAGGCCAAAAAGGCCAAGCACAAAGCAAAAGCCAAGGCCAAAAAAGCCGTCTGATCACACAGACGCAAACCAAAAAGCCCGCCAAGTGCGGGCTTTTTTCATGGGCGGGTGTTTCGGCTCAGCGGCCCAGGTACGACAGCACAATCCCCGCGAATACCGTGAACCCCAGCCAGTGATTCAGGCGGAAAGCCTTGAAGCAGTCATCGCGCTCCCGCTTGCGGATCAGCCAGCCGTGCCACAAGGCCTGCGCCAGCGCCACGCCAATCGCCACCCAGTAGATCGCTGACTGCACCATGCCCGCCAGGGCCCATGCCCAGATCGCCAGGTAAAGCCCGTAGCACAGCATGACCGCCGCCACATCGAACCGGCCCAGGGTGATGGCCGAGGTTTTCATGCCGATCTTCAGGTCATCGTCGCGGTCCACCATGGCGTATTCGGTGTCGTAGGCAATCACCCAGAACAGGTTGCCAATCAACAAGACCCACGCCAGCAAGGGCACGCGCGACTGGACGGCGGCGAACGCCATCGGAATGCCGAAGCTGAAAGCCACGCCCAGCACCGCCTGCGGCATGGACACATAGCGCTTGGCATAGGGATACACCAGCGTGACGGCCAGCGCGGCGAACGACCAGGCGATGGTGACGGTATTGGTGGTGAGCACGAGGCCAAAAGCCAGCAGCGCCAGCACCGCGCCGACGATCAGCGCCTCGCGCACCGACACCGCCCCGCGGGTCACGGGCCGCTCGGCCGTGCGTTTGACGTGGCGGTCAAACTCCCGGTCGGCCACGTCGTTGATGCAGCAGCCCGCGCTGCGCATCAGGATGGTTCCCAGCGTGAACACCGCAACCAGGTGCCAGCCCGGAAAACCGTGTGACGCGATCCACAGCGCCGACAGCGTTGGCCAAAGCAGCAGCAACCAGCCCGCCGGACGGTTCCAGCGGATCAGTTGAAGGTAGAGATCGAGTTTTTGCGTTAACAAGCCAGGAGGCTCATCAGTCTTCGAGCAGCGATCGCAGCATCCAGGCGGTCTGCTCATGCACCGTCAGGCGTTGCGTCAGCAAATCGGCGGTCGGCTCGTCATTGGCCTTGTCGGCCAGCGGGAACAGCTCGCGCGCGGTGCGTGCCACGGCTTCATGGCCTTGCACCAGGATGCGCACCATCTCGAGCGCCTTGGGCGGCACCACCGGCACATCAGGAATCGAGGCCAGCTTGCTGAACTGGGCATACGAGCCCGGCGCGGGGTGGCCCAGCGAGCGGATGCGTTCGGCCACCGGGTCGACCGCAGCCCAAAGTTCGGTGTACTGCGTCATGAACATCAGGTGCAGCGTGTTGAACATCGGGCCCGTCACGTTCCAGTGGAAGTTATGGGTGGTGAGGTAGAGCGTGTAGGTATCGGCCAGCAGGCGGCTCAGGCCCTTGGCGATCGCCGCGCGGTCTTTTTCACTGATGCCGATGTTGATGGAGGGGGCGGCTTTACCAGCAGATTTGCCGGCAGGTTTGGTCGATGCTTTGGCCATGGTGTTTCCCTTTTAAAAATCAGGTTTTAACTTTACGAAATCAAGGTGAAGGCTGCAACAGCCGCACTCAATACCCGCCATAGACGGATTTACGAGAGGCGGTTGACGCCGGGCAATTCGCAGGCATAGATGGCGTTGCGCAGCGCGGCAATGGCTTCATAGCGGGTGAAACTGCGCCGCCAGGCCAGCACCACGCGCCGGCTGGGCACTTCGCCCTCGAAGGGCAGGTATTTGATGTACGAGGGCTGCTCTGCCGCCACGCTGCTGCGGCCCGCAGGCTTGCCTTTGGCGGCTTTTTTGGCGGCGGCCTGCTCGGCCAGCGCTTCTTTGGGCACACCCAGGCGCGGCACCAGCGTGATGCCCATACCGGCCGCCACCATGTGCTTGATGGTTTCCAGCGACGAGCCCTCAAAACTCTTGCTGATGCCTTCGGTGTTGCTGGAAAAGCGCGCGAACTCGGGGCAGACCTCCAGCACATGGTCGCGAAAGCAGTGGCCCGTGCCCAAGAGCAGCATGGTTTCCTTTTTCAGCTCTTCGGCCGTCACGCCCTTGCGCGAAGCCAGCGGGTGTGAGCTGGGCACCGCCGCCATGAAAGGCTCGTCATACAGCGGCGCGATCGCCAGGTTGGCATCGGGAAAGGGCTCGGCCAGGATGGCGCAATCAATCTCGCCGGTGCGCAGCTCTTCGAGCAGCTTGACGGTGAAGTTCTCCTGCAGCATGAGCGGCATTTGCGGCGTGTGGGCAATCGCCTGGCGCACCAGGTCGGGCAGCAAATAGGGGCCAATGGTGTAGATCACGCCCAGCCGCAGCGCGCCGGCCAGCGGGTCCTTGCCGCGCTTGGCGATTTCGCGGATGTTGTCGGCCTGCTCCAGCACGCTCTGGGCCTGGCGCACGATTTCTTCACCCAGCGGGGTCACGGTGATTTCGTTGGCGTTGCGCTCAAACAGCTTGACCTGCAGTTCTTCCTCAAGCTTCTTGATGGCCACACTGAGGGTGGGCTGCGAGACGTGACACGCATCGGCTCCCTTGCCGAAATGCTTTTCCCGGGCAACGGCAACGATGTATTTGAGTTCGGTCAGCGTCATGGCGTCTCGCGATTCTAGGCCTTCGCCTACTTCCACGTCCCCTGGTTCTTGTAGTCCACGTCGGCCACGATACCTTGGGCATCAAACACCACGGTCAGGGTTTTGTGACTAGGCGTAAAGCCCCTCATCTCCTGATAGCTGTAAATCGCGGCGCGGCCCGCCGGTTGTTTGATCGCCGGGAAAATCGCCTCGCCTGGCGCCGGTCCGAACAGGGTATTGACCTGCGCCACCGTGGTCTTGCCGACCTCCACCAGGGGCACCTTGCTGCCGTCGAAATCGGTGGCGTCTTCTTTCATGTTGGACAAATAGGACTTGGAAACCAGTTTGCCCTCGCTAAACACCACGGTCAAGGCATGAACCGGCGTCACGCCCACGGTCTTGGCCTGGCCACCCATGGAGGCATAGGCGTAGCTGAGCGTGCGAATCTGCTTTCCATTGGACAAGCCGGTTGCCTCCTGGAAAGGCCTGCCCAGACGGGCCATGACTTCCTGCTCGGTGGTTTTGCCCAGCGTCAACTCGCTCTCTGCCGGGCGCACGAATTTGGTCCCGGCACAGCCCGCCAGGGCCAAAGCCAATACCAGGGCAGCGCATTTAGTCATCCAGTTCATTCGCATTCTCCTCTTTCGTCTGTTATGAATATGTTGTTGAGTTCATGGCTTGTTTACCTGCAGGCCCCATCCCTCAGGCCCTAACTCAGGCCTTAAGGTAGTCCGATTTTCCACCCAACCAGCGTGCGATGTGCAAATTCGCCAATTGCCGGTACTGGTCCAGCATTCTGGGCGCCAGGCCGCGCGCCCAGGCCAGCAGCGCCGCGTCGGTTTCAAGGTCGGCAAAACGCAGCAGCGGCGCGCCCGACTGCCGCGCGCCCAGAAACTCGCCGGGCCCGCGGATTTCCAGGTCGCGCCTGGCAATTTCAAAGCCGTCATTGGTTTGCGCCATGGCCTTGAGGCGCTCACGCGCCATCTCGCCCAAGCGTGAGGCTTCACCGGTCGAATAGAGCAGCACGCAGGCCGACGCAGCCGCGCCGCGCCCCACCCGGCCGCGCAGCTGGTGCAGCTGGCTCAGGCCAAAGCGCTCGGCATGCTCAATCACCATCAATGAAGCGTTGGGCACGTCCACTCCCACCTCAATCACCGTAGTGCTGACCAGCACACCCATCACCCCGCTGGTGAACAAGGCCATCACGGCTTTCTTTTCGGCGACCGGCATGCGCGAATGCAGCAGGCCCACCATCACGCCAGGCAAGGCGGCACTAAGCGCCTCGTGCGTCTGGGTGGCATTGACGAGGTCGATGGACTCGCTTTCTTCAATCAGCGGGCAGACCCAGTAGATCTGCCGGCCCTCGGCAAGCTGGCCGCGTATGCGCGTGATCACCTCGTCGCGCCGGGCGTCGCTCACCACCTTGGTCACGATGGGCGTGCGGCCGGGGGGCAGCTCGTCGATGGTGGAAACATCCAGGTCGGCGTAGTAGCTCATGGCCAGGGTGCGCGGAATGGGGGTGGCGGTCATCATGAGCAGGTGGGGCTCCTGCCCACCCTCGGTCATCTTGCTGCGCAGGGCAAGCCGCTGCGCCACGCCGAAGCGATGCTGCTCGTCGATGATGGCCAGCGCCAGGTTTTTGAACTTCACCTTGTCCTGGATCACGGCGTGCGTGCCTATCACCAGGCCTGCGGCGCCGCTTTCAATCAGCGCCAGCATCTCGCGCCGCTCCTTGGTCTTCTGGCTGCCGGTCAGCCAGGCGGTCTTGATGCCCAGGGGCTCCAGCCAGCCGATCAATTTGCTGAAGTGCTGCTCGGCCAGGATTTCGGTGGGCGCCATCAGGGCGCATTGCCAGCCCGCGTCAATGCAGCGGGCTGCGGCCAGCGCTGCCACCACGGTTTTACCTGCGCCCACATCGCCCTGCAGCAGCCGGTGCATGGGGATGTTTTTCTTCAGGTCCGCTTCAATTTCTTGGCACACGCGCTGCTGGGCGGCGGTGAGGCGAAACGGCAGGCGCTCGAGCAATTGTTCCTCCAGCGTGCACTGCGGGCCGCGCATGGCGGGGCCGTCCAGCGCCGGCGCGCGCATGGCGGCACGTATGCGCCTGGCCTGCAATTGCGACAGCTGCTGGGCCAACAGTTCCTCGGCCTTCAGGCGCTGCCAGGCCGGGTGGCTGCGGTCTTCCAGCGTAGCCAGCGCCACGTCTGGCGTGGGGTGATGCAAAAACTGTAGCGACTCACGCAGACTCCATAAGGGCTTCGGCATGTTTTTACTCAAAAACTCGGCCGGAATGGTCTCACTGAGATCGGCGCGCGACAACCCGCTCAGCACCGCCTTGCGCAGGTAGTTCTGCGGCAAGGCAGCCACCGTGGGGTACACCGGCGTCAGCGCACCCGGCAATTCGCCGCCCGCCAGCCTGAAGGCGGGGTGAATCATTTCGCGGGCCACAAAACCACCGCGGATCTCACCACGCACCCGCACGCGGGCGCCCACGCTCAGGGTCTTTTGGTGGGCCGGGTAAAAATTGATGAAGCGCAGCACGCAGGTGCCGCTGCCGTCGTCCACCGTCACCCGCAGCTGGCGGCGCGGGCGAAAGGCGATGTCGCTGTGCGTCACCTCCCCTTCGATCTGCACCAGGTCGCCGTCGCGGGCATCGGCCAGGCGCACGATGCGGGTTTCGTCTTCATAACGCAGGGGCAGGTGCAGGGCCAGGTCGATATCGCGGCGCAGGCCTAGCTTTTCCAGGGCTTTTTGCGCCGGCGACTTGACCGGGGCTTTTTCAGCCTGAGCCCGAGGCGCGGCCTTGTCCCCGGCTGCAGCCTCTGGCGGGGCAGCTTTTCGGGCGGAAGCACCAGGTGGCGACATGGGACAATTGTGCCTTCATGACGAAGCATTTCACCCTCAGCGATTTTGATTTCACGCTGCCCGAAGAACTCATCGCCCAACACCCCGCCGCCCAGCGAAGCGCCTCGCGCCTGCTCGACGGTCGGGAAGACCTGACGGTAGACCGCCGGTTCACCGAGCTCCCCGGCCTGTTGCAGCCGGGCGACCTGCTGGTCTTCAACGACACCAAGGTCGTCAAAGCCCGGCTCTTCGGCCAGAAAGCCAGCGGCGGCAAGCTGGAGCTGTTGATAGAGCGTGTGCTGTCGCCCCATGCGGACGAAGGCCATGAAGTCGCCGCCCACATGAAGGTCAGTAAAAAGCCCCTGCCCGGTGCGGTGATGCAAATGGATGGCGGTTTTACCGCCACGCTGCTGGGTCGCTGGCCCGAAGAAAGCGGGCCGCTTTACCGATTTCGCCTTAGCAGCGACCCCTATGCGCTGATGGCGCGGCACGGCCATGTGCCGTTGCCGCCCTACATCACCCACACCGATTCCGCCGACGACGAGCAGCGCTACCAGACCGTGTTTGCCAAAAACCCGGGCGCCGTGGCGGCGCCCACCGCCGCGCTGCATTTTGACGAGGCCGTGCTGGCCGAGCTGGAAGCTCGGGGCGTGCAGCGCGCCAGCGTCACGCTGCATGTGGGCGCGGGCACTTTTCAGCCCGTCAAGGCCGAGAACATCGCCGACCACACCATGCATTTCGAGCGTTTCGAGGTGCCTCTGGCCACGCGGGAAGCCATTGCGGCCTGCAAGGCGCGCGGCGGCCGGGTGGTGGCCGTGGGCACGACCACCGTCCGGGCGCTGGAGTCGCATGCGAAATTCGGCCCCGAGTGCAACGACACCAACATCTTCATCACGCCCGGCTTTGAATTTGCCGTGGTGGACCTGCTACTGACCAATTTCCACCTGCCCAAAAGCACCTTGATGATGCTGGTCAGCGCGTTTTCGGGCTATGAACACATCATGGCGCTGTACCGCCATGCGATTGCAGGGCGCTACCGCTTTTTCAGCTATGGCGACGCCATGCTGCTGGCCCGCAAAACCCCTCTGGCCGGCGCCTGACGGGGCCTGAAGGCGCCTGAATCCCCCTGCACACACCTGCGACAATCCCAAGATGCTCGAATTTGAAGTTCTGAAGACCGACGCCCCGGCCGGCGAGGGGGCAGGCGCCTACCTCGGCTCCTATGCCCGGCGCGGCAAGCTGACGCTCAACCACGGTGTGGTGCAAACCCCCATCTTTATGCCCGTCGGCACCTATGGCACGGTCAAGGGCGTGATGCCGCAGTCGCTGCACGACATGGGTGCGCAAATCATCCTGGGCAACACCTTTCACCTCTGGATGCGCCCCGGCCTGGACGTGATGCAGCAGTTCGGCGGCCTGCACAAGTTTGAAAGCTGGAACAAACCCATCCTGACCGACAGCGGCGGCTTCCAGGTCTGGTCGCTGGGCGAGATGCGCAAGATTTCCGAAGAGGGCGTGAAGTTCGCTTCGCCCGTCAACGGCGACAAGCTGTTTTTGACGCCCGAGATCTCAATGCAGATCCAGACCGTGCTCAACAGCGACATCGTGATGCAGTTCGACGAGTGCACGCCCTACGACACCAAGGGCCACATCACCACCGAAAGCGAAGCGCGCAGCTCGATGGAGCTGAGCCTGCGCTGGGCCAGCCGCTGCATCGCCGAGTTCAGGAAGCTTGAAAACCCCAACGCGCTCTTCGGCATCGTGCAGGGCGGCATGTTTGAAAACCTGCGCCAGGAGTCACTCGATGCGCTGGTGGAGCTGGACCTGCCCGGTTACGCCATCGGCGGCGTGAGCGTGGGCGAGCCCAAGGAAGAAATGCAGCGCATCATGGCGCACACGCCGCACCGCCTGCCTACGCACAAGCCACGCTACCTGATGGGCGTGGGCACGCCAGAGGACCTGGTCGAAGGCGTGGCCGCTGGCGTCGACATGTTCGACTGCGTGATGCCGACGCGCAATGCGCGCAACGGCCACATGTTCACCCGCTTTGGTGACCTGAAGATACGCAACGCGCGCTACAAGACCGAAGACCAGCCGGTCGACGCAACCTGCACCTGCTACACCTGCAAGAACTTCTCACGCGCCTACATGCACCACCTGGACCGCTGCGGCGAGATGCTGGGGCCCATGCTGTCGAGCATCCACAACCTGCATTACTACCTGAACCTGATGCAGGAAGTCCGCGATGCGCTGGACGCAGGCCGCTTCGGCGAGTTCACCGCGCAGTTCCGCGCCGACCGGCAACGAGGCGTCTGAGCGATGAACATCAATCTGCAACGATGGATTGACCGCTGGGCCGGCATTCCGCTGTGCGCGGCGGTGTCGGGCATTGATGCGGTCATGCGCCGATTCCGCAACGACGCCGATGCCGACAAGGCGCCGCGCGCCATCGTGGTGATTTTGCTGTCGGAGATGGGCAGCCTGGTGCTGGCGCACGACATGTTTGCGCGCCTCAAGCAGCGCTACCCGGATGCGCCGCTGCATGCCCTGCTCTTCGGCAAGAATCGAGAAATCCTCGACCTGATGAAGGTGGTGGACCCAGCCAATGTGCACACGGTGAACGACAAATCACTGGGCGGCCTGCTCTCCAGCCTGTGGAAGGCGATTGGCGAGCTGCGCCGCGCGAATGTGGATGTGGCGATTGACTGCGAGCTGTTCTCGCGCATCAGCAGTTTGTTGTCATACGCCAGCGGCGCGCGCATCCGCGTGGGCTTTCACCGCCACACGCAAGAAGGCCTGTACCGCGGCTCGCACATCAACCGGCCCGTGCCCTACAACCCGTACCACCACATCAGCGCGCAGTTCCTGACGCTGGCGCGCGCGATTGATTCGACGGCCGTGCCCAAGTCCAAACTGCCGGCCAATCTGGCAGCGGCTGGCACCGGCAAACCGCCGCCGCATGTGCAGCTGGATGCGGCGCTGGTGCCGGGCATCCAGGCCCGGCTGGCGCAAGACTTTCCGGCGATTGCCGGCAAGCCGCTGGTGCTGGTGTACCCGGGCGGCGGCATCCTGCCGATACGCGCCTGGCCGCTGGCGTCATACACCGCGCTGTGCGAAGGCCTGGTGGCCGACGGCTGCGCCGTGGCCGTGATTGGACTGAAGGACGACCAGGCACTGGCGCGGCAGCTGGTGGCCAATGTGCACACGGCTTTCCCGGGCAGCCCCGTGATCGATCTCACCGGCTACACCCGCTCGATTTCCGAACTGCTGGCGTTGTTTCATATCGCCCGCCTGCTGGTCACCAATGACGGCGGGCCAGGGCAGTTCGCGGCGCTGACGCCCATCTGGACGCTGATGCTCTTCGGCCCCGAAACCCCGGGCCTGTACGCACCGCTCACGCCGCAGTGTTATTCCTTTTACAGCCAGTGGCCCTGCTCGCCCTGCCTCACTGCCTACAACCACCGCTCGTCTTACTGCGATGGCGACAACCAGTGCCTGAAAGTCATCGCACCCGAGGCCGTATTGGCCAAGGCGCGTGAGTGCCTGGCAGCGCCCTGAATCCACCTCTTTCCTCAATGTCCGCACTCCGATCCTTTGCCGAAGCCATCATCCGGCGCCTGCCCGAGCGCCTGCAGCCCATGGTGCGCTGGCGTTTCATCAAGTTCGGCGTGGTGGGCGCCAGCGGCACGGTGGTCAACCTGGTGGTGCTGTATGTCGCGCAGGAGTTTTTGTTCAGCCGGATTGCGGACTTCCACGACCGGCTGAACTACTCCATCGCGCTGGCGATCACCGTCGCCACCATCAGCAATTTTTACTGGAACCGCCGCCTGACCTGGCGCGACCGCAAACACGAAGTCCATCATTCGGCGCTCTTCCTGTTTGGCAAGTATGTGATGGCCGCCGGCCTGGCCATCGTGCTGCAATCGCTGCTGACCAAATGGCTGGCCCTGTACATGCACTACCTGCTGGCCAATGTGCTGGCCATCGTGCTGTCCAGCGTGTGCAATTTCGTCGCCAACGACCGCATGACTTTCCGCCGCCGCCGCGTCAAAATTGCAGCCGCTGACGAAAAACCCTCGCCCGACACCCATGACAAACCTTGAGTCCCTGAAGAGCCGCCTCCCCGTCCACCGCATCTGGATAGGGCTGGCCCTTCTGGTGGCGCTGGGTTATCTGTTCGGCCTGGGCGGCGACCATATCCCGCGCAATGGCGACGAACTGGTGTACGCCCACATCGCGCGGCTGACGGCAGAGACCGGCAAGTGGCTACCGCTGGTGAGCTCTTACGACTTCATGCGCAACACCAAGCCGCCTGTGCTGTTCTGGCAGGCCATGGTGGCCGGTGGATGGGGCGAACACTGGACGCTGCTCAATCTGCGCCTGCCCAGCATTGCATACACCTGGGCCATCGCCCTGATGACCGCGCTGCTGGGCTGGAAGATTGTCCGCGGCGACACGGGCGCAACGCCCGTAGCCGAAGACCGCCAGCGCCACGCGCTGGCCATGGGCGCCATCGCGGCCATCGTCTACCTGTCTTTCTTCAGCACCTACCGCTACGGCCGGCCCTACCTGACCAGTGCGCCTGAAACCTTCTGGCTGTTCGGCGTGTTCTTTGCGGTGGCCTGGTCGCCGGCAAAACTGCTGGCCTCGCGCTGGAAGTTTCCGCTGCTGGCCGGCATCGCCATCGGCATAGGCTGCCTCTACAAATCGTTTGTCATGGTGGTGCCGGTCGGCTTTGCGCTGGCGCTGTGCTACCAGATGCTGGGCGCACGCAAGGCGCCGTGGGACGTTTTCCGGCGTGGCGTCGTGATCGACGGCGTGAAGGTGGTGGCCATCTGCGTGCTGGCACTCGCGATTTTCGGCCTGTGGTTTGCCATAGACCCGCAGCCGGGCGAGGTCTGGCGTGAATTTGTCGTCGGTGAAAACGCCGGCAAGATGAATTCGTCAAAAGGCTACTTCGCCATCGCCTTCAGCGGCAGCAGCGGCATACTGACCATCCTGACGGGCTATTACTCCAACGCGCTGTTCCTGCTGCCCGTCGCCATCGGCTGCACCTGGGCCGCGTGGAAAGCCTGGCGCCTGCGCCGGGGAACAGGGCAAACCATCAGCGACACCGAAAAAGCCCTGTGGATCTGGCTGCTGGCCTTCGCGCTGGTGTTTATGGTGCCCACGCAGCGTTCCACACGCTACCTGATTCCCGCCATGCCGGCCCTGGCCGTGCTGATCGCGATTTACTGGGACCGCATTGCGCGCATCTGGTTCAGCCTGACGCTGGTGATCTGCCTCATAGGCGCGCTGGCCATGGGCCTGATCGGCTACGGCGGCGTGCGCGCCACGCAAGACGCCTGGCTGTTCTCGCCGCTGTACTGGCTCTTTTTGGGCGTGCTCGCCGCAGCCTGCCTCGCCGGCATGTTCAAACCCGCGTGGACCCGGCCCATCACCGCCCTGAGCAGCTTTGCGGTGCTGTTCGCGCTGGCCTGGGTCACCCTGCCCTTCAACGGCGACATGGGGCGATTCCGCGGCGAGACCGATGCGCTGCTCAAAGGCCAGGCGGTGTCGGTGCCCAGCAACTTCAACGGCCACTTCGAGCGCTACGAGTTCATCATCCCCGGCGCAAAGATCGTTCCTTACTTTGCCGCGCAGCCGGTGGACTACCAGGACGTGGACGCGCTCTTCAAGACCACACGCTACGCGCTGGTGCAGCGCCGCGCGGGGCAAAAACCCTGCGACGCCTGCCGCGTCATTGACGAGCGCTGGGACCTGCGTTCGCGCCAGGACGAAAAAGAAGGCACGCTGGGCGCGTTCAAATCACCCGAAACCTACTGGTACGCCAAAGAGTATCTGGTTGAGCGGGCAGCGCCTTGAGAACCTGTTCTCAGCCCGCCGCCACCCTTGCAAGTTTCACAAAGGAAGTTTCCATGTCCCGATTTCCGAGATTTGCAGGGGCCCTTGCCCTGGTAGCCATGTTGGCGCTGGGCGGCTGCGCCACGGCCATCAAACCGCATGAAACCACCGGCGCGCCCACGCTCGACTTTCAAAGCATGGCGCTCAACCCCAGCAACGGCGGCGAGCTGATCAAGGCCGACGCATTGCAGGCGGGCGACATCATCCTCACCGCTGAAAACGGCCTGAACTCCGTGGGCATCCGGCTGATCACGCTGTCGCCCGTCAGCCACGCCGCGATTTACATGGGCAACAACCAGATCGCCGAAGCCGTAGGCTCAGGCATACGCATCCGCAGCGTGGACGCGATGCTGGCTGACGAAGCGACGGTGGTGGCCTTTCGCCACCCCGACCTCACCGCCGGCCAGGCGGTGCAGATCAACACCTTTGTGGCCAGCCACGAAGGCAAAAAGTACAACTACCTCGGCGTGATGCTGCAGGCCCCGTTTGCCCTGGAGCGGCGCATGTGCGAGTTGCCGCTGGTGCCGTCCATGGTGCGCGACTTCTGCATACGCGGCATCGCTGCCGTGCAGCTCGGTCTGGGCCGCAACGACCAGTTCTTCTGCTCGCAGTTCATTCTGGAGGCCTACCGCAGCGCGGGCCTGCCGCTCACCGACGCCGACCCGCGCCTGATCAACCCCGGTGACCTGCTGCACATGCGGGAGGGCGATGTGCCCTCCGTCATGATTCACAAGCCGCTGAAGTACGTGGGGCACCTCAAGGCGGCCCCACTGGTGGCGGCTGCGGAGCCGCTAGGTCAATAAGCAGTCAAGCCGGTCAGGCCGGCTGATCAGCCACCCACATGCATGGTGA
The DNA here is from genome assembly GCF_900116715.1 of Polaromonas sp. YR568. Classification (GTDB taxonomy): domain Bacteria; phylum Pseudomonadota; class Gammaproteobacteria; order Burkholderiales; family Burkholderiaceae_C; genus Polaromonas. The sequence continues at coordinate 186,330 of NZ_FPBM01000005.1, forward strand.
ACTGCGCGCCGTTGGAGAGCTTGCACTGCCCGGTGCCCATGGTGGACGAATTCATCTGGTAGCGGCAGCTGATGTAGCTGCCCCGGTTGCCCGAACCATTGGCCACGCCTTCGCGCACGGGTGAGCCCGCGATCCGTGTGGCTTCCCCGGTGAAGCTTTCACCGTTGATATTGGTGGTGAAGGTGCCGCGCCCGTTCATGTCGTTGGTCACCACCGCACCCACCATGCCGTAAACCTTCGCGGCATCGTTCGCGGGATACAGGCGTGCGGAAAAAGTCGTGCTGGCAGGGATTGCCGGCGTGACATACACCGTGGAAGAAGTGACTGGCGGCTGGCCGGGCTGAACCGGCACCACATAGCAACCGGTGAGGGCGGTGGCGCCCAGCACAGCGGCGGCCAAAGCCTTGCGGCCTGAAAGGGGCGCCAGGCGCGACAGGGAGAACAGGGACGAATTGATCTTCATAAATTACCCGAAGGCCCAAGCACATGCTTGTGGGGGCAGTGTGGGGCGACTTGTTCAAATAGTTTCTTTAAAAGATACAAGATCATTAGTTTCATACGATTAGTATCTAAATTAGATACTTCGTTGAAAACAACGATCTTCGTGAGAAGCATCACGGCGCCGCTTAGGCCCGCGAAATAACCGACGCACAGCGCAAAGCCTCAGGCTCAGGCACCATCACGCTTCCCACCCACTTTTTCTGCCGCAAACATGACCATGCAATACCGCCGCCTCGGCAACAGCAACCTCAAAGTCTCCGTTTTGTGCCTGGGCACCATGATGTTCGGCAAGCAGACGCCGTTCGAGGAAGCCGGCCGCATCGTGGCATCGGCCCGCGAGCACGGGCTCAACTTCATCGACACGGCCGACGTCTACAACCAGGGGCAGTCCGAGAAAGACGTGGGCAAGCTGCTGGCCGGGCAGCGGCAGCACTGGGTGCTGGCCAGCAAGCTGGGCAACCCGGTCAGTGAGAACATCAACGAGAGCCACTACTCGCGCCGCTGGATCCTGCAAGAAACCGATGCCATCCTGGCGCGGCTGCAGACCGACTACCTGGACATCCTCTACCTGCACCGCGACTACCACGAGGAAAACCTCGAAGAAGCCGTTCGCGCGCTGGGCGACTTGATACGCGCGGGCAAGCTGCGCAGTTTTGGCCTTTCCAACTTCCGCGGCTGGCGCATTGCCGAGGTGGTGCGGCTGTGCAAGGAGCTGGGCGTGCCGCAGCCGGCCGTTTGCCAGCCCTATTACAACCTGCTCAACCGCGGCCCGGAAGTCGAGATCCTGCCGGCCTGCGGCCACTACGGCATTGGCGTGGTGCCTTACAGCCCGCTGGCGCGCGGTGTGCTCACCGGTAAATACCCGCCCGGCCAGCCGCCGGCCGAAGGTACGCGCGCCGGCAGCGGCGACAAGCGCATCCTGGAGACCGAGTTCCGCGAGGAGTCATTGGTGATTGCGCAAAAGATCAAGGCACGCTGCGAAGCCAAAGGCCAGGTGCCCGGGCAGTTTGCCGCCGCCTGGGTGCTGGCCAATCCAATCGTGAGTTCGGTCATCGTCGGCCCGCGCACGCTGCCGCACCTGGAAGACGTGTATGGAGCGGTCGGCCTGGCGCTGGACAAGGACGACGAGGCCTTCATCAACGAGCTGGTAGTGCCGGGCCATGCGTCCAGCCATGGCTACAACGACCCGGGCTATCCCTTCTTCGGCCGCCCGCTTTAACTACGAGCCTCTAGAGCGCGGGCGCTTCGTCGGCGCCCGTCTGCGGCAGCTTGAGTTTTTTGTCTGCCGTGGTGCCGCAGGCGTGGCAAAACTTGGCAAAGGCGCTCTTGCGGGTCGTGCATTTGAAGCAGTGGTCAAACAAGCCGATGCCGCAGTGTGGGCAAAAATCGATCTCGGTGTTCTTCAGGTCCACCGCCCGCTCGCAACCGGGGCACACGCCTTTTGACAAACGCGTCAGCGCCGTGTCGTAGCTGAGCTCTTCGCGGCGCTGCGCGTCCGGCAGTTGCTCGGCCAGCTTCTGCTTTTCCAGGTAGCGGTTCAGCGAAATGATGGCCTGTCGGCCCACCAGCGCGGTGACGATGATGCCGACGATGTAACGCACATAACCGCCGTAGCTGGGCAGGTAGGGCACGAGCTCGACAAAAAATGCAAACACCGCAAAAAGGATAAAGCCCCACACAAAAGGCCAATAGGTTCCCTTGCGCTTTTTGGCAAACAGCCAGCCGGCTGCCACCAGCAAAGGAAGGGTCAGCGCAAGGCGGTACAGAAAGACACGCAGCTCCACGCGCCGGTATTCGGCATTGAGTTGCTGCTGGGCCACTTCTTCCATTTCGGCCAGCTTGCGGCGTTCACGTGCCGCGCCCTGGCGCGCATCCAGCGCGGCCTGCTGCTGCGCCTCCACCGCGACGCCCGCCGCACGCTCCCTGTCTTTCAGGCCATCCAGCGCCCGCGTGCGCGACAGCAGCTCGGTGTCCTGCTCGGCCTGCTGCGTGGCACGCCGTGTGGACAGCCAGTTGTCAAAAGTCTCGCGCGCCGCGGCCGAGTCCGCCTGGGCCGCACGGCGCTTGAGCTGTGCCTGCTCCAGCGCGGTCTGGGCGTCCTGCTCGGCCCGCTCCGCCGTCCTGATGGCATTGCGCGCCGCATTGCTGGCGGCGGCGTCCATGTAGTCGTCGAGTGAGAGCTGCTTTTCGACCTTGGGCAAATCGCCCACAACAGTGCCGCCCAGGCCGATCAGAAAGCCGGCAAACACCAGGGCCACCAGCCAGAGGCCGCGGTGCATCCATTTTTCCGTCAATCGCAAAGTGTTGGCCATGGTTATCTCCGTTTCCTGAAAAACAAGCTTCTCACAGTTTGACGACGGTCACGGGCTTGCCGTCCGTCATCCGTGCGCGTTGCAGCCAGTCAAACACCGAATCTACCGTGACGGTCTCAATGCGGTCCGAAAACCGCTTTTCATTCGGATGGTCATCAAACGCCACATTCGCCGCCGTCATGCGCCCGCCCAGCCGGGTCAAGGGGCCCAGCTTCAGCGTAGTGGGCTCATAGCCCTTGAACTTCAACCAGGCCTGGGCTTGCAGCCGCGCGTTCACACCCGGCTCCATCGCGGCCGCCATGGTTTCAATCGCCCACTGATTGGATTGCTGGTATTTGGTGCCCCAGGCATAACTCACGATGCTGTAGTGCTTTTCATGCAGGGCCGTGACCCGGCCGCGGTCCTGCAGCAACACCAGCAGCCTGGCCTGCATCTCCGGCGACGGCGCGACCCAGGCCGCTTCATAGCGCCACAGGTCGTCGAGGAAGAACTCGCCCAGCCCCTGCCGGTAGACCGCCGCCTCGCTGGTGCCGCAGGTGTTGAGCTTGTGCACCACACGCCAGGTCATCCCGCCCTGGCCGTCGGGCAGCTGGTAGGCCAGGCCCAGGTGCGAATAACGCACGCCGTACTTGCCCAGGTCCTGACCGGCCCGCGCCAGTATCACGACTTTTTCGCCGCTGGCATTGAGCGAAGCCAGCGTCTTCTCGGCCAGCGTCATGCCGCGCTCCACCGTTTGCGGTGTGGTCTTGCGGGCTTCGCAGGAGCGGCCGGCATGGGCCGCCGGCGCCGCAGCGGCAAACACTGCGGCCAGCAGCAAAGGCAAAAGAGGTTTAAGGAATTTCATGGTGCGTCTGTGCTTTATTCAGGAACTCGGGTGATCACTGGGTCAGCCGCTCGTTGTGCAACAAGGCGCGGCCCAGCGCGTTCGGGATGAAGGCGATGGCCTCGCCGGCCGCGGACAGCACCACACCCGCGCCCACCACGCTGACCACCACGGCCGTTCCCGCCACCATGGACACGCCGGCAACGCCTTTACCAATCACTTCAACGCTGACGCGGGCGCCGTCTGAAGCCCGCTCCAGCACGTACACCGTTCCACGGGCCGTGCTTTCCACGGTCTTGACCACCAGCACCGTGCCGGCGGTAGACAGAATCAGCGGCGCCGCCACCACGGAGCCTGCGACGGCGCTGGCGCCCACGACCACAGAGGCCACAGGCAGGGCCGAGACAGCGCTCAAGGCAGAGGCTTCCGACTGGGCCCTGGCGCCCAATGAGGTTCCAGCCAGCGTGAGTGCGGCGCATGCGGCGATCAGATAGGTAGCGAATCGGTTCTTCATCATGTACTCCTGTGTTCGTGTGTCGGTTTATTCGCTGGCGATGTTGCTGCGCGATGCGCGGCCGGCCAGGCGGGCTTCACTCAGGTCGGCTTCATGGCGGTCACGCAGCGTCTTGGCCAGGGTAAAGCTGCAGGTGATCAGGTAGAGCCAGCTCACGCCCAGGAAAGCCTTGTAGGTTTCATTGACCTCCATGCGCCACAAACCCCAGCCCGTCAGCGACATCGCCAGAAAGAAGCCGCCCCACACCACCAGCTTGAACATCGGGGTGTCGACCAGCCGGCCTTCGGCGCGGCTTTGCTCCTGGTCACGCACATACTTGGCCAGCACAAAGGCGGCCGACAGGCAGAAGAAATAACCCATGACCATGAAGGCGCGGTCCAGGTCCTTGCCAGGCAGGTAAGACAAGCCCACGGCGCAAAGAAAAACAGCAATCAGGAACGAAGCCCAGACCTGGACTTGCCAGGGTTTGGAATCACGGTGTATCAGCGTCTGCATAAAAACCTTTGAGGTTGTTGAGGAGCCCCTAATGTGCGCGCAGGCCCCTCAAAATCATGCAAATAGCGATACAGTTTCCCGAAAATGCCTCCTAGGTATCAAATTTCGATACCTCAGGCCGTCATCAAGGCGGCCACGCGGTCGCGCAAAGCCTCAGGCTGCACCTCGGCCGCGGCCAGGGCAGGCCCGGCATTCAGGCCCACCCGGCTGAAGGCACCACGGCGGAAGGGCTTGACCATGGCATTGCCTTTTTCCACGCGGCTGAAGAAGGAGCCCCAGAGATTAGTCAGCGCCATCGGGATCACCGGCACCTGCAGTCCGTCGCGCTCGGCGTTTTCCAGGATCTTCATGATGCCGCCCTTGAAAGCTTGCAGCTCACCGTTTTTGGTGATGCCGCCTTCGGGGAAGATCGCCAGCAGGTCGCCGTCGCGCAGCACCTTGGCGGCTGCCTCGAAGGCCGCTTCGTACAGCGCCGGATCTTCGGTGCGCGGCGCGATCGGGATCGCCTTGGCCAGGCGGAACAACCAGCCCAGCACCGGCATTTTGAAGATGCGGTGGTCCATCACGAAATAGATGGGGCGCGGGCTGGCCGCCATCAGCAGCACCGGGTCGACAAAGCTCACATGGTTGCAGGTCAGCACGGCCGCGCCTTGCGCCGGAATGTTCTCGTCGCCGGTGATCTTGAAGCGGTAGACCAGGCGAGAGGCGATCAGCGCGATGAAGCGCAGCAGGTACTCGGGCACCAGCATGAAGATATAGAACGCCACCACCGCATTGGCCAGACCCACGAACAGAAATATCTGCGGGATGCTGAAGTTGGCCTTGAGCAGCGCGCCGGCCAGGATGGCGCTGACGATCATGAACAGCGCATTGAGAATGTTGTTGGCCGCGATGATGCGCGCCCGGTGCGTGGGCTGGCTGCGCAGCTGGATGAGCGCATACATGGGCACGCTGTACAAACCGGCGAAAAGACTGAGCAGCGCCAGGTCAATCATCACGCGCCAGTGCGCATGCTGCGACATGAAGTCGCCCACACTCATGATGGACACGGCAGGCAACCCGCGCGACGCAAAGTAGAGATCGATCGCGAACACGCTCATGCCGATCGCACCCACGGGCACCAGGCCGATCTCCACATGGCGCTTGCTGAGCACTTCGCACAGCAGCGAGCCTGTGGCGATGCCGATGGAGAACACCACCAGCAACAGCGACGCCACCTGCTCATTGCCGTGCAGCACTTCCTTGGCAAAACTCGGGAACTGGCTCAAAAATACCGCGCCGAAAAACCACATCCAGCTGATGCCCAGCATGGAGCGGAACACCACCGTGTTCTCTTTGGCGAGCTTGAGGTTGCGCCAGGTTTCCGTCACCGGGTTCCAGTTGATCTTGAGCCCGGGGTCGGTCGCCGGCGTGAGCGGAATGAACTGCGAGACCAGCCGGCCGACCAGCGCCAGGGCCACGCAGGCAATGGCCACATAGTCGGGCCCGACCTGGGGCACGGCCACCATCAGCCCACCTACAACCTGGCCCAGCAGGATGGCCACAAAAGTGCCCATCTCGACCATGCCGTTGCCGCCGGTCAGCTCGCGCTCGTTCAGCGCCTGCGGCAGGTAGGCGAATTTGACCGGGCCGAAGATGGTGGAATGCAGGCCCATCAGAAAGGTGCAGCCCAACAACACGGGCACCTGCACATTCGGATTGCTGCTCATGAAGCCGGCCGCGGCGATCAGCATGATCACCACTTCCAGGTTTTTCACAAAGCGGATCACGCGCGTTTTTTCGAACTTGTCGGTCACCTGCCCGCTGGTGGCGGAGAACAGCAAAAACGGCAAGATGAACAACGCACCGATCGCCAGCCCGGCCAGCGCCGGTGGCAGCCAGCTCACGCTGAGCTGGTAAGTCACCATCACGGTGAAGGCAAACTTGAAGAGGTTGTCGTTGGCCGCGCCGGAGAACTGCGTCCAGAAGAAAGGTGCGAAGCGGCGCTGCTTGAGCAACGCAAACTGGTTCGGATGCCCGTGAACAGGCGGTGGCGACACCGGTACGGCCTTATCAACACTCATGCTTGACCCCTCATTTCAGTTGTTGTGCGGCGGGCTTTGGCTAAACGGCCTGCCTGCTCTCTTGTGGATGGTGCAGTGGATTCTGCCTTGATTTTCCGCGTAGCCAGAAGCGCCGACACCACGGGCCAGGCAGCGAAGCTCGCCACCACATGTTTGAGGCTGTGGCCCGACACGAGCTGGCCCGTCCATTCATAGACCGCATGGTCGCCCAGCTCCAGCAGCTTGGCCAGCGCGTAGATTGCAATCAGCAGCCCCCAGCGGACCGGCAGTCCCTGTGCCTGGGCAGGCCGCATGAAGGCGCGGCCCAGAATCAGCGCCATGCCGCCAAACTGCAGCACCGCCCACGGCAGCACATTGCCCGTCACTGACCATTCATGCACCGACAGCGGCCCCAGTACCAACACCGTCACAGCCAGCACCAGGCCGGCGCGGGTGCTGACGGCCTGCATCACCGCCAGGCCCAGCAAGCCGGCAAAAGCCAGCACCATGCCGGTACGGTCCCAGACCAGACCCACATCGTCAGGCTGCAGGTGGTAGGCCGCGGACACCGCCGCCGTCACCCACAGGCCGCCAAAAAAGAGCGCCGCCATGGCCGCAGCCGCACTGCTGACGGCCCGCACACGCACCGCACGCAGCAGCGCCCACACACCCACCATGCCCCACAGCGCAAACGGCAGGTTGCTGATGACATCCATCGCGTGCGGCAACGCGCCCCAGGCGCGCTGGTCGGCGAAGTCGTGATAGTGCCCAGGCTGCGCCACCGAAGGCCCCAGCAGCGCGGCGGCCAGCAGCAACAGCAGCACGCCGGCCAGCGCCCATTCACGGCGTTGTGTGAGCACACGCGGCCGGATGCGCCAGGGGAGCGGTTCGACCCGGCGGTGAACGGGGGTGGGGGTGGTTTGCATGCGGAGCTCCTTGGGTTAAGTAGGTCGCACTGTGCCGGTCGGGAAAGTCACCAGGCATCAAAATTCAACGCGGTGGCGGCCATTCAAACCCAAAGTATTGATAATCGATACCCATGAGCACCACCGCCGACCTCGTCACCCTCCTCAAAAAAGAACTCAAGGCCGCCCGCATGACGTATGCGGACCTGGCCGCCAAGCTGGGCATGGCGGAGTCCAGCGTCAAGCGCATGCTGGCCAAGGGGGATATGCCGCTCTCACGCATCGACGCAATCTGCCGGGCGCTGAAACTGGACTTTGCCGACCTGGCCCGGCGCGTGGCCGACACGCAGCCCCTGCTCGCAGAGCTCAGCGAAGCGCAGGAGAAAGCCGTGGTGGCCGACAAGAAGCTGTTGCTGGCCGCCATTTGTGTGCTGTCGCAATGGACGCTGGAGCAGATCACCACCAGCTACCGGGTGTCGGAAGCCGAATGCATCAAATACCTGGCGCAGCTGGACCGCATCGGCATCATCGAGCTCAAGCCCCTGAACCGCTACCGCCTCAAACTCGCCAAGACCTTCCGCTGGCGCCCGCATGGCCCGGTGATGGACTACTTCCGCGACAACGCCCTGCTCGACTACTTCTCGGGCGGCTTTGACGGCAACGGTGAAGGCCTGCTGCTGGTGCACGGCTCCATCAGCCGTGGCCTGGCGCCCTCTTTCCTCGAGCGCATGCAGCGCGTGGCGCAGGACTTTGCCCAGCAGCACCAGACGGACCAGAAGCTGGGCGACAAGGACCGCGAGGGTTTCACACTCTTGCTGGCGATGCGGAGCTGGGAGTTTGAGGCGTTTGCTGCATTGAGGAGGTAGCGACTCGTCGGGATTGTCTGGCTGAATTGCATGCAATTACATTAGCAAGCTAAGTAAATTCGGCGTTTACTGGTAATATTCAGCCAATTACAGCTTGCAAGACTGTTTTTGTGCATGCAATTTCCGGTGACCCCACGATGAACAACACCTCCACCTATGTCGGCCTGCCCATTCCGGTAGCCGCCAACCTGACCGACACCAAGTACTTTTTCCAGGCGCTGGACAACTTCTCGCGGGTGATGGCGATACGCCCGGGGGACAGGGTGCTGATGCTGGCCGACCCGCTGCTGGACCCGCGTGTGATCGACGCGGTGATCGGCATCGCCAAGTCGCGCGGGGCCGAAGTGCGTATCTATATGGAGCCCAGCACGCAGGTGACGGCCGTGCCGGAAGAAGTGCACGCCATGCTCAAGAAGGCCACCTTTGTGGTGTCGACCTGGTTCTGCTCCATCCTCGACCCCCTCTGCATCAACCTGCGCCGCGCCGGGCAGCGCTGGGTCAAGATCACCTACTTCCGCAACCTGGATCTGCTGCACACGCCGCAGGCGCGTTTTCCGGTCGACGTGATCGGCGAGATCATCCGCGGCACGGCCGCCCGCTACCCGACCGAGGGCGACTTCGACCTGCGCTTTACCGACTCGCGCGGCAGCGACTTCCGCATCAGCTTCACGCAGGCGATGCGCGCCAACCAGCTGGCCACCAACCGCTGGCGCGGCCAGATGACGGCCGAGGAAGATGGCTGCTATGTGCACTACCTGCCCACACACGGGCCCAATCTGTGGGACCACAACTCGGTCAAAAACGACTTCAAGGCCGTGGTGCCCATGGCCGGTGTGCTCTACCCACAATGGGCCGTCGGCTTTGCCAAACCGTTCGAAGAAAAAATCGCCGTGCGTTTTGAAGGCGACACGATTTCTGCCGTCGACGGCGTGTCAGAAGAAGCTGTCATCCTGCGCGAGATGCTGGTCGGCGGCCGCATGATTGAAGGCGGCGGCTGCGGCTTCAACCCCAAGGCGCCACGCCACACGGTCTACCCGGCAGGCTCCAACGCGCCCGGCGCGCTGCACTTCGGCATTGATCTGGCAAAGCCCAGCGACTACATACGCCGCGTGATGCCCGACTGGGAAGAGCCGCCGGTTCACATGGACCTGATCACCCTGGACGGAACCGTGACCGCAGGCAACAACACCTTGATCAAGGACGGCTTTTTGTGCGCGCTGCGTGATCCGTCAGTCGTGGCAATGGCCGCGCGTTACGGCGACCCGGTGGAGTTGCTGGAAGCGCAGGTGCTCTAGGCTGGTGCAGTGAATACCGTCAGCACGCCGGTGTAACCGTAGAGGTGGTGACGAGCGATCTCACCGCCGGCAAAGAAGCCGACCAGCGGCACATCCCCCAAAGCCCGCCGCACGATCTGCATCTCAGCGCTGGGCGCGCCAAAGTGCGGGCCGCCGCGGCCTGAGCAACTGACGTAAATCGCCCCGGCAATGCGCCGCGCCGCATGCGGCGCCGATTCGGCCTCGGGCGCACTCAAGGCGCTGGCCACTTCAAGCGTAACCTCCTCGGGCTCCAGCTCTTCACGGATTTCGGCGCACACCCGGATCAGGTCGGCGCGCGCGGCCTCGACGTTGCGTTCGCAAAAAGCCAGCTTCATGCCCACGGCCGGCACCTCGGCAATCGCAATGCCCCGGCGCGCCGGATCCAGCCCTATCAGGTGGCGCACCCGCACCTCGGCGCCGAACTGGCCGGCCCGCCGCGACACCGCGTGGATCGCGCCATCATCCGGAATATCGTCCGGCCGTGTCAGGCCCACCAGCGTGGTGCGCACCCTGGCTAGGGCCTCGCGCGGCTCATCCAGCGAGACATCGAGGTCGGCCAGCATGACGTCGAGCGCGGGTTTGCCGTCCAACTCAGTCACTACATTGGACTCACAGGCGGTGATTTCATGGTGTGCCGAAACAGGCCGGCAGCCTTGCGTCACACGCGACATCAGCGCCGCACCCTGGCCAAACGCTACGCCGCTCAGGCCGCCGCTGAACACGCCGCCGGCAGCCCCCTGCCCTTTCACATTGCCGTGCCCGCTGAGCGCGAACTGCACCGTGCTGGAGCGGCTGGAGGCCAGGCCGCCGAAGACATAACCGCTGTCGGTGCGCTCGGCCATCTCGGCGATCAGTTCGGCCACATCGGGCGTGGCGGCGTCGGCGTGCACCAGCGCGGTGTGCGCCTTGAAGCGGCCGCTGCTGGCCGGCGGCAAAGGCGATACGCCGGAGAACACGCGGTACTGGTCATAGGGCAGCTCGCACAGCATCACGGTGAGGGCCGGCTCGTCAAAGTACTCGACATTGTTGGACGCGATGCCCACGCCCACGGTGCCGCTCCAGTCGGTGATGTCGGGCAGCTCGGCGCTCAGGTGGTCGAGGATGTCCTGCGCATGAGGTGCGTAGTGGTCGGTGATATAGAGCAGCGCCAGCGTGGGTGACTTGGCATAACCGGGCAGCGCCAAGTAGGCGCGCAACTGCGCCAGCACAAGGCCCGCCGCCATCTGCCATTGCGGATGGGTGGCGTGGCCGTAGGGGAAAAGCTTCATGGGGTCCTGGTGACGTTCAACGGAAATTCGGTAGGGCTCCAGCGTACCTCAGCGCGCCAATTAACGCTCGGATTAACGCTCGGATCAGCGCGCGGTTTTACGCGCCGCCTTGCGTGCCGGGGCCTTGGGCTTTGGTTTGGCGGCCGCTTTGGTCGCGGGTTTGGCAGGCGCTTTCCCGGCGGCCGGCGTCGGCCAGCCCTGGCTGCTGCGCAGCGCCGTGTTCATCGCAGCGCGCGCACCGCCCGCCACGGTCTTGCCGGCGGTTTCGGCCATGTTGCGGGCCATGCCTGTCGCCATGCCGGTGGCGGTTTTCATGGCGTCTTTGGCCAGGCCCGTGGCCAGGTTCTTGGTGGTGTCCATCGCCGCTTTCTTGGCCGCGTCCTTCATGGCGTCGGTGGCGATAGTCTGGAACTGCTGGGTGAGCGCACCCCACCACTGCATCGGGTCGACCACGCCGGCCGCCGGCGCAGCGGCCTTGGCTGCTGCCGGCGCTTTGGCTTTCGACTTGGCGGCGGGCTTGGCAGCGCCGAAACTCGTAGGCGGAACCTCCAGCCCCGAAAAGGTGCGGGCCTTGTCGGCCACGCGCTGCACACCGCCCGCCACGCTGTCGGCCACCTTGAGCTTGAAGGCATTGGCCACATCGCCCATGTTGAAGTTCATGCCCTTGAGGGTGGCCAGCGTCATCTTCTGCACTTCCAGTGCCTGGATGGTGGCCTTGAGCGCCGTGGCGTTCTGGTCGAGCCAGAACTGCACGGCCTTGAGTTCTTCAATGCGTTTGTCGAGTTCTTCGACATTGAGTGTGGGCGCCACCCAGTTGCCCAGGTTGGGCAGCTGGGGAATGCTCTGCGTCGCGCTGCCGGCCGCCTGCTTGGCCAGGTTTTGCAGAAAGTCGAAACCGGGCACCAGCTTGCCGAAACCGGGGAAAGATGGATTGTCTGCGTCACTCATGGGGTGTCTCCTGGCTTGTTGTGCACGATTGCGGCTAAGGGCAAGGCGGCGGGCAGGCCCGGCGCGCGTCTTCATTGTGCAACGCCGGGGCGGCGCGTCAACCGGTTTTTGCTTCCGGCCCGCAACGGGGGCCTGATAAGCTTGCCGCCATGGCCTATACCTTTGCCTCCGCCACCGTGCTGTTGCTGCTCATCACGGACCCTTTCGGCAACATCCCGATCTTTGCCAACGCCCTCAAAGGCGTGGCGCCCGAGCGGCGCATGCGCGTCATCCTGCGCGAGGTGCTGATCGCCTTTTTGCTGCTGCTGGCCTTCATGTTCGTCGGCGACGGCTTTTTGCGCCTGATGAACCTCAGCGACCTGTCGCTGCAGATTGCCGGCGCCGTCGTCATGTTTTTGATCGCGCTGCGCATGATCTTTCCCTCAGACCAGCCCGAGTCCGCGCCCATGCTGGGCGAGCCTTTGATCGTGCCGCTGGCCATCCCCGCGCTGGCCGGCCCCTCGGCCCTGGCCACGGTGATGCTGCTGGTGTCGCAGGCGCCCGAGCGGCGGATGGAATGGATTGCTGCGCTCTGCGTGACCATGGCCGTGTGCGCGGTGGTGCTGGTGCTGTCCGAGCGCATCCAGCGCGTGGCGGGCGACCGCGTGATGATGGCCTTTGAGCGGCTCATGGGCCTGATCCTGGTGGCGATTGCGGTCGAGATGTTCTTGCGCGGCATACGGCTCTTCATCACCCAGATCGGAGCCGCTGCATGATCACCGCACACCGCCTGGCCCTGCTGGGCCTTTGCCTGCTGGCCCCCGCCTGGGCGCATGCCGTGCAGGACTGCGAAGTCAACGGCGAAAGCGTCAACCCCAATCACGGCGGCACCACCGCCGGCAAGACCGGCATCATGCGTTGCAAGGATCGCGACTCCGGCCAGATGATGCGCGAGCAGGAGTTGCAGAATGGCAAGTTCATGGGCCAGGTGCGTTACTACCGCGAAGGCAAACTGCAGCGCGACTACAGCGTGAACGAGCGCGGCAACCAGCACGGCCGCTCGCGCGAATTTGCGCCCGGCGGCCAGGTGCTGCGCGACAGCACCTATGACAACGGCAGCCAGGTGGGCCTGGCGCGCAGCTTTCACACCAATGGGCAGCTGCAGCGCATCACGTTTTACGCCTTGCGTGAAACCGGCGGCTCCAGCAGCGAACAGGCTTATGCCGAATTCAACGAGCGTGGTCAGCTCCAGTATTTGCGCTGCGGCGACAAACCCGTGCTGGCGGCACCGGCCGACGATGCCCGCTGGTGCGGCTTTTCAGGCGGCGCCTCGCAGGTCGAGCTCTTCAGCAGCAAAGGTGTGCTGAACGCCCGCAGCAGCTATCTGGCGGGCAAGCGCGTTCGCCATGAGACGCTGGGCGACGGCGGCAAACCGGATTACCAGGACGAGGTGGCGGACAACACACGCACGGAACGTTACTTCAACAACGCCGGCGTGAAGCGGCGCGAAGTCCGGTGGCTGCTGGACGGCCAGACCTCGCGGAGCGCCTTCAAGGAGCGGGAGCAGGATTTTGCCGACAGCGGCACCCTGACGCGCGACAGGCAGTGGTCGGGCGGCAGGCCGGTGAGCGACCAGACTTTTTACCTCAACGGCCAGCCCCGCAGCAAAACCGAATTCGGCGGCGAGGGCGAGAGCGCCTGGCTGCAAACCACCGATTACTTCGACAGCGGAAAGGTCGCCCGCACCGGCCGCTTCAGCGCGGGCAACCGCTACCGGCAGTTACCCCTGGGCACGCACCAGCGCTTTAACGAGGCCGGCAAGCTGGTGGGTGAGTCGAGTTACGACGACCGCGGACGCCTTACCCGTGAGAAGGCCTGGGACGATGACGGCAAGCCGCTGCGTGACGATGCGGTCTTTGAAGACGGCTCAAGAAAAGCCTATTCAAAGTAAAGCCCTCGCGGGTGCTCAGGCTGCGGCAACGACCTTCTGATCAATTGCACCGAATACCGACATCCCATCCTTGCCTTTGGCTTCAATCCGGATGGTGTCGCCGAATTTCATGAATTCGGTTTTGGGCTTGCCGTCTTCGATGGTTTCGATCGCGCGTTTTTCGGCGATGCAGCTGTAGCCGTGGCTCCAGTCCTTGTTGCTGACGGTGCCTGAGCCCACGATGCTGCCGGCGCGCACATTGCGGGTCTTGCAGAGATGGGCGATCAGCTGGCCGAAATGAAAAGTCATCTCGGGGCCGGCCTCGCACATGCCGACCTTGCGGCCGTTCCAGGTGCTTTGCAGGGTCATGTGCAGGCGGCCCTTATCCCAGGCGTCGCCCACTTCGTCCAGCGTCACCGCCACCGGGCTGAAGGCCGTGGCCGGCTTGCTTTGCACAAAACCAAAGCCTTTGGCCAGTTCGTCAGGGATCAGGTTGCGCAGCGAGACATCGTTGGCCAGCATCAACAGGCGCACGCCTTCCAGCGCCTGCGCGGGCGTGGCGCCCATGGGCACGTCGCCGGTGATGACGGCGACTTCCGTTTCAAAGTCGATGCCGAAGTCCTCGCTGGCTACCACCACGTCGTCGCAGGCGCCGATGAAATCGTCGCTGCCGCCCTGGTACATCAGCGGGTCGGTGTAAAAACTCTCGGGCACTTCGGCGTTGCGGGCCTTGCGCACCAGCTCCACATGGTTGATGTAGGCCGAGCCGTCGGCCCACTGGTAGGCGCGCGGCAGCGGCGCCATGCAGCGCGAAGGCTCAAACGGAAACGCGTGCCGCGCCTTGCCGCTGTTCAGCGTCTCATACAGGTCCTGCAGCTGCGGCGACATGAAGTTCCAGTCATCCAGCACATGCTGGAGCCGGCCTGCAATGCCGGTCGCATAATGCGCCGTGGAGAGATCACGCGAAACCACAACGAGCTGGCCGTCGCGGGAAGAGTCTTTGTAAGTGGCAAGTTTCATCGGTATCCTGAGGGGTGCTGTCGGTGTCGCGGCTAGTCGCTGTGAGTCGCTGTAAGCCTGATTGTGCCGTGGCCTTCGTCCTGCTCATTTTTCGGCCCGGTTACGATTCCTTCACCTGCCAACCGGCGGGTAACCCGAAATTCTAGTCAAGCCCTCATGAAAGCCAGCCCAGCCCCTTCCAGCGCCGACCGCAGCAGCCTGCCGCCGCAGCGCGCGGGCATCCAGTCGGTGGAGGTCGGCTTCAGCCTGCTGCAGGTGCTGTCCACCTCGCCCGGCCCGCTGATGCTGCGCGACCTGGCCGCGGCAGCCGGCATGAGCGCAGCCAAGGCCCACCGCTACCTGGTGAGCTTTCAGCGCCTGGGCCTGGTGGCCCAGGACAGCGGCACCACCCGTTACGACCTGGGCCCGGCGGCGCTCAAGCTGGGCTTGGCCGCCCTGTCACGGCTCGACAGCGTGAAGCTTGCCCGCCAGCTTATGCCTGCCCTGATGGCGCAAACCGGCCAGACCCTGGCGCTGGCCGTCTGGGGCAACCAGGGGCCCACGCTGGTGCACTGGGAAGAATCGCCCCAGGCCGTCACCGTCAACCTGCGGCTGGGCGATGTGATGCCGCTGCTCTCATCGGCCACGGGCCTGTGTTTTACGGCGTTCTCGCATCCACGCCTGACAGCCGGCGCCAAATCACCCGGCCGCCTGGCCTTGCTGGTCAAGGATGAGCTGGCACGCAACCAGAAACTGGCGCGCAAGGATGTGCCTGCCAGCATGGCCGAGCTAACCGCCCTACTGGACGAAGTGCGCCTGCGGGGCATGGCCCGCGCCGTCAATACCCTGCTGCCGGGCGTGGCAGGCTTTTGTGCGCCGGTGTTTGACGCCGACGGCCATCTCGCGCTGGGCATGGTGGCGCTCGGCTCGCTGGCAACGTTTGACCCCGAGTGGGACGGCACAGTCGCCCGGCCCCTGGCGGCGGCGGCACGGCAACTTTCCAGCGACCTGGGGTTCAAACAGGGATGAACACCTCCATGGCCGTGCAACCGGCCGGGCAAACCGGTCTTGCGCGCGGCCATGAGTCCGCGCCGCCCTGGCGCGCATTGGCCATGCTGGCGGCGGCGGTGCTGGGCATTCATGCACTGGTGCTCTCGTCTTCGCCGGCGCGATTCGGCCCCGGGCTGGATGGCGCCCAACAGCGCGTTCAGCCCCTGATCACCCGCAGCATCACCCCGCCGCCGGCACAGCCGCCTGCTGCAGCACCCGAATCCGCCCCTGCGAAGCCTCCCACCAAACCTGCGAGGCCAAAACCGCCACCAACCCAGGTAACACCCGAATCCCCTGCCACCAGTTATGTGGCGCCGCCTTCCTCCGACTTGCCTACGCCGGGTGACACCCCCAACGCGCAAGCCGCAGGCAGTGCACCCGCCGAGGACGCAGCCGCCCTTGCCGCCGCATCCGCGGCAAGCGCGCCCGTCGCACCTGCCGGCCCGGTTCAAACGCCGGTGACGGCGGTGGCCCTGCCGGAGAGCGTCAAGCTCGAGTACAAGATGACCGGCAACGCCAGGGGCTTGACCTACCACGCCAACGCCGAGCTGAACTGGCGGCGCGCAGGCGCCCTCTACGACGCGGGCATGCGCGTCAGCGCGCTGTTCCTCGGCTCACGCAGCATGGGGAGCACCGGCGTCGTGGGCCCGGAAGGCCTCGCGCCCATACGCTTTTCCGACAAGTCAAGAACAGAGGTGGCGGCGCATTTTGATTCCGACAAAGGAGAGGTCAGCTTTAGCGCCAACACGCCCACTGTGCCGTGGGTCAAAGGCGCTCAAGACCGGGTCAGCGTTTTCATGCAGCTGGGCGGCATGCTGGCGGGAAACCCGGCCGCGTTCCCCGTGGGCGCAACCATCTCGATGTACACCGTGGGTCCGCGCGACGCCGACACCTGGACTTTTCTGGTGGAGGCCGAAGAGCAGCTCTCCCTGCCCTTTGGCGAACTCGCCACGGTCAAGCTGACACGCCAGCCGCGGCGTGAGTTCGACCAGAAGGTGGAGATCTGGTATGCCCCCTCGCTGGGTTACCTGCCGGTGCGCAACAAAATCACCCAGTCCAACGGGGACTCTATCGACCAGCAACTCAGCGGCCTCAGCAAAGGGTAGCGGCTGAGGGGGCGTGTTGCCAGGCCGCACGGTGAAGCGGCCTTTATGTGTGGTTTTACACGGCGTAGCGGGTCTTTACCGAACGATTGCATGCCGGAGATCCTTTCTCTTGAACTTGGCACTATCGTTGCTATCTGAAGGTAAAGGAACTCACCATGCACATGCTCTACGACTCGGACTCTTTTGCCGTGCTTCAGATCCACGCCAACGCGCCTGAAGAGGCAGCACCCGCCCCGGCTGTGCCGCAACTGGCCCGCCATGGCTTTGAAATCGTCGACAAGCGCTCGGGCAAAGAGGTGTACCTGGATGGCTCCTGGGCCGAAATGTTCCAGCAACGCCTGAGCGCCTGGGCGCAAAACACGCCCACGCAGGAAGAAATCGAAGACACGCTGGAAGGCTACAGCGGGCTGGCCAATACCCCTATCTCATTGCACTAGAAACTACTCGGCGGGTGGGCTTTCGGCCTGCGTCGCCGCGCTGTCCTGGTAAAACCAGCGATACATAGGCTCAGCCAGCACCAAAACGGCAGCCAGCCGCGTGACGTGAAACGCCGTCACCATCGGCACCCCCAGTTGCAGCACTTTGGCCGTGATGGCCATCTCGGCGATACCGCCGGGTGAAGTTCCCAACAGCAAGGTCGCCCAGTGCAGGCTGGTGAATTGCGCCAGCAGCAAGGCAAAACCGGCGCACAGCACGATCATGGCTACTGTGGCCAGCGCCACCGAACCCAGCCAGCGCGGCGCCATGTGCACAAAGCCGCTGGTAAAGCGCACGCCCAGACTGATGCCGATGACAAGTTGCGCGGCATTGGTCATGCCTTGCGGCAGCGCCGACAGCGTTACGCCGCTGGCCGTGAGCAGCAACGACACCACCAGCGCACCGATAAACCAGGGATTGGTGCGCTCCAGCTTCAGCATGACCCAGCAACCGACGCCGGTCAGCAAGGCCAGCAAGGCCAGGCCCGGCAGTTGGACGACGCGCGCGCCGGGCAGCGTGGCATCCAGCCCATGCAACCCCGCCCATTGAAACCCGAAAGGAATGATCAGCGTGACCAGCAGTACCCGCAGGCTGTGCGCCGAGGCAACGAGGTCGGTTTGCGCGCCATGGCGCTCGGCCATCAGCGTCATCTCCGACGCGGCCCCAATCGGCGCGGCAAAGTAGGTCGTGATGCGTGAGAGGCCCGCAACATGCAGGCGCCCAGGGCCGTGATGCACGCGGTAAAGCCACGCACCAAAGGCCAGGCCCAAAGCCAGCGCCCACACGATGTTCAGCGCAATCGCCCACCAGAGGCCCGCCAGCAGCGCCACGACCTGCGGCGTGAAATACAAGCCCAGCGCGCAGCCGATGATCCATTGCCCGCTGTTTCGCAGCGGCGTCCAGCTGGCCGTCGGCCCGCCCAGCATCGACACCACCGCCGTCGCCAGCAAGGGACCGATCATCCACGGCAAGGGGGTGCGCAGCGCGATGCACAGCGCCGCGGCCGCCCAGGCCAGCAACAAAGTCAGGGCAATGCGCGCGGGCAGCGGCTGGACAGCGCGGTGGAAAAAGGAGGGCATGGCAAAACGTCAGGGTCGCAGCAAAACCGCTGGAAGCAGTAGTATCCACGGATGCCATATTTCCCTCCCCCTCGTGCTTTGGCATGCCTGGTCTGCACCGCCGCGATGGCTTTGGCGGGCGGCTGTGCGGGGCGGCCCGAAGCGCCCATCCTGCAGGCGCCGGGCAGCGAAGCCGCGCAGACGTCCGCCCGGCTGGAAGCACTGCTTCCCGCAGACGTGCTGATCCTGGGCGAGCAGCACGACGCCGCTGAACACCAGCACATCGAACAACAGGTGGTCGCCCTTCTGGCGGCCAAAGGCGCGCTGGCGGCCGTGGCCCTGGAGATGGCTGACACGGGCGTCAGCACCTCCGCACTCAATCCCAGCGCCACCGAGCAGCAGGTGCGCAACGCGCTGAACTGGAACGACAAGGGTTGGCCCTGGGCCTCTTACGGTCCCGCCGTGATGAGCGCGGTGCGCGCCGGCGTTCCGGTGCTGGGCGCCAACCTGCCCCGGCCGCTGATGCCGGCCAGCATGGCAGACAGCCAGCTCGACACCCGCCTGCCGGGCCCGGCCCTCAAGGCGCAGCAGCAGCTCATACGCACAGGCCACTGCAACCTGTTGCCGGAAAGCCAGATCACGCCGATGACACGCGTCCAGATTGGCAAGGACATCAGCATGGCCAACACCCTGGCACAGGCGGCCTTGCCGGGCAAGACGGTGCTGTTGCTGGCCGGCAGCGGCCACGCAGACCGCCTGCTTGGCGTGCCGCAGCACCTGCCCTCAGACCTGAAAACCAAAGCCGTGCGGCTGCGCGCGGGGACCGCAGGGGCCGAAAGCCCTGAGGCCTTCGATGCCGTATGGACTACACCTGCGCTTGCCGAGAAGGACTACTGCGCAGGGCTGGACAAAAAGCTCGCGCCCAAGCCCTGAGAACCTGATCAGGCATTGTTGCGAATCGCGTCGGCCACCACATTGACGATGCGGTCAATGTGCTCTTTTTCGACGATATAGGGCGGGCAGATCACGATGTTGTCGGCGGCGGGCCGCACCAGCACACCGTGGTGATAGCACTCCATGAAGATGTCATAAGCGCGTTTGCCCGGCGTGCCGGCAATCGGCGACAGCTCCACCGCACCGGCCAGGCCCAGTGTGCGGATGCCGATCACATTGGGCAGGCCCTTGAAGGCGCTGTGCATCGCGTCGCCCAGCACCTTGCCCATCTGGCCTGCGCGCTCGTACAGCTTTTCTTCTTTCAGCAAATTCAGCGTGGCAATCGCGGCCGCGCAAGCCACCGGGTGGCCCGAATAGGTGTAGCCGTGGAAGAACTCAATGGCATGCTCGGGCGCGCCGCTGTTGGCATTCATCATGCCGTCGTAGATGCGGTCCGAGCAGATCACGCCGCCCAGCGGAATCACGCCGTTGGTCACGCACTTGGCAAAGTTCAGCATGTCGGGCACCACGCCGTAGTAGTCGGCGCCAAAACCCGTTCCCAGGCGGCCAAAGCCGGTGATGACTTCGTCAAAGATCAGCAGGATGCCGTGCTTGTCGCAGATCTCACGCAGGCGCTTGAGGTAGCCCTTGGGCGGCAAATACCAGCCGGCGCTGCCTGCCACCGGCTCTACGATGATGGCAGCCACATTGCTCGGGTCGTGCAGCGGCAGGATGCGGTTTTCCAGCTCCAGCAGCAGGTCTTCCTGCCACACCGGCTCCGCCCCGTTGATGTAGGCGTGGTTGACCGGGTCGTGGATAAAACGCATGTGGTCCACACGCGGCAGCAAGGCCGCGCCGTACACCTTGCGGTTGGCCGGAATGCCGCCCACGCTCATGCCGCCAAAACCCACGCCGTGGTAGCCCTTTTCGCGTCCTATGAAGATATTGCGATGTCCCTCGCCGCGCGCGCGGTGGTAGGCCAGCGCCACCTTCAGCGAGGTGTCGGCCGCCTCGGAGCCTGAATTGCAAAACAGCACCTTGTTGAGGTCGCCGGGGGCCATGCCCGCGATGACTTCAGCGGCCTTGAAAGCCTGGTCGTTGCTGGCCTGGAAGGCGGTCGCGTAATCCAGCGTGTCTAGCTGCTTTTTGATGGCCTCGTTGATCGGCTTGCGGTTGTGGCCGGCGCCCACGCACCAGAGGCTGGAGATACCGTCTATCACCTGCCGGCCGTCATGCGTGGTGAAGTGCATGCCGTCGGCGGCCACAAACACGCGCGGGTCTTTCTTGAAGCTGCGGTTGGGCGTGAAAGGGAGCCAGTGGTGCTCCATGTTGAAGTTCTGGTAAGCCATGGCGTGTCTCCTGTGTCTGAGAGGGGTGTTCTGGCATTCTGGCACTTCCGGGCAGGCGCCGCCCTCACCTGCGACAATTCATCCCCTATGAATCACGCTTATATCCTGACCCTGTCGTGCCCGGACCGTATGGGCATTGTTCATGCCGTCTCCGGTTTCCTGCTGCAAAACGGCGGCAATATTGAAGAAGCCGCGCAGTACAACGACCATGACACGGGCCTGTTTTTCATGCGGGTGCAGTTCGCCTGCGACAAGCTGACGCACGATGAGCTCTCCGGTCAGCTGAAGTCATTCGCAGAAGCTTTCCAGATGAGCTGGAAGCTGCATGCCACCACCCAGCCCATGCGCACCGTCATCATGGTCAGCAAGGAAGGCCACTGCCTCAACGACCTGCTGTTTCGCTGCAAGTCGGGCCTGCTGCCGGTGGAGGTCCGCGCCATCGTCTCCAACCACCGCGAGTTCTACCAGCTGGCCGCCAGCTACAACATCCCGTTTCACCACATCCCGGTCACGGCGGCCACCAAGGCGCAGGCTGAAGCCAAGCAGCTGGAGATCATCGAGTCCGAAGGCGCGGAGCTGGTGGTGCTGGCGCGCTACATGCAGGTGCTCTCCAACGACCTGTGCAAAAAGCTCGCCGGCCGCGCCATCAACATCCACCATTCATTCCTGCCCAGCTTCAAGGGCGCCAAGCCCTACTACCAGGCGCATGACCGCGGCGTGAAGCTGATAGGCGCCACCGCCCACTATGTGACGGCCGACCTGGATGAAGGCCCCATCATTGAACAGGACGTGGCACGCGCCGACCACAGCAAAACCGTGGAAGACCTGACCGCCATGGGCCGCGACACCGAAAGCCAGGTGCTGGCCCGCGCCGTCAAGTGGCACAGCGAGCATCGCGTGCTGCTCAACGGCCACAAGACCGTGATCTTCAAGTAGCCCTCCATGGCCACGCCAGCGCGGATTCCACCGATTCAATGCCTGCTGACATTTGAAGCACTGGCGCGCCTGCGCAGCGTGACGCAGGCGGCCGAAGAACTCTGCGTCACGCCCAGCGCGGTCAGCCACCGCGTCAAGCAGCTCGAACAAATCATCGGCACCAAGCTGTTCGGGCGCGCCGACTTCTCACTGACCACCGAAGGCAGCGAATACCTGGCCCATGTGCGCGAAGGCCTGGCCACGCTGCAGAAGTTTCCGGGCGCGGCCGGGCAAAGCACCACACCCGGCAAACGCAAGCTGCGCCTGGCGGTCACGCCCACCTTTGCGCGCTCCATCCTGATTCCGCGCCTGCGCCAGTTCACCGACGCCTACCCAGAAATCGACCTCACCTTGCAGGTGTCGATTCCGTTGCTGGATGTGGTGGCCGAAGATGCCGACCTCATCGTGCGTTTCGGCACCGGCCGCTATGCGGACCTGGAGCATGTGTGCCTGAGCAAGGACGAAGTCGCGCCGCTGGCATCGCCCGCCTTCGTGCGCGAGCACGGCCCCTTTGAAGCGGCTGAAGACCTGGAAGGCGAGAGCCTGCTGCGCTCACCGCTGGAGCCCTGGCGCACCTGGTTTGCGGCACACAAACTTGATTGGCCCGAGCCCGCCGACGGCTCGCAGTTCAATGACATCGGCCTGATGTGCGATGCGGCCGCGGCCGGCATGGGCATTGCGCTGATACGCCTCAAGCTGGGCGCGCCCTGGCTGGAGAATGGCTCGCTGGTGCGCCTGGGCAGCAATGCCGTCTTTGCCGGCAACGTGCCCAGCCCGCATGCGCACTACCTGTGCTGGCGCACCGGCACCATGGACCGCTGGGAATGCGCGGCTTTTGCCGACTGGCTGCGAAAAAGTTTGGGCTAGGGCCTCAGGGGCGTTGGAATGGAAGCGCCTCTAGGCGGCCACCCGGCCTTGCAAACGCCTTAACGTGATTTCATCTTGTCTGGGCCCCGTCTGGCCCCTGTCTCGAGTTTGCACCTTGCTCAAGGCCTTTTGATCTGTAGCGCATTTTGCGTACGCCAATAGCTTTAGCGAGCCCCAGGCGTCCGACAAGTGGTTTTGCGCCCATGCCGGCTCCTACCTATCATGGGCTGGCCGTGACACCGGGTAACGGTCGGCCAGCGGCACACAGTCAAAAAACCAACTTGTTTAATGAGGGAAATTCTCATGAAGAAACATCAACTAGCTGCTGGTGTGGCCGGCATCCTGCTGTCCATGCTGGCCATCTCACCCGTGGCTCACGCCGAGGGAAAAGCGGCGGCCAGGTCCGTCAAGCCCGGCACCTTCTGCACCATCCAGGACGCCAAGGCGTGCCAGGACGCCGTGACACCCGCGCAAATCCTGTCGCATTTCAAGGCCGGCAACGCACGCTTCGTATCCGGCAAACCGCGCCACCAGAACCACTTGAAGGAAGTCAAGGCCACGGCGGACGGCCAGTTCCCGCTGGCCAGCGTGGTGTCCTGCATAGACTCGCGCGCACCCGCCGAAATCGTGTTCGACCAGGGCATAGGCGATCTCTTCAATGCACGCGTGGCGGGCAACATCGTCAATGAAGACATCCTGGGCAGCCTGGAATTTGCGCACAAGGTCGTGGGCGCCAAACTGCTGGTGGTGATGGGCCACACCAGCTGCGGCGCCATCAAGGGCGCGTGTGACGATGCGCAGTTGGGCAACCTCACCGGCCTGATCGGCAAGATCAAACCGGCCGTGAGCCTGGTCTCCGCTGACATCAAGGACCGTACGTCAAAGAACTACGCCTTCGTCGAGATGGTGGCCGAAAACAATGTGCGCCTCACGGTAGAAACAATCCGCGAGAAGAGCCCCATCCTGCGCGAGATGGAGCAAAAAGGCGAGATCCTGATCGTGGGCGCCATGTATGACGTGAAAACCGGCAAGGTCAAGTTTTATGACACGCCCGGCGCCAGCAAGGCGCCAGGCACCAAATCCTGAGAGCCTGTTGAGGGCCGGACGGATTGCTGGCCCTGCGCCAATTCACCGGCCTGACCCTGGATCGATTGGACGCAGCAAATGTTCATCCCGCCACCCGATGCCGCAGGCATTGGGCGCGGCGTTGGCCGGCCTCGCGCTGGGCGCTACGCCGCTGTAACTGAATGTTAGACTCGCGCGATTCCAACACATAAAACGGGGGGATCGATGCAGGTTTTTCGACTGCTTGTCATTGCTGCAGCCATTTTTCTGACCGGTTGTGCGGCCACCGGCCCCCGGTATGCCGAAGTCGAGGCCAGCTTCCCCAGCTTGCGCCCGGGTTATGGGCGTCTGGTGGTGTACCGCCCGGGCGGCCTCGGAGGGGCAGTCCAGCCGGACATCAAACTCAATGGTGAAGTGATCGGCAAATCACAACCCGAAGGTTTTTTCTTCGTTGACCGCACAGCCGGCAAATACACCGTCAGCGCCCGCACTGAAATCGAAACGAGCCTGGACGCCGAACTGGAGGACGGCCGCACGACCTACGTGCAGACCGGCATCACGATAGGCCTCTTTGTGGGCCACCCCAGTCTGTCCCTTCAAAGCGAGAGCACGGCCGTACAGCAACTGCCCCGCATGGCTTATACCGGTGGAATTCCACTCGTGCCAGGCGCGCCGCGCGCCATTGCCGCGAACAACCCCGCAGGGCGCAGCACCGATGGACGAACCCGCGCATCCAGCCCCGTGACGCTCGACGACCTGAGCGGCCTGCTGCCGCCCGCACGATAAACCGAACGCCCCACGAGGTGCACTGTGAGACTTCAATTCATGCTTCGCGGCATAGGCCTGTTTCTTGTGGGCTGCAATGCCCTTGCGCAAAACTCAGCACCGAGCCCTGAACAGCTCTTCGAGCGCCTGTCACCCAGTATCTGGGTCATCAAGACCTTTGATGATGCGGGAAGACAAATTGCTTCAGGCAGCGCGGTGGTCATTCGGGCCGGCACGCTCATCACCAATTGCCATGTGCTGGCCAAGGCTCGCAAGGTGTCGGTGACACGCGAGAACGTCGCTTACGGCGCCAGCCTGGAACACGCAGACGCCGCGCGCGACCTGTGCCAGATCAAGGTGGCAAATTTCAACGCGCCGGCGGTCACCACGGGGCCTGCGGAAACGCCGAAAGTCGGCTCCCGGGTCTATGCGATTGGAAATCCGCGCGGGCTGGAGCTGACCATCAGCGATGGCCTTCTGTCCGGCATCCGTCGCGCCGACAACGATGAGTTCGTCGCGCTGCAAATCACCGTACCCATTTCGCCCGGTTCCAGCGGCGGCGGCCTTTTCGACGCGCAGGGCCGCCTGATTGGCATCACCACCTTTGCCCTTCGCGATTCACAAAACCTGAATTTCGCCTTGCCGGCCGCCTGGATTGCCGAAGTCCCTGCGCGCGCAGCAGCAGCGCTGGCCGCACGCAATGAACGCAACAAACCCGCCGCGGGTGCCCAGGCAGGAAATGCGCAAGTCTTCGAGTACAGGCTGCGCGACCGGACCACCGGATTGGCGCAGAACATCAGGTACCGGCTGAACCGTGTTGATGGCGACCAGCTGATCTTCAACCAGGGAAGCCGGGTGGAGCGGGCCGGTGGCGAGGTTGTCGCACTCACCAGCGCCATTGCCGGAGAGTATGAGATGGCCATGCCGCCGCGCGGCTGGATCACCAAGACACCGGAACCCGGTCAGACATGGCAGCTTCAGTACGACACCGGGCCACAAACCTACCGAATCAGAATGAACATTACGGCCCGCGCAACGGATGAGTCGACCATGCGCATTGGCGACCGCGAGTTTCGCATCATGCGGGTCGAGTTCAATGGATACACAGAACGGGGAATTCCCATCACTACCGGCGCGGTGTACACCGCCAATGCGTGGTACGCGCCTGAACTTGGCCGCGTCGTGCGATTTGATGCAAAAACGCGTGGCGGAAGCGGCATCAGACTTTTTCTTGTCGATGAGGCGCTGGAACTGGTCGACATCCGCAAGGAGTGACTGAGGGGCGAAGAGCGAAGGGCGGCGCATTGATCCGTTTTCACAAAACACGCGCATTTTCTTCACGCCGCCAGCCGCAGCTTTGCATTAAAGTGCTTTCATCACCGGCAAGAACCGGTTTCATCCCGAAGGCCACCCATGAACGCACCCGCTGAAGCCTGGCAACAACAACCGCTTGAACGCCGTGAACGCCAGGCCCAGGTGGTCGGCGCACTGCAGGCCGTGCTGCCCGGCCACGCCTTGCTCTGGAACAACGAAGACACCACGCCTTATGAATGCGACGGCCTGACGGCCTATCGCCAGCGGCCGCTGGTGGTGGCGCTGCCCGAAACCTATGCGCAGGTGCAGGCCGTGCTCAAGACCTGCCATGCGCTGGACGTGCCGGTGGTGGCGCGCGGTGCGGGCACCGGGCTTTCCGGCGGCGCCATGCCGCACAAGCTGGGCGTCACGCTGTCGCTGGCCAAGTTCAACAAGATCCTCAAACTCGATGCGGCCAGCCGCACGGCAGTCGTGCAGGGCGGCGTGCGCAACCTCGCGATCTCCGAAGCGGCCGCGCCGCTGGGCCTTTACTACGCACCCGACCCGTCCAGCCAGATTGCCTGCACCATAGGCGGCAACGTGGCCGAGAACTCGGGCGGCGTGCACTGCCTCAAATACGGCCTGACGGTGCACAACGTGCTCAAGGTCAAGGGCTTCACTATTGAGGGCGAAGAAGTCGAGTTCGGCAGCGACGCACTCGATGCCGCCGGCTACGATTTGCTGAGCATCATCATCGGCAGCGAAGGCATGCTGGCCGTGACCACCGAGGTCACCGTGAAGCTGGTGCCCAAGCCGCGCCTGGCCCGCTGCATCATGGCCAGCTTTGACGACCTGCGCAAAGCCGGCGACGCCGTGGCCGCCGTGATTGCTGCCGGCATCATTCCTGCCGGCCTCGAAATGATGGACAAGCCGATGACCGCTGCGGTAGAGGACTTTGTGCATGCCGGCTACGACCTCAGCGCCGAAGCAATTTTGCTGTGCGAGAGCGACGGCACACCCGAGGAAGTCGAAGAAGAAATCGGCCGCATGAGCGATGTGCTGCGCCGCTGCGGCGCCACCGCCATCGCCGTGAGTCAGGACGAAGCCGAGCGCCTGCGCTTCTGGAGCGGCCGCAAGAACGCCTTTCCCGCCTCGGGCCGCATCAGCCCCGACTACATGTGCATGGACTCCACCATTCCGCGCAAACGCCTGGCCGACATCCTGCTGGCCATTGCGGAGATGGAGAAAAAATACCAGTTGCGTTGCGCCAATGTGTTCCACGCAGGCGACGGCAATCTGCACCCGTTGATTTTGTTTGATGCCAACGACCCCGACCAGTTGCACCGCTGCGAACTCTTCGGCGCCGACATCCTGGAGACCAGCGTCGCCATGGGCGGGACCGTGACCGGTGAGCACGGCGTGGGCGTGGAAAAACTCAACTCCATGTGCGTGCAGTTTTCCGCTGAAGAGAACGAGCAGATGTTCGGCGTCAAGCGCGCCTTCGACAGCAAAGGGTTGCTTAACCCAGGCAAGGTGATCCCGACGCTGAACCGCTGCGCCGAATACGGAAAAATGCTGGTGCGGGCCGGGCAGATCAAACACCCGGATTTGCCGCGCTTTTAAGCCGGTCTTCAAGCCGCCCATGCGCCCTTCACTTCACCCCATTTCCTCATGACGGCGCTGCGCGGGCTTGCCTGGCTGCTGGTCTTCCAATCCGTCGGTGAACTGCTCTCGCGCGGCTTTTCCCTGCCGTTTCCGGGCCCGGTGATCGGCATGGTTTTGTTGCTGATTGGCCTGCAATCAGAGCTGGTGCGAGGCCCTGTGTCAGTGTGCGCAGACTTCCTGCTCGCGCACCTTTCGTTACTCTTTGTCCCCGTCGGCGTGGGCGTGATGACCCATCTTTCGCTGGTGAGCCAGTACGGCGTGCGCATGTTGCTGGTCGTGGTGGCGTCAACATTGGCCGGTTTGGCGGTCACCGTGCTGACCCTGCACCTGCTGCGGGACCGCGGCGACGCCGCCCCAGAAGGAGCACCGGATGCCTAAATTCGTCGAACTTTGGGTCTACCTGTCGGCCACGCCGCTCTTCGGCCTGACGGCGACGCTGGTGGTCTATGTGCTGGCACAGGCCATGTACGCCCGGCTCGCGCAGGCCCCATGGGCCAATCCCGTGCTGTGGACAGTCGTCTGCCTGGCCGGCGGCCTGCTGGCGACCGGCGTTCCCTACCCCACCTACTTCGCCGGTGCGCAGTTCATCCACTTTTTGCTCGGGCCTGCCGTGGTGGCTCTGGCCTGGCCGCTGTGGTTGCGGCGGGCCGAGTTGCGCCGGCGCTGGGGCCGTTTGCTGCTGGCGGCGCTGGCAGGCGGCATTGCAGCCAGCGGCTCCGCATTGCTGCTGGGATGGGCCTTGGGCCTGCCTTCGGAAGTCACGCTGTCGCTCGCGCCCAAGTCGGTCACCGCGCCGGTGGCCATGGGCATTGCGGAAAAGATAGGCGGCATCCCGGCGCTGGCAGCCGTGTTTGCGGTGGTCACCGGCCTGGTCGGCGCGCTTAGCGGCAAATACCTGTTTGACGCCCTGCGCATTCCCACCAACGCATCGGGGTGGGCCGCACGCGGTTTTGCGCTGGGCACGGTGTCACACGGCCTGGGCGCCGCGCGCGCCTTGCAGGTCAATGCCGATGCGGGCGCCTATGCAGGGTTGGCGCTGGGGCTGCAGGTGGTGCTGGCCTCTGCGCTGATACCGCTGGCGTTTCGCTGGCTTTAACGAGAGAAGAGAAAGAGAAAGCAAACATCCCGCAACCCTTCCTGCCGCGAGCGGCAAAGAATGGGTGCGGGTGCCCAGGCTGGGCAGCGAATGCTGCCGCTTGATTGCTTTTAACTGTCTCCTACACCGCCTGTAAACCGGTTTTCGGCACGCTGGCCGGCTTGGCCGCAGCCAATGCGCCAAACAGGATTTCGCCCGAGAGCTGGCCGCCTTCTTCAATCACCAGCTTGCCGTAGCGAATAATGCCCGTGACCTTGCCGGTGGAATAAATCACCAGCTTCTGGCGCACCGTGAGGTTGCCGTTGAACTCGCCACGGATTTCCGCCACATCGATTTCGGCGGAGCCCTTGAACGCGCCTTGCTCGGCGATCTGGATCACGCGCGAGTCCATGGTGGCTTCGACCAGGCCTTCGACAACCAGGGTGTCGCAGTCGGTGATCTCCACGCCTTTGAGTTTGATGTTGGGGCCTACCGTCAGCTTGCTGCCGCCTTCTTTGGCGGTGCTGGCAGATGGAGAAGCCTCACTCACGGGCTTGGCGGTGTTCTGCTGGCCGGCGCCGGAAAGCGGTGCCGAATGCAAGGTGCTGGCCGAGCCGGTGTTTGCATAGCCGCTTCCGGGGCCATTGCGCAGGCCCGTTGGTGTCTCGTTTTCTCGCTTGCCAAAGAACGGTGTTGCCATGAGAGTTCCTTAAAAAAGAACGCATGGTACGTCTGCGAAAATTTAAAAGCTTCAGTGGCTTGCAAGATAGGTAACGAAATTAATTCTTACATTCACCCGCAGCGGCAATGCATGTGCCTCATGCGATCACACAGCGCGGTGCATGAATGAAGCGAGTGTGTGACTTGTCACCACGTGTCGATAAAGCGGCGTGTGCCTTCTTCGGCCGCGCGCATCGCCCCTGCTGATTGCAGCCCGTGCGCAAGCCAGTCAAGCCGGCGACGGCCCGATTCCGGTGATGAGAAGTGGCCAAGATTCACCAAGCCGAAAACCGCCCGCGCGTGTAGCATGTAGCGCACCATGCAAGCAGACGGCGAATCCCACGGTTTCACGCTTTTTGGCACTGCCATCGGCTGGTGCGCGCTGGTGTGGAACGACCACGGTATCGCAGCGGTGCGCCTGCCCGAAGCCTCGGAAGGCCGCATGCTCTCACGCCTGTATCGGGAGTTCCCACTGCTGGCGCAGGAAGCCCCGCCGCCCGCCATGCAACAGGCCATAACCGCCATGGTCGGCTTGCTCGAAGGCGAAGCCCGCGACCTGCGCTTTTGCAAACTGGACCTGCGCCGCATACCACCATTCAATCGCCGGGTTTATGCAATTGCGCAAGACATCCTGCCGGGCAAGACACGCACCTATGGCGACATCGCCAACGAGCTGGGCGAGCCCCATGCGTCGCGTGCGGTGGGCCAGGCGCTGGGGCACAACCCCTTTCCCATCATCGTGCCCTGCCACCGCGTGCTGGCGGCCGGCGCGCAATCGGGTGGGTTTTCCGCGCCGGGCGGCGTCTCGACCAAGCTGCGCATGCTGCTGATCGAAGGCGCCGAGATCGGCGGCGCGCCCGGCCTGTTTGACCGCGAGCCGCCGCCCGCCGCTTCCTGAAACAATCAGACTCTCCATCACCCCCACAACCCGCCGCGCCAATGACCCCTCTACGCCTTTATTCAGCCCGCCTCAGCATGTTCGGCGCCAAAGTGCAGATCGCCGCATTTGAAAAAGGCATCCCGCTCGATATCGTCATGGTGCCCTTCACCCAGACCGAGGGCTATTCGCCCAAGCACCCCGAGGTCGTGCGCATCAACCCGAAAAAGCAGGTGCCCGTGCTGATCAACGGCGACCTGGAGCTCTTTGATTCGACGCAGATTCTGGAATACCTGGAAGACTTTCAACCCGAGCCCGCGCTCTGGCCGGCCGGCGTTGCCGCCCGCGCGCGGGCCCGCCAGATGGAGCACATGTCGGACGAGGTTTACTTCCCGCACATCATCCGGCTCATGGGCCTGCAGCACGACCTGAGTGACCCGCAGGCCGTCACGGCGATCGCCGGCGCACGGGATTTCTACGCACGGCTTGAAAAGCTTCTGCAGGGTCGCGAGTTCATGATGGAAAGCTTCTCGTTTGCCGACATCGCGCTTTATATGGCGATGCTGTTCGGCGAACGCCAGGGCGCGCCCATCACACCGGCCACGCCACTGCTGCTGGCCTGGCGCGACCGCATGAGCGCCCGGCCTTCGGTGCAAAGCGCGGTGATCCCGATGGCGAAATACCTGCTGTCCGACGGCCGGCCTTTGCCAGCCTTTATGGCCGCCATGTTGCAAGCGGCCTGACGGCAGGGCCCACAGCCGACGTGGGTGCTCGGGGAAAGCCGAGCAAAAACCGGCGCTTTGGCGCACACTGACGGGCCCGGCCACGCCAACAACTCCAAGATGCGGCGGCCGGCACAAAAAGGAGTTCCGTCATGCCCCGCCACACCCCTATCGAGCGTTATCGCAACATCGGCATCAGCGCGCATATTGATGCCGGCAAAACCACCACGACCGAGCGCATCCTGTTCTACACAGGCGTGAACTACAAGATCGGTGAAGTCCATGAAGGCACGGCCACCATGGACTGGATGGAGCAGGAGCAGGAGCGCGGCATCACCATCACTTCGGCAGCGACCACCGCCTTCTGGAAAGGCATGGCCGGCAACTACCCCGAGCACCGCATCAACATCATCGACACCCCGGGCCACGTGGACTTCACCATCGAGGTCGAGCGCTCCATGCGCGTGCTGGACGGCGCGGTCATGGTCTATGACGCCGTGGGCGGCGTGCAGCCGCAATCGGAGACCGTCTGGCGCCAGGCCAACAAATACAAGGTGCCGCGCCTGGCCTTCGTCAACAAGATGGACCGCGTGGGCGCCGACTTTTTCCGCGTGCAGCGCCAGATCAGCGAGCGCCTCAAGGGCGTGGCCGTGCCGGTGCAAATTCCGGTCGGCGCCGAGGACCACTTCCAGGGCGTGGTCGACCTCGTCAAGATGAAAGCCATCATCTGGGACGACACCAGCCAGGGCGTGAAGTTCGAGTATGGCGACATCCCGGCCGACCTGGTGGAGACCGCCAACGAATGGCGCACCAAGATGATTGAAGCCGCCGCCGAAGCCAACGACGAGCTGCTCAACAAGTACCTGTCGGGCGAAGCCCTGAGCGAAGAAGAAATCAAGCGGGGCCTGCGCCAGCGCACGGTCGCCAATGAGATCGTGCCCATGCTCTGCGGCAGCGCCTTCAAGAACAAGGGCGTGCAAGCCATGCTGGACGCGGTGATCGATTACCTGCCTTCGCCGGTGGATGTGCCCGCCATCCTGGGCCACACCGAAGACGACGTGGGCGAGGCCGAACGCCATCCGAGCGACGACGAGCCCTTCTCGGCGCTGGCCTTCAAGATCATGACCGACCCTTACGTCGGGCAGCTGATTTTCTTTCGTGTGTATTCGGGCGTGGTCAAAGCCGGCGACACGGTCTACAACCCCGTCAAGGGCAAGCGCGAGCGCCTGGGCCGCATCCTGCAGATGCATGCCAATGAACGCAATGAGGTCAAGGAAGTGCGCGCGGGCGACATCGCCTCCGCCGTGGGCCTGAAGGAGGCCACCACCGGCGACACCCTGTGCGACCCGGCCCACGTCATCATCCTGGAGAAGATGGTGTTCCCCGAGCCCGTGATTTCACAGGCCGTGGAACCCAAGACCCAGGCCGACCAGGAAAAGATGGGCATTGCCCTGAACCGACTCGCGCAGGAAGACCCATCATTCCGTGTGCACACCGACGAAGAGTCGGGCCAAACCATCATCTCGGGCATGGGCGAGTTGCATCTGGAGATTCTGGTTGACCGCATGAAGCGCGAGTTCAGCGTGGAAGCCAATGTGGGCAAGCCGCAGGTGGCCTATCGCGAGACGATCCGGCAGGCCGTCAACGACGTCGAAGGCAAGTTCATCAAGCAGTCGGGCGGGCGCGGGCAGTACGGCCACGCCGTGCTCAACCTGGAGCCCCAGCCTTCAGGCAAGGGTTATGAGTTTGTCGACGCCATCAAGGGCGGCGTGATCCCGCGCGAATACATTCCGGCGGTCAACAAAGGCATTGTGGAAACACTCAAGGCCGGCGTGCTGGCGGGTTACCCGGTGGTCGACGTCAAGGCCACGCTGGTGTTCGGCTCCTACCATGATGTCGATTCGAACGAAAACGCTTTTCGCATGGCCGGCTCGCTCGCCTTCAAAGAGGCCATGCGCCGCGCCAAGCCGGTGCTGCTGGAGCCAGTGATGGCGGTCGAGGTTGAAATGCCCGAAGACTTCATGGGCAATGTGATGGGCGACCTCTCATCACGGCGCGGCATGGTGCAGGGCATGGAAGACATCGCGGGCGGCGGCGGCAAGCTTGTGCGCGCCGAGGTGCCGCTGTCGGAAATGTTCGGCTACTCCACCACGCTGCGCTCGCTCACGCAGGGCCGCGCGACCTACACCATGGAGTTCAAGCGCTACGCCGAAACCACGGCAGATGTGTCCGCGGCCATCATTCGCGGCAAAAGCAGCTAGACGGCTAGGCGCCGGGGCGGCGCATGCGCCACAATGCCGGCATGAAGCATCTACCCCTGATCGAGTTGACCCGAGGCGGCACGCTGGAGTGCCAGCACCTGGGCTCCGTGGCCGTAGTCAACACGCAGGGGCGGCTGCTCGCCCATGTAGGCGACCCGCACTGGCTGACCTTCTCGCGCTCCACGCTCAAGGCCTTGCAGGCCCTGCCCTTTATGGAAGCCGGCGGGCCCGCGCAGTTTGGCTTCAGCACACGGCAGGTGGCGATGATGTGCGCCAGCCATAACGGTGAGGCCATGCATGTGACCGAGACCCAGGGCATGCTCGACAAAGCCGGGCTCACCTACAAAGCGCTGCGCTGCGGCTGCCATGTGCCCGGCATCTTCAGCTACCTCGACAAGGCGCCACCGCCCGGCCTGGAGTTTGACGAGCGCCACAACAACTGCAGCGGCAAGCACGCCGGCTTTCTGGCCTACTGCGTACAACAAGGCCTGAGCCTGGACGACTACATCGCGCCCGAACACCCGCTGCAAAAGGCGATACGCCGCGACGTTGCCCGCGCCGCAGGCATGGACGCCAATGATTTCAAGATGGGCATAGACGGCTGCTCAGCGCCCAACTACGCATTACCGCTGGCCAACCTGGCCCGCGCTTACGCACGGCTGGCCAGCGGGACGCGCGACGGCGAATTCGGCGCCAGCTTTTCAGCCCTCAGCGAAGCCATGACTGCGCACCCGGAACTCGTATCCGGCACAGGCCGCAACGACCTGGCCTTCATGCGTGCAGGCCGCGGCGACTGGGTCACCAAGATAGGCGCCGACGGCGTGCAGGTGGTGGGCAGCAAATCGCGCGGCGAAGCAGTGGCGCTGAAGATCATCGATGCCAACAAAGTGGCGTCACATGCGGCGACAGTGGAAGTGCTGGATCAACTGGGCTGGCTGGACGACGCCCAACGGGCAGAACTTGCGCCGTGGCGAGCCCAGGAAATTGTGAATGCGCGAGGCCTGCTAGTCGGAGAGAGGCGGCCGGCTTTTCTGCTGCAAACCGGGGGTTAACCGCCTTCCGCGACCCCTTCCCGCTCTCGCCCCCCGTTCGAGCTGAGCTTGTCGAAGCGTTGTGGCGCTCCGGCGGTAGGTTTTTTTGCCGAAGGTTGCTGGCCCGGGGGTTACCCCGCGGCGACTCCCCGCCCCGGAACCCAAAACACCGCCGCCCTCGAAACAAGCACGGCTTCGACAGGCTCAGGCCGAACGGAGGGGAGAAGGCGGCGATAAACATCAAAGCCCTGCACGGCCAAAGCGCGCCTCCGGCAAGGTGTGGAGGGATTTATCCCAATCCAGCACGACACGCCGACCGGGGGTAATTGGGTACCTCAGCAAAGAACGTCAATTTACCCACAAGACGACCACAAATAACTTCAGGTCCTGGACACACAGAGGCATTCGTAAGTTATTGGTAGCGCGCCGTCCACCAAAATTCAGCAAGAAAGCACATTCTTCCGATTGATCTCACCTGCAGTGGCCCGCTGGGATACCAGCGTCGCAACTCCGTAGCTGTCGTCATAGAGGGGGGTGAGAGTGCGGAGTGGCGCAGAGGTGGCCCGCTTTTCGACTGCAAGCCGGAAGCTGGGCCTGTCAAAGCAGCTGTTGTTTCTAACGCTGTGCCATTTGATGAGGACTGCCAGCCGCTTCTCCAACTCCTGCGGTCGAATCCACGGAGCGTCACTCCAGTTTTCTTCCGATGTGATTCAACTTTTGCCTCGGTAGTGAAATTTCACTACCGGCAAGCGAGCAGCACTTTCCACACCAGGAATCCAGATAAAGATGTCAGCTACTGTTGCCAACTCTGCCTATAGTTTCACCCTGCGCCAGGTAACGCCGCGTGACGAACTGGTGTTCAAATCCGCCGTGCGCCTGCTGCAGGGCAAGACCTGCCATCAGTGGATTTACACCGATGATCGCCAGGCTGCCGATCTGGTGGTGCAGGGGGATTGTCTTTCCGACCGGGCGCCGCGCATGGAAGACCTGATCGCCTGCGATACGCTGCGTATCAGTGCAACGGCGCCGGAGGGTTTTGAGGGCCTGTCGCTGCCGCTTCGCATTGACAAAGTACTGCTCCATCTCGACAAAGCCGGAAGGCAAATCGACAAACGCGAAGCGGCTCGCAGGCCCGTCGCCCAAACCGCTCTTACCCCGCTGGCGAAAACGAACCAGCATGATCGAACGCCGACAAACGCGCGAGTAGCGCTCATCCGCTGGCCCGAGGCGGCCCTGCTGCAACGCGATACCCGCTATCTCAAGCTAGCCACCATACTGACTGGCCAGCCCGCGAGCATCGCCGAGCTTGCCGCTCGCACCCAATTTTCCATCCAGCTTTGCCGGGGTTTTGTCGACGCCCTCAAAGCCTGCCAGCTGGTGCGCGTGCTGGACGACCAACGCAAGCTGAAGATGCCCGCGCAAACCTCTACCGATAGCCGTAAACCGGCATCTCCCCCGCCGGGGCTGGTCGCCCGCATTCGCTCCCGCCTGGGAATGTTCACCGGATCTGCGGTACCGAAATGACCGAATACAAAATATTGCTCACCGGCACGACCGGGGCTGGGAAGACAACAGCGATCGCGGCTATCAGCGAGACCGCGCCGGTCCGCACCGATGTGCGCAACAACGACCGCGCCTTCGCCAAGGCCACCACCACCGTGGGGCTGGACTACGGCGAGCTCACGCTCGACAACGGCGACAAGCTGCGGCTTTACGGCACGCCCGGACAGGAGCGCTTTCACTTCATGTGGAGCATCCTGGCCAGGGGTGCGCTGGGGCTGGTCGTGCTTATCGACAACACCCGGCCCGACCCGCTGGCCGACCTCGCGGTCTACCTCAAGGGTTTCAACAGCCTTATCCACGAGACCGCCTGCGTCGTAGGCATCGGCCGCATGGATACCCACCCGCAGCCCGACCTGGGTGCTTATTCCGAGGCCTTGCATTGCGCAGGTGTGCTTTGCCCGCTGGTGCCGGTAGATGTGCGCGATCAGTCCCAGGTGCTGATGCTGATGGACCTGCTGCTGACCCAGTTTGAAAGCAAGCTGCAGGCCCCCTTGCCTGAAATCGCGGTGCAGCTGCATGACTCCGGCCCTTCACCTCTTTCTACTTGAATGCTTCACCATGAATCTGTCGCCGCACTTGACCTTGCTTGCTGAAAAGACACTCGAAACCCTGATGGAACAGGTGCGGGGCGCTGTCTCGGCCGTGCTCTCTACCGCTGACGGCTTTGATGTCGCCTCGCGTGCCGACGATGCCGCACAGGGTGCACGCCTGGCGGCCATGGCCAGCTCGATTGCCGCCATCTGCACAGTGATAGGCGAGGAAAGCCAGATCGGCGAGCACCACAGCATCGCCATCGAGTCGAAAACGGGCTATGTGGTGATGGTGCATGTGACCCACCCCGCCAACCCCCTGATCCTCAACCTGGTGGCTGACAAGACGGCGGTACTGGCGCAGATGATTTATTTCGCCAAGCAGACGGCTTCCCAGTTGAGTGAGGCATGGGCGTGAGTTCATTGGCTGTCGGAGATATCCACGCGCTTGCCGCGTTCGACGGCATCCAGGGCTGTTCGCTGGTGGTGAGCGAATCGGGCCTGGTGATTCAGGCTGCCGGGGAATTCCCGGACGTTGAGTACCTGAGCGAAGCCGCTGTGGAGTTCTGGCGCGTTTACACCCGCCAGCACGAATACTTCGAAGCGCTGGGCAAGCTCAACCTGATCATGATGGCCTTCCAGAAGGGCTGGCTGGCCGTAACCTGGTGCGCCAGCGACCCCACTTTGCTGCTGGTGGCAGTCGCACGCAGCCAGTCGGTGGACTGGCCCGGCTGGTTACGCCGGGCACGTATGTCTGCCCCGCCTGAGAGGCCTGAAGCAACGAATTGACGCCTTACAAGGCTCCACAAATTCTGCAGTGCTGCGCAGCTGCTCAATTCTTTTAACAACGCGCGAAGGAAGAACTGATGACTACTATTAAACAATCACTGGAAGAAATTCTGAGCCTGGACGGCGCCCTCTGTGCCGCTGTCGTCGACTCGTCGAGCGGCATGATCATGGGGCAGATCGGCAGCGGTGTGGACCTGGAAGTGGCTGCCGCCGGCAATACCGAGGTGGTCCGCGCCAAGCTCAAGACCATGCGTTCGCTAGGTCTGAATGACGTGATCGAGGACATTCTCATCACCCTGGGCAAGCAATACCACCTGATCCGCCCGATGGCGCGCAACGAAGGCGTGTTCATTTACGCCGTGCTGGAAAAAACCAAGTCCAACCTGGCGCTTGCTCGCCGTAAGGTTCTGGAGGTCGAGAAAGACTTGTTCATCTGATCAGAAGCGCCGTAGCGGCAGGTGTACCTACCTCCTGCCGCGCGACAAGGCGCTGCTACGGAAGGCCTGCCAACTACCCCGTTCGGGTTGATGGAGCGGAGGAAATCACCCCCCGCCAGCCAACAAAGCCGCGTTCCCTCCCGCAGCAGTCGTATTCACCGTCACCGTCTGCTCGGCACAGAACCGGTAAAGATAATGCGGCCCCCCAGCCTTGGGGCCAGTCCCGGAGAGCCCCTCTCCACCAAACGGTTGCACCCCCACCACCGCGCCAATCATGTTGCGATTCACATAAATATTGCCCACATGCGCCGCAGCAGCCAGGCCCTGCGCACGTGAATCGATACGGGTCTGTATACCCAGCGTGAGGCCGTAACCCAGCGCATTGATCTGCGCGATCACCGCTTCCGGGTCTTTCAGATCGCCACTACCCCAGCGCACCACCTGCAATACGGGGCCGAAGATTTCGTCTTTCACTTCAGCCAGGCTGCGCACCTCATAGGCCGCCGGCGGGATCAGGTTCGCCGTTAAGTCAGAAGCCGCTTGCGCCCGTTCTGCGCGGCTGACAAGCACTTTTGCGCTTGAACCCAGGCGCTGCAAATGCTTCTGGATGTTGTCATACGCCTCGCGGTCTATCACCGGGCCTACGTCAGTAGCCAGGTCTGCCGTTTCGCCCACCACCAGCTCCTGGGCCGCGCCCTTGATCATCTCGATCACGTGGTCGGCAATGCCTTCGTGCACGCACAGCAGGCGCAATGCGGAGCAGCGCTGGCCGGCGCTGCGGAAGGCGCTTTGCACCACCGCGTCGGCCACCTGCTCGGGCAGGGCCGTGCTGTCGACCAGCATGGCGTTGATGCCGCCGGTCTCTGCGATCAGCGGGACGATGGGGCCGTCTTTCGCGGCCAGCGCGCGGTTGATGATTTTGGCGACCTGGGTGGAGCCGGTGAACACCACGCCGGCGACCAGCGGCGCGGCCACCAATGCAGCGCCCACGGTCTCGCCGGGGCCGTGGGCCAGTTGCAGCGCGCCTTCGGGCACGCCGGCTTCGTGCAGCAGCTTCACGGCTTCCAACGCCACACCGGGTGTTTGCTCGGCCGGCTTGGCGATCACCGCATTACCCGTGGCCAGCGCAGCCGCCACCTGGCCGGTGAAGATGGCCAGCGGGAAATTCCAGGGGCTGATGCAGACCCACACACCGCGTGCCGTCAGGCGCAGCTCGTTGGTTTCACCGGTCGGGCCGGGCAGCGCCACCGGCTGCATGATGCGTTCGGCTTCGTTGGCGTAATAGCGCAAGAAGTCCACCGCTTCGCGCACTTCCGACACCGCGTCGCCCCAGGTCTTGAAG
Organism: Polaromonas sp. YR568; assembly: GCF_900116715.1. Lineage (GTDB taxonomy): Bacteria > Pseudomonadota > Gammaproteobacteria > Burkholderiales > Burkholderiaceae_C > Polaromonas. The sequence continues at coordinate 225,178 of NZ_FPBM01000005.1, forward strand.
GCTTCTTTCACCAGCAGCGCGCAGAACTTCGGCGTCTGCTGCTCCATCGCATCGGCGGCGCGGCGCAGGATGGCGGCGCGCTCTGCCACCGGCGCCTTGCTCCATTTTTGATAGCTGCTTACGCCCTTGGTGACTGCCTTGGCGGCCAATTTAGCATCAAACTCTGACACCACAGGCACAGGGGTGGATGCCAGCGCGGCCAGCAGCGGTGCGCGCATGCTTTGCACCGTCAAATCCAGCCCCAGGCTGTTGGGCCGGCCAGGGCCGTAGAGCGCGGGCGGCAGCGGCAAGGACGATTCCGGCTCCAGGCGCAGCGGCGAGGTCAGCAGTTCGCCCATGCCCACCGACTCGTCGGCCAGCTGGTGCACAAAGGACGAATTGGCGCCGTTCTCCAGCAGGCGGCGCACCAGGTATGCCAGCAGGTCGCGGTGCGCACCGACGGGTGCATACACGCGGCAGCTGATCAGCGGGTTCTTCAGCACCTCGCGGAACACGCCCTCGCCCATGCCGTGCAGGCGTTGCAACTCAAACGGCACCGCGTTGCGCGACGCCATCTGCAAAATCGCGGCGATGGTCGCGGCGTTGTGGCCGGCAAACTGCGGGTAGATCGCATCGGGCGCGGCCAGCAGCGCCTGCGCGCAAGCCAGGTAAGACACATCGGTGTGGTGCTTGTGGGTGAACACCGGGTAGTGCGGCAGGCCCATCTCCTGCGCGCGCTTGATCTCCGAATCCCAGTACGCGCCCTTCACAAGCCGGCACATCAGGCGCAGCTTGTATTTGCGGCCAATGGCGGCGATGTGGCCGATCAACTCCAGCGCGCGGGTCTGGTAAGCCTGCATGGCCAGGCCAAAGCCCTGCCACTGCGGATGGTGCTGCGCCACCAAAGCGGCCAGCGCTTCAAACACGTCCAGCGACAACTCCAGCCGGTCAACCTCTTCGGCATCAATCGTGAGGTTGATATTGGCGCGGGCCGACAGCTCGCACAGCCCCCACACGCGCGGCACCAGCTCGGCCATCACGCGCTCGCGCTGGGCGTCTTCGTAGCGTGGGTGCAGCGCGCTGAGCTTGATGGAGATGCCGTCATTCTTCTCGGTAGCCCCCGTCGGGCTTGCGCCGGCGGCGATGGATTGAATCGCGTGGGTGTAGCTGGCCAGGTAGCGCAGCGCGTCGGCGTCGGTGCGCGCGCCTTCGCCCAGCATGTCGTAGCTGAAGCGCAGGTTGGGAATCTTTTTGCGGGAGTCATCGGCTTCAGCCATGGCATCGGCAATCGTCTGGCCCAGCACAAACTGCCGGCCCAGCAACTGCACCGCGCGCAAGGTGGCCGCCACCACGGTCCGCGCGCCCAGCTTGCTCATGAGGTTGGGCTGGCCGCCTTCGGGCAAAAACATCTTGGACATAGCAATCGCCGAGGCCGACAGCCGTGCCATTACGCCGTCACCGGCGCCTTCAAAGTCAGCGCGGCCCAGCTGGTCGGCGGTGAGGGCAATCGCGGTTTCGGCGTCAGGCACACGCAGCAGCGCTTCAGCCAGCCGCATCAGCGCCAGGCCCTCGGCGCTGGAGATCGGGTATTCCTTGAGCAGGCTTTCCATCGCCCAGAAGGGTGGTGGGTTGTCGCGCACCGCCTGCACCCAGGGCTGGGCGGAATGCGCCGCCGCCGCCCAGTCCAGCGCGCCGGCCAGGCCTTGCAGGTGGCCGGCCACGATTTCGGATTCAGGGCGATAGGGGAACGGCAAGCGGGGGGAAACTGACATCAGGGGCTCCATAGAGGGTTTCACGGTGAAAGCGGCTGTTCAGGCGCGGTACGGCGATATTCTCTTGAAGCGCACCGAATTTCCCGCTAAATTTGCGCCATTAACCGAATAATTCACTAGTCATGTTTGAAGCATCCCCAGAAATTGACCGCATTGACCTGAAAATCCTGAATGTTCTGCAGCAGGATGGCCGCATTTCGAACCTGAAGCTGGCAGAAAGCGTGGCGTTGTCGCCAACGGCCGTGCTGGCGCGCGTGCAGCGGCTCACCCGCGACGGCTACATCCTGGGCTACGAGGCCTTGCTGAACCCGCTCAAGCTGGGCGCGGGGATGATGGTGTTTGTCGAGGTGCTGCTGGACCGCACCACGCCCAATGTGTTTGAGGCCTTCAAGGCCGCGGTGCAGGTGCACCACGAAATCACCGAATGCCACATGGTGGCCGGCGGTTTTGACTACCTGCTCAAGACCCGCATGGCCGACATGGCGGCCTACCGCTCTTTTGCGGGCACCGTGCTCTGGCAGCTGCCAGGCGTGCGCGAAACCCGCACCTACGCGGTGATGGAAGAGGTGAAAAATACCACCCGGCTGGCGCTGGGGGTGTGACGGAAGCGTTTTCATTGCAAAGCTACGGCTGCTGGCAATAATGCGAGCTGAATCCCCGTCTTCATTTCACATTCAACAGGAATGCCCCATGAAACACTGCCTCCCCGCCCTCGCCACCTTGACGCTGGCCCTGGCCACCGGCGCTTCTGCCCAGACCACCAAACCGGGCCTGTGGGAAATCACCAACAAAATGCAGTCCAGCTCCGGTGAGATGGAAAAAGCCATGGCCAACATGGAAAAGCAGCTGGCCAGCATGCCGCCTGAGCAGCGCAAACAGATGCAGGACATGATGGCCAAACAGGGCATGTCCATGGGGCCCAGCACCGGCGGCGGCATGAACGTGAAGATGTGCATCACCAAGGAAATGGCCGAGCGCAACGAGTTGCCCCAGCAGCAGCAAGGTGACTGCAAAACCACCCAGTCGCCGCGCAGCGGCAACACCATGAAGTTCTCTTATGTCTGCACCCAGCCGCCCTCCAGCGGCGAAGGCATGATGACTTTCAACGGCGACACCGCCTACACAATGAAGATGAACACCACGACCACCGTCAAAGGCAAGCCCGAGAAGATGACGATGGATGCTTCAGGCAAGTGGCTGTCGGCTGATTGCGGAAACATCAAGCCTATTTCTCCGCCGAAGAAGTAGGCCCCCACGGTCGCTCACTTCGTGTAGCTCCCTGCCCCCCGAGGGGGCCGCCCGCCCTGCGGCCCGGCAAAGCCGGTTCCGCGGCTCATGCTGGGTTGAAGAGCCCTCTTCTAGGTAAGGCTCACCGCTTGCCGAAAATCGCGGTACCTACTCGCACCATGGTGCTGCCGGAATGAATGGCGGCTTCCAGATCCGCCGTCATGCCCATCGACAGCGTATCCATGGCCACAGACAGCACGCCCGCAGCATTGATCTCGTCAAAAAGCGCTTTGGTTTTGGCGTGCACCGCGCAGTCCGCATCGAAATCGGCGCCCGGCTCGGGTATTGCCATCAGACCGCGCAACACCAGGTTCGGCAGCTGCGAAACCTCTTGCGCCAGCGCCAGAACCTCACCCGGCGCCAGGCCCGACTTGTTGGCGCCGCCATCGATATTGACCTGCAGGCAGATTTGCAGCGGCGGCAGGCCGGCCGGCCGCTGCTCGCTCAGGCGCTGGGCGATTTTGAGGCGGTCCACCGACTGCACCCAGTCAAAATGCTCGGCTACCAGGCGGGTCTTGTTGCTTTGCACCGGGCCTATGCAATGCCACTCCAGCGCCGGCATGCCGGCCTGCGCCCGCAGCGCCAGGACCTTCTCCACGCCCTCGGCGATGTAGTTTTCGCCAAAGGCGCGCTGGCCGTCCGTGGCGGCGTCGGCCACCGCGTCGGCGCCGAAGGTTTTGGACACGGCCAGCAGCCGCACCGTGGCCGGGTTGCGGTTGGCAGCGAAACAGGCCGTGGTTATACGGTCACGGACAAGCTGGAGATTGCGCACAATCGTGGTCATAATCGAACTGTAAGCTTAGTTTAGAAACCATTTTCAGAGGGTCCCGGGATGGATATCACGCAGCTGCTGGCTTTTAGCGTCAAGAACAAGGCGTCTGACTTGCACTTATCGGCAGGCTTGCCGCCCATGATCCGGGTTCACGGCGATGTGCGGCGCATCAACATCGACCCGCTGGACCACAAGCAGGTGCATTCCATGGTGTACGACATCATGAACGACACCCAGCGCAAAACCTACGAAGAATTCCTGGAAGTCGACTTTTCGTTTGAAATCGACGGCCTCGCCCGCTTTCGCGTCAACGCCTTCAACCAGAACCGCGGCGCCGGCGCCGTGCTGCGGACCATTCCGTCCAAGATCCTGACGCTGGAGCAGCTCAACGCGCCCAAGATTTTCGGCGACCTGGCGCTCAAACCGCGCGGCATGGTGCTGGTCACCGGCCCAACGGGCTCTGGCAAGTCCACCACGCTGGCCGCCATGGTCAACTTCTTGAACGAAACCGAGTACGGCCACATCCTCACGGTGGAAGACCCTATCGAGTTTGTGCACGAATCCAAAAAATGCCTGATCAACCAGCGTGAAGTCGGCCCGCACACCCTGAGCTTCAACGCCGCGCTGAAATCCGCCCTTCGCGAAGATCCGGACGCCATCCTGGTGGGTGAAATGCGCGACCTGGAAACCATCCGCCTGGCCATGTCGGCCGCTGAAACCGGTCACCTGGTCTTCGGCACACTGCACACCTCCAGCGCCGCCAAAACCATCGACCGGATCATCGACGTCTTCCCGGCCGAAGAAAAGGAAATGATCCGCTCCATGCTGTCGGAGTCGCTGCAGGCCGTGATCTCGCAAACCCTGTGCAAGACCAAAGACGGCACAGGCCGCGTGGCCGCCCACGAAATCATGCTGGGCACCAGCGCCATCCGAAATCTGATCCGCGAAGCAAAGGTCGCGCAGATGTACTCGTCCATCCAGACCGGCAACAGCGTGGGCATGCAGACGCTGGATCAGAACTTGACCGAACTGGTCAAGCGCAACGTCATCTCCGCCGCAGAAGCACGCGGCAAAGCCAAAATCCCGGAAAACTTCCCAGGCTAATCCAGTCCGCCGTCTTTCCGTTGACCACAGAATCTGTTTGAAAGGAGTCGCAAATGGAACGCGACCAGGCCAGTAAATTCATTAACGACCTCCTGAAGCTTATGGTCAGCCGCAACGGCAGTGACTTGTTCATCACGGGCGACTTCCCGCCGGCGATGAAGGTCGACGGCAAGGTGACCAAGGTGTCGCCGCAGCCGCTGAACGCCGGCCACACGCTGGCGCTGGCCCGTTCGATCATGAATGACAAGCAGGCCGCCGAGTTTGAACGCACCAAGGAGTGCAACTTCGCCATCTCGCCGCCCGGCGTGGGCCGCTTCCGTGTGAATGCCTTCATCCAGCAAGGCAAGGTCGGCATGGTGATGCGGACGATTCCGGCCACGCTGCCCACCATCGACGGGCTGGGCGTGCCCCAGGTGCTGAAAGAAGTGGTGATGAGCAAACGCGGTCTGACCATTCTGGTCGGCGCCACCGGTTCAGGCAAATCCACCACGCTGGCCGCCATGGTGGACTGGCGCAACGAGCAGTCTTACGGCCACATCATCACGATTGAAGACCCGGTGGAATTTGTGCATGCGCACAAGAACTGCGTGGTGACGCAACGTGAAGTGGGCCTGGACACCGACAGCTGGGAAGCCGCCCTGAAAAACACGCTGCGCCAGGCGCCCGACGTCATTCTGATGGGCGAAATCCGCGACCGCGAAACCATGGAACACGCCATCGCCTTCGCCGAGACCGGCCACTTGTGCCTGGCCACCCTGCACGCCAACAGCGCCAACCAGGCCCTGGACCGCGTGATCAACTTCTTCCCTGAAGAGCGCCGCACCCAGCTGCTGATGGACTTGTCGCTCAATCTGAAAGCCATGATTTCGCAGCGCCTGGTGCCCAAGCAGGACGGCAAAGGCCGTTTCGCCGCGGTGGAGGTGATGCTCAACTCGCCGCTGATCTCCGACCTGATCTTCAAGGGTGAAGTCTCCGAGATCAAGGAAATCATGAAGAAGAGCCGCAACCTGGGCATGCAGACCTTCGACCAGGCGCTGTATGACGCGTTCGAGAGCCACTTCATCACCTACGAAGACGCCCTGCGCAATGCCGACTCGGTGAATGACTTGCGCCTGCAGATCAAGCTCAATTCACAGCGCGCCAAATCGACCGACCTGTCGGCAGGCACCGAGAACTTCGCCATCGTGTAAGACACCGCCGCCGGCCCGGGCAACTGAACTGGCCGGCGGTTTGATGGGCGCAGCTGTTTCCGTTTTTTCCGTCGTCCCCTTTTCGCCGTCCTCCCCGCAATCCTCATTTCAGCGTACGCACCTCCATGTCCAGCACCGCCCCCAAAACCTACGAACCTTCCACCGCCCGCAAAGTCGCCTTTCTGGGCCTGGGCGTCATGGGCTACCCCATGGCCGGGCACCTGGCGCTGGCCGGCCACCGTGTGACGGTGTACAACCGCAGCCCCGCCAAGGCCGAAGCCTGGTGCGCCGAATTTGCCGCCACGGCCACTCCCGCGCACGCCCCGTTGCCACGCCTGGCGGCGGCCGATGCCGACATCGTGTTTTGCTGCGTCGGCAACGACGACGACCTACGCTCTGTCACCCTGGGCGCCGACGGCGCATTTGCCGGCATGAAGCCCGGCGCGATTTTTGTCGACCACACCACCGCTTCGGCCGATGTGGCGCGTGAGCTCTCCGCTGCGGCCGCCAAGCTCCGCCTGCAGTTCATCGATGCTCCCGTCTCGGGCGGCCAGGCCGGCGCACAAAACGGCGCACTCACCGTGATGTGCGGCGGCGACGCTGCGGCGTTTGACACCGCCAAGCCCGTCGGCATGGCGTTCTCCAAAGCCTTTACCCTGATGGGCGAAAGCGGTGCGGGCCAGCTCACCAAGATGGTCAACCAGATCTGCATCGCCGGGCTGGTGCAAGGCCTGAGCGAAGCCATCGCCTTTGGCCAGAAAGCCGGGCTGGACGTGAACCAGGTGCTCGAGGTGATCGGCAAGGGCGCGGCGCAAAGCTGGCAGCTCGACAACCGCGGCAAGACCATGGTGGCCGACAAGTTTGATTTCGGTTTTGCTGTTGACTGGATGCGCAAGGATTTGGGCCTGGTGCTGGACGAAGCCAAACGCAATGGCGCACGCCTGCCGGTGACGGCGCTGGTAGACCAGTTTTACGCTGACGTGCAGGCCATGGGCGGTCAGCGCTGGGATACGTCCAGCCTGATCAAGCGGCTGAAGTAAGCGCTCAAGGGCAAAACAAACCCCCAATAAAAAAGGCGCCTGACTGGCGCCTTTTTCTTTGGGGGAAGCTTGAGCGAAAGTATCAGCCGCCTGCGGGTTTGGCCTGGTTGGCCGCCGGCGCAGTGCCTTTTGCCGGCAGCATGCGGGCCAGCTCTTCTTCACTGATGATTTCAAAAATCCGGATCACTTTTTGCACGCCGGGTGTTGAGCGCACCACCTCGGTAGCACGGTCAGACTCACGCTGCGTGACGCGGCCCATCAAATAAGTCGTGCCGCGCTCCGTCACCACCTTGAAGGCGTTGGACGACAGGTCACGCGCATCCACCAGCATGGCTTTCACGCGGCCGGTCACCAGCGTGTCAGACGAACGCTGCGTCAGCGTCGAATTGCCCATCACGGCCAGCTCGTTCACCACCGAGTTCACGTTTTCGACACGCGCCACGATCTGCTCGACCAGCTGCTTGTCTTGTGCGTTGGGCACTTCGCCCGTCAGCAGCACCTGGCGGTTGTAGCTCGTCAGGTTCACATGCACACGCTCGCCCACATTGCTGCGGATGCGGCTGGTGGCGCGCAATTCAATGCCCTCGTCCTCCAGCTGCGCGCCCGACGTGCGGCGGTCAGTCGCAACAAACGCGCCGCCCGCCACACCGCCCACCACCAGCGGAAAGCAGGCCGTCAAGGTGCCGCCAATCAAAGCCGACACACCGATGGCCAAAGTCAGCCGTTTTACCGAAGCAAATTTCATACAGAGTTCTCCTGGTCGCCAAGTAACTGGGTGTCCACACCATCGCAGATGCAATGGAGGACGAGAAGATGCACTTCCTGGATGCGCGCGGTTCGCTCATGCGGCACACAGATATGCACGTCGGTTTCGCGCAGGGCATGCGTCATTTTGCCGCCGCCCCGGCCTGTCAATGCCACCACCGTCATCTCGCGCTCGTGCGCCGCCTCGATGGCGGCCAGCACATTGGCCGAGTTGCCGCTGGTGCTCATGGCCAGCAACACGTCGCCCGGGCCGCCCAGGGCGCGCACCTGCTTGGCGAAGATGACCGTGAAATCGTAGTCGTTGGCAATCGCGGTAAGGATGGAGCTGTCGGTCGTCAGCGCGATTGCGCCCAACTCAGGCCGCTCGCGCTCATAGCGCCCCACAAAGGTTGCGGCAAAGCGCTGCGCCTCCGCCGCCGAGCCGCCATTGCCGCAAGCCAGCACCTTGCCGCCACTGGTGACACTGGCCAAAATGGCCTGCACCGCAGCCGCAATCGGTTTGGACAGCACCTGCGCCGCCTGGTATTTCAGGTCGGCGCTGTCAATAAACTGCTGTTCAATACGTTGTTCAAGCATGGCGCCAATGATAGCGGGTCATGGTTGGCCTTCGGCATGAGACCGGTGCTCGGGCAGCCGGGGCAATGCGTTGGGCTATATAAATCAAAGGCTTACAGGGCTTGCAGCGTCGGTTATAGGTAGGCCTGATTTGTGAGTCTTTGTTCGCGGGTAGAGGTGGCGCGGCCTCGAGGCCCTAACGCTTCAAATCAGTGTTGCCTGCCACGGGAATAGATTTCGATGGCATTCAACATATGTATTTGACAACAAATCATTGGCCAGCTGTTGCGCAGCTCACTTAGCTAATTACTCTGCAAAGAAAGAAGCTTCATTACCCGCATCTCATGAAGCAAGTCGTCAACTTCTGCCTTCGGAATATCTCTAAGCAGAACCTCAAGACCAGGATCTGCCAGCAGCTTATTCACTACGCCCAGGTGATACTGCGCCTGATCAGGATACCAACCACCCAAGAGCATCAGTGCCGCCGTCTCGAGCATCAGAATTTCAACTGGGAGTCTGTACCCCCATTCAGTTGTTGCAAGAGAGATAACGTCTTGATGGCAGTAGTTTTGAGCCACGCCAAAATCCCGACATAACCTTAGATATAGGAGTGCCGCGTCTCCCTTTATTTCGTCGTAAGTAGTGCGAATGTAAGTTGTCATGAAACTTTCTCGGAGGCTATTACCCTAAATTCTTGCTTGTTGAATTGCACTGAAGTCTGACCTGATCTTTCCATCGACTCTTGACCGACGCGCTTTGGAAGCGCAAGGTACTCAGCATGCGATGTCACTCCTAAATTTCCTGCTTTCAAAGCTAGCAAGGTAGAACCTAAGTGGGTGAGGATTGGATAAAAATTACTGCCCGAACTGGTTCGGCTCTCGACAGAATTCAACAAGGTCTGGCTGCCGATGTTGGTGGCGGCCTCTATTTTTCCTCGATTCATCTGTGTTAATTACGTCAGCTTTTTTTCTAAAGAATCTAACATCATGGAAACCACGGCCCCCGCCGATCCTCTGGCTGAATCGATAACAGAACGGATTCTTTCAGCACTCTCACCGACTACATAGCCCAAGGACAGTCGGCTATTTACCGAATCGAGGGCAGCGATCTTGACTTCATCACTGTCTGAAGAAAGCAATTTAAGAAGCAGATTAAATGAATCCGCTCCCCCAACATCATCGCCAAGGGTTTCCGCACAGGACACGAGCCATAGTTTCGATTTTTTTGGGATTTTTTCGTCAAAAGTTTTCCAGTCATTAGCAGAAAAACTTTCCAACATTGCGACAGCTTCCGAGACGCCAATGTCTGACCAATAGTTATCGAATTCTTTAACTCCATCCAAATACTCTTCATATTTTGCAAACATGTCAGTTTTTGCCCGTTAAAAAGTATGTTGTAGTTTGAAATCCACGTGAACCGACAGGGTAGCCAGCGGTCACATTGCTGCCCACCTTAATGACCTCAATCTTGACCCCGTTTATGGTCGACTGATAAAGGGTCGCTCCATCCGCACGCGTAGCAACTGGCAGCATATCTCCAACTTGCTTAACAGCACCAATACTTTCAGCGCGTGTCCAGCCTTCAGGAAACAATGTGCTCGTTTTTATATTAGACAGATTGCCATCGCTGAACTGCGTCACTAACTTCGCATTTCTTGTTCCATCTGCGTTCACTGATAGCACCTCAACGGCGTAGTTTGGGTTGGCATTTGTAATTTCTCCTCCGTGTGCGCCAATTACGCGGTTTGTTGGCGAACCGCTTGCATTGATAACTCGCTCGCCAAATAAGATTTTTGTTTCCATTTCAGGTGTTATGACTGTTGTCGCCACTCCACCTCCATTTGCCCCGTTCTTTATAGCTGCTGAAACCGGACCATAAAGCGAGGCGCCCAAACCTAAAAATCCACCGGCTGTCTGGATGCTACCAGCGAGGGTTTCCCCATTTGCTAATTTGATCCCGCCTTCGCCAATATTGAAGCCGCTCATGGCGGCACAACCAACGCCGGTGAACCCGCACGCGGCGGCTGTTAGCGTGGTGACGATTCCATCATGAGCTCGCTGCGCTATTTGAGCTGGGGTTAGACCATAGTTGCTCGTCGCGAGCAATGGAGAATATTGACCGACATTCTGCTGGTTGATAGCGGCGTCAAAGTATTCATTCGGATGAGTCTGCGCGTAATTTCGGTAGTCCCACTGCATTCCTGTGGCAGTGTCTTTGCCGCTGATGCCTATTTGACCCACAACTAGTTCATCTACCCTCCCGCCGTCACTCGCATTCGTAGCGGCGTTCGTCCAACGAAGGAGTTGCCGTTCAATTCGGGCGGTCGCTTCCTCTTCTGATATTCCGCCAGCTTTCGCAACTTGTTTGGCATATTTTTTCGCGAGAGCTATTTCGTCTTTGTGCAGCTGCCGGTTATTGGCATCCACAGTAGCAGCAGTAGCCGCCCCTTGCGCCCCACCCACAGCCGCACCAATGCTTGCCGCTGTCACGGTCGCCAGGCTTTGCGCGAGAGCTTTGGCCGCGCCGGCGCTCATGCCGGCATCCTCCAAGCTCTTCTGAATACCGTCTTGAAAGTTATTCATCAGGTTCGCTGCGCTGGCACTTGCCGCACCTCCTGCCGCACCGCCGACGCCCCCACTGAATGCACCGGTCAGTGTGTGCAGCGCTATGCGGTAAACACCCCCTTCATCCCACTTCTTGGCTTCTTCCTCTTTACCTGCTTTCCGCAAATCAGCCGCCTGGCCGGCTGCAAAGCTGGCCGTCGCCTTGGGAGCCTCTTTACTGAACGCTTGTGTGATCTGGACTTGCGCGTTGACCTCACGCTGCACTCGGTCCGCATCAAAGATCTTCGCAATGCCGGTCTCCGCATCGGTGCTTCTAACCGCCGTGTTGCCCGCAATTCCGCTGATGCCGCTGCTGGATGTGCTGCTGGCCTCGCCCTTGTCGCTGCCAATGCCCGCGCCCACGCCGTTGACCCCAAACTTGCCGGCCTGCTGACCCACGTCAATGCTCAGGCCCATGGCCTTGCCTTCGTAGCTGGCGGTGTTCTGGATATCGCTGATGGAGAGCGTGCCGCCGGTGCTGAAGCTGTTCTTGCCTTGCTCCACCGCTGCTTGCGTGCTGGCAATCACGCTGCCTTTGAGGTCGGTATTGCCGGCCACAGCGACCTGGAAGCCGCCGTCACCCGCCTTGATACCGCTTTGCTGCACGACCGAAGCGTAGTTGCTGTCGATATTGCTTTCACTGGCGCTAATGCCGCCACCTGTGACGCTGCCGCCGCCCGCACTACCCTTGCCAACGCTGATGGAGGCGCCGCTGGAACTTTGCTCGCTGGTGTAGGTACTGGTGTCTTGCAGGCTCTGGATGTTGAGGTTGCCGCCTACGTTGGCCTTGACGGTGTTGGCGGCGACCACTGCGCCAATGAGGTTGGTGTCTCCGCCGCTGATGATGCTGGCGGTATTGCCGGCGGTGACCTGGGTATTGGTGTAGCTGGTGTCTGCGCCGTTGCTATTGCCTTCGCTTTGGCTGGCGCTGGCACTGAAGCCGACACTTTTTGAGATGACGTTGTAGCTCACGGTCACGCTGCTGGAGCTTGAGCTGTTGCTGCTCTCCTGGCTGGCATTGCTTTGGCTGGCTAGCAGGTTGACCTGGTTGTCTGCGAGCAGGGTGACGTTGTTACCGGCGGTCAGTGTTGCACCTCGGGCCGTCAGGTTGCTGGCCTGGCCTGCGCCTGTGGCGACGATGGTCAGGTTGTTGCCTGCGGCCACGGTGCTGCCGGTGGCGTTGTTGCTTTGGCTGCTGCTTTTGCTTTGGCTCTCAGAGCTGCCGTAGCTGAAGTTGATGCTGATGTCGGCAGCGGCCTTCGCGTCGAAGTTGCCTGCGGCATCGGTCAAACCCTTGTAGGTGTTGTAACCCTTGAAGGCGGCTGCCGCGCCGGCCAGCGCCTGCATGCGGCCGTCACTGGTGTTGCTGGCGGCGTCTGCCATTTGCTGGCCCGTTTCCAAGGCGCTGACCATGGCGTTGCTGGCGCTGATGGTGAGGCCCGATTGTTTGAACTTCTCTTCGCTCTCATAGCGATTGGTTTCGCGGGCTTCCACAATATCGACCGTCTTGGCGAGGATGGTAATGTCGCCTGCTGGGGCGATCACATCACTGCCGACCTGTTTGTAGGCCTCGCCTGCTTGCAGGGTGACATTGCCGTTGATACTGCCCACGGTGCTGGCGGCTGCCGTGGTGCCATTGCCTTGCTGGCTGCTGGTGTGCTCTTTGCTGCCGACGAAGAGGCCGTCTTCCAGCGTCATGCCGCTTTCTTTGCGCTCTTTGAAGTTGGTCTGGCTGCTGGTGTTGGTGGCGGACTCGATGGTCAGGTTGTTGCCGGCCCCCAGGGTGGTGCCGGCGTCGCTCACCACGCTGGAGCCTTTGACGTTGATGTCTTTGCCCGACACCACGGTGACGGTGTTGCCGCTCAGGGATGAGCCTGTGGCGGTGCTGGCAGAGGCGGTTTGGCGCACTTCCTGGCTCGATGAGTTGGCCCAACTTTCGCCCTCAACATAGCTCGACGTTGCCAGCGACCGGTCTGACCTGCCGGCAGTGATGTTGACGTTGTTGCCGGCGCTGGTCACCAATGCGCCCTGCTCGCTGGTAATGCTGGCTGCCGTGGTGTTGATGTCTTTGCCCGCGTTCAGGCTCACATTGCCGGTGGCGCTGATCTGGCTGCCGATGTCTTGTGTTTGGGACCAGCGGGTGTAGTTGCGTTCGTCTCGCGTGGCGTCCACGCTGTCGGTCTGGGTGACGGTAGTCAGGTTGAGGTTGTTGCCCGCCTGCAGCTGGGCGCTGCCCTGGCTCTGGATGACGCCTGCCACCAAATTCATGTCTCGCCCGGCGCTGGCAAGCAGGGTGCCGCCGGGGTTGGTGATGTAAAGCCCGGCCACGCGGTCTATGCCACTGAAGCTGGAGACGGTTGGCCCCACCGTGCTGCCTGTGGTGGTGAGCGCGGTGGTGGTGCTGACGATGTTGAGGTCGCGGCCAGCCGCCACATTGAGGCTGTTGGCGGCGTCGATTTGGCCGCCTATGTTGTTGAGGTCTGTGCGCGCCGTGATGGCTACGGCGTTGCCGCTGATGCGCCCGCTCAGGTTGTGGATGTTCTCGGCCGTGAGGGCCATGACGGTGCGGCCGGCCACGGTGCCGGTGTTCGTGAGGTCACCGGCGAGGTTGAGGTTGATCTCGCGACCGGCCAGCAGGGTGCCTGCGCCGTCGACGTCGCCGGCCCGCACGCGCACATACACCTGGGGCACCAGCACGCGCTGGGTGCTGCCGTCGGGCAAGGTCACGGTCTGCTCGACGAGCCAGACGATGTCGCTGGTGAGCGCTGCCATCTGCACAGCCGTCAGGGCAATGCCGGGGCGCAGGTTCATTTGCGTGGCATAGGTAATGCCGGCGTCCATCAGCGCCTTGTACTGGACTTCTTCGCTGGTGTAGTTGCCCAGGAAGCGCTGGCCGGTGAGCTGGGCGATCTGCTCATTGATGAGGCGCTGCTCATAGAAGCCGTCGCCCAGGCGCTTTTGCGTGACCGCCGGGTCCAGCGTGAGCTGGCCCAGCATGTAGTCGCTGCCCAGCCAGGTGCGGTAGTTGGCAAAGCGCGGGTCGGTCTCGATCAGGAAGGCGCTGGCCGGGCCGGGGTTGGTGCGGAACAGGCTGGTGTTGGGGATGCCAATGTTGGGTGCCACGGTGCGCACCACCGGGACGTTGGCGGCCAGGCTGCCGAGGGCGCCTACGCTGGAAGTCACCTGCACGATACCGGCGCTGCGCGCGGCGGCGCTGGGGGTGCCGATGGCGCCTGGCGCAGTGCTGACGCTGCCGGGTGTGAGGCTGGCCAGCACGGTGCCGGTACCGGGCACGGCCGCGTTGGACTGCGACACGGCGATGCCGGTGGCGATGGTGTGCGGAATGTTTTGTGCATACGGGTCGACGATGAAACCGTATTGGGTGTCGCAGCCGAGGAAGTCGCAGCTCTCGCCGGTGACGCCGAAGCGCGTAATGCTGCCGGAGCGGCTTTGCACGGCGGTGATCTGCGTGGCCTGGTTGTTGACGGCCTGGGCGGTGGCGGTGAGCACGCCGCCGGCAATGATGCGGCTGTTGTCGTTGAGCAGCGTGCCGCTGGCGTTGAGCGTCATGTTGCCGCCGCTCAAGATCTGTGCGGGCTTGCCGGCGTTAACGACGGCCGTCTGGTCGGTTTCGGTGTAGCTGCGGTAGACCGGAAATCCCATCAGGTAGGCACCGGCCGCGGCGCGGAAATCATTGAGCTTGATCTGCAGCGCCTGCCAGGGGGCGGAAGCAACTTCCCAAGCGGCGATCTGTTCGGGCGTGGGGTCGACGAAGCCGCCCTGGTCCTGGCTGCCGACCCAGGTGCGGGTGGGGCGAGCACCCGGGTTGGCGTTGGAGGGGTTGGGCATGCCGAACAGCGCCCACACCGGGTCGGTGTTCTGGTAGTTCAACACGTCGGGGAAGTAGGCGCCGTTGTTGCTGTCGCCTGAGGGCGGCGTGGTGTATTCGGCCTGGAAGGCGTCGGGGCCTTCGTAATAGGTTTTGTAGATGGGCGCGGCGTAAGGGCTGTTGGGCAGCTGGCCGCCGATGATGGTGAGGTCGGTCAGCGAGCCTCTGCCACCGATAGAGAACTCAAGCCGGCCGGTGGTCGTCCACGCGAAATAGCTGCTGGCATAGGCCGTGCCGTCACGGGCGATGAAGTCCATCTTGCTGACGGGGCCGATGGTGCTGAGGGTGTAGCTGAACGATGGATTGGTGTTCTGGATGCTGTTGGCCGCCAGCGACATCGCACCCAATGACTCGATGGTGGCGGAGGCGTTCTTGATCAACGTGGCCTGGCCGGTGGCGCGGCGGGCGCCGTCCAGGCTGTCGCCTATGGCCATGTCGCCGGCGCTGAAGATGAGCGCACCGTTGCTGTTGTTGATGGTGGTCGCGCCAATGTCGAGCCGCTGCCGCGCGGCGATGGTGGCGGCGGTGGTGACACCGCCTACGGTTTCGGCGTCGTTGTTGACGGTGGTGGCCGCAATGCTGACGGTGTTGCCGTAGATGCGGCCGGTGCCGATGTTGTTCAGCGTGACAGTGTTGATCTGTGTATCGACGCCGTCAATGAGGCCGCGGTTGATGAGCGTGTTGGCGGCGGTCGCGGTGATCTTGGTGGTGGTGCCGATCATCTCACCGGTGGCGGTGTTGTCTATCGTCGCGGCGGTTACATCCAGCGTAGCGCCGGCTTGCAGCTTGCCGCTGTTGGTCAGGGTGCCGGTCACGTTGACGGTGTTGTTGCCGGTGGCGCTGATGGTGCCGGTGTTGCTGAAGTCGCCACCCAGCGAGAGCGACAAATCCTGCTGCGACAGCAGGCTGCCCGCGCCGCTGAGGCTGGCGGCGCTGGCGGCCAGCGAACGGCCGGCCACGATGGTGCCGCCGGTGTTGGTGATGGCCAGGGTGCGGGCCGCCGGGTTGGCAGCCGTGTCTTGCACAGTGGCGGTGTTGCCCGCGCTGACCAGGCCCGCCGTGTTGTTGAGGGTGCCGCCGCTGGTCAGTATGGCGTTGGTGCTGGTGCGGATTGCGCCGCTGTTATTGCTGATGGCGCCGGCCGTGATGGCGACGTTGTTGCCCTCGATACCCTGGTTAGCGCCCAGGGTGTTGCTGTTGATGACGCTGGCTGCGGCCAGCGTGGTGGTGGCCGCGCTGCGCAGCAGGCCACCGGCGTTGTTGATAGTGCCTGCGCCGGCGTTGATGCCTGCGTCGCCCAGCGCCTGGACCTGCCCGCCCCGGTTGTCAAAACCCGTGCTGGTGAAGCTGACCGAAGACTCACCCACTATCTGGCCGGCTGCGGTGTTGCTGACGGCGGCGGTGGTGGCGTTGAGCGCGGCTTTGGCGCCCATAAAGCCGGCGGTGTTGTTGAGATCGCCGGTGGTGAGCGTCATCACACCTTGCGAAGTGATGCCGCCCGCGCCGCTGGCATAAGAGGCCGCATCGGCGTTGGTGAGCGTCTGGCCGTTGGTATTGATGCCCAGCGCTGCGCCCGCCTGGATGAGACCGGCGTTGTTGTTAACTGCGCCGGTTTGCAGCGTGGCACCCTGTGCGGC
Source organism: Polaromonas sp. YR568 (assembly GCF_900116715.1). Lineage (GTDB taxonomy): Bacteria > Pseudomonadota > Gammaproteobacteria > Burkholderiales > Burkholderiaceae_C > Polaromonas. The sequence goes on from NZ_FPBM01000005.1 coordinate 241,771, forward strand.
GGCGATGGTGCCGAAGGCGTTGTTGAGCGTTTGGCCGCCGGTATTGATGGCGATGCTGCGGCCGGTGATGCTGCCTGCGGCGGTTTGGCCTGCGGCCTGGGTGTTGCTGAGGCCTGCGTTGGCCAGCGTGATGTCATCGGCGGCTTCGATGCGGCCGCTGTCGTTGACGGTGGCGCCCGTGGTGGTGGCATTGACGTTGTTTTGCACGGAGGCGATCACGCCGCGGGTGTTGTCAACGCTGGCGGCCGTGAGCGTGGCCGCGCCGTTGGAGGCGAGCAGGCCTTGAACGTTGGTGGCCGCACCGGTGGCGCTGGCATTAAGGTCGGCGCCCGCGGTGACTTTGCCCAGGGTGTTGTTGAGCGAGCCGGTGCTGAGTGTGGCCGTGCCGCCGGCGGCGATCTGGCCGTTGGCGCTGTTGTCCAGCGCGGCCGTGGTGGTGACGCCCAGGCTGGACGCGCCGGTGGCCTGGATCACGCCGCCCTGGTTGTTAAGACTTTGTGCGCTGACGGTAGTGTTGCCGTTGCTGAGTATCTTGCCGGCGCTGTTGTCGAGGGCGCCCGTGGCCGTGACGCTGGCCGCGCCCAGGCCGCTTTGGTTGATGGTACCGCTGCGGTTGTTGAGCGTGCCCGCTGTGATGTTGACGCCGGCTGCGGAGAGCGTGGCGTTGCTGTGGTTGATGGAGGTGGCCGCCAAATTGACTGCGCCGGTGCTGACGACAGTGCCGCGGTCACCGCTGAAGGTGGTGGCGTTGATGGCCAGCGTGCCGCTGCCGGCGTGTTCGATCTTGCCGTCGGTGTTGACGAGGGTGGGCGCAGACAGCGTGAGGTTCTGGCTGTTGGTAGCAATGCGGCCCGCGCTGTTGTTGAGGGTGCCTGTGGGCGATGTAAGCGCGATGGTGGTGTTGTCCGTGCCGGTCTGCACGATTTCGCCGCCGGCGTTGGAGATATCTTGCGCCGCCAGGCTGAGCTGGTTGGCGGAAACAACGGCACCATCGGTGCGTAGTGTTTGCGCCGCGCTGGCGCTTAGCGTGCCTTGCGCGTTGACGGTGGCGCGGCTTGCGTCGACGCTGCCCGCACTGGCGGTGACAGAAATGCTCTGGCCGCTGAGCTTGCCGTCGGCCAGATCGACCTGCGCGCCCGAGAGGCCGGCGTTGCCGCCCGCGACGGTCTGGCCGTTGAGGCTCAGGGCGCCGGCGGCGCTGACGCTTAAGGCGCCACCGGGCGTGAGTGTGCCGTCGGGGTTGAGGCCTGCCGCGACGACGGAGCCGACCGCCGATGTGATGGCGGCGCCCGCGCCTGTGGCTTGCAAGCTGGTGTGGCCCTGCGCGGCGATAACACCGCTGCCGCTGTTGCTGATGCCGCCCTGCGCGGCCAGCGTGGTGTTGCCGTTGGCGTAGACCGTGCCTGTGTTGGCAATAGCGCCTTGTGTGTTGGCTTGCACAGCACCCGCAGCCTGCAGGGTGCCGCTGTTGGTCAGCCAGCCGTTGGCCTGCAGCACCAGCTCGCCGCCGGTGGCGGCAATGACGCCTGCATTGCGCACACCCAGACCGGTTTCAGAGCCGATGAGAAAAATCTTGCCGGCGTACATACCGCCGACCTGGGCGACGTCAACAGCGTATGTCGGCGCAGCGCCAGCGCCCGCGATGGGCGTGGCGCTGGTGTGGTCTGCGTTGATGTCGTTGGCGCCAGTGGCCACGCGCAGCTCTTTGGCCCAGATGCCGGCGTTGACCTGCACGGCGCGGGCGAGGATGCCGGTGTAGTCGGCCGTAGAAGTGTCCAGGCCTGCGCCGCCCACGGTGATGTTGCCGCCCTGCACACGAAAGCCGTCCAGCGCGCCGCCGTTGATGATGGGGCTGCCGGTGGTCAGCGTGACGCGGCTGGCGTTGAGGAAGCCGCCGCCGTTGACGTTAATGCCGGCCGGGTTGGCGATGATGACTTCGGCGCGCTGGCCTGCGACTTCGACATAGCCCCGGATCTGGCTGGGGTTGGCCGACTGCACTTCATTGAGGATGACGCGCGCCGGGCCTGTGGCCAGCCAGGGGTTGGCGCCGACAAAACCGCCCAGCTGGGTTTGCACATTGGTACGGCTGTTGTTGAGGATGGCGCCGTTTTGCTGCACGTCAAACTGGCTATAGGTGTTGCGGCTGACACCTGCGGCGCTGGGCGTCTGGATGTTGACCTGCGGCAGGCCGTTGGCCGTTTGCAGCACGGTGGGGCGCTGGCCGGCGGGCGCGCCGGGGGCCGCGATGATTTGCGCATGCACAGCCGTGAAGGCCGCTGGCTGCAGCCACAGCACCAGGCCCAGCGCCGACAGCACGGCAAAGCGCAGCGGGTGCAGGCCGGCTTTCAAACCCTGCGGGCCTGCGCCGCCTGCCGTGTCGCCGCTGGCGGCTTTGCCCTGGGCGCTGGCGGTTTCAGCCACCGCCATGCGTTGGCCGCGTTTGGCGTTAAAGACGATGCGGTGCAGGTTTTTATTCACGACAAACTCACTAGGGGAAAAATAACGGGGCGGGAAAACGCAAAGACTGGAAGGCCGGATATAGCCGGTCAGTTCAGTTCGAGCAGGTCCGCAAGCTGCGCCGCGAATTCTGTGGCGCATTGCTTGACGGCAACGGGCGCCAGGTCCACCACGGCCTGGTAGTCGCCGGCTTGCCACTCGCTCATGGGGCGAGCGTCGCTTTCGTATTTGCAGGGCTTTCCTGCGCGGACTTTTGGCATGAAGAAGGAAGACGACTCCCGCACCTTGAAGATTTCGGTTTCGAGGCGCAGCCGATAGGCCGTGTCGGCAGGGTCGAGGCTGTTGTAGACCAGCCGCCAGGTGGCGGAATTGACCACCAGGTTGCCGGTGAATTTCATGTCGCGGGTTTTGTCCTGGCCGGCAAGCCAGGTGCTGACACGCTGCTGGAGTTCTCCGGGCAGCAGGGTGCGTGCCGGGTTGGTCAGGCGCGCAGTGTTGACGGCGCCTTCAGGCGAGATACCCGCAAAGTTGTCCTTGCTGACGCTCTGGAAGTTAAGCGCACGGCCACCGCTCAGCAGCATCATCGCCACGTTGAGGACGACCTGCTGGCCGACGGCATTGTGGGTGGCTTGCTGGCGCACCACACGCAACTCGTCCATCACTTCCTTGGTCGCCACGTTGTCGGGGCCGAAACGGGAGTAGCTGACCGGCAGCTGTATCGAGGCCGTTGCCAGGGGTGTAGCCGCCACTGCAGGCAGCAGCGTGATGGTGACGGGCGCAACGGCGTCGCCTGATGCAGGCGTGGCCACCACAGGCAGGGCCACCGGAACGGCCGCCACAGGCGCGTCCGGCGAGGGCAGACGCACTTCTGCTGCGACAGGGACAGGCGCCGGCGTGGCCATCACAGCGGCCGTATCCGGCGTCACGGCCTCCTGCGCAAACGCGATGGAGCCGCCGGCCGTGAGGTTGGCGATGATCACCGCGCCGATAGTGCGCTTGAGAGAAACGGGCATGAAGAAGACTCCGGTTGAAATAAAAAACTAAAGACTAAAAACTGGCGCTGAGGCTGACGCCCAGCGTGCTGCTGGCGGTGCGAAAGAACTCGGGCTTTTTGACGGGCGCGCCGATAAAGATGTCGTACTGCAGCTTTTTGAAGCTGCCGCGCAGGCCGACGACGGCGCCGGTGAGGCGTTTGCCAACAAGAAATTCACTGCTGGGGCCACCCACTTCACCGTGGTCCAGGCCGACGTAGAGCTCTTGCCCGGTGGCGCCCAGCGCGGTGCTGAGTTCGTTGCGCAGCAGCCAGCCGCGCTCGGCGCTGAGCGACGATTCGCCGTCGAAGCCGCGCACGGTGTAGCGCCCGCCGATGGCGAAGCGGTCTTGCGGCGTGAGCGGGGTGCGGTCGTGCTGCAGGCGCCAGGTGGCGCTGTAGCGCATGCCTTGCTGGGCGATCTTGAAGGGCACGGTCAGGTTGGCGTCGGCGTTGACGACGGCAAAGCGCGAGGTGCCTTCGCCAAAGGCTTCTTCAGGCGCGGGCAGCGAGCCGAAGGCGCCGGTGCCGCGCTTGTAGGCGAGGTTGCCTTCCAGCGTGGCCTGGCCGATGAACTCTTTGTGGCCGGCGGCCAGCTCCCAGCCGCCGACGATGCGGCGCTGCACTTCGACTTCGGTGTCGTCGATGAAGTTGTTGGAGCGGCGCTGGAAGGCCTTGAAGCTGACCGTGCTCTTGCGGCTGGCGTCGCGGTAGACCAGGCGCGAGAGTTTGACTTCGGCATTGCTGCTGGTGCCGCGGTAGACATAGTCCTGGCTGGCGCCGGCCACGCTCTGGAAGTAGCGGTTGTTGCTGACGGTGGCGGCCAGCGCCCAGTAACCGATGGGCACGGAGTAATGCACGGTGCTGCCGCGAGTGCCGCGCCCGCCTGCATCGCCGCCACCCAGGTCGGTGTTGAGCGAAACGTAAAACAGGTCGTTGAGCGTCCACCAGTTGTCATAAGACAGCGTGACGCCGCCCTGGTATTTGCCGGTGGCTTTGGAGCCGCTGTCGTCGGCAAAGAAAGAGGCGCGAAACGGCAGGGCCTGCTGGTAGCTGATGACGAGGTCGCTCTGGCCGGGCTGGGCGCCTGCGTCTTTGGCTTCTTCGATCTGGATGTCGGCTTCGGCCGTGGGCACGCGCTTGAAGTTCTCCAGCGCCTGCTCGATGTCGCGCAGGTTCAGGATGTCACCGGGGCGGGCGGGCACGGCCGTCCAGGCGTTGCCGCGCGCGCTGCTGCCTTCTGCAAACCGGATGGCGCGGATGCGGCCGGGAATGACGGTGAGCGTGAGCACGCCGGTTTTGAGGTCTTGCGGCTCGGCCAGGATGCGGGTGGTGACGTAGCCGCGCGCGATAACGGCGTTTTGCAGGCGCTTGATGACGATGGCGATGCTTTCAGCACCCAGGCAGCGGCCGGTGGGTGCGTCGCTGGCGTCAGGGCCGGCTGCGGCATCCAGCGCCCAGTTGAATTGCGCGGCCACCGCGGCTTGCTCACCGGTGACGGCGCGCAGTTGCAGCGTCTGGATGGGAAAGCATGGCGACTCGGCCGCCGGCAGCCTGGCGTTGTCGGCAGCCGGCGCGGGCGCGCCGCGCACATCGGGGGCTTTTTCCTGCTGCTCACGCAGCAGGCGCTCACGCTCCTGGGCGCGGCGCTGCTCTTGTTCAGCGCTGGTCTGCGGAGCCGGCTGGGCCCAGACATGACCGGCCAGGACGGCCATGGCCACGCCGGCGCATAGCGTCCAGGCGCCGGGCTTTGATTTGACTGAATTGCTGGTGCGCGCTGGCACCTCCCCGAGTGATACACCCAAGTCATCGTGTGGCTTGGCCAATCACGCTCTCCCTGATTCCGTTTTTCTTCTTGGCGCCGGGCCGTGTGCCCGGGCTGCATGGATTCTAGGTTTTGAGCACGGGAACTGTAAGAAGTGTTACATCGATTGGGCGAAGAAATTCCCCATCTGTTGGTAAACGGAAAGATCAGACAACTGACGGCTGACCTGAAGGACGGTATCCGACGCACCCACTTGCTATTCAATTTATAGCTGCTTACGCCCTTGCCTATTGAGTTACAGGCCGATTTGGCATCTGAATTTGGTCGAAAAATGCTGCTTCAGCCCTTTGGGGCCGAAATGCAAAGCAGATTTGTCATTTTTCGCAGATGCCCGTCCAGCCAGCTGCCTTTCCCCAGGGAGGGCGGCCCGGCTCATATATATAGAAGAGATAGAAGCGCAGCCGCAGGCCGTGCGCTCAAGAGGCGTCGAACGCCGCCGGCAGCCATTCGATGGTGCCGCCGTCGATCAGCACCACGTCAAACCGGCAGGGCGGTGGGCTGGCGAAGCGTGTCAGGTAGTGACGTGCGGCGTGGATGATGCGCTGCTGCTTGACGGCGCCTATGCTGGCGGCCGCGCCGCCGTGCTGGTCACCGCTGCGCTGGCGCACCTCGACAAACACCAGGGTGCCGTCACGCGCGCGCATGACGAGGTCGATCTCGCCGCCGCCGCGGCCGGGCGTCCGATAATTGGTTTCGACGAGTTTGAGGCCGGCCCTGGCCAGGTAGGCGAGCGCAGCGGCTTCGGCGGCGTCACCGCGCGACTTGGTGGTAACCTGACCTGGCACGGCCTTGGCCACCGCTTTGGCGCCATCGGCGGAGCCATCCGCAACCTGTTTTCTGGAAAACCACATTGAACGCTTCTTTCGACCTGGCCCTGGATGCGGCACGCGCCGCAGCAGGCATGCAGCATTATCCGGAAAGCGCGCTGTATGTTGTGGCCACGCCCATCGGCAACCTGGCCGACATCAGCCTGCGCGCGCTGCAGGTGCTGCAGCTGGTCGACGCGATCGCCTGCGAAGACAAGCGCCACTCGCAGCCGCTGCTGCGCCAGTACGGCATCGACAAACCGCTGCTGGCGGTGCATGAACACAACGAAGCCGAAGCCGCGGGCCTGGTGATTGAACGCCTGCAACGCGGTGAGCGCGTGGCTTACGTGAGCGACGCCGGCACACCGGCCGTGAGCGACCCCGGCGCGCGTCTGGTGGCCGCGGTGCGCGCGGCCGGGCTGGCGGTGATGCCGCTGCCGGGCGCCAGCAGCGTGACCACGGTGCTGAGCGTGGCTGGGCTGGGCAACCCGGGCGGCGAAACCGGTTTTGTGTTTGCCGGCTTTTTGCCGAGCAAGGCAGGTGAGCGCGACCAGGCCATTGCCAAGTTGCAAGCCGACGCGCGGGCGGTTGTGATTCTGGAGGCGCCGCACCGCATCGAAGCACTGGCGCGCGCGATGGCCGTGCTGGGCGAGCGGCCCGTCACCATAGGCCGCGAGCTGACCAAACAATTTGAAGAGATCGCGACGGTGCCCGCGCAGGATTTCGCCGCCTGGCTGGCGGCCGGCCCACAGCGCACGCGTGGCGAGTTTGCGCTGGTGCTGCACCCAGCCGCGCTGGCCGAAAGCGCTGAAGACGGCACGCGCGTGCTGCAACTGCTGCTGGCCGAGCTGCCGCTGAAAACCGCCGTGAAGGTAGCGGCCGAGATCACCGGCGTGGGCCGCAATGAACTGTATGACACGGCACTCAAGCTGAAGAAGGAAGCATGAACCCAAAGGCCGACGAACTCTGGCGCGCACCCCGATGGACCTTGGCCGCCTTGCTGGCGGTGCTCGGCATGCTGGGGCCGTTTTCGATCGACACCTACATCCCGGCGTTTTCGGGCATCGCGCAGTCGCTGGGCGCGTCGCCGGTGGAGATGCAGCAGACGCTGTCGGCCTACCTCTTCGGCTTTGCTTTCATGAACCTGTTTCACGGTGCGCTGGCCGACAGCTTTGGCCGCCGGCCTGTGGTGCTGTGGGGCATTGCGCTGTTCACGCTGGCCTCGGCCGGCTGCGCGCTGTCGCAAAGCATAGGGCAACTGGTGTTCTTTCGCGCGGTGCAGGGTTTGTCGACCGGCGCGGGCATTGTGGTGTCGCGTGCGGTGATACGCGACATGTACCCGCCGGCGCAGGCGCAGCAGGTGATGAGCCAGGTGACGATTTATTTCGGCGTGGCGCCGGCGCTCGCGCCCATCGTGGGTGGCTGGCTGTTTGTGCACCTGGGCTGGCATAGCATTTTCTGGTTTCTCACCGGCGTGGGTGTCGTCCTCTGGGCCACCAACTACCGCTTCCTGCCCGAGACGCTGCCGCCGCTGGAACGCCAGTCCTTCAAGTTCAAGCACCTGATGCGCGGCTACTGGCAGCTGGGCTCAAGCCCGCGCTTTTTGCTGCTGGCGCTGGCCAGCGGTGTGCCCTTTAACGGCATGTTTTTGTATGTGCTGTCGGCCCCCGCCTTTCTGGGCGAGCACCTGTCGCTGCAGCCCACCGAGTTCTTCTGGTTTTTTCTGCTCACCATCACCGGCATCATGTCGGGCGCCTGGCTGAGCGGGCGGCTGGCGGGCAAGATCGCGCCCAAGCAGCAGATACGCCACGGCTTTGTGGTGATGCTGGTGACCTCGGTGCTGAACCTGGCGGCCAACTTCTTCTTCACGCCGCATGTGTCGTGGGCGCTGTTTCCGATTGCGATATTTGCCTTTGGCTGGGCGCTGATGGTGCCGGTGGTCACCCTGCTCGTGCTGGACTTGTACCCCGAGCGGCGCGGCATGGCCTCATCGCTGCAAGCCTTTATCGGCTCAACCGCCAACGGCATCGTGGCGGGTATCGTCGCGCCGCTGGTGATGCATTCGACACCCGCGCTGGCGATGGTGTCGCTGGGCATGATGTGCATAGGCCTGGTGGCCTGGATGTATCTGCACCATCGCTGGCCGGACATCGGCCGGCTGGCGTCGCGCGACTGATCTTTCTTGCGCCTTCTCCCTTTGGGAGAAGGTGGGGATGAGGGCTGACGGCGCTGGTGTTGCGCTGCGCTTGTTTTGAGGCCGCTGGCACTCACCCTAACCCTCTCCCAGGGGGAGAGGGAATAGAAAGAGGGAGAGGGATAGGAAATCAGCGGTCGTTCATCCGGACCGGGAATTCCATGCCCTGGCCGACGCGCCGCACCACCTTGCCGGCATCCAGGTAGACAAAGAAGAACATGGGCTGGTCGCCGTCCATCCAGCGGTAGGTCATGATGTCGCCCGACCAGGAAGCCACGCCGTCTGTTTTTGCGGGTGGCCCGAATTCGGTCTCCACGTCCGCACGCGTCCATTTGCCGACCTCTATCCTGGAGAAGTCCCGCATGTTCAGGACCTGCCGCACGCTCACGACCTTGCCCGCGGCATCGAGGTCCACCATGGTGGCCGTCTGGCCCGTGGGTTGCGTGGAATATTGCAGCCGCGTGCCGCCGGATGCCAGCGGCACCGTGCGCGTCGGTGTTCCCCAGCTTGCCAGCACTTGCTCGCGGGACATGCCGGGCTGCGGGGATGCGCAGCCGGCCAGAAGCAGCGCAGCAATCGCGATGCCTGTCAAGGTTTTAAAAGTCTTCATGGGTAGCTCCTGGAGTTCATTCGTATGGATGTCAGACACCACCCGCCGCGGAATGTTCCCGCGCCGGGCGGCATGGCTTCAAGCGCCCAACTGCGCCCAGCCGGGGACGCCGGCGCGGCCGGAGTAGCGGCTTTGGGCGTCGTAACGCTCCCACGCCAGCCGCGCGGCGCGCCCGCCGTAAACCGCTTTCTGCAGCCATTCGCACTCGGCCTGCAACTCCGCATCGCCGCCCAGCCGGGTGTGCCAGACCTTGTCATCGCTGTTCCAGCGGTAGCCCCGGTTTTTCAGCAGGTCCTTGGCGGCGAAAGGCGCGCCGGTGGCCTGTAAACGGTAGCTCGGCATGCGCGACGACGCCAGCAGGTGGGCCACGCCGTTGCGGCCCAGGCCGGGCACCTCTGCCAGCAAGACGGTGAGCAGCGCATGGCAGTCCATCTCGGCGCGGTGCGCATCGTAAAACCAGCCCAGCGCGGAGGCCAGGTAGCTAAGCTTGGCCGAGCTGTGCCCGGCGGCCGTCCAGTCGATGTCGGCAAAGGAGCAGGCCCAGTTGAGCTTGCTGGCTTGCGGAAGAATGCCTTCCACAAAGGGGCGGTCAAAGCCTGCGTTGTGCGCGATGACGAGGTCAGCGCCGTCAAGCAGGCTGGTGATGCGCGCCATGTCCAGTTGTTCACCTGCCACCATGTCGTCGGTGATACCGGTGACTTCGCGGGCGATTTTGGGCACCGGCATGCCGGGGTCACGCAAGCCGTCATAGACCTCAACCGGCCCCGTGGCCTGGCCCGTCTGTGTATCAACCTGGACGCTGACCAGCGCCAGCTCCATGACCTGGTCGCGTGAGGAATCCAGGCCGGTGGTTTCGGTGTCGAGAATCACGATGCGGGCGACGGGGCCCACAGGCACGTGGTCAAAATGTGTGGCCGGCACCAGGCGCCTGAGCACGCGGTAGTCGGGGTGGCGTTCGAGTTCACGCGCCATGGCCTCAGCACTGAGGGCTGGCGAGGCAGGCGCCGCAACGGGCGCCGAGGCTGCCTTGGCCTTGCGCACCTTGGCGGGCGCCGCGGCCTGCGCGGCGGCCACCGCTTCATCGTCAAAGCCGAAGCCGAGTTGCCCGGCGCTCATTGAAAGCGCCCTGGCAGCGGCCGCGCTGAAAATTCGACGTGATAAATGCTGTGTGGCATGGGCGCTCCTGGGTCATGGCATGCGGTTGAATGAGGCTATCTTCGCAGATAGTGCCCGCTTCAACCGCAGCCGTGAACCGGATCGCCCTGCGGCGCCGCAAATCAGGGCAGCTTATTTCACCAGGGCTTATTCGCCCATCACAAAACCTTCGCGCCGCGGGTCGGCGCCGCCGCTCAGGCCGCCCTCCGTCACCACAATGCCTTGCAAGCCGCTGGTGAATTCAATGGCCTGCACTTCATGACCCATGGCCTTCAGCGGGCCGGCGAGTTTTTCAAGGTCGCTGCCGAGCTCGACTTCGGTGGCGCGGTTGCGGCTGCCCATGTTCGGCAGCGAGATCGCCTGCTGTACGTCCAGGCCCCAGTCCAGCACACCCACCAAAGTCTTGGCCACGTAGTTGATGATGGCGCTGCCGCCGGGCGAGCCCACCGTCATCTTGAGCTTGCCTGCGGCGTCGAACACCAGCGTGGGCGACATGGTGCTGCGGGGGCGCTTGCCGCCTTCGATGCGGTTGGCCACCGGCAGGCCGTTTTCTTCGGGCGACAGCGCGAAGTCGGTCATCTGGTTGTTCAGCAAAAAGCCGTGAACCATGATGTGGCTGCCGAACACGGCTTCAATCGTTGTCGTCATCGACACCGCATTGCCCGCGGCGTCTATGACCGAGATGTGGCTGGTGGCCGGAATTTCAGACAACTCGTCGGGCGCCCAGGCCAGCTTGACGCCGGCAGGCACACCGGGTGCCGCGCGCTTCATGCTGGCGTCGGTACGGATCAGTGCGCTGCGGGTCTTGAGGTATTCGGGCGAGACCAGCGCGGTAGCCGGCACGTTCACAAAATCAGGGTCTCCGACGTAATAGTCGCGATCAGCATAGGCCAGGCGGCCGGCTTCAGAAAAAAGGTGCACGGCTTCGGTTGAGTTGGGGCGCACGGTGGACATCGGAAAGCGCTCCAGCGCGCCCAGCATGGCCAGCACCGCGATGCCGCCCGACGAAGGCGGCGGCATGCCGCAGACCTTGTAGACGCGGTAGGTTCCGCACAGCACCGTGCGTTCTTTGGCCTGGTAATCGGCAATGTCCTGCACCGTCATGCCGCCGGGCTGCGCCTGGCTGTTGACGGCGTTGGAGATGTCGCGGGCAATCTCGCCTTTATAAAAAGCGTCTGGGCCTTCTTTGGCCACGCGCCTGAGCACGGCGGCGAAGGCCGGGTTTTTCAGCGTGGCGCCCACGGCCAGCGGCTCGCCGGCTGCGTCATAAAAGTAAGCCTTGGCATTGGCGTTGGCACGCAGGGTTTTGTCGAGCTTGATCACGGTGTGCAGGCGCTCAGACACCGGAAAGCCGCTTTCAGCCAGGCGTATGGTGGGCTCAAAAAGTTTGGCCCAGGGCAGCTTGCCGTGCTTTTGGTGGGCGAGCTCCATCACGCGCAGCAGGCCGGGCACACCGACGGATTTGCCGGAGTTGATGGCGTCACGAAGCGCCAGAGGCTTGCCTTTGCTGTCGAGGAAACGGTCGCCCTTGGCTGTGGCGGGCGCCTTCTCGCGGCCATCGTAGGCATTGATGGATTTTCCGGCCGCCTCATAACTCATGATGAATGCGCCACCGCCTATGCCTGACGATTGCGGCTCGGTGAGGTTGAGCATGATGGCCGCGGCGATGGCGGCATCGACCGCGGTGCCGCCGGCCTTGAGCATTTCATCGCCGGCGCGCGTGGCGTGCGGGTTGGCCGTGGCGATCATGAACTTGCTGGCGGTGACAACCTTCTTTTCGGTGTAGCCCGACGACGGCTCGGGCGCGGCATCTTGCGCGCGCAGCTGAGCGTGGCCCGCCTGCTGCGCCATGAAAAGGGCCAGGCCCAGGCCTGCCAACGCAGGGGCTTTTTTGTGTAAACGCATCATCTTTCCTTGTGACATGAATGCGCCCGCTCAATGCGCGGGCAGGTGTTTGGCGAAGAACTCGCGAATCTTCTGGTGGGCTGCAATGCGCGCCGCGGTGTTGCCGCCCACATGCACGGGCTTGCCGCTGCGTATCACGTCTTCGCGAACCTTGACGGGGCTCAGTTCGTCGAAGCCGTGGTAGGCGTCTGGGTAGACCTCGATATCGATGGGCTCGCCGCGCGCCTTGCTGCGCTCCACCAGCCTTTGGCAGTAGCGCGCCGGCGTCCAGTCGTCCAGCTCGCCGGCCAGGATGAGCAGCGGCGCATAGGCCACGTAGTCGGGCCTGGCCGAGAGCGTCGAGGCGCAGCCGGGGTACATCGCCACGGTGGCGGCAAAACCGGTTGCGCCCTGCTTCTTCACGGGCAGCTCGGCATTCATCACCTGCACGGCCGCCGTGCCACCGTGTGAAAAACCGATGGCGCCTATCTTGCCCGGCACCACGTCGGCACGCGTGTTGAGGTACTCGATGGCGCCATAGGCGTCCAGCCAGCGCTGCTCTTCCTGGATGGCGCGGGATTTGGGCGTGACCGTGCAGATCTGCCGCTCGCCGCGCGGGTTGAAGCTGTCGACCAGCAACACGCCGTAGCCCATGCCGTTGAGCAGCTTGGCGGTGTCGCGAAAGCGCTGCGTGATGCTGCCGTTTTTTCCGAGCGCGCCCGCGCAGCCGTGAAACATGACCAGCGCGACAAAGCGGCCCTCGGCCGCCGGTTTGTACAGGTAGCCGTCTATCACCAGGCGTTCACTGCCCTGCCAGCGGTCCAGGCTGGGGAAGTGCACTTTCTCCTGCGCCAGTGCGGGCAGCGACAAGCCTGCCGCCAACGCCGCCAGGCAGGCAAGGCGTGCCATCCGGGTCACGAAGAGATCAGCGAACTTCATCAAAGCCTTCCACCTTCAGCAATTGAGGCTCTTCGTCGCGCAGGGCCAGCGTGCGGCTGCTGAAATCATGCTCGCCTGCGGGCTCCACCGTTTCGGCATAGGCGGAGCCGATGATGGCCGCCTGCTGGCGCGCCCCGTCGTTGGACCTGGCCGGCAGCACCACAGGCGCCGGGAAGGCCGGCGGCCGCACTTCAATCGTGCCGGAGAGTGCGTTGCCGATGCGGACGGAGGAGAAGCCGCTTGCGACCTGCGCGACTTCGGAGCCGTCCCAGTTGAGCTTGCCCACAGCGCCTTCACCAATGCCGATGGTGGTGCCCGGTGTGAGTTGCTCGATGCCGAGCACACCGCCCGCGCTGGCAATGCGCACTGAGCCGGTGCCGGTGGATGTGGGCGAGCTGTCGTAGCTGTCGGTCTTGAAGGTGATGTTGCCGGCGCCGCGCGCTTCAATGGTTGCCACATCGGTGCTGGGCCGGATGGCGATGCCGGTGCCGGACCCTGCGGAGGTGCCCGTCAGCGTGATGTTGCCGGTTTGCGTGAGGACGGAATTCTTGCCGCTGGCCATGTTGATGCCGTCACCGCTGCCCATGGCGGTGCCGGTTGCCGAGAGATCGCCACTCACGGTGCGAAGCGTGTTGACGCCGCCGGCCGCCAGTGAAACACCGTTGGCCGAACCCAGGGCCGTGCCGGCCAGCACCAGCTGCCCACTGCCGGTCGACTCAATCAGGTTGGTGCCCGAGCCCAGGGCCAGCGCGCTGCTGGTGCCGGCCGATTGCGCATTGACGGTAAGCGTGCCGTTGACTGTGCGCAAAGTGTTGGTGCCGCCTGTGCCCATGCCCAGGCCTGAGCCCGAGCCGGTGTTGGCCGACTGCGCGGTGACAGTCAGGTTGCCCTGCCCGCCGGCTTGCACGAGGTTGGTGCCGGTGGCCATGGAAATGCCGACACCGCGGGTGCTGTTGCCGCTCAGGTTGATGTTTCCGCTCTGCGACAACACGGAGTTGTTGAGCGAGCCGAAGGTGATGCCGTCGCCGCCGCCGGTGCCGACGCCGGTGAGTGACATATCGCCGCTGTTCGACTTGACCTGGTTGGTGCCGCCGGCCAGCGAAATGCCGTTGCCCACGCCGGTGGCTGTGCCGGCCAAAACCACGCGCCCTGCGCCGGTCGCCTCCAGTGTGTTGGTGCCCGAGCCCAGCGCGAGCGCGCTGCTGGTGCCGGCTGATTGCGCATTGATGGTGAGCACGCCATCGGCGACGCGGATCGCGTTGGTACCGCCGCTGCCCATGGACAGGCCCGAGCCGGAGCCCGCATTGCTGGACTGCACATTGAGCGTGACGTCGCCGGTGCCCGAGGCTTGCACCAGGTTGGCGCCCGAGCCCACCAGCAAGGCGCTGCCGCCGGTGTTGCTGGCGGTGAGGGTGATGCCGCCTGCGCCGGAGGTGAGGATGTTGCTGCCGCCGGTGAGCGAAATACCTTGTGTCGCCCCGGCGCCTATGCCCGACACGCTGATGTTGCCGCCGCCTGAGGTGAGCGTGGCCAGGTTCATCGCCACCGGGCGGTTGGCAACCAGCGTGATGTTGCCGGCGCCGGTGGCCTCCACCTTGGCCAGGTTGGCGCCGTCGCCCAGCACGATGGCGCTGCCGGTGCCGGTGGCATTGCCCGTGATGGCGATGTCGCCGCCGTTCGTGCGTATCAGGTTGGTGCCGGTGATCATCGATACCGCATTGCCTGAACCCGAGGCGCTGCCGGCGAGCGCAAGCCGGCCGGTGCCGGTAGCCTGCAGGGTGTTGGTGCCGGAGCCCAGCGCCAGCGCACTGCTGGAGCCGGTCGATTTGGCGTCGATTGTCAGCACACCGTCGGCCACGCGAATGGTGTTGACGCCGCTGGAGCCCATGGTCAGGCCCAGCGCGGCGCCTGTGGACTCGGCGCTGAGGGTGATGTTGCCCGTGCCGGTGGACTGGATGATGTTGGTGCCGCTGTTCATGCCGAAAGCGGTGGCGCCGGCATTGCGTGCGTTGATGGTGATGTTGCCGCTGGTGGTCTGTATGGTATTGGCGCTGGTGCCCATGGAGAAGGCCTGGCCGGTGGCGCCCCTGGCATTGATGATGATGTTGCCGGCGCCGGTGCTCAGCAGGCTGCCGCCGCCCACCATGCGAAAGCCTATGGTGGTGACGCCGCCGCCGGTGGCATAGCCGGTGGTAGGGTCTGGGCCGCCGCCTATGGTGAGGTTGCCGCCGTTGGTGACGATTTGCGCGCCGCTTCCCAGCGAGACCGAGCCCACGGCCGCGCCGCCGGCGGAGGCCGAGTTGAGCACCACGTTCAGCTTGCCCGTGCCCGAGGTGATGTTCGCATTGACATTGATGTCGCGGTTGGCCAGCAGCGTGAGCGTGCGGTCGGTGGCGCCGTTGTAGTTCACCGCGTTGGCAACGGTGATGTCGCCCAGCGACGCACCCGCGCTGGCAGTGCTCACCGTCACGTTGGCGGTGCCCAGCTGGTTGACCAGCGTGGTGGTGTTGAGGATGGAGGAAGCGCCCGCACCGGTGAAGGTGTTGGTGCCGTTCCATGTCGCGGTATTGGCGCCGGTGGAAATCGTGATGTTGGTCGGGTCCAGCAACAGGGAGCCGGCGTTGCCCTGTGCTGCCGTCAGGTCGGCGGTGCCCGAGTAGTCCAGAAAGCCCACGCCCGACACCTCGGCATTGCCGCCGTTGCCGCTGGTGCTGCCGCCTTTGGCGCTGATGGTGCCGTAGTAGCGCGTGCTCTCATCAGACCAGGCCACGACCTTGCCGCCGTTGCCGGTGGTGACGGCATCGGCCTTGATGCGTGCGTCCGCATCGATGAAGGTGGCGCTGGCGCGTTGCTCGCTGCCGGAGCCCTGCCAGTTGCCGCCGACCAGCACAGTGCCGCCGCCTGCGTCGCCCGAAGCATCGATGCGGGTGCCTGCAAACAGGCCAACCTTGTCGCCCAGTACCTTGACAGTGCCGCCGGTCTGGCCGGCGCCGTAGCCGGAAGCGTCGAGCGTGCCGCTGACGGCCACGATACCGCTCTCCCCGCCTTCGAGCCGTATCACGCCGTTCCTGTTGCTGAGGCTTCTGGCGTGCACCGTGCCGCTGTTGTTCAGCACAGTCGCCAGCGGGTCGCCGCCGGAGCGGGCCGCGAGCACGACCAGCCCGCCCTCGGCCTGGATGAGTCCGCTGTTGGACACCTGCGCCGCCAGGGCCGCGCCGTCGACCTGCAGATTGATCAGCCCGTCGCCATGCATGTCCAGCGTGACGGCATTACCTGCCGCCATGGCCACGGTGCCCAGGCGGGCAGTGATGCTGCCTTCGTTGCTGACCTGGGGGCCAATCAGCGCGACATATCCGCCGTCGGCGGCGGTCAGCGTGCCCTGGTTGATCACTTCGCCGGTGGCGCCGGGCGCCTTGTTGAAGCGCATGTTGCCGGCCGCAAAGTCGGCGTTGGAAATATCGAGCGTGCTGGCGACCAGACCGCCGACGTTGACGCTGGAGCCCGGCGCGAACAGCACGCCGGCCGCGTTGACCAGGAACACCTGGCCGTTGGCATTGAGCTGGCCGTAGATGCGCGAAGGGTCATTCGATAGCACACGGTTCAGCGCCACGGACGACCGCGAGGGCTGGACAAAATTTACTTTCGCCGCAGAGCCGATGTTGAAAGTGTCCCAGTTGGTGGTCAGCTTGTCGCTGGCCTGGTTGACGGTCAGCACATTGGCGGCGCTTGAGATCGTGCCCGAGCCGGCGACCACCTGGCCGTTGGTCGGCAAAGCGTTGGCCGCCAGCGAGTCGGCGAACGCCCTGCCCGCGGGCAGGGCCAGTACGGCCATCATGATCGAGTTCAGGACGGGATGGGGACGGTGGCTTTTCGTGAGACGCATGGTGAACTCTCTTTCTCAGGACCTGTACTTAAAACCTGTACTTGAACCCCAGCCCGTAGCCGAGGACGTCGGCGCCTACGCCGGGTGAATTGCCGGCGGCAGCGAAGACCGCGCCCGTGCGGAAGTTGTAGCTGGCCGAGCCGTCGTTGCGGATGCGCGAGAAGGTGCCGTAAAAACTCAGGTTCTTGTTGATGGTGCGGTTGAAGCCGACCGCGACCATGGTTGCGCCCAGCCCGGCCGTCGAGCAGGAGCGCAAGGTCGGGTCGTTGGAGACCACATCGCAGCTTCCGGCCGATGCGCGGCCCGCGCTGGCGCGCAGCTCCCACGCGCCTATGGTGTGCGTCACGCCGAAGAGCCTTGCCCGGCGGCGGTAACTTTGCAAGTCAAGCACCGTGTTGCCGGGAATCACGTCGGACTCGGAATAAGAGAGCTTGTCGAGCAGCATGGAGAAGGTCGTCGAGCCCAGCCGGTAGCTGGCGCCGAAGCTGACGGCCCAGTCGCGCGACGAGGTGCCCTGCGTGACTGCCGTACCGGCCGACCCGACACCGCGGTTGTTGCGGCCCAGGCTGGCGATGCCGAAGTACTGGTTGTGCTGCTCATAGGCCACGCCCAGCGTGAGCGGGCCGTTCGCGTAGGTGCCGCTCAGGCCCCAGATGGAGCCGCTGCCCAGGTCGGCCGCGGCCCGCCGCCCGTTGTCGGAATAGGCGATGCGGCCCGACAGGCCGTTCCACTCCGGCGTGGCGTACTGCCATACGCCGGGCTGCCGGCGTATGAAGGCGGCGTCATCGTTGTTCGAATCCGCGGCGCTGGTGACGGGCCCCTCGGAGGTGGACGAACCCACGGCCAGGCCGGGTGAGCCGATGATGCCGCCGGCGCCGCCTATGCCGTAGTCGTTGAACGCATCGAACTTGGCCGTCATGTCGCGAAACGGCATGGTCCACTGGCCGTAGCGCACCGCACCCCATTCGGCGCTGCGCAGGCCGACGCCGGCATCCTGCAGGCTGGTGGCCGCGTTGGATTCCGGCCGCGAGGTATTCCCTCCGTCTTTGGGAACGTATTTGTAGGCCACTGCGGCTTCGACCTGCCAGAAGGCCTCCAGCCCGCCGCCCAGGCCCAGCGCGCCGCGCACGCCTATTGAAGAAGACGGGTCGCTGTAACGCATATAGGGCGGCAACTGCCTGCCGGTCGGCGTGGCCGACTGCGTGGCGCCGCGCGGGCCGGCATCGGTGGCGCCGTCGCGGCTGACGCGTTCGAACTCCAGGCCAAAGCCGCCGAAGATCTCGAACTTGTCCTGGCTGAGTTCCGGGTCGTCAGAGGCTGAAGATGACAGTCCCGCAAACGCCTGCGGCGCCCCGCTGACCTGCACCCACAAGGTCGGGCTGCGCGAGGGCTCGACGCTGCTGACCCCGCCCGACGGCCTGAAAGCGACGCCCAGGCTGACAGTGAGAGCCTTGGGACGGGTAAGGATCAGGCCCAGGCCGGCGCCTTGCAGGCTTCTGTGGTTGCTCACCTGTGCGGGGTCCCAGGGGTTCTTGTCGATGCGGACACGGCCCGCGTCGTAGAACACAAAACCTTCCACGCCGAAGCCGCCCACGCGGCCCAGCGAGCGCCGCAGTTCCAGCCTGGACAGCCAGCCCTCGTCGCCCGCGCCTTCGCCTTGCGGATAAGCCCGCACGCCGTTGATACCGCCCAGGAAAAATTCTTCGGAAGAATCCAGATTCTTGGAGGCGCGCTGGCCCGAGAACGAGGCATAGAGCGTGAAGCCGCCGGGCAAGGCCTGCAGGCGTGACAGTGACCAGTTCAGTTTCTCAAAGCTGCCCGCCGTGCGGGCCGAGCGGTCGTCAAAGGCGGCGTCGGAGAGGGTGTCCCGGCTCAGGTTGCCGTGCGTCAGGCCCAGCGAATACTGCGTGAGCGCCGAACTGCCCGCCAGCGCGTCGCGCCAATCGCCATAAAGATCGAAGCGGCCCGATGAGCTGGATTTTTTGACGTCCAGGCCGGCCTGGTTCACGCGGTCGATGTAGTGCTTGTGCTCCAGCGTCAGCTGGCCGGTGAGGTTGGATTTCCTGCTGCGGATCAAGGGATAGGCCAGGAAGGCGCTGGCGCTCTCGCCCTCGCCGCTGGCTTCGAGCGGCGCGAAGTCGCGGCCTATCTTGTACAGCAGGTGGGTATAGCTGAGGCCCCCACGCAGGCCGGAGCCGCCTATAGGCGCCGACACGCCCAGCGTCTGGGCGGTGAGGCCTTCAAAGCTGGTGAGGCCGCGCGCTGTCCATGATTCACCGAACCCCAGCCAGTCGTTGGCCGACAGCTCCAGCGTCAGCCGGTTGCGGCCGGTGTAGCTGTTGCCCTGGTTGTCAAAACCGAAGCGCGCCTGCGCCAGCGGGCTTTCGCTGACCCGCACCACCAGGTCTGCCGTGCCCGGCTGCGCGCCGGCGCGCAGCACGGACCGCACGTTGATACCGGGGAGGTCGGTCAGCAACAGCAGCGAACGCTCGATCTCGGCCTCGCGAATCACGGCGCCGGGCGTCAGGTCGCTGATGAAACGCTGGATCAGGTCCGGGTCCAGGCGAACATTTTTGGCCGGCTCGACGGTGACGGTGCCCAGGCGCCCTTCGCGGATCTCGAGCTTGACTGTGCCGCCGGCAATGTCTTGCGCCGGCAGGTTGGCGCGCGCCACCAGATAGCCCCGCGAGCGGTAAAAGCGGGTGATGCGCGCAGCGGCATCGGCCAGCGCGTCAAAGCCGATCTCGCGGCCGGTGAAGTCGCCCAACTCTGCGGCCAGGGTCTGCGCGTCGATGGAGTCGTTGCCGCTGAATTCAAACTGCCTGACCGTGATCCGCACACCGGAGTCCGCAACCGGCGGGGTTCTCTCGTCGGCGGGCCGCTCGATCACGGCAGGCGTTTCCGACGGCGCCGGATTGCTCATGCCGGGTGTGCGCTCGCGTATCGATTCCAGCATGCGGCCGGCATCAGGCGCCTGTGCGAACGCACCATAACCTGAAAGGGCCAGCAAACTGCCGATCACGGTGGGTTTGAATGGAAGGCTTTTGGATCTGTTCACTTTGATTGCTTGCATCTGTTTTTCTGAACGGCTGGCGGCCACATCCGCGCCATGCATGAAGGCCTGCTCCCCTGTCAGGTATTGGACTGGCAATCATCCGAAATCACCAGTTCGAAATACCCGCCCATATCCATAACCTCAGGTTATTTATCTGTGCAAAAAGGAGTGATACACGGTGGGGAAGCGCCGTCGCCCAGCACAGTGCAATCTGCGAAATCTGCGGATAAAAAGATCCATCCACAGATTTCGCAGATTTACGCGGATTGAAGAGAAGATGTATCGCGCCTTCGCCCGCTGGGAGAAGGCGGGGACGGGCGGAAATGAGCGGGGATGCGGGCTGGCGGCGCTTGAGTTTCGCCTTGCGTGTTTGAGGCCGCCGGCCCTCACCCTAACCCTCTCCCAGGGGGAGAGGGAATAAGAAAGAGAAGGACGACTGCGCGGCCCGTGTCAGCGCGCGAGAAACTTGCCGAAGAAGGCTTGCGCGCGTTGCTTGCTATCCTCGGCGGCCAGCTTGTTGGCCTCCACCGACTCGCGCTTTTTAGTGGGCGTGTCGTAGGAATGCTCGACACCGGGGTACAGCACGAATTGCCAGTCGCTGCCGTTGCGCTCGGCAATTTCGGACAGCCGCGCGCAGCGCTCCGGGTTGACCTCCTCGTCGTCCGTGCCTATCAGCACCAGCATGGGCGCATAGCTGCGGTAGGTCTGCGTGTACCTGCGCATGACCTGCGCGCAGGCCGGGTACATGCTCAGGAATGCGCGAAAGCCGGTGGTTTCGGTAGGAGCCTCTATGCCCGGCGCCACGATGGAGGCCGCCGACAAAGCCGTGCTGCCGCCGTTGGACCACCCCTGCAGAAACACCTGGTCCTTGATGACATCGGGGCGGTTGCGAAGGAATTTCAGCGCGGCATATGCGTCCAGCGGACGTATGGTGATTTCGTTCACGCTGGCCGGCCGGCTGCCGTCGTTGGTGCCTGCCTCGAAGCCACGCGCATAGCCCCGGGGCCCGAAAGAGTCGACCAGCAGGCCGACATAACCACGCTCGGCCCAGAACTTGCCCCACATGACATGGCGTGACGACAGGGAGTCGCCGTCGAAAGTCTGCTTCAGGGTCGAGTACAAGCCGCCCCGGCCGTGCAACATCACCACTGCCGGATGCGGCCCCGGGGTGGACGGCAAGTACATATAGGCCACCAGCTCGGTCTTGCCGTCCCCACTGGTGAAGTTCACGGCCTGGGCCTTCTGCGCCCATGCCGCCGGCCCCGCCAGCAGCGCCAACACACACAGGGCCAAGGCCGCCACAGGCATCAGGGTACGGCCAACAACAGGAAGGACAGCGGTGTGCATGCGTCTGCTTTCAAGAATCTGGAGGCGAAAAAAAGAGGGGCGACAGGAATGCCGCCGGACTTGTTCTGGATCATGTCCGCCAGAACACGGATGCGTCAAGCCTTGCCGGCGCCATGTGGGCCGTTGGCGCCCCGGCGCGCCAGAGGAGGCCATAACTTCAGGTTATCGGGCTCGCATTTATTTGATAGGGGCACAGCAACGGCGGAACTTAGGATGGCCGTCAGCCGGTTGGCACTGAACCATCACTTAGCTTGAAAGACCTCATGATCCACACCTACACAGATGACGACGTTGGCGATGCCGTCGGATGGCGCGATGTTTTGCGTGATCTTCCGCAAGCCTTTGAATCCTTGCGCACCGGGGACGCCTCCATACAGGCGCGCCAGCGCATCGACTGCGGGAACTGGAAACTCAGCGGCATGGGTGCGCTGTGGGAAAGCCGCGCGGCGGCTGCGTACAAAACCTATACCAGCCTCAATGGCCAGTTCAATTTTCTGGTCAACCTGTTCGACCTGAACGACCAGTCGCACCATGTGATGCCGGCAGCGGAAATCACGCGCGCCAGAACCGCGGCGATGACGGCCTGGGTCGCCCCAAAGATCGCCGTGCCCGGCGCAAAAAAAATGGCGCTGTTCGGCCTGGGCATTCAGGGGCGCACCCATCTTGAGGCCCTGCAGGAAACCATGGGTTTTTCCGAGATCGCGGTGGTAGATACCGCTGACGTCTCACAGGCCTGCGATGCATTTTCCAAACGCTACAAGACGCAGGTTCATCAAGTGACGCCCCAGGAAGCCGTGACGGGTGCGGACCTTATCGTCACCGTCACGCGCTCCAAGCAGGCGCTGTTTGACGGCGCGTGGCTCAAGCGCGGCGCGAGTATTTGCGCCGTGGGCACCAGCCTGCCGACCGGCACGGAGATCGACCAGGTCAGCCGGGCGCGCAGCGACCGCGTCATCGTTGAATGGAAACCGCAAAGCCTGGTAGAGGCCGGTGAAATCGTGATCGGGCTGGGCGACAAGAGCCTGGATGCGTCGCAGATCAGGGACTTGCCGGAACTGCTGGCCAATGACGAGCCGTGGCGGCGTTCGCCGGAAGAGATCATTCTCTTCAAGGCCGTGGGTGTGGGCCTGAGCGACCTGGTGGCTGCACGGCTGGTGGTCAATCGCCTGCGCGGGCGCGTCGTGGTGCAGGCCAGCACTTCAAGCCAGTATTGACGTACTTGGCCTTTCAGAGGTTCAGGCGCGCGGTTGCCAGGTCGCGTCCTGCACCTTCTTGAGTTCGTCACCCACGCAGGTAGTGAGCGCACGCATGATGTCGGTGACGGCCGCAGCCTTGAGGTACATGGCGCAGACGGGAAACTCGGCACGCGGCTCCAGCGGCAGGACCTTGAGCTTGTCGGAGAAGAAGTTGGCGCTGGCCGAATCGACGATCGCCACACCTTGGTCCAGCTCGGCCAGCCGCACCGCCATCTGGTAAGTGCGCACCGCTGTCTTGCCTTGCTGCCAGCCAAAACGGTTGGCATAGCGCGAGTAAATGCGCCCGAGCGGATCCTTGCCTGAGAGCTCGATCAGCTCCATGGTGGCCAGCGCTTCCGCGGAGATGGATTTGTTGCGGGCGTATTTTCCGAACCTGGACGGCAGGCACGCCGCCACCAATTGGAGATGCCCGATTTCGACGCTGTCCAGCGAAGGGTGCAGCGGCGGATCAAAGGCAATAGCCATGTCCACCTCATGCATGAGCAGCTTTTGCATCATGTCTTCGGTGTGCCCGGTATTGAGCTCGCTGCGCATTTTGGGAAACAGCTTGCGGGCTGCCAGCAGCGCGGAAGGCAACACGCTGTTGGCCAGTGATGCCACCGCGGCCACCCGCACCGCCTTGTCGGCGCCCGCCTTGAGGTTGCGGGCCAGTTCGCGCACTGCGTCCAGGCCGCCGGTGGCTTGTTCCACCACGGGGGCCAGCGCGTGTGTTTCCTTGGTGGCCACCAGCCGTTTGCCCTCGCGGTTAAAGAGGGCAAAGCCGACTGTTGCCTCCGCATGCTGCAGGGCCTTGGTGACGGCGGGCTGAGAGACATGCAACAGGCGCGCAGCGCCGCTGATGGTGCCCGTGCGCAGGATGGCTTGCAGGACTTCGATATGGCGGGTTCTCATGGGGCGATGCTGCGAGTCAAGCGTCCGGGTTAGTGAAAAACTCAAGAGCGCCCGAAACAAGTGAAGGCCATAGCGCTCAAGTCATTTTGCACTGAAACCCGCCTGCGGCGAAGGCATTTTCACGTGCATGCCCGCGATGAAAATCGCCTCAGCTTTTATGCTGCCGCGCGAATGTTTTGGCGAGTTCCAGAAAATTGGTTTCAGTCGGGGACACGCTGTCTTCGCGGCTCACCAGGGTAATGGGCGCCACCAGCCGGGGCTTGGCGTTTCGGATGCGGCAATACACCACGCTGTCGCGGTGAAAGTCTTTCATCGAAGCGGGAACAACCGAGATGCCGGCGCCCGCCGCGACCAGGCTGATGTTGGTCAGCATGCGCTCGACTTCGGAGGCGATCTTCGGGGTGAAGCCGGCGTTCTCGCAGGCCTCAAGCAAATCTGAATACATGCCCGGCGCGCCGTGCCTGCGAACCAGGATGAATTGTTCTTCAGCCAACGACTTCAGCGAGATAACCGGCATCTCGCCTTTTGCGGCGCCCGCCACCAGGGCGTGGCCCACCGGCAGGATGAGCAGCATCTCTTCTTCCAGCAGGGGCAGGAACTGCACGCCACGCGGGCGGCTGACAGGTGAGCGCAGCAGCGCGATATTGACCTTGCCGTTTTCAATGCCTTCGGTCAGCTCGGCCGCATTGCCCTCACGGAGCTCCAGGTGAACGTCCGGATAAGCGTCGCGGTAGGCGCGGATGATGCCGGGGATCAACGGGTGGGCAGCGGCCGAGCTTGTGAAGCCGATGGCGAGCGCACCTTCAAAACCTTGCGCGGCGCGCGCGGCACGCGCGGAAGCCTGCTCGACACTGCGCAGGATCGCCTGGGCCTCCTGCACAAACACGGCGCCGCCGGCCGTCAGTGCCGCGCCTTTCGGGTGCCGGCGGAACAACTCAAAACCCAGCTCCTCCTCGAGCAAGCGGATCTGGTGGCTCAGCGGCGGCTGCTGCATGTTCAGGCGCTCGGCGGCGCGGGTGAAATGCTGCTCCTCGGCCACCATGAGGAAGTAGCGCAGGTGTCTCAGTTCCATGGTTTTCTCTCATCTTTTAAAGGTATCGAAAGCCTTATAACCGGATTCTACGTATATGGATCAAAAATAAGCACGCTGCCCTCCCCCGTTCACAATGCGGCGTCCATCCGTAGAACCCGCGATGTGGCGCCGCTGCCAAACACGTACAGTGAAGCCACGCGCCGGGACACCGGGCCGCCCGCCCTATCAATGACCAAAAAGCTGCTTCACAACGCGATCGTGCACATGGCATTGGCCATTGCCGCCGGCATGCTGCTGGGCTACTTTTTCCCCTCCATCGCGGCCCAGATGAAGCCGCTCAGCGATGGCTTTTTGCGCCTGATCGGCATGCTGATCGGAGTGCTGATTTTTTGCCTGGTGGTGTCGGGCATCGCCGGCCTGCAAAACCGGCTGCAAGCCACCCAGGTCGGCGTCAAGGCCATCATCTACTTCGAGGCCATGACGCTTGTTTCCCTGATGGCCGGCATCGTGGGCGCCTTGCTGCTGCAGCCCGGCAAAGGCTTTGCGCCGGGCTTTGCTTCGGGTGTTTCCAACGGCGCCGTGCAACCTGCCTTGCAGGTGCCGCCGGCGGAAAGCACGGCCGACTTTCTGCTTGACATCATTCCCTCGACATTTGCCGGCGCCTTCACCGGCAACAGCAGCCTGCAGGTCTTGTTGCTGGCGCTGCTGACCGGCATCGCGCTGGGGCGCAGCGGCGAGCGCGGCCGCGATTTGCTGGCGCTTATGGAAGCGGTTCAGCAGGTTTTGCACGGCATGGTGGCCATGGTGCTGAAGCTGGCGCCGCTGGCGGCCCTGGGCGCCGTGGCCTTTGTGATCGGGCGCTACGGGCTCTCGTCGGTGCTGCCGCTGCTGCAGTTCGTCGCGGCGATCTACCTGGTCAGCATCCTGTTCGTCTGCATTGTGATGGGCCTGGTCGCGCGCGCCGCCGGCTGCAATATCTTCCGCCTGATTGCCTATGTGAAAGAGGAGCTGCTGCTGGTGGTCTTCACCAGTTCATCGATGGCGGCGCTGCCGGGCCTGGTCGAGAAGATGGAAAAAATAGGCTGCGCCAAAGCGGTGGTGCGCCTGGTGCTGCCGACCGGCTACAGCTTCAACCTGAGCGGCACCAACATCTACATCGCGATGGCCGCGCTCTTTCTGGCGCAGGCCTCCCATGTGGAGCTGGGTGTCTGGCAACTGCTCTCGCTGCTGGGCGTCTCTTTGCTGACCTCCAAAAGCGCCACCAGCGTCGCCGGCTCGGCCTTCGTCGCCCTGGCCGCGACACTGGCGAGCCTGAACATCATTCCAGTGGCGGGGATTGTGCTGTTACTGGGTGTGGAGCGCCTGATGAAGTGCCGCTCTCTCACCAATGTGATTGGCAACTGTGTGGCTTGCGTGGTCGTCTGCGCGTGGGAGAAATCTCTCGACCGCCGCGCCATGCATCAAGCCCTGTCGGGCAAAGCGGTCCCACCCGCGCCTTCTGCCGCCGACCAGAGCTGATACAGCCGGTCGCCCAGGCATTCCGCGCGGCCTTCAAACAAGGCGTTGAGGCATTCGGGCCGCTCCAGTTGCCGGTACAGCTCAGACCGCTCCGCAAAGCTGTCAGCCATGCGAATGGCGGCGGCAATATAGCCCTCCACACTGCCGGCGACGGTCCAGTCCGGCAGGCCCAGGCGGCGGAACAGGCCTTCGTCGATATGCTCAAACACTTCCGGCCCCGTCTTGCACACGCCGGGCAAGCCGACTGTGATGGCGTCGGTAATGCCGTTGGTATTGCCGAAGGGAAACGGGCTGAGGAACATGTCGCAGCGGCTGAAGATGGCGAGGTAGTCCGGGTAAGGCTGGTGCGCGTAGATCTCGGCGTCCGGCAGGTAGCGGCGTATCAGCCGCCGCACCTGCGGATAGATCAGGCCAGTCGCCTGCCCGATCAGGAAGTGAAAGCGTATCTGCTTGCGTGAGCCCGCGCGTATCTTCTGGCAAGCCAGCAGAAACTTCGGGTTGATCTTCATGGTGGTCGCGGCCACGGCGATGTTGACGACGGGCTGGTCCAGCCGCTGCGGCCGCGCCAGCGAGACCTCGATAGCCGAAGGGCGGTAAGGCTGCCCGTCTTTGGGCAGGCGCAGCAGGGTTTCGCTGAAGCAGGCCGGGTCGCCGACAAAGTCGTCTTCCACGCTGATGTAATCAATGCGGTCGGAATGCGTAGTGGCTGGGTGGCCGAGCGCGGCCACCTGCACGGGCGCCAGGCGCTGGTTGGCGGCGAACATGGTGATGGGAAACATGCCGACGCTGGGCATATAGAACACCGCGGGCCGAAGCGCACCGGCCAGCGCATGCAACTGGCGCAGGCAGGCGATCATGTCGTTGGGCGCTTCGAAGTCGACGACCTCGTCAAATACCTCCCGCCCCAGCTCGTCGATGTTGCCGGGATAAGCGATGGCCACCAGGTGAAAGTGCCGGCGTGCAGCCTCCAGGCTTCTGGAGTGCGTGCGGTAGATCGAATGCCCGCCGGAAAACCACTCGAGCAGCACCAGCATCACCGGTTTGTCCGTGCTGGCTGCGGCCAGAGCGGGCGCCACTCGGCTCAGTCCCAGTGCCTCCAGTTTTTTGCGGACCAGCCGGTTGATGGGGCGCTTGATCTCGTGGCGCGCGGGCAGGTCGGCGTAGCTGCAATGCATGTAGACGTCGTGCAGTATGCCCAGCGGCAGGATGTCCAGCGTCTCGATTTCTTCAAGATGGGCAGGAAGCCACGCCAGCAGCGCCTCGCGCTTGGAATGCGCGGCGGGCGAGCCGAGAAAGCGCGGTGACAGCAAGGCCGTGAAGAGCGCGGCAGCCAGTTTTTTGTTCTGCCTCCAAAGCAGCTCCGCATCCAGCGGAATCTCCGACTCGGGCGAGTACAGGATGCAGAACTTCACCAGGTTCTGTTCGGTGACATGAAACTCCGACGCGCCGGGGCCCAGGAAGTTGAGCGACTTCAGGATGTGGTCGCAATTGACAAAAGCGCTGGCGGCAAACAGCGCCGACAGCCAGCGCTGGAAGTTGATCAGCTGGCCGAAGCCGCCGGGCGTGACATGAAACGTCGGGTCTGAAAACAGGGCCGAGATGGCGCTGGTGATGCGGGTCAGGCCGTGCGCGTCGCGCTCTTCGGCGCCGATGGCGCCGGCCAACGAGAGCGCAAAGTTGCCGTCCAGGTTGCCGTAGTTGCGGTCTATCAACAGCAGCAGCTTGACCAGCTCGCGGGCCGCTGGCTCCTGCTGCCTGGAGTAGCACAGGTATTCGAAGTTCTCGAGCGAAAAGACATCATCTGTCATAGATAACCCGCCGGCGGCGCAAAGCTTGTGGCCGCAGGCGCCAGTATCGCCGCTGCGGCCCTGCCTTTATTGACCCAGCTTCGAGAAGGTGCGGTTCAGGTTGTCCTGCGCGCGTGCCAATTTGTCCTGCTGCGCCTTGAGCCATGCCGAGTCCTGGTCCAGCTTTGCCTTCTCGGCCGCCAGCATCCTGACGGTTTCCGCGCGCTGCGGGCCGCCCAGGCCTTTGCTCGACGCCAGCATGTTTTGCGCCGTCAGCGACTTCTGGAAGCGCTCTTGCGTCAGCGGGAAATCCGTCTTCGCGAAGTTGAAGGTCTTGACCGCGTCGGTATACAGCTGCTTGACGATATCAAAGGGAATGTCGGCAGGCTTGAGCTTGTTGGCACGCCCGTAGCTGACCAGGTCCGACGCGAAATGGTGGCCGACGCGGAAGGGCACATCGGAGTCACGCTGCAGGATGTCGGCCAGCTCGGTGGTGGTGGAATAGTCGGCATCGACTTCCTGCAAGGCACGGTTCTTGTCGATGATGAGGTTGTTCATCAGGTCGGCCAGTTTCTCAAATGCGCTGGTGGTCAGGTCCAGTGTTTTTTCCACCTGGTCGCGTTTGTAGTCGGGCATGCCGGGCGTGACGTTGTGCGCCTCCAGCTGGTAGGTGAAAGCGCTGCCCACCACTTCACTGGCCTGCAGGCGCAACACATTGAGGGCATAGGGATTGCGCTTTTGCGGCATGATGCTGCTCGTGCCGGTCAGGCGGCCTTCCTGGATCATGATCCAGGGGGCGGTCTGGTGGTACTGGGTATGGATGTCCTGCACCAGCACGCCCATCATCAGCGCCGCGTTGCTGCACAGGCCGACCAGTTCCACCCCCTGGTCGAGCGCGCCGAGCTGGGCCGCGTCGTAGGAGTTTTCCACCGGGCCGTCAAAACCCAGCAACTCCGCAAGGCGCTGGCGGTTGACCGGGAAGCTCGAGGTGCCGAGTGC
This sequence comes from Polaromonas sp. YR568, assembly GCF_900116715.1. Classification (GTDB taxonomy): domain Bacteria; phylum Pseudomonadota; class Gammaproteobacteria; order Burkholderiales; family Burkholderiaceae_C; genus Polaromonas. The sequence continues at coordinate 270,440 of NZ_FPBM01000005.1, forward strand.
AGCGGCCCCCAACGGGCTCATGTTGAGACGCGCATACGCCTCCTTCAGGCGTGTGCTGTCGCGGCCGAACACCGAAGCGAAAGCCAGCAGGTAGTGCGCATAGGTGGTCGGCTGGGCCTGCACGCCGTTGGTGTAGGCGGGCACGATGGTGTCCAGGTTCTTTTCTGCCACTTCCAGCAGTTGCGCCTTGGACTGGATCATGGCCTCCATCAGCGCCAGGGTGCGCTCGCGCTGCATCAGGCGGCGCGTGGTGGACAAAATGTCTTGCCGGCTGCGGCCGGAATGCATGCGCGAGCCGTCTGGTCCCGCGAGCGCGAGGATCAGCGGTTCATATTGCAGATAGTCACCCGGGCGTTTGGCGCCGGGCTGGTTGCCGTTCTTGATCACCTGGTCGACGGCCAGTGCAATCTTCTTGCCGAGATCGGGCGGAACAATTTTGGTCTCGACCACCATCACGGTCGAAGCCTTGTTCATCTCGCCGAGAAAGTAAAAGTTGTCGTGGTCGGATTTGCCGCCCTTCTTGTCGGCGGCCAAAGCCGCGACGGACAGCGATGCCAGCAGCAGCGGAACAAGGGCCAGCCTGCCGAGGCTGCGCGGCAGCAGGGACAGGGTGAAAGCCGGGGTGAAAGCCGAGGCGAATGGGGACTCAGTTGGTTTCATCATCTTTGCCTGTGGTGGATGGGTTGGAACTGGGAATGCCGGGTGTGCCGGTGCGCTGGTTGGGCGAGACGACGGAAATGCTGAGCTTGCTCGTGCCGTCGCCGAATGGCGCGAAGGCGGCATCATCGGCAAAAGGCGCCATCCAGTCGCCGCCGGCCATGTCTGATTGCAGCGCGCTGGTGGCGGCTGCCGTGTCGGCGCTGGTCAGGCTGTTGCTCATCCTGCCACCCACATTGCGCAGCACCGCGCCGGAGCCGGTGGCGGCAATCGTTGTGACGTCCGAGGACTGGCTGAAGGCCTGCCCGTTGGGCGCGCTGGCCGTGATGAACAGGAGGCCGTTTTCGACCTGCAGCTTGTTGGTGCCGCCGTCTATGCGCATGCCGTAGCTGCCGCCCGATGCGGAAATAAACAAGCTGCCAGATCCGGCGGTGCTGACACTGTTGAAGGCATTGGCGCTGCTGCCGACGATGGACAGGCCCTCGCCGGAACCGGCCGTGGTGGCCCGTATGTCGATGTCACCGGTGGCCGAGCTGATGTTAACGCCGTTGCCCGGGCCGGAGGCCGCGCTGCGCAGCAGGATCGCAGGCGCTGTAGACGCCGCGCTGCTGTTGCCCGTGAGCGAAAGCTTGCCCGAGACGGTGGAGATGACCGCGGAACTGGTTGCCGTGGAAGGGTAGACCGTGATGCCGCTGCCGTAAGTGGAACTTCCGGTGAGGCTGACCGAGCCGCTTCCGGTAGCGCGAATGATGTTGTTGCCGGTCAGCACGCCCAGCCCGTCACCGTAGACACTGCTGCCGGTGATAGCGAGCGCGCCGTTCTCGACGCTGACCAGGGCCTTGCCGCCGCCGTAGATGCTGACACCGTTGCCCTGGTCGGCGGCATTGCCGACCAGCGTAACGTTGCCTGCGCCGGTGGTCTGTATGCGGTTGGCGACGTTCTGGATGGCGATGCCGTGGTCGAGCTCGCCGACATTCGGCGAATGGAAGTTGCCGATCAGCGTGATGTTGCCGCCCTGCGAAGCAATGTTGTTGACCGAGTTGGTGCTGGTGGCGCTGCCGCCCATCGCAATCGCGTCGGAGGTGCCTATGGAGTCACCCTTGAAGGTGATGTCGCCGCTCACGGTGGTGACGTTGACGCCGCTCGAGTTGCCGGTGGAATTCAGGAAGATGCCGTAACCGCCGAAGCTGCTGGTGCTGTTGCCGTTGACGGCAATAGCGCCGCTGCCGGTGCTGATGTTGATGGCCGCGTTGGCGCCGGACGGCGCGATGTCAACGCCGCGCCCTGAAAAGCTGGTGCCGTCCAGCGTCAACGCACCCGACTGCGTGCTCAGGTTGATGCTGGCGAAGGCGCCGCTCGCGTCCAGCGAGACGGCCTTGAACGAGCCTGTGGTGGGATTGACCACGGTATTGTTGGCCAGCAGCTTGAGCGCGCCGGCCGTGCTGCTGATGTTGATCTTCGAGGCAGTGGCCGCGCTGGCGCCGCTGCCCGAACTCAGCAGCCCAAGCGCCGGCGTCGAGCCGCCCGAGGTGTTGCCGGCCACCGTGATGTTGCCATCCGAGAAGATGCTGATGGACGAGCCGGCGCCCGTCGAGTTGAGCACCGTACCGTAGCTGCCGGTGCTGCTGCCACCCAGGGTGATGGCGCCGCCCGCGGTGGCATTCACCACCACGGCGCCGTTGCCGGATGCCGCCAGGTAGAGGCCGCGGCCCGAGCCGGCAAAACCGTTGGCATTGGCCTGGATGGTCAGGTTGCCGCTGCCGACGCTGAGTGTTTGCGTGGAGGTAGCGGCTGTCGAGCAGATCAGCACGCCGAAGCCCGAGGTGGCGTTGCCGCGTATCGTCAGGTTGCCGGTGCCGCTGGCGGCCATGGTGTTGTTGGTGCTGAAGACGCGCGTGCCGTTGCCGCTGCCCAGGTTGGTGCTGTCCACCGTGATGGAGCCGGCGCCGCTGGTCAGCACACTGCTTCCGCTGGTGAGCACGAAGGCGTCACCGGTGGCACTGGCGCTGGCGACGTTGGCCACGATGGAGATATTGCCGCCGCCGGCGTTGAGCGTGGAGGCGCTGGCAATCTGCACCGCGCTGCTGTTGGAGTTCACCGAGCTGGCGGCCACTGCGCCGCGTATGGTGATGTCGCCGCCGCTCGTGCTCAGCGTGGAGCCGCTGATGGTCACACCGGCGGTGCTGTTCAAAATGGTGCTGGCAGAGCCGACCAGCGGGTCGACGCCGCCTATGGTGATGGAGCCGCCGTTGGTGGTGATACTGCTGCCTGTAATGCTCACCGAGCCGTTTCCGCTGTTGTTGTAGTTGGAGAACAGCGAGACGTTGAGGGTCTTACCGGTGCCGTTGGAAATGGTGCGACCGTTCATCACGATGTTGCGATGCGCCTGAAGGGTCAGGGAGGCGTTGCCCACACCCTTCACGTTGTCCAGCACGTTGATGTCGCCCGAGGTACCACCGAAGTTGTTGGTGGTCTGCACGATCACATTGGCGCCTTCGGACAGCGAGGCATTGAGCACGGCCGAACTCAGGTTGGAACTGGCCGCACCGCTGGAGGTAAACGGGGAGCTCCCGGTCGCGCCTACGCTTGCCGTGCTGGTGATGTTGATGTTGAAGGGGTCGATCAGCCAGGTGCCGCCCTTGCCGGAGGCCGCGCTCAGGTCCACCGAGCCCGTCGCGTCCAGGTAGTGGCCCGAGGTCTCGACCAGGCCGCCGCTGCCGGTCTGCCCACCGCCCAGCACGGTGATGCCGCCGTGAAAGCGCGTGCTGTCGGTAGACCACAGGATGACTTTGCCGCCGTTGCCGCTGTTGATGGCATCGGCATGGATACGGGCGTCTTCGCCCATGTAAGTCGCAACAGCCTGGCGTTCTGTGCCGGTGCCCTGGTAGTTGCCGCCGACCAGCACGGTGCCGCCGCCGGCGTCGCCCGAAGCATCGATGCGGGCGCTGTCGAAGAGGCCGACGTTGCGGCCCAGGGCCTTGAAACTGCCGCCGGTCTCGCCGGCGTTGCGGCCCGACACGTTGACGGTCCCGCTCACCGCGACGATGCCGGCATCGCCGCCGTCAAGAAGCACTGCGCCATTGCGGTGCTGCAGGCTGGTCGCCTCAATCACGCCCTCGTTGTTGACCACGTTGGACAGCAGCGCATCGCTGGACCGCGCCGACATCACCACCACACCGCCGTTGGCCTTGAGCAGCCCCTGGTTCACCACGCTCGCGCCCAGGGAAGGGTCGCTCACCTCCATATTGATCAGGCCGTCGCCGTTGAAGTCCAGCGTGATCTTTTCACCGGCGCCCAGCATGACGCTGCCCAAGCGGGCGGTAATGCTGCCTTCGTTGCGCACCTGCGCGCCCAGCAGCGCCACGTAACCACCATCGGTAGCCACGATGCTGCCCTGGTTGATCACGGCGCCTGCCGCGCCACCGGCCTCAAAGCGGTTGTTGCCGGCCATGAAGTTGCTGTCCGACATGTTCAGCGAACTGGCCACCAGGCCGCCGACGTTGACGGCCGAGCCCTGGCCGAACAGGATGCCGGACGGGTTGATCAGGTAGACCTGCCCGTTGGCATTGAGCTGGCCCATGATCTGCGAGGCGTCGCTGGAGGTGACGCGGTTGAGCGCCACCGATGAGGCGGAGGGCTGTGCGAAATTGACCCTGGCTGCGCTGCCGATGTTGAAGGTGTTCCAGGTGGCGATCATGCGATCGCTGCCCTGCACCACATTCATGACATTGCCGTTCTGGCTGATGCTGCCGCTGCCGGCGGTGACCTGGCCGTTGGTCGGCAAGGCGTTGGCGTCCAGCGCATACACCCGCACCGGGTAGATGCTGCACAGCGCCGACAGGAGGGCCGCTGTCAGCGGTGTCAGCGCCGGCCTGTCCTTGCGGCTGGATTTTCGGCTGGAGAGCGTGGAAGGGGTGGAAGAAGCCGATGAAAGATGGTGTGCCATGCGAGCCTCTCAGAATGTGTAATTGATGCCGACACCGAGCGCGCGTATCGTCGTGCCGGCGCCGGCGGAACCAAACACGCCGGCGACGGCGTAGTTGTAGTTGGCCAGCGGCTGGTTGCGCAGCAGTACGTATTGGCCGAAAAGCCTGAGCTGCTTGCTCCAGGCATAGGAAAAGCCGACCGCCTGTGAGGTTGCGCCCATACCCGCCGTCGAGCAGGTCACGCCATTGCCGGAGATCATGGTGCAGTCGCCGGCAAACGCCCGCGCATGACTGGCGCGCAGCTGCCAGGCGCCTATCTTGTGCGAGATGCCGACCAGGTAGGCGCGGCGGCGGTAGTCAGACATATCCGTCGAGGTGACGCTGGTGTTGATAACGCCGGATTCTGCATAAGAGAGCTCGTCGGCAATGAAAGACACCTTGGTGGCGCCGAAATCGTAGGCCACACCGAAGCGCACGCTGTAATCGTTTGACGAGGTACCCTGCGTAACGTGGGTGTTGGTGCCAACGCCGCGCGCGTTGCGGCCCAGGCTGGCGATGCCGAAATAGTTGATGTGCTGCTCTGCGGCTACCACGGCGGAGAAACCACCGCGCTCATAAGACAGGCTGCCGCCATAGAGGTAGCCGGTGTCGACGTCGGGTGCGGCCTTCATGCCGTTGTTCGAATACGCCAGCTTGAGCTGGAAGCCGCCGAACTTTGGCGTCCAGTAGCCGAACATGCCGGCCTGGCGGCGGTTGAAGGCTGCATCGTCGTTGTTGTTCACCGCGGCGGTGCCGACGGGTCCTGAGTTTCTGGTGATGCTGGTGGCAAAGCCCGGCGAGCCGATGATGTTGTAGTGGGCAGCACTGGTGGTCGCGCCGAAGGGGTCGAAGGAGTTGGCGCTTTCTTTCAGCGGCATGTCCCAGTTTCCGTACATCGCGGTGCCGGCTTTGGGGTGGGCCACAGCCACACCGGTGTTGCGCAGGTCCTGCCGGTGCGTCCAGTCCGGCGTGGAATCCACGCCCGCAGCGCCGGCGCTGAGCGACAGGCCCAGCTCCAGTTGCCATAGCAGCTTCCACTGTTCGTAAATGGGGATGCCGCCGCGTGCGCCTATATAAGAAACGTTGTCGCGCGCGCGCCAGAAGCCGGACATGTTGCGGCCGTTGGGCGTGGCCAGCTTGCTCTGGTCGGCCGGGGATGCGGGTGTTGAGGCTGTGCGGCTCACGTATTCGGGAATGATGCCCAGCGAGCCGTAAAACAGCGTGCCGTCTTCCGCCTCCTCGAAATCCTCGCCCCGACTGCCACTGCTGGAAGCCAGGCCGGTGAAAGCCTGTGGCGAGCCCGACACGGACAGCCACAGGCGGCGAGCGCTTTTCGGTTCGCTGGTCGGATTGACACCGGGCGAGAAGGCGAAGGTGGCGTTGAACACCAGGTCCTTGTTATAGACATTCAGCCCCACGCCGTAGCCGTAGCGGCTTGCGCGGTTTTCGCTGCTGTCCCAGGGTTTTTTGTTGACCGTCACGCGGCCCGCATCGGCAAACAGGGCGCCTTCCACGATGGAGTTGCCGAAGGTGCCCAGGGTTTTGCGCAGCTCCACCCGGGCCAGGATGCCCTGGTCACCGGCGGCCTCGCCGGACGGGTAGGCGCGCACGCCGTTGGAGCCGCCCAGGCTCATTTTTTCCGATGCATCCAGGTTCTTGTCGGCGTATTGCGCGTTCACCGAACCCAGCAGGGAGTAACCACCGCCCAGCTGTTGCAGGCGGCTGAAGGCCAGATTGAGCTTTTTGTAGTCGCCTGCCGCGTTCGCCGTGAAACGGTCCAGCGCGGCATCGTTGAGGGTTTCCTTGTTCAGGTGGCCCAGGCCCCACCGCACATTCCAGCTGTTGATGGCCTGCGCGCCCAGCCAGCCGTCGCGCCAATCGCCATAAAGGCCGGCGCTGATCACATTGGCGGACTTGTCTACTGTCGTGCCCGCTGTCGTGTCCTGGAAATGGCGGTATTCCGCCGCCAGCGACAGGTTGACATTGGCGCGCCGGCTGCGAAGCAGTGCGGCATTCAGGAACAGCGTGCTGATGCGGGCTTCGCCGTTGGCCTGCACCTCTTTGAGGTTCTTGCCGATGTTGTATTGCAGGCCCGCAAAACTGGCCCCGACCGACAGGCCCGTGGCGCCGATAGGCTGCACGTAGCTGAGACCGGCGATGCGCAGGCCTTCAAACGATTGTTGTGTGTTCAGGCTCAAACTCTCGCCCATGCCAAGGGCATCGTTGAGGCTGAGGCTGACGGACAAGCGATTGGAGCCGGTGTAGTAACTGCCGCCGTTGTCGATGCTGACGCGCGAGGTGATTGCGGTCATCTCGCTGATCTTGACGATGATGTCGGTAGCGCCCACCTGCGCCGAGGGGCGCAGGACAGCCTTGATCGACACACCCGCAATGTCGGAGATTCGCAGCAGCGTGTTTTCCAGATCACTTTCCTGGATGACATCGCCCGGGTGCAGCCTGGCCAGGTGGCGGTCAATGAGATCACGGCTCAGCCGCACGTTGCTGTCGGGCTCGGCGATCACCTGACCGATGATGCCCTCCCGGATACCGATGGTGACCATGCCATCGCGTATTTCCTGTGCAGGCAGATAAGCGCGTGCGACCAGGTAACCCTGGGCACGGTAGTAGGCGGTGAGCTTGGCGGCGGCTTTTCCGAGCCCGGCGAAATCAAGCTCGCGCCCCACAAACTCCTGCAGCTCGGCCTGAAGCACAGGTGCTTGCAATGACTGGTTGCCGCTCAACACAAAACCCGAAACCTTGACGCCCGGCCCACCGGCCGGCAAAGACGCTCCCTCTTCAGTGGCTTCCGTCTCTTTTTCTATGCGTGTGGGCGGCTGCGTTGCCGCCGGAGGGTTGACGTTTTCAGCCGGCGAGAGTTGCTGCCGGTTGGCATCAAACAAAGTGCCGGCGCTCGGTGGCGTCTGGGCATTGACCGCGAACGGAGCGGCGGCAAGCATCGTGCAGATCTGGGACGCCAGGATCTTTCGCCGATGCACGGCAAAGCGTGTTTTTTCCATGAATGTCTCTTGTCTCTTTTTGTCTTCTGTTTTTTGTCTTTTGATCTGCCTGCCTGGGTGCTGATTTATTTTTTTTTGGTTCCGCCGTTTTGCTGCTATTTGCCGGTCACCGGGAAAATCTTCTCGACGACGGCCTTTGACTCAAAGATGCCCGCCGCCTCGTGCCCGGCTCCCGGCACCACGATGGCCTCGCGCGTCACAGGTGTGCGCCACTTCACGGCCAAAAATTGTTCGTAACGCAGATAGTTCCGGTGGCGGTCCAGCCGGTCGGTCCCCTGCATGCCGGCGCCGCAGGATTTGTCGAGCGACTTGTAGGCGGGGTCGTTGTCCTTCGCGCCCACCAGGTAGAGGACATCACGCGACGCATAGCGCTTGAACAGCTGTTCGCCGTCCAGGCCACGCCCGTAGTCGACCATGTTGTCCGGGCCGTAGCGAAAATTGTTGTAGCCGGGGCAAAGAATGTCGCTCATCGTTTTGAAGCTCCCACCTTCTGGACGGTTGGCGTCCAGGTACAGATAGGAAGACGGACTGGAAATCACATAGCGCACTCGGATGCCCGCCTTGCGCAGTGCCTCCTCGCTGTTGTTCAGCACGGCATACCGTTGCATCAACTGCGCCCCGGCCGAGTGGCCGATGAAGACAATCTCCGTGAGTGCAGGAAAGCGCTTGCCCGTGCTCAGGTAGCGGGCAATATCGTCCAGCACGCCGCAGGAGTTGATGGCCTCCGGGCCGCGGGAGGCCTGGCACTGCATCCAGTTGCCACCGCGCCAAAGCGGAATCTTGCTGTCAGGCGACGGGTCTGATTGCGTCAGGAAATGGGGCACCAGCAGCAAAGTGTTGGATCCGTCGAGCCGCGCGGCTTCGAGCAGCCGCAGGCCCACGTCAAAGTAGCGGTCGGCATCGCGCTGCACGCCATGCAAAACAATGACCGCGCGGCGGATGCCGGCGCCGGGCTGGCGCAGGTCGATGTTGGAATAGGCGGCAAAGGGATAAGCGGCGCCGGCGGCTTCCAGCTGAATAAGCTGTTGCGCGGGCTGAGCAGCCGCTTTGTCGTCCGCCGCAAAAAGAGGCGCCCCGGAAAGGACCAGGCCCATTGCCACGATCATCTGGAACCATTGCTTGCGGATACGCGTCATGCCTCTTGTCTCGCTTTGTCAAAAATGCGGGGCATCGAAAAGGACGACGTATCACGCTCGATGCCGGCTTCGGCATACGCGCGCAAATGGATCACGAATCCAGCGTCTCCTTAACGACCTTCTTTGTCAGTCACCGGATGGGGAGGCTGAAAATCCGCCTGAAAACCCGGTGCTTGCTTGTTCTTTCGGCGGATTCTAGGGAGACGTTTACTGCTTGTAAAATATCTTGATTTACATGGATTCATACTTTCAAAGTATGAATATGGCGATTCACCAAACGCAGATGGATCGTTATAGGGCGCTATGGGGCGCAACACTGCCCGCCTGGCGGTAATGCAGGCAAGCGAGTTTGAATCCGTCAAATGGGATGCCTGGAAATTGTCGGCATGCAAGTCGACAACGAGGCTTATGTGATTGGTGCGGCTGGCGGGGATCGAACCCACGACCCTTGGCTTCGGAGGCCAATACTCTATCCACTGAGCTACAGCCGCAACGCTGGAAATGACTTGGGGCCCTTCTTCACCTGTTTGTAATCAGGGTGAAACGGGGTGCCGGCATTGTCTTTGCACTGTGCGTGTGGTCTGCATCGCACAGGAAAGAAATCGATTCTACCAGCCGGTGCGGCGCATACCCGGCGGCGAAAGGCCCCCGGCTATAATCTGAGGTTGCTGAGCAGATGCCACGATCAGCCCCGCGATAGCCCCCGATTTAAAGTTTTTGAGGACGCCATGAGCGCAAACGACCACACCACGGCCCACGAAGAAGCCCACACTGGCCCGATCAAGACGCCCCAGCAGCTGCTGGCGGCGGTTTTTTTCTCTTTTGTTGTCCCCGTTTTCGCCATCATCGGCCTGGTTTATTACGTGGCTTCGGCCAACAAGACCGCGCCGGGCGCAGACGACGGCGCCAAAGTCGTGGCCCAGCGGATCCAGAAAATCGGTACTGTTGAAATCCGTGATGCAAACCGCCCGCTCAAGTCCGGCGAAGAAGTCTACAAACAGCAGTGCGTCACCTGCCACGGCTCTGGTGCGGCTGGTGCGCCCAAGTTCGGCGATGCCGGCGCCTGGGCCCCTCGCATCAAGACGGGTTTCGACACGCTCTGGCACTCGGCCCTGAAGGGTAAAGGCGCGATGGGCGCACAAGGCGGCGGCGACTTTGAAGACGTCGAAATCGGCAAGGCCGTGGTTTACATGACGGCAGCCGCCGGCGGCAAGTTCGCTGAACCAGCGGCTCCCGCCGCAGCAGCAAGCGCCGCCAAGTAAGCCGCACTGCACTCCCTAAAAAGCCGGTTTTGACCGGCTTTTTTTACGCCTCCAGAACCAAATAGGCCTGCAATCCAAGCAAGGCAAGCGTATGTGGCTACTTTTTTTGTAGCGCCTGCGGGCTGCGCACATAACCGAAGCGCGCCGGCAAATCACGCACGGGCGACTCTTCAGGCACCCACAGGCCCTGCTCCACCGCGTCGGCGGCATAGGTCATGTCCTGGGTATGAACCAGGCCAAAGCCCAGGTCGGTCTCCAGGTACACCCGCCCGGCTTCGTCCACGATGCAGCGCTGGGTGCGCGCGGCCTGCCCGGTGTGCGAGGTGATGGAAAAAGAAGGGGCCAGGCCGACACGCCAGATCCACGGCGTGGCTTCCAGCTCCACATACACACGCTGCGGGCCATTTTGAAAGAACCATTGGCCGCCGGCGTCGCTCTCGTAATTGCGCTGGATAAAGTCGATCAGCTTATCGTGCTTGAGCAGCGAGCCTTTGGCTGCGGCATTGCGCGCGGCCTCGGCGCCGGGAACACCGCCAAAGGGCCCGGCCGCCTGCGCTCTGTCGTCGCGCATATACCAGTTGCCGCGCGCGTCCAACCCGAGCCAGCCGTAGCAGTCGGGTACGTTGGGCCATTTCGCGATGGCCTGGCGAACGATGTCATCCATGGGGCTATTTTGCGCCGCGCCGCAGGCACGCCAGTATCAAGGCGTTCAAAGGTGCGCCGCCAGAAAGCTGGTCACCGCGTCCGGCATGGCGCGCACATGCCCCGGGAACGGCGGCGACGGAAACCCGACATGCCCGCCCTGCGCGGGTTGCCAGAGCGTGACATGGCTGCCGGCGTCCGCCGCCTGCGGCAGGCTGGCGGCCGGCACAAAGGGGTCGTTCAATGCATTCAGGGCCAGCGCGGGCACGGCAATCCGGTGCAGATGGGGCTTGGCGGAAGCGCGCGACCAGTAATCGTCGGCATTTTTAAAGCCGTGGACAGGTGCGGTGAACACGTCGTCAAAGGTGTAGAGGTCGCGCGCGGCCAGCAGGCGCTCGCGGTCAAACAGCCCCGGATGCTGCTCGAGCTTTTGGAGCGCCTTGGGCACCATGGTCTTGAGGAACATGCGCGTGTAGACCTGCCGATTGAATCCCCGGCCTATGGCCCAACCGCTGGCGGTGAGATCCAGCGGTGAACACACCGAGGCAACGCCGGCGACCACGTGGCGTGCCTCGGCGCCGATCTCGCCGGCCCAGCGCATCAGCGCATTGCCGCCCAGCGAGATGCCGACAGCGACGACAGGCCCGCCATGCTGCTCGGCAAAGCGCCGCAGTATCCAGTCAATCTCCGCAAAATCGCCTGAGTGATAAGCGCGCGGCGCCAGGTTGAGTTCACCCGAGCATCCGCGGAAATGCGGAATCGCGCAGGCCCAGCCACGCTCCCGAGCCGCATCGGCGAGTGCTTCGGCGTAATGGCTGGCCGATGAGCCCTCAAGCCCGTGGAACACGACCAGCAATGGCGTTTTCGCAGTGCCGGCTTCGCCGGCCGCATCACCTGTGATCAGCCAATCGACATCGACAAAATCCTCGTCGGGTGTCGTCCAGCGTTCACGGCGAAACAGCGGTTGTGGCCCCAGGTACCTGCGCGAGCGCAAGGCGGCCCAGATGGTTTGCAGGTTGCCGCCCGGCAGCCACCAGGGCGCGGCGTAGTTCATGGCCGGCGGCACGGGGGCGGGCATCAATGGAGGACGGTGGGTGTTTCCGACACTTCCTGCATTTCGCGCGGCGTGCCGGGGCTGGCATGGTGGGCCACCATGCGCCAGCCTTGGGCTGTCTTGTGATAAACGTTGGTGGCAATGACGTAGGCATGGCGCGGGCCTTCTTCAGTCAGCACCTCGATGCGCTCGAGCACACTGTGCACGCTGGCGCTCATGGTTTCCACCTTGCGCACCTTAATGGGCTGGGCGCGTATGGTGCCGTTGGAAAACATTGCGTCGAAGGTCGCGCGTATGGCCGCAGGGCCCACCAGGCGGGCGCCGCCCGGGTGCACGCAGATGATGTCGTCCTCATCGCCCCAGCAGGCCATGAGCTTTTCAATGTCACCGTTTTGCAGCGCCTCATAGAAAGCCGCTTCGATGTCGTCGGCGTTTCCGGTGCTGGCGGGCGGGACTTTGGGTTTGGGCATGAAGGCGATCGAAAGGGGCCGGGGCCGAAATGGCGTCAGTCCGGCCTGGCCGGTACTGCATCTGTGGGTGAATTTTGCTCGGGATTGTGCGTTGCAGCAAGCCATGCCAGAACGACCTGGCGCATGGTATTGCCGCCTATGGCTCCGTCGCGTTGGCCGCCCCATCCGGCTGCGGTGCTCTGGTTGGCTTGCCACAGCAGCTCAGGCGCGGCTACGTGGGTGCCCACAGGCAGCATTGCCAGGGCGGTGTCGATAAATTCAGCGAGCTTGGCGGGCCGCACCGGCTGCTCAGCCGCCGGAATCATGAATTTGAGGACCGACAGCATCCATGCGGCGGTTCTCTCGAAAAGATTTTTGCCTGATGCAGCTTGCTCCTTGCGCGCTGAACGCACCAGCAGAACGCGTTCAAAGCCCATCGCGGCAACCGCGTGTTCATCCAGGTCGGCCAGGCCGCGCTTGAGCGCATCGGGCAGCCGGCCCGATGCGTGGGGAACCACCACGACCAGGGTTTGCACGCCACAGCGCTGGAGCCAGCGGGCCAGCTCGGGCATTTGCGCCGGTGTCGGCGTCCAGAGCGTGCGCTCACGTCCGTAATACAACCGCGGTGGCTCGAACATGATGAGACCAGTATGGGCGGGCAAAGGCCTCACGGCCCACGCTTCAATGGGTGCAGGGGCGCCCGCCAGCGCAATGCCCACGCCCGACAGGCTGGTGGCCATGGCCTCGGTCGCTAACACTTCGGTGTGGGCATAACGGCCGCTGCCCACCAGACGGCGCAGCACTTCGTTGCCCAGCACGCCGGTGGCACCCGCGACCAGCAGACGCGGTTTGGCAGCCGATACGGCGGCCGGATGCAAAGAAGCCTTCATGGCCTGCAATGGACTTGCCGCGCCCGGTGAATGAGGGATCAGGGACATTCGACTATGTTAGTGTTGCAACCTGCATTTTCAGAAGGTAGCACCATGAAATCCCGCTTTTTCAATTTGCTCATCGTCGGCTTGCTGGGCCTGCTGCTCACGGGTTGCGGTTACAACGACTTCCAGCGCCTGGACGAGCAAACCAAATCGGCCTGGTCTGAAGTATTGAACCAGTACCAGCGCCGCGCCGACCTGGTGCCCAATATCGTGGCCACCGTCAAAGGTGAGGCCGCTTTTGAGCAGGATACGCTGACCAAGGTGGTGGAGGCGCGCGCCAAGGCCACGTCCATCCAGGTCACCCCTGAAACCCTCAACGACCCGGCCGCTTTCAGCAAGTTCCAGGCAGCGCAGGGCGAGCTGGGCAGCGCGCTCAGCCGCCTGATGGTGGTGAGCGAACGCTACCCCGACCTCAAGGCCAACCAGGGCTTTCGCGACCTGCGCGTGCAACTGGAAGGCACCGAGAACCGCATCACCGTGGCGCGCAACCGCTATATCCAGACCGTGCAGGAATACAACGTGCTCGCGCGCAGCTTTCCGAGCAACCTGACGGCCATGATCTTCAGCTACAACGTCAAGCCGAACTTCACCGTTGCCAACGAAGCGCAGATCTCCACGCCGCCGGTGGTTGACTTCAACAAGAAGTAAACAGCAACCGGCCTGGCTGTGCAGCCACCAATGGTTTCTTTGACGTGCCACCGCGGCGCCCGCTGGATGCTGGCGCTGCTGCTGGCCGTCTGCTTGCCGCTAACGGCCTGGGCGCAGGGCGTGCAAGCCGTGCCTGCGCTCACGGCGCACGTCATGGACAGCACGGGCACGCTGGACGCCGCACAGCGCAGCGCGCTGGAAGCCAAGCTCACCGCCTTTGAGCAAAGCCGTGGCGCGCAGGTGGTGGTGCTGATCGTGCCGACCACCCAGCCCGAAGACATTGCCGCCTATGCGCAGCGCGTGGGTGACACCTGGAAGATCGGGCGCAAAAACATCGGTGACGGCCTCTTGCTGGTGGTGGCCAAGAACGACCGCAAGGTTCGCATTGAAACCACCAAGGCACTCGAAGGCGCGATTCCCGACCTGGCCGCGCGCCAGGTGATAGACACCGCCATCACGCCGCGCTTCAAACAAGGCGACTATGCCGGCGGTCTGGATGCGGCGGCCGACCAGCTCATTGCTCTGATCAGCGGAGAGAACCTGCCGGAGCCCGAACAGACGGGCAGGAGTGGCGGCGGCAATGACGGTTTCGAGTGGACCGACCTGGCGGTGTTTCTCTTTTTTGCCGTGCCGATCGCCGGGCGCATCGCGGCGGGCGCGCTCGGGCGCAAGTTCGGATCGGTCGCCACCGGTGGCGTGGTCGGTGTACTGGCCTGGATCTTCACCAGCAGCCTGATCGTGGCGGGCCTGGCGGTTCTGGTGGGTACGGTGTTTGCGCTGGTGGCCAGTCTGGGTTCTTTCGGCCGGGGCGGACGCTCTTCGGGCGGCTGGACGACGGGCGGCTTTGGCAGCGGCGGCGGAGGTGGCTGGAGCAGCGGCAGCAGCAGCGATGGCGGCGGCTTCAGCAGCGGCGGTGGCGGCGATTTTGGCGGCGGCGGCGCTTCGGGGGATTGGTAGGCATCATGCTCGGCAAGCTCAACACCTTCATCAAACACCTGTGGCTGGACGCTGCTGATACAAAGCGCGCCATTCCGGCGGACATGCTCAAACGCCTGGCGCAGCGTGTGGCGGCCAGCGAACGGCGCCACAGCGGCGAGATTCGTATTTGTGTGGAAGCCTCGTTGCCCATGAGTTACCTCTGGCGGCTGGGCAAGCACCACTCCATAGCCCAGCTCACGCGTCAGCGGGCCGTCACCATGTTCGGCAAGCTACGGGTGTGGGACACCGAGCACAACAACGGTGTACTGATCTATGTATTGCTGGCAGAACACGCCATTGAAATCGTGGCCGACCGCGGCGTGGCGCGGCACGTGAGCCAGGCGCAGTGGCAGGCGATGGTGGCGCGCATGGCGGGCGCTTTCCGGGAGAATCGCTATGAGGACGGCCTCACGCAGGCGCTGGAAGAAACCTCTGCGCTGCTGATGGCGCACTTTGCAGAACAGTCTTCGTCAGGCAAGCCCAACGAATTGTCCGACACGCCGCTGCTGCAGTAACCGCCGTAAATACCGCAAATGCCCGATGCACGGCGCCTGAAGGCAGCCGCTCACGACGACATCAGAACAGCCAGGGCAAACAGTGCCGTCAGCACCAAAAATGCACGGCGCAACCATCTCTTGCGCGAGTCTGCCTTGCCGGGTTGAGACGAAGCTTCTTCCCCCCACATCAGACTGTCCAGCATGCTGTTCATGTTTTCACCTTGTCAGTTCGGTTGAACTCCTGTGCTGACGATAAGGCGCGGCTGGCGGTCCCCGCTGTCATTTAGGGTATCGAGTTGTTACTTGAGGCGTTTGCGCCACATCCGGCGCCTCCCGTCAGCGATCTCCCCACTTGCCACGGCCCCACAGCCGGGCTAATGCACCAAACAGGGTTCCAATTCAGGTAAACGCCGTCCACTTGCGTTCACTGAGTGCCGACTCCACCACTTTTTCGATGAAGCGCACGCCCCGCGCACCGTCTTCAATGCGCGGATAGTCCGCAGCCAGCGGATCGGCTTTCAGCCCGGCTAAATGCGCGCGGATATCCGCCGCGACTCCCAGATACACGTTGGCAAACGCCTCAATGAAGGCCTCCGGATGCCCCGCAGGCAGCCGGCCAGCGAGCCGGGCCGATTCGCACAGCCACGGCGAGCCGCGCGTGAGAATGCGGCGCGGCCCATCAATGGGTGAATGCACAAGCTGGTTGGGCTCTTCCTGCCTCCAGGTGATCGTTCCCAGCGTGCCAGAGACCTGAAGGCGCAAGTCGTTTTCAACGCCGGCCGCAACTTGTGAGGCGATGATCACGCCGCGCGCGCCATTGCTGTACCGCAATAACAAATGGCCGTCGTCATCGAGTTGCCGGCCTTTGCCAAAAGCGGTCAGGTCGGCGCAAATACTCTCAAGCGACAGCCCCGTGACCGTGGCGGCGAGATTTTCCGCATGCGACCCGATGTCGCCCATGGTGCCTGCGCTGCCGCTGCGCGCCGGGTCCAGGCGCCAGCCGGCCTGCTTGTTGCCTTGCTCTTCTACCGCCGTGGCCAGCCACCCCTGGTTGTATTCCACGGTCACCTTGCGTACTTCGCCGAGCACACCGGTGCGCACAAGATGGCGGGCTTCACGCACCATGGGGTAGCCGGTGTAGTTGTAGGTCACGCCAAAAACCGTGCCGCCTTTGCGCACAAGCTTCACCAGCGCTTCGGCCTGCGTGCTGTCATGCACCAGCGGCTTGTCGCAGACCACATGAAAGCCCGCTTCGACGAACGCGGCTGCCACCTCGTAGTGCACATGATTGGGCGTGACGATACTCACAAAATCGATGCGCTCTCCGGGTGGGCGGCGCTGCTCATCGGCCAGTAACTCCTGCCAGCTGCCGTGGTTGCGGTCGTCAGCCAGTCCCAGGTCCTGCCCTGAGGCGCGGGCCTTTCCGGGCTCGGATGACAACGCGCCCGCCACGAGTTCAATCTGCCCGTCGAGCGCCATCGCCTTGCGATGAACCGCACCAATAAATGCATCGCGGCCCCCACCGACCATCGCGCAACGTAGTTTTCTTTCAAATGTCATGGTGCCCACTTCGCTCTTTACGACCGGTCTCGCGCAAACACGGCGTCAAACGCGCCGGCGGCGGGCTTAAAGTCCAGCCGTTTGCAAAAAGCCGCGCTCTCAGTGGCACCGTGGATACGGTCCATGCGGCTGTCCTCCCACTCCACTGACAACGGCCCCTGGTAGGCAATGTCGTTGAGCGCAACAATGATGGATTCAAAATCGATCATGCCGCGGCCCACACTGCGAAAGTCCCAGAACCGGCGCGCATCGCCAAAACTGGTGTGGCCGCCAAACACACCGACGGTGCCGTCGCCGCGGCCCCACCAGACGTCTTTCATGTGCGCGTTGTAGATGCGGTCCGGAAAAAGCCGCAGGAATTTGATGTAGTCCACGCCTTGATAGCCCAGATGGCTGGGGTCGAAGTTGAAGCCGAAACGCCTGTGGCCCTTGACCGCCTCAATGGCACGCTGCGCCGAGGCGATGTCAAACGCGATTTCCGTGGGATGCACTTCGAGCGCGAAGTTGATGTCGTGCTTTTCGAACACGTCGAGGATGGGTAAAAAGCGCCGCGCGAAATCGGCAAAGCCCTTGTCCCAGTAGGCTTGCGTCGTCGGTGGAAAGGCATAAATCGAATGCCAGACGGAGGAGCCGGTAAAGCCGGTAACCGTTTTCACGCCAAAGCTGGCGGCCGCCCTGGCCGTGTCCTGCAGTTCGATGGCCGCGCGGTTGCGCACGCCTTCCGGATCACCGTCGCCCCATACATGAACCGGCAAAATGGATTGATGGCGCTCGTCAATCAGGTCACACACCGCCTGGCCGACCAGGTGATTGCCGATGGCGAAGCACTGCAAACCGTGCGCCTCCAGAAAGGCGCGTTTGTCTTTGACGTAGGTGCCGGAGGCAAGTGCCTCCTGCACGTTGAAGTGATCTCCCCAACATGCAAGCTCCAGCCCGTCATAGCCCATGCGCTTGGCCAGCGGGGCCAGCTCCGCGAGCGGCAAATCGGCCCACTGGCCGGTAAACAGGGTGACGGGTCTGGCCATGCTGTCCTCGAAAGATATTGAAAAGTTAACACCGGCTCAGGGCTGGCGCGATGCCAGAACCCCGAGATTCAGACATTCAGGCCGCACTCAGAACGGCGAGTTCGGGTAGTAGAAGTCTTTGGCATTCTGCTTGGTGATGAGCACCGACGGAACGATGTTGTTCGCCGGCAACTTCTGGCCCTTCAACCGCGCCTCGCCGGTCATCTTGATCGCGTCGTACATGAACTTGGGCGAATAGGACACGTTGGCCTGAATCAGCGGGTCGCTGCCATCCATCAGCGTCTTGATCGCACCCTTGGCGCCGGCGCCACCGAACACAATCTTGATGTCCTTGCGCTTGGCCTGCTCGATGGCCTTGAGCACGCCCACCGCCATGTCGTCATCGGCGGCCCACACCGCATCGATCTCCTTGAAGCGCGTCAGGAAATCCTGCATTACCTTGAAGGCGTCGTCGCGGTTCCAGTTGCCGTGCTTGGCGTCCAGCAGCTTGATGCCCGGGTGCTGTTTCATCACGGCATTGAAGGCATCCATGCGCTCGTTGTCCAGCGTGGTCGGGATGCCGCGCAAGGCGACGATGTTGCCTTTTCCGCCCAAGGTCTTGGCGAGGTACTCGGCCGGAATCTTGCCGAAGGCCGTGTTGTCGCCGGACACGTACGCGTCCTGCGCGCTGGTGTCGGTCAGGCCGCGGTCGACCACCGTCACGTAGATGCCTTTAGCCTTGACCTGGGCCACCGGCTTCGTGAGCGCTGCGGATTCGAACGGGAACACAACCAGCGAGGTAATCTTGTTCACCGTCACCAGATCCTGCAGCTGGTTGGCTTGCTCAGAAGCGTTAGCGGCCGTCTTGACGATGACCTGTATGCCGGGATTGGCTTTCTCCAGGTCCTTCTTGGCTTCATTGGCCCAGTACACGGCCCCGGCCATGAAGCTATGCGTGGCAGCTGGCATGGACACACCCAGCACTTCCTTCTTGGCTTGCGCCATGGAGGGTGCGCTCACCGCGAGCGCGGCTGCGCTCATCGCTGACAAGGCCAGCCTGCGGGTAATTGCTTTCATTTGTCTGTCTCCTTTGAATATCGTTAAAAGAAATGGCAGCTTGCACCACCGGCGGGGAAAAACCAGCAAGAAAATCTAACGTTTGCCGCGCTGCATGAAAGCGACGGCGATGATGACAAAACCCTGCACTGCGGCGTTGAGGTAGACGCTGATGATGCTGGTGAGGTTGAGGATGTTGCTGATCACCGAAAGCAGGATGGCGCCGACCACCGTGCCGGTGATGCTGCCCGCGCCGCCCTTGAGCACGGTGCCCCCCACAATCACTGCCGCAATGGCTTCCAGCTCCCACAGCAGGCCCGTGGTTGGCGAGGCAGAACCGAGCCGCGGCACATAGAGCAGGGTGGCAATGCCAACACACACACCCAGCAGCACGTAGGTCAATATCTTGATGCGATGGACATCAACCGCGGCGTAGTGGGCAACCTGCTCGTTGGAGCCGATGGCCTGTACATAACGGCCATAGGCGGTACGGTTCAGGATGACACCACCCACCAGTGCAACCAACAGGAAGATCCAGACAGGAAAAGGCACGCCCAGCAGATTGGCGTAATACACAGGGCTGTAAATATCCGACAGCTCGTTGTCCAGCGTGATGGCGCCGCCGTTGGAAAAATAGGTCAGGTAGGCGCGAAAGATGCCGAGCGTACCCAGCGTGACGATAAATGGCTCAATGCGGCCCTTGGTGATCAAGAGGCCATGCGCCAGCCCGAAGGCCGCGCCCAGCACCACCGAAAGGACCATGCCCGCCGCGACCGCCATGAAGGGCGAGCCCAGGGCAGGCGCCATGGCATTCATAAAGAGAATCACTGACCCGGCGATCAGTGCAGCCATGGAACCCACCGACAGGTCAATGCCGCCAGAGATGATTACAAAACACATGCCCACGGCGATGATGCCGATAAAGGCCGTGCGGGTGAGCACGTTCATCAGGTTGTCGTAAGTGGCGAAGTTGCCATTGAGCAGCGTGCCGGCAATGCACAGCAGCACCAGGCCGGCGACCGGACCAAGTCCGTGCAGTGCACCTGACCAGTGGGCCGTCGAGTGCGCCGGGCGCGGCGTGTCAGCGGGTTCCTGTTGCATGGGCTATCAACTCCTCTTCTGTCAGTTGGCCGTCCTGCAGGGTGCACTGAAGGCGGCCGGCGCGCATCACGGCGACGCGGTGGCACAGCCCGATCAGCTCCATCAGTTCGGACGAAATCACGATGACGGCCAGTCCACGCAATGCCAACTGCTGCACCAGACTGTAGATATCGCGCTTGGCGCCGACGTCGACACCGCGCGTGGGCTCATCCAGCACGACAACCGACGGCGCGGGGTGCAGGACTTTGGCGAGGGCAAGCTTCTGCTGGTTACCGCCCGACAAAGCGCTTGCATTGACCTCCAGTGACCCGGCGCGGATGCCGTACTCCGTCGTCGCCTGCTGCAAGGCATCGCGTTCTGCTTTGGGCTTGAGCCACGGCGTGGCATATCGCTCAAGCGCCATCAAGGTCAGGTTTTGCCGCAGGCCGAAGTTGACGTGCAGGCCCTTGCCTTTGCGGTCTTCGCTGAGGTAGGTCAAGCCCAGGCGCGCCGCATCGCGCGGGCTTCGCAGATTCACCTTGCTGCCTTTGAGTTCAACCTGGCCGCTACTGCGCTCACGAATCCCGAGCAGACCTTCAAAAAGTTCGGTACGCCCCGCACCGACCAGACCGGCAAAACCGAAAATTTCCCCAGGCTTTACTTCAAAGCTCACTTCGCTTGCCCAACCGGGCACGGTCAGGTTGGTGACCTTCAAGGCAGGCGCCGCTTGAGGCGCCGCCAGCTTGGACGGGAAGAGGTCGGCGAGTTCGCGGCCCACCATCAGGTTGGCCATTTCGTGCTTCGTCAGTGACGGTGTCGGTTCCCGCGCGACCAGCCTTCCATCGCGCATGACGATGACTTCGTCCGTCGTGCGTTCGACTTCATCTAGCTTGTGCGAGATATAGATGATGGTGGTGCCCAGCGCCTTGAGCGAGGCCATCAGCTCGAAGAGGCGTTCGGTCTCGCCGGGCGTCAGTGTCGCGGTGGGCTCGTCCATGATGAGGAGCCGTGCATGGCGCGCCAGCGCACGCGCGATTTCCACCAGCTGCTTTTCCGCCACGATCAGCTGGCGCACTCGCGTATCGGGATCGATCTGCAAGCCGACCTGGGCCAGCGCTTTGCGGGCTTCGCGGCGCATCAGCCCATCGTCCAGGAAGAAGCCCCGCTTGAGTTCGTGGCCAAGAAAGATGTTCTGCGCCACCGTCAGGTCTTCCGCAAGATTGAACTCCTGATGGATGAGCACAATGCCGAGGTCTTCCGCCTGGCGTGAGCCGCTGAAACGGCGCGCCGTGCCGTCCACCAGCAGGTCGCCTGCCGTCAGGCCCTCGTAACCGGCAAGAATCTTCATGAGCGTGGATTTGCCGGCGCCGTTTTCTCCCAGCAAGCCATAGATGCGGCCGGGCTCCAATGCCAGGCTCACACCATGCAGCACCCGCACCGGCCCGAATTCCTTGACGGCTTCACGAAATTCGATGGCGACACTCATCGCGCCACTCCCGATGCCTTGAGACTTTCCTGCATGGCGAGAACGCCCGCCCCCACCAACCCCGCGTCGTCGGCCAGGGGCGTGTACTGGATTTCCAGTTGCCGGGTGGACAGTGCAAGAGAGCGTTGATAGACGCTCTGGCGGACCGAGGCCAGGAACAGGGGTCCCATTGCGGCTATCCGCCCTGCGATAAAGACATTGGACGGGTTGAAAAAATTGACCACCGAGGCCAGCATCTCTCCGACCAGGTTTCCGGCGCGCTGGATGATGGCATTGGCCGCAACATCGCCGGACCGGCTGGCCTGGGCAACGTCTTCGGCGGTCAGCACACCTTGAGCCGCCAATCGTTCGGCCAGCAATGGGCTGCGCCCGTCGCCGGCCGCCTCTGCCGCCATGCGTGAAATGGCCTGCGCACCCGCCATGGCCTCCACACACCCCCGGTTGCCGCAATGGCAGAGCGGCCCGGAACGGTCAACACAGATGTGCCCGACATCACCCGCCGAGCCGTTGGCCCCGCGGTACACCTCGCCATGGACCACAATGCCGCAGCCAATGCCGGTGCCGATTTTGATCACCAGAAAATTCTGCAGGCCGCGCTGAAGCCGCCACAGTTCGCCCAGGGCCATCAGGTTGACGTCGTTGTCCACAAAGACGGGCGCGGCGTAGTCTTCACGCAGGTAATCACGGATCGAGAAGCCGCCCCAGTCGGGCATCAGCGGCGGATTCACCAATTGGCCCCGCTCAAAGTCAACCGGGCCGGGCACACCGATGCCAATCGCGATCACCTGCTGCGCAGTCAGTGCGCAGCGGTCGAGCAGTTCCCGCATCAGTATTCGCATGCGCGCCAGCACCACGCCCGGTCCCTGGCGTACATCAACAGCCTCGGCATGGCGTGCGAGCACGGTCAGGTCGGGCTTGAGAACCGCCAGCTGCATGCCGGTGGCGCCAAGGTCTACGCCTATCAGGACGCCCAGCGACGTGCTGAGCTGAAGTGTTTCCGCGCGGCGGCCGCCTGATGAGTCCTGTAAGCCGACCTCGTCCAGTAGACCCTCATCCAGCAGGGAGGCCACCATCGCATTGGCCTTGCTCTTGGAGTAGTCCAGCCGTTCTGCCAGAGCATGGCGCGACACGCCGGCGGACCAGAAAATGGTCGTCAGCAAGTCGAGATCATCCGCACTGCGGTTTTGCCAGGTCAACAAAGCCCTTGTCTCCAGTCTTGCACCTGTTCGGTGTCTTTGAAGATCGTAGGACGCTCACTTCAGCCACGCAAGACTTAACTTAGACCTTTTTTTGGCTGAAGTTACGCCGCTAGTGGCCATTACTTGGGACCGGCCAATAAAAAAGCCCCTGACTTGCGGCAGGGGCTTGATGCAACCGGCGAAGGTTGCGGCGGAGGCCGGAGCCACCGTCGGTTCTTATTTTTTCTGGCGATATTTGCGCAAGGCGGCAATCTGCGCGGCCATGACGGCCAACTCGGACTGCGCCATGGCGATGTCGATGTCGCTCTTTGCGTTCTTCAGGGCTTCTTCAGCGGCAGCCTTGGCTTCGCTGGCTTTGGTCTCGTCCAGATCCTTGCCGCGAATGGCGGTGTCGCTCAAGACCGTCACGCAGTTGGGTTGCACTTCGAGCAAACCGCCGGCCACGAACACAAACTCTTCGCTGCCGTCGGCTTTTTCAATGCGCACGGCGCCGGGCTTGATGCGGGTGATCAGCGGCGTGTGGCGCGGGTAAATCCCCAGCTCGCCAGCCTCGCCGGGCAAGGCCACAAAGCGCGCTTCACCCGAGAAGATGGACTCTTCTGCAGAGACAACGTCGACGTGGATGGTTGTTGACATAAGCGTTCCTTAATGGAAAAAAGTTTTGGGGCGGGAGCCTTAGACCTTCTTCGCTTTCTCGAAAGCTTCGTCAATCGTGCCAACCATGTAGAACGCTTGTTCTGGCAGGTGATCGCACTCGCCGGACACAATCATCTTGAAGCCGCGAATCGTTTCAGCCAGGCTGACGTATTTGCCGGGGGAGCCGGTGAACACTTCAGCAACGTGGAAAGGCTGCGACAGGAAACGCTGGATCTTGCGGGCGCGGGCCACGGCCAGCTTGTCTTCAGGGGCCAGTTCGTCCATGCCCAGAATCGCGATGATGTCGCGCAGTTCCTTGTAGCGCTGCAGCGTGCCCTGCACGGCGCGGGCCGTGGCGTAGTGGTCTTCGCCCACAACGTTCGGGTCGAGCTGGCGGCTGGTCGAGTCAAGCGGATCCACAGCGGGGTAGATACCCAGCGAAGCGATGTCACGCGAAAGCACCACGGTGGAGTCCAGGTGGGCAAAGGTCGTGGCAGGCGATGGGTCGGTCAAGTCATCGGCAGGAACGTAAACGGCCTGGATGGAAGTGATGGAGCCCACCTTGGTGGAGGTAATACGCTCTTGCAGGCGGCCCATTTCTTCGGCCAGCGTAGGCTGGTAGCCCACGGCGGAAGGCATACGGCCCAGCAGCGCGGACACTTCGGTACCGGCCAGCGTGTAGCGGTAGATGTTGTCCACGAAGAACAGCACGTCACGGCCTTCGTCACGGAAGGACTCGGCGATGGTCAGGCCAGTCAGCGCCACGCGCAGACGGTTTCCTGGGGGCTCATTCATCTGGCCGTAAACCATGGCCACTTTGGATTCGCCGAGGTTCTCGAGGTTCACGACGCCGGAGTCGGCCATCTCGTGGTAGAAGTCATTGCCTTCGCGGGTACGTTCACCCACACCGGCAAACACGGACAAGCCCGAGTGCGCCTTGGCGATGTTGTTGATGAGTTCCATCATGTTCACGGTCTTGCCGACGCCGGCGCCGCCGAACAGGCCCACTTTGCCGCCCTTGGCGAACGGGCAAACCAGGTCGATCACCTTGATGCCGGTTTCCAGCAGCTCTTGCGATGGCGACAGTTCGTCATACGCAGGCGCCTTGCGGTGAATCGGTGCGGTCAGGGTCTGGTCGACCGGGCCGCGTTCGTCGATGGGCGCGCCCAGCACGTCCATGATGCGACCCAGCGTGGCCTTGCCCACGGGAACCGTGATGTTGGCGCCGGTGTTGTACACGACGTTGCCGCGGCGCAGGCCGTCGGACGTGCCCAGCGCGATGGTGCGCACAATGCCGTCACCCAGCTGCTGCTGGACTTCCAGCGTCAGCGCGGAGCCTTCCATTTTCAGCGCGTCATAGATCTTGGGCATCTGGTCACGTGCGAATTCCACGTCAACCACCGCACCAATACACTGAACAATCTTGCCTTGAGCTTGAGCCATGATTGAATCCTCTTTCGTTTCTTTAAATCTTTAAATCGGGTGTGGCGGCCTAAACCACGATCAGACCGCTGCAGCACCGGCAACGATTTCCGAAAGTTCTTTCGTGATCGCCGCTTGACGCGTTTTGTTGTAAACCAGCTTGAGTTCGCCAATCACGCTGCCAGCGTTGTCCGTGGCGGCCTTCATGGCCACCATGCGGGCAGACTGCTCGGACGCCATGTTCTCGGCAACCGCCTGATACACCAGCGCTTCCACGTAGCGAATCAGCAGGTCGTCAATGACGGTCTGCGCGTCGGGCTCGTAGATGTAGTCCCAGCCGTGCTGGTCCTTGTCGGCCTGCAGATGTGCGGCCGTCAGAGGCAGCAGCTGCTCGACCACAGGCTCCTGGCGCATGGTGTTGATGAACTTGGTGTAGCACAGGTACACCGCATTGATCTTGCCTTCGCTGTATGCGTCGAGCAGGACCTTGACGGGGCCGATCAGCTTTTCCAGGTGCGGCTTGTCGCCCAGTTGCGTCGCATGCGACACCACCTTGGCGCCGACCCGGTTCAGAAAACCGAGGCCCTTGTTGCCGATGGCCACTGCCTTCGCATCATGGCCTGCGGCCTGCACTTCCTTGAGCTTGCCGGTCACGGCGCGCAACACGTTGGTGTTCATGCCGCCGCACAGACCCTTGTCAGTCGTCACCACGATGAACCCGGTGGCCTTGGCGTCGTTGGACTCCATGAACGCGTGGGTGTACTCGGGGTTGGCCTGACTCAGGTTGGCGGTGATATTGCGGATTTTGTCGCTGTAAGGACGGGCAGCGCGCATCCGCTCCTGCGCCTTGCGCATCTTGGAGGCGGCCACCATCTCCATGGCCTTGGTGATCTTCTTGGTGTTTTCCACCGATTTGATCTTGCCGCGTATTTCCTTGCCTGCTGCCATATGGATTCCTAAGGGGTTCCTGAGGGTTGCTTAATTACTTGCTTGACTTTGAGTCAGGCGAGATCAGGCAAACGACTTCTTGAACTCGGTCACAGCCGCGTTCAGTTCCGCCTCAGCGTCCTTGTCCATGGCCTTGTTGGCTTCGAGCTTGGCCATCAGGGCCGCGTTCTTGTCCTTCAGGAAGGCATGCAGGCCGTGCTCGAAAGCCAGAACCTTCTTGACTTCCACGTCGTCCATGAAGCCCTTGTTCACTGCGTACAGCGTGGCGCCCATGTTGGAGATGGACAAAGGCGAGTACTGGGCCTGCTTGAGCAGTTCGGTCACGCGGGCGCCGCGGTCCAGCTGCTTGCGGGTGGCTTCGTCCAGGTCGGAAGCGAACTGCGCGAAGGCAGCCAGTTCACGGTACTGGGCCAAGTCGGTACGGATACCGCCGGAGAGGTTCTTGATCAGCTTGGTCTGGGCGGCGCCGCCGACGCGGGACACCGAGATACCGGCGTTAATGGCGGGACGAATACCGGCATTGAACAGGCTGGTTTCCAGGAAGATCTGGCCGTCGGTGATCGAGATCACGTTGGTTGGAACGAAAGCGGACACGTCGCCGGCTTGCGTTTCAATGATAGGCAGCGCGGTCAGCGAACCGGTCTTGCCTTTGACGGCGCCCTTGGTGAAGTCTTCAACGTACTTCTCGTTCACGCGCGCTGCGCGCTCGAGCAGACGGCTGTGCAGATAGAACACGTCGCCGGGGTAGGCTTCGCGTCCTGGTGGACGGCGCAGCAGCAGCGAAACCTGGCGGTAAGCCACAGCCTGCTTGGACAAATCGTCATACACGATCAGCGCATCTTCACCGCGGTCGCGGAAGTATTCGCCCATCGTGCAGCCAGAGTACGCGCTCACGTATTGCATGGCGGCGGACTCGGAAGCGGCAGCAGCCACAACGATGGTGTACTCCATCGCGCCGGCTTGTTCCAGTGCGCGCACCACGTTCTTGATCGAAGAAGCCTTCTGGCCGATCGCGACGTAGACGCAGGAAACGCCTTTGCCCTTCTGGTTGATGATGGCGTCGATGGCCACGGCGGTCTTGCCGGTCTGGCGGTCACCGATGATCAGTTCGCGCTGGCCGCGGCCGACGGGCACCATGGAGTCGATGGACTTCAGGCCGGTCTGCAGGGGTTGGTCAACGGATTTACGGGCGATCACGCCGGGCGCAACCTTTTCGATCACGTCGGTCATCTTGGCGTTGATCGGGCCCTTGCCGTCAATCGGCTGGCCCAGTGCGTTGACCACGCGGCCAAGCAGCTCAGGACCCACAGGCACTTCCAGAATGCGGCCCGTGCACTTCACGGTGTCGCCTTCGGCGATGTGCTCATACTCGCCCAGAATCACGGAGCCGACGGAGTCGCGCTCAAGATTCAGCGCCAGGCCGTAGGTGGGGGTGCCATCGGCGGTTGCGGGGAATTCCAGCATTTCGCCTTGCATCACGTCGGACAGGCCGTGGATACGGACGATACCGTCGGTCACGGACACCACAGTGCCCTGGTTGCGAATGTCGCTGCTACCGGCCAGGCCTTCGATACGGCTCTTGATCAGTTCAGAAATTTCTGCGGGATTGAGTTGCATGACTCTTTCCTTCTTTCTATGTTGTTGGCTAAAAACCTGTAATGGCGCCTGGGCACCAGGCTCAGGAAATCAGCGCCACTTTCATTTGCTCTAAACGGGCTTTCACCGAGGTGTCCAGCACCTCGTCACCCACCACGACTCGTACGCCGCCAATCAGGGCCGGCTCCAGCTCAACCTGAAGGTTGAGCTTCCTGCCAAAGCGCTTTTCCAGCGTTGCCGACAGGTCGGCCAGCGCCGCACCATCCAGCGCAAAAGCGCTGTAGACAATCGCATCGGATGAACCACTTTGCGCATTCTTCAGGGTGCGGAACTGCGCGGCGATTTCCGGCAGGACGCTCAGGCGGCCGTTCTCGATCACCGTGCGCAGGAAATTCTTCGCGGCATCGGGCAGTTTCGTCTTGGCAACGCCTGAAATCACGTCGAACGCCTGTGCCGAAGTCACGCTGGGGTTACCGGCGAACTGCTGCAGCTGCGCATTGGCAGCAATGGCGGCCAGCTCATCGAGCCAGACGGCGGTGCCGCCCAGGTCGGAGCCGGAGGCCTTGAACAAGGCCTCGGCGTAAGGACGGGCAATAGTGGCTAGTTCGGCCATGTTGATGCTCGCTTAGAGTTCGGTCTTCAGGCGGCCCAGCAAGTCGGCATGCACGCTGGCATTGACTTCCTTGCGCAGAATCTGCTCGGCGCCCTTGACGGCCAGTGCGGCGACCTGCTCACGCAGGGTTTCGCGAGCCTTGACGGTTTGCTGCTCGGCTTCGGCCTTGGCGGCGGCAATGATCTTGCTGCCTTCTTCGGTTGCCCGTGCCTTGGCTTCTTCAACCAGGGCCTGGCCCCTGCGCTCGGCTTCAGCCAGGCGCACGGCCGCTTCATTGCGCGACTTGGCCAGCTCTTCTTCCACGCGCTTGTTGGCGACGGAGAGTTCAGACTTGGCTTTATCGGCAGCAGCAAGGCCGTCAGCGATTTTTTGCGCACGCGCGTCCAGGGCCGCCGCGATGGGTGGCCATACAAATTTCATCGTGAACCCGACCAAAATCAGGAACACGATCATCTGGACAATAAGGGTACCGGTAATGCTCACTGCTCATCCTTTCCCTTGGGGCCTGGCCAATAGCCGACCCGAAGGAATGACATTCTTGGGACTTTGATGATTGCTTACTTAGGCAGGTTGGCGATTTGCGCCAGGAATGGGTTGGCGGTGGCAAACCACAGCGCAATACCCGTACCGATAATGAAAGCCGCGTCGATCAGACCGGCCAGCAGGAACATCTTGGTTTGCAGTTCGCCCATCAGTTCAGGCTGGCGTGCAGCTGCTTCGAGGTATTTGCTGCCCATGATGCCGATACCGATACAGGCACCGACAGCGCCGAGACCGATGATGAGGCCGGCGGCCAGAGCGACAAAACTAATAACTTCCATGATGACTCCTTAGGACTTGGTTACGAGAGAAAAAGAAAAACGAAAACAGGGATAACTGATTAGTGGTGATCGTGCGCCTGGCCGATGTACACCAGGGTCAACATCATGAACACGAACGCTTGCAGCGTGATGATCAGGATGTGGAAAATCGCCCAGGCCGAGCCCGCAATGATGTGGCCGATGGCCAGCGCAATGCCGGTGCCGAGCGAGACGGAAGCAAAAGCGCCACCCATCAGGGCGATCAGCAGGAAGATCAGTTCGCCGGCATACATATTGCCGAAGAGTCGCATGCCGTGCGAGACGGTCTTGGCGACGAACTCAATCATCTGCATGAGGAAATTGAAGGGGTAGAGGGCCCAGTGGTTGCCGAAAGGCGCCGTGAACAGCTCATGGATCCAGCCGCCAGCGCCTTTGATCTTGACGTTGTAAATCAGGCAGGTGATCAGCACGCCGAGCGACAGGCCCATGGTGACCGAGAGGTCGGCCGTTGGCACGGAGCGCATGAAAGCGTGGTGTGGGTCATGCCCGGCAGCGCCGTAGATGGCGGCCCAGATCGCAGGCAACAGATCGACAGGCAGCAAGTCCATCGCGTTGAGCAGGAAAATCCAGACAAACACGGTGAGGGCCAGCGGGGCCACCAGCTTGCGGCTTTCGGCGTTGTGCACGATGCCCTTGGCTTGTGCGTCGACCATTTCGACCAGGATTTCGACGGCAGCCTGGAAGCGGCCGGGAACGCCGGAAGTGGCTTTGCGGGCGGCCTTCCAGAGCAGGAAGCAACCGATCACGCCCAGCAAAATGCTGAAAATCGTCGAGTCATAGTTGATGACGCTCAGATCGAACGGGCCAACCAGTTCTTTGTTACGCCAATGCGTCAAATGGTGAACGATGTATTCACCAGCGGTCTGACCACCATGTCCAGCAGCATTCTCAGCAGCCATTTATTGCTCGCCTCAAAGTTTATTGCGCCTGGCCGCGAACACTAACGCGAGCCAGGACACTTTCATTGTCACCACCAGGCCGACCAGCATTGCCGGCCAACTCAGCATCGAAACCAGCTTCGGGGCGGCAAAAAGCATTGCCACCGTCAAAGCGATCTTGACCATTTCCCACAAGAAGAACCCAACCACCGCAGTGCCTGGGTTCATCGACCAAACTTTGCCGGTCAAACCGCGCGCAAACAGCGCTCCCGGAATCACCACCGCCAGCGCTCCATAGAACGCCGACCATCCGACTGACCGCTGCCCCGTCAGGGCCCAGGCGACACATGCCACCACGATTCCGGCCACCAACTGCCCCGCCAATACCGACCAGGGAGATACCTGAGGCTTCGCTTCCCGAAGCTTTTGGGCTTCTTCGCGAGTCAGGGTCTTGAAACTCTCCTCCTGCGCCTCCAGCTCCTGATCAACAACCCGGTCTCCCGGGTTTACCGCCGTATTCGCAGAATTTCCCATTTTGGTCATCACAAATTACGGGAAAGTTACAGGGGCCGTTATTAGCAAAGCCCTTGATTATACGTAGAAACCCCCGCACATCCGCAAAATCCCGGGTTTGAATCCGGATTAGGGGCGATTGGCGGTTTTCAGCCTGAAACGCAGGGGGCTGGTTCACAATCACCGCTGAAAGGCGGCCCCAAAGAGGGGCCAGCCGCGAACCGCACCCACTGAAAGAAGCCATGCACGCCCTGATGAAATTTCTGCACATTGCCGCCGCCGTCACCTGGCTGGGCGGCGCGGCTTTTATGCTGTTTGCGCTGCGGCCGGCCCTGGCGGCCGGGCAACTTGCGCCGCCGCAACGCCTGCCCCTCATCGTGCAGGTACTGACGCGTTTTTTTGCATGGGTCTGGGCTTCCATCGCCATCCTCTTGCTGACAGGCCTGGCCATGCTGCTGACCGTCGGCATGAAAAACGCACCCCTCGGCTGGCACCTGATGTTCGGCATCGGCCTGCTGATGTTCGCGCTCTTCGGTCACCTGTATTTCGGCCCCTTTCGCCGCCTCAAGCTGGCCGTCTCCGCATCCGACTGGCCGGAAGGCGGCCGCCGCGTCGGGCAGATCGCCACACTGGCCCTGGCCAACCTTGCGCTGGGCGCGCTGGCCATCGCGGCCGTCGTTTTCCTGGCGTGAGGCCTTGGGCGCCCGTGCCGCAACCATGCGTGCAAGCCTTGTATATAGCAGCCTGCTTTTTCTGCTGGGAGGCTGCTCAGCCGTGAACCCTTATTACGACCCCGCCAAACCGCACCACACCCGCGAAGGCTTCAAAAACAACTACACCGCCTCGGTCAACCAGGGCTTTGGCGCGCTGATGCGCTGGCAATGGGAAAAGCGCCAGCAAGGCCTGCCCAAGCCACCCGCAGCGCCCATCCCGCAACAAGCGCCCGACCTGAAAGCCATCCAGGCCTACGCTCCCACGTATGCGGCATCCGGGCCGGCAGCCGCCCGCCCCGCCATCACCTGGGTAGGCCACGCCAGCATGCTGGTGCAAGCCGGCGGGCTCAATGTGCTGACGGACCCGGTGTTTTCGCAACGGGCCAGCCCCGTGCAATTCGTCGGCCCGTCACGCGCACAGCCGCCCGGCATCTCGCTGACCGACCTGCCACCCATTGACGTGGTGGTGGTCTCGCACAACCACTACGACCACCTCGACACCGACTCCGTACAGGCCATCGCCGCGCGCTCGGCTGCGGCCGGCCGACCCACGCTCTTTCTGGTGCCGCTGGGCGTCAAATCATGGTTTGCCAGCCGCGGCATCACGCACGTCATCGAGATGGACTGGTGGGACCGCCATGTGTACCGCGGTGTGGAGTTCAACTTCACGCCGGTGCAGCATTGGTCCGCCCGCAGCTTCGGTGACCGCAGCCAGACGCTCTGGGGCGGCTATGCCGTGTTCGCGCCCGACCTTCATTGGTATTTCAGCGGCGACACCGGTTACTCCAGAGACTTTCTGGATACCCGCGCGCGCTTTGCCAGCCGGCAGGCCGCCGGCCAGGGTGGCGGCTTTGACCTGGCCCTGATTGCCGTGGGCGCCTACGAGCCGCGCTGGTTCATGTCGGGCCAGCACGTCAACCCGGCCGAAGCGGTGCAAATCCACCAGGACCTGGGCGCCAAACGCAGCGTGGGTGTGCACTGGGGCACTTTCGAGCTGACCAACGAGCCGCTGGACCAGCCGCCGCAAGACCTGGCCGCAGCCCGCACGGCCAAAGGCCTGAAGGACGAGGACTTCAGCGTCATGGCCGTTGGTGAAACCCGCTTTTTGCCGCCCAGGCCGGCGCCATGAAGGCCCGCCGCAAGAAACGCGAGCCCGGCGAGGCGCACTGGACGGACCGCATCAAGGCATCGATACCCAGCCGCGAAGTGCTGGCAGCCAACCCCTGGCTCAGGCCGGTCGCGCACCGGCTGCTTGACCCCCAGCTGTGGCGCCTGCAGCACGAGGCCGTGGCGCGCGGCGCGGCCATCGGCATCTTCTGGGCCTTTGCCCTGCCGTTCGCGCAAATCGTCGCGGCCGCGGCCCACAGCGTCTGGTGGCGCGCCAACATCCCGGTGGCCGTCGGCATTACCTTTATCACCAACCCCTTCACCGTGGGCTTCTGGCTCTGGCTGGCCTACCAGGTGGGCGGTTTGATTCTCGATGCGCCGCCGCCGGTGGCCATTTCCGAAAGCGCGGGCGTGGTGGCCTGGCTGGCGTCTTTTGGCGGGCCTGCCATACTGGGCATGGGTATTTTTGCCGTGGCCGGCTCGGCCAGTGCGTATTTTCTGGTCAAGCTGGCCTGGCGCCTGCGCATCTGGTTCAAACGCCGCCGCCGATAGCCCTGG
Source organism: Polaromonas sp. YR568 (assembly GCF_900116715.1). Lineage (GTDB taxonomy): Bacteria > Pseudomonadota > Gammaproteobacteria > Burkholderiales > Burkholderiaceae_C > Polaromonas. Next base: position 302,909 of record NZ_FPBM01000005.1, read on the forward strand.
ACACGCGGACAATCGGCTGACGGCCATCACGGCACCGCAGCACTTTTATTCCTCCTTTCACACCTCACCATGACAACGCCTCCCGCCAGCATGCTTCCCGACACCCCCTGCTACCTCAACGGCGAATTCACCCCACTCAAAGACGCCAGGATCAGCGTGATGGACCGCGGCTTCATCTTCGGCGACGGTATTTATGAAGTGGTGCCGGCCTATGCGGGCAAGCCCTTTCGCTTTGAGCAGCACATGGCGCGGCTCGAACGCAGCCTCACCGAACTGCGCATTGCCAACCCCTTGAGCCGTGACGAGTGGCGGGCTATTGCTCTGAAATTAATAGCTGCCTGCGCTGATTCCACGGGCGCTCCAGCCGAAGAAGGCAATCAACTGGTGTACATCCAGATCACCCGCGGCGTGGCCATGCGCGACCATCCCATGCTGCCAGGCCTGACGCCCACTGTGTTTGTGATGTGCAACGCGATGAAGCTGCCGGGCGAAGCGGTGCGCGAAAAAGGCGTGGCCTGCGTCACCGCCAACGACTTCCGCTGGGAAAAAGCCCACATCAAAAGCACCAGCCTGCTGGGCGCGGTGTTTTCGCGCCAGATCAGCGTGGACGCCGGCGCGACCGAAACCGTGATGTTCCGCGGCGACTACCTGAGCGAAGCCGCCTCCAGCAATGTCTGGATCGCCAAAAACGGCAAGCTCATGGGCCCGCCCAAGGACAACCTGGTGCTAGAAGGCATACGTTTCGGTCTGATCGAGGAAATGTGCCGCGCCGCCGGCATCCCGTTTGAGTTGCGCCGCATCACGCGCGCCGAGGTGCTGGACGCCGATGAAGTCCTGCTGTCATCCGCCACCAAAGAGGTGCTGCCGGTGACCCTGCTGGACGGCCAGCCCGTGGGCCACGGAGTGGAAAAAGGCCGGCCCGGCCCCATCTACAAAAAGCTGTACGCTGAATACCAGCGCGCCAAACAGGCCTGAAAGGACCCCTTGCCATGACGACTTCCCCAGACCTCCCGAAAATCATCGGCGTCCCCGGCACCGAGCCATCGCGCCAGGAGTCGCTGATCGACTACCCGTCGCAATTCCCCATCAAGGTGATGGGCCAGAAAGTCGACGGCATGGTCGCGGCCGTCACCGCCATCGCCCACCAGTTTGACCCGGCCTTCGACGCCTCCACCATCGAGCTGCGCGAAAGCAAGGGCGGCAACTACCTGGGCGTGACCATCACCGTCACGGCCACCAGCCGCGAGCAGCTTGATGAGCTGTACCGCACGCTGTCGACGCACCCGATGGTCAAGGTCGTTCTTTAAATAGAGCCGGGTAAGCCGCCGCACATGCAGGCCGAAACACGTACCCTGGGCAGGGTCGACTACCTGCCCACCTATGAAGCCATGCAGGCCTTCACGGCGGCGCGCAACCCCGGTTTTCTGGCCGAAAACGGGCTGCAGCCCCCGCAGAATGAGCGCGACCAGCTATGGATTTGTGAGCACCCGCCGGTCTACACCCAGGGACTGGCGGGTAAAAGCGACCATGTTTTGAACCCCGGCAGCATCCCGGTGGTGCAAACCAACCGGGGCGGCCAGGTGACTTACCACGGCCCCGGCCAGGTGGTGGCCTACCCGCTTATCGACCTGAAGCGGGCGGGCTACTACGTCAAGGAGTACGTCTACCGCATTGAAGAGTCGGTGATCAAAACCCTGGCGCATTTCGGCGTCACCGGGCACCGCGTAGCCGGCTCGCCCGGCATTTATGTGCGGCTGGACGACCCCACCTCGCACGCTGCGCTCACCGGCCCCGCCAACCCGATAGACCCCTTCCGCGGCCTGGGCAAGATCGCCGCTTTGGGCATCAAAGTCAGCCGGCATTGCACCTACCACGGGGTGGCGCTGAATGTGGCGATGGACCTGGAACCCTTCTCGCGCATCAACCCTTGTGGCTATGTGGGACTGAAAACCACAGACCTTTCTACAATCGGGGTATCGGCAAGCTGGCAGGAAGCCGCAGACGTGCTGGGCCGCAAGCTCGTCACCTACCTGGCGCCTTAAGACGCAAAGCCACCTGCCGCCAACACGAAACACACTTCATGAGCACACCTGACCCCCTCCAAGCCACGGCCAACCCGGTGGTCCGCGACGTCCAGACCCTGGAAGGCTACAACCCGCTGGCCAAACAAAAGGCCGCGGCCAAGCTGTCGCGCATCCCCGTCAAGGTGGTGCAGGGCGAGATGCTCAAAAAGCCCGACTGGATCCGCGTCAAGGCCGGCAGCCCGACCACGCGCTTTTATGAGATCAAGCAGATCCTGCGCGAGAACAAGCTCAACACGGTGTGCGAAGAAGCCAGCTGCCCCAACATCGGTGAATGCTTCGGCAAGGGCACGGCCACCTTCATGATCATGGGCGACAAGTGCACCCGCCGTTGCCCGTTTTGCGATGTGGGCCATGGCCGGCCCGACCCGCTGGACGTGAACGAGCCGCTGAACCTGGCCAAAACGATTGCGGCGCTAAAGCTGAAATACGTGGTGATCACCAGCGTGGACCGCGACGACCTGCGCGACGGTGGCAGCGGCCACTTTGTCGAATGCATACAGAAGATCCGCGAACTCTCGCCGAGCACCACGATTGAAATCCTGGTGCCCGACTTCCGCGGCCGTGACGACCGTGCGCTTGAGATCCTCAAAGCCGCGCCGCCCGATGTGATGAACCACAACCTCGAAACCGCGCCGCGCCTCTACAAGGAAGCACGCCCCGGCAGCGACTACCAGTTCAGCCTCAACCTGCTCAAGAAGTTCAAGGCGCTGCACCCCGATGTGCCGACCAAGAGCGGCATCATGGTGGGCCTGGGTGAGACCGACGAAGAGATTTTGCAGGTCATGCGCGACATGCGCGCGCACAACATCGACATGCTGACCATAGGCCAGTACCTCGCGCCCTCCACCAGCCATCTGCCGGTGCGCCGCTATGTGCACCCCGACACCTTCAAGATGTTTGAAGAAGAAGCCTACAAGATGGGCTTCACGCATGCGGCCGTAGGCGCCATGGTGCGCAGCAGCTACCACGCCGACCAGCAGGCTCACGCGGCAGGTGTGGCCGACAAGGCAGACGCGGCCACCGCCGCCATTTGAGTTTCGCGTGATGCTCGCGCCGCAAAGCTCCCTGACGCTGCGCCACTACGGCCCCTCGCACAGCAGCCATGCGCATGAGCACTTCCAGGTACTGCTAAGCCTGGACGGCGTGCTCGAGCTTGAAGTGCAAGGCCGCGGGCATCGCATCGCGGCCGGCCAGGGCTGCGTGATCGCGCCCGGTGAACACCATGATTTTGAATCCCGCGAAGGCGCCCGCTGCCTGGTGCTGGACACCCCGCACGCCGGCTGGGCCCGCTGCGCTTACGACCCGGCCCACAGCGCGCAGGCCCTGGCGCTCGGCAACTATCTGGCGCATGCCCTGCAGCAGCGAGGCAACCTGGCACAACACTACGGACCGGCCTTGTTGCTGGAGGCCTGGCAGCCGCTGCCGCAGCTTCCAGCGCCCGCGCGCTACCAACGCCCCATCCATTGGGAGCAACTGGCAACGTGGACGCAGCAACGCCTGCACGAACCGCTCAGCGTTGCGCAACTCGCGGCACAAGTGTTCTTGAGCCCAACCCAGTTCGCCACGCGCTGCCGCCGCGAGACGGGCCTGAGCGTGATGCAGTGGCTGCGCCGCCAGCGCCTGGCACTGGCCCTGCAATTGCGCCGCCGCGGCATGAGCGTGGCCGACACCGCGCTGCACTGCGGCTACAACTCGCCCTCGGCGCTGACTGCCGCACTCAGGCGGCAATCAGGCGAATCCGCTCAATAACGATAGGGGTTGTTCGGCCGACGGTCATAGCGATTGCTCACGCCGTCACCGTCGCGGTCATAACGTGAGCCATAACCAGGGCCAGGCGCCGGCCCGCCGCGGTACTGCGGCCCGTGGCCGTCATAGACCGGATAGGCCACACAGCCCGACAAGGCCATAAAGCCCAAGAGCGAGAGCAAGAGGATGGAAAGCTTTTTCATGAGGGTCTCCTTGTGTACAAACATCTGCACCCTCATTCAACGCGCGAGCCATGCCGGTGAGGTGTCCAGCTTGCGCCTGAAACGTGAAGCTGGTTACCGGATGTAGCCCTTCCTGTAGGACGGTGCGCGCACCTGCTTGCGGCAAGGTTTAAAGGCCAAACCATCGTTGCGCACCGGCAGACCGTTGCTGCGCGACGACGCAGCCCGCACCGGCTTTTATGCTTGCCGGCATGTCAGCCAATCTTTATGCACTGGGCGCCATCGCCCTCTGGACCACGTTTGCCTCACTCGGGGTGTTGCTCAAACACGTGCCGCCTTTTTTGCTCACCGGCATTGCGCTGCTGATAGGCAGCGTGCTGGCCTTGCCCTTTGTCGCGCGGGACCGCACGCAATGGAAAATTCCCGCCGCCACGCTGGCGCTCGGCGTGTACGGCCTCTTCGGCTTTCACTTCCTGCTCTTCATCGCCTTGCGGCATGCGCCTGCCGTCGAAGCCAATCTGGTGAACTATCTCTGGCCACTCTTTATGGTGGTGCTGGCGCCGCTCTTTCTGCGTGATGTGCACTTACGCACCGTGCATGTAATCGCAGCCCTGCTGGGTTTTGTCGGCGCCGCGATTGCCATCCTCGGTGCTGCAAGCGGTGCTGCTTCGGCTGGCTGGTCATGGGGCTACCTGCCGGCGCTCGGCTCGGCCTTTATCTGGGCCAGCTACTCCTTGCTGACGAAGCGCGTGCCGGCATTTCCCACGGCAGCCATCGGCCTCTTCGGCCTGGTGTCGGGCGTGCTCTCGCTGCTGTGCCACTGGGCGCTGGAGCCAGCCGCCACGCTCCTGGCGCAAGACTGGCTGCTGCTGGCCGTGATGGGCCTGGGCCCGCTGGGCGCGGCCTTCTTCCTGTGGGACAGGGCACTCAAGCTGGGCAATGCGCGGCAGATCGGCATCCTGAGTTACCTCACGCCGCTGGGCTCCACCACGCTGCTGATGCTGGTGACCGGCCGCGCGCTGAGCTGGAGCATAGGCCTGGCGGCGGTGATGATCATAGGCGCGGCGCTGCTGGGCACCCGGGCCCGCTAGCCCGCGCTCACGAGGCCTTCACGTCACGCTCGCAAGGCGTGCGTGGCGCGCCGCCAGCGCGCGGCCTGCCAGCGCCATCACCAGCGCAAGCACCACCAGCACAGCCGCAAGCACAAAGGTCGCCCGCATGCCGCCGGCCACCGCTTCGGGGCTCGCCGCCGTGATGTCGCTGGCCGCCGTGGCGCAGGCAAACACCGCGCCCATAACAGACGCGCCGGTGATCAGCCCCAGGTTGCGCGACAAGTTCAGCATGCCCGACACCACACCGCGCCGGTCGGGCGGCACGTCCGCCATCACTGCTGTGTTGTTCGCGGCCTGGAACAGCTGGTACGCAGGCGTCAACACGGCAATGGCAGCGATGTAACCCGCGACACCGAACATCGCCGGCAACACCGCCAGTCCCAAGGCACCCGCCGCCATGGCGGCCAGCCCGGTGATGACCATGCGAGCCGCGCCCAGGCGGTCGACCAGCCGGCCCGCCAGTACACCGCTCAGCGCGGCAATCACCGGCCCGGCCGATAGCACCAGCCCCACCAGCGCCGGGCTGAGCCCCAACGCACGGGACAGGTAAAACGGCCCCACCACCAGCGTCGCCATCATCACGGTAGAGACCAGCACATTCATTGCCAGACTCGCGCTCAGCACCGGGTCGCGGAACATCGCCAGGCGAAGCAGCGGCGATGCGACCTTCGTTTGCGCAAACACAAAGAGACCCGCACCCAAGGCGGCTGCCGCCAGCAACACCATGTTGAGCGCACCGAAACTGCCGCGCCCCAAAGTCACTGCAAGCGCATAGGCTGCCAGCGCCAGGGCCAGCAGCAGCGTGCCCACAGGGTCAAAGCCGGCCGCACCGGCCTTGGCCTGGCGGTCCGCCGGCAGGTGGCGCCAGGCCAGAAACAGCGCGAGCAAACCCAGCGGCACATTGGCCACAAAAAGCGCCCGCCAGCCAAAGCCGGCGATCAGCACGCCGCCCATCGAGGGGCCCAGGGCGGTGCCCACCGCCGACATTGTGCCCAGCAGGCCCATGGCGCTGCCGGTCCGGGCCTTGGGCACGGTCTCGCCCACAAAAGCCATGGTGAGCGCCATCATGACGGCCGCGCCCAGGCCCTGCGCCGCGCGGGCCGCGATCAGCCACCCCAGTGTGGGCGCGGCCGCGCACAGCACCGATGCCGCCGTGAACAGCGAGATGCCCGCGAGCAGCAGGCGGCGCCGGCCCATCACATCGCCCAGCCGCCCGGCGCCCACGATCAGCGTGGTGATGGCCAGCAGATAGGCCAGCACGATCCACTGCACTTGCTGAAAAGATGCATCAAAGGCTTGCGCCAGCGCCGGCAGGCCCACATTCGCGATGCTGGTGCCCAGCGAGGACAGCAGCATGGACAGCGACAGGCTGGCGAGCACCCAGCGGACTGCGGCAGGCAGTGGGGGCTGTGGCGGCTCCACGTTTTCATTCCCTTTTGCATTGATTGGTTTCAGCATGAACTCCGCTTTCTCTTGCTTTTTCGTCCTGTGACAGCCCACGAAATAGGGCTGTCTGAAGCGTAGTTCTTTGCCTCACATAGCGGAAGGCGCAGCATTTGCACTTTATTCGTGCGTCTGACGCCATCTCACGGGCAAATGCGCTATGGTGCGGGCATGTCCACCCCCGATTTCAACCTGCTGCCTGTGCTCGATGTGCTGCTGGCCGAAGGCAGCGTCGCCGGCGCCGCCAGGCGTTTGCGGCTCAGCCCGTCGGCCATGAGCCGGGCGCTGGCTCGCTTGCGCGAAACCACCGGCGACCCGTTGCTGGTCAGGGCCGGACGCGGCCTGGTGCCCACACCGCGGGCAATCGAATTGCGCGAGCAGGTCGGCCAGCTCGTGCAGGACGCGGAAGCCGTGCTGCGGCCCACCGAAAAGCTCAAGCTCAAACAGCTGGTGCGCACCTTCACCCTGCGCACCCGCGAAGGCTTTGTCGAGAACTTCGGCCCGGCGCTGATTGCCCGCGTCAGCCGCGAGGCGCCCGGCGTGCGCCTGTGCTTTGTGCAAAAGCTCGACAAAGACAGCACGCCGCTGCGCGACGGTGCGGTCGACCTGGAGACCGGCGTGATCGGCAAGGCGACAGCGCCCGAGCTGCGCGTGCAGGCCTTGTTCCGCGACCGCTTCACAGGCGTTGTGCGCCTGGGCCATCCGCTGGCCCAGGGTGAACTCACACCTGCACGCTATGCCGGCGCCCGGCACATCGCCGTCTCGCGGCGTGGCCTGGGCGCGGAGCCGGTCGATGACGCCCTGGCCCCGCTGGGCCTGCAAAGGGAAGTTGCCGCCATCGTCGGCAGTTTCTCGGCCGCACTGGCCCTGGCGCGGGCCAGCGACCTGGTCGCCACCGTGCCCGAGCGGCACACCGGCAACCTGCGCGCCGGCATGCACAGCTTTGCCCTGCCCGTTGCCACGCCGGAGATCACCGTGTCATTGCTGTGGCACCCGCGGCTGGACGCCGACCCGGCACACCGCTGGCTGCGCGGCTGTGTGCGTGATGTCTGCGCTGCGCCCGCGACCGATGCCTAGCCCCGGCTAACGCCAGAGCACCTGCACCGCCAGCCCCGGCGCGGCATTGCGCACCTGCAGCTGCGCGCCGTGCGCCTCGGCCACCAGCCGGCACAAATACATGCCCAGCCCCACGCCGCCCGTGGCGCGCTGACGTGCGCCGTCGGTGCGGTAAAAGGGCTCGGTCAGGTGGTCTAACTGCTCCGGGTCCACGCCCGGGCCGAAGTCGCGCACTTCCAGCAGTGCGCCACCCTCCGCCGCCTGCAATGACACCTGCGGCGGCTGGCCGGCGCCTGCGCCGTAGTGCAGTGCGTTGTCGAGCAGGTTGCGCACCAGCAGGCGCACACGCATGCGGTCCAGCGCCAGCATGGGCAGGTCAGCCGCCAGGTCGAGCTGCACTTCGGCGGCGTTCGGCATTTCGGCCGCCACTTCGCGCACCAGCGCGGCCAGGTCCACGGCTTCACGCTGCAGCGCCGCATGCGAGCTGGCCAGGCGTTCGCTCTCGAGCAAGTCGCTGATCAGGTCGCGCATCTCGCCCAGGTCGCGCAGCAGTGCGTCGCGCTCGCGCGGCGCGCTGCCCTCGCCCGAGGCCGGCAGCAGCTCGGCATTGAGCCGCGCGCGCGTCAGCGGCGAGCGCAGCTCATGACTGAGCGCCAGCAGCAGCCCGCGTTTGGCGTTCAGCATGTCTTCAATGTCATGCGCCATGGTGTTGATGCGCGCGGCCAGGTCGCCGAGCTCGTCGCGCCGACGCAGCGGGATGGGCGTGTCGAACATACCGCGGCCAAAGCGCTCGGCCCCGGCGCGTATGTCGTCCAGCGGGCGCAGCAGGCGGCGCACATAGGCATACGCACCTATCAGCAGGCCCAGCAGCAGCGCCAGCGTGATCCAGCCGAACATGCTGCCGTGCGGCGCGCCCTGCCAGGGAATGGTGCCGGGGCCGAAGATGACGCGGTGGCCGTCGGCGGTGGTGCGGCTGAGCCAGTCATTGGTGCGGCTGTCCAGAAATTTCGGCTTCTGGTCGGGGTGCGACTGCCAGTTCACCTCCGGCCCCTCGATGCGAATGGAAATCGGCAGCCGCGACGCCAGCGCCTGCGCGCGGCCTATGTCGGGCGGCGAGCCCAGGTCGGCCACCAGCCTGTCCATGTAGTCGGTGATCAGCGGCTTGGCCGCGTCGCGCCAGCCGGTGGAAAAAGCGCGCTGCATGCCGCCCATAAACACCGCGCCCATGCACAGCGCCAGCAGCAAAAACACCGTGATCAGCCGCAGCCGCAGCGAATGCCCCCAGCGGTGGCGCCAGCGCTTGGGCCGCGGCGGGCAGCCGTACATCGGCCCGGGGCCGTTACGCCGCCAGCGCCTCATGCCCTTCATGGCGCGCCCGTTTTGCTGACGGCCAATGCGTAGCCCGCGTTGCGCAGCGTCTTGATGCAGTCCAACGGCTCAAGCTTTTTGCGCAGGCGGCTCACCACGATGTCGACCGCGCGGGTGTACAGCTCAGCCTCGTGGCCGCGCAGGCGGTTGAGGATGTCGTCGCGGCTAAAGACCTTGCCCGGCTCTGCGGCCAGCAGCGCCAGCAGCTCGAACTCGGTGCCGGTGAGCTCGACCTTCTCACCCAGGCGCTGCACCTCGCGCGTTTGCAAATCAATCACCAGGCCCTGGAACTCGCGGCGCTGGCCGGCGGCGGGCACGGCGCGCTGGCGGCGCAGGATGGTCTGCACGCGCGCCACCAGCTCGCGCGGCTCAAAGGGCTTGGGCAGGTAGTCGTCGGCGCCCAGCTCCAGGCCGACCACCCGGTCCATCACGTCGCCGCGCGCCGTCAGCATGATGACCGGGATATCGCTTTGCTTGCGGATCTCGCGGCACAGGGCAAAGCCGTCCATCTCGGGCAGCATCACGTCCAGGATGGCTGCGTCGTACACACCGGCGCGCAGCTTGGCCAGGCCTTCGCCGGGGCGCAGGGCGCTGTCCAGCACAAAGTCAAAACGTGCGAAGTAGGCGGCCAGCGGCGCGGCCAGGTGCTCGTCGTCGTCGATCAGGAGGATGCGGGGCATGCGGCCATCATATGAAACTGCGGCGGTGGCGGATAAAGCTTGCGGGCAACGCTCACGAAACGCCCTTTGGCGCACGGCGCGCAAAGCGCAGGCCAGCCAGCAACAAGCCCAGCAAGGCGAAGTGAAACACCTTGTCGGGCGCCGACTGCGGGCCGATGCCGATGAGGATGGTGGACAGCCCCACCAGCGTGCCCACAAAGGCAAAAGCCTGGGCCCACAGCGCCAGCCGGCGCGTGCGCTGCGGCCACACCAGGCTGAGCGCCCAGGCCAGCAGCAGCACCGCCGCGATCACCGCCTCGGCGATGCGGGCCTGGCTGTGGGCATGGCCCTGCAGCAACATGCCGCCATGCACCAGCGAGGCCGCGACCAGCAAACCAGCCTCCAGCAGCAGAAAACCGCGAAGCACCGGCTTCACCATGGATCCCGGCGCCCCAGGCGGCCCAGGTGGGTGTGGCCAAAGCCCGAGCTGTATTTGAGGCCGTAGCCCAGCAGACGATCAAAGCCGATGTGTGCGCACCAGACCAGCCCCACCGCCAGCAGCATGGGCATGCCGCCCAGCACGCCTGCGGCCAGCAAAGCCACAGCGCCCAGGTAAGAGTGCATGGCGTTGTAGGCCCAGGCACCCGCGCGCGGCCCGGCCAGGTAAGCCAGGAAAGACACATCCGGCAGCAGGAAGAGCGCCGCAAACCAGCCCCAGCCCGCGCCGAACTGCGCATAAGCCGCCACGGCCGCTGTCAGCACCACCAGGCCTTCGGCGCGCAGCAACAGTCGCACGCCGCCGCTGGCGCTGCCCGGCTCGGCCACGGTGCTGATGCGCTGCACCGCCCGCCGCGGGCGGACGGTTGGGAAGAGCAGCGCCTCAGCCACGGTAACCCCAGCGGCGGCCGCGCTCCATGAACTCACGCACTTTTTGCTGCTGTTCAGGTTTGAGGTTGTCAAAGAAATCGGCCGCCGCGGCAATCACCTCGGGGCTGCCGGCCTGCACGGCGGCGGTTTTTTCATCGATCAGTTTTTTGGCGCCGGCCCGGTCGAGCTTGGCGCCGGCAAAGAGGCCGCGAAAGGCCTCACGCGGCTCGGTTGTGCCGCGCAAGGCGGTGCGCTGCGCCTGCAGCTTGTCGGCCAGCACGGCCAGCTTTTGTTTTTGCGTGGCGTCCAGGTCCAGGCGGGAGCCGACTTTCTCGACCATGCGGGCACGCGCCTCGGGCGAGCCCGGGTCGCCGTGCCAGCCGCCGTGCGAGCAGGCGCCCAGGCTGCCGACGATAAGCGCCCCGCCGAAAAGGCCGAGCAGGAGTTTTTTGATGCGGTGTTTCATGAGCGAACCCTGAAGGAAGTTTTGAGGTTTCCCATGGTGCCCATGCGGGGCCGGCGCGTGTTTTCGGGCCGGTTGCGGCGTGTTTCGCTTTGTTTCGGCGGCGCGCCTGCCCGCAAAGCCGAAAACCGGAGCCGGTCAGGCCTGCAACAAGGTCGCCGGGTCCTCGCTGGCCAGCACCTGGTCGGCCCAGGCCTGCAGCTTGGAGGCGTCGGCCCGCAGGATCTGCTGCTTGACCGCCAGGATCTGCGACGGGTGCATGGAAAAGCTGCGGAGGCCCAGGCCCAGCAGCAGGCGCGTCATGGCGGTGTCACCGGCCATTTCGCCGCACACGCTCACGCCCTTGCCTTGCGCGTTGCACTCGGCAATCGTGTCGGCCACCAGGCGCAGCACGGCCGGGTGGCAGGGGTCGTACAGGTGTGACACCGCCTCGTCGGCGCGGTCAATTGCCAGCGTGTACTGGATCAAATCGTTGGTGCCTATCGACAGGAAGTCGAAGTACTTCAAAAACAGCTTGAGCGTGAGCGCCGCCGCCGGGATTTCAATCATCGCGCCCAGCTGCACCGGGCCGTAGGGGATGCCCTGGTTGTCCAGCGTTACCCGCGCATGGTCGATCAGCGACATGGTCTGGCGGATCTCGCTGGCGTGCGCCAGCATGGGCACCAGCATGTTGACCTGGCCGTGCGCCGCCGCGCGCAGGATGGCGCGCAGCTGCGTGAGGAACATAGGCGGGTCCGCCAGGCTCCAGCGGATGGCGCGCAGCCCCAGCGCGGGGTTGAGCTGGCCGTCCTGTGCGCGGCCGGCGAGCTTGTCCAGCGGCTTGTCGGAGCCTATGTCCACCGTGCGTATCGTCACCGGCAGGCCGTGCATGCCTTCAATCGCCTTGCGGTAGGCCTGGTACTGCTCTTCCTCGTCGGGCAGCTTGCCGGTGCGGCCCATAAAGAGGAATTCGCTGCGGAACAGCCCCACGCCGACAGCGCCGGCCGCCACGGCGCCCGCGGTGTCTTCGGGCATTTCGATATTGGCCAACAGCTCGACGCGCTGCCCGTCTATCGTGAGCGAAGGCGTGTTCTTCAGGCGGTTCAGCCGCTGGCGCTCGAGCTCGCCCTGGCGCTGCTTGAAGCCGTACTCGGCCAGGATGATGGGCGAGGGGTCGACGATCAGGAGGCCCGCATCGCCGTCGATGATGACCCAGTCGTCCTGCTTGATCAGCTGGCTGGCGCTGCGCGCGCCCACCACGGCCGGGATGTCCATGCTGCGCGCCACGATGGCGGTGTGCGAGGTCTTGCCGCCCACATCGGTGGCAAAGCCGGCAAAGAGGCTCTGCTTGAACTGCAGCATGTCGGCCGGCGAAATATCGTGCGCCACCAGCACCAGCGGCACATCGGTGGTGTCGTCCAGCAGCAGATCCTGCTCAGACAGCTTGCGGCCGGCGCCGGCCTGGCCCGCGGGCTGCACCGGCGAGGCCACGCCCTTCATGTGCCGCAGGATGCGCTCGACCACCTGCTCCAGATCGGCCTTGCGCTCGCGCAGGTACTCGTCTTCCATGTCGTCGAACTGGCGCGCAATGATTTCGTATTGCGTGGTCAGCGCCCATTCGGCGTTGTAGTGACGGTCGGTGATCCAGTGCTTGACGCCGCTGATGAGCTGCTCGTCCTGCAGCAGCATCAGGTGCACGTCCAGCAGCGCGCCCAGCTCATGCGGCGCGTCTTTGGGCAGGTCTTGCTGCAGGCGCGTGATCTCTTCAACCACTGCATTGCGCGACACCCTCACCCGCGTGATCTCGTCCGCCGTTCGGGCGTCGTCAATGAAATAGTGCGCCACATCGGCGCGGCTGGACGCCACCAGCACGGCACGGCCGATCGCAATCCCGCGAGAGACAGCCAGGCCGTGGACAGAGAAAGTCACTCGCCCTCTCCAAACTTGTCGGCGATCAAGGCGAGGATGGCGTCCATCGCTGCCTGCTCGTCATTGCCGTTGGTTTCCACCTCGACATTGCTGCCCAGGCCGGCGGCCAGCATCATCACGCCCATGATGCTTTTGGCATTGACGCGGCGCTCGCCCTTGCTCATGAAGACCTCGCAGCCAAAGCTGCCCGCGAGTTTGGTGAGCTTGGCGGAGGCGCGGGCGTGCAGGCCCAGCTTATTGCTGATGGTCGTGCTGGTCTTGATCATGATTTCTGCGTACCTGGTTTTGCGGCGCCGTGATGGCCACCTGCATCACACCCTGCGTAGCGCCTATGAGCGCGCGCGCCACCAGCGCATCGAGCGACTCGTGGCGGTAAGACACGGTGCGCAGCAGCATGGGCAGGTTGATGCCGGTAATGAGTTTGGAATGAACGCCGTCGACCAGCTTTTGCGCCACATTGCAGGGCGTGGCGCCGAAGACGTCGGCCAGCACCAGCGCATGCGAGGTGCCCAGTTGCGCCAGCATGATGCGGGCCTGCGCCAGGGTTTCCTCGGGCGGCATATTGGGCTGCACATCGAGCGCGGCCACGCCGGGGGCGTTGTCGGGGAACACATGCAACACGCATTGGCGCAAGGCGGAGGCCAAAGGGGCGTGGGCGATGATAAAAATGCCGTTCATGGGTTTGGGGGTTCAGGTGAATTATCGGCGCGGACACTGAGGAAATACCCATATGAGGCGATACAACAACACAAAAACACCCCCATGGCCGCCTGAAAGCGCGCCACCTGGGCCAGGCCCAGGGCCTCAAACACATCAATCAGGAGGCCAATACCCCACTGCACGGTGAACACGCCGGCAAAAATCATGAGGTTGTAAGCCGACAGCGCCCGGCCCGCCAGCGAAGGCTTGAAGGCCATGCCCACCGCAGGTTGCGCCAGCCCCATCACGCTGCAACCCATGCAAAACAGCGCCCAGCCCAACCAGCCGGTTGAGCTCCCCAGGGCGATGTTGAGCGCCAGCATCACCAGGCTGAAAGGCACGCCCCAGGTGATCAGCCGCGTGGCGTGCCAGCCCTGCCGCGCCAGCCAGGGGTTGACCATGCCCCAGCTCCAGAAAGTCACCAGCATGCTGGCGTTGATATAAAAGAGGCCGGTGGCCGCCTCCAGCGGTGTGTAGCCCGCGACCCGGATCATCCACGGACCGGCCCACAAGGTCTGCACCGCGACCAGGCCGCCGTAGTTGAAGAAGGCCAGCGGCGTCATCTTGCGGAAATAGCGGCTGCGCCAAATGGGCGCGTAGCCGGCGTCTGTCGCAGTGGTTGTAGTTGCGGGTGCGGTTGGCTCATTCTTTTTGTGGAGCTGCCAGGTGGGCACGACCCAGGCCAGCGCCGCCATCGACAACAGAATCATCGCGGCCAATATCCAGAACAGCGGCCGCCAGCCCGTCAAAGGCATCAGCCACTGAACCGGCAAGGTCGAGGCCAGCATGCCCAGCGAGCCGGTCATCAGCATCCACGAATTGGCGCGCAACACGGTGGCCGGCTCATACCAGCGGCGATACCCGGTCAGCGGCGCCATCAAACAAGCGCTGACGCCCATGCCCACCAGCACACGCGAGACCAGCAGCCACGCAAAGCTGGTGGCCAGCGAAAACGCCAGGCAGCCCAGCACCGCCAGCGCGAGGAAGCAGAGGATCACGCGCTTGGGGCCATGGCGGTCCAGCCAGGTGCCCAGCGGTAGCTGCGTGGCGGCAAAGCCCAGAAAGTAGCCGCCCGCCAGCAGGCCGAGGTCACGCGCATGCAGCGAGAAATCCTGCGTCAGCACAGGCGCCAGCGTGGCCGTGATGGCCCGCACCAGCGCCGAGCAGAAGTACGCAGCCGCAAAGGCCAGGAACACAATCGCGCCGGTCTTGGCGTCCAGCCGGCCCGGCTCGATACTGGCTTGTGGAGAGTTGGGCAAGGACGCGTCTGCGGTGGTCATGAAAGGGCTGCGCTTTTATTCAAACTTGAGGCTGGAGAAAAACGTTTCGGCCGCCTCGGGTGCGATGCGCGGCGAATACATCACCACCTGAAACACCTGCGAGCCCTGCGCAAAGTAGGCAGCCTGCCCGCTGACCGGTTTGCCGTCAGGCCCCTGCCCTTCGGCCTTGACCAGCGAAACGGGCGGCAGCGCGGCGGCGCCCGGGAGTTTGAGCGGTGACACCTGCGGCGCGGCGCCCGCCTTCATATTGGCCAGCGTGAGGCTTTGCCACTGCGCGAGCACGGGCGCCACTTTCGCCGCATCACCGATATCCGCCACAGCAACCGCGAACGTCGCACCACCCGCATCACAACCCAGCATGGACAGCGTGGTCGCCGGCCCGCCCAGCGGTACGATTTTTTGCGCCTTGTCGGGCTTGCAGGGCAGCAGCAGCGCCAGGCGCGTGCCTTCGGGCCGCACTTCGCGCCAGTTCAGCGCGGGGCTGCAGGCCGCGAGCAGGGCAATGAATAAAACCGGTGCGGTCAGCCGCAGCGGTGGACGGGCAGCGTCCCAAATCGTAAGCATGCCTTGGACTTTACGCGATTCATGCACCAGCTTCAGGCCCGGCACCGCAGCTTGGCCGGTTTTCGCACCGCTTTGGCGCACTTCGCAGGGGCCAGCCGGCGTCCGCGTCCGGACCGGGCCCTTGCTTGGTAAGCTTGGCGATGATGTATTTCAAAGCACACCTCTTCATGGCGGCCATGCTGCTATGTGCCGCAAGCCCTGTCTGGGCTCTGGAGCTGCAGAATCAAAACTTCAGCGACGATGAAATTTTCTCGGCGGTCGTAGCACGGTTTAAAAAGCCGCTTCTGCACCGGTTCAACCCTGCAGCTACAGGTGAGCCAAAACCTTTGCTGGTGCTGGGCCCGGCGCTGAAATTCGGCGCAAAAATCAAGTCCCAGACATTTACCCACTTGACGCAGCAAGAGCTGGTGGCGGAGCAGCATGCGGTTTTCATACTGGTAGACAATGCGCGCCCGGACCTTGAGCGCAGCGCACTCTACGTGAACTACGACATCCCGAGCAATGCGTCTTTTGGCGTGTTGAAGGTCTACCCAAAGGATGGCGTGCTGGTGGCTGAAACACATGACAGCTACCGGTCTTCCTCAGGCGCAAGAGCCACCTACGGCAAGCTGTACAAGGGCGTGGCCTGCAGGGACAACACCGAAATGGCCTGGCGCTGGAACTACTACACACGCAACGGCTCCAGCGGGCGTTGCCCTGAAACGGTGTTTACTGAATTCACGGACTAGCCAAACCTCCATTAACCCGGCGACTCACAACTGCAGGACAAAAAGGATGCCTTTTAACCGCCGTGATTTTCTTGCAGCGATGCTTCCAGCCACAGCCCAGTTGACGGGGTGCGGGAGCATGCAGGCGGTTACCGCATCATCCCCGGCGGTTCAGGCTCGCCAGGTTCGCCCTTTACTGCTTGCAAGCGAAGCCGATTGGTCTTCCCTGCCCGACCGACGCAAAGCCGACCCTGATCTTGACCGTTTCACCGCAGCCCTGCTGGCACGCGCCCGCAGTGACATCGCCCTGGCTCCGCTGGAGCACAAACTCGAAGACGGCCGACTGCTCGGTGTTTCGCGCGAATTTATTCGCCGAAGCCTGCAGTGGGCTTTTGCTTACCGGGTGACAAAGGAGCGGGGTTTTCTGGACCGCGCCCGGCAGGAAATGCTCGCCGTCGCCGCATTCAGTGACTGGCATCCAGATACCTACCTGGACCTCGCTGAGATGACCACCGGTATGGCCATTTCCTACAACTGGCTTTTGAATGACCTGCCGGCCGACGACCGTGCCACCCTGCGCGCCGCGATTGTCAACAAAGGCATCGCCCAGGCGCGCAATGGCCACATCACCTTCAGGTCCACCAACAACTGGAACCAGGTTTGCATCGGCAGCATGGTCCTGGGAGCGCTGGCCGTGCAGGAAGACGAACCCGCGCTTGCAGCCGACCTTCTCGCGGCGGCGCGTCAAGGCGTCTTTATCGGGCTGAGGGCTTACCGCCCGGATGGGGTCTACCCGGAGGGGCCGGCCTACTGGAGCTATGGCACCAGCTACACAGTGCTGCTGGCCGCCGCACTGCGCGGCAACAAGAGCGGCGACAAGGACGGCGACAAAGACAGCGACTGGGGCTTGCTGGACGCGCCCGGATTCAAGCGCAGCGCCGAGTTCTATGCACACGCCATCGGCCCGTCCGGAAAGTATTTCGATTTTGCCGACAGCATCGAAGGGCAGGAACTGCCATGCGCCATCGTCTACCTGGCCCGTGAGCTGGATCAGCCCGCGCTGTTGACGGCCAAGCGCCAGATGATCCGCAACAGGCAGGGCTTGTCTGACCGCTTCGCGCCGCTCTCGGTGTTGTGGTGGCCCACAAAAACCGGTGGAACCGTCGCGCCTACAAGTTTCTCGGGTCAGGGCGCGCAGCCACTCGCCATCTGGCGTTCATCATGGTCTGACCCCAACGCGTGGTGGTTCGCCATCAAAGCGGGCGGCGCGGCACACAGCCATGCGCACATGGATGCGGGCAGTTTTGTGCTCGACGTGGATGGCTTGCGATGGGCCAAGGACCTCGGCATGCAGGACTACAGCAGCCTGGAAACACGCGGCATAGACCTGTGGAACATGAAGCCGGATTCGTCACGCTGGCAGGTCTTCAGGCTGTCGGCCGAAGCACACAACACACTGACGCTGTACGGTCAGCCACACAGCGTCCGCGGCATGGCCACGCTGCGCATGGTTGACGAGCGCGAGGCCTTGATAGACCTGACCGCCGCGCTGTTACCCGGCCAAGTCACGCAAGCTACCCGCCGCGCCCGTTTCCTCGGTGACGCGGTGCAACTCGACGACGAGCTTCTCGGCGCCCGCCCTGACAGCACAGTCCGCTGGGCAATGGCGACCGAGGCCGAGGTCAGGCTGGAGGGCACTACCGCCTTTCTGACGCAAAAGGGCAAGCGCCTGATAGTGCAGTTTGAAGGGAGCGGAATCCAGCTGGACGTGCTCGATATCTCCACGCCCCGCCAGGACTTCGATCACCCGAATCCCAACGTTCGCCAGTTGGTGGTGTCCGGAAAGCCCGGGGCGGACGGCAGCTGGAAACTTGGGGCGCGCTTTTCGCGGGGCTAGGGCCGGTTGATCGCCCTTGAGCGGCGATACCTTTGTTTCGCACCGCTTTGGCGCATGCCGCAGGCGCAGGCCCGCACCAAGCTGGGCACGCGGCTTGCTAATGCAGTGCATGTTTGAAGACATCGCGATACCCGTTATCCCGGTCATGCCGATCGCGCCCCTGCCAGCCCCCGCGCCCACCCACCTGCCGGGCGCCGGCCAGGCCGTGTGGCGCGACCGGCTGTCGCAGCTGCTCGAGTCCACCGGTGAAGGCATTTTCGGCATCGACATGGACGGCCGCTGCACCTTTATCAACCGGGCCGGCGCCGAGCAGCTGGGCTATGCCCCTGCCGACGTGCTGGGCCACAACATGCATGAGCTGGCCCACCACTCCCATGCCGGCGGCGCGCATTACCCCGAGCACCTCTGCCCCATCTTCAACGCCTTTCGCAAGGCCCTGCCCTGCCGCATTGACACCGAACTGTTCTGGCGCAAAGACGGCAGTGCGTTTGCCGTTGAATATTCGTCGCACCCCATCGTCGAAGGCGGTGTGGTGCAGGGCGCGGTGGTCACCTTTGTTGATATCTCGGCGCGCCGCCAGGCGGAAGACGCACTGCGCCAGGCACATGCGGTGCTGGAGCAGCGCGTGAGCGAACGCACGCAGGCGCTGTCGGAGGCATTGCAACACCTGCGCGAACTCACCGCCTACACCCACACCGTGCGCGAAGAAGAGCGCACCCGCATCGCACGCGAAGTGCACGACGAGCTGGGCAGCCTGCTGGTGGCGCTGAAGATGGACGTGGGCTGGCTGGACAAACGCCTGGGCGAGCAACAGCAACGCGAGCCCGTCGCGGCGCAAGCCATGCGCGAGACCATGCGCTGCAAGTGCCAGAACATGGGCCGGCTGATTGAAAGCGCGGTCGACAACGTGGGCCGCATCATCACAGACCTGCGCCCCAGCATCCTGGACCATCAGGGCCTGTGGGCCGCGCTGGACTGGCAGGCGCATGAGTTCGTGCAATCCGCCGAGCTGGCGCTGGACTGGCAGATGGACGTGGCCGATGCCGCGCCACTGCCTGAGCCCTCGGCGATTGCCGTGTTTCGCATCTTCCAGGAGATGCTGAGCAATGTGGGCCGGCATGCGGCGGCCAGCCGCGTGGCCATCACCATCCAGGCCACCGCCGATCACATCAGCATCGCCGTGCAAGACAACGGCCGCGGCGCCGAAGCCGCCGCCTTTGAAGCGGCCAACGCCTACGGTGTGATGGGCATGCGCGAACGCGCACGGCATCTGGGCGGCAGCCTGGAGATCAGCAGCCAGGTCGGCCACGGCTCCTTGTTTCATCTGCGCATCCAGCTATGAGCACGCTCAAAATCCTGATCGGCGACGACCACCGCATCGTGCGCGAAGGCCTCAAGCAGGTGCTGGCCGACGCGCCCGAGATTGAAGTGGTGGCCGAAGCGGAAACAGGCCCCGACATCCTGACTCGCGTTGACGCGCTGGGCGGCGACAAGGGCCTGAGCGCGGTGTTGCTCGACATTGCCCTGCCCGACCGCGACGGCCTGGACGTATTGCAGGCGCTGAAAAAAAGCTGGCCCCGCCTGCCGGTGCTGATGCTGAGCACCTACCCTGAAAAGCAGTATGCGGTGCGCTGCATCAAGCTGGGCGCGGCGGGCTACCTCAACAAAAGCGCGAATCCCGACGACATGATTGCCGCCGTGCGCAAGGTGGCCTCGGGCGGCGTCTACGTATCTGCCCTGGCCGCTGAAGCGCTGGCCAATGCCGTCGGCAACAGCGCGGCCCGCAGCGGCAGCGGCGGCGCCGAATCGCTCTCGCACCGCGAGCACCAGGTGTTTCGCCTGCTCACGGCCGGCAAGTCCGTGGGCGAAATTGGTGCGCAGCTGAGCCTGGCGCCCAACACGGTCAGCACCTACCGCGCGCGCATCCTCGAAAAAACCGGCACCCGCAACGACGTGGAGCTGGCGCTGTATGCAGAGCGCCACGCCAGAACGCCGAATTTGTAGGGCTGCCCCTACAGGCCTTAGGGCGCTGACCCGCGTTTTGCGTGCGCATCGCTGCATGCGGCCCACATTGGCACCAGATGGGCCCGGTGCTTGCATGGAACCCCGCATCTTTGTCAAAGGGGTTCTCCATGTCCAACCGTTTCGATGCCTATGATGCCGACCGCCCGCTGATGCTGCGCTGCGCCTGCGGTGAAGACCACACGCCCGGCGAACACGACAGCGCCGCCGCCAGCGCGCAAGAGCTCTCGCACAGCTTTATGGAAGCCAGCCTGGTCAAAGCGCTGTTCCCCGTCGACAGCGTGCGCCGCAGCTTCTTGCGCGCAGTGGGCGCCAACACGGCGCGCGCGGCGATTGCCTCGGTGCTGCCGCTGGGCGCATTGCAGGCCATGGCGCAAGACCGCGGCCCGCTGGAAAAGAAAGACCTCAAGATCGGCTTCATCGCCATCACTTGCGCCAGCCCGCTCATCATGGCCGACCCCTTGGGCTTCTACAAGAAGGAAGGCCTGAACGTGCAACTCAACAAGACGGCCGGCTGGGCGCTGATACGCGACAAGATGATCAACAAGGAGCACGACGCGTCGCACTTCCTGTCGCCCATGCCGCTGGCGATGACCATGGGCCTGGGCTCCAACCAGGTGAATATGAATGTGGCCAGCATCCAGAACACCAACGGCCAGGCCATCACGCTGCATGTGAAGCACAAAGCCAACCGCGACCCGAAGAACTGGAAAGGCTTCAAGTTCGCGATTCCGTTTGAGTACAGCATGCACAACTTTTTGCTGCGCTACTACCTTGCGGAAAACGGCCTGAACCCCGACACCGATGTGCAGCTGCGCGTGGTGCCGCCGCCCGAGATGGTGGCCAACCTGCGCGCCGGCAATATCGACGGCTTCCTCGGCCCCGACCCTTTCAACCAGCGCGCGGTGTACGACGAGGTGGGCTTCATCCACATCCTCTCCAAAGAAATCTGGGACGGCCACCCCTGCTGCGCTTTCGGCGTGAGCGACGAGTTCATCAAGCAGAACCCCAACACCTTTGCCGCGCTGTACCGCGCGGTGCTGGGCTCGTCCTTCATGGCCAGCCAGCCCAAAGACCGCGACCTGATTGCCAAGGTGATCGCACCCGCGCAATACCTCAACCAGCCCGAAGCCGTGCTGCAGCAGGTACTGACAGGCAAGTTCGCCGACGGCCTGGGCAATATCCGCAACGTGCCCGACCGCGCCAACTTCGACCCCGTGCCATGGCAAAGCATGGCGGTGTGGATGCTCACGCAGATGAAGCGCTGGGGTTATGTGAAGGGCGATGTGAACTACCGCCAGATCGCTGAGAAGGTCTTCATGCTGACGGATGCCAAGAAGCAGATGTCGCTGGCCGGCTTCAAGCCGCCTGAGGGCGCTTACAAGAAGTTCAAGGTAATGGGCAAGGAGTTTGACCCGGCCAAACCTGACGATTACGTCAAGAGCTTCGCCATCAACAAGCTGGCCTGACATGTTCAAGTCGCTGAACCTCAGGGCGGGCCTGGTCTCGCTGCTGATCTTCCTGGCCTTCCTGGGCATCTGGTACGTGGCCACGCTGCCCACGTCTGGTGCGCCCGTGGCCAGCACAGCAGGCCTGAACGCCGAGCAGATCGAGTACCAGAAGATGATGGGTAAAGACCCCGGCAGCACCAAGACCACCGGCTTCCCCACGCTGGGCCAGATGGGTGCGGCGATCTGGAAGCAGGTGTCTGACCCGCTGTACGACAACGGCCCCAACGACAAGGGCATCCTGATCCAGCTGGCGCATTCGCTGGCGCGCGTGGGCCTGGGCTTTTTGCTGGCCTGCGTGGTGGCGGTGCCTCTGGGTTTTGTGATCGGCATGTCGCCGCTGCTGCGCCGGGCGTTTGATCCGTTCATCCAGGTGCTCAAGCCCATCTCGCCGCTGGCGTGGATGCCGCTGGCGCTCTACACCATCAAGGACTCGTCCATCTCCGGCATCTTTGTGATCTTTATCTGCTCGGTCTGGCCCATGCTGATCAACACGGCCTTTGGCGTGGCGTCCGTCAAACGCGAATGGCTCAACGTGGCGAGCACGCTGGAAGTCAATCCCATGCGCAAGGCCTTCCAGGTGATCCTGCCGGCGGCGGCGCCCACCATCCTGACCGGCATGCGCATCTCCATGGGCATTGCCTGGCTGGTGATTGTGGCGGCCGAGATGCTGGTGGGCGGTACCGGCATCGGCTACTTCGTCTGGAACGAGTGGAACAACCTCTCGCTCACCAACGTGATCTTTGCCATCCTGGTTATCGGCATCGTCGGCATGCTGCTGGACTTGGCTTTTGCGCAGCTGCAGAAGGCGGTGACTTATGTGGAGTGATACGGCCACCCGCACTCATGCTGTACCGCCCATACAGAAAGAACGCACCATGCAGGGATTCCTCAAGATCGAAGGGCTGAGCAAAGACTTCAGCACCACCCTGCCCGCCCGGCCGGTGTTTGCCGATGTGTCTTTCACCATCGCCAAGGGCGAGTTTGTCTGCATCATCGGCCACTCGGGCTGCGGCAAGACCACCATCCTCAATGTGCTGGCCGGGCTGGACAGCGCCACCGCGGGCCATGTCTTTATGGACAACCGCGAGATAGGCGGCCCCAGCCTGGAGCGCGGCGTGGTGTTCCAGAGCCATGCGCTCATGCCCTGGCTCACCGTGCGCAAGAACATCGCGTTTGCGGTCGTCTCACGCTGGCCCGACTGGACCACCGCGCAGGTCAACGCACATGTGGAAAAGTTTGTCGCCATGGTCGGCCTCTTGCCCGCCATTGACAAAAAGCCTTCGCAACTCTCAGGCGGCATGAAGCAGCGCGTAGGCATCGCCCGCGCCTTTGCCATCCAGCCCAAGATGCTGCTGCTCGACGAACCCTTTGGCGCACTCGACGCGCTGACACGCGGCACCATCCAGGACGAACTGATGGCCATCGTGCGCGAGACGCAGCAAACCGTTTTCATGATCACCCATGACGTGGACGAAGCAATCTTGCTGGCCGACCGCATCCTCCTGATGAGCAACGGCGCCGACAACGACGGTACCTATACCCCAGGCCGCATCGCCGAAGAAGTCGTCAACCCGCTGCCCCGCGAACGCACCCGCGCCGGCCTGCACCACCTGCCCGGCTACTACGACCTGCGTAACCACATCGTCGACTTTTTGGTCACCCGCGCCAAGGCGCATTGACCGCCCCGTTTCACGTTTTCACCTTCACCCAAACCATTTCAAACACAGGAGCAAAGAGACCATGAACCGCAACGACATCACCGAAAAAATCATCACCGTCAAAGTCAGCAAAGGCATCACCTGGGAATCCGTCGCCAAAAAAGTCGGTCTCAGCAAAGAGTGGACGACAGCAGGCTGCCTGGGCCAGATGACCTTTGACGCCAAACAGGCCAAAGTCATAGGCAAGATCTTTGGCTTGACGGCTGAAGAGCAGAAATGGCTCCAAGTCGTGCCCTACAAAGGCTCACTCGCCACCCCCGTGCCCACCGACCCCCTGATCTACCGCTGGTACGAAATCGTCAGCGTCTACGGCACGACGATCAAGGAACTGATCCACGAAGAGTTCGGCGACGGCATCATGAGCGCGATTGACTTCAGCATGGACATCGTGCGCCAGCCGGATCCGAAAGGGGATCGGGTGAATGTGGTGTTGTCGGGGAAGTTTTTGCCGTATAAGACGTATTAAGTCATCTAACCGAGCATGCAGACTAAGAACGATTTCTCGCTAAGACTTGCTGGTACAACTAACAAAACTGGAGACCAACGACCCAACACGACGCGAAGTAACTAGGCTCATACGGCGTGAGTGGGACTAGGTGGCGGGTTTGTTCGGTTTTGCATCGACCGGATGAGCAATCTCCGGAAGAAATGTTCGCGATAGCCGAATCTGCCCTGCGAATACAAGTGACGTCCAAATTATCAAAAGAATAATTCCCAAAAACAGTACTCCGATCCCATCAGAGTTCTTTTTTTCGACGCCTGACTCGCCATCCTTTTCCAGTGGTCGACTAGGAGCAGCAATATCGACCAGTACCGCTTGCCCGCAAAATGACATGAATATGGCCGCCGATGCATATAGCGCCAAGTCATTCGCGGAAGTGAATAATTCTTGGCTAAGAACACGAGGAGGCGCAAGATAAATAACAAGCATCGTCGCAAAGTTAGTTAGCGCAGCTAACGGTACCGAGACAAACAGAGCAGCCAATTCATGTTTTCGACCAAGGAGCCGAACAACTGACGCGCAAGCAATCGTAGTTGCGAGAAAAAAAGCGATGACCAATAGAAGGTTTGCTGGTTTTATATCGACTACCGACGAACTAACAGCGCCGGAGCTTGATGATGTACCAAGCTGTGCAGTCTGAAATTGGATCCAAGCAAGCAGCAAACTTAATGCGCCAACTAAGACGCCTACCGCCCCGGACGCCGCGGCGATTGGCGAGCGCTTAAATTCATCGAGAGCATTTTTCCAGATCATCTTGAATAGACCTTTTGAGGGAAATGTGACTTTCTAACTCTTACGCCTGAGGCGCCAATCGGCCCGGATTCACCAGAGTTTCGTGGGATCGCCAAGCGTCTTGTTAAGCCGCACCGCCTCTTTGACGACGCGACGCGACAAGGCGACATTGACCTCATCGCCCTCATCAAACTCTCTCGTCGCCATTTCGTACTTACCGCTAGGTTTTAGCAGTGGGTCAATTTCGCGAAGACGTCGGCCTCGCCAAAAGCCGAACAGCACGCGGCTTTCTTCGGCACGGATGAGCAGCACAGGCCCGTTCGAAAAATAGACGAGGTGGCCCCATTTGATGACTTCATCCAGAGCGACACCTTCCCGCACGGTCGCCCGAAGTTGCTCAACTGTGGTTCGCTGCCAGCCGAGCAGTGCGACTACATAAGCATCTGGGTTAGCGGCGGGGATGGTCTTCTTCATCATGGCAGGCTCGGATGCAATGAAGGGCTAAGCTTCGAGTTTTCTCCGCTTCACAACGTAGGAGTTCTGAATGTCCCCGATCTCGTAACGTACAGCCCTTACTGGGTACAGGCGGACGTCAATCACTTCCAAGGAGTCAATTTCAAACGCCGCGATGTTGTAACCTGAACCCAGATTACTTTTGTAAAAGACGCCGTCGTAACCACGGCGCTTGAAATGCTCCGCCAAGACCTGCGTTGGCGCGTACTCAGCAACACCTGGATCTGGACTTACTGGCTCCGAGAAGGCTCGTCCAATGGCGCGCCACACCGCTTGCTCTCGTATTTCGGGATCGGGTTCTTCGAGGTATAGATCAAATTTGCTCTCGTGACCCTCACTACAGTTGACTAGACGAAGTGGTTTTTTCGGTGTGAGTTGAGCTACTGAGACGAGAGCACCAAGCCACGGACGAACTTCCGAAACAGCGGTTTCTTTGTTGGTCGCAGCATAGAAGCAGGGAATACCGCGAGGGTTGACCCTACCTTCTTGCGCTGCGTAACTCAGAGGCCTCATACGCTCAGCAGAGAAAGGCACAGGTTCGTCATATTCAACTCCATCTTGTTCGCGCGGGTCAAGGTCATGTCCGACCTGCGCACGCCATAGAGCCTTACCTGTTTCGATCATGACGACTCGACCAGCGGCACTCGCCGTAGCGGCGCGGAGAAATCCGTTGACGTTCCTGTCATGCACAAACCGGCTGCGATAGCGAACAGCCTGCGAGAACGCCCAAAAGGCGTTCCAAGAAATGAACTTAGCAGTCGCAGCCATCAAACTCCCTTGCGTTACGTATCTGTGACTGCGTTCGGCGGTCGGCTCGATTGACCGTCTACGTAGCCATACCGGAGACTAGATGCATGGAGGCATGCCTCCATGAACGATTAACCACCAAACAAGCCCAACTGTCCGTCTACCTCCAGAGGGGTAACACCACTCAAGATGAGGGTAGGCCTGCGATCAGCTACAAACCTATTCTTAGCGTGGCGAGTCACTCGACCTTCCACTTTGCAGCGCAGAAAGAGAGCTAGTTTGTATTGCCGGACACTTCCACTTTCGGGAACGCAATTGATGACATGCCCCTGGTACTCAAGCCCCACAGTGTTAGATGCCTCATTTCCTCTGATCAAACGTCCAATTAGTTGAGCCCATGCTCCATCTACCAATTCAGGAAAAAGTACGGCCTCCTCAAATTCCTCGTTCTCGACATTTTCGAAAAGATGCTTGTCTTCTTCTACGATGGTCACCTGCTCAACCTTAGATCCATCAATTGAGCCTATTGTCAAAAGCCTGTCTGTTCTAATGACGGAAGTCATTTTGAGTAGAAGGCGTGGCGGCATTTGATGGAACCACTTCATATATTCAAGGGGAACAGGAAGTTCTTCGCCCTTTGAATTGATAACCACGGCAATGTCTATTGGCCCGACCGGCTCGATCCGCTCAATCTGCCAGCCGCGAGACCTTCTCGTATGCTTTTTGAGCTTCGCCAACCACTGAAGCGCCGACATTGATTTTTTTAGCGCATGCTTAATCCCAATGTCTTTAAAGTCGTTTTCGGCTAACTTTTCTCCTGCCTTCTTTGCATAGCCAAGCGCAAATGCACCTCCGACCGCCGCGCCGGCAAGGATGAGTGCCTCCCAGGAGCCAGCTCGTGTTTGTACCGGTATGTCATAGGAAAGAATCGCAAAGTCAGGCGACTGCCGGGTGTTAAAGAAGCGGAGCGCCTCATCCAGTCCAACAAGTGCAGAGCCAGCACTGCCAGCGTCGATGACACCGTTTTGCATTCCCTCGCCAGAGTATTTTAGGAACCCGACCTCCTCGTAGTCTTGAGATTCGATTGGCATCGGTCTTCCTTTGAGGCTAACGTTGGTATCCGACCGCGGATGGCGCTCGGGTGAATCGAATGATCAAGTCGGCAGCTCTCAAGAACAGCTCCTTCAAGTAGCGCCTGAAGCCCACGCCCAATCTCCCCCGGTGACGACGAAGATTTCCGACTTAAATCCGCGCTTGGCAAATGTAGCCTGCACACGGCTTCTAATGTCAGTACACACTGCCGATGCGTCGCTTCCATTGAATGCTCCCATCGCTGCGGTGGTGGGGATTACAACCTGGGCGCCGCTATTGTTAACGACAACTTTTTTGAGTCCGATGTTCGCCAAATCCGCATAGGCATTTTGATAATCTTGGCTGGTAGCATTTTTCAGATCAAAAGTACAAAAAACCAAGTAACTCATGTTGCCTCCCAAAGGGTTGCTTTTGACGTGATACATCGTGATATGCGCTGAAAGACCGGCACTTAATCTGACGACTACGGTTTAGCTCGTACGTGCACCTCTCGAACAGCCATCGATGCACAAATGTCCAACTCAACCGTGCATGGAAATTCTAGGTGTCCGTCGCGTTCGGACCATCCTCCAATCGAAGGAGTGTGTCGCCTTTTACGAACTCTATCCCCCTCGCTTACCCGACCACCACTCAAATAGTCACGCTCTGCGGTAGTTCCATTCGCCTCCAGCTACCTTAGCTCACGCAAAGGGCAAAATGCTCCCATGAACTCCCTGTCCGGCATCCGCATCCTCGACCTCTCCCGCGTACTCGCGGGCCCCTGGTGTACCCAGACCCTGGCTGACCTGGGTGCGGATGTCATCAAGATTGAGCGGCCGGGCACGGGGGATGACACGCGGACCTGGGGGCCGCCGTTTTTGAAGGATGCGCAGGGGGCGGATACCGAGGCCGCTTATTACCTGGGCACGAATCGCAACAAGCGGTCTGTGACCTGCGACATTGCCCAGCCTGCGGGCCAGGCGCTGGTGCGTGAGCTCGCCAGGCATTGCGATGTGTTTGTGGAGAACTTCAAGGTGGGCGACATGGCGCGCTATGGGCTGGACTATGCGTCGCTGAAGGCCATCAACCCGCGCCTTGTGTATTGCTCGGTCACGGGTTTTGGGCAGAACGGGCCTTATGCCGACCGGGCGGGCTATGACTACGCGATCCAGGGCATGGGCGGGCTGATGAGTGTGACGGGTGAGCGTGATGACCTGGGTGGCGGGCCGCAGAAGGTGGGTGTGGCGGTGGCGGATTTGATGACGGGCATGTATGCGACGGTGGCCATTCTTGCTGCGCTGCGCCATGCCGAGAAAACCGGTGAAGGCCAACAGGTGGACATGGCGTTGCTGGATACACAAGTCGCCATGCTGGCCAACCTGGGCGCCAACTATTTGGTCAGCGGCAAAGCGCCTGGCCGGGCGGGCAATGCGCACCAGAACATCGTGCCGTACCAGGTGTTTGAAGTCGCACCGACCGCGGATGGCAGCAAGGACCACTTGATCCTCGCGGTGGGCAATGACTCGCAGTATGCGAAGTTTTGCGCGGTGGCCAACATCCCCGAGCTGGCTACCAACCCGCTCTTTGCCAAGAACCGCGACCGCGTGCTGAACCGCGGCAAGCTGGTGCCGATTCTGGAGGCTGTGATGAAGACGCGCAGCAAGGCCGACTGGCTGGGCGCGCTGGAGGCAGCGAAGGTGCCGTGCGGTGCGATCAACAGCCTGGCCGAAGTGTTTGCCGACCCGCAGATTGAAGCACGCAAGATGGTGACGGAGTGGCAACACCCGGTGAAGAATGATTTGAAGCTGGTCTCCAGCCCCATCCGCATGAGCGGGACGCCGGTGCGCACCGATTTGCCGCCGCCGCTGCTGGGCCAGCACACCGATGAAGTGCTGCGCGAGCTGCTGAACTATTCGGATGCCCAGCTGTCTGAACTGAAGAGTGGCAAGACGATTTGATGCTGCAGAACAAACGCAAAAAGGTGACGCAATGAAACACAACTTCGTTCTGGTGCACGGTGCGTGGCATGGCGGCTGGTGCTGGCGGCGTGTGGCGCAGGCCTTGCAGCTGGATCACCACAAGGTGTTCACACCGACGCTGACAGGTTTGGGCGAACGCGCCCACCTGCTGTCGCCGGCCATCAACCTGGACACGCATATCAATGACGTGATCAACCTGATCGAGGCGGAAGAGTTGCATGAAGTGACGCTGGCGGTGCATTCCTACGCGGGCATGATTGGCACGGCAGTGACTGACCGCATGCCGGAGCGCATCAAACACCTGGTGTATGTGGATGCGGTGGTGCCCAGGCCGGGCGAGAGCTGGAGCAGCACGCAGGCCAGCGCGACACAGCAGCAGCGCATGGCGGCGGCGCAGGCTTCGCCGAACTTCAGCTTTCCGGCGCCTGACCCGGAGGTGTTTGGCCTGCATGACGCCGACCGTGAATGGGTAAAGCGCCGGCAGACACCGCACCCGGGCAACACCTACCAGGCACCGCTTCAGTTTGATATGAAGCGTGTGGCGTCTGTGCCGCGCACCTTTGTCAATTGCACTGAGCCCGCGCTGGCAACCATTGCGCCCAGCCGCCTGCGTGTGCAGGACCCGAAGTTTTGGGATGGCGCGTGGCTGCCGAATTCGCGGGTGGTTGAAATCAAGACGGGCCACGACCCGATGATCAGCGAGCCTGCGGCGCTGACGAAGATCTTGCTGGAAAGCGCCGAATGAATACGCTGCGCCGCCGCCAGTTCAGCGCCGCACTGGCGGGCAGCCTGGCTTTGCCGCAACTGGCGCTGGCAGCAGATACGGCCCTGCCTGTGCCCGCGTCTTTGCCGGCGGCAGCAGGCATTGCAGCCTTGAAGAAGGAGCCGCTGGTGCTGCTGGTCAGCCTGCCGGGCTGCCCGTTCTGCGAGCTGGTGCGGCGCAACTACCTGCTACCGGCCCAGCGTGATGGCAGCCTGCAGGCCTGGCAGCTCAACATCACTGACCGCACAACGCCGCTGATCGGCTTTGACGGCAAGGCGACGACGGCCGCCGCGCAAATCGCCGCGTGGAAGGCTGGCTTCACGCCTACCGTGCTGTTTCTGGGCCCCGCGGGGCAAGACCTGGCGGAGCGGCTGGTGGGCCTGGCGTCTATCGACTTTTACGGCGCCTACCTGGACGAGCGGCTAGCGCAGGCGCGCAAGGCGGTGGCGGCGCTAAGCTGAACCCCAGGCTCTGCCACCTACTATTAACGCGGCGAATCCCTGCGCTGGAGCTGTACTGAAGCCCCCTGCGCGCACCATGAACCGGCCTTCGGTGGTAAATTCAAACCCGTTCAAGCAGGAGAGCGCTGCCCCAAAAGCAGCCACCGAAGGCGCAAACTTCCATAATCGCTCAGGTCCCGTACTGCCCGGAACACACAGCCGTCTGGAGAGACGCCGCACGCAATGTGCAGCGCACCGAAGGAGCAAAGCCGATGCAAAGCAGCGGCTGAATCTCTCAGGTACCAAGGACAGTGGAAGCGGCCGCAAGCATGCTGACAGGTGATGCTTGGCGGTTGCCACGTTTCTTTTTTGATTCAAGCACCCCCAAGGCACTGCAGCGCTTGCGCAACTGCAATGTTCTGCTTGAAAAAAGGATTCGCCATGAAAGTCATGGTTTTGGGGGCTGGTGTCACGGGTATCACCACGGCCTGGTATTTGGCGCAACGCGGTCATGAAGTCACGGTGGTCGAGCGCCGTGCCGCGGCCGCGATGGAAACCAGTTTTGCCAACGGCGGGCAGATTTCCGTCAGCCACGCTGAGCCCTGGGCCAACCCGGGCGCGCCGCTCAAAGTATTGCAATGGCTGGCGCGTGAAGATGCGCCGCTGCTCTTCAGGCTGCGGGCCGATGTGAACCAGTGGCTGTGGGGCCTGGAGTTTTTGCGCAACTGCACGCCGGCTCGCACCGCACAAAATATCAAACAAATCGTGAGCCTGGGCATGTACAGCCGCGGCGCGCTGCAAAAGCTGCGTGCCGAGCTGGGCCTGCAATACGACGCCAAAACCCAGGGCATCCTGCACTTCTACACCAGCCAGGCCGAGTACGACGCCGCGCAAGAGCCCGCACGCATCATGCGTGAGCACGGCTGCGAGCTGGACATGAAAACCGCCGACGAGTGCGTGGCGATTGAGCCGGCGCTGGCGCAATGCCGCGGCAGCATTGTGGGCGGCAGCATGACGCCTAGCGATGAATCGGGCGACGCGCGTGCGTTTACCGCCGCGCTGGCCGCGCGCTGCGAGCAGGCGGGCGTCAAATTTTTGTACAACACCACCGTGCTGGGCCTGGACGCGGCGCAGGGGCAACTCAACGGCGTGCAAGTGGCCATGGGCAGCGGCGAGGCCGGCGGCAAGGTCGAAATGCTGAAGGCCGATGCCTATGTGATGTGCATGGGCGCCTTCAGCGCGCAGTGGGCCAAGGTGCTGGGGCAAAGCCTGCGCATCTACCCGGCCAAGGGTTACTCGGTCACGCTGCCGGTCATCAATGAAGCCGCCTCTTATCAGGTGAGCCTGACGGACGATGAGTACAAGCTGGTGTTCTCGCGCTTTGGCAACCGCCTGCGCATTGCCGGCACGGCCGAGCTCAACGGCTACAACACCGACCTGAACCTGGTGCGCTGCAACGCCATCGTGCGCCGGGTGAAGCAGCTCTTCCCCGAAATGACGGACGGCGAAGGCGCGCAGTTCTGGACGGGCCTGCGCCCGGCGACGCCGAGCAACGTGCCGTACATCGGCAAGAGCAAGGCGTCGAATGTCTTCCTCAACACCGGCCACGGCACGCTAGGCTGGACGCACGCCTGCGGCTCGGGCGCGGCGATCGCCGACATCGTGAGCGGACGTGTGCCGGAGGTGGACTTTGCGTTTACCGGCATGCCAAAGACGGGGCGCGTGATGGCATTGCCCGGGATGGCCAAGGCCTGATCAAGCCGGCGCCAGCAGCGGATGGGCGGAAACGGTAATATCGCCCTCCGTTCATCAGCCACTGCAGCCAATGACATCCACAGCCACCACGCCTCCCGACGGTCTTCCCACCTACCGGCTCCTCACCGGCCCGGATGACGCAAGCTTTTGCCACCGGGTGAGCGAAGCCCTTGCGCTGGGTTACGAACTCCACGGTTCGCCAGCGGCGACCTTTAACGGTGAGCGAGTGATCGTGGCGCAGGCGGTGTTGTGGCCTTCAGCCCCGAAAGGCAAGGCATGAGCGAGGCCCTGCCCCTGAACCCCGCAACGCTGCAGGCGATGGCGGACTTCCCGCGCCAGCTGGAGCAGTTTTACGACGCGATTCCGGAAGGCCACCGGGACTGGACGCCGCTGTCATGGGACGGCTGCCCGAGCGAAACCTTCTCGGCTCGAGGCCAGATCTGCCATGTGCGGGACATAGAGATCGACGGCTACCACGTGCGGCTTCAGCGCACGCTCACAGAAGCCAACCCGCTGCTGGAATCGCTGGACGGCTATGTGCTGGAAAAGGAACGCAACTACGCCGGCGCCGACGCGCGCGAAGCCCTGGCGGCGTTTCGCGCGGCGCGCGTGAAGACGATGGCGATCTTGTCAGGCGTCACGCCACAGCAGCTGGACCGCACGGCGGAGTTTGAAGGCTACGGCGCGCTCACACTGCGCAGCCTGGTGCATTACCTGTGTAGCCACGACCAGCAGCATTTGGCGGGTTTGCAATGGCTGCTGGGGAAGATTGATGCGGCTCGCGCGTAGCAAGTGACAAGGGCAAGTTGTAACGACCCCGGTAGCAGTAAAAGGGTTTAGCGCGCTACCTTGGCGCCTTTTTTCTTCAACGAAAAAACCACGAACTGACCCAGGTAACCCCGCTTTATGTCCCTTTAGAGTCAGTCAACCTGTAAGTAAAAGTTAGTTTGGACGCACACTGGGGCAACCGGCCTCTCTGCCGTGCGGCCGCAAACGCGGTTCTATCCACAACTACTGGGGTAATCAAACATGATGGTTTATTGGCGTAATGTCGCGGTGCTGACAGGCACCGCGCTGGCTCTGGGTTCCACCATGGCGCAGACCGAAAGCCCTCGTCCGCAGGCAAAGGCCAAGGCAGCCGCGGCGCCCGCCGCTGCCGAAAAATTTTCAGGTCCACGCGAAAAGATGGTCGTGGCCATGCCCAAGACCTATGGCAAGACCGAGACCATGGCCTTGTGGGGCGACTACTTCAGCCACCTCTCGCGCTGCGCGAACGTGGAGCTGCAAAACGCCCAGGGCGATTCGCTCGAGCGCACCAGCAATGTCGACATCCTGGGCGAAAAGGAACTGGTCGAAGCCCTGTCGACCGGCAAAGCCCAGATCGGGCAGGTGAACCCCGGCCTGGCCGCGCAAATGGTAACCGCCGGGCAAGCCGCACCCTTCGGCGTGCCTGGCAACAAGGCTACCGGCCAGCGCAACTCGTACAAGCTGATTTTGATCACCCGTATCGACAGCCCATACAAGGAACCCAAAGACCTGATCGGCAAGAAGATCGCGCACACGACGCCGACCTCGAACTCGGGCAACCTGGCGCCGCGCGTGCTGTTCCCGGCGCTGGGCCTGACGCCTGACAAAGATTACGAAGTGGTGTTCTCCAACGGGCACGAGCGCTCAGTCACCGGCGTAATGCACGGCTTCTTCCCGGCGGCAGCCGTGGCCAGCGATTTATATCAGCGCATGGTCGTTAAAGGCGACGTGAAGGGATCGAGCATCCGCACCATCTGGGAAAGCCCACCCTTCATGACGGAAACCTGGACCATGAACAAGGACGTCTCGCCTGAGCTGCAGGCACGCGTCAAGAAGTGCTCGTTCAGCTACACCTTCTCGCCCACGCTGAAGAAACAGCTGCCTGGCAACGACACCTTCCTGCCGATCAACTTCGATCGCGATTTTGCGACGGTGATGCAGGTCTACCGCGCCACCCAAAAGAAGTAAAACCGCCACGCAAAACAAAAGCCCCGCTCGCGGGGCTTTTTTTATGGGCGGTACCTTGCTGCGGCTTACTTCATGCCGCCGAAAACCTTTTTAAGAATGGCACTGCCGGTGCCCACCGGGTCCTGGCGGATTTTCTTTTCTTCTTCACCGATGATGAGGTAAAGGCCGTCCAGCGATTTGCCGGTGACGTATTGCTGGATGTTGGCGTCTTCTTTCTTGACGAGGCCGAATCCGGCCGCCTTGCCGGCGAATTCGTTGTATTTGTTGGCCAGGCCGACTTTTTCGGTCGCCTTGGTCACCACGGGTAAAAACTTCACGCCCAGCGGGGCGCGGGTTTTTTCGGCGAAGAAGGTGGTCACCGAGGTTTCACCGCCCGTGAGGATGTTCTTGGCATCGGTCACGTTCATACCCCTGACGGCGCTGACCAGCAGGTCTTTGCCCATGGGCACGGCGGCTTCGGCGGCGCGGTTGATGGAGGTGACCAGTTCGTCGATGCGCTTGCCCTGGCCGAAGTTTTTCAGCAGTTTCGACGCATCTTCAAGATATCCGGGCAAAGGAATGCGAACTTTTGGGTTTCCGAGGAATCCATCTGTCTTGCCCAGCAGGGCGACGGCTGCAACCGCGCCTTTTTCGAGGGCGGTTTTCAGGCCGGCGCTGGCGTCGGCATTGCTGATGCCGGACAGGTCGCCCAGCGAAAGTGCGTGGGCCTGGTGGTAGGTGGCCAATATCAGTGCGCCCAACGCGCTGACGCCGGCCTGGTTAAAATTGCGACGTTGCATGATGAGGTCCTTCCGATGAAATTGACATCCAGCCTGACAGTATGCCGCATGGCACTGGCCGGCGTTTTGGCTCTGGCGGCCCTCGCCAGCCTGCCCGGATGCAGCGGCGCGCAAGCCGCGCCGGACTCGACCTTTGTGTTGCTGGACGGCAGCAAAAAGACCACCGCCGACCTCAAAGGCAAGGTCACCCTGGTCAATTTCTGGGCCACCAGCTGCGTGACCTGCGTGGCGGAAATGCCCAAAGTCATATCCACTTACAACAAATACCAAAGCCAGGGCTACGACACCCTGGCCGTGGCCATGAGCTACGACCCGCCCAGCTACGTCGTCAATTACACCGAGACCCGCAAGCTGCCTTTCAAGGTAGCCATTGACAACACGGGCGCAGTCGCCAAGGCCTGGGGCGATGTGCAGCTCACGCCGACGACCTACCTGGTCAACAAGCGCGGCGAGGTCGTGAAGAAGTATGTGGGTGAGCCAGATTTTGCGGCGCTGCACCAGTTGATTGAGAAGCTGCTGGCTGAGACCTGAGCGTTTCGCCCACTCCAAAAGGAAAGCCGGTTCGTTTGAACCGGCTTTTTTGTTGGTCAACCCCGAAGCGGGATACCGCAATTCAAGCAGGGGCCGCGGGACTGGCTTTGCCAGACCGCAGGCGCCGCCCCCTTGAGGGGGAACAGGCTACACGCAGTGAGCCTGGACGGGGGTGTGGGTTATTGCGCCCGGAAATTGTCGTGGCAGGCCTTGCAGGTGCCGGCGGTCGAGGCGAAGGCGGTCTTCAGGTTGTCCAGGTTGCCGGTTTTGGCAGCAGCGGCTAGCTTGCCCGTCTCAACGACCAGCTTTTCGTGGCCTTCCTTGAACTTGGCCTGCTCGGTCCAGACTTCAGGCTTGGCCTTGGTGTTGCCCTTGTCGGTGCCCGCCACAAAGCCGGCCCAGGGTAGTTTGGCCATGTCGGCCACGATTTCAGCGTTTTCGGCAGCGACTTTGGCGTCGAAAGGCACACGGCCGTTGGCCATGGCGCCGACCCGGCCGAAATGCTGGCTCATCACAAACAGCGCGCTCTGGCGGTATTTGATGGCGTCTTCAGGCTTGGCAAACTGCGCCGAGGCCGGGGCGGCCAGGGCCATCAAGGTCGCGGCCGCAGCGATACAGGCAAATGCTTTCATGGTTTTCCTCGTAGGTTTGTTCTTAAGATGGGGGCAATGGCAACGCAGCTTGCCTGTTGCCATGTGGCTGAGTTTAGCGGCGGGCCATAAGTTCCGCAGGAACTTATGCTCTACGGGAAAGCACCAAGCCTGCAGCGCGGCAGCCACGGACAATGCCTTAGAACCTGTTCATGATCTAAACGGGGCCGCGTTGGGGTGCAATCGGGATGAGTGGGCCGACCGGGCACGCCGCATGAGCTCATGCCCATGCAAGGGCCTGGGTGGCTCAATCGCCCGATTTCACCCCAACCCGGAGGGCAAGTGCCTTCTCGGGCGGTCTGCGGCGTTGCGGCGCTAGCCCATAGATGAACTATGGGCGTCGCACCGCGCCTTGCATCCCATCCCGAGAAGGCGCTTGCGCGGCCCCGTTTAGACCATGAACAGGTTCTCTAGAACAACCCACGAGAACGAGGAGTGAGCATGTACACCAACAAGAATCTGCACAAGGTGCGCGTCTGGGATTTACCCACCCGCTTTTTTCACTGGGCGCTGGTCGCCTGCGTGATCGGCCTGGCCATTACCGGCACCCTGGGCGGCAACGCCATGGTCTGGCACTTCCGCTTCGGTTACACGGTGTTGGCTTTGTTGCTGTTTCGCATCGTCTGGGGTTTTGTGGGTGGGCGCTGGTCCCGCTTTGGTGCGTTTATCTATGCGCCCCAGAGCGTCATTAACTACCTCAAGGGGCGCGGCAAGCCCGAGCATGGCGTGGGCCACAGCCCAATCGGCGCCGGTTCGGTGTTTGCGATGCTGGGTTTTTTGATCGCCCAGGTGGGCACGGGCTTGCTGAGCGACGATGAAATCGCCTTTGCCGGCCCACTGACGCGCTTTGTCTCTAACGCCACGGTGAGCCTGACGACCAACTATCACAAGAACATCGGCAAATGGGTGCTGCTGGCGCTGGTGGTGCTGCACATCGCGGCCATCATTTATTACCTGAGCCGCAAGCACAAGCTGGTGAGCGCAATGCTGCACGGCGACAAGGAGCTGGTGGTGCCTGCGCCGCCTTCGCGCGATGACACCGTGTCGCGCGTCGCGGCGGTGTTGATCCTGGCGGTTTGCGGTGGCGTGGCGTACTGGGTGTCTACGCTGGAGGCCGCGCCGGGGTTCTGACCCAATGGCGGGGCGGGGCGGCCGGCCCGCTGCGGCAGCGAATCACGGTAAACTGGTTTTCCGCTTTTTGCCTGCCGCCTACCCCGTGCAACGCCCCAATATCCAGTTCATTACGCCCGACACGCCTGAGCAATTGGCCGCCACGCGGCTGATTTTTCGCGAGTACGCCGAGCAGCTGGGCATTGATCTGTGCTTCCAGAACTTCGAGGCCGAGCTGGCCGAGTTGCCGGGCGAGTACGACGAGCCCGAGGGCACGCTGCTGCTGGCCCTGGTCGATGGCGAAGTCGCCGGCTGTTGTGCGTTGCGCGCGCTGGACTCTGTCGATTACCCGAACGCCGGCGAGATGAAGCGGCTCTATGTGCGCAACGCATTCCGTCGCTTCGGTTTGGGCCGGCAGCTGGCGGAGGCGATCCTGGAGGCGGCGCGTGTCGCGGGCTACAGCTCGGTGCTGCTGGACACGCTGGACGATATGGAATCGGCCCGCGCCTTGTATGCCGAGCTGGGCTTTACGGAGATTCCGCCCTACTATCACAACCCGATAGCGGGGGCTCACTATCTCAAGGTTGATCTCTAGATTTTCCGAAAGCGAAAACGAAAAAGCCACCGGGCTTGCGCGCGGTGGCTTTTTTTCTTTGACGGTGAGTCCGCTCTCAGCCCTTGGCTTGCGCCAGCAGCGTGGCCGCATCGCTGACTTCAAACTTGCCGGGGCCTTCGACATTGAGGCTGGCCACTTTGCCGTCTTTGACGAGCATGGAATAGCGGTTGCTGCGCAGGCCCATGCCGCGAGCGGTCAGGTCCAGCGTCAGGCCGGCGGCCTTGGCGAAGTCCGCGCTGCCGTCAGCCAGCATGCGAACCTTGTCGCCGGTCTTCTGGTCGCGCGCCCAGGCGCCCATGACAAACGCGTCGTTCACGCTCAGGCACCAGATCTCGTCGACGCCGGCGGCCTTGAGTTCAGCAAACTTCTCGACGTAGCCGGGCACATGCTTGGCCGAGCAGGTGGGCGTGAACGCGCCGGGCAGGGCAAACAGGGCGATGGTCTTGCCAGCCGAGGCCTTGGCTACGTCAACCGGGTTGGGGCCGATGCTGCAGCCATTGCCTTCGACTTCGGAAAATTCCATCAGCGTGGTGGCCGGAAGGGTGTCGCCTACTTTGATCATGGTGTGCTCCTCAAGAATGGGTGGGTTGGAAAATCAACCCCCGAAGTGTAGTGCGGCGGCAGCTAGCGTGTGCTCACTGTGCGAAAAGCGGCTTGAGCGTGAAGGTCATGCAACGAAAGGCTGGGAAAAGCGACGAACTGTGAACACCCCGTGGCTGCCGCACAAACAAAAACGGCCCACCGAAGTGAGCCGTTTTTAGAGCTTGACCTGAGTCAGCCTTGAGTTGAACTCAAAACTTAAACGATCACTGCCTTCTCAACCAGACGGGTCACGACCCAGTTCTTGGTCTTGGAGATAGGACGGCTTTCGGTGATCTCGATCACGTCGCCCGTGTGGTACTCGCCCTTTTCGTCATGGGCGTGGTACTTGCTGGACAGCGATACGATCTTGCCGTACAGCTCGTGCTTCACACGACGCTCGACCAGGACCGTCACGGTCTTGGCGCGCTTGTCGCTCACCACCTTGCCGATCAAGGTGCGCTTGAGGGATTTTTTAGCTTCCGTCATTTTTTGGCTCCTTGCTTGACGATGGTTTCGGCCAGGATAGTCTTGGCGCGAGCGATGCTGCGACGCGTGGAACGCAGCGTGGAAGTGTTGGTCAGTTGCTGCGTGGCTTTTTGCATGCGCAGGCCAAAGTGGGCTTTTTGCAGCTCTTTGACTTCGGTTTTCAGGCCGGCAACGTCTTTTTGGCGCAGTTCAGTAGATTTGGTCATTGTCATTTCCCCTTACTGGCCAATCATGCGGCTGACGAAGGTGGTGCGCAGCGGCAGCTTGGCAGAAGCCAGGCGGAACGCTTCGCGGGCCAGTTCTTCAGGCACGCCGACGATTTCAAACACGATCTTGCCGGGCTGGATTTCAGCCACGTAGTACTCTGGGTTACCTTTACCGTTACCCATACGCACTTCAGCAGGCTTTTGGGAGATCGGCTTGTCCGGGAAGACACGGATCCAGATACGGCCGCCACGTTTGACGTGACGGGAAATCGCACGGCGTGCGGCTTCAATTTGACGAGCAGTCAGGCGACCACGGTCGGTGCATTTGAGACCGAAGTCACCGAACGCAACCGAGGAACCCCGGGTTGCGACGCCGGTGTTGCGGCCTTTTTGCTCTTTGCGGTATTTTCTGCGAGCGGGTTGCAGCATTTTGATTCTCCGTTAATAGACCGATTACTCGGTCTTGGCACCGTCAGCTGCTGCAGCTGGCGCGGCTTTACGGACGCGCTTAACGGTGGTTTTCGGGGCTTCGCTACCTGGGGTAGCTTCAGCCGGCTTGTCGCTTCCATCTACCGGAGCGGTGTTGGTCGCACCGCGAGGCGCGCGAGCACCACGTGGAGCAGGACGGTCGGAACCAGGACGATCGCCAGGACGTGCATCACGGCGTGGGCCGCGCGGCTTGCGTTCTTCGTCGGCCGGCGTTTCCACCATCTTGGCGCCTGGCGCATCGTTGCGGCCCAGCGTGTCGCCCTTGTAGACCCAGACCTTGACGCCGATCACACCATAGGTGGTCTTGGCTTCAGAGGTGCCGTAGTCGATGTCGGCGCGCAGGGTGTGAAGGGGCACGCGACCTTCGCGGTACCACTCGCAACGAGCGATTTCAATACCATTGAGGCGGCCGGACGACATGATCTTGATGCCCAGGGCACCCAGACGCATGGCGTTTTGCATGGCGCGCTTCATCGCACGGCGGAACATGATCCGTTTTTCAAGCTGCTGCGTGATGCTGTCAGCGATGAGCTTGGCATCAATTTCAGGCTTGCGAACTTCTTCGATGTTCACGGCGACCGGCACGCCCAGCTGGCGGCTCAGTTCTTTCTTGAGGTTCTCGATGTCCTCGCCTTTTTTGCCGATCACAACACCCGGACGTGCCGAGAAAATCGTGATGCGGGCGTTCTTGGCGGGGCGCTCGATCAGAACGCGCGAAACCGCGGCGTTCTTGAGCTTGGCCTTGAGGTACTCACGAACCTTGATGTCTTCAGCCAGCATGCCGGCGAAATCACGGTTGCTTGCGTACCAGCGGCTGGCCCAGTTGCGGCTAACTGCAAGGCGAAACCCGGTTGGGTTGATTTTTTGTCCCATATCCTGCTGCCTTTAGTTGCCAACCACCACGTACACATGGCACGTGGGTTTGCTGATGCTGTTGCCGCGGCCTTTTGCGCGCGCGGAGAAACGCTTGAGCGTGGCACCTTGTTCGACGTAGATGGTTTTCACCTTCAACTCGTCGATGTCGGCGCCATCGTTGTGTTCAGCGTTGGCGATGGCGGACTCAACAACCTTCTTGATGATTCCAGCAGCTTTTTTCTGCGTGAAATTCAGGATGTTGAGGGCTTGATCCACTTTCTTGCCGCGGATCAGGTCAGCGACCAGACGGCCCTTGTCGACCGACAGACGAACGCCCCGGAGGGTTGCACGTGTTTCCATGGTCTTTTCCTTACTTTCTCACAACTTTTTTATCAGCCGGATGACCTTTGAAAGTCCGGGTGAGTGCGAACTCGCCCAGCTTGTGGCCAACCATTTGATCGGTGATGTAGACAGGTACGTGCTGCTTGCCGTTGTGAACGGCGATGGTCAAGCCGATGAACTCGGGCAGGATCATGGAGCGACGCGACCAGGTCTTGATCGGCTTTTTGTCCTTGTTGGTAACGGCCTTGTCGGCTTTTGCTACCAAATGATGGTCGACAAACGGACCTTTTTTGAGTGAACGTGTCATGGGTTAGCCTTACTTCTTGCGACGCGAAACAATCATCACTTGCGTGCGCTTGTTGTTGCGGGTGCGGTAGCCCTTGGTCAGGTTACCCCATGGATCGACAGGATGACGGCCTTCGCCGGTCTTGCCTTCACCACCACCGTGCGGGTGGTCAACAGGGTTCATCACCACACCGCGAACGGTCGGGCGAATACCCATCCAGCGCTTCACACCGGCCTTGCCGAGACGGCGCAGGCTGTGTTCTTCGTTGGCGACTTCACCAATGGTGGCGCGGCACTCGATGTGGATCTTGCGAACTTCACCGGAGCGCATACGCACCTGGGCGTAGGTACCTTCGCGGGCCAGCAGCGTTGCCGAGGTGCCGGCGGAACGGGCGATTTGCGCGCCCTTGCCGATTTGCATCTCGATGCAATGGATGGTGGAACCCACAGGGATGTTGCGGATAGGCAGCGTGTTGCCGACGCGAATCGGCGCTTCCGAACCGCTCACCAGCGTGGCGCCGACTTCAAGGCCGCGAGGGGCGATGATGTAGGTGCGCTCGCCGTCGGCGTAGCAAAGCAGGGCAATGTGGGCCGTGCGGTTGGGGTCGTACTCGATGCGTTCGACCTTGGCCGGAATGGCGTCCTTGTTGCGCTTGAAGTCCACCACACGGTAGTGGTGCTTGTGACCGCCGCCTTTGTGGCGCGTCGTGATATGCCCGTTGTTGTTACGGCCGGCCTTCTGGAATTGTGGCTCCAGCAGCGGCGCGTAAGGCTCACCCTTGTGCAGATGATCCCGGGAGATCTTCACCATCCCGCGCATGCCGGGGGAGGTGGGTTTCATTTTAATGACAGCCATTACGCAGACTCCCCACCGAGGTTGAGTTCCTGACCCGGCTTGAGCGTCACGTAGGCCTTGCGAACGTTGTCGCGGCGGCCGACGGATTTGCCAAAGCGCTTGGTCTTGCCTTTGATGTTGAGGACGGCAACCGACTGGACATCCACCTTGAACATCAGCTGCACGGCAGCCTTGATTTCAAATTTGGTAGCGTCCTGCAGCACCTTGAAGGTCACGGCATTGGTCTTGTCCGCAATCATCGTGGCCTTTTCAGACACGATGGGAGCGACCAGAACCTGCATCAGGCGGCCTTCGTCGAATTTCAGAGAAGATGGGTTACGGACGCTCATGCGAACATCTCCTTGAGTTGGTCCATGGCAGCCTTGGTGACCAGAACCTTCTTGTAGTGAACCAGCGACACCGGATCGGCGTAACGGGGCTCCACCACGAGGATGTTCACCAGATTGCGGGAAGCCAGGTAAAGGTTTTCATCAACCACATCAGCGATGACCAGCACCGAGTTGAGGTTCATGGCCTTGAATTTGTCAGCCAGGACCTTGGTCTTGGGAGAATCCACAGCCAGGGAGTCAACCACAGCCAGGCGGCCTTCGCGCGCCAGTTGCGAGAAGATCGACGCCATGCCGGCGCGATACATCTTCTTGTTGATCTTCTGGGTGAAGTTTTCGTCAGGCATGTTCGGGAAGATACGACCGCCGCCGCGCCACAGTGGCGAAGACGTCATACCAGCACGTGCACGACCGGTGCCCTTTTGCTTAAAAGGCTTCTTGGTCGAGTGACGAACCTGCTCACGGTCCTTCTGGG
The DNA here is from genome assembly GCF_900116715.1 of Polaromonas sp. YR568. Taxonomy (GTDB): domain Bacteria; phylum Pseudomonadota; class Gammaproteobacteria; order Burkholderiales; family Burkholderiaceae_C; genus Polaromonas. The sequence continues at coordinate 345,280 of NZ_FPBM01000005.1, forward strand.
CCCGGGTACCCTGGCGGGCGTTGGCCTGGAAGGCCACGACCACCTGGTGAATCAGGCTTTCGTTGTATTCGCGACCAAACACGGTATCGGGCACGTCCACTTTGGACGAAGCCAGACCTTGGTCATTCAGGAGTTCGACCTGCATCAGTTCGCTCCTTTAGCAGCGGTGGTGGGCTTGGCTTTGATCGCGGCACGAACCGTGACAAAACCGCCTTTGGAACCAGGCACAGCGCCGCGAATCATCAGCAGCTGACGGGCTTCGTCGATGCGCACGATGTTCAGGTTTTGCGTGGTCACGGTGACGTCACCCAGATGACCCGTCATGCGTTTACCAGGAAACACACGGCCGGGATCTTGCGCCATACCGATAGAGCCGGGAACGTTGTGCGAACGGCTATTACCGTGCGACGCGCGTTGCGAGCTCATGTTGTGGCGCTTGATGGTGCCGGCGTAGCCTTTACCGATGGAGGTGCCTTGCACGTCCACCAGCTGGCCCACGGCAAACACGTCGGCTGCGGGCACAACAGTACCGGCAGCGTATTTGCCTGCGACGTCAGCCGTCACGCGGAATTCTTTCAGGATTTCACCAGCTTCAACGCCTGCTTTCGCAAGGTGGCCGGCGGCCGGCTTGGTCACGCGCGATGCTTTGCGTGCGCCAAATGCCACTTGGAGGGCATCGTAGCCGTCATTTGCTTCGGTTTTAACCTGGGTCACGCGGTTGTTCGATACATCCACCACGGTGACAGGAACTGTGTCCCCATCATCCGTAAACAGACGCATCATGCCAACTTTGCGGCCCAGCAACCCGAGGGAGTTGCTCAGACTCATGATGTGTTCTTTCGTAACTTTCACCGCTGCGACTTCAATTGGCCACAGACGTTTTGATGTGAAAGACAGTTAATAAAACCGCCCTATCCATGCAGACAAGAAGCCAACATGCAAAGGACAGCCCAAGAGTATAGCCCAGGCCGCCAAAAATGGCAAACCCGGGCTAAAACCTGTCGATTTGGGGCCCGGCTTGTGGCCGAAACCCCGATTTTTTGCTTACTGCAGCTTGATTTCGACGTCCACGCCGGCTGGCAGGTCGAGCTTCATCAGGGCGTCCACGGTTTTGTCCGTAGGGTCCACGATGTCCATCAGACGCTGGTGCGTGCGGATTTCCAGCTGGTCGCGGCTCGTCTTGTTGACGTGGGGCGAACGCAGGATGTCGAAACGCTTCATGCGGGTTGGCAGGGGCACGGGGCCCTTGACAATCGCACCGGTGCGCTTGGCGGTGTCAACGATTTCAGCTGCCGACTGGTCGATCAGCTTGTAATCAAACGCCTTCAGGCGAATGCGGATTTTTTGCTTGGTGGCCATGGTAATTCCTTAAAGATTTGCAGAATTACGCAATGATCTTGGCGACGACGCCGGCGCCGACGGTCTTGCCGCCTTCGCGAATGGCGAAGCGCAGACCTTCTTCCATGGCGATCGGGTTGATCAGCTTGACGGTGATCGACACGTTATCGCCTGGCATGACCATTTCCTTGCCTTCTGGCAACTCGATCGCACCGGTCACGTCCGTCGTGCGGAAGTAGAACTGGGGACGGTAGTTGTTGAAGAAAGGCGTGTGACGGCCGCCTTCGTCCTTGCTCAGAACGTAGATCTCACCGGTGAAGTGCGTGTGCGGCTTGATGGAGCCGGGCTTGCACAGCACCTGGCCGCGCTGCACGTCTTCGCGCTTGGTGCCGCGCAAGAGGATACCGACGTTGTCGCCAGCTTGACCCTGGTCCAGCAGCTTGCGGAACATTTCCACGCCCGTGCAGGTGGTCTTTTGCGTATCAGCGATACCGACGATCTCGATTTCTTCGCCGACCTTGATCACACCGCGCTCGACACGGCCGGTCACGACGGTGCCGCGGCCGGAGATGGAGAACACGTCTTCCACCGGCATCAGGAAAGCGCCGTCAACGGCACGCTCTGGCAGGGGAATGTAGGTGTCCAGGGCTTCGGCCAGCTTCAGGATCGCGCCTTCGCCGAGGTCGCCCTTGTCGCCTTCCATGGCCAGCTTTGCCGAGCCGTGGATGATAGGGGTCTTGTCGCCGGGGAAATCGTACTTGTCCAGCAGCTCGCGCACTTCCATTTCAACGAGTTCGAGCAGTTCGGCGTCGTCCACCATGTCGCACTTGTTCAGGAACACGATGATGTAAGGAACACCCACCTGGCGGGCCAGCAGGATGTGCTCGCGGGTCTGGGGCATGGGGCCGTCAGCGGCCGAGCACACCAAAATGGCGCCGTCCATCTGGGCTGCGCCGGTGATCATGTTCTTCACATAGTCGGCGTGGCCTGGGCAGTCCACGTGAGCGTAGTGGCGGTTAGCCGTTTCGTACTCGACGTGAGCCGTGTTAATCGTGATACCGCGTGCTTTTTCTTCAGGCGCCGCGTCAATTTGGTCGTAGCCCTTGGCTTCGCCGCCGAATTTGGATGCCAGAACGGTCGTGATCGCCGCCGTCAGCGTCGTCTTGCCATGGTCCACGTGGCCAATCGTGCCGACGTTGACGTGCGGCTTGGTCCGCTCAAATTTGCCTTTTGCCATTTTT
>NZ_FPBM01000015.1 GCF_900116715.1 Polaromonas sp. YR568
AGCGAAGCGGAGGGACGCAGACAGCAGGGTCGCCTTTTCTTTGCTTACTTTCTTTTGGCGAAGCAAAAGAAAGTGAGTTGCCGCCGGGCAACCCCCGGCCAGCAGAACTCAGATAAGCGCGAGAGGGCGGAGCAAGACCCGGCTACTGCGTCGGCGGCAGAACCCCGTCCAGACTCTGAGCATGATCCCGGCAAAACCGAACCAACTTCTCCACATCATGCGATTTGTCAAACACCTCATCCGCCCCCAGCTCCCGGCAGCGCGACAAAATATTCTCCTGGCTGTGGCTGGTCAGCACGATGACTTTCTGGCGGGCTGTGCGCCGCTGGCAGTCCTTGAGCACGCCAAAGCCCGTGCCTTCGGCGAGGAAGAGGTCGACGATGGCCAGGTCCCAGTCGGCCTTGTGCGCACCCAGCCACTGGCGTGCGCCGGTCTCGGAATCTGCATGGCCGACAAAGCGCAGGGGCGCGATCTCTTCCATGGCTTCCACCAAAGTTCTGCGTATGTCCGGCTTGTCCTCGACAAGAAACGCGCTGATGACCATGGAACCTAACCCCCGAAGTTAATCCACGAAGTTAGCCAGCACCCGGTGCCGCGTGTGTCGTCGGTTTTCAGCGGGGTGTGTAGGCTCATGCCCACTGTAGAACAGCGGGTGTCATCAAGCGGTAACGGGGGGTAACGCCGGGATGTGAATCCGCCCGGCGGTTGTCCGGCGCGGATTAGTGGTGGTGGCCGTGCTCGCCGTGGACGTGGCGGTGGGCGATTTCTTCCTCGGAGGCGGCGCGCACGCCGGTCACCTTCAGGGTAAAGCGCAGGGCCTTGCCGGCCAGCGGGTGGTTGCCGTCCAGCATGACGGTGTCGCCTTTGATCTTCATCACGTTAAAAACATGCTGGCGGCCGTCTTCGCCGCGGCCTTCAAGCTGGCCGCCGACCTTGACCCCGGGCGGGAACTGCGTGCGGGGGATGGTGCGCACCAGGCTTTCGTCGCGCAGGCCGAACGCATCTTGCGGCTCCAGCGCCAGCACGGTCTGGAAACCCGGCTCCTGGCCGTCCAGAGCTTCCTCGATCTTGGGCAGGGTGTTGCCGTAGCCGCCGTGCAGGTAAACCATGGGCGCATTGCTTTGCTCGACCAGCTTGCCCTGGGCATCCGCCACCTTGTAACTGAGGGTGACGGCGGTGTCTTTTGCGATTTTCATGTTGTGGTTCCGGAGGGCCCGGGATGCGTAAAAGCGCTGATTTTCGCCCAGTCGGCGTCAGGCTGCCGCCGCGGCCGGGCGTGGGCGCAATTGCCCCACCGGCGCGTAGGGGTTTGGAGCGGCTTGCCGGCCGCGGTTTTTGGGATCCGTAGAATCATGCAACATGATAAGTTACATGAAATCAAAGAGCCGGCTTTCAGCCGTTTTGCATGCCCTGCTGCACATGGCGCACCGCCAGGGGCCGATGACGTCCGACGAGCTGGCGGCCTGCCTGCGCACCCACCCGGTGGTGGTGCGGCGCACCATGGCCGGCCTGCGTGAGGCGGGGTTTGTGGTGTCGGAGCGCGGCCACGGCGGCGGCTGGGTGCTGGCGCGGGACCTGGCCTCCGTCACTTTGCTGGATGTGCAGATGGCGGTTGGCGCCGAAGAAGCGCCCGCCGATGGCGAGGGCCATGCCGGCGGCTGCGTGATCGAGCAGTCGGTGCAGCGCGCGCTGGCCGGCAGCCTGCGTGAGGCCGAGGCGCTGCTGGCCAAACGCCTGGGCGAGGTCACACTGGCCGATTTGTCGGCCGATTTCAACCGCGCCATGGCGGCGCACGTGGGCCATGCGGGCCACGCCGCGCAGGTCTTGCCGCCGGAGGCCCACCATGCTGTATGACGCGATCATTGTGGGCGGCAGCTTTGCCGGCCTTTCGGGCGCGCTGCAACTGGCGCGCGCGCGAAGAAACGTGCTGGTCATCGATGCCGGCCTGCCGCGCAACCGCTTTGCGTCTGAATCGCATGGCGTGCTGGGCCATGACGGCAAACCGGGCGCGCAACTGCTGGCCGAGGCGCGTCAGCAATTGCTGGCCTACCCCACGGCCAAAGTCTTCAGCGGCCGCGTGAGCCGGGTGCAATCCGGTGAGGCGGGTTTTGTCGTGGAGGCCGAGGATGGCCTGCGCTGGTTCACCGGCCGCCGCCTGCTGCTGGCCACCGGCGTGACTGATGTGCTGCCCGAAATACCCGGCCTTCGGGAGCGCTGGGGCCAAACCGTGGTGCACTGCCCGTATTGCCACGGCTATGAAATCGGCGGCGGCGCCATCGGCGTGCTGGGCACGGGGCCGATGTCGGTCCATCAGGCGCAGATGTTTGCCGACTGGGGCGAGGTGACGCTCTTCACCCAGGGCGTGGTCGAGGTGTCTGCCGAAGAACAAGCACAGCTGGCGGCACGCAAAGTCAGGGTTGAGCTGAGCCCCATCGCCGAACTGCAGGGCGCCGCACCCGCGCTGGATGGCGCGCTGCTGCAGGACGGCCGGCGCGTGGCGCTCAAGGCGCTGCTGGTGGGCACGCAGGTGCGCATGGCCAGCCCGTTGGCCGAAGCGCTGGGCTGCGCGTTTGAGGACTCGCCCTTCGGCCCCATCGTGTGCGTCGACGCCTGGGGCACGACGAGCGTGACGGGTGTGTACGCGGCCGGCGACATGGCCCGCGTGCCGCACAGCATCACCTTTGCCACCGCCAGCGGTGTGGCGGCCGGCATCCGGCTGCATGCATCGCTGATCACGGAAGACGCGCAGCGCGGGGAAACCGCGGCGGCGTAAACGGCGGCGTAAAGACAGACAGGCAGCGGGCCGTTAAAGTGGTTGAAAGAGCCTGGAAAGGCCCCAGTTGCCTCTTTCCACTGTTGCAGACGCCTTGCCATGAACCCGCCAGACACCGAAACCATTGAACTGCTGCCCGCCACGGGCGCCCCCCGCCAGCTGTTTGTGCTGCTGCACGACGCGGGCGGCATGGCGGCCGACATGCTGGAGCTGGGCAACCTGCTGGGCGGCGCCTTTGCCGAAGCCGCCGTACTGATGCCGCAGGGCCTGACCGGCCCGCACGCCGATGCGGCGGGCGCCAACGCGGCCGGGCTGGACGATGCCCAGGCGCTGGCGGCCCGTGTGGAGGCCCTGGCGGCGTTTATCCGCGCGCAGCAGGAGCGTTTTGACATCCTGCAGTCCGACACTGCGCTGGCCGGTTTTGGCGCGGGCGCCAGCCTGGCGCTGGCCCTGAGCGACGCCCACGACGGCCTGGCCGGCCGGCTGCTGTCATTCGGCGGCGGCTACCAGATCTGGCCGGCCCGGGCGCCAGCGCTCACCACCTTGCACCTGCTGCACGGGCAAAACGACGCCGTCGTGCCGCTGGCGCGCACCCGCAGCGACTTTGAACACCTGATGGAACTGGGCGCCGACGCCACGCTGGACGTGGCCGCCAAGCTAGGCCATGAACTGCACCCGGCGCTGATGGACCAGGCCGTGACCCGGTTGCAAACCTGTGTGCCGCTGCGGCACTGGAAAGCGGTGTAGAAATCCCACCCCTGTCCAGGCTCACTGCGTGTAGCCTGTTCCCCCCTTGAGGGGGCGGCGCCTGGGGCCGGCGGAGCCGGGCCCTCGGCCCCTGCTGGTGTGGGGCCTAGGCCTAGCTGTTACAGGCCTGGAGGGTTTTGCCGGCTAGCTGCGCTTTGAGGGGCTCCAGCTTGGCTTTGATGGCCGCGTCGGCCGCCGGCAGCTTGAGCAGCTGGCCGCGGGCCTCGGGGCGCTCCAGCACCACCTTGGCGGTGCGCACGCCGCGTGTGGCGGCGCCGGCCAGCCCGCGTTCGGCTTCGGCCTGCGAGCCGTAGTGGCCCAGCGACAGGCCGGGGCCCAGGGCCGGGTTGATGAGCGGCTCAAACGACACGCCCAGGCCGCGCAGCTCGGTGCGTTTTTTGGCCAGCGCGTCTTCGCTGTTGTATTTGCCCATGTAGACGATCCAGCGGCCGGGTTCGGTGCTGCTTTCCAGCGACCAGCTGCCGATGGGCAGGCTGTTTTCCAGGCCTGCGCGCAGGGCGGCGGTTTGTTCGGGGGTGAAGAGGCCGGCCTGCAGGCATTCGGGCGCCGGTGCGGGCGCTGGGGCTGCGGCCACGGGGGTGCTGTCGAGCTGGCGAGCCTCGGCGGCCGTCAACAGGCGCATCGCTTCGGGCCGGATCTGCTGGGCCAGGCGCTGGGGCTCGGCCTGCGCGGCGGGGGCAAAGCCGTAGTCGGCCAGCAGGCCGTGCGTCCAGGCAAAGTAGCCGGCATTGGCCAGCAGCAGCGCCAGCACCACCAGCCTCAGCATGGGCGCGCGCCTTCCGCGGCGGAGCCTGGGCTGGCGGTAAGGGGCCGCACGCTGACTTCGGAGCTGGTGATTTCTTTCATGCCAGCCGCAGTATGCACCAGCAGTGCGCCGTTTTCGCCCGCGCCGTGGGCCGTGCCCGTGGTGCCGTCGGACAGCTGCACGGCCCGGCCGGCGAGCACGTCGCGCGCCGCAAAACGGGCCTGGAAAGGCGCAAAGCCGAACTGCGCAAAAGCCTGCACCGCCTGCACCAGCGGCGGGATGACGCGCAGCAGCGCGGCCGGCGCGTCGACGTCGGGCAGCAGCTCCTGCAGGCCGCCCGGCGGCACGCTGGCCAGGGCCGACGCAGGCAGTGTAGGGTCCAGCGTCACCGGGCGGATGTTGATACCGATGCCGATCACGACGTAGCGCAGGCCTTCCCAGCTGGCGGTTTCGACCAGGATGCCGACCAGCTTGCGCTCGCCGTCCGGCGTTGAAAGCCACAGGTCATTGGGCCATTTCAGGCCGATGCGGGGTTTGGCGCTGCTGCCTGCCAGCAGCGGCTCCAGGCTTTCGGCCACGCTGATGCCGGCCACCAGCGACAGGCCCGACCAGTCGGCAGGCGCCAGCGGCAGGCCGAGGGAGAACATCAGGCTGTCGCCGCGCCGGCTTTGCCACTGGCGGCCCAGCCGGCCGCGCCCGGCGGTTTGCTGCTCGGCCACCAGCAGCAGCGGCTCGGGTCGGGGCTCCACCGTGGCGCTGCCGCGAAAGCGCCGCATCAGCTCGGTGTTGGTGGAGTCAATCTCGGGCAGCACCTCGACCGTAAAACCCGGCAAGGAGGGCGCCACGGCCTCCCAGAGGGCCTCGGCGGGCCATCGGATGGGGTTGGTGGGGGGTGTGGTCATGAAAGCTCAGGACGCGAGGCCTGGCTGCCCGGCGGCAGGCAAGCGGATGAAAGGCCTGATCAGTCTTTCTTTTTCTTTTTGGGCTTCTTGTCGGCTTTTTTATCGGCCTTCTTTTCAGCCTTTTTCCTGTCAGCCTTGGCTTCTGCCTTTTTGCCGGACTTTTTATCGGACTTCTTTTTGGACTTCTTGCCCTTTTTCTCGTCGTCCTTGGGCGACAGCAGCGTGCCGCGGCAGTTCTTGGCGCCGCACCAGCAGGGGTACTCTGCCAGCAGCTTCTTGGTGTACGGCGCGTCGATGATCAGGCCGTAGTCGTAAAACAGCTCGTCGCCCGCCTTGATGTTGCGCAGCGCCTTGATAAAGACGCGGCCTTCCACTTCGTCGGCTTCGCAGTTGGGCTTGCAGCTGTGGTTGATCCAGCGCGAGGAATTGCCGCCGTGCTTGGCATCGATCACATGGTCTTCGTCGATGTGGAAGTAGAAGGTGTGGTTGGGGTCCTTCGGGTCGTGCGGGTGGCGGCGCAGCGCTTCCTTCCAGTTGATGATCTCGCCGACGTACTCGATCAGCGTCTCGCCTTCGGCGAGGTCCTGCACGGCGAACACGCCCTTGCCGTGCACGCCGGAGCGGCGCGTTTGAATACGGCGGCCGTCGGCGGCCGCTGCCGGCTCCACGGGCGAAGAAGAAAGCGGTGCGGGGGTCGCAGAAGCCTGGTTTTTTGACACGACGTATTTTTTTGGTATGGTTAATTCATGCATGTGCGCGTGCGTGCGCATGCGTGCGCACCCGCGCGCGTACATGCGCGAGAGCCGCTATTGTAGTGATGCGCCCAAGGAGTCCCACGTGATCAACCGCCGAAACCTGATGCAGACCTCTGCCGCCCTGGCCTTGCCGGCCGCGGCCGGGCTGGGCCTGCCGGCGTGGGCCAAGGGCGGCGAAAGCCCCCTGCCCAAGGCCGGCAGCAGCCTGAAGCTGCCGGCCTTGACGTTGCTGGACGGCAGCAGCTGGACGCCCGCCACGGCCTCGGCAAAGACGCTTGTGGTGTACTGGTGGGCCAGTTGGTGCCCTTTTTGTGCGGTGCAGTCGCCCCATATAGAAGCCTTGTGGCGTGCCCAGAAGGCCCAGGGGCTGGAAGTGCTGGCGCTGTCAATCGACAAGCAGCCGGCGGCGGCCGCTACATATATGAAGGCCAAGGGCTACAGTTTTCCCGCCGGGATGCTGAGCCCCGAAGTCGCGAAATTTTTGCCCAAGCCGGTGGGTCTGCCCGTGGTGGTGGTGCTCAAGGTGCCGGCGGGCAGCCGTGAAGGCAAAGTCGTATTTGCGGAAAGCGGGGAAATGTTCCCCGAAGATGTAGAAGGTTTGAAGAAGTACCTATGAAAACCCTTGTGATAGCAGAAAAGCCCTCGGTGGCGCAGGACATCGTCCGCGCCATCACGCCTACGGCGGGCAAGTTCGAAAAACACGATGAATATTTCGAGAGTGACGAATGGCTGGTCACCTCTGCCGTCGGCCACCTGGTTGAAATCCAGGCGCCCGAAGAGTTCGACGTCAAGCGCGGCAAGTGGAGCTTTGCCAACCTGCCTGTCATTCCGCCTTACTTTGACCTCAAACCCATCGACAAGACCAAGACGCGGCTCAATGCCGTCGTCAAGCTGGCCAAACGCAAGGACGTGGGCGCCCTCGTCAACGCCTGCGACGCGGGCCGCGAAGGCGAGCTGATCTTCCGCCTGATCCAGCAATACGCCAACAGCAAGCTGCCGGTCAAACGCCTGTGGCTGCAGTCCATGACGCCGGCGGCGATCCGCGAAGGCTTTGACAGCCTGCGCAGCGAAAAGCAGATGCAGGGCCTGGCCGACGCAGCGCGTTCGCGCTCGGAAGCCGACTGGATGGTCGGCATCAACGGCACGCGCGCCATGACGGCTTTCAACTCGCGCGACGGCGGTTTCTTTTTGACCACCGTGGGCCGCGTGCAGACGCCGACGCTGTCGGTGGTGGTCGAGCGCGAAGAAAAAATCCGCAAGTTCGTGAGCCGCGATTACTGGGAAATCCACGCGACCTTTCTGGCCGAAGCTGGCGAGTACCCCGCCAAGTGGTTTGACCCGAAGTGGAAGAAGGCCGCGGCCAATGCTGACAACGCCGAGCCCGATGCCGAGCTGAAGGCCGACCGTGTGTGGTCCGAGCGCGAGGCGATGGCGATTGCCGAAGCCGTGCGCGGCAAGGCCGCCACCGTGACGGAAGAAAGCAAGCCCACCACGCAGGCAGCGGGCCTGCTGTTTGACTTGACGTCTTTGCAGCGCGAGGCCAACGGCAAGTTCGGCTTCTCGGCCAAGACCACGCTCTCCATCGCGCAAAGCCTGTATGAACGCCACAAGGCGCTGACCTACCCGCGTACCGATTCGCGCGCGCTGCCCGAAGACTATTTGCCGGTGGTCAAGCAGACCTTTGAAATGCTGGCCACCAGCAGCATGAAGCACCTGGCGCCGCATGCGGCCACGGCGCTCAAGGGCAACTACATCAAGCCCAGCAAGCGCATCTTCGACAATGCCAAGGTCAGCGATCACTTCGCCATCATCCCGACGCTGCAGGCGCCCAGCGGCTTGAGCGAGGCCGAGCAAAAACTGTACGACCTGGTGGTGCGCCGCTTTATGGCGGTGTTCTTCCCGAGCGCTGAATACCTGGTAACGACCCGCATCTCGCAGGCCGTGGGCCACAGCTTCAAGACCGAGGGCAAGGTGCTGGTCAAGCCGGGCTGGCTCGCGATTTACGGCAAGGAAGCCGCTGACGAAGTGGCCGACGCCAAGGACGGCGACAAGGGCCAGAGCCTGGTGCCGGTCAAGCCCGGCGAGATGGTGCGCGCCGAAGTGGTCGAGGCCAAGGGTCTGAAGACCCGGCCGCCCGCCCGCTATTCAGAAGCCACCCTGCTGGGCGCGATGGAAGGCGCCGGCAAGACCATCGACGACGACGAGCTGCGTGAAGCCATGCAGGAAAAAGGCCTGGGCACGCCAGCCACCCGCGCCGCCACGATTGAAGGCCTGATCGCCGAGAAATACATGCTGCGCGAAGGCCGCGAGCTGATCCCAACGGCCAAGGCTTTCCAACTGATGACGCTGCTGCGCGGCCTGGGCGTGGAAGAGCTCTCCAAGGCCGAGCTGACCGGCGAGTGGGAGCACAAGCTGGCGCAGATGGAGCACGGCAAGCTCAGCCGCGAAACCTTTATGGCCGAGATCGCCGCCATGACGGAAAACCTCGTCAACAAGGCCAAGGGCTACGACAAGGATACGATTCCCGGCGACTACGCCACACTGTCGGCGCCCTGCCCCAACTGCGGCGGTGTGATCAAGGAGAACTACCGCCGCTACACCTGCACCGGCAAAAAGGGTGACGACGGCTGCGGCTTCAGCTTCGGCAAGACGCCGGCCGGCCGCACCTTTGAAGTGGCCGAGGTCGAGCAGTTTCTGCGCGACAAAAAGATCGGCCCGCTGGACGGTTTCCGCTCCAAGGCCGGCTGGCCGTTCACCGCCGAGATGGTGATCAAGTTCGACGAAGAGACCAAGAACTACAAGCTCGAATTTGACTTCGGCGACGACAAGAACGGCGAGACCGGCGAGATCATCGACTTTGCTGGCCAGCAGTCGCTGGGCCCCTGCCCGCGCTGCGCCTCGCGTGTGTTTGAGCTGGGCAAAAACTACGTCTGCGAAAAGTCGGTGCCCACGCTGGAGCAGCCCACGCCCAGCTGCACCTTCAAAACCGGCCAGGTCATCCTGCAGCAACCGATTGAGCGCGAGCAGATGCACAAGCTGCTGGAAACCGGCAAGACCGATCTGCTCGACAAGTTTGTCTCCATGCGCACGCGCCGCCCCTTCAAGGCCATGCTGGCCTGGGACAAGGAAGCTGACAAGGTGAATTTTGAGTTCGCGCCGTCCAAGTTCCCGCCGCGCAAGCCGGCGGCTGCCAAGACGGGCACGGTGAAAACACCTTTTGGCAAGACGGTCGCGGCCAAGGGTGCTACGCCGGCCGCGAAAAAAGTGGCGGCCAAAAAAGTCGCCGCCAAGAAAACACCGGCCGCCAAAACCGCCAAGCCCAAAACACCAAGAGTCGCCAAGCCGGGCGCAGGCCTCAAGCCCAGCGACGCACTGGCCGCGGTGATTGGCGCCGAGCCGGTGGCGCGCACCCAGGTCATCAAAAAGCTCTGGGACTACATCAAGGCCGAGGGCCTGCAGGACGCCGCCAACAAGCGCGCCATCAATGCCGACGCCAAACTGCTGCCGGTGTTTGGCAAGCCGCAGGTGACGATGTTTGAGCTGGCCGGGATTGTCGGCAAGCACCTGAGCGCGGAATAGAACCTCAGGCCAAGGCGTGATTTGATAAAAAAACCGCGGCGCCGAGGCTCCGCGGTCCATTGGCAAATTCGCCGTGTGGGTTGCCGGCGCACACAAAAACGAGGAGGCCCCATGGAACCGACACCCCCAGTCACGCCGGCTGAAGATCTGGCCCGCGCGTCCGGCGCCAAGTCCATTGCCGCAACACCTGAACGCTTCTGGCCGCAAGGCTGGTGGCGCCTGATGGAATTTCGCATCGGCATCCTGCCGCTGCCCGTCTACCTGCTGGCCGGTGCGTTGATTGCCGGTTTTGTTGCCCGTGGTGATTTGTCGGGCGAGATTTCGCTGGTGATCGTGATGTTTGCCTTCTTCGGCTTCACCTTCGCTGAAATCGGCAAGCGCCTGCCGGTGCTGCGCAACATCGGCGCGGGCGCGATCTTCGCCACCTTTATTCCGTCGGCCATGGTGTATTACCAGTGGCTGCCCGCCGGCGTGGTGAAGGTGACGACGGACTTCACTCACCAGACCAACTTCCTCTACCTCTTTATCGCCTGCATCATCGTCGGCAGCATTCTGGGCATGGACCGCCAGGTGCTCATCAAGGGTTTCCTCAAGATTTTTGTGCCGCTGGCCGCAGGCACGGTTGCCGCGGCGGCTGTCGGCACCGCTGTGGGCACGGCACTGGGCCTGGGCGCGCATCACACCTTCTTTTTTATCGTGGTGCCCATCATGGCGGGCGGCATTGGCGAAGGCGCGATCCCGCTGTCCATCGGTTATGCGCAAATCCTGCACCAGGATTCGGGCGTCATGTTTGCCACCGTGCTGCCGCCTGTGATGCTGGGCAGCCTGACGGCCATCATCCTGGCGGGCCTCCTGAACTACATCGGCAAGAAGAAGCCACACCTCACCGGTGAAGGCCGGCTGCAGCCGGGTGAGCAGGGCGACATGAACCCCAAGCAGGAAGAAATCAGCGGACACATGGATGTGACGCACATCGCCGCCGCCGGCATCACCGCGCTCACGCTCTACCTGCTGGGCGTGATGTGCTTTCACCTCTTCGGCCTGCCCGCGCCGGTGGCCATGCTCTTCATTGCCGTGCTGGTCAAGCTCACGCAGGCGGTGTCGCCCCAGCTGCAAAGCGGCGCGCATGTGGTCTACAAGTTCTTTTCAACGGCGGTGACCTATCCGCTGCTGTTTGCGATCGGCGTGTCGCTCACGCCCTGGGACAAGCTGGTTGCCGCCTTCACGGTGCCCAACCTCATCACCATCGTGGCCACCGTTGTTACGCTGATGGCTACCGGCGCGCTGGTCGGCCGCTGGATGAATATGTACCCGATCGAAGCCGCCATCGTGAACGCCTGCCACAGCGGCCAGGGCGGCACCGGCGACGTGGCCATCCTCACAGCCGCCAACCGCATGACGCTGATGCCTTTTGCGCAGATCGCCACGCGCATAGGCGGCGCGGTGACGGTGACCGTGGTGCTGATCGCGCTATCGCACTTTCACTGACCGGCGGCGGCCACCGGCTCGGGCAGCTGCCGCAGGGCATGCAGCTGCGAGGCAAAGATCACCGCAGCCTGCAGCACAAAGCCGGCCAGCGCCAGCCACAGGCAGGCGGCTTCACCCATGGATGCGCCCACCACACCGCCCAGCGCCGCACCTATCGGGCGTGAGCCGGCATTGACAGCCAGGAACACCGCCGAGACGCGCCCGAGCATGGCATGGGGCGTCACGCTCTGGCGCAGGGTGGTGGAGGTGATGGTCCAGACGATGGGCCCGACACCGAACAGGAAAAACGCCAGGCCCGCCAGCACACCGCTGGGTGCAAAAAGTGTGGCCACCATGGTTGCGGCGGCCAGCACCGACACGGCCGGGCCCAGCTGGATGGCGCGGCCAAAGGGCATGGCCGCCACCACGCGCGGCGACAGCAGCGCGCCTATCACCATGCCCGCGCCATAGGCGCCCAGCGTGATGCCAACGCCCTGCGCCGTCAGGCCCAGCACGCGCACCGCGTAAGGCACATAAGCCGCCTGCAGCACAAACCAGGCGATGTTCCAGACCGTGCCGGCAATCACCATGGGCCGCAAATAGGTTTGACGCCAGACAAACTGCGCGCCGTCGCGAATCTCCAGCAGCGCATGGCGCCTGGCGGCGGGCATGCGCGCCGGCTCGGCCAGACCCAGCAGCAGGGCTACGGCCGCGCCGGACAGCAGCGTCGCCAGCACAAAGGCCGAGGACGCACCGGCCCAGGCCACCAGCGCCCCGGCCAGCGCCGGCCCGCCCGCGAAGGCCATGCTGCGCGCCAGTTCCAGCCGGCCGTTGGCGCGCGCCAGCGCTGCGCGCGGCACGATGGCCGGCACCAGCGCGGGCGCCGCTACGCTGAAACAAACCGTGCCCACCGCGCCGATAAAGCCCAGCAGCGCCAGCCCCGCGATCGACAGCTGGCCGGTCAGCACCATGGCCAGCAGCGCCAGCAAAGACAGCGCACGCAGGGTTTCGGCCGCCACCATCAGGCGGCAACGCGAGACGCGGTCGGCCAGCAAACCGAGGGGAATGGACAACAGCAAAAACGGCAGAGTCTGCAGCGCCGCCAACAGGCCTATCTCGCCCGGCCCGGCGCCCAGCATTAACACCGCCACCAGCGGTACGGCGGCCAGGCTGAGTTGTTCGGCGGATTGCGCGGCGAGGTTGGACCAGGCCAGGCGCTGGAAGGGAACGGGGAGTGGAGGTTGCATGTGGCGAGCCGGATAAGACTGCCATTCTGCGTGAGACGGCCTCGTCTTGCTGGCCGTTACCGGACCAGCGATGCCCCGAGGGCCGCTCTCAATGCATCAATGCAGTTGCAGCGCCGGCCAGCCGCGCTTGCCGCCTATGGCTGCCAGCGTGGGGTCGGCGTTCACCGTCACCGGGTGCTTGACCGCTTCCAGCAGCGGCAAG
Source organism: Polaromonas sp. YR568 (assembly GCF_900116715.1). Lineage (GTDB taxonomy): Bacteria > Pseudomonadota > Gammaproteobacteria > Burkholderiales > Burkholderiaceae_C > Polaromonas. The sequence goes on from NZ_FPBM01000015.1 coordinate 12,439, forward strand.
TCGTTGATCGAGTCGCTGTAGGCGGTGGTTTTGTAATCCTTGAAGTGCAGGCCCCGCGCCGTGAGCCAGGCATGCAGGCGCTCGACCTTGCCTTCGCGCATATTGAGTACGCCGGTGGTGCTGCCGGTAAAAAGGTTGCCTTGCATCTCGGGCTCAGTCGCGATCAGGTGCTCGATGTCGAAGTAAATCGCCGTCAGTTCGGTGATGAAGCGATTGGTGGCGGTGGTCATCACCACCAGGTCGCCGGCCTCCAGGTGCTTGTCGACCAGCGCCAGGGCGGCCGGTGAGACGCGCGGCACGATCCAGTCGGCCAGGAACTCCTGGCGCAGCGGCTCCCAGTCATCCGTCGTTCGGCCGGCCAGCGTGCCCACATAAAAGTCGGCGAATTCTTTCAGGCCCACAGTGCCGGCCCGGTAGCGCGCGGCCATGTCGGCATTGCGTGCGGTGAATTCGGTTTTGCCCAGAATGCCCTTTTCGATCAGGAAGTCGCACCAGAGTACATCGCTGTCACCGTTGAGCACGGTGTGGTCCAGGTCGAAGAGGGTGAGCTTCATGGTCATGCCTGACGGAGGTGCCACGCTTTGGGGCGGGTGAAGGTCTGGATGCCGTAGGTTGATAGCGTCAGGCCAACGCCCGAATCGCCATAACCGCTCCACGGCAAGCGCGGGCTCACGCGGTCGCAGCAGTTCCAGTAGACGCTGCCGGCATTGACCTGGGCCAGCAGGGTTTTGGCGCGTGCCTCGTCGGGCGTGAAGACGCCTGCGGTCAGGCCATAGCGTGTGTCGTTCATCAGCTTGACGGCTTCCGTGTCGCCCGAGACCTTCTGGATGCCGATGATGGGGCCGAAGCTTTCTTCGCGCATCAGCTCCATGCTGTGGTTCACGTTGCTGAACACGGTGGGCTCATACCAGTTGCCTGGGCCGGCGCCGCGCTTGCCGCCGGCCAGCAAGGTCGCGCCCTTGGCCTTGGCGTCGGCGACCTGCGCGTCCAGCACATCCAGCTGCGGCGCGCGCGTGATGGCGCCGATATAAGTGTCGTCGCTCAGGGTGTCGCCTGTCTTGAAGGTTTTGACCGTGTCGATGAAGGAAGCGACAAAGCTGTCGTAGATCTTTTCATGCACATAAATGCGCTCGACCGAGCAGCAGCTCTGGCCGGTGTTGTACATCGCGCCGTCAGCCAGTGACTCGGCGGCGTTCTTCACATTGGCATCTTCGGTCACGTACGTCGGGTCTTTGCCGCCCAGCTCGAGCTGCAGCTTGACCAGGCGCGGGCCCAGTGCCTGCGCGATTTTTGCGCCGGTGGCGTGCGAGCCGGTGAAAAAGAGCCCGTCGATTTTTTGCTCCATCAGCGCGGCGCCCACCGCGCCGCCGCCTATCAGCGGCACAAACACGTCTTGCGGAATGCCGGCCGCGTGCAGCAGGCGCGCCATGGCCAGGCCAGACATCGCGGCGTATTCCGAAGGTTTGTACAGCACCGCGTTGCCCGTCAGCAGCGCCGGGATAAAGACATTACCGCCCACAAACCAGGGATAGTTCCAGGCCGAGATATTGGCTACCACGCCCAGCGGTGTGTGCTCTATCTGCTCGGTCATGCCACCGTCGTTGAAGACGGTTTGTGTACCGGTGGCGCCGCCCACTTCGGCGAGGAAAAAATCAATGCGGCCCAGCAAGCCGTTGAGCTCGTTGCGCGACATCTTGATGGGCTTGCCGGTCTCAACCGTCATGATGGCGGCGAGCGAGTCCAGCTCGGCCACAATGCCCGCGCGAAAGCGCGTGATGCAGGCCTTGCGCTCGACCATGGGCACAGCCGCCCAGGCGGGCTGTGCGGCGCGCGCGCGCTGGGCCTTGGCGGCCACCGAGGCCGCGTCATCCGCGGGCAGCTCGGTGATCAGCGCGCCCGTGGCGGGGTTGTGGATGGCGAGAGTGTTCATGCTTGCTTGGCTTTCTCTTTGGCTTCGGCCACGGCGGTCAGGAAATCGTCGAGCACGGCGGCGTCGTCAATCGTGTCGGAGCCGGGTTGATGGAATTCGGGGTGCCACTGGGTCGCGGCGATATAGCTCTTGGTCTTGTCCTTGCGGCGGATCGCCTCCACGATGCCGTCGTCCACGCTGAAAGCCTCGGCTTCGAACTCGGGCGACAAATCCTTGATGCCCTGGTGGTGAATGCTGTTGACGCGCACGCGCTCCACACCGGGGTACATGGACGAGAGTTTTGAACCTTGCACGATGTTCACGCTGTGAAAGTTCTGGTCGTAGGTCACGGCGTCGCGGTGCACAAAGGACTCGGGCACCTGCGTGTTGATGTCCTGGTACAGCGTGCCGCCAAAAGCCACATTCAGCAGCTGCAGGCCGCGGCAGACGCCAAAGACGGGTTTGCCGAGTTTTTCAAACGCGGCCACCAGGGCTTTGTCGTACTCGTCACGGATGCGGTCGCCCGACCATTTTTCGTCGAGCGGCTCTTCGCCGTAGCTGCCGGGCCAGACATCAGCGCCGCCATGCAGCACCAGGCCGTCCAGCCACTGTGCATAGTGTTCGTAAGTGACGTCGCCGCGCTGCGTGCTGCCCGTGGGGCAGGGCACCATGACTACCATGGCGCCCGAGGACATCACCCAGTGCGCAATCGACTGCTCAACATACTGCAGCGTCTTGCCGGTGAAGAAAGAGCGCGTCGGGTCGGCGTGCGAGAAGCAGGCCGAGAGCCCGATCTTGAGGCGAGAGGCGGCGATCATAAGGCGGCCTCAAACAATCGCTGGAAGTCCTCTGATTTGCAGGGGCGCGGATTTGTCTGGTGGCAAATGTCAGCGGTGGCGATCTCGACCAGGCGTGGCAGGTGTTCTTTTTTGACGCCATGGGCCGACAGTGAGCCGGTGATGCCCACGCTTTCTTTCAGCTGCTTGAGCCAGGGCACCAAAGCCTTGCCGCCGCCGGCGACGCCGCACACGTGGGCCAGCTCGTCAAATTTGGCGGGTGCTGACTCGTAGTTCCAGGCCAGCACGGTGTCAATCATCAGGGCGTTGGCCAGGCCATGGTGCAGGTCGCATACGGTGCCCAAGGCATGTGCACAGGAATGCACGGCGCCCAGGTCTTTCTGGAAGGCGATGGCGCCCATCATGGAGGCCATCATCATGTCGCTGCGTGCCTGCAGGTTGGAAGGCTCTTTCACTGCGGTCAGCAGCGCGCGGGCCGCGATGCGTGTACCTTCGAGTGCGATGCCGTCGCACAGCGGGTGGTAGGCCGGCGAGAGGTAGCTCTCGATGTTGTGTGTGAGCGCATCCATGCCGGTGGCGGCTGTCACATGCGGCGGTAGGCCCAGTGTGAGCTCCGGATCAGCAAATACTATTTTGGCCAGGATCTTGGGGCTGAACACCACGCGCTTGATGTGTGTGTCGTTCTCGCTGACGACCGAGGAGCGACCGACCTCGGAGCCGGTGCCTGACGTGGTCGGCAGGGCCACAAAGTAAGGCAGCTCGTTCACGATGGGGCGAACCTTCGGGTGGTCCCACACGTACTCGAGAATGTCGCCTTCATGCGTGGCGGCAACACCCACCACCTTGGCCACATCCAGCGCCGCGCCGCCGCCAAAGCCGATCACGCAGTCTGCCTTGTGGGCTTTGTACGCCGCAGCGCCGTCCATCACCTGGCTGCAGGTCGGGTTGCCGAAGACGCCCGAGAACACCGCCACATCCAGGCCCGCCAGATGGGTCTTGAACTCGGCCAGCACCGGCAGCGCGCCCAGCGCCTTGTCAGTCACGATCAGCGGGCGCTTGCAGCCGGCGTCCAGCAGCGCCTGCGCGACTTGCTTGCGGGCGCCGGCGCCGAAACGGATGGCGGTGGGAAAGGAAAAATTGGTGGTGCTCATGGGGGTGTTTTCTTGTGAAGGCGGCTTTAAGTAGCCGAGGTAAGTTGCAAATACATGTGCTGCTTGCCGAACGGTACGCCGTTCACGCGGATCGCGTCGGGCTCCACGCCGAAGGACGCAAAGCCGGCGCGGGCATAGAGGGCGGCGGCCTGCCGGTTGGTGTCGGTCACGGTCAGGACCAGCAGTTCCACCTGGGCAGCCCTGGCCGCTTGAATCACGGTCTGGACCAGCGCCAGGCCCAGGCCCTGCCCGGCATATTCGGGCGCGACATACATGGCGACCAGCGTGGCCTTGTGGCGGTTTTTGAGGCGCGTCTCCCGCGTCATGCCGACCACGCCTGCCAGCGTGCCTTCGACAAACGCGCCCCACATGACGGTGTCCGACGTGGGGGACAGGCGCTTTTCCGTGTCGGCCGGCGAGCGCCGGTTTTCTTCTTCAAAGCTGGAGGTAAAGGCGTCAGGATGCTCGCGCAGGCCGCGCAAGCGCAGCTCCCGGTAAACCGGTGCATCGGATATTTCAAGCCGCCGGATTTGCATTAATGGATTTGAGTGAGGATTCAAGGTTTAAATGATTTCGAAATAGCGTTTCATTTCCCAGTCGGTCACGGCGTCAAGCCATTGCCGCCACTCCCACTCGCGGGTAGCCGCAAAGTGATCCACGAAAGTATCGCCCAACCAGTCGCGCGCGATGGCGGATTTCTGGAAAATCCGGGTGGTTTCAATCAAGGTGCGCGGCGCGCGGGGAATGTGCTCGGCGCCGCTGTTGGTGCCGGTGATGGGCGCGCCCAGTTTCAGGCCTTTTTCAACGCCATGCAGGCCGGCCGCGATCACGGCCGCCATCGCCAGGTAGGGGTTCACGTCGGCGCCGGGGCAGCGGGTCTCCAGACGGGTGGCCTTGGGGCTGCCGGCGATGACGCGAAAGCTCGCGGTGCGGTTGTCCATGCCCCAGGTGGGTTTGACGGGCGCCCAGAAGCCGTCGACCAGGCGTTTGTAGCTGTTGATGGTGGGCCAGATCATGGGGCCGAACTCCATCATGCAGGCGACCTGGCCGGCCACATAACTTTCAAAAATCTTGCTCATCTTGCGCGGGTTTTTCGCGTCGTAGAAGAGGTTGGTCTTGCCATCGGAAAGGCTTTGGTGGATGTGGCCGCTGCAGCCGGGTAGCTGCTGGTTGGGCTTGGCCATAAAGCTTGGCATGATGCCGAAACGCGCGCCGATTTCCTTGGCGCCGGTCTTGAACAGGATGGCGCGGTCGGCTTGTTCCAGCGCCTCGCTGAAGCCGATGGCGACTTCGTACACACCCGGGCCGGTTTCGGTGTGCAGGCCTTCAATCGGGATGCCGAAGGCCAGCATCTCGTCCATGATGGCGTTGAAGAAGCTCTGGTTCTGGTTCATGCGCAGCAGCGAATAGCCGAACATGCCGGGCGTGAGCTGCTCCGCGCCAACGCCTTTCTTGGCGGCCCAGCTGTGCGGCGTCTCCAGGAAGTTGAACCACTCGAACTCCATGCCCGTCATGGGCATGACGCCCATTTTTTCGGCGCGCTTGAGCACGCGCTTGAGCGTCTGGCGCGGGCACACAGCGTGCGGCGTGCCGTCGGCGTTGACGAACTCGCCCAGCACAAAGGGCACCTTGTTGTCCCAGGGCACGTGGCGCAGGGTGGCCATGTCCAGCCGCGCCAGCGCATCCGGAAAGCCGTGCTGCCAGCCCGTCACCGAGGTGTTGTCGTAGCAACTGTCCATCATGTCCCAGCCCAGCACCACATCGCAAAAGCCAAAGCCGCCAGAGGGGTAGGGTTCGGCCGCGCCGAAGAACTTGTCTTTGTGCAGGTACTTGCCGCGCAGCACGCCGTCGATGTCGCTGACGGCGACCTTCATCTTGTTGGCGCCCGACTTGCGCAGCGCCGCCAGGGCAGGATGGGGTGCGGAGGATTTTGGAGTTTTTTGGGGCATGGTCGTGGGTGCCTGGTGGTCCTGTTGGTTTTAGGTGTGGGCGCCTGCGCGGCCTTTTTCGGCCAGGCCAATCGCAAATTCTTCTTCCGGCGAGAGGATCAGCCGGTGCCGGCCCATCACCGCGAAGTAGCTGATGCCGATGGCGAACCACAGGGCAACCCACAGCACACCGACGCGGTAGACCGGGTCGCTGAGCTGGAAGTAAATGGTGACCAATGCGATGAGCAGCGTGAGCGCCGCGCCCGCCACGCCCAGCGGGCTGCGGTAGGGGCGTTCCATGTGCGGCAGCTTGCTGCGCAGGCGCATGAACGACAAGGCCTGCATCACATAAGAGAACATGGCGCCGAACACCGCCATGTTGAGCAAGGTGCCGCCGATGACGGCTGAGCCCTTGTCGACACCCAGCGTGAACCACAGCACAAACATGACGACCAGCGCCACCACCGAGCCGACGATCATGGCGATGTGCGGCGTCTTGCGGCTGCCGTGTGTGACTGACAGTGCGGAAGGAAAGTAGCCGGCCCGGCTCAGTGAATAGATCTGCCGGCCCTTGGCGAAGATGATAGTGTGAAAGCTTGCTACCAGGCCCAGCACGGCCACCAGCGCCAGCACCTTGGCGATGCCGTCACCGTAGATCGCCTTGAAGCCGTCCAGCAGCGGTTCGGCCGAGGTGCTGAGCGCGTGGGAGCCTATGCCTGCGACCGACGGGTTGAGCCACAGAATCATGAAGGCCGACAGGATGAGCGTGAAGATGCCGGCGATGATGCCGCGCGGCATGTCGCGGCGCGGGTCGACCGACTCTTCAGCCGCCAGGGGCAGCTGCTCGATCGCCAGGAACAGCCACACCGCAAAGGGCAGCGACGCCAGCACGCCGGCAAAGCCCAGCGGCAGGAAGGGGCCGCGGCCCTCGGGCAGCACGGCGCCGCCGGCGCCCACATTCATGGCCCAGCGTGCGAAGTCGATCTTGGGCAGGGCGCTGATCCAGAAAGCCACCAGGCAAGCCAGCGCCAGCAGCGTGACGGCCAGCGTGATTTTGAAAGACAGCTCGACACCGATGATGTTCAGGCCGATAAAGACGATGTAAAAACCGATCCACCACAAAGGCTGCCAGGCCGGCGGCGTGCCGAAGATGCTGCCCATATAGCTGCCGATGAAAAACACGATGACGGCCGGCGTCAGCACGTATTCCACGTTTTCGGCGAGCCCGGTGAGAAAGCCGCCCCAGGGCCCCATGGCGGTGCGCGCAAAGGAATAGGCACCGCCGGTGTGCGGCAATGCGGGCGACATTTCAGCCAGCGAAAAGGTCAGTCCCAGGTACATCACCGAAATGATGATGGTGGCCAGCAGCATGCTGCCCCAGCCGTTGGCCAGGCCCAGGTTCCAGCCGGCGAAGTGGCCGGAAATCACCGCGCCCACCCCGAGCGCCCAGAGCGACCAGACGCCGGCATAGCGGCGCAGCCCCCTCTTTTCAAAATAGCTGCCGTCGACTTTTGCGTACTGGACGCTGGAACGTTCTGACATGGTGGCTCCCTATAGGTTGCGAGGTTGGAGGCCCGGCAGGGCTGTTTCGCATCCTAGGGCGGGGGTGGGTGCGCTGAAATCCCATTTCGGCAAATGGCGCATAGGGTTTGTTCGGGAAGCTGTTCGGGAAGCCGGGGCAAGTAAGTCGAACTGTTTCAAAGCGTAGCTTGCGCGCGGCACGAATCCTGCAAGAATGCGGCGATGGCACATCCTTCCGATACCGCCCAGCCAGCGCTGTTGTCCCGCGCGTCGTTCGCCGACGCGGACGAGCAGGCCGCGGCGCTCACGGGCTGGAACCAGAGCTACCTGCAGCTCTCGCGCGGGGCCTTCGGTGGTGAAGTGCGCCAGCTGGAGTTCGCGGGCCTGCGCCTTTTTGTGGAAAGCCTGCGGGAGTCGGTCTACCAGACCGGCCAGATCCGGGACGGCGCGCTTGCCCTGGGCTTGCCGCTGCAGGTCGAGGGGCCCAGTGTGTTTTGCGGCGCCCCCAGCGATTCGGATGCGCTGCATGTGTTCTCGGGTGCGTCGGGCTTTGAGTTCCGCTCGTCCCGCCGCCATGTGATGTTGGGCCTCGAATTGGATGAGGCGGCCTGGCGGCGTTGCGGTGAGCATGACCCGGCGCTGCAGGCCCGGCTCGGTGCACAGGCCGGCTTGCGCCGGCTCGATGGCGCAGCGCAGGCTGGGCTCAGGCAGTGCCTGACGGGTGTGCTGGATACGGTGGAGGCGGCGCCGGCCCTGCTGCAGTCGCCCGCCGTGCAGGCCGCCATGCTCGACACCGTGATGGAGCAGCTCGGCCGGGTGCTTGCACCGGTGGGTGGCGTTGATTCCGTCGGTGCCCACGGGCATTGGGCGCTGACGCGCCACGCCCAGGAGCTGGTGCATGCGCAGCTCGACCAGCCGCCCACGGTGCTGGCGCTGTGCGAACAGCTTGGTGTGAGCCGGCGAACCTTGCAAAATGGTTTTCAGACGGCGCTGGGCATCAGCCCGCTGGCGTATCTGCGCGCCGTGCGCCTGAATGCCGCCAGGCAGGCGCTGAAAACCGCCACGTCGGTGACGGCGGCTGCAACCGACCTGGGGTTTTGGCATTTTGGTCATTTTGCGCACGACTACCAGCAGATGTTTGGCGAGCTTCCCTCCGAAGCGTTCCGTCGATATCACTAAGCCCCCACGCTCCCCCACTTCGTGTGGGTCGCTGCCCCCCGAGGGGGCCGCCCGCCCTACGGCCCGGCAAAGCCGGTTCCGGGGCTCATGCTGGTGAGGAGACGTTCTCAGGCGGCAGGTGCGGCGGACGTGATGCCCATGTCCTGCAAGGCGCCCGCCACGGCCAGCACGGCTTGTTCGATCTCATTCGGGCCTATTGCACCGATGCAACCCACCCGGAAAGTTTCCACCTGGGTGAGCTTGCCCGGGTATAGGACAAAGCCGCGATCTCGTGCAGCGGCATAAAACTTCTTGAAGTCGTAGCGGCTGTCGGCCGGTGCGTGAAAGGTCACGATGATGGGCGCCTGGATGGCCGGATCCAGGAAGGGCTTGAAGCCGAGCTTGGCCATGCCCGCGATTAATGTGCGGTAGTTGCTTTCATAGCGGGCCAGGCGCGCGGGCTGGCCGCCTTCTTCTTCAAATTGGGCAATGGCCTCGGCCAGCGCCACCACCACGTGGGTGGGCGGCGTGAAGCGCCACTGCGTGGTTTTTTCCATGTAGACGTACTGATCGTGCAGGTCCATCGCCAGCGACTGGCTGCGGCCGGCGCAGCCGTCGAGGATGGCCTTGCGGATAAACACAAAGCCCATGCCGGGCACGCCTTCAAGGCATTTGCCACTGGCCGCCACCAGCGCATCGAAGTGCACCTTGCGTGCGTCGATCTCGATGGCGGCGAAAGAACTCATGGCGTCCACCAGCAGGCCCTTGCCGTGGGCCTTGCAGACATCGGCCACTTCCTGCAAGGGGTTGAGCACGCCCGCGCCGGTTTCGCAGTGGATGAGCATGACGTGGGTAATGCTGGCGTCGGCCTTGAGCTGGTCGGCCAGTGCAGCGGGCGACACCTGCGCCGCCTCGTCAAAGGGCATGACGGTGCAGCGCCGGCCCATTAGCGTGGTGAGCCTGGCCGCGCGTTTGCAGTAAGCGCCGTTGTCCATCACCAGCACATGGCTGTCGCGCGGCACCACGGTGGCCACCGCCGCCTCAACGCTGAAGGTACCGCTGCCTTGCAAGGGCACAACGACGTGCGAGTCTTGCCCATGAACGACGGCCAGCAGGCTTTTGCGCACACTCGCCGTGACGGCGTTGAAGTCGCTGTCCCAAGAGCCCCAGTCTTTGAGCATCGCAAGCTTGGTGCGCAGCGTGGTCGTCAGTGGGCCCGGGGTCAAAAGGATTTTGTCTCTGTCCATGGTTTGCCTCTTTGTTTTTTGTGGGGATCGGTTCAGTTGAGTTCAACTCAGGTCGGGAGCGGCGTCGCGCAGGAAAACCGGCAGGTCCATGCTGGGCGGTTTTGCCGGCACCTGGTACATCATGTCGGCCACATAGCCCCGGTGAAACGTCTTGTGGTTGACGACGTGCAGCAACATGTCGCCGCGCGTCATGGCGCCCTCGCCGCCATCAACAAATCTGAAATGCACGACCTCGCTTTGCAGTCTGCCGGTCAGGCCGTCTGCGTAAAGGATGTACCAGTCGTCGAGCGCCTGCTGCTGCTCGCGCAGCTGCGCCAGTGCGGGAGTGCCGTCGGTGTTGCGGGAGGTGAAGCCATGCGGCCGGCCCTGCAGGTGCGCCTGCCAGATCATGTCCACCACATAGGCATGGTTTAGCGTGCGGAGCATATTGCCAAAGGATGTCGCGCGCGGTGCCGTCACTTCACCTGGCGGTAATTGGCCCAGCGCGGTGAAGAGGCGGTCATTCGCCCAGGCCGTGTAGCGCGTGAGCATGCGAAGGTTGCGGTGGTCTTGCATGCGTGTGTTCAGCGTGCGCCGCTTCGCCAGGCCTGCGTGCGGCGGTTGATCCACCAGGCCAGCGCCATAAACAGCAGCGTGGCAATCGTCGAAGCGAGCCCGATCAGCACCGCCATTGCGGCGGCAGCGCCAATTTCACCGGCTTCGTCCAGATTCAGGATGGCGATGGAGGCGACCTTGGTTTCAGGCGAGTAGAGAAAGACGACGGCGGAGATCGTCGTCATCGCGTTGATGAAGAAGTAGCGCGCGATGTCGACCAGGGCCGGCGTGCAGATCGGCAGGGTGACGCGCCAGAAGGTCTTGAAGAAGGGCACCTTGAGCGAAGCGCTGACGGCTTCGAATTCACCATCCAGCGCCTTGAGGGCCGTCACCGCCGTGAGGTGGCCGGTGGTGTAGAAGTGCACGATGGTGCACAGCGTCAGCAGCGTCAGCGTGTGGTACAGGCCGTTCAGCGGGTTGTCGGGCGCATTAAAAAAGAAGATGTAGCCCAGGCCCAGCACCAGCCCGGGCACGGCCATGGGCAGCATGGCCAGCATGCGCACAAAGCCGCGCAGGCCGTCCATGCCCTTGGTTTTTTCCAGCAGGTAGGCGCTGACAAACACCAGCGCCGTGCCGAAGAAGGCGGTGCCCGCGGCCATCTTCAGGCTGTTGACAAAACCGACACCGACTTCGGCATCGACCAGCCCCATGGTGTAGTGGCGCAGGCTGGGCGTGAGGTTGTAAGGCCAGAAACTGGCGAAAGAAGCGAACACCGCCATGCCCAGCATGGCCAGCACCAGGAAGGCGATGGCGCAGCAGTACAGCGTCATGACCCAGTCGTAGCCGCGCGAGGGCGTGGGCCGATAGGGCACGGCGCGTGCCGTCAGCATGGCGGTCTGGCGCTTGCTGACGTATTTGTCGACCGCAAAAGTCAGCACGGCCGGCGCCAGCAGCAAGATGGCGACGACGGCGCCCTTGGCAAAGTCCTGCTGGCCGATCACGAGCTTGAAGACGTCGGTGGCCAGCACGTTGAAGTTGCCGCCAATCACCTTGGGAATGCCGAAGTCGGTCATGACCAGCGTGAAGGTGACCAGTGCCGCCGAGATCAGGCCGTACTTGGCGCCGGGCAGGGTGATGGTGAAGAACTTGCGCCGGCTGCTGGTACCCATGGCGTTAGCGGCCTCATAAAGGCGTGCGTCCGACAAGCCGAGAGCGGTGACCAGGATCATCAGCGCATGCGGAAACACCGCAAAACATTCGGCCACCACAATGCCGGGCGCGCCGTAGATCTGCTCAATGCCCAGGCCTTGCATCCAGCTTTTCAGCACACCCTGGTTGCCGAACCAGTAGATCAGTGAAATCGCCGACAGCAGCGAGGGCGCCAGCAGCGGAATCAGCGTGATGCCGCGAAACAGCGCCTTGTACTGCATGCAGGAGCGCGTCAGCGCATAGGCAAAACCAAAGGCCAGCGGCACGGCAATCAGCGTGACGGCGGTGGAGACCCAGAGGCTGTTCCACAGGCTCTCCAGCAACGCCGGTGTTTTGGCGTACTCGATGAAGTTGTCGAACCAGACAAAATCGCCGGACTTGCCCAGCAGGGCTTGCTGCAGGATGGCCAGCAAGGGCGCCGCGAGGAAGACGATCAATACGACCGCCACGAGCGCAAGCGCCCCGTAGGCCAGGTGGTCAATCCAGTGGGTGCGCTGGCGTACCGCGGTGGGCGAGGGAGCAGTGAACACCGGCATCAAAACACCTTGATGCGATCGGGCAGCAGCTTCAGCGGCAGCGAGGAGCCGATCTCAAGCGATTGCTCGGAAAGGAAATTGAGCGAGAGATACACCGTGAGCTTGTGGCCGCCCAGCGCAGGCGAGGCTACATGCACGTGGCAGAAGGAGCCCAGGAACTCGATCTTCTCGATGGTGGCGTCAAACACATGGGCGTCGCCGGCGGCAATCGGCCGGGCCAGCACGTCTTCGGGCCGCAAATAGATTTTGGCTTCGCGGTCTGCGCCGTCGCAGGGCAGGCACAACGCGCCGAACTTCATCTCGCCGCCGCTCACGCGCACCGGCATCACATTAACCTTGCCCACAAAGTCGGCCACAAAAGGCGAAGCGGGCTCGCGGTAAATCTCCATGGGCGTGCCCACCTGCTCGATCAGGCCGTGGTTCATCACCACAATGCGGTCGGCCACGCTTAGGGCCTCTTCCTGGTCGTGCGTCACCATGATGGTCGTCACGCCCAGCTTTTGCTGCAGCGCGCGGATTTCCTGGCGCAACCGCACCCGCTCCAGCGCGTCAAGCGCCGACAACGGCTCGTCCAGCAACAACAAGCCCGGCGAAGTAGCCAGCGCTCGCGCCAGCGCAATGCGCTGCTGCTGGCCGCCCGAGAGCTGGCTGGGGTATTTGCTTTCGCTGCCCGGCAAGCCCACCAGCTTGACCAGCTCAGTCACGCGTTTGGCGGCTTCGGCCTTGGGCGTCTTGCGGTTGACCAGCCCATAAGCCACGTTGTCAGCCACACTCAGATTGGGAAAGAGGGCATAGCTCTGGAACACGATGCCGTAGTCACGCAAAGCCGGCGGCAGCAGCGAAATGTCGCGGCCGCCCTGGTGCACTTCACCCGAAGTTTGCACCTCCAGCCCCGCGATGATCCGCAGCAGCGTCGTCTTGCCGCAGCCCGACGGGCCGAGGAAACACACGAACTCACCCTTGCGGATATCCAGGTTGATGTCTTGCAGTGCGGTGAATGCGCCGAACTCCTTGCGGATATGGCGCAGGTTCAGAAAAGTGTCGTGGGTCATACGTGGGTATTGCCTGGGCTACGCCGATACGAAAACCAAGCAGCCGCGTGGAACCGGCTTAGCCGGGCCACAGCGGCTGTCCCCCTGAGGGGGAGACAGCGGCCAAAGGCCGCTGACAGGGGGCTACTTCTTCTCTGTTTTGGAGTTGTAGCGCTTCGTCCACTCATTCAGGATGCGCTCGCGGTTGTCAGCGGCCCAGTTGAAGTCCATCTTGACCAGGCGCGACTCATAGTCCTTGGGCACATTGGCCAGCGGCGGCGCCAGGCCCGGCTGCGCGGTAATGGCAAAGTTTTTGCCGTAGAGCATCATCGCGTCCTTGCTCGATGCCCAGTCGGCCAGCTTCTTGGCGGCGTCCAGTTTCTTGGTGCCTTTGTGGATGGCAAAGGCTTCCAGGTCCCAGCCCAGGCCTTCTTTCGGGAACACGAGATCAATCGGTGCGCCCTTGGCCTTGTTGGCGTTGCCGCGGTATTCAAACGAGATGCCCGCGAGGAACTCGCCTGAGGCGGCCATGTTGCAAGGCTTGGAGCCCGAGTGGGTGTACTGCGCGATGTTTTCATGCAGCGCGTCCATGTACTTCCAGCCGCCGCCCTTGCCGTCCTTGTCGCCAAAGAGCGTGAGCCAGGCGGTCACGTCAAAGTAGCCGGTGCCGCTGGAGGCGGGGTTGGGCATGACGATCTGGCCTTTGTAGATGGGCTTGGTCAGGTCCTGCCAGGTTTCTGGCGTGGGAATGTTTTTCTTCTTGGCTTCAACGGTGTTGAAGCATACGGTCGCGCCCCACACGTCCATGCCGAACCAGGCGGGGACTTTTTTCTTGTCACGGTACTGACTCATGATGCCGTCAAGATTGATCGGCGCATACGGTTCGAGCATGCCCTGTTTGTCGAGCAAGGCCAGGCTGGAGGCCGCCACACCCATGATGGTGTCGGCCTGCGGGTTGGACTTTTCGGCGAGCAGCTTGGCGGTGATCACGCCGGTCGAGTCGCGGACCCATTTGATTTCGATGTCGGGGTAGACCTTGTTGAAGCCTTCCTGGTAGGCCTTGATCTGGTCGGTTTCCAGTGCGGTGTAGACCAGCAGCTGGGTCTTCTGGGCGAAGGCGCCGGTAGACGCGGCGAGCAGGCCCAGAAGGGCGATGGCCTTTGACAGTGATTTGAGGTGGGTAGCCAGTTGCATAAAAAATCCTTTATTGGAGACCTGCAATGTTGTGACTTGATCGTGTCGGGGTAGTGACACTGTGATGACCCGCCTGTGTTCAGGCCTGCCAACCCAGCTCATTTTTTATTTGACGCCGACCCTTCTATCTTGTCAATTGTTTATTGCAGATTGTTGACAATCTACATTTTTATGCTTCAATTCAGGGCATGAACGCTGCTTTGCATCCCACCATCGCGCAACTCCAGAACAGCTCCCTCACCACTGTGGTGCAGCAGGAAATCGAGCGTGCCATCCTTGCCGGCGAGTACGAGCCCGGCAGCAAATTGATCGAGGCCACGCTGGCCGAAAAGATGGGTGTCTCGCGCGGCCCGGTGCGCGAAGCTTTTCGCATGCTCGAGGAAGCCGGCCTGGTGCGCAACGAGAAAAACCGCGGTGTGTTTGTGCGGGACATTCCCATCGATGAAGCCGTCGAAATCTTTGACCTGCGCGCCGCGATGGACGAACTGGTCGGCCGCCGCCTGGCGGAAAACATCACCGCCGCCGAGGTCAAGGAGCTCAAGGCGCTCGTCGACTCCATGGAAAAGGCGGTGAAGGCCGAAGACCCTCACGCCTACCACCTGCTCAATCTCACCTTTCACGACCGCCTGGTGGAAATGGCCGGTAACCGCAAGCTGACCGAGATCTACCGCAAGCTGATCAAAGAGCTATCGCTGTTCAGGCGGCTGAACCTGGCCGACGGCTGGCTCATGCCCATGTCGGCCAACGAACACCGGCAGATCGTCAAGGCGATTGCGGCGGGCGATGCCGATGCGGCCGGCCGCGCGATGTTCCAGCACGTGATCGAAAGCAAGGAGCGCACGATAGAAAACGACTTGCGCAGGCAGGCCGCGCTGGCCGAACAGGCCGAGGCCACCGCCAAGCCCGTTCGCCTGGTCGCCAGCACCACGGGCGCACCCAAAAACAAAGACAAAGAAAAAACCAAAGTCAAGGAAGGGCCATCACGTGGCAAACGCTGAATCAGGGACTGAAGTGAAAGTCAACGGCCGGGCCTACAAGCTCCCGGCCAAACCCACGGTGGTGGTCTGTGTGGACGGCTGCGAGCCAGACTACCTGGCGCAAGCCGTGGCCACCGGCCAGATGCCCTGGCTCAAGCGCACGCTGGCGCTGGGCTCGGGTCTGACGGGCGACTGCGTGGTGCCCAGCTTTACCAATCCCAACAACCTCTCCATCGTCACCGGCGCGCCGCCCAGCGTGCACGGCATTTGCGGCAACTACCTGTTCGACACGGCGAGTGGCACCGAGGTCATGATGAATGACCCCAAGTGGCTGCGCGCGCCCACGCTGCTGGCCGCGCTGTCGGATGCCGGCAAGTCGCTGGCCGTGGTGACGGCCAAAGACAAGCTGCGCAAGCTGCTGGGCCACAAGATGAAGGGCATCTGCTTTTCGTCCGAGAAGGCCGACCAGGTCACGCTGGAAGAAAACGGCATTGAGGGCGTACTGGGCCTGGTGGGTCAACCGCTGCCCAGCGTGTACAGCGCCGACCTGTCGGAGTTTGTCTTCGCGGCCGGCGTGAAGATCATGCAGAAGTACAAGCCCGATGTGATGTACCTTTCGACCACCGACTATGTGCAGCACAAGCATGCACCCGGCACCGACGGCGCCAATTCCTTCTACCGCATGATGGACGGCTACATGCAGCAGCTCGACGACCTGGGCTGTGTGATTGTGCTGACCGCCGACCACGGCATGAACGCCAAGGTCGCCATGGACGGCACGCCCGATGTGATCTACCTGCAGGACTGGTTTGACAACTGGCTGGGCGCGGCCGTCGCACGCGTGATCCTGCCGATCACCGATCCTTATGTGGTGCATCACGGTGCGCTGGGATCGTTTGCCACGGTGTATTTGCCCGAAGGCACCAACATCGAGGCCGCGCGCAAGCGTCTGGCGGCGCTCAAGGGCATGGAGCTCGTGCTCTCGCGTGAGCAGGCGGCTGAACGCTTTGAGCTGCCGGCCGACCGCATTGGTGACATCGTGGCGGTGTCGGAACGCTTCACCGTGATCGGAACCTCGGCTTCGCGCCATGATCTTTCGGCGCTGGAAGTGCCGCTGCGATCACACGGCGGCATGAGCGAGCAGCGCGTGCCGCTGATCGTCAACCGCCAACTCCCGGGGTTGGACCGCAGCCGGCGCTTTCGCAATTTCGACGCCTTCGACCTGGCGCTCAATTACGCCCAGTAGTCCGGCGCCCTTAACGTTCATTCCGAAAGCAGCAGCGTGATTGACCAGTACATTCAGGACCACCAGCTCAACGCCATGCGCCTGGCGGGCCGCAAGGTCGGCGCTGACCGCAGCGGCGACCGGGCCATCGAGGTCTTCAACCCCTTCACCGAAAAGCGCATCGGCACCGTGCCCAAGGCCACGCTGGAGGAAGTGCGTGACATTTTTGCCAAAGCGCACGCCTACAAGCCGCAGCTCACGCGCTATGAACGCGCAGCGATTCTGAATCGCGCGGCCGCCATCATCCAGTCGCGGCTGAGCGAAGTTGCAAGCCTCATCACCGCGGAAGCCGGCCTTTGCATCAAAGACGCGATTTATGAAGCCGGCCGCGTCAGCGACGTGCTGCTCTTTGGCGCAACCGAAGTGCTCAAAGACGACGGCCAGATCTTCAGCTGCGACCTGACGCCCCACGGCAAGAAGCGCCGCGTTTACACGCACCGCTCGCCGTTGCTGGGCGTCATCACCGCCATCACGCCTTTTAACCACCCGATGAACCAGGTGGCGCACAAGGTGGTGCCCAGCATCGCGACGAACAACCGCATGGTGCTCAAGCCGTCCGAGAAGGTGCCGTTTTCGGCCATCCTGTTTGCCGACATCCTGTATGAAGCCGGCCTGCCGCCCGAAATGCTCAGCGTGGTGACCGGCGACCCGCGCGAGATTGCCGACGAGCTGATCACCAACCCCATGGTTGACCTGGTGACCTTCACCGGCGGTGTGGCCATCGGCAAATACATTGCGTCCAAAGCCGGTTACCGCCGCGTGGTGCTGGAGCTGGGTGGCAACGACCCCATCATCGTGATGGAAGATGCCGACATCGACGAGGCCTCAACGCTCGCCGTGCAGGGTTCGTACAAAAATTCGGGCCAGCGCTGCACCGCCATCAAGCGGCTCATGGTGCATGAAGCGGTGGCGGGTGAGTTTGTCGAGCAGGTGCTGGCCAAGACCCTGGCCTGGAAATACGGCGACCCCGCCGACAAGGCCAATGACATGGGCACTGTGATCGATGAGCCGGCCGCCATGCTGTTTGAATCGCGTGTGAATGAAGCCGTGAGCCAGGGCGCGAAACTGCTGGCCGGCAACAAGCGCCGCGGCGCGCTGTACTCGCCCACGCTGCTGGACCATGTGCTGCCGCAAATGACGGTGGCGCGTGAGGAAACTTTCGGCCCGGTGTCGCCAGTGATCCGCTTCAAAAACATTGAAGAAGCCATCCAGATTTCCAACGGCACGGCTTACGGCCTTTCGAGCGCGGTGTGCACCAACCGCATGGACTACATCAACCGTTTTGTGAGCGAGCTGCATGTCGGCACGGTCAACGTGCGTGAAGTGCCCGGTTACCGCCTGGAGCTCACACCCTTCGGCGGCATCAAGGACTCGGGCCTCGGCTATAAAGAAGGCGTGCAGGAAGCGATCAAGAGCTTTACCAATCTCAAAACTTACTCAATGCCATGGCTCTGACTTTTGCGGATATCGCGCGCCTCTTTGAAGAGCGCGGCGGCGAACAGTACAGCGGCGAGCCCGTGACGCAGTTGCAGCACGCTCTGCAGACCGCGGCGCTGGGCGAGGCAGAAGGCGCGAGTGACGCGCTGGTCACCGCCGCCTTGCTGCACGACCTGGGCCATCTGCTGCATGACCTGGGCGAGACGCCCTCGCTGCGCGGCGTGGATGATGTGCATCAATACCGCGCGCTGCCTTTTCTGCGTGGCCTGTTCAATGATGAGGTGCTGGACGCCATCAAACTGCATGTCGATGCCAAGCGTTACCTCTGCGCCGCGCGGCGCGGCTACCATTCCAGCCTGTCGGCCGATTCCAAACGCAGCCTGCTGCTGCAAGGCGGCATCTTTTCGGCCGAAGAAGCCGCGCGCTTCATCGCTCAGCCCGGGGCTGAAGATGCGGTGAAGCTGCGCCTGTGGGACGACCTGGCCAAAGACGAGAAAAAAGTGACGCCGCCGCTGTCGCACTTCCTGGCGCGGGCGCGGCGTTGCGCCCTTCCCGCCTCAAGGCCTTCGCTTGCCGCCTGAAGTCCTGATACTGACCTGGCCGGTGCTGTGTGCCGTGCTCTTCGGTGCGCTACTGCATGCGGGCTGGAACGCACTGGTCAAGTCCAGCACCGACAAGTCGCTGGACATGGCAGTCATCCACCTCATCGGTTCGGTGCTGGCAGTGCCGCTGGTGCTGGTGGTAGGCCTGCCGCGCATGGAGGCCTGGCCGTTTATCGGCGCTTCGGTGCTGATCCACATCGGTTACTACATTGCCACCACGCAGGCCTACAAACATGGCGACCTTGGCCTTACTTATCCGTTGATGCGCGGCGTGGCGCCGCTGCTGGTGGCGCTGTCGGCCACCTTTACGCTGGGTGAAACCTTGAGCCCGCTGGCATGGGCCGGTATTGTGGGAATTTGCAGCGGCGTGCTGGTATTGGGCCTGAGCCGCCACGCGCTGCACGCGCGCAAGGCGGTCGGCTTCGCGCTGGCCAACGCCGTCATCATCGCGATCTACACCGTGGTGGATGCGTTGGGCGTGCGGGCTTCCGGCAACGCACTGCAATACGTTGCCACCCTCTTCCTGCTCGACGGCTGGCCCTTTGGCCTTTTGATGATGGCGCGGCGCGGACGCGCCATGACGGACTACGCGCGCCACCGCTGGCCGGTGGCGACCGGCGGCGCGCTGGCCTCGCTGGGCTCTTACGGCATTGCGCTGTGGGCCATGACCCGCGCGCCCGTGGCCACGGTCGCGGCGCTGCGCGAAACCTCGGTGCTTTTCGCGGTGCTGATCGGCTGCTGGTTGCTAAAGGAAGCCTTTACAGTGCGCCGCTTTGTGGGCACCTGCGCCATCGTCGGTGGTGTCATGGCCATTCGGTTAGCGTGATCAAAAATCCCAATCTCCTGTGAGGCCCATGCCATGACCACCACGACACTTCCCAGCCACGCACAAATCGTGATCATAGGCGGCGGCATTGCCGGTTGCTCGGTCGCCTACCACCTGGCGAAGATGGGCAGGACCGACGTGCTGCTGCTGGAACAAGGCAAGCTCACCAGCGGCACCACCTGGCATGCGGCCGGCCTGGTTGGCCAGATGCGGCCCAACCGCAACATGACGCAGATGAGCAAGTACGGCATTGAGCTTTACGCCTCGCTGGAGGCCGAGACGGGCCTGGCCACCGGCTGGAAACAATGCGGTAGCGTGAATGTGGCGCGCACGCCCGAGCGCATGAAGGTGCTCAAAAAGCAGGTGGCCATGGCCAACAGCTTTGGCGTCGAGTGCCATGAGATCTCGCCGCAGGAAGCCGGCGAGAAATACCCCATCATGCGCACCGACGATCTGCAGGGCGCGATCTGGTTGCCGGGCGACGGCAAGGCCAACCCGGCGGATTTGTGCATGTCGCTGGCCAAGGGCGCGCGCAACCGCGGCGTGAAGATGGTCGAAGGCATTGAAGTAACCGGCGTCATCATTGAAAACGGCAAGGCCGTGGGCGTGAAGACCGCGCAGGGCGACGTGCGCTGCGAAGTGCTCGTCAACTGTGCCGGCCAGTGGGCACGGCAGTTCGGCAAGCTGGCGGGTGTGAATGTGCCGCTTTATTCGGCCGAGCATTTCTACATCGTTACCGGCAAGATCCCGGGCGTGCACCCCATGCTGCCGGTCATGCGCGACCCCGACGGCTACATCTATTACAAGGAAGAAGTCGGCGGCCTGGTGATGGGCGGCTTTGAGCCCCAGGCCAAGCCCTGGAAGATGGACCCGATTCCTTCGACCTTCCAGTTCGAACTGCTGGATGAAGACTGGGACCAGTTCGAACCGCTGATGACCGCGGCCATGCATCGCACGCCCTGCCTGGAGACCGCAGAAGTCAAGATGCTGCTCAACGGCCCGGAGAGCTTCACGCCCGACGGCAACTTCATCCTGGGCGAAGCCCCCGAGCTGCGCAACTACTTTGTCTGCGCGGGCTTCAATTCGGCCGGCATTGCCAACAGCGGCGGCGCGGGCCGGCTGATGGCCGAGTGGATTGTGGGCGGCGAGCCCAGCACCGATTTGTGGGATGTGGACATTCGCCGCTTCGGCAGCTTCACCGGCAACCGCAAGGCGCTGGCCGAACGCACCGGTGAGACGCTGGGCCTGCACTATGCGATGCGCTGGCCGCGGCAGGAACTGGAAACGGCGCGGCCGCTGCGGACTTCGCCGCTGTATGACATTCTTTCGGCCAAAGGTGCGGAGTTCGGCAGCAAGAATGGGTGGGAGCGGGCGAGCTATTTCAGGCCCAATGGCCAGACCAGGCCCGACTACACCTTGAGCAAACCCGGTTGGCTCCCCTGGATGATCGAAGAGCAAAAAGCCACACGCGAAGCCGTGGCCCTCTACGACCAGACCTCCTTCTCCAAATACCTGCTGCAGGGCCGCGATGCGCTGGCCGTGCTGCAGCGCCTGTGCGCCAACGAGATGGACGTGCCCGTCGGCAAGATGGTCTATACCGCCATGCTCAACGAACGCGGCGGCTTTGAGAGCGACCTGACGGTGATGCGACAGGCGGCGAATCAATTCCTCATCATCACCGGCTCCGCGCAAACCGTGCGCGACTTTGACTGGATCACGCGCCATATCGGCGAAGCGGAGCATGCGGTGCTGACCGACGTGTCGGCGATGTACTCGGTGCTGTCGGTGATGGGGCCGAAGGCGCGCGAGTTGCTGGCGCTCGTCAGCCCGGATGACCTGTCGCCCGAGGCGCTCAAGTTCTCATGGACAAAAGAAATCGACGTGGGCTTTGCCCGCGTGCGCGCCGCCCGCATGAGCTATGTGGGCGGGCCGGGCTTTGAGCTCTACACGCCGATTGAAATGGCGCGCCATGTCTACCTGGCGTTGATGGAGGCTGGAAAGGCGCTGGGCATTCGTGATGCGGGCTACTACGCGCTGGACGCGCTGCGCATCGAGCAGGGCCGCCGTGCCTGGGGCGCGGAGCTGGGCCCGGACGAAACGCCGTGGGAGGCCGGTCTGGCTTTCAGCGTCAAGCTCGACAAGCCGGCCGACTTTATCGGCAAAGCCGCGCTGCTCAATTCACAGGGGCTGGCGCTGCGCAAGAAGCTGGTGACGCTGGTGTTCGACACACCCGAAGCCTTTGCCTGGGGCGGCGAGGCGATTGTGCTGAGCGGGCAGACCGTGGGCGAAATCTCGTCCGTCGGCTGGAGCCCGCTGGCCGGCGCCTGCGTGGCGCTGGGCTATGTGCGCGGCAACAGCGCCAACCAGCCGCATGCCGGCACGCCAGCGGAGATTGAGCTGTGGGGTGAGCGCGTTGGCGTGAAGCTGTACGACAGGTGGCCGCCGGCCAAAACCTGAGGGCTACTGCCCATCACTGCCCGTCAGGCAAATCCATGCCGACAAAACGCACCGTGACGCGCGTGCCCGGCGTTTGCGGGTGCCCGGCCAGCGCGGCGTCTTCAATCGTGATGGTCGCGCCGTGCTGCTTGGCGATTTCCAGCACGATGGCCAGGCCCAGGCCCGAGCCGTCGACGTTGGTGCCCAGCGTGCGATAGAAGGGCTGGAACACCAGCTCACGCTCAGACTCCAGAATGCCGGGGCCCGAGTCTTCCACCAGCAGCACCAGCACACCGCTGAAGCGGTCTGTCATCAGCCGCAGCGTGACCTGGCCTTTTTCGGGCGTGTAGTTGATGGCGTTGTCCAGCAGGTTGCGCACCAGCTCCTTGAGCAGGGTGGCATTGCCTTCAAGCTGTGTGGCCTGTTCTCCGGCCTCCGGGCCGTCGTAGCCGAGGTCGATCTGCTTTTCCAGCGCGCGCGGCACCGAATCGGCCATCACTTCCGACACCACATGCACCAGGTCGATGTGCTGTTTGGCCAGGCTTCGGCCTGTGGTTTCGGCGCGCGCCAGCGCCAGCAGCTGGTTGACGGTGTGGGTGGCGCGAATGCTGGCGCGGCCTATGTGCTTGAGCGATTTTTTCAGCTCATCGGCGTCGGTTTCGCGCTGCGCCAGGTCGGCCTGCATGCGCAGGCCCGCCAGCGGTGTCTTGAGCTGATGGGCCGCGTCGGCCAGGAAGCGTTTTTGCGTGGTCAGCGATACCTTGAGCCGGCTCAGCAGGTCGTTGATGGAAGACACCAGCGGCGCGACTTCTTCAGGCACCGCGGTTTCATCGAGCGGGCTCATGTCGTCGGACTTGCGCGCGCGGATGCGCTTTTCGAGCTGGGCCAGCGGTTTGATGCCGCGCACCAGCGCCAGCCACACCAGCAGCACCGCCAGCGGCAGCGTAACGAACTGCGGCACCATCGTGCCCTTGACGATTTCGGTGGCCAGCGTCTTGCGCTTTTCCAGCGTCTCGGCCACCTGCACCAGCACCATCTGGCTAGGCGCGGCGTCAGGCGCGCCCGCGCCCTTCTCGTTGCGCCCCGCGGCTTTGACGTCGACCTTGAGCCAGGTGTAAGCCACGCGCACCTCTTCACCCTGGATGAGGTCTTCGCGCAGGCGCACCTCGCCGTTGGTGGGTTTGTCTTCGTCGGGCGGCGCGGGCAAATCGTGCTCGCCGCTCAGGTGCTCGCCGTGCGTGCCCATCACCTGGTAGTAGACGAGGTCGGTGTCGTCGGCGCGCAGGATTTCGCGCGCCGGCGCAGTCAGATTGAACTGCACCTGGTTGTTTTTGACCACCACCAGCTTGGCCAGCGCCTGCACGTTGTATTCGAGCGCACGGTCAAAAGGCTTGCCGGCGATGTTCTGCGCCACCAGCCAGGTCAGCGCCAGGCTGATAGGCCACAGCAGCAGCAGCGGCGTGAGCATCCAGTCGAGGATTTCGCCGAAGAGGCTTCGGCGCTCACGTTGAAAGAGCCTCAATGCCATGGCGCGCTTTGGGTGAAAACCGGCGAAGCGGCGACAGCAAATATCAAATGGCTACCCCGGAATTTTTTCGAGGCAATAGCCCAGCCCACGCACTGTGGCGATCCGCACCGGGCCTTTTTCAATCTTCTTGCGCAAGCGGTGGATGTACACCTCGATCGCGTTGTTGCTGACTTCCTCGCCCCATTCGCAGAGGCGCTCGACCAGCTGGTCCTTGCTGACGAGGCGGCCGGCCCGTTGCAGCAGCACCTCGAGCAAACCGAGTTCGCGCGCCGACAGCTCCAGCATCTGGCCGTCGATGGTGGCCACGCGGCCAGCCTGGTCGTACACCAGCGGGCCGTGTTTGATGGTGCTGCTGGCGCCGCCCATGCCGCGGCGTATCAGCGCGCGCACGCGGGCTTCAAGCTCCTGCAGCGAAAACGGCTTGGCCATGTAGTCGTCGGCGCCGTAGTCCAGGCCCTTGACGCGTTCTTCCACGCTGTCGGCGGCGGTGAGGATCAGCACCGGCATCGGCGAGCCGCGCGCGCGCAGGCGCTTGAGCACTTCCAGCCCGTGCATGCGCGGCAGGCCCAGGTCCAGGATCAGCAGGTCGAATTCGGTGTTGGTGAGCAGCGCGGCGTCGGCCTCGGTGCCGCTGGCCACGTGGTCGGCGGCAGCGCCCGAGGCGCGCAGCGTACGCAACAGGCCATCGGCCAGAACCTGGTCGTCTTCGGCAATCAGAATGCGCATGGTTGTCTCCAGATATCAGCCCCTGTTACAGGCCTTCGAGGGGCGGTTTGTGTTGTAAGGCAAATTCTAGGCTTTTGCAGCCGCAAGTTTGCTGACACGGCCATGTGGTCAGGCTCCCGCATACGCCTCCAGCCCCAGCGCCACCACAGTGGCCACATCTTGCCCCACCGCCTGGCGAAATTCGTCCTCAGCCTGCCGTACGGCCTGGTGAAAAGCTTCCAGCCACAGCAGCCCCGATTCGGTGAACACCACCCGGCGGGCGCGTTTGTCGTGCGGGTCGGGCTGGCGTGTCACCAGGCCCCAGGCTTCGCACTGGTCCACCAGGTCGCCCATGGCCTGTTTGCTCATGCCGGCGCTTTGCGCGAGGTCGGTCAGGCGTGAGCCGCCCACCGCCAGGTGGCGCGTGATGTGGATGTGCGCGGCGCCGACCTGGTCGCGCGCTGCCAGATTGGAGAGCGCCAGCGGCACCTCGACGCTGCTGGCCATCAGCGACAGCACGCGTTCGTCAAAGCGGCGCAGGGCGTGGCCCATCAGGCGCCCCAGGTGGGTTTGCCGCCAGCCGGCTTCAGTGGCGCCAAAAGGACTGGAAAGAAGGTGTGAGGCAAGGGGTGAATCCGTCGTTTCTGCCATTCGGTGATGGTATCCCAATTGATCAGGCAAACTGACTAAAAAGAGGGTTTACTTATTTTTATGGCGCCCATAAAGTACTGGTCATGCATCCAGCGCTGTGAATAAAAGCAGAGGCTGAAATTCAAGGCAACAAGTTTTACATCATTGATTTTCAAGGAGTTTTTCATGGAACTGACCAGCAAACTGAACCCCGCCCAAAACCCTGTACAAAGCGCCGCCCTGAACACCGAAAAGGCCAAGGCCCTGCAGGCCGCCCTGGCCCAGATCGAAAAGCAGTTCGGCAAAGGCACCATCATGAAGCTGGGCGACGGCGAGGTGATTGAAGACATCCAGGTCGTTTCCACCGGCTCCCTGGGCCTGGACATCGCCTTGGGCGTCGGCGGCCTGCCACGCGGCCGTGTGGTTGAGATCTACGGCCCGGAATCGTCGGGCAAAACCACGCTGACCCTGCAAGTCATCGCCGAAATGCAAAAACTGGGCGGCACCTGCGCTTTTGTGGACGCCGAGCACGCACTGGACATCCAGTACGCGCAAAAGCTGGGCGTGAACCTGCAAGACCTGCTGATCAGCCAGCCCGATACCGGCGAGCAGGCGCTTGAAATCGTTGATTCGCTGACCCGCTCCGGCGCGGTCGATCTGATCGTGGTCGACTCGGTGGCGGCGCTCACGCCCAAGGCCGAGCTCGAAGGCGAAATGGGCGACTCGCTGCCCGGCCTGCAGGCCCGGCTGATGAGCCAGGCGCTGCGCAAGCTCACCGCCACCATCAAGAAGGCCAACTGCATGGTCATCTTCATCAACCAGATCCGCATGAAGATCGGCGTGATGTTCGGCTCGCCCGAAACCACCACCGGCGGCAACGCGCTGAAGTTCTACGCCTCGGTGCGCCTGGATATCCGCCGCATCGGCTCCATCAAGAAGGGCGAAGACGTGATCGGCAACGAAACCCGCGTCAAGGTGGTCAAGAACAAGGTGGCCTCGCCGTTCAAGACGGCGGAGTTTGACATCCTCTACGGCGAAGGCATCAGTCGCCTGGGCGAGGTGCTGGATCTGGGGGTGGCCGGCCACATCGTCGAAAAAGCCGGCGCCTGGTATGCCTTCAACGGCGAAAAAATCGGCCAGGGCCGCGACAACTCGCGTGAGTTCCTGAAAGAAAACCCCGAACTCGCCATCGAGATCGAAAACAAGGTGCGCGAATCGCTGGGTGTTCCCTTGATCCAGGCGGCGGCAGGTAGCGAACCCGCCCCCGCTGAAAAAGCACCCAAGGCCGACAAAGCCGAGAAGGCTGAAAAGCCCGCCAAAGCCGCTGCCTGATTCTTTTCAATGCCAAATAAGGCCATAGCCCCGTTGGAGCGCGCACTCGCAGCGATTAAAAAGCTGAAGTTTGCGTGGGGCCTGGCCTGTTGACCATGGAAAATCCGTCAGATCACAAGCCCGTCAAACCCGCCTCCCGTGCGGGTTTTGGCCTTTCCCTGAAGGGCCGTGCACTGCGTTACCTCGCGGCGCGCGAACATTCACGCGCCGAGCTGGAGCGCAAGCTGGCCCCGCACGAAGAAACACCCGGCCAGTTGGCCCAG
Source organism: Polaromonas sp. YR568 (assembly GCF_900116715.1). GTDB lineage: Bacteria > Pseudomonadota > Gammaproteobacteria > Burkholderiales > Burkholderiaceae_C > Polaromonas. The sequence continues at coordinate 38,675 of NZ_FPBM01000015.1, forward strand.
GTGCTGGACGACCTGGAGGCCAAGGACTTCATCAGTGAAGCGCGGGTGGTCGAGTCGGTGATCAACCGGCGCGCCGGTCGCTTTGGCGCGGCGCGCATCAAGCATGAGCTGCTCACCAAGGGCCTGAGCGCCGACCGGGTGGCCGGGGCGGTGGCCAGCCTGAAAGGCAGCGAACTGGAACGCGCCCGGGATATCTGGCGCAAGAAGTTTGAAAGCCCCGCGCCTGATGCGGCCGGCCGCGCTAGGCAGATGCGCTTTCTGGCAGCCCGGGGGTTCGGCGGTGATGTAATCCGCCGCGTAGTGCAAGCGGACGAGGACTGAAGGCTACAAGCCGAGCATCAGTTTGAGGTTCTGGACTGCGGCGCCAGAGGCACCCTTACCCAGGTTGTCCAGCCGCGCCACCAGCACCGCGTGGCGGTGCTCTTCGTTGGCGAACACGCGCAGTTCCATCTTGTTGGTGTCGTTCAGCGCCAGCGCATCCAGCGTGCCGGAGTCGCCTGCGGGCTCCACCGTCACCCATTCGCTGCCGGCGTAATGCTTGGCCAGCACATCGTGCAACTGTGCGCCGGTCGGCTTGCCGGGCAGCAGATCGAGGTGCAAAGGCAACTGCACCAGCATGCCCTGCTTGAAATTGCCCACCGACGGGATGAACACCGGGCGGCGTGAGAGGCCGGTGTATTTCATGATTTCGGGCAGGTGCTTGTGCTTCAGGCCCAGGCCGTACAGCTCAAAGAGTGGCGCGGTGCCGGCTTCGTAAGCCTCGATCATCTGGCGTCCGCCGCCTGAGTAACCGCTCACGGCTGGAAGGCTCAAAGGGAAGTCGGCCGGGAGCACACCGGCATCCACCAGCGGGCGGATCAGCGCAATCGCGCCGGTGGCGTAGCAGCCGGGGTTGCCGACGCGGTCGGCGGCGGCCACGGCGGCGCGCTGGGTCTGGGTCAGCTCGGGAAAGCCGTAAACCCAGCCGGTCACGGTGCGGTGGGCGGTGGAGGCGTCAATGATTTTGGGCTTTTTGCCGGTCAGGGAATCGATCATGGCGACCGATTCGCGGGCCGCGTCGTCGTGCAGGCACAGGATCACCATGTCCACCTGCGCCATGAGGGCGCGCTTGGCGGCTGCATCCTTGCGCAACTCGGGCGCGATGCTGACCAGCTCGATGTGCGGCATGGCTTGCAGCCGCTCGCGGATTTGCAGGCCTGTAGTGCCGGCTTCTCCGTCAATAAAAACTTTGGGCATGAAAACTTCCAGGTGCAAACAAGAGGGCGAACAAGGGGGCAAACAACAGAACGAACAACAAAAACGAAATGCGGAAATAACGAAATACCGGGGTCGCCAGCCGTGAAACGGGGTGTCCGAAAACGCCTTGCAAGGCCCAATTTCAGGCCTTTGCGGGCTGTTTATGGGCCATTTGGGGTTGTCAGGCCGGCACAAGAGTTGTGCGTCGCACCATGATACAGTTCTGAGTTGCTGCGTGCAGTGACCGCCGACGTGGTTTTTTGGGCCGGTGTGGCCTCTATCCGACACCCCATCGCCCTGCCCAAATCCCTGTTGCACCCCCCTCTTTTACTGAATCCTGAAGGTTTTTCATGAAAATTCACGAGTACCAGGGCAAGGAAATCTTGCGCAATTTTGGTGTGCCTGTGCCGCGCGGCATCCCGGCGTTCACGGTGCAGGAGGCGGTGGAAGCCGCGCAGAAGCTTGGCGGCCCGGTGTGGGTGGTCAAAGCCCAGATCCACGCGGGCGGCCGCGGCAAGGGCGGCGGCGTGAAGGTCGCCAAAACCATCGAAGACGTCAAGCGCATTGCCGGCGAAATCCTCGGCATGCAGCTCAAAACGCACCAGACCGGCCCCGAAGGCCAGAAAGTCCGCCGCCTCTATATTGAAGATGGCGCCGACATCCAGAAGGAATACTACGTCTCGGCCGTGACCGACCGCGAATCGCAAAAGGTGGCATTCATCGCCTCCAGCGAAGGCGGCATGGACATCGAAGAAGTCGCCCATTCCCACCCCGAAAAAATCATCAAGGTGTTTGTCGACCCGCTGGTCGGCATGACCGACGCCCAGGCCAAGGAAGTCGCCTCCGGCATCGGCATGCCCGCCGACTCCGTGGCGCAAACCGTCGACATCCTGCAAAAGCTCTACAAGTGCTACATGGAAACCGACGCGTCGCTGGTTGAAATCAACCCGCTGAACCGCAACAGCAAGGGCGAAGTCATGGCCCTGGACGCGAAGTTCAACTTCGACGCCAACGCGCTGTTCCGTCACCCCGAAATCGTCGGCTACCGCGACCTGGACGAAGAAGATCCGGCCGAAGTCGAAGCCAGCAAGTTCGACCTGGCTTACATCAGCCTGGATGGCAACATCGGCTGCCTGGTCAATGGCGCCGGCCTGGCCATGGCGACCATGGACACCATCAAGCTGTTCGGCGGCGAGCCGGCCAACTTCCTGGACGTGGGCGGCGGCGCGACGGCTGAAAAAGTCACCGAAGCCTTCAAGATCATGCTGAAGAACCCCGATGTCAAAGGCATCCTGGTCAACATCTTCGGCGGCATCATGAAGTGCGACACCATCGCCGACGGCGTGATCACCGCCTGCAAGGCCGTGAACCTGTCGGTTCCGCTGGTCGTGCGCATGAAGGGCACCAACGAAGACCTGGGCAAGAAAATGCTGGCGGACTCCGGTTTGCCCATCATTGCCGCAGACACCATGGCTGAAGCCGCGACCAAAATCGTGGCCGCCGTCAAGTAAGCCCCAGGAGAACACAAGCATGTCGATCTACATCAACAAAAACACCAAAGTCATCACCCAGGGCATCACGGGCAAGACGGGCCAGTTCCACACCCGTATGTGCCGCGACTACGCCAACGGCAAGAACGCGTTCGTTGCCGGCGTGAACCCGAAGAAAGCCGGCGAAGACTTCGAAGGCATCCCGATTTATGCCAACGTGACCGAAGCCGCCAAAGCGACCGGCGCGACCGTGTCGGTCATCTACGTGCCGCCCGCAGGCGCCGCTGCCGCCATTTGGGAAGCCGTTGAAGCCAACCTGGACCTGGCCATCTGCATCACCGAAGGCATCCCCGTGCGTGACATGCTGGAAGTGCGCAACCGCATGAAGGCCAAGGAAGCCGCCGGCGGCAAGAAAACCTTGCTGCTGGGCCCCAACTGCCCGGGTCTCATCACCCCCGACGAAATCAAGATCGGCATCATGCCGGGCCACATCCACCGCAAGGGCCGTATCGGCGTGGTCAGCCGCTCCGGCACGCTGACCTATGAAGCTGTGGCGCAATTGACCGAAATCGGCCTGGGCCAGTCCAGCGCCGTCGGCATCGGCGGCGATCCGATCAACGGCCTGAAGCACATCGACGTGATGAAAGCCTTCAATGACGACCCTGACACCGACGCGGTCATCATGATCGGCGAGATCGGCGGCCCCGACGAAGCCGAAGCCGCCCAGTGGTGCAAGGCCAACATGAAAAAGCCTATCGTTGGCTTTATCGCCGGCGTGACCGCCCCGGCCGGCAAGCGCATGGGCCATGCGGGCGCGCTGATTTCCGGTGGCGCCGATACGGCCGATGCCAAGCTGGCCATCATGGAAGCCTGCGGCTTCACCGTGACGCGCAACCCCTCGGAAATGGGCAAGCTGCTCAAGAATCTGCTGTAAGGCGCTGCGCGCAGCGACTTTCAGCAAACTTGACCTCGATCAAGCAAATACGCAGTAATACCGATCGCGGTGGCTGCGTTGCGGCTTAGACTCTCCAAAAAACAAAAAAGCGCTTTCCGGCGCTTTTTTCATTCATAACAGGAGCAACACATGTTTTTCGGACTGGACTTCGCGTCCCCTCTCTTCTGGAGCGCCTTCGGCTCCATCATGATCGCCAACATTGTCCTGTCGGGTGACAATGCCGTGGTGATCGCCATGGCTGCGCGAACGCTCAAACCCGAGCAGCAAGCCAAAGCGATTTTCTGGGGCAGTGCCGCCGCGATCGTGATGCGGATTGTGCTGACCATTGTGGCCATCCAGCTGCTGACCCTGCCTTACCTGAAAATCATAGGCGCAGTGTTATTGGTCTATATCGGCGTGGACCTGCTAAAGGGCGAAGAGGAAGGTGATGACCACGGCAAGGAAGTCAGCGGCATGGCGGCCGCGATCCGCACTATCCTGGTTGCTGACCTCGTGATGAGTCTGGATAACGTGCTTGCGGTGGCCGCCGCCGCCAAAGGCAACCTGCCGCTGCTGGTGCTGGGTCTGCTGGTAAGCATTCCGCTGATCATTTTCGGCGCCACCCTGCTGACCAAGGTGATGGAGCGCTTCCCCATCATCATCACCATAGGCGCAGCCCTGCTGGGCTTCCTGGCGGGCGAAATGCTGCTGACCGACCCTGCCGTGACGGCTCAGTTTGGCGCCATCAACGAGCATGCGGTCACCGTTGGCGGCATTGTGGGCGCCGTGCTGGTGGTGGCTCTTGGCACCTACCTGGCCAAACGGCAGCAGAAAAACACCTCCTCCGCCGCCTGAGGTTTGCAGGCTGAATCCCCCCGTGCCAATGCACGGGGGTGGCGGGCGAGCCCTTCGCCTGTATCCAGATGTATGTTGGTATGCCAGCGCGATCACTGCGTGTCGGCTGAAAACCACGTATTTGCAACAGTCCGCGCGGCTGCCATGCAAAAGTCACTTGTCCAGCCGCACCCCGTCTGTTAATGTCCATTGTCAGGAGACTTGTAACCTGCCGAAACAGTTGGCGGGTGCTGCTGAGCGCCTGTAAATGGCAATCCGCGCGACGGGTAATACAAAGCAATTAAAAAAACAGCCAAGGCTTATGTACAGCGAATCAGGACAAGGGACGGGAAGTGGCCAAATCATCTAGAAAATTGAGTCAGTTCTGGCGAGCCGACTGGTTTGTGGGCGTTTTGGTGGTGCTGGCCGTCTTGTTTCTGCACGGCCTGACGGACTTCTTCGGCACCCTGGAGCGCCGTTATTACGACTTTGCCAGCACGAGCACCTCGCGCCAGCCCTCCGAGCGCATCGCCATCATTGCGATCGACGACCAGAGTATTGCCAATATAGGTCGCTGGCCCTGGCCGCGTGATGTGCACGCCCAGCTGATCGACCAGTTGACGGCCGCCAAGGCCAAGACCATCGCGCACACGGCCTTCTTCTTCGAGCCCCAGACAGACCGCGGCCTGGTGTTTATCCGCAAAATCAAGGAAGCGCTCGGCCCGGTAGCCGATCCGGCGGCGCCCCCGCAGGGCGGTCTGCCCGAGCAGCTCGGCAAAGTTATCGCCGAAGCCGAAATTGCCCTGGACACCGACGCCAAGCTTGCCGCCAGCATGACCAAGGCCGGCAATGTGCTGGTGCCCTCGGTTTTCCAGCTGGGCGTGCCCCAGGGCCGGCCGGACAATCCTCTCCCGGCGTATGCCCTGAAGAGCGCCGTCGATGAGCCCAATGGGTTTTCCCTGCCGGCGATCCGCGGCCAGCAGCCCATTGAGCTGATCGGTACGGCAGCGGCGGGCATTGCCCACCTCAACCAGTTGCAGGATGTAGACGGCGCGGTGCGGCAAGAACCCCTGCTGATTAACTATTACGGCAAGGCTGTGCCTTCCATGAGCCTCCTGGTGGCGGCCAAGAGCCTGAACCTCGGGCCTGCCGACATCAAGCTCAATGTGGGTGAATCCGTGCAGATCGGCAAGCTGATGGTCAAGACCGATGAGGCGGCCCTGATGCTGCCGCAGTTTTACAAGGGTAAGGACGGCCGCCCTGCCTTTGCGGTTGATTCGTTCTATGACGTGATCTCCGGCAAGATTCCGGCCAGCAAATATGCCGACAAGATTGTCATCATCGGCGCTACCGCCGCGGGCGTAGGCACCCAGTTTCCCACGCCTGCCGGCCCGGGGCTTTCGCCGGCAGAGACCATTGCACACATCACCTCCAGCATCTTGAGCGAGCATTTCATCGTGCAGCCGGGCTGGGGTGTGTGGGCCACGCTCGGTGTATTGCTGCTGGTGGCGGGTTACCTGATCGCCGGCCTGCCGAGGCTTTCGGCAGGCAAAGCGGCCATCGTGACCCTGGTGTTCTTTATCTTGTTGTTGGTGGCCGAGTTTGGTTTGCTGTCGGCATCGGCAACGTGGCTCAAGCTGGTATTCCCGGCGGCCCTGCTCGTAATTGGGCACCTTGCCCTGACGACCAAGCGCTTCCTCATGACCGAAGCGGGCAAGCTGAAGTCGGATGAAGAGTCTGCCGAAACCAACCGCATGATGGGCCTGGCCCTGCAGGGTCAGGGCCAGCTCGACATGGCGTTTGACCGGTTCCGCCGGGTGCCCTTCACCGATGCGCTGATGGACAACATGAACAACCTGGCGCTGGATTTTGAGCGAAAGCGGCAGTTCAACAAGGCCCAGGCCGTTTACGAGTACATGGCCACCTATAACAAGAACCATAAAGACCTTCAGTCCAAGCTCAACCGCGCCAAAAACCTTTCGGAAACGGTCATCCTGGGTGGCGGCGGGTCGCATCCCGGCGGCACGATGCTGCTGGACGGCGGCGCTGTCGAAAAACCCATGCTGGGCCGCTACCAGGTGGAAAAAGAGCTCGGCAAGGGCGCCATGGGCGTGGTCTATCTCGGCAAGGATCCCAAGATCGGCCGTGTCGTCGCCATCAAAACCATGGCCCTGAGCCAGGAGTTCGAGGGCGAAGAACTCGACGATGCCCGCGAGCGTTTCTTCCGTGAGGCGGAAACCGCGGGCCGGCTGCAGCACCAGAATATCGTGACCATCTTCGATGCGGGTGAAGAGCACGATCTGGCCTATATCGCGATGGAGTTCCTCAAAGGCAAGGATCTGGCCGATGTGACCAAGGACGGGCACCTTTTGCCCATCCCCAAAGTTTTGTCTATCGTTGCCCGGGTGGCTGAAGCCCTGGCCTATGCGCACAAGCAGAATGTGGTGCACCGGGACATCAAACCGGCCAACATCATGTATGAAATTGACAGCGATACGGTGAAGGTGACCGACTTCGGCATCGCCCGCATCACGGATTCGAGCAAAACCAAGACCGGCCTGGTGCTGGGCACGCCCAGCTTCATGTCGCCCGAGCAGATTGCCGGTAAAAAAGTCGACGGGCGCTCTGATTTGTACTCGCTCGGCGTCATGTTGTTCCAGATGCTGGCAGGCGTGTTGCCTTTCCGGGGCGACTCCATGGCTGAGCTCATGTACAAGATCGCGAATGAGGCCGCACCCGATATCCGCATCGTCCGCAAGGAGCTTTCCGTGCGCCTGGCCGAGGTGGTTGCGCTTTCGCTCGCCAAGCAGCCTGAGTTGCGCTACCAGGACGGCGACCGGTTCGCCGCCGACCTGCGCGAGGTGATTGCCGGCCTGGGTGGCGCCGCACCTGTATCCAGCTATGCAGCCCCGCCGGCAGCTGCGCCCGCGGCACAATTCGACGCCACTGTGGTTCAATCTGCTGCCGGCACGCAGGCGCAAGAGCCAGCGGCCTATGATGCGACCCAGGTCATGAAAGCCGACGAGGCGCAGACGTTCGAAAAAACCATCGTCTCCAAGCCGCCTGCCGCCGATACCGATACCCAGTGACAACACGAACAAGATGATTTACGAGATTTGCACACATACCGACCCAGGGTTGACGCGGGACAACAATGAAGATGCGGTTGCCTTCGATGCGGCGACACGGCTCTGCATCCTGGCTGACGGCATGGGCGGCTATAACGCGGGTGAAATTGCAAGCGGCATGGCCGCGGCCTTCATCAAATCGGAAATGGGCCGCTGGCTTTCCCAGGCGGGCAGGCATGCCAACGCCAAGGAAGTGCGCCGTGCGCTGGAAATCTGCGTGGAAAATGCCAACCACTCGATTTTCAACGCGGCCAATTCCAATCCCCAGTACACGGGGATGGGCACCACCCTGGTTGTGGGTGTTTTCCAGGATGGCCGCCTGATGCTGGGTCACATCGGCGATTCGCGCTGCTATCGCCTGCGGGGCCAGGAGTTTCAGCAAATCACCAAGGACCATTCCTTGTTGCAGGAGCAAATCGACGCCGGGCTGATTACCCCTGAGCAGGCGTTGACGTCGCTGAACAAAAACCTGGTGACACGTGCCCTGGGCGTTGAGGACACAGTGCTGGTTGAGGTCAATGAACACCGCGTGGAGGCCGGCGATCTTTACCTGATGTGCTCGGACGGTCTCTCGGATATGGTGTCGGATGCAGGTATCTCGGCCGTCCTGGCAGGCGCCGGGACGCTGGAACAAAAAGCCAAGCAATTAATTGTGGCGGCGAATGAGGGCGGTGGGCGCGATAATATTTCCGTATTGCTCGCCTATGCCAAAGAAGACTCGGCCAAGCGCGGCCTTTTGTCCAGAATGCTGGGAAAATAGCGCGGTGACTGAAACATTAAAACAGACAGGAGTCGGCCATGCCGAAGATGATCGTCTCTATTGACGGCGTTGTGATCAAGGAAGTCCAACTGACGAAGGACCGTACCTCTCTGGGCCGCAGGCCCTACAACGACATCGTCATTGACAACCTTGCTGTGAGCGGGGAACACGCCGTCCTGCAAATGTCTGGCAATGAGGTCTATCTTGAAGACCTGAACAGCACCAACGGGACCTATGTCAATGGCAAGGCCGTCAAAAAGCTGCTGCTGCAAAACAGTGACACCGTGGAAATCGGTAAATACAAGATCAAGTATGTCAACGAGGCCGCGGCTGCGGGGTTTGAAAAAACCATGGTGATCAAGGCCGGCTCCGCCGGGCTGGTTCCGCCGGCACCGGCTGGTGCGCCTGCGGCGGCAGCTGCTGCTGAAGTCGGCGCCAATCTGACCGCTGCGATCAAGGTCATGTCCGGCGCCGCCGCCGGGCGGGAAGTGGCCCTGGTCAAAGTGGTGACCACCATCGGCAAGCCGGGTGTTGCCGTTGCGGCGATCACGAAACGGCCTCAGGGCTTCGTTGTGGCGCACGTGGAGGGAGCCGGAAAACCGACTCTCAATGGCGCGCCTATCGGTGCCGAGCCGGTCGTCCTGAAAAATGGCGACGTACTCGAGCTGGCCGGCACACAAATGCAGTTCGTCCAGCATTGACCTGGGCGCTTGCCTGGTCTCGCAGAGACGTGGACCGTAAGCACCCCATATCCGAGGTCTCATGAGACTCCTCTCCAGGCACTGGCCTCGCATCGCTGTCACCCTGATTCCGCTGGTGTTTGCGTTGATGCACGCCAGCGGTGTCCTGCGTGTCGGCGTGTTACAGCGGCTGGATGACATCATCTACGATGCCCGGCTTCGAACGACCATGCCCCGCACGCTGGATGAGCGGATTGTCATTGTCGACATCGATGAAAAAAGCCTAGCCGAGGTAGGGCGCTGGCCTTGGGGGCGCAACAAGCTTGCGGAGCTGGTTGAAGAACTGCAGGATCGCCAGAAGACGGCATTGCTGGGTTTTGACGTGGTATTTGCGGAGCCCGACGAAAGCTCAGGCTTGAAGCGGCTCAAGCAACTGGCTCAAGCCGAACTGAAAGATCAACCCGGATTCACGGAAAAAGTGAACCAGCTGCAAAGCAGCCTGGATTACGACGCAGTTTTCGCAAAGGCGATTGAAAAACGCCCCGTAGTGATGGGCTACTACTTCACCAGCGACCGGGATGGGCGGGTGAATGGGGCTCTTCCCGCGCCTGTCATGGGCCGTGACGCACTGGGTGGGCGGCCCATCAAGTTCACCAGCTGGAACGGCTATGGATCCAACATAGAGTCGCTGGCGAAGGCGGCTCCCCTGGGCGGTTTTTTCAACTCCATTACTGAAGGCGACGGCGTGGTGCGCTCCATTCCGCTGTTGGCCGAATACAAGGGGCAGTATTACGAATCGTTGGCCCTGGCCATGTTTCGCATGCTGGCGGGCTTGCCCAAGGTTGAACCCGGTTTTCCGCCGGAAAAATTCCTGACCCGCAACTACCAGGGGCTTGAAAGCATTCTGCTCAAACAAGGCAGCAAAGTCCTTGCCATCCCTGTCGATGACCGGGTCGCCACCTTGGTGCCCTTCCGCGGCAATGGCGGCGCCAGCGGAGGCTCGTTTCGTTACATCTCTGCAGCCGACATCCTGGCGAAGCGTCTTGAGCCTGGCGCCCTCAAAGACAAGATTGTTCTGATTGGCACCACCGCTCCTGGCCTGCTCGATTTGCGGGTGACGCCGGTTGGGGAAACCTATCCGGGGGTGGAAACACATGCCAATGTGATTTCCGGCTTTCTGGACGGCAAGGTGTTCGTCAAGCCCGACTATGCCGTGGGTTTTGAGATCGTTATCCTGCTTTTTTCGGGTTTAACGCTGGCATTCGCCCTGCCTTTGCTTTCGGCATCCCGGGCGGTTCTCGTGAGTCTGGCGGTAATAGGTGCGATTGCCGGGCTTAATTTCTGGCTCTATACCGGCTATGGCCTGGTACTGCCGCTGGCGAGCGCTTTGGTGATGGGGCTCACCGCATTTGCGTTGAACATGAGTTACGGGTATTTCGTGGAAAGCCGTTCCAAGCGCGAGCTGGCGAATCTCTTCGGCACCTATGTCCCCCCCGAGTTGGTGGACGAGATGGTGAAGGATCCCGACAGTTACAGCATGAAGGCAACCACCAAAGAGCTGACGGTGATGTTTTGCGACATGCGCGGGTTCACCAAAATGTCGGAAACCATGGAGCCGACCCAGCTCCAGGCGCTGCTCAACAGCGTATTCAGCCGGCTGACGGACTTGATACGCGGAAACCGCGGCACGATCGACAAATACATGGGCGATTGCGTGATGGCGTTCTGGGGCGCGCCCGTTGATACGCCCGACCATGCCGCGCTTGCTGTCAAAACCGCACTCGAAATGTCGAATGCGGTCCGCAATATCAACGAAGAACATCGGGCCAAGGGTTTACCCGAGATTGGTATCGGTATCGGCCTCAATACGGGCACGATGTGTGTGGGCGACATGGGCTCGGATATCCGGCGCAGCTACACCGTCATCGGTGACTCGGTGAATCTGGGCTCCCGCCTGGAGGGGCTGTCAAAAACCTATGGGGTGGATATCGTGGTCAGCGAATCTACCCGCAAGCTCGCCAACGACTTTGCATGGCAAGAGCTGGACAAAGTCCGTGTGAAGGGCAAAGATCAGGCCGTCGCCATTTTCTGGCCATTGGCGCCGGTAGACCGGATAGACAAGGATAACGCGGCTGAGCTGAAGGTTTGGGGCCTGGCGTTAAAGGCCTATCGAAGCCAGGATTGGGACCAGTGCGATGTGCAGCTGCTCAACTTACAGCGGGGAAATGGCAAAAAGTTCCTTTACCGCCTGTATGCAGAGCGTGTAGCCTCCATGAGGCTGTTGCCCTTTGATCCGGAGTGGGATGGCGCGACCAATTTTGAAACCAAATAATGTAAAACCCAAGTCAAGGCAAACCGGAAAACCTCATGAAAGTACGCGTATTAGGCTGCTCGGGAGCCATTGCCAAGGACTGCCGAACCACGTCTTTTTTACTCGACCATGACTTGCTGGTTGATGCGGGAACCGGGGTGGGTGATCTCACCCTCGATGAAATGGCAGGTGTTGATCACGTCTTGCTGACGCATTCGCATCTGGACCACGTCGCAGCTCTTCCCTTGATGGTGGATGCGATTGCCGCGCGACGTACTGTTCCGATCCAGATACATGCCTTGCAAGGCACCATCGATGCGCTCAAGGCGCATATCTTCAACAACACGATCTGGCCTGACTTCTCCAGAATCCCGACCCCGGCAGCGCCGTTTATCAGCTTTCACCCGCTGGAAGTAGGGCAGACCTTGCTGCTGGCCGGAAAGCATGTGGAGGTACTGCCGGCGGTGCATACAGTGCCGGCTGCGGGTTACGCAGTGGCTACCGGAAAAGGTTGCTGGGTATTTACCGGCGATACGGAACAAAACCCGGCCTTATGGGCCCGTATCAACCAGATGAACGTGGCGATGCTGGTGATTGAAACTGCCTTTAGCAACCGGGAGCGGGACCTTGCCAAACGCAGCCTGCATCTTTCGCCCCATGCACTGGCCAGTGAGCTGGACTGCATTGAGCGGGGGAAAAATTATCCCATCTACATCACCCACACCAAACCCGCAGAAACCGATCTCATCATGGCCGAAATACAGCGGTTTGACCAAACCCGCCCCTTTGGCCCCAACGTAACGCATGACATTCGGTGGTTAAGGGCTGGCCAGGAGTTTGAACTATGAGCGCCGTAATGCAACGTGACCCCGAGGACGAGTTCTTCGACTCGCAGATGCTTCCCCCGCAAGAGCGGGGCGTCACATTTGAGGCTTTGTATTTCCGGCAGCTGCAACTGGTCACCAACCGGATTCACGAAACCGAAAATATTGACCAGATCATGCTGGAGGCCAGCCAGGATATCTGCAAACTTTTCAACGCGGATCGGCTGACGCTTTACGCCGTCAATGACGATCGCAGCTCCATCATCTCCAAAGTCAAAACAGGGCTCAATACAAGTCGTGATTTGAAGCTTCCGATCAGCGCGCAAAGCATTGCCGGTTACGTGGCAATGGCTCGCCAGATGGTCAATATCGCGGATGTTTACGATGTTGACGCCCTCAAGAAGATTCATCCGGCCCTGAGCTTCCTCCAGGAAGTCGACAAGCGGTCGGGCTACAGAACAAAGCAGATGCTGGTGGCCCCAGTAATGGATGGGGACACCCTGTATGGTGTTCTGCAGGTCATCAACAATCGCAGCGACCAACCCTTCGGAAAGCTGGAAGAGGATGGCGCGCGCCAACTGTGCAAGACGCTCGGCATTGCCATACGCCAGCGTATGCAGAAAACAGACGATGTTCAGCGCCGCAAGGCCACCAAGTATGACGGGCTTGTTGCCGAGGGCGTGCTGTCGCAGGATGAATTGCAGCAATGCATTCAGCAGGCCCGCGAAGAGGGCAAGTCTGTTGAACACATCCTGATGGGCAGCTTTCACATCCGCCCCGCCCAGATCGGCCAGTCGCTGTCCAAGTTTTTCGGGGTCGGGTACGAGCCATTCAATCCGGGCCGTATCCGCTCTGAAATGTTGCATGGCCCGCTCAAAAGGGACTTTATTGAGCAGCAGGGCTGGATGCCGCTAGAGGACGGCCCCGAGGGGCTGGTGATCATGTGCGTGGACCCCGAGGCTGTGCGGGGTGCGCGGGTCGTGCCGCAAGTCTTCCCCCGGATCACGAAGTTTGCGTACCGTGTGACGACGCAGACCGAATTTGAAGAAACCCTGGGTCAACTATTCGGCGCCGGTGCAGACGGCAGCTCCATCGACCAGTTGCTGGCGGACATGGACTCTCCTTTGGAGGGCGACGCCATCGACGACTCCTCGCTGGAGTCGGCTGCTGCGGACAATGAACTGGTCAAGTTCGTCAACAAGGTGATCATCGACGCTTACAACCAGAAGGTGTCGGATATCCATATTGAGCCCATGCCCGGCAAAGCCAAGACCGGCATCCGCTTTCGTGTTGACGGGACGCTGCAACCCTATATTGAAGTGCCGGCGCAATTCCGCCAGGCCATGGTCACCCGGCTCAAGATCATGTGTGACCTGGATATTTCCGAAAAGCGCAAGCCGCAAGACGGAAAGATCAAATTCAAAAAATACGGCCCGCTCGACATCGAGTTGCGGGTGGCTACGATCCCCTCCGCCGGTGGCGTGGAGGACGTGGTCATGCGGATTCTGGCCGCGGGTGAACCGATACCGCTTGAAAAACTTGGGCTGACGGCACACAACAAAGAGCGGCTGGAAAAAACCGTCTCCAAGCCCTACGGCCTTTTCTATGTATGCGGCCCCACAGGCTCCGGCAAGACCACGACGCTGCATTCCATCCTGAAATTCCTCAACACGCCAGACACCAAGATCTGGACGGCCGAGGATCCGGTGGAAATTACCCAAAAGGGTCTGCGCCAGGTGCAGATCAACCGCAAAGCAGGCATTGATTTCGCGCTGGTCATGCGGGCCTTTCTGCGTGCCGATCCGGACATCATCATGGTGGGCGAGTCGCGTGACAAGGAAACAGTGGCCATGGGCGTCGAGGCTTCGCTGACGGGCCACATGGTGTTCTCAACCCTGCATACCAACTCGGCGCCGGAATCCATCACGCGCTTGCTGGACATGGGCATGGACCCGTTCAACTTCGCCGATGCGCTGCTGGGCATCCTGGCGCAGCGTCTGGCCAAGAAGCTGTGCGACTGCAAGGAAGCGTATCAGCCGAACTCGCAGGAGATCAAGGACTTCATCAAGGAATACGCCGAAGAACTGCGCCACACCGACGCCTGGAAGGCGGATGAGGGTGGTGAATCCCAAAAGCTGTTTGAAGACTGGATGGACCGCTACGGCAAAGACGGCAAACTTACCCTGTACCGCGCGGTGGGTTGCGATAAATGCGGCAAGACCGGCTACAAGGGCCGGATTGGCCTGCATGAGTTGATGATTGCCGACGACGCCGCGAAAAAACTGATTCAGGAGCGTGCCCGGGTGGCGGAGTTGTTCTCCAGTGCAGTCAGCAGCGGCATGCGTACTCTGAAGATGGATGGCATGGAAAAAGTGCTGATGGGCATGACCGATCTGAAGATGGTTCGCTCGGTGTGCATCAAGTAGCCGGAAGAATATAAGTACTCATCGTCCTGACACGAGAAAAGTGGCAAAAATCATGGTGAAACTAAATTCATCGAAGATGATGATTTAAGAGAACTGTGGCCGGCACGATAAGATTCATAAAAATGGAGTCTTTTTACGATGCTGCTTTCACTGATTAAAGATGTTCTGGCTGCTTCGAAATCGCAGAACGCTGTCAAGAGGAGACCGGGCGTCAACAGTGTTTTGAATGTTGGGGGTGGTAGCAAATCAACCCCGATTTCAAGCCATTTTGACGGCTGGCAACATGACCTGCTCGACATCGACCCCAAGGGTGCCCCCGACCTTGTATGTGATGCGCGCCAGTTGAGAACGTTGCCCGGGGGTAGCTATGACGCTGTCTATTGCTCACATAATCTGGAGCACTACTACCGCCACGAGGGGCTGAACGTAGTTCGCGGGTTTCACCATATCTTGAATGAAACCGGGTTCGCTGAAATCCGTGTTCCTGATATTGAGCAGGTAATGGCAGCTATGCGTGAACAGCAGCTTGAACTGGACGATGTTTTGTATCAGAGTCCTGCAGGGCCTATCACGGCACATGACGTCGTGTATGGCCTGCAAATTGAAATACAGACTAGTGGCCAGGATTTTTATGCCCATAAAACCGGCTTTACACCGAAGTCGTTGGGAAAAATTTTGATGGATGGTGGATTCCCTTTGGTATTTCTAAGCACGGAACAGGAACGCCTGGCAGTTCATGCATTGGCATTCAAGACTGAGCCGACGGATGCGCAGTACGAGCTTCTTCGGAGCACCTGGAACATAAGCAGACCTGCATAGTTCCGATCTCTCGGTTTGCCGGCTCGCTTCGGGCGTTGCAGGGTGCTGTGTATATACAGAAAGATCGGGTTTTTCTCTGTCCGGCGAGAGTTATGTTTGAGGTGGCTGCGCCGCACACCATATATGCCACATGCTGCGCAGGGCGGTCTCGAAGTGGTGTGCAAAGCGCGGTGCGTCAAAGATGGGTGAATCCAGGACCTGCTGGCGCAAGCCGTTTCTCAGCGAAGCCAGGCGCTGCAGATCAGCGCAGTGGGACACCGCGCGCGCGACGTAGTCGTTCGCGTCGGCGGCGACCCACTCGGGCAAACCTGCATTAATCAGCAGCCCCACGCCTTGGCGCGACAGGAACCTCTGGCCGGCCAGCGTCAGCACGGGAATGCCCATCCACAGAGCCTCCACTGTGGTCGTGCCTCCCGGGAAAGGGAATGGATCAAGGGCAATATCCACATGCCGGTAGGCGGCCAGATAGTCTGCTCTGGGCCCGTAATCTTCAAAGATCAAACGCCCGGGTTCAATGCCATGAATGGCAAACCGGTCGCAAGTGCGTTGCCGCACCGACGCCTCAGCCAGTTGCTGGTATTTGAGAAACAGGCGGCTGCCTGGCACTGCATGGAGAACCCGCGCCCACAATGCCACGACGGCATCATTCATCTTGCTCAGATTGTTGAAGCACCCGAAAGTGACATAGCCATTTGTTAGTGCGGGCAGCTCATTGACGGCGATATCGGCAGCCGGCGGCGTAAAGCACAAACGGGTCTCCGGCAGGCGCCATATTTGCTCACTGAAATGAGCTTCCTGGTCTGGCAGGAGGGTCCAGGGATCGGCGACGAAGTAGTCGATGGCTGCCACCCCGGTGGTCGCGAAATAGCCGAGCCAGCTCACCTGCACGGGCGCCGGCTTCCAGGCAAACACCGACAGGCGGTTGTGCGCCGTATGCCCGGACAGATCAATCAGGATATCGATGCCGTCGTCCCGGATACGCTGGGCTACTGCCTCGTCAGACAGCCAGGTTGTCGGATGCCAGCCCGTGCAGTTGGCCTTCAGGCGCTGGCTGGTCGCATCGTCATAGCTGCGGTTGGGGTAGCCAAACAGCTCCAGCCGCCTGGACGCTTGCGATGAGAGGGCGGCCAGCACGCCGTCCAGAAAATAGCCGACCGGGTGATCGCACAGGTCGCCGGAGACAAAGCCCACACGCAAGCACCGTTCGCGATCAGGTGAGTTTGGCCAATCGGTGTAGGGCTGCGCCAGCCGCGCCGCCATGTTGCCAAAGCGTTGCGCGTCGGCGAGCAAAAGCTCGGCGGGCTGGTCGGCTACATAGTTATGGATGAACAGCAGATTGTTGTGCGCTATCACGCAGTCCGGGTCTAGCT
>NZ_FPBM01000006.1 GCF_900116715.1 Polaromonas sp. YR568
AGCGCAGGGGACGCAGACAGTAGGGTCGCCTTTTCTTTGCTTACTTTCTTTTGGCGAAGCAAAAGAAAGTGAGTTGCATGCCGGGCAACCCCCGGCCAGCTGCTCCCAGCAAAAAGCGCAAAGGCCGAACAAGACCGGCCTAAACAAGCCCGATGTTGCGGCCCACAAAAGAAGTGGGCCGCAAGCGGCCCACCTTTGCTTCTGCTTCATCCGGTGAATTCATCAAACCCCGGCGGAGCGAGTGGCAACTGTTATTGCGGTGCGGGGATCACCACAATGTCTGACGAGGTCTGCGGCTGCACGCGCACCGTGGTGGCGCCTGGCGGCACAACAACTGTTTCTACCTGGCGGATCGCGCCGCCACCGGCAACGCTGCCTTCGGTCTTGCCATAACCCACGATGCGGGCCTGGCAGGCAACCTGTTCTTCGCCCTTGAAGACATCGCAACGCTTCAAGGCGTTGGCGGCGAATTCGCCATTGGCGTTGTCTACCTGGCCGGCGCGTTTGGCGGCGTTGGCGTTTTTGACTTCGGTCATGCAGGTATCGCGGTCTTGCTGGGTGCGGCCTGTCAGGCAGGCATTCATTTCGCTTTTGGCATTGCCGGTGGCGTCAATGCCGGTGGTGCCGGCGGCGATCTGGGCCGTGGCGGCTACAGACAGCAAGGCGGCAATACCGAAAAACGCTGCGCTTTTGGCAAGGCGGAAATTGTGGGCTGAAATCATGGTCAAACTCCTTGATCGAACTCGACGTATGTCGATGAATGGAGTCTGGCCCGGGGCTTAAGACCGACATGAAAGGAAATACTCCGGACGGGCCGTGCCCAATGCCCATTAGCCTGTAGGACAGGTCTTTCACGGGTATGGTCCCGCCTCAGGCTACGCTGGGGATAGAAGGCGTACTGGATGAATATCCATTGCGTTCAGATCAGACATTCATGTCGACCAGAGCCGCGGCGTGGAGGGCGCGAGCTGCCACAGCTCTTTGCGCCAGGCCTGCCAGACCTGCCGCAGCAATGCCATGGCCGGCTCGACCACAGGCGACAGCACCCGCACGACGACGACCTGTGCATCCGGGCTGGTCGCGCCGGCCGTGGGGCTCAGGCTGTGGGCGCCCATCACTTCGCGTGCGCAGTCCAGCGCCAGTTGCCTGCGGTTGCGCTCGAGCTTGCTGCCCGTCACAAAAAACAGCGACGCGATGCAGCGGTGGCCCGCCATGCCCAGCGGGCTGTCCATCAGCAGGGTGTCGCCGGCGGCCAGCTGGGCGCGCTCCAGCCATACGCCGGGCATTTCTATGTGCTGGCGGAAACTGCCGCCCTTAAAAGGCTGGCCGGCGGCCGGCAAACCCAGCGCGGTGATGTCCCAGCCAATCAGCTCCGCGCCCGGCGCCAGCGTCATGGTGAGTCGGTTTTCGGCCAGGCAGCCGCTGTAGCAAATCGCTTCAAGCGGCAACCATTCCATGCGCGCGCCGGCTTCTAATGTGAGGCGGGTGTTTTGCAGGGCTGGCTCGCCGGTCGAGCGGTAAAAGCGAGTGGCGCCCGGCGTTGTGATCAGGCCGTGCGAGCCGGCGGCAGCGCTAAAGGCCAGCTCCAGCGTGTCGCCACCGACCAGCCCGCCGGGCGGGTGCACGATGACGTTGTGGCAGATGGCGTCGCCTTCAGGGTAGAGGCTTTGCAGGATGCGCAGCGGCCCGCTATGGCGAAAGTGGGCAAGGGTCTTGCCGGCCTGGAGGGTGTAGTCGAGTGCGAGGGTCGCGGTCCAGGTCATTCGGCGAGTTTAACGTGAGGTGCTAATGGGTGGTGTAGTCGTCGGAACATTGTCGCGCTGCATAGTGCTGTAGGGGCTGCGATTTTGTAAGTGTCCAAGCCCCTCCAATATGATCGCGGATCTTCAACGTTACCTTCTGATCATGGAACCGCTTCGCTCTATTACCGAACGCCTGGCCGCTAAAGCGGTGAGCAGGCTATCGCGCATGCCAACGGAATTTGGGCGGAGTAACTACGGCGTGCTGTACTTCAAGTGGCAATCACCGTGCCCCGAGATTGATGCGTTGTGGGTATCCGTTCAACCGACTGAGGTGACGTTGAGTTGCAGAATTTCGCACACTCATTTTTCGGCGACTCGCTACCACCATGAATCGCTCACTCGTCTGAAACTCAAGCGTCGTATCGTTCACGACGGTTTCAGAGAAGTCTCAAGATTTTTGGACGGAGAAGTCGCCGCGACGATCTCATATGATGCTCAAGGAAAAGTGCATAGCTACGGTTGGTGTGACAAAAGTCAGCTGCATTCATCGATGGAATATCTCCGTAAGGTATTTGGAGCGGATATGTCAGAGCGTGCCTGGAACTGGGACGGGGAGGTAAATGTCTCTAGCTAGGCCTTTCCCGCGAACCAGGCTTGCGCGGCCATTCTGCGCAAACCCCGGGTGGCACAATCTTGAAGATGAAGGAAACGATCACACTATTTCGTCCAACCGGCCCGGAAGAGCTTGAGCTTGTGAAGCGGAGTGGCTACAAGAAGTGGCCGCCGCGATTGCCGGAGCAGCCGATCTTCTACCCTGTGACAAACGAACAGTACGCGGTCGAGATCGCCAGAGACTGGAATGTTCCCGCCAGCGGCTACGGCTGTGTGACCCGGTTCGAGGTGCGGAGCGAGTTCATGGCGCGCTACAAGATCGAGAAAGTGGGCGGGGCGCACCATACGGAGTGGTGGGTTCCTGCGGAGGAGCTTGAAGCGCTCAATGAGAACATTGTGGGTCTCATTGAGGTTGTACGAGAGTTTAAGGCATGAGCGTGGCGGGCAAGCCTGGGTTCCCGGCTCAGTCACCGATGAGCTTCTCGTTGGGTTGATATGGAAACGTATTCGATTTTTCTCATTGGCGGCACGGACGATGAGCGCGCAACATTGGTTGAAGACGAGATTGGTGACAACTGCAACTTGAAGCTTGTTTGGCGAAATCGGGAGTCCACGGCCAGTGCCGAGGACTTCTTTGAAGCGCTTTGTGCGATCCGGCTTCAGCTTGAGGCGGAGGGCCTTTTGCTTTTTTGTTACGGCGCGAGCTTGAATGTCTATCCGTCAGGCATGGCCAGAAGCATGGCAGGCGGGAAGGTGGCTTACAAGATGCAAGCCGGAAAGCACGTCACAACCGCGGATCTGGTGGACATCTTTTCAGAAGGGCCGGATGTCATCCCCGCAACTGTCAAGCAGCAGCGGGAATACTTCGAGGAATGGGTGTCGAGTGACCGTGTAAAACCTTAAGGCGCGCTGAATTTGGTTTTCAACCGTAAGCTGGCGCAGGCTGAACTTGGTCCCGTCACCTGCTCAGTGCACAACCTTCTCTTTGGCGTCCTTCACCCGCGCCGCCAAATGATCCAGCGCCTCCTGCACCTGATCAACCAGGATCAGGCAAAGATCACCAGGCGACAGGCGTGAGAGCGCGGTGTCGATGGCCAGGAATTCGCCGCGTATCTCGTCGATCTGTTTTGTGCGGCGGGCTTTGTCGAGGCCTTCGCGCAGCAGCGCCATCACTTCACCATCAGCACGGCCACGCTGGGCGGCGTCCTGGTAGAGGATGACGTCGTCGAATGCGCCGCCCAGGATGATTGTCTGGTCGCGGATGTCGCTGTCGCGGCGGTCGCCGGCGCCGCTGATGACCACGCTGCGGCGCTGGCCGGGCGTGGCGGGCATGGCGTCCACGGCGGACACCAAGGCGCGCATGGCGTCGGGGTTGTGGCCGTAGTCGGCGATCACGGTGGCGCCCTTGTAGTCCATGACGTTGAAGCGGCCGGGCGCGTTGTGCGCGTCGTTCACAAAGCTGGAGAGGCCGCGCTTGATGGTGTCCCAGTTGAGGCCTGCGCCCCAGGCGGCGGCCACGGCGGCCATGACGTTTTCAACCTGGAAGCTGATGGTGCCGCCGCGCGTGACAGGCACACCTTGCAGCGGAATGCGCTCGACCCACGCACCTTCGGCGGCGACCAGCATGGCGCCGTCGACATACACCGTGCGCTTGCCTTGCGCGCGGTGCGTGGCCATGAGCGGGTGGTGCCGGTCGGCAGCGAAATAGATCACCTTGCCGGGGCAGGTGGCGGCCATGTCGGCCACGATGGGGTCGGCGGCATTGAGCACCGCGTAGCCGGTGGTCGAGACGTTCTGCACGATCACGCGCTTGAGCACGGCGAGGTCTTCCACCGTGGTGATGTAGTTCAGGCCCAGGTGATCGCCGCTGCCGATGTTGGTGACGACGGCGACTTCGCAGCGGTCAAAGCCCAGGCCTTCGCGTAGCACGCCGCCGCGGGCGATCTCGAACACGGCCGCGTCGACGTCGGGGTGCATCAGCACATTGCGCGCGCTCTTGGGGCCGCTGCAGTCGCCGCTGTCGGTTTGCCGGCCGTTGATGTAGACGCCGTCGGTGTTGGTCATGCCGGTGCGCAGGCCGTCGGCGGCCATCAGGTGGGCGATCAGGCGGGTGGTGGTGGTTTTGCCGTTGGTGCCGGTCACGGCGATCACCGGCACGCGGCCGTTGTCGCCGGGGGCGAAGAGCTCGTCGATCGTCGCCACGCCCACGGCACGGCCTTTGCCATACGAAGGTGACAGGTGCATGCGAAGGCCGGGCGCGGCGTTGACTTCAACGACGCCGCCGCTTTGCGACTCGAGCGGGCGCAGCATGCTCTCGCACACCACGTCGACGCCGCAGATATGCAGGCCGACCATTTGCGCGGCCGCCACGGCGCGCGCGGCCACGGCAGGGTGCACGTCGTCGGTCACGTCGGTGGCGGTGCCGCCGGTGCTGAGGTTGGCGTTGTTGCGCAGGATGACGCGGCGGCCCTTGGCGGGAATGGAGTCGGGCGTGAGCTCCTGCACTTCCAGCCGCGCCACGGCGATGTCGTCAAAGCGGATCTTGGTGAGCGAGGTGGCATGGCCTTCGCCGCGTTTGGGGTCCTGGTTGACGATGTCGACCAGCTCACGCACGGTGTGCAGGCCGTCGCCCACCACCTGCGGCGGCTCGCGCCGCGAGGCGGCCACCAGCTTGTTGCCCACCACCAGCAGGCGGAAGTCGCTGCCGGGCAGGAATTTTTCGACCATGACGTCGCCGTATTCGGCGGCGGCTTTGTAGGCGACGTTCAGGTGCTCGCGCGTCATGATGTTGACGGTGACGCCCTTGCCCTGGTTACCGTCCAGTGGTTTCACGACCGCTGGCAAACCCACTTCCAGAGCTGCGGCCCAGCCATCGTCCGGGTCTGTCACCGGGCGGCCCAGCGGCACAGGCACGCCGGCGGCGCGCAGCAGCTTTTTGGTGAGATCTTTGTCTTGTGCGATGGACTCGGCCACGGCACTGGTGGCGTCGAGCTCGGCGGCCTGGATGCGGCGTTGTTTGGAGCCCCAACCGAACTGCACCATGCTGCCCTTGGTCAGGCGGCGGTAGGGAATGCCGCGCGCCACAGCGGCGTCGACAATCGCGCCGGTGCTAGGGCCCAGGCGCTCGTCTTCATCAAGGTCGCGCAGCTGCGCAATCGCGGCGTCCAGATCAAAAGCGGTGTCGCGCAGCGCGGCGTGGATCAGGGCCTGGGCCAGCTCGAAGGCCAGCCGGCCTACGGTTTCTTCGCTGTACTCGACCACTACCTGGTAGGTGCCTGCCTCGACGGTAGAGGCGGTGTGGCTGAAGGTGATGGGGCAACCGGCAGCAGTTTGCAGCGCCAGCGCGGCGGCTTCAAGCACATGGGCGAGTGAGACGGGGCCTGCGTGGCCGGTTTGCCGGAAGGCGCCCATCTCGGGGAACAGCGAGCGCACGCGCGGCTCGAAACCGGGCAGGCCGGCGATGTTGCATTCGACCGGGGTGCAGGCCACGATGGCTTCAAGGGCCGTGTGGCGGCTCCAGAGATTGGGACCGCGCAGAGC
This sequence comes from Polaromonas sp. YR568, assembly GCF_900116715.1. Taxonomy (GTDB): domain Bacteria; phylum Pseudomonadota; class Gammaproteobacteria; order Burkholderiales; family Burkholderiaceae_C; genus Polaromonas. The sequence goes on from NZ_FPBM01000006.1 coordinate 5,895, forward strand.
ACGGATACGGGACACTTCCATTATTCGGCACTCCCGGCGTTCTTAGGGGTGGTTTCAAAGGCTTCCATGCCGGCGCCTATCAAGTTCAAAGGGATGCCCAGCGCCCAGGCGGCGCCCACGGCGGCCAGCAGCGCGCCTTCCGTCAGGCCGCGGCGTTCACGCCAGGCAGTGAGCTTGCCCAGGCCGGGCAAAAAGGCTTCGCTGGCGCCGGTGGCCAGCACCACCTGGTTTTGCCGGATGTAGAGCGCGCGGCCGCCCTTGGCGCAGTGCGCCGCGATGGCGGGGGTTTTGGGGTCTGTGCTGTAGAAGATGACTTCGCCGTCGCAGAGTTCTTCCATCTCCACAATGCGTGCGTCGCCGGCGTTGAGCACAGCCGCGCCGCTGGGCAGCACCACGTCGACCTGTGAGCGCATGACCTTGTACATCTGGTCGTCTTCGGTGATGTCGAATTCGGCCAGCTTGTCTGCGCCGTCCAGGTCGGTGACCACACCCACCTGGCATTTGTCGTAGGGCAGGCCGCTGCGCAGAATCGTGTCGGCGCTGTTTTCAAAAACGGCGGCCTGCACGGCGCGGTTGATGAGCAGGCGCTGGCCGGCTTCCCAGTTCGTGCAGTCGGCCGCGTCCACGCAGCGCTGGTCCAGAAAAAGGCCGGCCTGGCAGGCCAGGCCGGTGTGCCGGCCCGACAGGTGCAGCAGCCAGGCCACCAGCCGCGCCACGCGCTCGTTGCCGGTGGAGCCGGCGATTCCGACGATGGGGATGCGGCCATCCTGGGTGCGGCCGTCGTCGTTTGTTGCGGGAAAGAGGTGGTCGCAGATGGCGCGGCCCACGGGGCGTGGCGCGCCTTCGGCGGGCTTGAGGTGCATCAGCAGGCCCGGGCCGGCGTTGACTTCAACAATCGCGCCGCCTTGCTCGTGCAGCGGGCGCGAGATGTCTTGCGCTACCACGTCGACACCGGCGATATCGAGGCCCACCACGCGCGCGGCCAGCGACACGATGTGGTCGACCTCGGGGTGAACCTGGTCGGTGCAGTCAATGGCTACGTTGCCGTTGCGCTGGATCAGCACTTCGCGCCCGGCGGCCGGTACGGCGTCGGGGGTCAGGCCCTGGCGCTGCAGATCCAGCACCACGGCGCCGTCTTCGGCGGTTTCGATGCGGCCCAGCGGAAAGTCTTCGCCATTGCCGCGGCGTGGGTCGGTGTTGAGTTGGGCATCGACCAGCTGGGTGACGGTGGAGACACCATCGCCGGTGACGCAGGCGGTTTCGCCGCGTGCGGCGGCCACCACACGGCCGCCCACCACCAGCAGGCGGTGCTCGTGGCCGCGCACAAAGCGCTCGACCATGACCTCGCTGCCGTGCCGTGCCGCCATTTCAAACGCGGCATGCACTTCTTCGCGTGTTTTCAGGTCCAGCGAAACGCCGCGGCCGTGGTTGCCGTCAGAAGGCTTGACGACCACCGGCAGGCCGATATCTTCGGCCGCTTCCCAGGCTTCATCTGCCGTATTGGCGATTTCGCCTTCGGGCACTGGCACGCCGCAGGTGGCCAGCAGGCTTTTGGTCAGGTCCTTGTCGTGGGCAATGCCTTCGGCAATCGCGCTGGTGAGGTCGGTTTCGGCCGTCCAGATGCGGCGCTGGCTGGCGCCGTAGCCCAGTTGCACCAGGTTGCCGTCGTTCAGGCGGATGTGGGGAATGCGGCGATCGGTCGCCGCGGCCACGATGGACGCCGTGCTGGGCCCGAGGTAGCAGTCGTCGATCTTGGCGCGGATTTTTTCAACCGAGGCCTGTACGTCGGCCTGACCGTAAGGCGTGCCGTTGATGGCGGCCATCAACAGCTGGTGGCCCTCGGCCAGCGCGGTGCGGGCGACCTGCTCGTCGCGCGCGCGGAACACCATGCGGTAGACGCCGCGCCTGGAGGTGCTGCGCGTCTGGCCGAAGCCGGTGGGCATGTCGGAGAGGTTGAGCAGCTCGATCACCACGTGCTCGAGCACGTGGCCCGACCAGGTGCCTTCCAGCAGGCGCTGGATGAAACCGCCGCGCTCGCCGACGCCGCAGTGGTGTTCGACCAGGGCGGGCAGCAGGGCGACCAGGCGGTCGTTGAAGCCGGGGAGCAGGTTGGAGGGAAAGTCTTCGAGCTTGCCGAGGTCCAGCCAGACCTCAAGCACGGCCCGGTACGTCCAGATGTTGGGTCCGCGCAGGTAGTTGATGCGCAGAAGCTTGATGTCGTCCTGTAGGCTCATTGTTCGCAACATGGTCGGCTGGGCAGGCGGCCGCACCCGTCGGTGCAAGACCTGGCCGCCCGGCCGATGAATTTCAGTGTGGGGCCTGTGAAGGCTCCGGTGGATCCCCGTTGTGTCTCGTTATGTATTTGTTCTTATTGCGAACGGGCCCGTCGCCCAAGGGGCCGATACCGCCGGTTTCGCCAATTTCAGGGGTCGAAAGGTCAAACTCTGTCGTTCCTGGCCGCATTCGGCGAAAATCCCCTGTTCGGGTTCCCCACGCGCGACGACCAAGACCTGCGAAAACCCAGCCGCGCCAGATGCGGGACGCCAAGAATTCACCAACACAATGCAACACAAACACCCGGCAGACGACTCCAGCCTTACCGACCCCGCTTTGGCGGGGCTTCGCTCACAACTTGCAACCGGAGAAAACGTTCTATGTACGCTTACGGTTGACCTGGACAGCCAACTTCGTTTTGCCCAGGGCCTGCTGGCCCTGACCGACCGCCAGCTGTTGGCCCGCGACCCGGCCGGCCAATGGACGCGCTGGCCCACAGTTGACCTGGCCGGCGCCCCGCTGGCGGGCCTGTCGCTGCGCCATTTCGACCATGCCGGCGTCGGTACGCTGGAGCTGCACGAGGCCGGCCGCCGGCTGGCCGGATGGCGGTTTACCCTGGGCGCCAATGTGCAGGCGCTGCGCCTGGTGCGCCTGTTTGCCCAGCACCAAATGCAGGGCCAAGCCCAGGGCGTGGCCGGGGCCGAGGCCCTGTTGCCCGACGACACGGCGCTGTGCCCCGACTGCGACCTGCCGCTGCCGCCCGACAGCGAGGAATGCCCGGCCTGCGCCCGCGAGCTGCACACCCCGCCTTCCACCTGGGTGCTGCTGCGGCTCTGGCGTTTTGCCCACCCCTACCGCCACCAGTTGCTGGCCGGGTTTCTACTGACTTTGGCCTCCACGGCGGCCACGCTGGTGCCGCCCTACCTCACCATTCCGCTGATGGACGACATCCTGATTCCGTTCCAGAACGGCCAGCAGATTGAGCCCTGGAAGGTCGGCGCATTGCTGGGCGGCCTGCTGGGCGCGGCCTTGCTGGGCTGGGCGCTGAACTGGGCGCGCACCTATTTGCTGGCCCTGGTGTCCGAACGCATAGGCGCCGACCTGCGCACCGCCACCTTCGACCACCTGCTGGAGCTGTCGCTGGACTACTTCGGCGGCAAGCGCACCGGCGACCTGATGTCGCGCATCGGCTCTGAAACCGACCGCATCTGCGTGTTTTTGTCGCTGCATGCGCTGGACTTCGCCACCGATGTGCTGATGATCGTGATGACCGCGGTCATCCTGTTTTCCATCAACCCCTGGCTGGCGGTGGTGACCTTGCTGCCCCTGCCTTTTATCGCCTGGATGATCCACGTGGTGCGCGACAAGCTGCGCACCGGTTTTGAAAAGATAGACCGCGTCTGGTCGGACGTGACCAATGTGCTGGCCGACACCATCCCCGGCATCCGCGTGGTGAAAGCCTTTGCCCAGGAAAAGCGCGAAGCCCAGCGTTTTCGCGAAGTCAACCAGTACAACCTGGTCGTCAACGACAAGCTCAACAAGACCTGGTCGCTGTTCACGCCCACCGTCTCGTTGCTGACGGAAGTGGGCCTGCTGGTGGTATGGGCATTCGGCATCTGGCTGGTCTCGCGCCAGCAGATCACCGTGGGCGTGCTGACGGCTTTTATTGCCTACATCGGCCGTTTTTATGGCCGGCTCGATTCCATGAGCCGCATCGTCTCGGTCACGCAAAAGGCCGCCGCCGGCGCCAAGCGCATCTTTGACATCCTGGACCACGTCTCCAACGTGCCCGAAACCGCCAACCCGGTGAAGATTGAAGCGCTCGAAGGCCGCATCGACATGAAGAACCTGGGTTTCCGTTATGGCAACCGCTCGGTGATACGCGGGCTGGACTTGCAGATACAGCCCGGCGAAATGATAGGCCTGGTGGGTCACAGCGGCTCGGGCAAGAGCACGCTGGTGAATCTGATCTGCCGCTTTTACGACGTGAGCGACGGCTCCATCAGCGTGGACGGCACCGACATCCGCCGCTTTGGCGTGGCCGATTACCGCCGCCACATCGGCCTGGTGTTGCAGGAACCTTTCCTCTTCTTCGGCACGATTGCCGAGAACATCGCCTACGGCAAGCCCGGCGCCACGCGCGCCGAGATCGTGGCGGCCGCGCGCGCCGCCCACGCGCATGAATTCATCCTGCGCCTGCCTCAGGGTTATGACTCGCTGGTGGGCGAGCGCGGCCAGGGCCTGTCGGGCGGCGAGCGCCAGCGCATCTCGATCGCACGCGCGCTGCTGATCGACCCGCGCATCCTGATCCTGGACGAAGCCACCTCGTCGGTGGACACCGAGACCGAAAAGGAAATCCAGCGCGCGCTCGACAATCTGGTGAAAGGCCGTACCACGATTGCGATTGCCCACCGCCTTTCCACCCTGCGCAAGGCCGATCGCCTGGTGGTGATGGACCGCGGCCAGGTGGTTGAAGTGGGCCCGCATGACGAGCTGATGGCCCAGCAGGGCGCGTATTGGCGGCTCTATGAAGCCCAGGCGCGCCAGGTCGACAACGAAGAGGGTGGCCAGGAAGCCGAGGAGCGCCGCATCGCGCTGGCCACCTCGCAACTGGCCCACACCGCCCAGCACGCGGGCAACGCGTGAGCGCAGGACTTCAAATGACAGCTATTTCTTCTCTCTCAAGCATTGACCTGGCGCGCGACGCTTCGGGCCGCCTGGTGTTTACCGATGCGGGTGGCCAGGTGCATGCCGGCGTGGTGCCGGTGCGGGCCTTTCCCATCGCCGCGCCCGACGAAGGCGTTTCACTGGTCAATACCGAAGGCCATGAAGTCGCCTGGATAGACCAGCTTCAGGCCGTGCCTGACGCGGCGCGGACCTTGCTGCAGGAAGAGCTTGCGCTGCGGGATTTTGTGCCTGAAGTTACGCGGCTCAAGAGTGTGTCCAGCTTCGGCACGCCCAGTGTGTGGACTGTGGAGACCGATCGTGGGGAGACTTCTTTCATCCTTCGCGGTGAGGAAGATATTCGCCGGCTTGGGCGGGTGGGGTTGCTGATTGCTGGTAGCCAGGGGGTGCAGTACAGCGTGCGGGATATGACTGCTTTGGATCGGGCTTCCCGGCGGTTGTTGGAGCGGTTTCTTTAGGCCGGGTCTTGCTCCGGCCTGTGCGCTTTTTGTTGCGGGTGGCTGGCCGGGGTCGCCCGGCGGCGACTCACTTTCTTTTGCTTCGCCAAAAGAAAGTAAGCAAAGAAAAGGCGACCCTGCTGTCTGCGTCCCTTCGCTTCGCTACGGGCAGCCTGCGGTGCTCGGTCCAGACGGGGTCAAAAACAACTCGCTTTGCTCAAACAAGTTTTTGCCCTGATCCGTCTGGCCCTGTGCTCCTCGGCGCAGACAGAAGGGGCAATCGGGAGCGGGGATCGAAGACAAATACCAAACCCCAATACAACAAGGACTCCTCTTGGCGAGTCCTTGTTTTTTCGGCAAATGCTGGGCTTGCCGGTTTGAGCCAGGTCTTACGAGTTGCCGGTCACTGTGTCGGGTGACGACGAGCGCCTGTCGAGGGCCTGGATGTCGCGCACATTTTTCTGGACGGCTACGGCACCAAAAAGGCTGAGCAGGAATGCCATTGCGTAGAAGCCTTTTTCTGTGTACGGCAGCGCCGCATTCCACAGACCGATCAACAGCAGCAGCAAGACGATGGATACGGAGACCCAGCAGAGGCCGTAGTAGATGGCGGTGACGGGGATGGATTCCATGCGGTCGCGGACGGACTTTTGCAGCGAGATGGCGGAAAAGAGGCCGTACATGAGCAGGATGAAGTAATAGCCTTTCTCGCTGGCCTGCATGTTCGCGTTCCACAGGCCGACGGAGAAGACCAGGCCGCCCAGCAGCAGGGCGATCCACGAGACGGCGATGAATGCCCCGGTGGGGCGTTGGGCGGTGATAGTGGACACGTGGTTTCCCTCCTTGTGTTGTCTTGGTATCCGCACTGTAACAAAAGTGCTTTTCACCGCAATACCGGTCGATTTGCGGCGTTGTTACTGTCAATGGCGGCTGAACAATCGTTCAGAAAAAGTCGCTTGTGACGGGATGGGGGCAGGGCTGTAATCGGTTCTCCGATGAACCCGAACCCACCCGCCATGACTACTGCCGCACTCAAACCGCCGTCCCGCCGCCTTCTGGATTCTTTGCTTGCGATCGCCGTGCTGGCTTTGTGCATGCCGCTCTCGCAGGCGCAAACCAGGGCCGGCCAGCCCGATATCCTGCTGGGTCAATCCATCGATCTTTCGGGGCCTGAAGCCAAGCTCGGCCGGGAGGTGGTGCGCGGCATGAACCTGTATTTCGACAGCGTCAATGCCGCAGGCGGCGTCAATGGCCGCAAGATCAAGCTGCAAACATTGGACGATGCCTACAACGTCGACAAGGCGGGGGCCAACGTTGCGCAGCTGCGCGACACACCCGGCTTGCTGGCCCTGATCACCCCTTTGGGTACAACCACCACCGTGCGCGTGGCCAAGGAGGCCGGTGATGTGCCGGTGCTGTTTCCCCTCACGGGCACGGCCGGCATACGCACCGCGGCCATGGCCAACACCTGGTTTCTGCGCGCAACCTATGCGGAGGAAGTCCAGCGCATCGCCGACCACAGCCAGACCCTGGGCATGAAGCGCCTGGCCATCATCCATTCGGAAGACCCGTTCGGCAAACCCGGCATGGCGGCGTTTGAAAAAGCGCTGGCCACCCACCAGCTCAAGCCGCATGCGGTCGGCAAAGTGGCCGACTTTCGCACCAAGGACGTAGCCGCCGCGGTGAAGGCCGTGGCAGATTCCAAGCCGGATGCCGTGCTCGTCTACTTGCCCGCCACCTTTCCCGACGTGGTGCTGGCGCTGCGTGAAGCCGGCATGCAGGCGCCGGTTTATGGCATCTCGGTGGCGCTGACGCCGGAAAACCTTGAAAGACTGGGCCCCCAGGGCCGGGGGCTGATGTTCACCCAGGTTGTGCCGCCTTACGGCAACCGGAAATTCCGCCTGGCGCGCGAATACATGGCGCAACTGGAGGCCCGAAAGATGGAGCCCAGCTTTGGCAGCATGGAGGGTTACCTCAATGCCAAAGTCGCCACCGAGGCGCTGCGCAGGGCCGGCGCCGACGTTGACCGTGTCAAGCTGCGCCGAGCGCTGGAGAGCCTGGCGCCCTACGACGCGGGCGACCTGCAGGTCCAGTTTGACGCCGCGACGCGTTCGGGCAGCAAATTTGTACAAATTGGCATCATTGACCGGGCAGGCCAGTTGTTGAACTGACAGAGGCCTTCATCCAGCCGCGCACTCTCAAGCAGAGCTGAAGAATCCTTCAATAAAAGTCGCTTGTTGCCGGAGCGGGTGGCGGCTCTAATCCACCTGTTACATGCCTTGTGAAGAGCCCTGTCCATGAATTCCGCCGGTCGCCGGCGAGGCATACAGCCATTCTGATTTTTTTGAAAACAAACCATGAAATACCGCAAATACGAAGCCAAAGACTACGCCCGCCAGAATTTCCGCGGCGTCTGGGCCGCCACGGCCACACCCTTCAAGGAAGACCTGTCGCTGGACGAAGACGGCTTTCGCAAGAACCTGCGGCATTGGGCGCAGACGCTCAAGCTGGGCGGCCTCTTTGTCAACGGCAAGCAGGGCGAGTTTTTCTCGATGTCGGTGCCCGAACGCAAGCGCACCTTCGAGCTGGCGGTGGAAGGCGCTTTCGGCCATTGCGGCGTGGTGACGTCCTGCTCGGACACCAACCTTGACGTGGTGCTGGACCTGGCCCGGCATTCGCAAAACATAGGCGCCGACTACATCGTGGTGCACAGCCCGGTGCTGCACTTTCATCACAATGCCGAAGCCACCGTGTACGAGTACTACCGCCACCTGAGCGAGCAGCTGGACATCGGCATCGCGCTGTGGAACCACCCGGACTGCGGCTACATCATGAGCCCCGAGCTGTGCGCGCGCATCGCCGAGCTGCCCAACATCGTCGCGATGAAGTACAGCGTGGACCGCGCCATGTACAAAAAACTCACCGAGCTGGCCGGCGACAAGATCCTCGTCAGCACCGCGTCTGAAGAAGAGTGGCTGGACAACATCATCGAGCTGGGCTGGCGCCTGTACCTCTGCTCGACACCGCCTTTCCTCTTGCAAACCGCCGTGGACCAGCGCATCAATGAATACACCCGCCTGGCTTTTGAAGGCAAACACGCCGAGGCCCGCGCGGTGCGCGACAGCCTGGAGCCGGCCCGCGCGGCCTTTCGCTCGGCCCGGCCCAGCGGTACGCCGCAGGCCTACACCAAATACTGGATGGAGCTGCTCGGCCAGGTTGGCGGACCGGTGCGGCGCCCGCTGCTGAACCTAACCGAAGCCGAAAAGGCGGCCACGCGCGACGCGCTGGCCCGCAGCGGCCTGCGCCTTTCTTGACCGTACCGCGCGATATGACACAGGCAATTGCATTGATTGGCTACGGCGCGATCGGCCGGGCGGTTCACCGCCTGCTGCAGGCCCATGGCGAAGGGCAGGCCGTGGTGGTCGCCATCCTCGCGCGTGACCGGGAACGCGTGCTGGCGCAATCGCCGGAGGCTGAGCCCTTGCTGGTGAACAGCCACGCGGAACTGGTCGCGCGGCGCCCGGTGCTGGTGGTGGAGTGCGCCGGGCACCAGGCGGTGGACGACCATGCCGTTGCCACGCTCAAGGCCGGCCTTGATTTGCTGCTGGTGTCGGTTGGCGCACTGGCCGATGCGGCGCGCGAGCAATCGCTGGTGGCCGCTGCCCGCAGCGCCGGCAAACGCCTCATCCTGCCCAGCGGCGCGATAGGCGGTATTGACTGGCTGGCCGCTGCCCGCACTGCGGGCTTGAGCCGCGTCACCTACCGCTCGCGCAAGCCGCCACAGGCCTGGGCCGGCAGTGCGGCTGAGAAGCTGCTTGACCTGCCATCGCTCAAAGACGCGACCACGTTTTTCCGCGGCTCGGCGCGCGAAGCGGCCCTGATGTACCCGCGCAATGCCAATGTGGCGGCCACGGTGGCGCTGGCCACGCTGGGCTTTGACCGCACGCAGGTGGAACTCATGGCCGACCCCGGCGCCGAAGGCAATGTGCATGAAATCGAGGCCGAAGGTGAAGGCGGCAGCATGGCTACGCGCCTGGTGGGCCGGCCCGACCCGGACAACCCGCGCACTTCTGTGATGACGGCGCACAGTGTGGTGCGCTGCATCCTCAACCAGACCGCCACTGTGGTGATGTGACGCCAGAATCCAGAGACAACCGGCAAGACAACTGACAAGACAAGGAGCCAACCCATGTTGAAACCGATCAATTTCCCGAAGTGGATAGACGAGCACCGGCATCTGCTGAAACCCCCCGTGGGCAACCAGCAGATCTGGCGCGACACCGACCTCATCGTCACGGTGGTGGGCGGGCCCAACCAGCGCACCGACTTTCATGACGACCCGTTCGAGGAGTATTTCCACCAGTTCAAGGGCAGCGCCCATTTGCTGATTGCCGACCGCGGCAAGTTCGAGCGTGTCGATCTGCATGAGGGTGATGTGTTTTTGCTGCCGGCTCATGTGCGCCACTCACCGCAGCGCCCCGATCCGGAGAGCCTGTGCACCGTCATCGAGCGCACCCGCCCGGCCGGGATGATTGATGCCTTTGAGTGGTATTGCGCCCATTGCGGCGGTTTGGTGCACCGCAGCGAACTGCAGCTGCAAAGCATTGTGGAAGACCTGCCCAAGGTCTACGGCAACTTCTACGAATCGGCACCGAATTTGCGTACCTGCCCCTCGTGTGGAACCGTGCACCCCGGGCGCGACTGGCAGGCCTGGCATGCGATGCGCGCGCAGGAGCAGGGGTAACAGGGGTTTGAAGAGCGGGTTTTGGGGTATTGACGGAATTAAGTTTATATCTAAACTAATTAGGCATGAATTATGCGTGCTGATTTTGCGTCCGGTTTGAATCCTGGTTTTTGGTGACGGGTCCATTTTTTAGCAAGGAAGGTGTTTATGAAACTCAAGTTGAACAACATGGTGGTGGTGCTCGGTCTGGCGGCGTGCAGCCTGGCGGCCCAGGCGCAATCAGTCAAGATCGGCTTTCTGGGAACCTTGTCGGGCCCCGCGGGCGCCCTGGGGCAAGACCAGTACGACGCCTTCATGCTGGGTGTGGAGCACCTGGGCGGCAAGCTCGGTGGCGCCACGGTGCAAGTCATCAAGGAAGACGACCAGCTCAAGCCCGACCTGGGCGTGCAGATGGCGCAAAAGCTGATTGAAAAAGACAAGGTCAACATCATCACCGGCGTGACCTTCTCCAACGTGATGATGGCCGTGCACAAACCCATCACCGACGCCGGCGTGCTGCTGGTCGGCTCCAATGCCGGCCCCACGCCGCTGACGGGCAAGGGCTGCAGCCCGCTGTTCTTCTCGACTTCCTGGAACAACGACTCGCTGCATGAGTCCATGGGCCAGTACGCCAATGACGCCGGCTACAAAAAAGTCTACATGCTCGCGCCCAACTACCAGGCCGGCAAGGACGCCATCTCGGGTTTCAAGCGCTTCTTCAAGGGCCAGGTGCTCGACGAGGTCTACACCCAGGTCAACCAGCCCGACTATTCCGCCGAGATCGCCCAGCTGCAGGCCGCCAAACCTGACGCGGTGTATGTGTTCTACCCAGGCGGCATGGGCGTGAACTTCGTCAAGCAATACCAGCAGGCCGGCCTGCTGGGCAAGGTGCCGCTGCTCTCGACCTCAACGGTGGACGGCACGACGCTGCCGGCGCTCAAAGACATCGCGCTGGGCGTGGTGACGGGCTCGCCTTACAGCCCCGACATCGACAACCCGCAGAACAAGAAGTTTGTCGATGACTTCAAGAAGAAGTACAACCGCTCGCCGTCGCTCTATGCAGCGCAGAGCTACGACGCCGCCATGCTGATCAACGCTGCACTGGTGAAGACCGGTGGCAAGGCCGACAACAAGGACGCACTGCGCGCCGCGCTGAAGTCAGCCGAGTTCAAGTCGGTGGCCGGGCCCTTCAAGTTCAACACCAACCAGTTCCCTATCCGCAACTTCTACCGGGTGGACGTGGCCAAAGACGCTTCGGGCCAGGCGGCGTTTGTGAACAAGGGTGTGGTGCTGAAAGACCATGCCGATGCGTACTACAAAGAGTGCGCGCTGAAGTAAACGGTTGAATGCACACGGGCCTGGCCGGTTTGCCGTCCAGGCCCTTTTTTAAATCCATTCGAACCTCCTCTCTTCCCTTTTCTTCACCTTCATGAGCCTTTCGCTTTTTCTCATCCAGATGCTCAACGGCCTGCAGCTGGGTGTGCTGCTGTTCATGCTGTCGGCGGGGCTCACGCTCGTCTTCGGCATCATGAACTTCGTCAACCTGGCGCACGGCAGCCTCTACATGATGGGCGCTTACTTTGCGGCAGCGGCTTACGCGCGCACCGATTCCTTCATCATCGCGGCGCTGGTCGGCATTGTGGGCAGCGCGGCGCTGGGCTTTGCGATTGAGCGCATCGTGGCCGCGCGGCTCTATGCACGCGACCACCTGGACCATGTGCTGGCCACCTTCGGCCTGATCCTGTTTTTCAACGAGCTGGCGCGCACCGTGTGGGGTGCATCGCCTTATTACATGAACGTGCCCCAGGCGCTGTCGGGCACCATCAACCTGCTGGGCATTTCCTACTCGGCCTACCGCTTCGCCATCATCGTGGTCGGCCTGCTGGTGGCGCTGGGTTGCTACCTGCTGATCAACAAGACCCGCGTGGGCATGCTGATACGCGCGGGCTCCAGCAACCCCACCATCGTGGCCGCGCTGGGTGTCAATATCAAGCTGCTCAACGCTGCCATCTTTGCCCTGGGCGCCGCGCTGGCCGGCGTGGCGGGGCTGATGAGCGGGCCCATCCTGTCGGTGCAACCCGGCATGGGCGAGCCCATCCTGATCACCGCCATGATCGTCATCGTGATCGGCGGCATTGGCTCGGTGCGCGGTGCGTTTTATTCGGCGCTAATCGTCGGCGTCATCGACACGGCGGGCCGCGCCTTTTTGCCCATGATCCTGCGGGAGTTTCTGGACCGCAGCACCGCGCAGGCCGCCGGCCCGGCGCTGGCCTCTATGCTGATCTGCATCTTCATGGCCGCCGTGCTGGCCCTGAAGCCGCAAGGCCTTTTCCCGGTGAAGAACCAATGATGATGCGTAACAAGATTTCACTGGGCTTTGCCGCCGTGGTGGTGGCACTGCTGCTGCTGGTGCCGCTGTATGCCAGTTGGGCGGGTGAGCCGTTTGCGCTGACCTTTATGGCCCGTGTGCTGGTGTTTTCGCTGGCGGCCATCAGTCTCAATTTAATTCTGGGTTATGGCGGCATGGTGAGCTTTGGCCATGCGCTCTACATGGGGCTGGGTGCGTATGCGGTGGGATTGCTTGCGCAGCATGAAGTCACCAACGGCTGGGTGCAATTGGGCGTCACGCTGGCCGTGTGCGGCGCCGTTGGGTTGCTGACCGGCGTGATCTCCCTGCGAACCACCGGCATCGCCTTCATCATGATCACGCTGGCCTTTGCGCAGATGTTTTATTACCTCTTTGTGAGCCTGAAGCAATACGGCGGCGATGACGGTTTGTCGATCTCGGCGCGCAGCGACTTTGGCTTGTTCAGCCTGGGCTCACCGGTCACGCTGTATTACGTGGCGCTGGTGCTGGTGCTGGCGGCGCTGTTCTTTACGCACCGCCTGGTGGAGGCGCGCTTTGGCATGGTGCTGCGCGGCTGCCGCGTCAACGAGCGGCGCATGAAGGCCATGGGCTTTCACACGCTGCGTTACCGGTTGTCGGCTTATGTGCTGTCCAGCATGCTGTGCGGGCTGGCCGGGCTGCTGTATGCCAACCTCACCGGCTTTGCCTCACCCGCCTACCTGGCCTGGACAGTGTCCGGCGAGCTGATCGTCATGGTGGTGCTGGGCGGCATGGGCACGGTGTTTGGCCCGCTGGCCGGGGCACTGGTGCTGCTGATCAGCGAAGAGCTGCTCAAGGCGCTGACCGACCACTGGATGATGATCCTCGGCCCGCTTATCGTGCTGGTGGTGCTGACGGCGCGGCGCGGTGTCTACGGCTATTTGCTGGACTGGGATGCCTGGCGCGAACGCAAGCGCATGGCTGCCTTGCCCAAGGGCGTGGAGGGCCAGCCATGAGCGGCACCCTGCAAATCAACCAGCTCGTGAAGCGCTACGGCGGCTTGCTGGCCACCGACCATGTCTCGCTCTCGCTGGCTGCGGGCGAGCTGCACGCCATCATCGGCCCCAACGGCGCGGGAAAAACCACGCTGATCGGCCAACTGGGCGGCGAGTTTCCGGCCGACACCGGCAGCGTCACCTTTGATGGCGTTGATATCACCACGCTCAAGCCGGCACAGCGCGCGCTGCGCGGCCTGGCTCGGTCTTACCAGATCACCTCGGTCTTCCCCGAGTTCAGCGTGCTGGAAAACGTGGCGCTGGCCATGCAGGCGCACTGCGGCCACAGCTTCGGCTTCTGGAAACCCATGCTGCGCCAGCCCGAACTGGTGGAGCCGGCCCTTCTGGCGATTGAGCAGGCCGGCCTCACGCATCGCGCACGCACACCGGTGTCCGAGCTGGCGCATGGCGAGCGCCGCCAGCTGGAGCTGGCCATGGTGCTGGTCGCGCAACCCCGCTTGCTGCTGCTGGACGAGCCCATGGCCGGCATGAGCCACCAGGAGTCCGGCAAGGTGGTGCAACTGCTGCAAAGCCTCAAGGGGCGCTACACCATGCTGCTGGTGGAGCACGACATGGACGCGGTGTTTGCGCTGGCGGACCGCATCTCGGTGCTGGTCTATGGCCGCATCATCGCCAGCGGCACGCCTGAAGAAATTCGCGCCAACGAAGAAGTCCGCACCGCCTACCTGGGCGACGAGGTGCTGCCGGTATGAAAACCAATCTGCTTGAAATCAGCGACATCGAAGTCTGCTACGGCGACGCGCAAGCCCTGTTCGGCGCGGCGCTCAGCGTGGCCGAAGGCGAGTTCGTTACCCTGCTGGGGCGCAACGGCATGGGCAAAACCACCACGGTACGCACCGCCACCGGCATCATGAGCGCGCGCAGCGGCCGTGTGCAGTTTGCCGGGCAAGATGTCTCGCGCTGGCCCTCTTACAAGATCGCCCGGCTGGGCTTGGGCCTGGTGCCCGAGCAGCGCCAGGTGTTCCCTAACCTAACGGTCATGGAAAACCTGGTGGCCACCGCGCACAACCGCCTGCAGCACAAAGACCCGTGGACGCTGGAGCGCGTGTACAAGCTCTTCCCGCGCCTTAAAGAGCGCGCCGGCAACCTGGGCCTGAACCTCTCGGGCGGTGAGCAGCAGATGCTGGCGATTGGCCGCGCGCTGATGACCAACCCGCGCCTGCTGGTGCTGGACGAAGCCACCGAAGGCCTGGCACCCATCGTGCGCGGCGAGATCTGGGACTGCCTGCAGACGCTCAAGAACACCGGCCTCTCGGTGCTGGTGATCGACAAAAACATTGGCCCGCTGCTGCGCATTGCCGATACCCATTTCATCCTTGAAAAAGGCCGCACCGTCTGGAGCGGCAGTTCGCCCAGCCTGCTGGCCAACCGCGACGTATTGCAGGAGACGCTAGGTGTCTGATTTTTTGACAACACGGGAAGACTGGCGCCGCATGGATGCCGCCGAACTGGCACGCCAGTACAGCGCACGCGGCACCGTGCCCGATGCGGAGGTTTTCATCAAGGACTACCGCGACCTTTCAACGCCCCTGTATGCGCTGCCGCATGTGAAGGGCGCGCGCTATGGCGAGCATGCCGACGAGGTGCTGGATTTGTTCCCCGTGCCGGGCAAGAAGGATGCGCCGCTTTTTGTGTTTGTGCACGGCGGTTACTGGCGCTCGCTGGGCCGGGAAGACTCGGCTTTTATGGCGAAGGCTTTCACGGAGCGTGGCATCGCGGTGGCGGTGATCAACTACACCCTGTCGCCTGAAGCCAGCCTGGGTGAAATCACTGCGCAATGCCGGCGCAGCGTGGCCTGGCTGTACCGCAATGGCGCGGCGCACGGTGTGGATGTGAACCGCATCGTCGTGGCCGGCAGCTCCGCTGGCGGGCACCTGGGCGGCATGTTGATTTCACAAGGCTGGCAGGCTGAGTTGGGTTTGCCGCCTGATGTGGTGAAGGGTGCTGCGCTGGTAAGCGGGCTTTTTGACCTTGCGCCTGTGCAGCAGACCACACCCAACCAGTGGCTGGGGCTTAGTGAGGCTGAGGCTTTGGCGCTCAGCCCTATGGAATCGTTGCCATTGCCCAGTGTGAAGTTGTGTATTGCTGTGGCCGGGATTGATACGGATGAGTTCAAACGGCAGTCGTTGATGTATGCCGAGGCTTGCCGCCGGCTGGGGTGCGAGGTTAGTTATCTGGATGTGGCTGGGCGGAATCACTTTGATGTGATTACGGATTGGATGAATCCGGATTCGGCTTTGACCCGGGCTACCTGGGGTCTGTTCAAGCCGGTTTGACGTTTGGGGTGAGATATCTCTGCTGAGAGCTGCTGGCCGGGGTCGCCCGGCATGCGACTCACTTTTCTTTGCTTCGCCAAAGAAAAGTAAGCAAAAGAAAGGCGACCCTACTGTCTGCGTCCCTCCGCTGCGCTGCGGGCAACCTGCGGTGCTCGGTCCAGACGGGGTCAAAAACAACTCGCCTTCGGCTCAGACAAGTTTTTGCCCTGATCCGTCTGGACCTCCGCTCCTCGGCGCATACAGAAGGGGTGGGGAGAGGAAATACCAAACAGCCGAATACCAATACCGAATACCAGAAGAAACAAGGACTCGCCATGGCGAGTCCTTGTTGGTATTTGTCTTTGTATTTGTCCCCGTTCCCGATTGCCCCGTCCTGGCTGGGCCGAGGAGCGCAGAGACAAGCGGATCAGGGCAAAAACTTGTTTGAGCGAAGCGAGTTGTTTTTGACCCCGCTTGGCTCGAGCACCGCAGGTTGCCCGTAGCGAAGCGTAGGGACCCAGACTGCGGGTCGCCTTTTGGTATTCGCGTAACTTCGCTTCGCGAAGTGAGCGAATCCCCACTACGTGACCTTTGGTGACTTTCTTTTGGCGAAGCAAAAGAAAGTTACTGGCCGCCGGGCCACTCCCGGCCAGCAGCCTAAGCAAAAATCACAAGCCCTGAGCAACACCCAGCTCAAATACTTCAACCCGCAGTTTTCCTCTTAACTTTCTTCACCACCCTGGCCGCAGCCAGCACCGTAACCTCACTCTTGAAGTGAGCCAAAAACGCTTCACAAGGCGCAGACAACTGCCGCTGCCCATCCGTCAACGCGACGATGTTGCGCTCCATCACAGGCGCCGTCAGCGGTACAGCAACCACCCCAGGCGACCGCGCACTCGACAGCGCATAAGAAGGCAGGATGGACAACGCCAACCCGGCCTCCACCAAACCCACAGCCGTCGTCACATGCGCTACCTCAAAGGCGGGCTGCACCGGCTCGCCCATGTCGGCAAAACCTTTTTCCACCAGCTTGCGCAGGCCGCTGCCGTGGCGCAGCACCGCCAGCGGCTCGCCTGCGAGTTCGGCCCAGCGTACTTCGCGCCGCTCGGCCAGCGGGTGGCTGAGCTGGCAGGCCAGCATCAGTCTGTCCTGGTAGAGCGTGGTGGCGACGAGGTCGGGGATGTCGGTGTCGGCCGTGCACACACCGAAATCCGCCTGGCCGCTGCGCACCGCCTGGGCGATCTCGTCCACCGGCAAATCAAACAGGTCGACACGAATGCTGGGAAAGCGCGCACGAAAGCCCGCCAGCAACGGCGGCAGCAAGGTGGCGGCCAGCAGGGGTGAGGTCGCCACGGCAAAGCGGCCGCTGCGCCGGTCTGAAAGCTGGCGCAGCCCGTCAAAGGCCTGGTCGAGGTTGTCAAAGACCTTGCGGATAGACGGCAGCAGCTCCAGCCCGGCGTCGGTCAGCGAGATGCGCCGTGTGGTGCGCTCGAACAGCCGCACGGCCAGCTCGCCTTCCAGTGTGCTGATCAGCATGGACAGCGCCGAGGGCGTGATGTGCAGGCGCTGCGCAGCGCGTGTGACGCTTTCGTCCTCTGCCACCGCCACAAAGGCGCGCAGCTGGCGAATGGTCACCCCTGCGGGGCGGGCGGCGTTTCGGGTGTCTGTCATGGGTTGATTGTGCGGCTTTTCAGCCGTTTTGCGAGCCGCGGTGCGCCCAGGCCGTGGTGTGCTTTTCGACATAGCTGAAGAGCTCATACATTGCCATGGCCATCGCGCCTATCACCACCAGCCCGGCAAAGGCCAGCGCCAGACGTTGCTGCGAGCCCGCGCTTTGCATGAGGTAGCCAATGCCGGAATCACCCGCCGTCATTTCGGCCAGCACCGTGCCCACAAAGGCCAGCGTGATCGCGACCTTGAGCGAGGCAAAGAAGTAAGGCATGGAGCGGGGCAGGCCGACCTTGACCAGCACGTCCCAGCGTTTGGCGCCCAGCACGCGCAGCACGTCTTCAAGCTCGGGCTCCAGCGTGGCCAGGCCGGTGGCCATGTTCACGGTGATGGGGAAAAACGAGATCAGGAAAGCGGTGAGGATGCCGGGGCCGACGCCGATGCCGAACCAGACGATGAGGATGGGAACAATCGCTGCCTTGGGCACGGCGTTGAAAGCCACCAGCAGTGGGTAGACGGCCGCGTAGGCCAACCGTGATGAGCCGACCAAGAAGCCCAGCAGCACACCGACCACGATGGACAGGCCAAAACCAACCATGGTGACCCAGAAGGTTTTCCAGGCGGCTTCTGCAATCGGGCCTGCGAATTCGTGCATGGCCTGGGCAATCGCCAGCGGCGCCGGGAAGATGAACTCGGGCACCGAGAAGCCGGCGCACACCGCCTGCCACAGCGCCACCACGGCGGCCAGCAGCAGCCACGGCGCCCAGCGTTCGAGTTGTTTGCTCTGCAGGTTCATGCGCTCGCTCCGCCGCGCACCGCGCCGATGTGGCCGCGCAGCTCGTGCACGATGTCGCTGAACTCACGGGTGTAGGTCACTTCCAGGTCGCGCGGGCGGGGCAACTCGATCTCGCGCCGCACCACAAAGCGGCCCGGGCTTTTGCTCATCACATACACCGTGTCGGCCAGAAAGACCGATTCGCGCAAATCGTGCGTCACCAGAATCACGTTAAACCGCTGCTCGGTCCAGAGGTCGCGCAGGATGCACCAGAGCTCCTCGCGCGTGAAGGCGTCGAGCGCGCCGAAAGGCTCGTCCAGCAACAGCATCTTGGGCTCGTGGATGAGTGCGCGGCAGATGCTGGCACGCTGCTGCATGCCGCCTGAAAGCTGCCAGGGGAATTTGTCTTCATAACCCGCCAGGCCCACTTTTTGCAGCAGCCGGCGCGCGCGTTCTTCAAACTCCTTGCGCCTGGCCTTGAACTGGCTGCGGTAGGGCTCGACGATCTCCAGCGGCAACAGTACATTGCCCACCGTGGTGCGCCAGGGCAGCAGCGACGGCGCCTGGAAGGCCATGCCCGAGATCTTGAGCGGGCCGGTCACCGGTTTGCCGTCGATCAGGATGCGGCCGGCCGAGGGCATCTTCAGCCCGGTCGCCAGCTTCATGAAGGTGGACTTGCCGCAACCTGAGGGCCCGACGATGGCGATGAACTCGCCTTGCCGTACCTGCAGGTCAATGGCTTCGACCGAGAATTGTTTGCGCGCGAGCAGCTCGTCGTTATAGGCGAGCCAGACGTCCTTGAAATCGACGAAATGATGGTCGTTGGCGGTAGCCAGGGTCATGTTTATTTCTTGGGTGCTGGCAAGACGTTGAGTTCAGCCGCTGTCGGCAGGAAAGAGCCGTTCCACACCACGTCAGGGTTGACGCGGGTCTTGGTGCCGAAGGCGTCCGACACCTGCGAGGCCATCAGCGAAAGGCGCGGCGCCTTGACTTGGCCGAAACCTTCCGCGCGCGCGTCGGGGCTGTTGATGACGGTGTCTATGGCCAGGCGCAGGCGGCGTACTTCCAGCGGCACATTGATGATGCCGTCGCGCGCTTTCACAAACTCGATGGCGGCAGCCGGGTCGGCCACCACGTCCTTCACACCTTTGGAGAAGGCCTGCAAGAACGCCTTGATCGCCGCCGGGTTTTCCTTGATGAGTTTGGGCGAGGCGATGACGACGTTGCCATAGTGCTTCACGCCGAAGTCGGCATAAGGCAGCACCACCACGTCTTCGGCTTTCACGCCGCGCGCCTCCAGGTTGAGCAGCGAGGTGAAGGTGAAGCCGGTGATCGCGTCCACATCGCCGCGGGCCAGCATGGTTTCGCGCAGCGGTGGGTCCATGGCTGTCCATTGAAAGCCGGTGATGTTGTTGGCCTTGGCAAAAATCGGGAAGGCGCGGCGGCCGGCGTCAAACACCGGGGCGCCCATCTTTTTGCCGTTCAGGTCGGCCGGGGTTTTGATGCCCGACTTTTTAAGCGCCATGACGGAGGCGGGTGTGTTGTTGTAGACCATCATCACGGCCACGGGCTTGTTGGGCGCGTCGGGGTTGTTGGCGTGGAACTCCATCACCGAGGCCAGGTCGGCAAAGCCCATGTCGTAGGTGCCCGAGGCCACCCGCGTGACCGCGCCGCCGGAGCCGTTGCCGGCGTCCACCGTCACGTCCAGCTTGTTGGCCTTGAAGTAGCCCTTGGCCACCGGCGTCAAAAAGAGGGCGGAAGGGCCTTCAAAGCGCCAGTCGAGCTGGAACTTGATGGGCGTGTTTTGCGCATGGGCCAAAGTGAAGGCGGCCGTGGCAGCCAGCAGGCCGGTGGCTTTGAGGAGACGTGTGAAGTGGCGTGTCATGGGAGATCCTGAAGGAAAAGAGGTCCGTCGCTTGCCGGCCCACCAGGCACGGGGCGAAGAGCGGTCTTGGGGAGTAGCAAAAACAGTGCCGCGCCTGTTATTCGGGATGGAGGGGTGAGAGTGGGGAGCCAACACCCTTTGCGCACGGCATGGGGTTATTTTCGGCGAAGTCACGCCGTGTTCGGCGCTATGGCCGGTTTTTTGCGTCCGTGATTACCACTAAGCCCAGGGGGCCGGGCGCCCTGCGAAGAGGGTGTTTTAGCCGGCTTTACGCAGGGGCGCCAGCTGTGTCAGCGCCGCCCGCAGACGTTCGGCGCCGGGCGCGGCATCCGGCGCCGACGAGCCCAGTGCGTCTTCCACGCTGCCGATGTGGTCGAGCATGCGTTCACGGGCCAGATCCAGCTCACCGTTTTCGAGCGCGGTCACAATGCCCGCGTGTTCGGCGCAGGACTGTCCCGCGTCGTGTTTGGACTGGTAAAGCGAGGCGGCCAGGGTGGTGCGCGCGGTCAGGTCGCGCAGCACGTCGCACAGCAGCCGCTGGCCCAGGCATTCCGCCAGGCAGACGTGGAAGTCGGCCAGCAAAAAAGCCCGGGTGGCGGCGTCGGCTTCTTCAATGGCCTGCTCTTCCTGGGCAATGTGGTCGCGCAGCTTGCGCAGCACCGATTGCAATGGGCGGCCAGCTTCGCGGATGATGCCGCTTTCGATGATGCGCCGGGCCGAGAAGGCGTCGCGCGCCTCTTCAACCGAGGGCTCCACCACATACCAGCCCTTGCGGGTGCGCACCTCGACAAAACCGCGCGCCTGCAGCTGCATCAGCGCCTCACGCACCAGCGTGCGGCTGACGCCGAAGAGCTCGGCCAGTTCCTGCTCGCCCAGGCGCTCGCCGGGCGCGAGTTTTTGCGCGAGGATGGACTCGACGACCTGCTGGGCGATCTGGACCTGGCTGATGCTCATGTGTGCTGACGAGTGTAGCGACCTGCTGAGGGCCGCTTCAGGAGCTGGGGCGCTTGAAGAAGTCCGCCGGCAGCGTCGCCTTGAACCAGACCATGGCGTTGATGGCCAGCGCCTGGGATTCGCTGGCTTCACGCAGGAACTTGTTGACCCGTGCCAGCAGCCGCTCCTCGCCTTTGCGCACGCCGATGTAGCAGGGGCTTTCGTTGAGCATCAGCACAAAGCGGGTGCGGTCGCGTGCACCCACGTCCTTGATCGACTCGATCACCACGTTGGCGGCGGCGATGTATTCGATCTCGTGCTTGAGGTAGGCGTCGATGATGGCGGCCGAATTCTCGTAACGCACCACGGCGGCGCCGGGCAGGCGGCGCAGCAGCAGCTCTTCCTCCAGGCTGCCTTTGGTAACGCCTATGCGCCGCTCCTTGAAGTAGGAGGGTTCGGGAACGCCGCCGTAGGGCGGACCAAACACACCGTTGTACAAAGGCGCGTAGGCGATGGTGAAATCGATCTGCTTTTCGCGCTCGGCGTTTTTGCCCAGGCTGGCGATGATGAGGTCGACCTTGCCGTCACGCAGGTAGGGCAGGCGGTCCGAGCTTTGCACCGGCACGAGTTCGAGTTTGACCTTCAGGTCGATTGCCAGCATACGGGCGATGGCGATGTCGTAGCCCTCGGGGCTGCCGTTTTTCAGTGAGCCGAAGGGCGGGAACTCTTTGGGCACGGCCACGCGCAGCAGGCGCTGGGCCTGGATGTTGTCCAGCGCGTCGCCGGCTTTGTTGGGGGTGGATTGCGCAAACGGGGTCTTTGCCAGCAGCAGGCCCAAGCCTGCCGCCGCGGCCGCAATGAGGTGGCGGCGGGTGCCGCCTGCAGTGTTTGGCGTCATGGTGTGTTTTTCCGGGTAAGGCATCAGGCTTTGGCCGGCACGGCGGTGACTTCGACGTCCATGTCGTCTTCGGTGGGCGGCACATAGCGCCCGTCAAGCACCGCATGGGCGCGCTCGCGGTCGATGTCGCCTTCCCAGGCCGCCACGGCCACGGTGGCCACGCAGTTGCCGATCAGGTTGCCCAGGGCGCGGGCGATGCCCATGAACCAGTCCACCGACAGCACCAGCACCAGGCCGATCGCCGGGATGGCGGGAATCGCCTGCAAGGTGGCGGCCAGCACCACGATGGCCGAGCCGGGCACGCCGTGCGCACCTTTGGAGGTGACCAGCGAGATCGCCAGGATGGTCAGCAGGTCGGTCATCGAGATCGGCGTGTTGGTGGCCTGCGCGATAAAGACAGCCGCCAGCGTGATGTAGATCGAGAACGCGTCGAGGTTGAAGGAGTAGCCGGTGGGGATGACCAGACCGACGGTCGAATCGCGAATGCCCATGCGTTTGAGCTTGGCCATGATTTGCGGCAGCACGCTGTCGGATGAGGTGGTGGCAAACACCACCATGAGTTCTTCACGCAGGTACTTCAGCAGCTTGAGCAGGCTGAAGCCGGAAAAGCGCATGATGCCGCCCAGCACGACCGCGACGAAGATGATCACCGCGCCGTAGAACAGCACCACCAGCATGCCCAGTTGCTTGAGCGAGCCGATGCCATATTTGCCGACGGTGAAGGCGATGGCGCCCAGCACGCCCAGGGGCGCCAGCTTGATGATGATGCCCATGGTCTTGAAGAGCACATGAGCCAGGTCGTCGATGAGGCCGACGACTTTCTCGCCCTTGCTGCCCAGCATGGCCAG
This sequence comes from Polaromonas sp. YR568, assembly GCF_900116715.1. Classification (GTDB taxonomy): domain Bacteria; phylum Pseudomonadota; class Gammaproteobacteria; order Burkholderiales; family Burkholderiaceae_C; genus Polaromonas. Next base: position 28,678 of record NZ_FPBM01000006.1, read on the forward strand.
CGCGCAGCCGAACAGCACCGAGAACAGCAGCACCTGCAGCACGTCGCCGTTGACGAAGGCGCTGACGGCGGTGTTGGGGATGAGCTTCATCAAAAACTCCACCGTGCCGCCGCCGGTGAGCTTGCCGGCGTTTTCGGCATAGGCGCTCATGGCCTTGGCGTCCAGCAGCTTGGGGTCGACATTCATGCCGGCGCCGGGCTGGAAGACAAAGGCCAGCACCAGGCCGATGACCAGGGCGATGGTGGTGACCACTTCAAAGTAGATCAGCGCCTTGACGCCGACGCGGCCGACCCGCTTGAGGTCGCCGGCGCCGGCGATGCCGTGGACGACCACACAAAAGACGATCAGGGGAATCAGCATCTTGATCAGCTTGATGAAGCCGTCGCCCAGGGGCTTGAGCTTGACGGCCGTTTCCGGCCAGATAAAGCCGACGATCACGCCGAGGACAAGGGCCAGGAGCACCTGGCCGAACAGGGAGCGGAAAAACTTGGGCATGTCAGTCTCCGAAAGAGTAGTTATAGGCAGCAAGCCGGTGGCAAATCGGTGGCGGCAGTCGCCGGCTTCTTTGCACGCAAATCTTGCATACAAGCAATGTAGACAAGTTGTTTCAGCCCTGTCACAGGGTTATCCCGGGGCCATTCATGCTGATTCGGTTAAAGCTGACGCACCTGAAGTGCCGGGAAGGCAGGGGGACGGCAGGGAAGGGGCAAGGGGAGGCGCCGCAAAGCAAAACTCCCGCCGTGGCGGGAGTTTCAAGGGGGCTGGAGAGCGCGGTTTGTCAGGCCAGCAAGTCCCGCAGGGTGCGGGCGATCACCTTGGTGGCGCGGCGCAGGTCTTCCAGGTCCAGCCGCTCGTCGGCCCGCTTGGCGTGGGATTCCAGCACGGTGCGCGGCCCGGCGCCGTAGATCACGCCGGGGATGCCGGCTTCGGCATACAGCCGCACGTCGGTGTACAGCGGTGTGCCCATGGCTGGGATTTTTTGCCCGAACAGCGCTTCGCCGTGTTTCTGGATGGCGTCGACCAGGGGCTTGTTGCCCGGCAGCGGCCGCATCGAATTGGCCAGCAGCAGGCGTTTGATGTCGACGGTAATGCCCTTGCAGCCGGCGGCCGCGTCGGCGATTACCTTGCGGATGTTGGCTTCAACCTCGGCCGGGTTCTCTTCAGGGATCATGCGGCGGTCCAGCTTGAACATCACCTTGCCGGGCACGACGTTGGTGTTGGTGCCGCCTTCAATGCGGCCTACGTTGAGGTAGGGGTGCTGGATGCCTTCGACCTTGGACGTCACTTGCTGATACAGCGCGTTCTGTGCATAAAGCGCATTGAGGATGTGCACCGCGCCTTGCAGCGCATCGATACCGGTGTCAGGAATGGCGGCGTGCGCCATCTTGCCGTGCACCGTGACTTCCATTTGCAGGCAGCCGTTGTGGGCGGTCACCACTTCGTATGAGAAGCCGGCCGCGATCAGCAGGTCGGGTTTGGTCAGGCCTTGCTTGAGCAGCCAGCCCGGGCCCATTTCGCCGCCGAATTCTTCGTCGTAGGTGAAGTGCAGCTCGACGCTGCCCTTGAGCGGCGCGCCCAGCGATTCGAGGGCGCGCACCGCAAAAGTGAAGCTGGCGAAATCGCATTTGCTGACGGCCGAAGCGCGGCCGTAGATCTTGCCGTCTTCAATTTCGCCGCCGTAGGGGTCTTTGGTCCAGCCTTCGCCGGGCGGCACCACGTCGCCGTGGGCGTTGAGGGCGATGGTCCTGCCTTCGCCTTTTCCTTCGCCGCTATTGCCATAGTGGCGTCGCACGATCAGGTTGGTGATGGACTCCATGCCGTAGCCGCGCACCTCGGCTTCGGGCACCGGGTGCTTTTCGGCGTCAAAGCCAAAGGCCTTGATGAGTTCGGCGGTGCGCTCGGCATGCGGCGCGTTGTTGCCCGGCGGCGTGTCGGTGGGCACGCGGATGAGCTGCTGCAGGAAGGCCGTTTCTTCGTCGAAGTGGGCGTCGATCCAGCTGTCGAGCTGGGCGTAGTCAGTGGTGAGGGTCATTGTTGTTCGGGAGAAAGATGGTTGAGCAGATGCGCCAGGGCCTGGGTCGCCAGGTCGATGTCGTCGCTGGTGGTGCTTTCCAGCGGGTTGTGGCTGATGCCGGAGTTCTGGCCACGCACAAAGAGCATGGCCTGCGGCATCACCTTGTGCAGTTTCATCGCGTCGTGGCCTGCCCCGCTGGGCATGGCGTGAAGCGGCACGCCCAGGCTTTGCACCGCGGCTTCCCAGCGCTGTTGCCAGGCAGGCGCGCTGGGCGCGGCGGCGGCGCGCTCGGTCAGCTCGGTGGTGAAGTGCACGCCGCGGCGTTCGCAAATGCTTTTGAGTTCGGCCAGCACGTCGGCCACGAGTGCGTCCCGCTGTGCATCCACAGGCGCGCGCATGTCGAGCGAAAACAGGCAGCGCCCCGGCACCACGTTGATGGAGCCGCTGGGCACTTGCAGCATGCCGACGGTGCCGACCGAGTCACCGTCTTGCGCGGCGCGCCGCTCGACATACAGCAGCAGCTCGGCTGCGGCTGCGGCTGCGTCGCGGCGGCGGTTCATGGGCGTGGTGCCGGCGTGGCTGGCCATGCCGGTGATCTCGCACAGGTAGCGCACATTGCCGTTGATGGAGGTAACGATGCCCAGCGGCAGGTCCAGCTCATTGAGCACCGGGCCCTGTTCGATATGCAGTTCGATAAAACCGAGGTAGTCCTTGGCATCGCGTTTGCTTTTGGCGATGTCTTCAGGCTTGTGGCCGGCATTGGCCATGGCCTCACGCATGGTGATGCCGTCGGCGTCTTTCTGGTCCAGCCACTCGGGCTTGAAGTCGCCGATCAGCGCGCCAGAGCCCAAAAAGGTGGCTTTGTAGCGCTGGCCTTCTTCTTCGGCAAAACCCACGACTTCAAAGTTAAAAGGCAGGCGCTTGCCCTGGCGGTGCAGCTCGCGCACGCAGGCCATGGGCACAAAGATGCCGAGCCGGCCGTCGTACTTGCCGCCATTGCGCACGGTGTCGTAGTGGCTGCCGGTCAGCAGGGTTCTGGCGTTGGGCGTGGCCGCCTTGTAAATACCGACCACGTTGCCGACCGCGTCTATCTTCACCTCGTCAAAGCCGCAGTCACGCATGGTGCTGCTGATGTAGGCGGCGCAGGCGCGATGCGCATCGGTGAGGTAGGTTACCGTGAGCTGGCCTTTTTCAAGGTAGCCCGGGTCGCTGTATTGCGAAAGGGTTTCGTGCCAGTCCCATACGTCGTTGCCCAGCACAGGCGTGGCGGCGAACTTGTCGTTGAGCCGAAGTTCTGCGATGCGGTGGATGTTGCGCAGGTTTTCCTGCAGCTCGAAGTCGGGGTGGTTTTGCAGGCGCCGGGTGAAGGTCTCGATGATTTGTTGCTTGTTCAAGCCGTCACCGCGCGGGCCGCGCACCGCCAGGATGAAGGGGAAGCCGAACTTCGCGTTGTAGTCGGCGTTGAGTTTTTGCAGGGTGGCGAACTCTTCGGGCGTGCAGTCGGTGAGGCCGGCTTTGCCTTGCTCGTGCGTGGATTCGGCTGTCAGGGTTTTGCTGACCATGGCTTTGCCGGCCAGCTCGGGGTGGGCCTGGATGAGTTTGATCTGCGCGTCCCGGCCGCCCTCGCGCAGCACGCGCGCCAGCGTGTGCTTTAGCTGGGCAAGTGACTGGAAGGGCCGGGCGTCCAGCGCCTTGCCTGCAATCCAGGGGGAATGCTCGTAGAGGCCGTCCAGCAGTTGCAGCGCTTCTGCGTGCGGTGCGGTGTTGAGGTGGTCAAGTGTTGCGGCCATGGTCAGCTTTCTTGCCGGAGCATGTAAGGGTGGGTGGCCTGCCAGTGGCGCGCGATGTCGATGCGGCGGCAGACCCAGACGCGCTCGTGCTTTTGCACGTGGTCCAGGAAGCGCTGCAGCGCCACGATGCGCCCAGGGCGGCCCAGCAGGCGGCAGTGCATGCCGATGCTCAGCATCTTGGGCGAAGCATCGCCTTCGGCGTACAGCGCGTCAAAACTGTCGCGCAGGTAGATAAAGAAGTCTTCAGCCTGCGCAAAGCCTTGCGGCAAGGCAAAGCGCATGTCGTTGGTGTCCAGCGTGTAGGGCACTACCAGGCGCGGCACGACCTGGCCGTCGGTGCGTTTGACTTCAGTCCAGAAGGGCAGGTCGTCGCCGTAGTAGTCGCTGTCGTATTCGAGCCGGCCGTCGTCGGCCACCAGCCGGCGCGTGTTGGGGCTGTCGCGGCCGGTGTACCAGCCCAGCGGGCGTGTGCCGGTGAGCTTTTCAATTGCATCCAGGCCCAGACGCATGTGCTCGCGCTCGGTGGCTTCGTCGATTTGCTGGTAGTTGATCCAGCGCCAGCCGTGGCAGGCGATTTCGTGGCCGAGTTCGGTGAAGGCCTTGGCGACATCGGGGTGGCGCTGCAGCGCCATGCCTACGCCAAAGACGGTCAGCGGCAGTTTGCGCTTTTCAAACTCGCGCAGGATGCGCCACACGCCCACGCGCGAGCCGTATTCGTAAATGCCTTCCATGCTCAGGTGCCGGTCGGCAAAGCTGGGCGGGTTGGCCATTTCAGACAGGAATTGCTCGGAGCCGGCGTCGCCGTGCAGCACCGAGTTTTCGCCGCCTTCTTCGTAGTTGAGGACGAACTGCACCGCAATGCGGGCGCGGCCGGGCCAGTTGGCCTGGGGCGGGTTGCGGCCGTAGCCGACCAAGTCTCTGGGGTAGTTGGTGTTCATGACAAGGCCATCGAAATATCGTTGGTCGGCACCTTGCGGTCGAAGGCAAGGCTTTCCTCGACGTGCAGCAGGTGTTCGTTCATCAGGCGCACGGCCAGGGCTTCGTCCCTGGCGGCCAGCGCCTTGACGATGTCGGCATGCTCGTCGTTGGAGTGTTCGGCGGCGCTGGCCGTCTGGTACATCAGCGTGATGACGGCGCAGCGCGAAATCAGCTCGCCCAGCATCTGCGCCAGCACCTCGTTGCCCATCAATTCGGCCATGCGCACGTGGAAGTCGCCCAGCAGCTCGGTGCGGCCGGACACATCGCCCAGGTCGACGGCGGACTTTTCACGCGCGACGTGCTCTTTCAGCGCCTTGATCTTGGCGGGGGTGACTTCGCGCACAAAGGCGCGCGTCATTTCGGCTTCCAGCATGCGGCGCACGGCAAACACCTGCCGCGCTTCCATCACCGAGGGTGCGGCCACAAAAGCGCCGCGGGCCGGCTCCAGGCGGATCAGCCGGTTTTGCGACAGCTGGAACAGCGCCTGCCGCACCAGCGTGCGTGAAACGCCGAAGTGGTCGGCCAGTTTTTGCTCGGCCAGCTTGGTGCCAGGATGCAGCCTGTGCTCCACAATGGCCTTGGTCAGGGCTTCGACGATGGTGTGGGTGGTGGACGATTCCATCAGCAAATAATAGCCGGAATGAACGAAACTGTATACACTTTTGGTGGACAGATATTTATCCGGATATTTTTTGACTCCTTTTTCAACCCTTTTCAAGGACTGCCATGGGCTTGAGCACACATGTACTGGACACCATGCACGGCACGCCGGCCGGCGGCATGAAGGTGTCGCTCTACACCACGCGGGCGGGCGAGGCTTCGCTGGTGAAATCCTTCACCCTGAATGGCGACGGCCGAAACCCCGACGGGCCGCTGTACGACAACGTCACCCTGAAAGCGGGTACTTACCGCCTGGTGTTTGACGTCGCGGGCTACTTCAAGGCGCGCGGCGTGGCGCTGCCCGAGCCGGCCTTCCTCGACCAGGTCAGCCTGGACTTCGGCGTGGCCGACGTCACCGCGCATTACCATGTGCCCCTGCTGGTGAGCCCCTGGAGCTATTCGACCTACCGCGGTAGTTGAGCCCCGCTGGGGCCCATGTCATCGGGGCGTCATCTGGGCTGGGGAAAATCAGTCCTTTTTACTACTGAGTCCCTTTTCTCATGAACGTCAAGCCGATGGGCGCGCTGAGCCGCCGCCAAGCCCTGCTGATCTCCGCAGGCACCGCCGCCAGCCTGTTCGCCTCTGCCGCGCTCGCGCAAGGCCCCTCAACAACCGCTTCCTACCCCGACCGCCCCGTCAAAATCGTGGTGCCGTTTGCGCCCGGCGCCGGCACCGACGCCATGGGGCGGCTGATCGCACAAAAACTTGGTGAAGTTTTGGGCGGCACGTTTGTGGTCGACAACCGCGCAGGCGCTTCGGGCGCCATCGGTACGCAGTTTGTGGCCCAGGCGCCGGCTGACGGCTACACGCTGCTGCTGGTGGCATCGCCCTTCACCACGGTGGCGGCTTCGCTGCCCAGCGCCAACTACGATCCGCTGCGCCAGTTCGCGCCGGTCGGTATGGTCGCCAGCGGCCCGCTGGTCTGGGCGGCCAATACCAAGCTGCCTGTGGGCAACATGAAAGAGCTGATCGCGCTGGCCAAGCAGAAACCCGGCGCGCTCAATTACGGCTCGGCCGGCTCGGGTGGCGTCAACCACCTGGTGCTGGAATCATTGAAGGCGCGTACCGGCACCTACATCACGCACATCCCTTACCGCGGTGTGGCCCCCGCCACCATGGACATGATTGGCGGCCAGATCCAGCTCGTCACCGGCACCATCCCCGCGCTGCTGCCCTTTATCAAGAACGGCAGCGTCAAAGCCCTGGCGGTGACCAGCGCCAAACGTTCCAGTGCCTTGCCTGACGTGCCCAGCATGAGCGAGTCCGGCCTGGTCGGCTTTGACGTGCTGAATTACTTTGCGATCTCCGCACCCGCCGGCACCCCGCCCGCCATCGTCAACACCCTGAACGCCGCCATCAACAAGATCGTGACCATGCCCGACGTGCTGGCGCGCTTCAAGGTTGACGCTGTGGACCCGGCGCCTGGTACGCCCGCGCAGCTAGGCCAGTTCATTGAAGCTGATTACCGCGCGTGGGTGAACGTCGTCAAGACGCAGAACCTCAAGATCGATTGATGAATAAGGCCCCCACGGTCGCTCACTTCGTGTAGCTCCCGAGGCCTTGCAGGCCGCGGCTCGCGAGACGCTTCGCCTCTGTCGCCCGTCCAAGCCTGCGCAGGCAGGCTTGGAGCCGCGGGCTCCAGCCCCTCGGGGGCCGCCCGCCCTGCGGCCCGGCAAAGCCGGTTCCGCGGCTCATGCTGGCCTGGCCGGCTCGCTTCGCATTGCCTCTAATCTTGTCCCTCGGTGAGGGTATCGAGCTGGAACTTCCCGCTCTTGTGCCAAAGCCAGGTGTCGGTATAGACCACCTTGCCCATGCGCGTGGGCGCCGGGAAGGGTGATGCCTCCCGGATGGTGCGTTCAATCTCCGCGACCACCTCGGGTGCATGGCGCGGCGCACGCATCCAGTCCAGGCGGGTGACGCGGCCGACCCGGTCGATCTCCACATTCATCACACCCACGGCATACAGCAGCGGCGGCATGCGGCCTTTGTAGATGCGGTCGGAATTGAGGCCGTAGATATGCGTGGCGCCGTCTTCCCGGTAGGCGCGCGGTGTGGTGGCGCCTGAGCTTCTGGCCGAACCTTGCGTGCCCACGATCGGCCCGATCACCGGAGAAGGGTCGGGCGCCTTGGGCGTGGGTGCCGGTTCGGGTGCGCTCTTGCAGGCACTCACCACGGCGGCCACGGCAGCCGAAAGCAGGGCCGCCAGCCAGAAGCGGCGCGGTGTGGAGTCGGAGGTGTCTTCTTGTCTCATGAGGTCTGCCTTTGCCGGCTTTTGTAAAGCCCGGCTCATTGGATTCTTGATATACCTGCCATCATGCCTGAGCACTGCCGGGCGCCAGGGTGGTGCTAAGGTTGCTCAAGTGGCGTTCAAGCCATTTTGCCGAATATTTCAACCCGCCAGCCGCCAACTCGTCACCAATGGTTTCCAGTGTCTTTAGCCTGCAACTAGATGATTTCCTCGCCCGCCTAGCTTCGGCGCCGGCCGTGCTGGTCGAGGTGGCAGACGCGCAGGGCTCGGTGCCACGCGAGGCAGGCACCTGGATGGCCGTCTTTGCCGATGCGCTGGTGGGCACCATTGGCGGCGGCCACCTCGAATACGACGCCATCGCCAGGGCACGTGGGTTGCTTGCGGATAAACAGCAGGATGGACACGAAGCCACAACGCTGCGCGTGGCGCTTGGCCCTTCATTGGGCCAGTGTTGCGGTGGTGTCGTCCAGCTGCGCTTTGAATGCGTTGGCGCTGACGATGCGGCGATGCTCATTTCGCGGCTGGGACAGGCCGCGCTGACGCCGGTGGCCCTGTTTGGCGGCGGCCACGTCGGCCACGCTTTGGTGCGGGTGCTGGCGCCCTTGCCGTTTTCTCTCACCTGGATAGACAGCCGCGACGGCGTGTTCCCGGCCACTTTGCCGCCGCGCGTTGAGGCCGAACATTCCGATCCGGTGCAAGCGGCCGTGCCGGGCCTGGCGCCGCAATCCCGTGTGCTCATCATGAGCTTCAGCCACGCCGAAGACCTCGACATCGTGGCCGCCTGCCTGCAACGCCAGCGCGAGAAATCCGATCTGCCCTACATCGGCCTGATCGGCAGCAAAACCAAATGGGCGGCCTTTCGCCACCGGCTGGAGGCCAGGGGTTTTACGCAGGCAGAACTGGCGCACGTCACCAGCCCCATCGGCGTGCCCGGCATTGCCGGCAAGGAACCTGAAGTGATTGCCGTCGCGGTTGCGGCCCAGTTGCTGCAGACCGCCGACTCGACCCGGGAGGACGTCACCTAGGCTTTGCGCTAATCGTTAAAGCCGCTAAACTCGCATCACCAGGTCGCAGCGGAGCCGGGAAGGCAGGTGGCAAGCCCACAGCTTTCTTTAGTTCGTGACCCGTTTTCTGCTTACAGCGCCCGCAGTGGTGAGCAGCCTTGCACAAGTTGAGCGCTATGGAAAACTACCTACTCGACTGGGCCAATCTGCTGCTGCGCTGGGTCCATGTCATCACCGCCATCGCCTGGGTTGGCTCCTCGTTTTATTTTGTCTTTCTCGACAGCAGCCTGACGCCGCCCGAGGATGAAGACCTCAAAAAGCAGGGCGTGAGCGGCGAGCTCTGGGCGGTGCACGGCGGCGGTTTTTACCACCCCGTCAAATTCGCCGTCAAGCCGCCGCAGCTGCCGGCCCACCTTCACTGGTTCTACTGGGAAAGCTATAGCACCTGGCTGTCGGGCTTTGCGCTTTTCACCATCTCTTATCTGTGGAACGCCGGCACCTACCTCGTCGATAAGTCGCTGATGAACTGGTCGCCCGGCGCGGCCGGCGCTGTGGCGCTGTCCTTCTTCGTCGTGTTCTGGATGCTGTACGACGGCATCTGCCAGCTCTTTGGGCGCAAGAAAAACGGCGACGCCATCGTCGGTGCACTCGTAGCGGTGCTGGTGTGCGTAGCCTCCTGGCTGGCCTGCCACTGGTTTGCCGGGCGTGCGGCCTTTTTGCTGGTGGGCGCGATGATGGCCACCGCCATGAGCGCCAATGTGTTCTTCTGGATCATCCCCGGCCAGCGCAAGGTGGTCGCCGCCATCAAGGCCGGCGAGCCGGTCGATGCGGTGCACGGCCAGCGCGGCAAGCAGCGCAGCGTGCACAACACTTACTTCACGCTGCCGGTGCTGTTTGCCATGCTCAGCAACCACTACAGCTTTACCTGGAGTCATCCGCAAAACTGGCTGGTGCTGATTCTGATGATGCTGGCCGGCGCGGCCATACGCCAGTTCTTTGTGCTGCGCCACGGCTACAAGCTGGGCCGCAACCGGCATCCGCTGGCGTATGCGCTGGTAGGGGTCACGGTGATCCTGGGTGTGATCGTGTGGATGAAGCCGCCGCTTCAGGCTATTACGGCCGCCAAAGCCGAAATACCGGTTGCTATTAATTCAGGAGCTGCTAACGCCATTTCTTCGGGCGCTGCAAGCCAAAATGGCTATCAAAGCGTGCAGGCCATCATGGCCCAGCGCTGCTACCTTTGCCACGGCGAGCAGGTGCAGATGAAGAACGTGCGGCTTGACTCACCCGCCGCGCTGAAGAGCCATGCGCAGCAGGTCTACCAGCAGGTGGTGGTCAGCAAACTCATGCCCATGAACAACGCCACCGGTATCACCGACGCGGAGCGTCTGGCCATCAAGGGCTGGTTTGAGACGGGCGCCAAAACCGACTGATGGCCGGTTCACCGGCATCTACCAGTCCACCACCAGGCCCGCCGCGCGGGTCGATGATTTCTCGAAGTGCGCGGCAAGAAAGTCCACAAAGGCCCGCACCCGCGCTGAGCCCTGGTGGCGCTGCGGATATACCGCGTGGATGTCCGCCGGCGGCGTGCGGTAGTTTTCCAGCACGGGCTTGAGCCTGCCGCTGCGCAGGTAGCGGGCAATATCCCATTCGGCGCGCATCACGATGCCGTGGCCGGCCAGCGCCCAGTTCACCGCGATCTCGCCGTCATTGGTGCTGAGGTTGCCGCGCACCTTGACGGTTTCTGTCTTCTTGCCCAACGTTAGCCGCCAGTTGCCGTAGGCTTCGCCGCCCTGGCGTATGCCGATGCAGTCGAGGCGGGTGAGGTCGTGCGGCACCTTGGGTGTGCCGTGTCTGGCCAGGTAAGACGGCGCCGCGCACAGCAGGCGCCGGTTGGGTGCGATATGCCGGGCCATCACGCGCGCGTCGGGCGGCTCGCCAAAGCGCACGCAGACATCGAAGGCATCTTCGCTGAGCGGGGGCGGGTCTACCGACAGTTGCAGTTGCACCTGCACTTCAGGGTGCTGCTTCACAAAACTAGAGATCAGCGGCGCGATGTGGCTGCGCCCGAACCCCAGCGTAGCGTTGACCCTGAGCAGGCCTTTGGGTGACGCCATCGCGCTGGAGACCAGTTGCTCCATGTCGTCGATCTCGGCCAGGATGCGGCGCGCATGCGCGAAATAGGTTTCGCCCTCGGGCGTCAGGCTCACGCGCCGGGTGGTGCGGCTCAAGAGCTGCACGCCCAGCCGGGCTTCCATTTGCGCCAGCCGTTTGCTGACGGCCGGGGTCGTTACGTCCAGCGCGCGCGCCGCTGCCGAGAAGCTGCCGCAGCGCGCCAGCACGGTGAAAAAGAGCATCTCGGAAGGGGCGGATGTAGGCGTGGACATTGTTAATTCAAAGTAAACAATGACATAACTTTACTGGCATCCGTTGAATCGGGCAATCCGTACAGTTCGCTTCCTGTCACCCCGTTTTTCACTTTCAGCATTCAAGGAAATTTCATGAAAACCTACAAAATCGCCTGCATCCCCGGCGACGGCATCGGCAAGGAAGTCGTACCCGCGGGCCAGCAGGTGCTTGAGGCCCTGGCGGCCGCACAGAACAAGTTCAGGTTTGAATTCACCACCTTCGGCTGGGGCGGCGACTGGTTCCGCGCGCACGGCGTGATGATGCCGGACAAGGGGCTGGATGCGCTGCGCGACAAGGACGCCATCCTGTTCGGCTCGGCCGGCGACCCGCACATCCCCGACCACATCACGCTGTGGGGGCTGCGCCTCAAAATTTGCCAGGGTTTTGACCAATACGCCAATGTGCGGCCCACACGCATCCTGCCCGGCATCGACGCGCCGCTCAAGCGCTGCACGCCCGAGCAGCTCAACTGGGTGATCGTGCGCGAGAACTCCGAGGGTGAATATGCCGGTGTGGGCGGCCGCGCCCACCAGGGCCACCCGATAGAGGTGGCTACCGATGTGTCGATGATGACCCGCGCCGGTGTCGAACGCATCATGCGTTTTGCCTTCAGGCTGGCGCAGTCCCGGCCGCGCAAGCTGCTGACGGTGGTCACCAAATCCAACGCCCAGCGCCACGCCATGGTGATGTGGGACGAGATTGCGCTGCAAGTCAGCAAGGAGTTCCCTGACGTGACCTGGGACAAGGAACTGGTCGACGCCTGCACGGCGCGCATGGTCAACCGCCCGGCGTCGCTGGACACCGTGGTCGCCACCAACCTGCACGCCGACATCCTGAGCGACCTGGCCGCCGCGCTGGCCGGCAGCCTGGGCATCGCACCCACCGGCAACATCGACCCCGAGCGCCGCTACCCCAGCATGTTTGAGCCTATCCACGGCTCGGCCTTCGACATCATGGGCAAGGGCCTGGCCAACCCGATAGGCACTTTCTGGAGCTGTGTGATGCTGCTCGAGCATCTCGGCGAGCACGCCGCCGCCGCGCAATTGATGCAGGCGATTGAAGAGGTGACGGCCGATGCCGCCCTGCACACCCGCGACCTGGGCGGCAGCGCCAGCATGGCACAGGTGACCGAGGCGGTTTGCAGCCGTTTTGCCGGCGCCGCCCGGTCAGTCGCAGCAGCGGCCTGATTCCCCAGAACCACAACAAGGAGACAAGACATGCAATCACAAGGACAACGGGGCAAAAATTTTTCAAAGCTGGTTCGTGCGGCGACTCTGGCAGCTGGGGCAGCGATGAGTCTGGCGGGCGGTGCGGTTTACGCTCAGGCCTGGCCGGCCCGGCCCATCAGCCTCATCGTGCCTTTTCCGGCAGGCGGCACGACAGACGTGCTGGCCCGCGCCGTCGGGCAGGAGCTGTCGAAAAGCCTGGGCCAGCCCGTGGTGGTTGAAAGCCGGCCCGGCGCCGGCGCCACACTGGGGGCGGATTTTGTGGCCAAGTCCAAGCCCGACGGCTACACCTTGCTGATGGGCGCCGTGCACCACACCATTGCCACCAGCGTGTACAAAAAGCTGCCCTACGACTTCCAGAAAGACTTCGCCCCGGTAAGCACCGTGGCGCTGGTGCCCAATGTGCTGGTCGTCAACCCGGCCCTGGCCGCGAAGGATGTGAAGCAGTTGCTGGCGCTCGCCAAGGCAGAGCCCGGCAAACTGACCTACGGCTCCAACGGCAACGGCACGGGCCAGCACCTGATAGGGGCGCAGTTTGAAGGCATGGGCGGCGTGCAGATGCTGCACGTGCCTTACAAGGGCAGCGGGCCGCTCACCACCGATCTGTTGGGCGGGCAGATCACCATGTCTTTTGACACCATCACGCCGGTGTTGCCGCACATCAAGGCCGGCAAGCTGCGGGCGCTGGCGGTGACCACCGGCAAACGCTCTGCGGCCTTGCCCGACGTGCCCACACTGGATGAAGCCGGCCTCAAGGGTTTCGACCTGGGCACCTGGTTTGGCATTCTGGCGCCGGCCGGCACGCCCAGAGACATCGTGACGCGCCTGAACACCGAGCTCGTCAAGATCATCCACTCGCCGGACTTCCGCAAGAAGATGGAGGACATAGGCGCAGAGCCCATCGGCAACACACCCGACCAGATGGCGCGGCAGATCAGGGACGACACGGAGCGTTTTGCCAAACTGGTGAAGGACGCCAAAGTCACGATTGACTGAGGCGCCCGGGACTCGGGCGACTACGCCATGGTCGAATTCGAGAACAGGTTGAGAATCACCACGCCCGCGATGATCAGCGCCATGCCGACCATGCCCCAGAGGTCGATCTTCTGGTTGTGCACAAAATAACTGGTGATGCTGATCAGCACGATGCCCAGGCCCGACCAGATCGCGTAGGTCACGCCGGTGGGGATGGACTTCATCGTCACCGTGAGGAAGTAGAGCGCGGTGCCGTAGCCGGCGATGGTGATCAGTGAAGGCACCAGCCGCGTGAAGCTGTCGCTGGACTTCAGGGCCGTGGTGGCGATGACTTCGGCAACGATGGCGATGCCCAGGGCGAGGTAGGAGTTCATGCGGCTTTCTGCGTGGGTGGTGATGGGCCATTCTAGGAAGGTGCTTCAGTGCAAAGGCCCTTAAAACCTGCCATTGCGTCGGGTTACTGCCCGGTTACCACGGCACAATCCGGTCTGGAGACATTTCAATGACCGCAGCCAAAACCCCCGCCATCAACACCACACCTGACCCGGCAAAGCAGCCGCGCGAATTCCTGGAGCACCTCTACCAGGCCGCCGTCAGGCGCGCGTTGCCGCTGGAGAACACCGCGCGCTACCTGCCCCAACCGCCCACGCCGGCCAGCGGCGGCCGCACCATCGTGATTGGCGCGGGCAAGGCCGGCGGCTCCATGGCGCAGGCAGTTGAGGCCTTGTGGCCGGCAGATGCGCCGCTCGAAGGCCTGGTCGTTACGCGCTACCACCACATACCGCCGCGGCCTGAGGGCCTCAAGCAGCGCATCGAAATTGTCGAAGCCTCGCACCCGGTACCCGATGCCGCCGGCCTAGAAGCCGCCCAGCGCATCCTGGCCATGGTGCAGGGCTTGACGGAAAACGACCTGGTGCTGTGCCTGATCTCGGGCGGCGGCTCCGCGCTGCTGACTTTGCCCGCTGAGGGTCTCACGCTGGAAGACAAGCAGCGCATCAACAAGGCGCTGCTCAACAGCGGCGCCAACATTTCCGAGATGAACTGCGTGCGCAAACACCTCTCGCGCATCAAGGGCGGGCGCCTGGCCGCGGCCTGCGCGCCGGCGCGCGTGGTGACGCTCACCATCAGCGACGTGCCGGGCGACGACCCGTCCATCATCGCCAGCGGCCCGACGGTGCCTGACGCGACGAGTTGCGCCGAGGCGGTGGCGATTTTGCAGCGCTATGGCATTGAAGTGCCCGGCGCCATCATGAGCCTGCTGGAACAAGGCGCGCTTGAGACGCCCAAGCCCGGTGACGCTGTCTTCAAGGGGCATGAAGTGCACATGATTGCCACGCCCCAGCAAAGCCTGGAGGCCGCCGCCGCCGTGGCGCGCGAAGCCGGCTTGCAGGCCTACATCCTCAGTGACGAGATGGAGGGCGAGTCGCGTGAAGTCGGCAAGGTGCATGCGGCACTGGCCCGCGCCGTGGCCTTGAAGGGCCAGCCCTTCAGCAAGCCCTGCGTGATTTTGAGCGGCGGTGAAACCACCGTGACCGTGCGCAAGCAACCCGAAGGTTCACCCCGCGAACAACGTGGAAGAGGCGGCCGCGCCGGAGAGTTCTGCATGGGCCTGGCGCTGGCCTTGCAAGGCCAGCCTGGCGTGTATGCGCTGGCGGCCGACACCGACGGCATTGACGGCGTGGAAGACAATGCCGGCGCTTTTGTGGCGCCCGACACACTCAAGCGTGCACTCGCCAAAGGCATGAAACTGGACCAGTACCTGGACCGCAACGACGCTTATGGCTACTTTGAGCCGCTGGGCGGCCTGGTGATCACCGGGCCCACGCATACAAATGTGAACGATTTCAGGGCATTGCTGGTGTTGTAGTCCGCGCCGGTGGCGTTAGAGTATGGGTTGGTCGTACGAGGAACCTGCATGTCCAACACAAAAAATACACTTGACCCCCGCGAAAAAGCCCTGATCGAGGGGGCGATTGAAAAGGTCAACCGGCAGCTCAAGATACTGCGGGCCTTCAAGATATCCGTGACGCAGACCGGTTGGGACTCGAGCGTGGAGTCCCTGCAAAAGAAAATCAATACCACCCTGGCCGACAGTTTCGGCACCGGCACACCCGACTACCGGCAATTCGCCGTCGCCCTGCAGGATTTCATGCTGGACAAAACCTTCGGCGACCGCTTCACGGACGACGAACGCCAGCAAAAAGTCAAACAAGGCATCGATCTGGCCACCATGCGCATGAATGCGGCAAAAAAGCTGCTGTCCGATCGCCTCGATGGCACAGCTCCCGTTGCACCCGTGGAAGCGCCGGTTGTGGAAGCGAAGCCTGCGTCACCGCCCCCACCACCACCACCACCTCCTCCTCCACCACCACCACCACCTCCGCCGCCTCCTCCTCCTCCTCCTCCAGCGGCACCGGCGCCGGCCTCTGCCCCCACGCCTTCACCTTCCACCACAAAGAGGACCCCCATGGCCAATACCGATCTCCCTTCTTCCTCTTCCGGCACTGGGCCGGTCGCCATTCTGGGCCTGGGCGGCGATGCCGTGGGCGATGCGTGTGAGTTTGTCGAGCAGCTCGGCCTGGAGGCCGCAATACTCGACACCGTGTCCATCGATCAGCTCGAAGGGCTGCGCAATGTGGGGTTTTTGCTGCTCTTGCCGGGCGACAAATCCGATGGACCTGCGGCCATGCTGGCCATCGGGTTCATGCTGGCAGCGCTCGGCCGCGGCCGCATCGCCTGCCTGATGTCCGAAGACGACGCGCTGCCGGAAGTCCTGAAGGGCGCCACGGCCATTACGATCGACGAGACGGGCCTGTGGCGCTTGCTGCTGGCGCGCGAGATGAAGCGGGCGGGCCTGGATGTCGATTTGAATCGTGCCGTGTGATGGTGATGCGCTATTGATTTTGTAGCCGCTTGCGCCCGTTCCACCTGGCTTTTCGGACTTTTTGACGTTTGGATGCCTTGGCCTGTCAGCTGATCAGCTCGTCAGCTTTTCCCAGCTCAAGTCAAACTTCAGCAAATACTTGCGCAACCTGTCCGCATCGTTCACTACGCTGCGCTGGGTGCGCGATACGTTGAACAGTTCGCGTCCGGCATCGCTCAGGGAATTGTGTTTGCGGCACACCGCCATGACGGCCAGCAATTGCAGGCGGTCGAAGCAGTCGAGCGTGGCTGCCGCCTCGCCCAGTAGTTCATCAAGCTGGGCTGCGGTGTCCCCGGTATCCCCTGTGCCTTCGGGTGTGGCTTGCCATTGCCAGCGCAGCCGCGCGATTTCGGCATCCACGAGGCCGGCGCCGATACGTCCGTTATCGGCAAGCGTGGCCAGCCGCGTCATCGACGCACTAAGGTCGCGGAAATTGCCGGCCCAGATAGCCTCGCCTGACTGTGCAAAACGCAAGTAAGCCGCCCTGGCTTCGGTGGTCATGCGGATCTTGCGGCCCAGGTCTTCCGACGCAAGCCCGAGCTGGTGCTCAATGTTCGGCTCGATGTCTTCACGCCTCTGGGCAAGCCCGGGCAGGGTGTAAGTCCACAGGTTGATACGCGCAAACAGATCTTCGCGAAAGCGCCCGCGCGCGACCTCCGAACGCAAGTCCTTGTTGGTGCCCGCAATCAGCTGGAAACTGCTGTCGACCTCTTTGTCGGCGCCTACGGGCAGGAAGCGCTTTTCTTCGACGGCCTTGAGCAGCATGGCCTGTTCGTCCAGGCCCAGCTCGCCGATCTCATCAAGAAACAGCACGCCCTTGTCGGCGGTGCGCAGCAAGCCGGGGCGGTCACTGGCTGCACCGGTGAATGAACCCTTCTTGTGGCCGAACAATGTGGAGCCCGCGCCATCGCCGTGCAGGGTTGCGCAGTTCACATCCACAAAGTTGCCGCTGACCTGGTGGCGCGATTTTTTGAGCTCGTAGATGCGCCGCGCCAGCATCGACTTGCCCGCGCCGGTCGGCCCGGTCAGCAGGATAGGTGCCTTGCTTTGCACTGCAATGCGCTCAATCTCCTCGATCAGCGTGTTGAAGCGCGGGTTGCGTGTGGCGATGCCACTTTTGAGGAAGGACACGGCATCTTGATGCGCCACTGTCAGCCGGGCATTGATGGCGTCGTAGCGCGAGAGGTCGAGGTCGATCAGCTCATAGCTGCCGGTCCCCTGGCCCTGCCGTCCTCTGGGCGGCGCCGTCTGCAGCAGCACGCCTGGAATAAAGCGTGCCTCAACCAGCAGGAAGAGGCAGATTTGCGCCACATGGGTGCCGGTGGTGATGTGGGCCCAGTATTCTTCGCGCTCGGTGTCGAAGGCATAGGCGCGCATCCAGTCATACAGTGCGCCATAGACCTCGCCGAAATCCCAGGGGTTGGCCAGGTTCATCTCGACCAGCCGGACCTCGGTGCCAGGCGAGAGCTGAATCACGTCGCCCCGCACCCGTTCGGCCAACGCCTTGTTGCGCACGTCATGCATCAGCTCCAGCCGGTCGACGACCAGGTCTTCATGCTGCGCGATCGACACCGTCGGCCGCCACTTCTCCCAACGCGAAGCATTCAGGCCTGAATCCAACTGGGTGCCCAGGAAACCCATCACTACTTTCTTCTTCATATTTCTAATGTACTAGCTTTAAAGCTAAATATCGAGAGATGTAAGAGTCATCAGTCGCGTGATTAGTTGGGTCCAATGAAGGAAATAATCAATGAAATCAAAGATCTTCAAAGATTTCCGAGTGAGTCACGTGACTTTGGCACGTTGCCTGCAATAAAGAAGGTGCCGGACGAGAAAGTTGTTCGCTCACAAGCAGGGATTTCCGGGAAACCGGGTCCCGCTGGTCAGGAAGCCCGGGGTTGTGTTGGGTCTCTTGTGTGCTGCGGCAATGGATGCGCTGGCGCCAAGGCATGTGGTCAAGGGGCGGCTCAGGTAGAGGAGCCGCCCCGTCAGGTTCGACTCCCGCCGCGTCCGTCAAATTCAAAGAATAAAAAATGAAAAACACGTTGAAACGAGAGTTGCCGCCCGCATTAAAGCGTGCAGTCGATCGCCTCTATGCCGTCTTCAGCAACTACCGGGCTCCGTCGCATTGTCTGAATGTGTGCTTGATGTGCTGCATGGACGAGGCCTTGGAAAAGGAAATGAGACAGTTGCCTTTGCGCCAGATCACTGCCAGACACTTTTATGAGTACAACTGCTCCGCAAAAGATGTCCCGCAGCCTCCCCGCGAAATCAAGTACCTGCTGCCGCGCATGCTGGAGCTCCTGGCCTTTGGCGCCGAGCTGCATCACTCCAGGGCAATCTATTTGAGCCGATTGGGGAACTGCGAAACCGGTGCGTTTTCATCGGAGGAACACGAGGCAATTGCGGCTTTCGCACTAGCCTATTTCTCCGATCGTTTGGGTCAGCACCCGTGGCAGTCAGGGGAGGCAGAGGGCTATGGCAGTGACGAAATCTTCGAATGCCTCCTGATGCTCGAGATCGGTGGCGTCGATTTGCAGCCTTTGCTGGACTATTGGTTGAAAGACGAATCGACGGCCGCGACTTTGCACTATGTGAGCGCCGGGTTCTACGATTTCTGGCAGCAAGAACAGCGTATCGACAATGCATTCGGCAAAGATCGCCTCCAGTTTCAGGAACTGATGAAAACCTGGCTGACCGACGATGGCCATCGCCGTACGTTCGCGCAAAGGATTCTGGACCTGGAGATGAATAACTTCGACCAGACGCCGACCTGCTACTACGGCAACCAGATCACCCCGCAATATATGGCGGAAACCGTATTTGATTTGATAACTTATTAGGGAGAGCTGCAGCAGTGTCAGCATGATGCCGTTGCACCCATCCATTAAAACCAGAGATCATGAAGAATCGAAAGTTGACTCCCAAAGAAAAGCGGCAGGCAAAGGAGCCTGCGATGCTGACCGCCCAGGCCATTGGCCTGGACCCCGCGCTGTACGCAGCGGCTTTGCGCTATCTTTTTGACCGCCCCGTGCCTTTAAAAGACGGGCAGGAGTGGTACTGGGATATCGATGAACCGGAGTTTGTAGCCACGCCACTGGAATGGACACGTATCCAGACTGTGCTGTTCGCCAATGCGGGAGCCGATCTGGCTCCGTATGACAACCAGCAGGTGGGTATGGGCCTCAACCACGTCATGAGCAATAACGCAGGCAACATTCCACACATGGCCGTTGACGCTTCGGTGCCGCTGGCTGATGCGATGCAGATGATGCAGGCATTTCCTTCCTTGTGGCGCGACTGCATAGGGCCGCGGCTTGACCAGGCCGGGGCAGCGGGAGATGCCAGCAGCGTTACCCGCCTGGACTTTGTGTGCCATATGTGGTTTGACGTGTGGCCTACTTTCTGGAACGCGCGGCATATTTCCGAGTGGCGTGATGCGCAATGGCTGGTGTTGTCTGAAATGCTGGACATGCCTTGTCGTGAAGTGCAGAGGTCTGCGTTGCACGGCATTGGCCATTCGGTGCGTTACCTGCAGCGCGACGAAGTGGTCAGGCAACGTATCGCGCGCTTTGTCGATACGGTGAAAGGTGATATCGAGCTGGTGAACTATGCCCTGGCCGCCGCGGACGGCATGGTGCAATAAATTCAAAGAACAAACAACAAGCCGGCGACGAGCCGGTAACAAACGAAGAAACAAGAAAGAAGAAAAAAATGAACTACCAACAACACGAAGTCACCGGCGGTGTACCGGTGAAGATGTGGACCAACGGCGTGCCGGTGGAGGCCCAGGCCCTGAAGCAGCTGGAAAACTCCGCACGCCTGCCCATCGTGTTCAAGCACGTAGCCGTGATGCCTGACGTGCACTACGGCCTGGGCGCGACCATCGGCAGCGTGATCCCGACCTTCAAGGCGATTATTCCGGCCGCCGTCGGTGTGGACATCGGCTGCGGCATGATGGCCTGCAAGACCACGCTATGCGCCGAAGACCTGCCCGACAACCTGGGCCCGCTACGCTCGGAAATCGAAAAGGCCGTGCCGTATGGCTCCGCACCCAAGACCTACCGCAGAAACGGCTCGGTACGCGAGGTGGGCGCCTGGACGAACCCGCCCAGTGCGGCTGATGCGGCCTGGGGGCAGCTTGTGGATGAATTCGAGGCAATCTGCCTGGACTATCCGCGCCTGAAGAACACCAACAACCACCGCCACATGGGAACCCTGGGCGGCGGTAACCACTTTGTCGAGGTGTGCCTCGACGAAAGTGGTGGGGTGTGGATCATGCTGCACAGCGGTTCGCGCGGGGTGGGTAACGCCATCGGTACGCACTTCATTGAACTCGCGAAGAAGGATGCCGAGCTGCACCAGCGCAACCTGCCGGACAAGGACCTGGCCTACCTTGAAGAAGGTTCGCAGTACTTTGGCGACTACGTGCGTGGCGTGGGCTGGGCGCAAAAGTTCGCTCGCCTGAACCGCGAAGTGATGATGCAGGCTGCCATCGGTGCGCTGCGCAAGGTGATCAGCAAGCCCTTCGAGACGCACCTGGAAGCGGTGAATTGCCACCACAACTATGTGCAGAAGGAAACGCACTTTGGGCAAGAAGTGTTTGTGACCCGCAAGGGCGCCGTGAGCGCCAAGGCGGGAGAGCTTGGGATCATTCCCGGCAGCATGGGCGCCAAGAGTTTCATCGTGCGCGGCAAGGGCAATCCTGACAGCTTTATGAGCTGCAGCCACGGTGCCGGCCGCACCATGAGCCGTACGCAGGCCAAGAAGCTGTTCACGGTGGACGACCAGATCAAGGCGACCGAAGGCGTGGAATGCCGCAAAGACGCCGAGGTGATCGACGAGATTCCGATGGCCTACAAGGACATCGATGCCGTGATGCTGGCGCAGAGCGACCTGGTGGAGGTGGTTTACACGCTCAAGCAGGTGGTATGTGTCAAAGGATGAAGATGAACCTTAAAGCCATTGAGTTGAATGGATATCTCAAGGGGTGGGCTGATGTGAACGAGAAGCCCGCGGACACGTCGTGCTTCTTCGAACTCATACCGCTGCCTGAATCGGATTTTCCGTGGCTGCATCATTGCGTGACCGGTCAGTTGGAGATTCCTAAAGGAATTTCACTCAAGGAGTCCGCTGAGCCAGAGCAATTGCTCGCTTCAGTGCTGGCGAAGTGGTGTTTCTTCGAAATACCTTTGGTGGAGCGCGACAAAGCAATGCTGCTGGTGCAGGAAGCGCAAGGGCGTGATTGGCGCGTCAAAAAAATAGTCGATGACTTTCGCCAGGCGTTTGGCTGGTTCCGTTTCATCGAGATCGAACAGACTGAATTTCCTCCGGATATCAAGACCGGACGCGCTCCTTTTGTAGCCCTTCACTGGCAGGAGTATGTGCTTGTGGCCGAAGATTTGACTCAGTGGTTTCTGCATTTCAGCGTGACAGATTGATAACTAAAAGAACAGAAGAACAAAATGATTGAACTCGATGGCTCGCAAGGCGAAGGTGGCGGGCAGATTCTGCGTACGGCACTGGCGCTCAGCCTGGTGACGGGCAAGCCGTTTCGCATGGACAACATCCGCGCCAAGCGGCCCAAGCCCGGCCTGATGCGCCAGCACCTGGCCTGCGTAAACGCGGCTGTGGCTGTGGGCGGTGGTGTGGCGCATACGTCCGCCGTCAATGCGGCCGGCCAGGCTGTGCAGATTGGCGAAACCACGCTGCTGTTTACGCCCGGCGAAGTGCGCTCGGGCGACTACGAATTTGCGGTCGGCTCGGCGGGCAGCTGCATGCTGGTGCTGCAAACCGTGCTGTGGCCGCTGCTGCAGGCCAAGGCCGCGTCCACACTGCTGCTCAGCGGCGGGACGCACAACCCTATGGCGCCTTCCATTTCCTTCCTGACGTTGCTGGCGCCGTATTTTTCCGGCAACGGTGAGTCGCTGTTTGACATTGAGCTTCGCCGTCACGGTTTCTACCCGGCGGGTGGCGGAGAGGCGCGTGTGCGCCTGCATCCGCCTGCACAGGGGCTCTCAGCCATCCACCTGATGGAGCGCGGTGCGCTGCTCGAAGCGTATGCCGAGTGCCTGCACGCCGGCCTGCCCAAAGGCGTGGCTGAGCGTGAACTCGCTGTTTTGGGCAAGGGGCTGGGCTGGCAGGACGACTGCCTGCGCAACCGCGGGCTGCGCAGCAATGAAGGCCCGGGCAATGCGCTGCTGGCCGTGCTGCGCTATGAACACATCACCGAGGTGTTTGCCGCCTATGGTGAAAAGAGCGTGAGCGCCGAGCAGGTGGCGCGCCGCGTGCTGCAGGAGGTGAAGGACTACCAGGCCCACCGGGCGCCGGTAGGCCCACACCTGGCGGACCAGCTGATGATCCCCATGGCCCTGGCTGGCTTGAAGGGAAGAGTGGGGCGTTACTGGGCGACGGAGCTCACCGAGCACACCCGCACAAACGCCCGGACGATTGAGGCTTTTCTGCCGGTGAAGTTTTCACTCGAGCCGCTCGAGGGTGGCGTTGTGGTTTCGCTGCAGGCCTGATCAGCGGCGCCGCCACTGCGGCATGCAGGGTGTCACCGTAGCCCGGGTTTGCCGGCCATATCGCCAGGCAGCATGGCGGCATCTCTTCGCATCAAGGCACGGACCAGCCAGGCAAACCACGCAGCGGCAATCGCCGCTGCGATCCACACCAGCATCTGGCCCAGCCGGGCCTGGTCATCCAGCAGGTAGGCATTGCACACACGCACCGGTGATGTTTCATACAGGTTGCCGGCGACGACCATCATCGGCAACACATTGCCCAGAAAGAAGCCTTGCACCAGCAGACCGGCCGCTTGCCATGAGAGGCGGATGGCGGCGCCGCAGGCCAGCAAGGCCAGGCATTTGAGGATTTCGATGCGCCAGTCCACCAGCGCCAGATCCAGCACGCGGGGAATCATCAGGATCGCGAGCATCACGGCGGTGGCGAACAGGCCGCTGATGCCGTGGGCGTTCCACGGGTTCAGGCGCGCCAGCCATCGGCCCGGCAGCGCCGTGGCGAGCAGGTAGCCGGCCAGCATCAGCAAGGGGTATTGGAGCAGCATGTGGCGCGTCATGCTCGCTTCCAGCCCATGCCGCACACCGGGCCAGGCCAGCAGGCACAGCAAGGCCGCGGCCATCGCGGCCAGCGCGCCGCGCGAAGGATGGGACGGCATCTTCATGGGGACGGTACCCTGACGCCCGCGAGGTGCTGCGCGTAGTCAAGCACGAGCTGCTGCTCTGCATAGTCAAAGATGCGCACCAGCCGGCCTTTCTGGTCAATGACCAGGAAGGCCGCGTTGTGTTCAAAGTCGCCGCGCCCGTCGGGCACCACCACGACCTGGAAATCCGTGAGCAGGCGCCGAGTGCCCTGTGGCTCCTGCATGCGCACAAAGCGCCACAGCGCAGGGTCGGCGCTCAGTTTCGACGCATAGGCCTGCAGCACGCCCGGCGTGTCATGGCTGTCATCGAAGCTGATCGACAAGAGCTTCACTTTGGTGCCGCGTTCCTTCAGCACCTGCTGCATTTGCTGGAAACTGCTGCCCATCGCCAGGCAGACGCTCTGGCAGCGTGTGTAGACAAAATCCACCACGGTGACGGATTGCCCGTCGGCCAGGTAGTGCGACAGCGTTTGCGGGGCGATGCCGGCGCCGTCCATGGCGACGACGGGGCTGGGCACGGGTTGCAGGGCGACTTCAAGCCGGCGTGCGCCCTCGGCCGTCCAGACCTGGAAGCCGTGCGTCAGCCATGCGGCGGTGGCATAGCCCCCCAGGGCCAGCATGAGGCTCAGCAGGGCGGTGCGAAACATCGGCAGGGTCGGTAGGCCTAGGAGGCCTTGGCCGTCAGCGCCTTGAGCTCGGCGCCGCCGTTAAACGGCGTGGTGCGTGTGCCGGCCTTGCGTTCGGCTTCAAACAGCTCGGGTTTGATAGGGTCCGCCTTGTTCGACCACTCAGCGCGGACATAACTCGCCACTGCGGCCAGCTCGGCGTCGCTGAGTTGCGCGAAGGCCGGCATGGCGCCCTTGAAGTTTGTGCCCATAACCGTGATCTCCCCGGTCACGCCGTGCAGCAGGATGTTGGCAACGATGCGCTCGTCACCGGCTACCCATTCAGAGCCGTCCAGCGGCGGAAACACCCCCGGCAGCCCTTTGCCGTTGGCCTGGTGGCAGGCCGCGCAATTGGCGGTGAACAGCTGCTTGCCGTTGGCGGATGCGCCCGGCGCTGGGGCTGCCGGGCCCGACAAGTCCGCAACGGTGCGCCTGTCGCCGAGGTCGGCGCGGCCGAAGGAGCCGGACAGCACGATATAGCCCGCGCCCCATAGCACCAGGGCCGCCGCCCCGGCCAGAAAGATCAGCGGAATGGGCTGACTTTTTTCGGAGGGTTCTGCTTGCTCCCGCTCCTGCGCCCGGCTCTCGGATGTCTTGTTGTCGTTGTCGTTCAACATGGGATCACCTCGTGTGCTCAGGGCTTGGGGGCGGGCGGCAGCACCGGGTAGGTGTGGTTCAGGCCTTGCAGGTACTTGACGAGGTCGAGCGCCTGCGGCGTGGGCACCACCACCTGGCCCACGTTGGGCCCGTAGGCGGGCGGCAGGGCCAGCGGCGTTTCGCCTTCGCTCTCGGCGTCTTTGGCGTCCTTGACGACGAAGAGGTAGGGGTAGG
This sequence comes from Polaromonas sp. YR568, assembly GCF_900116715.1. GTDB lineage: Bacteria > Pseudomonadota > Gammaproteobacteria > Burkholderiales > Burkholderiaceae_C > Polaromonas. The sequence goes on from NZ_FPBM01000006.1 coordinate 53,563, forward strand.
ACGGCATGATGGAGCCGGGCACGTAGGCGCGCGGCTGGTACAGGTGGCCCAGGTGCCAGTCCTTGCTGGGCTGGCGCACCCCGATGTTGAAGAGGTCGGGCCCGGTGCGCATGCTGCCCAGCAGGTGCGGTTTGTCGTAGTAGTAATCGCCCGGCACCGAGGCCCGGCCCCAGCCGCGTTCAGCATCGGGGCCGAAGTTGCGGTCACGCGGCTGCTGGCTGTGGCAATAGACGCAGCCGTTGGCGATGTAGACCTCGCGCCCGCGCAACTGCGCGCTGGTGTAGGGCTTGAGCTGAGCGGGCGGCTTGATGTCGCGCACCTGCATATAGGGCATCACCACCAGGGCTGCCGTGGCAACGCCCAGCGCCACCATGGCGCCCGAGGCCAGCTTGACTTCATTTTCCATGTGAGGCCCCCAGTTCAGCGCTTCGTGTGTCGTTGGGCCAGAACAGGGCGGCGCCCGCCCGGCCAGGCCCGAAGCGCAGCGCCATGGCGAGGAAGTGGCCGACGAACACCAGATGGCTGAGCACCATCAGGCTGCCGCCTACGGATCGCCATTTGAGATAGGGCAGCGTCAACTCGACCGAGGCCATGAAGGGCTGCGCGGCGTCCAGCATGGCCAGCCCCTGCAGCCAGCCGCCTATGGTGAGGCCGACGAAATAAATCATCACGCCCACGGCCGCCAGCCAGAAATGCAGGGTGATCAGTTTCGGGTAGGGCCATTCCCAGTTCAGCACCCGGGGCATCATGAAGTAGATGGCGCCAAACAGCACCATGGTGACAAAGGCATAGGCGCCCAGGTGCGCGTGGGCCACCGTGAAATGGGTGAAGTGGGCGACCTGGTTGACGCTGCGCAGCGCCTCGAGCGAGCCCTGTATTGAAGAGGCCAGGTACATCAGCCCGCCGAACATCATGAAGCGCAGCGTCGGTGAATAACGCGCCAGGTGCATGCGCCCCCGCATGGTGGTGGCCATGTTGATGGTGAATGCAATCACGGGGATCACCATCATGATGCTCTGCACGATGGACAGCGTGATCAGCCAGCCCGGCACCGGGCCGCCTATCAGGTGGTGGCCGCCGACCTGCCCGTAGAAAAACGCCAGCGTCCAGAAGCCCAGCAGCGACAGGTTGTAGGAGCGTATGGGCCGGCCTATGACCTTGGGCAGGAAGTAATAAATGGCGCCCACGCTGACCGGCGTGAACCACAGGCCCAGCACATTGTGGCCGTACCACCAGTTGGTGGTGGCCTGCTGCACACCGGTGTGCACGCCGGGCATCTTGGCGACCAGGAAGAGCAGGGCGATCCACAGCAGCGCGGCCGTCATGTACCAGACGCTGACGTAGAGATGCGAGACCTTGCGGTTGACCAGCGTGTACAGCACCGGCAGGATCACCAGCGCAAAACCGGCAAACATGAAGATCGCGATCTGCCACGGAATCTCCAGGTACTCCATGCCGTCGTTCCAGCCGGTGGCGATGGCGCCAATGCCGCCGGCAATGCCCATGTTGATGAGCGCGCCGCCCAGCATGACCCAGATGGCGCCATACAGGCGAGTGCGCAAAAGGCGCGGCAGCAGCCACACCACCATGCCCAGCGCGGCATTGGTGATCCAGCCGTAGAGCACTCCAGTCAGGTGCACGGTGCGGATGCGGCCGAAAGTCAGCCAGGCATAGTCGGTGAGCCAGTCGGGTTCATGCAGCTTGATGGATGAAATCAATCCGGCAACTGAGCCCACGATCAGCCACATACACGCAAAGGTTATGAACATGAAGACTGGAAAGGCCGTGGAGCGGTCTGAGGTGATGCGGTCCAGCAGCTCGGCCGCGTCGGCCGCGTGGGTCTGGATGTCGCCTTCCTTGACCGCCTGTTGCATGGAGGCCTGCGCGGTGCCGTGCAAGGCCGGGTCGTCGACCTGGCCGACCTCGCCACGCGCGAAGATCACCGAGGCGGCCGCCGGGTTCTCCACCAGCAGCCCTTTGCGCAGCGACCAGATAAAAACGAACAGGCCGATGATGGACAGCAGGAAGGCCCCGAGCAGGCTGATGACGGCGCTGTCCATCATGCGGCTCCTTCAGGCCTTGCCGTGCGCGCTGCGGCATCGCCGCCGGTACGTGGTGCGACTGTCATGGGGCATTCCTCCGGTCATTGGCGTGAAGTCCCCGCTCGCGCGAAGCTTCCTCTGGCTCGTTCCGTAGCAGCCTGTGGGTGCAGGCCACGTCAAAGGCATCCTACGCGCTTGGCCTTTTTCAGGCCAGCCCGCCTGCCGGGAATGCCGGGCCGGCGATGAAGTTTGTCGCTTTTCCGCGCTGGCCGGCGCCGGAATGGACGCTTTCGCGAGGTCTTTGTACGACTTAAGTTTGGCCTCAGTTTTGCCGCACCTGGCCGTGTTAGCCTCGCGGCCATGTTGAACCGCATCCCCTCCTTCCTGCGCCATGTCGGCCCAGGCGTTGTCACCGGCGCTGCCGATGACGACCCATCGGGCATCGCCACCTACACGCAGGCGGGGGCGCAGTTCGGCACCGGCCTGCTCTGGACGGTGTTTTTGTCGCTGCCTTTCATGATCGCCATCCAACTGGTCAGCGCCCGCATTGGGCGCGTCACCGGCAAAGGTGTGGCGGCCAATCTGCGTGAGCACACGCCGCGCGCTTTTTTGATGGCCATGGTGTTTTTGCTGGTGATTGCCAACACCATCAACATCGCCGCAGACATTGCCGCCATGGGTGAGGCGCTGCAACTGGCGGTGGGTGGTGGCGAGCACTTCCATGCGGTGGCCTTCGGCGTCATTACCGTGCTGCTGCAGGTGTTTGTGCCTTACCGCAAGCTGGCGCCCATTTTGAAGTGGCTCACGCTCTTTCTTTTTGCCTATGTCATTGCCGTGTTTCTGGTGCAGGTGCAGTGGGCCCAGGTGCTGCATGATCTGGTGATCCCCAAGCTGCAATGGACCTCGGGCTACTGGATGATGATCGTTGCGCTGCTGGGCACCACGATTTCGCCTTACCTCTTCTTCTGGCAGGCCTCGCAGGAAGTCGAAGAGCTGCGCCTGAAGGGCGCCGGGCATGGGTCAGAGAAAGAAGTGCGGCACGACCTGCGCCGCGTCAGGCGCGACACTTTCATTGGCATGTTTTTCTCCAATGCCGTCGCCTTCTTCATCATGGTGCTGGCCGGCGCGGTGCTGTATGCGGCGGGCATCCATGATGTGACCTCGGCCGCGCAGGCGGCAGAAGCCCTGCGGCCGCTGGCTGGCGACTTTGCGTTTGCGCTGTTTGCCGGCGGCATCATCGCCACCGGTTTGCTGGCGGTGCCGGTGCTGGCTTCATCGGCCGCCTATGCGGTGGCCGAAGCCTTTGGCTGGCCCGAGGGCCTTGAGCGCCGCTGGTACGAGGCCAAGCGCTTCTACGCCATCATCGTCATCGCCACCGTGGTGGGCACCGGTATGGATTTCACTTCCATCGACCCGATGAAAGCGCTCTACTGGAGCGCCGTGATCAACGGTGTGGTGGCCGTGCCCATCATGGCGGGCCTGATGCTGCTGGCCGGCCGCAAGTCGGTCATGGGCAATTTCACCTCGGGCCTGAAGACCACCTGGTTTGGCTGGGGCGGTGTGGTGGTGATGGGTTTTGCGGTGCTGATGATGTTGCTGGATCTATTCCACCCGCTTGTTTAAGGGCGGTTTGATAAGGCGACCGATTCAGTCAGCCATGCCCTTGATCCACAGCCGCTGCGGCCCCGCGCCCTTGTCGCCCAGCTTGTCCAAGGGATTGCGCAGCCGGCATTTGTCAATCGACAGGCAGCCGCAGCCTATGCAGTCGTCCAGCGTGTCGCGCAGCTTTTTGAGCTGCGCCATGCGCTCGTCCAGGTCTTTGCGCCAGGCGGCTGACAGGCGCGCCCAGTCCTCGCGGCTGGGCGCGGCCCGGGCGGGCAGGGTGGCCAATGCGGCCTCAATGTCGGCCAGCGCAATACCTACACGCTGCGCCACGCGCACAAACGCGACGCGCCGCAGCATCTCGCGCGCATAGCGGCGCTGGTTGCCGTCGGTGCGGGTGCTGCTGATCAAGCCTTTGGTTTCGTAGAAGTGCAGCGTGGACACCGCCACGCCGCTGCGGCGCGCCATGTCGCCGACCGAGAGTGTGGGGAAGAGGCCGGCTTCTTCCAGCGGAGAGGTCATGAGGGGCTCCTTGCAAGCAATGCGCAAACAGTGCACAAATAGTGCTTGACCTCAACTTTACTTGAGGTTCTAAGCTCCTGTCTACGAGCTGAACCCGGCCCGTATCTTTTCAAGGAGATTTTTCAAAATGCCCCATGAAGCCCAGAACGACGCGTCCGCAGCCGTGTTTCGCGTCGACAAATTTGTCGTGCCGTCAGAGTCGCTGCCAGAGTTCATTGCGCAAATGCGCCGCGCCCACCAGACCCTGGCCACCTTGCCGGGCTGCCAGCAAAAGCATGTGCTCACCCAGACGGGTGGAGACGGCGAGTTCAACGTGGTGACGGTGGTCGAATGGGCCAACGCCCAGGCAGTGGCCTCCGCCCAGGCCGTGATGCAGCGCGTGTTTGAAGAAGAGGGGTTTGACCCGGCCACCTTCCGCAGAAAGCTGGGCGTGCGGGGCGACTCAGGGTTTTACAGCCGGGTTTGATACCCGGCGCGCCGGCTCAGACGCCGAAGCGCTGGCGCAGCTGTGAGGTTGAGCGGGCCAGCAGGCCCACATCCACGCCCACGGCGGTAAAGGTGGTGCCCAGTGACATGCAGCGCTGCGCAAAAGCCTCATCCCCCGTCAGGATGCCGGCGGGTTTGCCGCATTTCTTGAGGCGCTGTATGGCGTCCTCTATCTTCGCGACCACGGCCGGGTTGCCCGGCTCGCCCAAGTGGCCCATGCTGGCGGCCAGGTCGCCGGGGCCGATGAAGATGCCGTCCACGCCCTCCACCGCTGCAATCGCTTCCAGGTTGTCCAGCGCTTCCAGGGTTTCAATTTGCACCAACAGGCACAGTTCGTCCTGGCAGGTCTTGGCGTAGTTCGACACGCGGCCAAAGCGCGAAGCCCGCGTCAACGCGGAAACGCCGCGCACGCCGCCGGTGCTGGGGTAGTTGATGCTGCGCACCGCCTGCCGGGCTTCCTCGGCGTTTTGCACGTACGGAATCAGCAGCGTCTGCGCGCCGATGTCGAGGTAACGCTTGATCAGCACCGGGTCGTTCCAGGCGGGCCGCACGATGGCCGAGACCGGGTAGGGCGCGACAGCCTGCAACTGGGCCAGCACATTGGTTACGTCGCTGGGCGAGTGCTCGGTGTCCAGCAGCAGCCATTCATAGCCGGAGCCCGCCAGCAATTCGATGCCGTAGGGGCTGGACAGCGTGCACCACAGACCGATTTGCTGCTGCCCGGCGCGCAGCATTTTTCTGAAGTTGTTGACTGGCAATTCCATGGTTGGACCTTATAGCTTGATGAGTGCGCAGTTTAGAGCGCTCTTAGCTGAAGGACACGCCGATAGAACCCAAGGGCCCGAAGTCCGCATGAATCGTGTCGCCCGCCGAGACCGCCGTAGGCCGCGTGAACGAACCCGCCAGCAGGATATGCCCCGCCTGCATGGTGATGCCATGCAGCGCCAGCTTGTTGGCCAGCCAGACAATGCCCATGGCCGGGTGGCCCATGATGGCGGCGGACACGCCCGACTCTTCGATGACGCCGTTTTTGGACAGCGTGGCGCTGACCCAGCGCAGGTCGATGTCCATGGGCCTGACGACACGGCCGCCCGTCACCATGGCGGCAGCCGCCGCGTTGTCGGCAATGGTGTCGACGATGGCGCGCGGCACCTCGGTGCGGTAGTCAATGATTTCCAGCGCGGGCGTCACATACGCCGTCGCGTCCAGCACGTCATAAATCGTCACGTGTTTGCCGCCCAGCGGTTTGCCCAGCACAAAGGCTAGCTCCACCTCCAGACGCGGTGCGTGAAAGTTTGCCGCCGGGATGCGTGCGCCATCCACGTACAGCATGTCGTCCATGAGCATGCCGTAGTCGGGCTCGGTCATCTTCGAGGCCATTTGCATCGCGCGTGAGGTCAGGCCGATCTTGTGGCCGACGATGCGCGCGCCTTGCGTCACCTTGCTGTCGGCCCAGAGTTTTTGCACCGCATAGGCGTCTTCAATTTCCATCGCGGGCCAGGTGTGGCTGACCTGGCGTATCGGCTGGCGTGTGCGGCCCGCTTCCAGCAGTGCGTCCGCCGCTTGCCGGCGTTCAGTCTCGGTGATCATGTCTCGGGGGTCCTGTGGTCGGTATGTGTAAAAGCAGCTCAAGCAGCGAAGCGCTGCGTGAAAGGCGTTTCCTGCACGCTGTGTTTGTTGACCCAGTTGGCCAACTCGTCATGCCGGGGCATCCAGACTTCGTCATGAGCCCGGATATAGGTGAGCAGCTTGTCCAGTTGCGCCGCCATCAAGGGGCGGCCGCCAAAGTTGCCGTGCATCGTGATGTTGATCAGCGAGCCCGGTTCCTTGCGGTAGAGGTAGTCGAACATGTCCTTGTAGCAGTTGAACCAGTCGTCCGGCGCACCGCGCAGCACGCGGTTGTCGGCATAGTCGCTGTGCGGAATCGCCACGATGCTGCCCGAGCGTGTCTTGACCTGGTGCGGCTGGTCGATGTCGTTGTAGTCGCCGTGCCAAAGGAGGCCTTCTTCGGCCAGCAGGTCGGCGGTCTTGTCGGTTGTGGCGATCACCGAGCTCAGCCAGCCTGTGGGGCGCTGCCCCGAGATTTCGGTGAGGATGCGCAGGCTCTTCTGGATCAAGGCGCGCTCTTCAGGCTCGCTCAGGCCCGACAGCACTTCGTCCTGCATGTAGTTGTGGCCGCCGATTTCAAAACCCGACGCCACGATGTGTTTGACCGTCTGCGGAAACAGCTCCGCCGAGCGCGCGTTGATGCACACCGTGCCCGACACGCCGTGTTGTCCGGCGATGCGCATGAGCCGCGCAATACCCGATTGGCCGCCGTAGTTGGCCCACAAAATGCCCGCTCGGTCTACCGCGCCAGGCTTGGGCGGGCTGGTCATGGGCGAGTAGGGTGGCGCCTTGCCTTCAGACCAGTTCTCCATCAGGAAAGTCAGCACGACGGTGGTGCGGGGGAAAGCGGCGGTCTGCGGGCCGGCGGCGGTGGGGCGAGTCATGAAAAGAGTCTTTCTGGCCATGTGGCCGGGGTTGCTTATTCGGGTTTTATTCGGGAGTTATTCGGGAGTTATTCGGGGGTGATGCCGGAGTTGTTGACGATGGAGCGGTAAATCTCGGTGCTGTCGGCTAGCTGCTTGCCGAACTGCGCGGGTGTCGCCTCCGCCACGTCATAGCCCGCTTGCTGCAGCTGCGCCAGCACGTCCGGGTTGCGCAGGGTCTTGCTGATGTCGGCATGCAGGCGTTGCACGATGGCCGGCGGCAGGCCCTTGGGCCCCATCACGCCAACCCAGGTATCGGGCACCGAAAAGCCCGTCAGCCCGCTTTCTGCCAGAGTCGGAATGCTGGGCGCCGATTTGCTGCGGTGGTTCTCGACCAGGCCCAATGCCCTGAGCTTGCCCGACTGGATATAGGGCAACACATTCGACAGCACCAGGATGCCGGCGTCGGTCTGCGCGCCCAGCACATCGGTCAGCGCCGGTGCGCCGCCGCGGTAGCCGACATGGGTCAGGCTGAGCTTGTACTTGTGGGCCATCAGCAAGCCGGCCAGGTGCTGTGAGCTGCCTGAGCCGGAGGTTGCGTAGGCCAGGGCCTTGGGCGTCTTGGCGGCCGCCGTGAAATCAGCCACCGACTTGAACGGTGACGAAGCCGGCACCACCATCACCTGCGGCGCCGTGGCCACCTGCGCGATTGGCGTGAAGTCTTTCACCGGGTCGTACTTCACGCCCTTGGTAAAAAACTGCACCGTCTGGTGCGGTGGGCCCAGGTTGATCAGCAGGGTATAGCCGTCCGCCGGAGCTGCGGCCACAAAGGCAGAGCCAATGGCGCCGCTCGCGCCCGCGCGGTTGTCAATGATGATGGGCTGGCCCAGCGCCTCAGAGAGTTTGGGCACCAGGATGCGTGCCACCGTGTCGGCCGCGCCGCCCGCGGCAAACGGCGCGATCAGCTTGATGGGTTTGTTCGGGTAGGTCTGGGCCGTCGCGGGCTGGACCCAGGCGGTCGACAAAGCCAGCGCCAGCGTGGCGAATTTCAGGCTGTGCGACAGCAGGCGGCGCCGGCCTGCGGCGTGAAGGGAAAGGGTCATGTTTGTCTCCAGAAGCATTCGTTATGAGACGGATGCTAGGCCCCGATATTCATGCTGTCCAATGCATAATGAAGTCATTGGCTATACCTGAAAGGTATTCAAAGGATTCTCATGGATTTGCGCCAGCTGTCTTATTTCGTCGCTGTGGCCGAAGAGCTGAGCTTTAGCCGCGCCGCGGTGCGCGTGCACATCTCGCAGCCGCCGCTGAGCCGGCAGATCGCCAAGCTGGAAGAGGAATTGGGCGCCGTGCTGCTGGCCCGTTCATCGCACGAGGTAACGCTGACGCCAGCCGGCCATGCGCTGCTCGACGAGGCACGCCGCCTGCTGGCCCAGGCCGGCGGCATCAAGGACGTGGTGGCCCGCGCCCAGCGCGGAGAAACCGGCTCGCTGCGCATCGGCTTTGTCGGCTCCACGCTCTACACCTCGGTGCCTGCCTTGCTCAGCCGCTATCGCCAGCTCTACCCTCAAGTGGCCGTGTCGGTGCAGCAGGCCACGGTGGCCAAACAAACCGTCATGCTCAAGAACGGCGACATTGATATCGGCATCATTCGTCAGCCCATTACCGACGCGAAGCTTGTCACACGCAGCCTGTTCAAAGAAGACTTCATGGTGGCGCTGCCGGCCCACCACCGGCTTGCGGGCCAGCAAGCCGTCGCCCTGAAGGCATTGGCCGATGAAGACTTTGTGTTCTTCAGCCGCAGCGAAGCACCCGCCATTCACGAGCAGTTGCGACGCATGTGCGAAGCCGCCGGCTTTTCACCACGCATCGTGCAAGAGGTGTATCCCATGTCCACCGTCGTCGGCCTGGTCGCCGCAGGCGTCGGCATCGCCATCGTCCCCGAGTCCATGCAGCGCCTGCGCATGCAGCATGTGCTTTACCGCGACTTGCTGGGTACCAAGGCCAAGACTGAGTTTTTCCTGGCCTGGCGTGCGGATAACGATTCGCAGACGCTGAAGGGGTTTCTAGAAATGAAGGCAGCGTGAGGTGCTGATGAGGTGTACGGGTAGCTATCGATAGCCATCGCGCAATGCTTTAAAGCGGAAGCCCCCCGTTTGGAGGATGGACAGGCCTACTCGATGGCGGCTACATTTGCCAGAAGTTCGTTTCGCAGCGAAAGCCGATTCCTTGCGAGAGCCCTTAAATTGGGAAAGTTCGTTGCCGGTCAAGTTGCTCGCATTCAAGCAAGCCGGTAGGTTCCTTCCGACTATCCGCTAGTGGTTCAGAGCACGGAGGAGTGCCGGGATGGCTATTGATGACCTGACCGACCAAATTCGCCAGGAGAAGGCTGCCGAGCGCTATCCGCCGCTCTTCAAGCGCCTGCCTGATCGGCTGTTCACACCACTGGCCTCAGCCAATCGCTTCCAATACTGGTCACTGCTGTGCGCGTTGCATGCCAAGCGCTTCGGGCCAGAGGCGCCGTTGCCACCAAGCATCGGCTTCCTGATGCGAGAGATCACAGCCGACATCGCCGAGGAACTTCAATACCAGGATTGGGCCCCAGAAGGCGACGACGTGACGCCGGCCACCCCACTGGCGATTCGGGCCATCACGGTCTTTAACCGTTTACGCGACGCGGGATGGATTCGAGTGGACCGGGTAGGCGTGCGCGAGATGGTAACCATGGCACCGGCCGTCGCTCATTTTATGAACCGCTTGGTCGAGTTCGCCCACACTGGTCCGGAATTCGTCTCCGGAAAAATCCGCAGCATCGAGGCCAATCTGAAGCTGCTGCTCGACGAGAACACGGACGGCGCATCGCTACAGGAGGCGGCTCGGCAGTCTCGGGCCCTGCTCGAACACGTCCGCATAGCCGGCACCAATGTGCGCGATCTGATGCTGGAGATCGGCCGTGTCGATGCCACCGGCGAGTTCGTGCGGCGTTTTTTTGACGACTACGTCGAGCGCATGTTCATCGGCGACTACAAGGAACTACGCACACGCGAACACCCGCTGGCCCGGCGCCAGGAAATCCTGCGCCTGGCGGCTCACGTCCAGCAGACGCCAGACCTACGGGCCCGGCTGATCCAGTGGTACCTCGAGAAGCAGGCAGGCCGCGAGCCCACCCGTGCTGAAGCCATGTTCGAACGCGACATTCAGAGGGTGGAAGACCTCCGCCGTATCGACGAGTACTTAGACCGCCTGGACGACGAAATTCGGCGTGCCAACAAGCTGGCTCTAGCCTATTTGGATTACCGTCTGCGGGCTGCCCGGCCTCTTGACGAACTGATTGGCCAGGCCATCGACACCGTCGTCAAGCACGGTAGCAAAGCTGCCGCGATGGCACCGTTTGCGCCGGGCGATTGCGTCGCGGGCGAACGGCTGGCGTCTCCTCGCGTCGAGAGCAAGCGTGCTCCTCCCAGCGGGCTGCGCAAGCAGATTATGTCGGCGGAGCAAGAGGCTCGCGCACGTTTGGCCCTGATGGCTCGGGATCGGCGGACTATGTCACTGCCCAAGCTCGCGGCCTACGTACGCCAGCAGCTCGGTGAGGCCGACTCTATCCACAGCCTCGCGCTCCAGGTAGACCGCATTGAGTCTGTACGGGCCCTTCAGGTCTTGTGCGCGATCGCTGCAGCGAACGCGACGTCGAGCAAGCTGCTTCACGCAAACGCTCGAGCGACAAGTAGTGGATTCACCACAGTCCGAATGGAAGGCAAAGAAGACCAGAGTAAAGGCATTTCTCACTTTCCCTTTGCGATTGCGAGAACAACTAAGGCAAGCAAAGGAGGTAGCTCATGAGTTTTTGGGCGAATGCGGTTGAGGCCACTAAGAATGTGGTCACGGAAGATGAGTTCGAGGGGGCGGCGAACCGGCTGGTCACCGAGCAGGTGCTATACGCCGCAGACCGTGGGAGCAAGGTGGCCTACGGGCTCATCCGTGACTTCGAGCGCGACTTCAAACGAGCCCTCGATCCTCTGGGCTATGTTGTGCGAGTCAACAGCCAACTGCGCTATGCGTGTGCAATTCCCAAGCACGTCAAAAGCTCGCCACTTACCGTTGATCAGACATTGCTTGCGTTGGTGCTGCGGAAGATTTTCGATGAAGAGACGCGCTCCGGGCATCACGACGAAAACGGAGAGGTGGCGTGTGATCTCGTCACGCTGGAGGTCAAGTACAAACAGACCACGAGCGGTCGCGAACTGGCCACTGGAGGAAAACTTACCACGCTCATGCAGTGGATGCGGCGCTGGGGCATTGCCAGGATATCGGAGGAGGACGGTGATCAGTTCGGGCGCGATGCAGACCAGCCTTACGTGGTCATCATTCGTCCTGGTATCGCCGAAGTACTGGGAGAGGCGGCATTGGCGCGGATAGCCCTCTTTACCAGTCCTGAAGCCGAGGTCGATGGCTTAGACCGCGTGGTCACCTCCGCGGCAGCAGAGGGCGATGCCGTATGAAGAAGCTAATCCGGATTCGTGTGGTCCAGTTCTTCCTGTATGAGATGCGCGACGTAGACGTGGGCATGACTTGCGGTATCTTCGGTGCTAATGGCAGTGGCAAGTCTTCGCTACTGGACGCCGTTCAGATCGTCATGTTGGGCGCCAACGAGAGCCGTGGGAGCACCGGCGTCGCCTTCAACGCCCAGGCAGACGAGTCGAATCACAACAGTCGCAACATCCGCAGCTACTGTTTGGGGCAATTCGGTGACTCCCCGGATGCGCGCGTGCGCGATAGCGCCAATACATACATCACCCTGGTGTGGGAAGACACTCTGACCCAGGAGATCGTTTCGACAGGTGTGTGCATCTACGTGAGCGCTGACCGCGAGAAGCCCGACATCCTCGGTCGATACGTCATCCCGGTGGATCTGACGCTCAACGATCACCTGGAGCTTGTCGATGGAGAACCACGTCCTCGACAGTGGGGAAATTTTCGACAGATGCTGTCACAGCGCGCCCATGGGGAGGAAGTGCTTTTTCACGACTCCGAGCGCTTTGTGAGCGCGATGTTGTTCCGGCTGAGGGGGGCACGCGGCGCGCCTCGTGTAGATGCCTATCGCCAGGCGTTCCGCTTCGGCCTGCGCATGAAGTTCGACAGGAGCGTTGACGACATCGTTCGCCAACAAGTGCTGGAGACCAGGCCAACCAACATCAAGCGCTTCAAGGAGGTGCTGCACACCTTCCAGGAGATGGCGGTCTTGGTGCGAAGCGTGCAGGCCAAGCTCGATGAGGCCGAGGTGATCGAGGCTGACTTTGTCGATGCGCATCGGCGTAATAGTCACTCGGTCTCGCTCGCCGCGTTGGCCCAGGCGGCCGAACTTGAAGTCGCCAATGAGGAGGTGACAGCAGCAGAGGAAGCTGAAGGCCATGCTACAACGGCCTTCGACACCGCCAATGCTCGGCGTGACGAGGTGAGTCGTCAGGTCGAAGCTGCTGAGGGACACGCACGCGACAGCATCTCTGACCGCGACAAGCACGTGTCCCATGCTGACGCCTCATTGCTGAGCGAGAGCCTTGCGGGAGCCCAAAGTCGGCTTACTGAACAAAGGGCGGTGCTGCATCGCAGCATCAATGCCATCGGGAGGGCCATCGACGTGCAGATTCCGGGCAAGCTCGTGGCCGATAGCGCCGAAGCCACAGGGTTGGCGTTCAAGGACGTCCACGCCTTGTTGGAGGGCGATAAGGTTGGAAGTCGCGACGCGGTGGAGTCAACGGTTCGGAGGGCGCTGCGTGCAGCCAAGCTGTTAAGCAATGAGGTGTTCGAGGAGATGCAGTCCGTCGGCCGCGCGCAAATGGAAGCCGAGGCCGAGCTGGCTGCCGTGCAGGAAAACCAAGAGCGGATCGCTAAGGGAAAGCCGCCTCTCGACGGGCCGGCTGCCGCACTCAAGCGTGCGCTTGCCAACGCTGGGGTGGAAGCCACTCCGGTTTGCGATTTGGTTCGCATCGACGCTCCGGAATGGCAACCGGCCATTGAGTCCTATCTGGGCGCGTCGAATATGCAGGCACTGCTGGTCGACGAGGCTGAAGAGCGCAAAGCCTTCCGGGTGTCACGTCAAGCTGGGGTCTACGAAGCGAAGGTCGTGATGCCCAGCAAGTTCTCCAATCGCGGTAGTCCTAGGCGCGGTGCCGTCGCTGAGTTGATTAGCGGCAACAGTACCGCCGCAGTCAACTATCTGCGGTCCAAGTTCGGCGACACGCAGCGAGCCGAGACTGAGGACGAGTGCTTCGCCCATCGATTTGCGATGACCAGAGACGGCATGTTGCTGGCCGACGGCGAGATGGTGCGCAAGAAGCCAGCGAATCCCGCCTTCTTCAAGATTGGCCCGACCTCCACGGCGACGCGCAGCTCGATCACTGAGCGAGCACACCAACTCCAAGATCAGATTGCCGTGCTTAAGGACAGGTACGCGAAGCTCAGGGTGCTCTTGAACAATCTTGGCCCGTTCGTGGGTGGGGAGCAAGATAAGGTCCACGAGATTCTTGAGATCTTCCATCGGGTGGCCAAGGAGGCCGCCGACGAGGCAGATTTGTCGCGGCGCCTGGAGGCTCTAGACACCGAGGAGTATCGTCAACTCGTCAAAGCGGCCGCGGAGGCGGAGGTGGCCGTGATCAAGATGCGTGAGCAGCTCCTTGCTGCGGCCCAGGCGGTTGGCGCGGCAGAGACCGCATGCCAGCAGAAGAGTGACGAGACAAAGAAGAAGCAGGCCTGGGCCGTCACTCAGATGGAAATTGCCGACGCGGCTCGCGCGGTCGAGGGCTATGACGCCGACTACGCGGCGGACCAGTGGGAAAGGTTACTGACCCGCCAAGCTCTCCCTTATCGAGAGATCGTCATCGATTGCAATCGCCGTAGCAACGGGGCCAAGGAAGATTCCCGACAGAAGGCATCGAGCGCCATGCAGAAATTGTCAGCTTTTCTCGTCAGACACAACGAGTTCATGCCGGCGGGCACCCAAGACGACTGGCGCAGCGGGCGCGCTTGGCTGGAAGCTCGCGTCGTAATCCTGACCGAGACCGGCCTGCGCGAGAACAAGGCCCGGATGGAAGATGCCTTGAGCGCCGCCAAGAGTACCTTCCGCAATGATGTCGCGGTGGCGCTACACGAGCATCTTGAGTGGTTGAGCGATACGGTCAACCGGATGAACGAGGCCCTGCGTCTGGCGCCTATGTTCACCAATAATGAGCGCTACCAGTTCCGCTCACATGTGCGGCCAGCCTTTTCCGTGCTGCTGAAGTTCATCAAGGACGTGGCCCAGTACGGCCCTACCGAGGACTTACTCGGCGGGGCCGGTGAACTGCCCAAGGAGTTTGAAGAGCTGATGCGCGAGAAAACGATCATCGGCGCTGCGGCAGTGAAGTCCCCGCTGGATGACTATCGCGAGTTTTTCGACTTCGACATTGAGGTGCTCCGCGAGGAAGCCTCCACCGGTGCGACCAAGCACATAGGTTGGCTGAGCAAGCGCGTTGGGTCGGGCTCCGGTGGTGAGCATCGAGCACCGCTGTACGTGATCGCAGGCGCTGCTCTGTCCTCGGCATACCGGCTGGAACGCGGCGACGACACGGGCATCCGGTTGCTGGTCATCGACGAGGCCTTCATCAAGATGGATCCAAGGAACATCGTAGCCACTATGCGCTACTTCGAAGAGCTGGGCCTGCAGATATTCATGGCCAGCACAGGTGACGCGTTGGGTAGCCTGACGGCCTTCCTTGATCGGTACTATGACATCATGCGTGACGCTGAGAGCAATGTAGTGGTGCTCGAAGGCCACGACGTGTCACCTGGGACACGCGAGATGTTCCGTGCTGATCTCCCAGAGTTCAACAAGGAGCTGGTTGAAGAGGAGATCAGGCGGCAATATCAGCCGCAGATCAGTGCAGCGCAGGATGTCGCAGCATGAGCAGCAGTGATCAGGTCGAAATGCATCCGCTTGCCAGAAAAGCACTAGAACGTCTGCTGAAGTCCGCCGACAGGTATGACGCCGGTGTCGCCGCGCGGCGCCCCGTGCTGACGGGATCCTCGCTGTCCGAGTACGGAAAACTGCGCAGTCTGAAGGCCAAGGAAGACTTCGAAGCCGTGATGGCTTATGCCCAGGCGGAGGGTGCAGTTGAACTCCGCCGCCCTCGAATGGACCCGCAGGGGCTTATCGAGCGCATCGAGTTGCTTGACGTTGTAAAGCTGGCCAGCTTGCTCGGCGGGGTGCCTTATGCCACGAAAGTCAAAGCGGCCAGGCAGGCTCTTATTCAGCGTTCCGTGGAGCATCCGGTGCTTCTCGACGTCCTGTCTAGCTGGGAGAGACTTAAGAAGGTCCGCGGAGTCGGACCTGACAACGCCGCCAACTGGGTGATGGCTTGTGACGTCATCGGTTATTGCCAGAACCAGATCGGGCTCGGTGTCACGGAAACACCGGTGCGTGATGCCAGTGCGAGGTTGTTCAAGGACAGCAAGCGCGTTGAGTCCCTGTTGCCATGTCTCGATGTGCTGCTGTCAGGCAATGTTGAGGAAGATGCGCGCCCGGAAGCGGAGGTGTTACAGGAGCTCGGCCTTTACCGGGAGCAGCAGCCTTCCCGCTTGGCGGGCAACATTGTGGTCCGTCGAGAGCGCGGAGCGTTTCCGCTCGATCGCCCCTACTGCGCACTGCCTCCATCGACCGTTCTGGGCATCGAGTTCACACCCAGCCAAGTCCTGACCATTGAGAACCAGACCACGTTTCATGGCTGGGCGCGTCAGCACTGCGACTCCAATATGCTGTGTATCTACACCGCTGGAATGCCTTCCCCGGCTTGGCTAGCGATGTACCTTAGGTTGCTCTCTGGGATTCCGGTCGGGACGCCGGTGTTTCATTGGGGTGATGTCGACGAAGGTGGGTTCCGGATCGCAGCTTTCTTGAGTCGGCATGCGTCTGAACTCGGCCACGCATTACTTCCGTGGAAGATGCGACCGGTGGATGTACCTGAGTCGCTGCGCCGCGCCGCGCCGACGTGTACTGTGGAACGGATGGTCAAGTACGCTACTGAGGCAGGATGGATCGATGTTGCGCGCGAATTGGCGGAGGCCAAACTCATCGCCGAGCAAGAGGGCTAAGCTGGTGCACGCAAGGAACAGAAGAGTTTGAAGAAAGGTTCGAATTAGAGGGCGACCGTCACAGAATTCAGCACACTCTCCGCCGTCGCCGGCGCAGCCATCACCACAGGCTGGTCTCCAGTCTTTACTGCACCCACCGCATCCCGCATCGCCTCATACACACTGATCGCCAGCATCAGGGGCGGCTCTCCCACCGCCTTGCTGCCGAAGACGTTGTCCTCACGGTTGGGTTCGGGCCACAGGTCGACCTTGAAATGCTCGGGCACATCGCCGGTGGCGGGGATTTTGTAGGTGCTGGGGGCGTGGGTGGTGAGCAGGCCCTTGTCGTTCCACACCAGCTGTTCGGTGGTGAGCCAGCCCATGCCCTGGATGAAGCCGCCTTCGATCTGGCCGATGTCGATGGCCGGGTTGATGGACGTGCCCACGTCATGCAGGATGTCGACTTTCAGTACGCGGCTTTCGCCGGTTAGCGTGTCGATGGCGACCTCGGTGCAGGCTGCGCCGTAGGAGAAGTAATAAAACGGCCGGCCGGTCAGGGTGGTTTTGTCGTAGTGGATTTTGGGCGTTCGGTAAAAACCGTCGCTCCACAGCTGGATGCGGTTGGCATAGGCCAGCTTCACGACCTCGGTGAAGGGCCGTGTGCCTTCGGGTGTGATGACTTCGCCGCCGTCCGGCCCGCACACAAAGCGCACAGCGCCTGCGCCGCAGTGGTCCAGGCCCGCCACAAACTGCGCCAGGTTGTCGCGCACATTGCGGGCGGCGTATTGCGCGGCGCGGCCGTTCAGGTCGGTGCCGGCCGATGCGGCGGTGGCTGAGGCATTTGGCACCTTGCTGGTGTCGCTGGCGGTGGCCAGCACCTGCGCAAAGGGCACACCCAGTTCGTCGGCCACGATCTGCGCGACTTTGGTGTTCAGGCCCTGGCCCATTTCGGTGCCGCCATGATTCACCTGCACGCTGCCGTCGGTGTACACGTGCACCAGCGCGCCGGCCTGGTTAAACAGCGTGGCGGTGAAGGAGATGCCGAACTTGACGGGCGTGAGGGCGATGCCGCGTTTGATGACCGGGCTGCCCTGGTTCCATGCCGAAATGGCTTCCCGCCGGTGGCGGTAGTGGGATGTCTGCTCCAGCCTGGACAGCAGGGGGTCAAGGATGTTGTCCTCCACCTTCATCTGGTAGTGCGTCACATCGCGCTCGCCGATGCCGTAGAGGTTGCGCTTGCGCACGTCCAGCGGGTCCAGGCCCAGTGTGCGGGCGATGTCGCCCATGATGGCCTCGATGACGATCATGCCCTGCGGGCCGCCGAAACCGCGAAAGGCGGTATTGCTCTGCGTGTTGGTCTTGCAGCGATAAGACGCTATCTCCACGTCTTCCAGAAAGTAGGCGTTGTCAGCGTGAAAGATCGCGCGGTCGGCCACCGGGCCCGAGAGGTCGGCGCTGAAGCCGCAGTTCACCGCCATGGTGATCTTCAGGCCGGTGAGCAAGCCGGTGCTGTCAAAACCCACGTCGTATTCATAGGCGAACGGATGCCGTTTGCCGGTGACCATGAAGTCGTCGTCGCGGTCCATCCGCAGCTTGACGGCGCACTGGAGTTTGTACGCGGCCAGCGTGGCCCACACCGCCATTTGGCCCGATTGAGTTTCCTTGCCGCCAAAGCCGCCGCCCATGCGCCGGCACTCCACGCGCACCGCATGGTTGGCAATGCCCAACGCATGCGACACCCAGTGCTGGATCTCGCCCGGGTGCTGAGTGCTGGAATACACCAGCCATTGGTGTTGCTCCTGCGGCACCACGTAGGCGACTTGGCCTTCCAGGTAGAAGTGTTCCTGGCCGCCGACTTCCAGCGTGCCGTGCAGCGTGTGCGCGGCCTTCTTCAGCGCCGCTGCCGCATCACCGCGTTTGACAAACACCGGCGGCAGCACATAACTTTCGGCCTTCAGGGCATCCTGCACACTCAGTACCGCGGGTAGCGCTTCGATCTTGCACACCACCTTGCGCGCGGCGCTGCGCGCCTGCATCACCGTGTCGGCCACCACCACGCCTATAACCTGGCCGATGTGCTGCACGGTGTCTTTCGCAAACACCGGCTCGTCGTGCGAGAAATTGCCCAGCACCGGGTCACCTGGAATGTCGCGCGCCAGGATCACATCGCGCACACCCGGCATGGCCAGGGCCGCTGTGATGTCAACGCCCAGCAGTTTGCCGTGCGCCACGGTCGACAGAATGGGCGCGGCATGCAGCGTGCCGCGCACTTCGGGAATGTCGTCGATATAGGTGGCGGCGCCGGCGACCTGTGCACGGGCGCTTTCGTGGGCGGTCGAACGGCCGGCCGCCTGCGTGTGTGCAGGCCTGCGCGCCAGCGAGGCTTTTTCAGCCGGATCGGCGGCGGGTGCTCTGCCGGCGCGGGCGTTGGCTTCGCGCACGTCGGGGTCGGCCACGGCATCGCGGCTGACGGAGATATCTTTGGCGGCGTTCATACAGCCTCCTCCAGCTTGAAGCTGGCCAGGTTGATTTGCTGCAGGCCCTGGCTTTCCAGCCAGTAGCGCTGTAGCAAATTGCCCAGCACCTGGCTGCGGTAAGCGGCCGTGGCCCGCATGTCGGAAATCGGCGAGAACTCGGCGCGCAGCGTAGCCATGGCCTGCTGCACGGTGGCCTGCGTCCAGGGCTGGCCGGTGAGGGCGGTTTCGGTTTTGACGGCGCGCACCGGCGTGGCGGCCACGCCGCCCGCGCCTATCGAGGCGCTTACGACCTGGCCACCTTCAATGCGCAGATTGATCGCCAGGCAGACGGCGGAAATGTCGTCGTCGTAGCGCTTGGAGATTTTGTAGACCTTCATGGCCTCCCGCGGCTGGGCCTTGGGCACCTTGATCCAGGCCAGCACCTCATCGGGCGCCATCACATTCTGGCGGTAACCGGTGTAAAGCTTTTCCAGCGGCAGCTCGCGGTGGCCGCGCACGCTCATCAGCACCACATTCGCGTTCAGGGCAATCAAGAGCGGCATCGAGTCGCCAATCGGCGAGCCGTTGGCCACATTGCCGCCCAGCGTGCCGGAGTTGCGTACCGGCAGGCCGGCAAAACGGGTGGCGAAGTTATGCAGCTGCGGGCGGTCTTTGACCAGCGCGGTGTAGGCGTCGGTCAGCGTGACGGCCGCGCCTATGGCGATGTGATGCGGGTAGTCTTCCACCTGCCGCAGCTCCTGCACTTTGGTCACGTCCAGCACCTGGCCGAACTGCTTGTGCATCTTGGTCACCCACAGGCCCACGTCGGTGCAGCCGGCCACCAGCTGGGCTTGGGGGTGGTCTGCGCGGGCTTGCAGCAGCCCGGCCAGTGTGTGGGGCGATTGGTAAGCCGAATCAGGCTGCAGCCCTTTATTGGCGGGCGCAAGCAGCTTCAGTTTTTGTAGCAAAACATTTTCGTCAACTGCGGCCGGCGGCAGCGCCGCCATGGCCTGCGCGGCGTCCAGGATGGGCCGGTAGCCGGTGCAGCGGCAGAGATTGCCCGAGAGTTCTTCCTGTGCCAGCTCGCGCGTGATGGTTTCGCCCTTGCAGACATGGTTTTGGTACATGCCGAACATGCTCATCACAAAACCGGGGGTGCAGAAGCCGCATTGGGAGCCATGCTTGTCGACCATGGCTTGCTGCGCGGGGTGCAAGGCGCCGTCTTGCGCTGCAAGATCTTCCACCGTCCACAGCGCCATCCCATCCACCGAATGCGCCAGCCGTATGCAGCTGTTAATCGCCCGGTACTGGACTTCGCCGCCGGCCGCTTCACCCAGTACGACTGTGCAGGCGCCGCAGTCGCCTTCGCCGCAGCCCTCCTTGGTGCCGGTGCAATTGAGGTCCTCGCGAAGCAGCTCCAGCAATGTACGGGTGGGTGGTACATTGCTGACGGAAATGACCTCGCCCCGCCTGATGAAGCGGATGGATTGGGATAAAGATGGGACAGACATGCTTCAGATTAAAACAGTCGCGCCGAGGCCAGCATACAAAAGCGCGTATCAACCGCATGGGTGAAAAGGTATGAAAGACCAGGCGCTTTTCGACAAGATAGACCTCCATCTCATCAGGGTCTTAAACACCGTGCTAACTGAACGCAGCGTATCACGCGCCGCCATCAAATTGGGTATGTACCAGCCCGCTGTCAGCGCCGCGCTCAAGCGCCTGCGCGTGCTGGCGGGAGACCCCATCCTGGTGCGCTCAGGCTCAGGCATGGTGCCTACCGATGCCGGCCTGCGCATGATCGAGCCCTCGGCCAGCATCCTGCGCGCAGCCGGCATGCTTTTCAGTGACGCCCGCGGTTTTGACCCGGCCACCGCCGAGATCACCTTTCGCCTGGCGGCCAGCGACTATATGGACCCGCTCTTTTTGCCGCAGCTGGTTGCGCAGATCAAGTCGCAGGCCCCGCGCTGCCATATTGAAATCCAGCCGCTGTCGTCCGAGTCCGACTACCGCTCCCACCTGGCGAAGGGCGATGCCGACCTGGTCATCGGCAACTGGTCTGCCCCGTCGGACGAGCTGCACATGGCCCGCCTATTCGGCGACGACGTGGTGTGCCTGGTCGCCAAAGACCACCCGGCCGTGCGCCGTGGTTGGGACGCCGCCGGCTGGCTGGCATCCGAGCACATCGCGCCCGCCGCCATGCACCCCGGCGCCAAAGGCGTGATCGACGAACATCTTGATTCACTGGGCATGGTGCGCAACATCACGGTGCGCTGCCCGCATTTCGGCCTGATGCCTTCCATGGTGGCATCGAGCTTGCTGGTGATGACCACCGGCCGTCAGTATTGCGAACGCTTTGCGAGCATCCTGCCGGTCAAAATACTGCCCAGCCCCATTGAGTTCCCCCGCATGATGTATTACCAGCTCTGGCACGAACGCACGCACGCCTCCAACGCCTCGAAGTGGCTGCGTGAACGGGTCAAGTCGGTGGCCGCCATGCTACGAAAGGAATAGCTGCTTACGGTTCCCAAATAAGGGCTGAAGCACTCATTCTTATAAGACCGACACTAGAACGGACACCAAAGAGACAAATGACAGCACCATCGCCCCAGATTGAAAACCCCCCAGGGCTGCCGCCGCGGCTGCAGCTGAGCGGGATCACCAAAAGTTACCCCGGCGTCGTGGCCAACAGCGGCATCTCGCTGGCCGTGCAGCCCGGCGAGATTCATGCCGTGCTCGGCGAAAACGGCGCCGGCAAATCCACGCTGATGAAAATCATCTACGGCTCCGTCAAGCCCGATGCCGGCAGCGTGACCATGGACGGCAAACCCGTGACGGTGCGCAACCCGCACGAGGCGCGCGCGCTGGGTATCAGCATGGTGTTCCAGCACTTCAGTTTGTTTGACACCCTCACGGTGGCCGAAAACGTCTGGCTCGGACTCGACAAACACCTGAGCCTGGCCGAAGTCTCGGCCCGCATCGAGCAAACCACCCAGGCTTACGGCCTGCAGCTGGACCCGGGCCGGCCTGTGCACACCCTCAGCGTGGGTGAGCGCCAGCGCGTAGAGATCGTGCGCGCGCTGCTCACCCACCCCAAACTGCTGATCCTGGACGAGCCCACTTCGGTGCTCACGCCCCAGGCGGTTGAGAACCTGTTTGTCACGCTGCGCCAGCTCTCGGCGCAGGGCTGCAGCATTCTCTATATCAGCCACAAGCTGCATGAAATCCGCGCGCTGTGCACCGCCTGCACCGTGCTGCGCGGCGGCAAGGTCTCGGGCGTGTGCGACCCGCGGCAGGAGTCCAACGCCTCGCTGAGCCGCCTCATGATTGGCGCCGAGCCGCCCGCGCTGGAACACCGCGAGGTGCGCGCAGGCGCGGTGGTGCTGGAGGTCAAGCAGCTCGATCTGCAGAAAGAAGAGCAATTCGGCGTTGACCTGCACCAGGTGGCGCTGCAGGTGCGGGCCGGTGAAGTTGTCGGCATCGCCGGCGTCTCGGGCAACGGGCAGAAAGAGCTGCTCTACGCGCTCTCGGGTGAAGACACCCGCGCCGCGGCTGAAGCCATCCATGTCAAAGGCCAGGCGGTCGGCAAGCGTGGCCCGCGCGGCCGCCGTGCGCTGGGCCTGCATTTTGTGCCTGAAGAACGCCTGGGCCGCGGCGCCGTGCCTTCGCTGTCACTCGCACGCAACCTGTTGCTCACGCGCAAAGAGGCGGTGGGAAAAAGCGGCTGGTTGAACCGCGGCGCGTTGCAGGCGCAGGCCGCCCGCATCATTGCTGAATACAAGGTCAAGACAGGCGGGCCGCAGTCGGTGGCCAAGTCGCTCTCGGGCGGCAACCTGCAAAAGTTCATCATGGGCCGCGAGATTGACGCCAAGCCCGAGCTGCTCATCGTCTCGCAGCCCACCTGGGGTGTGGACGTGGGTGCAGCCACACAAATCCGCGGCGAAATCCTCAAGCTGCGCGACGCCGGCTGTGCGGTGCTGGTGGTGAGCGAAGAGCTTGAAGAGCTGTTCGATATCTGCGACCGCCTCTATGTGATGGCCAAGGGCCAGCTCTCGCCGTCGCTGCCGCGCGCTGACGCCACGGTCGAATTGGTGGGGCAGTGGATGAGCGGACTCTGGTCGCCTGGTGCGCACCCCACTGAAACAGCCGAAACAACAACACACACGATGGAGGCCTCGGCATGAAGCTCGAAGTCCGCCCCCAACCGTCCTCCTTCTGGAGCTACGCCTCGCCCCTGCTGGCCTTGCTGATTACCGTGCTGATCGGCGTTGCGCTCTTTATTGCGCTCGGCAAAGACCCTGTGAAGGGCCTTCAGGTGTTTTTCTGGGAGCCTATCAAGTCGCCCTATGCCATCGGCGAGCTGCTGGTCAAAGCCACGCCGCTGCTCATCATCGCGCTGGGGCTGGCCGTGTGCTTTCGCTCCAACGTGTGGAACATCGGCGCTGAAGGCCAGTTTGTCATCGGCGCCATCGCGGCCGGTGGCGTGGCGCTGCTGGCTGACAAAACCACCGGCGCCTGGATCATCCCCGCGATTTTGCTGGCGGGTGTGATGGGCGGCATGGTGTGGGCCGGCATCACCGCCTTGCTGCGCGACCGCTTTAACGCCAATGAAATCCTGGTCAGCCTGATGCTGGTCTATGTGGCCGACATGGTGCTCAACTACCTGGTCTTCGGCCCCTGGAAGGACCCCAACGGCTACAACTTTCCGCAGACCAAGACCTTTGAAGCCGTGACGCAGATCCCGCGCCTGATGCAGGGTTCGCGCGTGAACATCGGCATCATCCTGGCGCTGCTGGGCGTGGCGGGGCTGTGGCTGTTTCTGTTTCGCACGCATGCCGGCTTCCGGCATGAAGTCAGCGGCCTGGCGCCTGCCGCCGCGCGTTATGCCGGCTTCTCGTCGCGCCGCGCGCTGTGGCTGGCCTTGCTCACCTCCGGCGGCGCTGCGGGCCTGGCCGGCGCGCTCGAAGTGGCCGGCCCCATAGGCCAGCTCACGCCCTATGTGCCGGTGGGCTACGGTTTTGCGGCCATCATCGTGGCCTTTGTCGGGCGGCTGCATCCGGTGGGTGTGGTGTTCTCGGCCATCCTGATGAGCATGTTCTATATAGGCGGCGAGCT
Organism: Polaromonas sp. YR568; assembly: GCF_900116715.1. Lineage (GTDB taxonomy): Bacteria > Pseudomonadota > Gammaproteobacteria > Burkholderiales > Burkholderiaceae_C > Polaromonas. The sequence goes on from NZ_FPBM01000006.1 coordinate 77,359, forward strand.
TGCGCAGTCGCGCCTGGGCCTGCCCAAGTCCATCACCGGTGTGTTCCAGGGCCTGCTGCTCTTTAGCCTGCTGGCCTGCGACACACTTATTGCCTACCGCCTCAAGCTGGCCAAACCCATCACCATGCCGGTGGCCACGCCTCCTTCAACCGACGTCCTGAAAGGAGCCAGCTGATGGACTCCACCGCATTGCTTATCGCCTCTACGCTGAGTGCGGGCACCGTGCTGGCTATTGCCGCGCTGGGCCTGCTCATCAATGAAAAAGCCGGCATCGTCAACCTGGGCGCTGAAGGCATGATGCTGTGCGCCGCCATCGCCGGCTTTGCCACCGTGGTGCACACCGGCAACAGCTGGCTGGGTTTTGCGGCCGGCATGGCGGCGGGGGCCTTCCTGGCGGCCGTTTTCGGCGTGCTGGTGATCTGGCTCAACACCAACCAGTACGCCACCGGGCTTGCGCTCAGCCTCTTTGGCGCGGGCTTCTCGGCCTTTGCCGGCATCAAGTATGTGCAAGAGAAGTTGCCCGAGCAGTCGCAATACCCCATCCCCTTTCTGGCCGACATCCCCCTGGCGGGCCCGGCGCTGTTCCGCCAGCACCCCATGGTCTATATCGCGATGGCGCTGACGGCCGGGCTGATCTGGTTTTTGTACCGCACGCGCGCCGGCCTGGTGCTGCGCTCGGTGGGCGAGAGCCCCGAATCGGCGCATGCGCTGGGTTACCCGGTGCGGCGCATACGCCTGGCAGCCGTGGTGGCCGGCGGCGCGCTCTGCGGGCTGGCCGGGGCTTATGTGTCGGTGGTCTACACGCCGCTGTGGGTAGAGGGCATGATCGCCGGCAAGGGCTGGATCGCGCTGGCGCTCACCACCTTTGCCACCTGGCGCCCGGCACGGGTGTTGCTTGGGGCTTACCTGTTCGGCGGCGTGACCATGCTGCAGTTTCACCTGCAAAGCGTGGGCCTGGATGTGCCCACGCAGTTCCTGAGCATGCTGCCTTACCTGGCCACCATCGTGGTGCTGGTGCTGATTTCGCGCAACCCCTTGTGGATACGCATCAACATGCCCAGCTCCATCGGCAAGCCGTTTTACCCCGGCGCCTGATGGTGCAAATCGCTCAAACCGCCGCATAATTGCCTTTTTCCCAACTTCACCTTCCTTCCCATAACGAAAGCGAGATGACATGACCGACCTGCAAAAACGTTCCCTGCTCAAGCTGGCGGCCCTCTCGGCGCTGGCCGCGGCAACCCTGGCCGGTTGCGGCAAAAAGGAAGAAGCCGCGCCGGCAGCCCCGGCGGCTGCGCCCGCTGCTTCGGCGCCCGCCGCCAAGGCTGAGCCCCTGAAGATCGCCTTTGCCTATGTCGGCCCGGTGGGCGACGGCGGCTGGACCTACGCGCACGACAACGGCCGCAAGGCCGTGCAAAAAGAATTCGGCGACCGCGTCGTCACCAGCTTTGTTGAAAAAGTGCCCGAGTCGGCCGACGCCGAGCGCGTGATCCGCGACATGGCAGCCAACGGCGCCAAGCTGATCTTCGGCACCACCTTCGGCTACATGGAGCCCATGCTCAAGGTTGCGGGCGACACCAAAGACGTGAAGTTCGAGCACGCCACCGGCTACAAGCAGGCCGACAACATGCGCACCTATGACAGCCGCACCTACGAAGGCGCCTACATGGCCGGCGTCATCGCAGGCAAGATGAGCAAGACCGGCACGCTGGGCGTGGTCGGCTCGGTGCCGATTCCTGAAGTGGTGCGCAACATCAACAGCTTTACGCTGGGTGCGCAGTCGGTCAACCCCAAGGTCAAGACCAAGGTGGTGTGGGTCAACGAATGGTTTAACCCGCCGAAAGAAACCGAGGCCGCCACGGCTCTGATCAACGGCGGCGCCGACGTGCTGTTCCAGAACACCGACTCTTCCGCCGTGCTGCAGACCGCCGAAAAAATGGGCAAGCGCGCCTTCGGCTGGGATTCGGACATGACCGCCTACGGCCCCAAAGCCCACCTGGCATCGGCCGTGATCAACTGGGGCCCGTACTACATCAAGTCCGTGGGTGAAGCGCTGGACGGCAAATGGACCGGTAACACCGGCTCCTGGTGGGGCGTGAAAGAAGGCGCGATCGACATCGTGTCTCTCGCCGCCGACGTGCCCGAAGAGACCAAAAAACGCATCGATGAAGTCAAGGCCGGCCTGAAGGACGGCAGCTTCTCGATCTGGAAAGGCCCCATCACCGACAACACCGGCAAAGAACTGCTGGCCAAAGACGTGGTGGCGGACGACAAATTCCTCGGCGGCCTGAAGACTTATGTCAAAGGCGTCGAAGGCAAGGTTCCCGGCAACTGAAGATAATGGACGAAGCGCCGTGCCCCGGGCAGCTGCCTGGGGCCGGAGCGCTCGCAACGTAGTTTCAAAGCTGCCTCCGGGCAGCTTTTTTCGTTATGGGCTATGGTCGATAGCATTGATACGACCCCCATGAATTGAATGCTTCCGGAGCCAAAATGACGCCCCCACCCATCAAAGTCAAACCCATTGCCGCAGACCGCCTGCCCGCGCTGCTGGCCGGCATGCCCAAGGCCGAATTGCACATGCATATCGAGGGTTCGCTCGAGCCCGAGCTGATCTTTGCGCTGGCCCGCCGCAACGGCGTGAAGATTCCCTATACCAGTGTTGAAGAGCTGCGCAGCGCCTATGCCTTCACCAACCTGCAGAGCTTTCTCGACATCTACTACGCCGGCGCCAGCGTGCTCATCACCGAGCAGGATTTTTACGACATGGCGCAGGCGTATTTGCGCAAGGCCGCTGCCGACAATGTGGTGCACACCGAAATGTTCTTTGACCCGCAAACGCACACTGCACGCGGCGTCAGCATGGCGACTGTCGTCAATGGCCTGCACCGCGCCTGCGTGGATGCACAGGCCGAGTTCGGTGTCAGCGCTTCGCTGATCCTCTGCTTTTTGCGCCACCTGAGCGAAGAAGACGCATTTGAAACGCTGGAGCAGGCCCTGCCGTACCGCGACAAGTTCATCGGCATCGGCCTCGATTCAGGCGAGGTCGGCAACCCGCCTGAAAAATTCGCCCGCGTGTTTGCACGCTGCCGTGAGCTGGGCTTTCACCTCGTCGCCCATGCCGGTGAAGAAGGCCCGCCAGAGTATGTGTGGACGGCGCTTGATGTGCTGAAGGTCGAGCGTGTCGATCACGGCGTGCGTTCCAGCCGCGACGCGTCGTTGATGCAGCGCCTGGCCAAAGACCGCATTCCGCTCACTGTGTGCCCGCTCTCCAATCTCAAGCTCTGCGTCTTCCCCGACCTGGCCAGTCACAACATTCGCGAGTTGCTGGACGCCGGGCTGGCGGCCACCGTCAACTCCGACGACCCGGCCTACTTTGGCGGCTATATGAATGAAAACTTCATGCAGACCTTTGCCGCGACGGGGCTGAGCGCGCAGCATGCCTACACGCTGGCTCGCAACAGTTTTGAAGCGAGTTTTATCGATGCCGCGGCGAAGGCGCGTTATGTCGATCGCCTCAACGGGTACTTTGAGCGCTTCAACTGAGCGCAGATTAAAAACAGGCTGAGGGGTTATCTGGCGGCGCGCCAGCCCGGGCGGCGGCCCAAACGTATGATCCGGGTAGAACCATGAGCAAGCAAGGACCCCGGGCATGAGCGCCACATCACAGCCGCATCCAGTGTCTTCCTCCGCCTCGCACGGCGCCTGGCCTATCGCGCTGGCCGGGCTGGTCGCCCTGGCCGTGGCCATGGGCATAGGCCGCTTTGCCTTCACGCCGCTGCTGCCCATGATGCTCAACGACGGTGTGGTCGACTTGCCGACCGCCAGCTGGCTGGCCAGCGCCAATTACTTCGGCTACATGCTGGGTGCGATTTTGTGCACGCTGCAGCCCTGGCTATGGGCGCGTTTTAAAGGGCTGCCTTCTGTGGCGTATTCGTCGCTGGTACGCGCCGGGCTGGTCGCCACGGGTGTGCTCACGCTGGCCATGGGCTGGCATTTCCCCGCCCTCTGGCCGTTTCTGCGCTTTGCCGCGGGCGTGACAAGCGCCGTGGTGTTTGTCTTCACCTCGGGCTGGTGCCTGTCGCAGCTTGCCAAACGCGGCGTGCCTGCAATGGGCGGCATCATCTATATGGGCCCGGGCGCCGGCATTCTGGTGAGCGGCCTGTTTGCCACCGGCATGGTGGCCTGGCACTGGACGGCCGCCACCGGCTGGATGATTTTTGGCGTGCTGTCTTTTGTGCTCGCCGCTGGTGTGTGGCATGTCTTGCGCGGCGGCGACGAGCGCCTGATCCCGCTGGCGCCGCGCGCGGCCGCCCAGCCGGGCGACGCACCGCAGCACCACGGCAACGCCGAGATGACCTTGCTCACGCTGGCTTACGGCCTGGCTGGTTTCGGCTACATCATCACCGCCACCTTTTTGCCGGTGATTGCACGCGCGGCCTTGCCGGGCTCGGCCTGGCTGGACATGTTCTGGCCCATCTTCGGCCTGGGCGTGATGCTGGGCGCGTTGCTGGCCACGCGCCTGCCGCCGGGCAAAGACTTTCGCCTGCTACTGGCCGGCTGCTACTTTTTGCAGGCGCTGGGCATCGCCGCCAGCCTCTGGAGCCCCAGCCTGGCCGGCTTTGCGCTGGGCAGCCTGATCCTGGGCATTCCCTTCACCGCCATCACCTTTTTTGCGATGCAGGAAGTGCGTCGCCTCAAGCCCGCCACGGCCGCCAGTTTTATGGGCCTGCTCACCGCCACCTACGGCGTGGGGCAAATCCTCGGCCCGCCGCTGGTCGCGGTGCTGCTCAAGCGCACGGCCAGTGCGGGCGCGGGTTTCACCCTGTCGCTGGAGATCGCGGCGGCCTCGTTGCTGGTGGGCGCCGTGATGTACCTGTGGATGGCCAAGGCCTACCCGGTGCTGCGTGCGGCGCCGGCCGTTGCTGCGGCTGCAAAGTAAGCGGCTGCTTACGTCGGCCCGGGCTGTTGCACCAGCGCCATCGCAAACTTGCCGCCGCCCACCGACCAGTCCGAGTAGTCGTTTTCGTGGGTGAAGATAAACACGTCGTCGGGCGCCACGCCCGCGTTGGCCTTCAGGTTGCGGGCGATGCGCGCATACAGGTCGCGCTTCATCGCGTCGCTGCGGCCGCGGCGCATGGTGATCTCAACCACCACCAGCTTGTCTGAACGCGCCATGCCGTTAAAGCTGCGGCTGTAGAAAAAATCCCCAGGCGCGTAGGCGCTCACCCGGTTGAAAAGCTCGTCTTGCGGCATGCCGATGGCGTCAATCAGCGCCTGGTGGATGCCGTCGACGATGCCCTGCCGTTGGGCCTGGGGCGTGTCTCGATGGACCTGGGTATGAATAAATGGCATATGAATTTTTCTCAAAATGAATAGCAGGAAGGCATCAAAACACCAAATTTGATGCCTTGGGGACGCCAAGAATTAGGGAGTTTCCTGAACTCGGCCATTGGCGTAAAGCGATTAATCCTATTTTGTATGTGCATTAAACTCACATACATGATGAAGCGCCGTCTTCCGCCCCTGAACGCTTTGCGCGCCTTTGAGGCCGCCGCCCGGCTGGGCCGCATGACAGCCGCCGCCGACGAGCTGGCCGTCACGCCCGGCGCCATCAGCCGGCAGGTGCGCCAGCTGGAGGACCTGCTGGGCACGCCGCTGTTTGAGGGCGCCAAAAACAAACCGCAGCTCACAGCCGCCGGCGCCACGCTGCTGCCCGCGCTGACGGCCGCGCTGAACCAGATGGAGGCGGCGGTGCGCGAAGTCAGCAACGGCGAGTCCCGCACGCTAGACGTCTCCTGCTTCAGCACCTTCACCCTCAAGTGGCTGATCCCGCGCTTGTACAGCTTCAATGCGCGCCATCCCGATATCGATGTCCGGCTCAGCTCCTCGGAGTCGGCCGACGGCCAGGCAGCGGGCCTGGACCGCGACCGCTACGACCTCGTCATCACGGTCGACGGGCGCGGCAGCCCCCAATCCGCCACGCTGCTGCCCCTGTTTGTCGAGCGCCTGGGGCCCGTCATGGCGCCGGCGCTGGCGGCCGAGGCCCATGTGCGCAAACCGGGTGACCTGGCCGGCCAGCCGCTGCTGCACACCAAAACCCGTCCCGCCGCCTGGCAGGCGTGGAGCGAGGTTCAGGGGGTCAGTTTCCCCCTGGAGGGCGGCCCCGAGTTCGAACACTATTACTTCACGCTCGAGGCAGCGGTGGCTGGCCTGGGCATTGCCATCGCACCCTGGCACCTGGTGATGGACGACATCCGCGCCGGCCGCCTGGTGGCGCCCCTGGGCTTTGAGGAAAGCGACTACCAGTACGTGGCCAGGCGGCGCGGCGACGCCAATCCGCGGCTGGACACGTTTTGCGGCTGGCTGGCGCAGCAGGCGCGTGAGATGCCGGTGCCTTGAGGCGCTGATCTGCCCGCAAAACCCCTGAAACCCGGCCATCCGCCCTGAACCGTTAAAATCAGGGCTTGCGTGCTGTCTCGGCGCGCCGGCATTTTGCTTTTCATTCCGGGGCCATGTAGAGGACTACCATGTATAAAAACCTCGCGACCCCCGGTCTTTCGGCTTGTGTGGGCGCCTGTTTTATTTCTCCATCTTTGCCTTCGACCTGCCGGCTCACAAAGGCCGCGCCATGAGCTACCAGGTCAAGGAAATTTTCTACACGCTGCAAGGCGAGGGCGCCAACGCCGGGCGGCCGGCGGTGTTCTGCCGCTTTGCCGGCTGCAACCTCTGGACGGGCCGCGAGCAGGACCGCGCCACCGCCGTCTGCCAGTTTTGCGACACCGACTTTGTCGGCACCAACGGCACGCTGGGCGGCAAGTTCAAGGACGCCGATGCACTGGCCGACCGCATTGCCGCGCAGTGGCCGGCGGGCGACAGCAGCCACCGCTTTGTCGTGATGACAGGCGGCGAGCCGCTGCTGCAAGTCGATACCGAGCTGATTGCCGCGCTGCACGCGCGCGGCTTTCAGATCGCGGTCGAAACCAACGGCACCATTGCCGCGCCCGAAGGCATCGACTGGATTTGCGTCAGCCCCAAGGCCGGCGCGCCCTGGGTGCAGCGCGCGGGGCACGAGTTGAAAGTGGTGTGGCCCCAGACCAGTTTTGACCTGGCCGAGCTGGAAGCCGCCGACTTCACCCACCGCTACCTGCAGCCCATGGACAACCCCCAGCGCCAGCAGAACACCGAAACCTGCATCCAGCTGTGCATGCAGCGCCCCGCGTGGCGCCTCAGCCTGCAGACCCACAAGATCACGGGCATCCGATGAGCACGAAAAAACTCCCCGCACCGCAGCCCATGCGCTGCGAGATCAGCCAGACTTTTTACTTCGACGCGGCGCACACGCTCAAGCGCGCCATCGAGGCCGACAGCAGCAAACGTGTGCACGGCCATACCTACAACGCCGAAGTCTTTGTGGCCGGCGAGCCCGACCCGGTGACGGGCATGGTGATGGACCTGGGCCTGGTGCGGCGCGAAATTGCCGAGCTGCGCGAGCTGCTGGACCACCATTTGCTGGACGACGTGAAAGAGCTGGGCCCACCCACGCTGGAGAATCTCTGCCAGTTCATCTTTCGCAAGCTGGATGCGCGTTTGCCGGGGCTGACCTCGGTGCGCGTGTGGCGTGCCTCGCTGGGTGACGGCTGCCGGGTGGGCCGATAACCCTTATCGGGTTTTGCATATCAGCCCAGGCGGCCTCTGCGTTACCCTAGCCGCCATGAAAGCCTACCGCGCCGCCATCCTCTATTTCACCGGTCCCGCTCAAGCCGTTTTTGAATCCGACGGCCTGCTCGTCGTAGGCCCCGACGCCGAAGGCCGCCAGCGGGTCGAGGCCGTGGGCAGCTACCAGGCCCTGGCGCCGCGTTTTGCCGATGTGCCGACTGAACACTTTCCAGGCCGCATCATCGCGCCGGGTTTTGTCGACATGCACATCCACTACCCGCAGCTGGACGTGATCGGTTCGCCCGCCGACGGCCTGCTGCCCTGGCTGGAGAACTACACCTTTCCCGAAGAAAGCCGTTTCTCGCAAGCGGAGCACAGCGCGCAGTCTGCGGACTTTTTCATTGACGAGCTGCTGCGCAACGGCGTGACCACCGCGCTGGCCTTTGCCACCTCGCATGTGGAATCTGTCAACGCGCTCTTCACCGCTGCGCAAAAAGGCAGCCTGCGCCTGATGACGGGCAAGTGCCTGATGGACCAGAACGCGCCCGACGGCGTGCGTGATGAAACCGAACAAAGCCTGATCGACACCGAAGCGCTGATCCAGCGCTGGCACGGCGTGGACAGGCTGGGTTACGCCATCACGCCGCGTTTTGTGCCCAGCTGCAGCGCGGCACAGATGCGCGGCGCCGGCGCGCTGGCCGCCAAATACCCGGATGTGTGGATCCAGTCGCACGTGGCCGAAAACAAGGACGAGATCGCCTGGGTGAAATCGCTGTACCCCGATGCCCGCAGCTACCTCGCCGTGTATGAACAGTTTGGCCTGCTGCGCCCGCGCGCCGTGTATGCGCACTGCATCCACATCGACGACGAAGACCGCGCGCTGATGCGCAGCACCGGCACGGCCGCCGCCATCAGCCCGACCAGCAACCTGTTTCTGGGCAGCGGGTTTTTTGACTACGAAGGCGCAGACCGCATCGGCTTCCCGTACGGCCTGGCCAGCGACGTGGGCGGTGGCACGTCGTTCAGCCCGTTTCACACCATGCTGGCGGCTTATTACGTGGGCCGCGAAGGCCAGACCAAGACGGGCCTGTCGCTCAAGCCGCAGGCGCTGTGGTGGCAGCACACAGCGGGCGCGGCGCGCGCGCTGGGGCTGGACGGCGTGGTCGGCAACCTGCAACCCGGCTGCGAGGCCGACTTTGTGGTGCTGAACCCGCAGGCAACGCCGCTACTGGCCCGCAAGACCGCGCAGGCTGGGAGCCTGGACGAGTTGCTGTTCTCGCTGATCGTGCTGGGGGATGACCGGGTGGTCGAGCGCACGGTGATTTCGCAGGCCGCCCTTTAGGCGTGGCTGGCCGTTCAGGCCGTCACGCTGCTCTGGTTCGGAATCCCTTCCATGGGCGCTTCATCCGTGCCAATCGTGGCGCGCGTGAACGACTCCACCTGCTGGCGCGCGGCCACCGGGTCGCGCAGCCAGTCGGCGTAAAAGCTGAAGGGGCAGGCGGGCGTTCCCTTGTCGCCATCACCCGAATTGATCATGCCGGTGTAGCCGCGGTGCAGCAGCTTGAACAAATGGTTCTCCGACTGGCCGTTGCGGCGGAAGTCGCGTATCAGGCTCTTGGAGAGCGCCGCGTACTGCACGCCCATTTCCTCCTCGCCGCATTCGCCCAGCGTGCGGCCGTCAAAGCCGATCAGCGCCGAATGGCCGAAATAGGAATACACGCCGTCAAAACCCGAGGCATTGGCCACCGCCACATAGGTGTTGTTGGCAAAGGCCATGGCTTTGGAGATCAGAATCTGCTGCTCTTTGGCCGGGTACATATAACCCTGGCAGCGCACGATGAGCTCTGCGCCCTTCATCGCGCAGTCGCGCCAGATCTCGGGGTAGTTGCCGTCGTCGCAGATGATGAGGCTGATCTTCATACCCTTGGGCCCGTCGCTCACGTAAGTGCGGTCGCCGGGGTACCAGCCTTCAATCGGCACCCAGGGCATGATCTTGCGGTACTTCTGCACGATCTCGCCCTGGTCGTTCATCAGGATCAGTGTGTTGTAAGGCGCCTTGCGCGGGTGCTCCTCATGCCGCTCGCCGGTCAGCGAGAACACGCCCCAGACCTTGGCCCGGCGGCAGGCGGCTGCGAAGATCTCGGTTTCAAAGCCCGGCACCGTGGCGGCGTTTTCATGCATCTCCTTGCTGTCGTACATGATGCCGTGGGTGCTGTACTCGGGGAAGATCACCAAGTCCAGGCCGGGCAGGCCCTTCTTCATGCCTTCGAGCATGCGCGCGATGTTGTTCGCGTTCTCCACCACTTCGGCTTTGGTGTGAAGCCGCGGCATCTTGTAGTTGACCACCGCCACGCCAACGGTGTCCTTGCTGCTGGAAATATCGCCGTGAATCATGTTGTGCTCCTTGTGAAGGGACGCCCTCAGTGGCTGATCATCCAGGGGCGTTTGCTGGGGAAGGCCTTGTTGCCGTTGGGCGCCGTCAGCGTGGCGCCGCGCTTGCCGCTCGAGCAGCAACCGCAGCCGGCCGGGTGCTTGAGTCGCGCATAGTCGCCTGATCGCTTGGGCTCATGCCTGGCGCGCTCATTGGTGTCCATGGCGCGGCGTGTGCCGTCTTCCATCAGCGCCAGCGCGGGCGCGACGGACAGAATGCGCGCCGAGAGGCCGCCGCAGCTGGGGCAGGCGGCCGCCTGGTTGCGCATGGAGACCGAACGCAGCGCGTCGAAGCTGCCGCATTTCGGGCAGTCGTAGTCATAGGTGGGCATGGTGCTTCCCTTGTGTCTCAGCGCAGGTCAGGCGACAGCGGCATGCTGATCTTGCCGTCGATGTGCTTGATGGGCCCGGATGCGTTGGGGTTGATGTCGAAGTCGAAGATGCCGGTGGGCAGCCACAGCGTGGCGCAGGAGTTCGGCACGTCGACCACACCGCTGATGTGGCCCTGCACCGGCGCCGTGCCCAGGATGGAGTAGGCCTGTGCGCCCGAGTAGCCGAACTTTTTCAGGTACTCGATGGCGTTCAGGCAGGCCTGGCGGTAGGCGACGTTGACGTCCAGGTAGTACTGCTTGCCGGCTTCGTCGACCGAGATGCCTTCGAAGATCAAATAGTCGTCATAGCGCGGCGTGATCACGCTGGGCTTGAAGATCGGGTTCTTGATGCCGTACTTGGCCATGCCGCCCTTGATCAGTGTGACCTTCATGTGCACCCAGCCGGCCATCTCGATGGCGCCGCAGAAGGTGATCTCGCCGTCGCCCTGGCTGAAGTGCAGGTCGCCCACCGAGAGGCCCGCGCCGTCGACGTAGACCGGAAAGTAGACCTTGGAGCCGCGCGACAAATCCTTGATATCGCAGTTGCCGCCGTGCTCGCGCGGCGGCACAGTGCGCGCGCCTTCCGCGGCGGCCTTGTCGCGGGCGGCGCCTGTCATCTTGCCCATATGGGCGGTGCCGGCCGAAGGCGGGTTGGCCAGGCCCGTGCGCGTCGGGTCGCTGTCGATCAGCGCCTGCTCCCGCGTGTTCCACATGTCCAGCATGGCCTTGTCAGGCAGGCAGCCGATCAGGCCGGGATGGATCAGTCCGGCGAAGTTGACGCCCGGCACGTGGCGCGAACTGGTGAACATGCCTTTGAAGTCCCAGATCGATTTCTGCGCTTCGGGGAAATGGTCGGTCAAAAAGCCGCCGCCGTTCTTCTTACTGAAGAAGCCGTTGAAACCCCAGAGGCTGTCCTGCTTGGCGCCTATGTCCAGCAGGTCGACCACCAGCAGGTCGCCGGGTTCCGCACCCTTGACGCCGACCGGGCCCGAGAGATAGTGCACCGTGCTCAGGTCGATGTCGCGCACATCGTCGGCGCTGTCGTTGTTCTTGATAAAGCCGCCGGTCCAGTCAAAGGTTTCCAGGATGAAGTCGTCACCCGGGTTGACCCAGCAGGCCATGGGGATGTCCGGGTGCCAGCGGTTGTGGATGTTTTCGTTGAGGGTGGGCGACTTCGTCAGGTCAACCTTGATCAGCGTGTCGGTCATGCCATATCTCCTGGTGGTGATGAAAAAAAGAAAGAGAGGAAGAGAGGAAGGAAAAAATCAGACGGAAAGAAACTGCTTGATGCGCGCCGTGTCGGTGCCGGCGCGGGTGCTTTCGTGCACCAGCTGCCCGCCTTCGATCACGAACAGCCGGTCGGCCACGTCCATCGCAAAGCTCAGCACCTGCTCCGACACCACGATGGTGATTTCGCGCATCTTGCGGATTTCATTCAGGGCTTTGGCGATGTCTTTGATGATGGAAGGCTGTATGCCCTCGGTCGGCTCGTCCAGCAACAGCACCTTGGGGTTGGTCACCAGTGCACGGGCAATCGCCAGCTGCTGCTGTTGTCCGCCCGACAGGTTGCCGCCCTTGCGGTTGCGCATGTCAAAGAGCACCGGGAACAGCGCGTAGATCTCGTCCGGGATTTGTTTGTGTTTGGCGTTTTCCAGGCCGGTCAGGATGTTTTCCTGCACCGTCAGCGTCGGGAAAATCATGCGGCCCTGCGGCACATAGGCCACGCCCTTGGCGACGCGCTGGTAACTCTCGTCTTTCGAGATGTCCAGGCCGTCGACTTCAATCGTCCCGGACTTGAGCGGCAAGATGCCTATCAGCGACTTGAACAGCGTGGTCTTGCCCATGCCGTTGCGGCCCATGATGGCCACGGTCTCGTTTTTCTTGGCAGAAAAAGTGATGCCGTGCAGCGCCTCGCTCTGGCCGTAGCTGACGTGGAGGTTGTTGACGTTGAGCATGGTGTTCTCCTTGATCCGTTGTGCTTAATGGCCCAGGTACACGTCGATAACGCGCGGGTCGGCCTGCACTTTTTCCATAGACCCTTCGGCCAGGATCTTTCCCTGGTGCATGACGGTCACCTTGTCGGCGATGCGCTTGACGAACTCCATGTCGTGCTCGATGACGATCATGGCGCGGCCCTTGCAGATGCGTTTGAGCAGCTCTGCCGTCAGTTCGCGTTCGCGCACGCTCATGCCGGCAATCGGTTCGTCCAGCATCAGGAGCTCCGGGTCCTGCATCAACAGCATGCCGATCTCCAGCCACTGCTTTTGCCCGTGTGAGAGCAGGCCGGCTTCGGTGTCCAGCTGGTCGCCCAGGCCGATCTCGGCCGCCACGGCCTGCACCCGGGCCTTGACCTCTTCGCTGCGCTTGAAGAAGAGCGCACCGAACACGCCGCGCCCGCGCGGGAACGAGACTTCCAGGTTCTGAAACACGCTGAGGTTTTCGTAGATCGACGGCGTCTGGAACTTGCGGCCTATGCCGGAGCGCACGATCTGGTATTCGGGCAACTTCGTCATCTCGGCGTTTTTGAACTTGATGCGGCCGTGGCTGGTGCGGGTCTTGCCGCAGATCAGGTCCAGCAGCGTGGTTTTGCCCGCGCCGTTGGGGCCGATGATCACGCGCAGCTCGTTCTGGTCGACATAAAGGTTCAGGCTGTCGATGGCCTTGAAGCCGTCGAAAGAAACCGTCAGGTCTTCGACCGACAGCACAAAGTCGTTGGGGGTCATGGCGGGGGCGATCATGATGGCTTCCTTGGGTGATCAGGTCTGCTGGCCGGTAAGACCGTTCAGGCCGGCAGGCAAGGTGGGCGTTTCATGCGTCGCGGCCGGCGGGGGTGTCATAGGTGGAGCGACGGGCGGCACAACCTTCTCGCGGCGCGCGAAGCGTTTGACCAGCCAGGGCTTGACGCGCTGCGTGTAGACGCCTGCCAGGCCGTCGGGAAAGGCCAGCACCACGCCCAGGAACATGCCGGCCATCAGGAACAGCCAGAGGTCGGGAAAGCTTTCGGAAAAATAGGTCTTGCCGAAGTTCACCAGCAGCGCGCCGTAGACCGCACCCACCAGCGACATGCGCCCGCCCACGGCGGCGAAGATCACCATCTCAATCGACGGCACAATGCCGACCAGCGAAGGCGACATAAAGCCCACCTGCAAGGTGAACATCGCGCCGCCCACGGCCGACAGCATGGCTGCAAAGCAGAAGGCAAACACCCGGAACATGGCGACGTCGTAGCCCGAGAAGCGCACGCGGTCTTCCTTGTCCCGCATGGCCAGCAGCAGCGTGCCCAGCTTGCTCTTCTGGATCCAGGTGCACAGCACGATGGCGCCCAGCAGCAAACCCACGGTGAGGAAGTAGAGGATGTACTTGGCGCTGTCGGTGCGCGTGTCCCAGCCCAGGATGGTCTTGAGGTCGGTCATGCCGTTGACGCCGCCGGTGTAGCCCTGCTGGCCGATGATGAGCACCGTGAGGATGAGCGCCACGGCCTGCGTGATGATGGCGAAGTAGACGCCGCCGACACGCCGCTTGAACATCGCGTAGCCGATGATGAAGGCCAGCAGCGTCGGCACGACCAGAATCAGCACCAGCGTGAGCGGAAAAGACTGGAAGGGCTTCCACCAGATCGGCAGCGCGGTGATCTGGTTCCAGTCCATGAAGTCGGGAATGCCCGGTGTGGACTGGATCTTGGTGGTGATGGGGTCGCTGGCTTCAAGCTTTAAAAACATGGCCATGCCGTAGCCGCCCAGGCCGAAGAACACGCCCTGGCCCAGGCTCAGCACGCCGCCGTAACCCCACAGCATCACCAGGCCTAGCGCGACAAAGGCATAGCTCAGGTACTTGCCGACAAGGTTGAGGCGAAACAGATCCAGCGCCAGGGGAAAGGCCACCAGCAGCACCAGGGCCAGCAGGGCGACGTTGCCCAGGCCGTTGCGTGTTATCCATTGCTTGAGGCTGTTCATGAAAAACTCCGGTTGTCTAGATGGAAATACGGTGAAAGCTCAGCGCCGCACCTTGGAGGCGAACAGGCCCTGTGGGCGCAGCATCAGGATGGTCACGATGGTCATCAAGGTCAGCACCTTGGACATGGAGCCGGTCATAAAGAACTCGGCAACCGACTGGGTCTGCGCGATACCGAAGGCCGAGACCACGGTGCCCAGCAGGCTGGCTGCGCCGCCGAAGGTCACGACCAGGAAGGCGTCGACGATGTAGAGCGAGCCGCTGGTCGGGCCGGTTGAGCCAATCGTGGTGAAGGCCGCGCCGGCCACGCCGGCAATGCCGCAGCCGATGGCAAAGGTCAGGCGGTCGGTCTTTTTGGTGTTGATGCCGGTGGCGTTGGCCATCACGCGGTTGGCGACTGTGGCGCGAACGCGCAGGCCCCAGCGCGACTTGTGCAGTGCGATCAGCACGCCGCAGGTCACGACCAGCGTCAGCACCATCACAAACATGCCGTTGATGGGAATGTCCAGGCCTTCAGCCGGGGCCCAGGAACCCATGAGCCAGTCGGGCAGGGTGGGGCTGACTTCCTTGGCGCCGAAGGTGGTGCGAAAGATCTGCTGCATGCCCAGCGACAGGCCCCAGGTGGCCAGCAGGGTGTCCAGCGGGCGTTTGTAGAGGTGGCGGATAAAGGCCCATTCAGCCAGCCAGCCGACGGCAAACGCGAAGATGAAAGCCGCGACGATGGCAAACGGAAAGTAGGCTTGCACAAAGCCGGGCGCATAGGTTTCAGACAGGTGCGAAAACAGGTAGATGGTGTAGGCGCCTATGGTCATGAACTCGCCATGCGCCATGTTGATGACGCCCATCTGCCCGAAGATGATGGCCAGGCCCAGGCCCATGAGCAGCAGCACGGAAAACAGGCTGAGCCCGGCAAAGCCTTGCATCAGGCCGATGTTGAGCATTTCGGAAAGGTTCATGGCGGGCTCCGGTGCGGCGGGGGATCAAAAAAACAAATACGACTGTCAGGAAAGCCCCTGCCGGCTCACCCCGCCATGCGGCGGAATGAACCGGTAGGGGCCAGCATTGGCGCTTACTGGTAGCCCTTGGGGAAGGGGTTGGGTTCAATCAGCGCCGGCGATTCGGCGACCACCTTGAACTGACCGTCGGCCTGGGCCTGGCCGATGCGGGCCTTGCTCCACAGGTGATGGTTTTCGTGCAGCTTCACGTAGCCTTCGGGTGCGGTCTTCAGCTCGATGCCGGTGGAGGCCGCGGCGATCTTGTCCACGTCGAAGCTGCCGGCTTTTTCCACCGTGGCTTTCCACAGCCAGGGGCCGAGGTAGCCGGCCTGCGTCACGTCGCCGATCACCGCGTCCTTGCCGTACTTGGCCTTGAAGGCGGTTACGAAAGCCTTGTTGTTGGGGTTGTCCAATGACTGGAAGTACTTCATGGAGGCGTAGAAGCCGTTCATGTTTTCGCCGCCAATGCCCAGCACCTCGTCTTCGGTCACGGAGATGGTCAGCAGGAACTGCTTGGCGGCGGTAACGCCTGCCGCTTTGAGCTGCTTGTAGAAGGCCACGTTGGAGCCGCCGACCACTGCGATAAAGATGCAGTCGGGTTTGGCGACCTTGATCTTGTTGATCAGCGAATTGAAGTTGGTGTGGCCCAGCGGGTAGTACTCTTCGCCGACGACCTTGCTGCCGGTGAGGTGGCCTTCAATGTGCTTGCGGCCTATCTTCATCGAGGTGCGCGGCCAGATGTAGTCGGAGCCGACCAGGAAGAAGGTCTTGGCTTTCTTTTCTTTTGAAGCCCAGTCCAGGCCGTAGAGGATTTGCTGCGTGGCTTCCTGGCCGGTGTAGATCACGTTCTTGCTTTGCTCCAGGCCTTCGTAAAAGGTCGGGTAATACAGCATGCCGTTTTCTTTTTCAAAGATCGGCAGCACGGCCTTGCGTGAGGCAGAGGTCCAGCAGCCGAACACAGCGGCGACCTTGTCGTTGACCAGCAGCTTCTTGGATTTTTCGGCGAAGGTCGGCCAGTCGGAAGCGCCGTCTTCCTTGATGACCTTGATCTTGCGGCCCAGCACGCCGCCCATGGCGTTAATCTGGTCGATGGCGAGCTGTTCGGCCTGGATGGAGCCGGTTTCGGAAATCGCCATGGTGCCGGTGGCCGAGTGCAGCTGGCCCACCGTCACTTCGGTGTCGGTGACGGCCAGCTTGGTGGTGTTGACCTTGGCCGTGGGGAACTGCTGCGCCTGGGCCCAGCCGGGCAGGCCTGCCAGGGGCAGGGCTGCGGCCACGCCTTGCATGAGGCGGCGGCGGTTGATGAAGGAAGATGGATCGCGATCGTCGTTGGACATGCTGGGCTCCTGCGGTTGGTGAAAAACTGAAAGGTTGATGGGGTGAAGGCTTGCGTCGGGGTCAGGCGAATCATGTTCACAAGCGCCGCGCATCCCTATACGTCAATCAACGTAGCCACCCTTTTTGGTGCGCCGGGCACACTTCTTGCGGAACGCTTTAGGTGCGTTGCCGCAGCCCTACGGCCGTTTGACGGAGACCGCCTTGACCATCGCTACCCAGAAAATCTTTCGTATTCGACGCGAGTACAACGCGTGGGTGGCCGACGAATCCATTGAGGACTACGCGCTGCGCTATACGCCGCGCGGCTTTCGGAAGTGGTCGGAGTGGCGGGTCGGCAACACGGCCTTTGGCGCCATGTCTTTCCTGGCGCTGGAAGCCATAGGCGGCGCCATCGCGCTCAACTACGGCTTCACCAATGCGCTGTGGGCCATCCTGGTGGTGGGGCTGATCACCTTCTTCACCGGCTTGCCTATCAGCTACTACGCGGCGCGCTACGGCGTGGACATGGATTTGCTGACGCGCGGCGCAGGTTTCGGTTACCTGGGCTCGACCATCACCTCGCTGATCTACGCGAGCTTCACTTTCATCTTCTTCGCGCTGGAGGCGGCCATCATGGCGCTGGCGCTGCAGATGTACCTCGATATTCCGATTGCCTGGTGCTACGTCATCAGCGCGGTGGTCATCGTGCCCATGGTGGTTCGCGGCATCACGCTGATCTCGCGCCTGCAGATGTGGACGCAGCCGCTGTGGGGCGTGCTGTTGCTGCTGCCCTACCTGGCGGTGCTCTGGAAGAACCCGCAGGCGTTTTCAGACTTCACCGGCCTCACCGGCCGCACCTCGGGCAGCAGCGAGTTCGACCCGCTCATGTTTGGTGCGGCCGCCACCGTGGCGTTCTCGCTTGTGGTGCAGATCGGCGAGCAGGTGGACTTTTTGCGCTTTCTGCCCGAGAAAACCCAGGCCAACCGCGGGCGCTGGTGGGCCGCGGTGCTGATGGCCGGGCCGGGCTGGATAGTCCTGGGCATGCTGAAAATGCTGGGCGGCGCGTTTCTGGCCTTTCTGGTGCTGCAGCACGAGCTGCCGGCTTCCAAGGCGGTGGAGCCCACGCAGATGTACCTGGCGGGCTTTGCCTATGTGTTCAGCGACCCGGCCTGGATACTGGCCGCGACCGTGGTCTTTGTGGTGGTGTCGCAGCTCAAGATCAACCTGACCAATGCCTATGCGGGCTCGCTGGCCTGGTCCAATTTCTTTGCGCGCCTGACCCACAGCCACCCGGGGCGCGTGGTGTGGCTGGTGTTCAACGTGGCGATTGCGCTGCTCCTGATGACGCTGGATGTTTTTTCGGCGCTCGAAAAAGTGCTGGGCCTTTACAGCAACGTCGCGATTGCGTGGGTGGGTGCGCTGGTGGCCGACCTCGTGATCAACAAACCATTGGGCTTGAGCCCGCCGGGTATTGAATTCAAGCGGGCGCATCTGTACGACATCAACCCGGTGGGCCTGGGCTCCATGCTGCTGGCGACCATCGTGTCGGTGTTTGCGTATACCGGCGCCATGGGCCCGCAGGCTGAGGCGTTTTCACCTTTCATCGCGCTGGGCATGGCGCTGGTGCTGTCGCCGCTGCTGGCGTGGGTGACCAAGGGGCGTTATTACGTCGCGCGCAAACCGCAGGCCATGGGTGTGCCGGGCCAGATGGTGCGCTGCCATGTCTGCGAGAACGCCTTCGAGGCTGAAGACATGGCCAGTTGCCCGGCCTACGGCGCGCCCATCTGTTCACTGTGCTGCACATTGGAGTCGCGCTGCCACGACCGCTGCAAGACGCGCTCGCGCGCGGCCGAGCAGGCGGAGGAGTTTTTAAGCACGCTGCTGCCCAGCGCGCTGTCCAGCCGGGTGAACTTCCGCGTCGGCCACTACATGGTGGTGATGCTGTCGCTCTGCGCGCTGCTGGCCACGGTGATGGGCATGGTCTATATGCAGGAGACCACCTTTCCGCCCTCGGGTGATCTGTCGGGCTTGTTGCGATCGGCCTTTGTGAAAGTGTTCGCCATGCTGCTGCTGATCGTTGCGGTGTGCAGCTGGTGGGTGGTGCTGGGCAGTGAAAGCCGGCGCATGGCGCAGGACGAGTCGAACCGGCAGAACCAGTTGCTGTCGCGCGAAATCGAGGCCCACCAGCGCACCGACGCGGCGCTGCAGACCGCCAAGGAGGTAGCCGAGTCGGCCAACCAGGCCAAGACGCGCTACGTGGCCGGCATGACGCACGAGCTGCGCACGCCGCTCAACAGCATCCTCGGCTATTCGCAAATCCTGCTCAAGGGCGAGGCGCTGGCCAACACGCCGCGTGAGGCCGTGCAGACCATACAGCGCAGCGGCGAACATTTGCTGCAGCTGGTCGACGGCCTGCTGGACCTGGCGCGCATCGAGGCCGGCCGCCTGCGTCTGGAGCCGATTCCCGTGCCGTTGCCCGACTTCCTCGAAGGCCTGGTCAGCATGGTTCGGCCGCAGGCCGAGGCCAAGGGTGTCGACTTTTTCTACACCCACAGCGGCCGCATGCCGGCCTGGGTGCAGGCCGACGCCAAGCGGCTGCGCCAGATCATCATCAACCTGCTGAGCAATGCAGTGATGTTTACCGACGCGGGCAGCGTGAAGCTGCACGTGGACTGCCGGCGCGAGGTGATCCGCTTCGACGTGGTGGATACCGGCATAGGCATCGCGCCGCAAGACCAGCAGCGCATCTTTTTGCCGTTTGAGCGCGGCGCCGCGGGCCGCCGCCGCGGCGAGCCGGGCACAGGCCTGGGCCTGACTATTACGGGCCTCTTGACCGCGCTGATGGGCGGTGACCTGACACTGCAAAGCGAGCCCGACAAGGGCAGCACCTTCAGCGTGCGGCTGTATTTGCGCGAAATCGACGACCCCGGCCCGCTGGCCGACCCGCCGCACCAGATCGCCGGCTTCTTCGGCAAGCGCCGCACGCTGCTGGTGGTGGACGACCAGCCGGTGCAGCGCCAGATGCTGGCCGGCATGCTCACGCCGCTGGGTTTTGACATCAAGGAGGCGGCCAGCGGCCTGGAGTGCATAGACAGCCTCAAGGACGGCGTGCCCGACGCCATCCTGCTGGACATCAGCATGGACGACCTGGATGGCTGGGAAACCGCCTTGCAGATACGCAGCCGGGGTTATGCCGAGGTGCCCATCATCGTGGTGTCGGCCAATGTGTTTGAAAACCAGGCCTCGCGGCTCAAGGCCACGGGCTGCCAGGCCTTTGTCGGCAAGCCGGTGCTCGAATCCGAGCTGATGGATGCGCTGCAGCGCCATCTGGGGCTGGAGTGGGCAACCTCGGTGGTCTCGCCCGCGCCGCTGGCCGCCGGCGCGGCGGGCCCGTCCGGGGAAGCTTCGCTGGGCCTGCCCGAGGAGGCCCGCGCAGGGTTGATACGCCTGGTAAAGCTGGGCCACGTGCACGGCCTGCACCGCCTGCTGGACCGCGTCACGGCCGAAGACCCGGCGCTGGCCGCGAGTTGCGCCCGGCTGCGCGGCTTTGTGAGCCGCTGCGAGCTTGAGTTATTGCTCGATCATTTGACGGAGGATGTCGATGCTTGAGGCTACCGACGAACAGCGGCCGGTCGTGCTGGTGGTGGACGACGCCCCCAGCAGCCTGGGCATGCTCTGCGACACGCTGGAAGGTGAGGGTTACACCGTGCTGGTGGCGCGCGACGGCGACTCGGCCCTGCAGCGCCTGGAGCTGGTCGCGCCCGATGCCATTCTGCTGGACGCCGTGATGCCCGGCCTCTCGGGCTTTGACACCTGCCGGCAGATCAAGGCCAACCCCGTGATGGCGCACATCCCGGTGATCTTCATGACGGGCTTGTCGGAGACGCCGCACGTGCTGGAGGGTTTTGCCTGCGGCGGCGTGGACTACGTCGTCAAGCCGCTGCGCGCGCAGGAAGTGGTGGCGCGCCTGCACACCCACACGCGCAATGCGCGCATGACGCGGCTGGCGCGCGAGGCGGTGGACGTGGCCGGTTTTGGTGTGGTGCTGGTCGATGCGCGCGGGCGCGTGGCCTGGCGTTCGCCACAGGCCGCCTTGTGGCTGCAGGGCGCCGGGGGCGTGGCGCAGCCGGGGCGTTTGCCCGAGCCGGTTTATGCGGTGCTGGAGGACGGCACCGACGAGGTCTTGCTGACCCTGGCCGGTGTGCAGCTGTCGGTGCGCAACATGGGCCGGGTCGGCATAGGCGAAACCATGCTGCTGCTGGAGCAGCGCGGCGCGAACGCCGCATCGCCTTCGCGCCTGGCCAATGCCGCACTGACGCCGCGTGAAACCGAAGTCCTCTCATGGCTGGCCAAGGGCAAGACCAACCGTGATATCGGCGACATCCTGGGCATGAGCCACCGCACGGTGAACAAGCACCTGGAGCATATTTTTGAGAAGCTGGGCGTCGAGACCCGGGCAGCCGCTGCGGCGCTGGCCACCGGGCATGTGTTTTGAGCATTTCCCTCATGGCGGACGGGCCCCGGAAGCTCCTGAATCCATAGCGCCCAGGCATCCCGGACCGGGTGGCTGGCAGCTTGCCTACAATCGGGGCACAGTGAGGAGTTCCCCCGAATGAGCATCAAGAGCGACAAATGGATACGCCACATGGCGGAAACCACCGGCATGATCGAGCCCTTCGAGCCCGGCCAGATTCGCGCCGCGGCCGACGGCCAGAAGATCATCAGCTACGGCACCAGCAGCTACGGCTACGACATCCGCTGCGCCCCCGAGTTCAAGGTCTTTACCAACATCCACAGCACGGTGGTCGACCCGAAGAACTTTGATGAAAAAAGTTTTGTCGACTTCCACGGCGACAGCTGCATCATTCCGCCCAACAGCTTCGCACTGGCCCGCACGGTTGAATACTTCCGCATCCCGCGCAATGTGCTCACCATCTGCCTGGGCAAAAGCACCTATGCCCGTTGCGGCATCATCGTCAACGTCACGCCGTTTGAACCCGAATGGGAAGGTTATGTGACGCTGGAGTTCTCCAACACCACGCCGCTGCCCGCCAAGATTTACGCGGGTGAGGGCTGCGCCCAGGTGCTGTTCTTTGAAAGCGACAAGGACGACGTCTGCGAGGTCAGCTACAAGGACCGCGGCGGCAAGTACCAGGGCCAGGTGGGCGTGACGCTGCCAAAGGCTTAACCTAAGGGGCTGCAGCCAAGTACAGATCAAGGTAAAGAGAATGACTAGTACTTCGTCCCAGAGATCGCCGGAGACAGCTCTTCTACCGTCGGAAACTATCCGAGAAACCGATGATTTCTCGGTGTTTTTTTTACAACGCCTTCATGAGGCTCTATTTGATTATTCTGCTGACTCTTTTAAGGCTCCGGCACTTAACACTCACCAGCGAGTACTTGAATTAAAAAGAATCGCTGCACAAGCTGAATCGCATGATTTTATTAGTGCTTCAACCGAGTCTTTTTTTGAGGAGTTGCTTTGGAGTGTTCGAGAAGATGTAGTGCTAAAAGGGGTAAAAAAACAACTAGTCAAAGAACTAATTACCAGAGTTAAAAGTGGATGGGGAAAGCCCGCGCAGTTCTTGCCGCCCATCTCAGCTCTAGAACTTCAATTTAGAGACTACTTAGACGACTTAAATGCGGCCTTGAGTGCTGAAGCAGCACTAAAAGATTGGTCAAAAGTAAAAGTTATTCGAATATTGGATTCGTTGATTGTCGAGCTAGAAGCCGTTGGGTATCCCAGATCTTATGTTTACTCTGTAGCTCAGAAAATAAACTCAAAGAAAAAGCAGAGTCGACTTGTAAAAGGTGCACCTTACACCGTTGGCCTTTTTCTGAAGCACTTCATTGGCACCAAGAGAAAATATGAAGTTTTTGGTTTTGTATCCGAAAATCTTGCTAATTTTGTTGATAGATATACAGACTGGAAAAAGTATGGTGCCCCTGTCCCGGCGATAGCCAGTCTTCGACCGTGGATCGAGTTCTCCGGGCAAGTTGATAAGGCGATCACGCCAACAATAGTAGGCTTCCGAATGGAAGCTCTCTGCAAGCAGTCGGCAGTAAAAGCTTTTTTCACTGTTTTAGATAGAGGGGTCGAGCAAATAAGTTTTGTCGATCACCATGTGCCGTTGGCTATTCATGACAGGATTCTTTGCTTGAGTCTTGCTGAAAACGGGCTAAGTGGCTTCGGTCGCACCGTTTCACCTTTGAAATTTGTTCAAAGAACTTCTCCAGAGGAATTGTCTGCTGCATTGGACGTTTTTCAGTTCTTCTTCTCAGAAAGCAAGCTCTCTCAAGCGGCTCGTCGTCGACTTGCCAGAGCCTTTGAATATCATGGCGCAGCATTGTCTGCTACACGCCATGAGGATCAGCTTCTCAATTTGTGGTCCTGCCTCGAAGGGTTTGTGGGAGTACCTGCATCTGCGGGATCAAAAATTGCATTTGTTCGCGAGGCGGTTTTATCTTCTTTAAGTCTTCTTTATCCCCAAAGGTTGTTCTCGTTAGCAGCAATGCGGATAGGAGACGTCTTAGGGATTGATAAATACCAGCGATGCCTTGAAAAAGCAACTGAGCTAACAGAAGAGCCGAAAGACCGATTGGCGTTAGTGTTGCTTTGCCCTCAGTTTGAAAGAGAGAGAACGCTCTTAGCGGAGTCAGTAGCTGCGCGAGAGCCCGTTCTATTGTTTCGACTGTATGAGCTCGTGAATCGGTTTAAGACTGCGGAGATAACTAGAGCTACCTTGGTTCAGCATAGAGAAAAGGTTGCTTGGCAGCTAAACCGTATTTACTGGAATCGAAATCTGATTGTGCATTCGGCAGAATCATTGCCATACCTACCTACACTGGTTGAGCATTTGCACGTATACGTTGATTCATTTCTAACAAGCATTATGTTGGTAGCGGCTCGTCTTCAAGCGAACACCATCCCTTCTGTTCTTGAACTGATTAACGTGCACGAAACTCAGCGGTTGCATGAACTTTCTGCTATGAAGGGTGCGATGGATCAGTCTCCAGAGGCTGTGCTCAGCTGGGTATTCGGCGCTTCGAATATCATGAGGGAAGATGATGGCCTTTGACATCTAATTCTGTAGCACGCGTGACCATACACTTGCTCGAAGAATTTTCTACCATCGGCCAATTCGTGCCCTCATGCGATTGAGTCTAGCGGCGTTCCTCGTAGATATCCCTATGGCGTCATTGAACCTCAGTAGCGCCCCGCGCTTCGCGGCTCGCAGAGTCTCGGCGATGGTTTGAGCGACTGATTCTTTGGCGGATTAGGCCACATGAAACCGGGTTTTGCTATGCGGGCAAAGACAACAAGTGCCGCGCGATCAGAACGCCATCTTGTGCGAGACGGTTTTCACGGCCGTGTAGTGCAGCAGCCCCTCTTCACCCCCCTCACGGCCGAATCCGCTGGCCTTCACGCCGCCGAAAGGTGTTTCGGCCACTGAGGCTTCCAGTGTGTTGATGGAGAGATTCCCAGCCTCGACCTCGTCAATCATCTTGTCCACGTTGGCGGCGGAATGGGTGAGTCCATAGGCCGCAAGGCCAAACGGCAGCGCGTTCGCCTGGGCAATCGCTTCGTCCAGGGACTTGACCGGGTTGATGATGGCCATGGGCCCGAAAGGCTCTTCCTGCATGACGCGTGCGTTGTCCGGCACGTTGGCCAGAATCGTCGGTGCGAAGAAGTAGCCTTTGTCGCCGATGCGGTGGCCGCCGGCCAGAACGCGTGCACCTTTTGCCGCAGCGTCTTCCGAAAAGGCCGTGAGCGCTTCCAGTCGTCTGGCGTTGGCCACGGGCCCCATGTCGGTAGTTTCTTTAATGCCCTTATCCACGACGGTCGCGGCCGCCTGCGTGGCAAACGCGTCGACAAACCGGTCAAAGATTTTTTCGTCGACAAAAAAGCGTGTCGGTGAGGTGCACACCTGGCCGGCGTTGCGGAACTTTCTTGTCGCTGAAAGAATGCCGGCCTGCCGGGGATCCACATCGTCGCAAACAATCACTGGGGCGTGGCCGCCCAGCTCCATCAGGACGGGTTTTCCGTGCCGCCCAGCCAGGCTGGTCAGGTGCCGGCCTACGGCCGTGGAGCCGGTGAAGGCAATCAGCCGGGTCTGGTCCTGCGGGATCAGGTAGTCCGAGATAAAGGACGGGACGCCGAACACCAGGTTCAGCACACCGGGCGGCAGACCGGCATCGTGGAAGGCGCGCGCGATATGGATGGCGCCGCCGGGGGTTTCTTCGGCGGCTTTCAGGATGATGGAGCAACCGGCCGCCAGGGCGCCTGCGACTTTGCGCGCGGGCTGGCTCATCGGGAAATTCCACGGTGAAAAGGCCGCCACCATGCCGATAGGCTGGCGCACCGTCATGTAGCGGATGCCCGGCTCACTAGGAATGACCCGGCCATAAAGGCGCTGCGCCTCGCCGGCATCCCATTCAAAAAACTCACAGCCGCGTATCACTTCGAGCCGCGACTGCCGGATGGGTTTGCCCAGCTCCGAGGTGATCGCATAGGCCACCTCTTCATTGCGCTCCCGCAGGAGCGCGCTGGCGCGCATCATGATCTCGGCGCGTTCGCGCGGTGCGGTGCGGCTCCAGACCTTCAGGCCTTGCGCCGCGGCGGTGAGCGCGTCGTCCAGGTCGGATTGCCGCGCCACGGGCAGGGCGCCGATCACGGATTCATCCGCAGGGTTCAGGACGGGCAGGGTATCGGGGGAAGAGCGCCATGAGCCGCCGATGTAAAACTTCAGGTCAGGGTAAGTGGGCATAGGATCATCAGAAGGTGAGTTCGCAGGAAGGTTGTCCGGCATGGCTGGCATGACCGGCTTGTCGGCATTAGGCCGCCCGGTGCCGCTCCAAACAAGCGAATTCTTTTGAATGATTCTTCAGTGCAGCTGTAAAGTGCGGCGCGGCGTGGAAGTGACAAACTTCGCCGCGCGCACTGAAGCGCAAGCAGCGGGCCGGCCTTGCGCCGCGCACTGTGTTTCTTGCCGCCGGTGTTGCGTTTCCCCGGGTCGTTCAATAGTCAGTACGGTGTACGCCATTGCGGCGTGTTGAGCGCTTGAGCGCGGCGTGACCCCGCTGGGCAGGGCTATAAAACAACAGGCCGTGCACGCGAAACGGGCGCTTTAAGAAACACCGTGTTACATTCTCTGCGGCATTGGATGACCAATGACAACTACTACAACCCCAAGGGAGACCTGAATGTCCGTTCGCCTCTATTCCATCGTTTTCGCGTGCATGGCCATGACCGGCTGCGCATCCATCACCAACGACACCACCACGCCGGTTCGTTTTGAAACCTACAACGCTGCGGGTGTTGAAGTCAAAGACGTCGATTGCACGCTCGAAAATGACTACGGCCAGCAAGTCATCAAGACACCCGTGACGGCGAATGTGCGCCGTTCTTCCAAAGACCTGCAGATGACCTGCGTCAAGGCAGGCGAGGCTGACGGCCGCGGCGTGGCGATCTCGCGCGCGAACGCTGGCATGGCCGGCAACATCCTGTTTGGCGGCGGCATCGGCGCCATCATTGACCACAACAAGGGCACCGCCTACACCTACCCGCAGTGGGTGCAGGTTGTCATGGGCAAGCTGACCACGTTTGACCGCAAGGCCGATGTCGAAGGCAAGCCCAACGTCGGTGTGGTGGTGCCTGCCACCGCGCCGGTGGCTGCTACCCCCGCAGCAACGCCGGCAGTGACGCCAGTCGCCGCCAAGTAAGGCCAGGTTCGGGTTCCGGCTGCGGCGCGTGCGCTGCGGCCTGCCGCGACCCACCCGCCCGCCCAGCCACCGCCTTGAAGCGGTAGGGCCGGCGGGTTTTCTTTTGCCTGCGGTGTCTATACGGCCAG
Organism: Polaromonas sp. YR568; assembly: GCF_900116715.1. Lineage (GTDB taxonomy): Bacteria > Pseudomonadota > Gammaproteobacteria > Burkholderiales > Burkholderiaceae_C > Polaromonas. Next base: position 103,927 of record NZ_FPBM01000006.1, read on the forward strand.
CGCCGCGCGCGCAGCCGCCAAATCCCAGCCCGCCCAGCCGCAGCTTTTGAACAGCACCGGCCCGGCGGGTTTTTTCATGTCCTGGCGGATCACGTCGGCCAGTGTGGCGATGCGGCTCACGTCGAGCCCGGCTTGCAGCAGGTCGCCGGCTTCATGGCTGGCGTCGGCGGTGTCGACAAAGATGGAGCCCTTGGCGGCGAAGTGCTGGCACAGCGCGGCGCTCAGCTCGAGCATGGCGGGTGTGAAGGCTCCGACGGCGCTGATGAAACCGTCGGGTCGGGGCAGGGCGCTGAGCACCACCGCGCTGGCGGGTGTGCAGGTGACGGCCAGCGGGCAATCGGCCAGCGCGACGTCGGCATCAAACACCATGCGGGCATTCAAGCCCAAAGACTGCGCGTGATGAACCAGGGCTTGCGCGCTGGCCGCCCTGCGCGAAGCAACCCGGAACTCGCGCACGCCCAGACCCTCGGCAAAGGCCTCCAGGTGCGCCAGGCCCTGCACCCCGGCGCCGACGATCAGCATCGGCCCCTGGGTGTTGGGCGCCAGCCGCTGCGCTGCCAGCAATGACACGGCGGCCGTGCGGCGGGCGGTGACGGTGGGGCCGTCCAGCATCAGCCGGCGCTGGCCTGTGGCGACGTCGAACACGACCACATCGCCCTGGATGGTGGGCAGGCCGGCGGCCGCATTGCCGGGGGTGAAGGTGATGAGTTTGGTGATGGCGGTGCGGGCGTCCAGCGCCGGCATCACAAACAGGCTGCCGCCGCCGGGCAGGGGTTGCACTACCCGCGGCGGCGCCTGCACCGAGCTGTCTTTGAGCAGGGCCGCCAGCTCACTGACCAGCAGCGGATAGGGCAGGCGGGCGGCGGTCTGGGCGGGGTCGAGCAGGGTGGGCGTCATGGGGCGATGGTAAGGCGGGTTGGAGGGGGCTGGATAGAGGCATGGATAGGGGCGTGGATGCCGGCGTTACGCCGCGTAAAAAAATGAAAGGTTTTTATCCTACAAAGTGCCGGGAAAAGCGCTGGATGGAAACCGCAAACGCCCGCCTCACGATGGAGCCAGATTCACCGGGAGGCCCACCATGTTCTCTGACCACTTGAAAAAAATCGACGAAACGCCTTACAAAACGCTGCTCTGGGTAGCGGCCGGCCTGGTCTTTGTTTGCCAGCTGGTGGCTGTCGGGTTTGTGGCGGATGGGCAAGTCACCAAAGCCAAGATTCGCGACTTTCAGCGCAAGACTGAAATGCAGGCGATTGCGCAGTGCATGGACACCGCGGCGGGCTCCGCGCGCCAAAGCTGCATCCAGCAGGCACGTGTGGTGGCGGGTACTTATGTGCCACCCGAAACCCTGGACGCACCAAAAGCTCAGACGCTGGCCGGTGCTTCGGGTGAATCCAGCGGCGTGATGGCGAGCAACGGCGTCGGCGCTGCCGTTAGCAGCATGCTGCCCACGCAGCCAGCGCAGGGCTTTATGTCTGCGTCTTTCGCCATTCGCTGATCCACCCTCAATCACCGGAAAATCACCGGAAAATCACCGTCAGTATCGGTGGCCGCTGCGGTTAGCATGTGGCCACGATGAAGCCCTCACGCCTGTTTCGCCTTTACCAGCCGCGCAATCCCCTTTTCTGGCTGATGCTGGTGCTCAATGGGCTGTCTCCGTTGCTGGCCTGGGTGGTGCAAAACCGGCCGCTGAACACGGCGGCGACTTTGGTGGTGACCTGCTTTGCCATCGGCAATGCGGTGCTGGGGATGTGGCTGGCCTGGCGCCTGATGCAGGACGAAGCTGCCGCGCCTGTAGCCGATAACGACTCCGATAGGGTTAACAAGCCCTAGCTGACGGCGCCCGCGCCTTTTGAAATGTCGTGCCCGGTGGCCAGCGCTGTGGCCACCGCCACCCGCAAGCCATTCACGATCTCTTCCAGCGGCATGCTGGGCACGTTTTGCCCTGCCACCTGCTCAGGCACATAAGGCACATGAATAAAGCCGCCGCGTGTGCGCTTGAATCCGCGCTGCGTCGTCAGGGCATGTATCAGCGCATAAAACACATGGTTGCAGACAAAGGTGCCTGCCGTCTGCGACACCTCGGACCTGATGCCGGCGGCCTGCATCGCCTGCAGCATGGCCTTGATGGGCAACGTGCCGAAGTAGGCCGCCGGGCCATCGGCCACCACGGGCGTGTCGATGGGCTGGCTGCCTGTGTTGTCGGGAATGCGCGCGTCATTGACGTTGATGGCCACGCGTTCCAGCGATATCGCGTTGCGCCCGCCGGCCTGGCCGACGCAGATGACGAGCGCCGGTTTGTGCAGCTTCAGCAAACGCTTGAGCTCCAGCGCCGAGTCCCCAAAAACAGTGGGTAGTTGCGCGGCGACGATGCGGTGGCCGGCGATGCGTTTGCCCTGCAGCGCCTTGACGGCCATCCAGCTGGGGTTGAGGGTCAGGCCGGCCGGCCCGAGGTCGCCGAAGGGGTCAAAGCCGGTGAGCAGTACGCAAGGAAGGGCAGGGCTTGAAGGAGCGGTGGGGGTGGAAGGGCTTGCAGGCATTTCGGCATTGTGGGCTATCGCTGCGGGTTTTTGGCTACCATGGTCTTTATGAATACTTCGGCCCCTCACCCGGATCACCCTGATATCCAGAACCTTGTCGCTGACCTGACCCGGGCGCGCCTGCAGTCGCAGCCCTTGCCGTGGTCGAATGCCGTGCCGGCGGATGTGCCCCTGGCCTATGCCACCGCGCTCGCCGTGCGCACGGCACGCAGCGCGGGTGGCGAGCGCCCGGTGGGCTACAAGGTCGGCTTTACCAACCGCACCATCTGGCCGCGTTACGAGGTCTATGGCCCCATCTGGGGCACGGTGTGGAACAGCACGCTGACGCAGGTCGATGCCTCTGCGCCGAATGAAGGCGTGCTCTCGCTCAAAGGCTTGGCCGAGCCGCGCATCGAGCCAGAGGTGGTGTTTTGCCTGCGTGAGGCGCCGCCGCCCGATTGTTCGCTGGCGCAGCTGGTGGCTGTGGTGGACTGGGTGGCGCACGGTTATGAAATCGTGCACACACATTTCCCGGGCTGGAAGTTCACCGCCGCGCAGGCGGTGGCTGATGGCGGTTTGCACGGCCTGCTGCTGGTGGGGCATCGCGTCAAGCTGGAGGCCGGTGCGGCGCCCGAGGCCGTGATGGCGTCACTGACCGGCTTGCGCATCAAGCTCTATGGCGACGGCGTGTTGAAAGACGAAGGCATGGGCGCCAATGTGCTGGACGGCCCGGTGCAGGCGCTGCTGCATTTTGTGAACGAGCTGCGCGCCACCCCGGGTGCGCCGGCTTTGCAGGCCGGCGATGTCATCACGACGGGAACCATTACCGATGCCTGGCCGGTGGCTGCGGGGCAGACCTGGCACACGGAGATCGAGGCGAGCGGCCCGGTGGGCGGCGCGCTCAAAGGCCTTAAGGTGCGCTTCGAGTAAGTCGGGGCTTACTGGCGGGGCTTACTTCTTGATCAGCGCGCCGGTCTCGCTGTCGAACTTGACGATGCGCACCTGGCCGTTCTGGCCGGGGAAGTCGTCAAACACCGCCCGCACCAGGTAGGGCACCACCAGCGGGAGCTCGGAGGTGCCGCCTTCGTACATCGCCCGTGATTCAAACACCGTGCGGGGCGGTTTGCCGGGCGGCGTGTCTTTGGTGTCCAGCAGGCGCAGGCGCAGGCTGCTGGTGTAGATGGTCATGCTCATCTGGCGGTCGCCTATGTAGCGCGGCCCGAACGGGTCAGGCACCCAGCCGCCGCCGTAGAAGCGGCCGGCGGCATCGCGATAGGGCGGAATGAACACCATGTTGTCCTGGTAGACCGGCTGCAGCCAGGTTTTTTCGTCACTGCGGCTGCTGGTGGTCACGTCGACCTGCAGGCGCCCGGCCTGGCCGGCGGGGGCGCGTTGGAGGCCGCGCTTTTCTAGCTCGGCCTGCACATAGCCTTCGTAGGTGGCTTGCTCCAGCTGCCGCGTGGTGTCCATGGGCGTGATGTAGCTGAAGGTACTGCCCGCGGCATCGGCCGGCCACTGGTTGAAGCTGGTGACGCGCGTGGTGATGGGGCTGGCGCAGGCGGTGAGCAGGGCGGCAGCCGCCAGCACCAGCCAGACGCGCAAGGAAGAGCGGGGGCCGGTGAAAGAGGACAAAGAAGGCGGCGAAGAAGGGGACGAAGAGGGCATTGAACCGTTCATGGTGAGTGGATACATGGGGGTTCAATTTTGTTCCATGAACCGCGCCCTGCTCAAGTAAAGTCGGCGCATAGGCTGACAGCCGGTGGGGCGCCGCCGGCGCACAGTTCGTTACCACTGCACGGGATGGGGAGAACGCCATGAAATGGGAAGGCAACCGGGAATCAGACAACGTCGAAGACCGCCGTGACGGCGGGGGCGGCGGCTATGGCGGCGGCGGGTTTGGTTTTGGCGGCCGCAGCATCGGCATAGGCACCATCGTGATCGCACTGGTGGGCGGCTGGATCTTCGGCATCAACCCGCTGACCATCCTGGGGCTGCTCAGCGGCGGCGGGCCGCCTGCCCAGGTGCAGCAGCAGGGGCCGGCCCACAAACCGCCGGCCGACGACCGCATGGCCAAGTTTGTGTCGACCGTGCTGGCCGACACCGAAGACGTCTGGACGGATGTCTTTACAAAAGGCGGCGCCACTTATCAAAAACCCCGGCTGGTGCTGTTTCGCGGCGCGACGCAGACCGCCTGCGGCCAGGGCCAGGCGGCGATGGGGCCGTTTTACTGCCCCGGCGACCAGAAGGTCTATATCGACCTCGGGTTTTACGAGACCCTGAAAAACCGGCTGGGCGCGCCCGGCGATTTTGCCCAGGCCTATGTGATCGCCCATGAGGTGGGCCATCACGTGCAGAACCTGCTGGGCATCAGCGGCAAGATGGACCAGATGCGCAGCCGCGTCAGCAAAACCGAATACAACGCGCTGAGCGTGCGGCTGGAGCTGCAGGCCGACTGCTTTGCCGGCGTATGGGCTCACCATGCGCAAAACGCGCGCCAGATCCTGGAGCAGGGCGATGTCGAGGAGGCCATGAACGCGGCGGCCAAGATCGGCGACGACGCCTTGCAGCGCGCCGGCGGCGGGGCGGTGGTGCCCGAAAGCTTTACCCATGGCACCAGCGCCCAGCGCCAGCGCTGGTTCGACACCGGGTTTAAAACCGGCACCGTCAAGGCCTGCGACACCTTCAGCGCCCGGGTTTTGTAGCCGGATTCAGGGTTAAAAAGGCCAGAATCCCTTTGGTGGCGGGCGTAAGCAGCTCCTGAATTAATAGCAACCGGGTGGGCGCCCCCCAACCGCCTGCCGGGGCCGGAAATAGCCCTGAAAGCGTGATTGGCCGGTAAAACCGGCCAATTCGCCCAAAGTGCGACAATAGAGGGCTAAGGAAGCGCTACAAAAGCCCTGCCACGGCCGGCCTGCCGCGCTCCCTTTCTTGCCAATGGTGCAGCGGTGCTGTTGGCTGCCAGCGCGCCGGCCCGTGATTTCCGGTCCGCGCGCCCTTCGCAAGACAACCTGCAAGTACCGCCTAGCTTTCCTTATGACATCCTCTTTTTCCAATCTTTCGCTGGCAGAACCACTGGCCCGCGCCGTCGCCGAAATGGGCTACGAAACCATGACGCCCATCCAGGAGCAGGCCATACCGGTCGTCCTGCAGGGCAAAGACGTCATGGGCGCCGCGCAGACCGGCACCGGCAAGACGGCGGCTTTCTCGCTGCCACTGCTGCAGCGCATGATGAAGCACGAGAACGCCTCGACCTCGCCCGCGCGCCACCCGGTGCGTGCGCTGGTGCTGCTGCCCACGCGCGAACTCGCCGTGCAGGTGGCCCAGCAGGTCGAGCTGTACGCCAAATACACCAACCTGCGCAGCACCGTGGTGTTCGGCGGCATGGACATGAAGCCGCAGACCGCCGAGCTCAAAAAAGGCGTTGAAGTGCTGGTGGCCACACCGGGCCGCCTGCTGGACCATATTGAAGCGAAGAACGCGGTGCTCAACCAGGTTGAGTACGTGGTGCTCGACGAAGCCGACCGCATGCTGGACATCGGCTTTTTGCCCGACCTGCAGCGCATCCTGAGCTACCTGCCCAAGCAGCGCATCACCTTGCTGTTCTCGGCCACCTTCTCGCCTGAAATCAAACGCCTGGCCTCCAGCTACCTGCAGGACCCGGTGACGATTGAGGTGGCGCGCTCCAACGCCACGGCCTCGACCGTCGAGCAGCACTTCTACAGCGTGGGCGCTGACGACAAACGCCGCGCCCTGCACCAGATCCTCAAAGAACGCGGCATGAAGCAGGCCTTCGTCTTCGTCAACAGCAAGCTGGGCTGCGCGCGCCTGGCCCGCTCGCTGGAGCGTGAAGGCCTCAAGACCGCCGCGCTGCACGGCGACAAGAGCCAGGACGAGCGCCTCAAAGCACTCGACGCCTTCAAGAAAGGCGAAGTCGATTTGCTGGTCTGCACCGATGTGGCAGCCCGCGGCCTGGACATCAAGGACGTGCCGGCGGTGTTCAACTTCGACGTGCCCTTCAATGCGGAAGACTATGTGCACCGCATTGGCCGCACCGGCCGCGCAGGCGCATCCGGCCTGGCGGTGAGCTTTGTCTCCCCGAGCGACCAGCGCCTGGTGGCCGACATTGAAAAGCTGATCAAGACCAAGATCGAACTCGAACCTATCGAGTTTGAAGAAAACAGCCCCCGCGCCGGTGACGGCCGCATCAACGACGGCCGCCGCATGTACCGCGACGCCGAAGACGGCGGCAGCCCGCGTGAAGCGCGTGCTCCCCGCGAGCGCCGCGAACACCTGCCGCACCGCCAGCCTGCTGCGCCGCGTGATCCCTTCTTTGATCAGCCCTACGAATCAACCGCAGCGCCCGACGCCCAGCCCGCCTGGGAAGCCGCCGCCAAGGCCACGCCGGTGCGCAGCAGCGTGTCGGCCAACATCAAGCCGAAGAAAAAAGTCGCGGCGCTTTTCAAGACCACAGTTAACACCTGAGACGTACCAATGCCCTGCGCACCGTCGGCCAGCGCCTACGGCTGATTGCGGGGCCGTCCGGTGAGGGCCATGCGCCCCGGCTCTTACGCTGTCTGCATGATGGCGAAATCCGACCCGCAACCCAAGCCTGCATCGGCTTTTGGGCTTCCCGTGCTCCCCCAGAAAATCCTGAACATCTTTCGCCCCTTGTGGCGCGCGGTTGATCACTGGATCGACGCCGGCGGCATGCGCATGAGCGCGGCCATGTCGTTTTACGGCATCCTGAGCCTGGCGCCGCTGCTCGTCCTGCTGGTGGCCGTGCTGGGCTGGTGGCTGGACCGCAGCTACATCGAAACCAGCCTGGTCGACCAGATTCGCGCCGTGATCGGCGCGCAGGGCGCCCAGGTGGTGCAGCAGGCCTTGTCGAGCGCCCAGGCGCCTTCGGAAGGCATTACGGCTTCGCTGTTTGCGTTTGCCTTGCTGCTGTTCGGCGCCACCGGTGTGTTTGCCGAGCTGCAGGACGCCTTTGAGCGCCTCTGGCGGCAGGGCAGCGGCGAGGTGCCGCAGCAAAAGTGGTGGCACGGCGCTTCTGTGCGCCTGCGCGGGGTGGCTTATATCCTGGCGTTCGGCTTTCTGTTGCTGGTCTCGCTGGCGATCTCGACGGTTCTCAGCCTTCTTTCGGGTTGGGCCGGCAGCTATTTGCCGATCGAGCAGATCGCCTGGGTCCTCAACGAGGTCATCTCTTTTTGCTTTTGTGTGGTGCTGTTTGTGGCGCTCATGAGGATGAGCGTGGGCCCCAAACCCGCTTTACGCTATCTGGTGATGGGCGCCGCCGTGGGGGCCATCCTGTTTGCGGTCGGCAAGCACCTGATGGCTTTTTACCTCTCGACTGCTGCGGTGGTATCGGCCTATGGCGCGGCCGGCTCGCTGGTGGTCATCCTGATGTGGATCTACTTTTCATCGGCTGTGCTGTTGCTGGCCGCCAGTGTGGCCCGGGCCTGGGCGGATGAAGCGGCGGCAGCGCGGCAATCCGCTTAGCGTTATTTTCCCGGCTTGCCAGGTTTTTGCGCCTGCTCGCATTTCACGCTGACCAGTTCAAACGTTCCCGGCGCTTCACCCAGCCTGGCCGCTGTGAGGCAGCCGCCCCACACGCAGCCGGTGTCCAGCGGCAAGGTGTTGTTGCGCAGGGTGGGCGTGCTGTTTTTGCCGGTGGCCAGTGTGGACCAGTGGCCAAACGCCACGGGCGTGCCCAGGGTCGCGCGGCCCGGCACATCAAACCAGGGCAAGTGGCCCTCGGGCGCATTGCCGGGGCCGTCGGTGCTGCTGAAGTCCATCACGCCTTCGGGTGTGCAAAAGCGCAGGCGCGTCAGCGCGTTCACGATGACCCGCAGCCGGTCGTTGCCTTGCAGGCTGTCGCTCCAGTGGTCGGGTGTGTTGCCGTACATCGCCTGCAGAAAGTCTTTCAGATGGTTGCCGCGCAGCACCTGCTCTACCTCTGAGCCCAGCGCGACGGTTTGCGCCGCTGTCCATTGCGGCAGCACGCCCGCATGCACCATCAGCCAGCCATGGCGGTGAATGGCCATGGCGCGGTGGCGCAGCCAGCCAAGCAGTGCCTGGCTGTCTTTGGCTTCCAGGATGTCCTGCACGGTGTCGCTGCGGCCCGGCTTGCGCACGCCTTGCGACACGGCCAGCAGGTGCAGGTCGTGGTTGCCCAGCAGGCATTGCGCGGCGTCGCCCAACGCAGAGAGGCTGCGCAGCACTTTTAATGAGTCGGGGCCGCGATTGACGAGGTCGCCAAGGATGTAGACGGTGTCGCGGCTGGGGGAGAAATCAATGGTGTCCAGCAGCCGCTGAAAAGGAGCGTGACAACCCTGCAAGTCGCCGATCAAGTAAAGTGACATGTGTTTATTTTGCGCCAGGAGCCCAGACTCCTAATCTATGGACTTTTTGCTGATTGCTTTCTTGACGCTGCTCAACGGCGTTTTTGCCATGTCGGAAATGGCACTGGCTTCCAGCCGCAAGGCCAGGCTCACGGCCATGGGGGAGTCGGGTGACAAGGGGGCGCAGGCGGCGCTGGGCCTGCTGGACAACCCCACGCAGTTTCTCTCGTCGGTGCAGGTGGGCATCACCTCCATCGGCATGCTCAACGGCATCATCGGCGAGGCCGCCTTCAGCAGCGGCCTGGCTGCCTGGATACAAACCTTCAACGTGCCGCCGCGCGTCGCCGAAATCTCCGCCACCGCGCTGGTGGTGACCATCATCACTTTCATCACTATTGTCTTTGGCGAGCTTGTGCCCAAGCGCATCGGGCAGCTCTACCCTGAAACCGTGGCGCGTCTGGTCGCGCGGCCCATGATGTGGATGGCCACAGGCGCCAAGCCTTTTGTGCGCCTGCTGTCCATCAGCACGCAGACGGTCCTCAAGCTGCTGCGCATCGACAACAGCGCCGGCCGCGCCGTGACGGAAGAAGAAATCGCCGCCAGCCTGGAAGAGGGCGTGGATGCCGGCCTGATCGAGGAGCACGAGCACCAGATGGTGCAAAACGTGTTCCTGCTGGACGACCGGCTGCTCACGTCGCTGATGCTGCCGCGCTCCGACATTGAGTGGCTCGACGCTTCGGACACCGTGGCCCAGGCGATTGACAAAGCCGGCGTCACCGGCCATTCGTGGTACCCGGTGTGCCGCGGCAGTCTTGACGATGTGGTGGGCGTGGTCAATGTCGCCAAGCTGCTCGCGCTGCGCGGCAAGATCCAGCCTTCGCCGTCAAGCGGCGGCGCGGATGCGGTGCCTTCGGTCACCGACCGCATAGGGGCTTATGCAGTGCCCGCCGTGTTTGTGCCGGAAACGCTGACCGGCATGGAACTGCTCGAGCAGTTCCGCGCGCGCTCTACGCGGATTGTCTTTGTGGTCGATGAATACGGTGTGGTGCAGGGGCTGATGACGCCCATGGACATGCTCGAAGCCATCACCGGCGAGCTGCAGCCCGGCGCGCAGGTCGACGCCTGGGCCACCGAGCGCGAAGACGGCAGCTGGCTGATTGACGGCGTCATGCCCGTGGCCGAACTCAAGGCGCGGCTGGACATCAAGGAGCTGCCCGACGAGGGCAAGGGCCGCTACAACACCGTGGCCGGTTTGCTGCAGAGCGTTTCGGGCCGGCTGTTGAACACGGCCGAGCGCGTTGAATGCGCAGGCTGGCGCTTTGAGGTGCTGGACCTGGACGGCAAACGCATCGACAAGGTCCTGGCCAGTCCTCTTCCTGAATCTGTTGAGTTGTAACTTTTCTGTTACCTTCCTGCGGATGTAAGGCATGCCTTGCGCATCGTGGCACATGCCCGCGTGACTTAAGTCGCGGTTTAAATTGAGGAAACCCGGTTTCTGAGACCTGGCTACAACACTTCAATTCGTAATCGGTTGTAACCTTGCGGGTGCTGTGTTTACACTCAAAGAAAAAAGCAGGGCACTCATGTTTGATGTTTTCGTGTTGGGGCTGACTGCCACGGCAGTGTCGGGGTTGGCGGCGGGAGCGGCCTGTCATCACGGCTGGCTGGCGCGCGCTGCGCGCAAGAAGCGGCGTATTCCGGCCCAATGGCATCTACAGGCGCGGCCCTTGCTGCTCGGCAGCGAGCAGGAAGTCTGGCATTGGCTGCAGCGCGCCTTTTTTGACCACCACGTGCTGGTCAAAGTCCCCGTTATCCGCTTTGTCTCACCGCGCAACGAGGTCGAAGGCCAGCGCTCCTTTGAGCTGCTCAAAAGCGTGTATTGCACCTTCACGGTATGTGCCGCGGACGGCACCGTGATCGGCTGCCTGGATGTGCCCGGCCCGCAGGGGCTGCGTGCCAGCAACCGCGACCTCAAGCGCAAGCTGTTTGACGAATGCGGTATCGCGTACGCGGTGGTGCGCGACAGCAACCTGCCCACACTGGAAGACGTGCGGGCCGCATTTCTCGGCGAAATTGATCTGTCGGACGACGAAGAGCTATCACCCGTCATGCTGGGCGAGCCGCCACTGGCCATGCCCGAGACCGACGACGACATGGCAACCGTGCCTGACACCATGCGTGCCGCCGACGGCGCTGCGCTGGCGACCGAGGCCAAGCATGTCGACATGACGGCGATGGCCGCCGCCCGCAGCAGCCTTCAGGCCAAGCTGGAGCGCAACCGCAAAATCCGCTTTACCAACTTTGACCCGCTGAGCACCGGCTCGGGCATTGTTCACGACGATGCCGAGCACCATTTCGCGGTGCAGTGGGAAGACTCCTTCATCACGCCTGAAGAGCCCCAGGCGCCCAAGGGCTCCAACGCCTGAACCCCTGACCCAGCTGCGGGGTTGCCGGCCTGAACCGGCTTCAGTTGGCTTTCGCAGCGTCAAACAAGGCCTTTGTCTCCGCAGGCATTGCGGCTGCCAGGGGCTTGCCACCGGGTTTGAGCGGCTTTAAAAACCATTGCTCGTACCAGCCCTGCGCCGCACCGCTGCGCATCGATTCCTTGATCGAGGCATTTACCAGGCTGCCCATGGCCGCATCTCCCTTGCGATAAGCGATGGCGATGGGTTCAACCGACAGGCGCTCCGGCAGAAGGCTGTAGTTGCCGGCGTCGGGCAAGTCGGCCAGTTGCGCGGCCAGCACGACGCCGTCGCGGGCATAGCCTGCCGCCCAGCCCAGCTGCAATTGCCCAAGTGCCGCATCGGCGTTGACGGCCTTGGCATGCTGCCATGTCAGTGCGCGGGGCTTCGCATAGCGGTCCAGCGCGGCAATGACGGTAGTGCCGTCAATACCGACGATGCTTTTGCCCTTCAATTGGTCCAGCGTGCTGATCATGTCCTTGGTGCGCACGGCCACCTGAATGGCGTCGATGAAGATGGGGGTGGAGAAATCCATGCGTGTGCGGCGCTCGGGCGTGTCGGTCACGTTCTCGCACAGCAAATCCACACTGCCTTCAGACAGCAAACGCATGCGGGCGTCCACATAGGTTTCGATATACCGTACCGGCAGCTTGGGGTTGCCAGCCGCCTGGCGCAGCTGCTCGATGATGGGCTTGCAGAATTCGATGCTGTAGCCCAGCGGTTTTTCCGCCGTCTGGTGAAATGAAAAGGGCGCCGCCAGTGAGCGGTAACCCACATTGATCTGGCCGCGGCTTTTGATCTTCTCCAGTGTGGCCTGAGCGTGGGCCCATTGCGGCATTGCTATCGGCATCGCCATCGCCAGCACAGCCAGGGCGCCCGGCAACAGCCGGAGCCCGCGAGCGCGAAACAAAAAGACTGTCTGCATAAGACCCTCCGCTTGTTCGGAAGATTCTTGGCGAAAAGCCCCCAATAAGCAACGGCTCAAGGGGAGGGCTTCCCCGGTACGACCAAGGTACTCATCTCGCTGTCGTCCACGCCCGTAGTAGGCAGTGGGCATTAAAAAGCCCCTGCTCTTGCGAGCCAGGGGCTTTGATGGGAGTCAGGCGATGAATCGGGTATCTGCCTTTGGCGGCGGTATCCGTGATTTAGCGTACTTCGCAATCCACCGCACCGGACTTGGCCGCGGTCGTCGTGGCGGCGACCTTGGTCGACGAAGTGAACGACGGCGGCGGCGTGAACTGGAGCGCCGGGTTTTTCGGCACGACGACGGGTGGCTGGCTTGGCGAGGCCGTATAACCAAATTGGCCTGCCGAGAAACTCTGGGCACCGCTCTTGTTGGTGACGCTGATCAGGCCATCGATCACCTGCACATACAGCCCCGGCGGCAGCGGTGGGGTGCTGCCGGGCTTGGGTGTGACGCCTGTGGGGAGCGGGACGTTGATCTGAGCCACCGTAGCGGTGGAGACCAGTGCGGCCAGCAAGGCCAGCGAGATCGAAGTGAGTTTTTTCATGGGGTTTCCTGCGATGTAGGGTGTCGGGAAGTTGCTCAGGCCGCCAGCTCAAGGCTGCCTGAGGGAAACCTCCATGCTGGCGCTGCCCTGCAGGTTGCCTGCGGGCGTGGTGATCACGGTGGCGTCGGCGCTGCGTTTGCCCAGGGCGCCAGCCGTGCTGCTGAAGCCGCCCTGCGTCAGCTCCAGCTCCACCTTGTCGAGTTCGGGTTTGCCTGCGTCGTAGCTGTAGCGCGTCAGCACCAGCAGCGACTCGGGCTGCAGCACGATTGCAGCGCCGTCCACAAACTCCAGGCGGCCGAAGGTGTTGCGGCTGGTAGTGACGGTATCGCCCTGGCGCAGCGGCGAGTTTTCGGCCAGCACCCGGCTGCGGCCTTCGGTACTTTTGGCCACCATCACGCCCGAGACTTTGGTGACGGTGCCGACCACCTGCGCTTGCGCAAGCGGAGCCAGCACCAGCAGTGCCAGCGCCCATGCGGGGAGCAGCGGTTTGAAAAATGTTGGCAGCTTCATGTCATGTGCCTTTAGTTGCAAAAGGTTTTCTTGGCCGGCTCGTTCTTGGCGACGGTCTCTTTGGATGCCACCGCCTTTTCGTCTTTTTTATCATCCGACTTGGCTGTGTTTTCGTCCGGTGTCGTGCTGGTGGCTGCCGGGCCACTGGATCCGCTGGATGTCGTGCCGCCGCCGCTGTTGCCGCCACCGCTGCTGCTGCTGCCGGCCGCCGGGATGAAGGCCGGCATGGCGGCGACCTCCTCGGGTGTGGAGCTCTGCTGCTGCGGGAGAGCCATTGGCTTGCTGGCGGTCACGGTTTTGATGATGCTGTTGGTTGCCTGCTGAATCGGCCGGACCGGTTCCGAGGCCGTCGGCGGCGACAGCACCTGGCAGAGCGCCGAGTTCGGCGCGATCGTGCAGATGTCCGCCGTAGGGGGTAGCGGAGGTGTGGTGGACGTCGTTGTCGACGCCGCCGATCCAGGTACCGGTGACGGTATCGGCGGAAGCACCGTGATGCGGGTGGTGCCTGCACTGGGGTAGCTAATGGGCAGGCTCGCCGCAAAGGCGGCGGTTGACTGCTGGGGTGCATCGATGGTGCTGAAACTGCCGCTGCTGCCCGCTGCCTGCGCGGTCACTACATTAAAAGTCGTGTCCAGGGGCGGCACAAAGCCGTTCACCGCGCGGATGCTGAGCCTGCCGTTCAGGCTGGCCGTACCGGTGACGGCCAGCTGGTCAAAGCCGTCCGTCGCCTGCAGTTCGACGTTGAGCCCGCCGCTGCTGCCTTGCGCGTAGTTGCCCTGTACGGTCAGGCGGCCTATGGCCCCGGATCCGCCGACCGTCACATTGCCGTTGTTCGACAGCGCACCCGTCAGCGTGCCATTGCCGGACAGCGTGCCGCCGGCCAGCACATTCACGGCGGCGGCGTTGATGATGGAGCCGGTCACAAGTGTGGTCGTGCCGCCCGCGATGTTGAGCGTGCCGTTGCCGTTGCCTTCGCTTTGCGACACCCTGAGCAGGCCGCCGTTCAGTGCGAGGTTGGCATTGAGCTGCACAGCGTGGTCGTCCGCCGGGTAGTCGCTCTGGTAGTTGCTGTTCAGGGTCAGGTCGAGCTTGTTCGACGTGCTGGTGATGGGCGCGTTGATGATGATGTTGTTGTTGGCCCTCAAGGTCAGCGCCGCATCGGCCCCTGCGGTCTTGCTGATGGCGGAGGACACGGTGATGTCGCCGTGCGCCAGGTCCAGGGCGGGGTTGCCCCGGCCCGTGGTGATGGTCACATTGATGCCGTTGTCCAGCGCGTTGGTGATGGTGCTTGCGCTGATGTGGGCGCCGGTCTCGTTCGACGTGATGACGTTTTCGCCCGTGACGCCGAAGTTGGGCCCGGACGCCACGATCTCGATGTTGAAGGGGTCGATGTGCCATTCGCCGCCCTGGCCGACGGCAGGCGCCTTGACCACGTCCAGAGAACGATGGCCCGAGGTGTCGACATAACCCCCGCGGCCCACACTGCCGGTGGCCGATACGTCGCCGTCTATGGAGGCCGCGTTTTCGGCAATCAGCACCACATTGCCACCGGTAGTGCCGTTGGCGCTGATGTTCGACGTGGCCGAAGTCTTGATGTCGCCGGAAGCACGCAGGAAAATCCTGCCGCCTTCGCGCACCGCACTGGAGGCGTTGATCGTGCCGCTGTTGCTCACCAGGCCCGCGGCCAGGCCTATGCGCCCGGCTTCGGCCGTGATCCGGCCCATGTTCCGCACTTCGCCCGGTGTGCCGGTGATGGCAACGGAAACGCCGGGTGTCGCTGTATCTACCAGTTGCACGGTTTGGCCCGCTGCCAGCAGCACCTTGCCCTGCGGCGCATTGAGGCTGCCGCTGTTGGTGACGTTGGCGCCCACCAGGTAGATGCTGCCGCCGCTGGCCGCGTTGACGACGCCTTCGT
Source organism: Polaromonas sp. YR568 (assembly GCF_900116715.1). Classification (GTDB taxonomy): domain Bacteria; phylum Pseudomonadota; class Gammaproteobacteria; order Burkholderiales; family Burkholderiaceae_C; genus Polaromonas. Next base: position 119,182 of record NZ_FPBM01000006.1, read on the forward strand.
TGCGCACATCGCCCGGCGTGCCGATGCCCTTGAAGTTCATGCGGCCGGCCAGGAAGTCGCTGTCGCTGACGTTGAGTGAGCTTGCGATGAAACGGGCCACGTCAATCCGAGCGCCCGGGCCCACCATGATGCCGGCCTGGTTGATCAGCCACAGGGCGCCGTCGGCCCGGATCTGCCCCTGGATCTGCGAAGGGTCGCCGCCGGTGACGCGCGCCAGCAGGGCGGCGGAGCTGTTGATCTGGCGTATGTCGACCAGCGCGCCGGAGCCGACGTTAAAGCTCGCGAAGTTGGCAATCGCCTGCTGGCTGGTCTGGTTGATGTTCAGCGTGTTGCCGTTTTGTGTGATGGCCGCGCTGCCCGAGGTGACGTTCCAGCCCGTGGGCAGGGCGCCGGCCGGCAAGGCCTGGGCAAGGGTGTGCGCGCCGCATGCCAGCAGCAGGGCGCTGGTCAGCAAGGAAAGGCGGAGGGGGCGGAGGGGGCGAAGGGGGCGAAGGGGGCGAAGGGGGCGAAGGGGGCGGGAAGGCTGGTGCATGGTGTTTACCTTGTGTTCATCAGAACGCCAGCGAGGCGCTCAGGTGGGCATTCCAGTCGCCCCGCTTTTCGGTGGTCGAATTGCCCGCGTTGTTCACGCGCGCCAGGTCCACATTCAGGCTGAAGTCGCGGCTCAAGACATAACGCAGGCCGGCGCCCATGCTCGAAATCGTCACGCTGCCGGGTATGCCGCTGTTGCCCACCTTGTTGTTGCTGCCGTGGCCCGCGTCAACGAAAAACACGGCGCGCAGCTGGCCGGGAAGGCCCACGCTGCCCGAGAGTTCCGGCGTATAGAGTTCTGCGTTGACCACGACGCCGCTGTCGGCCGCCACGGCCCGCTCCTGGAAACCGCGCACCAGGGTGGATCCGGCCAGGCCGAATTGCTCGCTTGAGAGCAGTGGCATATCCGTGTATTGCGCGCTGCCGGCGAAGCGAGCCTGCCAGCCGTTGGCAAAGCCCTTGAACAGCGAGGCGCTGCCGCGCACGGCCATGAAGTCGTCGCGCGTGCTGCGATTGCCCGGCGTCAGGTAGGAGTAGCGGTCCGTGCGGCCATCGACGTTGGTGTAGCGCTCGCCACTGGGCAGGTTGCGCGACAGGCCGATGCTGTAGCCCGAAACCTGGTCCACGCCTTCGCTCTGGCTGCTGTAGGTGATGCTCAGCGGCGTGGTGGTGTAAGGCACGCAGGAGGCGATAGGCGGTGTGGGCGGTGCGATGCTCACCGCAACGCCGCCGATTTCGCAGCGCGAGTCGATCAGCTTGTGGTCCAGGCCCAGCACCAGCTTGGCCGTGCTTTCGCCGCTGCGGCCCAAAAAGTGGTTCCAGCGCAGGCCGTAGATGTCGCCCTTGCCGGTAAAGCCCAGCAGCGTGCCCAGCACCGGCGAGCTGGCCGGCGAATTGACGCTGGATTTGCCGTAAATAAAGTCGATGCTGTCACCAAAGGCATACAGCGGAATGCGGTAGCCCACCGAATAGACATTCAGGTTCACGCCCGAAGGGCTGTCCGGCGAGGTGGTGTAAGCCAGCGTGCCCACCTGGTCGCGGTTAAAGAGGTTGGCATGCTGCAGCGCGATGCCGGTGCGCCAGCGTCCGCTGGCGGGCGAACCTGTGTTGTCCAGTGTCGTGATGATGCGCAGCGGCTTGTTGTCGGTGACCAGCACCTTCGCGTCTATGGTGCCCGGCTTGTCGCCTTCGGCCAGGGTCACCCCGACCTGCTTGGCCGGGCTTTCATTGGCCAGCTGGATGGATTCGGAAATGGCACCCAGGCTGGGCGTGCGGCCCACCTGCAGCCGCACCAGGCTGGCGCGGATATTGGCTTCGTCGAAATGCTCGTTGCCGCTGACGGTGATCGAGGAGATCACGCTTTCGCTCACCAGCAGCTTGACGGCGCCGCCGGCCAGCTCCTGCTCAGGCACCGACACCAGCACCGTGGTGTAGCCGGCCTTGCGATAGGCCTCCTGCAAGGCTTCAATCGCCAGCTGGATATCGGCAAAGCCGCGCTGCGGGCCGGCCAGCGGGCCGACCAGGCGCTCCACTTGCGCCGCAGGCAGCAGCGTATTGCCTTCGACCTGGAAACGTGTGATGTCAAAACGCTCATCGGCCGCCAGTGCCGCTGTGGCCGCGATCGCAAGCGCGCCGGTCAGGCCGCAACGGCCCAGGTGTTTCATCAGACGGCTTTGTCTCATTTGTTCTTCTTCGTCCACGGGAGGCGGTGGGCTGAACAAACGACTTGGAAAACCGGGCTCTCAGAAGGCTCTGTTCAGGGCTTGATTGATCGTAACAGAACGTAAATGAAATGCATGCTTTCGGCGTAACGCATTTGTAAAGGGCGAGCGGGTGTTGCCGCGTCGCCGCAGTTTTTCCGGAACGGGAATCACCGGGGGAAATGAAAAAAGCCCCTGTTTCTTGCGAAACAGGGGCTTCAATTGGTGCCGGAGAGATGAATCGAACACCCGACCTTCTCATTACGAATGAGCTGCTCTACCGACTGAGCTACACCGGCTTTGTATCAAATACAGCCTTCGATTATAGCCCGGAGTGGTAAGAGGTCACCCGTTCGACCTCGTTCCTGGAGCCGAGCATGACACTGACGCGTTCGTGCAGCTTGGTGGGCTGCAAATCGAGGATGCGTTGTTTGCCGTTGGTGGAGGCGCCGCCGGCTTGTTCGATCAGCCAGCTCATGGGGTTGGCTTCGTACATCAGGCGCAGTTTTCCGGCCTTTTCGGGCTCGCGTTTGTCCCAGGGGTACATGAAGATGCCGCCGCGGCAGAGGATGCGGTGGACGTCGCCCACCATGGAGGCGACCCAGCGCATGTTGAAGTCCTTGCCGAGCGGGCCTTCCTCGCCTTGCAGGCATTCGTCGATGTAGCGTTTGACGGGTGCGTCCCAGTGGCGCATGTTGCTCATGTTGATGGCGAACTCTTTGGTGTCGGCCGGAATCTTCACGTCTTCCTCGACCAGGAAGAAGGAGCCTTGCTCGCGGTCCAGCGTGAACATGGCCACGCCATCGCCCACTGTCAGCACCAGGGTGGTTTGCGAGCCGTAGATGCAATAGCCCGCCGCCACTTGCTTGTTGCCGGGTTGCAGGAAGTCTTTTTCTTCCACACCGGCATGGCCTTCGGGCTTTTTGAGCACGCTGAAGATGGTGCCGATGCTGGCGTTGATGTCGATGTTGCTGGAGCCGTCGAGGGGGTCAAACAGCAGCAGGTATTCGCCCTGGGGGTAGCGATTGGGCACCACGTAAATGCTGTCCATTTCCTCCGAAGCCATGGCCGCGAGGTGGCCACCCCATTCGTTGGCCTCGATCAGTACTTCATTGGCGATGATGTCGAGCTTTTTTTGCACCTCGCCCTGCACGTTTTCGCTGCCGGCTGTGCCCAGAACGCCACCGAGCGCGCCCTTGTTGACCGCCTGGCTGATGCTCTTGCAGGCGCGGGCCACCACTTCAAGCAGCAGGCGCAGCTGCGACGGGATGTGCCCGTCCATGCGCTGCTTTTCAACGAGGTAGCGGGTGAGGGAGATTTTGGATGCCATGGTTTTTCCTTCAGTGCTTGTTCAGTCCGCCAGGGCGCGGGAGACCACTTCATGCGTGTCTTTGCTCAGATCTGTCTTGGCGGCAACACGGGCAATGGCTTCGCGGGCCGCGCTGCGGTAGGGCTCGGCCAGCTTGCTCCAGCGGTCCAGCGCGCGCGCCAGGCGGGCGGCCACTTGCGGGTTGATGGCGTCGAGCTCCATCACGCGGTCGCTCCAGAACACGTAGCCTGCGGCATCGGCGCGGTGGAAGGCGGCGGGGTTGCCCTGGCAGTAGGTGCTGATCACGCTGCGCGCGCGGTTGGGGTTGCGCAGGCTGAAGTCGCTGTGCTTCATGAGTTGCTTGACGGCGGGCAGGATGTTGCCGCCGCGGTCAGGCGCGCCGGCCTGCAGGCCGAACCATTTGTCGATGACCAGGGCTTCGTCCTTGAACATGGCGTGGAACAGGGGCAGCGCCTCGGCGGCCAGGGCGTGGCCGCTGGAGACCAGCGCCGCCAGCGCATTGAAGCGGTCGGTCATGTTGCCGGCGTCCTTGAAGCGCTGCAGGGTCTTGCCGGGCCAGACGGTATCGCCGCTGCTTTGCGCGGCCAGGCACAGGTAGGTCAACGCCATGCCCGCGAGCGCGCGGCGGCCGCTGGAGACCGGGTCGGGCGCATAGGCGCCGGTGTCGTGGTTGGCTTCGTACACGGCTTGCCAGTCTGCTGCGAGCGCCGTGGCCAGTTGCAGGCGCATGGCTTCGCGCACCGCGTGGATGCGCTGCGGGTCCACCACGTCCAGCTGCTCGGCCAGATAGGTCTCAGACGGCAGCGTCAGCACCAGTTCCTTGAACGCCGAGTCGAGCGAGGGGTGGCGCAGCACCTGACGCATCGCGTCAAGATAGGCATCGTCCAGCACTCCGACGGGTACGGGGCCTGCATGGCCAACGATGGATTTGATCGCGCGGGCCACCGCCAGGCGTTGCCCGGCCTCCCAGCGGTTGAAGGGGTCGCTGTCGTGCTCCAGCAGGTGCAGCAGCTGGGCGTCGGTGTAATTGAATTCCAGCACCACCGGCGCGGTGAAGCCGCGCAGGATGGACGGCACCGGCTCTGCATCGATGTTGACGAAGGTCATCGTCTCGCTTTGCTGCGTCAGCACCACGGTGCGCGTGCTGGCGGGGGACTGGCTTCCTTGGCTTTCACCGGCGAGCTGCAGCGGCAAATCCTGGCCGTCAGCACCCAGCAGGCCCAGGCCGATTGGGATGACAAACGGTTCCTTGACGGCCTGGCCTGCGGTCGGCATGCAGCTTTGCGACAGGGTCAGGGTGTAGGTGCGCGCGGCGGCGTCATACGCGCCTTGCGCATGCACGCGCGGCGTGCCGGCCTGGCTGTACCAGCGCTTGAACTGCGGCAAGAGGCGGGCCAGGTCCGACATTGGGTTGGCATCGGCAATGGCTTGTGCGAAGTCGTCGCAGGTCACGGCGTGGCCGTCGTGCCGTTCAAAATAAAGCGTCATGCCGCGGGCAAAGCTGTCACGGCCGACCAGGGTCTGCATCATGCGGACCACTTCGGCGCCTTTTTCGTAAATGGTGACGGTGTAGAAGTTGCTGATCTCGACATAGCTGTCGGGGCGCACCGGGTGGGCCATGGGGCCGGCGTCTTCGGGGAACTGGGCGGTGCGCAGCACGCGCACATCCTCAATGCGCTTGACGGCGCGGGCCGAGGCTTCACCGCACAGGTCTTGTGAGAACTCCTGGTCGCGGAAGACCGTGAGGCCTTCTTTCAGGCTGAGCTGGAACCAGTCGCGGCAGGTGACGCGGTTGCCCGTCCAGTTGTGGAAATACTCGTGGCCGACCACACTTTCGATGTTGGAAAAATCTACGTCGGTCGCGGTGGCCTGGTTGGCCAGCACGTACTTGGTGTTGAAGATGTTCAGGCCCTTGTTTTCCATGGCACCCATGTTGAAGTCGCTGGTGGCGACGATCATGAAGCGTTCCAGGTCCAGCGGCAGGCCGAAGCGGGCTTCGTCCCAGGCGACTGAATGCATGAGCGAAGTCATGGCGTGCTCGGTCTTGTCCAGGTCGCCCGGGCGCACGTAGACCTGCAGCGTGTGCTGTTTGCCCGCACGCGAGGTGATGCGCTGCTCTCGGCTGACCAACTGGCCGGCCACCAGGGCAAAGAGGTAGCTCGGCTTTTTGTGCGGGTCCACCCACTTGGCAAAATGCCGTGCGCCGTTGGGGCCGGGCTCCAGCGGGCCCTGGTCCACCAGGTTGCCGTTGGACAGCAGCACCGGGTACTGGGCCTTGTCGGCGCGCAGCGTCACGGTGTAGCTGGCCATCACGTCCGGGCGATCCAGGAAGTAGGTGATGCGCCGGAAGCCCTCGGCCTCGCACTGCGTGAAGAAGGAGTTGTTGCTGACGTACAGGCCCATCAGCTTGGTGTTTTTGGCCGGGCAGGTGGTGGTGAAGATTTCCAGCTCGAAGGGCTCGGCGCCTTCAGGCAGGTTTTCCAGCACCAGCTGGTTGCCTTCCATCTTGAACGAGGTGCCTTGGCCGTTGACCAGTACGCGCGCCAGGTTGAGCTCTTCGCCGTCCAGCTTTAGCGGCTGGGCCGGCACGTCCGGGTTGCGGCGCAGGCTCATCTTGTTGAGCACGCGCGTTTTCTGCGGGTCCAGGTCAAAGCACAGCTCTACCGTGTCTATCCAGTAAGCGGGCGCGACGTAGTCGGCGCGGTTGATCACCACGGCGGCCCCGGGGCCCGATCCATCAAGCATTTGCGGCATGGTTAATTCCTGAAAATCAAAATTTCACAACTTCCGGTGTGCGTTGAAAGGCGCGCATTCGCGCCCTCATACGCCATCACACGTCCTCAGTCCTCAAACGCCCTGCTTCAGCGAGGCTTCAATAAACACGTCAAGGTCCCCGTCCAGCACTTTCTGCGTGGCCGAGACTTCCACATTGGTGCGCAGGTCCTTGATGCGGCTGTTGTCCAGCACATAGCTGCGGATCTGGTGGCCCCAGCCCACATCGGTCTTGGTGTCTTCGAGCTTCTGCTGGGCTTCCTGTTGCTTGCGCAGCTCGAAGTCATACAGGCGCGAGCGCAAGCGCTTCCAGGCGACGTCGCGGTTGCTGTGCTGGCTGCGGCCGTCCTGGCACTGCACGACGATGCCGGTCGGGATGTGCGTCAGGCGCACGGCCGAGTCGGTCTTGTTGATGTGCTGGCCGCCGGCGCCGCTGGCGCGGAAGGTGTCGGTGCGCACATCGGCCGGGTTGATTTCGATCTCGATGGAGTCGTCGATTTCGGGGTAGACAAACACCGAAGCAAACGAGGTGTGGCGCCCGCCCGAGGAGTCGAACGGCGACTTGCGCACCAGGCGGTGCACGCCGGTTTCGGTGCGCAGCAGGCCGAAGGCGTATTCACCCTCGATCTTGATGGTCGCGCCCTTGATACCGGCGGTGTCGCCCGGGGATTCGTCCTCGACCGTGGTCTTGAAGCCCTTGCGCTCGGCGTACTTGAGGTACTGGCGCAGCAGCATGCTGGCCCAGTCGCAGGCTTCGGTGCCGCCGGCGCCGGCCTGGATGTCCAGGAAGCAGGGCAGGGGGTCGGCCGGGTTGTTGAACATCCGGCGGAATTCCATTTTTTCGACTTCAGTGGCGACCTTGGCGGCTTCGCCTTCAATCGTCTGCATGCCGGCTTCATCGCCTTCGGCTTTGGACATCTCGAAAAGCTCGGTGTTGTCGGCCAGCTCGGAGCTCAGGCGGTCAATGACGTGGACCACGTCTTCCAGCGACTTCTTTTCTTTACCCAGCTCTTGCGCGCGCTTGGGGTTGTCCCAGACTTTCGGGTCTTCCAGTGCGGCGTTGACTTCGTTCAGCTTGCGTTCTTTGGCAGGGTAGTCAAAGATACCCCCGAAGCTCGTTGACCCGGTTGCTGAGGTCTACGAGCTGGTTGCCGATGAGGTTGATGCGTTCTGCGTCCATGATGTTCTGTCCTGAAATGGTGATGGCCGCATTGGGCGGCGTAACCCGCTATTTTCTCATGACACAGGGGTCTTTAACCCAGAAAGCCCTCAATCAGTGTTGCCAGCTGTTCGGGCTGGTCATGGTGCAGCATGTGGCCGGCGTCCTGGATCACCGCCACCTGCGCCTGGCGCACCTGTTTGAGCCGCTCGTGGTACTCGGCCAGGGTGTACTTGCCCTGCCACCAGGTGGCCAGCGAATCGTCTGAGGCCTCAACCGCCAGGGTGGGCGCGGTAATGCAGCGGTAGATCTCCAGCGCCTCGTCGACGCGGTAGAGCTGGGCGCTGGTGATTTTGTGCGCGGCTTCGCCCAGAATTTGCCATTGGCCCGCCGCATCCGGACGCGCCCAGTGGCTGGCCAGCCAGCCGGCTTTGTCGGCCGACAGGCGCGGGTTGGTTTTCATCAGGCGGCGCGCCACCCCGGCCACATCGTCATAAGCCTTGAGCGCCAGTTCGCCGCGGTGCAGGGTTTTGAGCTCGTCTATCCATTTGGCATAGCGGCCGGGCGCCTGTTCGGGCTTGCTGGGCGGCAGGCCAAAGCCTTCCAGGTTGACCAGTTTGCGGATGCGCGCGGGCCGCACACCGGCATACAGCATGGCCACATTGCCGCCCATGCTGTGGCCGACCAGGTCGACGGGTTTGTCGCCTGCATAGTGATCAAGCAGAAAGTCCAGGTCGGCCATGTAGTCGGCAAACCAGTAGTTGTCAGCGGGGCTGCCTTCAGGGCCTGAGCCGGTGAGCCCAAAGCCGCGCCAGTCAGGCGCAATGATGGTGCGGCCTTGCGCGAAGGCGTCCGACAGGGCGTCCACCATGAACTGGTAAGAAGCCGCCACGTCCATCCAGCCATGCACCAGCACCAATGGCGGCAGCGCGGGGTTCGCACCTGTTGCGCTTTCCCATATGCGTACGTGGTAACCGAGCTTGCGAATAGGGACAAACTCGCTGCGGGAAGATCGTTTTTCTTTGTACATTGGTTGTCATGATAAAGAGACACGAAGCCAAGCGCAGTCAACACAGGGACAAGCCATCCCGCCCTGAAGCACAAGCCGATCACTACGCAGCTCTCCACGCCGGCTTTCACTGGCAGGTGGATGAACACTTCAACATCGCCGAGGCCTGCTGTAGCCGCTGGGCCCGCGCTGAGCGCGACAATCCGGGTGCTACAAAAAAAGTAGCGATCTACGCTCACCAATCGGGCGCTGCAACCGCTTTTCATACATACGAAGCGCTGCAGAAGGCCGCCGACGCGCTCAGCCATGTGCTGACGAATCTGGGCGTCAAGCGCGGCGACCGCGTGGCCATCGTGATGCCGCAGCGGCTGGAAACTGCGGTGGCTTACATGGCGGTGTTCCAGATGGGCGCGGTGGCCATGCCGCTGTCCATGCTGTTTGGGCCTGAGGCGCTGGAGTACCGGCTGCAGGACAGCGAGGCTGTGGTGGCTGTTTGCGATGAAAGCTCGATCGACAGCCTCCGTGCGATTCGCGGCAACTGCCCGGCTTTGCGCACTGTGGTGGCTGCGGGTACAGCCCGGGGCAAGGGCGATCTTGACTACGACACCGCGCTCGCGGCGCAGAAGAGCACGTTCACCGCCGTCAAAACCAAGGCCGACGAAGGCGCCATCCTGATCTACACCAGCGGCACGACCGGCCCGCCCAAAGGGGCGTTGCTGCCGCACCGGGCGTTGATCGGCAACCTGCCGGGTTTTATCTGCAGCCACAACTGGTTTGGTTTCGACGGCAAGACCAACATGAAGTCGGACGCCGTTTTCTGGTCTCCGGCAGACTGGGCGTGGACTGGGGGCTTGATGGATGCCTTGCTTCCCAGCCTCTACTTCGGCCGGCCCATCGTCGCCTTCAACGGCCGCTTCAGCCCCGAACTGGCCTTCAGCTTGATGGCGGAGCAGGGCGTGACGCACACCTTTTTGTTCCCCACGGCGCTCAAGGCCATGATGAAGGCCTATCCCAAGCCCCGTCAGCACTTCAAACTCAAACTCGAAGCCATGATGAGCGCCGGTGAAGCAGTGGGCGACGCAGTGTTTGCCTACTGCCAGGAGCAATTGGGCGTGACCGTCAACGAGATGTTCGGCCAGACGGAGATGAATTACGTCGTCGGCAACTGCAGCCGCCTCTGGCCCGCACGCCCGGGCAGCATGGGCAAGGCCTACCCGGGCCATCGCGTGGCGGTGATCGACGACGAAGGCAATGAATGCGCGGTGGGCGTGCCCGGCGATGTGTCGGTGAACCGTTATGACATCCACGGCGACCCCGACCCGATTTTCTTTTTGGGCTACTGGAAAAAAGACCAAGCCACCCGCAGCAAATTTACCGGCGACTGGTGCCGCACCGGCGACCTGGCGCGCCGCGACGCCGACGGCTACCTCTGGTACGAGGGCCGCGCCGACGATGTGTTCAAAGCCGCCGGCTACCGCATCGGCCCCGGCGAAATCGAAAACTGCCTGGTCAAACATGCCGCCGTCGCCAACGCCGCCGTCGTGCCAAAGCCGGATCGCGAGCGCGGCGCCGTCGTCAAGGCCTATGTAGTGCTTGCTCCTGATTTGGTAGCTGCCCGCGCCCGTCATCCGGGCGGCACGGCCCGATTTGATGAGGAGCTGACAGCGCAGCTGCAAGCCCACGTCAAAACCATGCTGGCGCCCTACGAGTACCCCAAGGAGATCGAATTCATCGACGCGTTGCCGATGACAACGACCGGCAAGGTGCAGCGCCGTGTACTGCGATTGCAGGAAGAAGAGCGCTTTAAAGCACAGTCAGCAACCTGACGCAGCCAATAAAAAAGCACCCGATGGGTGCTTTTTTATTTCCAGCAGGCGCCGTGGAACTGGCTTGGCCAGGTCACAAGCGCCGGCAGGGGGTGTGCAACTTATCTAGCTGCTACTTGTTCGGCCACATAGATTTCAACCCGGCGGTTCTTGTCGCGGCCTTGCTGCGTGTTGTTATCGGCCACCGGCTCGCGCGAGCCGCGGCCATCGGTAGCGATGCGGGTGCGGGCCACGCCGCGGCTGACCAGGTAGTCACGGGCGGAGTCGGCACGGTCTATCGACAGCGGGTTGTTGATCGCGTCGGAACCGGTGCTGTCGGTGTGACCGATGATGGTGACGGTGGTGACCGGGTTCTGGTTCAGGCTGGTGGCGAACTGATTCAGGATGGGCGCGAAGTTGGGCTTGATGGCCGAGCGGCCCACGTCAAACGACACATCGCTGGGAATGTCCAGCTTCAGGCGGTTGTCGGTGGTCTGGCTGACGGCCACGCCCGTGCCAACGGTCGCGCGCTCCATGGCGGCCTTTTGTTCCTGCATTTTCTTGGACCAGATATAACCGCCGCCGGCGCCGACCGCGCCGCCCAGCACCGCGCCCGTGGCCGCGCCCTTGGAGCCGCCTGTGGCCGCGCCCAGCAGCGCACCCGCTACGGCGCCAATGCCCGCGCCCTTGGCCGTGTCGGACTGGGTTTCGCTCATGTTGGCGCAACCGGAGAGGGTCAGGGCGACAAGCACCGCGCTGGTGATGGATGTGATGGTCAGTTTGTTCATGAAAATGCTCCTCGGGAAAGATTGGACGGTATCGTTTTGAAATTGTGTTGATGAATTTAGGATTCAGCCACGAGCGGATTAAATCGCTGGTGTGTGAATGCTAGGCAGGCAATTGGTGAGCAGTTGTAAGACAAGGGCCCGAATTGGGCTTCCAGCAAGCCGCGTTCAGAGCCCTTAAACTAGCCGTTTCGTGAACTCCGTCACACGGCCTTTTCATTGACGCAACAGCGGTTTTCTCCCCGCTCACCCCTCCTACTTCCTCCAAACCGGCATTCCCATGAACAAAGTCCAACTCGGCTCCAGCGACCTGCACGTGACACCCATTTGCCTGGGCACCATGACATTCGGTGAACAGGTGGACGAAAAAACCTCCCACGCCATCCTGGATCGTTCACTGGAGCGCGGCGTCAATTTCATCGACACGGCAGAGATGTATTCGGTGCCGGCGCGCGCCGAGACCTGCGGCTCGACCGAAACCATCATCGGCAACTGGTTCGCCAAAAACCCTTCTGCACGCAGCAAGCTGGTGCTCGCAACCAAGGTTGCCGGCCCTTCGCGCGGCATGCCCTGGGTGCGTGAAGGCAGCGGCATGACGGCCAAGGACATCGTGGCCTCCTGCGACGCCAGCCTGAAGCGCCTGCAGACCGATGTGATCGACCTGTACCAGATTCATTGGCCGGAGCGCCATGTGCCCGCTTTCGGCGCGCTGTATTACAACCCCGCGCAGGAACGCTCTGCCACCCCTATTCACGAGCAACTGCAGGCCCTGGGCGGGCTGGTAAAGGCCGGCAAGGTGAAAGCCATTGGCCTGTCGAATGAAACGCCTTATGGCGTGCACGAGTTTGTGCGCCTGGCCGAGCAGCACGGCCTGCCGCGCGTGGCCGCCGTGCAAAACCCGTATTGCCTGATCAACCGCACCGTCGAAAACGGCCTGGACGAAACCATGCACCGCCTAAATGTGTCGCTGCTGGCTTATTCGCCACTGGGCTTTGGCTTGCTGACAGGCAAATACGACGAATCAGGCACCGAAGGCCCGAACGCCCCCAAGGAAGCGCGCATTGCCAAGTTCGAGTCGACCCGCAAGCAGCGCTGGGGCCGCCCCGAAGCGCTGACCGCCGCTCGCCGCTACAACGCCCTGGCGCGCGACAACAAGCTGACGCCGACGCAACTGGCGCTGGCGTTTTGCTATACCAAATGGCAGGTGGCCAGCACCATCATCGGTGTGACTTCGGTTGCACAGCTGGATGAGGACCTGGATGCATGGGGCACCAAGCTGTCCGCTGAAGTGCTGGCAGAAATCGACAAAATCCGTTGGGAAACGCGCGACCCGGCACTGTGAGGCCAGGCAGTCACGCGAGGCGAGCGGTAGTGGGGGAATAGTTGGATGGGGAAAAAAGACCACGTCAGCGAAACGCCGGCCACTGCCTTGCTGAAAGCCAACAAGGTGGCTTTCACCGAACACCCCTACGAGTACCTCGAGCACGGCGGCGCCCAGCACAGCGCCGAGGTGCTGGGGTTTGATCCCTTCACCGTCGTCAAGACGCTGGTCATGCAGGACCAGGACGCCAAGCCGCTGCTGGTGCTGATGCACGGCAACCGCAAGGTGTCGACCAAAAACCTGGCGCGGCAAATCGGCGCCAAATCGGTGGAGCCCTGCAAACCCGAAGTCGCCAACCGCCACAGCGGTTACCTGGTGGGCGGCACATCGCCTTTCGGCACGCGCAAGGCCATGCCTGTCTTTATTGAAGAGAGCATCCTCGCCCTGCCCAAAATCGCCATCAACGGCGGGCGGCGTGGCTACCTGATCGGTATTGACCCGCAGGTGTGTGTCACATTGCTGGGTGCAAAATCGGTGAACTGCGCTTTAAGTTTGGACAACGCGGCAGGCTACGGCTGAAGCCGGCCACCGCTGCAACGACGCAACGACAATAACGAATAACGACGACAACGAGGAAGACTACTGTGAACTACGCCTATTCCATCGCAGCCACGCTGCTGGCCTATCTGCTCGGCTCGCTGTCATTTGCAGTGATTGTGAGCAAGGGGATGGGGCTGAAAGACCCACGCAGCTACGGCAGCAAGAACCCGGGCGCCACCAACGTGCTGCGGTCGGGCAGCAAGGCCGCCGCCATCACGACGCTGCTGCTGGACGCCCTGAAGGGCTGGCTGCCGGTGGTGCTGGTCAAGTGGTTTGGTGCTGACTACGGCCTGGGCGACGGCACGGTGGCCGCTGTAGGTTTTGCGGCCTTTCTGGGGCATCTGTATCCGGTGTTCTTCCAGTTCAAGGGCGGCAAGGGCGTCGCCACGGCGGCGGGCGTGCTGCTCGGCGTGAGCTGGGTGCTGGGCCTGGCCACGCTGCTCACCTGGGTGATCGTGGCCTTCTTTTCACGCTACTCCTCGCTCGCATCGCTGGCCGCGGCGGTGTTTGCGCCGTTTTTCTACCTGCTGGGCGACCGCGAAGCCTGGTATGTCGACAAAGCCATTCTCATCGTGATGATCGCCATCAGCGCCCTGCTGATTTACCGGCACCGCGAAAACATCAGCAAGCTGCTCAAAGGCACAGAGTCCAAACTGGGCGGCTCAAAGCAGGCGGCCAAGTAGGGCGATTGGGCGGAGCCTCAATAGCGCCTCAATAGCGCTTGTCCAGCGTCATCAGGTTGTTTTCGCGCTTCATCTGAAAACGCGATAAAAAACTGTTGCCCAGCAGCAGGAAGGGCATGGGCTGCGGGATAACCACGGCGTCCACATCGAACACCTCGACGTCACCCACACGAACCGAGTTGAGTTTGATGCGGTAGCCTGTTGTGGTGCCGTTGGCCGTCGACATGCGCACGGGTTGCCCGTCCTGGTATTTGATGCCGGCGCGCTCGGCATCTGAGGCCCCCATCGCAATGCTGGTGGCGCCGGTGTCGACCATGAACTGCACGGCTTTTCCGTTGATCTGGCCGGCCGTCATGAAATGCCCACCGCCGCTTTCGGTGATGGTGATGCGGGTGCCGCGCCCGGCTGAGGCCGTGCTGCCGCCGGAGTTCACAGGGGCGTCACCCACTCGCAGTGTGCGTCGTTTGCCGTCCTGCTCGATGACGGCCTGATCGCCGGTAATGGAGACGATTTTCACGCCCTGGTGGCTTTCACCCGGCGCGACGCTTTTGGGCGTACTGCCATTGACCACCAGCAAGGCCTTGTTGCCCATCATGCCGGCCAGCGCGACAGACTGGACGTCCGCTTGCTGGCTCAGGCCCGGCACCGGCAGCAGTGCGCACAGCAGCAGCGCTGCGCCACACAAGGCATGTGTGCGGCCCATGGTCAGTCGCGGAAGTTGTTGAAGCTGAGCGGAAAGTCGCTGATCTCGGCGCGGATCATGGCCATCGCGGTCTGCAGGTCGTCGCGCTTGGCGCCGGTCACGCGCACCGCGTCGCCCTGGATAGAGGCCTGCACCTTGACCTTGCTGCCCTTGATGAGCTGCTGGATTTTCTTGGCCTGCTCGGCTTCGATGCCGTTACGCACCTTGGAAACCTGCTTGACCTTGTCGCCGCCGATTTTTTCGGCCTTGCCGATATCCAGGAAGCGGATGTCCACGCCGGCCTTGGTGAGCTTGTTGCGCAAAATGTCGTTGATCTGGTCGAGCTGGAAGTCACTGTCGCCGATCAGCGTGATGTCTTTTTCCTTCAGCTCGATCGATGCGGAGGTGCCCTTGAAATCGAAGCGCGTGGCGATTTCCTTGCCGGTGTTTTCCACGGCGTTTTTGACCTTGACCAGATCGGCTTCAAGAACGGTGTCGAAAGAGGGCATGGTGCAGGTCTTTGCTAGGGGTGTAAGGGCGGGCGCCGGGGTGAGACAATCCTTCGGATGTTAGTCGAGAAAAACGTTCCGCTCCAGCATTCCAACAGCTTTGGCATCGTGGCCAAGGCCCTGAACCTGGTCCGGGTGGCCGATGAGGGCAGCATTGCCGCCGTCCTGCAGGATCCGGCCCTCAACGCCGCGCCCAAGTTTGTGCTGGGTGGCGGCAGCAACATTGTGCTGACCGGCGACGTCAAGCCCTTGGTGCTCAAGGTCGAAATCATGGGCAAGCGCTTGCTCCGCGAAGACGCCAAGGCCTGGGTCATCGAGGCCGGCGCCGGTGAAAACTGGCACGATCTGGTGACCTGGACGCTGCAAAACGGCTACCCCGGGCTGGAAAACCTGGCCTTGATCCCCGGCACGGTGGGCGCGTCGCCGGTGCAAAACATCGGCGCCTATGGGGTGGAGCTGCAAGACCGCTTTGAGTCGCTGGACGCCGTCGACCTGACCACCGGCCAGACTTTCACCCTCAATGCCGCGCAATGCGCCTTCGGCTACCGTGATTCGGTGTTCAAACATAGCAGTTCAGTGCCCGGCCCGGGCGGCCATGGCTTCGGGCTGGAAGGCAAGGCGCTGATCACCCGGGTGCGTTTTGCCTTGCCCAAGGCCTGGAAGGCGGTGCTCGGCTATGCCGACATCGAGAAAAAAATGCAGCAAATGGGTGTGCAGGCGCCTGATGCCATGCAGATTTATGAATGGATCTGCGAGATCCGCAAAGCCAAGCTGCCCGACCCGCAGGTGATAGGCAACGCCGGCAGTTTTTTCAAAAACCCCACGGTATCGCCCGAGCAATGCGCCGACATCATCCAGCGCGAGCCCAAAATCGTTCATTACCACCTGGCCGACGGCTCGGTGAAGCTGGCCGCGGGCTGGCTGATCGACGCCTGCGGCTGGAAAGGAAAATCCATAGGCAACGCCGGCGTGTACGAAAAGCAGGCGCTGGTGCTGGTCAACCGGGGCGGTTCGGCCGACCCCGTCACCGGCGGCGAGGTCATGACGCTGGCCAAGTCGATCCAGACCAGTGTGTACGAACGCTTCGGCATCCTGCTGGAGCCAGAGCCGGTGGTGGTCTGAGGCATGGCGCGGCTGGGCGATACCTATAGAGGGCCGCGTATGCCGCTTTGGCGCCGGTTGGTGCTGCGGTATTCGGCTTCCACCGCCGCCAAGTTGGCCTTCACCGCCGTCTGCATCGTGCTAGCCGTGTTTTTTGCAGGCTGGCGCCCGCCGGCCGTGGTCATTGTTACGGCGGTGGGCTTGTTCGCCGTCATGGGCATGGCCGGTATTTGGGCGAGCCGCGAACGCAGCCGCCTCGTGCGTGAAGCGCCGCTGCCCAACTTTTTGAAGCACAAGCTGGTAGCCGCCTACCCGCACCTCACCCTGCGGGACGCCGAACTGGTCGAACGCGGCCTGCGCCAGTTCTTCATCGCCTGCCAGCGCAGCAAAGGGCGCTTTGTTGCCATGCCGTCCCAGGTGGTCGACAGCATGTGGCATGAATTCATCCTGCACACCTCGGCCTACCGCGAATGGTGCCATCTGGTGGTCGGACGCTTTATCGACCATGTGCCGGCCGAAGTGCTGGGCCGCAAGGCATCGACCAACGACGGCCTGCGCCGCACCTGGTTCTGGGCTTGCCGTGAGGAGTCGATCAATCCCAAAAAGCCGAGCCGCCTGCCCTTGCTGTTTGCCCTGGACGCCAAGTTTGCGATACCCGGCGGGTTTGTGTACCTGGCCGATTGCAAGGGCGTGCGCCGCGACGGCGCACAGGCACAGGCCTATTGCGGGGAAAGCTTTTCAGACGGCAGCTACAGTGGCGACGGCGACGGGTTTGGCGGCAGTCATTCCTCCTCTCCAAGCGGCGGCTGCGGTAGCAGCGGGGATGCAGACGGCAGCAGCGGATGCGGCTCCGGTTGCGGCGGAGGCGGTGATTGAGTCTTCCAGGAAAAAAGCCGCCCAAGGGCGGCTTTTTTTGCGGGGCGGACTGGCTTATTCGCCGGTTTTACCCAGTTGCGGAATGGCCGCGCCGGGCTCCAGCGATAGCAGGCCCGAACGCGTGTAAATCCCCAGCTTGTCACGCGTATCCACGATGTCCAGGTTGCGCATGGTCAGCTGGCCGATGCGGTCGGCCGGCGAGAAGGGCGCGTCCTCGACTTTTTCCATGCTCAGGCGCTCGGGCTTGTAGGTCAGGTTGCTTGAGACGGTGTTGAGGATGGAATAGTCGTTGCCGCGGCGCAGCTCGACTGTGACCTCGCCGGTGACGGCGCTGGCCACCCAGCGCTGGGCGGTTTCGCGCAGCATGATGGCTTGCGGGTCGAACCAGCGGCCCTGGTACAGCAGGCGGCCAAGCTTGCGGCCGTTGTCGCGGTACTGCTCGATGGTGTCTTCGTTGTGGATGCCGGTGACCAGGCGCTCGTAGGCGATGAACAGCAGCGCCAGGCCCGGGGCTTCGTAGATGCCGCGGCTCTTGGCTTCGATGATGCGGTTTTCGATCTGGTCGCTCATGCCCAGGCCGTGGCGCCCGCCTATGCGGTTGGCTTCCAGGATCAGCTCGACCATGCTGCTGAAGGTTTTGCCGTTCAGCGCCACAGGCCGGCCTTCTTCAAAGCGCACGGTGACTTCCTCGCGCTTGACTTCGACTTCGTCCTTCCAGAAGGCCACGCCCATGATGGGGTTGACGATCTTCATGCCGGTGGAGAGTTCTTCCAGGTCTTTGGCCTCGTGCGTGGCGCCCAGCATGTTGGAGTCGGTGGAGTAGGCTTTTTCGGCCGACATCTTGTAGCCGAAGCCGGCCTTGGTCATGAAGGCCGACATCTCGGAGCGGCCGCCCAGCTCGTCAATGAAGAGCTGGTCCAGCCAGGGTTTGTAGATTTTCAGGTCAGGGTTGGTCAGCAGGCCGTAGCGATAAAAGCGCTCGATGTCGTTGCCCTTGAAGGTGCTGCCGTCGCCCCAGATGTTGACGTTGTCGTCTTTCATCGCCGACACCAGCATGGTGCCCGTCACCGCACGGCCCAGCGGCGTGGTGTTGAAGTAGGTCACGCCGGCGGTGGTGATGTGGAAGGCGCCGCTTTGCAGCGCGGCAATGCCTTCGGCGGCGAGCTGGCTGCGGCAGTCGATCAGGCGGGCTTTTTCGGCGCCGTACTGCATGGCCTTGCGCGGGATTTCGTCGTAATCAGGCTCGTCGGGCTGGCCCAGGTTGGCGGTGTAGGCGTAAGGGATCGCGCCCTTGAGCTTCATCCAGTGCAGCGCGGCGCTGGTGTCTAGGCCGCCCGAAAAGGCGATGCCGACTTTCTGGCCGGCGGGAAGGTTCTGGAGGATGGTGGCCATGGAATTTGTCCTGGGAATGAATGCGTAATGAGGGGATCAGCCGAAGTGGCAGATGTAGTGGTAGGCGGCTTCGCCGGCGGCTACCCGGATGTCGAATTTGGCGTTGCCCGGCACGCTGAATTTTTCACCCGCCGAAGACTTGACCCAGCTATCGCTGCCGGCGAGCTTGTATTCGCAGGCGCCGGCCACGCATTCCATGATTTCGGGCGCGCCGGTGTTGAAGGTCAGGGTGGCGGGGAGGATCACGCCCACCGACTTTTTGGTGCCGTCGGCGAAGGTGATGCCGTGGCTCACGCATTTGCCGTCAAAGTACACATTGGCCTGGGTGCTGACGCTGACGTTGTCGATTTTTTCGGTAGGCATGAAGGTGCTGAGGGTGAAAAAAGGTGAAGAGGGCTTGTTTCGCAGGGGCCTGCGGGGCGCCCAAACCGCTGATTTTAGGTCACCGGGGCCTTCTGCCGCGCCCCCTGTGAATCCGTTTGGGCGTGCGCGGCGTATTTGCTGCATACCTTGCCGCGTTTTGGCTGTGTTTTCGCAATGTTTTCGATTAGCGGCCGATAGCTCACAATGTCTCCATGAAACCAGAAAGCCCGGATATTCAATTGATAGCCCTTATTGACCGAGTGGCCCAAGCCGATGAATCGGCCCTGCGCGAGCTGTACGAGCTGACCTCGTCCAAGCTTTACGGCGTCGCGGTGCGTGTGGTGACCAACCGCGAATGGGCTGAAGACGTGCTGCAAGAGGCTTTTCTCAATATCTGGCGCATTGCCGGCGACTACAAATCCACACTCTCGCCGCCCATGGCCTGGATGGGGTTGGTGGTGCGCAGCCGCGGCCTTGATTTTTTACGGCGCCGGGCCTCTGACCGCGCCGACCTGATGCAGGAACTTGACGACGTGATCTCCGACACCGTGGCGGGTGACTCGCCCAATCCGATGGACACCACGCAGGCCAGCGAGCAGGCCTGGGCCCTGCACCAGTGCCTGGGCCAGCTGGAGCACAAACAGCGCGAGGTGGTGAGCCTGGCGTATCTGCGAGATTTGAGCCATGGTGAGCTGGCTGAGCAGTTGAAGCTGCCACTGGGTACGGTCAAAACCTGGATCAGGCGCGGACTTGAACAGCTACGCGGCTGCATGGCGAGGTTCGCGTAATGAATCTCCAGAACAACCCCTCCCTGATGGATCAGCTGGCGGCCAGCTACGCGCTAGGCACGTTGCGCGGTGGCGCGCGCCGCCGCTTTGAGGCGCTGGCACGCGACAACGCCCCCCTGCGCGCTGCGGCGCTGGTCTGGCAAGGCCGCCTGGCATCGGTGGCTGAGCTGCAGCCGCAGGAGGCGCCCAGCCCGGTGGTCTGGAAACGCATTGAAAACCTCGTCAAGGCTGATAAAGAAGCGCGGGCCATGCAGGCCGCGCGGGCTGCTTCGGCGCCGGCTGCCGCAGGCGGCTGGTGGTCCAGCCTGGGCCTGTGGCGCGGCGGTGCCGCGGCGGGCGCAGTGGCTACAGTGGCGGCAGTTATCGTCGGGCTGAATGTGAACGGCCGGTTGAGCGGGCAGGTCAGTGAGCTGACGGCCAAGCTCACAGCCACGCCCGAGATCGAATACGTCGCCGTGCTGACAGACGACAAGGCGTCGGCCTCGCTGCTGGTGACTTTTGATCCCAAAAACAAGACGCTGGCGCTCAAGCGTGTCGGCAACTTCCGCGAGCAGCCTGACAAGTCGCTGGAGCTGTGGGCCTTACCGCCAGGCGTGGCGCCCAAATCGCTGGGTGTGATGAGCGCAGACCCGGTGATGCGCCTGACCGCCGCCGGCACCGACATGCGGCAGGTTCCGACACTGGCGATCACGCTGGAGCCCAAGGGCGGCGTGCCGCCGGGCAGCGGGCCGACCGGGCCTGTCCTGTTCAAGGGCGCGCTCATCGAGACGCCGAAGTAAGGACCGTCTATTCGCCACCATCGTGGCGGACAGCAAAAAGGGGCGTTACCAACGCCCCTTTTTTATGGATCAACCGGATCCGTGCACTCAGGTGGATTTAGCGCCAGTGACGGTGGCCATAACCCCGGCTGTAGCCAAAGTTCAGCGACAGGCCGATAGGGGCGTAATAGGGCTGGTAGTAGGGGCGGGGGTAGTAGGCCGGGTACACCACCGCAGGCTGCACATAGGTGGGCTGGACATACGTGGGTTGCACATAGGTTTGCGGCTGCTCATAAGGCTGCACGTAAGTTTGCGGCTGGGGCTGGGGCGCCGACTGGAAGGTTTGCGGCGCAGGCGCCATGGCACCAACCGGCGTGACCTGCAGGCGCACATACTGGCCTGGGTCATTGGCCATCTGGGTGTTGTACTGCGTGCCCTGGTATTCGTAGACCACGTTGTAGTGGCTGGGGCGGTTTTCGTAATAGGTCTGAGTCGTGCATTGCTGCATGTTCTGGACCTGGGTGTTGCTGCCCTCGATGCGGTCGCCAATCATGGCGCCACCGACCAAGCCGATCACGGTAGCCACTGCGCGGCCGCCACCGTTGCCGATGGCGTTACCGGCTGCGCCGCCGGCCAAGGCGCCCATCAGCGCACCGGCGCCTGAGTTGGGGGACTGCGTGATGACGGGCTGGTTGCTGCACACCTGGCGCGGCACCGCCACTTGCTGGACCACCGGCGTGCTGGAGATCACGCGCGCCAGGATGTCCATGGCGGAGGCGGGCACGGCCGCAAAACCGGCTGCTGCGGCGAGTGTGGAGAGGACAAGTGCTTTTTTCATGATTCAAACCCTTTTCAGCAAATGGCTGAAGTTGCGCCGCCGGATGAGCGAAACCGTGGTGCGGATGGCACTTCGGCGGCAAACCCAATTTTAATAAGTCAGACTCATTTTGGGGCGTGGAGTTCGGTAAATCGGCGGTAAAGCTGCCCAGAGGGGGATACAGGGGAGAAAAACCACGAAATCCGGGTGAAAGTAGGCCTCAAACGTGACAAAAGGCACATGGCCGGTCGCTCAGGCGTTTCTGCTCGTTTCTCAAACGCGCGCAGCCCAGGCCTCGGCGTTAAACCCGACCGTGATGCCATTGCCCCAATCCACCACCGGGCGCTTGATGACGCTGGGGTTGGCCAGCATCAGTGCCTGCGCGCTGGCGCTGTCATGCACGCCGGCCTGCGCGGCCGCGTCGAGCTTGCGCCAGGTCGTGCCCTGGCGGTTGAGCACCTTCTCCCAGCCGGCTGCCTGCGCCCATCGCGCGAGCTGCTCAGGTGGAACGCCTTGTTTTTTGAAATCGTGAAACTGGTAGTCCACGCCGTGGTCGCCAAGCCAGGTACGGGCCTTTTTGACTGTGTCGCAATTGGGGATGCCGTAAAGAATGATCATGCGATGATTCTGGCAGATGCCGGGCGCCCGCGCCCTGTTTGTCCCCTGTTCGCCACCTGTTCGCGCCAACACTTCACGGATTGCCTTTCATGACCGCTGCTTCGGCCCCGCTTGCGCCCACCGATTCCTCGCAAACTGTCCTCTATCCGCCCATCGAGCCCTTTCGCACCGGCGTTCTTGAAACCGGTGACGGCCATTCGGTGTACTGGGAGCTCTGCGGCAATCCCGAGGGCAAGCCGGCGGTGTTTTTGCACGGCGGGCCCGGCGCGGGCTGCTCGCCGGAGCACCGCCGCCTGTTCGACCCCGAGCGGTATTGCGTGCTGCTCTTCGACCAGCGCGGCTGCGGCCGTTCACAGCCCAGCGCCTCACTGGAGAACAACACCACCTGGCACCTGGTGGACGACATCGAGCGCCTGCGCACCTTGCTGGGCGTGGAGCGCTGGCTGGTGTTTGGCGGCTCCTGGGGCAGCACGCTGGCGCTGGCCTATGCCCAGGCCCATGCTGCGCGGGTATCCGGACTCATCTTGCGCGGCATCTTCGCGCTGCGGCGCGCCGAGGTGCTGTGGTACTACCAGGAAGGGGCCTCCTGGCTGTTTCCTGATTTGTGGGAGAGCTTTCTGGCGCCCATTCCAGAAGCCGAACGCGGTGACCTGATGGCCGCCTACCGCAAGCGCCTGGTGGGCACCGACCGCGCGGCGCAACTGGCCGCCGCCCGCGCCTGGAGCCTCTGGGAGGGCCAGACCATTACGCTGCTGCCTGACCCGGCTTTCACTGCGCTGCACGGCGGCGATGATTTCGCGCTGGCCTTTGCCCGCATCGAAAACCATTACTTCGTGCACGAAGGCTGGCTTGAAGAAGGCCAACTGATCCGCGACGCGCACAAGCTGGCCGGGATTCCGGGCGTCATCGTGCAAGGCCGCTACGACGTGGCCACGCCGGCCAAAACCGCCTGGGACCTGCACCGCGCCTGGCCCGAAGCGGATTTCCAGCTGGTTGCCGATGCCGGCCATGCGTTTAACGAGCCCGGCATCCTGCGCCGCCTGGTTGCAGCCACAGACCGCTTCGCCCGCTAAGCCCAGGGTTTTGGGCCCTGCGCGACAATGTTCGGCTCTATGCAAAATTTGAAAACTCTTGACGACTGGCTCGCCTACTGCGAGCACCTGCACCCCGTCGGCATCGACATGGGCCTGGCCCGTATCAGCGCTGTGGCCAAACGCATGGGCCTGGCTTTTGACTGCCCCATCATCACCGTCGCCGGCACCAACGGCAAAGGCTCGACCTGCGCGATGCTGGAAGCCATCTTGCTGCAGGCTGGCTACCGCACCGGCGTGTTTACCTCGCCGCATCTGGTGCATTTTGAAGAGCGTTGCCGGGTGCGCGGCGATATCGTCAAGGCACCCGACCTGGTCACCCAGCTCGCGCGTGTCGAGGTGGCCCGCACGCAGGGCGAGGCCATCTCGCTCACCTACTTTGAATTCACCACCCTGGCCATCCTGCAACTGCTGGCTGATGCCAAGCTGGACGTCGTCATCCTGGAAGTCGGCCTGGGCGGGCGGCTGGACGCCGTCAACATGCTGGATGCCGATTGCGCGGTGATCACCAGCATCGACCTGGACCACATGGAATACCTGGGGCCTGACCGCGAAAGCATAGGCCGTGAAAAAGCCGGCATCATGCGCGCCGGCAAGCCGGTCATCGTGAGCGACCCGGTGCCACCGCAAAGCATCATTGACCACGCTGCGGCGGTGGGCGCCGACTTGTGGCGCTTTGGCGCCGATTTCAACTTCTCGGGCGACAAGCAGCAATGGGGCTGGGCAGGGCGCGGGCGGCGTTATGCAGGGCTGGCCTATCCGGCACTGCGCGGCGCCAACCAGCTGGTCAATGCCTCGGGCGTGCTGGCGGCGCTGACGGCCCTGCGTGAGCGCCTGCCGGTGACGGCCCAGGCGGTGCGCAACGGCCTGTCGATGGTCGAGCTGCCGGGGCGCTTCCAGATCGTGCCCGGCCAGCCCACGCTGGTGCTGGACGTGGCGCACAACCCGCATTCGGTGGCCGCACTGGCCGCCAACCTGGACGCCATGGGCTTCTACCCCTGCACCCACGCGGTGTTTGGCGCCATGGCCGACAAAGACCTTGCCCCCATGCTGGCGCGGATGGGGCCGCTGATCGACAAGTGGTATTTCACCGATTTGCCGACGCCCCGGGCCGCATCGGCAGCCGATTTGCAGGCGAGGTGGACGGCCGCAAATACCCGGCCTGACGCGGCGGCCGGCACCTACCCATCCCCCGAAGCGGCGCTGGAAGCGGCGGTCAAGGCCGCGACCCCCGCTGATAGAATTGTCGTGTTCGGCTCGTTCTACACGGTGGGCGGCATTTTGAAGGACGGCGTGCCGCGTCTTTCGGCCCCGCACCTCGCCCCCTGAAGCGTTTTTTTGGGGGGCTTTCAGCCCACGTTCACCGTTAACGTCACCCTTATCGGATTCAAGCCACACCATGCCGTTTTTCAACTTCCGCCGGGGCGGCTCCAACACTGCCCCCGCTGCCGGGTCAGCCGCTCAAACGGAAAGCGTGGAAGTGATGCGCAAGCGCGCCAAGCACCGCCTGATCGGCTCGGCCGTGCTGGTGCTGATCGGCGTGGTGGGCTTTCCGCT
Organism: Polaromonas sp. YR568; assembly: GCF_900116715.1. Classification (GTDB taxonomy): domain Bacteria; phylum Pseudomonadota; class Gammaproteobacteria; order Burkholderiales; family Burkholderiaceae_C; genus Polaromonas. The sequence goes on from NZ_FPBM01000006.1 coordinate 143,429, forward strand.
GGTGTTTGACACCCAGCCCCGGCCGATTCCGGTCGACATCCCGATTGAAATTCCGGGCAAGGCCACGGTCAAACCGCTGGTGGCGCCCGCCCCGGCCGCTGCAACAGCGCCCGCGACAGCACCTGCAGCCACGCCAAAGCCCGCCGAAAAAGTGGCCGCCAACGCCAGTTTGGCGCCCAAGGAAGAAATTCTTCCTTCCAATCCGGCGCCTGCCCAGGCTGCGTCTGCGCCAGCCGCTATCAAAAACGAAGCAAAACCCGCGCCCAAGCCGGAGGCCAAGCCTGAGCCGAAGCCAGAAGCCAAGCCCGCAGCCAAGCCAGAGCCCAAACCGGCCGCCAAGCCCGCCGCAACAGGCGATGACGCCGCGCGCGCCGCCGCTTTGCTCAACGGCACGCAGCCGCCAGCCGCCAAGCCAGCCGCTGCCGAAGCCGACGGCCGGTTCGTGGTGCAGGTGGGGGCGTTCTCCGACGTCACCAAGGCGCGCGAAGCACGCCTTAAAGTCGAAAAAGCCGGCCTCAAAACCTATACACAAGTGGCTGAAACCAAAGACGGCAAGCGCATCCGGGTCCGTGTGGGGCCGTTTGCCAGCAAGGCCGAGGCCGAAAAAGCCGCCAGCAAGATCAAGACCCTTGATTTGCCGGCCGCCATCCTGACCTTGTAATCAGTACCTCTGGTTTTTCGTGACGGCTGTTGACTGGATTTTGATCGGGGTGCTGGTGTTTTCCATGCTGCTGGGTGCATGGCGCGGGTTGATGTACGAAGTGTTGTCGGTGTTGGGCTGGGCGGTGTCGTTTTATGTGGCGCAATGGTTTGCGCCTGACCTGGCCACTCGATTGCCTGTGCAGTCCGCTTCTGACCCGGTGCGCTATGCGGCGGCTTTTGTGCTGATTTTTATTGCCGCGGTGTTCGCGGCGGGGTTGCTGGCGTTTCTGGTGAAGAAGCTGGTGGCCGCCATCGGCCTGGCGCCGGTGGACAGGGTGCTGGGGGCTGCTTTCGGCATCGTGCGAGGAATTATTTTGCTGCTGGCCGCGACTGTCGTGATCAACATGACGGCGCTCAAATCCGGCAGCTGGTGGCAGGAATCAAAGGGCGCGCCGCTGTTGACGGCCACCTTGCATGCGCTCAAGCCCCTGTTGCCCGAACAGTTTGCCAAGTATTTAATTTAACTTTCAAGAGTCAACTCTTCATGATCGGAACACCATGTGCGGGATAGTCGGCGTCGTCAGCAAAGCCCCGGTTAACCAGCTGATCTATGACGGCCTGCTGCTGCTGCAGCATCGCGGCCAGGATGCCGCTGGCATCGTCACGCAGCAGGGGCGCAAGTTTTACATGCACAAGGCCAAGGGCATGGTGCGTGACGTGTTCCGCACCCGCAACATGCGTGCGCTGCCGGGCACAGTGGGCCTGGGCCAGGTGCGCTACCCCACGGCCGGCAATGCCTACAGCGAAGATGAAGCCCAGCCGTTTTACGTCAACGCGCCCTTCGGCCTGGTGCTGTCGCACAACGGCAACCTGACCAATGCTGCCGAGCTCAAGGCAGAGCTCTTCAACACCGACCACCGCCACATCAACACCGACAGCGACTCCGAAGTGCTGCTCAACGTGCTGGCCCACGAGCTGGAAAAAACCACGCGCGGCCTGCCGCTCAAGCCGATTGACGTGTTTGCCGCCGTGCGCGGCGTGCATAAGCGTGTGAAGGGCTCTTACGCCGTCGTCGCGCTCATCGCCGGCCACGGCCTGCTGGCTTTTCGTGACCCCTTCGGCATCCGCCCGCTGTGCATAGGCCGCGGCGAGAATGAAAACGGCACCACCGTCATGGTGGCCAGCGAGTCTGTGGCGCTGGAAGGCACCTCGCACCAGTTTGAGCGCGACATCGCCCCGGGCGAAGCCGTCTATGTGGACCTGGAAGGTGTGGTGCACGCCGAGCAGTGCGCGCCCAATGCCAAGCTCAATCCCTGCATCTTCGAATTTGTCTACCTGGCCCGTCCCGACTCGGTACTGGACGGCATTTCGGTCTACCAGGCCCGCCTGAACCTGGGCGAAACGCTGGCCAAGCGCGTGGTCTCCACCGTGCCACCCAGCGAGATCGACGTGATCATCCCCATTCCCGAATCCAGCCGCCCCAGCGCCACGCAACTGGCGCACCTGCTGGGCATTCCCTACCGCGAGGGTTTCGTCAAGAACCGCTACGTGGGCCGCACCTTCATCATGCCGGGGCAGGGCGTGCGCAAGAAGTCAGTGCGCCAGAAGCTCAACGTCATCGGCAGCGAGTTCAAAGGCCGCAATGTGCTGCTGGTCGACGACTCCATCGTGCGCGGCACTACCAGCCGCGAGATCGTGCAGATGGCGCGTGACGCCGGTGCGCGCAAGGTCTACCTTGCCAGCGCCGCGCCGCCTGTGCGTTATCCCAACGTCTACGGCATCGACATGCCCACACCGGACGAACTGGTGGCCCATGGCCGCACGGTTGAGGAAATCCGCGAAGTGATTGGCTGCGACGCGTTGATCTACCAGGACGTGGACGGCATGAAACGCGCCGTCGGCAAGCTCAACGGCAAGCTTGACGGCTTTGATGCCTCCTGCTTTGACGGTGTTTACATCACGGGTGACGTGACGGCCGAAACCATCGCCGCGATGAACTCCCAGCGCGCCGACGCCCCCGGCGAAGAGGGCGACGTGGACGTCTCCCGCCTGGCGCTGCCCAACCCGCAAGAAGCCTGAGCCCATGACAAAAAGACAACTGCCCGGCAACCTGCACCGCGATACGCTGGCCGTTCGTGTGGCGCTGGAGCCCAGCCAGCACGGCGAAAACTCCGAAGCGCTGTACCTGACCAGTGGTTTTGTGCAGCCGGATGCCGAGACCTCGGCGCGGCGCTTTGCCGACCCGACAGAGGGTTACACCTACGCCCGTACCTCCAACCCCACAGTCACCAGCTTTGAACGCCGCCTCGCCGCCATGGAAGGTACCGAAGCCGCCATAGGCGCATCGACCGGCATGGGCGCCATCCTGATGATGTGCATGGGCTTGCTGAAGTCCGGCGACCACGTGATCTGCTCGCGCTCAATGTTCGGCTCGACGATTGCGTTGATCGGCCGCGAGTTCGGCAAGTTTGGCGTTGAAACGACTTTTGTGTCGCAAACCGATGTGGCTGAATGGAAAGCCGCGCTGCGCCCGACCACCAAGCTGCTGTTTGCCGAAACACCGACCAATCCGCTGACCGAGGTGTGTGACATCGCCGCCTTGGCTGATCTGGCGCACAGCGTCGGCGCATTGCTCGCGGTGGACAACTGCTTTTGCTCGCCGGCCCTGCAGCGGCCGGTGGAGTTCGGCGCCGACCTCATCATGCATTCGGGCACCAAGTACCTGGACGGCCAGGGCCGCGTGATGGCGGGTGCGCTCTGCGGCCCCTCCAAATTGATCGTCGACGTGTTCGGCCCCATCGTGCGTACCGCCGGCATGACGCTTGCGCCCTTCAATGCCTGGGTCGTGCTCAAGGGCCTGGAGACGCTGAACATCCGCATGCAGGCCCAGAGCGCCAACGCCCTTGCCGTGGCCAAGTGGCTTGAAACGCAGCCTGCGGTGTCGCGTGTTTATTACCCCGGCCTTCCGTCGCACCCGCAGCACGAGCTGGCCATGCGCCAGCAGTCGGGGCTGGGCGGCGCGGTGTTGTCGTTTGATGTGCGCGGCGCCACGCCGGAAGCGGCGCGCGCCAACGCTTTCAAGGTGATTAACAGTACGCAGGTGCTGAGCATTGCGACCAACCTGGGCGACACTAAAACCATCATCAGCCACTCGGCCACCACCTCGCACGGGCGCCTCAGTGAAGAGCAGCGCCAGGCTGCCGGTATAGGCCAGAGCCTGGTTCGCCTGGCCGTCGGGCTGGACCACGTGGACGACATCAAGGCCGATCTGTGCCGCGGCCTGAGCCTCATCGCATGACTGCAGTAATGACCCAAAAAACAAGAACCCGTTTTGCCCCTTCACCGACCGGATTTATCCACCTCGGCAACATCCGCTCGGCGCTATATCCCTGGGCGTTTGCCCGCGCCACCGGCGGCGATTTCATCCTGCGCATTGAAGACACCGATGTCGAGCGCTCCAGCCAGGAAGCCGTAGACGTCATCATCGAAGGCATGCGCTGGCTGGGCCTGAACCATGACGAAGGCCCGTTCTTCCAGATGCAGCGCATGGACCGCTACAAGGCCATGCTCGCGCAGATGCAAAAAGATGGCCTGGTCTATCCCTGCTACATGAGCGTGGCCGAGCTCGACGCCCTGCGCGAAAAGCAGATGGCCGCCAAAGAAAAACCACGCTATGACGGCACCTGGCGCCCCGCGCCGGGCAAGACCCTGCCGCCCGTGCCCGAAGGCGTGCAGCCCGTGCTGCGCTTCATGAATCCGCAAGGCGGCAGCGTGGTGTGGGACGACAAGGTCAAGGGCCGCATCGAGATCAGCAACGACGAACTCGACGACCTGGTGATCGCCCGGCCCGACGGTACGCCGACCTATAACTTCTGCGTGGTGGTCGACGACATCGACATGGGCATGACCCACGTGATCCGCGGCGACGACCATGTGAACAACACGCCGCGCCAGATCAACATCTTCAAGGCCCTGGGCAAAGAGCCGCCGGTGTACGCCCACCTGCCGACCGTGCTCAATGAGCAGGGCGAAAAGCTCAGCAAACGCAATGGCGCCAAGCCGGTGACGCAGTACGCCGCCGAGGGCTATCTGCCCGATGCCATGGTCAACTACCTGGCCCGCTTGGGCTGGAGCCACGGCGACGACGAAATCTTCAGCCGCGAGCAGTTCATTGGCTGGTTCAACCTTGACCACCTGGGCAAGAGCGCCGCGCAGTTTGACGAAGCCAAGCTGCGCTGGGTCAACGCCCAGCACCTGAAGGCCATGGCTGATGACAAGCTCGCAGAAGTGGTTGCCCCGTTTTTGCAAGCGCAGGGCGTGACGGGCCTGGATGCCGCGCGCATTGTGCGTGGTTGCGGCCTGTTCAAGGATCGCTGCAGCACGCTGGTCGAACTGGCCGGCTGGCTCAAGCTGCTGGTGACCGGCGGCGAGCCCAGTGCGCAAGACATGGCGACGCATGTCACCGATGCCGTGCGCCCCGCTATCGCCAAACTCGCAGAGGCACTGGGCGGCGCCGAGTGGAGCAAAGCCGCGATTTCTGCTGCCATCAAGCAGGTATTGACCGACACGGGCCTGAAGATGCCGCAACTGGCCATGCCGGTGCGTGTACTGGTTATGGGCACCCCGCAAACCCCCTCACTCGACGCGATTCTGGAGCTGATGAAACGCGAAGATGTGGTCGCCCGGCTCAAGCTTGTTTGAGGATTTGAAAAAGGGCGAATTTTCGGGCTATAATTCAAGGCTCGACAATTGCAGGGAAACCTCAATGACTTGACGGGGGTATAGCTCAGCTGGGAGAGCGCTTGCATGGCATGCAAGAGGTCAGCGGTTCGATCCCGCTTACCTCCACCAAAAGTCAGTCGTGAAGAATTTGAAGTTTTGTGGGTCCGTGTGAAAGCAGGGGCCCATCCGGAAGTTCCAAGGTTTTGACCCCATCGTCTAGAGGCCTAGGACATCACCCTTTCACGGTGAGTACCGGGGTTCGAATCCCCGTGGGGTCGCCAGCATTCATCACGCCCAGTGCGTGATGCCCAAGGCGCAAGTTGACAACCGCCGGCCCGCAAGGGTCAGCGACTTGGCTCGAAAGAGCGAATGTTGTCACTACCAGGAGTGGTAGTTCAGTTGGTTAGAATACCGGCCTGTCACGCCGGGGGTCGCGGGTTCGAGTCCCGTCCACTCCGCCAAATCCGAAAGGGCTTGCAAGTTTTCTTGCAGGCCCTTTTTCTTTTTTGGCTCCTACGCCTCAGCCCCTTTGCTTTTTGTATTCCTCTGTATCCGTGCGTCTGCGTGATACCCCGGATTACGCATCGGCCGTTGCAGGACACACGGGCGATACCCGGCCGTCTTCCAATACGTCCATCAGGTTCTCTGGCTCCCGTGCCATTTCCTGTATCCCGGCGGTCCGTGTCTTTGCATGCCGCTGCGTATTCATCTTCTGAAGGACTGACCATGACCTCTCGCCGTCAATTTGTGGCCGCAGCCGCCGCAGCATGTGCAACGCCTTATGCTTCGGCATTCTTCTCGACGGGCCGCGCGCCCTCTGTGGCGCCGGAGTTCACAGGCATTGACCAGTGGCTGAACTCCGCAGCCCTGCGCATGGCCGACCAGCAGGGCAAGGTGGTGTTGATTGATTTCTGGACCTACACCTGCATCAACTGCCTGAACCACCTGCCGGCGGTGAAGTCCTGGCATGAAAAGTACAAAGACAAGGGCCTGGTCACGGTTGGCGTTCACACGCCTGAATTCGCCTACGAGAAGTCGACCAAAAACGTGCAGTCGGCGATCGAGCGCCTGGGCATCAAGCACGCGGTGGCCCAGGACAACAGCTACGCGACGTGGCGCGCCTTTAACAACAACTACTGGCCGGCGATCTATCTGATCGATAAAAAGGGCGTGGTCGTCTACAGCCACTTCGGCGAGGGGCGTTACCAGGAAACCGAAAAAACCATCCAGGCTTTGCTGGCCCAGTAAGGCAGCTTTGCCATAGCCGAAGCGCAAAATGCCGGAATCACGCGTTTTCCAGGACCCTTCCATGCAGCCAGACCACATCCTTATCGTCGACGACGACCGCGAAATCCGCGAGCTGCTGGGCAGCTACCTGGAGAAGAACGGCCTGCGCGTGACCAAGGTGGAATCCGGCCGCCACATGCGCGCGGCCCTGGAGAACGTCGCCGTCGACCTGATCGTGCTCGACCTGATGCTGCCCGGCGAGGACGGTCTGACCCTGTGCAGGGATTTGCGTGCCGGCAAGTTCAAGGCCATTCCCATCCTGATGCTCACCGCGCGCAACGAAGAAGCAGACCGCATCCTTGGCCTGGAAATGGGCGCCGACGACTACCTGGCCAAGCCTTTTGCAGCGCGCGAGCTGCTGGCGCGCATCCGCTCGGTGCTGCGCCGCACACGCATGCTGCCGCCTAATCTGCAGGTGGAAGAGCCCTCGAACCTGATCTCCTTCGGCGACTGGCAGCTCGACACCACCGGGCGCCATCTGGTGGACGCCAGCGGCACACTGGTGCCCCTGAGCGGCGCCGAATACCGCCTGCTGCGCGTCTTTCTGGACCACCCGCAGCGTGTCCTCAACCGCGACCAGCTGCTCAACCTCACGCAAGGACGCGATGCCGAGCTTTTCGAGCGCTCCATCGACCTGCTGGTAAGCCGCCTGCGCCAGCGCCTGCAGGACGAAGCGCGCGAGCCGCGTTACATCAAGACAGTCCGCAGCGAAGGCTATGTGTTCTCAGTCGCGGTGCAGGCCCGGCCGGAGGCCGCATGACCGTGCAATCGCAAGCCTGGCTGCACTGGCCGAGAAGCCTTTTTGCGCGCCTCATGTTGATCCTGTTGCTCGGCATCCTGGCCGCCCAGGCCATGTCGTATTTGCTGGTGATGTACGAGCGGGGCCTGGTGGGCCGCGACCTGATGCTGGACAACCTGGAGAAAGACATCACCAGCTCCGTCGCCATCCTGGACAGGGTGCCGGCGGCCGAACGCGCCACCTGGCTGCCCTTGATTGATCGCAAGAACTACCGCTACCAGCTGGACGGGGGCATCACGGAGCAGGGCGCAGACAATGAGATCGCCGAGCGGGTCAGCGCCTCCATCGCCAATGCGGTGGACAAGCGCTACAACGTGACAGTCAATGCGATTCCCGGTGACCCGAAACGCGTGCACATTCACCTGCGCCTTAGCGATGGCGCGCCCGTCACCATCAACCTCTGGGCCGCGGCCATGCCGATCTCGCCGTGGTTGCCTGCGTTGCTGCTGCTGCAACTGTCGCTGCTGGCGGTCTGCGCCTTCTTTGCGGTGCGCATCGCCACGCAGCCCTTGCGGCGGCTCGCCAATGCGGCCGATGCGCTGGGCCCCGACCTCAAAGGCACAGCATTGCCCGAAAACGGCCCAACCGAAGTCGCGCGCGCTTCCACCGCGTTCAACGCCATGCAGCAGCGCATCGCCGGCTACCTGACGGAGCGCACGCAAATCCTGGCCGCCATCTCGCACGACCTGCAGACGCCCATCACGCGCATGCGGTTGCGCACCGATTTGATGGATGACGAAGAGCAGCGCGGCAAGCTGCAGCACGACCTGGACGAGATGGTGGCGCTGGTGCGCGAGGCATTGACCTATGCGCGCAGCCTGCACGGCGCCGACGAAAACCCGCGCCGGGTGGACCTCGATGCCCTGCTGGATACCTTGCGCTGCGACTACGAGGATGCTGGCAAACCTGTGCGCGTGAGCGGGCAGGTCGGCCAGCCGGTGATGAGCCGGCCGCTGGCGATGCGGCGCATCCTGACCAACCTGAGCGACAACGCGCTCAAGTTTGGGCAAGAGGTCGAGCTGACGGTGCAGGTCAATCCGCCGGGCGAGATCGAGATCTGCGTGCTGGACCGCGGGCCCGGCATTCCTGAATCCGAACTGCAGGCGGTGCTGCAACCTTTCTACCGCGTAGAGAACTCCAGAAACCGCGAGACAGGCGGCACCGGCCTGGGCCTGGCCATCGCGCAGCAACTGGCGTCATCCATCGGTGCACGGCTCAGCCTGGCGAACCGGCCCGGCGGCGGGCTGGCCGCGCGGCTGGTGATGCCGTTCTCTTCGGGCCCAGCGCCGGAATAGGCTGCGACAGGCCGCAACACCGGGGCTGCAGGATGGCCCAAAACGCGGCTTATTCGACATTCCGAACGCTGCCCGCCGCCCTAATCTTCCGAGAGGCCAACCTTGTTGGCCATCACGCTATTTCCTGCGCTCCATGCGCTCACCAGAAAGCATCACATGAAGATTGAAAATTCCATCGTATTTATCTCCGGCGCCAATCGCGGCCTGGGCCTGGCCTTTGCGCAAGAAGCCCTGAAGCGGGGCGCGAAGAAGGTCTATGCGGGCGTGCGAAACCCCACGGCCGACAGCATGCCAGGCATCGTTCAGGTCAAACTCGACGTCACCGACGCAGCATCGGTTGCCGCGGCAGCAAAACAATGCGGCGACGTCACCTTGCTGGTCAACAACGCAGGCATTGCGCGCCTGAACAGCAGCGTTCTTGACGCCTCCATGGTTGATTTCAGCCGCGAGATTTTTGAGACCAACTACTACGGCACCATCCTGCTCAGTCAGGCCTTTGCGCCCGTACTGGCCAAAAACGGCGGTGGGGCCATCCTCAATGTGCTGTCGGACGCGACCTGGTTCTCTCGCCCCATGCTGGCGTCTTACTCGGCTTCGAAGTCCGCCGTGTGGAGCTTCACCAACGCCCTGCGTATTGAACTGCGCGGCCAGAACACCTTTGTGCAGGGCCTGCATGTCAGCTTCCTAGATACCGACATGACCAAGGGCTTCGACATGAAGAAGACCAGCCCGCAGCAGGTGGCCGAGGCCGCTTTCACCGGCATTGAAACCGGCAAGGAAGAAGTGCTTGTCGACAGCTTCACCCGGCAAATGAAGCAGAGCCTCTCCGGCGAGCAGGCTCTTTACCTGAACCCGCCCGAGATCGCCTGACGAAGAAGCGCGCGGAAATTCGCGGAAGTTACTTCCGCGCCTGTGACGCCTTGATCAGGTTGTCGCGCAGCGTCGCCACGGCGTTGAGCAGGCGCGGAAACTCTTCCGGCGTCAACCCCGAGGCCTCCGCCAGGTTCATGCCCAGCCCTTTTTCACGCAGGCGCCTACCGGCATCTGTCAGGCTGACCAGCACCTGGCGCTCATCCACGGAGCCGCGCTGCCTGCTCAGGTAGCCCATGCCCTCCAGCTTTTTCAGGATGGGCGTGAGCGTGTTCGATTCGAGAAACAGCTTTTCGCCCAGGCCGCTCACGGTCTGGTTGTCTTGCTCCCACAGCGCGATCACGGTGATGTACTGGGTGTAGGTGAGTCCCAGCTCTTCCAGAATCGGTTTGTAGGCTTTGCCAAAGGCGAGGTTGGCTGAATAGATCGCAAAGCAGAGGTAGTCGGAGAGCTTGCGGTCTTGCGGCTCGGCGCTAACAGGCGTGGGAGTGGGGTTCATAACGATGTCCTGGTGGCCATGGTGACGTCCATATGGCTTTAATTATATCGTATGCGATTTGATCGCAAGCGTTGACATTTGGGTTTTTGGCGGTATTATTAATCGCATCCGATCTATTCGGATGCGATTTAAAACCACTCAATACCCATTTCGACAAGGAATCACCATGACGCAGATCGAAAAAGTGCTCTACACCGGCAAAACCCACACCAGCTCCGGCGGCCGTGACGGCGAATCCCGCAGCTCCGACGGCCGGCTGGACATCAAGCTGTCGCGCCCCGGCAGCGCCGGCAACGGCACCAACCCCGAGCAACTGTTTGCCGCCGGCTGGTCAGCCTGCTTTATCGGCGCCATGGGCCGCGCTGCGGCCAGCCAGAAGATCACTTTGCCGGCCGACCTGTCGGTGGATGCCGAAGTCGACCTGGGCAGCACCGGTGACGCCTTCTTCCTGCAAGCCCGCCTGAACGTCAGCCTGCCCGGCATGGACCGTGAAGCAGCCCGCAAGATCACCGACGCCGCCCACCAGATCTGCCCGTACTCCAAAGCCACGCGCGGCAACATCGGCGTCGAAATCAACCTGGTCTGACGCTGCTTGCGCCCGGCAAACACCTAACTTTTAAAGAACGTACATCACATGAAAAAACTCATCGCAGGCTTCGCACTGGCCGCCACCGCCCTGGCAAGCGCCACCGCCTTTGCCCAAACCAAACCCACCATCGTGCTGGTGCACGGTGCGTTCGCCGAGTCATCGAGCTGGAATAACGTCGTCAGGATTCTCAAGAAAGACGGCTACCCCGTTGTGGCCGCCGCCAATCCCCTGCGCAGCGTCAAGGGTGACGCTGACTATGTCTCCAACCTGGTGGCGAGTATTCCAACGCCCGTGGTGCTGGTCGGCCACTCCTATGGCGGCTCCGTCATCAGCGAGGCAGCCAACGGCAATGCCAACGTCAAGGCCCTGGTGTACGTGGCGGCCTTTGCACCTGAAGCGGGTGAGAACGCGCTCGGCCTTTCGGGCAAGTTCCCGGGTAGCACCCTGGGGCCCACGCTGGCTGCGCCGGTGGCGCTGTCGGGCGGCGGCAAGGACCTCTACATCCAGCAAGACAAATTCCATGACCAGTTCGCCTCGGATGTTTCAAGGGCAGATGCCGGGCTGATGGCGGCCACCCAGCGGCCCGTCACCGAGGCTGCGGTGCATGAAGCCTCTGGCACGCCCGCGTGGAAGACGCTTCCTTCCTGGTTCATCTACGGCGACCAGGACAAGAACATTCCGCCGCAAGCCCTGGCCTTCATGGCCGAGCGCGCACATTCGAAGCAGACTGTCGTCGTCAAAGGCGCTTCGCATGTGGTGATGGTGTCCCGGCCTGAGCCCGTTGCCAAGCTGATCGAACGCGCAGCCGAAGCGAAGTAAGTGTGAAAACCGATGGCAGCACTGAAGCTGCCATCACCGCAAATCCGGAAACAAAAAAGCCGGCCTGCCCAGTCAAACGGGCAGGCCGGCTTTTTACGTAGGGGCTCAAACCAGGTTGATCACCACATTGATATTGCCGCGCGTCAGTTTGGAATACGGGCAGGTCTGGTGTGCGGTATCCACCAGGGCGCGGGCCACTTCACGCTCCACACCTGGCAGGCTGACATTCAGGCGCGCTTGCAAAAAGTAGGCGCCGTCGGTGGTGCCCAGATCCACCTCAGTATCGACAGCCAGATCGTCGGGCAGCTTGACCTTCATCTTGCCGGCTGCCAGCCCCATCGCGCCGATAAAACAGGCTGACCAGCCAGCAGCAAACAGCTGCTCGGGGTTGGTGCCCTTGCCGGTGCTGCCGGGCGAAGACAGCTTGATGTCCAGGCGTCCGTCGGAGCTTTGGGATTGGCCTTCGCGCCCGCCGGTGGTGTGGGTCTTGGCGGTGTACAGGACTTTTTCGATGGTGATGATGGAGCTCATGGTGTTTCCTTTGTGAAAAGTTGAAGAAAAAAGCAGAAAAATGCGCCGTGGATGCAATCTGAAAAAGGGTCTTCTGTATCCCGAAGCACAAGATGAATTACAAAGGGCCGGCGTGTCCCAGGTGTCTCGGCAACGCAATGTTCTGTACTCAGAGAGAAGCCCGACACACTGCGGTACAAATCTCTTTTCAGGGCGTTTGCGCCGCAGTGAAGCGGCGCGCCTAGCCGGCCTTTTTCCGCCCACCCAGCCGCCAGACAACCGCTGCCCGCGAGTTGATGCATTGGCAGCTGACCGGGTTGCGCAGCTCGTGCGCAAAGCCGCCCAGAAAGAAGGTCAAGGCGAACCAGAGTTTTTTCATGGTGTGTTGGTGGAGTTGTGTGCTTGTGCCTGAAGCGGATCAGCCGAAAGTGAAGGCATACACATGGGCGCCTGGGTCGAGAAACTCGATCTCAAACAGGTGGTCACCCGCCGCAGCCGGCAGCCTGACGAGCTGGTACAGCCGGTGGGCGTCAATCAAGCCGCTGCCGTCCGCGGCCACGTCCGTGCCGTGGCTGTTCAAGGGTGGCTTGCCGTCAATCAGAATGCGAAAGCGCACGGCGCTTACGCCGGCTTTTCGTCCCAGCACTAAGTGCAAGTCTCGCGCACGGAAGCGATAGGCCAGACGCGCGCCGCCCGCAGCGACAGCGCGTTCGCCTTCCACCGTCCACTCGCCGCCCAGCGTCCAGCGGTTCAACGGCAGGCTGGCTACGGGCTCATAGCGGTGCGAGACATCCGCCTGAAGCCCGCCCGCAGGCACAAAGCCCGCTGCGCGCTCGTGGCCGACATAGGTTTCCCCCGACAGCACGCGGTTGCCCGGCGCGGCCTGCACGCCTTCACCCTGGACTGCAACGAGCCCGCTGGGGTGGGTGGTCTTGCCCGCTTCCGCCAGCAGCTTCTGGATCAATCGCTCCGACTCTTCATACTGACCTTCACCCAGCACCTGGTGACGCAGCTTGCCCTGCGCATCCACAAAATGCAGCGCCGGCCAGGCCTGGTTCTCGAATCCGCGCCAGATCGCATGCCGGCTGTCGACAGCAACGGGATAGGTGATGCCCAGGTCCTTCACCGCCCGGCGCACGTTGTCCTCGTTTTTCTCAAACGCGAACTCCGGCGAGTGCACGCCCAGCACGACCAGGCCGGCGTCTTTGTACTTGTCGGCCCAGGCCCGGATAAAGGGCAGGGTGCGCAGGCAGTTGATGCATGAATAGGTCCAGAAGTCCACCAGCACCACCTTGCCGCGCAGGTCTGCGCTGTTCAGGGCTGGTGAATTGATCCATCCGGTGGCGCCTGCCAGCGGCGCAAGGGTGGCTTCGTTCCATGCTGGAGCGGTGTTCGGAATGTCGAGCTTCGCGGCGACAAGAGGCGTGGCTTGCGGCGCGGGCGCTTCGGCTTCAACAACGGCCGGACTCATCGCTTGCGGCCTCAGCGTGTCGATGAGCGACTGTTCAATCTTCGAGGTGCTGCTGAGCGAAAGCTGGCTGAGCAGCCCGGTGTCCAGGCCCGTCGCAATCAGCGCCACACCGGTCAGCACCGCAGCCCCCATGCCGCGCCGCACCCACTGGCTGACGCCCAGCGAGCGCCGCAGCAGCGCGTACACCCGACCACCCACCAGCAACGAAAGCGCCAGCGACGTGGCCGCGCCGCCCGCATAGGCAAACAGCAGCAGCGAGCTGCCGACGTTGGCGCCCTGAATCGCCGCACCCGTGAAGATCAAGCCCAACACCGGCCCCGCGCAAGGCGCCCACAGCAAGCCGGTGGCCGCACCCAGCACCAGCGACGAAGCAAAAGCATGGCCTTTGAGCGCTCCGCCGTCGCTGGAGGCGGCGATCCGTGCGCCCAGCGCCACCAGCGGGCGCGCCAGGCGATCGGCCAGCCCGGGAAACATCAGCGTCAAGGCAAACACCGCAAGCAACGCCAGCGCGGCGAAGCGCCCGTATTCGTTGGCCTGCACGGCCCAGCCGCCACCTACAGCCGCCAGCGTCGCCACCCCAGTGAAGGCCAGCGCCATGCCAAGCAACATCGGCAAACCATTCTTCAAAAAAGGCCGGTCGGCACGCGCCAGCACAAAAGGCAGCACAGGAAGAATGCAGGGGCTGACGATGGTGAGAACACCGCCCAGGAAGGCAAGGATCAGGAGGGTCATGGTCTGTCTCGGGTAAAGCTCGCCAAGGGTTAGCGATGGCTTCAGTGATTGAACCGCCCCTTCGTATCGGCGCTGTGTCGCGGGCGCGGCCTCTTCGCATGCGGCTGTATCCGCGGGAGGGCCGGATACAAAGCCATACAAAACGCCCCGCAAAGATTGGCGGGATGTTGGCCGTGGCGGGCCCCAAGTCACAGCCTTGAAGCTGAGGCCTTACTGGCCTCACAATGCGCCATGCGCAAACATGTTTCCGAAACCAGCGCCCCGCAGCGCCTCATCGCCGGCCTGGTGGCCGGGCTTGCCGCCGCGGCGGTGCCGTTGCCCACCGTGTGGCAATTCCGCGGCCTGCTGGGCTGGTGTGTGGGTGTGGCGATTTATCTGGGGCTGGCCTGGTGGTTGTGCGTGCGCTTTGACGCCAAACGTACCCGCGAACGCGCCCAGGCGCAAGACGAACCCAGTGTGGTGCTGTTTTTGCTGATGCTGCTGGCCACCATGGCCTGCGTCGCCGCCATCACGGTCATGATGCAGCAGTCACGCAGCCTCACGGGCATTGAGCGCACCCTGCACATCGCGCTGGCCATCGCGGCGCTGGCAGCCTCATGGCTCTTTATCCAGACCATCTTTGCCTTCCGCTACGCGCACCGCTATTACTTTGAAGAAAAGCAGAAAGAGCCCGATGGCCCGGGCCTGCAGTTTCCCGGTGGGCTGGACCCGGACTACTTTGACTTTCTTTACTACGCCCACGTTGTGGGCATGACGTCGCAGGTGTCTGACGTACAAGTCACCTCACGCGAAATGCGCCGCCTCACGCTGATCCACAGCGTGCTGTCCTTCGGTTTCAACATGCTGATTCTGGCGCTCAGCATCAATGTGGTGGCGGGGTCGTTGCAGTAACGTGAGCCGCCGTATTTCTTATCTGTCCAGCCTCAGGCGAGGAGGAAGTCTTTGAGCTGCATGTTTAGTGCGATTTGTAATTGCAGGCCTGGTTTCTGGCTGCTTCTGAAAAAAGCTTCCAGGGACACGACCCGGCGAATGACTGCAGCGTTGCGACTGCGCTTTGCCATGCCTGTTCCTTGTAGAGATCGTCGGCCCGGATCAACGCTGACATCAGGGCCTGGTTCCATCCGCTTTCATTTTTTCGCAACTCCAAAACGTTGCACGCAAACTCTTCCGGCGATTGGCCTTCTGGCGGATCGTGACCAGGCAAGCAGGCAATAACGTACTGTTTAAACAGAGCGCGATTCTCTTCGGTCGCCTGCGCTGCCAGCTGGCCGGCAGACTGTTCGGCGAACTGATGGAACCATTCGACCTGCCGGGTAAGTTTGCTTTCAGGATCAATTGTCATAACGAAGCGGGCTGGGCGTGCATTTGCGCGTTTCATGATTCCAGACTTGCACTTGACAGTCCAACTGGCCGGAAAGTGCTTTTGGCATAAGGACCAGGTAGTCGCCCGAGCCGTTTGAGGCGATCGCGACGGCGCCGGCGGGAAAACCTTCCCAGGCTCGGGCGCTCATGGTTTCGAGGACTACATGCCCTGCCGAGCGCCCCGCGGTCTTGCGGCTGGTTGAATCGAATACCGGGAAGACTTGCCAATCGTCGCCGGCTGTGGAGATTTCACCGCCATTGCGCGCCAGGAGCCGCTCCCTGTATTCGCGTGGGAATTTCACGTCGAGCTCTCGCTCGGCTGCTTCGACTTTCGGTTCGGTTGTAGGAAAGGCCATGGATTTTCAGGCGCGCTCGCTACTCTCATTCTTCGCGCGCGCAAGCCAGCCTGAAACCATGCAAACGGCCAGTACCGCACCCGCGACCAGGGCCCAGCGCCAGTCGCTACGACCTTCCGTCCACAGGGCGATGAGCAGCAGAGCGGCCAGGAGCAGGGTGGGAAGGGCGACTGCAACCGCAAGCAGCTTCCATTTCCTGGGGGCTAGCCGGGCCAAAGCAAAGGATGCCGCGGCCGCGAGGGCCAGCGGGAACAAGACCTTCGGAAAAGCCTGCGTCACAGGCGTAGTGAATAGCACCGCGAACATCCAGAAGGTGACCGCTCCGCCAAGCAGGCTGCCACATAGCGGGAGCAGATATGTTTTCATGGCGTGGTTTGATCGATGACGGAGGCCACAGGCCTCACATCACGAGACAAAAATGGAACTGATCTGCCTCTTTCTCGGCCTCGGATACTTTGACCAGGCAGTCTTCAAGTTCCTCAATAAGACCGGCTCGCAGCTTTTCCTTGATACCTTTCACTTCGCCCGCTTTCAAACGCTCGATGAGCTTCGTGAGCGAGGGCAACGCATCGGCAGGTGCAAACCACTTTTCGTTTTCGGCGATCCACGACTCAGGCAGGTCTTCCTCGGAAAAGTTGTACTGCATGTCCGTGGTGTCGATGAAGTCTGAAAGCACACGCACTCCCAGGGTTTTGGCGAGTTCGTCCAGTTGTTCAGAAGCCTTGCAAAAAAGCGAGTGGTCGTAGTCGTCGCCTGAATCATCAGTGCCGACTCGAGACTTTCTGCGTACCCAAATTGTGTCGCTCATGCCATCCTCCGTGGTGTGTAGGTATCGGGTCCCGGAAATATATCCTTGAAATGGCCGGGCGGGGCCGCAGGCCTTCGACCTGGACGGCTAGTTAGGAGGCACACGTTTCATAAGGTGCATTTCGGCTCCGTCCAGAAGTTTTGTTGCGGCTTGAAGGTCTTCAATTGCTCCAGGATCGCCGGATCTCTTTTAGCGAGGTCGTCCATGACCCAGGTGCCTTTGTGCTCCTGATAGAACGAAGCCAGGACATCAAGCTGGATCTGAATGTCGATCCGCAACTTTGCGAGTGTCTCCTTCGCGCAACCACGAGAAAGTTCGCTTTCAAACTCACGCAGGCGTTGCAATTTTGTGAAGCCTTGATCAGTTTGGACTGATGCAAGCACCTGACCAAATGCTTCCCTGTCCTGGCCTCTGCCGACCTGAATGCCGGCCACATACGCTCCGGCAATAGCTGTGACAACCAGGATCGTCACGGCGGTAGTGAAGAAATAGCGGCGCGTCATTGTCATTCCTACTCAGTTGCGCCCTCCCGATTGGGTGGGCCCGTGTCGATTGTCACCTTAGCCTGCGCGGCCACATCCTCTCACTTTCTCTCCTTCAAAGACGAGCGGCTCATTCCGACCTTCGAGTGTGAGATGAATGCTCTGAATAGGCCAGAGCCGACCTTCCTTCACGGCCTCGACCCGGACGCTGCCACTCGCGGCCGAGCCGCGAACCTGGTAGGACACTTCAGCAGGAGAGCCAGGGCCAGTGTCGTTGAAATTACCCGCAGCCGCGTACCAACCAATGATCCTGTCTCCCAGTTGCGCTTTCGCAAAATTGCGCAAGTAGTTCAGGGATGACTCGAAGAGAAACTCCAGCGCAATGGCTGGATTGAGTCCCTCGACGGGGCGCGGCCACCACCACTGTTTATCAGGTAGCGGTGTCCAGGGATGATCAGCATTCTGCGGACCTTTCTTTTTCCAGAGAATTACTTCGTCGAGCGTCAGCTTTCGCACACCACAACGGACGATGTCACAAGACCGCGGCGATGACCCGTCGATCAGGGAAATTCCGGTGAGTCCGCCCTCACCATCTACTGCAACGCAGAGACAAGGATGGAAGAAACAGTCTTCGTAGTAGTCCCCGGGCTGAAATGTGTTCATGTGCTGGCTAAGGTAAAGATGGCTGGCGAAGGCCAGCTGCGATCAACGGAAGTCGATGCGCTTTTGCATATGCGTCAATTATCCGGTCGGGTCTGCGCTTCTCAGTCATCCGCGATATCGTCCAAATTGGTAGATGGCGCGACCCGTCCAATTTTCTCACCGGCGTGATCAATGACAACAAGCCACTCTTGAAGTGGATCGCCGTCCGTGACGACTTTTCGCAAAATAGCCGCAATTTCACGCCGGAAATACAACAGCGTCAAACCCGAAATCGGCTTGTGCAGATGGAGCTGAATGAGAACGTCGTTTTCCTTCCAGTCGTAACGCATGCGCTGGACATCGACTTCACCCGCGTCGGCGACAAATTCCACCAGCGCCAGGCGAATCGATTCCTCCATGGGCTGCCGGCCAATATGACGTTGACGTTGCTTCGACATCTGAGACCTAACGCGATTTATTCCGCGAGCACAACTCTGGTCGTGACCCGGGAGCCCTCCACCAGAGTGGGCAATATCTTCGATAAAACCCACCCATTCGTTCTGGCGTAACTCTTGCCGTTGACGTTCATGCTCCAGGGCAAAGCTGGGTTTCCGGTCGGCGTGAAGGAACGGACCAGCTTGTTGCCGCGGTACTGCTCAATGATGAACTCTGAGTTTTTCATGCCTGTAGTTTCAGTGGTTCGCCCCAGGCTTTCTTACTTCACTGTTTTCACATACCGCCCATAAAGCTTCCCGGCCAGCTTTTGCATCACATCGTCCGTATTCGGCGTTGCCACATTGGTCATGACCACGATGGACGCATCGCGTTCGGTGTCGACCCAGATGTAGGCCTTGTTCATGTTGTTGGAGCCGCCGTGAAAGGCGACCGGGTAATCCGTCCAGGCCATCTTGGTGGAGGCCCAGCCCAGGGCGTATTGGGCTGCGCCCGCCACGGTGGTGGATGAGGTCGAGGCTGCCGACATGGAGATCACCGGTGTCACGAGCTTTTTCATCGTGTCGGGTTTGACGAGGAAGGGCGCGCGTTTGCCTTGCCCTGCCATCCAGCCGCCCCAGGTGGCGAAGTCGATCACTGACATATGCGCGGTGCCTGCCGGGCTGATGACGAGCGGGTTGTCCGCTTCGGGGCCGCCAATCATGGCCTTGAGTTTGCCGTCGACCACGACGTGCCCCAAAGGTGCGTCGAGGCGGCCCAGTGTGGCTTGTGGGCCTATGCCGGCAGTGCTGAGTTTGAGTGGTGTGAACACGCGGTCATAGATCAGCTCTTCCCACGATTTTTCGCCCACGCGTTCTATCATGGCGCCGGCCATGGTGTAGCCGAGGTTGGAATAGGCAAAAGACGCGCCGGGCTCACGGGCCAGCGGCTTTGTCACGGTTTGCTTGACCATCCAGTAGCGCTGCTCGTTGAGGTTGCCGGACTGGAAGACCACCTTGGCCAGCAGTGCGTCAAAGTCCGCGTCGTCCGAGGGCAGGCCGCTGGTGTGCGAGAGCAACTGGGCAAGCGTGACGCGTTTCACCCCGGCATCCATGCCGGTGGCCAGTTCGGGGAAGACCTGCTCGAAGGTGCTGTCCCAGCGCAGCTTGCCGGCCTCTACCATCATGGCCGTCATCAGCGAGGTCATGGCCTTGGTGTCGGAGCCGATGTGAAAGCGGTCCTTATGGGTCACCGGTGCGACGGTGCCGACGCGGCGTGTGCCGCCCGTGCCCACGGCCAGCAGCTTGCCTTTGACCACCACCGCGGCAGCCATTGCCGGAAAGCCCGCCTGCTCAGCCTCGGCCTTGACCATCGTGTCCAGCGAGGCTTGCGCGCGGGCGCTGCCCAAGGTAGCAAGCGAGCCGGCTACGGCCAGCGCGGTGAGCAGGGCGCTCGCCGCAAGACGACGGCCAGGTGAACGGAGTGGAGTCGAAGATACGGAAGCGGAAGCCAGCAGCATGTTGAATCGCCCTTGTGTGAATGAATCAAGAGCCCTGATTCTCACCCAGCCGCGGCGACCCGCGTATTACAGCTGAAACAGCTGCTTCTTCAACGCCATCTTTTCTTTCTTGCGGATACTCGCTTCAGATTTGCGGTGCGAGCCGGCCTTGCGTTGCGCCGCAGCCGCCACCAAGGGGTTGCGCGGCTTGGGCCCAGCCAGTTTGATCTTCAGCTTGATCTTGCGGGCCGACCTCATCGCCGCATTCAGCCCTTGCGGCCCAGTTTGAGCAGCCCGGTCGACAGCGCCGTGCCAATCACAATCACCACCGCGCAGATGATCATCCAGGCCGTGACGTGCTCGCCCAGAAAGAGCACGCCATACAGCACGGCAAACACCGGCACCAGGAAGGTGACAGACAGCGCGCGCGGCGGGCCGGCGTTTTCAATCAAGCGGAAAAAGAGGATGTAGGCCAGGCCGGTGCAAAGCACACCCACTGCCAGCAGCGCCAGCCAGGCATGGGCGCCCGGCATCTGCGCCGGCCACAGCCAGGCGGCCGGCAATGCCAGGCCCAGCGTTGCGCCGATCTGGCTGCCGGCGGCGGTCACCAGCGGCGGCATGCCGGTGAGGTAGCGCTTGGTGTAGCTGGCCGAGATGCCGTAGCACAGGCAGGCCAAAAGACAGGCCAGCACGGCCCAGCCGGGCGCGATGCCCGAGGCGTCGGGTTTGAAGGTGGCTTTGTCCCAGGCCAGCATGGCCACGCCGGCAAAGCCGACGATGAGGCCCAGGATGCGCGAGCCATTGGGCTTGTCTTTGAGCCACAGCCAGGCGATCAGCGCGCCGAACATGGGCACCGTCGCGTTGAGGATGGCCGACAGCCCGGTGGTGATGGACAGCAGCGCAAACGAAAAGCAGGCAAACGGGATGCCCGAATTGAGGATGCCGATAAAGAAAATCTTCTTCCAGTTTTGCCTCAGGTGCGGCAGCAGGCCGCGCAGCCAAACGATGGGCAGCAGAAAGAGCGCCGCGATAGCCACGCGCACGGCGGCGGTCGGCAGCGGGCCAAACTCCACCGTGCTGATGCGCATGAAAAGAAAGGACGAACCCCAGATCGCTGCCAGCATGATGAAGTCGGCGATCCAGCTTTTGGGGGCCGATGCGGCGGCGGGCGTGGCCAGCCCGGTGGTAGTTGAGCTCAAAACAAAGTCTCCTTCATCTGTGCGCCCTCAAGTTTGAGCAGCGCTGTTTTTTTATCAAGGCCACCGGCATAACCGGTGAGTGAGCCATCGGAACCTAACACACGGTGGCAGGGCACGATGACGCTGACGGGGTTGCGCCCGACGGCCGCGCCCACTGCGCGCACGGCGGCTGGTTTGCCGATGCGGTGGCTGAGTTCACCATAGCTGGTGGTGTCGCCCTGCGGAATGGCCAGCAGCGCCTGCCACACCGATTGCTGGAAGGCCGTTCCATAGGCCAGATCCAGCGGCAAATCAAAGTAGGTGCGTGTGCCGGCGAAGTATTCGGTGAGCTGCGCAATTGCTTGTTTGATCACCGGATGGTCGGGGTCTTCGCGCCACACATAAGGCTCCACGAGTTGTGGCGGCAGGTGGCGCTGCCCGGCAAACCAGGTGCCTGCCAGGCCCTTGTCGGTCGCGGCAATGATCATCTTGCCCAGCGGGCTTTGAAATGTGGTTTGAACAATGGAGTTGTCGAATTTCATCTTGGTCACCTTTTGAGTGGTTAAGCCTTGCCTGATCTCTCAGGCCTTCATGTCATTCAGGGCTGTAGCCCTTTAAAAACAGGCGCCGGCAGCTATTGGTTTGCTGGCAATGCCGCCCGCCGCCTTTTGACGCCCCGGGCCGGTGAAGCCTGGCTTTGGCCACTCGACGGCGATGGTCGCCCGAAGGCGCCATTCCGTCCAATGAAATCGAAGCCCTGCATTCATTCCGTAAATGCATAAATCACCGGGGGTCGCGGAATCAATTAACCGAAGCCGCGCCGTCAGCCGGGGCGCTCCAGCGTGCCGCTCCAGGCGCGGATCACTGCATAGCTGCGCCAGGGTTTCCAGGCGGCGGAGGCTTCCTCAGCTTCCCGTGCCGGGTTCTTTTTGCCTTGCACGCCCAAGGCTTTGTGCAAGGCCACATCACCTGCCGGAAAGGCGTCGGGCCAGCGCAGGGCGCGCATCGCGATGTACTGCGCCGTCCAGTCGCCTATGCCTGGCAATTCTTTCAGCGTGGCCATCGTGGCGTTCACGTCGGCGCCGCTATGCAACTGCAGCCGTTTGCTGGCGACCGCCTCGGCAATGCCCACAATGGCCGCCTGCCGCTGCTTCACGATGCCCAGTTGCCCCAGCGCATCGCCACTGGCGGCAGCCAGCACGGCCGGTGAGGGGAAGAGGCGCGTGAGCTGCGGCCACGGTGTCTCGACCGGCTCGCCAAAGCGGTCCACCATGCGCTGCGCCAGGGTGCGCGCCGCGGCCACGGTGATCTGCTGGCCCAGCACGGCGCGCACGGCCAGCTCGTAGCCGCACAACGCACCCGGCACACGCAGGCCGTCGCCGTCAGGAAAGCTCTCGTGCAGCACGCTGTTGATGGTGACGGGGTCGGCATCCAGGTCAAAGGTGGTGCGCACGCGGCGTATCACCAGCGGCAGCACTTCGCGCAGCGAATCACTCACGCGCAGCACCAGTTGCGAGCGGCTCTCGTCAAAGCTGGCCAGCAGCCAGCCGGCATGCAGCTTGCCATTGGCCTCGACGCTGAAGGTGCGGCCCAGCGCGGGTTGTGCGGCGTCGGGCGTGACGAATTCAATGGCGTTGATGCAGCGCTTGGTGAAAAAAGCCAGCATGGCCTGCACGTCATAGGGCGGGCGGTAGCCCAGCCGCACGGTCACGCCTTCGCCCACCTCGCCGACGCGGGCCGGGCCCTGGCGCCGCAACTGCGTGGGGTTGAGTTTGTAGTGCTCTACAAAAGCCGCGTTAAAGCGCCGCACGCTGGCAAAGCCGCTGATCAGTGCCACCTGCGTGATCGGCAGGTTGGTGTCGGCCAGCAATTGTTTGGCGGTATGCAGCCGGTGCGTTTGCAAATACTGCATGGGCGAGACGCCAAACTGCGCCTCAAATATCCGGCGCACATGGCGGTCACTCACGCCCAGCTTGGCGGCCAGCTTTTCGACTGAAGGGGCTTCTTCGGCCCAGACCTCGGGTTCGTCCAGCAGGCGGGCCGCCTGGTGGGCCAGGATGTAAGAGGCATCCTGGATGGACCAGACGACAGAATGCGGCGCCAGCTCGGGCCGGCAGCGCAGGCAGGGGCGAAAGCCCGCATTCTCGGCCTGCGCGGCATGGTGAAAGAAGCGGCAGTTCTCGCGCTTGGGCGTTTTCACGCTGCAGACCGGGCGGCAGTAGATGCCGGTGGAGGTCACGCCGGTGAAAAAGCTGCCGTCAAAACGGGCGTCCCGCGCCTTCAGGGCGAGGTAGCAGTCGTTGTCGGCAAGAGGGGTGGTTTCGCGGTTCATGGAAGAAATGATACGCCGCAGGGCGGCTTTCACTAGCCGTTTTCGGACATGTCCCTGAGGGCCTGAAAACCTCCGTTTTGGGGCTGGTCCGGCTGGTTTGTGAGGGGCTGCAATAGTCTGAACGGACCTGCCCGAAACGGCTGTGGCCTACAGCCGATGCGGGGGACGGCCCCTACAATGAAATCAGGCTTCGGCCTCCCGCCATTCAAGACTCCCAGGAACCCGCCTCAATGCAAATCAACCCGTCCATCTTCAAGGCCTATGACATCCGCGGCGTGGTGCCGTCCACCATCCATGAAGACATGGCCGAGGCGTTGGGCAAGGCATTTGGCATGGCGGCGCTGGCCGAAGGTGAAAAGGCCGTCGCCGTGGGTCGTGACGGCCGGCTCAGCGGGCCTGCGCTCAGCGCGGCGCTGATGCGCGGCCTGGCCGCTACCGGCATCGACGTTATTGATGTGGGCATGGTGACCACGCCCATGCTGTACTTCGCGGCCAGCACGCTGGCGGGCTCGGGCATTCAGGTCACCGGCAGCCACAACCCCAAGGACTACAACGGCTTCAAGATGGTGCTGGCCGGCCGGGCGATCTACGGTGAAGAAATCCAGGGTTTGCGCCGTGTGATTGAGGGCGAAAAATGGGTGTTGCCGTCACAGGCCGGCACGATTCGTCAGGTCGATGTGGGCACGGCTTACCGCGACCGCATCGTCTCCGGCATCAAGCTGGAGCGCCCCATGAAAATCGTCATCGACTCCGGCAACGGCATTGCCGGCGCATCGGCCCCCGCCATCTTCCGCGCGCTGGGCTGCGAGGTGACTGAGCTGTTCAGCGAAGTGGACGGCAACTTTCCCAACCATCACCCCGACCCCAGCAAGCCCGAAAACCTGCAAGACCTCATCAAGGCCCTGCAAAGCGGCGACGCCGAGCTGGGCCTGGCCTTTGATGGCGATGGTGACCGCCTTGGCATCGTCACCAAAGACGGCCAGAACATCTACCCCGACCGGCAGATGATGCTGTTTGCCCGCGACGTGCTGTCACGTGTGCCGGGCGGCACGATTTTGTTTGACGTGAAGTGCTCGCAGCGCCTGGCGCCCGAGATCGAAGCCGCCGGCGGTACAGCGATGATGTACAAGACCGGCCACTCGCTGATAAAGGCCAGGATGAAAGAGGTCAACTCCCCGCTGGGCGGCGAGATGAGCGGCCACATCTTCTTCAAGGAACGCTGGTACGGCTTTGATGACGGCACCTATGCAGGCGCGCGCCTGCTGGAGATTTTGAGCCGCGTGCCCGACGCCGGCATCGTGCTCAATGCCTTGCCGACCAGCTTCAGCACGCCTGAGCTGAATGTGGCCTGCAAAGAGGGTGAGCCGCATACGGTGGTGGAGGCGCTGATCAAATCTGCGAAGTTTGCGGCGCCTGCCAAGATCTCGACGATTGATGGTGTGCGTGTGGACTGGCCGGACGGCTTTGGCCTGATTCGCGCGTCCAACACCACGCCGGTGCTGGTGTTGCGTTTTGAAGGCCACACCCAGCAGGCCCTGGAGCGCATTGAGGCCGACATGCTGGCCCTCCTGCGCAGCGTCAAACCTGACGCGAGCTTCGCGGCGGCAGCGCACTAAGAAACTGCCTTTTTTGAGGTTTCCCCGGCCCGGGGGCGTTCTGCGGTGAAAATCAGCGTTTTCCGCTTTCACGCTCTTCATGAAAATTCTCCTGGTCAAGCTGTCCTCGCTCGGTGACGTGGTGCATACCCTGCCGGTAGTGCAAGACATCCTTACCGCGTTGCCGGGGGCGCAGATTGACTGGTTGGTGGAAAAGGCCTTTGCGCCGCTGCTGGCGCGCGCAGGCGGCCTGCACCGGGTCATCCCATGCGAAATCCGCCGCTGGCGCAAATCCTTCTGGAAAGCTGAAACACGCCAGGCGTGGGGTGCGTTCAAGCGCGACCTGCAGCAGGAGGCCTACGACGCCGTGATCGATCTGCAGGGGCTGACCAAGTCCGCCGTGGTGGCGCGGCTGGCGGCCCTGGCGCCGGGCGGCAAGCGTTACGCCCTGGCCAACCAGACCGATGGCTCGGGCTACGAAGCACCCACGCGCTGGGTGGCTGATGTGGCGATTGCGGTCGAGCCGCACATTCATGCGGTGCGACGATCGCGTGAACTGGCCGCAAAGGCCCTGGGCTACACCCTGCAGGGTGCTCCAAAATTCAAACTGAAAGTGCCTGAAAACCAAGCGGGAAGGGCGCAAGCCGCTCCTGAAAAAATAGCAGATGGTCCAGGCGCCTCGTGCGTCGCATTTGTCCATGGCACCTCGCGGGCCGACAAAGAGTGGCCGCTAGCCCACTGGATCGCCCTGGGCCAGCGCCTGAACGCCGCCGGTTACCAAGTGGCGCTGGCGCATGGCAGCGCCGGTGAGCTGGCCACCAGCCAGGCGATTGCCGATGCGCTCAACCGTACCGCGCCAGCCATGGCGGTCGTATGGCCGCTGCTGCCGCTGGACGCCCTGACGGACGAACTCGCACAGTGCACCGGCGTGATCGGCGTGGACAGCGGCGTGAGCCACATCGCCGTGGCGCTCGACTTGCCGCATGTGCAGATCTACAACTTCGACACCGCCTGGCGCACCGGGCCCGAGGCCAGCGGCCCCGGCGCGCGGCAAGTGAGCGTGTTCGCTCAGCCCGAGCCCGGCGTCGACGCCGTCTGGCAAGCCTGGCTGGCCTGTAGCGGGGCGCCGGCATGAGCGATATCGCCTTCAAGCTCTATTCGCTGCTGATGTGGCTGGGCCAACCGCTGCTGCGCCGCAAGCTGGCGCGGCGCGGCAAGCAGGAGCCCGGTTACCTGCAGGCGGTAGAAGAGCGGTTTGGCCGCTACACGCAGCCGGCTGAAACTGCCTCTGAATTAATCTGGGTGCATGCCGTGTCGTTGGGCGAAACGCGCACGGCGGCTATTTTGCTCAAGGTCCTGCGCACGCAGCACCCGGGTCTGCGCATATTGCTGACGCACGGCACCGCCACCGGCCGCGCCGAAGGCGTGGCACTGCTGCAACCCGGCGATGTGCAGGTGTGGCAGCCCTGGGACAGCGCGGGTGCGGTGGCGCGCTTTTTTGACCATTTCAAGCCGCGGCTGGGCCTCTTGATGGAAACCGAGATCTGGCCCACCCTGGTGAGCACCGCGCAGCAGCGCGCTGTGCCGCTGGTGCTGGTCAACGGGCGGCTGTCTGAAAAGTCTCTCCAGCAGGCGCTGAAGATCTCGCCGCTCTCCATGCCCGCCTACGCCGCGCTGTCGGCCGTGTACGCCCAGACCGACGACGATGCGCAGCGCTTTCGCCGGGCCGGCGCCACGGTGGCCGGGGTGTTCGGTAACCTGAAATTCGATGCAGCGGCCGACGATGCCCAGCAGGAAAAAGGCAAGATCTGGCGCCGCACGCTGGCACTGCCGGTGCTGATGTTTGCCAGCTCGCGTGAGGGCGAGGAAGCGCTGTTCCTGAAAGAGATCAGTGCACAGGCCCAGTCGGAACGTGCGCAGGAGGCCGGCAACACCGCAGTCAGCGAATCCCAGCCCGGCGAGTTACCGGCCGGTGTGCAAGGCACGGGAAGCCGCTTCAAG
The DNA here is from genome assembly GCF_900116715.1 of Polaromonas sp. YR568. Lineage (GTDB taxonomy): Bacteria > Pseudomonadota > Gammaproteobacteria > Burkholderiales > Burkholderiaceae_C > Polaromonas. Next base: position 170,350 of record NZ_FPBM01000006.1, read on the forward strand.
GTGCTGCTGGTGCCGCGCCACCCGCAGCGTTTCAATGAGGTCGAGGCGCTGGTCCAGCAGCACGGCCTGCGCGTGTCGCGCCGCTCAGGCTGGGACGACGCGGCAGGTGGCCCGGCGGCCGGCGATGCGCAGGAGGCCGATGTCTGGCTGGGCGACTCGCTGGGCGAGATGGCCCTGTATTTTTCGATGAGCGACGTCGCCCTGCTGGGCGGCAGCTTCGCACCCCTGGGCGGGCAAAACCTGATTGAAGCCGCCGCGTGCGGCTGCCCGGTGGTCATGGGCCCCCACACCTTCAACTTCACCGAAGCCGCCGAACTGGCGGTGGAAGAAGGTGCAGCCCGGCGTGTGGTCGACATGGAGCAAGGCGTGCGCGCCGCCCGCAAGCTGATGGACAAACCCGAAGCCCGTGCCGCTGCCGTGGCTGCAGGCCTGGCTTTTGCGGACCGTAACCGTGGTGCTACAGCGAAGACTGTTAGCGCTCTAGAGGGTTTTTTGAGCGGACGCGGGGCTTCTTAAACCCAGCATGAGCGCCGGAACCGGCTTTGCCGGGCCTAAGGGCGGGCGGCCCCTCGGGGGGGCAGCGCATTACACGAAGTGAAAAGCGCGGGGTCTACTTCTTCTGATGGCAGGTGCAGTTGTTCCAGGCGTACAGGCGCAAGTGATGTGCCCAGTCCCGCAAGGTCGCCCAGGCGCCGCCGGTGGCGACTTCATACGGCGTAAGGCCGAACATGCCCAGGCTGATCGACGGCTCTACCGAGACTACCGAGTGCCAGGTGCGGCGCGGCACAAAGAGTGCGTCGCCGGCTTCCACGCGGGCATAGATGCCGTTGGCTTTTTCAAACGAGGCGAGTTCTTTGGCCTGTTCGGGCAGGCGCGACACATTGATGTCGCTGAGCGTGGCACCCCAGTCGTATTTTTTGGCGGGGCACATGTGCTGGCGCTGGTCGGGCGGAAACAGGATGAACTCCTTGGTGCCCTTGAGCTGGCAGAACCAGTTGTGCGGAAAGTCGTTGTGCAGGCCAGTCACGGTGTTGGCCGGGCCCATGAAGACATATTCCCAGGTCAGGCGCTGGCCGGGCCACAGGCTCTTGATCAGCAGGTCCTTGCGCAGTTCCGGGAAGGTTTCCAGGATGTCCCACTGCGCCAGGTAAAGCGTGGTGGGCTTGAAGGACTGCATGTGCGCCCAGTTCAGGTGAAAGCGTTCGCCGGGCTGCTGGCGCAGCTGCTCCAGCCGCGCCTTGGGCAGCAGGCCCGCCGCCGGGTCGGGCGTGGCGAGCGCCTGCTTGCCCAGCTCGCGCAGGTAGGGCGCCACCGGCAAAAAAGGCCGGCCCTTGGTCACGCCTTGCTCGACCAGGCCGTCGGTGAATTTCACGGGCGCTTCAGAGCCTTTGCTCTCGCAGACGCCTGCCAGGTGCTCGAACGACCACTTGCTGAAGGCCGGCCAGTGTTTGATACCGCCCTTGACGAGCACGGGCCGCTCAAACGGCAGCTGCCGGCCTGAGGCCTCCAGCGCCTCCCAGGTGGTTTCTTCAATTACCTGAAAGCTCGGGCCTGTGGGCACATTGCGGGGTGCGTCGGTCACTCGTTCGGCCTCAATCGGCAACGGCAGGGGATTGTGTGTGGGCATCAACATGGACTTTGTGGCCCGATGCGGGGCCTTTGTTGGAGTGGTTGGCCCGAGTTTACTTTGCCAGCAGCGCGTTGATTTTTTGCAGGTCTTCGGGGGTCAATGTGCCGTTGGCCTGGCGCAGCTTGAGGTCGCCCAGCAGCACGTCATAACGCGCCTTGGCCAGGTCGCGCTTGGTCTGGAACAGCTGGCTTTGCGAGTTGAGCACGTCGATGTTGATGCGCACGCCGACCTGGTAACCCAGCTTGTTGGCGTCCAGCGCGCTCTGGCTGGACAACTCGGCCGCTTCCAGCGCCTTGACCTGGCCCTGGCCCGACTGCACGCCGAAAAAGGCGGTGCGGGTGGCCTGCGCCACGTTGCGCCTTGCGCCTTCCAGGTCGCTTTGGGCCTTGTCGCGCAGCGAGAGGGTTTCGCGCACACGGTTTTGTGTGGCAAAGCCGGCGAAGATCGGCACATTGAGCACCACGCCGACGGTGGTGGTGTTGGTGCGGAAGGCAAAGGGCGGGATGGTCGTGGCCGTGCCCGAGGGGTTGCGCGTCACGTTGTAATTGGCCTGAAGGTCCAGCGTGGGTTTGTGGCCGGCCTCGGCCTTCTTGACCTCGAGCTCGGCGATCTCCAGCCCGCTTTGCGCCAGGCGGACGTTGGGGTGCACCACTTCGGATTGCTGAACCCAGGTGGTCACATCGGCGGGCTCTATGAGCGGCAGAGTGACCGGCACCAGCAGGGGCTTGGGCTGTGCTTCGGGTTTGCCGACCAGTGTGTCCAGCGCGAGCTTCTTGACGCGCAGGTCGTTCTCGGCAGCGATTTCCTGGGCGATCACCAGGTCATAGCGGGCCTGCGCTTCACGCGTGTCGGTGATGGTGGACGTGCCCACTTCAAAGTTGCGTTTGGCGGAAGCCAGTTGCTCGGCCACGGCGGCTTTTTGCGCGCGCACAAAAGTCAGCGTGTCTTGCGCGGCCAGCACGTCGAAGTAAGCCTGGCTGGTGCGAACGATCAAATCCTGGTTGGCGGTTTCCAGTTGCGCCTGGGACTGCTCGACCTGCTTGGCGGCCTGCTCATAAGTGGCCCAGTTGGCGGGCCGGTACAGCGGCTGGGTGAGGTTCAGCGCGGCATTTTGCGTATTAAAGCTGCGGTCGATTTGCGGCGCGGTGTTTTCAAAACCGGTGCGCGTGACACCCGCCGACACGCTGGCCGTGGGCAGGAGGCCGGCCTTGGCCTGGTCGGCTTTGGCAAGGTTGGCGTCGTATTGCAGCTTGGCCGACTGGTAAGCCGCGTCGTAGGCGCGTGCCGACTCATACAGGTCGACGAGACTCTGCGCGCGCGCGATGGGCGCGGCGGCCGCCAGCACCACGGCGATCGCAATCGACAGAGGCAACATCACCGGTCGGGCCGGCAGGTTCTTGGGCGTTGTCATAAGAGTCCTGAAGAAATGAAGGGTCGGCTGAAAATCAAAAACAAATCAAAAGCAAATCAAAACAAGGCAAATCAAAAACAGGGCATCAATAAAGCGGCACGGTGCGGTCCACCTGCTGCGACCAGGCGTCAATGCCGCCTTGCAGATTGACGACATCGGCAAACTCACCGCTCTGGATCAAATAGTTGGCCACCTGCAGGCTGCGCATGCCGTGATGGCACAGGCACACGATGGGCTGGCCGGCGCTGGCTTCCTGCAGCTCGGCGATGCGCGCCGGAATCTCGCGCATCGGGATATGGACCAGCTTGAACCCGTCTTCCTTCACCGAAGCGGTTTGCAGCTCCCAGGGCTCGCGCACATCCAGCACCACAGGCAAGGCGCCGGCGTTGTCGCGCCAGGCTGCGAAGTCGGCGGGGCTTAGTTGGGCAATCATGGTCGGCTTTCTTTGCAGGTTTTCTTCAGGTTGCTCGGGCAGGGCGCTTAGAAGCTGAAGGACGAGGGTTCAGGGAAATTCACAAGGCGCGGCGCCACGGTGTCCCAGGCCTGCGTGGTGCGCCAGGCGTCTTCGGCCACGCGGGTGATCAGCGTGGCGCGCATCACCGGGTCAAAGCCCACGATGGCGCTCAGGCGGCCGCCGACTTTCAGCATGGACAGCAGCGAAGCCGGCACTTCGGCGACCGAGCCGCTCAGCACGATCACATCGAAGGGGCCTTGCAGCGGGTCGCTGCCGGATGCCGCCTTGGCCAGGTTGGCCGCACCGTCGCCGGTGCGCACTTCGGCGTTGTAGAGGCCGGCTTTTTGCAGGTTGTCGCGGGCAGTCTGCGCGAGGGAGGGGTTGATTTCGAGCGTGATGACTTGCTGCGCGCGGTGCGCCAGCAGGGCGGCCATGTAGCCGGAGCCGGAGCCGATCTCCAGCACTTTCTCGTGCTTTTGCACGGCCAGCTCTTGCAGGATGCGGGCTTCCACCTTGGGCGCCAGCATGCACTGGCCGGGCTCGGACTGGGGCGGCAGCGGGATTTCCATGTCGACAAAGGCCAGCGCCTTGTGGGCCGGCGGCACGAAATCTTCGCGCTTGACCACCGCGAGCAGGGAGAGGACCTGGTTGTCCAGCACTTCCCAGGGGCGGATTTGCTGCTCAATCATGTTGAAACGGGCTTGTTCGTAGTTCATGGCGGACCTGTGGGTTGGCGAAATTAGGGGTGAATAAGAAGAAAGAACGCTGGACGCGGGTAAACCTTTGATTTTAACGGCCGTCCATGACAGGACGGGGGAGTTCGGCGGTGCTTTCGGCGGGGCCTGCGGGCGGGGTTTTCGGCCCGAATTTGCGCTTGAACCACTGGGCCAGATCGTCCATATAGCAATAAGTCACCGGCACCACCACCAGGGTCAGCAGCGACGAGGTGATAACGCCGCCGATCACGGCCTGGCCCATGGGGGCGCGCTGCTCGGAGCCCTCCGTCAGCGCAAAGGCCAGCGGCACCATGCCGAAAATCATCGCCAGCGTGGTCATCAAAATCGGGCGCAATCGGACTTTGGCGGCCTGCAGCAGGGCTTCACTGCGCTCCATGCCCGGCACGCGGTGGCCGTCCACATCCACCCGGTCGGCGCGCATGCGGATGGCGAAGTCGACCAGCAGGATGGCGTTTTTGGTGACCAGGCCCATCAGCATCACCACGCCGATGATGGAGAACATCGACAGCGTGGAGCGGAACAGCAGCAGCGCCAGCACCACGCCAATCAGCGTCAGCGGCAGCGAGGTCATCAGCGCCAGGGGCTGCAAAAAGCTCTTGAACTGGCTGGCCAGGATCATGTAGATGAACAAAATCGCCATCACCAGCGCCGACACTGCGTAGCCGAAGGACTCGGCCATGTTTTTGGTGGAGCCGCTGAACTGGTAGCGGTAGCCCGGCGGGAAGTTAAAGCCCTCCAGCGCGGCCTTGATGTCGTTGGAAACCTCGCCGGCCGAGCGGTTGTAGACATTGGCATTGATGGCCACTTCGCGGGCCAGGTCGCGCCGGTTGATCTGGTTGGGCCCGGTGGATTCCTTCACCGTGGCCACCTGGTTGAGTCGCACCACGCGCGCCGAGCCGTCGGCGTTGCTGCCCATGGTGCTGCTCATAAAGGGCAGGCGCTCCAGGTCTTGTGGTGCGTTGCGTGCGCCGGGGGCCAGGCGCACATTTACGTCGTAGGTCTGGTCGTCGGGGGCGCGCCAGTTGCCCACCGTCTGCCCCGCCACCAGCGTGCGCAAGGAGGCGGCAATCTGCGAGACCGAGAGGCCCAGGTCCGAGGCCGCGTCGCGCCGAACGTCGACCTCGATCACCGGCTTGTCGGCCTTGACGCTGGAGTCCAGGTCCACCAGGCCGGGGATGTTGCGGATCCTGTCGCTGATGGCGCGCGTGAGGCGCTCCAGTTCCTTGAGGTCCGGCCCCTGCAGCGAAAACTCTACCTGCTTGTTGCCGCCCACTGCGTCGAGCAAACCGACGTGTGTCACTGTGATGCCGGGCACCTGCTTGAGCCGGTCGCGCAGCACGCCCGACATCTCGTCGACGCTGCGTGCGCGCGCCTTGCGGTCCACCATGCGCACATAAATGCTGGCGTACATCTTGCCCTGGGCATTGCCGGTGTTGAGCGTGGCCAGCGTGAACTTCACTTCCGGAAACTCGCGGATGATGGCTTCGACCTGGCGGGCCTTGGCCTCTGTTGTCTCCAGCGACGAGCCCACCGGCGTGTAGAAGTTGAGCGAGGTTTCCGAGAAGTCGGCCTTGGGCACGAACTCGGTGCCCAGCAGCGGCACCATGAAGATACTGCTGATAAAGATCACCACCGCCAGCGCCAGCGTGGCCAGCTTGTGGCCCAGCGACCAGCGCAGGATGCCTTGATAACTGTCGCTCAGCGAATCGGTGGCATGGTCAAACCAGCCGGTGACGCGGCCAATCGTCTTGTCATAGAAGGTGACCGGCGCGCCGCGCTTGCCGTGAGCCTCAATGGCCGGGTCGTGCCAGATGCTGGAGAGCATGGGGTCCAGCGTGAAGCTCACAAACATCGAGATCAGCACCGCCGCCACGATGGTCACGCCAAACTCATGGAAGAACTTGCCGATGATGCCGCCCATAAAGCCGATGGGCAAAAACACCGCCACGATGGAGAAGGTGGTGGCCAGCACGGCCAGGCCGATTTCCTGAGTACCGTCCAGCGAGGCTTGGTACGGCCCCTTGCCCATCTGCACATGGCGCACGATGTTTTCGCGCACCACGATGGCGTCGTCGATCAACAGGCCCACGCACAGCGACAGCGCCATCAGCGTGATCATGTTGATGGTGAAGCCGAACAGATTCATGAAGAGGAAGGTGCCGATGATGGAGATCGGCAGCGTCAATCCGGTGATGACGGTGGAGCGCCACGAGTTGAGGAAGAGGAAAACGATGAGCACGGTCAGCAGCGCGCCTTCAATCAGCGTGCGGCGCACGTTCTCGACCGCCACGCGGATGGGCCGCGAGCCGTCGCCTATGAGCTCAAGCCGCGCGCCCGGCGGCAGCAGCGGCTGGATTTCTTTGATGGCCTGGTTCAGCCCGTCGACCACGGCGATGGTGTTTTCGTCTTGCGCTTTTTGCACCGTGAGCAGCAGCGTGCGCTGGCCGTTGTAAAGCGCCAGGCTGTCGATTTCCTGCGCGCCGTCGGCAATGCGCGCGACCTGGTCGACCGTCACCGCCGCAGCCGTGCCGGAGGCCGTACCCTTGCGCGCCACGATGATCTTGCCGAAGTCTTCGGGCCGCTTCATGCGAGCGTCGATCTTGACGACACGCTCCTGTTGCAGCGAGCGGATGGCGCCTACCGGCAGGTCCTGGTTTTCGTTCTTCACCGCATTGACCACCTGGTCGGCCGTGATGCCCAGCGACTCCATGGCCTGCGGATTGAGGTAGACGTTGATCTCGCGTTTGGTGCCACCCACCAGGGTGACGGAGCCGGCGCCGCGCACGTTTTCCAGGCGCTTTTTCAGCACCTGGTCGGCCCAGTTGGTGAGTTCAACCGCCGACAGCGCGCTGCCGCCCTTGCTGGTGTCTGGCATCACGGCGACCGACCAGATGGCGCGGCTGGCCGGATCGAAACGCAGTACGCGGGGTTCCTTTACCTCATCGCGAAAGTTCGGCCGGATGGAGGCGATCTTTTCGCGCACGTCTTCGGCAGCGCGGCGGCCGTCGATATAGAGCTGGAACTCCATGATGACGACGGACTGGCCTTCGTAGCTGCGCGAGGTCAGCGCGTTGATGCCGGCAATCGAGTTGACGCCTTCTTCAATTTTTTTGGTGACTTCGCTTTCAACGATCTCGGGCGAGGCGCCGGGGTATTCGGCGGTGATGACCACCACCGGGAAGTCGATGTTGGGGAACTGGTCGACCTGCATGCGCTGGTACGAGAACAGGCCCAGCACCACGATGGCCAGCATGACCATGGTGGCGAACACGGGATTCCTGAGGCTGACCTGCGTGAACCACATGCGCGACCGGCCTTCAGGGAGCGGGTTTGGCCGGCGCGCTGGCCGAGGGAGCGGCGGCAGAAGCCTGCTGCGTGAAGCGCACCTTGGTGCCTTCGCGCAATGCACCGATTTCGCCGCGGACCACCAAGGCGCCGTCGGCCAGGCCCTTGACGGCCACTACCGTGTCGCCGCCGGCGCTGCCGCGTGCGCCCAGCTCGACGGCCTTGTGCACCACCACGCCGTTTTCAACTGCCTGCACATAAGGCGCGGGCTTGTCGGTGCGCACGGCGCTCACGGGCACTGACAGCAAAGACGCGCGCGCCGTGCCCAGAGTGCCCTGGGCAAACAGGCCCTGGCGCAGGGGTGGGGCGCTGCTGTCGCCTGCTGTCCCGGTGGTGCCGGCGGTGCCGGTAGCGCCCGGGTTATCGATGCTGAGGTAGGCCAGCACGCTGCGGCTGCCGGCCTGCGCGCTGGGGTTGATGCGTGCCACTACCGCCGTCACGGGCTGGCGGCTGCCTTCAATCTGCAGCTGGGCGCTTTGGCCCACGCGCACGTCCATTGAGTCGGTGGCGCTCAGCGTGGCTTCCAGTTCAAGCCGGCTCAGGTCCACGATCTCGATGATCTTGGTGTCAATGCCCACGCGCTCGCCGGGCTGCGCCAGGCGCTGTGACACCTGGCCCGTGATGGGCGCTTTCAGCACCGTGTCGTCAACCGACTTGGCGGCGACTTCGGTGGCGGCCACTGCGGCTTTATAGGTGGATTGCGCGGCGTTGAGGTTGGCCAGCGAGGTGTCGAGCGCGGTCTTGGAGATAAAGCCCTGGTCGACCAGCGCCTTGTTGTTGTCGTACTGGCGCTGCACCACGTCGACCTGCGCCTTGGCGGACTCGGCCTGTTCTTTGGCCTGGCGCACGCGCGACTGGTATTCGGCCGCGTCGATGCGCGCAATCACCTGGCCGGCCTTGACCACGTCGCCTTCGCGCACGGCCAGCCCTTGCAGCTCACCGGCCACACGGGCCTTGATGACGGCGGAGTTGATGGCTTTTAAGGACCCGGAAACCGGCAGGCCCTGGACGACTTCACGCTGCTGAGCCTTGACCACATCGGTGGCCGCCAGCTCGACCTGACCCATGTCGGGCGCGGCGCTGCTGGCCGCCAGCGCCTGTTGCTGAGCCTTGCGCGCCGAGAGCGCGCGCATCACGCCGCCCGCGATCAGCAGCAACACGACCAGAACGACGGCCCACTTGATCCAGCGCTTCATGCGGCGGCTTTCCGGTTTGCTTGCGCGGCGCTGGCCGCCGGTGCGCCTATGCCGTTCAGGATGGTCTCTATCTGGAAGGCGATGTATTTTTTGGGGTCCAGTTCCATGTCGGTGCTCAGGCACACACCGGCGGTATGCCTGGACAAAATGAGGAAGATCATGGGCGCGACCACCACATAAACGGCGTAGTTCAGGTCCATGGGGCGGAACTCGCCGCGGTCCATGCCGCGCTGCAGGATGGCGCGAATCAGCGCGTGGCCGGGCATGATCACTTCCTGCTGGTAGAAGGCCGCGATGTCGGGGAAGTTCTTGGCCTCGCTCATCATCAGCTTGGTCAGGCCCGAGGCGCGCGTCAGGCCCACCCGTTCCCACCAGCTGTTCATGCAATACGCCAGCAATTCAGGGCTGCTGCCTTCAAAGGCGTCCAGCTCGGCACGCCATTCGGTAAAGCGGCCCGAGATGTTTTCACGCACCACGGCTTTGAACAGCTCTTCCTTGCTCTGGAAGTACAGAAAAAGTGTGCCTTTGGAGACGCCGGCGCGTGCCGCGACTTCTTCGGCGCGGGTGGCGGCAAAGCCTTTTTCAACGAAGAGGTCAAGCGCGGCGTCCAGCAACTCGCCGGGACGCGCTTCTTTGCGGCGTTCGCGTTTGGCAGAGACGCCGGGGGTGTTGTCGCAAAAGAGTTTGGAAAGTGACATAGTTACTGACTGACTGGTTAGTAATATATCTTCTAACTCCGCGACCGTCAACACAAAGCCCCGTAGGCTACACCGGGGCCCGCTAGGGTGCCCGGCTTACAAGGTAAACCGGCGGTAAAGCCCGGGAATGGCGCAGCTTTGGCGCCACAAGGCAGGCGTTGAATGCCTGCCAGTGAGACTGCCTCTCAGGCCACCAGTTCCAGCCAGTCACAGCGGAGATGCCCGGATACATGCGCCTTTGCTCGCATATAGACATATAGCCGCGGCGCCAGGATGCCCAGCACGCACAAGGGGTAAGCCCATACCGCCTCAAACGCATATGCCGGCAGCCAGCCCATCCAGCCCATCAGCCAGACCGTCAAAATCGCCTCCCAGATCTGGCACTCGACAGGGTGTGCCCCTCGCTGCGCCTCGCGCCAATCCTTGACGCGCTGCAGTTGCGCCAGCGTGATCGGGTGCCAGTGCGGCGACCGGCTGTGGGCGTGAGGGTGGTGGGGGTCAGGCGACATAAAGCCTCCGTGGGGAGGCTTCAATGTAAGTTTCGTGAAAGCTACTGTCAACGCCTCATCACACTCCAAGGTGGCTCAAAGCGTGAGAAAACCGTGACAAAAGAGCCGGAAAGGCGTCAAAACGTTCAGATCCGGCGGCGGCGCGGCACCACGCTGAGCTGAAGGGTCAGCTTGCCCGGCGAGGCCGTCACGGTATAGGCCTGCGGTGCAATGTCGATCAGCTGGTCGGCATGCCATACCTTGATCTGCGCGGCGCCTTCGGGCAGTTGCTCGATCTGCGCCACACCGTCTGCATTGGTCAGCACCGCCCAGGGCGACTCGCTCACATACACATGCCCGCGCATGGAGCCGTGGATGTGGCAGCCCAGCAGCACGGCGCCGGCCTTGCTGAAGGTGGCATCGGCTGTCTTGGCCGGTTTGCCTTCGGGCTTGCCGTCCAGGCGAAGTTCAAAGCCTTCACCCGCCGCCGCATTGAACTGCGCCACGCCGGCTGCCGAGCCGCGCACATGGTGTTCCCACGGGTCGTTGTTCACAAACTGGGCTTTGGCGCCCACGGCCACCACGCTCACGGCCGGCATAAAGCGCATCTTTTCCTGGTAGATCGTCACCTGGGTGGGCAGCGGGTTCCTGGGCGCGCCTGTCTTGTTGGCGGGCACGACCACCACCACCGCATCGGGCGCGGGCTTGCCTTCCTTGTCGAGCACCTGGATGGTGAGGTTCCCGGCTCTGGCCAAGGTAGTGATTGAGAAAGCAGCTGTCAAAAGAAGAGCAGCCGGCAGAAACCGCGAAGCAAAGTGTGTCAGGCTGGGCATGGCATTCTTTCGGTCTTGTGTATTGATGGTGAAAGGGTCAGGCGTTGCGCGGCGTCAGCCACGCCAGCACAGCCGCCACGGTGAACAGCGCCAGCACATCGCCCCAGAGGTGACCCATGTTGTGGTGGCCCTGAAACGACTGCACCGTCATCACCGCGCCATGCACGATGCTGGACCAGACCACAAACCAGATGAGGCTGAGGTGCGCCAGCGGGTCGCGTGCCGCCAGGATCAGGAAGACGCCCAGCGTCGCGTAAAGGGCGAGGATCATCTCCAGGTAGTACGAGCGCCCCTCCGCATGCCACGACCACCCGGAAGGCCAGAGGACGGTGAGTGGCCACAGGGCGAAAACGAAAATCAGTCCCGTCGCCATGAGGGCGATGCGCAGGTATTTGATGCGGCTGGGTTGAGTCATGGTTGTTGTCCTTGGGATCAGCAGTCGCGCATTTCAGGCAGCGGCTTTCCTGCGCGGGTGCAAGAGTGCTTCGCGGCCTGAGGGGCAATGGCAGTAAAAAACCATTGCAGCGCATGGCGCCGCAATGGAGCTGGATCGCGGTTTACTTGGCGGCTGGCTTGTAAGCAGCCACGGCCTTGGCCAGGTCGCGGGTTTCTTCGCAATTGGCGCAGATGGCCTGCAGCTTGGTCAACTGGGCGTCGGCTTTGGCTTTCTGGTTGGTCTTCAGGTAGGCGACACCCGAATACTCCAGCGCACCCTTGTGTTTGGGGTCCAGCGTCAGGGCTTTGTCATAAGCGGCAAAGGCTTCGTCGTACTTGCCCAGCCAGCGGTTGGAGTAACCGAGGTAGTTGTAGGCGTCGGCATTTTTCGGGTCCTTGGCAACCACCTTGTTAAAGCTGCTCACGGCTTCGGACCAGTTCTTGGCGTCAATGGCCTTCTTGCCGACCGCGAAGTCGTCGATCTGGGCGTTTTGCACCGGCGTGGTCTGGATATCGGCCGCCACAGCGGCGCCGGCCAGGGCCAGGGCGATCACGGGCAATGCGATGAAGTTGCGGATGGAAAAAGTGGTCATGTCGGGCTCCTTGAATGAATGATGGTTTGCTTGGTCAACGGGATGCGCTGCAAGTCAGCACCTTATACAAACGGCATGACAGCAAGATTGGATGCAGTGGAATTCGTATTTATTTGTAATACGAACCGGCGGGCTTGTGAAGCAGGCTCAGATCGCCTGCTGCCATTGCAGGCCGAAAGGCAGTATGCGCGGCCCGAACAAGAAATGCAGGACTCGCCGCATGCCGGCGCCCGTGGATCTGGAAGACGCGTGAAGCAGTAGCGGGCGCATGGCCATGGCGGCTCCGCGCTCTGCCGTACAGACCACTTCGGGTTGGGACCGGCGGGCAAGCGCCGCCGCTTCGGGGGCAATTTTGCCGAGAAGATGCGAGCCCGGCACCACCCGCAAAGGGCCGTCCCCGGCACCGCAGGCGTCTATGTGCACCCGCACCGCCACCAGTTGCTGCAGCAATTCGACCGGCGGCTGAACATAAAGGCTGCCTTCCTTCTCGGACCAGCCGCCCAGGCCGGCATGTTCCACGTGAGCGGCCACCGGAATGCTCAGATCCTGGTGCGCCGGCACCAGCCAGTTGCGGGACACTGACTTTTCGAAATAAGTGCATTGCACGGCGGCGAAATCGGCCGGAACCCATTGCGCCACCAAGGGGTTGCCGCGAACGGTGGCGGCAAGCGCCTGGCACCAGGCTTGTGACAGCAGGCCGCGTGTTCCCGCCGAGTCAGTGGAAATACCCGCAAGCCGTAAACCCGCCGATTCACATTCGTCGGCAGTCAACACCTGTGGAGCGAGCGTAAAGCCCTGGGTCGTGAATGCGTTGTGATTCATCTGGCTGGCGGACTGCCTGGGGCTTACAGCACGGATTGAATCAGCGGCAGGTACTGCGGATGCTGCGAGATCGAGTTGTGCGACGTCCCGGGCAGCATCTTCAGCACCGCCGTACCGGCTTTGAAATGCGTTCGCAGCTCTTCCGTGCTGGCCGCCGGAATGACCTCGTCATGTTCGGCCGCGATGAGCAGGGTGGGCGCGGTGACTTTGGCCGCGTACTTCCAGGACTCGAACTTGTCGGTGAGCAGCCACCGGATGGGAAAGTAGGGAAAGCGCTGCGCCGCCAGTTCCTGGATGCTGTTGTAGGGCGTGACCAGAATCAGGCGCGACACGGGCCGCTGGCTGGCCACCTGGACGGCCACGCCCGATCCCAGGCTCCTGCCCACCACCACCACGTTCGAATACGCCTTGCCGACATGGTCGAACAAGGCCAGCGCGTCGCTTTGCAGCGCTGCTTCCGTAGGGCTTCCGGTGCTTCCGCCATAGCCCCGGTAGTGCAGGAAGTAGAGGGCATGCGTTGGAAATGTTTCTGAAAAGGACGGCAGGTTGGCCGAAACGTCTTCGGCATTTCCCCCGAAGTAAATGATGGCCTTGGGCCCGGCTGCGTAGCGGGTGGTGACCACCAGATTGGCATCCTTGACCTTGAGATTCAGCGTGGTGGCCGGGCCGCCCCATGACTTCGGCTGGGGGAAATAGATCAGCGAGCGTTGATAGGCAAACAAGGCCCCACAGACGGCCAGGTAGGCCAGCAGCAGGACTGCCAGGAAGATCGTCACCGCGCGCGCCGGCCTGTTCACCACAACTTGGCGCAATTGCCGCTGAACACGACCGTCTCGCCGGGCTTGGCCGGGTTGGCCTCTGTCTCCAGCGTCACCACCAGTTTGCTGACTTTGGACAGCAGTTTTTCCGACGTGTCGGGCAGCATGGAAACCGCCGAGCCGCTGGTGGGCACCGCGCCCAATGAAAACGCCGGGCCGCTGGCCGGCACCGCCCACAGCACCAGGCGGCCGGTGGCCGGCGGCGTGATTGGGCCAATGACCTTGACCGTCATGGTCTTGCCATGGCGCAATGAGCTCACCAGCAGCTTGCCGTTGCCTTGCGCGTCGGTGAGCAGGCCGACATAACTTTGCGGCAGCCGTTCGCCCGAACGCATGGCGAGCTGGTCGCTGGACAAAAACAGCGTGGGCATGGCGATAAAGAACACGCTCGCGGCAATCACGCCGGCAGCCAGGCCGCCGAAGCCAAAGCCCGCAGGCTTGAGCCAACCCAGCCAGGAGGTTTTGGCTTGAAGGGGTTTGGCGGGTTGCGTACGAGCCGCAATCGCGGCCCATACCTTGGGCGAGGGTTTGTGCGCCGGCACCGACACGGCCAGCTGGCCCAGCCGCGCTTCCCATTGCGTGACGAGCGCGCGCACGTCGGCGCGGTCGCGCTGCAGGCGTTCAAAGCGGCGGCGCGCGCCGTGGCCCAGCGTGCCCAGCACGTAGCTGGATGCGAGGTGCTCAAGCAATTCAGGGCTGGTGTATCTCATGCCACCACCCCCTGCGCAGCCAGGCAGCCCTTGAGTTTTTCCAGCCCGCGCCGTATCCAGGCTTTCACCGAGCCCAGCGGCGCGCCCATCTGCGCGGCCACCTCGGTGTGCGACAGGCCCTGGTAATAGGCCAGCGCCAGGCTTTGCCGGTGGCTGCCTTCCAGGGCGTTCATGCAGCCTTCTATGTGCAGGGCTTGGGTAGCCTGCTCAAACAGCTGCGCGGCGCTGGGAGCGGGCGTGGCCGTGGTTTCGGTGTCTTCTTCGTCGACGTCGCCGGATTCTGGTAATTCGCTTTCCTTGCGGCGCGCACGTGAGCGGTAGGCGTCAAGCGCCTTGTTGCGGACGATGGCGATCAGCCACGTCATCGGTTGAATGGTTTGGCCGTCTACCTCGCTGCGGTAGCCGGCTGCGCTTTTCCAGATACTCACATACGCCTCTTGCAGCACATCTTCGGCCGCCTGTCCTTGTCCCAATATACGAACGGCAACGCCAAACAGATGCGTGTGGGTGCGCTCATAAATGCGGGCGAAGCTGGCGTGGTCGCCCTGCGCCGCGGCGGCGATCAGCGCCTGCAGGCTGCGGGTGTCGGCGTCAAGGTCCGGTTTCATGCGGCTGAGTATAGGGAGTTCCGCCTGTGCGGCGTGCGCCGGGGCGGAAGTGACATTTTTTTGAAAAACCTGCATCCGATTTGCGTCGGCCGGCGTTTGTCCCCGGTAGGCCGGTTCTGTACCGGCCCACATGCCTTCCGTCCGTCGGATTGAGGGTTTTTTACCGTCTTTTCTTCGTCTTTTTTACTTTTTTTTAACCCGGAGACCTGTCAGTATGAGCAGGACTCCTACCAGGAGATCGCCATGACATCGATTCAAACTGTCGCCCAACCTAAGCTCAATGCCGGCCTTCTGGCTGCCATGCTGTCCACGGGTTTGCTGGGCGCCTGCGCCACCGGCCCGGCCGCTGATGCTGGCAAGCCGGCGCCCGCCGCGCTCAAGCCTGCCGACAACGAACGCGCAGCCTTCACCTGGCATGCGGTGGGCTCGCAGATCTATGAGTGCCGCGCCAGCGACAAGGGCGGCTGGGCCTGGGTGTTTGTGGCGCCCGAAGCAGACCTCTTCAACCAGAAAGACGAAAAAGTCGGCACACACGGCGCCGGCCCGCACTGGACGGCGCTGGACGGCAGCAAGACCGTTGGCACCGTCAAGGCCCGCGCCGACGGCGAGCGCCCTGCCGATATTCCGCTGCTGCTGCTCTCGGCCAAATCTGCCGGCAACCCCGGCAAGATGGCCGCCGTCACCAGCGTGCAGCGCCTGAACACCGAGGGCGGCAATGCGCCGGCCAAAGGTTGTGCCACCCAAGCCGATGCGGGTAAACGCGTCAAGGAAGGCTATACCGCCGACTACGTGTTTTTTGCCGCCAAATAATTGAGCGAGTGCCGCCATGTCCGTCCTCAAGAACCTCTTCAGCGCCAGCAAAAGCCCTCCGCACTCACCCAGCGGGCCTGAAACCGGCCCGGTCAAGATGAACCTTGACGAGCGCATGGAGTTCCGGCGCGAGATGTTGTATGAGGCGATACGGGTGACCATGCAGGCGCACGGAATCCTGTCGGCGAGCTACAAGTTCCGCGTGGTGCGAAACGACAAGCGGGGCCACCAGTACCTGGTGCTGGTGGACCTTTCAACCGACTTCCTGCACAACCGCGAAGGCAGCCCCGAGCGGCTGGTAGCGCTGGGTGCGGCCATCCAGAAAAATGCCGCCACGCGTTACCACCTGCTGGTCAGCGGTGTGTACTGGCAGGTCAATGAGCAGATCCAGGGTTTCGAGGCCAGCCGGCCGGGCGCGCTGCGCGGCGGGCATGACCCGGCTGCGCCGCCGCAGTCGGTGCAGCGCCGCGAGCGGGCTACCGCGGAAGAGCTCGCCGCCTTCGAAGCCGCCTGGGAAAAGGGGCGGTCGCTGCAAATCGGCGACCGCGTCTATTCGTCCGACCTGATGCCGCTGGAGCCGGACTCGCACAAAGACGACAGCCGGTGATAAAGCGCCGTCAATGGCGCTTACTTTTTCCTCCGGTATCGACACGCCGAAAAAATAAAATTGCCGGCGCAAGCCCCGCACAAAGCCAGCGCCAGGTAAGCCCCGGGTAAGGCTTGTGCACGGGCCAGTAAGTCCCAGGTAAGCGCGTCGTAAGAACGAAGACAGAAAGAAAAATAAAGAAGAAAGCGCGCCAGAAAAAAGCGCCAACGAAAACATGCGCGCAAACGCACAAGCGTGCGCACACAAGCATCGTCTGCGCAGAACCTGTTTAATTTTTTCTTACCGTCAGACCACTGTCAGCGTGCTCAACCACAGTCCGGCTAGCCAAAAAGTAGTCATATCGTTTTGTGGGAGACAGCTGAAATGAGTGAGTCAAAAAAGCGCGGAAGCGGCCGTCGTGTGGCCGCATTCCTGCTGGCATCGTTGTGTGCCGTCGGTGGAAATTTGCATGCGCAATCTGGCCTCTTGCCTGACCAGATCGTGCTCGGCCATTCGGCCGACCTGAGCGGCCCGCTGGCCGATCTGGGCAAGGAAATCCTCAAGGGCGCGAAGCTGTATTTCGACAGCCTCAACAGCAGCGGCGGTGTGCATGGACGCAAGGTCAGGCTGATCGTCAAGGACGACGCCTATGACGTCACACGCAGCGTCGACAACATCAATGACTACCTGAAGAACGACGAAGTGTTCGCCCTCTTCGGCACTTTCGGCACGCCCAATAACGAGGCGCTGATTCCGCTGGCGCAAAAAGCCGGCCTGCCGGTGATTGCACCCTATACCGGCGCGATGTCGGTGCGCGGCCGCGACTCGCGCGGTGTGTTCAACATCCGCGCCAGCTATGCCGAAGAAACCGAAAAACTTGTCGAGCACCTGGTGACGCTGAACATGAACAAGCTGGCCGTCATCCACCAGGACAACGCCTTCGGCCGCGAGGTGCTCAACGCCGCCGTGGCGGCGCTGCAAAGGCGAGGGCTCAAGCCCGTTGTCGTCGCGTCCGTGCAGAACGACGCCACCGACGCCCCTGCCGCCAGCGCCAAAGTGGTGGCCGCCGCGCCTGAAGCGGTGCTGCTGGGCCTGGCAGGCAAGCCGACGATAGCCACCATACGCAGCCTGAGCCAGCGCCAGCGCGGCCTGGCGCTGTATGCGCCGTCGGTGCTGGCGGCGCCGGCCAACCTGCGCGCACTGGGCAACGACGCCGCCGGTGTTGCAGTCACGCAGATTGTTCCCTTCCCCTTGAACAGCACGGCGCCGGTGGTGCGCGAATACCAGAACGCCGCCACGGCCGCCGGTGAAAAAGAATTCACCCACCTGGGGCTGGAAGGTTTCATCAATGCCAAGGTGGCCGCCGAAGGCCTGCGCCGCGCGGGCCGCAACCTGACACGCGCCAACTATGTGGCCGCGATGGACAACCTGCGCAAATACGACGTGGGCGGCATGGAGATCAGCTTCGGCCAGGGCGCGGCCAGCGGCGCGCGCTTTGTGGACCTCACCATGATCAATGCACAAGGCAAGTTGATTCATTAACCATGGGCCTCACCCACCAGCCGGAGAGCCGCATGCCTTACACCATCACTTCCAAAGGCCGTGCAGTGCTGCGCAGCGCCACGTTCTGGGGTTTGTCCAGCCACTTGCAGGCCTTGCTGGCGTTTTGCGATCCACGCGTGAGCCTGGAAGACCTGCGCCAGTTCATGCCGCCGGTGTCGCTGCAAAACGCCTTGTTCGCGCTGCAGGAGCTGGAGCTGATCGACGGCCCGCCCACGCCCGTGCCCGCTGCCCTGGCGCCATACCGCAGTTGCCTGGTGGAGGCCGGGGTCATGCACACGGTCCCGGCCTGAATACTTAAGATCTCCGCCGCCGCGGCACCACAGTGAGCTGCATCACGTTTTTGGCCAGCACCGCGCCCACTGTCACCTGTTGCGGCGCAATGTCGATCAACTGGTCGGCCTGCCACACCTTGATCTGGGCCGCGCCCTCGGGCAGGTCCTCAAAGGTTGCAACGCCTTCCGAACTGGTTTTGGCCGCCCAGGGGGATTCGCTCGCATAGATATAGCCACGCATCGAACCGTGGATAAAGCAGCCCAGCAAAGTGGCGCCGACCACACCGGCTTTGTTCAGCGTGATTTCGGTGGACTTGCCGGGTTTGCCCTCGGTCTTGCCTTCGAGCCGCAACTCAAACCCGGCATTCGACGCGCTGAACTGGCCCATGCCGGCCGGCGAACTGCGCACATGGTGGTCCCACGGGTCGTTGTTGACGAAATTCACCTTCGCGCCCACGGGCACCACCGTGACTGCCGGGATGAACTGCATCTTTTCCTGGTTGATGGTCGCCTGCGCCGCCAGCGGCGTTTTCGGTACGGCGTTTTTGTTGGCGGGCGTCACGATCACCACGGCGTCCTGCACGGGCTTGCCGTCCTTGTCGATCACCGACACCACAAGGTTGCCCGCGTGGGCCGCTGCACCCAACAGCAGCAGCGCTGAAATTGTTGTGAGTTGCGTCAGTGCTTTCATGGCTTGGCTGCCGTTTCAGGCGGCGTGATGATGTCGCGGTTCATGGGTGCCAGCAGCGCCAGCATTTCGTTTTGGCGGCGAAACGGAATGCCCTTGGCGTCCATGCTTTGCTGCAGCACTTCCACCAGCGCATGGAAATCGGACTTTTTGATCTCCAGGTTGGCGTGCGAACTTTTCATGTCGGCGCCCTTGTATACGCAGGGGCCGCCGCTCAGTGAGCAAAGCTGGTCAACGAGCTGTTCCTTCACGCGCTGCTGGTTGGCGGGCTTGAAGTGCGGGCCGGTGCGCGGGTCGGCCAGCAGGCGCTCCATGAAGTCGTCCATCAGCGCGACCAGGCCGGCTTTTTCACCAAAGGCTTTGTAGAGCTGGTCGTTCTGCGGGGCTGTCTGGGCAAATGCAGATCCGGCCATCAGCAGGCCTGCGGCGAGGACTAAAGAAACAAAAGGGTTTTTCATGACGGTTCCTTGAAAAATGAGTGAAGGTTTTTAGAAGGCGACCTGGGCCGACACGTAGTAACCGGTCTGCTTGCGGTTGACGGTGGTGGCCGGAACGATCACGCCCAGGTCCACATAGGCCAGCGTGAGCGAGAAGTTTTTCGACGGCGCCCAGGCAATGAAGATGTCCTTCCAGTCCTCCGAGCGCAGGCCGTTGCCCAGGCCGGCGGCGCGGCCCGCGCCCTCGAGCTTGTTGCGCATGAAGCGGTATTCAGCGCCTATGGCAATGTTCTTGCTCAGCAGGTAGGCGATGGAGAACTCGGGCTGCAGCGTGTACTTGTCTTCGTTGCCGCCCAGCGTGGCGCCGTAGCCCAGCAGGCCGTTCTGGTTGGCCTTGGTGGCGCGCAATGTGCCGTTGAGCAGCAGGCTCTGGCTCAGGAAGAGTTTGGTTGCGCTGACATACACATCCACGCCGTGGCGTTTGGCGCCCAGTGCATCGAGCGTAGGGTTCAGCCCGGTGGAGCCCAGCGTTTTGTATTGAACACCCACCGCCACTTGCGGCATCAAGGTATCGCTGTCCAGAATCGCATCGCCCAGCACGCGCACCTTGGCGCCCACGATGGTCTGCTTCAGGTGCAAGCCCGGCAGGCCCAACGCCACGCCGGTGCCGCGGGTGTTGAAGTCCTGCTGTGCGATTGAGAGCTCATAGCGGTCGTGGATGCCAACCGCCGCGCCGTAAATATTCAGGCCGTAGTCGTTGGTGCCCACATGGGTGACATAGGCCGAGCCACCGATTTCGTCCGCCGTGGCGTTGCTGCCGATCACCGCCCAGGGCGTCAGGCCCCCGCCGGCCGAGCCTTCAATGGTGCTGACGCCGCCTGTCAGGAGCAGTTTGCCGGTGTCGGCCTGGGCGCCGGCGGCCAGGAAGAGACTGGCCATCAGGGCGAGGGGGTAGGGGAGTAGTTTGTGCATGGTTGGGGGTGGGGTTGTTGTTGGAAATGGGACGGATTGGGGTGGGAATGTAAATAAATGTGTACTTATCAGTTTGGAATACGGGGGGGAGGGGGGAGTGGATTCAACTTTTTTGGGAATTTGCTGGCTGTGGTGGTTGTTCTGGTTTTGTGCTTCTTGCTAAGGGCGGTGAGGCTGGTCTTGCTCCGGCCTCTCGCGCTCTTTGCTGAGGGCGGCTGGCCGGGGGTGGCCCGGCGGCCAGTAACTTTCTTTTGCTTCGCCAAAAGAAAGTCACCAAAGAAAAGGCGACCCGCAGTCTGGGTCCCTACGCTTCGCTTCGGGCAACCTGCGGTGCTCGAGCCAAGCGGGGTCAAAAAATCGGGAACGGGGGACAAATACCAACAAGGACTCGCCGTGGCGAGTCCTTGTTTCTTCTGGTATTCGGGTTTCTGTCTTCGGCTGTTTGGTATTCGGTATTGGTATTCCTTCCCCCACCCCCTTCTGTATGCGCCGAGGAGCGGAGGGCCAGACGGATAAGGGCAAAAACTTGTTTGAGCCGAAGGCGAGTTGTTTTTGACCCCGGCTGGACCGAGCACCGCAGGCTGCCCGTAGCGAAGCGGAGGGACGCAGACAGTAGGGTCGCCTTTCTTTTGCTTACTTTTCTTTGGCGAAGCAAAGAAAAGTGAGTTGCCGCCGGGCAACCCCCGGCCAGCAGCCTCAGCAAAAAGCACAAACAAAAAATCAGAAACAACCTGCATCCACATGCCGCTCGCCCGCGTATCTCCCACAACACCTTCAACAACGAGATGGATGAATGCCCGTTTTCTCTCCACCCAAGGCCCCAAGCCTGTTAACCAAAATCCTCTACACAACATTTCTATTGGCCGCTGGCAGCGCTGCCGCTCCGCTAAACGCCCAACCAGCCCCCGCCCGCGAATGGACCAGCCCGCCACCGGGCGACACCGTGCGAGGTATGGCGCTCTACCAGGAGCGCTGCACCGCCTGCCACGCCATCGACAGCAACAAGATAGGCCCAGCCCATCGCGGTGTGATGGGCCGGCGTGTGGGCGGCCTGCCGGGCTACAAATATTCGGATGAGCTGGCGCGCTCACGCCTGCGCTGGACGCCGCAAACCCTCAACACCTGGCTGCAGGATCCAGAAGAGCTGGTGCCCGGGCAGCGCATGGGTTTTCAGGTGGAAAGTGCCCAGGAGCGGGCCGACCTGATCGCCTACCTGGCGACGCTGAAATAAGTGAGGCGGCTGCTACCATCGCAGCCATGAAACGACGCGACTTTCTTGCCACGACAACATTGGCTTTGACGGGAGGGTTTGCCATGGCCGACCTGCCCAAAGTCCAGTCGCTGGATGAGGCCTTGCGCTGGCTGGACAAGGTCGACCATGCGGCCAGCGTCAAAACCACCGGCCAATGGCCGCTGGTGGCCATGCTGGAGCACATGGCGCAAAGTGTGGAGATGAGCCTGGATGGTTTTCCGCAACCGAAGAGTGCGGTTTTCCAGAACACGGCTGGCGCCGCGGCATTTGCCTTCTTTAAATGGCGCGGGCAGATGACGCACAGCCTGAGTGAGCCGATTCCGGGCGCTGCGGTGCTCAGCCGCGAAGGCGACTGGCGGCCCGCGTCGGCCCGCCTGCGTGCGGCCATCGCGCGCTTCACTGCGTACCAGGGGCCGCTGAAGCCGCACTTTGCCTACGGCGCGCTCAGCAAGGCTGATTTTTCACTGGCGCACACGTTTCATATCGCCAATCATCAGGATGAAATCGTTCTGGTGGCGCGCTAACAGCGCGGTGATATTGAGTTAGAACAACTGGTCGGTTGTCATCTCTTCAGACACTGCGTGCCCATATTCAGCCGGGTCTGCAGGCGATTTTTGATCCGCACCCTCTTCGCCGGCTTTAACCAGGGTTGAGGCCCGCACCCCCAGCAGGCGCAGCTTTTTCTCCAGCGGCACACGCTTGAGGCACAGCCCCGCAATCCTGCGGATCGTCGGGCCGTCGGAGGTATAGGTCTGCGCCGTCTGGTCGCGTGTGGCGATCTTGAAATCGTCATAACGCAGCTTGATACCAATCGTTTTGGCCACATAACCTTTGCGCTGCAGGTCCTCGCCCAGGCGCAGGCACAGGTCGGTGAAGATGGCGCCCAGCTCGGCCTTGTTGCGCACCGCGTGCAGGTCGCGGTCAAACGTGGTTTCGCGGCTCATGCTCACCGGCTCGCTCTCGGTCACGACCGGGCGGTCGTCGCGGCCCCAGGCGGCCTCGTGCATCCAGGCGCCTGTGGCCTTGCCGAAGTTGTCGACCAGCCAGCCCGGGTCTTGCGCGGCCAGCTCGCCGATGGTGTGCACATGCAACTTGGCCAGCTTCTCGCCGGCCTTGGGGCCTATGCCGTTGATTTTTCGCACATGCAGCGGCCAGATTTTTTCCTGCAGGTCCGACTCGTAAATGACGGAAATGCCGTTGGGCTTGTTGAACTCGCTCGCCATCTTGGCCAGCAGTTTGTTGGGCGCCACGCCGACCGAGCAGGTCAGGCCCGTCTTTTCAAAAATCGCTTTCTGGATCAGCCGCGCCAGCACGCGCCCGCCTTCGCGCTGGCCGCCGGGCACATCGGTGAAGTCGATGTAGACCTCGTCCACACCGCGGTCCTGCATCAGCGGCGCGATGTCGGTGATGGTGCTTTTGAAGAGCTGCGAGTACTTGCGGATCTCGGCAAAATCCACCGGCAACACGATGGCCTGCGGGCACAGCTTGGCCGCCTTCATCATGCCCATGGCCGAGCCCACACCGAACTGCCGCGCCGCATAGGTGGCCGTAGTGATGACGCCGCGGCCCACATAATCTTTAAGCAGCGGAAAGCTTTCGACCGGGATAAAACGCAGCGGCCGCTCGCCCTGCGCGGCGCGCAGTTCTTCATCCACCTTGCGCCAGCCACCGCCTATGACCACCGGCAAGCCCTTCAGTTGCGGATAGCGCAGCAGCTCAACGGACGCAAAAAAAGCGTCCATGTCGAGATGGGCAATACGGCGGATGTGGGGCGGGGTGGAAGGGGGCAGGTCGCTCACCCGGCAAGCATAGCAATTGCTTGCACCTTCCGCGCGCAAGCGACGGTATAGTCCCGGCACCTGGCCCTGCCCACCCGACACGATTTGGCCCTATTTGCTTTGAAAGGAACTGACCATGCGCTTCAAAGGACATCTGCGTTTTGCCATCACCGCCTTGTTTCTCGCTGGCAGTGCCGGCGCCTTTGCGCAAGACAAAGCCTGCCTGATGGAAGGCAGCTTCAGCATTGCCGGGCAAAAAACCGAGATCAAGGACTGCCTGCAAAACGGCGGTGTGCCCACGGCGCAGTTCAAGGAAACCTGCACCGGCCTGGCACAGACAGCCGCCGCCATGGGCGGGCCGCCTGCCAAGGTGACTTATATGGGCGCCTGCCCGGCACAGGCGCAGGGTTCGTGCGAAGGTTTCTTCGGCAAACCCATGACCAGCTATTACTACAAGCGCGAGCCGCAAACGCTGGGGCAAGTCAAAAGCAGCTGCATTGCGCAAGGCGGCAAATGGAAGTGATGCGGGCTGCTTTCGCCGGCTGATTTGCGCGGCCTCGCCACGCGCGCCGCAGGCAAATATTTACCCTGCTATTTCCTTAGAGGGCTTCTAAAATCTCGCCTTGCCTAAAAAGAGCACAAGCGTGCGAATGTGATGCGGGGCTCAGCCCGTAAGCCCGTACTCCATAACAACACAAGGAAAGACACGATGAAGCGATGGATGAAATGGACCGCCGGCCTGGTGGGCCTGGCGGTGGTGCTGGTGGCCGGCGTAGCCGTGGTCGGCAGCCAGATGGCCGATAGCAAAAGCCAGCGGCAGATCAAGGTAAGCGTGCAGCCGGTGGCCATCCCCACCGCGGCCCAGGCGCTGGAGCGCGGCGCTTATCTGTACAGCTCGCGCGGTTGCGCCGACTGCCATGGCGCAGCCGGCGGCGGCCGCGAATTCGTGAACGACGGCAAGATGCGCCTGGCCGGCCCCAACATCACGCCCGGCGAAGGCAATGTGGTGGCGCGCTACACACCGGAAGACTGGGTGCGCACCGTGCGCCACGGCGTCAAGCCCGACGGCCGTCCCGTCTTCATCATGCCCAGCGAAGACTACAACCGCTTCACCGACGACGACCTGGGCGCACTGGTGGCCTACGTGAAAAGCCTGCCACCCAAGATTGGCGGCGCGGCCGTCATGGACTTGCCCTTGCCGGTGCGCGTGCTCTACGCTTTTGACGCCATCAAAGACGCCGCCCAGAAAATCGACCACACGCTGCCACCCGCCAAGCCGATTGCCGAAGGCGTGACGGCGGCTCACGGCGCCTATGTGGCCAATATGTGCATAGGCTGCCACGGCGCGACCCTGGCCGGCGGCAAGATCCCCGGCGGCCCGCCCAACTGGGCGCCCGCCGCCAACCTGACACCCGGCGAGGGCAGCATCATGCCGCGCTACAAAGACGCCGAGGCCTTTGTTGCCATGCTGCGCAGCGGCAAGCGCCCGGACGGCTCGGTGATCACGGTGATGCCGTTTGAATCGCTGCGTGCGCTGAATGATGTGGATGCGCAGGCGCTGTATGCGTACTTGAAGACGGTGCCGGCCAAGCCGTTTGGGCAGAGATAGGCCAGAGTGGCAGCGGCGATACTGACTTCCATGCCAAATCCCGCCGAGTACCTGCACTTGAGGCCCGAAAGCCCTTTACCGCCCGTGACGGCACAAGCGCCGTATCGGGCGGTCGCGGTGATTGATGCTGAGGTTTCGTGGTCTTGGCAAGTCGAACTGAGCAACTGGCTTGTCCGCTCCGGCTGCCTGTACATGATGGCCTGGGGCCTCAACTGCAGCTCATGGGACGACTCGGTGGACGTCGCCAACATAGAGCAGTTCGAGCCCGCAAACATTCCTGAGGACAAGTTCGTAATGACCACCTGGCATGCCGATAAACCTCTTTCCGAAGCGTTCTGGTTCTCCAAGAACTGCGCGAGTCATCCGGTGGTCAAGCTGGACCGGATCGTGGTCATTCACATCGCTGCCGAAGCACGGGAAAAAGAACTCCTCACGGCTTATCGCGAGGCTTGATGGTTCTGCGCGATGGCTGGCAGCCCTGCATTGATCGCAGCCGCCGGTTCGGGCATCATCGGCGGCGCTTCCTCAATCTTGAAAGCCAACACCATGCCATTCCACGCCGCCGGAACCTTTGAAGTCAATCTTGTGCCGCAAACGCTGGCGAATGCGGACGCCGGGCCGTTGATGGGGCGGCTCTCCATCAACAAGACTTTCAGCGGCGACCTGCAGGCCACCAGCAAAGGCGAAATGCTGAGCGCCGGCACTGTCGTCAAAGGCTCGGCCGGCTATGTGGCGATGGAATGTGTGACGGGCACGCTGCACGGCAAAAGCGGCAGCTTCGTCTTGCAGCACAGCGGCACCATGAACCGTGGTGAGCCACAGTTGACGGTGCATGTCGTGCCTGATTCCGGCACCGGCGAGCTGGCAGGCCTCTCGGGCACGCTCGGCATCCGCATCGCCGACGGCAAGCATTTTTATACGATGGACTACGAGATTTCGCCTCGCTGAGCCGAAGCGGTTTGCGCAGCCACCCCCTAAGCCGTCACCTCAAGCTCGCGCGACTCGAAAAGACCCTTGCCCACGTTCCGCGCTGCTTCCAGGTCCGCCGCGCGCTCCGCATCGTCCAGGCCGATGAGGAGGGTTGATGTCAGCACCTTGGCGCCGCAGTAGTCGAATATCCCTTCGTCGATCTGCTTCTTCATCGCATCCTGGTAGCCGTACTTTTGGTAGGTTTTCATGTCGGCTGCGCCGTGGGCGACCAGGTGAACAGACAGGCGGCGCAGTTTTTTTACCACCCTGAGGTCTGAGCCATAGTCATAGGCCCAGCCGTTGGTGAGCACGCGGTCTATCCACCCCTTCAAAAGCCCGGGCATGGACCACCAGTAAACCGGGTAGACCAGCACCAGGGCATCCGCGCGGTCAACCCTTTTTTGCTCGGCAATGACATCATCGGCAGGCGGGGCTTCCTTGTTGCTCACGTCGACATCGTTGTGGGTAAAGCGCGGGTCAAATCCTTCCGCGGCGAGATCCGCGATCTCGGACGTGTGGCCGCCGCCATTGCCAGTCACGCCTTGCGCGACCTGCGCGGCAATACCGTGACTGAAAGACTGGGGATTGGGATGTGAGAGGACAATCAGCGCATGCATACAAAAAGCTCCTTGGCTAAGACTGGTGAAATGAAAGTGTTTAGACGATGAATCCGGGAACCCTTTCTTTATATACCTTTAGTACATAACCATGTCGCCCAGCAGGAAATCAGATTCAGGCGCCGATTCAGGACCCGATGCGGTGAACGCGGCCGCGCCGCAGCGCCGCCGCCTTCTGCGCGACGACCGCTACCGCCAGCTGATCGACGTGGCCTGGCAGGTCGTGCGGGAGGAGGGCACGGACGCGCTGACGCTGGGCCGCCTGGCCGAAAGCGCCGGCGTCACCAAACCGGTGGTGTATGACCACTTCGCAACGCGCAACGGCCTGCTGGCCGCGCTCTACCGCGAGTTCGACGACCGCCAGACCGCGCTTATCGATGCCGCCCTTGAGGCGGGCGAAAAGACCTTGGCGGCGCGGGCGATGGTGATTGCCGAGTCTTATGTGAACTGTGTCGTCGCGCAGGGCCGGGAGCTGCCCGGCGTGATCTCGGCGCTGGCCAGTTCGCCGGAGCTTCAGCTGGTCAAAAGTGAATGCGAGGCGGCCTTTATGGAAAAGTGCCGCCTGGTGCTGGCGCCTTTCGCCGGGCAGGGCAATGTCAACTTCGCCGGACTCAGGGCCATGCTGGGCGCGGCGGAGGCGCTGTCTTTTTCAGCAACGGCCAATGAGATCAGTGCGGCCGAGGCCAAGAGCGAGCTGTCTCAGACCATCATGGATATGGTGTTGCGGTCCAGGGACGGACGCATCCGCTCCTGATCAGAGGCTGGCCTGACGCTGGGCCAGCCCCCCGAATACACGCCGCACACGGGTGCGGCGCAACCTCGTCAGGAACGCGCAGTGTGCAGCACGTAGTCCGCACGGTAGGCGATGTGTACGCGCTTGCCCAATGCCGCCGCGTCGCAGCCCTCGGCCGGCGCTTGCCCACCAACGGTCTCCAGCCGCTGTACGCTGCTCACGCGTGCAAACGCGCCGGCAGGCCCATCGTTTTTGGCCGCCAGCAGCAGCCAGGGGATGGCCCCGGGCCGCGGCGAATCCATGCGGCCGCGCACGGTGCCGGTAAAGCGGCTGCCGTCCTCATGCTGCCAGAACGGGCCGGCGCCGTGCTTGCCGATGCGGCGGCCATTGCCGTCGAACAGGTCGGCCTCAGGTGCGACAAAGGCCCACGCAGGGGCTGCGCCCTGGGCGGCGCGGCACTCGTAGATCTGCACGCCGTGGGCGGCCACTGTCATCAGCGGCACCTCGTCGCCAGAGGGCTGCACAGCCGGGCTGGCGCAGCCGGTGACCGCCGCGGCCAGGGCCGCGGCGATGAGCGCGACCAGCGCGCGTGGTGAAAACTGCGCAAGACGACCGAAGCGCCTGCTGCGGGAGACAGTCGGAATTTTTCTCATCATTCGCTTCACCCATCAGCCCACGGTGATCACGATTTCGGCGTATTCGCTGGGCACCACCAGGCCACGGCCCTTGCCGACATCCAGCTCGTTGACGAGTGCCAGGATGTCGCGCTCCAGCGCTGCCTGCCCGCCTGCATCCAGCGCTCCAAAGGCCTTGTGCGTCGGGCCGTAAAAGTCGCGGAACACCTGGACAAAGTGCGCAGCCGAACGGTAGCGGAAGTTGAACAGCTTGCGCGTCACCTGAATGTCGCTGGCGCGCGGGCCGAAGAGCGCAACCATATGCGCTTCGGTACCCCAGAGCGCGGGCGAGCGCACACCTGCGGGCGGCGCGACGTGCGTGCCGATGATCTTGAAGAGGCGGCCGATAAAACCCTCGGGCGTCCAGTTGGCCATGCCGATGCGCCCGCCGGGGCGCACCACGCGGATCAGCTCGCGCGCGGCGCTGGCGTGGTCAGGCGCAAACATCACGCCGAAGGTCGACAGGGCCACGTCAAAGCTGCCGCCCTCATAGGGCAGCGCCTCGGCGTCGGCCACTTCAAAGTGCACGTCCAGGCCTTCGGCCTTGGCGCGGCCGCGGCCTTTGTCCAGCAGGGCCAGCACATAGTCGGTCGAGGTCACGTCGGCAAAGCGGCGTGCCGCGGCCAGCGTGGCGTTGCCGTTGCCGGCGGCCACGTCGAGCACGCGCTCGCCCGAGCGCACGTCGACGGCTTCAGCGAGCGTTTCGCCCACGATTTGCAGCGTGGTGCCGACGATGGTGTAATCGCCGCTGGCCCAGGTGGCCTGCTGGCGCTGCTTGATCGCGGTGTAGTCCGGCACAGTGGCTGGTTTTTCGGGGGTGGCAGTGATGGATGTCATGTTGGATACCTTTGGGTTTAGCTTTGGATTGGATGGAACCCGGCTTGTCGTTCGCCGGTATGCCAATGATCCGGACCGGCGCCTTTTGGCGCTTCACCCGTTGTCGCCGCGACTTGACCGAAAGTCCGCCGCCGGGCGGTATTAATGCCATGAACGAGCTCGACCCCCTTTCCGACGTGCTGCGCAGCGTGCGGCTGCGCGGCTCGGTCTTCTTTCACGTCAGCTGCCGTGACCAGTGGGCCGCGCAAGCACCGCATTCGAGCGAACTGGCGCCGGCCGTGATGCCGGGCGCCGAGCATGTCATCGAGTACCACCTGTTCCTGAAAGGCGAAGGCTGGGTGGCCGTTGACGGCGAGCCGCCGCTGCGGCTGAAAGAGGGCGACATCGTCATGCTGCCCCACGGCGATGCCCATGTGGTCTCCAGCGCGCCCGGCCTGCAGCCGGCTGATGAAAGCGGCGACTGGTTGTTCCGCATGCGCGACGACCCCAAGCCGATACCCATCACCTACCGCGGCGGCATGTTCGAGGCGGGCGTGGGCTTGCCGCCCGAGGACGCCAGCGCAGTCATCCTGTGCGGCTTCATCGCCTGCGACCTGAAGCCTTTCAACCCGTTGATCAACGCGCTGCCCAGGCTGCTGCACCTGCCGGCAGACGGCGTCGGCCCTTGGGTGGCCCCCATGCTCGAACAGGCGGCGTCCGAATCCGGCGAGCGGCGCGCTGGCGGTGCGGCGCTGCTGCAGCGGGTCAGCGAGATGGTGTTTGTTGATGGCGCACGGCGCTACCTGGACTCATTGCCCGAACAGGCGCAAGGCTGGCTGGGCGCCCTGCGCGACCGCCAGATAGGCCGTGCCATCACCCTGATGCACGCCGACCCGGCCGAGCCCTGGACGCTGGAGGAGCTTGGCAGCCGCGTGGGCCTTTCCCGCTCCGCCCTGCACGAACGCTTCGTCACCCTGACCGGCCTGGCGCCCATGCAGTACCTGACCAACTGGCGCATGCAATGCGGCGCCCGCCTGCTGCGCGAAGGCCACCTCAGCGTCGCGGCCGTCGCGCTGGAGGTCGGCTACGACTCGGAGGCGTCGTTCTCACGTGCCTTTAAGCGCGCGACGGATTTGCCGCCGGGAGCCTGGCGGCGCGGGCAGTTACAGCCAGGGTAAGCCTCCTGACCGAAATATGTATCCAAAACGGGGTGCCATGGTTAAGATGACTTTTTCAAAGCTTACATGCCCAGCCCTAAAACTCCCGCCCAACAAGTCATCAAGCAAACAGCCGAAGAAGTTTTGAATGATGAGGCGTATCACCTGTACATCAAGCTGATCGACAAGATCACGCAATTTCAATTGGGCAGAGGAGAGGGCCCCACCGATGACGACGTCGCGATGTGGCGGGCCGTCCAGGCCAAGCGGATCGCCACGAGCGCAGGGCCGCTTGACACCTTCTTTTACCGGCCCGACCGGCAGTAAGCCTGCTCAAACAGCGCTGAGCCCTTTATCCAGAAACTTATACCTCCGGGCTGCAAAAACCGCCAAAGCCGCATAAAGAGCGCGTGGGCGGTAGCCTGGAGATGGCCAGCGGATCAGGTCTGAACGGCTGCAGCTTTCCGGCGCCGCATGTCAGATACCGTAAGCCAAAGGGCAGAGAGTAAAAAATAGAAGGCGCCGAACGCTGCGTATGGCGCGACGACGGTAATGCTGGGTACCGCAGCCGCGTATGCCTGCTTGACGAAGAAGGCGCCAGCGAGCGCCGACTGCGCCCCGCTGAGGATCATCGCCCACTGCGCGCCAGCGTATTTCCAGCGCCGCACGCCTGTGGCGAGCTGGAAGAGGCCCGACAGGACGGCCCACACCCCGAATACGCCGAGCACCGCGTTCATGCTGATCCCAAGCGCGATCGCGACTGCTACGGCCGTCACTGCGCTGGCAATCATGTTGAGCGACTGGGGAAAATTTCGTTGCAATCCTCCATGGCGCCGCGCGTCGACGAAATTGGCCGCGGCGTCCCAGGCTGGATAGACAAGAAGCAGTGCGGCGGCGACCCCGGGCATGCTTTGACCGACCGTGAAGGCGGTCAGGACCCAGACGGCTGAAAACGCCGCGCGGGAAAAATAATAGGGCTTGAGCCAGGCATTTCCCTGCGCAGGGATGGGCTGTGCGCTTGTACTGGTCATGAAGTTCTCCTGTGAAAATTTGGCATTAAAAAATTGACTATCTACCAGTAGGTAGATTGCCGGGGTTAAAAAAAAGACACTGATCGGTCTTGCGTACGGTCTACCGCAATTCAGGCGGCGCGAGTTAATCGCCCCACGCTCGCGCCCACGATCGTGGCGAAGAGGTCCGGATCGCCGAGGGCACGGGCCGACAGCATGGCTCCGTGGACTGTCGCCATCAGAGTCATGGCTTCCGATTCCGGATCAGCGCGCAGCTGAAAGACTCCCTTTGCCGCGCCGCTTTCCAAAACGGACGCAAGCCACGCGGCCAGGTCGCAAAAATGCCCGCGGACCTCATCTGCAACCTGCTCCGGGATCGCCGGCAATTCAGCCGCAAGCATCGCGCAGATGCAGAAAGACGACGACCCGTCGCGGATACACGCTTCCCAATAGCCTGTGTAGGCCTCAAGTTGCGCAAGCGGATCGCCGATGTTGCTCTGGATCGCAGCCAGGCCTTTTTGCGCTTCATCGCGGTACCGCCTGACAACGGTCTGCACAAGTTCGGCCTTGCTGGGGAAATGATGATGGATGCTCGCCTTGCTGATTTGCACAGACCCCGAGATATCAGCATAGCTGAAGCCGTTATAGCCACCAGCGACCAGGAGCGGTCGGGCGCAGGCGATGATTTCGGCGGCTCTGGGGGAGAGTTCTGATTCCATGTAAGTAGTCTACCATGGTCTACCAACTAGTAGGATGATGTCAAGAGGCTTGATTTCAGGCTACTTGTGACCAGGCGCTGGAACTGTAGAGATCAGTCCAGCGAAGCGCCAGAGTCCTTGACGATTTTTCTCCAGACAGGAACCTCACTGTTCACAAAGGCTGCGAACTTTGTACGGGGCTGGGGCGTAGCGGTGAGGCCCTGCTTTTCAAAAGCTTCCACCACGGACGGATCTGTGAGCGCCGAGTTGACGGCTTCGTGAAGGACGTTGACGACGGCATCCGGCGTGCCGGCCGGCGCAAACAGGCCGTACCAGGGCGTAACCGAGTACCCGGCCACCGTTTCCTTGATGGTGGGCACCTGGGGCAGGGATTTCAGCCGTGCTTCGTTGGTGGCCGCAAGCACCTTCAACTTCCCGCTCTGGATAAATGGCAGGCTGGAAGCCAGCGCGGAAAAGGTGAAAGGGATCTGGCCGCCCACCACGTCGGCCACAGATACCGGCGCGCCTTTGTACGGAACATGCTGGAATGAAACATTCGCCGCCTGCTCAAACATCACCGTGGCCAGGTGGTTGAGAGTTCCGTTGCCAGGTGTCGAATAAAAAATCTTCCCGGGTGAGGCCTTGGCTTGCGCCAGCAGTTCAGCCACATTTTTGGCCGGAAAACCCGGGTTGGTGACCAGAAGAAGGGTGCCTTCGGCAATCAGCGAAACGGGAACAAAGTCTTTGACGGGGTCGAAGTTGGCATTTTTGTAGAGCGCGGGATTGATGACATGGCTGTTGCCGTTCATCAGCAAGGTGTAGCCGTCAGGTTTCGATTTCGCCACAAAGCTGGCGCCTATGCTTCCGCCGGCGCCTATGCGGTTGTCGATGACGACGGACTGCTTCATGGTGAGCGACATCTTCTGCGCCAGGATTCGCATCATCACGTCGCTGGCGCTGCCTGCCTGCTGCGGAACAACAATCGTGATGGGCCGGTTTGGAAAAGCTTCTTGTGCGTTTGCCGCTGCGGCAATCACCGCGACGAGGCACATCAATGCTTTGGGTAAATACTTCATGGAAGACCTCGGGATGATCAGCCTGGAATGGCCAGATGAAAGAGACAGTCGCCTGTCTCGCAGTGGGACAAGGGTCGCTCGCAGACGACGATGCCGTCGGTGCGAAACCGTACCGGCTCGGGCTCGAGAAGAGGCCTGCTGGGGAAATGCATCAAGCCCGCAAGAGAACCTGCCGAGACCACATCACCGAGCGTTGCATTTGCCTCAAAGATGCCGTCAGACGCCGCGTAGACGTAGCAGTCTTTGGTGACCGTGAGGAACTGGGTGGCTTGCGGCGGTGTTGGGCGCCAGCCCTTTAGAACACCTTCTTGCGCCAGGATGCGCTTCACACCGGTTTCGCAGGTTTCCCTGAATTCCTGGCTGAGCCAACCCCGCCCGCCCATCTCGCACCCGATGCGCAGGATGTTGTTTCTTGCCGCGGCGTCGGAGCTGGTGCCTATCCCGGCCATGCCATAAAAATTCAGGGCATAGGGCGCGCCAAAGGTCTCCATATAAGCCTGAAGCCTGGCGTGGGACTCCGTGCCGGGCACAGAAAGCGCTGTTGTGGAGGGAAGGTAGTTGAGAGAGCTTCCGCCGCTGTGCAGGTCAAAGACCAGGTCGGCCTGGGACATCAACTCCGTCTCGATGAAATGTGCAATGACCTGGGTGACCGAGCCGAGCGGATCACCGGGGAAGCTTCGCGCCAAGTTGCCGTTGTCGATGGGGGAGACCCGGTTGCCTGCTTTGGCTGCAGGGTAATTCGCCATGGGCAGGATGATGAGCTGGCCTTCGATGTCATCCGCCGTCAGTTGGCGGGCCAGGTTTGACAGCGCAATTTGCCCTTCGTACTCATCGCCATGAACCCCTGCCATGAGCAGCATGGTCTTTCCCGGCCCATTCCTGATGCTGACGACGGGAATGGGTATCCACCCGTTTGCCGAGCGATGAACGGAGTGCGGCAGGCGGGCAAACCCAAACTGCTTGCCGTCTTTTTTCAGATCGATATCAAGGGAAACTTTGCTCTTTTGCATGTCGGGTGAGCCGGAGGATGGCCGATGCGAAGGGTTGGCGGGGACGTACCGGCAGTCAGGGCTTTGCGGCGACCGGTGCGGCCTGGTAGTCTTCCATCGGCTTGTCATTGGGCTTTGCCCAGGCGGCCTTGATCGATTCGGGTGTCTGCAGGCCGATGGCCACGCCCTTGGGTGGAATGGGCTTGAGATACCACTTCGTCCACAGATCACGCAGCGCGCCCGAAGCGGCCATGGACTTGATGGTTTCGTCCGCGATCTTTTTGAGTTCCGTGTCGTCCTTTCGCATCATGATCGCGATGGGCTCCACATTCAGGACCTCGCCCACGACAGCAAAATTCTTCGGCGTCTTGGAGGTGGCAATCAGGCTGGCCAGCATGGCGCCGTCAATCACGTACGCGTCGGCACGGCCGGTCTCCAAAAGCAGGAAGCTGTCCTGATGGTCCTTGCCCTGGATTTCCTTGAAGTCCAGGCCTGCTGCCCTTTTGTGTTTGCGCAAATGCTGCACGGAAGTCGTTCCGGTTGTCGTGACAACTGTTTTCCCGTTGAGCTGGCTGATGGAGGTGATGCCTGAGTCGGCTCTCACAGCCATCCGGACTTCCTCGATGTAAGTCGTCACCGCAAATGCGACATCTTTTTGCCGCGCCACGTTGTTGGTCGTGGAGCCGCACTCCAGGTCGACCGTGCCGTTTTGCACCAGCGGAATGCGGTTTTGGGAAGAGACCAGCTGGTAGCCCACTTCAACCATGCCCAGGTTGAGTTTTCGCCGGGCGGCATTGATGATCTGCTGGCAGATATCAATATGAAACCCCACGTACTTGCCATCGCCGAGCGTGTAAGACAGCGGAACCGAGCCATCCCGCACGCCCATCGTCAGTTTGCCGGTGGTGCGCATTTTTTCAAGCGTGCTCACCTGCGCAAGTGCAGGCATGGCGAACAAGGCTGCTGTGACCAGGACGGCCGTTAGTTTCAGTGGTTTCATGAGAGCTCCGGTTGGCGGGTAAAGCTTGAAAGATGGAAAGCTGGGAAGTCAGGTAAGGGACGAACAGAAAGTCTTGATGCGTTGGCAGGCTTGCGTCAGCAGCTCGGTATCCGCGGCGAAAGCCACACGGATGTGCGGCCCCAGGCCGAAGGCGCTGCCGTGTACCGCGGCGACACCGGTTTGCTGCAGTAGCTCGTTCGCAAAAACCTCGTCGTCTGCGATGCGTATGCCGCCGGGTGTCTTCTTGCCGATAAGGCCTGCGCAAGAGGGGTAGGCGTAAAACGCACCTTCCGGCTTGATGCAGGTGAATCCGGGAACCGCATTGAGCATAGACACGACCAGGTCTCTTCTTTGCTCATAGGACTTCCTGGCCAGCGAAATGAAGTCTTGCGTACCGGTGAGGGCCTCAAGGGCCGCGTACTGCGAGATCGAACTGGCGCCGGATGTCTGCTGGCCCTGGATTTTTTCCATTGCGCCAAGAAGCCACTCTGGACCGGCGCCGTAGCCAATCCGCCAGCCGGTCATGGCGTAGGCTTTCGACACGCCGTTGACCATCAGGGTCCGGCGCTGGATGTCTTCACCCAGCTGCGCAATGGTGTGGAATTGCTGCTGGTCAAAGACCAGGTGTTCATAGATGTCGTCGGACATGACCAGCACGTGGGGATGGTCCCGCAGCACGTTCACGATGACCTGCAGGTCCTGCCGGCTGTAGACCGCGCCGGAAGGATTCGAGGGGGAGTTCAGGATCAGCCATTTGGTCCGGGGCGTGAAGGCGGCGCGCAAGTCCTGCTCTGTCAGCTTGAAGCCGTTTTCCATCCGCGTAGGGACGATCACCGGTTGGCCGCCGCAGAGCAGCGCCATTTCAGGGTAGCTCACCCAGTAAGGCGCCGGAATGACCACCTCGTCGCCCGGATTGAGCGTTGCCATCAGGGCATTGAAGATAACTTGCTTTCCGCCGCTGGACACCATGGTTTCGCTGACGTCATAGCGCAAGCCGTTCTCACGCTCGAACTTCGAAACGATGGCCGCGCGCAGTTGGGGAATCCCAGCCACCGGCGGGTAGCGCGTGTGGCCTGCATGGATGGCCGCGACGGCAGCTTCCCTGATGTTGGCGGGCGTGTCGAAGTCCGGCTCTCCCGCGCTGAGGGAAATCACATCGCGGCCGGACTTCTTCAGCGCAGCGGCCCGCGCCAGCATGCCGTAGGTGGCAGACGGCTGGACTGCCGTCAGGCGCGAGCTCAGCGCGCTGCTGCCGGCCATGGTGCTTACTGGCGCCATTTTTGCAAACCCAGGAGTTCAATGGTTGTGGCGCCAGCGCCGAGCTTGTCCATCATCAAGGCCTCTTTGTCGGCGCGTGCCTTGCCGGCCTGGACAACCCGTTCGATATGCGCCTTGGGGATGATGACCACGCCGTCGTCATCGGCGACGACCAGGTCCCCTTGGGAAATGCCGCAGTCCGATATCTGGATGGTTTCCCCTACGGAATTAAACCTCTGCTTGACGGTCCCTTGAACCGAGATTCCCCGTGTGAAAACGGGAAAGTTCCGCTTGTTCATGGCCGCAATATCGCGCACGCCTCCGTCCATGACCAGACCCGCGATGTTCCTAGCCTGAGCGGCGACCGTCAGCACTTCTCCCCAGTAACCGGCCACAAAACCGCTGGCATCGACGACCAGGACGCTGTTGGCAGGTGCTTTTTCCAGGGCAATGTGGATGGCCAGGTTGTCGCCGGGTGCGCACGACAGCGGGTAGGCCTCTCCCACCAGCAGCAGGCCGGGGCAGATGGGGCGAATGTTCCGGTCCAGCGCGCATCGCAGGCCCGACGCCTCAAAAAGCGTTGAAGAGCCGAGCTCACCCGCGGTGGCAAATAGCTTGGCGCTCATCAGGCCTTCCTCTGCAGGGTGTGGTAACCCAGGGCCGCCCGTGCTTCTTTCAGCGTCTTGCCTTTGGAGATCTCGTCCCGGACCTGCCGCTCAACGGCTTCGATCTTCTGCGCGGCTTCAGCAACTTCCCTGGCCCTTTCACGCGGCACCACAACCACGCCGTTCGCATCCGCCACGACGATGTCGCGAGGCCTGACCCTGGCGCTGCCTATGGAGACGGGGACATTGGCCTCCAGGAATTCGACCCGGTCTTTGCCTGTGCGCATATAGCGGCCCCTGGTAAACATGGGGTAGCCGTCGGAGATCGCTTTCATCACGTCCCTGCATACACCGTCGATGACGGTGCCCGCGAATTTTTGCGTGCCGGCCACCTGGGTCATGATGTCGCCCCAGACGGTGCAGTCCGTGCGGCCGCCGTTGTCGATGACGACAAAATCGCCTTCAGCCACGTCGTCAATAAAGTCGCCGGCCGTTCCGGGCGGATTGCTGGTTGGAACGTAGCGGACCGTGAAGGCAGGACCGACCACGGTTTTGGCGTAGTTGGCCAAAGGGGCGATGCCCAGGCACTGGCCCGGAAGCCCGAGTTTGTCCATGGCATCCGACACACCCGGTGTATCCAGGCCTTCGAAGAGCGCTACGAGGTCTTTGTCTTCCGTGTTCATTTTTGTTTCTCCACTGCAATGGCTGCAAACTCTTTGTCGTGCATGACTTCAGAGACGGAGCGGCCGGCGCGAATCGCCTTGACCATGCCGTCCTGCCGTGCGGCGATCTTTTCGCCCAGGGTGATGACTTCTTCGATACGGCCGGCAGGAACGAACACGGTTCCGCAGCGGTCGGCGATCACATAGTCGTTGTGGTTCACCGTGACGCCCTGCACCTGGATGGGCTCGCACGATGAAATCTGGGCGACCCGGTTTCTGGCGCTGATCATCGTCACACCGCGCCCGTAGACGGGGTAGCCGATGGACTCGCTGCCTTCGATGTCGCGCGACACGCCGTCGAGGATCGTTCCCTTGATGCCCTTGAGCTGGGAAGCATTGGCCACCAGGTCGCCCCAGGAGGAGATGCCTTCCAGGCCGCCGGTAATGACCAGAATGCGATTGGCTGAATTCGTCTCGGCGATCACGGGCGTGATCGGGTGCAGCGTGGCCCGGGGATCTGTTTTCGGCCCAAGCTGGATCGTGGTGGCGATCCCCACGATCTTGGGGCAGTCCCAGAGCGGGCGCAGGCCGAAGGTGGCGCCTTTGAGTTCGAGGAAATCAAGGGCGTCAGAGACGGTGTTCGTGTCGAGCTGATAGAGCCGCTGGAGAAGTTTTTCTTCGGTCATGCTTTAAGTTGAAGTTGGATGTCTGCGCTGTATCGGGTACATTTTTCTTGCAACGGATCAAATCGATTCCTTTGCAAGACGCCAGTTTCTCGCTCTTAAACGAGGGTGTCTATTGCCTTCGGCATATCGAATCGATACATAAAAGGAATCGAAATGATCAACTTCAGAATCCTGCGGCACCTGTGGCTGTTTTTGGCGGTCGCGGAAGAGCGGCACTTCGGCAAGGCGGCCAAACGCCTGGGAATGTCCCAGCCGCCTCTGACCAAGCAGATACAGGTTCTGGAACATGCCCTGAAGGTCAGGCTGTTTGAGCGCTCACAAAGCGGCGTCACGCTGACGCCGGCCGGGCTGGCGATTCTTCCGGCGGTGCAGAAATTTGCCGACCAGGTTCAGCGTCTTGAGCTGTCCGTGAGAGAGGCAACCAGTGGCCACACGGCGGTGCTGACGGTGGGCACCATCACCTCAGCGATGTTTGATGTGCTTCCCGGGATCATTGAGCTCGTCAAAAAGGATCACCCGGGCATCACCGTCTCGCTCAAGGAAGCGGACACGGCCAGCGCCATTGCGGCGCTGGAGAGCGGTGATATGGATGTCGCGTTTGTCCGGCTGAACGGGAACTATGGGGCCGTGACGGCGGTGCCTTTGATCAAAGACCGGCTCGCAGTCGCCTTGCCGCCCGGCCACAGACTGGCGGGGCACAAGTCGATCAGGCTGGCGGATGTCTCGGAAGAAAACTTTGTGCTTTTCCCCCGATCCATCAGCCCGGCCTACTTCGACGATGTGGTGACCGCATGCAGGGGCGCCGGCTTTTCCCCGCGCATTCTTCACGAGGCCATGTCAGTGGCCTCGCAGCTGGCCTTTGTGGCGTGCGGGCAGGGCGTGGCAGTGGTGCCCTCTGCGCTCGAGAACATGAACACGACAGGGGTGAGCATCAAACCACTTCGGGATGTGGTCGACGTTGTGACCATTGCGGTGGCCTGGAACAGGAACAGGCCGAACCCGTCAGTCGAGGCGCTCGTGAAGATCGCCCAAAGCTGGGCGAAGCGCTAGATAACAAAGGTCTGCCGGGCGCAGATGCCCGACAGGGGCCGTTTGATGGTCAGTAGGTGCCAGGCACAAAGATGCTGCTGTCCACCGCCTTGATGTCGGTGCGCCCGCAGAAGGCCATGGTCAGGTCCAGCTCTTTGTGGATGATTTCCAGCGCCTTGGTCACACCTTCTTCGCCCATGGCGCCCAGGCCGTAGAGGAAGGCGCGGCCTATGTAGGTGCCTTTGGCGCCCAGGGCGATGGCTTTGAGTGCGTCCTGGCCGGAGCGGATGCCGCCGTCCATGTGCACTTCGATCTGCTTGCCGACGGCGGCGACGATTTCGGGCAGGCACGAGATGGACGACATCGCCCCGTCGAGTTGGCGGCCGCCGTGGTTGGAGACGACCAGTGCATCTGCGCCTGAGTTAACGGCGAGCTTGGCGTCTTCAACGTCCTGGATGCCCTTGAGGATCAGCTTGCCGCCCCAGCGTTTCTTGATCCATTCCACATCGCCCCAGTTGAGGGCCGGGTCGAACTGCTTGGCTGTCCATTCCGAGAGCGAGCCCATGTTCTCGACGCCTTTGACGTGGCCCACGATGTTGCCGAAGCCGTGGCGTTTGGTGCCCAGCATGCCCAGGCCCCAGCGCGGTTTGGTCATCAGGTTGAGTATGGTGGCGAGCGTGGGCTTGGGCGGTGCGCTCAGGCCGTTCTTCAAGTCCTTGTGGCGCTGGCCGAGGATCTGCAAGTCCAGCGTGAGCACCAGCGCCGAGCAATTGGCCGCCTTGGCGCGGTCGATCAGGCTTTCGATAAAGGCGCGGTCCTTCATCACATAGAGCTGGAACCAGAAGGGGTGGCGGTCGGTGCCGGCGGCCACGTCTTCGAGTGAGCAGATGCTCATGGTCGACAACGTGAAGGGAATGCCGAATTTTTTGGCGGCGCGGGCGCCCAGGATTTCGCCGTCGGCATGCTGCATGCCCGTCAGGCCCGTGGGCGCAATCGCCACCGGCATGGCCACGGGCTGGCCGATCATGGTGGTGGCCGTGCTGCGGTTTTCCATGTTGACGGCCACGCGCTGGCGCAGCTTGATCTTCTGGAAGTCGCTTTCGTTGGCGCGGTAGGTGCTTTCCGTCCACGAGCCGGAGTCGGCGTAGTCGTAGAACATGCGGGGCACCCGCTTTTTGGCCAGAACGCGCAGGTCTTCGATATTGGTGATCACGGGCACGGTGCTTGTCTCCTCAGTGGCCCAATGCTAAAGGTTTGGGCTGCCCGGCGATTGAATTAATTTTGGCGGGCTTCAAATTATTTCAATACGGGTGCTTTGGCGCCGGTCACGGCTTTGGCCTCGCGCACACCGGCACCGCGCACTTCGAGCCTGATCTCGTCGGCCACCTTGCCACCGGCATCGAGCAGCTGCACCACGTGCCGGCCCGGCCAGGGCATCCACTGCGCCTGGGGGCCGCGCGCAAACTCCTTGCCGTCCATCAGCCAGCGTGTGCCGCGGCCTTCGGCGCTGAAGCTGACGCGCTGGTGTTTGGGTGGGATGTCCGGGTCCAGCGCAATGATGGTGCCTGAGGCGGGGGCGGTGATGCGGGGCGGGGCGTCGGGTTCTGACGGGGGTTTTGTGCCATTTCGGGTTGCAGCCCTTTCAGGACGGGCGTAATCCGCTCCCGAATTCATAGCGAATACGGTTTGCTCTGTACCCTGCAGAAACCACTCGCTGCGCGTAGCCTCCAGCGGCCGGCCGCCTTCGTTGCCGAATTGCGTGCGGCTTTGCACCAGGCCTGCGGGCGGCACGGGCGCGCGGCTGGGCTCGGTTTTGTGCAGGTAATTCATCAAGGCCGCCCAGATGGGCGCGGCGCCACTGGTGCCGCTCACGTCCCACATGGGCGCACCGCTGGCGTTGCCCACCCACACGCCGACGGTGTAGCGCTGCGAAAACCCCATGGCCCAGTTGTCACGCATGTCCTTGCTGGTGCCGGTTTTCACCGCCGTCCAGAAGCGGGTGGCCAGAATGCTGTCGGTGCCGAAGGTGCGGGCACGCGCCATCGGGTCGGCCATGATGTCGGTGGCGATAAAGGCAGCGCGTGCGTCCAGTGCGGGTTTAAACACCGGCTTGGGGTTCTTCGCCAGCGAAGGCGCGCTGTAGCGCCCGCCATTGGCCAGCGTGCGGTAGGCATTGGTCAGCGACAGCAAAGACACCTCGCTGCTGCCCAGCGCCAGGCTGTAGCCGTAGTAGTCGCCCGACTCCTTCAGCGGCAGGCCGACGGCCCTGAGCTGGCGGTGAAAGGCGTCGGGTGACACCATCACCAGCGTGCGCACGGCGGGCACGTTGAGCGAGGCGCCCAGCGCGGTGCGCGCGGAGACCAGGCCCTTGAACTGCCGGTCGTAGTTTTGCGGAATGTAGAGTCCGCCAGCCGTCTGAATCTGTGACGAAGAGTCTTCAAGCAAAGAGGCAGCGGTGATGCGCTTTTCGGCAATCGCCTGCGCGTACAAAAAGGGTTTGAGTGTGGAGCCCGGCTGGCGCAGCGCCATCACACCGTCAACCTCGGCCGCGCCGCTGAGCTCGCCCGACGAGCCGACCCAGGCCAGCACTTCGCCGGTGGCGTTGTCCAGCACCACGACGGCGCCGTCTTCGACATGGCGGCCGCGCAGTTCGCGCAGTTGTTGGGTCAGGGTTTGCACGGCAAAGCGCTGCAGGGGTGCGCGGGCGGTGGATCGGATGGATTGGCTGCCGGAGTCCGGGGAGCCCTCACCCCTGCCCTCTCCCAGGGGGAGAGGGAGCAAGACCGAGTCACTGCGCTCGGGGCTGTTACTCCCTCGCCCTTTGGGAGAGGGTTGGGGTGAGGGCGCGCGAAGCGCCAGCAACCTGCGCGCCAAATGCGGTGCCACTCCTTCACTTGCATCAAAAGCCCTGCGCTGCAGCGCCGCTGCCGCATACAAATCCAGCCCTTCGCAATCCACCTTCGCCGGGGCCTGCATGGTTTTAAGCACACCGCAAGCCCGCTGCGAGACTTGTGCCGCTTTCGCGTTGGGCGCGCGCACCAGCGCGGCCGCAATCGCCGCCTCGCGCTCGTCCAGCCCGTGCGCGGCCTTGCCAAACAGCGTGCGGCTTAGCGCGTCAATGCCCACCATCTCACCGCGAAACGGCACGAGATTGAGGTATGCCTCCAGAATCTGGTCCTTGCGCCAGCGCGTCTCCAGCACCTGGGCCGACACGGTCTGGCCGACCTTCTGCACAAGGCTGCGGCCGCCCGCGCCGGCGCGCCAGTCTTCATCAAGCAAACCCGCCAGCTGCATGCTGAGGGTGGAGGCGCCGCGTGTCTTGGTGTTCCACAAATTGCCCCAGGCCGCAGCCGACACGGCTCGCCAGTCCACGCCGCTGTGCTCGTAAAAGCGTTTGTCTTCGCTCAGCACCAGCGCCGTACGCAGGGCAGGCGATACATCAGGCAGCGCCACCCACTGGCCGCGCCGCACGGCGTTGTCGGTGCGTACGCGCTGGATGACTTCGCCGCTGCGGTCGAGGATGAGCGTGTCTGAGGGGCGGAATTCGCGTTTGACTTCGTCGAAGGTGGCGACGGCCCAGGCGCACTGGCTGCTTGCAGCGAGCAAGGCTGCCGCAAAAACCGAATTTACGCGGCGACGCGTGCGTCCGGATGGCGCAGGCCCTGGGTTGTCAAATAACGCGCGGTGTTTCACGGTGCAAGCATCAATAGCTGGACAAATCCACTTTGGACATGGGAATGGCGCTCTCCATCACGACCTGCAGGGCCAGGTCCGGCTTGATCGCCGTTTTGGAAAGATCCATGACTTCCTGGATGGCAAAACCAAAGAGGATGGGCCATTCCACGGATTCCTTGCAGAACGGATGGATGACGTTCAACATCACGGGCCACAGGGACTTGAGGTAGTTGATGGGCAAATCCCCGGGTTTATGGCCGTCGGGAAGACGAGGTATGCCGAAGCTTTCGCCGCCCACGGTGCCTGTCACGTACCCGAAAATTTCCGCCACATCGGGAAGCTTGGTACAGCCATTGTGCTGGGCGGCTCCTGCGGCCAGACTCCAGATCGAAAGTTGCGATTCGGCCAATGCCTTGTTGAGGTGATCCCCGAAGAAGAAATTCTTCCCGTCTTTTGTGCCGACCACCATCAGCAGCGACGTTTCAGCCATGCCCTGCTTTTTGGCCTGCTGCCGCAGGTCGGCCTGGCAGGCATAGCCGGCCAGCGAGCCCAGCGCGCACAGCAGCGATTCGATATGCACGCCCCGCTCGGTTTTCATGCCGCTGAGAAGACGTTGAACGACTTCCTTGCTGCCGATCTTGGCGCCGATCAGGGAATCGGTTTTCCGTTTCTCCTCAATGGCACGCAGCAAGGCTTCCTCTTGCGGGCGCATCGGAGGGGTGCGCGGAGCTTCTTTCCTTCCCTCCGCCTTTTTTACCGGGGAGGGAGCTGGCGCCCCTGTGATTTTTGACATCAAGGCTTTGAACATGGACAGGTCTTTCTTGTTTTTGGCAATCGGGGTTTAGCGGGCCGCCTCGACCTTCACCCGCGCATTCGGCGACTCGCCAAACATCTCGGGCGCATACATGGCCTCGACCCGGCTAGGCGGGAGCGCGAAGTCGCCGACGTTGTTCAGGCGCACGGTGTATTCCATCTTCACCACGCCTTTGGGCAGGTATTCGTAATAGCTGCGGAAGGCCTCGAAGCTGCGTTCTTCAAACGCTGGCCAGCCCACGCCGGTTTTCTTTTCACCGCTGGTGGCGATTTCAGAGTCACGGCCCAGGCCGCCGCCCAGGATGGTCGCGCCGCCGGGCACAGGGTCGCTAATGACGACCCAAGTCATGTCGGCGCTGGCGTTGACTTCCAGCGAGATGCGGATCACATCGCCACGGGTGTAGACGCCTTTGACGGCTTGCTCTACAGGCGTGATGGTTTTCTTGATCTGGTAGCCGGCGTTGAAGGGCGCTTTCAGCTGCACCGCCGCAATCGATTGCAGTGTGAGCCACGGTTTGCCCGGGCCCTGGTGCGTCACCGTCAGCGTGTCTTTGGGCGCCGTACCCCAAGGCAGGAACATGCTGTTGTTGCGCAGGTTGCCGGGCGAGGCGGGCGCGCCGAAGAAGGTGGTCTGGTTGGGTGCGCCGGCTGCGTCGGTGGTTTTGACGCGGTCGACCTTGGCCCAGTCCACGCTCGCCACACTGGCTGCCGCCGCTGCCAGAGTCGCCTTGGTTACGCCTGCCACCGGCGTGGCTTCAAATTTGGCCGAGAACTTGTCCAGCGCCAGGCCACCCCACAGGTTGGCGGTGGTGGTGTGCCATGCGCCTTTTTGCTGGCGTGCGATAAAGCCGTTGGCCAGGCGGCCCATGTCGTCCTTCCAGGCGGGGTCGTCCATCACGGCCAGCATCAGGCGCGCGGTGTTGACGTCGCCGTTGGTCATCAGCCACCACCAGTAGTCGTCCTTCTCGGTGCTGAAGACCAGCTTGGTGCCCTGGAAGGACAGGCGTGAACGCAGCACCTGGTTGGCCTCGGCGATGCGCTGCTCGCGCTGCGGCACGTCGGCCACACGCTTGAGGATGTTGAGCCAGTCGATCACCGCATGCGTGGGCCACTGGTTGGGCGCAATCGTGATGCTGCCCAGCATGCGGCCCTGCGCCTTGCCGTAACGCGAGAGCGCCTCCAGTGCGGCCAGCTTGCGCACGTCCAGGTCTTTGCGCGGGCTCCAGAACTCGCGCTGGATGCGGCCTTCCACAAAGGCGATCAGGCCGCGCTCCATGGGTGCGCGGGCATCGTCGGGCAGGGCAAAGGCCGGGTTGATGCCGGAGGCCTCATGCGTGGCGGCCAGCAAGTAGGCCGTCAGTGCATCGCTGCCGCGGCTGGCTTCGCCGTCGCGTGGCGGGAAGTAATTGGCCAGCCCGTCGCTGTCGAGGTAGCTGGGCAGCTGCGCCAGCACGTTTTGCCACAACTTGCCATCGCGC
This sequence comes from Polaromonas sp. YR568, assembly GCF_900116715.1. GTDB lineage: Bacteria > Pseudomonadota > Gammaproteobacteria > Burkholderiales > Burkholderiaceae_C > Polaromonas. The sequence continues at coordinate 215,039 of NZ_FPBM01000006.1, forward strand.
AGGCCGACCGACTTACTGGTTTTTTGCTCCAGGCAGATGAAGGGGTAGTTGGCAAACCAGTCACGCACGCCGTCCATGCCTTCGGCCAGCTTGGGCTGTAGTGACATCTTCAGGCCGCCCCTAATTTGTCCATTAGCGGGCAGGGCGTCAGCCGGCGGATTCACGTCAAGCGTGAAGGTGCCGTCAACCTGCATCAGCGTGGCCTGCTGCACCGTGAGTGGCACCGCCGGGATGATGCGCTGACGGGCCTTGAGGCCGTCGCGTGCACCGCTGATCGTGTCTTTGGCTTCGATCTCCCAGAGGATGGCCTCGGCGCGTGTGAGGGCGAGCTGCGCGGGCGCGGTGACCATCCAGGCCACTTCACGCGCTTCACCGGCGGGGATGTCTACCGTTTGCGGTTTCAAGTCCAGCAGCGTGGCGCGCGGGCTCACTTCCACTTTCATCGCGGCCTTGGTGGTGTTGCGCACCGTGAGCTGCGCGCGGAACTGGTCGTCTTCGCGCACCAGCGGCGGCAGGCCACTGATGATTTGCAGGTCTTGTGTCGCCTTGATGCTGGTCTGACCGGTGCCGAAGAGGTTGGCGCCGCTGTCGGCCACCGCCACGATCTTGAAGGTGGTCAGTGCGTCGTTGAGCGGCACGGTGACCACGGCCTGGCCGTTGGCGTCCAGCACGATGTTGGGGTTCCACAGCAGCAGGGTCTCGAGCAGCTCACGCGTGTTGCTGCGCCCGCCGCCGCCGCCGGCCGCCACGGCCTTGCGGCCATAGTGCCTGCGGCCGATGATTTCCATTTGTGCGGTTGAGGTCTCTACGCCCCATGAGCGACGCCGCAGCATGGCGTTCAGCACATCCCAGCTGTCGTTGGGCATCAGCTCCAGCAGGGCCTGGTCGACCGCTGCCAGCGCCACTTCGGCATTGGCGGCAGGCTGGCCGTTGGGCAGCTTGACGGTGATGGTGACCTTGGCCTGGCCGCGCACTGCGTAGCTTTCTTTGTCGGCCTTCACGTTCACGTCGAGTTGGTGCGCCTTGGTGCCCACGCGGATTTCGGCCAGGCCCAGGCGGAAAGCGGGCTTGCTCAAATCGACCAGCGCGGTCGGAGCCACATATTCGCGGCCTTCGTACCAGAAGGACGTCCACCATTCACGCGGCGCCTTGTAGCCCCAGGTGAAGAAGCTGTACCACGGCACCTCGCGCAAGCGGCCGCGCAGGGCCAGCACGCTCACATACACATTCGGGCCCCAGCCTTCCTTGATCTGCAGGTTGATGGTGGGGTCTTGCCCATTGAGCTGCACCACCTTGGTTTCGATGATGCCTTCGCGTTCAATCGCCACCAGGGCAGTGGCAAAGCGGAAGGGCATGCGCACCTGGAACTTGGCGGTCTCGCCGGGCTGGTAGCTTTTCTTCTCGGGCAGCACGTCCATGCGGTCATGGTCTTCGCCGCCAAACCAGAGCTCGCCCTGGCGCGTGACATACACATTGCCGGCGGCCTGGATGGTGTTGCCGTCTTTGTCTTTGGCCGTCACGATGAGTTCAACCTCGCCCGGCTCGCCGAGCTTGGTCTCGCACAGCAGCAGGCCGCGCGAATCGCTCTTGCCGCTGCAGACGCTGCCGAGGTCTTTGGTCTCGGTTTTGTTGTCGTAGGTGTAGAAGCCGCCCACCATGCGCTTGCGGCTGGTGGTGGTGATACGCGCTACGGCTTTCACATCCAGCGACACATCCGGAGCGATCTTGCCCGTCAGGTCGAGCGCCAGCGCCTGGAACTTGATCTTCTGGCTGCTGGAGACCCAGCCTTCGGTTTTGATGCCGGCCACCACAGCGGCGGGCCATACAGTCGACACGCTGCGAATCGTCTGCACCTCGCCGTTCGGGTCGGCGTAGGTGGCTTCCATCAGCAGCTCCTGCGGCTGCCTTTGCGTGGGGACGTCGTTGATGGTGAGTTTGCCCGCGCCGTTGCGGTCCAGCGTCAGCGGCAGTTTGTCGGCAATCACGCGCTGGTCTTGCGAGGCCGTGCTTTCTTCGTCGGCGTTGGCGGCCTGGTCGCGGTTGATGCGTGGCGGGTTGAAGTTGAATTCTTCATAGTCGCTGTAGCTCAGGCTCTTGGTGCGCACCAGGGCCGACACGCGCACCGGCAGATTGACGGCGCCGCCGCCCGAGACGTAATTGATCTGCACGTCGGTGGGCACGGCCTTCACATTGACCAGTGCTTTTTTCTCGGAAGGGCTGATGCGGCCTTCCAGCACCGGCAGGCGGAATTCTTCGACGCGGAACTGCCCGCTGACGAAGCTGCGGTTGCGGCTATTTCCACTATTGCCGCTGTCACCGCCGCCCTTGAGCTGTACTTCATACACGCCCAGCTTGGCAGCCGGCGGAATGGCAAAGGTGTTCTCGGCGCTTTGCCCGCCGGTAGCGGTCTTGCGCCAGGCAATGGGCTGGGTGTATTGCTGCCCGCTGCCTACATGGGTGACGACGAGGGTGGCAGGTGCGACGTCTGCCAGGCCAAAGCCCTTGCTGGTTTCGGTGCGCAGCAAATGTTTCATCGACACGGTTTCACCGGCGCGGAACAGCGTGCGGTCAAAAATCGTGTGGGCCACTGCATCGGGCAGCGGGTCGCGGCTGGTCGGCACATTAAAGCGCCAGGGCTCAATGCCCTTGTGCCAGTCGCTCCAGGAGAAAGCCAGGTCTTCCACGCCGGCCACGGTGCTGCGTGCGCTGACAAAGTAGGCATTGCGGTAGTCCTCGCCCGAGCAGCGCGGCGGCTCTGACGAGAGCCCGGCGAAGTTGGCGATACCCTGTGCATTGGTCACGACCTTGGCCACTTCGGCGCCGCTGCAGCTGGAGACACGCACCGTAGCGCCGGCCACCGGTGCGCCCTTGTCGAGCGTGGTGACCCAGGCCAGCGAGTTCTCGCGGCCCAGCTTGAAGTGCACGCCGATGTTGGTCACCAGCGCCGAGGTGCGCACATACATGGTCCGGCTGTTGCCGTGGCGTTCATCGAGCAGCGAGCTGCCGAGCTTTTGCGAGGCGATCTCGACCACGTGAAAGCCGGGCGTCAGCGGAATGCCGACGACCTCAAACGGGCGCGGGTCGTTGTTGACGGGTTTGGGCAAGTCCAGCGTCTTCACGCCGGGCTGGCCGCCCAGCAGCGACACCATGCGCGACTGCACATAGTCCTTGTCCTGGGCTTCCAGCGCTTTGGGCAATGGGCCTTTGACGTCTGCCGCGGCCGCCCTGCGCGAGACCTGGTACTCGTCATAGCGCTGCACCTTGCGGAACCAGGCAATGATGTCTGCGTCGGTGCGCGGCTGCAGGTCGCTGACCTTGCCTGCCGGGGCTGCGCCGGGCGTGAGTCCTTTGACGGGCAGCAGCGCTTCCACATTGCGCAGCGTGACCGGCAGCAGGGCCGGGTCACCCGGCTTGGTGTTGGGTTCGGCATAGCGCTCGACGATGCCGAAGGGCGAGGCGGCAAACTTGGCCAGTGGCGGCATCGCGCCCGTGGCCACCTTCAGCGGAAAGTTCTCGGCGTTGCGCAGCGTGCGGCCCGAGGCGTCCTTGAAGTCTTTGGGCAGCTCGAGCGTGAACTGGGCCTGTTCGGGGAAGACGGGCTTGAAGGTCACGCCGGTGACCACGTTGTCGCCGTCGGTGTTGCCTTCTTCAAATGTGGGCTTGAGCGTGTCCTTCTCGCCCTTCAGGCGGATCGCCTCGGCCAGCTTGCGCGGCACGGGCGCATTGAAGTTCAGGCTCATGGGCCGTATCGGCAGGCAGGCAGCCTGGGCGTTCTCGCGCTCGCAATTGAAGCTGGCGGAGAAGGGCTCGCGCACCTGGAAGTTGTAGCGCTTCTCGACCGAATTGGGCACACCGCTGGGTGTGGCCACACCTTTGCCATACACCAGTTGCACTTTGGCAGCGGGCGTCAGGCGGCGGTTGCAGGTCAGCGTCACATAACGCAGAGGCTCTTTGGCCGCGGCCGTGCTCAGATTTTGTGACTTGAGCAGTTCCTCGCGCTCTTTACCTTCAATCAGCTTGACGGGTACACGCTCACCCAGGCCTTCAACATTGCACCAGACGTTGTCGCGCACGCTCTGCACCGTGGCCGGGCCGTTGAGTTGCAGCAGGAAGTACTGCTCTTCGTCAATGCGCTGGTAGGTGCCGGGGCGCAGGTTCTGGATGAAGGGGCCGCCGGTGTTGAACTTGTAGCTGGCCTTGCCGCTGATGGGCTGGGTTTTCGGCGACTGGAAGGTGCTGACCACATTGACCGTGCAGCTCACGCCGGGCGGCAGGTCGTTTTCAAACTCGAAAGCCCATTCACGCTCGCTGATCCAGCGGCCCGAACCCTTGGTGGCCTGCGCATCGCTACAGCTCAGCGACAGCGGTGCCGGCGCCTTGGGGTCGCCGAAATTAACGGCGCCTTCGTCAAACTTGGCCACCAGCTGCCGCACACGGGCGATTTCGCCTTGGGGCGAAAGGCTGACGATTTGCAGGGCATGGGCATGCAGCGAGACAGCCGCGATCAGTGCCAGAGCGGCTTTTTTCATGTTTTGGCTCACGTTTCCTTCTCCTTCGGAAGGCCAAGGGTAGCCGATTTGTATGTAACAAAATAGCTGGACCGCGGGGAAAAATCTCCCAAACGGGGGCCTTGGGCGCGGGTTGACGTGCCGGTCACGAGAGCGCGCTCGCATGGGTGGGCTGCTCAGCCGCAGGCTATAGTGGCCACAAATACAACACGGGAGGTCTCGGTGCGGACACGTTCACAGATTGCAGCGCGCTGGGTGGCCGCCGGGATGGCGGCATGCGCATTTCTCGCCGTGCCGGCCCGCAGCCAGATCAGGCAGACGGGTCCTGAGGCTCAGCTTGCCTGTAAGGTGTTTGACCAGGCCGATGGAATGCGGCCGGTACTCGTATCTGCGCTGGCTGGGGATGCCGAGGCCTTTCCGAAGCTTGAGCAGCACATGCTTGCGCTGAGAACGCTGGTGGATGGCAAATTGCCCCCGTCCATTGAACGCCTGGAGCCTGTTGTACGCGGCATGGAGTATTCGGCAAAGATTCTTCTTCAGAAACCCCATGTCGTGCCGACGGTGCAAAACGGCCTGCACGACGTGATACGGGAGTCGCTGTTCCTGGTCAGCCAGGCCCAGGAGGTAGCGGCGAATGAACGCAAAGGCCGCCAGGTGCCCACCCGCGTCGCGGCGGCGCAGCAACTGCCGCTATTGCTCGACAGCCTCTCGAAGAATGCAGGAAAGTTTGCCGCCGCAGACATGTCCCACGATGCCGTTTTCGATTTCGGGCGCAACCTCAATGACATCAGGACATTGACGCGTGCGCTGACTATTGGTGACGCGGAGCTCAAGATACCCGCGGTCAGCAACGCGCAACAGCGCGCCCGGCTGCTGAAGCTGACGGAGGAGTTCGATCTGATCTGGGCAAGTGCCGGTAAGGCGCTGGTCAACTTGCAGGCGTACGTCACGGCTCACCACGCCATCAGCCACCTCCAGAAGGCGTCGTCCGAACTGGTATCCGGTGCGCTGCGCGTTTGCTATGCACCGGGAATTCGTGTGGAGCCACGCAGCTAGCTTTTTTCGTGCGGCCGCCACTTCTTCAGCGCCGCGCGTGCAGCCTCATACCCGGCCTGGATTACCGCTTCCTGCGACTGCCGGGTTGACATGCTGGGGACACTGACTTTCGGCGCGATGAGCACATCCGCCTCCGCCATTTCTGCGGCAGCAACCAGGCAACTCTGGGTTTGCATGACCCGGCTGAGCACCGTGGGCACGCCCAGCCCTTCGGCGCGCGGGCCGTGGCAATAGATATCGACGGCGATCACCACGTCGGCGCCCATGGCCCGGGCAAAGCGCACCGGGACCAGGCTGGTAATGCCGCCGTCGATCAAATGACCGGCTTTGTAGGCGATGGGCACGTTCACCCCCGGCACCGCAGATGAAGCCTGGATGGCGCGCCCGGCGCTTCCCTGGTCGATCAGAACCGCCTGCCCGCTTTGCAAATCGGTCGCTACCGCGGCGAAGCGGGTAGGGAATTTCTCGATCGGTACCTCCCCAGTCATGGTGTTGACCCAACTTGCCAGCTTGTTGCCACGCATGATGCCGCTGGAGCTCAAGGTGAAGTCCATGAGTGACGACACCTTCACGTTCATGGCGGCGGACTTGATTTGCTCAATATCCATGCCGCTGGCGTAAGCTGCGCCGACGACGGAGCCGGCAGAGGTGCCGACCACGATGTCAGGTTTGATGCCGGCTTCCTCGAGTGCGCGCAACGCGCCCACATGCGCGAATCCGCGCAAACCGCCCCCGCCCAGCACCAGCGCCACGGTGGGACGGGCCGGGTTGGTTGATAGGGCTGTCGTGTGGCGGATCTCGGCGAGTTGCCGGGGCGCCAGGTCCGGCAGGGCGGCCTGGTTGTTTTGTCCGGTCAGGGCGCATCCGGCTGTCATGGCCGCAGCCAGGGCGGCAGCGCAGCAGAGGTATTTGTTCAGGGTTTTCATGGCGTGCGGTGCATTCAGGTGTTACGCGAAAGCGCGATCGCATCCGCACCCGCCGGATAGTGAAGCTGGCCGGTCGCATCTTTTGCTGCGCGCCAGACGGCTTCAGCCACATCTTCCGCGGTGGTCACGGCCGTCATATTGCCCAGCCCGGCAAAGATGGCTTGCGCAAAGGGCGCATAGGCTTCAGGAATCAGCCCTTGCATGCGTTCCGCCCCATTGGCCGTGAAGCGTGTGTTGGGCCCATAACCCGGCTCGACCAGCTTTACACCCACATTGAAAGGCGCCAGCTCCAGCGCGAGCGATTCGGTAAAACCTTCGATTGCTGTCTTGCTCGCGGTGTAGGCCGCCACCAGCGGCATGGGCGCCAGCGTCACGGTCGACGTCACATTGATCAGCAGCCCTGACTTGCGGGCCCGGAACTGCGGCAGCACGGCCTGGGCCATGGCCATCATCCCGAAAGTATTGGTGTCGAAGATCTCGCGCACCGTGGCCATGGGCGTGGCCTCGAAGGCGCCGAAGAGGCCCAGGCCCGCGTTGTTCACCAGGACATCGATGGGCCCGGCAGCCTTGACGGCGGCGGCAATGCTGTCGGGCTGGGTCACGTCCAGCGGCAACAGGCACAGGCGCTCCGAGCGGGGCAGGATGCCTTCTTGCGGCGTGCGCATCGTGGCAATCACGTTCCAGCCCTGGGCGTGAAAGTGACGCGCGGTTTCCAGGCCATAGCCAGACGAGCAGCCAGTGATCAATACGGTTTTCATGTGCTTTCCTTGAGTCAGTGAAGTGGAGGTGCTGTACGATATCGCCGATAGTCAGGACTTAAAACAATCAATAGTCCGTATTTAGTTTGCAGGAGTCCTGTAATGGTGGATCCACTCGCAGAGGTCATCACACTGCTCAAGCCGCGTGCCGTGTACTCGAAGGTGATCAGCGGCGCCGGCGCGTGGGCCGTGCGCTATTCAGAATTCGGCCAGCCCAGCTTTTGCACCATGCTGGAGGGCGAGTGCGTTCTGGCTGTTGACGGGCAGGAGCCCATCACGCTGCTTGCCGGTGATTTTTTGCTGATGCCGGCAACCCCGGGGTTCACCATGTCCGGCGTGGCGTCCGCAGCTCCCGTGTTCAAGGATCCGAAACTTATGCCTGCGCCTGAGGGTGAAATCCGCCATGGCGATCCGGACGGCCCGCCTGATGTGCGCATGCTGGGCGGCTACTTTGCTTTTGATTCACCCGATGCGGCCTTGATGGTGTCGCTGCTGCCGGCCTTGTTGCACGTGCGCGGCGTTGGGCGGCTGCCGATGCTGGTGCAGCTCGTGAGGGAGGAGTCGATTGAAGAGCGGCCCGGCCGGGAGCTGGTGCTGGGGCGGCTCATTGAAGTGCTCCTGATCGAAGCACTGCGCGGCGCGCCCACTGAAGGCGCGCCGCCGGGGCTGCTACGCGCCTTGGCAGATACGCGGCTGGCTGCCGCGATGCGGCATCTGCACGGGGACCCGGCACGTGCATGGACGGTGCTTGAGCTTGCGCAGAAAGCGGCGCTCTCTAGGTCAGCATTCTTTGAGCGCTTTTCCCGTGCCGTAGGCTTGCCGCCCATGGAATACCTGCTGGCCTGGCGCATGGCCATGGCAAAGGATTTGCTCAGGCGCAAAGACGTCGCACTGGCCGAAGTGGCCGAGCGCGTGGGCTACAGCTCGGCCAGCACCTTCAGCACCGCCTTCAGCCGCCATGTGGGGCAGGCGCCTGGGCAGTATGCGCGCCAGCAACAGCCCGTCTTTGCGTAGCCTTCTTTGGACGCGTGGTTTTCGTGTTGACGGCTATAGTGAAGACAAGAACGCATACGCCCAAGGAGGTTCTGTGGCATGAAAGCGATACTGGTTTTTTTCAAAGCCTGGCTATTTCTCTGTTTCGTGCTTACCTTCTTTGTGGTGCCGTTCTACCTCATGGCAATCTACCCAGAAGTTCCGGAACCTTACTATCGCTTCATAGGAAGCATCGGTTATAGCGTTCTGCATGTTCCACCGTCTCCCATGGCCTTTGCATACCGGTTTGCGAGTTGCGGCTCGGTGGTGCTGATGGGAATGTTCGTTGTATGGATATGGTTACGAGACGCCAGAAAAATCGAAGGCGAAAGCAAAGACAAGGAGAAACGCAATGAAAAATGACCTGTCACTCGAAAGCAAATCAGCTTCGGCGTTCGTTCAGTTTCAATGCCTGAATGCTCAGGCCCAGGCATGAAGCCAGGCATTTATTTCACCAAAATCTGGTTCGACGACGACTTGGTCGAACTGAAAATCCAGGTGTCCGACGGACAGTCCGTGTTCGTCAATGAGGTCCATGTTGGGCACCAGCAGCTTGCAGAGCTGGTGGTGGAGCTGAATCGCTTCAAGACCCATGTTCATTGGGGCATCCACGATATCGCTTTCGGGGCGTTTGGCCCGGAGTACGCCGGCGGCGCATTTCATGCCCGCCTGCATTTTCAGGAGCGTGGGATTCTTTTCGTGACTGTTAGAAGCCAGTCCTGCTTTGAGGATTTCGGAAAGAAGAACGTCGCAAGCGAGGCGACGCTCTATTTGAGAAGCGAACCTGCATTGTTTGACAACTTCGTTGAGCAAATGGGGCAGGTGCGCGACCGGAAACGAGACGATATGCTGCTTGAGGCCATCTACTCAAATTAGCATACGCCGGAGTACATGTTATGCACCAACTCGCGAAGCAAAAAAAACCCGCCATCCAGGGATCTGTGCTTACCCTATGTCAATGCTTATCAGCGCCACTTTGAAAGCCGGGCGGCATGAACAAGGCAACGCGCTATCTCGTCGGAATTCTTGCTTTGGGATTCTTCGTCGCGGGCGTCATTGCCTTCCTGCGAACCCTGACGGGCGAGCGTATCGACTCCTATGTGTTTCCTTGCGCGCTGATCGGTGGCGGTCTGCTGGCGGGAGGTCTTGCCTGGAGCTTCGGCTCGGGCGTCGACACCGACGGAAGTTGCACCATCGAAGGCGAGGATGGCGATAACCTTTCTTTCATGGAAGGCGATGGTGACGATGCCGCTTAGCATGGCTGACCGTGCTGACGCCCAGCCAACGGGCACCGGTGCTCAGGCCACGGCAAACACTGGTAGCGACAAGGCCGGTGACGGCCAGCATTGCCGCAGTGTGAAGGCCAACGGCTGCGAACGCCAATATCAGCGGACCTGATCCGGTCATCCCCAAAGCCGATCCGTCCCCTGCACAAAGCGGAACCAGCGCCGGCACCAGCATCAAACCGGCGCCGTGCGCGGTAGACATCATGAAAGACCAGAGCGTCAGGCCGGCATGCCCCACCGGCACGCGCGCCATCTTGGGCAAGCAGCCCGATAGATGGGCAATCACTGCGGCAGCAAACAGTCCGCCTGCCAGGATCTGCAGCCATGTGCGGTCCATCGAAAGGCCCCATAGCACAGCGCCGGCCACCAGTGCAACCGATGCAATATGCCCGACCGCGATAGGCAGCAAAGCCCGCAGTGCCTGTGTACGGTCACCTGAGCGCACGCCCCAGGCGGCGGCCCAGACCCAGCCGCTGGCAGGGTTCAGCCCGTGAAGGGCTCCAACGCCGGCCACCGCCAGCCACGGCCAAAGGCTTGACATGATGGTTGCGTCCGGCGGGCCCGCTCAGGCCTTTTTGCCGCAGCACGAATCAGCTTCGGGCGCGGGGGTAAATACCGCCTGTGACTCGTAGCGGTCGTGGTGGCGCATCCACTCCATCTTGTAGAAAACGTCCTGCTCGTCGCGGCCTTTGGGTGCGAGGTCGAGCATGTTGTAGGTGCCTATCATTACCTCCACACCGCGCCCATAGGTCGAGTAGGTGTGAAAGACCTGGCCTGTGCTGTCTTTGTAAAACAGGCTGATGCCGGGCGCTTCATCGGCCGGGAAATGTTGCAGGGTGTAGTTGTAGGGCACATCGCCCTTGGCGCGCTCTTCGGGCGTAAAGCTCACGTGGAAGTCGTAGTTGAAGTCGTTGCCGTTTGATGACACCCACTTGAACTGCCAGCCCATACGCTGGCGAAAGCGTTCGATCTCGGGCAGCGTTGCGCGCGACACGGCCACGAATGTGATGTCGCGATGCTCAAGATGAATCTTCATGCCGTCGGTGTGGTCAGCCATGAAGGAGCAGCTGGGGCAACCCTGCTCCCAGCCCGGGCCGAACATAAAGTGCTGCACCATCAGCTGGCGGCGGCCTTCAAACAGCTCGGCCAGAGAACGTTTGCCTTCGGGCGTGTCGAAGACGTAGTTTTTCTCGACGTGGACCCAGGGCAGGGCGCGGCGTTCGCGGGCGATCTGGTCGCGCAGGCGGGTGAGTTCTTTCTCTTGCGCCAGCAGCGTTTTGCGCTCGGCCAGCCATTTGTCTCTGGGCACGACGGGGTGGTTCAGGGTGGATGTTTCGCTCATGGTGTTCTCCTGGGGGTGATGGGTGGTTTTTCTCAGGCGCTTGCCGGTTGCTCACGGCGCATCGCCGCCTGCACGGCCGGCCGCGTAGCGATGCGTGCCTGGAAGGTCCGCAGATTGGGGAAGGCCGACAGGTCCAGCTTGACGAACTCTGCCCAGCGCGTGACCACAAACAGGTAGGCGTCGGCCACCGTGAAGCGCTCGCCCAGCAGAAATGGCGTGCGGCCCAGCACGGCTTCCAGCAGGCCGTATTGTTTTTGCAGATAGGCCATCCGTGAGCTCCGAACGTCATCGCTGCAGGCCGGGTCGAACAGCGGCATGTAGCTCTGGTGCAGCTCGGAGTTGATAAATCCCAGCATCTCTTGCAGGCGATAGCGCGCCATGCTGCCGTTGGCGGGTGCGAGCTGTGCGTCGGGCTTCAGGTCGGCCAGGTATTGCACGACGGCGGGGCCTTCAGTCAGCACAGTGCCGTCGTCCAGCCGGAGGGCCGGCACCCGGCCTTTGGGGTTGACGGCGAGATAGTCTTCACCGTGCTCGGTGCGTTTGGTGGCCGGGTCCATCTTCACAAGCTCGATGGTGAGGCCAAGCTCAATGGCCACGATGTGTGACGACAGCGAGCAGGCGGACGGGATGTAATACAGCTTCATGGTTCACTCCTTGGCTCGATAAGCCGTTTTTGCACAGGTTTGCCTTGCATGAGTCAATGCGCTGCCCGACCCGTGCTGGTAACAGGTGCGCTTGTTCTCGGCCGGTGGGCCGAATGGGGTTTCAGCGCAAGGGCGTTGTGCCTTGCGCGCTGCGTGCTATGCCGCCTTGGCCGCTTTGGGCCGCCTGACGGCGCGGACTTTGCCGCTCTTGCCTCCGCCCGCGTAAAAAAGGTCCGCGCCGTCAGACTCCAGGCCGCTGACACCGGCGCCGTGCGGCATCTCAAGCCGCTCAATCACGGCGCCGCTCTTGGGGTCAATGCGGCGGATCTCGCTCTCATCGCCCTCCCAGGTGCCGTGCCATAGCTCACCGTCTACCCAGGTCACGCCGGTGACGAAGCGGTTGGATTCAATCGTGCGCTGGATGGCGCCTGTCTTGGGGTCGACCTGGTGGATCCTGCGGTCGCGGTACTGGCCTACCCACAGGCTGCCTTCGGCCCAGGTCAGGCCCGAGTCGCTTCCGCTGCCGGGCGCCGGGATGGACGCCACCACCTTGCCGGTGGCGGGGTCTATCTTGTCGATGCGCGTCTCGGCGATCTGGTAGAGGTGTTTGCCGTCAAACGCGGTGCCGGCGTCGCAGGCACGTTCCAGCGTGCGGGTCTGCTCGCCGCTGGCGGGGTCAAAGGCGATGAGCTTTGCGCCTGTGGCGGCCCAGACGCGCTGGCCGTCGTGCGTGACGCCGGCTACGTCATCGACGCCGGGGAAGCTGTACTCGCGAACGATCTCGGCGGGGCGCGCCTTGGGCTCGGACGTTTTCTTGATGGCCTTGCTTGTCATTGCTGCTCCTTGTGTTGCACCGTTCGTTGGTGCGATGGAGTCAACTCTATCCAATCGGCAGCGAAGCGGGGAGTAACAAGATCGTCGTGAATCCGGCCAGCGGCGGCGCCAGCCAGCGCTGCGCCCGTGCGCGGCCTATGGAGCGCACCCTTCCGTAATCCTCAAGATCGGCCAGCGCCCGCTGCACGGTGCGCTGGCTCGCTCCCAGGGCCAGCGCCAGGGCGGAGGTAGACCAGGCCGCGCCGTCTGACAGCAGCGCCACCAGCGAAGCCTGCTCACCATCAATGGGCGGCGCCAGCACGGCCACATCTCGCCCGGCCCGCGGTTTCAGGATAAAACCGCGTTCGGTGGCTTCGATGGTGGCGAGTGTTTTGACCAGCGCGCGCAGGCGGCCTATCTCCACCCTCAGGCGCGCCCTATGCGTTTCGTCAGGGCGCCGGGTGCGAAAGGCGGATTCGATCAAGGCTTCCCGGCTGATATCGCCAGGCCAGGCTTCAGCGAGTGAACGCGCCAGCGTAAACAACACAGGCCGGCGCGCCAGCGGCCGCCATTGGTCGCCTGCACCCAGGCCGCGGCGGCAGGCGTCGATGACCAGCGCGTCCGAAGCCAGGAGCGCCGAGACCTCGTCAAGGCGCAGCGCCTGTTCACCGTCGGCCGTGAGTCGCCGGGCGGCGGGGTTGTCGATGGCAGCGCGCGCTTCGGTGACTTCGGCCATCAGCGCCGGCACCTGTGCGCGCTCGGCCGCCGCATGCGCGCGCGCCAGTGCCATGCGTGCTTCGCCCACCCGCAAAGACCGCAAGGCAAGTTCAGCCGCAGTGAGTTCTGCCACGGCGCGCAGCGAAGGCGGCAGGCCGCGTGCGTCCAGCTTCGCCAGCGCCGCTGCCGCCTCGTCAAGCCGGCCCAGTAGCAACAATCGGCGCGCGGTGATCAGCCACGCCTGCAGCGCGTTGGCCGTATCGGCATGCGCCTCCAGCGTGGTAGCCGCTGCCGCCAGCGCGCGTGGTGAGCCGGCAAAGTCGCGCATGGCCATCGCCACCTCGGCCTCGGCCACCACGCAGCGCGCACGCGCCAGCTCTTCATGGGCGCCAAAGCCGCGGGCGGCGCGCTTGAGCAGTTCACGGGCGCGCGGGTGTTCACCGAGCTGCGCCATCGCGATGCCGCGCAGGGCCAGTGCCGGTGGGTCGTCGCGCAGCGCGACGCGTTTAAGGGCGCCCAGCGCATCGCCCGCAGCCAGCGCACGGGCGGAAGCGGCGATCAGTGAATCCATGGCGAAAGCTCAGGCCCGTGACAGCCGCCGCGCCGGCTGCGAACCGCCGCGCGGCAGGCTTGCGCTGAACAGCGCTGCGGCCAGCGTGACCAGCCACGAGTAATACACCCACACCAGGAAAGCCAGCAAAGGCGCGAAGGCGCCATAGATGGTGCGGTAAGTGGGCACGTTGGCCAGGTAGATCGCAAACCCGTATTTGCCCAGCTCGAATGCCATGCCGGCAAGTACGCCTCCCACGATGGCATGACGCCATCGCACAACGGTGTTGGGCACAAAACGGAACAGGCAGGCGAAGCCGATGGCACTCAGAATGGCGGGCCCCAGGTTAATGGCATGCGGCACCCAGGCAGGCCGCGCACCCATCAGCCCGCCGGAGGCCGCCACCAGGTATGACGCGGCCCACAGGCTGGCGCCTATGAGCACCGGGCCGGTGAGCAGCATGCCGGCGTAAAGCGCCAGTCGGCGCAGCACCGGGCGCGGTTTTTTGACCTGCCAGATGCGGTTCAGCGTGTTCTCCATGCTCAGCAGCAGCGACAGGGCCGACACCAGCAGCACCGCAAAGCCCACCAGTGTCAGGCCGCCGGCATTGCCCGCGAACTGCGCCAGGTGCTTGAGCACCGTCTTGGCGATGTCCGCCGGCAATAAGCCGCGCAGCAGGTGCTCGCGAATCGTGTCACCGGTGGCATGCAAGGCCGGCGTTCGTGCAAACAGCGCGAAGCTCACCGCCAGCATAGGCACCATGGACATCACCATCGTGAAGGTGAGGCCGCCGGCCGCCTGGGCCAGGCGTTCTTCCCGGCCGCGCCGCAAGAGGCGGGTGATCAGGTTGCCCTGGTTTCGGCTTGAAGTGTTTGCCATGGAATGAATGGATGTGCGCCCCGGTCAGGGCGCTCGACGTTTAGCCCAGAAGGCGAAACAGACCGTAAAGGGACAGCAGTCCCGATGTCACCAGAAGTCCGGTCTTGACCGAGCGGGCGCCGACCAATGTGCCGATGATGCTGCAAGCCAGGATGGCGCCGAGGATGTAGGTTGTTTTCATGGCCGCAATGGTAAAGCTTTGCCCGGCGTATTCGCGCAGTTGATCGACAGATGTGGGTTGAAACCGACGCTTGACGGGGCGACTTGCGCACAACTTTGCCCTTGACACCACCACTGCGTTGAAAGCCCCTGGATTCATAGAAGGGCATAGCCCTTGGGCTGGGAAGCCATCGATAGAATAAAAAAAATCAATACGGAAGATGCATTTGCCCACCGCCCACCTACTTGCAAAGCAGCCCGAACTGGTACGCCACAGCGTGCTCGACGCAGCCTTGCAGTTCGTCATCGAAGAAGGTCCGCAGGCGGTGACACTGGCCGCCGTCGCAGTCCGTGCCCAGGTTTCGCCAGAAGACCTGCAGGGCCATTTCAGCAGCAGGCAAGCGCTGCTGGATACGCTGTTTGACTGTCTTTTTCAGGACTTTGAGGGGCAACTGCAAGAAGCCATCGAAGCCGAAGAAGATTTGCCTGGCGGCCAGGCGCGCGCTTATGTCCGGCTCACCTTCAATGGCATGGGCGATACGCCAACGCAACGCGCGCTGATGTTGCTTGGGCTCAACTGGCCCCCATACGCGGCCCGATGGCGAGAGGCTTGTGCCGCGGCATTGGTAGGCGATGGAAGCGGGCGCGACAGCGCCAACAGGCGGCTCTTGTGCAGACTGGCAGCAGACGGTCTCTGGTGCTCCCAGGTGTTCGGGTGCTATGCACTGGATGAAACGCGGCAGGCCGAGATGCTTGAGCTGCTTTTAAGCCTGTGCAGCGAGGAATCCCCGCTGGCCGCCTGAATCAGGCCGGCCGCTGCGCCGTCGCCCCATCACCCGCATAAAACATCCCGCTGGGCCTGACGAAATTTCCGCCGCCCAGGTGGTGGATCGTCTGCAGGTCTGTGTTGTCATCACTGAAATGCCAGCGCCCCTGCCGGAACACACGCTCGTCGGCGGCTGCGGCCACCACTTCTGCGAAGCAGGTGTCGTAGGCGTCCTCGGTATGCGGCTCACTAATCAGCCGGCACTCCAGCCAGGCCGCGCAGCCCTCTTCCAGCAAGGGCATGCCCAGCACCGGCCCGGTGCGGGCGTTCAGGCCGTAGTGCGCAAACTTGTCGACCGTGCGGCCTGACTCGCTCCCCACTGCATGCGTCAGGCCCGCCAATGTGGTGCAGGGGATGCACACCCCGAACCCGCCGCTGGCGGCGATGAGTTCACGCGTGTAGGTTTTTTTGTCGATCACGATGGCAATGCGCGGCGGGGTGAACTCCACCGGCATCGACCAGGCGGCAGCCATCACATTGCGCGCCTTGCCGTGCGCGCTGGTCACCAGCACCGTCGGCCCGTGGTTGATCAGGCGGCTGGCGTGTGCGAGGGTAACTTCCTTGAAATGGGACATGTGGTTTCTTTCTGGATTGAACTTGCAAGCCGGTCGACGCGGAAGGCGCGCTCGCCGGGACCCTGTTATTTTGATAGTTCGGCCTTGATCCTGCACAATCCCGGGCATGAAGCCCAAAGTACAGTTTCGCCTGCGTATTTACCGGGACGACAGCATCGCCATCGGCCCGGGAAAGGTCGCATTGCTTGAGGCCATTGCCGAGACCGGCTCGATATCGGCCGCAGCCAGGCAAATCGGCATGTCCTACCGGCGGGCCTGGGTGTTGATCGACGAAACCAACAAGGCGCTCAGCTCCCCGGCCGTCACCACGATTGCCGGTGGATCGCATGGCGGCGGCACAGCCTTGACACCGGTTGGAGAGCAACTGGTCAAGCATTACCGTGCAGTCGAGAACACCGCGCGCGTGGCCGCCACTGCAGACATTGCCGCGCTGACGCGGCTGCTCGCCCCCTGAATACCGCCAACACAACGGGCTAAGCACAAGCCTGCTCGCCACCGTATAGCTGGTGGGGCGATCCTTCTGCGCTATGTCTTTATATATATAAAGAGCCCGGGAGCAGGTTTTCCGGGTTCTCCATAGAAAATCCGGGTTTACCCTGAAGCAAGAACCCGCAGCAGGTATGGGTTCGTGGCTCTATGCGACAATTCCGACGTATACGTATGGACACAACGACTTCATTGATCGCCTCGACCGACTGGTTTCCGCTGGGGCTTTCGCTCAAGGTCTCCGCGGTTGCCACGGTGCTGGCGTTGATCGTCGGGGTGGCGCTGGGCTGGGTGTTTGCGCGCAAGCGTTTCCCCGGCCATACCGTGCTGGAGGCAGTGTTCATGCTGCCTTTGGTTTTGCCTCCCACGGTGCTGGGCTACGGCATCCTCGTCCTTGCGGGCAGGCGTAGTCCGATAGGCGCCTGGCTGCGCGAACACCTGGACTACACCATTATTTTCAGCTGGCACGGCGCCGTGGTCGCATCGGCCCTGGTGGCGCTGCCGCTGGTGCTCAAATCGGCCAGCGCGGCGTTCAATGGGGTTGACCGTTCGCTGGAGGCGGCGGCGAGCACGCTGCGCCAGTCACCAATGTCTGTCTTTCTGCGGGTGACATTGCCGCTGGCCTGGCCGGGCATCCTGGCGGGAACCTTGCTCGCTTTCGCCCGCGCCATGGGTGAGTTCGGCGCTTCGCTGATGGTCGCCGGCTCGATTCCAAAACAGACACAAACCCTGTCCATGGCGATCTACGACTCGGTGCAGGCCGGCAATGACGACGTTGCGCTGATGCTGGTCATCGTGACATCCCTGATCTCTATTACCGTGCTGGTTCTGTCGAACCGGTTTTTCTCTTTACGTTAACTCCAAGGATTTGAACCATGCGTGCGTCCCGGCTCCTCTCGCTCATCATCGCGCTGGCATTGCCCTTCGCTGCTGCGGCCCAGCAGATCACCGTGTCCGCCGCGGCCAGCCTGACCGACGCCTTCAAGGAGTTGGGGCCCAGGTTTGAAGCCGGCAAGCCGGGTGCCACCGTGCGCTTTAACTTTGCCGCATCGGGCGTGTTGCTGCAGCAAATCAGCCAGGGTGCGCCGGTCGACGTATTTGCCAGCGCAGACCAGGAAACCATGACGCGCGGCGCCGACCAGAAACTGATCGACGCGGACACGCGCAAAAACTTCGCCACCAACAGCCTGGTACTCATCGAGCCGGCCAAAGACGGCGTGGGTGTCAAGAGCCTGCAAGACCTCTCGGGCCCCGCAGTCAAAAAGATTGCCGTCGGCAAGGTCGCCACGGTGCCGGTCGGCCGCTACACCAAACAGGCGCTGGATGCCGCCAATCTGTGGACCGCACTGGAGCCGAAGTTTGTGCAGGCCGACAGCGTTCGCCAGGTTTTGGACTATGTGGGCCGCGGCGAAGTCGAGGCCGGTTTTGTGTACCGCACCGACGCCGCCGTGATGGCAGACAAGGTCAAGATCGTGTTGTCGCCTGAAGGCAATACGCCAGTGTCTTACCCCGTGGCCGTTGTGGCGGACAGCAAACAAAAGGCCCTCGCCAGGGATTTCGTCAGCTTCCTGTCGACCGACGCTGCCCAGCAAGTGTTGACGAAGTATGGTTTTGGCAAGCCGTGATTGACGTCGACCTGCAGTTGTCAGTCACCGACGGGCGGCGGCGCTTCGACCTTTCCGTCACCTTTTCGACGGACGCCCCGTTTGCCGCCCTGTATGGGCCTTCGGGGTCCGGCAAGACACTGACTTTGCAGGCCATCGCGGGCTTGCTTCATCCCGCCAAGGGGCATATCAAGATAGACGGCCGAACGCTCTACGACTCGGCAGCGGGCATCCACATGCCGTCGTCGCAGCGGCGTATCGGCTACCTGTTTCAAAACTACGCGCTCTTTCCGCATCTGTCAGTCCGCGACAACATCGGCTTCGGCTTGACGACCTGGCGCCGCGGGATGGCGGAGCAGGACCGCGCCCGGGTGCAATCGCTGCTGGGGCGTTTTGACCTGGTCGCCATGGCAGACAGCCGGCCCGCAACGCTCTCAGGCGGCCAGCAGCAGCGTGTTGCTTTGGCCCGTGCCCTGGCCTGCGAGCCGCAGATCCTGCTGCTGGACGAGCCCTTCGCCTCGCTCAACCCGATGCTGCGGCAGTCGCTGCGCACAGAGCTGGCGGAGGTCAGGCGCCAATGGGGCATTCCGGCCCTGATGATCACGCACGATGTGGAAGATGTGCTCGAGCTGGCGGATGTCGCGTTTGTTTACCAGCGCGGGCAGATTGAGAAGGAAGTCAACCTGCGCACCTCCGAGAGCCGCGAATTCACCCGCGCGGAGCTGGGCGTGGAAACCGTGGCCGAAACGCCGCTTCGCCAGAAGTTACGGCGGCTCCTGCTGGGCGCCGTACCATAAGCGTCGGCCCCGCTGTAGCGTCTGCAACGGGAGTGGATCTGGACTCTGCACAAGAGGAAGAAAAATCACCATGACTCTCCCGAAACCCCCTGTTATCACCGCCTTTGAACGCTCACCCGACCGCGGCAGGGGGCTGGCGCGCGACATGCGCGTTCGCTGGGCGCTGGAAGAGGCGGGCCAGGCTTACGAGGTTCGCCTGGTGTCGTTCGCGGCGATGAAAGAGCCCGCGCACCGGGCGCTTCACCCTTTCGGGCAAATCCCGACCTATGAAGAAGGCGGACTTGCGCTGTTTGAGTCGGGGGCGATCATCCTCCATATCGCCGAGCGTCATCAAGGCTTGCTGCCCAGCGACGCGAATGCCCGCGCACGCGCTATCGCGTGGATGTTTGCCGCGCTCAACACGGTGGAGCCACCCATCATTGAGTACTCCATGGCCAGGCTGTTTGAGCAAGACAAACCCTGGTACGCGGATCGTCTGCCGGTTCTCGAAAGTCACGTCCATGCACGGCTGGGCGAGCTCTCCAGCCGGCTGGGTGATGCCAACTGGCTGGACGGTGCGTTCAGCGCCGGTGACCTGCTGATGGTGACGGTGCTGCGCAGGCTTGGCAGCTCGGGTTTGCTGGAGAAGTATCCGGACCTGTCTGCCTATGTCGCCCGAGGGGAAGCGCGGCCTGCATATCAGCGGGCTTTTGCTGCGCAGTTGGCGGTGTTCAACGGCAAGCCGCTGGCCGGCTGAAGAGGCTTGGCTCTGGGCCGGCGCAGGTCTGCTGCAGGCTGCCAATTCCGGGAAAACCGCCTGGGTTAAACTGAACCGGCCCGCCGGACAGGCCTGATAACTTTTCCCGCCGGGCGTTTGCAATGCGCCGCTTTATCTTCCTACTACTTCTCGCTGTGACCGTTTTTCAGCCTGCCTTTTCGGGCATGCCGAAGTCGGCTGCGCCGTCTGCGCATATACAGTCTGTGGAAATGAGCGGGAGTTCGAGTGTCGTCCTGGAGAACGCGGATCACGCGGCCGCGTGTTTTTCGCACGCTGAAGCAGCCAGCCCGGGTGCGCCGGCCGGTTGCAATTCAGGCCAGCCTTGTGGCCTGTGCAACATGTGCCAGGCATGCCATCAGGCGGTCATGGCTGAAGGCCAAATGTCGGCCCCGAACCACACCGCAACCCGTCTCTTTTCCCCCTCTGTAGCGTCCGGCTACTTCAGCGCCGAACGCGCGCAAAGCTTCAAGCCTCCCATTCTGTAATTCCGTGCCCGGTGCGCCTGGTTTCAGGCGTGCCCCACGCTGGCCCTGCACCTTGCCGGGGCTGGAATTCATGAATTTTCGAGCTTGAACAATGTCCCATCCCAACCCGCCTCCCGCTGATGGCCTTAGCCACAGCATCGCCGGCCCGCGCCTTGCGGGCTATTTGATTGCCTTGATACTTTTTCTGGCGGACCAGGCTGCCAAGTACTGGGTGCATGAATACACGCCGTACGCGTGGAGCCAGCCCGTCACGGGCAACTTCAACCTGGTGCACGTCTGGAACTACGGCGCGGCCTTCAGCTTCCTGGCGGACGCGGGAGGCTGGCAGCGCTTCTTCTTTGGCGGTGTTGCGCTGGTTGTTTCGGCCTGGCTGATCTTCATGCTGCGAAAGCCGCCTCCCGAGCCCGAGTTGTCGGGGTATGCGTTGATTCTCGGAGGCGCCCTGAGCAATGGCCTGGACCGGGCGTTGCGCGGCTACGTTGTTGACTTTCTGGGCTTGCATGTGCGCGGCTGGCATTGGCCGGCTTTTAACTTCGCAGACGTGGGCATTGTCTGCGGCGCGGCACTCCTGCTTTTTGCAGCATGGAAGCACAGGCCGGCGGAGGACCTGGCGTGACGGCCGTACCTCTTGCTTCAGAGCGGCAATGGAAGTTATTGACCGTGAGCTGGCTGATAGCGCTTGTCTCCACGTCCGGCGCGCTGTTTTTCAGCGAGATCATGGCGTTTGAGCCCTGCGTGCTCTGCTGGTACCAGCGTGTTGCCATGTTTCCGCTGGTCCTCATCCTCGGCGCGGGCGCCTATACGCAAGACGCCAGCAGTGTGAAGTACGCCTTGCCTCTGGCCTGCGCAGGTTGGCTGATTGCTTTCTACCACTGCCTTCTCTACGGCGGCTTCATTCTGCCGGCCATGCAGCCTTGCGGCAAAGGTGTGTCCTGCTCGGCGCAAAAGCTGGAGCTGGCCGGTTTCATCACCATCCCGCTTTTGTCGCTGATGGCTTTTTCCCTCATCGTGCTGCTTCTGCTGGCAGCGAAGAAAGACTCCCAAAAATGAACAACAAGAAACTCATCATCATCCTGTGCGGGATCGTCGTTCTGCTCGGATTCTCGTTTGGCGTATACGGCCACCTCAACAAAAAAAACGAGGCGGTCGCCCGTCTTGCGCAAGAGAACAACTCGGTTTTCAACCGCTCGCACGCGCCCATTTACGGCGCACCGGAGGCCAAGGTCCGTATCGTTGAGTTCTTTGATCCGGCTTGCGAAACCTGCCGGGCTTTCTATCCTCTGGTCAAGCGGATCGTCGATGGCTACCCAGGGAAGGTGCAGTTGGTGGTGCGCCTTGTGCCATTCCACAAAGGCTCTGATGAGGCCGCCAGAATCCTCATTGCCGCGCACAGGCAGAACCTGTTTTTCCCGGTGACGGAGGTGGTGCTGAATTCCCAGGATGCCTGGGCCGCGCATGACAACCCCAACCCGGGAAGAATCTGGGCCTTCTTGAAGGGAACCAGCCTGGATGCCGCGAAGGCCAGACAGGACACCGGTTCGTTGGAAGCCCGGGCGGTGCTTGACCAGGACATGGCGGATGCAGCCACACTGCAAGTGACCAGGACGCCGGGTTTTTTTGTCAACGGGCGGCCACTGACGACCTTCGGTCATGAGCCACTCAAGGCCATGGTGGATGAGGAGGTCAAGCGTGCGTATCCTCAATAGAGGCTAGGCAATGCGTGCCGAACAACCTTGCCCGCCGCGGCGATCAGCCGCAGCGGGCTTCTTCTGCCGCGCGGCGCCTCACTTAACCCAGATTCACCGGCACAAAAATCTTGCTGTCCCCACGCTGAATCAGCAGCGCCACAGACTTTTCCGCCTTGGCCACGGTGGCCCGCACCTGGTCGATGTTTTTCACCGGCACGCCATTGATGGACAGCAGCACGTCACCCGCCTGCACACCTGCAAGGGCCGCCGGGCCGGTGGCTTGTTGCACCAGCAGGCCGGTGTCGACGCCGGCTTCCTGTTTTTCATCGGGCTGCAGCGGGCGCAGGGCCAGGCCCAGCTTGCCCTGGTTGGGGGTGTCTTTTTTGGCGGCGGCCTGATTCGATTTCTCGTCGGCGCTGCCGAGTTTGGCCGTCAGCTCTTTGGCCGCGCCCTGACGCCACACGTTCAGCTTGATGCTGTCGCCGGGCGTTGCCAGGCCGATGATGGCGGGCAGGTCGCCTGAAGAGACGATGGGCTGGCCGTTCACGCTGCGGATCACGTCGCCGGACTGCAGGCCGGCCTTTTCGCCGGGGCCGCCTTTTTCCACCATGGAGACCAGCGCGCCTTCGGGCTTGTCGAGCTTGAAGGAATCGGCAAAGGCCTGGTTGACCTCTTGCACCGCCACGCCCAGGCGTGCGTGCTCGACCTTGCCGGTGGCGACCAGCTGGTTCTTGATGCGGGCCGCCACATCGATCGGGATGGCGAAGGAGACGCCCTGGTAGCCGCCGCTGCGGGTGTAGATCTGCGAGTTGATGCCGACCACTTCGCCGCGGGTGTTAAAGAGCGGGCCGCCCGAGTTGCCGGGGTTCACGGCCACGTCGGTCTGGATGAAGGGCACGGCGCTGTCGTCGGGCAGCGAGCGGCCTTTGGCGCTCACAACGCCGGCGGTCACGGTGTTTTCAAAACCGAAGGGTGAGCCGATGGCCAGCACCCATTCGCCGACTTTCAGCTCGCTGACCTTGCCCAGCGTGACCACGGGCAGGTTTTTGGCGTCTATGCGCAGCACGGCGACATCGGTTTTCGGGTCGGCGCCCAGCACCTTGGCGCGGTATTCACGCCGGTCGGTCAGCTTGACGGTGACTTCCTTGGCATCGCGCACCACATGGGCGTTGGTCAGGATGATGCCGTCGGGGCTGACGATAAAGCCGGAGCCCTGGCCGCGTGTGGGCATTTCTTGCACGCTGCCGCCGCGCCCGCCTTGGCGGCCCTGGCCTTGCTGGAAGCGCTTGAAGAATTCGAAGAAGGGGTCGCCCGACGGTGTGTCGTCGTTGTCGTCCTCGTCGCCCTGGGCCACGGGCGAGTCATTGCGCACCTTGGTCGTGCCGGTCACGCTGATGTTGACGACGGCCGGGCCGTAGCGTTCGGTGATCTGGGAGAAGTCGGGCAGGGCGACCGGCACGCTGGCCATGGGGGCCAGGGTGCCCGCGTTGGCGCTGATGGCCGCAGGCGAGGCGGCCGTGGCGATGGAGTGCGCGGCATTGAACGCGCTGACACCCGCGCCGCCGACGGCGCCCGCGGCCAGCAGGGCAAGAACCAACTGGGTATTTTTCAGTGCAGCGAATTTCATGAGTTGCTTCCTTGGGTTGGGGCACACCAGTGGTGCCGTTACCCACAACTATGAGGATGCTGTCTTAGGCCGGGCTTAAACCCGAATCAGAAGGCCGGACCGGCAACGGGGCCAGAAAACTCACACGCCAGGCGTGGCGGCGGGAAACCGGACTTGCGCCCTCAGCCCGCCCAGGCGCTCTGACGTGCCCAGTTGCAGCTCCGCGCCGTGCCGCTCGGCAATCGCCTTGACGATGGCCAGCCCCAGGCCGCTGCCGGTCTCGGTGGCCTCGCCGGGCGCGCCTTCTTTGCCGGCGCGGTAGAAGCGGTCGAACACGCGTTCGCGGTCGCCGGGCTGGATGCCCGGGCCGCTGTCTTCCACTGCCAGTACCGGCGCGCCGTCTTGCATGGCCAGCGACACGTCGACCCGGCCTGCGGGCGGCGTGTATTTGACGGCGTTATCCAGCAGGTTGCGCAACAGGATGCGCAGCGCTTCGCTTTGGCCGCCGACCTCAACTGCCTGCGCCGGTAGCTCGCCAGCTACGCCCAGGTCGATCTCCTTGTGGTGCGCATGCGGCAGCACATCGGACACGGCCAGCTTGACGACGTCTTGCAGGTTTACCGGCGCGGCAGCCGCGGCGCCTGCGGCGCCATCCGGCGGCCCGGCGGCTTCCTCGCGCGCCAGCACCAGCAGTTGCTCAACCAGTCGTATGGCGCGATCTATGCCCTGGTTGAGCCGCGCAATGCCGGCTTCATGGTCGGCCGGTGCGTCGCCATGGCGGCGCAGGGCCTGCGCCTGCAGCTTGAGCGCCGTCAGTGGTGAGCGCAGCTCGTGCGCGGCGTCGGCCACAAAATGCCGCTGCGCCTCAAAGGCGGCCCGCACGCGGCCAAAAAGCAGGTTGAGTTCGTCCACCAGCGGGCGCACCTCGTCGGGCAGCCCGGCGTCGGCCAATGGTGACAAATCATCGGCCCGGCGGCCGGCCACCTGGCGGCGGGCGCGCTCAATCGGCGCCAGCGAGCGGCTGATGACCCACCACACCGCCAGCATCAGCAGCGGCGTCAAAAAGGCAAAGGGCAACACGGCGCGCAGCGCCAGCGCGCGGGCGCGGGCCGAGCGCGCGTCCAGGTCCTGCGCGATCTGCACTGTTTGCAGCGCCGTCTGCAGGGTGTAGACGCGGTAGCGGTTGCCGTGGGCCTCTACGTCTGAAAAACCCAGCACCGCGCGCGGCGGCAAGGCCGAGCGGGTCGAGCGGAAAATCTGCGTGCCGTCCTGGCCCCAGATCTGCACATAAACCTCAAAACGGTCGTCGCTGTCGGCTTCGTCCAGCGGTGAATTGAGCGGAACGCCGCTGCGCAGCGAACGCGCCATCTGCTGCAGGTGCTCGTCGAACATCGCGTCGGCCTGCTGCAGCGCGCCGCGGTAGGCGGTGGCGGCTTGCAACAGTGCGGCCAGGAAGATGGCGACCAGCACAAACCAGAGCAGGCGCCCCCGCAAGGAATGGGTGGCCGCAGATTGAGCCCCCACGCTCCCCACTGCGTGTGGTTCGCTGCCCCCCGAGGGGGCGCTCCGCCTGCGGCCCGGCAAAGCCGGTTCCGCGGCTCCTGCTTGGTTGGTGTGTTGCTCTGTTGGGCGGCTCATTGCTTGGGCACCAGATAGCCTAAGCCACGGACAGTCTGGATGATGTCGTTGCCCAGCTTCTTGCGCACGCCGTGGATGTAGACCTCCACCGCATTGCTGCTGACTTCGTCTTTCCAGCTGAAGAGCTTTTCTTCAAGCTGCGCGCGAGATAGCACCACGCCCGGGCGCGCCAGCAGGGGTTCGAGCACCGCCCATTCGCGCGCTGAGAGTGATACCGGCTGGCCATTGAGGCTTGCCTCGCGCGTGGCCGGGTTCAGGCTCACGCCCTTGTGTTCAAACGCCGGTTCGGCCCGGCCGGCGCTGCGGCGTATCAGCGCGCGTATGCGGGCCAGCAGCTCATCGGTGTCATAGGGTTTGACGACGTAGTCATCGGCGCCGGCGTCCAGCCCGGCGATGCGGTCGCCCACCGCGTCACGCGCCGTAGCCACCATCACCGGGGTGGTGTTGCGGCGCGCGCGCAGGGCGCGCAGCACTTCCAGGCCGTCGCGCTTGGGCAGGCCCAGGTCCAGCAGCACCAGGTCGTATTGTTCGGTTCGCAGCGCCTCGTCGGCCATGCGGCCGTCACGCACCCAGTCGACGGCATAGTGCTCCGAGCGCAGCACCTGCAGCACGGTCTCGCCGATCATGGCGTCGTCTTCAACCAGCAATAAACGCATTAGATGGAGCCCCCACGGTCGCTCACTGCGTGTAGCTCCCTGTCCCCCGAGGGGGCCGCCCGTCCTGCGGCCCGGCAAAGCCGGTTCCGGGGCTCATGCTGGGTTGAAGGGTTCTGGGAGTGCGACAAGCGATGACGGTATTTCATCAGTGGAGGCCGCGGCTTCGGCTGGTTTGGGTTTGCTGGCTAATAAACGCACGCCTCTTTCGTCAGAGGTAAGGAGGCTTGGCTCTTTCGAAGATTATGCGGCGGCGGGCTTAGGGGGGTCTTAAACCACGATGTCCACAAGGCGGTGGCGTTTTGTCTGCAGCCCTGAAACAGCCCCGCACACTAGAATCACCGCACAACAACGGGGGAGTTGAGATGGGAGAGTTCATGCAGGTGAGGCGCTTCGGTACAACATACACCTGCGGCGCTTTTTAAACATGGCGGCCGGCAAACCCGCGGTCAAGCCGTTCTGGCACCGCCTCAACAAATTTTTCGCGTTCCCGTTTCAGGTCACGCCTTTGGCCTATGGGCTGTTTTTGGCGTTTTGCAGCCTTTTGCCAGGGGTACTCTTTTTCCTCCCGTCGGCGTTCATGTGGATTATTGTCGAGCTCGGCATCGTGCTGGCCGCAAGCCGCTACGGTTTCAAGGTCGCCGTGCTTGGTTCGCGCGGCATCGCTCGCGTCAGCGACTTTCCGCGGCATCTTGATGATGAGTGGAGCAGCCTTCCCTGGAAGCTGTTCGGTGTCTTCGTGGTGCAGTCCGTGGTTTTGGGCCTGGTGGCGTCGGTCAGTGGCAAGCTGGCCGCTGTCGTGACGTTTGTCATTTCGTTCATGCTTCCGGCGACCGTCATTGTCCTGGTGCAGTCGGGCAGCGCAATGGCCTCGCTCAATCCGGCCGCGATCTGGCGTGTCGTGCGTGTCATCGGTGCGCCTTATCTTGCGCTGTGCCTGTTCCTGTTTTTGTTGAGCACCGGTGCGCAGGTTGCGCTGGGGCTGTTGTTGCCCCTGGTCAGCCTCTGGCTGCTGGCGCCGCTGTTTAATTTTGCTTTCATCTATTTCGGATGGGTCATGGCCAGCCTGCTGGGCTATGTGATGTACCAGCACCATGAGGCGCTCGACATCGACCTGCTGCCCGGCGCCGGTGCGGACGACGCGCCGGCTGAGCGCCGCAGCCCCGAACAGATTGCGCGCCAGGAAACCGACGCGCTGGTCGCCGAGTTCGTGACCGAAGGCGATATCCCCGCGGCGCTCAATATCGCTTACGAAGACCAGCGCGCGCGGCCCAACGACGCTGCTGCGCTGCGGCGTTACCACCGCGTCCTGCTGATGGCTGGCGAGACCAAGACGCCCACGCTGCTGGAGAACGCAAAGCGCCTGATCGCGTTGTTGCTGCAGCAGGAGCTGGGGGCCGAGGCTGTCAAGACCTGGCAGGACTGCCGGACCCGTGAGCCGGCGTTTGTCCTCGAGGATGCCGGGCAGACACTGGCTTTGGCGCGCGCCGCCTGGCGCGCCGGTGACGGCCAGGCGGCGCTGGCCATGCTGCGCAGCTTCGACAAGCGGTTTCGCGGCAACGCCGCCATCCCGCAGGCGTATGAGCTCATCGCGCGGGTGCTGACGCAGGGCATGAACCGCGCCGACCTGGCCCGGCCGGTGCTGGCCATGCTGGAGTCACGTTACCCCGACAGTGAACCGACGCGCGAGGTGCGGTGGTTGTTACGCGACCAGCCGGCTGCCTGACTTCTGAGGTTCTTAGGCCTGCGCCAGCGCGCGCGTGGCCATGTCGTTGGGGGCAAGCCGCTGCAGGTGCGGCAGCCAGTACAGGGCGCGTTCGCGTTGCCCCGCGCGCAGCCAGCCCTGTGCGCAGACGCCCAGCGTGTCGGCCAGGCCTGAATGCTCGGGTGCGCTTTTGAGCAGCGCGCGGCACAGCTTGTCGGCGTCGTCGAACTGGCGCGCGCGCGTGAAGCGGCGCGCCAGCCGTGCCATGTCATCGGGTTTGAGCCGCGCGCCGGGCTTGGCCTGGTCGAGATAAGTCCGGTAGCTGGCGTGTTGCAGTTCGAGCGTAGCGTCGTCGCTGGGCGAGAGGCGGAAGATCCGGCGCGCCGCGCTGTGAAAGTCTTCGCCGGCCGGCTGCAGCCGCGCGGTGTTGAACCAGGCGCGCAGCACTTCGGCGTTGGTGGGCCGCAGCTTGGCGGCGGCGCGCCACTGCGTGCAGGCCGCGTCGAACTTCATCTCGCCCGCCAGCCGTTTCGCTTCGGCAACATGCCGCTCGAAGCCGTCGTCGGCCTGCCCGGCCGCCACGGGCGGCGTGAGTTTGCGCCAGTGCATCGCCGCGGCCATCAGCACCGCGCCGGTGATGAGCCCGCCCAGGTGCGCCATATAGGCCACGCCCTTGCCGCCGATGACGTGCTGCAGCAGCTCGTTGGCGATCCAGGCCGGCAGCAGCAGCAGTGCGGGCGCCGTGACGTAATTGAAATAGAAAAACAGCTGGTAGAAAAAGCGGATGCGGCGCAGGCGGTACATCACGGCATACATGCCCATCAGGGCGGAAACCGCACCGGAGGCGCCCAGGCCGTAGCCGCCTTGCCCCGCATAGGCCCAGCCGGCCAGCAGAGAAGCACCCAGCGCCCCCGCGAGATAAAACACCAGGTAAAGCCCGCGGCCCAGCGCGAGCTCGACTGAAAAACCAAACAGGAAGAGGAACACCATGTTGCCGATGAGGTGGCTGGTGTCGGCATGCAGGAAGGCTGAGGTGATCCAGGTCACCGGGCGAAACGGCGCGTCTTTGGTGTTGTCCTGGGCCCAGTGGGCGGTGAACGGCGCCGGCT
This sequence comes from Polaromonas sp. YR568, assembly GCF_900116715.1. Taxonomy (GTDB): domain Bacteria; phylum Pseudomonadota; class Gammaproteobacteria; order Burkholderiales; family Burkholderiaceae_C; genus Polaromonas. The sequence goes on from NZ_FPBM01000006.1 coordinate 243,638, forward strand.
GCATTTTTTCGTAGCGGTGCCGGTCTTGTTGCCACTGCTCATGGCCCGGGTGTCCGGCCGGGACGACGAGGCCCCCGTGCAGACGCGCCAGGAAGGGCTTTTCGTATTCGAGGCTGTCTAGCAGCGCGCCGTAGTGGCGCTGCTCTAGCATGCGCCGGGCCGCCGGCGCACGCGGAGATCCGGCCTCCTCAAGCCAGCCGACGAAAGCCGGCAGCTCCAGCGCCGGCAGGCTGCTTGAAAGATAGAATTTCGCGGCCTTGTCTTGCGCGTTTTCTTCAGCGCGCTGCGGCCCCCAGAAGACGGCCATGTTCACAAGGATCAGCAGAATCGTCAGCCACGGCGGGTTGCGCCAGGTCGGCCGGTTTTCCAGCGGAATCGCGTAAAACATGCGTCCGCCGGCAGTTCAGTTCAGGCCAGCCGCGCCCGGTGCCTTGCGATCTGCGCCTTCACCTGCGCCGGGGCGGTGCCGCCCAGGATGTTGCGGGCGTTGAGCGAGCCGCGCAGGCTCAGGCAGTCGTACACGTCTTTTTCGATGCTGGGGTTGAACTCCTGCAACACCGACAGCGGCAGCTCCGACAAATCGACCGCGTGCGAGGTGGCGGCCTTGACGGCGTGGGCCACGGTTTCGTGGGCGTCGCGAAAGGGCAGGCCTTTTTTGACCAGGTAGTCGGCCAGGTCGGTGGCGGTGGCGTAGCCGCGCAGGGCAGCCTTTTCCATGGCTTCAGGCTTGACGGTGATGCCCGCCACCATCTCGGCAAAGATGCGCAGCGTGTCTTTGAGTGTGTCGACGGTGTCGAACAGCGGCTCTTTGTCTTCCTGGTTGTCCTTGTTGTAGGCCAGGGGCTGGCCCTTCATCAGGGTGATCAGGCCCATCAGGTGGCCGACCACGCGGCCGGTCTTGCCGCGTGCCAGTTCGGGCACGTCGGGGTTTTTCTTCTGCGGCATGATGGACGAGCCGGTGGTGAAGCGATCGGGAATATGGATAAAGCCGAAGTTCTGGCTCATCCACAGGATCAGCTCTTCGCTCATGCGGCTGATGTGCACCATGGCCAGCGAGGCTGCGGCCGTGAATTCAATCGCAAAGTCGCGGTCGCTCACCGCGTCCAGGCTGTTCTGGCAGACCTGCGGCTTGCCGCTTTCATCGACCATGCCCAGGGTTTTGGCCACGCGTTCGCGGTCCAGCGGGTAGCTGGTGCCGGCCAGGGCGGCGGCGCCCAGCGGCAGGCGGTTCACGCGTTTCCTGATTTCCTGCATGCGCTCGGCGTCGCGGCTGAACATCTCGACGTAGGCCAGCATGTGGTGGCCAAAGCTCACCGGTTGTGCCACCTGCAGGTGGGTAAAGCCGGGCAGGATGACTTCCACGTTGGTTTCGGCGATGTCGACCAGGGCTTTTTGCAGGTCGGTGAGCAGCCCGCCAATCAGGTCGATCTCGCTGCGCAGCCACAGGCGCACATCGGTGGCGACCTGGTCGTTGCGGCTGCGGCCGGTGTGCAGGCGCTTGCCGGCGTCGCCCACCAGCTGGGTCAGTCGTGCCTCGATGTTGAAGTGCACGTCTTCGAGGTCCAGCTTCCATTCAAAGGCGCCCGAGTCGATTTCCGACGTGATCTGCGCCATGCCTTTCTGGATGTCGGCGTAGTCGGCCGCGGGGATGATTTTTTGCGCCGCCAGCATCTCGGCATGGGCGAGCGAGCCGGCGATGTCGGCCTGCCAGAGGCGCTTGTCAAAAAACACGCTGGACGTGTAGCGCTTGACCAGGTCGCTCATGGGTTCGGAGAAAAGGGCGGACCAGGCTTGGGATTTTTTGTCGAATTGATTCACGTCAGGCTTTCTTGTCGGGCTGTCGCCGGCCGGTATTCGGGGGCCGGATGCGCTGTTTCGGCCGTTTGGGGGCTGAAATAGCGTTCAACCCATGGCCGAATGGCCATGACCGGTGCAATACTCTTCCTTTCGATTTTATCTGCGTGCCGCAAGACCCCGGAAATCCCGGGTTCCGGCCCTCAAACGCACCAGATCACCCGTACAAGACTGGAAGAATTTCAGGCCACGCATGAAACCCGTTCCCGACTTAAAGAACTTTGGCGAATCCACCTTGCTTGGGAGCTTTATTCCGGGCGATGAAGCGCCCAGTTCACCACCCTCAGGCCGCGCCAGCATATTTGACGCCTGCCAGGTGGGGGTGGTTTTGCGTGCGGTGCTGTTTGTGGAACTGGTGGCGAGCGTCGCGGCGATGTTCGGCGCCAGTCACGTCGGGGAGTGGCTGCTGCGCTTTGCCCTGCTGACCGGCGGGATGCTGCCGGCCACGCTGGCCTGGCTTATCGCGGCATGCGCACTTAAAACCCGTCTGAACCGGCTGGCGCCCGGGTACCAATGGCTGTCCGGCATCTTGCTGGGCGCGGCGGCCGGGCTTTATGGCTGCGGCGCCCTGACGCTGATGGAGGTGTTGCAGCCGGCGCCCTGGTGGGCCAGCGCGGCGGCGGGTGCGCTGCTCTCGGCCGTGGTGCTGGCGGGCCTGTTCTGGCGCGCCAAGGCGCGCACGCCGACGGCCATTGCCGCGCGCCTGGCCGAATTGCAGTCGCGTATCCGGCCTCACTTCCTCTTCAATACCCTTAACAGCGCCATTGCACTGGTGCGGGCTGAGCCGGCCAAGGCCGAGGCGGTGCTGGAAGACCTGAGCGAGCTTTTCCGGCACGCACTGGCAGATCCCGCCGAGTCCGTCACGCTGGGGCAGGAGATTACGCTGGCCCAGCGTTACCTGGCCATTGAGCAGGTGCGTTTCGGCGAGCGCCTGCAAGTGCAATGGAGCCTGGATCCCGATGCGGACCAGGCCAAGCTGCCGCCGCTGTTGCTGCAGCCCCTGGTGGAAAACGCAGTCAAGCACGGGGTAGAGCCCAGCGCCACAGGCGCGCAGCTGAAAATATCCACCGCACGGCGCGGCAGCACGGTGGTGATCAAAGTGACCAATTCAACGCCTGCGGGCGTGGGCGAGCGCGGCCACGGGCTGGCGCTGGCCAATGTGCGGGAGCGCCTTGCGCTGCTGCATGATGTCGAGGCACAGTTCAAGACCGTCTTCAAAGACGGTGTGTTTCAGGTCCGGCTGGAGATCCCCGCATGAAGCTCAAAGTATTGGTGGTTGACGACGAAGCGCTGGCGCGGTCCCGCCTGCGCACCCTGGTGGGCGACTGCACCGCGCCGGCCGCGGTGGTGGGCGCCGAAGCGGCCGACACGGCCCAGGCCATGAAGGCGCTGCAGCGCGAGCAATTTGACGCGGTGCTGCTCGACATCCGCATGCCCGGCGCCGACGGCATGGCGCTGGCCGGCATGATCGCCGCGATGCCGCAGCCGCCGGCCGTAGTGTTTGTCACCGCCCATGCCGAGCATGCTGTGCAGGCTTTTGAGCTGGAGGCCGTGGACTACCTGACCAAACCGGTGCGCCTGGAGCGGCTGCAGCAGGCGCTACAAAAAGTGGAGCGGCTGATGCAGGCCGCGCAAGCCGCCAGGACGCCCCAGGCCGGCGCGGCCGAAGAAATGCTGATCATCCAGGACCGCGGCCGCACCGAGCGCGTGCCGCTGGCCGAGGTGCTGTACTTCAAGGCCGAACTCAAATACATCACTGTGCGCACCGCCGGGCGCAGCTACATCCTGGACGGCTCCCTGAGCGAGCTCGAAGAGCGCCATGCCGCCCGCTTCATGCGCATACACCGCAATGCGCTGATCGCGCGGCGGGCTGTGCGCGCGCTGGAAAAGCACTTTGACCCGGAAGAGGGCGAGGGCTGGGCAGTGCGGCTCAACGGCGTTGACGAGCTGCTGGCGGTGTCGCGCCGCCAGCTCACCGCCGTGCGAGAGGCTATCGCAGGCTGACCGGCCTGGTTCAGGCGCTGCGCCGGGCGCCGCGCCTTCTTTTTTCTTTTCGTCTTTTCATCTTTTCGTTTTTATTTCAAGTTTTCACCCGTACCCATGTCTAAACCAGCCGACTTCATTCAACGCCACATCAACCGTTTCAGCAACGAGCCGGCGATAGAGCAACAACTGGTGCAGGAATTTTTCAAAGGCGGGCTGGGCTTTTATGTCGACGTGGGCGCCAACGACCCGGTGCTCGATTCCCAGTCGCAGCACCTGGAGGTGTTGGGCTGGACAGGCTTGCTGGTCGAGCCCGACCCGGATTGCTGCGAGCTGCTGCGCCAAAACCGCAAAGGCGTGGTGATCGAGATGGCCTGCTCCAGCCCTGAAAACGCCGGCAAATACCTTCAGCTCAACCGTGCGGGGCCGCATTCGACCCTGGAAGACCGGCCCATCGCGCTGGGGGCGGTGGTCCGCTCCACCGTGCAGGTGCGCTGCGAGACGCTGGACACCATGCTGCGCACCCATGGCGCGCCGGTGGGCTTTGACCTGCTGTCCGTCGACATCGAGGGGCATGAGCTGGTGGCCCTGTCGGGCTTTGACTTCGCTTACTGGCAGCCCCGCCTGGTGCTGATCGAAGACCACGTCACCCACCACCAGAAGCACGCCCTGATGCGCCGCAACGGCTACCAGCTGATTCTGAGAACCGGCCTGAACAGCTGGTACGTTCCGGCGAAAGCGTCCTACACCTTTTCCTGGGCCGCCCGGTTTGAATATCTGCGTAAGTACTACCTGGGCCTTCCGACGCGCAAATGGCGCTATTCGCGCCCGGCCACAACCATGGACACGGGAAACGCATGACCGACAAAGAAGCAGCCTCTGCGCCGCCTGCAGACCCAACTCCGGTTCCGGCGCCGGCTGCGGATGTAGAGCGCGTGCTGCTTCACATGCCGGTCGATATCCGGAGCATGTCGCTGGTGGTGCTGGCGGGCCTGGCCTTTTTGTTTGTGCTGCACTGGGCCAAGGCGGTGTTTATTCCGGTGATGGTGGGCGTACTCTTCAGCTACGCGCTCTCGCCAGTGGTCAACTGGCTGGAATGCAGGCGCGTGCCGCGCTGGCTGGGCGCGGCGGTGCTGCTGCTGGCCATCCTCGGCAGCCTGGGCACGACCGCCTATTCACTCAGCGACGAAGCGGCCGCCTTGGTGGAGGCCTTGCCGGCGGCAGCGCAGAAGTTCCGGCAGGCGGTGAAAGCGCGCACTGGCCGCTCCGACAGCGCGCTGGAGACCGTGCAAAAAGCCGCCGCGCAGATCGAACAGGCCGCACAAGACAGCGGAGCGCCCAGCACCTCGCGTGGCGCGATGCGTGTGGTGATCGAGCCGTCCCACTTCAATATCAAAAACTATTTGTGGTCAGGCACCGTGGGCCTGATCGCCTTGATCGGCCAGGCCACGGTGGTGGTCTTTCTGACTTATTTCCTGATGCTCTCGGGCGACACCTTCCGGCGAAAACTGATCAAGCTGGCGGGCGACAGCCTCAGCAGTAAAAAGATCACACTGCAGGCGCTCAATGAAATCACCGGGCAGATCCAGCGCTACCTGCAGGTGCAGTTGCTCACCAGCGCGCTGGTGGGGGTGCTGACCTGGCTGGCCTTGATGGCGCTAGGGCTTGATAACGCCGCGGTGTGGGGCATTGCCGCCGCCGTGCTCAACCTGGTGCCTTATGTCGGTTCATTGGTGACTGCGGCCGGGTCGTCGCTGGTGGCTTTTATGCAATTCGGCTCGCTCAATATGGCGCTGGCCGTGGGCGGCGCCTCCATGGTCATCCACACCATTGTGGGCAACCTGCTGACACCCTGGCTTACCAGCCGCGCCAGCCGCATGAACCCGGTGGCGGTGTTTGTCGGGCTGCTGGCCTGGGGCTGGCTGTGGGGGGTGTGGGGCTTGCTGTTGGGGATTCCGATTTTGATGATCGTGAAATCGATTTGTGACCGGGTCGAAGATTTGAAGCCAATCGGTGAATTCCTCGGATCATGAGCCCCCACGCTTTTCACTTCGTGTAATGCGCTGCCCCCCGAGGTGGCCGCCCGCCTGTGGCCCGGCAAAGCCGGTTCCACGGCTCATGCTGGTAAAGATATGACCACCACGTTCGCCTACTGCGTCCGTCGTTACTCCTATGATCTGCTGTATTGAATAGATGAAGAAAGAGGTAATGCCATGATGGAACTGCTGACTGATCCGCAAATGTGGATTGCTTTTGCCACGCTGACCGCGCTGGAGCTGGTGCTGGGAATCGACAACATCATCTTTATCTCCATCCTGGTCGACAAGCTGCCGAAGGACAAGCAGGAGCTGGCGCGGCGGCTGGGGCTTTTTATGGCGATGTTCATGCGCATCGGCCTGCTGTTTTTGCTGTCCTGGATCATCGGCCTCGTGGAGCCCCTCTTCACCGTGTTCAAGGAAGAAATCTCGGGGCGTGACTTGATCCTGATCGGTGGAGGCCTGTTCCTGATCTGGAAAAGCACTGGTGAGATTCACCAGTCAATGGAAGGCGAGGAGGGGCATGCCTCCAGCACGGTCAAGGCCACGTTTACGGCTGTCATCGTGCAGATCATGATCGTGGACATGGTGTTCTCGCTGGATTCGATCATTACCGCCGTCGGCATGGTCGACAACCTGACCGTCATGATCGCGGCAGTCATCGCCTCGGTGGGCTTGATGATGCTGTTTGCGCCGGCCATCGGCCGCTTTGTGTCCGACCACCCGACCATCAAAATGCTGGCCTTGTCATTCCTGGTCGTCGTGGGTGTGGTGCTGATCGCAGAGGGCCTTGATCATCATGTACCCAAGGGCTATGTGTACTTTGCGATGGCGTTCTCGGTGGCGGTGGAGATGCTCAACATCCGCATGCGCAAGAAGAAGAGCAAGCCAGTGCATCTGAGGAACGCCTATGCCAACGGTGATAAGGCTGACGGCGACGGCAAGCACTGACGCCGAGACCTTGCCCGTGACGCGCCCGCGCTGCGCCGCGTGCCTCAGGCCGCAGAGCGCCTGCATCTGCGCATGGGTCACACCTGTTGCGCACGCGGCCGATGTGCTGATCCTTCAGCATCCGCTGGAGGTAGACCATGCCAAAAACAGCGCCCGCCTGCTGCACCTGAGCCTGCCGCGCAGCCGCATGCTGACGGGCGAAGCCTTTGATGAAGGCAGCTTGCAGGATGCGCTGAAAGAGCCGAGGTACAACGTGCTTTTGTATCCGCAGACACCGGGAGATGAAGCCCCCGCCCTGGATACCGGGCAACTCAAAGATCCGTCGCGCGTTCGGCTGGTGGTGCTGGACGGCACCTGGCGCAAAAGCCGCAAGATGCTGCACCTGAGCCCGTGGCTGCGGCAGCTGCCGCGCCTGGCGCTGGACGACGTACCGGCGTCGAACTACCTGATCCGCAAAACCCACAAGCCAGGGCAGCTCTCAACGCTGGAGGCAGCCTGTGCGGCGCTGGCGCAGCTCGAAGGCGACGCTGGGAAATACCAGCCGCTGCTCAAGGCCTTTGACGGCTTTGTCGCGCAGCAGCTGGCTTTTGTGCCGAAGTAGCGGGTCTTTGATTCAGTCGCCCAGGTCGATCACACCGGCCAGCGTCACCCCGCTGGGCGCTGCATAGTCCGCAATCACGGCGGCGCGGCCTGCCTGCGCCGAAATAGCCTGAAGCTGTTCTTTAACAAAGGCAATCGAGGGCGCGTCCAGCGCGGCGAAAGGCTCGTCGAGCAGCAATACTGCCGCCCCCGACGCAAACGCCGCCGCCAGCCAGACCTTGCGCTTTGAGCCGGTGGACAGCATGAAAAGTTTTTTGTCCCAATGTGGCTCCAGCCCCAGGCCTTCGATCAGCGGGTTTAACAAGCCGGCATCAAACCACGAGTATCGGCTGCGTACGGCTTGAAAAAACTGTGGCGGCGTGAGCTGGTCAAACGTGTCGGTGCGCGGCTCTATCCAGAACAGCTGCTGGCGGTAGGCGTCCGGCTGCTCCTTGAGAGAAACACCATTGATCCGCAATTGCCCCGAATCGGCAGGCAAGGTGCCCGCCAGCAGGCGAAGCAGGGTGCTCTTGCCACGCCCATCGCCGCCTTGCACCAGCGTGACACCCGGCCGGATTTCGCCGGACCAGTTGGTGAGAATTTCGACTTGTGGGTTGGGGTAACGGAACCATAGTTGTTCGGCAATGAGCATGGCGAGGTGTTTGATGGGTAGCCGGGTGATTGCTGCGAGTGTGAAGCGGGAACAGCGGTGATGTTAATCTGCGTTTTCCTGGAGTCACCTCTCCGTTAAATATGCAAGGGCAGCACCATGCCAGATCGCAACATCCCAAGCCTGTATGAATGGGTTGGCGGCATAGACGCCTTGACCCGGTTGACCACGCGCTTTTATGAGCACGTCAAGAAGGACGCCCTACTGGGGCCGGTCTTTGCGCATATGGATGACAGCCATCCGGCCCATGTCGCCGCATTTCTGGGCGAAGTCCTGGGTGGGCCGGCGACGTATTCCGAACAGCACGGCGGCCATCCACACATGATCCGGCAGCATCTCAACAAACACCTGGTGCAGGAGCAGCGGCGCCGCTGGGTGAGTCTGTTGCTGGAGACGGCGGATGAGCTGGGCATGCCCGACGACCCGGAGTTCAGGTCGGCGCTCGTGGGCTATCTGGAGTGGGGTTCGCGGCTGGCGGTGATCAATTCACAGCCTGGCGCCACGGTGGACGCCGATGCCCCCATGCCGCGCTGGGGCTGGGGAGAGGTCAAGGGGCCTTATATAGGCTGACCGTGGTTGATTGAATTCGAATTTGACAGGGAAATTGCACCCATGAGTTTTGGAAAAACCACTCCCATCCTCCGCATCTTTGACGAAGCCAAGGCCAGGGAGTTTTATGTCGACTTTCTCGGCTTCAAGGTGGATTGGGAGCATCGCTTTGAACCTGGCATGCCGCCCTACCTGCAAATCTCCAAGGGCGGGTGCGTGCTGCATCTGTCGGAGCACCACGGCGACTGCAGTCCGGGCGCCGCGATGCGGATTGAGACTGACGAACTCGAGGCGTATCACCAGCAGCTTTTGGCGAAGAACAACAAACACGCCCGGCCCGGCGTCGAAGTCACTGCCTGGGACAGCCGGGACATGTCGGTCCGCGACCCGTTTGGTAACCGGCTGACATTCACCAATGCCATCTACACCTGAGAAAGGTCCGCGGTGTCCGGCCTGATCCGAAACCTCTTCACGCTGCTGTGGGCTTTCTTCAGGGGTGCCGCAGACCCCGCGTCACGTGTCATCGCCCATTTCTGGATCAGCCCTCTGGATGCTGGTACGCATGTCCTGAAGAGCGACAAGTACCTGCAGCTGGCCGAAGCAGCCCAGCTGGACTATCTGATCAGGACAAAGCTGATGGGCACGCTGCTGCGCCGCCGCCTTCAGTTTGTCAACGCGTCCCAACTCGTGAAGTTTGCCCGGCCCATCCCGATGTTCCGGCGCGTGCGTGTGGAAACCGACATCGTCTTTGCGGATGAGAAGTGCGCTTGGTTTTCGCACACACTGTTTTTAGGCGGCCAGCAGCATGCCGAGGTGCTGGTGAAAATGAAGTTCAAGAAGGGCTCGCTCACAGTGCCACCTGCCGAGGTCATTGGCCGGCGCTTTGGGGCCAAGCCGCCGCACCTGGAGGCCTGGGACCGGGCGCTGGACGCCATGTGAGGACGGTTCTGGCGGTCGACCAGCACTTTGCCTTTGTTCACGAATCGCCGCGCCAAATAGAAAAATATTGACTGCAGTCAAGATTGCATTGTCAGGTGGGGGTTCGCTCTTGACCTTCGTCAATGGCGCTCCAGGGGCGCAGGTTCACCATGGGTGCTCCCGAAGGAGACACCCATGACCTCGACCCACGCGCCCTCGCTTACCAGCCTCGCTTCTCGCTGCTACCGGCTGACCGCCAGCGGCCGGGCCTGTGTGGACCTTGTCAACACCAAGGCGCAGACTGCAGGCTCGCTGTCTCGCTACCTTCACGATGTGCTGGAGATGTGCGGCACGGGGGTGTGGTTTGAGCAGTTGCAGCAGTTCATGCCGCCGCGCTCACTGGATGAATCCCTGCGTTCCTTGCTGGAGCTGGGCCTGATTGAAGCGGTGGATGCGGCTGAGGCGCCGAGCTACCAGCCGCCTGCGCGGCGGCGTACGCCGTCACGCTTGGGTGATCTGACGCGTGTTTGAGGCATTGCAGAGTGGCCGAAAGATTTTCAGTCGTAAAAATGGTGTTTCCTCTCCTTAGAAGGCGCAGGAAATTCGCTATTAAATCAATAGCGATTGACCGCTCAGGCCGGTGCGGCTTCTACCAGCAAGGTGGCTTGTAGCGGCAGCTCGGCCAGCGTCACTACCTGCCCCGGCGTGATCACGCGGTCGGGCCGCAAGCCGTCTTGCGCTGCGGGCTCAGCGCGTTGCCAGCGAAGCGTCACCACACGCTCCTGCAAACGCAGCGTGATCTCAAACGAAGGCCAGAGCGCAGGCACGCAGGGCGAGAGCGACAGCGCGCCTTGCTCAATCTTGAGGCCCAGAATGTTTTCGACCGCCGCGCGGTGCAGCCAGGCGGCTGAGCCGGTATACCAGCTCCAGCCGCCGCGGCCCACATAGGGCGCCGCGCCGTAGATGTCGCCGGCCATTACATAAGGCTCCAACTCGTAGACGGGCCCGCGCACCGGGTGCTGGCTGCGATGGGCGGGGCTGAGCGCCTGAAAGCTTTCCCATGCTGCTTCGGCGTCACCCGTGGCGGCCTGGGCCATCATGGCCCAGACGGCGGCGTGGGAATACTGGCCGCCGTTTTCGCGCACGCCGGGCGGGTAGGCCTGGATGTAGCCGGGGTTGTTTTCCGATGCCTGCAGCGGCGGAGTCAGCAGCCGCAGGAGGCCAGCCTCATGGGCTATCAATTGCTCAGTCATTGCCTGCAGCGCGGGGCCGGTGAATTCGGCGGTGGAGGCGCCCGACAGCACCGACCAGGCCTGCGCGATCAGGTCGATGCGGCATTCGGTATTGCTGGAGGAGCCCAGCGGCGCGCCGTTGTCAAAGAAGGCGCGGCGGAACCAGGCGCCGTCCCAGCCGTCTTTGTGCAGGGCCTTGATCCAGCCTTCCCGCGCGGCGATCCATGTGTCGGCGCGGGAGTTGTCGCTGCGGGCGCGGGCCAGCGGTTCAAAGTCCTGGACCACGCGGCATAAGAACCAGGCCAGCCAGACCGATTCGCCGCGGCCTTCATGGCCCACGCGGTTCATGCCGTCGTTCCAGTCGCCGGTGCCCATCAGCGGCAGGCCGTGGCTGCCGGTGGGAAGGCTCCGGTCCAGCGTGCGTGCGCAGTGCTCAAACAGCGTGGCGCTTTGCGCGCTGGTTTGCGGTGCGTAGTAGGCGTCTTCCGCGCCTTCGGGAATCGCCGGGCCGTCGATGAAGGCGACTTGCTCGTCCAGAATGCTGGCGTCACCGGTGACTTGCACGTAGTAGGCACAGGCGTAGGGCAGCCACAGCAGGTCGTCTGAGAAATGCGTACGCACGCCTTCACCGCCGGGCGCATGCCACCAGTGCTGCACGTCACCTTCGGGGAATTGGCGCGAGGCGTTCAAAAGAATCTGCCGGCGCAGGCGATCAGGTTCAATGACGGCAAAGGCCATGGCGTCCTGCAACTGGTCGCGAAAGCCAAAGGCGCCGCCGGCCTGGTAGAAGCCTGCTTTAGACCACAGGCGTGACGCCAGCGTCTGGTAGAGCAGCCAGCGGTTCACCAGCGCATCAAACAAGGGGTCGGGCGTGCGCACCTGCAGCTTGCCCAGCAGGCCGGACCAATAAGCCTTGACCTGCTCCAGCGTTTGCGCGGCGTCGCGTGTTTGCCAATTGCGGGCCAACTGCTCGGCAGCTGCCGGGTCGGCGGCGTGGCCGAGCATGAAGGTCAGTGTGATGCTTTGACCGGGCGCCAGGGTGAAGTCGCCTGCCAGCGCAGCGCAGGGGTCTGCGCCGCCGGTGGCGCTATGGCCCAGTGCGGCGGGAATCACCAGCTGGCCCGCGCTGTCGAAGAATTCGCTGCGATCGCAAGTCCATTGCAACGGGCCGGGCAAGCCGGCGACAGACAAAAAGGCCGTGTTGCCGCCGAAGCCGGCGCGGCTTTCACGCTGCTTGGCGAAGACGGCCTTGAGGGCCGGGTCGTCGGATTTCCAGGCGCGGACGGTGCGGCGCTCATGGCGGCCTGCACCCAGTTGCCATTCGACCATGGCGAGCGCGCGCAGCTGGCGGTTTTCGCTGCCCTGGTTGTGCAATTGCAGTTGCACCAGCTTGACGGGTTCGTTGATGTCGGCGAAATACGTGGTCTCTGCCTTGAGCGCGCCATGCAGCGACTCGAACGCTGAATAGCCCTGGCCGTGGCGTATGCGGCACGATGCGCCGCTGTCTGCGGCAGCATTCAAGGGGAGCAGCGTTTGCGTCTCCAGGTCCTGCAGCAGGTAGTGTTCAAAGCTGGGGTCGGTCACCGGGTCGTTGGACCAGGGTGTGACCTGGTGCAGCCGGCTGTTGACGGCCCAGGTGTAGCCGGCGCCGGCTTCAGAGACCTGAAAGCCGAAGGCGGGATTGGCGATGACGTTGACCCAGGGGCGGGGCGGGCGATGGGCTTCGTCGACCACAAACTGGAACTCGCCCGTGGCGGCGTCGAAATGGCCCTGCGGCGCCTGCACGGCGTTGGCAATGTGCGCTGCGGGCAACAAGGGCCTGGCGGGCGTGCCGGCGCGCTGCGGGCTGCCGATGGCTTGCAGCGCCGCCGCCTGCACCTCCAGCGGGCGGCCGTCGGCCGCCAGGATGACGCGCGCCAGGCCGGTAAGGGCGGCTTTCTCGGAAGGCACGATCTCCTGTTCGCGCAGCAGGAAGAAGCCGCCGGCATCGCGGCCCGGAAAACTGTTCGCCGCTTGCTGCAGCGTGCGATCGCGCAGCGCGAGGATGTCGCGCTGCAGCGGCATCAGGTAGGAGTTCACCTCGCTGTTGAGGATCACGACATCGGCGGCCAGGCCGCAAAAGCTCCACCACGGCTGGGCCTGCAGCAGCGAATGCACCAGCGCCATGCCGTTGCTGGAATGGATGAGCACCAGCACGATGGGTTTATCGCCGGAGATGCCGAAGCGCCAGAGCTGGCGCTGGTCCAGCAGGCCGCGTTCGGCCACCGGACGGGTGCAGCTGTACATCAGTGCGGTGTTGAGGTCTTGCAGCGCCGCGTTTTCCTGCGGGTCCACGCCCAGGTCGCGCAGGCGCACCTGGGCCAGCGTGGCGGCCATGCGGGTAGCGCGTTCCACATGCATGGGTTGCAGGTATTTGTCGATGCGCGCCGGCAGTTCATCAAGGCTGGGCGCGGCGGCAGTGGCAAAGCTGAGCCTGGCCACGCCACCGGCCGGAATGCGGATGCGCACGCGCAGCCCGGCCACCGGGTCAAGGCCGTTGATGGGCGAGCCGTCTTCGCCTCGCTTTTCGGTCTGCAGGGCCGGGTCTTCGGGGCCGCGATTGCGCCCGAGGAAGGTGCGGCGGTCTGCGATGAAGTCGATGGCCCGTACATTGGCCTCGGAATCGGCCAGGAAATGCGCCACCGCCATGGCCGGGTCGCCTTGCAGCCTGGCCTTGCGCGACAGCAGCAGGGCGCGCCATTCGGCATGCCACTGCGTCTGCACAAACAGGTTGGAAAAAGCCGGATGGGCCTCGTCGGCGCGCGGGTCGGTCAGCACGGCTTCGAAACACGACACGACGTCGAGCGTGATCTCGGCGCCGCAGACGTTGTGCAGGGTGACGGTGCGTATCTCGGTGTCGTCCTCGGGGCTGACGAGCACGGTGGTGCGCACTTCCAGCTCGTCCGAGGCCGCATCAAACTGCACGCGGTCGGCAAAAAAAGTGGCCTTGTAGCGCCAGCCGGGATGCAGCGCGGGGTGCAGCGTGAGCGACGAGAGCCGGTCTTGCCCCGCAGGGCGCAGGTAGAGGAAGGTGCCGCAGGCATCGCGCAGCAGGTCGTCGCGCCAGCGCGTGATGTTCCAGGTCTTGTCGCCGCTGCGCCAGCGGCTGACGCCCGCACCGTTGGCGCGCAGGGCCACGCTGTAGCGGCCGTTCGACAGCAACTGGGTGGGCTGCCAGCCGGGTGCGGCGGGGTCAAGCTCGCGTGAGTGGTAAAGCCGGTCCTGGGCCGCATCGTCAGGCTCGGGCAGCGCGCGGGGATCGGCGCTTTCGATGATCTGGCGCGGCGTTTTTTCGTGCAGCAGCGATTCAAATGCCTGCATCAGCGGCGCCGAGGAGAACCACCGGCGCGGTGCTTCATCGCACAGCACATTGCACAGCGCCACCAGTGACATGCCCTGATGGTGCGCCATGAAGGTATTGACCAGGCTGAGCGCCTGCGCGCCGGGTTGCCGTGCGACGGTGAAGTCCAGTGCATCGACAAAACCGTAGTCGCCGCGTGCGCCCCATTGCTCAAGCTGGCGCAGATTGGCCATCGCCTGCTGCGGGTCAAACTGGGTGGCCATGATGGTGGCGTAGGGCGCGACCACACGATCGGTGGGCGGTGTGCGGCGCAAGGCCAGACGCGGTACGCCGAAGGGCGAGTACTGGTAGGCCAGCGTGTGGTCTTGCGCGAAGTAAGCAGACTCTGAAACACCCCAGGGCAGGCCCTGCGCCTCGCCATAGGCCTGTTGCTCTTTAACGGCGGCCAGGCCTGAGACATGCAGCAGGCCTTCATCGGGCTCCATCATCACCAGTGAGGGCATGAGGTATTCAAACATCGAACCGGACCAGGATTTCAGGCCGGGCGTCACGCCGACGGTCAGGAAAGCACGGCCCAGCGCCTGCCAGTGGCGCCGGGGCACGTCACCTTTGGCAATCGCCAGGAAGCTGGTGAGGCGCGACTCCGATGCCATCAGGTCGTAGAAGCTCGCGTCGAGTGCCTGCTCATGCACGCGCAGGCCGATGTGAAAGAGATGGCGTTTGCTGCTGTAAAGGCCGCTGAAGTCCATGGCCATGCAGAGCTTTTCGCAGCGCTCGCCCAGTTCCATCAGGTGGCTGACTTCGGCCGGTGCCGTGCCGGGTTGCGCCGCCAGCTGGCGAAGTGACTGCGCCACCGCCAGCAGGTGGCCCGCAAGGTTGCCGCTGTCGACGGTAGAGACATAAGCCGGCAGCAGCACTTGCAGCGTGCTTGTTTCATACCAGTTGAAGAGGTGGCCTTTGTGTTTGGGCAGTGCTTCCACGGTGTCCAGCGTGGCCGCCATGCGTTTGGCCATTTCGGTGCCGGTGATCCAGCCGAATTCGCGTGCGCAGGCCGTCGCCAGCAAGTAGAGGCCGATGTTGGTGGGTGAGGTGCGGTGGGCCAGCGTGGGTTCGGGCTCCATCTGCAGGTTGTCGGGCGGCAGGTAGTGGTCTTCAGGGCCGACGCAGCGTTCAAAGAAGTTCCAGGTCTGGCGCGCCAGCTTCAGGAGGTAGTCGCGGTCTCCGGTGCTCAGCGCGCTGTGAGGCGCGCGCACAGCCGGCTTGCTGCCCCACCAGGCGATCACCGGCGCCAGGGCCCATAGCAGGAAGAGCATGGGGCCAGCCACAGGATGGGGGCTCCAGATGGCGGCGATGGCCAGCAGGATGCATGCTGCAGAGACGATGGCGTGGTTGCGCAGAAAAGTGTCCAGCGTGTATTGCGCGGAGGACTGCGCCTGCGCCGCCGTGGTCCACTGCAGCAGGCCCCGGCGGCTGACGGCCATGCGCCAGAGCGCGCGGGTGATGGAATCCAGCATGAGAGCGGCCTGCACCGCCAGTTGGCTGAATTGCCAGGCGGCCTGCGCCAGGCTGCGCCCCACGTCGCGCACGCCGACGTCAAAAAAGTGCAGCCAGGCAATGCCGCGGCGTGTGGGGATCAGCCCGGCCAATGCACCCATCAGCGGCCCGGCCAGAAACGCCATGAAGGTGAACGCCGCGGCGGTTGCAAGCGGCAAGGCGCCGGTAAACGCCACCCAGGCCAGCAGGGCGAAGCCGGCCGGCGCGATCAATGAGCGGCGCAGGTTGTCCGCCATGCGCCACAAGCCCAGGGCGTCGATGCCGAACTGCCCGGGGCGAAGCATGAGCGCGAGTAACTGCCAGTCGCCGCGCGTCCAGCGGTGCACACGCGATGCGGCGACGCCGGCGTGGTGCGGGTGATCTTCCATCAGCACCACATCGCCCGCATAGCCGCAGCGCGCGACGCTGCCTTCGAGCAGGTCGTGGCTCAGGATGGCGCCTTCGGGCAGCCGGCGGTCGAGCACGGCGTGCACTGCCTCGACATGCAGCAGGCCCTTGCCGGTGAAGTTGCCCATGCCGAACACGTCCTGGTAAAGATCGGAGGTGCCGCTGCTGTACGGATCCAGCCCGCGCTGGCCGGCAAAGAGGGTGTGAAAAACCGATCGCTCGTGGTGCGCCGACAGCGGCGTGGCTACGCGGGGCTGCAGGATGCCGTAGCCCGCCGTCACGCGCCGGGTGGCGCGGTCAACGTGAGGCGTGTTGAGCGGGTGCGCGGCAATGGACACGAGTTCGCGCAGTGAGCCCGCCGGCAGGGTGGTATCGCTGTCCAGCGTGACGACGTAGCGTGTGCCTTCGGCCAGCTTCATGTCGGCACCGGCGGGCAGGAATTCGGGCGTGGAGCGCTCGGCCAGATGGCGCAGCAGCATCTCGAGCTTGCCGCGCTTGCGCTCCCAGCCTATCCAGCGGCGCTCGCTGGCCGACCAGGTGCGCGGGCGGTGCAGCAACACAAAGCGCGCGGGCGCGCCGTGAGCCACGGGGGAGGCGGCGTTCAGGGCGCGCAGCCTGGCCAGTGCGTCATCCAGCAGGGCCTGGTCGTTGGGCGTGTGTTCGGTGTCGGCGTCGGCCCAGTCGGTGAGCAGGGCAAACTGCGCGTTGGCCTCGCGGCTGGCCAGCCAGTGCAGGTGCAGGCGGTGCGCCAGTTCGCTGTTGGCTTCTATGGACGAGAGCATGGAAGGAATCACTACCAGCACGCGGTGCTCGGGTGGAATGCCGGCATTGAAGTCCAGGCGGGCCAGCGGCTGTATGCGGGTGGATTCGGCAATCAGCCGGTGGATCAGTGCGACGACGGCTTCCGAAGCCGGCCAGGCCATGAGGAAAACCGCCACCCAGGCCTGCCAATGCAATGCCGTCAGCGGATGCACACCCCAGGTCAGCAGTGCGGCGGTGCCGGCGGCCCAAGCGGCCGCGAACAGGGGCAGGCGCCAGCTGCGCGGTGTTTCGGTCACGGCCAAGGCCCTGTGCGGACCGGCCGAAGGGCGCAGCGCGGCCTCGAGCAAGGGGCGGCCCGGGCCTATCAGGTAGTAGCCCGCGGTGCGTGCGACCATGGAGTTGTTGGGCTGGCGTGCCGCGGCCAGGACGGCTTCGGCGACGGCGCGCTCGGATTTGCCGCTTTGCTGCGCGAGGCGTTCCATGGCGCGCGTGATCTGCTGGCGCGTCATCTCGCTTTCGCGTGAGAAGCTGGGCAGGCGGCGCAGCACCTGCAGGGAGTGGCTGACGGGCTCGATCAAATCGACCCACTCGACCTGCCCGATCAGTCGCAGGGTAGTGATGATGTTGCTGACGGTCAGGTTGGCGGCTACCTGTACGGTTTGGCCTTCGCCGATCATGCCCAACGCGTCGGTGCAATGCTGCGCCGTCCAGCGTGTCAGCAGGAGGGCCGGATGCAGGTCGGGTTCTGCGCTTTCAACAGGCATGCGCTGCCACAGCTGTGTGAGGTAGCTGCGTTCCAGGCCGTGGGCCTGCATCAGGGCCAGCAGTTCGTCGAGGTCGCGCAGGCTCAGCGCGTCGGCCTTGTCCCAGGCGGCGTGGGCCACTTCGCGCGCCACCTTGTTCCAGGCGATGCGATCGGCCATGCGGCGCAGGTTTTCGAGCAGCACCACGCGCAAGGTGGTGGGCAAGGCCCACAGCTCACCCAGGTTGAGCTCGCTGACCTCTTGATACGCATGCAGGAAGGCGGTGAAGAGGACAGGGTCCAGCACGCTGTCGGTGTGCGCCACATAGGCCCAGGCAATGCCATAGACGCGCGGCAGGCCTTGCAGGGGCTTGTCGGCCAGCTTGGGCAGGTCGGCGTAATAGCGATGGGGAACACCCTCCTGGATTTGCTGAAGCTGCGCTTCGACCAGGTGGAAGTTGTCGAGCAGCCATTCGGCCGCGGGTGTGACGTAGTGGCCGCTGAGCGAGGTCAGCGCAATGTAGTCGTAGGCCAGGCGGATGGCGGCGATGTTTTCCTGAACGCGCGGAAAAAAGGGCGGGCCGGTATCGGCGCTGCCGGCGGCGCGCACGGTTTGCGCGGCAGCAAGGCTGCGGCCGTGCTCTTCAAAGCGTTGGGCGCCGAAGAGTTCGGCGCGTATGGGCTGCTGTATGTCGCTGCCGCGTGTGGCAAGGAGTTGCCGGGCGTAGGCGCTTAAAGTTTCCAGCCGTTCGATGACTGCCGTAGTCACTCGCTCAGGCTACGGCAAGAAGGGCAAAGCAGATCGCCATGATGGCGGCAACCGTGACGATGCGCGGCGACATCACGGAATGCGCGGACTGAAGGCCCGTCTGGAGGCCGAAAAACCGGCCGCGCGAATGCGCGCACTGATCCATGTGGGACGCCAGGTCGGCGGCGTCGGTGGAAACAAAATCGTCGTGAATGGCCGACGGTCTATCGGCCATGATCTCCAGGGTGGTCATGATTTTGCGCTCCGGGCTAGGCTTGTGGGGTGCACGGCGACGCGGGGTGCCGCATCGCGCCGTACTGTTTCCAATCCTAGGGAACGGCTGGGTCCGGCGCCATCGGACTAGGCTGGAGTTGGACTAGGACGCCGCCTACAGTAGGAGCTATTTTGGAATAGCCCTACCAAGCTTCGCCCGGTCTTGCTCTGGCTTTTGCGCTCTTTGCTGAGGGCGGGTGCCGGGCAACCCCCGGCAAGCAGTCCTTAGAAGAAGTCTCATCAGTCGGATAAGCCAGCGCATTGCCCGGTGCCGGCCACGGAGGCTATTTGCACTGCGCCAGAACCTCAACCTCACTCTTTACCTCAACCCCCTTGCAAAAATAATAGGGAACTGCACAGTGAAGGTATTTGCGCCCCACGTCTTTGGCGGCCGCGGTGGTCCTGACCATCTCGGGAGTTTCCGGGGCGAGTTTGACGCTGCAGGCATCGGCCTTCGCAGCAATGACTTGCAGGCATTGGTCTGGCGCAAGGTTGAATCTTTTGCGGGCATCCGTGCATTGCTTGAGCGCCACCTCGCGCCAGAGTTTCAGATGTTCGTCGCGGGGAATGGGTATGGCTTCTACGGTTTTCAGGCTGTAGCTGCCGGCGCCGGGCATGCCCTGCGCATGGCCGGCGCCGGGCGCCAGCAGTGTGCCGGTCATCACCAGGCCGGCGCAAAAAAGGAAGAAATGCTTCATGCCGACTCCTTGTCTGTATTGAGGCCCGTGAAGGCGGCCGCCTAGCCGGTGTTGCGCAGGCCGGCCGCAATCCCGTTGATCGAAATATGGATACCGGTTTGCACCTTCTGGTCGGACTGGCCGGCGCGGTAACGCCGCACCAGCTCGACCTGCAGGTGATGCAGCGGGTCGATGTAGGGGAAGCGGTGGCGGATGGAGCGCTGCAGCGCGGCGTTGCCGGCCAGGCGCTGCTTTTCGCCGGTGATCTGGCTCAGCGCTTCGGCGGTGCGGTGCCATTCGGCTTCTATGGCGGTAAAGATCTTCTTGCGCAGGCGCGCGTCGCCTACCAGCTCGGAGTAGCGCGAAGCCAGGGCCAGGTCGCTCTTGGCCAGCACCATGTCCATATTGCTCAGCAGGGTGCGAAAGAACGGCCACTGCTTGTACATCTTTTGCAGGAGTGCGAGTGCCTCTTTGCGGCTGGCCGTGGTGCCGCCCTGGTTCAGGATTTGTTCAATGGCCGAGCCAAAGCCGTACCAGCCCGGCAGCGTGAGGCGGCACTGGCCCCAGCTGAAACCCCAGGGAATGGCGCGCAGGTCTTCGATCTTTTGCGAGGCTTTGCGTGATGCGGGGCGCGAGCCGATGTTGAGCTCGGCAATCTCGCGGATGGGGGTGGCGCTGAAGAAGTATTCGGTGAAGCCCGGGGTTTCGTAAACCAGTGCGCGGTAGGCAGCCATGCTGGCTTCCGACAGCTCGGCGGCGGCTTGCAGAAAAGCCTTGGTCGCGGGCTTGGTGGGTTGCAACAGCGTGGCCTCCAGCGTGGCGGCTACCAGGGTTTCCAGGTTGCGCCTGCCGATTTCGGGGTTGGCGTATTTGGAGCCGATCACTTCGCCTTGTTCAGTGAGGCGAATCTGCCCGCGCACTGTGCCGGGTGGCTGCGCCAGGATGGCCTGGTAGCTGGGGCCGCCGCCGCGGCCTACGGTGCCGCCGCGGCCATGGAACATGCGCAGCTGAATGTTGTGTGAATTGGCCAGCACGTCGAACAGTTCAACCAGCGCGATCTCGGCGCGGTAGAGCTCCCAGTTGCTGGTGAAGATGCCGCCGTCCTTGTTGCTGTCGGAGTAGCCGAGCATGATGTCCTGCTCGGCGCCGCTGCGTTTGACCAGCTGTGCGATGCCGGGCAGGGCGTAGAACTCGCGCATGATGGGCGCGGCGTTGCGCAGGTCTTCAATGGTTTCAAACAGCGGCACCACGATCAGGTCGTTGGTGGCGTGGCTGTCCAGCGTGCCGTGCATGAGGCCGACTTCTTTTTGCAGCAGCAGCACTTCGAGCAAGTCGCTCACGGTTTCAGTGTGGCTGATGATGTAGTGGCGGATCGCCTCTTTGCCGAAGCGGGCGCGTGCCGTGCGGGCGGCTTCAAAGATCGCCAGCTCGCCCTTTGCGTGGGCCGAATACGCGCTGCCGACCACGCGCAGCGGCCGCGCATCGTTGAGCAGGCCGACCAGCAGCGTGCGTTTGGCGGCTTCGTCCAGGCTGGCGTAGTTGGCTTCGATGCGCGCGACGGCCAGCAGCTCGGCCACCACTTCTTCGTGCTTGTCAGAGCTTTGGCGCAAGTCGACCGTGGCCAGGTGAAAACCGAACACCTCGACCGCGCGGATCAGCGGGTGCAGGCGCTGGGCAATCAATGCCTCGCCGTGGTGGGCCTTGAGCGATTCTTCGATGGTGCGCAGGTCGAAGAGGAAATCTTCTGACTTGAGGTAGGCGTTTTGCGGCGCCACGGCATGGCGTGCGGCGTCGCCGCCGGTCAGGTCTTTGAGTGTGGCGGCCAGGCGGGCGTAAACGCCGGTGAGAGCGCGGCGATAGGGCTCGTCCTTGCGGTGTTCGCTGGTGTCGGGCGAGCTTTCGGCCAGCAAGCGCATGGCGGGGCTGAAGTCGACCAGCATGGCTGAGAGTGAGAGTTCGCCGCCCAGAAAGTGCACCTCGGTGAGGTAGTGGCGCAGCGCGACTTCGGCCTGGCGGCCCAGTGCGTAATTGAGCGTGTCGGCGCTGACGTTGGGGTTGCCGTCGCGGTCGCCGCCTATCCACTGGCCCATGCGCAAAAAGCTGTGCACCGGCTGGTTGCCGAGTTCGCGCTCCAGGTTGGCGTAGAGCTTGGGAATCTCTCGCAGAAAGGTGGCTTCGTAGTAGCTCAGCGCGTTTTCAATCTCGTCGGCCACCGTGAGTTTGGAAAAGCGCAGCAAACGGGTTTGCCACAGCTGCATGACGCGGGCGCGCAGCTGGGCTTCGTTGGCGGCCAGCTCGCGCGGTGTGAGGGCGTCTTTGGCGGCGTTGTGGGCCAGCGCCAGTGCCTTGATGTCGTCGCGCGCGGTAAGCAACTGGGCGATGTCGCGTTCGGCGTCCAGAATGCTTTTGCGCTGCACTTCCGTCGGGTGGGCGGTGAGCACCGGCGAGACAAAGCTGTGCGCCAGCGTGCTGGAAATGGTGCGGGTCGAGATGCCGGCCCAGCGCAGGCGGGCCAGCGCCACGTCGATGCTGCCTTCCTGCGTGTCGCCCGCGCGCTCGTGCACGGCGCGGCGGCGGATGTGGTGGCGGTCTTCGGCCAGGTTGGCCAGGTGGCTGAAATAGGTGAAGGCGCGGATCACGCTCACCGTCTGGTCGCCCGAGAGGCCCTTAAGCAGCTTTTTCAGCGACTTGTCGGCTTCCGGGTCGGCGTCGCGCCGGAAGGTGACGGAAAGCTTGCGCACCTGCTCGATCAGCTCATAGGCGGCAACGCCTTCCTGCTCGCGGATCACGTCGCCCAGGATGCGGCCCAGCAGGCGGATGTCTTCGACCAGGGGGCGTTCGTTGTCCCGTGAACGTGTGGAGGCTTTTGTGGCAGCGGCTGCGGCGGCGTCTTTGGCGCCTTCGTTGACGTTGTGTTTGACCTTCTTGGCGCGCGCGGAAGTGACCATTTCGACCCTCTAGTTCTGGAGCCTTGCATGCTAGCATTCACTTCCCCCAAGTATTACAAGCAGGTTACGAGTGTCAGCAGCGTTTCAGCCATCCAGCCCCCCTGATGTGAAGAAGGTGGTCATCGCCACCCGCGAGAGCCGCCTGGCGCTGTGGCAGGCCGAGCATGTGAAGGCGCTGCTGCAGTCGCGCCTGGGCTGGCAGGTCGAGCTGCTGGGCATGACAACCCAGGGCGACCAGATCCTGGACCGCTCACTCAGCAAGGTGGGCGGCAAGGGCCTGTTCGTCAAGGAACTTGAGGTGGCGCTGAGCGAAGGGCGCGCCGACCTGGCGGTGCATTCACTCAAAGATGTGCCCATGGACCTGCCCGAAGGCTTTGCGCTGGCCTGCGTGCTGGAGCGCGAAGACCCGCGCGATGCTTTTGTCTCTAATCAATTTGCCTCGCTGGCCGAACTGCCGCAAGGCGCGATTGTGGGCACGTCCAGCCTGCGCCGGCTGGTGCTGATCAAGGCGCTGCGGCCCGATCTGGTGATCCACCCGCTGCGCGGCAACCTGGACACGCGCCTGCGCAAGCTCGACGAAGGCCAGTACCACGCCATCGTGCTGGCCGCGGCTGGCTTGAAGCGCCTCGGGCTGGAA
Organism: Polaromonas sp. YR568; assembly: GCF_900116715.1. Lineage (GTDB taxonomy): Bacteria > Pseudomonadota > Gammaproteobacteria > Burkholderiales > Burkholderiaceae_C > Polaromonas. The sequence continues at coordinate 266,478 of NZ_FPBM01000006.1, forward strand.
TCGCGTATCCGTGGCACCTTTGAACCCGCCGAAATGCTGCCGGCTGCCGGCCAGGGCGCATTGGGCATTGAAGTACGCGCGGACCGCGCCGACCTGATGGCGGCGCTGGCCACGCTGGCGCACCAGCCGACCTGGCTGGCGGTGACAGCCGAGCGCACGGTGTCGCGCGCGATGGGCGGCAGTTGTTCGATGCCGCTGGCGGCTTTCACGCCCGGCGCTACCGGTGAATCCATGCAGCTCAATGCCGCCTGGGGCGACCCGGCAACGGCCGAGGCGCCGTCTGGCGCCAGCGGCCCGCTGGCGCCGCTGGTGCAAGTGAACCAGACCGCCGTCGTGCGCAACTTTGCCGAGGCGGAAGCTTTGGGCGAAGCTGTCGCGGCGCAATTGCGTGCCGGCGGCGCCGTGTGGGCCGGCAAAGCCCCGGACGCCTGATGCCGCCAGTGCCGGTGCCTCCACCTGGCGCCGCGGCCCGCGTCATCGTGACGCGGCCCCTGCAAGACGCGCAGCACTGGGTGCAGCAGCTACAGCAGGGCGGTTTTGCCGCCGAAGCCTTTCCCCTGATCGATATTGCGCCTGCTTCTGACACTGAAGCGGCCGGGCGCGCATGGGAAAGCCTGGGCGGTTACGCGGCCTGCATGTTTGTCAGCGGTAATGCCGTGGAGTACTTTTTCAGACGAAAAACGGCTGCAAGCTCCGCAGGACGGGCGCAAGAAGCTCCTGAAAATATAGCAAGCGAAAATCCGGGCCTGCCACCTTCCCTGCGTTTTATGGCGCCCGGACCGGGCACTGTGGCGGCATTGCTGGCTGCCGGTGTTCCGCCAGGGCAAATCGATGCGCCTGGCGCCGACGCCGACCAGTTTGATTCCGAAGCCCTGTGGGCCGTGGTGGGCCAGCGTGACTGGCAAGGCCGGCGCGTGCTGGTGGTCAGGGGCGAAGGCCAGGAGGCCGGGGTGTCTTCGGGCCGCGACTGGATGGCCCGCCAGTGGGAAGCCGCCGGCGCGCAGGTGGATTTTGTGGGCGTTTACCAGCGCCGTGCGCCGGTGTTTACCGATGCACAAGTCCAGCGGGCACGCGCTGCCAGCACTGATGGCTCGGTGTGGCTCTTCAGCAGCTCTGAAGCGGTGGCCAACCTGGTGAACTTGCCTGCCTTGGCGGGAGTGGACTGGCGCCGCGCGCGCGCGGTGGCCACACATCCGCGGATTGTGGAGGCCGTGCGCGCTGCGGGTTGGGGTGTTGTTGTGGCGTCACGTCCTGCCCTGAAGGACATCAGGGACACACTTGCCTCGATAGAATCTCTTTATCCATGAGTGACAGCCCCAACGCCCAGCCCCCATCCTCCACGCCAGACAACGAGCCGGTGCTGGAGCGCGCGCTGGTGCCGGTTTCCACGCAACTCCCCCCCGCAGACGCATGGCTTGTGCCCCGCAAGTGGGCGCTGCTGGTCGCGGCGCTGGCGGCTGGCGGCCTGCTGGTAAGCGGCCTGCTGTGGCAAAAGCTCGGCAATATCCAGGAAGAACTCGCCCGCCGCAGCATTGATTCGGGCGCGCAGGCCATCGAGGCACGCACGCTGGCCCGCCAGGCGCAGGAAGGCACGCGCGAGCTCTCCGCACGGCTGGCCATCCAGGAAACCCGCATCAGCGAAGTCAGCCTGCAGCGCACCCAGCTTGAAGAACTCATGCAGAGCCTGTCGCGCTCACGCGATGAAAACCTGGTGGTCGATGTCGAGTCGGCCCTGCGGCTGGCCCAGCAGCAAGCCCAGCTCACCGGCAGCGCCGAGCCTTTGCTGGCAGCGCTCAAGTCGGCCGACCAGCGCCTGTCGCGCGCTGCCCAGCCGCGCCTGAACCCATTGCAGCGCGCCATCGCCAAAGACATGGACCGCATCAAGGCCGCCACGCTGACCGACGTGCCTGTGCTGATGCTCAAGCTGGACGAGCTGGCCCGCATGGCCGACGAGCTGCCGGTAGCCAATGCCATGGTGGCCGGCACTGCGGCGCGCGTGGCGCCCACACCAGCTCCGGCCCCGGCCCCGGCCCCGGCCGCACCAGCGCCTGCACGCGCCAGCAGCGCGGCGGCGGCTGAGAGCAAGCCCTCCATGCTGGTTTTTGACAAGCTGTCGCTCAGTGGTTGGTCGCAGCGCACCATGGACACCCTGCGCGAAGAGGGCCGCAAATTACTGCGCGTGAGCCGCATCGACCAGCCTGAGGCGGCCTTGCTGTCGCCCGAGCAGTCTTTCTTCCTGCGTGAAAACCTCAAGCTGCGCCTGCTCAATGCACGCCTGGGCTTGCTCTCGCGCCAGACCGATTCGGTGCGCGCGGACCTCGCCAGCGCCAGCGCCTGGCTGAACAAGTATTTCGATCCGTCTTCGCGCAAGACCCAGACCGCCGCGCAGCTGCTGGCGCAGGTACAGGGCCAGCTCAAAACCAGCGAGCTGCCGCGCCTTGACGAAACCATGGCCGCGCTGGCCACGGCGGCCGCGGGCCGCTGAGCAAAAAAGCAGGACACAAGCATGCGCGCCGCTCTCTGGCTGTTGGCCCTTTTTGGCGTGGCGGTGGCCGTGGCCCTGTTCGCGGGCAACAACCAGGCCGTGGTCACCATCTTCTGGCCGCCGCACCGCGTCGATATTTCCTTCAACCTGGTGGTGCTGCTGCTGGCGGGCGTTTTCATGGTGCTGTACCTGGCGTTGCGTGCGGTGTCGGCCGTGTTCTCGCTACCGGCTGAAGCCCGCCGCTGGCGCGCCCAGCAAAAAGAGCGCGCCATGTACGGCGCCCTGATGGATTCGCTGGCACACCTGCTGGCCGGCCGTTACATCCGCTCCACCAAATCAGCACAAAACGCGCTGGCGCAGGAAAAAAGCCTGGGCCTGCTGGCCGACCAGACTGGCCACGTGACCGGCCATAGCGCCAGCCGCGGCAACCAGCTGCGCTCGCTGGCCCACCTGCTGGTGGCCGAGGCCGCGCAGTCGCTGCAAAACAAGAGCCTGCGCGACCAGCACCTGCAGCTGTCGCTGCAGAGCTCGGCCCCGCGCCATGCGCAAGAGGTGCGCGAAGGCGTGCAGTTCCGCGCGGCGCGCTGGGCGCTGGACGACCGCGATGCGGGCGCCGCACTCGACTGGCTGGCGCAGCTGCCGCAAGGCGCGTCGCGCCGCACGCTGGCCCTGCGCATGAAGCTGCGCGCCTCACGGCAAGCGCGGCAAACTTCGCAAGCGCTGGAAACCGCACGCCTGCTGGCCAAGCACCGCGCGTTTTCGCAAGCGGCGGCGCAAAGCATTGTGCGTGGCCTGGCGCTGGAGCTGCTCAACGACGCGCATGACCCCGCTCAATTGCAGCAGGCCTGGTTCTCGCTCGACGAAAGTGAACGCGCCATGCCCGAGCTGGTGGTGCATGCCGCCTCGCGCCTGATGGCGCTGCACGGCGACCCTGAACTGGCACGCTCTTGGCTGCTGCAGGTCTGGGACCGCATGATGCAGCCGCGCTCGGACTTGGGCGACAACCTGCGCATCAAGCTGATCACCGTGCTGGAAGCCGGCCTCGATTCGATCGACGCCGCATGGCTGGCCCGCATCGAAACCGCGCAACTGAGCCGCCCGCGCGACGCCAATCTGCAATACCTGGCCGGCATGGCGTGCCTGAGCCGCCAGCTCTGGGGCAAGTCGCGCCAGTTGCTGTCGCAGGCTGCGCCGGCCCTGCAGGACGTGACGCTGCACCGCAATGCCTGGCGTGCCCTGGCGCTGCTGGCTGAGCAGCGTGAAGACGAAGCGGCCGCCGCGCAGGCTTACAAGCGGGCTGCGCAGCTTTAATCGCCTGGCTCAGGGCCTTTAACGGCTGCTTGGGTCCTCGCCGTGGCCATTGCTTAGCGCGCAGCACCGCTGAAAGACAGCTTTCTCGCCGCCTCTCGTCGGGCGCGACACGACTGCCCATGGCAAGGTGCCCGGCACGTCCTCAGGCTTCGTCACCAGCTGCTTCTTTGTGACTCCCGTGTATCGGCGGTGTGAATCCCGGCGAGGCAAAGAAAAAGGCCCGCATGTGCGGGCCTTTTTTATGGGCTGCCGCGCGTGCGGCAGAGGTCGGGGCTTACTGGCCGGCCGATTGCTCAAAAGGCAGCTTCACGGCGCCCAGATCGCGTTTGGTCTCGACCAGCACCAGCGGGCCTTCGTCGGCGACCACCAGGGGTGGGCGCTCACGCGGCACGTGCACCGGTTTGACTTCGGCCGCGATGGCGGCTTTGGCTTCGGCGATCTTGGCGGCGTCGGAATTGACCCACTGCAAGCCTGATGCCTGTGCGACCTGAACCAGGTCCTGCAGGGGCAGGTCATAGGCCTGAACCTTGGGCAGGCTGGCAGCCACGGGTGCGGCGGCTGGAGCCGGCGCGGGGGCTGGCGCTGCTACCGGTGCCGGTGCGGCAACGGCGACAGGCGGCACGTAGACAGGCGCGGGCGCTGCTACGGGGGCAGCAGCAGCCACTGCGGCATCTGCTACAAATTCAGGAGCGGCTTGCGGGCGCTGCTCCTGGGCTTGCGGCTGATTTGGCTCCGAGAATTCGCCTTGGGCGGCGCTTGCGCCGGCCTCTAGAGCTTGCTCGTTGCGCTCACCGTTTTCACCACGTTCGCGGCGGTCACGGCCATAACGGTCGCGGCTGCGGCGTTCGCGCGGCTGGCGTTGTTCGTCGCCGCCCTGGCCGTTTTGCGCCGGTGCGATCACGTTGCCGGCTTCGTCCAGCACCGGGGCTGCCGCGGCTTCAGGGTTGAAACCTGCTGCGCCTTCGGCATTGGCGTTCTGGCCTTCTGCGCCTTCAGGGCGGTCACCGCGGCGGTCGTTACGGCGGCCGTTGCGGTCGCCGCGTTCACGGCGGCCTTCACCACGTTCACCGCGCTCACCACGCGGCTCACGGTTGCCTTGTGGACGTTCACCGTCTTGCGGCGCGCGTTCCTGGCGCGGCTCAGCAGCTTCACCGCCCATGGCGGCAGCCATGGCAGCCTGGTTGGCCAGTGCGAGGTCCTGCTCGACGGCGTCGCGCTGGATGCGCTCGCCGCCGCGTTCACCACCACGTTCGTTACGCTCGCCACGTTCACTGCGCTCGCGGCGGCCGCGGCCTTCGCGGCCGGCGTTTTCGCTGCGGGGCTGGTCACCGGCGTTGTCGGGACGGGCTTCGCCACGGGTTTCACCGGCTGCGCGTTCCTGGCGGCCGCCTTCGTTGCGGCCTTCGGGGTTGCGCTCGCGGCGTTCGCCGCCACGGCCTTCATTGCGGCCTTCGCCACGGGCTTGGCCCTCTGGGCGTGGTTCGCGTCCTTCGCGGTTCTCACCGCGGCCTTCACCGCCACGGCCTTCGCTGCGGCCACGGCCGCCACGGCGGCCGTCACGGCCTCCGCGTTCACCGCCGCGGTCAGAACGCTCACCGCGTTCGCCGCCACGGCCGTCGCGGCCTTCACGCCGGCCTTCGCCGCGTTCGTCTTTTTTCACTTCCTTAGCGGCAGGCGCCGGGGCGGGTGCTTCCGCGCCGCCGAACAGGCTCTTGATCCAGCCGAAGAAGCCTTTTTCTGCAGGCGCTGCGGGAGCTGCCGGTGCGGTGCGGGCCTGGGGCTTCGCTGCCTGCGGCACAGGTTCCGGCTTGGGCGGGGCCACTGGCGCGGGTGCATCGGGCAGCACGCCCTTGATGACGGGTTCCTGCTTGTTGTGCTTTTCCTGGCTGCGGCGGGTGACGGTGGTCGGGTCCTCGATTTCGTCGGCCATCTTGTAGCTGGCGGCGATGTTGTCCAGGCGCGGGTCGTCGTGCTTCAGGCGTTCCAGGCGGTAGTTGGGGGTTTCCAGCGTCTTGTTGGGCACCAGCAGCACGTTGATGCGCTGCTTGACTTCGATCTTGGCGATTTCGGAGCGTTTTTCGTTCAGCAGGAAAGACGCCACATCGACCGGAACCTGGCACAGCACCGAGGCCGTGCTGTCCTTGAGGGACTCTTCCTGGATGATGCGCAGGATCTGCAGCGCCGAGCTTTCGGTGTCGCGGATATGGCCGGAGCCGCCGCAACGCGGGCAGGGGATGGATGCGCCTTCGGACAAGGCAGGGCGCAGGCGCTGGCGGCTCATTTCCATGAGGCCGAACTTGCTGATGGTGCCGAACTGCACGCGGGCGCGGTCCTGGCGCAGCGCATCGCGCAGGCGGTTTTCGACGTCGCGGCGGTTGCGCGACTCTTCCATGTCGATAAAGTCGATGACGATCAGGCCGCCCAGATCGCGCAAACGCATCTGGCGCGCGACTTCGTCGGCGGCTTCGAGGTTGGTGCGGGTGGCGGTTTCTTCGATGTCGCCGCCCTTGATGGCGCGGGCCGAGTTGACGTCGACGGACACCAGTGCTTCGGTGTGGTCGATGACGATGGCGCCGCCGGAGGGCAGCTGCACGGTGCGGGCGTAGGCCGATTCGATCTGGTGCTCGATCTGGAAGCGGCTGAACAGCGGTGCGTCGTCGCGGTAGCGTTTGACGCGGTGCTCGTGCTCGGGCATCACGTGGGCCATGAACTGCTTGGCCTGCTCGTAGACGTCGTCGGTGTCGAACAGGATGTCGCCGATGTCGCTGTTGAAGTAGTCGCGGATCGCGCGGATCACGAGGCTGGATTCCTGGTAAATCAGGAAAGCGCCCTTGCCGCCCTTGCCGGCGCCGTCAATGGCGGTCCAGAGCTTGAGCAGGTAGTTCAGGTCCCACTGGAGCTCAGGCGCGCTGCGGCCGATACCGGCGGTGCGGGCAATGATGGACATCCCGTTGGGATATTCCAGCTGGTCCATGTTCTCTTTGAGCTCGGCCCGGTCTTCGCCCTCGATACGGCGGCTGACGCCACCGCCGCGCGGGTTGTTGGGCATCAGGACCACATAGCGGCCGGCCAGGGAGACGAAGGTGGTGAGGGCTGCGCCCTTGTTGCCGCGTTCTTCTTTTTCGACCTGGACCAGCAGTTCCTGGCCTTCCTTGATGACGTCGTTGATGCGCGCCTGGCTGACCGGCACGCCCTGGGCAAAGTATTGCTTGGAGATTTCCTTGAACGGCAGGAAGCCGTGGCGGTCTTCGCCGTAGTCGACGAAGCAGGCTTCCAGCGAAGGCTCGACGCGCGTGACGACGGCCTTGTAGATGTTGCCCTTGCGCTGTTCGCGTCCTTCAATTTCAATTTCGTAGTCGAGGAGTTTTTGTCCATCGACGATCGCCAGACGGCGTTCTTCCGCCTGTGTGGCGTTTACCAGCATCCGTTTCATGGGTAGCCTTCCTTATCGTTCTTCGTTTTTGATGTTGTCTCAAAACACCAATCAACATGCCCAAAATGGGCCAACGACGCCGGAGGGACGCGGTGCGAACGTGGAGGAATTGCCGGAGAGCTTTTGACAGCGCGCGGCCAACCGAAATGAATCGGTCAGCGACGTGGTCTGGGCGTAGGCGCGTGGATGGAGCGAGCAGGGGTCAAACGGGTGGGTGCTACAAAGAAAGTAGCTGCTTGCGCCCACTGTACAAGGGCTGGCGGCTGATTTATGCCGAAAGCAGGGCTCACGAATTCCGTGAAGCGCTGCAGGCACATATAAATCAGACTGACCAGTGTTGTCATCAGAGGGCTACCCGTTAAGGACTTGATCTCGGCTGGATCCGCATGCAGCCCTTTGTGCACGATGTTCGCGACGGGGGCTGCACACATTGTATTCCGTAGTTGTGTTCGCAAAACGTCGACTCGTCTACCGTGTAATACGCCTGCCGCGAGGTGCCTGGCACTCGTCGCTTGCGGGCAATTACCGGCGTGGGCATCGACCTTCCAGCGAGGCTGCTTGCTTGCCTTTTGAGGGCGGGGGACCTGTGTGGACTAAACTCCAGACAAATCAACCACTTACAGCGTATCGCTAGTGAAACACATTATAGGGGCAGCGACAGGCAAGGCAAGGAGACCGGGGAAAACACCAGTCCGCCCGCCTGCGGCCGCCGTGAAAGCACCCGGGCCCAGGCCCGAACCCATGCGCCCGGCGCCCGCCCAGCCCGTGGCGGCCCCACCGGCGCCCCAAGCCACTTTGGTGACGGTAGACGAAGACTACGCCGGCCAGCGGCTGGACAATTTTTTGATCCGCCAGCTCAAGGGCGTGCCCAAAACCCACGTCTACCGCATCATCCGAAGCGGTGAAGTGAGGGTTAACAAAGGCCGGGCGCAGGCCGACACGCGGGTGGAAGCGGGCGATATCGTGCGCCTGCCGCCGGTGCGCACGTCCGAACGGGCCGGGCAAAAGGCTGAAGCCATGGCGCAGGAAATCGCCCGGCACGGCGCCAGCTCCACCACGGGTGGCTATGCCCCGTCCCGCGAATTTCCCATCCTGTTTGAAGATGACTTTGTGCTGGCCATCGACAAACCGGCCGGCGTGGCCGTGCACGGCGGCAGTGGCGTGAGCTTTGGCGTGATCGAGCAGTTGCGGATGGCTCGGCCGGAAGCTGATTTCCTCGAACTGGTGCACCGGCTGGACCGCGAAACCAGCGGCATCCTGCTGATTGCCAAGCGGCGCATGGCGCTCAAGCTGCTGCAAGAACAATTCCGGGAGCGTGAAACCGACAAGGTCTACCTGGCGCTGGTCAGCGGCGACTGGCCGGCCAATCACCGCGTGATCGACAAAGCGCTGCACAAATACCTGCTGCCCGACGGCGAGCGGCGTGTGAAGGTGGTGCCCAATGAGCATCCCGACGGTATGCGCTCGGTGACGCTGGTCAAGGTGAAATCGGCCTTTCCCGCCAGCCCGCTGGCGCCCGCGACACCTTTTACCTTGCTGGAAGTCACCATCAAGACCGGCCGCACACACCAGATCCGCGTGCACCTGTCCAACGAAGGCCACCCGATTGCCGGGGACGACAAATACGGTGACTTCGAGTTGAACCGGGCCTTGCAGAAGTCTGCGGCCGGTGCGGTCTCGCTCAAGCGTATGTTCCTGCACGCCTGGAGTCTGAAGTTCAACCATCCCAAACTGCGCAAGGTCGTGCACTTGCAGGCGCCCTTGCCGCCCGAGTTGCAGCAATTTTTGCCCGCAACGCCTGAGGACATGGCTTAACGCTGCTGCAAGGTGGCGCCACCCCGGGTGACAATAGGCCAATGCGAACCCGAAATTTTGATTTGATTGCCTTCGACTGGGATGGCACGCTGTTTGATTCGACCAAGATCATCGTGCGCTGCATCCAGGCCGCGGTGCGTGACGTAGGCGGCACGGTGCCGACCGACAAGGAGGCCGGTTACGTCATCGGTCTGGGGCTCATGCAGGCGCTGGCCCACGCAGCGCCCGATGTGCCGCCTGAAAAATACCCGCAGCTTGGTGAGCGTTACCGCCACCATTACACAGCGCACTTCAACGACCTCAGCCTTTTTGAAGGTGTGCTGCCTTTGCTCGATGCGTTGAAGGCGCGCGGCCACCTGCTGGCAGTGGCGACCGGCAAGTCACGCCGCGGGCTTGACGAAGTGCTGCGCACGGTGGAACTCAAAGGCGTGTTCGACGGCTCCCGCACGGCCGATGAAACGGCGGGCAAACCCGATCCGCTGATGCTGCGCGAATTGATGGCGGAGTTTGACGTAGCCCCTGCACGGGTGTTGATGGTGGGCGACACCACACACGACCTGCAGATGGCCGTCAACGCCGGGTGCCCCAGCGTGGGCGTGAGTTATGGGGCGCATGAGCCGGAAGCGTTCACTGCGCTGTCGCCGCGGCATGTCGCGCATTCGGTGCAGGAGTTGCACGACTGGCTGCTGGCCAACGGCTAGACACTAGGTCCAGGCGATCACAGAATGGATGAACGGCTGGCCCTGTGCAATACCCGCGACCTGCTCGAGGGCGGGCTGGCGGTGCCGTTCGATGTGGTTTATGCCGGGCAGACCTGCCGTGCGTTTGCCGTGCGCTTTGAAGGCATTGCGCATGCTTACCTCAACCGCTGTACACATGTTGCGATGGAGCTGGATTGGCAGCCTAACCGGGTATTTGACGACCAGGGGCAGTGGCTGTTATGCGCCAGCCATGGCGCCGCCTACCGGCCTGACACCGGCCAGTGCGCAGGCGGCCCGTGCCAGGGCGGGCTGGTCAAAATTCAACTTTCAGAAAGCGAGGGGGTTGTTTATTGGCATTCTGCTTACAACCTGAAGCCGCTACAGTTCTAATACCTCTCTAAACTAGTGAACATGAACGATCCTCACCGCCCCGACCCCCCGATGGACCCAGATTTGTTGCGCGAGTCGGACTTTCGGCCCAACCAGCCCGAATCCCTTCCTCCCCATACATCCTCGAAAAAATCCGCAGCGGACGCCGCAGGCGCCCCCGGCTGGGAGCGTGCCACGCTCGAGAAACTGGCGTTTGCATCACTGAATGAGCAAAAGGCCACGCGCCGCTGGAAGACCTTTGTGCGCCTGGCCTGGCTGGCATTCTTTGTGGCGCTGGTCTGGATGGCGCTGCACCGCGGTACACCCGCCAGTGATGCGACCGTGCCGCACACGGCCGTGGTTGAAATCAAGGGCGAGATCGCCGCAGGGGCCGATGCCAGCGCCGAGTTCGTCAATGCGGCGCTGCGTGCGGCCTTTGAAGACGATGGCGCCAAGGCCGTGGTGCTGCTGATCAACTCCCCCGGCGGCAGCCCTGTGCAGGCCGGCATGATGAACGACGAAATCCTGCGCCTGAAGGCCAAACACAAGAAGCCGGTTTACGCGGTGGTGGAAGAAACCTGCGCGTCGGCGGCGTATTACATCGCTGTCTCGGCCGACAAGATTTATGTCGACAAGGCCAGCATCGTCGGCAGCATCGGTGTGCTGATGGACGGCTTCGGCTTTACCGGCCTGATGGACAAACTGGGCGTGGAGCGCCGCTTGCTGACAGCCGGCGAAAACAAGGGTTTCCTCGACCCGTTCAGCCCGCAAAGCGAAAAGCAGCGCGTGTTTGCACAGACCATGCTGGACCAGATTCACCAGCAGTTCATCACGGTGGTGAAGGCCGGCCGCGGCAAGCGCCTGAAAGAGACGCCTGAAATGTTCAGCGGCCTGTTCTGGAGCGGCCAGCAGGCAGTGGAACTCGGCCTGGCCGACCAGTTGGGCAACCTGGACTACGTGGCGCGTGAAGTGGTGAAAACCGACGAGATCATCGACTACACCCGCCGCGACAACGTGGCTGAGCGGCTGGCCAAGAAGTTTGGCGCGGCGATGGGTGAAGGCGCCATGAAGGCATTCAAGGCGATTCCTGCGATTCGCTAAAAAGATCAAGCCGGGCCCGCAAAGTGAGGGGCCCTTCGAAAAAAGCCCGCAGTACGCGGGCTTTTTCCTTAGCGGCCTATGCAGAACACAGTCGGCAAATCCAGCGGCGCCTGAAGCTTGTCGCGCTTCCAGGTGCTGACTTGCGCGCTGCGCGACCAGCCCGTGCTCATGGTCAGGCCGCAACTCAGTGCCAGCCGTGTGTTTGCCTGCAGGGTTTGCAGCAGCGACTGGAAGAGGGCGGCGTTGCGGTAAGGCGTTTCAATAAAGAGCTGGGTCTGGCCGGACTTGAGTGCCAGCGACTCCAGTTCGCGAATGCGCTGAACGCGCTCAGCCGGCGTTTGGGGCAGGTAACCCGCAAAGGCGAAACTCTGGCCGTTGAGGCCGCTTGTAGCCAGTGCCAGCATCAGCGACATCGGGCCTGTCAGCGGCACCACTTCCAGTCCCAGGTCGTGTGCGGCGCGCACTACTGAAGAGCCCGGGTCGGCAATGGCGGGCATACCGGCTTCGCTGACCAGGCCCATGTCGTGACCTTCCAGGGCGGCCTTCAGCAAAGGCCGCGCATCGAAGTTGCCTGTGTGGTCGCCTTTCTTGTGGACTTCGCGCGGCAACTCCTGGATTTGCTGCGACTGCAAGGCGGCGCTCAGAGGGTGCAACGCGTCAATCCGTTTCAGGTAGGCGCGTGTGCTTTTGGCGTTTTCGCAGACCCAGAAGGAAAGCCGCGCCGCGATTTGCAGCGTCTGCAAAGGAATGACATCCTGAAGCGGCGCTTGCACGTCACAGCCAAAATCCAGCGGGGCGGGCACGAGGTAGAGCTTGCCTTTTGCGGCGGCGCTCATGGCCGGTCTCCTGCCGGAATACCCGACAGCAATTTCACGCCTGCGGCCTGGATCAATCGGCAGGTGCGGATCAAGGGCAGTCCGACCAGCGCGGTCGGGTCGTCGTTCTCAATGGACTCCAGCAGCGCGATGCCCAGGCCTTCGCTTTTGGCGCTGCCCGCGCAATCGTAGGGTTGCTCTATGCGCAAATAATGTTCGATCTCGTCGTCGCTCAGGTCACGGAACTTCACTTTCACCGGCGCCAGACTTTGCGCCGCGTAACCGCTCTCGAGGCACACCACGGCCACGGCAGTCTGGAAAATCACGGTGCGCCCGCGCATGCGGCGCAGTTGCGCCACGGCTTTTTCGTGGGTGCCCGGCTTGCCGAGCGGCTCGCCGTCGAGGTCCGCCACCTGGTCCGATCCGATGACGACAGCTCCCGGAAACGTCGTCGCCACCGCGTGGGCCTTGGCGAGCGCCAGGCGCTCGGCCAGTGCGCGCGGGGCTTCGCCGGGCCGGGGGGTCTCGTCCACGTCGGGTGCGGCCACCTTGAAAGGAATGTGCAGGCGCTCCAGCAGTTCACGGCGGTAGCGGGAGGTCGAGCCCAGTACGAGAGGGCGGTTGGTGGTGGAATCGGGGGCAAGGGTCATGCCCCGATTCTCTTACACTGCATTCATGTCCAGACCCCTTCAAGCCAACCGGCTCAACATGAAAGCGTTCGCCCAGGATGGCGTGGCGCTGACCGAAAGCACTCTGCTACAAAAAATGGAGCGCCTTGCGCAGGAGACGCAAGGGCTGCAGCCTGATTCGACCGTGAAATGGGAGGCGACGGGAGAACTTCGCCCACGCGCCGGTGCCGACGACGAAGTGTGGCTGCACCTGACGGCTGAGGCCACCGTGCCTCTGACCTGCCAGCGCTGCATGGCTGCTGTTGAGACGCCGGTAGAGGTCGATCAGTGGTACCGCTTTGTGGCCACCGAAGAGATTGCCATGGCCGAAGACGACCAGTCCGAAGAGGATTTGCTCGTCATGGAGCCCCAGTTCGATTTACTTGCCGTGCTGGAAGACGAGCTGTTGATGGCGCTGCCCCTGGTGCCGATGCATGAGCAGTGCCCGGTTGCGCCCAAGCTGCAGGCCGGGGAAGCTGACGTGGCCGGCGACCCAGATTCAGGCAAAAAGCCAAATCCCTTTGCCGTTCTTGCACAGCTCAAGACAAAAAAGTAGTAATTTAGAATTACATTTATCTCTGAAAGGCGCCTGCTTTCATCGACATTTGGCCGGCCGACACCGCAGGGATGAAAAGTATCCCGCTTCAAGCTATAATCAAAGGCTTCGCGTACCAATGCGGTGATACGGCTTATAGGATTGCTATGGCCCGATATCCAGGTCCAGCTATCTGAACTCAAGAATTTGGTGCGTAATTTACCAACCTTACACCCCATCAGGAGCGGATCATGGCCGTCCAGCAGAACAAAAAGTCACCTTCGAAGCGCGGCATGCACCGCTCGCACAACGCACTCACCGTGCCAGGCATTGCCGTGGAATCCACCACCGGCGAAACCCACCTGCGCCACCACATCAGCCCTACCGGTTTCTACCGTGGCCGCAAGGTGCTGAAAACCAAATCTGAAGCGTAATTCCACGCTTTAAGCACTGGCCCGCACTTATCCTGCGGGCCTTTCTTTTGCCTGAATTCCAAATCTTGACTGCACCGGTCGCCCCATGATCAGGATCGCTGTCGATGCCATGGGCGGGGATATCGGCCCCGCCGTCACCGTTCCGGCCAGCCTGGCTTTTCTGGGCGGCCACCCGGACGCGTCTGTGGTGCTGGTGGGCCAGCCTGAAGTCCTGGCGACCCATCCCCTGTTTGCCCGCCTTCAATCGCATGACCGCTGCCAGATCGTTGCGGCCAGCGAGATCGTCACCATGGACGACCCGATCGAGATCGCCCTGCGGCGGAAAAAGAACTCGTCCATGCGGGTGGCGATGAACCAGGTCAAGGACGGCGCGGCCCAGGCGGCAGTGTCTGCCGGCAATACCGGTGCGCTGATGGCCATTGCCCGCTATGTGCTCAAAACCCTGGAAGGCATAGACCGTCCGGCCATTGCCACCCAGTTGCCCAATGCCCTGGGCGGCGCCACCACCGTACTCGACCTGGGGGCCAATGTCGATTGCACCGAAGACCATCTGCTGCAGTTTGCGGTGATGGGGTCCGCCCTGGTAGCGGCCATCACCGACAATCCCACGCCCAGTGTCGGCTTGCTGAATATCGGTCAAGAGGCGATAAAAGGCAGTGAAGTCATCAAAAAAGCAGGTGAATTGCTGCGATCTGCCTCTAACTCGGGTGATCTGAATTTTTATGGAAATGTCGAAGGCAATGACATTTTCAAGGGAACGACCGATATCGTCGTGTGTGACGGTTTCGTGGGTAATGTCGCGTTGAAGGCCAGTGAAGGCCTGGCGAGCATGATTGGCGGCTTCATCAAGGCGGAGTTCTCTCGCAATATTCTGACGAAAATTGCCGCCATCATTGCTTATCCGGTGTTAACTGCGTTTAAAAACCGGGTTGACCACAGGCGCTACAACGGCGCGGCTCTGCTGGGCCTGCAAGGCCTGGTATTCAAAAGTCACGGCTCGGCCGACGCCTTTGCTTTTGAGAGGGCGTTGAATCGGGCTTATGATGCGGCTCGGAACAATTTGCTTGAGAGAGTGCGTGAACGTATTGCCCACGCGGCCCCTTTGCTGGTTGCGGCGCAGGCAGCACCTTCCGTCGATACGCCTGCCGAGGCCTCCTCAATGCCAGTTGACTCAATAGTTTCAACACCGGCACACTAATTAATGACCCGTTACTCACGAATCACCGGCACCGGCAGCTATTTGCCGCCGCGCCGACTGACCAACGCCGAACTGGCTGCCGACCTGGCTACCCGGGGCGTTGAAACCTCTGACGAATGGATTGTGGAGCGCACCGGCATCCGGGCCCGCCACTTTGCGGCCCCCGACGTGACCAGCAGCGACCTGGGCGTGGAGGCGGCCAAAAATGCCTTGCAGGCCGCAGGCCTCCAGGCTTCCGACATCGACCTCATCATTGTTGCGACCTCAACGCCGGACATGGTGTTTCCGTCCGCCGCCTGCATTTTGCAGAACAAGCTGGGTATCGCGGGTTGTGCAGCCTTTGATGTGCAGGCCGTCTGCAGCGGGTTTGTCTATGCCCTGACCGTGGCCGACGCCATGATCAGGACTGGCTCGGCCAGCAAGGCGCTGGTGATTGGCGCCGAAGTGTTCTCCCGCATTCTCGATTTTTCGGACCGTACCACCTGCGTGCTGTTCGGCGACGGCGCTGGCGCCGTGGTGCTGGAGGCATCGGACACGCCGGGCATCCTCGCCAGCGACCTGCATGCCGACGGCAAGCACGTCGGCATCCTGTGTGTGCCGGGCAATGTGTCGGGTGGCCAGATTCTGGGAGACCCGCTCCTCAAGATGGACGGTCAAGCTGTTTTCAAGCTGGCTGTTGGCGTGCTGGAAAGCGCCGCCCGCGCCACGCTGGCCAAGGCCAACCTTACCGACGCCGACATTGACTGGCTGATCCCGCACCAGGCCAATATCCGCATCATGCAGAGCACGGCCAAGAAACTGAAAATGCCGCTCGAAAAGTTGATCGTCACGGTCGACCAGCATGGCAACACCTCTGCCGCATCGATCCCGTTGGCGCTGGATACGGCTGTGCGCGGCGGCAAGATCAAAAAGGGTGACACCCTGATGCTCGAAGGCGTGGGCGGCGGGTTCACCTGGGGTGCGGTGCTTCTCAAGTACTGAGATGGCTCGCACCCATCTGCCAGGCTTTCACAGACAGGTGGGCATTTGAACTTCAAACCATCCGGTGCGTGGGACCGCATTGCAGCTGCCGTGCTGGTGGTCGCCTTTGCCCTGGCCGGATGGAAAATCCTGCAGCGCGCGCCGGCTTCTCCCTTTGCGGTGCAGTCTGCCAGCCCCTTGGCTGAAGCCCCCAAGCCTCCACCACGCGTGGGTTTGCCATCGCAACAGCTTTCACCCGACGGCCGTTTCCGGTTTGACGCCCAGTTTGTTTCTTCCTCTCCTGGCCAGGCCGTGCATGCGGCCTCCCTTGTGGAGTTGAACGATGGCCGCTTGCGGGCTGTCTGGTTCTCCGGTTCGCGTGAAGGCGCCAGGGACGTCACCATACAGACCTCTGTCATGGATCCCGCCAGCTTGCGCTGGAGCGCTGAAAGCACGCTGTTTGACCGGCAACAACTTCAGCAAGGCCTTTGGCGCTACGTCAAGAAGCTCGGCAACCCCGTCATCGCCCGTGCACCGGACGGGACACTCTGTATCTGGATGGTCAACGTGTCGCTGGGTGGGTGGGCCGGGAGCTCAATCACCTGGGCGCGATCAGTCGACGAAGGTGAGACCTGGAGTGCGCCGCGCCGCCTGGTGACGTCGCCTTTCCTCAATATCAGCACCCTGGTCAAAGGGGCTCCGGTGAGTTTTCAGGACGGCCAGATTGGCTTGCCGGTCTATCACGAGTTCATCACGAAATTCGGAGAGATGGTGCGGATCAACGCCCAGGGCCAGGTAGTCGACAAGATACGCATTCCCGGCAGCCAGACCAGCCTCCAGCCGGTTGTGCTGGTGAAGGGGCCTCAGGAGGCGGATGTCTACATGCGTTCGGGCACCGCTACGGCGCTGATGGCTTCGCAGACGACTGATGCAGGCAAGACCTGGTCTTCTACCCATGCCAGCGCCTGGCCTAATCCCGATTCGGCGCTGGCTGGTGTTGTGACAAATGCCGGGACGCGTTGGCTGGCTTTGAATCCGGAGCCCCGCAATCGCGAAGTGCTGGCATTGCTTGCATCGGGCCCCGGCGCATCCTTTGATGGCGTCACGCCATGGATCGTGGAGTCTTCCGCGACCCCGCAGGTGCGCACTTCCCTTCAAGACTACGAGCGCTTGCTCACGCAAGAGCTCAAGGCCCGCGGCGCCAGTGAAGACCAGACTCGCGCTTACGTGGCCAGCGCCAGGCGGCAGCTGTGTGTTGAGCAGGTCTGTGCCCAGGAGTTTTCTTATCCCTACCTGCTGCAAAGCCGTGATGGCTACCTCCATCTCGTCTACACCTGGCACCGTACGCGGATCAAGCATGTCCGGCTTGATCCCCTTCAACCCTTTCAGGCCGCGCCAGCGGTAACAAGCCGTGTTGCCACCCCTTAACGACCTGATGGCATTGCTGTGCATTGATCTGGTGCTGTGCGCCGGACTCTTGCGCTTGCTGGCCTGGCGCCACGGTGTAACGCTGTGGGCCAAATGGGCGACGGCGATATTTTTTGTGCTGATGTGGTGTCCGGTTGGGGCTGCACACCTGCCACTGGTGGCCTATGTACGGGGCATTAGCTCTGACCTGAGTATTTCTCTGGTAGTCATCGCGTGCGTGGGCATCTATCAGCGTCTGTGTGGCGTTCGCCTTGTAAGTGATCGCGAACGAAATGCCATGAATCTGGTTTTTGCCGCTGGCGCCTTGCTGCTATATCCGTTTGCCCTGGGTTGGGGTGACTGGGATTCTTATCGTCTGGGTTGGGGCTCGACGGGCATGTGGGCCGTGCTTTTCATACTGTCATTGATGTGCTGGGGCAGGGGTTTGCGGTTGCTGCCGATGCTGATTGCCATTGGGCTGCTTGCGTGGGCTTCAGGTGTTCTTGAAAGCACCAATCTCTGGGACTATCTCATTGATCCGTGGCTCGCTGTGGGTGCAATTTTTCAATGTTTCAAGATGGCGGGCAGGCAACTGCTGGCGCGATTCAGGACTGCGCGCGGCGGAGCCGCTCCTTCGTTGTCTTGACTCGCAGTCTGCGCTGCAAGAAAAGTCCCGGTTCATGTTCTTAAAATGGCTGCAAATTTGAAATGACGATGCTTTTTTCAGCATCTGTTCTAGGCATCTGAATAGCTTGATCAATGGAGTAATCGTTTGAAATCTTTCGCTTTTGTTTTTCCCGGCCAGGGCTCGCAGTCGGTCGGCATGCTGGACGCCTGGGGCGACCACCCGGTGATTGCCCAGACCCTGGCGGAAGCCTCGGATGCGTTGGGCGAGGACGTCGGCCAGCTCATCAAGGAAGGCCCTAAAGAAACGCTGGCCCTGACCACCAACACGCAACCCGTGATGCTGGTCGCGGGTGTCGCCGCCTATCGTGCGTGGATAGCAGAGACGGGTGCCGCACCCGCTGCCGTGGCAGGGCACTCTCTGGGTGAGTATTCGGCGCTGGTTGCTTCGGGCGTGCTCAGCCTGGCACAGGCCGCACCACTGGTGCGTTTTCGGGCGCAGGCCATGCAGGACGCTGTGCCTGTCGGTGTAGGCGCCATGGCCGCCATCCTCGGGATGGAGGCTGCCAAGGTCATTGAAGGTTGCGCCGAGGCGGCGCGCAGCTTCGGGCCGAACACTTCTGAAGTCGTGGAGGCTGTCAACTTCAATGACCCCATGCAGACCGTCATTGCGGGCAGCAAGGCCGCGGTCGAGAAGGCTTGCGAAGTCCTCAAGGCCAATGGCGCCAAGCGTGCCTTGTCTTTGCCGGTGTCGGCGCCATTTCATTCGAGCCTGATGAAGCCCGCAGCCGAGAAGTTGCGTGAGAAGCTGGCAGGCGTCGATTTCGCGGCGCCCAAGATTCCAGTCATCAACAACATCGAAGTGGCCGTCGAGACTGATGCCGACCGTATCCGCGCTGCGCTGTATGGGCAGGCTTTCGGCCCTGTGCGCTGGGTGGAGTGTGTCCAGGCCATCAAGGCGCGCGGCCTCACGACGCTGGTCGAATGCGGCCCGGGCAAGGTCCTGGCCGGCATGGCCAAAAGAATCGATCCCGAACTGACGGGAGTTCCCCTATTTGATCCCGCCTCACTGGCGGAAGTGAAGGAGTTGCTGGCATGAGCGAAGTCAAGTTTGAAGGGCAGGTGGCATTGGTCACGGGTGCGTCGCGCGGTATCGGTGCGGCCATCGCGCTGGAGCTGGCCCACAAAGGCCTGAAGGTGATCGGTACGGCCACCACCGACGAAGGTGCGGCAAAAATCAGCCAGGCGCTGTCAGCGTTTCCGGGCTGCGCCGGAAAAAACCTGAACGTGAATGATGTGGCTGCAGCCGAAGCGTTGATTGAAGCCATCGTCAAAGAGCACGGCGGCTTGCAGGTGCTGGTGAACAACGCGGGGATCACCCGTGACATGCTGGCCATGCGCCTGAAGGACGATGACTGGGATGCGGTGCTCGACACCAATCTGAAGGCCGTGTTTCGCATGAGTCGGGCGGTGATGCGCACCATGATGAAGCAGCGCTATGGCCGGATCATCAGCATCACCTCCGTGGTGGGCGCATCCGGCAATGCCGGGCAGTCCAATTACGCCGCCGCCAAGGCCGGTGTCGCCGGCATGACGCGCGCACTGGCCCGGGAGCTGGGATCGCGCAATATCACGGTCAATTGTGTAGCGCCTGGCTTTATTGAGACCGACATGACGGCCGGATTGCCCGAAGAGCAGCAAAAAGCGCTTTTGGGGCAGATTCCGCTGGGACACCTCGGCAAACCGCAAGATATCGCGCATGCCGTGGCTTTTGTTGCCAGCCCCCAGGCCGCCTACATCACCGGCCAGGAGATTCACGTCAACGGCGGCATGTATATGTAAGCCACGGACGTTAAGCTTGCGGTTTCATGAAAACTGCAGGTTGACAGTGGTAAAACACCAGAAATCGAAGCCGGTTTTTATCCGTCCGGCGCGGTGCTTAGGGAAACGACTCTAACGCGGTAAAATCACGGATTAATTTACAACCCTCAGAGGGAACTATGAGCGATATCGAAGCACGTGTTAAGAAAATCATTGCCGAACAACTTGGCGTGGAAGAAGGCCAGGTCACCAATGAAAAGGCCTTTGTGGCCGATTTGGGCGCTGACTCGCTTGACACCGTAGAACTGGTTATGGCTCTGGAAGACGAGTTTGGCATTGAGATTCCCGACGAAGACGCCGAGAAGATCACCACCGTCCAGAACGCGATTGACTACGCAAACACCCATCAAAAGGCCTGAGGCAAGGTTTTACCTGCCTCAGCCGTCATCAAGCCTGAAAGCCCGCGCAGGGCTTTTCAGGCCCCTTCTCAGGATTTCTGAATGAGCCGTCGTCGTGTCGTCGTGACAGGTCTGGGTTGCGTCAGCCCGGTAGGTAATACCGTGGCCGAGTCCTGGACCAACCTGGTTGCCGGTGTGCCCGGCATCGATCTGATCACGCAATTTGATCCCGCCAACTTTGCCTGCAAATTTGCCGGTGAGGTCAAGGGATTCAAGATCGGGGACTACATCCCCGAAAAAGAAGCGCGGCACATGGATCGTTTTATCCACCTTGGATTGGCCGCGGCGTGCCAGGCGGTGGCCGACAGCGGCCTGCCGACCGGTGAGGCGCTGGGCGACGAGATGGCGACGCGCATTGGCTGCAATATTGGTTCAGGCATCGGCGGCTTGCCGATGATTGAAGACATGCACTCGGAGCTGGTCAATCGCGGCCCGCGCCGGGTTTCTCCGTTTTTTGTGCCTGCTTCGATCATCAACATGATCTCCGGTCATGTGTCCATCAAGTTCGGCTTTAAGGGCCCCAACATTGCCGTCGTGACGGCATGCACAACCGGGCTCCATGCGATCGGCCTGTCGGCACGCATGATCGAATACGGCGACTGCGATGTCATGATCGCCGGCGGGGCGGAATCCTGTGTTTCTCCTTTGGGTATTGGCGGCTTCGCGGCAGCCCGTGCCCTTTCCACCCGCAATGACGACCCCAAAACAGCTTCGCGTCCCTGGGACAAGGACCGCGACGGTTTTGTGCTGGGCGAAGGCGGCGGCGTGCTGGTGCTCGAAGAGTACGAACACGCCAAGGCGCGCGGCGCCAAAATTTACGCCGAGCTGACCGGCTTCGGCATGAGCGCCGACGCGTACCATATGACCGCACCAGACGTGGACGGCCCGCGCCGTTCCATGGCCATGGCGCTGAAGAATGCCGGCGTCAATGCTGATGAAGTGCAGTACCTGAATGCGCATGGCACTTCGACACCGCTGGGCGACCTGAACGAAACAAACGCCATCAAGGCTGCATTTGGCGACCACGCCAAAAAGCTGGTGGTAAGTTCCACCAAGTCCATGACGGGCCATTTGCTGGGCGGGGCTGGCGGCATCGAATCGGTGTTTACCGTGCTGGCGCTGCATCACCAGAAGATTCCCCCCACCATCAATATCTTCAACCAGGACCCCGAGTGCGACCTGGACTATTGCGCCAATACCGCCCGTGATGCCAAGATTGAGGTTGCAGTCAAAAACAACTTTGGGTTCGGCGGCACCAACGGTACCCTGGTGTTCAAGCGCGTCTGATTTCCCGCTTCCAGCCTAGTTCAGCCCAGACTATCTTGACTTTGCACAACGCCCCGCCGGTTGTTTATCCGCTGGGGCGTTCGCGTTTTCTGGGCGCATTGTTGCTGGGTTTATGGCTTCTGGGCCTCGTTGCGCTGCTGCTTTGGTACTTCCAGGGTGCTGCGCAACCGGATTGGCGAATCGCATTGATGGGCTCCTCCCTTTTGGGGGCGGGTGTTGCGGCGGGCCTTGCCTGGCAGCGCGCTCCAGTCGGCCGGTTGGCCTGGGACGGCGAAATCTGGCGCTGGGAAGGCCCGGCTTATCAGGCTGGCATCGTTGAGTACGAGCTCAGCGTGCTCGGCGATTTTCAACAATTGCTACTGCTTCGGCTCGAAAACCCCGATCACCCCAGTTTGTGGCTGTGGGTTGAGCGGCGCGCCATGCCGCAGCGTTGGCTGGATTTGCGCCGGGCGGTGTATTCGCCGCGCAAATTGCCTTCGTCGCCGTGGCAGCATGACTTGTTGCATCCGGAACCATTGCCGGCTGTGGCAGTATCGGGGGCTGTGCAGTCTGTAGATGCAGCTACGCAAAAAAATCCATGAGTGTCGACCTGCCACCTTTGTCAGCCGAAAAAGCGAACGACAGCGACGCCATGCTGGTCGAGCGCACGGTTGCGGGCGACCAGAAAGCCTATGAATTGCTGGTCATCAAATACCAGCGGCGCATACAGCGCCTGATAGGCCGCATGGTCCGCGACGTGGACCTGGTGGAAGACATCGCCCAGGAGACGTTTATCCGGGCCTACAGGGCGCTGGCGCAGTTCAGGGGCGAGGCCCAGTTCTACACCTGGCTGTACCGGATCGCTGTAAACACCGCGAAAAAAGCCCTGATGGACCTCAAACGGGACCCGACGGTCTCCGAAAACGCCTTCAAATCCGGCCAAAGCGACGAAAACGATGAAACTTCCCCGCTGGAAAACGAACTAACAAGCTCGGAAACGCCGGAAGCTGTGTTGGCCAGCAAGGAAATCGCCGAGATCATCAATGCGGCCATGGAGGCCTTGCCGGAGGAGCTCCGCCAGGCCATCACCCTGCGTGAAATAGAAGGGCTGAGCTATGAAGAGATATCGGAAGCCATGGATTGCCCCATAGGCACCGTGCGGTCCCGGATTTTCAGGGCGCGCGAAGCGATTTCCCAGAAGGTCAAGCCCTTGCTCGAAAACCAGAGTGGCAAGCGCTGGTAAGCGGCACCCCAGAAGCGCAGGAGCCATCCATGAACCCACAAGTGCGACCCGGTATTTTCAGCCTCCTTAAACAGCAGCCTTGCTGCCCACGAACATCATGAAACCGTCCATGCAAACCAGCGAACTCATCTCAGCCTTGGCCGATGGCCAATTGGGTGGAGAGGACTTTGCGGCCGCGCTCCACGCTTGCGGGCAGGATGACTCGGCCATCGACAGCTGGGACACCTACCACCTGATCGGTGATGCACTGCGTTCCTCCGCCTCACCGGTACTGGGCGCGGATAAGGCATTTCTCGCGCGCCTGAACCAGCGCCTTGCCGGGGAGTCCATGGCCGTTGCTGGCCCGGTTCCCGTGGGCAATCCCGCCGGCTCCTCCGCTGACGTGGTGCATGTTCCTGTTGTGGATGCTGCCCCACGCCATGGTGCGGCAGCCAATGACGCCGATTTCCGCTGGAAGCTGGTGGCAGGGTTCGCTTCGCTGGCAGCGGTGTCTGCCATCGCATGGAACGCCGCCGGCCTGCTGACACCCGCCGCAGCCCCGCAATTGGCCCAGGCGCCGGTTTCCCAGCAGGTGGTGGTGGCTTCACCGCAAGGTCCTGTCGTGCGTGACGCACGCCTTGAAGAGTTGCTCGCCGCGCACAAGCAGCTGGGCGGTACTTCGGCCTTGCAGGAGCCTTCGGGTTTCTTGCGAAACGCCACATTTGAGACCCCGCGCAATGCCGGGCGCTGAGTCGGCACAAGATTGCAGCAGGCGCGCCGCAGCATCATGAACTTCAAGATTTTTCGCCTTCTAGCCCTTGCAGGGTGTGCGCTGCCTGCTACGAATTATGTAGCGGCGCAGGCGTCGCCACCGGCCGTTGCCGCCACGCCGGCAGAGTCACGAAGCATCAACGACTGGCTGATGCGCATGCACGAGGCGTCCAGAAAGCGTTCGTATATCGGCACCTTTGTCGTTTCGTCAGGTGGCGCCATGTCCAGCGCCAAGATCTGGCATGTCTGTGAGGGCGATCAGCAAATGGAGCGTGTTGAGACGCTCACCGGCGCCCCCCGGTCTATCTTCCGGCACAACGACCAGGTGGTGACTTTCATGCCGGATCACAAAGTGGTCCGAAGCGAGAAGCGTGAATCGCTGGGCATGTTCCCTCAGCTGCTGCAATCCACCGACAGCCGCATTGCTGACTATTACAAAGTCCGGCAAGAAGGTACCGAGCGTGTGGCCGGTGTCGAGGCCGATATCGTGGTGCTGGTGCCCAAGGACCAGATGCGGTTTGGCTACCGCGTCTGGACCGAGCAGAAAAAAGGGCTTGTCGTGAAGCTGCAAACGCTGGACACCGACGGCAAGGTGCTTGAGCAGGCTGCGTTTTCCGAGCTGCAGCTCGACGCCCCGGTCAAGATGGACAAGCTCCTTCACATGATGGGCAAGGTTGATGGCTACCGCGTTGAAAAACCGGTGCTGGTCAAGACCACGGCAAGCGCCGAAGGCTGGGTGCTGAAGGCCCCGGTGGCAGGATTCAAGCCCATGAGCTGCTACAAGCGGCCGGTGGTTGCCGCGAGTTCGGCTGCCCCCGTGGCTGGCGAGGAGCCTCTGCAATGGATTTTCTCGGACGGCCTGGCATCGGTATCCCTCTTTGTGGAGCCATTTGACCGGCAGCGCCATGACAAGGAGTCCAGCCTGTCGATGGGAGCGACGCAGACCATCACCCGGCAACTGGATGCCTACTGGGTCACCGTCATGGGTGAAGTCCCGATGTCGACCCTGAAGCTCTTTGCCAACGGCCTGGAACGCAAGAAATAATACGAACTCAGGCCGGCTCCGCTACGCGAGGGCGGCAGTCCCCGCAACCGGGCGGCTGGGCTGAACCGGATGGCCTGATGACCCATACTTTTATGACGAGGTTGACGATGCTTGAATTGAACTGGAAACCGCTGCGCTCCTGCATGACTGCGGGGCTGATCGCTGCTGCCGCCGTCTCCGTGCTGGTGCCGGTGGCGCCTGCGTGGGCGCAGAACCGCACCTTGCCTGATTTCACCGACCTGGTCGAGCAGGTCGGGCCGTCGGTGGTCAACATCCGCACCCTGGAGAAGGTCAAGGCATCGGCCTCCGGCGGCGCCGACGAGCAGATGCTGGAGTTTTTCAGGCGTTTCGGCATTCCTGTTCCGCCCAACATGCCCCGGGCGCCCCGCCCTGACCGCAACCAGCCTGACGAAGACCAGCCCCGCGGTGTCGGGTCCGGTTTCATCCTGACGGCGGACGGTTTTGTCATGACCAATGCCCACGTGGTTGACGGCGCGGACGAAGTCATCGTGACCTTGACCGACAAACGCGAATTCAAAGCCAAGATCATTGGCGCCGACAAGCGAAGCGACGTGGCTGTGGTCAAGATCGAAGCCACCGGCCTGCCGGCCGTCAAGATCGGCGACATCAACCGCCTGAAGGTGGGTGAATGGGTGATGGCCATCGGCTCGCCATTCGGGCTTGAAAACACCGTGACCGCCGGCATCGTGAGCGCCAAGCAGCGCGATACCGGTGACTACCTGCCTTTCATCCAGACCGATGTGGCCATCAATCCGGGCAATTCAGGCGGGCCGCTCATCAACATGCGCGGTGAGGTTGTGGGCATCAATAGCCAGATCTACTCGCGCTCCGGGGGCTTTCAGGGCATTTCCTTTTCCATCCCCATCGACGAAGCCGCGCGCGTGTCCGACCAGCTGCGCAGCACCGGCAAGGTGACGCGGGGCCGTATCGGCGTGCAGATCGACCAGGTCACCAAAGAGGTGGCGGAATCCATCGGTCTGGGCAAGGCGCAGGGCGCGCTGGTCCGGGGCGTCGAAACCGGCGCACCCGCAGAAAAAGCCGGCATTGAAGCCGGAGACATCATCATCAAGTTTGACGGCAAGCCGATCGAGAAATCCAGCGACCTGCCGCGCATGGTGGGCAATGTGAAGCCCGGCACCAAGGCCGTGGTCACGGTGTTCAGGCGCGGCGCCAGCAAAGACCTGACGGTCACCATCGGCGAAGTCGAGCCGGAAAAACCAACCCGCAAGGCCTCCGGCCCAGAGCCCAAAGCGCCCGTGGCCGGCGCCGCCCAGGCTTTGGGGCTGGTGGTGAGCGAAGTGTCCGATGCGCAAAAGAAAGAGCTCAAGATCAAGGGCGGCGTCAAGGTCGACACGGCTGATGCCGCTGCTGCCCGCGCCGGCCTCAAAGAGGGTGACGTGATCGTCGCGATCGCCAACTCTGAAGTCACCAGCGTCAAGGAGTTCGAAGCCGCGCTGGCGAAGATCGACAAGTCCAAGCCCATCAACGTCCTGTTTCGCCGCGGCGAATGGGCGCAATACGCGTTAATTCGTCCCACTCGCTGAAGGATGTAGTGGTCCCCTCTCTGCTCCCAGTGGGCAGAGCGGGGCGCTAACTACCACGAGGAGACAGGCGCTCTCGTAGAGCCGCCGCAAGCTGTTTCCCCTCGCCAGGCTCCTCATACCCCGCCGCCATTTGGGGGTTTTTGGCAATTTGGGTCTGATTTTGTATCCGCGAAAAAATATATTTTCGGGCGGGTGAGCCACCCATTTTGTTAGTGACTGCTCACAATAAATCGACCCAATAAGGGATTTCGGTAGAATAGGGGCTCGGCGCTGCGTCTTTTGGATATATCGGGGCGTGCGAAATCCCGCTTTCGATCTTAATACCGGGTAATACCGGTCGATCCACAGATCACCCACAAGTTGTCCAGAGACAAGCAGTTTAAAATTGTGAATAAGTTGTGCATAAGATTCATGTTGCTAGGCTGCAACGACAAAAATATGGCCATTTTGGGACTGTTCGACTCTGGCTTTTTGCCTACAATGAAGTTCCAACTATCGCAGTTGCCATAGATTGTTGGTTCAGGGCGCGTCGCTACTCGACGCGCCCTTTTTTATGGCCCCTTGCGAATTGAGTCCAATCTCTTCGCAATACTTTCAAGTACTTAGGCGTTCTCGTTGATGAATCACATCAGAAATTTTTCGATCATTGCGCACATTGATCACGGCAAATCCACGCTTGCTGATCGGCTCATCCAGCGCTGCGGCGGTTTGCAAGACAGAGAGATGAGTGCGCAGGTTCTGGATTCGATGGATATTGAAAAAGAGCGTGGGATAACCATCAAGGCGCAGACCGCTGCGCTCAAATACAAGGCACTCAACGGCGAGGTTTACAACCTCAATCTGATCGACACGCCGGGCCATGTCGACTTTTCATACGAAGTGAGCCGCTCGCTGTCCGCATGCGAAGGCGCGCTGCTGGTTGTCGATGCCAGCCAGGGTGTGGAAGCACAGACGGTCGCCAACTGCTACACCGCCCTCGACCTCGGCGTAGAGGTTGTGCCGGTGCTCAACAAGATGGATCTGCCGCAGGCCGATCCGGAAAACGCCAAACAGGAAATCGAGGAGGTGATCGGTATCGACGCCACCGACGCGATTCCCTGCAGCGCCAAGAGCGGCATGGGCATCGACGAGATTCTGGAGGCCATCGTCGCCCGGATCCCGTCGCCCAAGGGCAACCCGGACGGCCCGTTGCGCGCCATGATCATCGACAGCTGGTACGACGCCTACGTGGGCGTGGTCATGCTGGTGCGCGTGGTCGATGGCCGGCTCGCCAAAGGCGACCGCATCAAGCTGATGGCCAGCGAGGCGACCTACAACGCCGAGCAGCTGGGCGTCTTCACGCCGCACACAGAGCCGCGCCCGGCGCTCGAGCCCGGTGAAGTGGGTTTTGTGATTGCCGGCATCAAGGAGTTGCAGGCCGCCCGCGTGGGCGACACCGTCACGCTGATCAAGCCCGGCACCGGCGGCGCAGCCTTTACCGCCACCGAGGCATTGCCCGGTTTCAAGGAAATCCAGCCGGCCGTGTTTGCCGGCCTCTACCCGTCGGAAGCCAGCGAGTACGAGTCGCTGCGCGACGCGCTGGAAAAGCTCAAGCTCAACGATGCCTCGCTGCATTACGAGCCGGAAGTCAGCGAAGCGCTGGGTTTTGGCTTTCGCTGCGGTTTCCTGGGGCTGCTGCACATGGAAATCGTGCAGGAGCGGCTCGAGCGCGAGTTCGACCAGGACCTGATCACCACCGCACCCAGCGTGGTCTACGAAGTGCTCAGGACGGACGGCGAAACCATCAAGGTCGAGAACCCGTCCAAAATCCCGGACGGCGGGAAAGTCAACGAAATCCGCGAGCCCATCGTCACCGTGCATCTCTATATGCCGCAGGACTATGTGGGCGCCGTCATGACGCTGGCCAACCAGAAGCGCGGTATCCAGCTGAACATGGCCTATCACGGCAAGCAGGTCATGCTGACCTACGAAATGCCGCTGGGCGAGATCGTGCTGGACTTCTTCGACAAGCTCAAATCCGTCTCGCGCGGCTACGCGTCCATGGACTACGAATTCAAGGAATTCCGGGCCTCCGACGTCGTCAAGGTCGACATCCTGCTTAACGGCGAGAAGGTCGATGCCCTGTCCATCATCGTCCACCGCAGCCAGTCGGCCTACCGCGGACGGGCGGTGGTGGCCAAAATGCGCGAGATCATTTCCCGCCAGCAATTCGACGTGGCGATCCAGGCGGCCATCGGGGCCAACATCATCGCGCGTGAGACAATCAAGGCGCTTCGCAAAAACGTGATCGCCAAGTGCTACGGCGGCGACATTTCACGCAAACGCAAGCTCCTGGAAAAACAAAAAGCGGGTAAAAAACGCATGAAACAAATCGGTTCCGTTGAAGTACCCCAGGAAGCTTTCCTGGCCATTTTGCAGGTGGAAGACTGATGCGCGGCGCAATGAGCACGATCACGGCCATGGTGCTGGCGGCCTTTGCGGGTTACGGCGCCGCCTGGTACTTCGGCCTCGTCGAAGGTAACTTCTCCCTGCTGCTGTTCCTGGCATCGGTGGTCACCGGCATCTACTGGCTGGCCGAGCGGTTCTACTTCCTGCCGCAACGCCACCAGGCCGTCGCGGCGCTGGAGGCCAGCACCGCCCAGCGACGCGATGAGCTGGCTAAAAAGGGCATCAACCAGGTCGACAACAATCTGGATGAGGCCAAAACCCGGCTCATCATGCAGCCCTGGTGGCTGGACTGGACGGCGGGCCTCTTCCCGGTGATCGTGGTGGTGTTCCTGCTGCGTTCTTTCCTGTTTGAGCCCTTCAAGATCCCGTCGGGCTCCATGATCCCGACCCTGCTCATCAACGACCTGATCCTGGTCAACAAATTCCACTATGGCGTGCGCCTGCCGGTGCTCAACATCAAGGTGCTGGACAACAACAGCCCGCAGCGCGGCGACGTGATGGTGTTCCGCTACCCGCCCAAGCCCAGCCTGGACTACATCAAACGCGTGGTGGGAGTGCCCGGCGACGAGGTGGCCTACCTGAACAAGAAGCTGACCATCAATGGCCAGCCCGTGACCAAGACGGCGCTGCCGGACTTCTTCGACACGGACACCATGCTCTACTCGAAGCAGTTCGAAGAGGACCTTGGCAGCAAGACGCACCGCATACTGAACTATGCAAACAGCGCGCCTTTCATCAACTCCACCTACGACTTTCCTTTTAAAACCAATTGCCGCTACAGCATCGAGGGTGTGGTTTGCAAGGTGCCTGAAGGCCAGTACTTCATGATGGGCGACAACCGGGACAATTCCGAGGATTCCCGTTATTGGGGCTTTGTGCCGGAGAAAAACATCGTGGGCAAGGCCTTTTTTGTCTGGATGAACTTCGGTAACCTCAAGCGGATTGGCTCGTTTAACTGAGCGGCTTTGAGGGCGGGCCTGATTGCCGCGGCGCCACAGCTCAAGCGCGGGGGCGGTTGGGCTTGAGCTGCAGGCCTGGCGCGCTTTCCCTTCTGGCGGGATTGCCGTTACAGTAGCGAAGGTGTATCGGCAAGATGTCTCGCAGGTAGTATTGCGTGGCGGGTAATTACCGCGATAATTCGCTGGATTTTGCACAGGGCCGTGGCGCCCGCGAAACCATCATCTGCAAGGTTTTCTGGCCTGGATGAAGGCGGCTCAATCCCCCAATATGGGTTCTTCGGCCAGGCGGCATTTTGATGGCCGGCACGAAGGACTTTTTTAGTCAAAGCAGGAGAAAAAATGAAACGTCAACAACGCGGTATTTCCTTCATAGGCCTTCTGTTTATATGCATCGTCCTGGTGTGCGCCGGCATTGTGGCTGCCCAGGTCTTCCCGACGCTGGTGGAGTACCAGAACATCACCAAGGCCGCCAACAAGGCCAAAGAAGGCAGCACCGTGACGGAAGTCCGGACGATCTTCGACAAGGCGGCCCAGATTGACGATATCAAGGCGATCACCGGCAAAGACCTGGAAGTGACCAAGGAAGGCGACAGAACCGTGGTGACGTTCGCCTATACCAAGGAAATCCACATGGCCGGCCCTGCTTATTTGCTGCTGAAGTACAGCAATAAATCCAAATAAGTGCGAGCCGGCGCCACATCCAGCCCGGGTCTGCCGGCACTGCAAAAGCGCCTGGAGCATGAGTTCTCCAACCCCAAACTGCTGCAGCAGGCGCTGACGCACCGAAGTTTCTCCGCAGACCACAACGAGCGCATCGAGTTTCTGGGCGATTCCGTCCTGAACCTGGCGGTTGCGGGTCTCCTCTATGAGCAACTGAGCGAACTGCCCGAAGGCGACCTGTCGCGTGTGCGCGCCAACCTGGTCAAGCAGGACACCCTGCACAAGCTCGCCGTGGTGCTGGGTCTGCCCGACATGGTGCGGCTCGGCGAAGGCGAAGCCAAATCCGGCGGCCACAAGCGTCCGTCCATCCTCGCCGACGCGCTGGAAGCCGTCATCGGCGCGGTCTACCTGGACGCGGGTTTCGACACCGCCAACCAGCTGGTGCGCCGCCTCTTCAAGGATGTCGAGATCAACCCCCAGATGCAGGCCATCGGCAAGGATCCGAAGACCGAATTGCAGGAGTGGTTGCAAGGGCGCAAAATGAACCTGCCCATCTACCGCGTGGTGGGCACCATGGGCGCGGCCCACAAACAGACATTTGACGTGGAATGCGAAATCGCCGAATACGGGCGGGCTGAGCGCGGCATCGGCGGTTCGCGCCGGGCCGGAGAGCAGGCCGCCGCGGCGGCCATGCTGATGTTTGTCAAGACACTGGACTCCTGACTCCGCGCCGGGGCAGCCGCCGGCCGCCTGGAGGGCGGCAGGCCAACACACCAAGATTATGAGTACAGGTAAAAAAGAACCCAAAGCGCCGAAAAAAGCGGCCGCCACCCCGGCAAAGGCCACGGCAGCCAAACCCAAGGCGCGGCAGGCCGAACCCCTCGAAGCGGCCCAGCCGCCCGATGCGCTGGAAGCCATGCTGGCGCAGGCCCTGTCCGCACGCGGCCCGGCGGTGCCTGCCGCCGGCGCGGCGCCCCTGCCACCGGCCGGTGAGCAGCGCTGTGGCCTGATCGCCATCGTCGGCAAGCCCAATGTGGGCAAATCCACCCTGCTCAATGCCCTGGTGGGGCAAAAAATCAGCATCACCTCGCGCAAGGCCCAGACCACGCGCCACCGCATCACCGGCATGCGCACGGTCAAGGCGACGCAGTATGTTTTCGTCGACACGCCGGGCTTTCAGACCCGGCACGGCAACGCGCTGAACCGTTCGCTGAACCGCACTGTGGTGGGTGCCGTCAACGACGTGGACCTGATTGTCTTTGTGGTCGAGGCCGGCCAGTTCAACCAGGCCGATGCCAAGGTGCTGGCCCTGCTGCCTGAAAAAACACCGGCGATTTTGCTGGCCAACAAGTTTGACCTGATCCATCGCCGCGCCGAGATCGCCCCCTGGCTCAAGGAAATGCAGGAGCGCCACCCATTCGCCGAGTTCGTGCCCATGTCGGCCAACAACGCCAAAGACATTGAGCGCCTGTTCGGCATCTGCGAAAAGTATTTGCCCACCCAGCCCTGGATGTACGGCGCCGACGAGCTGACCGACCGCAGCGACCGCTTTATGGCCGCCGAGATCATCCGCGAAAAGCTCTTTCGCCTTACGGGCGACGAATTGCCCTACACCTCCACCGTCATCATTGACCAGTACGAAGAAGAGGGGGCGCTGCGCAAGATTGCCGCCACCATCGTGGTCGAGCGCGACGGCCACAAGGGCATGATCATTGGCGAGAAGGGCGAAAAGCTCAAACGCATAGGCACTGAAGCCCGCCATGAGCTGGAGACGCTGACAGGCGGTAAGGTGTTCCTGGAGATCTGGGTGAAAGTCCGCTCCGGCTGGGCCGACGATGAAGCGAGAGTCAAGACCTTTGGGTATGAATGAGGCCCCCACGGTCGCTCACTTCGTGTAGCTCCCTGCCCCCCGAGGGGGCCGCCCGCCTGCGGCCTGGCAAAGCCAGTTCCGCGGCTCATGCTGGAATGGGACTTTCCCCTGACCTCACTGCCGGTCTCTTGTCCGATTTTTGAACCATGGCCACCAAACGCATTGGCGATGAACCCGCCTACGTCCTCCACCGCTACGACTGGAGCGAGTCCAGCCTGATCCTGGAGGTGTTCACCCGCAAGTACGGGCGGGTGGCGCTGGTGGCGCGGGGGGCCAAAAAGCCGAGCTCCAGTTTCCGGCCTATCTTGCTGCCTTTGCAGCCGCTGCATATCGCCTTTGGCGGCGACGCTGAAATCCGCACCCTCAAAAGCGCCGAATGGCAGGGTGGCCATGTCATGCCCACGGGGGATGCGCTGCTGTCGGGTTACTACCTCAACGAGCTCTTGATGCGCCTGATGGCGCGCGACGACCCGCATCCGGTGCTGTTTGACGCCTATGCAGCCACGGTGCAATTAATCGCTGCGCAGAGCGCGGAAACCCTGCAGCTGGCGTTGCGGGCGTTTGAGTTGCGGCTGCTGCGCGACATTGGGCTTTTGCCTCTGCTGGATCTTGAGACTGCCACGCTGGCGCCGCTGGATGCAAACACCCGCTACGTGCTGGTGCCCGAAGCCGGCTTGAGGCAGGCGCACGACGATGACCGCGTCAGTCTGCCCGGCGCGCAGTGGCAGGCGCTGCAGCAGGCGCTGGGGGACGAGGCCCTGTTCTCCGACACGGTGCGGGCCTGTATCCCCGGCTTCAATGAGCTTAAGACCCAGTTGCGTGGCCTGCTGCACTACCATTGTGGCGTCAAGGTCCTGAAAACCCGGCAAATGATGATGGACCTGCAAGCTTTCTAACGAGCCACCGCCATGAAACTCCTTTCGCCCGCTCCCGTCTTCTCCCATGTCTATGACAAGACCGCGCTGTCGGTCAATGTCAACAAAGTCGCCTTGCTGCGCAATTCGCGTCACCTGGACATTCCCAGCGTGTGCCGCGCCGCCGAGCTGTGCCTGGAGGCCGGCGCCCAGGGCATCACGGTGCATCCGCGGCCAGACGAGCGCCATATCCGCCCTGACGATGTCTTTGAACTTGCCGCACTGATGAAAGACTGGCCCGACCGCGAGTTCAATATCGAAGGCAACCCCTTCCAGAATCTGATGGGCTTTGTGCATGACCTGGCCGCCCGGGGCCTGCCGCTGCACCAGTGCACCTTTGTGCCCGACAGCGAAGACCAGTTCACCAGCGACCACGGCTGGAATTTCCCCGAAGATGCCGGGCGCCTGGCGCCCCTGATCGAGCAGGCGCATGACCGCCGCGTGCGCGTCAGCCTCTTCATGGACCCGGTGCCTGAAGCCATGGCCGCCGCCAAAGCCGTGGGCGCCGACCGGGTGGAGTTCTACACCGAGACTTATGCGCGCGCCTGGGCCACCTCTGAGAAAGCCGAAGTCCTGGCCCGCTTTACCCGCGCGGCGCAGGCAGCTGCCGCGGCCGGCCTGGGCATCAACGCCGGCCACGACCTGAACAGTGACAACCTCGCGGAGTTTGTCCGCGAAGTCCCTGGCGTGCTCGAAGTGTCGATAGGCCACGCTTTTGTCGCCGACGCGCTGGAGCTCGGCTACGCCGCCACCACCCGGCGTTACCTGCATTGCATCACCCAAGCATTCGCCCCCGCATGATTTACGGTATTGGCACTGACATCTGCGACGTGCGCCGCATCCGCGCCAGCCTCGAGAGGCACGGCGAGCGATTTGCCCGCAAAATCCTCGCCGACGGCGAACTCGCCACCTGGAAAGACCGCAGCGCACGCTGGCCCGACCGTGGCGTCAGCTACCTGGCCACGCGGTTCTCGGCCAAAGAGGCTTTCAGCAAAGCCATAGGCACCGGCATGCGCATGCCCATGACCTGGCGCTCGTGTGAGATCGCCAAGGCTGCCAGCGGCAAACCCGAGATCGTGTTGCACGGCGCCCTCAAAACCTGGTTCGAGGCACGCCAGCTCACCGCGCACGTCACCGTGACCGACGAGACCGATTACGCCGCCAGTTTTTGTGTTGTAGAGAAAAAACCGCTGTAAGCCTTATCAATAGAGCGTAAGAAGCTATCAATTCAATAGTAAGCCTGGCAAGCAAGAACAACCCTCCGGACTCCCTTTTATGACCCAGCACGCCCCCCTCATCATCGACATCGCCGGCACCGCGCTCACCAAAGCCGACCGCCGGCGCCTGAAACACCCGCTCACCGGCGGCATCATTTTGTTTGGCCGCAACTGGAAAGACCGGCGCGAACTCAGCGAGCTGTGCCTGGAGATCAAGGACATCCGTGAAGACCTGCTGATCTGCGTCGACCATGAAGGCGGCCGCGTGCAGCGCTTCAGGACCGACGGCTTTACCCACCTGCCGCCCATGCGCGAGCTGGGCACGCTGTGGATCAAAGACCAGCTGGCAGCCACCAATGCCGCCACCGCCTGCGGTTATGTGCTGGGCGCCGAGCTGCGCGCCTCAGGCGTCGACTTCAGCTTCACACCGGTGCTCGACCTCGATTACGGCGAGAGCGGCGTCATCGGCGACCGCGCCTTCGGCCGCGACCCGCGCGTCGTTACGCTGCTGGCCAAAAGCCTGATGCACGGCCTGCTGCAGGCCGGCGTCGCCAATTGCGGCAAACACTTTCCCGGCCATGGTTTCGTCAAGGCCGACTCCCACACCGACATCCCCGTCGATAACCGCAGCCTGAAAGCCATCCTGGCCGACGACGCCGCGCCTTATGGCTGGCTCAACACCACGCTCAGCAGCGTCATGCCCGCCCACGTGATCTATCCCAAGGTAGACGCCCGCCCCGCCGGTTTCTCCAGCCAGTGGCTGAACTTCATCCTGCGCAGCCAGCTTGGTTTTGGCGGCGCGATTTTCAGCGACGACCTCAGCATGGCCGGCGCCCGCCTGATCGACGGCAAAGAAGTGAGCTACACCGAAGCCGCCGTCACGGCGCTGAATGCCGGCTGCGACATGGTGCTGCTGTGCAACCAGTCAGTCGGTGATGGCCAGCCGGTGGATGAGCTGCTCGACGGCATGTCCGAAGCACTGCTCAAGGGCCAGTGGGAGGCCATGGAGGCCAGCGAGTTGCGGCGGCTGGCTTTGCTGCCGCAGGGCAGGGGGTTTGGTTGGGATGAGTTGATGGTGCAGCCTGCGTATATGCATGCGCTTGGGTTGGTTCCTTAGGCCGGGTCTTGCTCCGGCCTTTCGCGCTTATCTGAGTTCTGCTGGCCGGGGGTGGCCCGGCAGCCAGTAACTTTCTTTTGCTTCGCCAAAAGAAAGTCACCAAAGAAAAGGCGACCCGCAGTCTGGGTCCCTGCGCTTCGCTTCGGGCAACCTGCGGTGCTCGAGTCAAGCGGGGTCAAAAACAACTCGCTGCGCTCAAACAAGTTTTTGCCCTGATCCGCTTGTCTCTGCGCTCCTCGGCCCAGCCAGGACGGGGCAATCGGGAACGGGAACGGGGACAAATACCAAAGACAAATACCAACAAGGACTCGCCGTGGCGAGTCCTTGTTTCTTCAGGTATTCGGGTTCTGTCTTTGGCTGTTTGGTATTGGTATTCCTTCCCCCACCCCCTTCTGTATGCGCCGAGGAGCGGAGGTCCAGACGGATCAGGGCAAAAACTTGTTTGAGCCGCAGGCGAGTTGTTTTTGACCCCGTCTGGACCGAGCACCGCAGGTTGCCCGTAGCGAAGCGGAGGGACGCAGACAGTAGGGTCGCCTTTTCTTTTGCTTACTTTTCTTTGGCGAAGCAAAGAAAAGTGAGTCGCTGCCGGGCGACCCCGGCCAGCAGGAGTCAGAGGAAGGCGCACCGCTGGAGCAAGACCCAGCCAGCCCTACCCCATACTCGAATGAATCATCTCCCTAACCCGCGGATAAATCTGCTGGTTCCACTTCCGCCCACTGAACACCCCATAGTGCCCCACCCCCGTCTGCACATGATGCGTCTTCATGTAAGGCCGTATCCCGGTGCACAGGTCTTGCGCGGCCACGGTCTGGCCGACTGAGCAGATGTCGTCACGCTCGCCTTCTACCGTCATCAGGGCGGTGCGGCGGATGGCGGCGGGTTTGACAATGCGGCCTCGGTAACTGAGTTTGCCCAGCGGCAGGTCGTAGGTCTGGAAGACTTTTTCCACCGTCTCCAGGTAGAACTCGGCGGGCAGGTCGTTGACGGCCAGATACTCGTCGTAGAACACGCGGATGATGTTGGCCTTTTCCACATCGCCGTCGAGCAGGTGCTGGTACATGTCCTGAAAAGACTTTTTGTGCCGGTCCAGGTTCATGCTGAGGAATGCACTCAGCTGCACAAAACCCGGGTACACGCGGCGCATATAGCCCGCATGCGGCAGCGGCACGTGGCTGATCAAATTCTTCTCGAACCACTCAATCGGCTTGCTGGTGGCCAGGGTGTTGACGCCGGTCGGGTTCACGCGGCAGTCGACCGGGCCGGCCATCAGCGTCAGGCTGCGGGGCTGGGCCGGGTCGTCGTCTTCGGCCATCACGGCGGCTGCCGCCAGAGCGGCCACGCAGGGTTGGCATACGGCCACCACATGGGTGCCGGGGCCGATCGCCTGGGTGAAGCGGATCATGTGGTCTATGTAGTCGTCGAGCGCAAAGGGGCCGTGGCGCAGCGACACGTCGCGCGCGTTGTGCCAGTCTGTGATGTAGACGTCGTGGTCCTGCAGCAGCGTGCGCACCGTCTCGCGCAGCAGCGTGGCGAAGTGGCCCGACAGCGGCGCCACCAGCAGCACGGGCGGCTGAAAAGGCAGGTCGCCGGCCTCTTCTTTTTTGAAACGCAACAGGGTTCCGAAGGGCATGGTGAGCACGGCTTCTTCCGTCACGGTGAAGTCGCGCTCACCCACTTTCACCGAGGCAATGCCGTACGCGGGCCGAGAGTGCGTCAGGCGCAGGCGTGAAAACACCTCCATCGACGCCGAGAGTTTGCGCAGCAGGCTGCCTTCGGTTTTGCCCAGCCAGAGCGCGGCGCTGCCGCCTTGCGCGAACAGCCGCAGCGGGGACATCAGGTCGGACTGGAGTTGATAGGCCTGGTAAAGCATGGGTGTCCTGGCGTGAAGCGGGCTTGTGGCCCGGGCCACCTGGATGCAGGCAAGGAACGGGCCAAGTGACGATTGAGGACTCGCTGGCACAACCCTTGCGGAGCATGGCCTGCCCCGGGCGAGTGGGGGCCAACTTTGTGTGTGCGCTTCAAGGAGCAATCTCATGGCCAAGGCAGTCCTGACGATCAGCAGCAAAAACTATGGCGCCTGGGCCTTGCGCGGCTGGCTGCTGGCCAAATTTGCCGGGCTGGAGTTCACTGAGAAGGTGATTCCGCCCGACGACCCGGCCATGAAGGCCGAAATGCTGCTGCTCTCGTCCAG
The DNA here is from genome assembly GCF_900116715.1 of Polaromonas sp. YR568. Lineage (GTDB taxonomy): Bacteria > Pseudomonadota > Gammaproteobacteria > Burkholderiales > Burkholderiaceae_C > Polaromonas. The sequence continues at coordinate 303,858 of NZ_FPBM01000006.1, forward strand.
CATGCTGGTGCCTTCGCTGCAGCACGGCAATGTGAAGGTCTGGGACACACTGGCGATTGCCGAATACCTCAATGAAATCAAGCCCAAAGCGCAGTTGTTGCCCGCCGACATCAAGGTGCGGGCGCATTGCCGGGCGGTGTGCGGCGAGATGCATTCGGGCTTTGCCTCGCTGCGCGCCGCGTTGCCGATGAACATCAAGGCGCATTTTTCGAACTTCAAGGTGTGGTCGCGGGCGCAGGCGGATATCGACCGGGTGGTGGAGATCTGGCGGGAATGCCTGGGGGCCTATGGGGGGCCTTACTTGTTTGGCAAGCAGTTGTCGGTGGCGGATGCTATGTATGCGCCTGTGGTGACGCGGTTTCTCACTTATGACGTGGGGCTGGATAAGGTTTGTGCGGCATATTGCAAGAGGGTTATGGAGTTGCCGGCTATGAAAGAGTGGGTTGCTGCGGCTCGGAAGGAGCCTGATGACATTGATGAACTCGATGCTGAGTTTTGAGCTGGCTGCTGGCCGGGCTTGTTAGTTCTGTCTTTGTGCTTTTTGCTGAGTTCTGCTGGCCGGGGGTTGCCCGGCGGCAACTCACTTTTCTTTGCTTCGCCAAAGAAAAGTAAGCAAAAGAAAGGCGACCCTACTGTCTGCGTCCCCTGCGCTGCGCTCCGGGGCAACCTGCGGTGCTCGGTCCAGACGGGGTCAAAAACAACTCGCTTCGCTCAGACAAGTTTTTGCCCTGATCCGTCTGGCCCTCCGCTCCTCGGCGCAGCCAGAAGGGGCAAGCGGGAGCGGGCTCGGGTCAGATTCTTTCCGGGGTCACTTCCACGGGGTTGGCGGCGGGATTTCGCAGACCGGGTCTACGTCTATCGACTTGAAATCGGCCGGTCCTACGATTTCCAGGTATTCCATGTCGGGGGAGTAGTCGAACAAAAAGTGTTTGATGCCCGGCCGCTGGTGGACGACGTCGCCGGCTTCGACCAGGGTTTCTTTGTCTTCGTACATGAAGCGGGCCCAGCCTTTGGTCATGATGACGATCTGGAAGTCTGCTTCATGTCGGTGCCATCCGGTGCCTGTTTCTGGTGCCATGTTGGCCTTCACAAGGTGCGCGATGACTTTGCCGTTGGTCGCGTCGGCGATGCCGAGGTCGCGGTAGAGGAAGAAATCACGCAGGCCGCCGGAGACAAACTGCGTGTCGCCGGGTTTGACGTGCGAGAACTTGGTGGCGGTGCGGTCCAGCATGGGGTGCTCCTGTTCAGTCAAGACAGCCAACTAGGCATTGGTGCAGTGCAGCAAGCATGAAGTGTTCCAGCCGGTGGGGTGGCGGGGCGCCACTGTGAAAGCCGGTGCACAAACAGGCGGTTAACGCCGTCTGGGATAATCAGGCCCCATGAGCGGCAATACCTTCGGAACACTTTTCGCAGTCACCAACTTTGGTGAATCCCACGGCCCGGCCATTGGCTGTGTGATTGACGGTTGCCCGCCGGGCATGGAACTCAGCGAGGCCGATATCCAGGGCGACCTGGACCGCCGCCGCCCGGGCACCAGCCGCCACGTGACCCAGCGCAACGAACCCGACGCCGTCGAAATCCTCTCCGGCGTCTACGAGGGCAAGACTACGGGCACGCCGATTTGCCTCTTGATCAAAAACACCGACCAGCGCAGCAAGGACTACGGCAACATCCTGGAGACCTTCCGTCCCGGCCACGCCGACTACACCTACCTGCACAAATACGGCCGGCGCGACCCGCGTGGCGGCGGCCGGGCCTCAGCTCGCCTGACGGCGCCCATGGTGGCGGCCGGCGCGGTCGCCAAAAAGTGGCTGGCCGAAAAATACGGCACCACCTTTCGCGGCTGCATGACGCAGATCGGTGACATCGCGATTCCGTTCGAATCGTGGGAACACGTGCCGAACAACCCGTTCTTCGCCCCGGTGGCCGATGTGGCCAAGCTGGAAGACTATATGGATGCGCTGCGCAAGGCGGGCGACTCCTGCGGCGCGCGCATCCGCGTCACTGCCTCCAAAGTGCCGGTGGGCCTGGGCGACCCGCTGTTTGACAAGCTGGACGCCGACATCGCCTTTGCCATGATGGGCATCAACGCGGTGAAGGGTGTGGAGATAGGCGCAGGCTTTGCCAGCGTCACGCAGCGCGGCACTACGCATGGCGACGGCCTCACGCCCGAGGGCTTTCAGTCCAACAACGCCGGTGGCGTGCTGGGCGGCATCAGCACCGGGCAAGACCTGGAAGTGTCGATTGCCATCAAGCCGACCAGCTCCATCATCACGCCTCGCCAGTCCATAGACACCGCCGGCAACCCGGCTGAAGTGGTGACCAAGGGCCGCCACGACCCCTGCGTGGGCATACGCGCCACGCCGATTGCCGAGGCCATGCTGGCTTTGGTGGTGATGGAGCATGCGCTGCGCCAGCGGGCGCAAAACGCAGATGTCGTCGTGAGCACGCCGAACATCATGCGCCAGCGCCTCAGTTGAAAACCGCCTGGGTCAGGGCTCTGGCGGCGCAGAGCGGAACGGGTTAAAGCCCGTGATCAGCGCTGTGGCCGACAGCACCAGCACACAGCCCGGCAGCATGCTGGCCGTCACCGGCTCACCCAGAAACAGCGCGCCCCAGGTCACGCCGAAGAGCGGGATCATGAACGCCGCCGAGGTGGTGGCGCTGGCCGGGATCTCGCGCATCAGCCGCATGCTGATCCAGTACATAAAACCCGAAGTGAGCGTGCCCAGCACCGTCACGGCGGCCACCGCGCCTGGTGTCAGGACGGCCGCAGGTGCGGCAATGCCGCCCGGCACGAGCAGGATCAACGCGCCGGTGATATGCACCACTGCCGACGAAGGCAGCGGCGAATGGGCCATGGTTGCGCGCTTCATCTGGATGGCGCCAAAACCGTAGCTGGCCGAAGCCACCACGCAGGCCAGCGCCGCGAGGATCACCGTGGGCGTCACCGCCACAGGCCCCAGCTGCACCAGCAGCGCCACGCCCGAAAAACCGACCGCGCAACCCAACAGGCGCACCCGTGTGAGCTTTTCTTCACCCGCCAGCGCAGCCGCCATCACACCGAAAAGCGGCGCGGTGGCATTGAGCACCGCCGAGTAGCCCGAAGGAATGATCAGCGCGGCCCAATTGAACAGCACAAACGGAATCACCACCGAGAGCAGGCCCACCAGCGTCAGGTGCGGCCACGCACTGCGCGGCGGCCAGCGGCCGCGCAGCGTGCTCATCAGCAGGCTCAACACAATGGCCGCCAGCGTGCAACGGGTGGCGGCCACCACCCACGGGCCTAGGGCCGGGCTGGCGATACGAAGAAGGGGAAATGACGCGCCCCAGAGGGCGGACATGGCGATCAGCTGGATGAAATGTCGGGTTTGCATGAAGCGCGCGGGGGCGGCGGTCGAGAGTGTTGGAGAGGGGTTGGGTGATTGTGCAAGATTTGGAGGAGGTTTGCTTTTTGCTATTGAATTAATAGCGGTTGGGTTTGTTTTGGTGTTTGTGTTTTTTGCTGAGGGCGGCTGGCCGGGGGTTGCCCGGCGGCAACTCACTTTCTTTTGCTTCGCCAAAAGAAAGTAAGCAAAGAAAAGGCGACCCTACTGTCTGCGTCCCCTGCGCTGCGCTACGGGCAACCTGCGGTGCTCGGTCCAGACGGGGTCAAAAACAACTCGCTTCGCTCAGACAAGTTTTTGCCCTTATCCGTCTGGACCTCCGCTCCTCGGCGCAGACAGAAGGGGGTGGGGGAAGGAATACCAATACCAAACAGCCAAAGACAGAACCCGAATACCTGAAGAAACAAGGACTCGCCACGGCGAGTCCTTGTTGGTATTTGTC
>NZ_FPBM01000013.1 GCF_900116715.1 Polaromonas sp. YR568
TGCCCGCAGCGAAGCGGAGGGACGCAGACAGTAGGGTCGCCTTTTCTTTGCTTACTTTCTTTTGGCGAAGCAAAAGAAAGTGAGTCGCCGCCGGGCGACCCCGGCCAGCAGCCTCAACAAAGGGCAAGAGCGCGCAAGCCGGAGCAAGACCCGGCTACAACTTCAACGCTTCACCCCGAGCCGACTCCAACACATCCCGAGTCCGCACAGCCTCACGACGCGCGGCTTCAGCGAAGTCGTCACCAGCCGACGCATAAATAATCGCACGGGAAGAATTCACGATGATGGGCGCCCCGGCACGCCAGCCGGCCTTGACGGTGGCGACGGCATCACCACCCTGCGCCCCCACGCCGGGAATCAACAGCGGCAAAGTCGGTGCAACTGCCCGCACACGCTCAATCTCCGCCGGATAAGTCGCCCCCACCACCAGCCCAAGCTGACCGTTGAGGTTCCACGGCCCTTGCGCCAGGCGCGCCACGTGTTCATACAGCAGCGGCTCGCCTTCAATGGAGGCAAAGCGCTGGTTCTGCAGGTCGTCGCCGCCGGGGTTGGAGGTGCGGCACAGCAGGAACGCACCCTTGCCTTCGTACTTCAAATACGGTGCGACCGAATCAAAACCCATGAAGGGCGAGAGCGTGACCGCGTCGGCGCCGTAGCGCTCAAAGGCTTCCTTGGCGTACTGCTCGGCGGTGGAGCCGATGTCGCCGCGTTTGGCGTCCAGGATGATGGGCACTTGCGGCGCGACGCGGCGCATGTGCTCCATCAGGCGTTCGAGCTGGCCTTCGGCGCGGTGGGCGGCGAAGTAGGCGATCTGCGGCTTGAAGGAAATCACCAGGTCGGCGGTGGCATCGACGATCGCGGCGCAAAAATCGTAGATCTTGTTGGCGTCGCCCTTAAGCTTGCCGGGGAATTTGGTCGGTTCCGGGTCCAGGCCGACGCAGAGCATGGAGTGGTTCTGGCGTTCTGCGGCGCCCAGCATGTCGAGGAAATTCATGCTTCCTATTGTAAGAAGGTCGCTCCCCAGCGGATTTCGCCCCAAAACGGGACAATCGACGCAAACCACCGACCTACCCTCTCATGCAACTCTCCCAACGCCAACTTGTCCTGCTCGTTCTGCTCACGCTGGTCTGGGGTCTGAACTGGCCGGTGATGAAGATCGGGATTGCGGACTTTCCGCCGCTGACGTTCCGGGCGATCTCGATCTGGCTGGGCATTCCGGTGCTGGGGCTGGCGATGGTGCTGTTGAAGGTGCCGTTCTTCATTCCGCGCGACAAATGGCGTGAGCTCTTCTGGCTGGCGGCGGCCAACATGTTTGTCTGGCATGCGCTCATCATCCTGGCGGTGAAAAACCTGAGCAGCGGGCGCGCGGCCATATTGGGTTACACCATGCCGATTTTTTCGGCGCTACTGGGCGCCTGGTTTTTTGGCGCAAAGCTCAAGCCCCGCAACTGGCTGGGTGTGGCGGCTGCGGCTGCGGGCGTGGCGCTGCTGCTCTGGTATGAGTTGACCAACCTGTCGGGCCGGCCGCTGGGTGTGCTGTGCGCGCTGATCGCCGCCGCCGTGTGGGCGCTGGGCACGCAGATGCTGCGCAAGACCACGATACCGGCCGCCACGCTGACGCTGTCGTTCTGGATGACGGTGATGACGGCCGTGATGCTGACGGTGCTGGGCACGGTGTTTGAGATGCCGCAGTGGAAGGCGCCTTCACCTACGACCTGGGCGGCGATTCTTTATAACGCGGTGCTGATTTTTGGTTTTGCGCACGCGGCCTGGTTCACGCTGGCGCGCGCGCTGCCGCCGGTGGCCTCGACGCTGAGCGTGATGATGATTCCCATCCTGGGCGTGTTCTCAGGCGCGCTGGGCCTAGGCGAAGTGCTGCACTGGCAGGACTGGGCTGCGGTGGTGTTGATGGTGGTGGCGATTGCCTCGGTGCTGGCGCCCAGCCGGGACGCCGCCAAGACTTGAGAAAAATCAGCTGGGCGTACTGGTGACCAGGCTCACGGCCAGGCACAGGTCGTCCCACGCCTTGGCCTTGTCGATGGGGTTGCGCAGCAAATAGGTGGCGTCGTAAGTCAACACGGTTTTGGCGCCGTGCAGGCCATGCACCTGGCCGCGCAGCTTGCCAAAGGGCTCGCTGGACTGCAGCAGGGCTTGTGCGGCCAGGCGGCCCATGACCAGCACCACGTCGGGCTTTGCGGCCGCCACCAGCGCCGGCAAGGCCTCGGGCAGGCTGGCACCCACGCCGGCCGCAGCCCCGCGAGCCAGCGGCGCGAGCAACACCACACCGGCCTTGTTCAAACGCGCGGCGCGCAGCATGTTGTCGAGCAGTTTGCCGGCCTCGCCTTCAAACGGATTGAAGGGTCCGCGCTGCAGCGCGGCGGCCGGCGTTTCAGCCAGCACCAGCCAGCGTGAGCCCTCGCCATGCGCGGCATCGGCGTACAACGCCTGGGCTTCACCCATGCTCCAGGCGCCGGTGGCGGCGGCCTCACGCACAGGGGCCTGCGGTACGGCCGTTACGGGGGCCGCAGGTGCGCGAGCGGGGATGGTCCGCGCAGGAGCGGCTTCACGGGGCGCAGACGCAGGCGGCGCAGCGGGCGCAGGCCTCACTTCAGGCACAAATTCGGCTGCAACGCCCGCAGGACGAGCGTAACCCGCTCCTGAATCAATAGCAGGCGCCGCATCAGGCACAGGCGATGCAGGCTGCCACACACGCACGCCCATCTCGCGCAACATGGCGCGCTGGCGTTTGTCGAGGACGAGGCTCATGGGGTGGACCTCACAGCGCCAGGCTCATGACCACGGCGTCTTCGCGCGCGGAAGGGCCGTTGGGGTAGTAGTTGCGGCGCGTGCCGACATGGCGAAAGCCGTAGGTCTCATACACCGCCTTGGCGCGCACATTGCTCACGCGCACTTCCAGCCACAGCCACTGCGCGCCCTGGCCGCGCGCCCACAGGGCCAGCCCGTCCAGCATGACGCGGGCCCAGCCCTGGCGCTGGTGTTCGGGTGCCACGGTGATGTTGAGCAGGTGCACTTCGTCAACGCCCTTCATGGCGACGAAGTAGCCCAACAACACGGCATTGGGTGCGTTGCCGGCGGTGAGCAGCTGTGCCTGGTAGCCGGCGTTGAGCGAATCGGTGAAGTTGCCTTGTGTCCAGGGGTGGTCGTAGGCGGTTTTTTCCACGCGCACCACCTCGCCCAGCCATTGCGGAGTCATGGCTTCGAACTGGGCTTCGAGGGGCTTGAGGATGGCGTTCATGAAGAAAGGGGCGGGGCCTCGGCAAGGAGCTTGGCGGCCTTGACCCGCTCGCGCTCTTCGGTGGTGAGCGCTACTTTATCGCGAACGTAAAGCGGCAGGGCGAGGTCAGCGCTTACGCACTGGCCGGCGGCTGCCAGTTGGGGCGCCAGGCGCAGCAGCGCGGTGGCGGTGGGCAGGGCCTCGGCCTGCGCAAAAGCGGCGAGCCCGGCAGGCAGCCGGCCGGCGTACACCGCAAAGACATTGCCCGCCAGCAGGCCGGCTGATGCATCGGGCACGCAATCTTCAGGCCGCACCAGCTCGCATTCGCCAAGCGCGCGCCACTGCGCCCCGCTGAAGTCAAAGCCCTGCACATACATCTCGTCTATGCGGGCGTCGAGCAGCGCCGTCACGCGCAAAGACTTTTTCTCAGCGCCATCACCCTGAAAGCGCGCCTCTTCGGCCACAGCCATCAGCGTGTCAATCGGCAGCACGGGAATGCCGGCACCTTGGTTGGCGCCCAGCGCCAGACCCTGCGCCACGGCGCAGGCAGTGCGCAGTCCGGTGAAGGAGCCCGGGCCGCGGCCAAAGGCGATTGCGTCCAGCTCGCCCAGCGCCAGCCCCGCCTCGGCCAGCAGCGCCAGCACCGCCGGGATCAGCGTGGTCGAGGCCTGCGCGCCGCCGGGGCCGCTGTGCTGCCAGATGCGCACGCCGTCGGTCACCGCGACCGACATGCGGTCGGTGCTGGTGTCAAAGGCGAGGAATTTCGAGAATTGGGGCATTAAATCGGGCTCCAGCCCTTGTAAATCGAGCGTGAACGGCTACCAAATTAATAGCGTGTTACATATCCACCGGGAAGAGGTCCGGCGGGCAATCCCCTGATTATCCGCGCCAACGCCTCGCCGAGGCTCAGACGGCCAGCCGCGATAATCCACACATGACCCAAGACCCGCAGCGCCCACGCACGCCGCACCTGATTGCGCTGAGCGTGCTGGCCGCCGCGCTGGCCCTTTTCCAGACCGCCGCCTTCGCGCAAGCGCCGCGCCTGCCGGCTCCAATCGAAAAAGCCCTGTCACGCGCCAAGGTGCCGCGCGATGCGGTGTCCATGCTGGTGGTGGAAGCCGCCACAGGCAAACCAGTGCCGCGCCTGAGCTGGCGCATCGACACGCCGATGAACCCGGCTTCCGTCATGAAGCTGGTGACCACCTACTCGGCACTGGACGCACTGGGCCGCGACTTCACCTGGAAGACGAAGGTGATCCTGGACGGCAGCACCTCGGGCGGGCTGCTCAATGGCAACCTGGTGGTGCAGGGCGGTGGCGACCCCAAGCTGGTGGTCGAGCGCCTGCAGGCCATGCTGGCCGAGGTGCAGGCCGGCGGCGCGCGCGTGATTCGCGGCGACATCGTGCTGGACCGCAGCGCTTTCAGCGTGCCGCCCACCGACCCGGGCGAGTTTGACGGCGAGCCGCTGCGGCCCTACAACGCGCGGCCCGACGCGCTGCTCATCAACTTCAAGTCCATCGTGATGACCTTCACGCCGGATGCGACCAACAGCCGCGCGCTGGTGCGCTACGAGCCGCCGCTGGCCGGCGTGCAGGTGGGCGCCAGCGTGCCCATGGTGCGCGTGGCGCGCTGCGGCGACTGGCGCAGCGAGCTGCGCGCCAGCGTTGAGAACCCGGTCAACATTGAATTCCTGGGCACCTATTCGTCGGCTTGCGGTGAAAAAATCTGGCCCAGCGCCTATGCCGACCCGGCAAGCTTTGCCGCGCGCGCCATCGAGGGCTCGTGGCGGCAGCTGGGCGGCCTGCTGACCGGCGTGGCGCGCGACGCCACGCCGCAAGAACTCGCCATGCTGCGCAGCACCGGCACCATCTCGGGCCAGAAAGCCGCCATCCGGTTTGAGCACCAGTCGCCGCCCATGCTGGAGGTGGTGCGTGACGTCAACAAGTACTCCAACAACGTGATGGCCCAGCACATCTTTTTGACGCTGGGCCTGCATGCCAACCTGGGCCAGCCCAAAGCCGGCACGCTTGAGTCGGCCCACGCCGCGCTGGCCGCCTGGTGGAAAAAAACCCTGCCGGGCACAGCGCCGCCCCTGATGGACAACGGCTCGGGCCTGAGCCGCAATGAGCGCGTGACGGCTGCCGGCCTGGGCGCCCTGCTGCTGCACGCCGCCAAAAGCCCGCTGGCCGCCGACCTGGCCGATTCGCTGCCCGTGGCGGGCGTGGACGGCACGCTGCGCGAACGCGGCAAGAGTGTGGCGGGGCAGGCCTTCCTGAAGACCGGCTCGCTGCGCGATGTGACCGCGATTGCGGGCTACGCCAACGGCAACAGCGGCACGCGCTACATCGTGGTGGGCCTCATCAACCACCCGAACGCCGGCGCTGCGCGCCCGGCGCTGGATGCCTTGCTGGAATGGACCGTCAAAGAGGCCGCCCGATAGCCTCAGGCTAAGTACACGGCTGCAAGTTATCCCTGCCGGGTGTGGACAAAGCTGTTGATGACCGCGCGGCTTGCGGGGCAAAACACCATTTGGCGCGGCCTGCGCCACAATGCCTCAAATTTGGGCAGTTGCCTGCCCGGCAAGACAGGCTGAACGGAGCACCACGATGCAAGCACCCCCTCCCCTCGAAGGTAACAAGGCGTACTGCGTGGTGCAGACCGCCACGGCCACGGAAGAAGAAGCCCAAAGCCTGGCGCGCGGCATTGTGGAAGCCCGGCTGGGCGCCTGCGTGCAGATTCAGGCCATCCAGAGCATTTACCGCTGGCAGGGCGCGCTGTGCAACGAAGCTGAATTTCGCCTGTCGATCAAGACACGGCAGGCGCAGTTTGCGGCGCTGGGGCGCTTCATTCGCGCGCACCACAGCTATGAGACGCCGGAGATTGTGCAGATACCGATCACCGCCGGCTCCGCGGCGTATCTGCAGTGGATTGATGAAGCAACTCAGGGCTGATCGCCCAAGGCATCTTATTGAAGCGAAGAAGACCGGTCACGTGTTCTGCATGATGCAGGCCCGCCTGCGCAGCCGCTATTTCCGGACGGCAAAAATCGCGTCATACGCAGGCTCTGAAAAACCCTGCACACGCTGCTCACCCGCGACCAGAAGCGGAACTCCCTTGCCACCGCCGGCCTGGACCAACGCGGCAATTCCAGCCTTCGTGTCGACGTCGATCTCCTGGTAAGGAACACCCTTGCGGGCCAAATAGGTTTTAGCCAGCTTGCAATAGCCGCACCAAACGGCGGAATACAAGACCACGCCGCTGACGGCCACCGGTGCGGGCGAAGCAGCCCGCATCCTGCGCAACTGCTCGACGTAAGAGGTGCTGACTGCGGGCAGCGCGCTAGTGGGCAGGTTTTCAAACTTCAGGGTTTTCTGGACGCGCCCGTCCGGCGGCGGGCGGTCGCTGTAAACCGTTTTTCCGTCGGGTCCCACGGATTTGTAGAGCGTCTGGGCGTGTGCCGCCATGACCGACAGCCACCCTGAAAGCAGGAGGATGCCAAGCTGCGCGAGGAATCTCATGGAAACACCCCAGCGGCACGCACCGCGCAATTTTGGCGTGGCACGCACTAAGACCGCGCCTCGCGCAGTGACGCCGCCAGCAGCCCCAGGCCCAATGCGCCCACGGCCACCGAGGCGATGCGGTCAGCCGTGCCGCGCGTGCGCGCATAGGCGGCCCGAACCCGCTCGCGCGAGAACAAATATGCCAGCAATGTGTGCCAGCACAGCGCGTTGGCCACAATCATGGCCACTGCCGCGACCTGCAAGGCCGGGCTGGGTGAAGCCGGAAACGAGGCCGCAAACACGCTGCCGAAAAAGAGCGCCGACTTCGGGTTGGTGATATTGGTGAGAAAGCCCAGGCGGAACGCGGCGGCCGATGACACCGAAGGACCGCCATCACCGAGTGCCAGCCCACCCGACCGCCAGAGCCGGCTGGCCACATAGAGCAGGTAAAGGCCGCCGGCCACCTGCAGCACCAGGCGCAGACCCGGAAAGATCTGGAACACGGCATTGACGCCCAGCACCGCGCACAGCGCCCAGATGGCCGCACCCACCGTCACGCCCAGTGCCGCGAACACCGCGCTGCGCGCGCGGTCGCTGGCCGCGAGTTGCGAGACCAGCAACACGTTGGCGCCGGGGCTCATCATGGCCGCGACGTGGAGAAACCAGATGGTGAGGAGGATGGAGAGCATGGGGTCACCTTGAGATGCGGGGTGTCAGCCCATGATAGCGGCCCCGCCAAAAATGCGCTTCAGCTCGCGGCAGCGCGCCCCAGCCGGTCGCGTACGCCGTCCCACTCGGCATCCACCGGCGGGTTTTCGATCCAGATCAGCTTGACGCCTTTGGCGTCGAAGTCGCGCAGCACGGCAAAGAGTTGCTGCGCGGTGGCGAGGGCATCGTCAGGCATGCGGCGGTACAGCACACGCTCCGACTTGATGCGCACAATGCTGCGCGCATACACCGCGATGTGGGCTGCGTCGGCGCCCAGCAGGTCGAGCGCGGTCTGAATTTGCCGTGCATCCATCAGGCGCACCTTGGCGTCGGGCGCGTAATGCGCCTCCAGCGTGCCGGAGGCGCGCGGTGTGTCGCCTACATCCGCATCGCTCTCTTCGAATTCGTCTTTGCCCAGCACGGCCTCACCGCACGCGGCCTCGAGCTGCGCGCGGGTGAGGATGCCCGGGCGCAGCAGCACGGGCCGCCCGCGCGTGCAGTCGACGATGCTGGACTCGATGCCGACATCGCAGGGCCCGCCGTCTAGCACGAGCAGGCTGTCGCCAAACTCCTGCTGCACGTGCTGAGCGGTGGTGGGGCTGACCCGGCCAAAGCGATTGGCGCTGGGGCCGGCCACGCCCGTGTCGCAGGCTTTCAGAAAAGCCAGCGCAACGGGGTGCGACGGGCAGCGCAGGCCAATCGAATCCTGGCCACCGGCAGCAGCTGCCGCCACGCCCGGCTTGCGCGGCAGGATCACGGTGAGCGGCCCAGGCCAGAAGGCTTTCATCAGGCGCGCGGCAAAGGGCGGCACGCTGCTGGCGTAAGCCTCTACATGCGCCGCGTCGGCCACATGCACGATGAGCGGGTGGTCTGAAGGCCGGCCCTTGGCTTCAAAAATGCCGGCCACAGCCTTGTCGCTGGAGGCATCGGCGCCCAGGCCGTAGACCGTCTCGGTCGGGAAGCCGACAAGGCCGCCTGCCTGGATGCGGCGCGCAGCCTCGAGAATCGCTTCAGCGTCCGTGCCGGGAAGAATCATCAGAGGTGGCCCAGGCCCGGCAGGCCGAGGATGGCCGCGGCCTTGCGCGCGGTGGCTTTGACGCCGGCGATGTCGGCGCCGGTGATGTTGAGGTGGCCCATCTTGCGGCCGGCGCGTGCTTCGGTTTTTCCGTAGAGGTGCAGATGCGCACCGGGCAAAGCCAGCACGGCCTGCCAGTCAGGCGTGCGGGCTTTGCCCTGGGCATCAAACCACACATCGCCCAGCAGGTTGAGCATGATGGCCGGCGAATGCTGGCGCGGCTGCGGCAACGGCAGCCCCGCCATGGCGTGCACCTGCAAATCAAACTGCGAGACGTCGCAGGCGTCCATGGTGTAGTGGCCGCTGTTGTGCGGTCGCGGCGCCATTTCATTGACGATCAGCGCGCCGTCGGCACTGCCGTCGTCGACCAGGAAAAACTCGACGCACAACACGCCGACGTAGCCCACATGATTTGCTATGGTTTTGGTAGCCGCCTGCGCCCGCTCGGCGAGGGCTACAGGCATATTTCCTTCATAAGCCTCGGTCACAGCAAGGATGCCGTCCACATGCACGTTGCGCTGCGGCGCAAAGCCGACGATGTCGCCGTTCCAGCCGCGCGCCACGATGACGGAGCACTCGGCTTTCAGCGGCAGCATTTTTTCGAGCACGCAGGGTACGCGTTGAAGGTCAGCCCAGGCGGCGGCGAGTTCGGTTGCATTCTTGACGCGAACCTGGCCTTTGCCGTCGTAGCCCATGCGGGCGGTTTTGAGGATGCCGGGCAGCAAGTTGGCTGGCACGGCTTCGAGCTGCGCCTGCGTTTCGATCACTGCGTAGGGCGCGCAAGTCACGCCGGCCAGCACACCCGATTCGGCAGCGCTGGCGGTGAAGTGCGATTTTTCTTCGATACGGTTTTGCGCGATGCCCACGGCGGCGGCGCCCGGCGCGACGGGCAGGCTGGCGGCCAGTGCCTTCAGCGCGCCGGCCGGCACGTTTTCAAACTCGGTGGTGACGGCGGCGCAGAGAGACGCCAGCCTGGCCAGGCCCGCTTCGTCGCTGTAGTCGCTCTCGATATGGTGATGGCTGACCAGGCCTGCGGGGCTTTGTGCGTCCGGGTCCAGCACCGCGGTGAAGTAGCCCAGGCGCTGCGCGGCGTGCACAAACATGCGGCCCAGCTGGCCGCCGCCCATCACGCCCAGCGTGGCGGGCTGGCCGGAGGCGGAAACGGTGCCGGGAAAAACAGGAAGGCCCGTGGGAAGGCTTGGAAGGCTCATGCGGGGGGCAATGTCATGGCGTGGGCGGCGGCGGTTTGCTCGGCGCGGAAGGCCTGCAGTTGGGTGGCCAGCGCCTTGTCGTGCAGGGCCAGCATGGCCACCGCAAACAGGGCGGCGTTGGCCGCGCCGGCGTTGCCGATGGCAAAAGTGGCGACGGGAATGCCTTTGGGCATTTGCACGATGCTGTGCAGCGAATCGACGCCTTGCAGGTGTTTGCTGGCCACGGGCACGCCCAGCACCGGTACGGCGGTTTTGGCGGCCAGCATACCGGGCAGGTGGGCTGCGCCGCCGGCGCCGGCAATGATGGCCTGCAGGCCGCGGCCCTGGGCGCCTTCGGCATAGGCGAACAGCTCATCAGGCATGCGGTGGGCCGACACCACGCGGGCCTCGTGCGCCACGCCGAACTGCGTGAGGATCTGCACGGCGTGCTGCATGGTCTCCCAGTCGCTGCTGGAGCCCATCACCACGCCCACCAGGGGTTTTGCCGAATTGTTGCTTGTTGTCATGCGGGGACCTTCAAGGCCGGGGTTGCAGGCTGCTTGCCCGTAACCCCTGATTTTAAGGGCAGGCCACCGGTAGGCCGGGCCCTGCGTGCTACGCTCTTGCCTCCCAGGAGACTCACCGGTTGAAACCGGCCCCTGACACCCCAACTCTGCAAGATCATGATCGACGTCACCATTGCCAATTTTGAAGCGGAAGTCGTTACGGCTTCCATGACCACGCCGGTGCTGATCGACTTCTGGGCGCCGTGGTGCGGCCCCTGCAAGTCGCTGGGCCCGATTCTTGAGAAGGTCGAGGTGGAATACGCCGGCCGCTTCAAGCTGGTCAAGATCGACTCCGATCAGGAGCAGCAGCTGGGCGCAGCCTTCGGCATCCGCAGCATCCCGACCTGCATCCTGATGGTCAACGGCCAGCCGGTGGACGGCTTTGCCGGCGCACTGCCCGAGGGCAAGGTCAAGGAATTCCTCGACAAGCACCTGCCGCCGGCCGATGAACTGCCTGGAGAGCCCGAACTGACGCTCGAAGAAGAGCCCACCGACCCCGCCGCCGTGCTCGAGAAGCTGCAGCACGCCGTCGCCGCCAACCCGGCCGACGACAACGCCCGCTTTGACTATGTGAAGCTGCTGTTGCAACTGGGCCGCGAAGACGACGCCAAGGTGGCGTTTGCGCCGGTGATCGCACAGACCACGGTGGTGCGGCGGTTTGACTCGCTCAAGCGCTGGATGGACGCTATTGATTTTGTAGCTGTTCACGCAAATGATGCGGGGGCTGCAGCTGGATTTGATGCCAAGATTGCGGCCAACAAGCGTGATTTTGACGCCCGCTTCGGCAAGGCCCGCTGGCTGATGGCGCAGCAGCGCTGGACCGACGCGCTCGATGAGCTGCTGGACATCTTGATGCGCGACAAGGCATGGAGCGAAGACCTGGCACGCAAGACTTACATCGCCGTGCTCGACATCATGGAAGCGCCCAAACCCAAGGTGGCTGACGGGCAGATTCCGCCGGAAGACCCCGTCGTGGCGACTTATCGCCGGCGCCTCAGCAGCGTCGTGTTGAGCTGAGGCGTCGCCAGGGCCGGCTTGCCGCGGGCTTTAGTGCCCAAACAAAAGCCGGCTGAGGTTAAACGCCATGCCGGCCATAAAGGCCTGAAACACAATGGCGCGCCCGGACCATGGCGCCGCGCCCGGCGCAATGGATCTGGGCCTGTTTCTTCGCCACAGCAGAATCAACAGCGCGGCCAGCAGCGGGCTGAGCAAAGCGTTGAGCCATTGAAGAACAGGTTCACGCAGGGCCAGCAGCGGGATGAAATAGACGCTGGCAAGTCCCAATGCAAAACCGAGCGCCGTTCCCACCAGAAGGTCACCCAATGGATTTGCCTCTGGGCGTGTGCGCAGCGATTTGCGCAACCCAAGGTCAAACAACTCTGAGAAAAGAGTCAGTACACCCTCAATCAGGATCTCGGCGATGAACTCAAACATTGGCAGCCGTCCTGCGCCGAGCTTAGCGGCAGTTCAACCCTTCAAGCGCGTCAGGGCTTCCTGATATTTCGCAGCAGTCTTTTCCACAACGTCGGCCGGCAGGCGCGGCGCAGGTGGGGTTTTATCCCAGGGTTTGCCGTTGATGCGCACGGCCTCCAGCCAGTCACGCACAAACTGCTTGTCGTAGCTGGGCGGGTTCTGGCCGGCTGCGTAGGCGGCTTCATAACCCTCAATCGGCCAATAGCGTGAGGAATCGGGCGTCAGCACCTCGTCCATCAGCGTGAGCGTGCCGTCTTCGTCGAGGCCGAATTCGAACTTGGTGTCGGCAATGATGATGCCCTTGGTGAGCGCGAAGGCGGCGGCGGTGCTGTAGATCTCGATGCTGATCTTTTTAATCTGCGCGGCGAGTTCGGGGCCGACGACCTTCACCACCTGCTCGTAGCTGATGTTTTCGTCATGCTCGCCGGCTTCGGCCTTGGCGGCCGGCGTGAAGATGGGTTCGGGCAGTTTGCCGGCGTTTTTGAGGCCCGCGGGCAGCGGCACGCCGCACACGGCCTGGCTGTCCTGGTATTCCTTCCAGCCGCTGCCGGCCAGGTAGCCGCGCACCACGGCCTCGACCGGGATGGGCTTGAGGCGCTTGACCAGCATGGAGCGGTTCACGACCTGCGGCACTTCAGCCGGGGTGACCACGCTTTCGGGCGACTCACCCGTGAGGTGGTTGGGGCAGATGTGGCCGAGCTTGCCGAACCAGAACAGCGCCATTTGCGTGAGCAGCGCGCCCTTGCCGGGAATCGGCTCGCCCAGGATGACATCGAAGGCGCTCAAACGGTCGCTGGCCACCATCAGCAGCCTGTCTTTGCCCACGGCGTAGTTGTCGCGCACCTTGCCGCGCGCCAACAGGGGCAGGGAGGTGAGGGCTGAGGTATGGAGTGCTTGGGTCATGGTGGGGGCAGCGTAACGGGGGGAGTCAAAGTAAAAAGCCCGCGACTCGCAAGAGTCGCGGGCTTTGAATTATCGCCAATCCGCGCGGGCGGTTGGCGGGTTTATTCACGCCGTCTTAATGGACGACCTGGGCCAACTCGCCCTTGGCGTACTTGGCGGCCACGACCTGCAGGTTGTCGCCCTTGATCTTGGCGCCCTGGCCTTCACAGCCGAACTGGATGTAGCGCTGCTTGCAGATCTGCTTGGCGGCTTCACGGGCGGGCTTGAGCCATTCGCGGGCGTCGAATTTCTCGGGGTTTTCGGCCAGGAATTTGCGCACGGCGGCCGTCATCGCCAGGCGGATGTCGGTGTCGATGTTGATCTTGCGCACGCCGTGCTTGATGGCTTCCTGGATTTCCTCGACGGGCACGCCGTAGGTTTCCTTCATGTTGCCGCCGTATTGGCGAATGATGGCCAGCAACTCTTGCGGCACGGAGGAGGAACCGTGCATCACCAGGTGGGTGCTGGGGATGCGTTTGTGGATTTCCTTGATGCGGTCGATCGCCAGGATGTCGCCGGTGGGCTTGCGGGTGAATTTGTAGGCGCCGTGGCTGGTGCCGATGGCGATCGCCAGCGCGTCGATCTGCGTCTGCTTGACGAAGTCGGCGGCCTGCTCGGGGTCGGTCAGCAGCTGCTCGCGCGTCATGGTGGCGTCGGTGCCGTGGCCGTCTTCCTTGTCGCCCTTCATGGTTTCCAGCGAGCCCAGGCAGCCGAGTTCGCCTTCGACCGTCACGCCGTATTTGTGGGCCAGTTGCGAGACTTTCTTCGTCACGTCGACGTTGTATTCATAGCTGGCGATGGTCTTGCCATCGGCTTCGAGCGAGCCGTCCATCATCACCGACGAAAAGCCGAGATCGATGGCGCCCTGGCAGACAGCGGGGTTCTGGCCATGGTCCTGGTGCATGACCAGGGGGATGTTGGGATACATCTCGATGGCCGCTTCGATCAGGTGCTTGATGAAGGGCTCACCGGCGTACTTGCGGGCGCCAGCGCTGGCTTGCAGGATGACGGGCGCGCCGGTTTCCTTGGCCGCTTCCATGACGGCTTGCACCTGCTCGAGGTTGTTGACGTTAAAAGCCGGAATGCCGTAGCCGTTGACTGCTGCATGGTCCAGCAGCTCGCGCATCGAAACGAGTGCCATGATCAGATCCCCAGAAAGTTAAAAACGCTGCCAGAAAAGGCGGGTTACCGGCGGAAGGCCGTGCAGCGCAAGGGCTGCCTGATGGGCCGTAACCGCGAAGTAACCGAAGCATTGATTCTAACGGCTGCGCAAACCGGGGTTATTGGCAGAACTTGTGCCGCACTTGCCTCCAAATACGCGGGGTAACCGCCTGTAAACGCTAGGAGGACGCAGGCAGCCGGCGCGGCGACCGCACAAATGCCGTGACGCGCTCCAGCACCGGCGCCCGCCCCCTGAGCACCGACGCCATGGACGCGATCAGGGTCACGTGGCTGACGCCGCCAAACAGCTCCGACTCCACCGGCACGCCCTGGCTCTTGAGCCGCTGGGCCATGGCCACGGTGTTGCGCTGCGGGTTGACGGTCCGGTCATCCGCAGCGGCCAGCAGCAAGGCCGGCGGGGACGCTCGGGAAGCATGCGCGAGCGGCTGGCTGTCGGCGGGCGTGCCGGGCCATTCAAAGGCCACTTGTGTCTGCGGGTCGGCAATTGGCAAAAAATCGTAAGGGCCGGCCAAACCCATCCAGCCGGCCAGTTGTGAGGGCTTCATGCCTTCGGCCGCCAGCCAGCGCGCGTCCAGCGCGACCATGGCGGCGTTGTACGCGCCGGCGCTGTGGCCCATCACAAACAGCCGGGCCGGGTCAGCGCCGTACTCGGCCGCATGGTCCCTCGCCCAGTGCACGGCACGCGCGCTGTCTTGCACAAAAGCGGGGTAACGCACCGCCGGGCTCAGGCGGTAATCAGCGACCACGGCGACGATGCCTTGCGAAGCCAGCGCCTCGCCGACAAAGCGGTAGTCGGCACGCTCCCCTTTTGACCAACTGCCGCCGTAAAAAAACACGACCACAGGCGCATTGCGAAGCTCGCCCTGCGGCTGGTAGACATCCAGCCGCTGGCGCGGGTCAGGCCCGTAAGCGATGCCCCCGGTGCGCCGGTAGGTGTCCGTCGCCACCGTGGCATTAAGAAGATCCGCACCCGAACACGCCGTGAGCAGCGCGGGCAACATGGCGAAGAAAGAGCGTCTTGGCAAGGAGGAGTCACTGTTGTGCATGACTCCTTGGTACGCATGCCAAGCGACGATGGATTCAATCGATGCCGTCAGCGAGACTCTTCATGCCAGCTTGCGCCGCGGAACCGGCTTTGCCGGGCCGCAGGCGCTGTCCCCTGCAAGGGGAAAAGGGCTACACGAAGTGAGCCCGATAGGGGTGTGCCAATTTTTCGGCTTTGCCGGGCCGAAGGGCGGGCGGCCCCCTCGGGGGGCAGCGCATTACACGAAGTGAAAAGCGTGGGGGCTCAACCTGCTCTGCAGATTTTCAGCATATTCGTGCCGCCCGGCGCCCCCATGGGTTCGCCGCAAGTGATGGCATAAATATCGCCGCTGTCGACGATCCCGCGTTTTTTCAGGTGCGCCTCGGCATCACCGAGTGCGGTGTCACGGTCGGCGCTGGTGTCCATGAGCAGTGGCCGCACATTGCGGTACAGCGCCATCTTGCGCTGGGTTGCCAGTTTGGGCGTCAGTGCGTAGATGGGAATATGGATGCGGTGGCGGCTCATCCACAGCGCAGTGGAGCCCGAGTCGGTCAGCGCCACAATGGCTTTGCAACCCAGGTGATGGGCCGTAAACAGGGCGCCCATGGCGATGGACTGGTCGATGCGGTCAAAGGTCATGCCGGTGAAGTCGGCGTCCAGTTTCACGTCCTCGGCTTTTTCGGCTTCGGCGCAGATATTGGCCATCTCGACAATGGTCTCCAGCGG
This sequence comes from Polaromonas sp. YR568, assembly GCF_900116715.1. Lineage (GTDB taxonomy): Bacteria > Pseudomonadota > Gammaproteobacteria > Burkholderiales > Burkholderiaceae_C > Polaromonas. The sequence continues at coordinate 15,622 of NZ_FPBM01000013.1, forward strand.
ATAACGGCCGGCGGCGGTCTCGGCAGAGGTCATGACGGCGTCGGTGCCGTCGAGCACCGCGTTGGCCACGTCGCTGACTTCGGCGCGCGTGGGCACCGGGTTGGTGATCATGGACTCCATCATGTGGGTCGCGGTGATGACCACCTTGTCCAGCTCACGGGCCATGCGGATCATGCGTTTTTGCAGCGCCGGCACAGCGGCATTGCCGACTTCGATGGCCAGGTCGCCGCGCGCGACCATGATGCCGTCGCTCGCCTTGCAGATGGCTTCCAGGTTGGGGATCGCCTCGGCGCGCTCGATCTTGGCGATCAAGCCCGGCTTGTGGCGGAACTCGGCGCCGGCCACATTGCACAACTGGCGCGCCATTTCCATGTCGCTGGCGTTCTGCGGAAAGCTCACCGCCACATAGTCGGCCTGGAAGCTCATGGCAGTCTTGATGTCTTCCATGTCCTTGGCCGTCAGCGCCGGCGCCGTCAGGCCGCCGCCCTGCTTGTTGATGCCCTTGTTGTTGGACAGCACGCCGCCAACTTTGACCGTCGCATGGACCTGTTCGCCCTTGACCTTATCGACCGTCATGACGATCAGGCCGTCGTTGAGCAGCAGGGTGTCGCCGGCCTTGACGTCGCGCGGCAGCTCCTTGTAGTCCAGGCCCACGCCGTTGATGTCGCCGGGCTCGGTGCGGGACGCGTCGAGCACAAACTTCATGCCTTGCTCAAGCTGTACCTTGCCTTCGGCAAATTTGCCGACGCGGATTTTCGGGCCCTGCAGGTCGGCCATGATGGCGACTTCGCGGCCGGCGCGGGTGGCGGCCTCACGCACCAGTCTGGCGCGGTCTATGTGGTCTTGGGCCGTGCCGTGGCTGAAGTTCAGCCGCACGCAATTGACGCCAGCGCGGATCATTTGCTCAAGCAAGGCCGGATCGCTGGAAGCGGGGCCAAGGGTGGCAACGATTTTGGTGCCGCGGCGCTGCATCTTCATGTCTGTCTCCTGTAATTTAGTTTCCTATTTTCACATGAAAATGGTTACAAGGACGTTACGAAAATGGGACTTGCGGCACCGGCTGTCGCCGTGCCGCAAGCGTGACGGGCACAAACCGCTCCTGATAAAGGAGCAAGCCACCTCAGCCCGCCGAGCGCTTTTGCAGGATGTCGAAGGCCGGCAGCGTCTTGCCTTCCAGCACTTCCAGAAAGGCGCCGCCGCCGGTCGAGATGTAATCGACCTGCTTTTCAATGCCGTATTTGGCGATGGCGGCCAGGGTGTCGCCGCCGCCGGCGATCGAAAACGCGCTGCTGTCGGCAATTGCGCGGGCAATGCCTTCAGTGCCCTTGGCGAAGGCGTCGAACTCAAACACGCCGACCGGGCCGTTCCAGACGATGGTGCCGGCCGCCTTGAGCTGGGCCGCCAGGCGGGCGGTGGTTTGCGGGCCGATGTCCAGGATCAGGTCGTCATCGGCGACGTCGGTAGCCGCTTTGACGGTGGCCGGCGCATCGGGGGCAAAGGTTTTGGCGGTAACCACATCGGTCGGGATAGGCACCTCGGCGCCGCGCGCCTTCATGGCGTCGATCACGGCCTTGGCTTCGGCCAGCAAGTCGGCTTCGGCCAGGCTTTTGCCGATTTTCAAACCGGCAGCCAGCATGAAGGTATTGGCGATGCCGCCGCCCACGATGAGCTGGTCGACGTTGTCGGCCAGTGATTTGAGGATGGTGAGCTTGGTCGAGACCTTGCTGCCGGCCACGATGGCGACCAGCGGCCTGCGCGGGCTGGAGAGGGCTTTGGAGATGGCGTCCATCTCGGCGGCCAGCAGCGGGCCGGCGCTGGCCACGGGCGCGTATTGCGCAATGCCGTAGGTGGAGGCTTCGGCGCGGTGCGCGGTGCCGAAAGCATCGTGCACAAAAATGTCGCACAGCGCGGCCATCTTGCGGGCGAGTTCTTCGCTGTTTTTCTTCTCGCCCTTGTTGAGGCGGCAGTTCTCCAGCATCACCACCTGGCCGGGCTTCACGTCCACGCCGTCGACCCAGCCGGAGGCCAGCGGGATGTCGCGCTTCATCAGCTCACCCAGGCGCCTGGCCACTGGCGCCAGCGAATCCGCCGGCTTGAACTCACCCTCCACAGGCCGCCCGAGGTGGGAAGTCACCATCACCGCCGCACCGGCGTCCAGCGCCATCTGGATGCAGGGAATCGACGCACGGATGCGCGTGTCTTCGGTGATGTTGCCCTTGTCGTCTTGCGGCACGTTGAGGTCGGCACGGATAAAAACGCGCTGGCCGGCAGCCTTGCCGCTGGCACACAGGTCGGAGAAACGGATGAAGTTCATGAAGGGGCTCGCAGAATGAAAAAGGCTTTGGGCTAAAGCGCCCAAAGCCCTAAATTGTAGGTGGCTGGAAACACCCGACTCGTCAGACAAGGCCGGGGGTGCGCCCCAATTTCAGCATGAGCCGCGGGACTGGCTTTGCCAGACCGCAGGCGGGCGGCCCCCTCGGGGGGCAGGGAGCTACACGAAGTGAGCGACCGTGGGGGCCATATTCACCAGCCAAGCCCCATATGCAGCGGCAAATACACCGCCATCCCAGCCAGAATGGTGCCCAGCACGCCGTGCCGCCAGTAATACCAGGCCGTGCCGGCGAGCACGGCAAAGAGCCGCGCGTCTTTCCAGGTCGCAATGAAATGGCCCTGCGTCATGACCATTTCCGGCACGATCACGGCGGCCAGTGCCGCGATGGGCGCGTAGTGCAGGCCGCGCTGCGCCCAGCCGGGCAGCGTCCAGGGTTTGCTGGAGAGGAAAAAGAAGGAGCGTGTGATGACGGTCATCAGCGTCATGCCGATGATGGTGACCACCGTCCAGAGATCGGTCTGGTTCATGCGGCGTCTCCGGTGCCGGGGGCGGGCGCGGCAGGTTTGGCCGGCGCTTTTTCGAGCAGCAGGCAGACCGCGACGGCGGCGGCGATAGCCACCAGGATGTTGAGCTTGAGCGGCAGCGCGAAAGTAGCCACAGCGGCCGCACCGGCGATGCCGGCCGACACCGCGCGCAGTCGGGTGGTGGCCAGTGAGCACATGATGCCCAGCAGGGCCAGGATACCGGCAAAGCCCAGGCCCCAGGACAGCGGGATGGAATTGGCCAGCGCAATTCCCACCAGCGTGGCACCCACCCAGCTGACCCAGCTCATGCCGCAGCTGCCGACCCAATAGGCGTCTTGCGCTTCGATGCCGGCGGCGTCGGTGGCCGGGTGCGGGTAGCGTTTGGTAAACAGCACGTAGTTCAGGTCGGCCATGCCGTAGCCGCTGGCCATGCGCCGCCACAGGCTTTGGTGCATCACATAAGGACGCAGGTGGGCGCTGAACACCATAAAGCGCAGGTTGACGCAAAAGGAGGTGGCCAGAATCACCCACATGGGCGCGCCGGCCACGATGAGCGGCAGGGCCGCCAGCTGCGAGCTGCCCGCAAACACCAGGATGGCCATCAGCAAGACTTCGGTAAGGCTCATGCCCGACTTGACCATGGCCACACCCGTCATCAGGCCCCAGGCGGCAATGCCCGGCGCGACGGCGGCGAGCTCACTCACCCCCACGCGGAAGTCGGGGTGCTTGAACAATGCTTTCACAAAACCTTCTTTCTACTCATACCGATTGGCGGGCCTGCGGCTGGCTGAATATCATGCCGGGCCGGATATCAAAGCCCCGCAGAAAATCAGCCGCATCCAGCGCCTTGCCCCCGGCTTTTTGCAGGCGTCTCACGCGCAGCACGCCATCGGCCGCAGCAATGTCCACGCCTTCGGCGCCGGCGGCCAGCACCTGGCCCGGCTGCGCACCTGCCGGCAGCGCCGCGCCGGCTAACACTTCAGCCTGCCAGAACTTGAGCGTCTGCCCTTCCAGCACGCCGGCGGCGCCCGGGAAGGGGTTGAAAGCGCGGATGCGGCGCTCAATCGCGGCCACGCTTTGCGTCCAGTCGGTCAGGGCTTCGTGTTTTTCAATTTTGTGGGCGTAGGTGACGCCCTCTGCCGGCTGGACGGCCGGCTTGAAGCCACCGCAAGCGGCGAGTTCCAGCGCCTCGACGATAAGGCGTCCGCCCAGATCGGACAACCGGTCGTGCAGCGTGCCTGTGGTGTCTTGCGGCACGATCCGGAGTTTCTCGCCGAGCAGCATGTCGCCGGTGTCCAGCCCGGCATCCATCTGCATGATGGTGACGCCGGTTTCGGTGTCGCCGGCTTCGATGGCGCGGTGAATCGGCGCGGCGCCGCGCCAGCGCGGCAGCAGCGAGGCGTGGATATTCAAGCAGCCCAGCCTGGGCGCATCCAGAACCCACTGAGGAAGAATCAGGCCATAAGCCGCGACCACCATCACGTCAGCCTGCGCGGCAGCAATGGCCTCGCGGGCTGCGGCGGCGTCATCAGGGAATTTGCCATCGAGCCGCAAGCTGCGGGGCTGTGCGACGGCGACGTGGGCGCTTTCAGCCCATTGCTTGACGGGCGACGCCTGCAGCTTCATGCCGCGGCCGGCGGGGCGGTCGGGCTGGGTCAGGACAAGAGGGATGTCAAAACCGGCTGCATGCAGTTTTTCCAGGGCCACACGGGCAAACTCTGGGGTACCTGCAAAAATAACGCGCATGGGGTCCGATTCTAAGGACTCTCAGGGAAATCCCGCGGCGCAGGCCGCAAAGCCCCGCATCCCCGAACGCATCCCGCATGCATGGCCGGCAGCCCCGGCACGCGGGGCTGGCACTTAACGAACAGCGTCGCGCTCTTCGTCCTTTTTCTGCTTGATCATCTTGGTCTTGATGCGGTTGCGCTTGAGCGGCGACAGGTATTCGACAAACACCTTGCCCATCAAATGATCCATTTCATGCTGGATGCAGACAGCCAGCATGCCTTCGGCTTCATGCACCTGGAGCTTTCCGTCCAGGTTGAGCGCCTGCACCTTGATGGCGATGGAGCGCTCCACGCCGTCATAAATGCCGGGCACCGAGAGGCAGCCTTCGTCGCCCACACGGGTTTCTTCGCTGGCCCAGGTGATTTCGGGGTTGATCAGCACCAAGGGCTGGTCGCGGGTTTCGCTCACGTCGATGACGATCAGGCGCTCATGCACGTTCACCTGGGTGGCCGCCAGGCCTATGCCCTCCGCGCCGTACATGGTCTCAAGCATGTCGTCGACCAGCTTGCGCAGGCGTGCGTCCACAGCCGCCACGGGTTTGGCCACCGTGTGCAGGCGGGGGTCTGGATAACGAAGAATGGTCAGCTGGCTCATGGGGAAGGCAAGGGCAAAGGGAGGGATGTGGGAGAGATGTCGCTATTTTCGCCACTTTTCCCGGTTTTTCAGCATCCCAATATTCCCAGAATCGCTTAATCGTTGCTTAATCAAGGGCTTAGGTACAAAATCGTTAGTGATTTATCAAGATATAGACGCGGCTTTTTCTGCCCGGTTTCACCCGGGTAGTGTCTGCCAGCCTCATAAAAGCGCCGAGGGCTTACAAAGATGCAAACAATTTTTGGTCGTTTCAGTCAAATTTCAATAGCCACCGCCGCCCTCCTGGGCGTGACAGCCGGCCTGCATGCCCAGAATTTCCCCATTACCCCCGCCCAGAAGGCCACGGCCAACCAGGTCGCCCAGGCGGGCGTCCCCCTGAGCGAGCTGGCGCCGAACGCGCCGGACAACTACACCGTCAAGCGGGGCGACACGCTGTGGGCGATTTCCGGCATCTTCCTCAAAAGCCCCTGGCGCTGGCCCGAGCTGTGGGGCATGAACCTGCAGGACATCAGCAACCCGCACCGTATTTACCCCGGCCAGCAGCTCTACCTCGACAAGACCGGCGGTCGCGCCGTCTTGCGCACGCAGCAGGCCAGCTCCAGCGAGGGCCCGCCCTCAGACACCATCCGGGTGTCGCCGCGCACCCGCTATGAAACACTGGCGGACACGTCCATCCCCGCGCTGTCCCCCAACGCCATCGAGCCATTCCTGGCGGAAGCCATCATTGTTGACGGCGCCGCTTTCGCCCGCGCACCCCGTATCGTGGCGGCCCAGGAAGGGCGCGTACTGCTCAGCCGTGGCGACCGGGCCTATGCCCGCGGCGAATATGTCGGAGGCGTCCCTACCGGCAAACCGCTGAGTGATGCCAAGGGCCAGCCCCTCGACTACCGTGTTTACCGCGACGCCACGGCCCTGAAGGACCCGACGACCAACGAAATCCTCGGTTACGAGGCCCAGTACATCGGCAAGGCCGAATTGATGCGCGGCGAATCCGTCGCGCAAGTGACGGGCAAAGACGGCAAAGCACAAACAGAAATTGTTCCCGCCACCATTGACATCACTGCCACCAAAGAAGAAATGAGAATCGGCGACCGCCTGGCCCCCGAACCTCCCAGGGAATTGGTGGGCTATGTGCCGCACGCGCCAGCAACCCCGATTACCGGCCAGATTGTGTCAATTTACGGCAATGCAGTGGCGAGCGCATCGGAAAATCAGGTCGTGGTGATCAACCGCGGCGCCAGAGACGGGCTCGAACGCGGCCACGTGATGGCGATCCTCAAAGACGGCGAAAGGCTTGCCGACAAAACCGACAGCGCGCGGCCGCAGATCAAGCTGCCGAATGAACGCAACGGCCTGATGATGGTGTTCCGCACCTTCGACAGGCTGTCGTATGCGCTGGTTCTGCAGATCACCGACGGTGTGAAAGTCGGCGACCGGTTTAGCAATCCCAACTGACGTCGCCGGTAGCGGTGCGCCCGGGGCGACGCTTGCACAGGGCAAGGCGCGCGGTGCTTGGGCTGGCCGGTCCCTTTTGGCCGGCCGCACACTTTGCCGACGCTTCACACAGAAACCACTGACTTGGATACGCAAGAGCTTAGGGCCTGGCTACGCCTGACCCTGTCTCCCGGAATCGGGAACAACACCGCACGCAAACTGCTGGCCACCTTCGGGTCGGCGCAGGCCATTTTTGCGCAGAGCGCCGATGCCTTGGGGCAGATGGGCACTGGCAAGCTCGTCAAGGCGGTTCAGACCGAACCACCCGGTTTGGAGGCCTTGCTGACAACCACCCTGGAATGGCTGCACGCCGAAGATGACCGCCTGATTGCCACACTGGGCGATGCGGCGTATCCCGCGGACCTGCTCAATATCGAAGATCCGCCCCTGATGCTTTACATGCTGGGCGCGCGTGCAAAGAAAGTGCTCACCGCCGGCCACAACACGGCGCCTCACATTGCCATCGTCGGAAGCCGCAATCCGACGCCGCAAGGAGAAACCAATGCACGGCAGTTCGCCAGGGCTTTCGGCAGTGCCGGCCTGTGCGTGGTGTCCGGCCTGGCCCTGGGCATTGATGGTGCGGCGCACGACGGCGCGCTGCTGGGAGGCGGGGACACCATCGCGGTGGTCGGCACCGGCCTGGACCGGGTGTATCCCAAAAAGCACCTGGCGCTGGCTCACCGGATTGCCCAGCAGGGCATGATCATCAGCGAGTTTCCCCTCGGCACCCCTCCGCTCACGGCAAATTTTCCGAAGCGAAACCGCATCATCTCCGGCTTGTCTCTGGGCACGCTGGTCGTCGAGGCGGCGCTGCAGTCCGGCTCGCTGATCACGGCTCGCCTGGCGGCGGATCAGGGCAAGGAGGTTTTTGCCATCCCCGGCTCCATTCACTCGCCGCAGTCACGCGGTTGCCATGCGCTTCTCAAGCAAGGTGCAAAGCTCGTGGAAGTGGCGCAGGACGTGCTCGAGGAATTGAATCTCATGGCCACCGCCACAAGGCCTCTTGCAACCGGCACACAAGATGATGGCGATGACGAGGCAGAGGCAGAAGAGACCTGCGCCGAAACGCCTCTATTGCAGGCATTGGGGTTTGATGCCGTGAGCCTGGACGCACTGCAGGCGCGAACCGGTCTTGATACGGCGCGGCTGCAGGCGCAATTGCTGGAGCTTGAACTCGAGGGGCGGCTTGCGCGCCTGCCCGGCGGCTTGTTCCAGCGCCTGGCCGCCGGCTGATACCGCCGCGCTTCGCGTCTGGCAAAGGTCTGGCAAGTGCGCTTGACACACCGGCCTGCATCTGCGTTATATTGGGTACATGTTTGAAGTACTGGTGTACGTCTACGAGAACTACTGGCAAGGTGACGCTTGCCCCGAACTTCAGCGACTCAGCCGCAAACTCACGGCGGCGGGATTTGACGCCGAAGAAATACAAGCCGCCCTTGTGTGGCTTGACGGCCTGAATGTCGCGGCCCAGGGCACACAAATCAGCCTTCCCGCCAAGACACCGGAGGGCCCGGAACCTGCCACCTCCAATGTTCTTGCCCACCCGATTCAAGCGCAATCCGCAGGCAGCCTGCGCGTCTATTCGGTGGCAGAACAAGTGCACCTGGGTGCGCAAAGCCTGGGATTTGTGAGTTTTCTCGAATCATCAGGCGTGCTGCCGCCCCATATGCGTGAGATCGTGATTGACCGTGCCATGGCGGCGCCGGGCGACCCGGTCACGCTGGACGACCTGAAGATCATCGTCCTCATGGTGTACTGGAGTTTCGGCGAAGAACCCGACGCACTCGTGCTGGACGAGCTTTGCGACGACACGGAATTTCGCCTGGCGCACTGAGCATTGGCCTTGCGCCATTCGGGGCCAATGCGCCCCACCTCAACCTCTGAATAGACCTACCCGAGCAGGCGCTCGGGATTGGCATCCAGCTTGGCCAACGCATCGCGCGTAGCGCGTACGGTCAGCGCTTCTTCCTCTGTCGGCACCAGCAAACCAGCCTGCAAGTAGGCCGCCAGCCGGCGGGCCTGGATCAGGAAATGGCGGCCGTCGGTGGACGCGAACAGGTGCAACTGTTTGCGGTCGCTGCACCAGGCAAATTGCACGTGGCTGACTTTGCCGTTGTGGTCCAGGCTGAACCAGGTACCCAGCTGAAGCTCTTTGGCCCACGCGCGCATCGCTTCGGTCGGGTGGCTGCCTCCGTCGGCAATCACCTCGATGTCCGCGGCATCGATGCCGATCATGGTCACCAGGCTGTCGGTATCCAGCGGCAGATCACCGACATCCTCGTCGGACAGGTAATCTTCCAGGTTCGTCAGCCGCTTGGCCATGGCCTCGACCTTCTCCATTGAAATGGAATCTGTCTTGGACATAAAGGCATCGGCCAGGGTGTCGCTGATGATCTTCAGGTGGGCGTCCTGCTCGGGCGTTCCCAGACCCAGCATGCCCATGCCCATGCGCAGCAGTTGCAACAGTTTGGGCAGGTCGGCGATGACGCGGGCGCGGTCATTGCGATTGGGCTTGGCGCTTGCCGCCCACACCAGGTCGGCGGCGGCCCGCTTGAGCGTCAAGGTTTCCTCATGCTGCGGGCCGTTTTTCATGCCTGCAATGGCCAGCACCTCGGCCCACACCTTGAACAGGAACTCGCGGATTTCATCGCGCACCGGCATGTCATTGAGCATGTTGCGCATCTCAATGGTGTACTGGATGGTCATGGTCTCTTTTTGCTCGACCTGCTGGGCCACGCTCACCACACGGGCCGCGCTGCCGTGCTGTGAAAGAAACCTGGAGAGGAATTTGTCAAACTCGTCGTACACCAGCTGAAACACCCTGCGCCCGGTCTCAGGGTACTGCTCGATCACCTGAACCACGCGCTTGATTTCGGACTCCAGGGCGCCGCCCGAAATCGTGACGTCGAACCCGAGCACGCAGGAACCCATGCGGTCAATCAGGCGGCGCGCGGGGTGTTGCAAGGATTCGAAAAACTCGGGCTCGGAAATCGCCACGCGCAACACCGGCATCTGCAATCTCGCAAACCATACACGAACCACGGGCGGAATGCGGTCCTCCGCCAGAATGCTCTGGAACATCAGGGCCACAATCTCAATCGTCGCCTTCTCGGAGGAGGTGGACGCCGCCTCTTTGAGTTTGCTGGCACGCTCGCGCAGCACACCCACCGCCTGGTCGACCTGCACCTGGCCATAGACCTGGCCCTGCGGGTCTGCAAGCAGTGTGCGCTCGACCTCGCTGTGCTGTGCGCGCTCCGCGCTGGCCATGGCCTGCGCGAGCGGCGGTGATGCCTGGCTGGGTCGCGTGTCATCAAATCCCGCCACCTGGTTCGACAACAGCCGCTTGAGATGCCCCATGACACCTTGCGCGCGCATGCGGGCCCTGGCCAGCGGCGTGGTGGCGGTCTGCATGCGGGTTTCGTCGTAAACAGGATTGCCCGTGCCGGAGGCCTGCGGGCCTGTCGCTCCATCTGTTTTTTCGTGGTTTTCGGCCTGGCTGCCGGAGCCCGAACCGCCTGGGCGGCCCGTCCCACCGGAGAAGCCTGATCCCCCACCACCTCCCGGGCCAGCCTGACCTGCCGCGCCGCCAGAGCCGCTTGCACCGCCCGTGGAACGGCCACCGCCCGAACCTGTTGCACCACCGGCGCCGGCCGGCCCGCTGCCGCCGCGCCCTCCGCCCTGGTACCCGGATTGCGCACCGTTTCCTGAAGCGCCGCGGCCGCCGCCCGGGCCTGTGGCACCGCCGCCGCCCCGGCCAACACCGCCTCCAGCACCACGCCCGGAATGACCGGAAAAATCGGATGCACCGCCGCCTCCGGTTTCACCGCCGTAGGCCGAGCCACCTCCGCCCATCCGCGAATCAGCCGCAGAAGCGTCCCCGCTTCCGGTGGCGCCTCGGGGCTTGGAGGCTTCCTGGGAATTTTCGGGGACCTGCGGCTTGCCGGCAGCACCGGAAGTGACGGCAGACGGTGTGCGTTTGACGAGCGGCCTGAGGTCAATCTCGGCCATCACACCCTGCTGCACCAAAAACTCATTGGTCGCGTGGTAGGTCTCAAGAAGGTGCTCACCCATTTCCTTCTGAACCTGGCTCTGAACCGTGAGCCAGACTTCGCGAGGCAGCGACGCAAGGCTCCATTGCTCAACCAGGTGCTGGGCCAGCACTTCGGGCCGGAGGATGTCCTGCTTGTGGAGCTCGGCAATCGACTCCAGGCTCTGGATGCGCAGCCTGAGGTCGTTGAGTTCCCAGCTGGCGAAATCCAGCAACCGCAAGGCCAGACGGGAGGCAAGAATCTTGTCCTCCATCACGTCGTTGCCCATGAGTTCAAATTTGCCGCTGTCCAGGAACCTGGCGGGCGAGTTAGCGGCGGAAATCGTACGGGCCCCAGCCCAGGCGGCCGTGGTGCCGCGCACCCAGGCGTCGCCGCTTTTCTGGAACGCCAGCCAGGCATCCCGGCGGTCCTGCATGTCGCGGGCGCTGCCCGGCTCATCGACCAGTGCGGAGAGCCGGTCCTGAATGCTTTTTGCCAGTGCGGGCAGTATCCGTGCGGCACGCTCCGTGAACAGCGCACGTGCCTGCTCTACCAGAAGACCGCTATTTTTGTTACTTGGAGCCACAACCGCCCTGGATGATTAGCCTATAGCTTACACCGTGGCACCTGCATTCGGGTCGTTAGGGTCCTCATCTTTTTTGGTGTTTGCCTTGATGAGATCTTCTCGTTTGATGCCCAGCCACATCGCAATCGCCGCAGCCACAAAGACGGACGAGTAGATGCCGAACAAAATACCGATGGTTAAGGCCAGGGCGAAGTAAAACAAGGTGGGGCCGCCAAAAAGCAACATGGACAAGACCATGATCTGGGTCGAGCCGTGGGTAATGATGGTCCGGCTGATGGTCGAGGTGATCGCGTTGTCGATGATCTCGACCGTGGTCATCTTGCGGTAGCGGCGGAAGTTTTCGCGGATCCGGTCAAAGATCACCACCGATTCGTTGACGGAGTAGCCCAGCACCGCCAGCACGGCCGCCAGCACCGCCAGCGAAAACTCCCACTGGAAGAATGCGAAGAAGCCCAGAATGATGACGACGTCGTGCAAGTTGGCGATGATGGCCGCCACCGCGTACTTCCACTCAAACCGGAAGGCGAGGTACACCATGATGCCGAATACCACCATGCCGAGCGCCTTCAGGCCGTCATGGGCCAGCTCTTCGCCGACCTGCGGGCCGACAAACTCGGTGCGGCGAAGCGTCACATCCGGGTTGGCGGCCTTCAGCGCGGCCAGGACCTTGTCGCTTTGCTGCGCGGTGCTCACGCCCTTCTGGGCCGGCAGGCGGATCATCACATCACGCGAAGTTCCGAAATTCTGGACCTGCACATCGGTCAGGCCCAGGCCGGCCACGGTATCCCGGATTTTCCCGACATCGGCCGCCTGGGTGTAATTCACCTCCATCAGGGTGCCGCCCGTGAACTCCACCGACAGATGCAGGCCGCGGGTGAACAGGAAAAAAACCGCCAGCGCAAAGGTCGCAAAGCTGATGACGTTGAAGATCAGCGCATTGCGCATGAACGGGATATCACGTCGGATTTTGAAGAATTCCATCTGGGGTCCTTGGGAAACTCAGGAAAAAAGGCCGTGATTACTTCGTTGCCACCGTGCCGGACGTGGCAGGCCGCCACACGGTACCGATGGAAACCGACTTGAGTTTTTTCTGCCGGCCATACCAGAGGTTGACCAGGCCGCGCGAGAAAAACACCGCCGAGAACATGCTGGTCAGGATGCCGATGCAATGCACCACGGCAAAACCCCGCACCGGGCCAGAGCCAAAAGCCAGCAGCGCCAGGCCGGCAATCAGCGTAGAGATGTTGGAGTCGAGGATGGTCGCCCAGGCCCGCTCGTACCCCGCATGGATGGCCGCTTGCGGAGAAGCCCCGTTGCGCAGCTCTTCCCGCACCCGCTCATTGATCAGCACGTTCGAGTCGATGGCCATACCGAGCGCCAGCGCCATGGCCGCCATGCCCGGCAAGGTCAACGTGGCCTGCAGCATGGACAGCACGGCGACCAGCAGCAGCAAATTGACAGCGAGCGCCAGGCCGGAGAAAAGGCCGAACAGCATGTAGTAGGCGGCCATGAACGCCACGATCACCACAAAGCCCCAGGACACACTGTGAAAGCCCTTGGAGATGTTGTCTGCGCCCAGCGTGGGGCCGATCGTGCGTTCTTCGATGATTTCCATGGGCGCGGCCAGCGAACCTGCGCGCAGCAGCAAGGCCAGGTCATTGGCCGCATTGATGTTCATGGCGCCGGAAATGCTGAAACGCGTGCCCAGCTCTCCGCGGATGGTGGCCACCGAAATCGCCTGGCCCTTGCCCTTTTCAAACAGCAGGATCGCCATCGGCTTGTTCAGGTTTTCGCGGCTCACATCGCGCATCACGCGGCCGCCCTTGGCATCCAGGGTCAGGGAGACGTTGGGTTCCTGTTTCTGCGATTCGAAGCCGGCCTGGGCGTCCGTCAGGCTTTCGCCGGTGACCAGAATCTGCTTTTTCACGATCACCGGGATGCCGTTGGTGTCGAGGAATTTTTCCGAGCCGAACGGCACCATGCCGCCGGCGGCCGCCGCCTGCCCTTCGGCACTGGCGTCGACCAGCCGCATTTCCAGTGTCGCGGTGCGGCCCAGGATTTCCTTGGCCTTGGCCGTGTCCTGCACACCGGGCAACTGAACCACGATGCGGTCTATGCCCTGCTGCTGGATCACCGGCTCGGCCACGCCGAGCTCATTGATACGGTTGTGCAGGGTCACCATGTTCTGCTTGAGCGCCTGGTCCTGCACGCGGCGCGCCGCCTCGGGCTTGATGGTGGCGGTCAGCTTGTACTCGGTGCCGTCCGGTGTATCCACGGCCTGCAGGTCCGGGAACTGGTCTTGAATCAGGGCCTTGGTGGACGCCAGCGTGGCGGAATCGCGAACCTTGATCTCGATGGTCTGGGCGTTGCGGCTGATGCCGCCGTGCCGGATGTTCTTTTCCCGCAGGGATGAGCGGATATCGCCGGCCAGGGATTCAGCGCGCTTGGTGAGCGCAGCCTCCATATCCACCTGGAGCATGAAGTGAACACCGCCGCGCAAGTCCAGCCCCAGGTACATCGGGAAGGCGTGAAGCGAGGTCAGCCAGGCCGGCGAACGCGACAACAGGTTGAGCGCGATCACGTAGGAAGGATCCTTCGGGTCGGGAATCAGGGCCTTTTCGACGGCGTCCTTGGCCTTGAGCTGCGTGTCGGTGTCGCCGAAACGCGCCTTGATCGAGCTGCCTTCGAGCGTGATCGCATCGGCCGTGATGCTGGCGTCCTTCAGGGCCTGCTCCACTCTGGCCATGGTCGTGCTGTCGACCTTGACGATGGTCTTGCCGCTGGAAACCTGGACGGCAGGCGCCTCGCCAAAAAAATTGGGCAGTGTGTACAAGGCCGCGATCAACAGCGCGACCACAATAATGGCGTACTTCCAGGCCGGATAACGATTCATGAGAGGGCTGTTCCTGGTGACAAACGAACAAAAAGCACAAAAAAGGGCGCCTGGCTTGAAGTCCGCCCTGCATCGCAAGGCCGCTCGGCCTTTCGACGCTTTTGGGTTCTTTAATTACTTGGCCGGGCTGATCGCGCCCTTGGGCAGGACCTGGATGATGGCGCTGCGCTGCAACTGCACTTCAACGCCTGGCGCGAGTTCGAGCGTCAGGTAGACGTCGCCCAGCTTGGTGACCTTGCCCAGCAGGCCGCCGGCGGTGGCGACTTCATCGCCCTTGGCCAGGGCGTCGATCATGGCGCGGTGCTCTTTCTGTTTTTTCATCTGCGGACGGATCATCACGAAATACAGCACCACAAACATCAGCACCAGCGGCAGCATGCCCGTGAGCGAGGACATCATGTCGCCGCCGGCAGCAGCGGCAGGGGCGGTTTGGGCAAAGGCAGAAGAAATGAACACGGCTAACTCCACAACGTTTTAAAACAAACTGGCGAGCGCCGTCCGGACTCGGACGGGGCGCAGAGCCCACGATTGTATGCGGCGGCCTGCCGCACGAAGGAGGTAACTGGCGCGCGCCAAGGGCTTTTCAAGCCGGGTTTACGCGCAAATGTCGGGCGCAGCCCACGCCGGGCTGCGCTTTGGGGTGCGGCACCGTCCCGATATGCGGGTATCGGGCCGCTATTGGCCCGGCGTCAGGCCGGTGCCGCCCCGGATTGAGCCTTAAGCAGCCTGCCGCTGGCCGGTTGCCTGGGGCTGACGAAAGGACGCCATCAGCGCCGCCCATTGCGGGCGCGCGGCGGCCAGGTGGCGCGCCTTGACATGGCCGTAACCCTTGATCATTTCCGGGATCCGGGCGATTTCGACCGCAACGGCATGGTTTTCAGCGCTCAGCCCCGCCAGCACCTCTTCCATGCTGGCGCGGTATTCCTCAATCAATGCCCGCTCCGTGCGGCGCTCTTCGGTGCGGCCGAAAACGTCCAGCGGCGTGCCGCGCAGGCCTTTGAGGCGGGCCAGCACCTTGAAGGCGCCCAGCATCCAGGGGCCGAATTGCTGCTTTTGCAGCTCGCCCTTGTCGTTGGTGGACGCGATCATCGGAGGCGCCAGGTGGTAATTGAGCTTGAAGTCGCCTTCAAACATGCCGTTGACCTTGTCCAGGAAGCCGGTGTCGGTGTGCAGGCGCGCCACCTCGTACTCGTCTTTGTAGGCCATGAGTTTGAAGAGGTAACGGGCCACCGCCTCGGTCAGCAGCGTTTTGCCCAGCGGGGCTTCTGCGGCGCGCACCTTCTCGACAAAGGCCTGGTAGGTCTGCGCATAAGCCGCATTCTGGTAGGCCATCAGGAAGTCGACCCGCTTGGCCAGCATGTCGGCCAGCGCGGGGCGCTTGACGAACTCGATCACCTGGGCCGCCTTGAACAAAGCCTGCACCGCGGCCAGGTCGTGCGCACAGCGACGGCCCCACTCAAAAGCGGCCTTGTTGTTGTCGACCTGCACACCGTTGAGCTCCATCGCGCGCATGAGCGCGGCGTGCGACAGCGGCACCCGGCCTTTTTGCCAGGCAAAGCCCAGCATCAGCGGGTTGGTATAGATTGAATCGCCCACCAGTTGCACCGCCACCTGCTCGGCATCGAAGCTGCCGAGCAAGTCAGCGCCCACTGCGGAAGTCACCGCCGACTCGCAATTGCCACCGGGGAATTGCCAGGCCGGGTTTTTCACAAAGGCTGCCGTCGGCGTGCCGTGCGAGTTCATCGCCACGTAAGTGCGGCCGGGCTGCATGACCGTCAGCGTGTACTTGCTGGCCGCCACGATGGGGTCGCAGCCGATCACCAGGTCGGCTTTTGCGGTGTCGACTTTGGTGGTGTAGATGGCTTCCGGCCGGTTGGCGATCTGGATATGGCTCCAGGTCGCGCCGCCTTTTTGCGCCAGGCCACCGGCGTCCTGCGTAACCACGCCTTTGCCTTCGATATGCGCCGCCATGCCCAGCAACTGGCCGATGGTGATGACGCCGGTGCCGCCCACGCCACCGACCACGATGCCCCAGGCGTTTTCAGCCACCGGCAGCACGGGTTCCGGAATCGCGAACAGGCTGCTCGGGGCACCCTTCTTGTCCTTCTTGGGCTTCTTCAGTTGCCCGCCTTCGACGGTGACAAAGCTGGGGCAAAAGCCTTTCACACAGGAGTAATCCTTGTTGCAGGTGTTCTGGTTGATGCGGCGTTTGCGGCCGAATTCAGTCTCCAGCGGTTCCACCGAGAGGCAGTTGGACTGCACCGAGCAGTCACCACAGCCTTCGCACACCAGCTCGTTGATGACCACGCGCTTTTCCGGGTCGGCCAGGGTGCCGCGTTTGCGGCGGCGGCGTTTTTCCGTCGCGCAGGTCTGGTCGTAAATGATGGCGGTCGTGCCCTTGAGTTCGCGGAACTCGCGCTGGATGCGGTCCAACTCGTCGCGGTGGTGCACTGTCACGCCGTCCAGCAGCGGCGCGCCGTCGTACTTTTTCGGCTCGTCGGTCACGATGACCAGCTTGGCCACGCCTTCGGCGCGCAGGCTTTGCATGATCTGCAACACCGAATGGCCTTCGGGCCGCTCGCCGACCTGCTGGCCGCCCGTCATGGCAACCGCGTCGTTGTAGAGGATCTTGTAGGTGATGTTCACACCCGAGGCGATGGCCTGGCGGATCGCCAGCAGCCCGCTGTGAAAGTAGGTGCCGTCGCCCAGGTTGGCAAAGATGTGTTCGTCGGTCGTGAAAGCCGCCTGGCCCACCCAGGTCACGCCTTCGCCGCCCATCTGGGTGAAGGTGGAGGTGGAGCGGTCCATCCAGGTCGCCATGTAATGGCAGCCGATGCCGGCCACGGCGCGCGAGCCTTCAGGCACGCGCGTGCTGGTGTTGTGCGGGCAGCCGCTGCAAAACCAGGGTGCGCGCTCGCCGGTATCTGATTTACCTTCAGCCAGCGCGCGTTCGCGCCCCTCGATCACGGCCAGCCGCTCATCCATGCGCGAAATGATGTCGGCGGGCACGCCCAGCTTTTTGAGGCGCTTGGCAATCGCCTTGGCGATGATGGCCGGCGTGAGGTCGGCCTTGGCGCGCAGCAGCCAGTTGTCGCTCGGGTTGGAGCGGCCCCATTCGCCGCCGGACTGGTCGCCTTCGGGCTCATCAAACTTGCCCAGCACATTGGGGCGCACGTCGGCGCGCCAGTTATAGAGCTCTTCCTTGATCTGGTACTCGATGACCTGGCGTTTTTCCTCCACCACCAGGATCTCTTGCAGGCCTTGGGCGAAGTCACGCGTGATTGTGGCTTCCAGCGGCCAGACCACGTTGACCTTGTGCAGGCGAATGCCCAGCTGGTGGCAGGTTTCTTCGTCCAGGCCAAGGTCGGCCAGTGCCTGGCGCGTGTCGTTGAAGGCCTTGCCGCTGGCGATCAGGCCGAAGCGGTCTTTGGGACCGGCGATGACGTTGTAGTTGAGCTTGTTGGCGCGGATGTACGCGAGCGCCGCATACCACTTGTAGTCCATCAGCCGGGCTTCCTGCTCCAGCGGGGGATCAGGCCAGCGGATGTGCAGGCCGCCGGGCGGCATTTCAAAGTCTTCAGGGATGACGATCTTCACGCGGTCCGGGTCGACCAGGATGGAGCTGGACGACTCCACGACCTCCTGGATGGTTTTCATGCCCGACCAGACGCCGGAAAAACGGCTCATGGCAAACGCATGCAGCCCCATATCCAG
Organism: Polaromonas sp. YR568; assembly: GCF_900116715.1. GTDB lineage: Bacteria > Pseudomonadota > Gammaproteobacteria > Burkholderiales > Burkholderiaceae_C > Polaromonas. The sequence goes on from NZ_FPBM01000013.1 coordinate 33,575, forward strand.
GATGTCCTGCACGTTGGACGGGAAGAACACCGGCAGGCCGCAGGCCTTGAAGATGTGGTCGCTCTGGTGGGCAGCGGTGGAGCTCTTGGAGACATGGTCGTCGCCGGCAATGGCGATCACGCCGCCGTGTTTGGCGGTGCCGGCCATGTTGGCGTGCTTGAAGACGTCGGAGCAGCGGTCCACGCCCGGGCCCTTGCCGTACCAGATGCCGAACACACCGTCGAATTTTTTGCTTTGCGGATACAGGTCGAGCTGCTGCGTGCCCCAGACGGCGGTGGCGCCCAGCTCTTCATTGACGCCGGGCTGGAACACGATGTTTTGCGCAGCCAGGTGCTTTTTGGCGGCCCACAGGGCCTGGTCATAGCCCCCCAGCGGCGAGCCGCGGTAGCCGCTGACAAAACCCGCTGTATTCAGGCCTTCGATGGCATCGCGCGCACGCTGCAGCATGGGCAGGCGGACCAGCGCCTGGACGCCGCTCATAAAGGCGCGGCCGTGGTCAAGCGAATATTTATCGTCGAGAGTGACGGTTTCGAGGGCCTTGCGGATGTGCTCAGGTAGGGGCGCGTTCATATTCGTGGGTCTCCAAAACTGTTTTTTAGTACCGCCTTGTGGGCAGCGTCAGCAGAAGGGTCAAAACCCGGTTAGGGCCAGCCCTCTATGTGCATGCAAAGTGTATGCCGCAAGCCCTGATATGTCTTTGCTTTGTTTGCCTGATTTAGCCCACTTTCAGAAAGAATCTTGCTGTAAAGTGCCATATATGGAAACATTAGACAAGTTTGACATCGCCATCCTGAATGAGTTGCAACTCGACGCACGGTTGACGAATACGGAACTGGCGTCCCGCGTGGGACTGTCGGCCGCGCCCTGCTGGCGGCGGGTGCGGGCGCTGGAGGAGTCTGGCTTTATCACCGGCTACCGGGCCGAGATCAACCGCCACAAGATCGGGCTGGGCGTGCTGGCTTTTGTGCGGCTGGACGCCGACCGCAACAGCGGCGACGCCACACGCCAGCTGGAAGAAGCCATCAAGAAGCTGCCTGAGATCGTCTCTTGCCACTACATCAGCGGCACCGGCACCTTCGAGCTGCAGGTGGTGGCGCAAGACCTGGAGGCCTTCAGCAAGTTCGCGCTGCAAAACCTGATCAACCTGCCGAACGTCAAAGACCTGCACACCAGTTTTTCGCTCGGCGAGGTCAAGGCCAGCAGCGCCCTGCCGCTGGGGCATCTGGCGCGCAACGGATCGTCGTGAGGAATAGAAATGACCGTTTTCCTCAATCAAAATCTAAATCCTTGACTATCATTTTCATAGCGTGAAGTTTTCTTTACTCCCTCTTCCGCCACATCATCTGGAGCCCGACATGCCGAAATCCCGTTACGCCGCCTCAGCGATTTTTTCAATGCTTCTGATGGCGCTGGCCCCAGTGACATTTGCGCAGCCAGCGATGAATTCAACAGCAACACCGGAACCGCTGCCCATGCGCAACCTGCAGATCGAAGTGCGCCAGGTGCGAAACAACGCCCTGTCCCAAAGTGCGCTGGGCGCGCAGGGCGGCGTTACCTTGCAACCCGGCCGCTCGGGCGCCAACGTCAACATCACGGCGCAGGACAACCAGCGCAGCGATTCGCGCGACCTGGTCCAGCGCGTGCTGGTGCTCAACGGCCGCAACGTCAACATCAACCTGGGCAACAGCCAGCCGCTGCGGCTGGTGCAGGCGCGTCAGGCGAGCACCGTGTTCATCGATGCCAACAGCGGCTTTGCGGCCAGGCCGACCTGGTACGGCGGCGACAGCGCGGAGCTGGAACTGGCCGCGGGGCAGGCCAGCCGCACAGGCTCGTCACCGATGGCGCCCTTGTCCTCGTCATCGACCAACACTTCGCTGAGCGTGCGTCTCGGGGAATGGGTCACCGTGGCCGAATCGGACGACGCCGGCGCCGGCAGCAGCAGCGGCATCGCCGACAGCCGGCAGTCCACACGGCGCGAGGGGATGCGCGTAGAAGTCCGCCTCTCCGTGCGTTAAAAAATTCAGTCGCGCACGCAGCGGGCCGACAACGGCAGCATCGGGTAATGCAACCGGGCCTCGCGGCCACTGGCGCCCAGGCCAAACTCGGCGCGCATGCGCGGGTTGCTGTAAACCGTCTGTTGCGGCCCCTGCCCGCCGGCGTCACGGTTCAGGATGTCGTGGCCGCCGGGGCCGTCCAGCACCGCCGTGTCGTCGATGAACTTGACCCGGAACTCGATGCCGTGCTCGCAGCGGTACAGCGGGCCGCCACCCCCACCCTGCCAGTTGCCGCCGCCGGCGCAGCCGCCCAATGCCGCCGCCAGCAGCGCTGCAGAGATGTTCCATGGTTTGTTCATGATGACTCCTGGGGAGTGGTTCAGCGCGGCCAAAGCACCCAGAGCCTGAGCGGCTGGTTCATGCGCGCGGCGAACTGGCCGGCCTCCGGCCCGGTGCCGGCAAAGTAGTCGGCCCGCACCGCGCCGGTGATGGCGCTGCCCGTGTCTTGCGCCAGCACCAGTTTCTGCAGGCTGCCCGCACCGCCGCGCGAAGCCAGCCACACCGGCGTGCCGTAAGGGATGCTGCCCGGATCCACCGCGATAGAGCGCCCCGGCGTCAGCGCCACGCCCTGTGCGCCCTTGGGGCCGAAGGCGGCGTCCAGCTCGCTCAACGGCTGCTCCTGGAAGAAGGTGTAGCGCGGATTGCTCCAGAGCATCTGCTGCACACGCTGGGGCGGGTTTCTGGCGGCCCAGGCCTTGGTGGACTCCACCCAGGGCGTGGTCATGCGGCCTTCGCCCTGGTCCAGCAGCCACTGGGTGACGCTGCGAAACGGCTGCTCGTTGGAGCCGGCATAGGCCACGCGGATCATGCGCTGCGCGCCGTCAGGCTCGGTGATGCTCAAGCGGCCGGAGCCCTGAATGTGCAGCGACATCGCCTCGACCGGGTCCGCCAGCCAGGCGATTTCGCGGCCCTTCAGCGCAGCCCGGGCCTCGGGCAAGGTATCAATTTCCTGCCGTGAAAACCAGGGCTTGCGGCTGCCCAGCGAGGCCGGCGTGCGGTACAGCGGCACATCAAACCCCGCGCCGGGCTGGCGACTGGCCTTGAGGACGGGTTCGAAATAACTGGTCAGCAGCCCGTCGGCCGCGCCTTGCGGGCTTTCGACCCGGTAAGGCTGAAGGCGGCTCACCATCCAGTTGCGCTGCTCTTCGGCGGAGGCAATGCTCAGGCGGCGGACCTCGGCGCACAAGGGCGCAAATACCGGGCCGGGGCGCTCGCAGCTTTTGAGCCAGGCATTCCAGGCCTCGAACAGCTGGTCTTCTTCAAACCCGGGCAGTTCCGCCCAGCGAACCGGCACCCAGCGGCTTTTGCCCTGGACGATGGACGCGGGCAAGGGGCCCGAGTCGCCGGGACGGCTGCCCGCGGCCGGCGGCGCCCCGGAAGAGGTCGGCGAAGGCGGCAAGGGCGGACTGGCGCAGGAGGCCAGCAGCACGGTGGCGATAATCGGCACAAGCCGCGTCAGCCGCATGGAGCGCCCGGCGCGTATGGATGGAATCCAGGGAAATATCATGGCCTTACTTTTGCTCGAAGCCCTAGGGGCGTTGCTGCTGCTGGTGTTCATTGTGTGGTGGACGATGTTTTCAGGCCGCAAGAACGGCGAACTGAAGGACCCGGAGCAACCAGCGCCCGGTGCGGAATCCGACAAGAAATAAAACCGGAAATCGGCGAGAAGCGGCTACAGGCTGCGCAGCAGGTTGGCCAGCTCCACCGCCGACTTGACGCCCATTTTGTCAAAGACGCGTGCGCGGTGGACTTCTACCGTCCGCACGCTGATGTCGAGCTGGTCGGCCACGAGCTTGTTGGGCAGGCCGCCCACCACCAGCCGCATCACGTCACGCTCGCGGTCTGTGAGGCCGTCAAGCCGGGCCTGCAGGCTGGTGGACTCGCTGTGCTGGGACAGCGCCGCCGCGGACAGGTTGAGCGCCTGCTCGATGCGGTCCACCAGGGCGTTGTCTGAAAAAGGCTTTTCGCAGAAATCAAAAGCGCCGCGTTTGACCGCGTCGACAGCGGTGGGCACGTCGGCGTGGCCGGTCAGGAAAATCACCGGCAGGGTCGGCAGCAGGCCGTAGCCGATCAGTTTTTCGAACATGGCCAGGCCGCTGAGCCCCGCCATGCGCACATCGAGCAGCAGGCAGGAAGGCGCCTTGACCTTGAACCCGTCAGACACCCGTGCATCGAACGCTTCGGCGCTGTCAAAGGTCTCGCTCAGCAGCCGCCGCGAGCGCAGCAGCCAGGCGAGCGCATCGCGCACGCTGGCATCGTCATCGACGATATAAACCGTGGCGTCGTAAATAGGTTCCATGCAAATCCTTCAGGGTCGCTCTGATCCGGCATCCTGAGCCAGCGCCGCGGGCAGGGTAAAACTGAAAATCGTACCCTGAGGCTCGGCCGCCTCGAACCCGAGGAAGCCGCCGTGCTGTTCTATCACGGTTCGGCACAGACTCAGCCCCAGGCCCATGCCTTCTTCCTTGGTGGTGAAGAAAGGCGTGAAAAGCCGCTCGGCCACATCCTCGGCAATGCCCTGGCCGCAATCGATCACCGCAAATTCGACCCAGCGGCTGTGCGCATTGGAGGCCGCGGGGCGGATGCGCAGTGTCAGCACCTTCCCTGGCTGCGGCGCCGCGCCGCCGGGCGGTGCGCCTTCAGGCAAATTCTGCATGGCCTGCATGCCGTTGCGCGACAGGTTGAGCAGCACCTGCTCGACCATGGTGCGGTCGCACAGCACCGGCTCGCAGCTTTCATCGACTTCAATCACCACACGCACGCCGAGCTTGCGCGCCTGCAGGCTGACCAGCGGCATGATGGCGTCGAGCAGGGCGCGCGGCTGCACCGCCTCGCGCACCTGGTCGCGCCGGCGGACAAAGTCATGCACGCTTTTGATGACCTTGCCGGCGCGCTCGGCTTGCTCGGCAATGCGGCGCATGGCCAGCTGCAGGTCTTCAGACAGCGGCGGCGTGGGCGCCGCGGCGGGTTTCTCGGCGGCCGTCTCACCTTGCAGCAGATTGAGCGAGCCGGTGGCGTAGCTGGAAATCGCGGCCAGCGGCTGGTTGAGTTCGTGGCTGAGCAGCGACGCCATCTCGCCCACCATCGCAAGCCGCGCGGTGGCCTGCAGGCGGTCCTGGCTGGCGCGCGAGAGTTCCTCGACCCGGCGCTGCTCGCTCACGTCCAGGATGGCGCTCATCCAGCCGGTGTGTTTGCCCACGGCGTTGATCAGCGGGGCCTCCATGATCAGCACGGGGAAACGCGTGCCGTCGCGCCGCATGAACACCGACTCGTGGCCTTCGCGCGGCAGGTTGTTGCCGGCCAGGCGGATTTCCTGGCGCTGCTGGTACATGCTGGCCAGCTCCGGCGGCCAGTACGGGGACGGAAAGCTGTGGTTGAGCAACTCCTTGGCCTCCACGCCCACCATCTTGCAAAACGCCGGGTTCACATAGGTGATGCGCCCCTGCAGGTCGCGGGCGCGCAGGCCTGTCAGCACCGAGTCTTCCATGGCCTTGCGAAAGGCCAGGGCCTCGCCCAGGTCGTTTTCGACCCTCAGCCTGCGCCGCATGTCCCGGGCGAACAGGAAAAGCACCGCGATCAGCGCCAGCGACATGGCGGTCACCAGCGCGGTCAGCACGTTGGGGAAAAGGGCGGGCGTGCCCAGGCGGCTTTCCATGCGCACGACCATGGTGTTGCCGGGCAGGTCCAGCAGCTGCTGCGCAATGTAGATGCGGCTGCCCTTCGCGGGAACGCCATGCAGGGCCAGGCGCGTGCCGTCGGCCTCGGTGAAGGACAGGCCGACGCCGCGGGACAGCTGCTTGCCCACCAGCTCGCTCAGGATGTCCTGCAGTGAATACGTGGCGATCGTAAAACCGGTGATGCGCCCCGCCGCCACGATGGGCAGGCACATGTCCATCACCTCCAGGCCCAGGCCGTTGGGCTGCGGCATGAAGTAGCTGGTGGAATAGGCCGAGCCGCTCAGGCGCCGGGCCGTGGTGCAGGTCAGGCTCACATCGGCCTGCATGCTGCTGCGGCCCAGCCGCTCAAACACGGACGTGCGGTAAGGCGTTTCAGCAAAGGCCTGCACCTCGAGGGCTTCATTGCGCCATTCGAGCCGCATGATCTCGCGGTGCTCACGAAGCAACTCGATCGCGGACTGATGCCAGGACGAGGGCGTGCGCTCGCTGGACTGCAGGGCCTGGAAGGTCTGGATGTTGCGCGTGAGCTCCGAGCGGATGTCCGTGACGGTTTCGCTCGCGTCGTGCTCCAGCCTGCTTTGCACCATGCTGGACTCGTAACGCCCCGCCAGCCAGACCAGTATGCCCAGCAAGGCCACCACCAGGGTGACCATCAGGACCCAGAGCGACCATCGGCGGCTGTCCCTGCTGACGCCCCGCGCAAACGAAAACTTCACGGGGACTGCCTCACAGCACGCAATGCGACAGGGCGGGCAGGCGGCCCCGCACGCCCTGCAGGTTGGCACTCTGGACTTCTGCCATCACCACGCCCGCCTCTTCGGCGCGCTCCGCCAGGATCTGGCCCCAGGGGTCGACCACCATGCTGTGGCCCCAGGTGCGGCGGCCATTTTCGTGGGTGCCGCCCTGGGCCGACGCCAGCACATAAGCCAGGTTTTCGATGGCGCGTGCGCGCAGCAAAACTTCCCAATGCGCCTGGCCGGTGGTGTAAGTGAAGGCGCTGGGCACCAGCAGCACATCGGCCTTCAGGGCGCGGTACAGTTCGGGAAAGCGCAGGTCGTAGCAAACGCTCATGCCGACGGTGTAGCTGTGGCCGTCGCGCGAAGGCAGATCGAAGCGAACGGGTTGCGCTCCGGGCTCCAGCACGCGCCTTTCGTCGTAGTCTTCCTGGCCCTGCGCGAAGCGAAAGAGGTGGATCTTGTCGTAGCGGGCCACACATTCGCCGGAAGGCGCATAGGCCAGCGAGCAGTTGCGGGCACGCGCGGGGTCGGCCGTCGCCATCGGCAGCGTGCCGCCCACGATCCAGAGCCCCAGTTCGCGCGCCGACCGGCTCAGGAAATCCTGGATCAGGCCTTTGCCGGGCGTCTCCTGGAACTGAAGCTTGTCGGTGTCTTTGCGGCCCATGATGCAGAAGTACTCGGGCAGCACGGCCAGCTCCGCGCCTTGCGCCGCGGCCTGGCCCAGCAGCTGGTGAGCCACCTGCAGGTTGTCCTCGATCCGGGTGCCCGACACCATCTGAATGGCAGCTATTTTCATGATCAGCGCGTCTCCGTAGATGCTTCGCCCGGCTTGCCTTCCGCCTGGGCCTTGCGGTCCAGCTTGGTGACTTTCGGGTCGGACCAGGCGCCGTCGATATGGAACTCCTGGGTGGCCGCCTGCATCAGCGGGCGGCGCAAAAACATCTGCGCCAGGAAGCTGCCCAGGCCGATGGCCGGGTTGATCGCGGTCGCGATCAGGGAGGCTGTGCCGGCGTTGATTTCCGGCACCACCACCACCTTGATATTTTGCGTTTCCTTGGCAATGTCGGCGCTGCCCTCCATCAGGACGGCGGCATTGACGCCGCGCATCTGCAGGTTGTTGGTATAGGCCACACCCTGGTTGATGTTGACGTCGCCGCGGACAAAGTCAAACGCGAATCCTTCGGAAAAAACATCCCTGAAATCGAGCGCCAGCCGCCGCGGCAGGGACTGCAGGCTCAGCACGCCCAGCAGCTTGGCGATGCCCGGGTCGGCCTTGACGAACTGCCCGGACTCGACGTTGATGTTGAACTGCCCGCTCATGGTCGGGTAGTCCAGGCTGAGGGGCGAACCGACCCAGGCCACCTGGCCCTCCAGCTTGCCCTTGCCGCGGCGAATCACATCGCCCATGCCGAAGCGCTTGAGCAATGCGCCTGAATCGGCGATGTCGAGCTTGAAGTTCATCACGGTGCGCCGCCGCTCCGACGGCGCGCGCGCCCCGCGCGCACCACCGGCGGCTGCAGCCGCGCCGGCCTGCGCATTCAGGGCCACCCAGTTGCCGGTGGCGGTCAACACGGCCTCGGGAAGCGTCACATTAAATTTGTTCAGCCGCCATTCACGGACACCTTCGCGCGCCGCTACCGACGCGCCGCGGTTGACGGCATCGATCTCGACGCGACCCAGCTTTTTGCCGCGCAGCTCGAGGTCTTCCACCACGACGTCAAGGGCCGGAATGCTGGCGGGCTGCTCATTCAGGATGGCCTCGACGTCGCTGGCGGTTCCGGTCTCCAGGCTCAGGCGCGACAGCCGTGCGTACACGCGCCCCGCGCCAATGCCGCCGGCCTGGCGAAACTCGACATAGCCATTGAGTTCGGAGGCGTCGATATTCGCCCGCCAGGTGAGGCCTTCGCGAGACCCCCCGACCACGACATTGTTGAGCTTGCGCCCTTCAATCACGAGCTCTTTCGCGCGTATGGCCATCACGGTCGGCATGTAAGTCAGCGCGGCAACCGCCGCTGCGCGGTTGGTGGCCGCGGTGGCCGCCGCCGGCGGCGGCGCGGCAAGCGCGCTGCTGCCGGAGGAGTCTGTCAGCAAGCGCTGCCAGGCGTCCAGGTCGACATGGGCCAGGTTGATGTTGGCCGCGACACCCGCTTCCTGCATGGGCGCCGTCTCGCCCGGCTCCAGCCCAACGCCGATTCCGCCCCGTATCACCCGCGGCTCAGCGCCGCTCACGTCGCGCACATAGCTGACGGTCGCCACGCGCCCGAGGGTGACCGAGAGCTGGTCCTCCAGTTTTTGCCCCGGCGCCAGGGAGGCCTGCAGCAGCGTATTCTCAAATCGCAGCGGCAGCGCCGATTCAGCGGTTTTGACCAGGGGCGCGGGCAGGTTCAAAGCCATGCCTTGCAGGCTGCTGGAGATGGTGACCTCAGGCTGGCCGCGGCGAAAACCCAGGGTGGCCGTATAGGGTGCGCTGCCGCTGGCGTTTTGGGCCATGCGAGCCAGCGGCCCCAGCTCTTTGGCCTGGCGCAAGCCTTCGGCGGTGACGGTTCCCTGGCCTTTGAAGGACGCGACGGTTTCGGTCTCTACGCTGCCCGGCGCACGCGGCTGCGAGCGCATGCCGCCGTCAAAACGGATGTCGCCGCCCAGCAGCCGCGCCTGGCCCCCCGCAACGGAGAACCCGCGCTCGCTCACGGTCACCACGCCCCGCAGCCGCGCCAGCGTGGGAACGGCAGGTGCAAACTGCACGTCGTTGCCGGACAGCGTGACGGTGCCGTCCACATTGGATTTATCAATGGAATGGATGGGAAGCTTCAGGCGAAAGCGGTAATCGCCCGTGCCGGTCGCCACGGCCTTGGCCAGCACATGGTTGGTCATGTTGCCCACCGGCGACTGGTTGACGAAGCCCAGCGCGTCGGACAGCGCGCCCTTGATGTCCACATTGACCTCCACCGTGGAGTCGTGGGTCAAATCCGGGATGCGGGCGTCCGCCTTGACCAGCTGCAGGCCCGGCAGGCCGGCGACCTTGCCCGTGGCGCCGTTGATCTCCAGCGCCGCGCGGTTGAACACCAGCTCGCCGGTGAGTTCGGTCAGAGCAGGCCAGGCGGCCGCGCCGGCCGGCTGTATGGTCTTGGGCACGTAGGCAAAGTGCCCGTTGCGCACCTTGGCCGACACCCGGAACTCGCCGTGCGCCGGGTTCTTGAAGGGCAACTCTTCGACTGGCCCCTTGACCTTGAATTTCACGTCGCTGACCTGACCCTGCACCACGGCGTCCCGCACGTAATGGCGCACGGGGTCAGGCAACACCAGCGGCAAATAGCGGTGAACCCGGTCGCCGTCACCCCGGCTCAAGGCGCCCTGCAAATCCAGCACGCCGGGAAAGCGGTGATCCGGCGCGCCTGCGGCAGGCGCGGGGCCGGCGCCCACATCGGCCGTGTGCCAGCTGATCTGGGCGTCACCCTGCGCGTCGGCATTGGAAAACTGCAGGTTGCGCAGCTGGGCTTCTATCTTTCGCCCCGAAAACTTCCACTGGGCGTCCGTCGACAACTGGTCGAACGGCACCACCGGGTCTTCAAAAACGCCCGGCAAGGCCAGCGCACCATTGGTGATTTTGACTTTGGCCTGCCCGCCGTCCTGCGTCAAATCGAAATCAATCGCCGCGCCGCTGATACCGGGCCGGCCGGGCCGGGGGTGCGCCGGCGCCGGGCCGGCAGCGGCCGGCTGGGTCGACTGGGCCGGCGCTGGCAGCGCGGCCACATTCAGGCCGACCACACGCCCTTTGGCCGCATAGGTGGAGGGCGCGTCCATTGGCCCCTGCCAGCGGGCCTCGACGGTTTCGACCAGGCCCTTGGGAGCGAAAGAAGCAATGAGCGCGTGCGTAGGCGCATCCAGCGGCAGGCGGTTGGCGATCTGTGCCAGCGCGGCGAGGTCTAGCCTGTCGGCCTTGAATTCGGTGTGCTGCGGCGCGCCGGCCTCGTCGCCGGTATGCACCAGCGCCACATTGCCGCCTGGCCACTGCAGGCCGTCGCGCGTGCGAAAGCGCAAGCCTTCGGTGTTGAAGTCAAAGCCGTTGGCGCGTTGCCCGCCGCCAATGCGCCCGGCGACCGATTCAAACGCCAGCGGCTGGAGCTTGGCGCCCAGCCTGGCGTCCACGTCCTGCAAGGCCACGTCGGCCGTGCCGCCGATGATCTGCCCCTTGCTGACGTCCGCCCAGGCGCGCAGCGCGCCATTGCCGCGAATCAGCTCCACGCCCAGCGTGTCCACGCTGACGTATTGCCTGACGCGGGAGGCATCGACACGGCCGAAGTCGGCAAACATCTGGCCGCTCCAGCCCTCGAAATTGCCCGCATCGGTGGACAGCAGCGATTGCCGGAATATGCCCCTGAAGCTGAAGCGGTCACCCCACTCCGGCGGCGGCGTGGCGTCCAGCCGCATCAGGTGGCGGCGGCGCGCATTGCGCATCACCCAGTCGACCTGCGTCAGAGCCAGCGTGGGCGCCTTCTGCAATTCGTCGGTCCAGCGCACGGTGCCGCCCTTGATCACGAATTCGGTCTGGGAGAAAAACCAGTCGGCCGCGGCGCTCTGGCCGCCGGCGCGATTCTGCGACACGTCCAGCCCGCCGACATAGATTTTCCCGTCGGCGGCGCGGCGGATATCGAGTTCAGGCTTGTCGATATACAGCTGCTCAAAACCCAGGCTCCAGATGGACGACGGAGACAGCGCACCCAGCAGGCGCGGCAGGCGCAAGGCTTCGCGGCCCTGGGGGTCCAGCAGCGTCACATCACGCAGCTCGAAGGAGGGGATCATTCCCTGGGAATGGGCGGTGATTTCACCGATGCGTACAGGCACCCCCAGGGCCTTGCTGGCCTCTATTTCAAGGCGCGGACGGAATTCCCCGATTCGCGGCACAATCCAGCCATGCAGCACGATCCAGCTCAGGCCAAAGAGCACCCAGGCCCCTGCGACGAGCCATAGCAAAATGCGCACGGCGAAAGCCAGCCATTGCAGGCGCCGGGGCAGCAAGGCTGGCATAGGGATAGTGCTGGGAATCGTTGGCTCCATTGACATGAGAATTATGACCGCCGGGGCCAGTGTCCGCCCGGCGGGAGACCATGAAGTTTTGTGAAGTAGTGTGATGACAGTCGTCCCAACCGCCCGCCTTGAGACCCTACCCGCCACCGGGCCGGCCGCATCGGACTATTCACGGTTCGTCCAGCGGGTACGCCGCCGCTATGCTGGCGAGCTCCCACTCCTGCCTGCCGGCGCGCCTGTGCGTGCGGGCATGCAAGTCACCCTCGACGCACTGCTGGGCCAAGGCCTGGAAATCGGGGCCGCGCTGCGGGTGCTGCGCCAGCTCGTGATGGAGCGGCTGGTGGTGCTTGATTGCGACGGCGCCTGCGAGCACCAGGCCCCCCTGGTGGTGGTGACACGGGCCATGACCGAGCTGGCGGAGCTGGCGCTGGATGCCGCCATGCGCGACTCCAGCCAAAAGCTCGATGCGCTGTACGGCCCGCCGCAGGCCCCCGACGGCTCGCGTGCCCGGATGTGGGTGGTAGGCATGGGCAAGCTCGGTGCGCGCGAGCTCAATGTCTCCAGCGATATCGACCTGATCTACGTCTATGACCACGATGGCGAGACTGCGGGGCGCAGCGATGGCCGCGGGCAGATTTCAAACCACGAGTATTTTTCACACCAGGTCAAATCCGTCTTCAGCCTGATCGGCGACGCCACCGAACATGGTTTTGTGTTCCGGGTGGATCTGGCGCTGCGGCCCAATGGCAATTCCGGGCCTGCCGCTGTTTCGCTCAGTGCGCTGGAGGAATACTTCCAGGCCCAGGGCCGGGAGTGGGAACGCTTTGCCTGGCTCAAGAGCCGGGTGGTCGCACCACTCGAATGCGTGCAAAGCGGCGCCGCGCAGGCCCTGCGCGGGCCGGTGCTGCCCTTCGTGTTCAGAAAGTACCTGGACTACAACGTGTTTGACGCGCTGCGCATCCTGCACAAGCAGATTCGCGAGCATGCGGCCAAGCGCTGCGCGGGACACCCGGAGCGCGCCAACGACGTCAAGATGTCCCGCGGCGGCATACGCGAGATCGAGTTCACCGTGCAGTTGCTGCAAGTGGTGCGCGGCGGGCAATTCCCGGAACTGCGCACCCGCCCCACGGTGGATGCCCTGCAGCGCGTGGCCCGCGCGGGCCTGATGCCGCAAGAGACCGCCGACGCGCTGGCGCGTGCCTACGATTTCCTGCGCAAGGTGGAGCACCGCATCCAGTACCTGGACGACCAGCAGACGCATGTGCTGCCCACACGCGACGACGACCTGGCGTGGATTGCCGAGACGCTGGGCTATGGCAACTGCTGCCCCTTCCTCAGTGAACTCGATGCCCACCGCGAGCTGGTCGCCGGTGAATTTGACAAGCTGCTGGGCGGCAAGGCGGACTGCAAAGGCTGCGGCGGCAAGACAGCCAAGGCCGCGCCGCAGCAGCTTGACGACCTGTTGGCGCAGTTGTCGGAACAATGGCCTGAGAAGTTCCGCGAACGGCTCACGCTGTGGCGCCAGCACCCGCGCGTGCTGGCCCTGAGAGAGGATTCACGCGCGCGCCTGACACGGCTGGTGCAACGCACCGCCAGCTGGCTGGCCGAAGGCGCGGTGACTGAAGAAGCGGCCATACGGATCATCGACTGGATTGAGCCGCTGCTGCGGCGCGAAAGCTACCTCGCATTGCTGCTGGAGCGGCCCGCCGTGCACGAGCGCCTGCTGCGCCTGCTGGGCGCCGCCAGGTGGCCCGCACGCTACCTGCTGCAACACCCCGGCGTGATCGACGAGCTGGCCAGCGACGAACTGCTTAAGGAGCGCTTTGAAGCAACGGCTTTCGCGCGCGACTTGCGCCAGCGCCTGGCCGCACTCAAAAGCACCGGCGAAGACGATGAGGAAACCTGCCTGAACCTGCTGCGCCGCGCGCACCATGCCGAGGTGTTTCGCACGCTGGCACGCGATCTGGAAGGCGTGCTCACCGTCGAGCAGGTGGCCGACGACCTCAGCGCACTGGCCGAAGCCGTGCTGTGCGTGACCACCGACTGGTGCTGGCAGCGCCTGAAGAACCGCCACCGCGAGACGCCGCAGTTCGCCATCATTGCCTACGGCAAACTGGGTGGCAAGGAGCTGGGCTACGGCAGCGACCTCGACATCGTGTTTGTCTATGAGGACGAGGACGAGCGGGCGCCCGAGGTCTATGCCGCCTTTGTGCGCAAGCTGATCAACTGGCTGACCATCAAGACCGGCGAAGGCGACCTGTTCGAGATCGACACGGCCCTGCGGCCCAACGGCAACTCAGGCCTGCTGGTCACGAGCTTTGACGCCTACACCCGCTACCAGCAGCAGCGCGGCAGCAACACCGCCTGGACCTGGGAACACCAGGCCATGACGCGCGCCCGCTGCGTGCTGGGCGATGACGCCCTGCGCAAACGTTTTGACGAGGTGCGGGAATCGGTCATCACCGCGCCGCGCGACACGGCGGCGCTGCGCGGCGAAATCGTCGCCATGCGCGAGAAAGTGCGCAATGCCCACCCCATCAAGCGCGCCCACACTCCGCATCTGTCAGACGGAGAGCCCACCGCCCCCGAGCCCGAGAAGTTCGATGTCAAGCACAGCCCCGGCGGCATGGTGGACGCTGAATTTGCCGTGCAGTTCCTGGTGCTGTCGCAGTCCGCGCAGCACCCGGAGCTGATCGCCAACGTCGGCAATATCTCGCTGCTGCAACGCGCCGAGGTTGCCGGCTTGCTGCCGCCCGGCGTGGGCCAGCGCGCGGCGGCCGCCTACCGCGAACTGCGGCGGGTCCAGCACCGGGCGCGCCTGAACGAAGAACCCACCCAGGTCACCCCGCCCACCTTGCAGGCCGAGTGCGACGCCATCCAGGCCCTGTGGGTTGCCACTTTTAAGTCAATCAACTGATTTAATTCAATCATTTGTTTGATTCATGTGCTTTAATGCGGGCACATGAATGCCGACGTCCGCCCCAAAACTCCCTTGCGCGCCGCAGGCGCCGAAGGCGAAACCCGCAAGCAGCGCTCCGATGGCGCCCACGCCCGGGCCCACCTGCTGCACACGGCACTGCGCCTGTTTTCTGAAAAAGGGTTTGCCAAAACCTCCATCCGCGACATCGCCCAGGCAGCGGGCGCCAACGTGGCGGCGATCAGCTACTACTTCGGCGACAAGGCCGGGCTGTACCGCGCCGTGTTCACCGAGCCCCTGGGCAGCGCACGCGACGACATCGCGCTGTACAACCAGCCCCACTTCACCTTGCGCCAGTCCCTGGAAGGTTTTTTCTCGGGTTTCCTGGAGCCCCTGCGCCAGGGCGAGCTGGTGCAGTTGTGCACCAAGCTGCACTTTCGCGAGATGCTGGAGCCCACGGGTTTGTGGGCCGAGGAAATCGACCAGGGCATCAAGCCCGCGCATGCGGCCCTGGTGAAAGTGCTCTGCCGCCACCTGGGCCTGACCAAAGCCGACGACGACGTGCACCGGCTGGCCTTTTCCATCACCGGGCTGGCGATTCATATGTTCATCAGCCGCGAGGTGGTGGACGCGATCCGGCCCCAGCTCTTCGGCGCGCCTGACGCCGTGGAACAGTGGGCCGCCAGCCTGGTCGCCTACGCGGAGGCGATGGTCGCCGTCGATGAAGCGCGGCGCAAACATTCTCTTGACCACCCAGCGGCTGGCAAGCCGCGCCTGAAAACTGCACACCATGAATAAGCCTGACCTCCGTCGCAAGCCTTTTCGCCTGCTCTCGCCGGGGCCGCTGGGGTCATTGGCGGTCGCGTGCACACTGCTGCTCGCCGGCTGCGCGGTGGACCTTCCCCACCACACGCCGGCCGCGCCTGTCCCCACACAGTGGCAAGCGCCCTTGCCGGCCAGCGGCACCACCGCAGCATTGCCCCACGGCGGCAGCCTGACAGGGTTGTCCCAATGGTGGCAGCAGCAAAACGATCCCTTGCTGGTTGAGCTGATCATGGCCGGCGAAGCGGTGAACCCGGATGTTTCGACGGCACGCTCCAATATCGAGCAGGCGCGGGCGTCGCGCGTGGCCTCTGCGGCGGCCATGCTGCCCACGCTGGACGCTAGCGCCAGCGCCAGCCGCGGGCGATCGGCGCCCATAAATCGAGCGGCAGCGCCGCCGATTGCCACGACACTGGAGGCAGGCTTGCAAACGGCCTGGGAAATCGACCTGTTTGGCCAGTACGCGGCCAGCCGCGACGCCGACCAGCACCGTTTTGAAGGCGCGGAGGCGATGTGGCATGCCGCGCGTGTATCGGTCGCCGCCGAAATCGCGACGCAGTACTACAGCTATCGCGCCTGCGAAAAACTGCTGGACGTGGCACGCTCCGACGCGGCCTCGCGCGCCGAAACCGCGCGGCTGTCGGACCTCAGCACCAAGGCCGGCTTCCAGGCGCCCGCCACGGCGGCGCTGGCCCGGGCCAGTGCCGCGGAGGGCCACGGCAACGCCATCCAGCAGCGCACCTTGTGCGACCTGGACATCAAGGCGCTGGTGGCGCTCACCGCCGTCGAAGAACCGGCCTTGCGGCAAAAGCTGGCCAGCGCGCCGGTTGACCTGACGCAGGAATCCATGGCGCCCGTCATCAGCGTGCCTGCCGAAGTGCTTGCCCAGCGGCCCGATATCTTCAATGCGGCACGCGAAGTGGACGCGGCCCGGCTGGAAGTGGGCAGCGCGCGGGCACAGCGTTTCCCCCGGCTGACGCTGAACGGCTCGATCTACACCACCAAAAGCCGCACCAGCGCTTCCACGCAGCGCTTTGACACCTGGACGGTCGGGCCGCTCCAGCTGACGATTCCGCTGTTTGACGGCGGCGCCAGCGAAGCCAATGTGGAAGCCGCCAAGGCACGCTATGAAGATGCCGCGACGCAGTACCGGGCCAGCGTGCGAAAAGCCGTGCGCGAAGTTGAGGAGGCGCTGGTGAACCTGCAAAGCACCGCCGAGCGTACCGACGATGCCGCCATCGCCGCGCAAGGCTACCGCGCCTCGTTCACCGGCACCGAAGCCCGCTACAAAAGCGGGCTGGCCAGCCTGGTCGAGCTTGAAGACGCCCGCCGCACCCTGCTGGCGGCCCAAAGCGCCGTGGTCACCTTGCAGCGTGACCGCCGCAGCGCCTGGGTGTCGCTGTACCGCGCGCTGGGCGGCGGCTGGACCACTGCCGAGCCGCCGGTGCCGCCCGTGGTTTCAGATGTACCCGCTCCCTTCACTCCCGCCGCCATCACCGCGCCCTGACGCCGCGGCCTGATGACCCTGCCACCTCCATGACAGACCCCTTGCACACCATGCCCAACTTCAAACTCAAACCCGTTGCGATTGCCTTGATAGCTGCCGTCGTAGTGATTGCCGGGGCGGCTGCCCTGTTTATCCCGAAATCCGATGCCAAGCCGGACCCCAAGGCCGCGACTTCCAAGCCGGCCCTGACCGTCGCCACCGCGCTGCCGGTTCAGGTGAACCTGCCGGTCAAGCTCAGCGCCAACGGCAACATCACCGCCTGGCAGGAAGCCGTGATCGGCTCCGAGTCCAACGGCCTCAGGCTGGTGCAGGTGCAGGCCAACGTGGGCGACCAGGTCAAGGCCGGGCAGGTGCTGGCGGTGTTCTCGGGCGACAGCGTGCAGGCCGACACGGCCCAGGCCCGCGCCAGCCTGATCGAGGCCCAGGCCAATGCCTCGGACGCCGCCGACAACGCCGCGCGCGCCCGCACGCTGGCAAGCTCCGGCGCCTTGAGCGAGCAGCAGATCAACCAGTACAACACGGCCGAGCAAACCGCCAAGGCGCGTGTCGAAGCGGCCAAAGCCGTGCTGGACGCCCAGCAGCTGCGCGGCAAGAACACACAGGTGCTGGCGCCCGACAGCGGCGTGATTTCAGCACGCACCGCGACCGTCGGCTCTGTCGTGCCCCAGGGCACCGAGCTCTTCCGGCTGATTCGCGGCGGACGCCTGGAATGGCGCGCGGAAGTCACCTCCGCCGAGCTGGGCCGCATCAAGGCGGGCACCATGGCCACGGTTGTCGCCGCCAGCGGCGCCGAGCTCAAAGGCAAGGTGCGCATGATCGCCCCGAGTGTCGACCCGCAAACGCGCGCCGCACTGGTCTACGTGGATTTGCCGGTCTCTGCCGGCATGGCGTCGCCGGCCAAGGCCGGCATGTTCGCCCGCGGGGAGTTTGACCTGGGCACAACGCCGGCGCTGACCGTGCCGCAACCCGCGCTGGTGGTGCGCGACGGTTTTAACTATGTGTTCAAGCTCAACCCCGACAACCGCATCAGCCAGCTGAAGGTGCAGACCGGCCGCCTGGCCGGCGACCGGCTGGAGATCACCTCCGGCCTCGCAGCCGATGCACGCGTCATCGTGAGTGGCGCTGGCTTTCTGAACGACGGGGACCTGGTCCGCGTCAATGATGAGGCACCCAGCAAGCCCGCAGCGCCTGCCAGCCGGGCGCAAGCCGCTACCAAATAAGGAGCACTCCAGATGAATGTCTCCTCATGGTCGATCAAGAATCCGATCCCCGCGGTCATGCTGTTCGTGCTGCTGACCTTTGCCGGCATGCTGTCGTTCAAGGCCATGAAGGTGCAGAACTTCCCGGACATCGACCTGCCCACCGTGACGGTGTCGGCCTCGCTGCCGGGCGCGGCGCCCGCCCAGCTTGAAACCGAAGTCGCGCGCAAGCTGGAAAACTCGATCGCGACGGTACAGGGCCTCAAGCACATCTACACCAAGGTGCAGGACGGCGGGGCCACCATCACCGCCGAGTTCCGGCTTGAAAAGCCGGTGCAGGAGGCAGTCGACGATGTGCGCGCCGCCGTGGCCAAGGTGCGCGGTGAGCTGCCCGCCGATGTGCGCGACCCGGTCGTGACCAAGATGGACCTGGCCGGACAGCCGGTGCTGGCCTTCACCATCCGCTCGCCGCGCATGGACGAAGAGGCCCTCTCCTGGTTTGTCGATAACGATATTTCCCGCAAGCTGCTGTCCGTGCGCGGCGTGGGCGCCGTCAACCGCGTGGGCGGTGTGTCGCGCGAAGTGCGCATTGCGCTGGACCCGTCTCGCCTGCAAGCCCTGGGCGCGACGGCGGCCGATGTGTCACGCCAGTTGCGCCAGGTGCAGACCGAGAGCGCAGGCGGGCGCGCCGACCTGGGCGGCAGCGAGCAACCCATTCGCACGCTGGCCACGGTCAAATCCGCCGCCGAGCTGGGCAGCATGGAGCTGGCGCTGAGCGACGGCCGGCGCATACGGCTTGACCAGGTGGCCACCGTGAGCGACACCACCGCCGAGCCGCGCGCCGCCGCCCTGCTGGACGGCAAGCCTGTTGTGGGCTTTGAGGTCTCGCGCAGCCGTGGCGAGAGTGAAGTGGCTGTGGGCGCCGCCGTGCAGGCAGCACTGGCCGACCTCAAGCTGCAGCATCCCGACGTCGAGCTCACGGAAGCGTTCAACTTCGTGCAGCCCGTGCAGGAGGAATACGACGGCTCCATGCACCTGCTCTATGAGGGCGGCATCCTGGCGGTGCTGGTGGTATGGCTCTTCTTGCGCGACTGGCGCGCGACCTTTGTGTCTGCCGTGGCGCTGCCGCTGTCGGTGATCCCGGCGTTTATCGGCATGCATATGCTGGGCTTTTCCATCAACGTGATCACGCTGCTGGCGCTGTCGCTAGTCATCGGCATTTTGGTGGACGACGCCATCGTGGAAGTCGAGAACATCGTGCGCCACTTGCGCATGGGGAAAACGCCTTATGAAGCCGCCATGGAAGCGGCCGATGAAATCGGCCTGGCGGTGGTAGCCACCACCTTCACGCTGATCGCCGTGTTTTTGCCGACCGCCTTCATGAGTGGCGTGGCCGGAAAGTTCTTCAAGCAATTCGGCTGGACGGCGTCGCTGGCGGTGTTCGCCTCGCTGGTGGTGGCGCGGGTGCTGACGCCCATGATGGCGGCCTACATCCTCAAACCGGTAGTGGGCACGCACAGCGACCCGGCCTGGATGAGGTGGTACATGCGGGCGGCCACCTGGTGTATGCAGCACCGTGTGAAGACCATGATCATGGCGACGCTGTTTTTCTTCGGCTCGGTGGCACTGGTGCCGCTGCTGCCCACGGGCTTTATCCCGGCCGACGACAACTCGCAGACCCAGGTCTACCTGGAACTGCCCCCGGGCACCACGCTGACCCAGACCAAGGCCTCCGCCGAACATGCGCGCCAGCTCATCAGCAAGGTCGAGCACGTCAAGAGCGTCTACACCACCATAGGCGGCGGCTCCGCGGGCGGCGACCCGTTTGCCATGCAGGGCGCGGCGGAAACCCGCAAAGCCACGCTGACGGTGCTGCTGGACGAACGCAGTCAGCGGCCGCGCAAGCAGGGCATCGAGAACAAGATGCGGGCCGCACTCGAGGCGCTGCCCGGCGTGCGCAGCAAGGTGGGCCTGGGCGGCTCGGGCGAGGCCTACATCCTGATGCTGACGGCCGAGGACTCCAACGCACTGCTGGCAGCGGCGCTTGCCGTCGAGAAAGACCTGCGCACCATACCGGGCCTGGGCAACATCTCGTCGAGCGCCAGCCTGGTCAGGCCTGAGATCGCCATCAAGCCGGACTTCGCCCGCGCCGCCGACCTGGGCGTGACCAGCGCGGCCATGGGCGAGACGCTTCGTATTGCCACGGTGGGCGACTATGAGGAGTCATTGCCCAAGCTGAACCTGTCGCAGCGCCAGGTGCCCATCGTCGTGCGGCTGGACGATGCCGCGCGCAAGGACCTGAGCGTGCTCGAGCGCCTGGCGGTGCCCAGCGTGAAGCCGGGCGTGGGGCCGGTGATGCTGGGCCAGGTGGCCACCCTGGAAGTGACTGGCGGGCCGGCCATCATCGACCGCTATGACCGCTCGCGAAACGTGAAGTTTGAAATCGAACTCTCGGGGCGCGCGCTGGGCGACATCACCGAAGAGGTCAAGCTGCTGCCGACCATCAAAAACCTGCCGGCAGGCGTGAAAGTAGTGGAGGTTGGCGACGCCGAAGTGATGGGCGAGCTGTTTGCCAGCTTTGGCCTGGCCATGCTGACCGGCGTGCTGTGCATCTACATCGTGCTGGTGCTGCTGTTCAAGGATTTCCTGCACCCGGTGACCATTCTTGCCGCTTTACCCTTGTCCCTGGGCGGCGCCTTTGTCGGCCTGCTGATCGCGCAGAAGAGTTTTTCCATGCCCTCGCTTATCGGCCTGATCATGCTGATGGGCATTGCCACCAAAAACTCCATCCTGCTGGTGGAATACGCCATCGTCGCGCGGCGGGACCACAACCTGTCACGCTGGGACGCCTTGCTTGACGCCTGCCACAAACGTGCGCGGCCCATCATCATGACCACACTGGCCATGGGCGCCGGCATGATGCCGATTGCACTGGGCTTTGGCGCGGCGGACCCGAGCTTTCGCTCGCCGATGTCGATTGCGGTAATTGGCGGCCTGATCACCTCCACCGTGCTCAGCCTGCTGGTGGTGCCCGCGGTATTTACCTACATCGATGACCTGGAACACCTGATCAAACGCATGACGGCACGGCTGCGCGGCAAGCAGGGTGACGGAAAAACCCCGGAAAACCCGGCTGTAGAGGCCTCCTCCAAATAGAGGAGACACGGGCGGCGCCAAAAAAAGCGCCGCAACGTGCGGTTTTACGGGAATTCGAAGGCATTTAGACGCCTGCGCCCACCGGGGTTTTGTTGGCCGGCCCCTCTGGCTGGCTTATACTCGTGGGTTCAGCTTTACATTTCTTCACATGTCAAAACGCGTACTGCTTTCGGGCGCAACTGGCCTGATTGGCGGCGAGTTGATGCTTCTTCTGGCCGCGCGCGGCGTCTACAGCACTGCTGTGGTGCGCGCCGCCGATTCGAACCAGGCCCGCACCCGCCTCCTGGAGCGCCTTCAAAAGAGCGTTTTGTGGAAACCCGAATTTGCCGACATGGTGTCGGCCGAGGCGGGCGACGTCATTGAACCCAATTTCGGCCTCAGCACGGCGGTCCTGCAATCGGCCGACGTGATCCTGCATTCGGCGGCCAGCACCTCGTTCAAGCCCGGCGCTGGGGTTTACCCTATCAATATCAAGGCGGCCGAGCACTTTTCGGTCATCCTCAAGAACCTCGCCCCCTCCCAGCGCGGCTTTTTTGTCGGCACGGCGGCGGTTACCACCGAGCCGCGCGGCGTGATCACCGAAGACATGCCCTTTGCCGGCTATGCCAACGACTACATCCGCTCCAAACGCGACGCCGAAACGCTGCTGCGCGCCGGCGGCAGCCCCTTTGTGAGCCTGCGCCCCGGCATCGTGCTGTCGCGCGGCATTGACGACGCCAAGCTGGCGCGCAACATGTTGTGGTCGATTCCAGTGATGGCCGAACTGGGCGATGTGCCCCTGGACCCGCTGGCCAGGCTCGACTTCGCGCCCGTGGACTTCATTGCCGGCGCCTTTGCCGAAATGCTGCTCAAGGACACGCTGGCGCACGACTGCTACCACGTGTCAACCGGCGAAGACTCCATGACGTTTAAAGCGCTGGCCGATGAGTTGACGGCCACGATGCCGGGCATCGGCAAGCTGGTGATGCGGGGGCGCGACTACGTGCCGACACCCAAATTTGCCCGCCAGCGATGGATGTTCGACGCACTGCAGCCTTACCTGCCTTTTTTGACAGCCGACGCGGTGTTCAGCAACGCCCGTTTGCGCGCCGAAATCGGTGCGGCAGCCGTTGCGCCCGCACCGGTCAGCTATCTGGGGGAGCTATTGGGAACGTTCAGCCTGTCGGACGCCGTCCGGCAGATGTACACCCCTTGAGGCACAAAAACAACGCCATCGCTTTTGTAGAATGACTTTGAGGCTCGAGCAATCGTCAGCTTGTCATGGCGATGGTGGGACAATGACGCTTTGTATACACATGTACTGGTTGGGTGATGAATTCTGATTTGATCAATCTTTTTGCCGAGACGTTTGGCATCAGCGAAGAAAAACTGCTGCCGGATGCCACGCTGGAGAGCCTCGGGCTGGACTCGCTGGCCGTCATCGAATTCCTGTTCCAGATCGAAGACCAGTTCGGCATCCAGATCCCTGACCAGGCCAACCCGCCTCGCACGCTTGCCGAAATGGTCCAGCTGATCGAGCCTTTGCTGCCAGCGGGCAAACCTGCCGCCTGAGCCCTGACGGGGCCCTTTCAGGATACCCATGCGTCGCGTTGCCATTACGGGTCTGGGCGTCATCTCCGCCGTCGGGACCGGCACCTCCGCATTCTTTCAAGCCCTGCTGTCGGCACAGTCCGGCATCCGGGCCGTAGACATCCCTTTTCCCACCGGCACCGAAAGCGTGCTCGCCGGTGCGATCGACTTTGATCCCGACCCTCACTTTCCGCGCGCGCGCCTGCTGACCATGGACCGCGTCAGCCAGTTCGCGCTGGTGGCGGGCCGCGAGGCCATGGCGCAAGCCGGGCTGGGGACAGAACCCGGCTCCTTGCCCAATGGCCTCACACCGGAACGTTTTGGCGTATCGCTCGGTACGGGTAGCGGCGGCGCCGGCTCCACCGAGGCGGCGTACACAGCCTTGCTTGAGCAAAAAGTGGCGCGCCTGCGCCCCATGACGGTCGTGCTGGCGATGAACAACGCGATTGCCGCCCATGTCTCCATGGAGTTCGGCCTCAAAGGGCCGAGCAGCACAGTCTCCAACGCCTGCGCTTCCTCGGCCACCTCCATCGGCGAAGCCTTCCGCCAGATTCGCCACGGTTATGCCGATGCCATGCTGGCAGGCGGCTCCGAGGCGCTGCTAAACCGCGGCACCATCAAAGCCTGGCAGGCCATGCATACGCTGGCCAGGCCCCACGCCGGCGGCGCCGAAACGTCATGCCGCCCGTTTTCCGTCGACCGGACCGGGCTGGTGCTGGCCGAAGGCGCGGCCATGCTGGTACTGGAAGAGTGGGAAAGCGCCAAACGGCGCGGCGCCAACATCCTGGCAGAGCTTTGCGGCTACGCCTCGACCACGGACGCCCACCACCTGACGCAGCCCGACGCCCAGGGCCAGGCGCGCGCCATGACGCTCGCGTTGGAAGACGCGAAACTGCAGGCATCCGACATCGGCTACCTCAATGCCCATGGCACGGCGACCGACGTGGGTGATGTGATTGAAACCAGCGCCATCAAGCTGGCCTTCCAGGACCTGGCCGCGCGCCTGCCCATCAGCTCCAGCAAAGGGGTGCACGGGCATGCAATGGGTGCGGCGGGCGCCATGGAATTCATCGCCAGCGTGCTGGCCCTGCGCGCCGGGCAATTGCCGCCCACGGCATTTCTTGAGAACCCGGACCCGCGCTGCGATCTCGACTACGTGCCGCTCACGCCCCGGTACGCCAAAGGCCTGCGCGCGGTGATGTCGAATTCCTTCGCCTTCGGCGGCTCCAATGCCGTGCTGATCGCCAAGTCGGCCTGACGCCTGCAGCCATCCCGGCACAAGGGATGTCAGCTGCGATACAACCCGGCTCTACGTCGACCGGATTTTCTTCACCAAGGCCGTTGTTGAATACCCGTCCACAAATGGAATCGCCTGCGCCTTGCCGCCGTAGGCTTTGACCACAGCGGTTTCGGCGAGCTTGTCCATGTCGTAATCACCGCCCTTGACCAGCAGGTCGGGCTGCAATTCAGAGATCAACTCAAGCGGTGTGTTCTCGTCAAACCAGGTGACCAGGCTCACCGACTCCAGCGCCGCCATCATGACGGCGCGGTCCTGCTCGTTATTGAGCGGCCGGTCTGGCCCCTTGCCCAGGCGGCGGGCCGATGCGTCGGTGTTCAGCGCCACCACCAGGCTGCCGCCCAGCGCACGGGCATGGGCCAGATAGGTAGCATGCCCCCTGTGCAAAACATCAAAGACGCCGTTGGTAAAAACAATGGGCCGGGGCAGCTCGGCCAGGCGCTGCGGCGCCTCCTCGCGGGACACGATTTTTTGCAGGAATTGGGGCGGCTGGGGAAGTAGGGGCTCGCTGGGCATCACGCCACTTTACCGGAAGGCCTGGGCCACGATCTCGACCAGCAGCCCGCCGTCGAGCTGCGCGCCCACCACCGCACGCTGCGGCCAGGCGGCGCTGTCATCGCCGACCCATTGCCGCCAGACGGCATCCAGCTGCTTTTTGTCTTGAAGGTCCGCCAGGAAAATCTGCACGCTCAGCAAGCCCGCGCGCGATGCGCCGGCATAGGCCAGATGCTCGTCGAGCATGAACAGCGTCTGCGCCAATTGCCCGGCGAAATCCAGCGAAGCATCGCTGGCGTTGGCTACCGCAAACACCTGCGCGCCGCGGGCCACCACCCGGCTGCGCCCGCCCGAGGCGCTCGGCCAGCGGACGTCCTGCATCAAGCCCCTGCGGCTGCGGGCTTGGTGGCGATGGACTCTGCAAGCTCCTTGCCGAGTTCCTTGCGGTAGCGGTTCAACTCCTGCACGGTCTTGAAGCTCTGGTTCATGAGCAGGCTCATGTTGTGCAAGATGCGCTCGACCACTTTGCCTTCCCAGACCGCATCAAATTTGATCTGGGTGTCGAGCCAGTGCTCCAGCCACTCGGGGTTGGGCAGGCGGCTCTGGATGGTGTCGCGCGGAAAGAGGCTTTTGTTCACATGCAGGTTGGTCGGGTGCAGGGCCTGCGCCGTGCGGCGCGCGCTGGCCATCAGCACGCCCACCTTGGTGAAAGCGGATTTGGCTTCATTGCCGAAGTTGTTGATGGCCCGCTTCATGTAGCGCAGGTAGGCGCCGCCGTGGCGCGCTTCGTCCTGGCTGAGCTGGGTGTAAATCTGCTTGATGACCGGCTCGGTATGCCATTCGCTGGCGCGGCGGTACCAGTGGTTCAGGCGAATCTCGCCGCAAAAATGCAGCATCAGGGTCTCCAGCGCGGGCGCCGGCTCAAATTCAAAGCGCACCTCGTGCAGTTCTTTTTCCGTGGGGGCCAGGTCCGGGCGGAAGCGCTTGAGGTACTCCATCAGCACCAGCGAGTGTTTTTGCTCTTCGAAGAACCAGATGGACATGAAGGCCGAGAAATCGCTGTCGTCCTTGTTGTCGCGCAGGAACATCTCGGTGGCCGGCAGCGCGGACCATTCGGTGATCGCGTTCATCTTGATGGTCTGGGCCTGCTCGTCCGTCAGCTTGGCCGGGTCAAAACTGGCCCATGGAATGTCCTTGTCCATGTCCCAGCGGACGGATTCAAGTTGTTTGAACAGTTCGGGGTAAAGCATATGAGCTCCTTCGCAATCGAATACGCAGATAAATCTGCCTTGGATGCCCTCCCGGCGCATCCTGGGTACTAGGGTGATTTTAGGCGGCTAATGTGACAACTTGCGACTTGTCAGCAATTTACCGGCAAATCAGGTGATTTCGACCCCCATTCCGGCGTGTTCGCCTACCCAGGCCGCTGTTTCAAGCCCCATGCTGCCCTCGAACCAGGCTGAATCCAGCCGCTGCCGGGCTGCGTATTCCCAGGGCGGCGCCTACCCCGCGCCGCGCCAGCTTGTGCCACGGCCCCAAGAACGACAAAATGAAATACGCCTTCCACCTAACTGTCCACGATGTCCGCGAGTCCCATCATGCCTGCCTGCACGCCCAAAAACCTCCTGCTGAGCACGCTGTGCTGCGGCGCCCTGCTGGCAGCCCACCCGGGCGCGATGGCCGCCCCGTCCGGGCCGGCCACGCCAGCCGCCACCCCGGCGCCTGCGGCCTGCCCCAGCCTGCTGCAACAGGACTTTTTGCGCCTGCAGGACGAAAAACCCCAGTCGCTCTGCCAATACAGCGGCAAAGTGGTGGTCGTGATCAATACCGCCAGCTTTTGCGGCTTCACGCACCAGTACAAGGGGCTGGAAGCGCTTCACGCCAAATACAAAGACCAGGGCCTGGTGGTGCTGGGCTTTCCCTCCAACGACTTTTCGCAGGAAACCGGCAGCAACAAGGAGATTGCCGATTTCTGCGAAAGCACCTTTGGGGTGAAATTCCCCATGTTCACCAAGACCAGCGTGACCGGCAAGGACGCCAATCCGCTCTTCAAACAGCTGACGGCCAAGACAGGCACCACGCCCCGCTGGAACTTCTACAAATACGTCATCGCGCGCGACGGTGTGAGCGTCACCAGCTTCAATTCCATGGCCGACCCGGCCAGCGGCGCCTTGCTCAAAGAGATCGAGAAACAGCTGGCCGCCAAGCCGCCCCGTTAACGACAAAGCCGTTAACAAAAATTTACCTGGGGGACCTTTTATTTCAGGGAACTACCCCGCAGTTGTGCTCTCATACTTCTGCAAGCGCAATCTGCTTACACAGGCTGCGCGGGCAAGAAAACAGTTTCATTGTTGCGAAGCCTTCTGAGCCGATCCGGTTCAGCTGCAATCCCGGGGCGCTCCTCCTCCTCCCTCCCTCCCTCGTTCGCGCCGGGGCGCTTCGCAGCATTTTTATATTCCAGCCGGCAGGGCCCCGCCAATGAGCGGCGCGCCCTTGCGTGTGGCGGTCATCGGCTCCGGCATCTCCGGGCTCGCCGCGGCCCACAGCCTGCACGGCCTGGCCCATGTCACCCTGTTTGAAGCGGGCAGCTATTTCGGCGGCCACACCCACACGGTAGATATCACCCTGCCCACCCCCAGCGGGCCGGTCACGCACGGCGTGGACACCGGCTTCCTGGTGTTCAACGAACGCACCTACCCGCAGCTGATCAAGCTCTTTGCCGGGCTAGGCGTGGAAACCGCACATTCGGACATGTCGTTCTCCGTCAAAGTGCCCGGCGCGGGCCACAACGGAACGAGCCTGGAATGGAGCGGCTCCAGCCTGAACAGCGTTTTTGCCCAGCGCGGCAACCTGGCCCGCTGGAAATTCCTGCGCATGCTGGCCGACATCGTGCGCTTTAACCGCATCACCACCCGGCTGGCTGAATCAGGCGCCGATGCCGCCATGGCGCAGCCGCTGGGCGATTTTCTGCAGGCCCAGAAATTCTCGGCCGAGTTCCGTGACTGGTATTTCCTGCCCATGATGGGCTGCATCTGGTCCTGCCCGACCGACCAGATGCTGCGCTTCCCGGTGGCCACCATGATCCGGTTTTGCCACAACCACGGCCTGCTCCAGATCACCGACCGGCCCCAGTGGTGGACCGTGCAGGGCGGCGCCCGGCACTACGTTGAAAAAATCATCGCCCGGATTGCCGACAAGCGGCTGAACACCCCCGTGCGCCGCATCGAACGCGACGCAACCGGCGTGCAAATCGTCACCGACAGCGGCACCGAGCGCTTTGACAAGGTCGTGCTGGCCGCCCATTCCGACGAATCGCTGGCCCTGCTGGGCGAGCCGAGCGATGCCGAACGCAGCGTACTGGGAGCCATTCGCTACCAGCCCAACCACGCCGTGCTGCACACCGATGCCTCGGTGCTGCCCAGCCAAAAGCTGGCCTGGGCCGCCTGGAACTACGAACGTGCCCCCCAAAACCCCCCAGGCCACGGCCAGGAATCCCCCCGCGTCTGCCTGCACTACCTGCTGAACATGCTTCAGCCCCTGCCGTATTCGCAGCCTGTGCTGGTGTCGCTGAATCCGGTGCGGGAGATAGTCCGTACCCACATCATGGGTGAATTCGACTACGCGCATCCGGTGTTTGACCTGGCGGCAATCCGCGCGCAGCGGGATGTGCCTGCCCTGCAGGGCCAGCGCCACACCTATTTCTGCGGCGCCTGGACGGGCTACGGCTTTCACGAAGACGGCCTGAAGTCGGGCCTGCAGGCCGCAAACCTGCTGCTGCAGGGCGCCGGGGAGGCTGTATGAATACGGATGCAACGCAGGCCATGATCGGCTTCGGCCAGGTTCGCCACACGCGGCTGCGCCCTGCGCGCAACGCTTTTGAATACCCGACCTGCTTTCTCATGCTGCCGATGCGCAGCCTGAAGCAGCACGGCAGCGGCGCGCTGGCGCACAACCGCCGGGCCGCCATCAGCTTTTTTGACGCGGACCACGGCGACGGCGGCAATGACGCCCTGGCCTGGCTGGACGCCATGCTGCTGCGCGAAGGCGTGGAAGACGCAACCGGCGAGGTCTGGCTGCACGCTTACCCGCGCGTGCTGGGGTATGCCTTCAAGCCGGTGAGCTTCTGGTACTGCCACCGGGCCGATGGCGCCCTGCGCGCCATCGTGGTCGAGGTCAACAACACCTTTGGCGAACGCCACTGCTACCTGCTCGATTCGCCGCAGTACGGACAGGAGCTCAAGGCTGACAAGGTGTTTCACGTCTCGCCGTTTTGCACCCTCGAAGGCGGCTACCGCTTTCGCTTTCTGCACATCGACAACGACGGCCTGAAAAAAACCATTGCCCGCATCGACTACGACGACGGGGCCGGCCCGCTGCTGGAGACCAGCGTGAGCGGCACGCTGGAGCCCGTCACCGCCGCCAGCCTGCGCAAGGCGCTGTGGGGCCATCCCGCGATGACGCTCGCTGTCATCGCGCGCATTCACTGGCAGGCCTTGAGGCTGTGGCTCAAGCGCGTGCCCTTTGTCCGCAAACCCAAACCCCCTGAAACCTTTGTGACGCGATGAACACACTCAATACTTCCTCCGCCGCGCAAACCTTCGCCATGCCTGGCGATGCGCCCAGTGCCGCCCGCACCGCCCTGAAGATGCTGCTGCGCCTGAAGCACGGCACGCTCACCGTGCGCCTGCCCGACGGCTCGCTACAGCGCTTTGGCTCGGGCAGCGCTCCCACGGCCAGCCTGCACCTGCACAACTGGAACCCCTGCAGCGCGGCCCTGCGCTCTGGCGACATCGGCTTTGCCGAAAGTTATATCGCCGGCGACTGGACCACGCCGCACCTCACCGAGCTGCTGCAGGTCTTTATCCTCAACCGCAAGGAAGTGGAAGACGCGATCTACGGCAGCTGGCTGGGCCGCCTGGCCTACCGCATCAAGCACCTGCTCAACCGCAATACCAAAACCAACAGCCAGAAAAACATCCACGCCCACTACGACCTGGGCAATGCGTTTTACGAGTTGTGGCTGGACGGCACGATGAACTATTCATCGGCCATTTTTGCCACCCCCGACACCACGATGAAAGACGCCCAGCACGCCAAGGTTCGCCGGGCACTCAGCATGGCGCGCGTCAAGCCCGGTGACCGCGTGCTGGAGATCGGCTGCGGCTGGGGCGCACTGGCCGAGATGGCGACGGCCGGGTTCAACGCATCCCTCGTGGGCGTCACCTTGAGCACCGAGCAGCTGGCCTGGGCCCGGCAGCGACTGGCGCGCCTGGGCACCGCGTCGCAAGCGGACCTGCGCCTGCAGGACTACCGAGACATCGGCAAAACCACGCCTGACGCACCTTTCGACGCCATCTGCTCCATCGAGATGGTGGAAGCCGTGGGCCGCGAATACTGGCCGGAATATTTCCGCACCGTTCACCGCCTGCTCAAGCCCGGCGGCCATGCCTGCATCCAGAGCATCGTGATGGCTGATGAATTGTGGGAGCGCTATATCGCCTCCACCGACTTCATCCAGCAGTACATCTTTCCGGGCGGCTGCCTGCCTTGCCCGCGAGAGTTTCGCGCGCAGGCCGAAGCGGCCGGTTTCGACGTGGTGGACGAGTTTGCTTTCGGCCAGGACTACGCGCGCACACTCAAGCTCTGGCGCGACGACTTCATGGCGCAGGAGTCTCGCGTTCTGCAGCTGGGTTTTGACAAAAGGTTTATACGCATATGGGAGTTCTACCTGTGCTACTGCGAGGCCGCTTTCGCGGAGGCCAACACCAGCGTGGTGCAGTTCACGCTGCGCAAGCGCTGAGGCGCCTGGCCCGCGCGGCCACGTCAGCCGGCTTGCTGCTGGCGCTCTGCACGGGTGCGGCGCTGGCGCAGTCGCCCGCGCCGGGTGGCAACACGCCTGCCGCAACTCCTAGCTCTAGCTCCACCGATGCGGATCCGGCCGACTACCGGCCCGAACTGAAAGAAGCGCTGCCCCAAGGCCGCCTCATGGGCAAAGGCCGCCTCACGGTGTGGGGCTTTCAGGTTTATGACGCACGCCTCTGGGCACCCGCAGGTTTTGGCGCCAGCAGCTATGCCAGCCAGCCGCTGGCGCTGGAGCTGGCCTACCTGCGCGCCTTTGACGCCGTCGACGTGGCTGACCGGTCCATGCAGGAAATGCGCCGCAGCGTGGCCATCAGCGACGCCCAGGCGGCCCTGTGGAAGGCCGAGATGCTGCGCGTGATCCCCGATGTGAAAAAAGGCGACCGCATCATGGGCGTGCACCGCCCCGGCGTGGGCGCGGCCTTCTGGGTGAACGGCAAGGCCAACGGCGAAATCCGCGACGCGGAATTTGCCAAACTGTTTTTCGGCATCTGGCTGTCGCCCAAAACCTCTGAACCGAAACTGCGCGACGTGCTGCTCACAGGAGCCGGCGGGTGACACAGCCCCGCACCTCCGCAAGCGCCGGCGCCTTCGGTGCGCGCAACGGCCTGGCGTATGGCTTGCTGGGCCTGCCGCTGGCCTTCGTGGCACTGCCGCTTTATGTCATCTTGCCCAACCACTACGCCCGTGAATTCGGCGTGCCGCTGGCCACGCTGGGCGCCATCTTGCTGGGCGCGCGCCTGTTTGATGCCTTCATCGACCCCTTGCTGGGCCGGCTGAGCGACCGGCTGTTTGCGCGCTCGGCCCGCGCAGTGCTGGCGCTGGGCGCGGGTGCGGCGCTGCTGCTGGCGCTTGGTTTTGCCTTGCTGTTTTTTCCACCGGTGACGGGGCCCGCGGCACTGGCTACGTGGGCGGCGGTGATGCTGGTGCTGACCTACGCGGCCTACAGCACGCTCAGCATTTCGCACCAGTCCTGGGGCGCCATGCTGGGCGGCAATGAGGCCGAACGCAGCCGCATCGTGGCCTGGCGAGAAGGACTGGGCCTGGCCGGCGTGGTGCTGGCTTCGGTCACGCCCGCCTTGCTGGGCTTGCCGGTGACCACTGCTGTCTTTTTTGCCGCGCTCGCTGCCGGCTGGTTGGCCTGGTCGCGCGCGGTGCGGCCGGTGGCGCGCGCGCATGCAGAGGCCGCCACGCCTTCAGCGATCTGGCTGCCCTTCAAGTCAGCCGCCTTTCGCCGCCTGCTGGCGGTGTTCATGCTCAACGGCATTGCCAGTGCCGTGCCCGCCACGCTGGTGCTGTTTTTCATCCAGGACCGCCTGCAGGCGCCGCGGCAGATGGAGCCGCTTTTTCTGGGCAGCTATTTCCTGGCCGCAGCGCTGTCCATGCCGCTGTGGCTGTCCATCGTCAAGCGCCTGGGCCTGGCGCGCACCTGGCTGGCAGGCATGCTGCTGGCGATTGCCGTGTTTGGCTGGGCCACGCAGCTG
This sequence comes from Polaromonas sp. YR568, assembly GCF_900116715.1. Classification (GTDB taxonomy): domain Bacteria; phylum Pseudomonadota; class Gammaproteobacteria; order Burkholderiales; family Burkholderiaceae_C; genus Polaromonas. The sequence goes on from NZ_FPBM01000013.1 coordinate 65,373, forward strand.
GGCGCGGGCCAGGTGGCCGCGTTCACCGTGGTGTGCGCGCTCTCTGGCCTGGCGCTGGGCACCGACCTGGCGCTGCCCGGCGCGCTGCTGGCCGGTGTGGTGCAGGCCAACGGGCAATCGGGCCAGTCTGAAGGCGCGTACTTCGGCTGGTGGAATTTTGCGACCAAGCTCAACCTCGCACTGGCAGCCGGGCTGGCCTTGCCGCTGCTGGGCCTGTTCGGCTACGCGCCCGGCGTGCGTGATGCGGGTGCGCTGGACGCGCTGGTGATCGCCTACTGCGTGCTGCCCTGCCTGCTCAAGCTTGCGGCGGCGGCGGGCCTGTACTTTTTTGTTCTCCCTATGTCCGTGCCACCCCTGCCTGAAAGGGCCTCGCCATGAACCGCATCTCACATAGTCTGGCCGCCATCGGCTCGGCCCTGCTGCTCTGCGCCGCGTTGGCGGCCTGCAGCAGCCCGCAGGTCAGCGACTACGCGGCCGAACAACCGGTGCTGGACCTTCGCCAATACTTCAACGGCACGGTCGATGCGTACGGCATATTCACCGACCGCTCGGGCAAGGTCATCAAACGCTTCACCGTGGTGATGACCTGCAGCTGGCAAGGCCCTGCGGACGCGGAAACCGGCGTGCTCGACGAAGCGTTCACCTATTCCGACGGCAGCAAGGAGCGCCGCGTCTGGACGCTTAAACGCAGCGAAGGCGGCCGTTACACAGGCACCGCAGCAGACGTCGCAGGTGAAGCGGTGGGTGAAGAAAAAGGCAACGCGTTTCGCTGGGGCTACACATTGAAGTTACCGGTCGACGGGAAAGTGCTTGAAGTGCAGTTCGATGACTGGATGTATTTGATGAACGACAAGGTCATGCTGAACAAGGCAAAGATGAGCAAGTTCGGTTTCGGGCTGGGTGAGGTGACGCTCTCGTTCGTCAAACGCTGACTGCCGGCCAGGCTCCCTCAAAAACCGCAAATGGACACACCATGCCCCTGAATCCCCCTATTTCCCAATGGCGCGACAAGACCATCTGGCTGGTTGGCGCATCCAGCGGCATTGGCCTGGCCACCGCCAAGGCTTTGCATGCACGAGGCGCGCGCGTGTTCGTGTCGGCACGCAATGCGGCGGCGCTGGACGCCTTCACAGCAGTACACCCCGGCGCCACCAGCCTGCCACTGGACGTGACGGATCATGCGGCGGTGACGGCGGCTGCACAGCAGGTGCAGGCCACCGGCCCGCTGGACCTGGTGCTGTATTGCGCAGGCTACTACCAGGCGCAGCGCGCCAGCGACTACAAGCTCGCAGAGATGCTGCGGCATGACGACATCAACTACCGCGGCGCCCTGCATGTGCTGGACGCCGTGTTGCCCGGCTTTCTGGCGCGCCAGGCCGGGCACATCAGCCTGATCAGCAGCGTAGCGGGCTACGGCGGCCTGCCCCAAAGCCTGGCCTATGGGCCGACCAAGGCGGCGTTGAACAACCTGGCCGAGACGCTCTACATGGACCTCAAAGACAGCCACATCGGCGTCAGCCTGATCTGCCCGGGCTTTGTGGAAACTCCGCTGACCGCCGGCAACCACTTCACCATGCCGGCGCTGATCACGCCGGCGCAGGCGGCTACGGCCATCTTGCAGGGCTGGGAGGCCGGGCGATTCGATATTCACTTTCCCAAACGCTTCACCCTCTGGATGAAAGCGCTGCGCCTGCTGCCTTACCCGGCCTACTTCGCGGCGGTGCGCAAGTTCACCGGGCTGTAAGCTCTGGCCTTATGAACGAGACCGATCCCTCCAGCTCACCCAACGCCCGCGAAGCCGCAGCGCGCGTCGCCGCCTATTACGAAACGCTGAGCCCGCAAAGCCTGGCCCAGCTCGATGCGTTCTACACGCCCAACGCCTGGTTCAAGGACCCCTTCAACGAAGTGCGGGGGCTGGAGGAGTTGCGCGCCATCTTCAGCCACATGTACGAAGCCCTGGAGCAGCCGCGCTTTGCCGTCACCGGCAAGCTGGTCGACGGCGACCAGTGCTTTCTGACCTGGAACTTCGAGTTCCGCTTCAAGACTTTTGACAAAGACACGCTGCAAACCATACGCGGCGGCTCACACCTGAAGTTCACCGCCGGCGGTTTGGTGGACTACCACCGCGACTACTGGGACGCAGCCGAGGAGCTGTATGAAAAGCTGCCCTGGGTGGGCGGGCTGATGCGCTGGCTGAAGAAACGGGCGAAACAGTGATGACCGCAAAGCCCCACCGGCGCGCCGCCTTTCAGCCGTTATAGAAGTACAGAATCTTCTTCTTTTTCGGGCTGACAACAATGATGCCGATACGCCCCTGCGCGTAGTAGCTGCCTGCGCTGTTGACGATCTCGTTCGCATCCTTCACCACGTCCGGCGCGACATCAATGCAAAAGCCGTAGACACAGATGTAATCCATGACGTCCAGGCGGCCGGTTTTTGCGTTCAGCTTCCACTGCGGGTTGGCAACCGGGGTTTCCAGCCAGGTTTCGTAGTTGCCCTGCCAGCCGCGGGTCTCCTGGTTTTGATTGCGCGGCATGTTTTGCAGAAACTGCACGCCGCCCTGCTCGACCTGCCGCGACAACTCGCCAGACAAAGGGTAGACCAGGATGCCCGCCTCATTGCCGCCCGGCCCGAAACCCCAGGACTCCTGCAGCTCATAGGTAATGCTGCTCACCCCCAATGCGTCAGGTACATGGTTCAGGTAGAAGCGCCGTTCATAACTCTTGTACGCGGCGACTGATGCGAATACGAGAACACCGATGAGCAAAAGAAATGCCCAGATGCGGAGCTTGCGGTAAGCGTAAATGAGCGCCCAGAGCAGAGCAAAAGGCGACGCCAGCAGCGCGAACAGTTTTACGAAAAACATTCAGCGCCCCGGGGCTCGCGCCAGGCGGCCGCCTCAGGCCGCCGCACGAATCTTCTGGCCATGCGCATGGTAGTGGTTAAGTTTTGGTGCCCGGCGTGAGCAGGAGTTTTCTGAGCATGTTCCACTTCGGGCCGGGCGGTTGCCATGGATGTCTTCGCGTTTTCTTCTGGAACGCGGGCGCTCAGGGAAGCCGCCCCGTCAGAGCGCTCCTTCGGTTGTGGCGCCATAGAAGAATATTCCGCCACATGCCGGCGACGCCTGCCATAGTGGCGAGATAGAACTGCCATGTGCCAAAGCGGATGTGAAAAAGTGAAATGGCGGCTGCAAATATCAGAACTGCCAGTCCCATACATGCCGCCATGACGGCAAACCGTCCGGCAATCAGATGGGCGTCTGGTATGGGCTTACCCCTGTCCCGAATCAACGATAGCCGGGCGCGAAACGCCACCTGATACGCCACCCACAGCAGCGCAACGCCCAAGGCGACAACCAACGAGTGGAGCAGGAAGACCAGCCAGCTCACGGGGCTCTAACCGCGGGAACTCAACCCGGCGGCACCGTTTCCGCAAAACTGGGTCGCTGCATCAGCTTGTCCTGCAGCTTGGCCAGGTTGGGGTACATCTCGCGCCAGTTGATCTGGGTGAAGCGCAAATCAAGATAGCCCAGCGCGCAGCCGACGGCTATGTCGGAGAGGCTGAAATGGATGCCGCTGCAAAACGCCTTGTCGCCCAGGCCGGTGCTCATGGCTTTGAGGGTGGCGTCGATCTTGCCCATCTGGCGGCTGATCCAGGCGTCGCTGCGCTGCTTGGCGCCGCGGCCGGCCCAGGTGGCTTCCAGGCGTGCCAGGATGGCGGCGTCGACCAGGCCGTCGGCCAGGGCTTCCCAGGTTTTGACTTCGGCGCGTTCGCGGCCTTGCGACGGGATCAGCTTGCCGACGGGTGACAGGGTGTCCAGGTACTCCACGATCACGCGGGAGTCGAACACGGCTTCGCCGCCTTCCATGACCAGGCAGGGCACCTTGCCCAGCGGGTTGGACGCGGTGATGGTGGTGTTCGCCGCCCAGACATCTTCCAGGATGAACTGGAAGTCGAGCTTTTTCTCGGCCATTACGATGCGCACTTTGCGTACGTAGGGGCTGGTGGCGGATCCGATGAGTTTCATGGTGGTGGGAAGAATCGTGGTCCGAGGGAAGTGCATTCTATCGACTTAGCCCGGGCCCCTGACTGACGGGGATCAAGGCATCGCAAAACAATACAGTTGCCGGCGCCGGACGGCGTCCTGCGTTTGGAGGAGGCCGGGGGATGCCCGGCCTACCCCGGCCTACAATTGGAGGATGAGCTCTTCCAACCCGTTTTCCACCATCAACGCCCTGTCCCCGCTGGACGGCCGCTACGCCGCCAAACTCAGCCATTTGCGCCCCCTGATGTCCGAGCAGGGCTATATGCACCGCCGCGTCCAGGTGGAAGTGGCGTGGTTTATCGCACTTTCCGACGCCAAATTCGCCGAATTCAAGCCGCTGAGCCCTGGCGCCCGTACTTATTTGCTGGGCCTGGTCAAGAATTTCTCTGAAACCGACGCCGCGGCCATCAAGGAAATCGAAAAAACCACCAACCACGACGTCAAAGCCGTCGAATACTGGATCAAATCCAAATTCGAAGCCCGGCCGGAGCTCAAGGGCGCCAGCGAATTCGTGCACTTTGCCTGCACCAGCGAAGACATCAACAACACCAGCCACGCGCTGCAGCTCAAAAGCGGCCGCGATCTGGTCGTGCTGCCGGCACTCGACAAAGTCATCACCCAGCTGCGCGACATGGCCCACGTGTATGCCGACCAGCCCATGCTCAGCCGCACGCACGGCCAGACCGCCAGCCCGACCACCGTCGGCAAGGAGCTGGCCAACGTGGTGGTGCGCCTGGCCGCCGCGCGCGAAAAGATTGCGGCCGTCAAGCTGATGGGCAAGATGAACGGCGCCGTGGGCAACTTCAACGCCCACCTTTCGGCCTGGCCCGACTTCGATTGGGAAGCCTTCAGCCGCAATGTGATCGAAACACCCGAGCCGCTGGGCCTGGGCCTGACTTTCCAGCCCTACAGCATCCAGATCGAGCCGCACGACTACATGGCCGAGCTGTTCGACGCCGTGGCGCGTGCCAACACCATCCTGATCGACCTGGCCCGCGATATCTGGGGCTACGTGAGCGTGGGTTACTTCAAGCAGCGCCTGAAGGAAGGCGAGATCGGCTCTTCGACCATGCCGCACAAGGTCAACCCGATCGACTTTGAAAACGCCGAAGGCAACCTGGGCCTGGCCAATGCGCTGCTGCGCCACCTGAGCGAAAAACTGCCGATCTCGCGCTGGCAGCGCGACCTGACCGACTCGACCGTGCTGCGCAACATGGGCGTGGCGCTGGGTTATGCCGTGCTGGCCTACAACTCCCTGGGCACCGGGCTGAACAAGCTCGAGCTCAACCGTGAAGCGCTGGACGGCGATCTCGATTCGTCATGGGAAGTGCTGGCCGAGCCGATCCAGACCGTGATGCGCCGCTACGGCGTGCAGGGCGCGTATGAAAAGCTCAAGGAAGTCACGCGCGGCAAAACCGTGAAGGCCGAAGATCTGCATGCGCTGATCCGCTCGCTGGAAATTCCTGAAGCCGAGAAAGAGCGCCTGCTGAAAATGACGCCGGGCAGCTACACCGGCAAGGCGGCAGAGCTCGCGAAACGCGTCTAGGCGCTTGCGCCAGGCGCTGTTGGCATCGCGGCGCCGCACTGCCAGCATTGCTCAAAACCACCCTCGACCACTTCACCGCAGCTGCACAGCCAGCGGCGCTGTGGCATGTTCTGCAGGCTGTGCAGCAGCTCGCGGGCCTGGGGTTCGTCTTCTTTGTGGGTGAGCCAGACTTCGGGCTGGCATTGGTCGGGCGGGAGCTCTCCGGCCACGCTGCCCAGAAAGTAGCGCTGCACACTGGCTGCAAAGCCGGCCTGCTGCAGGGCGTCGGCCCACAGGGCGGCGATGGCGATATTGGGGGCGCGGGTCAGCCTGATCATGACTCAGTGTAGCCCTTGCCCTGACATGGCGCTACCAAATTGATAGCTGCCTGCGTTCATCCTTATTGGGCTGAATGCCAAAAAGGGCTGCGATTTCAGTTGGACTCGTCCGCAGGGGCCGGACTTTTGTTTTCCAGCGCCCGGTCGGCATAACGGCCGAAGCGCCAGGCCGTGGCCTCCTGTGTGATGCGCCGCCAGGTGGCACGCTTTTCACCCGGGCTCATTTCGGGCCAGTGCTGCACTTCGTCAAAGCTGCGGCCGCAACCCTTGCACAGCGCGTCGCCCTGGCTGGTGGAGCAGATGGCGATGCAGGGTGTGTCGGCCGTGGTGTCGTACCAGGCGCGCCAGGCGGCCAGCGCCTTGGGCGGGAAGGTCTTCTCGTCGGCCTCGTCCTCATGGTAAAAAATCAGAAGCGCATACACCTCCGCCAGCGCGCGCAGCTCGGGCGCCAGCGTGATGCCGTCGGGCGACGGCTTTTTCTCGCGCCAGTAATTGATGGCGGCTTCGATGTCGGTGATATGGATGCCGGGCATGGGGACGATCAGGTAGCGAAGAGGTGGTTGGCCCCCCGCCTAAGCAGGGAACGCGAAGCTGTAAAGCCGGGCTGTTCATTATCGGGCAGACGGCAAAAACGCTCTTTTGGCGCGGTTTTTGGGGGAAACCGACAAGGTAACGGGAGGTTTAGCGCGCTTTGGCGGCCAGGCCCCACACGACCAGCGCCCCGCACCCGAGCAGCCCCACCCATTTGGCCAGCGCGGCCGCCGTCATCGCCAGCCCCAGCACGGGCTCCACCCCGGCCAGCAGGGGCCAGGGGAAGGCCGACACCAAGGCCAGCGTGAACAGGTTTTCCAGCACATCGCCGCCCACGGCCAGCGTGGCGGCCAGCCCCAGCAGGTTGAGCAAGGCGGGTGGCCGGTGGCTGGCGCGCCGCAGGCGCACGATGTGGGCAAAAGCCCAGGTCACGGCGCGAGCCAGCAGGAAAGCGTAGGCCGCAATCAGGCCGAAATCGGCCCAGATAGCGCCCGCCACGCGGCCTGGCGGCTGCGGCAGGGTTGCCAGCGGCCAGGCCATGGAAAACACCCATTCCAGCTGCCAGCGGGCCAGCGCAAGGTTGGCGGCTGCTGCCTGCCCGGCCTGGCCCACCCCCTGGCCCAGCGCCAGCAGGCACTCCCACAGCGTCATGCGGGCCGGCACGATCGTGCCTTGCAGCAGGCCGCCGGCGAGCAGCCAGAATGCCGCGGCCAGGGCCAGCGCCACCAGCAGCCCGCCAAGCGGCCGGCGCCGGGCCCAGACGGTGTCGGCGGGAAACGACAGGCCGAAGGCCGCCACCGAGGGGTGCTCCACCGGTACGACTTCCTGCGGCTCGCCCGCGTCCAGTACAACGTGCGGATTGCGCTGTTGCAGGCCGGCCAGGGCCCACCAGGCTGTTGACCAGGTTTCGCTATGGACCTGGGGCTGCGGCGGCTGAATCCCGGATGGCGGCTCCAGTGCGCCCAACACGGCCTGTGTGTCGATCTGGCCCGCAGCGTCCAGCAGGCCGGCGCGCAGGCGCAGCTGGCAGTTCACCCCCTCCTGCAACATCCAGAGCAAAGCCTCCTGCGACAGGCGCGCCTCGGACCGCGCATAACCACCTCCCACATCGCAGTGAGCGCCCGCAAACCACTGCTGGGCAATGCTCTGGCCCGTGGCGATGTAGTTGTGTGTGGGGTCGATGTAATAGGGGCGTGGTTCGAAGGAGCGGCGGTATTCGTCCAGCGCCAGGGCCTGCCGCACGTGGTGAAAGCGCTTGCCGACAATGGTCGGTGAGGCTGTGATGGTGCGGCTGAGCAGAGGTGCTCCGACCGACGAGACCGTGTCCCACACGCCGACAAACCAGACGGGCGTGGCGCGCGTCTGGTCAGACGTAAAGAGCCGGCTGATCTGGTCGCGGATGGCGGTGTATCTTTTGCCGCCGCGTTCACGGTTGGAAAAATAGACGTGCAGCAGGGTAGGCACCAGGCCTTCCATTTCGGGCCGCAGCAGGCCGAATTGCGTCACCAGCCCGCCTATGCTGCGCGCGGTGAAGGCGCCGCGCGAAAACCCGAAGAGGAAAATCTGGTCACCGGGCTGGTAGTGCCGCATGAGGAAGAGATAAGCCTCGGCAATATTTTCATACACGCCCTTGCCAAAAGCCAGGCCATGCAGGCGCTCGAAGATGCGGCTCAGGTTGTCGGTCAGCGACGCGCCGGGCAGTTCGCCCGGATTGCCCACGCCCGGGTCGTAATACAGCAACTGGCTGTTGGCGTCGGGCGCCAGCAGGTCGCAGAGTTTGGTGACGTTGGTGTCCCTGGCGCCGCCGGTGAGGTTGTTGTTGGTGCCGTCGCAGCAGATGATCAGTTGCCTGCTCATGGAAAGTACTCCTTCGCTTGTGGCCGGGGTCTTGAACTGAGGAACCTTAAGCTTCGCGCATGCGGGTGTCATCCCTAATATGGCGGAGGTGCGGGGCGTACGGGCCGGGCGCAACGAACGGCAAACCCGCCCCGGCGAGGCTCCCGATTTGCAAAAAATCCTTTTTTCATGTCAAATATGCAGACGAAGGGGAGTAACTCCCTCGTTTTGCTGCAATATACGAAAACAGACACCACAGCAAAATCGCTAACAACAAGTCGTCATTCCGAAGTTCACACTTCCGGCTTGTTGGTCATGCAGCGACACTGCATGTCGAGCCAGACCTTCGATTGAAACCTGAACAGGTTTGATCGAGGCGTTCGCGGCGTAAATTACAGACCCGAACCACTCACAGGCCTATTCCGGTTTCACGAAGCCGGAAATCCGCGCGTACGGATTTCCACGTCGAAACTTGATATGGAGTGTGAACTTGGAACTATTTACCGCCCCCTGGTGGTCCGCCCTGCTGGCGATCATCCTCATCGACCTGGTGCTGGCCGGCGACAACGCGATCGTGATCGCGCTGGCCGCCCGCAACCTGCCACCCACCTTGCAGAAAAAAGCCATTGTCTGGGGGACAGTCGGCGCCATCGTGGTCCGCTCCGCGATGACGGTCGGCGTGGTCTGGCTGCTGAAGATTCCGGGCCTGATGCTCGTCGGCGGCCTGGGGCTGCTGTGGATCGCCTACAAGCTGCTCGCCGACCAGGGCGACAAAGATCACGATGGCCCCGTGGCCAGCACTTTCTGGGGCGCGATGAAGACCATCGTCGTGGCCGACGCCCTGATGGGCGTTGACAACGTCCTGGGTGTGGCCGGTGCCGCGCACGGCTCGTTCGACCTGGTGGTCATCGGCCTGCTGGTGAGCATCCCCATTGTGGTGTTCGGCAGCACGATGGTGCTCAAGCTGGTGGAACGTTTTCCCATCATCATCAACCTGGGCGCCGCCGTCCTGGCCTTCACCGCCGCCAAGATGATCGTGAGCGAACAACTGCTGGACCCGATCTACGGCGGCCCAGGCAACACGCCCTCCGAGAACATCCAAATCGCCGCGCAATGGGCAACCTACGCACTCGCAGTGGCAGGTGTTCTGGGCGGCGGCTGGCTAGCCACCCGGCGCTCCAAATCTTCCAACCCCAACCTTATTCCTCACTGAAACCCAGCAATCCCCGGGGGGCTTATGCCCCTCTTGTTTAGCAACCAGCAAGCTCTAAAACCACGACAACTCAAGGAGAACTTTATGGACAACATCATTGTGTACATTGACGATGCAGCTTATGCCATGCAGATGCTGCAACCCATGCTGCCCGCCGGCGGACAGCGCAACCCCACCCGCTGGATCGTGGTCGGCTGCGCACCGCGCGTGACGCACCGCGTCAGCAAGTGGGTTACACACAGTGCCCGGGAAAGCTGGCGCGGCAAGTGGGCCGAGAAGGTTTTTGCCCAGCTGACGCCTTTGCTCGACAAGGAAGGCGACACGGTATTGACCCAGCTGGCGCAAACCACGCTGATCACCCAGACCGAGTCCCTCATCAAGCAATATGGCGTTGCCCGCGTGCTGGACGCCCGCCGGCCGAAATTTGGCCAGGACATGCAACCCGTCACGGCAGCGCAAGCTCAGGAAACCCACGGGGTTCTGGGCTACGCCACTGCGCTGGCCAGCGCCGGGCTGCTTGTAGCGACGGACTGACCGCCCCGCGCGCTTGCTGCTTGTCATGCACAGCCCCCGCAAGGGGGCTGTTTTATTTGGGGCGTGGCAAAGCCTGCTGCGCACCCTTGTTGGCGGTGTTCCGGTGGTATTCTTTGGCCATGAAACTCATCCTCAAATGGCTTCTCAGTGCGGCCGCCTTGCTGGCGGTGGCTTATCTTTATTCAGGCGTGACGGTGAGCAGCTTCACCGGCGCGCTGATCGCGGCGGCCGTGCTGGGCGCGCTCAACCTGGTAGTACGGCCCATCCTGGTGTTGCTGACGCTCCCGGTGACGCTGGTGACGCTGGGGCTCTTCCTCTTCGTCGTCAACGCACTGATGTTTTGGGCCGCAGCCAGTCTGGTCAGCGGACTCAATGTCGCAGGGTTTGGCGCCGCGTTGATCGGTTCGTTGATTTACTCGGTGCTGCAGCTAGCGATCGAGTTTGTCCTGGAGCGCCTGTTCCTTAACAAGTGACTCTATCTGGCGGGTTCGCGTGTCGAGGATAGAGCCCTCCACATAATCCGCACCGCTGGGGTTGCTGCGCATCAGGCCTTGCGCGGCCTTGAAACGGTCCAGCGCCGCCGAATAGTCCAGCTGGGCCGCCCGGCTTTCCGCATCCGCACGAACCGCGCGGATGTTCTGGTTCTGCCGGCCATACGCAGTCGCCAGCAACTGCCAGGCCATCGCATCTTTGGGGTGGAGCGCCACCCAGGTCTGCAGCCTGTCTGACACCGCCTGGACCCTGTTGGCCGCCATCAAGGCCTGCGCCTGCGTCAACACCTCCGCACGCGACGTCGCCCTGCTGATATCGGTGGAAGATGCCGCGGGAGGAACCACCCCAGCCAGGAGATCGATTTCGGTGCCCAGCAGGTCTATCGTGCCGGCGACCTGCGGAACGTCCTGGGTGCCCAGGGCCTTGAGCTGGCCCAGCAGGGTTTTCGCCACGGCAAAGTCGCGCAGTTGCGCCGCGGCAAAGGCGCCGCCATACAGCGCACCCGCGTCACGCACGTTCTCGGGCGTCGCAGGTGACTGCAAATGCGCTAAAGAGACAGGGCGGCGCTGGGCCTCGGCCACCATGGAGCGCAGTCCATCGACACCGGGAGCGGCAAGGATGCGCGCTCGCGATGCCATCATGGCGTGCAGCAAACGGGCCTTGCCGGACTCAATCTCTTTTTCCCGCGTCGGCTTCGCGGCTTCCGCGGATACCAGCTGCACGCGCGCCTGCGCTTCGGCAATGCGTTCGGTCGTCAGCGGATGGGAGCGCAGATAAGGGAAGGAGCCGTTGTCGTTCAGGCGGGCGGCTTGCTGGAGCTTCTCAAACATCGCTGTCATGCCGCGGCTCTCGAAACCGGCATCCGTCATGACACCGAAGCCCACCCGGTCGGCTTCTCTTTCCATGTCCCTCGAAAAATTGAGCTGGTTCTGTGCGGCAACTGCCTGCCCGCCCACGATGGCAGCACTGGCGACGTCGCCGCTTTTCCCTGCCGCCAGGGCGCCAAGAAGCATGGCGGCGATCATCCAGGGCGTCTGGCGTGCCTGCTGGGTCAGCATGCGTGAGATGTGGCGCTGGGTCACGTGACTGAGTTCGTGGCCGAGTACGGCGGCCATTTCATCCGGGCTGCCCACCGCGGCAACCAGCCCCAGGTGCAGGCCGAAGTAGCCGCCGGGCAGCGCAAATGCATTGATGCTCCGGTCGCGTATCAGGAAAAGTTGCCAGGCAAACCGCTCCTCGAGCTCCGCATGCAGCTCACCGCGCGTTCTTGCGGCGGCCACCAGGGGCAGCCAGATACCCTGGACGTAATCGGCGAGCACCGGGTCATCGATATAGTCCGGATCCCGGTAAATGCTGGCGGCGATGCGGTCACCGATCCGGCGCTCGGCGGCGGCGGCCAGTTCGGAGGTTTCACCCAGCGAGGGGAGCGAGCCCGAAGTAGGACCCGCTGTGCTGGTTGTCGGCGCCTGCGCAAGCGAAAAATTCGCGGAAACCATCAGCGCCGCGATCCCCAGCGCCAAGCGGCCCAAGACAGGGCCGCGTTTTAGCCGCTTACATTCAGAATGAATCGATGGGTACAAAAGCAATTACCTCTGCGGTACGGGTATCAATCAGGGCAGTCCAGAAAGTCTTGCGCCCTATCATGGGCAGGTAGCCGGTGGCCTTCATCGTATCGCTTCCACGGGACGCAGAAGCCAGGGCGCCATCAATTTCCGCAACACGGGCCGGGAAGCGGGTCTTTAGCTCCTCCAGCGGACGCGCATGGGCCAGCACCTGGGGCTTTGCCTGCGCGTAAGTCTGCCAGAGGCCTGGGCGCGCACCGAGTGGCACCCCTTGCAGCGCCGTCATGGTGGCCTCAAAACGCTCCTTGTCGTCTTTGAAATTTCGCAATGAAAGCAAGGTTGGCCCTGTCAAAGGCAATCGCTGAAATTCCGGTGGCGCCTGCGTCAATTCGTCTGCGGGTATCTCGAGGGCGTGGATGACCCGAAAACGATCCATCTCAAACGCCAGATGCACCGGACGGACAACAACCACTGTCCATAAACCATAGGCAAGCGCCACGAGCTGAAACAATCCAATCACTGCGAGATCGAGCCTCAAGGTTTCCAGTGATTTCTTGATGTCAAATACTGCCAGCGTCAGGAGAGGGCCCAGAATCACGTCTACCGTCACCACAATCAGGAACAGCTCGCGCCCACCGGAAATTTCCCGGTAGGGATAGGGGTACCAAACCGCAAAAACCAGCCACGCCGCAAGAGCCGCAATGGCAATGCTGATACCCAAATGCACACCCGCAGCCAGCAGACGGCGCTTTAAAGGATGCTGACTCATAAACATGGTCTTATGATGAAGGCTTGTTGTAAAGGTTTCGTAAAAGCATGGCATCCCCTCCCGCACTCACCCACTTTGACGGCCAAGGCCAGGCCCATATGGTTGACGTGGCAGGCAAGGCGGCCACACACCGTGTCGCCATTGCGCAGGGCCGTATCGTAATGAATCCGGCGACGCTGTCCATCATTCTGGAGGGCAGCGCAAAAAAGGGGGACGTGCTAGGCATCGCGCGCGTCGCCGGCATCATGGCCGCCAAGAAAACCAGCGACCTGATCCCCCTGTGCCACCCGCTCGCGTTGACGCGTGTCGCGATCGACTTTCTGCCTCAGGAAGGCGACTCCAGCATCACATGCCGGGTGACCGTGGAGACCGTGGGCCCGACGGGCGTGGAAATGGAAGCCCTCACCGGTGTACAGGTCGCCTTGCTGACGATCTATGACATGTGCAAGGCTGTTGACCGCGCCATGGTCATCACCGATGTGAAGCTGCTGGAAAAGCACGGCGGAAAATCGGGCAGCTTCACCCATCCCTGAGCCGGTTTACCTTACCCCGCCGCTTTCGACCCGGTATTTGCCGCGGCCCAGCGCGCATACTCCTTTGGGAAGGCCGCCCGATAGCGCGCCAAGTGGGCTAGTGCTTCGTCATCCAGGCCCAACATGACGGCGCTTTCAATCACCTTTTCAATGACGGATGGCTCCGGCGAATAGTGCAGAAGGGCTGTCGCCGTGTCAAAGGTCCACTGGGCGTTGTCTCTCGTTAAGGGTGTCAGGCTCAGCTCGGCAAACCGCACCTGGTTGCCGAACAGCCGTGAATCGCGGATTTTGGCCAAGGTGCCATCACGGTAGGCCACATCGCGCTCCTCGGGGCCTTTGTAGATCTGGCTGACCCGGTGATAGTCCCACGCGGCATAGGCACATCCCGCCAATATCGCCATCATGGCCAATGCCCTGACAACAGGAAACGGCGAAGCAGCTGGGCGCGCCGCCGCCTGTTTCTGGGCGTCTCCGGAGGCACCGGGAATGCGCCACAACAAGGCCACGCACAGGCCGAAAGCGACCTGGAACGGTCCGTACCACAACGGGTATTCCAGCAGGCTGTGCAGCAAGATCACTGCCAACACGCTCCAGGCCATCTGACGAGCGGCATCCGTCTCACGCCAGGGGCGTCTGCGCACTGTCCACCACACACCCAGGCTGCAAAGCACAAGCGCGATCGGGATGCCCAGTTCAACCGCCAGATGCAAGGGCAGATTGTGGGCGTTGTCCAGAATTTCGCAGAATCGCGGGCCGGCATACAAGGTGTAGTAATGCGCATAGTCCAACTCCCCCCAGCCCCAGCCCAGCCAGGGCTTCTGCCCAATCAGATTCAATACGTTGGACCACAGCGTGAGGCGGCTGGCGCATGCCAGTTCGCCCCCCCGCAGCCGGGCCAGCATGCCGTGTGCAGCCGGGTCAAACCCCAGCAACCAAGGCAGCGCCACCACCGACAAGGCGTAGGCCAGCACGGCTGAAATCAGGATGCGCAATACCTGAGGCTTGCGCCAGACACCCCAAATCACGGTCAATGCACACAGCACAATAAGCTCCAGCAATCCCGCGCGCGAGGACGACGCGGCGTTACCGGCCGCAAGCAACCCCGCTCCCACAAGCATCAACCACTGGCGGAGTCCGGCGTCGCTGCGCCGGCTGGCGACCCAGAGCAAGGCCGCCATGGCAATGTTGGTAAGGCTGGCGAACTGGTTGCGCTGGCGAAGATTGGCGAATGCTTCCCCGGGCGCCGTCGTCTGACTCACCCAAGCGCCCAGCGCGGCCGTGGCGCCGAAGTATTGCAGCAGACCTATCAGGCTGCTGATCAGGCCGGCAATCAACCAGGCCCATGCTGCCGGCACGGCCCAGCGTCGCGCAAAAGACACATCGCTGGTGGCTTGACCCGGAATCGTGCGTAGCGATATCGACAAGACCAGAGCGGCCGATGCGGCGACCGCCACCAACCAAGGCACAACGCCGGGGGAGGGACCGGACGCAAGCGGGTTCAACCAGGGCAGCGCTAGTAATAAGGTGGCAATCGATTGCATAAACGTGGGGCACCGGGAAACCGGAACCGGTCACTCCATCGAAATGAGGAGATCAAGACCGAAGCTTGCGAGATTAACTGATCCGGGCGATTGGCGGATTTGCAGCGGCACAGGTCGTTCGCGGACACGGCTATCAAACCCGCCCAGTGCCGTCGGTCCGCAGGATTGCGCCGGTAAGGCGTCCGAAGCGCAGCAGCATCGCCTTTTCGGGCCCTCTTGCGTTAGCATCGTATCGTTGTGTCCTGAAACCGCTTACAGACAAGGCCATCTGCGCCCATAAAGTCAGCAATCACTGAAAAACATGCACCTCCCTTGTGATCAAGCGCTAGCGGGCGTCCCTCGACCTGGCTTCAGTATGGCGGCATGTAGAGCATCAACCACGTCATGAACACGGTTGCCTTAAACCCCTTGCGGATCATCTCCGATATCTGGCGCCATCGCTATCTGCTCGGCCAGCTCATCAAGCGGGACGTACTGTTGCGCTACAGAGGCGCGATGTTCGGCGTGTTATGGGTTTTCCTTAGCCCGCTGCTGATGCTGGGGATTTTTGCCTTCATCTTCGGTCAAGTTTTTCAAACACGCTGGCCTCAGCAAGATGGCGGCCTGCCGTTCTGGCTATTGCTTTACAGCGGCTTGATCATTTTCAATATTTTTGCCGAGACGGTCTCGCGCGCGCCAACTTCAGTTCGCGGTCAGCCCAGTTTCGTGAAGAAGATCATTTTCCCAGTGGATATCCTGCCGATTGTTCCGCTGGGGGCAGCTCTGGTTCACGGTGCGTTCAACTTTCTCATCCTGGTCGCCGCCTTGGGGTGGGCGGGTGGCCTCCACGGACAAATAGTGCTGTTTCCAGTTCTGCTCCTTCCAGTGATATTGCTGGCCGTGGGGCTCTCCTGGTTTGTGGCAGCGTGGGGGGTGTTTATCAAGGACATGTCACAGATCGTGCCTGTGTTCGTCCAGATGCTGATGTTCCTGTCGCCCGTGTTTTACCCGGTGAGCGCCGTTCCCGAAGTATTGCGCCCCGCCTATCAATACAACCCTTTGGGAATAGTGATCGAGGCCTCTCGCGCCGTAGTCACGGGTGCATCAATCGACTGGGGAGCATGGGGCATGACGTTGGGCCTCTGCCTAGGAGCTTCAGTACTGGGCTATGCCTTCTTCAAGCACAGCAGGGAGGAATTTGCCGATGCGCTCTGATGCTGCGATTTCAGTAAAAAACCTGACCAAAACTTACCGAATCTTTGGTCATCCTGGCGACCGAATCAAGCAGGCACTAACGCTGGGCCGGATGCGCTTTCACCGTGAGTTCACCGCCGTAAAGGACGTCACGTTTGAAATCAAGAAAGGCGCAACCGTTGGCATTATTGGCCGCAATGGCTCTGGCAAAAGCACCTTACTGCAATTAATCTGCGGGATCCTCACGCCGACTGCGGGGACCGTTAAAGTCAATGGTCGCATCTGCGCCTTGCTTGAGCTGGGGGCCGGCTTTAATCCGGAATTCACGGGTAGCGAGAACATCTATTTTCAAGGCGCACTGATGGGGCTGAGCAAGGATGAGATGGACTCGCGGTTCGATGGGATCGTTAAATTTGCCGATATTGGCGCGTTCATCGATCAACCCGTAAGGACATATTCAAGCGGCATGTTTGTAAGACTTGCCTTTGCTGTGGCAACGTCAGTAGATGCCGAGGTCATCCTTATTGACGAAGCAATGGCGGTCGGTGATCTCGCATTCCAGTCACGCTGCTTTAGCCGCATACATCAGCTGAAAAGTAAGGGAGTTACCTTTCTTTTGGTGTCACATTCAATGGCACAAATCCTGAATAACGCGGACAGCGCATTGCTGATGGATCGCGGCTCGATTCTTATGCATGCCGAGGACGTTAAGTCAGTAGTCGCAGCCTATGAGGCCGCCGTCCGCAATACTTCCGGAGCAGCGATATCAGAACCAGAAATTGTTGGAACAGGCGCTCAAACGAATGCCATCTCCCGCACGCAATTAGGTGCCGATGCCGTGAAGCAGACAAGGCAAGATTTGCATGAAAATAGATTTGGAACCTTTGAAGCCATCATCACCAAGGTAGCTTTTCTGCAAAACAAATCGGAAAGCCTTTATCTTTGCCCGGGAACAGAAACCGTTGTTCGCTTTCATATTGAGTCATCCGGCGCATTGAGTGACGTAGTGTTGGGAATTTCAATAAGACTGCCAGGCACAGGCGATTTATGGGGGGACAATAATTTACTGGCGGAGCATCCCCTCACACTTCATCCAGGCCGGAACACTATTGAGTATGTTTTTGATCTTCCCGTCTCTAACGGCGAGTATCTGGTTTATTGTGGACTGGCTGCCTTTGAGTTCGGCAACCGCATAGAGATTGACCAACGGTGGCCTGTAGAGCAGATTACCGTTGCTTCGGACCGTGTCCAGATAGGGCATATTTATGCCCCTGTAACAGTAAGAGTCGCAGCTTAGATGTTTGCAGTCTTTTTACCCGCTCTTAATTTCAGAGGAAACCGCTCACCTTATCTTTGGTGGTTTTATAAGTTCCTGAGTGAATTCGGTGAAAGTGCCGCCTATGTATGCGGGGATGAGTATTTTCTCGATCCTAAGGTTCATCATCAGAACGGCAGAGATGAAGCCAGCGGTGAGGTTGCGAATCAACTTGGATACCAGCTCCCGGATGAAAGGCTATTGCACGCACTGCGGAAGGCTGATATCCAAGTTGAAGTCTGGCAAGCCCTGGAGCAGATGTTCCCCGGCAATCCACTCGAATCATTTCGCCATTTTTGCCTCAAAAACGATGAGCTCCTGCATGAGGCTCTTACTCGCGCGTTTAATCAACTCAAGCAATCGCACGGCAATATTGAAGTCGTCATTACGTGCGTCAACTGCGCTACGTTGCAGCGTTTCTGCAGAGAACAATCCCTACCGCTTTTGCATATTGAACTGGGGCCATTTCGCAGCCCCCAGTACCTGGCAACAGCATACTTCGATTTCAGTGGCGTGAATGGAGGCACGGAATCTCAACGGAGGTTCAATAGTTCCAGCAACTCCATGGATCCCCAAAATGATCCGTTGACCGTTGATGCCGTGCGCTCCCTGTTCATGGTGGGAAAACCTCCATTGCAAACTCAGCCGTCGTGCGAGTTAGGCATCGGTTTGCAAATAGAGGACGACAGCAACATCATTTGCTATTCCAACGGTTTCTCCTCGTTGTCACTTCTCAACAACTCTCGAAAGCTCTTAGCCGAAAGAAAGCTGAAAGCCCCTGTCCTGGTTAGAGGACATCCGGGTTCCTTTTTTTCGCCAAAAAACTTGCCTCCAGGGCTCAGCATTGATCCTTCAGAAACGGCAATGAAATTCATTCAATCCTGCAAGGAAGTTCATACGATTAATTCCAGCCTCGCCGTCGAATTTCTTCTGCAAGGAAAAAAAGCAACAGTCTTTGGAGAGAGTCCATTTTCTTTCTGCATTGATGCCGATACGCGTGAACACTTGACGTCCGCTCTCTGCTTCTTCTGCCTTAACTATCTCGTTCCCTGGCGGCTGGCAATTTCTAGTGACTACATACGATGGCGACTGCTCAACTCAGAAGAACAAGCGATCAGGGACATTCATATGGAGTTCTATATGCGTGAAAAAATCACTTTGCTCGAAACACAAATAGCCGATCTTGAAAGAGAGTTAAGTGAGAAAAACAAACAGATTGCGGTACTTCAGTCCTCAATTTCCTGGCGTCTCATTTACTTTTTCCGGAAGATTTTCAGATTTGTCTCGCGACGGTTGGGCTGGGCAAATAAGTGACCTTTCGTCGTCATTTGTCGAGCGCAACAATCCTTCAACTTGATTAAATCAAAGTCATTCCCGTACAACTTGCACGAGGCCAGCTTGCTATCTCGTTTGGATAGAAGAGAAACACCGCGCAATTTTTGGCTCGATGCTTGCCGCAGCCTGGCAATCATCATGGTCCTGGCCTCTCATGGACGGCACTTCCTCATCCCAGCCTGGAAGGATGCCGCGATATTCCGCCTCGGTGGATTTTTAGGGGTGGAACTATTCTTTGTTCTTTCCGGTTTTTTGATCGGAAACATCGTTTGGTCAAGCTTCAAACAGGCCGGAACCGGCCACAAGTGGGTGTTGAGTTTTATGATTCGCCGGTGGCTGAGGACGCTACCTACCTACTACTTGTTTCTCTTTATCAATGCGCTATTGATTGGCGGCGCAGTGTCTGGTGGGCACGTTGCGGATCTCCTGCCTTTCGTACTTTTCACCCAGAACCTGGCATGGCCTCATCCTGTGGTCTTTGGCGAAGCCTGGAGTCTTTCTGTCGAGGAAATTTTTTATCTGATCCTGCCGATTTCTTTAGTCCTGTTTGGCCACATCTTCTCGAGCAAAAAGGCCGCGTTCCTTTCAGTTGTTGCGCTGTTATTGCTCCTGCCCCTAGTCGCAAGAACAATTGCGGTAGGAATATCAGAACCATCATGGGATGCAGGCATTAGAAAGGTGGTCGTTTTCCGGCTTGATGCTCTTATGATTGGGGTTCTAACCAGCTGGTTGCTCTATGAGAGGCCACCTCTTACTCGCATAATGCGTGTCTCATTCTTGCTTTTGAGTCTTTCAATCGTGACGGGAGCCGTGACGTTCTTTTTACTGAATGAGGCCACACTGAATACTGATGTATTCGCAAGAGTTTGGTTGTTCCCCTTGGTTTCCGTAGGTTGTGTCTTGTTGGTAGTGGCTGGGCTGACGTGGCATAGCGCACCCGCAATAATTGGCAGACCGGCGGCGATCTGCGCACGCTGGTCATATGCGCTTTATCTTGCCCATATGCCCGTGTTTAATATCATCCTGTGGTCTCACGGGAATGCCCAGCCCGAAAATACTTTCGGCGCTCTCGTGCGATGGGGGGTGTTCATTGGGGGCAGCGTGTGTGCGGCCGCTCTGGTGGAACGATTTGTTGAGCGGCCCACGCTTCGCTGGCGTGACCGGATTGCTCCCCGATAGATCTGGACCAGGTGATTTGATAGTGCCCACACCATTAGTCGAAGATAGAAAAGTGGCTTCTGCCGTATCAATCCGAGGGAGAACTATGTATACCGCTAGCCCAGTTGTCCGACACCTGAAACAGGTTGATGGTAGTGGCGCTGGAGTTCACGGAGTAAGTAGGCTGCCGCAGATATTGGAGAGCCAGTTAAGCATGCAAAGACTTGCTTTAGCGTTCACTAAACGCCGATCGACCATTTCGCATCGCCAGTATTGGGCTCCACAATGGCATCCTGATCAGCGCGGTGCGGACCCTGTCTCTCTATCTCCACGCACAGAACGATCTTTATTGCTAACCCAGGAAGAGACACGGGGTCACCCGCAATGACGTCGCCGAATTACGAAACCATTGACGATCTTCCGTTTCTTGACTTGTCTGCAGTCACGTACAACTCGTTCAAGTGGATTACCGGTTTTTTCGAAAGCCTCGCCAATCAGAACTATCCACTCAGCAAAGTCAGGTTGTTTGTCAGAGACAATCATTCAACCGATGACACTGTAGCGGCCTGTCACCAGGCCCGCTTACGCTATGGCGAGTTGTTTCATGAGTTTCATATCACCACCGGATCAAACATCGGGTTTGGCGGTGGGCATAACCATAACCTTGAGCAAGGCAACGCGGCCTATTTTCTTGTCACCAATGTGGATCTTGAGTTCTCCTCCGACTCGATTCGGCAGGTTGTGGCCATGGCCAGGCGCGACACCGAACAGGTCGCCTCCTGGGAACTGAGGCAAAAACCCTTCGAGCATCCAAAGTGGTACAACCCCGTAAGCCTCGAAACGCACTGGTCATCTAGTGCTTGCATACTTTTTAGACGCTCCGCGCTGGAAGCAGTTGGTGGCTACGAAAAGCGCATGTTCATGTACGGGGAAGATGTGGAACTTTCCTATCGCTTGCGCGACCATGGGTACAAGCTCAGATACTGCCCCAAAGCCGTCTGCTGGCACTACAGCTATGAGACTGCCGGGCAAGTTAAGCCGCTGCAGTTTTTCGGAAGCACTCTTGCCAATTTTTATATCCGGCTACGCTACGGCTCTTTCCTCCAGATCCTGCTTGGCGTCTTTTTATACTTTTCGCTGTTTGTGGCCCATCCTCCCATTCCGCATTTTTGGAAAGGGCTGCTACGCAATGGCTTAGCCATGATTCGCAATGCGCCCTATTTTCTCAGGACTCGAAAGCTAAGCAAAGAATCCTTCCCTTTATCGCATTGGGACTACGAGCGCGCACGCGAGGGAGCGTTTTACGCGTGCAAAGACTCTCCAGCCTCCGCCCCGATGGTCAGTGTTGTGATGCGAACTTACCGCGGCAGGCTTCCCTGGCTACGAGAGGCAGTGAGCTCTGTGTTAAATCAGACCCATTCGAGGATAGAACTGGTTGTGGTGGAAGATGGCTCGGACGATGCCAAGGCGTATATGGAGGAAGTTGCCGGAACCGGCACGCTTGCCTCGGTGATTTACCGGGCATTGCCAAAGGTCGGTCGCAGCAAAGCAGGCAACGCAGGGTTGGCGCTAACAACCGGGGAGTTTCTGGTTTTTCTGGATGACGATGATCTGTTTTTTGCCGAACATGTCGAAACTCTGGCAACCGAGCTGGCGGCACGACCGACCCTTGGCGCAACGTATTCACTGGCTTATCAGGTTTCAACCGAAGTTCACTCGCTGGATCCGTTGCGCTACGAGGAAACGACACACGACATCGTTCATAGGCAACCTTTTTCTCGTCCGGTACTGTGGCATCACAACTACATGTCTATTCAGGCAGTCTTATTTCGACGGGCACTTTATGAACAGCATGGTGGCTTCGATGAGTCAATGGAAAGCCTGGAGGACTGGAATTTGTGGACGCGCTATTCGCTTCAGCAAGACTTTTTGCTGATCGAGAAAGCGACTTCTCTTTATCGGGTACCGGGAAGTTGGGGGAAGTACAGGGAGCGGCAGATTCAATTGGACGCCTATTACGCCCTGGCACAAAGCAAGCAAAGAGAAATGGTGATCGCGCTCACTCCGGCCGACGTCATTAGTTACTCGTCGGAACTCTCCAGGAACATCTATGCGGTGGTGATACCCAAATCCCAAATCCGGAATATTCTTGTTAAAAGCCAATGGCTTAATATTCTTTACTACATAGCAACCCGAATAGTTGCTAAAGTCCGGGCCAAACGCCGTGGATCGCGCTGAACTTGAGTTCAACGGCCTTTTTTAGCCACCAGCAGGATGTGGTGAGGACCAATCTCCTGCACTGCATCAACGTTCAACCCGACATGCTCGACGAGCTCACGCGCCAGGCGGGAATCAAATACGTGGTGGTGTAAGCAACGGTTTTCCAGATTTCGCATGGAACGAGCCTTAAAGGCCTCCATGCTGCCGGCGTCGGGATCTCGTTCAAGGTCGTGCAGCGCCAGGATCTCGGGTAAGTGCGTCAGGTCTTCCTCACCCATCCCGGCGTTGAAGTCATCGATCAAATGCGCCAGGCCGGTGACCGGGCGGCGGTGATCGAACGTGTGGTGCTTGTCGGGTAGCAAAAGTACCAATGTGCCACCATCCGCCAGCAAGCGCTTCCATTCCAGCAAGGCGAGTATGGGGTTGGCGGTATGTTCCAGCATGTGCGAAGACAGCACAAAGTCGTAGGCCCCGGATGCAAGTTCGCCGAGTGCCGTCGTTTCAGCGAGGTACTGCTGGCCGGCGGGCTTTCCTGAATCAAATACGAAGGTTTTTCCTCGCTGGAGATGGCCTTCCCATACCGTACTCGCACCGAAATTGCAGTTATCGAGACTTCCCAACACCGGATAGACAGGGAAAACGCCTCGTCGCGAAAAGGCCTGGCTGGGTCCACCGATTTCGATGCCTGACTTGCCGGCAAAGGAGTCTCTGTAGGTAAATATGAGCGCCGACGGTTTCGTCAGCAAGCCACGAACACGGGATACGGCCGCACGCGCCAGCCCCCGGACTCCTCGGGATCGCAATATGTTGATGGCCCTTCGGATCATGATGCTTTCACTGAAATTTCAGGTATGAAAAACTGGCCATCAGTTAAACGCACAGGGTGCAAGTCTAGGATGTGCGGGCACGAGGGCGAAGGATCGCCTCTCTGGTACATGGCCCCATGCGCCCGCGCAAACCATCCATGACTCCACCGGCAAACGCAAGAACCTTGGTAAGACCTTGGTCCTCCAGGAAAGCCATCCCGCCAAGCCCCAATAGCAGGCGCGCCAGACGGCGCAGACACCACTCGGGCTCTCTCCACCAATACCCCATCACCGTGACCACGGTGTTGCGGGCGATATAGTATTTGCGCACCGGCGGATGATTGGGAAGAACACCCAACAAAGGCAGACGCACTCCACCAGACTCGCCTACGCTATGGGTCATGACCGGCTTGCGGCTGATGACCACCTGATGACCTTGCGCGCGCGCGCGCAGGCAGAACTCGTGGTCCACCTGGTCGATGAAGTAGTCTTCGCGAAATCCTCCCAGGCCCAGCGCCACATGCACGTCAACCAGGCATCCCGAGGTGATGACTGTTTTTCTGGCCAGAAAATCCCCTGCTTCCCCAATCGCCACATCGGGGCGTTTGTTCCTTGGATCCAGGTAGTTCCCCCCTATCACCGCAGGCACCGGTACGCAGGTTTTGGAGACAGCCAGAAGGGTGTCCACCATGTCGGGGAAGCACAGCGTATCCTGGTCAAGTGTCAGCGCCCATTTGAAGCCGGCTTCCCGTGCATGATTCAAACCTTGATTCAATGCAGCCGAAATGCCCAGATTGGACTGATTCGAAATAAGCTGAATTTTCGCCAGGCCTGTCAGCACATCCGCAATACCTGGCCCGGTACTCTCTTGTGGCGTATTGTCGACAACGACTACCCGCCCGACTTGGGACAGTACGGCCTGAAGCCGGGCATTGAATCCCTCGTCCGGAAAATACGCGACAACTATCGCACACACCGAATCAGGAAACCTGCCGGTTGTCATGGCTGCTGCCGTAGCCATTCCCAAGTCCTTTTCACGCCCTCTTCGAGAGGAACTTCAGGCGTCCAGAGCAGTTTTTTTTCAAGGCGGGAAATATCCAGCACCACATCGCGCACATCAACTGCGCGTGCCGGATGATGGATTTTTTTCAACTCGCGGCCGCTTACCTTTTCGGCAATGCGCCACACCGTGTTGACGCAGTGGCCCTGCCCACTACCGAGGTTGTAGGTCTCGCTGTCTTGCGGGAGAGACACCAGGCGAGCGCAGGCTTCGGCAACGTCGTCGACGTAGATAAAGTCCCGTACATTCTCACCGTCGCCCCAGATCTCCAGCGTGGTTCCCCGGAGCGCATGCTCCAGCATTGTCCGCACCAGACCGAAGCCAGTTTTCATCACCTGATCCGGACCATAGGCATTCGAGGGACGCAAGATAGTCACGGCATGGCCGCGAGCCCGAAAAGCCCGGCAAAAAACCTCTTGGGAAACTTTGCTTGCTCCGTGATTGGAAAGAGGCAGGACCTGGCTGTCTTCTGTCACCGGAAGAATCTGGGGGTTGCCGTACACAGTACCGCCGGATGAGAAGAAAATCAGATGTATCTGTGGGTAGTTCACCAGCAAATCCAGCAAACGCAAGGTCAACGCGAGGTTGCTCAGTTCGAGGCTGGAACTCGCAGCGGACGCACCCGGCGTTGTGGAGCAGGCAAGATGAACCACGGTGCCGCACTGCGGCAGGGCATGCTCGAGCTGGCTCTCCTGGTGGCGGCCGAGGACATACACGGGTAGTCCATCCCGCGCCAGACGCCTGGCCAATGCGGCGCCGATGAAACCGGCACCGCCGAGTAACAACACGCCATCGCGCCTCACGTCTTTCGCTCCAACAGGTCTTGATAGGCGGCCGCATAACGGGTTGCGCAGTCGTCCCAGGTGCCGATCGACTGTTTGATCCAGCTACGGGCCGCTTGTCCGGCCGACTGGTTCTGCAGGGGGTCTTCCAGCCAGTCCAAACCCTGGCAAAGTTCGTCGCGACTGGCCGCAAGCCAGCCGGTTTCGCGGTGTCGCACCATGTCACGATGAGCCGGTAAAGAGGAAGCAAGCACCGGGATACCCGCAGCCATAGCCTCCAGCATCACCTGCGGTCGTCCCTCGTCGTGGCGACTCAGGGTGATCAACCCGCAAGCTTGAGGAAACCAGTTTTCCAGCAGGTCCGCCGGATGCGTTGCACCGTGGTAGCGAACCCAGGAAGGAAGTTCAAGCGTTTCCTGCATGGGGCCAAACAGGTGCAGTTGCCGCGCATCGTTAAAAAGCCCCTCCCCCCAAGTGAAGAGGTCGCCTATTTTGTTGTGAGTCAGACGGGTCACCGCGAGCCACTGCTTCGGGTTATTTGCCGGTGGATGACGGACGACCTCAAACCAGGGGTCATCGACCCCAAAAGCAATGGGGCGAATTTCGGCCAGGTCTCCAAAGGTACGTTCCAACCCGGGCCGCATCCAATCGGCGTTAGGAGCAAGGATCGCACGACGCTGACGCAGCACGGTGCGCAGCATGGCTTTCATGCCGGGCAGACGTAACAGGCCGAAATCACTTCCCAGCACGGTGATCAGCGCCGGCGTCTTGGAGCCCCATAAGGGCAATGCATTTTGAAGCCAGTTGACATGGACAACATCGACCGGCAGGCGCCGGTAGGCGCGGCCCAAGCGCCCCAGCAGGCCCACAATGGCGCCGGCGGCCAACACTTTGCGAGTCCGCAGCAGGTGCGCAATCCCGCCTCGTTGCGAAAGCCGCCCGAGCCACAGAGCATCGGCGGATGTGGTCGCGGCGCTCACACCGTCAGGCAGCTCACCGGGCGGCGCCCACAGCGAAAGACTGACATCGCCGCGCCGCGCCAACGCAGCAGCCTGATTGGCAATGAAACGGCCACGCCAGTCACGGGAAGTTTCCGGATAGGAGGTACTGCTCATCAGGATGTTCAAACTATGCCCTTCCAGGTCCATGTGCCTCAGTCAGCATACATCGACGGTGCGGTATTCCCGGCAGGCTTGGCATTTGATAACACTGCCCAACTACTCCAGAAGATTGACAGGCCGGCGGCCACTGGCACCAACGGGCTCAACTGGGGAGAAGCGTGGTCAACGTCCGACGCTCTACTCACCTTCATGGTCCCGAGTGTCGATATTTTTATAGTGCAACGCAGATATCTGCTCTGAAACAATGCCGATCAGAAAGGTGAAGACCGCGGATATGAATAGCAACGCACTCATATTGGTGAATCGGCCGGCGGTCAGATAGGTATACAGGTAATAGGAGAGGCCTGTCAGAAAGAACCCTGCGCTGATGGGAAGAAACAGCTTTTGCGGGGAGAAGAGCGTACCAATCCTGATGATGATCAGTAAAAACCGCAGGCCGTCACGCATGGGATGAACATGGCTGGTGCCACTGATCCTTCGGGGCGTGTGTATCGGGACGTAGGCCACGCTGTAACCGGCGCGAAAGAAACTCATGGTGATCGTCGTCGGATACGAAAACCCATTTGGCAGCAAGTAAAGAAACTGACGAAACCTGGACGCGCGCACCACCCTGAAGCCTGAGGTAAGGTCTGCGATCGGTTGTGCCACCATCCAGCTGGCGAAGCGGCTGAAGATGTCATTGGCGGCGGCGCGATGAAGCCCCGCCTGTGAGCCCGCCTGCCGCGCTCCGACCACCATGTCGTAACCCTCCATGAATTTTTCGAGCAAGACGGGGACATCTTCCGGTTTGTGCTGGCCATCACCATCCATAAAAACGATGACATCGCCGCAGGCTGCGCGAGCACCGGTCTTGATGGCCGCGCCATTACCCTTGGGATAGAGATGGCGCAAGTGCTTGACCCGCGACTCAAGGCACGCGGCAGCTGTATCGTCGCTTGACCCATCGTCGATAACCAGTATTTCCGCGTCAGGTAAAAGAGCCACAAGGCCGGGCAAGATAGTGCGCAGGTTTGCCGCTTCGTTCCTGGCCGGTATAACAACAGATATCTTGGCTGGATGGTTCATGAGACTTAAATAGTTCGTATCAACGCTGCACGGCGGTGTTCAGCGTCAGCAATTCGTTGAGCGTGTTTCGCTCATCTTCAGAAAAATTCTCGCCCTGCATCCCGAGCAGCAAACGCCTCGCTTCGTCCTTTTCTCCGGAAATCAGCAGCAGCTGCGCCCATTTGAGGCGATTGCTCGGATTTCCCGGATTCAGCGCCAGCGACTGGCCAAGGGCGCGCCGGGCGGCGGCGCCGTCGCGTTCGTGCAACCATAAGTAGTCCGCATGCCAGGAATACAACATGGCCTGCACTGCAGGCGATACACCCGGATTGGCCAATGCCGACGCAAATAGACCATCGATCTCAGACCGGTTCAGGCAGATTTTGCCCGCGATGGTCATTTCTTTGAGACTGTACAGCACGCCCCTGTCACCGGGTGCAAATGGCACCTCCCGTAAACGGCGAGACAGCTCATGGAGATCGGAGGGTTTTATGACTATCCCCGCCTTGCAGTTCAAGTGAATCAATCCAAGCCAGCTCATCTTGAAATAGGGATCAAGCTGTCCTGCCGCTTCGTAATGCTTTCGGGCGG
The DNA here is from genome assembly GCF_900116715.1 of Polaromonas sp. YR568. GTDB lineage: Bacteria > Pseudomonadota > Gammaproteobacteria > Burkholderiales > Burkholderiaceae_C > Polaromonas. The sequence continues at coordinate 92,897 of NZ_FPBM01000013.1, forward strand.
CCGCGTAAATCGCCGAGTCCGGCTGTGCGGCCTCCGGTAGTTCGGACAACGAAAGTCCAGCCTGGTGCCGGGCCCTGGCCGATGCCGGATGATGCAGAGCCTCGATCTGCGTGCGCTGCAACTCATCGCCGAACGTATTTGCGCGCAACGCCGTTATCAGGCCAGACACCAGCAGAGCCGCACTCGCCAGAATAATGCCAACCGATCTGCGTGGACCATCAAGCGCAAAAACCAGCGCCCAGCCGGCCGGCAACAGAACGCCGAAAAGAGGAAGGTAATTTCGGTGCTCATGTGCGAGCTCAAGAGGCAACACGGTGGATTCCAGGGCGTGCCCAATCAGGAACCACCCTATCCCGAAGGCAACGACAGGTACGCTTCTTCGTAATCGCCACACCAGCCAGACCAGGCCGGCCAGACCGAGTAGCGCGGGCAGCGTGGTCCATGGCGAGAGAATGCCTGTCGAAACGGCGATATCGTCGTGATACAAGCCAAACGCATCCAGGCGCGGTGCAACCATCAAGCCTAGGTAAAACCAAAGCACCCGCCCTTCCGTCAGCAGACGCTCGACGAGGGTGAACGGGCGCAAGTCATACCCCGCCCACAACCATTGCATGCGAGGCAAGAGGGCATACACCACGCCCGCCGTCAATGAGATACCCGCGACAACAAAGAAACCACGGGCAAACCGGTCGAGCTTGCCGCATGCGGCCCGGCGCATGATCAGCTCCCAGGCCAGTGCGAACGCGGGGAAGAGCAGGCCCGTTTCCTTGCTGAAAAAGGACAAGGGCCACAAAAGTCCCCACGCCAGCACAAGGTATGCGGCGCCTGTGCGATCACCCCGCTCTCGCCCACGCACATGAAGCAAAAGTGCGGCCAGAAGGAAAAAGGCCGACAAACTCGCCATGCGCTGCACCACGTGCAGAACAGGGAGTAGCTGAATGGGATGCAACAGCCACAAGACCGCTACCGCACAGGATGCAATCAACACGTTGCGCCGGCTTGCGGATACTGCCGACGCCAGGAGAAGGTGAAACGCCAAGGCAAACACCAGGAAACCACACGCAAGGTGAACGGCGAGGTTGGTGGCCTTGAACGCAAAGGGGCTGAAGCCGCTGAAATAATGATTGAGCGCGAAACTCAATTGAGCCACGGGACGACCGGAGGGGCCCGCACCGCCGCTTACAAGGGCTTGATAGATAGCGTCAACGGAGAGGCTTTTGAGGCGGACACCCTGCGCAAAAAGAATACTTGGCCCATCATCAAAAAAGAAATCACCATGCAGGCCCGGCCAGTAGAGGGCTACAAGGAATACCCCCGCAATAAGCGCAGCTAGTACAAGGGCACGAGCGGTTCGCATACGTAACGCCAAAGAAAAAGCCCCTTGGCAAGGCCAAGGGGCTTTTTAATCAGATCAAATGATCAGAAGTCTTTGCACGAGCTTGGCAGGAACTTGGCCGGAACTGGAGAACCAGTGCCGCCGCCGCAGGTCCAACCCACTTGACCAGTGGTGGTGTTTGCGGTGCCGCGCAGCACCACAATTTTACCGGCTGCCGCAGTAGGCAATCCAGACGTGCTGTCCTTGGTGGTCACAATAATGTCGCCGGTGGTCGCGCTGGTGCCAGAGTAAGTTACCGAGGCAACATACTTGGAAACCTGATCCTGAACGCCCATGGACGCAGCGGACAGCGACATGGTCGACTTTTGAGAGAAGGTTTCGGATACAGCGGTACGGCCCGAAGATCCAGCCAGAATAACTTCAGACATTTTGGCGCGAACCATATAGTCTTGATAAGCGGGCAACGCCACAGCAGCCAAAATACCGATGATCGCAACAACGATCATCAATTCGATCAGGGTAAAACCCTGTTGCAGAGAACGCTTCATGAAAGCTCCTTAAATTAAAAAAATGGATTCGCCAAGAGGCTTCCTCGATACCGCAGTTTTCGTGCCAAGCACCTAGAACGCCCCAAGCCTGCATTTTTGAGGTGAAATCCGCTGGGATCGGGAGTTTTTGTGCCGTGCATTGTCAGTTACAACGCCCAATATGACACTTTTGTCAGGCCGTTTAGGCTAGCCTCCAGACCCAACACACCTTTATCCCATTTTTTGCATTAACCACTTTGTTATCTCGTCAGCATAGTCAGCCGGAACATTGGCATCCAAAAGTGCCCACTTGAACACATTGCCCAGCTGAGCCTTTTTATAGGTATTCAATTTATGCTGCTGCTTGAATTGAACAATCTGCACGATCATCTTTTCCAAGACATGGTCCACTTTTTTTGAAAACTCCTTGTCCCCTTTTTCCGATGCCTTGGGAATTCTTTCAAGGAAAAATTGTGCCAGTGATGCACCAAATTTTTTTGCTTCAGCGGCGTCGAACCAGCTCAATATCATATGGATCCCCAGTAGTCTTGCTTGTACTGCCATTATAGAATTTGTAAACGCGGCCTCGCGCTGAGGCAACCTTGATCAGCATTCAATCCAATCAACCCCGAGCTGCACCCGGCAGCCTACACAGCAGAATGAACTATGGGGCTTTTTGATCGATTTGCTCTAAAAAGGACAAGCACGCCCCAAACTACCGGTGCAACACTGGACCTTGGTCTGAGCGCCCAAGATTGGCTGGAAAAAGGCCTGCAGTTTGAGCAAGAAGGCCAAATGGATGAGGCCTTGAGCTGTTACGCCTCCGCCATCCAGGTAATGCCGGAACTGGCACGAGCACACTTCAATCGCGGCAACATTTTGCTAGACCGTGGCGATGCAAAAAGTGCGCTGGATGCCTATTTAACTGCCGTTAAATACAAACCAGATTCGGCTACCGCTTACTACAACATCGGCGGCGCCCACCTTCGGCTTGAAGACCCGGGAGCAGCGGCGGCGGCCTATCGTCAGGCTATTGTATTAAGGCCTGATTTTGTCGATGCCCAGGAAGGGCTGCAGACAGCGCTCGAGATGGCGGCGGATTACGCTGAAACCAGCTTTCAGCAGGGTCTGGCCCAGCACGACCTTGAACACTTCGAGCAGGCGAAAGCGCTTTACCGTCAGGTCATAAAAATAAAACCCGATCACGTTGAGGCATGCAACAACTTGGCCAGCCTCCTGATGAAGGACGAGGCGTTCGATGAGGCGGCGGCCTATTTTCGCCGCGCAGTAGAAACCGATCCAGCCAACACAGACACTCAACTGAACTTGGGTAAGGCCTTGAAGGCCGCTGGCCTGCTGACCGAGGCCGCTGCTCACTATCGCCACCTGATAGACATCATGCACGAGCCACTGGCCGCGCTTTTACTGCTGGCCGATTTGGAAGGCGATCTTGGCGACGATGCTGGCGCGATTGCCACCTATCGGCGTGCCCTCGAGATCGATCCTCGCAATACCCAAGCAATCCTGAACCAGGGCCACGCCTATCTGAACCTTAAACAACATGAGCTGGCAGAGACCTGCTTTCGACTCCTTCTTGAAATTGAGCCGACTTTTGCCGAAGGCCACAGTAACCTGGGTGTCATCCTAAAGAAACGCAAGAATCTCGATGCCGCGGCGGCCTGTTTTCGGCAAGCATTGGCCATTCGTCCCGATTTTGCCGCCGCGCACCTCAACCTGGGCAATGTTCAGCAGGCACAGGGGCAGATTGACGACGCCATTGCAAGTTATCGGCGTGCACTAGAGATCAAGCCCGATTTTGCCGCCGCACATTCCAACTACGGCACGGCTCTCCAGTTTCTCGACAAACTCGACCTGGCGGAACAAAGCTATCGACGGGCACTGGAAATTGATGCCGATATGGCCGAGGCGCACAACAACCTCGGCATCGTGCTGAGCTTTGTACGGCGGTCCGAAGAGTCCATAGCATGTTATCAACGGGCAATAGCAGCCAAACCAGACTACGCGGAAGCGCATGCGAACTTGAGCGGTGTCCTGAAAGATGTAGGCCGTCTTGATGAAGCACTTGTGAGCGCCCGGCGCTCCCTGAAGCTAGACCCGGACTGCGTGATAGCGCACAACAATCTGCTGTTCATCCATAACTATGTAGCCGACCAGCCCGCCGAGCTTTTGCTCGCCGACGCGCAACGCTTTGGCAACATGGCGGCGCGGCTGGCGCAGCCCTACACCGATTGGCCAAACTCACCTGATCGCGAACGGTGCTTGCGTGTGGGCTTTGTCTCCGGCGACCTGTGCGATCACCCGGTCGGCTATTTTCTGGACGGCGTGCTGGCCGCCCTCTCATCGCAAGCGTCCAGGCGGCTGGAGCTGTTTGGCTACCCCAACCGCAGCTATGACGATGCGACCAGCCAGCGCCTGAAGGCCAACTGCACGGGCTGGCATCCGACAACCTGGCTGTCTGACGAGGCAGTAGCCCAGCGTATCCGGGACGACGGCATCGATATCCTGATTGATCTGTCCGGGCATACGGCGCACAACCGCCTGTCGGTGTTTGCCTGGAAGCCGGCGCCCGTGCAGGTGAGCTGGCTCGGCTATTTCGCGACCACCGGGGTGGCAGCCATCGACTACTTCGTCGCCGATCCCTGGACCCTCCTGCCAGACCAGGAAGCTCATTTCAGTGAGCAAATATGGCGCCTGCCGGAGACCCGTTTGTGCTTTACGCCGCCGGCTGCCGATATCGCCGTCAATGAGCTGCCCGCACTAACAAATGGCTATGTCACTTTCGGGTGCTTCAACAATCTGAGCAAGATGAATGATGCCGTCGTGGCATTGTGGGCGCGGGTTCTCCATGCAGTGCCAGGCAGCCGCCTGTTTCTCAAATACCAGCAACTGGCTGAGGCGTCGGTGCGGCAACGCACTTGCGACCGGTTTGCCATTCATGGCATTGAACCCGGGCGTTTGATCTTTGAAGATTACGGGCCCAGAGCAGACTATCTGGCCGCCTACCGGCATGTGGATATTGCCCTTGATCCATTCCCTTTCCCGGGAGGCACGACCACAGTGGAGGCTCTGTGGATGGGCATTCCCGTGCTGACGCTGGCCGGCCAGAGGTTCCTGTCGCGCCAAGGCGTGGGGCTGCTGATTAATGCAGGTTTGCCCGAGTGGGTCGCCGCCGACGCGAACGACTACGTCGCGCGCGCGGTGTCCCACTGCGCTGATCTGCAGCGCCTGGCTTCGCTGAGAAACGGCTTGCGCCAGCAGGTCCTGGATTCACCCATCTTTGACGCACCGCGCTTTGCACACCACTTCGAGACCGCCCTGCGCAGCATGTGGCATATATGGTG
>NZ_FPBM01000003.1 GCF_900116715.1 Polaromonas sp. YR568
CAGGCCGGCTTTGGTCTGCACCGTGAAGGAAGCCACGCCATTGCCCGCTGTTCCCGTTGCGATGATGCGGCTGAAGCTGTCCAGCTCGGTTTTGTATTCACTACCCGTGGCACCGTACGTGCCGCTGACCAGGATCAAGCGCTGGCCGTCCAGGCAGTAGCGGTCATTCATGTTGTAGTTAACGCTTCCCCTCACACCGTCTTGCGCCAGGGTGCGGGGGCAACGGCTAATGGCGGACAAACCGCTCAGGTTCCAACCCACGCCCAGCAGGCCGTTGCCGCCCTGGCTGTTATAGGCCAGCTCCAGCTTGGGCTCCATGCCGGCCACACCGGGCGGCACCTGGATGGGAATGCGGTAAGTAGCCGCACCTGATTCGTTGACCGAGAACTGCCCAGGCGTGACACCCGCGACCGTGGTCTGCGCCACCGCAGGAAAGGCCGCTACGGCGCCCAGCGCGCACAGCGCCGCACCCAGTATTGCTTTACGATATTTTCCTTGCATCTCTTGCTTTCTTATCGGTGTCTGTTCTGATCGCTACGGCGCAACGCTGGTAACGGTAGCCTTCTTGAGCCGCCCGAGCACCCAGCTGCCGCTGCCGGTGTTGGCCGGCCAGTATTCGTTGACGGTCGTCTTGCCTGCGCTGGCGCTGTTAGTTACGCTGATTTGTGTCGGGTCGCCGTACTGCGGGCTCTGGCCGTATTGGTATGCATTGGTGACCGTGGGATAGGCGCTTCCGCCCAGGTCCCAGCTTTCTTCGACGCTTTGGCTCGGGTAGGCGAAGGTCGTGCCTGTGGCTGAACCCGTGCCCTGGGCGTAGGTGTTGGTCGTGCGTTTAAGCACCCCAGCATTGCCCGAGCCGGCCAGCCGGGTTTCACTCCTGGCAACGCTTCCCGTCAATGGCCAGTTCTGGTTGAACTCGGTGTAGCTCTCAATGTTGTTGGTTAGGTTTTTTGACTTCATCCATCGGAAGCCCAGCATCCCCCGGCCTGTGCCCTGCTCCGCCTTCAAGCCGCCGTAGTTGTATTGCGTGGTCACCGTTCCGCCTATGCCGTTGCTGCTCGCCACCGTGTTCACCACGTATTGCGGGAATATCAGGTCAATTTTTGGAAACACCGCAGCTGCGGGCGTCGAATCCTTGGTGTAGACCGCCGCCTTGGTGAGCGGCGAATAGGTGACGGTGGTTCTCTTGCCAGCTTGGTCGATAGTCAGTAACTGGTCGTACGTCGATGTTTGCGTGTTTGTCCAAAAATAAGCGTAAACACCATCTGGGCCGACATAAGTCGCAGTGATATCGGGAATGCCATCGGCATTGATATCCACGAATTCACTTTTGTAGTTCCCCACAGTTCCCCAATTGCCATAGCCATTGAGCGCGGCGGTCCAGGGCAGAAAGGTACCGTCACCTTTGCCCATCCACGTATAGGCAAACGCACCTGAAGGACCAAGGTTCACGGCGGTCAGGTCGGCAATGCCGTCACCGTTCACATCAGCGAGCTGCGCCTGGTAATTGCCAATTGAACCCCAGTTTCCATCAACTGTGGCCGCAGTCACTATGGGCAGAAAGCTCCCATCCCCTTTTCCTATCCAGGTATAGGCCCAAACGCCCACGGGACCAATTTGTACAGCCGTCAAGTCTGGAATGCCGTCCCCATTGACGTCGATAAACTGACTTCGGTAGCTGCCAACGGCCCCCCAATTCCCGGAAATCGTCACTGCACTGTTTGTCGCGAGGAATGTGCCGTCTCCCTTGCCCAGCCATGTATACGCATAGACACCGTCGGGTCCGATCAGCACCGCGGTCAAGTCAGGAATCCCATCGCCGTCTATATCGAGGATCTGCTTTTGGTAGTTTCCGACCGTCCCCCAGTTGCCAGACACCGCCACGGAGCTGGTCATCGGCAAAAACGTACCATCGCCCTTGCCAAGCCAGGTGTAGCCATATACCCCAGCAGGGCCAATATAGACGGCCGTCAAATCGGCAATACCGTCGCCGTTCATGTCAACGATCTCCGACTTGTAGTCACCTATCGAACCCCAGTTACCGGAGACGGAGACAGCATCGACTTTTGGGAAAAACGTACCGTCCCCCTTGCCCAACCAGGCGTAAGCCCATACACCAACGGGGCCAACCTGAACAGCGGTGATATCAGGAATTCCGTCTCCATTGATATCGACAACCTGAGCCTGGTAGCTGCCAACCGTGCCCCAATTGTCAGGAATGGCAATGACATTTGTCATGGAGCCAAGCGTTCCGTCTCCTTGCCCCAGCCACGTGTAAGCCCAAACCCCGTCAGTCCCGATATGAATTGCAACCAGATCCGTAGTGCCGTCTCCATTGAGGTCCGCGCGATACTTCTGGTAGCTCCCCACTGCACCCCAATTTCCGGGCACGATCACACCGGTTTGCTGGCTTGAAAATATCCCAGGCGCCGCGGATGAGTCCGCCCACGTCAGCTGTATTGGCGCCAAGCAGCCAGAGACTGCCGAGCATTCAGTCAGCGAATTCACGTGGGATTTGCGAGTGGCGGCTCCGTACGCATACGCCAGCGTATAAGTCTTGACCAGACTGGCACCGGAATACGCCTTGATGGCAGTCATCCGGCGATCCAGCTGAATCTGGCTTCCTTGTATGTAGCTTTGGCTCTTATCAAGCCTTGCTGTGTCGTATTCAAAAACCACTGAGGAGTTCGCTGGCGCCGCAGCGGCGGCATTGCCGCCATAGTTAATGGTGGTGAGTGCGTGAATGCTGCTGTCTGCGCTCTCGTAGTAGCTGAACGTCATGAAGTTGGTTTTGACGTCGGTGATCTTGTTAAGCGCCCAGATGCGTACACTGGTTTTGCCTTGCGCCTCCACCCGTGAGTCGGCGGTGTTTCCATATTCCATGGTCAGGCCGGCTTTGGTCTGCACCGTGAAAGAGGCGACTCCGCTGCCGGCGGTCCCTGACGCAACGATCTTGCTGAAGCTGTCCAGCTCGGTTCTGTATTCGCTGCCTGCAACACCGTAAGTGCCACTGACCAGAATCAAGCGCTGGCCATCCATGCAGTACCGGTCGTTCATGTCGAACTTGACGCCGCCTCTCACACCGTCCTGCGCCATGGTTCTGGGGCATCGGCTAATGACACTGATCCCGCTCAAACTCCAGCCGATGCCGAGCAAGCCGTTGCCGCCCTGGCTGTTGTAGGCCAGCTCCAGCTTGGGCTCCATGCCGGCAACACCGGGCGGCACCTGAATGGGAATGCGGTGGGTGGCTGCGCCAGATTCGTTGACCGAGAACTGTCCGGGCGTGCTGCCCGCGACTGTGGTGGTCTGGGCCGCGGCAATGCCGGCCATCCAGCTGGCGAACAGCCACGCCGTTGCAGCCGCGATTCGAGCACAACCCCTCCCCGTGTACTTCATTGATGCTCCCTCTGCTACTTTATGTAGCATCCCATTGACCTGAACCGAACTCTTGCCTTGTTTTTTTGCTTGTCGATTATGCCGACTGACACTGACCGGGCGAGGCTTCCTGGCCTTCGAAATATTTTGTGGCGCGGAAATCACATGCGCCAAAGACCCTGCCCTGAAGGAGCTCTAGCGTTGAAATTACGAGTCAAGCTCACACAGGCGCGGTGCGACGGTTTCAACCCCGGCGTGAGCACCCGCCAACTTTGGGCAGCCCGGGGAAAAGGTAGTAAATATTTACAAATAATAAAAACAACACATTGGCGACCTGCTGCTTGCTTGGGATTTCCCTTCTCCTGTTCAGCGCCCGGTTAATCCGGGCCTTTAAGCCTGGCCGGGGCCTGTGGATGGGCGTGGTGGCGTTCGAACCTCAGCGGCTGGCAGCTCTTACTTTTTCTGCCTGATTTTTTTGACCCTGCTGCTTGCAACGCCATTTAATAAAGCGCATTCTTGATTTGCGGCTGATGGTTCTTGCTGTGTATGTGCTTTCCAGCCGCGTCTGGAGTCCGTCATGTCCACCTTGCGTCATTGGCTCTGCCTCCTCCTCTCAAGTTCGTTGCTGCTCGGCACGGCCGCGCACGCAGCCACCACCCAACCACCGGCGGCGCAGGCCATGATGGATGCGCTGACCAAAGCCACGACGGCGGTCGTCGGCGTCAAGATCACGGCCATGGAAGATGCGCGCTCGGCGGAGACGCTGGGGCTCAAACGTGTCGGCTCCGGCGTGCAGATCGCGCCGGACGGCCTGATCCTCACCATCGGCTACCTGATGCTGGAAGCCGAGCAGATCGAGGTCGTGACCCAGGACAACCGCACGCTGCCGGCCCGCGCTGTGGCCTACGACCTGGCCACGGGCTTCGGGCTGCTGCGGCCCCTGCTGCCGCTGCGCGGCGTAGGCGTGGCGCCGCTGGGCAGCAGCCGCGACCTGCAACCCGGCGACCCCTTGATGGCTGTGACCGGCCCGCAGGCCGATGACGACGGTGATGTGAGCATGACGCGGCTGATCAGCCGGCGCGCGTTCTCCGGCAGCTGGGAGTACCACATCGAGTCGGCGCTGTTTACCAGCCCGCCGGTGCTGGCCAGCGGCGGCAACCACAGCGGCGCGCCGCTCTTTAACCAGAAGGGCGAGCTGATGGGCATAGGCTCGCTTTTTGTGTCGGACGCAACGGGCGAGAACCGCCGCCTGCCGGGCAATATGTTTGTGCCGGTGGATTTGCTGCGCCCCATCCTCGCGGAGCTGCAGCGCACAGGCTATAGCGGGAAAAGCCGCCGGCCCTGGCTGGGCCTCACGTCAAACGACCAGGGCGGGCGCATCCAGATCATGCGCGTGAGCAAGGACAGCCCCGCCGAGCTGGCCGGGCTGGGCGCGGGCGATGTGGTGCTGGCGGTGGACGACGCCAAAGTCGCCACGCTGGAGGCCTTCTACAAAAAGCTCTGGGACCGGGCCGCACCCGATGCCGAAATACGCCTGACGGTGCTGCAGGGCGCCGATATCAAGACCATTGTGCTCAAGCCCCAGGATCGCATGCTGACGCTGAAAAAACCGCCGGGTATCTGAAATTCTGGGCGCAAGGCCCGAAATTTATAGACGGAAAGTAGCCGAAATCCGCTTGGGACGGGCGCAATCAGCTCCTTTTTTAATAGCGCCCCTGTTCAAGCTATCAAAGCGCCAAACCCTCGGCCACAGTCGGGTAGCGCAGTTGCACACGCAGTTCACGCTTCAGGCGCGTGTTGTCCAGCCGCCGCGATTCGCTCATAAAGCTCAGCAGCGTCGACGGCAGCTCTTCCTGCGCACTGCCGCGTGCCAGGCGCGGCGGCCGCGGCAGGCCATACAGGTCGGCCGCCAGGTCGAAGTAATCGCCCATCTTCATCTGCGTGTCGTCGCTGGCGTTGCTGGTGCGCTGGGGCTTGCCGCGCCACAGCGCCGCCAGGCAGACGCGGGCGAGGTCGTCGGCGTGGATGTGGTTGGTATAGACGTCGTCCTCGGCGCGCAGCACGGGCGTGCCTTTGAGCAGCCGCCCGCGCGGCGTGCCGCCTTCGCGGTCTGGTGCGTAGATGCCGGGAATGCGCAGGATGTGCACATGCGTGCCGGTGGCGCGGCCGAAGAGGCGCAGGTGCGCTTCGGCGTGCACGCGGCGCTGGGCGCGCGGCGTGTGGGGCTTGAGCGGGCGTGTCTCACTGACCCATTCACCGGCGCAGTCACCATACACCCCGCTGGTGGAGCCGTACGCCAGCGACCGCGGCAGGCTGCGCAGGCGCAGGGCGCGCAGCAATGCCAGGGTACGCGGGTCGGTGCGCCCCTCGGGCTTGTCGGTGAGCGGTGGCGCCAGGTGCACCACCCGGGTGGCCAACCCCGCCAGGCGGCGCAGGCTGGCGCCGTCGTCCAGGTTGCCCTGCAGCGGCGTGATGTGAACGGCCCGCAGGTCGGGCACGCGCGCCACCGACGAGGTCAGGGCCATGAGCCGGGCATTGCGTGGCAGCTGCCGGGCCACACGCAGGCCCACATCGCCGCAGCCAACGATCAAAATCCGCTCCCGGCGGAAGCGAAAAGGCAGTGCGCCTAGGGGATTCAGGTTTGAGGGCAAAATTGGGGGTTGCCGGGCAAACCCGGCCGAGTCGAGAACAGATACCGCAAGGATACCGAATATGAGTTTTAACGTGACCGTGCAGCCCAGCGGCCGGACTTTCATTGCCCAGGTGGACGAAGCCCTGCTGGCAGCCGCCATCCGCCAGGGCATAGGCCTGCCCTACGGCTGCAAAGACGGTGCCTGCGGCTCCTGCAAATCGAAAAAGCTCGAAGGCACCGTGATTCACGGCACGCACCAGGTCAAAGCCCTGTCGCCTGAAGAAGAAGCCGCCGGTTTCATCCTCACCTGCTGCGCCACGGCGCAAACCGACGTCGTGATCGAGTCGCGCCACGTGACCGACGAAAGCGCCTTCCCCATCAAGAAAATGCCGGTGCGCATCAACAGCCTGGCCAAGGCCTCGCACGACGTGATGGTGGTGCGCCTGCAGCTGCCGGCCAGCGATGTCTTCAAGTACCACGCAGGCCAGTATGTGGAGTTTTTGCTGCGTGACGGCGACCGCCGGGCCTATTCCATGGGCAACGCGCCGCACACCCAGGCCGACAACCCGGGCGTGGAGCTGCACATCCGCCACATGCCAGGCGGCAAGTTCACCGAACATGTGTTCGGCCCGATGAAGGAAAAAGAGATTTTGCGTATTGAAGGCCCCTTCGGCAGCTTCTACCTGCGTGAAGACAGCGACAAACCCATGGTGCTGCTGGCCTCGGGCACGGGCTTTGCGCCCATCAAGGCGCTGATCGAACACCTGCAGTTCAAGGGCATCACGCGCCCGGCCGTGCTGTACTGGGGCGGCCGCCGGCCCGCCGATTTGTACATGGACGAATGGGTCAAGGCCAAGACGGCGGAAATGCCCAGCCTGCGCTATGTGCCCGTCATTTCAAACGCCCTGCCCGAAGACAACTGGACGGGCCGCACCGGCTTTGTCCACCAGGCGGTGCTGGAAGATTTTTCCGACCTGTCGGGCCACCAGGTCTATGCCTGCGGCGCGCCGATTGTGGTGGATTCGGCGAAGGTCGCGTACGCGGCGGCCGGGCTCCCTGAAGACGAGTTTTATGCCGACTCCTTTGTGACCGAGAAGGAAAAGGCCCAGGCTACGGCCTGAGCCGGCATGTTGATCCAGAGCCGCAGCCGCGTGCTGCGGTAATGGATTGCCTTAGGGGCAAAAGCCGCGATTCTTGCAACAATTGGGGCATGAACACCCGTACCGCCCCCTCCCTCCTGGCGAAAAATCTGGCAAAAACGCTTGCCGTCGCCGCACTCGCCCTCTCCTCCAGCCTGGCGCTGGCCCAGCCCAAGGTCATGCGCATCATCGTGCCCTATGCGGCCGGCGGCCCCATCGATGTGACCGCACGCCTGCTGGCCGAACGGGTGAAAGACTCGCTGGGCACCGTCATCATTGAAAACAAGCCCGGCGGCGGCGGCAACATCGGCGTGGACGCCATCGCCAAAGCGCCGCCCGACGGCCTGACCATCGGCATCTCGGCGGTGGCCACCCACGCCATCAACCCCTGGCTTTACAGCAAGATGCCGTACAACGCGGCCACCGACTTCGCGCCCATCACGCAGATGGTGCGTGTGCCCAATGTGCTGGTGATCAACGCCGACACCGCGCGGCGGCTGAACATCAACACGCTGGCCGACCTCATCAGCTATGCAAAAGCCAACCCGGCCAAGCTCAACTACGCCAGCGGCGGCAACGGCAGCGCCGGCCATCTGGCGGGTGAGATGTTCAAGGCGCAGGCCGGCATTTTTGCGCTGCACATTCCCTACAACGGCGGCAACCCGGCGCAGCTGGCGCTGCTCAGTGGCCAGGTCGATTTCAACTTCGACAACCTCGCCACGGCTTCGGCCAACATCAAGGCGGGCAAGCTCAAGGCCCTGGCGGTAACCACCGCCAAACGCAGCGCCCTGCTGCCCGATGTGCCGGCTGTGGCCGAAACCCTCAAGGGTTTTGAGATCGACACCTGGTGGGGACTGGTCGCACCCGCCCATACGCCCAAGGACGTGATCACCAAACTCAACCAGGCTTTTGTGGCCGCGCTGAATTCACCCGAAGCCAAAACCCGCTTCACCACGCTGATGGCCGAACCCGTGAGCAACACGCCTGAACAGTTCGGCGCTTTTATGAAAAGCGAGCTGACGAGGTATGAGAAGGTGGTGAAAGCGTCCGGCGCACGGGTGGACTGACGAAAGGGGGCCGGTTTGGCCTTACAAGCGATTTGAGGCCGCAGCCAGAAAATGGTTCAAGCCACCGTCACCTCAGTCCCCCAGCGCCTGCACCATGTAGACACCCACACCCGGGTAGCTGGCCAGATGCGCCTGCTGCTGTGCATCATCCAGCGCCTGCGCGCCGTAACCCAGACGGCGCCAGAACGCCTGGGACTCCTGCACCGACACCAGCGCGGAACAAGCCAGGCCTTCACGCCGGGCAAGCGCCAATGCCTGCCTGACCAAAGCGGGCCCCAGGCCCTGGCCGGCCGCATGGGCCGCAACGGCCAGGTCGTGCAAATAAAGGCAATTGGGTTGGGGCGGCGGGTCAAAATGCGCGCCCAGCGGCGTGACCTTGCCCAGCACTGAACGGTAAGCCACCAGGTAAGCGCCCAAAAGGCCCCCAGGCCCTTCAGCCACCCAGGAGGTGTCGGCACACTCGCGCAGGCGGGCAGCCAGCGTGGCGTCGTCTTCCAGGTAATGCGGATGGTAGGAAGAAGCCTGTATCGCCGCGACACCGGCCAGGTCCTGGGGGCGCATCAGGCGCAGCTTGAACGGGTCTTCAGGCAAAGAAGCCATCCCTCAAATAGAAACGGCCCCAGCGGGCCGCAGCTGCCGGGGCATAAGGCATCAAGGGGTGGTGCTGGTGACGCGATCCCCGTAGCGGATACGGGTCAGCGAACCGCCTTCAAACTGCAGCATGGTCATGAACTGGCCGTAACCGGGGTTGTAAGTCCATTCCTCCACCTGCTGGCAGGTGTTGACGGTAACGTTGGTGGTGGCGCTGGCGGTGTTGCCGGTCGTGGTCGCGGGCACAGCCGGCGTGATCATCGGGGTCGTCGTCGATGCCGTGGCCTGCGTGGGTTTGCAGAACGAGTCCTTCAGAACGGGCTCGCCGCACTTTTGCAGGATGGTGCCTTTGGAGTTGCCGATCTGCGCCAGGTCGCCCTTGCAGCGCAGCGACTGGGCCGAGGCGCCGGTCAAAAAGGACGAAGCCAGAAAAGCAAGGATCACGGCGGCGGTACGGACAAGTGTGGTGCTCATAGGAGATTTCCCTTTGCTGGGGGGTATGGACAAGGAGGCGCGAGCTGCGCATCTCTTGGTTTGGACTTTATGCGCAAAAAAATGGCGCGGCAAGGCTTTTATGCCTCCGCGCCTTGCCGCAAAAGTTACGGTTGCAATGTGCCGGATACGGAGGGCGGCCGCGGCGATCCGCGCCCTGCCCGCACGCCCGTTCGTTAGCCTTATTCGCCCAGGTAGGCGGCCCGCACGCGCGGGTCGTTGAGCAGCTCTTTCGCGTCGCCGTTCATGGTGACGTTGCCCGACTCCATGACATAACCGCGGTTGGCAATGCCCAGCGCGCGGCTGGCGTTCTGCTCGACCAACAGCACCGTCACGCCGCGGGCGGACACGTCTTTCACGACCTCGAAGATCTTGTCGACCATGATGGGCGACAGGCCCATGGAGGGCTCGTCCAGCAGCAGCACCTTGGGCCGGCTCATCAGCGCGCGGCCCATGGCCAGCATCTGCTGCTCGCCGCCCGACATGGTGCCGGCCAGCTGGTCCTTGCGCTCGCGCAGGCGCGGAAACAGCACGAACATCTTTTCGATGTCTTCGGCAACCCCGGCCTTGTCGCTGCGGATGTAAGCGCCCATCTGCAGGTTTTCGGTGATGGTCATGCGGGTGAAGACACCGCGGCCTTCCGGCACCATGGCCAGGCCTTCCTTGACCAGGTCCCAGGCGCCGCGGCCCTTGATGCTCCTGCCCAGGTATTCAATATCGCCGCCCAGCATCGGCAAGGTGCCGGTGATGGCTTTCATGGTGGTGGTCTTGCCGGCGCCGTTGGAGCCGATGAGCGTGACCAGTTCGCCGTCGTTGACTTCGAAGTCAACGCCCTTGACCGCCTGGATGCCGCCGTAGGCGACCTTCAGGCCGGTCACCTTCAGGAGTGTGTTTGCTGCCATGTTCTTGCTTTCCTTCAATGACCCGTGCCCAGATAGGCCGTGATCACTTTTTCGTCTTTTTGTACATCCGCGGGCGCGCCTTCGGCGATCTGCTTGCCGTAGTCGAGCACGGTCACGCGGTCGCACAGGCCCATGACCAGCTTCACGTCATGCTCGATCAGCAAGATGGTGCGGTTGTCCTTGCGGATGCGATCGATCAACTCGCGCAGCTGCACTTTTTCCGTCGCGTTCATGCCGGCTGCCGGCTCGTCGAGGGCGATCAGTTGCGGGTCGGTGGCCAGGGCGCGGGCAATTTCCAGGCGGCGCTGGTCGCCGTAGCTCAGCGTGCGCGCCTTGAAGTCGGCGTACTTGCCGATACCCACATAGTCGAGCAGCTCTTGCGAGCGCTTGGCGATGGCGGCTTCTTCCTGCTTGAAGCCGGGTGTGCGCAGCACGGCGCCGATCAAACCAGAGGCCGTGCGGATATGCCGCCCGACCATCACGTTCTCCAGCGCCGTCATGTCGGCGAAGAGGCGGATGTTCTGGAAGGTGCGGGCAATGCCGGCCTTGGCCACTTCGTGCACGGCCGTGGGTTTGTAAGCTTTGCCGGCCAGCTCAAAGGTGCCGCTGTCAGGTGTGTACAAGCCCGTCAGCACATTGAAGAAGGTGGTTTTGCCGGCGCCGTTGGGGCCGATCAGGCCATAGACCTGGCCGCGCTCGATGTGGATGCCGACATCGCTCAGGGCCTGCAGACCGCCGAAGCGTTTGGAGACACCGGAGACTTTAAGAATGGTTTCGCTCATATCCATTCTCCTTAAGGATTGATTGACTGAATGGGGTCTTTACCGGCGACCTTGTTCAGCGATTTGCCGTGCTCCGCAGAGGGCCAGAGGCCGCGCGGACGCATCAGCATGATGACGATCATGGCCAGCGCGATCAGCAGCTGGCGCAGGATGGCGGAGTCGAGGCGGCCGTCTGTCATGGCCTGCAGCGGACCGGCCACATGGCGCAGCACCTCGGGCAAGGCCGCGAGCAGCAAGGCGCCCAGGATGACGCCGGGCAAGTGCCCGATGCCGCCCAGCACCACCATGGCGACGATCATGACCGACTCCATCAGGCTGAAGGATTCCGGCGAGACGAAACCCTGGAAGGCGGCGAACATCGAGCCGGACACGCCGCCGAAGGTGGCGCCCATGCCGAAGGCCAGCAGCTTCAGGTTGCGGGTGTTGATGCCCATGGCCTTGGCGGCGATTTCGTCTTCGCGGATGGCCATCCAGGCGCGGCCGATACGGGAGTTCTCAAGGCGGTGGCAGACGACGACCGAGACGATCACCAGCACCAGGAAGAGGTAGTAGTACATCGACACCGAGTTGACCTCGAAGCCGAAAAACTCATGCGGCTTGCCCAGATCGAAGCCGAAAAACTTCATCGAGTCGATCTGGTTGATGCCTTTGGGGCCGTTGGTCAGGTTGATCGGGCGGTCCAGGTTGTTCAGGAACACGCGGATGATTTCACCAAAGCCCAGCGTGACGATGGCGAGGTAGTCACCGCGCAGCTTGAGGGTGGGCGCGCCCAGCACCACGCCGAAAAAGCCGGCGAGCGCCGCGGCCAGCGGGATGATGGCCCAGATCGGCAAATGCAGCCCGTTCGGGAATTGCGCCGCGATCCAGGGGAAGGCATCGGCCAGATGGGGCGAGCCCAGCAGCGCAAACAGGTAGGCGCCGACGGCGAAGAAGGCGACGTAGCCCAGGTCCAGCAGGCCGGCGTAGCCGACCACGATGTTCAGGCCCAGGGCCAGCAGCACATACAGCAGCGCCATGTCGACGATGCGCACCCAGGCGTTGCCGCCTTGCTGAAGAATCAGGGGCAGCACCAGCAGCGCTGCCGCGACGATCAGGAAGGTGATGAGTTTTTTCGATTTGTCGGAAGTCATGAGGGTTCTCCTTGTGTACCGGATGGATGCGGCGTCACGCCCGGTCCGCTACACGCTCACCCAGCAAGCCCGAAGGCCGCAGCGTGAGTACAAAAATCAGCACGATGAAAGCAAAGATGTCGGAGTACTGGCTGCCCAGCACGCCACCCGTCAGCGGGCCGATATAGCCGGCGCCGATGGACTCGATCAGGCCCAGCAGGATGCCGCCGAGTACCGCGCCGCCCAGGTTGCCGATGCCGCCGAACACGGCTGCCGTGAAAGCCTTGAGGCCCGGCAAAAAGCCCATGGTGTGCTGAACCGTGCCGTAGTTGGAGGCATACATGACGCCGGCCAGCGCGGCCAGCACAGCGCCGATGATGAAGGTGGCGGAGATGACGGTGTCGGGCCGCACACCCATGAGCGCCGCGACGCGGGGGTTTTCAGCGGTGGCCCGCATGGCGCGGCCCAGCTTGGTGTAATGCACCAGCCACATGAGGACGGAAAGGGAGACGACCGTGGCGCCCAGGATGAAGAGCTGGGTCACGGTGATGACCGCGCCGCCGACCTGGAAAGGCTCGCTTGGCAGCAAGGTGGGATAGGGTTTGTAGTTGGGCTTCCAGATGATCATGGCCAGTGTCTGCAGCAGCAGCGACATGCCGATGGCGGTGATCAGCGGGGCCAGTTTGGGGGAGTTTCGCAGCGGCCGGTAGGCGATTTTTTCAATCGCGAAATTGAGGGCGCCGCAAACGACAAAGGCAATCAGCAGGGATATCAGCAAAATGATCCAGCCCGGCGTGCCCGGCATGGAGTCCTGCATCAGGCCGATGATGGTCCAGCTGGTTAAAGCCCCGACCATCAGCACTTCACCGTGCGCGAAATTGATCAGGTTGATGATGCCGTACACCATCGTGTAGCCCAGGGCGATCAGGGCATACATGCTGCCCAGAACCAGACCGTTGATGATCTGCTGTAGCAATACTTCCATAACTCACTCTCCCGTGTAAATTAATTGCCAACCCTGCCTGGCGGCCGCTTGCTGCCGGGATCACCGGCGGCTGACGCGAGTTAACAAAAAGCCCGCCTATCAAAGCCGGATGGCTGGTGAAGATGGCGAGCTAATCCGCAAATTGTAGCCATCGGCCTTAAGCGAGAATCGGGCCAAGTGGGTGGTTTTCGCGGGGTTTACCCTTAACATTCTTCGAAACATAGAACTTTAATTTTTCATTAGCTTTCCTTATACTGCTTTTAACTTGAAAATTTCATCTAATGCGATCCACAAGCCCGCTGCACCCTGCCGCCACACCTTGCCGGCCCGCTTTGGCGCCGGGCCGTTGATTCGTTTTTAGATTGCAATATGCGGTTTCATAAATACGAGGCCATCAACGCGGTATTTCTTTGCGGCACCGTCACAGGCGCTGCAAAAATGCTCAATCTTTCGCAGCCGGCGGTCTCCCGCCTTATTTCGAGCGCGGAAAACGAGCTCGGCTTTCTCCTGTTTCATCGCCAGCAGGGGCGAATGGCGCCCACTGACGAAGCCCAGCAGCTGCGCCCGGCGATCCTGAGAATCATGGAATCCATGAGCCACGCGTCTTCGCTGGCGGCAGGACTGCGCAACGGCGGCGCCAGGCAGTTAAGGATCGCAGCCGTCCCTTCGCTGGCCACAGCCGTCCTGCCCAAAGCCGTCAAATCGTTCATTGAGCAATATCCCAAATGCAAACTGACGCTGGAGACCTATCACTACGACTCGCTCGTTGATGCGCTGCTGGCGGGGCATGTCGACATCGGCTTCGTTTACGAACCGGTGGCGCATGCGGCGCTCGACACCACAGACCTGCTGCAGGCCTTTTTTTGTTCGGTATCGACATCAGGCTATTTCTCGAAAAGCAAAAAAACCGTCTCCATCCGGGACCTGGCCTCCTGCAACATCATTGGATTGAGCAAGGATGATTTGGTTGCATCGCTGATCGCCCAGACGGACGGGATGGCGGACATTGCGCTCACCCGCAACGTCTCGGTCGAAACCAGCGTGGTTGCCATGCACCTGGCCGCACAGGGGATGGGCGTCGCGCTGGTTGACTCCCTGACAGGCGCATTGGGGAAGGCGCACGGGGCGCAGGTTTTGCCCTTTACGCCGGAAGTGCCCATACGGGTGGCCGTGATGCGCCTTGTCACGCATCAGGCCGGGCTGCACGAAAAGAAATTTATTGAGCACTTCGCAGCCCAGGCCCGCCTGATTCACGCTGGTTGACATGGCGCATCCTGCTCAGTAGGTGTCGAAGTAACGCTGCAGCTCGCCGGCGTCCTGCGTCAAAGTCAGTGCCAGGCACAGCAGCACGCGGGCTTTTTGCGGACTGAGGGTGTCGGCGCCTATGCTGCCAAAAGCATCATCGTTCACGGCGCCGTTGCGCGACACCAGCCCGCTTCCGGTACGGGAACTCCTGACGACAGCGACGCCGCGAAGCATCGCTTCACGATAGGCCGCCTGGTGAATGCTGGAGATCGATCCGTTTCCGGTGCCCGCGTGCACCAGGCCGCGCGCACCATTGCCCAGGAATGCCCGGATGCTTTCGCAGCCCGCACCTGCGTAGGCGTAAACAATCTCGACCTTGGGCAGGCTCTGAAGGCCCGACACGTCAAAAGGCGAATTCAGCGTGTGGTGCCTCGACGGCGTCCGGTGAAGTTTGACCTCGCCGTTTTGCATGTAACCGACGCAGCCAAATTCCGGGCTTGAAAGACTGTCGATCGACGAGGTATGGGATTTGGTCACTTCGCGGGCGGAGAAAATCCGCTCATTGGCAACGACCATCACGCCGAATCCCCGCACCAGCGGGCTTGCTGCCAGCTGCACTGCCCGCAAAAGATTGAGCGGTCCATCGGCGCTGATGGCGGTTGCGGGCCGCATGGCGCCCACCACCACAACCGGCTTGGCCGTCTTGAGCACCAGGTGCAGAAAATAAGCCGTCTCTTCCAGCGTATCGGTTCCCTGGGTCAGCACAAACCCATCCGGCTCTTCGGTCTTGTCGAGCCGCGCAATCGCGTCCGCCAGGCGAAGCCATGTATCGGTAGAAAAGTTTTCGCTGCCCAGCTGGCTGATCTGAACGGCCCGCAACTCGACGTTTGCGGGCAAATGAGGGCTCAGCGGTACCAGGGTGTCAGCGGCGGAAAGCTGTGAATCCTGATAGCTGAGCACATCCGACGCAGAGCTGGCTTCGCCCGCGATGGTGCCTCCAGTGCCCAGAACGGCAATTTTTATTTTTCGCATCAATGTTTCAACAATTGCGTTAAAGATGGCGCAGCCGCTGCCTCGGCAAAGTACGCCCTGGGCTCTGGAACACCACTGCGGGTGTCGCCACCTGCCCTCCGGCCGGCTGCCCGGCGGGGGGGCGGGGGGGCGGGAAGCAGCGTGGCGGTTTTCGCGAAGCGCCGCCGCTTGCCATCACTTCAATCACTTCATCGTGACAAGCGTGGTTTTGACACCTGACGGGTAGGTAGACAAGGTGACCGCGGCCTTCTTGCGCTGGCCCGTTCCGTCAAACTCGATCAGGCCGGTGATGCCTTCATACTTTGTCTTGCCGAGATAAGCCAGGTATTTGGCGGGCTCCGCCGAGCCGGCGGCCTGCATGGCATGGGCCAATATCATGACGTTGTCATAGGCATAGGGCGCATACACCACGACGTCGCTTTTGTAAGCGGCCTTGTAGCGCTGGGCAAAACCAGGGCCGCCCTTCATGTCCATCAAGGCCTCACCGCCGTCGCCGCAAATCACGTTCTTACCGACGGCCTGTGCACCCAGCTTCGGCAAATCACCTGTGCAAACGCCGTCGCCCCCCATGAACGGAAGTTGGCCAATGCCCAGCTGGACCATCTGCCGGAGCATGGCGCCGGCTTGCGCGTCAAGGCCGCCAAAAAAAACCGCCTGCGCCTTTTTACCCTTGATGGTCGTCAGGATGGGAGAGAAATCAGTTGCCTTGTCGTTGGTAAATTCCCGCGCGACAACAGTGCCTCCCAACGATTTAAAGGTTTTTTCAAACTCGTCGGCCAGGCCCTGGCCATACGCCGTGCGGTCATCAATCAGCGCGACATTGCGAAGCTTGAGCTTGGTGGCCGCATAAACGGCCAACGCGCTGCCGATCATTCCATCGTGGGCGATGGTGCGGAACGTGGTTTTGTAGCCCAGTTGGGTGAGCTTGGGGTTGGAGGCTGCCGGCGTGATGTGCGGAAGGCCTGCTTCGCTGTAAATCCGGGCGGCAGGAATGGTGGTGCCGCTGTTGTTATGCCCCACGACCCCATTGACATTGCTGTCGACGAGTTTTTGCGCAACGGCTGTCCCCTGCTTCGGGTCGGCCTGGTCGTCCTCCGAGATCAGCTCGAACCTGACCGCCTTGCCGCCAATCTTGAACTGGCTGGCATTGAGGTCTTCAATGGCAAGCTGCGCGCCGCGCTCGTTGTCTTTGCCATAGTGCGCCGCCGGGCCGGACAGCGGGCCGGCGATGCCGATTTTGACTTTGTCCTGCGCCAGAGCCGAGGTTGCCGAAACAACTGCCAGCACGGAAAGAACGCTTTTTACGCAATAACTTGACGACATACCCAGCTCCTGATGAATTGATGAGCCGCCAGTATCAAACGGGGGTTGCGCCTTGAGGCATGCGTAGACGAGGCATGCCATGCAGAAAGCGTATGCGCTGTTTCAGGGCTTGCCGGCCCAGGCCTGATGCATCACGCGCGGCAGCGATCCACAAATCACCGGCCGCACGGGGCTTATTTTTCCGCGTCGTTTTTTATGCGCAGCTTCTCGAGCTTTTCGGCAATTTTTATTTCCAGGCCCCGATTAACCGGGCGATAAAAACCGGGAGCCGCCATGCCTTCAGGAAAATAATTTTCACCCGCGGCAAAGCCGTCTTCCTCATCGTGCGCATAGCGGTAGTTTTTGCCGTAATCAAGCTGCTTCATGAGCTTTGTTGGTGCATTGCGCAAATGCAGGGGCACCGGGCGGGTGCCGTCTTTGGCGATAAAGGCCTTGGCTTCGTTGAAGGCCTTGTAGACCGCGTTGGACTTGGGCGCCACCGCCAGGTAGATCACACACTGGGCCAGCGCCAGCTCACCCTCCGGGGAGCCGAGGCGTTCATAGACCTCGGCCGCGTCCAGCGCCATGCGCAGCGCCCGCGGGTCGGCCAGGCCGATATCTTCGCTGGCCATGCGCACCAGCCGGCGCGCCATGTAGCGCGGCTCGGCGCCGCCGTCGAGCATGCGCATGAACCAGTAGAGCGCCGCGTCGGGGTCTGAGCCCCGAACCGACTTGTGCAGCGCGGAGATGGTGTCGTAAAACTGTTCGCCGCCCTTGTCGTAGCGGCGCAGGCGTTCGCCCAGCACCTTGAGCAGCCAGGCGTCGGTGACCTCGGTGACCTTCTCGGCCTTGGCCGCCACGCTGAGCGACTCCAACGTGTTCAGGAGGCGCCTGGCGTCGCCGTCGGCATAGGCCACCAGCCGGTCGATCGCTTCGGCTGCTATGTTTTCGATAGCCGGTAGCGCCCGTTCGGCAAGGACTTTGGCCACAATTTGCTTCAAGTCCGCCTCGCCGAGCGACTGCAGCACGTAGACCACGGCGCGCGAGAGCAAGGCCGAGTTCACCTCGAACGAGGGGTTTTCCGTGGTCGCGCCGATAAACGTGAAGAGGCCGCTTTCGACATGCGGCAAAAAGGCGTCCTGCTGGCTCTTGTTAAAGCGGTGCACCTCGTCGACAAAAACAATGGTGCGCCGCCCGCTTTGGGCCTGCCAGATGCTGGCCTGTTCCACCGCCTCGCGGATGTCCTTGACGCCGCCCAGCACGGCGGAGATGGTGATGAAGTGCGCGTCAAAACTGCTGGCCATGAGCCGCGCGATGGTGGTCTTGCCCACACCGGGCGGGCCCCAGAGGATGCAGCTGTGCGGCTGGCCGGATTCAAAGGCGATGCGCAGCGGCATGCCCTCGCCTAGCAGGTGCTGCTGACCGATGACCTCGCCCAGGTTTTGCGGACGCAGGCGTTCGGCCAGAGGCTGGTGGGAAGAAGTCGAGGAGGAAGTCGAAGTGGCCATAGATTCTTGTGCCGCCCCAGTTTATCGGACGGCGCCGAGCGCCGGGCCCAGGGGCATTTGGCATAGACGGCCCAGCAGGGTTTCTGCCGGTCGTGTACAACGCCAAAGATCGGACTGCCGACTGTCCCCAGCCCCACTTCCACAGGAATGCCCATGCCAAGCCCCGAAACACTGGAACGGTTTATTGCACGCGTTGAAGAAAACGCGCATGCCGAAGCCATCGAAGAGTTCTACGCCGAGAACGCGTCCATGCAGGAAAACCAGTCGGCGCCACGCGTGGGACGCAGCAACCTCGTCAAGGGCGAGCAGAAAGTGATGGAAAGGGCCAAGTCGCTGACCTCGACCTGCGTGCGCCCTGCCCTGCTCCAAGGAGACCACGTGGTAATCCGCTGGATCTTCCGCTTTGAATGGCAAGACGGCAGCCGCACCGTTATGGAAGAGCTCGCCTGGCAGCGCTGGGAGGGTGAACGCATTGCCGAGGAGACCTTTTTCTACGACCCGGCGCAGCGGGTGCCCAAGCCGCCTGCGGCTTAGAGTCTGTCCGGGCCTGCTTACTGCCGGATCACGTCCGCGCCTTTGGGCGGCGTGAAACGGAAGGTGTCTGCAGGCAAGTTAGGGTTTACTTCGACCTTGCTGAAGGTCAGCACCGAGCGCTGGCCAAAGCTGTCGATGATCTCAAGGGCAGCAAGGCCAGAGGATTTTTCGCCTGGGCGAAAGCCCACGCGCACGGCTTGCAGCTGGCCGTCTTTGCTTTTGGGCGTGGCAACTACCCATTGAAGGCCACCGGCATCCGGTGCGTCAGCCAGCGTGAAATCGGCCTGCAGGGCGCGCAAATCGGGCGCGGCGGCGATCAGGGCTGCAGGCGTGGAGCCCAGCACGCTGGATTGTTTGCGCGAGGTGACCTGGTTCAGGTCGGTGTCGTAAAGCCACAGGGTTTGGCCGTCAGCCACGATGCTTTGTTCAAACGGTTTTTTGTAGATAAAGCGAAAACGGTTGGGCCGGGAAAACTCGAAAGTACCGGTGGAGGTTTTGCTGCGTGCAGCCTGCCCGTCTTTGGCCGGCGCAGTGACAACCTGGCTGAACTCGGCGCGGCCGCTGTTGACGGTCTTGACGAAAGTCTCCAGGCTTTCCAGGCCACCAGCCCATACGGGATGGGCGCAGGCAGCTATCAAAACAGTAGCAATGTATTTTTTCATGATCGTCACTCCGCCCGTGAGGGCACCAGGATTTCGCGCTGGCCGCTGCCGCTCATGGCGCTGACCAGCCCGGCTTTTTCCATATCTTCGACCAGCCGCGCCGCGCGGTTGTAGCCGATCTTGAGATGACGCTGCACCAGTGAAATGCTGGCCTTGCGGTTTTTCAGCACGACCTCCACGGCCTGGTCGTACATCGGGTCTTTTTCACCCCCGCCGCCGCCACTACCGTCACCCAGCAGGTCGCCGTCTTCGCCATCGACCGTGCCGCCTTCCAGCACGCCTTCGATGTAATTCGGTTCGCCCTGCTCTTTGAGGTAGGCCACCACACGGTGCACTTCGTCATCGCTCACAAACGCACCATGCACCCGGATTGGAAAGCCTGTACCACTCGGCATGTAAAGCATGTCACCCATTCCTAACAAAGCCTCGGCGCCCATCTGGTCAAGAATGGTGCGGCTGTCGATCTTGCTGCTGACCTGGAAGGACAGGCGGGTGGGGATATTGGCCTTGATCAGGCCGGTGATCACGTCCACGCTGGGGCGCTGGGTGGCCAGCACCAGGTGGATGCCGGCGGCACGGGCCTTTTGCGCCAGGCGGGCGATGAGTTCTTCGATCTTCTTGCCGACCACCATCATCAGGTCGGCCAGCTCGTCGATCACCACCACGATGTAGGGCAGGCGCTCCAGCGGCTCGGGCTGCTCGGGCGTGAGGCTGAAGGGGTTGTAGATGAATTCGCCCTTGGCCTTGGCTTCGTCCATCTTGGCGTTGTAGCCGGCCAGGTTGCGCACGCCCAGCTTGCTCATGAGCTTGTAGCGCTTTTCCATTTCGGCCACGCACCAGTTCAGGCCGTGGGCGGCCTGGCGCATGTCGGTGACCACCGGGGCAAGCAGGTGCGGAATGCCTTCGTAGACACTCATTTCCAGCATCTTGGGGTCGATCAACAGCAGGCGGACGTCGCGCGCATCGGCCTTGTAGAGCAGGCTCAAAATCATGGCATTGATACCGACCGACTTGCCCGAGCCGGTGGTGCCGGCCACCAGGCAGTGCGGCATCTTGGCCAGGTCGGCCACTACGGCGTTGCCGCCAATGTCTTTGCCCAGGCCGATGGTGAGCAGCGACTTGGCTTCGTTGTAAACCTGCGAGCCCAGGATTTCGCTGAGCTTGATCGACTGCCGCTTGGCGTTGGGCAGCTCCAGCGCCATGTAGTTCTTGCCGGGAATGGTTTCAATCACGCGGATGGAGACCAGGCTGAGGGCGCGGGCCAGGTCCTTGGCCAGGTTGACCACCTGCGAGCCTTTGACGCCCGTGGCAGGCTCGATCTCATAGCGGGTGATGACGGGGCCCGGTGCGGCAGCCACCACACGCACCTCGACGCCGAAATCTTTCAGCTTTTTCTCGATCAGGCGCGAGGTCATTTCCAGCGTCTCGGGGGCCACGGTCTCCTGGCGCGTCAGCGCGCCGTCCAGCAGATCAACCTGCGGCAGCTTGGAGTCGGGCATTTCGCTGAAGAGCGGTTTCTGGCGTTCCTTGGCGACACGTTCGCTTTTGGGGATGTCGACCAGGGTAGGTTCGATCAGCACCGGCACCGGGTGGTGCTCTTCGATCTCGATGCGTTCGTCGATCAGGGTTTCTTCACGCTCGCGCGCGGCCAGCTTGCCGAAGGCGAGGTCTTCCGCGATCTCGCGTTTTTCTCGGCGGGAATCAATCAGGTTGTCAATCCAGGCGCCTACGCGCAAGGCCACATGCGCCCATGAAAAGGCAAACACGGCCGAGACCGCAATCACACCGAGCGCGATGAACACGAGGCCCGAGCCGGCAAAACCCAGCCATCTCTCGCCCAGTGCACCGACCAGATAGCCCAGCGCACCGCCGGCATGGCCGGGCAACTTGAATTCAAATCGGTAAAGCCGGGACCACTCCAGCGCCGCGCTTGCCGCCAGAAGCAGCAGCAGGCTCAACCAGAAACGGATGCGACCCGAAGATCGGGTTTCACCATCTGCGGCAAGCGGTTCACCGCGCAACCAGCGCGCCAGCGACGACAGCCAGACTTGCGCGCCAGCGGCAAGCGCCCACCAGACAGAAAAACCAAGCAGGAAATAACTGCCGTCCGCCAGCCAGGCGCCAATGCGCCCGCCCCAGTTGCGAGTCGCGGCCTGAACGGCGCCTGCCGCCTCGGCGGTGCCGGAGGTCGACCACGCCGCATCCTGCGGGGAATAGCTCAACAGGGCAGCCAGCCAGAAAATCAGGCCGAGCAGGCCCAGAATCAGGCTGACTTCATGGGCAAAGCGTTTGATGCCGCCGGGCGCACCCGTGGCAGGGGAATTTCGGGAGTTCAGGGTGTCGAGTGAGTAAGTCATGGCCCGGCATCAAGCTTACCGTAGTTGGCTGGGGGCTTGAAGGGCGCCACGGGCGCCAAAAACGGATGGCGGGCGGTGTGTTGTTAAGGTCGCTGCGTTTTTTGAACCCGGGTTTTAACCCAGGGTATGCAGACGCTCCTTGACCAGAACCGAACCGTCGTCGCGGGTTTCGATGAAGCCGCGCTCTTCCAGGTCTTTCATCACCCGGCTGACCATCTCGCGCGAAGCGCCGACCATCTTGGCCAGATCCTGGCGGGACACCTTGTCGCGGATCACCGCGGCGCCGGTGCCGTCTTCACTGGCAAATTCCAGCAATGCCCTGGCCACGCGGCCGTACACGTCCATCAGGGCCAGCGATTCAATCTGGCGGTCTGCGTGGCGCAGGCGCTGCACCAGGCCCTTGAGCACGGCATAGGCCATGGAGCTGTTCTCGGGCAGGCAGCGCGCAAATTCAAGGCGGCCCAGGATCAGGGCATCGGTCTGGATCTCGGCGCGCACCGTGGCCGAATGGGGCTCGTTGTCGATCAGGCTCATCTCGCCCACATAGTCGCCCGGGTGCATGGTGGCCAGGATGACTTCACGGCCACGGGAATCGGTGGTGATGACGCGGGCGCGGCCCGTCAGGATGATGGACAGGGCATTGGACTTTTTGCCTTGCTCGACGATGGGCTCGCCGCGCTTGAAACGGCGTTTGACCACCGTATCGGCCACCGAGGCGGCCTGCGAGGCCGTCAGTACGGAAAAAAGAGGCACCCGGCGAATCAATTCCAGGTTGGACACCATCGTTGTCATATCAGATATCTCCCAACCTCACTGCCGACAGTAAGTCGCGTGAGTTCTTACAATGGCACGTAATTTATAAAACCAAATGCCGCAATACGCCGCAAAAGCACTGGCGAGCCGTTTTACCTTACGCTGCGCTTATGCGGCATGACTCTACATGAGTTCTTACACTTTCCCAATCAGTTTTTCAACATGAAACATTCCAGAGTTCTTATCCTCGGCTCAGGGCCTGCTGGCTATACCGCCGCAGTGTATGCAGCGCGCGCCAATCTCAACCCGGTGCTGATCACCGGCATAGCGCAAGGTGGTCAGCTCATGACCACCACGGAGGTCGACAACTGGCCTGCCGATGTCCATGGTGTGCAGGGGCCGGAGCTGATGCAGCGTTTCCTGGAGCATGCCGAACGCTTCAAGACCGAGATTATTTTTGACCACATCAACAAAGTCGATTTCAGCAAACGGCCTTTCACCCTCACGGGAGACAGCGGCACTTATACCTGCGACACACTGGTGATTGCAACCGGTGCTTCCGCGAAGTACCTGGGCCTTGAGTCGGAGACCGCATTCATGGGCCGCGGTGTTTCAGGCTGCGCCACCTGCGACGGTTTCTTCTACCGCGAACAGGAAGTGTGTGTTGTGGGCGGCGGCAACACCGCCGTGGAAGAAGCGCTGTACCTGTCCAACATCGCCAGCAAGGTCACGCTGGTACACCGCCGCGACAAGTTCAAGGCCGAAGCCATCCTGATCGACAAGCTGCACGAGAAGGTAAAAGCGGGCAAGATCGAACTCAAACTGCACCACACCCTGGACCAAGTGCTGGGGGACGCATCCGGCGTGACCGGCGTGCGGCTCAAAAGCACGCAAAGCGACGCCACGCAGGACCTGACGCTGAAGGGTTGCTTCATCGCCATCGGCCACCAGCCCAACACCGACATCTTTGCCGGCCAGCTGGAGATGAAAGACGGCTACATCATCACCAAAACCGGCTTGCAGGGCTTTGCCACCATGACCAGCGTGCCGGGCGTGTTCGCCGCCGGTGACGTGCAGGATCATGTCTACCGCCAGGCCATTACCAGTGCCGGAACAGGCTGCATGGCAGCGCTTGACGCCCAGCGTTTTCTCGAACAAGCGCAGTAAGCCAAAAATCCCTTATAATTCAAGGCTTTGCTAAATTTGCCCAAAAGGGCCGGTTTAGCAGTCTCGGGTTACCGCCACCCTATTCTGGCGAGGTGAGGCAGGAATGACGAAAGCACGAAAGTGCTGCACGACATGACTGCTGTTGAAAATACTGGAGTGCAATATGGCACGCGTATGTGAAGTCACGGGCAAAGGCCCAATGGTGGGAAACAATGTTTCCCACGCCAACAACAAAACCAAACGCCGGTTCCTCGTGAACCTGCAATACCGCCGCTTCTGGGTCGAGACCGAAAACCGCTGGGTTCGCCTGCGCGTTTCGAGCGCTGCACTGCGCCTGATCGACAAGAAGGGCATTGATACTGTGCTCGCAGACCTGCGCGCACGCGGCCAAGCTTAAGGAGCACCATCATGGCAAAAGGCGCACGCGAAAAAATCAAGCTGGAATCCACCGCCGGCACCGGTCACTTCTACACGACCACCAAGAACAAGAAGACCACGCCCGACAAGATGCTGATCATGAAGTTTGATCCCAAGGCACGCAAGCACGTGGAATACAAAGAAATCAAGCTGAAATAAATAGCGACCGACTCGGTCAGTACATTCAAATAAAGGACACTTCGGTGTCCTTTATTTTTTGGGGCTGAGAAAGCAGAACGCCCACTCAACAAGCTGACTACTGCACGGCTTGTTTGAATCCTGTTCGCACCGTTTTATTCCACGTCATATTGCACCACTTCGAGCGAGTTGGGCGCAGCCACTGCGGGGGCCTTCACTTCAACCCGATAAATCTTGTTGTCGGTTGCATTGGCAATGGCGGGAATGTTTTGGTTCGCGCAAGTAAACGTGATCGTAGTCAAGGGAACTTCGATGACGGCTTCACGTTCGGGAACGGCTTGGTTTTGTATCGGATTGTTGGCGGTCCGAACGGTAATGTTGTACGCACCCATACCAGGGTCTTTTTGTGCATAACGCATGTTAATTCTCCTAAAGATAGTTAAAAAAATGCACCGATCTCGCCTATCTTTTTGTCAAGAAAGGTGGGGGAAAGTGCATCCGCAGTATGGGCAAGGGGGCCAGGTGTTGCGATTACAGGCGATTACGTTCGATATTTGCATCAACTTGAGGCGCTCAATCACGGAGTCCGTACTTTGCGCCGAACAATAAAAAACCGCTCTCGGATTGCTCCGGAGCGGTGTTTTGAAGAGGCATCGGCCCGAGATCAGGCCGGCATGTAGCGCGCTAGATCAGGCGCGGGCAGCTCGCAGCTTCATGGAGAACTCGCGCAGCGCGGCAATGCCGCTTTCTTCCGCACGGTGGCACCAGCCCTGCAGGTCGGATGCGAGCTGTTCGCGGGAGGCCGACGTGCTCAGCCACATCTGGCGAAGCTCTTCGCGCATGGTGACCATCTTGTCCAGCACAGGGTGCTCGGCGCGGGCCTGGGCAATTTGTGACTTGGCGGCGGCAGGCACCTTGTCGTCGTCGCGGTGCAGCCAGCGGTTGGCTGCGCGCAGCACGGACACATCGGCTTTTTTCGCCTTCAGCACTTCGATCTCGGCCTTGCCGGCACGGCGCAGTTCGCGCGCAAAGCCAGCCATCACTTCGTAGCGGTGTGCAATCAGGGCTTCGAGGGTTTTCTCGTCAGCCACGGGCTGGACGGAGCCCAGCTGCAGCTTGGGCGGCACCTTTTTCACGGAAGCCAGGCCGACCTTTTCCAGGGCGCGGATGTAGATCCAGCCGATGTCGAATTCGTAGGGCTTGACCGAGAACTTGGCCGACGTAGGGTAGGTGTGATGGTTGTTGTGCAGCTCTTCGCCGCCAATCATGATGCCCCAGGGCGAAATGTTGGTGCTGGCGTCAGGCGCCTCGAAGTTGCGGTAGCCCCAGTAGTGGCCAATGCCGTTGATGATGCCGGCTGCGGTCACGGGAATCCAGGCCATTTGAACGGCCCAGACAGCCAGGCCAGCCACGCCGAACAATGCCAGGTCGATGATCATCATCAGGCCCACGCCTTGCCAGCTGTAGCGGGTGTACAGATTGCGCTCCACCCAGTCATTCGGCGTGCCATGGCCGAATTTGCTCATGGTTTCCTTGTTTTTGCTCTCGGCGCGGTACAGCTCGGCGCCTTCCCAGAACACTTTTTTGATGCCGTGGGCTTGCGGGCTATGCGGGTCTTCAATCGTTTCGCATTTGGCGTGGTGCTTGCGGTGAATGGACACCCATTCCTTGGTCACCTGGCCCGTGCCCAGCCAGAGCCAGAAACGGAAGAAATGCGAGGGGATTGCGTGCAGGTCCATGGCGCGGTGCGCCTGATGGCGATGCAGGTAAATCGTCACGCTGGCGATGGTGATGTGGGTGGTCACCAACGTATACAGCACGATTTGCCACCAACTGGCGGCGAGCAATCCATTAGCCAGCCAGTCGAGGGCGGCATCAAACAAAATCATAAAAGTCCTTTAAACAGCGGCAGCAGTCGCCCATCCAAATTTGTCCCCAGGCGCTGCAAAAAATAACCCCTCATTGTAAGTCGATACCCCACAAACACCAAGTCACTTTCAGTACAGGGCGTAGGGC
Source organism: Polaromonas sp. YR568 (assembly GCF_900116715.1). Taxonomy (GTDB): domain Bacteria; phylum Pseudomonadota; class Gammaproteobacteria; order Burkholderiales; family Burkholderiaceae_C; genus Polaromonas. Next base: position 26,206 of record NZ_FPBM01000003.1, read on the forward strand.
CAAATCGGTGCGAAAAATCACGAATAAATATGTAACTTCAGCCTATCTGTCGTCTTTTGCTGCCAAAAATATCACGACTTTTGCCATACTGCCGCGAAAAACCCGTCCGTCTGATGCAGGTAAGGCCAGAGCCGGAGGTAGGGCCCACGGCAAAGTTTTTCGGCATGTTCCACCCCCAGATGCGTCAATAAAGGTCCGGTTTCAAGGACGTTGAACTCTTTATTGGCGTTACTGAAAGCTTCGGCGATGGCCTCATTTTCCTCACGCAAAACGCTGCAGGTGGCATAAACCAGCCGTCCGCCGGGCTTTAAAAGCCGTGCGGCGCTCTGCAAAATGGCCGTTTGTTTGGCGACGAGCTCTTCAATGGCCTTGGGGCTTTGCCGCCATTTCAGGTCAGGATTGCGCCGCAGGGTGCCCAGGCCCGAGCACGGCGCATCGACCAGCACGCGGTCAATCTTGCCGGCCAGACGCTTGATGCGGTCGTCCCGTTCATGGGCAATCGCGACCGGGTGGACATTGGACAAGCCGCTGCGCGCCAGCCGGGGTTTGAGCGCATCCAGCCGATGGCCCGACGTATCAAAGGCATACAGCCGGCCGGTATTGCGCATCGAAGCACCCAGGGCCAGCGTCTTGCCGCCCGCGCCCGCACAAAAGTCGACCACCATTTCGCCGCGCTTGGCATCGACCAGCAGGGCCAGCAATTGCGAGCCTTCGTCCTGCACTTCAATCGCACCGCGGGTGAAAGCATCCAGCTTGGCCAGTTGCGGCTTGCCGTCGATCCGCAGGCCCCAGGGGGAAAACGGCGTCACCACTGTCTTGATCGCCGCCTTGGAGAGCTCTTTCTGGATGTCGGCCCGCTTGTCTTTGAGCGCATTGACGCGCAAATCCAGCCCGGCCGGCGCGTTCAGGCTTTCCACCAGCGGCCAGAAATCGTCGCCAAGCTGCTCCTTGAGCGGCTCAACCAGCCATTGCGGCAGGTTGTGACGGTGCAACTCCATCAAGTCGGCTGGCTTGACCTGATCGCAGCGCGACAGCCAGTCTTTTTCCTGATCAGTCAGCGCGCCCAGCAGAAAGTCGCGGTCCGCGGCAAAGCCCAGGATGGCCAGGCGCCGCTCAGGCGGCCCACTGCCGTGCTGGGCCAGATAGGTATAGAGGTTTTTCTTGCGCAGAACGCCGTAAATCGTTTCAGCCACGGTGGCGCGCTCGCGCGGGCCGAGGCGATAGTCGCGGAAATAGCGCGACACCACCATGTCGGCGGGGTGATCAAATTTGAGGACCAGCTTGAGGAGCTCGGAACAACTGTCGAGTAAGGCTTTAGGATGCATAGCCCCCATTGTCCCACCGCGGTCTTGCCGCACGCTTTTTAAAGCCCCTTTAGAAGCCCCAACGCACCATGCCCAACGTCCCTGAAGAAGCCCTGCCGCCCCTGATCGAAACTCCGCCTGGCCTGTACCGCCACTACAAAGACAGGTTGTATGAGGTGATAGGTACCGTGCGCCACAGCGAGAGCCTGGAGCCGTTGACGCTCTACCGTGTGCTCGGCGAGGAAAACCTGTGGGTACGGCCTGCGGCGATGTTCAATGAAGAGGTGGTGATTGACGGCGTGAAGCGGCCGCGATTCGCCCGGGAGCCCGGTTAACCCCTCACTAAGCCCCTCAATAGTCCCAGTCATCGATAATCGTGGGTTATGTCCGAATCCACTGAAATCGAAAAACAGGTCAAGCGCCGCCGCACGTTTGCCATCATCTCCCACCCTGACGCGGGTAAAACCACGCTGACCGAGAAGCTGCTGCTGTTCTCGGGCGCGATCCAGATCGCCGGCAGCGTCAAGGCCCGCAAGGCCGCGCGCCATGCCACCTCCGACTGGATGGAAATTGAAAAGCAGCGCGGCATCTCGGTGGCCAGCTCGGTCATGCAGATGGAGTACCGGGACTGCGTGATCAACCTGCTCGACACACCGGGCCACCAGGACTTCTCTGAAGACACCTACCGCGTGCTGACAGCCGTGGACGCGGCGCTGATGGTGATCGACGCGGCCAACGGCGTCGAGCCGCAAACCCGCCGCCTGCTGCAGGTCTGCCGCGCGCGCAACACGCCCATCCTGACCTTCGTCAACAAGATGGACCGCGAAGTGCAGGACCCGATGAGCGTGATGGACGAGATCGAACGCGAGCTCGGCATGACGGTGATTCCCTTCACCTGGCCCGTCGGCATGGGCAAGCTCTTTCACGGCGTCTATGACCGCCGCGAAGACCGCATGCGCGTCTTCAGCCCCGGCGAAGAAAAAGCCGGCGGCGACGATGAAATCCTGGCCGGCCTGGACAACGCCGAAGCCGCCAAGCGCTTTGGCGCCGAATACGCGCAGGCGCAGGGCGAGATTGAACTGGTGGCCGGCGCCACGCCCGAGTTCGACCGTGCCGAGTTCCTGGCCGGCAAACAGACGCCCATGTTCTTCGGCTCGGCCATCAACAACTTCGGCGTGCAGGAAGTACTCGACGCGCTGGTCGACCTGGCGCCCGCGCCCGCAGAGCGCGAATCCATCCAGCGCGTGGTGCACCCTGAAGAGAAAAAATTCTCCGGCGTGGTCTTCAAGATCCAGGCCAATATGGACCCGGCCCACCGCGACCGCATCGCGTTTTTGCGCGTGGCCAGCGGCGAATTCACCCGCGGCATGCGCCTGAAGGTGGTGCGCAGCGGCAAGGAGCTGCGGCCCAACACGGTGGTGAGCTTTATGAGCCAGCGACGCGAGCTGCTCGACACCGCCTTTGCCGGCGACATCATCGGCATTCCCAACCATGGCGTGCTGCAGCTGGGCGATACGCTCACCGAAGGCGAGGCCCTGCAGTTCACCGGCCTGCCTTTTTTCGCACCTGAAATGTTCCGCTCTGTCGAAGTGGCCGACCCGCTGCGCAGCAAGCAGCTGCGCGCCGGCCTCACCCAGCTGGGCGAAGAAGGCGCGATCCAGGTGTTTCGCCCGATTGCCGGCTCATTGCTGCTGCTGGGCGCCGTCGGCCAGCTGCAGTTTGAAGTGGTGGCTCACCGGCTGGAGCATGAATACGGCGTCAAGGCCCGCATCATGGGCAGCAACTTCAACCTGGCGCGCTGGGTGACCAGTGACGACGCCAACGAGCTCAAGAAGTTTATGGACGCCAATGCCCACCGCGTGGCGCTGGACGCCGTCGACGCCCCCACCCTGCTGGTGGACCACAGCGCCACCTTGCGTGCGGTGGAGCAGCAATGGCCCAAGATCAAGTTCCACGCGCTGCGCGAGCACGCCGGGCTGGTGTTTCAGTCCAAGATGTAAGCGGTTCCTTTCCGCCGCGCCGGAATGCAAAACGGGCGCCAGCGCTATCCCATGGATAGCCCTGACGCCCGTAGCTTTATGCGCTGAGGCGCCGGTTTATTTGGCGTTCAGCAGCTCGCCGACTTCCAGCAGGATCAGCTCGTTGTCGTCGGCCTTGTTCGGCTCGCGGCTGCTGGAAAACGGCAGGTTGTTGTCGTTGCCGACCACGATGTGCGTGGCGTCCACCACGTCCACGTTTTCAATCGTGAAGAAGGGGAACTTCAGCACGCCGTCGTTCAGCGGCTTGCGCGCCAGCTTGCCCGGGTCGGCGATGTTCAGCAAATCGATATAGCCAACCTTGCGCACCGGCCCGCCCACGTTGGCGTCCGTCATCTCAATCTTGTAGACGCGCTTGAATTTGGCGATGTCGTGGAAGCAGTCGGTGCGCTTCTGGCCTTCGGGGCAAGCCTTGTCGGCCGTGCCTTCGCCGTTGTCGCGCTCGATGATGAGGCCGGTTGTGCCGTCGATCATGTTGAAGTCACCGATGGCATTGCCGTTGGCTTCCAGCGGGTACATCCACGAGCGGCCGCTCCACTTGCCGGCCTGCACGTCGAACTCCAGCACGCGCAGGGCTTCCTTGCCGGCCACACGTTCGTAGTCCTTGGCTTCGGCATTCCACACAGGGCCTTCCAGCAGCGCATAGAGCTTGCTGCCATCTTTGGACGAGGCCATGCCTTCGAAGCCCTTGGAGCGCTTGATCTGGAAGTCGACCGCACCGCCGGGTGCGGCGGGCGTGGAGACGGCCGGATGGTCGGGCGAACGCACCACCTTGCCGTCCACCTGGGTTTCAAACACGGCCAGCACCTTGCCCTTGAGGTCGGCCTTGATCAGGTAAGGGCCGAACTCGTCGCCAATCCACAGCGCGCCGCCGGCAAACTGGAAGCTCTCGGTGTCAAAGTCACTGCCCGTCAGGTAGCGCTTCTTCGTGCCTTCATGAACGATGCGAAACGGCACTTTCAGGTCGGGGTCGTGCAGGAAGATCGTTTCCAGCCGCTTCATCGTGCCGCCCTTGAAGTCGACCTTGTAGCGATTCAGGTAGAGCATGGAATCAGGTGAATTGGCCTTGGCGCCAAAGCCGTTGTCCGTGAGGATCCAGAAGCTGCCGTCCGGCATTTTCTTGATGCCGGAGTGGCCTTGCAGCGGCTGGCCCTTGAAGGGCACAGAGACACCGGTAGGCCGACCGGCGGAGAGGCCCTCCACCGTGCCCAGCGCTTCGGTGCGCTTGCCGTTGGTGAACTTGCCGCTGACCTGCAGGTCTTGCGGTGCGTCTTTGGGCGCGGGGATAAAGGACTTGGCGGGCATCACCACATGGCCGGCCAGCGTGGCGGGGAATACGGTGGGCGCAGCGGTTTGTGCCGATGCGGAGAAGGTGCAAGCCAGGGCCAGCGCGAGAGAAGAAAGCGAAAGCAGGCCATTACGGCGGGCAGGGCCGCCCAAGTCAAATGAATACATGTGTTATCCGTGGTGAAAGGAAAGCGCATGGTCGCCAGCCGGTGTGACGGCGCTGTGACACACCGGCCCATCAGATACACGAAAGGTCCAGCCACTGCCCCAGCGCATCAGGCGCCGCAACGCATGCCGCCAGCGTGGCGATGGGCGGCTCACCCAGTTGAAGAACCACTACGAGGGCCTGCACCTTTGGATCACCCAAAGCCGTCTGCAGCACGCCGTGTTGCCCGCTTTCCGCAGCGGCCCGCAGCATCGCATGCAGGCAGGCGCTGAAGTCCGGCCCCAAGGCCACAGGCGGCATCCGCTCATTCGCAGCAGCATCACGCATGGCCATTCACCGGTCAGCCGTTACGAAAGAGAAAGCTGTAGGCATTGAGCGCCGGCACACCGCCCAGGTGCGCGTACAGCACACGCGAGCCGGCGGGAAACTCGCCTCGCCGCACCTTGTCGATCATGCCGTGCATGGACTTGCCCTCGTACACCGGGTCGGTCAGCATGCCTTCCTGCCGTGCGCACAGGCGTATCGCTTCCAGCGTGCCTTCACTGGGCAGGCCGTACTCGGGCCCGCCGTAGCGCGTGTCCAGCACGATGTCCTGCTCGGTGATGCCCCGGCCCAGCCCGACCAGCTTGGCGGTGTTCTGTGCAATGCGCAAAATCTGCGCAGCGGTTTGCGCTGGCTTGGCTGAGGCGTCGATGCCAATCACGCGCTCGGTCCGGCCATCGGCCGCAAAACCGGCGACCATGCCGGCCTGCGTGCTGCCGGTGACCGAACACACCACGATGTAGTCGAACTGAAAGCCCAGCTCGGCCTCTTGCGCGCGCACTTCTTCGGCAAAGCCGACAAAGCCCAGCCCGCCATACGGATGCTCCGAGCAACCGGCCGGAATCGGGAAGGGCTTGCCGCCGGCCTTGCGCACGTCTTCCATGGCCTGTTCCCAGCTGGGGCGTATGCCGATGTCAAAGCCAGCTGCATCCAGCCGCACGTCGGCGCCCAGGATGCGCGACATTTCGATGTTGCCCACACGGTCGTACACCGCGTCGGAATAGTTGACCCAGTTCTCCTGCACCAGCACACATTTCATGCCCAGGTGCGCCGCCACCGCCGCCACCTGGCGCGTCTGGTTGGACTGGATACCGCCTATGGACACCAGCGTGTCGCAGCCCTGCGCCAGCGCTTCTGGAATCAGGTATTCAAGCTTGCGGGTCTTGTTGCCGCCAAAGGCCAGGCCGCTGTTGCAGTCCTCGCGCTTGGCAAACAACTCAACCTTGCCGCCCAGGTGGGCGCTCAGGCGTTTGAGCGGCTGGATGGGCGTGGGCCCGAAGGTCAGCGAATGCCGGGGAAATTTCTGCAGTTGCAGCGAACGCTGAAGGGGGTAGAGAAGCGAGGTGGACATGAGAGGGGTTCCGGTTAAAGGTGAAGGATTGAAGCCTGCGTGGGTCAAATCGTAGTCAGGCAGCGCCGCAATGAGTTGCACACTTCACGTCATCAATCAATGCAAACACTTCTTTTTTTAGTAATCTCTCAATAAATTCCTGAAATTTCTCTTTTCACGCAATATTTGTAGAATTCCCCAATGGAACACACCCTGGACCGTATAGACCGCAAACTCCTCAAGCTCCTGCAGCAAGACGCCTCGCTGCCCAATATCGAGCTGGCGGAAAAAACCAACCTCAGCCCGCCTGCCTGTTCACGGCGCGTGGCAAAGCTCAGAGAGTCCGGACTGATCCGCAAGACGGTGGCGCTGGTAAACCCGCGTGCGCTGGGCTACAACGGGCTGGTCACCATCGGCGTGGTGCTGGACCGCTCCACCACCGATTCATTCGCCGCATTTGAAAAGGCCGTAGCGGGCCTTACGGGTTGCCTGGAAGTGCAGCTGGTGACGGGCGAGTTTGATTACTTTGTGAAGCTGCGCATCCAGAGCATTGACTCCTTCAACGAGTTACATGCCGCGCAGCTGATCGGCCTGCCGGGGGTGCGGCAGATCCGCACCTTTGTCTGCCTCAAAGAGGTGTTTGAGACCACAGTGATTCCTGTTTGAGTGTCTCCCCGGCATGAAACCGCCGGGTTTTCACAAGCACACCGGGCTTTTGCAATAAGCTATGCGGATGTTACAAAAGGCTGGTTTGCGCGTTTTCTTCGGGCTTGTGCTCTGCGTTTTCTTCAACGCGGGCCATGCGCAGGTCTTTGACCGCCTCTACCCAGACAGCCTCAGCATCGCGCTGGCCCAGCCCCTGGAATGGGTGGCCGTGCCCAAGGATTCCGTCGCCTCGCCCGACGCTTTCACCACCGCCGAAACCGCCGCGGGGCCAAAGCACCACTTCCAGCCCTATACCGACGACACCGTTCTTCCCACCAACAAGCAGCAGGAAGCCTGGGCCCGCTTTGCGCTGCCCATGACCGACAAACTGCAGAACTGGTACATCCGCCTGCCGGGCCAGGCCGTCTACAAGGTCAGCCTGTATGCACGCGACGCACAAGGCAACTGGCAGGTCCAGTCCGCGGGCGAAGCGATTGCGCCGGCAAACTGGGCTTTGCGCACCCGCGTGCCCAGCTTTGAGCTGCAGTCGCACAGCGAGTCGGCGCAAAGCTACTACCTGCGTTTTGAAAACCGCCGCCCCATCACCGAGCGGCCCATGCTGCTCACACCCATCGAATACATCGACGGCGCATCGCGCGTGGGCGTGGTGATCGGCCTGATGTGGGGCATCTTTGCGCTGCTGACGGGCTTGTGCCTGGGCGCGTACGCCATGGCGCGCAACAAGGTCTTCCTGTGGTTCGGCGCTGTGGTCGTCACGCTGATGTTCACGCAGCTGGTGCTGATCGGCTACGGCGGCTGGCGCATCTGGCCCTACAGCACACACCTCAACCAGGTCATGGGTTGGGTCTCGTCCACAGTCACCATGGCTGTCGCCGCCTGGTTCTGCACCCAGGCCAGCTACACCCGCGACGGCCATCCGCGCATACACCGCCTGCTGGCCGTGGTGGCGGCAGTGAACCTGCTCCTGGCCTGCGTGATGGCGGTCCACCTGGATTTGGTGCCGCGCGAGTTGCGCAACCTCTGGCTGGCCATCAGCACGGTCGCCATCCTGGGCAGCCTGATCTGGATCTCGCTGCGCGGCCAAGCCTGGAACCTCATGCTGCTGCTGGGTGCGGGGCCCATCTGCCTGGCCGCGCTGGCCCGGCTTTCCTACAACATGGGCTGGATGTTCAACGTTGAGTCGGCGCAGGCGGCAGGCGTGATCTCGGCGATGGCCGGCCTGCTCTGGGTGTTCCTCGTGCTGGCGTGGCGCAGCCGGGCGGCGCTGTTCTCCAACCACCGCGGCGCCGCGCTGTCGACCTACGACCCGGCCAGCGGCCTGATGCTGCCGCGCATTGTCGCGGCCAGGTTGCCGCAGATGCTGCTGCGCGCGCGCAAGCAGAAATCAGCCTGCGGCGTGCTGATGATCCACTGGCTCAACCAGGCGCCCAGCCACGACGAGGCGAGCGACCAAAAGCGCGGCGCCGCGCTGTCCCGCCTGGGTGAAATCCTGCGCGGGGCCGCGCGCGACGTGGACACGGTTGCGCGCCACGACGAGAACCATTTCATGATGCTGATCGAGGGACCCATCAACCGCGCCGCCCTCTCAGAGGCCGCCACCAAAATCCTGGCGGACTGCATACGCGCCTGCGAAAAACTGGGCGAGCCGGGCGCTTTCAGCCTGCACATCGCCATCTGGCACGACACGCCCGGCACACAAGCCGCCGACGAGGTGATGGATTTGCTGGCCGTGCGCCTTCACCACATGGCCTCCGGCACCAAACGGCCGGTGCAGTTTGTCGATTCGCCGCTGGAGCCGGGAAACCCCGCCACAGGGGGCGGTAGCCGGCGCGAAGACCTGCTGGCCAAGATCAATGCGATTGAGACCTCGCACCCTTCGTTGGCCGGCGAGCGAAGTGCTGAATGAATTAACGGACAGGTAAGGGCAAAGCCGTTTTGTAACGCACCTGTTTGAGCGCAAAGCTCGAACGGATTTTTTCAATGCCGGAGATCGGCGAAAGCTGCTCCAGGATGAATTTCTCCAGCGCGCCAATGTCGGCCACCGCCACGCGGATCAGGTAGTCGCTGTCGCCCGACATCAGATAGCACTCCATCACCTCGTCATGCTCGGCAATGCGCCGCTCAAAGTCGGCGAGCGACTCTTTGCTTTGCGTGCGCAGGCTGATGGAGATGAACACATTCAGGCCCAAACCCAGCGCCGCCGCATTGGCAATCGCCACATAGCGGTCGATGACGCCGCCGGCCTCCAGTGCCTTCACGCGGGCGAGACAGGGCGAAGGGCTCAGGTGCACGCGCCGCGACAGCTCCACATTGGAGAGCGAGCCGTCGCGCTGCAACTCGTCGAGGATCTTTAAATCGAGGTTATCAAGCTGCATCATCTTTGAAATCCAGTATTTACGGCATTTTATGCTTCTGAATATTCCTTATGCCCGATATTGAAGCTACACCTTCTGGGCAAATCTGCGTACAGTGGTTTTGCAACGAACTTGATGCCATGAACCATTCCACACCCCACCATTTACTGATGCAAGCCGCCTCACCGACCGACCCTGACCCGCAGGAAACCGCCGAATGGCGTGAGGCCTTTGAAGCCCTGGCCCTCACGCAGGGCCCTGCCCGCGCGCGGGAAATGCTGCACGAGTTGAGCCGCGTCGCACGCAAGCAGCGCATAGGCTGGCAGCCCGAGCTGGCCACGCCCTATGTCAACACCATTGGCGTTGACGAGCAACCCGTGTTCCCCGGCGACCTGGCGATGGAAGAGCGCCTGGCCTCGCTGATGCGCTGGAATGCATTGGCCATGGTGGTGCGCGCCAACCAGGCCGAAACCGGCGGCTCGGCCGAGCTCGGCGGCCATATCGCCAGCTACGCCAGCGCGGCCGACCTGTTTGAAACCGGCTTCAACCATTTCTTTCGCGCACGCGAAGGCGTGGAGCCAGGCCAGCACCGCGGCGACCTGGTGTTCTTCCAGCCGCACAGCGCACCGGGCGTGTACGCACGCGCTTACCTCGAAGGCCGTCTCAACGAAAAAGACCTGGGCTTTTACCGCCAGGAACTGACCGCCCCCGCCCAGGGCGCGCAGGGCCTGTGCAGCTACCCGCACCCGTATTTAATGCCGGACTTCTGGCAGTTCCCCACCGGCTCCATGGGCATAGGCCCCATCAGCTCGATCTACCACGCACGCTTTATGCGCTACCTCACGCACCGCCGTTTGCTCGACTGCACGGGGCGCAAAGTCTGGGGTGTGTTCGGTGACGGCGAGATGGACGAGCCCGAATCCATGAGCGCACTGACCCTGGCCGCGCGCGAGGGGCTGGACAACATGGTCTGGGTCGTCAACTGCAATTTGCAGCGGCTCGACGGTCCGGTGCGCGGCAACGGCCGCATCATCGACGAGCTTGAAAAGCTGTTCGCCGGCGCCGGCTGGAATGTCATCAAACTGGTCTGGGGCAGTGACTGGGACGGCCTTTTCGCACGCGACCTGACAGGCGCGCTGGCGCAAACCTTTGCGCAGACGGTGGACGGCCAGATGCAGACCTTTGCCGCCAAAGACGGCCGCTTTAACCGCGACAACTTCTTCGGCCAGAGTGAAGCGCTTGCCCGCCTGGCCCAGGGCATGACGGACGAGCAGATCGACCGCTTGAAACGCGGCGGCCACGACCTGGTGAAAATCCACGCCGCTTACGCCGCGGCAGCCAGCCATCAGGGCCAGCCCACGGTGATCCTGGCGCACACCAAAAAAGGCTATGGCATGGGCAGCGCCGGCCAGGGCAAGATGACCACGCATTCGCAGAAAAAATTCGACGGCGAAGACCTGATCGAATTCCGCAACCGCTTTAACCTCCCGCTCAGTGACGAGCAGGCCAAAAACCTGGCCTTCTACAAACCGGCTGCCGACAGCGCCGAGATGCAGTACATGCACGCCAGGCGCGCGGCGCTGGGCGGCTACTTGCCGCGGCGCGAAACGGCGGCCGAGGTTGTAAACATCCCGGCCCTGCCTTCTTACGCGCAGTTCGCACTCGCTGCCGACGGCAAGGACATGAGCACCACCATGGCCTTTGTGCGCATGCTGGGCGGTTTGCTGAAAGACCCGTCGCTGGGCCCAAAGATCGTGCCTATCGTGGCCGACGAGGCGCGCACCTTCGGCATGGCCAACCTGTTCAAGCAGGTGGGCATTTACTCCAGCGTGGGCCAGCGCTACGCGCCCGAAGACATCGGCTCGGTGCTGAGCTACCGCGAGGCGCTCGACGGCCAGATCCTGGAAGAAGGCATCAGCGAAGCCGGCGCGCTCGCCAGCTGGACAGCCGCGGCCACCAGCTACAGCGTGCACGGCCTGGCCATGCTGCCCTTCTATATCTATTACTCGATGTTCGGCTTTCAGCGTGTGGGCGACCAGATCTGGGCCGCCGCCGACCAGCGCGCCCGCGGCTTTTTGCTGGGCGCGACCTCGGGCCGAACAACGCTGGGCGGTGAAGGCCTGCAGCACCAGGACGGCACCAGTCACCTGATCGCCGCGACCATTCCCAACTGCAAAGCCTACGACCCGGCCTTCGCCGGCGAGCTCGCCGTGATCCTGGACCGCGGCATGCAGGAGATGATGGTCGAGCAAAAAGACGTCTTCTACTACGTCACGCTGATGAACGAGAACTACGCCCAGCCTGATCTGCGCCCCGGCGTTGAGGCCGACATCATCCGCGGGTGCTATCAGTTCAACAGCTACAAACCGGCGTCCGGCACCGGTGACACGCCAAAAACATCAAAGAAGAAAGTTGGAGGCGTGACGTTGATGGGTTCCGGCGCCATTCTCACGGAAGTCATCAAAGCGGCGCAGCAGCTGGCTGAGCAAGGCATTGAGGCCACGGTGTACAGCGTCACCAGCTGGAGCGAACTCGCGCGCGACGGCGCGGCGTGCCAGCAGCAGGCCATCGACGGCGATGCGGCGGCGGTGCCTTTCATCGCACAGCAGTTGCAAGCCAGCACCGGCCCCATCATTGCCGCCACCGACTACGTGCGCGCCGTGCCGGAGAGCATCCGCGCCTTTGTGCCTGAAGGCCGGCGCTACCTCACGCTGGGCACTGACGGCTTTGGCCGCAGCGACACACGTGCCGCGCTGCGGGAGTTCTTCAGCGTCGATGCGCAAAGCATCGTGAAGGCCGCGCTCCACATGCTGAACCAGAAGTAAGCAACAACGGCAAGGCCCGTGCGCGATCAACTTACGCACGGGCCCTGGCAAGAAGCGTTGGCCGCTTGGTGATCGCTTACTTGGGCAGCAGCACCTTGTCGACGACGTGGATCACGCCGTTGGATTGGTAGACATCGGCAATCGTCACCGTTGCCACGCCGCCCTTTTCATCCGTCACCGTGACCTTGCCGCCGGCCGACTTGGCCACCAGCGTGCCGCCGGCCACCGTCTTGATCGACGCCATGCCCTTGCCGTCTGCAATCATCTTGCTGATGGCAGCAGCGTCCCACTTGCCGGGCACCACGTGGTAGGTGAGGATGCCGGTCAGCATGCCCTTGTTTTCAGGCTTGAGCAGGGTGTCTACCGTGCCGGCGGGCAGTGCGGCAAAAGCTGCATTGGTGGGCGCGAACACGGTGAACGGGCCTGGGCCTTTGAGCGTGTCGACCAGGCCTGCTGCCTTGACGGCGGCGACCAGTGTGGTGTGGTCCTTGGAGTTGACGGCGTTGTCGATGATGTCCTTGCTGGCGAGCATGGGCGCGCCGCCCACCATGACTTGTGCGAACGACGGAATCGCCGCGAACGACAGTGCCATGGCCACGCCTATGGACGCGAGTGTGTGTTTTGTCTGCATGTGAATTCCTTTAAACGTGTTGAAGCAAAAAGTTGAAACCTCAGCCGGCTGTGTAATGAATACGGCGCGACGGGCCCGCTGGATTCAAAGCGGATGAAGGATCAAGCCCTTGCAAAGGAACTCACTGGCAACAAAGGGTAAGCAGTGCCCGCGAAAGCGGGCTGCAAACGTCAGGCAGCGCGTTCGAAGAAGGCGCGCACGGCCTGCGGGTAGATCAGGTGCTCTTGCGTGAGCACGCGCGCGGCCAGCGTTTCGGCCGTGTCGCCCGGCAACACTGGAACCACTGCCTGCGCCAGTGTGGGGCCGTGGTCCAGTTCAGCCGTCACCTGGTGAACTGTGCAGCCCGCCACCGTGCAACCCGCATCTATCGCACGCTGGTGCGTGTTGAGGCCGGTGAAGGCCGGCAACAGTGAGGGATGGATATTGATCATCCGCCCCGCATAGTGCTGAACAAAGCCGGGCGTCAGGATGCGCATAAAGCCCGCCAGCACCACCAGCGCCGGTGAATGCTGGTCGATCTGCGCCATGAGTGCAGCATCAAAAGCCTCGCGCGAATCAAAGGCCTTATGAGACACCACCGCCGTGGCAATGCCCAGGCTTTGGGCCAGCTCCAGCCCCGCGGCCTCCGGCTTGTTGCTGATAACAGCCGCAACCTGCACGCCCCAGCGGCCGCGCCAGGCTTCTTTTTCGGCGGCCCGGGCGATCACGGCCATGTTGGAGCCGCTGCCCGAGATCAGGATGACGATGTTTTTATTCGCACTTGGCATAGTCCTCTAGTTTAGAACGCCGATGATTGGGGTCCACCGGCACCGCAAGCCGCACGCAATGTCCCACCTGAGACATAAAATTGCGAACGACCGTGCTAAAAATAAGACATCCGCAGGCCACCCACCCTGGGCCCTGCCAACCGCTGGAGACAAGCCCGCCATGGATTTAGCTTTCACCCCTGAAGAACAGGCCTTTCGCGACGAGATACGCGCCTGGGTTCACGCCAACCTGCCCAAAGACATTTCGCACAAGGTGCACAACGCCCTGCGCCTGACGCGTGACGATATGCAGCGCTGGGCCAAGATTCTCGGCAAAAAGGGCTGGCTGGGCCACGGCTGGCCCAAGGAATTCGGCGGCCCGGGCTGGAACGCCGTGCAAAAACATTTGTTTGAAGAAGAGTGCGCGCTGGCCGGCGCCCCGCGCGTCGTGCCCTTCGGCCCGGTGATGGTGGCGCCCGTGATCATGGCCTTTGGCAGCCCTGAGCAGCAAAAGCGCTTCCTGCCCGGCATCGCCAGCGGCGAAGTCTGGTGGAGCCAGGGCTATAGCGAGCCGGGCTCGGGCTCTGACCTCGCATCCGTCAAATGCCGGGCTGAGCGCCAGGGCGACAAATACATCGTCAACGGCCAGAAGACCTGGACCACGCTGGGCCAGTACGGCGAGTGGATCTTCTGCCTGGTGCGCACCAGCACCGAAGGCAAACCTCAAACCGGCATCTCGTTTTTGCTGATCGACATGAAGTCACCCGGCGTGACGGTGCGGCCCATCGTGCTGCTGGATGGTGAGGCCGAAGTCAACGAGGTCTGGTTCGACAACGTCGAAGTGCCGGCCAACAACCTGATCGGTGAAGAGAACAAGGGCTGGACCTACGCCAAGCACCTGCTGAGCCACGAGCGCACCAACATCGCCGACGTGAACCGCGCCAAGCGCGAGCTGGAGCGCCTCAAACGCATCGCCAAGGCCGAAGGCGTGTATGAAGACCAGCGCTTTCGTGACGAGATCGCCAAACTGGAAGTCGACGTGGTGGCGCTGGAGATGCTGGTGCTGCGTGTGCTCTCGGCCGAAAAGTCGGGCAAGAACTCGCTGGACATCGCCGGCCTGCTCAAAATCCGCGGCAGTGAAATCCAGCAGCGCTACAGCGAGCTGATGATGCTGGCCGCCGGCCCTTTCAGCCTGCCCTTTATCGAAGAAGCCATGGAAGCCGGCTGGCAAGGCGACTTCCCCGGCGGCCTGCCGGGCGATGCGCCATTGGCGTCCACTTACTTCAATATGCGCAAGACCACGATTTACGGCGGCTCCAACGAAGTCCAACGAAATATCGTCTCGCAAGTCGTTCTCGGCTGATCCGGTCGCACCAGAAAACAGGAAACACATCATGGATTTCGATTTCACCGACGACCAGGAACAACTGCGTGACGCCGTGCGCAAGTGGGTCGACAAGGGCTACGACTTTGAACGCCGCCGCGGCATCGCCAAAGCGGGAGGCTTCTCGCGCGAAGCCTACGGCCAGATCGCCGAGCTGGGCCTGACCGGCCTCTACATCCCCGAAGCCGATGGCGGCCTGGGCATGGACCCGGTGGAAGGCATGGTGGTGATGGAAGAGCTGGGGCGCGGCATTGTGCTGGAGCCTTTTGCGCAGACCCTGATTGCCGGCGCCGTGCTGTCCGGCTACGGCCCCGAAGCCGTCAAGGCCGCCTGGCTGACCAAGATCGCCTCGGGCGAAGCCCTTGTGGTGCTGGCTTACCAGGAGCGCGCCGCGCGTTATGACTTTGAAAAATGCGAGGCCACGGCAACCGCAGCCGGCGACGCATGGACGCTGAGCGGCACCAAAAGCATTGTGGCCGCGGGCGACCAGGCCGATGCCTTCATAGTCCCGGCCATGGCCAAGGGCAAGCTGGCGCTGTTCCTCGTTGAACGCACGGCAGCCGGCGTCGCCACCCGCGGCTACGGCACGCAAGACGGCGGCCGCGCTGCCGAAGTGACGCTGAAGAACGCCCCCGCAGCCCTGATCACGCTGGACGGCCTCACGGCGCTCGCCCATGCCATCGACATCGGCATCGCCGCCACCTGCGCCGAAGCCGTGGGCGTGATGGACAAAACGCTGGCCATTACCGTCGAGTACATGAACACCCGCAAGCAGTTCGGCGTGGCCATCAGCAGCTTCCAGGCGCTGCGCCACCGTGTGGCCGACATGAAGATGCAGCTGGAGCTGGCGCGCTCGATGAGCTACTACGCCTCGCTCAAGCTCAATGCGCCGGCCGACGAACGCGCCCGTGCACTGGCGCGCGCCAAGTACCAGTTGGGCGTTTCAATGCGCTTTGTGGGCCAGCAGGCGGTGCAGCTGCACGGCGGCATCGGCGTGACAGACGAGTACATCGTGAGCCACTACTTCAAGAAGCTCACGCAGCTGGAAATGACTTTTGGCGACACTCTGCACCACTTGGGCGAGGTATCAAGCCGGATGCAGGAGACAGCCGGCGTGTTCGCCTGATCGGCTGGGGCCGTCACGCGTAAAGGCGCGACGAAGCCCCGATCGTCACGCGTGCAGGCGTGACGTTTTCGGAATGTGCGCCATCAAAAACTCCATCTGGTCCGCCAGAATGCGGCGGTTGCGCAGGATGAAGTCTTCCCAGAGGCTGGGCACATAAGGCGTGTAAAGCAGCGGCATGTGGGCCTGTTCGGGCGTGCGGCTGCTTTTGCGGTGGTTGCAGGCGCGGCAGGCGGTCACCACGTTCATCCAGGTGTCTATGCCTTTTTGGGCAAACGGAATGATGTGCTCGCGCGTCAGGTCTTCTTCATGGAAATGCCCACCGCAATAGGCGCACACATTGCGGTCGCGGGCGAAGAGCTTGCCGTTGGTCAGGCCCGGCTTCAGGTCAAACGGGTTGATATTGGGCACGCCCTTGGTGCCGATGATGCTGTTGACGGTGATGATGGACTGCTCGCCCGTGATGGCGTTGTGGCCGCCATGGAAGGTCACCACACGCGCGCCCATCTCCCAGCGCACCTCGTCAGCCGCGTAGTGCAACACGGCTTGTTCAAGGCTGATCCAGGATTGCGGCAATCCCTGGGCTGAGAGCTTCAAGACCTTCAAAACGAACCTCCATCATGGTGGATGCCGCGTGAAACGCGGCGTTCGGCTGGCTGAGTGGACTGACTGTGTATCAATATACAGTGAAATCATGACGAAGCGGGGGCAAATCCCCCATTAACCACGTTCAGGCCCCGTTCAACCGGGCCCGGGCGCTATAAAAACGATAATTGACCCATGAAAATTTTCCGCGGCTACCACCATCCCCAGCTGGCGGCGCACTGCGCGCTGACCATAGGCAACTTCGATGGCGTCCACCGCGGCCACCAGGCCATGCTGGCCCTGCTCAAAAACGAAGCCCAGCACCGCGGCGTGCCCAGCTGCGTGATGAGTTTTGAGCCCCATCCGCGCGACTACTTTGCCGGCGTGGCCCGCAAGCCCGAACTGGCCCCGGCGCGCATCGCCACGCTGCGCGACAAACTCACCGAACTGGCCCGCTGCGGCATCGACCAGTGCGTGGTGCTGCCCTTCAATGCCGCGCTAGCGACCCAGCCGGCCGAAGACTTCATCCAGAACGTGCTGGTGCAGGGTCTGGGCGTGAAATACGTGCTGGTGGGTGACGACTTCCGTTTTGGCGCCAAACGGGTGGGCGACTACGCCATGCTGGACGCCGCCGGCGAGCGCCTGGGCTTTGACGTGGCCCGCATGAACAGCTACGAGGTGCGAGGCCTTCGGGTGTCGAGCTCGGCGGTGCGCGAGGCGCTGGCCGACGGCCGGATGGACCGGGTGGCCAGCCTGCTGGGGCGGCCTTACAGCATCTCCGGCCATGTGGTGCATGGCCGAAAATTGGGCCGTGACCTGGGCTTTCGCACCCTTAATCTGCGCTTTTCGCACTGGAAACCGGCCGCCGGCGGCATTTTTGCGGTGCAGGTGCATGGCCTGGCCGGCCAGCCCATCCCCGGGGTGGCCAACCTGGGCATACGGCCCTCGCTGGACCCGGCCGACGTCAACGGCGGGCGCGTGCTGCTGGAGACCCATTGCCTCGAATGGCCCGCCAGCCTTGGGCCCGAGGGGGCATACGGTAAAATCATCCGCGTGGAACTGCTTCATAAACTGCACGACGAACTGAAGTACGACAGCCTGGACAGCCTGAAAACAGGCATCGCCAAGGACTGCGACGAGGCGCGGGCGTTTTTTGCCTCCATGCACACGGAAACCAGCCGCCAGACCACGCGCGACCGAATTTAGACGATCTCGTCGCCTCTGCGCTCGCCCTGCCCCCGCCCGGCGAGCGGCTCACCTCCCCACCGTATTTCCGGCGGCCCGGCCACTTCAGGCTGCCCTCACAAAAGCATTCCAAGAGCATCCCATGTCCGAAACCAAAACCGATTACCGCAGCACCCTGAACCTGCCCGACACGCCCTTCCCCATGCGCGGCGACCTGCCCAAGCGCGAAGCCGGCTGGACCAAAGAATGGGACGAAAAGGGCATCTACAAAAAGCTGCGCGACGTGCGCGCCGGCAAACCCAAGTTCGTGCTGCATGACGGCCCGCCCTATGCCAACGGCAAGATCCACATCGGCCACGCGGTCAACAAGGTCCTCAAAGACATGATCGTCAAGGCGCGCCAGCTCAAGGGCCTGGACGCTATCTACGTGCCCGGCTGGGATTGCCACGGCCTGCCGATCGAAAACGCCATCGAAAAACTGCACGGCCGCAACCTGCCGCGCGATGAAGTGCAGGCCAAGAGCCGCGCCTTCGCCACCGAGCAGATCGCCGGCCAGATGGCCGACTTCAAGCGCCTGGGCGTGCTCGGCGAATGGGACAACCCCTACCGCACCATGGACTTCGCCAACGAAGCCAATGAAATCCGCGCGCTCAAACGCATCATGGAGCGCGGCTTTGTCTACCGCGGCCTGAAGCCCGTGTACTGGTGTTTTGACTGCGGCTCCTCGCTCGCCGAGTTTGAGATCGAATACGCCGACAAAAAATCGCAGACGCTGGACGTAGGCTTTAAATGCGCCGAGCCGCAAAAACTGGCGCTGGCTTTCGGCCAGGCCACGCTGCGCAAGGATGCCTTCGCCGTCATCTGGACGACGACCGCATGGACCATCCCCGCCAACCAGGCGCTGAACCTGAACCCCGAACTCGAATACTCGCTGGTGGATACCGAGCGCGGGCTGCTGGTGCTGGCCTCGGTGCTGGTCGACAAATGCCTGGAGCGCTATCAGCTGCAAGGGCGCGTCATCGCCGTCACCAAAGGCGAAAACCTCGCGAACATCAAGTTCGAGCATCCGTTCTACGACGTGGATCCCGGCTATCGCCGCTTCAGCCCCGTCTTCCTGGCCGACTACGCCACCGCCGACGACGGCACGGGTATCGTGCACTCCTCGCCCGCCTACGGCGTAGAGGATTTCAACTCCTGCGTAGCCAACGGCATTGCCTATGACGACATCCTCAACCCGGTGCAGGGCAATGGCCGCTATGTCGACGAGCTGCCGATGTTCGGCGGCCTCAACATCTGGAAGGCCGCGCCGCTGGTGATCGAGAAGCTGCGCGAGCACGGACGCCTTTTTGCCACGCACGACATCACCCACAGCTACCCGCACTGCTGGCGCCACAAGACGCCGGTGATCTACCGCGCGGCGGCCCAGTGGTTTGTGCGCATGGATGAAGGCGAAGGCGTTTTCACCAAAGACAAGGCGCCGCAAACCCTGCGCAAGCTGGCCCTGGCCGCCATCGAGGAAACCAGCTTCTACCCCGAAAACGGCAAGGTCCGCCTGCGCGACATGATCGCCGGCCGGCCCGACTGGTGCATCAGCCGCCAGCGTAACTGGGGCGTGCCCCTGCCTTTTTTCATCCACACCGCCACGGGCGAACTGCACCCGCGCACCATGGAGATCATGGAGCAGGCAGCGCGCATGGTCGAAGCCGGCGGCATCGAAGCCTGGAGCAAGGCCACGGCCGAATCCATCATCGGCGTAGATGGAGAGCATGGGGCACCCAACTACATCAAGAGCACCGACATCCTCGACGTGTGGTTTGACTCCGGCACCACGCACGACCACGTGCTGCGCCACAGCCATGCCGCGCAATCGACCTGGCCGGCAGACCTGTACCTCGAAGGCCACGACCAGCACCGCGGCTGGTTCCACTCGTCGCTGCTCACGGCCTGCGCGATGTACGACCATGCGCCTTACAAAGGCCTGCTGACGCACGGCTTCACCGTGGACGGCAAGGGCCGCAAGATGAGCAAGAGCGAAGGCAATGTGGTGGTGCCGCAAGAGGTGAGCGACAAGCTGGGCGCCGAGATCATCCGCCTCTGGTGCGCCTCCACCGATTATTCGGGCGACCTGGGCATCGACGACAAGATCCTGGCCCGCGTGGTGGACGCCTACCGCCGCATCCGCAACACGTTGCGCTTCTTGATGGCCAACATCAGCGACTTCGACCCGGCCAAAGACGCCGTGCCGTTTGACCAGATGCTGGAGATCGACCGCTACGCGCTGAGCCGCGCGTCGCAGCTGCAGGCCGACATCCTGGCGCACTACGAGGTGTATGAATTCCACCCGGTGGTCTCCAAGCTGCAGATCTATTGCAGCGAAGACCTTGGCTCTTTCTACCTCGACATCCTGAAAGACCGGCTCTACACCACCGGTCCGAAATCGCTGGCCCGCCGCAGCGCGCAGACCGCGCTCTGGCAGATCACGCACGCGATGCTGCGCTGGATGGCGCCTTTCCTCAGCTTCACGGCGGAAGAGGCCTGGAAGGTGTTCGGCTCGTCCGAGTCCATCTTCATGGAAACGTACTCCGAATTCCCCGTGCCCGACACGGCGCTGCTGGCCAAATGGTCGCGCATCCGCGAGTTGCGTGACGCGGTGAACAAGGACATCGAAGCCCTGCGCGCCGACGGCAAGGTGGGCTCCTCACTGCAAGCCAACGTGGCGCTGGAAGTGCCTGCAGACGACCTCGCACTGCTGACGAGTCTGGGTGAGGATTTGAAGTTCGTCTTCATCACCTCCGCCATCGAAGCGGCCGCCGCAAGCGCCATTTCTACCAAGGTAACGCCCAGCACCGACGCCAAGTGCGAACGCTGCTGGCACTATCGCGCCGACGTGGGCCATGACCCGGCCCACCCGACCATCTGCGGCCGCTGCACCAGCAACCTGTTCGGCACGGGCGAAGACCGGAAGTTCGCGTAATGGCCAAAACCACCTTCACCCGCTCCTCCAGCTCGCTGCTTCCCTGGCTGGGCCTGGCGCTCATCATCCTCATCGCCGACCAGTTCACCAAGGTGCTGATCCTGGGTTACTACAACCTGGGCGACTCCACCTATGTGACCAGTTTCTTTAACGTGGTGCGGGTGCACAACACCGGCGCGGCCTTTTCCTTCCTGGCGACGGCGTCGGGCTGGCAGCGCTGGTTCTTTACCGCCATCGGCATCGCGGCGGCGCTGTTCATCCTGTGGATGCTGCGCTCACACCCGGGGCAAAAGCTGTTTTCCTTCGCGCTGGCCTGTATTTTGGGCGGCGCGCTGGGCAACGTGATTGACCGCACGATGCACGGCTATGTGGTGGACTTCCTGCAGTTCCACTGGGCCGGCTGGTACTTCCCTTCGTTCAACATCGCCGACAGCGCCATCACCATAGGCGCGGTCTGCCTGATCCTGGACGAATTGCTGCGGGTTCGCAAAACCAGCTAAGTGCCGGCTGCAACGCATGACAGCCTCCATCCTTGAACCCTTCGCGGCAGACTGGGCCGGCGAGCCCACCCTGCACTCCAGGGCGCAGAGCTGGAGCTGGTTCAGGCAGGCATTCGGCCAGGCGCTGCTAAGCCATGCGGTGGCGCCGTCTTCAAGCTGGGCGGTCGATGAGGAAAGCCTGGCCAAGGCCTTCTTCTCGTGGGCCGAGCTGGTCGAGCTGTACACGCCTTACGAGGCGCTGGACGGCGCCGATTTCCGGCACTTCATCCTGGGCCTGCTGCTGCAAAAGCTGCTGGAGGCGAAACCGCCTGTGCTGCGCGATATTCCCGCCGCCGCTGCGGCCGTTCCCGTCACAAGCTTTGTGCTGACCCTGCTGCAGGCGCTGCACAAAAACGCCGGCTCGACCGCGCTCACGCTGGATGCGGCTGCGCTCGCAGGCCCGCGATGGGCCAGCTATGTCGAAAACGTCACCGAAGACGCCTCGAACGCCACCTGCTTTCTCGACCAGATGACGGGCCTGCAGCCAGCCTGGCAAAGCCGCTCGCTGATCGAGCACCGGCCCGCCATGCAAAAAGCGCTGGCACTTGCGCGCCAGCGCTCCTGAAACCTGGCAGCGCGAGGCTCAGCTCAGCTTCATATTGGTCGACGTGATCAGGTGCTTCCAGCGCTGATAGTCGGCCGCCACATACGCCGTGATCGCCGCGCCTTCCAGTGAAGTCGGCTCGGTCGCATCCTGGCGTAGCCGGGCGGCAACAGCCGGTTGTGCGATCAGCTTGTTGATCGCGGCATTGAGCTCCGACGTGATCGCCGCCGGCGTGCCCGGAGGCGCCATCAAACCCCAGTAGTTGTTGACGTCAAAGTCCTTGAAGCCGAGCTCTTCCATGCCTGGCACGCCGGGCACGCTGGGCGCGCGGTCTTTCGAGGTCAAGGCCAGGGCCTTGATCTTGCCGTCCTTGATGTATGGCATCAGGGCCGGCACGCTGCCCGTCATGAACTGGAGCTGCCCGGCCAGCAGGTCGGTGGTCGCAAAAGCAATGCCGCGGTAAGGGATGTGGACGATGGCGGTGTTGGTGCGCTGCTTGAGCAGTTCCACCACCAGGTGGTTGATGCTGCCGTTGCCGGCAGAGCCATAGTTGTACTTGCCCGGGTTGGTCTTGATGTGGTCCACCGCTTCGCGCAGGTTGTTGCCCGGAAGGCTGGGGTGCGAGGCAAACAGCAGCGGGCCCGCGCCCATGATGGCGACCGGCGCAAACTGGGTGGGGTCGTATTTGGGCGTACCGCCCGAGGCCGCCACCGTGGTGAAAGGCGAAGCGATAAACAGCAAAGTCTGCCCGTCAGGCGCCGACTTGGCCACCAGGTCTGCCCCCACTGCGCCGCCGGCGCCGGTGCGGTTGTCGATCACGAACTGCCGGCCCATCGATTTGCTGAGCTCGGAGCCGAAAAACCGCGCCATCGCATCGCTGCCCGCGCCGGGTGCAAAGGGCACGATGATTTTGGAAATCGCCGAGGGCTGGGCCCGCAGCTGCGCCACGGCGCAATACGCGGCAAGCCCACCGGCCGCCTGGATCAGGGAACGTCGTTTCATGTTTGTCTCCTAGCTGTCTATGTAGTTATCAAATACGGTCACAAAAAAACTGGCCTATTGCGATGCATGCGGTGCGATCACCTCCGTATGGAGAACAACCCCTTCAAGATCGCAGAGCTTGACGGTGAGGCAGCGCGAAGCCGGGTCTATCTCGACTTCACCAAAGAACTGGTAGCCAGCCGCCGGGCTCGCGCCGCGCACCGGCGAGGCGCGCGAATAGCGCACCTGGTTGCCAAAGGTCGCATCGGGGTTGAAGGGGCCGTAAGAGCCCGCGTGCAGCGGCCCCGAGACAAACTCCCAGAAGGGCAGGAAGTCTTTGAACACGGCCTGCTCAGGGTCAAAGTAATGCGCGGCTGTGTAATGCACGTCGGCGCACAGCCAGACGATGTTGTGAATGGCCTTGGCCTTGATGAAAGACAGCAGGCCGGCCAGCTCGATCTCACGGCCGCTGGGCTCACCGTCGTCGCCATTGGCCACGCCCTGCCACTTGACCCGGCCTTCGGCGTCATGGCCGTCAGCCACATTGGTGCCTATGGGCATGCCCGCCGCGATGACCTTCCACTGCGCGGTGGACGCCAGAAGCTCCTGCTGCAGCCACTGGACTTGCGCTTCGCCGAGGAAGGCCGTGCCCGGCCCTTCGGTCTGCCGGTTGTGCGAGTTGGGCCCGCGGTGCGTCTGCATGTCGACGACAAACACGTCCAGCAGCGGCCCGTATTGCACACGCCGGTACAGCAGGCCGGCGCCGCCAAAGCCTTCCAGCGGCATGGGCGAGTACTCGCGGAAGGCGCGTGCGGCAGTCGCAGCCAGCAGCTTGAGGTCTTTGACAACGTAGCGCTTGTCGCGCATCAGGTCCAGCGAGGGTGACCAGTTGTTGACGACCTCGTGGTCGTCCCACATGATGATTTGCGGCACCTCGGCGCAGAACTTCGTGAAATGCGGGTCCAGCCAGTTGTAGCGGAAGTTGCCGCGGTAGTCCTCAATCGTCTCCGCGACGCGCGTTTTGGCCAGGGTCACCACATTGGTCCAGCTGCGGCCGCGCTCGTCGTCGACACGGTGCTGCAGCGGATGGTCGGCATAAATCGTGTCGCCGCAATGCACAAAAAAGTCGAGCTCGCGCCGGCGTATGGTGTCAAACATCTTCAGGCCGCCCCACTCGGGGTTGATGCCAAAACCCTGGCCGTTGACGTCGGCCGACCAGGCAAAACGGATGGGCCGCGCGACATCGGGCGCCGAACGGAAGCTGGAGCGCCGCACCCAGGGCTGGGCGTGCGCGGCCTCAAGGCCGTGTGCGGTCACGATCAATGAAATCGTCGCATTGCGCGGCAGGCCTGTGAGCTGGATACGCGTGGTGTAGTCGGTCACTTCCAGCGCCTGCGGCGCACGCAGCGTTTGCCACGGCCCGGGCTCGCCGTTAGCGCTCCAGGCAATCTCCACATCGGCCGCATAGGGCAGGCGGGCCCAGACGATGGCCGCGTCGCCGCTGACCTCGCCTATCTGTATGCCGTTGACCTGGCTGTCATCCACGAGCGGGAACTGCTTTTTGGCCGTCACTGCCGGCCGGGGCCCAACGCGGGCGAGCATGCCGTCCGACAGTTCCTTGAGCGCCAGCGGCAGGTCGAGCGGGCTTGGCAGGTTGCGCAAAACCTTGAGGGGCAAGTCGAAAGGGTTCATGGCCAAAGCGATCTCGTCAGGGGTGGGTGGTGGGTGTCAGGGCGGCATGGTTGATGCCGTCCAGCAGCGAGTCTTCCAGGCTAGCGTAGCCATTCCAGCGCAGCCGGTAAACGGTCGCAAACCCTGCTTCGAGCTGCGATAGTTCGTCGCCGGCCGAAGGTTTGCCCGAACGGCCTTTGTCATAACGCAGCACCGTGGTATCAGGCCCGGCCTTTTCGGCCGTGATGCTGGCCGCGATCTTGGCCCGGCCCGGCGCCGCATGGCGCAGCGGCGCGGGCAGCGCGGCCGGCAGATTGATGCTGAGCCAGCTGTCGGGCTGGTGCCAGTCTTCGGTGGTCTCGCCGAAATAGCGCACCAGGCGCGCCAGCCAGGCGGCGACCTCGGGCGATTCAAAGTCGCTGCCGTTGGGCGCCGAGAAACCAATCGCAGGCACACCCCAAAAGCTGGCCTCGCGCGCAATCGCCATGGTGCCCGAGTAGGCGATGTCTTCACCGATGTTGCGGCCGTCGTTGATGCCCGAGAGCACCAGGGTGGGCTTGGGCGAGTCGGCGAACAGCCAGGCAAAAGCAGCTATCGCGCAGTCGGCCGGCGTGCCCGAGCAGGCATAACGCCGCACACCCAGCCGCGTCATGCTGAAGGGTTCATGCAGCGAAATGCTGTGGCCCTTGCTGCTGCGCTTGTCTTGCGGTGCAACCACCCAGACGTCGTCGCTGAAGCTGTTGGCGGCGCGCTCCAGCGCGGCCAGCCCCGGTGAGAAGTGGCCGTCGTCGTTGCTAACGAGAATTCGCATGCTTGGCGTCATGTGGCTTGAAGGGAAGAAGAGGCAAAGGCCGAGGCGCCCACCTGCTGACGCACCAGGCCGGCAACCATAGGCGCCGCCTCGATCTGCGGCAAGTGGCCTGTGCCAGCCAGTGTATGCAGTGCCACGTGGCCGGGCAGGCCCGCTGCCTGGTGTATCGGCAACACGCGGTCCAGCGTACCCCAGAGCAGTTTCACGGGTATGACAAGCCCGTCGAGCTGCTTTCGCAGCGATTCGGCCTGCGTGCCGTCGGGCAGCAGGCTGGCGGCCATGGCAGCCAGGCCGGCGCGTTTGGTTTCATTGCCGAGTTCCTGCAGGGCCGTCGCGACAAACGAGCCGCTCAGGCGCGAAGCGTCGCCAAACAGCTGCACCAGCCAGGGCCGCAGGCTGGCCTCGCTGTTTGCGCGCAGGATGCCGTCAATAAAAGCGCCGTTGATCTCGGGGCCCAGGCCGGCGGGCGCCAGCAGGGTCAAGGAGCGCAGGCGCGAACCCAGCAGCGCCGTCAACGCCAGCGCCGTGCCGCCGCCCATGGAATGGCCCAGCAGGTGGACTTCGTTGATGCCTTCGCTGTCCAGCCGGTCCAGCACCGCCTGCGCGGCGGCGGCGAAGTTGGGCACCTCGGCACGCGGCGACTTGCCGTGGTTGGGCAGGTCTATGCCCAGCACCGGGAGGTCGCGCAGCTGGTCGGCCAGCACGCGCCAGGACCCCTGCGAAGTGCCGAAGCCGTGCAGCAGCACCAGCGGCGCGCCCTCGTGGCGTGAAAACCAGTGCAGGTTCAGTGCACCGGTGGAGGCTTGGCTCGCAGCGCGTTGTGCGCCGGCCATATCGGCGGCCAGCACGCGGCCTTCGGGGCCCGAGCCGCTGACCTTGTTCAAATCAATGCCACGCTCACGCGCCAGGCTGCGGGCCAGCGGCGTGGCGCGCAGCAGGCTTTGCCGGCTTGCAGTGCTCACTTCAGGCGCAGCAGCGGCGACGGGCGCGGGAGCCTCAACCACAGCCTGCGGCGCATCAGGCGCAGCACCCGCAGCGGGAATGGCCTCCCCCGGCTGCAAAATCCAGCCGACGATCTGCCCCACCGGCATGGTGACGCCCACCTGGCCGTCGATGCCCTGGACGATGCCGTCGGCGGCCGCGTCAATCTCCATCGTGGCCTTGTCGGTTTCGATCTCGAACACGACCTGGCCCTTGGTGACGGTGTCACCGTTCTTGACATACCAATGCGCGATCTTGCCTTCGCTCATGTCCATGTCGACGCGCGGCAGTATCAATTCCACCGCCATGCTCAGGCCCTCACCAGCAGTGAACGGCGCGCGGCGGCGACGATGTCGGGCACCTGCGGCACCGCGGCTTTTTCAAGCTCGGGG
The DNA here is from genome assembly GCF_900116715.1 of Polaromonas sp. YR568. Taxonomy (GTDB): domain Bacteria; phylum Pseudomonadota; class Gammaproteobacteria; order Burkholderiales; family Burkholderiaceae_C; genus Polaromonas. The sequence continues at coordinate 52,763 of NZ_FPBM01000003.1, forward strand.
TTGTAGGGCAAGGGGCAGTCCGCGCCGCCCAGCCGGATGATGGGCGCGTCCAGCCTGTCAAAGGCCGAACTCTCGGCAATCATCGCGCTGACTTCAGCGCCTATGCCCAGCTGCTTGGTGCCTTCATAGACGCAGATCAGGCGCGTGGTCTTGCTCACGCTCTTGATCAGCGTGGAATGGTCCAGCGGCCGCAGAGAACGCAGATCGACCACCTCGGCCGAAATACCCTGGGCCGCGAGCTGCTCCGCCGCCTCCAGCGCGCGGTGCACCATGATGGCGGTCGCGGCAATCGTGACATCCGTGCCTTCGCGGCGCACCCGCGCCTCGTGCAGAGGCTCGGTGTAATAGCCTTCGGGGACAGGGCCCTTCATCTTGTAGAGCAGCTTGTGCTCGAAGAACATCACCGGGTCCGGGTCTTCAATCGCAGCCAGCAGCATGCCCTTGGCGTCGTGCGGCGTCGAGGGCTGTACCACCTTGAGGCCGGGCACATGGGCAAACCAGGCTTCCAGGCTCTGGCTGTGCTGGGCCGCAGCCCCAGTGCCGGAGCCGCTGGGGAAGCGCATGACCAACGGCACCGAAGCCTTGCCGCCCAGCATGAAGCGCATCTTGGCGGCCTGGTTGACGATCTGCTCCATCGCCAGCGAGGCGAAGTCGGAAAACTGGAATTCATACACCGGCCGGCGTCCCATCAGCGCCGCACCCACCGCAACACCCGCGCCGCCGAGTTCAGAGATCGGCGTGTCCATCACACGCTCTTCACCGAAGCGTTGCACCAGGTCGCCGGTGACCTGAAAGGCACCGCCATAGACGCCGATGTCCTCGCCCATCAGGAAGACGCGCTCGTCGCGCTCCATCGCAATGCCCAGTGCCTCCTGGATGGCCTGCGAGTAAGTGAGTTCACGCAGCGCTTCAACCATGGGCGGCCTCCGCCACGGGTGAGGCATAAACAAAGTCGGTCAGGCTGGCGATGTCCGGCGCCGGGCTGTCCTTGGCGAACTCGATGGAGTCCTCGATTTCCTTCTCAACGCTCTTCACCAGTTCGTCCACTTCATGTTGTTCAATCATTCCGTGCCGCAGCAAATCCTGCTCGAACAGCACGATGGGGTCGCGCTCGACCCAGGACTCGATCTCTTCCTTGGTCCGGTAGCGGTTGCGGTCGCTTTTGGAATGGCCGCGGTGCCGGTAGGTCAGGCACTCGATCAGGGTCGGCCCGCCGCCGGTTCGTGCACGCTCAATCGCCGTGTGCGCCGCTTCGGCCACGTCGGCAAAGCTGTTGCCATCCACCGTGAGGCCGGGCATGTCGTAGGCCAGCGCGCGCGTGGCGATCTTCTTCACCGCGGTAGAGCGCTCGGTCGAGGTCGACATGCCGTACTTGTTGTTCTCGCAGACAAACACCACAGGCAGCTTCCAGATCGCCGCCATGTTCAGGCCTTCGTGGAAAGCGCCTTCATTGTTGGCGCCGTCGCCGAAAAAGCAGACGACCACATTGGGCTTTTTCATCTGCTTGAGCGCCAGGGCCGCGCCCACCGCAATCGGGATACCCCCACCCACGATGCCGTTGGCGCCCAGGTTGCCGCCCGCCACGTCGGCGATGTGCATGGAGCCGCCGCGGCCGCGGCAGTAGCCGGTGTCCTTGCCGAAGAATTCGGCGAACATGTATTTGGGCTCCGCGCCCTTGGCAATGCAGTGGCCGTGGCCACGGTGCGTGGAGGTGATGCAGTCTTCCGCGCCCAGATTGATGCCTACGCCGACGGCGCTGGCCTCCTGGCCTATCGAGAGGTGCATGGTGCCGTGCACCAGGCCGCGCATATAGGCCTGCTCGGCGCCTTCTTCAAAGCGGCGGATCAGCACCATCTGGCGCAGCGCCTTGTGCAGCACGGCCTTGCCTAGCCGGGTGTAGGCCTCGGGGGTTGTGGGTTTGAGGACGGCGTTCACGCGTGCTCCAGCACGCCGTAGACCAGTTCATCCTGGCGGCGGCGCAATTCGACGATGCGCGAACCTGGGTCGGCCGCGACGTTGGCATAAGTCAGCAGCTCGCCCTTGCGGATGTGCGCCGTCACCGTGCCGCGCTCGATCAGGCCGCAGGGCATTGCGTTTTTGGCGCGTGCATCATCGGCGGCCATGGCCCAGGCACGGTAGGTGTATTCGCCGATCGCGTCCAGCCGGTCACCGGGTTTGAGGTCGCACTTGGCAAGAGCGCAGACTTCGGCCGAGGGTTTGGGCAGCGGCGCCATGTCGGCGCGGCCGTAGAGCACGGCACGCGCGCAGGTCAGCGGCACTTCCAGGCTGCAGAGGTGGTAAGGCCGGTAGAAGGTGTAGTAAGGGCCGATGCCCAGCTTGAGGTAATCCATGCGCTCACGCAGCCGCGGGTGCGCCATTTCAGCCACCACAAACACGCCGGGTGCCACGCCCTTACCGATGGTGTAGTCCACCACACCTTTACGCGTGAGGATGCCGCCGTCGGCGATAGGGCACAGCACCTTGTGCAGATCTTCCAGCGAGGCGTTGGGGCCGTGCATGCCGGCGATGTCGGGTACCAGGCCGGTCGCATTGGCAATCGCCGACATCTCAACGGCGGTCTTGGAGCCGTCGACAAACTCAACCAGCATGCGCGGGTTCAGCCCCTTGCCCAGGGCTTCTTCGGTGTAGTCGTCGGGCGTGGCGTCGATGTTGAGTGGGTTGTTCTTTCCCTTGCCGGCGGCGATCACCGGATAGCCCAGCGCCGAGACGAAGTTGATCAGCTCGATGGCCGCACTGGGCTCGTCGCCCGCGCCCAGCGAATAAATCACGCCCAGGCGGTCGGCTTCATGCTTGAGGTAGGCGCCTATGGTGACGTCGGCCTCGACATTCATCATCACCAGGTGTTTGCCGTGCTCCATCGCGGTCAGGCCTATCTGCGCGCCGACGGCGGGTTTGCCGGTGGCGTCAACCACCACGTCGATCAGGCCGCAGGCGCAGACCAGCTGCGCGTCTTGCGTGATGGCAATGCGGCGGTCACGGATGGCCTGCTCCAGCGCGCTGGCCGTGTTGACGACGCGGTGCGCGTCGGGCGTGTGGCCGGCCGAAGCCAGCGCGGCTACGGCCGCCGGCACGTTGATGTCGGCAATCGCCGCCACCACGATGCCGCGCATCTGCAGCACCTGGGTCACGATGTCCGTGCCCATCATTCCCGAGCCGATCAGGCCGATTCGCACCGGTTTGCCCGAAGCCTCGAGCTTGAGCAGGTCAGCGGCCAGGCCGCTGGGCGTAAAACCATTCATCCAATACCCCATTTCGTCGATTGAGAAGCCGGGACACCGCCGGCTCGATTTCCGCGTTTTTCTCAGCGCTTGTGTACATTTGATCTTAATCTTATACTTATGTACATCATGAGCGCAAGCAAAAACCACGGGCTGAGCGCAAGTCAGCCGCGATTTGCGGGTAATTCCCGAGACGTGGGAGAGGCGCGGGCCGGCGGTTTAACCCGCCCGGCAGGGTTCGCCGGGTTAGCGGGCGAGTTTGATCAGCGCCCGCGCGGCATGCTCATCGGTGATGAGCGTGGTGGGCTTGATCAGGCGCAGCGCGCCCAGCAGGGCCTCGGCCTTGCTGACACCGCCCGAGGCCAGGATGCGCTGCGGCACGGCCTTGAGGGTGTCTACGGGCACCGACATCACGCGGCCCTGGATAGGGTCGTTGATGAGTTCGCCCTTGCGGTCGTAATAGTGAAACAGCAGATCGCCAACCGCACCCATCTTGACGACGCGTCGGCGCAGTTCTTCGGGCATCACGGCATAACGGTAGGCCGTGCCTTCGGGCGAGACGTCACCCACGCTCACCAGCACGGCGTCCAGCGACTTGGCGTTGTCGAAGACATCGCCCAGGCCGCAATGGTCGATCAGGGTCTGCCGCGTCTGCGGCGAATCGACGACGGCGGGCGCCGTCATCAAATAACACTCGGCCTGGAACAGGCTGGAAAACCGCCAGGCGAACTCGGACGGGTTAAAGCGCCTGACCTTGGTGATGCCGCCCAATAGCGAAATCACGCCGAGGTCGGCGACCGGCGCCTCGCTCATGAAACGCAGTGACTCGTGCAGCGTGCGGCCCCAGCCCACGCCTATGCGCATGCCGGGGCTCAACAGGCCCGACATGTACTGGCCGGTGGCCGCCGCGATGGGCACTGTGGCATCGGATTCGGCATCAGACACCGGCACCACCACTGCCTCGCCGAGGCCAAAGAGTTTTTCGAGCTCGCGCTCCAGCGCGATGCACTCGGGCACGCCGGTTTCTATGCTGAACTTGATCTCATTGCGCTCGCGCAGGTCCGACAGCAGGCGCACCACGGTGACCCGGCCTATGCCCAGGCGCTGCGCGATCTCGTTTTGCGTCATTTCCTCGACGAAATACATCCAGGCCACACGCAGGCGCATACGCTTGTTGCGCTGGCTGGGCCCCGCGCCGGCGAGAGGCGCATCCAGTTCGGGGGCGGCCTGCGCCACGGCTGCGGCTTTGCCTTTGGCTGGGGTTTTCGCGGGTTTGGGCAAGGCGGCTCCTGATTCTGGGGAAGTGAGCGATTTGGGGTGCAAAATCAGGCTTTACGCCGCCCGCCTTGCCCTCCCCGTCCGGCTGTCATGCTAACGTAAACGATCGACAGGATTTTCATGACGCACAACATATTGCCCACCGCCCGCACGGCCCAGCCAACGCGCACCGCCGTGCAGCTGGCGCTCAAGGACGAGTTGCGCACTTTCGGCTTTAACCTGCAGCGCGGCGCGCACTGGCTGCTGCAGGACGTCGGCAGCAGCCTCGTCAAGCAGGTCGAGCCGCGCAACGAGGCCGGCACGCTGCACAAGCTGCACCACCTGATCGACTCGACGGCCCAGGCCACCTTCTCCACGCTGCAGGTCGCGCAGCAAGCCGCGGCCGTTGCCGTGCTGCCAGATGCCGCCTACCGCACCCTGCACTTCGAAGTGCTCCCCCTGGCCGACTACTTCGCGCAAAGCGAAGTGAAGAATCCCTCGCAGCTTTTCACCAATACCTTTTACTGGCTGCTGCGCCACGCACTGGCCGGCAAAGCCGGCACCGCGCTGATCGCGCGCCAGCAGGCCATCGACGAAGCCTTCTGGCAAGTGCTTGAGCAGCACGCAGGCCTGATCGCCCGCGCGCAGCAAACCGGCGCGGCGCCGCGCGACCACGCCGCGCTCTGCGCCGCCGTGCTGCGGGCGCTGGTCGCGGCGCGGCCGGTGCGCGACGCCAGCCTGCCGCCCTGGGCCAGCCAGCCGACGCAGCAACCGCTTGAACCGGTCACCGCGCTGCCCGAGCTCCTCGCGGTGATCGTCGCCGCCGGCCTGGCCAAAAGCGGCGACAATCCCAGCCCCGACATCGGCGAGCGACTGCGCCTGGCCGGGCAACTCGTCACCGCGCGCCTGCCGCTGCTGGAAGCCGCGCTGCAACAACCAGACGACCAGCACCTGACCGCCGAACTCGCCTTTTTATTCCGCCACGCTTGATGCCGCCAGAGTCCTTTCCTTCTTTTCTTGCCGACACACGCCGACACGCACAACACTGGCTGTTTGAGGCTGCCCTGCCCTTGTGGTGGGAGCGTGGTGCGGACCACGAAGGCGGCGGCTTCCATGAAAAGATAGGCCAGGACGGCCAGCCCATCGGCAAGCCGGTGCGCGTGCGCGTGCAGGCCCGGCAAACCTATGTCTATGCGCGCGCCGGCGCCCTCGGCTGGGCCGGCCCCTGGCAGGCCGCCATGCGGCACGGCCTGTCTTTCATGCTGTCGCGCTACCGCCGGCCTGACGGCCTGTTCCGCAGCACGCTGGACACCACCGACCAAACCATAGACCTCTACGACCAGGCCTTTGTGCTGTTTGCGCTGGCGCATGCCTATGAAGCCGAAGGCCGGCCGCAGGAATTGCTGGACATCGCGCAGGCGCTGCTGCGGCAGATCGAAGCCACGCTGGCGCATGACGAAGGCGGCTATTACGACGGTCTGCCGCATCAGCCCGTCCTCAAATCCAACCCGCTCATGCATTTGCTTGAAGCCTTGCTGGCCTGGGTGGCCAAGGGAGTTGAGGGCAATTTCCGCAGCGCGGCCCTGGCGCTGTGCGAGCTGGCCACCACGCGGCTGATCCATCCCGCCAGTGGCGCAGTGGGTGAACTCTTCACGGCCGGCTGGGCGCCGCTGGGTGCACCCAAAGAGCGGCTGTACGAGCCTGGCCACCAGTTTGAATGGGCTTACCTCCTGCTGCAAGCCGAAAGCCTGCTGGGCATCAACGCGCGCAGCCAGGCCATCGCGCTTGAGAACTTCGGGCGATCTTTCGGCATTGATGCCGCGCGGCAGGTTGCGCTCTTCGCCGTCAATGAAGCCGGCCAACCCACGGACCGCCGGGCGCGGCTGTGGGCGCAAACCGAAAGACTGCGCACCTCGCTGCTCTTCGCCACGCAAGGCCTGGGTGACGCGGCCCAAAGCCGTGCTGCCGTAGAGAACAGCTTTTCCGGCCTGACGCGTTTCCTGGCCACCGATGTGACTGGCCTCTGGCATGAATGGCAGCGCGAAGATGGCGGCTTTGACCTGGCGCCTTCACCGGCCTCCTCGCTTTACCACCTGATGACCGGCCTCGAAGGCCTGCTGGCCCTCGAGGCCTCCCCCGCGCCCGCGGCAACTCGCCCGGGTTCTGTAGAACGGACACTTACCGCATGAAGCATTTGTTGAATCTCCTGGCGGCCGTCGCCTTGCTGGTCTGGGGCACGCACCTGGTGCGCACCGGCATCCTGCGGGTGTTCGGCGCCAACCTTCGCCATGTGCTGGCTCGCAGCGTAGGCAACCGCTTTACCGCGGCACTCTCCGGCATTGGCGTCACTGCGCTCGTCCAGTCCAGCACCGCCACGGCGCTCATCACCTCCTCCTTTGTCGGCCAGGGCCTGATCAGCCTGCCCGCCGCGCTGGCCGTGATGCGCGGCGCGGACATAGGCACCGCGCTGATCGCCGTGGTTTTTTCGTTTGACCTGTCCTGGCTGTCGCCCCTACTGATTTTTGTCGGCGTAGTGATGTTCATCCCGCGCCAGGCCTCCACTTCCGGCCGCATAGGCCGCATCCTGATCGGCCTGGGCCTGATGCTGCTGGCGCTGCGGCTGGTCACGGTCTCCACCGAAGTGCTCACGCAATCGCCCGCCGTCAAGGCCTTGTTCACCTCTGTCGGCAGCGACCTGCTGCTCGAAATCACGCTGGGCATGGTGCTGGCGGTCATCTCCTATTCCAGCCTCGCCGTCGTCCTGCTCATCGCCACGCTGGCGGCATCCGGCGGAATTCCGCTCGACGTGGCCATGGGCCTTGTGCTGGGCGCCAATCTGGGCAGCGGCCTGCTGGCCGTGCTGACCACCGCCAAGTCTTCGATAGAAACCCGGCAGGTGCCCATAGGCACGCTGGCGTTCAAACTGCTCGGCGTGCTGGTGACTGCGCCCTTCGTGGGCTCGTGGCTGCTGCATGTGCGGCCGTTTCTCGGCGACCCGGCCAATGTGGTCGTGCTGTTTCACCTGAGCTTCAACGTCATAGTCGGCGTCGCCTTCATCGGCCTGACCAATCCCGTCGCCCGCCTGACGCAAAGACTCCTGCCGAAAGCCGAAAAGCCCGTCAGCGGCGAACGTCCCAACCACCTGGACCCGTCAGCTCTGTCCACGCCCTCGCTGGCCATCTCGAACGCCGCGCGTGAAGCACTGCACCAGGCCGACGTGGTCGAGAGCATGTTGCTGGGCGTGCTCGAAGTCATCCAGAAAAACGACCTCAAGCTCGCCGAAGAGCTGCGCAAGATGGACGATTCGGTCGACGAGCTGTATTCGTCGATCAAGTACTACCTGACCAAGATCTCGCGCGAAGCGCTGGCCGAGGAAGAAAGCCGCCGCTGGACCGACATCATCAGCTTCACCATCAACATGGAGCAGATCGGCGACATCATCGAGCGCGTGCTGATCGACATCGAGGACAAGAAGATCAAGCCGGGCCGCAATTTCTCGGAGGCCGGCATGGCCGAAATCGTGGAGCTGCACAACCGGCTGGTCGACAACCTGCGCCTGAGCATGAGCGTGTTCCTCAACGGCTCGGTGCGCGACGCGCAAAAACTGCTGGAAGAAAAAGCCCGTTTCCGCGACCTGGAACGCGCCTATGCCACCACCCATCTGGGACGGCTGTCGGCCAACACGGTGCAGAGCCTGGAAACAAGCTCACTGCACATCGACCTGATCAGTGATCTCAAGCGCATCAATTCGCACATCTGCTCGATTGCCTATCCGATTCTTGATTCGGCCGGTGCACTGGCCCCAAGCCGGCTGCGCGCCTCCGCGCTCACCGACTAAGGACGGGGACTACCCTCAGGCCGTCAGCCCCATGGCGTCGGCAAAAATCAGCGCGGCCTCGGTCGTGAACTCGCCGCGCTGCATGGCGTCGATCAAATCCGCGGCCTGCATCAAACGGAACTGCTCAACCTCGCCATCCTGGTTGTCGGGCGTCATGCCTTCAGGCACGGTGCACACATACCAGTCGATGTCTTCCACCACATAACCCGCGCCATTGCCGTCAGTGGCCGGCCGCCGCGTCGTCAGGCGCCCGCCGTAACGCATGCCCTGCAGTTCCGCCACATGCAGGCCGGCTTCTTCCCAGGTTTCGCGCACCAGCGCCGTTTCCACCGTATCCGCCGCCGACACCATGCCGCCCATCAGCGTGTCCCACAGCCCCGGGTCGTTGGATTTGTTGAAAGCGCGCTGCTGCACCCAAAAGCGGCCGTCAGGCGCCTGGCCCACCAGATGCACCGCCAGCGTGGTGATACCCAGCGGCCGCACGGCGGCGCGCTCCACCGTCCCCTTGCGGTGGCCGAACTGGTCAGGCACCGCGAGCTGCTCATTGCGCCACGCGCCCGCCAGCCCCGCTTCATGCAGCGCCACGGCAATCTGGTTCAGGCTGGTTGTCACATCACCCATCAGGCGCCAGCCCAGGCGTTCGGGGTGTTCTTCTTTCAGGAGAGGGTGGTGGGCGTCGGCTAGCGGCTGGAGGGCGATCTGGTGCAGAAAACCGGGTTCGACCGAACCTATGACGGATTCGCCGGCCCATAGCGGTACGCGCGGGCGTAGCGGCGGCACGATTGCTCCCGCGCGGAGGGTGCGTAGCCATTGGGGGTCGTAAGTGGGGTTTGGCATGGTTCTTGGGGCTGTTGGCGGCAGTTTACTTCGGGGGTCTCGTTGTGGGGGTGTTCTCTGCTGAGGGTTGCTGGCCGGGTCTTGCTTCCGGCGGCGCGCTCTCTGCTGAGGCTGCTGGCCGGGAGTGGCCCGGCGGCCAGTAACTTTCTTTTGCTTCGCCAAAAGAAAGTCACCAAAGAAAAGGCGACCCGCAGTCTGGGTCCCTCCGCTTCGCTGCGGGCAACCTGCGGTGCTCGAGCCAAGCGGGGTCAAAAACAACTCGCTGCGCTCAAACAAGTTTTTGCCCTGATCCGCTTGTCTCTGCGCTCCTCGGCCCAGCCAGGACGGGGCAATCGGGAGCGGGAACGGGGACAAATACCAAAGACAAATACCAACAAGGACTCGCCGTGGCGAGTCCTTGTTTCTTCAGGTATTCGGTATTGGTATTCGGCAGTTTGGTATTTGGCTGTTCGGTATTCCTGTTCCCACCCCCTTCTGTATGCGCCGAGGAGCGGAGGTCCAGACGGACAAGGGCAAAAACTTGTTTGAGCCGCAGGCGAGTTGTTTTTGACCCCGTCTGGACCGAGCACCGCAGGTTGCCCGCAGCGAAGCGGAGGGACGCAGACAGTAGGGTCGCCTTTCTTTTGCTTACTTTTCTTTGGCGAAGCAAAGAAAAGTGAGTCGCCGCCGGGCGACCCCGGCCAGCAGCTCTCAGCAGCGAGCACAAGAGGCCGGAGCAAGACCGAACCTCAATCAGGTCTTAAGAAACACCCCATCAAGCCTCTTATCCCACTTCGCCCCCGGCAACACATCCGCCAACTGCGAATCCCCAAACGCAAAAGCGCCTCTCAGCACCTGCGCCAGCACAGCGCGATAGTCATGATGCGCAGGAAGATCCCGCCCTTCATTAAGCTGCGAAAGACCACTCCACTGCCCATGCCAGCGCCCGCCGGCAACCCGGCTCCCCATCAGCCACATCGCATTGCCAAACCCATGATCCGTGCCGCGCGTGCCGTTCTCCGCGCTGGTGCGGCCGAACTCGCTCATCACCACGACCACATCGCCGAGCTCGGAAAAATCCTGGCGCAGCTGCGCAATGCCGCGCGCCAGGTTGCCCAGATTGTTGGCAAGCTGACCGGTCACAGCCCCCTGGTTGGCATGCGTGTCCCAGCCGCCAGCTGACAAAAAACCCAGGCGCAGTTTGCGGTCGTTGCGCATCAGGGTGCCCAGGTGCTGAGCATCGAGCTGCAGGCCCACCGGGTCGGCCGCGCCGTTGCTGGCTGCGAGCATTTGTGCTTTCAGGGCCTGGGCATTGGCGGGTGCGCCGTCGCGGTCCAGGCTTTTTTCGGCCATGCGCCTGGCGTCTTCCGCCATCTTTTCTGTCCTGGCGGTTCTTTGCTCGGTGAGTTCCTGAGCGCTCTGCATGCGGCTGCCGGCGCCTTGGCGGAAGGCTTCGCTGACCTTGTCGTCGCCGGCGTACAAGTCCATCAGCGCCTGGCGCGTCCTGTCGTTGGCGAGCACGCCGGTGCGCTCGGCGGACTGGCCGCGCGGGATCAGCCGCACAGCGGAGGCCTGGCCGGCCAGTATGGCGGGATTGGCTTCGCCGACGCCCAGCGCGACCGCGCTTGTTGATGCGGTCTTGCCAATACCTGCGGTGGTATTAAGCCAGCCCGGCGCGCTGCTGGTCTTGCCGCCTTGCGCAATTTCCATCTGGTACTGCGCGTCGAAGTGCGATCGGTTGGGCGCGGGCAGGCCGGCCGCCGGCACAAAGCCCAACACGCCTTGCTGCCACAGCGGCATCAGCGGAGCCAGCGCGGGATGCAGCGCAAACGTCCTGTCGAGCTTGAGAGCGGTTTGCGCCGTGCCGTCGGGCGCCGCGATCGCGATGTTGGGGCGAAGCGCGTAGTAGTCCTTGTCGGCATAGGGCACAAAGGCCGACAGGCCGTCATAAGCGCCGCGCAGGAAAACGACGATGAGGCGCCCCCCATCCAGGCCTGGGCGGCCTGCGGGCACAGCCTGCGCCCATACACCGGGCGCGGCCAGCGACAGGGCGGACAGCGCACCCAAGCCAAGCAGGCGCCGCCGTTGCGGCAAATTCAGCGATGAGAAATGGGATGAATCCATAGCAATCCTCGTACCGGTTTATTTGCGCATGAAGTCAGGGCTCGCCAACATCAAGCCCGCGCGCAGCTGCGCCGGCTCCTGCGCGATGCGCTCACGTGTCGCCACGCTGAAAAATGCATTGAGGTACGCCGGCTCGGCCATGCGCTGCGTCAGGCCCATGGCGTAGTCGGCGCGGCGCGTCAGCGCTTCGGGCGCCAGCCAGGTAGCGGCGTCGGTCTTGTAGCCGTCGGGCGTTTGCCAGCCGTGCATGGGCTGGCCGGCCTGCGCGAGAAAGCCCAGGGTCTGCACGATGTCGCGGCGCTCTTTCACGCCGCCGCTGGCCGTGAGCGCCGAGCAGGCGAAGTCCAGCGGGGTCTTGAACAGCTGGTTGTCTTTGGCCCAGAACTCCGGCGACTCGATCAGGGTGCGCATCACCGCCCGTATGTCACCCTGGGTGGAGGTGAAGGTGGCGGCCAGCCTGTCGATCAGCGCGGCCGGCGGTTTGTCGGCCACAAAAAAGCTGGCGAGCCGTGTGGACACGCGCCGCGCCGTCTCGGGCCGGCGCGCGAGGTAGCGTATAGCCTCTTCGCCCTCGGTCACGCTCTCATTGCCGAAGGTGCGGCCCAGCACGACCTTGCCCTCCTTGTCGTGCAGGCGCTCGGCAAAACGAAAGCCTTCGCCGTCCTTGAGGTTGACCGTCCAGCCGGTGAGGACGCGCGCCAGTTCGTGCACGTCTTTTTGGGTGTAGCCGCTGTTCACGCCCAGCGTGTGCAGCTCCATCAGCTCGCGCGCGTAGTTTTCATTAAGGCCGCGGCTGTTGCTTTGCGCCTGGTCCAGGTAGAACAGCATGGCCGGGTGCTTTGCGCTGGCCAGCAGCAGGTCTTCAAAGCGGCCCAGCGCGTTGGCGCGAATCACGTTGACCACATAGTGGCCGACAAAAGGGCGCACCGGGCCCTTGCCGACAAACACATTGAGGTGGTTGAACCAGAACTCGGTCATGCGCGCGAGCAGCGGGTTCTCCAGCGCCGGGTCGCTGCACGACATCAGCCGCCAGGCGGCCGCGTCCTGCGCCATGTCGCGGCTGAATTTCTCGCCGCCGGCAGCTGCGGCAGCCGGCGCGCCGGGTTTGGCCGTCTCGCGCATGGTCTTGCGCGATTCGCGTTCGGCCTGAAAGCCGCGCACGATGCTGCCCAGCGGTGCATTGATGCCGGCGAGTTCGGCGGGAAGTGCGGGAGGCCGCTTGCTGGCGGCATAGGCTACATCCAGCTGCTGCAACGCCCAGGCGCGGGGTGACGCCGCGGCGGCCTGCGCTGAATCCGGCGTGGGCGCATAGCCCAGGCGCGAGGTGGCTCGCCAGGTGGCGGCCAGATTGGCCGGGGGTTGTGCGGCATCGGTCTGGGCCTGTGCTGCCGGGCCGGCCAGGCACGCCACGAGGACGGATAAGCTCGGTAAGGCCGCCAGCCTGCGGGCCGTGGAGTTCACTGTGGGCATGGTTGTCTCCTAGCCCTTTGTAACGCATCCCTTGCGGCTTGCGTTGAATGCGGCCGGCAGCTTTACACAGCTTTAACGCCCCGGGGCAGCGCTCAAACCGTCAGAACGGTGCATCCGGTGGTCTTGCGCGCCTCCAGCGCGCGGTGCGCCTCGGCCACATCAGCCAGCGAAAAATGCTGGTCAATCGGGATGTAGAGCTTGCCGCTGGTGAGCATGCCGAACAGCTCGTCGGCCATTTCCTGGGTGGTCTCACGCGTGGCGATGTGGGTGAAAAGCGTCGGCCTTGACACATACAGCGAGCCCTTGGCGGCCAGCACCCCGATGTCCAGCGGCGGCGTTTTGCCCGAGGCATTGCCGAAATTGGCCAGCAGGCCGAAAGGCCGCAGGCAGTCCAATGACTTCATAAAGGTGTCTTTACCCACCGAGTCGTACACCACCTTGACGCCCTTGCCGCCGGTGATCTCTTTCACGCGGGCCACGAAGTCTTCTTTTGCGTAATTGATGGCGAAGGCCGCGCCCTGCGACAGGGCCAGCGCGCACTTTTCATCGGAGCCCGCCGTGCCTATGAGTTGCAGGCCCATGGCCTTGGCCCACTGGCAGGCGATCAGGCCCACGCCACCGGCCGCCGCATGAAACAGCACATGGTCACCGGGCTGCAGGCCGCCTTGCGGCTGCGTGCGGCGCAGCAGGTATTGCGCGGTCAGGCCCTTGAGCATCATGGCCGCGCCGGTCTCAAAGGAGATGACATCCGGCAGCTTGCACACGCTCTTGGCCGGCATTACGCGCAGCTCGCAATAACTGCCCGGAGGCTGGCTGGCGTAGGCGGCGCGGTCGCCCGGCTTCAGGTGCGTGACGCCCTCACCCACGGCTTCGATGACGCCCGATCCCTCCATGCCGAGCTGCAGCGGCATGGCAAACGGGTAGACGCCGCTGCGCTGGTAGATGTCGATGTAGTTCAGGCCTATGGCCTTGTGGCGGATGCGGATCTCACCGGGCCCCGGCTCGCCCACCGTCACGTCTACCAGCATGAGTTCTTCGGGGCCGCCGTGCTGGTTGATGCGGACGGCTTTGGAGGGGAAGGAGGCCATGAGTGTGTTCCTTGCAGGTTGGTGAGGGCTGTGAGTGCCCGACATGGTGCCATGAATCGCAATGGGCCGCAGGCGCTGAGGGTTGAAGCCTGCCGTGCCGCAGGAAAACGGCATCGCTTGGTAAAGTCACCGCCATGACCCAACGCCTCACGCCCGCCACCGCCTCGCTGCTGGTGATTCCGCCTATGCTCTGGGCCGGCAATGCCGTGGTCGGCCGCCTGGTCACCGGCCTGGTGCCGCCCATGACGCTCAATTTCATGCGCTGGGCGCTGGCCTTTGTGATTCTTCTGCCGCTGGCATGGCGCGTGTTGAAACCGGACAGCAGCCTGTGGCCGCTCTGGCGGCGCTTTGCGGTGCTGGGCCTGCTGGGCGTGGGCTGCTACAACGCGCTGCAATACCTGGCGCTGAAGACCTCGGCCCCGCTCAACGTCACGCTGGTGGCCTCCAGTGTGCCGATCTGGATGCTGATCGTGGGTGCGCTGTTTTTTGGCCAGCCCGTTTCGAAACGCCAGATCGCCGGCGCCGTGCTATCGATTGCCGGCGTGCTGGTGGTGCTGTCGCGCGGCCAGTGGGAGCTCTTGATGCAGGTGCACCTGGTGCCCGGCGATCTGTATGTGCTGCTGGCCACGCTGGCCTGGGCGTTTTACAGCTGGCTGCTCTCGCAACCCAAAGAGCCGAAAGAGATCCGCGGCGACTGGGCCGCCTTTTTGCTCGCGCAAATCGTGTTCGGCCTGGCCTGGTCGGGTGCGTTTGCCGCCGGTGAATGGACCTTGACGGACGCGCACATCAGCTGGGGCTGGCCGTTGGCAGCAGCCTTGCTATATGTGGCCGTCGGGCCCGCAGTGATCGCCTACCGCTGCTGGGGCATGGGCGTGCAACGCGTGGGGCCTGCGATTGCGGGCTTCTTTTCCAACCTCACGCCGCTGTTCGCCGCGCTGTTGTCGGCAGCCTTCCTCGGCGAGCTTCCGAACCTTTATCACGCGGTGGCCTTTGTGCTGATCGTGGGCGGCATCGTGGTGTCGTCACGGCGCTAAGGCAATCAACAACACCAACCGCATTGCGCGGCAATGGTTTGATTTTCACCACACCTTGCGAAAAACCATCGCATAAAACTTGCCAAGCTTGCACGGGCTCTTCAGAATCCGTTCCTTGCTTTGAGCCGCTGCGCAACGAATAACCTTGCGCAGTCAACCCTTGAAGCCACCAAGACCATGACTTTGTTCACTCACACCTGACGCACCGTCCACTGCCCCCGGCTGGATGTGGTGCCAACCATACCCAGCCCTGCGGGCAGTCGGTGCCGCGCCTTCACGTGTGAAGCGCGCTCCGCAAACCCCAGGCTGATTTTTTCGCCGGGGTTTTTGCTTTTTCGGAGCGTGCACATGAGTGCCAAAACTTTTTCCCGTGACTTTGCCGCCGGCAAGGTCAAGCATTTGCGGCGCATGAAGCAGCCGCTGGCTTTGACCGTGCAGCTGCCAGCCCCGCGCAACCCCGTGGTGCAGGCGCTAGCTCGCCGTGCCATCACGTCCGGCGCGGGCAAACATATTCGCAGCACCGGCGCCAACCGCCGTGCTGAAACCGTGGCCTTGCACAAGGCCCTCAAAAAATTGATTGATTGACTGACATGAAGAACGATATGACAACCGAGACGGCGGCCGCGACCCGCGTGCCGCCGGAGCTCATGCGCGAACGCAGCGCCCATCTGGCTGCGGTGGCTGCGGAGCTGAAGACCGAACTGTTCGGTATTGACGACATCATCGACCGGGTGATCGAGTCGATCCGCGCCTGGTATGTGCTGCCGCATATCATCCGCCGCCCGGTGATTGTGTGCCTGTGGGGCCTGACCGGCACCGGCAAGACCCAGCTCACGCGCAGCCTGGCGCAAAAGCTGGGCTTTTACGACCGCTTTGTCGAAGTGCAGATGGACGGCTTCAGCAACGGCAGCAGCTGGCGCAGCGCCGATTCCATCAGCGCCATGCTGGCAGAATCCGGCGTCGCCGAGAGCGAGCCCGGCATTCTGGTGCTGGACGAGTTTCAGCGCTTTCGCACCGTCGACGAAAAAGGCAAGGACTTCGCCGTCAAACGCTACCAGGACGTCTGGCAACTGCTGTCCGACGGGCGCCTGCCGCCGTCGCTGTCTTTCCTGCAGGAACTGGAGTCGTCTCTGGCGTATTCGCAATACGAGCATGAACGCGAACACCCGGATGAAGACAAACCTGCCGCGGACGCCACCCAGCCCAAAAAGCTGAAGTTCAAGCTCTCACCCTATCAGGCCCAGGAGTTCAAGCAAAGCCTCAAGCTCAAGGAGCCGCTGCAGGAAGTGATGACCTGGACGCCCCAGCAACTGCAGGAGCGCATGCTGGAGTTCAGGGCATCGACCGACTCGTGGGAGACGGATTACAGCCGCCTGCTCATCATCGTTTCGGGCAACCTGGATGAGATGTACGAAGGCACCGCCAGCCGTGTGGAAGACTGCGACACCGACGCCGACATCTTTCATGCCATGACGAAGAAGCTCTCCGTCATCGACGTCAAGAAGGCACTGGGAGAGCGCTTCAAGCCCGAGCAGATTGCACGGCTGGGCAACAACCATGTGATCTACCCGTCGCTAAGCCAGGCCACGTATGAGCGGCTGATCCGCAGCACCTGCGGCAAATATGCCGATGAAATGCTGGCGAGCGCCGGTCTGGACTTTGTGCTGCATGAGTCAGTGTACGAAGGCATTTATGCCAATGCGGTGTTTCCGGCCCAGGGCACACGCCCGCTGTTCTCGTCTATCCATGCCATCCTGAGTGCGCCGCTGGTCAATGCCGCGCTGTGGGCGATTGAGCGTGGCATGCCGGAAGGCACCACGCTGCACGTCAGGCTGGATGCGGCCACGCAATCGCTGCGCGTCAGTTGCGGTGTCGACGGTGAAGGCCCCGGCATCGCCTACCCGGTGCCGCTGGACCTCAACCAGCTCAAGCAGCGCGCCAGTCCGGACTTCCGGGCGCTGCTGGCCGTGCATGAAGCCGGCCACGGTCTGGTCTATGGCCGCCTGTTTGGCCATGCGCCGCAGGAGGTCAAGATCAATGTGGCGTCTTTCGAGGGCGGCTACAACAGCTATGTGCGTATGAAGGCCGAATCACGGCAAAGCTGCCTGGACCGCATCTGCGTGGGCCTGGCCGGCCGCGCCGCCGAGGCCCTGGTGTTCGGCGACGATGCCTGCACCACCGGCAGCGAAAGCGACTTCAAGAACGCCACGGCTCTCGCGGCGCGTTTTGTGCGCCACTTCGGCTTCGGCAACCGGCTCAGCCGCACTGACGTGGCCGATGAAACGGAGGAAAACCTCAACACCGACGTCGAGCCGACCAATGCCGAGATCGAAGCCCTGCTGGCAGAGGCCTATGCACGCGCGCAGGAGATCCTTAAAGCCGATTCGGCCCTGCTGCTGCGCATCGTCGACGAACTGCTGGCGGATGGCCAGGTGAGCAAGGAAAAAATGGCCGACCTGCTGGGGGTGACCATCGCGAAAGAAGAGCAAATGCTTGCGCCTTATGCGGAGCAGCTTCAGGTCTTTGGCCTGCAGCACGAGCTGATGCGGCGGGTTGGCAACGCGCCAGTGCCTTGCGAAGAGTCGCTGGTGTAAGCCGGGTCACCGATTGCTCAGGCAAAAAAATGCACGGAGAGCAGCCCAGCTGCTTTCCGTGCCCAATTTTCCACCAACGGAAAATCTTTTCAGGCGCTTTTCAGCCTCATGTCCGGCTCGTCAGGCTTTGCCCGGGTGCTCCTTCACGCGACTCACCAGCTGCGTGGGGTTGACGAAGCGCAGCGCGATCAGCAGCCACAGCACCGTGATCGCCATGTAAATCATCGCCATCGCGTCCACCGACTGCCCGGCGCGCACGCCGGCGGCAAACACCGCGTAATAGAGCGCCACCACCAGCGTCTGCGTATCCGGCCCGGCCACCAGAAAGGTCAGCTCGAACATCGCCACCGTACGCACCAGCACCAGCAGGCCCGCCGCCAGCACACCGGGCGCCAGCAACGGCACCAGGGTGTAGAGAAACATCTGCCGTGTGTTGGCGCCGAAAACGCGCGCGGCCGACTCGATGTTGGTGTCCACCTGTTCGATGAAAGGCGTCATCACCAGGATCACGAAGGGCAGCGCAGGAATCATGTTGGCGATGATCACGCCCGGCAGCGTGCCGGCCAGGTGCAGCTGGTACATCACCGTAGCCAGCGGAATACCGTAGGTAATCGGCGGCACCATCAGCGGCAGCAGAAAGAGCAGCGTGAGCAGCTTCTTGCCGCGAAAGTCTTTGCGCGCCAGCGTGTAGGCAGCAGGCACGCCAATCAGCAGCGACAAAAACACCACCGAGAACACCACCACCACGGTGACCACCAGCACATGGCCGAGCTGGAACTCCTTCCAGGCCGAGACATACCAGCTGAGGGTGTAGGCCTCAGGCAGCCAGGTGCCCAGCCAGCGCGTGGCGACCGAGTTGGTAGCGACGGCGAGGATCATCATGCCGACGTTGACCAGGAAGAAGGCGATCAGCCCCCAGACCAGCGCGCGCCAGGCGCGGTCGCGCAGCGGGTCTTTCTCATGCATCTGTGTGTGGGTCGCGCTCATCCCTTGCCTCCCGCCACCGGGCCGCGGTAGAAGAAGGACCGCAAACCCAGCGCCGCCACGACGATGGCCAGCTGGACCAGGCCCATGATCATGGCGACGGCCGAGGCCAGCGAATAGTCGTATTGCTCAAAGGCCGCCTCATACGCGGCAATCGCGATCACCCGCGTGGTGCCGGCCGGGGAACCCAGCAGCACGGCCGAAGGAAAGACCGAGAAGGCCTGCACAAAACACAGACAGAAAGCCATGACCAGCCCCGGCGTGAGCAGCGGCAGGTAGATGTGGCGAAAGCGGTTCCAGCCGTCGGCCCCCAGCGTGGCGGCGGCGCGCGGCAGGGCCGGGTCTATGCCGGTGATGTAGGAGAGGATCAGCAGATACGCAAACGGAAAGCCGGTGATGATCAGCGAGATCAGCACGCCCCAGTAGTTGTGCGTGAGGCGTATCGAGCCCTCATACAGATGCAGCCAGCGCAGCGACTGCGCCAGCCAGCCCTGCGGGCCGAAGTAGGTCAGCATGCCTTCGGCAATCAGCACCGTGCCCAGGGTCAGCGGCACCACCAGCAGGGTCGACAGCAAACGCTGGTAAGGGCCCTTGCTGCGCGTGGCGTAGGCAATGCCGAGCGCGCAGGCGATGTTGATGACAGTGGCCGGCAGCGCCAGCTGCATGGTGTTGCCGATCGTCTTCCAGAGGTCTTGTGTCTGGAAGAAATGGATGTAGTTCTCAAACACCCCGCCCTGCTGCGGCTGGAAAGACAGCAGCAGACCGTAAGCAAAGGGGTAGACAAAGAACATCACCATCAGCGCGGCGGCAGGCGCCACCAGCATGACGGCAGGGTCAAAGGGCGGGCGCCGTGCGGCGCCTTGTGGCGGCGGCAGGGTCATGGCGCTCATTTCAGGCTTCCTCTGCGTAGACCAGCACGCGCTCGGGCGGAGCCGACAGCATGACGTGGTCGCCCGGCGTGACGACGCGTGATGAACGGACGTAAAGCAAGTCATCAAATGCCGTCTTCACTTGCAGCAACCATTCGCGGCCACCGTATTCGGCGGTTTCGACCACACCGGCAAAAGCCTGCGGGCCGTCGCCGATGATCAGCTCGTCGGGCCGTATCGCTGCCATCGCCGGGCCGGCCTGCAGCGTGTGCATGGCGGTGCCGGCCAGGTTTACGCCATCGGGACCTTCCAGTGTGAGGCCTGCGCCATTGGCCTGGGCCACCCGCACCGGCAGCACATTGCGGTAACCCATAAAGCGCGCAATATCCAGCGTTGCCGGCCGCGCAAAGACTTCCTGCGGCGTGCCGATCTGCTGCACCACACCCAGCTTCATCACCACAATGCGGTCGGCCATGGCCAGGGCTTCGTCCTGGTCATGCGTCACGTAGACGGTGGAGCAACCCTGGGCGCGGTGGATGCGGCGTATCTCGGAACGCATTTCAATGCGCAGCTTGGCGTCCAGGTTGGACAAGGGCTCGTCCATCAGGATCAGCGGCGGCTCGATCACGATGGCACGCGCAATGGCCACGCGCTGCTGCTGTCCGCCCGAGAGTTGCCCGGGTAGCTTGCCGGCATGTGCCTGCAGCTGCACGGTGTCCAGCGCAGCGGCAACGCGCTGGTCGATCTCGGACGCGGGCACGCCGCGCATCTTCAGGCCAAAACCCACATTGCGGCTGACCGACAGATGCGGAAAGAGCGCGTAGTTCTGGAACACCATGCCGAAGCCGCGCTTCTCGGGCGGCAGGGTGTCTATGCGCCGCTCGTCCAGCCAGATGCTGCCGTCCGACAGCGGCATCAGGCCGGCCATGCAGTTAAGCGCGGTCGACTTGCCGCAACCCGAGGGGCCGAGCAGCGCGATGAATTCGCCGCGCTCTATGGTCAGCGAGAGTTTTTCGAGCGCGTGGGCGCCGCCGAAGCTGCGGCTCACGCCGTCCAGGCGCAACTGCCTGAACTCGTTTTTCGCCGCGGGCCGTCCCGCGGTGTTGGGCATCACCATGTCAAAACCTTTTACGCCCGCAGCGCGGGCTTGCTTGTTATTTAGAGCGCGCTTACTTGGCTTTGCCGGAGCCGATTTCCTGATCCCACTTCTTGAAAGCGGCTACAAGAGCCTTGTCTTCCAGCGGCTGGGCGTGCGGGTTTTTGGTGATCCAGTCGGCGTACTCAGCGCGGCCGAACTCCTTGATCACGTCCTGGCTTTTCTGCGGTGCGGCAGTCAACGGCACGTCTTTCACGGCGGGGCCGGGGTAGAAGTAGCCGGCGTCATAGGTCAGCGCCTGCTGCGCGGGTTGCAGCAAAAAGGCCATCAGCTGCAGCACCACGGCCTGGCGGTTGGCGGGCAGGCCTTTGGGCATGACCATGTAGTGCGCGTCATCGACCCAGGTGAAATTGTTGAAAGCCGCCACCTTGAACTGCTTGGGCACCACGCCCAATGCGCGCGGGTTGATGTCCCAGCCGGTCATGGTCACGGTCATGTCGCGCGAGCCTTCGCCGAGCTCTTTGAACACGGCGCCGGTGCCGGTGGGGTAGTACTCGATGCAGCTGTTGAGCTCTTTCAGGTAGGCCCAGGTTTTGTCCCAACCGGCAATCGGGTCCTTGGGGTTGCTGTCGCCCAGCATATAGGGCAGGCCCATCAGAAAGGTGCGACCCGGGCCGGAGTTGGCGGGGCGCGCATAGATCAGCTTGTTGGGGTTGGCCTTGCACCAGCTGAGCAACTCGGCGGGCGTTTTCGGCGGGGTCTTGACTTTGTCTGGGTTGTACTCGAGCAGCGGACCGGCCGGCGTGTAGGTCACCATGACGCCCTGGCCGCTCGACAGATCCTGCATCTTGCGCGCGGCCGGCAGGTAGTTGTCCATCAGGTTCGGGAACTTCGCCGCATGCGCCGGCAGCAGCGGCTCCCAGAGGCTGAGTGCGATGCCCGCGGCCAGCGCATCGGTGCCGGTGAGCACCAGGTCGATGTCGGTGCGGCCGGCGGCCTGCATGGCGCGTATCTTCCCAGGCAGCTCGGGCGACGGCGCCTTGGTGAAGGTGATGCGCGAAACCAGCGTGGGGTTCTTCGCGGCGAAGGACTCCAGCGCTTCCTGCGTGAGCGCCAGGTTGCCGGCCACGTCGACGACGTTGAGCGTCACGGGCTGCGCATGCGCCGCCCCCATGAACGCGGCCAGGAATCCCGCGGCGCAGAGGCCCCGAGCCAGACGGGACATCAAATGCTCGAACTTGATCATGATCTTGTCTCCTTCATTGTTGGTGTGAAAAGCGAAAAACGGAAAGCAAACGGTGAACTGTCAAACGTGAATCCGGGGCTGCTGCCAGCTCCTTAAAAACGCGGGCTGACGCCGGAAAAATCCGGCTGGTACTTGCGCATCTGCGCGAGGTCGTTGCGGTTGCGGATACCGCAATCGAGGTATTGCTGGTGCAAGACGGCCAACCGGGCCGGGTCGAGCGTGACGCCCAGGCCGGGCACCGTCGGCACCTTGACGGTGCCCTGGTCGAACTGGATGCGGCCGCCCTTGATGACTTCTTCTTCCTGCCACGGGTAGTGCGTGTCGCAGGCATAAGTCAGGTTGGGAATCGCGGCAGCGGCGTGCGTCATCGCCATCAGGCTGATGCCCAGATGCGAATTCGAATGCATGGACATGCCCATGCCGAAGACCTCGCACATGCGCGCCAGTGATGCTGTTGCGCGCAGGCCGCCCCAGTAGTGATGGTCCGACAGCAGAATTTTCACCGCCTTGAGCGACGCATTGCGGCGGAACTCGTCCATGGTGGTGACGACCATGTTGGTGGCCAGTGGGCTGCGGCAGTGCGCGGCAAGCTGGGCCATGCCTTCCAGGCCCGGTGTCGGGTCTTCGTAGTATTCGAGCAATTCATCCAGCTCGGGCGCGGCGTCTATGCTGGTCTGCAGTGACCAGTTGGCGTTCGGGTCCAGCCGCAGCGGATGATCAGGAAAGGCTTTGCGCAAAGCCTTGATGCCGGCGATTTCTTCAGCGGGCGTGAACACGCCGCCCTTGAGCTTGATGCTTTTGAAGCCGTATTGGCTCACCATGGCCTGGGCCTGTTTGACGAGCTGCTCGGGCGTCACCGCTTCGCCCCAGGCGTCGGGCGCATAGGGTTTTTCGGCGTGCTCGGCATATTTGTAGAACAGGTAGGCGCTGTAAGGCACGGCGTCGCGCACCGCGCCGCCCAGCAGATCGCAGATGGGCAGGCCCAGCACCTGGCCCTGCAAGTCGAGCATCGCCACTTCCAGTGCGCTGATGACTTTTTCGGCGTTTTTGGCGGTGTGGGAGCCGGGCGCGAGTTCAAACTGCACGCCGCCGCCCTGCCCCGGCTTGATGCTGGCACGTACGCGCTGCTCCATGGCATTGAGGTCAAAAGGCGAAAGGCCTGTGACCAGCGGGCGTGCCTGCTCCAACGCCACCAGCATGGGCGCGTCGCCATAGGTTTCGGCAATGCCCAGCCGGCCGTCGGAGGTCTCCAGCTCGATGATGCTGCGCAGGGCCCAGGGCTCATGGATGCCGCTGGCATTGAGCAGCGGTGCGTCGCGAAACGCGATGGGCGTGACGCGGGCGTGCGTGATGCGGATGTCGTTGTTTCTCATTGTCAGCTTGCCGTGGCTCCGGATTTTTTGACCAGTTCGGCCCAGCGGGTGATTTCGGTTTTCATATGGGCGGCCAGCTCACTGGGTGTGCTGGCGATGATTTCCATGCCGAGCTGGTCGTGCAGCTTGGCGATGACGTCGGGCATCTTCAAAATCTTGGTGATCTCGGCATTGAGGCGCTGCACGATGGGCGCCGGCGTGCCCTTGGGCGCGTAGACCGCCTGCCAGGAAGACATTTCGAACTTCGCGATGCCCGACTCCATCATGGTCGGCAGCTCAGGCGCAAGCGTGATGCGCTTGGCGGTGGTCACAGCCAGCAGCTTGAGCTTGCCGGCCTGCACCAGCGAGACGGCGGCGGTCATCTGGTCGAACATGAAAGGCACCTGCCCGGCCACCACATCCATCATCGCGGGCGGTGTGCCCTTGTAGGCCACGTGCGTGAGCGGCACGCCGATCAGCTCGGCAAACATTTCGCCGGCCAGGTGGGTGGATGTGCCCGCGCCCGAGGAGGCGAAGTAGCGCTTGGACGGGTCGCGCTTGAGCAGCGCCACCAGGTCGGCCACCGAATTGAGCCCCAGCGCCGGATTGACGACGAGCACATTGGGCAGCATGGCCACCAGCGAGACGGGCTCGAAATCCTTCACCGGGTCATAAGGCAGGTTTTTGTAGAGGCTGGCATTGATGGCGTGCGTGCTGATGGTGCCGCCGAACAGCGTGTAGCCGTCGGGCTTGGCTTTGGCCACATAGGTCGCGCCCACGGCGCCGGCCGCGCCGGGCTTGTTGTCGACGACAACCGGCTGGCCCAGCACATCCTGCAGTTTTTGCGACAGGGTGCGGCCAATGACGTCAGTGGAGCCGCCGGGTGTGAAGGGCACGATGTAGGCAATGGGCTTGGCGGGCCAGCCCGGCGTGGCGATGTCGGCCGCCAGCGCGCGCAGCGGTGCAGCGGCAAGCGCCGAGAGGCCCAGGCCGCCAAGGCCGCCCAGCGCTTTGCGGCGCGTGAAATACATGCTCATTCTTTTGTCTCCTGGCATTTGCCGTTTGTCCGTTTGGGTTTGTTGTTGCTTGTTGTCGTCTGCCGCGGCCTGCCCGTTGGGCCTGCTGCGGTTTTTGATCCGGCGCTTATGTTAGCGCTAACAAATGAGAATGTTAATGAGCAAAACCAGGCCCGTCAAGTCAGGCGCTGGCTCTTTCGATTATGGAAAACCCGAGGTCGCGCACCTTGGGGCCCGGGTCCAGGCCCTCGACGCGATCGAGGATAAAACGCGCCGCCTGACGGCCTATGGAGGTGCCGTCTATGCGCACCGTGCTGAGCGCGGGATGGGTGTGCGCCGCAAACGGCATGTCGCCAAAACCCATGACGGCCACATCCTTGGGAACGGTCATACCCATGGCCTGCATTTCGGTGATCACGCCCTGCGCAATCACGTCCGAGCCGCAGAACACCACGTCGGTTTCAGGCTGGTCCGCCCACAGCTGCGCAAAGCCCGAGCGCCCATTGGCCAGCGACGAGGGTGCGGGCACCATGCAGGCCGGGATGGCGGGCACGCCCAGCGCGGCAAAACGCTGCTCAAAGCCCGAGCGCCGCAGCATGGCGCGCTGGTCGTCGGCGGTGATGAGCGCCGGCCGGCGGTAGCCCTTGCGGTAGAGGTAGTCGGCCACTTCGGCGCCGGCTTTCTCCTGTGAAAACCCCACAATCATGTCGATGGGCGTGGGCGTGATGTCCCAGGTCTCGACGATGGGAATGCCCGAGGCCAGCAGGCGCTTTCGCCCTTCGGGTGAATGCATGATGCCGGTCAGGACAATGCCGTCGGGCCGCCGGCCCACGATGGCGTCGATGAGTGCGTCTTCGCGCGCGCCGCCATAGCCGCTCTGGCCCAAAATCAGCTGGCAGCCGGCCTCGGCCAATGCGTCGGTCAGCGCCTGTATGGTTTCCAGAAACACCGGGCCGGCAATGGTGGGCACCAGCGCCGCCACCAGGCGGCTGCGGTTGGAAGCCAGGCCGCCGGCGATGAGGTTGGGCACGTAGCCGCTGCGTGCAATTGCGCTGCGCACACGCTCCAGCGTTTCGGGCGAGACGGCTGCGGGCGTGTTGAGCGCACGAGATACCGTGATGGCAGAAACGCCAGCCAGGCTGGCCACATCGCTGAGCGTGATGCCGCCGGTTCCGGGGCGCGGGGCGCGCTTGGCTTTTCGCAGCGTCTCTGAGGGTGACTTCATGCTTGAATGTTAACGCTAACTTGTGGTTTAAAACACCTGTTCGGTACGCCGTTCAGCACGCTATTCAATCGGCGTTCAGGCCAAACTGCTGGATGAACGCCTCGCAAAACACGGGCGTTCCGCTCAGCGAGAGCGTCAATGTATGCCGCGGCTTGCCGGCCGGGCCGGCTTCCACGCTGATCTGGCGCGTGACTTCGTCATAGTGCACGGCCTCGGGCGCCGTTATCTCGCGCAGGCCGTGCAGGTCGTAATCCCAGTCAAAGCCTTCATCGAGCGGACCGCGCCGCCCGGGGAATTCGGCATGGGCCCACGTCAGCACCTTGGCGATCTCGGCGTGCACGGCCGGCGTCTGCTCCGGCCAGATGGAGGCCATCGCCTCCAGCGTGCCCGTGCCGTCGGTTCCTTCCGCGTAATCGAAATTGAGGTAGCGCAGGCTCAAGGGCAATGCGCTCAGTAGCTGCCCGGATAGGCCCCGCCGTCGGTCAGTACGTTTTGCCCTGTCATGTAGCCGGCCTGCATGCTGCACAGGAAAGCGCAGATGCCGCCAAACTCCTCGGGCGTGCCGAAGCGCTGCGCCGGAATGTTTTTGCGGCGCGCGTCCATGATGGCCTCGAGCGGCTGGCCGGTCTTTTGCGCCGCGCCGCTCATGGTGCCGCGCAGGCGGTCGGTGTCAAAGGCGCCGGGCAACAGGTTGTTGATGGTGACGCCCTGCGCCGCCAGCTTGCTGCGCGCCACGCCGGCCACAAAACCGGTGAGGCCGCTGCGCGCACCGTTGGAGAGGCCAAGGATGTCGATGGGCGCCTTGACGGCGCTGGAGGTGATGTTGACGATGCGCCCGAAGCCGCGCGCGGCCATGCCGTCGACAGTCGCCTTGATGAGCTCGATCGGGGTCAGCATGTTGGCGTCCACCGCCTTGATCCAGGCATCGCGGTCCCAGTCGCGGAAGTCGCCGGGCGGCGGGCCACCCGCATTGGTGACCACGATGTCGAAGTCCTTGCGCACCGCGAACACGGCGGCGCGGCCTTCCACGGTGGTGATGTCTGCCGCGATGAACTGCACGTTGGTGCCGGCAGGGAGGGCGCTGTCGGCCTCCAGTCTGGCGGCTGCGGCCTTCAGGGCTTCAGCGCCGCGCGCCACGATCAGCACATGAACGCCTTCGCGCACCAGCGCCTGCGCGCAACCCAGTCCCAGACCCTTGCTGGCGCCGCACACCAGCGCCCATTTGCCTGCAATACCCAAATCCATAATAATTCCTTGATGACAACCACGGGAGGAGAGCGGCTCATGATACTGAGTAAATCAAAATTTCAGGCGGGGATGGTTATCTCTGCCCTGCTGGTGTTCAGCGCCGTGGCGCAGGCCCAGCCGCAAGGCGAAGCCGCATTGATCAAACGCGAAGCTCAGCTGCGCGATGCGCCGGGCGATGCCTCGCGCAGCCTGGCACCGTTGCCGGTGCAAACACCGGTGACGCGGCTGGGCGACCGCCAGGGCGCGTGGATCAAGGTCCGCACGGCCGACGGTGCCACCGGCTGGGTGCACATGTTTGACATCACCTCCGCCAGCGCGCAAAGCTCCAGCACAGGCGCCGGTGCGCTGCGCAGCCTCTCCAGCTTTTTCAACAAGGGCAGCGCACAGGCGCCGGGCAGCACCGTCGCCACCTCCACCGTGGGCATACGCGGCCTGGGCGCCGAAGACCTCGCCAATGCGCAGCCCAATCTGGCCGCCGTGGCGCAAGCCGACGCCAACCGCGCCAATGCCGCGCAAGCCCGGCAGTTTGCCGGCAGCGCCTCGCTGAACAGCCGCCAGGTCGACCCTCTGCCCACGCCCGCACCACCGGCCGCGGCGCCCAGCGCTGCCACCGAGCAATACGGCCGCTGATAAAAGCAAGTACAAAAACACAAGACAAGAGGCACTGCCATGAATCTTCACGCCCTCCAAACGCTGGGAACGCCCGCACGCCAAGCGGTTTTTGCATTGGCTTTGCTGGCCGGCCTCAGCCCCCTCACCGCCCAGGCCCAGGACGCGGCCAAGGCGCTGGGCGGCCTGTTCCAGTCACTGATAAAGCCCAACCAGCCTGCGCAACCGGCACAACAACCCAATTCAGCCTCGGGCCTGGCAGGCGCGTTGCTGGGTGCGAGCCTGGCGCCTGCGGGCAGCCAGGCGGCGCAGGGCGGTGACCTGTTCCAGTTGCTGTCGCAATCGCTGGACCAGATCGATGAGCCGCGTGAAGTCCAGATCGGCCAGCAACTGGCCGCTGTGTTGCTGGGTAGCAAGCCGCTCTACCCCGACATGGCCATGCAGCGCTACGTCAACCAGCTGGGCCGCTGGATCAGCCTGCAATCGTCCCGCCCCGACCTGCCCTGGACCTTCGCCGTCCTCGACGACCCCGGCTTCAATGCTTTTGCCACGCCGGGCGGCTACGTGTTCGTCACCAAGGGCCTGATGGACCGCGTGGCGGACGAAGGCGAGCTGGCCGGCATCCTGGCGCATGAGATCACCCACGTCACGGCCAAGCACCACCTGATCGCCATGAACAAGGCAGCCCGTGCCGGCCTGCTGACGCAGGTGATCAGCTCACAGCTGAAGAATGACCTGGGCGGCATGGTGTCGTCGCAGCTGCTGGCGCTGGGCAAAAACATGTACACCAAGGGCCTGGACCAGCAAGACGAATTTGACGCCGACCGCA
Organism: Polaromonas sp. YR568; assembly: GCF_900116715.1. Lineage (GTDB taxonomy): Bacteria > Pseudomonadota > Gammaproteobacteria > Burkholderiales > Burkholderiaceae_C > Polaromonas. The sequence goes on from NZ_FPBM01000003.1 coordinate 80,697, forward strand.
CCGGCGTGGCCCTGGCTGCACGCGCGGGGTTTGACCCCTACGGCCTGGTCGCCGTGCTGCAGCAACTGCGCACCGCCGCGCCGGATGATGCGCTCTTTGCCCTGTCGCTGAGCACCCATCCCCCCGCCCAGACACGCCTGAACCAGCTCGAGCAAGCCATGGGCAACCGGCTGGACGCCTATGCGGGCCAGCCGTCCGTGACGGTGGCACAGCGCATGAGCGGGGCAAACCGCCGGCCGACGGCGCAGGCGCCTGCACGACCACCCGCCAAAAAGACGAACTGAGAAAGCAGGGAATCCGGCCCAGGTGGTGAATCCGCGTGAGGGCCGGTTCTGAGCTCGTATGGAGGCCAAAAGAGGCCTCATCCAGACAAGGCGCCCAACGGCACGGCGCCGCTTTGCGTCACGACGGCAGCGTTAACGTCCTTTGGTGAAAACGAAAATCCCGGCAATCACCAGCACCGTTCCGGCCGCCACCCAGGCCGTAAACGGCTCACCCAGAATCAGCACCCCCATCAAGATGGTCGACATCGGGCCCACCATGCCGGTCTGCGCGGCCATGCCGGCGCCTATGCGTTCAATCGCCATCATTACCATCAGCACCGGCACGGCCGTGCACAGCGTGGCATTGAGCAGCGACAGCCAGATCACCTCGGGCGCCACGGCAACGGCGGCGCTCATGGGCCGCAGCAGGACAAACTGCAGCAGGCAAAGCAGGCAGGCCACGGAGGTGGCCAGGCCCACCAGGCGCAGCGAGCCGAGCCGCCTGACCATCTCGCCGCTGTACACCAGGTAAAGCGCATAGCTGACGGCGCTGAGGAACACCAGCAGCGCGCCCCAGGCAGCGTCGGCGCCCTGCAGCGTGATCTCATGGCCGAACACCAGCACCACGCCGCAGTAGCTGATGGCCATGCCGATGATCTGCGGCGGGCTGACGCGGCGCTTGTACATCACCAGGCCCAGCAGCAACACCACGGTGGGGTTGAGGTAAAGAATCAGCCGCTCAAGGGATGCACTGATGAACGCCAGCCCCGCAAAGTCCAGGAAGCTGGAGAGGTAATAGCCGGTAAAGCCCAGCCAGAGCACGCCCAGCCAGTCCTTGCGGGTAAGCGGCGCCTTGCCGCGGCTGGCCCACCACGCCATCGCCGCGAAGATGGGCAGCGCAAACAGCATGCGGTACATGATCAGCGTGACAGCGTCGACGCCGTAGCGGTAAGCCAGCTTGACGATGATGGCCTTGCCGCTGAAAGCGATGGCGCCGAAGGTGGCTAGCAACAGGCCGGGCGCCAGGCTTTTGGTCGCCGCTTGTGCCGCTGCTTGCGCCCGTCCGTCCTGCCCTGAGGGGGCTGGTGGTTTGGGAGTATCGGTTTCGCCGGTCAAGGTGCTTGCTTAAAAACCCACGGCCTGGCCGTCGCGCCGCGCATCGCTGGCGGCCACGTAACCTTCGGTCTTGGGGTTGCCGGCGCGCCAGATGAACTGGCCGGCGCCGAAATCCTGGTAAGAGTCGTTGATCACCTCCATGCGGTGGCCGCGTTCGGCCAGGCCCTGCACGGTGCCCGCGTCCATGCCAGCTTCGACGTTGATCTCCATGCCCGCGTTGTAGCGCCAGCGCGGTGCGTCGCAGGCAACCTGCGGGCTTTGGCCGTAGTCCAGCATGCGCACCAGCGTTTGCATGTGGCCTTGCGGCTGCATGTTGGCGCCCATCACGCCATAGCTCATCACCGGCTGGCCGTCTTTGGTGAGGAAGGCCGGGATGATGGTGTGGAAAGGCCGCTTGCCCGGCGCGACCTGGTTGACGCCCGGCTGCAGGCTGAAGCCGTGGCCGCGGTTTTGCAGGCTGATGCCGAATTCTGGCTCGACACAGCCCGAGCCGAAGCCCATGTAATTGCTCTGGATAAAGCTCACCATCATGCCGTCTTCATCGGCCGCGGTGAGGTAAATCGTGCCGCCTTTGACGGGGTTGCCCGCGCCAAAGTCCTGTGCCTTTTTCATGTCTATCAGTTTGGCACGGGATGCGAGGTAGCTGTCATCGAGCATTTGCTCGGCCGTCACCTCCATTGACGAGGGCTCGGCCACGTACTTGTAAATATCGGCAAACGCCAGCTTCATGGCCTCAATCTGCAAATGCTGCGAGTCCACGCCGTCAACGGGCAAACCGGCCACATCAAATTTGTCGAGGATGCCCAGCGCGATCAGCGCGGCAATGCCTTGCCCGTTGGGCGGGATCTCATGCAGTGTGTAGCCCCGGTAATCCTTGGCGATGGGTTTGACCCACTCGGGCTGGTAGTTGGCGAAGTCTTTGGCGGTGATGCTGCCGCCGTTTTGTGCGGAGAACTTTTCAATCGCCTGGGCGATGGCGCCGCCGTAGTAAGCGTCGCCTTTTGTTTCAGCGATGGCGCGCAGCGCTCTGGCCGCGGCCTTGAACTGGAACAGCTCACCCACATTGGGCGCGCGGCCCCAGGGCAGGAAAGACTGCGCAAAGCCCGGCAGCGATTGCAGCTCTGCCGTGGCGGCCGCCCACTTTTGCTGAACCACGGGGGGCAACAGGTAGCCGCGCTCGGCGATCTCAATCGCCGGCTCCATCAGGTCGGCAAAAGGCAGCTTGCCAAAACGTTTGCTCAGCGCCACCCAGCTGGCGACCGCACCGGGCACCGTGACGGAATCCATCCCGCGCTTGGGCGGCGTCTGCGCATCGGCGCCGTATTTGCGGCTGAAATACTCGGGCGTCCAGCTTTGTGGCGCGCGGCCCGAGGCGTTGAGTCCATGCAGCTCCTTGCCGTCCCACAGGATGCAAAAGGCATCGCTACCCAGGCCGTTGCTGACGGGCTCGACGATGGTCATGGCCGCAGCGGCGGCAATCGCGGCATCCACCGCATTGCCGCCCTTGAGCATCATGCGCAGGCCGGCTTGTGCACCCAGCGGGTGCGAGGTCGACACCACATTGCGCGCAAACAGCGGCAGGCGGGTGGAGGTGTAGGGGTTGCTGTAATTGAAGTTCATGAAGTGAGTCACCTGTTAACAGTCAGGGAGATCAGGGAAAGCGGAGAAGACAAGCAGGAAGATACGCGAAGAGGCGCGCCCGCGCAGGCAGTGAAATCAGTGCAAATCGGCCGTTGGTGTTTGCTTGTCCAACCAGGTCACGCCGCGCGGCCATGACCATCGAAGGATATCAATCGGCGGTGATTTTCCGCTCTGCAATGATTTTCTTCCACTTGGCGGTGTCGGCCTTGACCATGGCCGCAAAGGCCGGCGGCGTGCTGCCCGTGGGCTCCGCGCCCAGCCGGGCGAAGCGGTCTTTCACGTCGGCATCGGCCAGGGCGGCATTGATTGCCTGGTTGACCTTGCCCACCAGCTCGGGCGGCATGCCCTTGGGGCCGTACACGCCGAACCAGGTGACCGACTCGAAGCCGGGCAAGACTTCCGACACGGTCGGCATGTCGGGCGCGAGCGCCGTGCGTTTGAGGGTGGTGACCGCCAGCGCGCGCAGCTTGCCGTCCTTCACATGCGGCATGCCGGTGACAAAGGAATCAAACAGCACGTCGATCTTGCCGCTGATCAGATCCGGCATGGCCAGCGCGGTACCGCGATAAGGAATGTGCAGGATGAAGGTTTCCGACTGCGCCTTGAAGTATTCACTCGTCAAATGAACGATGGTGCCGTTGCCGCTGGAGGCGTAGTTCAAGCGCCCCGGGTTCTTGCGCGCGTAATCAATGAACTCGCGCATGGTTTTGGAGGGCGACGAATTGGGCACCAGCACGATATTGGGCGAGCTCGCCACATAGGCAATCGGCGTGAAGTCGGTCTCAGCGTTGTACGGGATCTTCGGGTTGATGGCCGGGCCTATGCTGTGCGTGCTCGACGTGGCCAGCAGCAGCGTGTAGCCGTCTGCAGGTGACTTGGAGGCCGCATCGGCGCCAATGGTGCCGCCTGCGCCCGGACGGTTGTCGACCACCACCGTCTGGCCGATTTTCTCACCCAGCTTTTGCGACAGCGCGCGCGCCAGGATGTCGGTCGCACCGCCCGCCGGGAAGGGCACGATCATGCGGATGGGTTTGGAGGGGTAGCTCTGGGCCAGGGCAGGCCCTGCGAACACCAGAGAGAAAGCGGCGGCAAAAGACGCGGCCCAGGAAATCATATGTTTACGTTGCATTGGGTCATTGTGCAACGATTTTTGCGCGCGACTATGCGGCAAATAAGCAAAATAGGCCAAACAAAAGCCATGTAAAAGCCAAATAAAAAGGCACCCGAAGGTGCCTTTTTTATTTTGATTCACAGGGCGTCTTCGCACCTTTGTGAAATCTCTCGCGTCGTTTAATCCGCCTCGACGAAGGCCTCTTCCCGTTTGTTCTTGACCGCCGGCAACAGCACGATGACCAGCAACAGGAGAGCGGCGCCCAGCAGGCCTGCCGACAGCGGACGCGTGACAAACACGCTCCAGTCGCCACGCGACAGTAGCAGCGCACGGCGCAGGTTTTCCTCCATCATCGGGCCCAGGATGAAGCCCAGCAGCAGCGGAGCAGGCTCGGCGCCCAGCTTGATGAACAGGTAACCGATGCAGCCGAAAATCGCCACCATCCAGATGTCCCAGGTGTTGTTGTTGGTCGAGTACACGCCGATGGCGCAGAACAACACAATCGCGGGGAACAGCAGGCGGTAGGGAATCGTCAGCAGCTTGATCCAGATGCCGATCAGCGGCAGGTTCAGGATCACCAGCATCGCATTGCCGATCCACATCGAGGCGATCAGGCCCCAGAACAGTTCGGGGTTGCTGGTCATGACCTGCGGGCCGGGCTGGATGTTGTGGATGGTCATCGCTCCCACCATCAGCGCCATCACGGCGTTGGGGGGGATACCAAGTGTCAGCAGCGGAATGAAGGAGGTTTGCGAACCGGCGTTGTTGGCCGACTCAGGCGCCGCCACACCGCGGATATTGCCCTTGCCGAAAGGCACTTCGCCCGGCCGCATCTTGATTTTCTTTTCCAGTGCGTAAGCGGCAAAAGCAGCCAGAAGTGCGCCACCGCCCGGCAAAATGCCCAGCGCCGAACCCAGCAGGGTGCCGCGCAGCACGGCGGGCGTCATGTTCTTGAAGTCTTCCTTGGTGGGGAACAGGCCCGTCACCTTGGCCGTGAACACCTCGCGCTCATGCTCGGGTTGCGCCAGGTTGCTGATGATTTCACCGTAACCGAACACGCCCATGGCGATCACCACGAAGCCGATGCCGTCGGTCAGTTCAGGCACGTCGAAGCTGAAGCGTGCGACGCCGGAGTTCACGTCGGTGCCGACCAGGCCGAGCAGCAGGCCCAGCACAATCATGGCCACCGCCTTGAGCAGCGAACCCGAAGCCAGCACCACAGCGCCGATCAGGCCCAGCACCATCAGTGCGAAGTATTCGGCGGGGCCGAACTTGAAGGCCAGCTCGGTCAGAGGGGGAGCAAAGGCCGCCAGAATCAGCGTGCCGACGCAACCCGCGAAGAAAGAGCCAAGGCCCGCAGCGGCAAGCGCAGGGCCCGCTCGCCCCTTTCTCGCCATCTGGTAGCCGTCGATACAAGTGACCACCGATGAAGACTCACCCGGCAGGTTCACCAAAATGGCGGTGGTGGAGCCGCCGTACTGCGCGCCGTAGTAAATACCGGCCAGCATGATCAGCGCGGACACCGGCGGCAAGGCATAGGTGGCCGGCAGCAGCATGGCGATGGTGGCAACCGGGCCGATGCCGGGCAGCACACCGATCAGCGTGCCCAGCACGCAACCGATGAAGGCGTAAAGCAGGTTGATGGGCGTGAACGCAACGCCGAAACCCAGGGACAAGTTAGCAATGAGATCCATTTTTTATCCTTAGCCTGTGATGAATTCAGGCCAAACCGGGAATTGCAGTTTGAGCGCCACGACGAAGGCAAGGTAGCTGCCGATCGCCAGCACGGTGGCAAGAATGAAGGTGGTTTTGAACTTCCAGCCGGTTTCGGCCATGCTGGCGATGAAGGTCAGGGCGTAGATGGCGACGATCATGCCCATGGCCGGCAGCTTGATGCTGGGCAGGCCGGCCAGCAAAATGCCGAACACCACGTTGGCCAGGATGATGAAAAACAGGGGCTTCCAGGCCCATTTGCCGATTTTTCCGCCGCCTTCGGCTTCAACCACCAGCGAGGTGAAAGTGATGGCAGCCCCGATCAGGGCCAGCAAAATCCCCAGCATGAGCGGGAAGTAGCCGGGACCCATGCGGGCGCCCTCTCCCACGTTGTAGGTGGTGGCGCCCCATGCGAACGCCCCGCCGACGCCCATGAACATGAGGCCGGAGAAGAAGTCTTTTTGACTCTTGATATTCACGGCTTTGTCTCCTCTATACAAGTAAGAATGAATCGGTGGATTGTGCATTTATTCATGGGAATTCAGCATGTGGCTTTCACTTACCTTTCGTCAACTATTTTCTTACCCATCACTGACGGGAAGGCGAAGGCACCGTGAAGTTGGTAGAAACCCTTGGAGGGTTCAGGAAAGGGGCGGGGTAGATGCGAGTATTTCCTCTATCGTCGTCAGGCCTTCGGCCACTTTGAGCGCGCCCGCCAGCCGCAGTGGGCGCATACCCTCGCTGATCGACTGGCGGCGCAGTGCATCAATATTGGGCTCTTTGGAGACCTTTTCCTTGAAGCCCTCGGTCACCGTCAGCAACTCATAAAGACCCATGCGGCCACGGAAACCCGTCATGCGGCAGTCCACGCAGCCGACGGGTTTGTAGGGCCGGTAGCCCCCGTTGATCTGCCAGGGCTTGACCATTGCGGCCAGCGTTTCACGCTGCGCGGCCTCATCGGGCTCGCGGCAATTGCTGCACAGTGATCGCACCAGCCGCTGCGCCAGCACGCCCAGCACCGTGGCATTGATCAAATAAGAAGGCACGCCCAGCTCCATCAGGCGGGATACCGCCGAAGGCGCATCGTTGGTGTGCAGCGTGCTGAAGACCAGGTGGCCCGTGAGCGCAGCCTGCACGGCCATCTCGGCGGTCTGCAGGTCTCGGATTTCGCCCACCATGATGATGTCCGGGTCCTGCCGCATCAGCGCGCGCAGGCCTTCGGGGAAATCAAAGTCCAGGTGCGGCTGCACCTGCGTCTGGTTAAAGGCCGGCTCGATCATTTCGATCGGGTCTTCAATCGTGCTGACGTTGACTTCTTCCGTCGCCAGGCGCTTGAGGGTGGAATACAGCGTGGTGGTTTTGCCAGAGCCGGTCGGGCCGGTCACCAGCACAATGCCGTAAGGCCGCTTGACGAGTTGCTCCCAGCGGTCGGCGTCATGCTGTGAAAAGCCCAGCGCATCGAGATTTTTGACGGTGGTGTCCGGGTCAAAAATACGCATGACCATCTTCTCGCCGAAGGCCGTGGGCAAGGTCGACAGGCGCATTTCAATTTCGTCGCCGCGCGGGTTGCGGGTCTTGATACGGCCGTCCTGCGGGCGGCGTTTTTCCACCACGTCCATGCGGCCCAGCAGCTTGATGCGGGCCGTCATGGCGTTGTGCACGCCCATGGGTAACTGGTACACCGGGTGCAGCACGCCGTCGATGCGAAAGCGGATCACGCCCTGCTCGCGCCGGGGCTCCAGATGGATATCGCTGGCGCGCTGGTCAAAGGCGTACTGCCAGAGCCAGTCCACCACCTGCACCACGCCCTGGTCGTTGGCGTCCAGCTGTTTGTTGCTCTTGTTGAGCTCCACCAGTTGTTCAAAGCTCGCCGTCGTCGACCCGCTGCCTGACTTGACAGCTGCCTTGACGGATTTGGCCAGCGCAAAAAACTCGGCGGTGAACTTGGTGATCTCCAGCGGGCTGGCCACCACCAGGCGCACGCTGCGCTTGGCCTGCCGTTCGACTTCCTGCACCCAGTCGGTGATAAAGGGTTCGGAGGTGGCGATCACCACCTCGCTAGGCGTGACCTGCACCGGCAGCACCTTGTGCCGCTCGGCATACATGGCCGACATGGTGTCGGCAACCTTGCCCACATCGACCTTGAGCGGATCGATCCGCATATAGGCCAGGTTCGCGCGGCCGGCCAGCCACTGCGCCATGGTTTCGATGTCCAGTGGCTTGCCATCGGCCACGCGGGTCATGCCCACGCTGGCCAGACGGGTCAGCGGCGGCTGCGCGCTTTGCACCTGCGAGCAGCGCGCGATGGTGCGCTGCGCCTCGGCGGCGCTGATCACACCGTCTTCACTGAGCCACTCCACCAGCGTGCGCCAGTCCAGCGGGCCGACATGGCCTTTTTTCGGGTGCGGCTCGCGGTGGGGTTTGGGGTGGGTCACAGCGCTCATGGGTGGCACTGTACCCCATCCACCCTTAGCTTAGAACCCGTTCTTCGCCACCTTGCCGCCAAGCGTCGGCATCACACCACAGGCTTGAAAAGCCGCATCCATTTTTTGGCGGGCAGGTCCCAGCGCGATTCAATCACGCCGGCCTGCTGCAGGAGTTCGGCGCGTTCGGGCCGCGTGGGCTCGCGCTGGGCCAGCACCACGGTGTTGCCTTCGCGCGTCGGCGTGAAGGCCCACACCGCCTCGGGGCCAAAGGCCTCGGCGATTTTTGTCAGGGACTGCACATAACTCGAATCGCGGCCGAAGAGATTCACCGTCATCACCCCGTCTTCAGCCAGCAGGTCGCGGCAGTCCTCATAAAACTCCGCACTGTCCAGCACCGGCGCAGCCGCTTCGTGGTCGTACAGGTCGACGTGCAGCAAGTCCACCGTGCCCTGGTGCACCGCCTTTTTGATTTCAACGGCGGCATCGGCGTTGATCACATGCAGGCGCAAGTCGTCACGCGGCAGCTTGAACCAGAGCCGGCAGGCGCTAATCACCTGCGGGTTGATTTCAATCGCCGTGGTTTTCATGCGCAGCTTTTTGTAGCAAAACTTGGTAAGCGCCGCCGAGCCCAGGCCCAGTTGCATGGCGTGCTTCTTTGAGATGCCCGCCGCGTCCATAAACAGCAAGCCGGCCATCATGCGCTGCACATACTCCAGCTCGATGTCGTAGGGCGCATCGCGCAGCATGGAGCCCTGCACCCATTCGGTGCCTAAATGCAGAAAGCGCACATCGCCGTAGTCGGAGAAATTGACTTCCGGCAACTCGGCCACTTCTTTCGCGATCTCTTTCGCTGTTTCTTTTTTTTGCATCAAACCAGTCCATGTTTCTCAAAAACTTCCCGCCAGGCCGCGAGTTTGCGCTCAAAACTCCACGACGCATTGGCCGGGCTGGTTGACGGTAACTTGTAGACCGGCAAACCCAGCAGCAGCGTGTGCTTTGAATGTTTGAAGCTTTCCCCGCCGTTGTGCGCTATCGCCTCCAGCCTGGGGCAGGCTTGCTTCAAGCCTGCAAAATCATTCACCACCGCGTTGCGGATATTGCTGTCCAGGCTGCCTTCGCGCTCGCACGCGGCATACACGTCCCACACGCCCAGACCCCTGGCCAGCAACCACTCGCTGCGATCTTGATAGCTGCCTGCGCCCGTCTTCATTGGGCTGTCGGGCCACATCGCTTGCAAGATCTTCCAGAAGTGATTCTGCGGATGCCCGTAGTACTGCTGCGCCGCCAGCGAGGCCACACCGGGAAAGCTGCCCAGAATCAACAGCCGCGTGGCGCTGGAGACCAGGGGCGGCAAACCCGTCAACGCCGATGAGTTTGCCGTCACGGCACCAGGGCCTTCAACCCAGGCAGCGCGTGCAGCGCATTGGCCGTGGTGGCAGCGGCCAGCGCGTCCACCGTCATGCCGCGCAAGGCTGCCACCTGCTGTGCGATGCGCGGCAGCTCGCCGGGCTCATTGCGGCCTTGCGCCTGGCCGGCTTCGCGCTCGGCGGCGGTCTTGTAGATCCAGTGCGGCGGAATGTCGGGCGAATCCGTCTCCATCACCAGCGCGTCCAGCGGCAGCTCGGCCGCAAGGCGCCTGAGCTGCAGCGCCGGCTCAAACGTGACCGCGCCGCCAAAGCCCAGCTTGAAGCCGAGCTTGATGAATTCCATGGCCTGCTGATCGCTGCCATTGAAGGCGTGGCCAATGCCATGCCAGCCGCCTTCGGGCGCCAGCTCGCGCAGGTGTTTGAGCAGCTTGTCGGCCGAACGGCGCACATGCAGGATCACCGGCAGCCCGTGTTTGCGCGCCAGCTTGAGTTGTTCACGGTAAAAATATTCCTGGCGCTCGCGCATCGGGCTTTCAATCAACGCGGGCACAAAATAATCCAGCCCGATCTCGCCGACCGCCACCAGCCGCGGGTCAGACTTTCTGAGCGCCAGTTCTTCATCCAGGGCCTTCAGGTCAGCGTCTTGCGCCTGCGGCACGCACAGCGGGTGGATGCCCAGCGCATAGCTGTCTGAAAACCGGTGCGCCAGCACCCGCACCGCCTCGAAATTGAAGACCCCCACCGCCGGCAGCACGCAGTGCGCCACGCCGTTGGTCCGCGCCCGCGCACGCACGTCGGCCACATCGGCGGACAACTCTTCCGCGTCCAGGTGGCAATGCGTGTCTATCCAGAAAGTCATGCGATGAAGTTACCGGGTGTTATCGAGTGAAGCGACGGGAAAGAAGTCGAACAGAAAGGAAGAAGGAAGAGAGGGAAACCCCCTGTGCACCAGGCCGGGAGGGGCAAAAAACAAAACCGGCCAAGCCTGCTGAAGATGTTGACACAGAAATGAAATCGGGACACGCTATGCTTTTTTTGGGAAATGCTGTTTGCATTTTCGCCGCCCGTTTTCGTTTTCCCGTTTGACCCTGTTCGTTCTGGTTCGTTTTCAAACGAGCCTTCTTCTCGCCAATTCCCGTCAATCTCGTCAACCCGACAAAACAAGGAAAGCCAAATGAAATTATCCCGCCTGATGAGCCAGATTTTCGGCGCCGGTCTCGTTGCTGCAAGCCTTTCCGGCGCCGCCTGGGCGCAAGACAATAAGCTGCGCCTGATCACCTGGGCCGACTACGTGCCGGCCGATGTCGTGGCGCAGTTCAAGAAGGAAACCGGCATCGACGTCGAACTCACCCTCTCGAACAACGAAGAGATGATTTCCAAGCTGCGCGCCACCGGCGGCGCGGGTTTTGACCTGGCACAACCTTCGCAAGACCGCATCACCGGCCCGCAGCAGGAGTTCGGCATCTACAAGCCCATGGACCTGAGCAAGATCAAGTCCGAGCTCTTCATCCCCTCCATGCTGGACGCCACCAAAAAGAACACCACACTGGACGGCAAGGTCTACGGCCTGCCGCACATCTGGGGCACTGACGGCCTGGTCGTCAACACCAAGCTGGCCAAGATGGCCGATTACCCTGACCTCTGCAAGGCCGACGTGAAGGGCAAGACCGCCGTGCGCCTCAAGCGCCCCACGCTGCTGGCCTTTGCTTTCGCTTCCGGCAAAGATCCGTTTGCCCTCTACAAAGACCCGAAAGCCTATGGTGCGCTGATGGACGAAGTCGGCAAGACCATGATCGCCTGCAAGAGCAACATCAAGTTCTACTGGGATAACAAAGACCAGCTGCTCAACGGCATGCGCGCCGGTGAAGTGGTGGGCGCAATGATGTGGGACACCGGCGGCTGGAAGCTCAACGCCGAGAAACCTGAAATCCAGTTCATCGCCCCCAAATCGGGCGCACTCGGCTGGATAGACACTTTCGCCATTCCCGCCAAGGGCCGCAACGACGCCGCCGCTTACGCCTGGATCAACTTCAACATGCGCCCTGAAATCGCCGCCAAGGTCGCGGGTTCTGCCGGCAACTTCACTGCCTCCAAGGGCGCTGACCAGCTGGCTGACCCCAAGCTGAAGGCCCAGTTCGCCGCCAGCTTCCCTGAAGCTGCGTTGAAGAATGTGAAGTGGTATCCCGCAGTGCCAGCCGGCATCGAAGACATCGAAGGCCGCGTGCTCGACCGCGTCAAGGCCGCACAGTAAACGGCAACCGGCCCATCACCGGTGCACGCAGACCTTCAAGCCGAACACGTCGGTAAAACCTACGCCGGCCAGCCCGCGGTCAAGGACTTGTCCTTTTCCGTGGAGCGCGGCAGCTTCTTCTCCATCCTCGGCCCCTCGGGCTGCGGCAAGACGACGCTGCTGCGCATGATCGCCGGCTTTCTGTCGCCCGATGCGGGCCAGATCCACATAGGCGGCAAACCCATGAACGGCGTGCCGCCCAACCAGCGACCCGTCAACATGGTGTTCCAGCACCTGGCGCTGTTTCCCATGATGTCTGTCGGCGAAAACGTCGGCTACGGCCTGGCGCGGCGCGGCCTTTCGCGCGCCGACATCGCCACCAAGGTCGGCGCGATGCTCGAGCGGGTGAGCCTGCCGGGCATGCAGGACAAGCGCGTCGACCAGCTCTCGGGCGGCCAGCGCCAGCGCGTGGCCATCGCGCGCAGCCTGGTGCTGGAGCCTACCCTGCTGCTGCTCGACGAACCCCTGGGCGCGCTCGACCTGAAGCTGCGCGAGCACATGAAGGTCGAACTCAAGCAGTTGCAGGCGGCCTTCGGCACCACCTTTGTCTACATCACACACGACCAGTCTGAAGCGCTGGTGTTGTCTGACCATGTAGCGGTGATGAACGCCGGCAGCTTTGAGCAGGTCGGCACGCCGCAAGACCTTTATTACCAGCCGCAAACGCCTTTTGTGGCGGGCTTTGTGGGCGCCAACAACAAGCTGACGGGCACCACCGGTGTTGCCGCTGCGGAGGCCGGCGAAGTGGTTGCGCTCACCACCGGCCAGGGCCTGGCCATGCGCGCCCGCGCCGCCGGCCGCGTCCAGACCAACCAGGCGGTGCAGGCTTTTGTGCGGCCTGAGGCCATCAGCCTGGCGCGCGACGCCACCGAGCTGCCGGCCATGCACACCGTGTACGCCGGCCAGGTCGAAAGCCTGCTGTTTGACGGCGCCAACTCGGCCGTGCTGCTGCGCGAAAGCGCCAGCCGCACCGAGTTCCGCATCGCCCTGCCGCAGACCGGCCGCTTTGCCGACCTGCGCATCGGCGAAACCGTGGCCTTCAGTTTTGATCCGGAGCAGGCTGTCTGCTTCGGTGCGGTGTAGCGGCGCACCATGCAGGCTGCAGTCGCGCTACCCGCAACGGGCTCCGGCTCCACCTCGGCGCAGGCCCGGCTGATATTGCTTTTGCTGCTGGCGCCGGCCCTCATCTGGCTGGTCGGCCTGATCGTGCTGCCGCACATCGACCTGGCTGTGCTGTCGCTGCGCGAACGCATCGCGCCCCGGCAGTACGCGCCCAGCTTCGCGCAATACCGCACCTTTGTTGAGGAGCCGCTGTACTGGCACACCTTTGTGCGCACCGCCCTCATGTCCATCCTGGCCACCGGCATCACCTTGCTGTTGGCCTTTCCCATCGCGTGGACGATTGCCAAGCTGGTGCGCGGGCGGGCCAAGTCGCTGCTGCTGGTGATGTGCCTGATCCCGTTCTGGGTCAGCGAAACCGTGCGCACCCTGGGCTGGATGATTCTGCTGCGCGAATCCGGCGTGATGCCTGCGGTGCTGGTGCAACTGGGCATCACTGCCGCACCGGTCGAGCTGCTCTACCGCGACGCCACCATCCTGGTCGGCCTGGTCTATACCTCCATGCTGTTTATGGTGGTGCCGCTGATCAGCGCGCTCGAAAGCCTGGACGACACCCTGATAGAAGCCGCCTACGACCTGGGCGGCAACGGCCCGTCCATCCTGCGGCAAATCGTGATTCCGCACGCCGCGCCCGGCATCCTGGCCGGCTGCATCGTCGTCTTTATGCTGACGCTGGGCAACTACCTCACGCCCACTTTGCTGGGCGGCAAGAACTCGCTGTGGTTTACCGAGCAGATCTACACGCAGTTCATCACGCGCTTTAACTGGGAGCAAGGGGCAGCGTTTGGCTTCTTGCTGCTGGGTTTGTCGACCGCCATTGTGTGGATAGGCCTCAAACTAACTGGCCAGAAGTTCGGCGAAGTCATGAGGCGCTCATGAAGAAAGCAAGCGCATGATCGCCTCCCTGCCCCGCCCCGCCTGGCTGCGCGCCGGCACGGTGGTCTATGCCCTGGCCTTCTTCGCCTTCCTCTTCCTGCCGCTGGTGGTGGTGGCAGTGTTTGCCTTTAACGATGCGCCTTATCCCGCGCCGCCCTGGCGCGGCTTCACGCTGGACTGGTTCTTTGGCAGCAAGGGAGGGCGCACCGGCCTGTTTTCCGACGGGCCCATGCTGGCCAGCCTCTGGACCAGCGTGGTGGTGGCCGGCTGGGTCACCTTGCTGGCGGTGCTGGTCGGCACCACCAACGCCTTTTTGATTGAACGCGGCCGCTTCCCCGGCAAACAGGTGCTGTCCATGCTCATGCTGGCGCCGCTGGTGATTCCGGGTGTCATCCTGGGCATCTCCATCCTGGCCTTTGCCAGCCGGATGGCGCAGTTTGCCGACGACATGTGGGGGCTTGAGCTTGAGTTCCTGCGGCCCGGCCTGCCGCTGGTGGTGATAGGCCAGTTTTCTTATATCGTCTCCATTGCCACCCTCATCATCACCGCGCGCCTCAAACGTTTTGACATCACGCTGGAAGAAGCCGCCTACAACCTGGGCGCCTCGCGGGCGGCGGTCTTCACCACCATCACGTTGCCCTACCTGAAACCCGCGCTCGTAGGCGCGGGCGCCATCTCGTTTTTGATGTCGTTTGAGAACTTCAACACCACGCTGATGCTGGTCGGTTCGGACGCGCCGCTGACCGTGATGATGTACGGCCGCATGCGCGAGGGCGCCACGCCGGTGCTCAATGCCGTGAGCCTCTTCCTGATGCTGGCCTCGGCCGCATTGGCATTAACCCTGCTGCGCAAGCCCGCCGACGACGCCGGGCGCTGAGAATCCCGTGCAGGTTTTGCCCCCTCTCCCTCTGGGAGAGGGCGGGGGTGAGGGCCACGGCCCGTGCACGAAAAAGTGGCGTGGTTACCGCCGCTGGCCCTCACCCCAACCCTCTCCCAGCGGGAGAGGGAGTGAAAACCAGTACCGCTTTACAAACCGCTCCAGCCCGATACCCAAATCGCGTGCATGGAGTCAGAAATCGTGATACGGTGGCGCTGTATCAGCCCGGTTTTGACATTGACCTCACAGGTGAACGGATGCGCAGGCCAGCCCTCTACAGCAGTTCAAACCGTCCGGCGCAGGCCGCGGATGATTCCGGCGCGCAGCCGCCCGGCCAGGCCGCCGACACGGCGGACCCTTCTTCCGCACCTTCCCCCCCTTCTCGTTTCCCCCGCGCCGCCCGCCTGGCCAAACGCCTGGCCAAAAACCAGCTGTATTTGCTCTGGTCGGTCGTCGGCCTGCTGGCCCTGCTGCTGGCCATCAGCTTTTCGTCACCGCTGCGCAACCCCGCCCGCAAGCTGACGCAGGAAGACATCAACGCCGCCGTACTCAAAACGCTGGAAACGACGGTCCTGCCCTCACCCGGCACACGGGCTTACGACACCATCATCCCGTCTGTCGTGCGCATCACCGGGCTGGGCAAAGACAAGGACGGCAAGGATGACAACGAACGCACCAGCGTGGGTACCGGCGTGGTCATCGTCGACAAGGGCGTCATCCTGACCAACCTGCATGTGGTGCAGGGCGCTCAGACCATCAAGATCACCTTTGCCGACGGGCTGGAGTCCACCGCCAGCATCACCGGTGTGCAGCCTGAAAACGACCTGGCCGTGCTGCAGGCCCACAAGATTCCCGACGATCTGATCGCCGCCACCATGCGCTCCACCGCAGACCTGGCGCCCGGCGACCAGGTCATGGCCGTGGGTTACCCCTTCGGCATAGGCCCCTCGGCCTCCCAGGGCGTGATCTCCGGGCTCAAGCGCAACTTCCGCTCGCCCGAAGGCAAGCAGATGATGAGCAACCTGATCCAGTTCGACGCCGCCGCCAACCCCGGCAACTCGGGCGGCCCGCTGGTCACCATGGACGGCGAAGTGATAGGCATCGTGACCGCGATCTTCAACCCCAACCAGCAGCGCACCTTTGTCGGCATAGGTTTTGCGGTGCCGATTGAAAACGCTGCCTCGGCCGCCGGCATGCCGCCTTTCTGACACCACATCCCTTCCCAAGGAAATCGACGCATGGAACAGACCGCCTCCGCCCCCGTGAACACCAATGCCAACCAGGACACCGCGCAGCTCATGGAGCAGATCCTCTATGAGGTCAAACGTGTGGTGGTAGGGCAAGACCGCTTTCTGGAGCGCGTCATGGTCGCCATACTGGCGCAGGGCCATTTGCTGGTTGAAGGCGTGCCGGGTCTCGCCAAAACGCTGACCATCAAGACCCTGGCCAACACGGTGCAGGGCAACTTCAAGCGCATCCAGTTCACGCCCGACCTGGTGCCGGCCGACCTGGTGGGCACCCGCATCTACAACCAGAAGACCGGCGAATTCAGCACCTCGCTTGGCCCGGTCTTCACCAACCTGCTGCTGGCGGATGAAATCAACCGCGCACCGGCCAAGGTGCAGAGCGCGCTACTCGAAGTGATGCAGGAGCGCCAGGTGACGATTGCCGGCACCACGCACAAGGTGCCCGAGCCCTTCCTCGTCATGGCCACGCAGAACCCGATTGAAACCGAAGGCACCTACCCGCTGCCCGAAGCGCAGGTCGACCGCTTCATGATGAAAGTGCTGGTGGACTACCCCACCGACGAAGAAGAGTTCGTCATCGTGCAGCGCGTGACAGGCCCGGCCGTGGCCGTGAGCGCCGTGGCCACCACCGAGCAACTGGCCGCGTTGCAGGCCGAGTGCCGCCGCATTTATGTGGACCCGTCCCTTGTGCAGTACGCCGTGCGCCTGGTCTCGGCCACCCGCAACCCGACCAAACACGGGCTGAAAGACTTGCAGCGTTTCATCACCTTCGGCGCCAGCCCGCGCGCCACCATCAACCTGACCGAGGGCGCCCGCGCCCTGGCCTTGCTGCGCGGACGCAGCTATGCGCTGCCTGAAGACATGACGGACCTGGTGCCCGATGTGCTGCGCCACCGGCTGGTGCTGTCGTATGAAGCCCTGTCTGAAGGTCTCTCCGCGGATGGCCTGGTTGCGAAGATCATGGCCAAGATTCCGCCGCCCGCTAAACCACTCGAGCATGAAAAACTCGCCGCCTGAACCAGTCAAATCCGCAGCCGCCAGCGCAGAACAACTCCTGCGCCGGCTGGAGTGGACTGTCCTGCGCCGGCTCGACGGCTTGCTGCAGGGCGACTACCGCACGCTGCTGCGCGGCGCTGGCATGGATCTGGCCGACCTGCGCGAATACCAGCACCACGACGACGTGCGCCACATCGACTGGAACGTCACGGCGCGGCTGCAGCAGCCCCACGTGCGCGTCTTCACCGAAGACCGCGAAATGAGCGCCTGGTTTCTGCTCGACCTGAGCCCGTCTATGGACTTCGGCTCCAGCGAGCTGCGCAAGCGCAATGTCTCGGCAGAATTTGTCGCCGTGCTGGCGCGCATGCTGACTCGCCACGGCAACCGTGTGGGCGCCATGCTCTACGGCTCCGGAGTGGATGCCGTCATCCCGGCGCGCGGCGGCCGCCATCATGTGCTGCATTTGCTGCACACCCTGCAGGCCCGGCCCGAAACCAGCATCCTCGGCCCCACACGACTGCACGAGCTGCTCGAATCCGCCGCCAATCTGGTGCGCCGGCGTTCCACCGTGTTTGTGGTGTCCGACTTCATCACCGAGCCTGGCTGGGAAAAGCCCCTGGGCCAGCTCGCCCGCCGGCATGAAGTAGTGGCCGTGCGCCTGCTCGACCCACTGGAGCTGGACCTACCCGACCTCGGCCTCATCCCTATCCGCGACGCCGAAACCGGCGAGCAGTTGCTGGTCGACACGCACGACGCGGGCTTTCGCAAACGTTTTGCCCGCATCGCGGCCCAGCGCGAGTCCGAGCTGCGGCAGTCACTGGCGCGCGCCGGCGTCGACACGCTGGAGCTCTCGACCGACGACAATCTGGTCGACGCCATCATGCGCTTCACCGATCTGCGCAAGCGCCGCAGCCGCCTCTCCGGTGGAGCCGGCGCCTTGCCCTCCCACCTGAAGCACGCGGCCTGACGCTGCCAAGGACTTTTCACCATGAACTTCAGCTGGCTCACCACTCCGATGTCCAAACTGCCTTTGCCGACCTTTCTGTGGCCGGAATTTTTGTGGCTGCTGCTGGCCATTCCGCTGCTGGTGCTGATCTATATCTGGCTGCTGCGCCGCAAAAAGAAAAACGTGCTGCGCTACGCCAGCCTCTCCATCGTGCGCGAGGCCATGGGCCGCGGCCAGGGTTTCCGCCGGCATGTGCCGCCGCTGCTGTTTTTGCTGTCCATAGCCGCCATGCTGATAGCCGCCGCCCGCCCCTTTGCCGTGATCAGCCTGCCCTCGCAACGCGAGACCATCATCCTGGCGATGGATGTATCCGGCAGCATGCGCGCCAGCGACGTGCTGCCCAACCGCCTGGTCGCCGCGCAAAACGCCGCCAAGGCTTTTCTCGCCGATTTGCCGCGCAATGTGCGCGTGGGCATCGTCGCTTTTGCGGGCACTGCCTCCGTCGTGCAGCAGCCCACGCTGAGCCGCGAAGACCTGGTCGTCGCCATCGACAAATTCCAGCTGCAGCGCGGCACGGCGATTGGCAACGGCATTGTGGTTTCGCTGGCCGAACTCTTCCCCGACGCCGGCATTGACCTGGCCTCCATGCAATACGGCCGCGAAAAACCGCGCGGCACCTCCATCGACCAGGCCCTGAACCCCGACAAAGACGCCAAGAAAGAGTTCGTTCCCGTCGCCCCCGGCTCCTACACCTCGGGCGCCATCATCCTGCTGACCGACGGCCAGCGAACCACCGGCGTTGATTCGTTAGACGCCGCCAAAGCGGCCGCTGACCGCGGCGTGCGCGTCTACACCGTCGGCGTCGGCACGGTAGACGGCGAAACCATCGGCTTTGAAGGATGGTCCATGCGTGTCAAGCTTGACGAGGAAACCCTCAAAGGCATCGCCCGCACCACCCAGGCCGAGTACTTTTATGCCGGCACTGCAGCGGATTTGAAGAAGGTCTACGAAACGCTCAGCTCACGCCTGGCCATCGAGAAAAAAGAAACCGAAATCTCCGGCTTGCTTGCATTGGTTGCCGCAGCCTTCGCGCTGGTGTCGGCGAGCTTGTCGCTGCTGTGGTTTAACCGGATTCTTTGAAGCGCCTTCTTCGACGCTTTTTTCCGCGCCCTTGTCACGGGGCCTTGTCATCGGGCGTCTGCCCGCCAGTTTTTACCAAGGGAGTCTTATGAAAATCACGTTCGCCACCATCACCCTCGCCAGCCTGCTGGCGCTCAGTAGCGCCACTGCCGGCGCGGCAACGCCTTCGGCCGCCTGCGAGGCCAAGCGCGCCAGCATTGAAACCGAGATTACGCAGGCCAAGGCCAATGGCCATCCTGAGAAGGTGAAAGGGCTGGAGCGGGCGCTGAAAGCCAACAAGGCCGGTTGCACCGACGCTTCGCTGGCGGCCGCGCGTGACGCCGACATCCGCAAGGCCGAGCACAAAGTCAAGGCGCTGGAAAAAGACCTGGCCCGCGCCGAGAAAAAAGGCAAGGCAGACAAGATCGCTCGCCAGAAGGCCAAGCTCGAAGCCGCCAAAACTGAACTTGAAGCGGCGAAAAAACCCGTTTCCTGATGCCACGCTGCGGCCAGGCTTCCTCGGGCCCTGGCCCAAAAAGCCGCAAAATTGGGAGTCAAGTGGCTCCAAGCCAATGAGATAGAGCGGAATTAGCTACCCTTTTGATAGCAAATCAACTCCGTCATCGCCCCTCACTGCGGCGCGATTTGGCTTCTACGGTGCTTTCCTGCTTGTCCGGCACGGTGTACCTCCTTCATTTGCAGGATATTTTTGTAGGCCGCCGCCGAAGTAAGAAAAAGGTGTCTGCCGACACCGTGCCGCATGCCGGCTTTGAAGATGTATCGCATGAATACATCCATCCACATCCCCCTTGAGCTCGAGTCCACCCGCGACGAAACGCCGGCTGAATCGAGCACCCGCGAGCTGCTGCTCGGTTTGCTGCTGGGCGCAGGCGCGCTGGTGTCCGTGCACCTTGTGTGGCGCATCGTGCTGCTGGCCCTGCACTGGCTCGGCCTGCTGCCGTAGCGGGGCCTTGCCCGGCGTTCGCCCGGTGCCGGCCGGGCCGGCGGTTTGCGGCCTGCATGTTTTGCTTCAATGATGTATGATATGCATCATGCGAAACGCAGCATACACCAAAATCAATGCCAGAGCAGCCGCCAAAGAGGCCTCACACGAGCGCATCGTGTCCGTCGCCGCGCGGGCGATACGCCGCAGCGGCTACGACGGCACAGGTGTGGCCGACATCATGAAAGAAGCCGGCCTGACGCATGGCGCGTTTTACGCCCATTTCGCCTCGCGCGAGGCCATGCTGGCCGAGGCCGCGAGCCGGGCCTGCGCCGAGGCGTCTGCCGTCACGGCGGGCGTTGTGGCTCGCGCGCCCTCGGACCAGGTGCTGGAATCCATGCTCCGCGGTTACCTCTCGCGCGAGCACATTGAGCAGGTTGAGACCGGCTGCCCCCTGGTGGCGCTGGGCTCGGAAACGCCGCGCCAGGCGCCTGAAGTACGCCGGGCCACCACCCGGCACATCAAGGAAACCATTGACTTGGTCGCCCGCCAGTCGCCAGACTGGGGCCAGCCCGGCGCGCATGAAAAAGCGCTGGTGACGGTGGCCACCATGGTCGGTGCCTTGCTGCTGGCCCGCGCCGTCGACGAGCCCGCGCTGGCAGACAGCCTGTGCGAAGCGGCGGTCAAGCACCTGACGCCAGCGCCGGCGGCTCCCGCGTCTTCTACGGCCGCCTGAATTCATCGAAATACAAGCACCACTCTTGTTTTTTCCGTTCACCTCTACATATGACATACATCATACGAAATCAAAGAAAACGCAAAAATCATGAAACTGCCCGTTCCGCCTGAAATCCGCTGTTGACCCCCGTCAGCTCCATTCACCCATTTTCCCAAACCTGTTTATTTCTTCCCAACCTGGAGATCCTTATGAAAATCAAAAATGCTGTTGTCCTCGTCACCGGCGCCAATCGCGGCATCGGCCTGGCTTTTGCCCGTGAGCTGCTGGCCCGCGGCGCCAGCAAGGTCTACGCCGGCGCGCGCGACCCCGCCACCGTCAAGCTGCCCGGCGTGCAGGCCTTGAAGCTTGACGTCACCAAGCCCGAAGAAGTGGCCGCCGCCGCCAAGCTGGCGTCCGATGTCACCCTGGTCATCAACAACGCCGGCGTCGGCCAGCCCGGCGGCTTCCTCGCTGCCGACAGCGAAGCCGTCGCCCACCGCATGCTGGAGACCAATTTCTTCGGCGTGCTGCGCATGAGCAAGGCCTTCGCGCCCGTGCTCAAGGCCAACGGCGGCGGCGGTCTGCTCAATGTGCTGTCTATCGTTTCGTGGGTGAACGGCGGTGAACTGGCGGCCTACTCGGCCAGCAAGTCCGCAGCCTGGTCGCTGACCAATTCGCTGCGGCATGAACTTGCAAGCCAAAAGACGCAGGTGCTGGGCTTGCACATGGGCTATGTGGATACCGACTTGATCCGTGAGTTCGACGTGCAGAAGTCCAGCCCGGAAGACATCGTCAAGCGCGCGCTCGACGGCCTCGAAGCAGGTGCGGACGAAGTGCTGGGCGACGAACCTACCCAGCAAGTGAAGGCCGGGTTGACTGCCGCAAGGCCCAGCTACCTGCCGCAGTTGGCGTGAGCTTCAAGGGCTAGTACTGACCAGTCAAAACCAGCCAGTCAAGAAGGGAAGAAGGGCGGCCCGCGAAAGGGCCGCCCTTTTTTAATTCAGCTTACCGTTTCGGCTTGCTGATCTCATGCCCGATGACGCCGCCGGCTGCGGCGCCGCCAATGGTGCCCAGAGCGCTACCGCCCGTCAGGGCCGAGCCGGCTACGCCGCCCACACCTGCGCCGATCGCGGTGTTTCGTTCCTGCGTCGTCATGCCGCTACAACCGGCCAGGCCTGCAAAGCCCGCCACTACCACCGCATAAAGCGCGCTACGTTGGATGGTGATCATGTCAATCTCCTTAAGACAGTTGATGAAGGTGTGAAGAGCAAATGCCGCTGTATCACGCCATCCAACCCTTCTTCACGAGAATGAAATGCCACCGTTGGGAGATGAGTCCACTGTGGCGGCTTTTCATTGCTGGTGTCTTCATGCTAGGCCGCTGACTCTTCGCAGGTGTAGGACGATGGCCCGTATCGCTGAGTACTCAGTCCGATCCGCACCGCAGTGAACGCCGGATGCGAAACGCTTCTTTCCCCGGCCAGACACTCAGGAGTTTGAGTGCCTTGGTACAGTCCTCCTGTTCAAAGGGAGGAACACGAATGGAAACACCAATAGAAACGGCAACACTCAAACAAGTCAAAAAAGCCACCGTGCCAGACAACATTCGCAGCATGAGCGCGCACATCGGGCTCGGCGTTCTCTACGCTGTGATCGGTCTCGGGTTTATTGCTATTTTTGGCAGCAACTCAGCGTCCGTCATGGGGACGATTCTGTTCATCCTGATGCTCGGCATCGCCCATGGTGTGATCGCGTTTGGCGCCGCCCGCGCAGCGCCCTGGGCGCGAACGTCTTCCATGGTGATTGGCTGCTTGATGTTGCTCGGCTTTCCCATCGGAACAATCATCGGGGTCTACCTGCTCGTCAACCTCAAGTGGCCCCCACCGACCACGCAGTGACAAAAAAAACGGCCTCCAGGGGCCGTTTTTTATTTGCGGGCGAAGCGCCGCGCCCAGTCAGGGCAGCCGGAAGGCCGGTTCAGCCCTTGCGCGCAGCCTCAATCGTAGCGACGTCGATCTTCCGCATCGTCATCATCGCGTCGAACACGCGCTTGGCCACCTTGGGGTCGGGGTCCGCAATGCCATCAGTTAGCACACGCGGCGTGATCTGCCATGACACGCCCCATTTGTCTTTGCACCAGCCGCACTCGCTTTCCTGGCCGCCGTTGTTGACGATGGCGTTCCACAAGCGGTCGGTCTCGGCCTGGTCGTCCGTCGCGATCTGGAAAGAGAAGGCTTCGGTCTGCTTGAAGGCTGGGCCGCCGTTCAACCCCATGCAGGGAATACCTGCGACGGTGAACAAGACCGTCAGGACATCCCCTTGCTTGCCGGAAGGATAGTCACCCGGCGCATGGAATATCGCGCCGACCGAGCTGTCGGGAAACGTCTTGGCATAGAAGGTCGCGGCCTCAAGGGCGTCACGGTCGTACCACAGGCAAATTGTGTTCTTGCTGGTCATGTCATATCTCCTGAACGTTGGAAGCTTGCACCCGGCATCGCCGGACGCAAAAGCGCTTATCGTATTCACCAAAGCGGGGCTTGGGTGCCGAACTAACCCTCGGATGTGGACAGGTCTGCCGAACTTGAATGGGTTCGATCTTCCTTAAATTCCCCGTAGTCCATGTGATCCGCTGGACAAGAAAAATCGTAGGGCGCACTTCCGCGTTGGAGATGTAGGACAGCTTCCAGGATTGGTCGGCGCGAAGCCGACACCCGGGCTTCGGGTGCCGGCAACCCCGGCTTGTTTTATGACTTTCGCGAACGCAAGGCGTCCACACTCCAGGCGCCACCGCCGGCCACGGCAAGATAAAGAAAGACAAAGCAAAACAACACCGCCGACTCACCTCCATTAAGCATGGGGGCCAGGAAGAAGCCCTTGGACGCGTGGCCAATGAAATAAGCGCACGCCAGCAGGCCCGACAGCACAAAAGCCACAGGCTGCGTGAACAAGCCAATCAGCAACAGGGCGCCACCCGCCACCTCCAGCATGCCGGCGACACCGATCAGCGAGAAAAACTGCAGGTTGTCAAAGAACGCCACATGGGGAAACTTGAATAACTTTGCCGAGCCATGCTCCAGCAGCAAAAAAGCCGACACGATGCGCAGCACGGAAAGAACGCGTTCGTTCAGAAAGGAGTTATTGATCAGGTTCATAAGTGTTTGTAGATGTGTAGGTATGAAAAGTTAAAAAGAAATGGTCGAAATAAAAGTTTGAAATCGTCTTTGGCCCCGTATCCCATACGCCTCCCTGAAGGGGCCATAGCCCTCGCTCTGCAAGGGTTTCAGAGAGTTGGTCGCATTACAGCCCCGCCCTCCCTCTCATCACAAGCGACTTTTTTTGAACGATTTATCAGCGCCTCTTAACAGTCATCTTTCACCTATAAAACACATCTGGACCGGCCAGACCGCAAGCCACCAGACCCGTGTTGCAAACGAGTGCCAAAGCGCCTGTGCAGGCCGAGGGCATAATCGTTGTAACCATCAGTTGCGCCATTGACGCTGACGCTCCAGAGCTGTTCTGGCTGCTGGCCATTCAAGAGGTGCGCCCATGGAAGAACCTTTCGCAATCGACCTGGCCGGCATCCCGCCCGCCATCCAGCAGGTCATTGCCAATCATTTGCTGAGCGAGCGGCCTTCCCGGGCGCCGGACTACAAATCCGAGGTGGAAGCCACCTCCGAAGTCATCAAGGCGTTGAGGGAAACCCCTGGCTCCGTCCTGACCACCCTGTCGTATGCCGTCAAACGGCTCACCGGCGCCGATTCCGCCGGCGTAAGTTTGTCGGGGCGCGACGACGGTAACCGGATCCTGCTTTGGCAAGCAGCAGTGGGCCTCTTCGAAAAATACCTCGGCAGTGTCGTGCCTCACGCTGAGAGCCCCTGCGGCACGGTGCTGGAGACGGACAAGATCATCCTGATGGTGGACCCGGCGAAAGCGTATAAAACCGCCGCGCAGATTGACCCGCCCATGCGCGAAGTCTTGCTCGTGCCCTTTCACGTCGACGGACGTGTCGCGGGCACCGTCTGGCTGATTTCCCAAAGCGCCAAGACCTTCGACGCCGAAGACGCGCGGCTTGCCACCAATATCTCCGAACTCGCGGCACTGGCCTACCAGGTGCTGACCCGGCTCGGCGATATGGAGCTCCTGAGCCGCACGGTGCAGCTCGCTGCTGACAGCCATTTCATGCAACGCCCGCTGGCCACGTCGCGCCTGGCCTCCTGAGGGCCCGCGTCCGTTGCGCGAGCAAACCGTCACGCGCCAAGGCCAGTGCCGTACTTCCTGAGCCCCCATGGATAAAGCCTATTTCGCCTGGATCTTGCTGATAGCGGGCGGTGCGGTTGCAGGGCTCTTTGTCAGGCCCCGCACCCTGCTCATTTGCGCAGTCGCCGCCTTTGCCATTGCCGGCGCGGGGCTGGCAGTGGGGGCGATGCAGAACAATGAGAACCTCGTCGTGTTGTCGGGCTTAGCGCTCATGATGGTTCCGGTTGGTGGTGGGCTGATCGTGCTGGGTGCCGGGCTGACCGGCGAAGCGCGCAGGATCGTGGCCAAGCGAAAAAAGCAGCAGGAAAGTGAAGAGTAGATGTAAGGCCCAGCCGGCCTGCGGAGCCTAAGCGTCAAACTATGGGCGGCTTAAGCGCTTCATCGCCTGATCGGGTTGATACTCCAACTGACATGTTATTAACTCACCCCATGGAACCCCATCGCGTCAACATCATCAACACGTTGCAGTTGATTGCATCTGCGGCGGATCAACTTGACTACCAGCGGCAAGTACCAGCCGTCAACGTGGCGACAGAGCTGGTCAATCAATGGTTTGATGATTTTTACCATCCGGGCGATGCAAGGTTTGAGGCCGACTTTTCATCCGGCGAGCTCAAAGCCCTGGTTGAATTCAATGCGTTCTACGATGTGCGGGTATCGCAGCTTCCCGATGATCTTTCCGAGATGCTTGAATCGCCCGTGTGGCTCGAGGTCATGGCCGCGGCGGACAAGGCACTGGGGGCGAACAACTGGTACGCCGTGGATGCACGATAGAACCAGCCCCTATTTTCGACCAGTCAATAAAAACTCTGTTCCCCGTTATTCAGGTCAAACATGAAATTCCTTGCGCTGCTTTTGCTGATCTTTTCCGGTGTGTTCTACCTCTTTGGCTCTGAAGAAAAAGAGCGGATCGAAACCATGACCTCGGTTGCCAGCTCACCGGGCTTTGCTCCTGCCACCATGGACGGTATGAGCAAAATATCGAGCAAGCGCGGAGACTCATACCGGGTGCACTTCAAATATGTGGTGAACGGCGTGACGTATCGCACAAGCACTACTTCAACCAACGAAACCGGCGCCCTGCAATACGCTTCTCAACCCACTGTAGAAGTGGCTTACGACACGCGAAAACCATCAGTCGCCACGTTGCGGCGCTACTATGACTTGCGCGACAAACGCGAAACTGTGGGGCGCGCGCTGTTCGTGTCGGGCATTCTTTCGCTGGGCATCGCTTTGCCTATTGCCTTCGGCTTTGCCTGGCCCCTGGGGTGGCTGCGCCGCAAGAAGAAGGTATCCTGATCATGAAATACCGCCCATACGTGGCCTTTGCAGCCCTGCTGCTAGTTTGTTCCTCCGCCATTCACGCCACAGAGCCTGCCAGCGACGCAGTGAAGTATCTGCAAGATCGCATCTTGTGGGTTACGGCAAGCGATCTCCGGGATGGATTTTCTACGAAGTCTCTCGAGTCAAAACTCAACATCGCGTTTAGCAAGCCGGTGGAACTCAAGGGGCCTGACGGGACGATCAATTTTGCTAGTGTGGCGTCTGCTCCGCCATTTCTGGAGGCCGCGGGGGTCAAACTGATTCATACCCAAACACCAGCAGGCAAGCCACTCAGGTCGCTGCACATCATGTTCGGCAGCAAGGAGCCGTGCGTCCCTCTGCAGGCAGCTGTCTCGTCGCCGCGGTGCACATTCGCAAAGCCCTACATGGCAGCCGCCATCACCATGCCCGGAACTCCACAGACCTTCAGCCTGCAAGGAATGGTGTGCCCCAAAGAGGGAAACCGTGACGTTGTCGTCAGGCTGACCGCACCGGATCAAAAATGTATTCGCGTCGTCAGTCTGAGCGAGGACTAGCAAACACGACGGCCACGGCCTCAACTCCGCTGCGGCGCTGGTCTAAATCGCTGTCCGCAAAGCGGAGCGTCCACCCTGCGAGCCCGCACAAACGCAGTGCCGGCAACGCACAGCATGAAGGCCACCCCTCCATTCGAAGGAGAACCGTCATACACCTAAGACCCCCGACCAATTTCGGCGAAGCATTCTAGTAAAGCTCTCGGTTGTTGGCTCGCAGCATGAGAAATGCCTGACTGGCCGCATGTGTCGTCAAAAAACTTAGCACCCTATGCAATGATCGCCGCGCGCGCATTCTTCGCTGGTGCGCGCAGCAAACGCAGATGTCATACGTTTGATGTATCTGCCTGTAGCGATTTAATAATAAAGAGGGATTTGCATGAACAATTCTTACCGGGTGATCTGGAACCTGGCCCATCAATCGTGGATGGCAGTGCCCGAAACGGCGGCAGGCAGGGGCAAGAGCTCCGTCAAATTGCCCGGTCTGCAAGCGCCCTCTCATGCTCTCACATCATCACGGCGCTATCTGGCGGTCTGGCTTTCACCGTTGGCGGCGGCGCTGCTCGTCGTCTTTGCCGGCGGTGCGCTGCGCGAAGCGCGTGCGGCCACTTACACCGCGTCGACGCAGGCCGAGCTCATCACGGCCATCAACCAGGCCAATGCGGATGGTGACCCTTCGTCAACCATCAACCTGACCGGCAATCTGGCAATTGCCGCGCCTGGGCTCATCCCCGCAGTGACCAAGGCGCTGACGATTGCACCCGGCGCTTTCACGCTGTCGACCACCGGCACCGGCAACTTCAATACCTCGGCACTTCTGACCATCAATGGCAGGGTGACCAGCGCCGGCGCGTTCACCAAGGACGGCGCAGGCACCACCGTGCTGACCGGTACCGGCAGCACCGTCGCCAACAACATCAACGTCACGGCGGGCGCCTTGCGTGTGGAAGGCGGCGGCCAGATCACCTTCGGCGGCGCCGCCGGCGGGCTAACCCTGTTAGGCGACAACACGAGTGCAACCGTCACCGGCGCCGGCTCCCTGATGAACGCCATCACAGGAGCGACCTTAATTGGCTCAGTGGCGGGCAGCACCCTGAACATCGAGAACGGCGGCTTTTTCAACACCGCCGGCACCTTCAGCCTGGCGGGGGTGGCAGGCACCACAGGCACGCTCAACGTCACGGGCGCCAATTCACGGTTCACCATCACCAATCCCATTAACGTCGCCAGGGGACGTGCCTTTATCAACGTCACCAACGGCGGAAGAATACAAAGCGACAGCGCGACCCTGGGTGGCATCCCGGCGACTTCGCAGGGCGGAATAACCACGGTACTGATCTCCGGTGCGGGTTCGCGCTGGGACGTTACAGGCCTCTACGTCTTGCACGGCGGCAGCACGTCGATTCTGGACGGCGGGGTTCTGCGCGCCAACATCGTGAATATCGCGACGGCGGCCACATCAGCCTCCAGCGCGCTGGTGTCGGGTGCGGGTTCCCAGCTGATCGCCAACGTCACCCTGGCACTGGGAACGTCGGGCAACGGCGAGCTGACGATTGCCAACGGCGGCACAGTCACATCCACCACCGGCACGCTCAGCATCGCGGCCAATGCGGCCGGCAGGGGCACGCTCAGCATTGGCGGCGCCAGAGGCCAGGCGGCCACGGCAGCCGGTACGCTCAATGCAACGACGGTGCAGTTCGGCGCGGGCACAGGTATCGTCAACTTCAACCACACCGACGCGAGCTATACCTTCAACCCCGTCATCGCCGGCAACGGTTCGGTGGAGTTGAATGGCCCGGGCACCACGCTGTTTGGCGCGGTCAACACTTATACCGGCACCACCACCATCAACGGCGGCACCTTGCGGGCCAGCGGCCTGAACCGTCTTGCCGCGGCTTCCGCTCACATCGTAGGTGCAGGCGGCACGCTGGACCTGGCGGGCTTCAGCCACACGCTGCCATCACTGAACAACAGCGGCCTCGTGTCAACTGTTGGCGCCGCCCCCGGCACCAATTTGACGGTGACGGGCGCCTATGTAGGCACCGGCGGCACCGTGCGACTGGGTACGGCGCTGGGCGCGAGCAACAGCGTCAGCGACCGGCTGATCCTGAACGGTGCGGGCGCAAGCGCCACCGGCAACACCAATATCCAGATCATCAACCTCGGCGGCCTGGGCGCGCTCACCACCGGCAACGGCATTGAGGTGGTGACCGCGCAGGGCGGCGCCACCACGGCCGCCACCGCCTTCGCGCTGACCAATGGCCACGTGGACGCCGGCATTTACGAATACAACATCTTCCGGGGCACCGCCGACCAGAACTGGTACCTGCGCTCCGCAGTGGGCGCCATCCCGACCTACCGTGCCGAAGTGCCGATGGTGTCGGCCCTGCCCACACATATCCGCCTGGCCGATACCGCGATGCTGGGCAACCGCAGCATGCGCAGCGGCGACGCCGCAGCGGACCCCAGCGAGAAAGCCGCCATCGCGCGCCATGGCTGGGGCCGCGTGATCACGACCGACATCGACGTGACGCAGCAGGGCTTTGCCAGCCCAAAAAGCGCTGGCCGTTTATATGGCTTCCAGACGGGTACGGATTTGCTTGCCGATTCAAGCTGGCGTGCAGGTGTGTATGTAGGCGCGCTTGACGGCACTGTGGACGTCAGCGGTTTTGCGCGCGGCGTACAAGGCCCTGTAGGCGGCAACAAGCTGCGCGCCCGTTACCTGGGCGGCTACGCCACCTGGGATACAGGCACAGGCTTTTACGCTGATGCCGTGCTGCAGGCCGGCTACCAGGACTACACACTGCGACCCACAGGCAACGCAATTTCGGCGTCCAGGAGCGACAGCTTGCTCACGTCCGTGGAAATTGGCCAGGCCTTTGAAGTGGGCAGCGGCTGGAGCATCGAGCCGCAGCTGCAGCTGGTTCACCAGCACATCAAGCTCAACGACCTAGCCCTGCCCAACGCCGGCGTGCAGCAAGACAGCCCCGACAGCCTGACCACACGCATCGGCGTGCGTGTGAAAACCGAGATGACCACCAGCATGGGTGTGCTCAAACCCTATGGCCGGCTGAACTTTTACCGCGCCTCCAGCGGCCTGGACACCGCACGCTTCGGCAGTGGCGCTGCCATCACAGACATCACCACGCGCAACGGCGGCAGCTGGACGGAAGCAGCCGTGGGCATGACGCTGGCCATCGACAAGACCTGGAGCGTCTATGGCGAAGCCGGGCGCTACTTTGCCAATGGCGGCGATGTGAGCGTGCGCAGTGATGTAAGTGCATCGCTGGGGGTGATTGCGCGCTGGTAAGGAGGCTCCCCGGCCCCTGGAACCTTCTGGGGGCTTTGGCAGCTCTAGCCAAAGCCCAAAAAAAGGGGGGGAGAAAATTCTGTGAGCACTTCAAGCCGGATGTAGCGCCAGGCCTGGGCAAGACCGTTGTTTAATGTGGCGCAAGCGGTCACCCCTATTTGCAGGAGCCCGCAGCAATGATCGCCATCCGGCTTCGCGTGCGACACTCCGGCACATGAAATTATCCAGCGTACTTCTTAGGGAAAACAATAACCTTGACCTGTTTCGGTTGCTGGCTGCCGGGATGGTGATATACAGGCACGCCTATGGACTTGTGTCGCAGGGAGGACAGAAGGACCTTGTAGAGCGAATGCTGGTCTTTGATACGGCGGGTTCATTAGCCGTGAAGGTATTTTTCTTTTTAAGCGGACTGGTGGTGGCAAACAGCTTGCTCCAAAAGCGCGATCCAGTTGATTTCCTGGTAGCAAGGGCATTCCGGGTGTGGCCGGCCCTGATCTTTGTTGTACTTTCAACAATCCTGTTTATAGGGCCACTGGTCACCGATTTGTCACTCGGGGAATACTTCTCGAGTCCGCAGATTTATTTCTATTTTTTTGAAAATATCCGTCTTGATACGGTCTACGGATTACCGGGAGTGTTTGCCAATCTTCCACACCCTTTGGTTGTCAACGGTTCTTTGTGGACCTTGCAGTATGAGGTCGCGGCCTATTTAACTTTGCTAGCCCTCTTTATGCTGGGCGTTTTCAAATCCCGGTTGCTGGTTGTGCTCATTTTTCTTGTTGTGGCATTGGATCCACTTACGGGGAACAAGCTGCTTTTCACCTGGAGAGCCAGCAACCCGCACATTGACTTTCTGGCGCCGTGTTTTGGGATGGGGGTGCTGGCCGCAGTATTCAAGGAAGATATAGCCCTGACTTTCAGGGTAGTGGTGAGTCTTCTGGTTTTGTATCTGCTATTTCAAACCTCTATCCTCGGCCCCTACCTTTTTTATGCATTGATCTTCTCGTCAATGCTGTATTTGTCAGCTCAAAGCTGGATGATCAAATTCAAACCTGGTGCTGATGTTTCGTACGGCGTCTATCTCTGGGGATTCCCGATTCAGCAGACGATGATCTATTTCTTTCCGCACGAGGGGATTCTTTTCAATCTGATCTCTTCATTGGTGCTCGCACTTGGATTCGGCTGGTTGTCCTGGACGCTCGTTGAGAAGCGGGGCATTCTCTTCGGCCAGCGCTTGATCAGTTCGAATCTCTTCCGTGGCGGGATGGTCAAACCTTAGCGCCATTGGCCACTACGCTCGAAAAACGGATCATGCGCGTACGCAGTGATGTGAGCAGGCAAAGGGAGCAGGGACCTTGCGGTATACATTACCTTGCCCCTCACATAATGAGTCCAGAAATTCAATGAGCCGCATCGAGCAACCTCAACCCGCACCATCTTCAGAACAAGCCGGCCCGCGGCTTGAGACTGCCCGGCTGATACTGAGGAGCTGGCATCCATCAGACATCCCGGCGCTGCTTGAAGGACTGAATGACTTCAGCGTTGCAAAATGGCTTGCCTTTGTTCCGCACCCCTACACGCTTGAAGATGCCGGGCGATGGGTAGAACATTGCAAAAGCGCAGCTGGCAAACCGGGAAGCCCGGCCGGTTATGAATTCGCCATTGAACTGAAATCCGAACGCAAGGCCATCGGCGGTGTGAGCCTCAGGCAGATCAGCCCGGTTCACGGAACTGCCGGCGGAGGCATCTGGCTCAGCGCCAGGTACCACGGCCATGGGTATGGCAGTGAAGCCTTTGGCGAGAAGATCAGATTCGCCTTTGAAGACCTCCAGCTCAGGCGGCTGGATAACGGCTTTTTCAAAGGGAACGGCGCGTCTCTCGCGATGCAGCAACGGTTCGGCTACAAGGTCGAAGGCGAAAGGCGGCAAGCCTATCGCTGCGTGGCCGATGGGGAGCTGAAGGATGAAGTCCTTACCGGGCTTATCAAGGATGAGTGGAAAAAGGGATAACACCCAGTCCCTGCAAGTCCGACGGTCTCCTCAACGCCCCGACTTGCGAACCTGCACATCCGGCACGATGGTGTCAAAGAATGCCCGGATCATGCGCATCTCGCGGCGCTCGGCCAGACACACGACGTGGGCATAGGTATAGAGTTCGGCGTCACTGATCTGCACCATGTGCAGGCCCGGCCCAGGCACATATTCGACAGCCGACACAGCCGCAATGCCGATCCCCTGAATCACAGCCTCGCGGATCACTTCGCGGCTGGCGATCTCCATCACCACCTCGGGCTTGACCTTGGCCTTTTCCAGCGCTGAATCAAAGGCCTTGCGGGTGGTGGAACCCTGTTCGCGAAAGATCATGCGCTCGCCCTGCAACTCTGCCAGGCGTATGCTGCGCCGGCGCGCAAAGCGGTGGCTTGAGGGCGTGAAGATGACGATCGGATGCCTTGAAAACGGCACCGAGACAAAACGGTCGTCACGCACCAGCTGCGCCAACACGCCCACATCAGCGCTGTAGTCCAGCAGGCGGTCCAGCACGTCTTGTGAATTGCCGGTGGTGACCGACACCTTGATGCCGGGGAACTGCTGGTTGAAGTTCACCAGCACCTTGGTTACGTGGTAAGGGCCCACGGCCGCTACGCGCAGATGGCCCGAGCGCAACTCCCCCGCATCGTCCAGCAGCAGCACCGCGTCGGCCTCCAGGCTGAAGATGGGCTGGGCCAGCTGCATCAATTGTTCACCGAGCTCCGTCAGCTTGACGCTGCGGCCGCGCCGGTGAAACAGCTCGACGCCGTAACGCTCTTCCAGAAATTTGACCTGTGTCGTGATGGTGGGCTGGCTCACGTGAAGGTGCTCGGCGGCACCCGTGAAGCTGCCCATCCGGGCCACGGCATAAAAGGAACGCAGTTGTGTCAGGCGCATGGGTTAACCCTGTGGTCGTATAGATAAATTGTATAGAACACGGAAAAACTTTGAATTGGACGAATACATCGCTCCGATGATGTACTGGCGTCCAGAGCAGGAAACGTGTCATCAGAACGCGGCGCCGGCTCCCGATTCATTTTTGTCATCAGCGTTTCATACTGGTCGTGAAAACTCCTCACGGGCAGTTTCGCCCTGAAAAAAATGGAGATTTTTATGCACCACCTACATAACGGAGACAAACACATGATGAATCGCAGAAAGGTGTTGATCAGCACCGCGGCCGCTGTGGCCGGCACCGTGGCACTACCCGCGATCGCGCAGCAACAGGTCCTGACGGTGGGCCTGATTCCATCCGAAGATTCCCGCGCCATGATCGCCAACAGCCAGGCCATGATGGACATGCTGTCCAAAGCGCTGGGCATGCCGGTCAAACCCTTTGTGGCGGCCGACTATAACGGCGTGATCGAGGCGCTGCGCTCCAAACGTCTGGATGTGGCTTACCTGGGCCCCTTCTCATATGTGCTGGGCACGACCGTCGCCGAGATCGAGGCGTTTGCCGTGGCCGAGACCAAGAAGGCCGGGCGCACCTTCTATCACAGCCAGATCATTGCGCACAAAGACAGCGGCATCAAAACCGTGAACGACCTCAAGGGCAAGAACTTTGCGTTTGTGGACCCCAGCTCGACGTCCGGCCACCTGTTCCCCAAGGCAGGCCTGATGAAAATGGGCTTCAACCCTGAAAAGGATTTCGGCCGCGTCATCTTCTCCGGCTCGCACGATTCCAATGCGATTGCGGTGCAAAACAAAAAGGTAGACGCCGCCGCGATTGCCGACCGCATCCTGGACGCCGCCATTGCCAAGGGGCTTGCCAAGCGCGAAGACATCACGGTGGTCTGGCGTTCCGACCCCATCCCTGAATCCCCCACGGTGTGGCGCAAGGACTTGCCTGCGGATCTGAAAAAACGCGTGCAGGCCGCCTTCCTGGAGGTGAAAGACATTCCCTGGTCTGACCAGGGCGTGCTCAACGGCTTCAAGCCGACCACGGATGCGGACTACAACATCATCCGCGACACAGCCAAGCTGCTCAATCTTGACCTGAAGAAAATGAAATGATCAACATACGCAATCTCTCCAAGCGCTACGGCGACTTCGAAGCGCTGCACCACATCGACCTCTCCGTCAGCAAGGGGGAGTTCGTGGTCATCCTCGGCGCCTCGGGTGCGGGCAAGTCCACCTTGCTGCGCTGCATCAACCACCTGACCGAGCCGACCACCGGCGAGATCCAGGTGGACGGCGTGCAGTCGCGTGGCGACCGCGCGGGCCTGCGCCGCGTGCGGCGCGACGTGGCCATGATCTTTCAGCACTACAACGTGGTGCCCCGCCTCTCGGTGCTGAA
The DNA here is from genome assembly GCF_900116715.1 of Polaromonas sp. YR568. Lineage (GTDB taxonomy): Bacteria > Pseudomonadota > Gammaproteobacteria > Burkholderiales > Burkholderiaceae_C > Polaromonas. The sequence continues at coordinate 115,211 of NZ_FPBM01000003.1, forward strand.
GAACGTGCTGACCGGTCGCCTGTCGGCCATGCCGGCTGTGCTGTCGTGGTTCCAGATGTTTCCGCAGGAAGACATCAAGATTGCCCGCGAAAGCCTGCGCCGGGTGGGCCTGGAGGCCAAGGCCGATGTGCGCACCGACACGCTGTCGGGCGGGCAGAAGCAGCGTGTGGGCATTGCGCGCGCGCTGGCCCAGCGCCCCAAGGTGATTCTGGCGGACGAGCCGGTCGCCAGCCTGGACCCCAAGACCTCCCGCAGCGTACTCAGCTGCCTGCGCGAGGCCAGCCGCGAAAGCGGCATCACCGTGATCTGCAACCTGCACCAGGTCGACTACGCCCTGGAATTCGGCGAACGGATCATCGGCGTGGCGGGCGGCCGCATTGTGTTTGAGGGCCGGCCCGACGAGCTGACCGAAGAGGCCCTGCACCGCATCTACCCTGAAGGCGTTGACACGCCCGCGCAGGTCAAACAACCGGGCACTGCGCCTCACGCGGCGGTCACCGCAGCAGTAGCCACGGCCCGCCCCGCCCCGCCGCTGCTGCCTTCACAACAAGCTTTCACCCTGGAGAAATCATGATCAGCATCGGACGCTACAACTTGCTGGTGGGCGCCAGCGGCGGCAACGCCGGCTGGTGGAAATACCTGGTCGCCGCGGCCGGCGGTGTCGGCATCATCTGGTGGGCCGCCATCGGCAGCCAGGTGAGTGTCTCGGAGCTCGTCAAGGGCGCGCCGTGGATCGCCGACTTCCTAGGGCGGATGTTTCCGCCCAACTGGGAGTTCGCCAAAAAACTCGTGAACCCCGCCATCGAGACCGTGCAGATCGCCGTCTGGGGCACGCTGCTGGCCATCATCCTGGCGGTGCCGGTGTGCTTTCTGGCGGCGCGCAATATCTCGCCCAGCCTTGCGGTGTTCCATTTCACGCGCCAGCTGCTCAACATCATGCGCGGCATCAATGAGATCATCCTCGCGCTGATCTTTGTGGCGGCCGTCGGGCTGGGCCCCTTCCCGGGTGTGCTGGCGCTTGCGCTGCACGGCGCCGGCATGCTGGGCAAGTTTTTTGCCGAGTCGATCGAAGACATCGACCAGGGCCCTATCGAGGCGCTGCGCTCTACCGGCGCGGGGCCGATACAGACCATCATCTTCGGCGTGATACCGCAGGTCGTCACGGCCTGGATTGCGGTCATCCTCTACCGCTTTGAGACCAATCTGCGCCAGGCCACGGTGCTGGGCATGGTGGGCGCGGGCGGCATCGGCTTTGAACTGGTGGGCAGCATGAAGCTGTTCCAGTACCAGGACACGGCCACCTGCATTCTGGTGATCGTCGCCATGGTGATGACGGCCGACTATGTGTCCAGCAAGCTGCGCGCCTGGATCCAGCAAGGAGCACGCTAATGGACCGCAAACTGACCAGCGTGAACGCCAACGGCCGCAACTACAACATCCCGGCACGGCCGGTGGTGGTGGTCTGCGTCGATGGCTGCGAGCCGGACTACATCACCCAGGCCATCGAGGCCGGTATGGCGCCCTATATGAAGCGCATGCTGGAAAAAGGCACGTCACTGGTGGGTGACTGCGTGGTGCCCAGCTTCACCAACCCGAACAACCTCTCCATCGTGACGGGTGCGCCGCCCTCGGTGCACGGCATCTGCGGCAACTACTTCCTGGACCCGGCCACGGGCAAGGAAGTGATGATGAACGACGCCGCCTACCTGCGGGCCGGAACCATCCTGGCCGCACTGTCGGATGCCGGGCTCAAGGTGGCGGTGGTGACCGCCAAGGACAAGCTGCGCAGCCTGCTGGGCCACGGCATGACGGGCATCTGCTTTTCAGCAGAAAAGGCCGACAAGGCCACGCTGATGGACGGCGGTATTGAAGGCGTGCCGGCGCTGGTGGGCAAACCCGTGCCCTCGGTCTACAGCGCCGACCTGAGCGAGTTCGTGTTTGCGGCCGGCGTGAAGCTGCTGGAGACGGAACGGCCCGACGTGATGTACCTCTCGACCACCGACTATGTGCAGCACAAATGCGCGCCCGGCACAGACGGCGCCAATGATTTTTACGCGATGATGGACGACTACCTCGCGCAGCTTGACATGCTGGGCGCAGTGATTGCGCTCACTGCCGACCACGGCATGAGCCCCAAGACCGATGCCGCCGGCAATCCCCGCATTGTCTTTTTGCAGGAGGTGCTGGACACGCTGGCCGGCGCCGGCGAGGGCCGCGTGATCTTGCCGATTACCGACCCCTACGTGGTGCACCACGGCGCACTGGGTTCGTTTGCCACGGTGTACTTGAAGGACACCGCGTCAGCCCCCGCCATCACCGCCCAGCTGCGCGCCATCGACGGCATTGAAACGGTATTGACGCGTGGTGAGGCCGCCCAGCGTTTCGAGCTGCCGCCCGACCGCATCGGCGACCTGGTGGTGATCTCGGACCACCTGACCGTGCTGGGCACCCGCGCCTCCGAGCACGACCTGAGCGGCCTGACCGTGCCGCTGCGATCGCACGGCGGGTTGTCGGAGCAAAAGGTTCCGCTGCTCTTTAACTGCCGTCTGCAAAACCTGCCCGAGGGCCGCCGGTGGCGCAACTTCGACATCTTCGACCTGGCGCTGAACCACGCCCGCGTTACGACTTCCTAGAGAGAGATTCATGACCGTCAATTACCATAACCCCGTGCACAGCGTGTACGGGCCGGGGGCCCTGTTGTCTCTGCCTTCCTTGCTGGCCGGCCGCAAGGCAGTGCTGGTGACCTTTCCGGAGGCTCGCGACATCGGCCTGCTGGGCCGCCTGCAAGAAGTGCTGAAGGACCAGCTGGCCGGCGTGATCGACCAGGTGCGCCCCAACCCCGATGTGGTGGAGCTCGCCCCGATGTGGGAGCGCTTCTGGCGCGAACATGCCGACACGGAAGTCATCATCGCCGTCGGCGGCGGCAGCGCCATCGACACGGCCAAGGCGTTGATGGTGGGCAACAGCAACAACCGCTTTGACGAACTGCTCGCCGGCCTGGCGGGCGAGGCCGCATTTGCGCCCACGCGCTTCAAGACCCTGATTGCCGTTCCCACCACCGCCGGAACCGGCAGCGAGGTCACGCCCTGGGCCACCATCTGGGACAGGGAGCAGAAGAAAAAATACTCGCTCCACCTGCCGCAGACCTGGCCGGCCTTTGCCGTGATCGACCCCGAGCTGATGCTCTCGTTGCCGGCCGCGGTCACGCTGCAAAGCGGGCTGGATGCACTGTCGCACGCCCTCGAATCGATCTGGAACGTCAACGCCAACCCGGTCTCCGACACCTTTGCCGTGGCTGCCGTGCGCGACACGCTGGAGGTGCTGCCCAAACTCATGCAGCAGCCCACCAACCTGGCGCTGCGCGGCCGCATGGCACTGGCCGCGCTGAAAGCGGGCATGGCGTTTTCCAACACCAAGACGGCGCTGGCGCATTCGATTTCTTATGAGATGACTTTGCGCCACGGGCTTCCCCACGGCATTGCCTGCTCGTTCCCGCTGCCTATGGTGCTGGAGCTGGCGATAGGCCAGCGCGCCGACCGTGACCAGGTGCTGGAGCAGGCCCTGGGCGCACCGCTGGCCGACGCGCCGCGGCGCCTGTCGGCCTTTATCGAAAGCCTGGGCGTGAAAACCCGCTTTGCCGATTACGGCGTGGGCGAAGAAGAAGCCCGCAAGATGGTGCTGCATGCCCAGGGCGGCGCACGCGGCAAGAATTTCATTGGCACCCTGAACACGGGGATAGCCGCATGACCTCCATGTTCAACCTCAAAGCGCCTTTGCGTTCCGCGCTGCTGATCCTGGTGCTTGCGTTCGGCGTGGCCTCCTGTGGCACCGCTCCCCAGACGCAGCCGTCCAGGAACCTGGGCCACGTATTGCTTCTGGGCGACTCCATTACCCAGGCCGCCGTGGGCAACAAAGGCTATCGATACCCGCTCTGGAAGCATCTCGTCGACGGCGGCTATCAGTTCGATTTCATCGGGTCACTGACGCATAACTTCGATGCAAACAACACGGCAAGCACCACGTCAGTCTCGCCCTATCCGGATTACGCCGGCCGCAAATTTGACACCCGCAACGAAGGCCATTGGGGCTGGAAGACGACCGATATTTTGGGTAAGACCGCGCCAACACGCACACCCGGCACCGGCGCCGGCAAGCTACCCGACTGGCTGGCCGGCTACACGCCGGACACGGTGGTCATCTTGCTTGGAATCAACGACATACGCGTGGCGAGCGCACAGAGCGTTGCAGCCACAAAGGCCAACATGAAGATGATTCTTGATGCACTCAAAGCCGACAACCCGAAAGTCCTGATCTATCTCGCTTCGGTCCTTTCGACCAAGGCGGACTTCGCAGAGCCGCAAAAGATCAGGGAACTCAATGAAGCCTACAAGGAACTTGCCGGGCAGTACGCTGCTATCCGATACATCAACATCTACCCGAAATTCGACCCGGCGATCCACTCCTATGACGGTGTACACCCCAACTCCCAAGGGGAACAGGTTCTTGCCGACGCCATCTACGAGGCTATGAAGCGGTAGCAGAGAAATTCAGTCATCCCCAGCGCCCCAGCATTGAACTCCCTTCGGCGACATCAGCTCGCGGCAAAAAAACTTAATCGCCCCTCAACACGGAGATAGCAACATGACCACCAATCCATCCCTGAAAGACAGCCCCCTGTTTCGCGAAGAAGCCCTGCGCATAGGCGGCGAACGCCTGCTGCGCGAGCGCACCATCGCCATCCACAACCCCTTCAACCGCGAGCGCATAGGCACCGTGCCCATGGCCACCCTCGCCGACGTGCGGCAGGCTTATCGCATCGCGCAGGCTTACCGGCCGACGCTGTCGCGTTATGAGCGCTCCAACATCCTGAACCGCGCATCGGCGTTGTTGCGCGCCCGCGCCGACGAGGCTTCCACATTGATCACACTGGAATCGGGGCTGTGCAAGAAGGACTCGATGTATGAAATCGGCCGTGTGGCCGACGTGCTGGTCTTCGGCGCCAATGAGGCTTTGCGCGACGACGGGCAGGTGTTCTCTTGCGACCTGACACCGCACGGCAAAAAACGCAAAGTCATCACCACACGCGAACCGCTGCTGGGCGTGATCACCGCCATCACCCCCTTTAACCACCCGATGAACCAGGTGGCGCACAAGGTGGTTCCCAGCATTGCGACCAACAACCGCATGGTGCTCAAGCCGTCTGAGAAAGTGCCGCTGTCGGCCCTCTTCCTGGCCGACATCCTGTATGAGGCCGGCCTGCCGCCCGAGATGTTCCAGGTCGTCACCGGCGACCCGCGCGAGATTGCCGACGAAATGCTCACCAATGAGCATGTGGACCTGATCACCTTCACCGGCGGTGTCTCCATCGGCAAATACATCGCCGGCAAGGCCGGCTACCGCCGCATCGTGCTGGAGCTGGGCGGCAACGACCCGCTGATCGTGATGGACGACGCCGACCTCAACAAAGCGTCTGACCTGGCGGTGCAAGGCAGCTACAAAAACTCAGGCCAGCGCTGTACCGCCGTCAAACGCATGCTGGTGCATGAAAAAGTGGCCGCCGACTTTACCGACCTGGTGGTCGAGAAAACCCGCAACTGGCGCCACGGCAACCCGATGGATGCCGGCAACGACATTGGCACCGTGATCGACGAAGCGGCGGCAAGGTTGTTTGAAACCCGCGTGAACGAAGCCGTGGCTCAAGGCGCACGCCTGCTGGTGGGTAACCAGCGCGACGGCGCGTTGTACTCCCCCACCGTGCTCGACAAGGTGCGGCCCGAGATGACTCTGGTGCGCGAAGAGACCTTCGGCCCCGTCTCGCCCATCATCACCTTCAGCAACATCGACGAAGCCATCCAGATATCCAACGGCACCGCGTTTGGTTTGTCCTCAGGCATCTGCACCAACCGCATGGACGACGTGACGCGCTTCGCCAAAGAACTCGTGGTGGGCACGGTGAACCTGTGGGAGGTGCCCGGCTACCGCATCGAGCTGACGCCGTTTGGCGGCATCAAGGATTCAGGCCTGGGCTACAAGGAAGGCGTGCAGGAAGCCATGAAGTCCTTCTGCAACGGCAAGACATTTACCATGCCCTGGTAATCATCAGGTGCGCCGCCCGAACCGGTATTTCCAGGCGCGTCATGCTCCAAGGGGGAATGGCGCTGGCCATTCCGCTGCCAGGCCAGGCGGCAGAGCCCGCGGGGCTCACCCTTGGCCTCATCGCACCGACCTCTGAAGAACAGACGATCACCGGCTGGCGGCCTCTGGCCGATGCGCTGGGGCAAGAGCTCAGGATGCCCGTGAAGATGGTGGCCTCCAAGAACTATGCACAAATCTCCGACGCGCTGATGGAGGGCCGTGTACAGGTGGCCTGGCTCAACAACGTACTGGCGATCAACGCGGTGGAAAAAGACGAATCGCAGATCTTTGCGCAGATGGTTCGCCTGGACGGGCAGAACGGCTACAAATCTGTGCTGCTTGCCCGCAAGGACGGCCCGCTCCGCGCCCTGGAAGGCGTGCTCTCGAAACCGGGGGCCTACAGCCTCGGCCTTGCGGACAGGAAATCCACCTCGGGCTTTCTGGTGCCGAGCTACTACATCTTCTCAAAGAACAAGATAGACCCCGACAAACACTTTTCCCGCATCGTGCATGGCAGCCACCGCGACAACTTTCTGGCGGTAGCAGAAGGCAAAGTTGACCTGGCCATCAACAACACGGAAGACATGGCCCTGTTCCGTGCCGAGTTCCCCGAGAAGTATGCGGCGCTGCGCGTCATCTGGGAGTCGCCGCTGATTCCCGGCGACCCGCTCCTCATGCGCAAAGACCTGCCTGCAGTCACCAAAGAAAAGATCCGCAAATTCATCCTCGCCTATGGGCGTAACGACACGGAAAAGTCCACCCTCAAGGCGATCAAGATGCTTTCGGGCTTCAAGGCTTCATCCAATTACCAGCTGCGCCCCGTCGCAGACCTGGTTCTCTTTGAAAACCTCAGCAAGGCCATGGGCGCACAAAAGTCCGACCCCGAAAAGTTCGCCGCGACCATGGATGGCTTGCAAAAGCGGGCGGCTCGGCTGGATGCAGTGTTGAATGCGAGCCGGCTGGGGACGCCTTAGAGTCTGGTCTTCATGGCTGGTGTTTAGCTGAACAAGCGAGCGACTCTTAGCAAAGTGCTGTAAGTGGCCAGCCTGCCGGAGGAAGCGCCACCCACATTGCAACGCGGCGGCGACCCAGCGCGAGCGTAACTAGCCCGCATTCGAGCTATCGAGATTCACAGCTAGGCGCCACCAAACCAGTTCATAAACAGTCCATCCGCTCACTGCAGCAGCGTTGCGGAAACCACATTGAGGTTGTAACCGCAAAACGCTCCATCTATTCACTGGGCGCACAATAAGCTATGGCAATGACAATCGCACCAAATGGAATCGGTGGATACAGCATCACTCAAAAATTGGTGCGACCTGTGGTGTATCTGGATCATTGGGCCGTCCGCCTTTTTGCGGACGATGGTTCAATGCAAAAGCGATTCATTGAAGCCTTGCATCGATCACAAGGTACATGGCTGTTCTCCAACGCGAACATCATGGAGTTCATCGCCATGACCGATCTGCAACAAGCTGCGAGTGGTGAAAGGTTGCTACTTCGAGCGATGCCCGCGCTGTACGTCGCAGATACGACTCTCGATAAAGGCTTTCTTTTTGTTGAAGGAGTCGCTGAGCACCCTGATGCTCCGGATCAGCATTGGCTACTACATGATCTTGGTGCGCGAGCTGCTATTGTGGGAGGCACATGGAACACGCACAGGTTTCTTCAGGACGCTATTAACGCCAAAGAGCAACTATTACCGCTCTTCGTCGCCATGAAGGCCGGGGTATCGAAAGCGGTTATGGCCCTCACAAAGGATGAGAGGCGGCATCACAATGCGGTTCGATTCAGACCTGCGCCTGGAATGACCTTGCGCGATGCATTGAGCGCGGAGTTAATACGTGACCCTCACATTGACACTCGCTACGTCTTTGATGACAACGATGCAATGGACTTTATCCATGCGGTGCCCGCCGCCGTAGTGGCTGACTTGATATTGCTGGACGCTGGGTGGTGTCACAAGATTGAGAGGGCAACGAAGCGATTGCGGCGAGGTGGTGTAACGGGAAAGCTCGCCACTTGTTATTCAAAGAGGTCAATTGACGAATTCTTGGGTGCGCTGGAATCTTGGAAGATGCCATCTAGTGGGTGAGAGATTGAAAGGCAGTGCTTAATCAAAGGAGTAGGCGTGCTTCAAGCTTTTGTGGATGACTCGGGAAGTGCGGACGCATCGCGACTGTATTTGGCAGGGTATATACACCGCACAGAGACTTGGAGGGATTTCAGTGCAGACTGGCAGGAAGCGCTTAACGAAGCGCCTCACCTCAAGTCCTTGCACATGACTTCTTCTTTTCGCGGCTGGACGCATGACCAGCGGGAGGCGAAGTTGCTTCGGCTCGCAGCAGTTATCGGCAAGCACAAACCTCTCTCGTTGACCTGCTCGATCAACAAGAGCGACTATAAAGCGCTTGTAACCCCAAACGCGCCTTACGATCTGCGAGACCCGTACGGCGTTTGCTTTCAAGCATTCGTCGTTACGGCCGTACGATTGGCAAGTCACTTCAATATCAAGGAGCAGATAGATTTCGTTTTTGACTGCCAAGGCAGCTCTGGGAGCAATGCCGCTCTTTGGTATCCGCTAATAAAACAACTCCAAGAGACGTGGATCAAAGAAATGATGGGGGCAACCCCGATTTTTCGCTCTGACGACGATGTTCTGCCACTGCAAGCAGCAGACATGCTTGCTTGGCATAGGCGAATTCTTTTTGATCCACACTGCAACGCCTTCAATCGGAAGATTGCCAACGCAATCGTTTTCAATCATGCCGAGCTTGAGGTTCCCCTTGAGATGATGCAGTCATGGGGGAAAGCATTTGCAGCTACACCGGGAATCGAGCGGGTTAAATCCAAACGTGGGTCAGTCAAGCGTGACATTGCCAGGATCATCCAAGAGGTTCCAGAAGATCAATTAGTTCCGTACATGAATCGCATGCACGAGCGCGGTATGCGCACGCATCGACTAAAGAAATTCTTGAACAGGCTTGACCTCGAGAGTTCTAAGAAAGGGCTTCGAAAACTAGCTGCTCGACTGAGCCGGTTTCTTGGTTTTTAATAAAGGTAATAGCACCTTAACGACGCTCTAGTTTTTTCGCCCGTTGCTGCACTCAGCACCCAGGTCTTTGATAGTGAGTTTAGGGTTGCAGAGAGCCTGAACTCATTAGGCTGACCAGCGTCTGCCATCTCCAGGAATTGAGAATCGAGATGCTGATGGTGATTGTCATTTTCGATCAAAACGTTACATTCAATACATGCCTAAATATGCCCGTGATGTGAAGCTAAAGAACTTGTCGATTTCCATCGACAACCTGGAAGCACTTGGCCAGGCTGTGCAAGCGTGCGTGGCGAACTGCGCTCCTGACAGCTTGGGAACACCGAACCGCCTTTCATTCATTCTTCGAACGGAAACGCTTGGAGTTCGCTTAGATACTGTTGGTGAGTTTACTCAAGCCTTTTTAGCCGCTCCACGTGTTGACTGGATAACCGCAAACTTTGAAAGTGGGCTGCTGCAAGACACATATAAAAAGGAGGGAAGTTCGTTTGATGTGAGACTCGATAGGACAGATGCGAGCATGTGCTTCATCGCAGTGGCATCGGACAATGAGCAGTGGGCAGCCTCAACGTTCCTAATGATGCAAGAAGCGGTGAAGCCATTACGCAATCGGCACTATTTAATTCGGAACGCATTCACCCAGATGCTGATTCAAGTTGCCGGCGTAATTGCCGGCGTAGGGTTGAGCTTGTGGGGAGCCTTAAAGTTAGAACCTTGGCTAAAGTTGCCAAATGCGTTCGTTTTCGTTTTTGTAATATTTCTACTACTCTTCTCCAACATCTGGGGACCACTTAACCATCTGATACTTCGTTTGGTTGATCGAGGATTCCCGAACGTGCGATTTATCCAAAAGGGTAAGGAGCATTGGCATTGGGTCCCTCAAGCGCTGGTCGGGGGAACGATTGCTGCAATTCTCTGGGCCGCAGCGACTGCAGGTAGCTCAGTTGTCACCGAAGGCATCAAGTCCATTCTTAAAGGCGCTTGATTAGTTGGTCACAAAACTCTCTGCGCCCGCCACTCGCTCCACCGAGCAGCAATATCCGCAGCGATTTTCGCCGTCGGCTCGGTTGAATCAACAGTCATGTCGTAACGACAGAAGCCGTGCGTACGCAGATGAAACTCTGCTTCCCCCACATCCCGGTTGCCGCGGGCCAGCTCGCGGCGCTTGAGTTCTTCGACGGGTGCATGCACACCGACCCAAAACACGGCATGGCCGGCGAGCAGTTGTTGCAGTGTGTCTGCCCAGGACTGGGCCTCGACGATGTGTTCTACCAGGAGCTGGTTGCCCGCATCGGCAAAGGCCGCGATGGAACGGTGGAATCCGTCGAAGAAGCGCTCGCGCTCCCTGGGATTGCGCGCGCGGGGGCGAAAACCCGCCTCAGCCAGCTGGTCGGAAGCGTAGTAACAAAAGGGTTGGGGTAGCGCGGCGCGCAGTGCGTGTGCGATGGTGGTTTTGCCGGCGCTTGATGTGCCGTTTAAGAAGATGATGTCGCTCATCGCCTGGGTTCTCCGGAAGGGTGGAACGTCCGGCGCAGCGCTTGCCTTGCATAGGCAGAGAACTTGCGAGCAGCTACAAGAACTATTACCAGAAACCCCAACCACGCGAGTCCGATGTAAGGCCCTATCTGCTTCTGCCGTGCCGCACGACTGTCGTAGTCGTAATAGATATTCTTCGCAGAGCGAACGTCCCAGACTTCCGGATACTCTTGCATGAACAAGTCGAACTCACGTGCGGTTCGCACCTCAAGCTTTGTTCCGACCATCTTCTTGAAAATGTTGTGATCACCCACACAAGGTAAACGGAAAGAATGGTCACCGTCGGCATCACGCACTTTCACGACAAAGTCTCTGCCATTGCGGGACGTACCGGTGCAGTCACCTACTGCAATAGCCTCGCCTGAGATGAGCTGAAGGGAGTTGAAACTGGGCGTGGTTCGAAAGGCAGACCAAACGCCATGCGCGCCGAGCACTACGAAAAACGTGATGACTGCCGCTGCAGACACCATCTCGAACGCGAATAACCTGCGCATGCAACAAGAACTTCCAGTTCGTTCGAATTACACAGCGGTGAAGTTCTTCAACTCCACTCCGACAAACGCCCCGACACCAATCTGAAGCGCCGCCCGCAACGCGAGGCCAGCGTTTCATCGTGGGTGACCAGCACAAAGGCGGTGCCGAAGTCGCGTGCTAGTTGCAGCATGAGTTCAAACACACCGTCTGCCGTACTGCGATCCAGGTTACCGGTGGGCTCGTCTGCCAGCACGCAGGCTGGCTGGGTGACGAGCGCGCGTGCGATGGCCACGCGCTGGCGTTCGCCGCCTGAGAGTTCTGCGGGGCGGTGGTGGATGCGGTCTTTGAGGCCTACGGCGGCCAGCATTTTGGTGGCGATGCGGGCGCACTCCGCGGGGGATTCGCGGCGGATCCACAAAGGCATGGCTACGTTGTCGAGTGCGCTGAACTCAGGCAGCAGGTGGTGGAACTGGTAGACAAAACCCAGGTGCTGGTTGCGCAGCTCGCCTTGCTGTTGGGGCGACAGGGCCGAGAGGGTTTTGCCTTTCAGCTCGACCTGGCCGCTGGTGGGGGCGTCAAGCCCCCCCATCAAGTGCAGCAGCGTGCTTTTGCCGGAGCCTGAGGCGCCGACGATGGCCAGCGTTTCGCCGGCGTGCACTTGCAGGTCTACGCCGTGCAGCACGGTCAGGTCGATCATGCCTTCGTGGAAGCGTTTGGTGAGGCCGCTGGCTTTGAGGACGATTTCGCCGTTTGCGTTGGCGCTTTGCAGTGTTGCGGTCATGTCGTTTTTGAGTTCACTCATAGCGCAGGGCCTCCGCCGGGTTGACGCGGCTGGCGCGCCAGCTGGGGTAGATGGTGGCGAGGAAAGCCAGCACCAGCGAGATAACGGCAATCGGCATGATGTCGGCGTATTGCGGCTCGCTGGGCATGCGGCTGATGAGGTAAATGTCTTTGGGCAAGAAGCTGGCGTTGAGTGCGCGCTCAATGGCGGGCACGATGACGTCGATGTTGAAGGCGATGCCCAGGCCGAGGATCAAGCCTGAGAGCGTGCCGATGACACCGACCAGCGCGCCCTGCACCATGAAGATTTTCATGATGCTTTTGGGGCTGGCGCCCAGGGTGCGCAGGATGGCAATGTCGGCGCGCTTGTCGGTGACCGTCATCACCAGCGTGCTGACCAGGTTGAATGCGGCCACGGCGACGATGAGCGTGAGGATGATGAACATCATGCGTTTTTCAAGCTGCACGGCGGCAAACCAGGTTTTGTTCTGGCGCGTCCAGTCGCGAATGAGCAAGTCGCCGCTCAGGCTTCTGGAGAGTTCAAACGCCACTTCGCGCGCCTGGTGCAAGTCTTTGAGTTTGATGCGTATGCCGGTGGGGCCTTCGAGGCGGAAGATTTTGGCGGCATCGTCCTGGTGCATCATGATCAGGGCCGAGTCGTATTCGTAGTGGCCGGAGTCAAAGGTGCCGACCACCGTCATCTGCTTCAGGCGCGGCACCACGCCGGCCGGGGTGACCTGGCCGCTGGGTGCGATCAGGGTGACGGTGTCGCCCTCACGCACGCCCATGGCGCGGGCCAGCTCGCCGCCTAGCACCACGCCGAAGTTGCCGGGCACCAGCTTGGCCAGCGTCGGGCCGGATGTGACGGCGAGGTCGGTGACCTGGCCTTCGAGCGCCGGGTCTATGCCGCGCACCAGGGTGCCCTTCATGTCTTCACCGCGGGCCAGCAGGGCCTGGGCGGCGATAAAGGTGGCGGCGCCGGTGACTTGGGGGTTGGCCTTGATTTCGGCCAGCGTTTTGGCGGGGTCCGGCAGGGCCACGCCGCCGGGCGCGAAGACCTCGATGTGCGAGATGACGCCCAGCATGCGGTCGCGCACTTCCTTCTGGAAGCCGTTCATTACGCTCAGCACGATGATGAGCGCAGCCACACCCAGTGCAATGCCCAGCATGGACACGCCCGAAATAAAAGAGATAAAGCCGTTGCGCCGGGTGGCGCGGCCGGCGCGGGTGTAGCGCCAGCCCAAAATCAGCTCATAAGGAATTTGCATACTCAGCCTGGTAGTCGTTGCCGGCCGCTGGCGGCCAACTCAAACGGATTCTTGGAGGGTGCGGTTTGAACGCCAAATTTGAACGCCAATTGTGGCATCCCGGACAATAGCCCCATGTCAGCCAATTCCCCCACTCCTTTCAACGGCCCGCAGCTGCTGATTCCCTTTGCGGCCAGCAGCGCGGAGGCCTGGCTGCCGGCGATGAAGGCGCTGCCGGCCGGCAGCATGCGCAACCTGAACCAGTTGCTGAAAGGAATGAAGTCAGTGCGCACTGATGTGGCGGACGCCCACACGCTGTCGCCCCCGCACGAGCGCGCGCTGGCGCAGGCGCTGGGCGTCGCCAGCCCAGAGACGGCCGACGGGCTGATTCCGTGGGCGGCGCAGGATGCGGCGCAGCACCTGCCGGATACCGCGGCCGGCAAGGCCTGGGCCTGGATCACGCCCTGCCACTGGGCCATGGGCCGCGAACACGCCACGCTGACGGACCCGGCCGCGCTGAGCCTGACGGAGGACGAATCCCGCACCTTGCTGGCGGCCATGCAGCCCTACTTTGAGGACGACGGCATCACGATTCACTACCTGCCCGCGCTTGGGCCGTCGCGCTGGCTGGCTGAGGGCGAGGTGTTTCGCAGCCTGCCCACCGCCTCTCTAGATAGAGTGCTGGGCCGCAATGTGGACCCCTGGCTGCCCAAGCAGAGCAAGGATGAAGCTGGCGTCATAGCCCGCAAGATGAAGCTGCTGCAAAACGAAATGCAGATGCTGCTGTATACCCATGCGCTGAATGACGAGCGCGCGGCGCGGCGGCAGTTGCCGGTGAATTCTTTCTGGCTGAGCGGCACGGGCGCGCTGGCTTCTGCGGATTTTCTCCCTCTCCCCCTGGGAGAGGGCGGGGGTGAGGGCCTGCAGCCTCCAATCAATCCAGGACAAGTGCAAAGGCCGCCAGCCCTCACCCCAACCCTCTCCCAGGGGGAGAGGGAGCAAATTGCCGTGCCACGCAGCCTGGCGCAAGCCGTCTTCGCCGATGACTGGCAGGCCTATGCCCAGGCCTGGGCCGCACTGAATGCCGGCGAGATTGCACAACTGCTGGCGCGCCAGCGCGCAGGCGAGGCCGTGCGGCTGACGCTGTGCGGCGAGCGCGGTTTTCAAACCCTTGAAACGCACACCGCCGGCTTCATGGCCAAAATTGCAGGCCTTTTTGCGCCACAACCCGCATGGTTCGAGCGCAATCAGCTATAAAAAAGATAGTAACTATTTTTATGAAAATTCAGGTACGCGATGTTCCCCCGCGCAGCGTCTGGGCGCTGCAGCAGGCCGGCATTCACCCGCTGCTGGCGCAGCTGTATGCCGCGCGCGGCGTGCACACCGCCGATGAACTGGACGACGGGCTGGCGCGGCTGCTGCCACCCGCCTCGCTGCTGGGCGTGCAGCAGGCGGCGCAGCTGCTGGCTGACGCGATGGCCGCCGGCAAAAAGATTTGTGTGGTGGCCGACTATGACTGCGATGGCGCAACCGCCTGCGCGGTGGCGCTGCGCGGCCTGAAGCTGCTGGGTGCATCGTTCCCGGACTTAAAAGTCACCTACCTGGTGCCCGACCGCGTGACAGACGGCTACGGCCTGACGCCGCCGATTGCCGAGCGCGTCAAAGCCGGCGGCGCCGACGTGCTGGTGACGGTGGACAACGGCATTGCCAGCATAGACGGCGTGGCGCGTGCGCGCGCCCTGGGCATGCAGGTGCTGGTGACAGACCACCACCTGCCCGCGCTGAAAGACGGCGAAGTGGTGTTGCCCGAGGCGGACGTGATCGTCAACCCGAACCAGCCGGCCTGCACCTTTGAGAGCAAATCGATTGCCGGCGTGGGCGTGATGTTTTATGTGCTGCTGGCGTTGCGGGCTGAGCTGCGCACGCGCGGCGCGTTTGATGCGGCGAACCAGCCCAAGCTGGATACCTTGCTGCCGCTGGTCGCGCTGGGCACCGTGGCCGACGTGGTGAAGCTGGACGCCAACAACCGCCGCCTGGTGGCGCAGGGCCTCAAGCGCATACGCGCGGGCCATATGCCGGCGGGCGTGGCGGGTTTGTTCAAGGCGGCGGGCCGGCAGGCGCCTGCGGCCACCACCTTTGACTTTGCCTTCGCCCTGGGCCCGCGCATCAACGCCGCGGGGCGGCTGAGCGACATGACGTTGGGCATCGAATGCCTGCTGACGGACGACGCTGCACGCGCCGAAGAGCTGGCGCAGATGCTGGACGGCATCAACCGCGAGCGCCGCGACATCGAGGCCGGCATGCGCGAGCAGGCGCAGCTGGCGGCCGACGCGATGATTGACGACGATGAAGAGCCTCCCCCGGCGATCGCCATCTTTGACCCAGAGTTTCACGAAGGCGTGGTCGGCATCGTGGCCTCACGCATCAAAGACCGGCTGCACCGGCCGACCTTTGTGTTTGCCGCCAGCCAGGCTGACGGCAAAGAGCATGAGCTCAAGGGCTCGGGCCGGTCGATCCCCGGGTTTCATCTGCGCGACGCACTCGATTTGGTGACCAAGCGCCATCCCGGTGTGCTGCTGCGCTTTGGCGGCCACGCCATGGCGGCGGGCTGCACGATTGCCGAAGAGAATTTTGAGCTGTTTGAGCAGGCGCTGCAGCAGGTGGCGCACGAATGGCTGGACGCCGCCACGCTGACACGCCGCATGGACACCGACGGCCCACTGGCCCCTGAATACCGGCGCGCCGACCTGGTCGACACACTGCACAAGGAGGTCTGGGGCCAGGGCTTTGCCGCGCCTACCTTCAGTGAAGAGGTGGAAGTGGTGTCGCAGCGCCTGGTGGGTGAAAAACACCTGGCGCTCAAGCTCAAGCACCAGGGCCAGCCGGTGGACGGCATCTGGTTTGGCCATACCGAGGCCCTGCCGGCGCGGGTGAAGCTGGCCTTCCGGCTGGATGCGGACGAGTGGCAGGGGGTGAAACGGGTGCGTTTTCTGGTCGAGGGTGCGGAGCTCTGAAAAGCCCGGAAAGCCCGGAAAATCCGGCCAAAAATGCTGCCGGCCATGCATTTTCCGGAGCCAAATAGGGATTTTATCCAGCAAGCACGGGCGTAAGCAGCTCCCGAATTAATAGCAGAGCAATTTTTCCCGCTTGCCTGAAAACGGCATAAGAGCAGCACAAATCTTTATGCCAAATGAGAGCAATTCTCATTTAAGATGAGCTTTGCCCTCTTCTTTGCCCTCTTTTCTCTTTTTTCGTTCCAGCTTTCTGGAGCCACCCATGCAAGCCTGCCCATCACCGATTGCCCTGCCCGGCCTGGACCGTGAACACCGCGCGCTGCTCGCCCAATATGGCGAAATCCAGAAGCGCTGCAGCGCCGTGATTGCCGCGCAGGCCGCGGAAATCGCGCGCCTGCAAGCCCAGGCGATGCGGCTGCGCGCGGCGGCGATGGTCAGGGAAACGGCGCTGGCCTGGGAGCGTGAAGACCGGCTGGCGCTGGAAGCCGCCATCCCGGGCCTGCCGAAACGGCTGACGCTGGCGCGCCGGGTGGAATGGCTGGTGGGCCGCGTGCATGATTTGCAGGCCGCGATGCGCGAGCGGCTGGGGCGCAGCAAAACCACGGCGCCCCTCGCTCTCACAACCGCAGAAACGCTGTCAGCCGCCGTGACGGCGGCCGAGCTCACACCCGGCCTGCATGAAAAATCCGTGCTGTGCGTGGGCGAACAAGGCGACGGCACCACCGTGGCCCAGCGCGTGATTGAAATGGCGGGCGGCCACTTCATGCACCACGCGGGCGACGACCAGTTGGGCGAAGACGCCCTGGAAGCGAGCCTGATTGCCGCCGACCTGGTGATCTGCCAGACCGGCTGCGTCAGCCACGACGCCTACTGGCGTGTGCAGGACCACTGCCGGCGCACCGGCAAGCAGTGCGTGCTGGTTGGGCAGCCGCAGGCGATGCAGTTTGTACGGAGCCGGCAGGTGTTGGCCCCTGTGGCTGACTCTTGATCGCAGGCCGGCGGGGCCCCATCACTGCAGCTCAAACTCCCCGCCACGCTCAATTGCGCGCTGATAAGCGGGCCGGGCGTGGATGCGCGCAAGGAAGTCCATCAGCCTGGGCCGGCTCTCATTGAGCCCGCCGCGCGCGGCAGCGGCCTCGAGCGGAAAGCTCATCTGGATGTCGGCGCCGCTGAAGTCCGCACCGGCAAACCAGTCGCTCTGGCCCAGCGACATTTCCAGAAAGTCCAGGTGCTGGCGCAGTTGCGGCTCGATAAAGGTCTTCTTCACCTTGCCGGCAATGGCGCGGGCAATCGGCTTGGCAAAAAACGGCATGGGCGAGCTTTCGACCTTGTCAAAGACCAGCTTGAGCAGGAGCGGCGGCATGGCCGAGCCTTCGGCGTAATGCATCCAGTAGGTGTAGCGCAGGTGGGCCGGCGTGCCCACAGCGGGCGCCAGGCGGCCGGCGCCGTAGCGCGCGACCAGGTATTCAATGATGGCGCCCGACTCTGCCAATGTGAACTCGCCGTCGGTGATCACCGGCGATTTGCCCAGCGGGTGCACTGCGCGCAGCGAGGGCGGCGCCAGCATGGTTTTGGCATCGCGCTGGTAGCGCTGGATTTCGTAGGGCAGGCCAAGCTCCTCCATCAGCCAGAGGATGCGTTGCGAGCGGGAGTTGTTGAGGTGGTGCAGGGTGATCAAGGGCGGCTCCAAAAGGCTAAGCATCGAATAGTAGGTCATGGCCGGCCCTCTTAAGGACACCGCCGGGACAGGATATGTGAGTACGCACTGCAGCCGGCAGGCATAAAGCCTAAAATGGGTTCGTGACCCCGAAAAACATCCTGAATGCCGATTTGCACTGCCACTCTGTGGTGTCAGACGGCACGCTGACACCCGAGGCGCTGGCCGAACGGGCAAAGGCCAACGGGGTTGAACTGTGGGCACTGACCGACCACGACGAAATCGGCGGCCAGCACCGCGCCGCAGCGGCCGCCAAGGCCCAGGGCATGCACTACCTCACGGGCACCGAAGTCTCCGTCACCTTTGCCGGGCAAACCGTGCACATCGTGGGCCTGGGCTTTGACGCCGACAACCCCGACATGCAGCGAGGCCTGCGCAACACGCGCGGCGGCCGCGAGCAGCGCGCCATGGAAATGTCGGACTCGCTGGCCAAAGTCGGCATCAAGGGCGCGTACGAAGGCGCGCTCAAATTCGTCGGCAACCCTGAATTGATTTCGCGCACACACTTTGCCCGCTTTCTGGTCGAGACCGGCGTGTGCCGCGAAACGCCGGAAGTCTTTCGCAAATACCTGACCGAAGGCAAACCCGGCTATGTGCCGCACCGCTGGGCCAACCTGCGCGACGCGGTGACCTGGATCACCCAGGCCCAGGGCATCGCGGTCATCGCCCACCCGGGCCGCTACAAGTTCACCCCCAACGAGGAATACGCCTTGTTCACCGAGTTCAAGTCCCACGGCGGGCGCGCCGTGGAGGTTGTCACCGGCAGCCACACCCCGCAGGAATACATTAAGTACGCCGAAACGGCGAAAGAATTCGGCCTGGCCGCATCGCGCGGCAGCGACTTTCACAGCCCCGACGAAAGCCACACCGACCTGGGCACCCTGCCCTTTCTGCCCGGCGATTTGACGCCCGTGTGGGAACTGCTGGCGGACCGCATCCAGTGAAGGCCGCGTCGCTTAAAACCACGTCCCACGCTCCGACCGGCATTGCGCTTTTGGTGGCCGCCGTTGCCTGCTTTGCGGTGCTGGACACCACCACCAAGTTCATCTCGACCACCGTGCCGGTGCTGATGGCGCTGTGGTTCCGTTATGCCTTCCAGGCGATTGCCACCACATTGGCGGTGCTGCCCACGCGGGGCCTGGCGGTGCTGCGCACGGCCCACCCCAAATACCAGCTGCTGCGCGGCTTGCTGCTGCTGGGCACCAGCGTGTTTGCCTTCTTCAGCCTCAAGTACATGCCGGTGGGCGAGTTCACCGCCATCGTGATGATCACGCCGCTGGTGATCACGCTGCTGGCGTCGCTGTCGCTGGGCGAGCGGGTGTCGTGGGTGCGCTGGGCGCTGGTGGTGGGCGGCTTTACCGGCACGCTGATCATCATCCGGCCCAGCCGCGACGACTTCAACCTGACCATGCTGCTGCCGCTGGGCCTGGTGGTGTGCAATGCCTGGTTCCAGATTCTGACCAGCCGGCTGGCCCGCACCGAAGACCCGTTCACCATGCATTTCTACACCGGCTGGGTGGGCACGCTGGCCGCTTCGCTGGCCCTGCCCTTTGTCTGGGCCTCGCTGGAATCCTGGACGCTGTGGGCCGCCCTGGGCCTGATGGGCTTCATGGGCACGGTCGGCCATTTCATGATGATCCTGGCCTACGGCCGCGCGCCGGTGTCTACGCTCACGCCGTTTTTGTATGCGCAGATCGGCTTTGCCATGCTGGGCGGCTGGATTGTGTTTTCGCATGTGCCGGACCAGTTGTCGATGGTGGGCATGGTCATGATTGCCGTCTGCGGCGCGGCGGGCGCCTGGCTGGCTGTGCGTGAAAGCCGCGTGACCATTGAGCCCGTTGAATCCTGACCCCCTTGCCCGCATCTAAGCACCATGGCCCAGTTTTTTGAAGTCCACCCCGAAAACCCGCACACCCGCTTGCTGAAGCAGGCGGTGGCGCTGCTGGAGCGCGGCGGCATCGCGGCCGTGCCGACCGACTCAAGCTATGCACTGGTCTGCCACCTGGACGACAAGGCCGCGGCCGACAGCCTGCGCCGCATCCGCGGGGTGGACGACAAGCACCACCTGACGCTGCTGTGCCGCGACCTGAGCGAGCTGGCCAACTACGCGCGGGTCGACAACAAGCAGTTCCGCCTGCTGAAGGCCGCAACGCCCGGGCCCTATACCTTCATTCTTGAAGCCAGCAAGGAAGTGCCGCGCCGCGTGAGCCATCCGTCGCGCAAGACCATAGGCCTGCGCGTGCCAGAGCACAAGGTGCTGCAGGCGCTGCTGGAGCTGCACGGCGCGCCGCTGCTGGCCACCACGCTGATCCCACGCGACGGCACCGAGCCGCTGAACGACGCGCACGATATCCGTGAATTGCTGGAGCATGAACTGGCCGCCGTGATCGACGCCGGCGCCTGCCACCAGGAGCCGACCACGGTGATCGACCTGACGGCCATGGGCGAGGGCGGCGAGCCTGTCGTGGTGCGCCAGGGCCGGGGTGAGCTGGCCCTGCTGGGACTGTGAGCCGGAGCGCTCACGGGGCCTCTTGACAGGTCTGACACAATTCCCCTTATGGATATCGCCAACCTGATTCAAACCGTCGCCATTTATGCGCTGCCGGTGCTGTTTGCCATTACCGTGCACGAAGCGGCCCATGGCTACATCGCCCGCTATTTCGGTGACAACACCGCCTGGATGCTGGGCCGCGTGACACTTAACCCGGTCAAGCACATCGACCCCGTCGGCACCATCCTGATGCCGCTGCTGCTGTACTTCGCGACCTCGGGCACCTTTTTGTTCGGCTATGCCAAGCCGGTGCCGGTGCAGTTCGGCAACTTGCGCAACCCCAAGCGCGACATGATCTGGGTGGCGCTGGCCGGCCCGGGCGCCAACCTTGCGCAGGCCCTGCTCTGGGGCATCCTCTTTTACTTTCTCGCGGGTGCCGGAGTGACGGAGCCCTTCTTCATCAAGATGTGCCAGGCCGGCATTCTGGTGAACGTGGTGATGTTCGTCTTCAACCTGTTCCCCCTGCCGCCGCTGGACGGCGGCCGCGTGCTGGTCGGCCTGCTGCCCTACAAACAGGCTGTGCTGGTTTCACGCATTGAGCCCTGGGGCTTTTTCATCGTGATGGCGCTGGTGATTTCGGGCGTTATCAGCAACCTCTGGATGCGCCCCCTGATGGACGTGACCTATACCGTGATCCAAACCGTTTTAACGCCGCTGGCGATGCTGGTGAAATGATGACCCAAGACTCCAAACCTAGGGCTGCCGCAGGCGCCACCACCCGCTTCCTCACCGGCATCACCACCACCGGCACGCCCCACCTGGGCAACTATGTCGGCTCGATCCGGCCGTCGGTGCAGGCCAGCTTTCGCAGCGATGTGCGCAGCTTTTACTTCCTGGCCGACTACCACGCGCTGATCAAGTGCGATGAGCCGGCGCGCATCCAGCAGTCCACGCTGGAGATCGCCGCCAGCTGGCTGGCCGCCGGCCTGGACCCTGAGCGCGTGACCTTCTACCGCCAGTCCGACATCCCCGAGATTCCGGAGCTGACCTGGCTGCTGACCTGCGTGACGGGCAAGGGCGTGCTCAATCGCGCGCATGCCTACAAGGCCTCGGTCGACAAGAACGAGGCCGCCGGCAACGACCCGGATGCCGATGTCACGGCCGGCCTTTTTATGTACCCGGTGCTGATGGGCGCGGACATTTTGCTGTTCAAGACCCACAAGGTGCCGGTGGGGCGCGACCAGATCCAGCACCTGGAGATGGCGCGCGACATGGCCCAGCGCTACAACCACCTTTACGGCGAGCACCTGGTGCTGCCCGAGGCGGTGGTTGAAGAGTCCGTCGCCCTGCTGCCCGGCCTGGACGGCCGCAAGATGAGCAAGAGCTACGACAACACGATTCCGCTCTTCACACCGCGCGAGCAGATGCGCAAGCTGATCGCCGGCATCGTGACCGATTCGCGTGCGCCGGGCGAGCCCAAGGAAGTTGAGGGCTCGGCGCTGTTCCAGATCTACCAGGCCTTTGCCAGCGCCGACGAAACCGCCGCACTGCGCAAGGCCTACGCCGAAGGCATCGCCTGGGGCGACGCCAAACAACTGCTGTTTGAACGCATAGACCGTGAAGTCGCGCCCATGCGCGAGCGCTACCACGCCCTGATTGCCGACCCGGGCAAGATCGAAGACATCCTGCAGGCCGGCGCGCGCAAGGCCCGCGCGGAGGCCACGCCCTTTATGGCCGAGCTGCGGCATGCGGTGGGCCTGCGCAACCTGGCAAACCGCCCGGCGGCGGCCGGAAAAGCCAAGGCTACAAAAAGCGCCGCACCAGCCTTCAAGCAATACCGTGAAAAAGACGGCCGGTTCTACTTCAAGCTGCAAGACGCCGATGCCCGTGTGCTGCTGCAAAGCGAAGGATTCGATTCGCCGCGGGATGCGGCGCAGATGATTGCCGCATTGCAAAAAGACGGCCCCGTCGCGCTGGCCACATTGCAAACAAAGGTTCAAACTTTGCCGGGAATTGAGGCCGCGGAGGTGGCTGCAGCGCTTCAATTTTTCGCCGACACTACGTCCTGAGGGCTTGTTGTTTTTTTGGATCAGCGTTCTGAAAAAATACCGCAATCCAAAGTTTATTTATGCCCCAAAGTTGACATTGAGCAGTTATGCTCAATGGCTAATCGGAACAATACTTCAGACGTCAATTAATGAGTATTTTTGTAATAGATGACCATCCGTTGATGCGGGAAGCGGTGGTCATGTTGATTCGCCGCCTGAGCAGCAAAGCCACCGTGACCGAACTGGACCGGTTGGCCGCTGTCATGCCCGCCGTGGAGCTGCAAGGCGTACCCGAGCTGATCTGCCTGGACCTGAAACTGCCGGATACCAACGGTGTCTCGGGCGTGCGGGAACTCAAGCAGCAATTTCCCAACGTACCCCTGGTGGTGCTGTCTGCCGCACCGGCCCAGGACTACGAAGACCTCTCCATCGAGGCCGGCGCCGACGCCTATATCCAGAAGTCGGCAGGCGCGACCGAAATCTCCAACGTGCTGCGCGTCTTCCTCACGGAAGACCTGGACCAGGAACCCACCGCCCCGACCGAAAAGCTGTCCAAGCGGCAAAAACAGCTGCTGGTGATGCTGGACAAAGGCATGAGCAACCGCGACATCGCCGAAGAACTGCAAATCAGCGAGCACACCGTCAAAGTGCATTTGTGGCGCCTCTTCAGACGCCTGAACGTCAAAAGCCGCTCCCAGGCCAGCCACCTAGCCCGCACCCAGGGCCTGCTCTAACCCACAAAGACACGCCAAGGCGTGTTTTTGTTTTTTAGGGCACAAGGGTTCTGTATTCGGCTGTTTGGTATTCGGCTCCCTCTCCCCGCTCCCGTACCCGATTGCCCCTTCTGTCTGCGCCGAGGAGCGCAGGTCCAGACGGATAAGGGCAAAAACTTGTCTGAGCGAAGCGAGTTGTTTTTGACCCCGTCTGGACCGAGCACCGCAGGTTGCCCCGGAGCGAAGCGTAGGGGACGCAGACAGCAGGGTCGCCTTTTCTTTGCTTACTTTCTTTTGGCGAAGCAAAAGAAAGTGAGTCGCCGCCGGGCGACCCCGGCCAGCAGACCTCAGATAAGCGCAAGAGGCCGGAGCAAGACCCGGCCAAGCCTCAGGACTCCCTCAACTCAACCCAAAAAACACTACCCTTCCCACTACGAGAAGACATCCCCACCGGATGCCCCATAGCCTCACTAAGGCGGGAAACAATCGCCAACCCCAGCCCGAAGCCCTCTTCCGTGCCCTGCAGCGGCACCCGGTAAAACTCCTGAAAGATCACCTTCTGGTGCTCTTTCGCAATGCCCACGCCGGTGTCCCAGATCTCTATGCAGGGCACGCCGCCTCGCCTGCGCAAGGCGAGCAGGACGCCGCCCCGGAAGGTATTGCGCAGGGCGTTGGACAGCAGATTGCCCACCAGCCGCTGCAGCAGCACCGGGTCGGACCTGACCTTGCACGGCGCGGCGCGGGTGCGAAGCCGCAGGTTGCGCTCGCGTGCAAAGGGCGTGTACTGCGCTTCCAGATCCTGGATCAGCCCCACCAGGTCCACCTCTTGCAAATGGACCCGCAAGGTGTCGGACTCCAGCCCGGCCAGGTCAAACAGGGAGTTGAACAAGTCATTGACCGCTTTGGTGGATCGTACGATCTTGGGCGCGATCTGCTCCACAAACTCGGGCTCCGTCGCCAGCCAGTCGGCATACAGGCCCAGGGCGTGCACCGGCTGGCGCAGGTCGTGCGCGGCGCTGGCCACAAAACGGTTCTTGATTTCCACGGCCTCCAGGGCCGCGCGGTTGGTTTCGGTCAGGGACTTGATGAGTTCGGAATTGTCGAACTGCAGCTCAAGGTTGACGCGCTGCACCTCGTGAAAGCGCTGGCCGGAGATGAGGATAACGCTCCAGTAGATCAGCACCAGCGCGACCATGCCGTAGGTGTTGAAGGTGGAAGGCAACCCCCGCTCCAGGACCAGCTGGTAGACCAGCGCGGCGACGACGCTGATCCCGAGGCCGTTCACATAACCTTTGAAGCACGCAAGGGATGACGAAAACGTACCCACCGCAAAACCCGCCATGCCCACCAGCACGACCATGCAGAGGAACTGGTCGTAGACGGGCGCCTTGAGGAAATAGACGAACATCGACGAGCCCCAGACCACGGCGCTGACAGGCCACGTCCAGCTGTAGCGCGCCATGAAGGCGCGCAGCGGCGGCCCGCTCACACCCACCAGCGTGCGCTGGTAAATGCCGATGACGCGGTAGCGCGCAAGCGTCACGATCACCGCTGCTGCCGCCCACAGCCCCAGGCCCACCGGGTCGACATGCTGGTAAAGGATGAGCACCATGACCACGATCAGCACCAGCGCCGAATGCAGGGCGGGCCGGGCATAGCGCATGAAGGTGTGAGTCAGGCGCATCTCGACCCACTCCTCGCGCGACAGGTCTGGCACGCTAGGGGAAGGCCGGATCGCTGAGGGGAAAGCCATGGGGCCGAGTTTACGTCTCATCCCGCCTGGGGCAATCCCTGCCCGCCTGGGCGGGCACAGGCGGGTGTTGCGCAGGCGTGACGGCGCCGGGCGCCCCGGGGCCCGGCGATTGCGTACACTGGACGCGCTCCCCCGGAGGGTGGCGCCCAGGCTTGGCCAGACCCGCGGGTCATCGTGCAACCCGGGGCGTATGGGCATCAAAAAATGCAGGACCACACATGCAACGCAACGGACACGTTGAGACCGCCTCTGCAAACCCGGCGCCCGGGAACTGGCTGGCCCTGCCGGGGCTGAAAACCGCGCCCGCCCCCGCCCGGCTGGGCCTGACCGCCTTGCTGCTGGCCTGCGTGTATGCCCTGCTCTCCACACCGGCCGCCTACACCTCGCGCCCCGACACGCTGGCGGCCATCATCTGGCCGGCGCCCGCCGTGGCGGCCGCCCTGCTCTGGAACATGCCTTACCGCCAGTGGCCGGTCTTTCTGGTGGCGGTGTTTTTGGGCATGCTGTTTGTCGGCGACGCCGACCCGCTGTCGGTCGGCGCCGACGCGGCGTTCTCGCTGCTCAATGTGTTCGAGGTGGCGCTGTATGCCTTTTTGGGGCGCCGGCTGGTGTGCGACAACGGCAATATCGACACCACTGCCAGGCTGGCGCGCTTCATCGTCCTTTTGCCCCTGCTGGCCACCGCCCTGGTGGCCGCCCTGGGCGCCACCATCGGCGTGGTGACCAAACACACCAACTGGTTCGAGGAGTGGCGTGTCATGCTGGTGGGCAACGGCCTGGCCATCCTGGTGCTGCTGCCGGCCTTGCTGTCCTGGTGCTCCGGCCATGCCCAGGCGGCGCAATCCGCCGAAAAACCCGGCACCGCGCTGGCCGCGGCCGTGCTGTGCGCCGGCCTGCTGGCGGCCTCGGCGCTGATAGACCGCTTTCCGTCGGAAGTGCTGCGCGTGCTTTTATCGCTGGTGCTGGTGTGGGCGGCCATTCGCGGCGGGCTGCGGGCGGCGTCGCTGGGCATTCTGGCGGCGGCTGCCGTCGGTGTCGGCATGGCGATGGCTGGCTACGGGCCTTACAGTCCGGCCCGCGGCGAAGAAGGCACCTGGGAGCTGCAGGTGGACCTGGCGGGCCTGGCGGTGCTGTCCTTTTTTGTGGCCATCGCGGTGCACGAGCGGCAAAAACTCAACCTCCGGCTGGAGCGGGCGCGGCGCTTTGAAACCATGGGCTTTCTCACGGGCGGCATCGCGCACGACTTCAACAACATCCTGGGCGCCGTCGGCGGCTATGCCGAGCTGGCGGTTGAGCGCGAAAAAGCCGGCCTGCCGGTGCAGGCGGCGCTGGAGGAAGTGAGCGCCGCCGTCGGCCGCGGCAAAGACCTGACAGAGCAGATCCTGATCGCCGGGCGCCGCGGCGCGCGCACCCGCGAAGCCGCCGACCTGCGTGACCTGATTGCCGAAGCCGTGGCCACCGTCAGGCCCCTGCTTCCGCCGGGTGTCGAGCTGGCCGTGAAAGTGCCGGCAGCCCCCGTGCCGGTGCTGGCGCACCGCGGCCAGCTCACCCGCGCCATCATGAACCTGCTGCGCAACGCCTCACAGGCCGCGGCCGGCAAAGTCGAGCTGAGCCTGGGCGATGCCGATGTGCACGCTGCGGTCTATGCAAGAGAGGCCGACATCGTGGTGGGCGACGTGCTGAACGAAGATTGCGTCTGGCTGGACGTGATGGACGACGGTGCGGGCGTGCCGCCGCAGCATATCCACCAGCTGTTTGATCCCTTCTTTTCGTCCCGCACACAGCAAGGCGGCAGCAAAGGCCACGGAACGGGGCTGGGCCTGGCGATCGTCGCGGGCGTGGCGGCGGACCATGAAGGCGGCGTGGCGGTGTGGAGCGGCCACGGCCAGAAAACGCGCTTTGGCCTGACGCTGCCGCTTCTTCAGCCTGCGGAAGAAACGCCGGCAAAAGACCAGGCGGCACTGCAAACCACGCCTGGTACGCCATTAGGCAGCGGAGAAACCGCCGTGGTGATTGCCGAAGACCCCGAAGCCCGCGAACGCGCCGAAGACGCGCTGGCGCTGCTCGGTTTTGAGCCGGCGGGCTACGCGCCTTCCGGCATCACCGGCTTGCAGGAGCCGGGCAACCATACGGAGCTGCTGGTATGGATCGTCTCGCCCGGTGCGCCGGACAGCCTGCTGGCCGGCCTTCGCGAGCGTCTGCCCGGCCTGCCGCTGATCCGCTGCGTGACTGAGACTGAGCGCGATGGCGAGGCGCCGGGCATCACACAAGCCGCCGGCGTGGTTACCATAGCCGGGTCGGTTGACGGCCCGGCGTGGCGCCAGGCCGTCAAAATGGCCACCGGCCGGTCCGATTCCCCGCCAGTCCCGCATGAAGGCCCCAACGCGACCTAACACGCCATGACGCAGCCCAAACCCCAAGCCATCCTGGTCGTCGACGACGATGACGCCCTGCGCAAGCTGTTGATCGACTACCTGACGGGGCACGGCCTGAGCGTGTCCGGCGTCGGCACGGCGACCGAGGCCGTCAAGGCCGTGGCGAGCAATGCCTACAGCCTGGTTCTGCTTGACCTGAGCCTGCCCGATGGCGACGGCATAGACCTGGCCCGCAAGTGGCGCGCCGAGCAGCCGATTTCCATCATCTGCCTGACGGGCCGGCTCGAAGAGGCCGACAGGGTCATGGGCCTGGAGCTGGGTGCCGACGACTACATCACCAAACCGTTTTCATTGCGCGAAGTGCTGGCCCGCATACGCGCCGTGACACGCCGCGCCTCGGGCGCCGCCAGCAACCCCGACGCGCAGGCCCCCAGCCTGCCGCCCAACAGCAGCGTGCAGGTGCCGGTGACGCGCGGCAAGCACCCGCGCGCCTACCGCTTTGCCCTGTGGGCGCTGAACCTCAACACGCGCCGGCTCACATCACCCGAAGGCAAGCCGGTGTCGCTCACCAATGCCGAGTTCAACCTGCTGGCGGTGTTTCTGGGAACGCCCGGGCGCATCATCTCGCGTGAGCAATTGCTGGAGCGGACCCGCGCGTTTGACGACATCTACGACCGCGCGATCGATGTGCAGATCCTGCGCTTGCGCCGCAAGCTGGAAGCCGACGCCAAGAACCCCAAGCTGTTGTGTACCGAGCGCGGTGTGGGCTACTTTCTCAATGCCGAAGTGGAGGCGTTGTGGGAGTGAACATGCGCAAGCCGCTCCAGAATTAATAACAACGGTATTTGCACAGCTTCCCTGACTTTCCGGCATTTTCCGCACCCCGCACACCTTCACTGTTGACCCTATGACTACAGACCTGATTTCCGAACTCGGCAAGCAGCCCATTCCCGGGGCAGACCCCGTGGGCAGCGAGGTGCGCGAAGAGCCCGCGTTCGAGCTGCTGGAGGCCGAGCTTGCCAAGTTGTCGAGCGCGGTCAACAGCCCGACGATGGACTGGAACAAGGTCACGCAGCTTGCCGCCGAACTGCTGGGCACCAAAGGCAAGGACTTGCTGGTGGCGTGCTACCTGACGGCCGGCCTGCTGGAAACGCGGGGCCTCTACGGGCTGGCCGACGGCCTGAAGGTGGTGGGCGACCTGGTGCAGACCTACTGGGACACCCTGTACCCGCCGCTCAAGCGCATGCGGGGGCGCCGCAACGCCCTGCAGTGGCTGATAGACCGCGTCCAGCAGCGCGCCACCGAGACGGACTGGGCCTCGCTGCCGCCGCAGGAAGGCGATTTGGTGGCGCAGCTGAACGACCGCGTGCGCGCCATCGACGCCGTGGTGGCCGACAAAGACAGCGAAGCGCCTTCCGTGCGCACACTGCTCTCGCTGATCAACAGCCTGACGGTGGCCGAGGTGATCGTGGCCCCACCGGAACCGGAACCCGGCGCAGCCGCGCCGGCGCCTGCAGCGGGCGCAACAGGCGAGGCAGCCCCTCCACCCGCCACCTTGCTGCTGGACTCAGCCAGCAACGTCGAGCGCGCACTGGAAGACGCCTGCAGCCGCATGGGAAGCCTGGCCGAGTGGTTCCTGGCCAACGACAGCAGCAACCCACTGTCTTACCGGCTGAACCGCACGGCGGCCTGGTCGACGCTGGAGGCCCTGCCGCCGGCCGACGCGGGCCAGACCCGCCTTCCGCCGCCCATTTCACAAGTCACCGATGCCCTGGTGCGGCTGAAAGACAGCCAGGCGGACGCAGAGCTCGTGCAGTTTGCCGAAGCCCAGCTCGCCGTCTTTCCTTTCTGGCTGGACCTCAACGCCATCTGCGCCGCCGCATTGGGGCGCATGGGCAGCGGCTTTGCGTCCGCCCGCCAGGAGGTCTGCAATGAGACCTCGCGCCTGCTGGCGCGCCTGCCGGGCCTGGAACAACTGTCGTTTGCAGGCGGCATGCCCTTTGCCGACGGCGACACGCAAGACTGGCTCGCCACGCTGGGCATAGGCTCTTTCACCGGCTCCGGCAGGCCCGCCGCCTCCGGCCGCGAACGGGACGAAGTCACCGCCGCGATCCGCAATGCGCGCTCGCTGGCCGCCAACGACGACCTCGCAAGCGCAGCCGCCTGCCTGCAAGACCAGCTGGCCCTGCACCCGTCAGCCAGGGAGCAGCTCCTGCTGCAGATCCGCCTGTGCGAACTGCTGCTGGAGCACCGCCCAGGCGCCATGCTGAAAGCCTTTGCGCAAACCGTGGTCGAAAGCATTGACCGGCACGAACTCACGGTGTGGGACCCAGCCATGGCGCTGGACGGTCTGAAGGTGGCTTATGGGGTGATGACGCGCGACGAGGAAGACCGGAGCAAGGCGGACGCCCTGCTCGCGCGGATTGTCGGCCTGGATGCGGGTATGGCGGTCAAGCTGGTGACATGAGAAATTCAACACAGCCGGATCAGCTTGCTTATTCACGGAATAAACATTCCCTCGGAAATTTACTTCTTGAGTTTTTCTTCCACACGCGCAAGGAGCTCAACTTTTGTTTTGTAGCCAACATGTGGAATAAACCCGCCTTCCCCGGGATCAACTAGTTTCAGGATTTTTTTCGCCTCCGGAATATCTCCCGCTTCTATCAAGAGACTCGCCAAAATGATTGCGCTGCTACACAAGTAATAAGACTCGGAAAGCGTAAGGGAAAGTTGAATCTCATGTTCTAACGAGTGAATGGCTGGTTCTATTTTTTTCATTTCGGCTTGAAGCGATCCAAGCATATAAAAATCGCCCGGCGCCATTTCTGCTCGCGCTTCAATCTCAAGCCAACATTTCTCCGAGTCAACTGGCAAACTGCAATAGGAATAAATCAAGGCTGCTTTTCTAAGCTCGTCGACAGAAAAGCTCCTTTGCTTTGCTCTCGAAAGAATTTTCAGCGCAGCCGAACACCTCTTCACCTTTGAGAGTTTCAGTGAGTAGTTCAAGAGGCCTTGTGTTGAGCTAATTCTGATTGGCATCTCGTTATCTGCATCGTCAGTACTCGCCTCTCACAAGAGCGCGAGTCAAGAGTTGATAGAAAGATTGAGGCTGGATTGTTGAATTCCACATTGACTTGACCCGACTTTTCGCAGTCGCCCGGAGTCAGGCGCCGGGAAATTCAACAGCAAACCTATTGACTGCGGTTTTGTTTGGCCGCTTTGACTTTTTCTACCGCAGTCTTCAAGACTTCGTTGAGTCTGCTGTCAAACTCCGGATCCACCGGCCCGCGAGTGTTTTCCGGTAACTTCGATCTCAGATTTTCGTATTCGGCAAACCATTTCGACATCGCTGTTGAATTTCACGTCGATCTGACCCGACTTTTCGCAGTCGCTTGAGCCTATCAGAACCTCCGAAATGTGAGCCTTCAGTTCTTTATAAAAAGGACACCACTGATAGCTCAGCGCTCGATGAAAAGCCGGATCAAACAAGCACGAAATCTATATAGCCGTCAGCTCCATCACCTTTTTCAGGTTCTTTCGCGCCTTTGTGCCGATTTCATCTCGCCGTCCTTTGACCTGCAAGTAAACGCTTCCCGCTTCATCAAATCGCTTTTGATCAAACAGCGCGTTTCCGAGGTTAAGTAACACTGCAGCTTTATTACGTTCATTCATGGTTTGATCCAGTGCCAAGCGAAAGGCTCGCTCAGCCAGTTTGGGCCGCGCCAGTGCGTCATAACTATTTCCTAGCGCCCAAAGGGCCAGTGCGTCTTGCGAATTGACGCGACAGGCTTTTCGATACGCCTGCACCGCCTGCTTGAAATCTTCGAGTTTGAAATACGCGCCACCAACGCAGTACCAGGCATGATTCGCATCCCATGCAACTTCCTTACGGAGTCGACCCGTTTGGGAGTCAAGCAAGTGACGAAGAGCTTGCGTGGCTTTCCCGTCAGCCAGGAGCGAGTGAATTTTGTCGAACGCTTTTTCGTCAGTCACGGGCAATGAGATTGTTGAATTTCACGTCGATCTGATCCGACTTTTCGCAATCGCTTGACCTTATCAGTATCCTGAAATGCAGACCTTCAGTTCTGCGCAAAAGGACATTACCAATGGCTCAGCGCTCGACGGAAAAACGGATCAAACAAGCACAGAAATCCACATCGCACTACCCAACAGCAAGGCGAGGCCGTCTTTTAGCGCGCGGGAACGGCCGGCGCCGTCGTAGCTGCCGGCGTGGCCTGCAGTTGCGCCGCAGCCAGTTCCTTGAACATGGCCTGGGTGTCTTGCGGTTTGTGGGGCGTCATGCGCGTGTCCCAGCAGACACCGATCTGCTTGGGCACCGACACCTCAATCCCGGGCACGCTGGTGGCGTTGGAGAGTTTGGCCTGGATGCCGCGTTCTTCGCGTGCAAATTGCACGTCTTGCAGGCGCTGCTTTTCCGCCGTCTTTTCCTTCTCCTGGCGCTCCAGCAGCTCGAGCTGTTGCGCCGCTCTCAGGATGGCCTCATGGCCTTCAAAGTTGTAGCGCAGGCCGACCTGGCGCACGCCCAGGGCATCGAGCCGCGCGCGGGCCGACGGGAACTCGTCCACGTTGAACTGGCGCGCGCCGTCCCTGAAATCTTGCAGGAAACGCACGACACCGGTGGAGCCCGGGTACTTCTTGGTGAGCACTACGTCTTCGATCTTGATCTGCAGCGTGACCTCGCCGCACTGGCGGTCGCCCAGCGGGAAGCTGTCGGTGACGGGGAAGTTGTAGTTGTTGATGACGCGCGCGCCGGTAGCGCACTGCACCGCCAGCACGGTGACAAAAGGCTTGGCCTTGGCGCCGGGGTTGACGCTAGTGGGCTGCGCGGTGACGGTCAGTTGCAAAGCCTGGGCCTTGATGGCGTCGACCTTTTGTTTGATGTCGGCCAGCACACGCTCTACCTGGGCCAGCGCCTGCTGGGTCTGCAGTTGTTCCTTCTGGCTCGCCAGCTTGTCGGTCTGATCCTGCAGCTCGGCGCGCTGCTGCGTCACCAGCTGCTCGACGCGCTTGCCGGCTGCGTCGTTGAGCATGGGCAAGAACTGCCGCGTGAAGGGCACGCTGTAACCCAGCGTCTGCACGATCGCAAAGCGGTTGGCGTCACGCTGCAGGAAGGGCTTGGCCGGGCCGTCGGCAAAAGCCCAGACGGTGCCCTTGGCGCCGTATAGCTGGTCCACCATGGCGTTCATGTTGGGCGCGGTTTGCAGCGGCCAGTCGACCTTGGAAGCCCACTCGCCTTGCAGGCTGCAGGAAGCCTGCTCTTCGGTGTAGCCGAGCACAAAACGCAGCGGCCCGCCCATCAGCTGCCAGACGGCTTCGTCGTCGGGCGTCTGGTAACCCACCAGCCGCCGCAACTGCACCAGGCCGTCGGCCGCCGAATGCAGGACAGAAGCCTTGACGGCGGGGTCGGTGGAGAAGCTGTGAAAGTCCACCGCGGCCTGGTAGGCCTTGCCCGGCCCGGCCACCACGTCCGTGGCGACCGCGTTGAGGTCAGTGAAGAATTTTTGCAGGGTGGCGGCCGCGCCCAGGTTGTTCTTGATGGTGTCCTGGCCCTGCTTGGTGGCGCCCGAAAGAACTTCCTTCATCGCCTTGCCGCCTACATTGTTGATGGCGCCCACCACGTTGAGCGCCTCGCCGGCCGTGCCGGTCCTGACGGCCTGGCTGCGCAGGTCACCTAACTCGCGCGACAGGCGCAGCCAGCTGGGCAACTGCGCGGTGGGCTCGGCGGTGAACTCCTCGTTGATGCGGTCCATCACCCGGTAATAAGGGCTTCTTGCGCTGGTGATGAGGCCCATGGAGGCACGCCACTCGGCCTCACCGGACAAGGTGCGTTCGGTGCCTGAAAAACCGGCGGCGAATTTTTGCCAGCTCTGCAGGCGCTGCTCTTTGTACCAGGCCTCAAACTGGCTGCGCTGCGCCAGGAATTTGGGGCCGTCATCAATGCTTTTTTCCATCTCCCCGAGGAAGCTGTCGATCCCGGCCTTGCCGGCCAGGGTGAAAGCGGGGGTGACCACAGGCGGCGGCGTGCCGGTGGTTTGCGTGCGTGCGGCGCCACCCCAGAAGGTTTGCACGGTGACGGGTTTGACGAGAGGGTCGGTGTCGGGCAAGCCCGTCAGCCAGGTCAGCGCGCGGTCATGAAAGGCCAGGCGGTTGAGCATCTGCTGCTCAAAGCGCAGGCGCACCGGCACATAGGGGTCGGCCGGGGCCGACCAGGAGATGTTGGAGATATAGAGATCGTTCAGCCGGGTGTACAGCTCGGGCGTGTAGCGCGAAATATGCTGGCGCTGCGGCATGGCCAGCAGCGCGTCGCGATCTGCCCCGCGCTGGTGCGCCTGCAGGATGTTGATATAGCGAACCAGGTTGCGCACCGTGCGCGCGAATTCGTTGTTGGGATCGCTCTGCAAGATCCGCTCCGAATCCTCGGCATAGTTGGCGTCGGTGGTCGGCAGGATATAGCGGCGGAAGTTGTCGGTGTATGTGCTCTTGAGGCGGGCTTCCAGGTCGTCGATGTTGGTGCTTGTCACCATCCACTGGGTTTTCCAGTTGTCGTCGCGTTTCTCGACCAGGGAAATCGTCTCGCTCAGGCGTTCCAGCGTGGTGGCATCGGCCTCCAGCTGGCCTTCGAACTTGATGTTCAAACGGTTCTTTTCCTGCAGCAGGGAAAGCGTTTCCATGTTGTTAAGAAAACCCATCGTCATCACGATGGCGGCGGCCAGGGTCAGTAGCACCCACGAAAGCAGCCCGAGGTTTTGCGTCGCCGTGCGCCACGGATTACGCAGGGAAGCCGGCAGCGAGATGTTTTTGTCCTGCGGCAGGATGCGCCCGAAAAAGTCGTGCAGGAAAAGGCCCGCATTGGCGCTGGGGTGCGATGCCACGGGCGGCAACACCCGGCCCAGCAGGCTGGACACGGCGCCGCCCTGCTGCAAGCCGCTGCTGAAGAAAAGGCCCCGCAGGAACGGTGTTTCAAGGTAGGCGCTGTCGCCAAAGCAGGCGCGCAGAAAAACATCAAGCCCCGGTTTGAGCTGGTTCAGCTCATTGGGAAACAGCAGCAGCTCGGGCGAAACAGCATTGCCGCGCGCCACCAGCACGGTGCGCAAGACCTGGAGCCGTTCATGGATGTTGCTGAAGGCCTTGTCGAGGAACTGCCGGTCGCCGGGTTCGTTGGTGTCCGGCTCGGCCAGAAAGCCCATGGCCTGCTCCAGCGCGCTTTCGGTGAGCTGGCGGGCCCACTCTTCCATGCCGTAGAGGCGGTCGCACTGCGTGACCAGCACATACACCGGAAAGCGCTTGCCGAAAAGGCGGATCAATTGCTCGATGCGCTCGCGGATGACGCGGCCTTCTTCCATCAGGGCGTCTTTGTCGGGGGTTGCCAGGCGCTCGGTGCTGATGGCCAGCACCAGGCCGTTGAGCCCTTCCTTGCCGCGGTACTTGGCCAGCAGGTCCAGGCCCAGCTCCCACTCGGCGCGGTCCTGCTCGAGGTCGGCTGCTTCCACATAACGGCCGGCGCAATCGATGATCACGGCGCGGTCGAAGTACCACCAGTCGTAGTTGGCGGTCTGCTCGATGCGGGCGCTCTGACTGACCTTCTGGATCGACGACGACAGGCGCGTGCGCGTCAGCGCGGTGGTTTTACCCGTGCCGGAGCGGCCCACCACCATGTACCAAGGCAGCACATACAGCGGGTTGCCAAAACGTTTGAGGCTGGAGGCGCGCAGCGTGGCGGCGGCATTTTTCCAGTTGCGGATCAGCGTTGCCCGCGGGGAGGCCTGTTTGGCGGCCTTGTCCTGGTTGGCGGCCGACAGCTGGGCCATGCGGCTGCGCGATCGGAACACCTGCACCAGGCGGATGATGAAGCGCACCAGCAAGTAGAGGCCGAGCACGCCCAGGAAGATCACCACGGCGGCCCACAACGGCCATTCCATATAGAGGGCCAGGCCCCAGCTCAGCAGCGCCAGCACCACCAGCACCAGCAGCCACAAAAGGAATGTGCGCAAGGCCTTCATTTGATCTGCGCCATGATGGAGTTGACCGTCTGCCAGATGATCACGTGGTAGATGCCGTAGAGCACCACCAGCACGATCAGCGGTATCAGCAGCACGTTCAGGGTGAGGGAAGACATCTTCCAGCGCCAGCGGCCATCGGCCTGCTGGCCGCGGTCTTTGGAGCGCGCCACGGCATAGGCCTGTGGAAACATCACCTTGCCCGACTCACCAAAAATGCCGTCGCCCTCTTGCACCAGTTGGGAGAGACTCGCCTGCTTGATGTCGTCGAGCGCCTTGGGGTTGCGGTCCCGGCCATAACGGCCGACAAACCCCATGCTGAGGCAGAAGAAATACACCTCGCGGATCGCAAGCTGCTGCGCGCCCAGCGCTTCCAGGCGGGTGAAAAACTCCACACCCGCGCTGGAGGTATTGAAGTAGCGCTTTTGCAGCAGCTGGCGCTTCCATTCCTCGGCGCCCGGCCATGGGGCCGCCAGCAGGATTTCGTCGGCCCAGGCGGCCACGGCAAACAGCCCGCTCTGGATGTCGGACTCGGAGATGCCGCTTTCCTGGCCTTTGCGGCGGGCGTCGGCCAGCAATCCGTCAAGCTGCTCCTTGACCGATGCGGCGCTCCCGGAGGGTTGCTCCTGGAGATGGCGCACAAACGCCATGGAAGGGATAAAACAGTCAACGAGCCGCACGTTATCTCCGCAACACAACAATTTCGGCCTTCAGGTCGGCCGGGGCATCCATCCAGTACAGCGCAATGGTGCCTTCGCGCTCTACGACTTCCCATTGCTGGCTCATCTGCTCAATCCGGAAGTAGTAGGAGTATGACCGCCTGGGCAGGCCTTGCGGCGCCGCCACCATGTGAATCAGCTCCAGGCCCGGCAAGGCATGCGAAATCAGCCCGGGCATCTCGTCGACGGCAGCCAGCCGCGCGTCGCGCTGGACGGAGTCCACCACCCATTCCATGTCTTTTTCGGTGCGTATGACCAGGTAGAAGCGGTTTCTCTGGCCGAAGAAGTTGCGCGGCAGCTCCCCCACGTGGTAGTCGCCCCGGTGCTCGAGGATGGTGAGGAACTCGGGGCCGACGGTGATTTCATTGAGCAGGTGGCTCACCATGGTGCGCACGCGCTCGAAACACTTGCCGAGTTCGCTGTGGTCGTACGGGGGCAGCCCCGGGGTGCCGTCTTCCGCCTCGCCCAGCATGTTGAAGCGCTCCGAGAAAGAGCTCAGCTCGCCGATCAGCTGGCGCATGGCGCCGTAGGCCAGCCACGGGTGGACCTGGCGGGTTTCAGTCAGGTGAAACAGGTAGGGGCTGGCCCGGTTGAGCGAGCGCAGGGCCAGCAAAAACACCATGTAGCTCGCGTCGAATTCGGCCTTTTGCATTTCGCGCGGGCTTTTGTACTCTTGCAGTTGCCGGGCACGGCCGGTCAGCTCGTCGCGGATGTCTTTGACCAGCCGCAGCAGCACATTGGAGCCGGAAATCGCATAGCAAGGCGGGATAAAACTCTCGGACAGCTTGATGGCATCGCCGTCGCGCACCAGGCGTGCGATCGGGATCAGGCTGTAGTCCTGCAGCTTGTCGATCTCGCCCTCAAAGAACACCTTGACCACATGCAGCAGGGTGCGCACCTGGGCGGCCGGCCCTTCCGAGTAAAGATCCGCCACATCCGGCGGGTTGGCCAGCGTGGCGTAGCGAGTGGACACGCCGCCGGCTTCGGTCAGGTCGGCCGCGATGGTGACGTTGTTTTCGGTGGCGCTGAGCTTCTTCAGCCCCAGATAGACGGTGAAAGGCTTGTCGCCCTCCACCCAGTCCGCGTCGAAAGGGCGGGCCTTGATGACGGCGTTGCCCGGGTACTCGACATAGGTGCGGTCCTGAAACAGCAGGCGGGCGGTTTGCACCTCCACCGTGCGGTTGGCGGCGGCTGCGGCGACGATCTCCAGCTCGCCCACACCCCAGAAGTGCGGCAGGCCGGATTCCTGGATGGGCTTGTGCTGGAACTGGTTGTGCAGATCAGCCATCTGGAAATGCTGGGACTGCAGGAACATGCCCTGGTGCCAGTAAATGCCTTGTTTTTCATCCATGTGCTGCCTGCTGTCCTTATTTGTCCAGTTTTTTCACTGCACTGTTGACGTTCATCACATCGTTGAGCGTATCGGGTGTCAGCTTGATCTCCCGCCCCCCTCCATCGAGCGGAACCGCTTCGCTGGACTTCTTCTCCGTCGGGTCCCGGTTAAGCCGCTGTGCATTGACCAGCTCATCCGGACCCAGATTCAGGCGCACCGCCAGGGTGGCCGGCGCGGCTTTGTAGGTGGTGCTGACCATGCCCGAGCTCTCGACCGTGAGCGGCACTTCAAAGAGCCGCGCGCTCTTGGCCGCTTCTATCTGGTAATAACCGGCCGCAATGCCTACAAATTTGGCTTTTTGGGCCCGGTCCAGCTGCAGGATGGAGTGCTGGCCCGGCGTCACCACATAGCGCGCAAAGTGCACAAACCCCTCACCGCCCTTGCCGCTTTCCAGCGATTTTCCCACCAGCGCCGCGTCTGCTATCAATTTATAGAAGGCTGCGGAATCTTCCATCTGGTAAACACCGAGCACCAGCGTATGCGCCTCTCCCCCATATTGATTGAGCTTGGGATCGGCTTCGACCTCCACCAGGATGGCGTTGCGCGCGAAATCCCAGGCGATTTCTGCCACGGCTTCCTTGCGCGTGTTGCCGCCCATCAGGGAATTGGCCGTGGAACAACCCGCGAGCACCATCCCCAGCCCGGCGGCCGCCAGCCAGGCGCCCGCTTTCCACCTTGGACGCACCTCAAGAGACCTCTTTTCAACCAAGTTTTGCCTGCTCGTAATTAAAGGTAATTTTGGTGAAATCATTAGGGAATGATGATAATAAGCCATGCATATTGGAGCGGCAATTTACCCGGGGCTTATCGGCATCGCGTTGCTGCTGCCGGGCCTGTCCGCGCTGGGCCAGGGTTTGCCGCCCGCCACTGCCGCTACCACTACCACCGCTGACCCCGTGGCGGAGCTTGAGCTCCCGCCCCCGCCGGTCGTCGCGCCCGTGCTCTATGCCTACGCCACGCTGGCCAGCACCAGCAGCGTCGAATCCACCTGCTGGCAGGTGCTGATTCCCGAACGCGAATACCTGGTCCGCCAAAACAACGCCAAGCCCTGGCTGCTGCGCAATGCCGTGCCGCTGATAGGTGCGGCCATGGGCGGCATCACGGGCGGCTTCCTGCTCAAGCGCCATGCGACTGCCGCCGTCTACAAACGCTGGGCCGTGCCCGTCATCCTCGGCAGCGCCGGTGGCGGCTTTGTGCTCGGCCCCGGCGGTGTGACCGGCGCCGTCATAGGCGGCGCCATCGGCGACAAGCTGGGGAAACAGAAAATCGCCATCACCGTCGCCAGCATGGCGGGCGGCGCGCTGGCCGGCAAGGCGCTCTGGGAGATGGTGTTTCCACCCGCCGTGCCCCCGGAGCCCAGCGACGATCCCGAAGGTGACATCCCTGTCGAAGTCTTTCTGCGTGACAAAACCTGCGGCACTCGCCTGCAGACCGCGCACAGCCAGTCGGTCTACCGCGTCGGCTACCGCTTTAACGACGAAGAGCGCGTCGCCGAACTGCCCTACGACCCGGGCGAAGCCCTGCTGGTCAGCGCGGGCGGCGATATCACCGGCCCGGCCCGCAAGCGGCTGGACTGAACAGGGGAGTCCGGCAGGCTGCGTCAAGTCAGCCACACAATGTCGGCGGGCGCATCACTTTCTTCCGCGTACGGCATGAACAGGATCGCTTCAGGCGAGCCCTTCACACGCGCGAAATAGGATGCATCGGCACCCACCTCGTTGCGGACCGCCCAGGCCGTGAAATCGCGGCCGCCCACCTTGATCTGCATGCCCTCCTGGGCGAACTCCAGGCTGGTTTTGTCGGGCAGCGCGCCCTTGGGGCCCACCGCCTGAAAGTTGATCTGCACATCGGCGCCTGTCACACCAAACACCACGCCCGACCAGGCGCCGGCTACCGGGCCGATCTCAAACCACTGCCCCAGGCGCTCGTTGCCGAGGATGTCGAGCCGGAATTCGGCGGGCGCCGCCCTGGCCGGCACATTGGCCTTGGCCACGATTTTGGCGGGCCAGGTCGCCCCGGACTCCAGCAGCAGCTCAGCCTGCGCCAACAGCGGCGGCAGCGCGGCATCGGCGGGCGGCACTGAATTCCAGAGCGTCAGGATGGGGAAATTGCCGCCCCGCGCGCTGCGCAGGGCCGCGGCCATCAGCGACAGACCGTAGCGCACCGAGGGCTTTTTGATCTCGTCGCCATCGACCAGCACCAGCCAGGCGTCGGCCTTGGCCTCGACCAGAGCCTCTAGCGCCACGCGCCAGGCCAGTTTGTCGGGCTGGTCAGACCAGAAGTGGCCTTTGCATTGCAGGCCGTAGCGTTTGAGTACCGCGGTCACGGCGGCCACGCGGGGCTGGTCTTCCTTCAGGGCAGTGATCCAGACGGTTTTCATGCTTGTCCTTTGTTTTGCATTGCTTGGAGCGCTCAGCTCATGATCATGACTTTGGCCTGGCTGGGCGCGAGCACATTGCCCACCCCATTGCCATCATTCTGTTTGGTCGGGTCGCCCAGGCGGACTGCCGGGCTGCCTTCAAATTTCACCTTGGTGCTTCCCTGGATGAACTCAGTCGCGCCCATGATTTTTCCCGAAACGACACCACCCGCCGCGCCGGGCTGGTTGCCATTGCTGGTCGGGATTTTCGAGCCCTTGTTCAGTGCTGGCATGCCGGTCACCATGACCTTGAGCGTGGCCGGGTTGCCCATCATCGGCATGGCGATGTTGGGGTAAGGAACCGGAATCGGCCCTGCCGGCGGCGCCGGCGTCTTGCAGACGTCGGCAGGAGCCATGCACTGGCCGTTTTGTTTGGTGACTGCGAACATGGTGCTGCTTCCCTTCAGCCGAGGTCGATTTTTTCGCCGTCGATCTTGACCTGGCCTTCAGCGATCACGCTGGCGTGGCGTGAGGTCACATGAAAGCGGTCCTTCACCTGCATGCGCACACGGCCGGCCCGGGTTTCGTCCAGGTTCTCCACCGAACGGAAACAGTCCTGCGCTTTCTGGATCAATCGGCCCACCGTCGACTGCACGCTGAGCGCCAGCGAGGTGACCTTGCCGAAGCGCGCATTCACCTCCTGCGCGCTGGTCTGCAAATGCGTAAAGCTCATGTCACCGCTGACCGCGGTGATGCCGACCTTGGGTGCCTGCAAGGACAGCTCCTGGGCCGCCGCAAGTTCAATCCCGGCGGCGTCTATGCGCAGCCTGCCCTGCTCGGTGCACAGCGCTGCGCCACCTGGCAAGGTCACGGTCGATTTGTTCGCGTCGGCGCGCGTCAGCACCGCGAGGATAAAACTCGTCGCCGCCGTGGCGCCGCTGCAGACCAGCACCAGGTCGCCGTCGGCGGGCTCGACCAGGCAGCTGTCAGCCCGCAGCGCGCGCTCAACCGGGCCGTCGAGGAAAAACCATTTGTCGGCGCGGCCGGTGACCTGCGCGTATTCAAGGCCGGGTGCGGCAACGGCGCCGGGGCGGGAAAGCGGTACAAGAGAATTCAACATGGTCAGGTCTTTCAACAAATGGGTTTAGGCAGGCTTCAGGCAGGCTGCCAGTTTTCGGCGCGTTGCAGTGTTTCGTCAGTGAGTCTGGCGCCATCGCGCGAGTTGTTATCCCAGCGCGTGTCGCGGCGCCCTATCGCATGCAGGTTGGTGCCCTTAAAGCTGGCGAGCGAGCAATCAGCTTCCGACAGGTCGGCGTGCGAGAAATCGCAGTCGATCATCGCGGCGCCCTTCAAGCGCGTCTTGGGCAGCTTCGCCTTCGCAAAGACGCAGATGGACCAGCGCGAGGCCTCGACGTTTGCGCCAGCCAAATCCGCGCCGCTTGCATCGCTCATGCCGAACTGCGCTTCCGACAAGTCCGCCCCGGCCATTTGTGCGGCGATAAAGCAGGTGTAGTAACCAAAGACCTGCGCGAACTTCGCACCTTGCAGCTGGGCGCCCATGAAGCTGGTGCGGTCCAGCGTAAGGCCGCTGAAGTCCGCATTCTGCAGTTGTGCGTCAACAAAAGACGCCATGGTGATGTCGCAGCCCGCGAACTTCTGGCCCTGCAGGTTGCAGCCTTTGAGGTAGGTCTGCTGCATGACGGCCCCGGTGAACGA
Organism: Polaromonas sp. YR568; assembly: GCF_900116715.1. Taxonomy (GTDB): domain Bacteria; phylum Pseudomonadota; class Gammaproteobacteria; order Burkholderiales; family Burkholderiaceae_C; genus Polaromonas. The sequence goes on from NZ_FPBM01000003.1 coordinate 156,751, forward strand.
AACAGTGCGCAGGTCGGTCGCCGAGAGCATCAGCCGAGTCAGGTTGGCGCGGCTCATGTCGGTGTTGTCAAAGCGGCATTCGTGGCAGTCGGCGCGCAGCAAGGTCGCACCGCTCAAGCTCATGCCGGTGAAATTGCATTGGTTAAAGAAGGCGTGGCTGAAGTCCGCGCCGGCCGCAGCGGCCGAAGAAAAATCGCAGGCGAAGAATTCGGCGCCCTGCGCGCGCAGCGAAGCCAGCTTGGCGCCTGTGAAGCCGCATTGCTGGAATGCCGCGCCGCCAATGTCCGCGCCCGCAAACAGCGCGCCCGACAGGTCACAGCCAAGAAACCTCGCATTCAAAAGTTTGGCAGCACCGAAGTTGGCGCCGGCGAGTTTGACGTCCTGAAAGATGCAGTCAGAAAAATCCTTGCCGGACAGGTCGGCGCCCGACAGATCAACACCCGTCAACTGACGGGAGCTCTCGATCACTGCGAGGGCCTGCTGGAGGTTCATGCCGGTTTCGCTGCTCATGCTGGCGTGCGCCGGACCGGCAGCAAGGTGTTGTCGATCACCGAGCCTTCGGTGTTGGCGATGGTCGTTGTGGTGCCGTAGAAATCCGCACCGTAGAGGTTGGAGAACTTCAGCGCCGTGGTTTCCAGTTTGGCGGCGCGCAGCGAGCCCTGAAACAGGTTGACCCGCGTGAAATCGGCATTCGCCAGATCGGCCTTGTCGAACTTTGCGCCTTTGGCGGACGCCCCCGCGAACTGCGCGCCGGTGCCGGCAACGCGGCTGAAGTCGGCATCGTCCAGCACGGCCTTGTCGAACAGCGCCTTTTGAATACCCGCGCCCTCCCAGTTGGCGCGGCCCAGGTGCGCGCCGGTAAACCTGGCATCCGCAAACTGCGAGCCCTTGTCGGCGCGCGAGCCTTTGAGGTTCGCCTCGGCAAAATTCGCGCGCGCCGCCCGGGCGCCGTAGAACTCGGTTTTTTCGCAGCGCGTGCCCGTCAGCTGTGCATCTTCCAGGCAAGCCTGGCCGAAACTCGCACCCGCAAGATTGGCACGCGCAAAGTCCGCCCCCTTGAGGTCGCATTCGCTAAAGCTCGCACCGTCGGCGCGGCAATCGGCCGCGCTGAAGCCGGCCATCTTCGCGCCGTCAAAAACCGAGCGTGACAGGTTGGCGCCTGCCAGTTTGGCGCCGGCAAAATCCGCACCGCTGAAATCGCCCGCGCTGGCATCGCTGCCTTCCATGCGCGTACCGGCAAATTTTGCCGCGGCCGCGCTGGCGCCGGCCAGTGAGGCCTTGCCCAGGTCGGCGCCGCTGAAATCAACTCCGGCGAGCAAGCCGCGGCTGAAGCTCGAACCCGCGAGCTTGCTGTTGGCAAAGCTGGTTTTTTCAAGCACGGCTTCGGTGAAATTGGCGCCGGCCAGGTCCAGGCCAGAGAGGTCCAGGCCGCGCAAGTCCATTTTTTCAAAGCCGCGCCCCTGGGCGTGGCGCTCAACCACACCCTCACGGGTCAGGGGCCGCGGCGCGGCGACGGCCTGCGGCAGGGCGAAGTCGGGAGGCGGCACCGTTGGCGGCGCTGCTGCTGCGGCGGCGAGCGCCGGTGCTGCGGGCAGCCCCGCAAACAGCGTCGAGAGTTCAGGCTGCGGCGCCACCGACGAGACCACGTTCGCGAGCTCTGGGCGCGAAGCAACAAACTCCCGCAGGCTCGCTTCCGTCATGCCCTGTTTGGCCAGGGTCTGCCGCGTCTGCGCTTCCACCTGCTGCAGCAGGGACTGGAGTTCGGCCATGTTGGCAGGCGTTTCAACCATCGCCGGGGGCAAGAGCTTTTGCACGTCGACCTGCGTCATGCCGTTGCTGCGCAAGGTGTCGGCGGCCCGCTGCTCCAGTTGCTCAATCAGGCCTTCCAGCTCCACAACGGAAGCCGGCGACTCGGTGGCAGGCGGCACCAGCCGGTTCAGGTCGTTCTCCGTCAATCCGTTGCGCTTCATGATCTCAGCGGTTTTCGCCTGGAGATCCGCCTCCATGGTTTGCAGTTCCATCATGCCGGGGCTGGGGGGCTCTGGCACAGCGGCGGCAGCCGGTAGCGCGACGGCCGCAGCGGCAACGGCCGGTTTGGCTGGTGCGGCAGCCAGTGGCGGTGCACTTGCGGCTTCTGCTTCTGCCAGCGCCGCGGGAAGCTTGCTCTTGAAGAGTGCCTGGTAATGCTCGAAGGACAGAGGCGCGTCGGCCAGGTTCTCCCACTCCGCCATCATGTGCAGCACGTCGTCGGCCTCTTCATCCAGCGTGGTCTCTACCGCCCTGTACAGCACGATGCCGCATTCGAGCTCAGGAAACAGCCAGACGGTTTCGGCCCGCGCCTCGACTTCAGCAAACTCTTCGCGGCCGCCTCGCAGGCGGTTGACAAAGCAGCGCGCGCGCAGCTTGGGCAGCGCCGTCGAGATCAGCGGCTGCCCAAGGTGCATATGGCCGATGCTGATGGCTTCGTCGCCGCGAAAGAACCCCGCCATGCGCTGGTCCGGTGGTGCGGTCTGGAAAAATTCGGGCTGCGTGTCTTCGGGCAGATGCGGCCAGCTTCTTTTCACCCAGGCGTCGTCAAACTGGCCCAGCAAGCGCTGGCGCTGCGGCGAATCGACAGCCAATGCGCCGAAACCCGCGGGGGCGGGGGCATCGCCCTCATGGACTATCAAGGAGTTGGGCAGCTCGACATTGGGCAAGGGCCTGACAAGCGCACCGTCGGGCCCCGGCACTTCGGCAAAGCCTTTGCCCAGCGGGTTCACCGGGTGGCCCGGGCCGCCAAAGGCATTCGCGGCGCCCAGGGGCATGCGGGTAAAGGGCTTGGGGGCCGAGGTGCCCAGCAAAGTGAACTGCCGGTCGCCAAACACGTACAGGGTCTTTGCCACCGTGCCGACTTTGATGTTGACCGGCAGTTGTTCCACCGCACGCCCCTCCGGGCCATGGCAGGCGCCGTACACCAGAAACTCGGCGGTGGTCTTGGGCATGCCTTCGTCCAGCATCTGGTCGCTGCCCAGGGCTGCGGCCACGGCAGCCCAAAGCTCCGGCTCGGTGGCCAGCGCGTCGCGGCGGCTGCTGCCGTAATGAAACATGCCCATCAGCCCGAGCGAGAGCAGGTTCCTCCGGCCGAACCGGAGGTTGCGGTACAGCAGGGCGAGCGCGTCGGGCTTGAAAACTTTCATCGATCAACCCAGCTGGATGATGCTGCCGTCGGCCTTCAGCCCGGCGGGGCTGAAGTTCATCGATGAGGTGGTGCCGAACTTGAAGGCCAGGCCCGTGTCGTTGGCGCGCACGCCGGCGTTGCCGAACACCATTTCAGCCTTGGTCGCGTCGACCTCGAAACCGTTGTTCACGTTGCCGGCGGGCGCTGGTATCGCGGCCAGCTGGGCGACACGGTTTTGCGCCGCCAGCAAGTCTGCCTTGCGCGCCTGCAGGTTGTCGAAAAGCACACCACGCGCCTCATTTGAAAGGCGCTTGAAGCCGGGGACCCGATAGGCCGTCACTGCCGCCTGGTGGGCGGCAACGGCCGCCGCGAGTGCTGCCGTGGCGATGGGGTCCACCACCAGCGGCGGCGGCGCGCGGGTGAATCCCAGCGCGACCTTCTGGCTCACGATGCTGACCGCGTTCGGCTCCACCATCACTGCCGAATGGTTCGCCAGGAGTGTGACGCCGGTGTCATCCATGCCGATGCCGTTTCTTCCGCTGGGGATGGCGATGTTGACATCAGGCGAAGTCAGCTTGATGGCCGTGCCCGCATTCACGCTGGTGGTGCCCTTGGCGGCGCTGATGACGGACTTGTTCGCGTTGTCGGGAGGATCGGCGGCCACGTCCGCCGCGGGCAGCGTGCGCAGGCTGAAGCCCCCGGCCAGCTGCGTCATCTCGGTGAACGAATCCTGCGTCTCGGCCGTCAGCTTGGTCCCGCTTTTGCTCAGGTCCAGCTCGCCGACGTATTTGAGCTTGTCATAGTCCTCCGCATAAGCCTTGAGCAGCTTTCGCACCACGGTCAGGGCGGTCAGCGTCAGCGCCGTGTTGACGGCCGCAGCGCCTGCGGAGATTTTGGCGGCGGTATTCCAGTCGGCCAGCTTGCCGGTGAACTTGAGTTTTTGCTCTTTCTCCTGCGCAACCTGGTTGGGGTCTTTCCCTTCCGCTTCGTGGCCGCTGGAATGCGGCGCGGGGGCTGGTGCGGGCGCGGGCGCATGTTCCCCGTCCTTGGTTTTCATCAGCCAGGCCATAAAGCCCGCGGAAGCCGCAACATTCAAAGCCGTCACCGCCATGATGCCGCGGGTCGCGGTTTTGCGCAGAGCCTCGAAAGCCAGGTGCTGCGCGTGGTCGTCGGCAAAGCCGCCTTTGAGGTTGATGCCTTTGGCCGAGGTGTTGCTGTCGTGGTGCGATATCTTGTAGCTCTCTTCTTCTTCCACCACGTAAGCGCTGCCCTTGACCCACTTGACCTCGTCACTGTGCGAAAAGGCAAAAGCCCGGTTCACCTTGATCTCGTTGGCGAAGCCCGCTTCAATCTTGGTCTCGCCGCCCAGCTTGATTTCACTGGCCAGGCCCACCGAGAGTTCGTACTTGTTGCCGATGGTGACTTCCTGCTTGGCGCCGCCCGTGATAAAGGCCAGGCCACCTTCGTCCTTCTTGTCTTTGTCCTTGTCTTTATCCTTGTCTTTGTCCGAGTCGTCGTGCGTGGAGCCCATGCCAATGCTGCTATTACTGGTCGGGGAATGCAGCCAAAGCATCTGCTTGCTTTTCGCGTCACCCATGAAGATCTGGTTGCCGCCCTTGGTCGTGATCTTGTTTTCATGCGGGTTGTCGTGGTTCACGACGCTGGGGTTCTCTGAATTCGGCACCGCACCCAAAATCACCGGTTGATCCGGGTCGCCGTCCACAAAAGACAGCAAGACCTCGGCATTTTTCTGCAGCGGAAAATTCATGCCGTGGTCGCTGCCCGCATAGGGTGAAGCCATGCGCACTCGCGCCGAGCCTTTGCCGGCGTTCTTGTCGCTGTTGTCAAAGGGCAGTTGCACCTTGTACTGGCCCCAGGCATCCAGCTCCGCGTACTCGCCCAGACCCGCGCCGTCGATGATTGCGTTCATCGTGCCGATGACCTTGGGTTTTGCGGTGGTGCGCGCAGGGCGGAACTGGGTGGCGGCCGGGATGGCGCGAAAGCTCGCGCGGTAATTTGTCTCGCCCTGCGTTTCGCCACCCTCACCCGGCATGCCTTGCGTGCCGGTTAAAAGCGCCGCGGCCTGTGAGCCCTCGTGCTGCACTTCGGTAACGAGGTAGCGGCCATTGAAAGCCGAGCGGTAGTGGCGATCCATCTCCATGAAGTAGCCGCTGCGCAGGCCCACGGCCGTGGCCTCGCCACTGAAAACCCGCGCGCCGCACAGGATTTCTTCGGCGCGCAGTTTGGCGTAGCGTTTGCCCTCTTCTTCATCGCGGAAGTTTTCACCGTAGATGTTGATTTCGCCCATGCCGCCATCGGACACCGGCGCGGTGACCTTCAACTCGATATGGGCCTTGCGGTGGTTGAAGTCACGCAGCACGACCTGTTTGGGCAAGGGCTCCTGGCGGCAGACAAACTCCTGCACCGAATCGCCGGTGTTGCCGGTGTCCTGCTCATTGATGGGGCGGTACAGCACCTTGACGGCGGCAGCCGCATGCATGCTGCGGTTATCCACGATGGCCAGCTTGTCGTTGCGGCCCTCGTGCTCGAAGTAGAAGTACATGCCTTCCTTCTCCATCCAGCGCGAGAGGAAGTCGAGGTGGGTCTCCTGATACTGGCAGACATAGCTGCGCTTGCGGTAGCTGCCCGAGAGTTTGAATTCGAAGTCGGCGCTGCTGAGGCGGCTTTGCTCCAGCACATTCTTGACCGTCTCGGGGATGGGCTGGTCCTCCAGATACACCTCGGACACCTGATAAAGCGACAGTTGCCACAGGCGCGGCACCAGCACAGCCTGGTAGAACACATAACCGTCGCTCTTGTGCAGTTGCTCAAAGGCCGCAATCATGCCGTGGTAAGGCGTTGACGAAGCACCGCCAGGCGCAAAGATGCGCAGCTCAGCCGGGTTTTGCAAGACCTTGTCGAAGTCGATGTCCGGGTCATCGGAGACCAGGGTCAGCGTGAAGCGAAAGGGTTTGGAGATGGCCTCGAAACCACTCATCTTCACCACCGCGAACTTGTCGTCACCAAAAGCACGGGAGACGAATTCGAAGCGCTTGTTCGCCGCAAGTTGTTGTGCAGAGATAGCCATGGTATTTCCCGAAAGTTCTGGGCAATGAAAAAAGAGAGCTGGGCCTGGCGCCTTGGGTTTATGTCAAAAGCAGCACCCGGAACTGGGACGGCACCAGGCTGACGCCCGGGCAGTTCGTTGAGTTCTGCATGTTGATGCTGGTCAGGCGCGATGCGAACATGCAGCCCACCAGCACCTTGAAAGAACCCAGGAGGGGACGCTTGGGGCCCATGCACATGCCCGAAGCAACGCCGACACCCGTGTCGCCGGTGCTCATGGGCGACATGGTCATGAGGTTTTCCGCCGGCGCACCGCCGAACAAAACGTTGTAGACCGCAGGGATGCCCACCATATCCATGGCGGTGTTTGGAAAAGGAAGCGGCGTTGGAATCGGGCCGGCCGGCGAGGGAATCATGATGATGCAAACATCGGGAAACCCCAGGCTGATGCCGCCCATTTGTGTGTTGGCAAACATATGCTTCAGCCCATGTGAATTTGTTCGGCGTCGACCTTGACGAGCTCTTCGGCGGTCATCACGGTGTTTTTGGCGTGCAGCGAGAAGGTGTTCTTCGCCTCGTAGTACATCTGGGAGGCCTTGACCTGGTCGATCTCGTCGACGTGGCGGTAGGAGCGGCTCACGCGCTGGTAATAACGCTCCAGCACGGCGTCAAAGCTGCGGCCGACCAGCTTGATGCGGTCTATGCAGCCGCGCAGCAGGTCGCCAGTGAAGGACAGGCTGTTGACCAGCACCTCGCCCTGCACCGCGCTGACATTCAGCTGCGTTGCGAGCAAAGAGACGTCGGAGGCGGTTTCCATGCCGATGCCGTCGCGTGCGGTCAGGCGCAAGCGGCCGCCACCCGCGCGGATCTCCGTGTCGCCCGGCAACTCAAGCGTGGCCTGGTTGGCCTGGGACCTTTCCAGCACCGCCAGCACATAAGCGTCATCGTGGTCGGTGACCAGCAAGACCTTGTCGCCCGTCAGCGGCGTGAGCAGGCAACTGGCGGCGCGGCGCGCGCGCAGCACGGTTTCACCGGTGCGCACCGACAGGGCTTGCCCTGCGACCTGGGTCACTTCGCCGTACTGCTGTTGCAGCACCAGGGATTTTTCTCTGAGAGGGGTAGCGATCATTTTTTCACTCCTTGCACAAATACAAATGGTGTTGTCGGGGTTGGCCTGCGGCTCATGCCGTGGCGCCAAAATCTTCTGCCGCGGCGAGTTGGGCATCGGTGCCGCGGGCCAGTTCGCGATTGGCCCCCTGCCAGCGGGTTTTTTCTTCCTTGATGCGGTGCAGGTTCGCACCCGTCAGCGTGGTGTCCGACATGTCGGCCTCGCCCAGCTCGGCGTGCGAAAAATTGCTGTCCGTCAGGTTGGCGCCCCTGAACACCGCCGCCTTGCAGTTCGCCTTTGCGAACTGCGCCCGGGAGAGGTCACAACCTGACAGGTCGGCGCCCGACACATCGGCGGCCATGAAGATCGCCTGCTGCAAAAACGTCCCGGCCAGCGACGCACCGCAGAGTTTTGCCTCGGGAAACAAGGCGTTGGCGGCCTTTGATTTATCCAGCCGCGCACCTGAAAGGTTCGCACCCTTGAAGTTGCACTGGGTCAAGTCCGAACCCGACAGGTTGGCGCCGCTGAGGTCAGCTTCGGTGAACTGCGCGAGCGTCAGCACCAGGCCAGACAAATCCATGCCGGCCAAATTGGAGCGGAAAAATACCGGGTTAAAGCATTCGGCTTTGCCGAACTGCACGCCGGCCAGTTCAGATTCATAAAAATTGGTCTGCTTCAGCTTGGCGCCGGTGAACTGCGCTTTCTGCATCTGGTTTTTGTGAAGCAGCGCGCGGTCAAGATTGGCGCCGGAGAAGTCCGCGCCCTTCAGGTCGCAGGAGATCAGCGCGCCTATTGCCAGCTCGGTGTTCACCAGGCGTGCGCCGGCCATGGGGCACTCCACCAGCTTGACGGCCGACATTTGCGCGCCTTCCAGGTTGGCATTGGGCAACTGGCATTTGTTCAGCACGGTGCGGCACAGGCTCGCACCCGCAAAATTGGCACCCGAGAAGTCGCAGCGGTCCAGCACCGCTTCATCGAGCAAGGCGCCCGCCAGATTGGCGCCGCGAAACAGCGTTTCCTCTATCACCGCACCGCGCAGGTCAATACCGCTCAGGTCGGCGTTGGAATAGTCTTCGCCCTGGATGATGTCGCCGTCCAGCGCGCGTGCCATCAGGTCATCACGTGCCATGGCGGTCTTCCTTGAGCAGGGTGTTGTCCAAGTTCGCGCCGTCCATCAGGCTCAGCTCGTCGCGTTTGAGCTTGATCAGATCGGCCCTGAAGAAATTGCTCTTGCGCATGTCCGCGCCCGCGACATCGGCTTTTTGCAGGATCGCCTGGAAAAAATTGACGCGGTCCAGGCGGGCATTCGAGAAGTTGGCCTTCGCCGCGAGCAGGTTGCTGGCGTTGGCGCCGGTCAGCACGGCCAGCTTGAGGCTGGTGTCGCAAAAATCAGCGCTGTCCAGGGTGGCCCCGCTCAGGTCGGCCTTGTCCATCATCGCGCCGCGGAAGTTGGAGCGGCTCAGGTTCGCACCTTTAAAGACTGCGCCTTCCAGCCGGGTTCCCATCACCACACGCAGCCCCACCATGTTGGCGCCCGAAAAGTCCACACCGGCAGCGGATGCACCGAGCAGCGTCGCGCCTTCGAGGTTGGCGCCTTTGAAACAGGCGCCGTCGAGCTGGCTGTTCATGAACATCGCGCCCTTGAGGTTGGCACCCGAGAAATCAAGCCCGCGCAGGTTCATCCCGGGTTGCTCTTCCACCGGCGTGTCGGGCTGGACGTTGAACATGTCCATCAGGTGCGCACCCGGTGCCGAGATACGCAGCAGCCTGGCGCCACGCAATACGGCCGATGCCAGCTTGGCGCCGTCAAGCTTGGCGTCGCTGAGGTCTGCACCTGTGAGGTCGGCCTCGTCCAGCACCGCGCCGGTAAAGTTGGCGCCCTGCGCTTGCACACCGGTCATGACGGCTTTGCCGAGGTTGGCGTTCGAGAAATTGGCCTGTGCCAACTTGGCACCACCCAGCCTGGCATGCGCGAGCAAGGCGCCGGCCAGCTTGGCATTCGAGAGATCGGCGTTGGAGAGATTGACGTTTTCCATCAACGCGTCCGCAAAGTCGCGGTTTGACAGGTCCAGGCCATTGAGGTCGGCGCCGGTGAGGTCCTGGCCGGCAAACGAAGCGCCTTGCGCCAGGCCGGCCAGCACCTGCCCGCGCAAGGCCTGCGCCTGACCCCCCACGTCGGTAGGCGAAAAATGCTGAGCGCCTATGCGGTAGGTCTTCAGTGAAATGTCTTCCGCCTGCTGCAGGCGCTGCGCCATCTTGGGGTCGGCCAGCAGTTTGTCGAGTTCGGGGTTGGCCACGCCCATGGCCTTGTTGGCTGCGCTCACAGCCTGCAGCCTGCCCATGGCTTCAGCTGCCTTTACACGCGGTGCGGGCCCGCCCTTGGGCAGTTTTTCAAAGTCGATGCCCTGCTGCTTGCACAAGTCGCGCAGCATCTTGTCCATCTCAGCCTTCTGGGCGAGCGCGGCGGCGCGGGCGGCAGCCGTTTCTTTCTCCACCTCATCCAGAATCTGCGGCAACTGGTCGAGCCGCGTGGGGGCGGCCTTGGGCGGCAGGGTCTGCGCCAGCACTTTGTCGTAAGCGGTCAGGTCGGGCGGCGGCTGTTTGTTGATGCGGGCAATCTCCAGCAGCTGCGCACGCTGCGCGGCGGCTTCCTGCTTGCCACGCGCCAGTTCTTTTTCAGCTTTGCGCCGCTGGTTGCCTTCCAGGTGGCCCTTGAGCTGGGTCTTGCCATCGACCTCGGCAACCTCGGCCACCGGCGGCGCATCCTTCAGGCCAGGCGGCATCAACGGGTTATCGTCCATTGAGTAGGCCGCACCCTTGCGCTTGTCCAGGCGCTGCGCGAGCACTTCGCGGTAATGCGCAGTGGGTTTGGGCTGGCCCAGGTCTTCCAGGGCGGCGACGAGGTGCAGCACGCTGGTGGCGTCGTCGCTGGCGATAGGCACGGTGCCGCGGAAGATCAGCAGCATGTGCGAGGCGTTGGGAAAGAGCAGCAGTGTTTCCGCATGCATGGGCACGGCGCGGAACTCCTCGCCGGCCTGGGTCTTTTCCGTGATGAAGCAGCGTGCGGCAAAGGCCGGCAGCGTGGCGCGCTGCACCCGGTCGCGCGGGTGCATGCCGGAGACTTCGATGCTCTCGTCGCCGCGCAGGAACTCAGGCATCCACTGGTCGGGCTGCGCGGTGTTGAAGATGCTCCAGTCCATGTCGGCGGCATAACCTGGAAAGCGGGTCTTGCGCCAGGCCTCGTCATAGGTGCCGGCCTTGCTAAAGCGTTGCGGCCACATGAAGTCTATGGGCGCAAAACCAGCGGGCTCGGGCCGGTCTTCCACCGAGACGATGGGTTTTTTCGGATCGAAGATATTGGGCAGCGGATACGGCGCGTCCTCCTGCGCCGGCGGCATGCCCTTGCCCAACGGATTGCGCGGAAAATCCGTCCCGCCAAAGGCATTGGCGTAGCCCAGCTCAAGCTCAGTGAAAGGCAGTGGCTGCGAGATCTCCCATTGCTTTTTGTTCTGCACCCATTGCCGGTCGCCGACCACCATCAGGGACTTCTCATGCGCTCCGACCTTGACCTTCACCTCCATGGCCGGCACCTGTGTTCCGCCGGGGGCGTAGCACTTGCCCGCCACCACGAACTCCCCGCTTTGCTTGGGCATGGCGGCGTCCAGCATGGTGTCCTTGCCGAGCTGCTCGGCCGCGAACTTCCAGAGGGCGGGCTCCGTCACCAGCTGGCTGGGCTGTGAAAACGGCATGAGCACCATCCCGGTCACCGCGAGCACGTCGCGCTGGCCGTCTGAATACGCCTTGTACAGGACAGACAGGCGGATGGGCTTGATGACTTTCATGGATCAGACAACCGTGAACAGGCCGCACATGGTATTGGAGAGGCCGCCGGTCACGACGCTGCAGGCGGTGGCTGCAAAGGTGGTCGCGTTGTCGCTGGTCTTGAGCGTACCGGTCTCGTTTTTGAGGCCGGCCTGCAGGGTGATCTTGTTGACCAGCAGGATCTCGAGCAAGGTGGCGATGTTGATGTTGGTCACGAAGCCGTAGTTCATCGCCGTGTTGATGCCTACGTGCGCCTGCGCGCGCTGCCCCAGGAAGAACGCATTGTTGGCGCCCAGGCAGGCTGAACTCACCGTGCCCTTGTTGAAGGTCTGGGCGGCGCCAAACACGCTGGTCGTTACGTCGCCGTGTGTCGTGGTGGTCACGTTGCCGTAGTTGGTGGTCGTGGTGTTGCCGCGCACCGTCTTGGTCGTGTCGCCCTTGACTTCGGAGTCGTTGTTGCCGTTCACCACGGAGCTGGCCGCGCCCTTGGTCACCGCGCTGGAATCGCCATAGGTGATCTTGAAGGCGTTGCCTTTGGTGATCTTGTAGGCGTTGCCGCCAGCCGAGGTATATGTGCTGCCGTCGGTCTGCTGCTCGATGGCCGCGTTGTTGGCGATCACATTCAGGTCGTCGACGCTGGCCGCGGCGCTCAGGCTCTTGACGTTGGCCGTAGATACCGGCGCGCCCATGCGCATGTACGAAGAGGCATGCGGCGTCGACAGGTTCACGTGCTGGCTGCCTTCCTTGTCTTCCATCTCCAGGCGGTTGCCGCCGCCGGTGTGGATCACGTTCTGGCTGGGGTTCTCGTTGGCCACCAGGCTGGGGTTTTCCGAGTTGGGCACGGCGCTCAGGATGATGGGTTCGTCCGGGTCGCCGCCCGCAAAGGACAGCAGCACCTCGGCGTTCTTGTGCAACGGAAAGTTCATGCCGTGCTGGCTGCCCGCATAAGGCGAGGCCATGCGCACCCGGGCCGAACCCTTGTTGGCCGGCTTGTCGCTGCGGTCAAACGGCAGCTGCACCTTGTACTGGCCGTACTCGTCGAGCTCGGCGTACTGGCCGCTGCCTTCCGAATCAATCGTCGCGTTCATGGTGCCGGAGATGCGCGGCTTGACCGTCACGCGCTCTGGGCGGAACTGCACCGCCGAAGGAATCGCGCGGAAGTTGTTGTGGTAACTGGTTTCGCCGTCCTTGCCCACATACGGGCTCTTGATGCCGGCCAGCAGCACGCCGGCCTGCGAGCCCTCATGGTGAATTTCCGTGACCAGGTACTGGCCGTTGAACTGCGAACGGTAGTGATGGGCCAGCTCCATGAAATGGCCGCTGCGCAGGCCCACGGCCGTGGCTTCACCGAAGAACACCTCGCCCGAGCAGATTATTTCCTCGGCGCGCAGCTTGGCGTAGCGGTTGCCTTCGTCCTGGTTGCGGAAGTTCTCGCCGTAGATCATGACGTCGCCGATGCCGTCGTCCACCACCTGGTGCGACACCTTGAGCTCGACGTCGGCCTTGCGAAAGTTGAAGTCCTGCAGCACCACCTGGTGCGGCAGCGGTTTGCGGCGGCAGACAAAGCCCTGCACCGAGTCCGGCGCGCCGCCGGTGTCCAGTTCGTCGGAAGGCCGGTAATTGACCTTCACCGCCTGGGCCGGGTGCATGTTGCGGTCGTCCACCATCATGAGCTTGTCGACCGCGCCGTCGTGCTCGAAGAAGTAATACATGCCCTCTTTTTCCATCCAGCGCGAGAGGAAATCGAGGTGCGTCTCCTGGTACTGGCAGACAAAGCTGCGGCGGCGGTAGCTGCCGGAAAGCTTGAGCCCGTAGTCGGATGCGGTGAGGCGGCCGTCCTTGAGCACCGTTTCCAGGATGTCCGGAATGGTCTGCTCATTGAGGTAAACCTCGGAGATCCGGTACAGCGAGAGACGCCAGAGGCGGGGCACCAGCACCGCCTGGTAAAAGATGTAGCCGCCGGCCTGATGCAGTTGCTCGAACTCGGCCAGCACACCGTGGTAGGGCACCGTGGTTTTGCCGTCAGGCGAAAAGATGGTGAAGGTGACGCTGCTTTTGAGCATCTTCTTCATGTCGATGTCCGCATCGTCCGACACCAGCGTGAGCACAAAGCGGAAAGGTTTGGAAATGGCCTCATCGCCCCGCATGTTGACCACGGAAAATTTGGCGGCGTCGAATTCATCCGAGACAAACTCAAAGCGTTTATTGGCGCCTAGGCGGCTTGCTAATGAGGCCATTTGTTGATTCCCCTGTTCCTATTCCTGTGTCTATGGCTGCGTGTTCAGGCAGCCTTGTCCTGGAATTGCACGGCGAACTCGCCGTCAGCGCCGACTTCCAGGCTGACGCTGCCGGGCTGCTCGCCCGTGCTCATGCGCGACAAAATGCCTTGCGACATCAGCGGCATGATGCTGCTGCGCAAGATGAAGTCGACATTGCGCGCACCGGTTTCCACTTCGGTGCAACGCGCGGCGATCTGCTGCACCACAGCGTCGCTGTAAGTGAAGGCCATCTTGTTGTTGTGCGCCAGGCGCTGCACGATCTTGTTGAGCTTCAGGCGCACAATGCCGGCCAGCGCGTCTTGTGCCAGCGTGAAGTACGGGATCACCGTCATGCGCGCCAGCAGCGCGGGCTTGAAGTGGGCCGACAAAATGGGCCTGATGGCCGACAGCAGGGTGGCGGCATCGGGCTTGTCTTCGCCTGCGGTCATTTCAGTGATGACGTCCGTGGCGAGGTTGGAGGTCAGGAAGATGACGGTATTGGAAAAATCAATCTCCTTGCCTTCGCCGTCCGAGAGCATGCCTTTGTCAAACACCTGGTAGAACAGGTTGAGCACGTCGAGGTGGGCTTTTTCCACCTCATCGAGCAGCACCACCGAATAGGGGCGCTGGCGCACCGCCTCGGTCAGCACGCCGCCTTCGCCGTAACCCACGTAACCGGGTGGCGAGCCGATCAGGCGGCTGACGTTGTGCTTTTCCTGGAACTCGCTCATGTTGACGATGACGGTCGATTTTTCGTCGCCGAACAGAATGTCGGCCACCGACAGCGCCGTTTCGGTCTTGCCGACGCCCGAGGGGCCGGCCAGCAGGAACACGCCCAGCGGCTGCTGCGGGTCGCGCAGGCCCGACTTGGCCGTCTTGAGCACTTCGGTGATCTGGTGCATGGCGTGGTCCTGGCCGCGAATGCGCGCCGTCAGCACGGACTCCATGCGCATGACGCTTTCTGCCTGGTCGCGCAGCATCTTGCCGACCGGAATACCCGTCCAGTCCGACACCACTTTGGCCACCACGTCCGGATCCACGTCGATGCGCACCAGCGGGTTGGCGCCCTGGGCGGCTTCAAAGGCCTTGCCGGCCTCGGCTACCTTTTGCGAAAGCGCATCGAACTCGGCCGGCGTGGCGTCGGCAGCCTTGGCGGCCTGGCAGGCGGCGCGGGCGGCCAGCAGCGCATCGGCAGCGCTCTTTTGTTTGTCCCATTCGGCTTTGAGCACTGCGGCCTCAGCGGCCAGTGTGGAGACCAGGCCGGCAATGGCGCCCAGGCGTTCGGAATCGACCGGCTGGTGGTTGTCACGGTCGCGCTCCAGGCCGCGCTGCTCGCGCTCCAGCGCCTGCATCTGGCGTTCCTTGTCTTCCAGCACGTCGGGCTTGGCGCTTTGCAGCACTTTCACGCGCGCGCAGGCGGTGTCCAGCAAATCGACGGCCTTGTCGGGCAACTGACGGCCGGTGATGTAGCGGCTGGAGAGCTCGGCGGCCGCCACGATGGCGTCGTCGCGCATCACCACACGGTGCACGTCTTCGTATTTTTCTTTCAGGCCGCGCAGGATGATGACAGCCGTCGCCAGGTCAGGCTCATCCAGCTTGACCGGCTGGAAGCGGCGGGCCAGCGCCGGGTCTTTTTCAAAGTATTTTTTGTACTCAGCCCAGGTGGTGGCGGCGATGGTACGCAGTTCGCCGCGCGCCAGCGCCGGCTTCAGCAGATTGGCCGCGTCGGAAGTGCCGGCCTGGCCGCCCGCGCCTATCAGCGTGTGGGCTTCGTCGATGAACAGAATGATGGGCTTGGCCGAACCCTTGACTTCGGTGATCACGCCTTTGAGGCGATTTTCGAATTCGCCTTTGACACTGGCGCCGGCCTGCAGCAGGCCCATGTCCAGGCCCAGAATGGTCACGTCTTTCAGCGAGTCAGGCACATCGCCATCAACGATGCGCAGTGCCAGGCCTTCGACCACCGCGGTCTTGCCGACGCCGGGGTCGCCCACGCAGATGGGGTTGTTCTTGCGGCGCCGGGCCAGGATGTCCACCATCTGGCGGATTTCCTTGTCGCGGCCGAACACCGGGTCTATCTTGCCGTTGCGTGCCTTGTCGGTGAAGTTTTCGCAGAAGCGCGCAATCGCGCTGCCTTCACCGCCGCCGGCCGCCTGGCCGCCGCCCGCACCGCCGCCTTCGCCGGCGCCCGGGGTTTCTTCAATCGAGGCGCCGCAGGTGGCGCCGAAGCCGCTCAGCAGGCTTTCACGGTTGAGCGCACGCAGCGGCTCGGCGTAGTCGCCGGTGGCGTAGTAGCTGGCGCGCGCCAGGAAGGCCAGCAGGATCGCACCGGAACGGATGCGGGCCTCGCCCAAGTTGACCGAGGCAATCAGCCAGGCGTCCTGCATGAGCTCGAGCAGCAGCGGCGAGAACGCCGGCTTGCCGGCGTTGCCGGTGCGCATGTCTTCCAGGGCGCGGTCTATGCCGCGCTTGACGAGCGCCGCATCCACGCCGTTCTGGCGCAGCAGCAGCGCAACGTCGGCCTGGACGTTGTCAAAGAGCTTGGCCAGCAGGTGCTCGACCGTGATCTCGTAGTGGCTACGGGACACGCAAAGGCCGACGCCGTCCTCCAGGGCCTGTTTGGTAAAGGCATTCAGACGTCCGACCAGGGGTTTCAATTCGACCAGCAGCATGATTTTTTCTTTCTCTGTTTATGAAGAAGGGATGCCGAAACTAAAGCGTGAACTGCACTCGTGTGGGCTCGCGGACATGCTCCGGCGTCAGCCACGTGTCCAGGCCCAGGCGGGTCCAGTTGGTGGTGTCGGACTCCGGTGTGGCCTGGACGTCGCCGCCCAGCGCAAACAGGGTGCGCGCCGCCCGCGCCTCGTCATGCCGC
This sequence comes from Polaromonas sp. YR568, assembly GCF_900116715.1. GTDB lineage: Bacteria > Pseudomonadota > Gammaproteobacteria > Burkholderiales > Burkholderiaceae_C > Polaromonas. The sequence goes on from NZ_FPBM01000003.1 coordinate 173,037, forward strand.
AATTCCAGGATGACCGTGATCTCCAGCGGATCAATCAGGTAAAAGCGGGTGAGGAATTCAAGCCGCTTGTGCCCCGGCGTTCCGGGCAGCAGCTGGTGAAAAGAGTCTTCAGGCAAATCGCTGAGCGTGATGGTGATGCTGCCGCTGTAGTCGTCGACCTGGCTGCCCAGGTAGGTGTTCTCGCCCAGCTGGTTGGCCTGCAGGCCCAGGTGAAGCCGCTGGTCATCGGGGATGGGGACGTACTGAAGCGTGCAGCAGTCGACCCGAACCTTCGCGGGGTTGAACGCGTCGGCCAGCAACGTGTTGAGGCCCAGCGCCGAGCGTGGATGCAGGTTGAACAGCCCAGCGTAGCGAAGCAAACCGTCGCTGGCCGGCAGGTCGGCCCGCAGGTCGCTCGAATGAAGGCCGATGAAGGAATAGAGCTGGTCAAGAACGCCGGCGTCGCCGTCTTCGACCACACGGTCCTGCAGGCGGTGCTTCCTCCATGCATCGAACAGCAGGGGGTAGGTCGCGTGATGGATGACGTCCAGGAAATCGCGGGTGGCGTGGCGGCCTTCGCGCTCTTCTTCAAAAAGGTCTTCGGTGTAGTAGGTCGGCAGTGGTGAGGCCACGCCGTACAGGCCGAAGAAATTCGCCGTGATCCGGTAACCGCCATTGGGGAGCGGCTCAATGCTGTCGATGTCGTTTTCAGGAAAACCCAGGCTCAGCTTGGGGCGTATCCGCAAGCTGTCGGTTTTCATCCCGCGTGCTTTTCCAAACAACCGCAGCAAGCGGATGGCCTGGAAGTAGGAGTAGCGCTCGCCGTGGGCGAGCAGCTGCTCCTCTACAGCAGCGGCTGCTGACCCAATCTTGGCGGCCATTTGAAGACTGCTCCTGTGAAAGCGTCTTCAAGTTCGACGCGGGTGTATGAATTGATGCCGGCGTAGTCGCCGATAAAACGGTCAAGGACACAGCCAAACAGGTACATATCGCCAATGCTGGCGAAAAAATCAAGCCGGCATTTGATGCGGATCTGCTGGCCGCGCAGCAGGCTGCCGCGCCCCACCAGCCGGGTCTCGCGCGTTGCGGTGACCTGCTGGATGCTGTCGATGCGCCGGCGGTTGGCGGTTTCCTGGCCTTGCTCCTGCCGCTCCGAGAAAACGTACAGGCCCAGCAGCGCCCGCAGGTTTTCCGCATTGGCGATCGACAGGAAATTCAGCGACACATGCGAGACCAGGCGCCAGAGCAAGGCCTCACCTGACGGTGGGTTGAGCGGCGATGTCATGGGCCGGATGTTGCGAAAGTTCATCCGGTCGGGCGAGCTGCTGGTCGGACGGCTCAAGTCGCCGAGCTTCAGGCTTTCCGGCAACTGGCGGTTGGTGCAGGTGATCTGGACCGACAGGGTCTCTGGCAGGGGCAAATCGCCGGGAGGGTATGCCACCGACAGGAATACATCGCTGCCCCGCCCTACGGTGGCGGAACGCAAGGTGGTGCGGTAGCTCAGCGTGTTGCTTCCGTCGTGGCGCAACATGCCGAAGGGCACATAGGCACGCTCTTTGGAGGCGCCTTGCTGGTAGCCCACGACGCGGTCAACCGAATAGATCTGGTAATGCTGCCTGTTGGCCGCTTCCGGCATGAGGCGGTATTCGCTGGCGCGGTGCTCATGGTTGACGGGATCTGCCGCATGCTCAAAAAGATTGACTGCGGGCACGATGTTCATCATGAAGCTGTCGCTGCGTATCTCGGGCATCCAGTCGGGAAGCTGGTCCAGCACCAGCGAGACTTCAAACGAGGTGCCGGCGCCTTTTGCCAGGGCCTTGTCCAGGCCTTCAATATCGACAAACAGGAATTTCTCCGGCAGGACAAAAAACTCCTGCAGGGAACGGTAGCCCTGGAAGGCGTGGCTGGGGTAAGGCAGCAGTTCGCTTTCAAACCCGGAGTGCCGCACCGCTTTCGGGCCAAGCTCCACCGCCACGCCGCCGCTGCTTTTGACGCTGGCGGACTTGACATGGTTGGCCAGCAGCAGGAGCAGCTTGGATGCCTCGGTATAACCGCCGCCCAGAAACAGGCGGATCGTGGGGACCTTCCACTGCGCCACATCCAGCCCGCCTTGCAGCTCGAACTTCAGGACCAGTTTGGGCGCCTGGCCGGCGCCGCTGACCAGCCGCGCGTCCGCCAGGTTGAGCGGGTGGACCAGCAGCTCGGTGCAGGTGCGAAAGCGGCAAGGCGTTCCGTCCACAGGCACGGAGTCAATCTTGGAGCCCTCGGCAATCCGCACGGTTTCGGCCAGCATGCCTTTGGCGGCAAAGCTGACCAGCGTGCTGGCGGGAATGGGGCGCAGGTAGTGCGGAAAAAGAAGGTTGGCCAGCTCCTGGACCACCTCGGGGAATTCGTCGTCCAGCTTCTGGCGCGTAAGGCCTGTGAGGAAGGCCACGCCTTCGAGCAGGCGTTCCACATCGGGGTCGGCCGAGGCGCCCGAAAGCATGGGCGCCAGCGCGGGGTTGGCCCGCGAAAACTCGACAGCCAGTCCCTTGAGCTTGTTCAATTCATCTTCATAGTACCGATTGAACATTTGATCTTCTCTCGCTCAAGGAACAATTAAAGGGCCGTTAAAAATCAGTTGATGTTGACCTTGCCGCTTGCGCCAACCGTTGTAGAAAGTTGGAGCGGGATCTCCCGGTCATCCACCTCGAGCTTGCCCTCCAGGGCAAACCGGATGGACAGCACATCTGTCGATTCACGGCTCACCACCACGCGGGGCGATTTGATCCGTGGCTCGTACTTCATCACCATGCGGCGAATCTCTTCTTCAATATCACCCGTGGAACCCGCGGTGAGCCCGCCGGCGATATTGGTGAAGTCGGGCACGCCGAAGAGGGGATCAAGCTGCACGCTGCCTTGCCGGGTATTGAGGAGGCGGCGAAGGTGGTCGGTCACCGACCGGACAAGAATATCGACCTGCGTCTGGTTGGTGCGTTGTTCACCATCTTCCCAGGCCGCGATTCTTTCCAGCAGGCGCCGCTCCTTCACTGCTTCCTCTTCACTCAGCCAGGCTTGCTTGCCGCTTGCCCGGCATTACTTCGGAGCGAGCCAGGAGTCTTCAGCTTCGATGCCGTCCGGCTCGAACGTCCAGGTGATCTTCTCGTAGGTGAACGAGATGTCTTCCATGTGGCCCATCTGCTTGTTGTCAGGGTTCAGGCAGTTGGGCGTCCAGGAACGGGCGCTGGTCAGGATGGCCGAGGAGAGCTTGACGGTGTAGTACTTTTCTTCCGTGCCCTTTGGCGAGATGCGGTAGAACTCCAGGCTCACGCTCTTGAGCTGCTCGCCCGAGGTCAGGGCCTGGAACAGCTTGGGCGAAGCCTTGTCGATTTCCTTGGTCAGCGTCATGGGCTGGTGAACGCGCTTGCCGGTAGGCAGGCCGGTTTGCGGGCTCTTGGGGATCTCGATGACGTGGTCCACGGCTTGCACCAGGATCTTGCCTTCGTGGTTCTTGACCTTGACGGAGCCTTCGATCTTCCCTTGTTTTTCGCCTTCGACGATGAGGTAGCATGGCATTGGCATGATGAATTCCTTTAAGTTGGGTTTGTCATAAAAAACTATTTCAAATCCGGTCAAGGTCCCGTCAATCTCAATCGGCAGGGCTTTAACCTCCTCATCACCCTGCCCCTGGCTTTCCGGGGTGATCTGCACATCTCTTAAACATTTGCTCTGTGCATGTGTGTATTCTGAAAGTCCCCTGTTTCGGGTCCATGTCAGAAGCCAGGCGGCAAAGTTACAACCGAAATACAGGCGGTTTCCCTAGGGAAAAACCAGGAAGCACCGCCTGCCGGCGTCACTTTTTCTCGAGCTTGCCGACCAGTGAGAGGCTGAAGGAAGCGCCCATGTACTTGAAGTGCGGGCGAACCTTGAGGTCGACGCGGTACCAGCCTGGATCGCCTTCCACATCGGCGACGGTGATTTCCGCCTGGCGCAGGGGCCTGCGGCTGCGCACGCCTTCGCCCGGGTTGTCCATGTCGGCCACGTACTGGCGGATCCACATGTTCAACTCGCTTTCGAGGTCGGCGCGCTCTTTCCAGGTGCCGATGTTTTCGCGCTGGATCACCTTGATGTAGTGGGCCAGGCGGCTCACCACAAACATGTAAGGCAGCTGGGTGCTGAGCTTGTAGTTGAGCTCGGCTTCCTTGCCTTCCTTGCTGTTGCCGAAGAACTTGGGCTTTTGCGCAGAGTTGGCCGAGAAGAAGGCCGCGTTGTCGCTGTTCTTGCGCATGGTCAGGGCGATAAAGCCCTGCTCTGCCAGTTCAAACTCGCGGCGCTCGGAGATGAGCACTTCCGCGGGGATCTTGTTCTGCATCTCACCCATGGACTCATAGGTGTACACAGGCAGGTCCTCGACGGCGCCGCCGCCCTGGGGGCCGATGACGTTGGCGCACCAGCGGTAGTCGGCAAAGCTGCCGGTCAGCCGCGAGGCAAATGCGAAGGCCGCATTGCCCCACAGGAAGCTGTTGTTCCCGCCGGAGACGTCTTCCTTGTAGTTGAATTTTTTGGTCGGCACCGTGTCGGCGCTGTATGGCACGCGCAGCAGGAAGTGCGGCAGCGTCAGGCCCACATAGCGCGCGTCTTCGGTCTCGCGGAAGGAGTTCCACTTGACGAACTGCGGGCCCTCGAACACCGAAGCGAGGTCCTTGAGGTTGGGCAGTTGTTCATACGACTCGACGCCGAAGAACTCGGGCGCCGTGGCCGCGATGAAGGGCGCATGGCCCATGGCCGCCACGCTGGCGACGTACTGCAGCAGCTTGATGTCCTGGCCGCCGGGCCCGAACTCGTAGTTGCCGATCATGGCGCCGAAAGGCTGGCCGCCGAACTGGCCATATTCAGCCGTGTACAGGTTTTTGTAGAGGCCCGACTTGGTGATATCGGCCGCGTCCTGGAAGTCGTCCAGCAGCTTGCTCTTGCTCACGCTGAGCATCTGGATCTTGACGTTCTCGCGGAAGTTGGTGCGGTCCACCAGGAACTTCAGCGAGCGCCACGCGGACTCCAGCTTCTGGTAGTCGGGGTGGTGCAGGATGGAGTCGACCTGCGCGCAGAGCTTTTTGTCCAGGTCGGCGATCATGTCGTCGACCGTGGCCTGCGTGACGCGCTCTACCGAGCGCTGGGGTTCCAGCAGCTGCGAAACAAAAGCCTGGATGCCGTGGCGGGTGATGGAGTACGCGTCGTCGCCCTGCTTGATGCGCGCGGAATTGACCAGCTGGTCGAGCAGCGAGCCCCCGGCTTCTTCCGCCGCGCCAGGCGCCGCGTCTGCTTGTTTATTCGTTTCAGCCATGATTTCTCCTCTTGCTGCGGTTTTTTATTGATCTTTGACGCCGAGTTCAGCCATCAGCCGGGCGCGCACGCCTTCGTCCTGCACCAGCTCCTGGACCTTCTTGCGGAAGTCCGGAATATTGCCCAGCGGCCCCTTGAGCGCCTTCAGGGCATCGCGCAGCTCGATCATCTGCTTGAGTTCAGGCACCTTGTCGACGATGGCGTCCGGAGAGAAGTCATTGATCGAATCAAAGTTGATGTTCATCGCCAGCACCGCGTCCTTGTCGGCCTTGGGGTCCAGCTTGTTGGGCACCGCCATGCTCAGCGAGAGTTTTTGCGCCTTCAGGACTTCGTTGAAGTTGTCCTTGTCGATGTTGATCGGCTTCATCTCCTCGAGCGGCGTGTCGTCTTCACGCAAGGTGTAGTCCCCCATGACCAGCAGCTTGAGCGGCAGCTCAACTTCTGATTTGGCATCTCCCGTGGCGGGACGATAAACAATATTGACTCGCTCTTTTGGTGCTACTGACCCGTCGGTTGCCATGGTGAGTTCCTTGTTCAATAAGGTTGAGTAAATGCCACACGTAATACCGTGTAACAAAGTCGAAAACGATAGTACCCGATATCCCCTGATTTAAATAGCCATGTTTCAGTCGTAATAGAGGCGGGAAGAAGAGCCGTTTGAAGGGCTGCTTGAAGGGCCGCTTGGCGCGGAGAAAACGGGCCGCAATTTCCCACCTTGGTGCGCCCACTTGTCGCACAAATGTGCGACACGCTGACGACACCGGAGCAAACTTCCACGAGGGGGCATCAGTGTGCGGCGTACACCGCAGCGCAATCGATAGGTAACAACCCTAGGCCTAAAGACGGTGCCTAAAGACGGTGCCTTGAGACGCCGCCCTGACACGGCGCAAAGCAATGATGGAAATAATTGCCAATGCCGCGCCACGGCGAAGACCTGATGCCGCGCGCGGCGCAGCAGCTCAGCAACGCGCTGGGTAAGCTCAGTTGAAAGTCACGCCGGCCCAGCGCACCCGGCCGAGCACCGCGAAGTCGCGGTCGGCCGACTCATGGCCCTGGATGTCGAAAGGCTCATAGGCCGGGTTGTAGCTACTGACCCGCAGGATTTTTCCGGGCAGGCGCTGCAGCTTTTTCATCAGCAGTGCGCCGTCCAGCCGGATCAGGTGCACGCCCTCAGTCAGTGCATCACGGTCCCGCAAATCCGCCAGCACCGCATCCTTGGCATGCAGCCACGGCTCCATGGAGGCGCCCACGACGCTGAACATCGCCAGGTCGTCATGCGCAATGCCCAGGTCGTAGCGGATGAACTGCGCATCAAACGGCCGCATGGCCAGCACCGAGCCGGCGTCGTTGAAGGCCACTCCGTCGGCCTGCTCGCGCGGATCGAACAGCGGCACGTAAATCAGTTCGGCCACCTGCACCGCACGCACACCGAAAGGCACAGTCGCATGCTCCCTGGAGGCATCCCCGCCCTCACCGCCCAGCAGGCGGGCCGGAGTGGTGTTGTATTCCTTGGCCAGCACTTCCAGCTCAAACGCGTCCGGCAGGCTGTCGCCCCGCTCCATGTTCCAGATGGTGTTGCGGTGCACCCCGACCGTGGCCGCCACGTCATTGATTTCCCGGGCGCCGCGCGCCGCCTTGCAGCGCTGGCCAAACTGGCGCATGAAAACGGTTCTGGCTTCAGTCCGCACGGTTTTCAGGCCCGCCTTGTCCTCCGCCGCAGCGGCATGGTGGAGATACCAGGCCACGGGCTCTTGCGCCATGACCGGTGGCGTGCGCTCAAAAGGATAGGGCTGGACGCCCTGAATGTTGTCGCTGTTGCCGGGCGCCGGCAGCGTTGCCTCTTTTGTGTTCATGAACACTATTTTGTGTCAATGAACACAAAAATTCAAACACCGCTGCGTAGAAAGCGAGATTTAACAAAATTTAAGAGTTGTTGTTCAAATATTTCAGCATATCTAGCGACTTCTTAGGCGATATATGCTCAAAATAATATGCATGACCACAAATAAATCGACGCCTTCCCAAGAAGATATGCATCCGGCCGACGTGATCGCGGCCTTGCGCAAACGCGGCACCAGCCTTCGGAGAATCGCCATTGAAAACGGCTACAGCCACATACAGCGGGTGCTCACCAGCCCCTGGCTCGCGGCAGAGCAGCTGGTGGCGCGGGCGCTGGACAAACGGCCCCAGGACGTGTGGCCGTCGCGCTACGTGAACCCCGATGACCGGTGGCTGGCCTTCAAGCAGACCCGCCGCATCACGGTGACCAACCCATCGGCCCCGCCCGGCGACGACGGGTCACAAGCGCAGGCCGGTGGCCCGGACGCTTCCCCGCGCGCAACGCCCAGGCCGGCACAGCGACACCCGGAATAAGGCCCAGGCCTTACTCCGCGCGCAAGTCAAAACCCTTCCCCTGCGGCGCCAGCGCCGCACCTGCAACTTATTTCACAAGGACATCCACATGCTGCTTTCGAGCACCGGGATCAAACTTCGCATTTATTTGCGCACCTATGACGGCGAGGACATTTTGGTAGAGCTGGAACGCGACGACATCGAAAAAGCCGCCATGGCCAAAGCCCGGGTCAGCGAAGCAGACGTTCACCCCATCAAACTGCTGCGCTTTGAACTGGCCCAAACGCTGTCCGACCTGCACAGCGAGGTTCACCATGCCTTAATTACCCGGAAAACATCCGGAGTGTGAGCAGGCACTTACGCAGTCTGGGCACTGGCTTATAGTCAATCATCGCAAGAATGGAGGCAGGGCATGCATCACCGCACGAAATCTTTCGGGCCTTTTTTCAGGCCTTTTTTCAGAGCTTTTCTCAAGGGGGTTCTCAAGTTTTCCCTGCTGTTGTCCTTAGCCCTTGCACTGCCCGGCAAGGCGGCGTGGGCGGCCGACATTCACGTCATGACTTCGGGCGGCTTTACCGCCGCCTATAACCAGCTGGTGCCGGAGTTTGAGCGCGCCACCGGGCACAAGGTCATCACCGCCTACGGGGCCTCCATGGGCAATGCACCTGACGCGATTCCCAACCGGCTGGCACGCAAGGAGCGGGTCGATGTCGTGATCCTCGCGGCGCCGGCGCTTGAAGACCTCGTCAAACAGGGCAAGGTGGCGGCCGGCAGCCAGACCGACCTGGTGCGCTCGCTGATCGGCATGTCGGTGCGCTCGGGTGCGGCCAGGCCCGACATCGGCAGCGTCGATGCACTCAGGCGCACGCTGCTGAATGCCCAGTCCATCGCCTACTCGGCCAGCGCCAGCGGTGTCTATATTTCCACCGAGTTGTTTCAGCGCCTGGGGATTGCCGATCAGGTCTCGGGCAAGAGCAAACGAATCCTCAGCGAGCGGGTGGGAGCCGTGGTCGCACGCGGAGAAGCCGAGCTGGGCTTTCAGCAGGTCAGCGAGCTGCTTCCGGTTCCGGGTGTTGACTATGTGGGGCCCCTGCCTGCCGAGGTGCAGCGCGTGACCGTGTTTTCAGCAGGCATCGCAAGCGACGCGGCGGAGCCCGACGCCGCCAGGGCCTTGATCCGGTTTTTCACCTCTCCGGCGGCCGCACCCGCCATCACCCAAACCGGGCTTGAACCCCTAACGCGTCCCTAACCCGCCTCAGACGCCAGGCCGCATCAAGGGTAATAAAGCCGGTCCAGCCGCGAGGCCTCGATGTAGATCGACGGCAAGCTGATGCCGCGGGCGCGCAGCGCCGCCTCGCGCATGCCCACGCTGTAACGCGTGTTCTGGGTGGCCTGCGGCGGCGGGGCGGCCGGCCCGGCCTTCACCCAGGCCAGGGCGTCGGCGGCGGCAATTTCTCCCATGGCTTTGGCCGACGAGGCTACGCTGAGCCCGCCGCCGTGCTCCACATAATCAATGTCGGCGCCTATGGGCAGCGGCTTGGCATTGGTCTCAATCCATTTGATGACGTCTGGATAGGGCACCACCGCCCGCTCTGTGGGGCTGGCCGGTAGCCCGCCCGCGGATAGCAGCAGCACCGCATCGGCCTTGCCGTCCATGCCCTTGATGGCCGCCTGCCAGGCCGCAAAATCACCCAGGGTATGCACGCCCACCACGCTGTGCGGCGCCCAGTTAAAAGCCTCCACCTGCTTGACCTGCCCTTTGCCCGTGGGCCCGGCGTCGCCCAGAATCGCCAGCCGCACGGGCTGGCCCTTCTTGACGTACTGCAGCATGTCGCGGATGGCCGTCAGCGGCACCGTCTCGCCCACACCCGTCACATTGGCGGCGCCCACATAGCCATACGTTTTGGGTTCATGGTCGATGGCGGTGAATATCACCTTGGGGCGCTCCAGCCCGGCAAAGCGGCGCATCACATACTCCTGCGCCTCGTCGTCCACCGCAATCACCACATCGGGGTTGAACTGCTCTATCGTGCGCAGCCCCACCGTGGCCGCATCTTCGCGATGTTCTTCGTCGGGCATGCCGTCAATGCCCAGGTAATGCCAGCGCACAGACATGGGCTGGCGGTTCTTGTCCAGCGTCTGGTGTATGCCTTCATCCATCCGGATCACGGTGGAGGAATTGCGGTCAGAGCTGTGCAGCACCAGGATGCGCGGCTTGGCGAGGTTAAAAGCCCCCAGCAGCAGCAGCGCGACGACGAGCGCCGCGCCCGTCAGGACGGCAAGGGTTCCGCTTTTCATACCAGGCCCAACCATTCCCAATAAGGGATAGAAAGATAAGCGGCCAGCAGCCGCGACAAATTCATCCAGTGGTTATAGCGCAGGAAATCCGTGTGCTTGTAATAGCGGTCCAGCCCACTGCCCTGCACCTGCAGGTACTGCGAGCTCTGGTACGGCACGAACCAGATGTCGCTGAACATCGCCGTCAAAAACACCACCACCCAGGGGTTGATGAACTGCGCCTGCCCGATCGGAATCAGGATGACCGCCGCCACAACCATGCCGGCCGTGATCGGCAACACCAGGCGCAGCAAGAGCGTGACCACCAGCGCCACCGGGATGAACCAGATCATCCGGCCGTCGACAAAATCAAACAGGTTGCCCGCCGACTGCGCCAGCGCCGTGTCCAGCCCCAGGTAGGTGATGGCGCGGCTCAGGCCGTCCAGGCTGAGCAAAAAGAAAATCATCGGCCAGTCGATTTTTTGCTGGAAGTCTTTCTTGCTCAGCAAACCCATCACCAGCAGGCCCACCAGCAAAAACGCCGCCAGCCATGCGGGCGAAATCTGGTGCCAGCCCGCGGTGCCCGCCCCGATCAGGAAGAACAGAAAGCCCGTCAGCGCCGCTTTTTCAGGTTTGGTAACCGGCCCGAGCAGCGCCAGCTGCTTCTCAAGCCGCGCCTTGGGCAAGGCCGCCTGCACGCTGCGCCCAAAACACAGCCGCACCACCACCAGATGCGCAGCGGTCACCGTCAATGCCGCCACGCCGGCCGCCACAAACCAGAACAGCCCCTGGAACTGGTCCTGCAACTGCACGGGCAGCATGCCGAAGGCCGTCAGGTTGGACGACTTGCTGGTCAGCAGCATCGGCGAAAATAGCATGGCGCCCGAGAACGTGGCCGCCATCAGCGCGGTGGCCGACTTGCTTTGCGCCGGCAGATTCAGGCCGTCGATCATGTCGCGGTAAAACGGCAGCACCAGCGACAGGCGCGCATTGCCCGAGGGCATGATGGGCGACAGGATGTAGCCCGACAGCAGCAGCGCCGCCTGGTGCCAGAACGGCGTATCGGGCAGGCGTATCAGCAGCCACAGCATGAAGCGGTAGCTCAGGCCCGACGCGGAAATCACCGCCGCCAGCGCATACACCCCCACCAGCGTCGTGAGCGTGCGCGACGAGAACCCCGCCAGCGCAATCTCCGACGGCACCAGCCCGACGATCAGCACAGCGGTGATCGCCACCAGCGGCGGCACAAACTCGTCAGCCAGATTGAACAGCCACATCAGCACCGTGGCCGACAGAATGGCGAGGAACACCGCCGCCTCGACCACCAGGCCGTTCATGCTCGAGAGGAAATAGATTGCCGGCGGCACCAGCACCACGCCCAGCCAGCCCACCACTTCGCGGGTAGAGACTGGCTTGGCGGCCTTCTTCTTTTCTTTCTCGGCGCCGGTAGGCTTCAAAAAGGTTTCACCGCTCACATAACCCATCAGCGCCAGCAAAGCCTTGCTGCGCAGGGACGGCGTTTTGGCGGCCAGCTCGGCCAGGGCATCGCGGGGAATCTGCAGCGCCCTGACCGGCGTGGCGGCCGTGACGCTGCACAGGTAATTCGTGGTGTCGCTGGCGGCTTCTTCGCCGCAGCGCAGGCCTGTCAGCGCAACTTCACGCCCGCTGGGGGTGGTGAGCTGCAACTCGCCCGATTCAATCAGGTAGAGAAACTTGGCCGGCGTGTCTTTGGCATACAGCACATCGCCGGCGGCAAACTCCACCGTGTGCAGGTAGCCCAGCAGCCGCGCCACCTGGCTGCCGGAGAGATCGGCAAAGAGGGCATCGCGGCGCAAAAGCGCCACATTTTCAGAGTCTGATGTCACGGCATGGGGCATGAAATTCGCCATGGATGGGCCAGACAGCTTGATGAGGTTGGGCAGACATCAACACCGGCGCTTTTCATCCACTCTCCCTTGTTTTTACTTGCTATCTAATTTGTAGCTACTTACGCCCGTGCTATCTAGGCGAGAGCCATATTTGACCATCATTTAACACCGCTCCGGCCCAAAATGACAGCGCGGTAAACCAGTAGAGGCCCGGCGATGGCCACCGCATCTTCGCCACTTCATCGCTATTGCAAGCATGCTTTGGGCCACATCCATCTCGCCGCCCCGGCTAGTCGTCCCCGCCGCTGTCCAGGGCTGCTTTGTCGGATTGCCATAACTCGCCCGAATGAAAGCGCCGGCGGTACTCCGGTGGCGTCAGCTGAAGGCGCCGCCGGAAAGCGCGGCGCATGGCCTCGGGTGTCTCAAAGCCGCAATGGGCGGCGATCTCTTTCATGGACTGATCGGTCTTTTCCAGAATGCGGCGCGCCGCGTCGATGCGCGCGTCATTCAAAAAAGCCATGGGGCTCACACCGCACTCCCGCGCAAACACCCGCGACAGATTGCGCGCACTCATATGCACGCGGCTGGCAATCGAGTTCAGCGTATGCGGAAGCTGCAGGCTTTCAAGGATGTAGCGCTGCACCGTCTCCACATCGGTATCGCGCTCAGCCTGCATGTTCAGCAAGGGGCTGAACTGCGACTGCCCGCCCGAGCGGCGCAAATACACAATCAAAAACTTGGCCACGCCCAGCGCCAGCGGCCGGCCAAAGTCTTCCTCCACCATCACCAGCGATAAATCAATGCCCGCCGTGACACCGGCCGTGGTGTAGAGCTGCTTGTCCTTGATGTAGATCTGGTCCGACTGCACATGCGCGCGGGGAAACGATTTCGAAAGATGTGCCGCATCCATCCAGTGCGTGCTCACCGTCTTGCCATCCAGAAGCCCCGCAGCCCCCAACGCAAACACCCCATTGCAAATCGCAGCCAGCCGGCGGCAGCTGCGGCTCTGCGCCTTCAGCCACGCACTGAGCGCGACATCGTTCATCACCTCAAAGATGCCCAGCCCGCCAGGAACGATCACGGTGTCGAAATTGGGGCAAGGGTCAAAGATGGTCCGGTCAGGCACCACCGTCATGCCGCTGGAAGACGAGATGCTGCTGCGCGTCGAGCCGACCGTCATGATCTCGTACTGGCACTCCCCCTCACTGAGAATCTTGACCTCCGCAAACGCATCCCGCGGCCCGGCGATATCCAATAGCTGGAAGCCCGGAAAGAGCAGCATGCCCACGGAAACTTTTTTCATCGGGGGATGGTAGCAAACACCACCCGGCGGCTCAATCGCGCTGCTTCCAGGCCTGCGCCTTCATCACGCGGCGCTACCCGCTGTTGCCGCAGGGCCGGTGCCTGCGTTCTCCAGGCAACGGTTCAACTCATCGGCCGTCAGTGTTTCGCTGGACTGCAGCACATTCAGCAGCGCATCCAGAAAGCGCTCGTAGTAGTCCCACTGCGGCTGGCCCGGGCATCCGCCTTGCTCCCACTGGGCAATCGCCGTGATGAGGTTCTGGCGAAAGTCTTCCCACTCAAAGTAACCTTCTTTCGAAACCGCCAGCGCCAGGCCGTACACCTTGCGCTGCCAGTCTTGCGTGAAGAGCACCTTGCCCTGGCTGAACGGCGGCACGTCGGGCTGACCCAGCATCTGGGCGGCGGCATGGTCTTCAAACCGGGTGAACATCAGGCCGGCCTCTGCGCGCTTCGCGCCAGCGCCACGCCCATGAGTGACTCCGGCGTCACCAGCGCCACGAGCTCATCCTCGGTTAGGTCTTCGGTGCCCGCAGGCCTGTCAGGCACGACAAACCAGCGTATCTGCGCGCTGCTGTCCCACACCCTGACCTGCGTTTCGTCGGAAAGCGACACACCGAACTCGCGCAGCACGGCGCGCGGTTCGCGCACACCCCGGGCGCGAAAGACGGGGTCCTTGTACCAATAAGGAGGCAGGCCGAGAATCGGCCACGGGTAGCAGGAGCACAGCGTGCAGATCACCAGGTTGTGAACACCCGGCTCATTGGCCACCGCTTTCATATGCTCGCCCTCGGCGCCGTCCATGCCCTGCGGGAAATCCATCTCCGCGATGGCCGCCGGTGTGTCGTCGATCAGGCGCTGCTTGAAGGCCGGGTCACGCCACGCCCTGGCCACCAGCCGCGCACCATTAAAAGGCCCGGCGACCGACTCAAAATGCGACAGCACCGCATCCACCGAGTCGCTTCCGATCACGCCCTTCTCGATCAGCAGCGCCTCCAGCGCGCGGACTTTGGCGGCGCTTTTTTTCTCTCGCTCCCGGTCGTAGGCAAATAAATCACTCATGCGGCTTCTCCCTGGGCAACGCGTTCAACCGGGCCCACATAGGCCTCAAACAGGTCGGCATAAATTTCCAGATTGGGTTCGCACTTTCCGGCACCCCATATCTCATCACCCGCAAAAACCACCTGGTACACCGGCATGGCTTTGCCAATGCCGTCCGGCCCGGTGTTCACAAAATAGGCATAGGCCCCGGGATACACCAGGGTGACCGTGCCGACCTGGTTGCGCAGGTAACCCGGAAGGCGCGTGTGGTCCACCGCCTCCGGATCAGCCACCTTCACCTTCTGGCCCAACTGGTAGCGCGGCCGCGCCGGCAGCGGGCGCAGTGGTGAATCGCCTTCCTTCAAGTAGCGTGTGACCTGGGCCTTGAGTGCAAGGTTGGGTTTGTCGGGCAGCGCGGCCTCAGGCTGCCGGCTGTAAAAGCTTGATCGATCATCGAGTTCATCGGCCGTGACGTAGCCGCGGTCCACAAAAAACTGCGAGATGCCCATCAACCACTTCTCGTAATAGCGGTACTTGAAATACTCAAAGGGCTGCATGCCCTCGGCGCCGGTGCGCAAGGAGGCCCATGTCCAATCATCCTTAAAGGCCGTCGGCAGGCTTTGCACCGGGTAGCGCGGCAAGGCATCTTTCAGGTGGGCGCTTTCCGCCATCATCACGGTGTGGATGCCGAAGATCCGCTTCTCCCATGGCTGGACGAAGACGGCAGTCTCCACATTCACAGGGCCCAGGTTTTCCAGCCCGCCCAGATGGTGCTGCAGCTTCATGCCGGGCTCCCTGGCGGTGCTTCGTCACGCTGCACGGCCACGGCGCAGGCGCGGAACTGCTCTGACAATGCGCGGGCGTCCAGCGCTCGCCCAATAAACACCAGCTGTGTTTCGCGCCTTTCGCAGGGCAGCCAGCGCTTGCCGGGCGTGGTCTCCAGCAACATGTGCACGCCATGGAAGTGGTACCTGCGCGGCTCGCCGGCCAGGCTCAAGATGCCCTTCATGCGCAGCAGGTTCTTGCCGTCAGATTGAACCAGCCGATTCATCCAGGTGTTGAAGCGCGCGGCGTCCAGGCTGCCGGGGCTGGCCAGCGACCAGGCAGTGATGCTGCTGTCATGTTCATGGTCGTGCGCGCCCTCCACCAGCAAGTCCGGCTCAATGTCCAAAGCCTGGGCGATGGAGAAACGGCAAGTTCCGAACATCTGCACCTTCGATTCGCCGCGAAACGTGCGTTCGACCGTCGCCGTGGGGTTGATGGTGCGCAGTTCCCGCTCAATGCTTTCATAGGCCGCAGCCGGCAATGCCTCGCACTTGCTGACCAGCACCACATCGGCAAAGGCAATCTGCTCACGCGCCACAGGGTCATGCCAGACCTGCACGGCATGCTGGGCGTCCACCACGGTGACCACTGATTCAAGAAAGACTCGTTCCCGCAAGGCCGGGTCTGCCAGAAAGCTTTGCAACACCGGCGCCGGGTCGGCCAGGCCCGAGGTCTCGACGATCAAGCGCTCGAGCGGCGGCGAGGCGCTGTCGAGCAGGCGCAGAATGCTGCGCACCAAATCCACACGCACCGTGCAGCAGATGCAGCCGTTGTTGATCTCCACGATGGCGTCTTCGTCCGCATCGATTAAAGCGCCGTCGATGCCCAGCTCGCCGAACTCATTGACCACCACACCGAGGCGCAGGTGGCGGTTGTCGGATAGCAGGCAGTTGACAAGCGTGGTCTTGCCTGCGCCCAGAAAGCCGGTGATGACCGTGACCGGAATTTTCCCCATCAACATGTTGTGCTCCACAAGGACGCCCGCCACTGCAGCAGGCGCGCCCGCAGTATCGTGCGAGCTTTGTGCCCATGCGAGGGGCTTGTCTTGCATGGCGTGAGGGTTGGCGAGATGCCCGCCTGCTTTTGGCCGCAAGTGAACGCACACGCAAAAACGGACGCTTCCCCTGCCGGCCTGCCAGCGCCGAATTTGCTCGTATGGTGCATGTCTGCAGGCGAAGCACCAAAAGCAGGCGGCTGCCCTGTTCTGAAGCGTGGGCCGCGCTTTGCGTCGATAACTTCATCGATGGCGCAGGCAGCCAAGGTTCAACAGCAATGTCCGGTTTGACGCACGCAGACATAAATGGCCGCGGTGCACGCAGATGCGCGCCAACATGAATTGAAGTCCCGCCAATGCCGCCCAGCGGGCATGGAGATGGCTGACACCCGCCAGACAATGCATTCCCTCACCTCGTACCGGCGCCTGTGCGCCGGGGTGTGAGCGGCCTTTTCCGCAACCTGGAGTATTCAATGAACAAGCGCCCCCTGTTGTCCTCTTTGGCCTTGCTGGCAATGAACTGCCTGCTGGCCGCCGCGCCTGCGGCCTTGCATGCGCAGGCCCGTTATCCCGCCGGGCCCGTGACGCTGGTGGTGCCCTTCCCGGCAGGCGGGCCCACCGATGTGTATGCCCGCGTGATCGGCCAGAAGCTGTCGGCCAAACTGGGCCAGCCCTTCATCGTTGAAAACCGCGCCGGTGCGACAGGGCTGATCGGTGAAGTGTTTGTGCAAAAGGCCAAGCCCGACGGCTACACCCTGCTGCTGGCCAGCAACAGCAGCCATGTGCTCGCACCCTTGATGAAGACCAAACTGCCGTTTGATCCCGTCACCGACTTCGAGCCGCTGGGCATGCTGGGCAGCTACCCGCTCGCGCTGCTGGTCGGCCCCAAGGTGCCAGCCAACAACCTGGCGGAACTGATTGACCTGGCCAAGAAAAACCCGGGGCAGGTGAACATCGGCAGCATTGGCGAAGGCAGCGTCATTCACCTGGCCGGTGAAATCTTCAAGATCAAAACCGGTACCAAGATCCAGCACATCCCTTACCGCGGCACGCCGCCCCTCACCACCGCCTTGATGGCCGGCGAGATCGAGATGGAATTCAACAGCGTCTCCAGCGTCAAGACACTCGTTGACAGCGGCCGGGGCCGCGCCCTGGCCGTCACCGGCGACAAGCGCGCCGCCCTTTTGCCCGACGTGCCCAGCCTGGCCGAGTTGGGCATCGCGGGCGTCGACGTGCGCGTTTGGATAGGCGCGTTTGCCCCAAAAGGCACGCCCAAGCCGGTGCTCGCCGTGCTCGAGCGAGAGATCCACCGCCTGCTCACCGAAGACGCCGATGTCAAAAAAGCCTTTGCCGAAAGCGGCACCGACATCGTCGCCAGCAGTCCCGCCGTGTTTGCCGAAGCCATGCGCAAGGAGCGCAAGCTGTGGCAACCGCTGATCGAGTCGCTAAAGCTCGCCAAGGACTGAGCATGGGCACTGCGCTGCTGCATCCCGGCCTGAACGGCGCTTTTTTGACCGAAGGATTCGGCGACAGCCCGGCAGTGGTCGCGACCTCTTCCCGCCTGCAAGGCCTGAGCCTGGCCGCCAAAGATGTGTTTGATGTGGCTGGTTCACGCACAGGCGCCGGCAACCCTCTCTGGCTATCGCAGCAGACCGCAGCACGTACCACAGCACTGCCAATACGGTTGTTGTTGGAGGCCGGTGCGCAGTGGGTTGGGCGAACCGTGACGGACGAACTCGCGTACAGCGTGCTCGGCATCAACGCGCATTACGGCACGCCCGAGAATCCACGCAGCCCCGGCCGCATCCCCGGCGGCTCATCGTCCGGCTCTGCGGTGGCCGTGGCCGGCGGGCACGCCGACATCGCGATCGGGTCGGACTGCGGTGGCTCCATGCGCCTGCCCGCCAGTTTTTGCGGCGTGTGGGGCTTGCGGCCCACGCATGGCCGCATCGCAAAGAACGGCGGCTTCTCGCTGGCGCCCAGCTTCGACACCGTGGGCTGGTTCGCCAGGCGCGGTGAACACATGGCCGAAGTGTTCAGCCTGCTGGCTCATGCCGAGATGCCCGTACCCGCCCGCACATCCCTGATAGTGGTAGACGACGCACTGGCCTTGTGCGAGCCTGCGCTGCGCGGGCGGTTTCTGGCACTCATACAGCGGATTGAAAAGATCCGCCCCATCAAAAGCCTGCCCGTCGGCACCTTGCCGCTGGCCGCATGGCTTCAAGCCCACCGCACCTTGCAAGCCGCGGAAATCTGGCAACAACACGGCCCCTGGGTCAGCCAACACGGCGACACCCTGGGCGCCGACGTGCGCAGGCGTTTTGACATGGCCTCCCGCATTACCCCAGCACAAGTAACTGCGGCCCAGCAGGTGCGCGTGACGGCCAACGTGCAGATTACGTCGCTGCTCGGCAGCGAATGCGCCTGCTTTCTGTGGCCGACCGCCCCCTGCATTGCACCGCCGGTTACCTCCAGCCCAGAAGACTTCGAAGCCATGCGCGTCCGCGCGCAATCGCTGCTCGGCGTTGCCGGGCTCGCCGGCTTGCCCGAAATCAGCTTCCCCTGGACACAGTTCGACGGCGCGCCCGCAGGCCTGTCACTCATAGGCGCACGCGGCGCAGACGCCACCGTCATCGCCGGTGCCATGGCACTCGACGAACACCTCCAGACGCTTTAAGCTCTCATTCACACCTTGACATCACACAAAGGCCAGTCATGACAACCGCCCCTATTTCCGATGCCCTGCCCGTAAACCACGCCGCAGCCAGCCTCATGCGCCAACTGGCCGCAGCCGCCTTGCTCGGCATGGTAGTGCTTTACGGCGTGGCCTTTGCGGAAAGCCCGCTGGCGCATAACGCGGCGCACGATGTGCGGCACGTTACGGTCAAGCCTTGCCATTGAGGGGGTTGGCATGTGTTGTTTCAACGTCTGATCTGGTACGCCCTGGCCAACCCGTGTTCGGACATGGTGGAGTGACAAGCCCGCTTGCAGGCGGGCCTGCCCCCGAAAAGTCAGCTTGTCGCTTGTTGCGCTTTACTTGCCCTGGCCGCGGATGCGCATCAGCTCGTTCTGCGTCTCTATCCAGAGGTCCATGCCCACGCTGGTGCCGATCTGCGCGTAGACGCGGGTGAGCTTGTTGCGCATGCGGGAGGCTTCGCTCACGTTCAGCTCATTGATCTGCATGCCCTTGGCCTTGAGGTCGGCCAGCGCCTTGGAGGCCTCCTCGCGCGTGTCCTTGCGCTCGAAGTCGCGGCTGACTTTGGCCGCGTCCATCAGGACTTTCTGCTCGGCCTTGGACAGCTGGTCCCAGTACTTCTTGCTGACCATCACGATCCAGGGGCTGTAGACGTGGTTCGTCACTGTGAGGTACTTTTGCACCTCATAGAACTTGCTGGACAAAATCGTGTTGAACGGGTTCTCCTGGCCGTCCACCGTATTGGTTTCCAGCGCGCTGAACAGCTCGGAAAACGCCATGGGCACGGCATTGGCGCCCAGCATCTTGAAGCTGTCCAGGTAGATGTTGTTCTGCATCACGCGCAGCTTCACACCGTCCAGGTCCTCCATCTTGGCAACGGCGCGCTTGCTGTTGGTGAGGTTGCGAAAGCCGTTCTCCCAATAGACCAGGCCGACCAGGCCTTTTTCCTGCAGCTTGGCCTTGATCTTCTCGCCGATCGGGCCGTCCAGCAGGATGTCGGCCTCCTTCGCGTTGGAGATGAGAAAGGGCGTGTCCCACAGCGCCATCTCCTTGGTGATGCCGACCAGGGTGGCGGTGGAGCCCACCATCATCTCCTGCGCGCCGCCCATCAGGGCCTGCTGCATCTGCACGTCGGAGCCCAGGGCGGCGGCGCCGACGGCGCGGATCTTCATCTTGCCGCCGGAGCCCTTCTCGACCGCGTCGGCAAAGACCTTGGCGGCCCGGCCCTGGTTGCTCTGCTCGTTGAGGCCGTAGCCGAAGCGGATCAGGCGGGGTTTGATGTCCTGGGCCAGCGCGCCGAAGGAGGCGCAAAGGGCGGCCGCCGCGCAGGCGGCGGTGAAGGTGCGGCGAAGTGATGTCATGAAATGTCTCCTAACGTTTTATTGGATGGATGCACGGGGAAATACACGGGGGGAACTACACGGGGGAAAGTCAGCGCATCCACGCGACGGGCGCGGTGACGAGCTGGGGGAACACGACGAACAGCACCAGGATCAGCAGGTAGGTGACAAGGAAAGGGTTGACCCCCTTGATCACCTGGTGCATGGAAAGCCGGCCCACGCCGGCCACAACGTTGAGCACGGTGCCCACCGGCGGCGTGATCAGCCCGATCGCGCCGTTGAGCACGAACATCAGGCCGAAATACACCGGGTCGATGCCGGCCTTGACGGCGATGGGCAGCATCACCGGCGCGAAGATCAGGATGGTGGGCGTCAGGTCCAGCGCGGTGCCGATGACGACCAGCGCGACCATCATCACGGCCATCAGCAGGCGCGGGTTGTTGACCAGCGGGCCGAGCCAGGCGGTCAGCACACCGGGCAGGTCGGCCAGCGTGATCATGTAGCTGGCCACCTGCGCACCGGCGCACAGAAACATCACCACGGCGGTGGTGCGCGCGGCGCGCACCAGCACGCCTTCGATCTCGGCCAGCTTCATCTCACGGTGCACAAACAGCGCCACGGCCAGCGCGTAGAACGCCGCCACCACCGCCGCTTCGGTCGGGGTGAACACACCGCTCTTCATGCCGCCGATGATGATGAGCGGCATCAGCATGGCCCAGAAAGCGCGCGCCGTGGCCCGCAGCCGCCCGGCCATGGGAACCGGCTCACCCTTGGGCAGGTCCGTGGTGCGCAGCACCCAGCGCCAGGCCAGGATCAGGCCCACGCCCATGATGAGGCCCGGCACGATACCCGAGATGAACAGCGCCGAGATCGACGTATTGGTGGTGACGCCGTAGATCACAAACGGCATGGACGGCGGGATGATGGGCGCGATGATGCCGCCCGAAGCGATCAGCCCCGCCGAGGTGTGCATGGGGTAGCCCTGCTGCCGCATCATGGGCAGCAAGATGGTGGCCAGGGCAGCCGTATCGGCCAGGGCCGAGCCGCTCATGCTGGCCATCAGCACCGCCGCGCCAATGGCCACATAGCCGAGGCCGCCGCGAATGTGGCCGACCCAGGCCTGCGCCATCTCGATGATGCGCCGGCTGATGCCGCCGCTGTTCATCAGCTCGCCGGCGAGGATGAAGAAGGGCACGGCCAGCAAGGGGAAGCTGTCTACCCCGGCTACCAGGTTCTGGGCCAGCAGCTGCGTATCCCAAAAATCAAGCACCCAGGCCATGCCGGCGCCGGTCAGCACCAGGGCCAGCGCCATGTTCAGGCCTATGCCCATCAGCAGCAGCATGCCGCCGCAAAAGACGATGAAAGCGATTGCTTCGTTGCTCATTTTTCGTTTTTTCCTGTTCCGGTTTATTCGACGTCGCTCTCGTGGTCCAGCTGCAGCGGCGCGCGGCGCAGCAGCTCCAGCAGCGCCATCACACCGATCGCCACCGCGCAGAGAAGCACCGGCAGCGGCAGCAAGGCGCCGGAGTAGCCCATCACCACCGAGGGGCTGTCCAGCCCCACCACTACCTGCTGCCAGGCGCCCCAGGCGAGCAGGCCGCAGGCCAGCACCACCAGCGCACGGATCAGCACCGCCATGAAAGCCAGCGCGCGGGGCCGGCCCTTGAGCAGGCCAACCAGGCTGGTGAAAGCCATGTGCTCACCCGCCGGGTAAGCGGCGGTCGCGCCGATAAACACCATCCAGACGAACAGCAGGCGCGACAGCTCCTCGCTCGCGGCGATGCCGGCGCCAAAGCCGTAGCGCAGCACCACGTTGATAAAGACGGCCAGGGCCATCACACCCAGGCACGCGGCCATGGCGATGCGGGCCATCCGCAGGGCCGCTGAGGATGCGTTGAAAGTGCTCATTCGGTTTGTCCTTTTCCTTGTGTCTGTTGTGTTTGCTGTGTCTGTTGTGTTTGCGCTTGTGCTTGTGTGTGCTGTTGGGGGTGCAGCCAGTCGCAGACGCGGCGCTGCAGCTGCGCAATGGGCGCGGTGGCATCCACACGCAGCACGCCGGGCTCGCCCAGCGGCGGCTCCAGCGTGGTGAACTGGCTGTCCACCAGGGTTTGCGAAAAGAAGTGGGTCGCAGCGCGTGCGGCCACGCGGGCCCGCGCCTCTTCGCGCCCGATCTCCAGGTACACAAAGCGCAGGCCGTCAGTGCCCGCGCGCAGCTGGTCGCGGTAGGCGCGCTTGAGCGCCGAGCACGTCAACACCAGGCCCTGGGGATGGGTGCGCAACTGCTCGCCCAGCACCTCGAGCCAGCCTTTGCGGTCGGCATCCGTCAGGGCCACGCCGTTGCGCATCTTGTTCAGGCTGGCTTCG
This sequence comes from Polaromonas sp. YR568, assembly GCF_900116715.1. Classification (GTDB taxonomy): domain Bacteria; phylum Pseudomonadota; class Gammaproteobacteria; order Burkholderiales; family Burkholderiaceae_C; genus Polaromonas. Next base: position 195,390 of record NZ_FPBM01000003.1, read on the forward strand.
CCATGAAAGTCATCCCCCTCCACCACACCCAGGCCCTCGGCGCGCGCCACCGCGTGCCCCAGGCTGGACTTGCCGCAACCGGCCACGCCCATCATCACCAGAAAAATTCCCATTTGGATAGCGCTATCCCATGACTGTTAAAAAAATGGCTACACTGCGCTGGTGAAGTTACCAACGGTGAGCCGAATCCTCCCTGATGAATTGGCTGAGTAGCAATTCATTACGGATAGCGCTATCCTAGGCGACCACTAACCCGATTGAACTGGGACTTACCCTTATGTCAGCCTCCGTGACCAGCACCCGCTCCCGCGCCACCGGCCGCGTCACCCTGGCCGATGTGGCCCGCGCCGCCGGCGTCAGCCCCATCACCGTCTCGCGCGCGCTGCGCGGCGAGCGCGCGGTGGCCCCGTCCCTGGTCGTGCGCGTGCAGGCGGCCGCGGCCAAGCTCGGTTACGTGCCCGACCCCGCAGCCCGCGCGCTGGCCTCCAGCCACAGCAGCCATGTGGCCGTGCTCATTCCGATGCTGTCCAACGCGCTGTTTGTGGATGTGCTGGAAGCCGTGCAGCGCACGCTGCGGCCCGCCGGCTACCAGACGCTGATCGGCATCACCCACTACGACCCGGTGGAAGAAGAATCGCTGCTGCGCGAACACCTGCAGCACCGGCCCGCCGGCATGCTGGTGACCGGCTTTGAGCGCAGCGAGCCGACCCGCGCGCTCATCGCCGGCAGCGGCGTGCCCTGTGTGCACCTGATGGAAACCAGCCCCGCGCCCGACGTGTACAGCGTAGGCCTTTCACAAGCCCAGGCCGGCGCCGCCATGACGCGCCACCTGCTGCAACGCGGCCGCCAGCGCATCGCCTTCGCCGCCGCGCAGCTCGACCCGCGCACGCTGCAGCGCCTGGAAGGCTGGCGCTCCGCCCTGGCCGAGGCCGGCCTCTACGACCCGACACTGGAGTGGCTGAACCCCGCGCCCTCCTCGCTGGCGCTGGGCGGGCGCATGTTCGAACAGATCATCGGCCAGACCCCTGCCATCGACGCCATCTTTTTCTGCAACGACGACCTGGCCCAAGGCGCCCTGCTGGCCGCACTGCGCCTGGGTGTCGACGTGCCAGGCCGCATCGCGGTGGCCGGCTTCAACGACCTCACCGGCAGCGACCAGATGCAGCCGACCCTGACCACCGTACGCACCCCCCGCAACGAAATCGGCAACGCCGCAGCCACCATGCTGCTGGCGCTGATGCGCGGCCAGCCGCTGCCGACGGCCAGTGTGGATGTGGGCTATGAGCTGGTGATCAGGGCTAGTACTTGAGGGGTTCTGCGTGGGGCTTGCGGCTGACGGGCGAGTGAAAGGCCGTCCGCTTTGATGGGCCGGATTAACCCCTACGTCAACGAAAGCAGAAGCGGGGCAGGGCTCAGCTAGACTGCACGAAACAACTTTTACCTCCCCTGCAATGAAATACTTACGCTTTCTGACTTTAGGGCTAGCGATATCGGCGGTGACTGTTCTTAGCGGGTGTATGTCCATGCCCGACCCGAGGATCACCAGTCAATCAGGTATGGCAGAGCGTACGGCGGCCAAGCCCAATGTCTTGCTTGTGTTTCGGATCGCGTTGGAGAGAAGGCACTATCGAACTACAGAGCAAGCCGAGACCCTGTATCACCTTGCGGGGAAAGAGTTTGTAAAACGGGTAGAAGGGCTTGGAGGTCAAGCCTCTTACAAAATTATCAGTGATTCAAATGACCTGGAAATACCAGTTGGCTACACCCATGTGCTTGCGGAGAACATCAAGCAACTTTCCATGGACGGCAAAGGGTATCTCAAATATAGAGTTTGGGATGCCATCTTGTGGGTCACTCCTGAAAAGCGGCCTGCTAGAAAAGTGTTCACCCAAGTCTATGAATCCGACGGCATCGTTTGTTTTTCAATTAGTCAGTTCGCAAACAAGGCTGAGTGCCAGGTGAAATACATCGATCACCTTGTGGCTCAATTAGGTCCCGTTTTTCCTGCCAAATAATTGCTACCGATCGTCGCCTCCAGGGCGCACGATGTAGCGCGCTTGGGCATTCGATCACCAAGGAATAGTCTTGAATAAAAATTCATCCCTTCTGGAGCCGCTGTGTAGGTGGGCTGTTTTAATCTTGGCAGCCGCATCGCTGGTCGGCTGCGGCACTATGAGCGATCCGGTTCTTATCTCAGAGCGAGTGACGCCTGCACAAGCGGTGCCGACAAAGAAAATTATGCTCGTTATTGATATGCAGATGGAGTATGAGCCTGAAGGCACTCGACTGACTCCCGCCCGGCAAGCTCATGTCAAATCGTTTTCAGAACCTGCTGCTAAGGCGATAGTAGAGGCCGTCAAAAAGAGGGGATTCAATGCGGACTATGTGGTGGTGGAAGCTGCAGGGTCCCCCATAAAAATCGACGCTACCTACTCGCACCTCTGGACGCAAACCTTGACTGCGGCGATCAAGCGTACCGATGTAGCAGCGGCAGATTTAATTTAATTGAGCGCAAGTGGAGCGGCTATGTTCGACAGCTATCACAGACGAATCAGTTCGTCCCCGTTGTGATGTATCGAACCGAGTATCAGTCAGACGGTATTTTTTGTTTTTATCCCACGCTTGCCGTCACAAACAAAGAAGCCTGTCAGAACACGTATATAAATTTCCTGATCGCACAGTTGACTAAAGCTGGCGTCCAGCCGTAGCGTGCCGCTATTGGTGCTTGATTGATCGGCGCACTCCACCCGGCCAGCCATCCCTCTATTAAAGAACTGAGCAAGCGAGGATAGACGGGAGGCGCTGAATTTCGTAGACTGTCCCCGTTCAGGATATGCAGCCCCTGACCGTCCCAGGCTAAAAGGGCTTAAGCCACGCCTAGGCATCGCCGTTCGGAGTAATCCGCCGGTGCCCCATGATGTGCCTATATGTCATCGGGAATTTGCTTGTTAACCCAAGTGGATTTCCCTATGACTCAATCACACATTCAAAAACTCCGCCTCATTGCCTTCCACAGGCAGCACTGCCTATGCTTTTACTGTGGACTTCCCATTTGGGAAGAAGCAGTTGAACAGTTCGCCTCCGCACATGGCATTTCAAATGCCCAGGCAAACCTACTGAAATGCACTGCTGAGCATCTAATTGCCGAGAGGGATGGCGGGCAGGCCACGCCCGGCAACATCGTCGCGGCCTGCGCCTGGTGCAATCGCCGACGACACGCTGGCCGTCCGCATAAAGCACCGGACGCTCCAACTTATAGATGCCGTGTCGCCAAGCGCATGGCAATGGGTAAATGGCACCCTACGGGTTTAGCGGCGGTGTTCAAACGCAATGGGCATGCTTGCTATGCCCCAAAAATGCCTGAGTGTTAAGTCAATCTGAGTTCCCAGAAACGAAAAAGCCCCGGCAGGCGGGGCTTTCAAGGCATTTCTCAGATTCGTCGGGACTTGTCTGGATGCATGTTTGGCGGAGAGGGTGGGATTCGAACCCACGGTACCTTGCGGTACGCCTGATTTCGAGTCAGGTACATTCGGCCACTCTGCCACCTCTCCAGTGTGGAAAACGGATTCTAACAGTTGTGGGAGGCCTACTTTCCGGCCGGGGCCAGTACCTTGATACCGCCCATGTAGGGCTGCAGCGCTTCCGGCACTACGACTGAGCCGTCGGCCTGCTGGTAGTTCTCAAGTACGGCCACCAGGGTGCGGCCTACGGCCAGGCCTGAGCCGTTGAGGGTGTGGACGAATTCGTTCTTGCCCTGGGCGTTTTTGAAGCGGGCTTGCAGGCGGCGGGCCTGGAAGGCTTCGCAGTTGGAGACGGAGCTGATTTCGCGGTAGGTGTTCTGCGCGGGCAGCCAGACTTCCAGGTCATAGGTCTTTGTGGCGCCAAAGCCCATGTCGCCGGTGCACAGCAGCATGACGCGGTAAGGCAGGCCGAGCTTTTGCAGAATCGCTTCGGCGTGGCCGGTCATGGCTTCCAGGGCTTCGTAGCTTTTGTCGGGGTGGGTGATCTGCACCATCTCGACCTTGTCGAACTGGTGCTGGCGGATCATGCCGCGGGTGTCGCGGCCGTAGCTGCCGGCTTCTGAGCGGAAGCACGGCGTGTGTGCGGTGAGCTGCAGCGGCAAATCGGCTTCGGCCACAATTTCATCGCGCACGAAGTTGGTCAGTGACACTTCCGACGTGGGGATCAGGTACAGCGCCACGTTTTGGGCTTCTTCAGCGCCTTCCTGCCCGCCTTTTTTGACGGCGAATAGGTCTTCTTCAAACTTGGGCAGCTGGCCGGTGCCGCGCAGCGTGTCGCCGTTGACGATGTAGGGCGTGTAGCACTCGGTGTAGCCGTGCTCCTGCGTCTGCACGTCGAGCATGAATTGCGCAAGCGCGCGGTGCAGGCGCGCGATCTGGCCCTTCATCACGGTAAAGCGTGCGCCGGTGAGCTTGGTGCCCATCTCAAAGTCCAGGCCCAGGGGCTGGCCCACGTCGACGTGGTCTTTGACTTCAAAGGTGAGCGCAGCAGGCGAGCCGCCCAGGCCTTCAACCGGGCTCCATTTGCGCACTTCAACGTTGCCGGCCTCGCCCGCGCCCTGGGGCACGCTTTCGTGCGGCAGGTTGGGCACGGCCAGCAGCAGGCCCTGCATGTCGGCCTGGATTTGCTCCAGGCGAGCGGCGGACGATTCAAGCTCGGCTTTGGAGGCGCTCACCTGCGCCATCACGGCGCTGGCGTCTTCGCCTTTGGATTTGAGCTGGCCGATTTGTTTGGAGAGTGTGTTGCGCTGGTTCTGCAGCTCTTCGGTGCGGATCTGCAGGGCCTTGCGTTCGGCCTCCAGGCCCTGGAAGGCGGCCACGTCCAGAAAGGCTTGCGGGGTTTTGCGGGTTTCCAGGCGGGCGATGGCCGAGGGCAAATCTTTGCGGAGAAGGTTAATGTCTAGCATGGCTTGATTGTATTTTGTGAGGTCACGGGCTCAGTTCAGGCTGGCCGGGTCCAGATTGGCGCCGCAGATGATGAGGCAGACTTTTTCGTCGGCGCGCGGGATGTAGCGGCCGCTTTGCAGTGCGGCCAGCGGCAGGGCCGCGGCGGGCTCTACGGCCAGTTTGAGTTCTTTCCACAGCCATAGCTGTGCGGCGCGTATGGATTCGTCGGTCAGCAACAGCGCGTCGCGCACATGCGCCTGCGTGGCTTCCCAGGCCAGGCTGCCTATGCGTTTGGCGCCCAGCGAATCGGCGGCGATGCCGCTGACAGCCACATCGACCGGCTCGCCAGCCTCGCGGGCTTTGTACAGGGTGGGCGCCAGCTCGGGCTCCAGCGCCACGACTCTGGAGCGCCGCTCAAACCAGCCGGCGACGCCGCCAATCAGGCCGCCGCCGCCCACGCTGACGAGCACGGAGTCGGGCACGCCGCCCTGCTGTTCGATTTCTGCCGCCATGGTGCCGGCGCCGGCTAGCACTTCGGGCTGGTCATAGGCATGCGTCAGCAGCGCGCCGGTTTCCTGCTGGCGGGCGAGGCATGCCTTTAATGCATCGGCGTACGCCGCGCCCGTCACCACCACCTCGGCGCCCAGCGCAGCCAGCTTGGCGCGCTTGGCGGGTGTTGAGACTTCAGGCACAAACACTTCGCAGCGCACGCCCAGCTCACGCGCGGCAGCGGCGGTGGCAATGCCGGCGTTGCCGCCGGAGGCGACGATGACGCCGCTGGCCGGGATGGTATTGGAGAGCAGGCGGTTGAGCATGCCGCGCGCCTTGAAGCTGCCACCGGTTTGCAGGTGCTCGAGCTTGAGCCAGACTTCAGCGCAGTCCACGCCCAGCGCCTTGCCGGGCAGCTTCCACAGCGGCGTTGTGCGAATGAAGTGGCTGTAGCCCTTATCGAACGTGCGCAGGCAGCTCTCAATTTGATTGCGAGTGGTCATGGTCGAAACAACAGAAAGTCGGAAAAGAAAAGAGCCGGATCAAAGCTGGTGCAGCTGGCTGTCGTTCACTTCCAGCACATGGCCTTGCGCGTCCAGCTTCAGGCCTTTGGGCAGCGGGAACTTGATGGTTTCCTCGATGCCATCCATCTTGCGCACCGACACCGCGCCCAGCGCCTTGATGCGGTCTATCACCTGCTTGACGAGAATTTCAGGCGCCGACGCGCCGGCCGTCAGGCCCACGCGGCTCTTGCCTTCAAACCATTCTTCTTTCAGCTCGCTGGCGTCGTCGACCATATAGGCCTCGGTGCCCAGCTTGGCGGCCAGCTCGCGCAGGCGGTTGCTGTTGGAGCTGGTCGGGCTGCCGACCACGATGAGGATGTCGACCTGCGGGCTCAGCACCTTGACGGCGTCTTGCCGATTTTGCGTGGCGTAGCAGATGTCTTGCTGTTTGGGCTCGCGCACCTGCGGAAAGCGCTTTTTCACTGCCGCGCTGATCTCGGCCGCGTCGTCCACGCTCAGGGTGGTCTGCGTGACGACGGCCAGGCGCTCGGTCTGAAGGGGGCTGATGCGCCAGACGTCTTCCACGTCTTCGACCAGGTGGATGCCGCTGTCGAGCTGGCCCATGGTGCCTTCGACTTCGGGATGGCCCTTGTGGCCGATCATGATGAATTCGTAGCCCTCTTTATTGAGCTTGGCCACTTCGACGTGCACCTTGGTCACCAGCGGGCAGGTGGCATCAAAAATCTGGAAGCCGCGCCGCTCGGCCTCTTTCTGGATGGCCTGGCTCACGCCGTGGGCGCTGAAGACCAGCGTTGCACCCGGGGGCACGTCGTCCAGCTCTTCAATAAAGATCGCGCCTTTTTCTTTCAGGTCATTGACGACGTAGGTGTTGTGCACGATCTCGTGGCGCACATAAATCGGGCGGCCGAATTTCGTCAGGGCGCGCTCGACGATTTCGATCGCGCGGTCTACGCCGGCGCAGAAACCTCTGGGTTCCGCGAGAAGAATCTCCTGGGGAAGCACGGCCTTGTTCATAGAACCCCAATCACATGCACTTCAAACACCACAGGCTGGCCTGCCAGCGGGTGGTTGAAGTCAAACTGCACCGCATCGCCATCGGGCTTGATCTGCTGCACGGCCCCGGCGTACTGGCCCATGCCGTCGGGCGTGGGGAACTGCACCACATCGCCCACCTTGTACTGCTCGTCCGGGTCGCCCAGCTCATTAAGCAGCTTGCGCGCCACCCACTGCACCAGCTCGGGGTTGCGCTCGCCAAAGGCCTCGCCGGCCGGCAGCTCAAAGGTGGTGCGCGTGCCTTCGGCCAGGCCCAGCAGGCGTTGCTCGATGGCAGGCGACAGCTCGCCCGTGCCCAAGCTCAGCGTGGCGGGCTTGCCGTCAAAGGTGTTGATGATGTCGGCGCCCGGTTTGCCGCCCACGGCAGGGCCGGCCATGCGGTAGTGCAGCGTCAGGAAGGAGCCCTGCTCGACAAGCGGGGCGGCGGAGAGTTCCACGGTGGGCATAAGGCTTTCGGGGCCGGCCCCGGGGGCGGGCCGTGTTGGTCAACGGGTAAATCAACGAGTAGAGAGCCCCTATTGTAGAAAGTACGGCCTGGCCGGGCCAAAACAGGTCTTTTCGGGTCTTTCCCGGGTTTTCAAGCTCTGTGGCCGTCCCGTAGCCCTTCCGTAGCCCACCCTCCGCTACGCTGCGCCACCATGATCCTCAAAGACCTTCCCGAAGACACCCGCCCGCGCGAAAAACTGCTGGCCCACGGCCCCGCCTCCCTCACCAACGCCGAACTGCTGGCCGTGCTGCTGCGCACCGGCATGCCCGGCAAAAACGTGCTGCAGATGGGCCAGGAGCTGCTGGACACCTTCGGCGGCCTGGCCGGGCTGCTGCACGCCACGGCCGACGACCTGCGCCGCATCAACGGCCTGGGCGGCACCGCCAAGCGGGCGCAACTGGTCGCCGTGGTGGAACTGGCCCGCCGCGCGCTGGCCGAAAAGCTCAAGGAAAAAACCCTGTTCGACACCCCCCAGGCCGTGCGCGACTACCTGCAACTGCAGCTGGGCAACCGCCCGCATGAGGTTTTTGCGGTGCTGTTTCTCGACAGCCAGCACCGCCTGATCGCGCTGGAGGAGCTCTTTCGCGGCACCCTCAACCAGGCATCGGTTTACCCGCGCGAGGTCATCGTTCGCGCGCTGGCCCGCAACGCCGCCAGCGTGGTGCTGGCCCACAACCACCCCAGCGGCATCGCCCAACCCTCACGCGCCGACGAGGCGCTCACGCAGACGCTCAAGTCCGCCCTCGCGCTGGTGGACGTGCGCGTGCTGGACCATTTTGTGGTGACCAGCACCGAGGCGGTGTCGATGGCCGAGCTGGGTTTGCTTTAAAGGCCTTCCCCTTCACAGAAAGCCCGCGCCGGGAAGACTTGCCTATCATTGGCCTCATGAACACCAAGGCGGCAGGCAAAGCCAAACTCAAGGACCTCAAAGACCTCAAGGGCGTGAAGCAGGCGATCGAGGCCCGCGTCAAACTCGACAAGGAACAGGAAGCCGCGCGCATTGCAGCCGCCGCCAAAGCCAAGGCCGAGAAAGAACTGTTCTCGCGCGCCGTCGGCCCCGTCAAGGCCCTGCCCGCCAAACACCTGCCCGGCCACAAGGCTTCGCTGCCGCAGGTGCAAGCCGCGCCCATCCCGGTGCAGCAGCAGCGCGACGAACTCGCGGTAATGCGTGAAGCGATCTCCGACGAGTTCGATGCCGAAACGCTGCTGGACACTGACGAGGCGCTGAGCTTCCGGCGGCCGGGCATGGGGCCTGACGTGGTGCGCAAGCTGCGCCGCGGCGGCTGGAGCATCCAGGGCCAGCTCGACCTGCACGGCCTGCGCCGCGAAGACGCGCGCGAAGCGCTCACTCACTTCATCAAAGATGCACACAAGGTCGGCTGGCGCTGCGTGCGCGTGGTGCACGGCAAGGGCCTGGGCTCGCCGGGCAAAACGCCGGTGCTCAAGGGCAAGGTGCAGAGCTGGCTGATCCAGAAGCAGGAAGTGCTGGCTTTTGTGCAGGCGCGGCCGGCCGAGGGCGGCGCCGGGGCGCTGGTGGTGTTGCTGGCGCAGGGTTAGAGGGTGCCAGCGCCGCGGGCTTACTCGCCCCGGTTGCGCATCCAGTCCGCCGTCTGGAAGAAGGACGCATTGAGCCGCACGCGCAGGCCTTCGTCCACACCCGTCTCCCGCATGGCCTGGTCCATGCAGGCCAGCCACTGGTCGCGCTCGGCGATGCCGATGGAGCCGCCGCCGGTGGATTGCGGCATGTGGCGCATGCGCAGGCGCGGGTGGCCGAAGCGGTCGGTGTAGTACTGCGGGCCGCCCAGCCAGCCGCACAAAAACCAGAAGAGCCGCTGGCGGGCGTTCTCAAGCGTGCTGCCGTGGGCGGCGCGCAGGGCGGTGTACCCAGGCTCCAGGTCCATCAGGTCGTAAAAGCGCTCGACCAGGGCTTTGACGCGCTCTTCGCCGCCTATCCAGGCGTAGGGGGTTTCAAACGGCGGGTTTCCCGGGGGGCGTTCTTCGATCTGCATGGGCAGATTATCGAACGCAGGGGATTAAGGCCTGGCGGGAAGGGGTAATCGGGTTTCTTCTACGGGAGTGTTGCGGGCTGTGGTTTGAGCTGTGGCGGCGGCGCGGGCGGGGACGCGTTGCCCAGGCGCTGCCCGGTGGCTTCGGGCGCGGGCGCGGCAGCGCCATGGGTGAAGTGCCACTCACCGACCAGAATCTTGCCTTCAAAGTCGCGGTTCTGGCGCGAAAAGTTCGCGGTCTTGATGGCTTCGGCGTCCGACAGCGAGTGCACGCCCCGGATGCCGCCCTGCTCGGCCATCAGCAGGCCCCATTTGGTGGAGCCCGTCATCGGGTCGACAAAAATCTTCCTCAGGTGGCGCTGCACGACGGAGTGGCGCCTGTCCTGCAAAAGTTCGTCCAGGGTTTTCGGGTACTGCTTGGCCGCGCCCGGGGTTTTTTCGTAGTAGCTCTGGATGGCGCTGCGAAACTGCTCGCCGGCATAGAGCAGCTCGTTTTCTTTTTCGCGCTGGCTGGCGGTATGCCACACCGAGCCCACCGAGGCCAGCATGGCGCCCATCACGGCGATCAGCAGCAGGGCCCCCAGGTAGGTGAAGCCTGACTGAGCGTGCGCCCTGCCTCTCATCGCCTCACCATTCAGCATAGAGCGAGCCATCGCGCGCCTTCCCGGGGGCGCCGCTGTGGATGTTGTAGACAGCGCCGTTCTGCCGGTTCTCGGGCGGCACGATGATCCAGGTGGCGGTGCTGCCCGTTACCGGGTCTATGGGCACTTTGCGCAGGTATTTTTTGGTGACGAGGTCGTCCAGGGTCTCCGGGTAACGGCCGGTGTCGGCATGGAATTTGTCGAGCACGTCGCGCACGCTGAAGAGGTTTTCGCGCAGGACGGCTTCGTTGGCCTTGGCCACATTGCCCATGTAGCGCGGCACGGCAACGCTCAGCAGCACCGCGATGATGGCCATCACCACCAGCAGCTCTATCAGCGTGAAACCGCCGGCGCGGCTGTGGCGGCGCCTCCGGGCGCCGGCATGATCGGGTCGGGTCATTGCCATGCCGTCACCCCGTCACCATTGCCTGTAGGGCACACCATTGAGCCCCGAACCCGAACTCTTCACATAGACGTCATACACGTCGTCTCCCTCCACCGGGCTCTCGGCGCTGGAGGCATAACTGCGCAGGCCCCAGGTTTCTTCCGGCTTGAGCGATGCGTCGCGCACCAGAGGCTCGCGCGGGATGCGGCGCAGGAAATAAATCTTCATGCGCTTGGGGCTCTTGACGTCCTCCACACCCTCCACCAGCACGGCCAGCGTCTTCGGGTAGCCGGACTCCCCGACGTTGCGCGCGATCCGCCCTTCGTCCCCGGCCAGCTTGTAGGCGTCGATCGCATCGCGAATCTGCCGCAGCGAGCGGCGCAGGTCCTGCTCCTTGCTGCGCTGCACCGCGACTTCGGCCAGCGGCAGGGCCACCGACGCCAGCAGGGCCACGATGGCCACGGTGACGACCAGCTCCACCAGCGTGAAGCCGCGCTGCACTGCTACGGCCTGCCTTTGACGCTCCACTGCCATGGCCGTATCAGTTCCTCGAGATCGAAAACACATGCGGCTCGGGCAGCGCCATGGAGGTGCCCGATGCCGAGAGCAGCTTGAGCTCCGCCCTGGGCAAGGGCGCCAGCGCCTTGAAGGTGATGTTGACCAGCGTGCCCTCGCCTCTGGCGCCGTCCGAGTCCGGCGACGAGGTGTCGACCGTCACCTTGCCCGTCAGCGGGTCTACGCTGCTGGTGAAGTTGCCGTTGGCGCCGCCGCGCCTGAAGAAGTCGCCCTCGCGCACGTCGACCACCTCCAGGCTGCGCGGGTCATAGCCGAGCTGGAAGGGCAAGGCGCCGACGCTGCCCTCGGCCTTGACGCGCAGCGACGTCCGGAACAACTGCCCGGCCTTGACTTGCGCGGGGCTGTCCCAGGAAAACCGCGCACCCGATGCGCCTGCATTCGAGCTCATACCCGCACCGCCACCTCCACCCGTCGTGGCGGCAGTGCCGGCAGGCGCCGCCGCCATTCCCGCAGCCGCACCCTCGCCCGCCACGGCAACCACAGGCACCACACCGGACTTGCCGTTGCTGCCTTCCGGCATGGGCACCAGCGCCAGCGGGCGCGTGCGGAATGTCGCGTCGGTGCCGGACCAGAACTCCTCGGCAGCCGGGCGCTTGAGGTTGCGCACCAGGCGCGGCGTGATCGACAGCATGATCTCCGTCTTCTGACTTTCGTCGTTGTGGTTGGAAAAGAGCCGGCCCAGCACGGGCAGGTCGCCCAGCCCCGGTATCTTGCTGGCCGAGGCGCGCGCCTCGTCGCTGATCAGGCCCGCCAGTACCTGCGTTTCGCCGTCTTTAAGTCGCAGCACCGTGCTGACGTTGCGGGTGCCGATCTGGTAAGAGAGCGAGCCGCTGCTGCTGCGCAACTCGCGCACGATGGAGCTGACCTCCAGCGACACCTTGATCGCCACGTCGTCCAGCAGGTAGATGTTGGGCTCTACTTCGAGCTTGAGCCCGACGTCGACGTACTGCACGCTCTCCGAGACAAAACCGGTCGCGGTCGAGGTGGTGGTGATCACCGGCACCTTGTCGCCGATCAGGATCTTGGCTTTTTCGCGGTTGCGCGCGCGTATGCGGGGGTTGGCCAGCAGGTTGACGGTGCCGTCTTCTTTCTTGAGGTTGATCACCAGCGGTGAAATGGTCGCGCCCAGCCGGCTGGAGTTGAGGTTGCGCAAGTCCGCCAGGGTCAGCGGCCCGGTCGACGGGTTGGTCAGCGTGGTGCCGCCGGGGCCGACTATGGTCGAGTTGGTGGTGGAAGAAGGCAGCGGCGACAGCGTCAGCTGGTTCGGGTAGTTGATGCCCAGGTCCAGCAGGCGTGAGCGCTTGATCTCCAGCACCTCGACTTCCAGCATGACCTCGGGCTCGGACATGTCCTGCATGGTGATGAGTTTTTCAGCCAGGCGTATGACTTCGGGTGTATCGCGCATCACCATCAGGTTCAGGCGCTCGTCGACGTAGACGTCCTTGGTCTTGAGCATGGTCTTGATCATGTTCAGCGTCTGCTTGACGTCGGCGTTCTCCAGATAAAAACTCTTGACGATCAGGTCCTGGTACTCCTTGATCTTGGCCGGCGTGCTGGGGTAGATCAGCACGCTGTTGGCGTTGAGGACTTTCTTTTCCAGCTGGTTGGTGATGAGCAGCATGTCGACCGCGTCTTCGAGCGTGGACTTCTTCAGAAACAAGGTGGTCTTCTGGTCGGCCTTGATTTCACGGTCGAGGATGAAATTGATCTCGGTCGTGCGCGAAAGCGCCTCAAACACCATCTTGAGGTTGGCGTCGCGAAACTCCAGGCTCACCGGCTCCTTGAACGCCGCCTTCAGCGCCGGGCTCACCAGCACCTCTTTCGATTGCAGTTCGTTGACGCCGCGTTTGAGGTCGGCCAGCTCGCGGTTGTTGGCGAATTCGGGCGACACGGCCTGCAGCAGCATCTGCGCCTTTTCCGTTTCGCCCTTGCGGATGGCCTCTCTGGCCTGCGCCAGCACCTCGTTGTTACGGCCCAGCCGCGCCGCGGCGGCCACCCCCTGCTGGGCGCGTTCATTCGCCGGCTCCAGCCGCAGGATGCGCCGGTAAATCGCATCGGCGCTGTCGGGGCGCGAGGCGTCAAGCTCCACGCCGGCGTCGTTGAGCAGGCGGTTGATCGCCTCTTCGCGCCGGCTCAAGATCTGCGCCCGGTATGAGAGGTTTTTGGGATCGTCCCGCGCCAGTTGCTCGAGCTTGGCGATCGCGTCTTCATAACGCCCCGCCGCAAACAGGTCGGCCGGTTCGCGCGATGGAGGCTCGGTGGCGCAGGCGTTCAGCGCCGCCAGGAGAACCCCCAGCAAAAGCAGCAGGCCGGCCCTGCTGTACATGGATTTCGGGCGAGGTTGCATGGTCAGCTGTTTCCGAAGGTTAAGGTTTGCTTGATGGCCAGCGGCAGATAGGTCAGCACGATGTGTGCGGTATCAATGCTTTCCACGCGGTAGGTCTTGTCGATAACGTCGCCTTTTTTGACGCTGTAAGACTGCTCTCCCTGCATCAGGTGAATGGTGACCGGCCCCGTCTCGCCCTGCTGCATTTTTCCGATGTAGGTAAAGGGCAAAGGCGGCGCGCTGGGTGCGGCCGGCGGTGCCTCTGCGGCGGGTGGCGGGGGCGCCACCCAGCTGCGGCCGGCGAAGGCGTCCTGGTTCGGGCCGGCCGGCGCCCGGCGGGAGAGCCTGTCCAGCAACAGCACCGGCGTGCCATCCGCAGAAGCTTCGCGGCGGGACGCCTGAGGCGCACGCTCGGGCCTTGCCGCTGCGCTCACATCCGGCTCCGGCCCATCCCCCTCGCTCTCGCTCTGGCTGACCCACACGGTTGCAGCAAGCGTGATGCACAGCGCAAGGCCAAGCACCAGATGGCGGGGCGTGAGTGCCGTGCTCATGGCGCCTCCACCAGGAACAGGGTGAACTTGATCTGGGACTCCAGCGTGGTGTCGCCGGCCTTCTGGCGCTGGAAGGACACGCTGTCCAGCGACAGGTAGGGAATCTCGGTCAGCGCCTGCGACATGAATTTGCGAAGCTGCGAATAGTCGCCTTTGACTGGCAGCGCGATTTCGTACATCGACAATTTGCCGACCCTATCGCGCACCAAGCGGTAAGTCCCTTGGTCAAGCTGAACCTGATGGACGGCGGCCATGCCATGCAGTTTCGCCAGGTCATCCGGGGCCTGGCTGCTCTTGGGGAAGAAGCGGTAAAACTCCGCCAGCTGCCGCACCGGGTCGGAGGGCTTTTCGCGTGTGCCACCGGCGGCGGCTGTAGAGCGTGCGGCCTCGCGTGCGGCGATATCGCTTGCCAGTGCAGCAGAATCGGCAGCCACAGGCAACACCGCGACCGCATAAAACAGCAGCGAGGCAAGCAGGATGGCGGCACCAGCGGCACCGGGCAGGCCGACAGCGCGGTGCACTTCGCGCGCATGCCAGGCCAGGCGGGGCAGCATCTTGCCTTGCACGCTCATTTTGCGGACCCCAACGCCTTCTCGCGCCACACAGCCTGCACGGAAAAGCGCAGAGGCTTGTCCGGGTCTTGCTCTTGCACCTGATGGTTGATGATGTGGGTGTCGGACAGGATGGGCTCGCGCCCAAGCCGCTTCACGTAGGCCACCGCGCTGGGCATGTCTTTGGCTTCCGCCGCCAGGCTGACCATGCGTTTTTGCGCATCGGGCTGGATTGCCAGCAGAGCCACCGTCTCGTGGCTGGAACCTTCAACCGCCTCGAACAACGGGCCCCAGGGCAGGTCGAGTTGAAGAATGACTTCGTTGGCACGTTTGATCTCGGATTGCGCCTCCTGCAGGGCAGCGCCGCTCAAGGTGGTGTGGCCGGCCTGGTACTGCTGCGAACGCTCAAGCTGCCGGTGCCGCGCCTGCAGCGCTTGCTTCTGGTCTGCGTAGTGCACATAGAGGGCGGGCATTGCGGCAGCGACCAGCACCGCCAGCAGCAATATCGCCAGGCCGGCGCGTTTGGCCGCCACAGGCCTGGGGATGTAGTCAAGGTCCAGGGCGCGCATCAGGCGGCTCCGCTCATGGCCATTGAATACGCCGCATCACCCGCGGGCGAAAAACCCGCAAGCGGCGCAAGGTCCAGCGACTCAAAGGGCAGGCCTGCCGCCGTTGCCTCGCCAGGCGCATGCAGATAGATACGCGCGTCCGGCAAGCCGGCCAGCAAGAGCTCGCGCCTGAGCAGCGGCGCGAGCTCGTGCGAGAGTTCATTGCGCAGCGGCAGCGTCCGCACGGCGAACCAGCCATCCTCGCCGGCCATCAGCAGGCCGACCCTGCGCGGCTCGGCCACCACCAGGCAGGTGTTGGCTGCCGCCAGTTGCTTGCGGTACTGGTTGAACACCGACATCAGGTAAGGCTGAACAGAAAACGGCCGCACGCCCGCGCCGTGGCAGGCCTGCACGATGGCGTCAGGCAATGACATGTCTACCGCGCTGGCCAGCGATGGTTTTCCGTAGGCATCGTCACTGAGGCGCACCGCCCAGCCGCCGGCCGCGCTGCCAAACAACTTTTCAAAACTGATACGCGCCATAGCCTGCCGTTCTTCGGCGCCGGTGACCTGGTCCGACCAGGGCAGCAAGGCATAGCGCACAAAATGGTTGGACAACACGATGGTTGCATCGGCGCCCTTTGCCTCCAGTTCCCCCAGCCCTTCGGCGAGCGCGCGGACAGCGCCATGCCAGGGCTGCGTGTCTGACGGGTCGGGCTTACTGGCCCAGGCAAGCTTTTTCTCAATGGCCGGTTTGCGGCCGCGCGTCATCAGCACCGCGGCCACGGCGTCGGGTGCGAGCGAGATGCAGAGGCGCCTACGCCACAAAGGTGACACGGTTGATCTCCTGCAGTGAAGTTTCGCCGGCGCGGACCAGGTCCACCGCCGCGTCGCGAAGGTAGCGGGTGCCGTTGCGGCGGGCCGCGTCCTTGATTTTTCGTATCGGCTCCCTGGCGACGATGAGCTCGCGGATTTCGTCGTTCAGGTGCAGTATTTCGGCGATCGCCTTGCGGCCCTTGAACCCGCTGCCCCGGCACACGCCGCAGCCCAGGCCGTGCTTGAAGACAAAACCGCCCGCCTCCGCAGGGTCTATGCCGGAGTCCAGCAGCAACTGCGGCTCGGGCTGGTAGTCGGCGCTGCAGTGGGTGCAGATCACGCGCAGCAGCCGCTGCGCAACGATGCCGTTGAGCGCCGACACAAAGCTGTAGGGATCCACCCCCATGTGCATAAAACGCCCGATGACGTCGAACACATTGTTGGCATGCACGGTGGTGAACACCAGGTGGCCGGTGAGCGCGGACTGCACGGCGATCTGCGCAGTTTCGGAATCGCGGATTTCGCCGACGAGAATCTTGTCGGGGTCGTGGCGCAGGATGGATCGCAACCCCTTGGCAAAGGTCAGGCCCTTTTTTTCATTGACCGGAATCTGCAGCACGCCCGGCAATTGGTACTCGACCGGGTCTTCGATGGTGATGATCTTGTCGTGGCCGTGGTTGATCTCGGTGATGGCCGCGTAGAGCGTGGTGGTCTTGCCGCTGCCGGTGGGGCCCGTGACCAGCACCATGCCGTAAGGCTCATTCGACAGTTTGCGCATTACCGCCATGGAGCCGGCGTCAAAGCCCAGGTAGTCCAGGCGCAGGCCTTGCACCTGGTCGGCCAGCTGCTGCTTGTCGAGTATGCGCAGCACGGCGTCTTCACCAAAAATACTGGGCATGATGGACACGCGGAAATCGACTTCGCGGTCTTTGATGGACACCTTGAAGCGGCCATCTTGCGGAACGCGCTTTTCGGCGATGTCGAGTTCGGCCATGACCTTGATGCGCGAGATCACCTGCTCGGCAACCTCCAGCCCCGGCGTAGACCCCACCTTGGACAGCACGCCGTCGATGCGGTATTTGATGGACATGCCCGAGGGCGCCGTCTCCAGGTGGATGTCGCTGGCCTGCGACTTCAGTGCGTCGTAGAGCGTGGAGTTCACCAGCTTGACGACCGGGCTGGTGTCTTCACCGATCGACTTCAGCGACAGCCTTTCCAGCGAGGCGTCCAGCACAACGGATTCGGCGCCGCGGTCCAGCACACCGTCGATGGCGCGGGCGGTTTCTTCGTGCTGCGTCAGGTAGGCGGCAATGTGCGTGGCATGGACCAGGCAGCTTTCAAAAGGCCGGCGGATGAACTCTTCCGCCCATGGCGCGAGGGCGGCATTGAACGGATCGGCAAAGACCAGCAGCAGCGCGCCGTCCGCCTCGCGAAAAGCCAGGCACTCGCGCGCGATGGCGTCGTTAAAGGGCACGACATCAAACGCCGGCTGCAGGCGGTGCAGGCTTTGCATGTCTAGCACCGGGTAGCCCACGGTAATGCCGAGCCTGTGCATAAAGGTCTCGGCATCGGCGCCCAGGCGCTCCTCCAGCAGCCGGACCAGGCGCAGCGAGGTGCCCCTCACCTCGGCGCGCACCTCGGCGATGAGGGCCGCCGGAATCGCCTCGGCGCCAATATCAGGTTGCGACATATTCATTGGATATTGCCCGCCAGCTCAAAAATGGGGAGGTACATCAGCAGCACGATGAGGCCGATGACCAGTCCGATGAAGGTCATCAGCAGCGGCTCGAAGAGGCGCGTGAACCAGTCGACCCAGCGTGCCATGTCGTCGTCATAAAAGCTGGCGATGCGCTCGGTCATCTCGCCCAGCTTGCCGGTGCGCTCGCCCACGCGCAGCATGCGCAGGGCGACTTCGGTGGCCAGCCCCTGGCTGTGCATGGACTCGGACACCGACTGCCCTTCGCGGACTTTGCGGCAGGCGCCTTCCAGGTTGGCGCGCAGGCCGGGCTGCAGCAGGCCGGCCACCATCTCCAGCGCCGTTACCAGCGGAATGCCCCCGCGCAGCAGCATGCCCAGCGTGCGGTAAAACCGGGCCAGCTGGTACACCCGCATGCGCTCGCCGATGGCGGGAATCTTCCACATCGCCTGCATGACCCGCCTGCGCGTGGCGGGGCGCGTCGCCCAGAACACCGCGGCGCCCACGGCGAGGAAAAGCACCAGGCCGATGGCGGCGCCGTGGCCTTCAATCAGCCGGCCCCACTGCATCAACATGCGCGACATCCACGGCAGGTTGTCGCCCATGTCTTCATACACGCGGCTGAACTTGGGCACGACATAGGCCATCAGGAACACGATGACCAGGCTGCCCACGGCCATCAGCAGCACCGGGTAGATCGCGGCGCTGACGATGCGCTTGCGCACGATGTCGATCTGCTGCTGGTAGGCCAGGTAACGCACCAGCGCTTCGCTCAGGTCGCCGGTTTTTTCACTGGCCTGCACGGTGGCGACGTAGAGGGACGGAAAGACATCGGGGAACTGCTTCATCGCATGTGACAGCGGCTGCCCTTCCTGCAAGAGCCGGATCAACTGGCCGTAGACCTTGCGCGGGAGGTCGTGCTTTTCTTTTTCGGCGAGTGTCTCCAGGCTCTCCAGCAGGCTGAGCCCAGCGCCCAGCAGCGACAGTAGCTCCTGGCTGAACAGCGCCAGCGGAAAACGGTAGCGGCTGCGCAGGCCCCACGACACTTTGGCCCTGGATGAGATGACTTTGTAGCCCTGGCTCTCGGCCTTGCGCACGATCTCGTCCGGGCCTGTGGCGTCGTAGCTCAGCATCACCACGCCTTCCGGGTCGCGGTAGGCCTTTACCTGGTAGAGCACGGCAGCCCCTTCGCCTGTTGGAGACGTCCATCCGGAAAGCGCTTGGTCAGGGGCATCACCAGTTGCCGATATCCGCGCCGTCGCCGCTGCCGCCGGGCTGGCCGTCTTTTCCGTAAGACAGCAGATCGAACTCGCCTTTCTGGCCGGGCCGTCTGTAGACATAGGGCTTGCCCCATGGATCCATGGGCACGGCTTTCTTGAGGTAAGGCCCGCCCCATTTGGTTTCGCCGGAGGGGCTGGTCATCAAGGCGCCCAGGCCCTGTTCACTGGTCGGGTAGTGGCCGGTGTCCAGGCGGTACTGGTCGAGCGCTTTTTCAAAGGCATCGATCTGCGCGCGCGTGGTCTTGATTTCCGATTTGCCGATCTGGGCGAAATACCGCGGGCCGACGTAACCTGCGAGCAGGCCGATGATGACCATCACGACCAGCAACTCCAGCAAGGTGAACCCTGCTTCCTCTTTTCCGGGCACTGTGCGATGCATGGAGAAAATCCTCAAGGCGGGGAACATACGGTCATCGGATCGCGGACAAATTTTTCGCCTGACCAGGCAATGGCTCAATGAACTTCCACCCTGCGGATCACTGAGCCTGATCGAACTCAATATAACCTCGGCTTCGCTGGAAGCGCTGTTGTTTTTCACTCGGAAGACTAGCGTTTTCATCCTTGCATTTCGCATTTTCCAATCACCATTTCCGCATTCAATTTTTTCTCTGCGTGCTTGAATTCAGGCGCTGTTTTGCAGCACCAGAAACACTCACCCATAGCCAAGCCGGGCGACCGCAAAAAGCAGCCGCCCGGCTGGGGTGAGCGCAGTCAGTTACTTGACGATGACTACATACATATTGCTGTTTCCGTTGTTCAATGCGCCCATCGACACGGTCCCTATGGGCAGTGATTTTTTATAGAGGCTCACCGGGCGCGTGACGGTGGTGCTTTCACGCACGACCAGGTTGACGCCGGTGTCCACCCATGTCGCGTCCAGCCAGGCCGGGCGCGTGACGCGGTCGTCCAGGCCCACATACACATCGGATGCGGCAGTGAGGTTGAAGCTCACCAGCGGGCTGCCGGTGTAGGTCTTGGAGTCGTTGGCCGCCTGGAGCCAGGTGCCGCCCGCCACAATCGCCGGAACGGTGTCTATGGTGAAGGCACGGTCGCCATAGGCGATGTTGCCGGCCTGCAGGTTGGTCTGCACGGACCAGTCGACGGCATTGGCCGTGTCCAGCACTGAGAGGCTGGTCACCGCATTGCAGCCGGTCACCCGGGCGCCGGCCCAGTCGGCATGGTCTTTGGTGTTGCCGTCCGCGGCGTCGGTCACAACCAGCCGCAGCTCGTTCTTGCCCGCGACGCTGACATTGGCCAGCTTGCGAAGGTCGCTGCCGCGCACGATGCCGCTGTCGTAGACCTTCACGCCGTCCAGATAGACCTGGAAGATGACCGTGCCGGCGTCGCCCGCTTCGTCATCGATGCCGACGTCAGCAACGAAGTTGCCGCTGCAGGCGCCGCCCAGGTTGTAGCGCAATTCGGAAGGCGCATGCACGCCCAGGCCCTTGGCATAGGTGATGCCTGCCAGCGACATGGTGATGCCGTCCGCAGCGCCGGCTTCGCCATTGCTCTTGTCCTTCTCGTAAGGGCCCCAGCCGTTGACCGGCGTGCCTGTCGGCGTCATGTCGCTGAGCATCTTGCGCGGGTAGATGTCACGTATCGTGGTGTGCGTGAGGTTGCCCGAGTCCTTGACCGTCAGCGTGAAACGCAGCCAGGTGTTGCCGGCGTCCGCTTCAAAATCGGGCAGCACGAAGGAGCCGCTCTTGGCGCCGGTGGTGGCGGCCATGAAGGGGTGGCTGTGCGTGTCGTGGTGAAAGTCGACCTTCCAGGTGAAGGCGCTGGCCGGCAGCGAACCGTCCTCGGCGTCGGTTCCGGTGGCCGAGTAGACGATCTTGTCGCCGGTGGCGTAACCGCTGCCGGTGGTCGGGTTGTCTATGCGCCCCACCGGGAACTGGTTGGTCGTCACCGTCAGCACGGCGGCCGTCGACACCGTGGTGCCGGACGCATTGGTCACCGCCGCGGTGAAGGACACGCCGTTGTCAGCCGTGGCCACTGCCGGGATGGTGTAGCTGGCCGCGGTGGCGCCGGAAATATTGGCGCCGTTGCGCCGCCACTGGTAGCCGGTGGCGCCGGTGGCGACCACGCTGAAGGTCACCGGGCTGCCGACATAAATGGTCTGGCTTTGCGGATTGGTGGTGATCTGCGGCGCCTGGCTGCCGGTGTACTTGATCTTGCTGACCGTTCCCGCGCCTACGGTGGGGTTGCCGGTCTGCTGGTTGCGGGCCAGGTAGTAGAGGCTGCCGTCAGGCGCCAGGCCGATGTTGACCGGGTTGCCGATGCCCGTGGCAAAACCTGCGGGCGTGGCCGGGTTGGCCGGGTCCAGCACCTTGATGGTGCCGTTGCAGAAATCCGCGAACAAGTACTTGCCTGTGTAGGAGGCCGGGAACTGATTGGTCAGCGGGTTGTAGAAGGCGCCGCCGCTGATGGAGCAGCCGCCGCTGTGCGAATAGGCGTAGACCGGGTTGGTGAAACGCGCGTCGGTCGAGTTGCCTTCGGCGGCGGGCCAGCCGTAGTTGGCGCCTGCCAGGCCGCGGTTGATTTCTTCCCAGGTGCCCTGCCCCACGTCGTTGACATACATCAGGCCGGTGCCGGGCTGGATGTCAAAGGTAAAAGGGTTGCGAAAGCCGATGTTCCAGTTGGCGGTGTAGGCGCCGGCCGTCGTGTAGTAGGGGTTGTCGGTCGGAACGGTGCCGTCCTTGTTGATGCGCAGAATCTTGCCGAAGGGGTTGGAGAGCTTTTGCGCGTTCGAATTTTCAAAGGTCTGGACGTTGTCTTCATGGTTGCCCACGGCGACGTAGAGCTTGCCGTCCGCACCGAAGCGCAGCGCGCCGCCCATATGCCACTTGGTCGCAGCCGGTATGGTGGGGAGGTCACGAATGGTCGTCAGGCTGCCGGCCACCACGGTGTCGCTGCCTTCGGTGACACGCATGATGCGGTTGAAGCTGCTGGTGCCGTTGGTGATGGAGCAGTAGATGTAGACGTAGTGGTTGGTCGCGAAGGACGGATCGGTGACGATGCCCAGGCAGCCGCGTTCATTGGTCGAGTCCACGTTGGCGACGGTGGTGAAAGGGGTGGTCAGCATCACGTCGTTCTTGAGGATGCGGATCACGCCGTTTTGCTGCACAACCAGCACGCGGCCATCGGGCATGACGGTCATCGAGGTCGGGCTGGTGAGCCCGCTGGCCACCTGGGTGTCGGTGAAGCCCGCCGGAACGCCGGCGGCCTGCACGGGCGAGCACATGGCAAAGGAGGCAAAAACAGCGGCGGTCAATGCCGCCCTCCAGGGCACCAGTGCCGATACAAAGCCGCGAGGCCTTGCGGGTTTGGGATTTGCTGACATGAAAGTCTCCTGTTCTTTGTTTCGTTGTTTCGTTACTTCGTTGCGAAGAAATCAATTTCGAAAACAACTCCCCTGCCGCCCTGGTTCGCGGCATGTATGGGAGCCTGACTTCCCGGCGCACGCCCCTGCGTGACGCCTTATTCCGCCGCTATGGGCTTTGCGACTTTCCGTGCGGCGCGAAGTCGCGCGCCGCTGCCGCAAAAAACTGGCGCCCCTGCCGGCGGGCAAAGCCGCCTGGGTCTTGCCGGCTCGGGAATCCTGTGCGCAAGCGCATCACGCCGTGCCTCTTACTTGACGACGATGGTGTACATGCCGCCGCCTGTGCCCGAGGGGCCGAGGCTGACCGTGCCCGCCGCGAAGTTCTTGCGGTACAGCGTGAAGTTGATCGGCGTGCCTTCGTTGTTCACCAGCTTGACGGCTGTGTTGGTCCAGCCGGTCATCCAGGACTGCTGGCCGACGCGGTCGTCTATGGCCAGGTAGACATCGGCCGCCTGGTTGATCGTGAAGGTCACCACCGGGTTTGCCGTGAAGGCCTTGGAGTCGTTGGCCGTGCGTATCCATTGCGAGCCGGCCACCAGCGCGGGAACGGTGGTGAAGGTGAAGGTGCGGTCGCCGTACTGCTGGTTGCCCGCCTGCAGGTTGGTGCGCACCGACCAGTCCACCGCATTGGCCGTGTCTTTGACCGAGAAGTTGCTGATCACGGTGCTGGCAGGGACATCGCTGTCGTCGATCTGCTGCATGTAAGACACCAGCTGGTTCATCTCGGTGGCGGTGAGCGCGGCTACGTTGCCGTGCTTGCCGGTGGTCTTGGCGTTGTTCAGCACGTCCAGCAGCGTCGCGGCCGAGCCGTCGTGCAGGTAAGGTGCCGTGCTCCACACGCCTCTGAGCGTGGGGGTGTCAAAGCCGGTCAGCGTCGCGCCCATGCGTTTGCCGGACGAAGGCTTGATGGTGCCGACGTCGAACAGGGTGCCTGCCGCGCTGTTGGTGAAGTCAGCGCCGGAGTGGCAGCTGATGCACTGGGCCGTGCCCCTGAAGATCGCCTGGCCGGCGACGCCGTCGGCGGTGAGCGAGCCGTCCGGGTTGCGGAAGGGACTGCGCCCGACGGTGGACAGCGAGGTGACATAGGCCGCGAGCGCGTCCAGCTCGGGGCTGACGCCGGCCTTGTTGTCACCCAGCGGCGTGTTGCGCGTACCGGTGTTGAACGCCGCGTCGCTCATGAAGCCGGTGCCCAGGAAGCTGTTGCGGATGTCGTGCTCGAAATCCTGGATCTCGTTGAAGTTGCCTGTCCAGTGCACGCGGCCCTGGCCGGTGCCGCGGCGGCCGTTCAGCGAAATCGTCTTGCGCAGGCCTTCGCCGCGATCGGTGAAGTCCATGACACGACCGTCGGTGCTGCCGTCCTGGTGGCAGCTGGCGCAGCTGATGTACTTGTCGCGATTCATGCGGCGGTCGTCGGCGTTGTAGAAGATCTGCTTGCCTTGCAGCACGTTGGCGGGCAGGAGCTCGCTAGACACCGTGGCAATGTCGGCCAGCTTGGGCGCGCCGTTGGAGGTCGAGTTCAGGATGCCGCTGACGTCATACACCGAGACCGAGCGCGACATGAAGTTCTGCACAAACAGCCGCCCGCTTGGCGTGATCACCATGCCGCGCGGCGCACGGCCGACGTTGATGATGCCGGTGCTGATCTGCCGGGTGTAGGCGTCCAGCACCTCGATCTGGTTGGTGCCCTGCGTCGAGACGAAGGCGTAATCGCCGAGCGGACTGAAGAGCACGAGGTTGGCCATCTCGCGGTCGTTCAGGTCCAGGCGGGAGGCCAGCACTTCCGCGTTTGTCGTGAGGTCGATCTGCGACACGATGGTGCGCACGGTGCTCTCGAAGGTCAGCGGGTTACCGTCGCGGAAGGTGCCGCGCAGGGTGTTGTCCTTCTTGGACGGAATCCAGGCGCGTTTGCCGTCAGGCTGTATGGCCACCGAGTTCAGGTAGTTCGGCACACCGCGGCCCGATGCCTCGGTGTCCGGCCCGGGGTCCGTCGCCAGTGCGATGGTGCGGGTCACCGTGAAGGCTGAAGCGCTGACTTCCGTCACCTGGCCCTGGGTTGTTGGCGAGATGAAGCGGGTGACGAAGATGCGCGACGAGTCGCCGGTGATGGCGATGCCCCGTGGTGTGGGCCCCACAGAGACCGTGCCTTGCAAGGCGCCGGTGGTCGGGTTGAGCTTGACCAGGTTGCCGGTGCCCTGCAGGCTGACATAAGCAGCGCTACCGTTGCGGCTGAAAGCCACGCCGAAGGGACGCGAGCCGGCGGCCAGCGCGATGGTCTGCGCCACCGCGCCGGTGTCCGGGTTCAGGATGCTGATGGTGCCGGAGTTGGCATTGGCCACCCAGATGCGGCCGTCAGGCGCTTGCGCCAGGGTCTGCGGGTTCTCGCCGACCGGCACTTCCAGTGACTTGGTGTTGGCGGTCGAGCTGATCGCGGTGACGGTGTTGTTGTCCGAGTTCACCACCCAGATCCGGCTGCGCGACGAATCAAAGGCGATGGTGGAGGACGACGTGGGCGCAGAGGCCGTGGGCACCGTGTGGATGGTCTGGTTGGCCGAGCAGGTGCTGGTGACCGTGCCGCTGCGCACGCTCAGGATCACCGGGTAATGCCCCGGGTTCGCGTAGGTGTGGGTGGCGGTCGATGTTGACGAAAACGCCGTGGTCGTGCCGTCGCCGAAGTTCCACGAATACTGCAGGCTGCTGCCCGAGGTCGTGCCGGGATTGAAGGTGACGCTGGTGCTCACCGGCACGGCCGCGCGCGTGTTCAGGGTGCAGCTGGCGGCGGCCGAGCCGGCCGTGGTGAAGCTGGACGTGAAGGTGGTGGGCACGCCGTTGCCAGCGTCGTCTTTCATGCCGCCGGCTGAAATCACGACGTCATAGATGGTGCCCGCGACCAGCGGCGAATTCGGCGAGAAATTGACGATGCCGGACTGCGCGCTGTACTTGCCCGCCAGCGCCGAGCCGCCGCGGGGCCGTACGATGAAGGTGGTGTTGTTGACGGTGCGCAGGTCGACGTTGTCGGTGAGGGTGATGCCGATGCGGCTGGTCAGCGCCTGGTTGGTCGACGCGTTCTTCGGCGAAATCATATTGACCGAGGGGCCGGTCACATCGGGCCCGGTCTGGTGCGCCACGATGGCGCTGCCGTTGCCGTGGTCGTTGCCGATCAGCACCAGGTTGCCGAACACGGTGCCGAAGTCCTCGTCGCGGCTGGCGAGCCCCGAGGTGGCAGAGCCGGCAATCGCGCCGGTGGACAGGTTGACCTTGACGTATTTGGTGGAAAAGCCCGCATGCGCAAAACCATCCTGAATGGACACGTAACCGCCCTTGCCGCCGTTGTCGGGGGACTGCGCGGTCTGCGTAATGACGGCGGGGTTGCTGATGTCGTAGACGTGCAGGCGGTTGTCGGTGCCTGCCGTGATGAGACGCTCGCCGTTGACGATGCCGCTGTATTGGCCGGCGGCTGAACTGGTGGAAGCCAGCAGCTTGGGGTTCAGCGGGTCGCTGATGTCCATGGTCGCAATGCCCGACTGATCCATGCTGGTCATGACCAGCAGGTTGCCGACGGCAAATGTCGGGCCGACGCGGAAACCGCCCCAGGTGCTGGTCGGTATGGTCTTGACGTGGACCGGGTTAACCGGGTCTGCGGCGTTGATGATGTACAGGCCGTTGCCCGAACCGCCTATATACATATAAGGTGCCTGCCAGAACACCCACCAGTTGCCCAGCGCGTAGTCGGATTCGGCGATGCCCGGAAGCGTCATGTATTTCAGCAGCACCGGCGAAAGCGGATTGGTGAAATCCCAGAACTGCACGCCGTTGATGGCCTGCATCGCCGCGTGGCGCCCGGTGAAGCCGAAACCGTGCGGCTCGCGCAGGGTGGGAGCGTCTACCTTCTTGACCTCGACCGGCGCGCGCGGGTTGGAGATGTCCCAGAAAGCGAAACCGCCGCCGGACACACCCGAGTCCTTGCCGAAAGGCACAAAGAGGTAGCCGTCATACATCATGACGGTGCCCTCGCCCCGCTGGTTCGGGCACTGCTGCACACCGCCCGAGATGGTGCAATTGCTTTTGAGGATGGAAAGCGGCTTGAAGATCTGGTCCGTGGTGTAGGTCAGATTGCCAAGCCCCGGCCCCGCAGCGTAAGCCGCCGGCGGCAGCAGAAACGACAAGGCGAGGAGAATCATCGCCAGGGGCGACGTGCGTGCACTGCTCATGAATGTCTCCGTTATGGACACGGCATTAGTTATTTCGGGTTGTTCTGCAGCGGGACCGTGTCCCCCGCTACCCCTGTTTTCTATCGACTACTGAATCACCGAATGAAACGTGTTAGAATAATTATTCTATTTTTCACTTTCATTAGAATTTTCATTCTGACGTCGTTTATAGGGGTGTTTCAGAACGGTGTCAAGACTGTTTTCATTGAGTGGGGTTGGGGTTTTGTGGGTTTGGGTTGTGGTTATTTGGACGAATTGATGCCATTTCGGCCCAGCGGAGGCCTGCCCCTGAGAGGGGTGTTGGTGATTTGATGGGGGTGCTCTTTGCTGAGGCTTGCTGGCCGGGAGTGGCCCGGCGGCCAGTAACTTTCTTTTGCTTCGCCAAAAGAAAGTCACCAAAGAAAAGGCGACCCGCAGTCTGGGTCCCTACGCTTCGCTACGGGCAACCTGCGGTGCTCGAGTCAAGCGGGGTCAAAAACAACTCGCTTCGCTCAAACAAGTTTTTGCCCTGATCCGCTTGCCTCTGCGCTCCTCGGCCCAGCCAGGACGGGGCAATCGGGAGCGGGAACCGAATACCGAAATACCAAAGACAAATACCGACAAGGACTCGCCGTGGCGAGTCCTTGTTTCTTCAGGTATTCGGGGTTTTGTCTTCGGCTGTTGGCTGTTCGGTATTCCTTCCCCACCCCCTTCTGTCTGCGCCGAGGAGCGGAGGGCCAGACGGATCAGGGCAAAAACTTGTTTGAGCGCAGCGAGTTGTTTTTGACCCCGGCTGGACCGAGCACCGCAGGTTGCCCCGGAGCGAAGCGCAGGGGACGCAGACAGTAGGGTCGCCTTTTCTTTGCTTACTTTCTTTTGGCGAAGCAAAAGAAAGTGAGTCGCATACCGGGCGACCCCGGCCAGCCGCCCTCAGCGAAGAGAACGCCCATCAAATCAACCACAGCCCCGACCGGAGGGTCAAAGGCGTCCGTGTTACTGCGCCTTCCTAAGCGTCTCCACCACCGGTGTATTCAAAACAGACCGCAACCCCCACCACCCCGCCGCCAAAGCCAGCACCGCCCCGGCAAGGCTGCCAAAAAGCGGCACAGTCCAAGACCCAGTCCAGTTGAAGTCAAACACAAACCGCGCCAACCCCCACCCCACAGCCAGCGCAACAACGGACGCCAAAAAGCCAGCCAGCAACCCAACACCAGCCAACTCGGCCCGCTGCACCTGCCGCAGCAAGGAAGCCCGCGCCCCAACCGCCCGCATGATCGCGAACTCCTTGGCACGTTCTTCACGCGTGGCGGTGATGGCGGCAAACAGCACGACCAAACCGGCGGCCAAGGTAAAGCCGAACAAAAACTCGACAGCGCGTATCACCTGGTCCAACACCCGCTGCACCTGCGCCAGCGTGCTGCTCATGTCGACATTGGTGATGTTGGGAAAAGCCTTGACCAGACTGTTGTCAAAGCTCTGCGGGCGCGGCTGACCGGGCGTGGCTGCTGCGGGCTCGGGCGCGCGGAAGGCACTGATGAAGGACACCGGCACATCGGCAGGCAATTTGGCCACGGTGTACATCACAAAGAAGTTGACGCGCATCGAACCCCAGTCCACCTTGCGCAGGCTGGTGATTTTGGCTTCGCTGAGCTGGCCGCCTATGTCAAAGCGCAAGGTGTCGCCCAACTTCAGGCCCAGGGTTTTGGCCAGGCCGTCTTCGACGCTGACGGCATCTTTTTCGCCGGGAGTCCATTGCCCGCCGCTGACCTGGTTGTGGCCGGGCATGTCGGCGCTGTTGGACAGATTGAACTCACGGTCGACCAGGCGTTTGGCGCGGTCGTCTTCAAAGTCGTCGGGGGTGACGGGTTTGCCGTTTACCGCCACCAGGCGCCCACGGATCATGGGGTACCAGTCGAACTTTTTCACGCCGCCGTCGCGCAGTGCCTGCTGAAAGGCATCGCCCTGATCGGGCTGCACGTTGATGACAAAGCGGTTGGGCGCGTCGGGCGGCGTGGCTTTGCGCCAGCTGCTGATGAGGTCGGTGCGCAGCAGCACCAGCAGCATCAGCGCGAGCAAGCCCACGGCCAGTGCGCTGGTTTGCACCACGGCATATACCGGCCGCGCCGACAGCTGGCGTGTGGCCAGCACCAGCCAGCGCGGGGCGGTGGCTTCATTGACGCTGGCGCGCAGCAGCTTGACGGCGGCAAAACTGGCGGCGGCAAACACCAGCACCGCGCCGGCAAAACCGCCGACTGCTATCAGGCCCAGTTTCAAATCGCTGCTGGCGGCCACCAGCAAGGCCGCGAAGCCGAGCACACCCACGCCCAGCACCGCGAGCGAGGCGGGCTTGAGGTTGCCGACATCGCGGCGGATGACGCGCAGCGGCGGGACTTGCGCCAGCTGCAGCACAGGCGGCAGGCCAAAGGCCAGCAGCAAGGTGAGGCCCATGCCCATGCCAAAGGCGACGGGCCAGAAGGTGGCAGCGGGCAGCACGGTTTCGACCAGGCCGGCCAGCAGCAGCACAAAGCCGTAGTGCACCGCAAAGCCCAGCGCCACGCCGAGCGCGCTGGCAAAAAGGCCGGCCAGCACAAATTCAAACGCGTAGGCCAACGCGATGGTGCGCTGCGGCTGGCCGAGCACGCGCAGCATGGCGCAGTCGTCCAGGTGTTTGGTGGCAAAGCCGCGCGCCACGATGGCCACGGCCACGGCGCTCAGCAAGGCCGCAAGCAGCGCGACGAGGTTGAGGAATTTCTCGGCGCGGTCCAGCGTCTGGCGCATTTCGGGGCTGCCGGATTCCAGCGACTCCAGCCGCACGCCGCGTATGCCGGATTCGGCGCCGGGCTTTTTGATTTCGTCGGTGGCCCACTTCACATAGGCCTTGACGGCCTGGTCGTTTCCGGCAACGGCAAAGCGGTAGTTGGTGCGGCTGGCGGGCTGAATCAGGTTGGTGGCCTTCACGTCGGCGTCGTTGATCATGACGCGGGGCGAGAAGCTGATGAAGCCGGCGCCGCGGTCGGGCTCCTGCACGATAACGCGAGTGAGCTTGAAGCTGCTGTCACCCATGAGCAGCGTCTGGCCGAGTTTGAGGCCCAGCCCGTCGAGCAGCGAGGCGTCGGCCCAGGCGGTGCCGGGGGCTGGCACGTCGCGGGTGTCTGCGCCGGGGCCTTCCAGTGTGTCGGCCACTTTCAGGCTGCCGCGCAGCGGATAACCCTCAGGCACGGCCTTGAAGGCGACCAGCTTGCTGGCGCCGCCGTCTTCGTCGCGCGCGCGTCCCATGGTGGGAAAGGTGACGGTGGAGATGCCTTTGAGGCCCAGCGCCTGCGCCTTGGCGATAAAAGCCTCGGGCGTGACGCCGTCGCTGCGCACCACGGCATCGCCGCCCAGTAGCTGGCGTGCGTCGCGCTGCAGGCCGCCTTTGAGGCGGTCGGCAAAAAAGCCCACGGCCGTGAGCGCCGCAACGGCCAGGGTGACGGCCACGATGAGCAGGCGCAACTCGCCCGCGCGCAGGTCGCGCAGCATGGTTTTCCAGCCGAGCTTGATGAAAAGGGTGTTCATGAAGCGACCATAACGCAAAGTCCACATCCCCTGCGGGATGGCCGGGTTTATAGCCGGGTTATCGCGCCCCGGGCGGGGTCAGGGCCGGATGGCGCTGGCGGCGGGTGCGGGCGCCGGGGTAGCGGCGACGACGGGCAAGGCGTCCAGCCGCTTTTCAAGCGCGCGCAGCACCGGGCTGATACCTGCGCCGACCTGGATCTGCGGGTTGGAAAATCCGTCGTCCTTGCCGGCGTCGATCTCGCGCTGCTTGATGAGCGGCACGGCGCGGGCAAAAGCCTGCTCAAAGGAGTGCGTCTTGCGCAGCTGCTCGTCAAACATGGCGCGGCCAAAGAAGGTGAGCTCGGACAGGCGCCCGCAGCCGTAAGAGGTGTGGGTGGCGTCGGCCGCCGTCATGACCAGGGTGGTGTCGCCGGCCAGCGCGTCGACCCAGCCGCCCGAATAGCAGGCCGAGATGGCGATGACACGGTGGCGAATGCCGGCCTTGTCGAGCGCCTCACGCAACTCAGTAGGGCTGAGCGGCGGCACGCGCAGCGGCCAATGGGAGGCGGCAAGCTTGAAGTCGCTGGCGCCGTGCGAGGTCATGTAGACCACCAGCACGTCGTTGTTGCGGTCCATGCGCTGGGCAATCGCGTCAATGGCGCGCTGCAGATTCAGCGTGGTGGCCCAGGGGTGGGTTTGCGTGGTGGTGGCGTGATTGACCAGATGCACCACCCGGCCTTCGGCGTCAAAGCGCTCGGCGAGCACGCGGCTGACCATGCTGCTTTCGCGCAGGAACACGTCTTCCGCCGCGTAGGGCGCAAACACCAGGCCGTAGACATCGGTGACGCCGGGGCGCTCACGCGCGATGGCGGCCATCGTGCCTTCCCACAGCGCCTGCTGGGCTTCAAAGGTTTCCTGGCTCAGGGAAAGGCGTGGCCGGCTGTCTGCCGCGGCATCACGCTCATAGTCTTGCTGCCACGCGCGAGAGTCGAACTGCCAGGCGCCCAGGCCGGTGCAAGCCACCAGCGCGAGGGCAAATACCCCCGCGCGCGCGGTGAGCCCGGTAAAACGCACCACCAGCAAAATCGCCGCACCCAGCGACCAGCCGGTGAACACCGCATAAAGCACCCAATACAGCCAGGCCTCCTGGAACACCGGGCCCTTAAGCCAGCCGTGCGCGATGGAGGCCATCAGGCTTTGGTACACCAGCGTGTTGGGAAGGGACGCGATGACCCACAGCACAAATGCGGCGCCCACACCGACCGGGCGTTGGGGCTTTTCGCTTTCACTGCCCTGCTCAGCTATTTCCACCTTATCTGCCGTATCTGCCGGCAAGGCCCACCACGCCAGGCCAATGAAAAGCCCGGCCGACCACCAGGCCGACAGCCAGGCCTGAACGTCCAGACGCGCGGGGCCGGCAATCTCGATCCGGAACAGGGCGACCTCCATGGCCACCACCAGTGCGGTGAGGATGAGCGCCTGCAGCGGCGTCGGCGTGCGGCCGGCGACCCGGGGCATCAGGAAAACGCCAGCGCGCAGGCCTTCCACAAACCATTTGAGCAGGGAAAGACGGGGTGTGGACGCCGCAGCGCGCTCCTCTTCCATCACGGGGCCAGGCAAGGTAGGCTGGTCGTCGGCGCTGCTGATGCCGGTGTCGGTCATGGTGCGGTGGTGGATGAAGATGAGGAAGACACAGGCTTGGCACCGGCCAGCTCAGGCTGCAGCTTGAGGCGCTGCGGGTTGGCATAGCAGACAAAACGCTTGTTGGTGGCGCGGCCGATGGCGCACAGGCCCACCGTCTGCGCGACCTGGTGCCCCATCTGCGTGATGCCGCTGCGCGAGACCACGATGGGCACATTCATCTGGGCGGACTTGATGACCATTTCGCTGGTGAGGCGGCCGGTGGTGTAGAAAACCTTGCCCGCTTCAAGCACTGCCGGATTGTTCTGCATGGACATCCAGCCGGCGATAGTGTCGATGGCGTTGTGGCGGCCTACGTCCTCCACAAATAGCAGCATCTCTGGATCGCCCCCCGTCATCGCGAACAATGCACACGCATGCACAGAGCCTGCGGATTTGTACGTCGTTTCTTTCAGTCGTATGGTGTTGACCAGTGAGTACAGCTGGGCCTGCGTGATATGTGCGTCGGCGGACAGCACGATCTCATCGACCTCGTCCATCAGGCCGCCAAACACACTGCCCTGCCCGCAACCGGTGGTGACCACACGGCGCGAGGTTTTTTCTTCAATGTCTTCAATGCCGTGGCGCGTCTTGACGGCGGCCGCGCCCACATCCCAGTCGACGGTGATGGAGTCGATGTCGGCCACATCCTTGACGAGCCGCTGGTTGCGCAGGTAGCCCAGCACCAGCAATTCAGGGTTGGCGCCCAGCGTCATGAGCGTGACCAGCTCGCGCTTGTCGACATACACAGTCAGCGCGCGCTCAGCGGGGATGGCGATTTTCT
Source organism: Polaromonas sp. YR568 (assembly GCF_900116715.1). GTDB lineage: Bacteria > Pseudomonadota > Gammaproteobacteria > Burkholderiales > Burkholderiaceae_C > Polaromonas. Next base: position 227,789 of record NZ_FPBM01000003.1, read on the forward strand.
GCGCTTCGCCGTATTCGTTGACGGCATCGACCTCGCAGGTCAGGGGCGCCTGGGCCGTGGTGAGGCGCGGGAGGCGGGAAAGAGTCGGTGGCTGGGCGGGCATGAGGGGGAGACTACAACAAAAAAGCCGGCCCCTTGCGGAGTCGGCTTTTCAGAAAGAAAAACGGGTCAGGATTTCTTGGCAGCAGGGTTGCCGACCGCATCGGGCTGCTTGGTGTTGGGCGGGCTGGTGGCGTTGCCCGCGGGCGAATGCGCGCCGGCGGCTTCCAGCGGCTTGGCTTCGGGCGGGGTGTAGGCAAAGGGGCCAGGGTCTGCGCAGGCTGGCGCGGGTGTGGGCGGCTTGGTTTCTTTACCCGTGGCCTTGGCGGATTTGTAATAGGCGGCCGCAACCTTGTCTTGCGATTTGCACAGCTGGTAGGCCTCAAGCTTGCCCGTCCAGGCGGCCTTGGCGGCAGTTTCGGCGGCCTTGGCCTTGGCTTCGTCGCTGAGGGCGGGGAGCTTGGCCAGCGCGGCGGCCGAGGCGACAGTCAACAAGCTCAGGATCAGGAGTTTCTTCATCGTGTGGTCCTCTTTATGCCTGCACTATCTGGGCGGGCGGATCAACAGGCTTGCTGCGCTGCGCCGGAATGTTGCCGGCCTTCACGTCGTCATACCAGTATTCGTGGTGCTCTTTGGCCCAGGTTTCATCGACATAGCCGGTGCGCATGGCCTTGTAGGCGCCCTGCATGCCGATGGTGCCGAGGTAAATATGGCCGAGGAACATGCACATCATCAGGACGGTGGCCACGGCATGCACCATGTGGGCGATCTGCATGGTGGAGCGCTCATAAATCAGGCCGGGCAGCAGCTTGTCGAGCACAAAACCCGAAGACACGACCACGATGCCGAGGAAGAACACGCCGCCCCAGAAGATGAGCTTTTCACCCGCGTTAAAGCGGTTGGAAGGCGGCTCACCGCCGGTGATCAGGCCGCCGCCTTTGGCCAGCCAGTGCAGGTCGCCCTTTTGCGGCCAGTTGTCGCGCAGGAAGGTAAAGAACACGATCACCAGCGACACCGCAAACAGTGGGCCGGCAAAGTTGTGCATGGTCTTGAGCACCCAGGTGAGCCAGCCGAAGAGCGCGCCGCCGATGATGGGCAGCAGGAAGAATTTGCCAAATGCCATGACCAGACCCGAGATTGCCAGGATGGAAAACGCAATCGCGTTGGACCAATGGGCGGCACGCTCAAACGGCGTGAAGCGCTCGATCTTGCGGCCGGTGTCAACACCGTGGGTGGTGATGGAGCCCTTGCTGAAATAAAAGATCGCGATAGCCAGCAGCACGATCACAAAGAGTGAGCCGCCGTAGGGAATGATCCAGTTGTTGCGCACCTGGCGCCAGGCTTCGCCGGCGTTGGTCAGGCGTGAGCCGGGGTACTGCACAAAGGGCTGAATCAGGTTGCCGGCTTCGGGTGCTTCGCTTTTGGGCAGGCTGCTGTATCCGGTCACGCCCTCGCCCACCTGGCGCCACATGGGCGCGTTGTTGCCGGGCTGCACCTTGGCGCGCTCACCGTTGGTCTGCTTGGCGTAGTTGGGGTCGGCGCTGGCTTCGGGTTTGACCTCAAAGATGTTCTGGCCCTGGATGCCGCCGGTGGCTGCAGCAGCAGGTACGGGCGCGGGCGCTTGCGCGGCGGCTGCCGGCTGGGCCGCAGGCGCCTGCGCGGCCGCAAGCCCTGTGACGCCTGCGAAAAGCGCTGCTGTCAAAAATGCCGCTGTTCGTGCACGAAACATAAAGCCTCCGGTCACTATTTCGAGTTACCGATCTTGTTGTACTCGTTCTGGCTGTTCTGCGCGCGGGCCTTGAGGCCCTGCTCCCAGCTGGTCTTGTCGCCGGCCTTCCAGCCGGGTGCGGCAAACTGGTTCTGCACGCCCTGGTAGGCGGCGCCGTCGGTTTTGACGCCGCTGCCCAGGGTTTGCGGTTTTTCACCGCAGGCCGACAGGGCAGACAGAGCCACCACGGAAAAAGTCAGTACAAAAAGGCGCTTCATGATTTGGCTCCTGCGGGCGGCTGGCCGGCTTGTTTGGAGCCGTAGGCCGTGCCCCAGCCCCAGACTTCGGCGCCCTTGCCGCGTTGCACCACGCGGGTACGGAAGATGTCGGCCACCACATCGCCGTCGCCGGCGATCAGGGCCTTGGTCGAGCACATCTCGGCGCAGGCCGGAAGCTTGCCTTCAGCCAGGCGGTTGCGGCCGTATTTTTCAAACTCGGCCTGGCTGCCGTTGACTTCAGGGCCGCCGGCGCAGAAGGTGCATTTGTCCATCTTGCCGCGCACACCAAAGGTGCCGGAAGCCGGGAACTGCGGCGCGCCAAACGGGCAGGCGTAGGAGCAGTAGCCGCAACCGATGCAGACGTCCTTGTCATGCAGCACCACGCCCTCTTCGGTGCGGTAAAAGCAATTGACGGGGCAGACGGCCATGCAAGGTGCGTCGCTGCAATGCATGCAGGCTACCGAGATGGATTTTTCGCCGGGCACACCGTCGTTGAGCGTGACCACACGGCGGCGGTTGACGCCCCACGGCACTTCGTTTTCGTTTTTACAGGCGGTGACGCAGCCGTTGCATTCGATGCAGCGTTCTGCGTCACAGACAAATTTCATTCTTGCCATGGTTATGCCCTTTCGACGTTGCAGATCGTCGTTTTTGTTTCTTGCATCATCGTCACGCTGTCATAGCCGTACGTTGTTGCCGTGTTGACCGCCTCGCCGCGCACCACAGGCGCAGCGCCGTTGGGGTAATAGGCCAGCATGTCGGCACCCTGCCAGCGGCCCGAGAAGTGGAACGGCATCCACACCGTATCGGGGCCGACGCGCTCGGTCACCATCGCCTGCACATTCAGGCGTGCGCCGGTCGGGCCGTTCAGCCAGACACGTTCACCGTTGCGTATGCCGCGGTCCGAAGCGGTCTTCGGATTGATCTCGACGAAGGCCTCTTGCTGCAATTCGGCCAGCCAGGGGTTGGAGCGGGTTTCTTCACCGCCGCCTTCGTATTCGACCAGCCGGCCGGAGGTCAGGATGAGCGGGTACTTTTCGCCGACCTTGTCCGCAATGTTTTTCTGCTGGATCGTTTTGTACAGGGTGGGCAGGCGCCAGAAGGCCTTCTTGTCGTCATGCGTGGGGTACTTGGCCATGAGGTCGGCCCGGGTGCCGTAGAGCGGCTCGCGGTGCTGCGGAATGGCGTCAGGGAAGTTCCACACCACGGCGCGTGCCTTGGCGTTGCCGAACACGTGGCAGCCGTGCAGCTTCATGGTGACGCGGATGATGCCGCCCGACGGATCGGTCTTCCAGTTTTTGCCTTCGGCGGCGGTTTTTTCAGCGTCGGTCAGGTCGTCCCACCAGCCCAGCTTCTTGAGCAGCAGGTGATCGAACTCGGGGTAGCCCGTCGTGATGTCGGAGCCCTTCGAATACGAGCCGTCTTCGGCCAGCAAGTTGACGCCGTCTTTTTCCACGCCGAAGTTGGCGCGGAAATTACCGCCGCCGTCCATCACGTGTTTGGAGGTGTCGTACAGATTGGGTGAGCCGGGGTGTTTAAGGTCCGGATTGCCCCAGCAAGGCCAGGGCAGGCCGAAGTAGTCGCCGGCCGTGTCGTAGCCGGTGAGCTTGTCCTTGCCGCCTTTGGACTTGAGGGTCTTGACGTCGAACAGGTGCATGTTGCGCATGTGGGCCTGCAGGCGCTCGGGGCTCTGGCCGGTATAGCCGATGGTCCAGACGCACTTGTTGATCTCGCGCAGGATGTCGTCCGGCACGGGTTCGTCCATGCCTTTGACCTTTTGCATCTTGTAGTTCTTCGACAGCTCCTTGGCAAAGCCGAGTTTTTCGGCGAACTGATGCATGATCATGTGGTCGGTGCGGCTCTCCCAGAGCGGCTCGATCACTTTTTCGCGCCACTGGAGCGACCGGTTGGAAGCCGTCACCGAGCCGCTGGTTTCAAACTGGGTGGCGGCCGGCAGCAAATACACCGCGCGCTTGGGGTTGAGGTCTTCGGCCTTGCCGGGCATGGCAGCCATGGCGGCGGTGGCCGACGGATACGGGTCCACCACCACCAGCAAGTCCAGCATGTCCATGGCCCGCTTCATCTCCAGGCCGCGGGTCTGCGAGTTGGGCGCATGGCCCCAGAAGAAGACGGCACGTAAGTTGGAGTCTTGGTCGATCAGCTCGTTTTTCTCCATCACGCCGTCTATCCAGCGCGAGACCGTGATGCCGGGCTTGCCCATCATCGCGGCCGATGCGTAGCGCCCCTTGATCCAGTCGAAGTCCACACCCCAGGTCTTGGCGAAGTGCTTCCAGGAGCCCTCTGCCAGGCCGTAGTAGCCGGGCAGAGAATCGGGGTTGGGGCCGACGTCGGTCGCGCCCTGCACGTTGTCATGGCCGCGGAAGATGTTGGCGCCGCCGCCGGAGACACCGATGTTGCCCAGCGCCAGCTGCAGGATGCAGGAGGCGCGTACCACGGCATTGCCGGTGGTGTGCTGCGTCTGGCCCATGCACCAGACGATGGTGCTGGGGCGGTTCTGGCTCATCATGGTGGCCACCTTGAGCACGGTGGCCTCGTCAACACCGCAAGCCTCCAGCACCTTGTCGGGTGTCCATTTGGCCATCACGTCGGCCTTGACCTTGTCCATGCCGTAGACACGGTCGTTGATGTATTTTTTGTCTTCCCAGCCGTTCTTGAAGATGTGATACAGCACACCAAAGAGGAAAGGAATGTCGGAGCCGGAGCGGATGCGGACGTACTCATCGGCCTTGGCCGCCGTGCGGGTAAAGCGCGGGTCGACCACGATCATCTTGCAGCCGGCCTCCTTGGAGTGCAGCATGTGCAGCAGGCTGACGGGGTGGGCTTCAGCGGCATTGGAGCCGATGTACAACGCGCACTTGCTGTTTTGCATGTCGTTGTACGAATTGGTCATGGCGCCGTAGCCCCAGGTGTTGGCGACACCGGCCACCGTGGTGGAGTGGCAGATACGGGCCTGGTGGTCGCAGTTGTTGCTGCCCCAGAAGCTCACGAACTTGCGCATCAGGTAAGCCTGCTCGTTGTTGTGCTTGGAGGAACCCACCCAGTACACCGAGTCCGGCCCGCTTTCCTTGCGCAGCTCCAGCAGCCTGGCGCTGATTTCATTGAGCGCGGTGTCCCAGCTGATGCGCTCGTACTTGCCGTTGACCAATTTCATCGGGTAGCGCAGGCGGTATTCGCCGTGACCGTGTTCGCGCAGCGCGGCGCCCTTGGCGCAGTGGGCGCCCAGGTTGATGGGGGAGTCGAACACCGGCTCCTGGCGCACCCAGACGCCGTTTTCAACAATGGCATCCACCGCGCAGCCCACCGAGCAGTGGGAACAGACGGTGCGCTTGACTTCGATCTTGCCGGTGCCGTCAGATGTGGCGCCGGGCGTGGCGGCTGCGGCTTTTTTGACCAGGGTCAGTTGTGTGGCGGCAAGGCCCACACCAACACCCAGGCCGGAGCGGCGCAGAAAGGCGCGGCGGTCCATGGTGGGCAGTGCGTTGGACAGGCCGCGCGACAGGCTTTGCACAAAACGCGCGGACCCGGTGCGGTGCACGGGATGGACATCGGAAGATTTTTTCGTGAGCAGCATGAAGCTCTCCGTAGAAGGTGAAATCGGGTCGGGCTCTAGATGAAGCCGGGCTACTTGCCTGGTTTAGAGGCGGGTGGTCTTGTAGTAGCGCTTGACGTGTTCCGAGAGGCTGTAACCGCCGCCTTTTTCAGGGGCCGGTTTGGGCTCTGCAAGCTCGGCTTGCTGCAGCGCCGGTGCGCCCGGCAGGGCCACAATGGCCGCGGCTGCCGCGCCGGTGGCGGCTGCGCCGAAAAAGAATCCCCTTCGTGAGGGTTTTGGCTGGCTGTCCTGCATGGTGATCTCCAAGGGAAGGCTTGCTGGTTATGTAACCGTTTGCATAGCACTGTACGACAGAGCGCCACGCACCACAATGGGTGGGGGCATTCATCGGCCCGGGCTAGGGAAAACGATAAGCGATCTTACGATGACGGCGGCGCGTTCTCGCGATTGGGCCCGCCCAATACTGTTTGAATTTGAGAAGAAATGTTTACTGCTGGTGACATATGGATTCAGGGATTCAGGCCAGCATGTCAAAACCTTGTGCCTCAACGCTGATGAAGGTCTGCGTGAAAGCCGCCAGCGCCGCATAAAACCGGGCCCTGGGGTGTGCGGTGATGACATCACACATCAGCGGCACCCAGGGCTGCACATGCCGGGCAAAAAATTCGCGCTGGCGCGTGAGGTTGGCCACCTCCACATCGTCACCGGCGATCAGATAACGCATGACTTCGCACAGGTAGGCCACATGGTCTTCGGTTTCGGGCATGGCCTCGTCGCGCGCCAGGCCCAGCGCGGCGATATCGGTGCGCAAGGCCGCCAGAGGCTTCTCGTTCAAAAAACCGGCCAGGTAGTGCGAACCAAAGAGGTACACCTCGGGCTTGCCGACGCCGCCGAACAGGGCGTCGTGCTCGCGGGTGACGTCGGCCAGGCTTTGCGCGCGGGCAACGGCGACGAGTTCGCTCCACGAGCTTTCAAGCAGGCCGCCGGCGGCCGGCGCTTCGGTGACGGCAATGCGCAGGTTTTCATACAGCTCTGCAGAGGGCGCCGCGTAGTAGAGCGCAGCCAGCAAGCCATAGACTTCGGCCCGCGCGGTTTCTTCGTCCAGCGTAGAGGTGGTGAGTTGGGCTTGGGTCATGGCGGCGTGTAGGGCTTCTTCAGCGGATGTCGGTGATCTTCAGTTCGTTGTCGGCGGAATAGATGTCGATGACGCGGCAGTCACCGCACATCTTGAGGCGGTCCGCGGCCGCACCCTGGAACATCGCATGCCCCGCGAGCTTGCCCAGCATGGACTCGATGGCCTTGAGTGTGCCGAAGGGTTTGCTGCAGCGTATGCACTGGTAAGGCTGGCTTTCGTTGAGCACGCGCGCCTCTTTGCGCTGCGGCGTGAGCAGCAGGCGCGGCTGCAGCGTGATCGCGTCTTCAGGGCAAGTGACGGCGCACAGGCCGCACTGCACACAGTTTTTCTCGATGAACTTGAGCTGCGGGCGATCAGGGTTGTCTTGCAGCGCGCTGGCGGGGCAGGCGCTAACGCAGCTCAGGCACAGGGTGCAGGTGTCGGCGTTGACGGTGAGGCTACCGAAGGGCGAGCCTTTGATGGGCAGCTCGATGGCTTCGGGCAAGGCGGCGGGCGCCTGGCTCATCAGGTGGTCCAGCGCCATGTCCAGCGTGCTGCGCTTTTCTTGCGCGACGGCAAAACGCGCCGCTGTGGCGGGCACCGCGGGCTTGCCGCGTGCGAGTAGCTGCAAGCTGGCGTCCAGCCCGGCGATGGCGTCAGCGCCCTCCCCGGCTTGCACCAGATGAAAGTGAGTGCCCGGGTAGCCCAGGCCATTGAGCAGGGTTTGCGCCACACGCATCTGCTCGGCCAGACCTTCAAGATAGGCAGGCGCTTCTTCACGCGTCACCAGCACCGCCACTTGCGATGCGCCAAAAGCAATGGCGCTGAGCCACAAGTCCAGGCCCACACTGGCGGTGTGCCACAGCGCCTGAGGGATCACATTGGCGGGTACGCCCCGCACGGTTTTTTGCAGCCGCGCGGCGCGGCCCAGGGCCTCGATGGCTTGCTGGCCGCTGTCTTGACTATGAAACAGCAGCACGGGCTGTGCGCCACCGGCTTTGGTATACGCCGACAGCAGTGTCTTGATGCGAACGCCCTGCTCACTGGCGCGCGGGTAAGCGTAAGTGAGCGCGCCCGTCGGGCACACCGTGGTGCAGGCGCCGCAGCCCACACAGAGGTTGGGATTGACGACGATTTGCTGCCGCTCTTTCTGGCTGCTGACGGCGCCGGCTGAGCAGATGTCTATGCAGGCATTGCAACCCACGGTTTCGTTGCGGCTGTGGGCGCAGAATTTTTGTTTGTAGGCAAAAAATTTGGGCTTTTCAAACTCACCCACCATGTCGCGCAGCTTGACTACCGTGGCCAGCAAGCCGGGCGAGGCCAGGCCGGCGGATGCATTCAGCGCAAAGTAGCCTTGCGGCGGCGCGTGCAACGCGACCAGGGGTGTGGCGCCCAGGTCCAGCACCAGGTCAAACGCCTCGGTGAGTTTTTGCGGCGCGCGGTTGAAGTCGATGGCGCCGGCCACCTTGCACACGGCCACGCAGTCGCGGTGCGATGTGCATTTGGCGGCATCGACCTGGTAGCTGAGGTCGATGGCGCCTTCGGGGCACACCGCGACGCAGGCATTGCAGCGCGTGCAAAGGTCCAGGTCGATGGCGTTGGTCTTGTCCCAGCTCGCCTCAAATGCGCCCAGCCAGCCTTTGAGCGTGAGCCGCTCGCCGCTGATGACGGGGTATTTGCGCTCTTGTGAGGGGAAGCCGCCCTGCGCCTGGGGCGAGACGCCTTGCGCGAAGATGGTCACGTCCAGCGTGTCGGCGACGAGTGCCGCGATCTGCTCAGCTTGGTCAAGCGCACCCACGATCAACAGTCGCCCCGCGCTTTTGTAAGTGACGGTGGCCACCGGCTCGGCGTCCGGCAGGTGCGCAGCAGCCAGCAGGGCGGCGATTTTGGGGGTGGCGCCGGCGGCGTCTTTACTCCAGCCACCGGTCTCGCGGATATTGACGAACTTCACCACCGAGGTGACGCCCTGGGTCTGCTCACCGACTTCGGCAAAGAGCCGCTTTTCCTGGGTGCAGGCTACGACGACATCGTCGCCGGATTGCGCGGCCTTCTGGAAGGCCCCCACCTCGCGGCGGCACAGCGCCGAATGCAGTGTCAGCGTTTCATTGAGTGCCGCGCCCAGCGCCTGGGGCTGGAGCGGCATGGTCTGGTTGCAGTCGCAAATCAGTGTGGGCATGGTCTTCTTGGCTGGCTCCGGCCGGGTCGGGCTGGGATTGGCTGGCAGGTAAAGCGCCTGGCGTTTGCGATGGGGCTATGTCCGGATTTTCATAGGACTGTGCCACGGTTTGGACTGTGGGGTTATTGGCGCTTTCCCGTGGCGGGTTGGCCGGGTCGTTTTGCTGGCCGGTGGTTTGCACCTGATCCCCACTTTTCTCTTTGTTCTCTTTGTTCTCTTTGTTCTCTTTGTTCTCTTTGTTCTCTTTGTTCTCTTTGTCCTCCTCATCATCAAAGAGCTTGAGAAACTTCGCGCTGGTCATCTGCCGCAGCATGGACTCGGGGATGGGGTCTGACTTGGAGTAGTCGTCGATGTAGGTGTCCAGCCCGTCCATCACATTGAAGTGCGGGTCGGTAAAGAGCTGCTTCATCGCGGCGTTGCGCACATCGGGTGTCACATCGCCGGCCATGAAGGGCTTGAAGTCAGAGTCTTTGGTGAGCAGCTTGGCGTCGGCCAGGGTGAGGGTCTTCTTTTCCGGCACTACCTGCGGCGGCCCCAGGGGTTCTTGCTGCGCCTGGCTTTGTGCAGCGGGCGCCTTGGCATCTGCTACGGGCGGCGCAACTGGAACCGGTTCTTCCAGCGCTTTGCCCTGCGCGATGTCGGTCTTGCGCCGGGACCATCGCCCCAGAAAACCTGCGGGCTCGTCAGCCATGCTGGCCTCCGCCGGTTTTCTTTTCGGTGCTGACCCGGGCAGGGTTGCCAAAGCGGTCTGTCAAAGGCTTGAAGCTTTGCGGGCGTTGCCGGCGTTTGACCTCCGGCACGTAATGCTGGCCGACAAACTCCTGGAGCCACTGCACGATTTGTGGCGGCGCGGGCACCTGCTCGACGGTTTCCTGCGCGTCCAGCCAGCGGCCGGCGTCGTGATAACTCAGGGTAACGATTTGCGGGATCGCGACGGGTTCTTCGGCCAGCAGGGCTTCCTCTTCCATGCGCCAGACCACCCAGAAGCAGGGCTGCGCGGTGCTGGCGTTGAGGTAATAGCCTTCGCCGTCGTCGGTAAAGAGCTCGACCTTGAAGCCGGGGTGCAGCCAGCGCTCTTCGCGATCATCTTTCAGCAGCAGGCGCGGCGCGGCGCCAAAGCCGGCTTCGTGCGGCACGATGTCGGCCAGCGACCAGCGCCAGGGCTGCCAGCGGTTGTCGATGCGCTCACGGCGCATGACAACGGCCACCACAGTGCAGGGGCGTTGCCGTGTGGCGTCTGTTTCAGGAGACTGCAGCAGGAAGTCCGACATGCCCGCAGTGTACGGCGGGCAAAAATAACCTTCTAAACCAGTAGGGACCGGTGTTCCAATGCGGCGCGGCGTACCACGTCGCTGATCCCGTCGCCGCCATTGCTCTCAATCAGTTCCAGCAGCGCCTTGCGCATACGCGGGTCCCAGAATTTCTTGAGGTGCATGGCCAGTTCCTGCAGGGCCTCCGCGCGGTCGGGCATGGTTTCAAAAAAAGCGCCGATCTGGTTGACCATGCGCACAAGGTTGTCGTTGTTCATAAGATGTACTCCAGGTTGACGCGCTCTTTGTGGCTGTACACGGAAAGGTCTTCCCCGCGCACAAAACCCAGAAGCGCCACGCCGGCGGTTTGCGCCACATCAATCGCCAGGCCGGTCACGCCCGACACAGCGGCCAGCAAGGTCACGCCGGCCATGGCGGTCTTGTGCACCATCTCATAGCTGGCGCGGCTGGTGACGACGATAAAGCCTTCATTGGCTTTCACACGGCGGCGCTGCAGCGCGCCAATCAGCTTGTCCAGCGCGTTGTGCCGGCCGACGTCTTCGCGCAGCACCACGATGTCGCCATCCGCATTGCACCAGGCGGCCGCGTGGGTGGCGCCGGTGGCGCTGAGCAGCAACTGCTGCTCACGCAGGTTGATCAGGGCGCGGGTGATGGCGCCCGCCTCAAACCCGGCGCCGCCTTGCAGGCGCGGCGGCAGGCGCACCGCATGCGCCAGGCTTTCGGTGCCGCACAGGCCGCAGCCGGTACGGCCCGTCATGCTGCGACGGCGATCTTTCAGGCGCGCAAAGCACGGCGCCGCGATGGTCAGGTGCAGTGTCTCGCCCTGCTCGCTGCTGCTCTGTTCAATGTCGTGAATCTGGGTGTAGTCGTCCACGATGCCTTCGGTGACGGAAAAGCCAAAGGCGAAGTCTTCCAGGTCGGAGGGGCTGGCCAGCATCACGGCATGCGAGATGCCGTTGTATTCCAGCGCCACAGGCACCTCTTCGGCCACCCAGTCCGAGCGGTCGAATGCCCGGCGCGCCCGCACCCCGGTGACGGGGGCTTCGCGGCAACCCTCAACCGCCTGCATGCGCTGCCTCGGCCGTGCCCGCCGGTTGTGACGCCGCATCCAGCAGCTGCAACTGCTCTTTGTTGAAGCGCGAGTAGGACTTTTGCCATTCCGACGGCTGCGCCACCGGCATGACCTGCACCGCCGTGACCTTGTACTCGGGGCAGTTGGTGGCCCAGTCGGAGCTGTCGGTGGTGATGACGTTGGCGCCCGACTCGGGGAAGTGGAAGGTGGTGTAGACCACACCCGGCTGCATGCGCTCAGTCACCACCGCGCGCAGCACGGTCTGGCCGGCGCGGCTTTCAATGCCCACCCAGTCATCATTCTTGATGCCACGGTCTTCCGCGTCGTGCGGATGGATCTCCAGCCGGTCTTCGCTGTGCCACTGGTTGTTGGCGGTGCGGCGGGTCTGCGCGCCGACGTTGTACTGCGACAGGATGCGGCCGGTGGTCAGCAGCAGCGGGAATTTGCGGGTGACTTTTTCGTCGGTGGCCACGTACTGGGTGATGATGAAGCGGCCCTTGCCGCGCACAAAACCGTCCTTGTGCATGAACTCGGTGCCGAGCTCCGCCGTGTCTTCGTTGCAAGGCCATTGCACGCTGCCGTGCTTTTCGATCTTGGCAAAGGTCACGCCGCGGAAGGTCGGCGTCAGCGCGGCGATCTCGGCCATGATGTCGCGCGGATGCACATACTTCATCGGGTAGCCCAGCGCATTGGCCAGCTTGACGGTGACTTCCCAGTCGGCCAGGCCGGCCTTGGGCGGCATGACCTTGCGCACGCGCGAAATGCGGCGCTCGGCATTGGTGAAGGTGCCGTCTTTTTCCAGGAAGGACGAGCCCGGCAGGAACACATGCGCGTACTTGGCGGTTTCGTTCAGGAAGATGTCCTGCACCACGATGCATTCCATCGACGTGAGGGCCTTGGCCACGTGCTGGGTGTCGGGGTCGGACTGCACGATGTCTTCGCCCTGGCAATACAGGCCCAGGAAGCTGCCGGCCACGGCGGCGTCAAACATGTTCGGGATGCGCAGGCCGGGCTCTTCATTCAGTGTCACGCCCCAGGCGGTTTCGAATTCGGCGCGCACCGTGCTGTCGGATACATGGCGGTAGCCCGGCAGCTCGTGCGGGAAGGAGCCCATGTCGCAGGCGCCCTGCACATTGTTCTGGCCGCGCAGTGGGTTCACGCCCACGCCTTCGCGGCCCACATTGCCGGTGGCCATGGCCAGGTTGGCAATGCCCATGACCATGGTCGAACCCTGCGCGTGTTCCGTCACGCCCAGGCCGTAGTAAATAGCAGCATTGCCGCCTGTGGCGTAGAGGCGTGCGGCGGCGCGAACGTCTGCCGCAGGCACGCCGGTGACGGCTTCCATGGCTTCGGGCGAATTGTCCGGGCGGGCCACAAACTCGCGCCATTCGCGGAAGGACTTTTCGTCGCAGCGCTCGGCGATGTAGTCGTCGGCCAGCAGGCCTTCCGTCACCACCACATGGGCCAGCGACGAAATCATGGCCACGTTGGTGCCAGGCCGCAGTTGCAGGTGGAACTCGGCCTCCACGTGCGGCGAGCGCACGATGTCGATCTGGCGCGGGTCGACCACGATCAGGCGGGCGCCTTCACGCAGGCGCTTTTTCATGCGCGAGGCAAACACCGGGTGGCCGTCGGTCGGGTTGGCACCGATGATCAGGATGACGTCGGCCTTCTCGACCGACTTGAAGGTCTGGGTGCCGGCCGATGTGCCATAGGTCTGGCTCAGGCCATAACCGGTGGGCGAGTGGCAGACGCGGGCGCAGGTGTCGACGTTGTTGTTGCCGAAAGCGGCGCGCACCAGCTTTTGCACCAGGTAGGTTTCTTCATTGGTGCAGCGCGACGAGGTGATGCCGCCAATCGAATCCTTGCCGTGTTTGGCCTGGATGCGGCGGAACTCGCTGGCGGCGTAGTTGATGGCTTCGTCCCAGCTGACTTCCTGCCATGGGTCGCTGATGTTCTTGCGGATCATGGGCTTGGTGATGCGGTCTTTGTGGGTGGCGTAGCCCCAGGCAAAACGGCCCTTGACGCAGGCATGGCCTTCGTTGGCCTTGCCGTCTTTCCACGGCACCATGCGCACCACTTCATTGCCCTTCATCTCGGCCTTGAAGGCGCAGCCCACGCCGCAGTAGGCGCAGGTGGTGATCTTGTTGTGCTCGGGCTGGCCCAGCATGATCACGGTTTTTTCCTGCAGCGTGGCGGTGGGGCAGGCTTCGACGCAGGCGCCGCAGCTCACGCATTCGGATTCCATGAAGGGTTGGTCTTGCCCCGGCGACACGCGCGACTCAAAGCCGCGGCCGCTGATGGTGAGCGCAAACGTACCCTGGGTTTCTTCGCAGGCGCGCACGCAGCGGTTGCACACGATGCACTTGGAGGCGTCGTAGCTGAAGTAGGGGTTGGAGTTGTCGATTGCAGGCTTGCTTTCGTTGCGGAAATGGTTCGCGCCTTCCATGCCATAACGCACTTCGCGCAGCCCGGTCACGCCGGCCATGTCCTGCAGTTCACAGTTGCCGTTGGCCGAGCAGGTCAGGCAGTCCAGCGGATGGTCGGAGATATAGAGCTCCATCACGCCCTTGCGCAGCTCTTGCAGGCGGGGCGACTGGGTGCGCACCTTCATGCCGGCTTCGGCCGGGGTGGTGCAGGAGGCCGGGAAGCCCTTGCGCCCGTCGATCTCAACCATGCACAGGCGGCAGGAGCCGAATGGCTCCAGGCTATCGGTGGCGCAGAGCTTGGGCACCTGGATGCCCGCATCGACCGCCGCGCGCATGAGCGAGGTGCCGGCCGGTACGGTGACACTTTCGCCGTCGATCTCCAGCGTGACTTCTTGCGTGGACTCGCGTTTGGGGGTGCCGTAATCGGTTTCTTTGAGGTGTTCGAGCATGAAAGTCTCCTGTCCGTCTTGTCTGGTCTTGTTGCGGGTGAGGCCGTGATACCGGGTTAAGCGGCCTTGCGGTCCGGCACGGTCATGCCGAAGTCCTGCGGGTAGTGGTCGAGTGCCGAAAGCACCGGGAAAGGCGTCATGCCGCCCATGGCGCACAGCGAGCCGTTCACCATGGTGTCGCAGAGGTCGCGCAGCAGCTTGATCTGCTGCGGGCGCTGCTCGCCCGGGCCGTTGGCGATGCGGTCTATGACTTCCACACCGCGTGTGGAGCCGATGCGGCAGGGCGTGCACTTGCCGCAGGACTCGATCGCGCAAAACTCCATGGCGTAGCGCGCAAGGCTGGCCATGTCGGCCGTGTCGTCATGCACCACGATGCCGCCGTGGCCCACCACCGCGCCCACGGCCGCATAGGCTTCGTAGTCGAGCGGTGTGTCCCACTGCGATTCAGGCACATAGGCGCCCAGCGGGCCACCGACCTGCACCGCCTTGATGGGCCGGCCCGAGGCCGAGCCGCCGCCGTAGTCGTACATCAGCTCGCGCAGGGTGACGCCGAAGGCTTTTTCAACCAGGCCGCCGAACTTGATGTTGCCGGCCAGTTGGATAGGCAGGGTGCCCCTGGAGCGGCCCACGCCGTAGTCTTTGTAAAACGTTGCGCCGCGCGACAGGATGATGGGCACCGAAGCGAAGGTGATGACGTTGTTAATCACGCTCGGCTTGCCGAACAGGCCCTGGATGGCGGGAATCGGCGGCTTGGCACGCACGATGCCGCGTTTGCCTTCCAGGCTTTCCAGCATGGCGGTTTCTTCACCGCACACATAGGCGCCGGCGGCCTTGCGCACATGCAGGTGAAAACTGTGGCCCGAGCCGAGAATGTTGTCGCCCAGGAAGCCGCCCGCTTCGGCCACCTTGATGGCCTCGCGCATGGTTTCCACCGCATGGGGGTATTCAGAGCGGATGTAGACATAACCCTGCGTCGCGCCGGTGGCGACCGCGGCAATCGTCATGCCTTCGATCAGCATGAAGGGGTCACCCTCCATGGTCATGCGGTCGGAGTAAGTGCCCGAGTCGCCCTCGTCAGCATTGCAAACCACATATTTCTGGCTGGCTTTGAGGCCTGCCACGGTTTTCCATTTGATGCCGGCCGGGAATGCCGCGCCGCCCCGCCCGCGCAGGCCGGAGTCCAGCACCTGCTGCACGATCTCTGTGGCCGGAAGCCCCAGGGCATGGCGCAAGCCGGCATAACCTTCATGCGCCTGGTAGTCCGCCAGAGACAGCGGGTCAGTCACGCCCATGCGCGCAAAGGTCAGGCGCTCCTGCCTTTTCAGGTACGGAATCTCTTCGGTCAGGCCCAGCTGCAACACATGCATGCCGCCCACCTGAAAGCCGGCGTCGAAAAGGCCGGCCACGTCTTCCACCTCCACCGGCCCATAGGCAATGCGGCCCGCGCCGGTCTGCACTTCGACCATGGGCTCCAGCCAGAACAAGCCGCGTGAGCCGTTGCGCACCAGTTCAATACCGATACCGCGCTTTGAAGCCTCGGCGGCGATGGCGGCCGCGACCTCGTCAGCGCCCGCGGCCAGTGCGGCGGAGTCGCGGGGAACGTAAATTTTGATGCTCATGCGGCGCTCCCGGCCCGCGCCAGCAGGCGGTCGAATTTTTCGACTCCGACGCGGGCGTGGACTTTTTCGTCCAGCGTCATCGCGGGGGATTGCGCACACAGGCCCAGGCAGTAGACCGGCTCGACCGTGAATGCGCCGTCTTTGGTGGTGCCGTGGCCGTCGCTGCCCAGCTTGCTGCAGGCGTGTGACCAGAGCTCGTCTGAACCCATGGCCTTGCAGCTCTCGGCGCGGCAGATCTGCACCACGTGCCGGCCCGGCGGCTCGGAGCGGAAGTAGTGGTAGTAGGTCACCACGCCATGCACTTCGGCCCTGGACAGGTTCAGGGCTTCGGCAATGGACGGAACGGCGGCGGGCGGGATGTAGCCGAGCGCGTCCTGAATGCCGTGCAGTATCGGCATCAAGGCGCCGGGCAGATGCCTGGTCGACGCAATGACGCGTTCGACGGCCTGGCTTGCAACTTCATTCATCGTGTGGGACCCCTATCTCTATCTATGCACAAAGTATGTGCAAGCGATAAGGTCACGTCCAATTGAATCGGGACACTGCCCCATTCAAGGATTGAATGTATGCAAAGGTTTGCCTAGGTCGAACGACTCTCCGGATGGGCGCTGTAATCGGCCGCATGGCGCAGCCAGGCCGGCTCGGCAGCCAGGGCCATGGCGGCCTCCAGCGTGCGGGAAGGCCGGTCGGTGGCCTGCATCATGAAGCCGACGGGTGTTTCCACGTCGGGTGTCAGGGGCAGGGCTTCGAGTTCACGGTAGCCCTGCACGGCGCAGACCAGGGCGCCGGCCAGCACGCTGCAGACCTCGCCGACGACTACGGTCAAGGCCAGCGTCAGCATGGAGTTGGTCTCCATCACCGGCTCAACTTTTACGCCGGCGGCGGCAAATGCGGCGTCTACCCGCGTACGGCTGTGCATATCGGGGGTGAGCAGGCACAGCGGCAGTTTGGCGGCGTCGGCCCAGGTCATGGGCTTGCCAAAGCGCAACACATCCGGGCTGGGCCTGGCGGCGCGGCGCACCAGGAAATAACGTTCTGTGTACTGCGGCAGCGTGGTCAGCCGTGTGTTGCGCGCGCTCAGCCGCTCGGTATAGCCCAACGCCATGTCCAGCGACAGGTTTTCCAGCCGGGTTTCGATGTCGTGCGAATTCAGGGACAGCACCACCGGCGTGATGCCAGGGTGCCGGGCGTGCAGCATGGCCGCAAAACGCGCGGCAATGGAGACCGCCGTGGGGACGACACCGATGGTCAGGTGCCCGCGCGGGCTCTCTACCGAGCTGTCGAGTTGCTGTTTGAGGATCTCGCGCTCATGCAGCATGCGCCGGGCGCTGGCAAGCACGCGCTCGCCCTCTTCCGTGAAGCCGACGAAACTGCGCCCGCGCACCACGATGGCGGCGCCGAACTCGTCCTCCAGCGCGCGCAGGGCGTTGGACAAGGCGGGCTGGGTGATGTTGCAGGCCTGCGCCGCGCGGCCGAAGTGCTTGTGCTCGTCAAGCGCGGCCAGGTAACGCAGTGAGGCCAGCAGATTCATGGGTTTGAAGACCTCAGGTGTTCTTCGAGATGGTGATGGTCGGGAACTTGGCTGAGAAGTCCTTGGCCTTCGCAGCCACAGTGACGGCCATCTTGCGCGCCACGGCCTTGTAGATGCCGGCGACTTCGCCGTCAGGGTCGGCCACCACGGTGGGGCGGCCGTTGTCGGCCTGCAGGCGGATCTGGATGTCCAGCGGCAGGGCGCCCAGGTAGTCCATCTTGTAGTCTTGCGCCATTTTTTTGCCGCCGCCTTCGCCGAAGATGTGCTCGGCATGGCCGCAGTTGCTGCAGATGTGCACCGCCATGTTTTCCACAATGCCCAGGATGGGCACGCCGACTTTCTCAAACATCTTGATGCCTTTTTTGGCGTCCAGCAGCGCGATGTCTTGCGGCGTGGTGACGATGACGGCGCCCGTCATGGGCACGCGCTGCGACAGCGTGAGCTGGATGTCGCCGGTGCCGGGCGGCATGTCGACGATCAGGTAGTCCAGGTCTTTCCAGTTGGTCTGGCGCAGCAACTGCTCCAGCGCCTGGGTGGCCATGGGGCCGCGCCAGATCATGGCTTCGTCCTGCGCGACCAGGAAACCGATGGACATGACCTGCAGGCCGTAGTTCTCCATCGGCTCCATGTTCTTGCCGTCCACGCTCTCGGGCCGGCCTTCGATGCCCATCATCATGGGCTGGCTGGGGCCGTAGATGTCGGCGTCGAGCAAGCCGACGCTGGCGCCCTCAGCAGCCAGAGCCAGCGCCAGGTTCACGGCGGTGGTGCTTTTGCCGACACCGCCCTTGCCCGAGGCCACGGCGATGATGTTTTTGACGTTGGGCAGCAGCTGCACGCCGCGCTGCACGCTGTGGCTGGCGATCTTGAAGCTGACGTTGACGGAGACATTGCCGACGCCCGGCACAGCCTTGACGGCGGCGATCAGGCTTTTGCGCAGGCCGGCGATCTGGCTTTTGGCGGGGTAGCCCAGCTCGACGTCAAACGAGACGTCGCTGCCGCTGATCTGCAGGTTTTTCAGGGCCTTGGTGCTGACGAAGTCTTTGCCGGTGTTGGGGTCCAGCACGGTTTGCACGGCGTTCAAGACGGCCTGTTGGTCCAGGGACATGGGGGAATACTCCGGTGAATCTCGTTGAATCTGACTGGTGGGGGTTGGCGTGAAGTCTAACGCCGCGCCGCCGGGCCTTGGGGTCATGGGGGCTTGCCGGGGCAGACGCTAGCCCGGGAGACTTAAAATCGCGGGTTACCCGTTCCCAAAGCCCTCAAGGCACAAAAGCACCCCTATGTCCCAGCGCCGCCTGTTTGTCACCACCGCCCTGCCCTATGCCAATGGCAATTTCCATATCGGCCACATCATGGAATACATCCAGGCCGACATCTGGGTGCGGTTTCAGCGCATGCAGGGCCATGCGGTGAACTTTGTGGGCGCCGACGACACCCACGGCGCGCCCATCATGATCGCGGCTGAAAAAGCCGGCAAGACGCCGCAGCAGTTCGTGGCCGACATCGCCGCGGGCCGCAAGCCCTACCTGGACGGCTTTCACATCAGCTTTGACAACTGGCATTCGACCGATGCGCCGGAAAACCACGAGCTGGCCAGGCAGATTTACCGCGACTTGCGCGACAACGCCCAAGGCTCGCTGATTGAGACCAAAACCATAGACCAGTTCTTTGACCCTGAAAAGAACATGTTCCTGCCGGACCGCTTTATCAAAGGCGAGTGCCCGAATTGCCATTCAAAAGACCAGTACGGCGACAACTGCGAAGTCTGCGGCGCGGTGTATGCGCCCACGGACCTGATCAATCCCTATTCGGCCCTGTCGGGCGCCAAGCCCGTGCTGAAAAGCTCGGAGCATTTTTTCTTCAAGCTGTCGGACGAGCGCAGCGTCAAGTTCCTGGAAGACTGGATTGACGGCAACAACGCCAAAGGCAAGCCGCGCCTGCAGCCGGAAGTGGCGAACAAGGTCAAGGAATGGTTTTCCGTGCGGACCAATGCCGACGGCACCCAGAGCGAAGGCCTGGGCGACTGGGACATCAGCCGCGACGCGCCCTACTTCGGCATCGAGATCCCCGATGCGCCGGGCAAATACTTTTATGTGTGGCTGGACGCGCCTGTCGGCTACCTGGCCTCGCTCAAGAACCTGCTGGGCAAACGCGGTGAAGACTACGACGCCTACATGGCCGACCCCGAGCTGGAGCAGATCCACTTCATCGGCAAAGACATCGTGACCTTCCACACGCTGTTCTGGCCGGCGATGCTGCACTTCAGCGGCCGCAAGACGCCGGACCACGTGTTTGTGCACGGCTTCCTCACCGTGAACAACGGCGAGAAGATGAGCAAAAGCCGCGGCACCGGGCTGGACCCGCTCAAGTACCTGAGCCTGGGCATGAACCCCGAATGGCTGCGCTACTACCTGGCCGCCAAGCTCAATGCGCGCAATGAAGACATCGACTTCAATGCGGACGACTTTATGGCGCGGGTCAATAGCGACCTGGTGGGCAAGTACATCAACATCGCCAGCCGCGCCGCGGGTTTTGTCGCCAAACGTTTTAGCGGCAAGCTGGGCGAGGTGTCGGCCGACGGCACGGCGCTGCTGAGCGCACTGCGCGCCGCGAAAGAAACCATTGAGCCGCTGTATGAAGGCCGCGAGCTTGCCAAGGCCCTGCGCGAGACCATGCTGCTGACCGACCGCGTGAATGCCTATGTGGACCAGAACAAACCCTGGGAGCTGGCCAAGCAGCAAGGCATGGACGCGCGCCTGCAGGATGTCTGCACCGTGTGTATCGAGGCCTTCCGCCTGCTCACGATTTATTTGAAGCCGGTGCTGCCGGCCCTGGCGGCGCAGGTGGAAGACTTCCTGAAGGTGGGCCCGCTGACTTTTGCCGACGCCGGCAAAAGCCTGGGCGCCGGCCACGTGATCGGCGACTACAAACACCTGATGCAGCGCGTCGACATCAAACAGCTTGAAGCCTTGTTTGAAGCTCCAGCCCAGGCGGAATCAGCGCAAGCCGCTCCTGAATCAGTAGCGGAGGCCGCCCTGCCCGGCGGCGAGGCGCTGGCGCCCGTCATCACGATTGACGACTTCGCCAAGGTCGATCTGCGCATTGCAAAAATCGTCAATTGCGAAGCAGTGGAAGGCTCAACCAAGCTGCTGCGCCTGACGCTGGATGCCGGCGAAGGCCGCATGCGCAATGTGTTCAGCGGCATTGCCTCGGCCTACAAGCCCGAAGACCTGGTCGGCAAGCTCACGGTGCTGGTGGCCAACCTGGCGCCGCGCAAGATGAAGTTCGGCATCAGCGAAGGCATGGTGCTGGCCGCGAGCCACGGAGATGAAAAAGCGCATCCAGGCATTTATGTGCTGGAGCCTTTGCCGGGTGCAACGCCCGGCATGCGCATTCACTAAGATTCACTAAGAAGGAGCAAAAGCCGCTCGCGGCCTAAACCTCGGCAGACTGCTCCTGGGCGGCGGCCGGTGCGTTGCGCGTATCGGCCCCGCTGGCGCCATTACTGCCATTACTGCCGTTAACGCCGTTGCTCCCCTGCGGGCCACTCACAAAACGCAGTGCAGTGCCCGAGCGGCCGGCCAGCTCGCCCAGCACGGCGCCCAGCGACTGGAGCAGTAGCGTGGCGTCGGCCAGCTGGAAGGGGGCTTCGGCGATCACCACCTTGAGCTGCAGCACGGTGTTGGGCGGCAAGGCCGGGCTTTCAGACAGCCCGCGTGCAATCAGGCGCTGGCCGATGTCGGTGAGTTGCTCGCGCGTGAGGTGCCCCTGCAGCACCAGCACAAAGTCCCCGTCGCGGTGCCGGGCCACGGTGTCGCCCTCTTGCGCCACGCTGGTGATGCAGGCGCCGGCCTGCACCACGGCGCTTTGTGCGGTTTCCATGCCGTAGTCCTGGCGAATCTCGATCGCGTTGCTGAGCCGCACGCGCACCACGGCGCCCGCGCCGGGGTCGCGCACCTGGCGCATCAGCAGGCTGTCCAGGCGCTGCAGCAGCACGCGGTGGTTGCCCACGCCCGTCAAGGGGTCCGCGCGGGTCAGGGCGCCGACCCGGGCCTGGTTGTCGCGCTTTTCGCGGCTGCGCAGGTACAGGGCCACCAGCAGCAGCGGAATCTCCAGCGCCGCGCCAATCTGGGCGCCGTACTGCGTGGCCACGCCCAGCGGCAGCAGGCCCTGCGTGCGCAGGATGGGGAAAATCGAGCCCACCGTCAGGCAGACCATGGCGGCCAGCACCCACGTCCCGACCATGGGGCGGCGCCAGACATACCAGCCGGCCACGCTGAGGTAGACCGCCATGCTGCCCACGTAATAAGGGGTGGCCAGGTTGAAGGAAGACTTGTTGCCAATGAACAGGAAGGCCGTCAGGATGCCCGCGCCTATCAGCGTCATCGCCAGCAGGCCGCGCGTCAGCCAGGGCGCGTCGCGATCCACCACCATTTGCCGTAAAAAAAGGTGCAGCAGCGCGGCGGTGGTCAGCGTCAGGGCAACCGGCGCGCTGTCGTTCCACCACGCGCTGCCGGGCCAGAGAAATTCGCCGCCCAGCCCGGTCAGCGCCAGCTGGCCGGCCGCCACCACCAGCACATAGAAGGCGAAAAATAGGTGGATGCTGTCGCGCCAGGACACGGCGTGCAGCGCGCTCATCATCGCGATCAGCAAAACCAGCCCGATGTACACCCCGAGCAGCAGGTGCGACTCCTTGGACTGTTCGTGAAAGCTCTGCCGGTCGGCCAGTTGCCAGGGCACGCTGATGGGGTAGTTGTGCGTCACCCGCAGGTAGGTAGGCCGGGTTTCACCGGGCTGCAGCAAGAGCTCGAAAGCCGGGGTCAGGTGGCGCACCGGCCACTGGGCCACGGCAAGCTGGTCGCCCGAACGCTCCAGTTGCCACTGGCCGGCGGCGGGGCGGTACAGGTCCACGCTGTCCATATTGGGGTGGGGAACGGTGAGCATGAGCGGTGTGGGCTCGCCGACCGCCGGCAAGGCAAGGCGGTACCAGATCGCGCTGCCGCCGCCCGTGGGCATGATGCGCTGCGGCAGGATGGGCTGGCCTTCACCGGCATCAAATTTGCTGCGCACCTGCTCAAACGTGAGGGAACCCGAAGCATCGACCAGCACGTCGCCTTCGCCCATGACGCCGCGCCCCGGCTTGAAAGAAACGACAGGGGCTGGCGCGGGCGTTGGGGCTGGGAGCTCGACTGGAAGCTCGGCCGGGATTTGCGGAGGCGGGGAAGCTGGTGTTTCCTGCGCCATCGCCATGCCGCAGGCCAGCAGCAAACCCGCCAGGCCGGCAACCAGGAATGACGGGCACCGCAAGAAGACAGCAAGCGAAAAAACAGAAAAGGCAGGCAATCACTTCCCCAGGAAAAGCACGTTTGGCACGGCTGAAAATCGTAACCACAAGGTGCCGAGGCCCACACTGACTAAACCGGCAAAACACCGGAAAAGTATCCCGTCAGTAATGCACCTCAAAAAGTAACTAATTAGACCTAACTCACGTCTTTAATGTAACGAATCATTACAAAACCAACAATGGAAAAAAGTCACGCAAAGGACTCATCACTAGAGGGCGGCCCGCGCCACAATCGAAGTCCCATGCACCTGCCGGCCTACCTCGCACCGTTTCGCCCGCGCCTCTTTTCAGCGCTGGCGGGCTACAGCCGGGAGCGGTTTTTCAAGGATGCGGGGGCAGGCGTCACGGTGGGTATTGTGGCCTTGCCGCTGGCCATGGCTTTTGCGATTGCCTCGGGGCTCAAGCCTGAGGCCGGCATCTGGACGGCCATCATCGCCGGCGCGCTGATCTCGGCGCTGGGCGGCTCGGCGGTGCAGATAGGCGGGCCGGCCGGCGCTTTTATCGTCATCGTCTACGGCATCCTGGAGCGCTACGGCCTGGCCAACCTGCTGATATCGACCGCCTGCGCCGGCGTGCTGCTCTTCCTTCTGGGCTTCTTCAAGATGGGCACGCTGGTGCGTTATGTGCCGGTGAGCATCGTGGTCGGGTTTACCAACGGCATCGCGGTGCTGATCGTGCTGTCGCAAATCAAGGACCTGCTCGGCCTGGTCGTGCCCAAGATGCCGGCGGACTTTTTCTCGCAGATCAAGGTCATCGCCGGCCATGCAGACAGCTTCAACCCTTTTGCGCTGGGGCTGGGCCTGGCCTGCCTGCTGGGCCTGTTTGTCTGGCCCAGGCTGTTTGACACGCAAACCCGCAGCGCGGGCGGCTTCACCACGCGACTGATCCGCATGATGCAGGCGGTCGAGGGCGTGCAGCTCAAGCGGGCCACGCGCATGGCTTCGCGCATGCCGGGGCCCATCGTGGCGCTGGTGACGCTCACGGCCTTCGCCTATTTCCTCAGCCTGCCGGTGGAAACCATAGGCACACGCTTTGGCGGCATCCCCCGGGCGCTGCCGGCGTTTGCGTTGCCTGACTTCTCGTGGGAAACGGTGCGCCTGCTGGTGGCGCCCACCATCACCATCGCGCTGCTGGGCGCAGTCGAGTCGCTGTTGTGCGCCCGTGTGGCCGACCAGATCTCGGGCCTGCCGCGCCACGACCCCAACCAGGAACTGATGGCCCAGGGCGCGGCCAACTTCGTCGTGCCCTTTTTCGGCGGCATGCCGGCCACCGGCACGATTGCCCGCACGGTGACCAATGTGCGTTCGGGCGCGAGCTCGCCGGTCTCGGGCCTGGTGCATGCGCTCACGCTCATCGTCATCGTGCTGGCAGCGGCGCCGCTGGCGGTGCATGTGCCGCTGGCGGCGCTCTCGGGCATCCTGCTGTATGTGGCCTGGAACATGGGCGAATGGCGCGAGTTTGCCAACCTGCGCCAGGCCAGCAGCCACTACCGGCTGATCATGCTGGGCACGTTTTTCCTCACAGTGGTTTTTGACCTGACGGTGGCTCTGCAGGTCGGGCTGATCCTGGCCTGCGTGCTGTTTGTGCGGCGCATGAGCAGCCTGTTCCAGGTGGTGGAGGTCTCGCGCAGCGCCGAGGCAGCGAGCTTTCAGCTGTATGGATCGCTCTTTTTCGGCGCGGTGGCCAAGCTGGACCCCATCCTCAACGTGGTGGAAAGCGCGCCGCAAGGGCTGGTGGTGCGGCTGGATGTGCAGTCGCTGCAGTCGCTGGACACCTCGGGCCTGGACGTGCTGGAGCAGTTGCACAAGGCCATCGTGCTGCGCGGCGGGCGGCTGGTGGTGGCGGGGCTGAACGCCCAGCCGCGGGCCGTCATGGAGCGGACGGGTTTCCTCGTCAAAATCGAGACACTATAAAAACAATAGCTGCCTGCGCCCATACTTATTGGGCAGCAAGCGCTTATTGCTCAAGTCAGGCGGCTTACGCTGCCACCCTGGCCTCAACCCGCAGCCGCGTGATGCAAGCGATTTGCGCCAGTGCTTCCTTGAGCTCGAGCTCGCTGCCTTGCGCCAGCCGGCTGCGCAGCCGCTCGAAGATTTCGGCCTTGCTGTAGCGCCGCACGGCAATGATGAAGGGAAACCCGTGGCGCTCGCGGTAACGGGCATTGAGTTCTCGCAGTTCGCCCATCTCATGCCGGCTCAGGGCGTCCAGCCCGGCGCTGGCCTGTTCGCCAACGGATTCGCGGGTCATGGTGCCGGCCTGCGCCTCCTTGCCGGCAAGTTCGGGGTGGCCGCACAGAAAGGCCAGCTGGGTGCCCCGCGGCGCGCTCTGCACCGCATCCATCATGGCCGCATGCAGGGCGTCCAGGCTGGCAAAGGGCTGCGCCGCCCACGCCGCTTCAGCCACCCAGGGAGAATTCTCGAACGTGCCGGCCAGCGCGGCGGCGAATTCCTCCCTGTCCATGGCGTTGAGGGTGTCGAGGTCCAGCGCGAATGTCGCTGCTTCAGTCATTGGGGGTCTCCGTTTTGGGGGGCTTACCGGGTTCAGCGGGCTTAGCGGGCGCTCGCCCTGGTCTTTTGCATGCGCGGGATGAAGCGCAGGATCAGCAGCGTCGCGCAGATCTCGAACGCCGCCACCACATACAGGCCGGCGGACAGCGAGCCGGTTGAGGTCTTGATAAGGCCCAGCATCCAGGGCGCGCCGAAGCCGGCCAGGTTGGCCACCGAGTTGATCAGCGCCACGCCGCCGGCCGCCGCCGCGCCCGACAGAAAGCGGTTGGGCATTTGCCAGAACACCGGAATGGCGCTCATCGTGCCGACAATGGCCAGCGTCAGCATTGCCAGGGTCAGCAGCGGGCTGGTCTTGAGCACCAGGGCAATCACCAGCAGCGAGGCAGACCCCAGCGCCGCCGCGATGCCGCAGTGGTAACGCGATTCCTGCTGCTTATCGGAATGGAATCCGTTGAGAATCATGCCCGCCGCGCCGCACAGGTAGGCGCCGGCCATGATCCAGCCAACCGCCAGAGGGCTGGTGAAGCCGACTTCCTTGACCAACGTCGGGCCGTAAAAGGTCAGCGAGGAGTTCGCCGCGACGATGCAGAAGTAGATCAGGATCATCAGCCAGATCTTCGAGTCCTTCAGCGAAGCCAGCATGCTGTGCTCACGGTGGCCCAAGGCCCTGGCGTCGCGCTCCAGGTCGGCCTGCACCAGATCGCGTTCATGCTGCGTCAGCCAGCCGGCTTGCCCGGGTTTGTCGGTCAGGTAGAACCAGGTCGCGAAGCCGGCAATCACCGACGGAACGCCTTCCAGCAGAAACACCCACTGCCAGCCCTGCCAGCCGTTGACGCCATTGAGCGAGGTCATGATGAAGCCGGCCAGCGGCCCGCCGATGACACCAGCCAGCGCCGAGGCCGACATGAACATGCCGAAAGCCTTGGCCCGGCGGTCGTTGGGAAACCAGAACGTCAGGTAAAGAATGACACCGGGGTAAAAGCCCGCCTCGAAGACGCCCAGCAGGAAACGCAAAAAGTAAAACATCTCCGGCGTCTTGACGAACATCATCGCGATGCTGGTCAGGCCCCAGCCTATGGTGATGCGCATGAGGGTTTTTTTCGCGCCTATCTTCTGCAGCAGCAGGTTGCTGGGCACCTCAAAAAAGAAGTAGCCGAGGAAGAAGATGCCCGCGCCCAGGCCGTAGACCGCCTCGCTCCATTTCAGATCGTCCAGCATGGTCAGCTTGACGAAACCGATGTTGACGCGGTCTATCCAGGCGAGGATCCACAGCACCATCAAAAACGGGATCAGCCGCAGAAAAATCTTCCTGTAAACATTGTCCAGCTCCGTCTTGGCGGGCGCTTGGGCAAGGGGTAGCGTGGCGCTTGCGGTACTCATGCTTGTCTCCTGTGTCGTTAGGGTAAACCGCAGATCAGTCGGGGGCCTGCGGCTTTCGCTTTGACGCGTCATTGGCGCGCCTTTCGGGGCATCGCCAGTCTAAGAACAAGCGGTGCGCGGCGCGCACGGGGACTGCTATAAGCGACATTGCAGAATCCGAATACTATGTACCCCTGCATATAACAAAACCACGCCATGAGCAGACCCGCCGATCCCGTCGACAGCTACCTGCTGCGCGTGCTGGTGACCCTGGTGACGGAGCGCAATGTCTCGCGTACCGCCATCCGGCTGAACCAGTCGCAGCCGGCGATCAGCATCGCGCTGAAACGGCTGCGCGAGATTTTTGACGACCCCCTGCTGGTGCGGGAAAAAGGCGGCATGGCGCCGACTGACCGGGCGCTGGCGCTGCGTGAGCATGCCCGCCGCGCGCTCGGTGAAATTGATGCGATGCGCGCCGACGCCAATCAGTTCGATCCGGCTTCCAGCACGCAAACCTTTCGTATCGGCTCACCGGATTTCATGGCGGCGCCTTTCCTGGCCGGCGCGGTCGAACGTTTCCGGCAGGAAGCGCCGCGTGCCCGGCTCATGGTGCAGCCGCTGGGCGCCGAGTACGACTATGAACGCGCGCTGGCGCAGGGCGACCTGGACGTGGTCATCGGCAACTGGCCCCAGCCCCCGCAGCAGTTGCACCTGTCGGTGCTGCTTGAGGATGACGTGGTCTGCCTGATGAGCAGCCATGACCGGCGGGCCGCCGCCGGCCTGACGCGCGAGCAGTACCTGGCGGCGCGCCATATCGTGCCCTTGCCGTACTCGCAGTCGCAGCGCGGTGTGGTCGAAACCCATCTCAGCAGCCTGCGCGTGGTGCGCGATGGCTGCGTCGTCGTGCCGTTTTTTGAGATGGCGCCCTACCTGCTGGTCAATACCGACCTGGTGTTCACCACATCGCGCCATTTCGCGACGCATTTTGCGCGCACGCTGCCGCTGACACTCTCCACACCGCCGTTTGATTTTCCGCGCATGCGCTTCTACCAGCTCTGGCATGAGCGCTCACAGCATTCGCCGCCGCACCGCTGGTTCAGAGACTTGCTGTCGCACGCCGCGCGCCGCGTGGCGCAGTCCATCCAGTGAACAGCGCCAAAACCAGCCCAACACGCTGTTTTTAGGCTGATTTCAGGCAGCTTTTGGGCTGTTCAGCGCGTCCCGCCGCTGGGGCTGATGCTTTCTTCGTCCACTGACGCCGTGCCTTTGACCTTCAGGTCGGCGTCAAACACCACCGTGAAGATGCGCGCCGTTGATGGCGGGTTCAGGTAGCGCCAGTCGTAATGGGTTTCCTGCTTGAGCGCATAGGGCGTGACTTTCATCGGCTTGCCCAGCATCTTGCGCACCTGCTCCATGCGCATGCCGGGCAGCACTTTCTCAAAATTCTGCGGCGTCAACACCTGCCTGAGCGCGCTCATCTTGCCGTCGGCGCCTATGGTGATCATGTAATTGACCTGGCCCTGCGGCTGGCGGTTGTATTCGAAGGTGCGGGCGCCGGGGGCGGCCGCTGCGCCCGGCAGGGGCGTTTCGGCCATGTCGGCGGCTTCCCAGATCTTTTCGGGTTCGCCGAAGCGGGCGCGTACATCGGCTTCGGTCGCCACGCCTTCTTCCAGCTCGGCGATGCGCTGCGGGTCGCAACCCACCAGGCCCAGGACAAATGAGAGCAGGCCCATACAGGCAATCGTCCTTATGGAGAAAAGTGGTGAAAAAAGCGGTGCGGAGCTTGGAAACAATGGGCGCAAGGCAGACCCCGGTAAAATCAGCCAACTATACGTTTCAGGCAGTTTAGACCCATGTCCCTCCTCAACTTCTTCCGCCGCTCCGACTACACCTCCGATACGACGCAGTTTATCGACCAGCTCAAGGCCAACAAGCCCACGCTGGAAGCCGAGCAGCGCGCCGGGCGCGCCCTGTTGTGGGACAAAAACCTGAACCGCGCCGAACAGGCCGAATATGGAGAGGCCCGCGTTGCCCAGCAGCCTTACGTGTACGGCACCGCTAGCCACCCCAACGGCAAATAAAGAGCCAAATCGGCCTTCCGCCCAGGCAGGACGCGCGTAAGCAGCTACTCTTTTCATAGCGAGCCGCCTAACACGCCTGCCAAGCTCCTTCGGCCCATTCCTCTTTTCATGTCCCAAACCTCCTTCCCCCCCGCACCCCAGGAACTGCCGCCGGCAGACGGCCAGGAGCTGTCGGCCGTGCTGAGCCCGGACATGCCGGCGGTGATCGACCAGGTCGCGCTGGCGCGCCTGTACGGCGAGCCGCTTTTTGCGATGCCGCACGACCTGTACATCCCGCCGGATGCGCTGCAGGTCTTCCTGGAGGCATTTGAGGGACCGCTGGACTTGCTGCTTTACCTGATCCGCAAGCAGAATTTCAACATCCTCGACATCCCGATGGCGGCGGTCACCCGCCAGTACCTCACCTATGTCGATGAAATCCGCAGCACCAACCTGGAGTTGGCGGCCGAATACCTGCTGATGGCGGCCATGCTGATCGAGATCAAGTCGCGCATGCTGCTGCCGCCGAAAAAGACGGCCGAGGGCCAGGAGCCCGAAGACCCGCGCGCCGAACTGGTGCGCCGCCTGCTCGAGTACGAGCAGATCAAGCTGGCCGCCCACAAGCTCAACGAAGTGCCGCAGTTCGGCCGCGACTTCCTGCGTGCGCAGGTCTACGTAGAGCAATCGCTGCAGCCGCGCTTTCCCGATGTCAACGTGGTCGACCTGCAGGACGCCTGGCGCGACATCGTCAAGCGGGCCCGCCTGGTGCAACACCACGTCATCAGCCGTGAAGAGCTCTCGGTGCGCGAACACATGAGCATCGTGCTGCGCACCCTGCAGGGCCGCAAGTTCCTCGAGTTCGAAGACCTTTTCGACGCCTCGCGCGGCATGCCGGTGCTGGTGGTGACTTTTATCGCGCTGCTGGAGCTCTCGAAAGAAGGCCTGCTGGAAGTGACGCAGGCCGAGGCCTTTGCGCCCATCTACGTGCGCCTCGCGTACACGCCTGCTTAGGCCCACCCCTTCTCCTCCATGACACGCTTGCCGGCCCCGCCGCAGCACGCCTTTGATGTCCTCATCATCGGCAGCGGCCTGGCGGGCCTGACGGCCGCGTTGCTGCTGGCGCCGTGCCGGCGCGTGGCGGTGGTGACCAAACGCGAACTCAACGACGGCTCCAGCGCCTGGGCGCAAGGCGGCATGGCGGCCGTGCTGGCAGAAGGCGACTCGGTGGAGCAGCACGTGAACGACACGCTGATTGCCGGTGCAGGCCTGTGCGATGTGCCCGCCACGCGCGCGGTGGTCGAAGGCGCGCCGGAGGCGATCACCTGGCTGCGCGAACT
The DNA here is from genome assembly GCF_900116715.1 of Polaromonas sp. YR568. Taxonomy (GTDB): domain Bacteria; phylum Pseudomonadota; class Gammaproteobacteria; order Burkholderiales; family Burkholderiaceae_C; genus Polaromonas. Next base: position 257,653 of record NZ_FPBM01000003.1, read on the forward strand.
GGGTGTGGCCTTTTCAGAAGACAGTGATCACCCCGGTGAGCTGCACCTGACGCGCGAGGGCGGCCACAGCCAGCGCCGCATCGTGCACGCAGCCGACGCCACGGGCGCCGCCGTGCAGCGCACCTTGATCGAAAAAGTGCGCAGTACGCCCGGCATCACACTGTTTGAGCACCACATGCTGGTCGACGTGATCACCGACCGGCAGCTCCAACGCGCCGGCAAGCGTTGCCACGGCGCTTACGTACTCGACACCGCCAGCGGCGAGGTGCTGACCTTCAGCGCCGGCCACACGATATTGGCCACCGGCGGCGCGGGCAAGGTCTATCTCTATTCCACCAACCCCGACACCGCCACCGGCGACGGCATCGCCGCCGCCTGGCGCGCCGGTTGCAGCGTGGGCAATATGGAATTCATCCAGTTCCACCCGACCTGCCTCTACCACCCCGATGCCAAATCGTTTTTGATCAGCGAAGCCGTGCGCGGCGAAGGCGGCAAGCTGCTGTTGCCGGCCTCGGTGGGCGGTGGGCGCTTCATGCCCGCGCACGACGCGCGCGCCGAACTCGCGCCGCGCGACGTGGTGGCCCGCGCCATCGACTTCGAGATGAAAAAGCACGGCGTGGACTGCGTCTACCTGGACATCTCCCACCAGAGCCCGGCCTTTTTGCAAGAGCACTTTCCCAACATCCTCAAGCGCTGCGCCGAGCTGGGCATCGACATCACACGCCAGCCCATCCCGGTGGTGCCGGCAGCGCATTACACCTGCGGCGGCGTGATGACCGACCTGGCCGGGCGCACCGATGTGGCGGGCCTGTATGCCATCGGTGAGACCGCCTGCACCGGCCTGCACGGCGCCAACCGCCTGGCCAGCAATTCGCTGGTCGAATGTGTGGTGCTGGCGCGTGCGACGGCCCAGGCCATCGAGGCCGGCGCCCCCGCCGAAACACCGGCCTTGCCCGCCTGGGACGACAGCCAGGTCACCGATGCCGACGAAGCCGTGGTGATCTCGCACAACTGGGATGAGCTGCGCCGCTTTATGTGGAACTACGTGGGCATTGTGCGCACCAACAAACGGCTGGAGCGCGCAGCGCACCGCATCGCCTTGCTGGACGCGGAGATCCAGGAGTTTTATGCCCACTTCCGCGTTACCCGCGATTTGCTGGAGCTGCGCAACCTGGTGCAGGTGGCCGATTTGATCGTGCGCTCAGCGCATGGCCGGCATGAAAGCCGCGGCCTGCATTTCAGCCGCGACTATCCTGAGCTGGCTGCGTCTGCCGTGCCTACTGTGCTGGTGCCGCCTGCGGCCTAAGCCGGCAGTGGTGTTTCGCTTTTTCGCTGGCGCCACAGCATCAGATAGCCAGGCACAGTCTTGCTAACCTCCACGCGGATCTGCACTTCTTTCCTGCGCAGCATCTCGAAGCCGTGATTCGAAGCGATGCGGGTCAAATAGGCCAGGGAATGCGTGTAGCGGCCCGTGGTGTTCAGCCGAAAGTCGCGGGCATCCGGCAAGTCCGATCCATCCTTGCCTTCCTCGTTGGCGACGTCAAGAGACTCCACGGAAAACGCAAACAATCCCCCGGCGCGCAACAGTCTTTGCGCTTCGCCAAACAATCCGTCCAGCCTTCCGACATAGATAAAAACATCGGTGGAGATCACCACGTCATAGCGGGAGGCCGCCTCTTCTTGCATCATGGCAAGCATGTCCATGCGCTCAAGCCGGGAGTAGATGCCCCGCGCCTGGGCCTGCGCGAGCATGTTGCCGGAAAGGTCAACCCCCACCAGCTCTTTGGCATAAGGCGCAATGGCCAGGCCCGACAAGCCCGTGCCGCAACCCAGATCGAGCACAGACCACTGGCCCGCAGCCGGAGCGGACGCTTCACAGACAAGGTCAATCAGCTTTTTCGGCGCGTCATAACGCAGTGTTTGAACCAGATGCGCGTCAAAGGTAGGCGCATATTCGTCAAACAGTTGCTCAACATAGCCAGTGGGAGCACGCTCCGAGTTTTCCCCCGACAGGGCAGCTACCAGATGCGCCACCGGGCTGTCGGGTTGCAACTCGACGACTCGCCGGTAGCTGTTGATTGCCCCTTCTTTATCTCCACGCTCCAGGAGAATATTGCCAAGGAAGCGATGCGCCTCAACATGTTCAGGCTTGAGTTCAATGGCGCGCCGGTAGCATTCGATGGCTTTTTCGCCTTTGCCCGAAGCATTCATGGCGCCGCCTAGCGCGGCGTGGGCATCTGCATTTGTGGCATCTACCGAAATTGCCGTTTCATAACACTCGATGGCTTTTTTAAGGTGGTTCAGACGCCCGTGGGCGTCGCCCATGATCTTGTAAGACATCGACGCGGTAGGCTCCAGCGTCACTGCCTTGCTGTGGCAAATAATGGCGCCCAGAAAATCAGTTTCGTTGAACAGCAGGTTTCCCAGGGAAAAGTGAAATTCCGCCGACCGGGGAAAGGCAAAAATGGCTTTTTTGATGAGCGCCTTGGCATCCTCCAGCTTGCCCGACTGAAGCAAAAGACCAAAGAGATCACGATAGGCAAATTCAAAGTCCGGTTTGAGTTCCAGTGCTTTTGTGAAATGCCGGATGGCGTCAGGCAGGTCATCAAGCGCTTTTGACGCCGTGCCCAGCAAATAGTGAACATCGGCAAGGGCGGGATTTATCGACAAAGCCTGCTCGAGCGCAGGAATGGCCTCGCCGAATTTTTGCTGCTCAAGCAAAGCAAACCCCAGGCCCACATGGGCATCCACAAGGCCCGGATTGATAGCCACCGCTTCGCGGTAACAGGCCGCGGCCTTGTCAAAATCCCCCTGGTTCAGGTGTTGATCGCCCTGCTTTTTAAGCGCAAGGTCAGGGGCAAGGGCGGGCGCGCCCGATCCAAACAAGGTCTTCATTTTTTCCAGCACAACTTGCCTTTCAATCCGGTGTTCACACGAACGTGGCCTATTGTCTCCTTGTCCAGCCACATTTGCACTTGCAAGCCCGGATGAGGCCTAGGCAGGCCCAAAGTCCAGATCAGCAGGTATCCAGCCCCGCAGGCTGTTCACAAAGGCCAGCGCCCGCACGCGCGGCAGGTCTTGCACATGCACCACGGCCTCTTCCCGGATGCGGCCGTCCTGCAAGGCACGGGCGCGCCCCACGCCGGCCAGCAAGCCGCAGCGCAGCGGCGGCGTGACCCAACGGCCATCCAGCAAAAAAGCCACATTGCCGCGCGTGCATTCCGTAAGTTCGCCATCGGCGTTCCAGAGCAGCGTGTCGAATACATCGGGCAGCGTGGGCGTGAAGGCGTCGTAATGGGCACGCCTGGTGGTCTTGCAGCGAACGAATTCGCCATGCGCCTCGTCCAGCGCGCGCTGCGCCAGTTGCAGCCGCACGCGCGCAGGTGAGACCGCAAGCGCATAGGCCTCGGCACGTGCACGCCCCGTTGAATCCAGCAGCAAACGGACCCGCCACGCGCCTTGGGCATGCGCGTCGGCCACCGACTGCAATGCACCCTGCACATGCCGGGCATCCCACGCGTAGCCAAAGTGCTGTGCGGCTTGGGACATGCGCACCAGATGGGCATCGGCATCGCGCAATTCACCGTCCGCGAGTCCCAGAGTTTCCAGCAATTCGAACGGCGCACTGGCGCGCTGCACAAATGCCTGCTTCAGACCCCACTCGCGCCATTCGCCTTCGGCTGTGGCGCCGGAGGTGATCCCGCTGCCGATGCCGCAGCGCGCCGCATTGCCGCGCAGGGTCACCGTGCGGATCGGCACATTGAACGTGGCCGCGCCCCCGGGCCGCACCACACCGATCGCACCGCAGTACACACCGCGTGGGTCAGGCTCCAGCGTATGTATCGCCTGCATGGCGCGCACCTTGGGCGCACCGGTGATGGAGCCGCAAGGAAACAGCGCCGCAAAAACATCGGCCAGGCCGCAACCGGCGCGCGTGCGGGCTTCGACATCCGAGGTCATCTGCCACACCGCGGGCAGGGCCTCGGTGTGAAAGAGGCGCGGCACACGCACGCTGAAAGGCTCTGCAATGCGCGACAGGTCGTTGCGCAGCAGGTCCACAATCATCACGTTTTCGGCGCGCTCTTTGGGTGAGTTGCGCAGGGTTTCGGCTTGCGCCGCATCGTCTTGCGGGTTCGCGCCGCGGGGCGCCGTACCTTTCATGGGGCGTGCCAAAAGCAAGCCTTCACGCCAGTCAAAAAACAGCTCGGGCGACACCGACAGCAATTGTTCATTGCCTGTATCCAGAAAGGCCGCATAACCGCCGGGCTGTGCCCGCTGCAGCGCATGGAACAAAGCCAGGGCCGGGGCGCTGCCCGGCTCCCCTGCCAATACACCCTTCATCTGCGCCGTGAAGTTGGCCTGGTAGTACTCACCGTTCGCAATGGCGCGTTGCAGTTCGGCCAGCGCTGCATCAAACGCCGGGCGCGGCAACACGTCCTGCCACTGCACCTGCGGCGACGGCCCTTCCGCAGGCTGCGGCCAAGGCAAGGGTTTGTCATGCACCGCAAACCAGGCAAGCGGCCCTTCAGCCGGGTGCACGGTGAATGCGGCATCAAAAGCTGGTGCGGCCTCGTAGCGCAGATAACCCACGCACCAGGCACCTTGCCGCGCCGCGGCCTGCACGGCGTCGAGCACAGCGCGCACTTCTCCGAGCCGGTGTGCCGCCAGCACTTCACGCGGCGCACCAAAGGCATGGCGAAGGCGCGGCCCCTCCGCTTGGTGGGGGTCGGTGAAGTCGATGAGGGCTGAAACGGAGCCTGTCACGTCGCAGGCGCCCGTCAGGCGGCGCCTATGTGCGGCACCAGGCCCGTGACCGGCTGGCCCGCCTTCAGGGCCTCGGTGAAGGCCAGCATGCGGTCAATCGGCAAACGGGCGCGCAAGCCAAGCGCGGCATCGACATGGATCTCGTTGGCGCCCGTCTCCAGCACATGCGCCAGCCCTGCCAGCCCGTTCATGGCCATCCAGGGGCAGTGCGCGCAACTCTTGCAGGTGGCACTGTTGCCGGCGGTGGGCGCTTCGATAAACACCTTGCCGGGATTTAACGTGCGCAGCTTGTGCAGCATGCCGTTGTCAGTGGCGACGATGAACTCTTTCGCGTCCATCTCGCGTGCGGCTTTCAAGATGCCGGAGGTAGAGCCCACCGCATCGGCCATCGCCACCACATCGGCGGGCGACTCGGGGTGCACCAGCACGCGCGCGCCGGGGTGTTCTTTTTTCAGCGCCTGAAGTTCAAACGCCTTGAACTCGTCGTGCACGATGCAGGCGCCGTTCCAGAAGACCATGTCGGCGCCAGTCTCGCGCTGGATGTAGCCGCCCAGGTGGCGGTCAGGCGCCCAGAGGATTTTCTGGCCTTGCGCCTTGAGCGCGCGCACGATGTCGAGCGCGCAGCTGGAGGTAACCACCCAGTCGGCGCGTGCCTTCACGGCCGCGCTGGTGTTGGCATAGACCACCACCGTGCGGTCGGGGTGCGCATCGCAGAACGCGCTGAATTCATCCAGCGGGCAGCCCAGGTCCAGCGAGCAGGTCGCGTCCAGGTCGGGCATCAGCACGCGCTTTTCGGGCGAGAGGATTTTGGCCGTCTCGCCCATAAAGCGCACGCCGCAGACGACCACCGTTTTGGCCGCATGGTCGCGGCCAAAGCGTGCCATCTCCAGCGAGTCAGACACCATGCCGCCGGTTTCTTCGGCCAGGTCCTGCAGGTCGGGGTGCACGTAGTAGTGCGACACCATGACCGCGTTGCGCGCCTTGAGCAGCTCACGGATGCGGCTTTTCAGCGCCGCGCGCTCGGCCTGCGTGGGCTCGGCCGGCACACGGGCCCAGGCCTCGTGCGTGCTGCAGACGGTGGCCTCGCCCGCAATCATTGCGAGAGGTTGCTCGTATTCGACGCGGATGGTAGGCATCACGGCATTCATGGCTTAGACCCGCTTATTCAGCGGCATCAAATCGCATCGAAAAATCCACCGCCCGAACATCCTTGGTCAGCGTGCCGATGGAGATGCGGTCCACACCGGTTTCGGCCAGGGTGCGCAAGCCGTCCAGCGTCACGCCGCCGGAGATTTCGAGCACGGCACGGCCGGCGTTGATGCGCACCGCTTCTTTCAGGTCGGGCAGGCTCATGTTGTCCAGCAGCACCATGGTGGCGCCGGCGTCCAGCGCTTCCTTGAGCTCGCCCAGGTTCTCGACCTCGATCTGTACAAAGTCGGCCTGCGAGGCGACCTCTGCCGCGCGCGCCAGCACCTGGCGGATGCCGCCGGCCGCGGCGATATGGTTTTCTTTGATGAGCACGGCATCGTACAAACCCACGCGGTGGTTGGTGCCGCCGCCGGTGACAACGGCGTATTTTTGCGCCAGCCGCAGGCCCGGCAAGGTCTTGCGCGTGTCCACAATCACAGCACGTGTGCCTTTCACGATGTCGACATAGATCGCGGTTTTAGTCGCGACGGCGCTGAGCAGTTGTAAAAAATTCAGCGCCGTGCGTTCGGCCGACAGCAACGCCCGCGCCAGGCCGCGCACCTCAAACACCAATTGGTTGGCTTCGCAGCGTTCGCCATCTTTCACATGCCAGATCAGCTGGGCTCCGGGGTCCAGCTGCCGCATCGTGGCCTCTACCCAGGCGCTGCCGCACAGCACCGCGCTTTCCCGCGCTACCACCTGTGCCCGCGCCTGGCGGTCCGAGGCAATCAGCCCGGCCGTCAGGTCGCCCGCGCCCACGTCTTCCGCCAGCGCGCGCGCCGCATCCGCCTGGGCCAATGTCGCCACGGCCGCGGCAGAGAAATCAAATGACTTTTTCATAAGCAATCTAAGAAAGGAATTGCACGATACCGTGCACTAAACTATTAAATAGAGCCAAAAACTGTCGCAAATGTTACAGCGACTGGCCCGGCAGCCTTTTCACAGGGCTTGGCCCATCAAAATGGCGCTTTGCTTTCTCGCGTGATTTCTATCCTCACCCACCATGTTCAGAACCCTGCTCAAATCCAAAATCCACCGCGCGGCGGTGACGCACTGTGAACTCAATTACGAGGGCTCCTGCGCCATCGATGAAGACCTGCTGGACGCCGCCAACCTGGCCGAGAACGAACAGGTGCACATCTGGAACATCAACAACGGTGAGCGCTTCATCACCTATGCCATCCGCGCCGAACGCGGCAGCCGCATTATTTCAGTGAACGGCTCCGCGGCACGCCGCGCGGCCGTGGGCGACCTGGTGATCATCGCGGCCTTTGCGCAGGTGCATGAAGAGCACGTCGCGGGCTTCAGCCCCAAGCTGGTCTTCGTCAACCCCGACAACCGCATCAAGGAAGAGCGCTCCACCATACCGGTGCAGCAGCCCTGAGCCGTCACGGCCCCGCCGCAACGCGCGGGCTTTTTCCTCTCCCTCTCTCTCTTCACACAGGGCCTCATGGACAACGCTTCAATGACCCAGCGCAGCCTGCGCCACGTGTGGCACCCCTGCACCCAGATGAAACTGCACGAGGCGCACCCGCCCGTGCCCATCGCCCGGGCCGAAGGCGTGTGGCTGCATGACTTTGAAGGCCGGCGCTACCTGGACGGCATCAGTTCCTGGTGGGTCAACCTGTTTGGCCACGGCCACCCGCACATCAAGGCCGCGCTGCGCGACCAGTTGGATACGCTCGATCACGTCATGCTGGCCGGCTTCACGCACCAGCCGGTGGTCGAGCTCTCGGAACGGCTGGGCGCGCTGACCGGCCTGGGCCATGCGTTTTACGGCAGCGACGGCGCCAGCGCCACCGAGATCGCGCTGAAGATGAGCGCGCATTACTGGCGCAACAGCGGTAAGCCGGAAAAAAGCCGCTTTATCGGCCTGGCCGGCGGTTACCACGGCGAAACTGTGGGCGCGCTGGCCGTCACCGACATTGCGCTCTTCAGGGAAGCCTATGCGCCGCTGGTGCGGCTGGCCGCCACCGTGGCCAGCCCCGATGCACGCGGTGCGCAAGCCGGCGAGAGCGCAACGGATGTCGCCCACCGCGCCGCCGCCAGCCTGCAAGCCTGGCTGGAGCAACACCACACGCACACCGCCGCACTCATCGTCGAGCCCATGGTGCAGTGCGCCGCCGGCATGGCCATGTATGACGCGGCTTACCTGCGCGAAGCACGCGCACTGTGCGACCGCTACGAGGTGCACTTGATCGCCGATGAAATCGCCACCGGCTTTGGCCGCACCGGCACGATGTTTGCGCACCAGCAGGCGGGCATACGGCCTGACTTCATTTGTCTTTCCAAAGGGCTTACGGGCGGCACGCTGCCGCTGTCGGCCGTGCTCACGACTGACGCGGTGTACGACGCGTTTTACGACGACGATGTGGCGCGCGGATTTTTGCATTCACACTCTTACACCGGCAACCCGCTGGCCTGCCGCGCGGCGCTGGCCACGCTCGAACTGTTTGAGCAGACCGACGTACTGGCCAGCAACGCCGCATTGGCCCGCACACTGGACCAGGCGTTCGCGCCACTGACGCAGCACGCTGCCGTGCGCAACGCGCGCAGGCTGGGCATGATCTGGGCCTGGGACATTGACCCCACGGCCGCACCCCACTTTGCCCGCCGCTACACGGAACACGCCATGCACAACGGCGTACTGCTGCGCCCGATAGGCCAGACGGTCTACGCCATGCCGCCCTATGTGATGGACGAAGAAGCCGTGGACCACCTGGCGCGCGGCGCGCTGGCGGCACTGAACGCCACCCTGGCTGAACAAGGCAGCGCACATGGCTGAAGCGGCGCACAAAACCGTCTCGCTGTTCGTCACCGGCACCGACACCGGCGTGGGCAAAACGCTGGTCAGCGCCGCGCTGCTGCATGCATTGGCCAAACGGCATCTGCGTGTGGTGGGCATGAAACCTGTGGCGGCGGGCACGGAATCCATTGACGGCGTCGAGGCCAATGAAGATGTGCTCGCGCTGCGCGCCGCCTCTACCTGCCGCGTGCCGCCCGAGCTCGACAACCCGGTGCTGCTGCCCGACCCGGTGTCGCCGCACATCGCAGCGGCCCGCGCCGGTGTGCGCATTGACATCGCCCAGCTGGTGGCCTGCTACCGGCAGCTTGCACTGCTGGCCGACGCGGTGGTGGTGGAAGGCGCAGGCGGCTTTCATGTGCCGCTCTCGTCGCTGGAAACCGGCGCCGACCTGGCCGAAGCGCTGGACCTGCCGGTGGTGCTGGTCGTCGGCCTGCGGCTGGGTTGCCTGAACCATGCGCTACTCACCGCCGAGGCTATACGCTCGCGCGGCCTCACGCTGGCGGGCTGGGTCGCCAACCACATCGACCCGGACATGCTGGCGCAGGACGACAACATCGCCTTTCTGCAAAAGCAGTTGCAGGCGCCGCTGCTGGCCACCGTGCCCTGGCAGGCCGGTGTTGACGCCCGCAACATCACCATCCACCTTCCCGCCGAATGGCAATGAACATGACCTCCTCCTGGCTCGATGAATTCCCAGCGCGCGTGGCAGAGCTGGACCGCACCCACTTGCGCCGGCAGCGCCGCGTGGTGGTGCCTGAAAGCGGGGCGCGCCTCTCGATCGACGGGCGCAGCATGCTGGCTTTTTGCAGCAACGACTACCTGGGCCTGGCCACGCACCCCGCGCTGGTGCAAGCGGCCTGCGACGGCGCGCAGGCTTATGGTGTCGGATCGGGCGCGTCACCGCTGGTCAGCGGCCACAGCGCGGCCAACGAAGCGCTGGAGCGCGAACTGGCGGCCTTTGTGGGCCTGCCGCGTGCGCTGTATTTTTACGCCGGCTACGCCACCAATATCGGCATCGTGCCGGCGCTGGTGGGTGCGGGCGACGCGATTTTTTCGGACGCGCTCAACCATGCCTGCCTGATTGACGGTGCGCGCTTGTCGCGCGCCAAAATCCACCGCTACGCCCATGCCGACCTTGACGCATTGGACCGCGAACTCGCGCAAAGCGATGCGCCGCGCAAGCTGGTGCTCAGCGACGCGGTGTTCAGCATGGACGGTGACATCGCCGACATTACCGCGCTGGTGGCGCTATGCGAGCGGCACGACGCGCTGCTACTGCTCGATGACGCGCACGGCTTTGGCGTTTTGGGCCCGCAAGGGCGCGGCAGCCTGGCCGCGGCCGGCCTGCATGGCGCCAAGGCCTCGCGCCGCGTGCTCTACATGGCCACGCTGGGCAAGGCGGCCGGTGTGGCCGGTGCTTTTGTGGCGGGCGATGAAGCACTGGTCGAATGGCTGCTGCAAAAAACCCGCAGCTATATTTTTGCCACCGCGGCGCCCGCGCTGCTGGCCAGCGCGCTGCGTACCAGCCTTGAACTCATTGAGCAAGACGAATGGCGTCGCGCGCATTTGCAGAAACTGATTGCGCGGCTGCGCAGCGGGCTGACGGCGGGCCTCAAAGGCAGCCACTGGCAATTGCCGCCTTCGCAAACCGCTATCCAGCCGCTGCTGATAGGCCGCAACGACGAAGCCATGGCCGTGATGGAAGGCCTGCGCGCACGCGGCATCTGGGTGCCGGCGATTCGCCCGCCCACTGTGGCTGAAGGCACGGCACGGCTGCGCATTGCGCTGTCGGCTGCGCATACCGAAGCCGATATCGATTTGCTGGTTGAGGCCCTGTCTGCCTTAGCCCAACACGCACCAAAGCCAGAACTCGCGTCATCAATACCCGACTGAAACACGCCTCATGAAAACATTTCATGAAAACGCTTCAGCTAGACTCAAAAAAACCAGTTCCCGAAAGGAAAGAGACCATGTCCCACGTTGCAGAACAAACCATCACGCTCCACCGCCCTCGTCCTCAAGCTTCACAAGTCGAGCGGGCGGGTGAGCAGCGCTGGAGTGTGGACGCCATCGAGGCTTTGTTCAATCTGCCTTTTCCGGAACTGATGCACCGCGCGCAAACCGTGCACTGCGAAAACTTCGACCCCACGCATGTCGAGTTCGCCACGCTGCTGTCGGTCAAGACCGGCGGCTGCGCCGAAGACTGCGGCTACTGCCCACAGGCCGCGCGCTACGACACCGGCGTGGAAGCCAGCAAGCTGATGGAACCGGCCGAAGTGCTGGCCGCCGCCCAGCGCGCGCAGGCTGCGGGCGCCACGCGTTTTTGCATGGGCGCCGCCTGGCGCTCACCCAAAGACCGCGACATTGAAAAAGTCGCCGAGCTGGTGCGCACCGTGAAGGCGCTGGGCCTGGAAACCTGCGCCACGCTGGGCATGCTGGAAGACGGCCACGCGCAAACGCTGCAAAGCGCCGGCCTGGACTACTACAACCACAACCTGGACAGCGCGCCTGACTTTTACGGCGACATCATCACCACACGCGACTACCAGGACCGCCTCGATACGCTGGCGCGTGTGCGCAGCGCCGGCGTCAAGGTCTGCTGCGGCGGCATCGTCGGCATGGGCGAGACTCGCCGCCAGCGCGCCGGCCTGGTGGCCGAGCTCGCCAACCTCACGCCCTACCCCGAGTCGGTGCCTATCAACAACCTGGTGAAGGTGGAAGGCACGCCGCTGGCCAACCAGGCCGACCTGGACCCGTTTGAATTTGTGCGCACGATTGCCGTGGCGCGCATCACCATGCCGACGGCACGCGTGCGCCTGTCGGCCGGCCGCCAGCAAATGGGCGACGGCGTGCAGGCGCTGTGTTTTCTGGCCGGCGCCAATTCGATCTTTTACGGCGACAAGCTATTGACCACCGGCAACCCCGACACCGATGCCGATGTGAAGCTGCTCGAGCGCCTGGGCATGAGCCGGTCTGCACCCGAGGCACGTTAAGCCCTGTTTGGGTAGCCCCTGCCTTGTCTGGGCTCTCTAAAACATAGCCCAAAAAGCCCACTGAAGCTGGTTAGACTTTCGCTAAATTCCGGACCCGCCCATGACGACCCCTGCCAATACTTCCGTCACGCCTTACGGCACGCTGCCGCCGTCGTCTACGCCCTCCACGCCGCCGGCGCGCAAACCGGTGAGTCTGCCGCGCCTGCGCGAAATGCAGGCGCATGGCGAAAAAATCACCATGCTGACGGCCTATGACGCTACCTTTGCCGCCGTGGCCGATGCCGCCGGCGTCGAATGCATTCTGGTGGGCGACTCACTGGGCATGGTCTGCCAGGGCCTGACCAGCACCGTCGGCGTGACGCTGGAGACCATGCGCCACCACACCGAGTGCGTGGCCAACGGCCTGCGGCGTTCACAAGCCACGGCCTGGCTGATCGGCGATTTGCCGTTTGGCAGCTATCACGAGTCCAAAGAGCAGGCTTTGCGCAGCGCCACAGTGCTGATGCAGGCCGGCGCGCACATGGTCAAGCTCGAGGGCGGCGGCTGGACAGCCGAGACGGTGCGCTTTCTGGTGGAGCGCGGCATCCCTGTGTGCGCCCACCTGGGCCTGACGCCGCAGACTGTGCATGCGCTGGGCGGCTACCGCGTGCAGGGCAAGGGCGACGAAGCCGCTGCCACGATGACGCGTCACGCCCGCGAGTTGCAAGATGCCGGCGCCGCCATGCTGGTGCTGGAGATGGTGCCGGCGGCCCTGTCGGCCACGCTCACGCAGGAACTCACACATTGCGCCACCATCGGCATAGGCGCGGGTAACGGCACTGCCGGCCAGGTGCTGGTGCTGCACGACATGCTGGGCATGAACCTGGGCAAGATGCCGAAGTTTGTGCGCAACTTCATGGAAGGCCCGGACAACAAAACTGCCAGCGTGCGCGGCGCCATGGAAGCCTATGTGCGCGCCGTGAAAGACGGCAGCTTCCCGGTCAATACCACCCACGCGTGGTGAAGCGGGCCCACCACACCCGCGCCCCTTCAAGAGTCAGGAGACAAGATGCAGATCGTCCACACCATCCCGGAGCTGCGCGAGGCCCTCAGCCCGTTTAAACGCCCGTCTTTTGTGCCCACCATGGGCAACCTGCACGACGGCCACATCGCCCTCGTCAAGCAGGCCAAGCCGCTGGGCGACGTGAGTGTCTCCAGCATCTTCGTAAACCGCCTGCAGTTCGCGCCGCATGAAGACTTCGACAGCTACCCGCGCACGCTGGACGCCGACGCCGAACGATTGAAAGAAGCCGGCTGCAACGTGCTGTTTGCCCCGCTCGAAAAGCATCTCTACCCCGAGCCGCAAAGCTACAAGGTGCACCCGGCCACCGACTTGAGCGACATCCTTGAAGGCCACTTCAGGCCCGGCTTTTTTATCGGCGTGAGCACCGTGGTGCTCAAGCTCTTTTCCTGCGTGTTTGCCGGCATGCCCACGGGTGTGGCGGCTTTCGGCAAGAAGGACTACCAGCAGGTGATGGTGGTGCGCCGCATGGTGCAACAGTTCGCGCTGCCGATCGAGATCCTGGCCGGTGAAACCCAGCGCGCCGACGACGGCCTGGCACTGTCCTCACGCAACGGCTACCTCAATGCCACCCAGCGCGCCGAAGCGGTGGAGCTGTCCAAAGCCATACGCGCGCTGGGCGAAGCCGCTCGCGCCGGCGGCACGCCCGATTTGCCGGCCCTCGAAGCACAAGCGATGCAGGCGTTGGCCCGCCGCGGCTGGAAGCCCGACTACCTCACCGTGCGCCGCCGCGCCGACCTGCTGGTGCCACACGGCCCGCTGGCCGATGTGCCGCTGGTGGTGCTGGGCGCGGCCAAGCTGGGCAGCACGCGGCTGATCGACAATCTGGAAATTTGAGCGCGGGACCGGCCCGGAGCCGAATGAAGCCCATAACGGCTTGCTCCCTTTTCAGGAGCTGCTTACGTACGTTCTACGCGGCTTTCAGGCTAATTTGATCGTCAATTTATGCACCACATCAACCCTGTAGACCCTCAATCGGCCGCCGCGCTGATTGCTCAGTCAGACGCCTACATGGCAGCGCTTTACCCCGCGGAAAGCAACCACCTGGAAAGCCTCTCGGCGCTCAGCCAGCCCAATGTGCTGTTTGTGGGCGCCCATATTGACGGCGAGCTGGTGGCTTGCGGCGCCGTCAAAACACTGGACAACGACGGGCGTTACGGCGAGATCAAACGCGTCTTTGTGCTCGAACAGCACCGCGGCAAAGGCCTTTCCAAAGCCATCATGCAAACGCTGGAGGCGCACCTTCAGGCGACCGGCGTGCGCCTGGCGCGGCTGGAGACGGGCATTCACCAGCCCGAAGCGCTGGGCCTCTATGCGCGGCTGGGTTATGTACTGCGCGAGCCGTTTGGCGCGTATGCGCACGACCCCTTGAGCGTCTTTATGGAAAAGTCCCTGGCATGAGCGTCGTCTCCGTCCGCCTCGCCGGCCTGCCCGACCTGCCGGCCGTGGCCGCGCTGTTTGACGCCTACCGGCAGTTTTACGAGCAGCCGGCCGATGCGGCACTGGCGCTGCAGTTCATCGGCGAGCGCATGCGCAACCGGGAGTCGGTAATTCTGGTGGCGCAAGCCATGCAACAAGTGACAGGCGCTGAAGGCAGCCTGGTCGGTTTCTGCCAGCTATATCCCAGCTTCTGCTCGGTAATCGCCCAGCCCATCTGCACGCTCTACGACCTGTATGTCGCGCCCCAAGCCCGCAAAACCGGCGCCGGCCGTGCGCTGATGCTGGCGGCCCATGCGCACGCGCAGGCCAACGGGTTTGCGCGGCTGGACCTGAGCACCGCCAAAACCAACCATGCGGCGCAGGCGCTGTATGAGTCGCTGGGCTGGGTACGCGACGACGTCTTCCTGGTCTACAACAAGACGGCCTAGCCAACCCTGTTTCGCCAGCGCAGCCCTTGGGGTATAAAGTTTGCAGGCGGTTTTCTATCGCCACGCATGCAGGAGTCCACCATGGCCATTCCCCACGCCGCTTCCGGGCAACTCATTGACGTCCAGCCGCTGGCCGGCAAACTCTCCGAGGGCCGCACCGTCGCGCTGTTCAAAAGCGAGGAGCTCGAGGTCATGCGCCTCATCGTGCCGGCCGGCAAGACCGTGCCTTCGCACCAGGTCAAGGGCGAAATCACCGTGCAATGCCTGGAGGGCGAAGTAGCTTTCACCGCCAACGGGCAAACCCAGCCCATGAAAGCCGGCCAGCTGCTGTGGCTCGCCGGCGGCGTGCCGCACGGGCTCACCGCCGTGCAGGACGCTTCGCTGCTGGTGACGCTGCATTTGCGCAAGTAGCCGGCGCGCTACGCTGGCGTGATGCGAGGACTCAGGCGAGCTCAGCCGTCGGCCCGCGGCCCATCAGTGTCGCCACCGCCTCCACAGGGCGCAGCTTGCCGTCCAGCAAGGCCACCACGCTTTGCGCGATCGGCATCTCAACACCCAGCCCGGCGGCGCGCTGCACCACGGTGCGGGCGCAATACACACCTTCGGCCACATGGCCCAAAGAATCGACGGCCTGCGCCAGCGTTTTGCCTTCGGCCAGCAGCAGCCCCACCTTGCGGTTGCGGCTCAGATCGCCTGTGGCCGTCAGCACCAGGTCTCCCAGGCCCGACAGGCCTGTGAAGGTTTCGGCCTTGGCGCCTAGCGCCACGCCCAGGCGTGTCATTTCGGCCAGGCCGCGTGTGATGAGCGCCGCGCGGGCGTTCAGGCCCAGTTGCAGACCGTCGCACAGCCCGGTGGCAATCGCCAGCACGTTCTTGACGGCGCCGCCCACTTCCACGCCAACCACATCGTCATTGGCATAGACGCGCAGCGTGGGGCTGTGAAAGGCGGCGACAAGGGTGTCACGTACTTCGGCATGCTCGCTGGCGGCCACCAGCGCCGTCGGCTGGCCGCGGGCCACCTCCAGCGCGAAACTGGGGCCGCTGAGCACACCTGCTTTTAAATTGATAGCAGCTTGCGCCCGTATTTCGTGGACCATCAGGCCGAACGACGCGGAGGCGGCGTCCAGCGGCGCTTCAAAGCCCTTGCTCAGCCAGGCCACCGGCACGTTGACGTGCTGCAGGCTTTGCAGCATGGCGCGCGCCGCCGACACCGGTGTGGCCAGGATGATGAGGTCCTGCCCCGCGACTGCCTGCGCCAGCGGCACATCGCCGCCTTGCAGCAGCAGGCTGCCGGGCAAGACCACGCCGGGCAGGTAGCGGTGATTGGTGCGGCCGGCCTGCAGGTTTTTGACAAGGCCGGCATCGCGCGCCCACAGCGTGACCTGGTGGCGGGCCGCGCTGCTCACAGCCATGGCCGTGCCCCAGGCGCCTGCACCTATGACCAGTATTTTCATGCGCGCGTCATGAGGGAATCGCAAAGGAAGGCGGGCCGGGATGTGTACCCCGGCGCGCCATCATCAGACGATGATTTGCGGTGCGGCCGGCGCAGCGGCGGCGGCCTGTGCCTGCTGCTGCTCGTACATGGCCTGGAAGTTGATTTCCGCCATGTGCACGGGCGGGAAGCCGCCGCGCTGGATCACGTCGGCCACGTTGCCGCGCAGGTAGGGGTAAACGATCTGCGGGCAGGCGATGCCCAGGATGGCGCCCATCTGGTCAGCGGGGATGTTGCGGATTTCAAAGATGCCGGCCTGCTTGGCTTCCACCAGGAACACGGTCTTGTCGCCAATCTTGGTCTGCACGGTGGCCGTCACGGACACCTCGAACAGGCCTTCCGCCACCGGCGTGGCGTCCACACCCAGCTGGATGTCCACGGCAGGCTGCTCGGGGTTGAGCAGGATTTCGGGCGAATTGGGCTGCTCCAGCGACACGTCCTTGAGGTAGACGCGCTGGATCTGGAATACGGGGTCAAGATTGGCTTCAGCCATGGTGCTCTTTCGGATGCTGGGGAAAAGTTGGACAGAGGGTTAGATGCGCCGGCAAGCCGGTGACCAGCGGATGATTATAGGGAGCGGATATGAAGCCCCACGGTGAGACGGGCCCCCACGCTTTTCACTTCGTGTAATGCGCTGCCCCCCGAGGGGGCCGCCCGCCCTGCGGCCCGGCAAAGCCGGTTCCGCGGCTCATGCTGGCGAAGACAGGTGCCTGCGCCCAGATCTCAGGCGGGGGTATTCAATAGAGGCATCAGGCCGCCACGGCCGTCCAGAGCCATCAGGTCGTCGCAGCCACCGACGTGGGTTTCGCCGATAAAGATTTGCGGCACGGTGCGCCGGCCGGTGATTTCCATCATTTTCTGGCGTTCGCCGGGTTCCATGTCGACGCGGATTTCATCGAGTTCGGTGACGCCGCGCTGTTTGAGCAGTTGCTTGGCCTGGATGCAATAAGGGCAGGTGCCGGTGGTGTAGATCTTGACGGTTTGCATGGGGTTCTCCGGATCCGGCCGGGCATGGCAGCCCGGCACGGGAAGGCAGGTGACCTGGGGGCCAGCAGCTTTCATGCCTGCCGGGCCGGTCAGCGCCGTATTGAACAGACCTGGATCAGGCCTTCTCTAGAGGCAGGTTAGCCTCTTTCCAGGCTTTGAGCCCGCCGCCCAGCGATTGGGCCTGCTCGTAACCGAGCTTTTTGGCAACAGCGACGGCGCGGCCGGCGCGTGCACCGGTGGCGCACACCAAAATCAGGGGCAAAGCCTTGTTTTTGACGGTGGTGGGGAGTTTGCCTTCCAGCTCGCTGAAAGGCACGTTTTTGGCGCCCGTCACGTGGCCGGCGGCAAATTCGTCCGCTTCGCTGACATCGACCACCACGGCTTTTTCGCGGTTGATCAGTTGCACCGCGCCGCTGGCGGTGAGCGCGCCGGCGTTCATGGCGCCGGAAATCATGGGCCAAAGCAGCATGCCGCCCGAGGCGACTGCTATCGAAATCAGCATCCAGTTGTCGATCAGAAATTTCACGTTTTACCCTTTGTGTGTCTTGGAGCGCTTATTGAGCGAACCCATGATTTTAGAATGGAGGGCGAAAACGCCCAACCGGCGCCCCTCTCTATTCCCCTTTTTTTCACTCCCCACCCCTCCCACCATGTACAAACTCGTGCTCATCCGCCACGGCGAATCGACCTGGAACCTTGAAAACCGCTTCACCGGCTGGACGGACGTCGACCTCACGGAAACCGGCATCGCCCAGGCCAAAAACGCCGGGAAACTGCTCAAAAGCGAGGGTTATGACTTTGACGTGGCCTATACCAGCGTGCTCAAACGGGCGACCCGCACGCTCTGGCACACGCTGGACGAGATGGACCGCACCTGGCTGCCCGTGGTGCACAGCTGGCGGCTCAATGAGCGGCATTACGGCGGGCTGCAGGGCCTGAACAAGGCCGAAACCGCCAAAAAATACGGTGACGAGCAGGTGCTGGTCTGGCGCCGCAGCTACGACACCCCACCGCCGCCGCTGGACGCCGGCGACGAGCGCAGCGAACGCAGCGACCCGCGCTACGCTAAATTGGCGCCCGGGCAGGTGCCGCTGACCGAATGCCTCAAAGACACCGTGGACCGCGTCTTGCCCTTCTGGAACGAAGCCATGGCGCCCGCCATCAAGGCCGGCAAACGCATCGTCGTGGCGGCCCACGGCAATTCCATCCGCGCGCTGGTGAAATACCTGGACAACATCTCGGATGACGACATCGTCAGCCTCAATATTCCCAATGGCATTCCGCTGGTCTACGAGCTGGATGCCGACCTGAAACCGCTGCGCCACTACTACCTGGGCGACAGCGAAGCCGCCGCCAAGGCAGCGGCTGCCGTGGGGGCTCAGGGTAAAGCCTGAGGGAGCGCCACCGGGCGATCCGGCTGGCGGCGGGCGATTTCTGTAAAGGTGCTGTAAAAGCGGGTACTTTTGGCACTTTTGCTGCCAGGGAGCGCCGATTGGCGGAACTGTGGTGCCCGGCCTTTCTCCAAGGTGTATATTGCTTCACATAGGGGGAGCAGGGGTTCCCCAACAGGTTTACGAAGGTATTTTTATGGGTCAGAAGCTCAAGATAGCAGGCTGGATTTCAATCGGAGCTGTGGCAGGAGCGCTCACCACGGTGCAACTGCAAGCCGTGGCCCGCGCGGGCCTGGCGCCGTTGCCGCTGGAAGAGCTGCAACAGCTCGCCTCGGTGTTCGGCATGGTCAAGACAGACTATGTCGAGCCGGTGGACGAGAAAAAGCTGATCACCGACGCCATCTCCGGCATGGTGGCCAGCCTGGATCCGCACTCGGTTTACTTCGACAAGAAGTCCTACAAGGAATTCCGCGAAGGCACGACCGGCCGCTTTGTCGGCGTCGGCATCGAGATCAGCCAGGAAGACGGCCTCGTCAAGGTGGTCTCGCCGATTGAAGGCTCGCCCGCAGACCGTGCAGGCCTCAAGCCCAACGACCTGATCACCCGCATCGACGACACCGCCGTCAAAGGCCTCACGCTCAACGAAGCCGTCAAGAAAATGCGCGGCGAGCCCAAGACCAAGGTCTTGCTCACCATCTTCCGCAAGGACGAGAACCGCACATTCCCGGTCACCATCACGCGCGAAGAAATCCGCACGCAATCCGTCCGTAGCAAAGTGGTGGAGCCCGGCTACGCCTGGATTCGCCTGAGCCAGTTCCAGGAGCGCACCGTCGACGACTTCGTGACCAAGCTCGAGCAGATCTACAAGCAGGAACCCAACCTCAAGGGCCTGGTGCTCGACTTGCGCAATGACCCGGGCGGCCTGCTGGATGCGGCCGTCGCCGTGTCGGCCGCCTTCCTGCCGGAAAACGTCACCGTGGTGTCCACCAACGGCCAGCTGGCCGAAAGCAAGTTCACCTACAAGGCAGCCCCCGAGTTTTACCAGCGCCGCGGCGCGGACCCGCTCAAACGCCTGCCTGCGGCCATCAAGAATGTGCCGCTGGTCGTGCTGGTCAATGAAGGCTCGGCCTCGGCCAGCGAAATCGTGGCCGGTGCGCTGCAGGATTACAAACGCGCCACCATCATGGGCAACCAGACCTTCGGCAAGGGCTCGGTGCAGACCGTGCGGCCGCTGGGCCCCGATACCGGCCTGAAGCTCACCACGGCGCGTTACTACACCCCGAGCGGCAAATCCATCCAGGCGCGCGGCATCGTGCCCGATGTCATGGTGGACGAAACCGCCGAAGGCAGCCCGTTTGCCGCCCTGCGCACACGTGAAGCCGACCTGGAGAAACACCTCAACAGCGGCCAGGGCGCCGAAGTCAAAGACGCCAACCGTGAAAAGGCCCGCGAAGAAGCCCTGAAGCGCCTCGAGGAAGAGTCCAAGAAGACCCCCGAGCAACGCCGCCCGCCCGAACTGGGCAGCGACAAGGACTTCCAGCTGGCCCAAGCCATCAACAAGCTCAAGGGACGGCCCGTGCTGGTCAGCAAGACCGCCGTGGTTGAGACCAAGAACGAGAAAAAAGAAAACTAGGACGGCGATGGTGCCCAAGGCACCTGGGAGCAGCGCCCGCCTTGCGCGGCCGCCTGTTCCCACGCCCACCCCACCCCTCTTCTGTCCTGCCGGGCCTGAACGCTGACCGGCCTCCTCTTCATGAATGACGATCAGCTGCTTCGCTATTCCCGGCATATCCTGCTCGACGAAGTCGGCATCGAGGGTCAGGAAAAGCTGCTCAACTCACATGTGCTGATCATCGGTGCGGGCGGGCTCGGCTCACCCGTCGCGCTCTACCTCGGCAGCGCCGGTGTCGGCCACATCACCATCGCCGACCATGACCGGGTGGACACCACCAACCTGCAGCGGCAAATCGCCCACAACCTCGCACGCGTGAACGAGTTCAAGGCCGAATCCGCCCGGCAGGCCATCGCGGCGATCAACCCCGACGTCAAGGTCACCACGGTGACTGAACGCGCTGAAGGCGAGCTGCTGGACCGCCTGGTGCAAGGCGCCGACCTGGTGCTGGACTGCACCGACAACTTCGCCACCCGCCACGCCATCAACCGCGCCTGCGTGAAGCACCGCAAGCCGCTGGTGTCAGGCGCCGCCATCCGTTTTGACGGCCAGGTGGCCGTGTTTGACACAAGCGCAAGCGAGCAGGCGCCCTGTTATGCCTGTGTGTTTCCGGAATCAGAACTTCTGGAAGAAACACGCTGCGCCACCATGGGTGTTTTTGCGCCGCTGGTCGGCATCATCGGCAGCACGCAGGCGGCCGAAGCCCTCAAGCTGATTTGCGGCGTTGGCCAGCCCCTGACGGGGCGGCTGCTGATGCTGGAAGGCAAAAGCATGGAATGGAGCGAGATGAAGCTGATGCGCAACACCGCATGCACGGTGTGCGGCAGCGCCCATCGCTAGCGCCCTACTTCAGCGAGATGGCCGCGGCCGGAATGCGCGAACCCGCGCTGGAGCTCGTCGCCTTGGCCAGAATGGCCTTGCAGTTTTCGTCCTGGCCGGGCCCGGTTTCTATGGTGGCGGCCAGCGCCAATAGCGGATTGATCACGCCGAGCGCCAAAGCGATGCCGGCCCGGCCGGCCAGAGCGCCCTTGTCGGGCCCAGCGGAGGGCGCCGCAAACGTGCCGCCGATTTTCAACGGTGACCTGAAACTCAGAATGCTCTGATCCTTGGGCGCAGGGTCAAGAACCAGATCCAGCGTCTCGTCGGCCAGGTTGATGGTCCCGCGCCCGTTGATCACCGTGTCCGTGGTGTCCAGCACAATGGTTTTGGTCGTCATCAGGCCCTGCTTCACCTCGAAGGCCGCCGCCGCGCAGCGCAGCCGCACGTTGCGGTCGCCTCGCACCAGGAATTTGATGACCTCGCCGCCGTCCAGCCCCATGAATTCGAGCAGGATGTTGCTCATCTCGCCCTTGCCCATCAAGACGGCCACGTCGCCCGAAGAGGTGCCCAGCATCTGCGCCAGCGAATTGCCGCGCCCCTTGAGATCGAACTGGCCGCTGACCTTGCCCAGGCTGCTCTTGCTGGTTTCAACGGCGGGAAAGAGCTGGTTGAGCTGCAAGGCACGCACATCCAGCCGCGTGGTGAAGGCGGCAGGCACCAGGTTGGCATCGATGCGTATGCTGCCCGCCACGGTGCCGCCCGCAACGCCCATCGAGATTGGCTCCAGCTGCATCACACCGGCATTGATCTTCACGTGAACACTGCCCTTGTCCAGCGGCAGCACTTCCACATGGCGGATGTCGGCTGCGGAATACACCACGTCGGCATTCATGGCTTTGATACGGGTGACGTCCAGCGTCGCCACCGGCAGTACCTTGCGTGTGGCCGATGCGGTCTTCTTGAGGGGGACGGGTGCGGACTGGCTGGCGGTATTTGAAGTTGAAGCTGCCGCAGTACTTGTCTGCGTAGGCCCGACCGGAGGCGGCAGGCCGATCACCGGCGCCAGGTCGGCAAAATCCAGCAAGCGGGACTGCACCTTGCCGGTCAACAGGGGCACCGCGCCCGACTGGTCAAAGCTGAGGGCGCCGCTGAGGTCCGAGCTGCCCAGCGTTCCCTGTATCTGGCTGGCCGCCCACACCTTGCCGTGCTTGGCGAGTTTGCCGCGCAACTTGTAAGGCGGCGTCGATGGCAGCACAACGCCCAGCAGTTTGTACAGCTCTTCCAGGTTGCGGCCCTGCAGGTCGAAGGTGGCGTCGATGCCGGCAAGGTCGGCGAGATTGGCAATCGTCCCCTTGGCTTTGAGGCTGGTCTTCGCGGCCGTGGCGTTGACCTCGATCGGAAAAGGCGCTTCGCGGTCTTTGCTAAGTTGCAGCACACCGCCGGTGCGCCCGCTGGCGCTGAAGGCTTCGTTCTGCCATTTGCCGCTGGCCTTGTAGCTCAGGGGCAACTCGCCCGCGGCCTCCTGCGCGAGTGAGAACTGAACGTTGATGTTGGCGCCCTGGGCCTTGGCCTCGTAATCCAGCGTACCGCGGTCTATCAGCAAGGCGTCGATTCGCGGAACAGCGCCTTCATCGGAGGTGTCGCGCGACAGCGCCCAGGTGCGCCGGCCGTCAGGCTCTATCTGAAGCCCGATTTCCGGCTCGGTCAGTGCAATGCGGGGCAGCTCAATGCGCCCCACCAAAAGCGGGAAGAGCTTGATGTCAAATTCGGCGGCGCTCGCCTTGACGAGGTAAGGCTTGCGCGCCCACTCGGGATTGGCAAACTCGATGCCGTCCGCCCGCACGGTGACAGTCCGCCCCAGATTCACCGAGAGGTGGCGCGTGATTTCAAAACGCCTTCCAAGCTGGTCGGACACATAGCGGTTGATGGGGCCGCGCATGGCGTCCCAGGGGAAGAAGGCAATCACCAGCACCAGCACGAGCAGCAACGCAGCCACACCGGCAAGGATTCTCTTCAGAAGGACTGGCCGGGAGGAGGAGGTGTTCATGTGTTGGCGTTCTGGATGCTCCGCAAGCACCGGCGACGCGTTGGCACAACACAGGTGGCCCACGCATGCGCTTTAAATTGCAGAGCCTTCACTATCCGTCCAAACAGCCATTCAAGGCAGTCGGCAGGGGCCATGACATGCTGTGAGCATGTGCCTACAACACGACATTCGTGCGAATGTATGCACACATACCGTGCGCCGTAGGAAATATCCTACAAGGAGTGGACTTGGCCGCTGGCAGAATGGCCCTCAATGAAAAGATACATTAAGTGACAAGAGACGTTTGCGCTTTTGGGACTTTCGTAATATTTCGAGAACCACGCGGCCTCCCACCTGGACCTGAGCAGTGAGACTGAAAACGTACATCGTAGAAGACAATCCCACCATTCGCGAAAATCTGATCGGGACGCTTGAGGAATTGGCACGCATTGATGCCGTGGGAACCGCCGAAACCGAAAACGAAGGCAAAGCCTGGCTGACGGAGAACCGGGACAACTGGGATCTGGCGATTGTTGACCTGTTTTTAAAGCAGGGCAGCGGCCTCGGTGTGCTGGCTGCCTGCAGGGACCGCCCCTCGACGCAGAAGGTGGTGGTCTTGAGCAACTACGCCACAGCCGACATCCGGCAACGCTGCGCCCAGCTGGGCGTGGATGCCGTGTTTGATAAATCCAATGAGATTGACGCCCTGGTGGATTACTGCATCCAGCAGAGCGGCGCCGCCGTTTGAAATCAGTCGATCAACTTGTTCTTGAGCGCGTAGTAGGTCAGGTCGCTGTTGGACGAAAGACTCATCTTTTCCATCACGCGCGTGCGGTAGGTGCTCACCGTCTTCACGCTCAGCGAAAGCGCCTTGGCAATGTCACCCGCGGTTTCGCCCTTGGCCAGCTTCAGGAAGACCTGGAACTCCCGTTCGGACAACTGCTCGTGCGAAGCGACATCGTTGGGCCGGTTCAGCTGCTGGGCCAGCAGCTCGGCGACCGCCGGGGTGATGTAGCGTTTGCCCAGCGAGATCACGCGGATCGCGTCGACGATTTCGGACGGATCGCACTCCTTGTTGAGGTAACCGCTGGCGCCCTGGCGGATCAGGTTGACCGCGTAGTGCTCTTCAGGGTAACCGCTCAGGATGAGGATGCCGACATCGGGCGCCTTCGCGCGGATCATGGCAAGTGCATCGATGCCGCTTTGGCCGGGCATGGACAGGTCCATGACGAGGATGTCGAGCTCGACGTTGCGAACCAGGTCAATGGCTTCGCGGCCGCTGCCGGCCTCGCCGACCACACGCAAGTCCACCTGGTCGGAGAAAAACTGTTTGAGTCCCGAACGCACAATGGCGTGGTCGTCCACAATTCCGATTTTGATCATGTCGCTGTCTTTCTATAAAGCCTGCATAAGCGGAAAAAAGGCATGAGAAGCCGCGAAAAGAGATGCCCCTGTCGGGCAGCTGCTTTAATTTTCAGCACCCATTATTGTCGAATTCTTCATTGAAGTACCAGACGGAGTTTGCCGTGAAACGATTTGCGATACCCAAAATGGCCATCAGCCTGCCTTTGGCAGTGCTGGCCGCCGCATTCCTGATCTTCATCAATGAAGCGAGTTTTCGCAAGTCTACCGATGCGGCAGCGGCTATCCAGGAAGCCCAGCTGACGCGCGGCGCCATCAACAAACTGCTGCAGCACGTGCTGGATGCTGAGACCGGGCAGCGGGGCTACCTGCTGACAGGCGATGCGCGCTACCTGGAGCCGTACAACACCGCGCTGGCCGACATCGACCAGAACCTGGACATGCTGCGCCAGCTGTTCACCCCCTACCGGGAGCAACTCACCGAGTTCGGCCAGATGTCCAGGCACGTCTCGCGCAAGCTGGCTGAAATGGACCTCAGCGTGCGCATGCGAAAAGAAGGCAACGAAGACGCCTGGAAGTTTGTGCTGACCACCGACGTGGGGAAAGAGCACATGGACGCCATCCGTGAGCAGGCCGCCAAGCTCGCCGCAAGCAGCGTCAGCAAGATGGAGCAGGGGCAGCTCCAGATCAAAAACACCTTGCAGCTGTCCCGCATCGGCGTGGCCACCATGGCCCTGGCGGGCCTGCTGGCCTTTTACATGTACCTGCTGCAAACCAAGGCACTGCTGGCATCCGGGCGGCGCGAACAGGAGTCCTTGCAGCGCGAACGCGACTTTCTCGAGACGCAGGTGCGCGACCGGACCGCCAACCTGGCCGAGCTGGCCACCCACCTGCAAAACGTGCGCGAAGACGAACGCGGGCACCTGGCGCGCGAGCTGCACGATGAGCTGGGCGCCCTGCTGACGGCGGCGAAGCTGGACGTGGCGCGCCTCAAATCCCGCCTGGCCGGCAACCTGCCTGAAGCCGCCGAACGGCTGGCGCACCTGACCAACACGCTCAACAGCGGCATTGCCCTGAAGCGCCGCATCGTCGAAGACTTGCGGCCCTCATCGCTGTCGCACCTGGGCCTGGTGGCTTCGCTGGAAATCCTGGCGCATGAGTTCGAGGAGCGCTCCGGCATCGCTATCACCACTGACCTGGAGCCGGTCGAGCTGGGCGGCTCCGCGCAGCTGACCGTCTATCGCCTGGTGCAGGAGTCGCTCACCAACATGGGCAAGTACGCTGAAGCCAAACAGGCCGAGGTCAGCCTGCACAACTTCGACAGCTACATCACGGTCGAGGTCAAGGACAACGGCCGCGGCTTCAAGGTCGAAAGCGTAGGCCCGGGCAGCCATGGCCTGGCCGGCATGCGGCACCGCGTGGAGGCCGCCGGCGGGCGCCTTACCGTCACCAGCCATGAAGGCGAAGGCACGCGCATCTCCGCCGTGCTGCCCAAAGTGCTCTGAAGCGCTGCGCCGCAGGCGCCGCAAGTGCCGTACTCGCACACACCACAGGGCACACCGCTGGCCGCACCGCAGCACACGCTGCGTAACAAAATGTCGGCCCCCTCCTACAGGGCAGCGCCGCCAGAGCTGACAGTGGCACACGCTGGCAGCCGATGAGAGAAATTCGCACATCTCCTTAACCTAGCTGCAGGCGTTTCGAAAGAGAGACGCACCATCCACTGTCACAGCAAGGAGCCCGAGATGTTGCACTATTCCGTCGTTTTCCTGGTCATCGCCTTGATCGCCGCCGTGTTCGGCTTCGGCGGTATTGCAGCAGGCGCTGTCGAAATCGCCAAGATCCTCTTCTTCATCTTCGCCATCATGGCCATCGTGAGTTTTGTCGTCAGCCTGATCAGGAAGGGCTGACAGCACGGCGTTTGCACAACCCCCTGCCCTCACAGCGACAGCGCGGCCCCTTCTCCCCGGCCGCGCTTTTTATACCGCTCACTGAATCAGCCACTTCGTCCCTTTCACCCTTTTCATTCACTCCCTCTTCAAGGACTCAACATGAACACACAAACCGTCTCCAAGACCGCACGTCAGGCCTCCGACGAACTGCTCAACACCGCCGAGAAGGCCGTTGACACCACGCGCGGCTATGCCAACGATGCGCTCGACAAGGCCGAAAACAAGGTTCGCGAGCTGCGCGGCAGCGTCGACCCCGTTGTCGACATGCTGGCCTCCAAAGCCCAGCGCCTGGCCCGCCAGAGCCTGGACATCGCGTCGGAAGCCAAAGACCGTGCACAACAGTCGCTGTCCAACGCCGCCGGCGCCACCACGCGTTATGTCTCCGAGCAACCCCTGCGCTCTGTGCTGATCGCTGCGGCCGTGGGCGCAGGCATCGCACTGCTGGTGTCCTCGGCACGCCACCGCAACCAGAACCGCTATTGATTGACGGCCTGATCCATCACGCATCACGCATCAAGCGCACCCAGTTACCCGCTTTCCCCGCCACCTTCATCTTTATCCATGCTTCATCCCCTCTTCTCAACCATCGTGCAACGGCCAGACCTGGTGGTGGACCATCTGTCGGCCTATGCCGCGCTGTTCCACGACGAGGCCTCCAATGCGGGCGCTGAATTGCTGGCGCGCGCGGTGGCCTGGCTGATCGCGGTGTTGGCGGCGGTGGTGTTTCTGGGCCTGGCAGGAACGGCCGTGATGCTGGGTGCACTGCAGAACCAGTTTCACTGGGTGCTGGTGGGCGTGCCCGGCGTTGCGCTGGTGATTCTTGTCGTGGCCATCCTCAAGGCCAGAAAGCCTTTGGTGAATGAGCGCTTTCCCGAGCTGAAGGCGCAAATCGACAGCGACGCCCGCGCCCTGCGCATGGCCGCCTGAATGCCGGCCGGCACACGACTCACCTACCCAGACGCGCCATGAATTCCCTCACCGCCCCCACACCGCAAGAACGGCTGGCCAACAGCCGCAAGGCCATCGTCCGGCACATGAGCCGTGACGCCCAGCGGGATGACGACCAGGATGATGGCGCCGGCTCAGGGCACGGCGCAGAAGGCGAACAAGGCAATTCTGAAGGCGGCGCCTGGGGCATCCTCAAGCACGCACTGGGCGCCTGGTGGCATCACCACCCGGTGAGCGTGGCATTTGGCCTGGCCAAGCCGACGCTCAAACACTACGCCGAAGAAAAACCGCTGCAACTGCTCGGCATCGCCGCCGCCGCAGGCGCGGCCGCCGTGGTGCTGCGCCCATGGCGGCTGGTCTCCATAGGCAGCCTGTTGATTGCCACGCTCAAATCTTCCGAGTTGTCCGGCGCTTTACTTTCGATGTTGTCGAGTGCGCCACCTTCTTCCGAACAGAACCAGAGATCCAGATAAGCATTACCGCAGGCCGGTGGGCGTGGTGCCGCTCACCGACAGGCTTTTTTAACCACTGCACCAAAACCATTACATCAACTCAAGAGGAAAACAATATGAAATACGCTCGCGCAATTGCATTCGCAGCCCTGGCAGGCATCACCATCATCGGCAGCGGCTGCGCTGTCGGGCGTGGCCAGTCGACCGCCGGTGAATATGTCGATGACGCCGCCATCACCACCTCGGTGAAGGCCAAGTTCGTTGAAGACAAGACCGTAGGGGCGATGGCCATCAAGGTCGAAACCCTGAACGGCACGGTTCAGCTCTCCGGCTTTGCCAAATCCGCCGCTGAAAAAGCCCAGGCTGAAAACCTCGCCCGCAACACGAAGAACGTCAAGGCCGTGCGCAACGACATCATCGTTCGCCCATAAACGGTTTTTACCGTCTGGCCACTCACAAGTGGTGGCTGTAAAAGGCAGGCATGGAGTTGATCCATGGCCTGCCTTTTGTTCGCCGGTCTCAGACTGAATGAATACAAGAAGAAACGCCCCCGACTCCATTGGAATCGGGGGCGTTTAAGTTGGGACGCAGAAAAGTGGCGCGGCGCTTAGCTGGCCGCTTTCACCACCAGCTTGTTGTCGACGGAATTGACGCCCTTGACACCTTTGGCAAGGGTGGTGGCTTTGTCGCGGGCGGCCTCCGTGGGGGCCGAGCCGTTCAGGGTCACCGCGCCGTTGCGGGTGTCCACGTTGATCTTGAGCGCGCTCAGGTCCGCATCTTTGGCCAGGCCTGCGGTGACGGTCGTGGTGATGGTCAGGTCGTCGATTTTTTCACCGGCCTTGGCGGCCATGTCTTTGCCCGAAGCTTCAGCGCTTTGCGTGGCGTTTTTCATCGCGGTGCCGGCGCTGGCCATTTCGCTTTCGGCCTTGGCTTTGGCCTGGGCGGCGGCTTCTTCGGTCTTGGCGATGGCAGAGTCAAGCTGCTGGCCCGCGGTTTTGCCTTCGTCCTGTTTGCCGCAGGCGGACAAGCCCAGTGCCAGGGCGATGGCGGCAGCAAGCGCCAGAGGCCGGAAGGCCCGGCCGGCGGGCAGGAAGTGAATGGGAGTTGAGGTCATGAGAAGCTCCTTTGGCTTTGGATAAGTGTGCGAATACCCAGGGTGCCTGGGCGCACAAGGTGACGAAGATGACGAACCTGAAGCTCGTACCTGTTCACTTTATTAAAGGGGGCCCTGCCCGCCAATCGCCATCGGCTGAAATGCCCGTAGGACAAAAGACAGCGCTCGCCCGCCCCTGGGCCGCTTACTTTGGGTGGCAGGAGCCGTGCTGCTTTCGAAATTGCGCCGGATACACCGGCGCACCCTGCGCGGGTGAAAACAGCCCCAACCCCGCGGCCCTGGCGCGCCGCTGCTGCGCCGCGTAGGGCCCCGGGCTGGAACGGAAGCGGTAAGACCAGGCCAGGCCGCGCGCCACCATCCATTGGCCGGTGTCCTCGCCATTGAGTTCGATGCGGGCCAGCAGGCGGCCGTAATCGTCATGGCGTTTGCCGAGTACCTTCACGCGCTTGCCAAGCACCCGCCGCATCAGCGCGTCGCGGGAGGCCGGGCCAAAGGCCTGGCAGATTTCCGGCGCATCAATGCCATCGACCCGAATGCTGACCGGCTTGCCGCCGCCGGGCGGCCGCACGCGGACGGTGTCGCCGTCGACCACATAGGTCACCACGCCCGACCAGGTGGCTTTGGCGGGAGGCGCTGCCAAGGCCGAAGTGCACCCTGCCGCGAGCGCCCAAAACATCAAAACGGTCAATCCCAGGGTTCGCAGACGCAACATGATGAAAAAAAGCTATTGGGTTTGCAGCCAGCCAGGCCCGTACGGACTGGGCAGGGCAACATGGCAGGTAGCGAATATTACTGTATGAATAGACAGTTATTACCTGCGCAGACAGCATTACCCGTGTCGCGGGGCGCTGTGAGTCAACGTCAGGCGGTAACGATCCAGCCTTCCAGCGGATCCATCTCAACCGGCAGGCCGTAGCGCGGGGCGCCCTGCTGCAACGCCCAAGCCGCCTGCATGAGGCACAGCACGGCATCCAGGCTGTCGCCGCTGGCGTCGTCAGCAAGCAGGTCACGCTGCGCATGGCTGACCTTGAGGCGCAGCCCCAGCCGCGTCTGCCCGTTTTCCAGCGCAGTGATCAGGTCCTTGCGTGCGATCAGCCGTTCGGGCGTCTGCTTGGCCTTGTCGTCGCTTTTGTAAGAACGGCTGCCCAGCACCTCACGTGCGAGCAGGCCCGGATATCCCTCCAGCGCCACACGTTGGGTGTCGCCCTCATGCAGGCCGGGCAGGTGCACACCGGCCGCCAGCAGGCGAGGCACACCGGCATGCAGCATGTAGGCGACCGGCGGGTTGACCCATTTCATCGAGGGGCTGGAGCCGGCCGGCCCGTCGGCGGCGCGGTGGGCGAATTTGTTCCCGACTGGGCGGCCGTCGCAAAAAGCGGCAAAGGCGCTGCGGATGTCGGGGCGGCTCAGGGCTGCGTAGTGCTGCACCAGGTCGGGCCAATGGCCGGGCCAGCCGAGGTGCTCGACCAGCTCGCGCGGCAAGCCGAAAGGAAAGTCGAAGGCGCCCAGCCAGCTGCGTTCGACGCGCAGCCATTGCTCAAAGCCGTCCAGGGAATCAATGCGCTCCAGGCCTGCCAGCAGCACGCGCCCGCGCGCCGCTGAGCCGGTGGCCATCACGATGGGTTTACGGCGGCTGGGACTGCTGGAGAAATCGCAGCCGAGGAGAAGCTCCGGCGCCGGGGTCATGACGCGCTTGCCCCGTCGACAACAGAAAGGGTCAAACGCGCCCGCAGATGGACGCGGTGGCCATCAGATCTTCCAGCAGCGCGAACGAGACCTTGCCCGAGACCGAGTACGGGTCGAGCTCGGCTTTTTCGGAGTACTTGAGCAGGATGGAATGGTTGAGCTTGGACAGGTTGACCTGGCCCATGGTCCAGCCGCCAAAGCGCCGCTCGGAGATTTCCTCGAAGTGCAGCAGCACCACGTCCTTGTGGCGCGCGTCGTGCTGGATATGGCCGAAGAGCTCGCTGACCGCCATGCGGCCGCCTTCAATCGCCTGCAGGAAGATGCCGCCGCCATAGCAGAGGATGCCGGTGATGCCGGAGGACGGGTTGTGCTGGCGCGATTGCGAGAGGATGCCTTCGATGGCTTCGGGGCTGGTGTCGACCGCGCGGCTTGCATAAAGTAAACGTACCAACATCTTTAGCCCTTTTGCGGAATCAGTGCGAGGAATTCGCGGCGCAGTGTCGAGTCTTTCAGGAACACGCCGCGCATCACCGAGTTGATCATCTTGCTGTCCATGTCTTTCACACCGCGCCAGGCCATGCAGTAGTGGCTGGCTTCCATCACGATGGCCAGGCCGTCAGGCTGGGTTTTTTCCATGATGAGATCGGCCAGTTGCACCACCGCCTCTTCCTGGATCTGCGGGCGGCCCATGACCCATTCCGCCAGGCGCGCGTATTTGGACAGGCCAATCACATTGGTGTGCTCATTGGGCAGCACGCCGATCCAGATCTTGCCGATGACCGGGCAGAAATGATGTGAGCAGGCGCTGCGCACAGTGATGGGGCCGACGATCATCAGCTCATTGAGGTGCTCGGCGTTGGGAAACTCAGTGATGGTGGGCGCATGCACGTACCGGCCCTTGAACACCTCGTTGAGGTACATCTTGGCCACGCGGCGCGCGGTGTTGTGGGTGTTGTGATCAGTGGCCGTGTCGATCACCAGGCTGTCGAGCACGCCCTGCATCTTGCCGGTCACTTCGTCGAGCAGCTTTTCCAGCTCGCCCGGTTCGATGAACTTGGCGATGTTGTCGTTGGCGTTAAAACGTTTGCGTGCCTGGGCCAGGCGTTCGCGGATCTTGACGGAAACCGGTGTTCCCTCGTCGGTCGCGTCCTGCAGGGGCGTGTCTGATTTCATAAGCATGCCAGATATTACCAGCCTGACCTTAAACCGTCTTCTCCGGGGTCTGATGGGGTTTTACAGAGGTTTTGGCCTCCGGCCCTTTCTTTATGTGCGCAAGCAGCTATCAAATCTATAGCGATTTCCAGGCGCCTCAGTACCGCTGCCCCGCCACCAGCAGCGCCAGCCGCACCAGGGCATAGGCCACCCAGCCCTGCAGGCGCTGGAGGATGGGCCGGTGGCTATGGGCGGCAGGATCCATGCGCCGCCCCTGGCTCACCATGGCCTCGCGCAAAATGCCCGCCAGCCGACCGGCAAAAGCCTTATCTTCCACCACCACATTGGCCTCGCGCGCCAGCAGCAGGCTTAGCGGGTCCAGGTTGGAAGAGCCCACGGTGGCCCAATGTCCGTCGACCACCGCGACCTTGGCATGCAGAAAGCCGGCCTCGTACTCATGAATCTCCACGCCCGCTGCCAGCAACGCGCCATACACGGGCCGTGCGGCGTGGTATTGCATGAAATACTCGTAGCGCCCCTGCAGCAGCAAGGTCACGCGCACGCCTCGTTTGGCGGCTCCGATGAGGGCGCGCCGCAGCTTGCCGCCGGGAAGGAAGTAGGCGTTGGCAATGATGATTTCCTGGTGCGCCTTGCCGATGGCCTTGCGGTAGGCGCGCTCGATGCTGCTGCGATTGCGCAGGTTGTCGCGCAGGATCAGCGCCGCCTTGGGGCCGGCGGCGCCGGCGCCATTGGTCGCGGCCAGGGGCGTGGCGCCGGTGCGGCCGCCATAGCCCGCCGCCTTGAACTTCTCCCACGCGGCGGCCATGTGGCGCTGCCGCGCGCTGTAGCCGGCCTGTACGCGCCACCACAGCAGCGCCATGGCGTCGGCCGCCTCCACGGCCAGCGGGCCGGTCACCGTCACGGCAAAGTCGACGCGCGGCGCCTGCAGCTCGCCGTAGTTGGGGTCGTAAAAATCGTCGAGCACATTGATGCCGCCGCAAAACAGCGTGTGCTGGTCCACCACACAGAGCTTGCGGTGCAGCCTGCGCCAGCGTTCGGGCACCAGCAGGCCCAGGCCGGCCAGGCCCGTGCCCAGGGGTGAGTAGACGAACCAGTCGACTTTGGCGGCCTCGAATTGCTCGCGCCACTTTGCCGGCAAAGGGCTGGTGCCTATGCCGTCCACCAGCACCTGCACTGTTACGCCGCGCCCGGCGGCGCGCACCAAAGCCTCGGCCACCTCCGCACCGGCGCCGTGAAAGTCAAAAATATAGGTTTCCAGCTGAATCCAGGTGTGCGCCGCATCAAGCGCCTTGACGAGCGCCGGGAAAAAATCCCGCCCGCCCTGAAGCAACTGCAACGCACCGGACTTGTGGAGTGGAAACATGGCCGGTGGCTTTTTTCCTGGAAGTGGGGAGAGTTGGCGGGAAGGTCTATTCCATTTAAACCGACTGCCCGGTGTTTGCCAATCCAGTGAGACGCTAAACACACAAAGTGTTGCGCCTCTGCTCTGTGCCTGTGGCTCAGGTGACGAATCTTGGCAAGAGAAGAACCGCCTCGGCATTCGAGGGTGAAAAGCAGATATCGGCGGCCGCGTGGTACGGCAGCCATTGCGACGCGGTGTGTTCTCTGGGGTTGAGCTTCACGTCGCACACCTGGGGCAGGCAAAGGCTGAAGACGTGCTCGGTGTTGCGGGTGATGCCGGGCGCATAACGATGGCGCCAGACCGGGTAGATCTCGTAGACATTCGAGAGTCCCCAATCGAGGAACTGCCCGGGTGTCGCATCAATACCGGTTTCCTCCAGCACTTCGCGCACTGCCGTTTGCAGCAGGGGCTCGTCCGCTGTGTCTTTGGAGCCAGTGACGCTTTGCCAGAAACCGGGGTTATCGGCGCGCTCGATCAGCAGCACATCGAGCTGCGGTGTGTGGATGACGACCAGCACGGATTCGGGGATCTTGAAAGCTTTCAAGGTGTCCCCGTGGCTGGTGATTCCAGCGCCTGTTCAGGCGGGTTGCGGGTTGCGCAGGCGGATGTGCAGTTCGCGCAGCTGTTTCTCGTCGACCGGGCTTGGCGCATGCGTGAGCAAGTCCTGGGCGCGCTGCGTCTTGGGGAAAGCAATCACGTCGCGAATCGATTCGGCGCCCGTCATCATGGTGACGATGCGGTCCAGGCCAAAGGCCAGGCCGCCGTGCGGAGGCGCGCCGTATTGCAATGCGTCCAGCAGGAAGCCGAATTTTTGCTGGGCTTCTTCAGGCCCGATCTTCAGCGCGCTGAACACCTTGCTCTGCACTTCGGCGCGGTGGATACGAACCGAGCCGCCGCCCAGTTCCCAGCCGTTGAGCACCATGTCGTAAGCCTTGGCAATGCAGCGGCCCGGGTCGGTGTCCATCCAGTCTTCGTGCCCGTCCTTGGGCGCGGTGAAGGGGTGGTGCACGGCGCTCCAGCGCTGGCCGTCTTCGTCGAACTCGAACATCGGGAAGTCGACCACCCACAATGGCTTCCAGCCCTTGGTGAAGAGGCCGGTCTTCTTGCCGAAGTCGCTGTGGCCGATCTTCAGGCGCAATGCGCCAATGCTGTCGTTGACGATCTTGGCTTTGTCGGCGCCGAAGAAAATGATGTCGCCGTTTTGCGCGCCGGTGCGCTTGAGGATTTCAGCGATGGCCGCGTCGTGGATGTTCTTGACGATGGGGCTCTGCAGGCCGTCGCGGCCCTTGCTCACGTCGTTGACCTTGATCCAGGCCAGGCCCTTGGCGCCGTAGATCTTGACGAACTCGGTGTAGCCGTCGATCTCGCCGCGGCTCATCTCGGAGCCGCCGGGCACGCGCAGGGCGACCACACGGCCGCCAGCGGTGGTAGCCGGGGTGCTGAAGACCTTGAAGTCCACCGTCGCCATGACCTCGGTCAGCTCGGTGAACTCCAGATTCACGCGCAGGTCGGGCTTGTCGGAGCCGAAGCGGTGCATCGCGTCGGCATAGGCCATGACGGGGAACTCGCCCAGGTCGGTGTTCAGCACGGTCTTGAAGATGTTGCTGATCATGCCCTGGAACATGTCGCGGATATCCTGCTCGGCCATGAAGGACGTCTCGATATCGATCTGCGTGAATTCAGGTTGGCGGTCGGCGCGCAGGTCTTCGTCGCGGAAGCACTTGGTGATCTGGTAGTAGCGGTCAAAGCCGGCCACCATGAGCAACTGCTTGAACAGCTGCGGGCTTTGCGGCAGCGCGAAGAACATGCCTTCGTTGACGCGGCTGGGCACCAGGTAGTCGCGCGCGCCTTCGGGCGTGCTCTTGGTCAGCATCGGGGTTTCGATGTCGATGAAGCCGTTGGCGTCCAGGAACTTGCGCGTTTCCATCGCCACGCGGTAACGCAGCATCAGGTTGTTCTGCATGTAGGGGCGGCGCAGGTCCAGCACGCGGTGCGTGAGGCGCGTCGTCTCCGACAGGTTGTCGTCGTCGAGCTGGAACGGCGGCGTGACGCTGGGGTTGAGCACGATCAGCTCGTGGCACAGCACTTCGACCTTGCCGCTCTTGAGGTTGTCGTTGGTCGTGCCTTCAGGGCGGGCGCGCACCACGCCTTTGACCTGCACGCAGAATTCGTTGCGCACGCCTTCGGCGGTCTTGAACATGTCGGCGCGGTCCGGGTCGCAGACCACCTGCACATAACCTTCGCGATCGCGCAGGTCGATGAAGATGACGCCGCCGTGGTCGCGCCGGCGATTGACCCAGCCGCACAGGCTCACGGTTTGGCCCATGAGGGCCTCGGTCACCAGACCGCAATAGTTGGAACGCATTTGGGAAACGATGGCCATAAAAATACTCGGACTTTCAGCGCCTCACGCGCGGGGGGTTTGCAGTTTCGCTGTTTAAAGGGGTGGGGTCAGGGGCGGGGTGGCCGTTTTGGCGGGCACCACAACACCCATCGAAATCACATAGGTCAAGGCTTCATCGACACTCATCCGGAGTTCAATGCACTCGCTTTTCTTGAGCATGACGAAGTAGCCGCCGGTTGGGTTGGGCGTGGTCGGCACATAGACGCTCAGGTACTCACCTTGCAGATGGTTGACCACGTCGCCGCCGGGCGTGCCCGTCAGG
This sequence comes from Polaromonas sp. YR568, assembly GCF_900116715.1. GTDB lineage: Bacteria > Pseudomonadota > Gammaproteobacteria > Burkholderiales > Burkholderiaceae_C > Polaromonas. Next base: position 293,473 of record NZ_FPBM01000003.1, read on the forward strand.
AAGCCGATGGTCCAGACGCCTTCACGCGGCCATTGCACCAGCAGGGCCTTGCGAAAGGCGTTGCCGTTTTCCGCAAACACGGTGTCGGACACCTGCTTCACGCTCGAATAAATGGAGCGGACGATGGGAATGCGGCTCAGGAAAGAGTTGCCCCAGCGAACCAGTTTTTTGCCGAAGAAGTTGCTGGCGATGGCGCCCATCAGCATCACGATCAGCAGCGTGAGCAGCACGCCGAAGCCGGGGATATGAAAGCCCAGCAGCTTGTCGGGGTGCCAGGAGCCCGGCAGGATCAGCAGCGTCTGGTCCAGCGTGCCGACGATCCAGTCCAGCACCCACAGCGTGATCGCCAGGGGCACCAGCACCAGCAGTCCGGCCAGAAGCCATCGGCGAATGGAAGCCATCACGAGGAGGTCTTGGAAGAAGTGTCGCTGCCCGACGCCTTGGCAGGTGCGGCCGGCGCGGGGGCGGAAGCGGGGGCAGGAGAAGGGGCTGCCGCGGCCGTGCCGCTGTCGGCCGGCTTGCTGGCGCCCGATTCAGCGCCGTCGGTCTTGGGGGCGGGCACGCCTGTGCTGTTGCCGCCGCGAAAATCCGTCACATACCAGCCGGAACCCTTGAGCTGGAAGCCCGCGGCCGTGACCTGCTTTTTAAACGCGGGCTCGCCGCATTGCGGGCACACCGTGAGAGGCGCATCCGATATCTTTTGCAGAACGTCCTTGGCATGCCCGCAGGACTCGCATTTGTAGGCGTAGATTGGCATAGTGCTTAAGGGTGGGGCCGTCCCGAGACAATTTCGGGACATTCCCGGAAAAATCCCGGGGATATTTGCCTGGAAAAGGCTTCCAGATGCAAAGCCTTCAATTATAGGCCGTTGGGGGCCCTCCCCGGCGGCTTTAGAAGAGCCGGACCCGCAGCAGGATCTGCATCGCGATCAGGCCCAAAAGAAAGCCCAAACCGCCGTAAATCAGGCCCTGGAGCAGCTTGTTGGTGCGTTTTTGCTCGTGCAGCAGTTCCTCAAGCTCCCGGCGATTGATGCCGGGGGGCGATTTCAGGTACTGCGACAGCAAGCGCGGCAGGCCGGGCAGCAGTTTGGCATAGGCTGGGGCCTCGGCCTTGAGTTGGGCCATCAGCTTTTCGGGGCCCACCTGCTCCAGCATCCACTTTTCGAGGAAAGGCTTGGCGGTGCTCCAGAGGTCCAGGTCGGGGTCCAGCTCGCGGCCCAGGCCCTCGATGTTCAGCAGGGTTTTCTGCAGCAGCACCAGTTGGGGCTGGATTTCAACGTGGAAACGGCGCGAGGTCTGGAACAGGCGCATCAGCACCAGACCCAGGGAAATCTCCCTCAGAGGCCGGTCGAAATAGGGTTCGCAGCAGGCGCGGATAGCGGCTTCCAGCTCGTCGACCCGTGTTTCGGGCGGGACCCAACCGGATTCGAGGTGCAACTCGGCCACCCGCTTGTAGTCGCGCTGGAAGAAAGCGCTGAAGTTCTGCGCCAGGTATTCCTTGTCGACCTCGGTCAGGGTGCCCACGATCCCGAAATCCAGCGAGATGTAGCGGCCAAAAGTCTCCGGCGCCAGGCTGACCTGGATGTTGCCCGGGTGCATGTCGGCATGGAAGAAGCCGTCGCGGAACACCTGGGTGAAGAAGATGGTGACGCCATCGCGCGCCAGTTTCTTCATGTCGACACCGGCATCACGCAGGCGCTGCGCCTGGCTGATGGGAACGCCTTTCATGCGCTCCATCACCATGACGTCGGGCATGCAGAAGTCCCAGACCATCTCGGGAATCATCACCAGGTCGAGGTTTTGCATATTGCGGCGCAGCTGGGCAGCATTGGCCGCCTCGCGCAGCAGGTCCAGCTCGTCGTGCAGGTATTTGTCGAATTCGGCCACCACCTCACGGGGCTTGAGGCGCTTGCCGTCGGCCGAGGCGCCCTCGACCCAGCCGGCCATCATGTGCATCAGCGCCAGGTCTTTTTCGATGGCGGGCAGCATATTGGGCCGCAGCACCTTGACGGCGACTTCGCGGCCATTCGGCAAGGTGGCAAAGTGCACCTGGGCAATCGAGGCGCTGGCGACCGGCGTTTGCTCAAAGCTCGCAAAAATGCGATCCAGCGGCCGGCCGAAGGCTTTTTCGATGATGGCGACGGCGATTGCGGAATCAAATGGCGGCACGCGGTCCTGCAGGCGCGCCAGCTCGTCGGCGATATCGGGCGGCAGCAGGTCGCGCCGGGTCGACATCACCTGGCCGAACTTCACAAAAATCGGCCCCAGGCTTTCCAGCGCTTCACGCAGGCGTTCGCCGCGCGGCGCCTTCAGGTTGCGACCGACAGAAACGATGCGCGTCAGCAGGCGTATCCAGGGACGCTGGAAGCTGGAAAGCACCAGTTCGTCCAGTCCGAACCGCAGCACGGTCCAGACGATAAAAATGCCTCGAAAGAGTCGGGTCATGCAGGGGCCTTCGCAGGCGCGGCGCCCTCAGCTGTTGTCGCTGCGGGCGCCGGCGGGCTGGTCACCGCGGAGGACGAAGAGAAAGAAGAGGCCGAGGGCGCCAAGGGTGTCCGGGCCAGAAACTGCTTGAGCCCTTCAAACAGCTTGCGGCCAACGTCGGCCACCGCATGGGCGGGTGCGTCGCCGATCAGGCGGGAGAGATCTTCTTCCGCATCCCAGCGCAGGTTTTCGGCCAGCCAGCCGAGTTCGGCCGCCAGTTGCACGTCACCCTCGATCTTCACCGGTGGCGGCTTGCCTGCCAGGACGGACTGCAAGGCGACCAGTGGCGACTCGGTGGCTACGGCCAGCGAAAGGTCGGGCTTGGCGGAAGGCGATGCACGGTCTACCAGCCCAGCGGGCGTCACGACGAGGGCAATGGAGAAGAGCCCCCATTGGAGGTTCACGACGCGCCCTTTTTGCCGCAGCAGTCGGTCTTGCGCCTGCTTTTCCTGCATCAGCACATGGTTCAGGAACAGCACCAGCCGCTGCTGCCCCTCATCCACCACCCAGGCGGGCGGCTGAAAGCGGGTGGCAATGGATTCCAGGAACGCGAAGGGGGACGTGGTGGTATTCATACGTCTCCTGATTCTAGGCCCCCACAGTCGTTCACTGCGTGTAACTCCTTGCCCCCCAAGGGGGCCGCCCGCCTGCGGCCCGGCAAAGCCGGTTCCGCGGCTCATGCTGGGTTAAGAATTCAGGGCGTAACTAGCGGGAAGGGGAATTCACCAGTGGGGGCCGAGGGTCCGGCTTTGCCGGCCCCAGGCGCCGCCCCCTTTTAAGGGGGGAGCAGGCTACACGAAGTGAGCCTGAACGGGGGTGTTTATTGCAGTGCCTGTACGCCGGCCACCAGCCAGCCGCTGCCGCCGTTGCGGGGCTTGGTCATGTTCCAGACTTCGCGGAAGGGGCTGGCGCCTGCGGAGGCGTCTTCGCGGATCATGCCGGAGAACTCGACGCTGGCCATGTAGACGTCGCTCAGCTCTTCAATGCCGAGCAGCTGGGCGTTCAGCATCACGACTTCGGTCTTGTTGACCTGGCCGCCGGTGTGGGACTCGCGGTCCGCCAGCTGGGTCTTGATCTGCTCGAGCATGTCGTCGGTCATCATGGCGCGCAGGCTCTGGATGTCGGAGCGGTCCCAGGCGTCCTGCAGCGTCACGAAGTTGGCTTTGCTGGCCTTGAGGAAGCCTTCGGCGTCAAAGCCTGCCGGAACACCCCAAGACTGCGAACCCAGCAGGGCCGAGCCGATCATGGAGCCACCCGCAGGGGCGGCAGCATCGTATTTGTTGGAGTCAAACGCCATGCTGCTGCGCTCCCAGGGGCGCGCGGATGCATCGTTGCCGACGTTTTCAGGGCTGTAGTTCTTGGGGGTGGTCGCATTGCCCGCACCCTGAAAGGCAAAGGGTGTTTGCCCGGGCGCGGCGCCTTGCGCGCCAGGCGCGCCGCCCTTGAGCTTGCGCATGATGAAGCCGATCACCACCATGACCACCAGCGCCAGCAAGGCGAACATGATGATCTGGCCGAAAGCACCGCCCAGGCCCAGCGAAGAAGCCAGCCAGGCCAGGCCCAGGCCTGCGGCCAGGCCGCCCAGCATGGCGCCCCAGGGTTTCTTGGGCGCAACAGGCGCCGGCGTTGCTGCGGGCGCTGCCGGCTTGGCGGCGGAATTCGAATTGGCCGCGGAGTTGGCGCCGCCTGGCGCGGCCTCGCGTTGTGTGACGTTGGACGACTGTTTACCGAACGACTTGCCGCCACCCAGGCGCTTGGCCTCGGCCGACGTGCCTGCCAGGGCCATGGCTGTCACCAGCACAGCGGAAAGAATTGCGGACCAAATTTTCGTTTTCATATCGTCTCCTTAATCACACTCAACACTTCAATTGCTTAATTCAACAGTTAGTCGCTTCAACGCGTCAGCACTTGATTCCAACATGCAATGCCACTACGCCGCCGGTCATGTTGTGATAGTCCACATGACCGAAACCACCTTTTTGCATCAGGGCTTTAAGCTCGTCCTGGCCCGGATGCATGCGGATCGACTCCGCGAGGTATTGGTAGCTTGAGTCGTCATTGGCCACCAGCTTGCCCAGCCGGGGCAGTACCTTGAAGGAGTACCAGTCGTAAACCTTTTCCAGCGGCTTGGCCACTTTGGAGAACTCCAGCACCAGCAGCTTGCCGCCGGGCTTGAGCACGCGGTTCATTTCGCGCAGCGCGTCTTCCTTGTGCGTCATGTTGCGCAGGCCGAAGGCGACGGTCACGACGTCAAAGCTGGCATCGGGGAATGGCAGGTGTTCGGCGTCGCACACCAGGGTCGGCAGGCTGACGCCGGCATCCAGCAGGCGGTTGCGGCCTTCGCGCAGCATGGCTTCGTTGATGTCGGTGTGGACCACGCGCCCGGTGCTGCCCACCTTGGGGGCAAAGGCCAGCGCCAGGTCGCCGGTGCCGCCGGCGATGTCCAGCACCTGGTAGCCCTCTTTGACATTGGCCACCAGCACGGTGTAGGCCTTCCAGGCGCGGTGCAGGCCCATGGACATCAGGTCGTTCATCACGTCGTACTTGGGGGCGACGGAGTCGAACACCCCGCGCACGCGGCGTGCCTTGTCCTGCTCGTCGACGGATTCAAAACCGAAATGGGTGCTGCTCATGCATCAATGCTAGAGGGCAAAGACGCGATTGCTCTCGACAACCCTGAGCAGACACGGGGCATTGCGGGCTTATTGCCTGCTTTTATGCTGGAAAAACAACAGTGGCGCGATAAGGGTGAGAACGGCTTTTAACCGCGGGGAGCAAGGACTTCGCGCAGCTCGCCGAATCAGTGGTTGCCGCAGGCGTGGCCGCCGGGCGCCACCATGGGCGCGTCGCGGTCGACGCCGGCCGCCTGCAGGCGCCGCTGGTACTCGTCCCAGAGCTGGGCCTGGTCGGCGCCCAGCTTGTAGAGGTAGTCCCACGAGAAGATTCCGCTGTCGTGGCCATCGGAAAACACCGGTTTGACCGCGTAGTTGCCTATGGGCTCGAGCTCCACCACATTCACCTCGCGTTTGCCGGTTTGCAAAATTTCCTGGCCCGGGCCGTGGCCCTGCACCTCGGCAGACGGCGAGTAGATGCGCATGAGTTCAAACGGAATCCGGAACCCGGCGCCGTCGGAAAACGCGATTTCAAGGACGCGCGACTGGCTGTGGACCGTCAGCGCGGTGGGGGTGGGTGAACCGGGTTGAAGGCCTGCCATGGGGAATCGCTTTCAAAAAAAGGCTGAATGGATCAGCGCTTGAGGTTTTGGCAATAAGCCCGTTGACATCAAGACCGGAAGTTGCCTCAGACCAGCACCCGCTCGATGCCGCCATGGTTGGCCGCCTCGACATACGTTGGCAGCCACTCCTTGCCCAGGATCTGGTTGGCCATTTCCACGACGATGTAGTCCGCCTCGAGCAGGCCGTTTTGCAGGTCGTCGCCGTAGCGGGAGAGCCCTTGCAGGCAGCTCGGGCAGCTGGTCAGGATCTTGATGTTGCCGCTTTCGGCAACCGCGCCCGATGCCCGCAACACGGCCTCACCCTTGCGAAGTTCTTCTTCCTTGCGAAAGCGGATCTGCGTCGAGATATCGGGCCGGGTGACGCCCAAGGTGCCCGATTCACCGCAGCAGCGGTCGTTCTTGAGCACGTTGTCGCCCATCAGCGCCTTGACGGTCTTCATCGGCTCCTGCAGCTTCATCGGGCTGTGGCAGGGGTCGTGGTAAAGGTAGCCCGCACCCGGTTGGTCGGTGCGCAGGGTGATGCCTTTTTCGAGCAGGTATTCGTGGATGTCGATGATGCGGCAGCCCGGGAATATCTTGTCGAATTCGTAGCCCTGCAGCTGGTCGTAGCAGGTGCCGCAGCTCACCACCACCGTCTTGATGTCCAGGTAGTTCAGCGTGTTGGCCACGCGGTGGAACAGCACCCGGTTGTCGGTGATGATTTTCTCGGCCTTGTCGAACTGCCCGCTGCCGCGCTGCGGATAGCCGCAGCACAAATAGCCAGGCGGCAACACGGTCTGCACACCCGCATGCCAGAGCATGGCCTGCGTGGCCAGGCCCACCTGGCTGAACAGGCGCTCGGAGCCGCAGCCGGGGAAATAGAACACGGCCTCGGTTTCGGACGTAGTGCTCTTGGGGTTGCGGATGATGGGGACGTAGTCCTTGTCCTCGATGTCCAGCAGCGCACGCGCGGTCTTCTTGGGCAGGCCGCCCGGCATCTTCTTGTTGATGAAGTGAATGACCTGCTCTTTCACAGGCGCCCTGCCGACGGTGGCTGGCGGTAGCGCCGTCTGCTTGCGCGCCAGCCGGCGCATCAGGTCGTTGGCCAAGCGCTGGGCCTTGAAGCCCACATCCACCATGGCGCCGCGCATGAACTTGATGGTCTGGGGGCTGGTGGCGTTCAGGAAGATCATGGCCGCAGCATTGCCGGGCCGGAAGGACTTCTGCCCCATTTTGCGCAGCAGGTTGCGCATGTTCATCGAGACTTCGCCGAAGTCGATGTCCACCGGGCAAGGTGTGAGGCACTTGTGGCAGACCGTGCAGTGGTCGGCCACGTCTTCAAACTCTTCCCAGTGCTTGATGCTCACGCCGCGCCGGGTCTGCTCTTCGTAGAGGAATGCCTCCACCAGCAGCGAGGTGGCCAGGATCTTGTTACGCGGGCTGTACAGCAGGTTGGCACGCGGCACGTGGGTGGCGCACACCGGTTTGCATTTGCCGCAGCGCAGGCAGTCTTTCACGCTGTCGGCAATGGCGCCGATGTCGGACTGCTGCATGATCAGCGACTCGTGCCCCATCAGGCCGAAGCTGGGCGTGTAGGCGTTGGTCAAATCCGCCTGCAGACCGCGTCCTTCGTGCGTAAGGCGCTCCGGATTTCGGAGCAGTTTGCCCTTGTTGAAGCGCCCTTCCGGGTCGACCTTCTGCTTGTATTCGGTAAAGGGCCGCAGCTCTTCGTCGGTCAAAAACTCCAGCTTGGTGATGCCGATGCCGTGTTCGCCGGAGATCACGCCGTCCAGCGAGCGGGCCAGCACCATGATGCGGGCCACCGCCACATGCGCGGTTTGCAGCATCTCGTAGTCGTCGCTGTTGACGGGCAGGTTGGTGTGCACATTGCCGTCGCCGGCGTGCATGTGCAGCGCCGCCCAGACACGGCCCTTGAGCACGCGCTTGTGGATGGCATTGCACTCTTCCAGAATCGGCAAAAACGCGCCGCCCGAGAAAATCGCCTGGAGCCGGGCACGGATATCGGTTTTCCAGCTGGCGCGCAGCGAGTGGTCCTGCAGTTGCGGAAACAGCGTTGCCACACCCGACAGCCAGCCGACCCAGCGCGTGCGCACCTCGGCCACCAGCGCGAGCGCCTGGCCCACACGGTCTTCCAGCAGCTCGGCCGAAGGGATCTCATTGGCGTCGTCCGACTTGCCCAGAGGCAGGTTGCCTTTGAGGAAAAAAGCCTCCAGCTCGTCGCACAGCTTGATCTTGTTGGCCAGGCTGAGCTCGATGTTGATCTGCTCGATGCCGTCGGTGTACTCGGCCATGCGGGGCAGCGGAATCACCACGTCTTCATTGATCTTGAAGGCGTTGGTGTGTTTGGAAATCGCGGCGGTGCGTTTGCGGTCCAGCCAGAACTTCTTGCGGGCGTCCGGGCTGATGGCGATAAAGCCTTCGCCGTGGCGCGAGTTGGCAATGCGCACCACTTCCGACGTGGCACGCGCCACGGCATCGGCGTCGTCGCCGGCAATGTCGCCAAACAGCACCATCTTCGGCAGGCCGCCGTGCTTTTTCGACTTGGTCGCGTAGCCCACCGCCTTCAGGTAGCGGTCGTCCAGATGCTCCAGCCCCGCCAGGATGGCGCCGCCTCGCTTTTGCTCGGCGAACATGAAGTCCTTGATCTCGACGATGCTGGGCACCGCGTCCTTGGCATTGCCGAAGAACTCCAGGCAAACCGTGCGGGTGTGCGCCGGCATGCGGTGCACGATCCAGCGTGCGCTGGTGATCAGGCCGTCGCAGCCTTCTTTCTGGATGCCGGGCAAGCCGCTCAGGAACTTGTCGGTGACGTCTTTGCCCAGGCCTTCCTTGCGGAAAGTCTTGCCGGGAATATCCAGCCGCTCGGTGCGAATGGGCGTTTTGCCGTCGGCTTCGAAATACTGCAGCTCGAAGCTGGCCATCTCTGCGTCATGGATCTTGCCCAGGTTGTGGCCCACGCGCGTGACTTCCAGCCACTGCGCCTGGGGCGTGACCATGCGCCAGGAAGCGAGGTTGTCCAGCGCAGTGCCCCATAGCACGGCTTTTTTGCCGCCCGCATTCATCGCGATGTTGCCGCCTATGCAGGAGGCCTCGGCAGAGGTCGGGTCGACCGCGAAGACGAAACCGCCACGCTCGGCGGCATCGGCCACACGCTGGGTGACCACACCGGCTTCGGTCCACACGGTGGCGACGGGTTTTTCAACACCGGGCAGCGAGACCATTTCGACCTCGGTCATGGCCTCAAGTTTCTCGGTATTGATAACAGCCGACTTCCAGGTGAGCGGAATCGCCCCGCCGGTGTAGCCGGTGCCGCCGCCGCGCGGAACAATCGTCAGGCCCAGCTCGATGCAGGCCTTCACCAAACCGGCCATTTCAGCCTCGGTGTCGGGTGTGAGGACCACAAAGGGATATTCGACGCGCCAGTCGGTCGCATCGGTGACGTGCGACACCCTGGAGAGGCCGTCGAACTTGATGTTGTCCTTGAGGGTCAGCTTGCGCAATTTGCGCTCGGTCAGGCGGCGCAGGTCGTACATCTCGCTGAAGGAGGTGTAGAAACGGGCGACGGCGCCCCGGGCGGCATCGAGCAACTCGCCCACGATGGCGTCGCGCTGCTGGTCTGCATCCGGCGTGCGGCGTTTTTCCACCTCAGTCAGGCGGTGCTGCAAGGCATCAACCAGCAGCTTGCGCCGCTTGGGGTTGTCCAGCAGGTCGTCCTGCAAATAGGGGTTGCGCTGCACGACCCAGACATCGCCCAGCACTTCATACAGCATGCGCGCGGAGCGGCCGGTGCGGCGCTCGTCGCGCAGGCGGTTCAGCAGGTCCCAGGCCCGCTCGCCGAGCAGGCGGATGACCACTTCGCGGTCGGAAAACGAGGTGTAGTTGTACGGAATCTCGCGGATGCGGGCTTCGCCGGCCTTTGCGTCACCGGCAAAGACGTTGAGTTCTTGAAGTGTAGTAGGGGCGTTCATCGTGAAAAGCCAGCGGCTTCGGACCTGTGTCCAGCGCTGTTGCCCTATATTACCGCAGCGCACCATTTGGAGCGCCCCGGGGGCGTGAGTCGTAAGTGCCCTTATGGAAACCCCGCTTGTCGGCGGTGGCCCAAATCGCTTAAATCGGTCTGTCACAAACAGTTTTTAGACTGTCCCGTTTAACTTGACGCGCCACGAGCACGTCCAATTCCCAGGAGTTTTGATGAAAAACCGTCTTTCCGCGTTCGCTTTTGCGGCCCTCGGCCTGTGCGCGCCTTTGGCCAGCCAGGCCCAGACCGAGATCCAGTGGTGGCACTCCATGACGGCTGTCAACAGCGAATGGGTCAACGACCTGGCCAAGCAGTTCAACGAAAGCCAGAAGGACTACAAGATCGTCCCCGTCTACAAGGGCTCCTACGACGAATCCATGACCGCCGCCATCGCGGCCTTCCGCGCCGGCAACGCACCCCACGTCCTGCAGGTGTTTGAAGTCGGTACCGCCACGATGCAGGCCAGCAAGGGCGCGATCGTTCCGGTCGGCAAGGTCATGCAGGACGCCGGTGAAAAATTCGACCCGAAAGCCTACATCCCCGCGGTGGCCGGCTACTACACCGCACCGAACGGCCAGATGCTGAGCTTCCCGTTCAACAGCTCCACCACCGTCTTCTATTTCAACAAGGACGCGTTCAAGGCGGCCGGCCTGCCGACCGACAAGGCGCCCGTCACCTGGCCTGAAGTCGTCAACGCCGCCGCCAAACTGAAGGCCTCCGGCCACAAGTGCCCCTTCACGACGGCCTGGCAGAACTGGACGCAGGTAGAAAGCTTCTCGGCCTGGCACAACGTTGAATTCGCCACCAAGGCCAACGGCCTGCAAGGCATGGATGCGCGCCTGAAGGTGGATTCGCCGCTGCACGTGCGCCACATCGAAAACCTGGCCAACATGGCCAAGCAGGGCCTCTTTGTCTACAAAGGCCGCGGCAATGTGCCGGAAGCCAGCTTTGTGTCGGGCGAGTGCGCCATGATCAACACCTCGTCGGGCTTTTACGGCAACGTGGCCAAGAATGCCAAGTTCGCCTACGGCCTGGCTCCGCTGCCTTACTACCAGGATGTTCCCGGCGCACCGCAGAACACGGTGATCGGCGGCGCCAGCCTCTGGGTCATGTCGGGCAAAAAGCCGGAAGAATACAAGGGCGTGGCCAAGTTCTTCAGCTTCATCTCCACACCTGAAGTGCAGTCGGCCAGCCACAAGCGCACCGGCTACCTGCCTGTGACGATGGCCTCCTACGACCTGACCGAAAAATCCGGCTTCTACAAACAGAATCCGGGCACCGACGTCGCGGTCACGCAGATGATTCGCAAGGTCACCGACAAGAGCCGCGGCATCCGCCTGGGCAACTATGTCCAGATCCGTGCGATTGAGGACGAAGAACTCGAGCAGGTCTGGAACGGCAAGAAGTCGGCCAAGGAAGCCCTGGACGCCATCGTCAAGCGCGGCAACGAGCAGCTTGAGCGCTTCCAGAAAGCAAACAAGAACTGATCACGCAAGAGACAGAGCGAGCCCGCATGGCGGGCTAAACTCGGCCCGCCCCGCCCTTTCTCCTTCGCCGGGGAAGGCCGGGCGGGTTTTTAGGTTTTAGCACCCGCCAGTTTTTGGCCACTGAATTTGCCCCACTGAAGACCCTATGGAAAAACGCGTTGTCTTTCGATCCAGCTGGCTGCCCTGGCTGCTGCTGCTGCCGCAAATGGCGGTCATCCTGGTGTTCTTCTTCTGGCCGGCGGCGCAGGCCCTGCTGCAGTCGCTGCAGCAGCAAGACCCTTTCGGCACCTCCGTCGAATTTGTCGGCCTGGCCAACTTCAGGCAACTGCTGGAGGACCCGAGCTATGTGGAGTCCTTCAAGACGACCGCATTTTTCTCGGTGATGGTGGCGGGCATCGGCATCAGCCTGTCGCTGGTGCTGGCTGTGTTTGCCGATCGCATCGTGCGCGGCGGCATGTTCTACAAAACCATGCTGGTGCTGCCCTACGCCGTGGCGCCGGCTGTCGCGGCCGTGCTGTGGGTGTTCATGTTTTCGCCTTCGCTGGGCGTGGTGGCCTATGCGCTGGGCAAGATAGGCATCAACTGGAACCACCTGCTTGACTCAGGCCACGCCATGACGCTGATTGTGATGGCCTCGGTGTGGAAGCAGATTTCCTACAACTTCCTGTTCTTCCTGGCGGGCCTGCAGTCGATCCCCAAATCGCTGATCGAAGCCGCCGCGATTGACGGCGCAAGGCCATGGCGCCGGTTCTGGACCATCCAGTTCCCGCTGCTGTCGCCCACCACATTCTTCCTGCTGGTCATCAATGTGGTCTATGCCTTCTTCGATACCTTTGCCATCGTCGACGCCGCCACACAGGGCGGGCCCGGCAAGGACACGGCCATCCTGGTCTACAAGGTGTATTACGACGGCTTCAAGGCCATGGACCTGGGTGGCTCGGCTGCACAGTCGGCGGTGCTGATGGTGATCGTGGTGGCGCTGACCGTCATTCAATTTCGCTACGTCGAGAAGAAAGTCCAATACTGATGAAAACGAAAACTACGACGGGAGCCTTCCATGGTTGAGAAACGAGGAACCCACGGCATTCTTGCCCACGTGATCGTGATCCTGGGCGTCTTTATCGTCGCCTTCCCGCTTTACCTGGCCTTTGTGGCGTCTACCCACACCGCGCAGGAGATCGTGCAGGCCCCCATGCCCCTGCTGCCGGGCACCAACATGATCGACAGCTACAAGGCGGCGCTGTTTGGGCGCGAATCGGCGGCCGGCTCCAATGCACCCGTGGCGCACATGATGTGGGTCAGCTTCGTCACGGCGATGGTGATCGCCATCGGCAAGATCACCATCTCGCTGCTGTCGGCCTTTGCCATCGTGTACTTCCGCTTCCCGTTCAAGAAGACCTGCTTCTGGGCCATCTTCATCACGCTGATGCTGCCGGTGGAGGTGCGCATTTTGCCCACCTACAAGGTGCTGTCGGACCTGAACATGCTCAACACCTATGCGGGCCTGACGGTGCCGCTGATCGCCTCGGCGACGGCGACCTTTTTGTTCCGCCAGTTCTTTCTGACGGTGCCCGACGAGCTGACCGAAGCGTCACGCATGGACGGCGCCAGCCCCATGCGGTTTTTCTTTGACGTGCTGCTGCCGCTGTCCAAAACCTCGATTGCGGCGCTCTTTGTCATCCAGTTCATCTACGGCTGGAACCAGTACCTCTGGCCGCTGCTGGCCACCACCAGTGAAGACATGTACCCGGTGGTCGTGGGCATCAAACGCATGATCGCCGGCGGCGACGGCCAGAACGAATGGAATGTGGTCATGGCGACCGCGATTCTGGCCATGCTGCCGCCCGCCCTGGTGGTGGTGCTGATGCAGAAATGGTTCGTCAAGGGCCTGGTCGATACCGAGAAATGATCCTCCCCCGAAGCGCCTTCGGCGCCTCCCCCCAGAGGGCGCCACCAGCGGCCCGGCAAAGCCGGTTCTGCGGCGTCCGCTTGAATTAAATCCAACACAGGTTATCTCAATGGCTTCACTCCAATTCAACAATGTCATCAAGCGCTACGGCTCCGGCAAGGACGCGCTGCAGGTGCTGCACGGCGTGAACGCCGAAATCAACGACCACGAGTTCATCGTCATCGTCGGGCCCTCCGGTTGCGGCAAATCCACCCTGCTGCGCATGGTGGCCGGGCTGGAGGAAGTCAGCGACGGGCAGATCTCCATCGGCGGCAAGGTCGTCAATGAGCTGGAACCCTCCGAGCGCGACATTGCCATGGTGTTTCAGAACTATGCCCTTTACCCGCACATGAGCGTCTTCGACAACATGGCCTACGGCCTGAAGATCGCCAAGGTGCCCAAGGACGAGATCAAGACGCGCGTGGACAAGGCAGCGAAGATCCTGGAGCTGGGCCACCTGCTGGACCGCAAGCCCCGCGCGCTCTCGGGCGGGCAGCGCCAGCGCGTGGCCATGGGCCGCGCCATCGTGCGCCAGCCGCAGGTGTTTTTGTTTGACGAGCCGCTGTCCAACCTGGACGCCAAGCTGCGTGTGCAGACGCGCCTGGAGATCCAGAAGCTGCACCGCGAACTCGGCATCACCTCGCTTTTCGTGACCCACGACCAGGTCGAAGCCATGACGCTGGCGCAGCGCATGATGGTGATGAATGCCGGCCGCATGGAGCAGTTCGGCACGCCCGAAGAGGTCTATAACCGGCCCGCCACCACCTTTGTGGCGAGTTTTATGGGCTCGCCACCGATGAACCTGCTGAAGCAGGCGCCGAACGCCGACTTTGGTGGCAAGCCCGGCGCCATCCTCGGCATACGGCCCGAACACCTGACGGTGGGCGCCACCGGCTGGCCGGTGCAGGTCGAGACGATTGAGATGCTGGGCGCGGAGCGGCTGGTGTACTGCCGCATGGGCGGCGAAGCCATCATCGTACGCACCGACGAAAGCCTGTCGACGGCGCCCGAAATCGGCGCAACCATCCATGTCACGCCACGCGCCGATCGCCTGCACTGGTTTGACGCGGAAACAGGCAAACGTCTTTAAGTGCCCGGCCCTCCCCTCCATTGGCCCTGACAACCCATGACAAATCCCGTTACTGCCACCAATTGGCCCTACCCGCGCTGGGTGGCGCACCGCGGCGCCGGCAAGCTGGCGCCTGAAAACACCCTGGCCTCCTTCATGCTGGGCGCCAGCCACGGCTACCGCATGTTTGAGTGCGACGTGAAGCTCAGCGCCGATGGCATTCCCTTTTTGCTGCACGACGCCACGCTGGAGCGCACCAGCAACGGCAAAGGCGTGGCCGGCGAATTGAGCTGGGAGGCGCTGGCAAAGCTCGACGCGGGCGGCTGGCATTCGCCGGCTTTTGCCGCGGAAAGCCTGCCCAGCTTTGAGCGCATTGCGCGCTTTTGCCTGGACAAAGGCTACTTCCTGAACATCGAGATCAAGCCCACGCCGGGTGTAGAGACCCGCACCGGCACCGTGGTGGCCAACGAAGCGGCCCGGCTGTGGCAAGGTACGGCCATACCGCCGCTGCTCACCTCTTTTCAGCCTGCTTCGCTGGAAGCCGCCAAAAGCGCCCAGCCCCAGTTGCCGCGCGGCCTGCTGCTCGACGAACTTCATGCCAACTGGCTGGAAACAGCGGCGGGCCTGGGCTGCGTCGCCATCGTCTGCAACCACAAGCTCTGGAATGCGGATACGGTGGCCCAGGCCAAAAAAGCCGGGTTCAAACTGCTGAGTTACACGGTGAATGATGAGGTGAATGTCCAGCGGCTGCTGGCGCTCGGCACCGACGGGATCATCACGGACCGGGTCGATATCTTCAAACCCGATTAGGGCTTACCAGGGTTTCAGGCCCGCCAGGCGCCCAGCAAAACCCATTGGCAGACCGCAGCGCCCGCCACCATCGCGGCATAGGTCAGCATCTTCCCGTCATGGCCGAAGAACACCAGCCCGGCCGCCAGCACCACCACGTTCGCTACAAAAACAATAGCTGCTTGCGCATACCAGCTATAGGCTAAAGGCCTTTTTGAGCCGAAAAAACCGCCAAAAACCCGGCTGACAGCCACCAGCAGCAGCGCAAGGGCAGCGGCCGGCAGGACAAGATTGAGCAGGTGGTTGGCCAGCAGGTAGAAGGTCATGAAAAGGCCATGCGCGTGTGGGTGGTCAAAAGCTCGCCGGGCGCCAAAGGAGCCCCTGAAGAGCCCCAAAACAGGCCTCAAAAAGGGCTATGAGGGCGATTGTCAGGCCTTCTTACCGGCCCGGGCGCTTCAATTTTATAATCGGAGGATGTCAGTCTGGGCCCTTGGGCTAAACCATAACACCGCACCGCTCGATTTGCGCGGCCGGTTTGCCTACGCCCTGGACCAGGTCGAGCCCACTTTGCGTGCCCTGCGCGCGTCGCTGGCGCGCCAGCCCGAGGCCACGCTGCTGTCGACCTGCAACCGCACCGAAATCTACTGCGCCGGCGAAAAAACCGACCTGGACCACACGCTGGACTGGCTGGCGCACAGCGGCGGCGTCTCGCCTGCCCTGCTGCGCTCACATGCCTACACCTTGCAGGGCGACCAGGTGGCCCGCCACGCCTTCCGGGTGGCCAGCGGGCTGGATTCCATGGTGCTGGGCGAGCCGCAAATCCTGGGCCAGATGAAAGACGCCGTGCGTGCCGCCGAAGACGCCGGCGCGATGGGCACCACCTTGCACCAGCTCTTTCAGCGCTCTTTTGCCGTGGCCAAGGAAGTGCGCAGCAGCACCGAAATCGGCGCGCACAGCATCAGCATGGCGGCAGCCAGCGTGCGGCTGGCCGGCCAGCTGTTTGAAGATTTAAGCGACATCAAGGTGCTGTTTGTCGGCGCCGGCGAGATGATCGACCTGGCGGCTACCCACTTTGCCGCCAAAAACCCCAAGGCCATGGCGATTGCCAACCGCACCCTGGAGCGCGGCGAAAAACTGGCCGGCCGCTTCGGCGCCGAAGTGATGCGCCTGGCCGACCTGCCCAGCCGCCTGCATGAATTCGACGCGGTGATCAGTTGCACCGCCAGCACGCTGCCCATCATCGGCCTGGGCGCGGTTGAGCGTGCCGTCAAGCTGCGCAAACACCGCCCCATGTTCATGGTCGACCTGGCCGTGCCGCGCGACATCGAGCCCGAAGTCAAGGCCCTGCCCGATATCTACCTCTACACAGTCGACGATCTGGCCCACGTGGTGCAGACCGGCAAAGACAGCCGGCAGGCCGCCGTGGCGCAGGCCGAGGTCATCATCGACGCCGGCGTGCAGAACTTCATGCACTGGCTGGGCCAGCGCCGCAGCGTGCCGCTGATCCAGCAGCTCAATGCGCAGACCGACGAGTGGCGCGCCGTCGAAATCGTGCGGGCCAAGAAGCTGCTGGCCAAGGGTGAGCCCATCGACATCGTGCTGGACGCGCTGACCCGCGGCCTGACCCAGAAAATGCTGCACGGCACCCTGGCCGAATTGCATGCAGGCGACGCCAGCAGCCGCGAAGCCACGGCGCAAGCCGTTTCCCGGCTGTTTCTGCGCGGCCAGTTGCCCAAGATCCAGCCCGAAGACAAAGAGCGTTAGCGGCCGCCGCTGCGCCGTGGCTGCCTTTGCAGCCACCCCCGCTGACGTCTGGCAGCGCCTTCGCCGCCTCGCCGTCGCCTTGAATGCCTTTCGGCTCTTCCCTTTTTGCCTCCCCATTGCCATGAAACCCTTTCTCCGCCAAACCCTGGACCGCCAGCTTCTGCGCCTGCACGAGCTGGACGCCCTGCTGTCCGCCAGCGACGTGGTGAGCGACCTGGACCGCTTTCGCGCCCTGACCCGTGAGCATGCCGAGGCCAGCGTGATCGCCGAGCAGTACACGCGGCTCACCACCCGCGAAGCCGACCTGGCCGGTGCCGAGGGCATGCTGCTGGAAGCCAAAAACGACCCCGAAATGGCCGCCATGGCCGAAGAAGAGATCAGCGCGGCCAAAGCCGATATCGCGCAGATCGACGAAGCCCTGCAGCTGATGTTGATCCCCAAGGATCCGGACGATGCACGGGCGGCCTTTATCGAAATCCGCGCGGGCACGGGCGGCGACGAGTCGGCGCTGTTTGCCGGCGACCTGTGCCGCATGTACACCCGCTTTGCCGAGCGCAACCGCTGGCAGGTGGAGATCATCAGCGAGTCGCCCAGCGAGCTGGGCGGCTACAAGGAAGTGGTGCTGCGTATCGACGGGCCGCTGGATGTGATGGGTGTGGGCGTTTACGGCAAGCTGCGCTTCGAGTCGGGCGGCCACCGCGTGCAACGCGTGCCGGCTACTGAAACGCAGGGCCGCATCCACACCAGCGCCTGCACCGTGGCCGTGCTGCCCGAGCCGGACGAGACCGTCGCCATCCAGATCAACCCGGCCGACCTGCGGATCGACACCTACCGCGCCAGCGGCGCCGGCGGCCAGCACATCAACAAGACCGATTCGGCCGTGCGCATCACGCACTTGCCGACCGGCATCGTCGCCGAATGCCAGGAAGGCCGCAGCCAGCACAGCAACAAGGCCCAGGCGCTCAAGGTGCTGACCGCCCGTATCCACGAAAAAGACCGCTCCGAGCGCGCCGCCAAAGATGCCGCCATGCGCAAGGGCCTGATCGGCAGCGGCGACCGCAGCGACCGCATCCGCACCTACAACTTCCCGCAGGGGCGCCTGACCGACCACCGCATCAACCTGACGCTGTACAAGCTGCTGGCCATCATGGAAGGCGATATGGGCGATGTCGTAACAGCGCTGCAGGTGGCGCGCGGCGCGGAACTGCTGGCGGAGCTGGAGACCGCCAACAACGGGCTCTGAGCGTACTAATTTCGATGAACCCGTCCACGACTTCACCCAGCTGCGCGCAAGCCCTGGCGGCCGCCCAAACCCTGGGGCTGGACCGCCTGGACGCCCAGTTGCTGCTGCTGCATGCGCTCGGCAAGCCCGCTGATGCGCGCGCCTGGCTGCTGGCGCACGACACGGATGTGCTGCCGCCACAAACCGCCGAGGACTTTCGCGCCCTGAGCCTGCGCCGGGCCGCCGGCGAGCCGCTGGCCTATATCGTGGGCAGCAAGGAATTTTTCGGCCTGGCTTTGCAGGTGGACGCCCGCGTGCTGGTGCCGCGGCCCGACACCGAGACGCTGGTGAACTGGGCGCTGGAAGTGTTGCAAAGCCCCGGCATGCTGGCAGCGCCGGAGATTCTGGACCTGGGCACAGGCAGCGGCGCGATTGCGCTGGCCATCGCGCACAGCCTGAAAACGGCTGGCCGCCAAGGTCATGTCGTTGCCGTAGATGCCAGTGCGGGCGCCCTGGACGTAGCCCGGGACAACGCGGCCCGTTTGGGCCTTGACGTGGATTTCGTTCAAAGCCATTGGCTCCAGGAAGTTAGCGAACACTTTCACCTTATCGTCAGCAATCCGCCCTACATCGCGAGCGCAGATCCGCATCTGGACGCACTGACGCATGAGCCGCTGACCGCCTTGGCAGCCGGCCCGGATGGGCTGGACGACATCCGGGCAATCGTGCGGCAGGCACCCGCCAGCCTGCTGCCGGGCGGATGGCTGTTGCTGGAGCACGGCTACGACCAGGCGGTGGCAGTGCGCGAGTTGCTGGTCAGCGGAGGTTTTGAGCAGGTTCAAAGCCGGCAGGATCTGGCCGGCATTGAGCGCTGCTCGGGTGGCTTGTGGCCGGGCGGCTGACGCGGCAGGCCGGGAATCACGCGAAAAACCAAACGGCGGGATAATCAGCCCGTTGAATTCTGGTTTCCAGATTCCATTTAACTGAAATATGAAATGTCCCGGCTGAAAATTCTCAGCCCGGCATGGCCTTCCGGCCCACCCCAGGATTCCTAAAGGACTTCATCATGAGCAACACCGACCCTACCCAGCAACGCATCGCCGAAATCGTCAAATCCAGCGACGTTGTCCTCTTCATGAAGGGCACGGCCCAATTCCCCATGTGCGGCTTTTCAGGCCGCGCCATCCAGGTGCTCAAGGCCTGCGGTATCAACAAGCCCGCCACCGTGAACGTGCTGGAAGACGAGGAAATCCGCCACGGCATCAAGGAATTCAGCAACTGGCCGACGATTCCCCAGCTCTATGTGAAGGGCGAATTCATCGGCGGTTCGGACATCATGATGGAGATGTACCAAAGCGGTGAACTCCAGCAAGTGCTGGGCGCCACCGCCAGCTGAAGCCGCGCACCGGGCCCTGCCACAGTGCCGGTCAGCCCCGGAGCCGGTCAGTTCGTGTAGCCCGCGCAGGCGCCCGCGTTCACGCCGCCCTTGCATTCCCGCTTGAGCCGGGCGCTGCGCTGGGCGGGCGTTTCTTCGGAACCGCGGATGAATTTGACCTTGCCGCCGGTACCCGCAGCGCCGGCTTTTTCGGATTTGGCTTTGGTCTTTTTCGATTTTGGTTTGGCGGGTTTGTCGCTATCCGGCGCCGCTTGAGCCAAGGTACTGCCGCCCAGCAAAACGGCGGCCGCCAGCAGGGCCAGCACAGGCCCCTTGAAGAACTTTGCGTTCATTTTTGATCCTCCCTCTTCACTTTTCACTCATCACTCTCTTCACTCTCACATACGCCCTCGCGCCCTCACGCGATGACGCTCCCCAAGCCTGCCGGATGCGGGGACGCCGCTTGTCCGGCAAGCCAATTCTTATTGCAGTTTCGGATCTCCAAACACCTCATCGTCGGGCGGCGTATCGGCCGGCAGACGAAAGCCTTCACTGGCCCAGGCGCCCAGATCGATGTTCTTGCAGCGCTCGCTGCAGAAGGGGCGAAAGGGGTTGCTGGGTGCGTAAATGCTCTCGCCGCCGCAGCCGGGGCATACCACCAGCTTGACGGGAGAAGAGTCTTTTTTCATGACGGGCATGGCTTCAGGCGGTTCTGAATAAATCAACCAGGTCGGAAGGCGCGGTCAGGATCAGGAGCAGAGTGTCAGCTCGAACGCCGAATCCTCGGTGCTGGCGTGCAGCCGATCATCGCTTTCATGGCGCATGAGGCGCACCGAGACAATCAGCCGGTTGCCGCTGATTTCCGGAATCAGCCCCAGCGTGGGGTCAATCCGCAGGCGCAGCAGCTGAAAGGTGCGCCCCTGAGGCAGCGTCTGCTGGTATTGCCCGGCCGGCGCCACGACTTTTTGCGGCGCGCCGGAGTCGCGCAGCAAAGTCAGCAGCACACGAATCGACTCGGCCAGAGGCACCAGTGGGGTGATCCAGCGCTGCAGGTCCTGTTTGCGCGTCGCGGCATCCAGTTGCTGCCACGCAAAATACGCCGGCAAATCAAATTCACAGGTGCCCCCCGGAATACCGACGCGGCTGCGGATGCTCATCAGCCAATCGTTTTCTGTGAGCGACTGGCCGGCCTTGCCCGGCAGGCTGTTCAGGGCCGAAAAGCAGCCTTCGAGCTGGCCGGTGACCTCGTCAAGAACCGCCTCGGAAATGGCCGGGTTGCCGCGGTAGCCGTTGAGAACATGTTTTTGTTTCTCAAGATCCTTGAGCACGTCGGTTTTCAGGTCCGCCCGGGCGCCCACGTCCATGATCTCGAAAATGGTCGTGATGCCGTAATGATGATCAGTCGGCGTGTCGCGCTCCACCAGCTCGCCAAGGCGGCGAAACAGGTGCTCCAGTCGCAAATAGGTGCGTATGCGTTCGTTAAAGGGATACTCGTAAAGAATCACAGCGCTATTTTCGTCGGCTTCAATGGAGGTGTGTGTCTGTGCATCATAGCCCGAAGCGCCCGGCCAGCCGGCGGACTTCGGCATCAAGGGCGTCCAGGGAAACCCCATCGTTATAAAGGCAAATGTCTGCTGCCGCCACACGCTGGCTGCGACTGGCCTGTCCTGCCAGGATTTTCTCCACAACATCCCGGGGCCAGCCATTACGGGCCATGACACGGTCGATTTGGGTGGCTTCGCTGCAATCGACGACCAGCACCTGGTCCAGTTGCTGCCGCCAGCGCCCGGACTCCACGAGCAAAGGGATGTCAAAAACGACGCAGCGCTTGCCGGCGCCCGCGGCTTGTTCGTACTGCCGCAATGTTTCGAGACCCACCAAAGGGTGAACAATGGATTCCAGGCGGCGCCTGGCGCCCGGGTCATCAAACGCGAGCTGCCGCATACGCTCCCGGTCCATGGCGCCGTCGGCCGCGACGAGGTGTGAGCCGAATTGCGCAGCAATCTCCGGTATGGCGGCGCCACCAGCGGCGGTAACCGCCCGCGAAATCGCATCCGCATCCACCAGGGCCGCCCCACAAGCCACCAGCGTTCGGGCGACCGTGCTCTTTCCGCTCCCTATTCCGCCCGTCAGGCCGATACGCAAGGCCGTACCGCGCATGGCATCAGAGACCGGCAAACCGCAGAATCGACTGGGGCCCAAAAATCATGGCGGTAAAGCCTGCACCCGCCAGGAACGGACCAAATGGGACGTAGCCGCCCTCTCGCAGTTTGCTGGAGAACTTGAGCGCAATGCCAATCACGGCGCCTATCACCGACGCCATCAAAATGATGGGGACCAGCGCAGGCCACCCAAACCAGGCACCCAGCGCGGCGAACAATTTGAAGTCCCCGTAGCCCATACCCTCTTTGCCGGTCGCGAGCTTGAAAGCCCAGTACACCAGCCAGAGAGAGAGGTAGCCTGCAACCGCACCCCACAATGCCGTGGACAGATTGACCGCAGGGTTCCACTGCAACGCGGCGACGATCAGGCCGGCCCACAGCAAGGGCAAGGTGATGTCGTCCGGCAGCAAGGTCGTGTCCCAGTCAATCATGGCCAGCGCAAGCAGCGCCGCAGAAAAGCCGCACCATGCCAGCGCCGTCAGTGACCAACCCCAGCGCCATACGCAAAAAAAGAACAAAGCACCCGTGACGGCCTCTATGACGGGATAACGCAAGCCATAAGACGCGCCGCAAACCGAGCACTTGCCCTTGAGAAACAGGTAACTGGCGACTGGAATGTTTTCATACCAGGCAATGACATGACCGCAGCTGGAGCAGCGCGAACGCGGCACCAGTAAATTGAATTTTTCAGCGGGCTCCTGGGGAGTGTCCGTCAGTTCGGCGCATTCCTGCGCCCATTGGCGCTCCATCATCTTCGGCAGCCGGTAAATGACGACGTTCAGGAAGCTTCCGAACAACAGGCCAAAAAAACCGGCCAGCAACGCATCAAACGCCGGCCCGAAACCAGTCCCCATCAGACGACTTGACCCAGCTTGAAAATAGGCAAGTACATGGAGACCACAATCCCGCCGATCAGTGATCCCAGGATCACAATGATGATGGGCTCCATCAGGCTCGAAAGCCCGGCCACCATCTCATCGACCTCGGCCTCATAAAAGTCGGCAGCCTTGCCCAGCATGTGATCGATGGAGCCGGACTCCTCGCCGATGGCGCACATCTGAAGCACCATGGAAGGGAAGATGTTGGCATTGGTCATGGCAGCGGTCAGGCTGGTTCCGGTGGAAACCTCTTGCTGGATTTTTTCGGTGGCATCCGCAAACAGCGAGTTACCGGATGCACCGCCGACAGAGTCCAGCGCTTCGACAAGCGGCACACCGGCCGCGAACATGGTGGCCAGCGTACGCGTCCAGCGTGCAATACACGACTTCTCAATCAAGGCGCCAAACACGGGTATCTTGAGCAGGACCCGGTCCATGAACTTTTGCATTTTCTCGCTTCGCTTCCAGGCCTGGAAGAAGAAGTAGAGTCCGCCGCCGATACCGCCAAAAATCAACCACCAGTAGGCAACGAAAAATTCGCTGATCGCAATAACGACCAGCGTGGGGCCCGGCAAATCCGCGCCGAATGAAGAGAAAACCGTCTTGAACGCCGGAATCACAAAAATCATGATCACGGCAACCACCACAAATGCGACCACCATCACCGAAATGGGGTACATCAAAGCCGACTTGATCTTCGACTTGATCGCTTCGGTCTTTTCCATGTAAGTCGCAAGCCGGTCCAGCAGCGACTCCAGAATACCGGCCGCCTCACCGGCTTCGACGAGGTTGCAATACAGCGCATTGAAATACAGCGGGAACTTGCGGAAGGCTGCACTCAGGGAAGTACCGGTTTCCACGTCGGTACGCACATCATTGAGCAGTTTGGTCACGCTGGCATTGGGGTTGCCGCGGCCCACAATATCAAACGCCTGCAGAAGCGGCACACCGGCCTTCATCATCGTGGCCAGCTGGCGGGTAAAAATGGCAATGTCCTTGGGCTTGATGGACTTGCCGGCGCGCATCTTGCGCTTCTTGATCTTGGTGGGTAACACGCCCTGCCGGCGCAACGATGACTTGACCTGGTTCTCGCCGGCGGCCCGGATTTCACCGCGGACTTGCTTGCCGCCCCGGTCTTTGCCCTCCCACTCGAAAACAAATTCCTTGATGCCCTTGGATACTGCAGTTGCCATGATGCTTTCTCGTTGTATGGACAGCCTCAGCGCGCGCCGTCAGTCCGGTCGCGCCGCCATGTACCGGCTTCTGAATGCCTCGGTTTACACATTGGTGCAGCCCAGAATCTCTTCCAGCGAAGTCAGGCCGAGTTTAACTTTGGACAAACCCGACACCCGAAGGCTTTTCACGCCTTCGGCCTCCGCCTGGGCTGCAATTTCCAGGGCGCTACCGTCGCGAAGGACGATACGCTGAATCTCCTCGGAAATGGGCATGACCTGATAAACACCGACCCGGCCTTTGTAACCATTCGTACACATTGAGCAACCGACCGGCCGGTAAGGCGTCCACGAACCATCTACGTCTTCTTCCTTGAAGCCCGCGTCAAGCAGGGTCTCACGCGGGATGTCCGCTGGGGTTTTGCAGTTGACGCACAGGCGCCGCGCCAGTCGCTGGGCGGTGATCAGAATCACGCTGGAAGCGATATTAAAAGGCGCAATGCCCATGTTGCGCATACGCGTCAATGTGGTCGGCGCATCGTTGGTGTGCAGCGTCGACATGACCATATGCCCGGTTTGCGCGGCCTTGATCGCAATGTCGGCCGTTTCAAGGTCGCGAATCTCACCGACCATGATGATGTCGGGATCCTGCCGCAAAAACGCCTTGAGCGCGACCGAGAAGGTCATGCCGGCCTTGTCGTTCATGCTGACCTGGTTGACGCCCGGCAAGGTGATTTCGGCCGGGTCTTCCGCGGTAGCGATATTGACGCCCGGCTTGTTCAGAATATTCAGGCAGGTGTAAAGAGACACCGTTTTGCCCGAACCAGTCGGGCCGGTCACGAGCACCATGCCATAGGGTCGCTGGATGGCGTGCAGCAGGCGCTCTTTTTCAACGGCCTCGTAACCCAGCGCGTCAATACCGAGTTTGGCGCTGCTCGGGTCAAGAATACGGATAACGATTTTTTCGCCGTACATGGTCGGCAAGGTGCTCACCCGGAAATCGATGACCCGGTCCGGACCGATCTTGAGCTTCATCTTGCCGTCCTGCGGCACGCGCTTTTCCGAGATGTCCAGCTTTGAGATCACCTTGATGCGCGCTGCCAGCTTGTCTTTGATGGCGACGGGCGGCGACGCAATTTCCCGCAGCTCGCCGTCAACCCGGAAGCGGACGCGGTAGGTGTGCTCAAACGGTTCGAAATGCAGGTCCGACGCCCGCATGCTGAAGGCGTCAAGCAGCATTTTCTGCAGAAACTTGACGACCGGCGCGTCCTCAACCTCGGAAACGCTGGCTTCACTGTCTTCGGTCGTCTCGGTGCTGGCTTCGTCGAATTCGAAGTCGTCGCCGATGATGCTTTCCATGGCCTCCGCGGCCGTGGTGTTGGAAGCCTCCACCAGCTTGGACAGCTTGTCATATTCAGCAATGACCCAGTCCACCCCCATCTGGGTGGAAAACTTGATTTTTTCCGCCGCCTCCTGATCGGAGGGGTCTGCGGTCGCGGCGATCAGCCGGTTGTTGCGCTTGCTCAGGACAACGATGCGGTAAGTCGCGCAAATCTTGGCGTCGAGCAGGCCTTTGGGCAGGCGCTGCACATCGATGGCTTCCAGATCCAGCAAAGGGGCGGCAAAAGCCGTCGACATGGTGTGGGCCAAATCAAACGCAGACACCGCGCCGGAACCGGTCAATTCGGCAATAAAGCTGGTGCGGCTGCTTTGGGCCTTGCGGAAAATGTCCTCGGCGGCCTTCTGCTGCAATTTTCCGGCCATCACCAAAGCCCGGCCCAAGCCGGGTAGGGCCATGGACGGCGGTTGGTTAATAGCGGTATCGACAGCGGCCATGGTTCTCGGGGTTTAACTCAAATAGGTATCATCGCCTATAGATTCATAGGTGTAAATCGAAAACACCTGCGTCGCCCCTGGGGACGCTGGAACTGTGCGAAGAAACGCACATATCGGGCTGAAAACAGGCCAGCAGGACTGGTCGGGGTGAGAGGATTCGAACCTCCGGCCTCTACGTCCCGAACGTAGCGCTCTACCAGGCTAAGCTACACCCCGCCACCAGCAACCGGCTGTCAGGAACGCCTCTCCAGCAATTGGGAGGCCAGTTGCATCAAGGCATTACTGTAAATGTTTTGCGGCAGCAACTGCAAGGCGTTCAGTGCGCGCTGCGCTTCTACCGCCGCCGCATCCCGGGTCGCCTGCAGGGCCCCCGTATCGTGAACGATTGCAATGATGCGCGCCATCTGGTCGGTTCCGCCGGTTTCAATGGCCTGCTGGATGGTGGTGCGCTCTTCTTCGGTGCCCCGCTGCATGGCAATGATGAGCGGAAGGGTCGCCTTGCCCTCCCTAAGGTCGTCGCCCAGATTTTTCCCCATTTCCGACACGTCACCGTCGTAGTCCAGCACGTCATCGATCACCTGGAAGGCGGTGCCCAGCGCCTGGCCGTAATCCGCGCAACCTTGTTCGATCGCGGCCGGGGACTGCGCCAGCAACGCCGCCAGGCGGGCGCTCGCCTCAAACAACTTGGCCGTCTTCGACCGGATCACCCTGAGGTAGCCCTCTTCGGACAGGCCCGCGTCATGCATATTCATGAGCTGCAGCACCTCGCCCTCGGCAATCACGTTCGTTGCCTCGGCCAGGGTTTGCATGATGCGCATGTCCCCGGCCTCCACCATCATCTGGAAAGCGCGGGAATACAGAAAATCGCCCACCAGCACGCTGGCAGGGTTGCCAAAGGCCTCATTGGCGGTGGCACGCCCGCGGCGCAGGGTGGACTCGTCCACCACGTCGTCGTGCAAAAGGGTTGCGGTGTGGATGAACTCGACGACGGCTGCAAGGTTGTAGCGCTGCGCTTCCCTGTAGCCCAAAGCGCCGCACATCAGCAGCAGCAAGGCCGGCCGCAGACGCTTGCCGCCGGCCGCGACGATGTACCGGGAGACCTGGCTCACAAGCGGTACTTCGGACTTCAGGCGCAGCTCGATCACCGCGTCCATTCCCCGCATGTCGTCGGCAATCAGGGCGAGGGCTGCGGCGGTGCTTGAGGAATTGGCAGACAAAAGGCGGGTCCAGACGTAAGTTTGGGCAGAT
The DNA here is from genome assembly GCF_900116715.1 of Polaromonas sp. YR568. Classification (GTDB taxonomy): domain Bacteria; phylum Pseudomonadota; class Gammaproteobacteria; order Burkholderiales; family Burkholderiaceae_C; genus Polaromonas. The sequence continues at coordinate 320,159 of NZ_FPBM01000003.1, forward strand.
TATAGAAAGCACCCCGCCCGCCATGCCCGGCCCGGCCGGCTGATTTGGCCCGAAAAGGCCTCAAAACGGGGCTTCTGGCCAATTTGGGCCCGGCATGCTAGAATATTGGGCTCTGCGGAAATCCGTCTGCAGAACTCAAATTACGAGGTCTTACATGTACGCGGTCATAAAAACCGGTGGCAAACAATACAAGGTTGCTACTGGAGAAAAAATTAAAGTAGAACAGATTGCTGCGGACGTAGGCCAAGAGATCGTTATTGACCAGGTTTTGGCTGTCGGCACCGGCAGCTCGATCACGGTTGGTACGCCCTTGGTGTCCGGCGCCACTGTTACAGTCACTGTCCTTTCGCAAGGTAGGCACGACAAGGTTCGCATTTTCAAAATGCGCCGTCGCAAGCACTATCAAAAGCGCCAAGGCCACCGTCAAAACTACACGGAACTGCAAATCGGCGCTATCGCCGGCTGAGCAGGGACGTACCAGGAGTAACGAAAAATGGCACAGAAAAAAGGCGGCGGCTCTACGCGAAACGGGCGTGATTCACAGCCCAAAATGCTTGGCGTGAAGAAATTTGGCGGCGAAGTCATCAACGCAGGCAGCATCATCGTTCGCCAGCGCGGCACCAAGTTCCATCCAGGCGTCAATGTCGGCATCGGCAAGGACCACACCCTGTTTGCACTGGTTGACGGCTCGGTCTCGTTTTCGACCAAAGGCGCGCTGAACAAGCACACCGTGAATGTGACCCCGGCCTAAGCTGATCACTTCGGCAAGTCACTTCGACTGAAACGAAGCCCCGACCTGTCGGGGCTTTTTTATTTGTAAACTTGATCTCCGGCCTCTGCCGCACACGCTTTAACCGCAGCACTCCATCATGAAATTTGTTGACGAAGCCTTTATTGACATTGCCGCAGGCGATGGCGGGAGTGGCTGCGTCTCGTTCAGCCACGAAAAATACAAAGAGTTCGGCGGCCCCAATGGCGGCGACGGCGGGCGCGGCGGCCATGTGTATGCGGTGGCAGACATCAACCTGAACACCCTGGTGGATTTCCGCTTCTCGCGCCGCCATGAGGCCCGCAACGGCCAGCACGGTATGGGCTCGGACATGTTCGGCGCCAAGGGCGACGACATCATTCTCAAGATGCCGGTCGGCACCATCCTGACCGACGGCGAAACCGGGGAAGTGCTTTACGAGCTGCTGGTTCCCGGTGAACAGGTGCTGATCGCCAAAGGCGGTGACGGCGGCTTCGGCAACCTGCGCTTTAAAAGCTCCACCAACCGCGCGCCGCGCAGCAAGACACCCGGCTGGCCCGGCGAGCGCAAAAGCCTGAAGCTTGAGCTGAAAGTGCTGGCCGACGTCGGCCTGCTGGGCATGCCCAATGCCGGCAAATCCACTTTTATCTCGGCGGTGTCCAACGCCCGCCCCCGCATCGCTGACTATCCTTTCACCACACTGCACCCCAATCTGGGTGTGGTGCGCGTCGGCCCGGAGCAAAGCTTTGTGGTGGCCGACCTGCCGGGCCTGATCGAAGGCGCCTCTGAAGGCGCCGGCCTGGGCCACCTTTTCCTGCGGCATCTGCAGCGCACACGCCTGCTGCTGCACATTGTGGACCTGGCCCCTTTCGACGAGGGTGTGGACCCTGTCGCGCAAGCCAAGGCCATCGTGGGTGAACTCAAGAAATACGACGAGGCGCTCTACGAAAAACCGCGCTGGCTGGTGCTCAACAAGCTGGATATGGTGGACGCCGAAAAGCGCGCGGCCATCGTCAAGGATTTCGTCAAACGCTTCAAATTCAAGGGCCCGGTGTTCGAGATTTCGGCGCTGACGCGCGAAGGCTGCGAGCACCTGATCAAGACGATCTACCAGCACGTCAAGCAGGTTCAGAAAAGCGAGCAACCCGTGGAGGAAGTCGATCCGCGCTTCGCCCCGTTGCCCCCAGAGCCGCCCGAATCGTCCTGACGCCTTTGTTTTTGGCCAAATCCACGGGCAGGCGCACAGCGGCGCCTGCTATAGAAAAAATAGCTACTTACCCTCGTATTCATTGGGCTAGAGCCTGAAAAGTACCTCAACATGCAAGAAAAAACAGGCTCCCCCATCCTGCGCAACGCCAAACGCATTGTGGTCAAGGTGGGTTCCAGCCTGGTCACCAATGAAGGCCGCGGGCTCGATGCCGTGGCTATCGGTCAATGGTGCGAGCAGCTGGCCGCCCTCGTCAAGGACGGCCGGGAAGTCATCATGGTGAGCAGCGGCGCCATTGCCGAAGGCATGAAGCGCCTGAACTGGACCACGCGGCCCAAGGCCATTCACGAGTTGCAGGCCGCCGCTGCGGTGGGCCAAATGGGCCTGGTCCAGGTCTATGAAACCAAGCTGCGCGAGAACGGCATCGGCAGCGCCCAGGTCCTGCTGACGCACGCCGACCTGGCCGACCGCGAGCGCTACCTCAACGCGCGCTCCACCCTGTTGGCCCTGCTGCAACTCGGCGTGGTGCCCGTCATCAATGAGAACGACACGGTCGTCAACGACGAGATCAAATTCGGCGACAACGACACCCTGGGCGCGCTCGTCGCCAACCTGGTGGAGGCCGACGCGCTGGTCATTCTGACCGACCAGAAAGGCCTCTACACCGCCGACCCGCGCAAAGACCCAGCTGCGCAGTTTGTGCACGAGGCCAAAGCCGGCGACGCGGCCCTGGAGGCCATGGCAGGCGGCGCGGGCTCCAGCATCGGCAAGGGCGGCATGATCACCAAAATCCTGGCGGCCAAGCGCGCCGCGGGCTCGGGCGCCTCAACCGTCATCGCGTGGGGCCGCGAGCCGCAGGCGCTGATCCGGCTGACGCAAGGCGAGCCCATCGGCACGCTGCTGGTGGCACAGACCCAGAAAATGCAGGCCCGCAAGCAGTGGATGGCCGACCACCTGCAGATGCGCGGCGCGGTCACGGTGGACGCCGGCGCCGTGGGCAAGGTGCGGGACGAAGGCAAGAGCCTGCTGCCCATCGGCATGACGGCCGTTCAGGGCGAATTTTCCCGCGGCGACGTCATCGCCGTGCGGGGCCCTGAGGGCGTGGAAATCGCCCGCGGCCTGGCCAACTATTCGAGCGCGGAGGCCCGGCTGATTTGCCGCAAGGCGTCTTCGGAGTTCGAGAAACTGCTGGGCTACACGGGCGAGCCCGAGATGGTCCACCGCACCAACCTCGTACTGACCCGCTAGCGCCTGCACAAGCGCCCAGCCAGGCCGGCCGGCTTAGTTCTCGATCCTGAAATTCGGGTTTTTCAGCCGCCTGACCAGCACATTAACCGAAGTCGCGGGGGCCGCGCTGTCGCAGGCGCCGGCGCGGGCCAGGCGCAAGGGGTGTTTGGACGGCATGTTGTCAAACATGGAGCGCCATTGCGGATTGCTCACGTTGGTCCACTTTCCATCCGACGAATAGCGGGCGTAGGTCTTGAACTCGCCGGTCGAGCAGCGAATGCCTTCATACATGACATTGCTGGCGCCGCTGGCGTTGGAAGCCACCACGACATAGCGCACGATCCCGTCTTTCTCGGAGATGCTGATGGCTGCAGGGTCCACGCCGTAGGTCAGCTGGGAATTGGGCGAAACCTCGAACGTGATCAGCTTCTTGATGTCAAACGCCGGCGGCGGTGGCGTGTCGATTTCCTTCCAGTCGGCCGGGTCCTCGAGTGCGTAAGCCTGGGCCTGGGCCGGGCTCGAAGTGTAAAGAGCCGTCAGGAATAACGAGGCCAGCAAGGCCAGTTTGAGTTTCATGATTTTGGGGAAGTGGGATCCGCATCCAGGCTGGTTTGCGGATCAGGTTCAAAAGTGGCGCCCGGCGGCAATTCAAAAGAAGCGCCGGGCCTGATCTGGGCGTGAAGAGACTCGCCCGGGGCATGGATTCCGGCCACGCCGGGCTGTCCCGCGTGGTCGCGCTGGTGCAGGCCGCCGCGCAGGTAGCGGTTGCGATGGTCCGGCCGGGCGTCATTGCGGTTGTCCACACGCGGCACAAAGCGCGACAGCTCGGTCAACGCCATTTCATACACTCCGCGCTTGAACTCCACCACCACGTCCAGCGGCACCCAGTAGTCGTTCCAGCGCCAGGCATCGAACTCGGGGTGGTCGGTTGCGCGCAGGTTCAAGTCCCAGTCGTGGCCGACCAGTTGAAGGAGAAACCAGATCTGTTTCTGGCCTTTGTAATGTCCGCGCGCATCGCGGCGGATGAACCGGTCAGGCACCTCATAGCGCAACCAGTCTCGGGTTCGGGCCAGCACATTCACATGCTGCGGCAACAGCCCCACTTCTTCATGTAACTCGCGGTACATGGCCTGCTCGGGATTTTCGCCCCGATCAATGCCACCCTGCGGAAATTGCCACGAGTGGGTACGGATACGTTTGCCCCAAAATACCTGACTTCTCTGGTTGAGCAAGATGATGCCGACGTTGGGCCTAAAGCCGTCCCGGTCAAGCATAATCAAACCTCAAATTTTTTAAACTGAGTCCATTATGCACAGCGAAGGCCCGAGCGCCAAGCGCACAGCGGACTGCAGCACCCCCATTTGATTCGTTTTCCGTTCGTTTTTCGTTCCTTTTTTACCTCTTTTCCACCTTTTTTTCCGTCCCCGGAATTCCAGAAAACCGCCCATGAAAGCCTCCCAGTTCTTCATTTCCACCCTCAAGGAAGCGCCTGCCGACGCAGAAGTCGTGAGCCACCAGCTCATGATGCGGGCGGGCATGATCAAGAAACTGGGCGCCGGCGTTTACAACTACATGCCCATGGGCCTGCGCGTGATCCGCAAGGTCGAGGCCATCGTGCGCGAGGAAATGAACCGGGCCGGCGCCGTCGAGATGACCATGCCGGTGATCCAGCCGGCCGAGCTCTGGCAGGAAACCGGCCGCTTTGAAAAAATGGGCCCCGAGCTGCTGCGCATCAAGGACCGCCACGGCCGCGACTTTGTCGTGCAGCCGACCAGCGAAGAAGTTGTCACCGACGTGATGCGCCAGGACATCAAGAGCTACAAGCAGCTGCCCAAAAACCTGTACCAGATCCAGACAAAGTTTCGCGACGAACGCCGCCCCCGCTTCGGCCTGATGCGCGGGCGCGAGTTCATCATGAAGGACGCCTACAGCTTTGACCGCGACCAGGACAGCGCCAAGGTCAGCTACCAGGTCATGGCGGCCGCCTACCGCAAGATTTTCGACCGCTTCGGCCTCACTTACCGCGCGGTTGCGGCCGACAGCGGCGCCATAGGCGGCGACCTGAGCGAAGAGTTCCAGGTCATCGCCGCAACGGGCGAAGACGCCATCGTCTACTGCCCCGGCAGCGACTACGCCGCCAACATGGAAAAAGCCGAGGCGCTGGCGCCCCAGGGCGCGCGCAAGCCGGCCTCCAAGGCCATGGCCAAAACACCCACGCCCGGCAAGGCCACCTGCGCCGATGTGGCGGAGCTGCTGGGCGTTCCGCTGCAGACCACGGTCAAGTCGCTGGTGCTGGCCACCGACGAACTCGACGAGACGGGCAAGGTCGTCAAGTCGCAGGTCTGGCTGCTGCTGCTGCGCGGTGACCACGACATGAACGAGATCAAGGTCGGCAAGGTCGAGGGCTTGGCCAACTTCCGGTTTGCGACTCTGCCCGAAATTGAAGACCACTTCGGCTGCAAGCCGGGTTACCTCGGCCCGCTGAACCTGAAAAAACCCGTCAAGCTGGTGGCCGACCGCGAAGTCGCCGCGCTGGCCGACTGGATCTGCGGCGCCAACGAAGTCGACTTTCACCTTACCGGCGTCAACTGGGGCCGTGACCTGCCAGAGCCAACGCTGGTGGCCGACATCCGTAACGTGGTGGCGGGCGACCCCTCACCCGACGGCAAAGGCGCGCTGGTCATTGAACGCGGCATCGAAGTCGGCCATGTGTTCTACCTCGGCACCAAATACAGCAAGGCGATGAACGCCACCTTCCTCGGTGAAAACGGCAAGCCGCAATTCCTGGAAATGGGCTGCTACGGCATCGGCATCACACGCCTGCCGGCCGCCGCCATTGAGCAAAACCACGACGAGCGCGGCATCATCTGGCCCGACGCCATCGCGCCGTTCACCGTGGTGCTCTGCCCCATCAGCCCTGACCGCTTCCCCGAAGTCGAGGCGGCCGCCAACAAGCTCTACGCCGAGCTGCTCGCCGCCGGCGTTGACGTGATCCTGGATGACCGCGGCGAGCGTCCCGGCGCGATGTTTGCCGACTGGGAACTGATCGGCGTGCCGCACCGCGTCACCATCGGCGACCGCGGGCTGAAAGAAGGGCAGCTGGAATACCAGCACCGCCGCGACGCGACCTCCAGCAAGATCGATGCGGCCGGCGCCTTCGACTTCCTCAAGGGAAAGCTGGCGCTTTGACCACAGCGGGCGTTTTGGCATTCGCATGGCTTTCGCAGACTCCGTGACGGCAGCAGGGCAGCTCTCCAGAAGAAAGTGTCTGCTGGCCTTGCCACTCGTGGGCGGCCAGCTACTGCTGCCCGGGCTGGCCCAGGCCGGCGCGCAGATCGAAGAACCGCTGATCGACTCGGTGCGCACCGCGCTGAGCTCGGCCGTCGCCAACCAGGCGCCGCCCATTCCCGAGTTCAGGGATACCGAAAGCCGGCTCACCTACTTGCGCTGGCTGGGCGCCATGAGCGACCGCCTCAAGAAGAAAAAACCCGAGTGGCAGATCCGCAAGGAGTTTTTGCAGACCGTCTGGTATGAAAGCAAGCGCGCCGGGCTGGACACCACGCTGGTGCTGGGCCTGATCCAGGTCGAGAGCAACTTCCGCAAATTCGCAGTCAGCAACGTCGGCGCGCGCGGCTACATGCAGGTAATGCCCTTCTGGACACGCGTGATCGGCGACGGCGACCCCGGCAAGCTGTTTCACATGCAGACCAACCTGCGCTTTGGCTGCGTGATCCTGCGCCACTACCTGGACAGGGAGCGCGGTGACCTGTTCATGGGCCTGGGCCGCTACAACGGCTCGCGCGGAAAGTCGCCCTATCCCGACGCCGTGCTGGGGGCAAGCAAAAACTGGGTATTTGCGGGCTGAAGCGGTAAAGAAGCGGCCGCTCAGCAGGTCGTGCCCGCAAAGCCACGCTCTTCGGCAAACCAGGCCAGTACCGGCACCGTGCCCGGCAAGACCGGCTGCACGCTGACCGGCAGCGACTGCCAGGCAAAAGATTGGCCTTCGTGCATTTGCAGCTCGCCGGTCCACTCAAACACCTTGCAGAAATTCAGACGCACCAGCGCGTGAGGGTAGTCGACCATCTCGACCTTCCAGGGATGTGCGGCCGCGATGGTCACGCCGATTTCTTCTTGCAGCTCGCGGCGCAGCGCGGCTTCCACGCTTTCGCCCTGCTCGAGCTTGCCGCCCGGAAACTCCCAGTAGCCTTCGTAGACCTTGCCGGACGGGCGCGATGTGAGCAGGAACTCACCGTTGGGCCGGATCAGCACGCCAACCGCGACATCGACCACCTTGCGGTCCGCGCCGCCCTCGCGCGGGCGCTCACCGTCGGCGACCAGCACGCTCATGTCGAATGGTCTGGGGCTTGGTCAGAGGGAGCCGCAGCTGCAGCGCCCGGCCGCTCGTAAGCCGCGATGGCCGGCGCCGCCACGGGACGGCTGGCACTGTCGCGGCCGGCGTAGTCGCGGGCAAACTGGTAGGCCACGCGGCCGCTGCGCGAGCCGCGCTCCAGCGCCCAGACCAGGGAGGCCGGTTTTGCCGCCGCGATCGCGTCCGGGCCCACGCCGAAAGACGACAGCCACTGCGCGACGATGGTCAGGTATTCGTCCTGGGTGAAGGGGTAGAAACTGACCCAGAGGCCGAAGCGCTCGGACAGCGAAATCTTTTCTTCCACGACTTCACCGGGGTGCACCTCGCCGTCGTCGCTGCGCGTGTAGGTGAGGTTTTCCGTCATGTACTCGGGCAGCAGGTGGCGCCGGTTGCTGGTCGCGTAGATCAGCACATTGGGCGTGGCCGCTGCGATGGAACCATCCAGGATGGATTTGAGCGCCTTGTAGCCCGGCTCGCCTTCTTCAAAACTCAGGTCGTCGCAGAAGACGATGAATTTTTCGGGCAGGCCGGACACCACGTCGACGATGTCCGGCAGGTCGGTCAGGTCGGCCTTGTCGACCTCGATCAGCCGCAGCCCGCGCGAAGAATAGGCGTTCAGGCAGGCCTTGATCAGCGAAGACTTGCCGGTGCCGCGCGCGCCTGTCAGCAGCACGTTGTTGGCAGGCTTGCCCAGCACAAACTGCTCGGTGTTGCGCTTGATCTTTTCCTTCTGGTCCTCGATTTCCTTGAGGTCGCCCAGGCTCATGTTGCCGATGTGCCGCACCGGCTCCAGCGAGCCGTGGCCGGAGCTGCGCTTGCGATAACGGTAGGCGACGGAGGCGCTCCAGTCCGGTGCGCTCAGGGGCTGCGGCAGCACGGATTCGATCCGCGCCATCAGGGACTCGACGCGGGTGATCAGGCGTTCAAACTGCTCGTTCATTTTTTCTGCGCCGCTTAACTGCGGTAATCGGCGTTGATCTTGACGTAGTCGTAGGAGAAATCACAGGTCCAGACGGTGTCGGACACCGCGCCGCGGCCCAGCACCACACGCACCGTGATTTCGCTTTGCTTCATCACGCGCTGGCCGTCGGCCTCGACATAGCCCGGGTGCCGGCCGCCGTTTTTGGCCACCAGCACGTCGTCCAGGTACAAGTCGATTTTGGTCTGGTCCAGATCGTCAATGCCGGCATAACCCACGGCGGCCAGGATGCGGCCAAGGTTGGGGTCGCTGGCGAAGAACGCGGTTTTCACCAGTGGCGAATGGGCAATGGCATAGGCCACTTTGCGGCATTCTTCGCCGGTCTTGCCGCCTTCAACCTGGATGGTCATGAATTTGGTCGCGCCTTCGCCGTCGCGCACGATGGCCTGCGCCAGCTTCTTCGCGATGTCGAGCATGGCGGCGCGCAGGGCCTGGCCGTCGGCGCTGTCCAGCGAGGTCACGGGTGCGTGTTTGGCCTTGTTGCTGGCGACCACCACAAAGGAGTCGTTGGTCGAGGTGTCACCGTCCACCGTCACGCGGTTAAAGGATCCTTCGGCCAGCTCTTTGGCCAGTTGCGCCATAAGCGGCTGGGCCACGCAGGCATCCGTCGCCATAAAGCCCAGCATGGTGGCCATGTTGGGCCGGATCATGCCCGCGCCCTTGCTGATGCCGGTGATCGTGACTTCCGCGCCTCCAAGCTTGATGCGCTTGGAAAAAGCCTTGGCCACCGTGTCGGTGGTCATGATGGCTTCAGCCGCGTTGCCCCAGTTGTCTTCCTTCGCGGCATTCAGTGCGGCCGGCAGGCCTGCCGCGATGCGGTCGTTGGGCAGCGGCTCCATGATGACGCCGGTGGAAAACGGCAGGACCTGCTCGGGCGCGAGGTCCAGCAGGCGGGCCAGCGCGATGCAGGTGGCGTGCGCGCGGCTCAGGCCGTCGTCACCGGTGCCGGCATTGGCATTGCCGGTGTTGATCACCATGGCGCGAATGCCTGCTGTCTTGCCGTCGTTTTTGGCCAGGTGCTCGCGGCAAATCTGCACGGGCGCCGCGCAAAAGCGGTTTTGCGTGAAAACCGCGCCTACCGACGCGCCTTCATCGAGCAACAGCACGGAAAGATCCTTGCGGTTGGCTTTGCGGATACCCGCTTCGGTGATGCCCCAGTGCACGCCGGGTACAGGGTAAAGGTCCGCGGCGGGTGTGGCGACCAGATTGACGGGCATGTGGTGACTCCGGAAAACCAGTGTGGATGGAGATGCGTTCGGCTCGGGGCCGGCGCTCAGTTCAGCAGGCCGTGGCAGTTCTTGTATTTTTTACCCGAACCGCAAGGGCAGGGGTCGTTGCGGCCCACGCGGGGCACGTCGCCCACCGGCACGGCAGGAGCGCGGCGCTGGGACTCTTCGTCGACAGTCGTTTCCACTTCGCCGGTTTCCGTCGGCGCGGTGTAGGTGACGTTGGTGATGTTCTCGGCGCGGCTTTCCATTTCTTCGGCCGCTTGCTCCAGCTGTTCACCCGACTGGATCTTGACCGTCATCAGCACCTTGGTGACTTCGTTTTTCACGCTGTCGAGCAACTGGCCAAAAAGTTCAAACGCTTCGCGCTTGTATTCCTGCTTGGGTTGCTTTTGCGCATAGCCACGCAGGTGAATGCCCTGGCGCAGGTAGTCCAGCGCGCTCAGGTGTTCGCGCCAGTGGCTGTCGATGCTTTGCAGCAAGACCACGCGCTCGAACTGCGTGAAGTTTTCTTCGCCGATTTTTTCGACCTTGTCGGCAAAGGCGGCGTTGGCGGCAGCGATGACCTTTTCGACCACTTCGTCGTCGGTGATGGCCGTGGCGGCATCAAGCTCCGCGCGCAGGGGGAACTCAATCTGCCATTCGTCGCGCAGCACGTTCTCCAGGCCCGCCACATCCCATTGCTCTTCGACGCTTTCGACCGGCACGTATTGGCGTGCGAGGTCTGTGAAGCAGCCTTCGCGCAGCGAGGCGATCTGCGCCTGCAGGCTGCCGGCGTCCATAATGTCGTTGCGCTGCTGGTAGATGACCTTGCGCTGATCGTTGGAGACGTCGTCGTACTCCAGCAGTTGTTTGCGGATGTCGAAGTTGCGGGCCTCGACCTTGCGCTGGGCGGATTCGATGCTGCGGGTCACAATGCCCGCCTCGATCGCCTCGCCATCGGGCATCTTGAGCCGCTCCATGATGGACTTGACGCGGTCGCCCGCGAAAATGCGCATCAGCGGATCGTCCAGGCTCAGGTAAAAGCGCGATGAGCCGGGGTCGCCCTGGCGGCCCGAGCGGCCGCGCAACTGGTTGTCGATGCGGCGTGATTCATGGCGCTCGGTCGCGATGATGCGCAAGCCGCCCAAGCTCGTGACCTGCTCGTGCTCTTCTTTCCAGACGGCGCGCAGGCGGGTGATTTCGGCTTCCTTGGCGGCGGCGTCCAGCGCCTCGTCCGCCTCAACAGCCTCGATCAGTTTTTCCACATTGCCACCCAGCACGATGTCGGTGCCGCGGCCCGCCATGTTGGTGGCGATGGTGATCATCTTCGGCCGGCCGGCCTGCGCCACGATGTCGGCTTCGCGGGCATGCTGCTTGGCGTTGAGCACCTGGTGCGGCAGGTTTTCCTTGATCAGCAGCTGGTCGATGATTTCGGAATTTTCAATCGAGGTGGTACCGACCAGCACGGGCTGGCCGCGCACATAGCATTCGCGGATGTCCCAGATGGCGGCTTCGTATTTCTCGCGCGTGGTTTTGTAGACGCGGTCCAGCTGGTCGTCGCGGCGGCTCACGCGGTTGGGCGGTATGACCGTGGTTTCGAGGCCGTAGATTTCCTGGAACTCGTAGGCTTCGGTATCGGCGGTGCCGGTCATGCCGGCCAGCTTGCCGTACAGGCGGAAATAGTTCTGGAAGGTGATGGACGCCAGGGTCTGGTTTTCAGCCTGGATCTGCACGCCTTCCTTGGCTTCGACGGCCTGGTGCAGGCCATCACTCCAGCGCCGCCCCGACATGAGGCGGCCTGTGAATTCGTCGACGATCACGACTTCGCCTTCTTGCACCACATAGTGCTGGTCGCGGTGGTACAGCAGGTTGGCGCGCAGGGCCGCATACAGGTGGTGCATCAGCGAAATATTCGCCGGGTCGTACAGTGTGGCGCCTTCGGCGATCAGGCCCAGGTTGAACAGCAGGCGCTCGGCGCTCTCGTGGCCTTGCTCGGTCAGGAAAACCTGGTGGCTTTTCTCGTCGATGGTGAAGTCACCGGGCTTGGTGACGCCCTCGCCGGTGCGCGGGTCGGCTTCACCTTCCTGGCGCGTCAGCATGGGGACGATCTTGTTCATCGCCAGGTACATCTCGGTGTGGTCTTCAGCCTGGCCGCTGATGATGAGGGGCGTGCGCGCCTCGTCGATCAGGATGGAGTCCACTTCGTCGACGATGGCGTAGTTCAGGCCACGTTGCACGCGGTCCGCCACTTCGTAGACCATGTTGTCGCGCAGGTAGTCGAAGCCGTACTCGTTGTTGGTGCCGTAGGTGATGTCGGAGCCGTAAGCAGCCTGCTTTTCCTCGCGCGACATGTTGGGCAGGTTGATGCCGACCGTCAGGCCCAGGAAGTTGTAGAGTTTGCCCATCCAGCGCGCGTCGCGGCTGGCAAGGTAGTCATTGACCGTCACCACATGCACGCCCTTGCCGGTCAGCGCATTGAGGTAGACCGGCAGCGTGGCGGTCAGGGTCTTGCCCTCACCGGTGCGCATTTCGGAAATCTTGCCGTTGTGCAGCGACATGCCGCCCAACATCTGGACGTCGAAGTGACGCATCTTCATGACGCGCTTGCTGCCCTCGCGCACCACGGCAAAGGCTTCGGGAAGGATGCTGTCCAGTTCTTCGCCCGCGGCTACGCGGTTCTTGAATTCCTGGGTTTTGGCGCGGAGCTGGTCATCGTCCAGCTTCTCGTACTCGGTTTCCAGCGCATTGATGCGTTCTACGGTTTTGCGGTAGGTTTTGAGCAGCCGGTCGTTGCGGCTGCCGAAAATTTTGGTCAGGATGTTGGAAGCCATAAATGCGAGGCCGCCTTGACCGCTCCCCTTGAGCTGGCAATGCGGCCGAAATCCCTTATTGAGTACGGAACCTAGGTGTGGGCGCTGTCAGCGAGTTCAACTGTGCGCAAACCTCTGATTTTAACTCTGCCGGGGGGCAATCGAACGGCCGCCCCGAAACGCCGGATGGGTAAAGAAAGGAAAAGCCGCGCATTGCATCAGGCCTGCGCCGGCCGGCAAAGGGCAAATAGGCCTAATGGGGGCGCGGCAGCTGGGGCAGACCGGGAACGGCCGGCTGCGGCGGGGCCGCTGCCACCGCCGGTTTCGGCAGATTGCGCCCGGCTGTCAGGAATTTCTGCGGATCCTGGAAGACGCCTTGAACCAGCACTTCGAAATGCAGGTGCGGGCCGGTAGAGCGGCCGGTGGTGCCCACCTCGGCGATCTTCTGGCCGCGCTTGACCAAGTCGCCCTTTTTCACCAGCACGCGTGAAGCGTGGGCATAGCGCGTGACGAGCTCGTTGCCATGGTCGATTTCCACCATGTTTCCATAGGCCTGGTGGTATTCCTGTGTCACCACCACACCGCCCGCGGCGGCAAGAATGGGGGTGCCCGGCTCGGAAGGGAAGTCGAGCCCGGTATGCAGGGCCGAGCGGCCGTTCATGGGGTCGATGCGCCAGCCGAAGGCCGAACCCAGATTGCCGCCGGCGACAGGTTCCTGGGTGGGGACCATCATCTTCTTGATCTTCTGGTCGAAAAGCCGGGATTCCATGACGGTCATCAGGTCGACCCGCTGGTCGGTGAGTTTGTCCAGATCGGCCAGGGTGGCCTGGAGTTCTTCCATGGTGAGGGACGGGCCCGCCACCAGCGCCCCGCCCCGGCCGGGCGTGACCTTGATCTCATTCGGGTTGACGCCCGCCAGGCCGGAGACGCGTTCGCCGAGGGCCTCGAGCTGCATCATCTTGGCCTGCATTTCCCCCACCCGCTTGGCCATGACATCGAGGTTTTCGCGCATGAAGCGGTCGCGCTGGTCAAATTCGTCCTTGACCATGAGTTTGACCAGAGCCCCGACGACCGGCCAGCCTTCGCGCGCGCCTTTGAGGAACACCCAGTGATAAAGGCCGGCAGCCACCAGCATGAGTGCCAATGCGGCGACAAAGCCCGCAAGAACCAGTTTTGTGCCGCTTAAATAGATGGCCCGGCTTTTCGCCAGCCACGCATCCGTGATAATCAAATGCACTTGTCCACCTCTTTAAAAGCTTGGGCGCACCATGTCCGCGCACCGCACATCATGACCACCGACCGGCGCCTTCCACAGGCGCTTTCTGTATACCAGGCTGCGGGAAATTCCCCCTCCCTGGCGCGGCTGACAGAGCTCGTCCAGGAATCCAGCGACAGGCTCAAGGCCATTGAATCGCTGTTGCCTGAAGCCTTGCGCCCTGCTGTCCAGGCCGGCCCCATTGACGGCGACACCTGGTGCCTGCTGGTGAGCGGCAATGCGGCCGCTGCCAAAATCCGGCAGTTACTCCCTCTTATCCAGGCCCGCCTTCTCGGCAAAGGTTGGAAGGTTACCTCAATTCGCCTGAAGATACTAATAGTCAGAAAGTAGTAGCCGCGACAGGCTTGTAAAAGCCCTCATTCGCCTGCAACAACGTATCTGCCTCATTACCCGCTACAAAATTGGTAGCGTATGGTACCCATATGGCATGGGAAAGGCAAGAATCGGATAAATGGTGCCGCTTGTCGGAATCGAACTGACGACCTACCGCTTACAAGGCGGTTGCTCTACCAACTGAGCTAAAGCGGCACGGGAAAGCTATTTTACTTGACCCGTTTCAGGGAAGGCCGTGTACGCGGCGGCTTGGGAGGCTCCGGCGGGTCCGTGCCCTCGCCGCCCTCACCCGGTGCGCTGTCGGGCACCAGTTGCATGATCTTGCCCTCGAGGCCTTCCGCCGGATTGTGCGGATGCGCCGGCGCGGCTGCCGGGGAAACTGAAGCGCCTGCTGGGGCGGAACCGCCATCACTGCCGGCTTCAGCGCCCGGAGCCGCGCCCGTAGCGGGCGTCCCCATGGGAAAAGCCATACCCTGCCCGTTTTCGCGGGCGTAAATGGCAATCACATGGCTGATCGGAACCATGATTTCCCGGGCGCTGCCGGCAAAACGCGCCTTGAACTCGATGAAATCATTGCCCAGTTTGAGCGACGAGGTCGCGTCAAAACTGATGTTGAGCACGATTTCATTGTTCTTCACGTACTCACGCGGCACCTGCACGGTGTCGTCCACCGACACGGCCACGTAAGGCGTGAAGCCGTTGTCGGTGCACCAGTCGTACAGGGCCCGTATCAGGTAGGGCCGCGTTGACGTGGAGTCCAGTGCGTTCATGAATTCAGCCAAGCTGCTTGTCCAGGAAATCGGATTCGGTGATTACTTGCGCATCACTTTCTCGGAAGGCGTCAGCGCTTCGATATAGGCTGGGCGCGAAAAAATGCGCTCTGCATACTTGAGCAGCGGTGCGGCATTCTTCGACAGGTCGATGTCGTAGTAGTCGAGGCGCCACAGCAGCGGAGCAATCGCCACGTCCAGCATGGAGAAGTTGTCGCCCAGCATGAACTTGTTCTTCAGGAAGATGGGGGCGAGTTGCGTCAGGCGGTCGCGAATGTGCGAACGGGCTTTTTCAAGCGCCTTCTCGTTGCCCTTGGAAGCGCGCGATTCCAGCGTGCTCACGTGAACGAACAGCTCTTTTTCGAAGTTCAGCAAAAAGAGGCGAACGCGTGCGCGGTCGACCGGGTCGCCAGGCATGAGTTGCGGATGCGGGAAACGCTCGTCGATGTACTCGTTGATGATGTTCGACTCGTACAGGATCAGGTCGCGCTCAACCAGGATGGGCACCTGGCCGTACGGATTCATCACATTGATGTCTTCGGGCTTGTTGTACAGGTCGACGTCGCGGATTTCGAAGTCCATGCCTTTTTCAAACAGCACAAAACGGCAGCGGTGCGAGAAGGGGCAGGTTGTGCCTGAATAAAGGACCATCATGGTGCGGAACTCCTAAATGCAAAGGAGTGGATACATATAAAAAGCATCCACTCCAGAAGGTGCCGGGAACCAGGTCCCGGCGAAAAAATTACTTGACGTCTTTCCAGAACGCCGCATTCAGGCGCCAGGCGACGAAGGTCAAGCCGAGAAGGAAAATCAGCACCCAGACACCCACACGAATACGGGTGTTTTGCGCGGGCTCAGCCATCCACTGCAGGTAACCCACGAGGTCGCCCATGGCCTGGTCGTACTGCAAGGGTGTCATGGTGCCAGGCGTGACCTGCTTCCAGCCCTTGAAGATGGACACTTTGTGGCCGTGCTCTTCTTTTTCGTCAAACACCGGTGTGCGAACACCTTGCAGTTCCCACAGCACATGCGGCATCGCCACGCTTGGGAAAGCCAGGTTGTTCCAGCCCGTGGCCTTGGTGTCGTCCGGGTAATAGGTGCGCAGGTAGGTGTAGAGGTAGTCGGCGCCCGTGCCGTTATGGCCGGCGCGCGAACGCGCGATCACGGTCAGGTCGGGCGGGTTGCCGCCGAACCAGTCTTTCGCCTGCTTGGGATCAATCGCGGCCTTCATGGTGTCGCCCACTTTTTCAGTGGTGAACAACAGGTTGTCCTTGATTTCCTGGTCAGTCAGGCCGATGTCTTTCAGGCGGTTAAAGCGCATGAAAGCCGCCGAGTGGCAGTTCAGGCAGTAATTGACGAACAGCTTGGCGCCGTTTTGCAGGGAGCCGAGGTCGTTGGTGTTGTTGGGCGCTTTGTCCCAGGCAATGCCGCCTTCGGAGGCGTGTGCACCGGCAACCAGGCCAAAAGCCGCGATCAGGGAAAAAATCAGTTTTTTCATTGTTGTTATCTCCTGCTTAGTGACCGTGGAAAACGATACGGTCCGGCGGCGTCTTGGCAGTCCCCTGACGGCTCCACCACGGCATCAAAAGGAAGAAACCAAAATAGAACAGGGTACCGAGCTGGGACACACGCTCACCGATGGCCGACGGGGGCTGGACGCCCAGGTAGCCGAGCACCAGGAAATTGACGACAAAAATGCCGTACATGTATTTGTGCCAGTCAGGGCGATAGCGGATGGACTTGACGGGGCTGTGGTCCAGCCAGGGCAGGAAGAACAGGATGATGACCGCACCACCCATCACGACCACGCCCCAGAACTTGGCGTCAATACCCTTGATCATCATGCCCCAGAGTTCACCCAGGAAAGGCACGCCGGCCAGCGGTGCGGCCAGCGCATCCAGGCCCTTGGCGATGCCGGCGCCGGCGGCTGGAACAACCAGGCCGATCCAGTTGGCGATGGAAGGCAGCAGGCCCAGCAGCAGAGCAGCGCCGACGGCGATGACCAGCACGGCAGGCTTGAAGATGCCGGAGAGTTTGCGGGCGGCAAGCACTGCGGCGACGATGGCGATGATGCCCAGGGCACCGGCCATTTCACCGGTGATGGCGCGCAGCATCGAGTAGTAAGGCGTGAAATACCAGACCGGGGCGATGTGCGCCGGCGTCTTCAGCGGATCGGCCGGGATGAAGTTGTTGTATTCGAGGAAGTAGCCGCCGAACTCGGGCGCGAAGAAGATGATCGCCGTGAAGATCATCAGGAACATGCTCACGCCGAAAATGTCGTGCACCGTGTAATACGGGTGGAAAGGAATGCCGTCCACCGGGTGGCCTGCGGCGTCCTTGGGGGCGTTCGGGCCCTTGATTTCAACGCCGTCGGGGTTGTTCGAACCCACTTCATGCAGCGCGATGATGTGCGCGGCCACCAGGCCCAGCAGCACCAGCGGCACGGCGATCACGTGGAAGGCGAAGAAGCGGTTCAGCGTGGCGTCGCCCACCACATAGTCACCGCGGATCAGCAGTGCCAGGTCGGGGCCGATGAAAGGAATCGCGGCAAAGAGGTTGACGATCACCTGGGCGCCCCAGTAGCTCATTTGGCCCCATGGCAGCAGGTAGCCCATGAAGGCTTCGGCCATCAGGCACAGGAAAATCGCGCAACCGAAGATCCAGACCAGCTCACGTGGCTTGCGGTAGCTGCCGTAGAGCAGGCCGCGGAACATGTGCAGGTAGACCACCACAAAGAAGGCGGAAGCGCCGGTGGAGTGCATGTAGCGGATCAGCCAGCCCCAGGGCACGTCGCGCATGATGTATTCGACGGAGCCGAAGGCCAGTGCGGCATCGGGCTTGTAGTTCATCGTCAGGAAGATGCCGGTCACGATCTGGATGACGAGCACCAGCATGGCGAGCGAGCCGAAGATGTACCAGAAGTTGAAGTTCTTCGGTGCGTAGTACTCGCTCATGTGCTCTTTGTAGAGCTTGCTGGCGGGGAAGCGGTTGTCGATCCAGTTCATCGCCTTGACGGCGATCGGGGCATCGGGGGAGATTTCTTTGAATTCAGCCATAACTGATCCTGGTTCGGTGGGGTTCTTTGGCAAGCGTCAGGCGCTGGCTACAAGGTCTTTTGAAGGTGCCGGGTTAAAGGCGCCTTCAGGCCTTTTTGTCTTCACCGATCAGCAAACGGGTGTCTGACAGGTACATATGGGGCGGCACTTCGAGGTTGTCCGGTGCGGGCTTGTTCTTGTAGACGCGGCCGGCCATGTCGAAGGTCGAGCCGTGGCAGGGGCAGAGGAAGCCGCCCGCCCAGTCGTCTGGCAGCGAAGGCTGCGCGCCGGGCTGGAACTTGTCGGAAGGCGAGCAGCCCAGGTGCGAGCAGATACCGACCACCACCAGCGTTTCGGGCTTGATGGAGCGGTTTTCGTTGCGGGCGTAAACAGGGGTCAGTTCGTCGGGCTTGCGCTCAGACTTCGGGTCGGCCAGCAGGGCATCGACCTTGGGCAGCTCGGCGAGCTGCGCGGGCGTGCGCTTGACGATCCAGACGGGCTTGCCGCGCCATTCGACGGTGATCTTTTCGCCGGGCTTGACGTCGGAAATATCGACTTCGACAGCGGCGCCGGCGGCCTTGGCTTTTTCGGAGGGCTGGAACGTGCTGACAAAGGGAACGGCGGTGGCTGCAACGCCTGCGCCGCCAACGACGCAGGTGGTGACGAGCCAGTTTCTTTTATCTTTATCGACGGGGGCGCCGTGGGGCGTACCGTTCGCGCTTGCTTCGCTTGCTTGGGTCATGAGAGTCCTTCAAGAACTGGCTTGAAATAGGCTTAGTGGGGTCAACCCGCAATTGTAGCGGAGCGCGATGTCGTTTTTCAAGGCAAAGGCCGGGGTTCGGGTGCATCCGGCCCGCCTCGCGGCAGCCGGAGCGCCTGTTTTTTAAGCACCACCTGATTTGCACATACTTTGTTTCAAGCAAAAGCTTGCGTGACGCTTTCACAAACAGACCGAGCGCTGATAATGTTTTTTCCTGGTGGCGCAACAACAACGCACCGGCACCAGCACAACACTTACCAACAAGAGGAGAAACACATGGCAATGATGCAGGAATTCAAGGAATTTGCCGTCAAGGGCAACGTCATCGACCTAGCGGTCGGCGTGATCATCGGCGCGGCTTTCGGCAAGATTGTGGATTCGGTCGTCAGCGACCTGATTCTTCCGCTGGTCGGCGCGCTCTTCGGCAAGCTGGATTTTTCCAACCTGTTCATCGTGCTGGGCACGGTGCCGGCCGGCACGGCCACCACGCTGGATGCCCTGAAGAAAGCCGGTGTGCCGGTCTTTGCGTACGGCAATTTCATTACCGTCGCGGTCAACTTCGTCATCCTGGCCTTCATCATTTTCCTGATGGTCAAGCAGATCAACCGCCTCAAGCGCGACCAGCCTGCGCCCGCACCCGCCGCGACACCTGAAGACATCGTGCTGCTGCGCGAAATCCGCGACAGCCTCAAAAAGGGCTAATCTGAATTTTCAGGCGGCGGCCAGCTGACGCGCCGCGCGCACTGCCGCCAGCAGGCTGGACGCATCCGCTACGCCGCGCCCCGCAATGTCAAACGCCGTGCCGTGGTCCGGGCTGGTGCGCACCAGCGGCAGCCCCAGCGTGACGTTCACGCCCTGCTCCACCCCCAGGTATTTGACGGGAATCAGCCCCTGGTCGTGGTACATCGCCACCACCACATCAAACTCGCCGGGCCTGCCGGCCGCCTGGCGCGCCCGCATGAACACCGTGTCAGGCGCGAAGGGGCCACTCACATCCAGGCCCTCGGCGCGCGCCGCCGCGATGGCCGGCGCAATGATGGCCTGCTCTTCGCTGCCGAACAGCCCGCCCTCTCCGGCATGCGGGTTGAGCCCCGCCACCCCGATGCGGAGCGCACGCCCCAAGCCAGCGCCGACGGCCTTGTGCGTGATGCGCAAGGTCTGCAGCACGTTGTCAAAGGTGACCGCATCAATAGCTTGCCTGAGCGACATGTGAATGCTCACCAACACCGTCCTGAGCTCGTCATTGGCCAGCATCATGCGCACCGGCACATCGCTCACGGGTTTGCCCAGAAAGGCGGCGGCTTCGGCCTGCAGCATTTCGGTGTGGCCCGGAAATACCGCCGCCCAGCCCCCGGCGGCGGCCAGCGCTTCTTTGTGAATAGGCGCGGTGACCAGCGCAGCCGCCTCGCCAGCCAGCACGTTGCGGGCCGCCCAGACAATGCAGTCGGCTGCGGCCTGGCCGGCCAAACCACTCACCAGCCCATAAGGGACGGGCGTAACCAGCTCACATTTCTGTAGCACGGCAACACAGCGCGGCGGCACACCCGCCAGGTCGTCAAGGCTGCCCAGTTGCGCCACAGGCAAGGCCAGCGGGGACGCCACCAGCGCCGTAGCGCGCCGCAGCGTGGCCACATCACCCACCACGGCGCAACCGGCCATCTCGGCGGGCGCATCGCGAAAGGCTTTGGCGATGATTTCAGGGCCGATGCCGGCTGCATCGCCCATGGTGATGAGCAGGGGTTTATTCATGAAAGCGCGCAATTTGCCCGATGCAATTCGCGGCCAGACAGCCCATAATCGCGAAAAAACGGACGGCCTGCCGGCCATCAGATGCCGCAGGCGGTGAAACGGACACAGGGAGTTCGAGCAGATGCATTCTTGGGCTATTTTGGCGCAAACCCTGCCGCAGTGGCCGGCCGGCCGCCGCACAGGCCCCTGAAGCGCCATGGACGCCGTGGCCCGCCCCCTGCTCTCCAGCGCCGAAATGATGCTGTGGAGCGCCGCAGCCGGCGCGATCGGCCTGGTCGTCTTGCTGGCTTTGGCCGACACCCTCTACAGCCGCACCCGCGCCGCGTCACAGACATTGGCCTACCTGGCGCTGTGCTGGCTGGTCGTGATGCTGCTGAGCGGGCTGCCCGCCGCCATCTGGCCGGGACTGAAGGCGCCGCTGGGCGTTGCGCAAATCCTTTGCGGCCCCCTGTGCGCCGCCATGGGCAGCTTCGGCGCCAGCCAATGGTTGTCAGCCCACCAGCGCGACCGCCTGATGAAGACGAGCCTGCTCACCATCACCTTGCTATGCCTCGCAGGCGGGCCGCTGTGCCTGCTGCTGGCGCCGGCATGGCGCCTGCCGGCCTCGGGCGCTTTGGCCATCGCCAACCTGTCGGTGGTGCTCTGGCTGTCGGTGCGCGCCACGCAGCTGGGCGACAAGCTGGCCTGGGGCCTGGCGGCCGGTTGCCTCTTCACCCTGCCCGCCCAGATCGGCCTTTACAGCCTGGCGCTCAATGCCAGCCGCCCCTCGGTGGCCCTGCAGGCCGGCGTGGTGATGACGGCCTTGCTCAGCCTGGTCATCACGGCGGCCATGCTCTGGCTGCGCAACCGGCAAACCCGTCAGCTTTCGCAGGGCGACGTCTCGCGGCGCGACCCGATCACCCAGCTCTACAGCGGCGTGATGATGGTGCAAAAAATCATCCGGGCGCAGCGCCGGCGCCAGCGCACCCGGCGCGACGGCGCCCTGATGGCGGTGATGCTGTTCGAGCCCGAACGCCTCTTGCCGCAGATCGGCCAGGCGGGCCTGAACGACCTCTACTACCAATTGGCGCGGCGCATGCAGCGCCACACGGGCGCCGTCAACCCGGCCGGGCGTTACTACGACCGCTGCTTTGTGGTGCTGCTGGAGACCATGCATTCGCCGCGCTGGATACGCACGCTGGGCCTGCGTGTGGCGTCCAGCCTGCGCCGGCCCATGGAGGTGCCCTCTTTAAGCGGCGCCCGCATCCGGATCACGCCCGACATCGCCGTCGGCATTGTTCACCTGTCGGCGGCCGACAAGGATGTGGACCAGTTGCTGCACGAAGCCCAGTCGGTGGCCGAGGCTGCGCGCAATATGCGTTCCCGCGCGGCGCTGCTTGATCCGGAAACCCATGCCGCCGTGCCGGTGGAGCATGCCGAGCTGGGCTCCAGCTGGCGCGCGCTGCGAAATGCGGCGAAGGCCGCGAAGCCAGGTTCGTCTTCAGGATCGTCCCGCAGCAAGGCAAGCGCCAAGCTGCCTCGGGCCGGGCGGCACCGCCACAAACCGGCTTAAGCAACCGCCCCGTACCGCCGCGTCAGGCCGGGTTGTCGATGTCGATAAATTCGTGGGCCAGGCCCAGTTGCCCCGCGACGTGCGCCGCCACGGCCGGCGCGCCGTAGCGCTCTGACGCGTGATGCCCGCAGGCGATGAAGGCCACGCCCATCTCGCGGGCGTAGTGCGCCTGGGGCTCCGAGATTTCGCCGGTGATGAAGGCGTCGGCGCCCGCCGCGATCGCGGCCTCAAAGTAGCCTTGCGCGCCGCCGGTGCACCATGCTATGTTTTTGATAGCTGCCTGCGCCGGTCCTGCCTGGGTGACTGGCCGGTCAAGCACTTTTCCGACATGCGCAGCCAGCGCCGCGGCATCGGCAAACTGGCCGCCATCGGCGAGCGCGCCGACAAAACCCAGGTCCTGCTCGCCAAAACGGCCGCTCACTGCCAGGCCCAGTTGCACACCCAGTTGCGCGTTGTTGCCGAGCTCGGGGTGCGCGTCCAGCGGCAGGTGGTAGGCATAGAGGTTGATGTCATGCGCCAGCAGCAGGGCGAGACGCTGCTTCATCCAGCCGGTGACGCGGCCGTCCTGCCCGCGCCAGAAGAGGCCGTGGTGCACAAAGATCGCGTCAGCTCGCGCCGCGATGGCCGCCTCGATCAGCGCCCGGCTGGCGGTGACGCCCGAGACAATCTTGCCGACCTCGGCCTTGCCCTCGACCTGCAGGCCGTTGGGGCCGTAGTCCTTGAAACGCGCGGGCTGCAAAAGCGTGTCAAAGGCCTGCAGCAAGTCCTGTCGTGTGGTGCTCATGCCGCGATTGTCTCAGGGCGCTCAGCTTTTCTCGAGCCCCAGCAAGGCGTCCTTGAGCATGAAGTCGGCGGGCACGGAACCCAGCCAGATGCCCAGCACCATGCGGAAAAACTCCGCATCGCCGACCGGCGCGCCTTGCGGCTGCTCGGCGATGAAAAAGCTGGTGCCTTTGCCCGGCACAAACTCCATGGCAAACGAATCGCCGGGCATCAGCTTGCTGCGGCCCGAAAAGATGTCGATCAGGCGGTTGCTGGACACCGAATGGCGGCTGACGGCATCGCGGCTGGAGTTGTCGGCCATGCCGCGCAGAAAGAGCCTGCCCAGGTCGGTGCCGGAGACCTCGCGCAGCGCCACAAAAGCCAGGCGGATGGGCGTGCCCAGCTTCATCGCCTCATCGGCCGATGTGACCTTGCGGCTCGTGTACATGGCCATGTCGTAGACCTTAAAAATGGCCTTGAAACGGGTGCCGGCGCCGTTGAGCTGCAGCGTGGTGCCTTGCGCTACAAGGCTGGCCGGGAATTTTGTTGTCGTTGGCGCCGCCAGAACGGGCATCGCCAGCCCCGCAGAGCCGGCCGCCATGGCGGCCGCGCCGCGCGCGAGCCAGGCCCGCCGTGAATACTGATGCATCAATGTCTCCTCGTTATGGTTGTTGACCACGGGGCGGCTGCTCCTGCCGGCCCGCGCGCAGCTTTTTAGCTGCCCAAAACATGGTACCGGAGCAAACCGGCGCGCTTCCTTACAGCCGCCGGGGGCCCGAAGCGATAAACTTCATCACCCGGCGGCGCGCATCTTTACAGCCCGCGCCCCCCCGGGATTCACCCTGTTTTTTCGCATCCCGCGCGGCACAACGCCACCCACCGCTTCATGAAACGCACCTGGCTTCTTTTCTCGCAAACCGTCACTGTCCTGCTGGCAGCCTATTTTGTCGTCGCCACGCTCAAGCCCGAGTGGCTGGACCGCGGCAGGCTGCAGCAGGGGCTGTCGGTGATTGAAGCGCCGGCCGGCAGCGCACCCCGCAGTGCCGGTGCGGGCGCCGGTTTTGCCTCGGCCGCCAAGGTTGCATCCGCGGCCGTCGTCAGCATCAACACCAGCAAGGCTGCGGCCAGAAACCCGCATGCCGAAGACCCGTGGTTCAAGTTTTTCTTCGGTGACCAGAGCCCCAACGAGCCACAGGGCGGCCTGGGCAGCGGCGTCATCATCAGCGCCACCGGCTACATCCTGACCAACAACCATGTGGTCGAAGGCGCCGACGAGATCGAGGTCATCCTCAACGACACGCGCAAGGCCAAGGCGCAAGTCATAGGCACCGACCCGGACACCGACCTGGCCATCCTCAAGATCGACCTGGACAAGCTGCCTGTCATCGTGCTGGGCAACTCCGACGCGCTGCAGGTGGGTGACCCGGTGATGGCCATCGGCAACCCTTTCGGCGTCGGCCAGACCGTGACCGGCGGCATCGTGAGCGCGCTGGGGCGCAACCAGCTGGGCATCAACACTTTTGAGAACTTCATCCAGACCGACGCGGCCATCAACCCGGGCAATTCCGGCGGCGCGCTGGTCGACGTGAACGGCCACCTGATGGGCATCAACACCGCGATTTACTCGCGCTCGGGCGGCTCCATGGGCATCGGCTTTGCGATCCCGGTTTCAACCGCCAAGCAGGTGCTCGAAGGCATCGTGAAAGACGGCCAGGTCACGCGCGGCTGGATAGGTGTTGAGCCGCAGGACCTGAACCCCGAGCTGGCCGAGACTTTTGGCCTGAAGCCCGCGGCGGCCAAGGATGGCGGCGTCATCATCACCGGCGTGCTGCAAAACGGCCCGGCCGCGCAGGCCGGCATCCAGCCCGGCGACGTGATCACGGCCGTCGACGGTAAAAGCGTGCGCAATGTGAGCCAGTTGCTGACAGCCGTGGCGGCCCTCAAGCCCGGCACACCCGCACCGCTGACGGTGCTGCGCAAGGACAAGGAAACCGAGATTGCGGTGACGCCGGGCAAACGCCAGCGGCCCAAGGTGCAGCAGCGCTAGGCGGTTTTTGGCCGGGTCAAGCCTGATCTGGCCAGGCCTTGCTGCGGAACTTGCTATTTATTTGGTAGCTTCTTGCGCCCGTCTTTATTGGGCTGCAGCCCGATTTCCCTCAGAAAACGAGGCACGGGCGCCCTGATGGCGCCGCAGTTCAGATCACTCAGGGCTGGGCAGCTTCGGCCTCAGCGCCGTCTTCAGGCTTTTTGGTGTTCTTGACGAACACCTGCGCGGCAATGATGCCGACCTCATACAGGCCGCCGACCACGCCCAGCAGCATGATCATCGAGCCAGCGTCCGGCGGCGTCACCAACGCGGTGCCGACGGCTGCCGCCACCCAGAAGTAGCCGCGGTATTCGCGCAGCTGGGCCACGGTAATCACACCCATGCGCACCAGCAAAATCACCGCGATCGGCACCTCAAAGGCCAGCCCGAAGGCCAGGAACATGCCGAGCACGAAGTTGAGGTACTCCTCGATGTCAGGCGCGGCAGTGATCGACTTGGGCGCAAAGCTCTGGATGAAATGAAACACCTGGCCGAACACCACGAAATAACAGAAAGCCACGCCGACAAAAAACAGCAAGGTGCTGGAGACCACCAGCGGCATCACCAGTTTTTTCTCGTGCGAATAAAGGCCGGGCGCCACAAAAGCCCACACCTGGTAAAGCACGACCGGCAACGCAATCATGAAGGCGGCCATGAACAAAATCTTGATCGGCACCACAAAGGGCGAAATCACGTTGGTGGCAATCAGCGTGGCGCCCTTGGGCAGCGCGGCGACCAGCGGCGCGGCCAGGATGTCATAGAGAGCGCCCGGGCCGGGGAAGATCGCGAGCACGGCGGCGGCGATGCCGATGGCGATCACCGCCTTGATCATCCGGTCGCGCAGCTCCATCAGGTGCTGCACAAAGGGCTGCTCGGTGCCCGCGAGTTCGTCGGGCTTGTCGGTGTTGGGGTCGCTCATGGGGAGGGTGTGCGCTGGATGGGTTGCGCCGGTATGCGCGCCTGGCAGGAAAGATCAGTGGGGCGGCTCAAAGCGGGCGGCCCGGCTGCGGGCGGAACCGCGCCACACGGGCCGCGCCGGACTGCGCCCGGGTGCGCACGCCCGAACGGGCCTTGTACCACTGGGGCGTCGCGCCCTGCTTGAGGCGCCACTTCTTTTTCGGGTGCTTGTATTCGGGGAAGATTTCCATGCCGGGCAAAGCGCCAGAAGGCGAATCGCCGGTGGCTTCGGCCCATGATTTTTCAAAATCACTGGCGTTGGTCTGGATGGAGTTCTCCACGTCGCGGGCCGCGCCCTCGACGGTGTCCTTCATCTTCTTGAGCTCGTCCAGCTCCATGGAGCGGTTAACTTCGTTCTTGACGTCGGCCACGTAACGCTGGGCCTTGCCCAGCAAGGTGCCTACGGTGCGCGCCACGCGCGGCAGCTTCTCCGGGCCGATGACGATCAGCGCGACCGCGCCTATCAGCGCTATTTTGGAGATGCCGAGATCAATCACGAGGTGTCAGGCCGGGATCAGGACTTTTGACGCGCTTCGACGTCGATGGTGGTTTTGTCGGCGGCCTGGGCGTTGGTGACGCTGGCAGGCGGCACTGGCACGTCGGCGGGGGCCTGGCCACCGTCTTTCATGCCGTCTTTAAAGCCCTTGACGGCACTGCCGAGGTCGCTGCCCATGTTCTTGAGCTTTTTGGTGCCGAAAACCATCACCACGATCAACAGCACGATCAGCCAGTGCCAAATGGAAAATGAACCCATGATTTGCTCCTAATCTGGAAATTGCGGGGTATCAGTGCAGATAAATGCCAAAACTTGCGGAATTGCCGGTTTGCACGCAATGCGTTGATTCTAAAGGCCCGGCCTGTCAGGACCCTGAGTACACACATTGCCCTACCGGGTTAGTGTGCCTGCGGGCGCCGGGGGTTCCGTTGGGCTTTGTAACGCTCTTAGCCTTTCAGCCAGGGGCGGGGCCCGCCGATCACGTGGAAATGCAAATGGTGCACCTCTTGCCCGCCTTCCGCGCCGGTATTGGTCACGATGCGGTAGCCGCCTTCCGGGTACGGATTGCAGCCCTGCTCCATCGCCAGTTTGGGGGCCAGCGCCATCAGGCGGCCCAGCATGGCGGTGTGTTCAGGCCCCACCTGCGCCATCGACGGGATGTGCTCCCTGGGGATGATCAGGAAATGGACAGGCGCCCAGGGGTTGATGTCGTGGAAGGCGAAGAACTCATCGTCCTCATACACCTTGCGGCTGGGAATGGCGCCGGCGGCGATCTTGCAGAAAATGCAGTTGTCTGGGTGGCTCATGCGTGATCCAGTCTGAAAGAGGTATTAAGTCGGGCGATGGCTGTTAAAACGCATCCAGCCGCGCACGCAGCGGTACAGGTACCACAGCCACACAATGCCGTAAGCCACAAAGCCCGGCAGCACAAACAGCAGCCACAGCGGCGACAGCAGCACCAGCCAGCCCAGCGTCCACCAGAAGGTGCGGATCATGTAGTTGTGGTGGTCGATGTAAAGCGCGTCGGACTCGTCAGCGCGGCGGATGTAGTTGATGATCACGGCGATCACCGCGAACACACCGCCGCTGAACCAGGCCAGCGTATGCAGTGCGTAGAGCACATGCATGACGGTGCGGTCGTTGGGGCTTTTGCCTTCGAATTCGGCCAGGTCGGTTTCCATCAGGTCAGCTTCCTCAGGTCAAGTCAAATGAATGGGCGGGGTCAGGCTTACGGCCTATGGCTTTTCGGACGCATCGCGGTGCTGCGCCTTGCGCAAAGCTTTTTCCTCGATGCCGCTGGTGCCTTCGCGGCGCTCCAGTTCGGCAATCACATCGAGGGGGCTCAGGCCGTAATGCGCCAGCGCAATCAGGCTGTGAAACCACAGGTCGGCTACCTCGCCGACCAGCTTGCCTTTGAGCTCCACCGTGGGCCCGCCGCGGTCGATGTCTTTGGCCGCCATCACGGTTTCAGTGGCTTCCTCGCCGATTTTTTTCAGGAAGGCGTCGGGGCCTTTGTGCAGCAGGCGCGCCACATAGCTGGTGTCCGGGTCGCCGCCATTGGCCGCCTTGCGGCTTTCAATGATCTGCGCCAGGCGCTGGAGGGAGTCATTCGTGGTCATGTTTGCCGGGGGTCTGTTTGTACATGGTTGTCGGGTCTTTGAGCACGGGCTCGGTGACTACCCACTGGCCGTCTTTATACACACTGAAAAAACAGCTGTGACGGCCCGTGTGGCAGGCGATGCCCGGCGTGTGGCCCAGTTGCGTCACCTTGAGCAAGACTACGTCGTTGTCGCAATCCAGGCGAATCTCATGCACCGTTTGCTGATTGCCGGACTCTTCGCCCTTGTGCCACAGGCGCCCGCGCGAGCGGCTGAAATACACGGCCTGGCCGAGTTCGGCGGTTTTTTGCAGCGCCTCGCGGTTCATCCAGGCGAACATGAGCACATCGCCGCTGGAGGCTTCTTGTGCAATGACGGGGATCAGGCCCTTGTCGTCCCAGCTGACTTCATCTAACCAGTTTTTAGTCATGAGGCAATTGTCACGGATTTGGAATGACGCGCCAAAGCAAGGATATCGCGGGACCGGCTTTGCCGGACCGCAGATATCGCCCCAGCAGGGGGGAAGGCGTAGCGCAGCGAAGCCGGCGGGGGTTACGTCATTCGAACGGGGATGCCCCGTTCGGCCATATGCTGCTTGGCCTGCTGCACCGTGTATTCGCCGTAATGAAAGATGCTGGCGGCCAGCACCGCGTCGGCGCCGCCGGTTTGTATCCCGTCGGCCAGGTGTTCCAGGTTGCCGACGCCGCCCGAGGCGATCACCGGCACGCTGATGGCGTCGCTCACCGCGCGGGTCAGCGCCAGGTCAAAGCCCGACTTGGTGCCGTCGCGGTCCATGCTGGTCAGCAAAATCTCGCCCGCGCCGCGCCGCGCCATGTCGGTGGCCCAGGCTACGGCGTCCAGGCCAGTGTTCTTGCGCCCGCCGTGACTGTACACATCCCAACCCGGGCCGACCGGTTCACCGGCGGGTGTCAGGCGTTTTTCGTCTTCGGCGCTGCGGCGCTTGGCGTCAATCGCCACCACGATGCACTGCGAGCCGTATTTGGCGGATGCGTCGGCGATCACCTGCGGGTTGGCAATGGCGGCCGAGTTGAAGCTGGTCTTGTCGGCGCCGGAATTGAGAAGGCGGCGCACGTCCTCAACAGTGCGCACACCACCGCCCACCGTGAGGGGAATGAATACCTGCGATGCCACGGCTTCAATGATGGGCAGGATCAGGTCGCGGCCGTCGCTGGTCGCGGTGATATCGAGGAAAGTGAGCTCGTCAGCGCCCTGCTCGTTATAGCGCGCGGCGATTTCCACCGGGTCGCCCGCATCGCGTAGCTGGGTGAAGTTGACGCCCTTGACGACGCGGCCGCCGGTCACGTCGAGGCAGGGAATGATTCGTTTGGCAAGCATGAATAGGCTAACGGTAGGTTGCGTTGAAAGGCCGGTATTCAGGGTATTGGGCCAGAAAAGCACGGGCTTTGACCGGAAAACTGGCGACAGTCGCTACAGCCCGGCCTCTCACGTCCTTCCTTTGCTGAACGGTCAGTTTCGCCCCGGCCCCCCGGTCAACATCACCGGCACAGGCAGCCTGGTTCCGAGTAACGGGTGAGGATGGAATCTGCGCGGCGGATCGCACGCGCAAAGATGGGACATAGAGGACTTCCGGTGGCTGGTTGACCTGCAAACCGGAGCCGGTGCTGCAAAACACGTACGCGTAGAAGGCTTTGTCTGCAGGCGGAATGGCCGCGCCAAACCCATCCTCGTCCATCGACTCTTCAAGAAGGATGGCGAGCGCGAAGGCGGAACCCGCTATGACCGCGGCACGAAGCGTGGCGTGAGCTTCCCGATAATTCTGCGCACTCGCCAGCTCGACGCCACAAGCCTCCAACGCAGGCAGGTAGGTGGATTTCGCAGCATCACAAACCGGCGGAACAGTACGTTCCTGACTCAGCAAATAGGCTTTGCGGGGATCGCTGTCAGGCATTTTCCCCAAGCACTCGATCAATTGTTGTTTCTGTGTCTCGCTGCGAGGCGAGATGGCGCCGGTTGCATCAGCAGGCCCGGTACTAACGGCGTAACAGCTCTCAAAGGACTGAAGTAACTCGGCAGGTTGCGCCATGACGACGCCGGTTGTCGCGGTCAGCGTGAGCACCAGCCCTGCGGCTATGTGCATAAACATACGCATGCCTTATCCGTTCAGTTCATCGGCTCTCGCCTGGGCCTTCTCGAAGTCGAGGTCGCCGCTGTAAATCGAGCGCCCGCAGATCACGCCTTCGACGCCCTCTTCCTCGACTTCGCAGAGCTTTTCGATATCGGCCATGTTCGAGAGGCCGCCCGAGGCGATCACGGGAATGGTCAGTGCCTGGGCGAGCTTGACGGTGGCGTCGATGTTGATGCCGGTCAGCATGCCGTCGCGGCCGATGTCGGTGTAGATGATGGATTCGACGCCGTAGTCCTGGAACTTCTTGCCGAGGTCGATCACTTCGTGGCCGGTCATCTTGCTCCAGCCGTCGGTGGCGACCTTGCCGTCTTTGGCGTCCAGGCCGACGATGATGTGGCCGCCAAACGCGGTGCAGGCGTCTTGCAGGAAGCCGGGGTTCTTCACGGCCGCGGTGCCGATGATGACGTAGCGCAGGCCGGCATCGAGGTAGCGCTCTATGGTGTCCAGGTCGCGGATGCCGCCGCCCAGTTGCACGTCGATCTCGCTGCCGACTTCGGCCAGGATCTGCTTGATGGCCTGCTCGTTGCGGGGTTTGCCCGCGAAAGCGCCGTTCAAGTCCACCAGGTGCAGGCGCCGCGCGCCCTTGTCGACCCAGCTGCGCGCCATGGCGGCCGGGTCTTCGCTGAAGATGGTGGATTGATCCATGTCGCCCTGTTTGAGGCGGACGCAGTGACCGTCTTTCAGGTCAATCGCGGGGATGAGTAGCATGTGGCGGTAAAAAAGACGGTAAAAAAAGAATGCGGGTGGTCAGGGTAACAAAAAGTCCGGCGTCCCGGTACCGGGTCTGACCCAAGTCGGCTGCGGGTGTACCAAGAACCTGTTCTAAGGATTCCAGTGCAGGAAGTTGCGGTACAGGGCCAGCCCGTGGTCGGCGCTTTTCTCGGGGTGGAACTGGGTGGCAAAAATATTATCGCGTGCAATGGCCGCCGTAAAGCGCGCGCCGTAGTCGGTCTCGCCCGCGATGTGGTGCGCATCCGACGGCCGGGCGTAAAAGCTGTGCACGAAGTAAAAGTAGGAACCATCGGGTACGCCCGCCCACACCGGGTGCGCTTTGCCGGCGCCCGCCCCGTTTTGGTGAACCTGGTTCCAGCCCATCTGCGGCACCTTGTAGCGGCTTCCGTCAGGCTGCGTTTGGCCGGCGAGTTCGAATTTGATGACCTGGCCGGGGATCAGGTTCAGGCCGGCTGTTCCGGCGCCGCCGTCGCCCGGCACGCCCTCGTCGCTGTGCGTGAGCAACATTTGCATGCCTACGCAGACACCGAACAGCGGCTTGTGCGCTGCGGCGTGCAACACCGACTCCAGCATGCCGGAGTCGGCCAGCTCGCGCATGCAGTCGGCAATCGCGCCCTGGCCGGGCAGCACGATGCGCTCGGCATTCATCACGTCTTCGGCTTTGGAGGTGACCATCACCTCAAAGCCGCTGCCGGCGGCCACATGCCGCACCGCCTGTGAGACGGAGTGCAGGTTGCCCATGCCGTAGTCGACCACGGCGACAGTTTTGGGTTTTGCCATCAGGGTTTCAGAGTTGGAGGGGCGGCAGGGGCATGGCTTACAGCGAGCCCTTGGTCGAGGGAATCACGCCGGCAGCGCGCGGATCAATCTCCAGCGCCATGCGCAGCGCGCGGGCAAAAGCCTTGAACACGGTTTCAGCCTGGTGGTGGGCGTTTTCGCCTTTGAGGTTGTCGATGTGCAGCGTGACGAAGGCGTGATTGACGAAGCCCTGAAAGAATTCGTAGGCCAGCTGGCTGTCGAAGGTGCCAATCATGCCGCTCTTGAAGGGCACGTGCATCTCCAGGCCCGGGCGACCCGAAAAATCGACCACCACGCGCGACAGCGCCTCGTCGAGCGGCACATAAGCGTGGCCGTAGCGGCGCAGGCCTTTTTTGTCGCCCACGGCCTTGGCCACGGCCTGGCCCAGCGTGATGCCCACGTCTTCCACCGTGTGGTGGCCGTCGATGTGCAAATCGCCTTTGGCCTGGATGTCGAGGTCGATCAGGCCGTGACGGGCGATCTGGTCCAGCATGTGGTCGAAAAAGCCTATGCCCGTGGACAGGTTTGCTTTGCCGGTGCCGTCCAGGTTGAGCTTGACGGTGATCTGGGTTTCGGCGGTGTTGCGCGAAACCTCGGCGGTTCTTGGTGCAGAAGGAGCAAGTGTGGGGGTGGTCATAGGGATTCTTTAAGCGCCGCCAGCATTTGGGTGTTCTCGTCCGCGGTGCCGACCGTCAGGCGCAAACAATTGGCCAGCAATGGATGCATTTTAGAAACGTTTTTAATCAGGACCTTGCGCGAGCGCATACCCTCAAAGGTTTTGGCGGCATCGGGCACGCGCACCAGGATCATGTTGGCGTCGCTTTTCCAGGCTTTCACGCCGGGCATGGCCTGCAGCGCGTCAAAAATCCGTTTGCGCTGGGCCAGGATGTCTTGCGCCTGTGCGGCAAATACCTCCTGGTAGGCCAGCGCAAACAGCGCGCACTCATAGTTGAGCACGCTGATGTTGTAAGGCGGGCGCACCTTGTCGATCTCGGCGATCAGCGCTTTGGGGCCCATCATGTAGCCCAGCCGCACGCCGGCCAGGCCGAATTTGCTCATGGTGCGCATCAGCAGCACATGCTTGTGCCGGGCGATGCGGTTGATATAACTTTCGCTGGAGAAGGGCTGGTAGGCCTCGTCCATGATCACCAGGCCACCTTGCTCGCCCACGGCCTCAATGATTTTTTCGATCACCGCGGCGTCCCACAGGTTGGCCGTGGGGTTGTTCGGGTAAGCCAGGTAAATCAGCGAAGGCTTGTGCTCTTTGATGGCGGCCAGCATGGCGGCTTCGTCCAGCTCAAAGTCGGCTGTCAGCGGCACGCCGATGAATTTCAGGCCTTGCAACTGCGCGCTCATGGCGTACATCACAAAGCCGGGCAGCGGCGCCAATATCGAGCCGCCCTCCACGTCGCAAGCCATGGCCAGCAGCGAAATCAGCTCGTCTGAGCCATTGCCCAGCATGATGTCAAAGCCCTCGGGCATGCCCGCATGGGCGGCCAGCGCGCGGCGCAGGTCGTTAACGCGCCCGTCCGGGTAGCGATTCAGCGCCACCGCGCCCAGCCGCTCACCCAGCTTGGCCTGCAGCTTGGCCGGCAGGCGGTGCGGGTTCTCCATCGCGTCGAGCTTGACCATGCCGGCCGACTCCTGAACGGCGTAGGCGTGCATGGACTGCACGTCCTGGCGGATCAGTTGTTTGAACTTGGGGTCTAGCAAAGGAGTAGAAGAAGGTGCGGTCATAGGGCTTGCTCCAGCACTTCAATGCCGGTTTTAAAAGGATTGATCACCTGGACACCACCGTAGTGCTGTTCGTGCGCCAGGTCTTCGCTCAGCAGGTAGCGGCAACCCAGGTGCTGGGCGGCCGCTACAACCAGGCTGTCGCGGTAATGCAGGCCGTAGCGGCTTTCCACCGCCCAGGCGGATTCAACCGTCGCATGGTCGGTCTGCCAGGGCTGCCAGAGCTCATAACGGCGCACTTCGGCGCGGGCATCGCCGGCAGGCATGGGCGGGTTGATCTTGCGGGTAGCCAGCAGATAGAACTCATTGAGCACCTGCGTGCTGATGCGGCCCATGCCGCGCTGCCATAGCACCGTCAGCCAGGCCAAGGCGGCCTTTTGCTTGGCCGGGTCGGCCCCGTCTTCACTGTAAATAAGGATGTTGGCGTCGACAAAGACGCCGTTCGTGGTGGTGCTGCTCATGCGCCGCGCTCGTCAAGGTCGATACGGGTGGGATAAGGCTGCCCATCGGACACCCAAAGCCGCGCCTTGTTTTGCCAGTCGTGCATGGCGCGCTGGTAGGCGTCGGTGCGCTGCATCTTTTCGGTCAGCATCTCGCCCACCAGGCGCGACACGCTGGTATTGCGCTTGGCCGCTTCCACCCGCACCCATTCGAGGGCGGCGTCGTCCACGGTGATGGTGACGTTCTTCATGGGTCGAAGTTTACACGAAATTCGTGTAACACGAAGTTCGTGTTGTTTATTCGCTCTTTTTTGAGGAATGATCCGCAACCCAATGTGGCCGCAAGAGAGCAAAGCACCCCATCAAGCCTATAAAAATCCAGCTCAGCGCTGTTGCAAAAACCAATATGGCTGAGTCCGACCAGAACACGTAGAAAGATGGCATTCCTCTACCTCCAGGCCAGTAAAAGACTTTGTCTGTCCAAAAGGCTGCTGCCCCTGCATAAATCATCCCTCCGAAAAACACCATCCCGAAGACCGACCTGCCAAAGGACTTCGTAGCCTCCCAGGGATTTTCATGAGTGTGCCCAGCCGTGGCTCTTGTGGGCGAAGAAGTTTGCCGAGGCGCTCGCAAGACTGCAAACAATAAAAGCAACCAACTCAGCAGCAATACATAACCCGTGAGTTCATTCAGCAGGGAAGCCTTGCCGGGCTTGTACGAAAAAAATCCGACGACAAGAAAAACAAAAATGGCGACAGACAACGCCACCCAAAAATGACTCGTCGATGTACGAGGTGGCGCGCCCAGGTCAGTTCTTTTTTTTTCATCAACGCCAGCCAGTTTCGGGCCGTGTTTACACACTTGGGCTGACTTGTGCCCTATTTCAGGCGCATCTCGGCCGCGCGCGCATGCGCCTGCAGGCCTTCGCCGTAAGCCAGCTCGGCGGCGATCTTGCCCAGCACCTGGGCGCCGGCTTCGCTCACTTCGATCAGGCTGGAGCGTTTCTGGAAGTCGTAGACGCCCAGTGGTGAGCTGAAGCGCGCCGTGCCGCTGGTGGGCAGCACGTGGTTGGGGCCGGCGCAGTAGTCACCCAAAGATTCGCTGGTGTAGGCGCCCAGGAAGATGGCGCCGGCATGCTTGAGCAGCGGTTCCCACTTGTGCGGGTCGCGGCTGGAGACTTCCAGGTGTTCAGGGGCGATGCGGTTGCTGATTTCGCAGGCCTCTTCCATGCTGCGGGTGTGGATGAGTGCGCCGCGGCCGGTGAGGGACTTGGCGATGATCTCGGCGCGCGGCATTTCGGGCAGCAGGCGGTCGATGGCAGCCTGTACTTCGTCGATATACGCGG
The DNA here is from genome assembly GCF_900116715.1 of Polaromonas sp. YR568. Classification (GTDB taxonomy): domain Bacteria; phylum Pseudomonadota; class Gammaproteobacteria; order Burkholderiales; family Burkholderiaceae_C; genus Polaromonas. Next base: position 355,297 of record NZ_FPBM01000003.1, read on the forward strand.
CGTTGGGGCACAGCAGGATGCTTTGTGCGAGTTCGTCATGCTCGGCCTGGCTGAACAAGTCCATGGCCACCCAGTCGGCGGGCGTGCTGCCGTCGGCCAGCACCAGGATTTCAGACGGGCCGGCAATCATGTCGATGCCCACGGTGCCGAACACACGCTTTTTCGCGCTGGCCACATAGGCGTTGCCGGGGCCGGTGATTTTGTCGACCTTGGGCACGGTCTGCGTGCCGTAGGCCAGCGCGGCCACGGCTTGCGCGCCGCCAATGGTGAAAGCGCGGGTGACGCCGGCCACGTAGGCGGCAGCCAGCACCAGGGCATTCTTTTCGCCCTTGGGCGTGGGCACGACCATGATGATTTCGCCGACCCCGGCCACGTGGGCGGGGATCGCATTCATCAGCACCGATGAGGGGTAGGCCGCCTTGCCGCCGGGCACATAGATGCCGACGCGGTCCAGCGGCGTGACCTTCTGGCCCAGCAGGGTGCCGTCTTCGTCGCGGTAGCTCCAGCTTTCGCCGCTGGCCTTCCTCTGGGCCTCGTGATAGCTGCGCACACGTCGCGCGGCGGCTTCAAGCGCATTGCGCTGGGCGGCCGGGATGGCGTCGAAGGCAGCTTTCAGCTCGGCCTGCGTGAGTTCGAGCTGGCCCATGGAAGAGGCGTCCAGCCCGTCAAAGCGCGCGGTGTATTCCAGCACCGCCGCATCGCCGCGCTGCTGCACATCGGCCAGGATATCGGCCACGCGCTGCTCGATGGCCGCGTCGGTGTCGGCTGACCAATGCAGCCGCGCCTTGAATTCAGCATGAAAAGTTGCTGTAGACGTTGAAAGACGCGCGGGAGCAGCTACTAATTTCATAGCGTCAGGATTTTCGGGAGGATGACGATGTGGCGGCCGTCAGGTCGTCAATCAACTTGCGGATAGGCGCCTGCTTGAGCTTCAGCGCGGTCTGGTTGACCACCAGATGCGAGCTGATGTCCATGATGCGCTCGACCTCGATCAGGTGGTTGGCCTTGAGCGTGCTGCCGGTCGACACCAGGTCGACGATTGCGTCGGCCAGGCCGGTAAGCGGCGCCAGCTCCATGCTGCCGTAGAGCTTGATCAGATCCACGTGCACGCCCTTGGTGGCGAAGAAGTCGCGGGCGATCGCCACGTACTTGGTGGCCACTTTCAGGCGCGAGCCCTGGCGCACGGCGGCGGCATAGTCAAAGCCTTCGCGCACCGCCACGCTGATGCGGCATTTGGCGATCTGCAAATCCAGCGGCTGATACAGGCCCTGGCTGCCGGATTCAAGCAAAGTGTCTTTGCCGACAACACCGAGATCCGCACCGCCGTATTGCACATAGGTCGGCACGTCGGTAGCGCGCACCAGTACCACGCGCAGGCCGGGCTGGTTGGTGTCCAGGATCAGCTTGCGGGACTTTTCCGGGTCATCGAGGACTTCAATGCCGGCGCTTCGCAGCAGCGGCAGGATGTCGTCGAAGATGCGGCCCTTGGATAAGGCTAAGGTGATCATGCTTTGACTCGCTCGATATCAGCGCCGATTCCGCGCAGCTTGGCTTCCATCTGGTCGTAGCCGCGGTCCAGGTGGTAGATGCGGTCCACCAGCGTCTCGCCTTCGGCCACCAGGCCGGCGATCACCAGGCTGGCGGAGGCGCGCAAATCGGTGGCCATCACGGTGGCGCCCGACAGCTTTTCAACGCCCTCCATCACGGCAATCTTGCCGTCGATCTGAATCTTCGCGCCCAGGCGCACCATCTCGTTGACGTGCATGAAACGGTTTTCAAAAATCGTCTCGGTCACCGTGCTGCTGCCCTGCGCAATGGCGTTCAGCGCCATGAACTGCGCCTGCATGTCGGTCGGAAAACCAGGGTACTCGGTGGTGCGGAAGGACTGAGCCTTCATGCGGCCGCTGGCCTGAATGCGAATGGAACCCTCGCTCGCCGTCACGGTCGCACCGGCTTCACGCAGCTTGTCGATCACGGCGTCGAGGTGGTCGGCGCGGCCGTGCTTCAGCACAACATCGCCACCGGCAGCCGCCACCGCGCACAAAAAGGTGCCGGTCTCAATACGGTCGGCTACCACCTGGTGGGTGCAACCGTGCAGGCGATCCACACCCTGGATGCGGATGCGGCGCGTGCCGTGGCCTTCAATCTTGGCGCCCATCTTGATGAGCATCTCGGCCAGGTCGCCGATCTCGGGCTCCTGCGCGGCGTTTTCCAGAATCGTCTCGCCCTCGGCCAGGCTGGCGGCCATGAGGAAGTTTTCCGTGCCGGTCACCGTCACCATGTCGGTGGTGATGCTGGCGCCTTTGAGACGCTTCTGGCCGGCCGGCAGCTTGGCGATCATGTAGCCGTGCTCGACCACGATCTCGGCGCCCATGGCCTGCAGACCTTTGATGTGCTGGTCGACTGGGCGCGAGCCGATGGCGCAACCACCCGGCAGCGACACCGTGGCCTCGCCAAAGCGCGCCAGCAGCGGGCCCAGGGCCAGCACGGAGGCGCGCATGGTCTTGACGAGTTCGTAAGGCGCTTCGGGCGAGCTCAGAGGGCCGGCATTGATCACCACAGTGCTGGGCGCCGCCTCGCTGCGATCGGCCTCCACGCCCATGTTGCGGATCAGCTTGAGCATGGTGGAGACGTCCTGCAGGCGCGGCACGTTCTGCAGCGTGACTGTGTCGGCCGTGAGCAGCGCGGCGCACAGCTCCGGAAGCGCGGCGTTCTTGGCGCCAGAGATTTCGACCGTGCCGGCCAGCGACTTACCGCCCTTGATGAGTAATTTGTCCATGTCGTTCTTTTAGTTCGCGTTGGCGTTATTGCTGGCCCATTCGGCCGGTGTATAGGTTTTCATCGAGAGCGCATGCACCTCGTCGGTCTGCATACGGCCGCCCAAGGTGGCGTACACCTTCTGGTGGCGCTGGATCAGGCGCTGACCCTCGAAAGCGCTGGACACCACGGTGGCGTACCAGTGACGGCCGTCGCCCGACAGCTCGATGTGCTCACAGGGCAGGCCTGCGGCGATGATGGATTGGAGTTCTTCGCTGGTCATGTTTAGTGTCGTATTTTGTAGCCGGTGCGCAGCATGTTGACGGCAATCGCGCTGACAGTCAGCAAGGCTGCCGTGACGATGCCCAGGCTCAACCAGGGGGAAACGTCGCTGACGCCGAAAAATCCATAACGGAAACCGTCGATCATGTAGAAAAACGGGTTGAGGTGGCTGACTTTCTGCCAGAAAGGCGGCAGCGAGTGAATCGAATAAAACACGCCGCTCAGGAAGGTCATCGGCATGATGACAAAGTTCTGGAAGGCCGCCATCTGGTCGAATTTTTCAGACCAGAGCCCGGCGATCACGCCCAGCGCGCCCAGCATGGCCGCGCCCAGCACGGCAAACAGCACGATCCACAACGGCGCCACAAAAGAGGGCTGGCCAAAAAACACGGTGACGGCAAACACGCCCGCCCCCACCAGGAGGCCACGCGCCACCGACGAGCCGACATACGCAAAGAACCAGTGCCAGTGCGACAGCGGCGTGAGCAGCACAAACACCAGGCTGCCCATGATCTTGCTCTGGATCAGCGAGGAAGAGCTGTTGGCGAACGCGTTTTGCAGCACACTCATCATCACCAGGCCCGGCACCAGGAAGGCGGTGTAGCTGACCTGGTTGTAAACCTTCACCTGGTCTTGCAGCACATGGCCGAAGATCAGCATGTAGAGCACGGCGGTCAGCACGGGCGCGCCCACGGTCTGAAAACCGACCTTCCAGAAGCGCAGGGACTCTTTGTAGAGCAGTGTTTGCCAGCCGTTCATGTTGCTACTTTCGCGAGGTCCACCGTCACAGCCGGAGCCTCAATGGCTGGTTTCTTGTTCATGACGTCCAGGAAGACGTCTTCCAGATCGGCTTTGCGGATTTCAACGTCTTCGGCAACCAGCCCCGCCTCGCGGATGGCTGCGAGGTATTGCTCGATGTCGTTGGCGTTGTGCGCCGGGAACTGCACGATGCGGCCCGTAATGCGGGCTTGCGCCGCCAGGTGCGTAGGCAATTCACTGTCGATTTTGAAGCGCAACACATTGGAGGACGCGGCCTTGAGCAGCTCCGAAGTCTGCGCCAGCGCCACCACCCGCCCCTGCTTGAGCATGGCGATGCGGCTGCACAACGCCTCGGCTTCTTCAAGGTAATGCGTGGTGAGCAGCACCGTACTGCCCTGCTTGTTGAGTTTGGCGATGAATTGCCACAGGGTCTGGCGCAGCTCCACATCGACGCCGGCGGTGGGTTCGTCCAGCACGATGACCTGCGGCTTGTGCACCAGCGCCTGCGCGACCAGCACGCGGCGTTTCATGCCGCCCGAGAGCTGGCGCATGTTGGCATTGGCCTTGTCGGCCAGGCCCAGGCTGACCAGCAATTCGTCGATCCAGTCGTCGTTGTGCTTGATGCCGAAATAACCGGACTGGATGCGCAGCGCCTCGCGCACGGTGAAAAAGGGGTCAAAGACCAGTTCCTGCGGCACCACGCCGAGCTTGCGCCGGGCGTTGGCGTAGTCGGTCAATACATCGCTGCCGTGGACCTTGACGGTGCCGCTGCTGGCGCGCGACAAGCCGGCCAGGATGCTGATGAGGGAGGTTTTTCCAGCGCCGTTGGGGCCTAGCAGTCCAAAAAATTCGCCCTGCTGGATATCAAAACTGACATCGTCAAGCGCTTTGACAATGGGCCCCGTCTGATTTCGCGTGGAGGAGTAGGTTTTGGAGACGGACTGGAATGAGATCGCTGGCATGAGCCCGTCATTTTAAGGGCGGATGCTGTTTTATCGGGCCTGGCGGCCAAATGCCCTGCGCCGGGACTCGCGGCCTCAGGCTGCCGGGGCGGCAGCGGCGGGTATCAGTTCCGCCACGCCATACAGGCCTGCCAGCTGGCGCAGGCGGGCCGGCAGGCCGGCAACCGAAAACGTCTTGCCGGCGGCCAGCGCTTCACGCCGGCACTCCAGCAGCACCGCCAGGGCAGAGGAGTCAAACTCCTTCAGCGCACCCGCATCGGCCACCACGCCGGCCGGCTGGGACAGCACGGCCTGCTTGAGGCCGCGGGCGAACCCGGCAGCCTCGGCATGCGTGAGAACGGGAGGAAGCGTCAGCACCGGTGGCAACCCTGCTCAGGGCTTCTTGGCGGCAGCCGCGCCGGCGCCGGCACCCGTATTGGACTGATTGCGCTGCACCAGCGATGCGATCAGGCCGTCAACGCCCTTGGCGTTGATTTCCTGGGCGAACTGGGTGCGGTAGGTTTCCACCAGCCACACGCCCAGCACGTTCAGGTCATAAATCTTCCAGCCGGTGGCGGTTTTTTCCATGCGGTAATCGAGCTGGACGGGGTCGCCCCGGCCCAGGACTTCGGTGCGAACCACGACTTCGGTGTCAGCCGGCTCTGCACGCAGCGGCTTCACATTGACGCTCTGGTCGCTGACTTGCGCCAGCGCACCGGAATAGGTGCGGATCAGCAGGGTCTTGAATTCGTCCTGCAGCTTCTTTTGCTGCTCGGGTGTGGCCTGGCGCCAGTTACGGCCCACGGCAGCGGCCGTCATGCGCGTGAAGTTCACGTTGGGCATGATTTTGCTGTCGACGAGCGCCAGCACCTTGGTCAGGTCACCGGCTTTCACGGCCTTGTCGGTCTTGATGTTGTCCAGCACTTCGGCCGACACACGTTTGATCAGGGCGTCAGGAGCCTCGACCTGTTGGGCGCGGACGAAAGGAGCGGCGCCCATCAGAGCCAGGCTAAGGGTGGCGGTCAACAAATGGCCAAGCGTTCTACGTTTCATGATGTTCCTTCTAGAGCGAAACATACGGCTGCCGGGATCGCGGCACTCCGGTCAGATACCTGGAGTGTTAATGCGCCTGAAAACCGATGGTTCTGGGGAGATTTTGCGGGATTGTGTCCGGGCTGGCGATGAAGTTATGCGGCAGTCTTGTAAATATTGTTGGAACAGTGCTTAACAAGGCCTTATTAGGGCCCCGTTCAAGCCTGTTTCATCTTTTTACTTGGCAGCCGGCGCGGCAGGGGCGGTCTGAGCGCCTTCAGGCAGGTCAAAACGCTCTTCTTTTTCGGCGGAAGCGTTGCCGATCAGGCTGTTGCGGCGCTGCTGGTAAATCTCGCGGGTAAAGCTGTATTTATCAAGCGCGGCCTGATCCAGCACATTGCCTGCGCCCAGCAGGTTGGCGCGCACATTGACAACGCGCAGCGTCGTCAGGGAGTTGCGGGCGCGGACGTTGCTGGCCTGGGTGACCAGATCGAGCTGGGAGTCCACCACCAGGCCCGCCGTATCGCGCACCGAGGAGGGGCCAAGCAAAGGCAGCACGAGGTAAGGGCCGGAGCCCACGCCCCAAACGCCCAGGGTCTGCCCGAAGTCTTCCGTGTGTTTCGGGATCTTCATTTCAGAGGCCACATCAAAAATGCCGCCCAGGCCCCAGAGGGTGTTGGTGGTGACGCGCGCCAGGCTGTCGGCAGCCGCTTCGCCCTTGCCTTGCAGCACGTTGTTGACGATGGACCAGACGTCCGAAATATTGCCGAAAAAGCTGGTGACGCCGGTGCGCACCGGCTGCGGCGTGACATCGCGGTAGGCCGTGGCCACCGGTTTGAGGACAGCCTTGTCCAGGCCCTCATTGAAATTGAACATGGTCCGGTTGAACGGCTCCAGCGGGTCGGCCGGATTGGCGCCTGGCCCGGTGGCACATCCCTGCAGCAGCGCCAAGGCCAAAACAGCGCCGGCCCACCCTGTAGATTTCTTCATCGTGTTGTTGTTTGTCATTTTTTTTCTGTCGTCGCTGGTGGCGGTGCAGACCCTGATCCGGAACTGCTGTCCGCCGCTTTACTGTATAAAAACTGGCTGATCAGATTCTCAAGCACCACGGCCGACTGCGTGTTTTTGATCACGTCGCCCGCGGCAAAATTCTTCTCGTCTCCACCGGCCTCCACGCCGATGTATTGCTCACCCAACAGGCCGCTGGTCAAAATTTTCAGCGAACTGTCTTTTGGAAAGACATAACGGCTTTCCATGGCCAGATTGACGCTGGCCTGGTAGGACTTGTCGTCGAAAGTGATATTTTCAACCCGTCCGACCACCACACCCGCACTTTTTACCGCGGCGCGCGGCTTCAGGCCGCCAATATTGTCGAACTTCGCCGTGATCTTGTAAGAACTGTCGAAATTCAGTGAAAGAAGGTTGGCGGACTTCAGCGCCAGAAACAGGATGGCCGCGCCCCCAATCAGGACAAACAGGCCAACCCAGAGATCATTTTTGGAGCGTTGCATGGTTCTTCTTTCAGTGGCCCTGGAGGGCTGCCCTGCACCATTCACTCAAGGCGAGCACTGGAACGGTGGATTTTCTCATGGGCGGATTAAAAATGTTTTAGGGTGGTTAAAGGCTGAACATGGACGCGGTCAGCAGGAAATCGAGCCCCAGCACGGCCAGCGAGGCGACAACCACCGTGCGGGTCGTGGCACGCGAGACGCCCTCTGGCGTGGGCTGCGCCTCAAAACCCTGGTGCAGAGCCACAAAAGTGACGGTTACGCCAAAGACAAAACTCTTGATAATGCCGTTGCCCACGTCGCGCCAGACGTCCACGCCGGACTGCATCTGGCTCCAGAAGGAGCCCGCATCAATGCCGATCATGACCACACCGACCAGCCAGCCGCCTATGATGCCCACGGCGCTGAAGACGGCGGCCAGCAGGGGCATGGCGATGATGCCGCCCCAGAAACGCGGCGCCAGAATGCGCCGAACCGGGTCCACCGCCATCATTTCCATGGCCGAAAGCTGCTCGCCGGCCTTCATCAGGCCGATTTCGGCCGTGAGCGCGGTGCCAGCGCGGCCGGCAAACAGCAGCGCAGTGACCACAGGCCCCAGCTCGCGCACCAGGCTGAGCGCCACCAGCAGGCCCAGCGCCTCGGCCGAGCCGTAGCGCTGCAGCGTGTAGTAGCCCTGCAGGCCCAGAACAAAGCCGACAAACAGGCCCGACACGGCAATGATGGCCAGCGAGTAATTGCCCAAAAAGAAGATCTGGTCGCGCACCAGGCCAAAGCGGGCCAGCGCGGGGCCGGTCAGGGCCACCAGCCGCGACATCAGGCGGGCGGCATAGCCCAGTTCGGCCAATTGGCCGCGCACGGCAAAGCCCAGGCTGGAAATCAGGGTGACGGGGTTGTAGCGGCTCATGCGCGCTCCCCTTTTTTGACGGCCGCGTTGCCGAAATCAGCCTCCACGCCGGGCCCGGGGTAATGGAATTTCACGGGGCCTTCGCTTTCGGCGTTAACGAACTGGTGCACCAGCGGGTCGGTCGAACGCCTGACCTCATCGGGCGTGCCCTGGGCGGCGATGCTGCCGTTGGCCAGGATGATGACTTTGTCGGCGATGCGGAAGGTTTCTTCCAGGTCGTGCGAAACGATGATGCTGGTGATGCCTAGCGTGTCGTTGAGCTGGCGTATGAGCTGCGCGGCGGTGCCGAGCGAGATAGGGTCCAGCCCGGAAAACGGCTCGTCGTACATGATGAGTTCGGGGTCCAGGACGATGGCCCGCGCCAGCGCCACGCGGCGGGCCATGCCGCCGGAAATCTCGCTGGGCATCAGGTCGCGTGCACCGCGCAGGCCCACGGCGTTGAGCTTCATCAGCACGATGTCGCGGATCAGGCTGTCCTGCAGCGCGGTGTGCTCGCGCAGCGGGAAGGCGACGTTGTCAAACACGCTCAGGTCGGTAAACAGCGCGCCAAACTGGAACAGCATGCCCATGCGCCGGCGGGCGGCATACAGCTCGGCCTGCACCAGCTTGCCGACGTCCTGCCCGTCAAACGTGACGGTGCCGCTGGTGGCTTTTTGCTGGCCGCCTATGAGGCGCAGCACGGTGGTTTTGCCGCCACCCGACGCGCCCATGAGCGCCGTGACCTTGCCGCGAGGCACAGACAGCGTGACCCGGTCCAGGATGACGCGGTCGCCCGCGGAGCCTGGGTAGGAGAAGGTCACATCCTTGAATTCAACCAGTGATGAAGCTGAGGTGTCGGCCATTGGAAAGAGGAAAAGCCAACGGTCGCGTCGGCGGTGCTAGGGGAATGCCCTAATGATACGGGGTTTGGCCCGCCCCTTCCCGGTAAGTAATACCAGCCTGTAATACCGTAGGGCCGTACCGGAACCGGGCAGCACCCGCCCAGCTTCCCATCTACAGCGGGGTCAGCCCCAATCGCCGCAGCGGGCGATTATTGGGGCCGGGCGGCGGTTAGCGAGGCAGGTCGCTGTAGCCCATCAAGAATTCGTCAACGGCGCGCGCGGCCTGGCGGCCTTCACGAATCGCCCAGACGACCAGACTCTGGCCGCGGCGGATGTCGCCGGCGGCAAATACCTTGGGCACGTTAGTGGCGTAGCCGCCGGTGAAGTCGGTGCCGGCCTTGGCATTGCCGCGGTTGTCTTTTTCGACGCCGAAGGCGTCCAGCACGGAGGCCACAGGCGAGACAAAGCCCATGGCCAGCAGCACCAGGTCGGCCTTGAGGGTTTGCTCGGAGCCGGGCACTTCCACCATCTTGCCGTCTTTCCATTCGACACGAACGGTCTTCAGACCCGTGACTTTGCCCTTTTCGCCGATCAGCTCTTTGGTGGAGATGGCGAATTCGCGCTCGCAGCCTTCTTCGTGGCTGGAAGACGTACGCAACTTGATCGGCCAGTAAGGCCAGGTCATGGGGCGGTTTTCTTCTTCGGGCGGCTGGGGCATCAGCTCAAACTGGGTGACGCTGACGGCGCCGTGGCGGTTGCTGGTGCCTACGCAGTCGGAGCCCGTATCGCCGCCGCCGATCACGATGACGTGCTTGCCGTCGGCGCGCAGCTGGCCTTTGACCTTGTCACCGGCGTTGACCTTGTTTTGCTGGGGCAGGAATTCCATGGCGAAATGCACACCGTCCAGGTCGCGGCCTGGCACGGGCAGGTCGCGCGATTGTTCGGCGCCGCCGGTCAGGATCACGGCGTCGAAGTCTTTTTGCAGTTGCTCAGGGGTGATGCTTTCCTTGGCCCAGTTGGTGACCTTGGAGTCTTTCGGCAAACTGCCCACCATCACGCCGGTGCGGAAGTTGACGCCCTCGGCCTTCATTTGCTCGACGCGGCGGTCGATGTGGACTTTTTCCATCTTGAAGTCGGGGATGCCGTAGCGCAGCAGGCCGCCGACGCGGTCGTTCTTTTCAAACAGGGTGACGTCATGGCCGGTGCGAGCGAGTTGCTGCGCGGCCGCCATGCCGGCGGGGCCGGAGCCGACGACGGCCACTTTCTTGCCGGTTTTGTGCTTGGGCATCACGGGCTTGACCCAGCCTTCGGACCAGGCGCGGTCGATGATGGCGTGCTCAATCGACTTGATGCCGACGGCGTCGTCGTTCACGTTCAGCGTGCAGGCGGCTTCGCAGGGCGCCGGGCAGATGCGGCCGGTGAACTCCGGGAAGTTGTTGGTGCTGTGCAGCGTGTCGATGGCGTTTTTCCAGTCGGCACGGAACACCATGTCGTTGAAGTCCGGAATGATGTTGTTGACCGGGCAGCCGCTGTTGCAAAACGGCGTGCCGCAGTCCATGCAGCGCGCGGCCTGCTTGTTGGCCTGCGCGTCGTCCAGCCCGATGACAAATTCGCGGTAGTTCTTCAGGCGCTCCGGCACGGGCTTGTAGCCCTCCTCGATGCGCTCGTATTCCATGAAGCCGGTGATTTTTCCCATGATGAAGTCCTGTGCAATTCTCTTAAGCGTTTTGTGCTTTCCGCCCGCACACAACGGGCGTTAGCGGCTATAAATTCGATAGCAATGCGTTAGTCGGCGCAGCCGGCTTATTTAGCCGCCACCGCTTCCTGGTTGGTAGCGACCTGGGCTTTTGTGGTCTCGGTCGCGGCTTCCAGGCGGCGTTCCTTGCGCTCGATCAGCGCCCGCTTGTACTCATTCGGGAAGACCTTCACAAACTTCAAACGTGACTCGCTCCAGTTGTCGAGCAGCGCGCGCGCGCGCTTGCTGCCGGTCCAGCGGTTGTGGTCTTGCAGCAGGCGCTTGAGCAGTTCCTCATCGCTTTCGCCCGCATGCCAGTCGGCCTTGTCATGGGTGTGTTGTTCGGCGGTGGTCACCACGCGGTCCATAGACACCATGGAGGTGTTGCAGCGCGTGGCAAACAAACCGTCTTCGTCGTACACATAGGCCACGCCGCCGCTCATGCCGGCGGCGAAGTTGCGGCCGGTCTTGCCCAGCACCGCGACGGTGCCGCCCGTCATGTACTCACAGCCGTGGTCGCCCGTGCCTTCAACGACCGCCGTGGCGCCCGAGAGGCGCACGGCAAAACGTTCGCCGGCCACGCCGCTGAAGAAGGCTTCGCCGGTGGTCGCACCGTAGAGCACGGTGTTGCCGACGATGGTGTTCTTCACCGCGTCGCCGCGGAAGTCGATGCTGGGGCGCACGACGATGCGGCCGCCCGACAGGCCCTTGCCGGTGTAGTCGTTGGCGTCGCCGATCAGGTACATGGTGATGCCCTTGGCCAGGAAGGCGCCGAAGGACTGGCCGCCCGTGCCTTCAAGCTGGATGCGCAGCGTGTCGTCGGGCAGGCCTTGTGGGTGGTGGCGTGTCAGCTCGCCCGACAGCATGGCGCCTACGGTGCGGTTGACGTTGCGCGCCACTTCGATGAACTGGACTTTTTCGCCCTTTTCGATCGCGGCTTTGGATTTTTCGATCAGGCGCACGTCCAACGCTTTTTCAAGCGCGTGGTCTTGCTCCATCACATGCAGGCGCGGCACATCGGCAGGCACATTCGGCTGGTAGAACAGGCGGCCGAAATCCAGGCCGCTGGCCTTCCAGTGTTCAATGCCTTTTTGTGTGTCGAGCAAGTCGGCGCGGCCGATCAGGTCGTCAAACTTGCGCACGCCGAGTTGCGCCATGAGCTGGCGCGCCTCTTCGGCGACGAAGAAGAAATAGTTGACGACATGCTCAGGCTTGCCGCTGAATTTCTGGCGCAGCACAGGGTCTTGTGTGGCGACACCGACCGGGCAGGTGTTGAGGTGGCACTTGCGCATCATGATGCAGCCTTCCACCACCAGCGGTGCGGTGGCGAAGCCGAACTCGTCAGCGCCCAGCAGCGCGCCGATGATGACGTCGCGGCCGGTTTTCATCTGGCCGTCGGCCTGCACACGGATGCGGCCGCGCAGGCGGTTGAGCACCAGGGTTTGCTGGGTTTCGGCGAGACCAATTTCCCAGGGCGAGCCGGCGTGCTTGATGGACGACCAGGGCGAAGCGCCCGTGCCGCCGTCATGGCCGGCAATCACCACATGGTCGGACTTGGCCTTGGCCACGCCCGCGGCAATGGTGCCGACGCCGACTTCACTCACCAGCTTGACGCTGATGCTGGCGCGCGGGTTGACGTTCTTCAGGTCGTGGATCAGTTGGGCCAGATCTTCGATCGAGTAGATGTCGTGGTGCGGCGGTGGCGAAATCAAACCGACGCCGGGCACCGAGTAGCGCAGCTGGCCGATGTATTCGCTGACCTTGCCGCCGGGCAGCTGGCCGCCTTCGCCGGGCTTGGCGCCCTGCGCCATCTTGATCTGGATCTGGTCGGCCGACACCAGGTATTCGGCCGTGACGCCGAAGCGGCCCGATGCGACCTGCTTGATGCGCGAACGCAGCGAGTCGCCGTCTTGCAGCGGCAAATCAACCTCGACCTGTTTCGGGCCGATCACACTTTTCAGCGTCTCGCCCTTTTTGATCGGGATGCCTTTGAGTTCTTGACGGTAACGGTTCGGGTCTTCACCGCCCTCGCCCGTGTTGCTCTTGCCGCCAATGCGGTTCATGGCCACAGCCAAGGTGGCGTGGGCTTCGGTGCTGATGGAGCCCAGCGACATGGCGCCGGTGGCAAAACGCTTGACGATCTCTTTGGCCGGCTCGACTTCGTCGATCGGGATGGCCTTGGATGGATCAATCTTGAACTCGAACAGGCCGCGCAGCGTCATGTGACGGCGGTTCTGGTCGTTGATCAGCTGGGCGTATTCCTTATAGGTGTTCCAGTTGTTGGAACGCGTGGAATGCTGCAGCTTGGCAATCGCATCGGGCGTCCACATGTGGTCTTCGCCGCGCACGCGCCAGGCGTATTCACCGCCGGCGTCCAGCATGTTGGCCAGCACCGGGTCGTCGCTGAAAGCCGCGCGGTGCATGCGCAGCGCTTCTTCGGCGATCTCGAACACGCCCATGCCTTCAACCTGGCTGGCCGTGCCGGTGAAGAACTTGGCCACGGTGCCCTTGTTCAGGCCGATGGCCTCGAACAGCTGCGCGCCGCAGTAGCTCATATAGGTAGACACGCCCATCTTGGACATGATCTTGGACAGGCCCTTGCCGATGGCCTTGGTGTAGTTGTAGACCGCCTTGTCGGTGCTGAGGTCGCCCGGCAGGCCTTTGGACAGCTCAGCCAGCGTTTCCATGGCGAGGTAGGGGTGCACGGCTTCAGCGCCGTAGCCTGCCAGCACGGCGAAGTGATGCACTTCGCGGGCCGAGCCGGTTTCCACCACCAGGCCGGCGGTGGTGCGCAGGCCTTCTTTCACCAGGTGCTGGTGGATGGCCGACAGGGCCAGCAGGGCCGGAATGGCAACCTGCGTGGCGCTGATGCCGCGGTCGCTGACGATCAGGATGTTTTTGCCGTCCTTGATCGCATCAACCGCCTCGGCGCACAGCGAAGCCAGCTTGGCCTCGACACCTTCGTGGCCCCAGGCCAGCGGATAGGTGATGTCAAGCGTGTAGCTCTTGAACTTGCCCTGCGTGTGCGCTTCGATGTCGCGCAGCTTTTGCATGTCGGCCACGTTGAGCACGGGCTGGCTGACTTCCAGCCGCATGGGTGGGTTGACCTGGTTGATGTCCAGCAGGTTGGGCTTGGGGCCGATAAAGGACACCAGCGACATCACGATGGCTTCGCGGATCGGGTCGATGGGCGGGTTGGTCACCTGCGCGAACAACTGCTTGAAGTAGTTGTAGAGCGGCTTGTTCTTGTTGGACAGCACGGCCAGTGGGCTGTCGTTGCCCATGGAGCCGGTAGCTTCTTCGCCGTTGGCGGCCATGGGGGACATCAGGAATTTGATGTCTTCCTGCGTATAGCCGAAGGCCTGCTGGCGATCGAGCAGTGCAATGTTCGATGCTGCGGGCACGGTGGCTGGAGCGGCCTTGGCCGCTTTGCCGGCCACGTCGTCCAGCTTGATGCGCAGGTTTTCAATCCACTGCTTGTAGGGCTTGCTGTGCGCCAGCGTGGCCTTGATTTCCTCGTCGTCGACCATGCGGCCTTGTTCCAGGTCGATCAGGAACATCTTGCCGGGCTGAAGGCGCCATTTGCGCACGATCTTGTGCTCGGGAATCGGCAGCACGCCCGATTCAGAGGCCATGATGACCAGGTCGTCGTCGGTCACGCAGTAGCGCGAGGGGCGCAGGCCGTTGCGGTCCAGCGTGGCGCCGATCTGGCGGCCGTCGGTGAAGACGATGGAGGCTGGGCCGTCCCAGGGCTCGAGCATGGCGGCGTGGTATTCATAGAAGGCCTTGCGGCGCTCGTCCATGGTGGTGTGCTGTTCCCAGGGCTCGGGGATCATCATCATCACGGCCTGGCTGATGGGGTAGCCGGCCATGGTCAGCAGTTCCAGGCAGTTGTCGAAGGTGGCGGTGTCGGACTGGCTGGCAAAGCTGATGGGATACAGCTTTTGCAGGTCGGCGCCCAGCACCGGCGATGACATCACGCCTTCGCGTGCCTTCATCCAGTTGTAGTTGCCCTTGACGGTGTTGATCTCGCCGTTGTGCGCGACATAGCGGTAAGGGTGGGCCAGCGGCCACTCGGGGAAGGTATTGGTCGAGAAACGCTGATGCACCAGACCAAGCGCCGAGACGCAGCGTGGGTCGGTCAGATCGCGGTAGTAGGTGCCAACCTGGTCGGCCAGCAGCAGGCCTTTGTAGACCACCGTGCGGCTGGACATGCTGGGCACGTAATATTCTTTGCTGTGCGTCAGGCGCAGGTTCTGGATGGCGGCGCTGGCGGTTTTGCGGATGACGTACAGCTTGCGCTCCAGCGCGTCCTGCACGATCACGTCGTTGCCGCGGCCGATGAAGATCTGGCGCAGGATGGGTTCTTTTTCGCGCACGGTGGGCGACATGGGCATGTCGCGGTTGACCGGCACATCGCGCCAGCCCAGCAGCACCTGGCCTTCGGCCTTGACGGCACGCTCGAGCGCCTGCTCGCAAGCCAGGCGGGAGGCGTGCTCTTTGGGCAGGAAGACCATGCCGACACCGTATTCGCCGGGCGGCGGCAACTGCACGCCCTGGCCGGCCATTTCTTCACGGTACAGCGCGTCCGGCAGCTGAATCAGGATACCGGCGCCGTCGCCCATCAATTTGTCAGCGCCCACTGCGCCCCGGTGGTCGAGATTTTCGAGGATCTTCAGGCCTTGCTGAACGATGGCGTGGCTTTTGTGGCCCTTGATGTGCGCCACAAAACCGACGCCGCAGGCATCGTGTTCGTTTGCACCGGAGTACAAACCGTTTTCTTCAAAATGCTTGATTTCAGCAGCCGTGGTCATGGCGGTTCCTCGTCAGTTGGGGATGAGGGCGGTGCCAAGCGGCCCCTAAAAGGCCTGGCAACGCTTCCATCCGCAAGGTTCATAATTTTTCGCAGGGAATGGGAGCATATTGCATTGCAACAACAATGCCAAGCGTTTTAAATGGGGTCAGATTCTAATTAAATGCCGATTAATTTAATCAACTTTAAAATGGGGACACATTAAATTTGATAGCAAAGTTTCCATATTTGATACGGTCTAAGCTCCGCTTTCGTCCTCCCGTTTGATTCGAACAGGCCGCCCGGGCTGATTTTTGGTGACGCGGCGCTCCGTCCGCTTTTGCAGCTCCGCGACAAAACCCTCACCGCCCAAAGCCCAGCCGCTCAGCGCGGATCGGGTCAGCTGGTCCTGCTGCTCCAGCGTGATGCCGGCGCGCACCAGTTCGGCGTAGGCCGCCTCACGGGCAAAGGGCGTGTTACCCAGCGCCCAGACCAGCGGGTGCGGCGTCAGCAGGCTGTCGACCCGCAGGCCGGCGTAGTGGCCGTAGCTGGACCAGGGGTAGTCTTTGGCCTCCGCCACCAGGCCCTCGCGGACTGGGTTGAGATCCAGGTAAGCCATGCACGGCAACAGGTGAGGCTCAGCCTCGATCACGGTGGCGCGGTAGCGCCCTTCCCACAAAGTGCCGGAGCGGCCCTGGCTGTCGTTGAAGTAGCGCACGTAGCGCCGCCCGGCGGCTTGCATCATTTGCGGCAGGCCTTCTGCCGTGGAAGGTGTTGCGAGCAGGTGGAAGTGGTTGCCCATCAGCACATAGGCATGCAGGGCAACGCCGAATTTGCGGGCGCTTTCGTCCAGCAGTCCCAGAAACATCTGGTGGTCGGCGGCCGAAGAAAAGACGGTTTGCCGGTTATTGCCCCGCTGGATGATGTGATGCGGGTAGCCGGGAAGCGTCAGACGGGGAAGACGGGCCATGGAATGCAATACCGGAAGTTTGCATCATGATATTTGAATCTGACCCCAATTTCTCAACCCACAGCGCAGCGAGTTGAGCGAAGCGGAGCGCGGTCAAGCGCTCTGGCACAACGGCTCAGCAACGCTTAGCGAACGACTTTGCCGTCGGGTGTGATGGTGACCAGGTCAATCGCACGCACCGATTCGTACTTCTTGGGGCGCAGGTTGATGCGAAAGCCGCCGACGTCGTAGTCCGTCATGGTCTCGAAGGCCTTTTGCAGGCCCGCCCGGTCGGGCTTGCCGCTGCCGGCCGAACTGCGGCGCACGCCTTCGGCAAAGGTCTTGGCGGCGATGTAGCCCTCAACGCTTTCGTAGCTGGGTGTCTGGTCGGTCTGGTTCAGCACGTCCAGGTATTCCTTGATGATGGGTGTGCCGGTGCTGCGCGGCGAAGGCACCACCTGCGAGATCACGACCCCGCCGATTTCTTTGCCCAGTGCACTGAACAGTGGATCAATCCCGACTACGGACAGGTTGAGGAACTGGCCACCGAAACCGGCCTGGCGCATCTTGCGGATAAAGGCGGCCGACGAATTGAACAGACTCACCTGAATCACGGCCTGGGGCTGGGTCTTCATGATCTGCGCCACGGCCGCATCGACCTTGTCGCTGTTGACGGGTGACAGCGCGCTGCCGACGATGGCCGGGCGCTTGAGGTCGATCAGCGCCTGGTTGACGGCGGCCAGGCCGCCCTTGCCCATGGCGTCGTCTTCGGCAAACACGGCGATGCGGTCCTGGTTCAGCGTGGCGCAGTGGCGGGCAATCTTGTAGGCCTCATCTGCCAGCGCGGGACGCACGTGGAACACATTGGTGAGGGCGGGATCATGCAGGGCATCGGATGCGGCAAAAGGCGCGAAGAACAAAGTGCCGGACGCTTTTGCCGCGGCGAAGGCGGCATCGCAGCTGGCGGTGCCGGTGAACCCGAAGAGCGCGTCAACACCTTCATCGATCAACAGCTTGGCATTGGCGGCAGCCTTGGCCGGCGTGTAGCCGTCATCAAGCGCCTTGACTTCGATCTTGTAGCCGCCCGCGCCGTTTTTGGCATTGATGGCGTCAAAGTAAATTTTTGCGCCGTTCAGGTAGGCCAGGCCAATCTGGTCTGCGGCTCCCGTCAGCGGCACGGATTGGCCGAGAAGGATTTTTTTGCCGCCCTTGCTGCTTTGCGCCCACAGCGCGGGGCTTGCGACAGCGACACCTGCGGAAACACCACCAAGAACCAATTGACGCCGATTGAAGCCCATGACAACACCTTTAGAGATACGAGTAGCCAAAGCAGGTTTGATGCCCGCAAGGCAGCATGCGCTCACTGTTCCAGAAAAATGTGACGAATTGTGCGCAGACACAGAGCGTAATCCGTGCCGCATGGAAAAAACAGCAGGGGAAATGCCAACACGTCATAAGCCTATGCCCCCGGATGTAGCCTTTTGACTGCGTTTTTTTATGTGCTGTTGCCGCTTGCACGCCGGGCAGACAAACGGTGCAGCGACACCGCCAGCAACAGGCCAAGGCCGGAGCTCACTGCGGTGACCCAACCCGTCCATTGCCAGCCCCCGGCCAACGCGGCAACCCAGGCCACCAGCGGAGGGCCGGCGAATTGGCCGAGCGCCGACCATTGCTGAATCCAGCCGACGGTGGTGGACACGGTGTCGCTGCCGGGCGCGAGCCGGATGGCCAGGCTGAACAGCGTGGCGGGAATCAGGCCGCCCACCATGGAGAACGCCAGCACGGCCGCATATTGCAGCGCCGGCGGAACATGCGCTGCGAAAGCCAGCAAGGTTCCGCCAGCCATCACCATAAAACCCGTACCCAGTAGCACAAGCGGCGCGACACCGCGGCCCAGCAGCCGCCCCGCCGTCACATTGCCCACGATATTGACGGCGGCCGCAAGCGCGGTGAGCACCGAGACCCAATGGCCACCCACTCCCGCTTGCGCGTAGATCGACGGCAGGAAACCGACCACGGCAAGCCATTGCCCCGAATACATGGCGAAGGTCACTGCCATCAGCCAGGCTGCAGGTGAGCGCAAGGTGGCGGCAATGAGTTCGCCGCTGGAAGGCTTCACCGCCGCACCGCTCGAGGGCGGCAAGCCGGGCGCTCTTTCGTCTGCAGGCACCTGCCACACAACCAGCATTGCCAGTACCCCTGCCAGTGCGGCCAGCAGCCACCACAAAATTCGCCAGCCCCAGTCAGGCGCAACCCAGCCGATGACCTGAGGCCCTGCCAGCAAGGCCAGTGCGGCGCCCAGAGGCATGTAGGCGCCCCAGACCCCCATCATGCGGCTGAGCCGCTCGGGCGGAACCAGTTGACGCACCAGGGCCGGCGCCGGCAAGACAACCCACAAAAATCCCAGCCCCTCCAGCACACGCGATGCCAGCAGCCACTCAACGCCGGGAGCGGCGCCTCCAAGCGCGCTGGCGACGGCCATTACCAGCAGGCCACACACCATGCTGCGCCTGAGGCCCGCACGCTGCACAGCCAGACCGGTGACGAGCCCCAGGGTCATGCCGGCGAGCTGTACCAGCGACAGCAGGAAGCCGGCTTGCAGCAGCGTCACACCCAGCACCTGGCCGAGTACAGGCAAGGCAGGCGGCAGCTTGCCCACATGCAGCGCGGCCACCACGCCGGCGGCCATCACGTACCAGGCAGCGCGGGGATGGGAAGTGGAATGGAGCGTCAAGCCGGACCCGCCGGGCAGGCATCAACAGACAAAAAGAAAATCACGCGGGGAACGCGGCGCGCCCTTTGAGGCGCTCGTGTTCTTTGGTGGCGAAGCGGTCCGTCATGCCGGCAATGTAGTCGGCCACCACCCGCTCGGGCTTGGCGCCCACGGCATGCGGTGCATCGACGCCGTCAAAACGGTCGATGTGCGCCTGCGGCATCTGGGTCGGATCGGCCATATAGGCATCGAACAGATCACGCACCACCTGCTTGGCGGCCTGCGTGGTTTCCACCACCTTCGGGTGGCGGTAAAGGTTTTTCAACAAGAAACGTTTGAGCGAAGCCGACTGCTGCGCCATCTCGTCCGTAAAGCAAACCAGCGGCGGATGGCGGCGGACGTCGTCCACGCCGGCCGGCGCGGCCTTGTGAATGGCCGCCGACGTCGCATCCATCACGTTGTAGACCTGCGCGCTGAGCATGCGCCGTATGGTCTCAAACAACAGCCGCCGCCCCTGCAGGCCGCGATGGGCCAGCCGGGACTCGCGGCAGTACTGGGCGAACAGCTCCACGTCTTCAAGCTGCTCCAGGCTGAGTAGGCCCGACCGCACGCCGTCGTCGATGTCATGCGCGTTGTAGGCGATTTCGTCGGCAAGGTTGGCGAGCTGCGCCTCCAGGCCGGGTTGTTGCCAGTGCGGGCCGTCACCGGCCTGCTCGACAAACCTGCGGGCCACGCCGCAGGGTTCGCGGGCCTCGATATGGCGTGCGTTGCGCCGGGAGCAGTGCTTCAGGATGCCCTCACGCGTCTCGAAGCTGAGGTTCAGGCCGTTATAGGCGGGGTAGCGCTCTTCCAGCGCGTCCACGACACGCAGGCTTTGCAGGTTGTGCTCGAAGCCCGCGCTCTCGGGGTTGTAGTCCTTCAGGCAGGCATTGAGGGCATCCTGCCCGGCATGGCCGAAGGGTGTGTGGCCCAGGTCGTGCGCCAGCGCGATGGCCTCCACCAGGTCTTCGTTGAGTTTCAAGGTGCGGGCAATGGAACGCCCGAGCTGCGCAACCTCCAGCGAGTGCGTCAGGCGCGTGCGGAACAAATCACCTTCGTGGTTCAGGAAAACCTGCGTTTTATAAACCAGGCGCCGAAAGGCCGTGGAGTGCACGATGCGGTCGCGATCACGCTGGAACTCGGACCGGGTGGGTGCGGGCAGCTCGGAAAAACGGCGGCCGCGCGACAACGCGGGATCACAGGCATAGGGCTGCAGAGTCATAATTCAGGCGTCAAAGTGGCTTTGAGTCCAATGAAATCGGGCGTAAGCAGCTACCAAATTCATAGCAACCTTATTGCGTCGGTTTTGGCGTCATCTTGACCTCGGCGCGGGCTTACGCGCAGCAAAGGTCAATCACACTGCGCACGAGAGCATCGGGCGCACTGCGAACAACCGCTTTTCCCGGTCCATCGATCACTACAAAGCGGATCTCGCCCGCTTCGGATTTTTTGTCGATGCGCATCAACTCCAGGTAGCGTCCGGCGTTGTCGCCGCCCGGCAGAATAGGCGCCCTGACAGGCAGGCCGGCCCGCAAAACAAGCCGCGTCAGGCGTTCGACAAAAAACCGGTCAACCAGCCCCAGGCGCTCCGACAGATGCGCGGCCATCACCATGCCGCAGCCCACACCTTCACCGTGCAACCATTCCCCATAGCCCAGGCCCGATTCAATCGCGTGGCCAAAGGTGTGGCCGAAATTCAGAATGGCCCGCAAGCCCGACTCGCGCTCGTCCTGGCTCACGATCCAGGCTTTGATCTCGCAGCTGCGGCGGATGGCGTGGGCCATGGCCGCGGGCTCCCTGGCCAGCAGGTCGTCCAGGTTGGCCTCGAGCCATTCCAGGAACGCCATATCGGCAATGGGTCCGTATTTGATGATCTCTGCCAGGCCCGCGCTCAGTTCGCGCGAGGGCAGCGTCGCCAGGACATCCAGGTCGCACACCACCTGCAAGGGCTGGTAGAACGCGCCTATCATGTTTTTGCCCAGCGGATGGTTAATCGCCGTCTTGCCGCCTACCGACGAGTCCACCTGGGCCAGCAGCGTCGTGGGCACCTGCACAAAGGGTACGCCGCGCATATAGCTGGCGGCGGCAAAGCCGGTCATGTCACCCACCACGCCGCCGCCCAAAGCAAACAGCACCGTCTTGCGGTCGCAGCCGTTTTCCAGCAAGGCGTCAAAAATCAGCTGCAAGGTTGGCCAGTCCTTGTGGACTTCACCGTCGGGCAGGCTCACCTGCAGCACCTTGCTGTAACGCTGGCGCAAAGCTTCGGCGAGCTGCGCCGCATACAAAGGCGCCACCGTGGTGTTTGACACCACCAATGCCGTCGCCGCTTTGGGAATATCCTGGTAGGTCAGGCTGCTGCCAAGAAGCCCGCTGCCTATGACGATGGGGTAGCTGCGTTCACCCAGGTCAATCTGTATCTGCGCTGCCGCAGGAGAGGAATTTGCTTGCATGAGGGAAGTGTAGAGGCTACGGCCCGCCCCCAGAAAGCGGGCGGAGGTTTTAGTCTTTGCCGGAGGTCAGGAATTGGGGCCTGATGCCGCGGGCGAAGTCACCACGCCGGCAAGCTCCAGCTGCATGAGGATCATGTTGACCAGCGTCGATACGGAAGGCCGGCCTGTCTCAATCACAAAGTGGGCGGTTTCCCTGTAAAGGGGATCGCGGGCGGCGTAGAGATCCCGGAGCCGGGCCAGCGGATCGGCGACTTGCAGCAAGGGTCGGTTCTGGTCATGCCGCAAGCGGCGGAATACTTCTTCGGGGATGGAGTGCAGGTAAACCACCTGCGACCGCACACGAAGATGCTCCCGGTTGGCCGGGCGCAGCACCGTCCCGCCGCCGCTGGAGAGCACGCAGGACGGCCCCAGCGTCAACTCGTCAATGACAAGCTGCTCGATATCGCGGAATGCGTTTTCGCCTTCCCGCTCAAAAAACTCGCGAATGGAGCATCCGATGCGCTGCTCTATCACCTGGTCCGAATCAATGAACCGCAAACCCATCCTTCGGGCAAGATGCCTGCCGACAGTGGATTTGCCCGAACCGGGCAAGCCCACACAGGCGATTCTCAAAGGATGTGCGTTCAATGGGATCTGGGGAGACTGTCTGGTCTGCCTCGAAGGTACAAGAAAACGAAAAGAAACCGGTTCCACAAATGCGACAGGCCCCAAAGGGCCCGTCACTACCTGCCTCTTCGGCCAAGCCGGGCCCGCCTCACGGGGGGCCCCGGCCTTGCCGGCTTAACGCAGTGCCGATCCGGTGGTCAGCATTCTGGGGGTGATAAACACCAGCAGTTCGGATTTGGTGGCAGAACGGGTTTTCTGCTTGAAGAGGTTACCGACACCGGGCAGGTCACCCAGGAACGGAACCTTGGTTTCGCTGTCGCGGTCGTTCTGTTCAAAGATCCCGCCGATCACAACCGTTCCGCCGTTTTCAACCAGAACCTGGGTCTGGATGTGCTTGGTGTCAATCGCAAAACCGTTGGACGTTTCACGGCCCACGCTGTCCTTGTTCACATCCACCTGGAGAATGATGCTGCCCTCCGGGGTGATTTGCGGAGTGACTTCAAGCTTCAGGTTGGCTTTGCGGAACGCGATGGCAGTGGCGCCGCTGGAGGTCGCCTGCTGGTACGGGAGTTCCGTACCCTGCTCGATCAACGCCTTGACCTGGTCGGCCGTGATGATGCGCGGGCTGGACACCACTTTGGTCTTGCCGTCCGCCTCGGACGCCGAGATTTCAAGATTCAACAAACGGGTCATGGACGAGTTGAAAAGTGACAAGGCAAAGGTAGACGCAGCGAAACCGTTTTGCCCCACCGCCGGCAAGTTCAGGAAGTCACCGGCATTGGTACCTATATTGAGACCGAGATTCGCCGTTTGACCTGCACCCACATTGGGCGCTATGTAGGTATTGCCGACCATGATGTTGTTGGTGGTGTTAAACGGACGGCCGCCCAGTCTCACGCCCAGGGATTTGCCGAACGAATCCGAAGCTTCCACAATCCGCGCTTCAATCAGCACCTGGCGCACGGGAATATCGAGTTTGGCAATCAGGGCCTGAACCTGCTCGAGCTTGGAGGGAATATCCGTCACGAACAACTGGTTGGTGCGCGTCTCGGAAATGACGCTGCCGCGGTTTGACAGTATTTTGGTGGCGCCTGCGCCGCTACCCAGCAATCCTGCCGCAATATCGCTCGCCTTTGCATAGTTGAGCTTGAAATCCTGTGTGCGCACCGATTCCAGGCTCTGGATGGAGTTTTTCGACTCCAGCTCCAGCTTGTCCTTGGCCGCCAATTCATCCTTGGGCGCGATCACAAGAACGTTGCCATTCTTGCGCATGCCCAAGCCCTTGGATTGCAGAATGATATCCAGCGCCTGATCCCATGGAACATCCTTGAGCCTCAAGGTAACGCTGCCCGTCACGGAATCCGAAGTCACGATATTGAAATTCGTGAAATCTGCGATGACCTGCAAAAGCGAGCGGATTTCAATGTTCTGGAAATTCAGCGACAGCTTCTCACCGGCATAACCAGGCCCTTGGGTCAGCTTGGTGGGGTCGGCTTTTTGCTGGCGCACTTCCAGGACAAACTGGTTGTCACTCTGGTAAGCACTGTGTTCCCAGGCGCCCTTTGGCTCCACCACCATGCGCACCTTGTCGCCGGCCTGAAATGTGGTGACGGTTTGTACAGGGGTGCCGAAGTCGGCGACATCCAGACGACGGCGCAAACCTTCAGGCAATGCGGTTTTCAGGAACTCGACCACGAGGGTCTGCCCTTGCTGGCGAATGTCAACGCCAACATCGCTATTGGAGAGCCCCACCACAATACGGCCGCTGCTATCGTTGCCGCGGCGGAAATCGATATCTTTCAGCGGCAGAACATCGCGGTTCCGGCTTTCGGCGAATACCTGAACGGGTGCTGGCGCCGACGCGGCTGCCGCGGAAGCATCCAGAATAATCAGCAGAGATTTACCTTGTATTTCAGCCTTGTAATTTGATGGCGCCTTCAGGTTGAGAACGACCCGGGTCCGCTCTCCGGCTTGAACGACATTGGCCGAGCGCAGGTTCCCAAGATTGAGATCCACCGCGGAGCGCCCCATGGAGTTGCTGACGCCGGGGAAATCCAGCGCAATCCGCGCCGGCGCCTGAATACTGAAACCCGTGGGGACGGCCGCAAGCGGCTCCGCCAGTTCGATCCGGATGATCTCGGTGCCGCCCTGGACGGAGCCCGACACGGACTGAATCGAATTTTCAGCCTGTGCGGCTATCGGCAGCGATGCCACCAGCAAAGCCATGCTGAATGAAGCGCCACGCAGTACACGTTCAAGCAAACGCTTCAGGCCGCCTCCCGTACCCTCTGCCTCTAATGCCCATAGTTGCTTGTTCATCTTGATCCCTCTAAAAGCTGTAATGTCGCGGTCCGCTCAATCCATTCGCCCGCAGCGTCCTGCACGATTTCACGCAGGGAAAGGCTTGTTTCATCTACTTTCGTAATGCGGCCATAGTTCTGCCCAAGATAGTTGCCGGCCCGAACCTGGTACACGAGGTTATCCACCCTGACCAATGCAACGGGTTGCCCTGTCTTGATCAGGCTGCCCACCATGACCGTCGCGTCCAGCGGATAGGCTTCCAGAGGCTCCTTGCGCCGGCTCAATTCCGGTGCGATCAAAGCCGCGTTCGACGTTGCCTGGTTCGAGTCGCGCTTGAGCGCCTGGGTCAGCTTCTGGTTGCTGAAGGGCTCTATGGAACCTTCCTGGTTATAGGACTGCGGTGAAAATTTGGTCGGTTCAGGCAAAGGATCCACTCTGGGCCGGGTCGCATTGCGCTGCTCCGTCATCCATTGCTGCAGCTCTTCCTGCTCAGACGAGCCGCAACCGGCCATTCCAAGCAATATGAGCAGAAAACCACCTGCCAATGCATACCTTTTGAATTTCATTTTTTGGCTCCCGGAGCGCTCTTGCGCTGAAGTGCCACTTCATCGGGATCAAGGTAGCGGAACGTCTTCGCCGTCGTATCCATCGTCAGATTGCCATCTTTGCCTGGTGCCAGGGAGAAATTATTCAAAGTCACGATGCGGGAAAGATTCGCGATGTCCGCAGCGAACGCCCCGATATCGTGATACCGCCCCGTCACTCGCACGGCAATTGGCAACTCCGCGTAATACTCTTTCACGCTGACCTGGCCCGGCCGGAACAGCTCAAATTGCAAGCTGCGCCCCAGACCCGCCTGGTTGATGTCGGAAAGCAGCGCATCCATTTCGGCCTTGCCCGGCAGCTGCTTTTCCAGCTGGGTGACGTACTGCTGAACCTGCTCCCGTTGCTTTTTCAGCGCGTCAAGATTGACTGCCTGCACAAGCTTCTTTTTGTAGTCCTCTTTGAGCTGAACTTCTTTTGCCTGCTCTGCCGTCAACTCTTCATCCGAAGAGCTCAGCCAGACAAACCAGAGAGCAGCGACCACAGCAATCGTCACGGCAACGCACAACAGATATCTGGGTAGTGCCGGCCAAGACGGCGGGTCATTGGGGTTAAGCCCCGTGAATTGGGACTTCAGGCTGGCCTGAAGCGCCGCAACATCGATGGAGGGTTTGGGAATTTTTGCCATGTGTCAGTCTCGTTCAACCCGTTCAGGTCTTGGCAGGAGCAGCGGAGGCCGCAGCGGCTGCAGGCTTGGCGGCCGCCCCCGGCACTGCGGGCGTGGCGCCTGCTGCAGCAGAACTGGCAGCTTTCACATCCGTGGCCCGCTTCAGGCCAACCCGCATGGAGAAATTGGACACACGGCGCTGATCGCGCGGTGTCAGGGCCAGGGTGCTGGCCGTGATCTCAATCAGTTCAGGCCGGGTCAACCAGGGGCTGTTATTGGCCAGATTACGCAGCAGCTCGGAAACCCGTTCGTTGGACTGGGCAACGCCCACCAGCAGCACCGACTGATTTTCCTGCCGCATGGTATTGATATACACACCGTCAGGAAGCTGCTTGACCAGCTCACTCAAGAGATACACAGGCATGTTGCGGTTGCCTTGCAGATCTTCCACCGCGTTCTGGCGGGCCCTGAGAGCGGCGATTTCTGCCTGCAAGGTCGCAATATCCTTGATCTGGCCTTCCAGCCGGGTGATTTCCGACTTCAGGAAGTTGTTCTTGTCTCGTTGGGTTTCAATTTGGGCGAGGTACCAAGAGTAGACCGCGCCACAAATCAGGCCGCCTATCAACGCGGCAACACCCAGGGCTGCGAAAAAGACTTCGCGCCGGCGCTTGCGCGCAGCTTCGCGGTGCGGGAGCAGATTGACCAGAATCACTGCAGGAACCTCCGCAATGCCAGACCGCAAGAGGTCAGGTAAGACGATGCCTCACGGCGCATTTTCTTTTCCCGCACGCTGTCTCCAAGCTCCATTCCTTCAAACGGATTGGCCAGAAGACAGGCAAACGAGGTCTGTTGCGTGACGGAGTCTGTCAGGCCGGGCAAGGCGGAGGAACCACCGGCCAGCATGACGTAGTCCACCTTGTTATGGGGCGTACTCGTGAAGAAGAACTGAAGCGCGCGGCCGATTTCTTGCGCCATGCTTTCCACAAACGGCTTCAGAACCCCGGAGGCATAGTCTTCCGGCAATTCGCCGCTGCGTTTTTTGCTTTCCGCTTCTTCCGGGGAAAAGCCGTACTGGCGAACAATCAGCTGCGTGAGTTGCGCGCCGCCAAATGCCTGGTCACGCTCGTACAGCACATCGTCATTCTTGATCACCTGCATGCTGGTGGTCAGGGCGCCCACCTCAAACAGGGCGACCATGGTGTCGACGCCCTTGTTAGGCAGGTTTTCGATCAGGCGGGCCGTCGCAAGGCGCGAGGCGTAGGACTCCACGTCCACCACAATGGGCTTAAGGCCGGCAGCTTCGGCCAGACCTTCCCGGTCCTGCACTTTTTCCTTGCGGGAGGCGGCGATCAGCACTTCGACGTCGCCATTGGACGTCGGGCTCGGCCCCACCACGCAGAAGTCAAGGCTGACTTCGTCCAGGGAGAAGGGAATGTACTGGTTGGCTTCCGATTCGACCTGGAGTTCCAGTTCGGCATCGGTCATGCCACCGGGCAGGATGATTTTTTTGGTGATGACCGCCGATGCGGGCAGCGCCATGGCCACGTTTTTGGTGCGTGTGCCGCTTTTTTTCACCAGGCGGCGCACAGCTTCTGCGACTTCGTCGAATTTCTCGACGTTGCCGTCCGTGATCCAGCCACGCTCCAGGGGCTCGATCGCACAGCGATCTAGCACCAGGTTGCCGGCCTTGTCACGGCTCAACTCCACCAGCTTGACGCTGGACGAACTGATATCCAAACCCAGCAAAGCGGGTTGTTGGCGGTTGAATAACGATCCCAGAGAGATCAAGGCAGTCCCCAAATGACGGCTAATATGTAGCCCTGCATACTTAAGAAATCACTTGAATAGTAGCAGTAAGCTCTTTGTGCAGTAAGGATTTTTCCTGTTTTGGACATCCGGAACGTTGTCAAAAGCAGACGGTCGTACCGGACCATGAGTTGGCAAGGTTCCCCAAAACGATGTCTGCAAACGTAAAAGTATGGCGCTTGCCCTGACACCCCGCACAACCCGCTTTCCGGGATTTTTATAATAGTGACGCGACTTTACGATTGCCTACATGCCCTCCAAGCCCACGTTTCCCGATTCAAACCCCGGCCCGGCTCAACCAGGTCCAACCAAATCCTGGCTGCCCGGCTGGCTGATCAAGCTCTTTTTGTGGAGCGGAGGCCTCTTGCTGGCCGGCGCTGTTGCGATTTTGCTGTTTGTCGCCGTCGCCCTGTCGGTCGCCTACCCCAACCTGCCGGACATTTCGGACCTGTCGGACTACCGGCCCAAGCTTCCGCTGCGCGTTTATTCGGCTGACGGCGTGGTGATCGGGGAATTCGGCGAAGAGCGGCGGAGCCTCACCCCCATCAAAGACATCCCCCAGGTCATGAAGGATGCCGTGCTGGCCATTGAGGACGCGCGCTTCTTCCAGCATGGCGGAGTGGACTACCTGGGCGTGATCCGCGCCGGTTTTGCCAACGTGGGCCGCGCCAAGAGCCAGGGCGCCTCCACCATCACCATGCAGGTGGCCCGCAATGTCTATCTGTCGGCCGAAAAAAGCTACACCCGCAAGATTTATGAAATCCTGCTGACCTTCAAGCTAGAGCACCTGCTGACCAAGGACCAGATTCTTGAGATCTATATGAACCAGATTTTCCTGGGCAACCGGGCCTACGGGTTCGCGGCAGCCTCGGAGGCCTACTTCGGCAAACCGCTCAAGAACATCTCCATCGCCGAGGCTGCCATGCTCGCCGGCCTGCCCAAAGCGCCTTCGGCCTACAACCCCATCATCAACCCCAAGCGTGCCCGTGCCCGCCAGCTCTACATCATTGAGCGCATGGAGGAAAACGGCTTTATCACGGCCGAACAGGCCAAGTCGGCCAAGGAAGAAGAGCTCAAGGTCAAAACCGGGCCTGACGCCGGCCGGGTGCATGCCGAATATGTGGCCGAAACCGTGCGCCAGCTGGTCTATAACCAGTATGGAGACGAAACCTACACCCGCGGCCTGAACGTCTACACCACCCTGCGCGCCACCGACCAGACGGTCGCCTACAAGGCGCTGCGCAAGGGCATCATGGATTACGAGCGCCGCCAGATTTACCGCGGCCCCGAGAAGTTCATCGACCTGCCGGTCAACCCGCAGGAGACCGAAGACGCGATTGACGACGCGCTGACCGACAACCCCGATAACGGCGACGTGATGTCGGCCGTGGTGCTGGAGGCCAACCCCAAGCGCATTCTGGCGATGCGCCAGAACAGCGAAACCGTTGAAATCACCGGCGACGGCCTGAAGCCCGCCCAATCGGGCCTGGCCGACAAAGCCGGCCCCAATATCAAGATCCGCCGCGGCGCCCTGATTCGCGTCGCAAAAACGCCGAAGAACACCTGGGAGATCACCCAGTTGCCTGAAGTGGAAGGCGCTTTTGTGGCGCTGGACCCGCGCGACGGCTCCATCCGCGCGCTGGTGGGCGGCTTTGATTTCGAAAAGAACAAGTTCAACCACGTGACCCAGGCCTGGCGCCAGCCGGGCTCCAGCTTCAAGCCCTTTATCTACTCGGCAGCCCTTGAAAAAGGTTTCACCCCGGCCACCGTCGTCAATGATGCCCCGCTGTTCTTTGATGCCGGCGTGACCGGCGGCCAGCCCTGGGAGCCAAAAAACTACGACGGGACCTTCGACGGCCCCATGAGCCTGCGGACCGGATTGAAGAAATCCAAGAACATGATTTCCATCCGCATCCTGCAATCCATAGGCGCGCCTTACGCGCAAGACTGGATCACGCACTTCGGCTTTGAAGCGGAAAAACACCCGGCGTATCTCACCATGGCGCTGGGCGCCGGCTCAGTGACGCCCATGCAGATGGCCACGGCTTACTCCGTCTTCGCCAATGGCGGCTACCGCGTCAACCCCTACCTGATCACCAAAATCACCGACCAGCGCGGCAAGGTCCTGCTGGAAAGCAATCCGCCCAAGCTCGACGAATCCATGCGGGGCATTGACGCACGCAATGCCTTCATCATGGACAGCCTGCTGCAGGAAGTCGCCCGGTCGGGCACAGCCGCCAGGGCGCAGGCCACACTCAAGCGCCCTGACCTTTTCGGCAAAACCGGTACGACCAACGACTCCATCGACACCTGGTTTGTGGGCTTCCAGCCGACACTGACGGCGGCCGTCTGGATGGGCTACGACACCCCCAAGAAACTGGGCGACCGCGAAACCGGCGGCGGATTGAGCCTGCCGATCTGGATCAACTTTATGGAATACGCCCTCAAAGGCGTGCCGGTGACCGAATACCCGGCGCCCGAAGGCGTTGTGAATGTGGGCGGCGAGTGGTACTACAGCGAATACGCCCGGGGCTCCGGCGTCAGCACCGTGGGCATTCAGCAGGATCCGGCCGCGGCCAATGCAGGCCAGCCCGCCAATCCGGCAACGCCTGGCGGGGCGATTCAGGTGCTGCCGCCCTCCGACGAGAAAAAGCGCATCCTGGACCTGTTCAAGAACTGACGAGAATCCGTACCGGCAAACAAAAAGGGCTCAGATGGAGCCCTTTTTTCATCCCGCCCTGGAAACCCGGCGCTTCAAGCCGCCGCCTTGAACACCAGCGGCTGGCCCGCCTGCTCACTGGCGTAGCGCGACAAGTTGGCAAAAAACTCGCTGGAATCCTTGGTGTCGGCCCAGTGCCCGCCGCTGAACTTGTAGTGAAAGCCGCCGGCCTTGGCCGCCATCCAGATTTCCTGCAGCGGCTTTTGCAGGTTGATGATGATCTGGCTGCGATTTGAGAAAGTCAGCGTGATCATGCCGCCGGTCCGCTGGTTGTCGATGTCCGCGTCGGTTTCATCATTGATCCGGTCGCACGCCGTCTCTACTGCCTTGAGTGCGCTCTCGGCCAGATCCTGGTATTCAAGGTCCGTCATTACAATCCCATCATGGTTTCTTCAGCTCAAATTCTAGGTCGCGTCCGTAATCCGGCCTCCCGGCATGGCCTTGCTGCGGTTGTGGTCGGCGCCGCCTTGCTGGCCGGTTGCGGGCAAAAAGGCCCGCTTTATCTGCCGCTTCCACCTAAAGTTCCCGGCGTGACGACTTCCGCCCCAGCCGCCCCATCCACCACCCTTCCCGAAGCGCCACCTGCGGCAGTGACGCCAGCCCTGCCGGCTTCTGCCGCCCGTTAACCCTGCCTGCAAGGCTCTGGCACGCCGGCACTGAGAAGGTTCAGGCCATTTCCCGCCTGAACCTTCAAATCCAAGGCCAAGGCAGAAAGTCACCTTGAATCGGTCATGGCGCGCACGCCACGCGCTCTTTAAGATACCTCGAACAATCCGCACGGTTGAAAGCCTCCACTACCCATGACTCGTCCAACTCTTCCCGGCCATCCGCATTTTGCTTACCGCGAGGGCGAGCTGTTCGTAGAAAACGTGCGCTTGCGCGACCTCGCCGCCGCGCACGGCACGCCTCTTTTTGTTTACTCCAAGGCGGCCATGCTGTCGGCGCTCGCCGCCTACCAGCGCGGCTTTGCGGGGCGCCATGCGCAAATCTGCTATGCCATGAAGGCCAACTCCTCGCTGGGCGTGCTGCAGGTGTTTGCCCGTGCCGGCTGCGGTTTTGACATCGTCTCGGGCGGTGAACTGAGCCGCGTACTGGCCGCGGGCGGCGAGGCCGGCAAGATCATCTTCTCGGGCGTGGGTAAAACGCGCGCCGAAATGCGGCAAGCCCTCACGGCCGGCATTGGCTGCTTCAACGTCGAGAGCGAAGCCGAGCTCGACGTGCTGTCTGAAGTGGCGCTGGCCATGAAACTGCGCGCGCCCGTCAGCATCCGCGTCAATCCCAATGTGGACCCCAAGACGCACCCTTATATTTCCACGGGCCTTAAAGACAACAAGTTCGGCGTGGCGCATGAACACGCCTTGCGCATCTACCGGCATGCGGCGTCGCTCAAGGGCCTGCAGGTCGTGGGCATCGACTGCCACATCGGCTCGCAGATCACCGACACCACGCCCTACCTCGACGCCATGGACCGGGTGCTCGACCTGGTGGCGGCCATTGAGGGCGCGGGCATTCCGCTGGAACACATCGATTTCGGCGGCGGCCTGGGCATCAACTACAACAACGACACGCCGCCCGAGGCCGACGCACTGTGGCACCAGCTGCTTGCCCGCCTCGATGCACGCGGCTACGGCGGCAAGAAGCTGATGATCGAGCCCGGCCGCTCACTGGTGGGCAATGCCGGCGTGTGCCTCACGGAGGTGCTGTATGTGAAGCCCGGCGAGCACAAGAATTTTTGCATCATCGACGCGGCCATGAACGACCTGCCCCGCCCCGCCATGTACCAGGCGTTTCACGCCATCGTGCCGCTGTCGGCGCCCGGCAACGACACGGCGGCGGTGACTTACGACGTGGTCGGCCCGGTCTGCGAAAGCGGCGACTGGATTGGCCGCGACCGCTCCCTGGCGGTGGCGGCAGGCGACCAGCTGGCGGTGATGTCGGCAGGCGCTTATTGCATGAGCATGGCCAGCAACTACAACACCCGCGCCCGCGCGGCCGAACTGCTGGTGGATGGCGACAAAGTGCACCTGATCCGCCAGAGGGAAACCGTGGACGACCAGATGCGCCAGGAACTGCTGGTCAAGGGCTGAGGCAAGAGCCTCGCTGGCCGGCTGCTGCAGTCAGGACAGCTTGCCGCGCACGCCGTAAGCCGGCTGCAGTTTTCTTTTCTTGATGAACTGCTGCACACGCCAGCCCAGCAGCACCGCAATGATGCCGGCGTAGACAAACACTTCCGCAAAGTTGTTTTTGCCGGCACGCATCCAGAAGAAGTGCAGCAGCCCCAGGCCGGCGATCAGATAGACCAGCTTGTGCAGCCACTGCCAGCGCTTGGCGCCCATGGCCTTGATGGCGGCATTGAACGAGGTGGCCGCCAAAGGCGTCAGCAGCACAAATGCTGAAAAACCCACCAGGATGAACGGCCGCTTGGCGATGTCTTTGGCGATATCGGCAAAGTCAAAGCCCATGTCAAACCAGCTGTAGCTCAGCAGGTGCACAACCACGTAAAAATACGTGAACAGCCCCAGCATGCGGCGAAAACGCGCCAGCGCCGGCGTGCCGCTGATAACCCGCAGCGGCGTGACCGCCAGAACGATGCAGATAAAGCGCAGCGTCCAGTCGCCAGTGGCGCGTATCAGCGCTTCGGCCGGGTTGGCGCCCAGCTGGTTGGTGAAGGCGCCGTAGAAAAGCCAGGCAAACGGCAGAAGGCACAGCACAAACACCAGCGGCTTGGCCACCGGATGCAGCAACCACTTTTGCCGCGCTGCCATGAACGCCGCCATCAGAAGTTCTTCTTGAGATCCATGCCAGCGTAGAGCTGGCCCACCTGCGCTTCGTAGCCGTTGAACATCAGCGTTTTTCGCTTCTTGGCAAACAGGCCGTCTTCACCGATGCGGCGTTCGGTTTCCTGGCTCCATCGCGGGTGGTCCACGTTGGGGTTCACATTTGAATAAAAGCCATATTCCTGCGCAGCGGCCTTGTTCCAGGCGGTGCGCGGCTCCTTGTCGGTGAAGCGGATCTTGACGATGCTCTTGCCGCTTTTGAAGCCGTACTTCCAGGGCAGCACCATGCGCACCGGCGCGCCGTTCTGGTTGGGCAGCACTTCGCCGTACATGCCGAAGGCCAGCAGGGCCAGCGGATGCATGGCTTCGTCCATGCGCAGGGCTTCCACATAAGGCCAGTCCAGAATGCGCGTACCCACGAAAGGCATGGTTTTGGGGTCTGCCAGGGTGATGAACTCAACATATTTGGCGTTGCCCAGCGGCTCGACTTTCTTGATCAGCTCGGACAGCGAATAACCGACCCAGGGAATCACCATGGACCAGCCTTCCACGCAGCGCAGGCGGTAAATACGCTCTTCCTGCGGGGCCAGCTTGATCAGGTCTTCCAGTGTGAAAGTCTTGGGCTGCTTGACCAGGCCCTCAACGGCCACCGACCAGGGCTTGGTGACCAGTGTGTGGGCGTTCTTGGCCGGCTCGGCCTTGTCGACGCCGAACTCGTAGTAGTTGTTGTAGGTGGTGACGTCTTTGTAGTCGGTGATCTTTTCCATGGTCACCGCGCCGGCCACCGCCGACTTGCCGCCGGCCATTGCTGCCAGCTTGCCGGGCTTTTGCACCGTTTGCGCCATCGCCTGCCGCCCGGCCCAGCTGGCCATGGCGGCGCCCGCTGCACCTGTGGCCATGAGTTTGATCAGGTCGCGGCGGCCGTGATAAATGCCCTGCGGCGTAATTTCACTGGGAACGGGGTGGTTAAAGCCGCTGGCGTGGGTCTTGATGAGCATGAAGGCGTCCTTGAAAATCCGTTATGGCTTAGTCTGAATACGCAGCAAGTTCTTACAGGGATTCAGCCTGGGGCTTCTACAAAGACTCGCCGCTGGCTACAAGGTTCCGTAGCTGTGCAGTCCTGACAGGAACATATTGACGCCCAGGAAGGCAAATGAAGTGACTGCCAGACCCACCAGCGCCCACCAGGCGGCAACCGTGCCGCGCAGGCCCTTCATCAGCCGCATGTGCAGCCAGGCGGCGTAATTGAGCCAGACGATCAGCGCCCAGGTTTCCTTCGGGTCCCAGCTCCAGTAACCACCCCATGCCTCGGCGGCCCACAGGGCGCCCAGCACCGTGGCGATGGTGAAGAAAGCAAAACCGACGGCGATGGCCTTGTACATCACGTCGTCCAGCACTTCAAAGCTGGGCAGGCGCGCGGCGATGCGCTTGCGGCCCAGCAAGATGCCGGCGGCGATCAGCCCCGACACGGCGAGATAACCCACCCAGTAGTAGCTGCCGCCGACTTCGGCCGGCGACTTGCTGCGAAACACAATGGGCACAAAGCACAGCACCACGCCCAGCAGCCACAGCGGCGTGAGCCGGTGCCAGCGCGTTTCGTCGGCCTGCTGCTTGATCAGGTAAGACAGCGACACCATGGCGGCGAGCGAGAACATGCCGTAGCCGATAAAGTTGGCCGGCACATGCAGCTTCATCCACCAGCTCTTGAGCGCAGGCACCAGCGGCTGGATTTCGTGCGCCTCGCGCACCACCGTGTACCAGAGCAAAAAGCCGACCGCGGCGCTGACCACCAGCATCACAAAAGCGCCCAGCGCGCGGGTGTTGTACTGCGATTCAAAATAAAGGTAGAACGCCGCCGTCATCCAGCAAAACAGCACGAACACTTCGTACAGGTTGCTGACCGGGATGTGGCCCACATCGGCGCCAATCAGGTAGCTTTCATACCAGCGCACCAGCGTGCCGATCAGCGCCATGCCGATGGCGACCCAGGCGATTTTGGAACCCAGCGATTCCAGTGTGCTGCTCTGGCTCCTGGCGAACATGCCCAGCCAGTAAAAAATCGTGCTCATGAAAAAGAGCACGCTCATCCACAAAATGGCCGACTGGCTGGAGAGGAAGTACTTGAGCCAGAACACCTGCTCGGAACGCGCCAGGCTGCCGGCGCCGTCCACCTGGTAAGAGGCGATGGCCAGCAGCGCGAAGGCGCTCACCACCACCATCAGCACACGCAGCGGCCGCCAGAACCAGCCCATGGCGATGGCCGATGGAATGGCCGCGAGCAGGATGCCTTTTTCATAGACGTCCATGAATGCGCCGTAGCGGAAGAAGGCATACAAAAAGCCGCCGGCCACCAAGGCCGCAAAAACCCAGTCCAGCACATTGCGGCGGGCGAAGTAGCCTTCGTTCAGGCTGAGCGTGGTGTCGCCGCCGGCTTTGAGCGTGGTGGTGTTGACGGCAGTCGTGTTGATCGTGGAGGTATTCATAAAGGCGCCTGCAACAGTTTTGTTTTCAACATCTCGAACTCTTTGTCCCCGTCCATGGTCTTGCGGTTGGTCGACAAAGCCATGGTGGCCTGGCTGCTCCCAGCAGATTCTGTCACTGAAGCGCCCTCAACGGGAGCCCCCTGTGCCAAAGATCGCGGCGCCAGCCAGACCCAGACGCGGCGCTCGCGCACATACAGCATGGCGAACACGCCCAGGATCAGGAAAGCGCAACCCAGGTAGACGATAGTTTTGCCCGGCGCGCGCGCCACCTGGAACACGCTGGCCTGCACCTGCGTGAAATCTTTCAGCTCAAAGGCCATGGGAGCCGGGTAGAAATGAGCGTCCGACAGGCTCAGCACCATTTGCGACATAAAGCCCAGCGTCTTGTCGTCCTGGCCCAGCGGCTTGAGGCCGGCCTGCTCGCGCGTCATCTGGGCCAGCTCAAACAGCACGCCGTTAAGGATGCGCACCAGCACTTCGCCGGCGCGGCTGCGTTCGGCCTCGGGTACGTTGGCTTCCATGAAGTCGGAAATGGCCTGCAGGCCGGCGGTGGACTTCACGCCGCCCGGCGTGGCGTCGGCAGCGCTGCCGGCAAACAAGGCCAGCGCGCGCGAGGCCGAGGCCGCCAGTTGCTGCGCCAGCTCGGGCCGGTCCCGGCCTATGGCCAGGCTGGCATAACGCCTGACGGCCAGCTCGCGCTGCGCCGGATTGGCCAGCGCCGCACGCAAACGCAAAAAGGTTTCCATGCTGCCTTCCGGGTCCACCGGAATGCGCAGGTACTGAAAGGGCGCCGATGGTGTCTCGCGCACGCCCAGGAGGTAGACCGCCGGGGTGTTTTCGTTCTGGTCGGTTTTGACCGGCAGCATGTAATTGTGAAACTCGCGGGCCTGCCCGGCCGAGTCGCGCAGCTTGTAGCTCACGCTGGGGCCGACGTTGCGCAACTCCTTTTGTGTCACCGTCTTGTTGGCCGCCCCCAGCCGCGTGTCGATGGCCTGGTGCAGGTCAACCTTGCGCACGTCGGCGCCGGAGTCCATGCTGCCGCCGGTGGCGAAATTCTCGACATTGATGACGCGCAGCGCGGTGTACTCGAGTGTGAGTTTTTCAGCGCCTTCGCCCTGCCCGTTGGTCAGCTGGCTTGTGCCGCCTATGGTGCCCTGGATCTCAAACGGCTTGCTGGCCGCGGCCATCGGAATCGCCTTGAGCGTGACGCTGGAGCCGCCGTCGTCAAAGCTGGACTGGTAAATCTCGATGCCGCGGTGGTTGGCCGGGTGGTTGACTTCGACACGGGCCGGGATTTGTTCGCCGGTTTCCTTGTCGTGAATGATGATGTCGCTGGCAAAGAGCTTGGGCATGCCGGTGGAGTAGTACTCCACGATGAATTTCTTGAGCTCGATGGAAAACGGCAGCTCTTGCAGCAGCACGCCGCCGGGCTGGTTCAGGATGGCCGTGCCCGACTGCGTGCCTTCGGCGACCAGCAAGTTGGCGCGAAAGGTCGGGTTGCTGTCGCTCAGGCGGTGCTGCGCCGGCACATCGGCAATCAGCCCGCCGCCGGTATAGGTGGATTTGCCATGCAGCCACATCTGCGCGCGCACAATCATGTCGCCGTCAAGCAGGCCGCCAATGCACACCAGCACGATGGCGCTGTGCGCCGCGATATAGCCCAGCTTGTTGGCCGCACCCTTTTTGGCGGCCACCATCCAGCCATTGCCACCGGGCGTCTGGCGCTGCTGCAGTTTGACCTTCCAGCCGCTTTGCACCAGCGTCTGGCCGATGCGGCGGGCAGCAATTTCGGGGGATTCGGGCAGCGCGGCTTCGGCGCGATGGCCGAAGGCCTTGAGGCTTTGCTCGCGGACGTTTTCCTTGAGCTGGTTCAGGTCCGCGAAGATTTTGGGGGCATTGCGCGCGATGCACAGCGAGGTCGAGACAACCAGGAAAGCCAGGATCAGCAAGAACCACCAGGCGCTGTACACCGTGTTGAGGCTGAGCAGGCTGAACACCTGCGCCCAGAACGGGCCGAACTGGTTCACGTAGTTGACCAGCGGCTCCGCCTGCTTGAGCACCGTTCCGATGATGGAGGCGATGCAGATCACCGTCAGCAGCGAAATCGAAAACCGCATGGACGACAGCAGCTCCACCGACGCCCGCAGACTGCGGGAGCCCCAATTGACTTTCATACCCTGGGTGGAAACTGTCATGCTTGAAATGGAACCTGAGGCTGGCTTACCCCGGGAGGGGCAAAGAGAAAGCGGGAAAGACGGAAAAAAGAAAAAGGCGGGCTTTCATCAGAAAGACCCGCCTTGGTGTGATTGGTTTTGGAGGCTTGGGTTCAATACTGCAGGCGTTCTGCGTGTACTTTCAGCAAAAAAGCCTGCCTCCCGGCAAGCCCCTTGTCTAGCGAAGGCCGGCAATGTAGTCGGCCAGCGCACGGATTTCGCGGTCATTGAGCTTGGCGGCGACCTGGTTCATGGGCAGGCTGTTCTTGCGTGTGCCGTCGCGGAAAGCCGTCAGCTGGGCCACGGTGTATTGGGCATGCTGGCCGCTCAGGCGGGGGTATTGCGAAGGAATGCCGGCGCCAGTCGGGCTGTGGCAGCCTGCGCAGGCGGCGATCTGGCGGTCCTGCACGCCGCCGCGGTAGATGCGCTCACCCAGGGCGACCAGTTCCTTGTCTTTGGCAAAACCGGTTTTGGCCTTGTTGGCCGTCACCCAGTAGGAGATGTTTTTCATGTCGTCGTCGGAGAGCGTCGAGGCGAAGCCCTGCATGACGGCGCTTTTGCGCTTGCCGGATTTGAACTCCTGCAATTGCTTGACCAGGTATTCAGGGTGCTGCTGCGCCAGCTTGGGGTTTTCAGGCGTGCCGGAATTTCCGTCGGCGCCGTGGCAGGCTGCGCACACAGCGGCGAAGCTGCTACCGCCCTTGACGAGGTCGGGCTTGGCAACCTT
The DNA here is from genome assembly GCF_900116715.1 of Polaromonas sp. YR568. Lineage (GTDB taxonomy): Bacteria > Pseudomonadota > Gammaproteobacteria > Burkholderiales > Burkholderiaceae_C > Polaromonas. Next base: position 393,821 of record NZ_FPBM01000003.1, read on the forward strand.
GGCCGGCGCTGCCGCGGCGGGGGCGGATGCGGCACCGTGCGCGGGTGCGGCTTCGCCGGCGGCAAACGACGACATGGCAGGCACGGCCAGCAGGGCGGCCAAGAGGGAAGTAACGAACAGCTTCATATCGGGGGTTTTAATTGGTTGGCGCACAAAACTTATAACTTTCTGATTTTACAATGGCTTCAGGCCATCCCCGATTATTCGGGTCTTGCCGCGGCAGCAGGCCACTGGCGCCCTCACTGATTCGCGCACTGATTCGCTCCCAAGCCACGCCCGTGGGGCCCCGTGGGGCATTTGCTCCCTTTCACGCACTTCTTGCCGGCCCTGCATTCGCGCGCATGCCGGTGGCGTACAACCGACTTTCAGGGACCGCCCGACCAATGACCTCAGCCTCCAAACCCAAACCTCCTGCCGCCGCCACTGCACCCGGCGCACCCGATTCCAAGATCGCCATGGGCTGGCTGCACACGGCCAAATTCCTGACCACAGCCCCTGAACTCCAGCATCTGCCCCGCATCGACGTCCCGGAAATCGCTTTTGTGGGCCGCTCCAACGCAGGCAAATCCACCTGCATCAACACCCTGACGCAGCAGCACCGGCTGGCTTTTGCCTCCAAAACGCCGGGCCGCACGCAAAGCATCAACCTCTTCAGCCTGGGCAAGCAGGGCGTGACGGATGCTGTACTGGCCGATTTGCCGGGCTATGGCTATGCAGCTGTGCCCAAGGAAGCCAAGTACCGCTGGCAGAAGGTGATGGGCAACTATTTGCAGACCCGCGACAACCTCAAGGCGGTGGTGCTGCTGTGCGACCCGCGCCTGGGACTCACCGAACTCGACGAAATCCTGCTGGACGTGATCCGGCCGCGGGTGGAAGAGGGCCTTAAATTTCTGGTGCTGCTGACCAAGTCCGACAAGCTCAACAAGACCGAGGCGGCCAAGGCGCTGTCCATTGTGCGACTGCAAGCCGGGGGCGGAGACGTCAAACTGTTTTCTTCGCTGAAGCGCCGCGGCGTTGAGGAAGTTGCCCAACATTTGTGGGACTGGGCGCATCCGGCGGAAAAGCCGGCCAAACCCGCAAAACTCACCAAGGCCGCGCCTGAAGAGCCGCCTGAAATCAACGACTGAGGGCTGGCGGCGCTTTCAGCCTCAACCAGAAAGCGTAGCCATGATTGAAACCAGTTTGCAGGCCCTGCCGCACGGCATCACCCTGTCGTGCCGCAGCAGCGGCGCCAAAGGCCGGCCGGTGCTGATGTTTCTGCACGGCTTTCCGGAAGCCGCTTTTGTGTGGGACGGCCTGCTCGAACATTTCGCCAGGCCCGAGAACGGCGGCTACCGCTGCGTGGCGCCCAATCTGCGCGGCTTTGAGCAGTCCAGCGCACCCGCCGAAGCCGCGGCCTACCGGCCCAAACACCTGGTGCAGGACATCGCCGCACTGATTGCGCTGGAGGGCGGCCACCTCGAATGCCTCATCGCGCACGACTGGGGCGGCGCCGTGGCCTGGAACCTGGCTGCCGGCCAGCCCGCGCTGATGAACAAGCTGGCGATCATCAATTCGCCACACCCCGGCACCTTTTTGCGCGAGCTGCAACATTCGCCCGAGCAGCAGGCCGCCAGCGCCTACATGAACTTTTTGATCCGCCCCGACGCCGAAGCCCTGCTGGCCGAAGACGACTTCCGGCGCCTCTGGGAGTTTTTTACCAAGATGGGTGCTGCCGACGGCCCGCACGCCTGGCTGACGGATTCCGTGCGGGAGCAATACCGCGGCATCTGGCGGCAAGGCCTCACGGGCCCCTGCAACTACTACCGTGCCTCTCCGCTGCGCCCTCCCCGGCCCGGCCCGCCGCACAACGACCCGGCCGCGGCGGCCGTGACGATCCCGCGCGAGATGCTGGAAGTCCATCTGCCCACACTGGTGCTGTGGGCCATGGACGACATTGCGCTGCCGGCGTCCCTGCTGGATGGACTGGATGATTACGTGCCGCGCATGGACTTGCGGCGCATTGAAGGCGCCACCCACTGGCTGGTGCATGAACAACCCGCCCTGGTGGCGTCGCATTTGCAGCAGTTTCTGGCCAAACCAGCCTGAAACAAGCCAAAGCCGGGCAACGGGATTGCTATCAATAAAGTAGCTGCTTACACCCGTCTTTAATGGGCCAGAGGCCTAATCAGGCAAGAAAAGCTTGAAATAATCGCTGCTTCGATCCGGGCAATCCGGCTCAATACAGCGACGGCTCGCCCTCGGGCCGCGTCTTGAAGCGTTTGTGCACCCAGTAGTACTGCGCGGGCATGGTGTCGATATAGCCCTGCAAGCGCTCGTTCATGAGCGCGGTGTCGACCACCGGGTCTTCGGTCGGAAAGTCCGCCCATGCCGGGAGCACCTGCACCTCGTAACCCGTGGGCGTGATGCGCGGCACCAGCGGCAACACCTTGGCGCGGCCCAGCTTTGCAAAGCGCGAGAGCGAAGGCACTGTCGCAGTCTGCAAGCCATAGAAAGGCACGAAAACCGAATCGTCGGGACCGAAATCCATGTCGGGCAGCAAATACAGCGGCTGACCCTCGCGCAGCGCCGCCACGATGGGCTTGACGCCGGCGGCCCGGCCAAAAAGGCGCAGGTTGCCAAAGCGGCGGCGGCCGCGCAGTATCCAGCGGTCCACCAGCTTGTTGGACTGGTCGGTGTAGATGGTGGTCGAGGGCCGGGGCATCTGCAGCGCCACGCCCGCCCATGCCGCATCCAGGCCGAAGAAGTGCGGCAGAAAAATCACCGTCGGGTCCGTGCCCTCGAGCTCCTCCACCGCACCGGTCACCCGCACGCGCCGCTGCACCCAGGCCTTGGGCGCATGCCAGAGCCAGGCGCGGTCCAGCCAGGCCTGGGCGAAATAGACGAAGGTCTGCAGCGTGAGCTTGCGCCGCTCATCCGCCGAAAGCTGCGGAAAACAGAGCGCGAAGTTGGTGTTCACCACACGCCGGCGCGAGCCCACTACCCCATACAAGACCCAGCCGAGCACCACGCCCAGGCCGCGCGTCAGGGGCAGCGGCACCAAGGCCAGCACCTGCATGAAGGCAATGCCGCCGCGGGTCACAAGCCGGCTGGCCATCTGGCGAAAAGTCTTCAAAGGGGTGCTTCCTTGCGTGGTGTCTTGTAGCGGGCGTAGCCCCACAGGTATTGGCCCGGCTGGCTCAGCACGATGGCTTCAATCGCCCGGTTGATCTGCGTCACGCCCTGCAGCAGGTCGGCGCGGGGCCTGCCCGAGTCCGAAGGCTCCAGGCCCTCCACAGGCGGCCAGATCTTCAGAAAATAGCCCCGCCCGTGCGGCAGGCGCTCGCAGCTCACCGGCAGCAGCACCGCGCCGCTTTGCAGCGCCAGCCGCGCCGCCAATGTCATGGTGTAGGCCGGCTTGCCGAAAAATGGCGCCCACACGCCCAACCCGTCAGGCGGCACCTGGTCAGTCAGCAGCGCCACCGCCTGGTTGGCTTTGAGGGTTTTGTGCATCAGGCGGATGCCGCTCAGCGACGCCGGCACGACGGTGAGTTGGGCGCGGTCGCGGGCAAGGCGCTCCAGCCGGGCCAGCCAGGCCTTGCGCGCGGGCCGGTAGATGGCGGTGATGGGCCCGTACAGCTCGGCCAGGGCCTGGGGGCCCAGCTCAAAACTGCCGCAGTGAGGGCCAAAGAAAATCACGCCGCGGCCCTGCGCAAAGGCGCTCTCGGCATGGGCCTGGCCTTCCACCCTCACATTGCCCAGGCAGGATTCATCTGCCGGCCGCATCCACAGCTTGGGCAGCTCGGCAATAAATCGCCCGGCTTCGGCAATGGCCGGGCGGGCCACCTCAAACGGCAGCCCGGCCTGCGCCACATGCGCCTTGAACTGTGCGCGGTAGCGCGGGCTCAAAGCCCAGACCAGCCAGCCCAGCGCGCCGCCCGCCGCATGCAGGGCGGCCAGCGGCCAGAGGGACAAAAATCGGAACAACCAGAGCATCAGCGAAATCAAAGGGGTATTGAGGGGCCAATCCGGCCCCAAAGAGGCCGTCTTATAATGAGCGCTGTCGCCGAGTTCCTGAACAACTTGCAGGGCGACATTAAACCAAACTGCTAAAGCGTTCGCCGAAGCATTCCAGCCGGCAACGCGCCGACAAACTTCATGGAGTGTACGCAATGGCGAACGATTTTCTCTTTACATCCGAATCCGTCTCTGAAGGCCATCCCGACAAGGTCGCCGACCAGATTTCCGACGCGATTCTCGATGCGATCTTCAAGCAGGACCCGCGCAGCCGCGTCGCCGCCGAAACCCTGACCAACACCGGCCTGGTCGTGCTGGCCGGCGAGATCACCACCAACGCGCATGTCGACTACATCCAGGTCGCGCGCGACACCATCAAGCGCATCGGCTACGACAACACCGAGTACGGCATCGACTACAAGGGCTGCGCCGTCATGGTCTGCTATGACAAGCAGTCCAACGACATCGCCCAGGGCGTGGACCACGCCTCCGACGACCACCTGAACATCGGCGCCGGCGACCAGGGCCTGATGTTCGGCTACGCCTGCGACGAAACGCCCGAGCTGATGCCCGCGCCCATCTATTACGCGCACCGCCTCGTTGAGCGCCAGGCCCAGCTGCGCAAGGACGGCCGCCTGCCTTTCCTGCGCCCCGACGCCAAGAGCCAGGTGACCATGCGCTACGTGGACGGCAAGCCCCACAGCATCGACACCGTGGTGCTGTCGACCCAGCACAGCCCCGACCAGAGCGAAACCGCCCACAAGATGAAGGCCTCGTTCACCGAAGCCATCATTGAAGAAATCATCAAGCCCGTGCTGCCCAAAGAGTGGCTCAAGGACACCAAGTACCTGATCAACCCGACCGGCCGCTTCGTCATCGGCGGTCCGCAAGGCGATTGCGGCCTGACCGGCCGCAAGATCATCGTCGACACCTACGGCGGCGCCTGCCCGCACGGCGGCGGCGCCTTCAGCGGCAAGGACCCCAGCAAGGTGGACCGTTCCGCAGCCTACGCCGCCCGCTATGTGGCCAAGAACATCGTGGCCGCGGGCCTGGCCCGCCAGTGCCAGATCCAGGTGGCATACGCCATCGGCGTGGCCCGCCCCATGAACGTCACGGTGTACACCGAAGGCACGGGCGTGCTGTCCGACGAGAAACTCTCGGCACTGGTCAACGAACACTTCGACCTGCGCCCCAAGGGCATCATCCAGATGCTGGACCTGCTGCGCCCCATCTACGAAAAGACGGCAGCCTACGGCCACTTCGGCCGCGATGAGCCGGAGTTCACCTGGGAGAAGACAGACAAGGCTGCCACGCTCCGCGCGGCTGCAGGCCTGTAAGGCCGCGAGCAAAGCTCGCTTGTCTGACTTTCAGCGCAGGCTAACTTCGCACCGCGAAGTTAAGGGCCGAAAGGCCCGGTGCCGAAGCTAGACGACGACTCCCCCAAGCGCAGCGTCCTACGCCACAGCCCGCCAAACACCTGCAACACAAAGCCACCTTTGGGTGGCTTTTTTCATGCGTGTTTCAGAAGGTGGCAACTACAATTTTGGGCAGGCTCCCCACCGGGCGGCGGCGCCCCTTTCGCCAACTTTCACGAAAGCTCCCATGCCACGCACTCCTCCCAAAATGGCTGTCAATCTGGCCTGTGCATTGTTTGCCGTGCTCGCCATGATCGGCATCAGCGAGCTGTCGTATGACAAATCCGTGGACGCGATGGACGACATCGCCGAGGCCCACCTGGCGCGCAGCCACGTGCAGCGGCTGCTGCGCGATGTGCTGGACGCCGAAAGCGGCCAGCGGGGCTATCTGCTGTCGGACAACACGGCCTACCTGGAGCCGTACAAGGCGGCTGTTGCCGATATCGGCCAGACACAGGACCAGTTGCGCGATCTGTACATCGTCCGGCCTGAGCAGGTGGGCACCCTGGCAAAGCTGGGGCGTACCGTGCAGCGCAAGCTCGCGGAAATGGATCTGTCCATCCGCATGAAAAATGAAGGCAAGGAAGACGCCTGGCGCTTTGTACTGACCACCGAAGTGGGCAAGGAACAGATGGACGCCATACGCACCGTTGCCGGCGAACTGGTCGAAAACAGCAACCAGCAAACCGCCCACGGCTACGCGGAAGTCCGCCGCTCACTGCTGCTGTCACGCATCGGTATCACGCTGGTGGCAGCCGTGGCGTTTCTGGCCTTCTGGCTGTACCTGCGCCAGACCGCCGCGCTGGGCCAGGCGGGCCAGCGCCAGCAACTGGCTTTGCAGGCCGAGCGCGACTTGCTGGACGCCCAAGTCAGGGACCGCACCGCGCGCCTGACGGAGCTTGCCACCCACCTGCAGCAGATCCGGGAAGAAGAGCGCGCCCACCTGGCGCGCGAGCTGCACGACGAACTGGGCTCGCTGCTCACCGCCGCCAAGCTCGACGTGGCCCGCATCAAGGCAAAACTGGCGGGCGATACAGGCGACCTGCCCTCGCGCATCGAGCACCTGATCAACACGCTGAACAGCGGCATCGCGCTGAAGCGGCGCATCATTGAGGACCTCCGCCCCTCAACCCTCTCCAACCTCGGGCTGGTGCCCACCCTGGAGATACTGACAGGCGAGTTTGGCCAGCGTTCGGGCCTGGAGATCACGGCGAACCTGGAGCCCGCCGAACTGGACGAAACCATTCAGCTGACGATTTACCGGATGATCCAGGAGGCCTTGACCAACATCGCCAAATACGCCGAAGCACGCAACGTGGAGATCAACCTGCTGGGCTACAAGGACCACGTCACCGTGTCGGTACGCGACGACGGCAAGGGCTTTGACCCGCAGGCGGTGGAGCTGTCGGCGCACGGCCTGCAAGGCATGCGCCATCGGGTGGAGGCAGCCGGCGGCCGCCTGGACATCAATACGGCCAGCGGCACCACCATCACGGCCACATTGCCCTTGACCGTGCTTCGCAAGGCGGCGCCGCAGCCCTGACCCGGGCTTGCGCCCGAGACGCGCCGTGCTGGCTCAGCCGCGTGCCTCAGCCGCGTGTGTAAGGGCTCTTCCCGACGTGTGGGGTATTGCCCAGCTCTTCAGAAGGCGCGTTGTCGGCCTTGGGCTGGGCAATGGTCTTGTTCGTTCCCTCTTTGCCGTATTTTTCGGAAGATTCCCCGGAAAATGCCGTCTCTGATGGAGGGGCCGGCGCTTTCTTGCGGCCACTCCCATCATTCCCGCTATTTCCATTGCCCTTAAGGTCAAGACGTTTTTTTGCGCTCATTTGTGTGTCCCCGGCGCCTTCAACCATCAGGTGACGAAGCTGCTGCCGCCCGGGGCGGCAAATGCAGGCAGCGAATCCCGCGAAGCACCCGGTGCGCGGGGGCCCTCGTCAACCACGATAAAAGGCCAGACACCACGAGACTTTGCTGTTTCCACAACAGGCTCGCGCACAGGGCGCGAGGATCGAATATCTTGCAGGTGCGGGGGAAAGCTGTCTAAAAACATGGCGGCGCCGAATTTGAGTGACCGGGTTTTGACTGTAGGGTTGCGCCCAGACGCCAGGCGTCAGCCGGATAGGAAAGGCGTGTAGGACAAGCCCGAATCAGACCGGTATTTCCCGGATTTCCGCGCTTTTTGCCTGTCAGGCGGCAAGGCAGGCCATCAGGCTCTCGTAATCCACGGGCTTGACCAGGTGGTGGTTGAACCCCGCCAGGCTGGCGAGGGTTTTGTCCGTCGTCTGGCCCCAGCCCGTGAGGGCGATGAGCACCATCTTTTCACTGGCCGGCTGCTGCCGGATGAGGCGCGCTGCGTCGTATCCGTTCATGCCGGGCATCCCGATATCCATGACGACGACATCCGGCCTGTGGGCCATGGCGGCGGCAACTGCCGCCACGCCGTCGTACGCCGTCGTCACGGCAAACCCGTCCATGCCCAGCAAAGCCCCCAGCGTATTGGCCGCATCCACGTTGTCGTCCACCACCAGGATTTTTTTGGCATTGACAGTGGGCGCCGGGCCGCCCGCCTGCACAGGCGGCGCCAGTTGCCCATCCTTCAGGACTACCGGTAGCGCCAGGACAAACTCGCTCCCATGGCCCAGGCCTTCGCTGCTGGCATGAAGCGTGCCGCCGTGCATCTCGGCAAACTGCCTGGCCAGGCTGAGGCCAATCCCCAGGCCGGTCGGCGCCTCGCCAGGCACAGGCGTCTGGGCAAACAGATCAAAAATCTTCGCCAGCGAAGACGGTTCCAGCCCGATGCCGTTATCGGCCACACGGAAAGTCACCATCGGCCCCATGACTTCCGCGCTCAGCACGATATGCCCTCCCGGGGGCGTGAACTTGGCGGCATTGACCAGCAGATTGGCCACGCTTTGCACCAGGCGTGCGTGATCGGCATCGAGCAGGTAGGGCGCGTCCGGCTCATGCACATCCAGCCGGTGCTGCTTGCTCTCCATGGCGGAGCCTGAAATCTCCACGGCGTGGTTGACCACCGATTGCAGCGTGATCTGCCCCTTTTTGAGGGTGACTTTGCCGCTGGTAATGCGCGCTACGTCCAGCAAGTCGTCCACCAGCCGCGTCAGGTGGGCCACCTGGCGATCCACCACATTGCGCACCTGGGTGATCTGGTCGGCATCCGGGTAAAGGTGCTTGAGGATGCCCATGGACGTGCGGATAGGCGCCAGCGGGTTGCGCAGCTCATGCGCCAGCGTGGCGAGGAATTCATCTTTGCGCTTGTCGGCATCGCGAACCTGGTATTGCCTCTCGCGCGCCCGCACGGCCGAGCGGGTGGCGGTGATCAGCGCAATGGTGCGCACCGGCCGCTCCACCAGCGTCACATTGCCCAGGTGCTCAACCGCCCGCTGCACATCCAGCGAATCGGCGCCGCTGCGCGTCAGCAGCAGGATGGGGATGTCCGACCAGGTGGGTTGGGAGGCCACGTATTCGGCCAGCGGCCGCATGTCCTTGCCGCTGACCACCTCTTCCACCAGCAGCAGGGCGCCGGCGCCCAGCGGCAATTGCCTCATGAGTTCGTCGCTGTCAGCGCACACAATGCTGTGGATGCCCACCGACTGCAGCACTTTGGCAGTCAGCGCCCCATCACGCCCAGTGGGCGCGCAAATGACGATTCGCCGCTCCACCTATTTCGCTCCGCGGGAGGCGCTCAGTTCGGGGTCACTGCCGATATAGACGGGCACGCCTGTCAGGATGCCGCGGAAGCCGCGCAGCGGCGCGCCCACGTGAATGCCCTTGCGGGACATCGAAAACTCTCGAATGGTGCGCTCATGCAGGCTGCCGCGCTTTTTAAACACCGACACCGCCTGCTTGACCTCGCCGTCGTGCTCGAAGTAGCGCAGCATGAGCACGTTGTCAGCCAGGTAGCTGGCATCCACCGAGGTGGACATGTTGCCGCCCAGCATGCCCTGCTGGACGCCCACCAGGATGGTCACCACACCGCGCTGGCCAAGGTAGGTAAGCAACTCGTGCAAGTGGGTTGCCAGAAAGCGCTCATCCGGCATGGCGTTGAGGTAGCCGTTGATGCTGTCGATGACGATGACCTTGCAGCCCCGGTCGGCCGCCCGACACACCACGGAGGCAAATTCCCCGGGCGACAACTCGGCCGGGTCAATCTGCTGGATGCTCAGCACGCCGGTTTCATAGGGTTCGCGGATTTTCATGCCCAGGCCGTCCGCGCGGTTCAGCAAATTGTTGGCGGCCTCTTCAAACAAAAACATCGCGCTGGACTGCCCGCGCTCTGCGGCGGCGGTGACGAACTGGGCGGCCAGCGAGGACTTGCCGGTGCCCGGAGGTCCGGCAATCAGCGTGCTGGTGCCCTCTTCCAGGCCGCCGCCCAGCAGCGTGTCGAGTTCGCCGAGGCCGCTTTTGAGTTGCACCCGTTTACCCATCACCCGCGACTCGGCCGCCACCAGGCGCGGGTACACGCACAGGCCGCCGTACTGGATGTCGTAGTCGTGCATGCCGCCGCGAAAGGCGATACCGCGGTACTTCACCACGCGCACACGCCGCCGCTCGGCGCCGTAGTCCTTCACGGACTGGTCCAGCGTGATCACACCATGGGCAATCGAGCGCACCTGAAGGTCGATGCCGGCGGCCGTGCGGTCGTCCAGCAGCATCACGGTGCAAGAGCGGCTGGCGAAGAACTGCTTGAGCGCCAGCACCTGGCGGCGATAGCGCAGCGGCGTGTCGGCCAGCAGTTGCAGCTCCGACAGGGAGTCAATCACCACCCGGGTGGGTTTGTGCTTTTCGATCACCGACAGGATCATTTGTGTGGTGGTGCCCATTTCCACTTCCGACGGGTGGAACATGGTGTATTCCGCCTCGGGCATCAGCAGGTTTTCAGAAGGAAGCACTTCATGGATGTGAATCCCCTCCATCTCCCAGCCGTGGGATTTGGCGACGCCGGTCAGCTCAGCGGCCGTTTCGGCCAGCGTGATGTAGACGACGGACTCGCCTTGCCTGGCCCCTTCCAGCAGAAACTGCAGGCCGGTGGTGGTCTTGCCGGTGCCCGGCTCACCTTCGATCAGGTAGATGCGGTCCTTGATGAGGCCGCCGCCCAGGATGTTGTCCAGGCCTGAAATACCGGTTGAAAGAAAAAGGAGCTCGGTTGTTGTCTTGGAGGTCATGGTTACAGGGATGCGGTTGTGAGCCAACATGGCCGGGAAAGAACAACCCGCAACACCCCGTTAAAGAACGAAGCGGCTTGTAACACCTGGATAAATAGTAGCCAGCGCGCCCCAAATTTCCTGGTTTGCGACGCCTGCGTTGTGCGTAGGACAAGACGCCGTCTGGAAGTCCACAAGCGGTGGGGCCGGCCCCCAGATCCCTTCAAAACAGCCGGGAAAAGCACCAAAACAGGGGTTTCAGCCAGGCCACCTTGAAAACAGGCCTGATTGCCTCTATGATTAGCACTCGATGGTATTGAGTGCTAACAAGCCTTCATCAATCCACCAAAGTTAACAAGCACCCACTTTTACGCGGGTGCTTTTTGATTCCCAAAACCCAGTGTTCTCAAACAAGGAGCTCTCATGAAACTTCGTCCTTTGCACGACCGCGTGATCGTCAAACGCGTGGAAAACGAAACCAAAACCGCTTCCGGCATCGTCATTCCTGACAGCGCCGCCGAAAAGCCTGATCAAGGCGAAGTGCTGGCCGTTGGCCCCGGCAAGAAGAACGACAAGGGCGAACTCAGCCCCGTGGGCGTGAAAGTGGGCGACCGCGTGCTGTTCGGCAAATACAGCGGCCAGACCGTCAAGGTCGACGGCGACGAACTGCTCGTCATGAAAGAAGAAGACCTGTTTGCCGTGGTCGAGAAGTAATTCTTCACCGCCTCAAACCCCTCATTAACTGAATCTGGAGAATTAAACATGGCAGCAAAAGACGTCATTTTCGGCGGCGAAGCCCGCGCACGCATGGTCGAGGGTGTGAACATCCTGGCCAACGCCGTCAAGGTAACCCTGGGCCCCAAAGGCCGTAACGTGGTTCTGGAGCGCTCGTTCGGCGCCCCCACGGTGACCAAGGACGGTGTGTCCGTCGCCAAGGAAATCGAACTGAAGGACAAGCTGCAGAACATGGGCGCGCAGATGGTCAAGGAAGTCGCTTCCAAGACCTCCGACAACGCCGGCGACGGCACCACCACCGCCACCGTTCTGGCTCAAGCCATCGTCCGTGAAGGCATGAAGTACGTGGCCGCCGGCATGAACCCGATGGACCTGAAGCGCGGTATCGACAAGGCCGTGCTGGCCCTGACCGAAGAGCTGAAGAAGGCTTCCAAGCCCACCACCACGTCCAAGGAAATCGCCCAGGTCGGCTCGATCTCGGCCAACTCCGACGAATCCATCGGCAAGATCATTGCCGACGCGATGGACAAGGTTGGTAAAGAAGGCGTGATCACCGTGGAAGACGGCAAGTCCCTGCAAAACGAACTCGACGTCGTTGAAGGCATGCAGTTCGACCGCGGCTACCTCTCCCCTTACTTCATCAACAACCCTGAAAAGCAGTCCGCACTGCTGGACAACCCCTTTGTTCTGCTCTACGACAAGAAGATCAGCAACATCCGTGACCTGCTGCCTACCCTGGAGCAAGTCGCCAAGGCCGGCCGTCCGCTGCTGATCATTGCCGAAGAAGTCGAAGGCGAAGCCCTGGCAACTCTGGTGGTGAACACCCTGCGCGGCATCCTGAAGGTTGTGGCTGTGAAGGCTCCTGGCTTCGGCGACCGCCGCAAGGCCATGCTGGAAGACATCGCCACCCTGACCGGCGGCAAGGTCATCGCTGAAGAAGTCGGCATGTCGCTCGAAAAAGTGACGCTGGCCGACCTCGGCCAGGCCAAGCGTATCGAAGTGGGCAAGGAAAACACCATCATCATCGACGGCTCCGGCGCCGCTGCCGACATCGAAGCCCGCGTCAAGCAAGTGCGCGTGCAGATCGAAGAAGCAACCAGCGACTACGACCGTGAAAAACTGCAAGAGCGCGTGGCCAAGCTGGCCGGCGGTGTTGCCGTGATCAAGGTTGGCGCTGCCACCGAAGTCGAAATGAAGGAAAAGAAAGCCCGCGTGGAAGACGCACTGCACGCCACCCGCGCTGCCGTGGAAGAAGGCATTGTGGCCGGCGGCGGCGTCGCCCTGCTGCGCGCCAAGCAGGCTGCCGGCACCATCAAGGGTGACAACCCTGACCAGGATGCCGGTATCAAGCTGGTGCTGCGCGCCATTGAAGCCCCCCTGCGCGAAATCGTTTACAACGCAGGCGGCGAAGCCTCTGTGGTGGTCAACGCGGTTCTCGGCGGCAAGGGCAACTACGGCTTCAATGCAGCCAACGACACCTACGGCGACATGATCGAAATGGGTATCCTGGATCCCACGAAGGTCACCCGCACCGCACTGCAGAACGCAGCCTCCGTCGCATCCCTGATGCTGACGACCGAAGCCATGATTGCTGAAGCTCCGAAGGACGAAGCAGCTGGCGGCGGCGGCATGCCAGGCGGCATGGGTGGTATGGGCGGCATGGGCGACATGGGCATGTAATCAGCCCCTGGCGCAGCCCGGAACTCCGGGCTCCCAACAAAAACCCCGCAAGGCGCAAGCCCTGCGGGGTTTTATTTTTAGGCCGGGGGCATTGCGGCGGGCGTCAGATTCCGAAGTCCAGAAAGTCGCGTTGATGGACCAGGCCGCGTGCAAGTTGCCTGATGAGCTCCACCATCATTTCGTCTTCAGTTTTCGGCAAAGGCCCGGAAGAAGCGGGCGCGAAAAATTCGATCATGCCGTCGATGTCCAGGTCGCCCGCGAAATACAGGCGGCGGACCATGCTGCACAGCGCAAACGGCAGAAAATCCTGCTGCCGTCCATCGATGGTGGTGGCCGTCAGGCCGTCCAGGCGCGGCGTGGCCAGGAAAGGAACCACCACACGCGCGTCCAGCGCTTTGCTTTCGATCAGGTTGCGAAAAAGAATGTCCAGCGTGCCCGGCGGCCCCCTGTCCAGCGTCTGCTGCAGTATGGGGCCGAGTTTTTCTTTTCCCCGGGGTGTCACGAGGTAGGCTGACGCGCCCCAGCAATAGGCGCCGGATGCTTCCCCAAGGCCAACCTGCGGAGCGTGGCGCTGCTGCGATTCAGGATTGCCGGCGGAACGCGGATTCGGCATTCCGCGCTTGACCTCCCAATAACGCAGAAGCAGATCGTTGAAATTGATATACAGCTGACAGTCAAAAAAAACCAGGTCGAGTTCTGCGAGGATTTTCAGATTCTCCGGCGACAACATACCGGCAAGGCTGTCGCTGACCTGCATGTCGTCTTCAAAGATCAGGGTAACGCTGTCGGGAGGCGTCTGCGTGATGAGCATCTGGTGCGACAGAAATGCGCCATAGGCCGCCATGGGAATCTTGCAAGCGGGTGGCTGGCTGAGCGTGCGCGCATCCACCGCCGCAAAGCGCTCCACAAAACCAAGTTTGCGGGCGTCCAGCTCGGCGCGCATCTGTTTGGCACGTTCAGGGCTTCTGTCCAGGTTGATGAAGAAGCCGTTGAGCGTATGCATACTGAAAAAGTATACCGGCCTGGAGGGGGCGGTCGAATCGCAGGGAGTGCATGTGCCCACCTTGCGCCCCTGCGCGCGTTCGAGACGCCATAAAAAAACCCGCAAAGCGCGAGCCATGCGGGGTCTTTCGAAGCGGCTTGAATTAAGCGGCAGGCGCCTTGTCGTGCTGGTTGCTGCCTTCGGCCGAGGGCTGCGCCCACCAGTAAATCAGCACCAGCAGGCCAATCACCGTGATCACAATAAGTTGCCACCAGCCGCTCTTGCCGATGTCGTGGAGGCGGCGGGCGCCAACTGCCAGCGCGGGCAACAGCAGGGCCAGGCTGACCAGCGAGCTGACCATGTCGCCCAGGAAGGACGCCACGATGGACACCAGGATCTGGAACAGAAAGAACCACCAGAACTCAGGGCGGGCGGCACGACCGGAAAAATCTGCGTATTTGCCCAGGCAAACAGAAATGGCTTGGCCGAAATTCATATTTTCTCCTCCTCAGGATTCAGACGGGGCGGATTCCCCGCGCCATGATAATGCGTCGGCCCTACCGGGGCTACCGCAGCCACCAGACGTGCGCCCGCCCGGTCACGTCAAAAGCAATAGAAAAGCGTTACTTTTCAAGGCCAGACCTAGCCTAAAAAACCACACCATGACACGTTTGCGACGCAAGGCCACCGCAGCCGCGGCCCTTGTCGCTAATATGAAACTCCCTCGACCCTCCGGATGGTTCAGTCCCTGAAAGCACCGGCGCCCCCCGTTGCAGATCCGGCCGCGACGACCCAGCGGTGCGACGGCAAGCCGGCTTCGTTATCGTCCGCCATGACAAATTCAAAACAACTCTATGTTGCGGCCGCACTTCTTGCCCTGACCGCCCAGGCGCTTGCGCAACAGGCAGGCACCTGGTCCATCGCGGCCGGCGTCACACGCATTGCGCCGTCGGTGGACAGCGGCAGCCTTTCATCCCCCACGGGTGTGGGCGTGATACAGGATGCCAAAGTGGATGTCGCCAGCGACACCCGGCTGACGGCCGCCGTGGGCTACATGCTCACGGACCATATCAATTTGCACCTGCCGCTGGGCCTGGGCTTCCGGCACGACGTCTTCGGTGCGGGCATTCTGGCCGGTGTGGGCAAGGTGGCAGACACCCGGGCCCTGCCGATCACGCTGGTGGCCCAATACCGCTTCATGGAGGCGGGCGCCAAATTTCGGCCCTATCTGGGCGCGGGCCTGACTTATGTGCGGTTCTACAAGGAGCGCGGCAGCACCATGCTGACTGCGCTCACCAATCCAGGCGGCCCACCCACCGGCGTGTCCTTTCAGTCCAAGCTGACGCCCACTTTGCAAGTGGGTGCCGTGCTGAACCTGAATGCGAAATGGTTTCTGGAAGGCAGCTATGCCAAGACATTTTTGAAAACCCGCGGCACGCTGAGCACCGGCCAGACGATAGACGTGGGGCTGGACCCCGACTGTTTCACCCTGCAACTGGGATACAGGTTTTGATGAGCACTGCAGGTGGTACTACTTGTGTGCAACAGCCGAAGCTGGCACTAACTTGAGCGGCCCGTAGAAGGCCTGCAGCTGGCCTTCGTTCTTTTCACCTTCGGTAAAGACCGCGAAGCTCAGCAAGGCGCCCGGATCTTCGCCAAAAGCCTGGCGGTAGTCGGCGCGGATATCGCGCTCATAACTGCGCCATTCGTTGTAACCGTGGTCGCCCGAGTCGACAACGATCTTGCGGATGCGGTCGGTGCGGTCGTTGACGACGACCTCACCGGGCTGGTTGACCCGCGACCATGAATAAACCAGTGTTGCGAACGGCATTTCTTCGCCGGTGAGCAAGCGGCTCAGCTCCGACAGCATGGCATTTTTCATCGACAGCCGCGAACGGTCGCCTTCGAACGCAAGCACCACCCGCACCGGCACATCATCGAGTTGCGGCAGCGCGAGATTGGCGCCCACGCTTGGGTTAGGAACATTCCAGGAAAAGCGCACCAGACCCAGCTGATCCGGCTCGATACGGTGGCGATGGCGCAGGATGCTGCCGGAAGCCTCGGCCTTCGCGAGCACCGCATCACGGCCTTCGTGGCGCACATAGCTGTAGTTGGCCGGCTGCTTGCCCGGCACACGGAATATCTCCCACTTGAGGTCGTCGGGCTGGAGTGCTCCGGCTTTGGGCGGCGCCGACATCTCGGCCCAGGCGGTGCCGGTCACGCCTTCCGCCACACCCAGCGTGCCGCCCTGGCTGGACGGCTCTTCGGTGTCGGCATCGTCATCAACAGGTGGGCGGGTTGCGCAACCTGTGACCAGCATCAGCGCAAGAAGCCCTGCGGCGAGCGTCGAAAAACGAGGAAAAACTCGGTAAGGCGGTGCGGGTGAAGACATGATGCGAAGTCGTCGAAGAATCGGTCAGGCGGCAAGTTGATCACGGAAGCGCGCGGCCCCGCAATGGAAAAACGCACAGTTTTGCGCTAATTAGCCGGTAATTTTGCGCAGCAAGCCGGCCGTCGAGCCGTCGAGGCCGGAGGCGTCTTTGCTTTGCAGGCGCGGCTCAATGTCTTTGGCCAGCACCTTGCCGAGCTCCACGCCCCACTGGTCAAAACTGTTGATGCCCCAGATCGCGCCGCTCACAAACACGCGGTGTTCTTGCAATGCAATCAGCGCCCCCAGGCTGGCGGGTGTGAGTTGCTCCAGCAACAAGAAGGTGCTGGGCCGGTTGCCGGTGAAATGTTTGTGGCCACCCACATCTTCCTTACCCCTCATGAGAGCTTGTGCCTGAGCCAACGCGTTGGCCAGCAGCTTGTCATGGTGGTCCGGCAGCGTGTGCCCGGCCTTTTTGACGGCGACAAACTCCACGGGCACCACTGATGTGCCTTGATGCAGCATCTGGAAGTAAGCGTGCTGGCCGTTGGTGCCGGGCTCACCCCACAGCACGGGCGACGTGTCATAGGGCAAAGGCCGGCCCTGGGCATCGACGCGCTTGCCGTTGCTTTCCATTTCAAGCTGCTGCAGGTAAGCGGGCAAGCGCCGCAGCGCGCTGCTGTAAGGCGCGATGCTGCGGCTGGTAAAGCCGTAGAAGTTGCGGTACCAGACATCAAGCAGGCCCAGGCGCACCGGCAGGTTGTGCGCCAGCGGGGCCGTGCGGAAATGCTCGTCCATGGCGTGGGCGCCCGCCAGCAGTTCACGAAAAGCGTGGGCGCCTATGGCAATGGCCAGCGGCAGGCCGATGGCCGACCAGAGCGAATAGCGCCCACCCACCCAGTCCCAGAAACCGAAGGTCGTCTTGATACCAAATTCGTTGGCGGCGGCCACATTGGTGGTCAGCGCGGCAAAATGCCGGCCCACATCCGTGCCGCCTTCTGCCTCAAACCAGCGGCGCGCCGAATGCGCGTTGGTCATGGTCTCGGTGGTGGTGAAGGTCTTGGAGGCAATCAGGAACAGCGTGCCCTTCGGTTTGAGTCCCTTGAGCACGCCGGCCAACTCGCTGCCGTCGACATTGGAGACAAAGTGAATGCGCTTGCCGGTGGTGGCGAATTCATCCAGCGCCAGCACCGCCATCTGTGGCCCCAAGTCGGAGCCGCCTATGCCGATGTTGACGATGTCGGTGATGGCCGCGTCGGCGCGCACCTGCTCGGCGTAGGCCAGCATGGCGTCCAGGGTTTCGTGCACCCGAACCAAATCGCCCGCTATCTTTTCAGTAGCTGTTTGCGCTTGTCCCTTCTGGGCTGCAGCCGGATTTCGCAGTAGCCAATGCATCACGGCACGGTCTTCGGTGCCGTTGATATGCTCGCCGGCAAACATGGCGTCGCGGTGCTGCTCAAGCCGGCACTGCACGGCCAGGTCCAGCAGCAGCGCCTGGCTGGTAGTGTCGATCAGGTTTTTCGACAGGTCGGCAAAGACGTGGGGCGCGTCCTGGCTGAAGCTGGCGAAGCGGCCAGGGTCTGCGGCAAACGCCTCGCGCAGGTCAAAGGTTTTGCCATGGGTATTGAAGCAGCTCTGCAGCGCCGCCCAGGCCGGGGTTTCGTCGCAACGCAATCGGGTCATGGCGGTTGAAACCTCAGGCTGCCAGCATGAGTTGCTCAAGCTTCACCGCATCGGCCGCGAAAGCGCGAATGCCCTCAGCCAGCTTTTCAGTGGCCATGGCGTCTTCGTTGAGCGCATAACGGAAACCCGCTTCATCGAAGTTGACTGCGGGCAAATCCAGCGCGGCTGCGGCCTTGGCGTCAAGCGCACGCGACAGTGGTGCATCGGAAGCGTCCAGCTGCGCCAGCAGCTCGGGGCTGATGGTCAGCAAATCACAGCCGGCCAGCGCGGTGATCTGGCCCACATTGCGAAAGCTCGCACCCATCACTTCGGTGGCGATGCCGAAGTGTTTGTAATGGTTGTAGATCTCGCGCACCGACTTCACGCCGGGGTCGTTGGCGCCGGCCATGGCGGCTTCGTCCCAGGCCGCGCCGGCTGATTTTTTGTACCAGTCGTAGATGCGGCCCACAAAAGGCGAGATCAGCTGCACCTTGGCCTGGCCACACGCCACGGCCTGCGCGAACGAGAACAGCAAAGTGAGATTGGTGTGGATGCCGCGCAGCTCGAGCTTTTCGGCCGCCTGAATGCCTTCCCAGGTGGCAGCGACCTTGATCAGCACGCGGTCGATGTGGATGCCTTCGGCCTGGTAGAGCTCGACGATGCGTTCGCCGCGCGTGTAGGTGGCATTGGCGTCAAAGCTCAGGCGGGCGTCGACTTCAGTCGACACGCGGCCCGGGATGATGGACAGGATTTCGCAGCCGAAGCGCACCAGCAGGCGGTCCATGATTTCGTCGAGCTGCCGGCCCTTGAAGCGGGCGACCGTGTCTTTCAGCAGCGGCTGGTAGTCGGGCTTTTGCACCGCCTTGAGGATCAGCGACGGGTTGGTCGTGGCGTCCTGCGGCTTGAACTGCCCCAGTTGCTTGAAGTCGCCGGTGTCGGCGACCACGGTGGTGAACTGCTTCAGGGCGTCAAGTTGAGTCATGGCGGATGTAAAGACGTGGAGTTGGAACGCGGAGTTGTCAGGATGAAACACCTTGGGGCGCCCTGGATGCCTGCATCTCCCGGGCCGGGTATCGAGTTACCATTATGCCCATAGAATATGAAACTTAATTACCAAGACATTTTTTTACCATGAGTTTTGACCTCATCCTGTTTGGCGGTACCGGCGACCTGGTGTGGCGCAAGATCATGCCGGCCCTGTTCCAGGCCTTTCGCCATGGCTCGCTGCCGGCCGGCGGGCGCATCGTGGGCGTGGCGCGCGACGATTTGTCTGACGATCAGTACCGCGCGCTCATCAAGTCCCGGTTTGACAACGTCGAGCTGGCCAAGCGGCCGAGCGAAGAGGAGTTCTCGCGCTTTGCGGCCATGCTGGGCTACCTGCGCATGGATTTGTCCAACCCGGCCGACTACGCGGGCCTGGCCGCCAGGCTGCAGCAGCGGCCCGCCGACGTGGTAGTGATGTATGTAGCGACGGCGCCCAGCCTCTTCACCGTCGTGTGCGAGCAGATCGCCGCCGCCGGCCTCAACGGCCCGCAAACGCGCGTGGTGCTGGAAAAGCCGCTGGGCCACGACCTGGCCTCCAACCGCGCCATCAACAAAACGGTGCGCAGCGTGCTCAGCGAGCAGCAGATCTTTCGCATCGACCACTACCTGGGCAAGCCTTCGGTGCAAAACCTGTTTGCGCTGCGCTTCGGCAATTCGCTGTTTGAGCCGCTGTGGCGCCGCGAAACCATCGCGAATATCCAGATCACCATCGCCGAAGACCTGGGCGTGGAAAAACGCGGTGCGTTTTACGACAACACCGGCGCGCTACGCGACATGGTGCAAAACCACGCCCTGCAGCTGCTGTGCGCCATCGGCATGGAGCCGCCCATCAACTCGCATGCCGACGCCATCCGCGACGAAAAGCTCAAGGTGCTGCGCTCACTGAAAGCCTGGACGCCGGAAACGCTGAGCCAGCATGTGGTGCGCGGCCAGTACGCGGCCGGCAACATCGACGGCGAGGCCGTGCCCGCCTACCGCGACGAAAAAGGCGTGAACCCGGAAAGCACGACGGAGACCTTTGTGGCGCTGCGCACCGAGATCGCCAACTGGCGCTGGGCCGGCGTGCCGTTTTACATCCGCACCGGCAAGCGCCTGGCCGGCCGCGACGCGCATATCGAGGTCAACTTCCGCCCCGCGCCGCATGCGATTTTCAAGACATCGCTGGCCGGCTCCAATGTGGCCAACCGGCTGGTGATCAATCTGCAGCCCAAGGACGGCCTGGAGCTGCACCTGCTGGCACAAGGCGCCGACCAGCGCACGGGCGGCCGCAACACGCCTTCGCTGGCGCCCGTGCAGCTGGACCTGGACTTCGACAAACGCTTTGGCTCTGAGCGTGTGGGCGCTTATGAGCGGCTGCTGCTGGATGTGATTGATGGGCGGCTGAATCTTTTTGTGCGCAGCGACGAGCAGGAAGAGGCCTGGCGCTGGGTTGAACCCATTCTGGACAGCTGGAGCAGCCAGGCCAGCGCGCCGCGGCCGTATGCCGCCGGGACGTGGGGGCCAAGTGCTGCCAGCGCGATGATCGCAAGAGACGGCTACTGCTGGTCAGAAGAATGTTAGCCCCCACGCTTTTCGCTACGCGTAATGCGCTGCCCCCCGAGGGGGCCGCTGCGCCTGCGGTCTGGCAAAGCCAGTCCCGCGGCCCCTGCTGGTTGGGAGAAACGCCAGGCGCTACAGGAGACATGTCCAATGCTTGACCGAATCAAGGCTTCCCTCCCCTCTCTTGCCCCCGCCGAACAACGTGTCGGCCGCCTGGTGCTGTCCGATCCGCGCTCATTTGCGAATTTGCCGATCACGGAACTGGCAAGCCGCTCACATGTGAGCAAGCCGACTGTGGTGCGGTTTTGCCGCAGCATGGGCTATGACGGCCTGTCGGACTTCAAACTCAAGCTGGCGGGCAGTGTGAGTGAGGGCGTACCTTTCATCCATCGCAGCGTGGACGCCGATGACAAAACCGGCGACGTGATGGTCAAGGTGATCGACAACACGGTGGCGGCGTTTTTGAAGTACCGCAACGATGCGAGTTCGGTGGCTGTCGAGCGGGCCGCCGATGCGCTGCTGCACACCTACAACACCGGCAAGCGCATTGAGTTTTTCGGCGTGGGCAATTCGGGCATCGTGGCGCAGGACGCACAGCACAAGTTCTTCCGGCTGGGCATTACCAGCATTGCCTACAGCGACGGCCACATGCAGGTCATGAGCGCGTCGCTGCTGGGGCCGGGTGACTGCGTCGTGGTGATTTCCAATTCGGGCCGCACACGCGACCTGATGGACGCCTGCGACATCGCCCGCAAAAACGGCGCGACCACCATCGTGATCACCGTCACCGGCTCGCCGCTGGCCGCGGCCGGCAACATCCACCTGGCGGCCGACCACCCCGAGGGCTATGACCGCTACAGCCCCATGGTGTCGCGCCTGATGCATTTGATGATCATCGACATCCTGGCGACCTGTGTGGCGCTGCGCATCGGCAGCAAGCTGCAGCCGCTGCTCAAGGAAATGAAAAACAACCTGCGCAACAAGCGCTATGCCTGAAGTGGCGGCCGCCCCTTTGCGCGGGGCGCCCATTTCTTAACAGCACATCGGGCTGCAGCGCAATGAAGACGGGCGCAAGCAGCTACCAAATCAATAGCAAAGCTATTTTCACGCCAGAGGCAGCGAACGCTCCACAATACCCGCGAACAGTGCCGAGCCCAGCGGCAACACGCTGTCGTTGAAGTCATAGCAGCTGTTGTGCAGGAAACGGCTGCCCACACCACCGACAGTGCCGCCCTTGCCGTCGGGCAATTGCTCACCCTGGCCCAGGCGAAGGTAGGCGCCGGGTTTGACCCTGAGCATGAAGGAGAAGTCCTCCGAGCCCATGCTGGGTTCGAGGTTGCGCACCACGTTTTCCGCGCCTACCAGCTGGTCGGCCACCGCGGTGGCCAGCGTGTACTCGGCCGGTGAATTGATGGTGGCGGGGTAGATGCGTTCGTACTTCACGGTGGCCGTGGCGCCAAAACCCTGGGCAACTGCGGAGCACAACTCCTTCAGCCGCCGCTCGACGAGGTCCTGCACTTCGGGCTTGAAGGTACGCACGGTGCCCACCAGCATGGCGGTTTCGGGTACCACGCTCATGGCGCCCAGCTCGCCCGCCCGGACGGCGCAGATGCTGATCACGGCGTTGTCCATGGCCTTCACGTTGCGCGACACGATGCTTTGCACAGCGGTGATGATGTGAGCGGCCACCAGCACCGGATCCACCGTCAGGTAGGCATGCGCGCCATGGCCGCCCTTGCCAGTGATCTCGATGGTGATGCGGTCGGCCGCGGCCATCATGGGGCCGGGGTTGATGCCTATGGTGCCGGGCCGCATGGCGGGCCAGTTGTGCATGGCGTATATGGCCTCTACCGGAAAGCGCTCAAACAGCCCATCCTTGATCATCGCGTCGGCGCCGCCGCGGCCTTCTTCCGCCGGCTGAAACACCAGCACGGCATCGCCGGCAAAGTTGCGCGTCTCGGCCAGGTAGCGCGCTGCGCCTACCAGCATGGTGGTGTGGCCGTCGTGGCCGCAGCCGTGCATCAGCCCGGCCTTGGAGGACTTCCAGCCGAATTCGTTGTGCTCGGTCATGGGCAATGCATCCATGTCGGCCCTCAAGCCCACCATCGGCCTCACGCCTGAGCTGCCCATGGGTTTGCCGGGCTGCTGGCCCTTGATGACCGCGACCACGCCGGTCTTGCCAACACCGGTGTGCACCTCATCAACACCACAGAGCTTGAGCGCATGCACAACGCGGCTGGAGGTGTAGACCTCTTCAAAACCGAGTTCGGGGTGGGCGTGCAGGTCACGCCGGAAGGCGGTCAGCTCGGGGTGGAATTGCGCGATTTGCGCAAAGGCGCGGCCGGAGGCACGCAGCGGAGCCGGGTGACCAGCGCCACTGGCATTTTCTGCTTCGGCAAGTTCGGTAGATGAAGCGCCCGGAAGGCTCGAAAGGCTGGAGGTGGTGGCCGGAGCACGCATGTCAATAAAGTCCTGAGTTCAACTGATTCAGCTCAACCAAATACTAGTCCTGAAGGAATAGGGGAGCAAATTCAGGGGTCTGCAAGGCCTGCACCGAGACTGCCGTCTGGGTCTGGCTTGCGATCATCGGGTGCGGTTTTTTGATGAAGGTGACCGGGCCATACCAGGCCTTGGCCTGCTGCCGCGTGTTATCGGAGTCCGTCATGATGGCAATGCCGACGAGCGCACCCGGCGCCTCGCCGAATGCTTTTTCATAGTCGGCTCGGACATCGCGTTCGTAGTCCAGCCAGCGGCCAAGTCGCGCGGGCCCGGACTCAAGGACCAGCTTGCGGATGCGGTCAGTGCGGGGGTTGATGATCACGCTCTCAGGGACGCTGTGTGTGCCCCACACATACATGAGGGTCGCATAGGGCAAGGGCTCGCCCGTCAATGCCAGCGCCAGCTCGGACAGCATGGCATTCTTGGCAGAGAACTTCGAGCGGTCGCCCTCAAAGGCCAACACCACGCGTACTGGCGAATCGTCGCTGTCGCGCTGGGTCATGTCGGCGCCGGAAATCATCTTCGGCACTTTCCAGGAGAAGCTGAGCCTGTCGAGGCCCGCCGGCTCAATGCGAAGGGTTTGCCGCAGCATGCTGGCTGAACTGTCGGATTCGCTGAGGACGGCATCGCGTCCGTCAAGCCGCACAGCGCGGTAACGCGTGGATTTTTTACCCGGAAATGCGCAGTGCAGCCATTTGACAGCTTCTGCAGCTTCGCTTCCGGTTGAGTTCGGGTTTGGGTTGACAGGCGCAGCGGAGGCCCAGTTCACATCCTGGCCGTCCGTGCGTTCAGTCGTCTCCATGCCCGCACACCCTACAAACAGCGGCAGGCAGCAAACGGTCATCAGGGGACGCAAGGCATTCAGGGAAAAACAAAAAAAAGGCAGTTTCATCAGAAAGGCGTGGACTCGCGAGGAAGGAAAAGATGGGCGGCGGCTTTGGACACCTGAAACAATTGGCTGACACAAGGCAAGGCGCTATACAACTCAACGCATCGCGCGCCAAAAGGTTTCAGAAACCCGCTCGATCTTTGCCATAAAAAAAGCCACCCCGGGTTTCCCCGAGGCGGCTTTTGGATTCTCATAAGAAACTGGCGTTAGGCCAGCTTCAAATTAGAACGTGTGGCGAATACCAGCTGCGTACGTGGTGGTACGGGTGATGTTGCTCAGAGGAGCGAGAGCCATGGTGTTGCTAGCAACATTCTCATAGTTCTTCGTGCTCACAGCACCAACGTACAGGGTCGAACGCTTGCTCAGAGAGTACAGAGCCTGGACGCCCCAGCCAGTGCTGGAACCCAGATCGTCACCCTTGGAGCGTGCATAGCCAGCGCTCAGGGTCGTAGCGCCGAGAGGCACTGCAACGCTCAAGCTGTACTCTTTTTGTGCGCCCAGTTCGTGAGCAGCGGTAGGAACACCGTTTGCGCCGAAGGTGGTGATGACGTCCTTGAACTTGGCGCGGTTGGCACCGAAGCCGACTTTGGCAACGCCGAAGTCATAAGAAACGTTCAGCAGCGTGTTGACCAGAGCAGGCTTGGTCGTGGCGGTGCGTGCAGCGCCTTCAGATTGGTAGCCGCCGGAGATCAGCAGAGGACCATTTGCGTAACGCAGGTTAGCGGAAACCGTGTTGCTTGCGCTCACAGCTGCGGTCTTGTCTTCGCCGAAGGCGTACATGAACGAGCCGGTGAAGCCACCGAAGTTAGGCGAAACGTACTTGATGCTGTTGTTGAAACGGGTGTTGAAACCAACCCAGGTCACGTGAGCGCCAGAGCCGTTGCCGTTGTGGTTCAGCAGAACAGCGTTACCAGCCAGCGTGCCGATAGCAGCAGCTTGAGCGGTGGAGAAGCCGTTGTTGGTGTTCGAAGGATCGAACAGGGTAGCAGCCATCATGGCGTGGTCAGCAGACACGTCATCATAGGAGCTGGAGTTACGGCCGATGGTCACAGCGCCGAAGCCGCTGGAGATACCCACGTTGGCGCGACGGCCAAACAGCAGGCCGCCTTGAGCGGAAGAACCAGCGTCAAGGTTGATACCGCTTTCGAGGTTACCGATGACAGCCATGCCGCCGCCGATGTCTTCGCTGAAGCGAATGCCCCAACGCGAACCGTTCAGGCCGCCGGAGTCAATTTTGGCTTGGGAGAGGCCAGAGATCGTAGCGCCGGTGACCTGGTTGGTCTTGTAGCTACCGATGTTGGCGTCGAGCAGACCGTAGATGGTCACGGTCGACTGAGCTTGTGCTGCACCAGCCATCGCGCCGAGTGCGGCCAAAGCGATAAGGGTCTTTTTCATTGAGAGTTTCTCCAAGGTTAAACATAGGGCTCCGGCACGGGGACCACTTCGGACTTGCATCTTCGTGGTTCCACCAGAGACCCGGGCCAACCCCCTTTCGGGAAGTTGGGTCTATTGCACCAGACCCGACCGCGTTTCGCAAAGAAATCCTCCTAAAAACGCCCCATCCGTTGCACGCGTGCCACAACTCCTGGCAGGCAGTGGAAAAGAAACAACGCCCATCAAAATCCAGGACTTATTGCCCCGAAAAACCCCTTTTTCAGATCTGCTTTAGGTCGATTCCATGAAAAAAGCCGCCCGGGTTTCCCCGAGGCGGCTTTTGGATTCTGATAAGAAACTGGCGTCAGGCCAGCTTCAAATTAGAACGTGTGGCGAATACCAGCACCGTAGGTGGTGGTCTTGCGATCGGTCGCAGCGCCGGTTTCCTTGCCGGTTTGAACGCCAGCGTACAGGTTCGAACGCTTGGACAGCGCGTACAGAGCAGCCACACCGTAGCCGGTGCGCTTCAGGTCAGGCGCGCCTGCCAGCAGGGTGCTCTTGGAGCGGGCATAACCGCCGGACAGCGTCAGCGCGCTGCTCACAGGGAAGTCCAGACCGATCTGGTATTCCTTCGTCTTGTCTGCAGCCACACCGGTGATTGGGGTGACGCCATTCTTCACGTTGCCGTAGGCACCGAGCAGCTTGACCACGCCGAAATCATAGGAGCCGTTCAACTGCGTGTACTTGATGGCAGTTGCAGCGCTGGTGGCTTTTTCGCTTTGGTAAGCCAGCGAAGCGCCGATAGGACCTGCTGCGTAAGCCACGTTAAAGCTGATGATCTTGCCGGCGCCGACAGCGGCGGTTTTGTTTTCACCGAAGCTGTACATACCGGCAGCAGAGAAGCCGCTCAGGTTGGGGGTCTCGTAATAGATCGAGTTACCAGGACGGTCCTGGTAGTTGTTGCTGGCCCACACGCTGGTGGAAGGTGCAAAAATCAGCGAGTCGAAGTTGGCGGAGCCGGAACCCTTGACCATGTCATAAGGGGTCCACATCTTGCCGAGCTTCAGTTCACCGAAGCCGCCCGAAACGCCAAGCCATGACTGGCGGCCGAACACTGCCGTGGAAACCGCGGCGGTGTAGGGGTTGGTGTAGTTGTTGGCAGCGCCGGTGCTGGGGTCAAAGCCGGCTTCCAGCACGAAGTTGGCTTTCAAGCCGCCGCCGAGGTCTTCAGAACCCTTCAGGCCGAAACGGCTGGTCTGCAGACCACCACCGCTACCGGAGAAAGGGTGTGGAACGTTCACGCCGGTGCGGCTGATGTTGTTGTCCTTCACGGTACCAACCCATGCGTCCACAAGGCCGTAAATGGTCACGGTGGATTGCGCAGAGGCAACGCCGGAAACGGCCAATACGGCCAGAGCAACTAGGCTTTTCTTCATCATTAGGAATCTCCAAAAAGGTGGGAAAACAAGCACATTACGAAACACTTTTTAAAGGGCTCTCCGGTCAACCCTGATTCGATTTAACCAAACCGTCACAAATTAGACCTCACCCTTGACGCTTCATTAGCAACTTTCATACCCAAGTGTTGGCGCCCAACGACACATCCCGCTTATTGGGCCTTGCCAGCCTTGCGAACACTCATTAGGTGCATTCAAAACACACCCAAATGGCGCATTTTTCGCGCACATGCATCATCTTGGTGAATACGTTTTTATCCATACGCGCACACGCAACGCCGATGCGAACCCTCGGACCGCAGCACGAGCCAAATCTGCGCTTCTGAAGAATCCGTTGCGTTGTGGTCCGCAGGATGTGGCTCGCTTACCACGCGAGATAAAAAATAGAGCTGAAGCCCTAAGAGGCGCTCACGCACCAGCAAAGCGCTTTAAGTCGACTGCCCCATTGAAGCGCAGGCGTCATTGCCCCAGAGGGCGCAGAGAGGGAAGAGGCCGATTTATCCCGAATTTTTCGAGGGCTCGCCTCGAGACAAAAACCTCGGGTTTTCCCCTGTCGCGAAAGTGATACCCCCCGTATTCACACTCTTTACGCCTGGCAACATCACCATTAATCTTCCCTTCACAGAGATGGCCTGCAGGGTAATGACAGGCGTCCAGATGTCCTGTTTATCCAACAGCTTCCCTTTATCAATTTCAATGACAACTCCTGGAGACTCCATGAAAAAACTGACCCTCGTTGCAACTGCGATCATGGGACTTTTGTCCACCTCGGCTGCCATGGCACAAAGCACCGTGACCGTCTACGGCATTCTTGATGCAGGTTTCAACCACGTGAGTGGTCTGCGCCAAGGTTCCGTGAGCACGATCGCCAGCGGCATCATGGAAGGTTCGCGCTTCGGCCTGCGCGGCTCCGAAGACATCGGTGGCGGCTACAAAGCCATCTTCACCCTTGAAAACCGTCTCGAACTGGACACCGGCGCCGTCTCGAACCGCCCGAACTCCGGCACCCAGATGCCTGACCGCGTGGCGACCTCGGTGGCTGCCGGCGTTGCGGGCCTTCCCATTCCGGTGGCAACCCGCGATGCACTGATCACCGGCGTCAATAACACGCTCGCCACCGGCGCATTCGGCGTGAACCTGACCAACAACCTGTTTGACCGCCAGGCCTATGTCGGTCTGGTGACTCCCGTCGGCGCCATCACGCTTGGCCGTCAATACACGCCCGGCTACCTGGTCGCCGCACAGTTTGACGCTTCGCAGACCCAGTCCAGCCTGGCCGCCGGTCAGGTCGCCAGCCTGCCTGCTGCATTCGACATTCGCCTGAGCAACACGATTCAGTACGCGATCCAGACCAGCGGCGTCACGGCCTTGCTGATGTACGGCGCGGGTGAAGTCGCAGGCAACAGCTCCGCAGGCCGCTTCTGGGGTGGCATGGTCACTTACAAGGGCGACGGTTTCTCGCTGGGCTATGGCCACAACGGCAAGAACAATGAGCTCGGCCAGAAATCTCTGACCAACGACCTCATTGGCGGCACGGTCGATATCGGCCCCGGCACCTTGTACGGTCAGTACGCCACGATCAAGGACGACAATCCAAGCGGCATTTCCACGATTGGCTCTTCCGTCCAGACCACCACCGGCAGCGCAGTTATCGGTGCAGCATTCCAGAATGCCTACAACGCGGCCTTCCGTCAGGACGCCAGGCTGGCGCACATCGGCTACAGGCTCACCACCGGCCCACACACCTGGGTCGTCGCCTACAACCGCCTGGACGACAAGCGCGCTGTGAACGCCGATACCAATTCCTACGGCTTCACCTACACCTACGCACTGTCCAAGCGCACCAACCTGAACGCTGTTTTGACCCGCTTCGACAACAAGGGCCAAGGCCAGGTTGCTCCCGGCGGCAATGGCTTCCTGGGCGGCGTGACGTCGGCAGCCGGTGTTGGCTCCACCAACATCGCCCTCGGTATCCGTCACACGTTCTAAATCAGGGCATCGCCTGGATTCAACCCCGGGCCTGTTTTGCAAAAGCCCCCTTGCGGGGGCTTTTTTTATGGGCGTTCCCATGCGGCAAGTCCGGCGCTAACATGGCGTCATGACCACTGCACTGGATACCGCACTGAACGCCGCCGACGGCGCCTTGCGCACGCTCTTTGCCACCCCGCACGCCAGCCGGCCCTGCCCGACTGTCCCCAGTGAGAAAACCGAACTCGCCCTGCAAGACAAGGCGCTGTCGGGCGCACTGATGCGGGTCAATCATGTCGGGGAAGTCTGCGCGCAGGCCTTGTACGCAGCGCAGGCGCTGGGCACCCGTGACCCAGCCTTGCGCGAGCACTTCCTGGAAGCCAGCCGCGAAGAGGGCGACCACCTGGCCTGGACCAAAAACCGGCTGGACGAGCTTGGCGCACGCCCTTCCCTGCTCAACCCGCTCTGGTATGCCGGCGCCTTTGGCCTGGGCCTGGTGGCCAGCCGGCTGGGCGACCGCCTGAGCCTGGGCTTTGTGGTGGAGACGGAGCGCCAGGTCGAGGCGCATCTGGCCAGCCACCTGGAGCGCCTTCCCCTGGGTGACCATGAGTCGCGCGCCATCGTGGCCCAGATGAAAGACGACGAAGCCCTGCATGCGCGTGAAGCCGAGCAGGCCGGCGCCCTGCAGTTGCCCGAGCCCGTCAAAGCGCTCATGCGGTCGGCGGCTCGCGTCATGACGACGACGGCGCACTACATCTGAATCTGGTCCCGGCGCCTTTTCAAGGCCCCGCTTCAGCCCATTAAGCAGCCGCTATTGATTTAGCAGCTGCTTACGCTCTATTTCATTGGCCTGCGGGCCAAAAACACCCTCAAACCTCGATAACTTCAAAGGTCGTGGTGATCTCTGCCGTCTTGGCCAGCATGATGGTGGCCGAGCAATACTTGTCGTGGCTCATGTTGATGGCGCGCTCGACAACACCGACAGCCAGGCCGCGCCCCGTCACCACAAAATGCATGTGAATCTTGGTGAACACCTTGGGGTCCGTCGGCGCCCTTTCGGCGTTCAGCTTCACCGAACAGGTCCGCACATCCTGGCGGCCACGCTTGAGGATCAGCACCACGTCATACGCGGTGCAGCCGCCTGCCCCCGCCAGCACGGTTTCCATGGGCCGGGGCGCCAGGTTGGCGCCGCCGTTTTCGGGTTTGTCGGCGTCAGGCGCGCCATCCATCATCAGCGTGTGGCCGCTGCCCGTCTCGGCGAGAAAACTCATGCTGGAAGGAGACCCTGTCGTGGCACCGTTGCCCGTCCAGCTCACCGTGCATTCCATAACTTCCGCTCCTTATGCATAAAATTAATAACTAAAACCGTGAAAAATGTCGAATTTGCGCCACAGAATATTGTGCAGCGCAACATCACCACGCTATACTGAAATCATCGCATCATTACTGATTGCCTTCGAATCACAAGGTATTCAAGGACTCAAAGCAAAGTATTGATTGCACCGGTTGTCTCCTCCACCTCCTCTAAGGGTGGATTTACAGGCCCAGACTGCAAAGTCTGGGCCTTTTTTCTTGCCCGTCCCGATTTCCTGATTTTCGCGGCAGGCTTGCGCCGCACCCAGAGGGCTTCTACGGTGAATACCGGCAGATTCCGGCACCTTCGTGCGTTTTCCGTGCCCCACTATGATGTCAGGCTGCGAGAAAACCATGCCCACCCCCACCAAAACCGCCACACACCGCCCCAAAACCGCCGGCAAACCGCTGCAGCCCGCTGACTACCTGAAGAAGATTTTGACCGCGCGTGTCTACGACGTGGCAGTTGAATCCAACCTCGAGCCCGCCAAAAACTTGGGCCTGCGCCTGAAAAACACCGTGCTGCTCAAGCGCGAAGACCAGCAGCCGGTGTTCAGCTTCAAGCTGCGCGGCGCCTACAACAAGATGGCCCACCTGAGCCCAGCCCAGCTCAAGAAAGGCGTGATCTGCGCCTCGGCCGGCAACCATGCGCAAGGCGTCGCCCTCAGCGCGCAAAAGCTGGGCACACGCGCCGTCATCGTCATGCCCACCACCACGCCGCAGCTCAAGGTCGACGCAGTCCGTGCCTGGGGCGGCGAGGTCGTACTCCACGGTGACAGCTATTCAGACGCCTACGGCCATGCCGTGGTGCTGGAGAAAAAACAGGGCCTGACCTTTGTGCACCCGTTCGACGACCCCGATGTCATCGCCGGCCAGGGCACGATTGCGATGGAAATCCTCATGCAGCTGCAAAGCCTGGGCTCCAGCCGGCTCGATGCGGTGTTTGTGGCCATAGGCGGCGGCGGCTTGATCTCCGGCGTGGCCAACTACATCAAGGCCGTGCGGCCCGAGATCAAGGTCATCGGCGTGCAGATGAACGACTCCGACGCCATGATGCAGTCGGTCACCGCGAAAAAACGCGTGACCCTGAGCGACGTCGGCCTTTTTGCCGACGGCACCGCCGTCAAGCTGGTGGGCGAAGAAACCTTCCGCATCAGCCGCGAGCTGGTCGATGAATTCATCACCGTCGACACCGATGCGGTCTGCGCCGCCATCAAGGATATTTTTGTCGACACGCGCAGCATCGTCGAGCCCTCCGGCGCAATGGCCGTGGCCGCCATCAAGCAATACGTGGCCGAGCACAAAACCAAAGGCGAAACCTACGCCGCGATTTTGTGCGGCGCCAACATGAACTTCGACCGCCTGCGCTTTGTCGCCGAGCGCGCCGAGGTCGGTGAAGAGCGCGAAGCCCTGTTCGCCGTGACGATTCCCGAAGAGCGCGGCAGCTTCCGGCGTTTTTGCGAAGTGATTGGCGACCTGCCCGGCGGCACGCGCAGCGTGACCGAGTTCAACTACCGCATCAACGATGACGCCAAAGCCCATGTCTTTGTGGGCCTGACTACCTCCACCAAAGGCGAGAGCAGCAAGATCGCCGCGAATTTCTCGCGCCACGGTTTCAAGGCGCTGGACCTCACGCATGACGAGCTCGCCAAGGAGCACATCCGCCACATGGTGGGCGGGCACAGCGCGCTGTCCAAAGACGAGCGCCTCTTGCGCTTCATCTTCCCCGAGCGCCCCGGCGCGCTGATGAAGTTCCTCTCCAGCATGCGGCCGGGCTGGAATATCAGCCTCTTTCACTACCGCAACCAGGGCGCCGACTACGGCCGCATCCTGGTGGGCCTGCAGGTGCCCAAGGCCGACAACAAGGCCTTCAAGGACTTTCTCGACACGCTCGGCTACCCTCACGTCGAGGAAACTGCCAACCCGGTCTACCGGCTGTTTCTGCAAAGCTAACTGCAAAGTTAACGCCAAAGCTGAGCCGCCACACACGCCATGAGCCCACAGGCCGCAGCCCCGACTACACCCGCTCTGGCCAACACCTCGGTGTGCCCCCGCTGCGGCGCCGGCCTGCGCTGCGGCATGGTGGCGGGCGACGCCGAATGCTGGTGCGTCAAGCTGCCGCACATCATGCCCTTGCCCTCCGAACGAACCCCGCAAGCGGAAGGCAGCGCGCTGTCATGCTTCTGCCCCGCCTGCCTCAAGCAAATCACCGATGAACGCTCCCGACTTTCCGCCCGCTCGCCTGCCGGTGATTGAACCGACTGCCAACCTCCCGCTGGAGGCGAAGCTGCGGCACAAGATAGACCACAAGACCAAGCCCCTGGGTGCGCTCGGCCGCCTGGAAAGCCTGGCGCTGCAACTGGGCCTGATCCAGCAGAACGAAACCATCGCGCTGCGCGAGCCGCAAATGGTGGTGTTCGCAGCCGACCACGGCATTGCCGCCGAAGGCGTATCGGCCTTTCCGCAGGCCGTCACCGTGCAGATGGTGGGCAATATGCTGGCCGGCGGCGCGGCCATCAATGTGTTCGCGCGCCAGCACGGCTTTGCGCTGCAAGTCGTAGACGCCGGCGTGGCTGCCGACCTTGGGCCGCATCCGCAACTGCTGCAGCGCAAGATTGCCCACGGCACCCGCAATATTCGCCATGAACCCGCCATGACACCCAAGCAGGCGCAGGCCGCATTGCAGGCTGGCATGGACATCGTGAAGAACCTGCCCGGCAACGTAGTGGCCTTCGGCGAAATGGGCATCGCCAACACCTCCGCCGCAGCCCTGTTGTTTGCGCGCCTGGCCGGTGTCGGCATAGACGACGCCACCGGCCGCGGCACCGGCCTGGATGACACGCAACTCGCCCACAAGCGCCAGGTGCTGGCGGCCGCGCTGGCCCGCCATGCCGGCGCGACGCAGCCCCTGGATGTGCTGGCCGCCCTGGGCGGTTTTGAAATCGCCATGATGGCCGGCGCCATGCTGCAGGCCGCGAGTGAGCGCCGCGTGGTGCTGGTCGACGGCTTTATCGCCGGTGCGGCCGCGCTGGTGGCGCGCGCACTGTCACCGGCCGTCCACGACTACCTGGTGTTTTGCCACCAGGGCGACGAACACGGCCATCGCCTGCTGCTGGCCCACCTCAAGGCACAGCCGCTGCTGGCGCTGGATCTTCGCCTGGGCGAAGGCACGGGCGCGCTGCTGGCCTGGCCGTTGCTGCAATCGGCCGCCGGCTTCCTCCATGAGATGGCCAGTTTCGAATCCGCCGGCGTGAGCAACAAGGAAGGCACGTAAATCGCGTGACAGCCGCATGACCTCCATCACCCAGTTTGTCCGCGAGTACCTGCTCGCCGTCCAGTTCTTCACCCGCATCCCCGTCACGGGGCGGCTGGCCGAATGGGTGGGTTACAGCCCCGAGTTGCAGCGCGCCAGCGCCGGCCACTTCCCGGGGGTGGGCATCCTGGCCGGCGCCGTGGCCGCCGCCGTTTATGCGCTGGTTCAGGCCATGCTGCCCGACACCGCTTTCACACCCCTGGTGGCCGCGGCCTTTTCTACCGCCGCCACCGTGCTGCTGACGGGCGGTTTTCATGAAGACGGCCTGGCCGACGTGGCCGACGGACTGGGCGGCAGCTACGACAAGGACCACGCGCTGCAGATCATGAAAGACTCGCGTGTGGGCGCTTTCGGCGCCATGGCGCTGGTGCTGGCCGTGCTGTGCAAGGTCTCGCTGCTGGCCATCCTCGGCTCGGTCGAGGGCCTGCCCACCGGCTGGGGCGAATGGGAAGAAGCGCCTTTTGCCGCCTGGTATGTTTGCGCCGCGATGATGACCGGCCATGTCGTCTCACGTGGGCTGCCGCTGCTGCTGATTTACCTGCTGCCGCATGTGGGCGACACCGCCGTGTCCAAATCCAAGCCGCTGGCCGACCAGATCGCGCCGGGCAGCCTGCTGGTCGGGCTGGCCTGGTGCCTGGGTGTGCTGGCTCTGGCCACTCTGGCGCTCGACGCGCTGAACCTCGTCGTGGCCTGCAGTTTTGCCGTGCTCGCCCTGTTGTGGATGGGCCGGCTTTTCAAGCGGCGCCTGCAAGGATTTACCGGTGACTGCCTGGGCGCCACGCAGCAGGTCTGCGAAATCGCCTTTTATCTCGGCCTGGCCACCAGCCTGTAACCATCACTGGCGCTGCTGCAGCAGCACGTCCAGCACATGCTGCGTCGCCCGTTCCACCGGGCCCGCCCGGTGCGCAATGCCCAGTGAGCGCCACAGCACGGGGCGCAAGGGCAGCATGCGGATACGCGGATCAAGCGGCGTGGTGGACGATGCCTCGTGCGGCAGCAGCGTGGCGCCGTAGCCGGCAGCCACCAGGCTCTTGATGGCGTCGTTGTAGTTGAGCTGGATGCGCGCCTCGGGGTGTTCCCCCGCCAGCGCGAACCACTCGGCGCTCAGCCGCGACAGGCTGGTGCCCACATCGTTGAGGATCAGGGCTTGGGCCGCCAGCCACTTCGGCGTCACGCGCCGGGGTACAGCCCAGGACGACGGCACAAAGGCCATCACCGGATCCCGCCGCCAGGGCTGCACCTTCACCCCTCGCAGCGCCGCCTGCGGCAGCGCCACCAGGCCCACGTCGAGCGAGCCATTCGCCAGGCGCGCCATGGTGTCCTGCGAAGTGAGCACCGCCACCTGCACGTCGATGCCGGGATGATTCCGGCCCAGCACCTCCAGGGCCTGCGGCAGCAGGTGGGCAATCGCGCCCGTGGAGGCGCCCAGCCGCACACGGCCCGCCAGCCCCTGCACCTGCCGGTGCACGACATCCATTGCTTCGTCCGCATCGGCCAGCAGGCGCCGTGCCCGCTCGATCAGCGCCTCGCCCACGCCCGAGGGGTGTACTTCACCGCGCTTGCGCACCAGCAGGGGAGCGCCACACAGCGCCTCCAGGTCGGCTATGTGCAGGCTCACGGTGGGCGCCGCCAGGTGCAGCACGCGCGCGGCTTCGGCGAACGAGCCCCGTTGTGCGATGGTGACCAGCGTGCGCAGGCGGTCCAGGTTGAGTTCGCGCATGACGTTCAGTAAATCTGATGTTGGTGTTTGTGAAATTCAACTTTTCAAATTCTACGGTGTCCCGCAAGATTCGTCCTCCTTCTTTCTCTGGCTTGAGCCATTCATCCCTCCTGGAGCACCGCATGAGCGCACCCCTTGTTTTCATCGACGGCGATCAGGGCACCACCGGCCTGCAGATCCACGAGCGCCTGCAGGGCCGCAGCGACCTGCGCCTGCTCACGCTGCCCGGGCAGGACCGCAAGGACCCGGCGCGCCGCGCGGAGGCCATCAATGCCTGCGACATCGCCCTGCTGTGCCTTCCCGACGGGCCTGCGCGCGAAGCGGCAGCCTCCATCGTGAACCCGGCCGTGCGCGTGATCGATGCCAGCTCCGCGCACCGCACCCATCCGCAGTGGGTCTACGGGTTCCCGGAGATGGGCACGGAGCAGTCCCGGCGCATCGCCCATGCCCGGCGCGTCAGCAACCCCGGCTGCTACCCCACGGGCGCCATCGCCCTGCTGCGGCCGCTGGTGCAGGCCGGCCTCGTGCCCGCCGGCCATCCAGTGGCGATCCATGCGGTGTCGGGCTACTCCGGCGGCGGCCGCGAGCGGGTGGATGCGTATGAAGGTGCAGGTGCATCGCATGCAGCCGCATTCCAGGTGTACGGCCTGGGCCTGGCCCACAAGCACGTGCCCGAGATCGAGGAACACGCAGGCCTGACACAGCGGCCTTTCTTCCTGCCGGCTTACGGCTCGTTCCGCCAGGGCATCGTGCTCACGATCCCCTTGCTGCTGCGGCAGTTGCCGGCGGGCGTCACGGCCGATCAGCTGCACGCCTGCCTGCAACAGCACTACGAAGGCGCCGCGCACGTGGAGGTGATGGCGCAAAAGGACGTCCAGGCCACGCAGCACCTGGACCCGCAGGCGCTCAACGGCACCAACCGGCTGCGGCTGGCCGTGTTCGCCAACCCGCAGCATGGGCAGGTGCTTCTGACCGCCGTGTTCGACAACCTGGGCAAAGGCGCCTCGGGTGCGGCAGTGCAAAACCTTGACCTGATGCTGCAGTGCGCGGCTTAGTGACTTAGTGGCTCGCCAGTATGGCAAGTCCGGCAAGGGATGCCCGCGGGTGGCGGGTATCCCCAGCAGCTCAGGAGGCGCCCCCGTAGTGGGGCAGGGGCTGCCGGTGCCGCTCTAGAATAGGCCACGAGGCATGGCGAGCCTGTATCGCACGGCACGCACTCCCCCACATTCCAGCCACCACCCCTTTCCATGATCACCGCGTCACTTCCATCCGCCGCTGCCACGGCCCCCCTGCGGGAGCCGCAGATCACCTGCACCGGCCTGCGGGTGCTACTCGATCAAGGCAGCTAGCAAGCCATGAAGCTATGGCTGGCCCGCCACGCAACGCCGCTGGTTGATGCCGGCATCTGCTACGGCAGGCGGGATGTGGCGGCCGACGCCGCGGCGACCGCCGAATGCGCGCAGGTGCTGGCGCAACTGCTTCCAGCCGGCATCCGGGTCAGTCATTCCCCGCTGGGTCGGTGCGCGCAACTGGCGCAAGCCTTGTCCGAACGGCGGCCCGACCTGGCCTGCACCAGCGACCCGCGGCTGCAGGAGATGGACTTCGGCGCCTGGGAAGGCCGCGCCTGGCAGGACATTGGCCCGGC
This sequence comes from Polaromonas sp. YR568, assembly GCF_900116715.1. Classification (GTDB taxonomy): domain Bacteria; phylum Pseudomonadota; class Gammaproteobacteria; order Burkholderiales; family Burkholderiaceae_C; genus Polaromonas. The sequence goes on from NZ_FPBM01000003.1 coordinate 430,622, forward strand.
CGAGCTGCAAGCCTGGACCGACGGCTTCGCGCACCATACCGTGGGCGGCACCGGCGAAAGCACCATGCAGGTCATGGCGCGCGTGGCCTCGGCCTTTGACGAACTACAGGGCCCGGGCGACGCGCTGTGGATCACGCACGCCGGTGTCATACGCGCTGCGGAACTGATTGCACGCGGCCAGCGTCAGATCACCAGTGCAAACCAGTGGCCGATTAACGCCCCAGCCTACGGACAATGGTGCACACTGGAACTGGCATGAACACCCCCGTTGCTTATTCAAAATCCACCTGACAACAACAGCAAGGCATCAAATAATGGCAGCAACTCTGGATGGTCAGCTCGTGGTGGCGATCTCGTCACGCGCGCTGTTTGACTTTGAAGAAGAAAACCAGGTCTTTGAATCCGGCATGACCGCCGCGCCCGCGCCCGGCGCCAAAAAAGACGCGGCCTACATGAAGCTGCAGCTCGAGCGCCTGGACGTACCGGCCAAACCCGGCGTGGCGTTCTCACTCGTCAAAAAACTGCTGGCTTTCAACGAAGCCCCCGAAAGCGCCGGCGAAGCCGCCAGCCCCGCCGCACCCGCACAGCGCGTCGAAGTCGTGATCCTTTCGCGCAATGACCCGGTCTCTGGGATGCGCGTCTTCCGCTCGGCCCAGCACTACGGCCTGAAGATAGAGCGCGGCACCTTTAACCGCGGCGAGGCGCCCTGGCGTTACCTCAAGCCGCTGCATGCCAATTTGTTCTTGTCGGCCCACCTGAGCGACGTGCGCGACGCCCTGCTGGCAGGCGTGCCGGCCGCACAGGTCTACCCGCACTCGGTGCGCGCCAGCGATGCGCACCCCAACGAAGTGCGCATCGCATTCGACGGCGACGCGGTGCTGTTCTCCGACGAGGCCGAGCGTGTCTTTCAGGCCCAGGGGCTCTCCGCCTTCCAGCAGCACGAGCGCGACAAAGCCACGCAGCCGCTGCTGGCCGGCCCCTTCAAGCCCCTGCTGGAAGCCTTGCACCGCCTGCAGCAGGTGGGCACCTCCAACATGCGCATACGCACGGCGCTTGTCACCGCACGCAGCGCGCCGGCGCATGAACGAGCCATCCGCACGCTGATGGACTGGAACATTGAAGTCGACGAAGCCATGTTTCTGGGGGGTCTCGCCAAAGGCGAGTTCCTGCGCGAGTTCGAACCCGACTTCTTCTTTGACGACCAGACCGGCCACGTCCATTCCGCCGCTCAGCATGTGCCTTCGGGCCATGTGGCCAGTGGTGTTTCGAATCAACTGTCTTGAGCCGCGAAAGGGCCTTCATGAATCCGTCCCGCCTTTTTGCCAAATTCAACAATTTCTGGCGTTTTGCGGGCCGCATCGTTGCACTCGCCGCGCCCTATTTCCGGTCCGAAGAAAAATGGAAAGCCCGCCTGCTGCTGGTGGCCATCGTGCTGCTCAATCTCGGCACGGTTTACATGGCGGTGCAGTTCAACGACTGGTACCGCGTGTTTTACGACGCACTTGAAAAACGCGACCAGGTCGTCTTCTGGCAGCAGATGGGCCGGTTCAGCTATCTGGCCTTCGGCGCGATCATCATCGCCGTCTACAAGTTCTACCTGACCCAGTTGCTGCAAATGCGCTGGCGCGCCTGGATGACACGCGACTACCTGCGCCGCTGGCTGTCGCACCATGCCTTCTACAAGATGGAGCTGGCGCGCTACTCCGCCGCCACAGACATCAACGCCAGCCCCGACAACCCGGACCAGCGTATCCAGGAAGACGTGCAGTCTTTCACCACCTCCACGATCTCCTTGAGCATGGGCGTGCTCAATGCAGTCGTGACGCTGGTCAGCTTTGTCGGCCTCCTCTGGGTTCAGTCGGGTCCGCTGGCCTTCAACCTGGGCGGCAGCACCTACACCATCCCGGGTTATATGGTCTGGGTCGCGGTGGCCTACTGCCTGGTCGGCAGCGTGCTGGCACATTACATCGGCCGGCCGCTGATCAAACTCAATTTCATGCAGCAGCGCTACGAGGCCAATTTTCGCCATCACATGGTGCGGGTGCGTGAATACAGCGAATCCATTGCGCTGGATCATGGCGAGTCGGTGGAACGCAACCAGCTCGACGGCCGCTTCACGACAGTGCTGGCGAACTACCTGAACCTGATACGCGCCAACAAAAAACTCATCTGGTTCCAGAGCTTCTTCGGCCAGGCCGCCCTGATCTTTCCCTTCCTCGTTGCGGCGCCCCGTTTCTTCAGCGGCGCCATTCAACTGGGTCAGCTCCTGCAGATTTCCCAGACCTTCGGCAAGGTTCAGGATTCGCTCAGTTGGTTCGTCGACAACTACGACAACCTCGCCAGCTGGCGCGCGACCACAGATCGCCTGACCAGTTTTGAAGACAGCATGTCGACGCAGGAGAAAGACAACACCAGCCTGGCCACCAGCGAGGCCGCATCGCTCACAACCGGCGACCTCCAGCTGGCCCTGCCGACAGGCGCGGTTCTGCTCAAAGGCCTGGAGCTGCATGCCGGCGCCGGCGACTTCATCCTGCTCAAAGGCCCCTCCGGCAGCGGCAAGTCAACGCTGTTCCGCGCGCTGGCGGGCATCTGGCCGTTTGCCAGCGGCCGTGTCGCCCGTCCCGCCAATGCCATGTTTATCCCGCAGCGCCCCTATTTCCCGAACGGCTCCCTGCGTGATGCGCTGGCTTACCCGGAACCGGCCGCCAACTACAGCGACGACACGCTGAAGCAGGCCCTGCACGATGCCCTGCTGCCAGGCCTGGCGTCAAGGCTGGATGAAGAAGATGCCTGGGCCCAGAAGCTTTCAGGCGGCGAACAGCAGCGCCTGTCCATCGCCCGGGTATTGCTGAAGAAGCCCCAGTGGATTTTTGCGGACGAAGCCACCAGCGCGCTGGATGAGGCGGCGGAAAAAACGCTGTACGAACGGCTGCAGGCGCTCGTCAAAACATCGCAGGGCGCAATGCTCTCCATCGCCCACCGCCCCACCGTGACGGCCTTTCACCAGAAATTGTGGGAGTTCGAAAAACAACCCGAGGGCTCGCCGGCCCTGTACCGGCTGCAGGAGCGCCCCGCACAGGAAGCCCGCTGAATGCCCGAAGAAGCCAGCCCGTCCCCGCCACCGCCCAGCGCGGCCGACCTCGCCGCCTGGGCGCCTATCAGGCGGCCGGTGTTCCGCATGCTCTGGAGCACCTGGCTGGTCGCCAACATCTGCATGTGGATGAACGACGTGGCGGCGGCGTGGATGATGACCTCCATGACCACCTCGCCGCTCTGGGTCGCGCTGGTGCAGACAGCCTCGACTCTGCCGGTGTTTTTGCTGGGCCTGCCCAGCGGCGCGCTGGCCGACATCCTGGACCGCCGGCGCTACTTCATCATGACGCAGTTCTGGGTGGCCGGCGTGGCCACGCTGCTGTGCATTGCCGTGATCGCCGACGTCATGACGCCCGCGCTGCTGCTGGCGCTCACCTTCGCCAACGGCGTGGGCCTGGCGATGCGCTGGCCGGTGTTCTCGGCCATCGTGCCCGAGCTGGTGCCGCGCGTGCAGTTGCCGGCGGCGCTGGCGCTCAATGGCGTGTCGATGAACGCCTCGCGCATCGTCGGCCCGCTGGTGGCCGGCGCGCTGATCGCCGGCGCCGGCACTGAATACGTCTTCGTGCTCAACGCAGTGCTGTCGGTCATTTCCGGCTTTGTCATCATGCGCTGGCGGCGCGATCACGCCCCCAGCCCGCTGGGCCGCGAGCGCCTGATCAGCGCCATGCGTGTGGGCCTGCAGTACGTCAGCCAGTCGGCGCGCCTGCGTGCGGTGCTGCTGCGCATTTCCATCTTCTTTTTTCATTCCACCGCCCTGCTGGCCATGCTGCCGCTGGTGGCGCGCGGTCTGCATGGCGGCGGCGGTGACGCCGGCACCTTCACCCTGCTGCTGGCCTCCATGGGCGCGGGCGCTATCGTCGCGGCGCTGAACCTGCCGCGCCTGCGCCAGATGATGCCGCGCGACGTGCTGGTGATGCGCGCCACGCTGCTGCAATCGGCGTCCACCGCCGTCATGGCCTTTGCGCCCAATGTGTATGTGGCCGTGCCGGCCATGGTGCTCAATGGCATGGCATGGATCACCTGCGCCAATTCACTCAGCGTGTCGGCACAACTGGCGCTACCCGACTGGGTGCGGGCACGCGGCATGTCGATGTACCAGATGGCCATCATGGGCGCCAGCGCCGCAGGCGCCGCGATCTGGGGCCATGCGGCCACCTTGACCAGCGTGCCGACCGGCCTGTTGATGGCCGCCGGCAGCGGTGCGGTGGTCATGCTGGTGGCGCAATACTTTGTGTCAGATCTCAGCATCGAGGAAGACCTGACGCCCTCGCGCCAGTTCAAGGCGCCAGTGACCGACGAACCACCCGGCATCGGCCGCGTGGTGGTGACCATCCACTACCAGATCGACCCGGCCCGCGCAGACGGTTTCCGCGCCGTGATGCAGGAAAGCCGCCGCAGCCGCCTGCGCCAGGGTGCGCTCGAATGGGAATTGCTGCGCGACGTCAACAAACCCGGCCACTATGTCGAGCAGATCATTGATGAGTCATGGACAGAACACCTGCGCCGCTTTGACCGCGTAACGGCCAGCGATGTGGCGTTGCGTGAGCGCAAGCTGGCGTTTCACATCGGCGACGAGCCACCGGTGGTGACTCGTAGCGTAGTGGACAGTTTGACGCGGGCTTAGCCCGCTGCGTACCGGTCGTATCCCCGGGCCCGCAACTCACATGCCGGGCAAGTCCCGCAGCCATAACCCCAGGCATGTCGGTGCACACGATCACCCAGGTAACAGGTATGCGTATGCTCCACGATCAGGTTCACCAGCGCCTCGCCGCCATTGGACTTACCGGACTTCTCACCAATGTCATGCGCCAGCCGCCAGGTGTCGGCCTTGTCTATCCACATCAGCGGCGTCTCGATCAGGAAACGCTTGTCCATGCCCAGCGACAGCGCCAGCTGCATGGCCTTCATGGTGTCGTCGCGGCAATCCGGGTAGCCCGAGAAATCGGTTTCACATACGCCAGTCACCAGCACCTGCAAGTCGCGCCGATAAGCCAAAGCAGCGGCCAGCGTGAGGAAAAGCAGGTTGCGCCCCGGCACAAAAGTATTCGGCAGCCCTGAGCTTTCCATCTTGAAAGCCACGTCGCGCGTGAGCGAGGTGTCGCTGACCTGGCCCAGCACCGCCAGGTCCAGCAAATGGTCTTCACCGATCTTGTGGGCCCACTGCGGAAACTGCGCCTTGATTTCGCGCAGCACGTTCAGCCGCGCATCCAGCTCGACCTTGTGCCGCTGGCCGTAGTCAAAGGCCACGGTCTCGACGCGTTCGTATTTGGACAGCGCCAGCGCCAGGCAGGTGGTGGAGTCCTGGCCGCCGGAAAATAAAACAAGTGCGGAAGTGTGCATGGTCTAAACCTTCAACATGCCTTAAAGCAGTCCACGCTTGGCCAGGCTTTTCATCAGCGCCGAGATACCAAAGGTCCAGGGCGCGGCCTTGTCGGATGTCGTCACGCTATTGACCAGGCTGCCCAGCTGCGGCGTGGCCACCGTCACGATATCGCCCACCACATGGGTAAAGCCCTGGCCGGGGCCGTGGCGGTCTTGTGTGGGCGCAAACATGGTGCCCAAAAACAGCATGAAGCCGTCGGGGTACTGGTGGTTAGCGCCTATGGCCTGGGCCACCAGGTCCAGCGGGTCGCGGCTGATCTTGCTCAGCGAGCTGCCGCCCTTCATCACAAAACCCTCGGGGCCCGTTACGGTAATGCTCAGGTCGCTTTTGCGCACATCGTCGATGGTGAAGTGTTCATCGAGCAGGCGGATAAAGGGGCCGATGGCGCAAGAAGCATTGTTGTCTTTGGCCTTGCCCAGCAGCAGCGCGCTGCGCCCTTCAAAGTCGCGCAGGTTCACATCGTTGCCCAGCGCAGCGCCCACCGTCTCGCCGCGCGAGTTCACGGCCAGCACGATTTCGGGCTCGGGGTTGTTCCAGTGGCTGTGCGGGTGTATGCCGACTTCGGCGCCGGTGCCGACCGCGCTCATGGGCTGGCTCTTGGTAAAAATTTCCGCGTCGGGGCCAATGCCCACTTCCAGGTATTGCGACCACATGTCTTTGGCGATCAGCACGTCTTTGAGTTTGGCGGCTTCGGGCGAGCCCGGTTTAACGCTGCCGAGGTTCTCGCCGATCACGGCGACCACCGCCTTGCGCACGTCCTCGGCCTTGCTGGCGTCGCCGCCGGCCTGCTCTTCAATCACACGCTCCAGCATGGACTCCACAAAAGTCACGCCGGACGCTTTCAGCGCCTGCAAATCGCAGGGCGCCAGCAACCATGGCAGCGCCGGCTTGTGCGCGCCCGCTTCGGAATTGGCCAGCACCTCGGCCGTGCCCGCCAGGCGCGGCAGCGAAGGCGCGGCGGCACGAACCACCTTGGCCACGCCGGGCAATTCGAGCAACTGGCTGGCGGTGGGCGCCACCGCCGACAGGTCAAACACGCCCTCGGGCTTGACCAGCGCCAGCACAGGGCCAGTGCCCTCCACCCACACCCGGCCTATCAGCAAGGCGTTGGCGGCATCAACAGGCAAGGCGGAAGCAAGGCTCAGTGAGTTTTTCATGTGATGGAATGTGGTGAAAGAGCGCCCGCCAAGGGAGCAGAACGCACAAAATCGGGTGGAAGCCGCCAATACTACAGGGAGTGCAGAAATGCGGCCAAACCCATCGTCCGCAGCCACCCACCTACCCTTCACCACAGAATTTTTCACCATGCCCACTAGCCAGGAACAGCACATACAAGCAGCTACTGAACTCATCGCCAGGCGAAAGTCCGGCCAACAGGGCCCGCGCCTGCCCGAAGCCCTGAGGCCGCTGGACCTGGAAGCCGGCTGGCAGGTGCAGCAGGAAGTCACCCGCCAGTTGGCCCAGCCCGTGGGCGGCTGGAAGGCCTCCGTGCCCCGTACCGGCAAGCTGCCGGCCGCGCCCATCTACCTGCCCACCCTCAGCCGCGAGGCGGTCTGCGCGGTGGCCTTTCCCGCCGGCGCCGATACGGTGAAGGTCGAGCCCGAGCTGGCGTTTGTGCTGGCCAGGGATTTGCCCCCGCGCGACCAGCCGTACAGCGAAGCCGAGGTGGATGCAGCCGTGGGCGCCGTCCACGCCGCGCTGGAGATCTGCGCCAGCCGCTACACCGACCACAGCGGCCTGCCCTTTGCCGAGCTGCTGGCCGACGGTATCGTCAACAACGGCCTGTGGCTGGGGCCTGAACTGGGCGCGGCGGATGTAGCGGCGTTTGCGCTGAGCTGGCAAGTCGAGGGAAGCGACCTGCAAACGGCCGACGCACGCCACCCCGACGGCCACCCGCGCGCGCCGCTCTACTGGCTGGCCAACTTTCTTCGCGAACGCGGCATGGGCCTGAAGGCCGGGCAGGCGGTCATCACGGGCTCTTACGCCGGCTTGCTGACACTGCCCATGGGAAAGCGCACCCGGTTTGACTACGCGGGCCTGGCCCGGTTTGAGGTCGAATTCCGCAGCCAATAACCGTCAAGGCGGCTATATAGGACAGCATTGGTCCGGAAGCGGCCGGCGGCTTCAGTCCGGCTTGCTAAGCTGTGCGGCTCATCCATTTTTCAGCCTCCCCAATCCAGCCACAACAACGGAGCCGCCATGCAAACCCTTCACCACCAGCAGTTCGCCCAACTCCACCAGGCGCCGCACGGCATCCTGCTGCTGCCCAATGCCTGGGACGCCGCCAGCGCGAAGATTTTTGAAGCCTCCGGCGCCCCTGCCGTGGCCACCAGCAGCGCCTCGCTTGCCTGGGCCTGTGGTTATGCAGACGGCGGCGCCTTGCCGCCCGACGAGCTGCTGGACGCCGTCGCCCGCATCACCCGCGTTTTAAAAGTGCCGCTGACGGTCGACATGGAAGACGGCTACAGCGACAGCCCCGCCGAAGTGGGCCGCCTGGCCGCCGAGCTGGCCGCCGTGGGCGCCGCAGGCATCAACCTGGAAGACGGCAGCGCCGCTCCGGCCCTGCTGGCCGACAAGATCAAGGCCATACGCAGCGCACTCAAAAGCACACCGCTGTTTATCAATGCCCGCACCGACGTCTACCTGCGCAAGCTCAAAGTCGAGGGCACGCCCGCCCAGGCCAGCATTGCCCGCCTCAAGCTCTACCAGCAGGCCGGTGCGGACGGCGCCTTTGTGCCCGGCCTCACGGCTTTGCCTGAGGTCACCGAAATCAGCGCCGGCATGACGATGCCGCTGAACGTGATGGCCATGCCCGGGCTGCCGGCCATCGCCGCGCTGCAAGCGGCCGGCGCGCGCCGGGTCAGCGTAGGCCCCGCGCCTTTCCAGGTGGCCTATGGACATGCCCGGACCAGTATCGAGGCCTTGCTCAAGCAAGACCTGTCACCACTGCTGGGGGCCAAGCTGGACTATTCGGCGATGAACACCCTGCTGAGCGCGCCACGGTAAAACACAGCCCTCCGCAGTTACCCTGCCGTCGCCTGAATCTCCCGGGATTCAGGCGATTTTTCGTTTTATTTGCGTGTTTTTGGAGGATGGCGTCACAAACGCCAATGCTGGATCGTCAATACAGTGTGACACCCAGTTTTTCAACACTCTTTAAAGGAAACACCATGACTGCTACCGCTAGCTCCGCCAACACCGCCCCCGTCCGCATCGACCTCGCCATCCCCGAGGTCTTCCCCGCGCTGCTCAAAGTCAGCGAAACCATCGCGGCCCAGGGCCTGGACAAAAAACTTCAGCACCTGATTCACCTGCGCGCCTCACAAATCAACGGCTGCGCCTTCTGCGTGAAGATGCACCTGCGTGAAGCCCGTGAAGACGGCGAAACGCAAGACAGGCTGGACCGCATCGTCGTCTGGGCCCACGTCAGCGACTTCACCGAAGCCGAAAAAGCCGCTCTGGCCTGGACCGAAGCGCTGACCACGCTCGACCACAAGACCGATTACGCCAGCCTGCGCGGCCGTCTGCGTGCCTCGTTCACCGACAAGGAAATCGGCGCGCTGACCGCTAACGTCGGCCAGATCAACCTCTGGAACCGCATCCAGGTCTCGGCACACTAAGTCAGGTTAGGCGTACACACCATGACCACCATCGACCCCACCGCCGCATTTGAAGAAAGGCGCAGGCATTTGTTCGGCCTGGCCTACCGCATCCTCGGCTCGCGGGCCGATGCTGAAGACGCCGTGCAAGACGTCTTTATCAAATGGCTGGCCGCCGACCACGCAAGCATCGCCACACCCGCCGCCTGGCTCACCGCCATCTGCACGCGGCATTGCATAGACATGCTGCGCGACGCGCAGCGCAGCCGGGTCGACTATGTCGGCACCTGGCTGCCCGAACCGATTCACACACAGACAGAAGACACGCCCGAAACACATGCGCTGCTGGCCTCATCGCTGAGCATGGCCTTCCTGCTACTGCTCGAACGCCTCACGCCCAAAGAGCGCGCGGCCTACCTGTTGCACGAAATCTTTGAAACGCCCTACGCCGAAGTGGCCGAAATGCTGGACATGGAAGAGGCCGCCTGCCGCAAGCTGGTCTCGCGCGCCAGCACCAACATTGCCCAGGGCAAGGTGCGGCACGTGACGGCGCCCAAGGTGCAGGACGACCTGCTCATCGCCTTTCGCGAAGCCATCACCGCCGGCAGCACCGAGGCGCTGGCCAGCCTGCTCTCAGACGACATCGCCGTGTGCGCCGACAGCGGTGGCAAGGTGGCGTCCTTCGAAGGTGTGGTGCAGGGCAAGGGCAGTGTGCTCACCCTCATCGCCACCCAGCTGGCCCAATACTGGGCCGCCTACGAATGGCTACCCTGCGAGATCAACGGTGGCCGCGCCATCCAGCTGCGCACGAGCACCGGCGAGATCGCCGCGGCCATCACCTTTGCCTACAACGACGCAGGCAAGGCCACCAACATCTACGTCATGCGCAACCCCGACAAGCTCGACGGGCTGGCCTTTGGCCCGGAGGCACTGGCATGAACACCTCTTCACGCAACACTTCAAACAGCACGCCCACCGGCTGGGCAGCGCTGCTGACCGGTGTCAACGCCATCCGCACGCTGGCCCTGGTCGGCGGCGTGGCCCTGCATGCCATCAACCTCTACATCGGCACCACCATCCTGCCGTCGGTCGTGCGCGACATCGGCGGGCTGGAGTACTACGCCTGGAACACCGCGCTCTTTGTGGTCGCGTCCATCATCAGCGCCGCCATCGCCACACAGGTGCTGGGCAAACTCGGGCCGCGCTTTGCCTATGTGCTGGGCGCCGCAATCTTTGCCACGGGCTCGCTGGCCTGCGCGCTGGCGCCTTCCATGCCCGTCATGCTGGCCGGGCGCGTAGTGCAGGGCTTTGGCGGCGGCCTGCTGCTGGCCCTGCCCTACGCCATGATCCGCCTGCTGTATGACGAGGCCTTGTGGTCCCGCGCCATCGGCCTGCTGTCGGGCATGTGGGGCGTGGCCACGCTGGTTGGGCCTGCCATAGGCGGTGTGTTCGCCCAGATGGACGCCTGGCGCTGGGCCTTTGGCGCGCTGATTCCGGCAGCGGCGCTGTTCACGGTGCTGGCTGTGTGTGTGATTCCGCGTCGCAACACCGTGCAGAGTCAATCTTCACCGGTGGCGTGGGCGCAGCGGTGGCACTCAGCGCCTTGCTGGTCATCATCGACAAGCGCGCCGCCAACCGCTTGCTGCCCCGCGATGCCTTTCGCCCCGGCGCCATGGGTGCGCTCTACCTGGCGATGGGCCTGCTGGGGATGACGGTCACATCCACCGAGATTTTTTCGCCGCTGTTCTTTCAGGTCCTGCATGCGCAGACACCCCTGGTATCCGGCTACCTCGCCGCCATCATGTCGGCAGGCTGGACGCTGGGCTCACTCATCAGCTCCAGCGCGGGCGGCAACCGGGCCAGGCTGGCCATTCGCATTGCACCGGTACTGGCACTCTCAGGCCTGGTCGGTATGGCGTTTCTGATGCCCGCACCCAGCAACGGCGGCTGGCAAGTGCTGGCGCCGATCTGCATCGCCATGGTGGCCGTGGGCTTTGCCGTCGGCATCGCCTGGCCGCACCTGAGCACCCGCGTGCTGCAGATTGCGCCAGCGGGTGAAGAAGACCTGGCGGCCTCGTCCATCATGACGGTAGAGCTGTTTGCCACTGCCATGGGCGCCGCACTGGCCGGCATGCTGGCCAACCTCGGCGGCCTGACCAGCCCCGGCGGCGTACCCGGAACTTCGGGTGCAGCGCAATGGCTGTTCGCCGTGTTCGCCATAGCGCCCGCGCTGTGCCTGCTGACCTCGCGGCAAACCGCAAAGTCAGACGCCCCCGCCATCAGGCAGACGGCCAGCAACGCCGCATAAAACGTAAGGCGTGAAAAAGCCGGCGCACCCGCAAAGGGTGCACCGGCTTGAATCGACGTCTGGCTTACTTGCGCGAACGAAGCGCGTCCACGCTCCAGGCGCCGCCGCCGGCTGCGGCGAAAAACAAAAAGACAAAGCAGAACAGCACAGCCGACTCGCCGCCGTTCAGCATAGGGGAGAGGAAAAAGCCTTTGGACGCATGGCCGATGAAATAGGCAAATGCCAGCAGGCCCGACAGCACAAAAGCCACAGGGCGGGTGAACAAACCAATCAACAGCAACGCGCCGCCAAAGAGTTCCAGAATGCCGGCCGCGCCCAGCATGGACATCACCTGCAGGTTGTCGAAATAGGCCACATGGGGAAAGCCCAGCAGCTTGGCCATGCCATGCTGAATAAGCAAATAAGCAGAAACAATGCGAAGCACCGACAGTGCGCGTGAAGTCAATTGAGCATTCTGGGCAAAAGCCATGAGGTTCCCTCCGTTAAAAGGGTGTCTGAGAGGCTTGCCCTGAAAAAGTTCAGCGCGGCGGCGCAAGTTTCTGCCGGGGCTTGCCCGCGCCAAGTGCGGGGCCCGTACCGGCCGCCGCGCTGGCCGCGCTTTTTTCGGCCAGCAGCTGCACAAGGTGCTGCCGGATCACCGAGGTGATGTGCTCGCGCTTGCCCTGCTCCAGCATGCCGATGAGCCGTGTCGCGGGCCGCCCCGGCAGCGGCAGCACACGCAGCAAGGCATCGTTGGCCCAGTCGGCGTTCTTCACATGCGGCACGATGGTCACGCCGACGTTCTGGCGCACCAGGTCGATGATGGCCGAGAGCGAGCTGAGCTCCAGGAAGTCCTGCGGGGCCAGGCCCAGCTTGCGCAAGGTCTGCTCAATGCGCATGCCGCTGGGCGTGCGCCTGTCAAAGCGCAAAAAAGGTTGTTCGCGCAGCAGCTTTTTAAAGTCGCTGCCGGGCGGCGCGATGCGAGAGCTCGCCACCACCGTCAGCGGCTCCGTGTAAAGCGGCGTCCAGCGCATGCCCTTGCGCTCCCGCGGCGAATCGTCGACAAAAATCGCCGCGTCGAGCGCACCGCTCTTGACGCTGGTAGCCAGCCCGCTGGACTCCTGCATCACCAGCCGCACATTGAGGCGTGGGTACAGCGGCTTCATCCGGACCACTGTGTTGGACAGCAAGCCCATAGCCGTGACGATGGAGCCAACCGTCACCGTGCCGGCAATCTCGCCCTCGCCGTCCAGGCCTTCGCGCATCTGGTCGTAGTAGCCGACGATTTTTTCGGCATGCGCGACCAGCGCCCGCCCTGCGTCCGACAACACCACGCCGCGCCCCGAGCGCTCGAACAGTGAGCTCTTGAGCTCGTTCTCCAGCGCGCGCATCTGCAGCCCGACGGCCGCCTGCGTCAGCGCTACGCGGTCAGCCGCCGCGGCAAACGAGCCGCCTTCCGCGACCACCAGAAATGTCTTGAGAAACCGTATGGTGCTCATGCCTGCGTCCGCTTTGGTTCAGCTCTCGTTCAGCTCGATTCAAAAGAATAACTTTAGCATCTCCAAACATAATATAGATATATTTTTTAAACCGCTTGGAGAACAATCCGCTTTAACAGGGCTTGAACGGCGCTATAGCAGGGTTGTGTGACGGGCGCATGTCTCCTGTCATCGCGACACATCGCCCTTGTAGCGCGGCAATCAACAGGCCGCTTTTGAATACTTTTTTGCAGGTGACGATGTATGTCTGAAGTGCTCTCAGCAAATGCCGCAGCGGCTCCGGCCCCGTCTTTCGGCGACCAGCGCGCCGCGGCGATTTACGACCTGGGCCACAGCACGATCTTTGCGTCGCGCACCGACCCGCGCTTTTCCTACTGCACCTATGCCCCGCCGCACCTGCATGAGTCCAAGCAGCCCATGAAGCTGGTGGTCGTCGTGCATGGCACCGGCCGCGCCTTTACCGAATACCGCGACGCCTTTGCCGCCTTCGCCAAATGGAACGACTGCATCGTGCTGTGCCCGCTGTTCCCGGCCGGCCCGCAGGGCGACGGCAACCGCGACGGCTTCAAGCACCTGCGCGAAGCCGACATCCGCTACGACCAGATACTGCTGAGCATGGTCGACGAAGTGGCCGTGAAGTTCGGCTGCGATTTCTCCCAGTTCGCGCTCTTTGGGTATTCGGGCGGTGGCCAGTTTGTTAACCGCTTCGGCCTGCTGCACCCCGAGCGCCTCTGGGCCCTCTCTATCGGCGCGCCGGGCTCGGTGACTTTGATCGACAGCCAGCAGGACTGGTGGGTCGGCGTGCGCGACTTTGAAAAGCGCTTCGGCAAACCGCTGAACCTGGCCGCCCTCAAGGCCCTGCCGGTGCACATGGTGGTTGGCAAGGCCGATATGGAAACCTGGGAAATCACCCACCGCGAGGGCGGCAAATTCTTCATGGCCGGCGCGAATGACGCAGGGCGCACGCGGCCCGAGCGGCTTGAAACCCTGCGCCAGTCTTTCGAGAAGGCCGGCGTCAACGTCACCCTCGACCTGGTCGACAACGTTCCGCACGATGGCCTGGCCTGCGTCGACACGGTGCAGGACTTCCTTGCCAGCGTGCTGCGCACCCTCCGCAAAAAAGCGCCGGGCCGGGCACAGTGAAGTGAAATGATGTCACGCCAACCCCAGACCTGAAGACCGACCATGCTACGTTTTGCACTGGCCCGCCTGGTGATGGCGATACCGACCCTGCTGATTGTGGCGGTGGCGGTTTTCGTGCTGATCCGGCTCATCCCCGGCGACCCGGCGCAATTGCTGCTGGGCGACCTGGCCGATCCCATACGCCTCGCAGACCTGCGCGCCCAGCTCGGCCTCGATAAAAGCTGGCCGGTGCAGTTCGGCATCTGGAGCAGCCATGTGCTGGGCGGCGACCTCGGCGTCTCCATCACTACCGGCGAGCCGGTGCTGCAACTGGTCATGAGCCGCTTCCTCGTCAGCGCGCAGATCGTGCTGGTGGCCGTGTTCTTCGCCACACTGGTCGCCGTGCCCGCCGGCATGATCGCCGCCTGGAAGCAAAACCGCCTGCCCGACCTGATGCTGGTCGGCACGGCCACGCTGCTGGTGTCCATCCCGACCTTCTGGCTGGGCCTGTTGCTGCTGCTCTTCTTTGGCCTCAAGCTCGAATGGCTACCCGTGGTCGGTTATGTCTCGGTCATGAACGACTGGAAGTCCGGCCTGTTGTATCTCTTGATGCCCATCCTCACGCTCTTCCTGCATGAGATCGGTGTGCTGATCCGCATGGCCAGGGCCAGCACGCTGGAAGTGCTGCGGCTGGACTACATCACCCACGCACGCGCCAAGGGCCTGTCTGAGCGTGCCGTGCTGATTCATCACGCCTTCCGCAACTCCTTCGGCCCGACCTGGACGTTGATTGGCCTGGTGCTGGGCAATCTGCTGGGCGGCGTGGCGGTGGTAGAAACCGTCTTCACCATCCCCGGCCTGGGCCGCCTGTTGGTCGATGCGATTTTTGCGCGCGACTATCCGGTGATCCAGGGCTGCCTGTTGCTGGTGGCCGTGATCTATGTCGTGACCAATCTGGTGATTGACCTCTGCTATCCGATCTTCGACCCCCGGGTGCTTGCAGAATGAAAAAATTCCTCACCCCCCAGGCGCTGATCGGCCTGTTCATCGTGGGCCTGATCCTCGCAGCGGCGCTGCTGACCTTCGTCTGGACACCGCACGACCCGCTCAAGATCAACTTCATGGCGCGCCTCAAACCGCCCAGCGCCACTTACTGGCTGGGCACCGACGAGTTCGGCCGCGACGAGCTCTCGCGCCTCATGGCCGGTGCGTCCAACAGCGTGTGGATCAGCTTTCTCACCGTGCTGTTCTCCATCACCATAGGCACGGCCATCGGCGTGCTGACCGGTTTTGTGCGCGGCTGGACAGACCGCATCATCATGGCCTTCATCAACGCCCTGCTGGCCTTCCCCGGCCTGCTGCTGGCACTGGCGCTGCTGGCGGTCTTTGGCGCCAACAAGTACGGCATCATCCTGGCGCTGGGCCTGGCCTACACGCCCTCGGTTACCCGCATCGTGCGTGGCACGGTGATGTCGCTGCGTGAAAAGGAATTCATCGAATCCTCGCGCGTGCTGGGCAACTCCGAGCTCTACACCATGTTCCGCCACGTGCTGCCGAACTGCGTGGCGCCGCTCACGGTGCTGGCCACCTCGATGTTCGGCTGGGTCATTCTGGCGGAGAGCTCGCTGTCCTTCCTGGGCCTGGGCGTGCCGCCGCCCGCACCCACCTGGGGCAATATGCTGGCCGCGGCCCGGCCCTTTATGGCGCAGGCGACTTATCTTTCCATCTTCCCGGGCCTGTGCATTGCACTCACGCTGCTGGGCATCAACTTCCTGGGTGACGCGGTGCGCGACCTGCTGGATCCGCGCATGAGGGGCGTCGAATGACACATCTGGTCGACGTCTCGGCCTTAAGCCTTTCCATCGGCAAAGGCGGCCGCGAAATTGTGCGCAATGTCTCCTTCACCGTCGCGCCCGGCGAAATCGTCGGCATCGTCGGTGAATCCGGCAGCGGCAAAACCCAGGCGGCCCGCGCCATCATGGGCCTTACGCCACCGCCGCTGGTGCGCAGCGCCGGCCGCATTCTGTTTGAAGGCGAAGACATGGCGGCGGCCAGCGACGCGCGTTTGCGCCAGCTGCGCGGCGCGCGCATCGGCATGGTCTTCCAGGAGCCCATGACCTCGCTCAACCCGTCGATGACAATCGGCCGCCAGCTTGACGAAGGCCTGGCGCTGCACCGGCCTGAGCTTTCACCCGCCGCGCGCCGCGACAAAGCCCTGGCCATGCTCGCGCGCGTCGGCATCACCGACCCGCAGGCTGCATTGGCTGCGTGGCCGCATGAATTCTCGGGCGGCATGCGCCAGCGCATGATGCTGGCCTCCGTCATGCTGCTGGAGCCCGCGCTGCTGATCGCCGACGAGCCGACCACCGCGCTGGACGCGCTGGTGCAGCGCGACGTGCTTGAGCTGATGGTCGGCCTCACGCGTGAACACAACACCGCCGTGCTGCTGATCAGCCACGACCTGCCCATGGTGGCGCGCTACACCCAGCGCATGATCGTCATGCAGCAAGGCGAAGTCGTCGAGGCCGGCGACACCGCGTCTTTGCTGGCTGGCCCCAAACAGGACTACACCCGCAAGCTGCTGGAGGCCATTCCGCGCCGGCAGGCTGCGCGCACCATTGCCGACGACCAGCCCGTCATCGAAGTGCGCAACCTGGTCTTCGACTACCCCGGCAAGCGCCGCCTCTTTGCCAAGTCGGCCGCCAAACGTGTGCTGCACGGCATCGACCTGGTGGTGCGTCCGCGCGAAATCGTTGCGGTCGTGGGCGGCTCCGGTTCGGGCAAAACCACGCTGGGCCGCGCGATTGCGGGCCTGATCAAGCCGACAGAAGGCGACATCCGCTTCCGCGGTCGCTCGATTGCGCGCAGCGATGCGGGCTGGCTGGACTACCGCCTCAATTGCCAGATGGTGTTCCAGGACCCGTATTCCTCCCTCAACCCGCGCATGAGCATCGGCCAGCTGGTCGGCGAAGGGCTGCGGCTGGTGCCCGGCCTGTCTTCCGCCGACCGGCAAGCCCGCGTGGCCAAGATGCTCGACGAGGTCGGGCTGCAGCCCCAGCATGCGCAGCGCTATGCGCATGAACTCTCGGGCGGCCAGCGCCAGCGCGTGGCCATTGCTCGTGCGCTGATACGCCAGCCGGCTTTTGTGATTGCCGACGAGCCCGTCTCCGCACTTGACGTGACTGTGCGCGCCCAGGTGCTGGCGCTGCTGGCCGAGCTGCAGGAGCGCCATGGCTTTGCCTGCCTCTTTATCAGCCACGACCTCGGCGTGGTCGAGCAGGTGGCCGACCGCGTCATCGTAATGCAGGCCGGCCAGATCATCGAGCAAGGCAGCCGCGACGAAGTCTTCGATAACCCGCAGCATGCCTACACCCGCAAGCTGCTCTCGGCCATCCCCGCGCTCACACCCACCGGCCAGGGCGGCATGCAGCTGAAGTGGCGCTTTGACGAACCCGATGCGGCTGCGGGCGGTTTTCAGCCCGCTTCCGCTGTTTAATTTTTCCGACTGATTCTTAAGGAGCCTCCCATGCTTTCGATGCGACTGAAATTTTTGAGCGCCGCCGTGCTGGCGGCATGCGGTGCGGCCCAGGCGCAGACACCGCAAATCGTGGTCGCGCAGCCGGCCGACATCCGCTCGACCAACCCCGGCGTGAACCGCGACAACACCACCGACGGCGTGGTGCTCAACATCGTCGAAGGCCTGGTGGCGTACCACGAGAACGGCACCGTCGGCCCGCTGCTGGCGCGCTCCATCGTTGTCAGCCCCGACGGCCTGACCTATATCTTCAAGCTGCGCACCAACGTGAAGTTTCACAACGGCGAGCCCATGACCTCGGCCGACGTGCTGTGGAGCTGGAAGCGCTACACCGACCCCAAGACCGACTGGCGCTGCCTCAGCGAATTTGACGGCCGCTCCGGCGTCAAGGTGACCTCCGTGACAGCACCTGATGCGCAGACCGTGGTCATGCAGCTGGACAAACCCTCGGCCGTCTTCCTCGACAACCTGGCCCGCACCGACTGCGGCATGACGGCCGTGCTGAACAAAAAATCCGTCAAGGAAGACGGTAGCTGGGACAAGCCCATAGGCACCGGCCCCTTCAAGTTTGAAGAGTGGAAGCGCGGCGAATACGTCACGCTCAGCGCCTTTGCCGACTACCAGTCGCCCCCCGGCACCAAGCCTGACGGCTACCTCGGTGTGAAGAAGCCACTGGTCGAGCAGGTCAAGTTCCTGACCGTGCCCGACATGTCGACCTCCAAGGCTGGCCTGCAGTCCGGTGCCATCGATGCCGGCCAGATCACCTCCTCCGATGTGCAGGAGCTCAAGGCCAACAAAAACCTCAACGTGGTCGCCGCCGTGGATGCAGGCAAGAACACGCTGCTGATGCAGACCAACGACCCGCTGCTCAAAGACGAGCGCATCCGCCAGGCGATTGCACTGTCGCTGGACATGAACCAGCTCGTCGCGGCCTCGTCCGAAGGCCTGGCCCGCGTCAACAACTCGGCCATCCAGGACACCTCGGCCTTCTACACCGCAGCCCAGAAAAAAGGCTACCGCTACGACCCGGCCAAGGCCAAGCAGTTGCTGAAAGAAGCCGGCTACAAGGGCCAGCCCATCGTGATCCAGGCCAACAAGCGCGCCCACGTGCCCAGCTTCTCGGTCGCCGTGATGAGCCAGGCCATGATGCAGGCCGTCGGCATCAACGCGCAGATCGAAGTGCTGGAATGGGCGACGCAGCTGGACCGCTACAACAGCGGCAACTACCAGATGAGCTCCTTCACCTACTCGTCGCGCCTGGACCCGGCCCTGAGCTATGAGCAGTTCTCGGGCGTCAAAGCCAAACAGCCGCGCAAAGTGTGGGACGACCCGGCCGCGCAAAAGCTGATCGACCAGAGCTTCACTGAAGCCGACCCGAAGAAACGCCAAGCCTTGTTTGACCAGTTGCACGCCATGATGATCGCCAAGACGCCGCTGGTCATCCTCTACAACGTGACCGACTCCTGGGCGGTGCGCAAGCGCGTGTCCGGCTTCACGGTGTGGGAAGGCAAGCCCATGCTCTGGAACACCAAGCTGGCCGCCAAGTAAGCCTTACAGCGCCAGCCTCACTCACTTTCAATCGCCTTGATGCGCAGGCTGCGCACAAGGCGCGGACAGCCACGCCTTGCGGCGGCCGTCATCTCTCTTCCTGAAACGTCTTCCGGTAGCACAGCACATGGCAAACATCGAACAGTTCCCCTTTATCTCCGTCTCCGGCAGCCCGCGCGAACGCGGCCTGCAGTACGGCCGCCAGGCCGCCGGCCGGGTGCGCGGCAGCGCGCAGCTGTATGGGCAAACGCTGGTCAACCTGGGCTACGGCGACCAGGCCCGCGCGCGGCTGATTGACCACTTCGCCAAAGAGATCGGCGACTTCGCGCCCCACTACATCGACGAGATGCGCGGCATCGCCGAAGGCTCGGGCGTGGACTTCCAGGACATCGTGATGATCAACGCCCGCACCGAAGTGCTGGCCAAGGCCCGCGCCGACAAGCTGAAGGCCGCCGACCAAGAGCCCGGCGACGGCTGCACCGGCGCCATCATCCTGCGCGAGCGCTCCGCCAACGGCAACCTGCTGCACGGTCAAAACTGGGACTGGCGCGCCGAGTGCGTAGACACCTCCGTCGTGCTGCGCGTACGCAATGACAACGGCCCCGACTTTTTAACCTTTGTCGAAGCCGGCGGCCTGGCCCGCAGCGGCTTCAACAGCGCGGGCGTCTCCATCACCGCCAACTATCTCGAGTCAGACCGCGACTTCAAACAGCTAGGGGTTCCGCTCTCACTCATCCGCCGCAAGGTGCTGGAGCAAGAGATTTTTTCCCTCGCCATGAAAGCCGTCGCAGCCACACCCAAGTCCTGCTCCAACAACATCATGCTGGGCATGTCGCAAGGCTTCGGCATCGACTTTGAATGCACCACCAACGAGTCCTTCCCCATCTACCCCGGCGAAGACAATCTCATCGTGCACGCCAACCACTGGATGAGCCCCGTCGCCCTCAGCAAACTGGTTGACCTCGGCATCTCCCAATCCCCCGACAGCCACTACCGCGACTGGCGCGTACGCAAGCTGCTGAACCAGCAAGACAAACTGGGCCGCCAGGATTTGAAGAACGCATTCTTCGACGACTTCGGTCTCCCCTACTCCGTCTGCCGCCCACCCCGTATCGGGAGCCACGACAACCTTTCGGCTACCGTCGCCATGGTCATCATGGAACCGGCAGTGGGCGAAATGGAAGTCGCACCCCTGCCGGCGCTGAACAAGGTGTTTACCTGCTATAGCTTGACGCAGGAGCCGCGGATTGTTGCGTAAGGACTAAGTCCTATCCTTCCACCGCCGCATCTCCCAAGACGGCAGCCCCCGCACATCGCCAGACAGCACGCTCTGGAATTCCGTCAGGCCGGGTTTTTCGCCGAGCCGGTCGTAGGCCTGCTTGACCAGCGGCGCGGTGCGCTCAAACACGCTTTTGATCTGCGCCCAGCTCACCGGCTGGGGAATGATTTTGGCGCCCGCCATCATCTTTCCGGTGGCGAGCAGCGACAAGGCGTCGCCTTCTGTGGACCAGGACCAGCCGCGGCGGAACACGACCTCGTCGCGGACTACCTTGGCGCCGTCGGCGGGCGCGAGGCCCCAGTAGGACTTGACCAGTTGCGACACCGCTGCCGGGTCGGCCTCGCTGAGCACGCTCACGGCCTCTTGTTGCGCGAGCAGAAAGGCCAGCACCAGGTTGGGGTGCTCTTCGACGATCTTGTTGCGCACCACGCGGAAGGAGCGATGCAGGTAGTAGCCGTCTGGGTAAAAGGGCGAGTGCTTGACTGAAGGCAGCAGCAGGCCGGCGCCTTTGCCTGCGGGGCCGTCGTAATGGGCCTCGGTGTAGCCGTAGGAATTCATGATGGCGACGGTGCCCGCGCCCTGCGCTCTCAAAAAGGCCGGGTAGATGGCCAGGGTGGCGTCGACGCCGCTGGGCACTTGTGCGGCTTCGGGCAGTGTGGCCAGGTGCACCATGCGGATGTCGTGGGCGGCCGGGTCGGGGTTGCCCAGCTCGTAGCGCAGGATTTGCGTGAAGACGTTGTAGGGGTCGGCGCCCATCAGGGTGCCCACCGTTTTGCCTTTGAGGTCTTGCACATTGCGGATGGGCGAATCCTTGCGGGTGCAGAGCAGAAAGCGCAGGCGCCCCTCCGCGACGGAGACCAGGCTGAAGGGCTGCCCCGCCACCAGGGCGCGCAGCGTGGGCGTGTTGCCCCACATGGCCATATCGAGCTCGTTCTTGGCCATGGCTTCGACTTGCGGGGCGGCGGCGGGATAGGCCCGGTAGTCCACGGTGAGGTCGTAGCCGAACTGGGCGGCATGCTTTTCAAACAGCTTTTTGCCTATCATGTACTGGGTGGTCGGCGAGTTGCCGGCGGCCATGGGCACCCAGCCGTAGGAGAGCGTGATGGGCGTCAATGGCTTGCCTGCCTGCGCACGAGCAATACAGGCGCCACCTAGCGCACCGCCTGCAAGGACGGTGGCCTCGTGCAGCCAGTGCCTGCGCGTCAACATTGATCTTGCGGTCATGGAAATCTCCTTTCTGCCAGGGGGATGGGCCGGGCCACTACTAACTACAAGCCCGCCGGCGCACTCACCGTACTCGCCGTGCCCACACCTCCCGGTCGCGAAGTCTGGGCGTGCTCCAGCCGCTCGACCAGTTCATAAACTTCCTGCGGCTCTGCGTTGGGGCTCAGTGGCACGGTGGCGGCCAGCTCGAAGCGGAAATGCCGCCCCGCCGCAATTGCCACCGCGCGGCTGGCGGCAATGCTGATGCCCAGGGCATGCGCCTGCCGCGCCAGCGCGCGCGCCTGGTCCAGCGGTGTGCCCACGGCGGTAAAGGTCAGGTGGTCCCAGGTGCCGAAGTTACCGACCATGGCGCTGCCCAGGTCCAGGCCGAAATGCGGCGGCGCCACCATGGCGCCGCGCCCGCTTGCCAGAGCCTGCATGGCCTCCAGTGCGCGCAGCGCCACATCGCATGCATGCCCTGCGGGGTTCGAAAGGTTGAGCGGGGTGTTCCACAAGGCCACCGCCGTGCAGCTCTCATAGCGGTCCATCATGCCTTTGCCTTGCGCCACTTCAACAGCCAGTATCTGCAGGTACTGGTCGGCATGCGGCGACCAGGTCACGGCCGTGGCCTGCTGCTCGTCCAGCGCGGCGCACAGCACGGCAAGCTCGCGCTTTTCCGCGCCTAGCTGCGGCGTCAGGCGGTTGGCGATGAAGTGCTGTACCAGCGGCCGCGGCACGTAACGTGAGAAACCTTGCAGGGCAATCCGCGCCAGTGCCAGCGACTCTTGCAGGCGGCGCACTTCGGCGATGCCGCTGTCTTGCGGGATATCGCTGTCGAACTCGAACTGGCGGATGTGCGTGGCCGCGCGCACGAGTTTCTTCAGCGGTTTGGCCAGCAGGTTGGCCATCCAGAAGAGCATGGGCATCAGCATCAGCAAGCCCAGAACGCCTACCCCCAGCAGCATCCAGCGCATTCGCCTGACCTCCGCCAGCAACAGGTTCTGGTCAGACACCAGCGCCACATAAGCCCTGCGGCTGAAGACACCGTCCATGGGCATCACCACCGCCGCAAAGCGCTGGCCTGCTGCACCCACCACCGAATGAATCGGCGGGTCTTCCAGCGACACGCCAGCCGTCAGCGGCTGCAGTGCGGAATACAGCGGGTCGTTCAACGACGCCAGGCTGACAGGCCTGCCGGTGGACAGCAGGCGGTGCAGTTTGTCTGCCTGCGACCAGCCCCAGACACGACCCTGCTCATCAAAGAGCACCAGCTCGGCGTGGCTTTCTTCACCCCGCGCGCGCAAGAAGTCTGATAGACCCGCCACGGTGAACATCGCCGCCGCCACACCGCCCTTGGCGCCGCTCAACGGGCGCGACAGCGCCATGCCGAACTCCGCCGGCAGCTGTAAGACAAAAGGGTCGGTGGCCTGAAAGGTGCCCAGGTTCAGCTCGTTCGCGCCCTCATACCAGGGGCTGCTACGCGGGTCGTAGCGGTTGGCCCAGGGGCGGCGCTCGCTGGCGATGGCAATCATCTGCTGGTCGTAAAACACCCATTCCTCGACGCGCTTTTCATGTGCGTCGACACGGATGATCTGCTGCGCGTAGCGCGCCTCCGGCAGCGACTTGGCCCAGGCCCTGTCGCGCGCGGTGCGTAGCGCCATGCTCTGCTGGTAACTGCCGTCGGGGTAACCGAAGACCAGCGAGCCGATCTGCGGGTAACGGTGCTGCATCGACATCTGCATGCGCAATAAGGAGATGTCGTTGTCGCCTTCGAGCCCGGCGCGCGGGTCGCTGGCGGTGGCCTCCAGCCAGGCGCGGGCCGGCTCCTGAAAGCGCAGCAACTGCTCTTGCGTGCGGCGGCCCAGTTGCTCAAGCTCGCGCTGCGCGCCGTCAAACACAATGCGGCTTGCCGCCAACTCCGCCAGCGACATCAACGCGATGACCAGGACTGTGACCAACGCAGCGTAGGTCCAGAACAGGTGGGCGCGAATCGACCTTGCACGAAAGGGCAGCGTCTTCAAGCAGTCTCCCTGCAGTTGTTCTTTTCACTGCAAGATACCCTTCGCCCCCGCCTTTGACAAGCTGACTATCACCCGCTTCCCGCCGATACACCGCATCTTTTCAGCGGCGAAAAAAGCTTTGTGCTGAATGCGGCAGAACAGGTTGAGCTTTTCGTTCTAGTAATTTCTGCGCACGATTCACCTGCAGATAAAAACCGAATACAAAAGTGAACCCGCCGCCGTTACAACTATTTTTATGAACGGCCGCCCACCGCACCGCGCAGGCACCGGGCCAGTTCATCCACCACCGGCAATGCGTGCCGCTTGCCGCGATGAAGCAGCCCTATCTCGCGGTAGAAAGTGTCATCTCCGAGCGAAATAGCCCGGACTGAAGGCGGCATCGGCAGGTAAGCCTCCACCATGGGCACCAGCGCCACGCCCAGGCCTTCAGAGACCATATTCATCAGGCCCGCGATCTCGTCAAGCTCAACCGCCTCCTGCACGGTGATACGCGCATCGCGCAGAAAGCGCGACACCTGGCGCCCGCCGAAGGAGGTGCGCTCATAACGCAGGAATGGATTGGACGCCAGGATCTTGCGCCAGTCGCGCCCCTTGACGCTTTCAGGCGCCAGCAGAACGAAAGGCTCGGACACCAAGGCCTGCCAGGCCATCTCGGGCAGGATGCCAAAGGGCGGCCGGATCATGATGGCCGCATCGATCTCGCCCGCATCGAGCTGGTCCATCAGGCGCATGGAAACACCCGGCACGATGTTCACGCGCAGTCTGGGGTGCTTGCGGCGCATGGCCGCCAGCGCCTTGGGCAGCAAGGCCGACTGCGCCGAGGCGATGGCGCCTATGCGCAGCGTGCCGGCCACGTCTTCGTCAGCAGGTGGCTCGCCCAACTTGGCGTACAACGCCACGATTTCTTCGGCCCGCTCCAGGGTCTGGCTGCCGTGGGCATTGAGCACCGCGGTGCGCCGCGTGCGGTCAAACAGAGCAAAGCCCAGCGAGTCCTCCAGCCGCTTGATCTGGCTGCTCACGGCGGACTGGGTCAGGCCAATCCGCTCGCCGGCTGCGGCAAAGCTGCCGTCACGCACCACGGCAATAAAGGTTTTCAGTTCGGTGATCACGGTGGGGCCATCCTCTAATCATCAATATTATTGATACTCAGATTCAATATATATCGTTTTTCAGAATCTCTGAAAAAGCCTAGAGTACGGGTTTCTTCCCTTCTCCTCAGACATTCACCCACGAGACCCCGATGAGCACCACTGCCACCACCCCACAAGCCACCATGCCCCCGTTTCACCTCGCCTTCCCGGTCCACGACCTCGCAGCAGCCCGCAAGTTCTACGGCGAGCTGCTCGGATGTTCGGAAGGCCGCAGTTCGCCGGAATGGGTGGACTTCAACTTCTACGGCCACCAGATCGTCGCCCACCTTGCGCCCGACGAGTGCGGCCACAAAGAGACCAGCGCCGTCGACGGCCACAACGTGCCGGTGCGCCACTTCGGCGCCATCCTGTCGCTGCAGCAGTGGGACACGCTGGCCGCCCGCCTGAAAGCCGGCGGAACGAAATTTGTGATCGAACCCTATGTGCGCTTCAAGGGCGAGCCCGGCGAACAGGCCACGATGTTCTTCCTTGACCCCTCCGGCAACGCCATCGAGTTCAAGGCTTTTGCGTCGCTTGACAATCTGTTCGCCAAGTAAGCCACCTGCCGCGGCCTACGCGGCCCACCGCCCCCAGGCGCTTCGATGAGTTCGGAGCGCCTGGGGGGGGCCATCCCGCACGCTATTAAATCAGTAGCTGCTTACGCCCAAGTCTATTGGGCTGCGGGTCAACTCCCCCCTGAATTTTGCTGAAAACCGGCTCCGGGTTCGCTCACCCCTGGATGCAAGGAAAGCGTTGCATCGCACCGCCATCATCCAGCGCAATCACTTCCGCAGCGGCCTTGCGCCAGGCCGCCACCCGGGCGCAAAGCACTGTGTGATTAATGTCACAGAAATGATGAGCATACTTACTATTTCACCCTGATTTAGGCTGGTTGAACTATATTTATTGCAAACAAAATATTACAAACACGAGATATTTCTATCGAAACTGTACTTAAAAAGTAATCTTTTATGATCATTGGCGTAGAGGGCTTGTCTGCTGCCGAAGTGGGTTTGCTAAGGACGATTCTGAAGCTCAGCACCCAGTTGGTGACCAACTGGAGCCTGAGTGAAGAAGGCCCGTGCGACGTGTTGCTCACGGCGTCCGCCCTCGAGCCCGAGCGGGTCCACGCCGGCCCGCCGGCCCAGATCGTGGTGCCTGTCGTGCGGCGCGGTGAGGGCAACGGCCGCGAATGCCTTGAGCGGCCTTTCAGGGCGGAAGATTTTGTGGCCCTGCTTGGGCGCGTGGGGCCGGCATTGAGAGTCAACACCCCTGCGCCGCAGCCGCACCGTAGCGAGGCGGCCTCCGCATCAGCCACCGCACCGGCCGACAGGCGCGGCCGCCTCAAGCGCTGGCCGCCCTCCTATTTAGTGGGCTCCAGCCGTGAACGGATTCAACTGGCGACGCTACTGTCGCGGCGGTCCCGCTCGGCGCGTGAACTGAGCCTGGTGGCCGGTTACCCCGAGCCGGCATGCAACGCCTTCATGCTCGAGCTTGAAAAGCATGACCTGCTGAACTGGGAAATATCCGAACAGCCCGAACACTCCCTGCCGGCGCCGCCTGCCATGCGCGCCACCTCGGCCTCCGCAGGTGCAGGCCAGGGCGCACCGGGTCTGCTCAGCAGCATCCGCCGCCGCCTGGGCTTGCGCTGGAACAGCCGGAGCGCCGGATGAAGGAATACAAAATCGTTTTCACCGGCACCATGGGTGCGGGAAAAACCACCGCGATCGCGGCCATCAGCGAAACACCACCCGTCGTCACCGATGTGGCCAACAACGACAGCTCGCTGGCCAAAGCCAAAACAACGGTGGGGCTGGATTTCGGGCAGCTGACGCTGGATACCGGCGACAGGTTGCGCCTTTTCGGAACGCCCGGCCAGGCGCGCTTTGATTTCATGTGGCGCATCCTGGCGCAAAACGCGCTGGGCATCATCATCCTGGTCGACAACTCCAGGCCCGACCCGCTGGCCGACCTGGACGCCTACCTCCAGGGCTTTGCCGACGTGCTGGCGCATACGCCCTGCACCGTCGGCGTCGGGCGTATGGACTCACACGCAGAGCCCGGCCTGGACGCCTATTCGGTCCGGCTGGAACAACACGGGCTGGTGCTGCCGGTGCTGGCCGTCGACGTGCGCCAGCGCGAAGACGTGGCGCTGCTGATCGACACCTTGCTGTCGCAGATGGAATCCTCCATGACAGGGAATGAAACAACATGACGATGGTGAACGAAACGGTCCGCAACGCGGCCCAGGACCACGCACGCAGGATGCTTGAAGAAGTGAGCGGTGTGGTGGCGGTGGTGGTGGCCACCACCGACGGCTTTGACATCGCCAGCGCCGTGACGCGCGAGATCGACCCGGTGCGGGTAGCCGCGCTGGCAAGCTCGATCTCGGCCATCGGCGCCGTGGTCTCGCAGGAGGCCCGACTGGGCCGCAGCCGCAGCGTCACCATCAACACGGATGCGGGCTTTGCATTTCTCAGCGCGGTCAACCGCGCGGATGTGGACCTGGTTGTGAACGTCATCGCCAACGAGCACGCCATCCTCGGGCAGGTAGCCTACCGTTCGGGCGAAGTGGCCAGGGCGCTGGAGGCCGCGTGAACACCCAGCACATTTCAACGGTGCTGGCGGACATGGCCCTGACGCCGGGCGTGAAAGCCTGCGCGCTGGTGGATTCGGCCACCGGCATGGTGTATCTCTCCGCCGGCCAGCACCCGCAGATCGACGCCATCGCCGAAGCGGCGAGCGACTACTGGCGCCTGCATGAGCGCAGCGGCAGCCCTTTCGCCAAGCTCGGGCCGCTTCAGGCGATCTCGATGATCCACCGGGACGGCGTCCTGAGCCTGATGCCGTGCGGCAAGGGCATTGTGATGGCCACGCTGTCGGCGCGCATGGCGCTGGACACGGCGGACTGGTTCCGCCAGGTCGGCGAACTCGGCCGGTTGATAGGACAGGGATGAATTCAACGGGCACGGCAGGGGTGGCGCGCATGCCTCTTCCGTACCCTTTAACAGACCATGCGCGCTAGGACTTACTCAAAAATGGCAACCATCAAGCAATCTCTCGACGAACTGTTGACCCTGGACGGAGCGCAATGCGCCGCGGTCGTCGACTCCTCCAGCGGCATGATGCTGGGCTCCGCCGGCACCGGCGTGGACCTGGAAGTGGCCGCCGCAGGCAACACCGAAGTCATGCGCGCCAAGCTCAAGACCATGCGCTCGCTGGGCCTGAACGACGTGATCGAAGACATCCTCATCACGCTGGGCAAGCAATACCACCTGATCCGCCCGCTCTCGCGCAAGGAAGGCGTGTTCATCTATTACGTGCTGGACAAGGCCAAGTCCAACCTGGCCATCGCCCGGCGCAAGATGCAGGACATCGAAAAAGACCTGAGCTTCTAAGGACTCGCCGGCGGCCTGAAGGCAGCGCTTGCACCGCGAGCGATGCTTTTTGGCCCTATCAGTTAGTCACCAAAAACGTATTGCCCGTTTCCTCCTGACAGGCGCCACGGCTGCTGGTGTCTGGCTGACACGCCTAGCGGGTGAACTTCCCGTCCCGCCCCAGGATCATCATGTCGACGGAGCGGCCCGAGCTGTGCTGGGTTGGTGACAGCTCGACGACAAAGCCGCCCAGGTCCACCTTGCCCATGGATTCGAGGCCGCGCACCAGGCTCTCACGTGTGGGCTTGTTGCCGGCGCGCTTCAGGCCTTCGACCAGAAATTTGGCGGAAACAAAACCCTCCATCTGGCTGAAGGTGAAATCCTGAATGCCGGCCTTGCGGGCCAGGGCCTGGAATTCCCGCGACACGGCGATGCCCTGGTTCCACGGTGAGGGCACGACCTGCGACACGACAATGCCACGGGCCCGCTCGCCCAGCGCCGCCACCAGCTGCGCGTTGCTGATCACCGAGAGCATGTAGAAGGTGGAGCGGTGGCCGGCCTTCAGGTAGGCGTCGACAAAATCAATGCTGGGCTTGCCCGCGCTGACGACGATGATGGCTTGCGGGCTGACCTTGGCGATGGTGTCGACCGCCAGGTCTATCTTCGACCTGTCGACCTCCACCGGTGCTTTGGCCACCAGCGAGACGCCACTGGCGGCGGCGGCTTTCTCGACCGATGCCAGGCCGTCCGTGCCGAAGGGGTTGTTGAGGTAGGCCACGGCCACCTTGGTCACGCCGATGGTGGCGAGCTGCTTGACCATGGTCTCCAGCTCGGCGCTGTAACCGGCCTTGATGTTGAAGACATAGGGGCTGAATTTTTTGCGCAGGGCATCCGACCCGGTGAAGGGCGTGATGAAGGGCACGCCGGCTTCTTCGGCGATGGGCACCGCCGCCAGCGCCGGCGGCGTGCCGGCGTACTGGAACAGGGCCAGCACTTTTTCCTGTTCGATGAGCGTGCGGGTGTTCTCGGCCGCCTTCTTCGGGTCGTAGGCATCGTCCAGGGCGATGACCTTGATCTTGCGGCCGCGTATACCGCCGGCCGCGTTGACCTGGTCAAAGTAAAGGCTCGCGCCCTGGCGCACTTCGCTGGACAAGGCGGCCAGCGGCCCGGTGAGCTGGCATGACTGCCCGATCAGGATTTCCGTGTCCGTCGCGCCGGGGCCGGTTTGGGCCGATGCCAGCGAAATGCCGAAGCACAAAAACAAGGACGGGAACAGGCGGGCAAAGGGGCACCCCACCTTCTTGAAGTATGTATGCATGATGTCTCCTCTATCGTTATCGAAATCCGGCCCGGTGGTCCGGGCTCTTTGCGCCGCGCGCAGCAGCTGTGCGCGCTCTGACGGTCTCCCTCGAATCAAGGCGCGGGCAGCGCCACCAAAGGCTTGCCCTTCATCTGGTAAGAGCGGCCGCGGAAAATCGCCACGCGCTCATCCTTCTGGTTGCGGATGTCCACGTCATACACACCGGTGCGGCCGCTGCGGCTGACCTCCGCCGCGCGTGCGGTGAGCACTTCACCGCCATAGACGGGCGCGACGAAGTCGATGCTCAGCGATGAAGCCACGGTCATCTCGTTGTAGGAGTTGCAGGCAAAGGCAAAGGCCGAATCAGCCAGCACGGTGATGTAGCCGCCGTGGCAGGTGTCCAGGCCGTTGAGCATGTCGTCGCGCACGGTCATCTCAAGGTGCGCGGAGCCAGGGCTGATGTGGGTGATGCGCATGCCCAGGCCGCGCGAGGCGCGGTCCCGGGCCATCATGCCGGTGGCCACGGCTTCGGCGATTTGTTGCGGCGTCATGGCCTGGGGCGTGAGGGAGGTTGCTGTCATGTGGTCGTTTTCTTTCTACGGGTGTCCTGGGCTACATGCCTAAATAAGCCTGCCGGATCCGGTCGTCCCTGAGCAGTTCCGCTCCAGGGCCGGACATCACGATGCGGCCCAGCTCCATCACATAACCCTGGTCGGCAATAGAGAGCGCGGCGCGGGCGTTTTGCTCCACCACCAGAATCGTGATGCCCTGCTCGCGCAGCTTCTGGATCAGCTGGAAGATCTCGCGCACCATCAGCGGCGCCAGCCCCATGCTGGGCTCGTCGAGCAGCAACAGCTTGGGTGAAGCCATCAGTGCGCGCGCCATGGCCAGCATCTGCTGCTGCCCGCCAGACAGCGTGCCTGCGGGCAAGCCGCGCTTGTCTTTGAGGATGGGGAAGAGCTCGTACATCGAAACCAGGCTTTCGGCCATTTCAGCCCGGCTTCGGGTGAAGGCGCCCAGTTTCAGGTTGTCCTCCACCGTCATGGGTGCGAACACCTGTCGGCCTTCAGGCACCTGGTTGATGCCCATGCGCACGCGCTGGCTGGCGCCCATGCGGCTGATGTCTTGCTGCATGAAGCCGATGTCGCCACCGCTCACGGGCTGAACGCCAGAGATGGCGCGCAGCAGTGTTGTCTTGCCCGCACCGTTGGCGCCGACCAGTGCGACCAGCTGGCCTGCGCCCACAGACAGGTTCACACCATGCAAGGCCTGGATGCGGCCGTAGTGGCTGGTCAGCGACTTGACCGACAGCAGGGACTCCGCTTGCAGCGCTTGCTGCGTGGGCAGTTGGGTGAGGGTTGCAGTCATTATGCGAATGCCTTCTTCGGTTCGGCCTGCGTGTGTGCCGGCTCCTCTACCTCGGCGCCCAGGTAGGCGGCGATCACCTCGGGGTTGGAGCGCATTTCTTCCGGTGTGCCTTCAGCGAGTTTTTTGCCGTAGTTCAACACCGTGATGGTGTTGGAGATGCGCATCACCAGCGGCATGTCATGCTCAACCAGCAAGACCGTCAAGCCCTGGTCGGCCAGGCGCCGTATCAGTTGCCCCACTTCGGCGGTTTCAGTCGGGTTCAGCCCGGCGGCGGGTTCGTCCATCAGCACCATGCGGGGGCGTGTCATAAGGGCGCGCGCAATCTCCAGCCGCTTGAGCGCGCCATAAGGCATCTGGCTCGCATGCGCGTCCGCAAACGCTGCAATGCCCACTTGCGCCATGGCCTCCAGCGCCTCGGTGCGGCAGGCCTTGTCAGCCACGCGCAGGCCGGGCAAAGACAGCAGCCCGGCCAGCAAGCCGGTGTTTTGCCGCAGGTGCGCGCCCACCATGACGTTCTCCACCGCACTCATGTTCATGCACACCTGAAGATTCTGGAAGGTGCGTGCCATGCCGCGCCCCGGCAGCTTTTGCGGTGCGAGGCCGGTGATGTCTTTCGTCTCGAATGCCACCTGGCCCGAGGTTGGCGTGTACATGCCGGTGATGAGGTTAATCAGTGTGGTCTTGCCGGCGCCGTTGGGGCCTATCAGCGAATGGACAGTGCCCTGTTGCACCTCAAAGCTCATGTCCTGCACCGCATGCAGGCCGCCGAATACCTTGTTCAGCGATTTGACTTCCAGCAAATTCATGCGGCACCCCGGCGCAGCCTGGCGCGCAAAGTCGGCACCACACCCTTGGGCAGGAAGATCATGCTGGTCATCAGCACCAGCCCAAAGGCCACGGTCTCCCAGCCTTCGAGCGTCGAGAGAAATTGCGGCAGCAGCGTCAGCAACACGGCCCCCACGATGGAGCCGAACACGGACGCCATGCCGCCCAGCACCACCATGGTCACCAGCTCGATGGAATGGTGAAAGCCGGCAATGCCGGGTGTGATGAAGCCGACATAGTGAGCGCTCAGGCTGCCCATGACGCTGGCGATCACGGCGGACAGCACAAACACGCGTATCTTCATCGCCGTCACGTCCACACCGACGGCAAAGGCTGCGATCTCGGAGCCATGAATGGCCTGCAGCGCGCGGCCTCCGGGGGCATTGATCAGGTTGATCGCCGTCCACGCCATGAGCAGCAGCGCCAGGGCGCACACTGCATACCAGCTCTTTTCGCCGCTCACCTCCCAGCCGAACAGAACGAGCGCAGGCACGGCCATGCCGTCAGGCCCGCCGGTAAAAGCCGATTCATTGGTGAGCACGATCATGATGATGATGCCCAGCCCCAAAGTCGCCATGGCCAGGTAGTGGCCTTTGAGGCGCAGCACAGGCCGGGCCACCAGCAAGGCCAGAAGCGCCGTCGCGCCGGCGGCAGCCACCAGGGCCAGCGCGGAAGGCCAGCCGTAGCGCGACGTGAGAATGGCCGAGGCATAAGCGCCCAGGCCAAAAAAGCCCGCATGACCCAGGCTGATCTGCCCGGTGTAGCCGATCAGCAGGTTCAGGCCGATGGCGACCACGGCGTTGATGGCGATGCGGATGGCGACGTCGTAATAAAAGGTGTTGGGCAACACCAGTGGCAGGCACAGCAGCACAGCCGCCAGCGCGAGCAGGCCCAGGGTGGAAGAAGAGAGTTTGTTCATGCGATGCTTTTCAGTTCGGCTTCAAATCGGCTTCAAATCGGGTTCAAACCCGGTCCGTCGTCTTGGCGCCAAACAATCCGCTGGGCATAAAAAACAGCACCAGCAAAATCAGCACAAAAGGCATGGCGTCTTTGTAGGCAGACGAGATGTAGCCGGCCGTCATGGCCTCCAGAATGCCCAGCAGCAGGCCGCCCACCACCGCGCCCATGCCGCTGCCCAGCCCGCCCAGCGTGGCAGCGACAAAGCCTTTGAGGCCCAGCATGATGCCGACGTCATACGAGGTGTAGGTGATGGGGGCCAGCAGAATTCCGCCCACCGCACCCAGCGCGCCCGACAGCACAAAAGACAGCAGCAGAACCGATTTGGTGTTGATGCCCACCAGCTCGGCCGCCAGTGTGTTGTGCGAAGTGGCAAGCATGGCCTTGCCCAAACGGGTGTAGCCAAAAAACCAGCCCAGGGCCGCAACCACCACCGTCGCCACACCCATCACCCACAGGCTTTGCGGCAGCAAGGTGGCGCCGGCGATGACAAAAGGCTTTTCGCCCGAGAAAGCGCCCAGCGCATGCGTGCCCTTGCCCAGAAAGACCTGCACCAGGCCCCGCACTACCAGCGAGGCACCTATGGTGATGATGATGAGCGGCACCACGTCCGCCTTGCCTGCGGGCTCGATGGCGAATTTCTCGATCAGCGCAGCGACGGCGCCCGCCACCGCAATCGCCAGCACGATGGCCACCGACAGCGGAATCCCCAGGCCCGTCAGCGCCACCGCCGACATGCCGCCCAGCATGATGAACTCGCCCTGCGCGAAGTTGATCACCCGGCTGGCGTTGTAAATGATGGCAAAGCCCAGCGCCGCCAGCGCATAGGTCGCGCCGACGGTGAGGCCCGAGAACAGGAACTGGAGAAATTCAGCAAGCATGGCGGGCTTACTTCAGCAGCGACCAGCCGCCGTTTTTGACTTCCACCATCCGGAAGGCGCTCAGGTCCAGGCCCATGTGGTCGGTGGCCGACATGTTGAACTGGCCGGTCGTGCCCATAAAGCCGCGTGTTTTCTCAATCGCGTTGCGCAGCGCTTCCTTGTTGGTGCCGCCCGTGGTCTTGACGGCATGCAGGCCCAGCATCAGCGCATCCAGCGCGTAGCCGCCGAAAGTGGAGGGCTCGTCCTTGTACTGCTTCCAGTAGGTTGCGGCATAGCTGGTGACCAGCGGGCGCTGCGGGTCATTGGCGGCCAGCGAATTGGCCACCAGCAGCGCTGGCGAAGGCATGCGCACACCTTCGGCCGCCGGGCCGGCAAGCTTGAGGAATTCATTGGAGGCCACGCCGTGCGACTGGTACAGCGGCAGTTTCATACCCAGCTGGGCGGCGTTTTTGGTGACGACCGCGGGCCCCTGCCCCAGGCCGAAGACCAGCAAGGCCTGGATGCCGGGGACGCCGCGGATTTTGGTTAGCTGCGCGGTGGTGTCGGTGTCTTTGGGGCCGTAGGTTTCATCGGCCACCAGCGTGATGCCGTACTTTTGCGCGACGAGTTTGGTTTCTTTCGCGCCGGACTGGCCAAAGCCGCTGGTCTCGCTCAGCAGGCCGACTTTGGCGAAGCCGCGCTTTTTCATGTCTTCAAAGACTTTCTCGGCGGCCATGCGGTCGGTGTGGGGTGTCTTGAAGATCCATTTCTTGACCGGCTCCACCACCACCACGGCGCCCGACAGCGAGATCAGCGGAATGCCGGCTTTCTCCACCAGCGGAGCCATCGCCATGGTGGCGCCGGTGGTGGTTCCCGCGATCAGGAAGTCCACCTTGTCGTCGTCGATCAGGCGCTTGGCAAAGCCGTTGGCCTTGCCGGCTTCCGATGCGTCGTCGTAATGCACCATCTCAAGCTTGCGGCCCAACACGCCGCCCTCCTGGTTGATTTGCGCGATGTAGGTCTGCAGCGTCTTGAGCTGAGGGTCGCCCAGGTAGCCCGCCGGGCCGGTGGTGGACAACACCGCGCCGATGCGTATGGGTTCCTTGTTCTGTGCGAAGGCAGGCAGGGCCAGTGCGGCCGTCCACACGGCGGCCAGTGCAATCAGGGTACGTTTGTTCATGTTTGTCTCCTCAGGTTTTAAAAATGACGAAGCGAAAAAGGGGCGCATGGGTGACTAGTTCTTCGGGCGCTTGTCGATGACGCGGCGCGACTTGCCGGTCTGCGTGCGTTCGATGGCGTCGGGCGGAAGCACCGTGACCCGCGTGCTGATGCCCACCATGGTCTTGATGCGCTGCTGCAGCCAGCGGCTGATGTCGGCCACATCGCTGGCGGGCATGGCGGCTTCCGCGGGCTGCAGCTCCGTCAGCACTTCAACTTCGTCCAGATTGCCGTCGCGGGTGACCACCACCTGGTAGAGCGGCGACAGCTTGCCGTGCTTCAACACCAGCTCTTCAATCTGTGTGGGGAACACGTTCACACCGCGGATGATCAGCATGTCGTCCGAGCGGCCCACGATCTTGCCCATGCGGCGGAAGGCGCGCGAGGTAGGCGGCAGCAGGCGCGTGAGGTCGCGCGTGCGGTAGCGGATCACGGGGAAGGCCTCTTTGGTGAGCGAGGTGAACACCAGTTCGCCCTCTTCGCCATCGGGCAGCAGCTCGCCGGTTTCAGGGTGGATGATTTCGGGATAGAAGTGGTCTTCCCAGATCACCGGGCCGTCTTTGGACTCTATGCATTCACTGGCCACGCCCGGGCCCATCACTTCAGACAGGCCGTAGATGTCGACGGCATCGATGCCAGCGTTGGTCTCGATCTCGCGGCGCATGGCTTCCGTCCACGGCTCCGCACCAAAGATGCCGATCTTCAGCGAGGTGCTGCGCGGGTCCACGCCCTGGCGCACAAACTCCTCCACGATGACCTGCATGTAAGAAGGCGTCACCATGATGATGCGGGGCTTGAAGTCCTGGATCAGCTGCACCTGCTTTTCGGTTTGCCCGCCCGACATCGGGATCACGGTGCAGCCCAGGCGCTCGGCGCCGTAATGCGCACCCAGCCCGCCGGTGAAAAGGCCGTAGCCGTAAGCGACATGAAGGATGTCCCCGGCGCGGCCGCCCGCAGCACGGATGGAACGGGCTACCAGGTCGGCCCAGTGGCTGATGTCGTTGGCGGTGTAGCCCACCACCGTGGGCTTGCCGGTGGTGCCCGACGAGGCATGGATGCGCGAGATCTGCGACTGCGGCACGGCAAACATGCCGAAGGGGTAGTTGTCGCGCAGGTCCTTTTTGGTGGTGAAGGGAAACTTCGCCAGGTCCTTGAGTTCTTTCAGGTCATCGGGGTGCACGCCCCTGGCGTCAAAGGCCTTGCGGTAGTGCGGCACGTTCTGGTAGACGTGGTTCAGCGTGGCCTTGAGCCGCTGGAGCTGCAGCGCGGTGATCTCGTCACGGCTGGCGCGCTCAATCGGGTCAAGCAGTTCGGTGGGCGTGGTGTGGGCGGGCATCGCGGGTCTCCGTTGTATTTATGTGTTCCGTCTGGGCGGCTTCAGCGCCCGGAAAATTCAGGCGCTCGTTTTTCGGTGAAGGCGCTCACGCCTTCGGCATAGTCCTGGCTGTAACCCAGCTCGCGCTGCGCGTCGCGCTCCAGGTCTAGCTGCTGGTCCAGCGTGTGGGTGGCGGCAGCGTCTATCGCCTGCTTGGTACGGACCAGGCCTCGCGTGGGGCCGGTGGCCAGTTTGCGGGCGACGGCGTTCACTTCCGCTTCAAAGTCGGCAGCAGGCACGCACTTCCAGATCAGCCCCCAGTCAGCCGCCTGCTGCGCGCTCAAGGCATCGCCCAGCAAGGCCAGGCCCAGGGCGCGCGCGCGGCCCACCAGGTGCGGCAAGGCCCAGGTTCCACCGGCATCGGGCACCAGGCCCAGCTTGCAGAAAGGCTGCACAAAATTGGCTGTCTGCACGGCAATCACGATGTCGCAGGCCAGCGCGATGTTGGCACCCGCACCGGCGGCCACACCGTTGACCGCACAGACCACGGGCTTGGGCATGGCGCGCAGGCGTCGCACCAGCGGGGCGTAATACTTTTCAATCGACTCGCCCAGGTCGGGCCTGGCGCCCCCTGACCCGGCTGAAACGGCACGGTCGCCCAGATCCTGGCCGGCGCAAAACCCGCGGCCCGCGCCGGTGAGCACCAGGGCGCGCACCTGCGAGTCTGCCGCGGCGGCGTCCAGCGCGTGCTGCACTTCCAGGTGCATGGCGACGGTGAAGCTGTTGAGCTTGTCGGGGCGATTGAACGTCAGGCGCGCCAGCCCATCATCAACGCCGTAAATGATGTTCTGGTAGGTCATGCGAGGTTCCGTCACGTTGACGCGTCAGATATGAAAGCGCCGCTGCACGACACGAAAGCGGTTGGCCACAAAGGCCGAGTCGGTGTAGGAAGCGTTGGCCGAAGGGTTGCCGCCCGTGCCGTGGTAGTCCGAAAAGCCCGCCGACTGGTTGACGAAGATATTGCTCGTCAGATTGATCGACAGCGCGACCTTGCTGCGCCAGGTGGCCTGCACCATGGCGTCAAGCACCTCGGGGCGTGTGGAGTAGATGCCCGCCGTCAGCGCGCCGTGGTCCTGCACGATGCGCTCGGACAGCGCGATGGCCGACTTCGCGTCGGCGGCCCGCACCACAAAACTGATCGGGCCGAAGCGCTCTTCCATGTAGGCTTTTTCGTCGCTGGCATCGCACTTGAGCAAGGTGGGTGTGTGCACCTCGGCGTTGGGGAACTCGGGGTTGCTGAGTTTGCGGGAAGGCAGCACCACATCGGCGTACTGCGGTGATTCGGCGATGCGTCTGACCGTGTCTTCCGACTGGATCGCACCCAGGACGGCGTTGGCGATCTTGGGGTCGGCCACAAAGTCGGCAATCGCCGTGCCCAGGTCGGCGGCCACTTCGTCAAAACTCTTGTGGCCTTCGTCGGTATCGATGCCACCGGCGGGAACAATGATGGCCTGCGTGGTGGTGCACATCTGGCCGGAGTACAGCGACAGGGTAAAGGCCAGGTTCTTCAGCATGGCGCGGTAAGCGTCTGTCGATTCGATCACCACGTTGTTCACACCCGCCAGCTCGGCGTAGACCTGCGCCTGTTTGCAGTTCTCCATCAGCCAGGCACCGAAATGGTTGCTGCCGGTGAAGTCGACCGACTTCACATCGGCGTGCGTGGCGAGGATCTGCGTCGCGCTGCGCTCCGGCGTTACGGCCAGGGTGATGATGTTGGGGTCCATGCCGTTTTCAGCCAGCACCTGACGGATCACCGCCACCGTGATGGCGGCCGGCAGGATGGCGTTGCCGTGCGGCTTGACGATGACCGGGTTGCCGGTGGCCAGCGAGGCAAACACGCCGGGGTAAGTGTTCCAGGTCGGGAAGGTGCCGCAGCCGATCACCAGCGCAACGCCGCGCCCCACCACTTCAAAATGTTTTTGCATGCGCAGCGGTGCGTTTTTGCCTTGCGGCTTTTCCCACACCACCTCACGCGGAATGGCAGCCTGCTCGCGCCATGCGGCCGCCACCGCTTCCAGGCCGCGGTCCTGGGCATGCGGGCCACCCGCCTGGAAGGCCATCATCCAGCCCTGGCCGGTGGTCATCATGACGGCGTGGCTGATCTCAAAGCTGCGCTTGTTCAGGCGCTCGAGTGCTTCCATCAGGATGCCGGTGCGCCCGTCGGCGCCCAGCCGGCCCCAGGCGGGCATGGCCGCCAGCGCCGCGTCGACCAAAGCCTGCGGGTCGCAGACCGGATAGCTCACATTCAACGAGACGCCATAGGGTGAACGCTCGCCGCCGTACACGCCGGTCTGCCCCGGCTGGTTCAGCTCAAACACCTTGCCCAGCAGCGCATCAAAAGCCTGCTTGCCGGCCTCGGCGGCGGTTTCACCATAGACCTTGGGGCTGGGTTGCTCGCTGTAGGGGCTCCAATAACTGCGCGTCGCAAGGGCTTGCACGGCCTGGTCGAGCAGGGGCCGGTGTTTTTCAAACAGGGATTGGCTCATGGATAGTCTTCGGGAAGTTGGTGATGGTTGATCGGTTCAGATGTGTGCGTGGTCTTCGTCAAAGTCGATCACCAGCTTGTCGGTGACGGGGTAGCTCTGGCAGCACAGCACAAAGCCGCGCGCGACTTCGTAGTCTTCGAGTGCGAAGTTGATGTCCATGTCGACCTCGCCCTGGACCACTTTGGCGCGGCAGGTCGAGCAGACACCGCCCTTGCAGGAATAAGGCATCTCCAGCCCGGCCTTGAGTCCCGCATCAACCACGTTGTCCTGGTTTTTCTTCATGACAAAGCTGCGCCGCGTGCCGTCGAGCACGATCTCGACTTCACACGTGTCGTGGCCCTGGACAGGTGCGCGCGGGGCACGCTCCTTGCCGGTGTGGGTGTTGGTGCCGAAGAGCTCGACCTTGATGCGCGACTTGTCCAGGCCTTTGTCTTGCAGCGCTTTGGATGCCGCCAGCATCATGTCTTCGGGGCCGCAGATAAAGGCGGTGTCGATGCTCGCCGGGTCTATCCAGTGGGTGAGCAGCTGGCTGCATTTTTCGTAATCGATGCGGCCGCTGAACAGCGGGATCTCCTGCGACTCGCGGCTCATGATCCAGACCAGGTTGAAGCGGCCCAGGTAGCGGTCTTTGAGGTCTTCCAGCTCTTCCTTGAACATGACGCCGCTGGACGAACGGTTGCCGTAGACCAGCGTCACGCTGGTGTGCGGCTCGGCCAGCAGCGTGGTCTTGATGATGGACAGCACCGGCGTAATGCCGCTGCCCGAGGCAAAGGCCACGATATGGCGCGCCGATTGCGGCGCCAGGGGGATATGGAAGTGACCTTGCGGCGGCATCACGTCGATGCTCGTTCCGGGCAGCAGGTTCTCTGCGGCCCAGTTGGAGAAAGCACCGCCGGCGACACGCTTGATGGCCACGCGCAGGCGCTTGTCTTGCACAGCCGAGCAGATGGAGTAGGAGCGGCGCAGCTCCTGCCCGTCGATGGCGGTGCGCAGCGTCAGGTACTGGCCCTGCGTATAGGCAAACGCCTCGTGCAGATGCTCCGGCACGGCGAAGCAGACAGCCACGGCGTCCCGCGTGACGGGCTGGACCTCGCTGATGCTGAGTGAATGAAATTGGGGTGTGGCCACGGTGTAGTCAGTGCGGTTTGAAATAGTCGAAGGGCTCCAGGCAGTCGCTGCACTGGTAAAGCGCCTTGCAGGCGGTGGAGCCGAACTGGGACAGCAGGCGCGTCTTGCGCGATGCGCACCTTGGGCACGGCACGGTGCTGCGGTGTGGCATGAGCGCGGTGATGTCGATGACCTGGCTATTGGCGCCGCCGGGCGCGCGAAGGACCGGTGGCGCAATGCCGTAACCGCGCAGGGCCTCGCGGCCCTTGGGTGTCATCCAGTCGGTCGTCCAGGCGGGTGACAACTGGGTTCGCACCTGCACCTCGCCCACGCCATGGGCTTGCAGCGCCTCACGGATCGAGTCGGCAATCACTTCTGTCGCGGGGCAGCCGGAATAGGTGGGCGTCACGGTCACGACCCAACCCAGGGTTTCGGCCTGCTGCTGCACGTCGCGCACGATGCCGAGGTCCACCACCGACACCACGGGCACTTCCGGGTCCATCACCTCGCCCAGCCACTCCAGCACCATTTCGCGCGTGGCGTGCGGGGCGGCGACGTTCAGCAGCGCGGCGCTCACCACTGGGCTCCGGGGTAGGCGCGCTGCACAAATTGCAGCGAAGTCAGCAAGTGGCCCAGGTGTTCGGAATGCCTGCCCTGCTTGCCGCCGCGCTGGTGGCCGGTGTAGGCCGGCATGGCCAGTGTGGCGCGGTTCAGCACCGCCTCGACGCTGGCATGCCAGGGCGCGCTCAGGCTGGACGCCACAGGGGCAATGCCTTCAGCCGCGCATTGCGCATCGACCGCATCAGATTCAAACCATTCGTTGGTATAGGGCCAGAGCTTGTTCACCGCTTCCTGCATCCGGTCGTGGCTCAGCTCGGTGCCGTCGCCCAGGGCGATCATCAAGCCGGCGCTACGTTCGACGTGGTAGCGCACTTCTTTCACGGCCTTCTGCGCGATCTCGGCGATGCGCGGGTCGCTGGATTGGCACAGCCCCGCCAGCAGGTGCTGGTGCCAGGCGTCAAACAGGAACTGGCGCGCCACGGTGTTGCCGTAGTGGCCGTTGGGTTGCTCGACCAGCAGCAGGTTGCGAAAGTCGGGGCCGTCGCGGCCATAGGCCAGCGCATCTTCGTCGCGGCCCAGCCCCTCGACTTCACCTGCATACGTCAGCCACAGCCGGGCCTGCCCCAGCAAGTCCAGCGCCACATTGGTCAGCGCCAGGTCTTCTTCCAGGGCCGGGCCATGGCCGCACCACGCCGCCAGCTGCTGCGATAGCACCAGGCAGTTGTCGCCCAGGCGAAGCAGGTATTGAAACTTGGAGTCCATGCGCACCGGCCTCAGATGTGCTTCACGCCGTCGGGCGTCGGGTAGAAGGTCGGGTGGCGGTAGGTCTTGGTTTGCGCCGGGTCAAACAAGGCTTCTTTGTCGCCCGGGCTGCTGGCAATGATGTCGGCCGCGCGCACCACCCAGATGCTCACGCCTTCGTTGCGCCGGGTGTAGACGTCCCTCGCGTGCTGTACCGCACTGGCGCCGTCCACTGCATGGAGGCTGCCCACATGCTTGTGCGCCAGGCCGTGCTGGCTGCGGATAAAGATTTCCCACAGCGGCCACTCGTTTCGCACGGTCTGCACGGGCTGTGCTGGCTTTGCAGTCGATTCGTTGTTCTGGGCCATCTCAGGCAGCCTCTTGATGTTGGGCGGTTTCGTGTTTGGCTGCATGCGCGCTCATCGCTTCGCGAAACCAGGCGCCGTCGTTCCACGCCTTGTTGCGCGCGGCGAGCCGTTCTTCATTGCAGGGGCCTTTGCCTTTAACGACGGCAAAAAACTCTTCCCAGTCGATTTCGCTGTAGTCATAGTGGCCGCGCTCCTCGTTCCACTTCAGGTTTTCGTCTGGCAGCTCCAGCCCCAGGAATTCGATTTGCGGCACCGTCTGGTCGATAAATCTCTGGCGCAGCTCGTCATTGCTGTTTTGCTTGATCTTCCAGGCCATGGACTGCGCGCTGTTGGCGGACTGCTCGTCGGCCGGGCCGTGCATGGCCAGAGAGGGCTCCCACCAGCGGTTGAGCGCATCCTGCGCCATGGCTTTTTGCTCGGGTGTGCCCCGGCACAGCGTGAGCATGATGTCAAAACCCTGGCGCTGGTGAAACGATTCTTCCTTGCAGACCCGCACCATGGCGCGCGCATAAGGGCCGTAAGAGCAACGGCACAGCGGTATCTGGTTCACGATGGCCGAGCCGTCGACCAACCAGCCGATGGCGCCGATGTCGGCCCAGGTGAGCGTGGGGTAGTTGAAGATGCTGGAGTACTTGGCCTTGCCCGAGAGCAGGTCGAGGTAAGTCTGGTCGCGCGTCACGCCCAGCGTTTCGACCGCGCTATATAAATAGAGCCCGTGGCCGGCTTCGTCCTGCACCTTGGCCATGAGGATGGCCTTGCGCTTGAGTGTGGGCGCGCGGGTGATCCAGTTGGACTCGGGCAGCATGCCCACATATTCAGAGTGCGCGTGCTGCGATATCTGGCGCACCAGGGTTTTGCGGTAGGCCTCGGGCATCCAGTCCTTGGCTTCCGTCTTGATGCCCGCATTGATTCTTTCCTGGAATGCGCGCTCTTGCGGCTCCATCTCGTCCAGGGTCTTGACGGCTTTTGCGCCCGTATCCACCAGTTGTGCGTACATGCCAAGCTCCGTTTGTCTTGAAATTCGTCGTGAGTTCGTGAGGTTTGATGGGCGGATGTTAGTGATACAGAATGACTCATACAATCGGATTTTGTGTATCACTTCTGTTCGGGTAAACCATGCGCCGCAGAATTTCAAACGACCAGATTTCAGCCAAAATCGCCCGCGTGCGACGCGGCCTGGTGCTGCGCGCCAATTCGCTCCTCATCACGATCTACGGTGACGCCATCGCGCCGCGCAACCAGTCGGTCTGGCTGGGCAGCCTGATCACCTTGATGGAGCCTTTCGGCCTGTCGTCCAGGCTGGTGCGCACCAGCGCGTTCCGGCTGACCGCGGACGACTGGTTCACCGCTACGCGCCTGGGCCGGCGCAGCTTTTATGGCCTGTCTGACACGGGGCAGCAGCGGGTTCAGCACGCCGACAGGCGCATTTACGAATTTGACCTGCCGGCCTGGGACGGTCACTGGACGCTGGCGCTGCTGGACCTGAAGATGCGCGCCAGCGCACGGCAGCATTTGCGGCGCGAGCTGCTGTGGGAGGGCTTCGGGCAGGTCTTGCCCAATCTGTATGCGCACCCGCATGCCGACCCGCTGTCGCTCCAGGAAATCCTCAAGGCGGCCAAGGCCGAAGACCAGGTTGCCGTGCTGCAGGCGTCCAGCATTGAAGGCTATTCACGCAAGCCCCTGCAGGCCATCATGCGCGACACCTT
Source organism: Polaromonas sp. YR568 (assembly GCF_900116715.1). GTDB lineage: Bacteria > Pseudomonadota > Gammaproteobacteria > Burkholderiales > Burkholderiaceae_C > Polaromonas. The sequence goes on from NZ_FPBM01000003.1 coordinate 473,570, forward strand.
CAAGCTGATGGAGGTGGAGCTGGCCTGGAAGCAGTTCATCGCACGGTTTGCGCCGGTGGTGGAAGACCTTCCGGACCTGAGCCAGGCCGAGGCTTTTTTTGTACGCACCCTGCTCATTCATGAATACCGCCGGGTGCTGCTGCGCGACCCTAACTTGCCTGAGGCCTTGCTGCCTGCGGACTGGCCCGGCATACAGGCGAAGGCTTTGTGCGAAACGCTTTACCGCGGTTTGCTGGGCAGCAGCGAAAGTTTTCTGCATGCGCTGGTGGAAACCTCCGACGGCGCACTCATGACAACGCCGGCATCGATTGCGCGAAGGCTGGCTTGAACCCGGCCCAAAGCGCAAGACATGGGGGTATTGATAATCCCCAGGCGACTCCCCAACCTTGAAGGCCGCATGAAATACCGCCCCAGCTCTCTTTTTGCCAATGCCGTCTTCGTTTTGTCTGTGGCATTGCTGGTGGCCCTGGGCGCGTGGTACCTGGCCGAGGATGCGCAGCCCTCTTCCGCCAGCTTGCACCTGACGCAAGCCGAGTGGCAGGTGTCGAATGCGCCGGAATACAGCGCGCCGCCGCTCACGGTGGACAGCAAAACCCTGGCGGGCAGCTGGCAGCAAGCCGGGCTGCCGCAGGCCTTGCCGGCCGCAGGCGATGCCGCCGGGGCCATCCAGACCACCTGGGTCAGGCTGTCCACACAGGGGCAGCCCCAGGCCTCCGGGCCGCTGGCGCTTTATGGCGCCCGCATCAAGGTTGAAGGCACGGTCGCGGTGTATGCCAATGGCCGGCTGGTGCACCGGGTGCAGCCGCAAGGCCAGTTGTGGAACAGCCTGTTCACCCCGTTCTGGCTGGTGCTGGACAAGCGCGCCGACGACGCGCCTCTGACCGAGATACTCCTGCGCCTCGAACACTCGCCCTCGACCCGCGTGGGTGTGTCGTCGCTATGGCTGGGCCCGCCCGAGGCCTTGCGCGGGCGCTACTACGCGCGCCAGTGGCTGCAACGCGAACTGCCCGCCACGCTGAGCGCCGCCTTTCTGGTGGTCGGCATCTTTGCGCTGTTTGTGTGGATCAAGCGCCGCCAGGAAACCGACTACCTGCTGTTTTTCAATCTCGCCGCTGTCTCGTTTGCAGGGCATCTGCACTACTACGTGGGCCTACCCATCATCGTGGACTGGTTTGCCTGGCTGACCAGCAACGCCCTGTTCTGGCTGGTGACGGTGCTTCACTTGTTCCTTCGCCAGTTGCACGGCCGCCCGCTTACCTGGCTGACGCGCGCTGTGGTCGGTGTGACGGTGCTGGTCAGCGTGCTGACGCTGCCCGCGCTGGCGGTGTTACCAGTGTTCCCGAGCACCTCTGCCCTGGTTCCGATGATGTATGCGGTGGTCGTGTTGATGGCCGCAACCGTCTGCCTGGTGGGCGGCGTCAGCGCCTGGCGCCGCTCCAGCGAAGGGCGCATGCTGGCCCTGGGGCTGGGCGTATGCACCTTGCTGGGCGTGCCCGACTGGCTGCTGCACAACAACGTCATCAGCCCCGAAGGCTGGTTTCTGGGGGCCTATACCAACGCCGTGACCTTCGCCATGTTCGGCTCGCTGATGTACTACCGGTATGTCAGCGCCATCGGCAAGGTCGAGCAGCTCAACGCCAGCCTGTCGCAACTCAACGCCGGCCTCGAGCTGCGTTTGAAGGCGCGCGAAACTGAACTGGAGATCAGTTACCAGCGGCTGCGCGAGGCCGAGACGCGGCAGACCATCAGCGACGAGCGCCAGCGCCTGATGCAGGACATGCACGACGGCCTGGGCTCTTATCTCATCAGCGCCATCCGATCCGTGGAGCGTGGCGATATGAGCGACCTGAAGGTTTCGCAAATCCTCAAGGACTGCCTGGACGACCTGAAGCTGACCATCGACTCGATGGAGCCGGTCGAAGCCGACCTGCTGCTTTTGCTGGCCACACTGCGCTTTCGGCTGGAGCCGCGGCTGGAAGGCACAGGCGTCGCCCTGCTGTGGGAAGTGAAGGAGTTGCCCACACTGGCATGGCTGGACCCGTCCAGTGCGCTGCACATTCTGCGCATCGTGCAAGAGACCATCGCCAACATCCTGCGCCACACCCGCGCCAGCGAAATCCGCGTCAGCACCGCACTGGCCAGCACCGGTGTGCAGGTGACGATTGAAGACAACGGCCAAGGGTTTGATGTCGACAAGGCTCTAGGCGCCGCCGCAGGGCGCGGCCTGCATAACCAGCAGCGCCGCGCACAGGCCGTGGACGGCAACGTGAGCTGGAAGTCGGGGCCTGCGGGCACGCAATTCATGCTGTGGCTGCCGCTAAAGCGCGTAGGCCAGCCATTTCCAGCGGGCTGAGCGCGCCAGCTGACCCGCTTTGCGCACCTGGGCGCACCCTCACCGGGTCGCAGCTTCGCCCCGCCGCTGCATTCCTTTCAGACACACCGGCAGCCCCTCAACCCGCACTTGAAGAGCGCTGTCTTTTTCAGGGCGCTCCACCCTTGCCTGCGGCAGGGCCCAACCCTGTCCCGGTCTCCTCAGAATAGAGGACGCAAGCCTCTGGGAAAGTGAGTATTGTCAAAAACAGAGCGGCACCGCACAACAAAAAGGGAATCGCGCAGCCGAACGCTGAGCGTCCCGCGAGCGGCAGTACAGATAAAAAAAACAGAAGGAGGAATCCATGGCCAGGATAAAAACAGGCACGTCCAGTAGCGACATCGACGGCGACACCGTCGACTCGCATTCCCATTCAGAATTCGGTCCGAAAACCACTGCGCCGGCGCGGCAGGGTTCTCAGCCTCATCTGCGCAAAGCTTTTACGGGAGCTCTTCTCCTGACGTTGGCGCTTGCGTCTGGATGCGCCAACAACTATCTCTACAGCTCAACGCGTGACAAACAGGGCGCGGCGGCCCAAACCGCATGGAAGGCTGTGGACCTCAAACCCCTCTTTGCGAAGGAACGCGCGAATCAGGTCAGGCTGCTGAAAGAAGAACAAGCCAACCAGGATGCGCTGGGTACCACAGAGCGGGACCTTCGGCTCCGGATTATTGCCAGCCACACGCCCTTGACGGACTCGCTTGAGAAACCCATACGCAAGGCGCTCATAGCGTCTATGGGCAGCGATAGCGATCCACCAGAAGTAGCGAGTTGGCAAGATCTTCAAGGGGAGGCGAACGACGCAGCCCTGAATAATGAACAGATAAATGCTTATGCGTTTGTAGTCATGGGTCTTGAGCCTCCAAGCTGTGAAGAGCTTATTGATGACAAAAAAGACCCCATTGAAAACAAAACGCCAGACTACATCACGGAGTGGAAGAAGGGGGCGATTGACAAGGACAAGACTCAAGCTGACTTCGCGGTGAGCCGATACAGGGATGCATGCAAGCCTCAGAAGGAATTCGAAAAGAAACTGAACAAAGCCGGAGATACTTTTAAGAACGGCCGTGTTCACCTTGCCTGGACAACGCACGAGCGTGATCGCAAGAAACTGGATGAGATGAAAATCACGGCCAGAAATGCCCAGAACGCCTATAAGTCAGCGAAAAAGGCCTATGTCGATGCCGTCGACGCCGCCGAAGGAGCAAAGAACGAGAAAGATAAAACGTCGGCTCAAGAAGGTGTGGATAAAGCCAAAGCTCTGCTGGTCGCAGCCGTCGACAAGCTCGACCACTTGCCCGACCCCATATCCCGCCTGTTCCTCAGCAAAGAAAAGGTCGCCTCCCTTCAGGAGTTCATCGCCAGCCTGACGGACTCGACGGAGACACCTACGACCAAGGCAAAAGGGAAAATCGCCGCAGCTGCTGTGCTTTTTCCGAAAATCATCGATGACGCCAATGCAGCCCTGGCCGCAGCCAGGAAGCCGATGCAAACACCACTGCTCATAGCGCGTGACGGTTTCGAGCTAAAGGCAAAGGCGGCGGCAAAGGATCTGGCGGCCCAAGAAGCGGTCGTCAAGTTATCGCGTGCCATCTTCGATACCGAACTGGCCCGAATGGAGGCGCTTCGCGCCGCCAACGCGCAGCTCCACGACACCACCAAAGTACCCGCCGCCGCACTGAAACTCCATCTCACGGCAGCTGAGACGAAGTACCCCTCGGCCGCGGAGACCATTGAGTTTTCCGTCCTGAAATACCTGGACGCCGTAGGCGCCCTGGATGCCCGCAAGCTCAAGCTCGAATACGCCCGCTGGGACGCATTCTCGGAGCGCAAGGTGGCTTATGCGGAGGATGCCGCGGCGCAATGGCAATCACTGATCAACACCACGGTTGCGCAGCTAGCCGCTTATCACGAAGAGGGTTGGACCACCGAGAAATCACTGGCTCCAATTAACTCGGCCTTGTTGCTCTTGATCGGATTAAGGGGAAATTGATGAAAGCTTTACTCGCCGTTTTGGTTGCCAGCTCAATCCTGATGGGCTGCGCAACCGACCCCCATGTGCTCGAAGAGGCCAACCTTACCGTCGGCATGATGGGCGAACTCAAAGGTGAAATTGACAACTACCGGAAGGTACAACAGCTGGAAGACAAGTACCGCAATGACTTTATTGCCGGTCAACGCAGCCGGATTTCAACCTTTAGCGAAAACCTCAAAGAGTTCACTCCGAAACTGGTCGCACCCGCCGTCAAAAACCAGGCCGAAGCGTACAAGCGCCTGCGAGAGGTTTCTGAAATTCGCGCAGCCCGCATCGCCACCGGCCCTGTGGAAGTTGAGCTCAAGCTGGTGGAGCCCTTGCCCGACGTAGGCCCTCAACTGAGCGCAGCACAGGTGGCGACCTCACCACTTGCTTCAGAGCTCGGCCGAAAAGAGCGGCTTGAAAACATCCGGAAGTTTGCAAAAGATGTCCACGATGGCATCAAAGACAACCTCAAGAAGATTGAAGACGCGAACGGCAGCGTGACGGCCGCCAAGCCACCAGTCCAGACACAAGTCAAAACACAGTAAACAAAGGAGTCAAAAAATGGCCACAAATGCTGCTGTTCCCAATCTTCCCGATGTCAGCCAACTTGATTTTGGCCCTGCTGCTCAGAATTTCGATGACATGGGCAACGAAGAATTCAAGCGATTTCTCGAAGTCTGGTTTACCCAGGGGGGCGCATTGACCAGCACGATCAGCCTGGCGCTGAAGATGCAGAACATTACGGCGGGCGCTGAAGCCGCAGCGTGGGCGGCAGAGGGCATCGCGGCAGACAAGCAAGTTGGCAGGCTTCGCCGGATGATGGATGAATTTCGCGCCAACCAATCCACCATCAAAGCCCCCACCGCGGCAACCGTTCAGAAGGTAAAAGACCTGGCCCAGATTGTCGGGAACCTGCAGGCAGCGCAGCTCCAGGCCCAGGCGATTGCAGCCGCGGTAGCGTCAGTATTTATCGCCAGCAACAAGGTATTCAGCTCTGCCGCGCCGCCTCCGGCTTGAGGCGAACGGTCAGATTGCGCCGCGGTTCACCAAGCGGCCAATCACCTGCGCCGGCTGGCCTTATTCGGGCAACTCAGCTTCAAAACGCTTCAGCTCTTCTTCGATAGTTCCGCGGCTGTCGAAGTCTTTCTGCGCCTGGCCGTACCAATACTCGGCATTGCCCAGGTCGCCTTCCTCAATGTGCAGGATGCCGTGCAGCCAGGCGCCCAGCTGCGATTCATCGCTCTGCACCACAACATGTGCTTCATTCCAGCGCCCCGCGCGCATGTGGTCCAGGGCTTGGCGAAGATCGGCCATCGGCAGTTCCTTGAATTGGGTTGGATGACTGGAATGTATCGCTTGCGCGCCATTCCTGCTCCGCTACCGGCAAAGTTCTGCCGAAACAGGGCTATGCCTCCCCAAACCTCTAGATAAGCTGCAAAACCTGCGGCAGCGGGCGCCGCGGTTTTTGCGGCCAGTTTTCCGGCATGGCCACACCCACCGCGACCAGCAGGGCGGGGACTTCATCCACCGCCAGCTTGAACTCGCGCGCCACGGCTTCAGCGTCAAAACCGATCATGGGCGCTGAGCCCAGCTTCATGGCCTGCGCGGCATACATCAAGGTGCCGGCGCCCAGCGCTGCGGAGCGGATTGCCTCATCGCGCTGCCGCTGCGGTTGCCCCGCATACAGGCTGGCGGCAGCCCCTTGCCAGCCGGGCACCATGGCCGCGGGCATGAAACCGGCATCCACTGACGGTGCGAGCCTGTCCGGCAATGTCTCGGCGTTGGGCAGCTGGCCGCACACAATAAAAGTGACCGCGGCCTCCGTGACTTTGGCCTGGTCCCACGCAAGCTTTCGCAGCCGCGCCTTGGCGTCGGCCGTGCGCACGGCGATAAATCGCCAGTTCTGCAGATTGAAAGAGGTCGGCGCCTTGGTGGCCAGGCGAATGAGCTCCTGGATTTGCGCGTCGTCGAGGGTTTGCGATGCGTCGAACAGATTGGTGGTGCGGCGCTCTTCGATGGCCTGGATGAAGGGATGCGTCATGGATATTTCCTTTTTTTGGACAAAAGAATCCCCGCCTTGCCTGGTGCGGCAAGGTTCAAGGATGAATGGGTGAACGGGTGAATGCGGCCAGTTGCCGCAGTGGGTGGACTAAGGGCTAGACCACGGTGTCGACGACACCGCCGTCGACCCGAAGCGCCGCGCCCGTCGTGGCGGACGCCTGCTCGGAACTGACATAGAGAATCATGTTGGCCACCTCTTCAACCCGGGCCGCGCGCCGGATGATGGAAGAGCTTCTGTGGGTGTTGACGAAATCGGCGGCGACCTTTTCAAGACTCTCGCCGGTGCGCTCCACATCGGCCTTGAGCATTTCGGCCACGCCCTCGGAAAGGGTGGGCCCCGGTAGCACGGCATTGACCGTCACGCCCGTTCCGGCCAGGCGCTTGGCCAGCCCGCGTGACACCGCCAGTTGCGCGGTTTTTGTGAAGCCGTAATGGATCATGTCCGAAGGGATGTTGACGCCCGACTCCGACGAGATAAAAACAATGCGCCCCCATCCGCGCCGCACCATGCCCGGCCCGTAGGCCCTGGACAGTTGCACGCCCGACATGACGTTGACCTCAAAGAATCGCCGCCATTCGCTATTGGGCGTTTCAAAAAAGTCCTGCGGCCCGAATATGCCCAGGTTGTTGATCAGGATGTCGAAGTCCGGGTATTGCGCAACCAGCCGTGCGCAGGTGGCTTCATCGCTCAGGTCGCCGGCAAAGCCCTCGACCTTGCCCGGCGCGCCGCCCAGTTGCGCGATGGCGGCGGCCAGGCTTTTTTCGCTGCGCCCGTTGATGACGACATGCGCGCCCGCCGCCAGAAAACCCTTGGCGGCGGCAAAGCCGATACCGCTGCTTGAACCGGTGATAAGAACCCGGCGCCCTGTGAAGTCAATGATCATGGTGAAAGCTCCTTGTGCATGTCCCTGTGATGGCCTCTACTGTGAATCATTTGCCGTTCATTGATAATCGCCTCGATATCAAATTCACTGTTCGATAAATTCGAAAGCTGAGGCCAGTCACATGGACCGCATCGACGCGTTGAGGATGTTCATCGAAACCGCGGAAGCCGGCAGCTTCTCGGCCGTGGCGCGGCAACGCGCGATTGCCACCTCCACCGTCACGCTGGCGATCAACCAGCTCGAAGAAGAGTTCGGCGCGCGGCTGTTGGTTCGCTCCACCCGCCGCCTGGTCTTCACGCATGAAGGCGAAAAGCTGCTGGGCGATGCGCGCCGCCTGGTGTCCGACTGGGACGTGGCGATGTCAGGGCAGAGGCTGGAAGGGCCCCTGACCGGGCCCATCCGCGTCACCGCCTCGCATGACTTTGGCCGCTCAAGGCTGCGGCCCTGCCTGGATGCGTTTCAGGCCAGCCACCCCGGCATTCATATCAGCCTGATGCTCAACGACAGCAACCTGGACCTGATGGACGAGCAGATCGACCTGGCGCTTCGCAACGGTCCCCTGCCCGACTCCAGTTTGCGCGCCCGCCTGCTGCTGCGAAACGAGCGGCTGGTGTGCGCATCGCCCGCCTACTGGGGCCGCGCCGGCAAGCCCGCACACCCCAAAGACCTGGCCGGCCACAACTGCCTGGTACTGGCGCGGCCCGGCGCGCCGCTGGTGGCATGGCCGTTTCGCGAGGGCTCAAAGCCCTTCAGCGTCAAGGTCTCCGGCGACCGGCAGGTGGACGACGGCAGCATCCTGCGTGACTGGGCACTGGCAGGAGTCGGCGTGGCCTTCAAGAACCGCCTGGACATCCAGCATGAGCTGCAGGCCGGCACGCTGGAGACGGCGCTCGACGACTATGTTGTCGGGCCCACCGATCTTTATGCGGTGCACCCCGGCGGCGCGCCCAGCCGGCGCGTGCTGGCTTTGGTGGATTTTCTGGCGCAATCGCTGGCGGAGCCCGGCGAAAGAAACGCCGTCAAAATTTAATGCGCCCAGGGCGGCACCTGCAACGCCGCCACCAGAAAGTCCACCAGCCGCCGCACTTTCAAGGGCAGCTGTTTGCGTGTGGGGTAGACGGCAAAGATGCCCAGCTCGACCGCACGAAACTCCGGCATAAGTTCCACCAGCGCGCCGCTGCGCAGGTCTTCATGAACAAGGAAATCCGGCTGCAGGATGACGCCCTGGTGCGCCAGTGCCGCAGCCCGGCAGGTATCGCCGTTGTTGGCGTGGATACGTGAGCGTGTGTTCACCGTCACTTCCCCTTTGGGCCCTTGAAAGCTCCACACATCGCCCGTCGCCCAGTAGCTGTACGACACCACCTCGTGCGAAGCGAGCTCGTGCGGATGCACGGGCGTGCCGTGCTGCGCCAGGTAAGCCGGTGAAGCGCAGAGCACCATGCGCGTGCGGGCCAGCGGGCGGCTCACCAGGCTGGAGTCGGCGAGCCGCGCAATACGCACCACCAGGTCATAGCCCTCCTCGACCAGGTCGACCACGCGGTCCGACAGCACGATCTCCAGGCTGACCTGTGGGTTCTCCGCCGCGAAGCGCCCCCACAGCGCGGCCAGGTGCAGCACGCCAAAGGTCTGCGGTGCGCCTATGCGCAAGCGGCCCTGTGCCTCGACAGCGCTGGAGCCCACTTCAGCTTCGGCCTCCTGAACCGCGAGCAACACCTCTTTGCAGCGCTGGTAGTAAGTCTGGCCTTCGCTCGTCAGCGAGAGGCGGCGCGTCGTGCGCTGCAACAGGCGCGTGCCCAGGTGCGACTCCAGCTCGTTCACATGGCGCGACACCGCGGGTTTTGACAGCCCGGTCGTGTCGATGGCGCCGACAAAGCTGCCGGCCTCAACGACCGCCGCAAAGGTTTTCATGGCTTGAAGAATGTCCATAGTCTCGAATTTCAAAACAATATATGCAGCATAAGGCTGTTTATCTCCAAATTGTTCCCCAATAAAGTTCTTCTACGCCAGCAAACCTGCCGGCGATACCGCGCCAATCCAATCCATCCCAATCCACACGGAGAGAACCATGAACAGGAAACTGACCCAAGTCGCCGCCGCCCTTGCACTGGCAGGCGCCGCCACGCTGGCCGCCGCGCAAACCCGCCCGGCCGACATCGTGAGCCCCATCACCGACAAGCCGCTGTCCGCCAAGACCAGCGCCGCAGACGCTCGCAAGGCCGGCCGCGCGGCCTATGAAAAGCCCACGCCCGACAACAGCATCATGCTGTTCATCGACCACCAGGTCGGCCTGATGGCGAGCACCCGCGACTTCGCCCAGGCGGCAGGCTACAAGGCCAACGTGGTGTCGCTGGCGCAAATGGCCAAGGCGCTGAAAATCCCGGTGCTGCTGTCGTCTTCGAATGCGCAGTGGCAAAACGGCGATCTGCTGCCGGAGCTCAAGGACACCTTCAAGGACCAACCCATCTATCGCCGCACCGGCATCATCAATGCCTACGAGGACCCGTCCTTTCGCAAGGCGCTGGAAGAGCTGGTGGCCAAAACCGGCCGCAAGCACATCATCATCTCCGGCGTCACGCTGGGCACCTGCGTCACGCTGCCGACGCTGTCCATGATCAATGACGGCTACGTGGTGCACCCGGTGGTGGACGCCTCGGGCGCCTGGAGCAAATACGAAGCCGACGCCGCGATGCAGCGCATGAGCACCGCGGGCGCGCAGCTCAACACCGTCTTCGCGCTCGGCGCTGAATTGCAGGCCGACTGGAAACTGCCGTCTGCCAACGACATGCTCGCACCCTTCGTCAACGGCCTGCCCGAGTACGGCTGGATCGTGCAGCAGTTCTGGAACAACGCCGATGCGGCCAACCGCCCGGTCAAAGACCCGTTCGGCCTCGTCAAGTAAACAAGCCCCCGCCCCATGCGCTCCCTTGGCGCGTGGGGCGGGCGCTGCCAAGGAGTATTTCCATGAAGATTCCCGCCCTGTTTGTTTCACACGGCGCACCCATGTTTGCGCTGGAGCCCGGCCAGGCCGGCCCTTTGCTGCACGCCATCGGCAAGCGCCTGCTGGCGCTGCCCGGGCTGCGCGCCATTCTCGTGATCTCGCCGCACTGGCGCACACGCGGACTGCGCGTCGGTGCGAGTGCGCGGCCGGAGACCGTTCACGACTTCGGCGGCTTTCCGGCGCCGCTCTATGCGCTGCAATACCCTGCTCCAGGCGCACCCGAAATTTCCGGCGAGGTAGCAACCTTGCTGGCCCGCGCCGGGCTTCCTGCCCAACTGATGGACGAGCAGGGGTTGGACCACGGCGCCTGGGTGCCGCTGCTGCACCTGCTGCCCGGCGCGCCGCTGCCGGTGTTCCAGCTCTCGCTGCCGATCGAGCTGCGCGCCACCGATGCGCTGGCGCTGGGCCGCGCGCTGGCGCCCTTGCGTGAGCAGGGCGTGCTCATCCTGGCCTCGGGCGGCCTGACCCACAACCTGTATGAGTTCCGCCAATCGGAGACAGAGACGCCCGAAAGCTATGTGCATGAATTTGTGCAATGGGCGCGCCGCGCCGCGCTGGCGCATGACGAGGCGGCGCTCGTCGACTTTCGCGGTGCACCGCACAGCCGGCGCGCCCACCCCTCGGACGAGCACTACCTGCCACTGCTGGTGGCTGCCGGCGCCAGCAGCGCGGGCGAGCCGGTTGAGGTCATGGAAGGCGGCGTGACTTATGGCGTGCTGTCGATGGAAGGTTATGTGTTTGGCGACCTGCCGGCCGCGCCTGCCCTTGCCTGAACTCATTCTGAATCCGCTGCATATATAGAGAGAAAGAGAAAACCATGCCCTCCCCTTTCATCATCGTCCAGCAGCCGCAAGGCCCGGCATCGCAACTCGTGCTGCTGATGCACGGCGTCGGCTCGGTGCCCGAGTCCATGCTGGGCGTTGCGCACTGGTTCGCCAGCCGCGACAGCCACGCCATGGTGGTCAGCATTGCGTCGCCCGATCCGTCCGACATCTCGACTGGGCTGCAATGGTTCTCGGTGCGCGGGGTGACTGAAGACAACCGCCAGGCGCGCGTGGATGCGGCGATGCCAAGCTTCGTGGCGACCGTGCAGCACTGGCAGCGCGTGTCAGGCGCCGACGCAGCGCACACACTCATCGCCGGCTTTTCCCAAGGCGCGATCATGGCGCTCGAATCCACCAAGCTCGCGGCCCCACCCGCGCTGAGCATCGTTGCCATCGCAGGGCGCTTCGCTACCTTGCCGGGCCATCAGTCCAATGCAGTGATCCACCTGCTGCATGGCAACGCCGACCCGGTGATGCCCGCCGCGCTGGCGCAGGCCGCGCAGACTCGGCTTGAGCAGTTGGGCACGCGCGTCACACTGGATGTGGTGCAGGGCGTGGGCCACGAGCCGCATCCGGCGCTCATGGAGCGCCTTGCCGCGCGGTTTTGATTTTTCAGCGCGCCTCTGCCGCCATTTCGAGATCGATCTTCGACACATCCATGGTGGTGAGCACGGTCTCGCGATCCACGGCCAGTTGCTCATCGCTCAGAAAGGCCGTCCCCTGCACCGGAAAGAACTGCAAGGACTTCAGCCCCACGCAGCCCAGGGCAGCGGTCAGATAAGGCGTCAGGAAGTCAGGCTGGTTGGCGCGAGCACCGGTGAAGGATCCGCCGGAGGCGATGCCGACATACACCGGCTTGTCTTGCAGCAGGCCGATCTTCTCGCCTGTGGCCGACATCCCGATCGTGCGGCCTACCCGCAGGATCTGGTCTATCCAGGCCTTGAGCACGGAGGGCACGGTGAAGTTGTTCATCGGTGTGCCGATGACCAGCACGTCGGCGGCTTCCACTTCACGGATCAAGGCTTCCGACAGGCGCAGGGCCCCTTTCGCTTCTCCGGCAGCCAATGTCGCCGGCGAAGACAGCGCCCAGGCATAGTCGGCCTCGGGATGGGCGATGGGCTCGCGGCCCAGGTCACGGTGGGTGACCTGGGCATCGGGGTCCACGGCAAGAAGCCGCTCAACGATGGCAGTCGAGACTTTCCGGCTCTGTGACTCAGCCCGGGGGCTGCAGTCGATACGCAGAATTTTCATGTGAGCTTCTCCAGTCCCTTACTGACGCATCCCGATGGCCAGGCGGTTAAAGCCGCTCATCAAAGCAATGGCAAAGCACAGGTCGGATATTTCGACATCGCTGAAATGCGCCTTGAGCGGTTCGTAATCTTCGTCAGGCGCATGCGTCTTGTCGATATGGGTCAGCGATTCCGTCCATGCCAGGGCGGCGCGCTCGCGCTCGCTGAAATGGTCACTGACGCGCCAGCCGGCCAGGCTGTCGAGCTTGGCCTCGGCCATGCCGCCGGCGCGCAGTGCCTTGGCGTGCATTTCCAGGCAAAAAGCGCAGCCGTTGATCTGCGACATGCGCAGCCAGGCCAGCTCGATCAGCGGCTTGCCGAGGGGGCTGCTCTCCAGCGCTTTTTTGGTGGCGCCAAAGCCTTGGTAGGCAGCGGGAGACAGGGTGTGATAAGGCAAACGTTTGGGCATACTCATAAAAATCTCCAATCAAATTCAGCAATAAATAAAAGGTGAGGCGCGGCTCAGGCGGTGGCCTGCAGCGCCTGGCGGAAATGCATTCCCACGGCCAGCAGGCCCTGGCGGAAATAAAAGCGCTGGCCCAGCGCATTCGCCAGCCCCGTGTCGAGAACAAAGTTGGCGCAGCCTTGCTGCCGCGCCTCTTCACGCACCGCATCAATCAAGGCAGCGCCCAGGCCGCAGCGGCGGGCCTCGGCAGTTGCCACCAGGTCATCGACATACAGGAAACGCCCGTAAATCAGGTTCTCCTGGATGCGATAGCCGGCCAGGCCTTTAACCTGGTCGCCCTGCCAGCCGGCCAGCAGCCGGTAGCCCTGGGCAGCCTGGCGGCGCACCTGTGCGGCAAATGCGGCCGCATCGGCCAGATGGGGGCGCAGCTCATGCATGACGCTGAAACACGCCTGACAGTCCTCATCGCTGTCGATCAGGCGCAATTGAAATTGGCTCATGTGATTCCTGTCTAACTTTCCTGTCTAACTTTCTTCTCGAACAGGCTCCACTGTAGGAAAATAATGTCCTATGGCATAGGTCCAAGAAATGATTAAATTCATGGGACATCCAGGACACAGGAGGCCTCACCGATGGACTTGCAACAGCTGAAACCAAGCCGGGAGCAGGACGCAGCGATCTACCTGCAGCTGTACCGCCGTTTCCGCGAGTCGATTGCCAGCGGCAAGCTGCGCCCCGGCGATCGTGTGCCCTCGGTGCGCAGCCTCGCCAGCGAGCTGAACCTGGCGCGAGGAACGGTTGAAAAGGCTTACCAGATCCTGGTGAGCGAGGGCTATTTCGTGGCGAACGGCGCCGCGGGAACCGTCGTATCCCCCCGGCTGGGAAACCTGGCTGAAGCCGGCCGCGCCAAGGTAGCCGCGCCACCTGCCGGCGCAGCAACCCGCGAGCTGGACGAGGCGGGCAAGGTCTTGCCGTTTCAAATGGGCTTTCCTGCGCTGGATGCGTTTCCGCGCAAGGTCTGGGCACGCCTGGCCGGCCGCAGCCTGCGCACGCTGGAGATCGCGACGATGAGCTATCCGGACCCATCGGGATACGGGCCCCTGCGCCGCGCCATTGCGACCTACCTGGGCATCTCCCGCGGTATCACCTGCTCGCACGAGCAGGTGTTTGTCACCGCAGGCTATCGGGGCGCGCTGGAGCTCGTGCGCCACACGCTGCTGCAAGCCGGCGACCTGGGCTGGTACGAAGACCCGGGCTACATCCTGGCCCGGCAGTTCCTCGAACATTCAGGCCTGCGCCTGGAGCCCGTGCCCGTCGACGACGAAGGCCTGAACGTAGGCATAGGCCAGCAACGCGCCGCCAATGCCCGCTTCGTGGTGGTGACGCCCACGCACCAAAGCCCCATGGGCTCGGCGCTGTCGCTGCCGCGGCGGCTGGAGCTGCTGGACTGGGCGCGGCGCAGCCAGGCGTGGATCATCGAAGACGACTACGACAGTGAGTTCCGCTACCACGGCCGGCCCCTGCCCGCGCTGAAAAGCCTGGACCGTGATGGGCGGGTGATGTACACCGGCACCTTCAGCAAGGTGCTCTTCCCCGGTTTGCGGCTGGCCTACCTGGTCGTGCCCGCATCGCAGGTCGGCAAGTTCAGGGACACGGTGAATTACCTTCCCGGCCCCGGCTCCATCCTGCCCCAGGCCATGGTCGCCGCCTTTATGGAACAGGGCCACTTTGCGCGGCACCTGAGCAAGATGCGAGCAGTCTACGCAGAGCGGCGCGCCTGGCTGGTCGATGCGCTGGCGACGACGCTCGGCGAGCAACTGAGCGTTCAGCCGCAAGCCGGCGGCATCCAGGTGCTGACCTACCTGAACACCCGCCAGAGCGACAAAGCCCTGACCACCGCCGCGGAAGCCAAAGGCCTCGCGGTGCAGGCGTTGAGCGACTGGCGGATGCGCAAGTCATCGCAGGGCGGCTTGCTCATGGGCTTCGCCAACTTTGCGACGCCCGAAGAAGCCGCGGCGGCAGTCAGGCGGTTGAAGGTGGTGATGGCGAACCCTTAAGGCCAGTTACCAGCTGGCGACGTCGGCGATCGCTTGCGCAAAAGCCTGCGGCGCCTCCTGGGGCAGGTTGTGGCCGATGCCGCCGGTGAGGGTGCGGTGCTCATACTTGCCGGTGAACTTTTTGGCGTAAGCCGCAGGCGGCAGATGCGGCGCGCCGTTCGCGTCGCCCTCCAGCGTGATGGTCGGCACCGAAATATTCGGCGCCACGCTCAGCTTGCGCTCGAGCTCGTCGTACCTGGCTTCGCCCGGCGCGAGCGCGAGCCGCCAGCGGTAGTTGTGAATGGTGATGGCCGCATGGTCGGGGTTGTCCAGCGCGGCAGCGGAGCGTTTGAAAGTGGCGTCGTCAAAGTTCCACTTCGGCGAAGCCGTCTGCCAGATGAGCCGCGCAAAGTCGTCGCGGTATTTCTCGTAGCCAAGGCGTCCGCGCTCCGTCGTCAGGTAGAACTGATACCACCACTGAACTTCCGCCGCCGGTGGCAGGGGATCCAGCGCGGTCTTCAGGTTGGACAGCAGGTAGCCGCTCACCGACACCAGCGCCTGGCAGCGCTCGGGCCACAGCATCGCCAGAATGCATGCCGTGCGCGCGCCCCAATCGCAGCCGCCGATCACGGCCTTGTCGATTTTGAGTGCGTCCATCAGGGCAATGATGTCCAGCGCCACCGCCGATTGCTGCGCATTGCGCACCGTGTCGGCGAAGAGAAAGCGCGTCGTGCCGTAACCGCGTAGATAGGGCACGATGACCCGGTAGCCGGCCGACGCCAGCAAGGGCGCCACATCCACATAGGTGTGAATGTCATACGGCCAGCCGTGGATCAGCAAGACAACCGGGCCGTCCGCAGGGCCTGCTTCGGCGTATCCCACACTGAGCACGCCCGCGTTGACTTGCTTCAAAGGGCCGAAGGATGTGTGCGTTCCAGGCTGGGTGGCAGGGATGCTCTTCACTGACCCTGCAGCTTGCGCCTGCGCAGAGAGCAAAAAGCCCGACTGCGCCGCGATGGCGCCAAGCACGGTGGAGCTGACGAAATGGCGGCGGCCAAGGCTGATGTGATGTGTCATGACGGTTCTTTCGTTGAAATGGTTGAGCCGGAGAGTCGGAGAGCCTGATGTATGGCTCTCCGGCACCACGGCCAGTAGACGAAAGAAACGTATCAGCGCTGTGTCGCGGCGGGTGCTGTTTGGTGTGTACGTGTCACTGCCGCCGCTGCGGATACGTAGCGACACAAAACACCCACGCCCGCCCCGCGCAAGGCAGCGTTAACAGGCCCTAGGCCTCCACGCGCACCACCACCTTGCCGCTGTGGCGGCCCTGCAGCAGGTCCGACAGCGCGGCGGGCGCATTCTGAAGGCCGTCCACCAGGTGCTCCCGCGCCTTGACCTGCCCGCTGTTGACCCATTCATCCATTTCACGGCGGAACGCGTCAAAGCGCTCGCCATAGTGGTCAAGAATGATGAAGCCCTGCACCCGCACCCGCTTCTGCAGGATTGCGGCCAGGAACTGCGGCAGCTGGTTGGCGCCGGGTGAGCCTGCCGTGTCGTTGTAGTGCGCGACAAAGCCGCACACCGGCATGCGGGCGCCGATATTGAACAGCGGCAGGACGGCCGACAAAACATCACCGCCGACGTTTTCAAAGTACACGTCGATGCCCGCCGGGCACGCGGCCGCAAGCTGCGCCGCGAACGAGGGCTCGTGTCTGTCGACGCAGGCGTCAAAGCCCAGTTCGTCGACAGCTTGCCTGCACTTGGCAGCGCCGCCGGCGATGCCCACCACGCGGGCGCCTTTGAGTTTTGCGATCTGGCCGACCATGGCGCCCACAGCGCCAGTGGCCGCGGCGACCACCACCGTTTCACCCGCCTTGGGCTGGCCGATGTCCAGCAGGCCGACATGCGCTGTGAAGCCCGGCATGCCGAGCGCGCCCAGTGCCAGTGAGGGCTGGGGCATGTCGCCAAGGGCCTGCAGGTCGCTCCCATCGCTCACCGCGTAGTCCTGCCAGCCCGTGTTGGCAAGCACCAGGTCACCCGCGCGCCAGGCAGGGTACCTTGAGTCGACGACACGGCTGACGGCGCCGCCCGGCATGGCGCCGCCCAGCGGAACGGGTGGTGCGTAACCGGGCCCGATTTCATCCATCAGGTTGCGCATATACGGGTCCAGCGACAGATAAAGCGTTTGCAGCAGCACCTGGCCTTCACCCGCGCGAGGTGCGGGCTCCGTCACAAGCTTGAAGTCCGACGCAACAGGCAGGCCGCGCGGGTGCGCCGCCAAGGTGATGCGCCGGTTAAGGGTTGGGTCTTGTTCTGAATTTTTCATGGTTGTCCTTATGTCTCGCTCAAGCAGGCCTGGGCCCACGCCGCCAGGCCAGCAAACCGCCCAGCGCGACAGCCACCAGGGCAAATGCAGGAGCGCCCAAGGCGCCAGTCCGGTCCACCATGAGGCCGCCTGCGATGGCGCCCGTGGCAATGGCGATCTGGAACGCGGCCACCAGCAAGCCGCCCGCGGCCTCTGCCTGGTCGGGTGCGGCACGGACTATCCAGGTCTGGAAGCCGACCGGAAACGCGCCGAACGCAAATCCCCACAGCGTCACGGCCACAGCGGCGACCACAAAAGAGCCGCCGCCCACAAGCAGCGCAGCCGCCAGCACGGCAATCATTACGCTGCCGGCGACGATCGCATGCCGTTCACTGCGCCCGGCCAGCCA
The DNA here is from genome assembly GCF_900116715.1 of Polaromonas sp. YR568. Classification (GTDB taxonomy): domain Bacteria; phylum Pseudomonadota; class Gammaproteobacteria; order Burkholderiales; family Burkholderiaceae_C; genus Polaromonas. The sequence continues at coordinate 491,173 of NZ_FPBM01000003.1, forward strand.
GCCCCCCGCGAAGTTGCCGAAGAAACCGCCGATGCCGTAACCCAGCAGCACAGCAGAAATCGATGCCACAGACAGTTTCGTCACATCTTCAAGCACGGGCCTGATATAGGTGAAGCCCGCGAAGTGGCCGGAGATCACCAGCAGCACCGCCAGCAGCGCAATGCGCACCGGCCCCCGTGTGAGCAGATCTCGCAGTCCCTTCAGGCTGGCCTGGTCGCGTGGCGGCAAGGCCGGCAACGCGACCAGCTGCACGACGAAAGCGACCAGGCCGACGACGCCAGCCGCCACAAAAGCGCTGCGCCATCCCCACAGGTCACCCATCCACGCGCCTATGGGCGCCGCACAGACAGTGGCAACGGACACGCCGGTCAACACCAGCGACATCGCGCGCGGAAAAAGCCGTTCGGGCACCAGGCGCATGGCCAGTGCCGCCGCCATCGACCAGAAGCCACCCAGCGCGATGCCGAGCACCACGCGCGCGACCAGCAATACCGAGAGCGATGCGGCTGTCGCAGCCAGCAGATTGGAGACAAACAACAAGGCGGTGAGCGCCAGCAGCACCCGCTTGCGGTCAAAGCGCGCCGTCAGCAGCGGGATGGTGGGCGCGGCCACCGCACCGACCAGCGCCGTGGCCGTGACGGCCTGGCCCGCAGCGCCCGCCGTGACATGAAGATCGGCCGCCATGGCGGTCAGCAGGCTGGCCGGCAAAAATTCGGCTGTGACCAGGCCAAACACACCGAGTGAAAGAGACGCGACCGCCGGCCAGAGCGCAGCGGTCTCGCCGGACGGACCGTTGGCGGGCGTTACGCCGGCGGCCAGCGGATCGAGGCAGGCAGAAGAGGAAGTAGATGACATGGAATGTGAAGCCTTGTTGAGGACAGGGTTGCCAGCTTAGGCCTAGCATCGACAGCTTTCCATGGCGAAAGAGCCGAAATGCTTGACGATTCCTCCAGAACTTTCATGCCCGTCGTTCAGCCCCCTCAGGCAGCAGGAGGCCTTCCCGCCGCAGGGCCCGACCCGCTGACCAAAATCCTGCTGGGCCTGCGCCTGGACGGCATCGAGTACGGCCGCTGCCTGCTGCATGCGCCCTGGGCGATTTCCTTTGCGGCGCAACCCACCGCACGTTTTCATTTTTTTGCCAGCGGCGATGGCTGGATGCGCACACCGCAGTCCGGGTGGATGGAACTGAAAGCCGGTGACGCCGTGCTGCTGCCGCGCGGCACGGCCCACACCCTGGCCAGCTCACCTGAAGTGCCGCCGGTAGAGCTCGCGACCTTTGACCGCGAGCGCGTCGCCGACGACATCTACCTGTTGAGGGACGGTACTCAGGCAGGGCAAGCACCCTCCCACGTCATGTTCTGCGGCAGCATGAAGTTCAATCTCGATCCCCTGCACCCCTTGCTGACCATGATGCCGGAGGTGATACGCGCCGGCGACCTGGCCCAGCGCGACCCGGGCGTGCCCCTGCTGCTGGATGCGATGGAGCGTGAAGCCTCGCTCAACCGCATAGGCGCCTGCGGCATCCTGGCCCGCATGGCCGATGTGCTCGCCGCGAGCATCATCCGCGCCTGGGTGGAATGCGCCTGCAGCGATTCGACAGGCTGGATCACCGCGCTGCGCTCGCCCGGCGTCGGCAAGGTGCTGGCCGCCATTCACGCATCGCCCGAGCAGGACTGGAGCGTGCCGGAGTTGGCCAACATCATGGGTGCATCGCGATCAAGTTTTGCCCAGGCATTCAAGGAATCGGTAGGCGAAAGCCCGGCCAAGTACGTGGCCCGCATTCGCATGTTCCAGGCCCGCAGCTGGATTGCGCAAGACGGCATGCGCGTGACTACCGCCGCCGACCGGCTGGGCTTTGACTCAGAGGCTTCGTTCAGCCGGGCGTTCAAACGTGTCATCGGCCACCCGCCCAGCAAGGCACGCAGTGCCATGTGAGCAAGGCTTGTTAGTGCGCTGAAACCCGATCCGCCTGGCGAAGCGATTCGGTCAGGTACTCGCCAAAGGCCCGCGCAGAAGGCTTGGCGGCCCGCCCGGCCGGAAACACGGCGTGAAGTTCAACCGAGTCCATCGTCCAGTCGGCCAGCACCTGCACCAGTGCGCCGCTTGCCAGTTCGCTGCCGCATCCCCACAGTGATGTCGATGCGATACCCAATCCGGAAGACGCCGCGGCAATAGCCCCTTCATTGGTGGAACTCGTGAGCCGGCCGTCAATCCGGATGGATGTGGCTCGCCCGTCCTTGCGAAAAGTCCAGGCCCGACCGGAGCCCACCGGCCCGGCTATCACCGAATGATTCGCAAGCTGGGCGGGAGCATCTGGAACGCCATGACTGCGCAGGTAAGACGGTGAGGCCACCAGCAAATTGCCGATCGCGCCCAGCCGGCGCGCCATGGCAGTTGAATTCGCCAGCGTGCCAAAGCGCAGCGCCACATCGACGCCTTCGCTCACCAGTTCCTGACGCTGGTCATTCATGAGCAACTCAATGCGTAGCGCCGGATGCGCGTCCATAAATGCGGGCAGCCGTGGAATCAGCTCACGCACGGCAAAGCTCGATGACACACCGACGCGCAGCACACCCGTCAGTTCGCCCGTGCCCCGGGCGGCTTGGTCGGCCTCTTCCAGCGCGGCAAGTATCAGCTCGACCCGGGCCAGATAGTCGGTTCCCGCCTCCGTCAGCGTGACGGCTCGCGTGGTGCGCGTCAGCAGCGCCACGCCCAGTTCCTTCTCCAGCATGGAGACGATGCGCGACGCGGAAGGCTGCGTGAGGCCAAGCTCACGCCCGGCACGCGAGAAGCTCCCGGTCTGGGCGACACGGCAGAAAAGGCGCAGGGAAAGGATACGGTCACTCATTTGATTTGCAAATATATCTTATCCGCGAAGAGGCTCTAGTGCCGTATTGGCAAATAAACGATATTTCACTTCACCACGGTTTGATGCGGGCCGCCAGTCTCAGTCTGGCTACCCCCGCCGGCAACACATCGACGTCAGGCCGTGTACTTCGAGCAATAGAAACTTCAGGAAAGAAAGCAATCAGCACCATGAGCAAGTTAACTGGAAAAATCGCCGTCGTCACTGGCGGCAGCAGCGGCATCGGCCTGGCAACCGCCAAACGGTTTGTGGCCGAAGGCGCCAAGGTGGCCATTACCGGCCGCAACCAGAAGGCCCTGGACGAGGCAACCCGCGAACTGGGCCCGTCGGCCATTGGCGTTCAGGGCGATGTCTCAAGCGTTCAGGACCTTGACCGCATCTTCAAGACCGTAGGCGCCCAACTCGGCAAAGTCGATGCGCTGGTGATCAACGCAGGGGTCTACGTTCTGGGGCCGGTGGCGGAGTTCACCGAAGCGCAGTTTGACAAGGTAAGCGACATCAACTTCAAGGGCGCTTTCTTCAGCGTTCAAAAAGCCTTGCCGGTTCTCAAGGACGGCGCCTCCATCGTTCTGATCTCTTCGACCGTCAATGGCAAGGGCATTCCCAACCATGCAGCCTATTCGGCCACCAAAGCAGCCGTTCGCTCCCTGGCGCGCAGCTTCTCGGCGGATCTGTTGAGCCGGAACATCCGGGTCAACTCATTGGCCCCCGGGCCGGTCGATACGCCCGTCTTCACCACCGTGACAAGCAACGCGGATGAAGCCAAAGCCATGGCCGCCGCCATGGGCGACTTCGCGCCGGTTAAAAGGCTGGGCAGGCCGGAAGAGATTGCAGCCGCTGCGCTGTTCCTCGTATCCGACGAGTCCGCCTTCATGCTGGGAACGGAAATCCTGGTGGACGGTGGCGTGAGAGATCTTTGATTTAGATCTCTGGTGGTGGATGCACCACCAGGCTTCGCGCGCTATACAGCCCTTAGCGCCGGCAGCACACTGTTCGCAAACATCCGCATTTGTTTCAGCGCCTGCGCGTTATCAAGCAAGCCATTGCCGTTAAAAACGCAGCGCAGGTGGCCAATGCCTGTGCTTTCGCGCAGCGCCATGATCTGGGCGTGGCAGGCGTCGGGCGTGCCGGCGATGAACTGCTCGCTCAGCATGCGGCCGGTGTCTGGCGGCGGCACCTCGTGGGCAGGCACGCCGCGCCGGCCGGCGAAATAAATGCGGCGGGCATGCAGCCGCGGCCACAGATCCTGCAGTTGCCCCTCAACCTCGGCCTGCGTCGCACCTATGCACACGTAGCGTGCCAGGGAGCTGCGGGCGCGCAGACTGGTGCGCAATTGGCCGGACACGGCGCCAGCCTGCGCGTCGAGTTCGGCGAGTTGTTTGATCTCGGGCGGCTCCAGGCTTAGCAGCAGCGGCAGCGCGTGGCGTACGGCCAGGCCTATGGTCTCGGGGGTGGAGCCGGCGATGTAGAGCGGCGGGTGTTCGCCGACCAGCAGCACCTCAAGCCCCGCCTCGAAGCAGGCGCGGGTGGCATCTGCAGGAATTCCAAGCGCCTGCAGGGTGGCGGGGTCGGTGCCGCGGCCCAGGCCGGCATCGAAGCGCTTGCCGCTTTGCCAGGCCAGCTGTTGCAACTCTTCGGCCAGCAGCTGAGGCTGGTGCAGCGGCAGCACCAGCACCGCCGTACCCACGCGCAGCCGTTCAGTGCGGGCCAGCAGGGCCGAGGCGAGCAGCAAAGGCGAGGGATAGGGCCGGGCATCTGCCGTGAGGCGGAATTCACTGAACCACACACCGTCAAAGCCCAGGCGGTCTGCCTCTTCAAACAGCGCGAAGAACGCGCGTGTATCGCCGTGGGTGGCATCGCGCGTCCAGCCCGCCAGGTCTATGCGCATCGCCGGCAGGCGCTGCGGGGGCAGCGACGCTGTCATGCGTTCATCTCAGGGTCTGCTTGCCGGGCAGCGGCAAATAGGCCAGGTCTGCCGCGACCTCGCCGCGCAGCAAGTGCGACTCGATGATGCGGTTAACGCCGGCTTCGTCCACCCCGCCGTACCACGTGCCTTCGGGAAACACCTGCACCACCGGCGCGAGGTTGCACGGCCCGAGGCAGCTGGTGCGGGCGCTCATCATGCCCTCGCCGGCGTTACGCAGGTCCAGCCGCTTTTGCTCATTGCGCAGATGGCCCCATGTCTGCGCTGCGCCTGCGTGGTTGCAGGGCCCGCCCTGACAGACGAGGACGCGGCGCTTTTGCGGCGGGATCACCGAGCCGCCCGGGCTGGCTGCGGCAGGGGCGCCGATCCGGGCCGCGGGCTGGCCGAGCAGGCTTTGCACCAGGGTGTCGATGGCCAGGGTGTCGCCGGGCGGGATGCAAAGGCTCACCTCGAGGCGCTGCTCGGCATCGCGCTGCCAGCGCTGCACCGCACCGCTGATCCAGCTGCGGTAGCCCGGCTCCATCGGCACCAGCAGGGGCACGATGACGATCTCGCCAGGCACACGGCCACCCATTGCATCGCCGGAGGCCAATGCGTCCATCGCTTCGCGCAGGCTGGGGCTGCCCTGCTCGCTGAAGGCATGCACAACTGCTGCAAAGCTGCTTGCCATGGCGGCCTGGGTGCGTTGGGCCAGTTCTTCCATTTCGCGCACGGCCGCGGCCGTGATGGACGCCCTGGACAAAAGAATGGCGGCGCGCAGTGGTGAGCCGCCGTGTGAGTCATCTCGTGAGTCGTCGGTATTCATGATGAGACGCTTTCAGTGGAGCTCGCTTCAACCGGAATCACATAGGGCAACCCGCCGTCGCTGCCGATGCGCGCGCCCACGCCAAAAAGCGCCTGCACATTCGCCGGCGTGAGCACCTCATTAGGTGTGCCCGCATCCAGCAGGCGGCCGGCTTGCAGCATCAGCAGCCGGTCGCAAAAGCGTGCGGCCAGGGCCAGGTCGTGAATCGCGATGACCGCGCCCGCGCCGCGCTGGCGCGACAGATCGCGCACAGTCTGCAGCGTGGCGAGCTGGTGGCGCAGGTCCAGGTCGCTGGTGGGCTCGTCCAGAAGCAGCAGGCGGCCTTGCTGCGCCAGGGCGCGGGCCAGCAGCACACGCTGGCGTTCGCCGCCGCTGAGGTCGCTGAAGTGGCGCAGCGCCAGTGGCTCCAGCGCGAGCCGCTCGATGGCGGCCAGGGCAATGGCCTCGTCTTGCTGCGGCGAGCTGCGGCCGCGGTGCGGCAGCCTGCCGAGCAGCACCATGTCGAGCACACGCAGCGACATGCTGGGGCCGGTGTGCTGCGGCACATAGGCGATGGTGCGGGCCAGCTCCTGGCGCGCGTAGCCGGCCAGCGCACGGCCATCGAGCAGCAGGCTGCCGCCGCTGAGCGGCCGCAAACCGGCAACGCACTTGAGCAGCGAGCTCTTGCCCGAACCGTTGGGGCCGACCAGGCCCAGCACCTCACCGGGCTTCAGCGCCAGGTCGATGCCCCGGAGCACTTCGGGCGAGGCGCGCCCGCCGTAGCGGCTGCGCAGGCCGCCGGCCTCGATCAAGGGAAAAGCCGCCGCCGTGCCACTCATGACGACATCTCGTTGCGCCGCGTCAGCAGCAGGTGCAGAAAGAGCGGCACGCCCAGGAAGGCCACGACGATGCCGACGGGCACCACCACCGGCGCAAACAGCAGGCGCCCGGCCATATCCGCCAGCAGCACCAGCAGTGCGCCCACCACCGCGGCAAAAGGCAGCAGGGCCCGGTGGTCGCCACCTATCAGCAGGCGCGCGATGTGCGGCGCGACCAGCCCTACAAAACCGATCACACCGGTAAAGCTCACGATGGCCGCGCTGCTCAGCACCGCAGCCAGCGTGATGGCGACGCGGGCGCGGGCGACCGCCACACCCAGCGAAGCAGCCACGTCGTCGCCTCCGGCGCTGAATGCATTGAGCGCACCCGCATGAGCCAGCATCACCGGTGCGCACACCAGGCAGATACCGCCGGCCACCGAGACCTCGTGCCAGGTGCGGCCGTTGAGCGAGCCGAAGGTCCAGTGCACGATGGCCGCCAGCTGCTGCTCACTGGCAAAGAATTGCAGCGCCGCGGTGAGCGCGCCAAAGAGATAGGTAAACGCCACGCCCGCCAGCACCAGCACCATGGCATTGACGCCGCGCAGCGAAGCCAGGCCCAGCACGCCGGCCGCGCACACCATGGCCGAGGCAAAGGCCAGCGCCACCGTCCACCAGGCGCCGGTGGCGGGCAGGCTGTTCCAGCCCAGCAGGATGGCGATGGAGGCGCCGAAGGCCGCAGCCGGCGAAATGCCCAGCGTGTAGGGGCTGACCAGCGGGTTGCGTGTGATGCCCTGCATGGAGACACCGGCCATAGCCAGCCCGGCGCCGCAAATCAAAGCCATGACGGTGCGCGGCAGGCGCAGTTGCATCAGCACGTTGCGCTGCGGGCCGTCGATGGCCCAGACGTCAAGACCCGGCAGCAGCGACAGCAGCTGGCGCAGCACCGTGCCCACGGGCAGCGACTGCACGCCCAGGCTGAGCGAAGCGAGCACGGCCAGGGCCAGGGCGCACAAGGCCAGCACCGCAATGCGCAGCCGGCTGGCACGCAGGCGGCCCATGGCCTGCCGCAGCGCCGCGATGGCCGGCGATGCTGCGGCCGGGACCGTGACCGTGTCGGCCATGCTGCTCATGCCTGGCCCTTCACGCTGGCCAGTGAATACCAGTAGCCGCGTTGCGCCGCCACACCCTGGAAGTCTTTCAACCACGTGCCCATGACGGCCTGCGGATCAATGCCGGCCATGCGCTCGGGATGCAGCCACTGCGCGATCTGCAGCGCGCCGGTGATCTTGGAGCAGCCCGAGGCGAGGTAGTAGCTGAGGTGGTAAATCTGGCCGCGCCGCAGGGCCGGCGTGCCCTGCAGGCCGGGCCGCGCGGCCAGCTTGCCAAGCAGGTCGGCCGAGAAGGCGCGCGGGTGCGGCAGGTACTGGCCGGGCTGCAGCTTGATGACGGCATCGGGCCGGCGCGCCTGCACTTCTTCGGGGTCGACCTCAAAGTTCTGCACGTTGCCGCGCGGCGAGATACCGCCGGCAAGCTGGATGTCGCCGAAGACATTGACGCCGCCGCCGGTCTCAATCATGTCGTGCCAACCTGAGCCCTGCAGCACGGTCTTGTAGTTGCCGACTTCCTCGAAGTACACACGTTTGGGCGTGACGCCCTGCAGCCGGCTGCGCAAGGTGTCGCGCCAGTGGCGGTAAAAGGCGTTGAGGCGCGCGGCCCGCTCAGGCTGGTAAAAAAGCCGGCCGAGCAGTGTGACGTTCCACTCATGCTTGAGCAAGTCCCACCCTGTGACGATGATGACCGGAATGCCGAAAGGCTTGAGCACCTCCGCGGCTTTTTTCCAGTCGCTGTTGCGCGGCATGAAAACGGCGTCGGCCTGCATGCCGACAATGGCCTCGTAATTGAGGCTGGACTGGCCGCTGCCCGCCAGCATGCCGGGGGTGACGCCGGGCCAGTAGTCGGGGTACTTGCTGCCGTCGAAGTCCACGCCCACAACCGCCGGCATGGCGCCGATGGCGCGGATGAACTCCGTTGTGTAACGGTTAAAAACCACCACACGTTTGAGCGGCAGCGTGACTTCCACACTGCGGCCCAGATCGTCTGTGATGACCGTAGCCGCCCCGCCCTGGGCCAACGCGGGGCCAGCCAGCCAGGCGGCGCCCGCCGACCCCAGCGCCCGTAGCAGCGCCCGCCGGCCGCCGGAGCCGGCGTTCCGGTCAGAACGCATAGATGCCGGTGAGCCACACCGTGCGCGGCCGGCCCAAAATCCACTGCACGTCCGAGCCCTGCGTGGCATAACTCTTGTTCAGGAGGTTGTCTACGCGCAGGTCCAGCGTCACACCTTTTACCGCGCGCCAGTTGATGCCGGCGTTGACGACGGTGTACGACGGCAAGGAATCGGTGTTGGTGTTGTTCACAAAGCGCCGGCCGACATATTGCAGGGCGGTGCGTGCGGTCCAGTCGGGCGCGAAATCCCAAAAGACACTGAGGTTGGCGCTGCGCTTGGGCACCGTCATCGGCACCTTGCCGGCGAGCTGCTGCGTACCGGCGCCGACCTGGGCCCTGAAGTCGTCGAACTTCGGATCCAGCACCGTGCCGTTGACCTCCACGCGCCAGGCATTGAGGCGGATAGAGGCTGAGGCCTCAATGCCGCGCGAGGACTGCTGGCCGACCTGCTCCTGGATGGTCGGGTTGGCCAGGTTGGCGGTCAGCAGGTCTTTCTTGACGAGATGGTAGGCCGCAAGCGTCCAGTCGAAGCGCCCGCCCCAAAGACTTTGTTTCAGGCCGACTTCGACCTGCTTGCCCTTGGACAACCCGAAGCCCTGCTGGTTGGCGCCTATGCTGGCCAGCGACGTGACCGGGTCTTGCGCCGTGGCAACCTGGCCGTACAGCGCGAGTTCGGGCACTGGGTTAAAGACCACGCCCAGGCTGCCGCTGGTGCCGCTGACCTTATCGTTGGTGGTGATGCGCGTCTGGCGGTCTTCGCGTTCGGTGCGGTAAGTGTCGCTGCGCAAGCCGGCAACCACCGACCAGCGCTCGCTCAGCGACAGGTGGTTCTCGAAAAAGACACCGACGCGGTTGAGCGCCAGGTAATACATGGGGATCGATTCACCCTGCCAGGCCGCGCGGTACAGCCCCGGCACAGGGTTGAGCGCGCTGACGGTGGAGGTGCCGCCGCGGTTGTTGTCGTAGCGGTCGTAGAAGCTGCGCTCAACCTGGAAGCCGGCGAGGAACTCGTTCTTCATGCCGCCGATCTGGCCCTTGAACTTGGCGTAGGTGTTCACGCCCTGCTGGGTCTGCACCGAGTAAGAGATGTCGCGGTAGCTGGTGCGGCGCACCGAGGCTGTGGCCGGCACGTAGGTAAACACGGTGGCGTCGCGGTAGCGGCGGTTGTGCGTCAGGCTGTAGAGCGTGTTGTGCACGGTGACGTCGGCCGAAGGCTTCCACTCGGTGTCCAGCGTGACCCACTTGTCCTGGAAGAAGAGGTCGCTGTCGGCGATGTTGTAGTTTTTGGTCTCGGTGCCAGGCACGGGCGCACCGTTGAAGACCGGCGTGCCGAGGTAGTGCATCGGTTTCTGGCGCCCGTAGTCGGCGGCCAGGATGAAATTGAGCTGCGGCGACAGGTCGTAGCGCAAGGAGGCCGACGCGGCCAGCGTGTCGGACTGTCCGCGGTCTACCCAGTTGTCGGAGCTGCGGTGGCTCAGGTCGACGCGGTAAGAAAAGCCGTTGCCCAGCGGGCCGGTGCTGCTGATGGCTTCATGCCAGGAGTTGTCGGAGCCTATGCCCAGGCCGATCTCGTGCGACGACTGCGTCGGGTTAGGCCGCTTGCTGACCACATTGACCGCGCCGCCTATGGAGCCGGCGCCGTAAAGTACCGAGGCCGGCCCATAAAGCGCCTCGATGCGCTCGACGTTCCACGGGTCAAAGGGAAAGCTCACCACGCCGCCGGCGTTGGAGAGCTCCAGGCCGTTGTAGAGCTGCTTGACGGAGTTGACGCCGGTGAACCCACGCGCGCTGAGCACGTTGCCGCCGTTGCCGGGGCTGTTGGCCGAACTCATGCCGGGGGCCAGCGTCTTCGCATCGATGACCGAGGTGGTGCCTAGCGCGCGGATCAGCTCACCCGGCACGATGGCGACGCTGGCCGGTGTTTCGAACGGCGTGAGCTCAAGCCGGCTTCCGGCCGTGGACGGCAGCACCAGCGGCGTGGCGACGCCGCGGCCTTCGGTGATGGTGACCGGGGCCAGCGTTGGGGAGGCAGCGCTGTTGGCCGTCTGGGTTTGGGTCTGGGCGTGGACAAGGGCGCAGGGGTAAGCCGCTGCGATGGCGAACGGAAGCGCGGCAATGCGCGCACGAAGTACGGATTTCACGTGAAGGGTCAATCGCAAAAAATAACCCTGGCCGGCATCCCCGCCGGCGTCTGGGTGACACGAACGCGCCGTCTGCCTGGCAGGCATGCGGCGCGCTCACTTCGTTGGCCGGTATCCGGGCTGGCGGCACTGCATCTCTCGCCTTCCCAGGCGCTTGTTCAAGGCGCCCAGTGGCTGTATTGAGAGATGTTGAAGACACATCGGCAATGCCGGTGTGCTTCGTCCGTTTGACCGTTGCGGGGGCAGCGCAGGCGGGACAAGACGGCGGGCCGGTGCTGCATAACAGCGGCCGGTTGCCAGGGTGTCCTCCTGCTTCCCGTTGAACTGCGGCGTGTGAACCACGCCGCGAGCACCAACGCCGGGATTGTAAGACGAAGTGTTTCGGGCGGCGGAAAGGGTGCCTGGCCGCAGCCGGCTGGCGCCGCTACGCCATGCGCGTGTCGCGCGCTTCGCAGGATGGCGGGCGGGAGGTGTGCGGATGAGAGATCCGCGGAAGGGAGCTTGGTGACGAGCCCGTTTGACCAGGGGATCTCAACGGCGAGTCAACGGCAAGTCAACGGCAAGTTAATGGCAAGTCAATGGCAAGCCTCACTGCAAGTCCTCATGTTGAAACGACTGAGGAGCGCAACGCCGCATCAACCTTGCACCGGCCTCAACGCCAGCAGCTTTCGGCCGAGGTCCCGCCGGTGTTGCCGGTGACCGTGCGCCGGTCAACCTGGTTGATTTGCAAAGTGCCGCATTTATCGCGGGCCATGGGGCCCCCTGCGCGGGGCACGGCCTGCAGCACAAAGCCTGTTTGTGTGAGCGAGACAGGCGCAAAGCCGATATCGTAAGTTTGCGTGCCGGCCGCGGCGCCCTTGGGAGACACTTGCAGGGGCGCCGGCAACGCAACAGCCACGGGCGTTGCGGCGTTGGTCATGTTGTACCGGTCGTTTTGCGAATAAAACCGCTGCATGTACTGAGCCGCGTCCAGCAGTTGCGCGCGTGCCTCAGCCCGCCTGGATTTGTTCACCGAATCACGGTAGCTTGGGTAGGCAATGGCTGCCAGTATCGCCAGTATCGCCACGACAACCATCAGCTCAATCAAGGTAAATCCACATTGGCGCATCCTCCCCTCCTCCTTCATCATTTTCAAAAGCAAAACGCCTCCTTCAATTGGGCTGTGCAATCACCTGGCGCCAGTAGCGCTTTGCAACACGGCCGAATGGACTTTGTTCAATCCCCTTGCCACTCGCATCCAGGCTGGTGACCCCACCCTTCGTATTTCTGACCCAGGTCAAAGGGCCGTTATTGCTCGTCGAAGCGGCTACGGCCGTCAGCACGTCAGCTGAGGTGATGACGGTGTCGCCATTGGTGTCAAAAGTGGGCTGCTCAATCGCCTTCATGAAGGGGGCTAGCGACATTTCGTGGCGCAGCAGGCTGGGCGCAGCGCAGGTGGGCAGGCTTGGCGTGACTGTCTGCATCGATACACGGCCATTGGTCATTTCAGGCGCGTTCACCAGCCGCTGCCCCTGGCTCATGGTGAGCGGGAGACGCCAGCCGCGCTTGGTGTGGTAATCCACCGGCGTGACCGTCAAGCCGTAAAAAGTTCCTGTCGTGCCGGGCAGGGGCAGCGGCGTAAACGCCTGCGCCACCATGGTCGACGCGTCAGTGACACGATCTGTCGCAGTCGTGGACGCGGCACCCAGCAGCACCTTGTCCCACACGCCGTACAAGGCTCGCTGTCGGGTCTCTGCGGCATCGCCGGTTTCATGCAGTTTTCCGGTGCCAAACAGTATCATCACGCCCCCCGCTGGATGAAGCGCATAGGCAGGCGCCGCTGTAATGGGCTCGGGGGCCGCCGTGGCATACAGAGGGTTGCGCGCACTGCCCGTAGTGCCAAAAGCGACCGCCCAGTCCGATTGACGGTCAGAAGAAAAGTCGAACTTCCACAGGTTACCCAAGAGGTCGCCGGCGTAGGCGGCCACAATCCGGGCATTTGCATCGCGCACCACACGCACGCCCCCCAGGCCGTTGGGGCTGGATGCGGAACCTGCGCCCGTGTCCAGCTTTTTGATCAGCGCGCCTGTCAGGGCATTGATGACGAATAGCTGGGCCTTTTTGCCGGCGCTTTCATAGCCATTTCCCACAATGACCACCCAGCTGCCATCCCGCATGACGCCGTGCTGGGCTGCATGCAGCACGTACCCCAGTTCGGCATAGTCCGGGTCAGCACTGGAGATATTCCACAAGATGTCAGATGCCCCAGGCGCGGACTGGGCGCTTGTCAGTGCCGCGGGCGCGTTGGTGGCCGTGCCCGGGTAGTTGACCACCGGAACATTGATGGCAAACAGGCTTTTGGCACCGGCGCCGGTGCCCCCCAGCACCAGGTTGCGCCATTTGGACGCGGTAGTGTCGTACACGTCGGCCTCGGTCAAGGGGCCATCCACAAAATACTGGTGCCTGTAAACCGGCGACGCCAGGTTTTTAAGGTTACCCAATACAGGATCGGGTACAAAGGCGAAGGTCTCGGCGCCATTGGCGTCACTGAAGGCATGGAGCATGCCGTCGTTGGCCCCCACAAAGAGCTGGGCCTGGCGCAACTTCTTGGCGGTCAGAAACCGGCGGTAAGTGCTTTGCCCCGCAACATTGGGCGGCAGAAAATCGTATTGCCCGTCCACCTGGTCCTTGACGAGCACCGGCGTCGAATTGACGATGTCACCCAATACGGAGGCGCGCGGCCTGTAGGTGCCCGCCTCATTCGTGCGGTCACCACGCAGGTAATTGAGCAAGTCAACGCCGCCGGAAGCGGAACCAAAAACTCTGACCCGCATGGGATCCGGCAAATCAGCCCATGCAAAGGCAATGCCTTTGGCGCCCGCTGCCGCCTTGTTATAGGTGAATATGTTTCGCGACCCGTGGGCCGGCATATTGGCAGCCGCCGTCCAGGCAACATTCTGGTCTGCGCCGGTTGACGACATATTGATCGCCTTGAGATCACCACTCCAGCGCAGCGACGAAAACTCCGGCACATACTTTCTCGTGACGGAAGAGGGCGTCAGGGTTCTGCTGGAAACGGCAACGCCTGCCTCATTGCCATTCATGGCGGCAATGTCATTAATAATATTTTGAAGAGCGAGTGAGTACTCGGTGGTGTTGCTGGCGCTCAGATACCTGCCACGACTGTTCACGGCCGCATGCCACAGGTCATCGATGTTCTCTTTTCGATCGGCGTCAGGCTGTGGCCAACTCTTCGAGCCACTGGTCAGTGCAGGCAGATCTGTTTTGGGATTGAGGATGCCCGCCAGGCCAAAGGCAACGGTGTAGTTGACCATGTGCTGCCAAAAAGCCGGGTTCTCGTCAGAGGCCTTGACCTCGTTTGCCAGACCGGGATGCAGATCCCGATTCCAGTAATACATGGCCACATCAGCCAGCGTGTCCGCATGTCCGTCCCTGTAAGGCCCACTCGGTAAATAGGTATAACGCTGGGATCTTGGGCCGGTAATAACAGGACCCGCCGTGTTGTCGACATTCTCGCGAGCCGCCGGGGTCGAAGCCGGATCCTCATTCCACATACCGTCCGTCATCATTATGTGGAAAGATCGCCTGCAAGCCAGTTGAGGCGCTGTGTTGTTGCTGCCAGGCTCGCTTCCCCAGGGGCCTTTGTTATCCGTGTACGAGTAATACCGGCCCACCGCATCCATGGCACGGCGCAAGGGGGTTCCCTCTGACGGTTTCTGCTGAAACAGCCATGTATAGAAGCTGCCTTTATTCCCTGCCGCCGTATCCACAAAAGGCCGGACACCTTTTTCGATGGTGTCCACGGACAAGCCGTCAATATCGGACGACTCCATTTTGCTAAGGCGTCCATACCCAACCCTGTAGGTAGCTGGGATGACGGAAAACGCTTCCGCCGTACCCGCAATGGCCACACGCATTCTGGAGCGATGGTACGAATACCAGTTGGAAAAGTTCTGCAACTCCTCGGCGTAGGTGCACACGCCCGCCGATGTTGTGCAATCCACTCTGGCGGCCGCTTTCGGGTAAACGCCGCCTGGCTGGATTAGTACCTGGGTGTAGCTGCTGACAGCCTTGATATCAGAGCCTGTCAGATTGAAGTATTGAGCTACATAAACATTCTGGCTGTCCTCCGGGCAAGAGGACGTTGTGGGGCTTACACACCAGCGCGCACGGATCGGCCGCGAGACCGCCAGGTTTTGCACATCTGCCGAGCCAGGAATTTCGGGAAAATCTCGCGCTGCGGTGCCGGCATATGCCGGGTACCTGGAACCGTCAGACTTGAGCCAGGGTAGATAGCGAACGGCAGGGTTGTAATAAAGTGGGTTCACTGCGGCTGATCGCACCGTTCGGTTAAAAATACTCGGACTGCCTTTGTCGTAAGTGATCAACTTTCTCAATGTCGAGTAACCGCCAACCGGGTTCACCGGTGCGTTGTTGCTGAGAGGCGTGATGCTAAAACCGAAGCCTCCAGTGCACTCATCAGGCACACACTCCAAATTCATTGACCCTGAGTCATCCAGGGTAAACATGATATTTGGCGGAACTACGCCAGCCGTGACCTGAACAGGCGCCTGCAGCATTTGGGCCGCGGCCTCACCGGCCAAGAGCAAAGCAGGCATCGCCATCAGCAAAACATGAGAAATCTTTGTTGCCATCACAACTCTTTTCAGGGACGCAGAACAGACTGGAGCCAGACTTCACTACCGGCAACGGCATTGCCATTGGCGTTAGCCAGATAGTCGGGGCTGTAACCCACGGCAGTGATCAGGTAAGGGTCACTCAAGGTGGCGTCACCGTCGGGCCTGCGCAAGCGGTATTGCTCAATCATGCAGCGCGGGCGCGGCAGGGGGCGCATGCTGGCGGTGGTGATGTAGTCGGCAGGTATCAGCGTGACTTTCGCGGCGCCGGCATACCAGTTGGCGCGTGTTTTCCACTGCGTTGGCATATCGCCGCCGGCCAATCCTTCCGACGCATCATTTTTGACAACGCTTGCCGAGCCCAGCATGGCCTGCCCCGTGCGCACAGCGTCCTCGCACAAGCGCATGGCCGTCTCTGCCGACTGCATGGCCACCGCATTGGTATGGATGTTTTTGGAGACCTGCTCTCCTGTCACGGCGTCACGCACGGTATACAGCGCCACCACCGACAGCACGCTGAGAAAAATAAGCACCATGGCCAGAACCACACCCGCCTGCCGTGCCGTGTGACTTCTTCGATGCGGAAGATGCGGGTACTTCATGCTCAAGATGAACTCGCAAAGTCAGCACGGTTGCGCAGCGCAAAGACCGATGTGAATGAGCGGCGAACCAGCCCATTGGCGGAAGCCACGGAATTTCCGGCGCAATCAATGTAGTTGCCTGCGCCCTTCTGGTCGCGGCCTTCACTGCGCATCACAATGCACAGCTTGACATTGACCACACGTGACCAGCGCGATTCAACACTGCCGGCCAATGCGTCCAGTTGCGTCTGGGTTACATAACGCACCACGTTTCCGCTGAGGCCGTCATCAGCGATGCCATAGCGGATGACCATTTGCTCCACGAACTGCATGAGCGGCTGCCGGACAAACGGGGCCGCACCACCAGACCCTGCACAAAAGAGCTCAGGCGTGCCACTGCTCGGGTCGATGGCAACAGAAAACCGGGATTCGACGAGCTTGTAGTTGCTTGCGTCATAGCTTGAAACCGTATTGGCCGTGATGCCGCTGGTCAGGCAATCGCTGGGATTGCCTCCCACCGCCAGGGTGTTGACATCATCACCTTCAAAACGCACAACGAATGCCGCCTGCCCCGAGCCGGCATTCGGATTGCACGTTAGATCGTCAAACTTCGCATTGGCTGCGCTGCTGAAACCAAAATCACAGCCGCGGATGCCGGCGCCGGTGAAATGCCTGTCTGGATTGGTCACTTTGACGCCATTCACCAGTGCACCTCCGGGCGAAAAAATCGCGCGAGGCGGGCTGTAGCCGGCCATGCGGAGGTTATTGCCCAGTATGGCCATCACCATGGCGGCATCTTCACTGATGCGATTGGTGGAAGACGATTGGCGGCTGGTAGACATCGTGGCCAGGTACACCACGGAAATAGCCCCAACAACCACCAGCCCAATGACCATGCTGATCAGCAACTCGAGCAAGGTGCGGCCGCGCTGATTCACAGGCTCACCCGAAAATACATGCAGCGCGGCCTGGCGGCGGCCGCCGGCAGGCCCGCCAATGCAGGCGCCGGGCATCGATCTCCGCCGCTGGCGGATACAGACAGGCTGCTGGCGTTAAAACTTAGATCGGGTTCGTTCCAGATCACCCAGATGTCTGTCGCCAGCTTGTTGGTGGCGTCGCCGGTGACATAAGCGCCGTCGCCAGGCAATCTGCGCCGCAACGCATTGGTCCACTCGGCAACGTCAATCGCGGCCAGTTCTGCCGCCGTGCAATTTGTGGGCATTGCGCAAGGGGGTACGGCTACCGCACCCGATGCGCCTGAATAGGCCGTGACCTGGTTGTAGTTTCCGGCGCGAAATCCGGCGACATTGCCGCGGGCTCTTTCTCCGTACTCTTGTGCCAGTTGCGACCCGATGGTTTGAAACTGGGACAGTTTGGAATTCAGCAGCGCCGCGGCCGTCGCGCCGCTTAACGCCAGAAGCGCAAACGACATGACCAGCATGGCGATCAACACTTCGAGCAGGGATGAGCCTTTTTGAAAGTTGCTTTTCATCCCACACGCCGCAAGCCGGATACATGAACTCAGGGGGTGCATAGATCAACCGGGTTGTTAATCAGCCGGGTCCGTCCGGACATCGTGACGCAGACACGGCGTTGCTGGTTGGAGGAAAGTGACTGGGAATTGAAAGTGAACTGCGAAGCGCCTGACCGCATCAGGCCGGTAGGCAGGAACACCAGCTTTCGGAAGACGTTTTGCTCGATGCCACCGGTGTCGGTGACAGTGCCCTGCACACGCAGCAACACGTCGCTGGCAGTTGAACCAGAGTTCATCTGGCTATTGCCATCGCGGTCAACGAACACAATCCAGCCGGACTCCCAACCTGTTCCGCTGCCGGCACAGGTGGGCTGATTGCTGGCTGCCGCATCAACGCTGCGGCAGATCACCACCGGTGTACCCCGCTTGATGGCTTCTGAGCGCGCAAGGTTGATGGCGCTTATAAAACTGTTCAGCTGACCGGCCACCGCATTGCGCTCCAGGAAATTGCGCATCATGGGAAGTCCAATGCTGAGCAATATGGCGCCGACTGTGACGGTCACCATCAACTCGATCATGGTGAAACCACGCGAAAACGACAACCTGGACATGCAGCTAGCTATGAATTAGGAAAACACTGACGTGGAGATCTCAGAACCGGCGACGAAAAGTTTCGTGCGATCTGCGAAATGCATGAGACTGACTTTGGTGTGCGGCCCATGCATCGCTTAAGTTGATCGCGCGAGTTACTAATTACCCGGCGCCAATTCTCTCGTCCAATTCACAAGCGAATTGTCAACAATAGTCAAGTCCGCGAGACTGGTGGAGATCGGAATCACCCATCTCCACAACACACCGCGGCTAAACGTCAGCCATTGTTGGACGTTGCGGCAAATACAGATCCACGCCACACATTTGTCGATGCAAGTGGGTGTCCATGAACCCTTGGGGCGATCCCAAAAACGGCGAGCTACAGCCCGAACAGAAGGCAGGCGAATAGCACTGACATGGGTGCCTTCGCGCCAGTAAAGGCGGACAGGCCAGAAGAGATTACGGCCTCTGTCTCCAGCAGAGGTGGTCGCCAGCTAATAGGTGACTACTTCGCTATCGCGCGAGCAGCTTCAGCCTTGCGCTTGGCTTCGTCGGCCTTTTGTTGAAGCTCCTGGGCTTCTTTCTCTGCCTCCTTGGCCTTGGCCTCCTTATCGGAGGCATTGCCGCCAGCCAGCGCATTGCCGGCCATGGTGCCGGCAACTGCGCCCACGGCGACTGCGCCCATAGTGCCCATCAAGCCGGGTCCACGGGCAGCGGGTGCAGCCGCAGCGGCCGGAGCTGCGGTAACGGCGGGTGCGGCAGCGGGCGCCGGGGCCTTGGCTGCTGGAGCGACCGGGGCATTGCCGGCTCGGGCGGCCGGCATCGTTCTGCCTCCACTTCCCATTCGCTTGGCGAATGCAAGCGAAGGCAGGGCCAGCGAAGCGATAGTCAGGGCGATCACAGATGTGGTGGTGCGAAAAGAAGTGTTCACGAATTTCCCGAAGTAAAAATGAATAAGAAGGAAGACTGGGCCATCCGGCTCACTCGGCCGGGCGTCTGCCTCAGTCGAATATTTCACTGAGCCACGATTTGGGCTTGCGCCTGCCATAACCCGTGTTGTGGCGGTAGTCTGAATCCTGAAAGTCAGGTCGCCGTGCCGGTTGCTGATATGCCGGTTGCTGCGCCGGTGCGGCGGCCACGTCGCGCGCTATGAGCTTGTCCAACTCACCACGGTCCAGCCATACACCGCGGCATTGAGGGCAGTAATCGATTTCAACGCCTTGGCGCTCCGTCATGACCAGTGTGACGTCGTTGCAATGAGGGCATTTCATGAGTTTCTCCTTGAATTAGTCGTTGCTGCCGCCGAAGCCGAAGAGGCTCAACAGGCTGGTAAAAAGATTGAACAGGGAAACGAAGAGGCTTACGGTGGCCAAGACGTAATTGGTCTCGCCGCCGTTCACGATGCGGCTGGTTTCAAACAGGATCATTCCTGCCGACAGCAGTGCCACCACGGCCGACACGGCCAGCGCCAGCGCCGGCATCTGCAGGAACATCGCCGCCAGGCCCGCCAGAATCGCGATCACCATGCCGGCGAACAGGAAACCGCCCATGAAGCTGAAGTCACGCCGTGTGGCCAATACCCAGCCGGACAAGGTCAGGAAAGTCACGCCCGTCGTGCCAAGCGCCAGTGCGATGGTCTGCGCTCCGCCTGGCAGGGCCAAATGCATAGCCAGCAAAGGGCCAAGCGTGTAGCCCATAAAGCCGGTGAGAGCGAAAACCGCCGGGACGGCCCAGCCGCTGTTCTGCACCTTATGGATGAGGAACAGCAATCCGAAATATCCGGCCAGCGTAATGATCAACCCAGGGGCCGGCAGCTTGAGGAAGACACTCAACGCGGCCATCGCGGCGCTGAACAACAGCGTCATGGACAGCAAGGCATAGGTGTTACGGAGCACCCTGTGCTTTGCAAGGCCTGCGCCCCAGCCGGAGCCGGCGGTTTGAGGTGAGAGAACTAATGGTCGATTCATGGTGTGCCTTTCTTGAGTCGCAGAAGATCCGCGGTAGTGAATACAGAATAGGGCTTCCATTCACCAATAAAAAGCAGAAAATGGCTGATCTACCATCCCGTAAAAACTGACTATGAGTCTCGCATTCAACTATCGGCATTTGTACTATTTCTGGGTCGTTGCGAAGGAAGGCGGCATGTCGCACGCGGCGGCGCGGCTGGACATGGCGGTGCAGACCATCAGCGCCCAGGTACGGGAACTGGAGCGGGACTTGGGATGCCAGCTGCTCAAACCCGCTGGGCGTGGCCTGGCGCTGACCGAAGCAGGCGACGTTGCCTTGCAGCAGGCCGAGCAAATCTTCCAGTTGGGCGAAGCGCTACCTGAATTGGTACGCAATGCCGCTCAGGTCAAATCAGTTCGGCTTACGGTAGGCATTGCAGACGGCCTGCCCAAGCTGGTGGTGCAGCGCCTGCTTCAGCCGGTGCTGGGCACGCCCGACCTGAGGCTCGTGTGCCACGAGGGTGAAATGGCCGACCTTCTGGCCGACCTGGCCATGCATCGGCTGGATGTTGTGCTCTCTGACCACCCCGCACCGTTCAATCCACATCTGAAGGTGCACAACCATTCCCTGGGCACTTCAGGTATGGGGTGGTACGCATCGCAGCGTTGGTGGAAGGCGGCTCAAAAAGATTTCCCGGCGTCATTAGGCAAGGTGCCGGTATTGCTGCCAACTTCACATTCCATCGTGCGCGGGCCACTGGACCAGTGGCTTACCCAGCACGGGCTGCGCCCGCGAGTTGTTGGAGAGTTTGAGGACAGCGCCCTGCTGGAAACATTCGGTGGCAGCGGGCTGGGCGTTTTTCCGGCTGCGCTGTCGGTACAAGATGACCTCATGAAGCGCCATCAAGTCAGGTTGCTGGGTCCTTGTGAAGGTGTAGATGAAAACTACTATGCCATCAGCACGGAGCGCAAAGTGAAGCACCCCGTGATCCAGCAATTGCTCATCCCCCACTGATTTGCGAGGCGCGCCATTCAGTCCGCATGAGCGCTGCTTTGCGCTGCCGCATGTCTATAGCGAGCTGGCGAGATGCCGCGTCACCGGCACGTCACCGGCACGTCACCGGCACGTCACCGGCCCGTGAGCGGCTTCGTGGTGGTCAATGTATGGGCCGGCCGAGCCGTTGGCTCATTCTTGATATGAAGTAGTTCACCAGGCAGTACAACACTGCTACAACAAGGTATACGGGTACCAGCGCGTGGTAGTTGGCGATTAGCACCTTGGCGTTCTGCATCAGTTCGCCGTAGGTGACGACATAGCCGAAGGTGGTGTCTTTGACCACGATGACCAGTTGCGCGACCAGTGCCGGGACGATGTAGCGCAAGGCTTGAGGAAAGACGACGGAGAAGAATACCTGTGCCTCGGTCAACCCCAGGCTTCGCGCAGCGTCGGTCTGGCCGCGGGGGACGGCCAGCACGCCCGCGCGGTAGACCTCGGCCACCACTGCGGCGATGCTGAGCCCGACGGGCAAGGTCAACATCCAGTAGGTACTCAGCTTGATCCCGGCCGACGGAAGCACCAGAAAACACACGTAGATGAGCAGCAGCGTCGGCACGCCACGCAGGAATTCGATGACCGCGATGCTGGGCCACCGCGCCAGCCGCAGCCGCGACATGCGGCCCAACAGCAGAACCAAGCCGAGGACCAGCGCGATGACGGCGGCCGTTGCCGCCGATGCGAGCGTGCCAAGCAGGCCCTTGGCCAGGAAGCCCCAGGTCGTGGTCCAGGCGAAGATTTTCCAGAGCCGCGCGTCGAGCTGGCCTGCGGCATGGAACCGGTACAGGATGCCTGCGGCCACTACGAGCAATACAACCGCGACGGCCGCGCTCACAGCCCGGGTGACGGCCCGGGCACTGGGGCTCGGAGCACCAAAGAGAATGTCTTCCAGCGCGCGGCTCATCGCAGTATCCGCATCTTCTTTTCAAGGATGGCGCCGGCCCAGGCGATGAGCAGGCCCGATACCAGGTACATCGCAGCAGCCACCGCGAACGCGGACATGCCGGCGGCGGAGTCATTGGCGATCTTGGCCACAAGCGCGGTGAGTTCGCGGCCCGGAAGCGGAACCTGCGAAGCCAGCGAGGTCGACAACATCAGCGCAATGAGCAGCGAGGTCATCGGCTGCACCACCGCGCGCAGCGCCTGAGGCAACACCACCGCAGTGATGACGCGTATCGGACGCATGCCCAGGCTGAGTGCGGCCTCCGCCTGGCCACCGGCGACGGTGTTGATGCCGGTGCGCAGGTAGTCCGCCGTGAACGCGGAACACACCAGCGTCAATGTCAGGATCACGCTGGGCTCATAGTCGATCAGGACGTTGAGATCGGGCAGCGCGAACACGATGAAGATCAGCAGCGCAACGCTGGGAATGTTGCGGAAGATCTCGACGTAGACGGTCAACACGAAGCGCAGCGGCCGCAACGGCAGAAGCCGGAGCACCGTCACGACCGTGCCCAGCACGAAGCCGGCGACAAACGAGATGGCTGTGAGCTTCCAGGTCAGCAAAAGGGCCTGCCCGAAGGCAGGCCCGTAGCTGGCCAGGAGACTGGAGACACTGCCCATTGTTTAAGGCAGGGCGGGCGGCGTCGGAACAGCAGTGTTGCCGGTGCGTTGTCCGATGGAGACCGTCCACAGCTTGCCCCAGGTGCCGTCGGCTTCGATCTTCTTCAGGAAGGCATTGATGAAGGCCACACCGTCGGAGCCCTTGGGCAGGCCGACGCCGTAGGGGTCCTGCGCACCAAAGGGCGCGCCGGCCAGTTGCGCGTCTCCGGTGCCAAGGCTCAGGACGTTGAGCAGCAGTGTGTGATCGGTCACGTAGGCGTCCACACGTCCCTGGCGCAGTGCGTCGAGGGCTTCCTGATGTGTCTGGAACTCTTGCACGGTAGCTTTGGGCGCGAACTGCGCCAGGATCGCGGGGCCCGTAGATCCGGCCTGCGTGGCGGTCTTCTTGCCGGCGAGATCGTTGTATGACTGGATCGCCTTGTTGTTCGACTTGACCAACACGCCAGCCTGTGAGGTGTAGTAAGGACCGGCGAAGGAGATTTTCTCAGCGCGGGCGGGGTTGATGGAGTAGGTGGCGAACACGATGTCCACCTGGTCGTTGATGAGCACCTGTTCGCGTGTGGACGAGTTCACCTGCGTGAACTGGAACTTGGACCCGTCGCCCAGAATGTAGCGCGTGATGAGCTGGGCCAGACCCGCGTCGAAACCGCGGATCTTGCCGTCCTTCTCATTGAGCAAGGAGAAAAGATTCGAGGTTTGGGTACCGCCCAGGCGCAGCGTGCCGGCCTTCTTGATCTTGCTGGCCCAGGTGCTCGAAGCGATGGTCGCAGCGTCAGCAACGGGGCCCTGGGCGATCAGCGCATCAAACGCCGGCGCATTGATGGGCGTGCCTTGCGCGAAAAGCGGCGCACCGGCAACGATAGTCAGTGCGACCACGGTGGATTTCAGGACGGATTGGATGGACATGCATTCCTCTTGGATGGTGGGTGATGCAAACGAATATATAGAAGTCGATATAGCGGTTTTGGAATATGCATACTGCTTTCCTGGCCCTTCGACTCCCGGGCCTACCGATACGCCTGTCTTCGCCAGCGTGACAAGCAGTGCGGACGAAGGGAAAGAGATGGACACGTCTGAGGCATCGGTCTGCTGAAAAAGTCTGATTGGCATAGTGTCCGCTTCTGGCCGAAAGCTTTCATCTTACGGACGGCTGTAATGGGCCCAGAGGAGTCGTTCACGGCTCAATGAACCCGCAGCACCTCAAACTGCTGTCGGATTGCAGCGACCTGTATCGACACATCATCACCCTCGCATTTGCCCAGCATGGCCATGCCCAAAGGGGCTTCCATGCTGATGACCTGAACCAGCTGAGTCCCGCTTCCCAACTGCATGCTGCCCCCATCCGGGCCGAGAAAGAGCTGTTGCTGCTTGTCGTCGGAATCGACCAGGCAGACCAGCGCTCCGAGCTGTATCCCTTTACTGGCGTCGTAGGGACGCGGGCGGAATTGGTGCCACTTGGCCATCGCCTGGCGGATGGCTTCGGCGCGCCGAACTTGGCCGGTGGCCAGGTAGGCGGCTTCGAGTCCCAATGTGTCGTATTTGTTTTCGGCGATATTTTCTGCGTGGGTCGCCGTTTCGTGTGCCACCCGCACTGCATCTTCGGCTTGCAGCAGGTCTTCGGCGAGCCGTTTCAGCACCTGCTGTTGCAGCGAGAATTTATTCATGACGGAAGGTAGACCTCTCAAACAAGCCGGGAAGGTCTTAATTATGAAGGGCTCCTCCAGCCGTCGACCCGATTGCACTTTCGGCAGTGCACCGTCAACGTTTATTCTTGCCGCCTATGAGTTCTCCTCCAAGCCAATAAACCTGGCGGCTACGCTGCGCGGCATGAAATGCCGCGCAAATCCGTCACTCAACAGTGACGGATTTCGCCAGGTTTCGGGAGGGCTTGTGTGGCCACGTAACTTCGCTGCGCGAAGTAAGTGTCCACCAAACCCCGCAGCGCTATTGCGCACCGTGACTGTCATTCGACAGTCACAGACTTTGCCAAGTTACGGGTGGGGAGGGTTTGTGTGGCCGCATAACTTCGCTTCGCGAAGTGAGCGTCCACCAAACCTCGCAGTGCGCTGACGCGCACCGTGACTGTCATTCGACAGTCACGCTCTTTGCTAGATTGCGGGGTTTGTCCACATCCGTCCCCCGCGCCACAGCCGTGTGATACGCCAGCAACTGCAGCGGCACCACATGCAGCAGCGGGCTGAGTGCGCCGTAGTGTTCAGGCATGCGGATCACATGCAAACCCTCGCCGCTTTCGATGTGGCTGTCGGCGTCGGCCAGTACGTAGAGGACGCCGCCGCGGGCGCGGACTTCCTGCATATTGCTTTTGAGTTTTTCGAGCAGTGCGTCGTTGGGGGCGACGGTGACGACGGGCATTTCGCTGGTGACGAGGGCCAGGGGGCCGTGTTTGAGTTCACCTGCGGGGTAAGCCTCTGCGTGGATGTAGCTGATCTCTTTGAGCTTGAGGGCGCCTTCGAGGGCGATGGGGTAATGCAGGCCGCGGCCGAGGAAAAGTGCGTTTTCCATCTTGGCGAAGTCTTCGGCCCAGCTGATGACTTGCGGCTCCAGCGCCAGCACGGCTTGCAGGGCTGCGGGCAGGTGGCGCATGGCTTTGAGGTGGCCAGCCTCTTCTTCGTCTGTGAGCTTGCCTTTGCTTTGGGCCAGGGCTAGGGTGAGCAGGAAGAGGCCTGCGAGTTGGGTGGTGAAGGCCTTGGTGGATGCAACGCCAATCTCCACGCCCGCGCGCGTGATGTAGGCGAGCTTGCATTCGCGCACCATGGCGGACGTTGACACGTTGCAGATGGTGAGGGTTTGCGTCATGCCCAGGCTTTGCGCGTGGCGCAGCGCGGCCAGGGTGTCGGCCGTCTCACCGCTTTGGGTGATGGTGACGACGAGCGACTTGGGGTTGGGCACCGAGGTGCGGTAGCGGTATTCGCTGGCCACTTCGACTTGTGTGGGGATGCCGGCAATCGACTCGAGCCAGTACTTGGCGGCGCAGCCGCTGTAGTAGCTGGTGCCGCAGGCCAGGATGAGGACGGAGTCGATGTCTTTGAAGACGCGGAAGGCCTCGTCGCCAAACAGCTCGGGGACTATGCCTTCAACACCTTCGAGCGTGTCGGCAATGGCGCGCGGCTGCTCAAAAATTTCTTTTTGCATGTAGTGGCGGTAGGGGCCCAGCTCGGCCGCGCCGCTGTGGGCCTGCACGGTTTTGACGTCGCGCTGCGCGGGCTTGCCGTCTTTGCCGACGATCCAGTATTTACCAAGCTGGATGTCGACCATGTCGCCTTCTTCAAGGTAGACGATCTGGTCGGTCACGCCGGCCAGCGCCATCGCGTCGCTGGCGAGGAAGTTCTCGGTCTTGTCTTTGCCCACACCCAGAATCAGTGGCGAGCCGGCGCGCGCGCCGACGACGCGGTGCGGCTCGTCTTTGCAGAAGGCGGCAATCGCATAAGCGCCGTGCAGTTGCGCCACGGTGGCTTTCAGGGCTTCAAACAAATCGCCGTCGTAGAGGCTGTCGAGCAGGTGCACGATGACTTCGGTGTCGGTCTGGCTGTCGAAGACATAACCCTTGGCCTTCAGGCCGGCGCGCAGCTCTTCGTAGTTTTCGATGATGCCGTTGTGCACCAGCGCAACCTTGCCGGGCTTGGCTTGCGATGCGGCGCCGCTGCCGTGGCTGAAGTGCGGGTGGGCGTTGTGCACGGCCGGCGCGCCGTGGGTGGCCCAGCGGGTGTGGGCAATGCCGGTGCCGCCTTCGAGCTTGTCGGTGGCGACCTGCTCTTGCAGCTCGGCCACGCGCGAGGTGCTGCGTGCGCGCTTGAGGCCACCGGCATACACCGCGACGCCGCAGGAGTCATAACCGCGGTACTCCAGCCGCTGCAGGCCCTGCACCAGGATGGGAACGATATTTCGTGTCGAAACGGAAGCAACGATGCCGCACATAGAAAGGTCTCCTGAAATCAATGAATTGACGCAATGGAGGGATGCTACGTGCTTGCTATTTTGTTATGTGATTGATTTTTGTTTGATTTTGGAATTTAATTTCATCAATGCCTATTGATTAAATTTTATTTCATTTAAAGTAATTTAATGGAACAAATCACCATAGACGAGACAGACCTCAAGCTGCTCGATAGCCTGCAAACCGACGCCTCGCTGAGCAACCAGGCATTGGCTGAGCGTACCCACATCTCGCCGCCTACCTGCCTGCGCCGCGTCAAGCGCCTGCGCGATGCAGGCCTGGTCGAGCGCGAGATCGCCGTACTCAGCACCGACAAACTGGCCGGCATTACCGGCCACGGGCTGACGGCGCTGGTTGAGATCACGCTGGAGCGGCAGGGCGCCGAGCAGCAAGAAGCGTTTGAGGCACGCGTGGTGCAGGACGACGCAGTGCAGCAGTGCTATCGCGTCTCACCGGGGCCGGACTTCATGCTGGTGGTGCATGTGGCCGACATGCCGCGCTACCTGGCGCTGGCGCAGCGGCTGTTTACCAGCGATGCGAATGTGCGCAACGTAAAGGCCTTCTTCAGCACCAAGCGGGCCAAGTTTGAGCCGAAAGTGCTGCTAGCCCAATAAAGACGGGCGCAGGCAGCTCTTGAATTTATAGCACCCCAAAAGCCGGAATCAGGCCAGTGCCAGCTTGGCACGCATCCGCGCCGTCGGCTTGTCTGTCGCAGCCTTTCGTGCCGAGGCCTGCTCACGCGCCAAGTCCCAAAACGCCCGTGCCAGCGGCGACAGCCTGGCCACGTCCAGGCAAGCCAGCCCCACCGTGCGCGGCTGTGTGGGCAGCAGCGGCCGGTAGACCACGCCCGGCGGTGCATCGGGCAAGGCCAGCCGCGCCGCAACCGACACCGCCAGCCCCTGCTGCACAAATTGCAGGATGGAGATGATCTGCGTGAAGTGGTACAGCACCTTGGGCAGCGCAATGTTTTTTTGCAGGATGGGCACCACGACCGGGCCGCAACCGGCCTCGGTCAGCACAAAGTCCAGCCCCGTCAGCGCGCTGACGGGCACGGCCTTGTGTTGGGCCAGCGCATGCCCCGCCGGCAGGATGGCGACAAACTCGTCCTGCACCAGCGGCAGCACTTCAAAGCGCTCATCAGGCACCACCACAAAGCCAAGCTCCACGCGCTTTTGCAGCAGCCAGCCGTCAATCACTTCATCGCTTTCTTCTTCAATGCGCACCTGCGCGCCGGGGTGGCGTTTTTTGAAAGCGGCCAGCAGGGGCGGCAGCAAGTTGACGGTAGACGTCGGGCCGAAGGAGCCTATGCGCAGCGTGCCGGTTTTCAGCTCTTTGGCGTCGCCCAGCTCTTGCGTCATGGTGGCGGCCAGGGCCGTCATCTCGCGGGCGCGCAGCAGCAGGCGTTCGCCGGCGTCGGTCATGGTCACGCCGGAGGCATCGCGCTGCGCGAGCTTGACGCCGAACTGCGTCTCCAGCGCGCGCAGCGCATGGCTGACGGCAGATTGTGTGGTGCCCAGCCGCATCGCAGCGCGCGAAAAACTGCGGCATTCGTCCAGGGTGATCAGCACTTCGAGTTGGGCCAGGGTCATGATGAGTGAATGCCTATGAGTGAATGCTCATTTGATAGTGAGTTACTTAACAACTAATCTCATGCATGAATTTACGCGATTTGCCCCTTTTTCACCATCCCTCTCTCTTCAAGAACTCCATGACCGCTGCCGCCACCTCCCCTGTCGCATCCTCACCCGCGCCCGGCGCCAGCCTGCTGGGCATCTATTTGCGCCTGAGCTGCGTGCCCATGCTCTGGGGCGCGACCTTTATCGCCGGGCGCGTCATCTCGGCGCATTTGCCGCCCGCCACGGCCGGCTTTATCCGCTTTGTATTTGCCACGCTGGCGCTAATGGCAGCACTGCATTTCACCGAAGGCCTGCGCGCCCTCACGACGCTCACGCGGCGCCAGTTGCTGGGCACCATGGCGCTCGGCGCTACCGGCATCTTTACCTACAACCTGCTGTTCTTCACCGCCCTCTCGGTGCTGCCTGCGGGCCGCACCTCACTCATCATTGCGCTCAACCCCGTCGTCACGCTGCTGATTGCCGTCGCGCTGCTGGGCGACCGTCTCTCGGCCACACGCTGGCTGGGCGTGGCCCTGGCGCTGCTGGGTGTGTGGGTGGTGGTGACGCGCGGCGACCTGTCGCAGATCGCGCAATCCGTCGGCAAGGGTGAACTCTCGATGTTCGGCGCGGTGTGTGCCTGGGCCGTCTATACCCTGCTGGGCCGCAAGCTGCTGCAGGGCCTCTCCCCTGTGCTGGCCACGCTGTGGGCCGCGATCTGGGGCACTTTGTTTTTGGGCCTGCTGGCGCTGCGCGATGTACCGCATGTGCATGCCGCGTCGTTCACCGTTGAAGTGTGGGCAGGCCTGGTGTTCCTCGGCGTATTCGGCACGGCCGTGGCGTTTGTCTGGTACTACGACGGCTTGCGCCGGCTGGGTGCGGCGCGGACTGTTGTGTTTAACAACCTGGTGCCTGTTTTCGGTGTGTTGCTGGGGTGGTTGATTCTGGGGGAGCCTTTGAGTGCCAGTTTGCTGGCTGGTGGGGGGTTGGCGATATTTGGGGTGTTTTTGGTTAATCGGGTTAAGGGTTGAATTGTTTTTGGCCGGTCTTGCTCCGGCCTTAGCGCTTATCTGAGTTCTGCTGGCCGGGGGTGGCCCGGCGGCCAGTAACTTTCTTTTGCTTCGCCAAAAGAAAGTCACCAAAGAAAAGGCGACCCGCAGTCTGGGTCCCTACGCT
>NZ_FPBM01000009.1:0-217674 GCF_900116715.1 Polaromonas sp. YR568
GCCGCTGTTTCCGCGATTTTGTTGCCTCAATTCCCAGCCATGTGGCCAGCTTCTCGGCATAGGGATCGAGCTTGCTTGAGCTGACCCGCCTTGGATACTTGGGCTCGCTCTCTTCTGATCGCAGGTGCTTCTTCACTGTGTTGCGAGCCAGGCCTGTACGCCTTGAGATCTCGCGGATGGACATCTGATCTCGCAATGCCCAACGTCTGATGACATTCAATGTCGCCACGTCTATCACTCCTAATTTCCCTCCGCTTTTAAAACAAGCAGAGTAGTGCCTACGTGGGTCAGATTTGGATGGAAATTACTGCGCTAACTGGATCAGATTTCGATGAAATTCAACAGCTCCTGGGAAGAACTGATTCGAGCCCGGCTCTCAGCCTCCTCTTCAGCCGATTTCCGCCAGACGCAAAAAAGCCGCCCGAAGGCGGCTTTTTATACTTGGCGGAAACGGAGGGATTCGAACCCTCGATGAGGCTCTACACCCCATACTCCCTTAGCAGGGGAGCACCTTCGGCCACTCGGTCACGTTTCCAATAAATCGATTATCTCACGACTTGCGGGCCAATTTCAGACGGTTGGCTGGTCCAGGTCAAAAGCCTTGTGCAGGGCGCGCACGGCCAGCTCCATGTACTTTTCGTCGATGACGACGGAGGTCTTGATTTCGCTGGTGGAGATCATCTGGATGTTGATGCCCTCTTCACTCAGCACGCGGAACATCTTGCTGGCGATGCCCACGTGGCTGCGCATACCGATGCCGACGATGCTGACCTTGCAGATCTTGGCGTCGCCGGTGACTTCCTGCGCGCCCAGCTTGGGCAGAACCTGGGTTTTGAGCAGGTCGACGGCTTTGGAGTAGTCGTTGCGGTGGACGGTGAAGCTGAAGTCGGTTTTGCCGTCTTTGCTGATGTTCTGGATGATCACATCGACTTCGATGTTGGCGTCGGCCACGGCGCCCAGGATCTGGTACGCAATGCCGGGGGTGTCGGGCACGCCGAGCACGGAGATTTTGGCTTCATCGCGGTTGAAAGCGATGCCCGATACGATGGCTTGTTCCATGTTTTCGTCTTCCTCAAAGCTGATCAAAGTGCCTGACTTGGCTTCTTCGTTGATATCGATGTCCCATTCGGTGAAGCTGGACAGCACGCGCAGCGGCACCTTGTATTTGCCGGCAAATTCCACTGAGCGGATCTGCAGCACCTTGGAGCCCATGGAGGCCATCTCCAGCATCTCTTCAAAGCTCACGGTGTGCAGGCGCCGCGCCTCGGGCACCACGCGCGGGTCGGTGGTGTAGACGCCGTCGACGTCGGTGTAAATCAGGCACTCGTGCGCCTTGAGCGCGGCTGCAACCGCCACAGCCGAGGTGTCGGAGCCGCCCCGGCCCAGCGTGGTGACGTTGCCGCCATCGTCCACACCCTGAAAGCCGGTAATGATGACAACCTTGCCGGCGCTCAGGTCTGCGCGCACGCGCTCGTCGTCGATGGACTCGATGCGGGCCTTGGTGTAGGCATTGTTGGTCTTGATGGTGACTTGCCAGCCGGCGTAGCTCACGGCTTGCATGCCTTCGGCTTGCAGGGCAATGGCCAGCAGCGCACTGGAGGCCTGCTCGCCGGTGGCGGCCAGGGCGTCGAGCTCACGGCTGTAGGCGTCGCCGGGTTTGGTGGGCGCCAGCTCTTTGGCCAGGCCCAGGAGGCGGTTGGTTTCGCCACTCATGGCGCTGGGGACGACGACCATCTGGTGGCCGGCCCGCGCCCATTTGGCCACGCGTTTGGCCACGTTGCGGATGCGCTCTGTGGAGCCCATCGACGTGCCGCCGTATTTATGAACGATCAATGCCATTGCAGGGTGTCAATCAGGAAGTTGTTGCGGATTTCTTGCGGGCGCTTTTAGCGATCTAGCGGCAAAAAACCGCGCTGTTCGCGCTGTTTGAGGGGCTTTTAACGACCCTTCTGCGCCAGCAAAGCCTTCAATTATACCTAGGACTACTACCTAGTTAGCCCGTCTTATCTGCCGCCGCGGTGTACTGCAGCACCGCGCCGGCCCGCGTGACGTGCCCCGTCGCCACCTTGAGGTGGATCTGGTGGCCGCGCGTGGTGCAGGCGGCAATTTGCGAGAGCAATTGCTCCAGCTGCGCGGCGCTGGGCGTGGCCTGCTGTTGCAGCAGCCAGTGGCGCAGCACATTGGCCTGGCGCGGCTGCGACAGCGCCTGCAGCGCCTTGATAACCGGCGGTGAGCCAACGGCCGCAAGGTCTTGCTGCGCGACTTCCAGCAGCAGCGCCTGGCCCTGGGCCGCATGCCGCGCGCTGCGGGCAAAGGTTTCGCGAAACTGCGGAAAGGCTTCTTCGAGCGTGGGCAGCAGCCGCGCGCGGATGCGATTGCGGGTGAACTGCTCGTCGGTGTTGGTCGGGTCTTCCACCCAAGTAATGCCGCGCTCCACCAGCCAGGCGCGCAGCTGTGCCCCCGGCACCGCCAGCAAGGGGCGGTGATAGGTGATGCCGTCGCGCTCCCAGCGCTGCGGCATGGCGGCCAGGCCCGGCAAGCCCGCACCGCGCGAAAGCGCCAGCAAAATGGTCTCAATCTGGTCGTCAGCGTGCTGGGCAATCGCTATATCTTTGATAGCGGCTTGCGCTCCTCCCGTCTGGGCTGCAGCCCGAAAAGCCTTGTAGCGCGCCTTGCGGGCCGCGTCTTCGGGACTTTCGCCGGTGGCATTACGGGCGTCTACACGCTGAATCGTCAACGGCACGTTGAGTTGCGCGCACAAAGCAACGCAGTGCCGCTCAAAGCCGTCGGCCGCTGCCTGCAAGCCGTGGTGCACGTGAATCGCATGCACCTGCCCCGGCCACTTCTCGGCGCAGGCGACCAGCAAGGCGACCGAGTCGGCGCCGCCGCTGAGTGCAACGGCCAGTGGCAGGCCCGGAGAGAAGGAATTCAGCGCGTCCGGCAGGCCTTGTGCGAATGCTGCGCCCTTATGCGCCACGGTGGCCTACTTTGAAATCATTGCGGCCGGTTTTGTCTTCCCCGCGCAGCAGCCACAGCGGCCGCGTCGCAAAACTGACGGCCACGCCGGTCTTGCCGTCGGCCGGCCGCAGGTCGCGGTCAAACAGCGAGGTGCCCGGCATGTAGCGCAACGCCACGCCGGTGCGGCGGATGCCCGAGGTGTTGGCTTTGGCGCCATGAATCATGTAGATGTCGTGCAACGACATCTGCCCGGGCTGCAGCTCCAGGTCGACGGCTTCGTTCTCGTCAAAGCTGCCGTCGGCCATGCGCTGGTTCAGCGTCAGGTCGGTGCGGTCTTCGTGCAGGTGGGGATGAAGTTTTTTGCCCGCGTGCGAGCCAGGGATCACGCGCAGGCAGCCGTTCTCGCGCGTGCTCGGCTCCAGCGCCACCCACACAGTGCAGTTGGCCAAGGGGCGAATGGGCCAGTAGTGGCCGTCCTGGTGCCAGGGCGTTTCAAAACCTTCGCTGGCAGGTTTGCAGAACACGTGGCAGCCCCAGAGGATGACATCGGGGCCTATGGCCTGGGCCACCAGGTCGATGATGTCCGGGTTCATGGCCAGGTCGAAGAAATCTCGGCTGCCGCGCACGCCTTCGTCGTTCTGGCCTTCGATATGGGCGCTGACGAGTTTTTCAGGCCGCACGCCGGGGTTGTTGCGGATCAGGGTATTGAGGGCGTCCTGCATGCGCCGCACCCAGGCATCGTCAAGCCGGAACTGCGGGACCACATAGCCCTGCTCCCGGTAGTGCCTGACTTCCTGGTCGGACAGGCTGGCCATGATGTGCTGAGCCCGGCCTTTTCGCGGGCTTATTTGCCGGCGTCGGCCTTGGTGTCGGTGAAGCGGCCGTAGCTTTGCAGGCGCTCGTAGCGGCGGTCCAGCAGTTCCTTGACCTTCAGGTCGCTGACCTGGCGGAAGGCGTCATTGAGGGCGCGCTTGAGGAAGGCGGCCATCTGCTTGTGGTCGCGGTGGGCGCCGCCCACGGGTTCATTCACGATCTTGTCGATCACGCCCAGGGCCTTGAGCCGGTGGGCGGTGATGCCCAGGGCTTCGGCGGCTTCCTGCGCCTTGTCGGAGGTCTTCCACAAGATGGAGGCGCAGCCTTCGGGGCTGATGACGGAGTAGATCGAATACTGCAGCATCACGACCTGGTCGGCCACCGAAATGGCCAGCGCGCCGCCGGAGCCGCCCTCGCCGATGATGGTGGTGATGATGGGTACTTCGAGCTGCGCCATCTCGAAAATATTGCGGCCGATGGCCTCGGACTGGCCGCGCTCTTCAGCGTCGATGCCGGGGTAGGCGCCGGGGGTGTCGACAAAGGTGAACACCGGCAGCTTGAACTTCTCGGCGGTTTTCATCAGGCGCAGGGCCTTGCGGTAGCCCTCGGGCTTGCTCATGCCGAAATTGCGCAGGCCGCGCTCTTTGGTGTCGCGGCCCTTCTGGTGGCCCAGCACCATGCAGGCGGTGCCGTTAAAGCGGGCCAGGCCGCCCACGATGGACAAGTCGTCGGCAAAGTGCCGGTCGCCATGCAGTTCGACGAAATCGGTGAAGATTTCGTTGACGTAGTCCAGGGTGTAGGGACGCTCTGCGTGGCGGGCGATCTTGGTGATCTGCCAGGGCGTCAGGTCGCTGTAAATGTCTTTGGTGAGCTGCTGGCTCTTTTTGGCCAGCTGGTCGATTTCTTCAGAGATATCAACGGCCGACTCGGTCTGTACGTAGCGCAGTTCTTCAATTTTTCCTTCAAGCTCCGCGATCGGTTGCTCGAAATCGAGGAAGGTCTTCTTCGCCATGTGCTGCTCCTCAGGGCTTCTTCAAAAACGTCAATTCTGCTCGGCGCCCAAAACGGGTAGTGGGTCCAGCGAGCGCCAAATATACCAAGTTGCGACACTGCAGTACGGCGCCCAGGCGGCGGCCACCTCGCGAGCGTCGCTCCGGCTGACGGATTCACCGGAAAAATAGTTCTGGCTGATGCCGCTGATCAGGCCGACATCGTCCAGCGGCAAGACATTGGGCCGCATCAGATAGAAGATCAAAAACATCTCGGCCGTCCACCGGCCTATGCCGCGGATGGCGACCAGCTCGGCAATGATGTCCTCATCGTCCATCGCCGCCCAGTCCTTGACGTGCACGGTGCCGGCATCGAAGTGGATGGCCAGGTCGACGAGGTACTCGACCTTGCGGGCGCTCAGGCCGGCGGCGCGCATGTCGTCGACCTTGAGCCTGAGCACATTGGCCGGGGTGACCTTTTTGGGCAGGGCCGAGAACTTCGCCCAGACGCTTTGTGCGGCCTTCACCGAAATCTGCTGGCCAACAATGCTGCGCGCCAGGGTGCTGAAAGCATCGCCGCGCGCCTGCAGGCAGGCATCGCCGAACTGGGGGATCAGGCGCTTCATCACCCGGTCTTTTTTGACGAGATGCTTGCAGGCCTCGGCCCAGTACTCGGGCACCGTGGTGGCGGGCTCGGGAACGTCGGCCAGCTCAACGCTGGCGGGGCCGCTTTTTACTATCTTTTTCATAGCGACTTACGCTTGTCCTGCATGGCCCGGCAGCCGAAGTGACTGAAGAAAATCACGACTGAGCCTCCCAGGTCGTGCCTGCGGGCGAGTCTTTGAGCACAATGCCCTTGGCCAGCAAGTCCTGGCGGATGCGGTCGGCTTCAGCGAAGTTTTTGGCGGCTTTGGCGGCGGCGCGCTGAGCAATCTGCTCCTGGATGCTGCTCTCGTCAAGGCCGGCGCCGGCCTGAAGGTAAGCGCCAGGATCGCCCTGCAGCAAGCCCAGGCAGCCGCCCAGGGCTTTGAGCAGTCCGGCCAATTCGGCAGACCGGGTCTTGTTGACTTCACCCGCCAGCTCGAACAGCACGGCCACCGCTTCGGGCGTACCGAAGTCCTCGTCCATCGCGGCCTTGAAGCGAGCAGCGAAGGGGTTGGCCCAGTCGATGGCCACCGTGCCGGGCATTACTCCGATCAAGCCGGCCAGCGCGGTATAGAGGCGCTTGAGCGAATTGCGGGCGTCGTCCAGGTGGGCGTCACTGTAGTTCAGGGCGCTACGGTAGTGCGCGCGAACGATGAAGAAGCGGATGGTTTCCGCGTCGTACTTGGCCAGCACTTCCCGGATGGTGAAGAAGTTGCCCAGGGACTTGGACATTTTTTCGTTGTCCACCCGCACAAAACCGTTGTGCACCCAGAAATTGGCCAGCGGCTTGCCGTTGGCGCCTTCGCTCTGGGCGATCTCGTTTTCGTGGTGTGGAAACTGCAGGTCGGCGCCGCCGCCATGGATGTCGAAGGTCTCGCCCAGCGTCTGGCAGCTCATGGCCGAGCATTCAATGTGCCAGCCCGGCCGGCCGGGGCCGTAGCTGCTGTCCCACTTGGCGTCGTCGGGTTCGGTGGGTTTGGCGCTCTTCCAGAGCACGAAGTCCAGCGGGTCGTCTTTGCCGTCCAGCACTGCCACGCGCTCGCCGGCGCGCAGCTCGTCCAGGGACTTGCCCGAGAGCTTGCCGTAGCCGGGGAACTTGCGGACCGCGTAATTCACGTCGCCGGTCGAGCCCTTGTAGGCCAGCCCTTTGGCTTGCAGGGTGGCGATCATGCCAAGCATCTGCGGCACGTATTCGGTGGCGCGCGGCTCCAGCGATGGCGGCTCAATGCCCAGCGCGCCTATGTCCTGGTGCATGGCCAGGATCATCTCGTCCGTCAGGGCGCGGATGGTGATGCCGCGCTCGACTGCCCGCTTGATGATCTTGTCGTCGATGTCGGTGATGTTGCGCACGTAGGTCACGCGCAGGCCGCTGGCCTTAAGCCAGCGCTGGACGACGTCGAAGGCCATCATCATGCGCGCATGGCCGATGTGGCACAGGTCGTAAATCGTCATTCCGCACACATACATGCGAACGTGGCCGGGTTCCAGGGGGGAAAATTCTTCCACGGCACGCGACAGCGTGTTGTAAATGCGAAGGCTCATGAAAATTGTGGTCGCGGTACCCGGCGTCGGCCGGCGCCCGGCAGTCAGCCGGGCTGGGGTAACAGGAAAGCAGGCAAGAAGGAAGGTTATCTCACGGACGCCGCGGGCGGGCAAGGGCCATTCGGCGTACGCGCAAAACGTGGCGTAAAAACGAAAACTACGGGGTCCGGGCGGTCGTGAACTATACCCCCTCAGCTACAATCAGACAGTATATCCAGCCCGTCAGGCGGCGTCCGTGCGGCCTTTACGCCCCTGAAAAACCGGCTGTTTATAGGGAATATCCGCCCAAAAGCCGTTAAACGGCCCTCAAGGGTTTTAAAACAATAGCGAGAGTTCTTATGCCGACGCCAAACTTCTTTACCCGCAAACCCCTGGCCTCCGCCCTGCGCATGCTGATCGTGGCGGCCACCCTGTCGGTGTCCGCGGCGCATGCCGACGACTACACCGACGTCAGCCGCCTGATGCGCGCCGGCCAGTTTGCCGAAGCGATGACCAAGGTCGACCAATACCTCGTCACCAAGCCCCGCGACCCCCAGATGCGTTTTTTCAAGGGCGTGATCCAGACCGAAACCGGCAAGACCAACGACGCGATCGCCACCTTCACCAAGATCACCGAAGACTACCCCGAGCTGCCTGAGCCCTACAACAACATGGCCGTGCTCTACGCCGGCCAGAGCCAGTTCGACAAGGCCCGCGCCGCGCTTGAAATGGCCATCCGCACCAACCCCAGCTACGCCACCGCGCATGAGAACCTCGGCGACGTCTATGCCCGCCTGGCCAGCCAGGCCTACAGCAAGGCGCTGCAACTGGACGGCGGCAACGCAGCCGTGCCGCCCAAGCTGGCCCTGATCCGCAACCTCTTCTCCGCCGACCCCAAATCCCAGGCCCCCCAGGCGCAGGCCCAACCCCAGGCAGCCGCCAAGCCCGCCGCCGGCGCCCAGGCCTCCGGCCAGGTCACGGCAGCCGCACCGGCCCCTGCCCCCGCGGCAGCCGCCAAACCGGCAACTGCTACCCCTGCCGCAGCCGCACCGGCCGCGGCACCCGCTGCACCGGCAGCCCCTGCCGCGGCCGCCGGCACCGACAAGGACGTTGAAACCGCCGTGCGCAACTGGGCGCAGGCATGGGCCAGCAAAGACATGGCCGGCTACCTAGGCAGCTACGGCCAGAATTTCGATCCGCCCGGCAAACAGGCCCGCAAGGCCTGGGAAGAAGACCGCCGCGCGCGCATCGTCGGCAAGAACAGCATCAGCGTGAAGCTCTCCAACATGAGCGTGTCGGTGCAGGGCGCCAAGGCCGTCGCCAAGTTCAAGCAGGACTACAGCGCCGACTCGCTCAATATCTCGAGCCGCAAAACGCTGGAGCTCGCCAAGGTGGGTGATCGCTGGGTCATCGTCAAGGAATCCACCGGCGGTTGACCGCCGGCGGCCAACCTGACCCCAGTGCTCCGTTCAGCCTGTCTTTGTTTGTCGTTGCCGGCCGGCAACTTTCCGTGGAAGCCCGCATGAAGAAGGCGGTAACAGCTCTCTGTTTTATGGCGCCTTGCCTGGCGATGGCCTTGTTGCCTGCGCGCGCTGAAAGCCGCTCCCGCTCGGCAACCGCAGAAGCCTCAGCCCGCCATACGGCGCCAGCACGCCCCGCGGCCCGCGAAACACGCGACGGCGAAGCCGAAGCCCGCCTGATCGATATCTACAAGCTGATAGGCCAGACCAAACCGCGTGAGGCCCTGCACAAAGCCGAAAGCCTGGTCAAGGACCACCCCAACTTCCAGCTGGCGCAGCTGGTGTACGGCGACCTGCTCTCGGGCTTTGCACGCCCCGTGCGCGCCATGGGCGACATACCTCCCGACACGGCCTCCAAAGCCGCCGCGGCGCCGCTGGCCGAGCTGCGGCAGGAATCTCTGCTGCGCCTGCGCGCGCTGCGCGAGCGCCCGGCGCCGGGCACCGTGCCCTCGCAGTTCCTGGCGCTGTCGCCGCGCAACAAGCACGCGATCGCCATCGACGCCTCACGCTCGCGCCTCTACTTGTTTGAAAACACCTCCACCGGCATCAAGCTGGTGGCCGATTACTATATCTCGGTCGGCAAGTCCGGCATTGAAAAATCCGTCGAAGGCGACCTGCGCACCCCGCTGGGCGTGTACTTCATCACCAGCAACCTGGACCCAAAATCGCTGCGCGACTTCTACGGCTCGGGTGCCCTGCCCATCAACTACCCCAACCAGCTTGACGTCAAGCGCGGCAAGACCGGCAGCGGCATCTGGCTGCACGGCACGCCGCCGGCGCAGTTTTCGCGCGCGCCGCTGTCCACCGACGGCTGCGTGGTGCTGGCCAACCCCGACCTGGAGCGCATCATCCGCACGGTCGAGGTGCGCAGCACGCCCGTCGTCATTGCGCACAGCCTGAAGTGGGTGGCGCCGCAGTCGCTGGCGGCTGACAGCAAGTCGTTTGAGGACGTGCTGCAAAGCTGGCACAGCGCCAA
This sequence comes from Polaromonas sp. YR568, assembly GCF_900116715.1. GTDB lineage: Bacteria > Pseudomonadota > Gammaproteobacteria > Burkholderiales > Burkholderiaceae_C > Polaromonas. The sequence goes on from NZ_FPBM01000009.1 coordinate 9,423, forward strand.
GTCCAGCGGCGACATGGCCAAACTCACCGCCTGGTACACACCCGACTTCACCAGCTACGGCAAGACCCTTGCCGAATGGACGCCGGCCCTGCAGACCGAGCTCAAGCAGCTGGGCGGGCGCGACATCCAGCTCAAGGATGTGTCTTACCTGCGCTGGACCGACAGCACCGACACGATGGTGGTAACCTTTGGCGAGCTGGTCAAAGGCGCCAAGACCGGCCGCACCAAACGCCAGTACTGGGTCCGTCAGGGCAGCCAGTGGAAAATATTCTTCGAAGGAACCATTTGATGATGGCAGTTCACAAGACGCTGGCCGTGTTCACGGCACCGTCTACCGCATCCAAGGCATTTCAACCCCTGCGCCGCGCCGCATTCGCGATGGCCGCCGCCGCAAGTTTCGCCCTTCTGGCCGGCCCGGCGCTTGCGCAGACACCAGCCGCGCCCAAGGTGAAGTTCGTCACCAGCGAAGGCGACTTTGTCGTCGAGGTCTACCCCGACAAAGCCCCCAAGACCGTCGAGAACTTCCTGCAGTACGTTAAAGACAAACACTACGACGGTACGATTTTTCACCGCGTGATCAGCAACTTCATGGTGCAGGGCGGCGGCTACGACGCCACCTACGCCGAGAAGAAAACCCGCCCACCCGTCGCCCATGAAGGCCGCGAGGCACTCGCCAAGGGCGGCCCCAAAAACGTGGTCGGTACCCTGGCCATGGCGCGCACCAACGACCCCAATTCCGCCTCGTCGCAGTTCTTCATCAACGTGAAGGACAACGACTTCCTGAACCCGACCATCATTCCGCCCGGCGACCCGGTGCCCAAATTTGAATACCAGGGCCGTGTGTATGAAAACACGCCGCGCGCCCAGCTCGTCAACGCGCCCCAGCTCTACGGCTACACCGTCTTCGGCAAGGTCGTGAGCGGTATGGAAGTGGTCAACAAGATCAAATCGGTGCCCACCGGTGCGGGCGGCCCCTTCCCGACGGACGTTCCCAAGACGCCCGTCCTCATCAAATCGGCCACCCTGGTCAATTAATTCACCCATCCCTACAGGACACCATCATGAGCAACCCGAAAGTCGAACTGCACATCGCCGAATACGGCGTCATCACCCTGGAGCTCGACGCAGCCAAAGCGCCCAAGACCGTCGCCAACTTCCTGAGCTACGTCAACAAGGGCCACTACGCCAACACCGTGTTTCACCGCGTGATCCCCGGCTTCATGGTGCAGGGCGGCGGCTTTGAACCCGGCATGAAACAAAAGCCCACCGACGGCGAGATCGAGAACGAAGCCGCCAACGGCCTCAAAAACGACAACTACACCGTGGCCATGGCGCGCACCAACGCACCGCACTCGGCCAGCTCGCAGTTCTTCATCAACGTGGCCGACAACGGCTTTCTGAACCACACCGCGCCCAGCGGCTCGGGCTGGGGCTATGCCGTGTTCGGCAAGGTCATCGCCGGCACCGATGTGGTCGACAAGATCAAGGCCGTGAAGACGGGCCGCAAGGGCTTTCACGACGACGTGCCGATGGAAGACGTGATCATCCAGAAAGCCGTTGCGCTGGCCTGAAGCCGCCGGTGAGCACCCTGGAGGCCGTACCCCAGATCGCGGAGCTTTTGGCGCCGCCGTCCTGGCGTACGGTCGATTTCATTTCGGACCTGCATTTGCAGGCCTCGGAGCCGGCCACCTTCACGGCCTGGCAGCACTACCTTGAATCCACACCCGCCGACGCGGTCTTCATCCTGGGCGACCTGTTTGAAGTCTGGGTGGGCGACGACGCCATCGGCGAAGACCTGCACGCACCGGCCGCCGGTTTTGACGCGCGCTGCGCGCAGGTGATGGGCGAGGCCGCCGGCCGGCTGGCCCTCTTTTTCATGCACGGCAACCGCGACTTTCTGGTCGGTCAGGGCCTGATGGACCTGTGCAACGCCACCTTGCTGCAAGACCCGACCGTGCTGGTGTTTCCGGCCGGCACCACGCGGCGCTGGCTGCTGTCGCACGGCGACGCCCTGTGCCTGGGCGACACCGACTACATGCAGTTTCGCAGCCAGGTGCGCACCGATGAATGGCAGCGCGCTTTCCTCGCCCGGCCGCTGGCCGAGCGACAGGCCATCGCACGCGGGCTGCGTGAGCAAAGCGAAGCACGCAAGAAGTCGGGCGTGCAGTACGCCGACGTCGACACCGAAGCCGCCCGCCAGTGGCTGCAGGCCGCCGGCTCGCACACGCTGATCCACGGCCATACGCACAAGCCGGCGGTGCACGACCTGGGCGGCGGCTACTCGCGTGTGGTGCTCAGCGACTGGGACCTGGCGGCGCCGGCGCCACGCGCCGAGGTGCTGCGCCTGACCGCCGCCGGGCTGCAGCGTATTGCGCTGGGCTGAGTCCGCCTGGTTTGGGATGATTTGGGTTTTGGTCTTTTTTTCCCTTTTTCGTTTTTTGCTTTGCCTGCGTCCCTTTTGCTTTTATCCTTCAGCCCCAACTCCGCTGATCTCCTTCTGATTTTTTTCTGATCTCTTTCTGATCTTTTCCTTTCTTTCTGATCAAGACCAATACCCATGCTGAACTGGTTACGAACGCTGGCAGGCGGCAACAAGGCCCCCACCAAAACCATTCCGGACACGCTGTGGATGGACACGCTCCTGCAGTTCCCCTTTCTGGCCCGCCGCCCGGTGGCCGAGCTGCAGGAGCTGCACACGCTGGCCGGCAAGTTTCTCAAGCAAAAAGAATTTACCGGCGCGCGCGGCCTGAAGGTCACCGACCAGATGGCCGTCGCCATTGCCGCGCAGGCCTGCCTGCCAGTGCTGCACCTGGGCCTGCGCTGGTATGACGACTTCAAGGGCATCGTGGTGCACCCGGGCGCGATGCTCGCGCGCCGCGAGGTCACCGACCAGGCGGGCGTGGTGCACCGCTACAACGAAGAGCTGCTGGGCGAGGCCATGGAGGGCGGCCCCGTCACCCTGAGCTGGCAGGACGTGGCCGATGCCGGCAACACGGCCGAGCAGGGTCACAACGTGGTGATTCACGAGTTCGTCCACAAGATGGACATGCGCGACGGCGCGGCCGACGGCTGCCCGCCCCTGCCCTCACGCGGCGCCCATGCCTCCTGGCATTCGGTGATGCAGCCGGCCTTTGACGAGTTTTGCGAGAAGGTCGCGATGGCCAAGCGCTTTGGCGCCGCGGCGCCCTGGCTGGACGACTACGCCGCCACCTCCCCGGCCGAATTCTTCGCCGTGACCAGCGAGGCCTACTTCGTCAACCGCGAGCGCTTCACGCTGGACTTCGCGCCTTTGACGGTGCTGTTCGACAAATTCTTTATTCCGGCCAAATAGGCGAAATTTCTGCGTTCCGGGGGATTTTTACAAGCCAAATCCCCCGCCAGACCAGAAGGGACAGGCGTAAGCAGCTCCTGAATTCATAGCGAACCGCTGAACGGTGCCTCGCTGAGTTGGGAGCTTTTTTTCCCTTTTTCCGGCCTTCTTAACCCCATCCCCCGGGCCGTGTCGTTTCAACCAGCTCCACCCCTTTTCTGGAGCTTCCATGAAACGCCAACGCCCTCCTCGTTCGTCCTTTCCCTCATTTCGCGCGGTCCTCACCCCGCTGGTTCTGCTGGCCGCGTCTACGCTGGCTTTGCAGGCCCAGGCTGTCGGCCGCCTCGCCGACGTGACCGTCATCGACCGCAGCACCGGCGCCACGCTGCCGCTCTACTACCACCGCGGTGAATACTGGGTGGCCGGCCAATACGGCGCCAAATACGCGATCTCGGTGCGCAACAAGCTTGGCGAGCGCGTGCTGGCCGTGACCGCTGTGGACGGCGTCAATGTGCTGAACGGTGAGACCGCCGCCTGGGACCAGACCGGTTATGTGTTTTCGCCCTGGCAGCAGTACCAGGTCACCGGCTGGCGCAAAAGCAGCAGCGAAGTCGCCGCATTTGAGTTTTCCGCGCTGGGGGACTCTTACGCCGGCCGCACCGGCAGGCCCGGCAATGTCGGCGTGATTGGCGTGGCGCTCTTCCGGGAACGGCTGCCGGAGCCGGTCGCGCAGGCAGCGCCCGCCGGCCCGGCCCGTGCGGAACGTGCAGAACGCGAAGCCGACGCACCCGCCAACCTCAAAAGCGCCCCACAAAGCGGCGCCGGCAGATCGGCCCTGGCCGACCAGAGCAGCAGCGCGGCAGAAGCCTCCGCCGGGCTGGAAGGCATGGCCAGAAGGGCGCCCTCCCCACCATCCGCCGCCCTGCCCGCCCCCAAGCTGGGCACCGGCCACGGCGCCCGCGAAACCTCAGTGATCTCGCACACCTCGTTTGCCCGCCTGCAATCACAGCCCAACGAGGTCATCCGCATCCGCTATGACAGCCGGGAGAACCTGGTTGCGAGTGGCGTGATTCGGGAACCGGTTGCGCACAATCCTGTTCCGGATCCGTTCCCGCAATCAGGCAATGCCTCCTATGTGCCCGATCCTCCTCTGCGCCGCTACTGACAAGGCAGCGCTGCTGCGCCGTGATAATGTGGCGCATGCCGAGTGCCACTCCCGATCCCGCAGCCGAAGACAGCGACGAATCGCTGATGCTGCGCTTTGCGGGCGGCGACATCAGCGCCTTCGACGCGCTGTATGCGCGCCACGAGCTGGGGGTGTGGCGCTATGTGTTTCGCAGCGTGCGCGTGCAGGCCGTGGCCGATGACCTGCTGCAGGACGTGTGGTTTGCGGTAGCGCGCAGCGCGCCCACCTATACCGTGTCGGCGCGCTTCAAGACCTGGCTGTTCACCATGGCGCACAACCGGGTGGTCGACCACTTCCGCACGGCTAAGCAGCATGTGAGCATCGATGCCCAGGGGGATGATGACGAAGGCTCCAGCCTGGGCGACACGCTGGCGGCCGATTCGGGCTTTGGTCCGGTGCGCCGGCTGGAGTCCAGCGAGCAAGCGGCGGCGCTGATTGCCGCGGTGGAGCGGCTGCCGCTGGAGCAGCGCGAAGCCTTTTTGCTGCAGGCCGAGGCGGGCCTGAGTGTGGAAGGCATCGCCGAGGCCACCGGCGTGAGTTTTGAGACCGCCAAGAGCCGCCTGCGCTACGCACGAAACAGCCTGCGCCAGCAGCTACAGGAGTTTGCATGACAGAGCCAGACCGCAGCCCCCCGGGCGACGAGCTGACAGCGCGCTACCGCGAGGCCAGCGCCCAGGACACACGCCGCCCCGGCGCGCATGTGCGGGACGCTGTGCGCGCGCATGCGGAGATGGTGATCGCGGCCGGCAAGGCGCAGACTGCCAACGCAGCCGCTGCTACGCCCACACAAACGCCCGCCGCCAACCAGTCGCGCTGGAAGATCTCGGCCCTGGCCAGCGTGGCGCTGGTGGGCCTGACGGGCTTGCTGGTGCTGCAACTGGACCGCGGCAGCGATGAGGAAAAAGACCTGGCGTTTGGCCAGCCCAGCGCGAGTGCGCCGCCTGCTGCGGCTGTTCCGGCGCCGGCACCTGCGCCTGCAGCCGCTCCGGCAAACACCGCGCCCCAAACAACGCAATCTGAAGCCAGGGCCAAGGCGGCGCCCGCCGAAAGCTCAGCGGCTGCGGCCTTGAAAGCGCCGGCAAAACCTGCCGCCGAAAAACCTGCGCCCCAGCCAGCCCCCCAGCCGGTTCCCTTGCCAGGCCTCGCCAAGGATGCAGCAAAGTCCGCCGCCAAGGCCGAAGCGGAAACCACGCAAGCATTTGGCGGCGTGGCGCCGCCGGTGGTGGCGTCACCGCCTGCTGCTGCGCCCTCTCCAGCCGCTGCGCCCGCAGCTCCCCCCGCACCTCCCGCCGCCATTGCACAAGACAGCGCGGGATTTGGACGCTCACGCCAAGCTGATGCGGCAGCAGGCTCTTCAGCCGTAGTCCCTGCACCGCAAGCCGATGAGCTCGTATCGCGCTCGGCGCCCGCCGCTGCACCTGTTGCCCCTTCCACCCCTTCTACCCCTGCCGCCATGTCTGCTCCACGGCCAGCAGTCGCTCCGGCGCTTGGACCGGCTCCCGCCGTAGTAGCCGCCGCTCCGCCAGCCCCTGCGGCTGCGGCACCCGCCGCGGCAGCACCCGCCGCGGCAGCACCCGCAGCCGCAGAACAGCGGCAGGAAAAATCCGCCGCCCCCGCGCGCTCCCTGCGCGCCGAAGCCACCGGTTCACTGGCGCTGGCCGGCGCGCTGCAGCAAGCCGCCCGCGCTGGCAACTTGCAGCAACTGGATCGCCTGCTTCAGCAAGGCGCCCCGGTCAACGCGGCCGACTCAGCCGGGCGCACGCCTTTGGTCCTGGCCGTCATGCAGGGGCACACGGCCGTGGTTCAGCGCCTGCTGGCGGCGGGCGCCAACACGGCGTTGATCGACAAGGATGGCTTGAATGCGCTGCAGCATGCGCGGCGCCTGGGCTTTGATGGAATCGCCCATCTGATTGAAGCAGCCCGCTGAGCAAAAGCGGCGGCCCGAACGGGGCCCTTCAGTTCGCGTAGTACAGCACGGCCACAAAGTGGCAGACCGTGCCGGCCGCCACAAACATATGCCACACAAAGTGCCCGTAGCGAAGCCGTGAGTCAGTGGCAAAAAAGCCCACGCCCAGGGTGTAGAAAAGCCCGCCGGCCACCAGCCAGAACAAACCCCAGTTCGGAATCAACTCGAGCATAGGCTTGATGGCGATCAGCGCAACCCACCCCATCGCCACATACAGCGCGGTAGAGACACGCGGGTACCGTATGCCCGCCACGGCCTTCACCGCCACCCCGGCCAGCGCCATGGTCCACACCAGGGCAAACAGCGTCCAGCCCCAGGGCCCGCGCAGCACGCCCAGCGTGAAAGGTGTGTAGGTGCCGGCAATCAACAGGTAGATGGCGCCGTGGTCCAGGACCTGGAACACGCTTTTGGCGCGCGCCGCACGCACGGCCGGAAGCGCGTGGTACAGCATGGAGGTGAAGTACAGCAACACCATGGTGGCGGCAAACACGCTGGCGGCTGCGACGTCGATGGCATCGCCGTTGCGCACGCTGGCAACCACCAGGAAAGGCGCCGCAATCACCGCAGCCAGCAGCGCAACACCGTGGCTCACACTGTTGGCGATTTCCTCGCCCAGCGTCTGCACACGGTCTTGTGATGCCGCCACAGCAGCGGCGTCCACACTCATCGTTTGAGCAGCGCCTTCAGCACGTTCTGCACACGCCGCGCATTGGCGGGGTCAAAGTCGGCGGCCAGCACCTGGGCGGTGTCTTCGCCCCAGGTTTCGGCCGGCGCCGGTGCGTTGCGTTTGGTGAGCAGTTGCAGTTGCAGCATGCGGCGCGCGCTGATGTGCTCGGCCGGCGTCGGCAGCTCGGCGGCGATTTCCAGGCGCAGCAGCGCTTCGGATGCGTCCTTGCCCGAGGGCGTGCTGACGGCTTGCACCCAGCGGTTGCGCACGGCTGGCGGTACGGCCTTGCCGAGGTCTTGCGCGCTCGGCAGCTGGGCCGGATCGCGTTTTTCCCAGGCGGTGAGCACGTGGGTCAGCACCTCGCCGTGCGCCTGCATGGCGAGCTTTTTCAGGGCCTGGTTGGCCGCTTCAAAAGCTTCGCGCTGGGCGCGGAAGGCGGCATCGCCCAGGCGTGGGCCGCGCTCTTCAAAGGCGGGGCGTGCGTTGCGGTCGCCACGGTCTCCCCGGTCATTACCGCGCGGACCGCGGTCGTCACGGCCTTCACGGTAGGGCTCGAACTTGTTGTCGGTGCTCTGGCGTGGGCCGCCTGGCTTGCTGCCGGGGCGCGAGTCCTTGCGGTCGCCAAACTTGCCGCCGCGTCCGGCCGCTACCGGTTCGGCCTTCTTCATGCCAGGGCGGTCGTCGCCGCGGCGTGCAATCACCGGCTTGGGTGCGGGTTTCGGCGCGGGTGCGGGTTCGGCGGGTGCGCTGGCGGGTTCGCTGGATTCGGCAAATTCTGCGGCTGCCGCATCTGCAGCGGCTTCGGTAGCGGCTTGCGCCGGCTCTACTTCTGCAGGGCTTGCAGCTTCATCGGCAGTAGCAACCGGTGCGGCATTCGCATCTGCCAGCGCGGCTTCAACCGACGGCGCGGCCGGTGCGGCAGCAGGCGCTGCAGCCGGTGCGGGCACAGGCACTTGCCCGCGCACAATCGCCTCCAGCGCCTTGGCGGCCGCGTGGATTTTCTGCACATCGCCGCTGGCGGTAGCGGCTTCCACGGCCTTGGAGGCTTCGAGCACCATGCGGTCGTATTCGCCCAGGGCGGCGGCGGCTTTTTCACGCTCGGCCGTCTTGCGCTGGAAGGCGTCGTCTATGGGTTTGCGGAAGGCGTCCCACATCTTTTGCTCTTGCTTGCGCTCGATGGGTACGCCCTGCGCTTCATGCTGCCAGCGCTGTTGCAGCGACTTGACGGCGTCGATGCGCAACTGCGGCTCGGCGCCCAGCACCACGGCTTCTTCGATCATGGCCTTGCGGCGCGCGATGCTTTCGGTGCGTGCGGCGGTCAGCGCGGCATCGGCTGTTTCCATCGCGGCTTTCCACACGGGCTGGATTTCAGCAAAGGCCTTTTCGCCCAGGTGGCCGGCTTCGCGCCATTTTTCGACAAAGCCGTTGAGGCTGCGGATGTGGTGCTTCCAGTCGGTGTTGCCCTTGTTGGCTTCAGCCCAGGCCAGCACTTCGTCGATCAGCAGCTTGCGCTCGGCCTTGACGGTTTCGCTTTGTTCCTTGACCTTCTCCAGCCAGGCTTCGACGACCTTGTGCGCTTCGTTGCAGGCGTCGTCAAAACGCTTCCACAGCGCGTGGTTGGGCGTGCCGCCCTGGTCGCTGGTCTTCCACTGCTCGCGCATGGCGCGCAGGGCTTCTTGTTGCTTGCGCCCGCCCAGCGGCTTGGCCACCAGGGCCTCGGCTTTCACGACCAGCTCTTCGCGGATCTGGTCGGCGCGCCAGCGTTGCCAGCCTTCGAGTTCACCGGCGGCCGTCAGGGCGGCGTGCGCGGCGGCTTCCAGCTTGCTGTCGATGTTGCGGATATGTTCTTTCAGGGCCTGGCGCAGGTCAGCGGCCACCTTGGGCGTGGACTTGCCGTGGCCTTCACCGACTTCATGCTCAAGGCGCGTCAATGCTTCCTGCACGATGGCGGAAGATTTTTCGCGCATCTCTTTGAGTACGGCCGGGTCGATCTTGGCCTTGGGCGCGCGTGCGGGCTGGTCACCTGCGGCGGGCGGCAGGCCGCGCGCGGCGCGCAGCTCGTCGGCCCAGACCGGCACGGCAGGCAATGGCGCGGCGGCATCTTCAGCGGCCTTTTGGGCTTGCGTCAGCGCGCCCTGGAAGGCGTCCCACACGGCCAGCAGTTGTGCGCGCGATGCGTCCAGCAGCGGCGGGAATTTCCCGTCCACGCTGGCCCAGTTCGCGTCGTGCGTGATTTCGTCGGCCTGCGACTGCCAGTGCGTGACATCGCCGCGCAGGGATTCAAGGGCGGCTTCGGCGTCGCGCCAGGGTTTGAGCGACAGCACTTCGGTGCGCTGGGCCAGCAGCACGGCGGCTTCGCGCTGCACCTGGGTGCGGTGCTGCAGGTCTTCAATCGTCTTGACGCGGTCGGCCAGCTGGACCTTCAGGCCGGCCAGCGGCTCTTTGGACAGCGGCGCGCCGGCCTTGGCGGCATCGCGCTGCCACGCCAGGGCGTCGGCCAGGTTGAGCTTGGGCACGGCCAGCAGCGCCTGGGCTTTTTCGGCCCATTCGGCGGCCACGGCTTCCTGGCCCTTGCTGCGCTTGATTTCGTCGAGCTTTTCTTTCAGCGGCTTGGCTGCGCCCTTGTCGCGGTTGGCCAGGTCTTTGTAGACCTCGGCCATCTGCTCGGCCGTGGGCTCGGTGGCCAGCCAGGTGCGGATGCGCGCGGTGCGCTCGCCCGAAGTGGGCGCGGAGAACGCGCCGCCGGTCAGGCCGTCCAGCGGATGGGCCTCTGCCTGCTTGGTGGTGGGCGTTTTCACGGCGGGAGTTTCAGGTTTGGAAGATTTAAACATGGGAGCGCAAAGTCAAAAAATAAGTGCCGCCAGCCGCAAGGCTCCCCGGGGAATGGGGGACTTTGCAGGCGGCAGCGGGTGTTGGAGTGGATGGGGGGCCGGCGCCGCAACCCGTGTTGCGCGCCCAAGCCCAAGGGCCCCATAAAGCTTTATCAATAAAGCACTGACGCTATTTTCGCTGTTTTTACGGCATCGCCAAATTCAGCTCCGCGCGGGGTGTCCATTTGGCCTCGGGCGGTATGGCTTTGGCGGCGCCCAGAAAGAGCCTTTCAGGGGGCAGATCGCGCGATGCGAGGTAGTCTTTGACGGCCACGCCGCGCTGCACCGCCAGCTCGCGCATGGCGTCGTCATTGACCTTGATGTCGGCCAGCAGCAGTTTTTCCATCTCGGGCACGGGCAGGTCTTTGGCCAGGCCGATCAGGTTGCGCGGCTTGGGCATGTCGGCGCGTTTGTAGACCTCTTTGAGCAAGTCGGGGTATTCGGCCGGGCTGATGCTGACGGCGGCCGAGGTGGTGCCGCCCTCCTTCACGGTGATGCGGCGCTTTTCGGCACGCACCAGAGAATCAAGCCGCGCGCGCTTGAAACCGTCTCGCTCAGCTTCCACGCTGCTGGTGCCGACCACGGTGAGCTGCAGCGAGGGCCGCTCCGTCAGCGCCTTGGCGACTTTGTCCAGGCCGGCTTTGGCCTCGGGACCCAGCTCTGCGCTGCCGGCGGCAAAGCCCACGGTGCTGAGCTCTTCACCGCCGCCGCCCAGCGCGCTGGCCAGCAGGGAGAACGGCGCGGTAATCGCCTTGACGATCACATTGATGATCACCTTCACGATGATGGGCCCCAGGCTGAACTGCGGGTCGTTGAGCGAGCCGCTGATGGGCAGGTCGATGTCGATCACGCCGTTGCGGTCGGCCAGCAAGGCGACGGCCAGCTTGACGGGCAGGCTGGCGGTGGAGCCCGGCACCTTCTCGCCGAAGGCCAACTGGTTGAGGATGACCTTGTTGGTGGCGGTGAGGCGCCCGTCGGGCTGCACCACATAACTCACGTCGACGCTGAGCTTGCCGCGGTTGATGCCGTAGCCCGAGTATTTGACGGAGTACGGCGAGAGCGGCGGCAGCTCAAGGTCGCGCACCTTGCCTTTGATATCAAGCGCCAGCGGCTTGGCCAGCGGGTTGAGCTTGCCCAGGATTTCAAGCGAGGCTGTTCCTTCAGCCCGGCCGCGCAGTTCAAGGTCGGCCATGTTCGGTGCAACCGGTGCGCCGCCGGCCGCAGCCGCGGGCGCCACCGATGAGAACGCGCTGAGCTTGCCGGTCAGCTCGGTCAGGTCTGCCGAGTAATTGGGTTTGACGAAACGGTCGGAGAACAGCACCTTGCCGTTGATGAGGCTGATGGGGCCGAAGCTCACGATGGCGGGCGGGCCGCCGGATGCCGAAGCTGCCGGTGCGGTTGGGCTGATGGGTTGCGCCGAGGTTTGTGCGCCTTTTAGCGCGCCAGCCTGCACAGGACTTGCGTTATCAGCTACCGTTTTTGTAGCATCCGCCGCCGTGGCCGAAGCCTCGGGCGCATTGCCCTTGACCAGGTCTTGCAGGTTGATGCGGCCGTCGGGCATGACGATCACACGCGCAAAGAAGTCGGTGAGCACCGTTTCCTTCACGTCCACGCGTGTGGCTTTGGCCGGCTCCAGCGCCACATGCAGGCCGCGCAGGTTCAGCGCTTTCCAGGCGAGCAGGTCTTCGCTGGGCGCCAGCGTGTTGGCGCGGAATTCTTCCAGCGACACATCGCCCGTCACCTGCGCCTGCGTGCCGGCCGGCAGCTGGCGGTAGGCGACGCGGCCCTTGAAGCTGGCGTCGGCGCGCAGCAGCTCGATATTGAGGGTGTCGGCCAGGTATGGCTCAAAGGCCTGCAAAGGCAGGCGGTCAACCACCAGCCGGCCTTGCGCCTGAATGGGCGCCAGGGCCAGGCTGCCGTTGAAGTCGACCTTGCCGGGCTCAAACCGGCCGGTGGCCAGGCGCAAGGAGGCTGTCAGCGGCATGGGCTTGGCGGCCTGGGCTTTGGCGGCAGGCCTGTCGTCGAGCAGCAGGCCGCCCAGTTGGGCTTTGGCGGCAGTCACCTCAAAGGCCACGGGTTTGGCGCCGGCTTTGTCGGAGAACGACATCGCGCCGCCTTCAAGCTGCACGTCCTGCACGGCCACGGCCCATGAGGGCGCAGAGGCGCGGGTGGCGGTGTCGGTGGGTGGCGGGGGTGCGGCGGCAGTCGATCGGTGGCCGACCATCCAGCGCTCGTACATCCAGCGCTTGTCGCCGTCACGGTCGACCCTGGCCTTGGGTTCGGTCAGTTGCAGCTTGGCCGCCTTGAAGGTCTGGCCGGTCAGGTCGATGTCGGCTTGCGTGAGGTCTACCCGCTTGATGGAGACCAGCGACACCTTGCCCTCGGCCAGCTGCACATCGCTCAGGGCAATTTGCGGCGCGGTGACTTGCAGTGCCTGCGGCTTGTCGCCGCTGGCGGCTTGCCAGTTCACGCCCAGCTGGGCGTCGAGCTGGCCGTTGAGTGCCGGCAGCAAAAACTGGCCGACATACTTGGCCGCCACGCCCAGCGGCCAGGCGGCCACATTGGCGGTGACTTGCGCGGCCTGGTCGGTGGCGGTGCCATTGAAGGTCAAAAGTGCGGGCGTCGCTGGGGCGGCGGGCGCTGCGGCCTGGGTGGCGGGTTTGGCTGATTTTTTAGCTACGGGCTTGGCCGGTGCCGGGGCGGCGGCAGGCGGCTCCAGGCCCACTGAGCCGTCGAACTTCAGGGGCGCACTGGCCGCAAACGGCATGGCGATGGCCGAGGCATTGAGCGCGAAGCCGGCCAGGCGGATGTCGGCGGGTGAGGCCAGGGTTTCGTCCAGCCAGTTCACGCGGCCGTCACGCACGGCCACGCGGGCCACTTGCACCTTCCAGGGGGTTGAGGCGGGCGCGGCGGCTTTCACCGGTGGCGCGGAAGACGCCGTCGTTGCCGGGCTGCTGGCGGCACCGGCTGCAGCCGTGGCTTGGTCTTTGGGGTCATTTTGGCCTGCAGCCCTTTGGGGGCGGGCGTAAGCCGCTTCTTTTTTTATAGCAACCGCCACAGGGGCCGGCAGCAGATTCAGGCGCCCTGCCCGGTCACGGGCCAGCGACAGCGTGGGCGCGGTGAGCTCGACGGCGGACAGTTTGACGAACTGCTCGAGCGGGCGCACGTCGTCCATGGTGATCTGCAGGCGATCGAAGGCAAGCAGGTCGGGCCGGGCGGGTGGCGGTTCGCTACCGCGTTTTCCCGACGGCGCCGGGGCTGCCGATGGGCCGGCCTGCGCAGCCAGCAGCCGGACTTTTTCCGCCGTCACGGTGCCGGAGATGCGCACCACGGTGGCCGGCGTCTGCTCAAACGCCACCTTGGCGTCGGCATGCAGCACGGCGGCTTGCAGCTTGACGGGCAAGGTGGCCGGCCAGTAGACCAGGTAAGGGTTCAGGTCAAAACCGCGCAGTGTGAAGGTGGCATCCGTCTTGTGCGTCTGGGCAAAGGGCGTGCCCTCTGCGGCGGTGTCAAAACTGCTGCCGTTGAGCTTGAAAGCCAGGTGCGGCGAGGTCTTGACCTCTCGTTTGGACTTGAGGTTGCTGAGAAAAGGCACCGACAGGCCCAGCTCGCGCAGTTCGTGGGTCTTGCCGAAGGGCTTGTCGGTGTAGTCCATGCGCCCGCCGCTGACCACGATGTTATAGACCGCGAATTTCGGCGGGTCGCTGGGGGGAGTGTCTTCGGGGGTCTGGAAGCGCTCGAGAATGTCGTCGATGTCGTAGCGCCCCTCGCCCTGGTGGGTGAGAAAGGCCACCGGCTCATCGATCTGCACCGCATCGGCCACCGGCGCGAAGCGCAGCAGGGACTCGAGCTCAGCATCTATATATATGCGCTTGATGGCAAGCTGGGGTGCTTCCTGGGGAGATGGCTGGGGAGATGGCTGGGAAGGTTTCGACGCGCCGGCCCTGGCAATGGCCAGGTCGCGCAGGGTGAGCTCCAGCGACCAGGGCTTGAAGTCCACTTCACCCACTGTGACCTGCCGGCCCAGCTTTTCAGAGGCGATCTTCTCCAGCTGCGACTTGAGGATGGAGGGCACAGCCGCATAGGCCAGCGCCCACAGCAGCAGCAAGCTGCCCACCGCCAAGGCCGCGCGGCGCCGCCAGAGCGGTGACTTGGCCACGGCGGCCCCCCTGGCCGGTAACGACTTCCCGATTTCGCGCCAGTTGGTCTCGCGCCAGTTGAACTCCCGCCATTTATTCTTCAAATCTTTGATTGCCATAGGCGTCGAGTTTTTAACGCCCGGGCCGATAGGTCAATGACTTATTTGAAAAAGACGGTCACCCGAAGGGAAATCAGGTGTGAGTCCCCCAAAGAAAAACCCCGGGCAGTGAGACCGACCGGGGTTGACGGCGGGCTTGATGCTCATGCCGTCGGGTTTCCGCAAAAGAGAGATGAATCGTCTCCAGTGCGATGAAAGCAAGTGATTGCTTCCAGGTTTTCCGGGGTTGGTTACCCGGTTGGATGCGTGAATGAACACGCAATTGCAGGTTAAACCTGTGCCGGCGCAGAGGCAAGACCATCTTTTCAATCACAGTTGCGGCAGTGATTGCCTTTGCCTTTGGGGGCTGAAAACCACCGCAAACGTCCCACAACAGCCATCGAATCCGGCCTACATCCGGACCCGCGATCCGACTATCCAGGATTTTTTACATCGAACTTAACTTAGAGCTTGGTCTCAAAAAGAGGCCGTAACTACCTTGATTTAGGGCGTTTCTGCCGAAGATCAGGGTTTTTATTTGCCTTTTTAATATAAAGAAACGATTTGTTATTATTGACAGGTTATTAACGAGACCCATAGAATCCCGCCAGTCCCACAAGAACCTAGGGACAACCCGAATCCGCTGCCCTATTCATCAACGAAGCCGGCAACGTCAAACAAGGGGTCCAAACCCCACAAGGCATGCCTTGGTTTGATGGCGACCCAATCAAAGCCTGCCTGGCCCCCAAAGGGCCTGCAGGCGTAGAAAGGAGTGCTATGACAGCGCTAGGACAATTCAGCCTTGAGGCGCACCTGAAAAGTGTGCGCAACGGTGTTTCAACCGTTGCCGATGACATCGCCCAAGGTTTTTTCGAGATCACCCACAACAGCTTCGCCCTTCTGGGCCTGGCCGTCGTGTTCGCGGTGATCACACTGACTGCCCGGCCCGACTTGCGTCAGGCCGGTGAATTCAAGCTCATGACCTGGCTGCAGCAGCGCCAGGAAGCGGCCATCGGCTTTACCGAGCCGGCCGCCATTGAGCGCGCCACGGCGTCCAACCCGAAAGACCTGCCCGCCCAACAGGCGGCGGTGGCTTACTGGCTGAGCAAGAAATACGGCGTCGCGCCCGAGCCGCTGAGCGTGCTGGTGGCAGAAGCCTTCGAGATCGGCCAGAAAGCCAAGCTGGATCCGACCCTGATCCTGGCCATCATGGCGATCGAGTCGGGCTTCAACCCGTTCGCGCAAAGCCCGGTGGGCGCCCAGGGCCTGATGCAGGTCATGACCAAGGTGCACCACGACAAGTACGACAACTTCGGCGGCAAGCTGGCGGCGTTTGACCCGGTGACCAACCTGCGCGTCGGCGTCAAGGTGCTGCAGGAATGCATCGCCCGCGCCGGCTCCATCGAAGGCGGCCTTAAATACTATGTGGGCGCAGCCAACATGGACGACGACGGCGGCTACGCCGGCAAGGTGATGGGCGAGCATGCCCGCCTGCTGGCCGTGGTGGCGTCCGCCTCCAAGCGCGGTGCGCCTGCGCCCTTCTTTGCCGCACCCGGCACCTCGCGTCCGGTGCCGGCCTCCCTGCCGGCCCAGGCTGATACGCCAGTGCCCGAGGCCAAAACGCCTGAGAAAGTGGCGCTGTTGAGCCAGTCCTGATTCGGCGCCCCTCCGCGCCCTGTTATATCCACGCCTCAAAGCCGGGCCGCTGCCAGCGCCCCGGCTTTTTTGCTTTTCGGGCTGCGTCTGAGAATCCCGGCGCCGGCGGGTTTCGGGCGCCCTCGGTTACACTGGGAACGTGCGCGACTGGCGATAGGCTCATGGTTTTCACAATCATTGAAGCTGACGTGGGACACCACTGGGAAGCGCACCGCTGAAAGCCGTTGGGCCCAAGCGTTCAGCCGTTCGCCTGGGCAGCCCTTGTTTCATTTAGAGCCGCGGCTCGTGAATAGCAGGGACCACGTCTTTAAGGACTGCCATGTACCACCGCAACATCCTGGTTGAACAAACCGACCCCGAAATCTTCGCCGCCATCCAGGCTGAAAACGCCCGGCAAGAGCACCATATCGAGCTGATCGCCAGCGAAAACTACGCCTCGCCCGCCGTTATGGCCGCGCAAGGCTCGCAGCTCACCAACAAATACGCCGAAGGCTACCCCGGCCGCCGCTACTACGGTGGCTGTGAGCACGTCGATGTGGCCGAGCAACTGGCCATCGACCGCATCAAAACCATCTTTGGCGCTGAAGCCGCCAACGTGCAGGCCCATTGCGGCGCATCGGCCAATGAAGCCGTGTTCCTGGCCTTCCTCAAGCCCGGCGACACCATCATGGGCATGAGCCTGGCCGAAGGCGGCCACCTGACGCACGGCATGGCCCTGAACATGAGCGGCAAGTGGTTCAACGTCGTCTCTTATGGCCTCAATGACAAGGAAGAGATCGACTACGACGCGATGGAGCGCAAGGCCCACGAAACCAAGCCCAAGCTGATCATCGCGGGCGCCTCGGCCTACAGCCTGCGCATCGACTTCGAGCGCTTCGCCAAGGTGGCCAAAGCCGTCGGCGCGATCTTCATGGTCGACATCGCCCACTACGCCGGCCTGGTGGCCGCGGGCGTCTACCCCAACCCGGTGCCGCACGCCGACATCGTCACCTCAACCACGCACAAGAGCCTGCGCGGCCCGCGCGGCGGCATCATCCTGATGAAGGCCGAGCACGAAAAAGTCATCAACAGCGCCATCTTCCCCGGCCTGCAAGGCGGCCCGCTGATGCACGTGATCGCGGCCAAAGCCGTGGCTTTCAAAGAAGCCATGTCGCCCGAGTTCAAGACCTACCAGCAGCAGGTCGTGAAGAACGCGCAGATCGTGGCCGACACCCTGACGCAGCGCGGCCTGCGCATCGTCAGCGGACGCACCGAAAGCCACCTCATGCTGGTCGACCTGCGCGCCAAGGGCATCACCGGCAAGGAAGCCGAAGCCGTGCTGGGCAGCGCCCACATGACGATCAACAAGAACGCCATCCCGAACGACCCGGAAAAGCCGATGGTCACCAGCGGCGTGCGCATCGGCACCCCGGCCATGACGACCCGCGGCTTCAAGGACGAAGAAGCCCGCGCCACCGCCAACCTGATCGCCGACGTGCTGGACAACCCGCGCGATGCGGCCAATATCGAAGCGGTCCGCGCCAAGGTTCACGCCCTGACCAGCCGCTTCCCGGTATACCGCTGACCATGAAGGACAGCGCAGGAACTATGATTTTTATAGCATCCTGCGCTCGTCTTCGTTGGGCTAGTGGCCGATTTGATCGATTTATTTCTTTAGATTCAGGTCCCCGCCCATGAAATGCCCCTTTTGCGGCCATCTTGAAACCCAGGTTGTCGAAACCCGGGTGTCCGAGGATGCCGACTTCATACGCCGCCGCCGCCAGTGCGGCGCGTGTGAAAAGCGCTTTACCACCTATGAGCGGCCCGACGTCACCTTCCCGTCCATCGTCAAGAAGGACGGCCGGCGCATCGAATACAAGCGCAGCAAAGTGCTGGCCTCGCTGAACCTGGCGCTGCGCAAGCGCCCGGTCAGCACCGAGCAGGTGGACTCGGCGATTGAGCGTATCGAAGAAAAACTGCTGAGCCTGGGCTTGCGGGAAGTGGCTTCCAACCGGATCGGCGAGCTGGTGATGCGCGAGCTGCGAAAGCTCGACAAAGTCGCCTATGTCCGCTTTGCCAGCGTTTACCGCAGCTTTGAGGACATTGACGAGTTCAAGACGCTGGTGGACGAGGTCCGGCGCTAGGAACCCTCAACGGTTCCAGCAAGAGGCGGCATCCCCAATAGACTGCCCTTTGACGCCCAGGTTGTTGAGCGTCAAATTGCCACAAACGTTGTCCACCCAGCCACTGGGCGTGGCCGTCAATGTAAATCCCGTGGCGGTGACGGCAGAAAGTGCAATGTCATAGCGCTTGGTTCCCTGCGCTGGCGAAATTTGCAGCCGGCTCGGCAACGCAGGGGCATTGTTGGAAGCATCAACATACTTGAAATTACTGGAGCGATAACGCTCCATGAATTGCGCCGCTTCCAGCAAAGTTGATTTCCCGGCCGAGCGATTGGAACGCGCCGTATAACTTTGATACGAAGGAATTGCAATCGCCGACAGAAGGCCGATGACGGCCACCACGACCATAAGCTCTATCAAAGTAAAGCCGCGATTATTTTTGATAACGGATTTCAATTTTTCTCCTTCTCGCTAAGCGTTACTGAAACGGGGCGGCCGTTGCGCACAACAGCCGGCCCCATCCCATCGATCACTTTAACTGGCGCCACACCTGGCGGTTCATCGAAGCCGGCACGGTCGGATTGTTCAGTCCGATGGAAATCACGCGAGTCGTACCGTCAACGCCGTTGATATTAACGGTTTGTTCGCCGCCGGTGCCGGTCGTGAATGAAGTTGTCGGTGGTTCGCCATTAAAGATGGTCTGGCTGATATACAGCGTCGGCGCCCCACCATCTTGCAGCACGAACACCCCGCGCGGTGACCCGCCGCGTATGCGCACCGAATTGTTGGTAATGCTGCTGAAAACCTTCTTGTATCCCCCGGTCATCGCGTCGATGCCCGTAATCCAGGCATCCAGGCCCGCTTGACATTCGTCCGTACTGGGCACGATGGACGTGAACAGGAAGGCATCCACCAGACCGGCCACCGTATAGCGGACCGGCGGCGCAATCACGCGCTCACCCGCAACAACATTGGTGCCCGTCAACTGGACGACCCAGCCTTTTTTGCCCGTGACGGTATACCAGAAGGGCGACGCGGCGGCAGACGTGGTTCTGACATCCGCACCGGCGGCCACGGTAATGGTCATGGACGAAAGGCTGGACTCCGCGACAAACGGTGTCGTATTAAGGCTGTGAGCCAAGTCATCGTAGACCCCGTACAGGGCCTGCACAGTGGTGTTTGCCGGATCGGCGGCTGTCAAATAGCTACCGGTTCCAAAATAGATCATTTTCCCGCCCGTGGTGAGGCCTGTCGGTGCGGGGCCGACCTTGATTTCTGCCGTGATGGGCCGGCCCGTTGGGGTCGAATAAATCAGGGCACCCGCCGTCGCGACATTGGGGTCAAACCGCCAGATATTGCCCTTGAAGTCGGCGCCATACACATAGTCAATGGTGTCCCGGTTGCCGGTAGTTTTGCGCACCACTTCGATGGAGCCCAGTCCATTGTTGGTAAAGGCTGTCGCGGTGTTGGTGGGGATGACGCGGACCAGGGCGCCCGTATCCAGTCGCACCACATACAGGTTGGCGGTCCCTGCCGTGCTGTTGTAGCCGTTGCCAAAAATCGCAACCCAGGTTCCGTCATTGAGCTTGCCGATCGCCGGCCGGCCCATGATGCTGCCGAGGGTCGTTCCGGCGCCTGTGGAAGATTGGTTGAACTCCCACAAAATGCTGTTGGCCGTAAATGTCTTGGACGTCGCATTGATCGCAAATATCGTCTGCGCGCCGCCCCCGCCCGTGCCAAGGACAATCGTGCGCCAGCTGGTCGAGGCGTCGCCCGGAACAGGAATTTTTGCATGGCTGATGGCGATGGGGCCGTCGACAAAGTTTTTATGGATGTAACCCGGATCGGCCAGATCCTTGACGTTGGTCCGGGCCGCCTGAGGCATGAAACTCAGCAGTTCCCCGCCACCGGTTGCGTCCGGCTCTGCGTCAAATATATGGAAGAACCCGTCGTTGCTGCCAACCGCAAGCATTTCAAAATTGATGCTGGCCAGGAAGGTGTTGTAGGTGGCGTCACCGACGGCGTAGTCATAGTCCCTTTTGGAAATGATTTGCGGATCGGAGTTCACGATATCGCCGAGGACAGAGCCAAACTCTGCGCCGGCAGTGGTGCCCCGGTTACGGAACGTGCCACCCTTGCGCTCTTCCGCCGATTTATCACCCAACAGGTATAAATAGGTGGCGGCATTACCGAAATCAGCTTGCTCCGCGGTGGTCATCGTTGCAAATGCGGTCGACGTCAGCTGAAACGGTGTGGTCGAACCGCCTCTGCCCAAAAACAGTTTGTTGCGCGAAGCAGGCGCTCCAATTTTCGAGGCAGCCTCCCAGATGGGCGTATTGGCCAATGCACCACTGGCGGCGATGGGGAAAGCGTAGACACGTGACGACCAGGTCAGCGAATCGTAGTTGGCCTGGTAAATGGCTGCGGATCCCAGGCTACGCTGCCCCACACCCACCACACTGGTACTGGCCACAGCAGCGAGCGCAGCAGCTGAACGGAAAGCCTTGCCCATCTGTTCGGGCAGCTCGGCAGGATTGCTGATCTTGAAGTAATTGGTGGGATCACCCTTGGCGTCGAGCACGCCGGCGCCGCCATATTTGGCCGCATACCAGAGCGGATCATGCGGCAGGTAGCTGCCCGCCGTAGACGCAGCGCTCGACAACGTGAACGTGCGACTCGTCGGCCTGTCCCAGGAAGGCAGGCACGCATTGATGGAGTTCAGATAAACCTGGTTGTACGCCCGTTGGTTCGCTCGCTGGGTAGCGTTACCGCCGGTGGTCGGCAGAGCGGGATTCGGCAGATTGGCTGGATCATAAGATGGGCAAACATTGGCCACGATAGCCGGATTATTGGGATAAGCCGCAAAAATATTGCCTGGCAAACCCGGGTGCGTTATACCGTCGCCATTCATCCGCACAGTAGGCGGTGCAGGCGCGGGATCCTGCCCGGCCAGCGTGTCCAGGTAATACACATCACCTGCGGAGATCGGCGAAGGCGTACCATTTTTATTGGTCCGCGTTTCCAGATACAGGCCATCTTTGGTAGTGCCTGAAATCACATAACCCAGATTCGATTGAATGCCGCCGGGGTTTTGGTCCAGCTGGGTCATGTTGATCGTCACAGTCGAGCCGACAAGCGTAATGTCGTAACGCACCTGCGCATCGGTTTCATTGTCAGTACCCTGGTCGCCGTCGGAAAAGTTGACGACCGCGCTGACGGAGGTGGGTGTGTTGTTCGCGTAGTAAAACCCGGTGATGGCGCCAGTCGCCTGATAGGTGCCGGGCGTTTTATCGATACCGCCACCGCCTACGGCCTTGGACAGGGGAACAATCGAAACTTTCTTGCCCGTCGCATCCGTCAGTTCAATTTTGGGCGTCAAGCTGCCGAGCGCCACGGCGATCGTGTCAACTTTCTGACCCGTTACCGTTGGCACACCCGGAGGAGCCCCCACAGGAATACCGGTGACCCGGCCAAAGCGGGCCACAGACGCGGCATAAAAGCTGCCCTGGGACTGCGTTTCATCCGGCGCATGCCCGCGAATCTTTGCAAACGAGCTGGCCGTCTTGGCGGTTGGGTTCCCATCGGAAACCGTATCCGACTGCCCGATAAAAATCTTGCGAGTCCCAAGACCTTCCGCGGTCCACATGGTGTTTGCTTCAGTGGTGACGTTCAGGCCCGTCAAGTCGCTGGTACCCAAGGCGGTGCCAAAGTTCGTTGTAGGCGTGAAATTCGCCCCCGGCAACTGATCCGAATCGAAGCTGGTCAAAGGATCGGCGATCACCATCTGAACCGGCCGGGAGCAAATCGGGCTGCCTCCGCTGGCTTTGGGGCGGAAAGGATTTTGCCAGGCCGGCAAGGCCGGGAAACCTATCGTTGCATCGGCACTTGAGGTGCTGGAATAAACATAGGCGCTGGTTCCCGCTGTCTTGCCCGAAAAATAGCGCAAGCCCTCGTACATCATTTCCCCCACCGGGGCGCCCCATGATTTGCATTCGGCTTCGTTTCTGTTGGCTGAGGTTTTATATCCGCAGTCGTATTGCGAGCCGCCCCAGCCATGAATAGTGATTCTGTCGATGGTGCGGGCAATGCCGTCGTTGGCGGTGTTGAACTGCCCGGTGCTCGCAACAATTTCGTCGTTGAAGCTGCGAATATTGCGGCGGACCACGCCGCCCGAATAGTTCTTCTCGTAAGAACCCGTGATCAACCCAAATTTCAGCTGGTCATTGATCGCATAGTCATGAAGTGTGCCGGTCGGCTTCCAAACCGTGGGGCTGCCGGACGGATAGCCCCTGCAACCTGCCTCCCGCACACCACCGATCGGAACGCAAGCCTCAACCCGGAGCACGATGTCAGTGGCGGCAACGGAACTTCTGCCGCCACCTTTCGAAAAATTGGCCGGATTGGTACCGATACCTTGCGCAACGTCGGCTGACGCCCAGGTCCAGATCCGTTCGGTCGTCAAATTCGCGTTCGTGATGTAACGCAAGACCGGCGCAGTGCTCGCGTTCAGGAACGGGTAAGTGGTGTTACTCCCGTCCTTGACGACCACAAAGAGGTGCTGCGTGCCGGCGGTCGGCGTTGCCAGTGCCGTGTACTGGGTAACGTCGTACGTATCGCGGCCGGGCCTGAACTCTTTACCCCAAACGTGGCTATCTTTGGGTATGTAGGCTGCCTGCAGGACGGTTGAAGAAAATGAAGGACTGCCCGCCGTCGTTGCACTGTCGACAACCCTGTATCCACCGTACAGCACTCGCCGCAATGCGTCCATCCGCGAAGTTGTTGCCCAATTCAACCAGTTGCCATGCCACCGTTGAGTCGTGCCCACTTTGCAACCTGTTGCCGTTGCCAGCGCTATCGGCCTGAACACCGGGTTGTTTGTGCCCGTGCTGGCGTAGTCATAGCAACGGTCAGAAACAAAATTGCCGTAATACGTGATCGTCGGCTTGAACCCCACATCGACAACGCCGTCGCCGTTAATGTCACTGGTGTCGTTGTATGCCGCGTAAAACAACCGGTGATCCCGGCTCATGGTCAACATGACAAGGCCTGGAGCGCTCTTCAACGCAAGCAGAGGAACCTGTGCAATGTCCACCGTGGTCTGTGCCATGGCCGTTGTCATCGACGAGCCGCCCAGCACCACCAGCAGGCTGACCAGTACAGACCTCGCCGCCTTCACAAATCCCAGCGCCTTTGCGCCACCTGGCACGCCCAAGGCTTCAACAGGTTTTTTGTGTTGACGCGCCACCCGGATCACGTCCGGACACCTGCTAAAAACAGACTGATTGATCATGACTGAATCTCCTCAATACACTGACTATGGGGTGGTGGTAATGGCTTTGGTATAGAGGACTTGCAATACGACCTCCGCGTTACCCGACCCACCCGTGCTTCTTGACGTGACGCGGTAATTTGTCGTCGTTGTCGTCGAGCCACCGCTGCTTGTTGTTGTCTGCGACAACTGCTCGATCACATACTTTGCCTTGTCGGCGTTGTTTGTATATTTTGTTGTTACCTCAGCCGCGCAACTGGTCCAGCTAAATGGCGTCGTCGTCGTGCAGGTCGACGTCGTGGCGCCGGCGCCCTGGTTCCAGAAATTCGTATTGCCGCCGCCTGACAATGCGGGGTTGTAATGCCCGAGCGTGGCCCCGTTGAAGCTTCCAGCCTCGATAACCGCCAATGCCTCCTTGCCGGCGTTCTCGGCGGACTGGAACGAAGTGTTGCGGTCCACAACATTGCCGGTCATTCTTTCGGACAAGCTGGTATTGCGAAAACCAACAACACTGATGCTCATCAGCATCACAAGCAAAATAAGACCCACCAGCAAAGTCATGCCGCGCTGCTGCCCGCGACCTGATCTCAAAGACGGAATCCGCCGTCTTCCCTTGCCGAATTTTGGCGTGTTGCGATATTTTTTATAGCAATCGAGTGGGCAGGATGTTTCAACCATGATTGATCTGGCATGCGGCTTCATCGCGCTGCCACCCGGTTACGCAAGACAACAGTCGTCGAAAATTCCTTGCGGAGCCGATTGGTGGAAGCCCCGGCCGGCACTGTGTAGGTTTGCCCGAGAAGCGTGGGAGTTGCCTGCGTCACCCCTGGGTTCACGTTGTCTTCGGAGCTGATCATCATCAAGCCAATCCGCACAGCCACAACCCGGGACCAATCGGTGACGGCCGCCGCGGTGGTCCGCCAGGCGTCGACAGTCAGGGTAGGCGCGCCCAAAGCATCCAATGTGGTGTTTTCTCCATAGTGAAGCTGCATGCTTTCAACATTGGAGACCAGTTCTTCCGGGGCCTGCCTCGCATTGCCGTTGTAAAACACCCGGTACAGGCTGGGTGTGTCCGCGCCGGCGCGGGTGGCCACGTAATAAAAATTCCATTCAGCCGGCATCACGACCGCGTCGGTATTAAAGATCGTGCTGGACGTAAAAGTACCGGCTGAATTGCCCATCGAGGTGCTGTGGTCGATGGTGGTCACACCGCCGCTGGTAGCCACTTTCCCCTTGAAAATGCTGGAGGAACTGCAGTTCGAAATAATGAAGTCATAGACGCCACTATTGGCCGTGGCATTGCGCCATCCATAAGTGTCAGCGGCAATCTTCAGGCTGTCGCTGGTGTTGGCCATCAAGACACTTAGAGAAACGGCATTGATACTGCCGCCGGCAAAAAACAGGCTGTCCGTACCGCTTGATGCCGGCGCCGCACCCGACGCGAACATGCCGGAAGGCACGTTATCAAATCCACGAACGAAGTTGAACCCCGTAAAGGGCTGCTGGGTGACCTCGGCAACCGTTGTTTCAATCGATGCCAGGGGATTGGGCCCATTGATACCCCCCGGGCTGCCGGTGGTCATAACACTGCCCGGAAAGTAAGTCGTTACAGCGCCAACCGTGATCTTGTTGATACCAGGGCACCCGGCATATCCAGCCATCCTCAGGTCTTTTGAAATGCTGTCCAGGGCAAAGGCCGCATCTTCCTGCAGCCGTCCGGAGGTTTCCTGAAACCGGAATGACTGCTTGACCGCCACATACACGGAAGACAAGCCGATCAGAACGGCAAGTCCAAGCGCAACCGCAATCAGCAGCTCGACCAGCGAGAACCCACCCTGGGCGGTCCGCACTGCAACATGCCTGGTTATTTTCATAGTCGCAACTCAAAGGTGACTGTTTTAAAAGCTGCGCCTGAATTGTCAGTACAGGCGGTCAGATCGGCATCGCTCAGCGTGCCCAGGCAGTTACTCCAGCGCACCTGAATAGTCACCTTGCGGTCTGTACCGCTGACGGAGTTTGTGATCTGGCCATCACCCTGCGGCAGCTGCGCCGCCAGGGCCTCCAGCCAAACTTTTTTGTCATTCAGCGCAATAGACGTAGGACTGCTGGGGGGGGAATCTGAATAGAGCGTGAGGTATTCACTGGTGGCGGAAAGGGCCACAGTCGGATTGGCGCGAATACGGTCAGCCATGTCCGCTGCCAACTGGCTTGCCTTGGCCATGGACTCCGAAGCCACGGCGTTTGATACCCCGTTGACCAAAAGGCCCGCAACGCCCAGCAAGCCGAACGAGAGAATGACCATCGTCACCATCACTTCAATCAAACTGAAGCCATGCGGGCGAACCGATGGATTGCGAGACGGCAATCGAACGCGCTTGGGCAGATTTTGGGTATGTATCATTTTTTAGGCGCCATCAATTGGTAGGGCAGCTCTGGGCCGCCTCAACACGCGTGGTCCGAACCCTGCCCGTGTTATTGATCACCAGGCAGTACTTTTGACTGGTTCCATCGAAGAACCAGAATGACCGGTCAACCACCGCCGCCCCCGAAACGTCAATCAGCCGCCCCTGCCCGTTATAGGAAAAGTACTTCAGCGTCCCGGTCTGGGCAGTGCTGACCGGAAGGGATGGCACGCCAGCAACCTCGAGGCGGGTCACCGTGCCACTGTCGGCCGTAGGGCCAACACCGGCATTGGCGGTGGTGGTCTTGTCAACAAATACGGTCCACCCATTGGTCCAGACCCCGGCAGTCCCGTTAGCGGCGACCGTTACCCGCGCATCTGATCCGCGCTTGACAGCCTCCGACCTCGCCAGACTCAGCGACACCTGCAGTGCGGATGAGGCCGAAGCCAACCGGTTGCGCCGCAGAAGGTCAGAAAAAGAAGGCGCGGCAAGCCCGGCGAGTATGCCCACAATGGCCACCACAACCATCAACTCAATGATCGTGAATCCTCGCTCCCGCGCTCGCGGCCCTGCGGGCAATGGCGCAGAGCGAGAGCAATGTGCAAGGGCAATCGCGGGGGAGGGCTGACCGTTCATGCCTGGCATCTTAATGACGGCAAGCAGTACAGCGGTTACAGTACTGACGAGCGGTTGCACCGGCTCGCCAAGCGGCACTATGACAAACCCGACCCCCCCCTCAGACCCATCAAACGCGGCAGCTCTTGCGCTCAGTTTGGCGTACGCCGCCAGAGCCGTTACCCCGCCCAACCCGAGCGTTGGCTGCGTAATTGTCGATGGGCAACGCATACTCGGCCAGGGTCAAACGCAACGCGCTGGCGGCCCCCATGCCGAGATCATGGCGCTGCAGGACGCCGCGGCCAAGGGTTACCCCGTGAAAGGCGCTACCGCCTACGTCACGCTTGAGCCCTGCTCCCACCACGGGCGCACCGGCCCCTGCTGCGACGCATTGATCGCCGCGGGGATCAAAAAAGTTGTGGCTTCGATTGCAGACCCCAACCCGCTGGTTGCCGGACAGGGCTTTGAGCGCCTGCGGGCAGCGGGAATCGAAGTGGAAGTAGGCCCGGGGGCAGCGGAGTCCAGAGAACTCAATATTGGTTTCTTTAGCCGCATGGTCCGCAAAACGCCGTGGGTTCGCATGAAAATTGCCGCCTCGCTGGACGGCGTCACGGCGCTTGACAACGGCCAGAGCCAATGGATCACCTCACCCGACGCGCGTGCTGACGGCCACGCATGGCGCGCACGCGCCGGCGCCATACTGACCGGCATTGGCACCGTGCTTCAAGACAACCCGCGGCTGGACGTCCGGCTGGTTGACACGCCAAGACAACCTTATCGCATCATCGTGGACAGCCAGCTCCAGACCCCGGCTGACGCACAAATCTTCAAATCGGGCGGTGCAATCTGGATCTACACCGCCGTGAGGGACGAACCCCGCGAGGCCGCCTTGAAAGCCTTGGGCGCGACAGTGAGTTATTTGCCAAACGCCCAGGGGAAAGTCGATTTGGCAGCCTTGATGCAGGATCTGGCCCGCCGTGAAATCAATGAATTGCATGTCGAGGCCGGCAACAAACTCAATGGTTCACTGATCCGCGAAGGCCTGGTGGATGAAATTCTGGTCTATCTCGCCCCCAAGCTGCTCGGTGCCGGGCAAGGCATGGCCTCTTTCGGCCCGCTGCAGCAGTTGTCCGATGCGCTTCCCCTGCGGTTTCTTTCCACTGAAATGGTCGGCGCCGACTTGCGTGTGCTCGCGCGCGGCGTGGGCCGGGACCAGTTCTAGCCGGCTCCTGACGCAGGCCCGGCGGGCCTGAATCGCTTTTCCCGGCCAATCCGGGTCAATAGTGCCCTTTCTCCACGCGCAGCCCCGATTCCCTGCGAAAATGGCGGCATGTTTACCGGAATCATTACCGGCATGGGGCGCATCGTCGCCATCCATAGCCTGGGCAGCTCTTCAGACCACGGCAAGCGGCTCACCATTGAGGCGCCTGCGGGTTACCTCGATGACGTGGGCCTGGGAGACAGCATTGCGCTGAACGGCGCCTGCATGACAGCCACCACGCTGGACTTGGCTAACCACCGTTTCACTATCGATATTTCCGCCGAATCCCTGGCCAAAACCACCGGCCTGGCGCAAACCGGCCCCATTAACCTCGAAAAAGCCCTGCGCGCCCATGACCGCCTGGGCGGCCACATCGTGTCGGGCCATGTCGATGGGATCGGCAGCGTGACGCACTTTGCGCAAGTGGGCGAAAGCTGGGAGCTGCGCATACGCGCCCCGCGCGAACTGAGCAAATACCTGGCTTACAAAGGCTCCATCACCGTCAACGGTGTCAGCCTGACGGTCAACCGGGTCCTTGACCTGGCCGACGAAGCCGGCGGCAGCGAAATCAGCATCAACCTGATTCCCCACACCGTCGAAAACACCGCACTGGGCGAACTGGCCGCAGGCTCCAGCGTCAACCTGGAAATCGACCTGATCGCGCGTTACGTAGAGCGTATGCTCAACGACCCTCACAAAAACATCAAAACCCTCTGAACCATGACCACTGCCATCTCCCCTGTTGAAGACATCGTTGCCGACATGCGCGCCGGCCGCATGGTCATCCTGATCGACGAAGAAGACCGTGAGAATGAAGGCGACCTGGTGCTGGCAGCGGACCACGTCACGCCCGAGGCCATCAACTTTATGGCGCGCTTTGGCCGCGGCCTGATTTGCCTGACCCTGACCCGCGAGCGCTGCGAGTTGCTGCAACTGCCGCCCATGGCCACCCGCAACGGCACCAAACACTCGACGGCGTTCACCGTGTCCATTGAGGCCGCTGAAGGCGTGACTACCGGTATTTCCGCCGCCGACCGTGCCCGCACCGTGCAGGCCGCCGTCGCCAAAAACGCCAAAGTCAGCGACCTCGTCCAGCCCGGCCACATCTTCCCCTTGCAGGCAGTCGACGGCGGCGTGCTGATGCGCGCCGGCCATACCGAAGCGGGTTGCGACCTCGCCGGCATGGCCGGCTGCTCCCCGGCAGCCGTGATCTGCGAAATCATGAAGGACGACGGCACCATGGCGCGCCTTCCGGATTTGCTGCTGTTTGCCGCCGAGCATGGCCTGAAGATAGGCACCATCGCCGACCTGATCGAGCACCGCAGCCGCAACGACTCCCTGGTGGAAAAGATCGGTTGCCGCACTCTCCAGACTGCTTTTGGTGAATTCACCGCCCATGCTTTCAGGGACAAGCCCAGCCAGGGCCTGCACCTGGCCCTGGTGCGAGGCGAATGGTCTGCCAACGACGTCGTGGCCGCTCGCGTGCACGAGCCGCTGTCGGTGCTTGATGTGCTGGAGACGGGCCGCCCCATGCATTCGTGGAGCCTGGACCAGAGCCTCAAGCACATCGCAGACGAAGGCAAAGGCGTGGCCGTGCTGCTGAACTGCGGCGAAAGCGCGGCGCAATTACTGGCCCAGTTTGAAGGCACCGCGCGCGCCAGCCAGGCGCCCGAGCGTGGCCGCATGGACCTGCGCACCTACGGCGTGGGCGCGCAGATATTGCGCGAATGCGGTGTGCACCGTATGAACCTGATGGGCAACCCGCGCCGCATGCCCAGCATGACGGGCTATGGCCTCGAGATCGTCGGTTACATCACCAAAGACTGACTTTCCCCTTATTTATCTATTCATCAATCTATCAACTACAAATCAATCAAAAGGGACTCACCGTGTTCGGAGCAGAAAAAGGTACAGCCGACAAGCTGGATGGCAGAAAACTTTCCATCGGCATCGTGCAGGCGCGCTTCAATGAAAGCATCACCAACACCCTGGCCGACGCTTGCAAGCACGAGCTCGCGGCCCTGGGTGTGCACGAAGACAACATCCGTCACGTCCTGGTGCCCGGCGCGCTGGAGGTGCCCTGCGCCCTGCAGGCCCTGGCCGAAAGCGACAAGTACGATGCCCTGATTGCGCTGGGCTGCATCATCCGCGGCGAGACTTATCACTTCGAGCTGGTCGCCAACGAAAGCGGCGCGGCCGTTACCCGCCTGGCGCTGGACTACCAGTTGCCGATCGCCAACGCCATCCTGACGACGGAAAACCTGGCGCAAGCGCAAGCCCGCCAGACTGAAAAAGGGCGTGACGCCGCCCGCGTGGCCGTCGAAATGGCCAACCTGATCAATGAAATTGCCTGAGCTTTCGATTCAGCTCTCACACCTTTAACCCGACTGGCACTTTTCATGGCTGATCCCATCATCAAACCCAAACGCCCTCCCCAAACCCGCACCGGCCTGACCGACACGGGTGTGAAGAAAGCGGCAGACAAATCGGCCCGCACCCGTGCCCGCGAATTCGCCCTGCAGGCGCTCTACCAGCACCTGGTGGGCCGCAACGAGGCCGACTCGATCGACGCCTTTACCCGTGACCTGGTGGGTTTTCACAAGGCCGACTCCGCGCATTACGACGCCCTGCTGCACGGCTGCATTGAAGGCGCAAAAACCCTGGACGCCCAGATCACGCCTCTACTGGACCGGCCCATGGCCGAGATCTCGCCCATCGAACATGCTGTGCTCTGGATAGGTGCCTACGAATTCACCTACTGCCTGGATGTTCCCTGGCGCGTCGTGATCAACGAATGTATCGAGCTTGCCAAGGCTTTCGGCGGCACCGACGGCCACAAATACGTCAATGGCGTGCTGAACAAAATGGCGCCTGCACTCCGCGCGGCTGAAGTCGCTGCCGACAAGTCCAGGCAAACGCCGGCGTGAAGGGCCGGCCATGAAGATCGCCCAGCGGGCTCAGCGCATTGAGCCGTTTTACGTCATGGAAGTGGCCAAGGCCGCTTCGGCCCTGGCCCAGGAGTTCGCCCACAGCAACAAGCCGATGATCTTCCTGAACATCGGCGAACCGGACTTCACCGCTCCGCCGCTGGTGCAGCAAGCCGCGGCACGCGCCATCGAAAATGGCACAACGCAATACACCCAGGCCACCGGCCTGCCGGCCCTGCGCGAGCGCATCAGCGCCTGGTATGCCTCGCGCTTTGGCGCGCAAGTGGCGCCCAGCCGCATCGTCATCACGGCGGGCGCCTCGGCCGCACTGCAACTGGCCTGCCTGGCCTTGATCGAGGCGGGCGACGAAATCCTGATGCCCGACCCCAGCTACCCCTGCAACCGGCATTTCGTCAGTGCGGCGGAAGGCCAAGCGGTGCTGGTACCGACCACGGCAGAAGAGCGCTTTCAGCTCACCCGCGAGAAGGTGGAAGCAGCCTGGAACCCCAAGACACGCGGTGTGCTGCTGGCCTCGCCCTCCAACCCGACGGGCACTTCGATTGCGCCCGAAGAGCTGCAGCGCATCCACGAGTTCGTACACAGCCGCGGCGGCATCACGCTGATCGACGAGATCTACCTGGGCCTGAGCTACGAAGAGCATTTCGGGCACTCGGCGCTGGCCATGCCTGGTGAACTGGGCCAAAGCGTCATCAGCATTAACAGCTTCAGCAAGTACTTCAACATGACGGGCTGGCGGCTGGGCTGGCTGGTCGTGCCCGAAGCCCTTGCGCCGGTGATCGAGCGCATCGCACAAAACCTCTTTATCTGCGCCAGCACGGTCGCCCAGCATGCCGCCCTCGCCTGCTTTGAGGCCGACAGCTTGCGCGAATACGAGCGCCGGCGTGCCGAGTTCAAGGCGCGCCGCGACTATTTCATTCCTGAGCTGAACCGCCTCGGCCTCACGGTGCCTGTGATGCCTGACGGTGCGTTCTACGCCTATGCCGACTGCACCGAGGCCGCCAAACGCCTGGGCGTGAGTGGGAGCTGGGACTTTGCTTTTGAGCTGATGAAGCGCGCCCATCTGGCCGTTACGCCAGGCCGCGACTTCGGATTGGCGGCACCAGAGAAATTCATCCGCTTTTCCACGGCGAACTCCATGGCGCAGTTGCAGGAGGCCGTGGCCCGGCTCAAGGCGGTGCTGGCATGACCGCAGGCGAGCGGGTTTTCAGTTGGCTCCTGCGGGTCTACTGGGAAGACACCGACGCCGGCGGCATTGTGTTTTATGCCAACTACCTGAAATTTTTTGAACGTTCGCGCACCGAATGGCTCAGATCATTGGGCATCGAACAGCAGCGCCTGCAGGAGAGCACCGGCGGCATCTTTGTGGTGGCCGAAACCAGCATCCGTTACCACCGCTCGGCGCGGCTGGACGATGAACTGATTGTTACGGCAGCCTTGGTCGAATCGGGCCGCGCGTCCATGATAATCAGGCAGGAAGCGCTATTAAAAACAGAGCAGACGGCGGAAAACGCCAACCCGCTGCTCTGTGAAGGCACGATACGGATAGGCTGGGTCGACGCGGCCAGCCTTCAACCCCGGCGCATTCCCGCATCCATTCTTGACAGCCTGAAAACGTGAGAAAAGCTTCAACATGAACCAAGACCTCTCCATTGTCAGCCTCATCCTCAATGCCAGCTGGGTGGTGCAGGCCGTGGTGGCGCTGCTGGTCGGCGTCTCCATTGCCAGCTGGGCCGCGATCTTCCGCAAGATCATTGCACTGAAGAAGGTGCAAAAACTCAACGACGAATTCGACCGCGAATTCTGGTCCGGCACCAGCCTGAACGACCTCTTTGCCGGCGCCGCCCAAAACGCCAAACACTCCGGCCCGATGGAACGGATTTTTGCCAGCGGCATGCGTGAATTCCAGAAACTGCGCGAGCGCCACATCACCGACCCCGGCACCTTGCTGGACGGCGCACGCCGCGCCATGCGCGCCAGCTACCAGCGTGAACTCGACGCCATTGAAGCCAACCTGTCCTTCCTGGCCACGGTCGGCTCGGTATCGCCTTACGTAGGCCTGTTCGGCACGGTCTGGGGCATCATGCACGCCTTCACCGGCCTGGCGGCTCTGGAACAGGTCACGCTGGCCACGGTGGCGCCCGGCATTGCCGAGGCACTGGTGGCCACCGCCATCGGCCTGTTCGCCGCCATCCCGGCAGTCGTCGCTTACAACCGCTTCTCGCACGACATCGACCGCGTGGCCAACCGGCTGGAGACTTTCATTGAAGAGTTCTCCAACATCCTGCAGCGCAACCTGGGCGCCCAATCACCCTCAGGCCACTAGAGCTGTAAGGAGACCGCGATGCCAGCAGTCAACTCCCGCCGCGGCCGCAGCCGGCGCACCATCAGTGAAATCAACATGGTGCCGTTTATCGACGTCATGCTGGTGCTGCTCATCATCTTCATGGTGACGGCGCCGCTGATCACGCCCAGCATGATCGCCCTGCCCAAGGTCGGCAAGGCGCCCAGCCAGCCGCAGAACCCGGTGCAAATCCTGATCAGCAAGGACGAAACCGTGCAGATCAAGATCAAGACCGACAGCGTGCCCAGCAATGTGCGCAACGTCGCCGCCGACATCGCGCGGCTGGAGCCGGCCGTGAAGGCCGAAGGCGCGCAGGCTGTGCCCGTGGTGATCAGCGCCGACAAGTCCATCAAGTACGAAACCGTGGTCCAGGTCATGGACAACCTGCAAAAAGCCGGGGTGTCACGCGTGGGCCTTTCGGTGCAAACCGGCAACAAGTAGCCGCCAGGCCGACCAGAGTTCGCCATGCCCAGCGCCGCAGACCGCCTTGAATTTGGCCCGCCCCGCGACTCGGGGTCGGTGCGCGCATTCGGGCTGGCGCTGCTGGCTCACCTGCTGCTCATGGGGGCTCTGACCTGGGGCATTAACTGGAAGCGCACTGACAAAGCCGCTTCGTTTGAGGCCGAAATCTGGTCCAGCGTTCCCGAGGCTGCGGCGCCCAAACTGATTGAAGCGCCCTCCACGCCACCGCCGCCACCCGCGCGCCCCGCGCCTGTAGTCACAGCGCCGCCCGCACCCAAGGTCGATATCGCGCTGGAGCAGGAGAAAAAACGCAAGCTGCTGCAACAACAAAAAGAAGAGGCCGAGAACCAGCGGCAGGCAAAGCTCAAAGCCGAGCTGCAGGCGAAGAAAGAAAAAGAGCTGAAAGACCAGAAGGCCAAGGAAGAGCTGGCCAAGCGCAAGGCCGCCGAAGACGCCAAAAAGGCCGAAGCGAAAAAGCAGGACGCCAAAGAGGACGAGAAGCAAAAGCAGGCTGAAGCCGCGGCGAAGAAGCAGCGTGATGACAACATCAGGCGCATGATGGGCCAGGCCGGCGCTACCGGTGGCGCGACTGCGACGGGTACGGCCACAGCGTCCAAAGGCCCGTCAGCCAGCTACGGCGGCAAGGTCAGGGCCAAGGTTGTTCCCAATATCGTGTTCACCGATGACATCACCGGAAACCCCACCGCCGAGGTGGAAGTGCGCACCACGCTGGACGGCACTGTCCTCAGCCAGCGCCTGGTGAAATCCAGCGGCAACAAGGCCTGGGATGACGCGGTGATCAAGGCCATCATCCGCACCGGCACCATGCCGCGCGATGTGGACGGCCGGGTTCCGACGCCCATGATCCTGGAATTCAGGCCTAAAGACTGAAATTGGCCAGATTTGGCCAAAACGTATCCGCTATCAAAAAACTAGCAGCTTACGCTCGTCCTGATTGGACTAGAGCCCGATTTCACTCATAGACAATCTGCACAAGCCCCCGGTCGGCCTGCGCCATCCAACTGGCCAGCGCCGCATCTGTCGGGAAGAATTTGGCGGCTTCGCCCAGCTGAACCTCGGCTGTTGCACCGCCCACATTGTTTTGCCGCCTGAGGCTCAGGCGCACCGGCAGGCCGCGAACAAGTTCGCCCTGGTCTGACATTTCGCGGCGCGGCGGAAAATCGCGCACCAGTCTTGAAATGTCGGGTGCGCTGCCATTGACGGCCACGCGCAAATACTTGCCGAATTTGCAGCGGGCGGTCTCCAGGTCCCACACCTGCGTGACCTTGAAACGGCGGCCGAAGCGCTCGGATGCGCCTTGCAGCGTGCCCTGCACGATGACCAGCTCGTCATCCTTGAGCAGGTTGCGATTCGCGTTGAACACGGTTTCGTCGACCGACGCTTCAAGCACGTCGGTCTTGTCGTCGAGCTTGAAAATAATCAGCTTGCCGCGGTTGCCATTGATGACACGCAGGTCACTCAAAATGGCGGCCAGCAGTTGCGGCTCGCGCGAGTCGATCAGGTCTTCCAGCTTGCGTTTGGCGAACTGCCGGACTTCGGTCTCCACCTCGTCAAACAGATGGCCCGAGAGGTAAAAGCCGATCGCGGTTTTCTCCTGCACCAGCCGCGCCTTCACACCGAAAGGCATGGCCTCGACCAGCGGCGGCTCCTGCGTGCTGGCCGCATGCGAGTCGGACATGTCAAACAGTCCGCCCTGGTTGGCATTGGCTTCGGTCGCCACGGCAAATTCAAAGGCGCGGTCCACCGACGCCAGCAAGGAAGCGCGGTTGAGCTGCAGATTGTCGAAGGCGCCGCCCTTGATGAGTGCCTCGACCGTACGTTTGTTCAGCCGGCTGCGGTCCACACGCACGCAAAAATCGTAGAGCGAGGTGAAAGGGCCGCCCTCTTTGCGCGCCGCCACGATGGCCGCAATCGCCTGCTGGCCGGTGCCCTTGATGGCCCCCAGGCCATAGCGCACCGAAGTCGCGCTGATAGGTTCAAACCGGTAGTCGCCGCGGTTGATGTCAGGCGACTCGAACTGGATGCCCATCTTCTGCGCGTCACCGAACAAGACCTTGAGCTTGTCGGTGTCGTCCATTTCCACCGTCATGTTGGCGGCGAAGAATTCGGCGGTGTAGTGCACCTTGAGCCAGGCCGTGTGGTAGGCCAAAAGTGCATAGGCGGCGGAGTGCGACTTGTTAAAGCCGTAGCCCGCAAACTTTTCCATCAGGTCGAAAACCTCGTCGGCTTTCTCCAGGCTCAGGCCGCCCTCGCCCGCGCCCTTGCGGAACACCTCGCGCTGGGCGTCCATCTCTTCTTTTTTCTTCTTGCCCATGGCGCGGCGTAGCAAGTCGGCACCACCCAGCGAATAGCCGCCCAGGATCTGCGCGGTCTGCATCACCTGCTCCTGGTAGACCATGATGCCGTAGGTCTCTTCCAGGATGGCCTTGACGCGCGGGTCCGGGTATTCGGGCACTTCCTTGCCCTGCTTGCGCGCGATGTAGGTCGGGATCAGCTCCATCGGCCCTGGCCGGTAGAGCGCATTCATGGCAATCAGGTCTTCAAGGCGGTCCGGCTTGGCGTCTTTGAGCATGCGCTGCATGCCGATACTTTCAAACTGGAACACGGCTTCGGTCTGACCCCTGCCGAAGAGCTCGTAGACCTTGCGGTCATTGAGCGGCAGGTCTTCAAACTTGAAGTCCTTTTGCGCCGGGTGGCGGGCAATGATGAACTCCCGGGCAATTTCCAGGATGGTCAAGGTCGCCAGGCCCAAAAAGTCGAACTTGACCAGGCCAATGGCCTCCACGTCGTCCTTGTCGAACTGGCTCACGGCGGAATCGCTGCCGGGCTGGGCGTAAAGCGGGCAGAAGTCGGTCAGCTTGCTGGGTGCAATCAGCACACCCCCGGCATGCATGCCGACGTTGCGGGTCAGGCCTTCGAGCTTTTGCGCCAGCTCCAGCAGCGTGCGCACGTCTTCTTCCTTGCGCTCGCGCTCGGCCAGGATGGGCTCCTGCTCCTTGGCTTGTTCGATCGTGATGTGCTGGCCCGGCTTGTTGGGGATCAGCTTGGAAATGCCATCGCAAAAGCCGTAAGGGAAGTCCAGCACACGGCCCACGTCGCGGATGGCCGCGCGCGCGGCCATGGTGCCGAAGGTCACGATCTGACTCACGGCATCCTTGCCGTATTTGTCTTTCACGTAGTCAATCACGCGGTCGCGATTGCCCTGACAGAAGTCGATATCGAAGTCGGGCATGGACACCCGCTCCGGATTCAGGAAGCGCTCGAACAGCAGGTTGTACTGCAGCGGGTCCAGGTCGGTGATCTTCAGCGAGTAAGCCACCAATGAGCCCGCACCCGAGCCCCGGCCCGGCCCCACCGGGCAACCGTTGTTCTTGGCCCAGTTGATGAAGTCGCCCACGATCAGGAAGTAGCCCGGGAAGCCCATCTTCAGGATGGTGTTGATCTCGAATTCGAGCCGCTTCACGTATTCGGGACGCTTCTGGTCGCGCACCGCCGCGTCGCGGTACAGGTGCGCCAGGCGTTCTTCCAGCCCTTCGAACGAGGCATGGCGGAAGTATTCGTCGATCGGCATGCGCACGCCATTGACTTCAGGCGTCGGGTAGTCGGGCAGCATGGGCTTGCCCAGCTCCAGTGTGAGGTTGCAGCGCCGGGCGATTTCCAGCGTATTGGCCAGGGCGGTCGGCACATCGGCAAAAAGCTCTGCCATCTGCGCGCTGGACTTGAAGTACTGCTCACGCGTGAACTTGCGCACCCGGCGCGAGTTGCCAAGGATTTCACCTTCCGAGATACAGACGCGCGCTTCATGCGCCTCGTAGTCGTCGTAGGTCAAAAATTGCACCGGGTGCGTGGCCACCACCGGCAGCTTGAGCCGCGCCGCCAGCTGAACGGCGGCCGTGACATGGCGCTCATCGTCAGGCCGTTGGGCGCGCTGCAGCTCCAGATAAAAGCGATGGGGGAAGAGGCTTGCAAAGTACAGCGCGCATTCCACTGCGCGGGCGCTGTCGCCCTGCACCAGTGCCTGGCCCACGGCCCCGCCCTGCGCGCCCGACAAGGCAATCAAACCCTCGTTAAGCTCCTGCAGCCATTCGAGCTTGACCACCGCCTGGTCGCGCACCACGTTCTTGGTCCACGCACGTGTGATGATTTCGGAGAGATTGAGGTAGCCCTGGCGGCTTTGCACCAGCAGCAGCAGGCGGGCGGCGGGCGCACCGGCGTCTTTACCCGGCACTTGCACCCAGAGATCGGCGCCTATCAGCGGTTTGACGCCGGCTCCGCGGGTTTCCTTGTAGAACTTGACGGTGCCGAAAAGATTGGAGAGGTCGGTGATGGCTAGTGCGGGCTGCCGGTCTGCAGCGGCGGCGGCTACGACTTCATCGATGCGGTTGGTGCCGTCGACGACTGAAAATTCGGTGTGAAGGCGCAAATGGACAAACATGCGAGTCATTTTAGGGCCGGGGCTGCCCGCTTAGGCGCCACTACACCGTGCAATGCCTTGCATGCCTCCCTACAATCCACCAGATCATGCAAATTCTGAACATTGCAGCCTATAAATTCGTCACGTTGGCGGATCCTGCGGCGCTGCAAGCCAGCCTGGCCGAAGTCCTGCAGCAGCGCGCCATCAAGGGCACGGTGCTGCTGGCGGAAGAAGGCATCAACCTGTTCCTGGCAGGCCCGGCCGGCGATATTCATGATTTTTTGGCATGGTTAAAACGGGATGCCCGTTTTACCGACCTGGAAACCAAGGAAAGCTGGTCAGGCGCCCAGCCCTTTCGCAAGCTGCTGGTCAAGGTCAAGCCGGAGATCATCCGCATGAACCACCCCGCCATCCAGCCGGCTGCGGGCCGCGCGCCGGCGGTAGACGCCACGACGCTCAAGCGCTGGCTGGACGCCGGGCACGACGACACCGGCCGTCCGGTGGTCACGCTGGACACACGCAATGACTTTGAGGTGGATGTCGGCACCTTTCACAATGCCATCGACTGGCGCATCAGCAAGTTCACCGAATTTCCCGGAGCGCTGCTGAACCACCGGCAGGAACTGGCCGGCAAAACCGTGGTGAGTTTTTGCACTGGCGGCATCCGCTGCGAGAAGGCGGCCATCTTCATGCGCGAAGCCGGTGTCGACAATGTTTTCCAGCTCGAAGGCGGCATCCTCAAGTACTTCGAGGAAAGCGGGCATGCGCATTTCGAGGGCGAATGTTTTGTTTTTGACGAGCGGCGCGCGCTGGACCCGGCCCTCAAACCCCAGGTCAGCCCGACGCCCAAACCGCCCGGCCCCAACCCTTCCGGCCGCCGGCACGCGGCGGTCGGGGCCTTGTCTGACAGTTGAGCCCCAAACGCTGTGCGAAGCTTTTTGAGTCGCCCACAGCGCCCACCCGTTTTCAGCCAGCCGTTACCCCTTCCCAAACGGTATTCACACGGTAGCCACCATGCTTAAAGAATCGTCCCATTCACGCGCTGCCTCCGCTCAGCCCCTGCCTTCCGCGCTGGCGGCACGCTTCAGCGCAGTGCGCCAGCAGACCGAGGCCTTGATCAAACCACTCAGCCCCGAGGACTGCCAGCTGCAATCCATGCCGGATGCCAGCCCTGCCAAATGGCACCTGGCGCACCTGACCTGGTTCTTCGAAACTTTCATCCTGGAGCGCTTTGAGCCCGGCTTCACGCCTTTCGACGCCAGCTTTCGCGTGCTGTTCAACAGCTACTACAACGGCGTAGGCGACAAATACCCGCGGCCCAAACGCGGCCTGATCAGCCGGCCGTCGCTGGATGAAGTGCTGGCCTACCGCGCACAGGTCAACCTGCGCATGCTGGAAGTGATTGCGCGGGTCGAGTCCGGCTCAGATGCCGCTCAGCAACGGGAACTGGCCGAGCTGGTCACCCTGGGCCTGCACCATGAGCAGCAACACCAGGAACTGCTGCTGACGGACATCAAGCATGCGCTGTCGTTTAACCCCGCACGGCCCGCTTATGCAAGCCGCTGGCCCTTGGCCGGCATCCATCCGCAGCCGGTGAACTGGCTGCGCCATGAGGCGGGCCTGGTGGAGCATGGCTTTGACGCTGCACGCGACGGCGAATTTGCCTTTGACAACGAGACGCCTCGCCACAAGGTGTATGTGGCGGCCTTCGAGCTGGCCAGCCGGCCGGTGACCAACGGCGAGATCATGGCTTTCATCGCCGACAAGGGTTACCAGCGGCCCGAGTTGTGGCTTTCCATGGGCTGGGACTGGGTAGTGGAAAACAAGGTCGGCCTGCCTTTTTATTGGCAGGGGAATGAAGGACACGAGGGCCGCTATCAGCACTTCACATTGCAAGGCCTGATCGATGTGGACCCGCACACGCCGGCCTGCCACCTCAGCTACTTTGAAGCCGACGCTTTCGCGCGCTGGGCTGGCGCGCGGCTGCCGACCGAATTCGAATGGGAGCTCGCGGCTCGCAGCGTAGCGGCCAGTCCGGCGCCGCAAGGCAACTTCGTCGAAAAGGCCGCCTACCACCCGCTGCCGCAGCAGGAAAGCAGCCAGGGCATGCCGGCGCAGATGTTTGGCGATGTCTGGGAATGGACGCAGTCCAACTACAACCCCTACCCCGGCTACAAGCCCTGGGAAGGCCTGGTGGGCGAGTACAACGGCAAGTTCATGTGCAACCAGTTTGTGCTGCGCGGCGGCTCGTGCGCAACGCCGCAAAGCCACATACGCGCCAGCTACCGCAACTTCTTCCCGCCCGACGCACGCTGGCAGTTCAGCGGCCTGCGGCTGGCACGCGACCTGCCGCGCTAAGCCAGCTCAGTCGCGCAAAACGCCGAGCACGTCGGAGTTGAATTCGCGGTTGTAGAGAATCAGCACGACCACCGCGGTGGCCAGCGCAAATGCAAAGGTCGAAAAAAACCAGGCCATGATGGCAAAGCTGAAGTAGTAGCCCCGCAGCCCGTCGTTAAAGGTCTCCGCCGCCAGGCCCACCATGCGGCTGGCGCGCGTGGCGAAGGCCTCGCGGTCAAACTTGCCGACCTCAAACTCCTGCGGCGACGGCATGGAGCCAATCAGCAAGGCCACAAAGGTGTACTGGCGCATCGACCAGCTGAAACGGAAAAAGGCGTAGACAAACACGCCCACCATCATCAGCACCTTGAGGTCAAAAATCAGCACCGAGGTGCGCACGGCAAACGGAATCTCGCGCACCAGTTCGGCCGCCTTGTCCGTAGTCCCCAGCAGGGCGAACAAGCCGCCGATGATGATGATCGTGGTCGACGAAAAAAACGCCGGCGTGCTCGAAAGATTCTGCGTGATGATGCCGTCTATCACCCGCGGGTCGCGCGACGTGGCTTGCAGCAGCCAGTAGTGCCGGTAGCGATTGGTGGTGAGCAGCAAAGACGAGCGTTTGACGCCGTAATTCCGGGCAAACCAGGCGTAGCCCGCCCAGCCCAGAAAGAACCAGACAATCGCCATCCAGTCGGTCCAGGGAAGCAGCGTAAAAATTTGCATCGCGTGATCTCAACTGGCCGTGAATTTCCGCTCAGGCAGCGGGATAAACTCAGTCTCGCCAGGTACCTGCCCCATGGTTTGAGCGGCCCAGTCTTCACCCGCCTGCACGATGCGCTCTTTGCGGCTGGAGACGAAGTTCCACCACATAAAGCGGTGCGCATCCAGCGCGTCGCCGCCTATCACCACCAGGCGCGTCGCAGCATTGGCGCTGAGTTGCACCGCAGCACCGGGCGAGAGAGTCGCCAACGTGTGCGCAGCCAGCGGTTCACCCTCCACCAGGAGATCGCCATCCACCGAATACAGCGCCATCTGCTCCGCAAGCGGCGGCAAGGTGAACGGCGTACCGGCCGTGAGCGCTACATCCAGGTAAAGGGTTTTGGAGAAAGTCTTGACGGGCGAAGTCTTGCCAAACGCCTCGCCAATCAGGACGCGCACGGCCGAACCGTCGACAGTTGCCGTTGGAATCGTCTCCGCCGGCGTGTGCGAAAACCCTGGCGCCGTTTCCTCAAACTCCTTGGGCAAAGCCGCCCACAGCTGCAGGCCGTGGTTGACATACGCGGTGCCGCGCAGGTCTTCCGGCGCGCGCTCCGAATGCACAATGCCGCGCCCTGCCGTCATCCAGTTGATGGCGCCCGGCTCTATGCGCTGGGCAGAGCCCAGGCTGTCGCGGTGCATCATCGCGCCCTCAAACAGGTAGGTCACCGTCGCCAGGCCGATATGCGGGTGTGGCCGCACGTCGTGGTTGGTCCCCGGCTGTTCGGTCACAGGGCCAAAATGATCAAAGAAAATGAAGGGGCCGACGGACTGCTGCTGCGCCGAAGGCAGCAGGCGGCGCACCATGAAACCGCCGCCCAGGTCCTTGTGATGCCCTGTCAGTTTCAGTGCAACGCTCATGCCAGGCGCTCCACCTCGGTCGTGATTTCCGTTGTCACGGTGCTCATGAGTTTGTGCACCGGGCATTTTTGCGCCACGGTATGCAGCTCCTGCAACTGGGCGTCGGTCAAAGCGCCCTTGATCTGGAGTTTGGTGGCCAGCTTGTAAACGCCGGCGCGCTCCTGGGAGTCGTCGCGCTCCACACGCGTTTTGATCTCGTCGACAGGAATGCCCTTCTTGCGGGCGTACCACATCACCGTCACGGCCTTGCAGGCGCCCAGCGCCGCGTCATACAGGTCATGGGGCGAGGGGCCGGCATCGTCGCCGCCTTCTGCGAGCGTGGCGTCGCTGATCAGCTCGTGGCTGCGGATTTGCAGATGCTGTGCCAGCTCTGCTGGAAGGTTGCGCCTGAGTTCAACGGTCATGACAATTCCTGTAAAAAAGAAAGATGGATCAGGGAGCGAATCGCGCGGCGATGCCCGCCACGCGCTGCCCGAAGTTGCGGGCATTGTCGAGGTCACCGGCATTCATTTCGCCGGCGCCGGCATCAGAGGGAGATTGTGCGACAGCCCCGCTGTATGAGCCCAGGTAGTTGGCATCATTGCGTACCGCCGCCTTGCTGTTGCTGGGCAGCACGCCCTGGCTGACCCAGATGCCGCCATGCTGCATGGCCAGGGTAAAAAGGTAATTCAGCGTGGACATCTTGTCGCCGCTGATGGCGGCGCTGTTGGTAAAGCCGGCAAACAGCTTGTCTTTCCAGGCCTCGGCATACCAGGGCTTGGAAGAAGCATCGGCAAATTTCTTGAACTGCCAGCTGACGCTGCCCATGTAGGTGGGCGATCCCATGATGATGGCGTCTGCGGCGTTCAGCATCTCCCACCCACCTTCGGGCAGGTTGCCGTCCCCATCGATCGCCAGCAGTTCGGCATCTGCGCCTTGAGCCACTGATTGCGCCATGCGCTGGGTATGGCCATACCCGGAGTGGTACACCACGACAATTTTTGGCATTCAGTCTCGCTTGGGTGAAAAGAGGAAAAAGAAGAAAAGATGAATCGGAAATGCGTTCAAACGCAGCCAAAAAAAACAGGCTGCGGCGGCGCATCATGCACCACCGCAGCCTTGTGGGCGTGGATCAGCCCCTGGTCTTGCCGTCCAGGCTCCAGGCGCCGCCGCCGAAAGCCGCGATGCTGAACAGGCCGCCGGCGATCGCCATGTTCTTGAAGAACATCATTTGTTGCGTGGGGTCAGTCCAGAACGCATGGAAGATGCAGGTGATGACGACCGTGAAGAGGCCGATGGCCAGCGCGGCCCAGCGTGTCTGAAAGCCCACCGCCAGCAGGATGCCCAAGCCGAGCTCGACCGCGATGGCAATAGCGGCAGCGACTTCGGGCAGCGGCACGCCCTTGGACGCGATATAGCCTACCGTGCCCGAAAAGCCGGCAATCTTGGAAAAGCCGGCAGGGACAAACAGCAAGGCCAGCAGCAGACGGCCGATCAGGGACAGAGGGTTTTGCAGGGAATTGAGCATGGTGAGTCCTTATAAAAAGTAAACGGGGAAATGATGGAGGAAAAAAACACTCTGGGCAAGCGCTGTACGCCTGTACGCTTTCAGCGCTTGCCCCGGGTGATGGGTTACAAGGTGTTATCGGGCCTCAGTGCACTCAGTGCATTAAGGCGCCAGGTCAAACACCAGCACTTCGGCGTCCTGGCCATTGGCCAGCGTCAGCGTGCCTTCGGACTGCAACGCCGCGGCGTCGCCGGCCTTTAACACCTGGCCGTTGACTTCAAGCTGCCCGCGAATCAGGTGCACATAGGTCTTGCGCGTGGCGCCCATGGCCAGAGTCGCCGTTTCGGCGCCGTCAAAGAGGCCGGCGTAAATCCTCGCGTCGGCATGAATCAACACCGAGCCCTGGCCGCCATCGGGCGATGCCACCAGCCGCAAGGTTCCGCGTTTTTCGGCGTCGGCAAACGTCTTTTGCTCGTAGCTGGGGGGAATGCCCGTCACATTGGGTTCGATCCAGATCTGCAGGAAATGCGTGGTCTGGCCTTCTGCGTGGTTGAACTCGCTGTGCTGCACGCCCGTGCCTGCGCTCATGCGCTGCACGTCACCGGGCGGGATGCCTTTGATGTTGCCCATGCTGTCTTTGTGGGCCAGCTCACCGCTCAGCACGTAGCTGATGATTTCCATGTCCTTGTGGCCGTGCGTGCCGAAGCCGCGGCCGGCGGCAATGCGGTCTTCGTTGATGACGCGCAGGTTGCCAAAGCCCATGTGGGCCGGGTCGTAATAGCCGGCAAAAGAAAAGGAATGAAACGACTTGAGCCAGCCGTGGTCTGCGTAGCCGCGTTCGCTGGAAGTTCTTAAGGTCATCATGAGGTGCTCCTTTCAAGGTGCGTTGGAAACGAGTGAAAAACAGGTGAAGTTCGTTTGTGATGACTCCAATGTAGGTTTCAAGGGCCTGCTTTCCATTGCTCCTGTTTGATGGCATCATTCAAATTATTTGAATCATCTTGAGTTCAGTGAACAACAATGGCAACGATCAATAACCGGGTGCGCGACGCGCTGACGCCCGAAACCATCAGCCTGATAGGCGCCGTGGACCGCGCGGGCAGCATGGCGGCCGCCGCGCGGGAGCTGGGGGTGGTGCCCAGCGCCCTCACCTACCGCATCCGCCAGGTCGAAGACGCACTGGACGTATTGCTGTTTGACC
Organism: Polaromonas sp. YR568; assembly: GCF_900116715.1. Lineage (GTDB taxonomy): Bacteria > Pseudomonadota > Gammaproteobacteria > Burkholderiales > Burkholderiaceae_C > Polaromonas. Next base: position 53,791 of record NZ_FPBM01000009.1, read on the forward strand.
GCTCTTCCCGTCAGGCCAAGCTGACCGAAGCCGGCAAGGAGTTGCTGCGCGAAGGCAACCGCCTGCTGGCGGAGCTTGACGCCGTGGCCAACCGCGTCAAGCGCGTGGCGACCGGCTGGGAGCCGGAACTCACGCTGGCGGTAGACAGCGTGATCTCGCGCACAACGGTGATGGAGCTGTGCGAGGCCTTTTTTGCGCTGAACCCGCCTACCCGCCTGCGCATACGCGAAGAAGCGCTGTCAGGCACGCTTGAGGCGCTAACCTCGGGCCAGGCCGACATCGCCATCGGCGTGGCCATCGAGCCGGCCGTCAACACTGCGGTGCTACACAAGACGCTGGGCACCATTCATTTCATTTATGTGGTGGCGCCGCACCACCCGCTGGCCAAGGCCGCCGAGCCGGTGACAGACGACATGCTGATGCCGCACCGTGCCGTGGCGGTGGCCGACTCGGTGCAGCGCGGCAGCGGCGTCACCATAGGCCTGCTGGGCGGGCAGGACATTTTTACCGTGCCCGGCATGCAGGAAAAGCTGCACGCACAGCTGCGCGGGCTGGGCGGCGGCTTCCTGCCCGAATACCTGGCGCGCCCGCATGTCATCACCGGCAGGCTGGTGGAAAAGCGCATGCAGCGCGCGCCGCGCCAGGTGCCCATGAGCTATGCGTGGCTGCGCGCATCCGACGGCAAAGAGGGGCGCGCGCTGCAGTGGTGGCTCAAGCAGCTGGAGAATGCCGGCACGCGAAAAGCGCTGCTGGAGCGCGAGCAGTCTGTATGAAAACCCGTAGTCGCGACGCAATCCGTGCGCATACGCCGCGCCTGCGTGTAGAGTGTGCCTAGAACCTGTTTACGATTTAAACGGGGCCGCGTTGGGGTGCAATCGGGATGAGTGGGCCGACCGGGCACGCTGCTTGGGCTCATGCCCATGCAAGTGACCGGGTGGCTCAATCGCCCGATTTCACCCCAACCCGGAGGGCAAGCGCCTTCTCGGGCGGTCTGCGGCGTTGCGGCGCTAGCCCATAGCGGTGCTATGGGCAGCGCACCGCGCCTTGCATCCCATCCCGATAAGGTGCTTGCGCGGCGCCGTTTAAATCGTAAACAGGTTCTTAATTTTCGTTTATGGTTGAGATGAGATGACCAACGCCGGGGGCCGTGAGCTGCATGCGAAAGCCGCAAGCCGCCCCATTCATCAACCCAAAATAAGCACAAAGACATGGCCAAAAAATCCAGCATCCGATCTCCTGAATCCGCGGCCCCGCGCCGCATTGCCGTGGTGGGCGCGGGCATTGCCGGCGTTGCGTGCGCGCGCACACTGGTGCAGGCCGGGCATGACGTCACCGTCTTCGAGAAAAGCACAGTGCCCGGCGGGCGCATGGCCACCCGTGAAAGCGAATTCGGCGGCTTCGACCACGGCACCCAGTACTTCACCGTGCGCGACGCGCGCTTTGAAAAAGCCCTGGCCACGGCCACAAAGCTGGTGCGGCCCTGGAGCGCCAACACCGTACGCATACTGGACGAGCTGGGCCGCGTGGTGGCTTCAGCGCTGCCGCCCAAAGAAGCCCACTGGGTCGCCACCCCGGGCATGAATGCACTGGTCAAGGAATGGGCGCAGCCCCTGGCCGCCGCCGGCCGGCTGGTGCTGGAGACCGAAGTCGTGCGGATCGAGCCCGACAAACTGCATGCCGAGCAGTGGCAGCTGCAAACCGAAGGCGCCGGCAGCCGGGTCCATTCGGGTTTTGATGCTGTCGTTCTGGCCATTCCTTCCGCACAGGCGCAAGCCCTGCTACTCAGCTCGCAGCAAGGCAAGCCGCTGCTGGCCCAGCTGTCGGACGTCAGCGTGGCGCCCTGCTGGACTTTGATGCTGGCCTTTCCGAAAGCGCTGCAGCCCACCATGGCGCACCTGGGGCCCCACTGGAATGCGGCGCGCAGCACCCATCATCGCATCGCCTGGCTGGCACGCGAGTCGTCCAAGCCCGGTCGCAGCCCGATCGAGCGCTGGACGGTGCAGGCCAGCCCTGAATGGTCGGAGCGCCACCTGGAAGACGACGGCGAGCGCGTCAAGGCCAAGCTGCTGAAAGCATTCACCGAAGTCACCGGCATACGCGCAGAGCCGCCCCATGCGGTGGTGCACCGCTGGCGCCATGCCCAGACGATGCAGCCCCTGGGCAAAAGCCACATCTGGGACGCCAAATCCCGCATCGGCGTTTGTGGAGACTGGTGCCTGGGGCACCGTGTCGAGGACGGCTTTGTGTCGGGCCTTGAAATGGCTTTGGCTCTGGCCTGACTCGCGAAGTCGAGGGTTAGGGTATGGAGGCCGCATACCGGGGCCGGTTTGCCCCTTCGCCAACGGGGCCGCTGCATGCGGGCTCGCTGGTCGCCGCCCTGGCCAGCTGGCTGGATGCCCGCGCGCACCAGGGCCGCTGGCTGGTACGCATCGAAGACGTGGATACGCCGCGCTGCGTGCCCGGCGCCGACCAGCTCATTCTTGAGCAACTGGCCCACTGCGGCCTGGTGCCTGACGAGCCGCCGGTTTACCAGTCGCAGCGTGGCGACTTGTACCAGCAAGCGCTGGATTCACTGATCGCCCGTGGCCTGGCTTACCCCTGCGCCTGCACGCGGCAGGACATCGCGCTGGCGCTTGCCGCCGCCGGGCAGGCGCGGGAGCGGCACGGCGAGCTGGTGTACCCGGGGACCTGCCGCGGCGGTCTGCATGGGCGTGCGGCACGCGCCTGGCGGTTTCGCGCCGATATTTATGAGCCAAATCGCGGTTTTGACCAGTATTCACTAGCGTACGAAGCTCCTGATTTAATAGCAAAAACCTCGACAGCAAAAAAAGCCCAAACTGGTGAAAACGCCGAAATCGCCTGGCATGACCGCCTGCTGGGCCCACAGTCGCAAGACGTCGGCCGCGAAGTGGGCGACTTTGTGCTCAAGCGGGCCGACGGCCTGTGGGCTTACCAGCTGGCCGTGGTGGTGGATGACGCCGACCAGGGCATCACGGACATCGTGCGCGGCGAAGACCTGGCCGACAACACGGCGCGGCAAATCCTGCTGCAACGCGCGCTGGGCCTGCCCACACCACGCTACCTGCACACGCCGCTGGTGCTGGGCGCCAACGGCGAAAAGCTCTCCAAACAAAACGGCGCCCAGGCGCTGGATACGGCCCAGCCGCTGCGGCTGCTGGCGCAGGCTGGCGAGGCGCTGGGGCTGGATACCGAGCGCATGGCAAGTGCGGACTCCCCCTCCGCGTGGCTGCAGCAGGCGATACCGCTTTGGGCGACTAAAATTGCCGGGTGATTGAAACCCTCCCCCCAGTGCCGCCTTCGCCACCCGAAGACGCGCCGACCGACACCCACCCGCCCCACAAAATCCGTAGCTTTGTGCGCCGCACCGGCCGCACCACCGCCGGCCAGGCCAAAGCCTTTGCCGATGTAGGGCCCCAGTTTCTACTGCCCTACGCCGACGCACCGCTCGACTTTGAAAGCACCTTTGGGCGCACGGCCCCCACCGTGCTCGAAATAGGCTTTGGCATGGGCGAGGCCACGGCCCACATTGCCGCGCTGATGCCCGACAAAAACTTTCTTTGCTGTGAAGTGCACACGCCCGGTGTGGGCGCCCTGCTCAAACGGATAGCCGAGCAAAACCTCTCCAACATCCGCATCCTGCAGCATGACGCGGTCGAGGTGATGGACGACATGCTGCCGAAGTCCAGCCTGGACGGCGTGCACATCTTTTTCCCCGACCCGTGGCACAAGAAAAAGCACAACAAACGCCGGCTGATCCAGCAGCCGCTGATCGCCAAGCTGGCCGCCCGCCTCAAACCCGGCGGCTACCTGCACTGCGCCACCGACTGGCAGCCTTACGCCGAGCAGATCCTTGAAGTGCTGGCCGCCGAGCCCTTGCTCAAAAACACAGCCGACCAGGCCCAGGGCGGCTACGCCCCCAAGCCGGCCTACCGGCCCCTGACCAAGTTTGAAAACCGCGGCATCAAGCTCGGGCACGGTGTGTGGGACGTGGTGTTCACCCGTGTGTAAACAGCCGTTCGTACAGGTGTGAACGGGCCCGCCCACAGCTTGCCGGCGCGCAACGGCGTCAGCCCCAGTTGTGTGGGCCTGCCGGCAGGCGACTGGCCGACCATCACGGATTTCCTTGTAGAGCGCTTTCCCGCGATCTCGCGTGAGGTCTGGCTGCAGCGCATGGCGGACAAGCTGGTGGCCGATGAGTTCGGCGAGGCCGTCACCCCCGAACGCCCGTACCGGGGCCATATGCGCGTCTACTACTACCGCGCCCTGGATGATGAGCCCCGCGTGCCCTTTGAAGCCAGCGTGCTGTGGCAAGACGAACACCTGGTGGTTGCCGACAAACCCCATTTTTTACCCGTCACACCCTCGGGTCATTACCTGCAGGAAACCCTGCTGGTGCGGCTCAAAAACAGCCTGGGCCTGGAAGACCTCATCCCGATTCACCGCATAGACCGTGAAACAGCGGGCCTGGTGCTGTTTTCAGTACAACCCAGGGAGCGCGATGCCTACCAGGCGCTTTTCAGGCGCCACGAGGTCAGCAAGGACTACGAAGCCATCGCACCCTGGCGCGCGGACATTCAGTTCCCGTTGACCCGCAAAAGCCGGATCGTGCAGGGAGAGCCCTTCTTCCGGCAATGCGAAGCCGAGGGCGAACCCAACAGCGAGACCCATATCGACCTGCTGGAGACGTCACCCCGCACCCAGCTGGCGCGCTACGCCCTGCGCCCCGTTACCGGCAAAAAACACCAACTGCGGGTGCATATGAACGCCCTGGGCATCCCCATCACCAATGACCGGATTTACCCGCCGGTACACCCCACCCCTGACGACGACTACAGTCGGCCGCTGCAACTTCTGGCCAAAGCCGTGAGCTTCAGGGACCCCTTCACGGGCGAACTCCGGGCGTTTCATACGCGCCTCGGGCTTTCCCTGGGACTGGATTTCACGTCCTGATCACAAGACGACAAAATCCAGCAATGCCCAAAACCCGAAACCAGGAAGATCGCAAGCGCACGCGGGGAAAGCTCCTTCTTGCTTCGGCCTACCGGGCATTCGACGCACAGGAATACCAACTGGCAGCTCGCTTCTGCCTGGAAGCCCACCGGCTTATTCCGAAAGAGGCGGAGGTCTGCAATCTGCTGGCCTGCACTTTTTTGAAGCGCAATTCCCTTCACGACGCCAAAGTCTGGTTTTACAAGGCGCTTCGCATCGATCCCGACCATGTGAATACGTTGGTCAATCTTGGAAATTGCCTGCGCGAAGAAGACCTCGAAGGTTCGCGGGTGCATTTGCAGCACGCCGTCGATCTGGCTCCGCAGTTTTCCATGGCCGTTCAGAATTTGTTTCCCACACTGATACGACAGCATCGTTATCGCCAGGCCGCCATGCTGGCGCTTGACGCTCATGCCCAAGGGACTTTTGATGAGGCATTGATGAATCCGTGGCTGCTCTTTGCCTTGCGGGCGGACGCCGTATGGGACGTGGACATAGACGCCATCACCAGGCAGATGGCATACCACTGGCGGGCCGGCGACAAGGTGAATGGCGGATTCACACTGCTTCCCCTTGCGGTCTGGGATGACCCCTCACTACACCAGATCGTGAGCCGCATTCACTCCAAAGAGCTGCTCGAAAAAGACGCCTCGCAATTTTCAAAAGCCCTGCCGGCGCCGCACCGCGAAATACGACCGGATCACAAACCCTTGAGACTGGGCTACCTTTCCAGCAGCTTTAGAGAACACCCGACCGGGTTACTGATCGACGGCGTATTCGCGCTGCACGACCGCAGGCAGTTTGAGGTGTATGGCTACTTCGCTTCACCAGAAGCAAAAAGCGCCATTGGACAGCGCCTGCGAGCCGGTTGCGATCACGCTCGGGAGGTAGCGCATCTTCCATTTCGGGACATCGCGGAGCTCATCAGGCGCGACGGCATCGATATTCTGATTTGTTGCGGGGGACACACGGAACACACACCACTGCCGGTGCTGGCCATGCGCCCCGCACCTGTCCAGATTCATTACCTGGACTACGCCGGCCCTCTGTGTTTTCCTGAACTGGATTACGCAATCTTCGATCAGCATGTAGTGCCTCCCGGCGCTGAAATTCATTTCGACGAGGCAGTGCTGGCCTTGCCGCACTCTTATCATGTTTGCGCCCCACTGGCGCCGTCGCATCACAGTGTGACCCGAAGCGAACTAGGGTGGCCTGAAAACGCCGTCGTGATGGGAGACTGGTCCAGAAGCTACCGGATGTCCCCTGAAATGTTCGCATCAAGAATGCGGATCATTGAACAGGCGCCCGAAAGCATACTGGTCTTGCTCGCGGCCACTCCGGCTTACGAAGAGAGCTTGCGGCAGCACTGGGCCGCAAAGGGCCTCTCGCAAGACCGGCTTCTGTTTGCGCCGGCTATTTCGCCCGAAGCCCATCTCTCCCGAACAGCACATCTTGATTTGATGCTGTCACCGTTTCCGTATGGCCTCGCCGCCAATGCCATCGATGCCTTGTGCCAGGGTATTCCGGTGCTGGGCATAGAAGGGCAAAGCGTGGCATCACGCAACCTGGCGAGCATTCTGCTGACGCACGGTACCCCTGAGCTGACCAGCTCGACATTTGCAGAGTTTGAGCAAAAGGCGGTTTTCTACGCCAATCACCCCGCCGAATTGCAGGCGCTGAAAACCCGGCTGCGCGGCCTGGTAGCTACCTCACCGCTTTTTGATCAGCGCAAGCACGTACTTGCCCTGGAAAGAGGGCTGCTTGCCGCTTGGGAGCGCCATTCCCAAGGTAAAGCACCTGCCCGCATCGACGTCTCGCCGGACTAACGATTCATCGCCTGGAGATTGCCTATCGGGTATGGAACTGCCGATAGACACAAGACAGGTCAGCACAAGCAAGCACCGTCCCCAGGCCGAAATACCGGCCACCTGATCAGAATCCAGGCGACAAAACCGCCGAAATCGCAGCGCATTCGGCAGCGTTTTTCCGACTCCTGCGCTCAGCCCACTCCTCTTTTTCGCCACTTTGTGACTTGAATCCAACGGATTCGAGTACAGACGTATTGCCAGTCAGGTTTCGCGTGAAATTGCTCACGGTATTAATACTTTGAATCGATTTTTCGTGAAATATGCAACCGAAAGAAACGAAATACTCTGACAAATATGATAAAGCGTTACATCCAGAATCATTTTTGATGCGTATTCATACGGTTTACGCAAATTTCTGTGCAAGGGAAAGTCGTGATATTTCTGGCAAATATCCAATCCAATCAATACCTTGCAACAATTTTGTGTGGTAATTCCCACCTATACCCGAGGGTACGTGGGAAAATTCTGCGAACTAATTACATTATTAACACGTCAATAGCACACTTTTTTACAAATAGCGCTTAAGCACCTATTTAAAGACGTAACGCCGCTGAGTTTGAAAGAAACCAGATGAATACCGCAACACACCGTGACCTGAAAAGCAGCCTGGCTCCGCGCTTATGGGCATTGGCGATGACGCTGATGCTGTCCTTCGGTGTGTCCGCACAGCCTGTTTCCTCCGCAGATGCAGCCATTGCCGTTGCCGAACAGTGGCTCACCCTGGCTGATGCCGATCAGGGTGGCGCGATGTGGGATCAAAGCTTTTCCTTCATGAAGGAAAAGGAAAGCCGCGCCAATTGGGCCACCTACATCTCCACCAAGAACCGCCTTCTGGGCACCAGAGCCGCGCCAAGGGTTTGGGCGGTTATGGAGCACGACGTCAACAAAGCGGGACTGCCCCCAGGGGAGTTTGCGAGCGTGCTGTTCTACGCGCCATTTGCCAATAGCCGGGGCTGGGAAAAAGTCGCGGTGTATTGGGACAGGGACCGTTGGGTCCCGGTTGGCTATTTGTACGGCGTGGGTCAGCCTGCTGCGCAGCAACCTGCCAGATGAGCTGCGTCAATCCACCTTGCACCTTTGAACCGATACCCGTTCTGAGTCAAAAATGAATAAGTTTTACCGCACCGTATACAGCGAACTTTTAGGTACGTGGGTCGCTGTATCCGAAATCTCCAGCGCGCGAGGCAAACGCAGCGGCTCCAAAGTGAGCGCCGTCGTAGCCTCTTCGATCCTCGGTGCGGCGGTACTCATGTCCTCGGGCGCCAATGCCAACTTTATCGGGGGCGCTCCCGGAGCCACAGGTACCTACGGAACGATCACCCCTGCGGGGGCAGGCACTGGTATTGCCATCGGTGGTGGCACCACGGCCACTACGCAAAGAGCAACTGCCAGTGGTAATGCCGGCACAGCTCTTGGCAATGCAGCGGTCGCCAGCGGTGACAACTCCACCGCGATCGGCGCCAACACCGACGCTACCGGTGCAAGCTCGGTCGCACTCGGTACCGGTGCGCAAGCCACCGCCGGCTTCGCCGTGGCCATCGGTAATAACGCTACCGCTTCCCAAGGCAGTGCAACTGCGATCGGCTCCGGCTCCAAGGCAGTGGGCTCCGGCGCATATGCCCTGGGCAATGACGCGAATGCAGTGGGTACGTCTTCAGTTGCCATTGGTGGCGGCAACGGCACAGGCACGGGCGGATCAACAGCGGGATCTGACTACTCCATCGCCATTGGGCGCAATGCCCTTGTCACCGGCACAGGAGCCACAAACGCAGATGCCGTCGCCATCGGCGGAAGTGCCACTGCCGGCAATGCGGCAACGGCTAGCGCAGCACAAGCCGTAGCGCTTGGAAGAGCGGCCATTGCCAGCGGCACTTCATCCCTTGCAGCCGGATCGGGTGCATCGGCGAGCAGTGCAAGCGCTGTTGCGCTAGGCGCAACTGCAACTGCAAGCAATACCAGCTCGGTTGCCATTGGAGCCGGCGCCACCGCCAGTACCGCCAACTCAATTGCCATTGGAGCCACCGCCACCGTCAGCAAAGCAGACAGTGTGGCCCTGGGCTCCAATTCCTCCGCCACTGTGGGTGCGCAAACCGGCTATACGGCCTTCGGCATCACAGCAGGGCAAAACTCTGCCGGCGAAGTAAATGTCGGCAACCGCACGATCTCGGGCGTGGCCGCCGGTAAAGATGCGACAGATGCTGTCAACGTGACCCAGCTGTCCACGGTGACGAGCTCCCTTTCAACCGGCTTGAGCACTACCAACAGCAACGTGACGTCGCTGTCCACCGGACTGAGCACGGCAACCAGCAGCATCACGTCTTTGTCCACGGGCTTGAGCACTGCCAACGTCGGTATCACCTCGCTCTCCACTGGCCTCAGCACCACCAACAGCAGCGTCGTCTCGCTGTCGACTTCAACCTCGACGGGCTTGAGCACTGCCACCAGCCGCATCACGTCACTGTCCACCGGGTTGAGCACTACCGACAGCCGGGTGACCTCCCTGTCGACGGGGTTGAGCACAGCCACCAGCGGGATCACTTCGCTGTCCACCGGACTGAGCAGCACCAACAGCAATGTCACCTCGCTGTCCACGTCCGCGTCCACGGGCATCAGCTCGCTGTCTACAGGCTTGAGCACCACAACAAGCGGCATTACGTCTCTGTCCACCGGTCTGAGCACGGCAACGAGCGGCATCACATCTCTATCCACCGGGCTGAGCACAACAAACAGCAATGTCACGTCGCTGTCCACCTCGACATCCACAGGCATCAGCTCGCTGTCTACGGGTCTGAGCACGGCAACAAGTGGCATCACGTCCTTGTCGACCGGTCTGAGTACCGCCACCAGTGGGATTACTTCACTGTCCACCGGTCTCAGCACCGCCAACAGCAACGTCACGTCGCTGTCGACTTCAGCGTCGACCGGCGTCAGCTCGCTGTCTACAGGTTTGAGCACGACAGCAAGTGGCATAACTTCTTTGTCCACCGGCCTCAGTACGACGAACAGCAATGTCACTTCGCTGTCAACGTCAGCTTCGACTGGTGTCAGTTCACTGTCTACAGGACTGAGTACCGCCAATAGCAACGTGACATCGCTGTCGACCTCCGCTTCGACCGGCATTAGCTCGCTCTCCACTTCGACCTCAACAGGCCTGAGCACCGCGACCAGCCGCATCACCTCACTGTCAACCGGCCTGAGCACAACCGACAGCCGGGTGACATCGCTGTCGACTTCAACATCGACTGGCTTGAGCACCGCTGCCAGCGGCATCACGTCCCTTTCTACCGGACTGAGCACAACTGACAGCAATGTCACGTCTCTCTCTACATCGGCGTCGACCGGCCTGAGCACTGCCAACAGCAGCGTCACTTCGCTCTCGACCTCGGCCTCAACGGGCGTAAGCTCACTGTCCACCGGCCTGAGCACAGCGACCAGCCGCATCACCTCGCTGTCAACCGGATTGAGCACAACAGACAGTCGTGTGACATCCCTGTCGACGGGCCTGAGCACGACCGACAGCCGGGTAACGTCGCTGTCCACCTCTACTTCAACCGGCATCAGTTCGTTGTCGACTGGCCTGAGCACGACAAGCAGCAGTGTCACCTCGCTGTCTACCGGCCTTAGCACTACGAATAGCAATGTCACGTCGCTATCTACGTCGACCTCCACTGGGCTGAGCACCGCCGACAGCCGCATCACGTCGCTGTCCACGTCAACGTCGACGGGCTTGAGCACCGCAACGAGCGGCATTACCTCCCTGTCTACCGGACTGAGTACTGCCAACAGCAGCGTCACTTCGCTTTCAACGTCCGCTTCGACTGGCGTCAGTTCCTTGTCTACGGGCCTGAGCACCACCAACAGCAACGTCACGTCGCTGTCGACCTCAGCTTCGACCGGCATCAGCTCGCTGTCTACAGGCCTGAGCACGACAACTAGCGGCATCACGTCTCTGTCTACAGGCCTGAGCACAACGAACAGCAACGTCACTTCGCTGTCGACCTCTGCTTCTACCGGCATCAGCTCACTCTCGACCTCGACATCCTCGGGCCTGAGCACCGCGACCAGCAGCATCGTTTCTTTGTCGACATCGACCTCAACGGGCTTGAGCACGGCAACAAGCGGCATCACGTCCTTGTCCACCGGCCTGAGCACGACGAACAGCAACATCACCTCGCTGTCAACGTCGGCTTCGACCGGTGTCAGTTCACTGTCCACCGGCCTGAGCACAACCAATAGCAACGTCACGTCGCTGTCGACCTCCGCCTCGACCGGCATCAGCTCCCTGTCGACGTCAACCTCGACTGGTTTGAGCACAGCCACCAGCGGCATTACTTCACTGTCCACCGGCCTGAGCACAACGAACAGCAATGTCACATCGCTGTCAACATCAGCCTCGACCGGCGTCAGTTCGTTGTCTACGGGTCTGAGTACCGCCAACAGCAATGTCACGTCGCTCTCGACCTCCGCTTCGACGGGCATCAGCTCGCTGTCCACCGGACTGAGCACAACGAACAGCAATGTCACCTCGCTGTCAACTTCAGCTTCGACTGGCATCAGCTCGCTGTCTACAGGCCTGAGCACCGCAACCAGTGGCATTACGTCCCTGTCCACGGGTCTGAGCACCACCAACAGCAATGTCACCTCGCTTTCAACGTCGGCTTCGACCGGCGTCAGTTCGTTGTCCACGGGCCTGAGCACCACCAACAGCAACGTCACATCGCTTTCGACCTCTGCCTCAACAGGCGTCAGTTCACTATCCTCAGGCCTGAGCACCGCGACCAGCCGCATCACTTCACTCTCCACTGGTCTGAGCACGACCGACAGCCGGGTAACGTCGCTATCCACCTCAACCTCCACTGGCATCAGCTCGCTATCGACGGGCCTGAGCACAACGGCAAGCGGCGTCACATCGCTGTCCACCGGCTTGAGCACGACCAACAGCAACGTCACTTCGCTGTCGACTTCTGCTTCAACCGGTATCAGTTCTTTGTCGACTGGCCTGAGTACGGCAACGAGCGGCATCACTTCGCTGTCTACGGGTCTGAGCACTACGGACAGCCGGGTGACGTCCCTGTCGACCTCTGCGTCAACCGGCATTAGTTCGCTCTCCACCTCGACTTCGACAGGATTGAGCACCGCCACCAGCGGCATCACATCCCTGTCCACCGGCTTGAGCACCACGAACAGCAACGTCGCGTCGCTGTCAACGTCAGCTTCGACCGGCGTCAGTTCGCTCTCTACTGGCCTGAGCACAACAAACAGCAATGTCACGTCGCTATCGACCTCCGCTTCTACAGGCATCAGCTCACTCTCGACCTCGACATCCTCAGGCCTGAGCACTGCGACCAGCAGCATCGTTTCTTTGTCCACCTCAACCTCAACGGGCTTGAGCACAGCAACGAGCGGCATCACATCTCTGTCCACCGGCCTTAGCACGACGAACAGCAATGTCACCTCGCTGTCAACGTCGGCCTCGACTGGTGTCAGTTCGCTATCTACGGGTCTGAGCACCACCAACAGCAATGTCACCTCGCTGTCGACCTCTGCTTCGACCGGCATCAGCTCTCTCTCGACCTCGACATCGACGGGCTTGAGTACCGCAGACAGCCGAATTACCTCGCTATCGACTTCGACTTCGACTGGTTTGAGCACAGCAACGAGCGGCATCACATCGCTGTCGACCTCCGCTTCCACCGGCATTAGCTCCCTGTCCACCGGCCTCAGCACAACGAATAGCAATGTCACCTCGCTGTCAACGTCGGCCTCGACTGGTGTCAGCTCGCTGTCTACTGGTCTGAGCACCACCAATAGCAACGTGACCTCGCTGTCGACTTCTGCTTCGACCGGCATCAGTTCACTCTCGACTTCGACGTCCACCGGCTTGAGCACCGCAACGAGCGGCATCACGTCCTTGTCTACCGGCCTCAGCACCACAAACAGCAACGTCACCTCGCTGTCAACGTCGGCCTCGACTGGCATCAGTTCGCTGTCTACGGGTCTGAGCACCGCTAACAGCAACGTCACGTCGCTGTCGACCTCCGCCTCCACCGGTATCAGCTCTCTCTCGACCTCGACGTCCACGGGCTTGAGCACCGCAACGAGCGGCATCACGTCCTTGTCCACCGGCCTCAGCACAACAAACAGCAATGTCACCTCGCTGTCAACGTCGGCCTCAACTGGCGTCAGTTCGCTGTCTACGGGTCTGAGCACGGCTAACAGCAACGTCACGTCGCTGTCGACTTCTGCTTCGACCGGTTTGAGCACTGCAACGAGTGGCATCGTGTCTCTGTCCACCGGTCTGAGCACGACAAACAGCAACGTCACCTCGTTGTCGACCTCGGCATCCACCGGCATCAGCTCACTGTCGACCTCGACATCGACTGGTTTGAGCACAGCGACCAGCAGCATCGTTTCTTTGTCGACTTCAACCACAACCGGGTTGAGCACGGCAACGAGCGGCATCGTATCCCTGTCCACCGGACTGAGCACGACAAACAGCAACGTCACCTCGTTGTCGACCTCGGCATCCACCGGCATCAGCTCACTGTCGACCTCGACATCGACTGGTTTGAGCACAGCCACTAGCGGCATCACTTCGTTGTCTACCGGTCTGAGCACGACCAATAGCAGCGTGACTTCGCTGTCGACTTCAGCATCGACCGGCGTCAGTTCGCTTTCTACCGGCCTGAGCACAACGAACAGCAATGTCACGTCCCTCTCGACCTCCGCTTCGACCGGCATTAGCTCGCTATCCACTTCGACCTCGACAGGTCTGAGCACCGCGACCAGCAGCATCGTTTCTTTGTCGACTTCAACCTCAACGGGCTTGAGCACGGCAACAAGCGGCATCACGTCCCTGTCCACCGGCCTCAGCACGACGAACAGCAATGTCACCTCGCTGTCAACGTCGGCCTCGACTGGTGTCAGTTCGCTGTCTACAGGGCTCAGCACCACCAACAGCAACGTCACGTCGCTCTCGACTTCGACCTCAACAGGTCTGAGCACCGCGACCAGCAGCATCGCTTCCCTTTCGACCTCGACATCGACGGGCTTGAGTACCGCAACGAGTGGCATTGTGTCCTTGTCCACTGGTCTCAGCACGACGAACAGCAATGTCACCTCGCTGTCCACCGGCCTCAGCACCACGAACAGTAACGTCACGTCGTTGTCTACCTCGACATCGACGGGCTTGAGCACCGCAACGAGCGGCATCACGTCCCTGTCCAGCGGCCTGAGCACAGCGAACAGCAATGTCACTTCGCTATCGACGTCAACTTCGACAGGCCTGAGCACTGCCGACAGCCGTATTACCTCGTTGTCCACCTCGACCTCTACGGGACTCAGCACCGCAACCAGCGGCATCACGTCCCTGTCCACTGGCCTGAGCACAACAAACAGCAACGTCACCTCACTGTCGACCTCGACATCAACCGGACTCAGCACTGCAGCCAGTGGCATCACGTCTCTGTCCACAGGCCTGGGCTCCTTGTCGACTTCAACATCCACGGGCCTGAGCACTGCCGACAGCCGCATTACCTCGCTGTCCACCTCGACGTCGACCGGTATCGGGTCTTTGTCTACGGGCTTGAGCACCGCAGAGAGCGGCATCTCTTCACTGTCGACCGGCTTTACCTCCGTCTCCACAGGTTTCAGCTCTGTCTCGACCGGCTTCAGCTCCTTGTCCACGGGCCTGAGCACAACCAACAGCAACGTCACGTCGTTGTCAACTTCCGCGTCGACCGGCATCAGCTCCTTGTCGACCTCGACATCTACGGGCCTGAGTACCGCCGCTAGCGGTCTTACTTCACTGTCCACGTCGACGTCGACTGGCCTGAGTACTGCAACCAGCGGCATCACGTCCCTGTCCACTGGTCTGAGCACGACGAACAGCAACGTCACCTCACTGTCAACGTCGGCTTCGACTGGCGTCAGTTCGCTGTCTACGGGTCTGAGCACCACCAACAGCAATGTCACATCGCTTTCGACTTCCACTTCGACCGGTATCAGTTCGCTCTCGACCTCGACGTCGACGGGCCTGAGCACGGCTACCAGCGGCATTATTTCGCTGTCCACCGGCCTGAGCACAACGAACAGCAATGTCACTTCGCTATCGACCTCCGCCTCCACTGGTATCAGCTCGCTGTCGACTTCAACTTCGACTGGCCTGAGCACGGCTACCAGCGGGATCACGTCCCTGTCGACCGGACTGAGCACAACAAACTCCAGCGTTACTTCGCTGTCCACGTCGACGTCGACCGGCTTGAGCACGGCAACGAGTGGCATTACATCTCTGTCCACAGGGTTGAGCACCACCAACAGCAACGTGACGTCGCTGTCAACGTCGGCTTCGACTGGCATCAGCTCACTCTCAACCTCGGCTTCCACGGGCCTGAGCACTGCGACCAGTGGCATCACGTCCCTGTCCACTGGCCTGGGCTCCCTGTCGACTTCAACATCTACGGGTCTGAGCACGGCTGCCAGCGGCCTTACCTCGCTGTCCACGTCAACATCGACTGGCCTGAGTACTGCAACCAGTGGCATCACGTCTCTGTCCACGGGACTGAGCACCGCTGAAAGCAACGTCACTTCTTTGTCCACATCGACATCGACCGGCTTGAGCACCGCAACCAGCGGCATTACGTCTCTGTCCACGGGCCTGAGCACCACCAACAGCAACGTCACCTCGCTGTCGACTTCGACTTCCACCGGACTGAGCACGGCTGATAGCAGGATCACGTCGCTGTCAACCTCAACCTCGACAGGCCTGAGCACGGCGACCAGCGGCGTCACGTCCCTGTCCACTGGGCTGAGCACAACCAATAGCAATGTCACGTCGCTGTCAACTTCAGCTTCGACGGGCATTAGCTCTTTGTCCACTTCGACCTCGACTGGCCTGAGCACAGCCGCCAGCGGCATCACGTCCCTGTCCACAGGCCTGAGCACCACCGAAAGCAACGTCACCTCGCTGTCGACCTCGACCTCCACGGGCTTGAGTACCGCAACAAGTGGCATTGCGTCCTTGTCCACCGGCCTCAGCACGACGAACAGCAATGTCACGTCGCTGTCTACCTCTGCTTCGACCGGCATCAGTTCGCTCTCGACCTCAACCTCCACGGGCCTGAGCACTGTCACCAGCAGCATCGGTTCGCTGTCGACCTCGACATCGACCGGCCTAAGCACGGCAACAAGCGGCATTACGTCTCTGTCCACCGGCCTGAGCACTGCCGAGAGCAACGTCACCTCGCTGTCGACCTCGGCGTCCACGGGCATCAGCTCCCTGTCGACGTCGACATCTACAGGTTTGAGCACCGCCGCCAGCGGGCTTACCTCGCTGTCGACATCGACTTCCACCGGTTTGAGCACAGCGGATAGCAGGATCACATCTCTGTCCACGTCGACATCGACCGGCCTGAGCACTGCCACCAGCGGCATCACATCCCTCTCCACGGGCCTGAGCACCGTTGAAAGCAACGTCACTTCGCTGTCCACCTCGACTTCAACTGGCATCAGCTCGCTGTCGACTTCGACATCGACAGGTTTGAGCACCGCCGCCAGCGGTCTAACCTCGCTGTCCACCTCGACATCGACCGGCTTGAGCACCGCCACTAGTGGCATCACGTCCCTGTCCACCGGTCTGAGCACCGCTGAAAGCAGCATTACCTCGGTGTCTACTGGTCTGAGCACGGCAAACAGCAACGTCACCTCTCTGTCGACTTCCACCTCGACCGGCATCAGCTCCTTGTCGACCTCGACATCCACAGGCTTGAGCACCGCCGCCAGCGGCCTGACCTCGCTGTCTACGTCTACATCGACCGGCTTGAGCACTGCCACGAGCGGTATCACGTCCCTGTCCACGGGCTTGAGTACCACTGAAAGCAACGTCACTTCGCTGTCGACCTCCACGTCGACAGGTCTGAGTACCGCGGACAGCCGTATTACCTCCCTGTCTACCTCGACCTCTACGGGTCTGAGCACTGCGACCAGTGGCATCACGTCCCTGTCCACCGGCCTGGGCTCCTTGTCGACCTCGACATC
Organism: Polaromonas sp. YR568; assembly: GCF_900116715.1. GTDB lineage: Bacteria > Pseudomonadota > Gammaproteobacteria > Burkholderiales > Burkholderiaceae_C > Polaromonas. Next base: position 70,704 of record NZ_FPBM01000009.1, read on the forward strand.
CACAGGCTTGAGCACCGCTGCCAGTGGCATCACGTCTCTGTCCACGGGCCTGAGCACCACGGAAAGCAACGTCACTTCGCTGTCGACCTCGACCTCGACGGGCTTGAGCACCGCCGCCAGCGGCCTGACCTCGCTGTCCACGTCTACATCGACTGGTCTGAGCACCGCCACCAGCGGCATTACGTCCTTGTCTACGGGTCTGAGCACTACCAACAGCAACGTCACCTCGTTGTCGACATCGACTTCCACCGGGCTGAGCACGGCCGATAGCAGGATCACGTCGCTGTCAACCTCAACCTCGACAGGCCTGAGTACGGCGACCAGCGGCATCACCTCTCTGTCCACGGGCTTGAGCACTGCTGAAAGCGGCATCTCATCCCTGTCCACCGGTTTCAGTTCCGTGTCTACAGGTTTCAGCTCACTGTCGACTTCAACATCGACGGGTCTTAGCTCACTGTCCACCGGCCTGAGTTCGCTGTCCACGTCTACATCGACCGGCCTGAGCACTGCCACCAGCGGCATCACGTCCCTGTCCACGGGACTGAGTACCGCGGAAAGCAATGTCACCTCGCTGTCGACATCGACCTCGACTGGTATCAGTTCCTTGTCGACATCAACTTCGACGGGCTTGAGTACCGCCGCAAGCGGCCTGACTTCGCTGTCCACGTCTACATCGACCGGCCTGAGCACTGCCACCAGCGGCATCACGTCCCTGTCCACGGGCCTGAGTACCGCTGAAAGCAACATCACGTCACTGTCCACATCGACTTCGACCGGTATCAGTTCCTTGTCGACGTCAACCTCGACGGGCTTGAGCACCGCCGCCAGCGGCCTTACCTCGCTGTCCACGTCGACCTCGACTGGCCTGAGCACTGCTGCCAGCGGCATTACGTCTCTGTCCACGGGCCTCAGCACCGCCGAAAGCGGCATCTCGTCTCTGTCTACCGGCTTCAGCTCCGTCTCCACTGGCTTTAGCTCGATCTCTACGGGCTTTAGCTCTCTGTCCACAGGACTGAGCACCACCAACAGCAACGTCACCTCGTTGTCGACATCAACTTCCACCGGACTGAGTACGGCGGATAGCAGGATCACCTCTCTCTCCACGTCGACATCGACCGGCCTGAGCACCGCCACCAGCGGCATCACGTCCCTGTCCACGGGCCTGAGCACTGCTGAGAGCAACGTCACGTCACTGTCGACGTCGACCTCAACCGGCATCAGCTCCTTGTCGACTTCGACATCCACAGGTTTGAGCACCGCTGCGAGCGGCCTGACTTCACTGTCCACGTCTACATCGACCGGCTTGAGCACTGCCACCAGCGGTATCACGTCCCTGTCCACAGGCCTGAGCACCGCTGAAAGCAACGTCACTTCGCTGTCGACGTCGACCTCGACGGGCCTGAGCACCGCCACCAGCGGCATCACATCCCTGTCCACGGGTCTGAGCACCACCAACAGCAACGTGACCTCGCTGTCGACATCGACTTCCACCGGGCTGAGCACGGCGGATAGCAGGATCACCTCTCTCTCCACGTCGACATCGACCGGCCTGAGCACCGCCACCAGCGGTATCACGTCTCTGTCCACGGGCCTGAGCACGGCGGAGAGTGGCATCTCGTCACTGTCCACCGGCTTTGGTTCTGTCTCTACCGGCTTTAGCTCTATCTCGACCGGTTTCAGCTCGATCTCCACCGGCTTCAGCTCACTGTCGACGTCGACCTCGACCGGGTTCAGTTCCCTGTCCACGGGCCTGAGCACGGCGGAGAGCGGCATCTCGTCCCTCTCCACCGGCTTTGGTTCCGTCTCCACTGGCTTCAGCTCCATCTCAACCGGATTCAGCTCGATCTCCACCGGTTTCAGTTCCTTGTCGACTTCGACCTCGACCGGGTTCAGTTCCCTGTCTACCGGCCTGAGCACGGCAGAGAGCGGTATCTCCTCGCTCTCCACCGGCTTCAGCTCTGTATCGACCGGGTTCAGCTCCATCTCCACAGGCTTTAGCTCCTTGTCGACCTCGACGTCGACAGGCTTCAGCTCCCTGTCCACCGGTCTGAGCACGGCTGAGAGCGGCATCTCTTCCCTCTCGACCGGCTTCAGTTCTGTGTCGACCGGGTTCAGCTCCATCTCCACGGGCTTTAGTTCGCTGTCGACCTCGACTTCGACGGGTCTCAGCTCCTTGTCTACCGGCCTGAGCACCGCAGAAAGCAGTGTCACGTCGCTGTCAACGTCGACATCCACTGCCGAGAGCTCGCTGTCCACCGGCATCAGTTCGCTGTCCACGGGCGTGACCTCGCTGTCGACCGGTTTCAGCTCACTGTCCACCGGCTTCGGTTCACTCTCGACCGGCTTTATCTCGCTGTCGACCAGCGTGGGCTCCATCTCGACCGGGCTGAGCACCACCAACAGCAATGTGACCTCGCTGTCGACTTCGACCTCCACCGGCGTCAGCTCGCTGTCGACGGCGGTTGACAGTCTTTCGACCTCGACCTCCACCGGTGTCAGTTCACTCTCCACCGGCGTGAGTTCGCTGTCGACCGGCGTCAGTTCCTTGTCGACTTCAACCTCGACCGGCATCAGCTCACTGTCCACGGGTGTCAGTTCGCTATCGACTTCGACCTCTACCGGTATCAGCTCACTGTCCACGGGTGTCAGCTCGCTGTCGACCTCGACCTCCACCGGCATCAGTTCGCTGTCTACGGGTGTCAGCTCGCTGTCGACTTCGACCTCGTCCAGCGTCAGCTCCCTGTCAACAGGCATCGATTCGCTGTCGACTTCAGCCTCCACCGGCATCAGTTCGCTGTCCACGGGCGTGAGCTCCCTGTCGACCGGTGTCAGCTCGCTGTCTACAGGGTTGAGCACAACCAACAGCAATGTCGCATCGCTGTCGACCTCGACGTCGACCGGCATCAGTTCGCTGTCCACAGGTATCAGCTCTCTGTCCACGGGCGTCAGTTCGCTGTCGACCTCGACATCGACCGGACTCAGTTCACTCTCCACCGGCCTGAGCTCTTTGTCGACGGGCAACAGCTCGCTCTCCACCGGCATAAGTTCCCTGTCGACCGGCGTCAGTTCCTTGTCGACGTCGACCTCCACCAGCGTCAGCTCGCTGTCGACCGGCGTGAGCTCCCTGTCAACGGCCAACAGTTCGCTGTCTACCTCGGTATCGACAGGCATCAGCTCGCTGTCCACCGGCTTCGGTTCGCTCTCGACCGGTGTGGGCTCGCTCTCCACCGGCCTGAGCACCGTCAACAGCGGCATTTCGTCCTTGTCGACAGGACTGGCAACGGCCACGTCGGGCACCGCGGCATTGGCCCCATTGGTCAGCGCCGCCAATGCAGCCACTGCCAATGGGGGCTCAGTCATCGGCTCCACCGCGGGCGGAGCCGCCGGCGGCGGGCTGACGACGCAAGGCAATGCCTTCAACAGCACGACGATACAGACCATTGCAACGCCGTCGGATTGCACCGTGGCCAACGGCGCCGACACCACGGCGACGGGCCTTTGCGCCAGTGCCGGCACCCGGGCCGGCGTGAACGGCGCCACCACGACGACGGTGGCGACCGGCGCCACCGCCTACGGCTCGCAGTCGCTCGCCCAGGACAAAAACACGACGGCCATCGGCTTCCGTGCCACCGCAACCTACGAAGGCTCTGTTGCCATCGGCTTCCAGGCAAGGGCCATTGCCGACCCGGCCACCGCCGTGGGCTCCAACTCACTAGCCTCGGGCAACGACTCCGTGGCTTTGGGCGCCAGCGCCGAAGCCACAGCCAACCGGGCTGTCGCGCTGGGCGCGTACTCGGTCGCCGACCAGCCCAACACGGTGTCGGTGGGCACACCTGGCAGCGAGCGGCGCATCACCAATGTCGCCCCTGGCATTGCGCCAACCGACGCGGTGAACGTGTCCCAGTTGAGTGACGTCAGGCGCATTGCCTACTCCGGTATCGCGATGAGCATGGCCATGGCGGGCACCTACATGCCCAACCTGGAAGGCGGCGAAAAAGCCCTGGGTGTCGGCCTTGGCAACTACAAGGGCTATGGCGCGCTGGGCATCAACTTCAAGGCACTGAACAACGACGGCAAGAGCGCATGGGGCTTCGGCGTGTCGACCACCGGCAAGGAATGGGGCCTGAACTTTGGCGCAAGCTGGAAATGGCGTTAAGTAGAATGCGCTGAAGTGCCTACCGTCAACCAGGCGGGGCCTGCCGGCCCCCTGTGAGCGCCGTGCGGCTTGAGTGCCGCCGGCGCTTTCTGCTTTTGAAGAGATAACACCATGCGAATTGGCATTTCAGTTTTAACCCATGCCGGCCAGAACATCTGGGAAAACGGCCTTGGGCAAAATGTTGTCTTCCTGGCCCAGGCCTTCCAGAAACTCCCCTTTGTCCAGTCGGTCGTTTTGCTCAATGGCGGCGACCAAAGCACCATGCCCCCGCAGGTGAACATGGACGCGCTGGGCCTGCGGATGATGGCCACCCATGAGGCCACGGACCAGATCGACGTGGCGATTGAAATGGCCGGGGCGCTTGATGTGAAATGGCTCGACTACCTGCGGGCCCAGGGCAAAAAAGTGATCTGGTATTGCGCCGGCCAGCCCTATGTCGGCCTGATTGAGCCCACCGTCTTTGAGAGCCCCGGCTTCTTCAGCCGCGCCGACCGTTGCGACGAGATCTGGGCGCTGCCCAAGGACTTCACGGAGTTTGCACCCCTGCTCCGCTCCCTGCACCGGTGCCCGGTCTATGAGGTTCCTTATATCTGGTCCCCGCAGTTTCTCGCCGAGCGCGTCAAAGAGCTCGAAAAAGAGAAATATGTCTTTGGCTTCAAGAAGCGATCACCGGACGCCGCGGGCAAGATAGCCGGCTTGCGCGTGGCGACCTTTGAGCCCAACGTGTCGGTGGTCAAGTGTTCCAACATCCCGATGCTGATTTGCGACGAGGCATTCCGCGCAGACCCCGCCCAGATCGACTTCATGCATGTCCTCAACACCTTGCACCTCAAGGACCACCCCACCCTGCTTTATCTGGCCAACTCCCTGAACCTGGTCAAGCAGCAAAAAGCCATCTTCCAGGGCCGCCATGACTTTGCAGGCTACATGGTGCAGCACGCCAACGCGGTGGTGTCTCACCAGTGGCAGAACGACCAGAACTACAACTACCTCGACGCCCTCTACGGCAACTACCCCCTGATCCACAACTCGCCCTGGCTGCGTGATGCGGGGTACGCGGACTACTACTACCCCGACTTCGACACGCACGAAGGCGCGCGCAAACTGCTGCTGGCCGCACGCCAGCACGATGCGCACCTGGACCATTTCCGGGGCCAGGCCACCAGGGTCATCGCCTCCGTTGACCCCTTCGCCCACCGCAACCTGCAAAACTACGCCCGAAGGCTTCAGCACCTTTTCCGCGATACGGCAGACAAAGGGGTTGCAGCATGACAAAACCCACATCTGCCAGCCAGCCGGCAGGCGCCGCAGGCCGCACCACACCTGACCGTCTTCGGGTCGGCGTGTCGATTTATGTCCGCAAGGGCGAGCAGTCCCTCTGGGAAAACGGCATTTACCAGAACTGCCTGTTCCTGGTGATGCTGCTGATGCGCGCGCCGAATGTGAGTGAAACCTACCTGGTCAGCGGTGGTGGCGACGGCGACGCGGCAGACGCGCAGCGTTTCATGGCGGACTCCCCGGTGCCCATCATTGACATGGCCGCCGCCAGCGAAAAACTCGATGTGATGATCGAAATGAGCGCCCAGCTCAACCGGGAATGGGCAGTGAATTTTCGTGAGCGCGGCGGAAAAGTCGTCACCATGCGCGTCGGCAACGACTATGTCATCGACATCGAACGCATGATCTTCAACAAGCCCCACGGGTTGTTGATCGCCGGTACCCCCTACGACGAAATCTGGACCCTGCCTGAATACGAACGCAGCTGCATGCATTACTTCGGCAGCGCCATGAGAGCGCCTGTGCGGCTGATGCAGCACCTCTGGAGTCCCGTTGTCCTTGAAAGGGCCTCTGCCACACTCCCGAACGGCCAGACCTTTGGCTACAAGCCGGGCCGCAAAAAATGGCGCCTCGGCATCTTCGAGCCCAATATCTGCATGGTCAAAACCAGCCACCTGCCCATGCTGCTCATTGATATGGCGCACCGGGCCAACCCGCGCATGATCGAGCTGCTGCGGGCCTACAACACCTTTCACCTCAAAGACCACGTCACTTTTGTCGGCTTCGCCAACAGCCTGGACATCGTCAGGCACGGCCTGGCCACCTTTGAAGGACGCTTTCCGGTCTACCAGTGCCTGTCGTCGCAAGTCGATGCCGTGGTGTGCCACCAGTGGGAAAACGGGCAGAACTACCTCTACTACGAAGCGCTGCACGGCGGCTACCCCTTGATCCACAACTCCACATTCATTGGGGACTGCGGTTATTTTTACCCCGGCTTTGACTGCGAAGAAGGCGGCCTGGCTCTCATGCAGGCGTTTGCCCAGCACGATGCGGACCTGGCCAACTACCAGGCGCGCGCGCGCACCTTCCTGCGCGTCCTCCACCCGGAAAACGAAGATAACGTGCGTGCCTACAATGAAGCGCTGGTCAATCTGTACAGCACAGGCTCACCATGAATTCACTTTCCACCCTGACCCCTTTAAACGACGCGTCTCGCCTGCGCAAGCTGCTGGCGGCGGGTGTTCTTTGCGTGCTCAGCCTTGGCGGCCATGCACAGGTGACTCCGCAGCGCCCTCCCGCTCCGGCCCCGGTTGCACCCGCCCCCGGCGTGCCGCTGGATGCGCTGACCGCCGCCGCCACCAATGTGGGCGTCAAGCGTTGCCTGCCCGCCATTTCCCGCCTGTCTTCGCTGACGGTAAACGGCAGCACGGGCAATGATGTGCTGGTCGACTGGGACCGCAAGAACCCCGACGGCGGGCCTTTCTTTTCCCTGAGTGGCGTTGAATACAAAAACGCCTCCCTGGCTTTTTCATTGACGGCGGTTCCTGATGCGGCGGGCGGCTGCTCGGTGGCGGCGGAGCGCATCTCGGTTGCGCCGTTTGCCTGCAGGAGCATCGCGCAACAAGAACTCGGCGGCTACAAGGCCACCCAGCTGTTGGCCACCTTCACGGTCTATGTGGACGCGCGCGACCCCGGCGCATCGGTCACGCTGATCGATTCGCCGCCAGGGTGCCTGATCATCCGGCGCCATGTCGAATACGACTGGAAAGACCCGGCAAAGGCAAGAAGCCGATGAATACAGGGCCGAGCGCTGCAGCTCACCTGCGCCCCCAGCCGGGCCGGTTGGACTGCGGAGTACGCTGAGCATGCCGGCCTTGCGTATCGGCATCACCATAGGCCTGCGGGCGCCCGATGAAAGCCTGTGGGTCAACGGCATCAAGCAAAACGCGCTCAACCTGGCGTGCGTGCTGCTGGCTTCGCCCCTGGGGCACCGCGTGCAGCTGGTCAACACCACCGATGTGCCCATCACCGACCAGCTCCCGTGGGACCTCAAGGCCTTTCCGGTGGTCACGCTTGAATCCGTCAAAAACGACCTGGATGTCCTGATTGAGCTGGGCGGCGGCATCAGCGAGGAGCATTCGCTGCAGCTCAAGGCGGCCGGAACCCGGCTGGTGAGCTATTGCTGCGGCAGCGAGTACGTCGTGGTGCTGGAGTCCATACTCTTCGGGCGCCCCATCTGGCCCCATGGCGTCTACATGAACCGCCACTATGACGAGATATGGGTCATTCCCCAGGTGGCCAACAACTCGCGCTCCTTTATCCAGACGCTGAGGCGCTGCCCCACCAAGGTCGTGCCTTTTGTCTGGGATCCACGCTGGCTGGAAGGCAGCGTGGCAAACCTGCCCCATGGCGGCCGCTACCAGCCGGGCCGGCCCGCCAAGCGGCTGGCCGTCATGGAGCCCAATATGGATGTGGTCAAGGCCTGCATCTACCCCATCCTGATCGCCGAGACGGTTTTTCGCGCGCAACCTCAGCTGATCGAATACCTGAACGTATGCAGCGCCAAGCACCTGGCGGAGCAAAGCCGCGAGTTCCAGCTGCTGATGTTCCAGCTCGACATCGTCAATGCCGGCAAAGCCTCGTTCCTGGGGCGCTATGACACGGCGAACTTTTTGAGTGAACACGCTGATGTCGTGATCTCCAACCAGTGGGACAACCCGCTGAATTATTTTTACTTCGACGTCTGCTGGCTGGGCTACCCCATGGTGCACAACGCCTCCATGTGCACGGAGCTGGGCTACTACTACCCCGGCAACGATGTGGAGGCAGGCGCACGGCAATTGATCCAGGTGCTGGAGCGGCATGACGGCACGGCAGAGGCCTATGCACAGCAACAGCGGCAACACCTGCTGGCCTACACGGCAGCCAATCCTGAACTGGTCGCTACCTACGACCAGCTGCTCGCGGCGCTCCCGGCGCGGCGGGCAGCCTGAGGCCGGGCCGGCAACGCGCCATGACAACACCGCTTTCCGGCCTTCGCATCGGCATCACCATCGGCCTGCACCAGGAGGCCGAGACCCTCTGGAACAACGGCATCAAACAAAACGCCGTTTTCCTGGCAGAGGCCCTCAAGGCCTCCTCACTGGTCCGCTCGGTGCAACTGGTCAACACCACCGCCGTGCGCATCACGCCGGCGCTTCCGTGGGACCAGCAGCGCTGGCCTACCGTCACCTTTGACGACGCCAAAGATTCGCTGGACGTGTTGATCGAGCTGGGCGGCCAAATCAGCGCCAACCAGACGGACTACCTCAAACAGCGCGGCACGCGGCTCGTGTCTTATTGCTGCGGTTTTGAATACGTGCACACCATGGAGTCCATTCTCTTTGGCAGGCCTTTGTGGGGTTACGATCTCTTCGTCAACCAGCGCTATGACGACCTGTGGGTCATCCCGCAGGTGGCGCCCATCAGCCAGCACTATTTTTCAACGCTGCGGCGCAGGCCCGCCACCGTCGTGCCTTTTGTCTGGGACCCGATGTTCATCGAAGAGCGCAGCCGCGCCTTCCCCCATGCCGGCCAATACAGGCCGCGGCCCGGCCCGCGCCGCCTCAGCGTGATGGAGCAGAACCTGGACGTGGTCAAGTTCTGCCTCTACCCCATCCTGATTGCTGAAGAGGCTTACCGGCGAAAGCCCGACGCCATCGCCTACCTGCATGTGACCAACGCTGTGCGCCTGGCGCAGGAAAGCAAGGAGTTCGTCGCGCTCATGAACCAGCTCGACATCGTGCGCAAGCACAAGGCGTCTTTCCTGGGTGTTTTTGAAACACCGGCTTTTCTGAGCGAAATGACCGACGTCGTCATCTCACACCAGTGGGAGAACGCGCTCAACTACTTCTACCTGGAAGTTTGCTGGCAAGGCTACCCCCTGGTGCACAACGCCCATCTGTGCGCCGACCTGGGCTACTACTACGAGGGTAACGATGTGCAGGCGGGCTGCACGCGCCTGCTCGAGGTTTTTGACGGCCACGACGCGCAAGCCGATGCCTACACGGCGCGGCAACGCCAGCTGATCCAGCGTTATCTGCCTACCAACACTGCTGTGGTGGCCGGCTACGAAATGCTGCTAACCCGGCTGATGGCGACGCCGCTCACCTGAGCCTCCTTATTGCGGCGCGGCCAGAGACGAAAAAGCCCTCGCGCGGAGGGCTTTTTAATCCAGTCAAAAGGCAAGACTCAACCCGTGATTTCCTTCGCCGTGATCTGGTACTTGAAGTCGTCCGGCGCATAAGAATCAAAGCGCCCTGCTGCGTTTTCGCCCACGGGGTACATGAAAAAACCCAGCTTCTCGCCGGCGGACTTTGGCAGTGCTACGTCATGCGCCGTGTTGTAGGCCATCCAGTTGCCTTCCCAGCCGCCAAAGAGCGCCTTGTTCACGGGCTCCACCACCGGATTGCTGGTGGTCTTGATCCAGTCGGCTGTTTCCAGGCGCATGACCTTGGCCACATCGGCCGGATCCATGGCCACCCAGCCGTGACCCTTGAGATAAACCTCGGAGCGGCAATGCTGCGCGCCTTTGAGGCTGGCCGGGTTGCCCGACAGCTCTTTGTAGCCAAAGGCGGAAGGCACCAGGCGAATGCCGTAGACATCGCGCGCCGGCAGCCCCACCGAGCGGCACAGGCCGACAAACAGTGCATTCAGGTCGGCGCATTTACCGCCCAGGTTACCCGTCTCCAACATGGTTTTGATGTCGCCCTCGCCGCAGCCGCGCACCTTGGGCTCGCGGTAGGTATTGGCAACAATCCAGTCGTAGATTTTTTGCGCTTTTTCGACATCGGTCTTCGCGCCCTGGGTGGCGGCCAGCGCGGTCTTGCGCACAATGCCATCGGTCGGGATCAGCACGGTGGGGCGGGTGAAGTAGCGCAGCGTGTCGGCGCTTTCGGCGGCGGCGGTTTTCTGCGACCAGTCAATGGCCCGGCCTTGCGTCTGCACGCGGCTGGTCAACTCCACATAGGGCTGGGCCTCCCCGGCCGCAAACTCGGCGTAGAGCATCTTCGCGCCATCGCGGCCGTCCTGCGTCAACAGCGTGCTGCCGTTGCTCGAAAAACTGTTTCCCAGCGAATGCTGGTAGTCGCTGTTGACCGAAGGAATCGGCAGCCAGACCTTGGTGACACCTTGCGGCTTGACGATGTCAACGCGCGTGGTCACGTCAAAAGTGCGCCAGGCGCCGCTTTGAGGGGCGAAGTGGCGGCGGGTGGGCGCTGCGGCAGGGGCTTGGGCGAAGGTGACGGCGGGCAATGCCGCAGCCACGGCAGCTGCCGCGGTTTTCTTCAGGAAGGCTCGGCGTACGGTGGTCATGAAAAGATCTCCGGATGGGGTGAGGGCGACGTGCACCGCAGCAGGTAAAGATGCCGCAGGATGTCTGGGCCGCAATTATCGCCCCTGCCCCCTTCAAGGCTTGAGCAGCGCGGCAATCAGCTTTTCGGCCTCAGGGCTGGTCCAGTCAACCTCGCCCATGACCCGCTGTCGCGGCCGGCCGGAATGGTCGATCATCAACGTCGTCGGAAAGACCTTCACACCCCATTCCCGCGCTACCTTGCCGTCCAGATCCAGCAGCACGGGCAAGGTCACCCCGGTTGTTTTGGCGAATTGCAGGGCACGCGCCACCGGTTCTTTGAAGTTAATCGCCAGCACCAAAAGTTTGTCGGCGCCATAGAAATCGGCCACCTGCTGGAGTGTGGGCATCTCGGCCCGGCAAGGTTCACACCAGCTGGCCCAGAAATTGAGCATCACCGCCCGGCCGCGCAAGTCGGATGGGCGCCAGGTCTTGCCATGGGTGTCGACCAGCGAAAAAGCGGACACCGGGCCTGCCCAGGGCGACACCTCGTAAGCGGGGCCCGTCAAGCCCTGTGCGGCGGCCGTCGCCGCAGCCGCCGCTACAGCGCAGGCCGCCGGGTACTGCAGCAACAGGCGGCGTGACAGGCACCGTGGGTGCGGCAGCGATGGTTTTTTCATGGAAATGTAAGGAAGAGCAGCAGCCGCAGACTAACAGACGGGTGCGTTGAGGAGGCAAAAAGCCCCCTGCGGACAGATTTGGTCCTATATAAGCCCGGCCGGTCTTGCCCATCGGCGGTTTGAGCGGCACAGTCCTACACATCCGGTTTGCAAACTGCTTTTAAATCTTTCAATAACACTTAAATGGCTGATCTACCGTGAACTTGCCCCTCAAATTCCCCGGCCTCGCCGAAGCCCTGGCGACGGCATCCCCCCAATTCATCAACCTTTACGACGACACCCTGCCGAGCTCCTCTGGCTCAGCGGGCGGCGCAGCGGACGAAATCGCCGAAGGCCTGCTCGCCGAGGCGGCGACCGTGAGCCCGAAGTTCTTTTACAACGAGCTCGGCTCCAAACTGTTTGAAGCCATCACCGGCCTGGACGAGTACTACCCCACCCGCACTGAAGCCGGCATCTTCGAAGCCTCACATGCGCACTTCACGCGCGCGCTGGCGAGCGCCGGCATCACCCAACCCTGCCTGATCGACCTGGGCGCGGGCAACTGCGCCAAGGCCATGTCGCTGATTCCCCATCTGCAGCCGCGCCAGTACGTGCCCATCGATATCTCCGTCGACTTTTTGCGGGACGCGGCCGAGCAGGTGCAAAACAGCTTTCCGGCGCTCGACATCGTCGGCCTGGGCATGGATTTCTCGGCCGGGCTGGTACTGCCGGACCAAGTGCAGACCCATGACCGCGTGTTTTTCTACCCGGGCTCCAGCCTGGGCAACTTTCACCCCGGCCAGGCTTTGGAGTTTCTGCAACACATCGCCGACCCGGCGCAGGGCAAGGCGCGCGGCCTGCTGCTGGGCATCGACCTGGTCAAGAGCACGGAATTGCTGGAAGCCGCCTACGACGACGCGCTGGGCGTGACGGGCGCTTTCAACAAAAACCTGCTGCTCAACGTCAATGAACTGCTGGAATCGGACTTTGACGTGCGGCAGTGGCGCCATGTGGCCTTGTTCAATGCCGCGCAGTCGCGCATCGAAATGCACCTGGAGGCCGAGTGCGACCTCACGGTGCGCTGGCCTGGCCACGAGCGGCGCTTTGCCGCCGGGGAACGCATCCATACCGAGTGCTCTTATAAATACACGGTAGAAAGCATGACGGCACTGCTACAACAAGCCGGCTTCAGCCAGGTTGAATACTGGACCGACCCCAAAAGCTGGTTTGCGGTGTTCTGGGCCACCGTTTAAACGCGGCCAAAGAAAAAGGCCAATTTCCCACGAGAAATTGGCCTTCAGACGTCTTTAGCCCTCTTCAGCCCTTTAAGCACGGGCGCAAGCAGCTACCAAATCAATAGCAGCCGGATTGACGGCCCGGCTGCTTGATCAGGCGCGCTCGGTCACCCAGGCTTGCACAGACTTCAGCGCATCGCCCAGTTTGGATGCATCGGTGCCGCCCGCCATGGCCATGTCGGCCTTGCCGCCGCCCTTGCCGCCCACCTGCTGGGCCACAAAGTTCACCAGCTCGCCAGCCTTGACCTTGCCCACGCTGTCGGCAGTCACACCGGCGGCGATCTGCACCTTGTCGCCGTCGACAGCCGCCAGCACGATGACCGCCGTCTTGAGCTTGTCTTTGAGCTTGTCCATGGTGTCGCGCAGCGTCTTGGCGTCAGCGCCTTCAAGTTTGGCGGCCAGCACTTTCAGGCCCTTCACGTCCACGGCCTGAGTCAGCAGCTCATCGCCTTGCGATGAGGCCAGCTTGCCCTTGAGCGCGGCGATTTCCTTTTCAAGCGACTTGACCTGATCCAGCACCTGGCCGATACGGCCCTGCAACTCCGAAGGGCTGGCCTTGAGCGAGCCGGCCGCCGACTGCACGGTGGATTCAAGTGACTGCAGGTAGGCCAGCGCGTTCTCGCCGGTCACGGCTTCCACGCGCCGCACGCCGGCTGCCACACCGCCTTCGGCCACGATCTTGAACAGGCCGATATCGCCGGTGCGCTTGACGTGAACGCCACCGCAGAGTTCCTTGCTGGAGCCAATCGTCAGCACGCGCACGGTCTCACCGTACTTCTCGCCGAAGAGCATCATCGCGCCGGACTTTTGCGCGTCTTCCATGGCCATCACGCTGGCGTCGGTCGCCACGTTGGAGAGAATTTCAGCGTTCACGCGCGCCTCGATATCACGGATCTGCGCATCGGTGACCGGCGCGTTGTGCGCGAAGTCAAAACGGGTGCGCTCGGCGTTCACCAGGCTGCCCTTTTGCTGCACATGGTCGCCCAGTACTTCGCGCAGCGCCTTGTGCATCAAGTGTGTGGCGCTGTGGTTGCGCACGGTGGCGGCGCGCAAGGCCGTGTTGACCTGCGCCGTCACCGTATCGCCGACTTTCAGCGTGCCGGCTTCCTGTGTGCCGTGATGGCCGAACACATCAGCCTTGATCTTGAGCGTGTCATCCACGGTGAAGGTCGCGCCGCCCGCCGTCAACCGGCCCTGGTCGCCGACCTGGCCGCCGCTTTCGGCATAAAAAGGCGTGGTGTCCAGCACAACGACGCCGCTCTGCCCGGCGTTCAGCGCCTGCACGGCCACGCCGTCGGCGTAGAGGGCCAGCACTTTGGCGGGCTCTTCCAGCAACTCGTAGCCGGTAAAGGTATTGCCGCTGCCGATGTACTCCAGCGCCTTGTCCATCTTGAACTTGCCGGCTGCGCGCGCCTGGTTCTTTTGTTTGTCCATGGCGGCCTTGAAGCCGTCTTCATCGACTTCCACGCCGCGCTCACGGCAAACGTCGGCCGACAAGTCCAGCGGAAAGCCGTAGGTGTCGTGCAGCTTGAAGGCTACGTCGCCGGGCAACACCTTGGCGCCGCCGGCCAGGGCCGTGTCCAGAATCGTCATGCCGATTTCCAGCGTTTCAAAGAAGCGCTCTTCTTCGGCCTTGAGCACCGCGGTGATGCGGGCTTCGTCGGTTTTCAGCTTGGGATAGGCGTCGCCCATCAGCTTGACCAGGTCGGCCACCAGCTTGTGGAAGAAAGGCGTTTTTTTGCCCAGCTTGTAGCCATGGCGGATGGCGCGGCGGATGATGCGGCGCTGCACATAGCCCCTGCCTTCGTTGGACGGGTTGACGCCGTCGCTCACCAAAAACGCGGTGGCGCGGATGTGGTCGGCGATCACGCGCAGCGACTTGTTGTCCAGGTCCTTCTCGCCGGTCTCGCGTGCAGCGGCCTTGATCAGCGCCGCGAAGATGTCGATTTCGTAGTTGCTGTGCACATGCTGCAGGATGGCGGCCAGGCGCTCCAGGCCCATGCCAGTGTCCACGCAAGGCGCGGGCAGCTTGGTGACACTGCCGTCGGCGGCCATGTCGAACTGCATGAACACGTTGTTCCAGATTTCAATGAAGCGGTCGCCATCTTCGTCGGGGCTGCCGGGCGGGCCGCCGGGGATGTGGTCGCCGTGGTCGTAGAAGATTTCGCTGCAGGGGCCACAGGGGCCGGTGTCGGCCATCATCCAGAAGTTGTCGGACTTGTAGCGCCCGCCCTTGTTGTCGCCGATGCGGATCACGCGCTCGGGCGGCAGGCCAATCTCTTTGGTCCAGATGTCGAAGGCTTCGTCGTCTTCGGCGTACACCGTGGCCAGCAAGCGCTCGGGCGGCAGCTTGTAGACCTCGGTCAGCAGCTCCCAGGCCCACTTGAGCGACTCGCGCTTGAAGTAGTCGCCAAAGCTCCAGTTGCCCAGCATCTCAAAGAAGGTGTGGTGGCGCGCGGTATAGCCCACGTTTTCCAGGTCGTTGTGCTTGCCGCCGGCACGCAGGCAGGCCTGCACCGAGGCCGCGCGCACATAGGGGCGCTTGTCGGTGCCGAGGAACACGTCCTTGAACTGCACCATGCCCGAGTTGGTGAACATCAGTGTCGGGTCATTGCCGGGCACCAGAGAGCTGGACGGCACCACGGTGTGGCCCTTGGACGCAAAGAAATCGAGAAACGTCTTGCGGATTTCAGAGACGGTGATGACAGGCGCGGTGTTGGACGTGGGGGTGGATGTGCTCATGTTCTGCCAGTTGGGGCCGCCTGCAGCCAAAACAACGCGTTCCGGCTGCGGCGAAATGCCTAAATGCTTGATTTACTTAAACATTTGATTATAAGTTTGGCGGCTGGGGGGCGAATCCGGCCAATCAAGCTTTCCCGGCGGCGACAGCGGGGATAACGCCAACACGCTATGCTTAAAAGCTGCCCCAAACGGACCCAAAACGGCCCCAAAACAGCCTTTAGCCGCCCAACGCCCCCGCAGCGCACCAGAAAGAGACACGCCATGGACATGAAGACCTCCCCCATCTCCCTTCTCAAAGACCCCAGCCTGTTCAAGACCGACGCCCTGATCAACGGCCAGTGGGTCGCAGGCAAAGCCCGGTTTGACGTGAATGACCCTTCCAATGGCCGCAAACTGGCTGATGTGGCCAATCTGGGCCCCCAGGACGCCGAAGCCGCGATTGCCGCCGCCAACGCCGCCTGGCCCGCCTGGCGCAACAAAACCGGCAAGGAGCGCCACGCCATCCTGATCAAGTGGTACCAGCTGCTGATGGCCAACCAGGAGGACCTGGGCCGCATCATGACCGCCGAGCAAGGCAAGCCCTTTGCTGAAGCCAAGGGCGAGATCGCCTACGGCGCCAGCTTTGTTGAATGGTTTGCCGAGGAAGCCAAGCGCGTCAACGGCGAGACCCTGCCTCAGTTCGACAACAACCGCCGCCTGATGGTCATCAAGCAGCCCATAGGCGTGTGCGCGGCCATCACGCCGTGGAACTTCCCGCTGGCCATGATCACCCGCAAGGTCGCTCCGGCCCTGGCCGCCGGCTGCCCGGTGGTCATCAAGCCGGCCGAGTTGACCCCGCTGACGGCCCTGGCCGCGGCCGAGCTGGCCGTGCGTGCCGGCATCCCGGCGGGTGTGCTCAATGTGCTGACGGCCGACAGCGACAACTCGATTGCCGTGGGCAAGGTGTTCTGCGCCAGCGATACGGTGCGCCACATCAGCTTCACCGGCTCTACCGAGGTCGGCCGCATCCTGATGGCGCAAAGCGCGCCTTCGGTGAAAAAGCTGGCGCTGGAGCTGGGCGGCAACGCCCCCTTCATCGTGTTTGACGATGCCGACGTGGACTCGGCCGTGGAAGGCGCGATGGCCAGCAAATACCGCAACGCCGGCCAGACCTGTGTCTGCGCCAACCGCATTTATGTGCAGGATGGTGTGTACGACCAGTTCGTCGAAAAATTCGCCGCCAAGGTCAAGCTGCTGAAGGTAGGCAACGGCTTCGAAGACGGCGTGGCCCAGGGCCCGCTGATCGAAGACGCCGCTGTCGAGAAAGTGCAGCGCCACGTGGCCGATGCCGTGGCCAAGGGGGGCAAGCTGCTGGTGGGCGGCCACAAGCTGGAAGGCCAGTTCTTCGAACCCACCGTGATCTCGGAAGCCACGGCCGACATGCTCTGCGCCAAGGAAGAAACCTTCGGCCCCTTCGCGCCGGTGTTCCGCTTCCAGAAAGACCAGGAAGCCATCGACGCGGCCAACAACACCGAGTTTGGCCTGGCCAGCTATTTCTACAGCCGCGACATCGGCCGCATCTACCGCGTGGCCGAGGCGCTGGAGTACGGCATGGTCGGCATCAATGTGGGCGTGATCGCCACCGAACACGTGCCCTTCGGCGGCGTCAAGCAGTCGGGCCTGGGCCGTGAGGGCTCCAGCCACGGCATGGAGGAATACCTCGAGATGAAATACCTGTGCCTTGGGGACATCCAGCGTTAAGCTGTCACACCCATAACGAACCCGTCACCACGAACCCACATGCGCCTGCTGCTTGTAGAAGACGAAGCCGAAATGGCTTCATGGCTGGTGCGCGCTTTCAAGCAAAGCGGCTTTGTACCCGACCACGCACCGGATGCCGGCACGGCCGAGTCGCTGCTCGCAGGCAACGACTATGACGCGATCGTGCTTGACCTGCGGCTGCCCGACAAACACGGGCTCAACCTGCTGGCCGACATTCGCAAGGCCGGCAACCGCACGCCCGTGCTGGTGCTGACCGCGCAGGGCTCATTGCAAGACCGGGTCAAGGGCCTGAACGTCGGGGCCGACGACTTTCTGACCAAGCCCTTTGCGATTGAAGAGCTCGAGGCCCGCCTGGCCGCACTGGTGCGGCGCAGCCGAGGGCGTTCGCATGCGCCGCTGCAGTGCGGCTCGCTCTCATGCGCGCATGACAGCCGTGCCTTCACGCTGGCCGGCAGCTTGCTGCAGCTCACCCCGCGCGAGGGCGCGGCCTTGTCGGTGCTGCTGGCGCGCAGCGGCTCGCCGGTCGAGAAATCGCAACTCTCTGCCAAAGTCTTTCCGGCCGACAGCAATGCCGGCCCCGACGCCATCGAACTGGTGCTGCACCGGCTGCGCCGCAAGCTCGATGGCGGCGACGTGCGCATCGTCACCGTGCGCGGCCTCGGCTACATGCTGGAAAGCATCACGCCGGAAAGCCCCGTGCATGAAGATACTGCGGACTGACCCCGACCGCTTTGGCATTCGCGCGCGACTGCTGACGCTGCTGCTTCCGGCGGTTGTGGGCCTGCTGGCCCTGGACAGCTGGAACGACTACCGCGCCCTGCACAACCAGGTGCAGGACGCCTACGACCAGGCCATGCTCGAGTCCGTCCATGTACTGCGCGGCAGCCTCTCGGTGGCGCAGGACGGCGCCTTGCGCCTGAACGCTCCCCTGGCGGTGCAGGCGCTGGTGGATGCCACCGGCCCGCTGCAAAAGCACCTGCAAGTCAGGCTGACACCGCAAGGCGCAGCCCCCGCGCGCGAATGGACGCTGCTGGGCCAGACCGACCTGCCCGCACCGCCCTTGCAGCCGGCCTCAGCCACCTCAACCGCTTCTGCCTCCGCTTCGGCTGCCTCTTCCACCGTCTGGTACGACAGCTATTACCGCGACCACACGGTCCGCGTGGCGGCGCTCCAGAGCAAAGTGCTGGACGGCCGCGGGCAGGCCTTTGACCTGCTGATCCAGATCGCCGAAAGCACCGAGCCACGCGACCGGGCGCAGGCGGCCACGCTGCGGCAGGAACTGATACGCGACACCCGCATGGTGCTGGTGATGATTTTGCTGGTCTGGCTGGGCGTGACCTGGTCCCTGCGGCCGCTGGAGCGCCTGCGCAAAACCGTGCTGCAAAACAAGGGCCGCGACCTCGAGCCGCTGGACACCACCGATGTGCCGCATGAAGTGGCGCCGCTGGTCGACGCCGTCAACCAGCACCTGGCGAGCTATCGCGATTTGCTCGAGCAGCAGTCGCAGTTCCTGGCCGACGCATCGCACCAGCTGCGCACGCCGCTGGCCATCATGTTGACCCAGGCCGGTGTCGCGCTGCGCGAAAAAGACCCCGAGCAGCTTCACACCACCTTGCGCGCCATGGTTGTCCAGATCTCGCGCAGCCGGCGCCTGTGCGAGCAATTGCTGTCGCTGGCGCACGCCAATGAAAACGCGCCGCCGGAGGGCGCGCCCGGCATCACAGACCTCAACAACGTCGCCAGGGACGTGGTGCTGCAGTACTTGACACTGGCCCATGAAAAGAACCAGGACCTGGGCTGGGTGGACGCCCGGGAAGAGGCCGCTTCAATGCCCTCAGCTGAGCCCACGGAACCCGCTGTGCCCGTGCTGGCCCGCGGCCCCGAGCTGCATGAGGCGCTATCCAACCTGGTGCACAACGCCATCGCCTACACACCGGCCGGCGGGCACATCACTGTGATGGTGAGCGCCCACGAGGGCTTTGCGCTGGCTGAGGTGCGCGACGACGGCCCCGGCATTGCCCCTGAGCGGCGGGCCGGGGTGTTTGAACGCTTTCATTCCGGCGCATCCGGCAAAAGCGCGCATGGCGCCGGCCTGGGCCTGGCCATCGCGCGTGCTTACGCCAGGCGCAATGGCGGCGATATCGAGCTCACCGGCCCGGCCTCCGGCACGGGTTTGCGTGCGATCCTGCGGCTGCCCCTTGCGGCCGAAACACAGGGCTAAACCGCAGCGCCAAGCCGCGGCAGGCGGCTTCGTAGACCGTTAGTGATAACACGTATTTTGGCTTCGGCGACGCAAAACGAAAGCCGATTGGAAGCCTCGCTTCCTAACATCCGCTCCATCTGAACGCCTCGCCGGCCACGCCTTGTGCGCCCGGCAAAGGCCGAGGCACTACAAGGAGACACGGATGAAACACCCCCTATTGACGACAGCGCCCGCAGCGGCGCGGCACTGGAGCAAACCCCTATGAACATGAAGAACCGCAACTTCGTACGGGGCCTGTGCCTCATGGCGATCGCCCTGATCTTCGGCGGCGTGTCGCTCAACTACACCATCGGCGAGTTGAGCCGGTCAGGCCCTGGCATGTTCCCGCTGATCGTGAGCTCGTTCCTCTTTGTAATCGGCGTGCTCACCCTGGTGCGTTCGCACTTCGTCGAGCCCGTACCCCTGGACTACAACGTCAAGAACATCGCGCTCATCCTGCTGAGCCTGATCGGCTTTGCGGTGCTCTCCGAGTACGTCAACATGATCCTGGGCATCATCTTCCTGGTGTTCTGCTCCACCTTTGCCGGCACCTCCTATTCGGTGCTGCGCAACGTCAAGATCTCCGCGGGCCTGATCGCGGTGGCCTTCGGCTTTCAACACTTTCTCGGCCTTAACCTGCCGCTCTACTGATGGACGTCCTTCACAACCTCGCGTTCGGTTTCGAACACGCACTGACCCTGCAAAACCTTTTGTACTGCGCCCTGGGCTGCACGGTGGGCACGCTCATCGGCCTGCTGCCCGGGCTGGGGCCTTTGTCCACCATCAGCCTGTTGCTGCCGCTGACCTACTCGATTCCTACCGGCGCCGCACTCATCATGCTGGCCGGCATTTACTACGGCGCCCAATATGGTGACAGCGTCAGCGCCATCACCATGAAGATCCCGCACGCCAGCAGCATCGTGGCCTGTATCGACGGCTACCAGATGACGCTCAAGGGAAAAACAGGCCTGGCCCTGTTCACCGCCGGCGTCTCCAGCTTTATCGGCGGCACGGTGGCCATCGTGGTGCTGTCGACCATGGCGCCCGCGCTGGGCGAAGTCGGTTTCCTCTTCGGGCCGGCCGACTACTGCGCCCTCATGCTGCTGGGTTTTTTCTGCGTGAGCTTTGTCAGCAGCGGCAGCCTGCTCAACGGCCTGGCCATGGCCATGGTCGGCGTGCTGCTCGGCATGGTCGGCACCGACGTGAACAGCGGCGTGGCCCGCTACGCCATGAACCTGCCCTTCCTGCTCGACGGCATCGGCCTGATCAGCATCGCGCTGGGCTGCTTCGGTATCGCCGAAGTGGTGAAAAACCTCGACAACAAAAACGTGCTCACGCCCTTTAACGGCAAGATCAAACTCATGCCGACCTGGCCCGAGTTCAAGCGCATCATCCCCAGCGCCTTGCGAGGCAGCGTGATCGGCTCCGTCCTGGGCATCTTGCCCGGCGGCGGCCCCACGATCGCCCAGTTCGCCGCCTACGCCGCCGACAAGAAGTTCAGCAAATACAAGCATGAGATCGGCACCGGCTGCATCGAAGGCGTGGCCGGGCAGGCTGCTGCCGACGAAGCCGCCGCACGCACCAGCTTCATCCCGCTCATGGCCATCGGCATTCCTGAAAACGCCGTCATGGCGCTGATGATGGCGGCCTTCGTCGTCAAGGGCATACAGCCCGGCCCCAACATGATCGGCACCCACCCAGATTTGTTCTGGGGCCTGGTGGCCAGCATGTGGATAGGCAACTGCTTCCTGCTCATCCTCAACGTACCGCTGGTGCGCTACTGGCTGTCGGTGTTCAAGATCCCCTACACCGTGCTGTTCCCCGCCATCCTGTTCTTCTGCTGCATAGGCACGTTCAGCATCAACAACAGCCTGGACGACATCTACACCACCGCCTTCTTCGGCCTGATCGGGTATTTGTTCCTGCGCCTGGACATGGAGGCCGCTCCGCTCATGCTCGGCTTCATCCTGGGCCCCATGCTGGAAGAAAACTTCCGCCGCGCCATGCTGCTGAGCCGCGGCAGCTTCAATGTCTTCGTGAACCGCCCCATCAGCGCCACCCTGCTGGGCGCCATCGCCATACTCGTCGTATGGCAGCTGGTGGTGTTTATCCGCAAGCTGAGGCAATCACCCGACCACGTGATTCATCCGGCAGACAAGACGCCGGACGTACCCGCCACGCCTGCCACGCCGGCGCCCCTTGCCACCGCCGAGTAAGCCAGCCCCGGCGCCACAACCCACAGGCCCCTTCAACCCTCGCAAGCCGGGTTGAAGGGGCTTGTTTCATGCAGCCGTTGTGGTGAAATGAGCCTCCCCCTTCAGGAGACACGCCAACATGAACCGCAGACTCTTCGTACAGGCCGGCGCCGCTGCCGCTTGCGCTACTTTTTTGATAGCCGCTCACGCCCAATCCATGGGGGCCTCCGGCACAAAACGCCAGGGAATCGTGATCCAGGTCAGCGACAACGACCCGGCCAAATGGAACCTCGCGCTCAACAACGCCAAAAACCTGCAGGACGATGTAGGCGCTGCCAATGTCGACATTGAAATCGTCGCCTACGGCCCCGGCATCGGCATGCTCAAGCTCGAGTCACCCACCGGCGCCCGCATCGCCGACGCCGCCAAAGCCGGCGTCAAAGTCACCGCCTGTGAAAACACCATGCGCGGCCAGAAGCTGACCAAGGACGACATGCTTGCAGGCATCAGCTATGTGCCTGCGGGTGTCACTGAAATCATGAAGAAGCAGCACGAAGGCTGGGCGTACCTGCGGCCTTAAGCTCTCACGGTTGCTCAACCCCCTCCAGGCGGGCGGCCTGGATGGGACGGTGAAAGCGCTGGTTCAGCTTGCCGCGCCAATGGTTGATCACCAGGTAGATCAACTGGAAGCACACGGTAAAGATCACGATGACCAGGCCGATCAGAATCAGCCTGTCGCTCACCTTGGGCAGGGTTTCAATGGCACGCAGCGTGATGGTGGTGGCCTCCACCACACCCACCGCGGCGCCAAAGCCCGAAGACAGCACCATCACAAAAAACGCGCGAACCAGGCCCGTCACAAACAGCATGGCGGCAACTGGCGAGCCACTTCGCAACTGCCGCATCGCCTCGACAGCATGGTCAGACACATAGGCCGCCGCATACAGCGTGAGCGACAGCACCACGGCCAGCCAGGGCGACATGGCGAAGTGCCACTGGCCAAGGGCAACCGTAGCGGGCACGACGTTAACCAGGAAAAACATCACCACAAACGTAGGCACCGTCCGCAGCAGCGCGACCAGCCAGGCAGCCGGCGTGGAGGCCAGCCCGTTGCGAAACCGTGCGAGCGCCAGCGGCGCGCCCAGCAGCAAGCCGCCCAGCAAGGCGCAAATGGCAATCTGGAAATTGACCACCAGGCCCGAGAAGAAGTCCGGCAGGAACCGGGCAAGCACGTCAAGCATAAGACCCCCTGCTGAGGGCCAGCCGCGCCTGCCACATATTGGCCAGGCGATGCACCAGGGCCACCAGCAGCACATAAAAGATCAGCAAGAAGGTGTAGGTGCTGATGCGTTCGCTGGAAAACGAGGCCACGTCATTTAACGCAGACAGCAGCTCGGGCACACCCATCACCGACGCGGCGGGGCTGCCCCGGGTGGCGTTCACGATGAAGGCCACCATCTGCGCCCGGGCCCGGTAAACCGCGGCGCTCAAGGCAGGCTGCGCCGGCGCGCGCTCTTCACGCAGCGTGATCATGGCCTCTGCCACCGCCTGCCCCGCGTTGCTGCCGTTAAAAAGGCCCAGCACCAGCACGGCGGCGGCAAGCGCCACCAGGGGTGAGGTGGCGCCAAAAGCGCCGACCACCACACTAGCCAGGATCATCAGCAAAATCAGCGGCGTGGACTGCATGGGCCACAGCAGGCCGCGCATGGCCCCTCTCAGCCACGGATTGTGCGACGTCAGGCCCGCGCCAAAGGCCAGCGCAAACGCCCAGGTCGCAAGCACGGCGCCCGCCACCAGCAAAATGGAAAACCACACCCCTTCAAACAGCAGGTCAAACGCCACCCAGGTCTTGAACATGGCGAGAGTCACCTTGGTACCGGTTGTCTCATGAATGGCGTGTTCCAGCTGGTCAACCCGGTGCGCGAATGGCGTGGGCTCCAGCTGGTTGTCCAGCGGGGCCATCACGCAGAGGGGATCAATCAGGGAAGTGATCTGCGAGCAATGGCTGCTTGACCACAACTGGCGCTGCTGCTCCAGAAAGGGCGAGTCCACGCCATATTTTTTGGCCAGCGTCTGCAAGGCGCCCGAGATATGCAACTGCTGCATCGACAAGGCCAGCACGTCCGCCAGGCGCTGCCCGCCTTCACGCGACACGGCGACGCCCCAGGGCAGCGGCGCAAAGCCGAATTTGGTTTCATAAGCCGCCGCAAACGCGGGCTGCTGCAGGTAAGACGCAAAAAAACTGTCGTCCTGCGCCACCAGCGAACAGCCACCCAGCCGAAGCTCATCGACCAGGCTGGAGGCCTTGTCAAACAGCTTCAGCCGCGCGCCATTGACCGACAGCTCGGCATTGGTGCTGTTGCCCACCGTCACACAGACGGTGTTGCCGCGCAGCTTGACCATGCCGCCTATCTCAAGTTCTTTGCGCCCCAGCACAATGGTCTGCGACTGGTAGTAGTGCGGCCTGACAAAGACGGCCTCGCGGTCGCGCTGCAAGGTATGGCCCATGGTCGCAATGACCATGTCGACACGCCCTTCACCCAGCATGGCCAGGCGATTGGCCGGCGTGACCACCACAAACACCGGCGTCGCGCCCAGCGAGCCTGCCAGCTGGCGCGCCAGGTCGATCTCAAAGCCCTGCAGCACCCCGGCTTCCTCGAAGGCAAACGGCGGGTAACCGGTGCGTACACCCACCCTCAGGGTTTTGGTGCAGATGACCCGCGAGAGCACGTCGGCCGAGTCATCGCAACCTGGGGCTTTTTGCGGGCCGGCGGCCTGGGCCGCGGCCGGCGGGCTGACGCCCTGCCCCGCAGCGCTTAAACACAGCAAAGACAGCAATGACAGGCCGAGCGCCGGAGCAAGCCTGCGGATGCAAGCCGCAGCGTGCGCCAGGCAACGCATGGCAAGGCCGCTCTCATTGGCACGGCAAACCGGCATCAAGCCTCTCCGTGCTTCCAGCTGATTTCGACCAGGTCGAAGTCGACAAACCAGTATTCGCCCACACGATGAAGGCCCTCGCCCGTAAAACGCGACAACACCTCGGGGCTCAGGCTGGCCAGCTTTTGCAAGGGCAAAGGCGCGGACGCGCAATAGGCGACGCGGGCCTGCAGGCCCAGG
This sequence comes from Polaromonas sp. YR568, assembly GCF_900116715.1. Taxonomy (GTDB): domain Bacteria; phylum Pseudomonadota; class Gammaproteobacteria; order Burkholderiales; family Burkholderiaceae_C; genus Polaromonas. Next base: position 95,478 of record NZ_FPBM01000009.1, read on the forward strand.
CTGTTGGCCATGGCCTGCGTCTTGTTCACGTCGAGAAACACGTTGTGGGTCATCACGGCCAGCCCATTGGGCGCCAGGTGGTGCTTCAGCCCCTTCAAAAACTGGTCCACATGGCGCCGGCCATCGGGGCCGCCTGCGCTCCAGCTTGCAAGGCGGCCATCGTATTCAATATGTTCGGCGGCGAACTGCGGAAGGTTGGTCACCACCAGGTCAAAGCGTGCATCGCCGCACGCCTCCCACATGTCGCCGTGAACCAGGCTGGCCCTGGTCAGCAAATGCTCCTGGGTCAACAAATTCTGCGTCGCCTGAACAGCCAGGGCTTCCAGGTCCACGCCCACCGCACTTTCCGCACCCAGTGCCAACAGTGTGGCCATCACCACACCGCTGCCTGTGCCCATCTCCAGCACCCGGCACGCGTGCACACGCTCCGCATGCTGGCGAATGTAGAGCAGCAAGGCGGCGGTGTACTCGCTCGGGCTAAATAAGTTGGTGTCGTTCAAAGTCGCTCAAACAGGTTTCTGACATCGCGGAACGGCGGCCTTTTCGCTGGGAGCGAATGGCTTACAGCCTCAACCGAGCGATAGTAACCGATGGCTTACATTTTGCGACACGGGTGACTAGGTCGTAAAAACAACACGAAACAGTTCCAGGCGGTGACTGGCGCCCGCCCAGCCTGCACGCGGCCTTGCCCGAACCTGGCTGGCGCAGGTAAATTCGCTACCTATAATGGTTTTTGACGCGGGTGTAGTTCAATGGCAGAACTTTTGCTTCCCAAGCAAATAGCGTGGGTTCGATTCCCATCACCCGCTCCATTCCACTCCACATCGCTTCATACCGCCCAAGCCGTTGAATTCATTTGTGACATTCGTGACTTGACGGCGGCATCAAGGCTCAAAGCCAGCCTTAAAGCCAGCGTTTTCGCCTGCGATACGACTTCATGTCGCGAAAGCTCTTGCGGCCTTCCGACGACAGCCCGAGGTAGAACTCCTTGACGTCCTTGTTCTCGGCCAGCGCCTTGGCCGGGCCGTCCATCATGATGCGGCCGCTTTCCAGGATGTAGCCGTAGTCGGCGTACTTCAGGGCCACATTGGTGTTCTGCTCGGCCAGCAAAATGCTGACGCCTTCCTTCTTGTTCAGGTCGCGCACGATCTCGAATATCTCGGCCACGATCTGCGGCGCCAGGCCCATGGACGGCTCGTCAAGCAGCAGCATGCTGGGCTTGGCCATCATCGCCCGGCCAATCGCCACCATCTGCTGCTCGCCACCCGAGGTGTAGCCGGCCAGGCTGGTGCGGCGTGTCTTGAGCCGCGGGAAGTAGGTGTAGACCCGCTCGAGCGCATCCCGCACCTGCGCGCCGCTGATGGGCCGTGTGTAGGCGCCCGTGATCAGGTTGTCTTCCACGCTCAGGTGGCCAAAGCAGTGCCGGCCTTCCATCACCTGCACCATGCCCATGCCCACCAGGTCACCGGGCGCGAGCTTGTCGATGCGCTGGCCGCGCAGCTCTATCGAGCCCTTGGTCACCGCGCCGCGCTCGGAGGCCAGCAGCGTTGAGACGGACTTGAGCGTCGTGCTCTTGCCCGCCCCGTTGGCGCCCAGCAAGGCGACGATGCCGCCTTGCGGCACCTCGAACGAGACGCCGCGCAGCACGAGGATCACGTGGTCATACACCACCTCGATATTGCGCACCGACAGGATGGGCGGCGCCGCAGCCCCGGAGGCTGCGGCTTGCAGGGGTTCAGCGACTGCGTTCAAGAGCAGGTCCGCGGCGTGACGTTGTTTTCCTTGGCGTATTTCGCCGCGGATTCCTCAATGAGGCCACGAATCAGCTTGGGGTCGGGCGGGCCCACCCAGTCGGTCACCAGCTGGAACTTGGCGCCGTCCCACTGCATCATGCGGAACTTGCCGGCGCCTTCATGGTTGGCGCACGACAGCTTGAACGGCGGGATCATGCCTTCGATGCCCAGTTCCTTGAGGTGCGCGGGCGTCATGTCCAGCGCCTCATAGCCGTCGCGGAATTCCGCGCCGTTGACCGTCTGGCCGTTCTTCTTGTGGATGCGCTGGGCATTGCGCATGCCCTCTATCCACATCACGGCCGCCGCCACACCGCGGTTGTAGTAAACCGTTCCCACGCGCTGCGGGTTCTGCATATTGCCCTTGCCCGCACCGTAAACAACTTTTTCGATGTCCTGGATCAGCGGGAACTTGCCCGGCACGGCGTTGGCCACCACAAAAGTGCCCTTGGCTGCGTCACCGGCCGGGACCATGTCTTCCTCAGCGCCGCCGAAGGTGACGTAAATCATCTTCTCGCGCGGGAAGCCCACGCGTGCCGCAGTGGTGATCGCCGTCGAGTTCATGCCCGAGCCCGCGCCCCAGAACGTGACCCAGTCGGCTTTCTCGCGGCGGATCTGCAGCCACTGCGACTGCTGCTCCAGCCCCGGCGGCGGCACGGCGATCTCGATCAGCTTGAAGCCCCATTCCTTGGCGATGACACGCATCGCCGGCAGCGGCTCACGGCCGTAGGCGGTGTCAATGTGAAGGTGGACTATGGTCTTGTCCTTCATCTTGGCGACGCCGCCCTCTTTGCCGGCGATGAAATTCATCTTCATCGCGATCTGTGACCAGTAGTTGCTGTGCGCGCCAAACACCCATGGCCAGACGCGGCCGTCGGCGGCGTCGGTACGGCCATAGCCGAACTGCGCGAGCACCACGTTGTCAGGCTGCATGCGGCCAATCACGGCATAGGCGCCCGGCGTTCCCAGCGTGTCGAACACCACCATCTTCTGGGTGCCCTTGTTCAGCAGGCGCTGGTAGCACTCCACCGTGCGCGCGGCGTTGTACTCGGTTTCGCATTCCTCATAGGTCAGCTTGACGCCGTTAACGCCGCCCTGCTTCATGTTCACGTAGTTCAGGTAGTCGATGATGCCGCCGTAATAGCCGGTGCCCATGGCCGAATACGGGCCGACGCGGCTGCTCGGCACGCCGAAGTACTGCTCCTTGGCCTGGGCCAGGGCCGCCGAGGGCAAGGCTGCGGCTGCGGCGATGGCGCTGCCGGCAAGAATGCCCGGTAGTGCGCGGCGAAGAATGGTGAATATCCTCATGCTGCGTATCTCCTCTGGTTGGGTAAGTCGGTTCAAACTACCTTCAATGCCGGAACGGCCACAGGCGCAGCCGCTCCTTGGTGAGTTGCCATAAACGCGCCAGGCCTAGCGGCTCGACGATCAGGAAGGTGATGATCAGCACGCCGAAGATCACCTGCTCCAGCGCGGAGGCGATGCTGGCGTCAATGGCCTTGCCCAGGAAGGTGTGAAAGGCCACATTCAGAAAGACCGGCATCAGCAGGATGAAGGCAGCGCCCAGAAAGGAGCCCAGGATGGTGCCTATGCCGCCGATGATGACCATGAAGAGAATGCGGAACGACAGCTCGATGTTGAAGGCCGAGGGCTCCACGGTCTGCAGGTAAGCGAAAGCAAACAGCGCGCCGCCCACACCGCAATAAAACGAGCTGATGGCAAAGGCCTGCAGCTTGGTGCGCAGCAGCGAAAGCCCCATCGCCTCGGCCGCCACATCCATATCGCGCACCGCCATCCAGGCGCGCCCGGTGCTGCCGCGCGCCATGTTTTTGGCCGCCAGCGCAAGCGCCCCGACGATGACCAGGATCAGCAGGTATTTTTCTCCTGGCGCAACAAACTTGTGGCCGAAGATGACGATCTGCTGCGCCGTGACCACGCCCGAGGTGTCGTAGTTCTTGAACCAGCCGAACTTGTCCAGCGCCCAGACGATGAAGAACTGCGAGGCCAGCGTCGCGACGGCCAGGTAGAGGCCGCGAATGCGCAGGCTAGGCAAGCCGAAAAGGATGCCGACCGCCGCAGCGCACAGCCCCGAGAGCGCGACCGCAACCACAAAGGGAATGCCAGGCACGCGAAGGATGAAGTTGTAGCAGGCAAACGCTCCTACCGCCATAAAGCCCGCCGACCCCAGCGACAACTGCCCGGCATAACCCATCAGGATGTTCTGGCCCAACGCCACCAGCGACAGGATGAGCCAGGGGATCAGGATGGCGCTGAGCCAGTAATCGCTGGCGGTCAGCGGAACCACCACCGCCGCGACAAACAGCAGGATCGCCATGCCGATGCGGTCTTGCCGCAAGGGCAACAGCTGGCGGTCCTGCCCGTAGGTGGTGAAGAACTGGCCGGTTTCCCTGTAGAACATGTAGAGGCTCCTGGTCAGACGCGACGGATGATTTTTTCGCCGAACAGGCCTTCAGGCCGGACCAGCAGGAACAGCACCGCGAGCACATAGGGCAGCCAGCCCTCGATGCCGCCACCGAAATAGGGGCCGACATACACCTCTGTGATCTTCTCGACCGCACCGACGATCAGGCCGGCAACGATGACGCCGGGCACCGAGGTGAAGCCGCCGATGATCAACACCGGCAGCGCCTTCAGCGCAGTGAAGGTCAATGCAAACTGCACGCCGCTGCGCGCGCCCCACAGCATGCCGGCCACCAGCGCGACGACCCCTGCGGTCGCCCAGACCAGCGCCCAGATGTGCTTGAGCGGAATGCCGATGGACAAGGCCGCCGCATGGTCGTCGGCCACCGCTCGCAGGCCGCGGCCGACCTTGGTGCGCGAGAACAGCAGCGCCAGCGCGGCCACCATGATGCTGGCGACCACGCCGGCCGTGATGTCCAGCTGGCTGACCAGGATGCCGGCGTTATCGACCAGCCAGCCGATAGGCTCATCCTTGATGCCCAGGTCCAGCCGCCGCACCTCGACTCCCCATGCCAGTTGCGCCACACCTTCGATCACAAAAGTCAGGCCGATGGTGGCCATCAGCAGCGTGTCCTCGCTCTGGTTGACCAGCGGCCGCAGCACAAAGCGCTCGGTGAGCATGCCCACGGCCACCATCATCGCGATGGTCACCGGCAGCGCCAGCCAGAAGGGAAGGCCCAGCTCCATAAAGCCGACAAAAGACAGGACCGCGAAGAACACCATCGCGCCCTGCGCGAAGTTGAACACCGAAGACGCCTTGTAAATCAGCACAAAGCCGAGCGCAACCAGCGCATACATGATCCCCGCCAGGAGGCCGCCGACCAGGACTTCTATGAAAAATGCCATGCTTGTTTCCTCAGTGGGCCACGCCGAGATAGGCGTCGATCACGTCCTGGTTGGCCCGGACCTCGCTGGGTGTTCCGTCCCCTATCTTCTTGCCGTAGTCGAGCACCACCACGCGGTCCGACAAGTCCATCACCACGCCCATGTCGTGCTCGATCAGCAGCACCGTTGTTCCGTAGTGGTCGTTGACGTCCAGGATGAAGCGGCACATGTCCTGCTTTTCCTCGATGTTCATGCCGGCCATGGGCTCGTCCAGCAGCAATATCTTGGGTTGTGCAGCCAAAGCGCGGCCCAGCTCCACGCGCTTTTGCAGGCCGTAGGGCAGACGCCTGACCGGCGTCTTGCGGATGTGCTCGATCTCCAGGAATTCGATGATTTCCTCGACCACCTCGCGATGCTCGGCCTCCTCGCGGCGCGCGCGCGGCAGCTGCAGGGCCGTCTCGAGGAAGGTGGCGTTCACGCGCAGGCTGCAGCCGGCCATGATGTTGTCCAGCACCGACATGCCTTTGAACAGCGCGATGTTCTGGAAGGTGCGCGAAATCCCCATGTTGGCGGCGCGTGTGGGCGTCATGCCCGCCAGGCGGTCGCCGCGGTAGGTGATGCTGCCTTGCTGCGGCTGGTAGACGCCGTTGATGACATTGAGCATGGAGCTCTTGCCGGCGCCGTTGGGGCCGATGATGGCGCGTATCTCATGCTCAAGCACATTGAAGGAGATATTGGTCAGCGCCTGCACGCCGCCGAAGCTCAGCGAAATCGAGTCCAGCTCGAGAATCGGCGCGCCTATGGCAAAAGCCCGTTGCGGGGAGGTCTGGAGTACGGCTGTGTTCACGCTGCTTTCCTTGCCGGTGCGGGCGCGAAGGTCTTCGCGTCGCGGATCTTCAATTCGGTTCCGTCTTCCAGCTGCACGGACGCACGGCCTGCGTACATGCCATCTACCACCACCGCATAACGCTCGGCGATGATGCCGCGGCGCAGCTTGCCGGTGCGCGTCAGCACGCCGTCATCGGCATCGAGCGCCTTGTGCAGGATGGCGAAGCGGTGAATTTGCGATGTTGCCAGCGCCGGGTCGGCCGCCAGCTCGGCATTGAGTTCGGCGATTCGGTCGGCGACAAGCCCGTACACCTCCTCGCGTGAAGCCAGGTCAGCCTGCCCCATGTAAGAAATGCTTTGCTTGTCGGCCCAGCGGCCCACGGAAGCGGCGTCGATGTCGACCAGGATGCAGACCATGTCGCGCCCGTCGCCGTAAGCCACCGCCTCCCTGATGGAAGGGCCGAACTTGAGCCGGTTCTCCAGCAGCTTGGGCGCATGGAGCGAGCCGTCGTTCAGGGCGCCGACGCTCATCAGCCGGTCGATGATGCGCAGGTGCCCATCGTCGCCGAGGTAGCCGGCGTCACCTGTGTGGAACCAGCCGTCTTCGCTGCGGGCTTTCGCCGTGGTATGCGGGTCGCCGTGGTATTCCCTGAACAGCCCCGGCGAGCGCACCAGGATTTCGCGCCGGTCCGTGATTTTCAGTTCAACCCCGTCCACCGCCGTGCCCACCGTGCCGGGCCTGACTTGCCCGTCGCGCTGCATCGCCACGAAGAAACCGGTCTCGGTCGAGCCATAGAGCTGCTTGAGGTTGATGCCCAGCGAACGGAAGAACATCAGCAGTTCCGGGTCGATCGCGTCGCCCGCCGTCAGCGCCACGCGCACCCGGCTCATCCCCAGCACATCGCGCAGCGGGCCATAAATCAGCAGGTCAAACACCTTGTAGGCAATGCGGTCGGCCAGCGACACGTCTTCGCCCGCCAGAATGCGCGGGCCCACGCGGCGCGCCAGCGCCATCGCGCGCCGGTACAGCGTCTGGTTAAAGCCCCCCGTGTCCTCGATCCGCATGGAGATCTGGGACAGCAGCACCTCCAGCACCCGCGGCGGAACCAGCAGATAGGTCGGGCCGGCCTCGCGCATGTCGGCGAGCATGGTGTCGGAGGACTCGGGGCAGCACACGCAATAACCCACAACCATGGGCTGGACGTAGCTGAAAAGGTTCTGGCCGATCCAGCCCGGCGGAAGGTAGGCCGTGGCCACGTCCTTGTCGTTCAACCCCTCGGCAGCCGCAGCCGCGCGGGCGCGGTCTATCAGGGCCGCATGGCTGAGCACCACGCCTTTGGAGGGGCCTGTGGTGCCCGAGGTGAAAAACAAAAAGGCCACGTCCTCGCCGCTGCCGCGCTGCATCTCGGCCTGCAGGGCATCGCTATTGGTAGCGGCCAGCTCGCGCCCTTGCGCCAACAGGGCCGCATAGCTCACAAGCTGCGGTTGCCGGTAGTGGCGCAAGCCGCGGTCTTCGTCATAGACGATGCACTGGATCGCGGGGCACTGCGGCAGAATGTCGAGCAGCTTGTCGACCTGTTCCTGGTTTTCGGCGAAGACATGGGTCACGCCGGCACGCTGCAGCGGCGACAGGATCTCACCGGCGGCCGCGTCCTGGTAGAGCGGCACGGCCACCGCGCCCAGCCATTGCGCAGCGCACATCGCGGCATACAGGCGCGGCCGGTTGTCGCCGATCAAGGCCACATAGCTGCCGCGCTGCACGCCGCGCGCCGACAGCGCACCCGCCAGCGCAGCCACCTCCCCGGCCAATGCGGCCCAGGTCCAGGTATGCCAGATGCCGCGGTTTTTTTCGCGGATGGCGGCTTGTCCGCCACGTTGCCTCGAGTGATGAAGAAGCAGCTTCGGAAAAGTATCCGGTCCCTCAGTTGCCATTGCTTGCGTTTCCTTTTTTCTTCAGAAGCGGTTAATCGCCGGCCTCTTCCCTGTTTCTTGTCAGCTTTGTTAGCTTTGTCAGCTTTGTCAGTTGATAAATAGTCGCATTCCCGTTTTGCGGTATCCATAGGGGTTTCGACATATGAAGCGGTGAACATGGGTTGAGGGGCCTTGCCAAGCCAGCTTCCAGGGGGCCTGGCAAGACTTTCCAAAACATTAGTTCTACAAAGATCGTTCTAAAAATAGAACTCAGACATGCGTTTTTGGTGTCTATTGCGGGCACCCCGCCGTCCCCATATGCACTGCATGACCCGGACTCACCGGCGTCAAACAGAAATCACACAGAAATCAGACAGCAAAGAAGGACAAAGGGAATAAAGCGATGAAAAACATTCTGGGCATCTACAGCAACCCCCACGGCCACTGGGTGGGCGACGGCTTTCCTGTGCGCTCGCTGTTCAGCTATGACACGCTGGGCTCGCAGATGAGTCCCTTCCTGCTGCTGGACTACGCCGGCCCGGCGCAGTTTGAGCCTGCCGACAAACCGCGCGGTGTGGGCCAGCACCCGCACCGCGGTTTTGAAACCGTGACCATCGTCTACAAAGGCGAAGTCGAGCACCGCGACTCCACCGGCAACGGCGGCGTCATCGGCCCCGGCGGCGTGCAATGGATGACGGCTGCCTCAGGCATCCTGCATGAGGAATTTCACTCACGCGAGTTCACCCGTACGGGCGGCCCGTTTGAGATGGTGCAGCTGTGGGTCAACCTGCCTGCCAAAGACAAGATGGCAACACCCGGCTACCAGGGCATTTCGGACAAGGACATTCCGCAGGTCGATCTGCCTGACGGCGCCGGGTCAGTGCGCGTGATTGCCGGCGACTACCAGGGCACACGCGGGCCTGCCCACACCTTCACGCCGATTGACGTATGGGACATGCGGCTGCGCCAGGGCAAGACGGTGTCACTAACCGTGCCGGAAGGCCGCACGGCGGCCGTGGTGGTGCTGCACGGCACGGTGCTGATCAACGGCAAGGAAGTGGTGCGCGAAGCGCAGATGGCGCTCCTGGACCGCGAAGGCGTTGGCCTGCAGCTTGAAGCCAACAGCGACGCCACCCTGCTGCTGCTCAGCGGCGAGCCGATTGACGAGCCCATCGTCGGCCACGGCCCCTTCGTGATGAACAGTCGCGAGGAGATCATGCAGGCAATGAAGGACTTCAACGCCGGCCGCTTTGGCCGGATGGCGCATTAAAGAAGACAAGGCACAGTCCAGAGCCCGACAGGTGGGCGGTGCCGGTTCTTCGTCTTTCAGCCGAGCTTCAGGTTCACGTTCTTGGTGTACGTGAACTCGAGCAGCTCGGTAAAACACTCCTCACGTCCAATGCCCGACTGTTTCACGCCGCCAAAAGGTGCGCCCATGAAGTGCTGGCTGGAGTTGTTGATCCACACATAACCGGTGTGAATCCGCTTGGCCGCGCGGTGCGCGGTGTTCAGGTTCTGCGTCCAGATCGAGCCCGTGAGGCCAAAGTCCACACCGTTGACCTGCTCAAACAGCACATCTTCATCGTTCCACTTGAAGACCGACATGATGGGGCCGAACACCTCTTCTTGCGCCAGGCGCATGTGCGGCTTCATGTCGGCAAACACGGTGGCTTCATAAAAGAAACCATCTTTAAGCGCCGGGTCGGTGGGCTGCTTGCCGCCGCACACCAGGCGCCCGCCATCTTCCAGGCCCTTGGCCACGTAGCCCTGCACTTTTTCAAGTTGCGCACGGCTGACCAGCGAACCCATCGTTGTCTTGGGGTCGGTCGGAATGCCGGGCTTGTGCCGCTCGGGCAGCAGCTTGACGACTTTTTCCAGCACCGCGTCGTGGATGGATTCGTGCAGAAACACGCGGCTGGTAGAGCCGCAGCTCTGGCCCGACCAGGTGAAGTTCATGCCGCCGATGATGCCGTTGACGAGTTTGTCGATATCGGCATCGGGATAGGCGATGAGCGCGTTCTTGCCGCCCAGCTCCAGCAGCACGGGCTTGAGGTTGTCGGACGCCGTCTTCATGACCGCCTTGCCGGTCGGCACACCGCCTATCAGCGTGATCTTGCGTACCAGCGGGTGTTTGCCCATAGCGTCGCCGCACTCGCGCCCGCCGCACAAAAAATTGGCCACACCGGGCGGAAAGATATCGCCCACCAGTTCGGCCAGCCGCAGGATGGACAGTGGCGCCTGGTCGGGCGACTTCACCACCACGGTGTTGCCGGCAGCCAGCGGCGCGGCCAGGCGCGCGGCGGCAAACATAAAGGGATGGTTGTAGGCCACGATGCGGGCGATCACGCCCAGCGGCTCCTGCAAGGTGTAGTTGAAGTTGCCGTCGCCCATGGGAATGGTCTCGCCCTTGATCTCGGTGGCCAGGCCCGCAAAGTAGTCCAGGCAATCGGCGGCAAAGCCCGCGTCCATGGCAAGCGCCGACACCGGGTTGCCGTTGTTGAGCGAATCCAGCAACGCGAGCGGCTTGGCGTGCTCACGCAGCACGGCAGCGGCTTTGCGCAGGTAGCGCCCGCGCTCCACCGGCGGCGTGGCAGCCCAGGCCGGGAAAGCAGCGTGCGCGGCCTGCACCGCCGCATCCACGTCAGCCGCGTCGGCAATCGGCGCGCTGGTGATGACTTCGTTGTAGGTCGGGTTGAAGGTGTCGGCCTGGCCGCCGGCCTTGGGCGCATGCCAGGCGCCGCCGTAATAGAGGCCGCGTTGGGTCGGCAAGACGCCGGCGGGGATTTCGTGTGCGCGCATAAATTGTTGTGTCCTCAGTCAATCAAAGATCAGTCTTTCGACCGCGTCAGCCCCGCCGTCATGGCCGCGCTGTAGCCGGTCTGCACCACCACATCGACCACCACGGTTTCGCCACGCTTCACGGCGGCAATCGCATCGACCAGAATCTTCTCCAGTTCAGCGGCGTCTTCCACCGGGCCTATGCCCGTCAGGCCCTGGCCGCGCGCCATCATGGCGAGGTCGGGCGGCGGGTCGCTGATGCGCTGGCCTATCCAGCGGTTTTCAATCGGCCGCTGGCGCTGGCGCGCCACGCGTTCCTGGTGCACCTCGTCGTTGAAGAAAGAGCGGTTGTTGCACACCACCACCAGCATGGGGATGCGGGCGTTCGCCGCCGTCCAGAGCGCATTGACGCCCATCATGTAGTCGCCGTCGCCAATCACCGCCACCGGCAGGCGGTCCGTGCCTTTCAGGCCCAGCGCCGAGCCGATCGACATGCCGGGGCCTGAACCGATGCCGCCGCCGCCGTCGTAACCGAGAAAGTCCAGCGGGTGTTTGAAGTCCCACATCTCGCCGCTCCAGCTGAGCGGCAGGCGCATGAGGCAGACCTTCTGGTCGCCGACAGCGCGCTTCAAGGTGGCCGCAAGCGTGGACACCATCATGTTGCTGGCGCCTGAAGCGCCAGGCACCGGCTGCACCGGCGCCACCACCGGCAGCGGCCGTTTTGTTGGCGCAGGCGTCTTGCGCGCTGTGACTTGCTGATTGAGCAGGCTCACGGCCGGCTCGGGTTCGCAAAGCATAAAGACATCGACAGGCGGCAAGCCCTGGTGGTCCATGCTCCAGCCGTTGTGGCTGTAGTGGTCGACCGAGACCTGGATGATCTTGCTGCCCACGGGCTTGTCGCCCCAAGCCTGCTTGAGCGTGCCTGACAGGTCCAGCCAGTCCAGGCTCAGCACCACGTCGGCTTCGCGCAAAACTTCCTGCGCATTCGGCGTGAGGAAGGCGCCGCTGGGCGCGGCATGCAGCGGGTGGTCGGTCGGGAAGGCCGCGCCCACGCGCAGGTCGGTCAGCACTTCAGCATTCAGGGTTTCTGCAAGCTGGATGCGTTCGGCCCACGCGGCTTCGCTGCGGGTGACGCGGCCCATCAGAATCACCGGGCGGCTGGCCTTGGAAAGCAGCGCGGCAGCCTGCGCAACGACAAAGTCCGAAGGCCGCGCCTGAGGCGGCGCGAGGTAACGCGCGGGGTCAGGAATCGCCGGGCGTTCGGCCAGCTTGGACTCCTGCAAGGCGGCATCAAAGCACACATACACCGGCCCCTGCGGCGCGGTGGTGGCGATCTGCCGCGCGCGAAGCAACGCTTCTTGCGCCGACGGGATGGACGCGGGCTGGCAGTCCCACTTGATGAAGTGGCGCACCAGTGCGGCCTGGTCCTGCGCGGTGTGGATCCAGTCGATCCAGGGGCGGCGCTTGTTGGCGTCGACCGGGCCGGTGGCGCCCAGCACGATCACGGGCACACGATCCACCCAGGCGTCAAAGATCGCCATGGAGCCGTGCATCAGGCCGACGTTGCTGTGCAGGATGGCGATCAGCGGCTTGCCCGTGACCTTGGTGTAGCCGTGGGCGATGGCAACGGCATGCTCTTCATGCAGCACCACCATCATCTGCGGCTTTTCATTGCCCAGGTGGTTGACGATGCTGTCGTGCAGGCCGCGAAAGCTGGCGCCCGGGTTGAGCAACACATAAGGAATGTCCATCGCGCGCAGCATGTCGGCGATGGCGTCGCTGGCCCAGACGGTTTCTTGCGGTTCGGAAGGCTTGGGAATGTCGCGGCGCACGGAGCGGCCGGAAGGGACGGTCATGAAATCTCCTGGTGAAAAGAATGTGCTGTTTGTGCAGCTGCCTATTCAGGCTTGATGTTGGCTGCCTTGATGACTGAGGCCCAGCGCTTCTGGTCGTCGGCAATGAGCTTGGTGAATTCGGCGGGTGTGCTGGTCTCGGCGTAAATGCCCTGCTCTGCCAGCTTGTCTTTCACGTCAGGCAAGGCGAGCGCGCGGCGCAGTTCGGCATTGAGCTTGTTGATGATGGCCGGCGGCGTTTTGGATGGGGCCACCATGCCGATCCAGATGTCGCTTTCATAGTGGGGCACGGTCTCGGCAATCGTCGGCACGTTGGGCAGCAAGTCGACCCGCTTGGTGCCGGTGGTACCCAGCGCGCGCAGCTTGCCGCTGCGGATGTGCGGCAAAGCGGAATTCATCGGGCAGAACATCACGTCGACCTGGCCGCCCAGCACGTCGACCAGCGCCGGCGCGGAGCCCTTGTAGGGAATCTGGGTCAGCTTGGTTCCGGTCAAAGATTTAAAAACCTCGGCCGCCATGTGCTGTGGGCTGCCGGAGCCTGCCGACGCGTACGAGAGTTTTTCCGGGTTGGCCTTGGCCAGCGCGATCAGCTCGGCCACGGTGGTGGCCTGCACCTTGGCGGGCGACACCACCAGCACCATGGGTACGCGGCCCATCATGGTGATGCCGGTGAGGTCGCGGTTCACGTCAAAAGGCAGCTTGGGATACAGCACCGGGTTGACGGCCACCGTCTGATTGGGCGCGACGGCGATGTAGTAGCCGTCGCCTTCAGCCCTGGCCATGAACTCGCTGGCGATGTTGCCGGCGGCGCCGGGCTTGTTTTCCACAATCACCGGCTGGCCGAAGGACTCGGACATTTTTTGCCCGAGCAGGCGCGCCAGCACGTCATTGGAGCCCCCGGGCGGCAACGGCACCACGATGCGGATGGGTTTGGTCGGGTAGTCCTGCGCCCAGCTGAGCGGGCTGGCGAAGGCGGCGGAAAGGCAGAGGGCGAGCATCCCAGTGCGGCGGTTGAATTGCATGTCTTGTCTCCAGTATTTATGGCGCGAATCTGCAAGCGCCAGGTCATCCTAGTGAAGACAACTCAATCATTCAATCTTGAACACTGAATCAACATAGGATGGAGCCCCCACGGTCGCTCACTTCGTGTAGCTCCCTGCCCCCCGAGGGGGCCGCCCGCCCTACGGCCCGGCAAAGCCGGTTCCGGGGCTCATGCTGGCTGGGAAGGGGCCCGATCAAGCGGTGGGCGTGGATTCGGACTTTGGCTTTACAAACTTGGCACGGGGACGCATCAGCGTGCCGTCGGCGCGCTGCTCTTGCACATGCGCGACCCAGCCTGCCAGCCGGCCCAGCACAAAGAGCGCGGCGGTGGCCTGGCGCGGCAGGCCCATGGCGCGTGCTGTCACAACCAGAGCCAGCTCCTGGCGGGGCAAGAGGCCCACGCTGGTGCGCATCTCATCGATGAAGCGCGCTATCGCCCGCAACTCACGGCTCGGGCTCTGGCGGGCAAACACCATTTCGAGCAGTTGAGCCGCGCGTGGGTCGCCTTTGGGGTACAGCGGGTGATCAAAGCCAGGGACGCTCTGGCCTTGCGCATGCAGCTTGTGGGCGCGTTTGACGAGCACGGGCTTGGTCGGCGCCTGGCCCAGGAAATCCTCGACGCGCTCGTACATACGGCCCACATCCACACCGGAAGTGGCGCACAGCGCCGACGCCAGGCAGCTGTGCAGCGTGCCGCCGGCGGAGGCCACCACACGCGCGCTCAGCGTTCCGGGCGGCAGCTCGTGGTCGGCCATCAGGATGAGCACGGCGCGCAGGGCTTCGCGGTTCTCGGCGGTAACCGGCATGGCCAGCGCATGCATAAGGCCCTCCACCACCGATTCGCCGCGCTGCATGGGGCGCAGGGTTTGCGCGGGGCCGACAAAGCCGCAGCAGGCCACCACCGTCTGCATGATCTCGCGCGCGGCCGGCAGGGTTTTACCCTGCGACAGCCGCTCGGCCACCGGGCCGCGCCGCATGCCCAGCAGCAGTACGGCTAGCGCGAAGGACTCCAGCACATTGCCCTGTGCCTGCAGCGAGGTCAGCGTCTGTGCCAGCGTGATGAGTTCGGCCGAGGGTTTGCGCACCGGCCAGGCGGGCGCCTTGTCATTAAATTCGCCAGTCCAGAGCAGCTCAGCCACCGACTCGAAGGAAGCGCCTGAACGCACCAGGTCCGCCGCCAGGTGCCCGCGGTAGCGCGGCCCCTGCTCGGTGATCTCGGTGATGGAGGTCGGGAAAATCGGCTCGCCCCAGTTCATCGCCGCTGCCGCGACCGGGCCGTGGCCGGATCGTGCGAGTGAGCGCATGCCCACGCGCGTGAGGTCGTCGCGCAGGTAGAGCTTGCCCTTCTGGCCCTGCTGCGCCACGCTGCGTATCCAGCCCCGGCTCACATAGGCGTAAAGCGTCTGCTGCCTGACGTTGAGAATCTTCATGGCCTCGGCCGCCGAGGCGTAGTCGCGGCGCAGCGCTTTGTCGGGGTGGTCCATGGGCCCAAGTATCTCCTGATGGCGTGCAAGCTTGCCGGGGCCAGCCGGCCCGGCACGTCAGCGCATCACGATGATGAAAATGCCGATCAAAGTCAAGCCGCTGCCGGCCAGCGTGGTGGCCGTGATCTTGTCTTCACCCCTGAACAGCAGGTGACTGAGCGGAAACACCAGGACAGGCGTGCACAGGGTGACCAGCGTGGCGACGGACAGCGGGATGTAGCGCATGGAGCCGATTACGCACATCTGCGCCGAGATGGTCGACACGCCGATCAGCGCGTAGAGCGCCATGCTGCCGCGGTTGGCCGTACGCAGGCGCGCGGCGATACCGCCCTTGTCGGAGCTGAAAGCCAGGTGCAGCGCCAGGCCGCACACGGCGCCCACCAGCGCGCCGAGGATCGGCTCGTTCCAGCTGCGCACCGCCGTGCCCCGCAACACATTACCGATCGCATACGCCAGGGAACTGCCCATGCCCAGAAATAGCACCGACTGCAGCAATTGCTGGCGCAGGCCGAACTTCATGGCGGCGGGTGCGGGCCCACCGTCGGGCGGAAGCTCAGGCGTCGGGCCGCGGCGCGAGAAGAAGCCGGGCTTGTAGCTCACCAGCATCAGGCCGGCGATGGTCATCACCATGCCCAGCGCCACCAGCACGCTCAGCCGCTCGCCCAGCAGCAGCCAGGCCATCAGGGCGGTGAAAAGCGGGCTGCTGATCTGGAAGATGCTGGCCTTGGCGGGGCCGAAGCGCACCACGGACTCATAAAAAAACCACCGCCCCAGGTAGGTCGAAAAAGCGCCGGCAGCGGCAAACAGCCAGAACGCGTGCCAGTTCCACGACACACCTTCGGCCCGCAAGCCGAGCTGCACGCCGAAGGTCAATGCCGAGAACGCCACATTCATGGTGGTGGCGATCAAAAAGCCCAGGCCCAGTTCCATGCGGCCGGAAGCCACTTTGGTCACCAGGATGGACACGGTGAACAGCAGCAGCGCACCGCTTGCCAGCAGGTAACCCAGAAAAGTTTCAGACATCTGCATCCAGAATCAAATCGGCCTCAAGCCTTTGCCACGGCGTCAGATCTTGAACGCCTCCAGCGATTCTGGCGCAAAGAGCTCCTGCGGTTTGAGCAGGCGCTTGGAAAGCCCTTGTTCGAACGAGTAGCGCAAAAAGGTCTGCAGCGTGGCTTCGTTCTTTTCAAAGCCGTAGGGCCAGAAGTCCTCGCCCATCTCGCGCTTGACCTGCTCGACGTGCGAGGTCAGCCAGGGCAGCATGGCCTTGAGCGCGGCGGTCTCGTACAGGTCTTCATAGGTGCGGCGCTGGGACTCTTCCAGCGCCTTCATCATCGAGCGCGCCACCCAGCGGTTGGCTTCATACACATCGCGGCGGATTGCCACCGTGTGCATGATGGGGAAGATTTTTGTTTCCTTGAAGTAATTGCGCTCGACCTGCTCGTAGTCTTCGAAGAGGCGTTTGACCTTGCCGCCGCCCTTGAGAAAGCTGGAGGGCATGCGCGCGGTGTAAAGCGCATCGATCTCGCCGTCGAGCAGCATCTGGGCCAGCGTCTGCTCGGGGCCGATGCGTTCGACCTTGATGTTGGGCGGCAAGTCCAGCTTGATTTTTTCGGAGCGGCCGGGCTCTTCCTCGCCGCCGGTGAAGTAGGTCACGCTGTCGACAGGTACGCCGTAATGGTCGGACAGGATGCCGCGTATCCACACCGGCGCCGTCATCTGGTACTCGGGGTTGCCCACGCGCTTGCCGATCAGGTCCTTGGCTTCGCGAATGCCGGAGTTGGCATTCACATAGATGCAGGAGTGGCGGAAAAAGCGCGAAGGAAACACCGGAATCGCCACAAAGGGCCGCGACTCGTTGAACATGGAGACGGTGTACGACGAGAGCGACATTTCCGCGACGTCAAATTCCTTGTGCCGCAGCATGCGGAAGAAGGTTTCTTCCACCGGCATGTTGAGGTAGTTCAGGTCTATGCCATCGGGCTGCACGCTCCCGTCCATCAGGGCGCGGGTGCGGTCATAGTTCCAGCAGCCGAAGGTCAGTTTCAGTTTTGACATGTCGCGGTATGTTCCTTAAGAGAGATCAGAAAATTCGATGAGGGTTATTCGGGTTTGATGCCTGAAGCCACGATGGCCTTGGCCAGGCGCTCGTTTTCGCCGAGGATGGCTTTACCGTATTCGGCCGGGGTGCTGCCGATGGGCTCGATGCCGGCGTTGCTCAGCGTGGCGATCACTTCCGGCATCTTGGCGATCTGCGCTATCTCGGCGCTGATGCGGTCGATGGCGCTGGCGGGCGTACCGGTGGCGGCCAGCACACCGACGATGGGCGCGAAGTCAAAGCCCGGAATGGTTTCGGCGATGGCCGGCACATTGGGCTCCTGGGCCGAGCGGTGGGCCGAGTTGGTGGCCAGCAGCTTGACCTGGCCGCCTTTGACAAAACCCACGAGCGACGGCAACGCGGAAAACAGCACCTCGACCTGGCCGCCGATCAGCGCCGGCACCGACTGGCCGGTGCCCTTGAAAGGCACGTGCGTGATCTGCAGGCCCAGCGAAGCCTTCAGGGCTTCCATGGTCAGGTGGTGCGTGCTGCCGATGCCGGAGGAGCCGTAATTCAGCGTGCCGGGTTTGGACTTGGCCAGGGCGACAAACTCCTGGAAGGTATTGGCAGGCACCTTGGGGTGCACTGCCAGGTAGAGCGGCGCGCGCGCTGCCGCCGACACCGGCATGAAGTCGCGTTTGTAGTCATAGCCCAGGCTCTTGTAGATGGCCGGGTTGATGGAGAACATCGAGCCGTCGGTCACGAGAAAGGTGTAGCCGTCTTTGGGCGCCGTGGCCAGGGCCTGCGCAGCCACTACGCCGTTGGCGCCGGGGCGGTTGTCCACCACCACAGACTGGCCCAGCTTCTCGCCCAGCCGCTGCGCAAAAATGCGCGCCACGGTGTCGGGCAGGCCGCCGGCCGCATAGGGCACGACGAACTTGATGGGGCGGTTGGGGTAGGCGCTCTGTGCGCCGGCAAACAGCGGCAGCAGCGTGCCGGCTGCCAGCATGGCACTGGCCAGTAGAAGGCGGCGCGGGGCGTTGATGGAATTCATGGTTGAACTCATGGAACTTGTCTCCTGGTGGTTTTATAGGCTTTGCGTGGCGGAAAGATGAAAACTCAAGAACGAAGCGCTCTCAATTAAAAGCGACAAAAAGAAAAAGCAACTCAGGTCGAGTACGAAGGCTCCAGCGCGGGCTCACGCGTGTCCCACACATAAGACGCCTGGTAGGCGCGCCAGTCAGTGGTCTTGGGCACAATGGCCTGGAAGGCGACCACGCTGGACGGAATGCGCAAGGCGCCGGTGCCGATGGCGGCTTCGCCCGCCTGGAAAGCGCGCACCGCCTCCAGCATCTGCTTGCGAAACTCCACCACCGCCATGTCGCTGGCGCCCAGGCGCTCATGCGTGCGGTCGGCAATCGGTCCCATGGTGACCCACATGGCGATGTCCTGGTTCGGAAAACCGGTGATGCCGGTGAAGTTGCCGGCTTTCATCGCCGCGCGGTCTTGCCAAAAATGGTTCTCGCGGTTGCGCAGCGGCGCATAGTTGGCGTCCAGGTCAGGGCCCAGTTGCTGGCCCAGAAACTTGCGCCAGCTGTCGGTGTCGGGTGTCTGCGAAGGATGGCCCCAGGCGATGAAATAAAACGCCGTGTTGGTGTCGTCCATCGGCACGTTGATGTTCGCCACGTTGTAGAGGTTGTTGGGCGGGATCAGCGCGGTGGCGGGCGCCACAAACACCGTCGAGCGGATGTAGTCGTTGGCCGCCGCATTCTTGATGGGCCGGCGAATCGCCGCATAACGAAAGCCGTAGCTGCCCCGCTCCACCTGCATGCGCGGCGCCTTGTCGGTCGAAGGGCGCAGCCAGTTGGTGTCAGTGGCTTCAGCGCCTTCCACACGCGCCGGCACCATGTCAGATGAATGCAGGCTGGAGCTGTGCGCGGAGTCGATCGCGCCTTCCAGAATCTGCGCCCAGTTGCAGGGAATCAGCGCTTTGGCAATCGTCACCTTGGCATCGGCCGTAGGGGCCCAGGCTGGCGGCTCAAACTCGGGTTGCGTTTCTTTGGGGCCCATATAGGCCCACACAAAACCGCCCCACTCCTTGACGGGGTAAGCCAGGTGCTTGACCTTTTGCGCCATGCCGCTGGCCGCGGGCTCGGACACCATCTCCAGCACATTGCCTTCCACGTCCATCTTCCAGCCGTGATAGAGGCAACGCAGGCCGCAGTCTTCATTGCGGCCGAACACCAGCGACACGCGCCGGTGTGGGCAGTATTCGTCCATCACGCCGACCCGGCCCTTGGTGTCGCGAAACACCACCAGGTCTTCGCCGAACACCCGCGCCTTCACGGGCGTGCCGTCGGGCTCGCTCACCTCTTCGATCAGGCACACGGGCGTCCAGTGGCGGCGCATCAGCTGGCCCATGGGGGCCTGGCCTTCCACACGGCAAAGCAGTTCGTTTTCTTCAGCGGTCAACATCGCGTATATCCTTCAAATCAAGAGCGGCCGACCAGGCGGGCCTGCCCAAAAACGGTCATCAAAAACAGCTTGCAAATCCGGAATAAGCAGATTATTCTTAGATGACTAAGATTATCGCGATTTGGCGATTTGTCAAGAAAATTTTGTGGAGACAACGATGAGCGTTAACCCTAGCGCCGCCCCGGGCGCCACGGCCGCGGGTGAGCCCGACTTCTTCCCGCTGAAGGTTGCACGCAAAGAAGAAGTTGCGCAAGGCATTTACCTGTTTGAGCTGCGCCACCCCGACGGCGCCCCCCTGCCCGCCTTCACGCCCGGCTCGCACCTGACGGTGGAAGTGCCCAACGGTGTGCGGCGCAACTATTCGCTGTGCAGCGACCCGGCCGACAGCAGCGCCTGGCAGATCGCCGTCAAGCGCGACGGGCGCGGCCGCGGCGGCTCCATCAGCATGGCCGACGATGTGCAGGCCGGGCAGTTGCTGTCGGTCAGCGCACCGCGCAACAACTTCGAGCTGGCAAGCCACGCCGCGCAATCGATCTTTGTGGCGGGCGGCATCGGCATCACGCCGGTGCTGTCAATGATGCGGCACCTTCAGCGCACCAATGCCGACTTCAAGCTTTACTACTGCACGCGCGATGCGGGCAGCACGGCCTTCATTCACGAGCTGCAATCCGAATTCGCCGGCAAGGTGCAGATCCACCACGACAACGGCGACATCGACCAGGCGCTGGACCTGTGGCCGGTGTTTGAAAAGCCCACTGCGGCACATGTCTACTGCTGCGGCCCCAAAGGCCTGATGGACAGCGTGGAAGACATGTCGGGCCACTGGCCTTCGGGCGCTGTGCATTTTGAAAGCTTCGGCGTTGACGCCACGGTGTATGCGGAAAACACGCCCTTCCATGTTCGCCTGCAAAAGAGCGGAAAGACGGTTGAAGTCAGTGCGGAACAAACCATTCTGGAAGCCTTGCGCGCCACAGGCCTGCGCGTGGCCAGCTCCTGCGAAAGCGGCACCTGCGGCACCTGCAAAACCCGGCTGCTGGCAGGCGTTGCCGAGCACCGCGACATGGTGCTGACCGACGAGGAAAAAGCCGACCACATCATGGTGTGTGTCTCCCGGGCAAAATCGCCTGAACTGGTACTGGACTTATGACAAACCGGCTACTCAAGATCGGCGTGGTGGGCCTGGGGCGGGCCTTCACGCTTATGCTGCCCACCTTTGTGCACGACAGCCGCGTCACGCTCGTAGGCGCGACCGACCCGATTGCGCAGGCCCGCGCGCAGTTTGAAAAAGATTTCGGCGCGCCCTCTTACGATTCCATCGAAGCGCTGTGCGCCAACCCGGCGGTCGAGCTGCTCTACATCGCCTCGCCCCACCAGTTCCACGCCGAGCATGTTCGTCTGGCTGCCTCCTTCGGCAAGCATGTGATGGTGGAAAAGCCCATGGCCCTCACAGTGGACGAATGCACCGGCATGATTGAGGCGGCCCATCGCGCGGGCGTGCACCTCATCGTCGGCCACAGCCACAGCTTCAATACGCCGATCAGGCGCACGCGTGAGCTCATCGACAGCGGCCGCTACGGTGCGGTGAAGATGATCCACGCCATGAACTACACCGACTTCCTCTACCGGCCCCGCCGGCCCGAAGAGCTGGACACGGCCGCCGGCGGCGGCGTGATCCACAGCCAGGCCACGCACCAGATGGACATCGTGCGGCTGCTGGGCGGCGGGCTGGTGCGCAGCGTGCGGGCGCACACCGGCGCGTGGGATGCCAGCCGCCCCACCGAAGGCGCTTACAGCGCATTGATTGAATTTGAAGGCGGCGCATTTGCCTCGTCTACCTACAGCGGCTACGGCCATTACGACTCAGACGAGTTGTTCAGCAACATCGGCGAAATGGGCCAGGCCAAAAACCCGGCCGACTACGGCGCAGCCCGAAAGCGCCTGGAGGCTGCGGCAACGTCTGCCGAAGAAACCGCACTGAAGGCCGCGCGCAACTACGGTGGCAGCCTCTACACGGCCGGCACCGCCCTGCCCCAGGGCCTGCAACACCAGCACTTCGGCCAGTTCATCGTGAGCTGCGAAAAAGCCGATTTACGCCCCGGCCCCGCGGGCATTGCCATCTACACCGACCGCGAAAAGACCTTTGAAGCCCTTTCCGCCCCGGCCATCCCGCGCCAGGAGGTGATTGACGAGCTGTTTTCCGCCGTCGCAGAGGGCAAACCGCCCGTCCATAGCGGCGAATGGGCCCGCGCCACCACCGCCGCCTGCCTGGCGCTGCTGGAATCCGCCCGGTCCGGCGGCAGTTGCACCCCTTCGCACCAAGTCAGTCACAATGCCAACTCATGAGCAATGACACGCAAAACATCATCCGCCACTGGCGTGAAGCCGTTCCCAACGACCGCCTCGCCCACCTGATCCGCGATGCCTCGCGCGCCTTTCACCGGGCGCTGCAGGTCAGGCTGGCGCAGCACGGCGTACCGTTCGGCCACTGGACTTTTCTGCGCATCCTCTGGGAGTCGGACGGGCTGACGCAAAAAGAGCTCAGCGAGCGCGCGGGTGTGATGGAGCCCACCACCTTCACCGCCATGAAGGCCATGGAGTCGCTGGGCTACATCGTGCGCAAGCAGTTGCCCACCAACAAGAAGAATATGTACGTCTACCTGAGCGACGAAGGCCGCGCGCTCAAGAAGCTGCTGGTGCCACTGGCGGAAGAAACCAACAGCGTCAGCATCGAAGGCATCGCGCCCGAAGACATCAAAACCACGCGCACCGTGCTGCTGGCGATGATCGAAAACCTGGCCCGGGACGAACTGCTGCAGACCACACCAACCGCCAGGCGCAAGTCCGGCGCGGCCGCAGGACGCAAGCTCAGCGGCAAAGCCGCGGGAAAAGACAAAGCAGATAAATCCGACAAACCCGCTGCGGGAAATAAAAAAGCCGCCGCCTGAAGAAGGCCGCGGCTTTTTGTTTGGGTTTGGGGCCTCTTAAGCCCCGGTCATTCAGACCAGCGTCACGCCGGTCTTGGCCTGCACCGCTTCACGCGTTACGCCGGGCGCCAGTTCCACCAGCTTCAGGCCAGCGGGCGTCACGTCCATCACGGCCAGGTCTGTGATGATGCGGTCCACCACGCCCACGCCTGTCAGCGGCAAGGTGCACTGCGGCAGGATCTTCATGTCTTCGGTGCCGTCTTTCTTGCGGGCAACGTGCTCCATCAACACGATCACGCGCTTGACGCCGGCCACCAGGTCCATCGCGCCGCCCATGCCCTTGACCATCTTGCCCGGGATCATCCAGTTGGCCAGGTCGCCCTTTTCGCTGACCTGCATCGCGCCCAGGATGGACAGGTTGATCTTGCCGCCGCGAATCATCGCAAAGCTTTCATGGCTGCCAAAAATGGCCGAGCCCTTGATGGTGGTGACAGTCTGCTTGCCGGCGTTGATCAGGTCGGCGTCCACTTCGTCTTCCGTCGGGAAGGGGCCAATGCCCAGCATGCCGTTTTCAGACTGCAGCCACACTTCCTTGTCACCGGTGAAGTTGGCCACCAGCGTCGGGATGCCGATGCCGAGGTTCACATAAAAACCGTCTTCGAGTTCCTGGGCGGCGCGCGCCGCCATCTGGTCTTGGGTCCAAGGCATGTCAGGCTCCTGCTTTCTCGGTGATGGTTCGTTTTTCGATGCGTTTTTCGGGGTTCGCATTCAGCACGATGCGGTGCACATAAATCCCCGGCAGATGGATGTCGTCGGGCGCCAGTTCGCCGATCTCGACAACCTTCTCCACCTCAACGATGCAGATCTTGCCGGCCATCGCGGCGGCGGGGTTGAAATTGCGGGCTGTGAGGTTAAAGCGCAGGTTGCCGGACTTGTCAGCTATATGTGCCTTGACCAGGGCCACATCGGGCACCAGCGAGCGCTCCATCACATAGGTCTCACCGTCAAATTCGCGCAATTCCTTGCCATCGGCCACTTGCGTGCCCACGCCGGTCTTGGTGAAAAAGGCCGGGATGCCCGCGCCGCCCGCGCGCAGCTTTTCAGCCAGCGTGCCCTGCGGCGTGAATTCCAGCTCGAGTTCGCCGGCCAGGTACTGGCGCTCGAACTCCTTGTTCTCGCCCACATAGCTGGCAATCATTCTTTTGATCTGCCGCGTGCGCAGCAGCTTGCCCAGGCCGAAGTCATCCACGCCCGCGTTGTTGGAAATCACCGTCAGGTCCTTGACCTGGCTGTCGCGTAGCGCGTCGATCAGCGCTTCGGGGATGCCGCACAAGCCGAAGCCGCCGACAGCCATCAACTGGCCGTCTTTGACGATGCCCTTGAGGGCCTCAGCGGCGGAGGGAAATAGTTTCTTCACAAAGAGTCTCCTGGTGTCATCGGGCAGTCAGGGTCTGCTACCCGCCATCCATTACGATACTACTTATTAAATTACGTAGTTTTCCGTAAAGGTAAGTACTGTGGAAGTGGATTACCAGCTCGCATTCGATCTGGCACCCGTTGGCTTGGTGCTGTCACGCAACCGTTCCATTGTGGACTGCAACCAGCATTTGTGCGAGATGTTTGGCGCCACGCGCGAGCAGCTCGCCGGCCAGTCCTTCCTGATTCTTTACCCCAGTGTGGACGAATACGAGCGCATAGGCGCGCGCATGATCCCCTTCCTGAACGCCAAGGGACTTTACTCCGACGACCGCATCATGAAACGCGTCGACGGCCGCAACAAGGGCGAGACCTTCTGGTGCCACGTCACCGGCCGGGCGCTCAACCGCAGCGCGCCGCATGAAGCCGGCATCTGGACCTTTGAAGACCTCAGCTCGCGCCGCCCCGTCACCGCCGAACTCACCGCACGCGAACGCGAAGTGGCCGCCCACCTGATGGACGGCATGACCTCCAAGGAAATCGGCCGCGCGCTGGTCATCAGCCACCGCACGGTCGAGATTTACCGAGCGCGGCTGATGCGCAAATACAAGGCATCCACCACAGCCGACCTGGTGCACAAGCTGATGGCCGGTTCCTGAGCCTCCGTTCCAAGGCACCACGAGCAAGGTTTTTGCAACAGGGACAAAATCAGTTCCGGCGTTTATGCCTCGGCCTTCCAGGCCATCCCGGCCATCCCGCCGAAACCACCCACCCCTCACGAGAACCCCCATGCCACTGACGCTGTACCAAGCCTCCATCCCCGTCTTTATCCGCGGCTTTACCAACCTGTCTGCCGTGCTTGAAAAAGCCAAGGCCCACGCCGCAGCCAACAACATCGACCTGGCCACCTACGTCAACGCCCGTCTGGCGCCCGACATGTACCCGCTCTCGGGCCAGGTTCAGAGCGCAAGCGACGCCGCCAAATTCGCCGCCGCGCGCCTGGCGGCCATCACCGCGCCCAGCTTTGCCGACACCGAAACCACGTTTGACGAGTTGCAGGCCCGCATCGCCAAGACGCTGGACTTCCTCAAGACCGTGAGCGAGGAACAAATCAACGCCCGTGCAGGCGGCCAGGTCACGCTGAAAATCCGCGGCAAGGAAATGACTTTCGACTGCGAGCCCTATTTGCTGAACTTCGCGCTGCCCAATTTTTTCTTTCACGTCACCACGGCGTATGACGTGCTGCGCAACCAGGGTGTGCCACTGGGCAAGATGGATTATTTGGGTAGCTTCTGAACGCATGCACATCCGGCCTTACACCGAGGCGGACTTGTCCGCCGTCGCCCAGCTCTTCACCGACGCGATTCACGGCCTGGCGGTGAGCCACTATGACGAAGTGCAGCGCGCCGCATGGGCGCCGCGCCCGCCCGACCTGAGCCTGTGGGAAAACCGCCTGAAACCGATCAAGGTTCTGGTGGCACAGGAAGAAACGCAGGAAGAAAACCGTGGCGCCCTGCTGGGCTTTATCGGTTACGAGAACAACGGCCATATCGACCTGATGTTCACCTCGCCCGCGGCCGCACGGCGCGGCATTGCGTCACGGCTGCTGGGCCAGGCCGAAGCCGTGCTGCGCGCACTCGAAGTCAAAGAGCTGTTCACCGAGGCCAGCCTGCTGGGCCGGCCGTTTTTTGAGCGCCAGGGCTTCGCGGTGAAGGAAGAGCAGCACATCGAATTGCGCGGTGCGCACTTCCGCCGCTTTGCCATGGTCAAGGCACTCGGCCACGGCAAGGCTTAAGGGCTTCCTCAGGACGCGCCGGGCTCGGGCGCCGGCTCGTGCCGAATGGTTTCGCGGTCGCGGTGGTGGTCGCGCAGTTTGCCCAGGGTGTGATCCAGCACGCGTTTGAGTTTGTCGCTGGCGCCGCGAAATGCCAGGTCCTGGTTGGGCGCGTTGTGGTTGACGGCCAGCGGCTCATGGTGCGCCAGCCGCGCTTCCATCACGCAGCGCTTTTGCTCAAGGCCGGCCTTGTCGCTGTTCTCGTCGCTCATGTGTACTTCAATGCGGGTGATGTCGCCCTTGAAGCGGCTCAATGATTCATGGAGTTCGGTGCTGGCCCAGCGCTCAAAAGATTCGCCGGTGTGCAGGGTGTTCTTGGAATTGACCTGGACTTGCATGGGGAGTTTTCCTTTCAGGGTTGGCAGCGCGCGGGCCTGCGGGCCGGGCTGCTTGCCACCAGGGCGGTGGCTTGAAAATTCATTGTGCGCGCGATCGGGAGGAAGCCGTGTAGTCCTGAACGCAACCCTGAAGTAAGGGCGGTCTTCAGCGTTCAGCTTGCGCGCCGTCACAAAGCGTCGCAGACTGTTTCATTAAGCCCTGGACAGTGCCGCGCAGCGTTCAGCAATGAACTCGCGCAGCAGCCGCAAACCCGGCGTGAGCTGCCTGCGCCCAGGCAGCACCATATAGATGGGCGAGGCCTCGGTCTGCCACTCAGTGCATAGCGCCACCAGCCGGCCCGCGGCCAGGTCTGCCGCCACATCCAGCCCCGACTTGTAGATAACCCCCCGGCCGGCCAATGCCCACAGGCGCACCACATCGCCGTCGTTGGCGATATTGCCGCCGCCCACGCGCAGGGCAGCCTCTTCGCCGTCGCGCCAGAAGCGCCAGCGGTCATACACGTCTTCACCCAGCATGAAGCACAGGCAGGCGTGTTGGGCCAAGGCAAGGGGTGTGTCGGGCGCACCGTGCTTTGCCAGGTACGCGGGCGAAGCACACAACACGCGGCGGTTCGTCAGATCGACCGGCAGCGCCAGCATGCTTGAGTCGGGTGGGTCGCCCTGGCGAAAGGCGGCGTCCACCAGGTCGCTGTAGACATTGGTCACGCGGTCCGACAAATGCAGGCGGTACTGGATGCCGGGGTGCAATTGTTGAAACGCCTCCAGCCAGGGCAGCAGCAGGTTGCGGCCGAAGTCCGAAGGCGCAGCCAGTTGCAGCATGCCGCGCACCTGCTGCCGGCCGCTGCTCAGCTCCAGCTGCGCATCACGCAAGGCCGCCAGCGCGGGCCGGCAATGCGCCAGAAACACCTCACCCTCGCGCGTGAGTCGCAGGCTGCGAGTGGAGCGCACGAAAAGCGGCGCCTGCAACTCTTCCTCCAGCCGTTTCAGCGCCGCGCTGGCGGCGGCTGGCGTCAGGTCCAGGCCGCGGGCGGTGGCCGAGAGGCTGCCGGTGTCGACAGTGCGGACAAAGATTTCCAGGTCTTGCAGGGCTTTCATTTACAAATTTTATTTGTAAATACCTTCAATTAAAAGCCTGTTTATCTTCATTTTCAAACTCAATACAGTTCAGGCATCGGTTTTGAATCAATTTTGAGCAAGCCTCCATATCACCACACGCAAAGGAAATCAGACATGAAAGCCATCGGCTACACCCAGGCCCACGCCCTCAACACCGCAGGCCAAAACGGCCTCACCGACATCACCCTGCCCGACCCAACGCCCACCGGCCACGACATCCTGGTGGAGGTCAAAGCGGTGTCTGTGAACCCTGTAGACACGAAGGTGCGAGCCAGCGCGGCCCGCAGCGCCGGCGCCGACTACAAGGTGCTCGGCTATGACGCCAGCGGCATCGTGCGCGCGGTCGGTCCCGAGGTCACGCTGTTCAAGGCGGGCGACAAGGTCTGGTACGCGGGCTCCATCGCCCGGCCCGGCACCAACAGCGAGCTGCACCTGGTCGACGAACGCATCGTGGGCCGCATGCCGCAAACACTGAGCTTTGCCGAAGCCGCCGCCCTGCCGCTGACCAGTATCACCGCCTGGGAAATGCTGTTCGACCGGCTCGGCATCTTGCCGGGCAAAACACCCAACCCGAAAAAGCTGCTGATCATCGGCGCCTCGGGCGGTGTCGGCTCAATCATGACGCAGCTGGCCACCCGCCTGACTTCACTCACCGTGATCGGCACCGCGTCGCGGCCCGAAACCCAGGCCTGGGTAAAAGAACTAGGCGCTCACCACGTCATCGACCACAGCCAGCCGATTGCCGAAGAACTCAAGCGCATCGGCATTCCCGCCGTGGACTACATCGTGAGCCTCACGCAAACCGACAGCCACCTGGCGCAAATCGCCGAAGCCATCGCACCGCAAGGCAAGTTCGGCCTGATCGACGACCCGATGAACTTCGACATCACGCTGTTCAAACGCAAGAGCGCATCCATCCACTGGGAACTGATGTTCACCCGGCCCCTCTTTGGCACGCCCGACATGGTGGCGCAGCACCGGCTGCTCAACGAGGTCGCCCAGCTTGTCGATTCCGGCTTGATCCGCACAACGCTGACGGAGACGTTTGGTGCGATCAATGCGGCCAATTTGCGGCGGGCGCATGGGGTGATTGAGTCTGGGAAGGCTAGAGGGAAGGTTGTGTTGGAAGGTTGGGTTTGAAAGGTCTTTGATCTTTGCCGATCGGGTGGGGTGAGCTGGGGCTGCTGGCCGGGGGTTGCCCGGCCAGCCCCCCTCAGCAGAGGGCGCTAAAGCCGGAACCAGCCCGGACAAGCTAGAGGTTCAACCCGCAATTTTCGCCAACGCCTTAGCCACCCCCGCCCCATAAGCCGGATCAGCCTTAGCGCAATTAGCAATGTGCCGTTCCTGAATAGCCTTGGAAGCCCCCCCAACCGACCGAGCAGTATTCTCAAACAACACCTGCTGCTGCGCCGGCGTCATCAACCGGAACAGATTGCCGGGCTGCGAGTAGTAGTCCTCATCAACCCGGTGATTCCAGTGATCAGCCGCGCCTTCAATCGACAGCGGCGGTTCGGCGAAATCGGGTTGCTCCTGCAAAGCGCCCTTGCTGTTGGGTTCGTAGCCAATTTCCGAGCCGTTGTTGCTGTCCACGCGCATGGCGCCGTCGCGGTGGTTGCTGTGGAAGGGGCACTTGGGTGCATTCACAGGAATCAGGTGGTGGTTCACACCCAGGCGGTAACGCGCCGCGTCGCCATAGCTGAAGAGGCGCGACTGCAGCATCTTGTCGGGTGAGAAGCTGATGCCGGGCACCACATTGGCCGGCGAGAAAGCCAGTTGCTCGACTTCGGCGAAATAGTTTTCGGGGTTGCGGTTCAGTTCCATCACGCCCACATCGATCAGCGGGTAGTCCTTGTGCGGCCAGACCTTGGTCAAATCAAACGGGTTCAGGTGGTAGGTGGCCGCGTCTTTTTCGGGCATGACCTGGATCTTCAGGTTCCAGCGCGGGAAGTCCTTGTTGTCGATGGCGTTCAGCAAGTCTGCCTGGGCGCTTTCACGGTCGCGGCCCACGATCTCGGTGGCTTCGGCGTCGGTAATGTTCTCAATGCCCTGCTGGGTGACGAAGTGGAACTTGACCCAGAAGCGCTCGTTCTTCGCATTGAGGAAACTGAAGGTGTGGCTGCCGAAGCCGTGCATGTGGCGGTACGACTTCGGAATGCCGCGGTCGCTCATCACGATGGTGATCTGGTGCAGCGCCTCGGGCAGCAGTGTCCAGAAGTCCCAGTTGTTTTCGGCGCTGCGCATATTGGTGCGCGGGTCGCGCTTGACGGCGCGGTTTAGGTCGGGAAACTTCAGCGGGTCGCGCAGAAAGAACACCGGCGTGTTGTTGCCCACCATGTCCCAGTTGCCTTCTTCGGTATAAAACTTCACGGCAAAGCCGCGGATGTCGCGCTCGGCATCGGCCGCGCCACGCTCGCCGGCCACGGTCGAAAAGCGGAGCACCAGCTCCGTCTTCTTGCCGACTTGCGAGAAGATTTTGGCCTTGGTGTATTTCGTGATGTCGTGCGTCACGGTGAAGGTGCCGTAAGCGGCCGAGCCCTTGGCATGCATGCGGCGCTCGGGGATCACTTCGCGCGCAAAGTGCGCCAGCTTTTCCAGGTGCCATACGTCCTGCAACAGGACCGGGCCGCGCGGGCCGGCGGTTTGTACGTTCTGGTTGTCGACGACCGGTGCGCCGGCGGCGGTGGTGAGTTTGCTCATGATGGGGCTCCTTTGATCAAATGGGTGGACTGGGCTGGCTGCGTCTCATCAATAGATACGAACTATTGACAGTGAATTGATTGTTGTCAAAAACTATTCATGGCGCAAGGCTTGGCCGATAGTAATTATTCAAAGCGCCGATAGCCGAATACGGCCCAAATTGCAGCCCAAACTACGGCCCACCTAACAGCTTAAATGTCGCGCGCTTGTTTGACGATGCGGTGACCATGGAATCACGACGAACGGTCACCCCGTGACATGCCGCCGCCCGGCTATGCTGGCGGCTTCTATTTCAGGAGCAGTTCAATGGATTCCCAATTCGACAAAGGCCTGGCCACGCGCAAGCAGGTGATGGGCGAGGACTTTGTGGCCAACGCGTTTGGCAAGGCAACCAACTTTTCCATGCCCATCCAGCAGTACATCACCCGCAATGCCTGGGGCGATGTGTGGCAGCGCCCGGGGCTGGACCTGAAAACCCGCAGCATGATCACGGTGGCGATGCTTGCCGCCATGGGCAAGCAGCATGAACTCAAAGGCCATGTGCGCGGCGCGCTCAACAACGGCGTGACGCCCGAACAGCTGCAAGAGGTGTTGCTGCATGCGAGTATTTACTGCGGCCTGCCCGCCGCCGTGGAAGCCTTTCGCACAGCCGCCGAAGTGGTGGATGCGCCCAAACCATGACAGCGATACGCCGCTGCGGGGAGGCCGACTGGCCCGACGTCTGGCCGCTGCTGCGCGCCACCTTTGCCACGGGCGACACCTACACCTTTTCGCCGCAAAGCACCGAAGCCGAGATACACGCCGCCTGGATGGAGGCGCCCCGCGCCACCTATGTGGTGCGCGAAGGCAGCGCCAGCGACGGGCGGGTGCTGGGCACCTACTTCATCAAGCCCAACCAGCCCGGCCAGGGCGCGCATGTCTGCAATTGCGGTTATGTGGTCGCGCCAGAAGCGCAAGGCCAGGGGCTGGCCTCGGCCATGTGTGAGCATTCGCAGCGCGAGGCGCTGGCCATGGGCTTTCTGGCCATGCAGTTCAACATGGTGGTGTCGACGAATGAGCGGGCCGTCAAGCTGTGGCGCAGGCTGGGGTTTGATGTGGTGGGGACGCTACCGGGGGCTTTCCGCCACCAGCGACTGGGTTTGGTGGATGCGTTTGTGATGTTCAAGACTTTAAAAGCGCCTTGAAGCGACTTGAAGCGCCTTGAGCAGTTAAACCTCAGGTACCCCCAAGCCAAATTCAGGTAGCCCTCACCCCGCCCCCATACAGCCAGGGCATGTCCAGCACCCGCGCGCCCAGCATCTTCATCGACACATTGCGCCCCCAGCGGACCACACCATCGGCATGAAATATCTGCCCATTGCGCAGCGCCCTCGCCTGCACACGCGCATTGCGTTGCCAGCGGTTGAGTGCATAGCGCTGCAGCATGGTGGGCACATCAAAGGCCGGGTCCAGCGCCTGGGCCAGGGCGTGGCCCAGCTCGGCGGCGTCTTCAATCGCCATGCCGGCGCCCTGCGCCAGGTAGGGCCGCATCGGGTGGGCAGCATCGCCCAGCAGGGCCACACGGCCCACAGCCTGCTGGTGGGCGCCTTGCATGGGTGGGCGGTCGTGCAGCACCCACAGGCGCCAGCCTTCCACCGCATCGAGCACCTCGCGCAGGGCGGCGGAGCAGCCGGCCGTGGCGGCGGCCAGGTCGGCCGCGTTGGCGCTGTGGTCCCACAGGTCGGCCTCTGCCGGAACTTCGCCTTGCACGATGGCGACGATGTTGAGCCACTCACCGCCGCGCACCGGGTACTGCACCACATGCATGCGTGGGCCCAGCCAGGCGGTAACGTGCTGGCTTCTGAGTAGTTTGGGCAAGCCGGCCTGCGGCACCAGCGCGCGATAAGCCAGGTGGCCGGTGCGCCGCGGCAGGCCGTCGCCCAGCAGTTGCTGGCGCACCATGCTCCACACACCGTCAGCGCCAATCAGCGCATCGCCTTCAATGCCGGGGCCGTCATCGGCTTGCACCATGACGGCCTGCGCGGTCTGGCTGAAGGATTGCAGCGGGCGGCTGAGGTGCAGCTTGACGTCGGCATGCTGTTGCACGGCTTCGAGCAGCAGGCGGTGCAAGTCCGCGCGGTGCAAGGTGGCATAGGGCGCGCCATATCGCTCGGCGATGCTGGCGCCCAGCGGCAACTCGCCCAGTGTCTGGCCTGAAAGCGCACAGCGCACCTGGAGGCGCTCCGGAAACGCGGAGACGATCTGCAAGGCGCCGGCCAGCCCCCAGCCCTGCAACACCTTCACCACGTTGGGGCCAAGCTGGATGCCGGCGCCGGCTTCGCTGAACGCATTGGCACGTTCAAACAGGCGCACATCCCAGCCGGCGCGTGTTGCAGCCAGCGCAGCGGCGAGCCCGCCGATCCCTCCGCCGGCGATCAGAGCCTGCCGAAGCATTAAGCGAGCAACTGCCGCAATACAAACGGCAAGATGCCGCCGTTGCGGTAGTAGTCGACCTCAATCGGTGTATCCACACGCAGGATCACGGTGACCTCTTCACGCGAGCCATCAGCGCGCGTGATAACCAGTTTGGCCTCACTTTGCGGCTTGAGCTCGGGGTGCGGAATTACATCGATGACTTCGGTGCCGGTGAGCTTCAAGGTCTGCCACGACTCGCCCGGCTTGAACTGCAGGGGCAGCACGCCCATGCCCACCAGGTTGCTGCGGTGGATGCGCTCAAAGCTGCGCGCCACCACGGCCTTGATGCCCAGCAGCTGCGTGCCCTTGGCGGCCCAGTCGCGTGAGGAGCCGGTGCCGTATTCCTCGCCGGCAAAGATCACGGTGGGCGTGCCTTGCTCCATGTACTTCATGGCGGCGTCGTAGATGAACATCTTCTCGTTGCCGGGCTGGAACAGCGTCACGCCGCCCTCTTCACGCGAGCCTTCCGCATCCGGCGGAATCATCAGGTTCTTGATGCGCACATTGGCAAAGGTGCCGCGCATCATCACGTCGTGGTTGCCGCGGCGCGCGCCATAGCTGTTGAAATCGGCCTTCTGCACGCCATTGGCCTGCAGCCACAGGCCCGCCGGTGAGCTGGCCTTGATGGAGCCGGCCGGCGAGATGTGGTCGGTGGTGATGGAGTCGGCAAACAGCGCCATGATGCGCGCGCCCTTGACCGACACGCTGCCGGCCTCGCCCGCCTTCATAGTGAAGTCCTTGAAGAAAGGCGGCTCGGCGATATAGGTGCTGGCCGGCCAGGTGTAAGACGTGCCTTTGACGCCCTTGATGTTTTCCCACAGCTTGCCGGGCTCGGTCTTGACCTTGGCGTAGTTGGCGCGGAAGGCCTTGCCGTTCATCGCGTACTTCATGAGCTTGTAGATCTCGTCGCTGGTCGGCCAGATGTCACCCAGGTACACATCCTTGCCGCCCTTGCCTTTGCCGACGGGCTCGGTCATCAGGTCGCGCATCACCGTGCCGGCAATGGCGTAGGCCACTACCAGCGGCGGACTGGCCAAAAAGTTGGCCTTGAGGTTCGGATGGATGCGCGCCTCGAAGTTGCGGTTGCCCGAAAGCACGGCCGCGCAGACCAGGTCGCTCTTGCTGATGGCTTCATTCAGCTCGGGCGTCAGGTCACCGGCGTTGCCGATGCAGGTGGTGCAGCCGTAGCCGGCCAGCGCAAAGCCCAGCTTTTCAAGGTAAGGCAGCAAACCGGTTTCGGTAAGGTACTCGGTCACGATGCGTGAGCCGGGCGCCAGCGAGGTCTTGATGTGCGGCTGCACCTTCAGGCCCGCTTCCACCGCCTTCTTGGCCAGCAGGCCTGCGGCCAGCAGCACGCTGGGGTTGGAGGTGTTGGTGCAGCTGGTGATGGCGGCGATCAGCACATCGCCATTGCCGACCGTGATGCCGGGCGCCGAATGCACCACCTCGGTCTGCGCCGTGGCGGGTGCGTCGGTGGTATTGCTGGCGCGGGCGTGCGCCAGCGTGGGGCGGTTGCCTTCCATCTCCATCACGGGGCGTGCGGCGCCTGCCGGTGTGGGCGGCGCGGACGGCAGCGTGTCCAGCCGGCCTTCGTCGGTGCGGCGCACCAGGTGGCGGGTATTGAGCATGCCGGCGGGCTGGTTAAAACCGTTCTCGGCTATCGGCTTGCTGAAGAGCGACTTGAACTGGCCGGCGACATTGCCCAGCTCGATGCGGTCTTGCGGGCGCTTGGGGCCGGCCAGGCTGGGCGTGACGTCGCCCAGGTCGAGCTTGACCACATGCGAGTAATCAATCTCGCCGGCCTTGGCCACGCCAAAGAGGCCCTGCGCCTTGAAGTAGGCCTCGAAGGCTTCGATTTCTTCTTTGGTGCGGCCCGTGCCCTTGAAGTAGTCGATGGTTTTTTCATCGACCGGGAAGAAGCCCATGGTGGCGCCGTATTCGGGCGCCATGTTGCCGATGGTGGCGCGGTCGGGCAGCGCCAGTGTGCGCGTGCCTTCGCCGAAGAACTCAACAAACTTGCCGACGACTTTTTCCTTGCGCAGCTGCTCGGTCACGCGCAGCACCAGGTCGGTGGCGGTGACGCCTTCGCGCAGGCGGCCGGTCAGCTCAAAGCCGACCACGTCGGGCGTGAGGAAGTAAACCGGCTGGCCCAGCATGGCGGCTTCGGCCTCGATGCCGCCGCAGCCCCAGGCGACCACGCCGATGCCGTTGATCATGGTGGTGTGGCTGTCGGTGCCGACCAGCGAGTCGGGGTAGTACACGCCGTCTTTGCTTTTGTGCACGCCGCGCGAGAGGTATTCAAGATTGACCTGGTGTACGATGCCGAAGCCCGGCGGCACGACGCCGAAGGTGTCGAAAGCCTGCATGCCCCACTTCATGAATTCGTAGCGCTCGCGGTTGCGCTGGAACTCGAGCTTCATGTTGAGGTCGAGTGAATTCTTCTTGCCGTAGTAGTCGACCATGATGGAGTGGTCGACGACCAGGTCGACCGGCACCAGCGGCTCTATGGCTTTGGGGTTCTTGCCCAGCTTCAGTGCCACGCTGCGCATGGCGGCCAGGTCGGCCAGCAGCGGCACGCCGGTGAAGTCTTGCAGCACCACGCGCGAGACGACAAAAGGGATCTCTTCGCTGCGCTCAGCTTGCGGCAGCCAGTTGGCCAGCTGCGCCACATGTTCGGCCGTGACCTTTTTGCCGTCGCAGTTGCGCAGCACCGACTCAAGCACGATGCGCATGGACACCGGCAGGCGGGCGACTTTGGGGAATTGTTTGGCGAGCGCCGGCAGAGAGTAGAACTTGCCGGTTTTGCCGGAGGCGGTCTTGAAGCTTTTGAGCGTGGAGGAAAAAGCGTGGGGAGGCGGTTTGGCCATGGCGGACTCCTTTTTATTGACAGCAGCCCCCATTCTGGCAGGCACTGCGGCCCCGTGGGGGGCCGCGCCCGCATACCCTGCCCTCCTGCCCAGTCTTGTGCCCTCTTTTGCTTACCAGGCGGGCTGGGGCGCCGCGCGGCGCAGGCCGAAGTACTGCAGCTCGGCCAGCATCGCCACCGTCAGCGCCTGCACCACTACGTAAGCCACGCCCAGCATGGAAGGCGACACGCTGCCGCTGACCAGCAGCAGCACGCAGGCCAGCGCCCAGCCTATGTTGCCGGCCACCAGCGCCCAGATGACGGGCCGCGGCAAGGGATTACGCGTTGAAACAAACGCAACGACGGCCGCATAGACCAGCAAAAACTCGCCGGTGTAGGCAATCAAGGCCTCGGGCAGGTTCAAGAGGCGCGCCATGGCGGCCGGAAAAGCGACCTGCAACACGCCGCAGGCAATGCAGGACAGCGCGTCCACACGCAGCACATTGCGCAGGAAGTTGGGGGAAGAGAGGATGGAACTCGAAGACATGGCAAAACTCCTGAAGTAGCAGCCGGGGATGTTGGTCAGCGCGCCGGGCCGCCGGGTCGGTGCGCATGGGGGTCATCATTCCCGCGCAACAGCCGCCCGTCGATAACCTGCCAGGTAATGGAAAACCGGCCGCATGGCTTTACGATGGCATCCATGACCGCCAGCACCCACCACCCCAGCCGCCCCACGCCGCGCAGCGCGCCCCAGCCTTTTGGCGACCACCTGCGCCACTGGCGCCAGCACCGGCGCCTGAGCCAGCTCGATTTGGCCCAGGAGGCTGACATCTCGACGCGCCATTTGAGTTTTGTGGAAACGGGCCGCTCAGTACCCAGCCGCGAGATGGTGCTGCGGCTGTCCGAGCGGCTGGACATTCCGCTGCGCGAGCGCAATGCGCTGCTGGTGGCCGCCGGCTACGCACCCATGTACCGCGAGCGCCCGCTGAACGACCCGGCGCTGGATTCGGCCCGGCAAGCGGTGGAGCTGCTGCTCAAAAGCCATGAGCCCTACCCCGCCCTGGCGCTGGACCGCCACTGGAACATAGTCGCCACCAACCGCATGGTGCCGCACCTGCTGGCGGGCGCCGACCCCTCGCTGCTGGAAGCGCCCGTCAACGTGCTGCGCCTGAGCCTGCACCCCAAGGGCCTGGCACCACGCATCGCCAACCTGATGCAGTGGCGCGACCATTTGTTTGAGCGCCTGCGCCAGCAGATCACCGCCACGGCCGACCCGGCGCTGGTGGCGCTGCTGGAAGAGCTGAAGGCCTACCCCGTGCCGGAAGAAGCGAAAGGCCCCAACCTGGAGGGTGAACACCCGGGCGTGGTGATGCCCTTCAAGTTCAACACGCCTTCAGGCGTTTTGAGCTTTATCAGCACCACCACCATCTTCGGCTCGCCGGTAGATGTGACGCTGCAGGAGCTGGCGATGGAGACGTTTTTCCCGGCGGATGATTTCACGCGCCAGGCCTTGCATGCGCTGGCGGCGCAGGGTTAAACGCCCAGAGGCTTAAAGCTCAACAATCGTTTTAAAGCCGCCCCAGATCATCCGTTGCCCGTCGAAGGGCAAGTCCTTCGGGTCCATCATGGCTTCCAGGCGCGGGTCGGCCATGACTTTTTTGTTGATGCTGTCGCGCTGCTTGCGCGATTTGTAGGTGATCCACGAGAACACCACCACCTCGTCTTTTTTGAGCTTGACGCTTTGCGGGAAGGAGGTGACCTTGCCGGGCTGCACGTCGTCGGCGACGCATTCGGTGTATTCGAGCGCGCCGTATTCCTTCCAGAGCTTGCCGGCCTTGCTGGACAGCTTG
Source organism: Polaromonas sp. YR568 (assembly GCF_900116715.1). GTDB lineage: Bacteria > Pseudomonadota > Gammaproteobacteria > Burkholderiales > Burkholderiaceae_C > Polaromonas. Next base: position 132,456 of record NZ_FPBM01000009.1, read on the forward strand.
CGGTAGGCGTCCAGTTTCTTGGCGGGAACGGCGACGATGAATCCATCTACATAACGGGCCATGGGGAAATCTCCTTGCTTGGGCGAATCAATCAAAAACCAGAAAACCCGGATGAAGGCGGACGGCGTGTCCGCAACCGTCCGGGCTGCGAAGTTGGCTGCTTTCGGGTTGTTGTTGGCCTGTGTCTGGTCTCTTTTGGCCTGTTTTGGCTTGATGGGCAGCTTGTGTACAGCGTACACAACATCTTTGGAAAAAGACAGAGCGGCGTTTGAAAAGAGGTAACAAAGCTTGTCGCGGCCCTGTTTTGCCGGTGAAGCGGTGAAACGGCGCCGAGGCGGATGCCGTAGCAGCAAGAGGGCCTGGCAGGCAGATTGCCAGGTTTGCCGCGCTGGCGGGGACCATGAATCGCTATCTTTTTAGTAGCTGCTTACTCAATTCCCATGCGGGTTCTGGCTATTTTTGATGGGTGAAAAAGGGCTTTTTTGAGGCTTTTCAGGCTCCGGCTCAGCCCGCAAACACATGCGCCTGCCCGGCCACCGTGATGCGCACCATGGCGCCCGGCGCCGGCGCATGCATACCCGTGCTGTGCACCAGCAGCGGCGAGTCCGCCCCGTCGCCGACGGAGGCCGCCTGCCGCAGCAGCCGCACCGACAGCACGCAGACCGAGCCGCCAAAGTCGGTGTCGGTGACCGCGCCATAGCACCCGTCTGCCTGCGAGCCGTGCGCCGCCGTTTCGACGGGCACCTCAGCCACCTGCAGTTGCTCGGGCCGCAGCATGATCTGCGCCGCGCCCTGGCGTGCGGGGTCGTTGACGGCAATGCGGCCCAGCGCGCAGTCGGCCCAGCCGCCAGCCAGTTGGGCGGGCAGCACGATGCTGTCGCCCAGAAAGCCAGCCACTGCCGCATCGCGCGGGCGCAAATACAAATCGAGCGGGCGGCCAGCCTGCACCAGCAGCCCGCCGCGCATCACGGCCACCTGGTCGGCGAATGACAAAGCCTCGGCCTGGTCGTGCGTGACGAGAATGGTGGTGATGCCCGCCGCGCCCAGCAGCTGCGCCACCGCTTTGCGGGTGCTGGCGCGCAGGCCGGTGTCCAGTGCTGAAAAGGGTTCGTCCAGCAGCATCAGCCTGGGCCGCTGGGCAAGGGCACGCGCCAGCGCCACGCGCTGCTGCTGCCCGCCCGAGAGCTCATGCGGGCGGCGCGCCAGCATGGCGGTGTCCAGCGCGACCATGTCCATCAGCTCGGCGATGCGTTCGGCGCGCTTGGGCGTATTGCGCGGCAAGCCGAAGCCGACATTGCCTTCAATCGTGAGGTGCGGAAAAAGCGCGCCGTCTTGCGGCACATAACCGATGCCGCGTTCATGCGCGGGCACGGCGTCGGGGCCGTCGGCCAGTTGCCGCCCGCCCAGGGTGACGCGGCCGGCGTCGGGCGCCTCAAAGCCGGCAATGATGCGCAGCAGCGTGGTCTTGCCCGAGCCCGAGGGGCCGACGATGGCGGTGCGGCTGCCGGGCGCGACGCTCAGGTCCACGCCGCCCAGCGCCTGCACGGCGCCGTATTGCTTGCGGATGGCCTGCAGTTCAAGAGATGTGGTCATAAGCTGTCATAAATCGTCATGGCGTCATCGTCCCGCCGTGCGTTTGGATTGTTGGTAAAGCAGCCAGGTCATGGGCAGCGAGAGCAGCACCATGATGAGCGCATAGGGCGCGGCAGCGGCGTAGTCGATCTCGCTGCTGTAGGCCCAGAAAGAAGTCGCCAGCGTGCGCGTGCCGTTGGGCGCGAGCATCAGTGTGGCGGTGAGTTCGTTGGTAATGCCCAGGCCCACCAGCGCCGCGCCGGCCGCCGCACTGGGCGCGGCCAGCCGCATGGTGATGGCCCAGAGCGCCTGCGCGGGCGTGCGGCCCAGGCTGCGCGCGGCCTGCTCCAGCTCGACCGGCGCCTGCGCGATGCCGGCACGCAGGCTGATCAGCGCGCGCGGCAAAAACATCAGCAAATACGCCAGCAGTACAGTGACGGCCGTCTGGTAAATCGGCAGCCGCACCGTGACCGTGACAAGCGCCAGCGCCACCACCACACCGGGCAGCGAGCCGACCATGTAGTTGCAGGCCTCCAGCACGCGCTGCAGGCGGCCAGGCGATCGTATCGACAGCCAGGCCATGGGCACCGCAGCCACGGTGGTCAGCAGCGCACCGGCCACGGCCAGCCCCAGGGTCTGGAAAAGCGCCGGGCCGAGTTCATCAAAGCGCCAGACCGCCGCGCCGCCGGCCACCAGCCAGCGCACCAGCGTGACCAGCGGCACACCCAGCGCCAGCACACAAAGCACCGTAGGCAGCAGCAAACCCCAGACAGTGAAGCGGCCCAGGCTGCGTTTAAAAGGCATGCGCGCCGCGCCGGAACCGACGCGCGCATAACGCTCTTTGCCGCGCGCAAGCGACTCCAGCCCCAGCAGCGCAAAGCAGCACACCACCAGCACGCCCGAGAGCATATTGGCGGCGGGCCCGTTGTAGGTGGACTGGAACTGGTCGACGATGGCGGTGGTGAAGGTGTCGAAACGGATCATCACGTAAAGGCCGTATTCGGCCAGCAAGTGAAGCCCCACCAGCAGCGAGCCGCCGCACACCGCCAGCCGCAGCTGCGGCAGCACGACACGGAAGAACACCGCCCAGGGCCCCAGGCCCAGTGAGGCGGCGCTGTCTTCCATGCCCGGGTCCAGCCGGCGCAGGGCTGCGGCCACCGGCAAATACAAAAACGGAAAGTAGGCGATGACCGAGACCATCACGCCGGCGGGCAGGCCGTGCAGGCTGGGCGCGACCGTCATCCACGCATAACTCTGCACAAAGGCCGGCACCGCGAGTGGCGCCACCAGCAGCCAGGCCCAGGTGCGCGCGCCGGGCAGGTCGCTGCGTTCAGTCAACCAGGCCAGCGCCACGGCCAGCACCGCGCACAGCGGCACCGTCAGCACCACCAGCAAGGCGGTGTTGACCAGCAACTCGCCGACGCGCGGCCGGAAGATCAAGGCAGAGGCCGTCTCCCAGCCGGTTTGCACGCCGACCCAGAGGACAAAACCCAGCGGCAGCAAGGCCAGCAGCGCGACGACAAGCGCCGCAGCGCCCACCCATGACAGGCGCCAGCCGCCGGGCCCTGCAGCAGGTGACTGCAACAGCGCCGCAGCCGCCGGGTTCAGGGCGGCATCGGCATCAAGGGGCAAGGCGCTCAAAAGGTGTCGGTCCGCAAGTTTGAAACGAAGAGCGGTTTACAGCAGGCCAGCCTGGGTCATCAGGTCGGTGACCTTTTTGCTGTTGAGGTTGGAGGGCTCAACCTTGGGCGCTTGCAGTTCGGCCAAAGGCACCAGCTTGGGGTTGGACTGCACACCGTTGCCGACAGCGTATTCATAAGCGTCGCCGTTCTTCAGGATGTCCTGGCCGCCTTTGCCGGCGATCCATTTCACAAAAGCCTGGGCTTCGGGCTGGTGCTTGCTGGAGGCCAGCACGCCGCCGCCGGAGATGCTCACAAAAGCGCCCGGGTCCTGGTTGCGGAAGTAATGCAGCTGGGCGTTGTTGCTGTTCTCGCCGGTCTTGGCCTGGTCGCCGTAGTAGTAATAGTGGTAAATGATGCCGCCTTCAATCTGGCCGCCGTTGACGGCCTTGAGCACGGTGCCGTTGCCTTTGTAAGGCGTGGCGTTTTCCTTCATGGCCTTGAGCCAGGCAGCGGTGGCGGCTTCGCCCTTGAGCTCGAGCAGCGCGCTCACGATGGCCTGGAAGTCCGCGCCGGAAGGCGATGCGGCCCAACGCCCCTTCCACGCGGGCGTGGCCAGGTCCAGCATGGACTTGGGCAACTGGGCCGGCGTGAGCTTGGCCTTGTTATAGACAAACACGGTGCTGCGCGCGGCGATGCCCGTCCAGCGGCCATGCGCGGGGCGGAAATTGGCAGGCACTTCAGACAGCGTGGCCGCATTCAGCGGCGCGAACAGGCCGGCGCTGTCGACCAGCGCCATGGCGGGCGAATTTTCTGTCAGGAACACATCGGCGGGCGAGGCTTTGCCTTCCTGCACGATCTGGTTGCCCAGCTCGGTGTCGCTGCCGTTGCGCAGGGTGACCTTGACGCCGGTTTCCTTGGTGAAGGCCTCGGCCCAGGCCTTGGTCAGGCTGGCGTGCTGGGCGTTGTAAACCACGATGCCTTCGGCGCTGGGGGTGACGGTTTGAGCGGTAGAGGCCAGAGGGGCGGCCAGCAGGCCAGCCGCCAGCGCTGCGGCGCCGGCCAGGGAGGAGAAAGACAGTTTCATGAAACACCTTTAAAGAGGAATAGGCCAGGTTCGCCCGAACCGGACCGGGCGCGGCGAAGGCCTTAAAGCCTGCGGGGCGCCTGTAAGCAAGCCGTCATTACAAATGCGAATTACTTGCATCTGTATGGTAACCGCTTATGCCGTTTGGTTCCCCTGCCAAGTCAGGGTTTACACAGGATGCGGCCTGCCGCCAGGGCTTGCCGGCGCTGTCGGCACTTGCTGACAGCGGGCTGGGCCGCCCGCTGATTCGCAGCGTGCTGTCTGGTGCTTAGCCTCAAAGGATTGACTTGGCAATAGATTCACCAACACACGGAGTTTTCATGAGCGCAGCAAAATCAGACCACGACACCCTTTGGGCCTTGATCAAGGACATCAAGTTCGGCATGCTGACGCACCGCCATGCCAACGGCATGCTGCACGCGCACCCGCTGACGACCCAGAACCAGTCTATTGACGAAGGCGCGCAGCTGTACTTCTTCATCTCGCGCGCCAGTGAGCTGGCCCAGCGCCTGCAGCAAGACGGCAATGTCAATGTGTCGTACTCGGACCCGGGTGATGACAGCTATGTGTCGCTGTCCGGCCAGGCAGTGATTTCGGATGACCAGGCGAAAAAAGAGGAACTCTGGACGCAGTTGGCGCGCGCCTGGTTTCCGGCCGGCGTGAACGACCCGGACCTCGCCCTGCTGGAAGTGCACATTCACCATGCCGAATACTGGGATGTGAAGGAAAGCAAGATGGTGCAGCTGGCCAAGATGGCGAAGGCCGCGCTGACCGGAGAAACGCCGCCCAGGCTGGGCGAGCACAAAGAACTGCATTTGTCCTGAGCGGGCACAGACCATCATGCCCTTTATCTCCTTCAACAAATCCACCGAACCGGCCGCCCCCGACGACCTGCGCATCAACACCACGGCCGTACTCTACGTAGAAGCCTCGCGCCCCGACCTGGTCGGCCAGACCACCATCCATATGCTGGGCCAGGGCACCACGGTAAATGCCGTCACCGAATCGATAGGCACAGTGGTCTCGTCCATAGGCGGGCTGGTCGCCGTCAAACGCCACTACCTCGCGCCCCCACCCGACGACGGCGCCAGCACGGTCTATGTGCTGCCCGCCAACATCAGCCACATACGCCCCAACCTGCCGCTGTCGCCGGAGTTCTGGTATTTGAAGTTTGTGGATGGGTCGGAACTACGGGTGATGGACCCATTGCCGTCGGACCTGTAGAGCGCTGCACATAAAAAAGCCCTGCTGAAAACAGCAGGGCTTTTTTGTTGTGCTGGCGGCGGTTTATTTGGAGGCCGGTTGCGCCGGGACATAACGCAAAGGCTCATCGCCCACACGCAGGTAGTTCACCACACCCATCACATCGTCGACCAGCCAGACGGCTTTTTCAAGCGCCTCGGATTGTTCGCGCGTCTTCACGCAGCCTTTGAGAAAGACCAGGCGCCGCTCGCCCTGCACCCACACACTGGTGTCGTCGAAACGTCCGTCGAGCTTGATGTACTGCGACACACGCGGGATGATCTCCTGGTCGTACCAGTAGGAGTTGGCCAGGCGGCAACGCCCCACGCGGTAGCAACTGCCGCCGTGCTGCGCCCGCACATGGGCCGCGTCGCGCACTTCCTGCTCGGTGTAAAGCGGCCCCTCAGGCACAGGGCACGGGTTGATCGCCGATGTGACCTGGAGGAAGGGGTCGTTGAAGGCGTTGGTGCGTGCTTCCTGGGCTTGAGCGTGAGCGCCTGCACCGGCGACCAAAAAAAACGCAAAAAAAAGGAAGGAAAGAAGTGACGGTTTCTTCATCACTTCATCCTTCCATTTCACCCGGCGGCTGTCAAGCCGCCGGCGGGGTGTCCACTTACGCGGCCACGCCGTCCTTCACGGTGTCGGCCATATCGGTGTAGTCCTTGACCTTGTCGAAGTTGAGGTACTGGTAGACGGTGCCGCTGGCAGCCGTAAGCACGCCCATGTCGGCCATGTATTCGGCCTTGGTGGGGATGCGGCCCAGCTTGGAGCAGATCGCGGCCAGTTCGGCGGAGCCGAGGTAGACGTTGGAGTTCTTGCCCAGGCGGTTGGGGAAGTTGCGGGTGGAGGTGGAGAACACCGTGGCGCCCTCTTTCACCTGCGCCTGGTTGCCCATGCACAGGCTGCAGCCCGGCATTTCCATGCGGGCGCCGGCCGAGCCGAGCACGCCGTAGTGGCCTTCTTCGGTCAGTTGCTTGGCGTCCATCTTGGTGGGCGGCGCCATCCACAGCTTGACGGGAATGTCGCGCTTGTTTTCGAGCAGCTTGGAGGCTGCGCGGAAGTGGCCGATATTGGTCATGCAGCTGCCAATGAAGACTTCATCGATCTTGCTGCCGGCGACTTCGCTGAGCGTCTTCACGTCGTCAGGGTCGTTCGGGCAGGCCACGATAGGCTCGTGGATGTCGGCCAGATCGATCTCGATGACGGCGGCGTATTCGGCATCCGCGTCGCCCTTGAGCAACTGGGGGTCGGCCAGCCAGGCTTCCATGGCGGCGATGCGGCGCTTGATGGTGCGCACGTCCGAGTAACCCGTGGCGATCATCCACTTCAGCATCGTGATGTTGCTGTTGATGTACTCGATGATGGGTTCCTTGTTCAGGTGCACCGTGCAGCCGCCGGCAGAACGCTCTGCGGACGCGTCGGAGAGTTCGAACGCCTGCTCGACCTTCAGGTCTGGCAAGCCTTCGATCTCCAGGATGCGGCCCGAGAAGATGTTCTTCTTGCCTTGTTTGGCGACGGTCAACAGGCCGGCCTTGATGGCGTAGAGCGGGATCGCGTTGACCAGGTCACGCAGCGTGATGCCGGGCTGCATTTCGCCCTTGAAGCGCACCAGCACGGATTCAGGCATGTCCAGCGGCATCACGCCGGTGGCGGCGCCGAAAGCCACCAGGCCGGAGCCTGCGGGGAAGCTGATGCCGATGGGGAAACGGGTGTGGCTGTCGCCGCCGGTGCCGACGGTGTCGGGCAGCAGCATGCGGTTGAGCCAGCTGTGGATGATGCCGTCGCCCGGACGCAGCGAAATGCCGCCGCGCGTGCTGATGAAGTCTGGCAGCTCGTGGTGCATCTTCACGTCGACGGGCTTGGGATAAGCCGCGGTGTGGCAGAAGGACTGCATGACCAGGTCGGAGCTGAAGCCCAGGCAGGCCAGGTCTTTCAGTTCGTCGCGCGTCATCGGGCCGGTGGTGTCTTGCGAGCCGACCGAGGTCATCTTGGGTTCGCAATACGTGCCGGGGCGCACGCCCTGGCCTTCTGGCAGGCCAACCGCACGGCCGACCATTTTTTGCGCCAGCGTGAAGCCGCGGCCGTTGTCTGCCGGGCTGACCGGCAGGCGGAACTGGGTGGACAGCGGCAGGCCCAGCGCAAAGCGCGCCTTGGCGGTAAGGCCGCGGCCGACGATCAATGGAATGCGGCCGCCGGCGCGCACTTCGTCAAACAGCACATCGCTTTTCAGCTTGAACTCGGCAACGACCTTGCCGTCTTTGAGGGCCTTGCCGTCGTAGGGGCGCAGCTCGATCACGTCGCCCATGGCCATCTGGCTCACGTCGAGTTCGATCGGCAGCGCGCCCGAGTCTTCCATGGTGTTGTAAAAGATCGGGGCGATCTTGCCGCCCAGGCAGACACCGCCAAAGCGCTTGTTGGGCACATAAGGAATGTCCTGGCCCGTCCACCACAGCACGGAGTTGGTGGCCGATTTGCGCGAAGAGCCGGTGCCGACCACGTCGCCCACATAGGCCACGAGGTTGCCCTTGGCTTTCAGTTCTTCAATGAACTTGACCGGGCCGCGCTTGCCGTCTTCTTCGGGTGTGACGCCGGGGCGTGCGTTCTTGTGCATCGCAATGGCGTGCAGCGGGATGTCGGGGCGGCTCCAGGCGTCGGGCGCGGGCGAGAGGTCGTCGGTGTTGATTTCGCCGGCGACCTTGAAGATGGTGAGCTGGATGGACTCGGGCACTTCAGGGCGGCTGGTGAACCATTCGGCGTCAGCCCAGCTTTGCAGCACGGCCTTGGCGTATTTGTTGCCCTTGGCGGCTTTTTCCTGCACGTCGTGGAACTGGTCGAACATCAGCAGCGTGTGCTTCAGGCCGTTAGCCGCCTGCGTGGCGACGCTGTCTTCGGCGTCGTCGAGCAACTCGACCATGGGGCTGATGTTGTAGCCGCCCAGCATGGTGCCCAGCAACTGCGTGGCTTTTTCGCGCGAGATCAGCGCGCACTTTTCAGTGCCGTGGGCCACGGCGGCCAGGTAGCTGGCCTTGACCTTGGCGGCGTCATCCACACCGGCGGGAACGCGGTGGGTGATGAGCTCGACCAGGAAGGCTTCTTCGCCCTTGGGCGGGTTCTTCAGCAATTCGATGACTTCACCGGTTTGCTTGGCCGACAGCGGCAGCGGCGGGATACCCGTGACGGCGCGCTCAGCGACGTGGTTGCGGTAGGTTTGCAAGAACTCGGATGACATGCTGTTTTCTCCTGTATTCAAAAATCGTGGGGCTTAAAACTTTGGGGTGATTCTTTGGGGTGATTACTTCGCGGCGGATGCGGCCGGTGCAGGCGCTGCCGCTGTTGCCGGCTCGGTGGCTGCGGGTGCGGCGGCAGGCGCTTGCGCTGCGACCGGCGCCGCTGCGGCTGCGGCGGGCTTGTCCAGCACGCTGGCGGGCGGGTTCAGCTTCATTGCTTCGGCAAATGCATGTTGCGTGGGGCTCACGCATTCGTCGGCCAGGCGGATGCCCAACTTCTGGTTCATCAGCATGGACTTGTTGCCCAATTGCAGCCAGACGGCGCCGGCCTTCTGGTCTTCCAGGCGGACCGCACCGGTGGTGGTAGCGACCGGGAACATGCGGTATTTGAAATTCTTGCCCTGGATATCGAAGTAGCCAGGGTTCTTGGCGTCGGCCGTCAGGTTGACGGAAGCGCCCAACTCACAAGGCAGGTTGCCCACATGCACACGCTCGGCAATGGCCAGCTCGGCAGGCGACAGCGCGGCTTCAGCGGCTTCAATACCGGCGGCCACGTTCTTGGCGGCGCTCTTGAGGTTGGTGCGGTTGCCCGGGTTAATGACGGGTTGCTTCTTGGCGGCGGCAGGCTTGGCTGCGGCTGCTGCCGGCTTGGCGGCGGCAGTTGCCGGTTTGGCCGGGGCGGTGGTTTGTGCCATGGCCAGGCTGGCGGTGGCCAGCCATGTGACGGCGCCCAGGGCGGCAGCAAGAGAAGTGAGGGTGTTTTTCATGGGGCTTTCGTGCAGTGGTGCGGTAAAAATTCGATGAAAGGTTTTGGCGGCTCAGTGAAGCGCGGGCTGAAGTGCAGTCTGAAAGTAGCCTTGCGCCTCGGGCGGAAGCGCCCGGCCGGTCTGGTGCGCGCGCTCCAGCACCTGCCAGAAGTAACGGTAGCTTGCGCGGTCGTGGAGCTTGCCTTCAAAACTGATAGGCGCCCAGTCGGCGTTTGCAGCAGCGGCAATGATTTTTGTGGCGTCCTCGATGTCTTCCCCGCTGGGCGCAAAAGCTTCCAGGATGGGGCGGATCTGGTTGGGGTGGATGCTCCACATACGGGTGTAACCCAGTTCACGGGCGGCATGGCGTGCGGCGGCGGTCATGGCCGCAGTGTCATTGAACTCTGTGACAACACAATGCGATGGCACCTTGCCGTAAGCGTGGCAGGCCGACGCGATTTCAAGCTTGGCGCGCACCACCAGCGGGTGGGTGAACTGGCCACGGCTGCTCATGCCGTCGGCGGGAATCGCGCCGGCGTGCGCCGATACAAAATCCATCAACCCGAAACTCAGCGACTGCACGCGCGGGTGCGCGGCGATCTCAAAGGCATTGCGCACGGCCAGTGGCGACTCGATCAGCACATGCAGGGGCAAATCACCGGCCGATGCGGCGAGCAGCGCCTTTTCAGCGCGAATGACATCGGCCACCGACTCGACCTTGGGCACCATGATGTGCGTCAGGTGGCGCGCCAGCTTGCCGGCGATCACGGCCATGTCGGCGTCAAACGAAGGGTGGTCAACGGCATGCACGCGCACCGCGACGCGGGCCTTGTCGCGGGCCAAAGCCGCCAGCGCCACGACCATGGCGGCATGATCTGCCTCGCCGCCTACCGGTGCACCATCCTCGCAATCCAGCGTCACGTCAAACACGCAGGCACCAAACTCTTCAATCATCTCGGCCTGCAACTGCAGGCTTTTGCGCATGCGCGCTTCGACGCCGCTGTAGTGGTCGCAGACCGGCAGCAGCATGGCGCCGGCCTGGGCGCCCAGCAGCACTTGCGCGGGATGAGCGGCGGTGGTGCTCATGACTTGCGTTGGGCGACGATGAACATGCGCGGAAAAGCCAGCAGCAACTTGCCGTCGGTGCGCACGGGGTAAGCCCTGGCAACGCGCCGCTCGTATTCGGCGAGGTAACTCGCCTGTAATTCGGGCGGCAGGCGGTCGACGAAAGGCTTGAGGCCGGTTGCGCGCACCCACTCCACAATCGCGGCGGCCGAAGCCATCGGGTGCTGGTAAGCCGTGCGCCATACATCGACGTGCGCGGCTTTATCGGCCAGCAAGTCGTAGTAGCGGTCTATGGAAAACAGCTCGGTGCGCAGTCTGGAATAGTCGCCGATGGCGTCTTTCCACGGTGCCTCGGAGGCCAGCTCGCGCATCAAGCGGTGTGTCGGCTCGTCGCGGTTGTCCGGCATCTGCACAGCCAGCACGCCGCCGGGCGCCAGCGCGGCAAAAAGCCGCGGGATCAGCGCCGCGTGGTCGGGCACCCATTGCAGGGCTGCGTTGGCATAAATCAGCTGGGGCGCGGCATCACCTGCGCCGGGTTGCCAGCTGGCGATGTCGCTGAGCTCGAACGCCGCTACCGGCAGGCGCTTGCGCGCACTGACCAGCATGGCTTCGGAGTTGTCGGTGCCGGTGACCGCCGCCTCGGGAAAGCGGCGCGCCAGCAATTCGGTGGAATTGCCGGGGCCGCAACCCAAGTCAAACACCCTGGCCGCCGTCACCAGCGGAACCCGCGCCAGCAGCTCCTGGGCCGGGCGCGTGCGCTCGTCCTCATAGCGGCTGTAGAGGGCGGGGTTCCAGTCGCTCATGAGGGGCGTCGGTGGTGTGCGGGCAAGGTGTTGTGCGGCCTCGTACTGTCGTACTCTGGATTACAGGAGGTGCTTGACGCCGTCCTGCTCGCCCTTGAGCTCGTCCAGGGTCTTGGTGATGCGTTCCTGGCTGAAAGCGTCGATCTCGAGGCCTTCGACCAGTTTGTATTCGCCGTTTTCGCAGGTCACGGGGAAGCCGAACATGATGTCTTTCGGAATGCCGTACTGGCCGTCGGAAGGAATACCCATGGTGACCCACTTGCCGTTGGTGCCCAGGGCCCAGTCGCGCATGTGGTCGATAGCGGCGTTGGCGGCCGATGCGGCGGACGACAGGCCGCGCGCTTCAATGATGGCGGCGCCGCGCTTGCCGACGGTAGGCAGGAACACATTGGCGTTCCATTCCTGGTCGTTGATCATCTTGGCGACGCTTTCGCCCTTGATGGTGGCAAAACGGTAATCGGCGTACATCGTGGGCGAATGGTTGCCCCAGACGGTGAGTTTTTCGATATCGGCCACGGCCTTGCCGGTCTTGGCGGCGATCTGGCTGGCGGCGCGGTTGTGGTCCAGGCGCAGCATGGCGGTGAAGTTCTTGCGCGGCAGGTCAGGGGCGCTCTTCATGGCGATATAGGCATTGGTGTTGGCGGGGTTGCCGACCACCAGCACCTTGACGTTGCGGCTGGCCACGGCGTTAAGCGCCTTGCCTTGCGCCGTGAAGATGGCGCCGTTGACGGCCAGCAGTTCGGCACGTTCCATGCCGGGGCCACGTGGGCGCGAACCGACCAGCAGCGCGTAGTCGGCGTCCTTGAAGGCGGTCATCGGGTCGCTGTGGGCTTCCATGCCGACGAGCAGCGGGAATGCGCAGTCGTCGAGTTCCATCATCACGCCCTTGAGCGCCTTTTGCGGGCCTTCAACAGGCACTTCGAGCAGTTGCAAAATGACGGGCTGGTCCTTGCCGAGCATCTCGCCGGAGGCAATGCGAAACAGCAGTGCGTAACCGATTTGGCCTGCTGCACCGGTAACTGCAACGCGGACGGTTTTTTTGCTCATGATGGAGGGCTCCAGGAAAGTTGGAAATGGGTTGATATATGAGTGCGTGATGTGAGATGTCTGGCGTGGGCCTGGGATATCCGGGGTGGTCAAGAAGGGTTTTTACCCTTCCAAATCACCGCAAAACGGCAGGTCATGCGCTGGCTCAGCCCAAGATTTTACGCTTGAAAAGTGACGCACGTCAATTTGTCTTATGTCTTATATAAGATATGATTCGGACTTTATCCGCACTTGTTTTCCGGCAAGGCCGCGTGCGTGCCGCGGCGCCGTTTTAACCTGCTGTCCCATGGCCATCAACTCCTCTTCATTGACCGACACCGCAGCGCCAGCCCTCGATGCATCGGCGGGTTCGGGTGTGGCGCCGGCCTTCAGCCCGCTGTACCAGCAGATCAAGGTGCTGATCCTGCAAAGCCTGCAGGCCGGCGAGTGGAAACCGGGCGAATCGATTCCCAGCGAGATGGACCTGGCCGCGCGCTTTCGCGTCAGCCAGGGCACGGTGCGCAAGGCGATCGACGAGCTGGCGGCCGAAAACCTGGTGATGCGCCGCCAGGGCAAAGGCACGTTTGTTGCCACGCATGCCGAGCAGCACGTGCAATACCGCTTTTTGCGGCTGATTCCCGACAGCGGCGACACCAGCAGCGAAGGCCCGGCCGAGCGGCAGATCATCGACTGCAAGCGCCTGCGCGCACCGGCCGACATTGCCCGCGCGCTGTCGCTGCGCACCGGCGACGCCGTGCTGCAGCTTCGCCGCGTGCTGGCCTTTCAGGGCACGCCCACCATTCTTGAAGACGTGTGGCTGCCCGGCGGCCCTTTCAAAGGGCTGACGGCAGAGCGCCTGGCCGGCTACCGCGGCCCGATGTATGCGCTCTTTGAAACCGAATTTGCCGTGCACATGGTGCGCGCCGAAGAAAAAATCCGCGCCGTGGCGGCTGATGCCGCCTCGGCCGGCCTGCTGGATGTGCCCGTGGGCGAGCCGCTGCTAAGTGTGGAGCGCACCGCCTATACCTACAACGACCTGCCCATGGAACTGCGCCGGGGTTTGTACCGCACCGACACCCATCACTACAAAAATAACCTTAGTTGACGGGATTCATCAGGAAGCTGCAAACGTTTGTAAGCTTATTGCTGCATTGCAATAGAATTTGAGTCTCAGCTGTAATTGCTCCCCCGGTTACCACCCAGTTACATCCCACGAAAGCTAAAAATGACAGAGCTGGCATCCAAACAGCGTCCCAAGCGGCCCGAGTACCGCAACATCAACGCCCTCACCGACCTCCCCTCCTATCGCCTCCCGCTGGCAGGCATCGTCTCCATCCTCCATCGCATCAGCGGCTTCATCATGTTTTTGCTGATGCCCTTCATCATCTGGATGCTGGACACCTCGATCTCTTCCGAGATTTCCTTCGAAAAATTCAAGGCCGCCTTCAACATCGGCATGCTGGGCCTGCCCGGCTTCATCTGGAAGCTCGCCGCGCTGGCCCTGATCTGGGCTTACCTGCACCACTTCATCGCCGGCCTGCGCCACCTGTGGATGGACGTGAGCCACGCCGCCGTCAGCAAGGAGTTCGGCAAATCGTCCGCCCTCTTCACGCTGGTTGTGAGCGTCGCCCTCACGCTGGTCCTCGGCGCCAAGCTGTTTGGCCTCTACTGATCACAAGGAGCACAAAAAATGGCAGTTAACTACGGCTCCAAGCGCATCGTTGTCGGTGCCCACTACGGTTTGCGCGACTGGCTCGCGCAGCGCATCACGGCGGCCCTGATGGCCCTTTTCACCGTGCTGCTGCTGGTCCAGGTCGTCTTCAGCAAAGGCCCCATCCGCTACGACACATGGTCCGGCATCTTCTCGTCCCAATGGATGAAGACGCTGACTTTTGTAGTCATCGTCGCCCTGCTCTACCACGTGTGGATCGGCATGCGCGACATCTGGATGGACTACATCAAGCCGGCCTCCATCAAACTCGTTTTGAATGTTTTCACGATCGTCTGGCTGGTGGCCTGTGCCGGCTGGGGCATCCAGGTCCTGTGGCGCTTCTGAGCCGCCGCTAAACCTGCAGACCCGACAAGAAGACCGACACCCCACAAAAAATCATGACAGCAACATCCAAACTCCCCAAGCGCAAATTTGACGTCGTCATCGTCGGTGCCGGCGGCTCCGGCATGCGCGCATCGCTGCAGCTGGCGCGCGCCGGCCTCAATGTGGCCGTGCTCTCCAAGGTGTTCCCGACCCGCTCGCACACCGTCGCGGCCCAGGGCGGCATCGGCGCCTCGCTCGGCAACATGAGCGAAGACAACTGGCACTACCACTTCTACGACACCGTCAAGGGCTCCGACTGGCTCGGCGACCAGGACGCGATTGAATACATGTGCCGCGAAGCGCCCAAGGTCGTGTACGACCTCGAGCACATGGGCATGCCGTTTGACCGTAACCCCGACGGCACGATTTACCAGCGCCCCTTCGGCGGTCACACCGCCAACTACGGCGAAAAGCCCGTGCAGCGCGCCTGCGCCGCGGCCGACCGCACCGGCCACGCCATGCTGCACACGCTGTACCAGCAAAACGTCAAGGAAAAAACCAGCTTCTTCGTCGAGTGGATGGCGCTGGATTTGATCCGCGACTCCGCCGGTGATGTCGTGGGCGTGACCGCCCTCGAAATGGAAACCGGCGACGTCCATATTTTTGAAGCAAAGACCACGCTGCTGGCCACCGGCGGCGCGGGCCGCATTTTTGCCGCATCGACCAACGCTTTCATCAACACCGGCGACGGCCTGGGCATGGCGGCGCGCGCCGGCATCCCACTCGAAGACATGGAGTTCTGGCAGTTCCACCCGACCGGCGTGGCCGGCGCCGGCGTGCTGCTGACCGAAGGCTGCCGCGGCGAAGGCGCGATTTTGCGCAACAGCAACGGCGAGCGTTTCATGGAGCGCTATGCGCCCACGCTGAAAGACCTGGCGCCGCGCGACTTCGTTTCGCGCTCCATGGACCAGGAAATCAAGGAAGGCCGCGGCTGCGGCCCCAACAAGGACTACATCCTGCTGGACATGACCCACCTGGGCGTGGACGCCATCATGAAGCGCCTGCCCTCGGTGTTCGAGATCGGCCACAACTTCGCCAACGTCGACATCACCAAGGAACCGATTCCCGTGGTGCCCACCATCCACTACCAGATGGGCGGCATCCCGACCAACATCCACGGCCAGGTCGTCACGCAAGACGCCAACAACCACAGCCAGATCGTCAACGGCCTGTATGCAGTGGGTGAATGCTCCTGCGTCAGCGTGCACGGCGCCAACCGCCTGGGCACCAACTCGCTGCTGGACTTGCTGGTGTTCGGCAAGGCCGCCGGCAACCACATCGTCGAGTTCGCCAAGACCACCGCGCACAAGCCGCTGCCGGCCGACGCCGCCGACAAGACCCTGGCCCGCATCGCGCGCCTGGACAACGCGACCGACGGCGAATACGCGCAAGACGTGGCCAACGACCTGCGCGCCGCCATGCAGCAGCACGCCGGTGTGTTCCGCACGCAAGCCATCATGGACGAAGGCGTGACCAAGATCGCCGCCCTGCGCGACCGCGTCAACCGCATCGGCCTGAAAGACAAGTCGAAGATTTTCAACACCGCGCGCATTGAAGCGCTCGAAGTGGAGAACCTGATCGAAGCCGCGCAGGCCACCATCGTGTCGGCTGCCGCCCGCAAGGAAAGCCGCGGCGCGCATTCGGTCGACGACTACGGCGATACGCCCGAACACCCGAACGGCCGCAACGACACCGAATGGCACAAGCACACGCTGTGGTACAGCGAAGGCAGCAAGCTGGCCTACAAGCCGGTGCAGATGAAGCCCCTGACCGTCGAGTCCGTGCCGCTGAAGACACGCACGTTCTAAGCAGAAGACGAACAACACAGACGGCCCTGCGACCCCACAAGAAGCGAGAACCCCATGACCAAACGCACCTTCAAGATCTACCGCTACGACCCGGACACCGACGCCAAGCCTTACATGCAGACCATCGAGGTGGAGCTGGACGGCCACGAGCGCATGCTGCTGGATGCGTTGATGAAGCTCAAGGCGCAGGATCCGTCCATCAGCTTTCGCCGCTCGTGCCGCGAAGGTGTTTGCGGCTCCGACGCGATGAACATCAACGGCAAGAACGGCCTGGCGTGCCTGACCAACATGCGCACACTGCCTGAAGTCATCGTGCTCAAGCCGCTGCCCGGCCTGCCCGTGGTGCGTGACCTGATCGTCGACATGACGCAGTTCTTCAAGCAGTACAACTCGATCAAGCCTTACCTGATCAACGACAACGTGCCGCCCGAAAAAGAGCGCCTGCAGAGCCCCGAAGAGCGCGATGAGCTCAATGGCCTCTACGAGTGCATCCTGTGCGCCAGCTGCTCGACGTCCTGCCCCAGCTTCTGGTGGAACCCCGACAAGTTCGTCGGCCCGGCCGGCCTGCTGCAGGCTTACCGCTTTATCGCCGACAGCCGCGATGAAGCCACCGGCGAGCGCCTGGACAACCTGGAAGACCCGTACCGCCTGTTCCGCTGCCACACCATCATGAACTGCGTCGATGTTTGCCCCAAGGGACTGAACCCAACCAAGGCCATCGGCAAGATCAAGGAAATGATGGTTCTGCGCACTGTCTGACCCTTCCCTGACTGACAGATATGGAAACCGCCGACGCCCTGCTCGACGAGCGTGCCTTGAGCAAGCTCAAGTGGCGCTGCCGGCGCGGCCTGCTTGAGAACGACCTGCTGATAGAACGCTTCTTCCGGGGCCACGAAGCCACGCTAACCGTCAGGCAGGCTAAAGGGTTGAATGATTTAATGGATTTGTCCGACAACGATTTGCTGGACCTGCTGTTAAAAAGAAAAGATGCCGGTCAGCTACCCGATGAAGCGGCCAAGGCAAGTGCCTCTACTTCTGAGGCCCATGAAGTTTTAAAGTTGCTGCAGCCCGCAGCGCCGGCTCCGTGATTCCGCGCCCGTCACCCATTGACACTGATACGAAAGAAAGAAGCAAGAAATGAAGCTAGCTGACAACAAAGCCACCCTGTCCTTCAGCAACGGCAGTCCCAGCATCGAACTGCCGGTGTACCAGGGCAATGTCGGTCCGGACGTCGTCGACATCCGCAAGCTCTACGGCCAGACCGGCATGTTCACGTATGACCCCGGTTTCCTGTCCACCGCGTCCTGCCAGTCGGCCATCACCTATATCGACGGCGACAAGGGCGAGCTGCTGTACCGCGGCTACCCCATCGAGCAGCTGGCCACCAACTGCGACTACATGGAAACCTGCCACCTGTTGCTGTACGGAGAGTTGCCCAACGCCGACCAGAAGACGGACTTCGTCAGCCGCGTGACCAACCACACCATGGTCAACGAGCAGATGCAGTTTTTCCTGCGTGGCTTTCGCCGTGACGCGCACCCTATGGCCATCATGACCGGCCTGGTCGGCGCCCTGTCGGCCTTCTACCACGACAGCACCGACATCACGAACCCCGAGCACCGCGACATCTCGGCCATCCGCCTGATCGCCAAGATGCCGACACTGGTCGCCATGGCTTACAAGTACACCGTGGGCCAGCCCTACATGTACCCCAAGAACAACCTGAGCTACGCCGGCAACTTCCTGCACATGATGTTCGCCACGCCGTGCGAAGAGTACAAGGTCAACCCGGTGCTCGAACGCGCCCTGGACCGCATCTTCATGCTGCACGCAGACCACGAGCAAAACGCCTCGACCTCCACCGTGCGCCTGTGCGGCTCGTCCGGCACCAACCCGTTCGCGGCGATTGCAGCCGGTGTGGCCTGCCTCTGGGGCCCTGCCCACGGCGGCGCCAACGAAGCAGCCCTCAACATGCTGGGCGACATCCAGAAGCAAGGCGGCGTCGAGAAAATCGGCGAGTTCATCAAGCAGGTCAAAGACAAGAGCTCCGGCGTCAAGCTGATGGGCTTTGGTCACCGCGTCTACAAAAACTACGACCCGCGCGCCAAGCTCATGCAGGAAACCTGCAAGGAAGTGCTGAAAGAAATGGGCCTGGAAAACGACCCGCTCTTCAAGCTCGCCATGGCCCTGGAAAAGATCGCCCTCGAAGACGACTACTTCGTCTCGCGCAAGCTCTACCCCAACGTCGACTTCTACTCCGGCATCGTTCAGCGCGCCATCGGCATCCCCGTGCCGCTGTTCACCGCTGTGTTCGCCCTGGCCCGCACCGTCGGCTGGATCGCCCAGCTCAACGAAATGATCGGCGACCCTGAGTACAAGATCGGCCGCCCACGCCAGCTGTTCACCGGCTCCACGACCCGCCAGGTCATGCCGCTGGCCAAGCGCTAAGCCGCCCCGCGTTCACGCAAAGCCCGCCGGTGGCGACACCGGCGGGCTTTTTTACGTCCCAAGCTCTTTCAACGGCTTCAGCGCTCCTGCGGGCCCAGCAACTGCCTGCTATATTTTTAATAGCTGCTTACGCTCGTCTTTATTGGTCTGGAGCCCCAAAAGTGCCTCCAAACCTGGCCCCCTCAGCTGAAAACGCCCATCGGCAAGCTGGTCATCGTGTATTGCGATGACAAAACCATACTCCTGGTAGCAAAATAGCGTTTCACCGTCGTCTAACGCGATGACGTGATACCCCACACCATGAAAAGCTCAGAACGCAACTTTGCCCGCCGCATCGACCTGACCTCGCTTCAGCTCTTTGTGGCCGTGTGCGAGCTGGGCAGCATCGGCAAGGCGGCCGAGCGCGAATTCATCGCCGCCTCGGCCGTCAGCAAACGCCTGAGCGACCTCGAAGCCACGCTGGACACGCCGCTGCTCTACCGCCACACC
The DNA here is from genome assembly GCF_900116715.1 of Polaromonas sp. YR568. GTDB lineage: Bacteria > Pseudomonadota > Gammaproteobacteria > Burkholderiales > Burkholderiaceae_C > Polaromonas. Next base: position 151,683 of record NZ_FPBM01000009.1, read on the forward strand.
CGCGGTGTTGACCTGACGCCCGCCGGCGAAAGCCTGCTGCACCATGCACGCTCGGTGCTGTTCAGCCTCGAGAAGATGCAGAGCGAGCTCAGCGAATACGCCGACGGCGTGCGCGGCCATGTGCGCGTGCACGCCAGCATTTCGGCCATCGTGCAGTTTTTGCCGGAAGACCTGGGCGCCTTCACCCGCGAACATTCCGGCATCAAGATCGACCTGGAAGAACACCTGAGCACCGAAGTTGTCCGTGCGGTGCAGGAAGGCGCGGCCGACCTGGGCATCTGCAACACCGCCGACGGTGCGGGCGACCTGCAGGTGCTGCCCTACCGCAACGACAAACTGGTGCTGATTGCGCCCAGAGGCCATGCGCTGTGCGCGCAAGGCGCTATCAAATTTGAAGCCGCGCTGGATTACGACCAGGTCGGCCTGCACTCCAACAGCTCGATCTACCTGGCGATGCGCGAGGCCGCCGCCCGGCTGGGCCGCACCATCAAGCTGCGCATCCACGTCACAGGCCTGGACGCCATGTGCCGCATGATCCACAACGGCCTGGGCGTGGGTGTGATGCCGCAGCGCGCCTTTGAGCTTATGCACGGCGTCGGCGAACTCGAATCCGTGCCGCTGCTGGACGCCTGGGCCGAGCGCCAGATCCAGCTGGTGGCGCGCGATTTCTCTACCTTGCCCTTGACTGCACGGCTGCTGGTAGAGCACCTCACGCTGCCCACGACGCAAGCGGCCATGCAGGCGGCGCTACCCCGTACCGCGCCAGCCAAGCCCGCCAAAAACGCAGCCGCCCCCGCCCGGGCAGCCGCCTAGAATCACCCACCACGACCACAGCCAGACGAACAGCGGCAAGCTGCCGCCACAACAAGAGACCACGAAAGAAAACCATGGGACGCACCCTCTACGACAAAATCTGGGACGAGCACGTCGTTCATACCGAAGAAGACGGCACCTCCATCCTCTACATCGACCGCCACCTGGTGCACGAAGTCACCAGCCCGCAGGCTTTTGAAGGCCTGCGCGAGGCCGGCCGCAAGGTCTGGCGCATCAGCTCCATCGTCGCCACCGCCGACCACAACACGCCCACCACCGGCTGGGAGCTGGGCTACGACGGCATCACCGACCTGGTGAGCAAAGAGCAGATCACCACCCTGGACAGCAACATCAAGGAATTCGGCGCTGCGGCGTTCTTTCCTTTCATGTCCAAGCGCCAGGGCATCGTGCATGTCATCGGCCCTGAAAACGGCGCCACCCTGCCCGGCATGACCGTTGTCTGCGGCGACTCGCACACCTCCACCCACGGCGCTTTCGGCGCCCTGGCGCATGGCATAGGCACCAGCGAGGTCGAGCACGTGATGGCCACACAAACCCTGCTGGCCAAAAAAGCCAAAAACATGCTCGTAAAGGTCGAGGGCAAGCTGGCCCCCGGACTCACCGCCAAAGACATCGTGCTGGCCATCATCGGCAAGATCGGCACGGCAGGCGGCACCGGCTACACGATTGAATTTGCCGGCGCGGCAATCCGCGCACTCAGCATGGAAGGCCGCATGACGGTCTGCAACATGGCGATTGAAGGCGGCGCGCGCGCCGGCCTCGTGGCCGTCGACCAGAAAACCATCGACTACGTCAAAGGCCGTTTGCTCTCGCCCACCGGCGTCGAATGGGACATGGCCGTCAAATACTGGAACACGCTGACCTCCGACGCCGACGCGAAATTCGACGCCTTGGTCGAGCTTGACGCCGGCCAGATCCTGCCGCAAGTCACCTGGGGCACCTCGCCCGAAATGGTGTTGTCGATCAATGACCGGGTGCCCGACCCCGACAAGGAAAAAGACGCCAACAAGCGCGACGCCATTGAGCGCGCGCTCACCTACATGGGCCTGCAGCCGGGCAAGGCGCTCAACGACCTGTACGTCGACAAGGTGTTCATCGGCTCCTGCACCAACAGCCGCATCGAAGACATGCGCGAAGCCGCCGCCATCATCAAGAAGATCGGCCAGAAGGTCGCCAAAAACGTGAAGCTGGCCATGGTGGTGCCGGGTTCCGGCCTCGTCAAGGAACAGGCCGAGCGCGAAGGCCTGGACAAGATTTTTGTAGCCGCCGGCTTTGAATGGCGCGAGCCCGGCTGCTCAATGTGCCTGGCCATGAACGCAGACCGGCTGGAGCCGGGCGAGCGCTGCGCCTCCACCAGCAACCGCAACTTCGAAGGCCGCCAGGGCGCCGGCGGACGCACGCACCTGGTCAGCCCCGCCATGGCTGCCGCTGCGGCGGTGCACGGTCATTTCGTTGATATCCGCAAATTCTCTTAAAGAGCAGCACCATGCAGAAATTCACCGTACACAAGGGCCTTGTCGCCCCGATGGACCGCGAGAACGTCGACACCGACGCCATCATCCCCAAGCAGTTCCTCAAGTCGATCCGCAAGACCGGCTTCGGCCCCAACCTGTTTGACGAATGGCGCTACCTGGATCCGGGCTTTCCCGGCCAGGACCCGGCCAGCCGCAAGCCCAACCCCGACTTCGTGCTGAACCAGCCGCGCTACGCCGGCGCGTCCATCTTGCTGGCGCGCAAAAACTTCGGCTGCGGCTCCTCGCGTGAGCACGCGCCTTGGGCGCTGGACCAGTTCGGCTTTCGCGCCCTCATCGCACCCAGCTACGCCGACATCTTTTTCAACAACAGCTTCAAGAACGGCCTCCTGCCCATCGTGCTGCCCGAAGCACAGGTGGCCCAGCTGTTCGATGAAGCGCTGGCCTTCCCCGGCTACCAGCTCACGGTCGACCTGGAGCGCCAGGTCATCGTCAAACCGCAAGGCGAAGAGTTGCCGTTCGATGTGCAGGCTTTTCGCAAGTACTGCCTGCTCAACGGCCTGGACGACATCGGCCTGACCTTGCGCAACAGCGACAAGATCAAGGCCTTTGAAGCCGAGCGCCTGGCAACCAAACCGTGGCTGAACCACACGGTGGCAGGTTGATGCAAGCCGCCTGTCGCTTTATTCGGGGCCTGCATTGCTGGGTCGGCGCGCTGGTTTTGGGCTTGCTGGGCAGCACCGCTGTTTACGGCCAGGGCGCTGCACCGTCCGTGCTGGTGTTGGGCGGTGCTTCGCACACCCAGTCCGGATTTGCCGACCCGAAGATTCAGCGTTTCTATACGGCAACCGCCGCAAATGCGGCAGAGCAAATGGCCGAGGCCCTGGGAAAGGCCGGCGTGCGCAACACCAAGTTCGTCGTCTGGTCGAGATACCCGGAATACCAGCAAGAGCTTGGCAACAACATCGCGGCTTGCGACTGCAATTTTTTGCTGCAGGTCTCGTTCGGGAAAGACGTGGCGGCGAACCCGCAAACGCTGTTTCTTGAGTACCAGTTGATGCACCTCGCCAAGTCCGCATCACAGCAAGCGGGATTCGCGCAGGTCAAGACAGAAGCCAGGTTCCAGCGCCGGTTTGACGTTCCCATTACCAATGACATCCTGGCTGAAGGAAAATTCCCCAGCTTCGCAACCGAAATCGCCGGCGAGATCGTCAAATCCGGCGCTCTGACAACCAACTCAAACTCAAAATGAAAATTGCAATCCTCCCGGGTGACGGCATCGGCACCGAAATCGTCGCGGAAGCCGTCAAGGTTTTAAAGGCGCTCGACCTCAAATTTGAAACCGAAAGCGCGCTGGTCGGCGGCGCCGCCTACGAGGCTCACGGTCATCCCCTGCCTGATTCCACACTCAAGCTCGCCAAAGAGGCGGACGCCGTGCTCTTCGGCGCCGTCGGCGACTGGAAATACGACAAGCTGGACCGTCCGCTGCGCCCGGAGCAGGCCATCCTCGGCCTGCGCAAAAACCTCGGCCTCTTTGCCAACTTCCGCCCGGCGATCTGCTACGCCCAGCTGGTGGACGCCTCCAGCCTCAAGCGTGAGCTGGTCTCCGGCCTGGACATCCTCATCATCCGCGAGCTGACCGGCGACATCTACTTCGGCCAGCCGCGCGGCCGCCGCGTCTCGCCTGACGGCCACTTTCCCGGCTCTGAAGAAGCTTTTGACACCATGCGCTACTCGCGCCCCGAGATCGAGCGCATCGCCCACGTCGCCTTCCAGGCTGCCCGTAAACGCGACAAGCGTGTCACCAGCGTCGACAAGGCCAATGTGCTGGAAACCTTCCAGCTCTGGAAAGACGTGGTCACCGAAGTCGGAAAAGAGTACCCCGACGTCGCGCTGGACCACATGTATGTGGACAACGCCGCCATGCAGCTGGTCAAAGCCCCCAAGAAGTTTGACGTGGTCGTTACCGGCAATATGTTCGGCGACATCCTGAGCGACGCCGCCGCCATGCTGACCGGCTCCATCGGCATGCTGCCCTCGGCCAGCCTGAACGACAAAAACCAGGGCCTGTACGAGCCCAGCCACGGCAGCGCGCCCGACATCGCCGGCAAAGGCGTGGCCAACCCGCTGGCCACCATCCTGAGCGCGGCCATGATGCTGCGCTTCAGCCTGAACCAGCCAGAAGCCGCCGCCCGTATCGAAAAAGCCGTGGACGCCGTGCTGAGCCAGGGCTTGCGCACGCCCGACATCTACAGCGAAGGCACGACCAAGGTCGGCACGGTGCAGATGGGCGATGCGGTGGTTAAAGCACTGGCCTGACGTTTTTTTACCGCAAAACCGCCCAAAACCGGCGTTTTGCCGGTGGTTTGGGCGGCTGTCAGCCCCGGTAAAGCCAAGCCTGGCTACAATCGGGACCTATGCGCAAAAACCCCGCACTCACCCGCCTGATCGCCGCTTCGCGCGCGACCAGCGCTGCGCCGGTTTTTGCCCAGATCACCAAAACGACCACCATTAAAGGCTAGCAAGCCTGGTTCGTCGTGCCCTGCCGGCTCGATGAGCCGGGCCAAAAAGCCTTATTTTTGACTTTTTGAAGGGCAACGCAATGAAACTCAAAGGCAATCTCACAGGGCTCGTCGGCTGGCGCGGCATGGTCGGCTCGGTCCTGATCGACCGCATGCAGGCCGAAGGCGACTTCGACCTGATCGAGCCGGTTTTCTTCTCGACCTCCAATGCCGGCGGCAAAGCCCCCGCCCAGGCCAAAAACGAAACCACGCTGAAGAACGCCTTTGACATTGAAGCGCTGAAAAAATGCGACATCATCATCACGGCGCAAGGCGGCGACTACACCTCTGAAGTCTTCCCCAAGCTGCGCGCAGCCGGCTGGACGGGCCACTGGATCGACGCGGCCTCCACGCTGCGCATGAATGACGATGCCATCATCATCCTGGACCCGGTCAACCTGCCCGTGATCCAGAACGCCATGGCCAAGGGCGGCAAGAACTGGATTGGCGGCAACTGCACCGTCAGCTGCATGCTGATGGGCGTGGGCGCGCTGTACAAGGCCGGCCTGGTCGAATGGATGACCAGCATGACCTACCAGGCAGCCTCCGGCGGCGGCGCGCAGCACATGCGCGAGCTGCTGACCCAGTACGGCACCATCAACAGCGAAGTCCGCGCCCTGCTGGACGATCCGAAATCGGCCATCCTGGAGATCGACCGCCGCGTGCTGGCCAAACAGCAATCCCTGAGCGGCGATGAAACCGCCAACTTCGGCGTGCCGCTGGGCGGCTCGCTGATCCCCTGGATCGACAAGGACCTGGGCAATGGAATGAGCAAGGAAGAGTGGAAGGGCGGCGCGGAGACCAACAAGATCCTCGGCCAGGGCGCCGGCTTCGGCACGGCCGAAACCCCGGTTGACGGCTTTTGCGTGCGTATTGGCGCGATGCGCTGCCATAGCCAGGCGCTGACCTTCAAGCTGAAGAAAGACGTGCCGCTGGCCGACATCGAGGCCATGATTGCCGCCGACAACGAGTGGGTCAAGGTTGTGCCCAACACGCGTGAAGCGTCGATCAAAGACCTCACACCCGTGGCTGTGACGGGCACCATGCAGATTCCGGTGGGCCGCCTGCGCAAATTGGCCATGGGCCCCGACTACCTGGGCGCCTTCACGGTGGGCGACCAGTTGCTGTGGGGTGCTGCCGAACCACTGCGCCGCATGCTCCGCATCCTGCTGCAGGCTTAAATTAATTCAGGTGAGTGGTTGCCAACATGTAGCCGCTCACCCGTAACCACTTGTGACAAGACGTTGTCGTCAGACAACATCCGAAACTTGTAAGTTGACGCTAACTCGCTGTGTCAAAACTTAAGTGGTGTCTTAGCTTGTCAGCCTAATGCCTTGATGTTAAGGTTGTTTTTCGAAAATTCGCATCGAGGTTTTTGTGCGCTTAAGCAGAATAAAGTTACATGCAGACCGAGCACTGGAGGCTCACAACCCCATGAATAATCGCGGTCGTTGGCGTATCGGCGCCCTGGCGAGTGCCATTGCACTTCTGGGCAGCCTGGCAAGTCTGGAAGCCCATGCGCTCGCGCTGGGCCGAATTACGGTTCAATCGGCACTGGGCGAGCCCCTTCGTGCGGAAATTGACATCGCAGACATCAAACCCGAGGAAGCCTCCAGCCTGAAAGCTGGCGTAGCGCCTCCCGACACCTTCAAGGCGGCAGGGCTGGAATACGGCTCCGTCGTCGCGGGCGTCGAGGTCAGCCTGCAGCGCCGCGCCGACGGCCGGGCTTATCTGCGGCTGAGCAGCAACAAACCCGTTACCGAGCCCTTCGTGGACCTGATCCTCGAGGCCAACTGGGCGAACGGCCGCATCACACGCGACTACACCATGCTGTTTGACCCGCCCGCGCTGCGCTCCAGCGCCGCAGGCAGCGCAGCAGCCCCAACGGCCCCCATCCTGTCCCGGCCCCTGCCCCCAGTGGCGCCGCCGGCCAAAGGCATTGCCTCCATCCCTTACTCGCCCAGCACGGCCGCGCGCCCTGCGCCGGTGGCCAAAGCCCCAGCCGCCAGCCTTGAAAAAGTGCCGGCAGGCGGCGACAAGCAAGTCACCGTCAAGGCCGGTGACACCGCCGGCAAAATCGCCGCCCAGAACAAGCCTGCCAGCGTGTCTCTGGACCAGATGCTGGTGGCACTGCTCAGAAGCAACCCGGATGCCTTCATAGGCGGCAACGTCAACCGGGTCAAATCCGGTGCGGTGCTGGACATTCCAAGCGCGGAAACGGCCAGCGCCATTTCCTCCAGCGAAGCCAGCCAGACCATCGTTGCCCAAAGCAAGGACTTCAACAACTTCCGCCGCAAACTCGCCGAGAGCGTGCCGGCCACGCAAACTGCCGGCGCCGACCGCCAGGCCGGCGGCAAAGTGCAGGCCAAGGTCGAAGACCGCGCACCGGCCAGCGCCACGCCCGACAAGCTGACCCTATCCAAGGGTGCCGTCCAGGGCAAGGCTGCTTCGGCCACCGAAGACAAGATCGCCAAAGAAAGGCAGGCCAAGGAAGCCTCCGCGCGGGTGGCTGAGCTGTCCAAAAACATCAACGACCTCAACAAGCTGGGCGGCGCACCTTCCGCAGCAGCGCCAGCGCCGGCGGCTACCGCCGCCAAGACGCCAGGCGTAGCGGTTCCCGCGCCCGCCAGCGTCGCCGCCACCCCGGCCGCAGCGGCTGCACCGGCAGCTGCCGCCCCCGCAACCCCCGTAACCCCTGCGGTGCCCGTCGCCGTGCCAGCACCGGCCCCAGCCGCCGTCGCTTCGGCAGCAGCGGCGGCTCCCGCTGTGCAAGCCGCCAGCAGCGCAGCAGCCCCGGCTGCTGCGCCCCAACCGGCCGCTGTGGCCAGCGAAGCCGCACCAGCACCGGTTGCTGCGGCACCGGCAGCGCCAGCGGCGCCCAAGAAGCCCGCCGTCACGCCACCACCGCCTGAACCCAGCCTGGTCGACGAGTTGCTCGAGAACCCGTTGCTGCTGCCCATCGCCGGCGGCATCTTGCTGCTCCTGGCCGGTTTCGGTTTCTACCGCTACCGCCAGCGCGGCAGCTCAGCCCAGGTCGACAGTTCCTTTCTCGAAAGCAGACTGCAACCAGATTCTTTTTTCGGCGCCAGCGGCGGCCAGCGCATAGACACCAATGAGAGCAACGTCACGGGCTCTTCTCTGGTGTACTCGCCTAGTCAGCTAGACGCCGCTGGCGACGTCGACCCAGTAGCCGAAGCCGATGTGTACCTGGCTTACGGACGTGACTTGCAAGCTGAGGAAATCCTCAAGGAAGCCATGCGCACCAGCCCGATGCGCGTGGCCATCCATGCCAAGCTGATGGAAATCTACGCCAAGCGCCGCGACAGCAAAGCTTTTGAAACGGTCGCTGTCGAGGCCTTCAACCTCACCCACGGCAACGGCCCTGAGTGGGCCTACATCACCGAGATGGGCCGTGAGCTTGACCCCGCCAACCCGATGTACCAGCCCGGCGGCCAGCCTGCCGGTGCGACGTTCAACCCCGGCGGCACGCTGGCGATGAACACGCAGCCCGCCCCCATCGCACCAACGCCGGCAGCGCCCTCCGTGGACGTCGACCTGGACCTGGACTTCTCGCTCGGCGACGAACCCGACACAAGCGCGGCAGCGATATCAGCACCGCCCCCGGCGCCAGCACCGGCCCCACGGCCGCCTGAGCCTACGGTGGCGATGAAGCCCCAGCCAGCCGCCCCCGTCATGGAGATGGACTTCGGAAGCGCCACCGTTGCGCTGCCCCCCACGGCCGCACCCGCAGCCAAGCCTGCCGAGGCGCCTGAACCCGACGTTGCCTTCGAGGGCCTGAACTTCACACCCGAACCCTTCACGCCACCACCCAAGCCGGTGGCTGCAGCAAAGGCGGCGCCTGCGCCGGCCCCCGCCGCCGACAGCGGCCTGCTGGAGTTTGACCTCGGCTCACTGTCGCTGGACCTGAACGGCCCGACGACCGAAAGCCCGGCTCTCGCCGTGGAAGCTTCGCCTTCCGCCGACGGCCCGCTGGAAACCAAGTTCCTGCTGGCTGAAGAGTTCCGTTCGCTGGGTGACACGGACGGCGCCCGGTCGCTGGCCGAAGAAGTGCTGGCCGAAGCCAGCGGCCCCCTGAAAGTCAAGGCGCAGGCGTTCCTGAACGCCCTGTCTTGAGCGCAGCCTGAACGCACAGCGTTCACTGCGCGCCGGCCCGGGTTCAACCGTGAGGATTGCACTCGGCGTCAGCTACAGCGGCACTGCCTATGAGGGCTGGCAAAGCCAGCTCTCGGGCAACACGGTGCAAGACAAGCTGGAGCTGGCGTTGGCAAAGTTTGCCGCCCAGCCCATCCGCACCCTCTGCTGCGGGCGCACCGACGCCGGTGTGCACGCGCTGATGCAGGTCGTGCACTTCGACACTACCCTGCAGCGCGACATTGCCTCATGGGTGCGCGGTACCAATACTTTCTTGCCCAGCGACATTGCCGTTCAGTGGGCGCGCGAAGTTCCCGACGAGTTTCATTGCCGCGGCAGCGCCATTGCGCGCCGCTATGCCTATGTGGTGCTCGAATCACCCGTGCGCCCCAGCGTTGAAGCCGGGCGCGTCGGCTGGGTCTACCGGCCGCTGGACGGCGCCGCCATGCGGCAGGCCATCACCCACCTCATCGGCGAGCATGACTTCAGCTCCTTCCGGGCCGCGCAGTGCCAGGCCAAATCGCCCGTCAAAACCATCAGCCGGATCGATATTTCCGAGCGCGCCGGTACAGGCTCCAAATACTGGCGCTTTGAGTTCGAGGCCAATGCCTTTTTGCACCACATGATCCGCAACATCATGGGTTGCCTGGTAGCCGTGGGCCAGGGCAACTACCCACCCGGCTGGCTGGCCGAGGTGAGGGACGCCCGCAGCCGGGATGTCGCAGCGCCCACTTTTTCGCCGGATGGCCTGTATTTCCTGGGCCCCGTCTACGAAGACCACTATGGCCTCCCAAATCGCACAGCCGCCTATGATTGGCTTCCATGAAAATAGCCCCCACACTCCCCGCTGCGCGTGGTTCGTTGCCCCCCGAGGGGGCCGAATTCGCCTTGGGGCGGCCCGGCGGCGAATTACCCGCCACCCGCACCCGAATCAAGATCTGCGGCCTCACCCGTGAGGAAGACGTAGACGCAGCCGTGGCCGCCGGCGTCGATGCGGTCGGCTTTGTGATGTACGAGGCCAGCCCGCGATATGTGACGGCCGAGCGCGCCGGCGAGCTGGCCCGCCGCCTGCCGCCTTTTGTCACACCGGTGCTGCTCTTCGTCAACGCGCCCGCTACAAAAATCGTAGCTGCCTGCGCCCATGTACCAACGGCTTTGCTGCAATTTCACGGTGACGAGACGCCGCAAGCCTGCCTGGAGGCCGGCCGGCCCTTTATGCGGGCGGCACGCGTTCCACTGGATGAAAGCCCCACAGAAACCACGCCGGCGGCCCCTGTCCGCTTTGATCTCGTAAAATACGCTCAGGACTTCAAAGCCGCACAAGCCATCCTGCTCGACGCTCATATCGAAGGTTACGGCGGCGGCGGGAAAACATTCAATTGGTCACTTCTTCCTCCAAACGTCAACGCTCACCTCGTTTTGTCTGGTGGATTGACGCCTGCAAACGTGATCGATGGCATTTTGCAAGTCAGGCCGCGTTGCACAACGCTGGCCGTTGATGTCAGTTCCGGCGTCGAGATTTCCAAGGGAATCAAAAGCGCCGACAAGATCAACCAGTTTGTCGCGGCCGTGCGCGCCGCCGACGAACTCCTTGCAAAGAGTCCCAACCATGTACGAGTACCACCAGCCTGACGTTTCAGGCCATTTCGGAATTTACGGCGGCAGTTTTGTTTCAGAAACACTGACCCACGCCATCAACGAGCTCAAAGACGCTTACGCCAAATACCAGCACGACCCGGAGTTCCTCGCTGAATTCCATTCCGAGCTGGCGCATTTTGTAGGCCGTCCTTCCCCGATCTACCACGCCGCGCGCATGAGCCGTGAACAGGGCGGCGCGCAGATTTACCTCAAGCGCGAAGACCTGAACCACACCGGCGCGCACAAGATCAACAACACCATCGGGCAAGCCATGCTGGCGCGCCGCATGGGCAAGCCGCGCGTCATCGCCGAAACCGGCGCCGGCCAGCACGGCGTGGCCACCGCCACCATCTGCGCGCGCTACGGCCTCGAATGCGTGGTCTACATGGGCAGCGAAGACGTCAAGCGCCAAAGCCCCAACGTCTACCGCATGAACCTGCTGGGCGCCACCGTGGTGCCGGTCGAAAGCGGCAGCAAGACACTCAAAGACGCGCTCAACGAAGCCATGCGCGACTGGGTCGCCAACGTGGACAACACCTTCTACATCATCGGCACCGTGGCGGGCCCGCACCCCTACCCCATGATGGTTCGCGACTTCCAGAGCGTGATCGGCGCCGAATGCCTGCAGCAGATGCCGGAATTCATCGGCAACAAGCAGCCCGACGCGGTGATTGCCTGCGTGGGCGGCGGCAGCAATGCCATGGGCATCTTCCACCCCTATATCCAGCACGCCAAAACCCGCCTGATCGGCGTCGAGGCCGCCGGTGAAGGCCTGGACAGCGGCAAACACTCAGCGTCGCTGCAGCGGGGCCTGCCCGGCGTGCTGCACGGCAACCGCACCTATGTGCTGCAAAACGAGGACGGCCAGGTCACCGAGACGCACAGCATCAGCGCGGGTCTTGATTACCCTGGCGTCGGGCCCGAGCATGCATTCCTCAAGGACATCGGCCGCGCCGAATACGTCGGCATCACCGACACCGAGGCGCTGGAAGCCTTTCACTACCTGTGCCGCACCGAGGGCATCATCCCGGCGCTTGAATCCAGCCACGCGGTGGCCTGCGCCATGAAGATGGCCCGCAGCATGCGCCCGGACCAGAGCCTGCTCGTCAACCTCTCGGGCCGGGGCGACAAGGACATCGGCACCGTGGCTGACCTTTCAGGCGCCGATTTTTACGACCGGCCTTCGATGCGCGGCCTCTCCGTCAAGGGCGCAAGCAAGGAAACGTCATGAGCCGCATTGCCTCCACCTTCTCCACGCTGAAAAGCCACGGCCGCAAAGCCCTCATTCCCTATGTCACGGCGGGCTTTCCCTTTGCCGATGTCACCCCCGAGCTGATGCACAGCATGGTGGCCGGCGGCGCCGATGTGATCGAGCTGGGCGTGCCCTTTTCCGACCCCAGCGCCGACGGCCCCGTGATCCAGAAGGCCGGCGAAAAAGCCTTGTCTTTTGGCATAGGCCTGGCGCAGGTGCTGGAGATGGTGCGCCAGTTCCGCACCAAAGACAGCGCCACGCCCGTGGTGCTGATGGGCTACGCCAACCCGGTCGAGCGCTACGACATCAAGCACGGCGGCAGCAAAACCGAGAGCGCTTTCATCCGCGACGCCGCACAGGCCGGCGTGGACGGCGTGCTCATCGTCGACTACCCGCCTGAAGAATGCGTCGAATTTGCCGCCCGGCTGCGCGCCCATGGCATGGATTTGATCTTTTTGCTGGCCCCCACCAGCACCGACGCCCGCATGGCCCAGGTGGCGCAAGTCGCCAGCGGCTATGTGTACTACGTCTCGCTCAAGGGCGTCACAGGTGCCGGCACGCTGGACGTGGACGCCGTGGAAGCCATGCTGCCGCGCATCCGCAAGCACGTGAACGTACCGGTGGGCGTGGGCTTCGGCATCCGCGATGCCGCCACGGCCAAGGCCATCGGCAAGGTGGCCGATGCGGTGGTGATCGGCAGCAAGATCATCCAGCTGATTGAAAACCAGCCGCGTGACAAGGTAGCAGCGGTTGCGCATGATTTTTTGAGGGAAATCCGTACTGCTTTAGGCTGACTTTCGATGCCTCTTTTGCGGGGTGAAACCGGCGCATAATTGCGCTTTTCGCCCGGCAAAAGCCCAAAAGGCATTGAAGCGACAGGCGCCCAGGCGCTGCCCGATACACAAGGACTGACACACATGTCTTGGTTAGAAAAACTCCTCCCGCCCAAAATCAGCCCCACCGACCCGACCGAGCGCCGCAGCGTGCCCGAAGGCCTGTGGATCAAATGCCCCAGCTGCGAAGCCGTGCTCTACAAGACCGATCTGGAGAAAAACCAGAACGTCTGCCCGCAGTGCAGCCACCACCATCGCATAGGCGCCCGCGCCCGGCTGGACGCTTTTCTGGATCCGGAAGGCCGTTATGAACTGGGCCAGGAAGTGCTGCCCGTCGACGCCCTGAAGTTCAAGGACAGCCGCAAATACCCCGAACGCCTGAAAGAAGCGCTTGAGAACACCCAGGAAACCGACGCCCTGGTGGTGATGGGCGGCGCCGTGCACAGCATCGGTGTGGTGGTCGCCTGCTTTGAGTTCGACTTCATGGGCGGCAGCATGGGCAGCGTGGTGGGCGAGCGCTTTGTACGCGGCGTACACGCGGCCATCGAACAAAAAGTGCCTTTCATCTGCTTTACCGCCACCGGCGGCGCGCGCATGCAGGAAGGCCTGCTCAGCCTGATGCAGATGGCCAAAACCAATGCGGCCCTGACCCGCCTGGCCAAAAAGGGCCTGCCCTACATCAGCGTGCTGACCGACCCGACCATGGGCGGTGTGAGCGCCGGCTTTGCCTTTGTGGGCGACATCGTGATCGCCGAGCCCAAGGCCCTGATCGGCTTTGCCGGCCCGCGTGTGATCGAGTCCACCGTGCGCGTGACGCTGCCTGAAGGCTTCCAGCGCGCCGAGTTCCTGCAGACCAAAGGCGCGGTCGACCTGATCTGCGACCGCCGGGAACTACGCAAGACCGTGGCCAACTCCCTGGCCATGCTGCTGCGCCAGCCGGCCGATGCCGTCAGCTGAAATACCGGCGAATCCTGAAAAGACCTTCAAAAGCCCCTGAAGCAAGGCGTATTAGACGCACGAGAAGTTCACCGCTCGGGTCACATGGGATGATGTGGTTCACGGCACTCCAAAGCACGATGAGACCATGCCCGAAGCCTTGACGCTGAGCTCCCTTCCCCTCTTCCCGCTGGGTGCCGTCCTGTACCCCGGCGGCGTGCTGCCGCTGCGCATCTTTGAGGTCCGCTACCTCGACATGATCGGCAAATGCCACAAGGCTGGCGCGCCCTTCGGCGTGGTCTCGCTCACCGAAGGCTCCGAAGTGCGCCGGCCCGCCGATGCCGGCGTCCCCACGGGCGACGGGTTTGCCAACGAGGCCTTCAACACCGTGGGCACCCTGGCCACCATCACCGAGTTTTCCATCCCCCAGCCGGGCCTGATGGTCATCCGCTGCACCGGTGCGCAGCGCTTTGAAATCTCGCGCCGCGAAAAGCTCAAGCACGGCCTGTGGATTGCCGACGTCACGCGGCTCGAAGACGACCAGGCTGTCGCCATTCCGCCCGACCTGCAGGGCACTGCCGATGCGCTGGGCAGGCTGATCAAAAGCCTGCAGGTGCGCGACATACCCCAGGCCCAGATGCCGCTGCTGGCGCCCTACCGCCTGGACGATTGCGGCTGGGTGTCCAACCGCTGGTGCGAGCTGCTGCCGATTCCGCTGGAGCTTAAACAGCGCCTGATGGAACTGGACAACCCCCTGATGCGGCTGGAGCTGGTGAGCGACATCCTCGAGCGCACCGGCATCGCGCTTTAAAATCGGCAATTCGGCGCTTTTCAGGCCCCACCCCTGGTGGGCAAGGCGCCCGACACTTTTTCGACCTTTTCCGGAAACCTTGACCTTATGTCCAACGAGCCGAACACGCCCCCCGCCGCAGGCAGCGCCCCCCCCGTACCGCAAGACGACAACAAGTTGATCGCCGAGCGCCGCGAAAAGCTCAAGGTCTTGCGCCAGAACCAGGCAGACGGCAAAGGCGTGGCCTTCCCGAACGACTTCAAGCCGGCCGACCATGCGGGCAAGCTGCACGCCGCCCACGATGCCAAAGACGGTGAGGCGCTGGCCGCCGAAGCCATTCCCGCCAAGATCGCCGGCCGCATGATGCTCAAGCGTGTGATGGGCAAGGCGAGTTTTGCGACCCTGCAAGACAGCACCGGGCGCATCCAGATTTTCCTCACGCGCGACGAGATCGGTGAAGAACTCTACGCCGCGTTTAAACACTGGGACCTGGGCGACATCGTCGCGGCAGAAGGCAAGGTCTTCAAGACCAAAACCGGCGAGCTCTCCATCCACGCCACCAGCATCCGCCTGCTGACCAAAAGCCTGCGCCCCCTGCCGGGCGATTTTTACGGCATGGCCGACCAGGAGCAGAAATACCGCCAGCGTTATGTGGACCTGATCACCGACGAGCAGGCCCGCAAGCGCTTCACCGCCCGCAGCAAGGCCGTCAGCTCGATCCGCGAGTTCATGGTCAGTCACGACTTCCTCGAAGTCGAAACCCCGATGCTGCACCCCATCCCGGGCGGCGCCAACGCCAAGCCCTTCAAGACACACCACAACGCGCTGGACCAGGAGATGTTCCTGCGCATCGCGCCTGAGCTTTATCTCAAGCGCCTGATCGTCGGCGGATTTGACCGCGTCTTCGAGATCAACCGCAGCTATCGCAACGAAGGCATCTCGGTACGGCACAACCCCGAATTCACCATGATGGA
The DNA here is from genome assembly GCF_900116715.1 of Polaromonas sp. YR568. Lineage (GTDB taxonomy): Bacteria > Pseudomonadota > Gammaproteobacteria > Burkholderiales > Burkholderiaceae_C > Polaromonas. The sequence continues at coordinate 167,125 of NZ_FPBM01000009.1, forward strand.
GTTCTACGCGGCCTACTGGGACTACAACGACCTGATGGACTTCACCGAAGCGCTGATCCGCGATGCGGCGCAAAAGGCTGCGGGCACGCTGCAACTGAGCTACGGCGGCAAGGAAGAAAAAGTCGACCTCGCCAAACCCTTTGCGCGCCTCACGATCCGCGAAGCCATCCTCAAGCACACCGAAGCCGGCGAACATGTCGACGATGCCGTCTGGCTGACCAACGCGCTGCGCAAGCTGGGCATGAACGAGGAAAAAGACCGCCTCTCCACACGCTCGCTGGCCAGCCTGCAGGTGCTGTATTTCGAGGAGTTGGTCGAAGAAAAGCTCTGGCAGCCGACCTTCATCATGGAACACCCGACGGAGATTTCGCCGCTGGCCCGCGCCAACGACACCCGCCCTGAAGTCACCGAGCGCTTTGAGCTGTACATCACCGGCCGCGAGTTCGGCAACGGCTTCAGCGAGCTGAACGACGCCGAAGAGCAGGCCGCCCGCTTCAACGCGCAAGTGGCCGCCAAAGACAGCGGCGACGACGAAGCCATGTTTTATGACCACGACTTTGTGCGCGCCCTCGAATACGGCATGCCCCCCACCGGCGGCTGCGGCGTGGGCATTGACCGCCTGATGATGCTGCTGACCGATAGCGCCAGCATTCGTGACGTCATTCTCTTCCCCGCGCTGCGCCGCGAGGTCTGAAGCACGATCGGTGAGGCACTCGGCCTGAATCTCTCATGGCCAGTGTCGTCCCCTTGAAATACCTCGCCGGTTACCCGGACAACCTGCGGGTTCAGGTTCAGCAGTTGCTCGACCGGGGCCGGTTGGGCGAGGTACTGCTCGCCAAATACCCCCAGGCCCATGGCGTGCGAACCGACAAGGCCTTGTACGAGTACGTGATGGGCCTGAAGAACGACTTCCTGCGCAACTCGGAGCCGCTCTCCAAGGTCGCCTTCGACAGCAAACTCCATGTGATCGCCCATGCACTGGGTACGCACACGGCAGTCTCGCGCGTGCAGGGCAGCAAACTCAAAGCCAAACGCGAGATCCGCGTCGCCACCTTGTTCAAGGATGTGCCCGCGGAGTTTTTGCGCATGATCGCGGTGCATGAGCTGGCGCACATCAAGGAGAAGGCGCACGACAAGGCCTTCTACCAGCTGTGCACGCACATGGAGCCGCAGTACCACCAGTACGAATTTGATTTGCGGGTCTACCTCACACACATGGATGAGGTGGGAAAGCTGGAGTGGCCCGGGGCCGGTTAAAGCGGGGGCCGTATCATTGCCCAACACTGATCGCCACAGGAAGCCACAAGAAGGAGACAAGGCCATGCCCATCCGCTACCCCGCCCCGGAACTCAAAGACCTGCCCGACGACATCAAGGCCAAAGTCCTGGAGGTGCAGGAAAAAGCCGGCTTTGTGCCCAACGTGTTTTTGGCCCTGGCGCGCCGGCCCGCCGAGTGGCGCGCCTTCTTTGCTTACCACGATGCGCTGATGCTCAAGGAAGAAGGCTCCAACCCGAACGGCACGCTGACCAAGGGCGAACGCGAGATGATCGTCACCACCACCAGCGCGGCCAACAACTGCCTTTACTGCGTGGTGGCGCACGGCGCCATTCTGCGCATTTATGAAAAGAAGCCGCTGGTGGCCGACCAGGTGGCGGTGAATTACCGCAAGGCCGACATCACGCCGCGCCAGCGCGCCATGCTCGACTTTGCAATGAAGGTCTGCCTGCAGGCCGACCAGATCGAAGACGCCGACTTTGAAGCGCTGTACGGCCACGGCTTTGACGATGAAGACGCCTGGGATATCGCGGCGATCACGGCCTTCTTTGGCCTTTCCAACCGCATGGCCAGCTTCAGCAACATGCAGCCCAATCCCGAGTTCTATCTGATGGGCCGCGTGCCCAAGCCGCCCAAGCCCGCCTGACGGGTGCTGCTGGGCGTGATCAGGCCCTGATCACGCCCAGCACCATACGCACCAGCTCATCCTCAAATTCGGGCGTGCCCAGCAGCGGCGAATCTTCCAGCGAAGCGCTGCGGATTGCGCCCATTACCGCGCGCGTGGCCACAAACATCAACGCCGGCGTGGGCGCCCGCAAGGTCGGGTCGCCCAGCTGCGACAGCGCAAACGCATTGCGCTCGGAGGCCTCGCGCAGCGCCTGCGTGATGTTTTCATGGTGGTCCATGCGCCAGGCCAAGCGGATCATGGCGCGCTTGTGTTTGGGGCCGCTGCCGAAAGACTCGACCAATGTGTGCACCAGCTCGCGCACCGCCGAGTTGGCATCGCGGCGCTCCAGCACGGCACGCTTCATCAGCGCCTGAAGTTCATCCAGCACGCGCCGCCGCTCGCGGTTGATCATGGCCAGCAGGATGGCCTCTTTGCTGGGAAAGTACTGGTACAGCGTGCCGATCGAGAAGCCGGCTTTTTTGGCGACCTTGTTGGTCGTCAGGCCGGCCTCGCCTTCGCTTTCCACAATCTGAGCAGTGGCCTGAAAAATCGTCTCTATGGTGCGCTGGGCGCGGTCCTGCATGGGCAGTTTTCGCATGCTGTCAGAGGGGGAAGGGCCAGAAGGCGCGCCGGGCAGGGTCATGGTGTGAAAACTGAGCAATAGGCGAGTTGTGGGGCTGGACTCAAAACTGAATAATGCTCATTAACGGGTCTTTGTGCAAGGCCTGAATGCATACCGATGACACCCCTCGCTACATCCGCCGCAGTCTCTGACGCCACCACATCGGCCAGCCCTTCGGGCCTGACGGTGCGCAAACTGGAGCTGGACCTGAGCCAGGGCTTTGAGCGCCACTGGCACGGCGGGGATGCGTTCTTAAGCCAGTACCACAACGCGCTGTCTATGAGTTTTCCGGTCGGCGAGCAGTCTTTTATCGATGCGGTACGCGACTGCGCGAAGCTGCTGCCCCGCACACCCGAGCATGCACTGCTGCACGAAGCCGCCGCGCAGTTCATCGGCCAGGAGGCCACGCACCGCCATATCCATGGGCTCTACAACGCGCACCTTGAAAAGCAGGGCCTGGTCAACCGGTGGCAGCACTGGGCCACGGCGCGCATCGAGTTTGCGCATTCCAGAAACGTCAGCCCGCGCCATATGCTGGCCGTGACGGCCGCGTATGAACACCTCACCGCCGTGCTGGCGGACTTCATGCTGCGCCATGACACCACGCTGGACAAGGCCGAGCCGAAAATGCAGATGCTGTGGCGCTGGCACGCGGCCGAAGAAACCGAGCACCGCGCGGTGGCCTATGACCTCTACAACGCCATGCAGGGCAACTATGCGTGGCGCGTCCGCTGGTACATCTACGCCCTGCTGGTGTTTTCATTTGATTCGGGCCGGCAGACGGTGCTCAACCTCTGGCATGACGGCACGCTGTTCAAGCCCGGCACCTGGTGGGGTGCGCTGAAATACTTCTGGGGCCGCAACGGCGCCATCTGGCATGTGACCGGGCCCTTGCTGGCCTACTTCAGGCGCGACTTTCATCCGGACCAGGAGGCCTATACGGCGCCTGAACAGCAAACCCGGGGAATTGCCCAGCGCTGGCTGAAGGACAACGAAAAAAGCTTTCGCGTGGTGCGCTGAGGCTGCTCTGTTTTTCTCCCTCTCCCCCTGGGAGAGGGTTGGGGTGAGGGCTCAGCGGCGGATCAACATTCCGCCGCTCCATGCACAGGCCGCGACCCTCACCCCTGCCCTCTCCCAGAGGGCGAGGGAGCAAGAGATTTTTAGCGACTCTTACTCGACGATCTTGCGCATCCAGTCCGGCAAGGGCCTGGATTTCTGCGCCGGAAAGTCCACCCAGATGGTGGTGGCGCCGCCCGCAGCGCAGATCACGCCGGGCGCATCCACCCGCTCCATGGTCGCCCAGCTCTCAAAGGTGCTGCGGCCCGGGTCGCTCACATACATCTTCATCAGCACATCACCCGGGTATTCAAGCTGCTTGTAGAAGTTGCAAAAGGCGTTGACGATGACGGGGCCTTCGCCCTTGGGGTCGGGTTTGCAGCCGATGGCATACATCCAGTCGATGCGTATGGTTTCGAGGTAACGGAAGTAGCTGCCGTTGTTGAGATGACCCATGGCGTCCATGTCGCCCCAGCGGATGGGGATCACCATCTCGCGGACCAGCTTTTTCTTTTCGGGAATTTCGATTTTCATAATGAATGAATTACTTAGCGATGCGCCCTGATGGAAGCCAGAATGCCCAGCGTGAACAACACACAGGCGGTAAGTTGCACCAGCGTCGGCCAGCGGCCGTCCCAGGCAAAAGAATAGAGCAAGGCAAAAATCGTCTCGCTCACGATGAGCTGCCCGCACAGGCTGGCGCTGAGGCGCTGGCTGGCCATGTTCCACAAAATGGTGGCCAGCCAGGTGGAACCCACACCCGCGATCACGCAGAGCAGCACAAACATCCAGCGGTCCTCGCGCACGGCCAACACGTTGATGTCCGAGCCGGCCACCAGACACATCAGCAGCGCGCCCAGGCCGGTGGCCACGCCCAGCCAGTTGGCCCAATCGGTGGCATTGACTTCGGGGTGACGCTTGAGCCAGGCGGAGTTGACGATGGCAAACGCCGTCCAGCACACCAACGAAGCCGACACGAAGAGCATGCCGCGCCAGAAATGCGTGGCAGCGCCCTGCCCTGCCTCGTGCGTGGAGCCCATCATCAGCGCCAGCCCCGCCAGCGTGAGCGCCAGCCCCGGCAATAACGCGGCCCAGCGCAAACCCTGTGGCTTGCCCAGCAGCATCACCCAGATCGGGATGGTGCCAATCACCAATGAAGGCACTTCGGTGCCCGCATCGCGTATGGCCAGCACCAGCAGCAGGTAGTAGCCGCTAAAGCCCAGCACACTCATCACCAACGCGGCCCAGGCCTGGCGCAGCGTAGGCAGGCGGCGGCTGCGCATGCCGACCAGCATCACCAGCGCAGCCAGCACGCCGTATACGGCAAAGCGCCCCGCCGTGAGGTCAATCGACGAATAAGCACCCGGGCCCATCTCGACCATGCGCGGCGCAACAAACACCAGGCCCCACAGCGCTCCCGCCGCGAGGCCGGCCAGAATGCCCGTCAGCATGCGTCAGGCAACGTGCGCAGTGGCAACCAGGCGCAGGCCAAGCAAGCCCATGGCGCCCGCGGCCACGCGGTCGACCAGGGCCTTGCTGCGCAGATAGGCCGCGCGCGGCACGGTGGATGACAACACCAGCGCCACCACAGCGTACCAGCCCGTCTCCATCACCAGCACACCCGCCAGCACCAGCAGCGCGGCCGGCAGCGGAAACTGCGCAGGCAGCAAGGCCGCAAACACGCTGCTGTAGACCACCACAATTTTTGGGTTGCTCAGCTGCGTGACCAGGCCCAGGCGAAACGACTGCCACACCGTCTGGCGTGAAACACCCTCACCGGCAGCGCCCATCTCCAGCGGCTGGCGCGCACCGCGCCAGATATTGAAGGCCATCCACATCAGGTAAAGGCCGCCCACAATCTTCAAGGCCATGTAGACGCCAGGCAAAGCAGCCAGCAGCGCCTGCAAGCCAGCCAGCGCCAGCATGGCAAACACCAACGCGCCCAGGCCCATGCCGACCGCAGCAGCCAGACCATCTGCGCGCGAACGCGAGACGGCAATACGCGCCACCTGCACAAAACTGGGGCCAGGACTCACAACACCCGCAAGCAGCGCCAGAAGAATCAGGCCTATCGGGCCGAGGTAAGGCAATACAGACTCCAACATGTTCAAGTCTCCGAAATCAGGAAAGTAAAAACGGGAATGCGGGAAAGACGCGAAAAACGCGAAGAGCTAACTTTGCCACGCGCCGGCGTTTTCTGCAGGCCGCTGAATTGGCTCAGGCGCCGAAGCCGTCGTCGGCCGCAATCACGGCGCCATTGACAAAATGGCTCTCACCGCTGGCCAGCATGATGAGCAGGGCATCCAGGTCTTCCGGTTTGCCTACGCGCTTGCGCGGCAGCATCTGCACCAGCTTCTTGCCCTGCTCGGTTTCCCAGTGGTGGTGGTTGATCTCGGTGTCGATATAACCGGGGCAAATCGCATTGACGTTGATGCCGAACTTGCCCCACTCCAGCGCCATCGCCTTGGTCATCTGCACCACGGCGGCTTTGCTCATGCAATACACGCCGATTTGCGGCAACACGCGCAGCCCCGCCATCGATGCGATATTGATGATGCGCCCGCCGGCATAGCTGCCCGGCGCGGCGCCGCGTGAGCGGGCCAGCATGCGCTTGCCGACTTCCTGCGCCACAAAGAAGGCTCCCTTGACGTTGGTATTGAAGATGAAGTCGTAGTCTTCTTCGCCCACATCCTGAATGCGCTGCGTGGTGCTCACGCCCGAGTTATTGACGAGGATGTCGATGGGCCCGACTTCGGTTTCGGCATGCGCCACCCCGGCCTTGATGCTGGCGTGGTCGGTCACGTCGAGCTCCACCACATGCGCGTCGCCGCCTGCCGCTTCAATCTGCGCGCGCAGATCCTTGAGCTTGTCCAGCCGGCGGCTGGCCAGCACCACGGCCGCGCCTGCCTGGCTCAGCGTTTTGGCAAACTGCGCACCGAGCCCGCCCGATGCACCGGTCACGAGGGCGACACGCCCCGAGAGATCCAAGCTGTAAGCCATTAGAGGCTCCTCTCAATTAAAGCTGCACAAAAGAGAACGACCGTTCGCATCACTGCATTCGCGGCATAAAATCCAACGCGAGGCAGCAATCCTTCCTGAAAATCATTATCAGCGAGTCCCCCGATGAATACCCAAGAAATTCTGGCCCAGTTCGGCCCCCGCGAAGCGATGGAATATGACGTGGTCGTGGTGGGCGGAGGCCCGGGCGGCCTGGCCACCGCGATCCGCCTGAAACAACTCGCCGCCGAAAAGGGCACCGACATTTCTGTGGTGGCGCTTGAAAAAGGCTCCGAACCCGGCGCGCACATTCTCTCGGGCGCGGTGATGGACCCGAAGGCGCTGACTGAACTTATCCCCGACTGGAAAGCCCAGGGCGCGCCATTGAACCAGCCCGTCACCGCCGACGAAGTGCTTTTCCTGACCGAGAAGGGCACCATCAAGACCCCGGACTTTTTTGTGCCCGATTGCTTTCACAACGAAGGCAACTACGTCATCAGCCTGGGCAATGTGGTGCGCTGGCTGGCGCAGCAGGCCGAGGGCCTGGGCGTTGAAATCTTCCCGGGCTTTGCCGCGGCTGAAGTGCTCTACAACGACGACGGCTCCGTCAAAGGCGTGGCCACCGGCAACCTTGGCATCGGCAAAGACGGCCAGCCTACCGACAACTTCCAGCTCGGCATGGAGCTGCATGGCAAGTACACCGTGTTTGCCGAAGGCGCGCGCGGCCACTTGGGCCGCCAGCTGATCAACCGCTTCAAGCTCGACCAGGGTCGCGACCCGCAAGGCTACGCGCTGGGTGTGAAAGAGCTCTGGGAAATCGACCCGGCCAAACACAAGCCCGGCCTTGTCATCCACACCGCCGGCTGGCCCATGGACAGCCAGACCTACGGCGGCGGTTTTATGTACCACCTCGAGGACAACAAGGTCACGCTGGGCATGGTCACCGGCCTGGACTACAGCAACCCTTACCTCAGCCCCTTTGAAGAAATGCAGCGCTGGAAGACCCACCCCAGCATCAAGGCCTACCTTGAAGGCGGCAAGCGCCTGAGCTATGGCGCGCGCGCCATCACCGCCGGCGGCGCACTGAGCCTGCCCAAAACCGTGTTCCCGGGCGGCGCGCTGATCGGCTGCGAAGCCGGTTACCTCAATGCCGCCCGCATCAAAGGCAGCCATGCCGCCATCAAGAGCGGCATGCTGGCCGCCGAGGCCGCGTATGAGGCCGTCACCGCCGGCCGCCAGCACGACGAGCTGGCCGCCTACCCCGAGGCCTATGCCAAGAGCTGGCTTGCAGCAGAGCTCAACCAGTCGCGCAACTTCAAGTCCTGGTTCAAGAAAGGCCTCTACGTCGGCGCCTTCATGACCGGTATCGAGCACTGGCTGCTGCCCAAGCTGGGCATCAAGAGCCCGCCCTGGACGATTCACAACAGCACGCCCGATTACGCCAAGCTCAAGCCGGCTGCCGAATGCACGCCCATCGTGTACCCCAAGCCCGACAACAAGATCACCTTTGACCGCCTGAGCTCGGTGTTTGTCTCCAACACCAACCACGAAGAGCACCAGCCCGCGCACCTGACGCTGAAAGACGCGAGCGTGCCGGTCAACATCAACCTGGCCAAGTACGCCGGCCCTGAAAGCCGCTATTGCCCCGCCGGCGTGTATGAGTTCGTGAAGAACGCCGACAACACCGACCGCCTGCAGATCAACGCGCAGAACTGCGTGCACTGCAAGACCTGCGACATCAAGGACCCGACGCAAAACATCGTGTGGGTCACACCTGAAGGCGGCGGCGGGCCTAACTACGCAGGCATGTAAGCGCCGCCACCCAAAAAAACCAGCCCGGTTTTCGCCGGGCTTTTTTATGGCCGCAAAAGCCTTGCAAGGTGCAATGACGCGCGCCCGAGTCAGGGCGGTCTGCAGTCGCGCAAGCGCCACAACACACAAGCCTTACATCCTCACAAGGCTTCGCAACCTTTGTGACTTTCTGTCCGCACGTGCACGGCCAACGCGCACGGCACATGCGCTGCATACGCACGCCAGCAGGCGATTGCAGGTGATTAGCGCATCTCATTCACAAGTGCTTACCGAACGATTCGACACGCTTTAAGCCCTGTCTGACGCCATCCGACGCACGCATGCGGCTTACGCTGACATGCCCTTGCCGTGTGTCAAAAGACACTGCAATCAATCCTGGCAAACGGCGTTGTGCTTTGCACGCAGTCTTTCAGCAGCGGCCGCACCGGCCCTGCGGTGTCTGCTTCATCAACCGCTGCATGGCAGCTTTCTTCGCGACTAATTCATGACAAAAAACACCCCCAGCGTGCTGCTGACCGGCGGCGCAGGTTACATCGGCAGCCACACATTTGTGGCCTTGGTGGAGGCCGGCTACCAGCCGGTCATCCTCGACGATTTTTCCAACAGCCACCCTGCGGTGCTGCAGCGGCTTGAACAACTGACGGGCCGGCGCGTGCCTTGCGAAAAAGGCAATGTGCTGGACACCGCCTTTGTCGCCGATGTGCTGCGGCGCCACAGCTGCGTCGCCGCCGTGCACTTTGCCGGCTTCAAGGCGGTTGGCGAAAGCGTGCAGCAGCCGCTCATGTACTACCGCAACAATGTGAGCGGCCTGCTGAGCCTGCTGGAGGCCATGGCCACCACAGAGGCGTGCCGCTCGGTGGTGTTCTCTTCAAGCGCCACGGTGTACGGCGACCCCGCCAGCGTGCCGATTGACGAGCGCTTTCCCTGCGCGCCTGAAAGCCCCTATGCCCACAGCAAGCTGGTGTGCGAAGACATCCTGGCCTCGCTGCGCGCATCAAACCCGGCCTGGCGGACCGGCGTGCTGCGTTACTTCAACCCGGTGGGCGCGCACCCCAGCGGCCTGATCGGCGAGGACCCCAACGGCATTCCCAACAACCTGATGCCGTTTGTCACCCAGGTGGCCGTAGGCAAACGCGCGCGCCTGCAGGTCTTCGGCAGCGACTACACCACGCCCGACGGCACCGGCGTGCGCGATTATCTGCATGTGGTCGACCTGGCCGCGGGCCATGTGGCCGCGGTGCACGCCCTGCTGGGCAAGGGGCAAAGCTTTACCGTCAACCTGGGCACCGGCGCAGGCACCAGTGTGTTGGGCGTGGTGCGCGCTTTTGAGCGCGCGAGCGGGCGGCCCGTACCGTTTGAGTTCGCGCCCCGGCGGGCCGGCGACGTGGCGCAGTATTTCGCCGACGTCTCGCTGGCCGGCAGCCTGCTCGGCTGGCGCGCCACGCACACCATCGACGATATGTGCCGCGACGCCTGGCACTGGCAGCAACGCAACCCCGACGGCTACCGCACCGTTGCTTCGACCGCCCCCGCAATACACGCCCCGGCGCCTGTGCGCAATAGCCCGAACGGCCCCATCCGGCCGGCCGTCAGCGTGTGATTCAACTTGCAATACAAGCAGCGCAGCATGGCCACAAAAACACATTTGCTTTCGCAGCACAAAGCGGGCCATGAGCCGTTTGGACTATTGCCGATTGCTGCACCGCACAACAAACTCATCTCCTAGCTTTGACAGAGGAGAAATTCATGCTTAAACCCTTGCCTAAAGCCCTGTTTTCAGCCGCCCTGCTGGCCTCTTTGGCTTGCATGCCGGCCTCTTACGCACAAGCCCCTTCAACTCCCGCCGTGAAGGCCGCGGCAGCCGACAACACCACACGCATGAAGCTGGAGCCCGGCGCCGACACCGTCAAGGTGCGGGCGGTCTACAGCCCCAATGTGCGCCCCAACCCGCCCTCCGCCGATGAGTTTGATTCCAGCGAATCCGGCTGGCGCTCATACGGCATGCTGCTGGCCACGCTGGTGCTCATGGGCGTGATCGCCGTGCGGCGCTACAAGGCGGAAAGGCACTGAGCGTGAGCGGACTCGGCCGGCCTGGCGTTGCGGCGGTCAAATGGAGTGCGGCTTCCACGGCCGCGCGCTTTGCGCTGCAACTGATGGCCCAGGTCGTGCTGGCCCGCACGCTGGGGCCGGATATTTTTGGTGTCTTTGCCATCGGCATGGTGGTGCTGACCTTTGCGACCTTTGTCTCGGGTTTCGGTTTCAGCTGGAGCCTGCTGCAGCGCCAGACCCTGCATGACGACGACGTGCGCTTTGCCTGGACCTGGCAGCTCATCGTGGGCCTGGCCACCATGCTGGCGGTGTACCTGCTGGCGCCTTTGCTGGCCGTTTATTTTCGTGAGCCGCGGGCAGAGGCCGTCATTCAATGGCTCTCACTCGCCTGCCTGCTGAGCGCGGCTGCCGCGCCCGCCACCTATTTGCTGCAACGCGACCTCAACTTCCGCGCGGTCGGGCTGGTGCAGGTGGGCAGCTATGCCGCGGGTTATATCGCCGTCGGCCTGCCGATGGCGTTGATGGGCCAGGGCGAAGCCTCGCTGGTCGCGGCCTGGCTGGTCCAGGCAGCTGTGCAGCTGGCGGCCAGCTACGCGCTCAAACCGCATGCGGTGCGCCCGCTCTTTTGGTATGCCGATGCACGCTCGGCCGTCGGCACCGGGCATACCGTGTTCTTCACCAACATCGTCAACTGGTTGCTCAACAACCTGGACCGCGTGCTGATCGGCCGCCTGCTCAATGCACAGGCGCTGGGCCTTTACAACGTGGCCTACAACCTGGCCACCATGCCCAATACCTTGCTGCTGGGCGCGCTGCAACCGGCTTTCCTGGCGGCGGGCGCCCGCCTGCAAGACGACCTGCCCCGGCTGGGCCGCGCCTATTTGCAGATGCTGGCCACCATCGTGGTGCTGGGCCTGCCGGCCTTTGTGACGCTGGCCTTTGTTTCGCGCGACATCGTGCGCGTGCTGTACGGGCCGGCCTGGGCCGACGCGGCCTGGGTGCTGGGCACGCTGTTCCTCTGCATGCCGGCCTATGTCATCTGGGGTTTGTCGACGCCGGTGCTGTGGAACACCGGGCGCAAACATTACGAGTTCCTGTTGCAACTGCCGCTGGTCGTTGTGGGCGCGGCCGCTTTTTACCTGCTGGCGGGCAAAGGCATTCATGTGGCTGCGGCCGTCGCCGGTGGGCTGCTGGTGCTGCGCGCGGCCGTTATCGCTATCGCAGCCTTCCGTGCGCTGAACCTTCGCGCGATGGCCCTGCTGCCGGACGCCCTGCGCGGGCTGCTGCTGAGTGCGCTCTGCGTCGCGGGCGTTGTGGCTGCGCAGCATGCGACGGCGCGCTTTGACATGCCCCTGCTATCGCTGGCAACCAGTTCAATGGCAGCCGTGTTGCTGCCGGGCCTGTTGCTGATCCTGCGGCCGCAACTGCTGGGACAGGATGCGTCCGACATGGCGATCCGCTTTGTGCCCGGCCTGGCAAAGTTCCTGCGCCGCCCCGCTGCGCCTTCTACTGCACTCGCCGCCTCGCTGGGCGAACAACGCCCTTAAGGCCCTCACCATGGAGCAAACCGTCGTCATTTCAGTCCTGGTCGCCGGCGCCATTCTGGCGGCGCTCACGGCGGCGCTGGGCATGGCCGGTGCGGTGCATGTCACCTCACGCCGCGCACAGGGCTATATGCACCTGATCTTCTACGCCATCCTGCTGATGGTGGCCATGGCCAACTTCCTGTCGGGCCGCGACCTTTCCAGCAGCAACACCAATTTCGACGAAGTGGTGGTGCTGGTGCGCCATCCGCTGGTGTCCCTGATGCAGCCGCTGGCTTCATTGCTGCTGCTCACACTGGCCGGCGAGCGCCTCATCACGCACTGGATACGCCGCGACAAGAGCGCGCACGCGCCATCCGCACTGCTGGTGGTTTTTATCCTTTTCTGGGGTGGCACGGTGGCAGCCCCCGCCCTGCTGGGCGCGCACCCACACCTGTCGCACGACTATGTGTACCCGCTGGTGATTGGCTTTGCCGCCGTGCTGGCCACCGCCTCCGAGCGCGACCTGGCCTTTGGCGCGACACGCAATGCCCTGCTGCTCTTCATGCTGGCAGGCTTGCTGCTCGTTCCCTTCAAGCCCAGCCTGGTGCTGGACGCCTCCTACACCCAGGGCTTGCTGCCGGGCGTGCCGCGCCTGGCGGGCCTGGCGCCGCACGCCGTGTCGCTGGGCATGCTGGCGCAGCTGGGTTTGCTGTGCCTGCTGGCGCGGCCCTTCCAGCGCGTGTGGCTGAACCGCCTGGCCTGGGCTGTGGGCTTGCTGGTGCTGTTCCTTGCGCAGTCCAAAACGGCGTGGATTTCGTTCGCACTGTGCTCCGCCTGCATTCTTGTCGTGCGCCAGGGGCCCGGCTTTATGCGCCGTGTGGGTGACCCGGTGCGGCCGGAGTTCGGCATCGTCACGCTGCTGGTCTTTATGGCGGCCGTTGCAGGCTTTGCCGCCTTGCTGATGTTCGGCGAGATCGATGCGCGCCTGAGCAGCTTCTTCGACAGCGCCCAGGGCGCGCAGCTCGCGTCCATGACGGGGCGCGACCAGATCTGGGCGATTGCCTACGACGAATGGCAGCGCAACCCGGTGTTCGGCTACGGGCCGACCTTGTGGGACGCGAGCTTTCGCGAAGCCATCGGCATGCCCAACGCCACCCATGCGCACAACCAGTTCATGGACACGCTCTCGCGTTCGGGAACCGTGGGCGCCGCGGCCCTGGTGCTGTATGCGCTGGTGTTGCTGGTGCTGTCCCTGCGCTATGCCCGCGCCAGCGGCGGCCTTTCGCTGGCGCTGTTTGTGGCGCTCACGCTGCGCGCCATCAGCGAAGTACCGCTGCTGCTCTTCGGCTACGGCCCTGAACTCATCGCCCACGTGTTGCTGCTGATGACGCTGGCCGCCGCTGCGCGTGAAGCCCGCGCGCGCAAACGCCTGCCGGACCCCGTACCGCCGGCCCACCGCACCGAGCCCACCTTTAGCAGAGACCCTCAACCTCCCCTGGCCACCGCCCGGGTCAGCCCATGAAGTTTTCCATCGTCATTCCGCTTTACAACAAGGCGCCTTACATCAGCGGCACCATCAACTCCGTGCTGGCGCAGACCTGGACGGACTTCGAGATCATCGTGGTGGACGACGGCTCCACCGACGGCGGCGCCGAACTGGTGGACCTGATGACCGACCCGCGCCTGCGCCTGGTGCGCCAGGCCAATGCCGGCGTCTCTGCCGCGCGCAACCACGGCATTGCACTGGCACGCGGCGAGTGGGTGGCCTTTCTGGATGCCGACGACTGGCATCACCCCAACTACCTGGCCACGCTGGCATGGGCGCAGATACGCTACCCCGAAGCCGACACCGTGGCCACCGACTACCTGCCGGTGCCCGACACACCGGCAATGTGGCCGCCAAGCTGGCCGGAGATGCCGGCAGGCCCCGAGATTGAACTGGTCACCGACCTGCCGCGGCGCTGGATGGCCTCACCCACCCTGTGCACCAGCGCCGTGTCGGTGCGCACGGCGCGGCTGCGCCGGATGCAGCCCTGCTTTCCACCCGGCGAGTCGCACGGCGAAGACCTGGACCTGTGGTTTCGCCTGGCGGAGCAGGCGCCGGTGGCGCTGGCCCACACACCGCTGATGGCTTACCGGCTCGCGGTGGAAGGCAGCCTCACTAGCGGCCATGCCGCGCGGGCCATGCCGCCCTTTCTGGAACGCATGCGGCGGCGTGCGCTGGCGGGCGCCATGCCGTCCCTGCAACGCAGCTCGGCGCTGTGGCTGGTGGCCCAGCACCAGATCACACTCGCACGCCTGGCGCTGGCCGCAGGCGCGCGCGGCGAGGGCTGGGCCTGGCTGATGAAAGCGCGCCGCGCGGCCATTGGAAAACGCTGGTGGATGACGGCCGCCATGGCGCTCCTGATGCCGGGCCCGCTGGTCAGGAACTGGCAGGCGTGGCGTCTGCGCCGCACTACGCCCGCCGCCAGCGTCAGCACCAGCCCCGCCGAGGCAAGATAAAAATGAACCCGATACCGTTTGGCAAAACACTCCCCCCCTTCGAGCCTGCGCGACCGTCCTTGCCGGCCGCGTCTGCCTGCCGCGTCTCCGTGATCATCAAGGCGCTCAATGAAGAGCAGCGCATAGCGTCCACGGTAGAAAGCGCGCTGCGAGCCGTCGCCGGCGTTGGCGGCGAAGTGATCCTCGCGGACTCCTGCTCCAGCGACCGCACGGTCGAGCTCGCCACCGCCTACCCGATACGCATCGTCCAGCTGGCCCATCCGGAAGAGCGCTGCTGCGGCGCCGGCCCCCAGCTGGGCTACCAGCATTCGCGCGGCGACTTTGTCTACATCCTCGACGGCGACATGCAGATGCAGCCAGGCTTTCTGGAGCAGGCGCTGGCCTTTCTGGACACGCACGCCGACGTCGCCGGCGTGGGCGGCCGCGTGGTGGAGCAAAACACCGAGAGCCTGGAATACATGGCCCGCGGTGAACGCGCCTCACCGCACCTGCGGCCCGGCAACGTCGACAGGCTGGACGGCGGCGGGCTGTACCGGCGCAGCGCCATCGAGGCGGCTGGCTACTTCTCGGACCGCAACCTGCACAGCTATGAAGAGTTCGACCTGGCGATACGCCTGCGCGCGCTGGGCTGGCGCCTGTGGCGCCTGCCGGTCGACGCGGCCAACCATTTCGGCCACGATGCGCCGCCCTACCGTCTGCTGGTGCGGCGCTGGCGCACGCGCTACATCTGCGGCCTAGGCGAGCTGGTGCGCGCCGCGGCGGGCCAGCCGCGCCTGCCGCTGGCGCTGCAAGGCCTGCGTGAGCTGCGCATTTACCTGGCCGTGCTGCTTTGGTGGGTGGTGCTGGCCAGCGTTGCGCTGTGGCCGGTCGCGGCATCCTGGCGGCTGGCTTTTTTCTGCGCCATCGCCAGCGCGCCCGTGCTGCTGATGACCTGGCGCAAGCGCTCCATCACCAAGGCGCTGTATGCCGTGGTGTCCTGGTGCTTTAACGCCGCCGGCCTGCTGCGCGGCCTGCTGCACCGCCAGCGCCCCGCGCGAGAGGCCATCGCCAGCAAAGTCATCCAGGAGCCGGCCGGCGCACTGCTTCAGCCGGCGCTTCAACCGGCGCAGGAGGCTATCCATTGAAGGGCGCGACGCAGCAATTCACCGGTGTGCAGATCCTGCGCTTTGCCGCGGCCATGCTGGTGGTGGTGATGCACATCACCCAGGCCATCTCCATGCACATCAGCGGCACAGGGCCCAGCCACTACTGGGCGAACGGCTCCGCCGGCGTGGACATCTTTTTTGTGATCAGCGGCTTTGTGATGGCCATGTCGACCGCCTCGCTGCCCTTGGGCGGGCCGGCGCGCCCCTCGCTGCTCAATGCCGCCTGGGTCTTCATGCGCAGGCGCCTCATCAGGATCGCGCCGCTTTACTGGTTCTACACCCTGCTCAAGGTGGCCCTGCTGCTGGCCATGCCGGCGCTGGCCGCGCGCTCGTCGGTGGAGCCGGGGCATCTTGCCGCATCGCTGCTTTTTATCCCCGCCATGAGCCCCTGGGGCCTGGTGCAACCCACGCTGCCGGTCGGCTGGACGCTGAATTTTGAAATGCTGTTTTATGCGGTGTTCGCCGTGGCGATTGCATTGGGAGCACCGCGCATCCGCTTTTGCCTGGCCGCCTTCGCGCTGGTGTTCCTGGGCAGCTTCCTGTTCCCGGACCCAGTGGCGCTGAATTTTTACGCGCAGACCATCGTGTTCGAGTTCATCCTGGGTGTCTGCATTGCCCATGCTTTTTTGCGCTACCGGCATGCATCGCCGCTGGTGGGCCTGGCCGTGATGGCGGCAGGCGCCATATTTATGTTCGCGCCCGACTGGGGGCATACGGCCGACCGCTTCGCCACCTGGGGTTGCGGCGCCGCGCTGGTGGTGCTGGGTGCGGTCTGGATGGAACCCTGGACGCTGCGCGCACCGCTGGCTTCGCGCCTGTCCTTCCTGGGCGACGCGTCGTATTCGATTTACCTGTCGCACACCTTTGTGGTGCCGGCCGGCGTGATGGCGCTCAAGCGCCTGGGCGTGCAGGACAGCCTGGCCATTGTGCTGGCCGTGGGCCTGGCCGTGGTGGTGGCGGGTTGCCTGTCTTATGTGTGGCTGGAGCGGCCCATGACCACCTTCTTCAAGCGCGCCTTCTCCGGCGCGCCCAAGCTCTCTTACCAAAATCCGGGAAAGTAAACATGCGAAGTGAATCGCTGCCACGCAGCGCCATCCGCGAAAGCGAAGGCCGCTATATCTACATGGCCTGCCCATGGACGCCCCTGGGCGGCGGCATGTTCAAGGTGGCTGACTATCTGATCCAGGCGCAAGCCTCCACGTCCGCCATCGCCTCCGCCGACGCGGCCGAACTCCGCCCGCTGGATACACGCGGCGGCGCCAACGCCCTCTATTCCTTCTGGGTCCTTGCCACCGCGCTGGCCCGCATCGCACGCGGCAGGCTCAGCGGCCGGCTGGCCGGCGTGCATGTGAACATGGCCGAGCGGCTCAGCCTCTTTCGCAAGGGCGCCGTCATCGCGGCCTGCCGCGCGCTGGGCGTGCCGGTGGTGCTGCA
The DNA here is from genome assembly GCF_900116715.1 of Polaromonas sp. YR568. GTDB lineage: Bacteria > Pseudomonadota > Gammaproteobacteria > Burkholderiales > Burkholderiaceae_C > Polaromonas. The sequence goes on from NZ_FPBM01000009.1 coordinate 184,210, forward strand.
CCTGCATGCCGCGCAGCTGCACCACTTTTACCGTTCGCTGCCGCGCCCGTTGCAGGCCATGACGCGCTGGGTGTTCTCCCTGCCGGCCAGCTGCATGGTGCTGGGTACGGCCGCGCGGCAATTTGTCATCGAAGAGCTGGGCGTTGCGCCGGATCGTGTGGACATCGTCATCAACGGCGTGCCCGAGCCCACCCATGCGCGCCGCATCGCAGGCGACTCCGCCACGCAGCGTGTGCTCTTTGTGGGCAATCTGTCGGAGCGCAAAGGCGTGACCGACCTGCTCCAGGCGCTGGCCCTGCCCGGCCTGGACACCACCAAGCTGGAAGTGACGCTGGCCGGCGGCGGCGACGTCAAGGCGTATGAGGCCAAGGCCAAAGAGCTGGGCATCGCCGGTTTTGTGCGTTTTGCCGGCTGGTCGGACCAGCAGCAGGTGGCCCGGCTGATGGCGCGCACCGATGTGCTGGTTTTGCCGTCTTATGACGAGGGCCTGCCGCTGGTGATCCTGGAGGCGCTGGCCAACGGCGTCGCGGTGGTTTGCACCCCGGTGGGCGAAATACCGTCGGTGCTGCAAGACGGCATCAACGCCTGCTTTGTGCAGCCCGGCGACGTGCCCGGCATCGCGGCGGCCCTGCAGCAGGTCTTGCAGGACGACGGGCTGCGCGACTCGCTGGAGCGCAATGGCCGTGCGCTGTATGAACGGAGCTTTTCCATCGCCCGTTTCTTCTCCAGCGTGGCGCATATCCACCAGCGTGATTTCGGCGTGGCCGGCCGGGCGCTGCGTGCACCCACTGCGCCACAGGAAGGCGCCGCATGATCCGCGACGCCAACAGCATCCCCAACGGCAGCCGGCTGGAAGCGGATGTCTGCGTGGTCGGCGGCGGCCCGGCGGGCATTGCGCTGGCGCTCTCGCTGGCCGACGAAGGGCATTCGGTGTTGTTGCTGGAATCGGGCCAGTTGCAGGAACACGCGCCCACACAAGACCTGTATGAAGGCGAAGTGGCCGACGAACAGTTGCACAGCCCGCCCGGCAAATACCGCCAGCGGCGGCTGGGCGGCTCATCGGCGATCTGGGGCGGGCGCTGCATGCCTTTTGACCCGGTGGACTTTGAAACCCGCGCGCACATTCCGCACAGCGGCTGGCCGCTGTCGTATGAAGACCTGCTGCCCTGGTACCCGCGCGCCAATGCGCTGGCCGAGGCGGGGCGCTTTCTGTATGACGCGAACGAGGCGCTGCCCGAGGCAGGCCCGCTGATTGCCGGCTTCGACAGTGCGCGTGTGCTGACAAACGGACTGGAGCGTTTCTCCTGCCCCACCCATTTCGGCAGCCGCTATGCCAAACGGCTGTCGCTGGCGCCCACCCTTGAAGTGCTGCTGGGCGCGAACTGCACCGCCGTGCAGTTGCAGGCCGATGGCCAGGCCGTGCGTGAACTGGAAGTCCGCACGCTGGCGGGAAACCGCTTCACCGTCGCCGCGCGCCACACCGTGCTGGCCACAGGCGGCCTCGAAACCGCACGGCTGCTGCTGGCCTCTCACGATGTAACGCCGCAAGGCGTGGGCAACCAGCATGACGTGGTGGGCCGCTATTACATGTGCCACATCGCCGGCAATGTCGGCACGCTGACGGTGCACGGCCCCGCACGCAATGTGCGCCACGGTTATGAAATATCGCCCGAAGGCATTTACTGCCGGCGCCGCATCGCTGTGGCCGCCAGCGAACAAAGACGCCTGGGCCTGGCCAATGCGGTGGCGCGCCTGCACTTTCCGCGCATCACCGACCCGGCGCACCGCAGCGGCGTGCTGTCGGGACTCTTCCTGGCGCGCAAGATGATCAGCTACGAATACAGCAAGCGGCTCAAGGACGGCGCGCCGCCCACGGCCGGTGTGTATGCGCGCCATCTGCTCAACGTCGTCGCCGACCCGCTGGACACCACCGCCTTCCTGGCGCACTGGCTTACCAAACGCACCCTGGCAGACCGGAAATACCCGTCAGTGATTTTGCGCAACCGCAGCAACCGCTTCAGCCTGGAGGTGCATGGCGAGCAGATCCCCCAGCCGCACAGCCGGGTCACGCTGGCCGATGGCGTCGATGCCCTGGGCATGCCGCGCCTGAAGGTCGACTGGCGCTACAGCCGCGCCGACATCGACTCTGTGGGCGCCAGCCTGGACGTGATGGCCGAAGAATTCGCGCGCAGCGGCAAGGCCCGATTTGACTACAACCGCCACACGCTGGAAGAAGACCTGATGCGCTTTGGCGCCTACGGCGGCCACCACATCGGCACGGCGCGCATGGGCGCGGACCCGCGCAGCAGCGTTGTCGACGCCGACTGCCGTGTGCACTCGGTGCGTAACCTGTTTGTGGCCGGCAGCGCGGTGTTCCCGACCTCCAGCCAGGCCAACCCGACGCTGACACTGATTGCGATGTCGCTGCGGCTGGGCGGGCACCTGTCGCGGCAGCTGCGGGCCGAACGCTCGCCGCTGCAGATGAAGGAGGCCGCATGAAAGTCCTGGTGCTGGGTGCATCCGGCCATATAGGCGCCCGCCTGCTGGAGATGCTGCGGGCCACGCTCTGGGCCGAGGGCACTGGCGCTTCACGGCGCATGAAGAACGATGCGCACTGGCTGGAAGTCGACAGCCGCAACCCGCGTGAACTGGCGCAGGCCCTGAAAGGTTTTGATGCCGTGGTGAACTGCGTGGCGGGCGATGCGGCCTCGATTGCCGGCGGTGCGCGGGCGCTGGTGCAAGCCGCTCTCGAAGCTGACTGCCGGCGCATTGTTCACCTGAGCACCATGTCGGTTTACGGCGGCGCTGAAGGCAGCGTTCGCGAAGACGCCGTACTGGACCCCAGCCTGGGCTGGTACGGCCGCGCCAAATGCGAAGCCGAGGCCGCCATGCGCGATTTTGTGCAACACGGCGGCGAGGCCGTGCTGCTACGGCCCGGCTGCGTCTTTGGCCCCGGCAGCCAGTTGTGGGTGGGGCGCATAGGCCGCTGGCTGCAGGCCGGCCGCCTGGGCGACCTGGGCATCGCGGGCGACGGCTGGGCCAACCTGGTCCATGTCGACGATGTATGCCAGGCCCTGCAGCGGGCGCTGCAACTGCCGCTGGCCCCGGGCGAGATGCCGGTGTTCAACCTGGCGGCGCCCGACAGCCCGCGCTGGAACGACTACTTTGTAGACCTGGCGCTGGAGATCAAGGCCACGCCCGTGCGCCGCATCAGCCGGCGCCAGCTTCAGTTCGATGCCTGGGTATGCGGCCCGCCGCTTAAAGCCGCTGAACGCGGCCTGAAATTTCTGGGCCACCACAGCGTGAAGCTGCCCGACGCGCTGCCGCCGGGCTTGCTGGGCCTGTGGTCGCAGCACATACACCTTGATGTGCAGGCCGCCACCCGCCAGTTAAATGTGCGGTGGACTCCTTACGCCGACGGCCTGCGCGATTCCGCGCAATGGTTCACCGCACCCGCCGCCGCCGGCCAACCCACCCTGGACAACATGATATGCACGCCCTGAAAGCCGACACCCACCGCAAGTTCGGGCAGTCCACGCCCCAGCTCACACTCAAGGCCGCGCTGCTAGACCCGGCTTTTCGCGTGGTCGCCGCCATGCGCCTGTGCCAGGCCGCAGAGCAGCTTGCGCCCAATGTGCGCTGGCTGGCCGTGTGGCCCGCCCGCCTGCTGTACCGCCTGGTGAGCCAGCTGGCCGGTATCGAGATTCCGTGGCGCACCACAATCGCACCCGGCCTGGCGCTCACGCACGGGCGCGGCATTGTGGTGAACGCCGGCGCGCGCATAGGCAGCAATGTCACGCTGTTCCACGGCGTCACGCTGGGCCAGCGCGACCATATCGATGCGCAAGGCCGCAGGCACACCCTGTACCCGGTGATTGAAGACGAGGTCTGGATAGGCCCGCACGCCATCATCGTGGGCGGTGTGACCGTGGGCAAAGGCAGCCGCATTGCCGGCGGCGCCTATGTGTTTGAAGATGTGCCGCCCTACTGCGTGGTGCTGGGCAACCCCGGGCAGATCGTGCGGCGCGACTGCACGCCCGACGTGGCCAACCGCTACAGCGAAGAGGCACTGCCCGTCCCGCAGGCAGGGCCTGCGGCGGCGGCGAATGCCGGCATCAACGCCGGTTAATTCACGCCGGCAGACAGACGCAGGCGCAGTGCCCGCGCCAGAAACAGCGGGTTGCCGATCACATAACGCTGGAACAGCCGGCGCGGCTCGAGCGCGAGGCGAAACAGCCATTCCATGCCGGCCCTGCGCATCCACAACGGCGCGCGCGGCGTCTTGCCGCCCAGAAAATCAATGATGGCGCCGCCGCAGACGATCAGGCAGGGGTAGCCGAGCACGCCGCGCAACTGGGCGGCAACTTCTTCCTGCCGCGGCATGCCCATGCCCAGCACAATCAGCGCCGGGCGGTGCTCGCTTGCGAGCACGGCATAAGCCTCCGCCTCCAGAAAGCCGTTGGCGCGGATCACGGCGCTGTGCGGCGCGAGCTCCTGCCGCACCCGCTGCCAGGCTGCGTCCAGCCAGGGATCGCGCGTGCCGAACAAGGCAATGCCCCGCCCGTTGAAGGCGCGTATCAGCCTCGGGATCAGGTCGGTGCCATTGAGGTTGAGGCCCGGCTCCATGCGCAGCAGTTTGAAGAGCGTGGCCATGCCAGAGCCGTCCCTGAGCACGCGGTCGGCCGAATGCAGGGCCTGAAAAAAAGAGGCCGACGCAGCCATGGAATTCATCGCATGGGCATTGGCAAAGGCCAGCACCGAGGGCGCCCGGGGCTGGCTCAGCTCGGCCAGCAGCGCCTGCCCCTCGATGGGGCCTTGCACGCGTTCGATTTTCGCCAGCAGCAAGGACCAGCGGCCACGCCAGTCGGGTGGATTGGCGGCGTGGGGATTCAGCATGAATGCGCCCTCCCACAGGGCCGGCGCGTGAGAAAATCGGGCCCATGGTCAAAGCCCTTCTCCGAGACAATTTCCAGCGCACTGTCCGCATCCTCGCGGCGCTGACGGTCGCGCTCAGCGCCGCAGTGCTGTATGTGGGCGGCGCCCAGCCTGTGGCGGTGGGCCTCTTCCCCGCACCCTGGGACAAACTGGCGCACCTGCACACCTTTGCGGTGATTGGTATGGCGGCGGGCCTGGCCGGCGGCATGCGCGGCTGGCGCATGGCCTTGTGCTGTGTGGCAGGCGCGCTGCTGGTGGGCGGCATGGACGAGCTGCACCAGATGTACCTGCCGGGCCGCTCGGCCAGCTGGGCCGATCTGGCGGCAGACCTGGCAGGCGGCCTGTTGGGCGCTGCGGTACTGGCCGTGTTCTATCGCCTGGCGGGTGATCGGCTTACGCGCCACTTCACGCATCGTTGAGCACCGAGCCCACCAGCGCGACACCGAATTCGCGCAGGCTGTGGGTGAACCGTGTCATCTGCGGCACCGAGCTCTCGTTTTGCCGCGCCACCACCAGTGCCGCGCCGGCACGCACCGCCACGGTGTGCGCATCCGCGCATTCGCTGGCGGGCGGGGTGTCGATGATGATGATGTCGAAATCCTGGCCCAGCGACTGAAGCAGCCTTGAAAACTCCTGCCGGCCCAGCAACTCCTGCGGGTTGGGCGGAATGACACCCGCCGGCAAGACCGACAAATCCTGCAATGCCGCCACACTGACCACCGCTTCCGGGCCGGCGCGGCCGGCGAGCATGTCCGACAGGCCCGCGCCCTTGCCGAGGTTGAACAGCAGGTGCTGGCGCGGCGCCCGCATGTCGGCATCGATCAGCAGGGTACGCAAACCCAGCTGTGAAAACACGATGGCCAGGTTGGCCGCGATATAGCTGCGCCCTTCCTTGGAACCGGCGCTGACGATGGCCAGGCCCCGGCGGTCGGCGCCGGTGTCGAACCAGCGCAGCATCAACTGGCTGCGCAGCGCCCGCAACTGCTCCACCGGCTGGCTGTTGGGATGGTGGGCCGCCACCAGTTCGCGGCTTAAATTGCTTTCGCGGGCCAGGTAGGGGTAGTCAAACTGCACCGACAGCGCAAAGCGCACGTCGTCGTCGGTGAGCAAGCCCAGGGCCTTGCCGGAGTCACCGAAACGCGCGCCGCGGTCTTTCTGGAAATGCGCGATGCGTTCGGCATCCAGCGGCGACAGGCGCCCCGCATCGACAAGAATCATGCCGATGGACCGGCCGGATCCGGTGGCCGGCTTGCTGGGCACCGTCAGGGGAACCGGGCGAACCGCGGTGGTGTTGGCATTTCTGTTCATGTTCATCACTTGTTACCCTCCATGCCCAAGCGCCAGGCGGCGCGGGCCATTCAACCTGCCGGACCCCGTGCCGGAAGAAATACTGGCCAGCACCGGCAGGCCCAGCATCTGCACCAGGTCCTCGGCGGAGCGCACGCGGCGGTTGGTGAGCTCCAGCAGCAGCGCGCAGGCCACACCGAGCAGCGTCCCGCCAAAAGCGGCAATCAGCAGGTTGACCAGCAGCCGCGGGCTGGACGGGTTGACCGGCGGCGTCGCCACATTCAGGCGCACCACATTGGTCTGGTTGGTCAGACTCTGCAGGCGCGTCTGCGAAGCGCTCTGGCTCACCGCCTCATACGCGCGCTGGGCCGACTCGACATCACGGCGGTAGACGTTGAGTTCGTCGCGCTGTTTATTGAGCGCCAGCACGCGGGCCTTCTGGGCGCCGACGGCGCCTTGCAGTTCGCGCTCGCGGTCTTTGCCGACACGGTAGGTGGTTTCGATCGAAGCGTTGATACGCGCCGTCTCGCTGGCCAGGCGGCTCTTGAGGGCGGCCAGCTCGGATTCGGCGCGCTGGCGCTCGGGGTGGTTCTCGCCCAGGCGCACACTGACTTCCTGGACCTTGGCCTCCTGCCGCGCCACGTCGGCCTTCAGGCCGTTGATCAGCGGGCTTTGCATCACCTCGGCGATGGTGTCGCCGCGCGAGCCGCGCTTGCTCTGGCTGTCGGTGGTGTCGCCCTGCACGGTCGTGAGCTGAGAGGACAGTTCCGCCAGCTTGGTGGTTTCATAGTCCACGCGCTCATCGCTGCTGACGATGCCGGCCTTTTGCTGGTACTCCGAAAGGCGGGCCTGGGCTTCTTCCAGCTTGGCGCGCGATGTCTTGGTCTGGCCGTCAAACCATTCCGCGTAGATGCGGGCGGGCTCGGTTTTCAGCGCCAGGTTGATATCCAGGTAAGCCTGGGCAAAGGCGTTGGCGACGTTCGCGGCGTCTTCCGGCTCGCTGCCCTTGTAGGTGATGTTGATCACATTGCTTTCGCGCGCGGGCCGCACGTCCAGCCGCTTTTGCAGGGAGTCGGCCAGCCAGCCTTCCAGGGTACCGCGGCCTTCGGTCGCTTCCATCCAGCGTTCCTTGGTGCGCGGGTTTTCATCGAGCTTGAGCATCTTCACGACACGCTGCGCCACGCGGTCGCCGCCGATGATGTCCACCTGCGTGGCCATATAGCTGGGCGCCACCAGGCCTTGCAGCGGCGCACCGCCGGCCACCGGGTCGGGCGAGCGCACGTCGACAAGCACGGCGGTCTGGGCGGTGTATTTTTTGGGCAGGAGCAGGCTGACCGCCAGCGCCGCGGAAATCGCGAGCAGGACGATCAGCAGGGCCACCCGGTAGCGGGCGCGCAGGATGAGCAGGAATTGATGGAGTGTCATGGGCAGTCCGTCTGGCTGGAAACTGAAAAATTTAGAAGAGGCTTTCGCGGACGTAGATCACGTCCTCGGGGCGAACGGGGTCGGTCAGGTTAGGCGTGGTCTCCACCACCTTGCCCGAGGCGTCGCGGCGGTGCAGCTTCAGGCGGTTCTGGCTGCCGCGCACGGTGGGGCCGCCGCCCTGGGCCAGCGCCTGCATGACTGTCATGCCGCGCTCGATGCGGTAAGGGCCGGGGCGCTGCGCCTCGCCGTAGATGTAGAACATGGGCGCCTTGTTGACGTACAGCGTGTCGCCGCCAGCCAGCACGATGTCCTCATCGGATTTTTCATTGAGGAAGAGCGCCGGGATGTCTATCACCTTGCGAAAGGGTTTTCCGTCGCGCTGGCCGGTGACGATCAGCACATCGTCGCCGGTTGCGGTGGTGCCGCCTGCGGCGGCCAGCATGTCGCTGACACGGGTGTTAAAGGTCTCCAGCGGGAAGCGGCCGGGCCGGCTCACCTGCCCCAGCACCGCCACCTGGTTGCCGCGTACCTGGCGCAGCACGATGTTGACCTGCGGCACTTTCACAAAGCCGCCGCTGCGCAGGGCGTCGGCGATCTTTTTCTCGGCCTCGGCAATCGTGAGCCCGCCCAGTTGCACACTGCCCACCAGCGGGTAGCTGATCACGCCGCTTTCCGACACACGCGCATCGATGGATAGGTCTGGGCTTTGGTAGACCTGCACGCCGATGGCGTCGCCGGCGCCCAGCCGGTAGTCCTGGTTGTTGGGCACGGCGGGCCCGGCCGGCGCTGCTGCGGGTGCCGGAGCCGTCGCTGCGGCTTGAAGCGATGGCGGTGGCGCAGTCTGGGCAAACATCGGCACGGCAGACATGCACAACACAGCCGTCACAAAGTATCGGCTCATCGATTTGAAAAGTAGCGGTTTCATCTTGTCGCCTTTCGGGGAAGCGGAAATTTCAGGAACAGGCAGCTCATGGAAGGCTTTCATCAAAAGCTCGCATCGGCGGCCACGCCAAAGGTGTTGCTCTTGTAGTCAAAGCCCGGCTCGTTGGACTTGCGCCTGTCGCTCTGCACGGTGGCGCTCAGCTTGAGCGCGCGCATCGCCTGCCATTCAACGGCCAGCGACAGCAGGTTGGTGGTGTCGCGGCGGCCGCTGGCGGCAAAGCCCGGCAGCGGGCCCTTGAAGTCGCGCGCGCCGTGGTCGTAGCGCAGGCGCACGGCCGTTTTTTCAGTGGCCTTCCAGGTCGGGGCCACAAAGAAGCGCCAGCCCTCGTAGTAGCTGGCGGTGGTGGTCTGGTAGCTGCCCAGCTCGCGCACCACGCCGCCGGCCAGGCTGGTCTTGGGCGTGATGGCCCAGGCTGCATCCAGCTGGCCGGTCACGCCGGAGAAATCGCGCGCGCCCAGCCCGTCATGCGAACGGTCGAAATGCGCCACCTTGGCCCGCAGTGTGGTCTTGGCGCTGGGCGCCCAGTCAAAGCGGAACTCATGCTCGCGGTCGGTGAAGTTGCCGGCGAACACCGGCGACAGGAAGCGGCCCGGGTATTCGCCCTTGCCTTCCCTCAAGCGGTAAGCCATCGACGTGCCGGACGGGTAGACATAACGCACGCCGCCCTCGGCGCCGTGGACTTTGGAGTCGCCCTCGAAGGTGTTGGGCTGGCTGTTGGCGCTGGTGCGCTCGAACAGGCCGCCCACCAGGCGCCATGTACCGTCAAGCTCGTATTCCGCGTCAAAAATGGTGGAGCGGTTGGTCCGGCGGTTGATCTGCCCCGTGCCCTGCACGTCGGCATAGGTGTCCACAAACTCGCGCCTGTCCGTCGTCAGGTTGCCGTGCAATGCCGGCGTGAAGCTCCAGCGCCAGGCGGCGGCATAGTTCACGGCTGTGAAGTCCAGGTAGGAAAACCGGCTGTAGCGGTGGTCTTCAATGTTGGCGTCGAATTCAAACCGCTGCAGGCCATAGGGCTTGTTGATCTTGAAGCCTGCGGTCGTCACGGCCACGGTGTCATCGCGGTCAGGCGTTCCGATCACCGCCTGCGCGTTGGCGCTGTCCGACAGCCGGAAGACGTTGCTGTCGTGCATAAAGCTTTGGCCCGCCCTGAACTGCAGGGTGTCGAGCTCGTCGGCGTGCACGGCCAGGGGGAACAGGCTCAATACAAGCAGCGGAACTGGAAGAAGCGTGCGATGGGAGCTCAAAAGCGGTCCTCCGTTTTCTGTTTACTGGTTATTTAGTAAGCCGCACCGTCCTTGAACACCAGGCGGATGGTTTTCAGGATGATGAAAAAATCAAGCTGCAGCGACCAGTTGCGCAGGTAGTCCAGGTCGCAGTCGATGCGTGACTGCATCTTGTCCAGCGTGTCGGTTTCGCCGCGCTGGCCGTTGACCTGCGCCCAGCCGGTGATGCCGGGCCTGACCTTGTGGCGCACCATGTAGCCCTTGATGAGCGAGCGGTACATCTCGTTGTGGGCCACCGCGTGCGGGCGTGGGCCGACGATGCTCATGCGGCCCTGCAGCACATTAAAAAATTGCGGCAGCTCGTCGAGCGAGGTCTTGCGCAGGATGGCGCCCAGGCGGGTTACACGCATGTCGTTTTTGCTGGCCTGGCGGATGGTGCCGCCGTCTTCGGTGACGGCCATGGAGCGGAATTTGTAGACCAGGATTTCCTCACCATCCAGGCCATAGCGGCGCTGCTTGAAGATGATGGGGCCGGGCGAGTCCAGCTTGACCATGAGCGCAATCACCGCCATCACCGGCAGGATCAGCATCAGGATCAGCAAGGACAGCACAATGTCGCTGGCGCGTTTGAGCACGCCGTTGACGCCTCGGAACGGCGTGTCGCACACCGAGATCACCGTGACGCCGCACACCGTGTCGCTGCGGCCCTGGATCAGGTCGGTGATGAACATGTCGGGCACAAAATAAATCGAGGCCGTGGTGTCCTTGAGCCCATCCAATACCTGCAGGATGCGCGGCCGGGAGGCCATGGGCAGCGACAGGTAAATGAACTGGATGCGGTGCTGCTTGACGTAAGCCGGCAGGTCGTCAATCTTGCCGACCAGCCGGTGGCCGTCTTGACCATCCTGCGCCGTGCGGCGTTCTTCGCCGCGGTCGTCAAAAAAACCTTTCAGGTCAATGCCCGAGTAGGCCGAACCGGCGATATGCCCGGCCAGGGACACGCCCTGCTCGTTCATGCCGACGATCACCGCGCCGCGCGGCGGCCCCTGCAGCTTCAGCAACTGCGGCGCCGCCGCCCTGAGCGCCAGGTGCGCACCGATTTGGGCCAGAGGCGCCACCCACAGCCAGTGGACCAGAACAGCCATGGAGAATTTGTGGAAGTACTCCGTCACATAACCCGTCAGCAGCAACAGGCCGGCGATCCAGATCCAGTGAAAGGCGATCTTGAAGAGCACTTTCCAGACCGGCAGGCGAAGCTGGGCGCTGCCCGGAAAGGTCAATGAAAACACGATGACCGACAGGATGAGGTATGCGGGCCGCACCGCGCCTTCATAGTAAAAAGCCAGCGCCCACAAAGAGAACACCAGCACCAGCGGATCAAGCCCGGCTTCAACCGCGGTGAACAGATGGCTGCGGCCCAGCCCCATGGCGCGGGGTTCGCGCTGGTTAAGCCAGGCGGAGGCGGAGCTGAGTTGGTTTGCTTCAGCCATAGATGCCAACCCTCGTGACTTTGGAAACCGCCTGCGCGCGGTTGAACACATTGAGCTTCTGGAAGATGCGCTGCATGTGGTTCTTCACGGTGAAGCCGCTGATGCACAGGATCGCGCCTATCTCTGAATTGGTTTTACCCATGGCCACCCAGGCCATGATCTGGGTTTCGCGCTCGCTCAGGCCGGAGGCATCATCGACAGCGCGCACGGGCAAAGCGGCCTGGCGGCGCTGTTGCGGCAAGGGCGCCATCTGCCGCAAGGCGGCGTCCATGCTGGGCATGAGCATGCGGATGGCTGTGAACGCCGGCTCGGCGGGAATGTCGTTCTCACCCATCAAGACATAGACACATTCCTGCTGCGCCCTTGTGTCGTGCAGGCCGTGGATCAACACCGAACGCATGCCGCGAAGGCTGCTGCTAAAGGAGCCGGGCAAACTCGCCTGGCCCAGCAGGTAGTCGAATTCAGCAAAGTCCAGGCGGCAGGGCTGCCTGTCAGCGGAAAGCCAGCGGTCGTAGAACTTTGCGAGGAGAAACGGCAGGCTGTCGGTGCCCGCCGCATAAGAACGTGCACCCGGCAGCCTGGAGACGACGTCATGCTGGATGGCGCCTTCCTGGAAATTGCCCCAGCCCGCCAGCAGGATGTCGTGCGGCAGGCATCGCTGGATATCGCCCTGCAGCCATTCGAGCAGCTCGGCATGCCGCGTGATGGCCGTGCCCTGTTCTACCAGCGCTGCATAGCGCGCTGAATCTTCGCCTGAAAGCGGAGTCTGTAACTTCATGTCTGGATGTCACTTCCCTGTGTTTGTCCCGCGGATTCGCCAGGTGACGGCGCTGCGGAAACAGCTGATTGAGGATCGAACAAGTCATCGGGTGACGCCATGCGCCAAGCGAGAAGGTTGATGTAGGAGATGAACTTGAGTTTAGGGTTTTCCCGATTGATTCATTTGACAAACGGGAGGCGCATTCGTTGCAACAACGTAACAGCTGTGCGCTTGATGTTGGATGTCGCGCAAAGCGATACCGCTTGCAACAGTTTGCTTTTTTTTGACCTGAAGGTGGCGCGCTACTTGATTACGCTTTGAGCATTGACTGTTCATTCACACACGCCCGTGCATTCAAGTCACACAAGTCACACGCTCGGGAATCAACGCAGCATGAAGAGAGGAACCCGCATCCGATGACCGGCCAGAAAATGAAACGCAATCTTGAAGTGGATACGTTGAGGGGCATTGCGTGCGTCTTGCTGGTTCTGTTTCATGTGGTGGGAGACACACCCGCCGTCGGCCTGAAGATCCCGGAAGGCCATTGGGTACAGGTTTTTAATGAAGCGCTTGCGTACATACGCATGCCGCTCTTTTCCTTTATCTCCGGGTATGTCTACGGCTTTCGCCCCTACCAGGGCAATGCGCCGGGTTTTGTCAAAGGCAAGGTTCGCCGGCTCTTGTTGCCGCTGATCACGGTGGGCACCATTTTTGCGGTCGTCCAGGCTTTTACGCCCGGCGCCAACAGCACGGTCAACCAGTGGTGGCTGCTGCACATCGTGCCGGTGGGGCACTTCTGGTTTCTCGAGGCCCTGTTCATCGTCTTCCTGGTCGTCATCCTGCTGGAGCACCTGAAGGCGCTGTCTACGCCGGCGGGCTTCGCACTGACCTGGGCCTTGTGCGCTGTGCTCTTTGATTACTTCAGCCCACCGAATTACTTTGCGGCACAGGGCGCGGTGTACCTGCTGCCCTTCTTTCTGGCGGGCCTGGCCTGCAAGCGCTTTGAGATCACCGGCCCGGCGGCGCGCGGCGCAGCAGCGGCTGTCTTCATCTGCGCCGCCACGGTGGCCATGCTGTTTCCGCAGTACTCCGAACAGGGCAACTCCATCGCCGCGCTCGGGCTGGGTGTCTGCAGCGCATTTTTGCTTTTGCGCAGCGGCTGGAGCTCACGCCACCTCGCCTACGTGGGCTCCTGGTCGTTCGCAATTTATCTGCTGCATGTCTTCTTCACCGCGGCAAGCCGCATCCTGCTGAAGAAGATCGGTGTGACGGACACTTATGTGTTGCTCGTGATGGGTCTTGCTGCGGGCCTCATCGGGCCCATCATCTCGGCTTTGCTGATCAGCCGGCACGCGGGGCTCAATCTGTGGCTGCTGGGCGTGACCGCGCCCAAACCCAAGGCCACAACAGCACCGGCCTGAGAAGTCGCCATAACCGTTCACGTTACCCCTCCTGACGGGAGTAACACCCATGCGTTATAAAGGTACAACCTTTTACAGGACGACACCCTGTGCGCATGGCGAAGTTATACCAACGCAAATGGCTCTGGATCCGGTTTCCCATGGTCCTTGCAGCCGCCGCCACGGCCACGGGTCTGTGGCTGTTCGCGTGGCCGATGCCGCCGGCGCACCTGACCATCACCACTGCGGGGGCCGACGGCGCCTACTACCTTCACGCGCAGCGCTACGCCGAAAAATTCGCGGCCCACGGCATCACGCTGGACATCAAGACCTCCGCCGGCTCACAGGAAAATCTTGAACGCCTGCGCCAGGGCGTCAACCCTTCGGACCTGGCGCTCATGCAGGGCGGCTTTGGTTACCTCGGCAGCTCGCTGGAAAGGCGCGACCGCAGCCGCGTCGAAACACTGGTCAATGTGGACGTGGAACCCCTGTGGGTCTTCACCCGCGGCCGCGAGATCGACTCGCTCAACCAGTTACAGGGGCTGCGTGTGGCGATCGGCCCCGAAGGCAGCGGCACCCGCAAGGTGGCGCTCAAGCTGCTGGAGCAGGCCCGGATCGAGCCCAAGGACCTGACACTCTCGCCACTGACCAGCAGCCCGGCCGTTCAAGCCTTGCGGCAAAACACGGTCGATGTGGTGTTTCTCGTCGCGGCGCCTGAGTCCTTTGTGGTGCAGAACATGCTGATCCTGCCGGGCATACACCTGGCCAACATCCGCAAGTCCGCCGCCATCACCGAACGCAACCCTTACCTCGAGTCCCGCCTGCTGGCGCAGGGCACGCTGGATGCGCGGATTCCGCCGCGCGACATCACGCTGCTGACCACCACGGCCAGCCTGGTGGCGCGTGAGGACCTGCACCCCGCCCTCAAGCGGCTGGCCATTGCCGTGGCGATGGAGGTTCATGCGGGCGGAGGACTTTTTCACCGCGCGGGTGATTTCCCTTCACTGCGGCGCATCGACTTCCCGACCGCGCCGCAGGCACGTGAAACCCTGACGCACGGCCTGCCCTGGCTGGAGCGGTTGCTGCCCTTTTGGTGGGCGCAGGTTGCCGAACGCATTTTGCTTATCGTGCTGCCGGTGGTGCTGCTGGCCCTGTGGCTGATGCAGCTGATACCGGCCTACCTGCGCTGGGTGCTGGAAAGCCGGGTCAACCGCTGGTACGGCGAACTCAAGTTCATTGAAAACGACCTGAACCAGGAATCGCTCTCGGGCCTGGACCTGACGCGCTTCCTGCTTCGCCTGAACGGCATCGACAAAGCCATGATGGCCTTTGCCACACCGCGCGACCTGATGGCGCGCTGCTACACGCTGCACCAGCACATTGAGTTTGTGCGCCAGCGGCTTTACCGGATGAGGGGGCGATAGCGCGATGAAGCTGCTGCTGCTTTATCGCCGGCGCTGGTGGCTGTTTTACCTGCCGGTGCTGCTGTGCACGGCCTTTGCCCTGTGGTGGTCCGCCACGCAATGGAAGGTGCTGCCGCCCACTGAAACCGTGATTGGCGCTGGCTCGCCGCAGGGCGGCTATTCCATGCTCGCCCAGCGTTATGCCGAGCAGCTAGAGCGCATAGGCGTGCGCGCCGAGATCGTCTATTCAGACACGCAAAAAGGCTCGCTCGAGCGGCTCACGCGCCCGGGAGACCCCACCAGCATCGGTTTTGCCCACGGCATTTATGCCAATGCGCAGACCAGGGTGCAGGCCCTGGCCGTGGTGGGCCAGGAGCCGGTATGGGTTTTCTCGACCACCGGCGGTCCGATGTCGCTGGCGCAAGCCAAAGGCCAGCGCATCGCCGCCGGGCCGGCTTCGTCGTCGTCTTTCATTGCTGCCAGGCTGATGCTCGAACATGCTGGCGTCCGGCTTGCGGACGTTCAGTTTGACAACGCCACCGGCGTTGCGGCCGCCAATGCCTTGATCGACGGCAAGGTCGACCTGGTGTTCCAGGCTGCTGGTGAAGATTCGCAGGCCGTGCAGTTGCTGACCCGAAGCAGCGGCATCCAGCTGCTGGGCACCGAACACGCCGGCGCGCTGGCCGCTCAGGACCCGCACCTTCAGCCCCTGCTGCTGCCGCAGGGCGCGATTGAATTGCGCGGCGACATCCCGCCCAAGGACCTCACGCTGATGAGCCTGCAAACCCACCTGCTGGTGCGGCCGGACACACACCCCGCACTGCAACGCGCCTTGCTGGAAGCCGCCATCGAGATCCACGAGATACCCAACTTCCTGCAGCGCCACGGCCAGTTCCCCAGCTTCAGGGGCAGCGACTTTCCGCTCTCACCCACAGCCCGCGCCTACAGCCTGGGCGCGCGCCCGTGGATGGAGACCCTGCTGCCTTACCGCACGGCGCAGTATGCGGAGCTGATCCTCTATGCAGTGCTGCCGATTCTCGCCATCGCCCTTGTCTTGCTGGCGTGGATTCCCAAGCTGTTTGACTGGCGCATCAGCTCGGCCCTGCACCATTTTTACGGCGACCTGAAGTTTCTGGAAACCGAGATGGATGAAGTGGCCGCCGACAACCCGCTGGCGCTGCGCCGCCTGCTGGAGCGGCTGGACAACATCGAGCGGCAGGTGGTGGCGCTGGACTTGCCTGATGAGTTCTCCCAGCGCTGGTACACCTTGCGCGAACACCTGGCCTCTGCGCGCGACCGGCTGCTCAAGCTCAGGGCGCGCTAGCGCCGTTCCCACTAAACTGTGTTGCGCGCCGCAGAGCGAGCCTGAGTGACCCAAAACACAGATCGGAGACAACAGACACATGAACATCGTCATCACCGGCGGCGCCGGTTTCCTGGGCGCACGGCTGGCCCGCCAGCTTCTTGAGCAGGGGCAGCTTTCTCTTGCAGGCGGCACGCCCCAAACCATCCAGACTGTGACGCTGGTCGACCGGGTTGCACCGTCGGCAGCGCTGACAGCGGATTCAAGGGTGCGCGCCGTGGTCGGTGACCTCAACCAGCTCCTGGAAAGAAACGATCCATCTACGCAGGTCGTGCGCGCCAATGACAGCCTTGTATTTCACCTGGCCGCAGCCGTCAGCGGCGAATGCGAAGCCGACTTCGACCTCGGCATGCGCAGCAACGTCGACGCCACGCGCGCACTGCTGCAAGCCTGCCGCACACTTGGCACCTCGCCCACGGTGGTGTTTGCCAGTTCCCTCGCGGTGTTCGGCAACTCACCCGCACAGCCCCTGCCGCCGGTGATTGACGACAGGACGCTGCCCACACCGCAAAACAGCTACGGCATCCAGAAATTCATCGGCGAGCAGCTGGTGGCCGACTATGCGCGCAAAGGTTTTATACGCGGGCGCAATGTGCGGCTGATGACGGTCAGCGTGCGGCCGGGCAAACCCAATGGCGCGGCGTCCAGCTTTTTGAGCGGCATGATCCGCGAGCCGCTGGCGGGTGTGCGGGCTGCATGCCCGGTGCCACCCGAAACGGCGGTGGCCCTGGCTTCCCCTGCACGAACCATCGAGGGCTTGATACGCGCGGCCGAAGCCGGCGATGCCGATTGGGGTGCGCGCACAGCCATCAACCTGCCCGCCCTGAAAACCACGGTGCGTGAAATGGCTTCAGCGCTTGAACGTTTGGCCGGTAAGGAGACGGCCGGCCTGATTGACTGGACGCCAGACCCCGCCATCGCCAGGATAGTGACCAGCTGGCCCGCAGCCATTGATGCGGCGCGCGCGCGGGCACTGGGCCTGTTGCCCGACAAGGACTTTGACAGCATCATTGCGGCGTATTTAAGCGAAAACCCGCGCACCGCTCCTTCGGCTGCAACGCAATAATAGGTGTGCATACGGCTTCGCGCCGTAGTCGCGGATTTTTCTGAACAACGATTATTTTGGAGACAACATGAAAATTTCGAAATTGCTGGTCGGCATGGCTTTAGGCCTGGGGTTCGTGACAGTGCAGGCGCAAACCATCCTCAAGATCGGCTACGCCACCAACAAGGAATCACATTACGGCGTGGGCTCTACCGTGTTCTGCGACGAGGTTGAAAAAGGCACACAAGGCCGCTACAAATGCCAGCACTTCGCCAATTCGGCGCTGGGCGGCGAACGCGAGCAGATCGAGGCCGTGCAACTGGGCACGCAGGACCTGGTCAACACATCCACAGGCCCCGTGGGCAACTTTGTGCCCGAGGTCAAGATCGTCGATATTCCCTTCCTCTTTCGCGACTACGACCACGCCCGCAAGGTCATGGACGGCCCTATCGGCCAGGACATCCTGACCAAATTCCCGAGCAAGGGCATCATCGCGCTGGGCTGGACGGAGAACGGTTTCCGCCACATGACCAACAGCAAGCGCGACATCGTCAAGCCCAGCGATGCCGCCGGCTTGAAAATGCGCACCATGGAAAACAAGGTGCACATGGACGGCTACCGCACCTTCGGCATCCTGCCCACACCTATGGCCTTTCCGGAACTGTTCGGCGCGTTGCAGCAAGGCACCGTGGACGGCCAGGAAAATCCCATCCCCGTGATCCTGGCATCCAAGTTTTCGCAGGTGCAAAAACACCTGTCATTGACCGGCCATGTGTATTCACCCGCCCTTCTGCTGATGTCACCCCGGACCTGGGACAAGTTGAATGACGCCGACAAGAAGGTCTTCCTGGAAGCCGCCAAAAAAGCCGGCGCCGCCCAGCGCAAGAAGGTCAACGACGACGAGAACAGCGGCATCGCCCAGCTCGAAAAAGAAGGCATGAAAGTCACCAAGACGGTAGACGGCAATGCCTTCCGCGACGCGCTCAAGCCGGCCTACGCCAGCTATGCCAAGGAGTTCGGCGCCGACAACATCAAGAAGATTCAGGACGTTCGCTAAACGTCCAGGTATCAGCCGCCCGGCTCATTACCGGGCGGCATTTTTTTTGGAAGGCCTCAGCCGCGGAGGCGTTGCAGTGCAGCACCACCCGGCTGAACAATAGAGAACAACAGTGAAGACCTTCGAACGTTATTTCCTCGGCGTCAACCGCTGGGCCCTCATCCTGCTGCTGGCCGCCATGGCCGTCATCATCTTTGTCAACGTGGCGCTGCGCTACCTGACCAACCAGTCGATTGAGTGGGCCGAGGAAGTCTCGCGGCACATGATGATCTGGCTGACCTTTCTGGGCGCCGGGCCGGTGCTGCGCTACGGCGGCCACATCGCCATCGAGAACCTGCAGGACGCCCTGCCCCGCTCGTTTGCGGTGGCCATACGCGCTTTTGTCGCCGTGCTGCTGTTCGCCTTCTTCGGCTTTATGGTCTGGTATGGCTGGCTTTACATGGGCCGCACCATGTTCCAGCTGACCGCGGCCACGCAGATTCCCTTTGCCTATATCTATGCAGCCATGCCGGTGGGCGGCCTGCTGCTGATCGTGCACTGGGCGCTCATCGTGCGCGAGTACGTGCTGGAGCGTAAATTCGCCGCCGATGCGCACTTTGACGCCACCGCGAGTGCCTCGCTATGAGCGCCAGCCTGCTCCTCATCATTGCCGCCTGCGTTTTGCTGGCCATCGGCGTGCCGGTGGCTTTTGCGCTGGGCCTGGCCACCGTCATCACGCTGATCCTGGCGGAGAACTATCCGCTGTTCGTGCTGCTGAAAGAAACCTTTACCGGTATCGACAGCTTTCCGCTGATGGCCGTGCCCTTCTTCATCCTGGCCGCTGAATTGATGAGCGGCGGCTCACTCACGGAAGTCCTGCTGCGCTTCGCCGGGCAGTTTGTGGGCCATCGCCGCGGCGGCCTGGGCTACACCAATGTGGTGTCGCTGACCTTCTTCTCGGGCATCTCCGGCTCGGCGCTGGCGGATGCGGCCGGCCCGGGCTCGATGTTGATCCGCATGATGGACAAGGCCGGCTACGACAGGTCTTACGCGGCGGCGCTCACCGCGTCCACCGCCATCGTGGGCCCCATCATTCCGCCGTCCATCATCATGATCATCTATGCCCTGCAGGACGACAGCGTCTCTGTGGGTGCGCTGTTCATCGCGGGCCTGATACCGGGCATCCTGATTGCCGTGGCGATGTGCATCGTCAACTTCTACATTTCAAAACAGCGCAACTACCGCGGCGACGGCGGCATGCCGCCCTGGCCGGAAGTCTGGCGCACCACCTGGAAAGCAATCCCGGCCCTGCTGCTGCCGGTGCTCATCCTCGGCGGCATGCGGGCCGGCTGGTTCACGCCGACCGAAGCCTCGGTGGTGGCCGTGTTTTATGCCCTGATTTGCGGCAAGTTCCTCTATCGCACGCTGGAATGGAAGGCCCTGCCCGACATCCTTGCGCGCTCGGCGCTGCTGACGGCCTCGGTGCTGATCATCATCGGCCTCTCGGCCTCTTTCGCCTGGATTCTGACGATTGAAGGCCTGCCGCAAATGATGGCCGACTGGATTGTGAGCATGCAGCTCTCACCCTGGATGTTCCTGATCTTTGTGAACATCTTTTTGCTGCTGTTCGGCATCTTCATTGAGCCCCTGCCGGGCGTGATGGTGCTGGCGCCTATCCTGGCGCCGGTGGCCGTCAAGCTGGGCATTGACCCGGTGCATTTCGCCATGATCGTTATTTACAACCTCACGCTGGGCATGATCACGCCGCCGGTCGGTGGCTTGTTGTTTGTCACGTCCAACGTGTCACGGGTGCCCATGGGGCCGCTGGTCAAGGAGCTGGTTCCCTTCCTGTGGGCGCATGGCGCTGTGTTGTTGTTGCTCACTTTCATGCCGGCGCTGAGCACCTGGCTGCCGCACGCGCTGGGCTTTATCAAATAACAGGCGGCTGGCACACCGGGCCTCACAGAACCCCCGCAATTGCGCGGGGTTTCACGCCGTTGTCATCTGCAAGGGGGATGCTAAGGTTTTCATCCCCCTGAAAACCCCCATGCAGCTCCACAAAACCGACCGTGCCCGCGCCGAGCTCAAGCCTGGCGTGAGAACGCTAGGCCAGCGCGAGCGCACCTTGCTGCTGATGGCCGACGGCAGCAAATCCGCCCAGGACTTCCGGCCGCTGTTTGACGGCGATGGCGAGGCCATTGCGATGCGCCTGTTGCGCGAGGGATTTCTGGAGGCGCATCCCGGCAAAATAGCTGCGCCCGCCGCGGCGCCTGCCCCCGTACCCGCTCCGAAAATCACGCCCGCCCAGCTGAAAGAATTCCCCAGCCCGGAAACGACGCAAGCCATTCAGGTCTCGGCCGACCAGTTTGAGGGCAAGCGCTCGCTCGCCACGACCCGGATGTTCCTCTTTGATATCTGCGAACGCATGTTTGCGCGGCGCAACCCGGAAATGGCCGAGCGTTTTCGCGAAGCGCTGCGCAACGCCAAGGACCGCGAGACCATGCTCACCGCCTCGCGCGAAATGATCGAGGAAATCGAAAAGATCGCAGGCCACGAACGCGCCGACTCCATCAGCGAGCGCATCGCCATGCTGCTGCCGCAGCACCAGCCCGCCTGAGAACGGGCTGACGACTCAGGCAGGCCGCAGCACCTGCTTCCGTTACACTTCCCGGGTCAGGAGAGAGTTTTCCTCGCGAAAACCGCCGAAGGCGCACGTACACCCCAGGGGCAGTCCCTTGGGCAGGACTGAACGCTCAGGCAAAAGGACTGGCAACCGCCCTGCGGCGCACCACGCGGCAAGGCGTTCCCTACTGGAGAGAGGCCGCCTTTCACGGGCAGCCCACCGAAGGAGCAAACCCGCATCGCCGGGTGAATCTCTCAGGTAAAGTGGACAGCAGGGGCAACTGATGGTTTTACCTGTTTGCCCCCTGGAGAATGCCTTGTCCGATTCGTCCACCTCTTCCGCCGCCCCCGAAACCCTGCTGAAAACGCCCTTGCATGACCTGCATGTGGAGCTAGGCGCGCGCATGGTGCCTTTCGCGGGCTATTCCATGCCGGTGCAATACCCCGCGGGCCTGATGGCGGAACACCTGCATACGCGCCAGGCCGCCGGCCTTTTTGATGTGTCCCACATGGGCCAGTTGCGCCTGGTGGGCGCTGATGCCGCTGCCGCGCTCGAATCGCTGATACCGGTCGACGTGATCGACCTGCCCGCCGGCAAGCAGCGCTACGGCCTGCTGCTCAATGACGAGGGCGGCATCATCGACGACCTGATGTTCTTCAACCGCGACTATGCCAACGGCGGTGACCTGTTTGTCATCGTCAACGGCGCCTGCAAGGTGGGCGACATCGCGCACATCCAGGCCAGGATCGGCTCGCGCTGCCAGGTCATCCCCATGCCCGAGATGGCGCTGATGGCGCTGCAAGGCCCCCAAGCCGTGACTGCTCTGCAGCGGCTGGCCCCGGGCGTGGAAAAGCTGGTGTTCATGACCGGCGGACAGTTCACCGTGGCCGGCTGCGACTGCTTTATCACCCGCAGCGGTTACACCGGAGAAGACGGTTTTGAAATTTCAGTGCCAGCTTCACAGGCCGACACGCTGGCGCGCGCGCTGCTCGCCCAACCCGAGGTCAAGCCCATCGGCCTGGGCGCACGCAATTCGCTGCGCCTGGAAGCGGGCTTATGCCTCTACGGCAACGACATCGACACCACCACCACGCCGGTGGAAGCCAACCTCAACTGGGCCATGCAAAAGATTCGCCGCACCGGCGGCGCGCGTGCCGGCGGTTTCCTCGGCGCGGACAAAATCCTGGCGCAACTGGCCGACCCCGCCCTGCTGACCCGCAAGCGCGTCGGCCTGGTGGCGCTGGAGCGCGTGCCCGTACGCGACCACACCGAGCTGCAAAGCACCGATGGCGCGGTGATCGGTGAAGTCACTAGCGGCCTGCTGGGCCCCACGATCAACCAGCCGGTGGCCATGGGCTATGTCAAACCTGAATTTGCCGCACTGGGCACGCGCGTGAACGCGATGGTGCGCGGCAAGGCCGTGCCCATGGAAGTGGCGGCCATGCCCTTTGTTCCCGCCCGCTACTACCGCGGTTAAGCCCCTTTTTCGTTTTTATCTTTTTTAGTTTCTGCTCACTCAACCCCTGGAGAACCTCATGACCGTCAAATACACCGAAGACCACGAATGGCTCAAGATTGAAGGCAACATCGCCACCGTCGGCATCACCGTGCATGCGCAGGACGCGCTGGGCGATGTGGTGTTTGTGGACCTGCCCGCTGTGGGCGCCACCTTCGCCCAGAAAGAAACCGCCGGTGTGGTCGAGTCCGTCAAGGCCGCCGCCGATGTGTACATGCCTGTCAGCGGTGAAGTGACTGAAATCAATGAAGCGCTGAAAGCCGACCCTTCGCTGGCCAACAGCGACCCGCTGGGCGCCGGCTGGTTCTTCAAGATCAAGCTGTCCGATCCTTCGCAGCTGGATGCGCTGATGGACGAGACCCGTTACACCGCCTTTGCTGCTTGAGTTTCTGCCTGAGCTTCTGCCTGATTTTTACCGCCTCTTTTTTTGACTTCTTCTTGCCGCAACGCAAGACACGGGACCCGACATGTTGATGCAATCCGCCAAGCCCCTGGGCGATCTTGAAAACCCTTCTGAATTCATCGCCCGCCATATCGGCATTGACGAGGCCGATGAAGTCCACATGCTCAGCATCGTGGGCTCGGCTTCGCGCCGCGCACTGGTGGAAGGCATCGTTCCGCGCTCGATTGCCCGCAGCACGCCCATGGCCATCCCGGCGCCCGTCACCGAGGCCGCCGCGCTCAAGCAGCTCAAGGCGATTGCAGCCAAGAACCAGGTGTTCAAGAACTTCATCGGCCAGGGCTATTACGGCACCTACACGCCGGGCGTGATCCTGCGCAACATCCTCGAGAACCCCGCCTGGTACACCGCTTACACACCCTACCAGGCAGAGATCTCGCAAGGCCGCATGGAAGCGCTGATCAACTTCCAGACCATGGTCTGCGACCTGACCGGCATGCCGATTGCCAATGCGTCGATGCTCGACGAAGCCACCGCTGCCGCCGAAGCCATGACCCTGGCCAAGCGCAGCGTGAAAAGCAAAAGCAATGTGTTCATCGTGGCGGGTGACTGCCATCCGCAAACCATTGAAGTGATCCAGACCCGCGCCAAGCCGCTGGGCATCGAAATCAAGGTCAGCACGGCGGCCGTCACGGTGCCGCAGCTGATGGCTGAAGGCAATTACTTCGGTGTGCTGGCGCAGTACCCGGCCACCACCGGCAGCATCCATGACCTGCGCCCGCTGGCCGGCCAGGCGCATGTCGACGGCGCGGCCCTGTGCGTGGCCGCCGACCTGCTGGCGCTCACGCTGCTAACCCCGCCCGGCGAATGGGACGCCGACATCGTGCTGGGCAACACCCAGCGCTTTGGCATGCCCATGGGCAACGGTGGGCCGCACGCGGCTTACCTTGCCTGCCGCGATGAATTCAAGCGCTCGCTGCCCGGCCGCCTGGTGGGCGTCACTATCGACAGCCACGGCAACCCGACCTACCGCCTCGCACTGCAAACCCGCGAACAACACATCCGCCGCGAAAAGGCCACCTCCAATATCTGCACCGCGCAGGTGCTGCCCGCCGTGATCGCCAGCATGTACGCCGTCTACCACGGCCCGCAAGGCCTCAAGCGTATTGCCGAACGTGTGGCCGCATACACCGCCATCTTTGTGCGCGGCCTGCAGGAACTGGGCTATGACATCACCAACACGGGCGCTTTTGACTCCGTGACGGTCAGAACCGGCGACGCGACCCATTCGATCGCCGAAAAAGCCCGCGCGGCCGGGGCCAACCTGCGGTTTCGCCTGAACAACCACCTGGGCGTGTCACTGGACGAAACCACCAGCCGCAAAGACATCGAACTGCTCTGGTCTTTCTTCGCCAAGCCCGGCCAGACGGTGCCCGTGGTGAGCGCTTTCGAAAAAGGGATTGAGTCGCTGATCCCCGCCGACCTGCGCCGCACCTCGGCCTTCCTGTCGCACCCGGTTTTCAATACCCACCACTCCGAAACCGGCATGTTGCGCTACATCCGCATGCTCAGCGACAAGGACCTGGCCCTGGACCGCAGCATGATCCCGCTGGGCAGTTGCACCATGAAGCTCAACGCGACCAGCGAGATGATTCCCATCACCTGGCCCGAGTTCGCCAACATCCACCCCTTTGCGCCTGCCGAGCAGCTGCAGGGCTATGCCGAGCTCGACAAGCAGTTGCGCGACTGGCTGTGCCAGGCCACGGGCTATGCCGGCATCAGCCTGCAGCCCAATGCCGGTTCACAAGGCGAGTACGCCGGCCTGCTGGCCATCAAGGCCTTCCACGAGGCCAAGGGCCAGGGCCACCGTAATATCTGCCTGATTCCTTCGTCGGCCCACGGTACCAACCCGGCCAGCGCGCAGATGGTGGGCATGAGCGTGGTCGTGACCGCCTGCGACGCACGCGGCAATGTCGACATGGCCGACCTCAAAGCCAAGTGCGAGCAGCACAGCGCCAACCTGGCCTGCGTGATGATCACCTACCCCAGCACGCACGGCGTGTTTGAAACACAGGTCAAAGAACTCTGCGCCATGGTGCACAGCCACGGCGGCCGTGTCTACGTGGACGGCGCCAACATGAATGCCCTGGTGGGCGTGGCCGCGCCGGGCGAGTTCGGCGGCGACGTGAGCCACCTGAACCTGCACAAAACCTTCTGCATTCCGCATGGCGGCGGCGGCCCGGGCGTGGGCCCTGTGTGTGTGGTGGCCGACCTCGTGCCCTACCTGCCCGGCCATGCCACGGCGGGCATTCCCGGCAACGGCGTGGGCGCCGTTTCGGCTGCGCCCCTGGGCAATGCCGCGGTGCTGCCCATCAGCTGGATGTACTGCCGCATGATGGGGCCCGAAGGGCTCACGCAGGCCACCGAAGTCGCCATCCTGAGCGCCAACTACATCAGCTCGCGGCTAAAGGACCACTTCCCGACGCTGTACGCCAGCGAGAACGGCCATGTCGCGCATGAATGCATTCTTGACCTGCGCCCGCTGAAAGACAGCAGCGGCGTCACCGCCGAAGACGTGGCCAAGCGCCTGATGGACTACGGCTTTCATGCACCGACCTTGAGCTTCCCCGTGCCCGGCACGCTGATGGTCGAGCCGACCGAAAGCGAAACCCTGGCCGAGCTGGACCGCTTTATCGACGCGATGATCGCCATCCGCGAAGAGATCCGCAAAGTCGAGGCCGGCCAATGGCCGCAAGACAACAACCCGCTCAAGCATGCGCCGCACACCGCGGCCAGCCTGATGGGCGCCGATTGGGACCGCCCCTATTCGCGCGAGACCGGCGCCTTCCCGCTGGCCTCACTCAAGCAGGTCAAGTACTGGCCGCCGGTGGGCCGCGTCGACAACGTCTACGGTGACCGCAACCTGTTCTGCAGCTGCGTACCCGTGAGTGACTACGCCTGAGTTGGACGCCCAGATCATCCTGATCGTCGCGGGCGCGGCGGCGGCGGGTTTTGTCCAGGGCCTGTCGGGCTTTGGCTTCAGCCTTGTCGCCATGTCCTTCTGGGCCTGGTCGATTGACCCGAAGCTGGCGGCTGTCATGGCCGTGTTCGGTGGGCTGGTGGGCCAGGTCATGGCGGCCTTCACGGTCAGCCGCACGACGGACTGGAAGCGCCTGCTTCCATTTCTGGCCGGCGGCCTGCTTGGGCTGCCGCTGGGTTTGCTGCTGCTGCCGCGGCTGGATGTCCAGCTGTTCAAGCTGTTTCTCGGCGTGCTGCTGGCGGTGTGGTGCCCGGCCATGCTTTTTTCGGGCAAGCTTCCACGCATTCACCATGGAGGCCGCGTAGCCGACGGCACGATAGGCGTCGCTGGCGGTTTCATGGGCGCCCTGGGTGGCTTCAGCGGCGTGATTCCCACACTGTGGTGCACCCTGCGGGGCTACGAAAAAAGCGCCCAGCGCGCCGTCATCCAGAACTTCAACCTGGCCGTGCTGACCGTCACCATGGCCAGCTATGACGCTGCGGGCCTGGTCACACGCGAGACGCTGCCCATGCTGGCCATCGTGGCGCCTGCCGCGCTCATTTGCGCCTGGCTGGGCGGGCGGGTTTACACGGGCATCAGTGACCTGGCTTTTCGCAGGCTGGTGCTGAGCCTGCTGACCTGTTCTGGTGTGGCGATGCTGGTGTCATCGGTGCCGGAGTTGCTGCGGCGGACGGGCTAGGCCGCAAACCGGTCAATAGAAACGGGAGCCGGCCCGCAGCTCACGAATGGCCCGCATCATGGTGGGCGCCAGCGCATTCCATTGCAAGGCCCGCAGTGACCGGCGGTAACGCAGCCCCTTGCCCCCCAGGGATGCCGACACCAGTTCCAGCGGGTCACTCACTACGCACAGAAGCCGCGTGAGCATGGGGTCCTTGTCGGTAGGCGCACCGCCGAGAAAGGCGTCGTTCTTCCCGTCCCACAGCAGCTGGGCATTGATGTGGATGCCCCAGCCGCATTCCCAGCCGTTCGCTTTCAGGCGTTCAAGGGCAGCAGCCACATAGTCGGCATCAAAGATGTAGGTGTCGGTGCGCACCCAGCGGCCCAGCCAGAACTCCGCCAGCGGGCGCGCCGCCGGCGTGGCCCGGGGGATCAGGCCGCGCAGCATCTCGCCTCGCATCTCCATGTAGCGCACACGCGCCGGGATGCCGGCAGAGCGCATCAGTGCGATCAGCAGCGTGACCTTGTCGTCGCCGTCGCCTCCGCGCGCCTCAAGCACGTCGCGGGCCGTCGGGTACTGCAGCTTGACGCGCTTGGTGTACGGCAGGCGCTTGACGAAGCGGTAGATGGCCAGCGCCTTGTCGCGATCGGTGCGGCACAGCTGGACAATCGCGCGAGCCTTCAGGCGCAGCTTGGTGTCGTCAAGATCCAGCAATGGCGTCGTGCCAAGCCAGTCCTGCGGCCGGTCGCTGACGCCTTTATGCAGCCGGCGCGGCGGATCGAGTTGTGCGGCAAGAGCCACCATGGAACCAGGCACGGAGTGAATCGTTCGCGGATCGTAACGCCAGAAGCAGGACTGAGACAAACTCTGGTTCAACCCCGGCCCATGTGCATGCGGGTTCGCCGGCAGTACCTACGGCACCGGATGTGCACCTTACGTACTCAAAAGTCGCAGGTTCTTGCCGTCACGCTACCTCAGGGGTAGAGGAAGTAAGAACATTGCCTTAGCCGTGTTGATTTCACTGATTTCTCCCTCCCCACTGAAAGAGAGCGTGAAGAAGCTACTGCTTCAGCACAAAAGCCGCAAGCGCCTTCAACTCCTGCGGGTTCAGGTTGCCAAACGGAGGCATCACCACAGGCCCCCATTTGCCCGAGCCGCCGCCGCGTATGCTGGCCTCCAGCTTGGCCAGCGCCTGCGGGTCGTTTTTGTATTTGACGGCCACGTCGTGATAAGCCGGCCCCACGATCTTCTGCGCGACGGCATGGCAGCCTAGACAGGCATTGGCCTTGAGCACGGCCTGCACATCCACCTCGGCAGCGGGCGCACCTGGCGAAGCGGCAGCAGGCGCCGGCTTGGCAGCCGCTATCGGCCCCAGCGTGGGCTTTGCGCCGCCGTAAGTCACCGCCAGGTATTCGCCGATCTGCGCCACATCGCTGTCGCTGAGCGGCGCGGCATACGCATGCTCCATCTTGCGCACCTCGGCGGTCCACTGCACAGCCGTCATGGCCGGCGGCTGCTGGCTGATGTAGTCGGCCGAATGGCAGATGCCGCACTTTTGCATGGCGATCTGGTAACCGGCCAGCTTGGAGGGCTTGAGTTTGGCGGTTTCCAGCGGCAGGGTCACGCTCTGCACCGCCTGCGCGAGCGCGGCGCCGCAACTCAGGGCCAAGGCAGCTGCGGACAGGACACGCGCGGCAGTTAGATTGAGGAGTTTCATGGCGAGTTCCTAAACCGCCACCAGGCGCGTGGTTTCCACAACGTTGCGCGTATAGCCGCCCGGGTTCCAGCTGGCAGTGGCGGGCTGCACATCGCCTTGCATATTGGTGGCGCGCACCATCAGCTTGAACTCGCCCTTGCGCTGGGGTGTCATGTCATAGCTCCATTCGCGGAACGAAAACCGCCCCAGGTCTTTGCCCAGCACGGCATCGCGCCACTGCTGCCCGTCTTCCGACACCTCGACCTTGCGGATGCCGCTGCCGCCGTCAAAGGCAATGCCCTTGAGGTGCACCGGCTTGCCCATGGGCAGGCGCGCACCAGCCGTCACGCTGGTGATGAAGGAACGCACCGGCAGCGTCGTAAGCGGCCGCGTCGCCGTGGGCGCGGTGCCCGCCGGCACGCACTGGCAGGCGTTGTCGGGCACGCGGTAAGCCGTTGACATGAAGAAGCCGTCGAAGTTGTGGTCCATCACCACGATCTCGCTCAGGTGCTTGACCCAGTAGGTGCCGAAGTAACCCGGCACGATGAGCTTGATCGGGTAGCCATTGAGGAAAGGAATGTCAGCGCCATTCATGGACCAGGCCACGATGGGCTCGGCGCTCAGCGCCAGGTCGATGTTGAGCGCCTTGATGAAGTCCGGTGTCTGCGGCAGCACCGGCGTGTCCAGGCCGTTCAATGCGACCTGTTTGGCGCCGGGCAGCACACCGGCTTTCTCCAGCACGGCCCGCAGCGGCACACCCACCCAGCGCGCATTGCCCATGGAGCCGTTGCCCAGCTGCGCACCAAACACACGCGGCTCAAAAAACCCGCGGCTGTTACCCGAGCACTGGTTGACGGCTACCACTTCGACCGGCGCCGCCAGAGCCTTGAGCTCAGCGAGTGACAACGACAGTGATTGCTTCACATGCCCACCCACTCGAAGCCGGTAGGTGTTGGCATCGATGCGCTTGGGAATGTTGGCCAGGTGGTAGCGCACAAAAAAAGCATTGTTGGGTGTGATCGGGCCTTCGCTGAACACGCTGAACGGCGTTTCAAGGTGCGGCGGCCGTGTGGTCACGCGCAACAGCGGGCGCTTGCCCGGGTAGGTCACCAGCTCGCGCTCACCATTGCCGAAAGGAAGCGTTTCACGCCCCGCCGCAAAGCCCTCCAGCGGAAAGGCGCCCAGCGCTGCGGCCCCCAGGCCGGCGCGCTGTAAAAACTGTCTCCTGCGGGCATCGTGGTCATCGCGATGGTTCATGGGGCGTCCTCTGTTTTTCTGGATACATATTTGCCGCAGGGCTGGCGATGTGCGGCGTCCCATGATAGGTCAGCCCGCGTCCGCCGTGCAAGGCGAACGCTGGGCGCATCGGTTTCACAAGCGGGGGTTTGCCCGTATTCTTGCGCCCCTGTAAAGAGGGTTCAAATGGGCCCTGGGCGTAAACACCCCCGGATCGCCCCTGAGCCCCTCTTTAATCGCTCTTCAATCGCCCACGCCTTGCCCCTCGGAGGAACCATGACAACAACAAGCACCCTCACAAGCATCTTCACAAACACCTTCATGACACGCCGCACGCTGACCGTACTCGTACTTGCCTCGGCCACCGTGCTGACGGCATTGCCGGCCCGCACCGCCGACCTTCCCGCAGACCTGAAAAACCTGGTGGGCACGCCTGTGCCGGCGCCGGGCGCCATTGAAACCGCCAATGTGCTGACGCTCAACAAAAGCATGTTTGAGCTGTATGACGATGCGGCTGCGGTCTTTCGCCAGAACATCCTGGCCAACCATCCGGTCATCCTGGCGCAGTTCTCCGGCGCAGGCGGCGCTTTCACGCTGTACCGGCCCGGCCAGCCCATGCTGGAAGCGCCTTCGGTTCCTATCACCTACCAGTTGCTCAAGTCCGTCGGCCACAGCACCATGGCGCTGGCGCAAGTAGTGGGCCCCTACCTGGACAACCCCAAAGACAAGTCATGGCTGCCGGCCATGGTGGCCTTTCGCGGCCGCATGCAAATGGCGCTGGACAGCGTTGACGCCACCGCCATGCCGCCAGCCTGGCGCGAGAACAACCACATCATCCTGAAAGCCAACCTCGCCTTCATGGACGAGTGCATCAAGACCGGCAACATCAGCTACGGCACCCTCGAAGCTTTCTCCAGGAAGCAGGCCCCCTACCTCGCGCAAAACGTCACCTGGGCCGCGCAGATGCAGGTCAACCACTGGATGAACGTCCTCACCGAATGGAAAGCCCTGCTGGGCAATGACTGGAACAAGACCTACGGCATGAGCAACAGCATTTACGTGACGCGGCAGAACAATGTGATCTTCAGCGTGCTGGCCCAGTTCTTCGGCGCCGAGGCCATCAACGACCGGCTGATCCTGGTCGAGACCATGTCTTTCACCACCACCCGGGCCGACATGCTGGGCTCACTCACCCGCATCATTGCCGACCGCTCGGTGGGCAAGCTCTTCTTCGGCAACTACTATTTAATGGACTACGAACTCATGGGCGGCGACGCCCGCGACGCCATCATTGCCGAGACAGCCAAGCGCAACATGGCCGCCGTGTTGCCGCCTGTTGTGCCCTTCGGCTCACGCCAGTGGCCCACCCTGGTGACACCCGGCCCGGGCCCTGGCTCCATCAAAGACCTTTTGCGCTGATGCCCGGGTGGGTGGGGTGATAATTTGCCCATCTTCCCTGCCCTTTCCATGAAAGCCATGCTGACCATGAAAACCCTGACCGCCGCATTCCTCGCTCTTTCCGTCTCTACTGCCGCCCTTGCCGTGGCCCCGGCCGAAACGCTGCCCAACGGCGTCAAGGTGGTGCACACCGCCGACGGCACCGGCCCACAGCCCAAAGCCAGCGACACGGTGAAGGTGCACTACCGCGGCACCCTGGCCGACGGCAAGGAATTTGACAGCTCCTACAAACGCGGCGAACCCGCCACCTTTCCGCTGAACCGTGTAGTGCCCTGCTGGACGGAAGGCGTGCAAAAGATCAAGGTAGGCGGCAAGGCCACACTGACCTGCCCGCCTGCCACCGCGTATGGTGAGCGCGGCGCCGGCAATGTCGTGCCGCCCAATGCAACCCTGACCTTTGAGATCGAGCTGCTGGCGATTCAATAACCGGTAACAAAAATCAAAGGCCGGCGTCCAGCGCAGCAATAAGCGCTGCATCAAACGCGCCGGCCCGCTCAAACTGCACCCAGTGGCCGGCGTTTTCAATCAAGGCCAGGCCCCTGAAATCCGGTGCTTTCTGTAACGCAGCCTGCAGCAAGTCCAGCTTGCCGCGGTATAGCGCATCTTCACAGCCGTAAATCGCATGCACCGGGCAGCGCAGCCGCGCCAGTGACTGCGCCAGCGCATCGGTGCGCGCCAGGCTTCGGCCTTTCATGCGGTCACGCACTACATTGGCGATGTGAAGGCGCAGCGCCAGTTCGGTGATGGCCTCTTCGCGGTAAAGCATCAGGGCGGCGAGGTTGTGGCGATGGATCGCATCACGCTCACCCGCATCGGCCAGATGCCGCCAGGCGCGCAGGCGTATCGCCTTTTCAAGCGCCACGCCCAGGCCCGGGGCGCCCACCAGCACCACACGCGCGGCCCGCGCCGCAAAGCGCTCGGCGATAAAGCCGGCCACCATGCCGCCGAATGAAAAACCCACCAGGTCGCAGGCAGCCTTGCCCACCAAAATGTTCAGGCCCGCCTCCACGGGCTCAGGCAGCGCATCGGCATCACTGCCGCCAGGCGGCACAGCCGAATCGCCAAAACCCGGAAGATCCGGCACGAGCACCCAGCGGCCCGATGCAACCAGCGCCGGAATGTTGCGCAGCCAGTGCATCCAGCTGCCGCTGCCGCCATGCAAAAGCACCAGCGGCGCGAGTTCGGGCCGGCGCGCCGCCTGCCCCCAGGTGTGCCAGACCATCGCGCCGCTGCCGCAGGGGGTTTCAAAGCGGCTGGCTGTCTGCAATAAGGACTGCGCCTCAAAAGGCAATGGCGGGGTGACCAAATCTGTCATCCCGGCTTTATACCCTGCCACCCGTGCGGCCATCGTGAAGCTCCTAAACTGGCCCGTCGCGCCCTGCAACAGGACGCCACACTCCTAGAACACCCCCATGATTCCTTTTTCAGTCCTCGATCTATCGCCCATCGTCAAGGGCGCGACCGCCACCGATGCCTTTCGCAACACCCTGGCGCTGGCCCAGCATGCCGAGCGGCTGGGCTTCAAGCGGTTCTGGCTGGCCGAGCACCATAACAACCCCGGCATCGCCAGCGCGGCGACTGCCGTAGTGATAGGCCATGTGGCCGGCGGCACGCAAACGATTCGTGTGGGCTCGGGCGGTGTGATGCTGCCCAACCACTCACCGCTTGTCATTGCCGAGCAGTTCGGAACGCTCGCGTCGCTCTACCCCGGCCGCATCGACCTGGGCCTGGGCCGCGCACCCGGCACCGACCAGCTGACGGCCCGTGCACTGCGGCGCGACCACCAGAACAACGCCGACACCTTTCCGCAAGACGTGCAGGAGCTGCGTTATTACTTTGAAGACGTCGAGCCCGGCCAGAGAATCCGCGCAGTCCCCGGCGCAGGCCTGAAAGTGCCGCTGTGGATACTGGGCTCCAGCCTCTTCGGCGCCCAGCTGGCGGCCGCGCTGGGCCTGCCCTTTGCGTTTGCCTCGCACTTTGCGCCCGACATGCTGATGCAGGCGCTTGAGCTCTACCGCGACCGGTTTGAGCCCTCAGCGCAACTTGACAAGCCCTATGCCATGGTGGCGGCCAATGTGGTGGCCGCCGACACGGATGAAGCAGCACGCTACCAGCAGACTTCTGTGCAACAGGCAATGACCAACCTGCTGCGGGGGACACCCGGGCCCATGCCGCCGCCGATTGACGATATCGAAGCTTATTGGTCGCCTGCCGAGAAGGCTGGGGCGCAGCGGATGTTGCGGTATGCGGTGGCTGGGGCGCCCGGCACTGTGCGGGAGGGGTTAAGGGCTTTTCTTGCTGAGACTCAGGCGGATGAGTTGATTGTGACTACGCATATTTTTGATCCGGCTGTGGCGCGGAGGTCGTTGGAGATTGTTGCTGGGGTCAGGGATAGTTTGTAGGTCTCTTGCTGAGGGCTGATGGTCGGGTCTTGTTCCGACGGCTCGCCCTCCTCTGAGGATTGCTGGCCGGGGGTGGCCCGGCGGCCAGTAACTTTCTTTTGCTTCGCCAAAAGAAAGTCACCAAAG
>NZ_FPBM01000009.1:217694-231278 GCF_900116715.1 Polaromonas sp. YR568
GACAAATACCAACAAGGACTCGCCGTGGCGAGTCCTTGTTTCTTCAGGTATTCGGGTTTCTGTCTTCGGCTGTTTGGTATTCGGTATTGGTATTCCTTCCCCCACCCCCTTCTGTCTGCGCCGAGGAGCGCAGGGCCAGACGGATAAGGGCAAAAACTTGTTTGAGCCGAAGGCGAGTTGTTTTTGACCCCGGCTGGACCGAGCACCGCAGGTTGCCCGTAGCGAAGCGAAGGGACGCAGACAGTAGGGTCGCCTTTTCTTTGCTTACTTTCTTTTGGCGAAGCAAAAGAAAGTGAGTCGCCGCCGGGCGACCCCGGCCAGCGACCTCAGCAGAGAGAGCCCGCCGCAGGAGACAAGCCAGAACAGCCAGTTCAAGAATCCCTAACCGGCCCCCTAAGCCCCTTGGTAGCCGACCGTTGACTCTTACTCTCCAGCCGCCGCTGCTTGGACCCATAAGTAGGTTTGGTAGCCCGCCGAGCCTTGGGCGGACTGGAAACCCCATCCACCACCTCCTGCAACCGGGCCAACGCATCACTGCGATTCATCTCCTGCGTCCGATGCTGCTGCGCCTTCAACACCAGCACCCCTTCCTGCGTAATGCGGCTATCGGACAGACACAGCAACCTCTCCTTGATGGCATCGGGCAGTGAAGAGGCGTGAATATCAAAGCGCAGGTGCACTGCACTCGAAACCTTGTTGACGTTTTGCCCACCCGCCCCCTGCGCACGGATGGCGCTGAACTCGACTTCGCGTTCGTCAACCGGGAATTTGGGTGGCGCGGCCATGGTCAGCGCCTTGACGGCTTTAGCTGGCCAGCTCGGCCAGGCCGGCGATGGCAAGCGCGTAGCCCTTGACGCCAAAGCCCGCCATCACGGCCTTGGCGGCCGGTGAGATGTAGGAGTGATGGCGAAAGGCTTCGCGTGCGTGCACATTGCTGATGTGCAGCTCAATCAGCGTCACGCCCGCGCCTTTGATGGCGTCGTGCAGGGCCACGCTGGTGTGGGTGTAGGCGCCGGCGTTCAGCACCACGCCGGCCAGTGTGCCGGCAGCCTGGGCACGGCCTGCTTCGTGGATGGCGTCGATCAGCGCGCCTTCATGGTTGCTTTGGCGAAAGTCCAGCTTGAAGCCGTGGGCCGCGCAGGCCTTGACGCACAGGGCCTCGACATCGGCCAAAGTCTGCGAGCCGTACACGGCGGGTTCGCGCGTGCCCAGCA
Organism: Polaromonas sp. YR568; assembly: GCF_900116715.1. Lineage (GTDB taxonomy): Bacteria > Pseudomonadota > Gammaproteobacteria > Burkholderiales > Burkholderiaceae_C > Polaromonas. Next base: position 218,909 of record NZ_FPBM01000009.1, read on the forward strand.
GGTTGAGGTTGGGACCGTTGAGGACCAGGGCTGTTTTCATGAAGCGAGTCTTTCCAGGTGTTCAGGTTGACGTTTTTTTGTGGCGAGGTCTTGCAGGGCGACCACCCCGCCGGTGGCGATCGAGCGGCGCACGGCCTCCACGGCACGCAGGCTTTGCAGGGCATCCGCCACGGTGATTATCGGCTCTGCCTTGCCGTCTATCAAATCGCAGAAATGCGCCAGCTGGGCGGCCAGCGGGTCTACGGCGTCCAGCGTGATGTTTTTTTCGGTGAAAGGGGTGTTCCAGCCTGGTTCTCCGGTGCTGGCCGGGGCGTGCGTCCAGGTGTGCAGCGTCGGCACCGCCAGCGAGCCCCGGGTGCCTGCAATGAAATAGCAGTCTTGCGAGGGGTAGCGCGCGTAGGCGGCGTTTTCACCCGAGGTCTGCTCCCAGCTGCGCGGCGCGGCCACGGTGTCTGACAGCGTGAAAGTGCCCAGCGCGCCGCTGGCGAATTTCAGCGTCATCACTGCCGTGTCTTCGACCGCGAACTGCCGCACGGCGTGGGACGCCACCGCGTGGACGGATTCCAGCTCGCCGCACAAATAGCGCAGATTGTCCATCTCGTGGATCAGGTTGATCAGGATGGGGCCGCCACCCGGCTGCGCGCGCCAGGCGCCCTGCGCAAAGTAGCTGTCGGGTTTGTAGAACTGCGCGCTGCCCGTCACCGTGACCACTCGGCCCAGCAGGCCGGAGTGGATAGCCTTGCGTGCAGCCTGCAGCGTGCTGCTGTAGCGCCGGTGGTGGCCCACCAGCATGGGTGTGGGGTTGTGAGCCAGCACCTCGGCCAGTTGCAGGCCGGCCTCCAGTGAATCGGCCACGGGCTTTTCAATCAAGGCCGGCACGCGGTGCTGCGCGCAGACCAGCGCGCCGGGCACATGCAAGTGGTTGGGTGTGGCGAGGATTACGCCGTCTGGCTGGGCCCCTGCGGGCCCGGTGAACAAATCCTCCAGGCTTTCAAAATGCGGCACACGGAGGCCGGCGGCAAAGTCTTTTGACGCAGGCTGCGGGTCCACCACCGCACATAAGCGGGTGCGCGGGTTGGCCTGAATCAGCTCGATATGCCGGCGGCCGATCAGGCCAGCGCCTGCAACGGCGATGCCCAGCGTGGCACTGCCGGTTGAAGACATGTCAGCGAACGCCTTCGAAGAAACGCACCAGCAGCGCAGCAAAAGCGGCAGGCTGCTCCACAGCGCTCAGATGCGCGGCGGGCAAGGTTTGCAACTGGGCGCCTTTGATGCTTTTGCAAATCGCCTCGGACATCGCCACCGGCGTGGCCTCGTCGCGCGTCCCGCCAATTACCAGCACCGGGCACTGGATGCTGCCGTTGCTGGCGCGAAAGTCGATGTTGGAGACCGCCTCGCAGCTGGCGGCATAAGCAGCCGCATCGGTCTTCTCCAGCTGCAAGCGCAAAGCCGCCACGCGCTGCTTGCCGCCGCCCGCTTCGTCGGCCCTGAACTCGGGCGTGAACCAGCGCTGCATCGCGCCGTCGGCAATCGCCGCCACGCCCTGTTCCAGCACAGTCTTCACGCGCGCGGCCCACATGGCGCGTGCCGCGTCGTCGTAGTGCATGGCCGCATTGGCGATGGTGATGCTTTTGAGCAGTTGCGGGTGCCGGGCGGCCAGCGCCTGCGCGGTCATGCCGCCCATGCTGAGGCCCACAAAATGCACAGGGCCTGTGCAATGCGCCTTGATCAAACCGGCCACGTCGTCGGCCAGCAAATCGATGGTGTAAGGGCCGGGCACGGCTTCCGACTTGCCATGGCCACGATGGTCGTGGCGCAGCACGGTGTAGCGGCCCTTTAATGCGGCGGCGACGCCGTCCCACATGCTGGTGTCGCAGCCCAGCGCATGGCTGAGCACCACCACGGGCCCCTGGCCCTCCTGTGTCCAATGCAGGTGCGGCTGTTTCATGCCTTTCATACCTGCTTCTCCGCTGCGGGCAGCAAGCCCTTTTCACGCAGGATGTCGCCCGCCACCGCAAACGCGTGGTTGGCCGCCGGCACACCGCAGTAAATGGCGGCCTGCAAAATCACTTCCTTGATGTCGTCGGGCGTGAGCCGCGACTCAGGCGGGCCGTCGAGCGCCGCGCGCACATGCATCGCAAATTCTTCATAGGCCTTGAGCGCGATCATGGTCGACAGCACCATCAGGCGGCGCGTCTTGTCGCCCAGCGCGGGCCGGCCCCAGACTTCATTCCAGGCATAACGTGTGATCAGGTCCTGGAATTCGCCGTTAAAGCTGTTGCTTTTGGCAATCGATTTGTCGACCCAGGCGTCGCCCAGCACGCGGCGGCGGTTGATCATTCCTTTGTCATAGTCACTCATGCATTTACCTTTGTGCGTTGATCGTTGGTTTTGGCGGGCGCCAGCTGCGCCTCAATCGCGTCGGCCTGCGCATGCGCCAGGCCCGCGGCCTGCTTGGCCAGCTCGGGGGTGAACCATTCGTCGGCGGCGTCCGCAGGCAGCTCGGCGCGCAGGGTATCCAGGTTGGCGCGCATGCGCTGCGTATCGACCTGCAGGCCGGGCAAGGCCTGCGCCATCGCGCGTACCGAGCCGTGCGCCGACATCAGCAGCCCGGGCCACTCGGCCAGTTCGGCCTGCCAGTTGCCCAGCGCGCGTTCGTGTTCTTGCGGCATGGTGGCCAGCAAGGCGGCCACGCGTTGCGGCGCGCGTGCGCTGGCCGCCAGCGCCACCATGCAGGCGACCGGGTTGCGTTTGTGCGGCATGGCGGACGAGCCGCCGCGCCCGGGCTCGGTCGGCTCGGCCAGCTCGCCGACTTCGTACTGACCCATCAGCGAAATGTCTTTGGCGACTTTGCCCAGGCTGCCCACCAGGAGGCCCAGCTCGCAGCCCAGCGCTACCCATTCGTCGCGCTGCGTGTGCCACGGAAAGGCCGAGGCCTTGAGCTTGAGGTCGGCTGCCATCAGCGCAATGATTTGCGGGCCCCTGCCCTTCATCTGCGCGAGCGTGCCCACTGCCCCGCCCAACTGCACGCTGAGCGCGTTGTCCCCGGCGACCTGCAGGCGCTGCAGGCTGCGCGCCAGCGGCGCGGCCCAGCCGGCGCACTTGAAGCCGAAGCTGGTGACCGAGGCCGGCTGCATCAGGGTGCGGGCCAGCACCGGGTCGGCCGCATGGCGGCGGGCCAGCATCAGCAGCGCCGCCACCGATTTGCGGACATCGGCCTCGATCAAATTCATCGCATTGCGTGTGACCAGCGCCAGAGCGGTGTCGATCACGTCTTGCGAGGTGGAGCCGAAGTGCACATAAGCCGCAGCCTCCTTGTTAAAGAGCCCCACGGTTTCCTTCAGCGCCTTGACCAGCGGAATTGCGATGCTGCCGGCGCGCCCGCTTTCACGCACGATCTTGGCCACATCAAACAGCTCGACCTTGCAGGTGCCGGCGATGGACTGCGCGGCCGCCTCGGGGATCAGCCCGGCGCTGGCCTGCGCCCGCGCCAGCGAGGCCTCAAAACGCAGCATCGCATCCAGGAAGTTGCGCTCGCTGAATGCCTCCAGGATTTCGGCCGACGACAGGAAACCTTCAAAAATACTACTCATTCGATTCAACTCTCAAAATAATTCTTGCTTGCAGGCCTGCAAACCCTATCGTTTCAAGCGCATCTGATTGGGCAAAGGCACAGAGCGCCGCAACACATCCTCACCCAGCCAAAGCGCCGAGCGCCACGCGCGCTCCGCCACCGCCGGCAGCGGCATCTGCTGGTAGTCGTCGTTAAACACCTCAAAGCTGTAATCGCCCCGGTAGCCCAGGCCGTGCAGGCGCGTCACCAGCGTGGCCAGCGCCTCGCTGTGCACACCCTCGCCGGGGAAGACGCGGAAATGCCGGGCCGTCGCAATACGCTCTTCCACCGACTTGATCTCGGTCCACATAAAGTCGGCCAGCTGCACCAGAAAGATCCGGTCCGGGTCCAGGATGTCCAGCTCGTCCAGCGAAGTGCCGGTGGCAAACATGTGGTACGAGTCAAAGCCCAGCCCCAGGTTGGGCATGTCGGCCTGGCAGATGATCTCCCAGGCCTGCGGAAACTCATTGATCACGCGGCCCCACGACAAGGCCTCATAGGCGATCTTGATGTTCATCGGAATCGCCAGCATGGCCAGCTTGCGCAGGTCCTTCACCAGGGCGGCCGTTTCGCCGCTGGCGTGCACCGAGGTGGACGAGCACACCAGCAGCAGCCGGCAGTCCAGCGCATGGCACATGTCCAGCATGGACTTGGCGATATCCATCTTGTAGTCGTGCAGATGGCCCGAGAGGCCTTCAAAGTCGCGCAGCACCTGAAAGCCGGTGACACGCAGGCCGCTGGCACGCACCGCCGCCACAGCAGCCTCCATGCCGTCAGGGTGGCCCACAATGTCTTTGGCCGCCAGCATGAGCTGGGTGAAGCCGGCGGCCTTCACCGCCTTGAGCTTGGCCTCAAGCGGCCCCGCCAGCGAGATGGTGTCCATCCCGAAGTCGTCGATGTTTCCGCTGTAGTGGCTCATGGTGTTGCCGCTCGCTTCAGCGCTCGTTGTGGACCAGCTCGAAACTCACGCTGCCCATCCAGGTGCGGGTGAGCGCGCCGCGGTCTTCGGTGTGCACGCCGCGTGACTCCACAAACTCAACGCCGCGCTTGCTGAGCTCTGCCACCGAGGCCAGCACATCGGGGCTGCCCAGGCCGACCCGTTGCAGGGCTTCATCGCCCTCCACGTCCAGCACGCTGGCCTCGGGCTCAATCAGCTGCAGGTAAAAGCGCGACGAAGCCGGGCACGGGCTGCGCAGGATGCGGCCCTTGGGCAGGATGCCGAAGCGCTGGTCGTCCGGCAGGTCGGTAAACCCAAACAGCTCGCGGTAAAACTCGGCCCAGTCCTCGGTGCGGTCATTGCCGATGTACTGCACCACGCCGAAGAAATGCAGGCCGGCCACCGCGGGTGGGCGCGGCTCCACCGTCGGGATGGGCACAAAGTCCACGTCGTAGATTGAAAAAGTCTCGTAGCGATCGACAAAGTAGATGCGGCTCTTGCCCACGCCATGGATGGCCGGGATGTTCAGTTCCATCACCTCCACCCGCGAAGGCACGGCCCAGGCGCCGCGGTCCAGCGCGCGGTGGTAGGCCTCGGCCGCATCGCGCACGCGCAGCGCAATCGCGGCGATGGCGGGTTTGTCCGTAGGCGCGGCGCCGTCGGGCATGGCCGGGATGTGGGCGTTGACGATGACATTCATGCCGCCCTGGCGGTACAACATCACCTCGCGCGAGCGGTGGCGGGCAACGGGCCTGAAACCCATCATCTCCAGCACCTGGCCCAGGGCCTGCGGTTTGGCGGTGGTGTATTCGATGAACTCGATGCCGTCCAGCCCCAACGGGTTGGCGACTTCCGGGATGGCTTCGCGGTCAAGGACGGGGGCTTGCGTGGCGGTGCTCATGGTGTTCTCCGGTTCAGGTTCAGGTTTGCCGCATGCTCAATGGGTTTGCGCGGCGGGCTCGGCCACGGCCGCGCCCGGCACATGGCCGCCGCCCAGAAAGAGGCGCTCGATGTTCGGGTCGGCCAGCAGCTGCGCGGCCGGCTTGTGCAGCACCATCTGGCCGGATTCGAGGGCGATGGCGTCGTCTGAAATCTTGAGTGCGCTCTTGACGTTCTGCTCCACCATCAGCACCGTGGTGCCCTGGGCCGCCAGCTTTTGCAGCAGCTTGAACACGTCCTGCACCACCATGGGTGAGAGGCCGATAGAGGGCTCGTCAATCAGCAGCACCTTGGGCCGCAGCAGCAGTGCACGGCCAATCTCGAGCTGCTTTTGCTCGCCGCCCGACAGCGCCGAGGCCTGCGAATGCAAACGCTCCTTCACGCGCGGGAAAAACTCCAGCACCTCCGGGATGCGCTCGTGCGTGGTCTTGGTGCCCAGGGTGATGCCGCCCAGCTCCAGGTTCTGGAATACGGTGAGCTGGCCAAACAGGTTGCGGCCCTGCGGCACAAAGGCAATGCCCTTGGCCAGCAGCTCTTTCTGGCTGGCGCCGGAGATGTCTGCGCCGTCGAGCAGGATGCGGCCCTGGCGCGGCTTGAGCAGGCCGAACAGGGTTTTGAGCACGGTGGATTTGCCCGCGCCGTTGGGCCCCAGCAGCAAGGTGATGGAGCCGCGCCTGACCTTGAAGGACAGGTTGTTCAGGATCATGAAATCCTTGTAGCCCGCTACCACGTCGTCGAATTCAATGCAGATGTCGGTGCTCATCGTCAATTCCCCAGATAGGCGTCCAGCACCTCTTTGTTGGCCCTGATCTCGGCCGGTGTGCCAATCGCCATCACACGGCCCTCCACCATCACCATGATGCGGTGGCACAGGTCCATCACAAAATCCATGTTGTGTTCGATCACCACAAAAGAGCTCTTGCGGCCGAACTTGGGGTTCTGGTTGAGCTCCTTGAGCAGCGACGAGATGCCACCCACCAGGCTGGGGTTCACACCCGCGCAGGGTTCGTCGAGCAGCACCAGGTCGGGCTCGGCCATAAAGGCCATGGCGATGTCGACCAGCTTTTGCTGGCCGTAGCTCAGCGTGCCGGCAGGCTTGTCGGCCACATGGCGGATGCGGAACTGGTCGATCAGCGCGTCGGCCTTTTCGCCCAGGCCTGAATCGCCCGGCGCGAACATGCGGCTGAACATGCTGCCCTTGTGTTCCTGGGCGGCGACGATGAGGTTGTCGCGCACCGTCATCTTGCCGAAGACCTGCAAGGTCTGGAAGGTGCGGCCCACACCACGGCGGCTCAGCTCCAGCGGCGAGAGGCCGGTGATGTTTTTGCCGTTCAGCTCAATCGAGCCTTCGTTGGGGGTAATCTGCCCAAGCACGCTGTTGAACATGGTGGTCTTGCCCGAGCCGTTGGGGCCGATGACACCGAAGATTTCGCCCGGCATCACCTCAAACGACACACCCGCCACCGCCTGGATGGCGCCGTAGGCTTTCTTGAGGCCCGTAACTTTCAGCAGTGCGCCGCTCATGATGACGCTCCTACTTTGCGGGCTGCCGCGGCACGGGCGGCCGATGCAGCGCGCGCCGCACGGCGGTCGCGCAGGCGGTCAGGAATGCTGAGCAAACCATCGGGCAGCCACACCATCAAAAAGACCACCGACAGCCCGAACAGCGGCAAATACCAGTTGGAGACACCGGGCACATCGCGCAGCCATTCAGGCAGCACCACACCCACGGCGGCGCCGATGACCGGCCCGAAGAAGTAACCGGCCCCGCCGACCACCACCATCAAATACAGCATGATGGATGCGGCCACGTTAAAGGGCCCCGGCTCGATGAACTGCACCAGCGAGGCGAACAATGCACCCGCAATGCCGGCATACACCGCGCCAATCGCAAAACTCAGCAGCGTGTAGTTGCGGATGTTGACGCCCAGGCTTTCGGCGCGTATCGGGTTGTCGCGCAGCGCGGTAAAGGCCTTGCCCCAGGGCGAGCGCAGCAGGCCCCACAGCAGCCCGGCCAGCAGCACGGTGACCGCCAGCACGAAGTAGTAGTACGCCAGGTTGCCTTCGAGCGAATAACCGAACAGTGAGGGCCGCGCGATGTTGTTGATGCCGAAGGTGCCGCCGGTGAGCCACTCCTCATTGCGCATCACCAGCCAGATGGCGGTGTTGAACCCCAGCGTGGCAAAGGCGAGGTAAATCGCCTGCACCCGCAGCGCCGGAAAGCCGAGGATCAAACCGGTGGCAAAACAGATCAGCGCCGCAGCGGGCAGGCCCAGCCAGAAGCTGAAGCCGGCCTTCATCAGGATGGCGACGGTGTAGGCGCCTATGCCGAAGAAGGCGGCATGGCCCAGCGACTTCTGGCCCGCATAACCGATGGTGAGGTTCAGGCCCATGGTGGCGATGATGAACACCAGCCAGTAGGTCAGCAGGTAAAGGCCGTAGTTTTTGAGGAACTGCGGCGCCACAAGGACCAGCGCCAGGCCCAAGGCCGCGATCACGGTGGAAACTTTGCCGGTGCGTGTCATACCTTGCGCTCCTCTTTCTTGCCGAGCAGGCCCTGCGGCTTGAACAGGATCACGACCATAAAGATCACCAGCGCCACCGCGTCCTTGTAAGCGGGCGAGATATAGGCCGAGGCCAGGTTTTCACACACGCCCACGATCAGGCCGCCCAGCAAGGCGCCGCGCGAGTTGTTGAAGCCGCCGATGATGGCGGCGAAAAACGCCTTGGTGCCCAGGCCTTCGCCCATGTCGAACTTGGCAAGGTAAGTCGGCGTGACCAGCATGGCGGCCACCACCGCCAGCACGGCGTTGATGGCAAAGGTGTAAAAAATCATGCGCGGCACATTGATGCCGAGCACGGAGGCGCTTTCGGTGTTCTGCGCCACCGCCTGCATCGCACGGCCGGTGACGGTTTTGGCGAGGAAGGCCTGCGTGGCCATGACAACCACCAGCGCCAGCGCGAAGGTGCCGACGTCCTGCATGGTGATGGTGACACCGGCAATGTTGAAAATCTTGTCAGGGAACAAGCTGGCAAAGGGGTGGGCCTCAGCGCTGTAGCCGGCGCGCACGCCGTTGCGCATGGCAATCGACAGGCCAATGGTGGCCACGACGATGGGCATCATGCCGTACTTGAAGAGCGGGTCCACCACGCCGCGCTTGAACAGCCAGCCCAGCAGCAGCACAGCCAGCAGCGCGGTGCAGACAAAGCTCACCAGCATGGGCGCGCCCAGCGAGATAAAGCCCAGCATCATGAAGGCCGGCAGCATCACAAACTCGCCCTGGGCGAAGTTGATGGTGCCCGACGCCTGCCACAGCAAGGTAAAGCCCAGGGCCGCCAGCGCATAAATGCTGCCGGTAGCCAGGCCCGAGAAAAAGAGTTGGAGAAAGTCTGTCATGGCAGTGCGTCAGTGCATCAGTGTGTGAGTGCGTATCTGGAGTTTGAAAGGAAACCGGAGAGGCCGGCGCCCTGCGGCCATAGCAGCCCGGCACCGGCGCCCGTCTGCGCCTTACTTCTTGCCCAGCGCCGGCAGAATCGCCACCACCTCCTGCTTGCCGTTTTTCACTTCAATCATGAAGCTCTCACGGTCCAGGTCGCCCTTGCTGTCGAAGGACACATCCATCAGCACGCCGGGCTGGTCGGCGGCCTTGACCTTCAGGGTGTGCAGCGCTGCGGCCACGGCCTTGCGGTCCAGCTTGCCGACTTTTTCAATCGCAGCTTTGAGCACATAAATGCCCGAGTAGCCTTTCATGCCGTTGTGGTCGGAGACGTATTTGTATTCCTTCTCGAACTTGGCGCGGAAGGCGCGGATGGCCGGCTGCGGCGCATCGACGGTGAGGCCCACGTGCGCGACGGCGCCGTTGGCGGCTTCGCCGGCGAGCTCGATCACCTTCTGGCCGGTCAGCGTGGTTTCGCCGATCACGGGTTTGTTCCAGCCTTGCTTCCTCAGCTCGCGCAAGAGGCGTGCGGACTCTTCTTCGTTGGAATAGGCAAACAGGCCCTCGGCATTGCTTTGCTTGGCGCGCAGCACCGCGGCTGAGAAGTCGACCTGGCCGGGTTCGGTGGAGATTTCCGCCGCCACTTTGACGCCGGTCGCGGCCAGCGCCTTCTTGATGGCGTCGTTGCCGCCCTTGCCGAAGTCGTTGTTCACATAAATGATGGCAATGCTTTTCAGCTTGGCCTGGTTGCTGATGTAGCGCGCCACCTTGGGCATGGCGTCGGCCTGCGTGAAGCTGGTGCGGAACACATAGGGGTTACCTTGCTCGGTGATGCTGGAGGCTTCACCGCCGGTGAAGTTGGGCACCTCGGCGCGGCGCGACTCGGCCATGCTGACCATGATGGAGCCGGAGAACACCGGCCCAAAAATCGCGAACACGTTGTCGTCAATCGCCTTTTGCGTCAGGCCCTTGGCGATGCCCGGGTTGCTTTGCGTGTCAGCCGTGTTGGTCTGGATTTTTTTACCCAGGATGCCGCCGCTGGCGTTGATTTCCTTGACGGCCAGCTCCACGCCGTTCTTGAAGTTGGTGCCGGCCGTGGCGCCGCCGCCGGAGAGCTCGACAATGTTGGCGATCTTGATGACATCTTGCGCAAAACCGGCTGCGGCGCTCATGGCAAGGGCGCAGGCAGCTACTAATTTAAGAGCAAATCGTTTCTTCATGGTTGTCTCCTCTAGGTTTAAGAATCAAGGCACTTCGTCAAAAATCGTTTATCGGTGTCAGAACACGGCGGCATCCGCCAGCGGCGCGGACTGCGCATGGCCGCTTCCTGCCACACGCCGGATCTCACCCGCCAGCGCGGCCGGGTACAGGTGCTCACGGATGAAAGTCGCGTCGCGCCGCACTGCCTCGGCGGCTTCGGTGTAGCCAAAGAACGCCAGGTAGTCCGGCGCCTGCTGGATCAGCATTTCAAAACCCGGCTGGGCTACCAGCCCGCGTGCACGCACGGCGCGCACCAGCGGTGTCGGCTGGTTCTTCATGAGGATGTCGACCACGGCCGCATGCGGCGCCAGGCGCTGTACATCGCAAGGCAAGGGGTCAGACGCCTGCAGGCCCAGCGGCGAGGCATTGATGACCAGGTCGTAACCTGAAGGGTCGCTGCTGCCGGCCTGCAACACACGCGTGCCGGCAGCTTGCGCGGCCGAGGCGATATGTGCGGCCACGGCTTCGGCCTTGCCCGGCACCGGGTCGTAGAGGGCGATTTCGGCCGGGGCGTTGCTGCCGGCAATCGCCAGCGAAGCGGCAATGGCCGAGGCGCCACCGCCAGCGCCCAAGACCAGCACACGCTTGCCGGCGTAGCCGATAGAAAAATAGTCCAGCGCCGACACCAGCCCTTTGCCGTCAAACAGCCCGCCTTCCAGCGAACCGTCGGCATTGCGGCGTATGCCGTTGACAGCCCCCGCCACGCGGCCGTAGTCATTGCAATGCGACAGCAAGCCCATCACCAGCGATTTATGCGGGATGGCCAGAAACATGCCTTTAATGTTTTTGGCCAGGAAGGCCGAGCGCACAAAGGTTTCAATATCGCCCGCCGCCACATGCACCGGCACCAGCACGGCATTGATGCCCATGGTTTTGAAGATCAGGTTGAAGACGTCCGGCGCACGCACCTGCTCCACCGGATCGCCGGGGATCAGATAGACGTCGGTGTTGCCCTGAATGGTGGGAAGCATATAGAGGTAAGCGGTCTTGGTTTGCCGGGCGGTTAACTGTCGGGTTTACCCAAAATGTTCGATGATCGATTATTTTGAGTCAGATCGGGCTGAACTTTAGAAGCCAATCAGCCATTTACAAAGCTAAATATGGCTCAAATGATCGATAATCGATCATCAACGTCCGATAATCGAACGAAACAAGGGTTTGACCTATGATTCCGCCCTATCCCCGTCTTGCCGTTTCTTCAATACTCCAGCCATGACCACGCCCACCTCAACTCCGCCACCCGATGCCTTGCAGGCCCCGCAGGCGCCCGAGCTGGACAAGCGCGACTGGATCGCCGGGCTGGAAAAAGGGCTGTCCATCATTGAATGCTTTGACGACGCCAACCCGCGCCTGACCGCCAGCCAGGCCGGCGCCCGCTGCGGCATGACACGCACGGCGGCACGCCGCTATTTGCTGACGCTGGAGCACTTAGGTTATGTGGCCAGCGACGGCAAACTCTTCTGGCTGACGCCGCGCGTGCTCAGGCTGGGCCAGTCGTATCTGGAATCGGCCCGCCTGCCGCGCATCGTGCAACCCTTTTTGCAACGCGTGACCGCCGGCACCCAGGAAAGCGCTTATGTCAGCGTGATGGACGGTGACGACATCGTCTACATCGCCCGCAACGGCTCCAGCCGCGCCATGAACACCGGCTATGTGCTGGGCTCCCGCGTGCAGGCGCAGGTCACGGCGGCCGGCCTGCTGATGCTGTCGATGCGCGAAACCGCCTGGCTGGAGAACTGGCTGTCACACCACGAGCTCAAGGCGTATACCTCCTTCACCATCGCCAGCAAAGACCGCCTGCGCGTCGAGCTGGCACGCGTGCGGGCGCAAGGCTGGGCGATTTCCGAGCAGCAACTCGAGCTGAATTACCGCGGGATTGCCGTGCCGCTGCGGGACCGGCACGGGGATGTGGTGGGGGCGCTTAGTGTGACTATGCCTATGGGGCATGAGTCCAGTGAGGAGGCGGTTGGGAGGGTTTTGTCTGTCTTGCGCGAGACGGCGCAGGCTATGAGGAACTTGATTTAGGTTTGTTCTTGTTCCGGACGGGTGCTCTCTCTGCTGAGGGTTGCTGGCCGGGAGTGGCCCGGCGGCCAGTAACTTTCTTTTGCTTCGCCAAAAGAAAGTCACCAAAGAAAAGGCGACCCGCAGTCTGGGTCCCTGCGCTTCGCTTCGGGCAACCTGCGG
>NZ_FPBM01000008.1 GCF_900116715.1 Polaromonas sp. YR568
CCTCGCCCGCCGGGGCGAGACCCGGCCAGCTGCCTCAGCAGAGAGCAACCCCTAAGAAACGATATAAGCTCCAGCCCCGGTAGAAAACAACTTCCCATCAGAACCCAGAAACTCCATCCTCGTACTCGCCACCCGAGACCCCAACCGCATAACCTCAGCCCTCAACTCAAAAAACTCACTAATCCCAGGCCGCAAATAATCCACCCGCAAATCAATCGTCCCCAGCTTGGCAAAGCGATGCAAGCGCTGCAAAGGCGCTTCGTCCATGTGGCGTGCCCCTATGGCCGCCATCACGGCGAGCCCGCCCATTGCGTCCAGCCCGGCGCTGATCACGCCGCCGTGGATGCGGTTGTGGGCATAGTGGCCTATCAGCTCGTTACGCATGTCGATGCGCGCGACCACGCGGTCCGCCTTGACCGAGGTGATCTTCAGCCCCAGCAGCTTGTTGAAAACAATTTTTTCTTCAAACAGGTCTTTGAGGCCGGCAATGAACTCCGGCTCGAATTCAACGGCATCTTCGCCTGGGGTGGTGGGTGCTTTGGTCATAGGCCCAATTGTCGCGCAGCGAGGTCTTTCATGATTTCTTCTGCGCCGCCGCCAATCATCATGACTTTGACTTCACGGTAAATGCGCTCACTTTTCGTGCCGCGCATATAACCCATGCCGCCCAGGATCTGCACCGCCTGGTCGGCGCAGAACTGCATGGTTTGTGTGGCGTGGTTTTTCAGCAGGCAGACCTGGGCCACCCAGTCAGGGTTGCCTGAGGCTTCTTCGCCGGCGTCTGCACGCGCGGCCAGCGCATCGGCCCAGGCCTGGGTGGAGGCGATGCGCATCTGCATGTCCACCAGTTTGTGGCGTATCACCTGGCGCTCGACCAGTGCCGCATCAAAGGTCTTGCGCTGGCGCGCCCAGTCCAGCGCCTCGTCATAACAAGCCTGGGAAAAACCCAACGCAGCCACCGATAAAGCCATGCGCTCGCCGTTGAAGTTTCCCATGATCATGCGAAAGCCTGCGCCCTCTTCACCGACCAGGTAGCGGGCCGGCACACGCACATTATCAAAACGCAGCTGCGCCGTGTCGGAGCACCACCAGCCCATCTTTTGCAACGGGCTGCGCGAAAGGCCTGGTGCGCCACCCGGAACCATGAGCATCGAAATGCCGCCCGGGCCTTTGGCTTCACCCGTGCGCACCGCCACCGTCAAAAAGTCAGCCCGCATACCCGAAGTGATGAAAACCTTTTCACCATTGACCACATAGTCGCCACCCTCACGCCGTGCCGTAGTACGCAAGGAGGCCACGTCGGAGCCGCCACCCGGTTCGGTGACAGCGAGTGCCGCGATTTTTTCGCCGCGCAGCACAGGCACGATAACCTCTCGCTGCAAAGCCGGGCTGCCATGGTGCAGCACGGGCGGCAGGGCGATGTTGTGGGAAAAGAGGCTGGCCATCACACCGCCGCTGCCGCCGTAGCGGCACAGGGCCAGCGTGACCGCATTGCGCAGCCGCCAGGAGGCAGGCGTGCCGCCCAGCGTTTCGGGGTAGCCCAGGCCCAGAAAACCCAAGGCCGCGGCCTGCGCATAAAGCGTTCGCGGAAACTCGCCGGCCTCATCCCACTGGGTAACATGCGGCGCAATCTCGCGTTCGGCAAAACGGCGCACGGTGTCTGCCAGGGCCGCAACGGCCCCGGCTTCTTCCTGATGATTCTGCAGAAGCGGCGCGCTCATGCAACAAACCTCAGCAGCACCTGCCCCGGGCTGGTTTGCCTGCCCACTTCCGCCATTACCTCAGCCAGCACCGCATCGTGCGGCGCATTGACGGCATGTTCGAGCTTCATGGACTCGATCACTAGCAGGGTGTCGCCGCGTTTGACGGCCTGGCCGGGCGTGGCGTGAACTGCAATCACCTTGCCGTTGAAAGGCGCGCGCAACTCCTGCGCCGCCGCCGCGCCACCAGATCCCGCCGATTCAAACGTGGCGTCTTCCAGAAACAGATCAACGGCGCCGATCTGCACATGCCAACGCCCGCCGGGCTGACCCGCCGTTCCTTTCAGGCACGCCACAGAGGCATGTTGCTGCGTCTGGCCATTGCGTATCACCGTGCTGCCATCGGCTTGCTGCCGGATCGCCACCCGCCGTATTTCGCCATCCGCTTCAAGCGCCACTTCGCCCCGGCCGAGTTCTCGGACGCGAAGATCCACAGGCTTCGCGCGATGCCGAAGTCTGACCGGTTTGGGAAACGGACACGGCAGACTGGATGCAGATTTTCTGGAAAAAATAGTCGAAAGCCCGGCGGAGATCAGGGCACGCAACTCCTCTTTTTGGAGGAAATCTTTTATCGCCTCACCTTGCTCCGCCAGGAAAGGTATCAGTGCCTGGCCGTCACGAAACACTGGATGCGCCAAACAGGCCGCCAGAAAACCCCGGTTGGTCGGCAAGCCCAGCACCTCGGTGCGGCCCAGCGCCGCCACCAGCTGGTCAATGGCCTGATCACGTGTCGCAGCATGCGCCACCAGCTTTCCCAGCATGGAGTCGTAATGCGGCGACACCACCTGGCCTTCAAACAGGGCGTGGTCAAAACGAATGCCGCCGGGTTCACGAAAGCGTTGGACCATGCCGGTGTGCGGTGTGAAGTTTTCGTCTTCGGCGCACAGGCGCACTTCAATCGCGTGGCCGGTGAACACCACCTGCTCTTGCATGAGAGGCAGCAGCTCACCTTGCGCCACGCGCAGCTGCCACTCCACGAGGTCCAGTCCGGTCACTGCCTCGGTCACCGGGTGCTCAACCTGAAGCCGAGTATTCATCTCCATCAGAAAGAAGTCGGGACCGTCGACAAGAAACTCCACCGTGCCGGCGCCTACATACCCCGCCGCCTGCGCCAGCGCTACAGCTGCGCCACACATGCGTGCTCGCAGTTTCTCATCTACTGCAGGGCTGGGCGTTTCCTCAACAATCTTCTGGTGACGGCGCTGCACCGAGCAGTCACGCTCACCCAGGTGAATGCAGTGGGCGTGAGCATCGGCGAACACCTGAACTTCAACGTGGCGCGGGTTGAGCAAGGCTCTTTCAATCAGCAGTTCTGCGCTGCCAAAAGCCGAGAGCGCTTCCGAACGGGCGCTCTGCAAGGCCGCCGGCAGTTGCGCGGCCTCATGCACCAGCCGCATGCCGCGCCCGCCGCCGCCGGCCACGGCCTTGACCATCAACGGGTAGCCGATACGCCCGGCTTCTATTGCAAAGCGCGCGTCGGACTGGTCATCGCCCTGATAACCGGGAAGGCAAGGCACGCCCTGGGCGCTTGCAAGTTGTTTGGCGGCCGACTTGCTGCCCAACTGCCGGATGGCCGCCGGCGGTGGCCCCACCCAGGTGAGACCCGCCGCAATCACCGCGTCAGCAAATGCGGCGTTTTCACTGAGAAAGCCGTAGCCTGGATGCACGGCGTCTGCGCCGCACGCCTCGGCCGCAGCTATCAGCTTGTCGATGCGCAGATACGAATCGGCTGAACTGATACCGCCCAGCGAGAACGCGCCATCAGCTTCACGCACATGCAGCGCATCCGCATCGGCGTCTGAATACACAGCCACCGTCTGCATGCCCACGATGCGCGCTGTGCGCATGATGCGGCGGGCAATCTCGCCCCGATTGGCGATCAGGAGCGTATTGATTTTCCTCATGCGGCAGGTTTCCTGCCGGACTTGGCCACGCCCATGATCTTGGCGATGATGCCCATCATCACCTCGTCGGCCCCGCCACCTATGGAGGCCAGGCGGCCGTCGCGGAACATGCGCGCGACCTTGTTCTCCCAGGTGTAGCCCATGCCGCCCCAGAACTGCAGGCAGGTGTCGGGCACCAGGCGGTTGAGCCGACCGGCCTTGAGCTTGGCCATGGAGGCGAGCTCGGTCACGTCCTGGCCCTGCACATAGAGCTCGCAGGCGCGGTAGGTCATGGCGCGCAAGCTCTCAACTTCCGTCTTCATCTCGGCCAGCTTGAACTGCACCCATTGCTGGTCGGCCAGCGCGGCGCCGAAGAGCTTGCGTTCATGCGCCCACTCGACCGTCCATTCAATGCAGTTGCTGAGCGACTGGATACAGCTGGCCGCGCACCACAGGCGCTCTTCCTGAAACTGCATCATCTGGTAGACAAAGCCCGAGCCTTCGCTGCCGATCAGGTAACGCTGCGGCACGCGTACCTCGTCAAAGTAGATCAAACCGGTGTCTGACGAATTCATGCCGATCTTCTTGATCTTCTTCGCGGCTTCGATGCCTTTGCGCAGCTTGCCCTTGTCGCGCATGGGCACCATAACCAGGCTCTTGTTCTTGTGCGCCGGGCCCTCGCCGGTATTGACCAGCATGCACATCCAGTCGGCCTGCAGGCTGTTGGTGATCCACATCTTCTGGCCGCTGATGACGTAGTCGCCACCGTCCTTGCGGGCGTGGCTTTTGATGGAGGCGACATCGCTGCCCGCACCGGGTTCGCTCACGCCAATGCAACCCACCGCATCGCCGGCAATTGCGGGCGCCAGAAATTCGCGCTTGAGCTCGTCGCTGCCAAAGCGCGCCAGCGCGGGCGTACACATGTCGGTCTGCACACCGATGGCCATAGGCACACCGCCGCAGTCGATATGGCCCAGTGCTTCTGCCATGGCCACGCCGTAGGAATAGTCCAGGCCCGCGCCGCCGTATTCCTCGGGCTTGGTCAGGCCCAGCAGGCCGAGGTTTCCGAGCTTTTTGAAGACTTCATGTGCGGGAAAGATCTCAGCGGCTTCCCATGCATCGACGTGCGGATTGATCTCGGCATCGATAAAACGTTTGAGGGTTTTCTGGATTTCCAGGTGTTCGTGCGTGTACTGCATTGTTGTCTCCGTTCTTTTGATGGCGCGTGGCCTACATGCGCGCCACGCCAAACTGCATAGGCCGCAGCTGCCGCGCTTCGGCATCGGCGCACATCGCCAGGCACTCCGCCAGCACGGCGCGCGTGTCGCGCGGATCGATCACGCCGTCGTCCAGCACCAGGCCCGAGGTGTAGAACACATCGGCCTGGGCTTCAAACATGGCGACGATCTTGTCGTACTGCGCCTGTGATTGGGCCGGGTCTGGCGTTATGCCTTTGCGCGCCAGGGCCGCCTCGCCCACGATCTGCATGGTGCGTGCGGCCTGCTCGCCGCCCATCACCGCCGTTTTGGCGCTGGGCCAGCTGAAGAGAAAGCGCGGCGCATAGCCGCGGCCGCACATGCCGTAGTTACCCGCACCGAAAGATGCACCGCACTGGATGGTGATTTGCGGCACGGTGGCGTTGGTGACGGCCTGGATCATCTTGGAGCCGTGCTTGATCATGCCGGCCTGCTCGCTCTCTTTGCCCACCATATAGCCGGTGGTGTTTTGCAAATAGATGATGGGGTGGCCCAGCTGGCACATCAGCTGGATAAAGTGCGTGGCCTTGTTGGCGCCGGCCACGTCGATGGGGCCGTTGTTGCTGATGATGCCAACGGCATGGCCGTCAATCGAGGCCTGCACGCAGACCGTCGCCGCGCCGTAGAGCGCCTTGAAGGGCAGAAAGTCGGAGCCGTCCACCAACCGGGCGATCACTTCATGCATGTCCAGCGGCTGGCGCAGGTCGCTGGGGACCAGGCCCAGGAGTTCGTCAGCCGGGTAGATGGGTTCGCAAGGCAATTCAGTGTCTGCTATTGAACTTGATATTGAATCTGATAATGACCATGAGGTCCGGGCTACAACCTCTCTCGCCAGCCCCAGCGCATGGCGGTCGTCGTCGGCCAGTTGTTCACCCAGACCCGAGACCCCGGCGTGCATCTCGGCGCCACCCAGTTCTTCTTCAGTGGCGACTTCACCGGTAGCGGCCATTAGCAGCGGCGGGCCGGCGAGAAAGGCGCGCGAACGCTTGCGCACCATGATGACCACATCGCTCAGGCCCGGCATGTAGGCGCCGCCCGCCGTGCCTGAACCATGCTGCACGGTGATGACCGGAATGCCGGCCGCAGACAGCCGCGCCAGGTTGCGAAAGAGGCTGCCGCCATGCACAAAACCTTCGACCCGGTAGCGCATGAGGTTGGCGCCCGCGCTTTCCACCAGGTGGATAAAAGGCAGCTTGTTTTGCAGCGCAATCTCCTGCACACGCAGAATCTTTTCCAGCCCCATGGCCTGGACGGCGCCGGCTTCAATGCCTGAATCACTGGCTACCACCATGCAGCGCACGCCGCTTACAAAGCCGATGCCGGCCACCACGCCGCCGCCCGGCACCGACTGGACAGGTTCCTTGCTGTCCTGCAAATAGCCGGCGAGGGAGCACAAGCCCAGCCAGGGCGCACCGGCGTCCAGCAGCAGCGCCACGCGTTCACGCGGCAACAGTTGACCGCGTTTATCAAAAGCGGGCCGGGATTTGGCGGAGGCCGCGGCGCTGCGCTCTTCCAGCGCGCGCAGTGCGGCGATGCGGGCGAGCATGGCTTCACGCCGTTGCTGCGCCACGGCGCCTTCTGCATTCCATGCCGATTGAAATACCGTCATGATTTAAAAACCTTGGGTGTTTCGGCCAGGTGAAAGCCTTCGAAGGGCTTGATGGCATCGCGTTGCAAAGCCTGGGCATCGGGCCGCTGCATGGGCCAGCCCATGCGCACCTGGGGCCGGGCGCCGTCCACCCGCAGCGTGGTGCCGCTGATGAAGTTGGCGGCCTTGCTGAGCAGAAAGACGACGGCCGCCGAGGTTTCGCTTTCTGTGCCGAAGCGGCCCAGCGGAACGGTGTTTCGCATCTCGCGCAGCATGGGGCCAGCCTCGGGCGGGTAGTGGTCCATACCGCTGGAGGCGATGTAACCGGGCGCGACCGCATTCACCCGCACGCCGCTATGGGCCCACTCGGCGGCGACGGTTTCGGTGAAGCTCACCATGCCGGCGCGCGCCGCGCCGCTGTGGCCCATGCTGGGCATGGAGCCCCACATGTCGGCCACGATGTTGACAATGCTGCCACCCTTTTGCTGCATAGCCTGCAGGTAGCATTCGCGCGCCATCAGAAAACCGCCGGTGAGGTTGGTATTTATCACTGCCTCCCAGCCCTTGGCGCTGATGGATTCCAGCGACGTGATGTACTGGCCGCCGGCATTGTTGACCAGGCCGTCGATGCGGCCCTGCGCCACCACAATGGCGGTGATGGTGGTTTTGACGGCTTCTTCCTGGCGGATGTCGCAGGGGTGAAAGCTCACCCGCCCACCCTGGGCCGCAATCTCGCCGGCCACACTGTGCAGCTTGTCGATATTGCGCCCTATCAGCACCACATGCGCGCCCAGTGCGGCGAGTTCGTGCGCGATGCAGCGGCCAATGCCTGAGCCGCCACCGGTGACAACGATGACCTGGCCGGCAAAGAGGCCGGGCTGGAACACGGATTGGTAACTCATGTACGGGTCTTTCTTGCGGGAGTTTTTTCCCCGATGAACAAGGCCATGGCCGCATCCGCCAGGTCGTCCAGCGAAGCATCTTTCTTCACATCAAACCACTGCACCGACCAGTTGAGCG
Organism: Polaromonas sp. YR568; assembly: GCF_900116715.1. GTDB lineage: Bacteria > Pseudomonadota > Gammaproteobacteria > Burkholderiales > Burkholderiaceae_C > Polaromonas. The sequence goes on from NZ_FPBM01000008.1 coordinate 7,508, forward strand.
CGCCAAAAATCAAAAGACGCGAGAGCTTCACCGGCCCCTTGAGCTGGCCCGCCTTGGCCAGCGCTTCGAGCACCGGCTCCCAGACGGCTTCGTAATCGCTTTGCAGTTTGGCCAGCAGGCCGCGCTGCCGCGCGGTGATGGACCGCGACTCATACAGCATGACTGGAATGAAGTCGCTGCCGGGGCCCAGCAGCACATCAAAGTGGTTGCGAATCAACACACGCAGCAGCGCCGGCGCCTCGGCGGTGGAAAGCCCCGCCGCCTGCAGGGCCGCGGCCTGGCGCTGCAAGGCCGAGCGCATGCCCTCTTCCATCACCGCATTGAGGAGTTCTGCCTTGCTTTTGAAATGGTAGAAGGGCGAGCCGCTGTGCATGCCGACGGCGGCGGCGATGTCCCGCGTGCTGGTGGCGTCAAAGCCTTTTTTGCGGAACAGCCGGGCGGCCGCATTGACGAGTTCGACCCGCCGGTTGCCGTCGTCGCGTTCGTCCAGCGTTTTGCGTGGGCGGCCGCGTGGGCGCTTTTCAGCGGTGTCGGGCGCGGATTTCGTTCGGGCTTTGCGGGGCGCGGAGGCTTGTTTAACACTTGCAGGGAGGCGCGATCGCGCGGCGGGTTTGTCCATAAGGGCAGACCATATCAAAACCTTGTATTTTTAGCAAGCACGTGCTTTGTAAAAATACCCACGTCTGAAAACCTGCTGTCAGCGTGCGGCGCCCCTTCGCGCGGTGACAGCTTTGGCAGGCGCCCCGACCTGCGGGTGCGTGCCATGGATATGGGCGGCATGGCCTTTTCCGGCAGGCGTGCGGCTATGTTCCAACGCAGCCTTTTCCAGTCCACTCAGAATGCCGCATGAAGCATTGGCCTGGCCGCTGGCGCATTGCTCGCGCAGCAGCTTCAGGTCTTTTTCAAGTGCCTTGAGTTCACGGATGCGGGCGGCGACGTGGCCGATATGTTCGTCAAGCAAGGCGTTGATGTCGGCGCAACTTTCATCCGGCGCGTCCTTGAAGTCCAGCAGGGTGCGAATCTCGCCCAGCGTCATGTCCAGCGAGCGGCAGTGGCGGATAAAGGCCAGGCGCTGCACATGGCTTTCGTCGTACACGCGGTAGTTGGCGTCGGTGCGCGCCGCTTCGGGCAGCAGGCCTTCGCGCTCGTAATACCGGATGGTTTCCGCCTGGGTCTGGGTGGCTTTGGCCAGTTCTCCGATCTTCATCATGGGCTCCATCAAAGCGTGTCCGGCATCCTGGCCGACCCTGCTGTAGGGGTACTCGGCAGGCGGCCTTGACTCTAAGGCCGCTACAAGGTTTCCAATTAAGCCATGAAAACCGAAAACACACCTGTTACCGATGCCTCCCACGCATCCTCCTGCTGCGGCGGCCACGCGCCTGCAACCGCAGCGCCCGGGCCGATGGGCGCCGGCGGGCAGCTTTTCCGCATCGCCACCATGGACTGCAGCGCCGAGGAATCCGAAATCCGCCGTGCGCTGGAGCCGATTGCCGGCATCCGCTCGCTGGGCTTTCAGCTGGGCGCACGCACGCTCAGGATCGAAGCGTCCGAAGGCGCTTATCCGCTGGCCCTGGAGGCCATTCGCAAAGCCGGGTTCGATCCCCAGCCTGCCACCTCCGCCAACGCGTCGCAAGCCGGCGGCCATGCGGGGCACGATCACGGCGATGGCCACACCCATGACCACAGCGACGGCCATGGCTTTAGCAGCGGGGTCACCCGCCTTGTTGCAGCCCTGGTGCTGGCCGTGGGCGCCGAAGCAGTGTCGTTTTTTGCACCCGACGTGATGGCCTGGAAGCTGGCCGGCATGGCGGTTGCCGCCGTGGCGATCGCACTGGCCGGCCTGGACACCTACAAAAAAGGCATGGCCGCCCTGCTGCGCGGCAAGCTCAACATCAACGCCCTGATGTCGGTCGCCGTGACCGGCGCTTTCCTGATCGGTCAGTGGCCCGAGGCTGCCATGGTGATGGCGCTTTATGCGATTGCAGAGCTGATTGAAGCCAAAGCCGTGGACCGTGCGCGCAATGCCATCAAGAGCCTGCTCGACATGGCGCCTGAAGAGGCGCTGGTGCGGGGCGCAGATGGCGCCTGGGCCACAACGCCAGTCGCCGCTGTGCCGCTCGAAGCGGTGGTGCGTATCAAGCCAGGTGAGCGCGTGCCGCTGGACGGCGTGGTCACCCTGGGCAATAGCGCCATCAACCAGGCGCCCATCACGGGCGAAAGCATCCCAGTCGACAAAGAGCCCGGCGACACGGTGTTTGCGGGCACCATCAATGAAACCGGCGAGATCGAGGTGCGTGTCACGGCAGCCGCCGGCAACACCACACTCGCACGCATCATCCACGCCGTCGAACAGGCGCAAGGCAGCCGCGCACCGACACAGCGCTTTGTCGACCGCTTTGCAGCCGTCTACACGCCGGCGGTGTTTGCCATTGCCGTTGCCGTGGCGGTGTTAATGCCGCTACTGGCTGGCTTGAGCTGGCAGGAGTCGCTCTACAAGGCGCTGGTGCTGCTGGTGATCGCCTGCCCCTGCGCGCTTGTGATTTCCACGCCGGTCACCGTGGTGAGTGGCCTGTCGGCTGCGGCACGGCGGGGCATTTTGATCAAAGGTGGCACCTACCTCGAACAAGCGCGCCTGCTCAAGGCCGTCGCGCTCGACAAGACCGGCACCATCACCGAAGGCAAACCCCAGCTCGTCGACTGGCGCACCTGGGGCAGCGCCGACGCGGCGACGGCCGCGCAGCTGGCTGGTGCCATGGCCTCACGGTCTGACCATCCAGTGTCCAAAGCGATTGCATCGGGCTTAAATGTTGAAGCGACTGACGTACAAGCTTTCAAGGCCCTGCCAGGCCGGGGCGTTGAGGGAAACATCGAGGGCAAACGCCTGGTGCTGGGCAACCACCGCCTGATCCATGAACTGGGTTTGTGCGGCGTGGAGCTCGAAGCCGAACTCGCCCGGCATGAGCAGCAAGGCCGCACGGTGACCCTGCTGGCGGATGACACACGTGTACTCGCCCTGTTTGCAGTGGCCGACACCATCAAGGAAACCTCCCGCCAGGCAATCACCGACCTGAAAGCCCTGGGCGTTACCCCCGTGATGCTGACCGGCGACAACGCCGCCACCGCGCAAGCCATCGCGGCGCAAGCCGGCATTGACGACGCACGCGGCGACCTGCTGCCCGAGGCCAAGCTCGCCGCCATCCAGGAAATGCAGCAACGCTACGGCGCCACCGGCATGACGGGCGACGGCATCAACGATGCGCCGGCACTGGCGCAGGCTGACATCGGCTTCGCCATGGGCGGGGCCGGCGCCGACACAGCCATGGAAGCGGCCGACGTGGTCATCATGAACGACAACCTCGAGCGGGTGGCCGAAACGGTGCGGCTGTCAAAACGCACACACGCCATCCTGTGGCAGAACATCAGCCTGGCGCTGGGGATCAAAAGCGTCTTCCTGATACTGGCCGTCTTCGGCACCGCCACGATGTGGATGGCCGTGTTTGCCGACATGGGCGCCAGCCTGCTGGTGGTGGGCAATGGTTTGCGCTTGCTGCGCACGCAGAAAAACTGAGGGCCAGGGCTTGGGGCGCCCAGTTCTGCTCCGGCAATAACAGGGAACACCTAAGCTATGCTCCTGGCAATCCATCCGGCCGGCCTTGTGGATCAACAACGACGAGGATCACCACTGCATGATTTTTATCCTGATTCTTCAATACGCCGCTCTCTTTTTCTTTGTACCTTTGGTCTTTGGTATCGCGTTGATATGGAGCGGTTGGAGTCTTAAGTCATCGGGCGTCATGTTTTTGGGGACTTTTTTTCTCCTTCTGGGCTGTTGGGGTGCGGTGTCCGGGATTCCAAATTGGCATGCACTCATTCAAGAAAAACGTGCAGCAAACCAATACTTTGAATCACGGTGCAAGGCCGTGGCCATCGTACAACTACCGTCCACCAGGCTCAGAGCGGAAGGATTAGTCTGGCTTGACCCGGATAAGGCGCAGGCAACATCACTGACAAGCGCAGACCGGCCGCAGGATTTTGTAAACCCGGGAAGAGGCTGGTATAGCGTCATTCAGTACCAAAAGTCCGACGCTTCTACGGTGGAAGAAGTTTCATGGTCAGACACTTCAAGGCCGGACAATCTCAAGATCAACCAGAGAAAGAGGGAACAAGCCTCCTTGCCTTACGTACTGCAAACACGCTCCATCACAACGGACGAGGACAGGCGCTGGGGGGTAGAAGGCGTCGAAACCACTATTTCCGATGCCGTGACACATGCAGTGCTAGCGCGAAGAGTCGTGATTGCCGCCACGCCTCAATACACCTTTGATCGCCTGCCTGCTCCTTCGTGCCCGACGGGTGTATTGACAGATGCACGATGCGACACCAACGGCTGCTCGGTGATCCCGTTTGTCGTTTCCGCCGTGGCTCCGGTTCTGCCGCGCGAGCACGAAAAGATATTTCATCTTTACAAGGCAATGGGTCCCAAGGACGGCAGTTGTCATTTTGAGATTGACGTAGGGCCGGGACTCTCCGCAAACGATCTTGAATGGTGGGGAGCCGAAAGGGACAACCGGGAAGATTTTCATCTCCGTATCAAAGGCACCAATGATGAACTGGTTTGCCCTCAATTTTTGTCGGCTGGAAGCAGCTTTTTACCGATGATTCGATTCGCCGACGGTGGCGCTTTTCCGTTCTTTACGCTCTTCGATTCATTTCAAAAACAACCAGGTCAGCACCGCACGCCGCAAGCTGTCGTGAAGAAAAGTCAAGGGCTTAAGCCACCAGCTTGAAAGCACGTTCAGGCAATAACACTCGCAGCCGTCCGCCTGGGCCGACTACGAGTTCTAGGGTTGCACCTAGAGTGATCGAAAACTCAGCGCTCAACCGTCTTGTTCCAGCGCGCGTTCCAGGCCGGGCGGTTTTCGTTGATCGCGTCCCAGTCCACGGCGATGGCAGTTTTCATATAGTCGTTCATCTGCGCGACGAGTGCGCCGGCCTTGCCCGAGGATTTGGTTTTGGGGTTGGACGGAATCTGGTCGCCGAACTCCAGCGCCGCGGCCTGGGCTTCAGGCGACAACAAATACTGGGCCAGCTTGTGTGCCAATGCAGGCTCGCTGTTTTTGGCGATCACGCATTCACCGACGGTCAGCACGGCCGAGCCTTCCTTGGGCTGCACGTATTCGACCGGCAGGCCTTTTTCCTTGAGCACACCGACTGCGGTGGGCGTGAGCGGGAACATCGCGGCTTCACCGGTCTGCACCATCTCGGCCAGCTTGGCGGAGCTTGGGATGTACTCAAGCACGTTGGGGCCAATGGTGGTGGGCCAGGCCTTGAAGCCGGGCTCGACGTTTTTGTCATTGCCGCCCTGGATGCGGTTAAACAGCAGGAAGCCGTGCAGGCCAAAGGTAGACGAGGACAGCGACTGGAACACCACCTTGCCCTTGTACTTGGGGTTGGCCATGTCCATCCACGAGGTCGGCGGCGCCCAGCCCTTTTCGGTGAACATCTTCTTGTTGTAGGCGATGCCGGTCATGCCGATGTTGACGCCGGCGGCCATGTCGCCCTTGAAGCGTGCGGTCGGAAAGAGGTCATTCAGCGCTGGGGTGGCCTGCATCTTCTCGCACAGGCCCATGCCGATGGCGCGGTACATGATGCCGTCGTCCAGGAACATCACATGCATCTGCGGGTTGTCTTTATTGGCCTGCGCCTTGGCCAGGATGTCGGACGAGGTGCCGGGCACCACCACAACCTTGACGTTGTTGGCTTTCTCGAACGCACCGAAGACATGCTCGGTGTAGGTTTTTTCCATGGTGCCGCCGTTCATGCCGATGTACAGCGTTTTGGTCTGGGCCATGGCGTTACCGCCGGCCAGGCTGGCGGCTGCGATGGCGAGGCACACCGCGCTGGCGCGGGCAAACAGAAATCGTGAGGATGTTTTCATGAAAGGCTCCTGGTGGCTTGGTGGGTGAATGAGTGAACGAATGGGATCAATGGGAGGAAGCAAGAACAGACGAGGCAACAGCGGAAGGGACAAGGCCGGCGGTTGCCGCACGCGGACTTGCTGAAAAACGGGTCACGGAAAAAGCCTCGATGGGCGTGGCGCTCTCGCCGTCACGCACCAGGTCGGCCAGCACGGCGCCAACGCCGGGGCCGAGTTGAAAACCGCCGCCGGCAAAGCCGAATGCATGAATCAGGCCCGGTGTGGTGGCGCTGCGGCCCATCACCGGCAGGCGGTCGGGCAGGTAGCCTTCAGTGCCGCTCCAGGTGCGGATGATGTGGGCGTTCTTCAGGGCTGGCAGCAGCTCAACGGTTTGCTGCATCAGGCCGGCCATGCCGCTGCGCTGTGCGCGGGCGCGCTGGTCATCCAGCGCATAGCCCCGGCCGCCGCCGATGACACAGTTGCCGCGCGCGACCTGGCGGGCATACACACCGCCGCCCTCCACGCCCAGGCTCAGATTCATGAATACGGGCAGCGGCTCGGTCACTGCCATCTCGGGGTGGCCGGACTCCATGGGAACGATGTCGCCGAACTGGCCGGCGATGGTGGCGGCCCAGGCGCCTGCGCAGTTAAGCAGGTGCCTGGCGCGCACTTCCAGCACATCGCCCGAGCGCAGCACAAATTCAGCGCCGTCATGCGCGGCTTCATCCACACGCGTCTGCTCGCGGATATCGGCGCCCAGACGCCGGGCCGCCAGCGCAAAGGCCGGCGACACCAGGCGCGGGTTGGCTTGGCCGTCTTCGGGGCAGAGCGAAGCGCCCACGGCGGCCTTGCCCAGCCAGGGGCAACGCTCACGCAGGGCGCGCGTGGAGAGCATTTGCAGGCCCATGTCAAAACCCCGCGTGCGCTCACGGTAGCTTTCGAGCGAGGCCAGGTCTGCCTCGCTGCGTGCAATTTTCAAATGGCCTGAGCGCAGGTATTCACCGTCGGTGCCGATGAGTTCAGGCAACTGCGCCCACAGGCCCTGCGCGCGCTGCGACAGCGGCAACTGGCTGAGCGGCCTGCCCTGACGGCGCACGCCGCCGTAGTTGACGCCGCTGGAGCGTGAGCCACACAGGTCGCGCTCAAGCAGCACGACCGACAAGCCCATGCGGCGCAGGAACAGCGCCGCCGATGAACCCATGATGCCGCCGCCGATGATGGCGACGTCGGCTTTGAGACGTTCCATCATGCGGCCTCCTGCTTGGCCACCGGAGCGGCCATGGCCGAGAACGGCAGCGGCTTGATGGGTGACTGCCCGCGCAGGCGGCCGACGGCGTCGGGCTGGGCAGCGCAGGCGTGCGCGAGGATTTCAGCCGCCGCCACACCGCAGGTGCGGCCCTGGCAGCGGCCCATGCCGACGCGTGTCAACGCTTTCAAGCGGTTCATCTCGCGCGCGCCGGTATCGGCCACACAGCGGCGCAACTCACCGGCAGTGATCTCTTCGCAGCGGCACACCACCAAGTCATCCGGTGCAGCCGCAGCCCAACCGGCGGGAAAAGGAAAGGCACGCTCCAGCCCTTGGCGAAACGAGGCAATACCTGCCAGGCGGTTTTCAAGCGATGCCGCGCGCGACGCATCAACCGTGTTGCCCGCATCAGCCAGCAACGCCAAAGCGGCGCGCTCGCCCGCCCATTCGGCCGCATCGGCGCCCATGATGCCGGCGCCGTCACCTGCCAGGTAGACACCGGCTACGCTGGAGCGCCCCGCCGCATCGCGCTCGGGCAGCGCGCCGCGTTGCAGCTTGTCGTAACGGAAACGGCAGCCCAGCAAATCAGGCAACTGCGTTTCGGGCCGCAGCGCGTAACCAAAGCCCACGCCGTCGCAGTCGACCTGGTAGTCGCGCCCTGCCTTGCGCCAATGCATCGCCTGCACACGGTCGCCGCCGGTGGCGCGCGTCAGCTCAATGCCCTGGTGCACAGCAATACCGTGCAAACGCAGCCAGCCCAGGTAATACAAACCTTTGGCAAACAGCGCCGGCTGGCCCAGCATGGCCGGCGCGGCCGCGGCCTTGTCGGCAAAGCTGGCGGTGTCGAGCACCGCTACCACCTTGGCACCGGCTTTTGCATATTGGTAAGCAATGAGGTACAGCAAGGGCCCGGTGCCGGCGAACACCACACGCGAGCCAATCGCGCAGCCCTGGAACTTGAGCGCTACCTGCGCGGCGCCCAGGGTGTAGACGCCCGGCAAAGTCCAGCCCGGGAATGGCAGCACACGGTCGGTTGCGCCGGTGGCGACGATGAGGTGGCTGTAGGGCAGCGTGCTCATGTGCCCCTGGTGAAGCAGGTCCAGCTGACTGGCCTCAGCGCTCCAGACCAGCGTGTCGGGGCGATAGTCGATCTTGTCCAGGATGCCGGCCATGGCGCTGTGCACCGCGTCGGCGCGGCCTGCTTCAAAACCGTAAAGCGTTTCCTTGGCGCGGGTAAAGCCCGCTGGCGGCTGGCGGTAGATCTGCCCGCCCCAGCGCGGCGCTTCGTCGACCACCACCGGCCGCACGCCGTGCGCCACCAGCGTTTGCGCGGCACGCACACCGGCCGGCCCAGCACCCACAATAACGGCCCGCACGCTCATACCGGGCCCTCCGCGCCGGTCACCAGCCGCATGCCCTCTTCAACAAAAGTGCCGCAGGCGCGCAGGCGCCGGCCCGATTCGGTGGCGACCCAGCAGTCCTGGCAGGCGCCCATCATGCAAAAGCCCGCGCGCGGCTCGCCGCTGAATTCACTGAAGCGCAGCTGGGCGCTGTGCGTCAGCACGGCCGTCAGCACGGTATCGCCGGCCAGCGCCGTGAGGGCCTGCCCATTGAGCACAAAGCTCACGGGTGGGCGGCCGCCTTCGGCCACGCGATGGAGCAAGGCCCCGGGTTTGCTGCCCACAAGGGCAGTCTCGGTAGTTGATTTCATTTGTGTCCGACCAGAATCTTGTCGAGGCCGTAGATGCGGTCCAGCACCAGCATGGCCACCGCCGTCAGCGCCACCATGAGCGCCGAGACCGCCGCCATCAGCGGGTCTATCGACTCAGTGGCGTACATGTACATGCGCACCGGCAAGGTCACTGTGGAAGGTGCGGTGACAAAGATCGACATGGTCACTTCGTCAAAGCTGTTGATAAAAGCGAGCAACCAGCCGCCGGTCACGCCGGGCAAGATCATTGGCAACGTGACGCGCGCGAACACCGTCGCCTGGCTTGCACCCAGCGAGAGCGCCGCCTGCTCGGCGCTGCGGTCGCTGCCCTCCACCGAAGCCAGCACCAAGCGCAACACATAGGGCGTGATGATGACCACGTGCGCCAGCGCCAGCCAGAAGAAGCTGCCGGTCGCGCCGATCAGCGAGAAGGTGCGCAGCAAGGCCACGCCCAGCACCAGGTGCGGAATGATGAGCGGCGAGAGAAACAGGCCGTTGAGGAAGTCGCGGCCCGGAAAGCTGTGGCGCGCAATCGCCAGCCCGGCCGGCACGGCCAGCAAGGTGGCCAGCGTGGCGGAGATAGACGCCAGCCAGAGACTGTTCTTGAAGGACTGCACAAAGTCCGAATGCGCAAACACCGCGCGGAACCAGCGCAATGAAAACTCCGTGGTCGGAATGGCCAGCGTGTTGCCGGGTGTGAAAGCCACCACGCACACGATGACCAGCGGCGCCAGCATGAAGGTGATGACGAGAGCGTTAAAGAGAAGCGCGATAGGGCCGTTTTTGGACATGGTGCGCTCCTTATCCCAACGACTTCTTGTACGAACGCTCGAGGATGCGGTTGTAGCTCAGCATGATGGCCAGGTTGGCCAGCAGCAGCGTGAGCGCAATCGCCGCGCCCAGCGGCCAGTTGAGCTCATGCAGGTATTCGTCATACACCACGGTGGCCACCATCTTCAAACGCCGCCCGCCCAGAAGGCCGGGAATCGCAAACGCGCTGGCGGAGAGGCCAAACACAATCAGGCTGCCCGAGAGGATGCCCGGCAGCACTTGCGGAAAAATGATGCGGCGCAAGGTGGTGAAGTGCGAGGCCTGCAGCGAGAGCGCCGCGTCTTCCACGCCCGGGTCCAGCTTTTGCAGCGAAGTCCAGACCGGGATCACCATGAAGGGCAACATCACATGCACCAGCGCAATGACCACGGCCGCTTCGGTATAAAGAATGCGCATGGACGGCAAACCCACAGCGCGCATGGCCTGGTTGACCACACCTTCGGGGCCCAGCAGCATGCTCCAGCCGAAAGCGCGTACCACCACCGACACGAGCAGGGGCGCCAGCACCACCAGCAACAAGATGGAACGCCACGGGCTGCGCATGCGGCTGAGCACATAGGCCTCTGGCGCGCCGACAACAATGCAGATCAGCGTGGTGAGCGCTGAAATCCACAGCGTGCGCCAGAAGATGCCGTGGTAGTAGTCGTCCGTCAGCACGGCGGCGTAATGCGCCAGGGTAAAGCTGTTCTTCACGCCGGTGGCGTGGTCAAACACCTGGAAGGACAGCACCGCGGTGAGCGCCAGCGGCACCAGCAGCAGGCAGGCAAACAGCGTGAAGGCCGGCGCCGACAACAGCCAGGGCGTGCGCGATGCACTGGCGCGGGCCGGCGCAGTGACCGCTGCGGCCACGGCAGCGCTGCTCATGCCGGTACCCCTTGCGCGCCGGGCAACAGGCGCACCTGCTGGGCGGTCCAGTCCAGGCCGACGTTGGCGCCTTCTTCGGCGGGCGCCGTGCCGTCGTTGGGGCACACCACCGCAAGCCGGCCGGCGGCGGTCGATACCTGGTAAAGCCACTGGCTACCGAGGAAGAAACGTTCATGCACCGTGCCGCCTATGCGGCCCTGGGCTTCGGGCACCAGACGGATTTTTTCCGGCCGCAGGCTGAGCACAACAGCGTCGCCTTCTCCCACGCCAGGCGCTTCGACCTCCAGCGGTACATTGCCACCCACATTCACCGTGGCCCAGGGGCCGGTGGCCGTCACGCGGCCTTCCAGCAAATTGGCCTTGCCGACAAAGCTGGAGATAAACCGGGTCTGCGGATGTTCGTACAAGCGGTGCGGCTGGTCGATCTGCGTCACGCGGCCGGCTTCCATCACCACCACGCGGTCGCTGATGGACATGGCCTCGGTCTGGTCGTGTGTGACCATCACGGTGGTGGTGCCGACCTTGCGCTGGATCTGCCGCAACTCAAACTGCATTTCTTCGCGCAGCTTGGCGTCGAGGTTGGAGAGCGGCTCATCGAGCAGCAGTACCGGCGGCGAAATCACCAGAGCGCGGGCCAGGGCCACCCGCTGGCGCTGGCCGCCCGACAGCTCACGCGGGTAGCGGCCGGCGTGCGCCTCCAGGTGCACCAGGGCCAGCGCGGCTTTCACGCGCTCGGCGCGTTCTTCTTTCGGCACGCGGCGCATCTCCAGGCCGAAGCTCACGTTGTCGTACACGCTCATGTGGGGAAACAGCGCATAACTCTGGAACACGATGCCCAGGCCGCGCGAATTGGGTTTGGCGTGGGTGATGTCGCGGCCATCCAGCGTGACCTGGCCCGAAGTCACTTCGCAAAAACCCGCAATCATTTGCAAGGTGGTGGTCTTGCCGCAGCCTGAGGGGCCGAGTAGCGAGACGAATTCGCCCTTTTCCACCGACAGGTTCATGTCGGCCACGGCGCGGGTGGCGCCGTAAGACTTGTTCACATTTGCCAGGGTCAAAAAAGACATGGGGAGCACCTCTGCAACAAGGGGAATGGCCAGCGCCGCACAGACAAAACGACGTGCAAAACGATGACACCCTGATGACTTCATGCTAGGGCATCCCATAAAAAATCGTCAATAGGTTATTCCGTATAGAGATATCTTTATTTGATTTATTCCGTTAAATGGAATTTATATACACTTATGGCCATACTGATTCCGCCAAAGGAGACGCCATGAAAGATGAAGACAATAGCTCCAGCAGCGTGCAACGCGCGTTTTCCATCATCCGGGCGCTGGCCGCCACGCAGGCCAAGGGCGGGCGCATCACGCACATTGCCAAGGCCACCGGGCTCACCCAGGCGACCACCCACCGCATCCTGCAAAGCCTGGTAGCCGAGCGTGTGGTGGAGCAGGAAACCGGATCCAAGCTCTATCGGCTGAGCATTGATTTTTTTGCACTGGCCGCGCAGGCCGGCAACACCATGGACCTGCGCAGCCTGTGCCGGCCTTCGATGCTGCGGCTGTGTGCCAGCCTGGGCGACACCATCTTTTTGCTGGTGCGCAGCGGCTTTGACGCCGTTTGCCTGGACCGCAGCGAAGGCCCGTTTCCCATCCGCTCTTTCACCGGCGACATCGGCGGGCGCGTAGCGCTGGGCATGGGCCAGGGCGGCCTGGCCATCCTGGCCTTTTTGCCCGAGACCGAGCGCGAGGAAGTGATCCGCTACAACCTGCCGCGCGTGCGCGAGTTCGGTGTGTACGACGAGGTCTACCTGCGCACCGAGATCGAGCGCGTGCGCGAACTCGGCTATGCCGGGCGCAACACCAATCTGCTGGACGGCATGGCTGGTGTCGGCGTGCCGGTGCTGGACCGCGAAGGCCGCGCCGTCGCCGCGCTCAGTGTGGGCACGATTTCCTCACGCCTGAGCCCCGACCGCCTGCCCACCGTGGTGGAGCTGCTCAAGCGAGAAGCCACAGCCATCAGTGCACAGATCAATCCGTTTGACAGCACGCTGCGGCGGCCTGCGCAGAGCCTGGCGCCCACTGACAACGCTTGAGAGCGGCTCAGGGCGCAGCGGCTTGCTCACGCAGCCAGCCGCGCAACTGCACCAGCGGCCGCCAGCTGGTTTTTTGTGAAGGCCAGACCAGGTAGTAGGCAAAGTCCGAGCTCAGCGAAAGATCAAAGGGCACGGCCAGCGTGCCGTCGGCAATATCGTCGGCCACCAGAAAGCGCGGCAGCACTGCCAACCCCAGCCCCGCCTTCACCGCCTGCGCGATCATGGAAAAGAGTTCGTACTTGGGGCCGGTGCCTGCACCTTGTGCGTCGTCGATCCCGGCCAGTTGAAACCAGTCGCGCCAGGCATGCGGGCGCGTGCTCTGGTGGATGAGCGTGAACTTCAAGACATCGGCCGGGTGGCGCAATTGCCGCTTTTTCATGAGTTGCGGGCTGCACACCACCACGCTGTCTTCGCCCATCAGGTATTCAGACTCGGTGCCGGGCCAGTCGGGCCGGCCATAGTGGATGGCGGCGTCCAGCCCCGTCAATGAAAAATCAAAAGGCTGCAGGCGGGTGGCCAGGTTCAACGTCACATGCGGGTGCGCTTTCAGAAACGAGGGCATGCGCGGGATCAGCCACTTGGTGGCAAAGGTGGGCACCACGCCCAGCTCCAGCGTGCCGCCCTCACCTTTGGACGACACCAGGTCCAGCATGGCGGCCTCCAGCGAATCCAGCGCCGGGCTGACCCGCGCCAGCAGTGAACGGCCGGCGTCGGTCAGCTCCAGTTGCCTCGGCAGGCGCAAAAAGAGGCTCACATCCAGGTCCTGCTCCAGCCCAAGGATCTGGTGGCTGACCGCGCTCTGGCTCACCGACAGGTCTTGCGCCGCCAGCGTAAAACTGCCGCGGTGGGCGGCTGCTTCAAACGCGAGCAGGGCCTGGGTAGAGGGGATTTTTCGGCGCATCGCATGAATATATCTCATGCCTCCATCGAAATACATCCTTTGTGCACGGCACCAAAATTACCGAAAATCCGGCTTTCACCCGCCCATTACACGACTGAAATGACTCATCTCCAGAAGCTGCTTGCCTGTTGCCTGCCCGCCGAAGCCGTGAAAAGTATTCATGAGCAGATGTACGTTCACCCGTCGCTGCAGCAAGCCGCCTCGGGCACGGTCACCCGGGCCGAGCTGGCCCAGGCCTTGAACATGGCGCTGTTTCACGGCCTGGTACAGCGTGTGCCGGCCGGGCAGGATTACATCGCCAGCGACGTGGTGGCGCAAAAGCGCCAGGTGGTGTTTGACCACGGCGCGCTGCGTACGGTGCGCTGGCCAAGCGGCGCTCTGCCCGCCGGTGAGGCAGCCTTCACCCGCGTGCTGCGCCCGCTGGGTTTTGAACTGCAGGGCACCTACCCGCTGCCGCGCCTGAAGATGACCGGCCGCGCCTACTGCCACCGTGACTTCCCCGAAGAGATCGCGCAGTTTTTTGTGTCTGAACTGCATCCCGAGCAGTTCTCCGCGCCCTTCCAGTCGGCTGTGACGCGTGTGCTGTCGACCTCACGCGACCCACTGGGCCCGCAGGATGTGGCTGACCTGGAGCAACTCACGCGCGACGGCACGCTGCCCCTGGCGCAGGCGCTGCGCTTGCTGCCGCAACTGCTGCAATGTTTTGACCGCCAGCACGGCGTGTTCGCCATGGACGACTATGAATTGCTGCTGGCCGAATCCGCCGAAATGGCCTGGATTGCCACCGAAGGGAATGCCTTCAACCACGCGACCGACCGTGTGGCTGATGTGGACGCAGTGGCCGAACGCCAGCGCGCGCTGGGCCGGCCCATCAAGGACAAGGTCGAGGTATCGGCCAGCGGCCGCGTGCGACAGACGGCCTTTCGCGCGGCGACGGTGCAGCGCGAGTTCATCACCGCGCAAGGCCGCGTCACGCGCGACGTACCCGGCTCGTTTTACGAATTCATCACCCGCGCCGAGCTGACGCCCATGGCGGCGAATGACCCCGTGCAGACGCCGCGGCTGGACCTGGCCTTTGACGCCGGCAACGCCACCGGCATTTTCGGCATGACGGCCGCGCGCGCATGAGCGCTGAGTGCGGACCAGTTCGACCGCTGTACGCACAGGCCAGCGGCTCGCCGATACGCGCCATGCTGGCGCTGGCCGGCCAGGAAGACATGATTTCGCTGGCGGGCGGCCACCCCGACCCGGCGCTGCTGCCGGCCGACTGGTTGCGCGAAGCATTGCAAGACGTCACCGGCAAGCTGCAAGGCCGCAGCCTGCAATATGGCGCCACGGAAGGCCTGGTGGAGCTGCGCGAAGCGAGCGCCGCCCTGCTCACACAACGCGGCCTGGCGGCCAAAGCGAGTGAGCTGCTCATCACCACTGGCTCGCAACAGGCTATCGACTTGCTGGCGCGCGTGCTGATTGAGCCGGGCGAAGGCATCGCGGTGGAATCATTCAACTACCCGGCTGCGCTCCAGGCCTTCCGTTTTTCGGGTGCGCGGCTGATTGAAGTGCCGACCGATGCGCAGGGCATGGATGTCGACCGGCTCGAAGCCATTTTGCTGGCTGAGCGACCGCGCGTTCTGTATGTGGTGCCCAACTTCGCCAACCCGACCGGCGCGGTGATGCCGCTGGCACGGCGGCTGCGCCTGCTGGAGCTGGCCACACAGTACGGCGTGACTTTGATCGAAGACGACCCGTATGGCGAACTCTGGTTTGGCCAAGCGCCGCCACCGCCGCTCGCGCAACTCAATCAGCAAGCCGGCTCGCCCGCGCAGGTGGCCTACATGACCAGCTATTCCAAGGTGGTGGCCCCTGCCCTGCGCCTGGGCGTGCTGCTCGCGCCGGCGGACATACTGCGCGCAGTGGTGCTGGCCAAGCAGGCCGCCGATGTGCACAGCGGCTCGCTGGAACAGCTCACATTGGCCACCATGCTCAGCTCCAACCGCCTTACATCGCACCTGGATGCGCTGCGCAAAGCCTACGCGGCCAAGGGCGCTACGCTGGCCGATGCCTTGCGCACAAACGCCGGCAGCCTGCTTGAATTTGACGCGCCGCAAGGCGGCATGTTTGTCTGGGCCAGGCTGCGTGCCGACTTGCCCCTGCTACCCACACAAGATTGGGTGGATTTCGGCCTCAGGCATAAAGTGCTGGTGGTGCCGGGCGCCGCCTTCAGCATCAGCAATGCTGCACAGCCCTGGCTGCGGCTGAGCTTTGCCAACCCCTCACAGGCCGCGCTGCAACAAGGCGCCGAGCGGCTGGGCCGCGGGCTGCAAGGCCTCACTACCCACACCGCTTCCGATTTCAGGACAACCCACGAAAGGACTTCCACATGAGTCACTCCAGCGACGTTTCATCCCTCTTCAAGGCCTTGGGCGTCAGCGCCGACCTGGACAGCAAGGCGCCTGCCGCCATTGAGGTGTTCACCCCCATCGACGGCAGCCGCCTGGCACGCGTGGCGATTCAGAGCGCTGCCAGCGTCGACAGCGCGCTGAACGGCGCGCACCAGCGCTTCACAGCCTGGCGCAATGTGCCCGCACCCAAACGCGGCGAGCTGGTGCGCGCCTTCAGCGAGACCGTGCGCCGCCACAAGGCTGAGCTGGGCCAGCTGATCTCGCTGGAAACCGGCAAGATCTTGCAGGAAGGCCTGGGCGAGGTGCAGGAAGTCATCGACATCTGCGAATTTGCCGTCGGCCTGTCGCGCCAGCTCTACGGCCTGACGATTGCGAGCGAGCGCCCCGACCACAAACTGCTGGAAACCTGGCACCCCGTGGGTGTGGTCGGCATCATCTCGGCCTTTAACTTTCCGATGGCGGTGTTCGCATGGAACGCCGCGCTGGCGCTGGTGTGCGGCAACACCCTGGCCTGGAAACCTTCTGAGAAAACGCCGCTGTCGGCCATTGCCCTCAACGGCCTGCTGCTGCAAACCGCGAAAGACCTGGGCCTGGCCACTGAAGGCCTGAGCGAGCTGTTGATCGGCGAGCGCGCCACCGGCGAGGCGCTGGTCAAGCACCCACATGTGAAGCTGGTGAGCGCCACCGGCTCCACCGCCATGGGCAAGAACGTGGCGATTGCCTGCGCAGGCCTTTTTAAACGCTCGCTGCTGGAGCTGGGCGGCAACAACGCAGCCATCGTCTGCCCGTCGGCCAATCTGGAACTGGTGGTGCGCGGCGCGGCGTTTGCCGCAGCAGGCACCGCAGGCCAGCGCTGCACCAGCCTGCGCCGCCTGATCGTGCACCGCTCGATCTATCCGGAGCTGGTCAAACGCCTGGTCGCGGTGTTTGAACGCCTGCCCATCGGCAACCCGCTGAAAGACGGCACGCTGGTCGGCCCGCTGATCGACGGCCGCGCATTTGAGGCCATGCAGGCCGCCCTGGGCGAAGCAAAGAAGCTAGGTGCCACCGTGCATTTCGGTAAACGCCAGCCGGGCGATGGATCGGCCCACTATGTGCGCCCTGCCATCGTGGAACTGAAGGAACAAGCCGGTCCGATGCTGCACGAAACCTTCGCGCCGATTCTGTATGTGGTGCCTTACGACAACTTTGACGACGCCATCGCACTGAACAATGCCGTGGCGCACGGCTTGTCGTCGGCCGTCTTCACGCAAGATTTGCGCGAAGCCGAGCAGTTCACCTCGGCACGCGGCTCCGACTGCGGCATTGCCAATGTCAACATCGGCACCAGCGGTGCGGAGATAGGCGGCGCCTTTGGCGGCGAGAAGGAAACCGGTGGCGGGCGCGAGTCGGGTTCGGATTCGTGGAAGGCTTATATGCGCCGTGCGACCAATACGGTCAACTACGGATCAAGCCTGCCGCTGGCCCAGGGCATCCGTTTCGAAATCTGAAACAGGAAGCGCCGGACTCCCCCGGCGCTTTCCTACAAATGGGCAAACACCGCGGGGGCGTTTTGCCAGTTGTCGTCGCGGCCATCCACATAGGTGATGGGAATGCTTGCAAGCTCCTCGTCGGAGATACCTTCCAGGCACATGACGTTGACGCCGTACATCTTCCCTATGGGTGTTTCGGTCCCGATGCCGAAAACGCGGACGCCGCAATGCCTGCAGAAGTAATGCTGGTTCTTCCGTGTGTTGAAGAGGTACTGCGTCAGATCGGCCTCACCGGCCAGCAGCCGGAAGGCCGCCGGCATCGCAACGGCCGGCCAGAAACGCGTCCTTCTGCAGATCGAGCAATTGCACCGGTAGGTCGCCTGGCTGAGGTCGATATCGGCTTCGATTTTCACGGTGCCGCAGTGGCAGCTGCCCTGGTAAGTCTTCAACATCGTGCGTCCTCCATCCAGTGCGCCGTGCGGCACGCCCGCAGCTTGAGCCTGCGGCTCAGACTGCTGAAAAGTCGGGTTTGCGTTTTTCCATAAAAGCGGAGAAAGCCTCGCGCGCCGCCGGCTCACCCAGCATGCGGCCAAAGCTTGCGCCTTCTTCCGCCATACGCTCGGCCACCACCGTGGCATTGCCTTTTTTCATCAGGCGCTTGGTTTCCATCAATGCGCTGAGTGGCTTGGCCACCAGCTTTTGTGCCTGGCGCTGCGCCAGCGCATTGGCTTCCGCGGGCGGCACGATGCGGTTGATCAGGCCAATCTCGAGCGCGGTCTCGGCCATGAAGGGCTCGCCCAACAACAATGCTTCGGCAGCACGCGGGTAGCCCATGAGCTGGGGCACCAGAAAGCTGGACGCAGCTTCAGGGCACAAGCCCAGGTTGACGAAAGGCATGGAAAAAGCCGCGTTGTCGCCGGCATAGACCAGGTCGCAATGCAGCAACAGCGTGGTGCCTATGCCCACAGCCGGGCCGCACACCGCGGCGACCAGAGGCTTGGGAAAGCTGCTGATGCCGCGCAGGAAACGGAACACCGGCGAGTCGGACGTTGCGGGCGGGTTGTTCAAAAAGTCGGCGATGTCGTTGCCGGCGGAAAAAATCGTTTCGTGGCCCTGGATCACCACCGCGCGCACAGCCGCATCATGGTTGGCGGACTCGAGCGCATCGGCCAGCGCGCCGTACATGGCGGCCGTGATGGAGTTCTTCTTGTCGACACGGTTGAGGGTGATGGTCATCACGCCTGCGTCGGTATGGACCAGGATTTCGGGGATGCTGCCAGAGGAGATGGGGGTGGGAGTGTTCATGGTGTTTTCCGATTGAGACGCCAAGTGTCTCATTCCTTGTAATAGACGATCTGCGTGCTCGTGGCCAGCAACACGCCGGCTTCGCTCCACAGCTGCGCGGTCTGGTCAAAAAAGCCGTTGCGAAAGGCTTGCGCTTTTGCCTGGCCGAGCAGAAAGCCGTCGCCGCATTGCGCGAGCTGTGCGCTGTCCGCATGAAAGTAGGTCGTGATCGACACCGTGCCCGCAGGCACGCGCGTGGCGCGGCGCAGCCAGACGCGCGGGTAGAACACGTCGGACAAGGCGGCCAGCGCCGGGAAGTCCAGCGGGCGCGGCGGGTCGTCGCGCACCCAGAGCTGGGTGAGGCTGTCCACACCGCTGCCGTCCCACACTTTCGGGATAATGCCGCGCACCGGGCGCAGGTCGTAGCGGCTGGTCCATGCGGCGCTGGAGACCTTGAGGCGGGCGGCCGCATCCGGCAAATCGGATGCCGGCATGGGGGTGTCGTTCTGGCTCCAGGTCTCGCGGCGCGCAGCCGTGACGGCCGTGGCCGTCATCACAACCTCCAGGGCGCCGCTGGACGCATCGGCCTGCGACAGCTCCACTGCCCAATGCTGGGTCGAGCGGTTGGTGCGCACCGGTTTGGCGGTGACAGTGAACGCACCCTCGGCCACGGCCGCAGCGTAGTTCACGGTGAGTGCTACCGGCTCGCCCAGCAAGGCCGGGTGCAGGAGGATGGCGCGCAGGGCCGTGGCAGCGGTGGTACCGCCAAAAGGGCCCACCATGTTCCAGTAATCAGGATGGGTGTGGCCCTGCCAGGTGCCGGGGCTGTTGTTGTCTGCAGCTTCGAGCCGCAGCGCCTGGTCAAGGGGATGTGCTGATGTCGTCATGCCTGCAGTATGCGGACGCTTTGCGCTTTATGCCGCCCTCTTGGCGACACCCGTCATCCCTTCGATGATCTGCTGCGCGCGCGGCCACAAGGTGCTGTTGAACTGCTCGCGGAAGAAACCGAAATGCCCGATGCGCCTGACCTTGAGGTCGGCCGGCGCGATGCGCTCAAAGGTGCGCGGTGCGTTGGCATAGAGGTTGATCAGGTTTTGCGTGCCGCGCCAGGTCATGAGCTCGTCGTCGGTGATCGACAGGGCCGTAACCGGGAAGCTGACTTGCCCGTAGCTCAGGCGCGCGCTCTCGCCTTCGGCGCCCACGCTGTACTGCGGGTTCAGGCACCACTTGCGCCACTGCAGCATGACGCCGGCCGGCAGGTCGCCGACCTTGCGCAAGGTGCGCCCCGGAAAGTAGCCAAAGAGCCGCGTGGCCAGCGGCACCAGCACGTACCAGAAATACAAAATCATGCGCCGCAGTTGCGGCGCGTTGTCGCGCCAGTAGCCGCTGCCGGCGGCAATGCTGACCAGGCCGTCGATCTTGCCCTGGTTCTTCAGGAAGCCCGGCAGCTGTGCGCCCAGGCTGTGGCCCAACAGGTATAGCGGCGCATCCGGCAAGGCGGCCTTGGCGGCATCGACCACGGCTTCGTAGTCGCTGGCCCAGTCCAGCAGGTCGGCCTTGAAGCCGCGCAGGCTGCCGTTGGCCGTGGCGGGCAACGAGTCGCCCGAACCACGGTAGTCAAAAGTGGTGACGCGAAAGCCCTGGCTCGACAGCCATTCGGCAAAGGGTGCGTAGTAGTGCTGCCGCACACCCATCGCGCCGCCAATCACCACACTGGTGTGCGCGGACTGGGTGGCGTCGTAGACCCGCAGCGAGAGTTGCGCGGTGCCGGTTGCCAGAGTCTGGATCTGCATAACTGCCTCCACTGGTTGATCAGGTGTCACTGTCTTCACTGACTCAAATCTCACGGCCTCACCTACGACGGCCTCAAAGGCTTAGCGAGTAGCCCTACACGCGCTCAAAAATTCCGGCAGCGCCTTGCCCCATCCCCACGCACATGGTCACCATGCCGTACTTCAGCTGGTGGCGGTGCAATGCATGGATCACGGTCGCGGCGCGGATGGCACCGGTCGCGCCCAGCGGGTGGCCCAGCGCAATGGCGCCGCCCATGCGGTTGACCTTGGAGGCATCGAGCTTGAGCGTGTTGATGACAGCCAGCGACTGCGCGGCAAACGCCTCGTTCAACTCGATCCAGTCCATGTCGTCCTGCTTGAGGCCGGCGTAGCGCAAGGCGGCAGGAATGGCTTCGATAGGGCCAATGCCCATGATTTCAGGCGGCACGCCCTTGGCGGCGTAGCTCACAAAGCGGGCCAGCGGCTTGAGGCCGAAGTCCTTGACGGCCTTTTCGCTGGCTAGCACCAGCGCGCCTGCGCCGTCGGAGGTCTGCGAGCTGTTGCCGGCGGTGACCGAGCCGCGCGCGGCAAACACCGTCTTGAGTTTGGCCAGGCCTTCGAGCGAGGTGTCGGGGCGTGGGCCTTCGTCCAGGCTCACGGTGCGCGTCTTGGCGATGACTTCACCGGTTTCCAGGTTGGCGCTGCGGTCGGTCACTTCAACCGGCGTGATTTCCATGCTGAATTCGCCGGCTTGCTGGGCTTTGATGGCCTTGAGGTGGGACTCGAGTGCGAACTGGTCTTGCGCTTCGCGCGAAACCTTCCACTGCTGCGCCACCTTCTCGGCCGTCAGACCCATGCCGTAAGCGATGCCGACGTTCTCGTCGTTCATGAACATATTGGGTGACAGCGAAGGCGAGTTGCCCGACATGGGCACCATGCTCATGCTCTCGGTGCCGGCGGCGATCATCACGTCGGCTTCGCCCACGCGGATGCGGTCAGCCGCCATCTGGATGGCCGAGAGGCCGGACGCGCAAAAGCGGTTGACGGTGATGCCGCCAACGCTGGTGGGCAGACCCGCCAGCACCGCGCCAATGCGCGCCACGTTCAGGCCTTGCGGGCCTTCGGGAATAGCGCAACCGCAGATGATGTCTTCAATCGCCTTTGGGTCAAGCGATGGCACTTGCGCCAGCGCCGCCTGCAGCGCCTTGACCAGCAGGTCGTCGGGCCGCATGTTGCGGAAATAGCCGCGGGCGGAGCGCCCGATGGGTGTGCGCGTGGCGGCGACGATGTAGGCTTCCTGGACTTGTTTGGCCATGATGGTTTCCTTCAATTTCTCAGTTAACTTTTCCGTGGGCCGGAGGGAATCCAGGCCCAGACAAATTCGCATTCGACCGGGTTGACGCCGGCTTCATCGGTCACGATGACCGGCACATTGACTTCACCCTTGTCGCTGGCCTGCATGGCGGCGCGTTGCTCGTCGCTCAGCGTGGCCACGGCGCGCAGGGCGCCTGTGGCGCGCTTTTTGAACGCCATCTTGAGTTCCTTGGCCAGCGGGATGCAGTCGTCGCGCACGTTCATGCCGACCACCATGCCGGTGGCGGTTTCCGCCAGCAGGTTCATCGCCGAGGCGTGCACGCCGCCAATGTGGTTTTGCACACGCTTTTCGTTCTTCACGCCGATTTCCACCATTGCGGGTGTCATCTGCAGAAAGTCGAGCTTGGCCGTGCCGGTAAAGGGCACGGCGCGGCGCAGCACCACACTGCGAAACCACGGCCGCGCGAACGCGGGCACGTCCTTCAGCTGGGCGAGCTGGCGTTCCAGGCGGTTGGGCTTGTGGTCGCTCATGACGGTTTGGCCGGTCATCAGTTACGAACGGGTTTGCCGGTGCTCATCATTCCCATGATCCGCTCTTGCGTCTTGGGGTGTTCGAGCAGCGAGCAGAAGGCCTTGCGCTCCAGCGTCATCAAATACTCTTCAGTCACCAGCGTGCCGGCATCGACATCACCGCCGCAAACCACATTCGCGATCAGGCTGGCAATGTGGAAGTCGTGCGCGCTGATAAAGCCGCCGTCGCGCATATTGACCAGTTGGCCCTTGATGGTGGCCAGGCCACTGCGGCCCACCACCGGGAACTGGCGCTTGTGAGGCGCGCGGTAGCCGGAGTTGAACAGCGCGCGGGCTTCATTCAGCGCGACGAAGAGCAGCTCGTCCTTGTTCGGCACGATCACATCGCTGTCGAGTAGATAGCCGATCTTGCGGCTTTCAATCGCGCTGGTGCCGACCTTGGCCATCGCGGCGGCGGTAAAACCTTCGGTCAGGAAGGGCAGCATGTCCTTGTTGGTCGAGGTACCCGCGTTTTCCGCTGCGCGGCGTGCGATGTAGGTCAGGCCGCCGGCGCCGGGCACCAGGCCCACGCCGACTTCGACCAGGCCGATGTAGCTTTCCATTGCTGCAACGCGCTTGGCCGAGTACACCGCCATTTCACAGCCGCCGCCCAGGGCAATGCCGCGAATCGCCGACACCACGGGCACGGCCGCGTAACGCAGCTTGAGCATCACGTTTTGCAGTTCAGCCTCTGCCCCTTCAATCGCCTTGGCGCCGCCCATCATGAAGGCGGGCAACATGGCTTGCAGGTCGGCGCCGGCCGAGAACATCTCATCGTTGGACCAGATGACCATGCCCTTGTAGCTTTTCTCGGCCAGGTCAACACCCATTGCCAAACCTTCGGCCACGTCGGGGCTGATGGCGTGCATCTTGGTCTTGATGCTGGCGATCAGCACGTCGGCGTTCGCGCCGTCCAGCGTCCAGAGGCGGATCGCGTCGTCTTCATGCAGCGTGGTGCCTGCGGTCTCGAAGGCGGGCGCCTTGGCGCCGAGCACGTCTTCGGGGAAGAACTGACGCTCATAGACCGGCAGCTTGCGGCGCGGGATGAATTTTTTGGCTGAAGGGCTCCACGAGCCTTCCGCCGTGTGCACGCCACCGGCATCGGCCACCGGGCCTTTGAACACCCACGCAGGCAGCGGCGCTTTGGACAGCGCCTTGCCGGCGTCGATATCTTCCTGGATCCAGGTGGCGACCTGCTTCCAGCCGGCTTGCTGCCACAGCTCGAACGGGCCCTGCTTGGAGCCGAAACCCCAGCGCATGGCGAAGTCGATGTCGCGTGCGGTTTCAGCAATGCTTTCCAGGTGCACGGCGGCGTAGTGGAACTGGTCGCGCAGGATGGCCCAGAGGAAGCGCGCTTCGGCGCCCTCGGCTTCGCGCAAGAGCTTGAGGCGCTCGCCCGCGGGCTTTTTCAGCATGCGGCCGACGACTTCATTGGCCTTGGCGCCGGCGGGCACGTATTCCATGCTCTCGGGGTCCAGGCGCAGGATGTCGCGGCCCTGTTTTTTGTAGAAGCCGGCGCCGGTCTTCTGGCCCAGGCTTTTGGATTCAAGCAGCTTGGCCAGCACGGGCGGCGTGCCGTAGACGTCGGAGAACGGGTCTTCTACCTTGCCGGGGCCGAGGTTGTCCTGCAGCGTCTTGATGACGTGGGCCATGGTGTCCAGGCCCACCACGTCGGCGGTGCGGAAGGTGCCCGAGCTCGCGCGGCCCAGCTTCTTGCCGGTCAGGTCATCGACCACGTCGTACGTGAGCTTGAAGGTGTCGGCCTCCTTGATGGTGGCCAGCATGCTGGCGATGCCCACGCGGTTGGCGATGAAGTTGGGTGTGTCGTGGGCGCGGATCACGCCCTTGCCCAGCGCGCTGGTGACAAAGGCTTCCAGGTCGTCCAGCACCTTGGGTTCGGTGGTCGGTGTGTTGATCAACTCGACCAGTGTCATGTAACGCGGCGGGTTGAAGAAGTGGATGCCGCAAAAGCGCGGCTTGATGGATTCAGGCAGCGCCTCGCTGAGCTTGGTGATGGACAGGCCCGAGGTGTTGCTGGCGACGATGGCGCCATCGGCGATGAAGGGCGCGATCTTGTGATACAGGTCGGTCTTCCAGTCCATGCGCTCGGCAATCGCCTCGATGATGAGGTCGCATTCCTTGAGCAGCTCCATGTTCTCTTCGTAGTTGGCCTGCTGGATCAGCGCTGCGTCTTCAGGCACGCCCAGCGGTGCCGGTTTGAGCTTCTTGAGGCCTTCGACCGCCTTGATAACAATGCCGTTCTTCGGACCTTCCTTGGCAGGCAGATCAAACAGGATCACCGGCACCTTGACGTTGACCAGGTGGGCGGCAATCTGCGCGCCCATAACGCCTGCGCCGAGGACGGCGACTTTCTTGACTTGGAATCGTGACATGGATTTCTTTCTCTGAATCTGGATGGGTGGAGATTCGCTGCGTTTACTGCTGGCGTACCCAGGTCTGGGTGCGACCGAAGGGTCCGATGGAGCCGCGGACTTCCATCTTCTTGCCGCCTTCAATCGGGGTCATCTTGAGGGAGTAGCTTTTGCCGTTGTCCGGGTCGAGGATCTTGCCGCCTTCCCAGACGTCGCCGTCGGGTGACTTCTTGGCGCCGCGAATGATTTCGAGGCCCAGCCGGGGCTTGTCTTTGCGGTCGTCGGGGCATTCGGTGCAAACCTCGTCAGGCTTGACGCCTGGGGTCAGGCGCTTTTCGACCTTGCCGTTGAGCACGCCACCGGCTTCCGCGATGCGGACGTCGAATTTGGGCTCGCCGGTTTTTTCGTCGAAACCGCGCCACAAACCCACAGGCGTGTTCTGGGCCAGCGCCGGAATGGCCATCAGGCCCAGAACGATCATCAGCAATTTTCTTTTCATGGTGTCTCCCTGCTGTTTGTTCAGAATGATCAGGCCAGTGCTTCGTCGGTTTCCATCAGCGACTTGCTGCCGGCGCGGGCGGTGCGCATCAGCGTCGCGGTTTCGGGGAAGAGCTTGGCGAAGTAGAAGCGTGCGGTCTGCAGCTTGGCCACATAAAACTTGTCGGTGTTGCCGGCGGCAATTTCGCGCAGCGCGGTTTGCGCCATCAGGGCCCAGAAGTAACCGAACACCAGGTGGCCGGCCACACGCAGGTAGTCCACGGCGGCAGCACCCACTTCGTCGGGATTCTGGAAGCCCTTGAAGCCCAGCTCGGTGGTGAACTTGGTCATCTGGTCAGCCAGGTAAGCCAGCGGGTTGATGAACTCGGCCATCTTCTCGTTGACGCCTTCTTCGGCGATGAGCGCACCGATCACCTTGCCGAACTTCTTCAGCGTGGCGCCGTTGTTGCCCAGGACCTTGCGGCCCAGCAAGTCCAGCGACTGGATGGTGTTGGTGCCTTCGTAAATCATGTTGATACGGTTGTCGCGCACAAACTGTTCCATGCCCCATTCCTTGATGAAGCCGTGGCCGCCGAAGACCTGCATGCAGGCATTGGTGGAGATGTGGCCGTTGTCGGTCAGGAAGGCTTTGACGATAGGCGTGAGCAGGGCGACGATTTCGCCGGAGTCCTTGCGCACTTTTTCGTCGGGGTGGTGCAACTCCTTGTCGAGCAGCAGCGTGCAGTAGATAGCCAGCGCCCGGCCGCCTTCGGCATAGGCCTTGGCCGTCAGCAGCATCTTGCGCACGTCGGGGTGCACGATGATGGGGTCGGCCGGTTTGTCTTTAGCCTTGACGCCGGAGAGCGAACGCATCTGGATGCGGTCTTTGGCGTAGGCCAGCGCGTTCTGGTAAGCCACTTCGGTCAGGCCCAGCGACTGGTTGCCCACGCCCAGGCGGGCGGCATTCATCATGACGAACATCGCGGCCAGGCCCTTGTTGGGCGCGCCCACCATGGTGCCGACGGCGTCTTCCAGCACCATCTGCGCGGTGGCGTTGCCGTGGATGCCCATCTTGTGCTCCAGGCCGCCGCAGTAGATGCCGTTGCGCGAACCAAGGGCGCCATCTTTGCCGATGTTGAACTTGGGCACGGCGAAGAGGCTGATGCCTTTGCTGCCCTGAGGCGCATCGGGCAGGCGGGCCAGCACCAGGTGCACGATGTTGGCGGCCATGTCGTGTTCACCGGCGCTGATGAAGATCTTGTTGCCGGTCAGGCGGTAGGTGCCGTCGGGTTGTGGCTCGGCCTTGGTGCGCAAGAGGCCCAGGTCGGTGCCGCAATGCGGCTCGGTCAGGCACATGGTGCCGGTCCATTCACCGCTGGTCAACTTGGGCAGGTAGAGTTTTTTCTGCTCGTCCGTGCCATGGGCATGCAGGGCTTCATACGCGCCGTGCGACAGGCCGGGGTACATGGTCCAGGCCTGGTTGGCCGAGTTGAGCATTTCGTAGAGGCACTGGTTCAGCACAAAGGGCAGGCCCTGGCCGCCGTACTCGGGGTCGCAACTGAGCGCGGCCCAGCCGCCTTCGACGTATTGCGCATAGGCTTCCTTGAAACCCTTGGGCGGCGTGACTTCGTGCGTGGTCTTGTCGAGCTTGCAGCCCTCTTCGTCGCCGCTGATGTTCAGCGGGAAAGTCACTTCGGCGGCGAACTTGCCGGCCTCTTCGAGCACGGCGTTGATGGTTTCGACATCGACGTCCGCATGCTTGGGGATGGCCTTGAATTCATCGGTGACCTTGAGCACTTCGTGCATGACGAATTGCATGTCGCGCAGGGGTGGGCTGTACTGTGGCATGGTGGGTAGGTCCTTTAGCGTTAAACCGGTTTGGAAGGGGAGGCTTTGCCGGAAGATTTCTTCGGCGCAGCGGAAATGGAGGAAGGCGCGGCGGCATCGCTGCCGTAACGCGCCAGGATGTTGGCAAAGCCCGTGTGGGCGCGGTCCATGGAGCCCGGCGTCTTGAGGAAGCGGGCTTCGTAATGCAGCGCCAGGATCAGGCCATGGATTTCAAAGGCCATCTGGTGTTCGTCGGCGTCGGGATGCAGGTGGCCGGCCTCTTTGGCCTGCACCACGGCGCGGTACATGGCGGCCAGCCAGGTGCGCACCGAGCCCGCCAATGCATCGCGCACCGGGCCAGGCCTGTCGTCAAACTCGACCGCACCGCTGATGTAGAGGCAGCCCGAATCGATTTCGAGCGAGGTGCGCTTCATCCAGTTGTGGAACAGCGCCGCCAGGCGCGGCAGGCCGCGCGGCTGCTGCAGCGCCGGGAAAAAGACTTCTTCTTCAAAGCGCACGTGGTATTCACGGATGACGGAGATTTGCAGCTCTTCGCGCGAGCCGAAGTGGGCAAACACGCCCGACTTGCTCATGCGCATGACCTCGGCCAGCGCGCCTATGCTCAGGCCTTCCAGCCCGATCTGCGTCGCCAGGCCCAAGGCGGCATCCACAATGGCGGCCTTGGTCTGCTGGCCTTTTTGCTGGCTTTTGGCTACGGCGCTGCCCGCAGCCGGGGCGCGGGAGGCTTTAGCGGGAAGTTCTGTGATGGCCATGAGTTGCTACAAAATAAAACGAACGGTCGTTCTATTTTGCAACACTTTGATAACCATCAGCAAGCAGGGGGTGTTTGAGCCCCGCTTATAGGGAACCTGTTCTAACCCCGGCGCGGGTAAACCCTCAAGCTCACCCCAGGAGAGGGCAAGCTCCTGAAGAAGGCTCCCGCCTGTCAGCAGGAGCCCGTTCCACGACTACTTTTTATAAGGTACTACGAGCTGGTGCTGCTCGCCCAGGCCTTCGATGCCCAAGGACACCTTGTCGCCCTTCTTCAGATACACAGGCGGCTTCATGCCCAGGCCTACACCGGGCGGGGTGCCGGTGGTGATGACGTCACCGGGCTCCAGCGTCATGAACTGGCTCACATAACTGACGATCTTCGCGACGCTGAAGATCATGGTCTTGGTGTTGCCGTTTTGCACACGCTTGCCGTTCACTTCCAACCACAGGCCGAGCTTTTGCGGGTTGGGCACTTCGTCGCGCGTGACCAGCCAGGGGCCCAGCGGGCCGAAGGTGTCGCAACCTTTGCCCTTGTCCCAGGTGCCGCCGCGCTCGATCTGGAACTCGCGCTCGCTCACGTCGTTAATCGTGCAGTAGCCGGCCACGTAGTCCAGCGCTTCTTTTTGCGAGACGTAGCGCGCGGTCTTGCCGATGATCACGCCCAGTTCAACTTCCCAGTCGGTCTTGACCGAGCCCTTGGGCAGCATGATGGGGTCGTTCGGGCCCTGGATGCAGCTGGTGGCTTTCATGAACACAACCGGCTCGGCTGGAATCGGCAAGCCGGATTCAGCGGCGTGGTCGGCGTAGTTCAGGCCGATGGCGATGAACTTGGGCACGCCCTTGACGGGGCTGCCGTAACGCGGCGAGCCCTTGACCAGCGGCAGCTTGTCGGCCTTGAGCTTGCGCAGCTTGGCAATCGCGGCATCGCCGAGCTGGTCGGGGCCGATGTCCTTGATGACGGCGCTCAGGTCGCGCAGCTTGCCGTTGGCATCGATGAGGCCGGGTTTTTCCTTGCCGGGGTTGCCATAACGAACGAGTTTCATGGTTTTCCTTTGATGAGTGAAGGGTGTGAATCAGTAAGTAGAGCGACCGCCGGAGAGGTCAAACACGGCGCCGGTCGAGAAAGAACAGTCTTCGGTACACAGCCAGCCTACCAGGGCGGCCACCTCATCGGGCGTGCCGAAGCGGCCCATGGGGATTTTCGAGAGCATGAACTGAATATGCTCCGGTGTCATCTGGTCAAAGATGGGCGTCTTCACCGCGGCCGGCGTGACGCAGTTGACGCGCACTCCGGTATCAGCAAGCTCCTTGCCCAGCGATTTGGTGAGGGCCATCACCGCGGCCTTGCTGGCGCTGTAGGCGCTGGCGTTGGGGTTGCCGTCTTTGCCGGCCACCGAGGCGATGTTGACGATGCGCCCGTAATTGCGCGCGCGCATGTGCGGCACCACTTCGCGGCAGCAAAAGAAAAGGCCATTGAGGTTGACCTGCTGCACCTGCATCCATTGCTCGGGCGGGTAGTCCCACAGCTTCACATTCGGGCCGGTGATGCCGGCCGAGTTGACGAGCGCATCGATGGCCGGGTTGTGGGCTACGGTTTGTTTGACCGCCTCGACCACGCTCGCATGGCTGGCCACATCCACGGCCACGGTGTGCACGCCGGCGCCCAGCGCCGTTTTGGCTTTGGCGAGCGCCTCGGGGTTGATGTCCCACAAGGTGACGGTGCCGCCCGAGGCCAGCATGCGCTGCGCAATCGCAAACCCCAGGCCGACCGCGCCGCCGGTGATGACGGCGTGGCGCCCTTTGAGGTCAAGCTGGTTCATATGGTGATGCCGCCGTCGACGTTGTAGGCCTGGCCGGTGACAAATGCGGCTTCGTCGCTCGCCAGAAACACCACCAGCGGCGCGATCTCATGCGCCTGCGCGAGCCGGCCCAGCGGCTGGCGCGCGATAAAGGCCTTGCGCGCGGCCACCGGGTCGTCATTGGCATTGATACGGTCTTGCAGCGAGGGCGTGTCCACCGTGCCGGGGCAAATCGCATTGCAGCGCACGCCGTCGGCCACAAAGTCGGCTGCGACGCTTTTGGTGAGGCCGATCACGGCGGCCTTGGTGGTGCCGTAAACGAAACGGTTGGGCAGGCCCTTGATGCTGCTGCACACGCTGGCCATGTTGATGATGATGCCGCCCTTTTTGGCCTGCATGCCCGGCAGCACCGACTGGATCATCCAGAACTGCGCACGCACATTGAGGTGAAAGGCGAACTCGAGTTCGTCATCAGTGGCTTGCAGTGCCGTGCCACCGTGCACAAAGCCGGCGCAGTTAAAGAGGATGTCCAAGGGCGGCAGGCTGCCCACCAGCTTCTGGATGGCGGCTTTGTCCAGCACGTCCAGCGGCAGCGCGGTGATATTGGCCACGCCTTTATAGCTTTCGAGCAGGGCCGGGTTCAGGTCGGTCGCCCAGACCTGCGCGCCCTCGGCCGCCAGCGCCAATGCGGTGGCATGCCCTATGCCTTGGCCGGCCGCAGTGACCAGCGCCTTCTTTCCTTCAAGTCTCATCAGTGCTCCTACAGGGTTTTGCCGGATGTTGGTGCCGGGCTTTCATGGGATTATTAATTGGTCTGACCACTTGTCCAATTCTGGCTAACCCTTAAACCCCGTATTTCCCGCCCTCTGCCGCCCATGCCCCTGCAAACCGTCGAACCGCAACGCCTTTACCGCCAGATCGCCGAGCAGCTGCGCTCGCTGATCTCCGCCGGCGAATGGGCCGTGGGCGCGCGCCTGCCGGCCGAGCGCGACCTGGCGCGGCAACTGGGCGTGAGCCGGCCTTCGGTGCGCGAGGCATTGATCGCGATGGAAGTCGAAGGCTGGGTCGAGGTGCGCACCGGTTCGGGCGTGTATGTGCTGGACCGCAGCAAGGCGCCCAGTGCCGACGGCAATGGAAGTGGCCGCGCCGCCGAGATATCACCCGATGAATGGGGCCCGCTGGAGCTGATACGCGCGCGCCGCGTGGTCGAAGGCGAAGTCGCCGCCATGGCCGCCACCCAGGCCAAACGCAAACATATTGACGCCATGGGCAAAGCCCTGGCCAGCATGAAGGCCGATGCCGACCGCGGCGTGCTGCCGCTGGAAGGCGACCGCGCTTTTCACACCGCCATCGTCGAGTCCTGCGGCAATGTGGTGCTGATTGAAACCATCCAGCGCTTTTGGGATTCGCGGCGCGGCCCGCTGTTTGAACGCCTGGGCGGCCACTTCGAGACCGTAGCCTCCTGGCGCTCGGCGATCACCGAACACCAGGCGATTTTTGACGCCGTGCGCAACCGCGACCCCGACGCCGCGCGCGCGGCCATGCATGCGCACATGGACCAATCGCACAAGCGCTTCAGCGTGAGCTGGGGCCGGACCAAAAAACAGGAGGCGCTCAAGAAATGACAGCCTGCCCGCCTTTCACGATTTCCCTCAACCCTCAACTCTGAAAAATAACGAAAGCGAGACAAAACATGAAGTTCCTGACAAAACGCAAACTGCTGGCGACATCCCTCATGGCGCTTGCCGGCCTCACGGGATTGAGCGGCAACGCCTGGTCACAGGCCTATCCCAACAAGCCAATCGAAGTCATGGTGGCCTTCCAGCCCGGCGGCGGCACCGACTCGCTGGCGCGCGCCTATGCCGAAGCCGCCAAAAAATACACCACGCAGTCGCTGGTGGTCTACAACAAGCCCGGCGCCAGCGGCGCCATCGGCCTGCAAGACGTGGTGAACTCCAAACCCGATGGCTACAAGATCGCCATGCTGTTTGTGGAAGTGACCATCCTCCCGCACATGGGCATCACCAAGATCACGCAGGACGACTTCATCCCCATCGCCCGCCTGAACGCCGACCCCGCCGCCATCACCGTGAGGGCGGACTCACCCTACAACACGATTGAAGAGTTCCTGGCCGCCGCCAAAAAGACCGGCAGCGACGTGAAAGTCGGCAACGCCGGCAACGGCTCGATCTGGCACCTGGCCGCCGCCTCGCTGGAAGAAAAAACCGGCGCCAAGTTCAACCACATTCCCTTCCAGGGCGCAAACCCCGCCGTGCTGGCGCTGTTGGGCGGCCATGTGGACGCCGTGGGCGTGAGCCCGGCCGAAGTGGCCGTGCATGTGGCGGCCGGCAAGCTGAAGATCCTGGGCGTGATGGCCGACCAGCGCGTCAAGGGCTTTGAGAGCGTGCCGACCCTCAAGGAACGCAACATCGACCTGTCCATCGGCACCTGGCGCGGCCTGGGCGTGGCCAAGGGCACGCCGCCTGAAGTCGTGGAAACCATCCGCGCCTTCAGCAAGAAGGCGGCTGAGGAACCCATCATGCGCGAAGTGATGGACAAGCTGAACCTGGGTTACGCCTACGCCGACGGCCCCGCCTTCAAGGCGCAGATGGTGCGCGACAACGACAACTTCAAACAACTCGTCAACAAACTCAACCTGAAGAACTGAGGCAGCAGGCTTCACGGCGTGCGTGCTGGTGCGCGCGCCGTTTTTTTTATTTTCATGCCAGCAACCACCTTCCGAGGAGACAACATGAACACATTTCACAATAAAAAACGAACCGCCCTGAAAACCATTGCCGCCTGCGTGCTGATGACGGGCGCCCTGGGTATTTCCGGCATTGCATCGGCGCAGACCAAGCTGAAGTGGGCCCACGTCTACGAGACGTCGGAGCCCTTCCACAAATACTCGGTCTGGGCTGCCGACGAAATCAAAAAGCGCACCAACGGCAAGTACGACATCCAGGTGTTCCCGGCGTCCAGCCTGGGTAAAGAAGCCGACATCAACCAGGGCCTGACCCTGGGCACGGTGGACATCGTGCTGACCGGCGCGAGCTTTGCGGGCAATAGCTACAAGCCGCTGGCCATTACTTACTTCCCCTTCATCTTCCGCGACGCGGAGCACCAGCTCAAGTATGCGAAGAGCGATGTCTTCCGCGAGCTGGCCAAGGGCTATGACGACAAGACCGGCAACCACATCACCGCGCTCAATTACTACGGCGCGCGCCACGTCACGTCAAGCGCGGCCAAACCCGTCTCCAAGCCCGAGGACATGAAGGGCCTGAAGATCCGCGTGCCTGATGCACCGGCTTACCTGGCTTTTCCAAAATCACTGGGCGCAAACGCCACGCCTATCGCTTTCGCCGAGGTCTATCTCGCGCTGCAAAGCGGCACTGTGGACGCGCAGGAAAACCCGCTGCCAACCATCGAAGCCAAGAAGTTTTATGAAGTGCAGAAAAACATTTCGCTGACCGGCCATATCGTCGACTCGCTGCTGACGGTCGTTTCGGGCCAGCTGTGGGGCAAGCTCAGCGCCGACGAGAAAAAGATCTTCAGTGACGTTATGCAGGAAGCCGCCGAGAAAACCGGCCGCGAAATCATCGCGTCCGAAGCCCGCCTGGTGGACGAGTTCAAGAAAAAGGGCAACAACGTCATCGTCGTGGACAAGAACGCCTTCCGTGAAGCGGTGCTTAAAAACACCAAGCCAACAGACCACGGCTACCGTCAACAAGATTACGACAAGATCATCGCAATTAAATAAGGCCGCGTGTAAGCCTGCTGAGTTGCCCGCTTGGGCAACTAGCAGCGGCGGAGAAGACAAGGAAACACGATGACTGAAAAACTACTGGGCGACGACGGTGAATTCCATGCCGTGGATGAAGCGGTGGATTTGTCCGGAACCACGGTGGAGGCCTGGGTGGCTCTGGGCATCTTCTGGCTTCTGGGCCTGACGGTGCTTTACCAGTTCGTGACGCGCTATGTGCTCAACGACTCGGCGGCCTGGACGGAGGAGATCGCGCGCTATTTGTTGATCGGTGTGGTGTTCATAGGCGCAGCGATTGGCGTGACGAAAAACAACCACATCCAGGTGGACTTTTTCTACCGGCACATGCCGCCGGCGCTGTGCCGGGTCTTGGGTATTACGGTGGATGCCGTTCGCTCCCTGTTTTTTGTGGCGGCCGTGGTGATGACGGTGCAGATGATGATCAAGATCGGCAACAACGCCAACATGACCGTCGTCGACCTGCCGATGAATATCGTCTACGGCGTTTGCCTGCTGGGCTTTGCCGCCATGCTGGTGCGTTCCATCCAGGTGAGCATTGTTCACTGGCGGCGCGGCTACTGTGTGCTGGAGCGCCCCGCCTCCGTCATGGAAGACCGCTAAGTCCCCGGCGCCCCCTGACGACCTTCCCTTCCAGAAAAACCAGTCTTTCCCATGCTCAAAATTGTTTTCCTGATCTTTATGAGCGCCGGCATTCCCGTGGCTGTGGCCATGGCCGGCGCATCGCTGGTCTACATCCTCTGGTCCGGCAATCTGCCGCCTTTTGTGGTCATCCACCGCATGGTCAGCGGCATCGACAGCTTCCCGCTGCTGGCCGTGCCCTTCTTTATCCTGGCCGGCAACCTGATGAACAACGCCGGCATCACCAACCGCATCTACAACTTCGCGCTGGCGCTGGTGGGCTGGCTCAAGGGCGGCCTTGGCCACGTCAACATCCTCGGCTCGGTGATCTTCTCGGGTATGAGCGGCACAGCGATTGCCGATGCCGCGGGCCTGGGCACGATTGAAATCAAGGCGATGAAAGAGCACGGCTACTCCACGGAATTCGCCGTCGGCGTGACGGCCGCCTCGGCTACGCTGGGCCCCATCATTCCGCCCAGCCTGCCCTTCGTGATCTACGCCATGATGGCCAATGTGTCGGTGGGTGCGCTTTTCATTGCCGGGATCATGCCGGGCGTCATCATGACGCTGCTGATGATGGTGACTGTTGCCTACTATGCCTACAAGAACGGCTGGGGCGCCGACGTCAAGTTCGACTGGCCGCGCCTCATGAAGGCCCTCACCGAACTGCTGGTGGTCTGCATCTGGCCGACTGCGCTGTGGATCGCCGTTGACAAGCTGGGCGCGCCTGCGCAGGCCACGGTGATAGGTGGCCTGGTCGTGCTGTTCGTCGCCGACAAGCTCTTCAAGTTCGAGGCGGTGCTGCCCATCATGACGCCGGTGCTGCTGATAGGCGGCATGGCGACAGGTCTCTTCACCGCCACCGAGGGTGCCATCGCAGCCTGCGTCTGGGCCATGGTGCTGGGTTTCTTCTGGTACCGCACCTTGCGCTGGAAGATGTTCGTCAAGGTCTGCATCGACACGGTTGAGTCGACCTCGACCGTGCTGTTTATCGTGGCCGCCGCGTCCATCTTCGGCTGGATGCTGACTGCCACCGGCGTGACGGCCGACATTGCCGCCTGGGTGCTCAACTTCACCAAGGAGCCTTGGGTCTTCCTGCTGCTGGCCAATCTGCTGATGCTGTTTGTCGGCTGCTTCCTCGAAACGACTGCCGCCATCACCATCCTCGTGCCCATCTTGCTGCCGATTTCCAACCAGCTGGGCATAGACCCGGTGCATTTCGGCGTGGTGATGGTGCTCAACCTGATGATTGGCCTGCTGCACCCGCCCATGGGCATGGTGCTCTTTGTACTGGCGCGAATATCGGGCCTGAGCATCGAGCGCACCACCATGGCCATCCTGCCCTGGCTGGTGCCGCTGCTGCTGAGCCTGGTCATCATTACCTACTGGCCGGCCACGGTCTTGTGGCTGCCCCGCCTGATGCAGTAAACGAATGTCATAAGCTGCACAAAACTACGAGCCCACGCCATGACGACCTCTACGACACCCCCCACCACGCCCTTTATTCGCCTCCACCCCGCCGATGACGTCCTGATTGCCCGCGCCCAACTGGTAGGCGGCACCCAGGTTGAAAACATCACCGTGCGCGGCCTCATCCCCGCCGGCCACAAGATCGCCACGCGCGCACTGGCCGCGGGCGAGCCGGTGCGGCGCTACAACCAGATCATTGGGTTTGCGAGCAAAGCGATTGCACCCGGTGAGCATGTGCACACGCACAACCTCGACATGGGCCCGGACAAGGGCGACTTTGCGCGCGACTACGCCTTTGGCGCCGACGTGAAGCCGGCGCCGGCCAAACGCGAGGCGACATTTATGGGTATCAAGCGGCCCGACGGCCGGGTGGCCACGCGCAACTACATCGGCATTCTCTCCAGCGTGAATTGCTCGGCCACGGCCGCGCGTGCCATTTCGGATCATTTCTCCAGGCAGAACAATCCGTCAGCGCTCAAGGACTTTCCCAACGTCGACGGCGTGGTGGCGCTGACGCACGGCACGGGCTGCGGCATGGACAGCGAGGGCCTGGGCCTGCAGATCTTGCAGCGCACGCTGACGGGTTATGCCACGCACCCCAACTTTGCCGGCGTGCTGGTGGTGGGCCTGGGCTGCGAGTCCAACCAGATCAATGCCTGGCTGGCCCATGGCAGCCTGCGCGAGGGTGAAACCCTGCGCGTCTTCAGCATCCAGGACACGGGCGGCACCGCCAAAACTGTGGCTAAAGGCATCGCAATGATCAAGGAGATGCTGCCCGAGGCCAACAAGGTCAAGCGCGAGCCCTGCAGCGCCGCGCACATCACCATAGGACTGCAGTGCGGCGGCTCCGATGGTTACTCGGGCATTAGCGCCAACCCGGCGCTGGGCGCCGCGGTGGATTTGCTGGTGGCCCATGGCGGCACCGCCATCCTTAGCGAAACGCCGGAGATCTACGGCGCCGAGCATTTGCTGACGCGGCGCGCCGTGCGGCCCGACATCGCCGAAAAACTGATCTCGCGCATCAAGTGGTGGGAGCACTACACCGAGATCAACGAGGGCGAGATGAACAACAACCCCTCACCAGGCAACAAGGCCGGCGGCCTTACCACCATCCTTGAAAAATCACTGGGCGCAGTGGCCAAAGGCGGCACGTCCAACCTCGAGGCGGTGTATGAATACGCCGAACCTGTGGGCGCGCACGGCTTTGTTTATATGGACACGCCGGGCTACGACCCGGTGAGCGCCACGGGCCAGGTGGCCGGCGGCGCCAACATCATCTGCTTTACCACCGGCCGGGGCTCGGCCTACGGCTGCGCGCCCTCGCCTTCGCTCAAGCTGGCCACCAACTCGGCGCTGTGGCAGCGGCAGGAAGAAGACATGGACATCAATTGCGGTGAGATCATCGACGGCGGCGTGTCGGTGCAGGAGATGGGGCAGCGCATTTTTGAGATGGTGCTGGCCACCGCCTCCGGCGAGCCCAGCAAAAGCGAAAAACACGGCTACGGGCAAAACGAATTTGTGCCCTGGCAAGTCGGCGCGGTGATGTAAGGGCTTTCACATGCAAAAAGTGCTTCAAGCCCAGTATCTACGTACGCAAGGTGCTGCTATTTTTGTAGCAGCCGGCAGCGCGCCTGCCGAAGCGGAGAAGGTCGCCTCCAACCTCGTCATGGCCAACCTGAGCGGCCACGACTCCCATGGCATCGGCATGCTGCCGCGCTATGTTGAAGCAGTACTCGAAGGCGGCTTGACGCCGAATGCCCAGGTCAAGACGGTGCTGGATGCCGGCGCGCTGCTGTCGCTGGACGGCCAGCACGGCTACGGCCAGGTGATCGGCGAGCAGGCCATGCAACTGGGCATGGCCAGAGCCAAAGCGCAAGGCAGCTGCATCATGGCGCTGGCCGACTCGCACCACCTGGGGCGCATCGGCCACTTTGCCGAAATGGCGGTGGCGCAGGGCCTGGTGTCGCTGCACTTCGTCAATGTCAAGACGCGGCCGGCCGTGGCGCCATGGGGCGGCGCCGACGGCCGCTACGGCACCAACCCCTGTTGCATTGGCATACCGCTAAAGGGCCAGCCGCCCTTTGTGCTGGACTTCGCCACCAGCCGCGTGGCCCAGGGCAAGATGCGCGTGGCATACAACCAGGGCAAGTCAGTGCAGCCCGGCCTGCTGATCGACGAGCAGGGCCAGCCGACGACGGACCCGGGCGTTGTGGTGGTGCCGCAAGCCAACGGTTTTTTCGGCGCGCTGATGCCCTTTGGCGAACACAAGGGCTACGGCCTGGCCGTGGCCTGCGAGCTGCTGGGCGGCGCGCTGACCGGCGGCGGCACCTGGCACCACCCGACGGTGGGCGTGCGCGCCGTCTACAACAGCATGCTGACCATCCTCATCGACCCGGGCAAACTGGGTACGCAGTCTGCGATGGAAAGCGAGGCCCTGGCCTTTGTCGACTGGCTGCGAAAAAGCCCACCGGCCGATGGCGAGCACGGCGTGCAGATTGCCGGCGAACCTGAGCGCCGCGCGCGGCTGCAACGCGAACGCGACGGCATAGAGATTGACGCCAGCACCTGGGGAGAGATCGTGGGTGCTGCCGGCAAGGTGGGGCTCACCCTGCCCAATTAGGACTTCAGTCGAACTGCAGGCCGCCGTTCAAATCCAGTACCTCGCCGGTGATAAAGCCGCTCATGGGGTGCGCCAGAAACAGCACGCTGTGCGCCAGCTCCTCAAGCTCACAAAACCGCCCCACCGGAATCTTCTGCCGCAGTTCGGCCTGCCGCTCGGCGCTGACCTGCTCGGTCAG
Source organism: Polaromonas sp. YR568 (assembly GCF_900116715.1). GTDB lineage: Bacteria > Pseudomonadota > Gammaproteobacteria > Burkholderiales > Burkholderiaceae_C > Polaromonas. The sequence goes on from NZ_FPBM01000008.1 coordinate 45,806, forward strand.
CATCTGGGTTTTGACAAAGGTGGGTGCCAGCGCATTGCAGGTCACGCCGAAGGGCGCGTATTCACGGGCGAAGCTGAAGGTCAGTGAAATCACCGCGCCCTTGCTGGCCGCATAGGCGGGCAGCGGCGACAGGCCGCCGGTTTTTGCGCCGTAGGACGACATGTTGACGATGCGGCCAAAGCCGCGCGCCTTCATGCCCGGCGCCACGCGCTGGCTCACATAGAACACACCGTCCAGGTTGATCCTCAGAGTCTTGTGCCACAGCTCGGGCGTGGTCTGCTCGCAGTTGGCGTATTGCAAAAAGCCCGCGTTGTTGACGCAGACATCGATACGGCCGAAGTGCTTTTCGATAGCATCGCAGGCCGACTGCACCTGGGCGTAGTCGCTCACGTCCATGACAAAGCAGGCCAGCCGGTCACCGTGGTGCGCCAGCTCGGCAGCCACGGCTTCCGTGCGCAAATCGGTTGCCGCGACGCGGTAACCCGCGTCCAGCAAGGCGCGCGCGGTGGCCAGGCCCATGCCGGCATTGGCGCCGGTGACCAGGGCGACCTGGTCCTGAATGGGGGGATAAGAAGGGATCATGGTTGTGATATTTCCGTGTTGAGTTACAGCTTGCCGTGGTCACGCCTGCGAAGCGTGCCCGGCCTTGAATTGCGCCAGCGCCGCGCCAACGCCCAGGGCCTGGACGCGTTCCAGCCAGAAACCCACGCGTGAAGTCCAGCGCGGGTCGGCTGCCAGCGCCTCACCCCAAATGGTCGGTTGCTGCAGAAGAGCCGCCACCGTACCGGGCGCATCGCCGCGATGCTGCCGCGCAATCGCCTGCAGGCGCTCGCCGGCAGGGTCTGAAATCGCATAAGGCCGGCCCTGATCGTCCTCGGCCAGCAGGTAGCGCATCCAGACGGCGGCGGCAAATGCCAGCGGCTCCACGTCGGCGCCGGCGGCCAGCCGCGTCTGCAGCGTGGGCAGCCAGCGCAGGGGAATCTTGAGCGAGCTGTCTGAGGCGATCTGGTGCACCTTGTGGTGCAAGTCCGGGTTGGCGAAACGTGCAAGCAAGGCATCGCGGTAGGCCGGCAGGCCCGGGCGCTGCAACTGCGGCATCACGATGTCGGTCATCAGGTGTTTCACAAACCAGCGGATGTCTGCGTTAGCCACGCAATCAGCCACCGTGGGCAGGCCCATGACAGCGCCCATCAGGGCGATGGCGGTGTGGCTGCCATTGAGCATGCGCAGCTTGGCTTCTTCAAACGGCTTGACGTCTTCAACCACCTGCACACCCATGGCCGCCAGCGCGGCGCCGTCGGCGGGGTCCACGAAGTGGCGCTCTATCACCCATTCCCAGAAGGCTTCGGTGCCCAAGGCGCAGGCATCGTCCAGGCCGGTCTCGCGGGCGGCGTCGGCGCGGTGCTGGGCGGTGGCCGCGGGCACGATGCGGTCCACCATGCTGTCGGGAAAGGCGCAGCTGCCTTCTATCCACTGCGCGAGTACGGTGCTCTGCGCAGCGGCGGCGTCCACGCACAGCTGCCGCAATTTACTTCCATTGCCGCTCAGGTTGTCGCAAGAGGCAATGGTCAGGCCACCCAGGCCGGCCGCATGGCGCGCGGCCAGGCCCGCCACCAGTTGCGCCGCAAGCGCGGGGCCGTAGGCTTTTTCGGTGACCGTGAGCGTGATCCAGCGGGTGGCGGGCGCGGCGATGGCGGCGGTCACACGCTCCGGCTCGCGCGCCGCGACGCAGGTGTCCAGCACCGAGCCGACCAGTTGCCAGCGCCGCCCTTCGGCACTGGCGATCTGCAAGGTATAGAGCCCGTCCTGGCGGGCCAGCGTGTCGGCCAGCTCCGTGCTGCGCATGGCCACACCCAGCACGCCCCAGCGCGTGTCGCCGGACGTCAGCAGGCCGTCAAACACCACGGCCTGGTGGGCCCGGTGAAACGCGCCCAGGCCCAGGTGCAACACGCCGGGCGGGGAGGTTCTCGGGTAGTCAGGTAGATGCAGTGAGGGCGGAGCCGTCCTTTCATCAAGAACGGTTTGAGAGAGTGCGCGCATGCGTGGAGTCTGCCAATGAAAGGACTTTATTGGACGATTGGACTGACCACTTATCCATAGTGGTAAACCACTATTGGCCTTTTTTTGGCTTAAAACCGATAATTGGTCCAACCACTTTGGATTCAACCATGGCACTTCAGCTCATTCAGCCCAACTCCCCCGACGACACGGCGGCCGCGCCCCGGGCCCTGTCCGACCGGTCTTACCAGCGCCTGGCCACCCAGCTGCTGGCGCTGATTGCCCAGGGTGAATTCAAGCTGGGCGAGCGGCTTCCGTCGGAGCGCGCGCTGGCCGAGCGCTTTGACGTGAGCCGCACCTCGGTGCGCGAAGCCATGATTGCGCTGGAACTGCAGGGCGTGGTGGAAGTGCGCGGCGGCTCGGGCATTTACGTCACGCAGGTGCGCGGCAACTCAACCACCTCGCCCTTCATTTCCGAAACCGGGCCTGGCCCTTTTGAATTGCTGCGCGCGCGCTGCCTGATCGAGTCGGAAATCGCCTCGGTGGCGGCAGAAACCCGCAAGGACGGTGACCTGGACCGCATCTTCACGGCCCTTAGCGACATGCGCGAGCACATCGACAACAAGGAAGAGAACGAAGCGGCCGACCAGCTGTTCCATCTGCGCATCGCCGAATCCACCGGCAACAGCGTGTTGTTGCAAATGGTGAGCGCCATGTGGGCCCAGGCCAAAGGCCCGGTCTGGACCAAGATCGAGCATCACTTTCACACGCCGGAGTTGCGCCTGGCCTCGCACGCCGACCACCAGCGCATCTTCAAGGCCTTGCTGGCGCGCGACCCGATCGCCGCGCGGGCCGCGATGCGCGCCCATCTCGAACGCGTGATCAGCGAGTTCGCACAGGCCTGGAGATGACGCCGCTCCACCGCCTTTAAGCCCCGACAGTTCTTCCCCTAACAACAGAGAAAGAGAGACAAGATGAACATGCCCAAACTGACACTCAAATCCACCCTGGCCGGCCTGGCGATGGGCCTGGCCAGCGCCGCGCTGTTCGCACAGGCACCACCGGCGCCCGGCGCGAGCCCCCGCATCGACGCGATCAAAAAATCCGGCGAACTGCGCGTGGCTGTTTTGCAAAACTCGCCATGGCTGCTGGAGAACACCACCGGCAGCGGCCAGGCCTGGAGCGGCCCGGCGTGGACGCTGGCGAACGAATATGCGCGCCTCTTGAATGTGAAGCTGGTGCCGGTGGCGGTATCGCATGAGACCAAGGTGCCGGTGCTCGCCGCCAACCAGGTCGACATGACGATCAGCCCGCTGGGTGAAACGCCGGAGCGGCTCAAGGTGGTGGACTTCGTGATCTATTCAACCACCAGCGTCTGCATGTTCGGCCGCGCGGGCAATGACAAGCTGGCCAAGGTGAAATCGGTGGACGACCTCAACAGCCCCGACATCACCATCGCCTACTTCACCGGCGGCGCCGAAGAGAACTGGGTCAAGGAGCGCTTTCCCAAAGCCAAGTTCCGAGCCGTTGCCAGCTCGGGCGCCACCGCACCCGTGGAAGAAATCATGGCCAAGCGTGCCGACGCCGCGCCCATCAACCGTGTGCCCTGGGTCGGCCTGAACCAGAAGGTCAAGGGCCTGACGGTGTTCCCGCAAGAGAACAACTGCCAGGGCAGCAAGGAAAAAGCCTCGCCCGTGGGCCTGGCCGTCGACAAAAACCAGCAGGTCTACCTCGACTGGCTGCGCGCAGTGGAAAAAACGCTGGAACCCAAACTCGCCGCCGAAGAAAAGCGCGTGATCGAGAACCTCAAATAAGCGCTGCAAGAGACCACCGAATCGCTGAAGGCGCCGCGACCGGCGCCCCTTCCTTATTCCCCCCAGAGAAAAGAGACAACACCATGAACCGCTTCAGCTCCTCCCTTCGCATTTGCCGGCACCTCGCGCTGGCCGCTGTCGCCGCCGGCATATCGGCCGCCGCTTTGGCCCAGACACCGCCAGCACCCGGCGCCAGCCCGCGCATCGACGCCATCCGCAAGGCCGGCGTGCTGCGCGTGGGTGTGGTCAACAACCCGCCCTGGCTGGCGCAAAACACCACCGGCGAGGGCGAGCCCTGGTCCGGCCCGTCCTGGCTGCTGGGAAAAGAGTTCGCCAAGCTGCTGGGCGTGAAGATAGCCCCGGTTCCCGTCAGCCATGAAACCAAGGTGCCGGCGCTGATCGCCAACCAGATGGACATCATGATCGGCCCGCTGAACCAGAATGCCGAGCGCGCCAAGATCATCGACTTTGTGACCTTCTCCAGCACCGGCGTGTGCATGTTCGGCCGTGCCGACAACCCTAAGTTCACCAACGCCAAAACGCTGGAAGACTTCAACAAGCCCGAGATCACCATGGCTTACTTCTCGGGCGCCGGCGAAGAACCCCTGGTGCGCGAGCAGTTCTCCAAGGCCAAGCTGCGCGGCGTGGCCAATTCCGGTTCTGTGGCGCCGATTGAAGAGGTGCTGGCCGGCCGCTCCGACGTTGCGCCGCTGAACCGCATGCTCTGGCCCAACATCAACAAAAAGGTCAAGGGCCTCGCCGTTTTCCCGAAAGAAAACAACTGCCAGGACAGCAAGATCTTCGAGATCAAGACCGGCATGGGTGTGAACAAGAACGAGCAGGTTTACCTGGACTGGCTGCGTGAAGTCGAAAAACGCATGGAGCCGCAACTGCAGGCCGAAGAAGTGCGCATGACGCAGAACCTGAAGTAACTCAGGCACACGGCCCGCTGCATTGGCCGGCGGGCCGCCTTCTTCTCTTCTTTCTCCTTCTCTCCTCTTCTCCTTTCTTCCTTTCCCTCAACCCCGGACGAACCCCATGGACGTGGATTTCTCACCGATCATCGAGAACTGGCGTTTCTTCGCCGGCGGGCTCGGCATCACCGTCCTGCTCAGCGTGATCAGCGCGGTGACCAGCATCCTGTCGGGGCTGGTGATCGCATTGCTGCGCCTGTACGGCCCGCGCTGGCTCAGCCGCGTGCTGATTTTTTACGTCGACACCATGCGCGCCATCCCCATCCTGGTGGTGCTGGTGTGGATTTACTTTGCCTTCCCGCTGCTGGCGGGCGTGACCTTTCCGCCTTTCTGGGCCGCGCTGGTGGGGCTGACGCTGCACATCGCGGCCTATGCCTCCGAGATCATCCGCGCCGGCATTGAATCGATACGGCCCGGGCAAACACGCGCCGGGCTGGCGCTGGGCATGTCGCGTGCGCAAATCCTGCGCAAGATCATCCTGCCGCAAGCCACCATCCGCATGCTGCCGGCCTTCGGCTCGGTGCTGACCATGGCGATCAAGGACACGGCCATCGCCACCGTGATTGCCGTGCCCGAACTGATGCACCGCGCCGAAACCGTGGCCGGCCAGAGCTACCGGCCGGTGGAGGTGTTCACGGCCGTCATGGTGCTGTATTTCCTGGTGCTGTTCCCGGTCACCCGCCTCGTCGACCGCATGTACCAAAAACTCGCACACCTGGGGCGCTCATGAATTTCGACTGGAACGTCATCTGGACGCATCGCGGCGCGCTGTGGGACGGCGCGCTCATGACCGTGGGCCTGACGGTGCTGACCATGCTGCTGGCTGTGCCCGGCGGCATCCTGCTGGCGCTGATGCGCCTGTCATCCAACAAGCTGCTGAGTTCGGTCTCGCTGGCCTTTGTGGAGTTTTTCCGCAACCTGCCGCTGATCCTGGTGATCTACTGGGCCTTCTACGTGATGCCCATCGCGTTTGACGTACAGTTCTCGGCGCTCACGACGGCCTTGGTAGCGCTGGTGCTCAACATCTCGGCCTACAACGCCGAGACCTTCCGCGCCGGCATCAACTCCATCCGCAAGGGGCAGATGGAGGCAGCTCTCGCAATGGGCATGTCACGCCGCCAGGCCATGTTCAAGGTGGTGATCCCACAGGCGGCGCGGCGCATCCTGCCGGTGCTGGCCAGCACCTGGATTTCGCTGTTCAAGGACACCTCGCTGGTGTCGGTGATTGCCGTCAGCGAGCTGGCCTATACCTCGATGCAGATACGCGCCCAGACCTTCCGGGTGCTGGAAATGCTGACCGCCATGGCCGCGATTTACTGGCTGATGGGCTACCCCCAGGCAAAACTCGTGGACTGGATCCACAAAAAATACGGAGTCAAGGAATGACATCAGCTACCCAACATAACACCGGCACTGCTGCCGCCCCGCGCAAGGGGGCCGACCAGCCGCCCGTGCTGGTTTACGAAAACGTGCGCAAGATGTACGGCGATTTTGTGGCGCTCAACGGCGTCTCGCTGCAGGTCAACAAGGGCGAGGTGATGTGCCTGATCGGGCCGTCCGGCTCGGGCAAGTCGACGCTGCTGCGTTGCACCAACGCGCTCGAAACCCTCAACGGCGGGCGCGTGCTGCTGGACGGCATCCCCCTGCCGACGCGTGAAACCGAGGTGCGCAAGGTGCGCCAGCGCATGGGCATGGTGTTCCAGAGCTTTGAGCTGTTTCCGCACAAGACGGCGCTGGACAACGTGGCCATGGGCCCTATCACCGTGCTGGGCATGAGTGAGGCCGACGCGCGCAAACGCGCCATGGTGCTGCTGGAGAAAGTCGGGCTCGAGTCCAAGGCCGGCAACTTTCCGGCCAACCTCTCGGGCGGCCAGCAGCAACGCGTGGCGATTGCCCGCGCGCTGGCGATGGAGCCGGAGGTGATGCTGTTCGACGAACCCACCTCGGCGCTGGACCCGGAAACCGTGGGCGAGGTGCTCAACGTGATGAAGAAGCTGGCCCAGGAAGGCATGACCATGATCGTCGTCACGCACGAAATGAGTTTTGCGCAGCGTGTGGCGAACTGGGTGGTGGTGTTTGAGAACGGCGCCATCCTGGAAGAAGGCCCGCCTGCGCAGATCTTCGAGAACCCGACGGTGGCCCGCACGCGCGACTTCCTCGGCCACCTGGGATGGAACGGCTGACCCCACTTGCCAGCCCCTGCTTATTTTTCTTTTATTACCCCACTGACTTTTCATGAAAATCACCAACGCCCGCGTCATTGTCTGTAGCCCCGGCCGCAACTTCGTCACCCTCAAGATTGAAACCGACGAAGGCCTGACCGGCATCGGCGACGCCACGCTCAACGGCCGCGAACTGGCCGTCGTGAGCTACCTGACCGAGCACGTCATCCCTTGCCTGATCGGCCGCGACCCGCACCAGATTGAGGACATCTGGCAATACCTTTACAAGGGCGCCTACTGGCGGCGCGGCCCGGTGACCATGAGCGCGATTGCCGCGGTGGACACCGCCCTCTGGGACATCAAGGCCAAGGCGGCCGGCCTGCCGCTGTACCAGCTGCTGGGCGGGCGCAGCCGCAACGGCGTGATGGTGTACGGCCACGCCAACGGCAGCGACATCGCCCACACAGTGGACGAGGTGTTGCGCTACAAGGAAATGGGCTACCAGGCCATTCGCGCGCAAAGCGGCGTGCCGGGCCTGGAGAAGGTCTACGGCGTGGGCAAGGGCAGCATGTTTTACGAGCCGGCGGACGGCAACCTGCCCAGCGAGCACGACTGGAGCAGCGAAAAATACCTGCTGCACACGCCCAAACTGTTTGACGCGGTGCGCCAGGCCGTGGGGCCGGACATCCATTTGCTGCACGACGCACACCACCGCCTCACGCCCATTGAGGCGGGCCGCCTGGGCAAGTCGCTGGAGCCGTTTCACCTGTTCTGGCTGGAAGACGCCACGCCGGCCGAAAACCAGGAAGCTTTCCGCCTGATCCGCCAGCACACCACCACGCCGCTGGCGGTGGGCGAGATTTTCAACACCATCTGGGACTGCAAGGACTTGATCCAGAACCAGCTGATCGACTACATACGTGCGACGGTGGTGCATGCCGGCGGCATCACCCACCTGCGGCGGATTGCCGACTTCGCCTCGATGTACCAGGTGCGCACCGGCTGCCACGGCGCGACGGATCTGTCACCGGTGTGCATGGGTGCGGCGCTGCACTTTGACACCTGGGTGCCCAATTTCGGCGTGCAGGAGTACATGCGCCATACCGAGCAGACCGACGAGGTCTTCCCGCACAACTACCGCTTTGAGAAAGGCTTTATGCACTGCGGCGAAACACCGGGCCACGGCGTGGAGATAGATGAAAAGCTGGCGGCCAAATACCCTTACCAGCGTGCCTATCTGCCGGTGAACCGGTTGCAGCACGACGGTACTTTATGGAATTGGTGAACTAGCTCACCCCTATCGGTCGCGCACTTCGTGTCGCGCCTTTTCCCCTTGCAGGGGACGGGCGCCTGCGGCCTGGCAAAGCCAGTTCCGCGGCCCCCACTAGATAGGAGCCCGCCCTTGTCTTAGGCCAGGATCGTGGCCAGGCTGGCTTCGAGGTGCTCCGACGGCAGGCGTTTGAAGCCTGAGCGGGCAAAGCGCTGCAGGCGCCCCACCATGAAAGCGACGATGACGGAGGCGCGCACCTGGGCGTCTACCGTGGGTGTCGCCGCGCCGCTGGCGGCGGCTGCGTCGCGCAGGCTTTGCTTGAGGCTGGATTCCAGTTTGTCGAAGAACTGGTTCATGCGCTCTTGCAGGCGGTCGTTTTCAAAGACCAGGGCATCGCCCACCATCACACGGGTCATGCCGGGGTTCTTTTCGGCGAACTGCAGGATCATGATGACCAGCTTGCGGGTGCGGGCTGAATGGTCGGGTTCGCGTTCGCCGATCTGATTGATCAGGGTGAAGACGCTTTGCTCGATGAATTCGATCAGGCCTTCAAACATCTGCGCCTTGCTGGCGAAATGGCGGTACAGGGCCGCTTCGCTGACGTCCAGCTTGGCCGCCAGGGCCGAGGTGGTGATGCGCTCGGCGCCCGGCTGCTCCAGCATGGTCGCCAACGCCTGGAGGATCTGGACCCGGCGCTCGCCCGGCTTGGGGCGCTTGCGCGCCGCAGGCTCGGCAGAAGCTGGCGTGGCCTGCGGGTTCACTTCGGATTCAGACGCTAAGTCGGACATAGGCGATGGGAGGAAATGAAGAATGTTTCAAAAAACCGGGAATCGTTGCAATTGATTCTCGCACAGGCAAGTGACAGTTCAGGGGCTTGAAGTGTCCGGGTTTTCGTCCATGAGACGGAGACACAATGTTCTGTTTCGTAACAGCAAGCGCTCACTGTGGCGAGCTAACTACAAACTCAGCCGCACCCGCAGTCCGCGCGGGCCTGAGGCGTCCGCGGTGGCGTCATCCAGCTCCAGCTGGGAGCGGTGAACCCGGGCGATTTCATTGGCAATGGCCAGGCCCAGGCCGTTGCCCTCCCCCACCGTGCCCAGAACCCGGTAGAAGCGTTCCAGGGCCTTGCCGCGCTCTTCAGGGGCGATGCCGGGGCCGTCGTCTTCGACCTCCAGAAACACGCCCCGGCGCGGATGGTCCGGGTCCGGCTGCGAATCCGCGCCGGCTGGCGGGCCCGCGCTGGGCCCGCAGCGGATGGTGACCGTGCCGCCGGCCGGCGTGTATTTGACGGCGTTGTCCACCAGGTTGCCCAGCAGCTCGCGCAACAGCCATTCATAGCCGCTGGCCTGCGCCGGCTGGGCGTCCAGCCCCAGGTCTATGCCTTTGCGGGTGGCGGCGTCCAGGTGCAGCGGCAGGATGGATTCGCACAGGTCCTTCAAATCCACCCGCTGCATGGGCTGGGCGGCGGCGGCCGACGCGTCGGCGCGCGACAGCGCCAGCAGCTGGTTGGCCAGCTGCGAGGTGCGGCGGGTGGCGTTGCGCAGCTTGATGATCTTTTCAGCGGGCAGGGTGACGGCACCGTCCGAACCCGCCGCCTGCCCCACCTTGGCCGCCTGTGCCCAAGCTTCGACCTGCGCCTGCAGCCCCGCCAGCGGCGTGCGCAGCTGGTGCGCCGCGTCGGCCACAAATCGGCGCTGACCCTCGGCCTGGTCGTTGACCAGGCCGAACAGGCGGTTCAGGGCGCTGACCAGGGGCCGCACCTCGGCCGGTGTGGTGAGCGGGTCAATCGCGCTCAGGTCGCGTGGGCTGCGGCGCTCCACCGCGTCCTTGAGCTCGATCAGCGGCTTGAGCGCGCGCGTCACCGCCCAGTTGAGGGCAAAGCCCGCCACCACCACCAGGATGAAGTTGGGCAGCAGCACCTTGAGCAGCACCGAGCGCACCCACTGCTGGCGCGGGTCGGAACCGTCGGCCAGCTGCACGATCAGCTCGCCGGCGGCGGTGCGGGTGCGCTGGACCGCGATGCGGTAAATCACACCCTGATGCTCCAGGCTGTGGAACTCGATGTCGTGCGTGGCCGGCAGCAGTTCGGGCATCCAGGCTTCGCCTGCCAGGAATTCGCCCTCTGCATCCGACAAACGAAAACCGACGGAGCCGGTGCGGCCCTTGAGGAAATCTTCCACGGCGGGCGCCAGCAGCAGCAGGGGTTCACGCCCCGACGTAATGCCGGGCGCCACGACCGAATCGGCCAGCAAGGGAATCAGGCGCGCGAGCTGCTGGTCTTTTTGCAAGGCCACGTTGCCGGCGGTCTGGTAATCAAAGTAAATGCTCACCAGCGCAAAGATGCCCAGCGGGATCAGCAGCAGCAACAGCAAGCGGCGCTGCAGGCCGGACTTCATGGCGGCGGGCACAAGGCGGCTGTTGCCGCTGCGGCCGGCCAGGGCGCCCAGTCGGGCCCTCAGGCGGGCGGCCCAGGAGCGGCCGGGGGCGTTCATGCGCTGCCTGCTTATTCGGCGCCTGCGCCGGGCAGGCCGGGCGCGGCTTCCACCAGTTCAAGGCGGTAGCCAAAACCGCGGATCGAGCGCACGGCGATGCCGTGCGGCTCCAGCTTGCCGCGCAGGCGCGAGATATAGACCTCGATGGCGTTGGGCGTGATTTCCTTGTCCCAACCGGTCATGGCCTGCAGAAGCTTGTCTTTGCTGGCGGGCTTGGGGGCGTGGATCAGCAAATACTCCATCACTGTCCATTCGCGCGGGCCGAGCTCTATCAACTGGCCGTTGGCGCGGGCTTCGCGGTTGGCGGTGTCGAGTTCCAGCGCGCCGAAGCTCAAGGTAGCGCTGGTGGCGGCCTGCGAGCGGCGCAGCAGCGCGCGCAGGCGCGCCAGCAACTCGGGCAGCTCAAAGGGTTTGACCATGTAGTCGTCGGCGCCCAGGTCCAGCCCCTGGACGCGGTCTTGCAGGGCGTCGCGCGCGGTGAGGATGAGCACCGGCATGGCCAGGCCGCCGCGCCGCAGGCGCCGTGTGAGTTCGAGCCCGTCGATGCGCGGCAGGCCGATGTCGATGATGGCGGCGTCAAAGGTTTCGCCTTGCAGGACTTCCTCGGCCCGCTCGGCGCTGCCGACCCAGTCGACCGCGTAACCGGCGTCGCTGAGCCCCAGCTTGATGCCGCTGGCCACCATCACGTCGTCTTCAACCAGAAGTAAGCGCATCACGAATTGTCCGGTTCGCCGCCAATGCCGAGAGAAAGTGCCGCAGCCTGTCCTTTTTGGGAGCCCCGCGCCACTAAGCCAGCCCGCAGTCTGACAGAGTCGCACTTTCACCAGGCTGACGGCGGGCCAGCCCGCATCCCGCTATGGCTTCAGTGCGAGCGGATCATGGTCCCGTAGGCCTGGTCGGTCAGGATTTCCAGCAGCATGGCGTGCGGCACACGGCCGTCAATGATGTGGACCGCGTTCACGCCGCTTTTGGCCGCGTCCAGCGCGCCTTCGATCTTGGGCAGCATGCCGCCGGAAATCGTGCCGTCGGCAAACAGCTCGTCGATCTCGCGGGCGCTCAGGTCGGTGAGCAACTCGCCCGCCTTGTTCAGCACGCCGGGGGTGTTGGTGAGCAGCACCAGCTTTTCGGCCTTGAGCACCGTGGCCAGCTTGCCGGCCACGACGTCGGCATTGATGTTGTAGCTTTCGTTGGCTTCGCCGAAGCCGATCGGGCTGATCACCGGGATGAAAGCGTCGTCCTGCAGGGCTTTGACCACGCTGGGGTCAATGCTGACGATGTCGCCGACAAAGCCGATGTCGTGCTCCTTGCTGGCGTCGTCCTTGTCCAGCATCTTGAGCTTTTGCGCCCGGATCATGCCGCCGTCGCGCCCGGTCAGGCCCACGGCCTTGCCGCCGGCCTGGTTGATCAGGCCGACGATGTCCTGCTGCACCTGGCCGGCCAGCACCCACTCGACAACCTCCATGGTTTCCTCGTCGGTGACGCGCATGCCCTGGATGAAGTGGCCTTTTTTGCCCAGGCGGTTAAGCGCCGCTTCAATCTGCGGGCCGCCGCCGTGCACCACAACCGGGTTCATGCCCACCAGCTTGAGCAGCACCACGTCTTCGGCAAAGTCGGCCTGCAGGGCCGGGTCCGTCATGGCATTGCCGCCATATTTGATGACCAGGGTCTTGCCGTGGAATTTGCGGATGTAGGGCAGCGCCTGGGCCAGAATTTCGGCCTTGTCGCGCGGGCCGACGTGGGAGAGATCGGGATCAGTCATGGGGGTGTCGCTCATGGCCAAGAGGCTTAAAAAGGGAAGATGGCGCAATTGTGCAGCATTGCCGGGGCAGCGCGATGTTGATCGTGGGCGGTCAGCGCAAGCTGTTCAGGTAGGCCGGGTCGAACCGGCCCGGCTGGTAGCCAAAGTCACGCGAGGCGTCCTGGTGGTCGAACACCAGGTCGGCCTGCATGCGCAAGGCCATGTCGGCCGTCAGGTGCGCAAAGCGAGGATGCAGGCGGGCCAGCCGCACAGCGAGGCGGAAGGCCCAGATCGGGACGGGGATAAAAACCGGCTTGTGGCCTATGGTTTCAAAGATACGCCGCACCATGTCGACATACGCCAGTGTTTCGCCACCGCTGAGGTTGTAGGCCTTGTTGTAGCTTGCGGGCGCGTCCAGGCTTTGCACACAGGCCAGGGCCAGGTCGCGCGCATTCACCGGCTGGCGGCGGCCTATGGCCTGGCCAAAGCGCGGGAAGAAGCCGAAGCGGCGAATCAGCCGCGCGATGTCGGCGACATTGCGGTCCCCGCCAGCGCCGCCGTAAATCAGCGTGGGCCGGAAAATCGTCCAGGCCATGCCCAGGCGCTCGCACTCGGCCACCAGGTGGTCTTCAGCCGCGATGAGTTTGTTGACCACTTCCAGCTCGTAGGGGCTGGCCGATGCCTGCTTGGTGAACCGGCTGGTCGAGCTGAACGCAATGACACGCCGCACGCCACGGGCGTGGAATTTTTCGAGCCAGCCGGGCAGCAGCCACAGGCTGGCGGTGTGAATGAGAGTGCCGGCTTGGATACCGGGCAAGCCGGCGGCGGTGTCGGTAAGGTCAAGAGGATGCCAGGCGTCCCCAGACTGGTCCGCAGGGCGCTTTCTGCCCAGCGCTACGGCCGAAACACCGCGCTCGGCCAGCATGGGCATCAGCAGAGAGCCTATCGTGCTGGTGGCTCCGGTGACAAAAACCGTCTTCAGGCTTTCGCTCATAGCTTATTCATCTCGCAGTTGCTGCGCGGTTTTTTTGAGAGCCGCATCCACGGAAAGAGGCGGGTTCCAGCCGAGCAGGCGTTGCGTTTTTTCGATGTCGACCTGCAGTGTGTCGCAAAGCCGCTGAACGACCAGCTCCTTGCCCAACAATCGTCCGCCCATTCTCAGCACAAATATGGGCACAGGCAGCAGCCTTGCCGGCCTGGCCAACGCTGCGGCCGTGCGCCGCAGCAAGTCCGACACGGTCAGATCTTCCCCGTCGCTGACCAGGAACACCTGGTTGGCCGCTTGCGGGTGGTGCAGGCAGACGGAGATCAGGTCAACCACATTGTCGATGGCGACAAAGCTGCGCCGGTTATCCAGCGCCCCCAGCGGCAAGGGGACCCCTTTGAACACCCAGCGCATCATTTCATGAAAGTTCGCCTTGACACCAGGGCCGTACACCAGAACGGGGCGCACGATCACAAGCTCCAGGCCGGTCTCAGCAGCCAACTGGATCAGGGCCTGCTCCGCCTCGAACTTGGACACGCCGTATGGGTCCATCGGCTTGGGCTCATCGTCGGCCGTAAAAGGCTGACCGACCACCGTTGTCTCTCCGTTGACCTTCACCGAGCTCATGAAAACAAACCGCCGCACGCCCGCTTTGGCGGCCTGGCGCGCCAGGTTAAGGGCGAGTGCCACATTCACCCGGCGAAATTCAGCCATGGGGTCGGCGGCTGTGTCGCGCATCTGGTGAACACGGGCGGCGAGATGGACGACGCTGTCAACTCCGGAAAGCGCGGCCGCCCAATCGGTGTGCTCGTCCACCTCGTCGAGCACCCAGTGCTCCGACACGCCGGGCTGTCCGTTCGCCTTTTTTTTCCGGACGACCCCGCGCACGCTGTACCCCTGTGACGACAAGGCCGTACACAGGGCCTGGCCGATGAAGCCATTGGCGCCTGTCACCAGAATCCGCTGCCCTGCCGGCGCTAGCTCCGGCTGCCCGATGGCGGCGGGCGGCTTGAGCTCTGCCGACGGCTTGTTTCTGAAAAACCCACCCCATTTGCGCCAGTAAAGCCAGCCCGACTTGACGGTGCCTAGTTTGGCCCCCAGGGAGCGGTGCGTATCCCGGGCCCACTGGTGAACGACCCGCACGGCGGGCACGTAAACAATCCGCGCGACCCGCAGCATGCGCCGGCCGATATCGGCGTCTTCATAGTGCAAGAAGAAATCGGGGTCAAAGCCACCGATTTTCTGCAAGGGCGCGGTGCGGAAAAACATGAAGCAACCGGTGGGGTACTCGACGGGATGAATGGGTTTTTCATAATCGCAATCCCGCATCTCGAATTCGTGAATCAGAAATTCCAGCTTCTTTTGCAGCCACACCGGCGCAAAGCTGCGCAGGAACATGACGAACAAGGTCGGGTTGCGTTTGCATAGGTAGTGGCGTTCGCCCTCTTCACCGAAAACAGCAGGCGTCAGCAGCCCGACATCCCTGTGCTCCTCCATGAAGCGCAGGGCTTCCAGCAGAGCCGTGACGTTCACAAAGAGGTCGGGGTTGACGACCAGGTGGTAATCGGAGCGGGCGTTCGCAATAACGAGGTTGTTGCCCCGGCCGTAGCCGACGTTGCCTTCCGAACGTTGCAATTGCAGCGTCCAGTCCGGGATCGCCGCCTGAACACCCTCCAGCCAGCTTGCAATACGACTGTATTCCGCGTCGTCGGCCGAATTGTCGACGAAGGTCAAGCCCAGCTGAAGCGAATAATGCGTGCCGGCAAGCCGCCCCGCTTCCTGCAAGGCGCGCAAGGTGCGCTCCACCGTCGCCAGGTCCGGCTTAAAAAGGACCAGCGAGGCACTGATACGTATCGGATTCATGTCAAAGGTTTTCGATTTTCTCGGTTGGGAGGTCCACAACTTTGGCGGGAACTCCCACAGCCAGCGCGTGGTCCGGCACGTCGCGCAACACCACGGCATTGGCGCCTATCCTGGCGTAGTCGCCAATCACAATGCGTCCAATAATCTTGGCGCCCGAGCCGATAAGCACATGGCTGCCGACGACAGGTCGCCTGTCCACGGTAAAGCCCATGTCCGGCTCACTGGTACCCAGGGTCACCCCCTGCATGATGGTGCAGTTTTCACCGATGCGTTCCGCGCCTATGACGGTCCCCACGGTATGCGGCAGAAACAGGCCACCGCCTATTTGTACCTGCGGGGAAACCTCGATACCAAACACAAGGACGTTCAGCGTCGAGAACAGTTTCGCCAAAAGGCCGAAGCCACGTGTATGAAAAAATTCCGCGAGGCGAAGCAGGACAACCGGCGCCATGCGAGGATTGAGACAACCGCGCAGCAGCATGGAAGTGGACACGGTGCCCACGTGGCCCCGCATGCCGTAATAACGCTCGATATCCAACCGCAGTTTTTTCACTGAATCACCTTCTTGTAGGCAAGAAGCGCGGCACCCGCCGCGCCCAGGCCGACCGCCATGCTCACCCACCTCACCGGCCCGGAATGAGCCCATTGCGAACCGGACAGGGCCACGTAGAACAGTGGCAAGGTACCGACCAGCAAAAGAGGCCAGACATCAAGGCGGCGCATCAGCCGGTTGTGGCGACACGCATATTCCACCACGAATACCAGGTAAAGAAAATTCGGCAGCACGAAAGCCCAGCTCAAGGCCTCCAGTGACCCGAAGCGGTCGAGCGCGTAGCGCGTTGACGCAAGCAGCAGCAAATTCAGGGCCACATCTGAAACCACAAGAACCCGCGAGCTTCGAGTCGCCAATATCAGCGCTCCATAAACCCAGGACACGCCGCGGAACATGACTGCAATGACCAGCACCGTGAGGACCTCGCCCGAGGCCTGAAATGCCGGGCTGTAAAGCAGGCTGATCAGCGGCTCCTTGAGCAACACTATCGCATGGCAGGCAAGAATGCCGACACCCAGCACAAGGTAGGCCGTTCTGAGCATGCAGGCCCTGCGGTCTTCGGGACGCACGGCTGCCGTCAACCGGGGAAGGTATATGGCGCTGCAGGCCGTCAGAAATAGGGTGGTGTAGTTAAAAGTCAGGGTCCAGCCAGCGTCGAACAGGCCGGCGAAAGCCAGCCCTTTTGCTTCGATCACCCACGAGCGGACCAGGAGCAGGGCCACGGTGGTTGATAGCGCGGCCACGAGGTTAGAGACAGCAAACCGGATAAAGGCCCGGCTTTGCGCCTTGGGTAGGGCCCCGGGCCGCAAGGCTGCCGAGAGCCCCGGCAAACGCGATACGCCGAGAGCGCCCGCCAGAAAAGTCACGCCGAAGCACACCACAAATGCGGTGGCAAGAATCAGGGGGTCATGCGGCAGGCGCCACCATCCGGCGATAGCCAGGACCATGACCAGCGCGGCCGGGCCGGCGACCTGCGCCAGCGCCAGATAGAGATAGGAGCGATAGCCATTGAGCACGGCGAGGGCGTAGGTTCCACCCACGTTGAGCAGGACCGCCAGCGCGATCCAGCGCACGGTTGCCACAAGATCCGGCGCACTTGAGGCCAGGAAAAATTGAGTCAGGAAGGGCGCCGCGGCGGCGATCACCAGGGCCACCACCAAACCCGAGGCGCCGATCAGGCGTGAGGCCGTCGCGCGAAGCTGCCTGCGCTCGGCTTCGCCCTCGCGTTCGGCGAGCCCCTGCACCACGGCATTCGTGCCGCCGAACGTAGCGCCCACCGTGGCGGCCTGCGCCATCTGCCGTAGCTGGGAAAACAAGCCCACGCCCTCCGGCCCCATCCAGAAGGCAATGGCCTTGAAACTAAGCAACCACAAGAAGGCCGAGCCGAACACACCTGCCGTGCTTGCCAAAACCCCGCCGCGAAGGCTTGCCAGGAGTGAGCGCATGCGATGGCGCTGCTATGCGTCCAGCCTGGCGGCCGGTGCCGCCTGCAGGCGCGACAGGAGCAAGCCCCACAGGAAATAGGCAAATATGCCCGGATAAGGCTGCCTCAGCGTGACCTTGAAGTTGCTATCGACCAACACCAGGAAAGCCACCATTGCCACAAGCCACCAAGTCCGGTCCGGGATGGATATGCGGCGGCGCCAAACCAGGTGCGCGGTAAAGGCGATCAGCCCGAGCATTGGCAGCAGCGAAATCAGACCGAAGCTATACGTGAAGTCGAGGTACCAATTGTGGGCACTTGTTTTGACTTCGCGTGAAAAAGGCTCCACGTGCCCGAACACCACGGTGCGGGTGTTCTCGGTGATTCCATTCAGAAACAGCGCCCAGTCGCCAAAACGGTCTCGGATGTTCACCGGTATCTTGCCTTCCACCAGCGTCTGGAACTTGCCGACATACTGCCCGTTGTCATCAACAATGCTGGTATTCGTTTTGGCGATACCGTAATACATGCCAACGACCAGAACCCCCGCGACGATGCTCAGCCCAAACGCCACAAAACTCCCCAGCCGTTCGGTCTTGAGCCGCATCATTTTTCGTGCAAAGAAGACCAGGACGGAGCCGACGTAGAAGCCGATCGCCAGGAAAGACGCGCTGGCGATCGCATAGACACCCATGACCGCAGTCAGGCAACGCAGCAAAGCCTTATTTTGATCCCAAAGATGCACCATGGCGAAGCCGAAAGCCACCACAAAAATAACCGGCACGAACTGGAAATGCTGGTAAATACTGAAGAAATACAGGTAGTGCGTCAATGTCAACGTGTTCTGCAACCATCCCGCCACCAGCTGAAAAGGCACCAGCAGGATCAGAACCCACATAAAGGCCCGTGCAATCACATTGTCCTCATCGCGGACCAGTTGCCCGAGCACTAGCCCCATGGTAGGAAGCAGGAATTGCGCCGCCAGCAGAAGCTTGCGTTTTTCAATATGCAGACCTTGCGTGGCAAATACCAGTGACAACAGCATGCCCGCGGCAAACGCCGCGATAAAAACCGCCGCTGGCACGGCTTGACGGAAGTTCCTGCGGAGCGCGAACACACCTAAAACACATGCGCCTATCGACAGCGGCAAAGGCAATGTACCGAGCACGCCTCCGGAATCGGTGACGAATTTCAGGCTGTTGTAGATACCGCCGGAAAGCTGGAAGAACAGCGGGAAAAGCAGCGCAACGGCGAGCAGCGCAACGATCAATTTACTGGTTCGGGGTTCCATGCTTCTTTCTTCATCAGCCGCCCGTGACGGCACCTCTGCATTCTTCATTGGGCCGCGTCGGCCTTTTCAGGTGCTTGCTACGACTTGAAACCAAGAGTGAGATTGTGCCGCATAAGGGTATGAGCATGTAGCCATGTCCCGTGGCTTCTAACTCGGCCTATGCGGTTCGAGCCTGGACTGGTTAACTTAAATGGCGGCAAGGCAGGCTGCAGCGCGTCACAACAAAGTCTGTTTGCATGTACCTGCTCCGTCGCCGGCACGGTATCCGATGAACATAGACATCAGTTGCAAGACGCACGCGCCCTCTCAAATTTCAAGGCGATTCGTAAAGGACCACCGCCTAACGAAGTAACGCCAGCATATCGCGGTAATGGGACGCTGCAAGAGAATAGACCCGTTCGTCTATTCCGTCTACCTTCTTGGCCCCCTCAAATAGCGTGGTGTGATCACCAGCGAGGAAGGCATGCATTTCATTCAGACCCGAACTGTAAGTCGCCGAAAGCGTTCTATAGCCCGTCATCAGAGAGACCCCATATATGACAACAAGGGCTAAAGGCACAACGGCACGGAATACTTGCGAGGCCGATTTCCCACTATGACGACTGGCGTCTTGCATCCATGCCAGCGCGGCCATTCCAATCAACAAGCAAAACGAAATATCGCCCACTATCATTATTCGTTGCCGAGGGTATGGAAAACTCAAAGTCCCATTAAGAAGAATCGCTGCAAACAAAATCAAGAAAAAGTAAGAGCGCAGCAACGGCTTCGCGCGTAGCGTGTAAACGATCATCACCAGGCACGAAAGAACATATGCCACCGTCCAGAATCCCAACAATCCGCGGTGGATTAAAAATTGCCCGTTGATGGGTTGTTTAAAGAAAATATAGACAGTTTGAACAACGACGTTGTGCATGTAATAGAGGTACTTATTACCATCAAATATCTCGCGCAACGCACTGCTCTCCAGAAACCGCGTTCCAAGTCCTCCCGACGCAATAAATCCATCCGGGCTGCCGACACTGCCTATAAAAAAGATTCGGGCAGCGACAAACGCCGCAAACAGCAAAAACAGTCCACCCGCAAGTGTCCACGCTTTGTAACGATACGCAGCCACCAAGCCCATGAAAAGCACAATCAACCCGACTTCCTTGGAAAATATAGCAACGGCCGATATGCAGCCCAAGCTCATCATGGTTTTGTAGCTCAACCCTCTGGCTAGCGTTTTTTCGTCATTCTCGACATCGATCAGGAGGTTAAGAGCCGCCAGGAACGAAATCAATACCAGCGCCATACCTATGTTCACCCACCACAGGAATGCATCTTGAACCGCGATCGAACCCACCACCAAACAAAGGCTGCCTAGCGTGATCGCGGGGCCAAACTGCAATCGACGCAAAGTGCCTCTCAGCATGCCCAATGCAGTCGCAAAAAAGGCCATCTGCGCTAACTTGAACCAATAGAAATCTCCCCCCGAGACCTGGAGTAAAAATTTGGTTAATAGATCAATGACCGGGCGATAGAAAGCGGTGCCAGCCCATCCGTGGCTTTCCGTCAATATCTGGAAATAGCTTCTTTGCCCATCGGCACTAAATGCGACAAGATCATCGATGACATAGGTCTTGGCTAAAAAGACCGGAATCCACGCCACAAAGACAATCAGGAAGCCCAGGTCTACAAGGGCAAACGCGTGGCGCCCCGCTGAATTGGCTGTTTTCATTATTCGATCAAGTGATAGTCAACAATGCCGGTATCAAATTTTTTGGGCCGACCTATGAACGGGATACGTGGACATTTCCAGCTCTGCGCACGAATACCAGTCGGTTGAAAATTAAATAGGAGAGCGGGGCCAGATACACAATGTTGATGAGTTGGGCCAGATAGATATTCAGTCCATGCCCCCTCAAAAAGCTCAGCGCTGTGTAATTTATGAAATAGAGGCTTAGATAAGCCAGCACAAATTTCAGGAATTGAACTTTTCCCAGGCTATTGAAAACGCCCAAACCGTAAGTAAGAAAATTGAAAAAGATTCCAACAACTATGTTTGATGCCAGGCTGATCGCGATATTTCCTTGCGTTAAAAAAGCTGCCACCGCAAATACAGCAAAACCCATGGCAGTATTCAAAACCCCGACCAAAAGAAACCGGACGATTTGAGGCACTGCGAAGATGCGGTTCATTCGGGCAACGTAGCAGTTGCACCGGCAACCTTGTCCGGCTTGCCATGGAGTATTTTTGGGTCCATGGGTGGTTGATTTTCATCAATGTTCAGGAGTTCTTGCACAATGAAAAGTGGGCGCTGCTTCACCTCTCTATATATTTTGCTGATGTAAATCCCCAAGACACCAATGGAAAAAAGCTGTATCCCCCCAAAAAACATCATCACAACGACCATGGAAGTCCAGCCTTGTATCGACATTTCCGGGTTCAACAATTTGGCTATCGTCAGGTACAGCGCCAACACAAACGCCGCCCCAGTCATCACAAATCCAAACAAACTGGAAAAGTACAGAGGCTTATCTGTAAATGATGTAAGTCCGTTGAGCGCAAAACTTATGTATTTTTGTGGCGAAAAATTGGACGTACCGGCATAACGCCTGTCACGCTCATAAACATATCCCGTCTGCGGAAACCCAACCCACGCAACCATGCCGCGGTAGTAGCGATTTTCTTCCTTCATAAGCCTCAACTGATCGATAACCACCTTGTCTATCAATCTGAAATCGCCCGTGTCGTTCGGAATATTGGTATCGCTCAGACGCCGTATTAACCTGTAGAAGGTCTTTGCAAGGAGGCGAAAGAAAAAGTTAGTGCCCTGCCGCTTTGGCCGCACCCCATAAACCACCTTAAAGCCTTCCGACCACTTGGCTATAAAGTCCAATATTATTTCCGGAGGATCCTGAAGGTCGTCATCAATGATCACGGCCAGGTCGCCCCGGCAATAATCGACACCCGCCGTGATAGCAATCTGATTGCCAAAATTTCGGGCGAAATTCACCACCTTCACGGCGGGATCCAGCATTGCGAGCTTTTTCAGCTTAAGGTAGGTATCGTCTGCACTGAAGTCGTTCACAAAAATCAGCTCATGCGCGAAGCGCGGAGCGAGACGCGTGAGCACTGCTTTGGTTCGCCTGTAAAACTCATCAATGCCAGCACTCTGGTTATAAGTCGGAATGATCACTGACAGCAATAGAGGAGACGTAATGCGATGGGCGTAATATTTATTCACGCCTTTCCATAAGTATTCAGAATCAAAATCGATGCCGAGTTCATTGACGGTGGCTGCAATCGCATTTACGTCTATGACCGAGTGAGTTCCTCGTTCTACATAGTTGTAATTGCCGGCTCTGCCGAAGTAGTGTTCCAGCACACCGATCAACTCCGAGACCTCCGTTGGGCGAGAGCTGGCAACATTGATAAGCTGGTTGACATGCCGTCCATCGGCAAGAAGCTTATGCACAATTCTGTAGACATCATCAATGTCGATGAAATTTCTTGTGGCACCTTTCCATACGTCAAGTCGCGCACCACTTTGAATTGCATCGGCGAAAACGTCCACCAGACCGCCTTGCCCTGAGGGAGCTATCAGCTGCGGCAAGCGAAATATCAGGTGGCGAACCCCTGACGAAAGAATGAGCCGCTCCATGCGCTGCTTATGTGCTACATAAGGAGACTGAGAGGCTGCCAGCTCTTCGATACTGCAAGAACTGAAATAAACGAGAACAGTCGGCGCTTTAATGGTCGCCAGGGCCTCTGCCATCAAGGCTTCTTCCGCGTCGATCGCGGCATCGTCAATGCTCTGGGAGTTATGAACGGTCCCGGCAAAGATCAAATATGCGGATTGCAGCGCATAGTACGCGAACCTGTCGGCGATGGCACCTTGTCCTATAACCATATTCATCTGCCCTCTACTTGCGCACTACGGCTAACAAAGAGACGCCAAACGGAAAATTCAAAAATCTCAGAAAATATTTCTCCGCGCCAAAGATCTTTTTTAGTGTGTAGTTAATGAAGGAGGGGGGGAGCTCAACATCCGAACCTCCTTTACGCCTCAGCAAGTTGTTGGCGATCCGCACCAAGCTAATCAGCGGAAAGAGAAAAGTGTTGAAGTAAGACAGCTTCTCAATAGTAAAGCCTGCATCAAGCAGCTTGGTTCTGAGGTCGTCCAGCCTGTAGCGGCGCTTGTGCTCATTGAGCACATCATGCTCTGACCAAAGAAACATAAAGGCAGGAACCGTGATGACGCCGCGGCCATTCGGCGCCATTTTTGCGTAGATGGCACTTAGTGCTGCCCGGTCGTCTTCTACATGTTCAATGACATCCAAAGCAGTCACAAGAGAAAAGTATTTGTCCGGATAAGGCACGGCGTCCGGCAGCATTCCTTTTTTCACCAGCCCGCTAAAGATCTCGCGGCTGAAGTTTATGGCGTCGTCAGACATGTCCATGCCACTCGTTTCGCCGATCTGCTCCAAAGCACCGAGCATTAACCCGCTGCCACAGCCAATATCAAGTATTGTTGGGTGTTCCGTCTTCGGCACCAGGCGCGAGATAAGATCGAGGACGACGTTCTTCTTGCCAACAAACCACCAATGGCGCTTTTGAACCTCAAAAAAAATTCGATAGAAATTTTTATCCATACTTCAAACCAACTCAGCAGTTAACAAACCCACTCACCCGGCCACGGCCAGCAAACTCCGGTGCCGCCGTAACCAAAATATGGCACCCAGAATTCGCCGCCAAAGTGAACATCAGTCAAAAAGTGACGGTACTTGAGTACGAAGGAAGATCAGCTTCCAGTACGGAGAGGAAATGGTAAGCATACCGCATCCAAATTGATGCAAGTTTTCATTCTCGTACAATCCTTCGGATCGATATTCAAAGGACAAGTTGCCTTGCTGTGACCGATCTATCAAACATAAAAATAGCCGTCGTGGGATTGGGTTATGTCGGACTCCCTTTGGCAGTGGAGTTCGGCAAGAAGCGACCAGTCATCGGCTTTGATATAAGCCAAGCCCGCATTGATCAGCTATTGCGCGGATTGGATTGCACGCTCGAGACTGAACCTGAAGAACTGCGATCAGCCAGCTTCCTTTCGTTCACGACGGAGGTTTCGGCCCTGGAAGAAGCAAACTGCTTCATTGTGACCGTACCCACCCCGATAGACGAACACAAGCGGCCTGACCTGACGCCCCTTTTGCGGGCAAGCGAACTGATAGGAAAAGTCTTAAAGCCCGGGGATATCGTTATTTACGAATCCACCGTTTATCCAGGTGCAACCGAAGAAGATTGCGTTCCTGTCCTCGAGAAGTTTTCAGGCCTCGTTTTCAATCGGGATTTTTTTGCCGGCTACTCCCCCGAACGCATCAACCCGGGCGACAAGCAGCATCGCCTGGTCAACATCAAAAAGGTCACTTCCGGATCGACACCTGAAACCGCCGACCTTGTCGACCGCCTCTATAACGAAATCATCGTGGCGGGAACGCACAAGGCCAGCAGCATCAAGGTCGCCGAAGCCGCCAAGGTCATCGAGAACACCCAGCGCGACCTCAACATCGCGCTGATCAATGAACTGGCTATCATTTTCAACCGCATGGGCATCGATACCGAAGCTGTGTTGCAGGCAGCCGGCAGCAAGTGGAATTTTCTTCCGTTTCGCCCCGGCCTGGTGGGAGGTCACTGCATCGGCGTGGATCCGTACTACCTCACCCACAAGGCCCAGTCCATCGGCTACCACCCGGAAATCATTCTCGCCGGCAGACGGCTCAACGACGGCATGGGCGCCTATGTGGTGGCCCAACTCGTGAAGGCGATGACCAAGCGGCGTATCCACGTTGACGGCGCAAAAGTACTGGTCATGGGCCTGACCTTCAAGGAAAACTGCCCCGACCTGCGCAACACCCGGGTCATCGACGTGGTGGCAGAGCTCAAGGACTACAACTGCGTCGTCGACGTCTGCGACCCTTGGGCCGCCGCCGATGAAGCACAGCACGAATACGGCATCTCGCTGGTGGCAGAGCCGGAAACCGGCACCTATGACGCCATCATTCTGGCCGTGGCCCACCATCAATTCAAGGAAATGGGCGAAGCCGCCATACGAAAACTGGGGGCCGCCACCCACGTCCTCTACGACCTGAAATACCTGCTTCCGGCACAGGCATCGGACCTACGGCTTTAACATGTCGGCCAGCAAGTACCAACAACTGCAAGCCCACCTTGCCTCTCACCCGGCCACCTGGCTGGTGACGGGGGTGGCTGGCTTTATCGGCAGCAATTTGCTTGAACACCTTCTCAAGCTCGATCAGCGCGTTATCGGACTGGACAACTTTGCGACGGGCCACCGACGCAACCTCGAAGAAGTGGAATCGCTTGTCTCGCCCGCGCAATGGGCCAACTTTCGGTTCATGGAGGGCGATATCCGCAACCCTGAAGACTGCGGCGCCGCGTGCTCCGGTGTCGACTATGTTCTGCACCAAGCCGCGCTGGGAAGCGTTCCGCGCTCTATCAACGACCCCATCACCACCAACAGCGTTAACGTCACGGGTTTCCTCAATATGCTGGTCGCGGCACGGGACGCCGGTACCCGGCGTTTTGTGTATGCGGCATCGAGTTCGACCTACGGCGACCATCTCGCGCTGCCCAAGGTTGAAGACACGATCGGCAAACCCCTGTCGCCGTATGCCGTCACCAAGTACGTCAATGAGCTTTATGCTGATGTCTTTAATAAGACATACGGGCTACAGACGATTGGCCTGCGGTATTTCAACGTTTTCGGGCCACGCCAGGATCCCGATGGCGCATATGCCGCAGTTATCCCCAAATGGGCCGCATCCATGGTCAAGGGAACCGAAGTCTTTATCAACGGGGATGGGCAGACCAGCCGGGACTTTTGCTATATCGCAAATGTCGTCCAGGCCAACCTACTGGCCGCCACATCGGCTCCCGACGCGGCCAATCAGGTCTACAACGTCGCGGTGGGTGATCGTACGTCCCTTAACGAGCTGTATGAATGCATCCGGCTAAACCTGCTTCCCCGGTTTCCCCATCTCGCTCAGGCCGGTCCTGTGTACCGAGATTTCCGTCAAGGCGATGTGAGACACTCGCTGGCAGATATCAGCAAGGCCGCAACGCTGCTGGGATACACCCCGAGCTATGACATTCGCAGGGGAATGAAAGACGCAATTGATTGGTATGTCCGCCACTGCGAATGAAGCCGCCCTCAATACACAAAAACATTAACGCCATGAAAAACGACATTCAAACGCCGAACACCTCCGCCCCCTTGCAAGTGCCAAGCGATGAAGCCCTGCTGAGCTTGATGATGTCCGGACTCAAGCAGGCGGATCCGTCTTTTCAGCCGACCAATTACTGGGCAGCGTACGAACCACGCTTCATGGGCGAGCTCAAGGCGCATGGCCTCACGGATATGAGGCGCCAGAAGAACCTGGTATTCCGCTCGTTCGGCGCGGTGGATTTCGTTCATCCGGTCGCGGAACTCATGCTGCGAAACCACCGGCTTTTCAAGCAATGGCCATTTAACACCCAGCCCATCACCAAACTGGCTGAACGCATTGATAAATATCTGTCGCGCTATATAAAGACCGTCGATGCTCTCGATTTTGAAACGTACGTCCGGCTCGGTTATGCCTATGCGAACGAATACGCCCGAGGAAGCAATGCCCGCCCCCTTTCCGAATTTTCCATGTCAGTGGCCGGCAATCCAGAAGGGGTTGTGGAGATAGAAGGCCGGCTATACAGCAGGCAGATGATTCAATACTATCTTCAGTATGCCTATATCAGCCGCTTTGTGAATTTCAACGATCTGCCCGTGATCGCGGAACTTGGGAGCGGAATGGGCCGGCAGACGGAGATTTTCTTCAAATTGCACCCCGAGAGTGCCTACCTGCTTTTTGACATTCCGCCGCAACTGTATGTGGCTGAACAGTACCTGCAAACCGTCTTTCCGGGAAAAGTCGTGTCCTATCGCGAGACCCAGCATTGGACTGATTTGAAGTCCATCAAACCCGGTCATATTCACATACTGGGCAACTTCAAAATGCCGCTGCTTGCAACCAGCCCGGTCAGTCTCTTCTGGAATTCCGCGAGCTTCCACGAGATGGAGCCGTCTGTTGTTCAAAACTACCTGCAATATGTGGATGCGACCTGCGAGTGGGCGTATCTGGCGGAAAACCTCAAAGGCGGAAAGCGCGCAAAAGCACCTGGTGACTTGGGGATTCTGCAGGTCACAACCCTGGATCACTACAAATCAGGCCTGCCTAGCCTTGACCTGATCGACCAGACTCCTGTGGAGCGCATCAATGGCAAGCCGCTCCAAGACCACCACATGCTGTTCCAGCGCCGGGTGTAAGAACGCTGACGTTCCCGCAGCTGAAAAAAGCGCATCTAAAAAGTCAATATGGAGGAGCTGAGGATGCCACAACTGTACGGCAACGTCGCCTCCTTGGATGCGGCCGGCACACCAGACCATCGAATCTGCCGGATCTTATTGCCGAGCGGTTAAGGAGCGCGTCGTTGCCGCACCCCGCGCCTACATGTTATGCAAAAAAATCTCACTACCATAACTATCACCAGCCATAAAGGTTGGGGGCTTCCCAATCTTCGTGAATTGTGGAGTTTTCGCGAGCTTATCTGGATCCTGGTTACCCGCGATATCAAGATCCGCTACAAACAAACCGCCATAGGGGTGATGTGGGCCTTGCTCCAGCCGTTGCTGACGATGGTTGTGTTCACCGTCATCTTTGGAAAACTCGGCGGCTTGCCCTCGGACAACCTCCCATACCCCGTGTTCGTGATGACCGCTCTGCTGCCATGGCAGCTTTTTGCCAAGGCATTGACACAAGGCAGCACCAGTATGGTCACCATGGGCGGCATGATGGGAAAGATTTACTTTCCCCGGTTGATCGCCCCGCTCTCTTCCATCCTCTCTGGACTGGTGGATTTCGTGATCTCCCTGGCCATTCTTGTATCGCTGATGGCATGGTACGGTGTGTGGCCCCGCTGGGAAGTTCTGTTGGCGCCCGTATTCATTCTGCTGGCGCTTCTGTCGGCAATGGCGGTCGCCCTTTGGCTTAGCGCCGTCAATGCGAAATACCGCGACGTTCAGCAGGCCATGCCTTTCTTGACGCAGATCTGGATGTTCATCACTCCGGTGATTTATCCAACCTCCATGATTCCGGAAGGCTGGAAATGGCTTTTCATGCTGAATCCCATGGTCAGTGTGATTGACGGATTTCGCTGGTCATTGCTGGGCGTGCGCCCGCCGGATATGACCAGTCTCGTGGTTTCGTCGCTCTCGATTCTGGTTCTTGCCGTCAGCGGACTGGTTTATTTTTCCCACTTCGAAAAAGACTTTGTTGACCGCCTCTAACAACCACTCATGACAGATTCAGTTTTAAGCCTTGAAGGTGTTGGCAAATATTACCGACTGGGAGGTATACAGCCTTACCAGACCTTGCGTGACAACCTGGCTGGAATGTTTTCGCGGCAGCGCGGCCCGGCCTCGGAAAAAGACAAGGGATTTTGGGCGCTTCGCGATATCTCCTTTGGGTTGAAGGAAGGTGAGGTTCTGGGCATCGTAGGGCGCAACGGCGCCGGCAAGAGTACTCTCCTCAAGCTCTTGAGCCGGATCACCACGCCTGACGAAGGGCGGATCAGTGTGCGCGGCCGGATAGGCTCATTGCTGGAGGTCGGCACCGGTTTTCACCCCGAGTTGACCGGCCGCGAGAATGTGTTCATGAACGGGATTTTGCTCGGGATGACACACCGTGAAGTCGCCCGAAAATTTGATGAGATCGTGGCTTTTTCGGGCGTCGAAGAATTTCTGGACACACCAGTCAAGCGGTACTCGAGCGGAATGCGCGTCCGGCTGGGTTTTGCCGTAGCGGCACACCTGGACCCCGAAATTCTGGTGATTGATGAAGTGCTTGCGGTCGGAGACGCCGAGTTTCAGCGCAAGTGCCTGGGCCGGATGAATACGGTGGCCTCGGAAGGGCGAACCGTGCTGTTTGTCAGTCACCAAATGGATGCCATCCTTTCGCTTTGCACAAGAGCGATATGGCTGGAGTCCGGAAGAATGAAGCTGGACGGCCTGGCTGAAGATGTTGTGCCGTCTTATCTTTCCTCGGCCACGAACGCTGCAGTCTCTGAAATCGCAGACAGGCAAGATCGAAGTGGCGAGGGTAAAGTAAGAATTGTCGGTTTGACTTTGTCTGATGAGTCAGACAGGCCGCTTTCCACAGGACGTGCGGCAATAGTCAAATTCTCGCTTGCATCTGATAAGCCTATAAAAGGGGGCATCATCGCGCGATTTGCCATCCGCGACAACATGGACAGAGTGATCACTCTGCTGACAAGCGAATCAGCCAAGCACGAATTGATGTTCGAAGGAACGCATGGCGTTGCAAACTGCACCATTCCCAAACTACCTTTGATGCCCGGGGACTACAGCGCCGACGTATCCCTTTGGCAAAACGGCTATCTGCAGGACAAAATCAACCGCGCAATCGCGTTTACGGTGATGGCTGGGAACTACTCCGAATCAGGGAAAGATTATCAGGTCGGCTTGTTTCATCTGGATCAGGATTGGAGTGCAAGTTGATCGCGCAGGGAAATTCAAGGTGGGGATTTCTGATACGACGCGTGGCATGGTTATTTCGCCTGCCTCGTTTGCCAAAGTGTGATCCAAGCGTGCGAATTCATCCCATGGCGACATTTGAAGGTTTTCCGGAGAACGTTACGCTGGGCAAGGGTGTAGTCATCGACGCTTACGCCCGTATCTACTGCCACAAAGTGGGAAGCATCGAGATAGGCGATAACTCATACATTGGAGAGAGTGCCATTGTTCACACGGGGAAAAAAGGAGGCCGCGTCGAGATAGGGACGGATTGCACCGTGCAAGCGTTCAGCATCGTGCACGGTCACGGTTCCTGCAAGATTGGCAATGGCGTCAGGATCGCTTCCCATACCGTGATTATTCCTGCAACCCATCGATTTGACGACGATACTCGCGCTATCAGAGAGCAAGGGCTTACCAAGCAGGGTATTACCATCGAAGACGATGTCTGGATTGGCACAGGCTGCATGATTCTTGATGGCGTTACGATCGGCACTGGCGCTGTTGTGGGCGCCGGCTCTCTCGTCAATAAATCACTCCCCGCAAGATCGATCTCTGTGGGAGTGCCCGCGCACCCCATTTCCAGCCGATAGGCATCGAGAGCAACTCTACAATTGAAGTAGACCGTCTCGATAATGCGTCGAGAGCAAAGCCGCATGCTGATTGCAGGTCTTATCATGCGAAATCAGTAGTCCGATACCAGCAAAACCGCGCTTGCCGCCGCCAATAGATCATGGATAGATTCACCTTATCACCCGCTCACTTCGATAGCCTGCTGAAGCGTTACGGCATCACACCGGGCAAAAATCCTTCGGCGCAATGGGAAAGAGCTTCGAGTGCCCAGCGATGGAGCCTTGCCAAAGCAATCGTGAAGAAGACGCTCGCGTGGATGGCCGGTCGCCATCCAAAAAATGGGCAACAGCAGATATTGAAGGCATACGATGGGCAGTGGAAGAAGAAGGCGTTCTCTCGCTATCTACCCCAAGTCGACCAAGGTGGCGCCCCATGGCAGTGGGGCGACCTGAAATGGGTCATGTCCAATGAAGCAGGCGCGGCAGTCAGGCTTTTGTTTCTTGAAGAGGCCTTAAATCAGCTCAATCCCAGTTCAGTGCTCGAAGTTGGCGCCGGCAACGGCATTAACTTGCTGGTTCTGGCGGCCCGGTTTCCTCTCATCAAGTTTTCCGGCATTGAGCCGACGTCCGGCGGCGTCGAAACGGCCAAGCTTGTTATTGAAGATGGAGAGCTTCCCGATGCCTTGGTGAGTTTTTCACCATTTCCGCTATCGGATGTCAGCGCGCCTGCCCGCATACGAATGGAACAAGGCTCCGCCGAGCATTTGCCTTACGCAGATGCCAGCGTGGATGTAGTGATGACATCACTGGCTCTTGAACAGATGGAAGAAATTCGGCACGAGGCACTCAGCGAAATTGCAAGGGTCGCAAAAGACTGGGTCGTCATGCTGGAGCCTTTTCGGGATGTAAACCAGTCGGGGCAGCGACGCGCCTATGTGCGCACCTACGATTACTTTCAGGGCTCCATTGCCGAGTTGGCAAGATACGGCCTTAAGGTTGAACAAGTCTGCCTCGACATGCCGCACAAATCGATATTGGGTACTGCTTTGGTCTTGGCACGCCGCATCCGATGAACGAGAGAGAGATGGCGACGGTCATTTTCTTTGATCGGGACGACGTTCTCAGCTCTCTGAAGGAACGTCGGGACTCAAGCGCTTTCACACTCTCGCCCTCAGCCCGCGTAGCGGCTCAGAACGCAGGCTTGACCCTCCTTGAGGGGGCATCCCTTTTTTCTGACAAAGATCATGCACGTTGCGCAGCTGCCGCGCGGCGCGCACTGCGCGAATTCGATCAATCCAGCAAGGGCCTGAAGCTTCCCGCATCGGTCGCTCTGATGGCAAGGCAATCAGCATGGTCACATGCCAGTCTCGTGCATCGATTGCGCCAATCACTTCCACCAGGGCCTTGGATCGTGCGGGATCGGAATGGGGTCTGGACTGGCGCGGAAGACTGGCACGCCTTGCAGACTTTGCTGCTGCCCCGAATTTGGGACTATGGCCTGGCCCACCGCATATCCTGTGCTCGTCCCCTCTTTCCTGCTATTTTTAAGCGCTTCACCTACCTCGCAGCGCACTTGGCACGGTTTCGGTCAAAGCAATGGGTTGCCTCATCGTCGCGAAAGCTGAAAAATGGGCTCCACGAATCGGTGTCCGGGGCCGGAGGCCATCTTGCCGTATTCCAACCGACCAGCGGTGGATGGCAGGACTACAAGGCTCTCCTGAACGACCTGCAAAGCTCGAAAATCTCACAAACTTTTCGGATATCGCCTCTGGTTGAGAATGCCGCAAGCGTGAGAACCACACTGGAAACCTTACGCCTGATTGGAGAAACGTTCTCCGATCCGCGGGTCCGTTGCGCTTGGGCGCTTTACGCACCGTACTTTGCCAAGACGGTCCCGGCAATGCTGGGAATTGTCGCTGAAGGCTCGGCGCTCCTGCGCATTCTGGAAGCCCGGACGGCTGTCACGTATGAAGCGAACTCATGGCTAACCGCACCGCTTATGGAGGCCGCCGGTGCGGCCGGTATCAAACGAGTGGTTTTCAATCACAACTCCCAGCCACCGTCAAATTCACCCATTGCAAATTCGGTATTGCTCACGCTGCTTCGGCAGAGAACTTACAACGAATTGACAGATGTGGCGGCTGTCTGGTCGCCTTTTTCGATAAAGGCAATGCGTGGTATCCAACAAAACAAGCCAGTTTGTCGAGTCATTCCCGTACGCCTGCAATATCCAGCCAACACTGTAACTACAGAAAAGACGCGCCCCTTGCGCGTTCTGCACGCGGGCAACTATCAGAACTGGTCGGATTTTTTTCCTTGGGTTGCAGAAACGGCAGATGAATATCTCAACGGCGTCGAAGCGCTGGCGACCGCCGTTGAACACATGGACGGGATTGAGCTGATTGTCCGTGTGCGCCCGAAACGGGAAGTCGACGCACAAACGGTCGAAACCAGGCTCGGGCACAGGCGCAACGTCACCGTTTGCGGCATCGAACAGGATTTCCTGGAACAGCTGGCCGAAAGCGACGTGCTGGTGGCCCATTTTTCCACCACAGTGGAGCAGGCCCTGCAGATGGGAAAACCAGTCCTGTTATGGGGAAGTACGGCCCGCTATCAGCAGTTCCCCGGTCAAGACATCCCTCCAACAGGAAGGCTGAACGACAGTGTTTACATCGTTCGCCACGCAAGCGCGCTTCCCGCCATGTTGGGAGCCATTCGCGACGCCACGCGCGCCGCCGGCCAGAGCGCTGGGCCCGAAGCGGCGTATTCTCTTGAGGTGGGCGCTCCCAGCGTGGATCAGCTCGCATCATTCCTGGTTCATCCCACCACTTTGACGGAAGCGGTATATCCATGACCATCCCGTTACTCCTGCTCGGCCTGACCGCCGCGGTCTTCGTTCTGCTGGCCACCTTCCTGTTGCGCCGCTGGCTACCTCGCCTGCGCGCCGAATTCAGGCAACTGCGTGCCGCCGCGCGTGCCGTGGAGGCTATGGCCATGGAGCGGGAACTCGGCTATCAGGTGCAGATGGCGGGCCAGACCCCCGCATTGCCCGCCCTTTCTGGCGCCTCGCCATTTGACAACGGCCGCTGGACCGTGCTCGCTGGCGGCGGCGACCACGACTGGCCGGCGGATACCTTCTACAAAGTGCGCGGCCTCGCCATGCACCAGGGCGCCCTGCATGCGAGCCTGACCGGCCCCAAAGCCGACGGCCCCGGCGGCCAGGTCTGGCGCCTCTCCGATGAAGCCTGCACGCAGGTAGGCGGCGACCAGGCCGGGTCCTGGCGGGCCGACGACTCCTTCGTCGACCATCTGTTCAGCGTGGATGACAACACACTGCTGGCCGCCGAGAAAACCGGTGTCTGGCGCCTGTCCGGCGGCCAGTGGGCGCACATCAGCGAAGGCCTGACCCTGGACGAGAAGTGCGGGCCCTACAGCTTTGCATCCTGGAACGGGCGGGTTGTGATGGGCCAGTGGGGACGTCCGCGCGTTGCCCAGCTGGGAGAGAACCATCAATGGACTTACCTGCCGGACCCCGAGGGTGGTTGGGGCCCCGGTGTCCGCACCATTTACTGCCTGATTGCCTTCAAGGGCATGCTGTATGCCGGCACCGGCACTGGCAAGCTCACGGGCCCGGCGAGCGCGGTCTGGCGCTATGACGGGACGTCCTGGGAAAAAGTGGGGGGCGCCGGGATTCGCGGCAGCTGGGCGCGCGAGGGCCTGCCTTTTGTGCTTAGCTTGACCGTGTTCGGCGAGTGCCTGGTCGCCACGGTGTCACGTCCCGACAATACGCCGAATGGCGCCTCCAGCGTGTGGGTGTTCGACGGCGACCGTTGGGGACCGCTGGCGGTGGGCGCAACGCCTGCCCTGATGGCCGAATCGCTCATCATGAACGACGCCATTGTTTACCAGGGGCGCCTTGTGGTGGCGACGGGGCACGGCACACGCCGCCCCGCGCAACTGTGGATGCTGGACGGCGCACAACGCTGGCAGGCGGTGGGGCCGCCCGAGCTGGGCAAGCCCGGACCCGGCGATGGTGGCTGGTGGGTTTACCGGCTGTGCACCGATGGGCAGAGGCTGTATGCATCCACCGCGGGGCATCGCGGGGCTGCGAAGGTTTTTTGTTTTAACCCTGTTTAATCGCGACATCCGGGAACGCCGGGATGTAAAGAGAACTTGACACTTCCGGTCATTACGACCGAAATTTCCCGTTTTCCGAATAAAAAGGCCTTCAACCCACGTGAAAATTAAATAGTTTGCTATTTAATTTGTAGCAACTTGAGGTACCGGCCGGATTCAATCCGTTGCGGCAGGTTCTGGCCGCAGGGCAAAACTCCCAAGTGAACTCCGGGGACCCCATATTGAGCTCAAACGCCGCCGCCAGCGCGGGGGAGTCGGCCGGGGGTAATGAGGGATACTGGACGGCCTCCTGAACTTCGACGGTTCATTGAGACCCAGGCGGTGAGCTTTAAAATACACACTCCCTCCACCCTCCGTTCCAGCGTTACCTGAAAGCCGCCTGCGATGTTGAAATTCAATGTAGATAACGACAAATTCTGGCGTGATGGCTACTTGATCCTCAAAAACATGTTCTCTCACGCGGAAATTGCCGCTATGCGGGAGGACGTGTTTGCCTCCCTCAAGGGCCGGGAACAGGGCGGCGAGCCGGTGGTGGACGCGCTCGCCGACCGGCACCTGCAGCACTGGGTTCACGACGAACGCCTGATCAAGGTGGCAAAAACACTCCTGGGAGGCGACAACCTGGCCTATTACGGCGACGGCAGCTATGCGGTCGTCGGCCACGGCTATACGCCCGGCAAGGATGTTGGCGGATGGCACAGGGACAACACAGACCGTTCGAACCTGGACGCGCCTGACTGGCAGGGTCGCTATTCTCTTGTACGTTTCGGTTTCTACCTGCAAGACCACTCAGCCAGTTCCGGCGGCCTGATTGTCCGGCGCGAATCGCACAACCGCATTCTGCGCGGCTGGAGGGCGCATCTTCACGATCGCTACCTGAATACCGGGATAGGCGACGTCGGTGTCTGGAGCATGCGAATCCAGCACGCCGGGCTGGGGCGCTGCCTCAGGGGCTTTCCCAACTTCGCCTTGGGCCCGTATCTGCAGGCAAGGCTTCCCGAGTTCCTGCAGGCCCCGTTCCCGCCTGTGGAACGAACCGGCTTCTGGATTTCCTACGCACTGGACGACCATCACCTCGAGCGCCACTGCCAATACCTGCTGACGCGCTCGGAGCGCTTGACCATGTGGTCCAACGCACATTACCCCCAGTCGGTCATCGACAAATGCAATGCCGCAGGACTCAAGGTACTGGACATGCCCGAACGGATGCGCGCGGCCGTTGCGGCGGGCGAAGCCGTTGGCCAGCAACGCCATCACCGCCAGATTGCATACTGACAAAGACCGGTTCGTAAGAATTGCCGGCAAAAAGAGAAACCTTCCCCTATGACGACCGAAAACCAACAATCCGCACCTGAAGTTGCGCGTTACGCACAGCTATTCCAGGGCAGCGAAGCTGTTGCAAGGTACTTGAGAAAGCTGGGCAATCGCATTGATGTCCTGCGCGACGAAATTGAACTGCAGATCCTGGCGCGTGTACTGCAGGGCAGCGTATTTGACTGCACGGTCGGCGTCGGCCGTTTCATCAATCGCCTTCCGAAAGTCACCGGCTATGACGGCATGGATCTGTCTGCCGAATTTGTTGAATACGTCAGGCAACTGCACCCTCAGGGCCGGCTGTTCACGGCAGACCTGACCCAGCCCATCCCGCTGGAGTCTGCCAGCTACGACAACGTGTTGTGCCTGCGCAGTCTCTCCGGCATCGGGCAACTG
The DNA here is from genome assembly GCF_900116715.1 of Polaromonas sp. YR568. Lineage (GTDB taxonomy): Bacteria > Pseudomonadota > Gammaproteobacteria > Burkholderiales > Burkholderiaceae_C > Polaromonas. The sequence goes on from NZ_FPBM01000008.1 coordinate 81,415, forward strand.
GCCTCCATCCTGCCGGAAATGCTCCGGGTGGTAAAACCGGGCGGGCTGCTGGTTTTCGACTATGGGCGCAAACAAACGATCAGCCATGTCAAGGGCCAGCAGACCGTGCTGGATGGTGACGATCTTGAGGGAGTACTCAAAACACTGGACGCCGTGGAAGTGGAACGCGTCTATGTCGACGCCGCGCTGACGCGCGCAAAAATTCACGCACGGATTTTCCGTTTTTTGACAGGCCCCCGCGGTTCCGTGATTTCGGATGGCGCGCTGCTCAGCCTTGAACGACTGACCGCCCCCCTGTTCTGGCAACGCCAAATCATCATCTTGCGCCGCAGATGATCAAGCCGCTGGATATGCGATGTTGACGGAACCGAACCAGGTCATTGTGCTGGCCGTGCTGGAATACGGCGAGTTACCCGAGTTGTTGCGCGTCGCAGAAACAGCCGGCGCCGCACTGCAATGCCGGGCGGCCTTCTTTTTCGTCAAGCGCGGGTATCGCAGACTGGCGCAAGACACTGCCGCCGTGACAGCGGCCGGTTTTCTCTGGATGGATGCTGAAGGTCGACTCCACGATGTCGCCGCGCCGCCCCGGCAAGAGCCAGAAGCCCCCTTGCGCCCCGTCGATCACGCCGGCAGCGACCTGACTTCCGTGCTTCCAGCCAAAACCGCTGGCCGGAGCGTCTTGGGACGTTCGGCGGCGGTGATATTGCTGCCCCTATTCTCTCTTGGATCCCTTGCCAGATCCTGTGCCGTGGCACTGCGGCAGCTCGCCAGAGACCTGGCCAACTGCCGCCGCGACATGGTCCGCTTTCGGCAACGATACCGGGAACTGCATGCCGTGCTTGCCGAGATTCAGCCTCGCCTGCTCATCGTTGGACAAGACTCCTTGGGCGGGGAGCTGTCCTTTCTGTTGATCGCAGCCGGGCGGCTTGGCATTCCCCGGCTGGTTACGCCTTTTGCGATGTTCTCGCTTCAGGAAACCGCCGAATATGCAGGTGCCAACGCGGCGCATGACGCCACCGCCGGGGCCGTGAACAAGCTGGTGGCCAATACCTTTCCGCACTGGGTTCTGAGCTACGGCGGCAAGAACCTGCTTCGCCTGCCAGGCTATCGCGCGCTCGCGCTAGAAATGACCGGGCTGATTGAAGGTTTGCCTTGGTCCGCGCTATCCGAGCCGGTCGAGGCTATTGCCGCCGGGTCCGAAGTCGCCGTTGAGGCGCTGATAGCTCTGGGAAGCCAGCGAAGTGCGCTACGGGTTATCGGCTCGCCCATTCAAGACCGGCTTGCGAATATGCTGGCAAACCGTGCCGCCTTGCGTTCACGTCTGGGCCACGAATTTGGCCTTGACCCGGAAAAGCCGCTCATCGTCTGTGGCTGGCCCGTCAACATGTTTGCGTGGCTGGCTGGCCGCCCCGTGGACTACGCCGACTACCCGTCCGTCGCCACCGCCTGGGCTCAAGCGCTCGCCGAGGTCCGTGACCAGCATGGGGTCAATGTGATCGTCAGCGTGCATCCAAAAACACTGCCGTCGGAAATAGCGGAAGCCGAAAGGGTCGGCCTTCCCTGCAGGGGTACCGGGGCTGACGAGCTGATCGCTGCGGCGGACTTGTTCACCACTCTCAACGGTTCGTCGATTACTGCATGGGCCATCGCCTGCGGAGTACCCGTGGTTTTATTTGACTGCTTCCTCACCCGTTACCATGATTTCCTGTCGGTTCCCGGTTGCCTGAACGTCGAAACCGAGGCCGCGTTTCGTGCGGCGTTACGCGATCTGTCCCGCAACGGCGAAGCCCGCGCAGCGCTGGCAGCACATCAGCGCGAGGTGGCGGGGCAATGGGGAAATCTGGATGGTCACGCCGGCACCCGGCTTGCCGCCCTGGTGCGCCAACTGGCCGCAGGAGCTCAACCATGAAGCGCGTTTTTTTCATGGAATGCGCGGGCCCGGTCTGGCGAACTGTCGCCGAACGTTGTATGGCCGAGGCCCAGTGGCAGCCCGTGCTGTGGACGGCAGCCGGCGGCGATGCCAAACCGGTCGCTGAGTTATGTCCGGAGGCAATATTCCTGACGGGCCCGGACGCCGCCCTGGGCTTGCACGTGCCCTCCTGGCCCCTGCCTGCGCTGGATGCACGCTTGCTGGCCGACCTCGCCCCAGCGGAAAGCATCGCCCTGCACATGATGGACCGGATGGACCCCGCGTGCGGATCGGGCTTTCCCCATGATGCGAGAAGGCGCCACTATCATCACCTGCTGCGCTACTGGATGGGTGCGCTGAATGCATTGAACCCGGATCTCATCATTTTCTCCATTTCCCCGCACATCGTCTTTGACTACATTCTTATGGCTTTGGCGCGCCACCGCGGCATACCGACCATCATGTTCGAGCGCATTGGCATGCCGGGCTGGGTTTTTCCGATGCGCGACTTCGAGCACGGCTCTCCTCAGCTGCGTTCAGCGCTGAGCAGCCAACCGCTATTGCCTGTTGAGCGCGTTCCTGAAGCATTTCGTACATGGCTGCTTGCCTCGATCGACGGTCAATCTGCAGTTCCTGCGAATTTCCAGAAGAAGCTGGAGCGCTACAAGCTGGCGAGCAACGCAGAGATGCCTTCGATGCTGCGCGCCCTGGCTCACGAGTTCAAGCGTGCGGCTGCGCTGCTGCGCAAAAACGGGCTCAGTCCCGCGCCAAACTCCTATCTTCGTTCGCTGCGGTATCCACACGGGCGATGCGGCCCGATGGAAACCTTGGCATCAAGGCTCAAGGGCGTACTGGCCAAACGCCGACTGATGCGCTTTCATGACGCGCTCACAAAGGCCGACGGTGCCGAAAAGTACGCGCTCCTTGCCCTGCATTACCAGCCGGAGCGGGCAACCGTTCCCATGGGTGCGCAGTTCGGCGACCAATTGCTTATCGTCGATTTACTGGCGAAAGCGTTGCCCGCAGGATGGAAGCTGTATGTGAAAGAGCATCCGTGGCAGTTGCAGTCATTTGGCCGCGGAGAGGTTCAGCGGACGGAGGCCTTCTACGCGGAAATTGCAGCGCACCCCAACGTGATTTTGCTTCCGCGCGGGGCATCGACGGCGGCACTGGTCCGAGGCGCCCAGGCGGTTGCCACGGTAACCGGCAGCGTAGGCTGGGATGCGTTGTGCGCAGGGGTGCCGGTACTGCTCTTTGGCGCCGCATGGTATCGAGATTGCCCGGGAGCACACCAAATCACAAGCTACGCCGGCCTGTGCGAAGCACTGGGGCAAATCGGCGCAGGGCACAAGCCCGAACGAGAGGGGCTTGCGGCATTTTGCGCCGCATTGTCCGGCGTGTGCGTCCCGGGTGTTCTGGAACCGGAACTGGAGCGGACCGAACATTTGTCTCACGAGGACGCGGCATCCGCCATGGCTGCGGCCCTGATCAACCTCGATTCGCTTGAGGAGGATATGCAGTGAGCCAGGAACGCCGTCACGTCTACTTGCTGTGCAGCCGGCGCCCGATTGTTGACGAATTCGTCTTGCTGGCTCAAGCGCTGGCAGATACCGGTGACCTTGAACCTGTCCTGGTGTTTCCGCCTGGCTTGTCGGCGTTGATTCCGTCGCCCCTGCCCGCCGGATGCCGGGGTATCTCGACAGGAATGAAAACCTGGCGGACGGCAGGCCCGAGGGCCTGGTGCATGTACCTCGTGTTCGCCTGCTTGCGGCGATTGGTAATGCTGCTGCGGGCCTGCAGGATGAGGCTGGCAACTGATTTTCTTGAAACATGGGAGGCGATCGCCCGCGGGAGGTCGCTGGCGCGACATGTTCTGCACCTGGGAGTCCGGAGTGCTGCGGTGCTTACCGCCGATGATCGCGACATACGATCCGACCAGGGAGTGATTGCCGCAGCGCGCCGCCTCGGCGTTTTCACCCTCGCCGTCTCGTTCGGGAAATCAGATCCGACGACGGACGCATTTCGCCGGGCGTCTTCGGAATACGGCGTAAATTCCGCCCCCTGGCGCTGGATCAAGTCGAAGATCGCGCAGGCCTACCCTCAAGGTGTCCGCAAAAATACCGATGGAGGCGAACAGCTCTTTTTCAGGCCCGGCGAGTACCTGGCACTGCGCGCACACGGATCGCTGTTCGCCGCCCCCTGGTCCTATGGCGGCGGCACGGCGGATCGGGTGAGCGTTATCGATCGTGAAGCAGCTTCAATGCTGCACAAGCTTGGAGTTTCAGCCGAAAAGGTACGGGTCGCGGGCCAATGCAGCCATGATGTGCTTTGGTTGCTGTCAACGCAGCGGGCCTCAATCCGGACAGGGCTCAATACTGAATTCGGCTTCGACCCCGCCAAGCCCCTGGTCATACTCGCGCTTCCCGTTCTGGGCGAGCACGGGATGTCGAGCACGCAGACACAGCTTGCAGAAGCTTCATGGCTATTCCAGACCATGAGAAGAGTGGCCGGGCCGAACGTGTTGATATCATTGCACCCCCGGCAAAATCGCGTGCACTATGAAAAGCTTGCTTCCGCGCAGGGCGTGAAGATAGCGGGCAGTCCTCTGCGGGACATATTGGCCGCCGCCGATCTGTTTGTGGCGTACTCCAGCACGATCAGTTGGGCTCAACTGCTGGGAATTCCCTGCGTTGCGATCGAGTATTACGAACTTGGCTATGCATTGTTTGCGAATCAACCAGGGGTTGCCGTAGCGTCCACACGTGAGGTGCTCGGTGATATGTGTGCCAGCACCCTGGAAAGCGGCGAATTCCGGTCGTCGCTTGTCGCCCAACTCAAAGCGGCGTCGGAGAATGTTCCGTTTGACGGGCGCGTTCGCGAGCGCTTGATTGCCGAAATCCGCGCACCATCCCAGAAAGGCCCTTCATGCGTTTCGTTGGTCTGATCACCGCACGTGGAGGCTCCAAAGGCCTTCCCCGAAAAAATATTTCGCTTGTGGGAGGTCGTCCGCTCATGGATTGGACCATTCTTGCCGCACAGCAATCCTGTCTTGACCGCTATATCGTCTCTACGGATTCGCCTGAAATTGCCTCAGTCTGCAGAGCGGCCGGCGCCGAAGTTCCTTTCCTCAGGCCGGAAGCTCTCGCGCTTGACGACACCCCCCACATCGATGTGATGCTGCACGCCCTGGACTGGCTTGAGGCCGATTCAGGATTACCGGAATACATTGTTCTTCTTCAACCCACATCACCTCTCAGGAACGGCGAAGACATCAACGGCGCAATCCGCATGGCGATTGAACGAAATGCAGACAGCGTGATCAGCGTCTACCCGGCGCCCGTCCATCCCTTCTGGGTGCGCCGCCTGGATGAAGAAAGCCATCTCATGGACTTCATGAAGTGGCCCGAGCAAAGCGGCTACATGCGCCGGCAGGTGCTGCCGCCGGCATATGCCCTGAACGGGGCGATTTACGTTCTTCGTTCGGACGTACTTCGCGAAAAGAAAACCTACTTCACTGAGCGCACGTATGGCTATGTAATGCCCGAGGAAAGATCCATGGACATTGATACGCCGACAGACGCGTTGATTGCCGATCTTCTGTTGCGACAAAAGTAGTGACGAAGGGACCATTCTTCCCCAGCTGCTTGGTCCTCGCCTCCCGGCAAGCCATGCTCGAGGAGGCCTTGATTTTGTGCGGCGCGATAGAACAGCGCCGTGCCGGAAGTGCGGCGCTGCTTGCCTGCGGCGAACTCTTGCGGGACATCCCGGCCGTCGCCACCGCTTCCCGGGCGTTCAGGATCGTCGTTGATGAGGCCGTACCCGCAGTCCACTCAAAGCCGCCTGTGTGGCGGCGCTTGATGAGAGCGGGACCATTGCGCGTTTTGTGGACTCCGTTCGAAATGGCCCGGCGCAGGGGCCAAGCCAGGGCCGTTCTCACGCGAGAGCAACCCAAAGTCATCGTCGTATTTGAGGACCGGATCCCCGATCCCGAGATGGTCTGGCTCGAGGAGGCGGCAAGACTGGATATTCCGGCCATGCTGGTTCGCTATGCCTCCTCATCATCGGAAAGCGACGCGTGGACCCGCCGGGACAAAACGGCCTACTCCCTTGATCGCGGCGCGTTGGCATGGGCGCGACGCCTGTTTGCACGTGCTTACCCCGCACATGCGCTTGATCTTGGCATGGGCCCTCAAATCTTTTACTCCCTGTGGGACAGCCTTGCGCTGGCCGTGTCCGGAATGGCGGGAACCCAGCCCTGGGTCGTTGGCGGCGGCCGCGTTGCCGTCGCGGCGATTCAAGGCCCGACGGACTTTGAGGAGGCCGTAAAACTCACGCAAACCCCCGAACGTTTTCGCATCACAGGCCAACCATCCTGGGATTTGATGGCTCGCGCCGAGAAGCGGCAAACCAGTTCCCCCCTCGTAGCTCACGGCGCCCCGGGCCCGCAACCGCCGCGACTGGTCTGCGCATTGCCGCAATGGGGCGAACACCTGCAGATGCCTTGGCCGCAACACATCGAAAAGATAGCTCAACTATGTGCCATTCTGGGCAATACAGGATGTGAAGTGGTGCTGTCTTTGCATCCCAAAACACAACGCGACCGCTATCAGCCAATCGCAGATCTTCACCAGTTGCACATCTCCGATCTGCCGCTTTCCGCAATCCTACCCGGAGCGGACCTTTTTGTGGCGTCCTGGTCCTCTACATTGCGCTGGGCCGCGATGCTGGGTATTGCTTCCGTAAATCTCGATTGGGCGGGACAAGGCTATACGCTATTTTCGGAGCTTGGGTCGCTTCCGGTGTCGAATCAGCCGGTCGACCTTGCCCCGCTGCTGGCGAACCTGGCAGACGATCCCGGGCACCGAACCAGGCTTGGCGCGCAATTGCGTGAAGAATCTTTCCCCTACGGGGCGATAGACGGACAATCGGGACAGAGAATCCTCTCTTTGATTGAAAACCTGGCCGGAGGCGGCCATGGATAATATTTCAAAGCATCGGTGGCGGATCATGGCCGTTGCCTGCCGCCGGGAGAATTTCAACGACCCGTTGCAAGAATGCATTGACATGCAAACCGTTGGCAGTCCCAGCCATCTAAACTAGCTCAAGATCAAGAGGCAGATATGAACAGAAGTACTTTTATCATCGCAGAAGTGGGCTCCGTCCATGATGGAAGCTTTGGCAATGCGCAGCGCCTCATTGATGTAGCTGTCGCCTGTGGCGCCGATGCCGTCAAATTTCAGACCCATTTGCCGGCCGCCGAGACCTTGAAAGACGCGCCAATGCCGTCCTATTTCAAAGGGGAGCCTCGCTTCGAGTATTTCGCGCGCACCGGCTTTACGCTGGAACAATGGAAAAAACTGGCTCAACACGCGACCAGTTCCGGCATCGAGTTCATGTCGTCCCCTTTCTCCGCCGAAGCGGTCGCAATGCTCGAAGACATCGGCATCAGCCGTTACAAGATTCCCTCCGGCGAAGTATCCAACCTGCCAATGCTGGAAACCATTGCCCGGACGAACAAGCCTGTCCTGCTGTCCTCCGGTATGAGTTCCTGGGCCGAACTGGATGCGGCCGTGGCAACGATACGCCGTTATCACAATCAGCTTCTGGTCATGCAATGCACCTCTTCTTACCCGTGTCCTCCCGAACGCGTGGGCTTGAACGTACTGGGTGAAATGAAATCGCGATGGAACACACCCGTTGGATACTCCGATCATTCCATGGAAAACAACGCTTGCCTCGCGGCAGTAGCGCTCGGCGCGACGGCCGTGGAGAAGCACCTGACGTTCAGCCGCGCAATGTACGGCTCGGACGCCAAACACTCAGCAGAGCCGGCGCAGTTCTCCGCACTGGTGCAGGGGATTCGTGAAATCGATGCCATGCTGGCCAGCCCCGTGGACAAGAATGACTTGAACGCTTTCCGTGAAATGAAGGAAATTTTCGAGAAAAGCGTGGTTTCGACGTGTAACATCGCGGCCGGAAGCGTGATTACATCCGCCATGCTGGGCATCAAGAAGCCCGGTTCCGGCATACCTGCCGCCCGCTTGAACGATGTTGTCGGCAGTGTGGCGAAAGTGGACATTCTAAGTGACAGCCTGATTCGTGAGACCGATTTGGTATCGCGCCAAGCCTGAATGTTCAATACAAGGAATATCAAATGATTCCAATTTTTATTGGATACGACCCCCGGGAGGCGGTTGCGTATCACGTCTGCAGCAACAGCATCGTGCGCCAGGTCTCGCAGCCAGTGTCTTTGAATCCGCTGGCCCTGCGCAACCTGGGCTTTTACGTCGAAAAACATACCGACGGCAGCAATCACTTCATCTACAGCCGCTTCCTGGTCCCGCACCTGATGGAACACCGCGGCTGGGCCATCTTCATGGACGGCGACATGCTGCTGCGCGACGACATCACCCGCTTGTGGGAGCTTCGCGACCCGACCAAGGCCGTGATGGTGGTCAAGCACGACTACAAGACCCGCATGAGCGAGAAGTACCTGGGTTCAAAGAATGAAAACTACCCGCGCAAGAATTGGTCGAGCGTGGTGCTGTGGAACTGCGAGCACCCGGCCAACCGCGCTCTCACGCCGGAATTCGTTCAAGGCGCGACCGGCGCCCAACTGCATCGCTTCACCTGGCTCGAAGACGAGCTGATCGGCGAACTGCCCAAAGTCTGGAACTGGCTCCCCGACGAATTTGGCGCAAATCCGGAGGCAAAGCTCCTTCACTTCACCCTGGGCACCCCCTGCTTTCACGAATTCGCCACGACACCCATGGCGGACGAATGGCACAGGGAAAGAATGTTGATGGACTATTCACTTCAACGCATTACCCCGCAACCGTAACTCAATCATGAAAAGAAAAATTTGTGTCGTCGTCGGCTCGCGGGCCAATTACAGCAGCATCAAGGCCGTGATGCGCGCGGTCGCCGCGCATCCCGCGCTGGAACTCCAGGTGGTCGCCGGGGCCTCCGCCCTTCTGGACCGCTACGGCGCGGTCGTCGACATCATGGAAAAGGACGGTTTCAACATCGATGCCCGCCTCTTCATGCTGGTCGAAGGCGAGACGCCGGCCACCATGGCCAAGTCCACCGGGCTGGGCCTGATCGAGCTGCCGACCATCTTCGAGAGGCTGCAACCGGACGTCGTGCTGACCGTCGGCGACCGTTTTGAGACCATGGCGACCACGCTGGCTGCGGCCTACATGAATATTCCGCTCGCCCACACCATGGGTGGTGAGGTGTCGGGCAATATCGACGAGAACATTCGTCACGCCATCACCAAATTCGCAACCATTCATTTCCCCGCCTCGGAAGACGCCCGCAATCGCATCATCAAGCTGGGAGAGCAGCCGGACACCGTTCACAACGTCGGCTGCCCACGCATGGATCTGGTGGCGAGCTTTCTCCAGGACGAAACCGAGGTCAGCAGCCAGCTGCTGAGCGAAGGCGTCGGCAGCAGTTTCGACGTCAAAGGCGATTTCCTGCTGGTCTCGCAGCATCCTGTCACCGGCGAATATGGCAGCGGCGAGCGGCAAGTGGCGGCGACCCTGGGTGCCTGCCTCGAGCTCGGCATGCAGACCTTGGTGCTTTGGCCCAACGCTGACGCCGGCTCCGAGGATGTCTCGCGCGGCATTCGTAAGTTCCGCGAGCAACACCCGGATGCGCCTTTCCGGTACGTGAAAAACCTTCCGCCGGAAATCTACATGCCACTCATGGCTCGCACACGCTGCCTGATCGGAAATTCGTCCAGTGCAATTCGCGAGGGCGCCTTCATCGGGACGCCTGCCGTCAACATCGGCTCGCGTCAGACGGCGCGGGAACGCGGACAGAATGTGGTCGACTCCGGCTACACGCAGGTCGAAATCCTGGCGGCCATCCGGGACCGCCTGAAGACGGGACGTTTGCCCTCGAACCCCATCTACGGCGACGGCCATGCCGGGCCGCGTATCGCCGAAATTCTGGCGACCGCAACATTCAATATCAATAAAGTCATCACGTATTAATTGCACGTAGCCAGAACGACGCCCTGCTCTGTCATGAAATCGCAAAACCGGATCCTGGCAGTCATCCCGGCGCGCGGCGGATCCAAAGGGATACCGTTCAAGAATCTCGCCCCTCTGGGCGGGCGGCCGCTGATTGCCTGGACAATCGCCGCAGCGAAAGCCGCGCATGGGCTGGACCGGGTCGTCGTTTCGACCGACGATGAGAACATCGCGGCAGCCGCGAGGGAACATGGCGCGGACGTGCCCTTCCTCCGGCCAGCGGAGTTCTCCGGTGATGGCGCGCCAGCTCTCGACGTCATTGCACATGCACTGAGGGAACTCCGGTCGCAGGACGGCGCGCCGTACGATGCGGTGGCCTACCTGCAGCCCACTTCGCCGTTTCGCAGCACCGCCCAGCTCACCGACGCCGTCGCCTTGTTCGGCCAAGAGCATCCGGACACGCTGGTCAGCGTAACGGCGGTGCCGCACAATATGGTCCCCTCGTCGCTTATGCATCCAGTAGCACCTTCGGTGCCGCTGATGCTCCAATCGCCGGCTGGGCAAAAACTGCGGCGCCAGGAAAAAGAAAAACTGTTCGCCCGAAACGGCCCGGCGATCCTGATTGTTTCCGCCGCCGACGTCCAGTTGCGCGGCCGACTGTATGGGGAGCGTGTGCTGGGCTTTGAAATGGACCGCTTGTCATCGCTGGACATCGACGATCCGATTGACCTGGAGATGGCAAGGCACCTGCTTCCGCTGCTGCAATACTCATCCGGCACCACCTTGTGAGTAGCTCCCGCATGCTGACCAATACGGCCTGGAACCTGGCGGGGCTGGGCGCGCCCATCCTTGCGGCGGTCGTGGCCATGCCCTTGCTGATCAGCCAATTGGGTGATGCTCGATTCGGCATACTCGCACTCGGCTGGATGGTCACGGGTTACTTCGCCTTATTCGATTTCGGAGTTGGCCGAGCCACCACGCGCAGCATGGCAGCCTTGCGCAATACCGCAGCCGAGGGCGACCACGCCAGTGTCTTCTGGAACTCCCTTTATGTGCATGCGGCCCTGGCATCCTTGGGGGGCGTGATTTTTGCCGCCGCGGTACCCTGGTTAGTCGACATCGCATTCGCCATTCCGCCGGCGCTGCGGGACGAGGCCTATGCGGCCTTCTACTGGCTGGCGTTTTCGGTGCCGGCGCTGGTATTGGCTTCGGCCCTGCGCGGCCCGCTGGAGGCGGAACAGCGGTTCGATCTGGTCAATGCAGTGAAAATGCCGATCAGCGCGCTGAACTACCTTGCGCCCCTGCTGGCATTGCAATTTACGCATCGGATCGACGCCGTCATTGCCGTAATCGCCTTGTCCCGCTGGCTGGCGACGCTGGCCTACGGCGAGCTGTGCCGCCGGGCGGTCCGCCTGCAACCAGGCCATCGCGCGCCGCGCTGGAGCACGATCACGGATCTGCTGAAGGACGGGGGCTGGCTCACCGTCACCAGCATCGCCGTTCCTGTCATCATGATGCTCGATCGCAGCCTGATCGCGCGGCTGGTGTCTCTGGAAGCGGTCACCTACTATGTGGTGCCCTACGAAGTGGTCACAAAAATGTGGATACTTTCCGCAAGCTTGCTGGGAGCTGCCTACCCTCTGATGAGCGCCAGCAAGGGGCAAGACCTGCGCCAGCTTTGCGACCAGGCCCTGCGCTGGCTGCTGGTCACTGCAACGCCAGCGACATTGACAGTTGTGATATTTGCCGATGACTTGCTGCGCCTGTGGGTTGGCCCTCATATTGCGGCACACGGCGCTGCGGTCATGCAGTGGCTTGCGATTGGGGTCTGGATCAACATACTCGCGCAGGTTCCACTAACGGCATTGCAAGCTTCAGGCCGTGCAAATATCGTCGGCAGCGTCCAGCTGCTTGAGCTGCCTTTTTATGCCGTACTGGCTTGGTGCCTGATCCTGCGCCACGGCGCTGCTGGTGCCGCGGCAGCCTGGACGATCAGGGCGACGATCGAATGGGCGGTTTTGAGCTTTTCACTCCACAGGACCGAGGCTCACCCGGGCCGATGGCCGGGTATTTCAGTGCCTCGCTTCATTCTGCTGTCTGCAACGATAATGGCAGGCGGTTTGGCCGCCTACGCAACGCCATTTGCCGTCAAGTGCCTGCTCGCTCTGGTTCTGATTGCTGGCCAGGCAGCCTGGCAGTGGCGCTACCTGTTGACCGCCCAGGAGCGCGGCAAGCTCCTGGCGCGCATCTCGCGGCAAACGGCCACAAAGTAATTCGCCATGAACAGCACGCCCCTTGTTTCACTCGTTGTCCCGGCCTATAACCACGCAGACTATCTGAAGGAATGCATAGAGAGCATCCTCGCCCAGGACTATCCCCGGGTGGAATTGATCGTGCTGGATGATGGCTCGACCGATGCGACACCCGATACGCTGCGCGCTTATGGAGGGCGCTTCCGCTGGGAAAGCCAGACCAACATGGGGCAATCGGCAACCCTCAACAAGGGCTGGGGGATGGCCAGGGGGGATATCCTGGGCTACCTCAGTGCCGACGATGTCCTTCGGCCACAAGCAGTGTCCGAAGCCGTTGCCGCGTTGAATTCACGGCCAGAGCTTGTCGCGACCTATAGCGATTTCGATTTGATCGATGAACACTCGCGATCCGTTAGAACGGTCGCTACACGCGACTTTGACGCCCGAGACCTTGTGTTGGATCTGGTCTGCCAGCCCGGGCCCGGGGCCTTTTTCCGGCGTGAAGCTTTTTTACGGGCCGGGCCCTGGAATCCGGAGTTACGCCAGAATCCAGACCTGGATTTCTGGTTGAGACTTTGCCTGGTTGGAGGTTTTCTGCGAATACCCAAGGTACTGGCAGGGTTTCGTGTCCACGAAGGCTCTGCTACCTACCAGTCCACCAATATTGCCAGAGCGGACGAGCCCGTCCTGATGACCCGGCGCTTCATTGCCATTTCAGGTTTGCCTGACTGGATAACTGCAGCCAACCATCGGGTGGTCGCAACTGGTTATGTTGCCAGCGCGCAGTTGCATCTGCGCGCTGGCCGCCCTGTCATGGCCTTCCAGAGAATTTGTTCCGCCATGCGCGCAAGCACTGCAACGCTACTCTCCGCGCGCGCCGCGCATCTGCTGCTCAGCGCGTTGATTGGCCGTTTTCTTCATCGGCTCCGGTCCACCTGGGTGAGGTGGCATACATGATAAAAGTCACTGAGAGTTATCCAGGTCAACTGTTTCCTCTCGTCCTCGCAACTTATTTTTCGGGACCGGTTACTGTTCTGATACAGGATTTTTTTTCATGGCTTCGCGCGGGCTCTACCCCTAGTCTTTTTGCCACCTTTATTTCCCTGATCCACACAGTCGTCGCGGCGGGCGTCATTGCGATTTGGTACGTGACCGCACAATTTCTTGACCGCAAGCAGTCATGAGAAACACCGAGACGAAAAGCAACAAGAAGGTGCTGGTCATACTGCCCTCACCGCTCATGGCGCGCAATTTTCTGCGCACGGATATCCTGCACCTCCTGGGGTCCGGCGAAGACACCGAAATTACCGTGGTCTCCCCCAATCCCGATGATCGCGAACTGGTTGAAAAAAACGGGGCAGCATGGCATCCCTACTTTCATCCCCGGCGCTCAAAGGTTGCCGGCGAGAATGGCTTCGGGGGGAGGCTATTGAGAGTGGGTCGGTATGCACGCTACCTGGCCGGCTTGTTTCTACACATGGGACTGACATACCGCATCAACACGCTGTCCGGTTTTAAGGGGTTCTCGGCACGCCTGCGGCAATCCTTCGGTCTGCGCAAAATCTACCTGCGGGAAGGTTTACCCATGTCCCGTCTGTTTGGGCTCCCTTTCCCAAAAAGCTGGCGGTTGTACCGATTTCTATATACGTGTTACTACCAGCGTTGGCAGAGCTTTGGGCCTGTCGAGAAACTCATAACGCAAGTCAAACCTGACCTCATGATTTTGTCCATGGTGCAGACGCACATGGTCACGCCCTATGCACTGGCGGCACACCATCTCAAGGTGAAGATACTGGGCATCAACGGCAGCTGGGACCAACCCACCACCAAGGGGCCGGTGTGCCCCGGCATTGAGCGCATTGCGGTGCAAAACGATATCGTTCGGGACGAATTGATTCGATACCACCACATCGCCCCTGAGAGAGTAAAACCCATAGGCTGGCTACAGATGGATGCATATTTCCATCAGCGGGAGGTGGCGCGCGAAGATGTGCTGCGGCGCGTGGGTATACCCCTCACACATCGCTACATACTGTTCGCGGCCAATGCGCCCAGACTGGGTCTCCATGAGCCGGAAGTGTTCAAACAACTGGCCATCCAGGTTCAGGCCAATACATTTGGCACAGACGTCACTCTCGTCTGCCGCTGCCATCCCCAGGACCGCGATTGGCGCGCGCGTTGGGGTTCAGCATTGGCCATGGAGCGCGTTGTGGTCGACCCGCCTGATCTGGGCCCACTGGATCATCTGGCCGCAATGGTGCGCCATGCTGGCGTGGTCATCGCATCCGCGGGGTCCATTAACCTGGACGCTGTGGCGCTGGATACGCCAACCATCGGCCTTGCCTGGGAAGACCCCGATCTGCCTTATTGGGACCGGCCGGCGCGCGCTTATGATCTTGAGCATTTGCGCGTGCTGCGTACTGAATCGGGAATGATGTTTGCCCGCGACCTTCCTGAACTGCTTGCAGCCTGCACACGCTATCTTGCCGAGCAGCATGCCGACGCCGAAGGAAGAGCGCAAATAAGGCACCGATACTTGTATCGCCTTGATGGCGGCGCAGCGGCGCGTCTGGCTAACGAGGTCAAGGAGATGCTGGAATGACTCTTTTTGTCATCACCGGGGCAAACGGTTTTATCGGCCGCCATTTGGTCGCCAGCCTGGTTTCGGATGGCGTGGAGGTTCGGGCCTTGACCCGAAAGCAACCCGACGCCAAAGACATGATCCCCGGCGTCGCATGGATTGTCGGCGATACCGCCGACCGCGAGACCTGGGAAAGGCTGGTGGAGAAAGATTGCATCGTGATCAACCTTGCCTTCTCAAACACCAGGGCAAGCGCGGCGGCCGTGGAAGCAACGGCCGAGATGGTCGAAGTCTGTGCCAACGCCGGGATCGCGCATCTGATCCATTGCAGCACCGTGTCTGTTTACGGACGAGCGGATGAGACCATTTTGACCGAGAACTCACGCTGCACCCCTCTGGACGCGTACGGCCAGGTGAAGCTTCGTGTGGAACAGGTGCTTGCCGACAAGGTCAAAGGAAGATTCCCTGTCACCATCATCCGCCCCTCTGCGGTATTCGGCAAAGGCGGCGAAGCACTGATCAAGCTACTGGATGAATTGATCGAGGGAAGCAGAACCGTTAACTACCTGCGGTCCTCGATGTTCGGCCGGCGCAAGACACACCTTGTTCCCGTAGAAACCGTGGTCGCCGCGCTCAAATTTATCGGCGCCAAGCCAGGGCCGGATGGCATTGAAATGTTCATCGTGTCCGATGACGACGATCCCTTCAACAATTTTCGGGATGTCGAGCGAGTGCTCATGGACGAGCTGAAATTGCCGCATTACCGTATCCCTCGTCTACCGCTCCCCCGCTTCCTGCTTGAAACATTGATGCGCATCATGGGCCGCGCGAACGTCAATACCCGAACAGAATACCGCTGTGACAAATTATCAAGCTGCGGATTCGTCAAGCCCGTGACACTGAAAGCCGCGCTGCAACAATTTGCGGCCACGCACAAAGCCCTGCATGACAACAACACGCCATGAAGGTCCTAAACGTTAATCACCTCCTGGACCCGGAAACGGGTGGGGGGACCGCCGAGCGAACCCTTCAGATCAGCCGTTTCCTGCAAAGAGCGGGTATTCAGACAAGCATTCTGGCACTTGACATTGGCCTGAGCCAGACGCGGCGGGAGAAATTCGAAGGCGTGAAAGTGGTAACGCTGCCTTGCCTGAACCGGCGGTATTTTGTACCGTGGCCATCACAGGGCGTTATCCACAAATTGGTTGCAGATGCGGACGTGGTTCATCTCTCGGGACATTGGACAATACTCAATGCACTTGTGTACAAGTCCTGCCGCCGCCAAGGCAAGCCTTTTGTTTTCTGCCCGGCCGGAGCGCTTGCAACCTTCGGCCGATCGCTCCGGCTCAAACGCACCTACGATGCATGGATTGGCCGGGAACTAGCCCAGTCCGCAACTGCATGCGTGGCTATTACCCATCAGGAGCGCGCAGACTTCGCCGCGTATGGAGTATCGGCCGAACGTGTGACGGTGATTCCCAATGGAATCGATCCAGGCCAGTACGCCACCGGCCCGGCTGCGGAACGCGAAATTCGCGAACACCTCCAGATCGGGCCTGCACCCTATATCTTGTTTCTGGGTCGATTAAATGCGATCAAGGGGCCGGACCTGTTGCTAGAAGCATTTTTGAGGGTCGCAAGCCGGTTTCCTGAGTTCCACCTGGTTTTTGTCGGCCCGGATGGAGGCTTGCAGGCATCCTTGATGGAAAACGCGGGGCAAAGCCCCCAAAAAGAAAGAGTACATTTCCCCGGCTACCTGGCCGGGGCGGATAAAGCGGCCGCCCTCAAGGCCGCAACGCTGCTGGTCATTCCGTCGCGCCGTGAAGCTATGTCCATTGTTGTGCTTGAGGCCGGCATATCGGGTACCCCGACCCTGTTTACCAACGCCTGCGGCCTGGAAGGGATTTCGGCGCTGGGCGCCGGAACCATGGTGGAGCCCTCTGCTGAGGCGCTGGCTACCGGCCTCACTGCTTTGCTGGCCGACCCAACATCCACGCGCGCGGCAGCTGTTCGCCTGGAAGCCTTGGTGCGCGAAAAATACCAGTGGGCCATGCAGGCGGCAAGCTATGTGACCCTGTATGAACAAATTCTGGGCAAAGCGCACGCATGAGGGTGCTCGTCATCAGCCAATATTTCTGGCCGGAAAACTTCAGAATCAACGATCTCGTTGAAGGATTGCTTGAGCGCTCGCACGAAGTGACCGTGCTCACAGGTCTTCCCAACTACCCTTCCGGCAAGTTGTTCCCGGGTTTTGGCTTTGGAGGCCCTTACAAAGGCCGGTTTGGCGGCGCGCAAGTCATTCGCGTGCCGCTGGTACCCCGGGGCAGCGGCCGCGCGATCCGGCTCGTCCTCAATTACTTTTCGTTTGCCTTGGCTGCAAGCGTCCTGGGCGGCTGGCGCTGCAAAGGGCCCTACGATGCCATTCTGGTTTTTGAACCATCACCGGTAACAGTCGGTATACCAGCCCGGGTCATTTCCAGTTTAAAAGGTGTGCCCATCCTGTTTTGGGTACAGGATTTGTGGCCAGAAAGCCTTTCCGCCACCGGAGCAGTCAAATCGCAGCGGGCCCTGAATACGGTTGCCAGCCTGGTGCGCTGGATCTACCGAGGCTGCGCAAAAGTGCTCGTTCAATCCGAAGCCTTTGTCCAGCCGCTTCTTGATCTCGGCGTAGAGAGGGGGAAAATCCGGTATTTCCCCAACAGCGCGGAGGCGATTTACCAGGCCCCGCCCGATGGGCAGGTATGGACCGCCCCCGCCCTGCCCACCGGCTTTCGTGTGATGTTTGCGGGGAATATCGGAGCGGCGCAATCCCTCGAGACGATGCTGGCAGCCGCTGAAATCCTCCGAAGTCACCCGGATATCCACTGGATCGTTGTCGGAGACGGCCGCCAGGCGCCATGGCTCAAAGAAGAAGTGGCCAGGCGCGGGCTAGGCGCCCACATTCATCTGGTGGGGCACTTTCCGCTGGCTGCGATGCCGCAGTGGTTTGCACAGGCTGACTTGATGTTTGCAAGCCTGCGCCGGGATCCGGTCTTTGCGCTGACCATCCCCTCAAAAGTACAGTCCTACCTCGCTTGCGCAAAACCCATCGTGGCCGCCCTGGATGGCGAAGGCGCCCGCGTCATCCACATCTCCGGCGCAGGCCTGGCCGTGCCCGCCGAAGACGCCCAGGCACTGGCCGAGGCTGTGCTGAAAATCTATAAAATGGACCCTTCCGGACGCAAAGTATTAGGAGACAATGGCCGGAAGTACTACGAAAAGCACTTTGACCGTGAAAAGCTTCTTGACAAATTGGACGAGTGGCTGTCTGAAGTAAAAAAGAATTGACTGTCGGCATGTGCGACTGATCGCGGACGGCCAACACGGCGCACTGTTTGCTTGCGTCATCTGGACTGCGACAGCGCCACCGAGCCCATATTTGAATTCAGCTGAACGCGTACCGAGAGAACCTAATCTTCAATCGCGCGTTCAGTTCAAGGCTGTAATTAAACCTTCTGGCGCCTCATTTGGACTTCCGTCTCACATGACAGATCATATTCACCGCCTTCCTCATTTTTTGAGGCGGAAACACCCCATCAATCGATGAGCACAGTACTAATTCTTGGTGCAAGCGGAATGCTGGGCAGCGCCACCTTGCAGGTCTTCGCAGAATCCAATGCGCATCAAGCTGTCGGCGCGATCCGGTCCAATGCCAGCAAGGCCTTGTTTCCCTCCCACCTGCGTAATCACCTGATCGTAGGAGGGGACGTCGAAAACCCCGACTCGCTGATTCAGCTGTTCCAGACTGTGCAGCCGCAGGTCGTGATCAACTGCATCGGCCTCATCAAACAGTTGTCACATGCCGGTGATGCGCTGAGCGCCATTCCGGTCAATTCCCTGCTGCCGCATCGCATTGCTCGCCTGTGTAGCCTGACCGGAGCGCGGCTGGTCCATATCAGTACGGATTGCGTTTTTTCTGGGAGAAAAGGCGGCTACTTTGAGAGCGATGCACCCGACGCGGAGGATCTGTACGGTCGCTCCAAGCTGCTGGGAGAAGTGGACTATCCGCACGCGATCACATTGAGAACCTCCATCATCGGGCATGAACTGGCCGGTGCCAATGGGCTGATCGGCTGGTTCCTGCAGCAACAGGGCACATGCAAGGGCTACAACAAGGCGATTTTCTCGGGTCTGCCCACCGTAGAGCTGGCGCGCCTTATCCGGGACGTCGTTCTGCCGAGAGCCGACCTCCACGGCCTCTACCACGTGGCGTCGTCCCCCATCAACAAATATGAACTCCTCACCATGGTCGCCACTGCCTACGGGAAAAGAATCGAGATCACCCCTGACTCCCAGCTGGTGATTGATCGCTCATTGAATGCGCAGCGTTTCAACGCCGCAACAGGCTATACCCCGCCAGCATGGCCCGATCTCGTTGAGACAATGCATCGCTACGAGGTATCCCGCCATGTTTGACAACAAAGTCCTCTTGATCACGGGTGGAACCGGGTCGTTCGGCAATACGGTGTTGAAGCGTTTTCTCGCCACGGACGTGAAGGAAATCCGGGTTTTCAGCCGCGACGAGAAAAAACAGGAGGACATGCGGATTGAGCTTGGCAACGACAAGGTGAAGTTCTACATCGGCGACGTGCGCTCATGCGAAAGCCTTGCGCAAGCGATGGTCGGCGTCGACTATGTATTTCACGCTGCAGCGCTGAAACAGGTACCGTCGTGCGAGTTTTATCCCATGGAGGCCGTGCGAACCAACGTTCTGGGCACCGAAAACGTCCTGAACGCCGCTATCGCTTCAGGCGTGAAACGGGTAGTAGTGCTGAGCACCGACAAGGCGGTATACCCCATCAATGCAATGGGCATCTCCAAAGCCATGGCGGAAAAACTCATGGTGGCACGCTCCCGCATGATTCCCGAATCGGGGCCGGTTATTTGCGCCACCCGCTACGGCAATGTGATGGCATCCAGGGGTTCGGTCATACCCCTGTTCGTGAACCAGCTCCGCGCGGGCCAGCCACTGACCTTGACCGATCCGAAGATGACCCGCTTCCTGATGTCGCTTGAGGACTCCGTCGATCTTGTCCTGCACGCATTTGAGCACGCCCAGCAAGGGGACATATTCATACAGAAGTCCCCCGCATCCACGGTCGCAGACCTTGCCCAGGCACTGCAGGAGCTTTTTGGCCGGGAAGCGCCTGTGAACATCATCGGTACACGCCATGGCGAAAAACTTTATGAATCCCTGATTTCCAGAGAGGAAATGGCGAAGGCCGAAGACATGGGCCGCTATTACCGCATTCCGGCCGACAACCGCGATCTCAACTACAAAAAATACTTTGTCGAGGGAGAGCAAAACATCTCGGACCTGGACGACTACACCTCGCACAACACTCAGCGGCTTGACGTGCCGCAGATCAAATCTGTGCTTCTGAAGCTCAGCTACATCCAGGAGATGCTTGGTGCTTAAAGTCATGACGCTGGTCGGCACCCGGCCTGAACTGATCAAGATGAGCCGGGTCATTGCGGAGCTCGACAAGCAGGTCGCCCATGTCCTGGTGCATTCGGGGCAGAACTACGATTACGAATTGAACCAGGTCTTTTTCGATGAACTGGGCATCCGCAAGCCCGACCACTTTCTCGAGGCGAGCGGTGAGACACCAGCGCAGATGATCTCGGAAATCATCGCCAAGGCAGACGCCGTCTTCGCTGCGGAAAAGCCCGACGCGCTGCTTTTGTATGGCGACACCAATACCTGCCTTGCGGTGATCGCCGCCAAGCGCCGAAAAATTCCCGTGTTCCACATGGAAGCCGGAAATCGCTGTTTCGATCAGCGAGTGCCGGAGGAGCTCAATCGCAAGGTGCTCGATCATCTGAGTGATATCAATCTGGTGTTGACCGAACACGCTCGCAGGTACTTGCTGGCGGAGGGCATTCGTCCTGAAACCATCATCAAGACCGGCTCCCATATGGAGGAGGTGCTGGCGCACTACATGCCCGGAATATCGGCATCTACCATACTGGCCCGCGAAAACCTCACTAAGAACCAGTTTTTCATTGTGAGTGCGCACCGCGAGGAGAATGTCGACACGGCGGAGAACCTCGTCGATTTTCTGGATACCCTGCACGCCCTCGCGGATACCTACCAGTACCCGGTTATCGTCTCAACCCATCCGCGCACGCGCAAACGGCTTGAAGCCCTGGGCAAATCTCTGGAGCACCCCCTGATCAGGTTTTCCAAGCCCTTCGGCTTGCTCGACTACATCCACCTGCAGATGTCGGCTTTCTGCGTCCTCTCGGACAGCGGCACGATCACTGAAGAGGCATCGTTGCTGAATCTGCCGGCAATTACAATCCGGAACGCCCACGAGCGGCCAGAGGGCATGGATGAGGGCACCCTGATCATGAGCGGCCTGAAAAAGGATCGTGTGCTGGACGCAATCCGCGTTGTGACGAACCAGCACAACCGGGAAAGCCGCGCAATGGCTGTGGTTCCTGACTATCAAGGTGGAGCGGTGTCCAAGCAGGTTGTCAGGATTGTGCTCAGCTATACCGATTATGTGAATCGGACGGTGTGGTCCCGATAGATACACACCTTTGGAGCAACCTCCCCCGTCTGCACCAATGAAGCAAGCGCAACAAGAATCAAATATTCAAATCGAGAGCACCATGGAAAAGATTCCTTACCCCAAAGACATCGTCAAATCTGACTTTACCGGTGAAGATGGTCACCTCAAGACGAAATACGGGCTGCCGGAGGATGTCGAGTTTTGCGTGAAATGCGTGATCTCCAACCAGCGGCCCAATTCGGCAGTCGAGTACACGCATACCAAGGACTCCAAGAAAAAAACCATTCACTTTGACGAGCATGGTGTTTGCGATGCGTGCAACTTCGCGGAGAAAAAGAAGGCCACCATTGACTGGGAAGAGCGGGAGCGCAATCTGATTGAGTTGTGCAACCGTCATCGCAGCACCGATGGCAGCTATGACTGCATCGTACCGGGCTCCGGCGGCAAGGACAGCTTTTACGCCTCGCACATCCTGCGCACCAAATACGGCATGCATCCGCTGACGGTCACCTGGGCACCGCACGTTTACACCGATTGGGGGTGGAAAAACTTCCAGAGCTGGATCCACGCAGGTCATGACAACCTGCTGATGACGCCCAATGGCCGCGTACACCGGCTATTGACGCGCCTGGCGGTGGACAACCTGTTCCACCCCTTTCAGGCATTCATGTTCGGCCAGAAGGCGCTCGCACCGAAAATGGCCTTGCTGCACAAGATCCCGCTAGTGTTTTACGGTGAGAATGAAGCAGAGTACGGCAATCCGATCGGCGACACCGAAACAGCCAAGCGCGACTGGTCGTACTTCACCGCCGCGGACCAATCAAAAGTCAGTCTGGGCGGCGTCAGCGTACCGGACCTGAAGCAGCACTTCGGAGTAGAGCATCAAGACTTGCTGCCCTACCTGCCGGCCGATCCGAACCAGATCGAAGAGCAGAAAGTCGAAGTGCACTATCTGGGCTACTACCTCAAATGGCACCCACAGAGCTGCTATTACTATGCCGTTGAGCATGGCGGCTTCGAGGCTTCCCCCGAGCGCACTCCCGGCACCTACAGCAAATACAACAGCATTGACGACCGCATCGACGACTTCCACTATTACACGACCGGCGTGAAGTTCGGCCTGGGCCGCGCCACCTATGATGCCGCCCAGGAGATTCGTTCGGGCGACATCACACGCGAAGAAGGCGTGGCGCTGGTCAAGCGATTCGACCACGAGTTCCCTGAACGCTTTGCCGATGAGATATTCCGCTATCTGAGTATCCCAGCCAAGGAGTTTGGGGAAGCTGCCAGCGCGATGTTCGAGCAGCCCGTGCTGGACAGGGAGTACTTCATGAAACTGGCGGACACCTTCCGATCGCCCCACCTGTGGAAGTGGGAAGACGGGCAGTGGAAATTACGGCATGCGGTGTGGCATGGGTAATGTCCGCCTGATTCCCCGCCTGGACATCAAAGGGCCCAACCTGATCAAAGGGATCAGGCTGGAAGGCCTGCGGGTGATGGGCGATCCGCAGGAATTCGCATTGCGTTACTACGAAGCCGGCGCCGACGAGCTCGTCTATATGGACATCGTGGCCAGCCTGTATGGGCGCAACAACCTCAGCGACATCATTCGCCGCGCCGCGGATCAGGTCTATATTCCGATCACGGTCGGTGGCGGCATTCGCTCCGTTGACGACGCCCGCCACATCCTACGCTCGGGCGCCGACAAGGTCGCCATCAATACCGCCGCCATAGCCGATCCCAGCTTGATCACCAAGGTATCGCGCCGCTTCGGCTCGCAGGCCATGGTGCTTTCGATCGAGGCGAAGCTGACTGCCCCCGGCAAGTGGGAAGCCTATACCGACAACGGCCGGGAGCGTACCGGTCTCGACGTGATCGAATGGGCGCGCAAAGGCGTGGAGCTAGGCGCCGGCGAGATTCTCCTGACCTCTGTCGATCGGGAAGGAACGCGCAAAGGCTTCGAAGTCGACTTGATACGCCAGATCAGCGAGGCCGTCCCTATCCCCGTGATCGCCAGCGGCGGAATGGGCAGCGTCGAGCATCTGATCGATGCGGCCAAATCGGGAGGAGCGGATGCGGTGGCCATGGCCGACGTGTTGCACTACAAGCGGCTGGCGCTGCCGGACATCCGGGCCGCGGCGCTGAAGGCGGGCCTGAACGTACGGGATGTTCAAGCATGACCCAAAAAATCACCATCGCGGACTATGGCGTGGGCAATTTGCTCAACGTGGCCCGGGCATTTCAGCACTGCGGTGCCGACGTGCATGTCACCGAAAACCCCAGCGAAATTGCCGAAGCAGAGCGCTTGGTGGTGCCGGGAGTGGGCGCGTTCGAGGACAGTATCAACGAATTAACCCGACGTGGCTTCGCCGACGAAATCAAACGCTATGCGGAATCGGCGCGCCCGCTGTTCGGAATTTGTGTCGGCATGCAGATGCTGTTTGACGTCAGCGAAGAGTTCGGCGAGCATAAAGGGCTGGGCATATTGCCCGGCAGAGTCAAGGCCGTGCCCAACACCACAACGTCCGGCCAGATGCAACGCGTTCCGCATATCGGCTGGGGACATCTGCTCCACCCCGAAACCGGCCGAACCTGGCAAGGCACATTTCTTCAGTCGTTCGAGAGCGCCAGACCCGCCGTGTACTTTGTTCACTCCTTTGCGGCTTATCCAGAACGCGACGCCGATCGGCTCGCTGACTGCCTGTATGGCGGGCACCGCATCTGCGCGGCGGTCAAACGCGACAACATCGTTGCCACCCAGTTTCATCCTGAGCGCAGCGGTGAAATCGGACTGGCCATGGTGCGCAGCTTTCTTGCCCTTTGATATGCCCGCGGCGCGCTCATCACTCGCCAGTGCTCCCGAGAAATACCTGATCGTCAGCCTTGGCAGCATAGGCCGACGGCACCTGGCCAACTTAAGAACCCTTTGCCCGGACGCCCAAATTGGCGTGCTGCGGCTGCATGCCACTGACAGTGGCGCCGCAACCCCGGCAGGCGCCGATCTCCAGTTCTTCTCTCTTGCGCAAGCCTTGGCATTCGCCCCCTCGGCGGCCATCGTTGCGGGACCCGCATCAACCCACCTGGATGTCGCGACGGCACTGGCGAATGCCGGAATCGCGCTACTGGTTGAAAAACCGATTGCAGACACAAGCACAGGCCTGGCTTCCTTGCTGCGCACTTGCGCCCACGCGGACATACCGCTGATGGTTGGCTACAACCTGCGCTTTCTGCCCTCTTTGGTGGAATGCAAAAGACTGCTCGACACCGGCGCGATCGGCCGGATCCGCGGCGTTCGCGCGGAAGTCGGGCAGTACCTTCCGGACTGGCGGCCGGGAACGCGCTACCAGGAGAATGTTTCCGCCAGGCGGGAGCTTGGGGGCGGCGCGCTGCTGGAGCTCAGCCACGAAATCGACTACCTGTACTGGATGTTCGGCATGCCGGCGCGCGTCAGCGCCCGCGGCGGCCGTTACAGTGAACTGGAAATCGACGTTGAGGACATGGTCGAGCTTTGCCTGGAATACGAAAATCCCGCGCGTTTGGTCAATGTTCACCTGGATTTCCTGCAGCGATCACCCTCCCGTAGCTGCAAATTCATCGGTGACCAGGGGACTCTAGTCTGGAACGGCATCACCGACCGGATTGATTTATTTTCTGCCGCCGAAGGCACCTGGAAACACGTCGACAAGCACGCACAGGCGGATCGCAACGGCATGTACCTTGATGAACTGCGCCACTTTCTGAACTGCTCGCGCCGGCAGGAGCCGGCCCTGTGCGATGGCGTACAGGGATATGATGTACTCGCAATTGTGGAAGCGGCCAAGGCGTCCATGCAACATGGCGCGGCTGTACCTGTCCATGGCTACACAGGAACCTGAATTGCGCACAATAGCTTTCATCTTCGCACGCGGCGGCTCCAAGGGTGTTCCCGGCAAGAACATCAAAATGCTCGACGGAAAACCCCTGATCGCTCATTCGATTGCAGTTGCGCGATCATGCGCGAGCATAGAGACAGTGATCGTCTCCACCGACGATGCGGCCATTGCCGCGGCTGCCCGTGAACACGGGGCCGAAGTGCCCTTCATCAGGCCGGCGGAACTGGCGGCAGATTCCAGCCCGGAATGGCTGGCCTGGCGCCATGCGATTGAATGGGTGCAAAAGGAAAGAGGCGCTTTTGACCTGTTCGTCAGCCTGCCGCCCACCTCCCCCTTTCGCAACCGGCAAGACGTTGAATCCTGCATCCAGACGCTGGTGGAAGACCCAGCCGCCGATATCGTGATCACGGTCAAGAACGCCGACCGCAGCCCTTACTTCAATATGGTCGCGCTCGACCCTGAAGGCTACGCCGGCCTGGTGATCAAGCCCACGGCAAGCATTACCCGCAGGCAGGATGCGCCGGTGGTTTATGACATCACGACCGTCGCCTATGCCGCAAAGCCTTCATTCATCCTGAAAGCAAACGGGATTTTTGAGGGCCGGATCAAAACAGTGAAAGTACCGCCCGAACGGGCATTGGACATCGACACGCCTTACGATTTCATGCTGGCCGAAGCTATTGCCGGGATCAGGGCTTCGCAAACCGGGAATGCATAGACCATGGCAGCAGAAGAACCACGCCCAATATCAAGTCTGATGGACCTGTCGGGCCGCGTCGCCGTCATCACCGGCGCCGCGGGACACCTGGGGCAGGCTATGGCATCCACCTTGTCCGAACTAGGCTGCTCGGTATGCCTGCTGGACCGCAATGCCGAGGCGCTTGAAAAATCCGCGAACCAGCTGCGCACAAAATGGAACAAGCCCGTTGAACAGTTGCTGATCGATCTTGAATCGGAAGACGAGCGGAAAAACGTTTTGGCATGGGTCACGCAGAAATTCGGGCGCGCCGACATTCTGGTCAACAACGCCGGTTTTGTCGGCGACAGCGCATTGACCGGGTGGGTCGTGCCCTTTGAAGAGCAGGAAATCGGCACATGGCGGCGTGCGGTGGAAGTCAATCTCACGGCCGCATTCCACCTTTCACAAGTGCTTTCTCCTTTGCTGAGGATCAACAGCAAAGGCTCCATCATCAATGTAAGTTCCATCTACGGGGTTGTAGGTCCCGACCTGGCGCTTTACCAAGGGACAGCGATGGGCAACCCTGCGGCTTATGCAGCTAGCAAAGGAGGGCTGATCCAGATCACTCGCTGGCTTTCCACCGTTCTGGCCCCGGATATCCGGGTGAACTGCATCAGTCCCGGCGGAATCGCGAGAAACCAGCCAGAACCATTCCAGGAGCGCTATATCGAGCGAACGCCAATGCGCCGCATGGGCCGCGAAGAAGACTTCAAGGGAGCCGCCGCTTATTTCGCCAGCGACCTTTCGGCGTGGGTGACCGGCCAAAACCTGATGGTCGACGGCGGGTGGACAGCATGGTGAATACCGTCCCCATGAAAACCTTCATCATTGCGGAAGCAGGCGTCAACCACAACGGCGACCCCAAACTGGCGATGGAACTGGTGGATACCGCCGCACGCTGTGGAGCGGACGCCGTCAAGTTCCAGAGTTTCTCGGCAGACAAACTCGTCGCGCCCGGCGCTGAAAAGGCCGAATACCAGAAACGGGAGACCGGGGACGGCAACCAGCACGCCATGCTCAAAGCGCTGGAAATGTCGGAGGAGTTGCATCGTCAACTTTTCTCGCGGTGCGCTGAGATGGGCATCGAATTCATGTCCACGCCTTTTGATGAAGTAGCCGCTGACTTCCTGCTGGCCCTGGGTATGAAGCGTATCAAGGTGCCTTCCGGCGAGATCACCAACGAGCCTTTCCTGGCCTTTTTAGCCGCCAAGGGCGTTCCGCTGATTGTCTCCACCGGCATGGCGTCCATGGATGAAATCCGGCGTGCCGTTGAGGTGATCGAAGCAACGCGCAAGAACGCCGGGTTCAAGGAACCCCTGGCCAGCATGCTGACGATATTGCACTGCACGTCCAACTATCCGGCCGAATGCAGCGATGTGAATCTGCGTGCCATGCAAAGCATCGCCCGCGATATGGCGGTGCCTGTCGGTTATTCCGACCATACCCTTGGATTAGCGGTCTCCACGGCGGCGGTAGCCATGGGTGCAACAGTCATTGAAAAGCACTTTACGCTGGACCGTTCCATGCCTGGGCCTGACCATAAGGCCTCCCTCTCGCCCGAGGAGTTGAGTCATCTGATCAGGCAAATCCGGGATGTCGAAGCAGCCCTGGGCTCCCCGGTCAAACAGCCTACCGCCTCGGAACTGCCGGTTCGCGCGCTGGTGCGGCGCAGCGTTACTGCGGCCAAACCCATCCGGGCCGGCCAGGCGATCACCGCTGATGATGTGGTCTTGCTGCGGCCCGGCACCGGTATTCAGCCAGGCGAACTTTCAAAGGTGCTCGGCAAGCACGCCGCGCATGACATCGATGAGGGGACGACCCTTCACTGGCCAGACCTGCAATGAAACGCAAGGTTTGCTACATCACAGGTACAAGGGCCGACTTTGGCCTGATGCGCAGCACTTTGACGGCGCTTCAGGATTCACAAGCTCTGGAACTTTCGATCGTTGTCACTGGAATGCATCTCTCGGACAAATATGGCAAAACCGCCGACGACATCAAGGCTGCGGGGTTGCCTGTCAACGCCGTTGTCGACGTCGACTTTGCCAGCGCGACCGGCGCGGAGATGGCTCGAAACCTCGGGAAAATGGTGTCCGGCTTTGTTGATGCCTTCCTGGACATCAAGCCGGACCTGGTTATGGTTCTGGGAGACCGGGGTGAAATGCTCGCAGGCGCCCTCTCGGCGGTCCACCTGAACATTCCCGTCGTCCACATTCACGGCGGCGAGCGATCCGGCACCATCGACGAGTCCATACGCCACGCGATTTCCAAGCTCTCGCACTTCCACTTTGTGTCGACCAGCGAATCGCGCGACCGGCTTGTGCGAATGGGAGAGCAAGCCGCCAATGTGTACCTGACCGGCGCACCCGGATTGGATGGAATAGAAGCGTTGGCGGTTCGCAGCCGGGAAGAGCTTTTGCGGACCACAGGGCTTGACCCGACCCGACCGGTGGCCCTGATGGTGTACCACCCCGTTGTCCAGGAAACGGAAAATGCCGGCGCCGGGACGGCCGGAATCATAGACACCTTGCTGACGGGCGGGCTCCAGTTGGTCGCCTTGAAACCGAACTCGGATGCCGGCAGTGACCAGATCCGCGCAGCCCTTGAAGAACACTCGGGCCACGATGACGTCCGTATCGTCACGCATTTCCCCCGGGAGTTGTTCGTTTCATGGATGGCTGCGGCCGATCTCATGATCGGCAACTCGAGCGCGGGCATTATCGAGGCGGCTTCTTTTGGCACGCCCGTCATCAACATCGGGTCAAGGCAAAACCTGCGCGAACGCAATGCCAACGTCACAGATGTTGCCGTCGATACGGCGGCCATTGAAAAAGCTGTGCAGAAAGCCTTGGGGCATGGCAGGTATGAACGTCTCAACCTGTACGGAGACGGCCACAGCGTTGACCGCATTGCCAGACTGATTGAGACTCTCCCACTCGACCCATCCGTCATGATGAAATCGAATGCCTACTAAATTGCTCTACCTCATAGGCGCTGGCGGGCACGGCAAAGTCGTACTGGATGCGCTGCTGTCATCCGACGCGCCGGCATGCGACGTCCGCGTGCGAGACGAAGCGCAACAACTGCAAGGGCAGCGCCTTTTGGACTACCCGATTGAGGGGCCGGCGATCGCCGTTGAGATGAAGAACGAGCTCTTTCATCTCGCCATCGGAAACGGCCAGGCGCGCCGGCGGCTCTTCGCTACGCTGCTCAACATGGGCGCGCGGCCACTATCCATCGCTCATGCCGCGGCCAGCGTCTCGCGCTTCGCGCGCATCGGAGACGGATCATTCATGGCGGCGCAATCCGTGGTCGCGGCAGCCGCCTCAATTGGGCACAGCGTTATTATTAACCACGGCGCAATCGTCGACCATGACTGCGTTGTGGGCGGCTTCTCGCATATCGCGCCGAACGCAACCCTCGGTGGCGGCGTCGTTGTGGGCTCCGGCGTATTGATTGGTGCGGGCGCAAAAATTCTGCCAGGCATCTCCATTGGCGACGGCGCAGTGATCGGCGCCGGCGCGGTTGTCATCGCGAATGTTGGCAAGGATGAAACATGGGTCGGAGTTCCGGCCCGGAATACAGCTAGGAGCTGAGGTGACCAATATCCAGAATGTATCAATCACGCGTGATGCCAAGCTGCGTCAAGCCCTGTCCATACTCGACCAGGCCGGCCTGGGCATATTGCTATTGATCGACAAGAACGGCCTGTTTGAGCGAACCGTCACCGACGGCGACTTGCGCCGCCTGGTGCTTGCCGGTGCACAGCTGGAGGACACCATAGCCTCGCTGCCATCCATCCAGTCACAAGTCATCAATACGCGGGCCTCGAGGCGCGAAGCACTCGACTTGATGAACCGCCACGCCATCAACCACCTGCCTGTCGTGGATGATTCAGGTCGGGTCGTTGAAATCCTGGATCGCAAAGTGATCGACGAACAGATCCTGCTTTCAACACCCCACATGGGAAGCGCTGAAAGGGAGTTTGTGGAGGAAGCCTTCCGCACCAACTGGATTGCACCGCTGGGGCCCAATGTCGACGGGTTCGAGCAAGAACTGGCCGAACTGGTTGGCGTCAAGTACGGAGCGGCGCTGTCCTCAGGGACTGCAGCGATCCATCTCGGTCTCATCCTGCTGAACGTGCAGAAGGGCGACAAGGTTTTTTGCTCCACGCTGACCTTCTCGGCCAGCGCCAATCCCATCGTTTACCTGGGTGCGGAACCGATCTTCATCGACTCCGATGAGGAAAGCTGGAACATGTCTCCCGCGGCGCTTGAAAGCGCCTTCAGTGCAGCCAAACAGGAAGGCTGGATGCCGAAGGCCGTCATCATCGTGAATCTGTACGGCCAAAGCGCCGACATGGATCGCTTGATCGATATCTGCAACGCGTACAACGTGCCCGTACTGGAGGACGCGGCAGAATCGCTGGGCGCGCGCTACAAGGGAAAGGCCAGCGGCAGTTTTGGCAAGCTCGGCGTCTATTCATTCAACGGGAACAAGATCATCACCACCTCGGGGGGCGGCATGCTGGTCTCCGACGACAAGGACCTCATAGCGAAAGCCCGCTTCCTTGCCACACAGGCCCGTGACCCTGCGCCGCACTATCAACACAGCCAGATCGGCTACAACTACCGCATGAGCAACATTCTTGCGGGCGTCGGGCGTGGGCAGCTCAAGGTGTTGGGCGAACGTGTTGCGGCGCGCCGCGCGGTGTTCGACGCCTACAAGAGCGCTTTTGCGGGCGTTTCCGAAATTCAGTGGATGCCCGAGCCGGAATGGAGCTACTCGACCCACTGGTTGACCGCCTGTGTCATTGATCCCTCCGTCGGCATCAACAGCCAGGAGCTCACCAAACGCCTTGCCGGTGAATTGATCGAAGCGCGTCCGCTGTGGAAGCCCATGCACCTGCAGCCGGTTTTTTCTCATTGCCGCTACTTCCCGGAGCCGGGAAAATCCGTTTCGGACCGCCTGTTTGAACACGGCATATGCCTGCCTTCCGGCTCAAACATGAGTGAATCGCAGATTGCGCGCATTGTCGAGACAGTTCGAAAAATTTTGCGCTGACCGACCGACCTTCAGCAAGCCGGTTTGCCAACACGAACGCGGTCAGATATTCGGGGGGTAACGTCCACATAAATTTCGATCCGTGGCTCCTGGCAGGTCTGTCGACGCCCTTAACCGCAAGAACGTGTCTCTTCCATATGAATTCTAAAAATACATTGCCAAGCAGAATAGAGAGCCTGCTCGCGACGGTCTTTGTTCTGGCCCTCTTTTACGGAGACGTTCATTTTGGCGTCGTTTTTCCACTCAGCATGGCCGTGTTGCCGGTACTGCTGGGATTTGCTCTTGCCAGGCGACGAACGATACCGCGTGGGGCCACTCCAGGCTTGGCCCTTCTTCTTGGCGTTCTTTTTGCACTAGCTCTTCAAAAATTTGCAGGGATTGCAGCACCTGTACGAGCAGACTGGGGGCTATATGGTCCATTGATCTATGCGGCTGCCACAGCATTCACGTTTTCACTCGTGCGCGTTTCGGACACGGCCTTGTGGCGCTCGCTCACATTCGGCGGACTTCTGGCTGCCGTTATCGTGCTGGCAACCATCGCCGTGTTTCCGGAAGGAAAATTTCCCATACCCGGACAGAATTACACGGAGACAGATCTTGAAGACAGGCAATCAAGATCTCCAGGGGGAGATATCACAAAATTTGCCGCGACAGCCGCCTCTGAGGTCGGAAATACAGATGACAAAAGCGCCAGACCCTTTTATGACATCAAGAACAATATCCGTAGCCCCCTGGGCAGATCGAACTACCTGGCAGTTTTCTGCGTTTTCCTTTTCAGCATTGCCCTGTTTCGCCGTGAACGCGCTATGGCCGTTCTGTTTGCTCTATTAACGGTCGCCACTCTTTCGCGACTGGGGATGATTTTTCTCTTTTTGGTGTTGCTGGTATGGCTGTCCCACTTTGCGCGTATCCGCTACACCAAAATCATTGCCGTGTTAGCTGTGAGCTTGTTGTCAGCCGCGGTAATTACATTTTCCTGGCCTGAGATACTTGCAAAGATTCCCGGAGCGCAGAGCATCAACGCCAGGATGCAGTTTTGGCAAAGTGGCCTGCCGCCGATAATGGATCACCCATTCGTGGGTAGCCCCCGCTCCGCAATACTTGATAGATACGGCTATCCCCTCATCTGGAATCCTCACAACTCCCTGCTCTGGATAACGGCGCTTTTTGGCGTTTGGGGGCTGGCCTGCTACGTAGCTTATATTTCAGCTGCCCTGCGGAACTTCTATAGCAGAGCAGCCCAATCACCTATGTGGCTTGGTATTCTTGCCGGCATTTGCGTCGCTCTTGCCTGGAGCATGCTGGAAATCATCGTTTTGACACCGGCTTTTGAGATACTGCTGTCCCTTTTATACGGGCTCTCGACTCAATCACGAACAGAGAACCATGAAAGTGTCGGTTCCGGCAGCGCCTGAAAGTATGTCGCTGCCGCAGGCGAATCCCACACCGCCGCGGCAACACGTGGATAGTGACAGCCTTTTCACTGATAATCCTTGAGGCGCTTCGTAGTACCAGCGTACCGTATCACCCAACGGAATTCTCGGGACGTAAGAGATGAACTAATGACCCCAGGGCGAGGCAATACGCACTCGTTGAAAACCCAACTTCGTATAGAACTTTTTGGATACTTCTTTGAAGCGAGCGTTTGACCTGGCGTTTGCCATATTTCTGGCTTGTATTCTGGCTTTGCCAATTCTGGCAGTGGCAGTGCTCGTTCGCCTGACATCGCCCGGCCCCGCCCTCTACTGGTCTGATCGTGTAGGCCGTTACAACAAAATATTCCGGATGCCAAAATTCCGGAGCATGCGCGTAGGCACACCCGCCGTTGCTACACATTTATTGGCCAATCCTGAAGCGCACTTAACACCGATTGGGCCTTTTTTACGCAAGAGCAGTCTCGATGAATTGCCCCAGTTATGGAGCATTCTTACGGGCGAAATGAGCTTCGTCGGGCCAAGACCGGCCCTGTTCAATCAAACAGACCTGATCGCCCTGCGCACGGCGCAAGGCATTGACGCGCTGGTGCCAGGGCTTACGGGCTGGGCGCAGATTAACGGGCGTGACGAGCTGCCAATACCCGACAAAGTCGCACTGGATGCCGAATATCTGCGCCGCCGGTCGCTGCAGCTCGACATTCGCATATTGTGGTTAACAGCTGTGAAAGTGCTTCGCCGTGAAGGTGTTTCGCACTGACGGCGCCATCTCCATGTTTTGCACCAGACCTCATGATAAGAAATAAACTTCTGAGCCAGCCGCGGCGCGTCAAGCAACTCGTTGTGCTACTGGCCGACGCAGCGATGGGTGTTGTGGCCGTATGGTGCGCTTACTCCCTGCGACTCGACTCCTGGCACTGGCCTTACAGCGTGCACCAATGGTGGCCTTATGTGCTGGCACCGGTCCTGGCTGCGCCGATTTTCTGGCGCAATGGCCTTTACCGGGCCGTGTTCCGCCATAGCGATATGGCTGCCATGCGCGCGCTTGCCGTCGCCGTGTCGCTGTACGCCGTCCTGTTCTTCGGCGTGTTGATCATTGCAGGATGGCCGGATGTACCGCGCTCCATTGGCCTCCTGCAGCCGCTGATCCTGATGCTCATGGTGGGCGGAAGCCGCGCCGCAGCGCGGCAATGGCTGAGCAGCCTTTCCCCCGGCCAGCGCCGCAGCACGCCGGTCAGCCACCTGCTTATCTACGGCGCAGGATCCGCCGGTGTTCAAATTGCCAATGCCATCGCCACATCGCATGAATTCAAACTGCGAGGGTTTGTTGATGACAGCCCCTCGTTGCAGGGGCTGACCATCAATCGCGTTCCGGTCTATGCGCCGGCCAATCTGAACGCCATCGTGAATGAACACGGCATTACCGACATACTGCTCGCCCTGCCGTCCATTACCCGCACACGGCGCAACGAGATACTCAATGAACTGCAGCCACTGCCGGTGCACGTTCGCTCCCTCCCAGGCCTGACCGATCTGGCCCACGGCCGCGTAGCGTTGGCCGACATCAAGGATCTCGACGTTGAGGATTTGCTGGGGCGGGATGCGGTGCCGCCCGATCGCGCCTTGCTGGCTCGCAATCTTCTAGGCAAAGTAGTACTGGTTACCGGCGCCGCCGGCAGCATCGGCAGTGAGTTGTGCCGCCAGATCCTGCAGGAAAAGCCCGCCCGGCTGGTTCTGGTCGAGCACAGCGAGTTCGGGCTCTACAGCATCCACCAGGAGCTCCAGCACCTGTGCCAGCGCATCGCGGACCGCGAGGGAGCCTCCGTAGAACTGATACCGCTACTGGCCAATGTGCGCGACTACGGCCGCATGCTGGAAATCTGCCGGGCCTACCAGCCAGACACGCTCTACCATGCGGCGGCCTACAAGCATGTGCCGCTTGTCGAACACAACCCCGCCGAGGGGATCGCCAACAACGTGCTCGGTACGCTCAACACGGCACGCGCCGCCATCGAAACCGGTGTGAGCCATTTCGTGCTGGTGTCTACCGACAAGGCCGTGCGGCCCACCAACGTCATGGGCGCCAGCAAACGCCTTGCCGAGATGGTGCTGCAGGCCCTCTCGGCAACGCCGGCGCCGGGTTTCGACCCTGGAGCCCCTGCCGCCAAAAATCTCACGCGGTTTGCCATGGTCCGCTTCGGCAACGTCCTGGGCAGCAGCGGCAGCGTCGTGCCGCTCTTTCGGCGCCAAATTGAAACCGGCGGCCCTATTACCCTGACGCACGCCGACGTGACGCGCTACTTCATGACTATCCCCGAAGCCGCCCAGCTTGTGTTGCAGGCAGGTGCCATGGCAGAAGGCGGCGAAGTCTATGTGCTGGACATGGGCCAACCGGTGCGCATCATTGACCTGGCCCGCCGCATGGTGAAGCTCTCTGGCTTCACGGTGCGCGACGAACACCGGCCAGATGGTGACATCGCCATCGAGGTCACCGGTTTGCGCCCCGGTGAAAAGTTGTACGAAGAATTGCTGATCGGCGACAACCCCGTCGAAACACTGCACCCCCGCATCCTGAAGGCCCACGAAGAATTCGTACCATGGGCGGATTTCCAGGCGGACCTGGCGTTGCTGCAGCGCGCCGTGATGGCCAACGATACCGCCACCTTGCGAACACTGTTGCTCAAACATGTCAGCGGGTTTACGCCCGACACCCAGGACAGCGACCTTGTCGGCCTGACCAACACCTAAGAAGCAGTTAGGGGTTCGAGCCCTTCTAAGGCATTGATATGGCGGCCTTAAAGCTCAGGCCTGCAGCATCCTTGCCTGAGAGCTGGGGCTGACCGCCATCCAGCGGCCAGGCAATATCCAGCGATGGATCGTTCCACGCGATGCAGCGCTCCTGCGCCGGTGCGTAGTAGTCAGTCGTCTTGTATAAAAAGTCCGCACTGTCGCTCAACACCAGGAAACCATGCGCAAGACTCGGCGGCATCCAGAGCTGGCGATGATTTTCCTCTGTCAGCTCCAGGCCAAACCATTTGCCAAAAGTCGATGAGGCCGGGCGAATGTCAACAACCACATCGAAGACGGCGCCCCGCACAACACGCACCAGCTTGCCTTGCGGCCGCCCTACCTGATAGTGCAGGCCACGAAGCACGTTTTTTGCCGACCGGCTATGGTTGTCCTGCACAAAAATGAAATCGGTGCCGGTCGCGTCATTAAAATGATGCTGGTTGAAACTCTCCAGAAAAAAGCCCCGTTGATCACCGAAAACCCGGGGCTCGATGATCAGCACATCGGCGATAGGCGTGGGGGTGACTTTCATGGCCGGCGATTCTCTTTCAACAGGTTTTGCAGGTACTGGCCGTAGCCGCTTTTGGCGAGCGGCGCAGCCAGCTTCTGAAGCTGGGCGTCGTCAATGAATCCGTTGCGCCAGGAAATCTCCTCGGGGCAGGCGATCTTGAGGCCCTGGCGATGCTCCAGCGTTGCAATGAACTGGCTGGCATCCAGCAAGCTGTCATGGGTGCCGGTATCGAGCCAGGCATAGCCACGCTGCATGATTTGCACCTTCAATTGGTCCTGCTCAAGGTAGCGCTGGTTGACGGTGGTGATTTCAAGCTCGCCGCGGGCGCTTGGCTTGATCGACTTGGCGATCTCAACGACCTGCGCGTCATAAAAATACAGGCCCGTGACGGCGTAATTGCTTTTGGGCACAGCTGGTTTTTCTTCAATGCTGCGAGCCCGGCCGGCGGCATCAAACGCCACTACGCCGTAGCGCTCAGGGTCCTTCACGTGATAGGCAAACACTGTTGCACCCGACGCTTCGGCATCCGCTTCGCTGAGCAGCCTGTGCAAGTCGTGGCCGTAAAAGATGTTGTCGCCCAGCACCAGGGCGCTGGGCGCACCATTGAGAAATTTCTCGCCGATGATGAAAGCTTGAGCCAGGCCGTCGGGACTGGGCTGCACAGCGTATTGAAGACTCATGCCCCACTGCGAGCCGTCTCCCAGAAGCTGCTCAAAGCGCGGCGTGTCCTGCGGTGTGCTGATGATCAGCACTTCGCGGATGCCGGCGATCATGAGCGTGCTCAGCGGGTAATACACCATGGGCTTGTCGTACACCGGCAGCAGCTGTTTGCTGATCGCCAATGTGGCCGGGTGCAGGCGGGTGCCGGAGCCCCCGGCCAGGATAATGCCTTTGCGTTGGGTCATGTGTGGTTAATCAGTTAATTTCTGCCAGCATGCGGGCCACGCCTTGCTGCCATGCCGGAAGCTGCAAGCCAAAGGCGCCACGGAGTTTGCCGGTGTTCAAACGCGAATTATGCGGGCGCACCGCCGGCGTCGGAAAGGCCGACGTGGCAACAGGGTCCACCGTGCCTGGTGAGGCCTTGAGCGCCCTGCCGTTCTTCACCGCGCAATCGAGAACAAACTGCGCATAACCATGCCATGAAGTCTCGCCCGCAGCCGCCACGTGGTAGATCCCTGCAAAATCTGCCGCTGGCCCCGCAAGCGCGCTGCGCAACACGTGGCCGGTGATGTCGGCGAGAAGGTCGGCTCCCGTCGGCGCACCGAATTGGTCGTTGATCACCGTCAGGCGGTCACGCTCCGCAGCCAGGCGGAGCATCGTCTTGGCGAAATTGCCGCCCCGGGCCGCATAAACCCAGCTGGTGCGCAAGATCAGGTGCCTGGCGCACTGGGCCACGATGCGCTGCTCGCCCTCCAGCTTGGTCCGGCCGTACACGCTGAGCGGGCCGGTCGGATCAGTTTCTTGCCAGGGTTTGCTGCCGCTGCCGTTAAACACATAGTCTGTGGAATAGTGAACCAGCCACGCCCCAACGGCACTGGCCGCCTCCGCAAGCACGCCGGGCACTTCGGCATTGATGGTGTGCGCAGTCCCGGCATCGCTTTCGGCTTTGTCCACCGCGGTGTAGGCGGCGGCATTGACGATGGCGTCAGGGCGGACTTTTTGCACCGTCTCGCGGATTCCGTCCAAATTGGCGAGGTCGCCGCAAAAGTCCGTGCTGTGTCGATCCAGCGCGACCAGTTCGCCGAGCGGCGCCAGGCTGCGCTGCAGCTCCCAGCCCACCTGCCCGTTCTTGCCGAAAAGCAGTATCTTCATGCGCGCGCTCAGGCTGCGGCCGTCGCGTACTGGGCCTTGACCCAGTCGCGGTAGGCGCCGCTTTGCACGTGGGTGACCCAGTCGGGATTGTCCAGGTACCACTGCACGGTCTTGCGGATACCCGTCTCAAAAGTTTCAGCGGGCTTCCATCCCAGCTCCTGCATCATCTTGCTCGCATCGATCGCATAGCGGCGGTCATGGCCGGGCCTGTCTTTGACGAAGCTGATCTGCTCGCGATAGCTGCCGCCGGCGCGCGGACGCAGCTCGTCGAGCAAGGCGCACACCGAGTGGACGATGTCGATATTCGGCTTCTCGTTGTTGCCGCCTATGTTGTAGGTCTCGCCGGGTTTGCCGGCCTCCAGCACGCGGCGTATGCCGCTGCAGTGGTCCTTGACATACAGCCAGTCGCGCACCTGCTGGCCGTCGCCGTACACCGGCAAGGGCTTACCGGCCAGGGCGTTGACAATCATGAGCGGGATCAGCTTTTCGGGGAAATGGTAGGGGCCGTAATTGTTGGAGCAATTGGTGGTGAGCACCGGCAGGCCGTAGGTGTGGTGATAGGCCCGGGTCAGGTGGTCGCTCGCCGCCTTGCTGGCTGAATAGGGGCTGTTCGGCTCATAGCGGTTGGTTTCGCTGAAGGCCGGGTCGGCCGGCTTGAGCGACCCATACACCTCGTCCGTGGAAACCTGGAGAAAGCGGAATGCGGCTTTCTCGCCGGCGGGTAGCTCAGACCAGAACTTGCGTGCGGCTTCCAGCAGGCGAAAGGTGCCGACGATGTTGGTCTGTATGAAGGCTTCGGGGTCGGCGATGGAGCGGTCCACATGCGACTCGGCCGCGAAATGAAGAACCGCCCGCGGTTTGTGCCTGGCCAGCAGGTCAACGACCAGTGCGCTGTCGCCGATGTCGCCCTGCACAAAAATATGCCGAGGGTCGCCCTTCAGGGGCGCCAGGGTTTCCATATTGCCGGCATAGGTGAGTTTGTCCAGGTTGATAACCGGCTCGTCACTGCTTGCCAGCCAGTCAAGGACAAAATTGGCGCCGATAAACCCGGCGCCACCTGTAACCAAAATCATGAGCTCACCCTTCTATGTGCCGATGCAGTGCGGCACCGGCTCACATTATGCCCTTGGCCCCACACCGGGAACGGCTGGGAAGCAGGCAGAAAAAGGAGCCGTTTTCGAGGGAGCGCGGCGGCCGCAGGCCGCCGCAGCCCTGGTCAGAAGTGAATCCCGCGCATCATCTGCTGCATGGCCACGGCCTCAGCCGAGAGATGCGGTTTCGCGGCTTTTTCGCCCTTGGCGGCCGACGAATCCGGGAACATGCGGAAGCTGGTGTTCATGGCAATCTGCGCGACGCGCGGCACCAGGGCATGCAACAGCTGGCCGGTGATACCCAGGCGGGTGGCCACACGCACCGGCTTGAAGATGCAGGCCTGCGCAATCATGTCGGCGGCTTCTTCAGGAGACAGCGTCGGCACGTTGTTGTACAGGTTGGTCGGCGCAATCATGGGCGTGCGCACCAGCGGCATGTTGATGGTGGTGAAGCTGATGCCCACGTCGGCAAACTCGCTAGAAGCGCAACGCGTCCATGCATCCAGCGCGGCCTTGGACGCCACATAGGCTGAAAAGCGCGGCGCATTGGTCAGCACGCCGATGGAGCTGATGTTGACCACATGGCCCTTGCGTTTGGCGGCCATGCCTGGCAAAAGCCCCATGGTCACGCGCAGGCAGCCGAAGTAGTTGAGCTGCATGGTGCGCTCGTAGTCGTGGAAGCGGTCGTAACTGGCTTCGATCGCGCGGCGGATGGACCGGCCCGCGTTGTTGATGAGGAAGTCGACGCCGCCGTGGTTGGCGATCAGCAACTGGATGAAACGGTCGCAATCGGCCATGTCGGCGATGTCGGCCGGGTAGGCCACGAAGTGGTAACCCTTGGCCTTGGCCTCCTTGCAGGCTTCATCGAGCTTGTCCTGGTCGCGGCCGCAGATGACGGTGATCGCGCCGGCTTCCGCAAACTTGTGCGCGGCCGCCAGGCCGATGCCGGACGAGCCGCCGGTGACCAGCACCACCTTGCCATTGACCGTACCCCTGAGCGATCGGTCGATGTGCAGGTCCGGGTCCAGGTGGCGCTCCCAGTAGTCCCACAGGCGCCAGGCGTAATCCTTGAGGTTGGGGCACTCGATGTCGGCGCCCTTGAGCGCGGCCATGGTGTCGCGGCAATCAAAGCGCGTCGGGTAGTTGACAAAAGTCAGCATGTCTTCGGGCAGGCCCAGGTCGGCCAGCACCGCGTTGCGCACACGCCGTACGGGCGCCAGCGCCATCAGGCTCTTTTTGACGCCTTTCGGAATGAAGCCGAGCAAGGCCGCATTCACAAAGAGGTTCATCTTGGGTGCATGCGCCGCACGGCTGAAGATGTCCAGCACATCGCCCACGCGGTAACCCACCGGGTCCACCAGGTGGAAGCATTTCTTGGCAATCGCCGTCTTGTGGCTGATGTGGTCCAGCGCGTCGACGACAAAGTCAACCGGGACGATGTTGATGCGCCCGCCTTCAAGGCCCACCGCCGGCATCCAGGGCGGCAGCAGCTGGCGCATGCGCTGGATCAGCTTGAAGAAATAGTAGGGGCCGTCGATCTTG
Organism: Polaromonas sp. YR568; assembly: GCF_900116715.1. Classification (GTDB taxonomy): domain Bacteria; phylum Pseudomonadota; class Gammaproteobacteria; order Burkholderiales; family Burkholderiaceae_C; genus Polaromonas. Next base: position 121,547 of record NZ_FPBM01000008.1, read on the forward strand.
TCCATCTCGCCGGTCTTGCTGTCGCCCACCACCATGGCGGGGCGGAACACCGTCCACGGCACCTTGCATTCCTTGCGCACGATTTTTTCGCTCTCGTGCTTGGTCATGAAGTAAGGGTGCTCGTAGTTCTCGGCCTCATCGAACATGTCTTCGCGGAACACGCCTTCATAGAGGCCGGCCGCGGCGATGGAGCTCACATGGTGAAAGTGCCCCGCATCGATGGCCTTGGCGAACTCAACCGTGTTGCGCGTGCCTTCGATGTTGACGGCGATCTGGTTTTCTTCGTCGGCGCCCAGGTCGTAGACGGCGGCCAGATGGTAAAAATGCCCGACCTGGCCCTTGAGCTTCTTGATGTCTTCGCTGCTGACGCCCAGCTTCTTGCTGGTGAGGTCGCCATGCACGGCCACGGCGCGCGCGGCGCTGACACCCCAGAACTCCCTCAGCGCAGCGACTTTACCGGCGCTCTCTTTGCGAATCAGGAAATGAACGGTCGTGCCTTTTCGTTCCAGAAGTTTTTTGACCAGGCGTTTACCGATGAAGCCTGTGGCCCCGGTGACGAAATAATGCATGTTGTGTTTTCTCCGCTGAACTGCCAATCAAAAACTGATTCTTGCTTAAACCGCATGACTCTCTATTCAGCAGAAACCCGCGCTCAACGGCCTGCGGGGCGTTTTTCCATAGAGCCGTGTCTCTAACGTTCTAGAACGCGGCACCTAAACGCCGCCGCATAGAGGGCTTATTATTTTCCGTTCTGCGCGGTATATTGCGCAACGATCCACAACCACACACAGTCTGGAGCACACCATGGTCAAGAAACTGCAAAAAATGAGCGCCGCCAAAAAGACGGGGCCCCAGCTGTCGGGCGCCGTCAAGGAATCGGCCCAGCAAATCTGGCTGGCCGGCCTGGGCGCTTTCTCCAAGGCACAGGAAGAAGGCGGCAAAGTGTTTGAGACCCTGGTCAAAGAAGGCCTGTCCATCCAGCGCAAGACCCAGGCTGTCGCCGAAGAAAAAATCTCCGAAGCCACCAGCAAGATGGCCAACATGGCCACCGACATCCAGTCCAAGGCCGGCCATCAGTGGGACAAGCTCGAAAACATCTTTGAAGAACGCGTTGCCAAAGCCCTGAACAAGCTCGGCGTGCCTTCGGCCAAAGACGTGGACGCCCTGATCGCCCGCATCGACGAGCTCAATCGCAACGTGCAGCAACTGAGCGGCAAGGCACCGGCCAAAACCGCAGCCAAGCCCGCTGTCAAGAAAGCCCCCGCCAAACGGCCTGCGGCGCGCAAGTCGGCCTGATCGCCGCCAGGGTCAAGAAAAAGGGACACGCCGTCCCTTTTTTTACGCCTGAACGTCGCAGTTTCCCTTCTCGCAATTGCTGCAAAGCAGCAATTCCCCCTCTGGCCGCCGTCTACACTTTCTTGCCATGACTCCAGCCAAGCGTTCGAAAAACAAGTCCGCCGCTCACAAGCCGCGCATTGCCCTGGCGCTCGCCGGCGGTGGTCCCCTGGGAGCGATTTACGAAATCGGCGCCCTGTGCGCACTCGATGAAAGCCTGCAAGGCCTCTCGTTCACCGACCTGCACCACTATGTCGGCGTATCGGCCGGCGGCTTTATCGCCGCGGGCCTGGCCAACGGCATGACGCCGCGCGAGTTGTGCGCAGCCTTTATTGAAAACGGCGACACCGCTTCCGAGGTGTTTGACCCAGCCTGGCTGATGGTGCCGGCCTATGGCGAATTCCTGCGGCGCGGCATCATGTTCCCGGGCCTGGCGGCATCGGCGCTATGGCGCGCCACCCTCGGGCGCAAATCCGTCGTCAACGCACTGGAAGCACTGGGGCCGGCCTTGCCCACGGGCATCTTTTCCAACGACGAAGTCCACACGCAGCTGGAAAAGCTCTTTTCCAAACCCGGCCGCACCAACGACTTCCGCAAGCTCCGCACGCGGCTCACGCTGGTCGCGACCAACCTCGACAGCGGCGACGCCGCCCCTTTCGGCCGCCCGGGCTGGGACCACGTTCCCATCTCCAGGGCCGTGCAGGCCAGCTCCGCCCTGCCCGGCCTCTTTCCGCCGGTCGAGATCGACAGGCACTACTACGTCGACGGCGCCCTCAAGAAAACCATGCACGCCGGCGTGGCCATGGACGACGGCATAGATCTGATGTTCTGCCTGAACCCGCTGGTGCCTTTCAATTCCACACGCTCGCCCGAGCTGGCCATGGATCAGCGCGTCATGCGCCGCGGCCTGCCGGCGGAAAGGCAATCCATCCCGCGCATCGTGAGCGGCGGCCTACCCGCCGTGCTGAGCCAGACCTTCCGCTCCATGATCCATTCGCGGCTGGAGCTGGGTATGAAGCACTATGAGCACGCCTATCCCGACACCGACATCGTGCTGCTGGAGCCCGACCACCGGGACGCCGAGATGTTTCTGGCTAACACCTTCAGCTACAGCCAGCGCCGCGAACTGGCCGAGCACGCTTATCAAAAAACCCGGCAGATGCTGCGCTCGCGCAAGACCACGCTGTCGGCCAAGCTGGCGCGGCACGGCGTGTCGCTGAATCTGGACATGCTGGAAGACCCCAAACGCCACCTGGTGGCCAAGAGGCCGGCCGCCACCCGCGTAGGGCGCGCGATTGCATCGCTGGAAGACGTGATGGAGGATTTGAGCCACGCCGTGAAGCTGGCGGCCCGCGCGAAGCCGGCCACCGCAGCGACTTAAACCAAAGGTTCTCCTGATGGCTTCGAGGCCATGCGCGAAGCTGCCCGGCACCTGCCGATAGATGGACTTGATGGACTTCCCTAGTTCCATGCCCGCAGGGGCTGGGTTAGAGTAAAGAGCAATACAAGGTAGACAACTTATGGCGAAAAAAGCGCCGCGCCGTACAGCAGAGCGGATCCTGGAGGTCACCCTGGACCTCTTCAACCGCTTTGGCGAGCCCAATGTGTCGACCACGCTGATCTCGGCCGAGCTCAGCATCAGCCCCGGCAACCTCTATTACCACTACCCCGCCAAAGACGAGCTCATCAACTCGTTGTTCGATCGTTACGAAAAATCCCTGAGTGAGCTGCTCAACGCCAGCGACGGCGTGCGCGATGTGGAAGACGCCTGGTTTTTCATGCACACGCTGTTCGAGCTGATCTGGCAATACCGCTTCCTTTACCGCGACCTCAACGACCTGTTGAGCAAAAACCGCCGGCTGGAAACCCATTTCCAGTGGGTGCTGAAAAACAAGACGCGCGCCGTGAAGGGCCTGCTCGACGGCATGAGCCGCGCCGGCGCCATGACGATTGATTCACGCGAAGTCGAAGCCACGGCCACCAGCATGGTGGTGGTGCTCACTTACTGGCTCAGCTTTGAGTACGTGCGCGACCCGCGCAACGCGCTGGAACCGGCCAATGCGCAGGCCGCGCTGCTGCGCGGCGCACACCACGTGCTGAACCTGCTGATTCCCTACCTGGAGCAAGGCCAGCGCGCCCATTTGCAGGCGCTGGTGGGCGCTTACAGCAACCCGGCTTGAGTTACGCCAAACCGCCCTCATTCATAACACCAACAATTTTTACCTAGGAGACAACACACATGGCCAAATGGACTGCCTTCCCCCACGCCGGCGACTACACATTTGATGCCGCCAGCCTGAAAAAAAGCTGGGCCCGCCTGCACCAGGGCGACTGCGAGCCCCTGCCCAAAGACGCGGACGTGCTGCAGGCCTGGGTTCTGTTTCACAACGGCGACTTCCAGAAGGCCTTTGACGCCGGCATCAAGGCCGGCGGCGACGGCATCACGGCGGCCAACAAAGCCGCCAGCATGTACGCCACCTACCTGGAAACCAAGGAAAAGACCAAGCTCGACCTCTTTATGGAAGTCGCGGCCCGCGCCGAGGCCCAGCAAAAGGACGACCCCAAGAACGCCAACGCCTGGTACTGGCAGGCTTATGCCCTGGGCCGCTACAGCCAGGGCATCAGCGTGGCCAAGGCGCTCGCACAGGGCCTGGGCACCAAGGTGAAGAACTCGCTGGAGCAAGCCATCAAGCTGTCACCCAAACACGCCGATGCGCACATCGCGCTGGCGGCCTTCCACGCCGAGGTGATCGACAAGGTGGGCTCCCTCATAGGCGGCATGACCTACGGCGCCAAGAAGGACGTCGGACTGGGACTCTACAAAGACGCGCTCAAACTGCACCCCGGCTCCGCCATCGGCATGATCGAGTACGCCAACGGCATGGTGATGCTCGAAGGTGACAAAAAGATGAAAGAAGCCACCAAGCTGTATGAGCAGGCCGCGGCCAGCAAGCCGCTGGACGCGACCGAGCGGCTGGATGTGGAGATGGCCAAGGCTGAACTGGAAGACTGAGCTTTTTACCTAAGCTTTTTTGACGCCTGCTGTTGCAGGATCAAGAGCCCGCGCACTGCAAGGTACGCGGGCCTTGTTTTATTCGAGGCGCCGCCCTACGGCGCTCAAGGCAAATTAAGGCAGATCCTTATACGGCTCAGGCTGCGAAGCATCCCGCGGCCCGACCGTGCCCAGCCGGGCCTTCAGCGACTGCGGTTGCCCCGTCAGGATCGCCGCATAGTTGGTCGTGTTGGACAACACCTTCTTCACATAGTCGCGCGTTTCGCTGAAAGGCACGTTCTCGGCCCAGATAGCGGCGTCCAGCACCGGGCCGTTGCGCCAGGTGCGCGGGCGGCCAGGGCCGGCGTTGTAGGCGGCTGCGGCCATGGGCATGGAGCCGTTGAGGTCGTCCAGCGCGAGCTTGAGGTAGGCCGTGCCGATGGCGATGTTGGTATCGCGGTCGTTGAGCTGGTCTTGCGTGAAACCTTCGAGGCCGATTTTTTTGGCCGTCCAGCGGGCCGTGGCGGGCATGACCTGCATCAGGCCCGACGCGCCCACGCCGGAGCGGGCGTCCATGATGAAGCGGCTTTCCTGGCGGATCAGGCCGTACACATAGGCCGCGTCCAGGTTAATCGTTTTGCTGCGCTGGGTGACGGCATCGCGAAACGGCATCGGAAAGCGCTGGTCGAAATCCACCTCGGCCTTGGTGCGTTCGCTGGTGTTGATGCAGCGGTCCCAGATCTGGCGGTCGCAGGCGAACTGGGCGGCGGCCAGCAGCTCGCGGTCGGCCATGCCGCCGCGCTTGTGCAGGTTGGTGGTGTAGTTCCACTCGCGCGTGCCTTCGGGGCGCAGGCCAATGGCGATGGCGTAGGCAGCGCGGTTCAGGCCCGGGTTAAGCCGGGCCACTTCTTTTTCTTCCGGCGTGAGCGGCGCGGGCTTGGCCGGCACGGTGATCTTCTGGCCGGTTTCCTCCAGCGCCAGCTGCTCGTAAAAGCCGCGCGGCGAGGCAATCGACTGCATCAGCGCCAGGGCCTCGGCGCGCTGCGGCGCGATGGTGATGCCGGTGCTGATGGTCTGCGTCACGCCAGGCGTGGTGGCCACGGCGACCGGGGCCTTGGGCGCGGCGTCGGGCGGCGCGGTGGCCAGCAGAGCGCGGCCTTTCCAGTAGCTCCAGGTCGGATCTTTGCGTGCGTCTTCGCTCATCGCGTTGACGGCGGCCAGCACCAGCGCCCAGTTGGGCTGGGCGCCCGCGCGCAGTGCGGCGCGGGCCTTCCAGCCCAGCATGTCGTCGCTGAGGTCGGTGTCTTTGGTGACCTTGGCAAAGTACTGCAGCGCGTCGCTCGCGGGCACCGTGCCCAGCTTGGTGGCGGCCTGCCGGCCTATCGCGCCCCAGACCCAGTTACGCTCTTCGGTGTTCAGCTGCATGCCCCATTTGTTTTCCACCTGGAAGGCCGCGCCTTCGGTGTCGGAGATCGCCATCTTGATCAGCGCCAGCGTGATGATTTCGCGCCGCGCCTTGCTGATCGCCAATTGCTTGCCGGCCAGGAACTTGATCGGGCTGGCGTTCAGGTCGTTCACCATGCCCACGGCGTCGGGCGCGACGATCTGCACCGCGTCGCGCGCGGCGCGCGGACGGTTGGCTTCGGTGGCCAGGCGGGCTTTGACCCAGACGTCCTGCGGCGTGAGGTTTTTGGCGCCGACCAGCCGCTCGGCAGCCGAGGTGCAGCCGTCGTCGGCCTCGCGCTGCGCATACCAGTTCTTCTTCACCTCATCGGCCAGGCGCGCATCAATGGCCGGGTTCTTGAGGTGCTCGACCAGGATGGCGTAGCAGCGCACTTCCTTGTCGTCGTTCATGCGGTAGTTGGGGTACTCGGCGGCAAAGCCGGCCCAGTCGCGGCGCTGGCCCAGCAGCAGCAGCCAGTCATTGCGCAGGCGGTCTTCCTGGTAGGTGCCGGCGTAGCGGCTGAAAAAATCCTGCACCTCTTGCGGGCCGGCTTCGCCCAGGCGGGTTTTGAGTTCCCAGTAGGCGGCCCATGGCTCCAGCGCATGGCCCCTGGCTTGCGGCAGCAGTTGCGCCATGCGGCCCCTGTCGCCGCGCTTGAAGGCCTTGTTCATCTCGACAATCACGCTGTCGCCGGCGCTGGTTCCGGAGGGAATGGCGGTCTGCGCAGCCGCAGAGGCAGGCAAGGCCAGCGAAATCACTGCGGCCAAAAAAGCGGGCAGGGCTGCCGTGCGCAACGGGTTGTTAAGAAATTTGTATAGCATCTGGGACATTATGGACAAATTAAGCACCCGCAAGGCACTGGTTGAAGCCCGTTTGAACATGCCCGACCGCCTGGAGCGGGCCGATTTGTTGCAACGTGTGATGCGCATCTGGCTGGTAGGTTCCACCCACGAGGTGATTGGCGCCTACTGGCCCATCAAGGGCGAGTTCGACCCGCTGCCGGCGCTGTACCGCTGGCAGGAAGATGCCATCCTCAGCCAGGGCTCCTCCAACCCAGCGCTGGCCCAGGTCGAATCCGCGCAGCTGGCGACGGAAAGCATCGCCGCCCGGTCACCGCGCAAGATCGGCTTGCCGGTGGTCAACAAGCTGCACAAGACTCTCACCTTTCACGCCTGGTACCCCGGCTGCCCCATGGAGGAAGACGCCTACGGCATCCCCAAGCCCAAGGACACGGAAGTGATTGTCCCGACGCTCCTGTTTGTGCCCTGTGTGGGTTACGGGCCAGGCGGTTACCGGCTGGGCTACGGCGGCGGCTTTTATGACCGCACGCTTGCCACCCTGCAGCCGCGGCCCTTTACCGTGGGCCTTGGATACACCCATGGCTGGCTGCCGGACATGGAGCCCGAGCCGCACGACATTCCGCTGGACGCCATCCTCAACGACAAGGGCGTGGTCTGGCCGGTTTGAACGCCGGACGCGCGGCAGCCACGCGCAGAGGCGGCAAAGGCGGCAAAGGCTGAAACAGGCATATCGGTCAAGGCATTTCGGTAAAAATTACCAAAACAAGCAAAACAGTGCAGGGAGCAGGTATGGCGGCAAGCAATACAGCCGGCGCGGCTGAAAGCAGCAGGGACAGCGTCGGCAGCAGGGTCCGAAAAGACCTGTTCAAGGTTCTGGCGCTGGCGCTGGTTTCGCTTTTTCTGGTGCCTGTGGCCACGCTGCTGTTCGTCAACCACGCCCAGCCCCGGCTGGACAGCTCGATTACCCAGTCGATAACGCGGCAGGTGGACCAGGACAAGCGCCTTGCGCCTGAAGACAAGGCGCAGATCAAATCGTTCTACCGTGACCACCCTGCCTCCAGCCTGTGCGCAACCACCGACCCGGAACTGCAGCGGGACAAAGACTCGCTCTGCGAACGCTATACCGACGTCTGGCAGTTTTACGCCGCGCACGAGATCGCCTGGTGGACCATCCTGGCCGGTGTGGCGGTATTACTGGCCGAGCTGCTGCTGGGCGCGGTGGCGTTCTGGAACCGCAAGGCGCAGTACCTGAGCTTTGTGCTGGGCTGGCGCATGCTAAGCCTGGCCAGCGCGCTGGAGATTCTGGTGCAGGGCGCCATGCTGGTCTGGCTGTCGTTCTGGATCACGGCCTTTTTCTTTCATTCCTACTCCATCAAGCTGATCGCGGTGATCGGCCTGGTGGTGGTGGTTGCGGTGTTCTTCGCCATCACGGGGCTGCTGCGCCGCCCGGCGCCGGGCAACAGCATCGCGGGCGAGCTGGTCAGCGACGGCGATGCGCCGGGGCTGTGGGCCAACACCCGCGCGCTGGCCGCGCGCCTGAAAACCGCGCCGCCCAAACAGATCGTGGCGGGCATAGACACCAACTTTTTTGTCACCGAGGCGCCGCTCACCGTGGCCGGAAAAACCCTCAGCGGCCGCACGCTGTTTGTCAGCCTGCCGCTGCTGCGCCTGCTGGACCGCGCACAGGCCGACGCCGTGCTGGGGCACGAGCTGGCCCACTTTCGCGGCGGCGACGCCGCCAGCAGCGCGCGCCTGGGGCCCAAGCTGGTGCAGTACGACCACTACCTGGCGATGATGCGCGGCGGCGGCCTGACGGTGGTGGTCTATCACCTGATGTACCTGTACCGGGTGATCTTCGAGTTCGCGCTGATGCGCGACAGCCGCGAACGCGAGTTCAAGGCCGACCGCACCGCCGCCAAGCTGGTCTCGCCGCAGGCCATCGTGCAGTCGCTGATCAAGATCGCGGCCTACGACAGCTACCGCTCGGAGATAGAGCGCGAGCTGTTCGAGCATGACCGCCAGCACAGCGAGCAGTTGGGCATCGCGCAGTTTGTGGCCTCGGGCCTGGCGCCGTATGCCGCATCGGCAAAATTCGTCAAAGCCATGGGCTCGGCCAGCGTGCCGCACCCCTTCGACTCACACCCGGCCATGCTGGACCGCATGAAAAACGTGCGCCACTTCGTCAAGCCCGAAGCCTTTGCCGCCGTCGTGACCGAGCCGGTAACCCGCACCTGGGCCGACGACATACAGACCGCGCCGCAAATCGAGCAGCGCCTGTGGGCCACTTACGAGCAGGGCTTTGCCGCCGACCATGAACGCACCCTGGCCTACCGCTACCTGCCCGACAACGACATGGAGCGCGCGCTGGTACTGCGTTACTTTCCCCCTGTGCAATTCCCACTCAAGGGCACGCTGGCAATCGGCGTGACCTACAGTGGCCTGCAACTGCCCGGCAAGCCCGATGAACTCTCCTGGGATGAGGTCAAAAACCTCGCGTATGAGAACGGTTTTGGCGGCGATGTGCTGACCATCACCCTGCATGAAAAAGGCTTGCTGGGCGCCAAGAGCACCAAGGTGAAGCTGCCTGGCATTGGGGCGCAGCGGGAGCCGTTCAAGGCGGCGCTTGGGGTTTATCGGCATCGGCATGAGGTTATGAGGGCGCAGTTGGCTGGGTAACTGCGCCGGTCTTGCTCCGGCGGTGTGCCCTCCTCTGACTCCTGCTGGCCGGGAGTGGCCCGGCGGCCAGTAACTTTCTTTTGCTTCGCCAAAAGAAAGTCACCAAAGAAAAGGCGACCCGCAGTCTGGGTCCCTACGCTTCGCTTCGGGCAACCTGCGGTGCTCGAGCCAAGCGGGGTCAAAAACAACTCGCTGCGCTCAGACAAGTTTTTGCCCTGATCCGCTTGTCTCTGCGCTCCTCGGCCCAGCCAGGACGGGGCAATCGGGAACGGGAGCGGGGACCAAATACCAAAGACAAATACCAACAAGGACTCGCCATGGCGAGTCCTTGTTTCTTCAGGTATTGGTATTCGGCTGTTCGGTATTTGGTATCCCGTCCCCCACCCCTTCTGTATGCGCCGAGGAGCGGAGGTCCAGACGGATAAGGGCAAAAACTTGTTTGAGCCGAAGGCGAGTTGTTTTTGACCCCGTCTGGACCGAGCACCGCAGGTTGCCCGTAGCGCAGCGAAGGGACGCAGACAGTAGGGTCGCCTTTCTTTTGCTTACTTTTCTTTGGCGAAGCAAAGAAAAGTGAGTCGCATGCCGGGCGACCCCGGCCAGCCGCCCTCAGCAGAGAGCACAACGGCAAAACCAAATCAGCGCCCCCGGCGGAAGCCAAAAAAACACCAAGAACCCTTAACTAACCAACGCCAAAGCCCCAAAATCCCCAACCCTCTCCCCAAGCCCCGCCGCCACCACCTCAACCCCGCCGGTAAGCGCCGGCAACTTCCCACGCAACTGCGCCTGCAAGCGAGGCAGCAAGAAGTCACGGTTGTTCCAGAACACACCACCGCCCAGGCTGATGCGCTGCAGGTCCAGCGTGGCGACCAGGTTGTAGAGGCCGCGCCCCATGACCCGGCAGAGCTCGTCGACGATGGCCAGCGCAGCGGTCTCGCCGGCGCGTGCGGCGGTAAAGAGCGCTGTGGCGCCGGCATAGCCCTGGCCGGCAAAGCGCCGCTCGATCGCGTTGCCGGCGACCAGCGCCTCCAGGTCGCCCACATTGCCGCAGCCGCAAAGCGTGTCGTCGCTGTCGCTGACAAAGGTATGGCCCGCATGGCCGGCGTTGCCGTGTTTGCCGCGCAGGATATTGCCGTCCACGCACAGGCCAAAGCCGATGCCGGTGCTCCAGGTCACGTAGGCGCAGCTGTCCACGCCCTGCAAAGCACCCCAGCGGCGCTCAGCCTGCAGGGCGCCCACGCCGTCGTTTTCGATGCGGACACCGGCAAAGCGCTGGCGCAACGGGGCCTCCAGCGGCACGCTGACCCAGTCGTTGGGCAGGCCGCGCGCCGGGCCAGCCATGCCGCCGCAAATATTGGGGTTGGACACTTCAATCATGCCGCCGGCCACCACAAAGGGGCCGCAGGACGACACGCCCACCGCCGCTATGTCTTGCTCGCGGATGCCGGCGGCCTCGCAAGCCTGGCCCAGCATGCGCAGCACCTGGCGTGCCACGGTGTCGGGTGGGCCGGCTTTTTCAGTGGGCTCCATGCGGCGCGATTGCAGGGCCGACAAGGCCTCGTCCAGGCTCATCTGCGGGCTGGCGTCCACCAGGCTGACGGCGATTTTGGTGCCTCCCAGGTCGACGCAAGCTTTCATCGTGAAGGCACCTTTTTTCTCAGATCAGGTGGGAGATCAGGCTGGCGATAAAGCTCAGCAGGATCGTGGTGGTGAGGGGTATGAACCAGTCGCGCCCGAACAAGCGGAAACGCAGGTCACCGGGCAATTTGCCAAAACCCAGCTTGTGCAGCAGCGGGGTGAACCAGCTGATGAGCATCAGGGCCAGGAAGATGACGATGAACCAGCGGATCATTGAAGCAGTTTAGAGCGTATGCATGCGGTCGCCAGCGGCAAAGCCCATAGGCTCCCATATCGCAGTGCCTTTGGCACCAAAAGCGATTACCTTGAACAATTCGCCCATCTCATGCTCGGCAATGAGCTTTTGCACCATCACACGCTGCTCCAGGCTGGCGCCTTCCATGCCATCTACCAACCCGCAATTGAGCAAAAACCGCCCCTGGCTGGTGTAGCCCAGCACTTGCAGCCCGGCCTCCTGGCCGGCCAGGGCAATGCCGGTGAAGTTGACGTGTGCCGTGATGTCCTTGCTGCCCACATCGGCCAGCGGGTCGGCGTCGGCCAGGTGGCCTCGGTGGCACATGACCGTGCCCATGCTGCGCTGGGGGTGGTAGTACTCGTGCTCGGGGAAGCCGTAGTCGAGCAGAAAGACCGCCCCGGCCTCCAGCCGGTCAGCCAGCGTGGCGACAAAACCTTCGGCTTGAGGGTGGATTTCGGTGAGGTAGTCGCGCGCGCCTTCCACCTCGAAGGGCGGCCGCAGATCGGTGCGCTGGTCAGCGTAGAGAAAACCGCCCTCATGCACCACCACGCCGCGTTCATGCCAAATGCCGCCCAGGCGCGACAGCAGCTTCACCGGCATCGCGTCCAGCACCTCGTTGCCCAGCACCACGCCGCGCATTTTGGGCGGCAGCTCAGTCGCCCACTGCACCTTGTCGCCGTAAGCGGCCAGGCGTTCACGCTGGCGCGCCTGCAGGCTGCCTGATAAATCGACGATGGTGTAACGCTGCAGCCGGTCGCCCAAGGTGTCCAGCACCTGCAGCGCCAGCGCGCCGGAGCCGGCGCCGAACTCCCAGACCTCGGCTGTGCCGGTGGCCTCCAGGGCCTGGGCCGCCTGGCGGGCCAGAGTCTGGCCGAAGCGGGGCGAGAGCTCGGGTGCGGTGACAAAATCGCTGCCCGTGCCGGGCATCAGGCCGAATTTGCGCGAGTCGTTGGCGTAGTAACCCAGGCCCGGGGTGTAGAGGGCCAGCGCCATAAAGGCGTCAAAGCCCAGCCAGCCGCCGGCGGCTTCAATGGCCCCGGCAATGTGCGCGGCAAGGGCGGTCGGTAAAATGGGGGGATTGGCCGTCGTGGTCATTTGGGGGTCATGTGTGTCAGCGCCTGCAATTGTCGGCGATACCCCCGGCCCCCTCCCCCCTTCACCTCAGCCCATTTGATCCCAGCCATGCCTGCAGTCCCGTCTTCCTCTCCCGTGGTCCTCGTGACCGGCGCCTCGCGGCGGCTGGGGCGTGACATCGCGCTGGCGCTGGCGGCGGGCGGCTGGCAGGTGGCGGTGCACTACCGCGGCTCCGAGGCGGACGCTATGGAAACAGTAGCTGCTTGCGCCCGACTGACGGGGGTCTCAGCCGCTTTTCACGCTGATCTGGGCGACGAGGCGGCGGTGCGCGGCCTGCTGCCGGCCGTCGTGGCGCGTATGGGCCGGGTGGATGCGGTGGTCAACAACGCCTCCACCTTCGAGCACGACAGCGCAGCCAGCTTCGGCTTCGCCGCCCTGGACAAGCACCTGCACACCAACACCGGCGCGGCCGTGCTGCTGGCCCAGGCGCTGCATGCCCATGTCCTCACGCGCGCTGAAGGCGGCGAAAGCGGTGCCCAGGGGGCAGTCGTCAACCTGCTGGACCAGAAGCTCTGGAACCAGAACCCCGATTTTTTCAGTTACACCCTCTCCAAAGCAGCCCTGGAGGCCGCCGGTACCATGCTGGCACTGGCGCTCGCGCCCCGGGTGCGCGTGGTCGGCGTGGCGCCGGGGCTGACGCTGACCAGCCACCTGCTGACGGACGCACAGTTCGAAGCGCGGCACAAGCTCTCGCCGCTGGGCCGCTCGTCCACGCCCGCCGATGTGGCGGCCACCGTGAAATTCGCGCTGGAAAACCGCTCCATCACCGGCACCACGCTGCTGGTAGACGGCGGCCAGCACCTGATGAAATTCGAACGCGATTTTTCGCTGATGTAAGCCGGCGGCAACGGCTGACACCACCCTGCACCTCACCCATTACAGACTGGCGCCATGTTCAATACCCGGGGCACCCAAATCCTGAATCTCACCGGCTTGCGTTTCGACGCGAACCTGGGCATTCTGGACCACGAAAAAACCGAGCCGCAGCCCATCCAGGTGGATGCCGAGCTGAACCTGGGCACGCAGCCATTGCTGCCCCACGACGACGACATCAACCATGTGCTGGACTACCGCAAGGTGCGCCAGATCATCATCAACGAGTGCACGGCCGAGCACCTGAACCTGCTGGAGAGCCTGATCGGCAAGGTGGCGCACCGGCTGATGCAGCTGCCCGGCGTGCTGGGCGTGCGGGTGAAAATCGCCAAACTTGAAATTTTTGACGACTGCGAAGTGGCCATTCGCGTCGAGACAGGGCAGTGGTGAACATGATGGGAGCCAACGATATGAGCGCAGTCTGGGAAGAAGCCGTTGCGGAGTTTGAGCAACAGGAAAGCTCCGCACGCGTGCAAAACAGCATGAAGATAGAGCGCGAAGACCACAAACTTGAAAAGCGCCTTTGCCGCGAAGTCGGCCGCGCGATTGTCGACTTCAACATGATTGAAGAAGGCGACAAGGTGATGGTGTGCGTCTCGGGCGGCAAAGATAGTTACGCCATGCTCGACATTTTGCTCAAGCTGCAAAAGCGCGCGCCCATCAACTTCGAGCTGGTGGCCGTCAACCTCGACCAGAAGCAGCCCGGTTTTCCGGAGCACATCCTGCCCGACTACCTGGGCAAGCTGGGTGTGCCCTTTCACATCGAGAACCAGGACACCTACAGCATCGTCAAGCGCGTGATCCCCGAGGGCAAGACGCTGTGCTCGCTATGCTCGCGCCTGCGCCGCGGCATTTTGTACCGCGTGGCGGGTGAGCTCGGCTGCACCAAGGTCGCGCTGGGCCATCACCGCGACGACATGCTGCAGACCTTTTTCCTCAACATGTTTTTTGCGGCCAAGCTCAAAGGCATGCCGCCCAAGCTGGTGAGCGACGACGGCAAAAACGTCGTCATCCGCCCCATGGCCTACGTCACCGAAAAAGACCTGACGCGCTGGGCGCAGGTGCGCGAATTTCCCATCATTCCGTGCACGCTGTGCGGCAGCCAGGAAAACCTGCAGCGCAAGCAGGTCGGCAACATGCTGCGCGAATGGGAGAAAAAATTTCCCGGCCGGCTTGAGAACATGTTTGCCTCGCTGCAAAACATCGTGCCTTCGCACCTGATGGACAACAAGCGCCACGACTTCAAGGCCATCAAAGCGACCGGTGTGGCCGATGCCGATGGCGACAAGGCTTTTGATGCCGAAGAGTTTAAGGAGCCGGTGCTGCCGGGCCTGTCGGTCATCGGCATCAAACCCCACTGATTGCACTCAACACGGAGGCCTGATGAAACGATCATTTGCCCTTGTTTTTGCGATGGCGGCCATGGCGCTTTTTTTGGGCGGCTGCTCTTCCCTGCGCATGGTCGACAGCGATGTCACCGCTTTTTACAGCTGGAAAGCCGCGCCCCCCGCGCCTGGCACGCCTTACCGCTTTGAGCGCCTGCCCTCGCAGCAAGCCGTGGGCAGCCAGCAGGACCTGGTGGAAGGCCTGACGCGCACCGCGCTGGCCAAGGTGGGCATGGAGCTCAACTCGCCGGTTGCGCGCTACAGCGTGCAGGTGGTTGCCAACACCCAGGTGGTGGAGCGCTACCCCTATGACAGCCCCTATGACGGTTTCGGCTTTGGCGCGCCGGGCGTGTTCCTGGGCGGCGGCAGCCGGGGGGCATCGGTGGGCCTGTCCTTCCCGATGCGCTTCTCGGAGCCGTATTACAAGCGCGACCTGACCCTGCTGATGCGTGACCTCGGCACCAACACGGTGGTATTTGAAACACGCGCCCTGCATGACGGCGTCTGGGGCGATACCCTGGCCGTGCTGCCCGCCATGCTGGACTCGGCCCTGCGCGGCTTTCCGCAGCCGCCCGCCGGCACGCGCCGCGTGAACGTCGAAATACCAAGGTAAGCATGGAACCGACGCGCATCATTGCCATTCGCCATGGTGAGACCACCTGGAATGTCGACACCCGCATTCAAGGCCATCTCGATATCCCGCTGAACGAAACCGGCCGCAAGCAAGCCGAGCGCATGGCGCTGGCGCTGGCGGACGAACCCATCTCGGCCATCTACGCCAGCGACCTGACCCGCGCGTGGGAAACAGCGCAGTACCTGGCCCGCATCCAGGGCATTGAAGTGACGCGCGAAGAAGGCCTGCGTGAGCGCGGCTTTGGTGACTTTGAAGGCAAGACCTTTGCCGAGATTGAGGCCCTGCTGCCCGACCAGTCAATGCGCTGGCGCAAGCGGGACCCGGAGTTCGCGCCGGCCGGCGGCGAGTCGCTGATCGACTTGCGCAGCCGTGTGGTGGCCACTGCCGAGCGTCTGGCGGCCGAACACCCGGGCGAGCTGATCGCGATGGTCGGCCATGGCGGCGTGATGGACGTGCTCTACCGCGCCGCGACGCGGCTGGACATCCAGGCGCCACGCACCTGGGCGCTGGGCAATGCGGCCATTAACCGCCTGCTCTGGACACCCGAGGGCTTTACGCTGGTGGGCTGGGCCGACACCCAGCACCTGGAAGACGACACACTGGACGACGACAACGGATTTGCAGGTGGTAGCACCCCCAATCCGCTCAATGCCCGATAAATGGCCGACAAGCAGCCGGGTAACGAACAACAAGCGCACAATAAATAGCAGAAGAGACACCACGCAACCCATGAGCACCCTGCCACCCCACCTCGCCAACCTGATCGGCAAACCGGTCAACGACATTGACACGCCCGCCCTGGTCATCGACATGGACGCGATGAAACGCAACCTGGCGCGCATGGCCGAATTTGCCAAAAAACACAACATCCGCTGGCGTCCGCATGCCAAGCTGCACAAGTGCTCTTCGCTGGCCAAAATGCAGATCAAGGCCGGGGCAGTCGGCGTGTGTGTGCAAAAAACCTCCGAAGCCGAAGCCATGGTGGCCGGCGGCGTCTACAACATCTACATCAGCAACGAAGTGATCGCCCCTGCCAAGCTGGCCCGCGTGGCGGAACTGACGCAAAAAGTCGCGGCCCAGGGCGGCCAGCTGGCCATCGCGGTGGACAGCACCGAAGGCGTGATCCGCCTGGCGCAGGCCATGACCGAAGCCCGCCTGACCCACAAGACCGGCGCGACCGTGATTGATGTGTTTGTGGAGATCGATGTCGGCCAGGGGCGCTGTGGGGTCGAGCCCGGCGCCGCCGCCGTCACGCTGGTGCTGGAAATCCGCAAACACCCGGCCCTGCGTTTTGCGGGCCTGCAGGCTTATCACGGCAAGGCCCAGCACATGCGCAGCGCCCAGGAAAGGCGCGACGCCATCGCCAAGGCCGTCGAGGCCGTGGTGCTGACCAAGAAACTGATCGAAGCCCAGGGCGTCACGGTAGAGCTGGTCACCGGCGCCGGCACCGGCAGTCTGATGCTGGAGGCCGCGAGCGGCGTGTACGGCGAGCTCCAGGCGGGCTCCTTCATGTTCATGGACGCCGACTATGCGCAAAACGAACGCGACCCGGCCCAGCCGCAGTTTGAGCACTCGCTGTTTGTGAAGACCCAGGTCGTCAGCACGCACAGCGGCCATGCGGTGTGCGACGCCGGCCACAAGAGCCACGCGATCGATTCAGGCATGCCGCTGGTGCATGCCTTTGACACCGAAAGCGAACTCGAATATTTCAACGGCGGCGACGAGCACGGCATCCTGCGCGCCGCCGGCGACAGCCACCGCCTGCCCGGCCTGGGCCGCATGCTGTGGCTGATTCCCGGCCACTGCGACCCCACCGTCAATCTGCACGACACCATGATCGGCGTGACCGGCGGCCTGCGCACCGGCACCGTGCAGCGCATCTTCCGGGTGGATGCGCGCGGCGCGCTGACCTGAGAACCTGTTGACGCTCTAAACGCGCTTAAAAGTTCACGCCGTACACGGCATACATGGGCGCCGGTGTGCCGTTAACGCGCCCGCCGCGGTATTCAGCCTCGCGGGCCGACTGCAGCACCGCCTCATTGAGCTCGGCATGCGTGGATGACAACACGCGTGCATCGATCAGCTTGCCCTCGGCATCCACCAGCGAAATCACCACCACGCGGCCGTGTACGCCCTGCGCGCGGTAAGCCTGCAGCGCCTCGAGGGCCCCGGGCTTGCGCACACGCGCGACGGAAATTTTTTGCCCCATGCCGTCACCGTCCAGCATCTTCGGCGCCTGCGGGTGGTCGGCATAGAGCTTGCCCATTTGCCGGAAGAGCTCCGGAAATTCCGGCAGGCTGGAAGTAGAGGCCAAAGGCACGGCCGGATTGGGCGTACGCGGCCCCGGCGCCGGCCCGGCGCAGCCGGCCAGAAAACAGGTCACCACCACAAGAAATAGGCACCGTAATGAAAATGGGCGTGAAAAGGGCATTTGAGAATCCGCCTTGAAAGTCAATGAATGGAGGGCATCATGATCGCGCGGCAATCGCGTCAAGAGCATCCGCCTGAATGATGAATGAACAGGACATGAATACGGCGCCGTACGCCAGGCTGGTCAGGGCAGTCAGCCACGACAGAAAATTCCAGGCGTTGTAATGGCCAGGGTTTGCCTTCCATTCCCGGGGGAAATCCGGCATGACACCTTGCAGGCCGCGCGCCGCGCCATACTCAAACGCCGCTTCCCCCAGAAAATAAAACCCGACCACGCAGAAGGTCACGCCCACGCAAAAGAGAAAGCCCCGCGGCCATTTGATGACCTTGACAAACAGCAGGGCCAGCGCGAAAGCGGCGGCGCCCGCCGGAAAAAGACTTCCGGTAACGCGGCTCGAGCCCAACGGCAGCAGCTCACGCCACACTCGGGGTAAGGGCCAGAACAACGCCTCAGACGACGGCGCCAGGCCCGCCCATCGCGGCGAAGTGGCCAGATTAAGTTCCCCCGCCGGTAAAACGGCGCCCCAGCAGAGGATCGTGGCGATGTAACACCAGCGGCGAAACGAACTGCAATTCACGGCAGAAGCGCCCGACCAATGGCGCTGCACAAGATGGGAGCCCCAGCCCATTGCAAGCGCCAGCGAACCGGTTGCCATGATCCGTGCAGGAATCCCCTGCAGTGTGACAAAACCGTCCGGCAACAAGACGGGCACGTAGCCAAACACCACCGTACTCAATGCATAGGCCAGCAAAACGGCCACCGTGACGCCGAGGAGCACCGAGTTGAAAAACTGTTGTTCCGCGCTGGTGTTCGTCCAGGCGGCTCCGGGATCAGCCGCGGCCGATTTGGCGACCCACTGCCCCATGGCTCAAGGTGTAAACATGTCGTTGCCGTTGGCCGGCGGCGCCACGCCCAGGTGGCGATAGGCGGCCAGCGTGGCGATGCGCCCGCGCGGTGTGCGCTGCAGGTAACCCTGCTGGATCAGGTAGGGCTCGATCACGTCTTCAATCGTGTCGCGCTCTTCGCCGATGCTGGCGGCGATGTTGTCCAGGCCGACCGGGCCGCCGTCAAAGCGGTGAATGACGGCTTCCAGCAGTTTGCGGTCCATCACGTCAAAGCCCTGCGGGTCCACGTCGAGCATGGCCAGCGCCTTGTTGGCGATATCGAGGGAGATATGGCCGCTGCCTTTGACGTCGGCATAGTCACGCACGCGGCGCAGCAGACGGTTGGCGATGCGGGGCGTGCCACGTGAACGGCGGGCGATTTCAAAACCGCCCTCTTCGTCCATGGGCGCATTCAGCAGCTTGGCGCTACGCCTGACGATGCGGGCCAGCTCGTCGGGCGTGTAAAACTCCAGCCGGGCAACGATGCCAAAACGGTCGCGCAGCGGGTTGGTCAGCATGCCGGCGCGTGTGGTGGCGCCCACCAGCGTGAAGGGCTGCAAGTCGAGCTTGATGCTGCGTGCCGCCGGGCCTTCGCCGATCATGATGTCGATCTGGTAATCCTCGAGCGCGGGGTAGAGGATTTCCTCGACTACCGGGCTCAGGCGGTGGATTTCATCGATGAAAAGAACGTCGTTCTTCTCAAGGTTGGTGAGCAGCGCCGCCAGGTCCTTGGGCTTTTCCAGCACCGGGCCGGAGGTCTGCCGCAGGTTCACGCCCAGCTCGTGCGCAATGATGTGCGACAAAGTGGTTTTGCCCAGGCCGGGCGGGCCGAAGAGCAGTACATGGTCCAGCGCCTCGCTGCGCTTTTTGGCGGCGCCAATAAAGATTTCGAGCTGGTCGCGCACCTTGGTCTGGCCGACATATTCGTCAAACAGTTTGGGGCGCAAGGCGCGCTC
The DNA here is from genome assembly GCF_900116715.1 of Polaromonas sp. YR568. Classification (GTDB taxonomy): domain Bacteria; phylum Pseudomonadota; class Gammaproteobacteria; order Burkholderiales; family Burkholderiaceae_C; genus Polaromonas. The sequence continues at coordinate 140,961 of NZ_FPBM01000008.1, forward strand.
GATCGCTTCCTCGCCCGGTGAGGCCGGCGCGGCCGACATCACGCGCTTGGCGGGCGGGAAGTCGCCTGCAGAGAAGTCGTCCGTTTGTATGCTCATGCTGACTTATCGCAATTATTTGGCCAAAGCCTTCAGCGCCAGCTTGATACCGTCGCTCACACCAATATCTTTCGGCAGTGCCTTTAGTGCCAGCGCCGCATCGCGGTCGCTGTAGCCCAGCGCCACCAGGGCCTGCAGGATGTCGGACTGGGCGTCGTTGGCGACGCTGACCTGGATGCCGATGTCGGCGCCCAGCTTGCCTTTGAGTTCGAGCAGCAGGCGCTCGGCGGTTTTTTTACCGATGCCGGGCACCTTGATGATGCGGCCGGCTTCCTGCTGGGTGACGGCTTGCGAGAGTTCCTCAACGCTCATGCCGCTGAGCACGCTGAGTGCGGTGCGCGGGCCCACGCCGGAAATCTTGATGAGCTGGCGAAACGCCGCGCGTTCGGTGGCGCTGCCGAAGCCGTAGAGGATTTGCGCGTCTTCGCGCACCACAAAATGCGTCAGCAGGCTGACTTTTTCGCCCAGAGCGGGCAGGTTGTAGAAGGTGCTCATGGGCACCAGCACTTCATAGCCGACGCCGTTGCAGTCCACCAGGATTTCCGGGGGATTTTTTTCGGCCAGCTGGCCAGAGAGTCTTCCAATCATGGGCAAATCTTATCAGTCAGACGCAGGCAGCTATTTGGGCGGACAATTGCGTTTTTACGGCCGTCACCCGCCTATTTTTCAGGAAACCCACCGCCTTGATCCTTCGCCATACCTTCACGCCGCCCAATAACACCCGCATGGGCCACCTGTGCGGCCCCATGGACAGCCATATCCGCACCATCGAGGCGGCGCTGGACGTCACGATCGCGCACCGCTTTGAGCAGTTCAAGATCGACGGCACCAAGGTGAGGGCCACCCAGGCGCTGGAGGTGCTGCAGGCCCTGTACGAAATCGCCCAGCGGCCCATCGAGCCTGAAACCGTACAGCTGATGCTGGCCGGCGACACGGCGCTCAGCACCGCGCCGGACGGCGGCATGGCGCTTTCTACCCGGCGCGCCGACCTGCGCGCCCGCACCACCAACCAGGGCACTTACCTGGAAAACATCGCCACGCACGACATCACTTTCGGCATAGGCCCGGCCGGCACCGGCAAGACCTACCTGGCGGTGGCCTGCGCGGTCGACGCGCTGGAGCGAAGCACGGTGCAGCGCATCGTGCTGACGCGCCCGGCGGTCGAAGCCGGCGAGCGCCTGGGCTTTTTGCCGGGCGATCTGAGCCAGAAGGTAGACCCTTACCTGCGCCCGCTGTACGACGCACTGCATGAGCTGATGGGTTTTGAGCGCGTGCAGAAGGCCTTTGAGCGCCAGCAGATCGAGATCGCCCCGCTGGCCTTTATGCGCGGCCGCACGCTGAACCATGCTTTTGTCATCCTCGACGAAGCGCAAAACACCACGCCCGAGCAGATGAAGATGTTTTTGACCCGCATCGGCTTTGGCAGCAAGGCGGTGGTGACGGGCGACGTGAGCCAGGTGGATTTGCCGCGCACGCAGCTGAGCGGCCTGGTGGATGCCGAGCGCGTTCTCAAGCGCGTCAAAGGCATCGCCATCACCCGCCTGACCAGCGCCGACGTGGTGCGCCACCCGCTGGTGGCGCGCATTGTGGATGCCTATGACAAGTCGCCGGGTGCCGCCGCAGCCGCGGCGGATGACAGCCTCGCCGAGCCGGCCGCCCCGGCGCGCCGCGCCAGCGCCCGGAGCCGCAATGGCTCTTAAGCAGCTCAGCCTGTCGCTGCAGTTTGGTGAGCTGAAAGACGCCGCGCGGCACCGCGCCGCCTTGCCGCGCCACAGCGTGGCCCGCTGGATCCGCCATGCGCTTGAGGTCGACGGCGAGATCACCGTGCGCATCGTGGACGCCGAAGAAGGCCAGACGCTGAACCGCGACTACCGCCAGCGCGACTACGCCACCAATGTGTTGACCTTTGACTATCGCGCTGAGCCTGTGGTGACGGCCGACCTGGTGCTGTGCGCGCCGGTGGTGGCCAAAGAGGCGAAAGAGAACAAAAAGACGCTACAGGCCCATTACGCCCACTTGCTGGTGCACGGCACGCTGCATGCGCAGGGCTGGGACCATGAGACCGGCGAAGAAGACGCCGAGGCGATGGAGGCGGAGGAAATCCGCATCCTGGCGGGGCTGGGGTTCAAGAACCCTTACCGCTGAGTCGCCGGGCGCAAGCGGCGCCCGAATCAACAGCGCGGCTGTTTTGAGAAAAACCTGATCAGGCGCCCGCAGCGACCTGCAGCGGAATCGTCACCGGCCCGTCGTTGATCAGGTGCACCTTCATGTCGGCGGCAAACTGCCCGGTTTGCACTTCGGGGTGCAAGGCCCGGGCCTGGGCCACAAAGTAGTCGTAGAGCCTGCGCCCTTCATCAGGTGCGGCCGCACCGGTGAAGCTCGGCCGGTTGCCGCCGGACGCGTCGGCGGCGAGTGTGAACTGGCTCACGATGAGCAGGCCGCCTTTGACGTCCTGCACTGAGAGGTTCATTTTTCCGGCGTCGTCCGAGAAGATCCGCAGCTTCAATATCTTGGCCAGCAGCTTGTCAGCCTGCGCTTCAGCATCGCCGCGCTCGGCGCACACCAGCACCAGCAGCCCGCCGCCAATCTGGCCCACAGTCTCGCCCGCAATCACCACGCGGGCCTCGGCCACGCGTTGCAGCACCGCCTTCATCAGTCAGTCACGCCGGCCGCGACAAACAGCGGCTTGCCCACGGGGCCTGAGAGAAAACTCACAAACTGCTGGGCCAGGTCCTGCTGTTTGCCTGACGCCAGCGGGGCGGCGGTGTAGGAGGTGTAGTTCTGCACTTCGGCCGGCACAGGGCCCACAAACTTCAGGCCCTTGCCCTGGTACAGCAGGATTTCGGTGATGGCGCCGAAGCCGATCTCGTTGCCCTTGCCTTTGATGACATGCTCCATCACTGCGGCGCCGTCGGGGTAGCGCGTGGTCTTGCCTTCCACCTGCGTGTAGACATCCATCTTTTTGAGCAGGCCTTCCAGGTAGAGCCCGGTAGAGGCGCGGTTGAACACCAGCGAGTCTGCCGCGAGCACCGAGCGCTTCAACCCATCCGCGCTGGAAATGTCTGGCGCCGGCGCGCCATCACGCACCGCCACGCCCATGCCGACGCGGCCGACATTGGCGCGGGTTTCGGCCAGCTTGCCGGCGGCGGCGAATTCACCGATGACGGCAGGCGGCGCGATCACCACGTCAAACGCCGGGTTGCTGTCCATGCGTTTTTTCAGCTCGGGCGCGGTGTTGAAGGTGATCTTCACGGCGTGGCCGTTCTGCTTTTCAAAAGCGGCAGCCGCGGCCTTGAGGCCGGGCTCAATGGCGCCGGCGCTGAGCACGGCGACGTGGGCGTCGTGCGCGGCAGCGCCGGTTGCCGTGGCGGCGATCAGGAGGCCGGCAAAGGCCTGGGCGAGAAGCAAGGTGCGTTTCATGAAAACTCCTGGGTAATCAAGGGGCTGGCAAATTATGGGGCGTCGGCATCTATCCGGCGTCAGATCAGGTCGGCCTCATCGTCAAAGTGGGCTTCCACATCGCTGGGCAGCAGCTGGATGGTGGCACGCAGGCCCGGCACGGCGCTCATCAGGGCCTGCTCAACGCTGCCCCGTACCGCTGCGGCACGCCCCAGCGACCAGTTGGCCGGCATGTGCATGTGCAGATCGACAAAGCGCCGCTGGCCGGCGCGGCGCGTGCTCAGGTGGTCAAAACGGATGGTGGGGTGGGCAAAGCCTTCCAGCGTCTTCTGAATCTCGGCCATCACCTCGGGCTCGACGGCTTCGTCCATTAAACCCTGCGAGGAACGCCACACCAGCTGGCCGCCTTCCCACAGGATGTTGAGCGCTACGCCAATCGCCACAACAGCGTCCAGCCACAGCCAGCCCGTCAGCATGACCAGGCCAATGCCGAGCACCACGCCGGCCGAGGTCCAGATATCGGTCATCAGGTGCCTGGCGTCGGCTTCGAGCGCAATCGAGCGGTGAACTTTGGCCGAACGAAACATGACCCAGGCCAGCAGGCCGTTGAGCCCCGAACTGGCCATGGACAGGACCAGACCCCAGCCGAGCTGCTCCAGCGGTTGCGGATTCAGCACGCGGTGGCCCGCGGCCCAGATGATGGCCACCGCCGCGCCAACGATCAACGCGCCCTCGAATCCGGACGAGAAATACTCGGCCTTGTGATGGCCGTAGGGGTGGTCGTCATCCGCCGGGCGCTGCGCAATCGTGACCATGGCCAGCCCGAAGAGCGCGCTGGCCAGATTGACAAAAGACTCCATTGCGTCAGACAGCAGGCCCACGGAACCGGTGATGTACCAGGCCGCGGTCTTGAGCGTAATGGTGATCACCGCGACAAGCACGGAGGCCATCAGCAAACGCTGCGGCGTCAGGGCCTGAAGGGTAAGAGGGCTCATAGCGCTATTGTGAACGAGGCGTGGTTTCAGATGGCAACACCGGAACGGTAGGCCGCCATGCAAAAATGCGGCATGCTGAACACGCTGAAACACCGGTGGTGGTGGCTCCTGGCCTGGTGCCTCATCACGGCCCTGGGCTGCGTGGTGATGGAGCGCCTGGCACTGACCCAGCTGCGCGATGCGTTTGACACCGACATGCGCATCGCCCACCGGCTGCTCAGCCAGCGCGTGGTGCAGCATGACGCGATGATGGCCACGCTGGCCCTGCTGCAGCCCCAGCGCGAAGCCTCACCGTCCGCCCAGCCGGAGCAACGCCTGGTCTCGGTCTACCCCCAAATCCTTGAAGCGCAACGGCGCGATCCCGGCGCCTCCTGGCCGCGGGACAACCTGCGCATTGCCGAAGAAAAGTCCCGCCAAAGCCGGCATGCCGAGCTGGCCGATGTCGACTTCGGCCAAGGCCGCTACCAGCTGGTGCTGAGCGCCCACCCCACCAGCCATGCCTTGCTGATCGATCTGCGCAGCACCGTCCCCTGGAGCGACTGGCCCATGGCGCCGGAGCAAAGCCCGGTGCGCGTCAGCCTGGACTACGCCGGCCAGAGCTTTCTGCTCCAGCCCGGGAAGCTCGACGGCTCAGGCTGGCGCTTTGACTTTCAAAAACACCTGGCCTCTGAGAGCCAGCCTTTTGACGTGGTGGCTACGCGCGAGGTCGGCTGGTCTGAACTGCCGTGGGGCGAAATGCTGGCCTGGGCCGTGCTGGTTGCCGCCTTGCTGGGAACCTGGATGACAGTGCTGGGTCAGCGCGCGGCGCGCCGGCGGGCGGAGGAATTGCTGCGCCTGGGCCAAGTCGCGCGCCTGAACTCGCTGGGCGAGCTCGCTGCCGGTATGGCCCATGAGCTGAACCAGCCGCTGACCGCCGTGCTGGCCAATACCCAGGCGGCCGGCCGCCTGCTGGATGACGACCCGCCCGAACTTGCCACGGCGCGCGACGCGATGCGGCAGGCGGTTGAGCAGGCACGGCGCGCGTCTGAGGTGGTGGGGCGGCTGCGCCGCGCCATAGAGCGGCCTGGGCCGGCCGGAGCCATCGAGCCGGTGCTGCTGCAGCAAGCGGTGCGCAACGCGCTGTACCTGCTGGAGCCGGAATTCAAACGCCGCGGTGTTGCACAACCCGATCTTGAGCAGGCCGGGCAACCGCATGCTGTTTTGGCGGACCCGGTGGCATTGGAGCAAGTCATCCACAACCTGTTGATGAACGCATTGCAGGCGCTGGAACAGGTGGCGGCGCCCCAGCGCAAGCTGACCCTGGCGCTGCGCGAAGACAAGGGCCAGGGCGTGTTGAGCGTACGCGACAGCGGCCCCGGCATACCGCCCGAACTGCTGCCGAATATCTTTCAGCCCTTCTTCACAACACGGGACAAGGGTCTCGGCCTGGGCCTCAGCCTGTGCGAGACCCTGGCCGGCAATATGGGCGGCACGCTGACGGCGCGCAATGCGCCGCCGCATGGCGCTGAATTTCAGCTGAGCCTGCCGCTGGCCTCCGCTGCCGCAGGGTCCACAGGAGCGGCATCATGAGCCAGGCAAGCCCCGCAGCGGCAACGCTGTCTCCCCTCATCCACCTGATTGACGACGATGAAGCCGTGCGCAGCGGCCTGGCCCTGCTCATAGGCACAGTCGGCCTGCGCGTGCAGCCCTGGGCCGATCCGCAGGCCTTTGTAGACGGCTTCGACCGGCAAACCATAGGCGCGATCGTGCTGGATGTGCGCATGCCTGGCGTGAGCGGCCTGACGGTGCTGGACACGCTGATCGGCCAGGGTGTGGACCAGCCCATCATCATGCTGACCGGCCACGGCACGGTGGAAATGTGCCGCCGCGCTTTCAAGTCCGGGGCGGCAGAGTTTCTGGAAAAGCCCGTCAACGACGAGCAACTGCTGGAAGCCTTGCAAAACGCCGTGCGCCAGCACGTCAAGTCGCGCGAACGGAACAAGGCCGACAGGGATGCGCAGCAGCGGTTTGCACAGCTGACCGAGCGTGAACGCGAAGTGCTGGGCCTCATCGTTTCAGGGCTGACCAACAAGGAAATCGGCCGCGCGCTGGATGTCTCTCCGCGCACGGTGGAAACCCACCGCGCCAACCTGTTTGCCAAGCTTGAAGCCGAGTCGCTGGCGCAGCTGATTCGCCAGTATGCCGCGCTGGTGGACGCCGCTCCGTAGTTATACGGAGTGATTGGCGTAGCCCTACGAATGGGCAAGACGGCCGCGAATTTTTAAAGTTCTCCTACGGTTGATTGAACCGTTTCCCAAAGAATTTATGGAGAACAACATCATGCGCAACGCCATCAAGATTTCCGCCCTTGCCCTGTCCCTCGTGGCTGCGGCTGCCAATGCCCAGTCTGTGCGTATCGAGAAAAACATGTCTCTCGAGCTGGCCAACCAGATCGCCACTGCCAGCGTGGCCGCCTGTGCCGCCAACGGCTATGCCGTCGCCGCCACGGTGGTGGACCGCGCGGGCACCGTGCGCGCCGTGCAGCGTGCCGACAACGCCGGCCCGCACACACTGGCCGCCAGCCAGCAAAAGGCATTTACCTCCGCCTCCGCCAAAAACACCACGCTGGCCATGATGGAGGGTGCGCAAAAGAACCCGGCCGCAGCCAACCTGGTGAACATCCCCGGCTACCTGCTGCTGGGCGGCGGTGTGCCGGTCAAAGTGGGCAATGAAGTGATTGGCGCTGTGGGCATAGGTGGTGCGCCAGGCGGCCACCTCGACGAACAATGCGCCATGGCTGCGCTCGACAAGGTCAAGGACCAGCTCAAGTAAGCAGGTCAACAAGCAAGTACGCAACGCACTCAAGGAGAGCACCATGAACAGGACATCTCTTCATCCATGGCGGAACCTTGTGGCCGCGGCCGCCCTGGGTTTTGCCGCTGTAGCCAGCCACCCAGCCATGGCGCAGACGGCTCCCAGCGCAGCGGAGGCAGCGGCCTATACCGGCCTGCATGCCGCCGCGCAAAAAGGCGACGTGGCCAAGATCGAGCGGCTTGCCGCAGCCAAAGCCGACCTCAACGCGCGCGACGGCAACGGCCGCACGCCGCTGCACGTTGCCGTATTTGCCAAACAGCGCGAGGCGATTCGTGCGCTGGTCAGGGCCGGCGCCGACATCAATCTGCTGGACAAGCACAGGTACGACGGCGTGACGATGGCATCGGTGGCCGACGATGAAGAAACCCTGCGCGTGCTGCTCGCCTCGGGCGCCAGCGCCCGGCTGGTGACCAGCCGCTATGACGGCACGGCGCTGATTGCGGCGGCGCACCTGGGCCATGAGGGCGTGGTGAAGCAGCTGATTGCTGCCGGGGCCCCGCTTGACCATGTGAACAACCTGCACTGGACAGCCGCGATCGAGTCCGTGGTGCTGGGCGACGGCGGGCCACGCCACCAGGAAACCCTGCGCGCGCTGATCGCTGCGGGCGCCAACCTGCAGCTGGGCGACCGGCAGGGCAACACGCCTTTGCAGCTGGCGAAGGCGCGCGGCTACCGTGAGATGGAACAGATGCTGACCAAGGCAGGCGCCCGCTAGGGGCGGGGTCAGGGCGCGTGGGCTTCCCTTGTCTACGCGGGCGGCTTCAAGGCCCGATGCGACAATGGCCGCCGGAGCACAACCCATGACCTACCCGCATTTGATCGTAGCCTCGGTGCTGGCACTGACCGCCGTCACCGCACAGGCGCAAGCCCCCGCAACAGCCTCTCAGCCGGAACCTGTAGCAACCGCCCCAACACCGGCATCGCCTGCCGTGCAGCCCCCCCGGCAGGCCGGCTTTGTCAAAACACTCAAAGGCAATGTGCAAGTACAGGGCCCCGAGGCCAACGCCGTAGCACGGCCTGCCCAGGCCGGCGACCTGCTGCTGCCGGGCGGCCGCATCACGACCGGACCCGACTCCGCCGCCAGCGTGGTGCTGCGCGACGGCACCACGCTGGTGGTCGGACCGTCGTCACAGCTGGACCTCAAGGCCTTCAGCTTTGACGCCACCACGCATGACGGCAACCTGCTGGCTTCGCTGCTCAAAGGCTCGCTGCGCATGATCACCGGGCTGCTGGGCAAGTCGCACCCTGAAGCGGTGCGTGTCGAAACGCAGTTCGCCTTTGTCGGCGTGCGCGGAACGGATTTCATCGTGCAGGCGGACGAGCAGCCATGAGCGCCGGCCGTTTTTACCCTCTTTCAGTTGCCGCGCTGGCCTTGTTGCTGGCGGCATGCTCCACACCCAGCACGCGTGTAGTGCTGCTGCCGCAAGAAGGTGGTGCGCCGTCCGCCGTGGTGGTGCGCGCCAAGGCGGGTGCCGGTGCAGAGACCACCTTGTCGCAACCCTACCACCGCGCCACGGCCGCACTGGGCGCGGAACGCGCGCCGGCGCTGGACCAGGCCGACCCGGCCAAGGTGAAGGCCGAGCACGGCTCCTTATTTGAGATGGCGCCGCCCAAGGCGCAGCACTACACGCTGTACTTCGACGCAGGCGGCACGGTGCTGACCGCCGAGTCGCAGCAGACGCTGGAAGAAGTGCTGGCCGCGGCGCTGGCCCGCAGCGGCGGCGACATGGTGATCACCGGCCACACCGACAGCGTGGGTTCCGGCGCCAGCAACGACACCTTGTCGGCCCAGCGGGCGCAGCAGGTTAGGCAGATGTTTGCGGACCGGCAGTTTCCTGCGGCGCGCATCGAAGCCGCCGGGCGCGGTGAACGTGAACTGGCGGTGCCGACCGCCGATGAAGTCGATGAACCGCGCAACCGGCGCGTCACCATTGAAGTTCGCTGATCGAAAAGCCCTCTAGCCCAATCAGGGCGAGCGCAAGCAGCTCCTGAAAAGATAGCGGGCCGTGGGCCGGCCGGCGTCAGACCAGCTTTAAACCGGCCTTAGGCCAGCGTCACGCGCGCAAACTTGCGCTTGCCGACCTGCAGCACATAGGTGCCGGCCGCCAGCTTGAGCGCCTTGTCGCTCACCACGCTCGAATCAACCCGCACGCCGCCGCCGTCGATCAGGCGCGTGGCTTCGCTGCCCGAAGGCGCCAGGCCCGCGGCCTTGAGCAGCGCGCCAATACCCATGGGCGCGCCTGTCAGCGACACCTCGGGAATCTCGTCCGGCACACCGCCCTTGCTGCGGTTGATGAAGTCCTGCTCGGCGGCGTCGGCTGCGGCAGCCGAGTGAAAGCGCGCGGTGATTTCCTTGGCCAGCGCGACCTTCGCATCCTTGGGGTTGCGCCCGCCTTCCACTTCGGCCTTCAGCGCGGCGATGTCGGCTTCGCTCTTGAAGGACAGCAGGGTGTACCACTTCCACATCAGCACGTCGGAGATCGACAGCACCTTGGCAAACATGGTGTTGGCGTCCTCACTGATGCCGATGTAGTTGTTCTTGCTCTTGGACATCTTCTCGATGCCGTCCAGGCCCTCGAGCAGTGGCATGGTCAAAATGCACTGCGGCTCCTGGCCGTATTCCTGCTGCAGGTGACGGCCCATCAGCAGGTTGAACTTCTGGTCGGTGCCGCCGAGCTCGAGGTCGCTCTTGAGCGCGACCGAGTCGTAGCCCTGCATCAGCGGGTACAAAAACTCGTGCACGCTGATGGGCGTGCCGGCCTTGAAGCGGTCGTTGAAATCGTTGCGCTCCATCATGCGGGCCACGGTGTAGTGCGAAGCCAGCTTGATCATGCCGGTAGCGCCCAGCGGCTCGCTCCATTCGCTGTTGTAGCGCAGCTCGGTCTTGGCCGGGTCCAGGATCTTGTCGGCCTGGGCGCGGTAGGTCTCTGCATTGACCTTGATCTGCTCGGGTGTGAGCGGCGGGCGGGTGGTGTTGCGCCCGGACGGGTCGCCGATCAGGCTGGTGAAGTCGCCTATAAGAAAAATGACTGTATGGCCCAAATCCTGGAGCTGACGCATTTTGTTCAGCACCACGGTGTGGCCGACATGAATGTCAGGCGCGGTCGGATCCAGCCCCAGCTTGACGCGCAGCGGCACGCCGGTGGCCTCGGATTTGGCCAATTTCTGTAACCATTCGTCATGGGGAATCAGCTCTTCGCAGCCCCGCAGGGTGGTTGCGAGGGCCATCTTTACACGGTCGGTGACGGGGTATTTTGTAACAAGCGCTTGATTCATAAGGGTTTTTCACATGTCGGGCGGTTGTCCGACAGATATACTGGCGGCTCTCCTGCATCAGGCGAGCCATTTTAGTTGGCCTGCAAATTGCTGATCTGGAACCACATCGTCTGGATGGCTCCGGCCCCACCCCACCCCTTATGCAGGGCAAGGCTGGCCATCAAAGCTCTCCATGTTTTATACAGCAGTCCGGTGCTCCCGCAGCGCCCGATGCACTTTTGTTGGGAATTTTGCTTTGCGCCTGCCAGAACCCTCCCAGATCCTCACCCCCGTCGCCGACAGCCTTCGCCGCCACCCCAAGCGGGTCGCCGCCACCCTCGCAGTCCTGCTGCTGGGCACAGGTGTCACCGCCTTCGGCGTCGCGCCGCTCGCCCCTGATGCCGCTCTCCTGCCGGTGCGCCAGGTGCTCGAAGCCGTCGAGACCCTGCCCACGCAAGCCCAGGCCGACCTGCTGAGCGATTTCCGCTTCAAGCTGTCGCGCACCGAAAGCACCCGCAGCAGCGACACCGCCGACACCCTGCTCAAGCGCCTGAACATCGACGACAGCGCGGCAGCGGCCTTCCTGCGCACCGACGCCAACGCCCGCACGCTGCTCGCAGGCCGCGCCGGCAAGAACGTCACGGTGGAAGCCAGCGATAGCCAGCAACTCCTCAAGCTCAGCATGCGCTGGCCCACCGACGATGAAACCCTGTTCAAGCGCCTCGTGGTTGAACGTGGCGCGGCCGGCTTCACCTCGCGCATTGAAACCGCGCCTTACGTCGCCAACGCACGCCTCTCCAGCGGCAGCATCCAGACATCGCTGTTCGCCGCCACCGACGACGCCCGCATCCCCGACGGCGTGGCCGTGCAGATCGCCGAGATTTTCTCCAGCGACATCGACTTCCGCCGCGCACTGCGCAAGGGCGACCGCTTCAACGTGGTTTATGAAAGCCTGGAAGCCGACGGTGAGCCACTGCGCACCGGCCGCGTGCTCTCGGCCGAATTCGTCAACGCCGGCAAGGCCTACCAGGCCATGTGGTTCCAGCCTCCGGGCGTGGACGCCACCGGCGCCGCCAACAAGGGCGGCTACTACACACTAGACGGCCAGAGCCTGCGCCGCGCCTACCTGAGCTCGCCGGTCGAGTTCTCGCGCATCAGCAGCGGCTTTTCGATGCGCTTTCACCCCATCCTGCAAAAATGGCGCGCCCACCTGGGCACCGACTTTGCCGCCACCACCGGCACGCCCGCACGCACCGTGGGCGACGGCATCGTCGAGTTTTCCGGCGTGCAGAACGGCTACGGCAATGTGGTTTTCGTCAAGCACCGCAACGGCCACGAAACCGTCTACGCCCACCTGAGCAAACTCATGGTGCAAAAAGGCCAGAGCGTCAGCCAGGGCCAGACCATCGGTTTGGTCGGCAGCACCGGCTGGGCCACCGGCCCCCACCTGCATTTCGAGTTCCGCGTCAACGGCGTCCACCAGGACCCGATGATGATCGCCAAGCAGAGCGAGACCATTCCGGTTGCGGCCACGTCCATGCCGCTCTTCCGTGAACTTGCCGCAGGCGTGAAGACCCAACTGCTTGCAGCCGCAACAATCACACAAACGCGCGCCGAATAACACAGCGCTAGCCATGAGCCTCCCCTACCAGCATGAGCCGCGGAACCGGCTTTGCCGGGCCGGACGGCGGGCGGCCCCCTCGGGGGGCAGGGAGCTACACGAAGTGAGCGACCGTGGGGGCTAACCTTTTTATTGGCCTGATGTCAGGCACTTCGCTCGACGGCGCCGACGGCGTGCTGGTGGATTTTTCGGGCGGCGCCTTGCGCGTGATTGCTGCCGCCGCCGAACCCTTCAGCAACCCTTTTCGCGCCGAGCTGCTGGCGCTGAACTCCCCCACCCACAACGAACTGCACCGCGCTGCCGTCGCCGGCAACCAGGTCGCCGCGGTGTATGCCCAGGTCGTGCACGCCCTGCTCGCCCAAGCGGGCATCCAGCCCTCGCAGATACAGGCCATAGGCGCCCACGGCCAGACGGTGCGTCACCAGCCCCAGAGAACGTCTGGTGAGCCCGCAGGCGCGGGCTACACACTCCAGCTCAACAACCCCGCCCTGCTGGCCGAGCTCACAGGCATTGATGTGGCGGCCGACTTCCGCAGCCGCGATGTGGCGGCGGGCGGCCAGGGCGCGCCGCTGGTGCCGGCATTTCATCAGGGCGTGTTTGGCAGTACCAACGCCACTGTGTGTGTGCTCAACCTCGGGGGCATTTCCAATCTCAGCGTGTTGCCACAAGCAGCGTCATCACCGGTGCTGGGCTTTGACTGCGGACCGGGCAATGCGCTGATGGACGCCTGGTGCGAACAGCACACCGGCCAGCCCTATGACGCCGGTGGCGCCTGGGCGGCCAGCGGCAAGCTATTGCCTGAGTTGCTGGCCAGCTTGCTGGACGAGCCTTATTTTTCGCAGCCCATCCCCAAAAGCACGGGGCGCGACCTTTTCAGCCTGAGCTGGCTGGCCAACAAGCTGAAGCCTTTCGCGGCGGCGCGGCCCGAAGATGTGCAGAACACTTTGGCCGAATTCACCGCCAGCGCCTGTGTGGACAGCGTGAAGCGCTACGGAAAAGAAAGCACGTCACTCATTGTGTGCGGCGGCGGTGCGTTCAACACGCACCTGCTGGCGCGCCTGCAGGCTGGCTTGCCCCAGGTGCGTGTCAGCACCTCCGATGCGCATGGTTTGCCGCCCCTGCAAGTCGAAGCTGCGGCTTTTGCCTGGCTGGCGCAGCAAGTGGTTTTACGAAAGCCCGGTAATTTGCCGAGTGTGACGGGGGCCAAAGGCTTGAGGGTGTTGGGGGCGGTTTACCCGGCTTGAGCGGGCAGCAGACAGGCTCTACCCCTGCCCGGAAGCCTCGGTAACCTCAGCCTTCTTCACCGCCCTCACCTCCGGCGAGAGTTGCCAGAAAATCCCCGCCGATGCCAGCGTGATCAGCCCCATCGCGGCAAAGGTTGCCTGGAAGGAATGCAGCGTCTGCACCGCCTCACCGGTGCCGAAGAAGCCGGTGAAAGCGGCCAGCACCGCACCGGCGGCGGCCACGCCCATGCTCATCGCCAGCATCTGCACCATGGACAGCAGGCTGTTGCCGCTGCTGGCCATGCCGCTGTCCAGGTCGCGCAGGGTGACGGTGTTCATCGCGGTGAACTGCATTGAATTGACCGCGCCAAAACAGGCCAGCTGCAGGATATGCAGCCACAGCGGCTGGGCCGGTGTGATGAAGGCAAAGCTTGCCATCGTCAGCCCCACCAGCGCGGTGTTGGTCACCAGCACCTTGCGGTAGCCGTAGCGCGTGATGAGTGGCGTGGTCACGCGTTTTGTCAGCATGCTGGCCACGGCGACCGGCACCATCATCATCCCGGCCTGAAGCGGCGAATAATCCAGGCTGACCTGCAGCACCAGCGGCACCAGAAAAGGCATGCATGAGCTGCCCAGGCGCGAAAACAAATTGCCCAGCAAACCGATGCTGAGCGTGGGAATGGAAAACAGCTTGGGCGAAAACAGCGGGTCGGGCCGCTTGGCTGCGTGCAGCCAGTAGGCAGTGAGGCTGGCCATGCCGAACACCAGCAGCACCAGCACGCTGGCCTGCTTCAAGCCCAGGCCCGACAGCCCATCAACCGCCAGCGACACCGCCACCATGCCGAAGGCCAGGAAGAGGTAACCCGGCAGGTCAAAGCGCGGCACATTCATCCGGGGGTTGTCCTGCATATAGAACACCGTGGCCACAGCGCCCAGCAAGCCGACCGGGATGTTGATCAGGAAGACCCAATGCCAGGTCGCCACCTGGACCAGCCAGCCGCCCAGCGTGGGGCCGATCAGCGGGCCGACCAGGCCGGGGATGGCGATAAAACTCATGGCCTGCAAAAAGCGCTCGCGCGGAAAGGCGCGCAACACGGCCAGCCGCCCCACCGGCAGCAGCAGCGCCCCGCCCATGCCCTGCACCACCCGCGCCGCGACCAGCTGCATCAGGTTGCTGGACATCGCGCAGGCAATTGAGCCGAGGACAAAGAGCGAAATTGCCCCCACATACACCCGCCGCGTGCCGAAGCGGTCGGCGATCCAGCCGGAGGCGGGAATCAGCATGGCCATGGTGAGCGAGTACGCCACCACGACGGACTGCATGCGCAGCGGGCTTTCGCCAAAGCTGTGCGCCATGGCCGGCAAGGTGGTGTTGACGATGGTGGCGTCCAGCGTCTGCATGAAAAAGCCGATGGCCACCAGCCACAGCAACATGCGCAATGATTTTTCTTCAGCTTGCATAAATGAATGATGCGAAAGGGCGACGATGGTTCATCGCGTTGAAATGAAGAAAAGCAAAGAAGACGAAGAAGACAAAAAAGACAAAGAAGAAGGCCAGACAGCAAAAAGCCGCCTCAGGGGCGGCTTTTAAATCGGGCACCGGATGCGCCTCAGGCAGAGAAGCTGGATCCGCAGCCGCAGGTGCTGGTGGCGTTGGGGTTCTTGATGACGAACTGGGCGCCTTCGAGGTCGTCCTTGTAATCAATCTCGGCGCCCACCAGGTACTGGTAGCTCATGGCGTCGATCAGCAGCGACACGCCATTTTTGGTCATGGTGGTGTCGTCTTCGTTGGTGATTTCGTCAAAGGTGAAACCGTACTGGAAGCCGGAGCAGCCGCCACCCTGCACAAACACGCGCAGCTTCAGGTCGGGATTGCCTTCTTCGGCGATCAGCTCAGCCACTTTGGACGCGGCGCTGTCGGTAAAGACAAAGGGCGCGGGCATTTCGGTAGGGATAACTTCGGCAACAGCACTCATGGGGAACTCCAATAATCAAGGCATCACGCAGCTTGGGGCTTCGCGATTCGAAGCTTTCAGGCTCTGGCGGCAGGTATGGGCGAATACTACAGCAGTTCGATCAACCATAACGCCCATGCGTGTTAGGCGCCGCCGCCTCTTTGTAAGCACTCACTCACCAAACTGAGCCTGTGCACTCAGATATTGTTGGCCGCCAGCTTGAGCGTGGGCTTTTCTTCCAGCTCAGGGTGGGTGGTGGGGCGCAACTGTCCAAAGATGACGGCGCCCTGGTGCATTTCAAGCGCCTTGTAAGACACGTCGCCCTCGATCTTGGCCTTGGGCTGCAGCTCGAGCAGTTCGGAGGCATGGACGGGGCCCAGAACGCGGCCATTGATGATCACATGGTCGGCGTGGATATAACCGGTCACGGTGGCGGATTCACTGATCACCAGGATGCTGGAGCTGCCTTCGGCGGCGCGGATGTCGCCGACCACTTCGCCGTCGATGCGCAGGCCGTCGGTGAACTTCAGGTTGCCTTCAATACAGCTGCCCTGGGCAATCAGGCTTTTGATGGGCGGCTGCTTCTTTTTTCCAAACATAAACGGATTTCCTGTGGCAGGGCGTCGGTAAACGCGGGTGGACGGGCGGGGAATTGGGTGGCTGGAATCAGAGTTTGACAGTCTGGGTTGACCTGACTGCCGTCCCTTCAATGACCTTAGCTGTAACAGTTTGTACCACGGCTTGGGGGGGCAAGTCGAGGACACCTTCCACGCGCCGGTACTGTTTGAACTGTAAAGTTTGCGGACCTCCGGGCAAAGTTAACGTCCAGGGCTTCCCGGCTTGCGTGCCATGGAGCGTCAGGTCCAGTTTTCCATTGAAATTCGGGGCGTCTTTGACGGCCTGGATCACCAGAACCTGCCATTTGAGCTGGGTGTCCGACAGTTTTTCAGCCTGCAGGCTGCGGATGGTGGCCACTTCGGCGCTGCCGGCCGGCAGCAGCTTCTCAAAAAAGCCCAGGTCGTCGCGCAGGCTGCGGTTGTCGCTTTCCAGCTGCCTGATCTGGCTCATCATCTTGTCCTGCGCGGCCTTTTCGGCGGTCAGCAGGCTGCCCGAGGTATTGGCGATCGACTGGGCCTTGTCGCGGTCGGCGCGCAGCGTGGCCAGTTCCTGCCGCAGCATGACCAGCTCTTCCTTGCTGGTGGTGTCCGTGCCGGTAATGCCTTTGCCGAATTCAAAAGCCCAGAGGGCAATCGCGCCGGAAAACCCCAGCATCAGGGCGCCGGCGATCCAGCGCAAGGGCCAGGGGAGCGAGCTGCGCACTGACATGCGCGGAGAACTGATCGTCAGGCGGCGGCGAAACAGGCGAAATTTCAAAAGAGGCCCTGCAGTTTTCGGTTCGAGAGCGTGCATTGTGCATGCAGACAAGGTCTATGCAAGCCCAAAAACCGGCCTGCCCGGTAAAGCCCGGGTAAGCGTTTGCATCCGGGTAATCAATAAGAAAGCTTTTCGCCCGCTTTGAACCGCGCCGCTGCCCGAAAAGGATTCAAACGGAGCCGAACACACCCGAAAAAGCATGAAAACAGAAGCCCCATGAAAAAAGCCGCCAGGCACAAACCAGGCGGCTTTTTTGGGGAGCGAAGCGGCTAAATGTCGAATTAGCGCTTGCTGAACTGCTTGCGACGGCGAGCTGAGCGGAAACCGACCTTTTTACGTTCGACTTCACGTGCATCACGGGTCACAAAGCCAGCCTGGCTCAGGGCCGGCTTGAGCGTTGCGTCGTAATCGATCAGGGCACGGGTGATACCGTGGCGCACTGCACCGGCCTGGCCGGACTCGCCGCCGCCGTGGACGTTGACCATGATGTCAAACGTCTCGACGTGGTTCGTCAGAAACAGGGGTTGGCGGCAGATCATGATCGAGGTTTCACGACCGAAGAACACCTGGATGTCACGGTCATTGATCGTGATCTTGCCGGTGCCTTTTTTGATAAACACACGGGCGACGCTGGATTTGCGACGGCCGGTGCCATTGTTCCATTCACCAATCATCAATGGCTCCTTAGATGTCCAGCACTTTAGGCTGTTGGGCGGTATGCGGGTGCTCTGCACCACCGTACACCTTGAGTTTCTTGATCATGGCGTAGCCGAGCGGGCCCTTGGGCAGCATGCCCTTGACGGCTTTTTCCAAAGCGCGGCCGGGGTGCTTGGCTTGCATGTCGCGGAAGTTGGTGGCAGTGATGCCGCCTGGATATCCGGAATGGCGATAGTAGATTTTGTCAGTCGACTTGGCGCCGGTGACGCGCAGCTGGGCTGCATTGATGATGACGATGAAGTCACCGGTATCGACGTGAGGCGTATAAATGGCCTTGTGTTTGCCGCGCAAACGGAGAGCAACTTCGCTGGCTACTCGTCCGAGGACCTTGTCGGTCGCGTCAATCACAAACCACTCGTGCGTCACGTCAGCGGGTTTTGCGCTGAACGTTTTCATGAGTTTTCTTTCGAAAAATGGTTTGTCGGGTTCTTTTCTGCGGTCGGTGTTCTTCTGATGAGAACCTCTTAGGCAGTATTTTCTAGCCCTGCCGCGGAACCACTAGGCGCTGCAGAGCCCTCGATTATATGAAAAATCAAGGACTTGCGTCAATATTCAGGCTGTTTTGGGGCACTTTCCCCCGTCAAGAAGGTAGGATAGCCCCATGTTTTCCTATCGCCACGCCTTTCACGCCGGCAACCATGCCGATGTGCTCAAGCACACCACGCTGATCGCGTTGATGAAGTACCTGACCCAGAAAGACACGGCCCTGACCGTGATCGACACCCATGCGGGTGCAGGCCTCTACCGCCTTGACGGCGATTACACCGAAACCAGCGGCGAGGCCCAGGAAGGCATTTTCAGGCTGCTTTCCCCACCGGTTTCCGATTCGAAACCGGCCCCAGCCCAATCACAGCGTGCGCAAGCAGCTCCTAAAACCGTAGCAAATCCCGCTACCACCAAACCGGCCAAAACCCCGGCAACCTGGGCCCCCGCCCTGCAGGACTACATCGACCTGCTGCGCGGCCTGAACCCCCAGTTCGCCGAAACCGGCGACCTGGCGCACCTGAAAATCTACCCCGGCTCGCCGTTTATCGAGCAGCAATTCCTCAGCGGGCGCGACAAACTCAAGCTGTTTGAGCTGCACCCGACCGACTTCAAGTCGCTTTCCGGCAACATCGAGCAACTGGGCGTCGGCCGCCAGGTCGCCGTGGCCCGTGAAGACGGCTTTGAGGCCCTGAAAACCTTTCTCCCCCCGCCGGCCCGCCGCGCCATGGTGCTGTGCGACCCCAGCTATGAGATGAAAAGCGACTACGGCCGCGTGGCCACCTGCATGGCGGATGCCCTCAAGCGCTTTGCGACCGGCACTTATGTGGTCTGGTACCCCATCATTCCGCGGCCTGAGGCCCATGATTTGCCGCGCAAACTCAAAACCCTGGCCGTCAAAAGCGGGCGGAGTTGGTTAAACGCCGCTTTAACCGTCAAATCGAGCAAGTTAACAACAGATACCAGCGGAGAGGTGATCCGGCCTGGCCTGCCCGCCAGCGGCATGTTTGTTATCAATCCGCCCCACACGCTCAAAGCCAACCTGCAGGAAGCCCTGCCGCAAATGGTCGCGCTGCTGGGGCAGGACCGCAACGCCGGCTTCACGCTGGAACACGGCGGCTGAGCGTCGCGGCTTCACCGTCAGTGCCCCAACGCCGGCGCGTCGGGTCCAAGCACGTTTGCAGCGGCACGCTCTTGTGTTTTCATGTCTTTACCGCCGCAGTGAGTTGTGGCAAGGTTGCCTGTAACTTTTCTTGTGCCCGGCACCACCTTCACCCCTCCCAATTCCACCGGCGTTTCACGACCTCATGCCCGCTCAGGCCCAAACCATCCCTCCAGCCACCGCCGGCGCGGCGGGCCAGGGGCTGCGTGCCAACGACAAATCACCCGGCCAGACGATGACGGCGCAAGAAATGGAAGCCGAAATCGCCCGCCAGGTCGCGCTGCGCACCCGCGAGCTCAGCGCCTCGCTGGCGCGCTACCAGACCATGGTCGACCTGGCGACCGAAAACATCTGCGTCGGCCAGGACGGCCTGCTGCGCTTTGCCAACCCGCCCTGCCTGGCCTTGCTGGGCACGCAGGCCGCCACCATGGCCAGCCGGCCCATGATCGAGTTCATCCACCCGGAAGACCGCGAGTTTGTCTCCGGCAAGCACAAGCTGCGTGCCGCCGGCAACTTCGTCCCGGCCTTTGAGGCACGCTTTCAGCGCGACGACGGCACGGTGTCCTGGGTGGAAATCGCCGGCGTACTGGTGGACTGGGAGGGCGCGCCGGCGGACCTGTTTTTCCTGAAAGACGTCACCGAGCGCAAAAAGCTCGAGGCGCAGACCCGCTCCGCCGCCGAGCGTTACCGGGCGGTGGTGGAAAACGTCAACGACGTCATCCTGGTGGTGCAAAAAGGCATCGTGCGCTTTTCCAACGCCAGCGCGCAGGCCATGTTCAATCACACGCTCACCGGCCAGCCTTCGCTGCATTTGATCCACCCCGACGACCGGCCCATGGTGCAGCGCCAGCGCGAGCTGATGCAGTCGGGCACCCTGGTCAGCGCTTATGAGGCACGCTTCATCACGCCGCCGTCCGAAGCCATGGCGCCGGATTTGCGCACCGGCTGGGCCAGCATCTACGGCACACGCATCGAATGGGATGGCGAGCCCGCGCTGCTGGTGCTGATGTCCGACATCAGCGAACGCCGCCGCCTGGACGAAGAACTCAAGAGCGCGCTGACGCAGCGCGAAGCCATCCTGGAGACCACCGCCGTCGGCGTCACCTTCCTCAAGGGCCGGCGCCACCAGTGGCTTAATCGCACGCTGGCCACCATGCTGGGCTACAGCCCGGCCGAGTTGCTGGGCCAGGAAACACGCGTGCATTACCCCAGCGACGAAGACTTCGAGCGCATAGGCGCCCTCGCCTATGCGCAGATCATGCAAACAGGCCTCTTCTCGGCCGAGGCGCGCATGCGCCGCAAAAACGGCGAACTGATCTGGGTGCAGCTCGATGGCTCGGCGCTGGACCGCAGCCAGCCCGAAGAAGGCTCGGTCTGGACCTATGTCGATATCACGCGCCGCAAAGAGGCCGACGAGGAAACCCGGCGCGCGCTGGTGCGCGAGCGCGAGCTGGGCGAGCTCAAAACCCGCTTCGTCTCGATGGCCTCGCACGAGTTCCGCACGCCACTGGCGACGATTCTTTCGTCGGCCGAATTGATAGAGCACTACGGAGAGAAGATCACCCACAGCGAGCGCCAGGACATCATGGCCGACCTGGTGGTGGCTGTTAAACGCATGCAGGGCATGCTGGAAGACATGCTCACCGTCGGCCAGGCCGATGCCGGCAAGCTCAGGCTCAACGTCAAGCCGCTGGACATCGCCGCGCTGTGCCGCAAGCTCGTGACCGAGATGCACACCAGCGACGCCGGCCAGCACGCCATCGAATTTGAAGCGCCCGTCGGCCACAAGGCGTTTTCGCAGCTGGTCATGCTCGATGAGCGGCTGATCCGGCACATCGCCAGCAACCTGCTGGCCAACGCCTGCAAATACTCGCCCGCCGGCAGCGTGGTGGTGCTGACGCTGGACCGCCTGCCGGGCCAATCCGGCGACCACCTGATCCTGCAGGTCAGCGACGAAGGCATAGGCATACCCACGGCAGACCTGCCGCGCCTCTTCGAGAGTTTTCACCGCGGCTCCAATGTGGGCAACCGGCAGGGCTCCGGGCTGGGCCTGGCCATCGTGAAGCACGCTGTCGACCTGCACCACGGCAAAATTGAGGTGGCCAGCATGCCGGGAGCCGGCACCCGGTTCACCGTCAGCCTGCCGCTTTCCTGAGGACCTCCATGACCCTGATCCTGATCGTTGAAGACGACGACGCCATCCGCAACAACATCGTGCGGCTGCTCAAGCTGGAAGGCTTTGAGACGGCTGCGGCGCCCGACGGCCGGCAGGGCCTGGAGCTCGCCCGCAGCAGCCGCCCCGACCTCATCATCTCCGACGTCGGCATGCCCGGCATGAACGGCTTTGAATTGCTGGACGCAGTGCGCGCCGACCGGGTGCTCGTCAACACCCCCTTCATGCTGCTGACCGCGCTGGACGACCGCGAAAGCATGCGGCGCGGCATGACGGCCGGCGCCGACGACTACCTCTCCAAGCCCTTTAACCGCGCCGAGCTGCTCGACGCCGTCAACGCGCAGCTCAAGAAAAAGCAGCGGGTGCGCGAAGCCATCGACTCCGGTGTGGCCGCCGGTGAAGAACGCCTGCGCGCCGCCTTTGCCAGCCGCATCAGCGGCGGGCGGCCCGCCGAGGTGCCCATCGACATCCCGCCCAGCGCGGAGACCGAAGAACTCTCCAGCGCCACCGTGCTGGTCGCCAGCATCCGCAACTTCACGTCGCTGGCTGAAAAGCTCAATGCCGCGGAAGTCTCCCTGCTGCTGACCGAGTACTTCGAGCGGACCTCCGAGTCGGTGCTGAAAAACAGCGGGCGGCACATCAAGTTCATCGGCGACGGCCTGATGGCGGTGTTCTCCGACACCCTCACCGGCTCGCCCCTGCCGGCGTCACGCCGCGCCATCTCCGCCGCCCTGGCCATGGCGCTGGCCACGCACGAGTTCCGGGACTGGCTCAACCAGCGCTTTGGCGAGCGCGCCCTGCCACCTTTTGCCATGGGTGTGGGTATTCACAGCGGGGCAGTCACACTGTGCCAGCTGGGTGCGCAGCAAACCCGCGAGCTCACGCCCGTCGGCGAGACCGTGACGCTGGCCGCGCGCCTTGAAAGCGCGTCTGAGGAAATGGGCTGGACGGTGATGGCCAGCGAGCACACGCTGGGCCAGGCCGGCCCCGGCATCGAAACAGGCACCCACACTTCGCTGGTAGTGCCCGGCAAGAACCTCGCCATCGATGTGGCGGAAGTCACGGGCCTGGTCACCACCATGGAAGACAAGATCCACGGCATGGCCAGCCTGACCGAACGCGCCGGCGAAATCAGCGATGCCGTGCGGGCCAACTCCGACATCACCGCGCGGGCCGTCAAGAGCGCGCTGGACTCCAAGCTGTCGGCGCTCAAGGGCCTGCGCTTTGACGCCAACACCGAGCCTGTGCGCCTGAAGGGCTACCGCATCACACGCAAGATAGGCGCCGGCGGCATGACCGAGGTCTACCTCAGCGAGCGTGAATCCGACGGCCTGCCCATCGTGCTCAAGGTGCTCGATTCACGCGGCCAGGAGGCCTCCGAGCACCTGGTGCGCTTCATCCAGGAATACGCCCTGCTCTGCAAGATCGACCACCCGCACGTCATCAAGATTTATGACCAGGGCTTCACCGACGAGCACGCCTACATCGCGATGGAATATTTTGAATGCGGCGACCTGCGCGGCCTCTTCGGCCCCAACCTGGCGCGCGAGCAGGCCGTCACGGTCGCGCGGCAGATCGCCGAGGCGCTGTCCGCGATCCACGAGCACGGCATCGTCCACCGCGACATCAAGCCGGAAAATGTCATGCTGCGCGCCGACGGCAGTGTGGCGCTGGCCGACTTCGGCATTGCCAAGTCGATGCTGCAGGCCCACAGCATGGGCCTGACGCAGACCCACCACGGCGATGTGGTGGGCACGCCCTATTACATGAGCCCCGAACAGGCCACCGGCCGCAAAGTCACGGCGCAGTCCGACCTCTACAGCCTGGGCGTGATGTTCTTCGAAATGCTCGCCCACAGGCGGCCCTACATCGCCGAGTCACTCGAGCTGCTGCTGGCCAAACACCTGAACGCCGAAACCCCGCCGCTGCCGCCCCAGCATGTCGCCATGCAGGGCATCGTCAACAAGCTCATGGCCAAAAATCCGAATCACCGCTACGAGTCCGCCGCGGCCTTTCTCGACGACCTGAACCTGGTGGCGCCACCCGCACCTGAGATCAGCCTGTAAACAGCGCAGCCACCCGTGGTGGTGCCCAATGTTCTTAACCCCAGCATGAGCCGCGGAACCGGCTTTGCCGGGCCGCAGGGCGGGCGACCCCCTCGGGGGGGCAAGGAGTCACACGAAGTGAACGACTGTGGGGTCAATATTTCAGCGCCGTGCTCTTGCCCCAGAAGACCCGGTACGCGAACACTGTGTACCCAATAATCATCGGCAACACCACCAGCGCCCCCACCAGAATCACGCCCATCGCAGCCGGCGCCGTGGCAGCCTGCCAGATGGTGAGCTTGTCGATCACCAGCCACGGAAAGAGGCTGTACGCCAGGCCGTAGAAGGCCAGCAAAAACACACCAACAGTGGCGCCAAAAGGCACCCAGGCGCCGTATTCATTGCCCTGCGCCAGCCGCACCGGCAGGCGCTGCAGGCTGCGGTAGATCACGCCGAAGAGCACCGCCGTAGCGGCAGGAATCGGCAGCAGCAACACGATGTTCGGGAAAGAGAACCACTTGGCAAAAATCGTCGGGCTGACCAGCGGCGTCGCGATCGAGATCGCCGCCACACCCGCCATGGTGAACCACAGGCTGCCGCGCGCCCAGTGCACCGCGCGCAGTTGCAGCTCACCTTCGGATTTGATGATGAGCCAGCCCGCGCCCAGCAGGCAGTAGGCCGCCACCAGCGCGGCGCCGATCACGGCGTTGAACAAGATGGTCCACCAGTCCGAGGCAAAGCCGGTGATCAGCGAGCCCAGCATATAGCCCTGCGACCAGCTCGCCAGCAGCGAGCCGGTATAGAACATGCGGTTCCACAGCGGCTTGTGGCTGGCGCGCGCCTTCACCCGGAAGTCAAAGGCCACACCGCGCAGCGTGAGGCCGATCAGCATAAAGGCCACTGGCAAATACAGCGCGCCCAGGATGACGCCGTGCGCCATCGGGAACACCGTCAGCAAGATGCCCACGCCCAGCACCAGCCAGGTTTCGTTGGCGTCCCAGAAGGGGCCTATGCTGGCGATCATGGTGTCCTTGTCGTCGTCGCCGGCGCGGCGCATCAGCACGCCCACACCGAGGTCGTAGCCGTCCAGGATCACATAGGCCAGCATCGCCAGCCCCATCACCACCAGGAAGACGATGGGCATCCAGCCGGCGGCTTGCGTCAGGTCGGGGGCAAGATCAAGCATTGGGGGCTCCTTCCTTCTCGGGGTAATTCACGACGTTGAGGTTCTTTTCGGTATCGCCCGCGGTGTTGTCGTCGCCGAATGGTTTGTCGGCATGCTTTTTGTGGCGCGCCAGGTAAAACACCACCGAGATGTAAGACACCAGCAGCACCGCATACAGCACCAGGTACATCGTCAGCGTGAGCGCAATGCGCGGCGCCGGCACCTTGGAGGCCGCGTCGGCCGCCGTCAGCACGCCCGTCACCAGCCAGGGCTGCCGGCCTATCTCGGTCACGTACCAGCCGGCGACCAGCGCGATCCAGCCGGCAAAGGTCATGGCCACCAGCACGCGCGCGTGCCACACCGTGAGCTCGCGCGACGAGTCTTTCTTCCATGGAGCCAGCTGAAGGACACTCGCCCAGCTGACCAGCAGCATCAACACACCCACACCGACCATGATGCGGAAGGCCCAGAACACTGGCGCGACGGGCGGGTGCTTGCCTTCAAACTGGTCCAGGCCTTTGACTTCGCCGTCCAGCGAATGCGTGAGGTAAAGCGAAGCGAGCTTGGGAATCGCAATCTCGTAGCGGTTCTCTTTGGCCTTCTCGTCCGGCAAGGCAAACAGCACGGCCGGCACGCCTTTCTCGGTTTTCCAGATGCCTTCCATCGCCGCCAGCTTGGCCGGTTGATGTTCCAGCGTGTTCAGGCCGTGCAGGTCGCCCGCGATGATCTGCAACGGAATCAGCATCGCAGCCATGTAGATGCCGGTCTTCAGGCTGGCGATGACTTCAGCGCTGCGGTCGTCGCGCAGCCAGCGGTAGGCCGAGATGCCCGCCACCAGAAAAGCCACCGTCAGCCCCGAGGCCAGCAGCATGTGCGTGAGGCGATAAGGGAAGGACGGGTTGAAGATCACCTCCAGCCAGCTCGTCACATGCGCCTGGCCGTTGATCATTTCAAAACCGGCAGGCGTCTGCATCCAGGAGTTGAGCGCCAGGATCCAGAAAGCCGACAGCGTGGTGCCGCCCGCCACCAGCAGCGTGGCGATGGTGTGCATGGTCTCGCTCACGCGTTCACGCGCAAACAGCATCACGCCCAGCATGGTGGCCTCCAAGAAGAAAGCGGTGAGCACCTCATACGCCAGCAGCGGCCCGGCGATGTTGCCGACCTTTTCCATATAGCCCGGCCAGTTGGTGCCGAACTGGAAGCTCATGGTGATGCCGCTGACCACGCCCAGCGCAAAGGTCAGCGCAAAAATCTTCACCCAGAACTGGTAGGCGTCCATCCAGAACTGGTCCTGGCTTTTGACAAACCTCAGCTTGAAGTACAGCAGCACCCAGCCCAGCGAGATGCTGATGGTCGGGAACAGGATGTGAAAGGTGATGTTGGCGGCAAACTGGATGCGGGCCAACAGGAATGCGTCAAGTCCGTCCATCATCAACTCCTGTTTTCATCGGGAAGGCTGGCAGGCTGTGCTGCGGGCTCGGGCGCTTCAGGAAGCTTTGCCGCCACTGTGGGGGATGCCGCGCGGCCTGTCAAACCGGCCTTTACCGTGCTGGCGACCTTGCCCTTCATCTCCAGCAGCTTCTGCACTTTCGCGCCCATCTTCATCAGGCTCATCAGCGTGGCCGAATCCATTTTTTGCACATCGGCCAGCCAGCCCGTCATCAGCTCGATCAGGTCGTGCATCTGCTTCATGCGCGCCTGGGCGTGGATGTCGTCCGCATGCGCGGGCTGCTCCATCAGCGCATCCCGCAGCATCGACAGCGTCGGGTCGATCTCGCGCTTGCGGCGCTCTTCAGCCAGCGTGCGGAAGATGGCCCAAACATCTTCAGGCGCCTGAAAGTACTCGCGCCTGTCGTTCGGCAGGTGCTGCAAACGCACCAGGTTCCAGGACTGCAACTCCTTCAAACCCATGCTGACGTTGGACCGCGAAAACGCCAGCGCCTCGCCGATTTCGTCGGCATTGAGCGCCCGGGGAGAGACATATAAGAGGGCATAAATCTGCCCCACGGTGCGGTTGATGCCCCAGCGGCTGCCCATTTCACCGAAATGCAGGACAAAACGCTGGGTTAAGGGGGGCAGGTTCATGGTTTGGGCGTCCTTTATCGGTCTTTTGGCGTTTTGGTGACGTCTTTACTTTATTGAATTTTCAGGAATTACTGAAATTCTAATAAATTGAAACACTTTGCGCCAGCGGTTTTGATTGACCCTGCGAGGCTCTCGGGTGCGCCGGGCACAATGCAGGCACATCTGACCCCGCCGCGACGGAGCCAACCGCCCCATGTCCCAACACCTGACAGCCCTCCTCCAGCAAAGCTACGACGAGACGCCCTACGCCTCGCACCCGTTTGCGCAAACCACGCCTGAGCGCCTGGAAGGCATCGCGACGTTGTTCGGCCTGGCGCCTACGCCGCCCACCGCCGCCCGTGTGCTGGAGCTGGGCTGCGCTTCGGGCGGCAACATCATTCCGTTTGCGCTGCGCCATCCAGAGGCGCATGTGGTCGGGCTGGATTTGTCGGCGGTGCAAATTGAGCAGGGGCTGGAGCGGGTGCGGCAGCTGGGCATCACCAACCTCGAGCTGCGGCAGATGAACCTGGAGGATGTGGACGCGTCGCTGGGCAGCTTTGACTACATCCTCTGCCACGGCGTTTACAGCTGGGTGCCGGATTCGGTGCAGAAGGCCATCATGCGCATTTGCCGCACGCACCTGACGCCGGCCGGCATCGCATACATCAGCTTCAACACCTACCCGGGCTGGAAGGCGCGCGAGATCGTGCGGGACGCCATGCTGTTTCGCGCCGAAACGCGCACCACGCCCGCCGACAAGATGGCTTACGCGCGCGGCATGACGGACTTCCTGGTGCAGATGTCGCCCGAGGGCAGCCTGCTGCGCAAGGCGCTGGATGAGGTGTTGCCCACGATCGAAGCGGCCGGGCCGACCTACCTGATGCATGAGTTTCTGGAGCACTGCAACCAGCCCATGTATTTCCGCGACTTCGTCGCTTCGGCACGCATGCAGGGGCTGGATTACCTGGCCGATGCCGAACCCCAGACCATGTTCGTCACCAACCACGGCCCGCAGGTGGCCGAGCCGCTGCTAAAAGAAGCCGGCAGCGACCAGGTGCTGATGGAGCAATACCTGGACTTCCTGACCAACCGCAGCTTTCGCCAGAGCCTGCTGGTGCATGCCGCACAAAAGAAGGACGTGAAGTACCGCATCGACCCCGGGTGCCTGCAGAAGCTGCACTACGCCTGGCGTGAAGACCCGCAAGCACCGGAGGGCGCCGGCCGTGCGGCGCCGCCCTCAGCCGCGGCCGCCGTGCATGCCGCGCTGGATGCCGCGTTTCCAGCGACCCTGTCTTTTGCTGAGCTGTGCGCCGCCGCGCCGTTGCCGGTAGTGACGGCCTGCGTGGAAGAGTTGGTCATCACCGGCCGTGTGCGCTATGCATGCAGACCGGTCGCCTGCGCGTCGGCGGCCAAAGTGGCGACCGGCCGGGCGCTCGCTTACCCCGCCGCTGCGCTGCGGCCGGACTTTGCCTGCAACATCTGGCACCAACCGGTAAAACTCAGCGCCGCCGAATACGCGCTGCTGCTGCGCCTGCAAGACGGTGCTGCGGCTGATATTGAGCAAGACGGCTATTCGCTGGAACGGCTGCGGCGTTTCGGGCTGCTGGTCTAAAGCACGCGCTAGCCAGTGCCGGCCGGCACGCTAATCGATCAGCGCCGAACCTTCATGAAAAGGAAACGGCCCTTCGTACTGTCCGCTGGCCACGGTGTGGCTTACCAGACGGCCGCCCTCGGGCAGAACGTGCAAGCCGAATCCGGGCGGCTCCAGCACCCAGGCTGAGGCGGCGTCGGGCGCCAGGTCCAGGCAGACCTGGTGGGCCGGTGAGGGCACTGTCGCGGCGATGGTGCCGCCAAAGCGCACCTGGATGGCGCGGTGCAAATGGCCGCAGATGATGCGCTCGACGTTCGGGTAGCGGCTCACCAGCGCTTCCAGTTCGGCCGCCCCGCTGAGCAGGCCGATGTCGTCCATGTGGCCTATGAGTGTTTTGAATGGCGGATGGTGCATGGCGATCACCATGGGCCGGCCGCGGTGCGTTTCAAGTTCGCGGGCCAGCCAGGCCAGCCTTGCTTCGCACAGGCTGCCTTCGCTGGCGCCGGGCACCACGGTGTCCAGGGCGATCAGCTGCAGCGCACCGATGGCAACGCTGTACTGCACGAATTCCCCGCTGCCCAGATAGGTGTGGCCGGGAAAGCTTTGCCGCAGTTGCGCGCGCTCGTCGTGGTTGCCGGGCATCAGGTATACCGGCATGGCCAGCGGCGCGAGCAGCTCACGCAGGTGGCCGTACTCAGCCGCACGGCCGAAGTCGGTCAGGTCGCCGGTGATGACCACCGCATCCGGCTGCTGCGGCAGCCTGAGGATGGACGCGACCGCCTGCACGAGGTAAGGCGCGGTGTTGATGCGGCCGTAAGCCAGTCGGCCCGGTTCGCGGATGTGCAGGTCTGAGAGTTGCAGCAATGAGGTGGTCATAGGGATGCGGCAGCCAGTTCGCTGCCCGGCATGAGGTGATGGGGCTGGATGCGGATGCCGACGGCGTCGCCCATGCAGGCGGGGTGGTCTCGCCCCACCTCCGCGTTGACGCTGGTCTGGTCAGGAAGCATCAGCTTGAGCTGGATGCGGTCGCCGAGGAACACGCGTTGCGACACCACGGCATCGCCCCAGCCGGCGCTGATGTCGCCCACTTCAATGTCTTCGGGCCGGACCAGCACGGTGTCTTGCGCGCTCCACGCCGGCGGGCAGGCGACGTCCATGTCGCCAACCTTGACGACGTTGGCGGCACGCGCGGCCTCGTCACGCGCCAGGCGGTTAACGCGGCCCAGAAAGCTCGCGACAAAGGGATGCTGGGGCGTGCGGTACAGCGCCTCGCCGTGGCCGACCTGCACGATACGGCCCGCGTGCATAACCGCCAGCCTGTCGGCAATGGCCAGCGCTTCCTGCTGGTCGTGCGTGACGTGGATGGCGGTGATGTGAAGGCGGCGCAGCAGCTCGGCCAGTTCATCGCGCACTGATTCCTTGAGCTTGGCGTCCAGCGCCGTCAGCGGTTCGTCGAGCAGCAGCACGCGTGGGCGCACCGCCACCGCCCGGGCCAGGGCCACGCGCTGGCGCTGGCCGCCCGACAGTTCGGCCGGGCGCTTCTTCTCAAGGCCGTTGAGGCGCACCAGGTCGACCAGCTCGCCGACCACGCGGCGCTTTTCGGTGTCGTCCACGCCGCGCACGCGCAGGCCGTAGGCGATGTTGGCTTCCACCGTCATCTGCGGAAACAGCGCGTAGTGCTGGAACACCATGCCGATGCCGCGCCGCTCCACCGGCAGGTGGGTGACGTCCGTGTCGCCGAATGTGATGCGGCTGCCGGCGTCCGGCGCCTCCAGCCCGGCCACCAGCCGCAGCAGCGTGGTTTTGCCGCAGCCGGAGGGGCCCAGCAAAGCCAGCACTTCGCCCGGCTCCACCGTCAGCGACGTAGCTTGCAGGCCGCGGGTGCCGTCGGCATAGGTTTTGGCGCACTGGACAATGTCCACGCGCGTGCGTTCAGCTTCCATGGTGTTTTTCAATCAGGGTGCCGGCGGCCTGCAGGCCCCACAGCACAGGGAGGATGACAAGGAGAAAGACGAGTGTGTAGGCCGAGCCGATCTCCAGCCGCATGGAGGCATAGCTGTCGGCCAGGCCCACCGGCAGCGTGCGCGTGAGCGGCGTGTGCAGCATCCAGGTGAGGTTGAACTCGCCGACCGACAGCGTGAAGACCATGAGGCTTCCGGCCACCACCGCGGGCAGCACAGCAGGCAGCAGCACACCCAGGAAGCGCTGCCTGAAGCCGGCGCCCAGCGAGCGGGCGGCCTCCTCCAATGAATGCAGCTCGGGCCGCTGGAAGGCCGATGACACTGTGCGCACCATGAAGGGCAGCGTGAACACCATGTGGCCCACCAGGATGAAGGCAAAGCTTTGCCGGAACCCGCTGATCTGCCCATAGGCCAGGATGAGCGCCAGCGCGGTGGCAAGGCCCGGCACCGCCACCGGAAGTGTCAGCAGCTCTTCAAAAACCCGGGCGATGCGCGAGCGGCTGCGGGCCAGCGCATACGCGCATGGAATGCCGATGAGCAGATTGCCCAGCACACACAGCAAAGCAATCACCAGCGAAGCGGCGACCGTGCCGCCGTACACCTCCCACACCTCGCCCAGCCAGCGCAAGGTGAAGCCGCTTTTGAGGCCCGCGCTGTAGTTGTTGACCAGCCCGGCGAGCACCGAGAGCGCGATGGGCGCAATCATGAACACGGCGACCAACGCCGTCAGCAGCATCAGCAAGGGGGATACCTGGCGAGGGGTCCTCATGGCCTCAAGCTCCCGCACCGGCCGGGCTGGCCGCGCGCCGCGACAGGAAGAGCACCAGCCAGGTGATGAGGCCCAGCGTGATCGACAGGCTGGCGGCGAGCGCAAAGTTGGCGTAGTTGGTGAATTCGTTGTAGATGGTGATGGGCAGCACCTCAAACTTGCTGGCCAGGGTGAAGGCGGTGCCGAAAGCGCCCATGGCGGTGGCAAACACAATGGCGCCGCAGGCAAAGGTCGTGGGGCCGAGTTCGGGCAGCCAGACATCACGCACCACGCGCCAGCGCGAGGCGCCCAGCGAACGCGCGGCTTCTTCCAGCGGAAGGTCCATCGCGCTGGCCGCGGCCGTGTAGCTGACGATCGCCCGGGGCAGCGAAAAATACAGGTAGCCCAGAAAGAGCCCCGCCAGGCCGTAGGCAAAGGTGATGCGGCCCATGCCCAGCGCGTCACTGAGGTCGGCCACCAGGCCCTGACGGCCGCCCAGCAGGATGATGAAAAAGCCGATGATCACGCCCGGAAAAGACAGCGGCAAGGTCAGCAGCGACAGCAGGAGCTTTCGCCCCGCAAACTGCGACCGTGCCAGCGTGATCCCCACCAGCGCGCCCAGCACCAGCGTCACCAGAGTCACCGCCAGCGAGAGGCCCAGCGTTTGCAGCAGGCTTTGCAGGTAGCGGGCGTTCGTCAGCACCACAAAGTAGGCGGACCACCCCAGCTTGCCCGGCAATGCCAGCAGCTGCACCGCCGGCAAGAGCCAGAAGGCCGCGAAGAAGGCCACCGCCGGTGCTGAACAGGCCAGCAGCAGGCGGCGCGAGGGCGCGAAGGTGGAAGATCTCATAGGACTCATGGCTTGCCGGTGGAACTAAGGCTTACTGGGCTTCTTTCAGGTAGCGGTCGGAAAAGCCTTTTTGCACAGCGGCCATGCGGGCGTAATCGACGCTCTTGGCACGCGCGTATTCACTCGCCGGCAGAAAGCGCGACTGGGCTTCCTTCGAGATCGCGCTGGCGCGCACAGGGCGCAGATAGGCGTTGGCCCAGATGGCCTGGCCTTCGTCGGACAGCACGAAGTCCAGCACCTTTTTGCCGTTGTCGGCGTTGGGCGCCTTGGCCACCAGGCTCATCACGTAGGGGACGACGA
Source organism: Polaromonas sp. YR568 (assembly GCF_900116715.1). Classification (GTDB taxonomy): domain Bacteria; phylum Pseudomonadota; class Gammaproteobacteria; order Burkholderiales; family Burkholderiaceae_C; genus Polaromonas. The sequence goes on from NZ_FPBM01000008.1 coordinate 172,991, forward strand.
TGGTGCCTTCAGCCGGAATCACGAACTCGACGTTGGCCTTGTCTTTGTATTTGGCGCGGTAGGCGTTGAAGTCGTAGTCCAGCAGGATGGCGATTTCGCCCGACAGCATGCGCGCGTACGAGGTCTGCTTGGGCACGATGGGTTCGTTTTTCTGCAGCGCCTTGAAGTAGTCGATGCCCGGCGTGAAGTTGTCCAGCGTGCCGCCGCGCGCCTGGTTGACAGCCACGGCGCCGACGTATCCCACAAAGGCCGATGCCGGATCGAGATAACCGATCAGGCCCTTGTACTCAGGCTTGAGCAGGTCGGCCCATGAACGGGGCACCGGCTTGCCCTTCAGTGCATCCACATTGACCATGAAGCCCAGCGTGCCTGAATGGATGGTGAACCAGTGGCCTTGCGGGTCTTTGAGGCCGTCGGGGATTTCGCTCCAGGCGGCCGGCTTGTAGGTGCCGACCAGGCCGTCTTTCTGCGCCTGGATGGCGAAGGTGACGCCCAGGTAGGTCACGTCAGCCACCGGGTTGGTTTTCTCGGCCGTCATCTGCGCCAGCGACTGGCCGGAGTTCTTGTTGTCGGGCGGCACGGTGACGCCGGACTTGGCCTTGATGGCTTTGAGCTGCGTGCCCCAGTCGGCCCATTCGGGCGGGCAGTTGTAGCAGATGGCGGTCTGGGCCAGCGCATTGGCGCCGGCAGCCAGGCCAATGGCCAGCAGCGCGGCCTTGGCGAGTCGTTGCAGGGATGTTTTCATGGAAGCTCCGTTGTGAGTGAAGTGAGGGTGAACGTAAAAGACGGGTGACAGGATTCACGGAATGGATGAAGGCGCGGCGCAGGATTCGCCTTCGCGGAAACCGTAAGCCAGCGAGAGGCTGCTTTCAGGTGTCAGGGCCGAGCCGCCGGTGAGCGCCTGGACCAGCAGCTCCACGCTGCAGCGGCCGATGTCGGCATTGGGCTGGGTGATGGTGCTCAGGATGGGCGTGAGGTCTTCCCCCAGCGCGATGCCGTCAAAGCCGACCACGGTGACATCCCGCGGCACCGCCAGCCCGGCCAGGTGGGCGGCGCGCAGGCTGCGGATGGCCAGCAGGTCGTTGGAGCAGATGAGCGCACTGGGCCGCGACGCCTGCTTGAGGAGTTCGGTGATCTCGCTGACGGCGGTTTCCACAAAGGGCACCTCCAGCACCTGCGGGCCCGGCAGGCCTGCGGCCTCCATGCCCCGGCGAAAGCCGCGGCAGCGCTGCTGGGCGCGGTCGGAAGCGCCGAGCTGGCCGCTCACCATGGCGATGTTGCGGTGCCCCAGGCCCGCCAGGCGGGCGACGATTTCCGCCACGGCCTGTTCGCTGTCGACCGAGATGCAGGGATGGTCCGCGTGGCGGTTGTAGGCCAGCACATAGGGAAGGCGCGTGACGCAAAGCCGCTGCAAGGCTTTGGAGGTCTCCGGGTTGGAGACCACCAGGATCATGCCGTCGACGTTGCCGGCCAGCAGAAGGTTCACGGCCTGCTCTTCCTGCTCGAGCCGGTAGTCGGTGGTCAGCGGCAGGATGGCATAGCCGGCGCGGGTGGCCGAGCGGGCGATGCCTTCCAGGCACTCGGCAAACACCGGGTTCAGCAAGGTGGGCAAGACCACGCCCAGTACGCGGCTGCGTTGCGTGCGCAAGGTGCGCGCGCTCGCATTGGGCATATAGCCCAGCGAGAGCGCCACTTTCTCCACCAGCTCACGGGTCTGCGGCATGACTTTGGCCGGGGAATTGAACACCCGCGACACCGTTGCCACCGATACCCCCGCCTGATTTGCCACTGCCTGAATGCTCATTGCCCGTCCCATGTAATCGTTTACATTGAACCGGGCCACGATGACGGCTTGATGACAGGGGTAATCTCCCCCCGCTATCGATTCAGGAGCTGCTCACGCCTATTCTTATTGGTTTTCAGGCCGTTTTTGCTTGCAGATATCGACCAAAAAAGAAAACCGGCAACGCGGAAAATCTCGAGAGGGAGCTTCAGCGCGCTTTGGGTGGTGCCGCACGCCTGACGGGGCGCGGGCGCTTTTTGACCGGTGGCGGCGTCACGGCCACCTCAGGGGTGGACTCGGGCACCAGCAGCACGACCTCCTTGAAGCCCAGGCCCAGCATGCCCAGCTCTTCGGCTGCGGCGCGGCTGAGGTCGATGATGCGGTTGCCGGCGTAGGGGCCGCGGTCGGTGATGCGCACATCCACATCGCGGCCGTTGACAAGGCTGTGCACACGCACCATGGTGCCGAAGGGCAGCGTACGGTGGGCGGCGGTGAATTCGGTCATGTCAAAACGCTCGCCGCTGGCGGTGCGCCTGCCGTTAAAACGCGGGCCGTACCAGGAGGCGGTGCCGCGCTGGAACTCACGCGGCACTTCGCCGGCGAGCAATTCGGGGCGGGGCAGTTCGGAAGATGCAGCCGGGACTTCGTCAGCGGGCGCATCGGGCATGCGGGTGACGGAGGCAGCGGGCGCAGCAGGTGATGGCGCTGCGCCAGACCGGGGCTTTACAGCGCCCGGCGATGCCACGGGAGCCGTCGTACACGCTGACAACAGCGCCAACCCCGCCATGGCAGCGCCAACAAAAACAAACCGGATCACACCCTGCCGCATGGGTGCAAGGGCTCAGGCCCGGTTCAAGCGCCGGATGATTTCGGTCGTCGCCGCAGCCTGATTCATCGTGTAGAAGTGAATGCCGGGCACACCCGCAGCATAGAGCTGCTCGCACAGGCCGGTGATCACATCCAGGCCGAAGCTCTTGATAGAGGCCGTGTCGTCGCCAAAGCCTTGCAGGCGCAGGCGTATCCAGCGCGGAATCTCCGCGCCGCAGGCGTCGGAAAAGCGCATGAGCTGCGTGGAGCTGGTGATGGGCATGATGCCGGGCACAACCGGCACGTCGACACCCAGCGCCTGCGCATCATCGACAAAACGGAAGTAAGCGTCGGGGTTGAAGAAATACTGCGTGATGGCCGAGTTGGCACCGGCATTCACTTTTTTGACAAAAGCCTGCAGGTCGGCATCGGCCGACCGCGCCTGCGGATGAATCTCGGGGTAGGCCGCCACTTCGATGTGAAAAGCGTCGCCGGTTTCTTCGCGGATAAAAGCCACCAGGTCGCTGGCGTAATGGAACTCGCCGCCCGCGCCGTAGCCGCTGGGCAAGTCGCCGCGCAGCGCGACCAGGCGCTTGACGCCCATGGCCCGCAGGGTGGCCAGTTGTTCGCGTACCGTGGCCTTGGTCGCGCCCACGCACGAGAAATGGCAGGCCGCGGCCACGCCTTCAGTCAGGATCTCTTTCACCGTGCCAAAGGTGCCGTCTTGTGTGGAACCGCCTGCCCCAAAGGTGACCGAGCAGAACTCGGGCTTGTGCGCATACAGCGCCTGGCGCGTGACGCGAAGTTTTTCAGCGCCTTCTGGCGTTTTGGGCGGAAAGAATTCAAAGCTGATGGGCAGGTTCATCTCGGATCTCACTCGTCGTTTATTCGTCGTTACTCTTCGCTACCGTCGGCAGGAGTTTTCTTGTCACGCCGCTTGCCGCGCGCGGGGCCGGGCTGGCCTGCATGCGCGAGTTCGGAATCTTCATGCGGCGCACGGGCGGCACGCAGTTCGCTGCGCGGCACCCGTTTGGCTACCTGGCGCCGTGGCGCGGCCGGTAGCGGCTGGTCTTCGCCCGCCACGTCGTGGCCCTTGACGGCCTGGATAAAAAATTCGCGGTTGCCGTCGCCGCCTTCAATCGGCGACTCCAGCCAGGCTTTCACCTCAAGGCCCAAGGCCACGCATGCGTCGCGCAAACGCTTTTCGACAAACTCAAAATGCGCCGGGTCGCGCACAATGCCGCCCTTGCCGATCTGGCCGGGCTGCAACTCAAACTGCGGCTTGACCAGCATCAGCAAATCGCCGCCGGGCTTGAGCAAACGAACCACCGCGGGCAGCACCAGCGTGAGCGAGATGAAAGACAAGTCGCCGGTCAGGAAGTCGAAGTTGGCTTCAATCGCCGGGCCTTCTTCATCCCTGTCTTCGTCCGCCTCTTCATCATCGAAGTCATCGCCAAAGTCCATGTCGCCGCTGTCGCCCGCATGGCCGGCCACCAGGTCGGCGGCCGTCATGGCGCGCGCATTCACGCCTTCAATGCACACCACGCGCGGGTCTTCACGCAGGCTGGCGTGCAACTGACCGTGGCCCACATCCACACCCACCACCTGCACAGCGCCGTGCTGCAGCAGGCAGTCGGTAAAACCACCGGTGGACTGGCCCACGTCCAGGCAGCGCAGGCCGGCCACCTTCAGGCCGGTGGCCTTGAGCGCGCCTTCGAGCTTGAGCCCGCCGCGCGAGATGTATTTGGCTTCGGTGGTGTCCAGCAATTGCAGCTCGGCGCCCGCCGGAATTTCGTCACCGTTCTTGGCGACCTTCTTCCAGGGCGCGTCGGCTTCCGCGCGCCACTGCACGCCCGAAGCAATCAGGCGCTGGGCCTGTGAGCGGGTGGCAGCATGGCCGTGGTCGACGAGGAATAGGTCAGCGCGCATGTGGCTCCATGGAATGGCTCTCTTCTTACTCCCTCTCCCGCTGGGAGAGGGTTGGGGTGAGGGCCTGCGGCCTCAAAAACTCCCGTGAGGGCATGGTCGCCGCCAGCCCTCACCCCTGCCCTCTCCCAGGGGAGAGGTAGGAATACCTTAGTAGCGGTACGTGTTGGCTTTGTACGGGCCAGCCTTGCTGACACCGATGTACGCAGCCTGCTCGTCGCTCAGTTCGGTCAGCACAGCGCCGACCTTCTTCAGGTGCAGGCGCGCAACCTTCTCGTCGAGGTGCTTGGGCAACACGTAAACCTTGCCGACTTCGTAAGCTTCTTTCTTGGTGAAGAGCTCGATCTGGGCGATGGTCTGGTTGGCGAAGCTGGACGACATCACGAAGCTCGGGTGGCCGGTGCCGCAACCCAGGTTCACGAGGCGGCCCTTGGCCAGCAGGATGATGCGTTTGCCGTCCGGGAAGATCACGTGGTCGACTTGCGGCTTGATCTCTTCCCAGGTGCATTTCTCGAGCGCGGCAACGTCGATTTCGTTGTCGAAGTGGCCGATGTTGCAGACGATGGCCTGGTCTTTCATCGCGGCCATGTGCTCATACGTGATGACGTTCTTGTTGCCGGTGGCGGACACAAAAATGTCGGCCTTGTCGGCGGCGTATTCCATGGTCACGACTTTGTAGCCTTCCATCGCGGCCTGCAGGGCGTTGATGGGGTCGATTTCGGTCACCCAGACTTGTGCGCTCAGCGCGCGCAGGGCTTGTGCGGAGCCCTTGCCCACGTCGCCATAGCCGGCCACCAGGGCGACCTTGCCGGCCACCATCACGTCGGTGGCGCGCTTGATGGCGTCGACCAGCGATTCGCGGCAGCCGTACAGGTTGTCGAACTTGCTCTTGGTGACGGAGTCGTTCACATTGATGGCGCGCAGCGCCAGCGTGCCCTTGGCCGACATTTCATTGAGGCGCAGGACGCCGGTGGTGGTTTCTTCGGTCACGCCGATGATGTTTTTCAGGCGGCGGCTGTACCAGGTCGGGTCTTGTGCGAGCTTGGCCTTGATCGAGTTGAAGAGGCAAATCTCTTCTTCGCTGCCGGGCTTGGAGATCAGGCTGGCGTCTTTTTCGGCCTTGGTGCCCAGGTGCATCAGCAGCGTTGCGTCGCCGCCGTCGTCCAGGATCATGTTGGGGCCTTCTTCAGGCGTGCCCTTGGCGCCGTTGAATTCGAAGATCTTGTGGGTGTAGTCCCAGTAGTCGGCCAGGGTTTCGCCCTTGATGGCGAACACCGGCGTGCCGGCAGCGGCGATCGCGGCGGCGGCGTGGTCTTGCGTCGAGAAGATGTTGCACGAGGCCCAGCGCACTTCGGCGCCCAGGGCTTGCAGGGTTTCGATCAGCACGCCGGTCTGGATGGTCATGTGCAGCGAACCGGTGATGCGCGCGCCCTTGAGCGGCTGCGCCTTCGCAAATTCTTCGCGGATGGCCATCAGGCCGGGCATTTCGGTTTGCGCGATATTCAGTTCCTTGCGGCCCCAGGCGGCAAGCGAAATATCGGCAATGGTGTAGTCGGTGGAAGCTTTCAGGACGGCGCTCATACGGTTCTCCAAATATCAAACGTCAACTGGGCAAAATCGCCACGGGCACGGCTTTCAGCGAAAGGGGAATTCAGTCATTCACCCGGCTTGAGAGCACATGCGGGTGAGCGTGGTTGCAATGAAGTCCTGAGCCTGGTCCACGTGACGTGGCTTGCAACGCTCCTCAGGAAGCCGCTATTGTAACCAGCCTGCCCGGGTTTGCCCAGCCTGCGTAAAGCCCCCTTGGGCAGGAACGGGGGCCGTGCGAGAATTTCACGATGCAAGAGTCTGCAACGCGCCACCTGACCCCCTCTTCCTGGCATCCAGGTTTCGGGGTGGCCTGATGTACCCCCGCCTCGCGCCCGTCTACTGTGCCCTGTTCCTGATCATGGGTGCGGGAATGAGCGCCAGCTTCGCATCAAAGGCCTACCTGGCCTCGCAAATCCTCGATTGGGAAACAGGCAGCGCGCAAATACTTTCGTCCGGCGTGAAGCCCGCTTCGGACAAGCAAGACGGTTGCTATGAGCCGATTGCCACCTACAGCTACAAGGTGCACGGCCAGCACTTCACCGGCCAAGGTGTGCGCGCGTCGGACAGTTGCCTTTCCAGGAGTGAGTCCGAGCAATTCCAGGCTGCGTTCAAAAAAGGCGACACGGTGGCCGTGTACTACGATCCCGGCTATCCGTCCGAAGCGGTGCTCGAGCCCTGGAAACTGTCGTTCAACGATTGGGTCCAGGGCATCGCGGGCCTGTTGATCACCGGCATTGCCCTTCTGATGGGCTTCGAGGTACTGAGAAAGCAACGATGAAGAAGCTCACCTCCTGGGCGCTCACCGAGCGTGCACAGATCACCGGCGTCTTCACCGACATCGACGACACACTGACCACCGAGGGCGAAATCACGCCCGATGCGCTGGAGGCTTTGGGGGCGTTGAAGGCTGCCGGGTTCAAGGTAGTGGCGATCACCGGCCGCCCTGTCGGCTGGAGCGAGCCCTTCGCGGCGAGCTGGCCGGTCGACGCCATCGTGGCGGAAAACGGCGCCGTGGCGCTGCGGCCGGAAGACAAAAAAAGCCTGCAGGCCATACCAGATGAGCGTAAGCCGCTATCAAAACTGTATCAACAGGATGCGGCTACCCGCAGCGCCAACTTCGCCCGCATGCAGGCCGTGCTGGCGCGCATTGAGCGCGAAATGCCGGGCGTGGCCCGCGCCACTGACTCGCCGGGCCGCGAAACCGACATCGCCATTGACCACAGCGAGTTTGTGCAACTGAGCGATGCGCAGATCGCCGCCGTGGTGGCGCTGATGAAAAGCGAAGGCATGCACGCCACCGTGAGCAGCATCCACATCAACGGCTGGTATGGCGGCCACAACAAGCTGGAAGGCGCGCGCTGGATCGTCCGGCAGCTCTGGCAACGCGACCTGGACGCCGAGATGGACCAATGGGTTTATATCGGCGATTCGACCAACGACCAGCTGATGTTCAAGACCTTTGCCAACAGCGTGGGCGTGGCGAATATCGCGCGCTTTGTACCGCAGCTGGCGCACCTTCCGCGCTACGTGACTCAAGGTGAGCGCGGCGCAGGTTTTACCGAGGTCGTAAAGATGTTGCTCACCCCTGCTGACGCTCACTCCGTGTAGCGTCCCCTCCCCTTGCAGGGGACGGCGCCTGCGGCCGGGCAAAGCCCGTTCCGCGGCCCTGCTGGTTAGCGAAGGGCCGCCGCGCGCACGGAGCCCCAGCGCAGCCAAGCGCCCAAAGCGGCCACCACCAGCACCAGGGCGGCGTAGCCCTCCGCCGTGGCCTGCAAGCCCAGCGGCGCAATCAGGCGGCCCGCCAGCATGGCCGGCACACTGAAGATCAGGTAACTGGCGGCGTACAAGGCCGCAAACAGCTCAGCCCGTTGATGCGGCTGTGCCAGCGGCGCCAGCGTTTGCACTTGTGAAGAGAAAGCCGAGCCGCCGCCAAAGCCAGCCAGCGCCGTTCCCACAAAAAACAGCGCCACAGAGCGCGTGGCCAGCGACACCACCACCAGGCCCGTGCCCACGGCCAGCACACTCATGCCGACGGCGCTCATGCGCACCGGTGAGAGGTTTTTCAGCAAGGTCGGCGACGCAGCGCCCAAGCCGAAGAAGGCCGCAATCGCCAGGCCGTTGACGACGCCGTCATGGATACCAAAGATTTGCTGCAGCATGGAAGGCACCAGCGACAGGTAGAGACCCGCAAGCGACCACACGGCCAGTATCGTCGGCAGGCCGCGCGCAAATTCAGCACGCGCTTGCACCGGGATTGAAATGCGCGGCACCAGCGAAGCCAGCGCGCCGGGGCGCGGCGTGACGCTTTCAGGCAGGAAGAGCGTGGCCACAGCACCCACCACACAGATGGCGGCTAGCACACCAAAGACCAACGGCACCGGATGCAACGCGAACTTGACGGCGATGCCGGTGAGCAACGCACCCACGGCCAGCCCCGCCAGCGGCGAGACGCTGCCAATCATCGCGCCCAGGCGTTTTTGCGCGGCCGGCGCGGCCTCCACCACCGCGGCCGTCAACGCGCCGCTGACCATGCCGGTGGCAATGCCCTGCACAATGCGCGCGGCGATGATGCCGTTGATGCTTTCGGCCAGCAAGAAGGTCAGCATCGCGCCGGCTTGCAACAGCAAGGCGGTAAACACCACGGGACGACGGCCGATATGGTCAGACAGCGAACCCGCCACCAGCAACGAGGCCAGCAAGGCAATCGCGTAAATCGCAAAGGCCACCGTCAGCAGCGCGGGTGAAAAGCCCCATTGCTGCTGGAAGACCACAAAGAGCGGCGAAGGCGCACTGCCCGCCACAAAGAACGCGAACAGCAAAACCGCCAGCAGCGGAAAGGCGGCCGCGGACGGCAATTTCCAGCGAGTAGCGGAAGATGAAGAGGACTTCAAGGGAGAGGCAGCAGAGGTGGCGGAGGCGGCAGGTGCAGTCATAGGGAACGCTCAACTTTCTTAAAGCGAATTTATTTGCGTTTGCGAATTCTATACCTGTTTTAAAATTAACGCAAAGATCATTGCGTTTAGGCTAGAATCCGTCCTAATGAGCACGCCACAAACACCCCAGAACAAGCGCCCGGGCGGCCGCAGCGCCCAGGTGCAATTTGTAGTGCGCAAGGCGCTGGAAGAGCTGATTGCCCAGGAAGGCCGCGACAAAGTCACCGTGCCGGCCGTGGCCGAACGTGCTGGCGTCAGCGCCTCCAGCATTTACCGGCGCTGGGGCGACGTGAACGGCCTGCTCGATGAAACCGCCACCAACCGGCTGGACCCGAACCGCCCCCTGCCCGAGACGGGCGACCTGAAAGCCGAACTCACGGCCTGGGCCCAGGAACTGATCACCCACCTCAACAAGCCCGGCAATGCCTCCTTGCTGAAGGCAGCGGCCGCGCTGGCCGGCTCGGAAGAAACCAACTGCCTGAAAAACCGCCGCAACGAAGCCACCGTGCTGGTCAAACGCGCCCAGGCGCGCGGCGACGCCACGCCCACCGTGCAGCAGGTGCTGGACCACATGATGGCGCCCATCATTTACCGTTTGATTTTTGGCGCCGGCGTGGAGCCCACCCTGGCCGCCCAATTGGCGGACGAAGTGTTTGTGCTGGCCGGCATCGCGGCCCGCGATCACGCTTAAGCCGGCGTGCATTCAGCCGCATCGGCCCGATAAGCCGGAAAGTCGGTGTACCCCACCTCACCGCAGCGGGTGTAGTAGGTCGAGCGGTCCGCCTCGACCAGAGGCCAGCCGTGTTTGAGCCGCTCAGTCAGGTCGGGGTTGCCGACAAAAGGCCTGCCGAAGGCGATCAGGTCCACCAAGCTGGTGTCGAGGGCCGCTTGGGCGCTCTCGCGGTCAGTGAAGCCGCCGCACCAGATGATGGCGCCAGGAAACGCCGCCCTCACCCTGGCCAGCACTGCATGGTCAATATGGTGTTTCTTGAACTCGGCGCTCTCCATGTTTCCCGTCGGCATCAGTTCGTAGACCAGATGCATATAGCCGGCGCCGAGGCGGCCCAGCTCTCGCGAAACGTGCAGCAGTGTTTCCTCCGTCAAGGGGTCCGCCGGCATGGAGTTGAAGGTGCCGAAGGGCGCCAGGCGAACGCCCACGCGCCCCGAGCCCAATTCACGCACCCCGGCTTCGACGACTTCCATCAGGAAGCGCGTGCGATCTTCCACGCTCCCTCCGCCGTAGCGGTCTGTGCGGGTATTGAGCACCGAGTTCATGAACTGCTCAAACAGATAGCCATTGGCCGCATGGATTTCGACACCGTCAAAGCCGGCCCGCCGCGCGTCGGCAAAGGCCTGGGCGAAGGTGCCGACCAAAGCCGAGACTTCGTCCGTGCCGAGCTGCCTTGGCGTGCCGGCACGGATGTAGCGCAGCTTGCCGTCCTCGCCGTGGGCAAACACATCCGAATGCTCGGCCCTTTGCGCGGTCACGCCCCAGGGCGCCTGGCCACCCGGCATCAGTGACGGGTGCGCCATCCGTCCGACATGCCAGATCTGCGCAAAGACGGTGCCGCCGCGGCGGTGAACTTCGTCGGTCACCAGGCGCCAGCCCTGTTGCTGGGCGGGCGTGTAGATGCCGGGTGTCATGGCGTAGCCCTTGCTGGACGGCGCGACGTCGACGGCCTCGGTCACGATCAGGCCGGCGCCGGCCCTCTGCCCATAGTAGGCGGCCATCAGCGCATTCGGGACGTCGCCATCGGACGTCCGTGTACGGGTCATGGGCGCCATGACAATGCGGTTCTTCAGTGCTACGGTATCCCCAAGCAGCGCGGGGTCAAACAGGTCTGTCATGATTTCCTTTCGAGTCGGTTGTGATCGAAAGAAAGCTTACTTTTCGGCCGCTCATTCATCTACACACCAATTGGTCAGCAGAAGCACATGAAGATCATCAAGAGACTGCCGGGCCCGCCCATAGAGCGCACGCTGGGTGTGCTCTCCGGGCGCTGGAAGGCGATCATTCTTTATGTGCTGCTGGACGGCGCGCAACGCACCTGCGAGCTGGAAGTGCGCATCGTCGGTATCTCGCAGAAGGTGTTGATCGAGCAACTGCGGGCGCTGGAGGAACACGGGCTGGTCAGCCGCCAGCCCAGCGCCGTCGACAGCCAGGGGATCGAATACCTGCTCACGCCGCTGGGTGAAAGCCTGCGGCCCATCCTGGAGTCATTGCTCGAATGGGGGACCCATCATGCCAAGGAGCTGGATGAGACTCACAGGCTGGTGCCCTGCGAGGCCGTGGTGCGCAAGCGCATCGGCTGACGCCGCCCGCAGCCCTCAACCGGGGCCGCTGGATCAACTAGGTCAATTGGGTTTGGCCAGGCCCAGTTTGTCGATCAGCACCTTCTCGCGCACCACCGTGTCTTGCGCAAACTTCGTGTAGTCCGCCGAGCTCAGGTAGTTCGGCAGCATGTCGTAGCGCCCCAGCGCGGCCACGTAGCTGGGCTCCTCCATCGCTTTTTTGAACGCATCGTGCAGCCGCTTGACGACCTCAGGCGGCGTGCCCTTGGGGGCGCCTATGCCGAAGGGCGAGTTCTGCACCAGGTCGTAACCCAGCTCTTTCAGCGTGGGTGCGTTCGGGAATTTGTCCAGCCGTTTTTCGCCCCAGGTGTTAAGCACGCGCAGCTTGCCGGCCTCGACCTGCGGCGCAAAGCCGGTGCTGTCGGCGCCCGCCATCAGCTGGCCGCTCACCAGTGCCAGCATCAGGTCGGAACTGCCTTTGTAGGGCACGTGCTGCAGCTCGATGCCGGCCTTTTGCGCGATGAGTTCGGTCGTCAGGTGCGGGCTGGTCAGTGTGCCGGTGGAGCCATACGTCAGCTTGCCGGGGTTGGCCTTGGCATAGGCCACAAAGTCGGCCCAGGTCTTGAAGGGGCTGTCGGCCGGCACCACGATGCCGAAGGCGTAGCCCGTCACATTGATGACGTAGCTGATGTCTTTGACCGGGTCCCAGTTGATTTTGGTGGTGTAGCCCAGGCGGAACACGCCCAGCGGAATCTGTGCCACGGTGTAGCCGTCTGCCGGCACGCCTTGCAGTTGCTGGGCAGGCAAGGTGCCGCCCGCGCCGGGTTTGTTCTCAACAATCACCGGCTGGCCGAGGATCTTGCCGGCGTTGTCGGCCAGCGAGCGCATGGTGATGTCGGTCGGCCCGCCGGCGGGGAAGGCAATCACCAGCTTGATGGGCTTGACCGGAAAGGTCTGCGCCTGGGCCGGCATCGCTGCGGCGGCGACCAGGGCAAGGGCGGCGGCGGTGTACAGAAAGGGTCGGCGTTGCATGGCGTGTCTCCTGGTCGGTTGGCGGGCAATCCCCATCATGCGTGCCGCCAGCCGGCGCCGCATCAGGGCAACACCTGAAGGGCTGTCACCTTTGTTGCAAGACCCGCAAGCCAACAGGGGCCGCGGAACTGGCTTTGCCAGGCCGCAGGCGCCGCCCCTGGAAGGGGGAAGGCGCTACACGAAGTGAGCGTCCGACGGGGTCGAGCTAGCTTCGGGCCAGCACGCTTTGCAAGGCTTTCCCGGTATGCGTGCCCAGCTTCACCACCGCCTCAGGCGGCGCGGACGCCACCACACGCCCGCCGGCATTGCCGCCGTCCGGCCCCAGGTCGATCACCCAGTCGGCTTCGGCGATCACGTCCAGGTCGTGCTCGATCACCACCACGCTGTGGCCGCCGTTGACCAGGCGGTGCAACACATGGATCAGCTTTTCGACGTCGGCCATGTGCAGACCCACCGTAGGTTCGTCCAGCACATACAGCGTGTGCGGCGCTTTCTGGCCGCGGCGCGTGATGTCGTCGCGCACCTTGCTGAGCTCGGTCACCAGCTTGATGCGCTGCGCCTCGCCGCCCGAAAGCGTAGGCGAGGGCTGGCCCAGTGTCAGGTAACCCAGGCCCACATCTTTCAGCAACTGCAGCGGGTGGCTGATGTTGGGCATGGACGAGAAGAAGTCCACCGCCTCGTCGACCTCCATCTTCAGCACATCGCCGATGTTTTTGCCGCGCCAGGTGACGGCCTGCGTTTCAGGGTTGAAGCGCGCGCCGTGGCAGGTTTCGCACAGCACCTTCACGTCGGGCAAAAAGCTCATGCCTATGGTGCGCACGCCCGCGCCTTCGCAGGTCGGGCAGCGGCCTTCGCCGGTGTTGAAGGAGAAGCGCCCGGCGCTGTAGCCGCGCGCGCGGGCCTCCAGCGTATCGGCAAAGAGCTTGCGTATCGTGTCCCAGAAGCCGATGTAGGTGGCCGGGCAGGAGCGCGGCGTCTTGCCGATGGGCGTCTGGTCGACTTCGAGCACGCGATCCACCGCCGCATAACCTTCAATGCGTTCGCAGCCAGTCCAGTCGGGCGTCTTGCCTTTGTCGTCGGCATCGCGGCCCGATTTGGTCGAGCGCTGCATGACGCCTGCATGCACATTGGTCAGCAGCACGTCGCGCGCCAGCGTCGACTTGCCCGAGCCCGACACGCCCGTCACCGCCACCAGGCGGTAGAGCGGCACGGTGACAGACACGTCTTTCAGGTTGTGCAGGTCGGCATTGACCACCGTAAGCCAGTGGGTGAAAGGCCCGGCGGCTGCCGGCGCCGCGTTGTGCAGCGCGCTGGCGCTGGCTGCTGCGGCCTTGAGCGCCGCGGCTTTCAGCGTGGCCGCTTTTTGCTTGCTCACCGGCTTGGCATTGACGTCGACGAGTGCCTCTTTCACCACAGCCACCGGCGCCGCACCCTTGCGCGTTTCACGCCGGGCATGCAACGGGTGGATGAGCGGGTTCGCCAGGTAGCGGCCCGTCAGCGAGCCCGGCACGGCCGACAGCTGCGCCGCCGTGCCCTGCGCGACCAGCGTGCCGCCGCGCTTGCCCGCGCCGGGGCCGATGTCGATGATGTTGTCGGCGCGGCGAATCGTGTCTTCGTCATGCTCAACCACCACCAGGGTGTTGCCGCGGTCGCTGAGCTTGCCGAGCGCGCTCAGCAGAATCTGGTTGTCGCGCGGGTGCAGGCCGATGGTGGGCTCATCCAGCACATAGCAGACGCCCTGCAGGTTGGAGCCCAGCTGCGCCGCCAGGCGTATGCGCTGCGCCTCGCCGCCCGAAAGTGTGGGTGCGCCGCGGTCCAGCGTGAGGTAACCCAGGCCCACGTCTTCGAGGAACTCGAGCCGGCTCTTGATTTCAGGAATCAGGTCGCGCGCGATGCCGGCCTCGCGGCCCAACAGCGCGAGCTTTTCAACCCAGCGCCGCACATCCGTCACCGACAGCGCCGCAATGTCGGCAATGCCGACACCGGCAAACTTCACCGCGCGGGCCGTGGCGTTGAGCCGCGTGCCTTCGCAGGTCGGGCAGGCGGTGCCTGCCACATCTTCCACCTCGGGCTCGGCAAAGCTTTGCTCCCGGCCCTTGTTGTCGTCGTCCATCACCGAGTCGTCAAACACCTTGCGCTGCTCTTTGGTGAGCTTGACGCCGGTGCCCACGCAGTCGGGGCACCAGCCGTGCTTGCTGTTATAGCTGAAGAGGCGCGGGTCCAGCTCGGCATACGAGGTGGCGCACACCGGGCAGGCGCGTTTGGTCGAAAACGCGATCAGCTTGCCTATGCCCTTGGCGCTGGCGCCGGCCATCATCGCACCACGCAGGCCGTCCAGCGGGGCCAGCACATGGACCACGCCCTTGCCGTGCTCCAGCGCGGTCGCCAGCGCCGAGCGCAGCGCGGCTTCGTTCTCAGGCGAAACACGGATGTCGGCCACCGGCAGCTCCACCGTGTGTTCCTTGAAGCGGTCAATGCGCGGAAAGCCGGTGGTCGGCAAAAACTCGCCGTCGATGCGCAGGTGCGTGTAGCCGCGTGGCCGCGCCCAGTCGGCCAGCTCGGTGTAGACGCCCTTGCGGGCGATCACCAGCGGGGCCAGCAGGCCGATGTGCTGGCCGCGGTAGGTTTTGATCAGCTGCGCCGCAATGCTCTCAGGGCTTTGCGGCATCACCGCCGCGCCTTCCTTGATGCAATGCTGGATGCCCAGCTTCACATAAAGCAGGCGCAGGAAATGCCAGACCTCGGTGGTCGTGCCCACGGTGGACTTGCGGCCGCCGCGCGACAGGCGCTGCTCAATCGCCACAGTGGGCGGGATGCCGTAGACCGCATCCACCTCGGGCCGGCCCGCCGGCTGCACGATGCTGCGGGCGTAGGCGTTCAGCGATTCAAGATAACGCCGCTGCCCCTCGTTGAACAAAATATCAAAGGCCAGCGTGGACTTGCCAGAACCGGACACGCCTGTCACGACATTGAACTTGCCGCGCGGAATATCGACCGACAAACTCTTGAGGTTGTTCTCTTTGGCGTTGACGATCTGGATCAGGTTGGAGAAAGCCGGGCGCGTGGCCCAGACCTTGGGGCGGGACTCTTCCACGCCGTGCACCTTGCCCATGGCCTGCTCGTACTCGCGCAGGGCGAGTGCGGTGTGTGAGGTCGGGTGCTGGCGCACCTCTTCAGGTGTTCCCTGCGCGACCAGCAAGCCGCCGGCCTCGCCGCCTTCGGGGCCGAGGTCGATCAGCCAGTCCGCCGAGCGGATCACGTCGAGGTTGTGCTCGATGACAATCAGCGAATGGCCGGCTTCGAGCAGCTTGCGCAGCGCGCGCATCAGCTTGGCGATGTCGTCAAAGTGCAGGCCGGTGGTCGGCTCGTCAAACAAAAACAGCGTGCCGCGGCCGGGCTGCTTCAGCGCCAGCGCCTGTTTGCTGGCGCTGGTGGTTTTGCTGGCATTGGCCAGAAAGCCCGCGAGCTTGAGGCGCTGCGCCTCGCCGCCCGAGAGCGTGGGCACGGGCTGGCCCAGCTTCACGTATTCAAGCCCCACATCCACGATGGGCTGCAGCGAACGCACCACTTCGCGGTCTTGCGCAAACAGGGCAATCGCCTCGCTCACGGTGAGGTCCAGCACGTCAGACACATTGAGCAGGCGCGGCTTGAGGTCGCCAATCGCCTTGCGCTCAATCGTCACTTCCAGGATCTCGGCGCGGTAGCGCTTGCCGTCGCAGTCGGGGCAACGCAGGTAGACGTCGCTGAGGAATTGCATCTCGACGTGCTCAAAGCCCGAGCCGCCGCAGGTCGGGCAGCGCCCGTCGCCGTTGTTGAAGCTGAACTTGGTGGCGGTGTAGCTGCGCTGTTTGGCCAGCGGCGACAGCGCAAACAGGTCGCGCACCGCGTCCCACGCACCCACATAGCTGGCGGGGTTGGAGCGCGCCGTCTTGCCGATGGGTGACTGGTCGACAAACACCACATCGGTCAGGTGATCGGCGCCCATGAGCCGATCGTGCAGGCCCGGCGTTTCAGTCGCCTTGCCGAACTGGCGCAGCAATGCCGGCGCCAGGATGTCCTGCATCAGCGTGGACTTGCCCGAGCCGCTGACACCGGTGACGCACACCAGGCGCTGCAGCGGGAAATCGACCGTCAGGTTTTTCAGGTTGTGGTCGCGTGCGCCTTCGAGGATGAGGCGCGGCGTGTTGTCGGTCACCGCGCGCTTGAAGCCCATGCCGACCTGCTTGCGCGAGCCGAGGTAGGCGCCGGTCAGCGTGTCCGCATGTTTGATGTCGTCGGGCGTGCCGTCAAACACGATCTGGCCGCCCTTCTCGCCGGGGCCGGGACCCATGTCGATCAGGCGGTCGGCCGCCAGCATGACGGCCGGGTCATGCTCGACCACCACCAGCGTGTTGCCGGCGTCGCGCAGGCGATGCATGGCCTGCGTAATGCGGTTCATGTCGCGCGGGTGCAGGCCAATGGAGGGTTCATCCAGCACAAACAGCGTGTTGACCAGTGAAGTGCCGAGTGCGGTGGTGAGGTTGATGCGCTGCACCTCGCCGCCCGAGAGCGTGCGGCTTTGCCGGTCCAGCGTGAGGTAGCCGATGCCGACGTCGCACAGGTATTTCACACGCGTCTGGATTTCTTCAAACAGCGAGCGCAGCGCCTGCTTCTCGGCGTCGTCGCCCATCACATCGAGCGAGAGGCCGGCAAAGAACTGAGCCAGCCTGTCGATAGGCAGGCGCATCAGGTCGTGCAGCGCCAGGCCCGGCAGAGCTTCGAGCTGCTCGCGGCTCCATTGCACGCCCACCGGCATAAAGCGCTGGCTGGCCGGCAGCACCTTGTCGGCGGCCTCTTTGGCGCCCAGGCGCCAGAGCAGCGACTCGAGCTTGAGGCGCGCGCCGCCGCAGGTTTCGCAGGGCGTGTAGCTGCGGTATTTGGACAGCAGCACACGGATGTGCATCTTGTAGGCCTTGCTTTCCAGGTATCCGAAGAAGCGCTTGATGCCGTACCACTGCTTCTTCCAGTTGCCCTCTTTGTAGCCGGGCGTGCCGTTGATGACCCAGCCCTGCTGCTCGGGCGTGAGCTTGTACCAGGGCGTGTCGCGCGGGATACCGGACGCTTCGGCGTGGCGCATCAGGTCGTCCTGGTTCTCCGCCCAGGCCGGTGTCTGCAAGGTCTTGATGGCGCCGGCGCGCAGCGTCAGTTTGTCGTTGGGAATCACCAGGCCGTAGTCAACGCCGATAACGCGGCCAAAGCCACGGCAGGTTTCGCAGGCGCCCATGGCTGAGTTGAAGGAGAACAGCGAGGGCGTGGGGTTGGTATAGCGCAGGTCGCTGTCGGGGCAATGCAGGCCGGTCGAGAAACGCCACATCACATCGGGCTGGCCGTCTTCCGCATGCTGCACATAGATGTTGAGGCGGCCGCCGCGTTTGAGCGCGGTCTCGATGGCTTCCAGCACACGGGACTTTTCCACCGCATGGGTGCGAAAGCGGTCGGCCACCACATCCAGCAACTTGTGCGGGCCGGCCGGCGTGGCCACGTCGCGCTGGGCGTGCACCCGCGTGAAGCCGCTGACGGACAGCCATTGCTCGACCTGCTCGGCGCTGGTGTTGCCCGGCAGCTCGACCGGGAAGGTCAGCACCACGCGCGGATCGCCGTCTTTCGTGCGTGCCATCAGTTCCGCATAGATCGATTCAGGCGTGTCATGCCGCACGTTCTGCGCAGTCTGCTTGTCGAAGAGCTGCGCGGCGCGCGCGTAGAGCAGCTTCAGGTGGTCGTTGAGCTCCGTCATCGTGCCCACGGTGGAGCGCGAGCTGCGCACCGGGTTGGTCTGGTCGATGGCGATGGCGGGCGGCACGCCTTCCACCTTGTCGACGGCCGGTTTATCCATGCGGTCCAGAAACTGGCGCGCGTAGGCCGAGAAGGTTTCCACATAGCGGCGCTGGCCTTCGGCAAACAGCGTGTCGAACACCAGAGAGGATTTGCCCGAGCCGCTGGGCCCGGTGACGACCGTCATTTCACCGGTGCGGATATCCAGATCGAGGTTTTTGAGGTTGTGCTGGCGCGCGCCGCGGATGCGGATGGTTCCCTGGGACATGAGTGCGGTCTTTCCTGAAGAGGTCAAACATTCTAGACAGTGCACCCGGCTGTGCAGCGCGTAGGGATTAAAGCCCTTTTCACAGCCATTTAGCCGCTAAATGCGGTCATTTAATGGCCTTTCACCAAATCAATTAGGGCGCATTCTGGCTTTACCGATGCCCTACGGATTGGTGACGCGCCATCGCTTTCCATATTTACCGCTATCGCCTCGCTCCATAGACTGAATTTTCAAGGTCCAAGGAGATTCCAGATCATGAAGGCGAAGACAAAGATGGAGACAACAAACACCGCTAACGCAACCAACACAACCAACTCAGCGGGAAAGTGGTGGGCAGCCATCGCGATGGCCGCGTTGGGCCAGGTGGCAGAAGCGCAGATTTTGATCGGGCAGACGGCCGGTTTTACCGGCCCCCTGAGCGCCAGCGTCAAGGAAACGAAAGAAGGCGCCAAACTCTACATCGATGCGGTCAACGCCAGGGGCGGCGTTGACGGGCAGCAGATCGAGCTGATCTCGCTCGACGATCAATATGATCCCAGGCTCGCGGCTGAAAACGCCCAGAAACTGATTGAAGAGCACAAGGTGTCCGCGCTGTTCCTCACGCGCGGCACACCGCACACCGAAGCCATCATTCCGCTGCTCGACAAGCACCATGTGCCGCTGGTCGGCCCGTCCGCCGGCGCGATGACCTTGCACCAGCCCGTCAAAAAGCATGTCTTCAATGTGCGCACCCCCTACCAGCACGAAGCTGAAAAGGCCGTCGCCCACTTGCGCGCCATAGGCCTTACACGCATCGGCATCGTGCACACCGATGACAGCTTTGGCGCGGACGGCCTCGTGGGTATTCAAAAAGGAATGGCGGCCGGCAAGCTGCACCCGGTCGTGCTGGAAAAGTTCGACCGCACCAAGCCCGACTTCACGGCGATTGCCGCCAGGATCCACAAAACCGAAGCGCAGGCCGTGATCATGGTGGCCGCCGGCCAGGTAGCGGCTGACGGCATCAAGGCCTTCCGCGCGGCGCACCCCACCGTCCAGATCGTCACCTTGTCCAACAATGCCTCAAGCGGCTTTGTCAAATTGCTGGGCGATAGCGCCCACGGCGTGATCGTCACCCAGGCTTTTCCTCATGAACGCTCTGTCAACTACGCCATGGTCAAGGAAGCGCAGGACCTCGCCAGAGCCCAGGGGCTCAACGAAATCAGCCCCGCCAAGCTGGAAGGTTTTGCCGCCGCCAAAGTGCTGGTCGAAGGCCTGCGCAGGGCCGGCCACAAACCCAACCGCGAGAAAGTCCAGGCGGCGCTGGAGGGCATGAACAAGCTGGATATCGGCGGCCTCGAAGTGAATTACAGCCCCACCGATCACACCGGGCTGGATTTCGCCGACCTGTCCATCATTGGGACTGACGGGAAATTCAGGAGATAGATAGCACCCCCTGCCGACGCTCACTTCGTGTAGCGTCACCTCCCCCTAGGGGGACAGGCGCCTTGCGCCCGGCAGAGCCGGATCGCGGCTCCTCCTTGGGAATTCGCAAACCCCCTGCCGACGCTCACTTCGTGTAGCGTCACCTCCCCCCAAGGGGGACAGGCGCCTTGCGCCCGGCAGAGCCGGATCGCGGCCCCTGCTTGTGGATTCGCAAACCTGCGGCGCCAAGCCGTACAGGGTTGCTCAGAAGTAAAGTGCGTCCTCGAGTTCCTTGAACTTCTCGGGCCCGACGGCTTCCTTGATCTTGGGAGCCAGCTCCTTCAGTTTGTCGATATCGCCGGCAGCCTCGACCGCAAGGTTGAGCCGGAAACCCCGCAGGCCGAGGGCGGCCGTCAATCGGGTAGCGATGGGGTAGGCCCTGGAGTAATGCTCCTGGGCAGTCAGGGTGGGCGAGCCGTCGGCATTTTGTGCCGACACCGGCGCAGGCGGCGCGGCGCTGACGGGCGCCTGCACCGCGGCGGGCGCGATCAGGCCCAGTGAAATCAGGTGGCTGATATCTTCTGCAGTCACACCCAGGCCGGCGGTTGCTTTCACAACCTCTTCCATGCTGCGCTTGCCGTCAAACATGATGAACGCCGAGCGCTGCCTCGGGGTCAATATGGAACGGTCGGTCAAAGCGGCTTGGCCCAACTCCGTCTTGGTGTAGATCATCAGCTTGTCTCCAGTAAAAACGCCTGCGGTGACGCGAAATGTCACCTTTGGTGCTAAACACTATTCAGAGACTGTAATATTTTGTTTAACGCCCCCTGAGATTCAATTTACCCCATTTTTGGTGGTAATGCACCTATTTGGGCAGTCTTTGGGGGTATGACCTACATACCAACCGGTCTCATCCAGGTTCCCCGCGGGGGAACCGCCCCGCGTCAGGCGCGGGGAATGGCCGTCAGCGCGACGGCAGAAACCAGGGGCGCGGCGGCCGGCAAGGCGCCGTGCTTTTCACCACCCATGTCGATGTCACCGCCCTTGTTCAGCAGGAATATGGCCAGGCCGGCGATCACCAGAAAACCCACAACAATCTTCCACATCTTTCTTTCTCCCAAAAAAAAGCCCTCGGCACATTGATGACGAGGGCCCGTGAATATCACAAGGCTCTTCAGCCTGAAAAAACCGGTGCGGCTCTTGACCCGCACCGGCGATAAAACCAATCAGTCGTCGGCGTAGATGTCCACGTCCTTGGTTTCACGGATGAACAGCGTGCCCACCACCAGGGTGACGGTCGCGATGATGATCGGATACCAGAGGCCGTTGTACATATTGCCGGTTTGCGCCACGATGGCAAACGCCGTCGTAGGCAGCAGGCCGCCGAACCAGCCGTTACCGATGTGGTACGGCAAGCTCATCGAGGTGTAGCGGATGCGGGTCGGGAACAGTTCCACCAGCATGGCGGCGATCGGGCCGTACACCATGGTGACCAGGATCACCAGGTAGAACAGGATCAGCGTGACCATGACCTTGTCGACCTTGGCTGGATCAGCCTTGGACGGGTAGCCGGCGGCCTTCAAGTCGTCCGCGATGAGTTTCTTGAACTCGGCGTCCTTCTTCTTGGCGTCGTCGGCGCTCAGGCCCTTGGCGGTGTAGCTTGGAATCGCGGTTTCGCCAATCTTGATGCTGGCCACGGTGCCTGCGGGTGCAGCCACGTTGTCATAGCTCACCGAAGCGCCTGCCAGCACCTGCTTGGCGATGTCGCACGAGCTGGTGAACTTGGCGGTACCCGTCGGGTTGAACTGGAACGAGCATTCGTTCGGGTCGGCGGTCACAACGACTTTGTTCTTGGCTTGTGCAGCGGCGAGGTCAGGGTTGGCTGCTTTGGTCAGCGCCGTGAACACGGGGAAGTAGGTCACCGCGGCCAGCAGGCAGCCTGCCATGATGATGGGCTTGCGGCCGATCTTGTCGGAGAGCGTACCGAAGATCACGAAGAAAGGCGTGCCCAGGATCAGCGAGTAAGCCACCAGGATGTTGGCGGTAGGGCCGTCAACCTTCAGCGCTTGCGTCAGGAAGAACAGTGCATAGAACTGGCCCGAGTACCAGACCACGGCCTGGCCGGCGGTCAGGCCGACGAGCGCCAGGATCACGATCTTCAGGTTTTTCCACTGGCCGAAAGACTCGGACAACGGCGCCTTGGAGGTCTTGCCTTCGGCCTTCATTTTCTGGAAGGCAGGGGATTCGTTCATCGACAACCGGATGTAGACCGACACGGCCAGCAGCAGGATGGAGACGATGAACGGAATGCGCCAGCCCCAGTCGGCGAATGCGGCTTCGCCCATGGCGGTACGCACACCCAGAATCACCAGCAGCGACAGGAACAGGCCCAGCGTTGCCGTGGTCTGGATCCAGGAGGTGTAGGCGCCACGCTTGCCGTGAGGCGCGTGCTCTGCCACGTACACGGCAGCACCGCCGTACTCACCGCCGAGCGCCAGGCCTTGCAGCATGCGCAGGGCGATCAGGATCACCGGAGCGGCCACGCCGATGGAGGCGTAGTTGGGCAAGAGGCCCACGATGAAGGTCGACAAGCCCATGATCACGATGGTGACCAGGAAGGTGTACTTGCGGCCGATCATGTCGCCCAGGCGGCCGAACACCAGCGCGCCGAAGGGGCGCACGATGAAGCCGGCTGCAAAAGCGAGCAAGGCGAAGATGAAGGCTGAGCCGGCATCCAGTCCACTGAAGAACTGCTTGGCGATGATGGCGGCCAATGAACCGTAAAGGTAAAAGTCGTACCACTCGAATACCGTGCCGAGCGAAGAGGCGAAGATCACCTTCTTCTGCTCGGCGGTCATGGGTCTGTTGTCGACGGCTGTTGCCATGATGTTTGTCTCCAAATAGTGAAGGCCTCCGGTATGGAAGCTGCCTTCATTATTTTTGGAGTCCCTGACCTAGCTCTGACGTGAAAATAACAGGAGCTTGCGTGAAACTTATGCGTGGCTGACAACTCAAGGGGAAACCCTTGAGAAACTTTTCAGCATGCGAATACGCTCAGGGAAAACGCGTAGAACCTTCTTACGCGCCGGAAAATTTTGCTTACGCGCTCGCGAGCTTGCTTACGCGCCTGGGCCCTACCTAGGTCTTGCGCGAGATGCCCACAGAAATGTTGCTCACGCCATGCCACGCTTCGCTGTCGAACCAGGCATTGCCCAGCAGGTATTCACGCAGCATGGGCAGCGCATCGAAGCCCCAGAAAACTTTGCCGTCGACTTCCATCGCAGGCACACCGAAGAGGTTCAGTGCAATCGCGTCGTCGGTGTTTTTTTTCAGTTGCGCTTTCGCTTCGTCGGCGCTCAGGTGCTGCTGCGGCGCGAGTTGTGCCGTGAGCGCGGCGAGCCGCTGTTCATCGGCAGCCTCCGCCCCGCCCTGCCAGACGTGGCGAAAAATTGCCTCGCAAACATAGCGGTTGATGGCTGCCGGATCGGCCGGTGTGCCGCAGCTGCTGGCCAGGCGCAGCAGCGGCAAGGGATTGAAGGGGTGGCTCGCCGGCATCTTCATGGCAATGCCTTTGCTGTGTGCATGCCACAGCGCCTGCCGGTAAGTCCAGTCGCGCTTGGGCGCGATCTCTGCCGGGCCAAGCTGGCCGTGGTGCTTGAGCATGGCGGCAAACAGCACGGGCCGGTAGCTGACGCTGTAGCTCAGGCCCTTGAGCGCTTCGGGCAGGTGCTCGAAGGCCAGGTAGGCATAGGGCGAGATGAAGTCAAAGTAAAACGTGATGTGCTTCATGGGCCCCTTCGCCTTCGTATTGTTCGTATTATTTTTAAACCTGCACCGCCGCCATGCGCTGGCCTATGGTTTTCCACAGCTCACGCTGCTGCTCAGGGCCCGAACGTGCCCAGCCCGAAATCTCACCCAGCGTGCGAAAGCACCCTTCGCACAGGCCCGAGTCGGCATTGATGCGGCACACCGAAATACAGGGCGAGGGCACAAAGTCACCCTCAGCCTCCACCGTGCGGCTGCGCTCGGTCACCAGGTCAATCGCCTGCTCACGGGCGAGCTTTTCTTCGTCCAGGTCCACCGCCACATCCACCACCGGCGCGCCGGTCAGCAGCTCCAGCTCCTGCGGCATCAGCTTGAACACCGCATGCGGATGCCCTGCCGCAGCCCAGACTTCCTCAAAGCGCATCAGGCTCAAGTCCATCAACACGATGACGTCGGTCACATGCGCCAGTGGCGACACACCGCCGATGGAGAAACCTGTTTTGGCTTTCACAAACTCGGCGTCGGCCCGGCCCACACGCTTGCCATCAGGGCAGACGATGGCCTCGACCTTGCGTTCATCGACCCGCCTGTCGCCGGAGGTGACCACCAGAATGGCGGCTTCGTCCGACTTGCGGCGAAAGATGATGCTCTTGGCAATCTGGCCCAACCGCACGCCCAGTGCATCGGCCGCTTGCTGTGCCGTGCGCGCTGCGTCGTCCAGCATGACGGGCATATGGGGATGGCCGCTCTCTTGCAACACAGCCACTACCCGCTGCACGCCCTCGGGCAGCGTTTTTAATTCAGCACCACACATGTCAATTCAATCGTTTAGTCAAAAGCGCTGTCGCAGCGCGGGAATTCGGTTTGCGGCCCAGGAAGTCGCTGATGAATTTTCCGGCATCAATCAGCTTGTCCAGGTCAATGCCGGTTTGAATGCCCATGCCGTGCAGCATGTACACAACGTCTTCAGTGGCCACATTGCCGGTGGCGCCCTTGGCAAAAGGACAGCCGCCCAGGCCCGCCGATGAGGTGTCGAACTGCCAGACACCCATTTCAAGCGAGGCCAATGTATTGCTCAGCGCCTGGCCGTAGGTGTCGTGATAGTGACCAGATACGTCGTTGATGTCAAAGTGCTTCAGTGTTGCGTCCATCGCGCGCTGCACCTTGAGCGGCGTGCCCACGCCAATGGTGTCGGCCACGCCCACATGCTGCACGCCTATGCCCTTCATCAGGCCGGCCAGCATGTCGACGCGCTCAGGTGCGATCTCGCCTTCGTAAGGGCAGCCCACGGTGCACGACATGGCGCCCCGCACATAAATGCCCTTTTCACGCGCAGCTTCCACCACCGGGCGAAAGCGCTCAATGCTTTCGGCGATGGAGCAATTGATGTTCTTCTGGCTGAAGGCCTCGCTGGCAGCCCCGAAGACCACGATCTCATCCGGCCATAACTCACGCGGCGGCGCAATGGTGGCTTCAAAGCCCTTCATATTGGGCGTCAGCACCGAGTAGCGCACACCGGGCTTGCGCTGGATGCCGGCCATCACTTCCGCGTTGTCGGCCATCTGCGGCACCCACTTGGGCGATACATAGCTGGTGACCTCAATCTCGGTCAGGCCCGCATCCTGCAGGCGGTGCACCAGCTCGATCTTCACGGCGGCCGGCACCTGGGCTTTTTCGTTCTGCAGCCCGTCGCGGGGGCCGACATCGACAAGCTTGACTCTGGTGGGTAGTTTCATGATGGTCCTGCGCGCCGCCTTCGAGGGCGGCAGTTAGTCAGTATCCCTTTTTCGGGTCAACCACGCCGGCCAAGGTGCTTATCGGGGCTCCCGCTGCCAGGGCGCGTATCTTGCCCGCAATCTGGGCGATGCTCTCCTCGCGCAGCGTACGGGCCGAGGTGTGCGGCGTGATGGTGATTTTGGGGTGTTTCCAGAAAGGATGGTCGGCCGGCAAGGGCTCGGTGCGAAACACGTCCAGCGTCGCCCCAGCCAAATGGCCGTTGTCGATCAGCGTGATCAGGTCGCCATCAACAAGGTGGCTGCCGCGCGCCACATTGATGACATAGCCGCCGGGCCGCAGGCGCGACAGCGTGTCCAGGTTCATGATGCCCTGCGTGTCAGGCGTGAGCGGCAGCAGGCACACCAGGATGCGGCTGGCCGCCAGGAAGTCCTGCAAACCCTGCCCGCCCACCTCGCCTGAAAAGCTCTTTACGCCCTCGATCGTCTTGGGCGAGCGGCTCCAGCCATTGACCGGAAAATCAAACTGCGCCAGCGCGCGGCTCACGCGCTCGCCCAGCACACCCAGGCCCATCACGCCAATGGGGTAGTCGGTGCGCAGCCGCGGCTTGCGGTAAGACCATTTGCCCTCGGCAATGTCGGCCGCATAACCGTCCAGCTCACGAAAGTGGCGAATCACCGCATGGCAGACAAACTCCGCCATCTGCGCCGACATGCCGGCATCATCCAGGCGCACCACCGGCACGCCGGCGGGAAGCCGCAGCTTCATCAGCG
Organism: Polaromonas sp. YR568; assembly: GCF_900116715.1. GTDB lineage: Bacteria > Pseudomonadota > Gammaproteobacteria > Burkholderiales > Burkholderiaceae_C > Polaromonas. Next base: position 199,106 of record NZ_FPBM01000008.1, read on the forward strand.
CATCGACACCCGCGCCAATATTAAAGATGCCCTTGACCTGGGTTTGCTCGTCAAAGAACTGTTGGGGCGGTGCCCATACCACCGCGTAGTCGGCCGGTGCATCACCGGCGGCCCAGAGGCTGACCTGCGCATCGGGAAATGCGGCCTTCAGGCCGTCTACCCAGGGCTGGGGTTTGGTGTCGGAGCAGCAAAAACTGATGCGCATGAAGAAGTCCCGTTTGAATCAAATGGCAAAACGCCATCAAACGGCTATTTTCAACAATTCCGCGCCCTCGCTCACCTGGTCGCCCGGCGCGTACAGCAACTCCTGCACCACACCGTCGGCCGGCGCGGCAATCGTGTGCTCCATCTTCATGGCTTCCATCACCGCCAGCGGCTGACCCTTGCTCACCTTGTCGCCGGTTTTCACGGCGAAGGACACGACCTTGCCCGGCATGGGCGCCGTCAGGCGGCCGCCCTCGGCCTGCGCCTCGCCCGCATGGGCCAGCAGGTCGATGGAAAGGATTTGCGTCGCGCCCCTGGCGGTGAAGACATGGTCCAGTTCGCCTTGCGCATACACCGCCGCCGTCATGCGCTGGCCTGCAAACTGCACATCAATGCCCTGCGCGGTTTCGGCAAACACCAAGGGGCCCGATGCCTCGCCAATCGCCAGCTGCAAAGCGCCGTCATGCAGATAGGTCAGCGTGGCCTTGGCGGGCTCGCCATGAAACTCAAACTCAAAGCGCCGCTGCATCACGCCATGTGAACGCCAGCCGTCGCGGCGGCTGAAAGGGTCGGCGCCTTCGGCCGCACGCTCGTCCAGCAACGCCTTGGCCACCGCCGCGGCACCCGCCATCGCCAGGCCCACAGGCTCCTGCTTGAAGAGCACGGCCTCTTCGCGCTGGATCAGCGCCGTGTCGAGATTGGCTTTAGCAAACGAGGGGCTGCGCACCACGTAACGCAAGAACTGCACATTGGTGCTCAAGCCCACGATGCGGGTTTGCGCCAGCGCGTCATCCAGCCGGGCCAGCGCTTCCGCGCGCGTGGCGCCGTGCACAATGAGCTTGGCCACCATGGAGTCGTAATACGGCGAGATCGCGTCGCCCTCACGCACGCCATCGTCCACACGCACCTGGCCACGCTCGAATGCGGTGTGCACCGGCTTCTTGTAGACATTCAGCGTGCCGGTGGCGGGCAGGAAGTTGTTGTCGGGCGTTTCGGCGCAAATGCGCGCTTCAATGGCGTGGCCGGTGATGCGCAGCTGGTCTTGCGCCAGCGGCAGCTTTTCGCCGGAGGCCACGCGCAGTTGCCACTCGACCAGGTCCAGGCCGGTGATGGCTTCCGTCACCGGGTGCTCGACCTGCAGGCGCGTGTTCATTTCCATAAAGAAGAAATTCATGGAGCCGTCCGTGCGCTGCTCCACGATAAATTCCACCGTGCCTGCGCCCACGTAATTGACGGCACGCGCCGCAGCCACCGCCGCCTCACCCATCTGCTTGCGCATGGCCTCCGTCATGCCAGGGGCAGGTGCTTCTTCCAGCACCTTCTGGTGGCGGCGCTGTACCGAGCAGTCACGCTCAAACAGGTAAACGTAATTGCCATGCGTGTCGCCAAACACCTGGATCTCGATGTGGCGCGGGCGCTGCGCATACTTTTCAACCAGCACCGCATCGTCGCCAAAGCTGTTGATGGCCTCGCGCTTGCATGAGGCCAGCGCGGCCTCGAAGTCTTCCGTCTTCTCCACCGCACGCATGCCCTTGCCGCCGCCGCCCGCGCTGGCCTTGATCAGCACCGGGTAGCCAATGCGGTCGGCCTCACGCTTGAGCAGGGCCGGGTCCTGGTCGCTGCCGTGGTAGCCGGGCACCAGCGGCACTCCGGCTTTTTCCATCAATTGTTTGGACTCGGCCTTCAGGCCCATGGCCTTGATGGCGGAGGCCGGCGGGCCGATAAAGACCAGCCCGGCGTCGGTGCAGGCCTGGGCGAATTCTTCGTTCTCGCTCAGAAAGCCGTAGCCCGGGTGAATCGCTTCGGCGCCCGTGGCCTTGGCTGCTTCGATGATGCGTTCCCAGCGCAGATAGCTGTCTTTGGGTGCGCTGCCGCCGATGTGAATGGCTTCATCGCAGAAGCCGACATGCTTGGCGCCTGCATCGGCATCGGAATACACCGCGACGGACTGGATGGCCATGCGGCGCGCAGTCGCCGCCACACGACAGGCGATCTCTCCACGATTGGCGATAAGTATTTTTTTAAACATGGTCGTTCTTTGAGAAAGGAGACTTCAAGGTGAAAGCGGCAGCGGTGCCAGGGTCAGGCCTGCCGCTGAAAATGCGGGCCACACGGATAAACAGCTGGCGCAGGAAGCGCCAGCAAACCCGTATCAGCCAGATGCTGAGCGCCAGCACCAGGGCCAGCACCACGACAAAAATCAGCGGATGCGCAATCGCCAGCCACAGGCCCAGCGGCACCAGGCCGTCTTCGAGCAGCGATGCGCCGATATTGCTGAAAGGCTCGGGCGAGGTATTGATGGCCGCACGGCTGGTGGCCTTGGCCGCAAAGCTGGTGGCGGCCAGCGTACCGCCCAGCAGCGCTGCCACCAGCGCGCCCAGGCCGTTGTCTGCGCCAAACACCGCCGCAGCCAACGCAGCGCCGGCCGGAATGCGGATCACGCCATGCACCACATCCCACAAAGAATCCAGCCCCGGAATCTTGTCGGCAAAAAATTCAATGAACACCATAAAACCGCTGACACCCAGCACCACTGGGTTGGACAACAACTGCAAACCCGCAGGCAAATCAACCCAGCCCATAAACCCCGCCAGGCCGGTGAGCAGCACCACGAGGTAGAGGCGCACGCCGCTAGCCCAGCCCAGCGCGCCGGCCAAGGCAATCAGTTGTGCGGTGTCCAGGCTGTTCATGGCGTCATGCTGGCTTGGAAGGCAACCAATTCGGTTTGCGTTTCTGCAAAAAGGATTGAACGCCTTCACGGCCTTCCGGGCTCACGCGCACATCCGCAATACTTTGAACCGTCATCTGCGTCAGCTCGGGCGTGATGGCTTGCCCAGCCACGTCCTGCACCAGCTTTTTGCAGAGCTTCACGGCTTCGGGGCCGACGTTGACCAGCGCTTTCACTAGCTCAGCCACCTTGGCATCCAGCGCTTCCGCCGTCACCACCTCATGCACAAAGCCGATGCGCAAGGCTTCGGCGGCGTCAAAGCGCTCGGCCGTGAGGAAATAACGATGCGCTGCCCGCACACCCATCGCCCGAATCACATAAGGGCTGATAGTGGCCGGGATCAGGCCCAACTTGACCTCGCTCAGGCAATAGCCGGCGGTATCAACAGACACGGCGATGTCGCACGCCGCCACCAGGCCGGTGCCGCCCGCGTAGACATCGCCCTGTATGCGGGCAATCACGGGCTTGGGGCATTCGTACACCGCCTGGATCATGGTCGCCAGGCGGCCCGCGTCGTCCTGGTTCTGGTCGTAGGTGTAGTCGGCCATGCTGCGCATCCAGTTCAGGTCTGCGCCCGCACAGAAGGCCGGGCCGTTGGCCGCGAGCACGACGCAGCGCACGTCATCGCGCAGGCTCAACTCCACAAAGGCCTGCGTCATCTCGGCGATCACCTCCTGGTTAAAGGCGTTGCGCACATCGGGGCGGTTCAGCGTGACGGTGGCGACCAGCGCCTCGACTTGAATGATCAGGTGATTCATGTTCAGGATTTCATTAATAACGTTCAATAGCGCTCAATAGCGTTTGGCCACTTCTTCCAGCATGACTTCCGTCGCGCCGCCGCCTATGCCCAGCACGCGTGCGTCGCGCCACAGGCGTTCAATCGCTGTCTCGCGGATAAAGCCCATACCACCGTGGAACTGCTGGCAGGTCTGCAGCACTTCGTTGACGAGTTCGCCCGTCAGCGCCTTGAGCATGGAGACCTCTTGCACAATGTCGCGGCCCTGCGTGACGGACCAGGCGCAGTGGTACATAAACTGCCGCGCCGCGCGGGTCTTGGCGTCCAGCATGGCGATGCGCTGGCGAATGGTTTGCTTCTCCCACAGCGTGGCGCCAAAGGCCTGGCGCTGGCGCACATAGTCCAGCGTCATCTTCAGCGCCTGCGTGCAGTGGCCGACGGCCATGGCCGCCAGGGCGATACGCTCGGTCTGGAAGTTCTTCATCACCGAATAAAAGCCCTTGCCCTCGTCGCCCAGCAGGTTGCCGACCGGGATGCGCACGTTGTCAAACACCAGCTCGGCGGTGTCGGACGAGAGCCAGCCGGTTTTCTTGAGCGCGCGGCCCACGGTAAAACCGGGCGTGCCCTTCTCCACAATAAACATCGACACCTGGTGCCGCGCCGTGCCCGTCTTGGCCGCGACGAAATAGAGGTTGGCATGCACGCCGTTGGTGATGAACATCTTGGTGCCGTTGAGCACCCATTCATCGCCTTCACGTTTGGCCGTCATGCGCATGCCTGCCACGTCAGAGCCCGCACCGGGCTCGGTAATACCGACGGCGGTAATCGTCTTGCCGGCAATCACGTTAGGCATGTACCTGGCCTTCTGCGCCGCATTGCCCGCATGAAACAAATGCGGGCTGGCCATATCGGTATGCACCAGCACCGTGATGATGAAGCCGCCAAAGGTGGACTGCGACAGCGCCTCGGCAAACACCAGGTTGGTCAGCGCATCGGCCTCGCCGCCGCCGAACTCTGATTCATACATCAGGCCCAGCAGGCCGGCGTCGCCCATCTTGCGCAGCACCTCGCGCGGCACACAGCCCTCTTCTTCCCACTGGGCGGCATAGGGCTCGACTTCGCGGGCGATAAAGCGGGCGATCTGCTCGCGCAGCAGTTCGTGTTCGGGGGTGATGTAGATGTTGTCCATGGCGTGCTTCTTGAACTTCTGGGCTTACATGCGGAAGACGCCGAATTTCGTGTCAGGAATCGGTTGGTTGAGCGTGGCCGAGAGCCCCAGCGCCAGCACGCGCCGCGTATCCGCCGGGTCAATCACGCCGTCGTCCCAGCCGCGGGCGCTGGAGTAATACGGGTGCGACTGGTGGCCAAACTGGTCCAGCACTGGTTGCTTGAAGGCGGCCTCCTCTTCCGCGCTCCAGCTGCCACCCTTGGCTTCAATCGCGTCACGCTTCACGGTGGCCAGCACGCCGGCGGCCTGCTCGCCGCCCATCACGCAGATGCGCGCGTTCGGCCACATCCACAAGAAGCGCGGCGAATACGCCCGGCCGCACATGCCGTAGTTGCCGGCGCCGTAGCTGCCGCCGATGATCACGGTGAATTTGGGCACCTGGGCCGTGGCCACGGCCGTCACCATCTTGGCGCCGTGGCGGGCAATGCCCTCGGCTTCGTATTTGCGGCCCACCATAAAGCCGGTGATGTTCTGCAAAAAGATCAAAGGCACTTTGCGCTGGCAGCACAACTCGATAAAGTGCGCGCCCTTCTGGGCCGACTCGCTGAACAAAATGCCGTTGTTGGCGACGATGCCCACGGGCATGCCCTCAATGTGCGCAAAGCCGCAGACCAGCGTGGGGCCAAAGCGCGCCTTGAATTCATGAAATTCGCTGCCGTCGACGATGCGGGCAATCACCTCACGCACGTCGTAGGGCTTCTTGGTGTCGACCGGGATCACGCCATGCAGCTCTTGCGGGCTGTAGAGCGGCGGCACCGGCGTGCGCAGGGCCTGGTCAAAGCGCTTGGTTTTGTTGAGGCTGGCGACAGCCTGGCGGGCCAGGGCCAGCGCATGCGCGTCGTTTTGCGCCAGGTGGTCTGCCACGCCCGACAGGCGCGTGTGCACATCACCGCCGCCCAGGTCTTCGGCGCTGACGATTTCGCCAATGGCGGCCTTCACCAGCGGCGGGCCGCCCAAAAAGATGGTGCCCTGGTTCTTGACGATGATGGTCTCGTCGCTCATGGCCGGCACATAGGCGCCGCCGGCCGTGCAGCTGCCCATGACCACGGCGATCTGCGCAATGCCCTGCGCGCTCATATTGGCCTGGTTAAAGAAGATGCGACCGAAGTGGTCGCGATCCGGAAACACGTCGTCCTGGTTGGGCAAATTGGCGCCGCCCGAGTCGACCAGGTAGATGCAGGTGAGGTTGTTTTGCATCGCGACTTCTTGCGCGCGCAAATGCTTTTTCACCGTCATCGGGTAGTAGGTGCCGCCTTTGACCGTGGCGTCGTTGCACACGATCATGCAGTCCACCCCATTGACGCGGCCAATGCCGGTGATGACGCCGGCGCAGGGCGCGCTGTCGGTGCCGTCGCGGTCGGGGTACATGTCTTTGGCGGCCAGCGGGCCTAGCTCCAGGAAAGGAGTGCCCGGGTCCAGCAGCATCTGCACGCGGTCACGCGGCAGCAGCTTGCCCCGTGACACATGCCGCGCCCGCGTGGCCTCACCGCCGCCCAGGGCGGCCTTGGCGACTTGCGCGTTCAGGTCGTCTACCTGCGCCTGCATGGCGGCGGCATTGGCCTGAAAGTCGGCAGAACGGGCGTTGAGTTTTGTCTCCAGAGCGGGCATGGCGGTTCCTGAAATACGGATGAGGGGCGCTGAAATCGGGCTGGCAGGCGCCAAGCTATCGGGCGCGTGAGCCCTACCTTAGCGCCAAACAGCCAGCTTAGCGAAAACCCGCCCCGCCGGGTCGGCCAATGAGGTTGCAAATCCTGCCACTCAAGCGGAAAATTACCGCCATGCCCGTGAAAGCCCCCGCCAAGCCCGCAAACCCGCCCAAAGCCGCCACCCCCATGGCCTTTGCCAGAAGCATTACAGCTGCCTACAAACGCCACAGCCAAAGCCCCACAGAAGCCCTGAAACTGGCACAGATCACGCCAGCCCATCTCAAACAAGCCAACGGCCACATCACCGCCCGCCAGATGGAGCTGCTCTCAGGCGCCGCCATGCAGGAACTGGGCGACGAAGGCCTGGGCGCCTTCAGCCGCAAACTGCCCTGGGGCAGCTACGGCATGCTCGCCCGCGCCTCCATCAGCTCACCCAATCTGGGCGTCGCCCTGAAACGCTGGTGCCGCCACCACGCATTGATTGCCGACGACATCACCCTGCGCGTAGTCACCTCCGGCGACACCGCCGCCATCACGGTTGAAGAGAAAGCCCCCGGCCAGGTTGGCGAGTTTGGCCTGGTCCACGTGCTGCGCAACATCCACGGCCTGGCCTGCTGGTATGTGGATTCACGCATTCCGCTGCAGGGCGCGAGATTTCCGTTTGCTGCGCCGCCGCATGTGGAGGCCTATGGCTTGATGTTCCCCGGGCCGCTGCAATTCAACGCCGCGCAGGCCGAGATCCGGTTTGATGCACGCTACCTGGCCTTGCCGCTGCGTCGCGACGAGAAAGCTTTGCAGCAGATGCTGCAGCGGGCTTTGCCGCTGACGGTACTGCAGTACCGGCGAGACAGATTGCTGGTGGAGCAGGTGCGGCAGGCGCTAGGGAACCCTGCGGTGGCTTCGCAAAATGCCGAGACCTTGGCGGCGGCGCTGAACATGTCGGCGCGCTCATTGCACCGGCAGCTTCAGGAGGAAGGCGCTTCGCTGCAGCAACTCAAGGATGAGGTGCGGTTTGAGAAGGCAAAGGAGTTGTTGCTGCGGACCTCCAAGCCGATCAAGCAGGTGGCCGAGGCTTCGGGGTTTCGGAATGAGAAGAGTTTTATTCGGGCGTTTCGGGAGTGGGCTGAACTTTCGCCGGGGGATTTTCGAGACTCACGCCGGATCGCGTGATTTCGTGTTTCTACTCTCACCCTATATCATGATTGTCAATTCTCCGCCTTAAGCAGGCGGCCAGGCAAACTTTATCGGCAGAAACGCCCGTTTCCCGCACGAACACTCAACAAAGATCCGCAAGGGAAGATCAATGAAATTAACTGACGCCCAACTTGCTGCAATGCTAAAGATGCAAGAGTCGATGAACTCCAAGATAGACCCTAATTGGAGGGATCGCAACAATGCTTGGTACAGAGCTGCCTGGGTGGAATGCGGGGAATTAATGGATCACGTCGGCTGGAAATGGTGGAAAAAACAAATGCCGTGTGGGCCGCAAATCGACTTGGAGCTCGTAGATCTCTGGCACTTCGGGCTTAGTGATGTGCTGCAACATTCTCCCGCAACGACGGCAATTAGCTCAATCCAGAACCTCCTAAGCGGCAACCCGTCACCCAATGCCGTTAGCCAAGAAAGGCAGTTAAGAATAGTAGAAGAGTTTGCAGAGACCACTCTGAGAGAAAAGAGATTTCCTATTCGAAAGTTTGTGGAGTTGGCGTCCGCCTTCGGCTTCAGCGGCGACAGCCTCTACAGAGGCTACATTGGTAAAAATGTGCTGAATAGATTTCGTCAAGATCATGGATATCGTGAAGGCACCTACGAGAAAATTTGGCAGGGTCGAGAAGATAACGAGCATCTGACTGAAATTGTTACCGACATCGATCCAATGGCAATCGAATTCGAAGACGTCGTGTATAGGGAACTATCACAAAGATATCTAACATCTAAGTAGGCTCCGTATGGCTCAGCAAATACCGGAGTCCTCTCTACGTCGCTGGAAGTACTTGGTGGACGTAGGCCTATGGCCAAGAATGGTCGAGTTCAATTGGCGAGGCTGGATAAATAACTTTCAAGAGGACGAATTACCGTGGGCGGTCCGCCTGCTTGATAGTTTTTTGTATTTTTCCCAACCTCTTACACGACAGCTTTTCAGAAGTGCTTTTTTAAGCGCGTCGGAGTTTGTTGTTCCTAAAGACTCAATAAGTACCGCAAGAGGCGCTTGGAGTAAATTTATTGACGATGTGGTGGTAGTCCAGATAAGAGGAGAAATTCCTAGCGCTGCCGATAGTGGATTCGCATTTGCAAGGCTAGCTCGAGATGACTTAGGTGTAAATGAGGAGCAGCTTCTAGATGGCCAAGCAGCACTGAAGTATTTGCTCAGCAAGGGGTCAGGCACCGTAGTGTTTGTGGATGATTTTGTTGGGAGTGGCGCCCAGTTTATTAAGTTATGGAAACGTCAGGAGTTTGTTTCAAGCGACATAAGCTCCATTTCTTTTGCACAGCTCGTCAATAGACACCCCGACAGTTTTCGTTTTTTTTACTGTACCGCCGTGGCGACTACGTATGGCATCAACAACATAAAAGATGTTGCGCCACAAGTGAAGGTACTGAGCGGTCAGATCCTAGATCAAAGGGCAAGTGCGCTGAACTCCCCATCGCTGATATGGCGAGAGGACATGTGCTCAAGTGGTCCTGAGTTTATAAGGCGAGCAAGTGAGCGGGCGGGGATATCAATGAATTCAGCAGATGACGAAAACTGGCGCGGTTTTCATGATCTTGGGTTATCGGTGGCGTTTGCTCATGGCTGGCCCGACTCAACCCTTCCTCTTTATTCCTGGCAGGAAAACTGGCAGCCGCTTCTCGTTAAAGGTGCCGTATGACAACGCAAAACAGTTCTGCACCCAAACAAACCCTGAGCAGACTCTTGGGGTTGTATAGAGCCGAGTGGCTAGACAATCAGCTATACGAGCTTTTTACAGAGCCAACATACTTTGGTGAACTCACTACCAACAGACCCTGCATCCTGATAGGGGGACGGGGAACGGGGAAGACCACCGTTCTAAAAGGTTTGTCCTATCAGGGGCAGTATGTACTACAGAATCGAGACCCAGCACGATTGGCGGAGATGCCATTCATAGGTCTCTACTATCGCGTTAATACCAATCGCGTGACCGCTTTTCAAGGATCTGAGCTCACCGAGGAGAGGTGGATTGCATATTTTGCGCATTACATAAACTTAATTTTCTGCCAGCTAGTTTTAGACTTTGTAGGCTGGTATGAAGAACAGACAGGTCAACACATTGATCTTTCGCTAGCCGAACTCAAAACCATTTCGGTTGCCCTTGCAATGCAGCCAGCTACAAGCATTGCTGATCTTGCCGACGCCGTGGAAGATTCCCTTGTCGATTTTGAGGCGGCAATCAATACCGTATCTGACGCCAAGCCTCTTAAGCTGTCTATGCAGGCGGCACCTATTGATCTACTAACAGCCGCGCTTCTAGAGAAATCCCCGCTTATTGGTAAGCAGTTCTTCTTCTTGATCGATGAATACGAAAACTTCACTGACTATCAACAACGTGTCGTAAACACCATCATTAAGCATTCTTCTTCGCCTTATACATTTAAGGTGGGAGTAAGAGAGTTGGGATTAAGGCAACGAGCCACCCTTGCCGCACACGAACAACTGACTCATCCAGCGGACTATGCTCGCATACCGCTGCTTGATGTTCTAAAGGGGTCCAAATTCAAAAAATTCGCCCAAAGCGTTGTTGAAACAAGAGTTCGGAAGGCCTATCCTGACATTGATCCTGCCTTGCTCGCAATGCCACTATTGCTACCAGAACTATCGGAGATGGATGAAGCCGATGCGTTGACGGAGCCTAGCCAAATAGAGGACATCTTCTCGCAGCTGACAGAAGCATCAACTTCAGAGTTGGCGGTTGCGAAAAGCATGCGAGTAGGAGAGTTAATGTTTCTTCGGTACTGGGCATCCGCGCCCGGACGAGGGTCGATCCTTGAATGTCTCAGAGACTGGATTGCAAACAATGAGACTTGGCGAGTCCGAATGGTGAATCATTTTCATGCATCGCTTTTTACGATCAGAAAAGGTAAAACGGGGTTCCGCAAGTACTACGTAGGTTGGGAGACCTTCCTGACACTTTCCAACGGCAATATTCGATACTTAATTGAACTGGTGCACACGGCATTTCTTCGCCATTTAGATGAGGCACTTGAACCGCCTGCACCGGTCAGCGCTGCCGTACAGACTCGCGCGGCCCAGGAAGTGGGCTCTAAAAATCTCGCTGAGCTAGAAGGTCTCAGTGTGGAAGGTGCAAGACTTACCAAACTGCTTCTAAGCTTGGGGCGCATTTTTCAAGTCCTTGCAGCTGAGGCGGCCGGTCACGCACCAGAAGTAAATCAATTTGCACTACGGTCCTCATCCAGCGCTGATATTGAAAAAAGAGCTGCAGACCTAATAAACCACGCAGTCATGCATCAAGCCATCGTTCGTCATGCAGGTAGCAAACCCCTAGACGAGACAGACACTAGAGAATTCGACTATTCACTACACCCTGTGTTTGCACCTCTATTTGTCTTTAGCTACCGACGCAAACGCAAGCTATCGTTGGAGGCATCAGACGTATTAGGCATGGTAGAGAACCATCGGGAAACAATTCGCCGAGTCCTCCGAACTTCAAATCGACCAGAAATGGACGGACTCCCTGATCAGTTGAATTTATTTGGCGGTTTCTATGAAGAACATTAGAGACACCCCAGTTCTAACCGATACATACGCCAAAGTTCAAGACTTTAGACCGCAATCCAACTCCACCTACTTGTTCGGACAAACTAGCGAGGAACGAAGCGGTCACATAAGCACATGGGAAACCGATGCCCCTACTGCGGTATTGAATCGAATAATTTCCGAGGACCGAGAAACTTTCAGCACCGCAAATACTCAGAATTCGTACTCATTGCGCAGCGATTCAGACTTGGCTCGTTTCTGGAGCATCGAAGCGCCGAGCGAGGTGGTTTATCTAGATATCACCGGGCTCCCCCATTCAATATGGGCAGCACTACTAAGATCGGGTCTCGCTCTGTCAAAAGAGTTAATCGTCACCTATGCCGAGCCAAGTAATTATCGACGCAGCGCTGCGCCGGTTGAGGGTCAAATTTATGATCTGAGTGCAAGCGTAAGCGGCATATCACCCCTTCCTGGATATGCTGTTCTGTCGGAACGTTTCGATAGCGACTTCATTCTTGTAGCTCTTCTTGGGTTCGAAGGAGCTCGCCTCAGCTTTATGCTTGAACATGTGCAACCCGGAACCGATCGAATCATTCCTGTTATTGGATGCCCAGGCTTTAAACCTTGGTACATTTTTGAAGCATATGTTGGCAACAAACGCGTTCTCATTGACACTCAGGCTTGGCACGAAGCGCTATACGCCCCGGGAAACTGTCCGTTCAGCGTTTTTTATTTGCTAGATGAAATTTCCAAAACTCGTAGTGAGACGGCAATGAAGGTTGCTCTTGTGGGTACCAAACCGCACTCGCTTGGCGCCGTACTATTTGCTCTGGCAACAGAAAATCCAGTTGAGCTAATTTACGATCATCCGATCCGCGCTGAAAAACGCACTGATGGCACTGAACGGCTGCTTGCGTATCACGTATCAAAACTTGTGTCGTACGACCCAGCGGTTAAACGCGCGAAGCAACGTTACCGATCGAGAGGTATCTCTCGATGAGTCAAATTGATGCTCATTACACCTCTGGCGAGGTTGCCAAATCGCTTGTAGATATCGGAGCAATTTATTGCCCCACTCCAAAAGTGGTTGCCGATTTTGCAGCAGGACGAGGTAGCTTATTAGATGCCGCCTCCGCTCAATGGGATGATCTCCATTTAGTCGCGAATGACCTGCATAGGAGCTCATATCTTCATCTGAAGCGCCAACGACCGGAATGGAGCGTCACCAACGCAAATTTCGTGGACGAGCGATCGTTGCGGAGCTCGAAGTTGTCACGCCTTTCAAACATAGTTGACCTTGCCTTGTTGAATCCTCCGTTCTCTCAGCGTGGAGGCGCGCTTCACACCATAAAGATCGGAGACGATCACATTGAGTGCGGAATAGCCGCAGCGTTCATTGCACGAACATTAGATTTTCTGACCCCTTCTGGGGCGATCATTTCCATACTTCCAGACGGCTGCTTGACCTCCGAAAGAGACGGTAACGCATGGAAGGCGATCGAAAGAAGTTGTGAGATAACGGTAGAGAAGAAACTTTCCAGACAGGCCTTCGATAACGCATTTCCAAACACGTCGATCGTCTCAGTGAGAAAGCGAAATTCGAGTTCATCTCACTCAAAGGCAGTAGACGCATCATTTTTTCAGGATCAGCGCGCAGTAGTCAGAGGCTGGCAGCAAATGCATACCGCATCAGAATGGAACGATGGATTTCACGGCCCCCTGGTGCATACTACCAATTTAAAAGCCAACACCATACAGTTAGCCGATGCACCTTTAGTAGGTTCAAGTTGGTTTTTTCAGGGCCCCGCGCTTCTTTTCCCTCGAGTGGGGAAAATTTCCAAAGACAAAGTTTGCATATTGAGAGGTCGACGCAAAGTCGTACTTTCTGACTGCGTTATCGCCGTTCAATTCGACACAATCCAACAATGCGAGAACGCTCAAGAGCATTTGTTTTCCCACTGGTCAGACTTCGTTCTCTGTTATTCGGGAACGGGCGCGCCCTACGTCACGATCAGGCGCATTAGAGAACTATTGATTGCGCTAAAAATTTGAGGATCACCTCAAGATGGCGAATCATCATTCGTTTTTTAGATTATTCGGCTCGGCGCTCACCTACATCCCAACAACCTGCCTCTCCCCCAACGCAATATCCAGCATCATCTCGCTGGCCAGCGTCCCAAGCTCCTTCTGCAAGGCCTCCACCGACAAATTCGCCGGCACCAGCAAGTGCGCCTCCACCTTGAAGGTCTGTTTGCCTGAGACGCCGCTGCGCACGATATCGGTGTGAATGCTTTCGATGCTGATGCCGCGTTCGGCGAGCATCTTGGTCAAGTTGCTGACGATGCCCAGGCGGTCTTCGCCTACGAGTTCGAGTTCAAACACGCGCAGTGCGGCGGGGGTGTTGGCGCCGTCGCTCTTGGCTACCACCACTTGCAGGCCGCTGGATTGCAAGCCGCGGAGGGAGTTGGCGAGGTTGTCGGCGTTTTCGCGGGGCACTTCGAAGTGGACCATGCCGGCGAATTCACCGGCCAGGCGGGTCATGCGGCTGGCGGCCCAGTTGGCGCCGAAGCGTTGGGCTTTGTCTGCGAGAGAGCTGACGATGCCCTGGCGGTCTGTGCCGACGATGGAGACGACTAACGAGGTGTTGGCGGATGAGACTTCTTCGGTCAGCACCACGGCTTTGCGCAGCATGGGGGCGCGGGTGGCGAAGGCCGGGTCTTGCACTTCGGCGGGCAGCTTGCCTTGCAGGCGGGCGTGGTGCACGACCTTGCTGAGCAGCGCCAGGCCCATGGGCGCGAGGGCGCGCTCCCACAGTTCGCGGGCGGTTTCGCCTTTTTTAACAAAGCACCAGTCTTGCGCGGCGATGGCGCCGGCGTCCCAGCCGTCGGCCAGGTGGTAGACGGAGCCGCCGGCGATGGGGTCGCCTTCGAGGATCGTCCACTCAACGGCCGCGATGCCGCGGTGCCTTGGCAGCAGCGAGGGGTGGTAGCCGATGCCGCCCAGGCGCGAGCGTGCGAGGGCGTCGTCACTCACGCGGGCGTGGGTGTGCGCGGCGATGATGAGTTCGGTGCCTTCGGCAATGGCTTCGCCGGGCACGATCTTGGGGTTGGCCAGCACATGCACGGGGATGCCAGCGGCGCGCCCGGCGACGGCCAGGCGGTCGTCTTCGGCGGGGGCGACGATGCTGGTGAACTCAATGCCTTCTTCTTTGCGTAGTGCCTCAAGCACCGAGGCAGCGAAAAAACGGGAACCGACCAAAGCGCATTTCATTGACACGTCTCTTTAGGAATGAATGGATGAATTGAAAAACTGAAAAACCGGAAGCGGAAATAAAAAAGGGAGCCGAAGCTCCCCATAAAACATGAGCCCTCAGGCCGCGACGGGCTGGCGCGCCTTCTCGGTCAGGCCGATCTGGTCGAGCGCGGCGGCGAGCTGGCCGACGGTGCGGTCGGACTGGTGCCACTTCTCCAGGCCAAACAGGCCGACGCGGAAGGTTTTGAAGTCTGCGCCCTCGTCGCACTGCAGCGGCACGCCGGCGGCGGTTTGCAAACCTTGCGCAAGGAATTTTTTGCCGGACTGGATGTCGGGGTCTGTGGTGTAGCTGACGACGACGCCCGGGGCCTTGAAGCCTTCGGCGGCGACGCTGGGCAGGCCGCGGCCTTCAAACAGTTTGCGCACCTTGCTGCCCAGGGCCTCCTGCTCGGCTTTGACTTTGGCAAAACCGTAGTCTTGCGTTTCTTTCATCGCGGCGCGCAGGCGCGTGAGGGCGTCTGTGGGCAAGGTGGCGTGGTAGGCATGGCCACCGTTTTCATACGTTTCCATGATCTGCATCCACTTTTTCAGGTCGCAGGCAAAGCTGGAGCTGGTGGTGCCGTCAATCGCGGCGCGGGCGCGCTCGCTGAGCATGACCATGGCGCAGCAGGGTGAGCTGCTCCAGCCTTTCTGCGGGGCGGATATCAACACGTCAACGCCGGTGGCTTTCATGTCTACCCACATGGCGCCGGAGGCGATGCAGTCGAGCACAAAGAGGCCGCCCACGGCATGCACCGCAGCGGCCACGGCCTGCAGGTAGCTGTCGGGCAGGATCATGCCGGAGGCGGTTTCGACGTGCGGGGCAAAGACGAGCGCGGGCTTTTCTTTGGCGATGGCGGCGACCACGTCGGCAATGGGTGCGGGCGCCCAAGGGGCTTGCGCGCCGGGGCCGGTCTGTTTGGCCTTGAGCACGGTGTGCGAGGCGGGGATGTGGCCCATGTCAAAGATCTGCGTCCAGCGGTAGCTGAACCAGCCGTTGCGGATGACCATGACGTGTTTGCCGCCGGCGAACTGGCGGGCCACGGCCTCCATGCCGTAGGTGCCGCTGCCGGGCACCAGGGCCACGGCGTGCGCTTTGTACACGTCTTTGAGGATGCGGGAGATGTCGCTCATCACGCCCTGGAAGCTTCTGGACATGTGGTTGAGGGCGCGGTCGGTGTAGACCACCGAAAACTCGAGCAGGCCGTCAGGGTCAACGTTGGGAAGTAGTCCGGGCATGGTGATGTCTCTCAAATCGTTATGAAAAGTCGGGCAGCCAGCTTAACAGGATGAGGGGGTTTTGGCAGTGGGGGATATGGGGCCGGATGGGCGTGTAAAGGGACAAGAAAGGGGCGGCAAAGGGCCACAGGCGCGCCCCGGGGCCGCCCGGGGCGAAAGCACCTCGCTATCAATTTGGAAGCAACTTACGCTCACCCCTATTGGGTTGTGGCCATTTTTTATTGGTAAGAATTGACCCGAATCAAGCTCCGGCCGAGCCCGAGCCAGTCTGGTCAATTCCGCATCATGGATTTGGGCCTTTTTGGGCGGCGCCCCGCCCTCAGGCCATTCAGGCCGGCTTGCCTTCGTACTGCTCAAAGAAACCGATGGGGTGCATGTCGATGCGCCAGCTGGCTTGCTCGCCCAGCGTGGCCGCCGGGTGCAGCGAGGCGGTTTTGATGGCCTCTTCGGCATTGGCGGCGTCAATGATGAAAAAGCCGCCCACCACCTCCTTGGTTTCGGTAAACGGCCCGTCGATCTTTTGCGTCTTGCCGCTGCGCGGTTGCAGGCGGATGGCGGGCTCGCCCAGCGAGGCGCTGACGCGCAGCTGGCCGGTGGCCTTGAGCTGGGCGTCTTTGGGCGGGCACTGGCTGACCAGGGCTTTTTTGTCGGCCGGCGGCATGGCGGCGAATTCGGCGGGGTCGTAATAGGCGAGGCAGAGGTATTTCATGGTGTTTCCTTCAAAAATTGGTTGATGACACCTCTACGACGAACGGGATCGACAGATATCGACACGCGCGCCGCAAAAAAAACTGCCCCGTCAGTCCATCAACTGATTAGCCAAGCAAGGCCGGCAAATCCGCCATGTCGGTAAACACATGCACCGCGCCGGTGGCCAGCAGGGCCTTGGGCGCGTCATGGCCCAGCTCAGGCGGGCTGAAGCCGAAGACCGTGCAACCCGCCGCCACGCCGGCCGTGACACCGGTGACGGTGTCTTCGACCACGGCGCAGCGTTTGGGGTCTACGCCCAGCGCTGCGGCGGCGGCCAGGTAGACATCGGGGAAGGGCTTGGAACGCGGCTGTTCGTGGCCGCTGAAGATGCGGTTTTCAAAGAAGGGCATCAAGCCGCATTTCTTCAATTGCAGCTCGACCTTGAAGCGGTCTGCGCCGGACGCGCAGGCGATGCGGCCCTGGTAGGTGGTGTGGATCTGGCTCACGGCCTCGACAGCGTTGTGCACCGCCAGCAGCGACTCGACCAGGCCTTCGTTGCGGCGGCCGCGGAATTCGTCCAGCCAGGCCTGGGTGACGGGCTTGCCGGTGTTGGCTTCGATGGTGGCGCGCTCGTCGATCACGGCTTTGCCGACAAAGAGGCGCATGCACTCGGCCGAACTGAGCTTCCAGCCCCGCTCTTCCAGCATGTCGCGCAACACGCCGTTGGTAATGGGTTCGCTGTCGACCAGCACGCCGTCACAGTCGAATAACACCGCGTCGAATTTCATCTGCCTGCTTTCTATTTCGTTGAGTTGCCGTTGGCCACACTGGTGGCATTGGTTGCGTTTGTAGCGTTGGTAGGGCTTGTGGAATTGATGGTGAACATCACCCACTCCGGCCTCATGTTAAAGCGCACCGGCAAGATGCTGACGCCCAGCCCGCTGGTGATGTACATGCGATTGTCGCCGTGCTCGACCCAGCCGTAAGCCCAGCTGCGCGGGGCGTCGCCCGGCACGACCAGCGCGCCGACAAAGGGCAGGTAAACCTGGCCGCCATGCGTGTGGCCGGCCACGATGAGGCCGCGCAGCGGCGGCAGGCCTGTGAGGCTGGCGGGCTCGTGCATGAGCACCAGCGTGTGCGCGCCCGGCGGCAGTTTTTTGACGGCTGTGCGAGGATCGGAGTGCCCGGTCATGTCGTCACCAACGCCGACCACCCAGAGGGGCGTGCCCTTAAGCGGCTGCGCGTCGTTCTCCAGCACCGTGATGCCGTGCCGCTGCAGCGCGGCGGCAAAGCGCGGGCCGTCATGCCACCAGTCGTGGTTGCCCAGCGCAGCGTAAACGCCTAGCGGCGCCTTGAGCTCGCCCAGCACTTGGGCAATTTCGTCTTCGGGTGTGGCGGCGAATTCGGGCTGGTAATCGGACTCGGCAATCAGGTCGCCGGGGATGAGGATGACGTCCGGCCGGGCGGCGTTGATCTCACGGACGATGGCGCGTGCGCGCTCGACCGTCATGACGCGCCGCAGCGGCTGCTTGGTGAAATGCCAGTCGGAGGCGACCGCGACTTTCAGGCCGGGCGGGCCTTGCCAGTTGGGCACCGTTTCGGTGATCTCGCGGTGGGCGACCCAGCGGGGTTCGATGATGAAGGCCCATGTGGCCAGCAAGAGCACCGCCAGCGAAAACCAGTTTGCCGCTAGCCGCCGCCGCCATTTAGCGGGCCTTGTCACGGGTTGATGGCCGGAGTTGTCAGGTGAGGTCACCGTCCAGATAGTACCAACGCCCTGTTTCACAGATAAAGCGGCTGCGCTCGTGCAGGCGCACCGCAGGGCCGGTTGCTGGCTTTTGGCGGGCGACAAATTCGACTTCGGCGTGGGTGTCGTCTACCAGGCGGTAGCTGCGCACTTCAAGCCCCAGCCATTTCACGCCGGGATCAAACTCGATGGAAGCCGGGCGGTGGCTGATGTGCCAGGTGGCGAGCAGGTAGTCGGCGCGCTCCAGCACAAAGGCGCTGTAGCGCGAACGCATGAGGGACTCGGCGTCGGGTGCGGGCGCGTTGTCGAAGTGATCGAGGTAGCGGCCGCAGCATGCGGCGTAGGCCAGCGGGCGCTTGTTGGCCTGACGGCCGCAGGGGCAGGGTTGTGACGGCAGCAGATTGGGCATTAAGTACGCATCAACCGCAGCTGTTTTCCCGCGCCTTGCGCTCTTCCAGCGTCTCGGTGGGTGCGCCCTGTTTGACCCACTCGGCATAACCGCCGTCGATATGGGCCACGTTGCGCATACCCATGTCTTGCAGGGTTTTGGTGGCCAGGGCGCTGCGCCAGCCTGCGCCGCAAAAGAGGATGAACTCCTTGCCTTCATCGGCAAAAAGAGCCTTGTGATACGGCGACGCCGGATCGACCCAGAACTCCAGCATGCCGCGCGGTGCGTGGAAGCTGCCGACCACGGTACCCGGGCCCAGCTCGCGCACATCGCGGATGTCGACGATCTGCACCTTGGGGTCGTTGAGGCGGGCTTTGACCTCGGCCACGCTGTAGGTCTTGACCTGGGCCATGGCCTCATCGACCAGGGCGCGGAATCCTTTGGTAATCGGCATGGGGTGCTCCTTCTTCAGTTCAGGCCAGGGCCCGCTGGATGATGATTTTCTGGACGTCCGAGGTGCCTTCGTAAATCTGGCACACACGCACGTCGCGGTAGATGCGCTCGACCGGGAAGTCGCTCACATAGCCGTAGCCGCCCAGCGTCTGGATGGCCGCGCTGCACACCTCCTCAGCCATCTCGCTGGCAAAGAGTTTGGCCATGGCGGCTTCTTTGAGGCACGGCAAACCTGCGTCGCGCAGGCTGGCGGCGTGCCAGATGAGCTGGCGGGCCGCTTCGATCTTTGTTGCGCAGTCGGCCAGCCGAAAACCCACCGCCTGGTGGTTAAAGATGGCGGTGCCAAAGCTCTGGCGCTCTTTGGCGTAAGCCAGCGCAAACTCAAACGCGCTGCGCGCCATGCCCACGCTTT
Organism: Polaromonas sp. YR568; assembly: GCF_900116715.1. Lineage (GTDB taxonomy): Bacteria > Pseudomonadota > Gammaproteobacteria > Burkholderiales > Burkholderiaceae_C > Polaromonas. The sequence continues at coordinate 218,603 of NZ_FPBM01000008.1, forward strand.
GCGCTGCGATGCCGATGCGGCCGCCTTCGAGCGCGCCCAGGGCAATCTTGTAGCCCTCGCCTTCGTTGCCGATCAGGTTTTCGGCCGGGATACGGCAGTTGTCGAAATTGATTTGCGCCGTGTCGCTGGAATGTTGGCCCAGCTTGTCTTCCAGGCTGGCGACCTGATAGCCAGGTGCGTTGGTCGGCACGATGAAAGCGCTCATGCCTTTTTTGCCGGCGCCCTTGTCGGTGACCGCAATCACGATGGCCGCGTGGCCGTTCTTGCCGCTGGTGATGAACTGCTTGACGCCGTTGATCACATACTCGTCGCCGTCTTTGACCGCGGTGGTGCGCAGCGATGAGGCGTCGCTGCCCACGTGCGGCTCGGTCAGGCAAAAGACGCCCAGCATTTCGCCCTGCGCGAGTTTGGTAAGCCAGTGCTTTTTCTGTTGCGCATTGCCGTAACGCATGAGGATGGCGTTGACCGGGCAGTTGGTGACGCTGATGGCGGTGCTGGTGCCGCCGTCGCCGGCGGCGATTTCTTCCAGCACCAGGGCGAGTGTGAGGTAGTCCAGATTGGCGCCGCCGAACTCTTCAGGCACGCAAATGCCGTACGCGCCCAGCGCGGCCAGGCCCTTGTGCGCCTCGACGGGGAAGTGGTGCTCTTTGTCCCAGCGGGCGGCATGGGGCCAGAGTTCTTCTTTCGCAAACGCGCGCACGGCTTCGCGAATCATTTCCTGGTCCTGGTTCAGCAGCATTTTTCGCCTTTATCGAGTCTTGACGGGTGTGAACCGATTGCCATCCAACCGCAGACGACGTAACGTCGTAAGCAGTTTTTCTTTTGAAGATGCGTCGAGTCGGGTCGTAACCTCGACCATCTCAACGTCATCCGTGGCGGGGTTTACCAATAGCTGAAACTTAACCAGCGTCTGTCGGCACGCCGGAAATTCAACGGAAGCCTCTGCGCAAGCACCCAGGTTGTTGCCAAATTTGGCTTGGTGCAAAACCTGCATCTCCCAGCCGTTGAAGCGAACCAGCGCATGGATGAAATCCTCCGTACCCTGGCCTGAGTCGTAGTTCTCCAGCAAAGAGAATTCGCCATAGCGACCAGCCACATACTGCAAACCGAGTGATTGGCTGTAGTCAAGTTCTCTTGCTTGCTTTAAGGCCGGGCGATATAAAAAAACACCCGAAGAAAAATTGCGTCCACGCGCTGGCAGCCATACTGAGACGAGAAACGCCGTTTCGGTTTTCCCGACTCTGACTTCATGCATCGCCCGAATTAACAGAGTTTCTGCTTTATTGGCACCGCCTTTTACACCTGCACGCATCGCGACCAAAAGTTCGCGCTCACTGGGCCAGGCCGGGGCATCATCAGGAGCGGCCAAAGCAGCAGTGGTCAATCCAACCGCGATTAGTCCGCCCACAATCACACGACGCGCAACAGTGATGAAGTACTCGCTAGAAGCCATTGTCGCCATTCCGCATATCACCAGGATTTAAACGGTACACCGTCGTAGTTAAGGAAGGCGCCCCTATGCTCGGGCTTGAGCGCAGCCAGCGTGGCGCGCATGCCGGTGACGCTTTGCGCCACGGTGAGCGGCGCGTCCTGGCCGCCCATGTCGGTCTGCACCCAGCCGGGCGAGATCGCCACCAGGGTGGCCTTGGGGTAGTCATGCTGGGCCGAGGCGACCACCATATTGAGGGCGGCCTTGCTGGCGCGGTAGACCCAGCCGCGGCTGGTGCTGGCGCCGGCAATCTGCGCCATGGCGCTGCTGATAAAGGCGAAGCAGCCACGGCCGCTGCGCGCGGCTTCGACCAGAGGTGCGACCTGCGGGATGGCTTGCATGGCGCCCAACACATTGGTGTGCATGGCGTGGTCAAAGGCCTCGCGCGTGGGCGGTGTCAGGGCGTCACCCTGCGGAAAGACGCCGGCCACATACAGGGCGATGTCAATCTCTTCGCCGTCCAACAGCCAGGCCAGGCCGCTGATGCTGGCGGGCTGGGCCACGTCCAGCCGCAGGGCCTTGGCGCCCAGGGCCTTGAGTCGCTGCAGGCCCTCGTCGTCGCGTGCGGTGGCAATGACATCCGCACCCTCAGCCACATACTGGCTGACGAATTCGAGGCCTATGCCGCGCGATGCGCCTATGACGAGAACCTTCATCGCAGCTTAGACCAGCTCAACCGCCAGTGCTGTTCCTTCGCCACCGCCAATGCAGAGCGTCGCGACGCCCTTCTTGAGGCCACGGGCTTTCAACGCATGGATCAGCGTCACGATGATGCGGGCGCCGGACGCACCGATCGGGTGGCCCAGTGCGCAGGCGCCGCCGTTGACGTTGACGATGTCGTGGCTGATGCCGAGCTCTTTCATCGCGGCCATGGGCACCACGGCGAAGGCTTCGTTGACTTCCCACAGGTCCACGTCCTTGACGCTCCAGCCGATTTTCTTGAGCAGCTTGTTGACTGCGCCGACGGGGGCGGTGGTGAACCACTCTGGCTCTTGCGCAAAGGTGGCGTGGCCGACTACGCGGGCGATGGGCTTGGCGCCCAGTGCTTTGGCGGTGGACTCACGGGCCAGCACCAGGGCGGCGGCGCCGTCGTTGATGGACGAGCTGGAGGCTGCCGTGATGGTGCCGTCCTTCTTGAACGCGGGCTTGAGCGTGGGAATCTTGTCGAGCTTGACCTTGCCCGGGCCTTCGTCGATGGAAATCACCGTGTCGCCGCTGCGGCCCTTGACGGTGACGGGCGTGATCTCGGCCTTGAAGGCGCCGGACTCGGTGGCGGCCTTGGCGCGGTTGACGCTGGCGGTGGCGAAGGCGTCTTGCGCCTCGCGGGTGAATTTGTACTTGTCGGCGCACTGCTCGCCGAAGGTGCCCATGGCGCGGCCGGGTTCGTAAGCGTCTTCCAGTCCGTCGAGCATCATGTGGTCATAGATACGGTCGTGGCCGATGCGGATGCCGCTGCGGCCCTTGAGCAGCAGGTGGGGCGCGTTGGTCATGCTCTCCATGCCGCCGGAGACCATCACATCGCGGCTGCCGGCCACGAGCTGGTCGTGCGCGAGCATGGTGGCTTCCATGCCGGAGCCGCACATCTTGGACAGCGTGACCGCACCCACGCTGGCGGGCAGGCCGCCCTTGAAGCCGGCTTGCCGCGCAGGCGCCTGGCCCTGGCCGGCCATCAGGCAGTTGCCGAACAGCACTTCATCAACTTTTTCAGGCGCGATGCCCGAGCGCTCGATGGCGGCCTTGATGGCGGCGCCGCCCAGGTCGTGGGCAGACAGGCTGGTGAAGTCGCCCTGGAAGCCGCCCATGGGGGTGCGGGCTGCGCCCAGGATAACGATGAAATCTTGGTTGGATTGCGACATGATCTGTGTCCTTTCAGGTGTGTGTTGAATGGGTTTGTTCAGGGGTTCAGGCCGCTGAGACCGGTGAGCACCGGGTCAGGCGGCAATTGCGTCAGCACCTCGTCGCCCACCGCGCCCGGGCTGTGCAGTTCGATGAAGCGCTTTTCGCGTTCGTAGGGAAACACGTCGTGCACATGGCCGGCCTGGATGCGGGCTTGGTGTTTTTGCCAAAAACCGGCGTCGAGCAGATTGGCGTGGTGCTTCATGAAGACCTCGCGCACCGCGTCGTTGCCTAGCAAAAAGGGCTCGAAGGTTTCGGGGAACACGTCTTTGGGCCCGACGGAGTACCAGACCTCGCCACTCATTTCTTCTTCTTCGTTGCGGGGGGCGGGCACCTTGCGGAAGTTGCAGTCGGTGATGTATTCGATCTCGTCGTAGTCGTAGAACACTACCTTGCCGTGGCGGGTGATGCCGAAGTTCTTCCACAGCATGTCGCCGGGGAAGATGTTGGCGGCGACCAGGTCCTTGATGGCGTTGCCGTATTCGACGACGGCGCGCTCGATCTGGTCTTTGGCGGCGGGCTCTTTCACGCCGGCGTCAAAGGCCTCTTGCAGGTAGATATTGAGCGGGATCATGCGGCGCTCGATGTACACGTGCTTGATGATGACTTCGGTCTGGCCGTCAGCGTCGCGGTCGCTGATTTCGAGCTGGCTGGGGGCGAACTTTTCGATCTCGGCGATGAGCTCGTCGTCAAAACGCTCGCGCGGGAAGGCGACTTCACTGTATTCCTGCGTGTCGGCCATGCGGCCCACGCGGTCGTGTTGTTTGACCAGCAGGTACTTGCCCTTGATCTGTTCGCGCGTCGTGTCTTTTTGCGGCGGGTAGTAGTCTTTGATGACCTTGAACACGTAGGGAAACGAGGGCAAGTCAAACACCAGCATGACCATGCCCTTGATGCCGGGCGCGATGCGGAACTTGTCAGTCGAGTGCCGCAGGTGGTACAGAAAGTCGCGGTAGAACAGCGTCTTGCCCTGCTTGGCCAGGCCCAGCGCGTTGTAGATTTCAGCGCGCGGCATGTGCGGCATCATGCTGCGCAAAAACTGCACATAGGCCGAAGGAATGCCCATGTCGACCATGAAGTAGGCACGCGCAAAGCTGAAAAGAATCAGCAGGTCGTCCTCGCCAAACAGCGCGGCATCGATGACCAGCTTGCCGGACTTGTTGTGCAGCACCGGCAGTGCAAACGGCACTTCGTTAAAGCCGTTGATGATCTTACCGACGACGTAAGCGCCCTTGTTGCGAAAGAACAAACCCGAGAGCACCTGGAACTGGAAGTTGGCGCGCAGCTTGACGTCGACGAGGCGTTCGCTGAAGGCTTCGAGCACATAACCGGCGTCACGCTCCAGGTCGTCAAACGGCACATGCAGATCAAAGTCGCTCACCAGCTTGATGATGATCTCGCGCATGTTGTCGCGCGTGGGGTAGTAGGCGCGGTAGGTCGGCTGCGCGGTGGGCTCTTCGTTTTCGATGTACTCGGTGCTGACGGCCGGGCGCACAAAGATGAAGTCGTTCTGGAAATAGCTGCGGTGCAGTATCTTGGTGGTGACCGAGTTGAAGAAGGTTTCGGCCAGCTCGGGCTGATGGTGATTTACCAAGAGGCCGATGTAATGCAGCTTGACCTGCTGCCACACATCCATGGGCTGGTCGCCGGCCTTGAACTCGCGCTCCAGCCGGGTGGAGGCTTCGCGCACGCGCAGGTCGTAGAACTCGATGCGCTCGCGCTGGGCGCGTTGCTGGCCGTGCCAGTCGGCCGTTTCAAAGCGGTGTTTGGCGCGCGCGGACTCGGTGCGAAACAGCTGGTAGTGGCGGTTGAAGCCATCCATCATCGCCTTGGCGATGTCGTAGGCAATGCTCGAGTCAAGGCGCTGGGGGAACATGGCTCAGCCTCTGCGCGTTCAGACCAGCTGCTGCTGCGTACCGCCGCCGGCGCGTGCGTTCCAGGTGTCCCACACGCGGTCGACGGCCTTGCTGTAAAGCTTGTCGAGCTCTTCGGGCGCCGAAACACTCATCTGCAAATCCTGCAGCAAGCCGTCGTGCACACCAAAAGCCCAGCCGTGCACGGTGACTTCCTGGCCGCGTGCCCAGGCATCGACCATGACGGTGCTGACGGAGACGTTGACCACCTGCTCAATCACATTGATGTCGCACAGGGCCTGGGCGCGCACGTCCTCGGGCAGGCTGTCGAGCAGCTGGCGGTGGCGGTGGCGCACGTCCTGGATGTGGCGCAGCCAGTTGTCGGCCAGACCAATACGCGCGCCTTCAAGTGCGGCCTGCACGCCGGAGCAGCCGTAGTGGCCGACCACCATGATGTCTTTGACCTTGAGCCGCTCGACGGCGAACTGAATGGCCGAGAGCGCGTTGAGGTCGGAATGCACGACGATGTTGGCCACATTGCGGTGGACGAACACCTCGCCGGGTTCCAGCCCGGTGATCTGGTTGGCAGGCACGCGGCTGTCGGAGCAGCCTATCCACATGTAGCGGGGCGTCTGCTGCTTGACAAGGCCGGTAAAGAAGCCGGGGCGCTCGGCTTCCATCTGCGCGGCCCAGGCGCGGTTATGGGCGAAGAGGTCTTTAAGCGGTGTGGTCATGGGCCGTATTTTCGCCTGCCTTGGTTACATCGTCTCGGCGAACAGTTCCCGCCCTATGAGCATGCGGCGTATTTCACTCGTGCCGGCCCCGATTTCATAGAGTTTGGCGTCGCGCCAGAGGCGGCCCAGGGGGTATTCGTTGATGTAACCGTTGCCGCCGTAAATCTGCACGCCCTCGCCGGCCATCCAGGTGGCTTTTTCGGCGCACCAGAGGATGACGGAGGCGCAGTCCTTGCGGACCTGGCGCACGTGCTCGGTGCCGAGCATGTCGAGGTTTTTGGCCACGGTGTAGGCAAAGGAGCGGCCGGCCTGCAGCACGGTGTACATGTCGGCGACCTTGCCCTGGATGAGCTGAAACTCGCCGATGCTCTGGCCGAACTGCTTGCGGTCGTGGATGTAGGGGACAACGTTGTCCATGACGGATTGCATGATGCCCAGCGGGCCGCCGGTGAGCACGGCGCGTTCGTAGTCGAGGCCGCTCATCAGCACCTTGGCGCCGCTGTTGAGGCCGCCCAGGATCTGGCTGGCCGGCACTTCGACGTTGTTGAAGACCAGCTCGCCGGTGTGGCTGCCGCGCATGCCGAGCTTGTCGAGCTTTTGCGCGACGGAAAAGCCCTTCATGCCTTTTTCAATCAGGAAGGCGGTGACGCCGCGCGCGCCGAGTTCGGGCTCGGTCTTGGCGTAGACGACGAGCGTGTCGGCGTCGGGGCCATTGGTGATCCACATCTTGCTGCCGTTGAGCAGGTAGTAGCCGCCCTTGTCTTCGGCTTTGAGCTTCATGCTGATGACGTCGCTGCCGGCGCCAGGCTCGCTCATTGCCAAGGCGCCCACGTGCTCGCCGGTGATGAGTTTGGGCAGGTATTTTTTGCGCTGCTCGTCAGTGCCGTTGCGCTTGATCTGGTTGACGCACAAATTGCTGTGCGCGCCGTACGACAAGCCCACCGAAGCGCTGGCGCGGCTGATTTCTTCCATGGCGATCATGTGGGCCAGGTAGCCCATGTTGGCGCCGCCGTATTCCTCACCCACGGTGATGCCGAGCACGCCGAGCGCACCCATTTTTTGCCACAGGTCCATGGGGAATTGGTCGTTGCGGTCGATCTCGGCGGCGCGGGGGGCGATTTCGGCTTGCGCGAATTCGCGCACGGCGTCGCGCAGGGCGTCGATGTCTTCACCGAGCATGAAGTTGAGTCCGGGCATGTTGGTCATGGTGGGCTTTCTGGGAGATTCTGGGAGGTGAGAGAAGAAGGCTAGTAGGTTTTGGGCACGGGCACCAGGGTTTGCTGCATCAGGGCGCAGGCGCTTTCCTTGCCGTCGGCCGCCACATGCGTCACTTCAGCGGTGGTGACGATGATGCGCTTGCCGGCTTTGGCCACGCGGCCGATGGCGCGCAGCTCGCCATCCTTGAAGCCGGCCATGAAATTGATCTTGTATTCGACGGTGGTGACTTCGGAGTCTTCGGCGGTCACCGTCAGCGCGGCATAGCCGCCGGCGATGTCGGCCAGCGCGCCCATGGCGCCGCCGTGAAAGCCGCCCTGCTGCTGCGTCACGCGCTCTGAATAGGGCAAGGCCACCTCACACAGACCGGGCTCCACGCGCAGCAGCCTGGCGCCCAGGTGCTGCATCAGGCCCTGGCGCAGAAAGCTGGCTTCGATGCGCTGGAACAGTGCTGACGGTGCGGTGCGTGCGTCCATGAAACGGCCTTTTGAAACGTGCGGAAAGTGGGTTCGAAGTGGATTCGAAGTGAGTTTGGCAAGTTGACGTTTACGTAAACGTCAATTATGACGTATTTGCCGCCCACGCGGCTTGACCCGGGCCGCCCCGGGGGCAATCAGCCCCGAAACGAGCCAGGCTCAGGGTTTGCCGGCTTTGCTCTTTTCGGTTTTGACGAGCAACGCCTTGGCCTCTTTCTCGTGGGTGCGGATTTCGTCGAGGTTGGCTTGCAGATCGACCATCTGGGCCTCCAGCTTTTTGCGGTGCTCCGTCAGGATGGCCAGGAATTTCTTGAGCTGCGGCGCGGTGTCGCGCGGGCTGTCGTAGGAGTCGATGATTTCCTTGGCCTCGACCAGCGACAGGCCCAGGCGCTTGGCGCGCAGGGTGAGCTTGAGCCGGGTGCGGTCGCGCGCGGTGTAAACGCGGTTGCGCCCGCCCGCGCCTTCGCGCTGGGGCTGCAGCAGGCCCATGTCTTCGTAGAACCGCATGGCGCGCGTGGTCAGGTCAAACTCTTTTGCCAGGTCGCTGATGGTGTAGGTGGTGGCCATGGTGGTGGGTGAAGTTCTGTGCAAACGAGGGCGACAGCACAAAAGAGGCGCTGTCCCTACAATGGTTCTGCATGACGTTTACGTAAACGTCAAATATACCGCGAATGATGACATGAACCTCCTCGAGCAGCAACTGCATTACCCCTTTGGCGACACCCTGCCCGCCTCGGGCGCCACGATGGAGGTGGCGCCCGGCGTGAAGTGGATCCGCATGGAGTTGCCCTTTGCACTGAACCACATCAACCTCTGGCTGCTGCGCGATGAGATCGACGACCCGGATGCACCGGGCGGCAAAATCCAGGGCTGGACCATCATCGACTGCTGCATCAGCCGCGAAGAGTCCAAAGCCCAGTGGGAAGCGATTTTTGCCACCCAGCTGGAAGGCATGCCGGTGCTGCGCGTCATCGTGACGCACATGCACCCGGACCATATCGGCCTGGCCTACTGGCTGTGTGAACGCTGGACGACGGCGAAGCATGTGTGCCGCCTCTGGATCAGCGCGACCGACTACCACTCGGCACGCATAGGCTCGCAAAGCACCACCGGCTTTGGCGGCGAGAGCGCGGCGCGCTTTTTTGCCTCGCACGGCCTGGTGGACCCGGAATCCATCGAAAAAATTCGCGGCCGGGCCAGCTACTACCCCGGCATGGTGCCGGCCGTGCCCGCCAGCTATGTGCGGCTGATGGACGGGAAAACCGTGCGCATTGGCGGGCGCGACTGGCGCTGCATCAGCGGCTACGGCCATGCGCCTGAGCACATCGCGCTGCATTGCGAAGAACTGGACACACTGATCAGCGGCGACATGGTGCTGCCGCGCATTTCGACCAATGTGAGCGTGTACGACATGGAGCCGGAGTCGAATGCGCTCACACTCTTCCTCGAATCCATCGACAGGTTTTTGCCGCTGGACAAGGAAACGCTGGTGCTGCCCTCCCACGGCAAACCCTTTCGCGGCCTGCACACCCGCATAGGCCAGCTGCACGACCACCACCGCGACCGGCTGGCGGAAGTGATGGACGCCTGCACCGTCAAGCCCTGCAGCGCCGCCGACATCCTGCCCGTGATGTTTCCCCGCAAGCTGGACCTGCACCAGACCACCTTTGCCATGGGCGAAGCGGTGGCGCATCTGCATGCGCTGTGGTTTGGCGGGAGGTTTCAGCGCACGCTGGACGCCGATGGGATCTACAGATTCAGCACTCGATAGCGATAGCCCCCACCCTGACGCACTGAACTCTTAAATCCAGCATGAGCCCCGGAACCGGCTTTGCCGGGCCGTAGGGCGGGCGGCCCCCTCGGGGGGGCAGGAAGCTACACGAAGTGAGCGACCGTGGGGGCTAGTGTCTCCACTTGCGGTTAGCCGTCAGCAAAGCCGTCAGGTAACCATGCAGCCAGTCAAAGTTCACCGGCTTTCGCAGCAGGTGCGCATGCGGCGGCAAACCGCCGCGTGCTTCAACGGCTTCGGGCGGCAGGCCGCTGATCACCACGATCTGCATGTCGGCCAGTTGCAGGTTGCGCTTGAGGGTCTTGAGCATTTCAATCCCGTCCACGCCCGGCATCGACAAATCGGTGATCAGCAGGTCGGGCCGCATGCTGGCGATGTCCATCATGGCTTCCAGCGCGGACGGCATCCAGGTGCAGTCGACCGGCAAGTCCCAGTCCTCAAACTGGCAGCGGTAGAGCTCGCGGGTGGCTTCGTCGTCTTCCACCATCAGCACGCGCAGGCGGTGCTTGGGGTCGGTGTCGACGCGGTTCAGTTGCGGGCTGTTTTTGGCGAGGTAGGCGTTGATGGACTTCAGCGCTATGCGGCGGTGGCCGCCCAGTGTCTTCCAGGCTTCGATCTCGCCTTTTTCCACCAGGGACTGCACAGTAGCCACAGACAGCCCCAGCAACTTGGCCGCATAGCTGGTGCCGCAGTAATCCTCGCTTGAGAAATCCGCCGCCGTGATCGCAGCCTCGAAGGACTTGGGTTCACGTGGCATGGCAAATCACAAGGTGGATTGATTTTTTCATTTTTCTCATTTTAATCAGTTATGTATCGATACGTGTCAAGAAACACACCGTGCCGGCAGATGCTCAAGCTGACTTCGGCGCCTTGGGCAAGGTGAAGAAAAACGTCGCGCCTTTTCCGGGCGCCGACTCGGTCCAGAGCCGGCCCCCATGCCTTTTGACAACCCGGCTGACGGTGGCCAGCCCGATGCCGGTGCCCGGAAACTCCGCGGCGGCATGCAGGCGTTGAAAAGGCACGAAGAGCTTGTCGGCATAAGCCATGTCAAAACCGGCACCGTTGTCGCGCACAAAAAATTCGGGCAGGCCGGCCGCATCAAGCTGGCGGCCCACGGTGATTTCAGTGACCGGCTGCTGGGCGCTGAACTTCCAGGCGTTGCCCAGCAGGTTTTCCATCACCACGCGCACCAGCCGGCTGTCGCCGTGCGCCTTCAGGCCTTTTTCGATGTGCACAACGGCCTTGCGCTCGGGCTGGCGCACCTGCCATTCGTCAAGAATGTTGCGGGCCAGGGCCGACAGGTCGACCGTCTCCTTGTGGGCCAGCGGTGCGCGCGACACCTGCGCCAGCGACAGCAGGTCTTCAATCAGCTGCCCCATCTGCGCCACACCGGCCTGGATGCGCGCCAAATAGTGCCCGACCTTTTCACCCGGGCTGCCTTCCAGCCGGCCGTGCAGCTGCTTGGCCAGCAGGCGGCTGAAGCCGTCGACGGTATTGAGCGGCGAGCGCAGGTCGTGCGAGACCGAATAGGAGAACGCTTCGAGCTCCTGGTTGGACAGGCGCAAGGCCGCTTCAATGGCCTTGACCTCGGTGATGTCGGCATCGATGCCCACCCAGAAGGCCACGCCGCCGTGTTCGTCCAGCACCGGCGATGCGCGGTAAGACATGGTGTGGCAGCTGCCGTCTTTGGCCAGCAAGCGCCGTATGCCGGCATAGGGTGCGTGGTTGGCGACGGCTTCTTTCCATCGCTCATGCACTTCGGGCAGGTCGTCCGGGTGGATGGCGGCATACCAGCCGTTGCCGGCCCAGTCGGCGAACTCGCCGCCCATCAGATCAAACCAGGCGCGGTTGAAGTAGGTGGCCGCGCCGCTGGGGCTGCTGGTCCAGACCACCTGGGGCGCCTGTTCGGCCAGGGCCTGGAACAAGGCCTGCTGGCGCTCAAGCTCCAGCGTCCGCTCGGCGACCTTGTGCTCCAGCCCAGTGTTGAGTTCGTTGACCTCTTCCAGCAGGCGGGCGTTTTCAATGGCGATGGAGGCGAGCTGGGCCAGCTCCAGCGCGACGTATTCGTCCTGCTGGGTGAATTCGCCTTCGTACTTGTCGGACAGCTGCATCACACCGATGTTTTTCCCGTCGCGCCCCGTCAGCGGCACGGCCAGCCAGCCCCGCATCACCAGGTGTTTGCCGGCATAACTGCCGGAGCCGTTCCAGCGCGGGTGGGCTTCGAGCTCGGCCTGCGTCATGCGCATGGAGCGGTTGGCCTGGCAAACCAGCGCGTAAATACCGGTGCCGTCAGGCGGCTCGATCAGGTCGCGATAGTTGGCGTATTTGTCGGACAGCGACAGCGCATGGCTGGCCTGTGCCCAGTCGCCGCCCACCGTGAGGCTGACGATGGACTGGTGCGCACCCACCACGCCCCGGGCCTGCTCGGCCACTTCGTGCATGGTGCCTTCCAGCGTCTGGTGCCAGGTGATGGCCTGGGCCGCGTCGGCCGCGCGCTGCAGGGTGAACAGGTGCTCCTGCACGTCGCGTTCGGCCTTGAGCTGCGCCGTGATGTCCAGCGACACCACAAAACGCGCGGGCTTGCCGGCGTACTGGATGGGCCGGGACATCACGTTGACGGAGAACAGCGAACCGTCCTTCCTCTTGTGCTGCCACGAGCCCCGCCGCTCGGCCGAGTCGTCCTCCAACTGGCGCGTCAGGCGTGGATGCTCGAACTCCGGCCGGATATCGAACAGCGTCATCGACAGGAACTCGTCGCTGGAGTAACCATAGCTGTCGATGGCGGCCTTGTTGACATTGAGGAAGCGGGTGGTGGCGACGTCAAACACCCACATCGGCACAGGCGCCATTTCAAACAGGGCCGCATAACGCTGCTCGCTTTGCACCAGCGCCTGTTCGGCCAGCTTGCGCTGCGTGATGTCGCGCTCCACCGCCACCCAGTGGGTGAACCAGCCCTTGGCGTCGGCGATCGGCACGATGTCGAGCTCGAGCCAGAATTCTTCGCCGGCCTTGGTGTAGTTGATGAGTTCGGCGCGCACCGGCTGCCACTTTTGCAGCGCTTCGCGGATGCGGTCAAGCTCGGCCCGCTGCGTTTTCGGGCCCTGCAGAAATCGCGGCGACTGGCCCATCACCTCTTGCCGGGTGTAGCCGGTGCGGCGCTCGAAGGCGCCGTTGATGAAAACGATGCGGGGGCCCGGCTCGTCAAAGGGTTCGGCTTCGGTGATGAGCACGATGTCGTTCAGCCGGCCCACGGCTGTTTCCAGCAGGCGCAGATGTGCCTGCGCTTCATGCTGCTCGGTGACGTCCTGCAGCACACCGACGAGTTTGACGTGCTTGCCGCTTTCGTGCAGCGCCTGGCCCTGCACGCGTACCCAGATGCGGCGGCCGGCGGCGGTGATGAGCGGCAGCTCCAGGTCCCAGGGCGTGCCTTCGCTGAAAGCGGCTTCCACCGCCGCCTTGATCGTCTGCCGGGCATCGGGCGGAAAAAAGTTGAAAGCCTCGTTGAGCTTGAGCGGCGTTCCGGGCTTGAGGTCGTGGATGCGGTAAATCTCTTCGGACCAATAGGGCTCCACGGCGTCGGCCGCCAGTTCCCAGCCGCCGATTCTTGCGAGCGCGCCGGTGCGGTTGAGCAGCTCGGTGCTGCGGGCAATGGCCAGCTCGGCATATTTGCGGTCGGTGATCTCCTGCAGCACGCCGGAGCGGCGGCGGCGCACCTGGCCGTCGCTGCCTTCCTGGCTTTCCATCGCCCGGCCGTAGAGGTGAATCCAGCGTATCTCGCCGGCCGCGGTGACGATGCGAAATTCCGTGTCCAGCGGCTGGCCGGACTGCACGGCCACATCGCGCCGGGCGATAAAGCCCTCGCGGTCGGCGGGATGGATCAGGCCCACAAAGCCTTCGCGGCTTCTGTCAAAGCTTTCCGCGTCGACGCCGAGCACATCGTAGATTTCATCAGACCACCAGGTGTGGTGGGTGTCCAGGTCCAGCTGCCAGTAGCCGATGCGGCCCAGGCGCTGGGCGTCCTGCAGCTTGCGCTGTATGGCCTCGCTGTTGGCCAGTTCGCCCTCCAGCGCGTTGCGGTGTTTTTGCAGCGACTCGGCCATGCGGTTGAGGCCGGTGGCGATGCGGGCGAACTCGCCGTGATCGTCCGCATCGCCTGCCGGGATGCGCACGTCCAGCCGCCCGTCCTGGATCTGCTTGGTCGCCTCCAGGATGTTGCGGGTGGGAACCACGATGGCCCGCCCGCCTATCAGCCAGGCCAGCAGGCCGCCAAGAAATGTCAGGAGGGCCAACACGGCCAGCTCGACCGCCAGCTGCCGCCGGGTTCCGCCGACGACCAGGTTGTGGTCCAGGCTGACGGCCACAAAAAACGCCTGGTGCAGGTCCGGGCTGCTGGGCATGAAGGCCCACAGCCGGCGCTGGCCTTTGGCATCCGGGCCGTCGCTGGTGCCCCGCATCATGGATTTAAGCGCGCTTTGCAGCACCGGGCTGGCGGCCTTCTGGCCGACGCGTATGGGCAGGTCGGGCTTGCCGGCCAGCAATACGCCCTGGCGGTCATGGATGCCGAGCGCCGCGCCCGGCGGCAGCTGGATTTCTATCGCCGACTTCGCCATCTCGGCCAGGTCGAGCGAGGCATAGGCCACGATGGAGACGCGGCCGTCGGCGTCCACCAGCGGCAGCGCAAAGGTGATGGAGGGCTTGCCCGAGGCGCGGCCCACGATGTATTCACCAATCACCAGCGTGCGGTGCGCCATGGCCTCGCGGAAGTAGGCGCGGTCGCCCAGGTAGCCCAGCGGGGGGCGGTCGACACCGCTGCAAATCGACTGGCCCTGGGCGTTGATGACGCCCAGGTTGGCGTAGAGCGGAAACTCCCGGATCATCTCGGCCAGGTAGCGGTCGCAGCGGACTCTGTCGCCCTTGCGCAGGTCGGGCGCATGGACGATGGCGGTGAGCAGCTGGCGCGCCGTCTCGGCCAGGCGCTGCTGGCTGGAGGCGGCGAGGGAGGCGGCGAATTGCAGGTCGGTGTTGGCACGCTCGACCGCGTCACTGGCGTTGTAGACCGCCTTGATGAGCGAGAGGCCGAAGAGCGGAACAATGGCCGCCAGCACCAGGATGACAAGGCGGGTCCGCAGCGTGATGTGAACCTTCATCGCATCCGTCTTTCAAAGACTGTCTGGTGATGTGGAACTCCCGCTGGCATCGCAGGCCGTGAATCAGGGAGTCGCGATGGATTCGTTGACGCCCAGCCAGTACGCCTGAAGCCGGTTGAGCTTTTCGGTCAGGTCGCCGAAATCCACCGGCTTGCGCACAAAACCGTTGGCGCCGTTCTGGTAGCAGGCCACGATGTCCGAGCGCTCGCTCGAAGAAGTGAGCATGACCACCGGCACCAGCGCCGTCAAGGGGTTGCTGCGCACGCTGCGCAGCACGTCCAGCCCCGACAGCTTGGGCAGCTTCATGTCGAGCAGCAAAAAAGCCGGCTGCCTTTGCGTATCGCGGCCGGCATGGGCGCCACGGCCGAAAAGGAATTCAAGCGCCTCGACGCCATCGCGGGCGACCGCGATCTCGGCGGTCACGCCGTGCTCTTCCAGCGTCAGCACGGTCAGCTCCAGGTGGTCGGGATTGTCTTCAACGATCAATATCAGCTTGTTGTCGTTCATGGTCGCTCTTTGGATGCGGTCTCTTTGGAATGCGGAACAGGATGCGGCATCAATTACCTGTATTACCTGTCGGTTTTAATAATTTTGTTGGTTTTGTCATATTACCAAGTAACACCGGCTTGTACTACGCGGTAAAACTTGGGGGCCCGGTGATTTGGGGTCTTCCTGCACACCACACACGCCGCGCACGCCGCACCCGTTGCGCATGGCATACGGTGGGAACGGGTGGAGGGGCAAGCAGGGTTAGCGCCTGCTTCGCGAAATGACGCGATGGATGACTGCGCGGCGCCTACTGGCGCTTACCGGCGATTACTGGCATTTACCAGCGTGGAATCGCCTCATCCTTGAGCTGGCCGCGCAGCTCGGCGTAATCGGGCACCACCGTGCGCACGGTGTCCCAAAACCGCGGGCTGTGGTCCATCACACGCAGATGGCTCAGCTCGTGCACCACCACATAGTCGATGACCGACTGCTTGAAGTGGATCAGCCGCCAGTTCAGCCGGATGGAGCCGTCCGCGCTGGCGCTACCCCAGCGCGTGCCGGCGCTGGAGAGGCTGAGCTTTTGCCAGGTCACGCCCAGCTGCGGCGCAAAGTGGTTCAGGCGCTCAATGAACACGCGCTTGGCCTGGCGCATCAGCCAGGCCTGCACGGCGTCGCGGATCTGCTCGGGCGAGGCGTTTTGCGGCAGACCCACATGCAGCGTGAGCTGCGCCACGCCGGGCAGCGTGCCGGTGTCTGCATCAGCCTGGCCTTGCAGCAGCACCTCGGCCGCGCGGGTTTTGAGCTCGGCGCCGACGCCGCCGAAAGCATGGCGCGGGTCAATCACCACAATCACCTGCTCGCCCAGGAAGGGCAGCGTGGTGCCGTCCTTCCAGTCAATGCGCGCGGACTCCATGCGCTCATGGCGCTCGCGGGTTTCCTGCAGCTTGGCGAGAATCCACGCGGACTTTTCGAGCACGGCCTTGTCGATTTCATACAGCGGCACCCATTTGGGCGCGCTCACCGTGAGGCCGTCGGCGCCGGCGGAAAAGCCGATGGTCTTGCGTTTGCTGCGGCGGAATTCATAGGCGACCAGGATGCCGTCCAGCACCGTCTCGCGTGTGGCGCGCGGGTGGCGGAAGGTGGCTGGCGCCAGGGCTTGCTGCAGGGTTTGGGCCGGGAGCTGCGGGCCGATGAATTCGGCCTCTGCTATTTTTTCAACGGCCGGCTGCGGGCGTGCTGCGGGGGGTTCAGGCCGTTTTGGCTTGGGTTTTCGGGCTTTGGGGCCGGCGGCTTTGGGCGGCGGCGCAGGCGCGGTATCAAACAGGTCGAGCGTGAACTGAAGAAGCCGTTGCATCATGGCAGTTTAGCGCGGTGCTATGGGCAGGCTTGCCGCTCAGGTATTGGGCGCGGCGGCCGTTTCACTGGTCTGGCCCACATAGGCCTCGGGGTCCAGCCGGCGCATTTCGCTTTCGATCCAGTCCTCGACCTCACGCATGAGTTCATCTGGCTGGCGGCCAACGCTCTCAATCGGTTTGCCGATGGAGATGTCGACCACACCTGGCGTTTTGATAAAGGCCTTGCGCGGCCAGCATTTGGCCGAGGTCACCGCAATCGGGATCACCGGCGCGCCGGTTTCAATCGCCAGGCGTGTGCCGCCGGATTTGTAGACACCCTTCTGGCCGCGCGGAATGCGCGTGCCTTCAGGGAACATGATGACCCAGGTGCCTTCGGCCATCAGGCGCTTGCCCTGCGCCACCACTTTGCTGAAGGCCTGCGCACGCTGGCTGCGGTCGATGTGGATCATGTCCATGCGGGCCATCGCCCAGCCGAAAAACGGCACGTAGAGCAGTTCTTTCTTGAAGACATAGGCCAGCGGATGCGGCATCAGCGTGGGCATGCAAAAGGTTTCCCAGGTGCTCTGGTGCTTGACCAGCAGCACGGCGGCGCTGGTCTTGCCGGTGGGCAGGTTTTCCATACCGGTGACGCGGTTCTTGATGCCCAGCAAAAAGGTGCCGCCGCTGACCGCCACGCGCAGCCAGCCCGCGCACATCCAGTACATGGTGGTGCTGCTGACAAAAATCGAGGCAATGATCACAAAGATGGCCCACGGGATCACCGTGACGGCCATCCAGAGAAGGTGCAGGACGGAACGGATAAAAGGCATGAGGAGGATTCCGGCTGTCTGGAAAATCAATAAAGGGGGCGAAGTGCGGGTGTTCTGCGGGCCGGCTTTAAGGGCATTTCAGGCTGCAGCCCAGGTGTGGCGGGCGTAAGCCGCTCTCATTTTTATATCGCCACCGCCAGCGGCTTTGCCGCGCGCTGCAAGATGAAATCGGCAAAAGCCGCCAGGTCCTTGTGCACCGTGGTGCCGGCCGGCAGGCCATCGGGTTGGCCTTTGGCCGACTTGCCCGTCAGCACCAGGTGCGGCTCACAGCCGGCCGCGGCGCCCGCCTGCAGGTCGCGCAGCGAATCGCCGGCCGTGGGCACACCCTTGAGCGGCACACCAAAGCGCGCGCCGATCTGCTCAAACAGGCCCGGCAGGGGCTTGCGGCAGTTGCAGCTTTCTTCGGGGCTGTGCGGGCAATAAAACACCGCATCCACCCGGCCGCCTATGGCCGCCAGCATCTTGTGCATCTTGGCGTGCATCGCGTTAAGCGACGCCACATCAAACAGGCCCCGCCCCAAACCCGACTGGTTGGAAGCGATGACCACATGCCAGCCCGCATGGTTGAGCCGGGCGATCGCCTCCAGCGAACCAGGCAGCGGCAACCATTCGTCCGGCGTCTTGACGAAGTCGTCGCTGTCGCTGTTGATGGTGCCGTCGCGGTCGAGGATGACGAGTTTCACGGTGTGGGCCCTGGCTGAGACTGTTAGCTTACGCCGCCAGCTTGGACAAGTCAGCTACGCGGTTCATGGCCTGGTGCAGCGCCGTCAGCAGACCGAGGCGTTTAGCACGCAGCGTAGCGTCTTCGGCATTCACCATCACGCCTTCAAAGAATGCGTCCACCGGTAGCCGCAGGCCTGCCAAGGTCTGGAGCGAACCTGTGTAATTACCCTCCTCGAACTGCTTGTCAGCCTTAGGCTGCAATGTCTGCATGGCTTGATAAAGCGCCAACTCGGCAGCTTCCGGCAACAAATGCAGATCGACCTGCGAGGGCTTGTCGGACGACTTCTTAAGAATATTACCGATGCGCTTATTCGCTGCAGCGAGAGCTGCGGCCTCAGGAAGCGCAGCAAAAGTACGCACAGCCGCGAGGCGCTTGGTCACATCACCCAGACGCTGAGGCCTGAGCGCCAACACGGCATCAACCTCTTGCGCGCTATAGCCCTGCTCGCGCAGGGAGCCGGCGAGGCGATCGTAAATGAAATCTGCCAGCTGCTCGGGCATCGTCGCTAGTAGGCTGTGCACGTTCTGAGCCTCCGCGCTCAACCACGCAGCTTCTGCCGCGGAGATGAGTTCACGAACTCCAATAGGTAAGTCGCGCTCAACCAAGATGCGAATTACCCCGAGCGCTTGGCGACGAAGTGCGTAAGGATCTTTGTCGCCTGTCGGTAGTTGCCCTATACCGAACATATCGACAAGCGTGACCATCTTGTCGGCCAATGCGACAACGGTACCCACAAGATGGCGGGGCAAGCTATCTCCAGAGAACCGAGGCTTGTAGTGATCTTCAATCGCATCGGCAACATCTGCTGACAGCGAATCGGAAAGCGCGTAATACCGGCCCATCACGCCTTGGAGCTCAGGAAACTCACCAACCATATCAGTGGTCAAGTCGGCTTTGCTAAGCGTCGCCGCCTGAACAACTAACGGAACAATTGCGGGGTTCAACCGCCCGGCCAAAGTTGCCGCGACCCACCGAACACGACCTATCCGCTGCAGCTGTGTGCCGAGTTTGTTGTGATACACCACCTTGCCCAGGCTTTCAACGCGAGATTCCAGCGCTTTCTTGCGGTCCTGGTCAAAGAAGAATTTCGCATCGGCCAGGCGCGGGCGCACCACGCGTTCGTTGCCGCCGATCACGGCGCTGGCATCAGTGGGGCTGATGTTGCTGACGACCAAAAACTTGTTGGTGAGCTTGCCAGAGGCATCGAGCAACGGAAAGTATTTCTGGTTGGCCTTCATCGTGAGGATGAGGCACTCCTGCGGCACGCCGAGGAATTCTTTTTCAAACTCGCAGACCAGCACATTGGGGCGCTCGACCAGCGCGGTCACTTCGTCGAGCAGCGCGTCGTCGTCAATCGCCTTGACGCCGCCGCCGACCTTGGCTGCAGCTGCCGCCAACTGCTTGACGATTTCGGCCTTACGCGCGGCAAAGCTGGCGATCACGGCGCCGTCTTTTTGCAGCGCGGCGGCGTAGCTGTCTGCGTCTTTCAGCACCACCGGATCGACCGAAGCTTCAAAGCGATGGCCGTGCGTGCTGTTGCCAGCCTTCAGGCCCAGCGCCTCGATGGCCACCACGCTGCTGCCGTGCAGCGCGACCAGGCCGTGGGCCGGGCGCACAAACTTCACATCGCTCCAGCCATCGGCCAGCTGGTAAGTCATGCGCTTGTCGATAGGCAGCTTGGCAATGGCTTCGAGCACGGCTTTCTGCAAACCCTCCACCAGCGTCGCACCTTTGACGGTGCTGTCGTAAAACAAGACCTCAGCCTTGCCGTCGGGTGCGCGCTTGAGTCCGGCGACGGCCGATGCATCAGCGCCCAGCGCCTGCAATTTTTTCAGCAAAGCGGGCGTAGCATTGCCCGAAGCATCCAGCCCCACGGCCACCGGCATGAGCTTTTGCGAAACGGCCTTGTCGGCGGCATCGGCAGCCACGGCCGTGACATGCGCGGCAAGGCGGCGCGGCGAGGCAAATGCGGTGAGCACCGAATCAGCGGCTGTCAGGCCCTGGGCTTTGAGCTGCTCGAACAGCACGCCGGCAAAGGCGTCGCCCAGTTTTTTAAGCGCCTTGGGCGGCAGCTCTTCAACAAACAGTTCAACAAGAAGGTTTTGGGTCGTCATCGTCATCGCTCTCACGCAGCCTTCTTCGTCGTCGGAGTCATTTGTTCAACCCATTCACGCGGCGCCATCGGGAAGCCCAGACGCTCGCGGCTTTCGTAATAGCTTTGCGCCACGGCGCGGGCCAGGTTGCGGATGCGGCCTATGTAGGCGGCGCGTTCGGTCACGCTGATGGCGCCGCGGGCGTCCAGCAGGTTAAAGCTGTGTGCGGCTTTGAGCACCTGCTCGTAGGCCGGCAGGGCCAGTTGCACGTCGATGAGGTGCTTGGCCTGCTTTTCATGCGCGGTGAAGGCGGTGAACAAAAAGTCGGCGTCGCTGTGCTCGAAGTTATAGGTGGACTGCTCGACCTCGTTTTGTTTGTAGACGTCGCCGTAGCTGAGCTTTGAACCGTCGGGGCCTTCGGTCCAGGTCAGGTTGTAGACGTTGTCCACGCCTTGCAAATACATGGCCAGGCGTTCCAGGCCGTAGGTGATTTCGCCGGTGGCGGGTTTGCAATCAATGCCGCCAACCTGCTGGAAGTAGGTGAACTGCGTGACTTCCATGCCGTTGAGCCAGACTTCCCAGCCCAGGCCCCAGGCGCCCAGCGTGGGGTTTTCCCAATCGTCTTCGACAAAACGGATGTCGTTTTTCTTCAGGTCAAAGCCCAGAGCCTCAAGCGAGCCGAGGTAGAGCTCCAGGATGTTGGCGGGTGCGGGTTTTAGCACCACCTGGTATTGGTAGTAGTGCTGCAGGCGGTTGGGGTTCTCGCCGTAGCGGCCGTCTTTGGGGCGGCGGCTGGGCTGCACATAGGCGGCTTTCCAGGGCTCAGGGCCCAGGGCGCGCAGGAAGGTGGCGGTGTGCGAGGTGCCGGCGCCGACTTCCATGTCGTAAGGCTGCAAAAGGGCGCAGCCTTGCTTGTCCCAGTAGGACTGCAGCGTCAGGATGATTTGCTGGAAAGTGAGCATAGGAATGGGTTCAGGACAAAAGCGCGGCGCCTGTTGGGGCGCCGGAGGGGCTTGGTCGCACCGGCAGCGGCGCGAAACCGTTCATTTTACGCGGCGGCGGCGCGCAGGCGCTGGGGCGGCCGTGGGCACCGCCGCGTCGGGCGGCACGTACCAGGCCGGCGCGGCCTTGAAGGCCTCGACCAGGAAATCCACCATCACACGCACCTTGGCGCTCAGGTGGCGGCGGCTGGGATAGACCGCCAGCACGTCAATGTCGGGCATGCGGTAGCCGGGCAGCAAGGGCACGAGGCGGCCTTCGCGCAGGTCTTCACCGATCAGGAAAGCCGGCTGCCAGATGACGCCCTGCCCGGCCAGCGCCGCTTCACGCGCCGTATCGCCGTTGTTGGCATGCATGACGTAGTTGACTTTGACCACGTGCGAATGCGCTTCTTCGTCCACAAAATGCCATTCATTGGCGGTGGCCGCATAGGTGTAGCCCAGGCAGCGGTGCACCGCCAGGTCGGCCGGCACCTGGGGCGTACCGTGCTTCTTGAGGTAGGCAGGCGCAGCGCAGACGATGTTGCGGGAGGTGGCCAGCTTGCGCGCCGCATGGGTGGCCGGGCCGGTACGTGAGATGCGAATGGCCAGGTCGTAACCCTCTTCCACGATGTCGACCACGCGGTCGCTGAGGGCGATGTCGAGCTCCACGTCTGGATAGGCTTGCATGAAGCGCGGCCACAGCGGCGCGAGCTGGCGTATACCGAAGCTCACGGGCGCGTTGATGCGCAGGCGCCCGCGCGGCTGCAGCGTGGCTGACGAGGCCAGCGCTTCGGCGTCGGCCACTTCTTCGAGGATGGACTTGCTGCGCTCATAAAGCGCCTCACCGCTTTCGGTGAGCGAGAGCTTGCGCGAGCTGCGGTTGAGCAGGCGCGTGCCGAGGTGGGCTTCCAGCTCGTTGATGTAGCGGGTGACGTTGGCCGGCGAGGTGTCCAGCGCATCGGCCGCGCGCGTGAAACTGCCGCGGCCCACCACGGTGGCAAACACTTCAAAGGCTCGTAAACGGTCCATGGCGGCTTCCCCGGTTTTTAGTATTCATAAAAGCTGAACGATTAAAACACTTTCTAGCACTTCTTCCAATAGAACATGAATCGTACATTGGACTCATCGACAGGCCAGAAGGCCCGCCGAAACAGGAAACCCCTCATTAACGACACAAGGAAACTGACATGACTACCACCCCTACCTTCACCCTCCGTTTTGCCAACAAGACCGTGCTCGTCACGGGCGGCAACAGCGGCATCGGCCTGGCCACCGCCCTGCAATTCGCCGGGCAAGGCGCCCGCGTCGTGATCACCGGCCGCGACCAGGCCACGCTGGACCAGGCCAAAGCCCAACTGGGCGAAGGCGCCATCGCCCTGCGCAACGACGCCGGCGCCCCCGGCTCGGCCAAGGCGCTGGCCGCCGCGCTGGCAGCTGAAGGCATCACGCTGGATGCGGTGTTTATCAATGCGGGCCTCGCCAAATTCGCCCCGCTGGAAGGCGTGGACGAAGCCCTCTGGGACGACACCTTTAACGTCAATGTGAAGGGCGCCTTCTTTGCGATCCAGGCGCTGTCGCCCCTGCTGAACACGGGCGCCGCCATCATCCTGAATGGCTCGATCAACGCCCACATCGGTATGCCCAACTCCAGCGTGTATGCCGCCAGCAAGGCCGCGCTCATTTCGCTGGCCAAGACGCTGTCGGCCGAGCTGGTAGGACGCGGCATCCGCGTCAACGTGGTGAGCCCCGGCCCGGTAACCACGCCGCTGTACGGCAAGCTGGGCGTGCCCGCCGACCAGCTGGGCGCACTGGCCGCCAGCATCCAGGCGCAAATTCCGCTCAAACGCTTCGGCACGCCGGACGAAGTGGCCAGCGCCGTGGTGTACCTGTCATCGCCCGATGCGGCCTTTATCGTGGGCACCGAACTGATCGTTGACGGCGGCATGAGCCAGCTCTAAGCCGCGCCGCCTTGCCGCGCCCATGAAAAAAGGGCGATGCCGTTACCGGCATCGCCCTTTTTTCTATATGCCGAGAGGCTCAGTACTGCCAGAAAACGCGCTGCAGTTCCTTGCTGTCGAGGTTTTTGGTCAGTGCCACAGCGGCCAGGATGCGGGCCTTTTGCGGGTTCAGGTCATGCGCGACCACCCAGTCGTATTTGTCGTCTGGCTGCTCGGCGTTGCGCAGCACAAAACCTTCAGGCACACGCGAGGAACGCACAACCTGGATGCCTTTGGCGCGGACTTCCTGCAGGGCAGGCACCACGCGGTCGGCCACCGAGCCGTTGCCGGTGCCGGCGTGGATCAGGGCCTTGATCGCCGTCTTGCCCACGGCATCGACCGTGGCGCGCGGCACGTTGCCGTAACCGTAGACGATGTCGACCGGCGCGAGCGCTTCGAAGTCGTCGATGTTGAATTCAGACTGCGCGGTGTGGCGCTTCACAGGCGCGCGGAACCAGTAGTTGTTGCCTTCGACCACCATGCCCAGCGGGCCCCACTGGCTCTTGAAAGCCTCGGTCTTGATGTTGATGATCTTGGCGACGTCGCGGCCGCTTTGCAGCTCGTCGTTCATGGTGACCAGCACGCCCTTGCCGGCGGCATCTTTGCTGGCGGCCACGCTCACGGCGTTAAAGAGGTTCAGCGCGCCGTCGGCCGACAGCGCCGTGCCGGGGCGCATGGAGCCGACCACCACGATGGGCTTGCTGGTGCGGATCACGAGGTTGAGGAAGTAGGCGGTTTCTTCCAGCGTGTCGGTGCCGTGGGTGACGACGATGCCGTCCACATCGCCCTGCTTGACCAGTGCCGAGATGCGTTTGCCCAGCTTCATCAGGTTGTCGTTGGTAAAGCTTTCAGACGCGATTTGCGAGACCTGCTCGCCCTTCACGTTGGCCACATTGGCCAGCTCGGGCAGGCCGGCCAGCAGTTTGTCGACCGGCACTTTGGCGGCGGCGTAGGTTGCGCTGTTCAGGACCGAGGCGCCGGCGCCGGCGATGGTGCCGCCGGTGGCCAGGATCACGACATTGGGTTTGGCGGTTTGCGCCAGCGCGGGCGCGCCCAGCGTGGTGAGCGCCACGAAGCCGAGCCCGGCGCCGAATTTCAGAAGGGTGGATGTGAGGTGCATGCGATGTCTCCCAGGTTATGAGGAAATGGAACACCCAGACTGCAAGGCCCGGGCTGACTTATCGTAGCCACGCCACCCGTACCCGGCGATGCATAATGTAACGAGGGGTGTGAGTAAAACTCACACCCCTCAACGTATCAAGGCCCGCGAAGCACGGGCCGGAAGAGACAAGAGACATGAACCTCAGGCAACTCGAAGTCTTCCAGGCCGTCATGCAGACCGGCAACATGAGCGCCGCCGCACGGCTGATCTGCATCACGCCCTCGGCCGTCAGCAAAACCATCGCGCACACCGAGCTGCAGCTGGGCTACAAGCTGTTTACCCGCGGCAAAGGCAGCCTGGCCCCGACACCCGAGGCGCGGGTATTGTTTGAAGAGTCCGCCCTGATCCACCAGAAGCTGGACGGGCTTAAGCGCATCGCCGTCAACCTGCGGCAGGCGGCCGACGGCCAGGTGCGCCTGGCGGCCATCCCGTCGATCAGCCACGAATTTTTACCCTTGGTGCTCGAAAAGCATCTGGCGCGCCACCCGCGCGTACGCGTCGAAGTGCGCACGCTGCACCAGGACCAGATGGTGCAGGCGCTGCTCACGCGCAGCGTGGACTTCGCGCTGGGCTTTTACGAGCATCCGCACCCGCTGCTGACCAGCACCACGCTGGTGAGCGGGCCGCTCTACCTGGCCGTCACGCGCGAGATCTGGCAGCGCGCGGTGCGGGCGCGGCGGCAAAACGCCATGTCTTTCCTGGCGAGCATGCCCCTGATACGGCTGGTGGGTGAAGACCCGATGTGCCAATCGATCGACGAGCTGGCCCGCCACCTGGGCCTCACTGCCCCGGCGGTGCTGCAGGTGCAGACCTCACGGCTGGCGCTGGAGCTGGTCAAACGCGGCATGGGCTGGACGGTGGTGGACTTCCTCACCGCCAGCAACCTGGACCCGGCCACGCTGACGGCCGTGCCTTTGCATGAGTTTGCCCATGCGCCGCTGCAGATGTACTTTGCGGCCAGCACGCCGCCGGGGCAGGATGCGTTACGCATGATTGACATGCTCCCGGAGCTGCTGCACGGCGTGATGGCCGCGCCGGGGTTCTAGCGACGGCGGCGGAAGACCAGGGCCAGGACGGCAACGCCGAGCCCAAGCGCCCACAGCGGCCAGAGGCCATAGCGCGACACCCACCAGGCGTACGGCGTGATCCCGCTGCGGCCTTCGACCTCACCGATCAGCACGCCGCGGGTGTGGCGCTCCAGCGAGTGGGTGACTTTGCCGAGGTGGTCGATGATGACCGTCGCACCGGTGTTGGTGGCGCGGATCATGGGGCGGCTGAACTCAAGCGCGCGCATGCGCGAGATCTGCAAGTGCTGGTCGATGGCGACCGTGTTGCCAAACCAGGCGATGTTGCTCACGTTCACAAAAATGGTGGGCGCCAGCGCCGGGTCGATAAAGCGCGCACCCAGCTCTTCGCCAAACAAATCCTCGTAGCAGATGTTGGGCGCCAGCCGCTGGCCCTTCCATTCAAACGAGGCCTGGCCCACCGCGCCGCGGTTGAAGTCGCCCAGCGGGATGTGCATCATGTCGATGAACCAGCGAAAGCCGGGCGGCACAAACTCGCCGAAGGGCACCAGATGGTGTTTGTCAAAGCGGTAAGGTTCTTTGGAGGCCGGCTGCCCGGCCGCAGCGGGCTTGAAGCCCAGCACCGAATTGGCATAACCGGCCTGCGAACTGCCTACGGGCACGCCGATCAGCGCGGCCTGCTGGCCGGTGGCAAAGCGCGACTGCAAGGCCTGCCAGTAGCCGTCGGGCAATTGCTGCGGCAGCATGGGAATGGCGGTTTCCGGTGCCACCACCAGCGGTGTTTTGGCGTCGCGCAGTTGCTCGCCGTACCAGCGCAGCGCGGTGACCACACCGGTGCCGGTCTGGAATTTTTCGTTCTGCGGGATATTGCCCTGCAGCAGCGTGACCTGCAGCGGCTCGGCGGGCGCAGCGCCCCCCTCGGCCGGCCAGACGGCCTGCACGGGCAGGTAAGCCAGCACCACGCTGACAATCACGATCGCCAGCGCCGTCACCCACTGCATGCGCGAGGCGCGCAAGGCCATCGCCAGCCAGGCTGCGGCCAGCGCCGCGAGAAAGGTCAGCCCGTGCACGCCCACCCAGGCGGCCAGCGGGCCGGCCCAGCCATTGACGTGGGCATAACCGCCCTCGCCCCAGGGAAAGCCGGTGAAAAACTGGACCCGGGCCAGTTCGGCCAGCAGCCACAAGGAGGCAAACACCACCGCGCGCGGGAACTTGGCATAAGGCGCGACAAACACAAAAACCGCCGAAGCAGCCGCGTAATACAAGCTAAGGAAGGCCGCCAGCAGCAGCACGGCCAGCACCGTCAGCGGCGCGGCCAGGCCGCCGTAGTAATGCATGGAAATAAAGAGCCACCAGAAAGTGCCGCCCAGCATTGCCGTGCCAAACAGGCCACCCAGCCAGGCCGCGCGCCTCCAGGAACGGGAGGCGTCGATTTGCGCGGAAAAGAGGAAAAGGGACAACAGCTGCAGCCAGCCCACCGGCTGGCCTTGCGCAAAGCCGAAATCCAGGGGCCAGGCAATGCTGGCGGCATGCGCGCAACCGGCAATCAGCACGATCACGATCTGGAAGAGAGAGATGCCTTTGCGCGGCGGCGGGTTGCGCGCGTGTTCCAGCAGCGCGGGCAGGGTCGGCAGATGGGACATCATGCTGTGAATGGAGTCCCGTGCCATAGTCGCCCTCTTTTGTTTTATGTGTCGTCAAACGCCGGCGGAAACCGGCGATACCTTGAACCAGCGCACCGCACCACCCTTGGTGTGCAGCACCGTGAATTGCAGGCCGGCCAGCGCGTAGTGTTCGCCGCGCTTGGGCACATGGCCCATCTCGTGCGCGACCAGGCCGCCTATCGTATCGAAATCGGTTTCGGGCAGTGTGACACCGAAAGCCTCGTTGACACGCTCAATCGATGTGTCGCCGCTCACGCGGTAGGTATGGTCGGTCAGGCCGAAGATGTCGCCGTCGTCTTCGGCGATGTCGAACTCGTCTTCAATCTCACCCACGATTTGTTCGAGCACGTCTTCAATCGTGATCAGGCCGGCAACGCGGCCGAACTCGTCGATCACGATGGCCAGGTGGTTGCGGTTGCCGCGGAACTCGCGCAGCAGGTCGTTCAGCCCCTTGCTTTCAGGCACAAAGACGGCGGGGCGCAACAAGGCCTTGATGTTGAGCTCAGGCGCGCGCTGCAGCTTGAGCAAATCCTTGGCCATCAGGATGCCGAGGATGTTTTCTTTTTCGCCTTCGTAGACGGGGAAGCGCGAGTGGGCGGTGTCGATCACCAGGTGCAGCAACTCGTCGAAAGGCGCGTCGATGTTGATCACGTCCATGCGAGGCGCCGCCACCATGACGTCGCCGGCCGTCATGTCGGCCATGCGGATCACGCCCTCGAGCATCTCACGGCTCTGGGCGCCAATAACGTCATTGTCCTGGGCCTCCACCAGGGTCTCGATCAACTCGTCTTTCGAGTCAGGACCGGGGTGGAGCATTTCAGCCAGCTTTTGCAAAAAGCCGCGCTTGTCTTCCGGCCTGGAAGACCGACTGGGGGGAACGTCGGACACGTGATGGCGGTCGGTAGTTGTGAAGGGGGTAAGGATAGCTGAAATCTCTGACGGTTTGGGGGATGGGTTTGGGCGGGATTGGTTTTTGGGTGTTTTCGGGCTCTGGCGGGTAGGGATTGGGTTATTTGCTATTTAAGTGATAGCGGATGAGGGTTGGGGTTTTGTTTGGGGAGGGCTTTTTTTGGCCGGATCTTGCTTCGGCCTCTCGCGCTCTTTGCTGAGGGCGGCTGGCCGGGGGTTGCCCGGCGGCAACTCACTTTCTTTTGCTTCGCCAAAAGAAAGTAAGCAAAGAAAAGGCGACCCTACTGTCTGCGTCCC
>NZ_FPBM01000010.1 GCF_900116715.1 Polaromonas sp. YR568
AGACGTTGGGCATTGCGAGATCAGATGTCCATCCGCGAGATCTCAAGGCGTACAGGCCTGGCTCGCAACACAGTGAAGAAGCACCTGCGATCAGAAGAGAGCGAGCCCAAGTATCCAAGGCGGGTCAGCTCAAGCAAGCTCGATCCCTATGCCGAGAAGCTGGCCACATGGCTGGGAATTGAGGCAACAAAATCGCGGAAACAGCGGCGCACTTTGAGGCAGATCCACACACCCAGCCAAAAAAGGAGAACATCAAGAACTTATCCACATCGTGAGCACGTTCTGCTCACAAAGAGTGTGGGTCAAGATTCGATGGAAAACTCGGGTCAGACTTCAGCGCAATTCAACACACGCTGCTGCCACAGATGTCATGGGCAGAAATGGACGAGGTCATCCGGACGTCAGACCTTGTCATGAGCCGCCATGAAGACATCGCAATGCGCGCCATGCTCAGCGGTGTGCCCGTTGTGACGCCCCTGGTAGGACAGCCTCGCGTGACTGACGGCAAGGCGGTGCGCCACGCCATGGGCTTGCTCTGTGATTCGGACGGCGAAGCGGCGCTTCAGAGCGTGGCGGGCCTTGCTCGCGCATGGTCTAGCAGCCATGACACCGCCGAGAAATGGCAGAATTTTTATATCCGGTGGGACGCCGTGCAACTCAGGGCCAACGCATTGGCGCGCCGCCTGCACCAGTTGCCAAACCTTTCACTCACGATGACCGAACTTGTGGATGAGCATGCGATGCATGCGGCTTGTTAGCCGGCTCCTGGCCGGTTCCAGATGCTGAACCGCCGCCCAGGCCGGGCTTCAGCGCAACCCAACACCCAACACTCAGCGTTTCTACTGACCGTGAAAGCTCCTCACGGGCAGTTTCGTTTAAAAAAAAGGAGTATGTTATGAACCATCTGCACAACGGGGCAAAGACATGATGAGTCGCAGAAAGGTGCTGATCAGCACTGCGGCCACTGCAGCCGGCGCCATGGCACTGCCCGTAACAGCGCAGCAGCAGGTGCTGACCTTTGGCTTTAACCCGTCAGCAGATCCCCGCGCCGTGATCGCCAACAGCCAGGGCATGCTGGACAAGTTGTCCAAAGCGGTGAATATGCCGGTCAAGCCCTTTGTGGCGGCCGACTACAACGGCTTGATCGAGGCGCTACGCCTCAAACGTATTGACCTGGCTTACCTGGGCCCTTTCGCGTATGTGCTGGGCAAGACCCTGGTCGACATTGAAGCGTTTGTGTTTGCTGAGATCAAGGCGAACGGCCGAATCTTCTATCGCAGCCAGATCATTACGCACAAAAACAGCGGAATCAAAACCATTAACGACCTCAAGGGCAAGAGCTTTGCCTATGTCGACCCCAGCTCGGCGTCAGGCCATCTGCTCCCCAAGGCCGGCCTGATAAAACTGGGCTTTGACCCCGACAATGATTTCGGCCGCGTCATCTACTCCGGCTCGCACGACGCCAACGCTATTGCCGTGCAGAACAAAAAAGTGGATGCTGCCGCGACTGGTGACCGCCTCCTGGACGGCGTCATTGCCAGGGGGCTTGTCAGGCGTGAGGACATCACCGTGATCTGGCAATCTGATCCGATTCCCGGATCCCCCATGGTATGGCGCAAGGACTTGCCTGCCGATCTCAAGAAGCGCATCCGGGCCGCCTTTCTCGAGGCCAAAGACATTACCTGGCATGTTCACGGCATGCTCAACGGCTTCAAGCCGACCACGGATGCCGACTACAACATCATCCGCGAGACGGCCCAGTTACTGAACCTTGACTTGAAGACGCTGAAATGACCAACACGGCTTGTTGAGTTCCGGCGAGGCGAATCGCCAAACCCGGCATCAGGCCGCGAAAAGCTTCAAACCCGGACTGCCGCGCCGCGCGCCCGCCGCAAGGCCGCCGGCAGCGGTGACGCCCGCATGCGCCACTATCCAGCCGGGATGCCAAAGAATTACCCGCATTTACATCCCGGATACCAAAGCGCGAGAACCAAAGCCGTCATACCCCGGTCATACTGAAAACCAAGGGTTAACACCAAGCTGGCGGGGGCAAAAAGCCCCCAATTGCCCAAAATTGCCTCTTAGCCCTGCGCTATCCGTGCCATTGAACCTATTGTTTAGCACTCGCTCTAACAGAGTGCTAATATTTAGCACTAGAGAAAAGGAGTTCTGCAGTGTCATATGCTCTTTCCCCCCAATCGCTGACCTCTGCCGTCGCCGCGCCCCAAGCCGGCGCCGTGGCAGCCGTCAACCCTTGGTCGCTGGTTCCCCCGCTGGGCAACCTGGACGCTTACATTTCCGCCGTCAACCGCCTCCCCATGCTTACTTTGGAGCAGGAGCAGGAATTTGCCAAAAACCTCAAGGAAAACAACGATCTTGATGCAGCCGGTAAGTTAGTGCTCTCTCACTTACGCCTGGTGGTGTCGATTT
Source organism: Polaromonas sp. YR568 (assembly GCF_900116715.1). Classification (GTDB taxonomy): domain Bacteria; phylum Pseudomonadota; class Gammaproteobacteria; order Burkholderiales; family Burkholderiaceae_C; genus Polaromonas. The sequence continues at coordinate 2,431 of NZ_FPBM01000010.1, forward strand.
CGCGCAAATACCTGGGTTACGGCCTGCCCCACGGCGACCTGATCCAGGAAGGCAATATCGGCCTGATGAAGGCGGTCAAACGCTTTGACCCGGACCAGAATGTTCGCCTGGTGAGCTACGCCATGCACTGGATCAAGGCCGAGATTCATGAGTACATCCTGAAAAACTGGCGCATGGTCAAGGTCGCCACGACCAAGGCCCAGCGCAAGCTGTTTTTCAACCTGCGCTCGATGAAGCAAGGCTTCAAGGACGACGCCGATGTGGCGACGCACCGCGACACGCTGACCGAAGGCCAGATCGATTCCATGGCGAAGACGCTGAACGTCAAGCGCGAGGAAGTCATCGAGATGGAGCAGCGCATGTCAGGCGGCGACGTGTTGCTGGACCCGACCCCGGGCGACGACGGTGAAGACGCCTTCGGCCCTATCGCCTACCTGGCCGACGCCACGCAGGAACCGACCGCGCTGATGGAGTCGCGCCAGCGTGACAACCTCGCCTCTAGCGGCATCACCGCCGCTCTGGAAGAGCTGGACCCGCGCGCACGACGCATCGTGGAAGAGCGCTGGCTCAAGGTGAACGACGACGGTTCAGGCGGCATGACGCTGCATGACCTGGCGGCCGAGTACAAGGTGAGCGCCGAGCGCATCCGCCAGATTGAAGTGGCGGCCATGAAGAAAATGAAGAAGGTGCTGGCGGCTTACGCTTAAAGCGCCTCCGGGCATCAAGCCCGGCTTCTTCAAAAAGCCCGTACCGTCAAACGTGCGGGCTTTTTTGTGGGCGTGTGTTCAGGTGCGTGTTGCCTGAAAACAATTTCGGCGCCGCCGATACGGCTTGCGGCGTGATTTGCTGCACTAAATTGCAGTTGCTCCCACGCACCAACGCAAATTTAAAACGCAATTCGTTACGCATAGTCGCACAATGAATTTGTGCTGATCCTTAACGCGCTTTCAGGCCTGCCCAGGCGTGTTCAGCGGTTCATGCGCGCCCTCTTCTCTGTCTTCCCTCTCTTCTTCGCGGGTTATTTCAGGGGATTGCTGGCGGCGTACCTGCTGGGTGCGGCCATGCCGGGCTGGGCGCAGCACAGCGCCGACGCCCGCCTGCCGGTGCTGCAGCTCAACGCGCCTGACGGCCAGATCGAGCTGGCCGAACACAGCCAGTACTGGATAGACACCACCGGCACGGCCGTTGTGGAGCAAGTCGAAGCCTGGGAATACGACCTGCCCTTTGCCAGGCGGCCGGCCGGCCACACCGCGCTGCTGGACGGCCAGGTGATGTGGATACGCTTTAACGCCATGCAGCTGGATTTGTCGCAGCGCTGGGCGCTGGAGGTGAGCAGCGCCGGCGTTGACGCTGTGAGCCTGCATTACCGCGACGCGATCGGCAACTGGGTCGAGCAAAAGGCGGGCGACAGCATTCCGGTGAGCCGCTGGCCGCGGCCCGACCGCTTTCCGGTTTTTGAACTGGACACGGAGCAGACGCGACCCGTCACGTATTTCATCCGCATCGAGCATGCGCGCACGCCGTTTTCAGCGCCTCTCTTTATCTACAGCCACCCTGCCCTGCTGGCGCAGCGCATGCAGGAGCAGTTTCTGCTGGGCGCCTACTTCGGCCTGACGGTGCTGATGGCGCTGGTGGCTGCGGCCTATGCGGTGGCTTTCCGCGACCGCAGCTTTGCGTCCTATGCCGTCTACATCGCGGCACTGGCCGCCGCGCAAGCCGGGCTGCTGGGCATTGGCGGGCAATACCTCTGGCCCGACTTTGCGGGATGGAACAACCTGTCGTCGTTTTTGCTGCCGGTGCTGGCCGCTTGCAGCGGCATCTGGTTTGCGCGGGTGGTGACGCGGCCGCGGCAGTTCTCGGCGGTGCTGGACTGGCTGTCGATGAAGCTGATGGTGGCGCTGGCGCTGCTGGCGGTGGTGGATGTGTTCTTGCCGACACGCGCGAGTTTTCTCGCCGTCACGCTGCTCATCGTCGTGGCGATGGCGGTTGTCTGCGTGATGGTGTTCATTGCCTGGCAAAGGGGTGATGTGACGATGCGCTGGATCGCGCTGGGTTTTGTGCCGGTCATCCTGACGGCGCCATTTCCTATCTTGCGCAACCTGGGGCTGATACCGATCAGCTTTTTGACGCAATACGGTCTGACGCTGGGCGCAGCGCTGGAGACGCCGCTGCTGTTTTACGGCCTGCTGCGGCGGGCCGCCCAGCGGCGCGAGGCCCGCGCGCGCGCCGCTGCGCTGACGCAGACCGAGCCGCTGACGGGTCTGACCAACCTGCACACCTTTGAGGAGCGGCTGCATGACGCGCTGCTGCGGTCCAACCGCTACAAACACCTCTCGGCGCTGCTGCTGGTGGATTTGTCCAACCACGGCTGGTTTGCCAAGGAGCACGGCCGGCAGATCGCCGACTATGCGCTGGTGCTGACGGGCTCGTGCCTGCGCAAACTGGCGCGCGACATCGACATTGCGGCGCGTGTGGGCGACAGTGAATTCGCGTTGTTGATTGAGGGCCCGGTGACGGCCGCGCAAGCCGTGGCGGCGGCCACGCAGCTGGTGGCGCGGGCGCTGCAGCCTTCAGACTTGCTGCCGGTTGGCTCGCACCTGAAGCTGCATGTGGCGATTGCACTGGTGCCCGATGCCACCTGCACCAGCCAGCACCTGGATGCCAGCGAGCATTTGCACTACCTGCTGGCTTCGCTGCGCGAGATGCCTGCGAATACGCGCAAGTCGATCAAGACGGTGAATTTCTGATCAGTCGCGGCTTACGCAACTGATCAAGCGCCAGGTCACGCGGCTAATTACATGCCCTTGAGCAGCAAGCCGATGTCGGACGCCAGCGATTCGGCGCCGCTGCCGTAGCGGTTGTACAAGCGGATGCGGCCCTTGCCGTCAAAGACGTAGCTGCCGGCGGAATGGTCCATGGTGTAGCTGCCGGGCGTTTTGCCGTCGACCTTTTTGTAATACACCTTGAAGTCTTTGGCGACTTCAGGCAACTGAGCCATGGTGGGCCGCAGCGCGAGGAAGGCCGGGTCGAAATTGCCCATGTAGGCCTTGAGCACTTCGGGTGTGTCGCGCTCAGGGTCAACGGTGATGAAAATGGCTTGCAGCTTGTCGCCGTCGGCGCCCAGCAGTTTTTTGACCTGCGCGAGCTCGGCCATGGAGGTCGGGCACACGTCGGGGCATTGTGTGAAGCCGAAGAACACCACGACGGCCTTGCCGGCGAAGTCCTTGATCGTGCGCACCTGGCCGTTGTGGTCGGTGAGCGTGAAACCTTGCGCGTAGTCGGCGCCGGTGAGGTCTATGCTCTTGAACTGGGGTTTGTCAGGCGTGCAGGCGGCCAGCAGGCCCGCCATGGCCATGAGCGCGGCGGCACCGGCCAGGGTTTTGACGGCGCTGCGGCGTGTAGGCAAGTTTGTGGGTGTAGGCATAAGAAGGTCAGACAAGGTAGTGGTCAAGCAGCAGCGCTGCAAACAACACAGAAAGATGGATCAGCGAAAAGCGGAAGGTTTTGCGCGCCAGTGCGTCAGAGTAATTGCGCCACAGGCGAAAGCCGTACCAGCTGAAGCCGATGCTGAGTGCGACGGCGGCCACCAGGTAAAGCCAGCCGCTCATCTTGAAGATGAAAGGCATCAGGCAGGCGGGAAACAGCACCAGCGTGTAGAGAAAGACCTGCAGGCGCGTGAACTCGTTGCCGTGGGTGACGGGCAGCATGGGCAGGCCGGACTTGCGGTAGTCCTCAACGCGGTAGAGCGCCAGCGCCCAGAAGTGCGGCGGCGTCCAGAGGAAGATGATGAGGAAGAGGATCAGCGCTTCGGGGCCGACCGAGCCCGTCATGGCGGCCCAGCCCAGCACAGGCGGCATGGCGCCTGAAGCGCCGCCGATCACGATGTTCTGCGGCGTCATCGGTTTGAGGATCACGGTGTAGACCACCGCATAACCGATGAAGGTGGCGAAGGTCAGCCACATGGTGAGCGGATTGACCCACACGTACAAAATCCACGAGCCCAGCGCGCACAGCGCGGCCGAGAAGGTGAGCGTGAGCGGGTTGCTGAGCTCGCCCTTGGCGGTGGGGCGCCAGGCGGTGCGGCGCATGCGCGCGTCGATTTGCTGCTCGACCAGGCAATTGAAGGCTGCCGCTGCGCCGGCCACCAGCCAGATGCCGGCACAGGCGATCAGCGCGAGCCGTACATCGGGCCAGGTGGGTACGCCGGGAACGGCCAGCACCATACCGATCAAGGCGCAGAACACGATGAGCTGCACCACACGCGGTTTGGTCAGCGCATAGAACTGCGCGAACTTTGACGGAACGTGAGGGGTGACGGGGGCCGGTGCGGCGGACGGGGTGCTGGGGTTCATGGGGAGTCGGTCATCAATTTTGACGCATGTGGCACAGGGGCCTGGCTGCGGCTGGAAAAGACCACGCCGCTGAGCACAATGACAAGGGCCGCTGCGCCGCCGGTGTGCGTCACAGCCGCCAGCAAAGGCCAGCCCAGCACGGCATTGCTGATGCCCGTGACGGCCTGCAACACAATGAGCCCCGCCAGCCAGCGCGCCGACGTGCGAAATGCCGGGATACGGTGCAGATGGAAAGCCAGCGCGAGAAAGACGGCAAACACAAGGTAAGCCACCAGGCGGTGCACATAGTGAATGGCAGTAAGCGCCTGGAAGCTGATGCTGGCGCCGTCATGGCCCGCGCCCAGCTCGCGCCACAGCGTAAAGCCTTGGCTAAAGTCCATGGCCGGCCAGAGCGAGCCCTGGCAACCGGGAAAGTCGGTGCAGGCCAGCACGGCGTAGTTGGTGCTGACCCAGCCGCCCAGGGTGATCTGGATCCACAGCAGCGCGAAGGCTGCGATGACGGCAAGCCGCAGGCCGGCGGAAAGCAGCGTGGCGTGGGTGCCCTGGGCTTGCGCGTAGCGCGCTGCCTGCGCACGCAGCAGCGCGAGCAGCACAAGGCCGCCCAGCAGGTGCATGGTGACGATGGCCGGGAACAATTTCATGGTGACGGTAAGCGCGCCGAATGCGCCCTGCAGGCACACCCAGATCAGCGTGACGGCAGGCCACCAGAAGGAGACTGGCGTGCGTTTGCGCTCCAGCCAGCTGGTCACCGCGAGCGTCAGGATCAGCACACCGACACCTGTCGCCAGATAGCGATGGATCATTTCAATCCACGCCTTGGAGTGCGTGACGGGCCCTGTCGGCATGGCGGTCTGCGCGGCCTCGATATGCATTTGCGCGCCCACCGGGCTGGCGCTGCCGTAGCAGCCCGGCCAGTCAGGACAGCCCAGGCCTGAGTCAGTGAGGCGCGTGAAGGCGCCGAAGATCACCAGGTCAAACGTGAGAAAGAGCGTCACCAGCGTCAACACCCGCAGGCGCTGCGCCACCGGCGCGTTCTTGTTGTGCACCCACACCCAGGCCAGCGGGCCCATCGCCACTACCAGGCCCATGATCATCAGGCGCAGGGCGGGGCTGAGGTCGTAGAGTGAGGTGCTTGACATGGTGATGCGAGATTTAGGTGTTGAACCGGCAAAACCGGTTCAACGGCCTTCCTTGTCCCAGCTGCTGGAGGCGCGCAGCAGGCGATCCAGGTCGCGCTTGGCTTTGGCGGCGGCAGCGGCGTCCATGTCGGCCGGGAAACGCATCATCCAGTTGCCGATCGGGTCGACCAGATAGAGGTGGTCTTCAAGGCGCTTGCCGGCCTCGGGCTCCAGCCACTGGGCGAGCTCGGCAGGCGCTACACGCAGCACGGCCGACGAAGCCAGTGCAGGCAGCAGAGCATCGCGCACCGGTGCGTCATCCACGACCAGCCAGACGCGGTCCAGGCGGTCTTTTTCCTTGCCCAGCGATTCGCGGAGCTGGCGCTGGAAGTACAGGTTCTGCTCGCACTTCGCGTCGCAGGCGCCGCCAGAGACGCTGACCAGCAGCCATTGATCTTTGAGCGCCGTGAGCGTGCCGGCGCGGCCGTCGAGCGCGCGCGTGGCCAGTGGCGGCAAAGGCCGCTGCGGGTTGATGAGTTCGCCAAAGTTGCGGCGGCCTTCCGGACGGACCACGTAGTAGGTGAAGTAAGACGCAAGCACCGGCGCTGCGCACACCAGCAGCACGGCCAGCATTTTCCAGCGGCCCGCAACGGTGTTGGGCTCGCGCGTGCTGGACTGGTCGAGCACGGGCATCGCGTGCACCGTCAGGCCCAGGGGCTGGTCAGGCATGACCGGGGCGGTAGCACGGAGAGAAGAAGTGTCAGGCGTATCGTTTGTCACGGCAGTGGGTCACGGCTTTTTTCGCCGCGCGATGAATTACGTAAATGACTACGGAGAGGAAGGACCAGCTGAAACCAGCCATACAAAATGATCATCAGGCCGCACAGCCCGAACCACTGGAAGGCATAACCGTAGTGTTTGTCCACTCCCAGGTTGGGCGCTGCCCATTCACGAAGCAGGCCTTCACTGGCGGCGCCGGTCTGAAGCAGTGAGACTTCCAGCAAAGGCAAACCGGTTTCCGTCCGGAAAGCAGGCAAGTCGAGATTTTGCCGTATCCGGCCGCTCTCGGCCCCTGTGAATTCATAGAGCCTTGAGGGCGGCGGGGCTATGCGCCCTTCTACCGTCACGGCGCCCGCAGGCGTTGCAACGTCCGGCAGGCGGGTGCGGTCGGCGAAATTGCGCGGCACCCAGCCCCGCTGCACCAGGATGACCTGTGCGCTGCCCTCCAGCACCAGCGGCGTGACCACCACAAAGCCGGTTTTGCCGCTCATGGGCCGGTTGTCGAGGTAGACCGTATGGTCGGCGCGCCAGCTGCCTTTGAGCGTGGCCGGCCGGTGAATGTCGTCGGTGATGTTGGGGGCGGTGAGCAGCGAGCGTGCATCCAGCGCGGGTAGCCGGCCCTTGGAATCGACGGCGGCCTGGAGCGCTTCTTTCTGCGCGGCGCGGCGCAGCTGCCACTGCCCCAGCGAAAAAGTCGTGCCGGCCACCACCAGTGCGGCCACGGTGAGTATCCAGAAGCGTGGGGAGTGCAAAGCGCGTGTCATGAGCCGATAATCCTGTTCATGACTTACCTGATCGCACTGGCGTTTATCGCCATTTTTGCCAGCCTGGCCTCCGCACTGTTCTTCATGCTCAGGGGCGGCAAGGGTAGCGAAGACGCCGAAAGCAGCAAACGCAAAAACAGCAACATGGCGCGCGCACTGGCGTTCCGTATCGGGTTTTCGGTTTTGCTGTTCATCTGCATTCTGATTGCGTGGAAGCTCGGTTATATCCAGCCGACCGGCATTCCCGCTGGTAAATAAAAAGCCACTCCAGGTGGCGGAATAAAGAACAAAGGCCGCATCAAGCGGCCTTTGATTGAGCGGCCTTGGCCGCTGTTGGTTCCCTTACAACCAGTACACCAGGATGTACAGGCCCAGCCACACCACGTCCACAAAGTGCCAGTACCAGGCGGCGCCTTCAAAGCCGAAATGCTTTTCAGGGGTGAAGTGGCCTTTTTGCAGGCGCAGCGTGATGAAGAACAGCATCAGCATGCCGACGAACACGTGGAAGCCGTGAAAGCCGGTGAGCAGGAAGAAGGTCGAGCCATACACGCCGGACGACAGCTTCAGGTTCATCTCGTGATAGGCATGGAAGTACTCATAGCCTTGCACGAACAGGAAGACCAGGCCGAGAACTACCGTTGCCCACATGAAGGCAATGGTGCGGGCACGTTTGCCTTCGATCAGGGCATGGTGGGCGATGGTGATGGTGACGCCGGAGGTCAGCAGCAAGGCCGTGTTGACGGTGGGCAGGGAGCCCATGATGCTGGCCCAGATGCCGCCGCCAATTGCCAGCGGCTTCATGGCGGTGAAGGGTTCGATGATGTCGGCAGGCGAAGCGGTCACGCCGGCGGCAAGGGTGGGCCAGACGGCCTTGAAGTCAGGCCAGAGCAGCGCGTTTTCGAGGCTGCCCAGTGCAGGCAGCGAGTGCGCGCGGGCCCACCACAGGGCGGTGAAGAAGGCGCCGAAGAACATCACTTCCGAGAAAATGAACCAGCTCATGCTCCAGCGGAAGGACAGGTCGATCTTGCGTCCGTACAGGCCGCCTTCGCTTTCAGCGATGGACTGACTGAACCAGCGGAACAAGGTCACCAGCCACCACACCATGCCGAAGGCCACAGACCATTTGCCCCAGCCGTGGCCGTTGATCCACTGGCTGGCGCCGAAGATGACAAAAAACAGGCCGATGGATGCCATCACCGGGTGGCTCGATGGGCTGGGGATGAAGTAGTGGGGGGTTGACCCGTGGGTTGCTGTTGACATCGCTCGACTCCTGTTTTTCTCTCGAATTTCCAATAATCTTTTAACTTGCGCCGTGGGGTGTTTGTGCAGGTGCCGCGCTCAGTGCGCGACCATCCACTTGGCCAGCAGCACCAGGGCTGCGACAAACACCACGACGGCAATCAACCCGACCACAATGATGTGGAGGGGGTTCAAATTTTTCACGTCTTCTTCGTAATCGCCCCGCGCACGCAGGCCCACGAAAGACCAGGCCACGGCCTTGACCGTGCGCCAAAAAGAAGGTTTGCCGGGGGTTGCGGCCATGCTCATGCGCCTGCCTGTTTTTCAGGTGGCACGGCAGCCGTCGTTGCCGGCGTCACGGGCGCGGGCGGCGTCTTGCCCCCCACTTCAAAGAAGGTGTACGACAGGGTAATCGTGCTCACGTCTTTCGACAGCTTCGGATCGATCACGAAGGCCACGGGCCACTGTTTCTTTTCGCCGGGCGCCAGGGTGTACTGGCTGAAGCAGAAGCACTCGAGCTTGTTGAAATGCGCGCCGGCCTGAGCGGGGGCGTAGCTGGGGATGGCCTGGGCAGACATGGTCCGGTTCTGCACGTTCTGGAACTCGTACATCACCGTGGTCAACTCGCCGGGGTGAACCTGCAGCGTGTTCTGGGCGGGCTTGAAATGCCAGGGGCCGCGCGAGTTCGCATCAAACTCGACCGTGATGGTGCGTGTGCGGTCCACCTGCGTATTGGCGGGTGAGCTGGACGTCGCGCCGGGAATCTGGCGGTCGGACAAGGCCAGCACGTTGATGCCGGTCATTTCGCAAATCGCCTTGTAGATAGGGACCAGCGCGTAACCGAAGCCAAACATGCCGAGCACGATCACGGCCAGTTTGCCCATCATGTTGAAGTTTTCGCGCTTGAGCCGCATCACGTTGGTACCGCCTTATGCCTGAACTTTGTGCCTGGAATTTGTCAGGCCGGCTCAGTGGGCCAGGAAAATCATCTTGGCCATGAAGCCGGCAAAAAAGACGAACGCGACCGAAGCGAGGATCAGCGCCAGGCGCAGGTTGCTTTTCTTTTGCTCGGGTGTCATGTTTTTTTACCGGTTCGGGTCAATTGCTTAGTCGCGGCCGATCAGCCGATCACGCGGGTTGCCGAGGCATCCAGCTTGGGCGGTGTTTCGTAGGTGTGGAAAGGCGCTGGGGAAGGAACTTCCCACTCGAGGCCTTCGGCGCCCTTGCCGCCTTCGTCCATCCAGGGGTTCTGCTTGGCAGGTGCGCCCTTGCCGCGCATCGTGGGCACCACGATGAACAGGAAGAAGTACAGCTGGGCAAAACCGAAGAAGAACGCGCCCACGCTGGCCACGGCATTGAAGTCGGCGAACTGCATGGGGTAATCGGCGTAGCGGCGCGGCATGCCGGCCAGGCCCAGGAAGTGCATCGGGAAGAAGGTCACGTTGAAGGAAATCAGCGACCACCAGAAGTGGATCTTGCCGCGGGTTTCGTTGTACATCACGCCCGTCCATTTGGGCGACCAGTAGTAGTAGCCGGCAAAGAGGGCATAGAGCGAGCCGGCCACCAGCACGTAGTGGAAGTGGGCCACCACGTAGTAGGTGTCTTGCAGCTGCGTATCAATCGGTGCGACCGAGAGAATCACGCCGGTCAGGCCGCCGATGGTGAACACGAAGATGAAACCCACCGCAAACAGCATGGGGGTTTCAAAGGTCATGGAACCCTTCCACATCGTGGCGATCCAGTTGAAAACCTTCACGCCCGTAGGCACGGCGATCAGCATGGTGGAGTACATGAAGAACAGCTGGCCCGTAACCGGCATGCCGGTGGTGAACATGTGGTGAGCCCACACGACGAAGCTCAGGATGGCGATGGAGCCGGTGGCGTACACCATGGAGGCGTAACCGAACAGGCGCTTGCGCGAGAAAGCCGGGATGATCTGGCTGATGATGCCGAAGGCCGGCAAGATCATGATGTACACCTCGGGGTGGCCGAAGAACCAGAAGATGTGCTGGTACATCACCGGGTCGCCGCCGCCGGCGGGGTTGAAGAAGCTGGTGCCGAAGTGGCGGTCCGTCAGCGTCATGGTGATGGCGCCTGCCAGCACGGGCATCACGGCGATCAGCAGGTAGGCGGTGATCAGCCAGGTCCAGCAGAACATCGGCATCTTCATCAGCGTCATGCCGGGGGCGCGCATGTTGAGGATGGTGACGATGATGTTGATCGAGCCCATGATGGACGAAGCGCCCAGGATGTGCATTGCAAAAATACCGGCGTCCATGGACGGGCCCATTTGCAGCGTCAGCGGCGCGTAGAGCGTCCAGCCCGCGGCGGGTGCGCCGCCGGGCATGAGGAAGGAGCCGGCCAGCATGATGCCGGCGGGGATCATCAGCCAGAAGCTGAAGTTGTTCATGCGGGCAAAAGCCATGTCGGCCGCGCCGATTTGCAGCGGGATCATCCAGTTCGCGAAACCCACGAAGGCCGGCATGATGGCGCCGAACACCATGATCAGGCCGTGCATGGTGGTGAGCTGGTTGAAGAGCTCAGGGTTGACCAGTTGCAGCCCGGGCTGGAACAGCTCGGCGCGAATCAGCAGAGCCAGCACGCCGCCGAACATCAACATGAAGAAACTGAACAGCAGGTACAGCGTTCCGATGTCTTTATGGTTGGTCGCGAAGACCCAGCGGCGCCAGCCCGCAGGGGCGTGGTCGTGGTGGTCATCGTGCGCGTGGTCGTGATGGTCTAGAACTGCACTCATCTTGGCTTCCTTTGGTGGCTTTGGCCTGTAGCTTTATCTTGGCGGCCGGCGCGTATACAAAAGGTACAGCGCCGGCGGATTCTGGTCGTGGGACGGATCGGCTTACTTGCGGGCAGCCTGCACTTCGGCGGGCTGGACGATCTGGCCGGTCTGGTTGGACCAGTTGTTCTTGGAGTAGCTGATCACGGCTGCGAGATCGGTGTCGCTCAACGCCTTCCATGAAGGCATCGCGCCGCCGGCAGCGCCGTTCAGCACAATCATGATCTGTTTCTTGTGGTCGGCATCCAGCACGATGGCCGAGCCGTCGAGCGGCTTGATCGGGCCTGCGCCCTTGCCGTTGGCCTGATGGCAGGCTGCGCAATTGGCGGCGTAGACTTTTTCGCCGCGAGCCTTCAGGTCAACCAGCGTCCAGACCTTGGAAGGATCATCCAGCTTGGCAGCAGCTTCCTTGGCCTTGACGGCCACCCAGGCGGTGTAGTCGGCAGCGGAGACGACCTTCACGTGGATGGGCATATAAGCGTGTTCTTTGCCGCAGAGTTCCTGGCACTGGCCGTAGAAGTCGCCGATTTGTTCGGCACGGAACCAGGTGTCGCGCACAAAACCGGGGATTGCATCCTGCTTGATGCCGAAAGCCGGCACCGCAAAGGCGTGGATCACGTCGCTGGCGGTGGTGATGATGCGGATCTTCTTGTTGACGGGGACAACCAGCGGATTGTCGACCTTGAGCAGGTAGTTGTCGGGTGCTTCGCCGGCTTTGGGGCCGCCGTTGTTGGACATTTCGCGGTGCGTGTTGTCGAGCGTGGAGACAAAGCCGATGCCTTCGCCTTCGCCCTTGATGTAGTCGTAACCCCATTTCCACTGGATGCCGGTGGCCTTGATGGTGACGTCGGCGCTGGTGGTGTCCTTCTGGGCAACCAGCACCTTGGTGGCCGGCAGGGCCATGGCGATCACGATGATGAAGGGAACAACCGTCCAGGCGATTTCAACGGCGGTGGATTCGTGGAAGTTGGCCGATTTGTGGCCCAGGGACTTGCGATGCTTGAGGATGGAATAGAACATCACCCCGAACACCGCCACGAAGATCACGAGGCAGATGGCCATCATGAACCAGTGCAGCCATTGCTGCTCTTCGGCAATTTTGGTCACGGCCGGGTGCAGGTTCAGCTGATTGACGGCGGGGCCGCCTTTCAGGTCATTGACAGCGTAAGCGGCGGTGCTGACCCAGGCGGCCGCAGATACCAGAATTGCGCCTGCATGCTGCATGCCAAGCCGTGTCATTTTGCTCATGGTGTTGCTTACGTTCATCGTGATCACTTTTTCTGCTTCAATTACCGACGTTACCGACCAAATTAACCGGCTGATTATAAAGTTAGCGGCGGACCCTCCGGCCGCCGCCTGAACTGACGCGAGACTTTCAGGCCTCGTCAAGCGCTTCGCAGCGCCATGCGAATCTCGCGCGCCAGCGCCGGACGCAACTCCGGCCGCACATGGCGCCCCACCCGCACCGACCGGCCCTGGCCGGACACTTCAATCAGCGAACCGTCTTCCGCCTTGGGCTCAATCCTCACCCATTCGCGGTTGAACTCGGCCCGCTCGGTGCGCCCTGCCGTTTCCAGCTCTACAACCAGCTGCCCGCCTTCGAGGACGATTTTTTCACCGTCTCCCGCATGGCGGGCGTACACCACAAAGGCCGCTCCCACTGCCGCCAGCTCAGCCCAGGCAAAAGGCATCACCATGGTGGCGCCCTGTGCCCAGAAAAATGCCGCGATCCCCAGCGAAACGCAGCACAGCGACACGTAAAGCCACCCCAGCTGGGCCGGTGTGAGTGAACAGTGACGCTTGAGAAGCCACAACACAGCATCATGGCTGTGGGCGCCCTGAGCGGGCATGGTGGCAAAACGAAACGCTGGCGTTGGCTGCAACATGCGGCAACCCTCAAAAAGCTGCGGTCAATGCCGGGCACCGGCCGCACAAGGCGTGGGAACATCCCCAAAATCCAGCTTTGAATTGTAGCCGGGTTTACCTTGTTGGCCCCCTGAAAAGCCCCTCGCAGACCGATTGGGACGCGCAGGATGAGCGCCTGCGCAACACATGGTTTCTGAAGCTGTTCTCAGGCGCCCGGCCGCTGGCCGTGAAGCATGCTGCGCATGTCGTCTACCGACACGGCGCTGAGCGCACTGACCTTGATTTTGGGCGGCGCCTTCAGGGCATGGCCATAGATGACTTCGAAAGTAAGCGACAGCCTTCCGTCGTCGCCCTTCACCAGGTGGCGGGCCAGGGCATCTTCGAGCTTGGCCTTCCAGGCCTTGCCTCGCAGCGCGGGAAAGCGCGCCGGATGGAAGTTGCGGCCCAGCTCCGCCAGGTCCTGCAACAGCCGCTGCGGTGTCGCATAGGTCAAGGTGATGCGCTCCATGTCCATCACCGGCTCGGCAAACCCGGTTTGCACCAGCATGTCGCCCCAATCGTGCATGTCGGTCAGCTCGTGGCCCGCGGGCGGCCAGCCCAGCTGCGCATACACCTCGCGCAGTTCTTTGGCGGTGTCGGGCCCCAGGGACGAAAACATGACAAAGCCGTTGACCTTGAGCGCCTGGTGCCACTTCGCCAGCAAGGCCTGTGGGTCGGCCGACTCATGCAGCGCCATGTTGGCCCAGAGCATGTCGGCGCTGCCGGGTGCGGGCGCCTCAAAACGCACGGCGGGCGCCGTCCACCGCGCAGGGTGCCACCACGGCCTCACTATTTTTTTGATAGCTTCCTGCGTACGTTCCGCGCTGGCCTCCACCACAAAACACTTTGAATCGGGATAGCGGCCGGCGAGTTGCGCCTGCGCCTCCAGCCCTCCGCGCAGCGCGCCCCAGTGGATCCACGAAGCGGGTTGCAGCCTGATCCATTGCAGGCGGTCCATCATCCGCCGGGCCACTTCCTCATGAAGCCATGGCGATGCCAAAGGCGCGGTGCGCTCCCAGCGGCCGACGGCAAGCGGGTCTAGCGTGGGCGGACGCTGATGGGAAGTGGTCATGAAGGAAGGCGCTACGGTTCGCTGAAAAGTACGCGAGTATATTGACACGGTGTTCACCCGCCTGCTTGCACCCCACACATTACCGCCCCGGCCCTCCGGCTTTCTTGCCGGTCTTGGCGCCAGTTTTCGAACAGGCATTGCCAGCCAGTGCGCCGTTTGCCGCAGCTGGCCGGCGCATCCGGTGTGCGGGCCTTGCGTGGCGCGGTTCGCGCCGCCGGCGCCTCGCTGCGGGCGATGCGCCCTCGCCTTGCCGGCCGATCTCTCTATGGGCCTTCGCACAGGCCCGCAGCTGTGCGGCGCCTGTGCCACCCAGCCACCACCGCTGGACAGCGCCGTGGCCGGCGTGCATTACGCCTACCCCTGGTCCACCCTGATCGCAGGCTACAAATTCGGCGGGCAGCACGGTTGGGCCGGTTTTTTCGCCGGCCTGCTGCTCCAGTCGCCCGGCACCGCTGAGGTGTTTGCCGGTCTGGCCCCCGGGGACTGCTTCTTGCCTATGCCGCTGGCCGCGCAGCGCCTGCAGACGCGGGGCTTTAACCAGGCCTGGGAGCTGTGCACGGAACTGGCGCGGCAGACGCGCACACCGGCCCGCGCCGACGCCAGGCTGCTGCTGCGCGTGCGGCACACCCGCCCGCAAAGCCAGCTCAAACGCAAGGAGCGGCTGGCCAATGTAAAAGGCGCCTTTCAGGTCGACCCACTGCGCGTGGCCGAGCTGCGGGGCCGGCGCGTGGTGCTGGTCGACGACGTGATGACCAGCGGGGCTTCGATCTACACGGCGGCGCAGGTTTTGCGGGACGCGGGCGCCGCGCACGTCACCGCAGTCGTATTGGCAAGAACAGCCCCCGCCTAGAATCCCGGCTCCGCCTTACTCACTGTTCCCACTACTCCCGCCATTCGACGCCTCGCAACCCGGTCTGCCGCATGTTCAATATCGTCCTCGTCGAACCCGAAATCCCTCCCAACACCGGCAACGTGATCCGGCTGGCGGCCAACACCGGCTGCCGTTTGCACCTGGTCGAGCCGCTGGGTTTTTCGATGGATGACAAACACATGCGCCGCGCCGGGCTGGACTATCACGAGTACGCAAAGGTGCTGCGGCATGCCAGCTGGCAGGCGTTTCTGGAAAGTGAGCAACCACCCGCAGACCGGCTGTTTGCCATGACCACCCGGGGCTCGGGCAGTGTCTACGACGCGCGTTTTCAGCCGGGCGACTGGCTGGTATTCGGCGCCGAAACCCGCGGACTGGCGCCGGAGCTGCGGGAGTCCTTTGCGCCCAGCCAACGCCTGCGCTTGCCCATGCAGGCCGGCCAGCGCAGCCTGAACCTCTCCAATTCCGTGGCTGTTACGGTGTTTGAGGCCTGGCGTCAGAACGGCTTCGGCGGCGCCACGGTGGCCTGACCGTCCGTCGGGTGGGCGCCCAGGCCCCTTGCCAGGGACTAGGTAAAAACCCTATAATCGAATGCTTCAAGCCTAAAGCTTCAGGTCTGTGAATGCCGGTACCCCGGCCACTTGCGACCTTCCGCCCTCCCCGCGTATTCCTTCCCATAGTCCCAGTTCACAAGACTGGTCCCAGGAGTCTTCCCGTGAACATGGTGATTCAGCGTATTTTCGGTATTGCAGCGCCCGCGTTTTCCGATTCCGGCCGTTCCACAATCAGCCGCCTGCCCGTCGAGGAGATCCGGGAAAGCCTGCAAGCCTTGCTGCATGACTGCAAGGACATGCGCTCCGAACGCGTTCTCTACAAAATCAATGTGGCGCAAACGCCTTCAGAGTTGTGGATGCTGCGCAGCGACCTGCACCAGTGCATTTCGCAGGCCCACACCCAGACCGAAGCGGCCGACCGCATCAACAGCCTGATCGGGGTTTTTGAGGGCTGGCTGCCCGCCAGCCAGCTCACGCGCATCTAGTTTTTGGCTAGCGCGGCGGCTCAGGGGTAGCGCCGCACCAGCGACTCGGCCACGCACACCGGTTTGGCCGATCCTTCGCGCTCTACCGTCACTTCCCAGGTCATCTGCATCCCGTCGCCGGCAATCGCCTCGGCCGCCAGCAGCTTCATGCGCCCCCGCAGGCGGCTGCCCACCGGCACGGGCGCCGTGAAACGCACCTTGTTGAGGCCGTAGTTCACGCCCATCTGCGAGCCGGTGATCTCAAAAGAAGATTCAAAAAAGCGCGGCAGCAGCGACAGCGTCAAAAAACCATGCGCGATCGGCCCGCCAAACGGCCCGGCGGCCGCTTTTTCGACATCGACATGAATCCATTGGTGGTCGCCCGTGGCCTCGGCAAACAGGTTGACCTGCTGCTGGGTGATGGTGATCCAGTCGCTGACGGCGACTTCCTGCCCGGTGCAGGCGGCCAGCTCGGCCAGGGTTTGAAAAGTCTTCATCGCGCCACTGTAGCGGCACGCCCGCGCACGGCTTGTCGGCTCAGCGACAAGCTGCCGTGCTATTGGAGCTTAGGGAGCTTAGCGGTCCAGCCACTGGCAGATGCCTTTCCACTGCTCCATGTCTTTTTCGACCCGGCTGGGCGCCACGTCAAACACGGTCAGGCCGCGCGCGGCCAGGTGGATGTAGTTTTGCGTATCGCGCAGATAGCCCAGCACCGGCAGGCCCAGGCCCTCCACAAAACCGCGCAGCTTGTCGGCGGCAATCGTGCGTGAGTCCACCCGCATGCCGACGATGCCCACCTGCATCTTGCCGGCGTGCTTGTGCTCGGCCAGCTGGTCCAGGAAAGTGCGCGTGGCAAAGATGTCAAAGACGCTGGGCTGCAGCGGCACGATGACCTTGTCGGCGAGCTTCAGGACGTCGTTAAAGCGCCAGCCGTGCAGGCCGCCCGGTGTGTCGAGCACCACATGGCTGGTCCCTTTGGGGGGTTTGACGATCAGGTCGGCGTTCACGTCCCAGGTGGTGATAGGCCTTGCGGCCGGCGGGCGCAGGCCCAGCCACAGCCTTGAAGATTGTTGCCGGTCGGCGTCGCCCAGCATGACCGAATGGCCCTGGCTGGCGAAGTAGCCGGCAACATTGGTGGCCAGCGTCGTCTTGCCGACGCCCCCCTTCGGATTGGCGATCACAACCACGGGCATGCGAATCTCCTTGTTATTCAGGGAAGCTCTGAGAAGCTCTCATCTTGCTTTTCCGCTATGGTAACGGCATGGACAGCCTTCTCACAACCACTGAAAAACCCACGGATGGCGCGGTAAACCCTGACATTTATGTCATTGCAGCCCATCCGGCATGGCGCGAATCGCGGGTCAACCGCCCCCTGATGGAGGCCGCGAAGGCCTTGTCCCGCGCGCAAGTGCAAGACCTTTACTCCAGCTACCCCGACTATGCCATTGACGTTCCACTGGAGCAGGCCGCGCTGGAACGCGCCAGGCTGGTGGTGCTGGTGCACCCCGTCCAGTGGTACTCCATGCCGCCGCTGCAAAAACTCTGGCTCGACGATGTGCTCAGCTACGGCTGGGCCTACGGCGAAGGTGAAGAGGGCCGGGGCCGGGCGCTGGAGGGCAAGGACCTGTGGCTGGTGGCCACCACCGGCGGCCCTGAGGAGTCCTACCATCCGCAGGGCTACAACCGCTATTTCTTTGACGCCTTCCTGCCGCCCTATGAACAGACCGCCGCGCTGTGCGGCATGCGGTTTTTGCCGCCGCTGGTGCTGCACGGCGCCCACACGGTCGACCGCCAGACCGTCGTGAGCCACGTCGAAACCTTCAGCCAGCGCCTGCAAAGCTACCCCGACTGGCCCGAGCTGGAAGACCTGGAGCAATGCGCCGCCTGTGTGGTGCCCATGCGCGACAGGTCCAAGGCGCCTGATGAATCCGCCAATGCGAATCCAATGGGAGCGTCATGATGGAGCACGCCCCCACCTGGCTGATTAACAGCTTTATTTACCTGGCGGCTGCCGTCATCGCCGTGCCGCTGGCCAAAAAGCTAGGCCTCGGCTCCATCATCGGCTACCTCGCCGCCGGCATCGCCATCGGCCCCTGGGGCCTGGGCCTGGTCACCAACGTGCAGGACATCCTCCACTTTGCCGAATTTGGCGTGGTGCTGATGCTCTTTCTCGTCGGCCTGGAGCTCGAACCCAAGCGCCTGTGGAATTTGCGCCGGCCCATCTTTGGCTGGGGCAGCGCACAGGTGCTGGGCTGCGCCGTGCTGCTGACAGGCGTGGCCATGGCCTTCGGCGTGAGCTGGCAGATCGCGCTGGTCGCGGGCCTGGGCCTGGCGCTGTCGTCCACCGCGATTGCCCTGCAGGCCATTGGCGAGCGCCATTTGATGCCCACGTCCAGCGGGCAGGCGGGCTTTTCCATCCTGCTGTTCCAGGACGTGGCGGCCATCCCCATCCTGGCGCTGCTGCCCCTGCTGGGCGCCATGGCCGGCGACAACGAGGCCGTCAGCCACAGCAGCCGGGCGCTGGAAGCGCTCAAGATCGTCGGCGCGATTGCCGGCATCATCCTGGGCGGGCGCCTCTTGCTGCGCCCCCTGCTGCGCTGGATCGCCAACAGCGGCACGCCCGAAATCTTCACGGCTGCGTCGCTGCTGCTGGTGGTGAGCATCGCCGCGCTGATGCAGTTTGTGGGCCTGTCGATGGCGCTGGGCGCCTTTCTGGCCGGCGTGCTGCTGGCCGAAAGCGAATACCGGCGCGAACTCGAAACCGACATCGAACCCTTCAAGGGCCTGCTGCTGGGGCTCTTTTTCATCGCCGTGGGCATGAGCATCGACTTCGGCGTGCTGTGGAAGTCGCCCGGCCTCATGGCCGCCATCCTGCTGGGCTTTCTGGCACTGAAGCTGGTGGTGATCTACGGCCTGGCCTGGCTGATGAAGCTGCCCTTTCAGGAGCGGCCGGTGTTCGCGGTGCTGCTGGCACAGGGTGGTGAGTTCGCCTTTGTAGTGTTCCAGGCGGCTGCCGGAGCCAAGGTGTTTTCCGCGGAGACGGCGTCATTGCTGATAGGCGCGGTGGCGCTGTCGATGCTGCTCAGCCCGCTGCTGCTGGTGGCGGTCGACAAGCTGCTGCTGCCGCGCTGGGCCGGTTGCGACACGCCGCAGCTCGAAGAAATCTCCGAGCAGCAGGAAGCGCCCATCATCATTGCCGGTTTCGGCCGCTACGGCCAGATCATAGGCCGTATGCTGCTGGCCCAGGGCATCCCCGCCACGGTGCTGGACCACGACGCCGAGATGGTGGAAACCGTGCGGGCTTTCGGCTACCGGGTGTTTTACGGCGACGCGACGCGGCTGGACCTGCTGCGCACGGCAGGTGCGGCCACGGCCAAAATCCTGGTGCTGTCGGTCGACGACATGGACCAATCCCTAAAGATCGTGGACCTGGCGCGCGAGCATTTTCCGCAGATGCAGATCGTGGCCCGCGCGCGCGACGTAACGCACTGGAACGCACTGCGCGACCGCGGCGTGATGCAGGTGGAACGCGAAGTGTTTGAATCCAGTCTGCGCAGCGCGCGCACGGTGCTGGAGCTGCTGGGCCAGCCGCCGCACGAGGCGCGCCAGGCCGCCATGCGCTTTCGCCGGCACAACCTGGAGCTGTTTGAACGCATGTACCCGCATCGCAAAGACCGCACCAAGGTGATTGCCGTGGCCACACAAGGCCGCCTGCAACTGGAAGAGCAACTGGCCCAGGAGCGCCAGCAACAGGCGCAACGCCGGCCTGCCGGCTGGCAGGACTAGGCTTTAGACGTCAAATCGGGATCTAGCCCTTTAAAGACGGACGTCGGCAGCTACTGATTTAATAGCAGTCCTGTTGCCGGCCTTGATGCCGTTTTTTCAGTAAGGGCAGCTTCAGCTACCGGGTGAACTGCTCGGCCTCTCGCCGGCGCTGCTCCATCGCCCGGCGTTCCACACACACCGGATGGTTGGCGAAAGCCGGCTTGGCGCATTGCTCCGTCATGCAGATCTGAAAGCCGATCAGCATGCGGTTCTCACAGGCCTGCCGCGGGCCGGTGGCGGCGGTGGTTGCAGGAGCTGCCGTAGTAGTGGCCGAATGTTCGGTCGCTACGGCCGCGGGTGTCGTTGTGCCTGGTTTGGCCTGCGTACCCTGCTTGGCCAGCCGTTCCTTCTCGAGGGCGGCTTTTTTATTGGCCGCCGCCAGCGCCAGGGCGGCCCTGGAGGCCGGCGACAGTGGCGCTGCCGCCTGGGAGGCCGCCGGCGCCGGCGATGCGGACGCCTGCGCCGCGACAGGTGTAACAGGCGCCACAGCATCGGAGGCCGCAGACGCAGCCGGCGCAGCCGCGCCGCTGTCTACAGCTTGCGCAGCCTGCACCGCGGGCGGCTCAGCCGGTTTGCCGGAGCCCGACATCAGTTTGAATCCGATGCCTATGCACGCCAGCGCCACCAGCCCCGCCCCGCCCCACACCAGGTGGCGTGGCATCGCGGGTTTTGCCGTACCGGTGGTTTTGGCGGCAGATTTGGACGCGGAGCCGGAGCGATCGCTTTTTGCCAGCTCGGCCTTTGCGGTATCGGTCTTCGTGACGTCAGTCTTCGCAGCGTCGGTCTTTGTGGCGTCGGCCGTCTTCAGCGGCTTGGCAGCCTTCGCTGTTTTGAGCGGCTTGGCCGATTTGGCGCTGGCCGCGTCAGCAACTGGAGCTTTGACTTCAGGCTCTGCAAGGCCGGTGGCTGCGTCGCTGAACACGGTTTCGGGCCATTCCGAGGCTTGAGACGGTTCTTCCTGCACTGGCGCTTTTGCCGCAGGCTGGGCTGCCGCCGGCATCACAGGTATGGGCGCGCCCAGTCGCGTGGCGTCCGGGTCGTCTGCCGCAGGCGTTGGCGGCACAAAGGCCGGCACCGGTACTTGCGCGGCGGCTTCTTCCAGCGCTTTCCACGCGGTATCGGTATTACTGCCCTGACCGGCGCCTGCCGTGCCCTGTGTAGAGCCCGCATTCTGGCCGCCCGGACGCGGTACGACCAGCGTTCCCGTTCCCAGGCGCGAACCGATGTCGGAATCTTCCCCGCCGGATGCACCCATTTTTTTCAGGCGGCGGCGGGCCAGATCGGCATAAATGCCTGAAGGAAACTTGGCCAGAAAACTCTGAAAGTCTTCCACATCCATCGACTCTTTGATGTCTTTCCAGTAGACAAGCTCAAGCTCTTGCGTCACCACCGAAATATTGGCGCTGGTGCCTGACGGCTGGTCCACCAGGGCTTCACCGGCCAGCATGGTGGACGTCCAGGTCGCGTTGCTGCCCGGCCCGGGCGCAATGGCGGGCGGCAGCACCGTGGTGTCAGTGGCTTCACGGGTTGCGGCCTGCAGCGCTGTAATGAACTCCTGCGCGCTGGCGTAGCGCTGGTCGCGCGACTTGGCGAGCGCCCTGGCCACCACGGCATCGATCGCGGCGGGCAGCTTGGGATTGAATGCGCTGGGCGCAGCGGGCGTGTGGCCCACGATCTGCTGGATGGTGGCGAAATCGGTGTCGCCGTCAAACGGCCTCTTGCCGGTGAGCAGCTGGTAGAGCACGATGCCGGCGGCAAACAGGTCTGCGCGGGCGTCGATAGGCCGGCCCTGCACTTGCTCGGGCGACATGTATTTGAGCGTTCCCACCATGGAGCCCTGGGTGCGGGTGGCTTCGCCTGAATCCTGGATGCGTGCGACGCCGAAGTCGGTGAGCTTGACGCGGCCGGTGGTTTCGATCAGCAGGTTGGCGGGCTTGATGTCGCGGTGGACGATGCTCTGGCGGTGCGCGTAGTCCAGCGCCGAGAGCAGATCGCCCATGATGCCCAGCGTCTGCTCCAGCGTATAGAGGTCGCCCTTGTCGAGGTGGTGCTTGAGGTCGTCGCCCGCGATGAATTCCATGACCAGGAAGGCAATGTCGCCGTCGCGGTCGGAGTCGTAAACGCTGACGATGTGCGGGTGCTGCAGGCGCGCCGCCGAACGGGCCTCGGTGCGAAAACGCACTTCGTATTCCGCCGCCGCCTCTTCGGAGAGGTTTTCCACCTTGATGGTCTTGATCGCCACGCGCCGGTCAAGGTTGGGATCGCGCCCCTCATACACCAGGCCCATCGCGCCCTTGCCCAGCACGCGGATGAGATCGTATCGGCCAAGCTTCTTGAGACTCATGAGAGGTGGGATTGGGCGAGGTGGGCGAAATGAGCGAAATGGACGGAACGGGCAACTGAGGCGAAATGGCCTACGGGCTGCCCGGGAGCCCAACTACGTCTTGAAACAAAACAATTCTAGCCTGCCTGCGCGACGGCTCGCGGCGCCCGGCCCCGCCTGCCCGCGCCCAGCGGTATCAGTTGCGGATGGAAAACCCGATCAGCGGCGCGTTGTCGTCCGTGCGGTCGCAGCCCGGCACGATATGGCCGTTGCCGACCAGGTAACACTCGGTGCGGCGCAGCACCACGGCTTCGCTCTGGTTGCCCAGGTACACCCAGGTGCCGTAGCTGGAGGCGTCGGTCAGCACAAAATGCCCGCCGCGCCACTCCAGCGTGGCGTGCATGCGCGAGACACGCGGGTCGTTCAGCGTGAGCGCGGCGTCAGCCGCCCGGCCCAGGGCCAGTTTGCTGCTTTTGGCGTCCAGCCGCACGGTTTGCCCTGCAAAGCTGAGCTCCAGGAAGGCCTGGCTCGGCGAGGCAAACATGGAACGCCCGGCCATGGTGGCGTCTTCGTCGCGCCCGGTCTGCCATTCGACGCGGTAGACATGGCTGGCGCCGGCCCGGCCCCGCAGGTACATGGGGCCCATGCTGCGCAGCGACGCCTTGTGCGCCGGCAGCAAGGCGGCCCAGACGTTTTCGGTGGTGAGGATTTGCGCAGCGCCGGCCAGGTCTGCCAGGCGGGCGGCGGAATTGACGGTATCGCCGAAGCAGTCGCCGTCGATCTCGACGACCTCGCCCGACTCGATGCCCATCTGCATTTGCACCGGCGCGCCGCTGCCGCCGGGCTTGATGGGGTTGTCCTGAAGGCGTTTTTGGATGCTGATACAGGCGGAGAGCGCATCGCCCTCATTGGGAAAGACCACAAAGAGACCATCGCCCAGCAGCTTGACGACACGGCCCTGGTGCTGCTCGAAGACCTGGCTGAGCACGCCAATCAACTGCGTCACAAAACGCGACGCGGTCTCATCGCCCAGCCGTTCAAACATGCTGGTGCTGCCTACAAGATCGGCGAAAACAACAGTGGTCATGAAAGTGAGGTCAGCCGCGTTGTAAGCATATTGTTCTCATGCCCGCAATTCTCACAGAAATTCGCGGAACGCAGGCTGGTAAAAATCCGGGTGCCGGCCAAATCCCCAGCCAGCCACGGGGCCGTGCTGGACGAAGCCGGCAATTCCCGTTAAGCGCGTGCCGTCAACGAAAACCGTCCCAAACCAGCTTGCAGCCCGTGAGCAGCATGCCGACATACAGCAGCCGGTAAAACAGCACCGGGCTGATGCTGCGGGCCATGCGCACGCCTATCCACACACCGAAGGGCGCCAAGGGCAGCAGGGCCAGCGAGGTCGCCATATTGCGCATGTCGAGCAGGCCCAGCCAGGCGTAAGGAATCCATTTCGACAGATTGATGACAAAAAAGAAGGCCGCCATGGTGGCAGTGAATTTGACGGGGCTCAGCCGCATCGGGATCACGTAAGCACTCAAGGGCGGCCCGCCGGCATGCGACACAAAGCTGGTAAACCCTGATGTCACGGTGAGGATCGCCCCCAGCCATTTGGGCGGCGGCGGGCTGTCGGGCCGGGGTGGGAAGAGCAGGCGCTGCGCCAAAAACAACAGCGTGAATATTCCCACCAGGGCCGCCACGACCTTGGCGTCCAGCACCTTGAAGAGCAAAGCGCCCACCACCGTGCCCGCCAGGCCGAAGGGAATGAGGAACTTCAGGAACTTGAAATCGAAGTCGCGGCGAAAAGCCGCCAGTCCCAGCAAGTCCATCAGCAGCAGCACCGGCATCAGGATGGCGGCGGCCTGCGGCACCGTGACCGCCATCGCCATGACAGGCACCGCCAGCGACCCAAAGCCCGCGCCGAAGCCGCTTTTGCTGATGCCCATCATCAGCACGGCTGGCACGGCCACGGCGTAGAAGAAGGGATCGGTGATCAGCGGGAAGCTCACGACGGGTCTTTCAGTTTGTCAACGCCGTGGCGTGCAGGCGCAAGGGACGGGAGGCGCCATGTTATCCGGCAGCCTACTCCACCGTGGCGCCCGAAATTTTCACGATGGCCGCCCACTGGGCGCTTTCCTTGCGAATCAGCGCGGCGTACTCGGCCGGCCCACCCAGCAGGGGCACCGCGCCTTCCACACCCAGCCGGGACTGGAAATCCGGCGTTGCCGCGACCTTGAGCATCTGCTCGGCCAGCTCCTTGACCACGGCGGCCGGCGTGTTGCGCGGCGCAAGGATGCCGTAGGTCAGCGTGCTCTCGAAACCGGCGAAGCCCGCCCCACCCGATTCGGCGACAGTGGGCACGTCCGGCAGCGAAGGCAGGCGCTGGCTGCCGGTGACAGCCACGGCGCGCAGGCGGCCGCTCTTGACCAGTGCCAGTGCCGGCGGGATCACGCTGAACATCATCTGCACCTGTCCGCCGACCAGGTCGGTGAGGCCGGGCGCTGTGCCCTTGTACGGGATGTGGCCTATCTTCACGCCGCTTTTCTGCTCGAACAGCTCGCCCGTCAGGTGGCCACCCGTTCCGCTGCCGCTGGAGGCGTAGTTGAGGCTGCCCGGCTGCGACCTGGCCAGGGCCACCAGGTCTGCCACGGTTTTCACCGGCGACGAGGCCGGCACCACCAGCACCAGCGCCGACGAAGCAAACATGGCGACCGGCGCCAGATCCTTCTGCGGGTCGAATTTGAGCTGCTTGTAGAGCGCCGGGTTGATGGACACCGTGCCCGAGTGACCTAGCAGCAGCGTGGCGCCGTCCGGTGCGCTGCGCACCACCTGCTCGGTGCCCAGGTTGCCGCCGGCGCCGGGCTTGTTTTCGACGATGACGCTCTGCCTGCGCAGCTCGCCCAGGCTCTTGGCCATCTGGCGCGCGAACACGTCGTTGCCGCCACCGGGCGCAAAGGGCACGACGATCCTGATCGCCTTGCCATCCTGGGCAAATGCCGGCAGGCCAGCCGAGGCCAGCGACGCCAGCACGAGCGCGCGGCGTTTCAGGGGGAAGGTGTTCATGGAACCGGGCCGCCGCTCAGACGCGCTCGAGAATCACCGCAATACCTTGCCCCACGCCAATGCACATGGTGGCCAGCGCATAGCGGCCGCCACCCTTGTGCAGTTGGTTGACGGCCGTGGTGGCCAGGCGTGCGCCCGATGCGCCCAGCGGATGGCCCAGCGCGATCGCGCCGCCGTTGGGGTTGACGCGCGGGTCGTCGTCGCGCACACCCAGCATGCGCAACACGGCCAGGCCTTGCGCGGCAAAGGCTTCGTTGAGCTCGATCACGTCCATCTGTTCGATGGTGAGGCCGGTGAGCGCCAGCACTTTTTGCGTGGCGGGCGCGGGGCCAATGCCCATGATGCGCGGCGCCACGCCGGCTGTGGCCATGCCGACCACACGCGCCCTGGGCGTGAGGCCGTTTTTTGCGGCGGTGGCTTCATCGGCCAGCAGCAGCGCGCAAGCGCCGTCGTTCACGCCGCTGGCATTGCCGGCGGTGACGGTGCCGTCGGGCCGCACCACGCCTTTGAGTTTGGCCAGCGCTTCGAGCGAGGTCTCGCGCGGATGCTCGTCCTTGGTGACAACGATGGGGTCGCCCTTTTTCTGGGCAATCGTCACCGGCGTGATTTCCGCGTCGAAGTAGCCGGCCTTTTGTGCAGCCACGGCTTTCATCTGACTGGCCAGCGCCATCTTGTCCTGGTCTTCGCGGCTGATCTTGTAGTCGGTCGCCACGTTCTCGGCGGTCTCGGGCATGGCGTCGACGCCGTACTGCTCTTTCATCAGCTTGTTGATGAAGCGCCAGCCGATGGTGGTGTCATACACCGCATTGGCGCGGCTGAAAGCGCTCTCGGCTTTGGGCATCACAAAGGGCGCGCGGCTCATGCTTTCCACGCCGCCGGCAATCATCAATGTGGCCTCGCCCGACTTGATGGCGCGCGCGGCGCTGCCCAGGGCATCCAGACCCGAGCCGCACAGGCGGTTGAGGGTCACGCCGGGCACATCCATCGGCAAGCCCGCCAGCAGGGAGGCCATGTGCGCCACATTGCGGTTGTCTTCACCGGCCTGGTTGGCGCAGCCATAGAGCACGTCGGTGACGGCCTGCCAGTCGACCTTGGGGTTGCGCGCCATCAGGGCCTTGAGCGGGATCGCGCCCAGGTCGTCGGTGCGCACGCTGCTCAAGGCGCCGCCGTAGCGGCCGAAGGGGGTGCGGATGGCGTCGCAGATAAAGGCTTGGGTCATGGTGTGTGTGCTTTGAAAAGAATGAGGTCAATGATCAGGCGGCCGCAATCGGCAGGCCTACCAGTTTTTCGAGTTCGGCATGCGTAAGTCCGTCGACGGTGTCGATCAGCTTCAGGCCCTGCGGCGTGCATTCAAGTGTGGCGATGTCGGAATACACACGCTTGACGCAGGCAATGCCTGTGAGCGGATAGGTGCACTGCGCCACCAGCTTGCTCACGCCCTGTTTGGTCAGCAAATCCATCATCACCCAGGTTTGCCGCGCGCCTATCGCCAGGTCCATCGCGCCGCCGACCGCGGGGATGGCGCCGGGCTCGCCGGTGCTCCAGTTGGCCAGGTCGCCCGTGGCCGACACCTGGAAGGCGCCCAGCACACAAATATCGAGATGACCGCCACGCATCATCGCGAAGCTGTCGGCATGGTGAAAGAAGGCGCCGCCCTTGAGCAGCGTCACCGGCTGCTTGCCGGCGTTGATGAGGTCGAAGTCTTCGTCGCCCTCGGCGGGCGCCGGGCCCATGCCGAGGATGCCGTTCTCGCTTTGCAAAATGACCTCGCGCCCTGCCGGTAAATGGTTGGCCACCAGCGTGGGCTGGCCGATGCCGAGGTTGACGACGGCGCCGTCAAAAATGTCTTGCGCGACGCGGGCTGCGAGCTGGTCTTTGGTGCGGCGTTGGTAAGTCATGGTCATGCCGCCTTTTTAAAACCGCCCGCCTGTGTGGCGACGCGGGGGATTTTGACGATGTGGTGCACAAAGATGCCCGGGGTCACGATGGCTTCAGGGTCCAGGTCTCCGAGCTCGACGATGTCATGCACGGTGGCGACCGTCTTCTTTGACGCCGTCGCCATCACCGGGCCGAAGTTACGCGCGGCCATGCGGTAGGTCAGGTTGCCCCAGCGGTCGCCGCGCTCGGCCTTGATCAAAGCCACGTCACCGTAAATCGGCATCTCGAGCACGTACTGCTTGCCGTTGATTTCGCGGGTCTCTTTGGCGCTGCCGTCGGCGTTGCGCGCCAGCTCGGTGCCGTAGCCCGTGGGGCAGAAGAAAGCGCCTATACCGGCGCCGGCGGCGCGTATGCGCTCGGCCAGGTTGCCCTGCGGCACCAGCTCCAGCTCCAGCTTGCCGCTGCGGTAGAGGCCGTCAAACACCTGGCTGTCGGCCTGGCGCGGAAAGCTGCAGATGATCTTGCGCACGCGGCCGGCCTTGAGCAGCGCCGCCAGCCCCGTCTCGGCATTGCCGGCGTTGTTGTTGACGACCGTCAGGTTTTTGGCGCCCTGCTCTATCAGGCCATCGATCAGCTCGTTGGGGATGCCGGCGGTGCCGAAGCCGCCAATCAGCACGGTAGCGCCGTCTTTCACATCCGCCAGCGCGTCGGCGACGGAGGCGGCAATTTTGTTGATCATTCAAAAGTCTCCAGCTGCGGATGGCTTGCCGAAATCATCAAGCCATTGCAAAAACATTGCAAAAATGTCTCAAAATTTGTTCGATATAAGAACAAGAGTTCGTATAATGAATTTTAGGAGATTTTCCACACCATGGCAAACGCTGCATCCACGCTCATTACCGGCCACAAACCCGGCGACGGCTACGTCCAGTCCTTTGCGCGCGGGCTGGAGGTCATACGCTCATTCAGCACCGAGGCGCCACGGCAGACATTGACCGAGGTGGCCGGGCGCAGCGGCCTGAGCCGCGCCGGCGCGCGCCGCATCTTGCTGACGCTGGAGACGCTGGGGTATGTGCACAACGACGGCAAACTCTTCAGCCTCACGCCGCGCATCCTGGATCTGGGTTTTGCCTATTTGTCTTCCATGCCGATCTGGAACCTGGCCGAGCCGGTGATGGAAGCGCTGGTCGCCGAAGTCAAGGAGTCGTGCTCAGCCGCAGCGCTGGACGGCACGGACATCGTCTACGTGCTGCGCGTGCCCACCCACAAGATCATGAGCATCAGCCTGGGCGTGGGCTCACGCCTGCCGGCTTACTGCACGTCGATGGGGCGGATGCTGCTGTCGGCCCTGCCGGAAGCCGAGATCCTGAAATGCCTGCAGGCCTCGGAACTGACGGCCCGCACCAAATACACCGTGACCGATGTGAAGGAACTGATGGCCAAAATAGCGCAGGCGCGCAAGCAGGGGTGGTGCCTGGTGAATCAGGAACTGGAAGAGGGGCTGGTGTCGATGGCGGCGCCGATCACCAACCGCGCCGGCCAGACAGTGGCCGCGCTCAACATCAGCGGCCAGGCCAACCGCACCAGCGCCAAGGCGATGCAGGAGACTATGCTGCCTCAGCTTTTAGAAGCTGCGCATGCGATCTCGCGCATGCTCAGTGTTCAAGGCAATTGAGGCCGAGTCGGTTCAGGACTTCTTAAAACCTACAACCAGTACGACGGCGCCCAAAACAACCGCGCCCAGGCTGAGCCACTGGGGAATGTTGACCGACTCTTTCTCTTTCACCGTCAGCTGGATGGGGCCGAGTTTGGCAGCGGTCGTGTCCTTGGTGAAGCTGAAGCCGCCGGTGAAGAAGCCGGCCAGGCCCAAAACGATCAGGACGATGCCTGTGATGCGTGCTGCGTTCATCTTAAATCTCCTCGCCGGGCTTGTTGATGGTTGTGAAGTAGCCTTGCCCCGGAACTGCGCCACTGTGCTTCGTAATGTAGGCAGAGGTGCAAAAGCTGTCTGTAGGACGCAGCCGGTGCAGGCTGTGGCCCAAGCGCTGATAAGCAAACCACCACGCCGGCAGCGGAAAACGCCTGCGTGATAACCTTTGTGCATGTTCACGCCCTCGCAAGCCGACGTACGCCGGTTTTTCTGCTCTGTTTATGCCAAGGCCCGCGCCGGGCAGCCGATGGAAGCTATTGAAACCATAGCAAGCCAGTGGATTGAAGAGCACCCCGAATACCACGCGGACTTTGCCGACGCCGATGCCGCGCTCGAAAAAATGTACGACGTGGAAGCCGGCAAGACCAACCCTTTCCTGCACCTGTCCATGCACCTGTCGATCAGTGAGCAATGCTCCATCGACCAGCCCCGCGGCATACGCCAGGCCGTGGAACTGCTGACGGCCAGGCGCAACTCCCTGCACGACGCGCACCACGAGACCATGGACTGCCTGGGGCAGATGGTCTGGGAGAGCCAGCGAGCCGGGCGGCCGCCGGATGGTGCTGCTTATATAGATTGCGTGCAGCGCCGCGCCACAAAAGACTGAACCAATAGACTGAGCCCCCACGCTCGCCCACTGCGTGTGGCTCTCTGCCCCCCGAGGGGGCCGCCCGCCCTCCGGCCCGGCAAAGCCGGTTCCGGGGCTCATGCTGGTGAAAGCGGGGATGGGCCAGACCATAAAAAAAGCCGCTGAGACAGCGGCTCTTTTGTGGGCGGCAAATTTCCGGATCAGCGGAATTTCTTTTGCGGAATGGTCTTCAGGTCGCCATCCACCGACGACAGGTAATTGGCCAGCAGCTTCAACTCAGGGTTGGTGTACTGCTTGGCCATGCCGGCCATGATGGCGTTGCTGCGGCCGACCTTGGGATTGTTGTCAACCTTGTAGGCCTTCAGAGCCACAAAGAGGTAGTCGGCATGCTGGCCGCCAATCTTGGGGTAGCTCGGGTCAATCGGGTTGCTGAAGGTGGCGCCATGGCAGGACGCGCAGTTGGCCTTGTTCAGCAGGGCCTTGACTTCGGCGCTGGGTTCCTTGACGGCCTTGACCGGGGTGGGCTGGCCGGCAGCGACGGTGGCTGCGCCGTCAGCGCTGTAGTGGGCAGCCAGGTCGGCGATGTCCTGGTCCGACAGGGAGTCGGCAATGGCGCGCATGGTGGGGTGCTTGCGGTCGCCTTTTTTGTATTCGTTGAGTGCGGCGACGATGTATTTGGCGCTCTGGCCCGAAATCATCGGGACCTTGTAGACCTCGGGGAAGGAGGCCTGGTAGCCCTGGATGCCGTGGCAACCGATGCACATGGCATTCTTGGTTTCGCCGGCCTTGGCGTCGCCCTTGATTTCCTGGGCCAGGCTGGCTGCCGTCGCACAAGAGACAGCAACGGCGAATATCGTGGTGAACAGCTTATTCATTTTGCGCGCACAATCAGGTGGGAATTCATCTTATAAACAACCCCGGATTATATCTGGGCCTGTTGCCCCAAGGCACCGGCTGCTTTCAAACAAAGGCAATCGCCCCTCAAACCCGCTCACATTGACGACAGACCATGAAATTTCAAGGATCCAAGAACTACGTCGCCACCCAGGACCTGATGCTCGCCGTAAACGCCTCGGCCGCCCTGAAAAAGCCGCTGCTGGTCAAGGGCGAACCCGGCACCGGCAAGACCATGCTGGCCGAGGAAGTGGCCCAGGCGCTGAATCTGCCACTGTTGCAATGGCACATCAAATCGACCACCAAGGCCCAGCAGGGCCTGTATGAATATGACGCCGTCTCCCGCCTGCGCGATTCGCAACTGGGAGACGAGAAGGTCAAGGACATCCACAACTACATCGTCAAGGGCGTGCTCTGGCAGGCTTTCACCGCCGACCAGCCGGTCGCCCTGCTGATCGACGAGATCGACAAGGCCGACATCGAATTCCCGAACGACCTGCTGCGCGAAATCGACCGCATGGAGTTCTACGTGTACGAAACGCGCGAGCTCATCAAGGCCAAGCACAGGCCGCTGGTGTTCATCACCTCCAACAACGAAAAAGAACTACCCGACGCCTTTTTGCGCCGCTGCTTCTTTCACTACATCAAGTTCCCCGACGCCGACACCATGAAGCAGATCGTGGACGTGCACTTCCCCGATTTGAAGAAAGAGCTGTTGACCGCGGCCATGAAAACCTTCTACGACGTGCGCAACCTGCCCGGCCTCAAGAAGAAACCGTCGACCTCCGAGCTGCTGGACTGGCTCAAGCTGCTGGTCGCCGAAGACATTCCGCTCGATGCCCTGCAAAGCAAGGACGACAAGGTCGCCGTGCCGCCGCTGGTGGGCGCGCTGCTCAAGAACGAGCAGGACGTGACCCTGTTCGAGAAGCTGGTTTTCATGCAGCGCAACAATCGCTGAACACGGGGTTAACACATGAATCAAAAATCCATGCTGATCGAAGGCCTGTCGGACGCGGTCGGCTTTGTCGGCGGCGCGCTCCTCGGCTTTTGGGCCGGCCATCTGCTCGGCTTCGATATTTTTGAAGCCGGCTACGGCAACAGCGCCATCGCCGGCATCGTGCTGGTGGGCCTGGGCGGTGGCCTGGGCCTGCAAGTGGCCAGACGCTGGAGGAACCGGCAAAAATCCGGAGGAGAGAACTGAGCATGGCGTTTGTCGAACCCGTGACCCTGGAAGCAAGAGGCGTTCGCCTCGTACCCCTGGCGCTGGCGCACGAAGCTGGGCTGAAAGCCGCGGCCGCCGACGGCGAACTCTGGAATCTGCGCGTCACCTCGGTACCCGAGCCCCACGAAACGCGCGGCTACATTGAAACCGCGCTGGTCACCGCCAACCGCTTCGCTTTCGCAGTGACCGACGCGGCCAGCGGCGAAGTGCTGGGCACCACGAGTTTTCACGACATCGTGCCCAACCTCAAACGCGTCGAGATTGGCTACACCTGGTACGCCGCGCGCTGCCAGCGCACCCATGTCAACACCACCTGCAAACTGCTGATGCTGAGTCACGCCTTCGACACGCTGGACTGCAATGTTGTGGGCTGGCGCACCGACAATTTCAACCACACCTCCCAGCGCGCCATCGAACGCCTGGGCGCCCGCAAGGACGGCGTGCTGCGCGGCCATGCGCTGCGCCGCGACGGCACCATACGTGACACCGTGATGTACAGCCTGGCCGCCGGCGAATGGCCGGAAGTGAAAGCGCAACTGCTGTACCTGCTGGACAAACCTCGAACCTGAAGCGCCCGCCGCCAAGGAGTTCTCCATGCTGATCGATTTCTTCTACACCCTGCGCTCGGCCAAGCTGCCGGTCTCCGTCAAGGAATACCTGATGCTGCTCGAGGCGCTGCAGGCGGGCGTCGTGGGCCCGAACAGCGACAAGCTGGAGGCGCATGAGGGCGAAGGCGCGTGGAAGATCGACGACTTCTATTACCTCAGCCGCACGGTGCTGGTGAAGGACGAAAAAAACTACGACAAATTCGACCGCGCCTTTGCCGCCTATTTCAAGGGCGTGGAGATGCTGGCCGACTTCACCAAAGACATCCCGCTCGAATGGCTGCGCAAAAACCTGGAGCTCGAACTGAGCCCCGAGGAAAAAGCCAAAATCGAAAAAATGGGCTGGGACGAGCTCATGGAAACGCTGAAAAAGCGGTTTGAAGAGCAGAAAGAACGTCACGAAGGCGGCAGCAAATGGATAGGCACGGGCGGCACCTCGCCCTTCGGCGCCAACGGCTTCAACCCGCAAGGCATTCGCATAGGCCAGGAAAAAAGCCGCAACAAGAGCGCGGTGAAAGTCTGGGACCAGCGCGCCTACAAGGACTACGACGACACGCAGGAGCTGGGCACGCGCAACATCAAGGTCGCGCTGCGGCGCCTGCGCAAGTTCGCGCGCCAGGGCAATGTGGAAGAGCTGGACCTGGACGACACCATACGCTCCACTGCGGCCAATGCCGGCTGGCTGGACATCAAGATGGTGCCCGAGCGCCACAACAATGTGAAGGTGCTGCTGATGATGGACGTGGGTGGCACCATGGACGAGCATATCCACCGTGTCGAGGAGATGTTCTCGGCCGTGAAAGCCGAGTTCAAGCACCTGGAGTTTTATTACTTCCACAACTGCGTCTATGACTTCATGTGGAAGAACAACCGCCGCCGCTTCAGCGAGAAATTCCCGACCTGGGACATCATCCGCAAGTACAACAAGGACTACAAACTCATCTTCGTCGGCGACGCGACCATGAGCCCTTACGAAATCCTGCAGCCCGGCGGCAGCGTGGAATACAACAACGAAGAAGCCGGCGCCGAATGGATGCAGCGCCTGACCAACGCCTTTCCCAAATTCGCATGGATCAACCCGGAGCCTCAAGGCGTCTGGCAATACCGCCAGAGCATCAGCGTGATCCAGCAGCTGGTGAATCAGCGCATGTACCCGCTGACCATCAAGGGCCTTGAAGAAGCGATGCGCCTGCTGTCCAAATAGGAGCGGCAGGGCCGGTAGGGGCAGCAGGAGCGGCGCTATGCGCCCGCCTCCTACGCAGGGGCTCAGTGCGCTCAAGTAAACTGCCCCTGTGACCCATCCCAGTACCCACAGTACCCACTGCGCACGGACGGCCACCCCGGCAGGATTGACGACCACCGCCGGCTTCATCCCTGCTTTCGCCCTCTTTGCGATGTTCTTCGCGCCGCTGGCCGCCGCGCAAACAGCCGCGCCCATGGACAGCACGGCCACACCGCCCTCCGGCGTCACGCAGACCGCACCCGCCCCGCCAGCCCCTCCTGAAAAAGTCACGCCCGAGCCCACGCCGCAAGGCTCCACCGGCCCGACCAGCGCCGAGCCCGAAGTCACCGCCTTCGACATCGCGGTGCGCGCGCCGCAGGACATCAAAGAGCTGCTCGAAAAGCACCTGGAGCTGCAGCGCTACCGCGCCGTGACCGACCTGGACGAAGCCGAGCTGGCCCGCCTGATCGTGCTGGCCGAGCGCAATGTGCGCAACCTGGTCGGCACGCTGGGTTATTTCAGCCCCACCATCGCCATCACCAAGGAAGGCGCCGCCAACCAGCACCCCACCATCGTGGTGGCGGTAGACCCCGGCGAGCCCACGGCGATCGGCCCGGTGGCCATCACCTTCACGGGCGACATTGCCGAGTCCAGCGATCCCGACGCCCTCAGCCAGCGCGCCCAGATCCAGCGCGACTGGCGGCTGCCCACCGGACAGCGCTTTACGCAAGACGCCTGGGACAGCGCCAAGACACAAGCTCTGCGTGATCTGGTCGCGCGCCGCTACCCAGCCGGCAAGCTGGCCGACAGCCTGGCCGATGTGGATGCACCGGCGCGCACCGCGGGCCTGGCCCTCAAGCTCGACTCGGGGCCGCTGTATCGCCTGGGCCCCATGCAGGTCACCGGCGTTGAGCGCTACGACCCTGTGCTGGTACCGCGCCTGGCGCGCCTGACCACAGGCGCCGTCTACGACCAGAACCAGCTGGTCGAAGCGCAGCAGCGGCTGGCCTCCAGCGGTTACTTTGATTCGGCCTATATCTTTGTCGACCCTGAAAGCGACCCGCAGGCCGCGCCGGTGCAAGTGCAGGTGCGCGAGGCCAAGCTGCAAAAAGTCATCCTCGGCGTGGGCGTCACCACCGACAGCGGCCCGCGTGCCTCGGTCGAGCACACGCACCTGCGCGTGCCGGGCACCAACTGGCGCGCCGTCACCAAGCTGCAGCTTGAAAAGAAATCGCCTTTCGCGCAAACCGAATGGACCTCCATTCCCGACGAGTCCAACTGGCGCTGGGTGGCGCTGGCGCGCACCGAACGTGTGGATGACGACGAACTCATCACGCGGTCCGACCGCCTGCGTTTTGGCCGCACGCAAGCCGGCGAGCGGATAGACCGCAACATCTATGTCCAGTACGACAGGGCCAGCGTGAGCGGCAGCGGCCTGCTCGGCAACACCGCCGCGGACACCGGCGACGGCTCTGCCCTGTCGGTCAACTATGTCTGGACGGGGCGCTATTTCGACAGCATCCCTTTCCCCAACAAAGGCTACGGCCTGGGCTTTGAGCTGGGCGGCGGCAGCACGCTGGGCACGGACCGCCAGCCTTTCACCCGCGCCGTGGGCCGGTGGCTGGGCATTGTGCCGCTTGATCGCGGCCGCATCGCCATGCGCGCCGAAGGCGGCGCCGTGCTGGCCAAAGATTCCGCCCGCATTCCCAGCGCACAACTGTTTCGCACCGGCGGCGACACCACCGTGCGCGGCTACGGCTACCGCGACATCGGCATCAAGCTGGACAACGGCGTCATCGGGCCGGGCCGCTACATGGCCGTGGGCAGCGTTGAATACCAGCGCCCCATGATGATCGACGGCCGGCCCAGCGAATGGGAGAACACTTTCTTCATTGACGCAGGCTCCGTCGCCGACAACCCCAAAGACATGAAACCCTCTGTCGGCATAGGCACCGGTGTGCGCTGGAGGAGCCCCATCGGGCCGCTGCAGATTGACCTGGCCTACGGTGAAAAAGCCAAACAACTGCGCCTGCACGTCAGCGTGGGATTTGTTTTCTGATGGACACGCCTAACACCCCTGCGGCCCCCGCCGCCCCCGCCGCCCCCGCTTCCGGCGGCGCACCCAGGCCGGTGCGCCCGCCACGCCGCTGGCTGCGCGCCACCGCCTGGGCCGCCGGCAGCGTGGTGGTGCTGGCCACGGGCGCCACCACAGCCGCCTGGTGGTGGGCCGGCACCGACGGCTCACTGGCCACCGCACTGAACTGGATAGGCCGGACGCAGCCGCTGAGCGCCGATCGCGTGACGGGCTCATTGCGCAAAGGCGGGCATGTCGATCAATTGGTCTGGCAGCAAGACGGCCTGCGCGTGGACGTGAGGGACGTCACCCTGGCCTGGCAGCCATGGTCCTTGTTGCACGGCACGCTGGAGGTCAACCGGCTGGCGGCGGCCAGCGTGCATGTCGACGATCAACGCGCGCCCTCCACTACGCCGTCGGTGCCGCCTTCCGCATTGGGTTTGCCGCTGCCGGTGGTGCTTGACGGGTTTTCGATCGGCGAATTTCAATGGACAGGTGGTGCGGCGTTTGCCGCCTCCGGCATCACCGGCAACTATGCATTCAAGGGCCTGGATCACCAGCTGGAGCTGCTCAGTGCCCAGGTGGCGCGCGGCCGCTACAAGGGGCGCGCCACTCTGTCGTCGCGCAGCCCTTTAAACCTCGATGCCAGCTTGTCGGGCGCGCTCGACACCCTGATACCCGGTAACAAGACACCGGTGCCGCTGGCCTTCAACGCCACCGCGCGCGGGCCTCTCACCGAGCTGCTGGTGAAGGCCGAGCTGCAAATGAGCGCCCAACCCTCCACCGCATCGCCGCGCAAAAACCAGCCGCAACCCCAGGCCACCGCCACAGCGCGTGTAATGCCGTGGGCCCCGCAACCCTTGCCGCAGGCCGATGCGAATTTCCGCGACCTGGACGTGGCCGCATTCTGGCCGGAAGGCCCGCAAACCCTGCTGACGGGCAACGCCACCGTGCGGCCGGCGCCAACCGCTGCCGCGCCGGCCACAAGCACTTCTGCCTGGCTGCTGCAACTGCAACTCAGCAATGCCCTGCCCGGCCCCTGGGACCAGCAAAAGCTGCCGCTGGAAAAGCTGGAAACACAAGGCGAATGGCGCAGCGGTACGGCCATGGTCCGCACGCTCAAGGCGCAACTGGGCGGCGGCGAACTGCTGGCCAGCGGCGAATGGGCCGATGCGCCTGCCACCGCCGCCGCGCCATCTGCGGCACCCGCCTGGAAGTTGCAGGCCACGCTCCAGCACATCAACCCGGCCCTCTTGCACAGCCAGCTGGCGCCGCTGCCGCTGGACGGCAAGGCGGATGTTCGCAGCCAGGGCACGGATATTGCCTTTGATGCAAACGTGCAGGCGGCGCGCAACGACACCGGTGCCAAAAACAATCCCCTGGGCGCCCTGCGCTTGCGCGATGCCAGCGCCACGGGCAGCTGGAATGCAGCGCAAGCGGGCGGCACACTGGTGCTGTCGGCCCTGCGGGTACGCACCGACGATGCCGAGCTGGCCGGCCAGCTCGAAGCACAGCCCGCCGCAAAAGGCGGCAAAGGAAAACTCACGCTCACGGCCCCGGGGCTGGACGCGCAACTGCAAGGCGAGCTGCGGCAAACCAGCGGCAAAGGCGATGCGAGCCTGCGCGGCCGCGACATGGCGCAAGCCCTGCGCTGGCTGCAAAAACTCCCGGGCCTGCCCGCCTCGCTGAAAAATGCATCAGCCAGCGGCAGCGCCGAGCTGCAAGCCAGCTGGCAAGGCGGCTGGCAAGACCCGGCCTTGCAGGCTCGGCTGGATTTGCCTTCGCTCGACTGGCGCATGGCGGCGCCTGCACCTGTGCCCGCAGCGGCCACGGCGGCTGGCACCACGCCACCCGCCACCGCAGAGGCGCTGAAAATCCGCGGCTTCCAGGCCACGCTCTCCGGGCGCTTAAGCCAGGCGCAGCTGGCCACGCAGGGCCGCATGGAAGCCGGCTCCCGCCGCTACACCCTGCAGCTCGCGGCAGAAGGCGGGCGCCTTGCCACCGGCGTCGCGCGCAACGCCCCGCTCGCCGAATCCGCATGGCAAGGTCTGGTCAAGCAACTCAACCTGAGTGTGGAAGACCCCGCGTTGGGTAAAGGCGCCTGGCAACTCAAGACCCGCAGCGCCGTCCCGCTGAAGTGGACGCCGGGCCGCAACGGCGATGTATTTGAAAGCGGCGCCGGTGAAGCCCTGCTCATCGCACCACCTTCCGGCACGTCAGCAGGCACACCTTCACAAGCCGTGCTGGCCTGGCAGCCCGTGCGCTGGCGGCCTGACCGTGAACTGGTCACCGCCGGCAAACTCACCGGCCTGCCGATGGCCTGGATCGAACTCTTCGCCGGCCCGCAAATGGCCGGCGCCGGCCTGGGCGGCAACCTGCTGCTCGACGGTGAATGGGACGCCACGCTGGGCGATACCCTGCGCCTGAAGGCGAGCCTTGCGCGCAGCAGCGGCGACATCAGCGTGCAGGCCGAGACAGGGCAAGGCATGTCGGCGCGCGTGGCGGCTGGCGTCAAGGAAGCACGCCTCTCGCTGACCAGCGAAGGCGAAGCCCTTGCGCTCGCGTTGCGCTGGGACAGCGAACGCGCGGGCAGCGCCGACGGCCAGCTTCGCACGCGCCTGGCACGCGCACCCGCCACGGCCGGCGGCGGCTGGCTCTGGCCGGCCGATGCGCCGCTCGCCGGCCAGCTCCGCGCGCAGCTGCCGCGCATCGGCGTGTGGTCGGTGCTGGCGCCGCCGGGCTGGCGGCTGCGCGGCTCGCTGGGCGCCGATGTCGCCATCAGCGGCACCCGCAACGCGCCGCAACTGGCCGGCGACCTGCAAGCCAACGACCTGGCGTTGCGATCCGTCGTCGACGGCATCGAATTCGGCAACGGCCGCCTGCGCGCCAAACTCGACGGCACCCGCATGCGCATCAACGAGTTCACGCTGCAAGGCGCGGGCGACAAAGGCACGGGCGGCGTTCTCACCGCGCAGGGCGAAGCCGGCTGGGTAGAGGGCAAGCCGCAGGTAGAACTCTCCGCCAAGCTCGAACGCCTGCGCGCCAGCATCCGCACCGACCGGCAACTGACGGTCTCGGGCGATGTGCAGGCCAGCCTCAAAGGCAAGCAGACCGAACTCACCGGTAAGCTGCTGGTCGACCAGGCCCGCATCATCCTGCCCGATGAAGGCACACCGCAACTGGGCGACGACGTGGTGGTGCGCACCACCAGCGGCGCAGCGGCCGGCCAGAAGGCGCCGGCGCAAACCAGCGGCGAAGTGGCAGACAAGGACTCACGCCCGGTGAAGCTGAATGTGCAGCTCGACCTCGGCCGCGACTTCCGCATCCAGGGCAAAGGCATAGACACCCGGGTGCGCGGCACGCTGGCCCTGAGCGGCGAAACATTGCGCGACCCGCGGCTCACCGGCACCATCAACACGGCCGGCGGCCAGTACCGCGCCTACGGCCAGCGCCTGGACGTGGAGCAGGGCGTGCTGCGTTTTACCGGCGCCATCGACAACCCCTCGCTCGACATCCTGGCCATTCGCCCCAACCTCACTCAGCGCGTGGGCGTGCAGATCACCGGCACCGCCTTGCTGCCCCGCGTGCGCCTCTACGCGCAGCCCGAGTTGCCCGATGCCGAAAAACTCTCCTGGCTGGTGGTGGGCCGCTCGTCTGCCTCGGGCGGCGCCGAGGCCGCATTGCTGCAGCAGGCCGCGCTGGCATTGCTCGGCAGCAAAGGCGGCGGCCTGTCGGGCGGCCTGGCCGCTTCGCTGGGCCTGGACGAGCTGTCATACCGCGGCGCGTCGAGCAACACCGACGGCACCACTACTGAAGGCGCCGTCACCCTGGGCAAACGCTTTTCGCGCAACTTTTATGCGGCCTATGAGCGGACGGTATCCGGTGCACTAGGCACGCTCTATGTGTTCTACGACCTCTCGCAACGTTTTACCGTGCGCGCCCAGGCCGGCCAGCAAAGCGCGGTCGACCTGATCTTCACCGTGCCCTACGACTGAGGCGCCGCCTTAGCTCAAAAGTGTCATTCGCCACCGAATACAATTGCAGCTTCTCCTAGAGACGTGCCGCCATAGTTCAATGGATAGAACGAGTGCCTCCTAAGCGCTAGATACAGGTTCGATTCCTGTTGGTGGTACCAGATATTGGGCTAATGAGTCCCAATTTCACTTCTTCCGCTCTGATACCCGTAGCTTCATGGCTACTGCCCCGCAGGAGACGGATACCGCACAGGTTTAAGCACGAACTCCTCTGCTCCTTTCGAGCTTCGGAGCGGTAGGCCGACAATACCGCGGCGGAAATCATGACGTTCAGGCTCTTGCGCCCACACGTAAGCCTTCGCGGTCTTGTGTTCTTCGTTTAACTGACTGATGCAGTTTCCGAACAGCACGACGTCAACGCGAAGTGGGGCCGTAGCCAGTAACGCCTAGAGCTCCCTCGTAAGCTCAGATGGTAAGTATGCGCACCCCTTGCCTAAGTCTGATTTCGCCTAAGCGCCAAATTTTTCGCTCTCTATCAGGCCGGCAAAATCGAAGGATCAGTGCCGTTGTTTTTTGCATGTGATCAGGTCCTCTCTTTAGGGGTTGATGAGATACCCCGATATCTTCACAATGCCAATTGAGATCAAGTCCGCCATATGAACTACAACGAGAGTTCCAGAATGCCCCCCAAAAAAGAAGAGCTCGCCCTGTATTGCAAATTGGAACAGCTATTTGCATTCACCGATTTTGAAGAACCCACACCTTGCATTCGATTTATAGGAGTCAGAGACGAAGACTTTAACGAGCAGTCTTTCACGCAAGGATCAGACGGCGTTGCGACGTTCGTCGTGGACGTGGACGCTTCAACTTCCAAGGCGCCGGAAAGTACGGAACCGAGCCGAGGGCAAAGCAACCCAAACTCTGATTTGCTTCAAATCGACTGGAATAAGTTCTGCGAGACGCCAGAAGATTGCAAGACATGTACAGAAGCGAGCGGGCTCTGGTACAAAATAACCTATAACATTGACCCGCGAGGATCCAGCTCAACTTACGCCACCTTCGGAGCGACGGCGGGCACGACACAGAGCATCCAGGTTCTTGCGATCTCCTCTCTTCCAGGTCCTACCCCAGCGCCGTTTCGCCCCTATACGCGTCGGCCTGACTCAGCCTTGCAACGTACATACTCCCTGCTTGCATTTGAGGTGGGCCAGGGCATGTGCAACCTTATCTGTAGCGACGTTGATGGCTATATTTTTGATGCTGGCGCTGGTACGCCAATCACTAAGGCCAAGTACGTCAGTGGCTTCATGCGACATGACCTCCATGACCAAATACAGCGACTACCTGAAGCCGTTGAGTTTTTCTTGTCCCACGGCGACCAGGATCATTGGAGAATGCTGGCATGGGATGACCGGTTGATAAACAAAATATCCATCTTTGTCGTACCGAGCGGGATGAAATCCATTGCCTTTTTTGACGTCAAAGTGAAACCGCGCGTCCGTGAACTCTCCAGCCATTTGCCGAAATGGCAACTTGCGCCTCAAACCTATTTAAGCGTATACAGAACCCGACCACCGCAGAAGACGTCCAACAACGATGGTCTCATTGCTGTTTTTGAGAGGGACGGGGAAAAAGCCATTCTTCCCGGAGATTGCACGTACAAGGAGATGCGAAAAGACCTCGACCCAGGGGTGAGCAATCTTCCCTCCAACGTCTATAAGGCTGTTGTAGTGCCTCATCACGGCGACAAGGAAAGCAGCTACGACGTACCTCCATCGCAAGCAAACGGAATAGCCTTCTTTTCCGCAGGCAATCACCCAACATTTAACCATCCTCGACCAGAATCAGAGGCCGCGCACAAAATCAGTGGTTTCTCAAACCACGTCAATAAAATTCCGGCCCATATCCAAAAAATAGTGCTTTTGTGATGACGCGTCCTCAAAGCGAACGGATTCAGAGGTGAATACGCTCTAGAACCTCACGGAGCACCGCTTGAATAGCCTTATCCGGGAAATTTTTATCAGCCGCTGCTGATAGCGGAAAGGCTTCTTGTGCGTTTTTTCAGTATCAACACCACTCCGGGATAGGTCCGCTCGTTGTATAGGCTTTTCAACGAGCGCGCTTTCTCGGAAAAGCGTACGCAATTGCAGCCGGTCGAATTTCCTTCTGAATTCGTGCAATCCAACGCTGCAGAATCATGTCCAGATTTTCGCCTCGCTTGAGGTGCTCCGACAGGGTTAATGAGTTTATTGAGGGAACACAGATTGTTAGCGCCAGACGGTGATTAGCCTCGCTTTTGACTAGGCTCCCTGCATCCCGCCAAGCTCCGAGAGCACCTTTCCTGACATTGGCCAAGTCATCACTAACCCGGTATCCCAAAGGTTGCCATGCTTGCTTGGCCTCTATGGCAAATTGCGCTTTCCCGTTCCGGCTTGCTATGTAAAGGTCACATCTGCCTGACCTATGCGTAATCTTTCCTGTATCTGGATCTGTTACGTCGCCGGTCTTATTCGTCGAAAACTCCTCCAAAGCGATCCAGCCGGACGTAGCCCAAGCTGCGGCTGCCAGCACGCTCAGCGACGCGCGTTCGTTGTACCAGTAACAAGCGTCGCTTGGATCGTGGTCACAGAACCTAGCGACCATTTCCCCCCACTTGGTGAGGACTGGGGTCAATCCTCTAAGCGAATTATTCGATTTAGCGTGTCTTGTTTTAATCAGTCCTGACTTCATTTCACTCCCTGAGCTCAACATAGTTGAATCTTCGAACCGAGGTCATCCACTGATAATTTCACCGACCAATCGTTAGTTGCTGGACTCTCCACTCCGACACAAAGCCTCGCTCGAAACTCAAACGCACCCAAGACAGCTTCTGATGCCGAAGAACATGCCTCGGCGATCAAGCCTTGTTAGTTCAACCACAACTCCCGCATGGCCCGGCGAAATACCTCTGCCAGCTCTGGAGCCATCGCCTGATCCCCCGCCACAAACACCTCGCCAAACGCCACACCCGGGCTGGAAAACACCAGCGCGTCCAGCGCATGCCCTGGCGGCACACCCAGCAGCGCGGGCGATTCCATATCCACTGTCACAAAATCCGCGCGATGGCCGGGCACCAGGCCGCCTTGCATCTGGCCGGTGGCCGGGAGGCCGCCTGCCAGCGCGGCCTCGAACAAGCCTGCGGCGCTGCTCTCTTGCTCCAGGATGCGCGCCGCGATGTTGCGCTGGCGCAGCGTGAGGCGTTGTGAGTATTCCAGCAGGCGCAGCTCTTCGGGCCAGCTACGGGTGACGTGGCTGTCTGAGCCTATGGACCACTTGCCGCCTGCAGCCGCGTAGGCTGGCAAGTCAAACACGCCGTCGCCCAGATTCGCTTCTGTCGCGGGGCAGATCACGATGGATGCACCCTTGCCCTGCACACCTTGCAGCTCGGCCGGCGTGGCATGGGTGGCGTGCACCAGGTTCCAGCGGGCATCGACGTCGGCATGGTTCAGCAGCCATTCAATCGGGCGCTGGCCGGTGTGCGCCAGGCAATCGTCGACTTCCTGCGTCTGCTCTGCGATGTGGATGTGCACCGGCAGGCCGGCCGCCTTGGCGGCGCCTGTGAGTTCGTGGATCGCAGCCGGGCTGGCGGCGCGCAGTGAATGCACGGCCACGCCGGCGTTAATGCGCGCATCGCCCCTGGTTTGGCGTTGGATATCTTCGACCATGCGCATCACACTCTCTGGCGTGGACGAAAATCGGCGCTGGTCTTCACGCAGGCCGGTGGCCTTGAAGCCCGATCGCATATAGAGCGTGGGCAGCAGGGTGAGGCCGATGCCGGTGCGCTGCGCCGCGCGCACCAGGGCCAGCGACATCTCGATCGGGTTGGCGTAGGGTGCGCCGCTGATGTCGTTGTGCAAGTAGTGGAAATCGCAAACCTGCGTGTAGCCGCCGGCCAGCAGCTCGGCATAGAGCTGGCCGGCAATCGCCTCAAGCTGTTCGGGTGTGATGCGGTTGGCCGCGGTGTACATGCGGTCGCGCCAGCTCCAGAAATCGTCGGACGCATGCGCGCCAGCGCTGCGGCGCTCCGTCAAACCCGCCATGGCGCGCTGAAAAGCATGGCTGTGCGCATTGACCAGGCCGGGCAGCACCGGACCGGACAAGCGAGTGGCGCCTTCCTGCTGCTGCGCGGTGGCGTTGGGCTCCACGCTGTGCCAGGCGCCATTGCCGGCGACTGTCAGCAGGACGTCTTTGGCCCAAGCGCCCTGCACCCAGGCCGCTTCCGCGAAAAATTTCTTTGCTTCACTTTTCATAGCTGCTCACGCACGCTTGTAGCGCATCGGAGACCATTTTCTCCAGCAAAGGCTGCACCTTGGCCGCCAGCGCCTCGTCATACGCATAAGGCTGCACTTCCTGCATGTAAAGGCTCTGGCACATCTCCAGCTGGATCGCA
Organism: Polaromonas sp. YR568; assembly: GCF_900116715.1. GTDB lineage: Bacteria > Pseudomonadota > Gammaproteobacteria > Burkholderiales > Burkholderiaceae_C > Polaromonas. Next base: position 46,366 of record NZ_FPBM01000010.1, read on the forward strand.
TGCACATGGCTGGCCGGCTGGCCGTAGTGGCGTGTGATGTAGCCGCCCTTGAAGCGGCCATTGACGGCGGTGGTGATGTGAGGTGCGGTGGCGCAGGCCTGCACCACGGCGGCGGTGATGGCTTCATTCGCGCTCGCACCGCTGGCGGTGCCGATATTGAGATCGGGCAGCTTGCCTTCAAACAACCAGGGGATTTGTGAACGGATGCTGTGTGCGTCCCACAGCAAGGCAAAGCCGTGCTGTGCTTTGAGCCGCGCAAGCTCACCGGCCAGCGCCGAGTGATAAGGCTGCCAGTAAGCCTCGCGGCGCCGTGCACGCTCTTCGGGAGCGGGCTCATGGCCTGCCTTGTAGAGCGGTTCGCCGCTGAAGAAGCGCGTAGGGCACAGCTCGGTGTTGGACGCACCCGGGTACATAGGCGCATCGTCGGGTGGGCGGTTCAGATCGATCACATAACGCGAATAACGTGGCCGCAACACGCTGGCGCCCAATGCGGGCAAAAAGTTGTAGAGCAGGTGCAGATGCCAGTCGGTGTCTTCAACCCGCAGGGCTTCGTCCGTGTAGCCATCTTTGAGTTTGGCCGGAATCTCTGTGCCGATGTGCGGCATGCTGACCAGCAGCGGCACCGCTCCCTTGTGCAGGGTGAAAACTTCGTTGATATCACTCATGTGATCTGGCCCTTGAAAACAGTTTGGAGGCGCGGGTTTGCGCCAATGGCGTAGCTCAGCTCCGCCGGTCGCTCCACGCCCCACAGCACAAAGTCAGCCCGCATGCCGGCGGCCAGCACACCGCGGTCGCGCAGGCCCAGCGCCGTAGCCGCATGGCGCGTGACACCGGCCAGCGCCTCTTCCGGCGTCAAACGAAACAGCGTGCACGCCATGTTGAGCATCAGCAACAGGGAGGTACAGGGCGAACTCCCCGGATTGCAGTCGGTGGAGATTGCCATCGGCACGCCGTGTTCACGCAGCAGTGCCATGGGTGGCAATTTGGTTTCGCGCAAAAAATAAAACGCGCCTGGCAGCAACACTGCCACCGACCCAGCCGCCGCCATGGCTTGTGCACCTTCGGCCGACAGCCACTCCAGGTGGTCGCAGCTGAGCGCGCCATAACGCGCCGCCAGCTGTGCACCGCCGCTGTCGCTGAGCTGCTCGGCATGCAGCTTGACCGGAATGCCCAAAGCCTTGGCCGCGGCGAAAACGCGTTCGGTCTGCGCGGTGCTGAAGGCAATGCGCTCGCAGAAGGCATCGACGGCATCAACCAGCCCTTCGGCATGCAGCACCGGCATCATCTCCAGTACGGCATCCACATACGCATCGGTGCGGCCGGCAAATTCGGCCGGCACGGCATGCGCGCCCAAAAAGGTAGTGCGAATGTCCACAGCATGGCTTTGCCCCAGCTTGCGCGCCACCGACAGCGTCTTGCGTTCATGCTCCAGCGCCAGACCGTAACCGGACTTGATCTCGAGCGTGGTCACGCCTTCCGCGATCAGGCGCTGCAACCGGGCTGCGCTTTGCGTCTGTAGTTGCTGCGCAGTGGCAGAGCGGGTCGCCTTCACGGTCGAGGCGATGCCGCCGCCGGCACGGGCGATCTCTTCATAAGTCGCGCCGTTGAGCCGCAATTCGAATTCATGGGCGCGGTCGCCGCCATACACAAGATGGGTGTGGCAATCGATCAAGCCGGGCGTAATCAACGCTCCGCCCGCATCATGCCGCGCGGTGCACCGGGCCAGAAGGTCTGCGGGCGCATCGGCACGCGAACCCACCCAGACGATGAACTCACCCTCCACTATCAGCGCAGCGTCTTCAATCAGCCCATAAGGCTGTGCGGCGCCGGCCTGCATCGTGGCCGCACGGCAGTTGCTCCACAGTTGCAGACTCATGCAGGTATCTCCATCCAGAGGGCGCCGTGCGCGGCGACGCGCACCGCGGCGCCGCCCGTCACCGTGCGCCAGGCCAGGCAGGCGGGCTCCAGCGTCAAAACTTCTTCATCAAACAGCACGGTCGCTCCCGACTGATGGGCATAGACGGCTATTGTTTTCACGGCATGCAGGGTTTCCGAGAATTTCCCCTCCACACGCAGCATGCGCGAAGGCTCTTTGCCCCGGCGCACCATCAGGTTGAAATCGCGCGTCTTGCCGTCGATCAACTCGCAGTCGGTGGTGGCGGCGCCATCGAAATACAGCGGCGCATCGCCGGCCGTCACGCGGTGCGGCACACCCGCCACATCCAGCTGCACGCCAGCGCCTTCCAGCACGGCAAACCAGCGCTCTATGCCTTCGAACTTCGAGAAAGGCCCGCTCTTGTCCACATCGGCCACCGACATGCGCCAGGCCCAGTCGCCCGCATCCGGCCACATGGCCAGCTCACGCGTCACCCCGCCGCCGTTGCGCCAGGGCGTTGCGGGGACGTCGGCCAGACGCACGACATTCCAGCCGGAGCTGTTTGAAGACGTCATGCCTGAAACTTTCCGGCAAAGCTGTAGCGGGAGCCCGGGTACACCAGGCGCGCCACGCTGGCGATGTTGCTGCCGCTCACCGTGCGCCGCATCATGGCCAGGCAAGCTTCCGTGGGTTTGATGTCCAGGTGCTTGGCTTCCAGCGCGGAAGGCAGGCAGGCCTCAATCGAATAGCTGGCCTCGGTCAGCGGCGCCTGTTCCAGCAAATGGTGGGTGGGGGTGGTCTGTGTGAAATCGATTTTCAGGTAGTCGGGGGCGGCTGCCGGGTTCACATAGCGGTCTTCATACTGAATCGGCACGCCGTTTTCCAGATGAATCAAGATGGTGTGAAACACCCGCCCGCCGGGCCGCAGGCCCAGGGTGCGCGCCAGGTCGGCGCTGGCTTTTTCAGATTCGGCTAGCAGCACACGCGAGGTATGCACATGCCCGCGCTCGGCCACTTCCTCATGAATGTCACGAATGGTAAGTGTGGACGAAATGCGGTGCAGCTCCGCCACAAAGGTGCCGGAGCCCTGCACGCGTGTGACCATGCCCTCGTCCATCAGCTCACGCAATGCCCGGTTGGCGGTCATGCGGCTGACACCGAACTGCTCCATCAGCACGGCTTCACTGGGCACCGGGTCGCCGGGCTTCCAGGTGCCGGCGCTGATGCGTTTCTTGATGAATGCCTTGACTTGACCGTAGGCAGGCAGTGGTGTGGTGGCCATGGTTCAGCGCAGTGTCCGCGTGTGTAAGAAAAAAACATTGTCACCGCAAAAGCCGGCCTGGCAAGCCTGAACCATCGACAGGCGATCAGTGAATTGGCTGGCTTCTGCGTACAAACCATAGATTACCGCAGTTGACACAAGTTGTATAGACAACTACGATTTATCCCCATCGCCGGTTCATTCTTTTTTTCGGCGTTGTTTGACCTCTTGTGAATTACCGCCCACTTCCGGAGCAGCCTCATGTCCGATCTTTCCCAAACCCCTTTTCTAGACAGCAAAGCCCGCCCCGTGCGCGCGCCGCGCGGCAGTACCCTCACCTGCGCCAACTGGCAGATCGAGGCAGCCTACCGCATGATCCAGAACAACCTGGACCCGGAAGTCGCCGAAAACCCCGACGAGCTCGTGGTCTACGGCGGCATCGGCAAAGCCGCCCGCAACTGGCCGGCGTTTGACGCCATCCTCGACTCCCTGCGCAAGCTCAAGGCCGACGAAACCCTGCTGGTGCAGTCGGGCAAGCCGGTGGGCGTGTTCCGCACCCATACGGGCGCGCCGCGCGTGCTGATCGCCAACTCCAACCTGGTGCCCAAGTGGGCGACCTGGGAACATTTCAATGAACTGGACCGCGCCGGCCTGATGATGTACGGCCAGATGACGGCCGGCAGCTGGATCTACATCGGCACCCAGGGCATCGTGCAAGGCACCTACGAAACCTTTGTGGAAGCAGGCCGCCAGCATTACAACGGCGACCTCTCGGGCCGCTGGGTATTGACCGCCGGCCTGGGCGGCATGGGCGGCGCACAGCCATTGGCCGCTACTTTTGCCGGCGCCTGCTCGCTCAATATCGAATGCCAGCAGTCCAGCATCGACTTCCGGCTGCGCACGCGCTACGTCGACAAGCAGGCCAAGAACCTTGACGAGGCGCTGGAGATGATCAAGCACCACACTTCGCGCAAAGAGGCTGTGTCCATTGCCTTGTGTGGCAACGCGGCCGAAATCGTCCCCGAGCTGGTCAAGCGCGCCAAGGCCGGCGGCATTCGCCCCGACATCGTGACCGACCAGACCTCGGCCCACGACATCATCAATGGCTACCTTCCTGCGGGCTGGTCCGTCGACCAATGGAAGGCCGCGCAAAAAGACCCGGCCCAGCACGCCGCGCTGACAAAAGCCGCCGGCGAATCCTGCGTGGCCCACGTCAAAGCCATGCTGGCCTTCCATGAAATGGGCATCCCCACGGTGGACTACGGCAACAACCTGCGCCAGGTTGCCAAGGATTTCGGTGTCGACAACGCTTTTGACTACCCCGGTTTTGTACCGGCTTATATCCGGCCGCTGTTCTGCCGCGGCGTGGGCCCCTTCCGCTGGGTGGCGCTTTCGGGCGACCCGGAAGACATCAAAAAGACTGACGCGAAGATGAAAGAGCTCTTCCCGGACAACAAGCACCTGCACCGCTGGCTGGACATGGCCGAAGAGCGCATCGCCTTCCAGGGCCTGCCCGCACGCATCTGCTGGATAGGCCTGGGCGAGCGCCACCTGGCGGGCCTGGCCTTCAACGAAATGGTCAAGAACGGCGAACTCAAGGGCCCCATCGTGATCGGCCGCGACCACCTGGACAGCGGCTCCGTCGCCTCGCCCAACCGCGAAACCGAAGCGATGAAAGACGGCAGCGATGCCGTGAGCGACTGGCCGCTGCTCAACGCACTGCTCAACACCGCCAGCGGCGCAACCTGGGTCAGCCTGCACCACGGTGGCGGCGTCGGCATGGGTTACTCGCAACATTCGGGCGTCGTCATCGTGTGTGACGGCACCGCCGATGCAGCGGACAAGCTGGGCCGCGTGCTCTTTAACGACCCGGCCACCGGCGTGATGCGTCATGCCGATGCGGGTTATGACATCGCCAAACAAAGCGCCAAAGACAACGGGCTGAACCTGCCCATGATGGGAAGCTGAAACACATGTCCGATAGCAATAGCACCGCCGAGATCCATCTCACCTACCTGAACCACCCCGATGTGCAGGCGCTGGCCCTGACTGACGCCGAGATCATCGCCGCCGTCGAGCAGGCCCTGCATGCGCAGGGCAACAAGCAGACCACCATCGAGCCGCGCATGCACCTGGTGCCGGAAAAAGACTACCCCGGCCATTTCAATGTGCTGCGCGGCTACATCCGGCCGCTGGGCCTGGCCGGCGTGAAGGTGGTGGGCGACTTCTACAAGAACTACGAGCAGGGCCTGCCTTCGGAACTGGCCGTACTCAATCTGTTTGACCCCAAGAACGGCTCACCGATCGCCATCATCGACGCTTCGGACATCACCGACATGCGCACCGGCGCCATCACCGCGCTGGGCGCCAAGCACCTGGCGCGCAAGAACTCGAAGATCCTGGGCCACATCGGCGCGCGCGGCACCTCGTACTGGAACGTGCGCCTGCTCGACTCGATCTACAACTTCGACGAGATCCGCGTGCATTCACGCCGGCCTGAAAGCCGCAACGCCTTTGCCGCCAAACTTGAAAAAGACCTGGGGAAAAAAATTACGGTCACCGAAGACTGGGAATCCTGCGTGCGCGGCGCCGACATTGTGGTCGAAGCCTCGCGCCTGGAAAAACCCACGCCCATGCTCAAGACCGAGTGGATCAAAAAAGGCGCATGCGTGATTCCCTACGGCACCATGAGCGCGGTGGAGCTTTCGCTCACCGACATCATGGACAAGATGGTGATGGACGACTGGGGCCAGGCCAAGGCCGGCCCGCTGGGTGCGCTGCGCGCCCATGTGGATGCCGGCAAGCTGTCGGAAGCCACGCTGCACGCCGAACTCGGCCAGATCGTCGCGGGCCTCAAGCCCGGGCGTGAAAGCGATGACGAGACCAATCTGTTCTGGCACCGCGGCCTCTCGCTGTCAGACATCGCGCTGGGCGCCTTCATGCTGGAGAAAGCCAAACGCATGGGCCTGGGTCAAAAGCTGCGCTTCCGCTAAGACAGGCCAAAATGGTGCACGCCGTGAATTCGCCACAAGCTGCGCAGGCGCTGGTCGCTAATGCCCGCATGTACTCGGCCACGCCCTCGGTCAAGGCCGACTGGAAGGCCTTGCTGGCCTGGGTGCTGGCGCGTGCCGGCTTGCCCTGGGACCTGATCGACTACGACGCACCCGCGCCGCTGTCGGTGCTGTGGGCACGCAATGACCTGGGCCTGGCGATGATGTGCGGCCTGCCGTTTGCACAGCGCGGTGTGCAGCCCACGCTGGTCGCCGCGCCGATACCTTCGCCGGCCCGCTACGGCGGCAAACCGGTGTACTTCACTGACATCGTGGTGCGCAGCGACGCGCCATACCGCACGCTGGAAGACACTTTTGGCGGCGTGATCGGCTACACACTGGCCGACTCCATGTCGGGCGGCGTCGCGCTGCGCCATCACCTGGCGCCTTATCGCCAGGCGAAAGGCTCTCGTCTGTACCGCAAGGCCGTGGGCGAACTCATCAATGCACGCGGTGTGATCACCGCCCTGGCCGATGGCCGTATCGATGCCGGCCCGCTGGACAGCTATTACCACGACTTGCTGAAAGCGCATGACCCGGCCTTTGCCGCGCAGGTGCGCACCATTGCCAGCACCGCAGCATTGCCGATTCCGCCGCTGGTGGCCACGGCTGATCTGCCTCACGAAGTGTTGACGCGCGTGCGTGCCGCACTGCTGGCAACCGCCACCGCACCCGAGTTGGTGCCGTTGATGCAGCGCTTGCTGCTCGCGGGCTTTGCTTTTCCCGACCCTGCGACCTACCTGCCGCTGGCCGCGATGGATGGCGGGCCTGCACCTGCACTGGATGACATCTGATGAAGCTGCTGTTCTCACGGTCTGCGTTTCTGGTCTTGCTGCTCGCTGCCGCTTCATTCGACGTCGCCGCACAGACTTACCCGACCAAACCCCTGCACGTCATCGCGCCTTTCCCGCCCGGCGGGCCTGTCGACGTGCTGGGCCGTGTGCTGGCGCAAGGCCTGTCAGACGCCATGGGCCAGCCCGCCATCGTCGAGAACAAGGTGGGTGCCGCCGGCAACATCGGCATTGAACAAGCGGCCAAAGCCGCACCCGACGGCTACACGATGGCCATCGTTCCGCTGGGCAATATCGCGGTCAACCCGGCCCTCTACCCCAACCTGCCCTACAAGACTTCAGACCTCGCACCGGTCACCATGCTGGCCACGGTTGAAAACGTGCTGGTGGTGAATGCCGCCGTGCCGGCCCGCTCCGTCAAGGAACTGCTGGCGCTGGCCGCACAAAAGCCCGGCAGCATCAGTTTTGCCTCCCCGGGCGCGGGCAGCCAGGCGCACCTGGCCGGCGAGTTGATGGGCCTCAATGGCGGCGTGCAGCTGCTGCACGTGCCTTACAAGGGCATAGGCCCGGCGCTCAATGATTTGCTGGGCGGCCAGGTCAGCATGATGTTTGCGCAGATGTCTTCGGTGTTGCCCCATATCAAGAGCGGCAAGCTGCGCGCACTCGGCGTGGCCAGCCTCAAGCGTTCGCCCGTCATGCCCGACACGCCCACCATTGCCGAGCAGGGCCTGCCCCGCTTCGAGGCCGTGTCCTGGTATGCGCTGATGGTGCCGGCCGGCACGCCGCGCGCGGTCGTCGACAAACTCAACGCGGAGACCGGCAAGCTCTTCGCAACACCCGCCCTCAAGGAAAAGCTGGCCGCACTCGGCATGGACGCCGCGACCGGCAGACCCTCGGAGCTGGCTGCAGCCATCCAGGCGGACACCCAGCGCTGGACCGACGTGATCCGGCAGAAAAACATCAAACCCGAATAACAACGCTCATCCATAGCGATCTTTTTCTTCAGACAACCACCATGACCCTCACCATCCAACCCGGCCAGCTCACCCTGGCTCAGCTGCGCGACATCCACACCAGCCACAAAACGCTGGCCATCGACCCATCGGCCACTGCCGGCATACGCGCCAGCGCCGCCCTGGTGCAAAAGGCCGCGCAGGGCGGAGACGCCGTGTATGGCGTCAACACCGGCTTCGGCAAGTTGGCCAACCAGCGCATCGCGCAGGCCGACCTTGAAACGCTGCAACTGAACCTGCTGCGCTCGCACGCCGTGGGCGTGGGCGAGCCCATGCCCGAGCGCGTGGTGCGCCTGGTGCTGCTGCTCAAGGCGGCGAGCCTGGCGCGCGGCTTCTCGGGCGTGCGTGAAGTTGTCATCGACACGCTGATGGCGCTTTACAACAAAGGCCTCACACCGGTGATCCCTTGCCAGGGTTCGGTGGGCGCGTCGGGTGACCTCGCGCCGCTGGCCCATCTGTGCCTGCCGATGATTGGCGAAGGCGAGGTCTTCTACCAGGGCAAACGCATGGCCGCGGACTATGCGCTCAAGCAAGCTTCCATCACACCGGTGAAGCTGTCGGCCAAGGAAGGCCTGGCGCTGATCAACGGCACGCAGGTCTCGACAGCGCTGGCGCTGGACGCTTTGCTCGCCACCGACCGCCTGTTTGAAGCGGCCGTGATCTCGGGCGCCGTCACGCTGGACGCCGCGCGCGGCAGCGACGGCCCGTTCGATCCGCGCATCCATGCGGTGCGCGGCCAGCCCGGTCAGATCGATTGCGCCGCCGCTTACCGCGCCATCATGGTGGGCAGCGAAATCCGCCGCTCGCACCTGGAAGGCGACGACCGTGTGCAGGACCCCTACTGCCTGCGCTGCCAGCCTCAGGTCATGGGCGCCTGCCTGGACCAGATGCGTTACGCCACGCAGGTGTTGATGCGTGAAGCCAATGCCGTGACCGACAACCCGTTGGTGTTTGCCGATGACGCAACGCTGCTGTCGGGAGGCAACTTCCACGCAGAGCCCGTTGCGCTGGCTTGCGATGCACTGGCCGTGGCCATTGCCGAGATCGGTGCGATCACCGAGCGCCGCATCGCCATGCTGGTCGACACCGTGGCCTCGCGCCTGCCGGCTTTCCTCACACCCGAGCCGGGCCTGAACTCCGGCTTCATGATCGTGCACGTCACGGCCGCCGCGCTGGCCTCTGAAAACAAATCGCTGGCCCACCCGGCCAGTGTGGACAGTCTGCCGACCTCGGCCAACCAGGAAGATCATGTGAGCATGGCCACCTTCGCGGCACGCCGACTGCAGCCCATGCTGCGCAACACCGAATACATCGTGGCGATTGAGCTGCTGGCCGCCGCGCAGGGCATTGAATTTTTGCGGCCGCTCAAGAGCTCTGCCGTGCTGGAAGGCGTGTTGCAACTGGTGCGCCAGGCCTCGCCGGCCATGATGCATGACCGCAGCCTGGCGCCCGACATGGAGAAGGTGCACCAATTGGTGGCGGGTGGGCGTATTGGCCTGGCCGGAGAAGCACAAATCACCGAGTTAACCGCCTTGCGGCTGGCATGAAGCCTGCATACATTAGCGGTATCCAAACCGCTATCCCTACAGGAGCATCTTCATGAAGTCATCACTTGCCATCTCCCTGCTGGCCGCCGCGTCCGCTCTCACCATGGGTGCCCACGCACAAGAGACCAAGGTCGCCGTCGGCATCTCCGGCTGGACGGGTTTTGCCCCGCTGACCCTGGCCAAGGAAGCCGGCATCTTCAAGAAAAACGGGCTCGATGTCTCCATCAAGAAGATTCCGCAAAAAGACCGCCACCTGGCGATCGCCTCGGGTGACGTGCAGTGCGCCGCCACCACGGTCGAAACCTGGGTGGTGTGGAATGCCAACGGCGTGGCCACCACGCAAATCTTCCAGCTCGACAAGAGCTATGGCGCCGATGGCATGGTGGTGAAACCCGCCATCACCAAAATCACCGACCTCAAAGGCAAGACGGTAGCCGCAAGCGCGCCCGGTACTTCGCCTTACTTCGCCCTGGCCTGGATGCTGAAGAAAAACGGCATGAGCACCAAGGATGTGAAGGTCGTCAACCTTGAACCGCAAGCTGCGGCCAACGCCATGATTGCGGGCACCGATGGCGTGGATGCCGCCATGACCTATGAGCCTTACCTGGGCGCGGTGCGTGCCAAGCCAGAGGCCGGCAAGATCATCGCCACCACGCTGGACTACCCCATGGTGATGGACACCTTCGGCTGCACGCCCAAGTTCCTGAGCGAAAACCCGAAGGCCGCCAAGGCCCTGGCCGACAGCTACTTCGACGCTGTCGAGATGATCCAGAAAGAACCCAAGAAAAGCTTCGAGATCATGGGCGCCGATGTGAAGCAGACCGGCGAAGCCTTTGAAGCCTCGTCCAAATACCTGCGCTGGCAAGACCGCGCGGCCAACCAGAAATTCTTTGCCGGCGAACATGCCGCCTTCAGCAAGGAAGCGGCTGACCTGCTGATGGAAGCCGGCATCATCAAGTCGTTGCCGGACATGACCAAGCTCGCCGACACGCGATTCCTGAAGTAAGCCAGTAAACGCATGCGGCCATTGCAACCCGTATCCCCTGGCGCACGCATCGCGCTGGGTGTGAGCTTTTTTATCCTCTTCTTTGTGGTGTGGGCCATCTTCACGCTGGGCGGCTATGTCTCCAAGACATTCCTGGCCGATCCGATCACCATGGTGAAGTCGGGCTACGACCTGCTGGCCAACCAGGGCTTTATCAAGGACATCGGCATGACGGTGTGGCGGGTGCTGGGCGGCTTTGCGATTGCCGCTTTGCTGGCCGTGCCGCTGGGCGTGATGATGGGCGCCTACAAACCGGTCGAAGCCTTCTTTGAGCCCTTTGTCAGTTTTGCGCGCTACCTGCCGGCCTCGGCGTTCATCCCGCTGCTGATTCTGTGGGCCGGGATTGGCGAAGCACAAAAACTGGCCGTGATTTTTATCGGCTCCTTCTTCCAGCTGGTGCTGATGATTGCGGTGAGTGTGGGCAACACCCGGCGCGACCTGGTCGAGGCGGCCTACACACTGGGCGCGGCCGACCGCGGCATTGTCATTCGTGTGCTGCTGCCCAGTGCCGCGCCCGAGATTGCCGAAACCCTGCGCATGGTGTTGGGCTGGGCCTGGACTTATGTGATCGTCGCCGAGCTGATTGGCGCATCGAGCGGCATCGGTCACATGATCACCGACAGTCAGGCGCTGCTGGCAACCGACCAGATCATCTTCGGCATCATCGTGATTGGCGTTTTCGGTCTCGTGACGGACTTGGCCTTCAAAGCACTCAATCGCAAACTTTTCCCCTGGGCTCAGTTAGGCCGATGACTTCTTCTATTAACCCAATCCTGACCGTCACCCAGCTGTCGAAAACCTTCGCCGCCAACAAGGGGCCAGGCACGGTGGCCCTGCAAGCCACCGACCTGAGTGTCGCGGAAAACGACTTCATCACCATCCTCGGCCCCTCGGGCTGCGGCAAGTCCACCCTGCTGCGCATGGTGGCCGGGCTGGATACGCCCACCAGCGGCACCATCGTGCTGGACGGCAAACCCATCACCGGCCCGGGCGCAGACCGCGGCATGGTGTTCCAGAGCTACACGCTTTTCCCCTGGCTCACCATTCTGCAAAACGTCTGCTTTGGCTTGCGCGAAAAAGGCATGGCGCTGGACGCGCAGCTGGATATTGCCCATCAGTTCATCAAGAAGGTGGGCTTACAGGGGTTTGAGAATCACTTTCCCAAGCAGCTCTCCGGCGGCATGCAGCAGCGCACCGCGCTGGCGCGCGCGCTGGCCAATGACCCGCGCATCCTGCTGATGGACGAGCCCTTCGGCGCGCTGGACCATCAAACGCGCGAGCTGATGCAGGAATTGCTGCAAGGCATCTGGGAAGCCGAGCAAAAGACCGTGCTCTTTGTGACGCACGATATCGACGAAGCCATCTTTATGGGCAACCGTGTGGTGGTGATGAGCGCGCGGCCGGGCCGCATCAAGTGCGACATCCCGGTGCCGCTGGCGCATCCGCGCCACTACTCGGTCAAGACGACGCCGGTGTTCACCGAGCTCAAGGCGCGATTGACCGAAGAGATTCGCCTCGAAGTGCACAAGGCGGCGGGCCTGCAAGCCCCGGCCGCCTGAATCACGGCTCTAAAGCCCCAGCTTCAAAACCATCACGGCCGCCAGCACCAGCGAGGCGATAAAAACCGTCTCGCCCACCAGCATGGCCACCGGTTGCCAGCCCAGCTTCATCAGGTCTTCAAAACTGGTCTTGATGCCGGCGGCTGCAATCGCCGTCACCAGCAGCCAGCGTGAGGTGTCACTGGCTATCTGGACCATGGCGGGCGTGAAAGCGCCAATGGTGGCCAGCAGCACCAGCACGATAAAGGCCAAAAGGAAGCCGGGCACCAGCGGAACTTCTTCGTCCACCGTTTTGGCATCGGGATGGTTGCGGTAGCTGACGGCGATCAGCAGCACGATGGGCATCAGCAGCATCACACGAAACAGCTTGACCACGGTGGCGGTGTCGCCCACCTCGGGGCCCAGCATCATGCCGGCTGCCACCACTTGCGCCACATCGTGAATCGTGCCGCCCAGAAAGATGCCGCCCTGCGCCGGCTCCAGGCCGATCAGCTTGAGGGCGAATGGATAAAGAATCATGCTCAGCGTGGAGAGCACCGTGACGCCCACCACAGCCAGCAAGGTGAATCGCTCGTTCTCTTTGGTCTGCGGCAACACGGATGAAATCGCCAGCGCGGCCGACGCACCGCAAATCGCCACTGCGCCGCCCGACAGCACACCCTCTTCCCGCGGGCGCTTGAGCCACTTCGCCAGCAGCAGGCCAAACACGATGGTGAGCGCCACCGCGACCACGATCACCAGCGCCGTCTCGACGCCAAGTTTCGCGACCTGCGTCAGCGTGATGCGCGCGCCCAGCAGCGCCACGCCCACACGCAGCAGGACGCGGCCGCAAAAATCCACCCCGGGTTTGACCTTGGGGTTGCTGTTGAGGAAGTGAAAGGCCAGGCCGATCAGCAAGGCGTACAGCAGCTGGGGCCCGCCGTAGTGCTCCGACAAGAAGGTCGCTGCCAGGGCGATAACCACACACACCATGGCGCCGGGCACGCTGGCTTTCAGAACGGAAACAGAAGGGAGAAAGGACACTGCGGATCAGGACCGGAAAGACCGGCGAATAGGCACCGGCGGCAAGGCCTCCGGAAGGGTTTTGATTATGCGAAAAACAGGTATCGCCGGGTGATTTTCCGTCTTGCACACGCTATTTCCATATGCTACTATTATTAGGTTGTATATACAAGTTGGTGCATCAGGCGCTTCACAAAAGCACCAGGATGGATCTTTCGGAAGGCGCCCACAAGGCCGATCAGGGGTCAATTTCCGGCACGGGATGTGCATGCATCAAGCCAGAAAACGTCGTTTCAGTTTCCCTGCCGCAGCCGCTGCGCAGCCCTCATCGGAGATCATCATGAAAATTCGCAAACTTCTGGCCCTGTCCGCTCTCGCGCTGGCCGCCGTCGCTCCACTCGCCACCCAGGCCCAGCAGGCCGTGCGCGTCGGCTCCAAAAATTTCACCGAGCAGTTTGTACTGGCCGAGATCTATGCCCAGGCTCTCGAAGCCGCCGGCATCAAGACCGAGAAAAAGCTCAACCTGGGCGGCACGCTGATTGCCCAGAAGGCGATGGAAGAAAAGCAGATCGACTTCTACCCCGAGTACACCGGCACCATGCTGCTGGCCGTGCTGAAGCAAGAGCCCATGACCGACGCCAAGGCCGTGTACGACAAGGTCAAGGAAGGCTACGCCAAGATGGGCTTTGTGGTGCTCAACCAGTCCAACCTGAACAACGGTTATGTGATGGTGGTGCGTGCCGACACGGCGCAAAAGCTCAAACTTGAAACCCTGTCGGACCTGGCCAAGGTCGCCAAAGACCTGAAGGTCGGCGCCGGGCCTGAATTCCGCGACCGCAAGGACGGCCTGCCAGGCCTCAAAGCCAAGTACGACATCGTCTTCGGCGAAGACCTGCAAATGGCCATCGGCCTGCGCTACCAGGCGCTGCGCAACGACCAGATCCAGGTCGTCAACGGCTACTCTACCGACGGCATGATCAGCGCGCTCAAACTCAAACGCCTGCGTGACGACAAGAGCCTGTGGCCGCCCTACTTCGTGGTGCCCGTGATCCGCAAGGAAGTGCTGGACGCCAACCCCAAGGTCGGTGAAGTGCTCAACCGCGTGAGCGCCCTGCTCGACGAAGCCACCATGGCCCAGATGAACTACCAGGTCGACGGCGACAAGCTCGAACCCAAAGACGTGGCGCGCGACTTCCTCAAGGCCAAGGGCCTGGTCAAGTAAACAAGTTCCTCTTCACTCCCTCCCTTTCTGTTTCGCCTTATCACCGTGAAAGCTGGCACGCCATGACGTTAGAGGTCGGGGAGCAATGGCTGGGCATCAACGACCTGGTGCGCGTGGCGCGCGCCGGCGAATCCGTATCGCTGGCGCCCGCCGCACGTGAGCGCGTCATCGCCGCGCGCGAGCTGGTGATGAAGCTGGCCACCTCGGGCCAGCCGATTTACGGCCTCAACTCCGCACTGGGCGCCAACACTGGCGCCGTGCTGGCCGAAGGCGACCTGGAGGGCTACCAGCGCCGCGCCGTGCGCGCCCGGGCTGTGGCCGTGGGCCCGGCTTATGACAAAACTTCTGTGCGCGCGATGCAGTTTGCGCGCATCGCCGGCTTTTCGCGCGGCGGCTCGGGCATCTCGCCCGGCGTGCTCGACGCCTGCATCAATTTGCTGAACTTCCAGGTGCACCCTGTCGTGCCGCGTTTTGGCTCCATCGGCGTGGCTGACTTGCCGCAGCTTTCGCACCTGGCCTTACCGCTGTTCGGCGAAGGCCTGGCCGAAGTGCGTGGCGAAGTTTTAAGCGGCAGCGCAGCGCTTGAGCGCGCCGGGCTTGAGCCCGTCACCTTGGGCGCCAAGGACGGCCTGGCGTTGATCAGCTCCAACGCGGCCACCACGGCGCGCGCCGCACTCGTATTGCATGACGTGAATGTGGCGCTTGACGCCTGGCTGGCCGCTGTGGCGCTGGGTTATGAAGGCTTCAGGGCCAACCTCTCGCCGCTGCACCCCGGTGCGGTGGCCGCACGGCCCGCCGCCGGCCAGGTTGAGGTAGCGCGCCAGCTGCGCGAGTTGCTCAAAGGCAGCGCCCTGCTTGAACCAGGCGCCGCGCGCCGCGTGCAAGACCCGGTGTCGACACGCGTTGTGCCGCAGGTGCACGGCGCCGCGCGCGACATGGTGGATGCCGCCTGCGCGCAGGTCGAGATCGAACTCAACAGCGCGGCCGACAGCCCGCTGGTGCTGGCTGAAGATGGGTTGATGCTGTCCAACGGCAACTTCCATGTGCCGGCATTGGCCCTGGCGCTGGACGCCTCAGCCATTGCGCTGGCGCAGGCGGCCAGCATGTCGGTGTCTCGCAGCCAGCGCTTTATGTCGCCGTCGCTCACCGGCCTGCCGCTGCAGCTCACGCGCCACGGCCCGGCCCATTCGGGTTTCGCGACGGTGCAAAAGACCCTGACTGCACTCTGGGCCGAGGTGCGCCAGCGCGCCAACCCCGGCTCGCTGGACTACCTGCCGGTGTCTGAAGCGCTGGAAGACCATGCCTGCATGGCGCTGGGCGTGGCCGAAAAACTCGGCGAGCTGGTGGAGCGCGTGCGCTACCTGATCGCCATCGAATTGCTGGTCTCCGCGCAGGCGGTGGATTTGCGCGAGCTGGACACCGCCCAGATGGGTGAAGGCACACGCCGCACCTTTGCGCAGGTGCGCAAGCTGGTGCCCATGCTGGACGAAGACCGCCCGCTGGGCCCGGACATCGACCGCATCCAGAGCGCCATCGCCGCCGGCGTGTTTGACCTTGAGGCAAAGGGCGCCGCATGACCTGGTTTCTGCGCAACTGGCCCGACGTGCTGCGCTCGCTGTGGGAGCACATCGCGATTTCCTTAACCGCGCTGGTTATTGCCTTCGCGATCTCGCTGGTCATCGGCATCGTGGCGGCGCGGCGCGAAAAGCTCTACGGCGCGGTCATGACCATCTCGGGCCTGCTGTACACCATCCCGACGCTGGCTTTCCTTGCTTTTTTGATTCCCGTGGTCGGCCTGGGCCGCACCAACGCCATCATCACCATGGTGGCCTTCTCGCTGATGATCCTGATCCGCAGCGTGGCCACCGGCATTCGCGAGGTGCCGGCCGACATCATTGACGCGGCGCGCGGCATGGGCATGAACCAGGCGCAGATCATGCGCCGCATCGAGCTGCCGCTGGCTCTGCCGCTCATCGTGGCAGGCCTGCGCGTCTCGGCTGTCACCGTGATCAGCGTAACGGTGGTGGCCGCGTATGTGAATGCGGGCGGGCTGGGCACGCTGATCTTCAACGGCATTGCCAGCGACCACCCGGCCAAGATCTGGACCGGCGCGCTCACCGTTTGCCTGCTGTCCGTCATCGTTGACATGGGCCTGGCCCTGCTGGAGCGGCGGCTGAAAAACCGGCGCGCCGCCTGAAACCCAAGAGGCCCTGATGCTTGCCGATGCCTGGAACTATGTCCTGACGCACCCCGCGCAGTTTTACCGCGCGCTGGGTGTGCACGTTGCGCTGTCGGCCTCGGCACTGCTGATCGCCGCGCTGATCTGTATTCCGGCCGGTATTGCCGTTGCGCGTAAACACGGCCTTTCGCTGGCGGTGGTGAATGTCGCCAACGTTGGGCGCACCCTGCCTTCACTGGCCGTGCTGGCGCTGGTGATGCCGATACTCGGAACCGGTTTTACGCCCGCGCTTTTTGCCCTCACACTGATCGCGCTGCCGCCTATCGTGACCCACACCATCGTCGGCATGCGCAGTGTTGATGCCGATGCAGTGGATGCCGCCATCGGTATGGGCATGACACGCGCCGCCCTGCTGTGGCAGGTGGAGCTGCCCATGGCCATGCCGATCATCTTTGCCGGCCTGCGCACGGCGGCGGTGCAGATCATCTCGGGTGCCGTGCTGGCGGCCTTTATCGGCGGCGGCGGGCTGGGTGACTTCATCACCGCCGGTATCGCGATGATGGCGGTGCCGCAGTTGCTGGTGGGCGCCATCCCGGTGGCGCTGCTGGCGCTAGGCACTGATTTTCTTTTTGGCGCGCTGCAGCGCCGCATGACTCCGCAAGGGCTTCGCGCATGATCACACTTGACCGCCTCACCAAGTCCTTCGGCGGCAGCGCTCAGTCCGCCGTCGACGGGCTCTCGCTCACCATCAACACCGGCGAGATCTGCGTGCTGATCGGTCCCTCGGGCTGCGGCAAGACCACCACCATGCGCATGATCAACCGCATGGTCGAGCCTGACTCGGGCCGCATTGAAGTGGGCGGGCGCGACGTGACCAAGATGGACCCGGTGGAACTGCGCCGCTCCATCGGCTACGTGATCCAGCAGGTCGGCCTCTTCCCGCACATGACCCTGGCCGAGAACGTGGCCACAGTGCCCAAGATGCTGGGCTGGGATGCTGCCCGCATCGCCAAGCGTGTAGACGAGTTGCTGGCCATGGTGCACATGGACCCCTCGATTTACCGCGACCGTTTCCCGCGTGAGCTGTCGGGTGGGCAAAAGCAGCGCATCGGCGTGGCACGCGCACTGGCGGCCGACCCGCCGGTGATGCTGATGGACGAACCCTTCGGCGCCATCGATCCCATCACACGTGCACGCCTGCAGGACGAGTTTTTGCGCATACTGCGCGAGCTGGGCAAGACGATTGTGTTTGTCACGCACGATATCGACGAGGCCATCCGCATGGGCTCGCGCATCGCCATCTTGCGCAACGGCAAGGTGGTGCAGTACGACACGCCCGAGCGCATCCTGGCGCACCCGGCCGATGCCTTTGTGGAAGCTTTTGTGGGCGGTGACCGCTCGCTCAAGCGGCTGGCCTTGCTGACGGCCGGGCCCTATGTGGAAAGCGGTACGCCCGCGGCTGGCGCGCCGCATTTGCCGGCCACCACGCCACTGCGCGATGCGCTGTCGGCCATGCTGGACGCCGGTACTAACGAAGCCGGCATTGTGGATGCTGAATGCAGGCCTCTGGGCCGCGTCACGCTGCAGACGATTCAGCAGGCAGCAGCGGTGGCGCGCTCGTCTTAAGCCTGGCGCAGCCGCAGGGCGCTGCAGATTCCCGCGAGCGCCGCAAACCCCGCCGCAATCCATAGGGCCACGAACGAGCCCTGGCCATGGTGCGGATCGGCGACTGCAAAAATCATCGCGAGCAGGACCGCGCCCAGCGTCTGCCCCGTCAGCCGCGCCGTGCCCAGCATGCCGCTGGCGCCGCCACTGCGGTGGGCCGGCGCCGAGGTGATGATGGTGTGGTTGTTGGGCGACTGGAAGAGGCCGTAGCCTATGCCGCACAGCGCCATGCGCCAGACGATGTCCAGCTGGGCCGGGTGCGCGGGCAGCACGGCCAGCAAAATCAGGCCTAGGCAGAGCATGGCCATGCCCACGCCGCCCAGCAGGCCGCCTGAATAACGCCCTATGAGACGCCCCACCAGCGGCGAGGTCACCACAATCGCCAACGGCCAGGCGGTGAGTAACAAGCCCGCCTCAAGATGGCTGAAGCCGTAGCTGCCCAGCAGCAGGAATGGCAGGCAGATATAAGCCAGTGTCTGCGCGCAGAAGGCGCCTATCGACGTGCCCATGGAAAGCGCAAACACGGGGATGCGCAGTAGATCGAGAGGAAAGAGCGGCACGGGCATGGCCAGCTGGCGGCGCACATAGACCACGCCGATGACGATGCCGGCGGCCAGCTCGGCCAGCGGCAGCCACAGGGACGATGCCGCCGCGCCGCCGGGCACAGCTTCGACACGCACGCCCAGGCCATCGACGCCCAGGAACACCAGGCCGAACATCAGCGCGTTGAGTACTACATCAACCGGCGAGAGCTTGAGGCCCTCTGCCTTGGCGGTGTTTTCAGGCAGGGTCTTGCGGCCCCACCACAGCGACATCAAACCGAAGGGCACGTTGAGCGCAAACAGCCAGGGCCAGGAGCCGACCGACAAAATGCCGGCCGCAATCGACGGCCCGGCAACGGAAGCCACGGCCACCACCAATGAGTTGATGGCAATGCCCCGGCCCAGCAGGTGTTTGGGGTAGATGAGCCGCACCAGCGCGGTGTTGACGCTCATCAGGCCGGCCGCGCCCAGGCCTTGCAGCACGCGGGCCAGCGCCAGGGTCGTCAGTGAATCAGCCAGCGCGCAGAGCAGCGAAGCCAGCGTGAACACCGCCATGCCGGCCAGGTAGACACGGCGGTAGCCGATGATGTCGCCCAGCGTGGCCAGCGGCAGCAGCAGTGCCAGCGTGGCGACCTGGTAGGCGTTGATGACCCAGATGGACTGGGCGGGCGTGGCGTTGAGCTCGCGGGTGATGTCGGGCAGCGCCAGGTTGACGATGGTGCCGTCGAGCACCGCCATGACGATGCCGAGGATGATGACCAGCAGCGCCGCCAGACGCTCGCGTGCGGGCAAACCATCCTGAACAAGCATTGAGACCTTTGGTTGGGGCGGGCGGCGGGTAAGCCCCTGCCGCGTGAGCGCTTATTTTAAGAGCGCTGCCCCAAACACCGCTGCGGCCGCCGGCTTGCCCCAGTGCGCTCCTTGGACAAAGGAATGCCTGGGCCGCCGCCCCGCCTACGCCGCGGTCGAGCGCTCTAGAAACGCCAGCATCAGCTCCGCCGCCCTCTCCGCATGCGTTTCCAGCAGCAGGTGCCCGCCGTCCAGGATGTGCGCCTCCATGCGCGGCAGGTCTGCCAGCCAGGACGGGATTTCCGCGATGTCGAAGTAGATATCGTGCCGACCCCACACCATCAATGCGGGTGGCTGATGCGCCTTCAGCCAGGCGGCGATCTCGCTGAACTGCGCCGCGTAGCGGCCGTAGTCCCTGACCAGGGCGCGCTGGGTCTCCATCCGGCCCGGCAGGCACATCACGCGCCAGTCTTCCAGCCAGTTCTGCGGATCAATCCGCGCGGTGATGTCTGCCGGCACGCCGGCGATGTACTGGTCGCGCGTGCCTTCCAGGGAGAGGTGTTGGGTGGTGGCGGCTTCGTTCTCGGGGGTCGGGTCGGCCCAGAACTGGCGCGTCGCGGCCCACTGCGGGCCCATGCCGGACTCGTGCGCGTTGGCGTTCTGGATGATGAGGCCGCGCACCAGCTGCGGCGCGCGCATGGCCAACTCAAAGGCGACGGGCGCACCGTAGTCATGTACATAGAGGAAGCGCTGCTGCACGCCCAGCCGCGAGAGCAACTCCTCCATGCAGTCGGCAAAGCCTGCGAAGGTAGCCTGGGGCAAGGGGTCTGAAGCGCCCAGGCCGGGCAGATCGGGCGCCACGACATAGGCGGCGCGCGACAGCGGGCCGATCACGTCGCGAAAACCGTTGGACGAATTGGGCATGCCGTGCAGCAGCACGAGTGCGGTTTTACGGCTGTCACCGGCCAGCCTGTAAGCGACGTCGATGCCGCTGGACAGGCGCATTTTCTGGATTGGGTGGTCAGGCATACCTGGGCCTCTCCTACGCGGCGGATGTGACTGCGGCGCTCGCAGATCTTGTGGGACCGTGCGAGCGCCGCAGGCTACAGCTTGCGCTGCTTACTTCATGCCGAACTTGGCCTTGGCGTCGTTCTGGCAACCATCCTTGGCGGCGCCGGTGAGAGCGTCGCAACGCTCTTTGGCGGCCTTGTAGTCGGCTTCACGCTTTTCGGCGTTGGCGTCTTTCTTGGCTTCGGCCACTTTTTCGGTCTTGTTCTTGCTGGTGTCGGCCGCGGTCTTGGCGACCTTGGCGTCTTCCTTGGCTTTCACGTGCACGGCCTTGGCGTCCTTGATGCAGACGTCCTTGGCATTGCCGGCCTGGTCGTCGCACTTTTCCTTGGCTACGTCATAGGCAGCGTCGGCCTTGGCCAGGGCCACTTTTTCGGTGTGGCTTGGGCTGGGCTTGTACTGGGCTTCCAGCTCAGCCTTGGCGACTTTTTCAGCGCCCTTGGCTTCGGACACGCAAATGTCCTTGGCGTTGTCTTTCAGCGTGGCGCACTTGTCGCGGCCGGCCTTGTAGTCGGCCGAGATGCGGTCGCCCTGGGCTTTGTACTCTTCTTTGGTAAGAGCCATGGCCTGACCGGCAAAAGCACAGGACATCACGGCGGTGAGCATCAGGAGTTTGGTTTTCATGGGTGTTCCTTTGGGTGAGTTGGAGTTGGAGTTGGAGTTGGAGTTGGAGTGATAATGAATGGGTGGATGGCTTGTCCGGCGTTCAGGAACGCTCAAAGAAGTCCGTCGGGTTGCGGTCTTTCCAGGCCACAACCTGCTTTTCAGCTTCTTCCTTGCTGAGGCCGTGGCGCTCCTGAATGCGGCCCAGCAGCTGGTCGCGCTTGCCGGCGATCACATCAAGGTCATCGTCGGTGAGCTTGCCCCACTGCTCTTTGACCTTGCCCTTGAGCTGGCGCCAATTGCCTTCCATGCGGTCTTTGTTCATGGTGTTCTCCAGAAATGGTTGATGGACTTGCCCGCGGTGCGTAACACCGGGGCGGCATGAATGCACCTTACGTTCGATCTCTGGCGCCTACCGTAGGCCCCTGTATTCGATGGGCGTAGGCACATGCTTACAGCCCTTGCGGCGCCCGGCGGGAGAGCGGCATCGCGTAAAAACATCGGCAATCTGTAACGGTTGCGTGGGGGTCTATTCCGGGTTCACTCAACTAGTTGCATAGCTAATTAATTTCTGCTACGATGGCTTCCATGTTTGATCACTGCCTCTATTTCAATACCACCGCGCTGGCCCGCCTGGTCGACAAAGAGTGGACGCAGGCTTTCAAACCCTTTGGCGTCACGCCCTCACAGGGCTTCATGCTGCGCCTGGTGCTCAAGCAGCCCGGCATGCCGCAGCACGAGATCGCCGACGAACTGACGATCTCGCGCCCCACTGCGACGCGGCTGCTGGACGGCCTGCAGGCCCTGGGCCTGGTGGAGCGCCGCAGCCTGGAATCCGACGGCCGGCACTGGGCCGTCTTCCCCACGGCTGAAGCCGAGGCGATGCATGCCGGTATCAACAAAGCCAGCGGTGACGTTACGCGCCGCATTCAGCAACAGATCGGAAAGGAGAACTTCGATGAGACCGTAGCCCGCGTCAGGAGCGTGTCTTCCGCCCTGAAATGAACCACTTTTCCACTTTCATTTGTCCTTTTTTTACCCATATAGTTGCATAGCTAACTATATTTTCATCCGACCCTTCATCACTACTGGAGAAATCTCATGCCTATCCTCAACGTCAAAGTCAGCCAACCCGCCAGCGCCGAGCTGACCCACAACATCGCCGAAACCCTGCTGGAGCTGACCACCCGCATCTTGCGCAAAAAGCGCGAGCTCACCGCGATCGCGATCGACTTTGTGCCGCCCGAGCACTGGATCGTCGGCGGCAGCACGCTGGCCAGCCAGGGCAAAAACAGTTTTTATTTCGACATCAAGGTGGTGGACGGCACCAACACCAAAGATGAAAAGGCGCAGTACGTGGCCGAGTCCTTTGCGGCCTTCAGCAAGCTGCTGGGCAATGTGCACGAAGAAAGTTATATCTATGTGCACGACGTGCGCGCCGAGGCCTACGGCTTTGGCGGCCTGACGCAGGAGTACCGCTACATCAAGGCCAAGGCCTGATGGCAGAAGTTCGTTGCGCTACTTTGATCGCAACGTGCGGCTGAGCAGCGCGACGGGTAACAAGCCCACCAACACCAGCGCCAACGCGGGCAAGGCGGCTTCACCCAGCCGCTCATCTCGCGCGAGCTGGTAGGTGATGACGGCCAGCGTGTCGCTGTTAAAGGGCCGCAAGACCAGCGTGGCGGGCAGTTCCTTCATCACATCGACAAACACCAGCAGGCCGGCCGCGGCGACTGAGCGCTTGAGCAGCGGCCAGTGCACACGGCTGAGGATGCCGAAGCCGCCGGTGCCCAGCATGCGTGCGCTGTCATCAAAGCTGGCCGGAATGCGCGAGTAGCCGCTTTGCAGGCTTTGCAGCGCCACGGCGCTGAAGCGCACCAGGTAGGCCCAGACCACGCCGAGGATGGTGGCGGTAACCCAGTAACCCGCGCTGGTCTGCGGTGCGGCGGCCTGCAGCCAGCCGACGGGCAGCAAGAGTCCCACCACGATCACCGCGCCGGGCACCGCGTAGCCCAGGCCCGCCAATTGCACAGCTGCGCGGGTGAGCCAGCCCGGCTGGCGGCGCACGGCAAAGGCCAGGCCGACAGCGAGCGCGGTGGCCAGCAACGCGCTCAAGCCCGCCAGGCCGATGCTGCTGAGCGTCCAGCTGAGGAATTTGTCCCAGAGCAGGTTATCCCAGCCCAGCACCAGCGGGCGCAGCATAAAGAGCACCGGCAGCACAAAGCCGAGCGCGATGGGCACGGCACACACCAGCCAGGCCGCCACGGCGCGCAGGCCGCGCAATTGCACAGGCGCGGCGTCCTGCGCGCCGGCACGCGCGCCGCGGCCGGTGGCAAAGCGCATGCGCTTTTGCGCGCTGTGCTCTATCCACAGCAGCAGCGCGACGAAAAAGAGCAGCACGGTGGCGAGCTGCGCGGCGGCGATGCGGTTGTCCATGGACAGCCACGCCTTGTAGATGCCGGCGGTGAAAGTCTGGATGCCGAAGTAGCTGGAGACGCCGAAGTCGGCCAGCGTTTCCATCAGGGCCAGCGCCACGCCCGCTGCCACTGCGGGCCGCGCCAATGGCAGCGCCACACCCCGAATGCGGCGCGACAGCGGCGCGCCCAGCAGGCGCGCGGCTTCCATCAGGTGCACGGCGCGTTCTGACAAAGCCGTGCGTGCCAGCAGGTACACATAAGGATAGAGCGCGACGGTGAACACCAGCACCGCGCCGCCCAGGCTGCGCACCTCGGGCAGCAACCGGCCCTGCAAGCCGAAGCTGGCGCGCAGCCAGGTCTGCAACGGGCCGGCGTATTGCAGGAAGTCGGTGTATGCATAGGCCAGCACATAGGCCGGCATGGCCAGCGGCAGCAGCAAGGCCCACTCAAACACCCGGCGCCCCGGAAAGTCAAACAAGGTGACGGCGCTGGCCGTGGCCATGCCCACCACCGTCACGCCAAAGGCCACGCACAGGCACAACAGCAAGGACGTGCGTGTGTAGTCGGGCAACACGGTCTGCAGCATCTGCAGAAGGATGGACTGCGCCTCGCTGTTGAACTGCAACCAGGACAAGGCCACGGCCAGCACCGGCAGCGTCAGCAGGCCGACCAACACAAACAGCAGAGCAGGAGGAAAAAATCGGCGAAACATGGAGCCTCAGCAAAAAGGCCTCTCGCGGGAAGGGGTTTGCCCCCGCCTGCGTTCGCCATGGTCTGCAGTCAGTCACTGCAAATGAGAATTGTAAGCATCTACGGCCCTACAATCGAACCCATGTTTCTGGATATCTCCCAGCTGGGCGTGCACTACGCCGGCCGCACCAAGCCTGCCGTGGACGACGTGTCGTTCAGCCTCCAGGCAGGGGAAATCGGCGTCCTGATCGGGCCCTCGGGCTGCGGTAAAACCACCTTGCTGCGCGCCGTCGCCGGCCTGGAGCGGGCCAACACCGGCAGCATCACGCTGGCGCAGGATGTCGTGAGCAGCAGCAATTTGCATGTACCCGCCGAATCACGCCGCATCGGCATGGTGTTTCAGGACTACGCACTGTTTCCGCACCTTGATGCGGCGCACAACGTCGCCTTCGGCCTCACCCATCTGACGCCGGCCCAGCGCGACCAGCGCGTCAGTGAAGTGCTGGAGCTGGTTGGCCTGGGCAATGTGCACAAACGCTTTCCGCATGAGCTTTCAGGCGGCCAGCAGCAACGTGTGGCACTGGCGCGCGCGCTGGCGCCGCAGCCGCGCCTGCTGCTGCTGGACGAACCTTTTTCCAACCTGGACGTGGACCTGCGGGAGCGCCTGGCCCACGAGGTGCGCGGCATCCTGAAGGCGGCTGGCGCGACGGCGCTGTTTGTCACGCACGACCAGCTGGAAGCCTTTGCCATCGGCGACCGCATCGGCGTGATGCACCAAGGCAAGTTGCATCAGTGGGATGAGGCCTACGCGCTCTACCACCGCCCTGCCACGCGCTTTGTGGCGGACTTCATCGGCCATGGCGTGTTTACGCCGGCGCATATCGAGCAGCGCGGCGACGACGTGGTGGTGCACACCGCCCTCGGCGACCTCACCGACATGCTTGAATGCCCCCTGCCCGGCGCGTACGCCGGCGGCTTGTGCGATGTGCTGCTGCGCGCCGACGACATCGTGCATGACGACAACGCGCCGGTGAAGGCGCAAATCGTGCGCAAGGCATTTCGCGGCTCGGAGTTTTTGTACACGCTCAAGCTGCAGACGGGTGAAACGGTGCTGGCGCATGTGCCGTCACACCACAACCATGCGCTGGGCGAGTGGATTGGGATTCGCGCTGAAGTCGACCATGTGGTGACCTTCCCACGCGAAGCCGATATGGCGCCGGCTACGACACCGGCCTGAGCTTTCAGCGTCCCTGCGTCTGCCTCAGGCGCTCAATATCTTCCCGCAGTGTTTCCGCCCACACCCGCCGTGTCTGGCCTTGCGGCGCCTGCGGCTCGCCATAGCTAACGACCGCCTTGAGCGGCGGTGCGGTCAGGGTGCGCCAGATTGAGCCGACCAGGGTTTCGTCGTCGACATAGCTGGGGGCGAAGCTGGTTTCGCCGCTGGCGGCGTCAATGAACTTCAGTGCCACCGGCTGCACCGGCACAGACGCCTCAATCGCTGCCTGGATCAGGTTGGCGTGAAAGTGTTTGAGGGTGATGCCGTCGCCCGTCGTGCCTTCAGGAAACACGGCCAGGATGTCACCCGCACGAAGGCTGTCGGCCATTTGCGTGACGACGCGGTGGGCGTCGCGGCGTGACTCGCGCTCGATATACAGCGTGCCGGCGCCATCGGCCAGCGTGCGCACAAAAGGCCAGCTTCTCACGTCGGCCTTGGAGACAAAACGGCAATGGCGCGCGGCGTGCATCACCAGGATGTCGAGCCACGAAATATGGTTGGCTACCAGCAGTATCGGGCCGGCGGGAGGGCGTGTGCCGTTGACCACCAGCTCAATGCCGACGATGCGCAACATGGCCTCGGCCCACACCTGCACGCGCGCCTCTTGCTCAGCCTGGGGCAGGCTGGGGAAAACCGTCTTGATAGTCCAGAAGCCCTGCACCGCGTGCACAACGGCACGCAGCAGGGTCCAGCAGAAACGAAGCCACCTCATACGCATCTCATCCCACAACGCGCACGTCAGTGCGAGGCTTCAGGCGCTTCATAGGCAAGCTGCCCACCCACGATGGTCCAGCGCACGCGCGCAGGCATCTGGTGGCCCGAGAACGGCGTGTGTTTACCCTGGCTGCGCAAGGCGGTGGGCTCGACGGTCCATTCGCCGGCCGGGTCGAACACGCAGATGTCGGCCACGCCGCCCTTGACGAGCTGACCCGCGCTCGCTTGCAGCGTGCCGAGCGAATTGCCCAGCACCCGTGCGGGCTCACTGGTAAGCACGGCCAGCGCGCGCTGCAAACCGGCTTCGCTGTCGGCACCCCATTTGCAGGCCAGGCCCAGCAGCAGTTCGAGCCCGGTGGCGCCCGGCTCGGCTTCGGCAAAGGGCAAGGTCTTGGCGTCCTCGTCGACGGGCGTGTGGTCTGACACCAGCGCGTCGATGGTGCCGTCGGCCAGGCCCTGGCGGATGGCGTCGCGGTCGCGCTGCTGGCGCAGCGGCGGGTCCAGCCGCATGCGGCTGTCGAAGTAGCCGATGTCCACGTCGGTGAGGTGCAGGCTGTTGATGCTGACATCGCAGGTCACGGCCAGGCCCTCGGCTTTTGCCTTGGCGACCAGTGCCACGCCCGCGGCGCTGCTGATGCGGCAAAGATGAACGCGCGCGCCGGTGGCACGCACCAGTTCAAAGATGGTGTGCAGCGCGATGGTTTCGGCGGCGACGGAGACACCGCTCAGGCCCAGGCGCGTGGCCAGCGCGCCGCTGGCGGCGACGCCGCTGCCCAAATACATCTCTTGCGGGCGCAGCCAGACGGTGTAACCGAAGGTGGAGGCGTATTGCAGGGCACGCATCATGACTTGTGTGTTGGCCAGTGGCACCTCGGCCTGGCTGAAGCCCACACAGCCGGCTTCGGTCAACTCGACCATCTCGGTCAGCGTCTCGCCCTTGAGCGCCCGCGTGAGCGCGCCCAGCGGGAACACGCGCGACTGGTGCAGTTTCTCAGCGCGGAACTTGAGCATCTCGACGAGGCCGGGCTCGTCGAGCACCGGGTCGGTGTCGGGCGGGCAGACCAGGCTGGTGACACCGCCGGCGACGGCCGCAGCCAATTCGCTTTCGAGCATGCCTTCGTGCTCATGCCCGGGCTCGCGCAGACGGGCCGACAGATCGATCAGGCCGGGCGCGACGATGCAGCCGGTGGCGTCGATGGTTTTGTTGGGTGCGAAATCGGCAGGCGTGCTTTTGAGCGAGACGATGCGGCCAGCGGCGATCGCCACGTCGCAAACTTCGTCGAACCTGGAGCCCGGGTCAATGACGCGGCCATTTTTGATGAGTATCTTCATTCTTTTTTCTCCGCGTTCAGGCTTCGTTTCCGGCGACTATGCTCATCACCGCCATGCGGACGGCGATGCCGAAGGTGACCTGCGGAAGGATCACGCTCTGCGTGCCGTCAACCACGGCGGAGTCGATCTCCACGCCGCGGTTGATGGGGCCCGGGTGCATGACGATGGCGTCGGGTTTGGCCAGTTGCAGCTTTTCGGTGGTGAGGCCAAAGCTCTTGAAAAATTCCTGGCTGCTGGGCAGCAGCGCGCCGGACATGCGCTCGTTTTGCAGCCTGAGCATGATGATCACATCGGCGCCCTTGATGCCCTCTTCGAGCGTGTTGCAGACCCGCACGCCCATCTGCGCCATGTCGGCGGGCACCAGGGTTTTGGGGCCGACCACACGCACTTCGGGGCAACCCAGCGTGGTGAGCGCATGGATGTCGGAGCGCGCCACGCGCGAGTGCAGCACGTCGCCGACGATGGCGACGGTGAGTTTGCTGAAGTCCTTCTTGTAGTGCCGGATGGTGTACATGTCGAGCAGGCCTTGCGTGGGGTGCGCATGACGGCCGTCGCCGGCGTTAATCACGTGCACGTGCGGCGCGACGTGCTGGGCGATCAGGTAGGGCGCGCCCGATTCGCTGTGGCGCACGACAAAGAGGTCAGCGGCCATGGCGCTCAGGTTGGCGATGGTGTCGAGCAGCGACTCGCCCTTGGAGGCCGAGGAGCGCGCGATGTCCAGGTTGATAACGTCGGCCGACAGCCGCGTGGCGGCGATCTCAAAAGTGGTTCGGGTTCGGGTGGAGTTTTCAAAGAAGAGGTTGAAAACGCTCTTGCCGCGCAGCAGCGGGACTTTTTTGACTTCGCGGTTGTTGACGCTGACGAAGTTGGCGGCGGTGTCGAGGATCTGCGTCAGAGTGGCTTTGGGCAGGCCTTCGATCGACAGCAGGTGGATCAGCTCGCCGTTTTTGTTGAGTTGCGGATTTCGTCGGTACAGCATGTGATGGACTCCTTGGGGTCTCTTGATTTTTTGAGTATGGTTTGACGGTGCGTTCAGCCCTGAACCTGGAAGCTGAATTTGCCGTCTTCCGCACGAGCCAGCTCCAGCGACTGTGAGGCGGGCAAGGCCACGCGCGCCACAGCCAGGTCGGGCTGCACCGGCAACTCGCGCCCGCCGCGGTCTACCAGCACGACCAGCTTGACGCTGGCGGGACGGCCGTAGTCAAACAGCTCATTGAGCACTGCACGGATGGTGCGGCCGGTGTAGAGCACATCGTCGACCACGACCAGGTGCGCGCCGTTCACATCAAAGGGCAGCAGAGTCTGGCCGCTGGAGGCCAGGCCGCGCTGCGAGAAGTCGTCGCGGTGCATGGAGGAGGACAGCACACCGGCCTCGCCTTCCAGGCCCAAGTCTTTTTGCAGGCGCTGCGCCAGCCAGGCGCCGCCGGAGGCCACACCGACCAGCTTGGGCGGCAGGGGGTAGGACGCCAGTTGCTGGCGCATGCCGCGCAACAGGTCGCTGTACAGCGCCTCGGCGTCCAGGATCAGACTGCTCATGGAAAACTCCTTAAAAACTGCTCGAGGATGATGCAGGCCGACGCCGCGTCGGCGTCAAGCGCGCCGCCGGCGAGCGCCTCGGTGGTGCTGTAGCGCTCATCCACCTCAAAGACCTGAAGGCCGAAGCGCCCGCGAAGCTGGCGGGCAAACTTTTGCGCCCGCACGGTATTGTCGTGGCTTGCGCCGTCGGGGTGAAAGGGCACGCCGACGACCAAAGCGTCGGGCTGCCACTCCTTAATGCGCGCTTCGACGGCTTTGAGGCGCGCGTCACTGCCTTCAGCGGCAATGGTGGGCTGGGGTGTGGCGGTGCGGGTGAGGACGTTGCCGGTGGCAACGCCTGTGCGCTTGAGACCGAAGTCAAAAGCAAGAAAAGTATTAAGGCCAGCGGGCCGGATGGAAGGCATGGCCGCAAGGCTCATGCGTGGCCGGCCTCGGGTGAAAGCATCCAGCTTTGCAGGCCCAGCAACATGAGGGCCTTGTCGTAGCGCTGCTCGACCGGCGTGTCGAAAATCACGTCCACGTCGGCGGCGACGGTGAGCCAGCTGTTGTCGGAGATTTCGGATTCAAGCTGGCCTTCGCCCCAGGCCGAGTAGCCGAGCGAGACAAACACCTTGCGCGGGCCGGCGCCGGTGGAGAGCGCTTCCAGCACGTCTTTGGAGGTGGTCATCTCCAGGCCGCCGGGAATGGTCATGGTCGAGGCATAGACCGATTCGTTGCCGGGCATCATGGATTCGTGGAGCACAAAACCCCGCTCGGTCTGAACCGGGCCGCCCTGGAACACGAGGGCTTGCGAGAGGTCGTCGCGTCGCAGCGGCAACTCGACCTTGTCGAAGAGGTTCTTCAGGTTGATGTCGCTGGGCTTGTTGATGATCAGGCCCAGGGCGCCCCTGTCGCTGTGTTCGCACATATAGACCACGCTTTTGGCAAAAGCTTCGTCATCCATCCCGGGCATGGCGATGAGGAAGTGATGCGTGAGGTTGATCGATGCGGAATCCGTGGCCATGGGAGGATTTTACGCCGGACGGCGCGGCGCGGGATAGCCGCACTGCCCGGCAACCTGCCTATCCGCAGGGTTTGAAAGGCCGCAGAGCCGCTTTTCGGTACCATGGTCCGATGCAAAAGAAGTATGAGACCGGGTTGATGTGGTTCCGGCGCGACCTGCGGGTTCAGGACAATGCGGCGCTGTACCACGCGCTGAAGTCTTGTAAGCAGGTGTATTGCGCCTTTGTTTTTGACCGGGATATTCTGGACAGCCTGCCCCGGGTCGACCGCCGGGTGGAGTTCATCCGGGAATCGGTGCTGAGCCTGGATGGGCAGCTCCAGCAGATGAGCGCTGCGGCCGGCAAGCCCGGCGCCTGCCTGCTGACGGCGCATCACGGCGCCGTGGAGGCGGTGGTGCGGCTGGCGGCGGAACTGGGCGCAAATGCCGTCTTTACCAATCACGATGACGAGCCCCAGTCACTGGCACGCGACGCCGCGGTGCAGGCCGCGCTCGAAGCCGGGGGCAAGGCTTTTCACAGCTTCAAGGATCACGTCATCTTTGAGCGCCAGGAGGTGCTGACCCTGGCGGGCAAGCCCTACACCGTGTTCACGCCCTACAAAAATGCCTGGCTGAATAAGGTGGACGACTTTTACCTCAAGCCCTATCCCGTTGAAAAATATGCTGCGGCCCTGGCAACCGTTTCGGCCAGCCGGCGCCCTGTCCCGTCGCTGAACGAACTGGGATTTGAGGCCAGCAACCTGTCGTCGCTGAAGATTCCAATGGGCAGCGAAGGCGGCGCCCAGCTTTTTGAGGACTTCATCGGCCGCATGACGCACTACAAAGAGGCACGGGACTTTCCGGCCGTCAAAGGCCCGAGTTACCTGGGCGTACACCTCCGGTTCGGCACGGTGTCGATACGGCAGATGGCTTCGGTGGCCTTCCGGCAGCCCTCCCAAAATGAGGGTGCAGCCACCTGGCTCAGCGAGCTGATCTGGCGGGATTTTTATGCGCAGATTCTGGCCAACTTCCCGCATGCCGTCGGCAGTGCGTTCAAGCCGGACTATGACGCGATTGAGTGGGAAAGCGGCGAGAAAGCCCAAGCGCTGTTTCAGGCCTGGTGTGATGGCCGCACGGGCTACCCACTGGTGGATGCGGCCATGGCGCAGATCAACCAGACGGGTTATATGCACAACCGCCTGCGCATGGTGACCGCCAGTTTTCTGGTGAAGGACCTGGGTATCGACTGGCGCTGGGGTGAACGTTATTTCGCCGAAAAGCTCAATGACTTTGACCTGTCGGCCAACAACGGCGGCTGGCAGTGGGCGGCGAGCACCGGTTGTGATGCGCAGCCGTATTTCCGCATCTTCAACCCGGTGAGCCAGAGCGAGAAGTTTGATGCTGACGGAAAGTTCATCCGCAAATACGTGCCGGTATTGGCGCAGCTACCCAACAAGGCGCTGCACAGCCCCTGGCTGGCGAAACCGCTGGAGCTGGCCGGCGCGGGCGTGGTGCTGGGCAAAAACTACCCACTGCCCATCGTGCAGCACGACGAGGCGCGAGCGCTGACGCTGCTGCGCTATGCGGTCGTGAAAAAGGCCTGAGAGGGACTCTCAGGCCTTGCTATTGCTTTAGGAGCAGATTGCGCACAGCCCACCTGGGCTACAGCCTGGTTGGGCTGTTTTTTGCCTCAGGCGGAAGCGGCGGTCTCGGCGGCGCAGTAGTGCCGCACCAGGCTCATCAACTCTTCTTCAGAGAACGGCTTGCCCAGGTAGTGGTCAACGCCGAGCTCCTTGGCATGTTCACGGTGCTTCTCGGCGATGCGGGACGTGATCATGATGATGGGCAGGTTGTTCAGGCGCACATCCCCGCGGATGTTGCGCGCCAGGTCGAAGCCGTCCATGCGCGGCATTTCGATGTCTGACAGCACCACGGCCGGCCGCTCTTCCTGGAGCCGCTCCAGCGCTTGCAGGCCATCGGCCGCCAGCGAAACACGGTAGCCTTCACGCTGAAGCAGGCGCTGCGTGACGCGGCGGACCGTGATGGAGTCATCGACCACCAGAATCAGCGGAATCTGCGGCGTTGCAGGCTTGGCAGCGGGCACTTTCACCACAACGTCGGTCACCCCGGCGGTACCGGCGGCTGCGTCGCCAGACCCTTCGAGCATATGCGGCTCGGCGCGGTCCGAACTCCAGGCACGTGCCTGCTGGCCGTATACGGAAGCCAGCGCCACCGGGTTGTAAATCAGCACAACCGCACCTGAAGCCAGCACCGACATACCGGCCAGGCCGGGCAGGCGGGACAGCTGGGGCCCCAAGTTCTTGACCACAACTTCCTGGTTACCCAAAACTTCATCGACGTGCAGGGCAATGCGCTGCGCGGCGCTTCGGAAGATCACAACCGGCGTTGTCTTGCTCTGCGTTTCAGTGCTGTGGTGCGAGGCCTGCAGCAAGGCGCCGGACCAGAAGAAAGGCATCGATTCACCGGCAACCTCAAGCACGCCGGTGTTATAGGCCTGCTGCAGCTCTTTGGCCGAAGCGCGCCTGACGGTTTCCACCACGTTGGCAGGCACACCGACGGACAGGTTGCCCGAGCGAATCATCACCACCTGCGTCACAGCCGTCGTCAGAGGAAGCACCAGCTTGAAGTGGGTACCCTTGCCCGCGACCGTGGAGGTTTCGATACGACCACCGAGCGCGTTAACTTCAGAGCGGACCACGTCCATGCCGATACCGCGACCTGCCAGCTCGGTCACCTGCGCAGCCGTGGAGAACCCGGGCATGAAAATCAGGTTGGCGGCGTCCTGATCGGTGAGCGCCTGGTCGGCCGTCACCATGCCGAGGCTGATGGCTTTTTCACGAATGCGAGCGAGGTTCAGACCGGCGCCGTCATCGGAGAAGTCGACGGAAACGTCGTTACCTTCCTGGCGAAGATGGATGGTGATCAGGCCAACCGGGTCTTTACCCGCATCGGTTCGAACCTGCGTGCTTTCAATGCCGTGGGCTACGCAATTGCGCAGCAAGTGCTCGAAGGCGGGCGTCATACGGTCCAGCATGCCGCGGTCCATCTCCATGGTGCCGCCCAGCAAGTCCAGCCGGACCTGCTTGCCGGTTTCCTTGGAAGCCTGGCGCACCACGCGGTACAGGCGCTCGGAAATACCTTCAAACTCCACCATGCGGGTGCGGAGCAGGTCACGCTGCAGTTCGCGGGTCTGGCGGGCCTGGGCGATCAAGTCGTCTTCGGTGGCTTCCACCGTGCGCTGCAAGGTGCGCTGCACGGTTGCCACGTCATTCACGGACTCGGCCATCATGCGGGTCAATTCCTGCACGCGGGTAAAGCGGTCAAACTCCAGCGGGTCAAACCCTGCCTGGGCTTCTTTGGCCTGGGCCAATCGCGACTGCATCTGGGTTTCAGCCTGCAGCTCGATGTCCCGCAGCTGCTGGCGCAAGCGGTTCAAGTTACCGCTCATGTCGTTCAGTGAGCCGCGGAGCTGGCTGAGTTCAGCCTCCAGGCGGGAACGCGTGATCATGACCTCACCAGCCTGGTTAACCATGCGGTCAAGCAGCTGCGAGCGCACACGGATCGACGCAGAGGCCGCTTGCCGCAGCGGCTGCATGGCCATGGCCTGTGGCGCCGGCACCGAGAGCTTGCGAGAGCCGCTTTCGGCGCCCGTGGCTGCTGCCTGTGCGGGGGCTTCCTGCACCTCAGGTGCGGCGTCTTGTACGGGCTCGGATTTTGGCGCTGGCTCGGCCGCGGCGATAGGCGCCAGCACCACGGGTGCGGCAGCCGCGGCCGCGTCGGCGTGGCGCAAGGCCTCAAACGTGGCTTCCATCGCGTCAAAACGCGTCAGCAGAGGGTCGAAGTCCTGCGAGGCAGCCGCATCGGAGCCGAGAAATTCAATCTCGGATTCAATCCGGTGGGCCATTTCACCCATGCGCAAGGCGCCTGCGAGGCGCGCGCTACCCTTGAGCGTATGCAATGCACGCAGCACTTCCATGCGCGCGCCCTGGTTGTCGGGACGCGCGGACCACTGCCGCAGCGCACCACCCAGCTGGGGCATGAGTTCGGCTGCCTCTTCTTCGAAGATCGGAAAGAGGTCGGGGTCAATCGCGTCAACCGCATCGATTTCATCGTCTTCACCGTCGTCAAACTGTGAAGCGGCCGGCGCTGCTACCGGTGTGACCAGGCGCACTGGCGGCGCGACCACGGCGACCGGCGGTGGCACGGATGCGGCACGCACAGGCGCTGGCGCCTCGGGTACTTCGGCCTTGATGACTTCAGGCTCGGGGGCAGGTGCAGGTGCAGCCTCGGACTGGGCCTGACGCTGGAGTTCAGCCTCCAGTTCAGGCGGAAGCACGGAATCCACAACCGCTTCTGCGGCCACCGCGTCACCGGAGAAATCGAAATCGGAGTCGCTGCCGGGAGCCAGAATCGAATCAGAGAAATCAAGCTCTCTCAGGCTGTCAAGGATGCCGGCATCCGGCTCCTTGAGGAAACCGGCGGCAAACTGGTGCAAAAGCCGGCGAATGTCTTCTGCCGCATCTACAAAAACCTGCCCGTACCTGGCAGCGCCATTGCTGTGGTGCGCCCTGGATTGCTGCAGCGCCTGCTCAAAGGCGCGAGCCATTTCAGACAGGGCATCGAACCCCACGGTGGCGGAGCTGCCGGCAAGAGAGTGAGCCAGCGCGACAGTGGAGTCGCTCACGGGCAGATTGCGCTCCAGCGACCATTCGGCGACTTCGGTCACCAGCCTGCGCGACCATTCGTCAGCTTCGTTCAAATAGACGTTGTACAGCGGGATGCCGATGCGCAGGGAACCGATAACCTTGACCTGTTCGTCGCCGTTACCATCCGCAGGAAGCACACTGTCAGTCGCCTCGGCAGCCACAGCTTCAATCACGGGCGCTTCTTCAAGTAGTTGCACAGGCTCGGCGAATTCAAAGGTTTCGGGCAAGGTGGGCGCTGCGGCTACCGGCTGCGCAGCCGGCGAGGCAGACGAGAAATCGAATACGACGGTCGTTTCTTCGAGTTTTCCAGGCTCAGTGTGGAAATGCTTCTCGAAATCGGCGTCGGACAACTCGATGGCTTCGGCCGCATCCGGAACTGTTGGAACGGACTGTTCTGCCGTCGCCGGGGCTACAGGAACATCGACGCTGCCGGAAATCGCAGACAGGCTGTCAAAGTCAATGCCTTCGATCTCGGCGACGGGCTCGCTCACCGCAGCCGGGGTGGCCACAGCGGCGGGCGCTGCCGCGTCTTCAAAAACAAGGTCAAAGTCCAGGTCATCTGCCGGTGCCGGGCTCGCGGGCAGGTCCGCGCTGGCGGTGGCGGGAACGCCGGCGTCCAGTTCCAGGTCGTCGGGAAGGGAAAAGGCGTCGGCCGCAACAGGCTCGTCGGCAGGAGCAGAAGGCTGCGCCGCTGCAGGTACCGGTGCCGGTTTGGCGGCAAGGTCCAACGCAACATAACGACTTTCGGTCCGCATCGCATCCGCACTCGTGCGGAAAACCGACGCCGACCAGCTGCCGTCCTGGTTCGCGGCAATGTCTGCAATCCAGCCGGCGAAACCATTCATCGCCTCGGAAGACAGCGCACGGAATTCATCAGTCGCTGTCTTCTGGTCGGCCAGCCAGC
This sequence comes from Polaromonas sp. YR568, assembly GCF_900116715.1. Classification (GTDB taxonomy): domain Bacteria; phylum Pseudomonadota; class Gammaproteobacteria; order Burkholderiales; family Burkholderiaceae_C; genus Polaromonas. The sequence goes on from NZ_FPBM01000010.1 coordinate 82,153, forward strand.
TGTTGAGCATTTGCTCCAGCGACCAGGCGGCTTCACCAAATTCGTTGAGCCCCACCATCCGTGAGCTGCCCTTGAGCGTATGGAAGGCACGCCGCAGGACCGTGAGTTGCGACACGTCGGCCGGATCGCTGGCCAGCGCGGCCAAAGCCTCGAGGCCGTTGCCCACCACTTCACGCGCTTCTTCCAGGAAGATGTCACGCAGATCGTCTTCTTCAAAATCGGCCGCATTGTCCTGGCTCTCGGCCGCGACAGAGGCCGGCGTCACGGCAAAGGCCAGGGTCGTCAGCGCGGTGGCGGCTGCATCGGCATTGCTGCCCGACACGGCGGCGGAGGCATCGCGCGCCGTCTTGGCCAGCGTTGGCTGTTCGGCAAGCGCGGCGTGGGTTGCCAGCGCATCCAACTTGATGGTGAGGTTTTCGCTTTTCTCGCCAAGGCCGGCATCCTGTACCACGGAGATAACTTCCTGGGACAGCATGTCGCTGTTGACGGTCACAGAGGCAGCCGCCTCCGTTGAGACGCTCTGGGCACGGCCCATCAGGGGTTTGAGTTCGCCCTTTTCTTCGTCATAAACAAAAAGCTTCTTCGCCAGCGCGGGCTGGTAGTTCAGCATGTCGATCAGGAAACTCAAGGCGCCCAGGTTGTTACCGAGGTGCTCGAAGGTCCCGGCAGCGCGCGCCATCTGTTCATCGATTTCGGTGACCAGCATCTGCTCGACGCTGTCGCGCATGCGCAAGACGGCATGAGATGCCTGGTCAAGCCCCAGCACCGACAGCACGCCGCGCATCTGCGACAACTGGCCGGGAACCGACTGCAGTGCCACCTTGTCTTGTGGATTGCGGAAGAAAATGTCCAGCGATTTTTCAAGTTCGCCCAGGGACACGCGCAACTCACCGACCACGCTGCCCATGGTCTGCTTGTCGCTGACGCGGCGGTAAAGCTCTTCCATCCAGCCTTCGAGTGGCTGAGGCTGACCACCTGCCCTGACGCCTTCAAGACGTGAGGCCAGGTTCGCGGTTCGCACCGCCAATTGCGGATCGTTGGGATCCAGGTCATCAAAGGCAGCTTCAAGGTACAGCACCGAGGTCGCCACTTCCATGGCCAGCTCAATGCCGGGTGCCTGACCGGAGCGCACAGTGGTCTCGACGGCGTGGGTCAAAGCTTGCGCCAGCGGCTCGCTGGGCGGGTGCAACTTGAGCAGGGAGTCGGTCACCAGGCTGAACTGGTCGGATACCGTTTTGAATTTGTTGGCGTCCCCGGCGGAAAGTGACGACCAGGTTTCTTTGGCCGACGTAATCCGTTTGCGCGCCTGCGCCAGCAAGGCGGGGTCAAAACGCCCGAACTGAACCAGTTCATAGTCCACGGGCTTGAATCGGTTAAGCCCATAGGCTGAACGCACCGCCGAGAGAACCGGGGTGTCGCTGGCCCGTGCAGAAACTGCCTGGGAACAGAAAAAGAGCAGGTCCTGGGCCAGGCGCTCCGACACGGCCGGATCGCCCTTGGCCAGCAAGGCGTACTGCATCAAAATCCGGGAGGCGGCGCGGCGGACATAGATATCCGAGCCGAGCAGATCGTTGGCGACAGCCTCGAAGTAAGCTGCAGCTATCTTCCAGAAAATCCGGGGTTGGCGGTCAGCCTGCCGCGTAGCAAATCCCAGGCTGAGTTCTCTCAGGTTTTTTGCCGCTTGCGGCGCCTTGCCCTTCATCAGCTGAAGCACCGACTGGTCCAGCACTGCACGCGCGCTGTCGTCGTAATTCCGCGGCTCCGACTTCTCGGTCAGCTCCGCCTCAAGCCAGCGCCATTCAAACGGCCACAGGTCGGCCGGGTGGATACGGTCTGCCTTCACCAGCTCCTGCACATCACGGTATTGCGGGAACAGGGAAACCGCCGAGACGGGTTTATCGGCCAGCACGCCTTCAAGATATTCCGTCAGGGCGTAACTGGCGCGTTCGATTTTTCCTGCTGCATCCTGGTTGCACTGCTCAGGTTGCTGCACAAATTTTTGTACGGCCGCCTCCATTGAGCGCAGTACCAGCGCAGGCCCGGCAAGGCCCACCATTTCCAGCGCACCGACTGCCTGATGCAGCTGCTGGCGAGCGATCCGCAACTGGCTGGCATCAAGGGCGGCAAGATCGGACCCACGCGCGGCTTCCGCGTCGCGCACAAAACGCTTGAGGGCCTTGGCCGCGCCGTCCAGCGACTTGCGAAGCTCGTCGAGCACCCATGCGAGAGGGCCCAGATCATTCAGGGCAAGATCGGGTTCAACAGCTGTTGAATTCGAGACGTTGGATTGCATAGATAACGGGCCGGTTCAGGAATCGGAGTTCGCGGTCAGCGCACAACAGGCGGGCATCAGGCGATCTTGAATCGGGACACCGACTGGCGCAGCTCTTCAGCCATGCGGGAAAGATCTCGCACCTGCTGCGCCGTGGAGCGGGTACCTTCTCCCGTTTGCTCCGTCACCGCAAAAATGTGCTGGATGTTACCGGCCACCACGTTGGCCGATGCGGCTTCGCGGGAGGCGGAATTCGAAATCTGCTCAATCAGGTCAGCAAGCCGGCGTGACACCTGGTCAATCTCGGTCAGTGCGGTACCCGCGTTATCGGACAGTTTGGCCCCTTCAACCACACCCTGCGTGGAGCGTTCCATAGCGGCCACAGCATCCTGGGTGTCGGTCTGAATGGCTTTCACCAGGGCCGAAATCTGACGCGTAGCATCTGCGGAACGTTCAGCCAGTCGCTGCACTTCTTCCGCAACCACCGAGAAGCCTCGTCCGGCTTCACCGGCTGACGCGGCCTGAATAGCTGCATTCAGCGCCAGCACGTTGGTCTGTTCGGTAATGTCGGAAATCAGTTCGGTAATTTCACCAATCTCCTGTGACGACTCACCGAGTCGCTTGATCCGCTTGGAGGTTTCCTGGATCTGGTCACGGATGGAGTTCATACCACCGATGGCGTTTTGCACAGCCTGCAGGCCGGACTCGGCGGCAGTCAGCGATTGGCGCGCCACCTGGGAAGATTCCTGCGCCTGTGTGGACACTTCATTAATTCGGGACGCCATATCAAGCACCGACTGGCCGGTTTCGCGAATTTCGCGCAGCTGCTCGGTCGAAGCCGCCAGCAGTTCGGTGGACGTGCTTTCCACCTGCGCCGTCGTCTGTGCAACGCGGGTAGCCGTGTTCTGTACGTTACCTACCAGCTGCCGCAACTCTTCCACCGTGTAGTTCACCGAGTCGGCGATAGCGCCGGTAATGTCTTCGGTCACGGTTGCTTCCTGCGTCAAGTCACCTTCAGCCACTGTCTGCAACTCATTCATCAATCGCAAAATGGCGGCCTGGTTGGCGTCATTGACGCGCTTGGCGTCCTGCTCCTGCCCCTTGGCTTCCTGACGCTGGGTTTCAGCAACTGCCTGACGCTGTTGACTGTCCTGCACCTGCAAACGGGCCAAACCGGCTGCGCACAACAGCGCAAGGAAAGCGGCACCTGCGAGGATGGCCAGTGAAACCACGCTCAAACCCGTTTGCGACGACAGCTTGCCCTGCAGGTCTTCCAGACCACGGCGAAGGGGTTCGCTGTCCGCAATAATCGAAGACTGCGCTTCACGGGCGGACACCAGGCCCTGCAAGTTACCCAGAATGGCGCCGGCTTGCACGCGCGTTTGTTCATAAAGCGCCATCAGGGCTTCCAGGCGTTCGCGGGTCTGCGGGTCCTTGGAGCCGGCGAGACGCAGTTCGGGGCTGCCTTCTTGCAGGCCTTGAGCAATTTCCTTGAACGAATTCAAGTCCTTACCCAGCAAGAACACGGCTTCGGGGCTCACACCCTCCATCGTCAAGAACTCATTGGCAGACTTACCGATACGCTGGGTCAACATCACCAGCTGGCCGGAGGCCGAGATTTCCGCCGGCGCCGCATTCTGCTGGAGCTTGAGCGACGACACGGTTTCCGCGATTTCCAGCAAGTCCGAAGACTGGCGGTTAATGGTGCGCAGAGCGTTACCCACCTGCGTCAGAATGTTCTGTTGACCCATCACGGTCTTGGCGTTCTTTTCAGCGCGCTCCATGAAGGGGGTGACTTTTTCCACGTCACCTTGCAATTCTTCGCCCACCGGGGCCAGACGCAGGCTGTCTTCGCCGGACTTCAGGCCGCGCACGGTTTTGGACAGAACTTCAGAGCTTTCGCGCACGTCAGGGAAAGCCTGGGCACTGCCCACCAGCGCCTGCGACACGGATTTCGCCAGTCGCTGCGACTGCATCAGGGACTGACCGGTTGCAGCCACCTGTTGAGCGACTTTGTCAGCCTGATTCAGTGCCAGGAAGGTCACCGTACCCAGAACCGCCACGAAAATAGCCAGCAGGAACACCAAAATGCGCTGGTGCTGACCCATGGTCCGGCGGCCCAGCACGGGCAGAAACAGCAGATCGGCGGCTTCGGCGGGTGGCGCATCTTCAGCCGTGGCGATGCGGCTGGCCGGAAAAGCGTCGTCGTTGCCGCCTGCCTGGCGTACCGCCGCAGTCTGCAGGGAGGCCTCATCCATGGCACCGGTTGCAAGAGGATCTGGCGTGCCGACGGAAGCCATGTCCATGCTGTCTTCAGGTTGGACGGATTTGGTTTTAAACAGCTTCTGGATATTTTCAATAACAGACATGGTGAGCCTTCCGGGGAGAAACAGTGTGCGCTATGCGCCTATCGTCAAAAAATGGGCTTGCTGGGCAAGTAACTGAAGGTTGATTTCCTGCCAGGTGGCGCCATTGAGGTCCACATACTGGTTGCCAAAGAAATCGGGGGCGTCGGGCGCTTTTTCGGAGAAGTCGCTGAACGCTTCCTGGTTGCGAAGCCCGGAAAGTTTGTCGATCAACAATGCGCAATTGACCTCCAGGGCGCTGTTGAGCGCAACAAGCCTGGAGTCTGTACGTGCCAACTCATTTTTGGGTGGGGGCGCCTTGCCGCTGACGTAGCTCGCCAGATCGACCACGCCGAACAGGCCGCCCCGCAGATTGGCGACACCGGCGAACCAGGCCTGTGTGTACGGCACAGGCTGCGTACTCACCCATGGGAAAATTTCACCGGACTGACTCAGGGGAAACAGGTACTTCTTCCCGCCGGCTTCCACAGCCAGCCAGGATGCAGCAACACCTTGCGTCCGCGCAATCTGCAGCCTGTCGGCCAGCCGGGTTTGGAGTTCTCTAAGGGCTTGTCTATTCGCCATGCTGTGGTTTTACGCCTTAACGATCAGCCGAGGGCCTTGATTTTGGCCATCAGCTCGTCTGCATCCACCGGTTTGGTGATGTAGTCACGGGCACCCTGACGCATGCCCCAGACCCGGTCGGTTTCCTGGTTTTTGCTGGTGCACATCATGATGGGGATATCCGAATAGAGCGGGTCACGCGTGATGGCCCGGGTCAGCTGAAAGCCGTTTTGGCCGGGCATCACCACGTCCATCAGGATCAGTTCGGGTTTGTCTTCCGCCAGGCGGCGAAATGCATCTTCTGCGTTTTCAGCGGTTTTAACGGTAAAACCATTTTTGACCAGCAGATCTGTCAGAAACATCAGTTCGGTTTTGGAGTCGTCCACCACCAGTATTTTCTTGATTGCCATCACACTACTCCTTGTTTAGCGCTGCCCAGTTCCTGAACGGTCTGCAGCAGCTGATCTTTGGTAAAGGGCTTGGTCAGGTAGTCCTGTGAACCCACCATACGACCTCGCGCCTTGTCGAAAACGCCGTCCTTGGAGGACAGCATCACAATGGGAACGGCGGAAAACTTCACATTGCGCTTGATAATCGCACACGTTTGATAGCCATCCAGACGGGGCATCAAAATGTCGCAGAAAATCAGATTGGGTTCGTAGTCATTGACCTTGGACAGGGCGTCAAAGCCGTCTTCGGCCAGCAATACTTCATGGCCACCCTGTTTCAGGAATATCTCGGCGCTACGCCGGATGGTGTTGCTGTCATCGATGACCAAAACCTTCAGTCCGGAACTGGGAATGCTCACTGCCTATGCTCCTCATGTTGCAGGCCCCGGCCGAACAGGCCGCCCTGCGATTGTTCAGGCTAGTGCCCAAAACGCTTGTTTATATCTGAACCATTTCAAAATCTTCTTTGCGTGCACCGCATTCGGGGCAGGTCCAGTTCATTGGCACTTGGGCCCAGGGCGTCCCGGCGGCAATCCCATGTTCCGGAGCGCCGGCAGCTTCGTCGTAAATCCACCCACAAATTAAACACATCCACGTCATTGATTGAGTCACAGCTTAAGTTGCCTTCGAATAGAATGCAACAATTGTATCGAGGCGGCGTTGCTTATTCGCGTACAAGGCAAAATCGCAGCCTATGGCAAACCCCAAAACCCCTCAACTGGACAGCCGACAGCTCCAAATCGAGGACACGGACGCATCACCAGCCTGCGTGATGACATTCAATGCCAACGACCCCAGCGGAGCCGGTGGCTTGACAGCCGATATTGCATCCATCACGTCTGCGGGCGCGCATCCGCTGGCGGTTGTAACAGGCGCTTATGTTCGCGATACGGCCGAGATTTTCGACCACTTTGCCTTCGATGAAGAAGCTGTAACAGACCAGGCCCGTTCGGCGCTGGAAGACATGCCCGTTGCCGCCATCAAGGTCGGGTTTGTCGGCAGCCCCGAGAACATCTCCACCATCGCCGAAATCGCCTCGGATTATGCCGATGTTCCGCTGATCGCTTACATGCCCAATCTCGCATGGTGGGAAGAAAGCGAAATCGACAGTTACCTGGACGCCTTTCGCGAATTGATGCTGCCCCAGACCACGGTGTTGGTCGGCAACCACAGCAGCCTGTGGCGCTGGCTCCTGCCGGACTGGCCGGGCGAGCGAAACCCCTCAGCCCGCGACATCGCCAAGGCCGCAGCCGACCTGGGCGTGCCTTACACCCTGGTGACCGGCATCCCCATGCCCGACCAGTTCATCGACAACGTGCTGGCCACCCCGCAAGCGGTGCTTTACAGCGAGAAATTTGAACGCTTTGAGGCCGTGTTCGCGGGCGCCGGCGACACCTTGTCCGCCGCGCTATGCGCTTTGCTGGCCAACGGCCACGACTTGCAGGCGGCCACCGCTGAAGCCCTGACCTTCCTGGATCACAGTCTGGATGCCGGCTTTCACCCCGGCATGGGCAACATCGTGCCCGACCGCCTGTTCTGGGCGCAGGCCGACGTCGACCCTGAAGATGAAACCGGGGAAGATGCGGGCGATGCCAGCGACGACATCGACCTGACGTCCACATCCACCCTTGACCTGCCCCCCAATGGAACAACCAAACACTAAGCCCGCTACCCCGCAGACAGCCTCCCGCAACGACGCCCTCTTTGAACGCGCCAAAAAACTGATCCCCGGCGGTGTCAACTCCCCGGTCCGGGCCTTCAAGGCCGTCGGCGGCACCCCACGCTTCGTGCAGCGCGCCCAGGGCGCCTACTTCTGGGACGCCGACGGCAAACGTTACATCGACTACATCGGCTCCTGGGGCCCCATGATCCTGGGTCACGGTCATCCTGCGGTGCTCGAGGCCGTGCAAAAAGCCGCCCTGGAAGGTTTTTCCTACGGAGCACCTACCGAACGCGAAGTCGAACTGGCCGAAGAAATCGTGCGCCTGGTGCCTTCGCTTGAGATGGTGCGCCTGGTCAGCTCCGGCACGGAAGCGGCCATGAGCGCGATCCGTCTGGCGCGCGGCGCCACCGGGCGCAGCAAGATCATCAAATTTGAAGGCTGCTACCACGGCCATGCCGACGCCCTGCTTGTCAAAGCCGGCTCTGGCCTGGCCACCTTCGGCAACCCGACCAGCGCCGGCGTGCCGCCCGAGGTGGTGCAGCACACCCTGGTGCTCGAATACAACCATCTTGCCCAGCTCGAAGAGGCCTTTGCGTTGCACGGCAAAGACATCGCCTGCCTGATGATCGAGCCGATCGCCGGCAACATGAATTTTGTGCGGGCAAGTGTGCCTTTCATGAAACGCTGCCGCGAGCTGTGCACGCAGCATGGCGCTTTGCTGGTGTTTGACGAAGTGATGACGGGGTTCCGCGTGGCCCTGGGCGGCGCGCAAAGCGTTTATGCCCGCAGCATCCCGGGTTTCAAGCCCGACATGACGGTCATGGGCAAAGTGATTGGCGGCGGCATGCCGCTGGCGGCCTTTGGCGGCACACGCGCCGTGATGGAGCAACTGGCGCCACTGGGCCCGGTCTACCAGGCCGGCACGCTGTCAGGCAACCCGGTGGCCACGGCTTGCGGGCTGGCCACCCTGCGGGAAATCGCCAAACCCGGTTTCTACGAAGCGCTGGGCGAACGCACGCGCAGCCTGGTCGCAGGCCTTACGCAGGCAGCCAACAAAGCGGGCGTTCCGTTTTGCGGTGACAGCGAAGGCGGCATGTTTGGCTTTTTCCTGCTCGGGCAGTTGCCGCAGAACTACGCCACCGTGATGACCACTGATAGCCCGGCGTTCAACCGCTTCTTTCACGCGATGCTGGACAGCGGCGTGTACTACGCGCCCGCGCTGTATGAAGCAGCCTTCGTCAGCTCGGCGCACACGGCGGCGGACATTGAAACCACAGTAGACGCGGCAGCAAAGTTTTTCGCCGCGGCCTGAGTCGGCCGCCCAGCCCTTGGCGGGCGAAGACAAGGCCCGGATGGAAAACCGGGCCTTCTCACAACTCAGTGCCGGAAGTGGCGCACCCCGGTCAACACCATCACCACTTCGCGTTCATTCGCAGCGGCGATGACTTCGTCGTCCCGCATGCTGCCGCCAGGCTGGATCACGCAAGAGGCCCCTGCATCCACCACCACGTCGAGCCCGTCACGGAACGGGAAGAAGGCGTCGCTCGCCACCACCGAGCCCTGCAATGTCAGCCCCGCATTGGCCGCCTTGATGGAGGCGATGCGGGCGGAGTCGATGCGGCTCATCTGGCCGGCGCCTACGCCCTGCGTCATGCCGTCGGCGCAGAACACGATGGCGTTGGACTTGACGTATTTGGCGACCTTCCAGGCAAACAGCATGTCGTGAAGCTGCTCTTGGGTGGGTTGCAGCTTGCTGACGACTTTCAGGTCACCAATAGAGAGTTCATGGTTATCGGCGGTTTGCATCAAGAGGCCCGAACCCACGCGCTTGACGTCCATCAGGTTGCGGCCTTGCTTCCAGGCAGTGTCGCCGCCGGGCGGCAGGTCGATCTGCAGGATGCGCACATTGACCTTGCTCTTGAAGACTTCCAGCGCTTCAGGCGTGAAGGCCGGGGCCATCAGCACTTCGACAAACTGCTTTGAAATCTGCTGCGCGGCACGTTCGTCCAGCGGGCAGTTAAGGGCGATGATGCCGCCGAAAGCCGAGGTCGGGTCGGTCTTGAAGGCCTTGCTGTAGGCCTCCAGGCCGTCCTTGCCCACAGCCACGCCGCAGGGGTTGGCGTGCTTGACGATCACGCAGGCGGCGCCGTCCTTGATGAGGTCAAAGCTCTTGACGCATTCCCAGGCAGCATCGGCATCGGCGATGTTGTTGTACGAAAGCTCTTTGCCCTGCAACTGTTTGGCCGTGACCAGCGAGCCGGGCGCGGGGTACAGGTCGCGGTACAGCGCGGCCTGCTGATGCGAGTTTTCGCCGTAGCGCAGGTCTTGCACCTTGATGAAGCGGCCATTGGCCTGGCCGGGGAACATGCCATGGCTGCCGTCGGCCTGGATGCCGGAAAGGTAGTCGCTGATCGCGCCGTCGTACTGGCTGATGCGGTTAAACGCCGCCACTGACAGCGCAAATTTGGTCTTGTCGGTCAGCTTGCCGCCGGCCTTGAGTTCGGCCAGCACACCTTCGTATTGCGATGCGTCGGTCAGCACGCCCACGTCTTTCCAGTTCTTGGCGGCAGAGCGCACCATGGCCGGTCCGCCGATGTCGATGTTTTCAATCGCATCTTCCAGCGTGCAGCCGGGCTTGGCCACGGTCGCCTCAAACGGGTAGAGATTGACGACCAGCAAATCGATGGTGGCGATGTCGTGTTCTTTGATCGCCGCCATGTGTTCCGGAAAATCGCGGCGGGCCAGCAGGCCGCCGTGGATCTTGGGGTGCAGGGTCTTGACGCGGCCGTCCAGCATTTCCGGAAAGCCGGTGTGGTCGGCGACTTCGGTTACGGGCAGGCCCGCATCGGCCAGCAGCTTGGCGGTGCCGCCGGTGGAAAGCAGCTTGATGCCCAGGGCGTGCAGTGCCTGTGCAAATTCGAGGATGCCGGTTTTGTCGGAAACGGAGATCAATGCATTCATGGTGGTCTTCTCAAAAGGATGTCGGTTCGGGCCGAATGGGATGAGGCCGAACGAGGGGAAACTCTGGCGCCTGTTTTCTGACGGCTGTTATTTGATGAGCTTGTGCTCAACCAGCTTCTTGCGCAGGGTGTTGCGGTTCAGGCCCAGCCATTCGGCGGCGCGCGACTGGTTGTTTTCGGCGTGCTGCATGACCACTTCGAGCAAAGGTTTTTCCACCACCCGGACCATCATGTCGTACATGCCATCAGGCTCAATGCCACGCAGGTCCTTGAAATAACTCTCCAGACTGGCGCGTACGCACTCTTCAATATGTTTCTTGCTCATGCAGCAGCTTCCTCCTCGTTTTTATAGCTGTTCTTTTTTGCCGGGCTGTTTTCGCCGCCCGTCTCTTCAGCACCGGCCGGTATGCGGTCCATATGCTCGCCCAATTCCTGAAAAAACGCGCTCACCGCCTGCAGTTGCGCATCGCAGTCTTCCAGCAGATTCATACGCGCGCGAAAGGCTTCGCCACCGGGCAGTGTTTTGACGTACCAGCCGATGTGCTTGCGCGCCGTGCGCACGCCGGTGAATTCACCGTAGAGCGTGTAGTGGTCGCGCAAATGGTCGACCAGCAGCCGCTCAACTTCAGCCACCAGCGGCGGCGCCAGGTGCGCGCCGGTGGCCAGGAAATGCGCGACCTCACGAAATATCCAGGGCCGGCCTTGCGCCGCGCGGCCAATCATCACGGCGTCGGCGCCGGTGTAAGCCAGCACGTCACGGGCCCTTTCTGGGCTGCTGATGTCGCCGTTGGCCACCACCGGAATACGCAGCGCGGCCTTGACGGCGGCAATCGTGTCGTACTCGGCCGCGCCCTTGTAGCCCTGCTCGCGCGTGCGGCCGTGCACGGTAATCATTTGCACGCCGGCGCTTTCGGCAGCGCGGGCAATCGTCAGTGCGTTCTTTTCAGCCTGGCACCAGCCGGTGCGCATCTTGAGCGTGACGGGAACCTTGTGCGGTGCACAAGCGGCCACCACGGCTTCCACGATCTGCAGCGCCAGGGTTTCGTCCTGCATCAGCGCCGAGCCGGCCCATTTGTTGCAAACCTTCTTGGCCGGGCAGCCCATGTTGATGTCGATGATCTGCGCGCCGCGGTCAATGTTGTAGGCCGCGGCGTCGGCCATCATCTGCGCATCGGTGCCGGCGATCTGCACGGCAATCGGCGCGTCCTCGCCTTCATGGTTAGCGCGGCGCGAAGTCTTCAGGCTGTCCCACAAATCGCGGCGCGATGTCACCATCTCGCTGACCGCATAACCCGCGCCCAGTTTTTTGCTGAGCTGGCGAAACGGCCGGTCTGTCACGCCGGCCATGGGCGCGACAAACAGGTTGTTTGCCAAAGCGTAGGGGCCGATGTTCATGGAAAAGGGAGTGCTGCCGGTTGCTGAAAAAGGAGGCACGATTGTACCTGCTGAAAATTTCAGCAATTGAAAATTGCACACGGAGTTGTAAGCGTCTTCCTGACACAACAGCCGCCCCGGCCTGCCTATACTCGAATGCATATATGCCAGCCTGGATTCAACACCTGATCGAAATTTTGGCCCTGCCCGAATACGGCCTGAGCACGGTCTTTGTGGTGTCCTTCATTTCGGCCACGCTGCTGCCGCTGGGCTCGGAGCCCGTGGTCTTTGGCCTTGTCAAACTCAACCCTGCGATGTTCTGGCCGGCTGTGCTGGTGGCTACGGCCGGCAACACGCTGGGCGGCGCGCTGGACTGGTGGATGGGCTACGGCGCCCACAAGGTGGTCGACAAATACCAGCATTCGTCACACCATGGCCACGCCATCCGCTGGCTGGAAAAGCTAGGCCCCAAAGCCTGCCTGCTGGCCTGGTTGCCGATAGTGGGTGATCCCCTGTGCGCGGTAGCGGGCTGGCTCAAGTTTCCGTTCTGGCCTTGCCTGGCTTACATGGCGATCGGGAAATTTCTGCGCTACTTTCTGATGACGGGGAGCCTGATCTGGGCCTTTCCGGGTGTCGTCACCGGATAAGCCCGCATCAAGATCAGAAGCGTTCGTGCGGCAGCAAATAGCGCCACTGCCCCGGCGGCAGCTGGCTCATCGCCACACGCCCAATGCGCAAGCGCTTCATGCCGTTCACCTGTAAACCCACGCTCTCGCACATGTAGGCGATCTGGCCCGGCACCTCGCCCTTGAGGGCAAACCGCAGGCGGGTTTCGTTTTGCCAGCTGACCTTGGCCGGCGGCAGCAACGCGCCCTGGTAGGTGAAGCCGTGGTCCACGCGGTTCAACCGGTCCAGGCCGCCGGGCTTGATGGCGCCGCTGACATCGACAACCACTTCATGCTCCATCACACGGGCGTCTTCGCGCAGCTTGCGTGTTACGCGCCAGTCCTGCGTCAGCACGACCAGGCCACTGGCCGGTGTGGCCAGGGGTGTCACCAACTCGACAGTCGAGAAATGTTTTTTGAGCGGCCGGATACCCGAGCGGTCGTCAGGCGACTGCGTAGCGGCTGACAGCAAGGGCGCCAGCGATTCGGCCGCGCCGTCAGCCCCCGCCACATAACCCGCGGGTTTGTGCAGCAGCAAGGTCACCGGCGTCAGCGCCAGCAGGCTGGCGTTTTTGTCGAGCGCTATGGCCTGGTCCAGCACGCGGAACTGCGGCTCTTCCACCGTGACGCCGTCGACCGTGACCCAGCCGCCTTCGATGTACTGCTCGGCCTCGCGGCGTGAACAGGACAGCATTTCGGCCAGGCGTTTGGCCAGGCGCACAGGTTCTGTCATCGCGGCGGGGTCTTCAGGGCCGACTAGTCTTGCGCCGCAACCACGCCGATTTCGACGTGGTACTTGGCCGCCGCCAGGCGCGGGCTCATGACCGTGGCACGCGCGGGCGTGGCGCCGGGCACCACCCAGGCTTCCCAGGCGCGGTTCATTTCGCCGAAGGTATCCATGTCGGTCAGCCAGATGGTGGCGCTCAGCAGACGCGACTTGTCGCTGCCGGCCGCCGCCAGCAGGCGGTCGATATTGGCCAGGATGCTGCGGGTCTGTTCGTACACGCCGGGGCCGGCATCGTCACCGGCCACCTGGCCTGCGAGGTAAACGGTTTTGTTGTGAACAACGGCCTGGGACATGCGCGGGCCGGTTTCAATGCGCTGGATGGACATGGTGTGCTCTTTCAAAGCGAGTGTTTCAAGGGGATGGCCTGCCTTGGCAAGCCGTTTGGCCAAGCTTACAGGTTCGATCGTGCAATCTACACGGTCCTATCAAGTGCCGCCGTCGAACCGGCTAAGCCGGGCGACAAGCGGCGTCCCCTGCAAGGGGAGAATGGGCTACACGCAGTGAGCCCAGACAGGGGTGTCCCCATTCAGCTGCTGAACAGGAAGTTCATGACGTCGCCATCCTTGACGACGTATTCCTTGCCTTCACTGCGCATCTTGCCCGCATCCTTGGCGCCCTGCTCGCCCTTGAAGCTGATGTAGTCGCCAAACGCGATGGTCTGCGCGCGGATATAGCCTTTTTCGAAATCGGTGTGGATCACGCCGGCCGCCTGCGGGCCGGTGTCGCCCACATGAATGGTCCAGGCGCGCACTTCTTTCACACCGGCTGTGAAGTAGGTTTGCAGGCCCAGCAGCTTGTAGGCCGCGATGATCAGGCGATTAAGGCCCGGCTCGTCCTGGCCGATTTCGGCGAGGAACATCTTTTTATCTTCTTCGTCCATGTCGGCCATTTCGGCCTCCATCTTGGCGCAGATCGCCACCACAGGCGCCTTCTGGGCGTCGGCATAGGCTTTGAGGCGGTCCAGCAGCGGGTTGTTGTCAAACCCGTCTTCGGCCACGTTGGCCACAAACATGGCCGGCTTGGCCGTGATCAGGAAAAACTGCTTGAGCAGCGGCAGGTCTTCCTTGCTGAAATCCAGGGTGCGCACCGGTTTGCCTTCATTGAGCGCAGCCTGGCATTTTTCGAGGATGACGACGAGCTTGGCGGACTCCTTGTCGCCGGAACGCGCGACCTTGGTCACGCGCTGCAGGGCTTTTTCAACGGCGGCGAGGTCGGCGAGGCATAGCTCGGTCTGGATGACTTCGATGTCGGAAATCGGGTCGACCTTGCCGGCGACGTGAATCACGTTGTCGTCTTCAAAGCAGCGCACCACATTGATGGTGGCGTCGGTTTCGCGGATATGGGCCAGGAATTTGTTGCCCAGGCCCTCGCCCGTGCTGGCGCCCGCCACCAGGCCGGCAATGTCCACAAACTCGACGATGGCCGGAACAATGCGTTCGGGCTTGACGATTTCGGCCAATTGGGCCAATCTCGGATCGGGCACTTCGACAACGCCGACATTCGGCTCAATCGTGCAAAAGGGGTAGTTTTCAGCCGCAATCCCCGCTTTGGTCAACGCATTGAACAGGGTGGATTTTCCGACGTTAGGCAAGCCTACAATGCCGCACTTCAAACTCATGACAAACCTTCAAAAACAGGCTGAGAAGTGTATGCGATGCGCGGCCCGCCGGGGTTGGGCCGCTTTATGGCAGGCAATCGCCACCCCATTTGCCACCCTATTTACTACCCTTTTGCTCGCCGGGTCTTTGCTGCAGGCAGGCCCGCTGCAGGCCCAGCCCGTCCTCACCTTGAACGACGCCGTGCCCGTGATGGACGTGCGCGCCGACGCCCTCATGTGGATCGATGCGGAAGGCACGGCCGCCATCGAGCAACTGACCAGCGAACGCCCGGGCGTGGCCTTCACGCCAGCCAAAGCCGACACTGTTTATTCGCTGGGCCCCAAGGCGGCGCTCTGGCTGCACTACCGCTTCACCAAATCATCCAGCTCACGCCAGGACTGGCTGCTTGAATTCCCCCTGCCCCTGCTGGACCTGGCAACCGTCTACCAGCGCAGCCAGGGCGGAAGCTGGACTTCCCAGTCGGCCGGCGACACCGTGGCCGTCTCCAGCTGGCCAGAACCCGGCCGCTATGGCCAGTTCCAGCTGAACCTGCGGGACAACGGCGTGCATGACGTCTACGTGCGCATCCAGCACCTGACGGAAGTCGGCATTCCGATCCGCGTCAGCACCCGCAGCCAGCAGGCGCAACGGCTTCAACTGGAATACCTGGCCATCGGCGTGGTGTTCGGCGCGCTGGTGCTGCTGATCGTGGCCTGCGCGGTGCAAAGCTGGGTGTACCGCGACAAGGCCTACGGCTGGTATGCCGTTTACGCCTCCGTCATGGCGCTGGTGGTGGCCTCCTGGACGGGCGTGGCGGGCCATTTGCTGTGGAGCGACTTCAGCGCCTGGAACAACCTGGCGCAAGGCTGTCTGGGCCTGCTGGGCGGCGGTGCGGCCCTGCTGGTTGTGCACCACCTGTGCGGCATAGGGACGCGCCACAAGGGCTTTGAGCGGGTGACTTACTGGGTCGGCGTGGCCGGCCTGCCGCTGGCCCTGGTCTATACCGTGCTGGACCGGGGGTCCGGCGTGCGCATGATCGGCATTTACCTCATCCTGATCGTTGTGATGGGTGTGGGCCGGGCCTACCTGACCTGGCAGCGCAAGGACATCGTCGGCTTCTGGGTGCTGGCGGCTTTCACCCCGCTGGCGCTGGCGACGCTTCTCATCGTCGTCAGCATCCTGGGCCTGATCT
This sequence comes from Polaromonas sp. YR568, assembly GCF_900116715.1. GTDB lineage: Bacteria > Pseudomonadota > Gammaproteobacteria > Burkholderiales > Burkholderiaceae_C > Polaromonas. The sequence goes on from NZ_FPBM01000010.1 coordinate 98,022, forward strand.
CCGCATCATGGCTGTCGCAATACGGCCTGATGGCCGGCCTCACGATTGAAGTGCCCATGCTGCTGGTCGCGCTGAACCTGCGCTCGCGCGAACGCCATGCGGTCGAAGCGCGCGAGCAGGCCATGTCCAGCCAGGATGCGCTCACGGGCCTTCTGGCGGCCCACCTGTTTCACGACCGCTTCATGCAGGTGGTAGAGCGCGCCAAGCGCTACCAGGAGCCGGCCGCTGTGGTCTACATCGAGCTGGTCAACTACCGCTACATCAAAAAAACCTGGGGCACGGCGGTGGCCGAGCAAAGCCTGCTGCGCAGCGTCATCAAGCTGCGCCGCATCCTGCGCGACGTCAACACGGTGGGCCGCGTCGACGAAGCCCGCTTCGGCCTGATCCTCGAAGGTGTGGCCTCGCGCACGCCGGTCACCGAACTCTCGGCGCGCCTGATTGCCGCCGGCCTGATGCCGCTCAAAGGCCTCAAGCCGGAAGTGGTGCTGCAGTTTCATGTGGCGGGTGTGCTGCTGAGCGAGCGCCTGGGCAGCCACGAAGCCATTGCGCAGGCGCTGGCCGACTTGCTGCACAGCATGGGCGCCCGCACGCGCCGCCCCATCCGCTTTCTGGAGCCGGAGCTCACGCACCCCATGCCGCTGGGAGCTGCCGCTGATTCAGGCTTTGACGGCGCCGACTCCGGGCCCCGGGTGTCCCGGCCGCCTCGCGACTCCAAACCGCCAGTCGCAGAGCACGGCGGCCGCGCGCCGACACCGCTGCGGGCCGTCAAGAGTCACTCGAACAGGTAACTCGCGCCCGCCGCCTGGCCCACCTTGAGCTGGTGGTCCACACCCGCCAGCACGATGAGGTTCATGCCGAAAGTCAGCGCGCCATTGACGCGGGCGTCCTGGCGGTAGGTTTGCAGCATGTCGCCCACTTCCGGGCTGCTGGTGGCGGTGGCCGGGTCGATATTGGGAATCGGGCAGCGCGGGCAGGGTTTGACCGGCTTGAGCTCGACAACGCCCTGCTCCGTGGCGATCTGCAGCAGCTCGATGCGGTCTTCGTCATGCGGCGCCAGCTCCTGGTCGCCGGGCGCATCGCCCAGCACGATGTTGGGCCGAAAACGTTCCATGCCGACCGGCGCAGAACCCGCGGCCACCATCTTTTCATTGAACTGCGCAAGCGACGCCTCGCTGATGACCAGCAGCGGATAGCCGTCGCTGAACTGGTTGAGCGCCTCGACGCCGCCCGTCCACTGCAGGCTGCAGACACGCTTGTGTTCGGGGTCAAAGCGCACCAGGCGCGCCGGCTGGCCGAGGAAATCGGTGAACCACTGGGCCGCGATGGCGCCCATGTCATAGGCCTGCACTTCGTCCTTCCACACCTGCACGCGCACCGGCTCCTCAACCTGGTCCAGCGCAATGTGCAGCGCCAGCATGCCGGGTGCGCGCAGCACCATGTCGCTGTGCCTCAGTTGCGGCTTGATGAGCGCCATGCGCGGCAATTCGCGCTGAGTGAGGAAGTGGCCTTTGTCGTCCACCACCATCCAGGCGCGGTCAAATTCCAGGCCGGTCTCTGTCAGGATGACGTCTTGCACCTGCACGCCGGCGCAGGATTTCACCGGGTAGACATAAAGGCGTGAAATCACGGCCGAGATGTCGGATGGCATCTGGCCAGCGGCCGCCGCGGTGTTATTGGATGTATCGCTCACGTCTTCCAGGCCTTTATCTTTATGAATGCAGATTCGATGGGAGATCAGGCGGCTATTGCCGGCCGCAAAGGAGCAATTTTGCACTGCCTTCTAAAATGAGGCATGACCAAGACCTTTGATGTCTGTATTCGCGGCGACGGCGTGGTGGGCCGCACCCTGGCGCTGTTGCTGGCGCGTGAGCGCCTGCGCGTGGCGCTGGTCACCCGGCCTGAAAAGCCCGCAGGGGCACACCCCGTTGCCGATGTGCGCGCCTATGCGCTCAACAGCGCCTCGCGCGGCGTGCTGGAAGGCCTGCGTGCCTGGCCTGAAGCCCGCTTTGCCACGCCGGTGCTGGAGATGCAGGTCTGGGGCGACAACGGCGGCAAGCTCGACTTCACCGCCCACAGCGTGGGCCAGGACGCCCTCGCCTGGATCGTCGATGTGCCGGCGCTCGAGGAGCAGTTGATCCAGGCGGTGCGCTACCAGCCGCAAATTGAAACCGTGACCACGCCAGCCAAAGCCGCGCTCAACGTGATCTGCGAAGGCCAGAAAAGCGCCAGCCGCGACGAATTCGGCCTGACTCGGTCCGTCAACTGGACCGTAAAGCCTTATCCGCAAAAAGCCATCGCCGCCCGGCTTGAGCTGGCCAAACCGCACGGCGGCGTGGCCCGCCAGTGGTTTAGCGGCGGCCAGGTGCTGGCGCTTTTGCCTTTATCCGCCGAACAGGGGAACTTGGCGGCGCTGGTGTGGTCAGTCTCTGTGGAGCGCGCAGCCGTGCTGGAGAAAATGCCACCGGAAGAATTTTGCCAGGCGCTGGAAGCCGTGTGCGGCCAGGAAACCGGCCCGCTGCACTTGACCAGCGAGCGCGCAAGCTGGCCGCTGGCGCTGGCTAGCGCCGGCCATTGGGTCGGCCCCGGCTGGGCTCTGGCGGGGGACGCGGCGCACACGGTGCACCCGCTGGCCGGCCAGGGGCTGAACCTGGGCCTGGCCGATGCGGCCTGCCTGGCCGGTGTGATTGCCAAGCGTGAGTATTGGCGCGGGCTGGGCGACGAAAAGCTGCTGCGCCGCTACGAAAGGGCGCGCAAGGCCGATGTGGCGGCGATGGGCGCGGTGACCGACGGACTGCACGGGATTTTTGCGCAGACCGACGCGCGCTGGCAGGCGTTGCGCAACTGGGGCATGAAGGGTTTTGAGCGCAGCGGCTTCCTCAAGCACTGGCTGACGCGGCAGGCGGCGGGTTTATAGAGACGTCAGAGACAGCGATACCTACTGGAACACCGATGAAATTTTTGAAATCACTCGCCGTATTCGGCCTGCTGGCCGCGAGCCTTGCCACGGCATTCGCCCAGGAAGCCGTCATCCGCAAAAACCTGGCGGAGAAATTCCCCGCTTTCGCAAAAATTGATGAAGTAACCAAAACCCCGATGAGCGGGCTTTATGAAGTGCGTGTTGGCTTTGACATCTTCTACACCGACGAGCAGGGCGAATACCTGCTGCAGGGCAACCTGCTCGACGTCAAAAACCGGCGCAACCTCACTGAAGAGCGCGTTGAAAAACTCAGCGCGGTGGATTTCGACAAACTGCCCCTGACCGACGCCTTCAAGATCGTGCGCGGCGACGGCAAACGCAAGCTGGCGGTGTTTGAAGACCCCAACTGCGGTTACTGCAAACGTTTTGAGCGCGACCTGACCAACGTCGACAACGTCACCGTTTATCTGTTTCTGTACCCAGTGCTGGGGCCGGACTCCGTGACCAAGTCGCGCAACATCTGGTGCGCCAAGGACAAGGCCAAGGCCTGGAACGACTGGATGCTGCGCAACACCACGCCGGCCAACGCCGAGTGCGATGTCGCGGCCCTCAAGCGCAACCGCGAATTCGGCCAGAAGTACAACATCACCGGAACGCCTACCCTGATCTTTGCCGACGGCTCGCGCGCCCCCGGCGCCGTCAGCGCGCAGGAAGTCGAAAAAATGCTGGTTGCCGCCAAAAAGCCTTGAGGACCCGGAAAGCCCTTTCAACGGTATTTGGGAATTTTTGCCGTCCTGGACGTTTTCGGTCTCCTCCAATCGGCTTATAGGTGGAGTATTCTTTACCCAAGATGCCAGGCACCCCCAAAAATCCCCCCACTCCCCTTCACTACCGCGTCGAAATAGGCGACCTCCACGCCCATCTCTTTCGCGTCACGCTCACCATCGCACGGCCCGAGGCGCTGCAGCGCGTTTCGCTACCGGTGTGGATTCCGGGCAGCTACCTGGTGCGGGAGTTCGCAAAAAACCTTCAGCACCTGGAGGCCCGGCAAACCAGCCGCACGCTGCAGGTGGAGCAACTGGACAAATGCACCTGGCAGGTCGCCTGTTCGCCCGCCAAGCCGCTGGTGCTGCGTTATGAGGTTTACGCCAACGACAACTCGGTACGCACCGCGTGGCTGGACGCCCACCGCGGTTTCTTCAATGGCACCAGCCTGTGCCTGAAGGTGCAGGGCCAGGAAGCCGCAGTGCATGTGCTGGAAGTCCCGGCGCCCAAAGCGGTTTCAGGCTGGTCGCTGGCCACGGGTCTCACAGCGCGCGATGTCAACAAGCAGGGCTTCGGCAGCTATGAGGCAGCCGACTACGACGAGCTGGCCGATTGCCCGGTGGAGATGGGCGCGTTCTGGAGCGGCACTTTCAGCGCGCGCGGGGTGCCCCACCGCGTGGTGGTGGCGGGGGCCACACCCAGCTTTGATGGCGCCCGGCTGCTGGCCGACACGCAGAAGATTTGCGAAGCCGAAATCCGCTTTTGGCATGGCGCGAAAAAGCCGCCCTTTCAGAATTACCTCTTCATGGTCAATGCGGTGGACGACGGCTACGGCGGGCTGGAGCACCGCAACTCCACCGCGCTGATCTGCAAGCGCCAGGACCTGCCCCGCACGGGCGAGCCGCGCACCTCCGAGGGCTACACCACGCTGCGCGGCCTGATCAGCCACGAGTACTTTCACACCTGGAACGTCAAGCGCCTGCGCCCGGCCGAGTTTGAACACTACAACTACGCCGGCGAAAACTACACCAGCCTGCTGTGGTTTTTTGAGGGCTTTACCAGCTACTACGACGACCTCTTTCTGCGCCGCGCCGGCCTGCTGGACAACGCGGGCTACCTCAAGGTGCTCAACAAGACCATCAACCAGGTCATGCAGACGCCGGGCCGGCTGGTGCAGTCGGTGGCCGAGGCCAGCTTTGACGCCTGGGTGAAGTACTACCGCCAGGACGAAAACACGCCCAACGCCACGGTGAGCTACTACACCAAGGGCGCGCTGGTGGCGCTGTGCTTTGACCTCACGCTGCGCGGCGAAGCCAAGGAGCACCGCGGCGCCAAAGCCGCCACGCTGGACGACGTGATGCGGGCGCTATGGCTGCGCTGCAAGGCCGGCGCCATGCGCGAGGCCGACTTTGCGGATGAGCTGGCCGCGGCCGGCCACCGCTCTTACGCGGGCGAGCTGTTGCGCTGGGTGCATGGCCGCAGCGAATTGCCGCTCAAGGATTTGCTGCAGCAGCACGGCGTGGCGGTCACGGAAGAACCGGCGCAGCTCGCCCAGCGGCTGGGCCTCAGGGCCACCGAGAACCAGGGCGTGGTGCAGGTCAAGACGGTGCTGCGCGGCGGTGTGGCCGAGCGCGCCGGCTTTGCAGCGGGCGACGAATGGCTGGGCGTGGAGCCCGTGGCCAAAGCGGGCAGCCGCGCGGCCGACGGCGGCTGGCGCATGAGCCGGCTCGACGACCTGCCGCACTACGCCGGCAATGCCAAAAAAGTGATCGCCCTCATCTCGCGCGACAAGCGCCTGATGCGGCTGGAGCTGGCCATGCCGCCCGCGCTCACCACCTGGCGCCTGGCCGTGAAAGATGCGGCACTGATGGACCAGTGGCTGGCGCCCAAGGCTTGAACGCCGGGGGCTCGAGAACAACTTTATTCGCCCTTGAACACCGCCGGCCGCTTTTCCAGAAAAGCCGCCACACCCTCAAAGTAATCGTGTGTATGGCCCAGGGCCGACTGCATGTCGCGCTCGGCATCGAGCTGCTGGTTCAGGGTGCGGGTCACGCCCTCGCGCATGAGCTGGCGCGTCGCCACCAGCGCGCGGGTGGGCAGGGCCGCCAGGCGCTGCGCCATTGCCGTGGCGGCGGCCAGCGGGTCTTGCGCCACGTCCCAGATCAATCCCCACTCTTTGGCCTGCGCGGCCGGCAGTTTGTCACCGGTGAAGGCCAGCGCCATCGCGCGGGCCAGCCCCAGCTTTTGCACCAGAAACCAGCTGCTGCCGGCGTCGGGCACCAGACCGATCTTGCTAAAGGCCTGAATAAAGCTGGCGCCGGGCGCGGCCACCGCCATGTCGCAGGTCATGGCCAGCGAAGCGCCCGCACCTGCCGCCACGCCGTTGACAGCCGCTACCGTAGGCATGCGCAGGCCCAGCAGGCGGCGTGCCGTGGGGTTGAAAGCCTGGTCGATCAGCGGCCCGGGGTCGGCGCGTGCTATGCGATTGGGGCCGGGCGAGAAATCGAACTCGGCCAGATCCGCCCCCGCGCAAAAGCCGCGGCCCGCGCCGGTGATCACGAGCGCGCGTATCTTTGGGTCCGCCTCGGCCTTGTCCAGCGCGGCCCACAGCTCGCGGTGCATTTGCCGGGTGAAACTGTTGAGCGCCTGCGGGCGGTTGAGCGTGACGATGGCGGCAGCGCCCTCGGTGGTGTACAAAACCGTGGGGTCGGCGGCGGCGTTGGCAGGGGTGGAATCAGATGCGGTCATGAGAGGTCTCCTCTCCCGAATCTAGCATTGCAGACAGGGTTGCGGCGGCCGGGCGCATGGCATCATTGGAGATGCATTTCAGTTCAAAGGACTTCTCACATGCCTTCCACGACCTACGAAACCATTGAAACCCGCACCGAAGGCCCTGAAGGCCTCAAAGTGGGCATCGTCACCCTGAACCGGCCCAAGCAGCTCAATGCGCTGAACGACCAGCTCATGGACGAACTGGGCGACGCCCTCAAAGGCTTTGACGCCGACGACGGCATAGGCTGCATCATCCTGACCGGCAGCGAAAAGGCCTTTGCCGCCGGCGCCGACATCGGCGCCATGGCGACCTACACCTTTGCCGATGTCTATAACAAGGACTACATCACCCGCAACTGGGAACAAATCCGCAGCGTGCGCAAGCCGGTGATCGCGGCGGTGAGCGGCTTTGCCCTGGGCGGCGGCTGTGAGCTAGCCATGATGTGCGACTTCATCATCGCCGCCGACAACGCCCGCTTCGGCCAGCCGGAAATCAAGCTGGGCATCATCCCCGGCGCCGGCGGCACGCAGCGCCTGCCCCGCGCTGTGGGCAAATCCAAAGCCATGGACATGGCCTTGACCGGCCGCATGATGGATGCGCAAGAAGCCGAACGATCCGGCCTGGTAAGCCGCGTGGTGCCGCTGGAAAAACTGATGGACGAAGCCCTGGGCGCCGCGCTGCTGATCTGCGGCTTCGGCCGCACCAGCGTCATGGCCGCCAAAGAAGCCATCAACCGCGCCTTCGAAAGCGGCCTGAGCGACGGCGTGATGTTCGAGCGGCGTCTGTTTCACTCGTTGTTTTCCACCGACGATCAGAAAGAGGGCATGGATGCCTTCGTGAACAAGCGCAAACCCGTCTTCAAACACCGCTAAAACCGAGCGGGGGACGCGGGACTGGCTTTGCCAGACCGCGGGCACCGCCCCCTAGAGGGGGGAACAAGTTACACGCAGTGAGTTTGGACGGGGGTGGGCATAAACCGCTCAAGTTTTGGCTATAATCGTCGGCTGTCGGTCGTATAGCTCAGTTGGTTAGAGCGCAGCATTCATAATGCTGATGTCGGTGGTTCAAGTCCACCTACGACCACCAGGAATACTTTTCAAAGCCCCAGAGGGTCCCCTCCCCTGGGGCTTTGTTCTTTGTGTTCTTCAGTTTTCGGGGGCTTTTATGGCGCTCCCACGGCATTCTTTGCTATCCTTTTGATATTCAACAGCCTCTGGACACATACCATGAACCGCTGCAACAGTAGTCTGACTCCCTTCCTGGCGGCACTGGCCGCCTCTGCCGGCCTGCTGGGCCTGCCCGCGCTGGCGCAAACCGAAGCGGCAGTGACGGTAACGTCGGCAGCAGCATCGGCAGCGACAGAAGTGCCCGTCAAACCCAATGTGCGTCAATTCCCCGCCAAAGCGCTTCGCGGTGAACTGGTCGTACTGGTGCCGCCGGTGATCTCGCTGGACGGCAAGCAGGACCGCCTCTCGGTGGGCGCGCGCATCCGCGACGTCAACAACCATTTTGTGCTGTCCGGCCCCTTGCGCAACCAGAAACTGGTGGTGAACTACGTGCGCAACCCCGGCGGCCTGATTCAGGACATCTGGATCCTCAATGCCGAGGAAGCCAAGGAAAAACGTGCCGGGAACAACGGCGGCACGATCTTCAACATCACCACCGGCTCCGACACCACCACGCCTGTGGACAACGGCAAGACGCCGTACGACCAGCTGCCGGCCTACAAGCAGTAATCCGCTGGACTTGGCCTGACTTGTATCGCACCCACAGCGATCAGGCACAAAACCAGCTCCCAGCCCTTTCAAATGGGCGCAAGCAGCTCCCAATTAAATAGCAGACCGGTTGACCTTTCCGGCGCCACTGCCCCCGATATCCAGCCCCGACAGCACATCATGAGCAAAAAAGTCTTTATCAAAACCTTCGGCTGCCAGATGAACGAGTACGACTCGGACAAGATGTCCGACGTGCTCCATGCCGCAGAGGGCTACGAGCCCACGCAGGACATGGAGCAAGCCGACCTGATCCTCTTCAACACCTGCTCGGTGCGTGAAAAAGCGCAAGAGAAAGTGTTCAGCGACCTGGGCCGCGTCAAGCACCTTAAAGAAAAAGGTGTGCTGATCGGCGTGGGCGGCTGCGTGGCCAGCCAGGAAGGCGCGGCCATCATCCAGCGCGCGCCCTACGTCGACGTGGTCTTCGGCCCGCAGACGCTGCACCGCCTGCCGCAAATGCTGGCCAGCCGCGCACGGCTGGGCAAGCCGCAGGTGGACATCAGCTTTCCCGAGATCGAAAAATTCGACCACCTGCCGCCGGCCCGCGTCGAAGGCGCCAGCGCCTTTGTCAGCATTATGGAAGGCTGCTCCAAATACTGCAGCTATTGTGTGGTGCCCTACACCCGCGGCGAAGAGGTCTCGCGGCCGTTTGAAGACGTGCTGGTCGAAGTCGCCGGCCTGGCCGACCAGGGCGTCAAGGAAGTCACCCTGCTGGGCCAGAACGTCAACGCCTACCGCGGCACCATGGGTGGCACAACTGAAATCGCCGACTTCGCCACGCTGCTCGAATATGTCTCCGACATCCCCGGCATTGAACGCATCCGCTACATCACCAGCCACCCCAACGAGTTCACGCAGCGCCTGATCGACGCCTACGCCAAACTACCCAAGCTGGTGAACCACCTGCACCTGCCGGTGCAGCACGGCTCGGACCGCATCCTGATGGCGATGAAGCGCGGCTACACCGCCATGGAATACAAAAGCACCGTGCGCAAGCTGCGCGCCATTCGCCCCGACCTGGCCATGAGCAGCGATTTCATCGTCGGCTTTCCCGGCGAGACGGAAGACGACTTCGGCAAGATGATGAAGCTGATCGACGAGATCGGCTACGACACCTCGTTCAGCTTTATCTACAGCCCGCGCCCCGGCACACCCGCCGCCGCATTGCAGGACGACACGCCGCACGAAGTCAAACTCAAGCGCCTGCAGCATTTGCAGGCCACGATTGACGACAACGTGCGCGCCATCAGCGCCAGCCGCCAGGGCACGGTGCAGCGCATCCTGGTGGAAGGCGCTTCGCGCAAGGACCCGACCGAACTCATGGGCCGCACCGAATGCAACCGCGTGGTCAACTTCAAGGGCCAGCCGCGCCTGATCGGCCAGATGCTGGACATCACCATCACCCAGGCCACGCAGCGCTCGCTGCGCGGTGAAGTCCTCACGCGGGACGTCGCCGTTGCGGCCTGACGCCCCGGCCTGTTGCTGACGCACCCCACGCGCATGCTGCAGAGATTCTCGTTCCGGCAACTGCTGGTCATCGCCTTCCTGCTGATTGCGGCCCTGCTGGGCGCGGCCTCGCTGCGCGCCCTGTTCACCCTGGAAGACCTGACCAAGCAAAGCCGCAGCAATGCCGCCCGCGCGCTGGAACTGAGCGGCGCGGCGCAGTCGCTCAGCGAGCGCAGCCTGTCGATGGAACGCACCTCGCGCCAGTCCGTCGTGCTGGACGACCGGGTGCTGCGGGAACGCTTTGGCGACGAAGTGCGTGAGACCACCGAAATCCTGGACGGCCTGGCCCGCGAAGACATCCCCATGGCGCGGGCCCGGCAGTGGCGCTCACATCTGCAAGCCATTGCCGGCCTGCTGACCGGCCCGCCCGACACCGCACTGGACCGCGAACGCCAGCTCGCGCAGGAGTTTCGCGAGCTGGAGGGCATCAACGCTGCTATCGCGGTGCAGGTGCAGCAGGCCATCCAGCAGCGCAACAAGTCACTGGAAGGCAAGCTCGAAGCCAGCCGCCAACAGTTAGCGCAGCAAGTCACCTGGGCCATCGTGCTGGCGGTCGCCATGGCGCTGGCCTTCGGCGTGTGGTTCACGCTGCCGCTGCGGCGGCTGGAAAACGCCATCGTCGGCCTGGGTGAAAACCGGCTTGACCAGGTCATTGCCATCCAGGGGCCGGCCGACCTGGCGCTGGTCGGGCAGCGGCTGAACTGGCTGCGCCTGCGGCTGGTGGAGCTGGACGCCGACAAGTCGCGTTTTCTGCGCCACATTTCGCATGAGCTCAAAACGCCGCTGGCCTCGCTGCGCGAAGGCGTGTCGCTGCTGGAAGACGGCGTGGCCGGCACGCTGACCAGCGACCAGCGCGAGATCGCGCAAATCCTCAAACACAACACCGGCGTGCTGCAAAGCCAGATCGAAGACCTGCTGCGCTTTAACACCGCGGCCTTCGAGGCGCGCCAGCTGCGCCGGCAAAGCGTCGACCTGCTGCAGGTGCTGGAAGAGCAGGTCTATGCGCAGCGCCTGCAATGGCGCGCGCGCGAGCTGACCGTCACCGTCGTCGGCGAGCCGCTGGTGATGGAAATCGACACCGAAAAAATCGGCACGGCGCTGGCCAATCTGCTGTCCAACGCCATCCGCTATTCGCCGGCCAAAGGCCTGATCCGGCTGGAGCTCAGCCACCAGCGCGGCTTTGCCCGCATAGACATCCACGACCAGGGGGTGGGTGTGGCCGAAGGCGACCGGGAGCGGATTTTTGAGCCCTTTTACCGCGGCGAACGCCAGCCCACCGACGTGGTGCGCGGCAGCGGGATTGGCCTGTCCATCGTCCATGAATACATTGCCGCGCACGGCGGAAGCATCTCCCTGATGCCGGACCAGCCTGGTGCACACTTCAGAATAGAGTTACCCCATGCCTCCAAGTACTGATTTTTTCCTTCGCCTCAGTGCGCTGCCCGCCTTGATGGCGGCGGCCTTGCTTGCTGCGTGCAGCAGCGGCCCTGCCCCTGAGCGCAACACCGATGCAGCAGCCGCCCAGGCAGCCCGCGCCGCGGCCTCTGCCGCTGAAGCCGCGCGGCCCGCCCCCAGCCAGCCCGCGGCACTGCCGGAGTCGGTGGTGTTTGCCAGCGGCATGACGCTGCGCATGCTGGCCTATGCTGAGCGCGTGCGCGTCATGCCGCCGGCCGAACTCACGCAGGAAACCGCGCGGCTCGGCGATGCCGCCAGCCCGGAGGCGCAGGTTCAGCTCTCGCTGGTGCTGAGCCAGTTGCGCCAGTTGCCCGAGCTGATACGCGCGCAGGAACTGCTCGCCCGCGTGCTGGGCAATGCCGACGCCCAGCCCCTGCACCCGCTGGCCCGTTTGCTGGCATCGCGCTACGCCGAGCAGCGCCGCCTGGAAGAAACACTGGACAAGCAGAACCAGCAATTGCGCGACGTGCAACGCCGCCTGGATCAGACCAACGAACGCCTGGAGGCGCTCAAGGCGATTGAACGCAGCCTGACCAGCCGCCAGCCCGCCGCGCCGGCCTCGGCGCCTTCGAACAACCGGGCCCGGCCGGCCGCACCCTGAGCGCGCCATGAACGACAGCACCATCTCGCCCCACCTGCTCGTTGTCGACGACGATGCGGACATGCTGCGCCTGCTCACCATGCGGCTGACGGCGGCGGGTTACCGCGTCACGGCTGTCACTTCAGCCGAAGCCGCGCTCACACAATTGCATATCGAGCGGCCGCAGTTGGTGCTCAGCGATGTACGCCTGCCCGGCCGCGACGGCCTGGCGCTTTTTGACGATATCCGCCAGCAGCACCCTTCGCTGCCGGTGATTTTGCTGACCGCGCACGGCACAATCCCCGACGCGGTGGAAGCCACCGAGCGCGGTGTGTTCACTTACCTCACCAAGCCGTTTGACGGAAAAGGCCTGCTCGACAAGATCGCCCAGGCGCTGGCGCTGAGCGCGCCCGCCAACCCGGCCAGGCGGGGCAGCCCCGAGGCCTGGCAAAACCAGATCATCAGCCGCTCCAGCCGCATGGCCGAGGCGCTGGCCGAAGCGCGCATGGTGGCGCAATCAGACGCCAGCGTACTGCTGCGCGGTGAAAGCGGCACCGGCAAGGAGTTACTGGCCCAGGCCATCCACCAGGCCGGCGCGCGCGCCAGCAAACCCTTTATCGCGGTCAACTGCGGCGCCATTCCCGAAGCCTTGCTCGAGTCCGAGCTGTTCGGCCACGTCAAGGGCGCCTTCACCGATGCGGTAGCCAATCACAAAGGACTGTTCCAGGCGGCCGACGGCGGCACCTTACTGCTCGACGAGATCGGTGACATGCCGCCCGCCCTGCAGGTCAAACTGCTGCGCGTGCTGCAGGAGCGCGTGGTGCGGCCGCTGGGCTCCAGCCAGTCGATCCCGGTGGACGTACGCATCATCTCGGCCACGCACCGCGACCTGGATGCCGCCATGGCCGAGGGCCAGTTCCGCGCCGACCTCTATTACCGGCTCAATGTGGTCACGCTGACCCTGCCGCCGCTGTCGGAGCGGCGCGAAGACATTCCGCTGCTGGCCAATCACTTCCTCCTGAAGCTGGCGGCCAAGTACGACAAGCGCCTGAGCGGCTTTGCGCCCGAAGCCCTCAAAGCCTTGACCACCGCGGCCTGGCCGGGCAATGTGCGCCAGCTCTACAACGTGGTGGAGCAGGTCTGCGCGCTATCAACCACGCCGCTGGTGCCGCTGGCGCTGGTGCAGCGGGCGCTGCGCTCACCGAGTGTGCAGGTGCTCACATTTGCCGAAGCCAAGCAGCACTTTGAGCGCGACTACCTGGTGGGCTTGCTTAAATTGACCGACGGTAATGTGGCCGATGCGGCGCGGCTGGCCGACCGCAACCGGACCGAGTTTTACCGCCTTATGCAAAAGCACGGGCTGACACCGGGCCACTTCAAGGCTTAGTTTGTCCTGAGTTTGTCGCCGCCCCACCGGGTGCCGTCGCTGTCAGGCGACAGGCTTAAGCCCTTGATTTAAAACGATTTAATTCAAGCACCTCGATAAACTGTCGCTGATTGGCGACAAAAACAGCGATTCTGGGCGCTCCTGGGCCTGATTACATTTGGTTAAGTCAGGTATCACGCCCAAGCTGTTGATTTAAAACAGTTTTTCGAAACTGGCACAGGGTTTGCCCTAGTCATGGCATGCCAGCTTTTTTCCTGCCTTTTTTTGATGCCTCTGTTGGCCTCAAACGCGGCGCCCACTTTCTCCAGCGGGCCCGGATCGCGGCCTGCGCCAGCCTGGCGGTACTGACGCTCGCAGCCGGCCAGGCACATGCTTTTGACCTGGACGATGTGGCCGCTATCGCGCGCCAGCGCTCGCAAGCGCCCTGGCGTGAAGCCTCCCATGCCGTGCCCACTGAGCTGGCAAAAATGGAGTACGACGACTACCGCGACATCCGTTTCAACGCCGCCAGCACGCTGTGGCGCGCCGACAAACTGCCCTTTGAAGCGAACTTTTTCCACGTCGGCCGCCACGGCGATTCAGTCCGCATTCACGAAATCACGACAAGCGGCGTGAAGCGCCTGCCTTACGACCCCGCTACTTTCAATTTCGGAAAAAACAAACTGTCACCCGAAACCTGGGGCGACCTGGGCCACGGCGGCGTGCGCTTTTTCAGCAACCTCAACTCGCCCACTTACAAGGACGAGCTGGTCGTCTTCACCGGCGCCACCTACTTCCGCGCGCTGGGCTCGGGCCAGCGTTATGGCCTCTCGGCACGCGGCCTGGCCGTCGACACCGCAGGCGGTGCGGGCGGGGCCAAGGAAGAGTTTCCCCGCTTCACGGATTTCTGGCTGCAAAAGCCCATGGCCGACAGCAAGCAGCTGACGGTATTTGCGGTGATGGATTCGGAGCGCATGACGGGCGCCTACCGCTTTGACATCCAGCCCGGTGAGCAGACCACCACAAATGTGCAGGCGCGCATTTTCATGCGCCCAGCCGCAACCAGCGGCAACAGCGCGCCTGTGACCTCACTGGGCATCGCGCCGCTGACGAGCATGTTTTTCTTTGGTGAGAATCAGCCCCGCCCGGGCGATTTCCGGCCCGAGGTGCACGACTCCGACGGCCTGATGATGGCCACCGGCGAGGGTGAATGGCTGTGGCGCCCCTTGCAAAACCCCTCATCCCCGCTGGTCACGTCTTTCGCCATGAAGTCGCTCAAGGGCTTTGGCCTGATGCAGCGCGACCGCACCTTTGCCAACTATGAAGACACCGAGGCCCGCTATGAAATGCGGCCCAGCGCCTGGGTTACGCCCGTGGGCGACTGGGGCGCCGGCCGTGTCGAGCTGCTGCAATTTGCCACGCCAGATGAAACACACGACAACGTGGCCGCCTACTGGGTGCCTGAAAAACTGCCGGCCCCCGGCCAATCGCTCGACATCGCCTGGCAAATCAGCTGGCAGGGCAAAAACCAGCAACTGCCGCCCAACGGCTGGGTAACGCAGTCACGGCGCGGCTTTGGCTACGCCAAGGCCGGCACCGACCTGAAAGACCAGGTCCAGTACGTCATCGACTTTGCCGGCCCGGCGCTGGACGCGCTGCCCGAGGACGCGAAGGTCGAAGCGATTTCCACGGCCAATGCCAACGGCCGCGTGCTCGAAAGCCTGGCCTACAAAAACCCCGCCACCGGCGCCTGGCGCATGACGCTGCGCGTGCAGCGGCTGAACGCGGCCCAGCCTGTTGAGCTGCGCGCCTTCCTCAAACACGACAACCACACCGTAAGCGAAACATGGACCAACCTGATTACACCCTGAGCACCGCTGCCGCGCGCAGCCCCCTGCGTGAGGAACGTCATCCGAATTCGGTCACGGCGCCGCCGCTGAACCGCGGCTCGATGGCGCCGCGCCCCTGGCGCGGCTTCTGGAACAGCATGGCAACCGCCGTGCTGCTGCCCATGCTCGCCTTGTTCAAGGCCGCCGACCCGGCCGCCCTGCGCCCGCTGCCTTCACCGCGGCCCGAGCCCTGGCAGCGCGCGGCCAGACGCCGCCGCGCAGTTTTTCTGCTGCTGACGCTGGTCAGCACGGTGCTGGCGACCAGCATCTTTGCCGACATGCAGCCCGATTACGACAACGCCTGGCTGCAATACGGCCAGATCACCCTGTTTGCGCTGCTATCGGCCTGGGTGGTGACCGGTTTCATGACCGCGATGATGGGTTTTTACGTGACGATCTTCGGCGACAAACACGCGCTGTCGGCCAAAAAGGTCCAGCATGTTCCGCTGGACGCGTCCACACGCACGGCCATCATCATGCCGATCTGCAATGAGGACGTGCGCACCGTGTTCGCCGGCCTGCGCGCCACCTGCGAGTCGGTCGCAATGACCGGCCATGTGCAGAGCTTTGACGTGTTCGTGCTGTCGGACAGCAACAACCCGGCCATCATCAAAGCCGAGCGTGCCGCATGGGAAGACCTGCGCACCCAGCTGGCCGGCCACCCTGACCAGCCGCAGATCGAGGTCTATTACCGCCTGCGCAAACGCCGCACCGACCGCAAGGCCGGCAACGTGGCGGACTTCTGCCGCCGCTGGGGCAAGGACTACCGCTACATGGTGGTGCTGGATGCCGACAGCGTGATGAGCGGCGACTGCCTGGTCTCCATGGTCAAGCTGATGGAAGCCAACCCCAAGGCCGGCATCATCCAGACCGCGACACAGGCCATCGGCCATGTGACGCTGCATGCGCGCGCGCAGCAGTTCGCCTCGCGCGTGACGGGCCGACTCTTCACGCTGGGCATGCAGTTCTGGCAGATGGGCGAGTCGCATTACTGGGGCCACAACGCCATCATCCGCATTGAACCCTTCATGAAGCACTGCGCGCTGGCGCATATCAAGGGTACGGGCGGCATGGCCGGCAGCATCATGTCGCACGACTTTGTTGAAGCCGCACTGATGCGCCGCGCCGGTTACCACGTGTGGCTGGTAGGCGACCTGGTGGGCAGCTACGAGCAGCAGCCGCCCGATTTGCTGGCCGAGCTGCAGCGCGACCGCCGCTGGTGCCAGGGCAATCTGCAAAACTCCCGCCTGATCGCCGAGCCGGGCATCCACCCGGTGCACCGCTCCATGTTCGGCACGGGCGCCATGGCTTATCTGTCGGCGCCACTGTGGCTGTGCTTCCTGACGCTGGGCACGGCACTGTGGCTGTCGGGCTCGCCCATGATTGCCGACTGGACGCTGCTGCCGGGCGAGCTGATGGCGCTCTGGGGCTGGACGCTATGCATGCTCTTCTTGCCGCGCATCCTGGGCATCGTGGCCGTGCTGGTCAACCGCCAGCAGGCTTCTTATGGCGGCACCGCCAGCCTGCTGCGCAGCGCCTTGCTCGAAACCCTGATCGCGCTGCTGCAGGCGCCCATCCGCATGCTGGCGCACTCGCTGTTTGTGGTGGTGGCCCTCACCGGCCTGAAGCTCGAATGGAAGTCGCCTCCGCGCGAAGCGGCCGCTGTGCCCTGGCGCCATGCGCTGGCGCAGCTGGCGCCCATGTCGGGCGTGATCGTGCTGCTGGCCGTCGGCATTGCGGTGATCGATGCGCGCGCACTGATCTGGCTGATCCCGGTGGGCCTGCCGCTGCTGCTGGCAATCCCGATGACGGTGCTCACCAGCAAGGTCGGTGTGGGCACGGCGCTGCGCGCGCAAAACTATTTGCTGATTCCGGAAGAGACCCGCTCGCCGGCGGTGCTGCGCCGCGCCTGGCTGCATGCGAGCCGGCTGGCCAAGCCGCTGCTGAAAGCGGCCTGAAACCCCTTCCTCCAATAAAAAAAGCCGCTTGATCAAGCGGCTTTTTTTTGATGGCTCCGACGCCTCAGAACTTCGGCATGCCCTTCATGCCGCCCATGCGCTTCATCATTTTCATCATGCCGCTGCCCTTCATCTTTTTCATCATGCCCTGCATCTGCTCGAATTCGTTGAGCAGGCGGTTGACCTCCTGAACGTGTACGCCGGAGCCGGCGGCGATGCGGCGCTTGCGGGTGGCCTTGATGAGTTCGGGCTTGCGGCGCTCCAGCGGCGTCATGCTCTGGATGATGCCTTCCTTGCGCTTGATGTCTTTTTCGGCCTTGTCCATGTCGACCTGGCCGGCTTTGGCGGCCATCTGCGCGGGCAGCTTGTCGAGCAGGCTCGAGAGCCCGCCCATGTTTTTCATCTGCTGCAGCTGGCTCAGGAAATCGTTGAGGTCAAAGCCGTCGCCGGACTTGATCTTGGCGGCCAGCTTCTGGGCCGAGGCCATGTCCACCCCGGCGGCCACCTGCTCGACCAGCGCGACGATGTCGCCCATGCCCAGGATGCGGCCGGCGTGGCGCTCGGCGTCAAACACTTCCAGGCCGTCGATCTTCTCGCTGGTGCCGGAGAACTTGATGGGCGCGCCGGTGACCTGCCGCACGCTCAGCGCCGCACCACCGCGCGAGTCGCCGTCGGTTTTGGTCAGGATGATGCCGGTGAGCGGCAAGGCTTCTTTAAAGGCCTTGGCGGTGTTGACCGCATCCTGACCCTGCATCGCATCGACCACAAACAGGGTTTCAACCGGGTTCAGGATGGCATGCAGCTCCTTGATTTCGGCCATCAGGGCTTCGTCAATGGCCAGCCGGCCGGCCGTGTCGACCAGCAGCACGTCAAAGAAATGCTTGCGCGCGTAGTCGATGGCGGCGCGGGCGATATCGGCCGGCTTCTGCTCGGGCGTGCTGGGAAACCACTCGGCGCCGGCCTGTTTGGTCACCGTCTTGAGCTGCTCGATGGCGGCCGGGCGGTAGACGTCGCCCGAGACCGTCAGCACTTTTTTCTTGCGCTTTTCAATCAGGTGCTTGGCCAGCTTGGCGGTGGTGGTGGTTTTACCCGCGCCCTGCAGGCCGGCCATCAGGATGACGGCGGGCGGCTGGGCCGCCAGGTTGATGTCGCTGACGCCCTCGCCCATGGTGGCGGCGAGTTCCTTGTTGACGATGCCGACCAGCGCCTGCCCCGGCGAGAGCGAGCCCATCACTTCCTGGCCCAGCGCTTTTTCCTTGACCCGGGCGACGAAGTCGCGCACCACCGGCAGGGCCACGTCGGCCTCCAGCAGCGCCATGCGCACCTCGCGCAGCATGTCCTGCACATTGGATTCGGTGATGCGGGCCTGGCCTCGCATTTCCTTGACGAGGCGGGATAACTTGTCGGTAAGAGCTGAGGCCATGGGAAGGCGCCACGGGCGTGGGGCAGTTAGGTGGGAAGTGAAAGCGCCAGGCTGTCAGGAAGGCGGCGGAAAAGACAGTAAAGGCTAAACTCTAGCCATGATTTTAGCTTTGAGCGACTGGTGGGGTCTTGCGGCTGCGGCAGGCGCCGCCATCGCCTATGCCGTGCTGGCGCTGGCCACGCCGCGTCTGAGCGCCGGCACCACACGCGCCGTGCTGCTGGCCGCCTGGCTGCTGCACGCGCTGGCGCTGGCCGACGGCCTGCTGGGCGAGCCGCCCCGCTTCGGCTTTGCGCCGGCCCTTTCCATGACCGTCTGGCTGGTGCTGACGGTCTATGCCATCGAAAGCCGCCTCTTTCCGCAGCTCCAGGCCCACTGGGCGCTGGCCGGGCTGGGCAGCGCCGCAGTCATCCTGGCAGCCATCTTCCCGGGCACGACCTACCATGCCATTGCATCACCCTGGCTGCCCCTGCACTGGGCCCTGGGCATCGCCTCTTACGGCCTTTTTGCCGCGGCAGTCGTGCACGGCTGGCTGATGACGCGCTCGGAGCGCGCCATACGCCAGGCCGCGCAAACCGATGCCGGCGTGCCGCTGCTCACGCTGGAGCGCCTCACCTTCCGTTTCGTGGAAGCCGGGTTTGTATTGCTGTCGGCCACGCTGTTTGTGGGCTGGCTGTTCGCCGAAACACTGTATGGACCGGGGCTGGCCTGGAAGTGGAACCACAAAACCGTGTTCTCGGTGCTGGCCTGGCTGACCTTCGCCGGCCTGCTGATAGGCCGCGCGCGCCTGGGCTGGCGCGGCCGCAAGGCGGTGAACGTGCTGTACCTGGGCTCCGGCCTCTTGCTGCTGGGCTATGCGGGTTCGCGCTTCGTGCTTGAAGTCATCTTGAGGCGGGCATGAAGTACCTCCTGGTCGCGGCCCTGGTGCTGGTGGTGTTCTGGCTCTGGCGGCACAACCGCGAGAAGGAAAGAAACGACGCCGCGCCCGCACGTGCGCCGGCGCCGCCCAAATCCGCAAGCGCCGTCACCGAAATGGTGGCCTGCGCGGTCTGCGGCCTGCATCTGCCGAAATCCGAAGCGCTGATCGGCGATAAGGGCATTTATTGCAGCCACGCCCACCGCCGCCAGGCCACTGAATGAGTACGCCATCCCACTGGTTTGAGGCGGGCACCGACAAAGGCCCGGGCGGCTGGGACCTCATCGCCGAACCGGGCGCTTTCGGCCGCCTGTGGCATGTGTTCATGACGGCGCGTGTTGCGATTGCAGCGGTGCTGCTGAGCCTGCAAGCCGTCATCTACGTGCTGGGCAACATCACCCACGGCTGGTCTATCGGGATCTGCGTTGCCTACCTGTGCGCCACACTGAGCGTGCGGCTGTGGGCCAGACCCCGGCCGCCGGGCAGCACCTTCGACGCGCAATGGGTGCTGACCATCGGCGTGGACGTTGTCACGTTCTCGATGCTCAATGTCCTGCAGTCGAGCGGCATCAACTACACCCCGCTGTTTGCGCTGCCGGTGCTGCTGTCGTCCATCCTCGGGCCGATTTTGCTGGCTTTCGGAACCGCAGCCAGCGTGACGCTGCTGCTGCTGGCCGACGCATGGTCGAGCTCGCTGCAGCAGGCGGGCGACGCCAGCGCGCGCTTTTTGCAGGCGGGGCTCAGTGGCTCCGGTTTCTTCCTGGTGGCCCTGCTGGCCAATCACCTTGCCCTGCGCCTGGCGCGGGAAGAGCAATCGGCAAAACGCAGCCAGTCGGCTGCGCGCATGCAGACGCAGGTCAATGAGCTGGTCATCGAGGCATTGGCCGACGGTGTGCTGGTGGTTGATATCAATGGCATCGTCCGCTCGGCCAACCCGGCCTCCAGGCGGCTGCTGACCGCCGGTGAATCCTCGCGCACCGCGCCTTTTATCCTGGCGACCGAGTCCGCATGGCAGCCCCTGGCCGAATTGACGCACCGCACTTTCAGTGCGCAGTTGCCCCAGGAAGCCGAAGTCAGCCTGGAATATCCGGACAGCCCGCCGCGGCGGCTGCATGTGCGCACACGGCTGGCCGCCTCGCAAAACGGCACACACGAGAGCCTGTGCGTGATGTTTCTTGAAGACCTGCGCGAAATGGAAGCGCGGGTGCGGACCGAGAAGATGGCCGCCATGGGCCGCATGTCGGCGGCCGTGGCCCATGAGATCCGCAATCCGCTGGCGGCCATCTCGCAGGCCAACGCGCTCCTCGAAGAAGACCTGCAGGATCCGGCCCACCGCCAGCTCACGGCCATGGTCAGCCAAAACGCACAGCGCCTGGCCAGGATTGTCGACGAGGTGCTCAATATCTCCAGGGCGCAGGCGCAGCTGCCCTTGACGGAAACGACCACCCTGGCGCTGGATGAAACCGTCCAGAAAATCGCCGCTGACTGGGCCACGCAAACCGCGGCCTCCAACCGCCTGGGCATCGCGGTGGGCTCGGGCAATGCGGTCGTGTGCTTTGAGCCCGAGCACTTGCGGCGCCTGATGATCAATTTGCTGGACAACGCCTTGCGCTATGCCACGGCGTCCCCCCGGGCGATTGAAGTGAGTACGCAGTTCGTGCCCGCCGGGCAGGCTTTCCTCTCGGTCTGGAGCGACGGGCAACCGCTGGAGCAGACCGTGCAGACGCATTTGTTCGAGCCGTTTTTCTCGTCGGAAAGCCGCTCCAGCGGGCTGGGCCTCTATATATGCAGGGAACTGTGCGAGCGCTACGGCGCGCTGATCGGCTACCAGCGCGTGCAGCGCGCGGGCATCGACGGCAACGAGTTTTTTGTGATGTTCAAGCCCACGGCGCAGGCCTCCAGCACGCGCTCGCCGTCTTTTGCCACAATGCCCACCTGACATGAGCACGCAAACCCCTGCCCCCCAGCAAGCCCGCATCCTCGTCATTGACGACGAACCGGACCTGCGGACGCTGTATGAGCTGACCCTGCTCAGGGAAGGCTACCGGGTGGAGGCCGCCGGTGACCTGCTGCAGGCCCGCCAACAGCTCAGCGAGAACCGCTTCGACGCAGTCATCACCGACATGCGGCTGCCGGACGGCCTGGGACTTGAATTGCTGCGTGACCTGGTGGCCCAGCAAAGGCCGGAGCGCTGCGTAGTCATCACTGCACATGGTTCTGCCGAAAATGCGGTGGAAGCCCTCAAAGCCGGCGCCTTTGACTACCTCACCAAGCCGGTGGACCTCAAGCAATTCCGCAGCGTGGTCGCATCGGCCATACAGGGCACAAAACACCCCGTGCCGGCTGCCAAGGCAGACCGCAGCCCGCCGCCGGACTCGGGCATTGCGCCCCTGGCGATCCCCCTGCCCGTGGCTGCTGACGCCCCTTTGATTCTGAAAAAGCTGGTCGGCGAGTCGCCGGTCATGCGTGCGGTGAAATCGCGCATCGTCAAAGTGGCCGGCAGCATGGCGCCTATCCTGATTCAGGGAGAGTCTGGCACCGGCAAGGAACTGGTCGCGCGCGCGGTGCACGGCTGCAGCCACCGGGCGGCAGGCCCCTTTGTGGCGGTCAACTGCAGTGCGATTCCGGAAAATCTTCTCGAAGCAGAATTTTTCGGCGCACGCAAAGGTGCCTACACCGGCTCGTCACAAGACCGGCAGGGCTACTTCCAGGCCGCCAAGGGCGGCACCCTGTTTCTCGATGAGATCGGCGACCTGCCGCTGGCCATGCAATCGAAGTTGCTGCGGGCCATCCAGGAGCGCACGGTGCGCCCGCTCGGGTCACCCCAGGAAGATGCCGTCGACGTGCGCATCGTCAGCGCGACCCACAAGGACCTGGCCACCGAAGTGGCGCAAGGGACCTTCCGCCAGGATTTGTATTACCGGCTCAACGTGATCGAAATTCTCGTGCCGCCGCTGCGCGAACGGCGCGAAGACCTCCCCGCGCTG
This sequence comes from Polaromonas sp. YR568, assembly GCF_900116715.1. GTDB lineage: Bacteria > Pseudomonadota > Gammaproteobacteria > Burkholderiales > Burkholderiaceae_C > Polaromonas. The sequence continues at coordinate 120,326 of NZ_FPBM01000010.1, forward strand.
TGCAACGCCCTGCTGTCCAGAATCTGCCAGGAGTCCGGCTTTGCCATGCCCGAGCTGACCGACGCCGTGATGGAGCAGTTGCGCGCCCGGCCCTTCAACGGCAATGTGCGCGAGCTCGAAAACACCCTGCACCGGGCCGTGGCGCTGGGCGACGGCAGTGAATTGCACTTCGATGCGCCGGTTGAGGAGGACGTCGCGGTTCCGGAGAACCTGCAGGATTACCTGGACAGGCAGGAACGCAGCATCCTCACCAAGGTGTTGCTGGAAACCGGCTTCAACCGCACTGCGGCGGCCTCCAGGCTGGGCCTGAGCCTTCGCCAGATACGCTACCGGATTGCACGCCTGAACATCGCGACCCCGGGCAGCGACGACGCTGACGATGGACAGGGCGCCGCCGATGACGCGGCCTGACGCCGGCGGCGCGCCCGCCTCCCCGCCCTCCCAGCCTTTGTGGCACAAGGGCTGGTACCGCTATGCCCGGGCACTGGCCTCGCCCAACTTCGGCCCACGCCCCGAAGGCGCGCAAATCGATCTGGTCGTCATCCACTCCATCAGCCTGCCGCCCGGTGAATTCGGCAACGGCAATGTCCAGCGACTCTTTACCAATGAACTCGATTGGGACGCGCATAGCTACTTCCAGGGCATTCGGGGCCTGCAGGTTTCGTCGCATTTCTTCATCGCCCGCACCGGCGCCTTGTGGCAGTTTGTGGGCTGCGATGACCGGGCATGGCATGCCGGTGAGTCCAGCTACCGCGGGCGCAGCAATTGCAATGACGACTCAATCGGCATTGAGCTCGAAGGCCTCGAAGGAGGCCTCTTTGAAGCAGCCCAATACGAAACCCTGACCGGGCTGTGCGCCTCGCTTTTTCAGGCCTACCCCATCGCGCACATTGCGGGGCATGAGCACATTGCACCGGGCCGCAAGCTGGATCCGGGCCCGGGCTTCGATTGGCCTTTGCTGCAAGACGCGCTTGCTTCGCCGCTAGGTGTTTTCCCGAAATGATTTGAGCGGCCCACTGCCGCGCGCCACACCATCGAGGTGCGTTTTGCGGCGCAAAAATTTTGGGAATTTTTACCGCACCAATACCTGCCGGTGCCGCCGGCCCAAAGCCTGCGCCAAGCCGCGCCAGTGCTTTGCCCATGGTGCGCAAGCGTGATTTCACGAGGCATTTGGCGAAGATCAACGCGTCGTCCTATGCTCAATCCGGGTGCGCAAAATGCGGCAGAAAAAGCCACAAAACGTAACAGCGAATTCAGAGAGCGATACACTACCTGTAGTGGCTTGTATTCCCTTAGTACCCTAGGTATAGTGTCTAAGCCCTAATTCAGTTTTGACGTAATTCGGGCTCCGCGCCGCAGGGAACCGTTCATTGCCCTTGAACAACCCCGGCAGACAGGGATGCCCCGGACAGCACGTCAGACAGTCATAAAACAAAGAGGAACTCATGCAAACAGCACAACACGCGGTGCCAGCAACGTCCGGCGTTCTGGCAGGCAATCCCGCAGCAGTCGACACCAACGCGCAATCCAACCCCCTCGCCCATTACCAGATCATTCGCCGCAATGGCGGCGTGGTGCCCTTTGAGCCCAACAAGATTGCCGTGGCCATGATGAAGGCCTTCCTGGCCGTTCACGGCACGCAAGGCGCCGCATCGGCCAGCGTCCGCGAAACGGTGGACGGCCTGACCCAGGCGGTCATCCGCGCCCTGATGCGTTCGCGCCCAGGCGGCGGCACCTTTCATATAGAAGACGTGCAGGACCAGGTCGAACTCGGCCTGATGCGCGGCGGCCACCACGAAATCGCCCGCGCCTACGTGCTGTACCGCGAAAAGCGCACGCAAGAGCGCGCACGCCAGCCGCAAACCGCCACGCCCGCAGCGCCCCTGATCCATGTGACCGACCGCGGCAACCGCGTCGCGCTCGACGTGCGCAACCTGCAGGCCCTGATTGAAGCGTCCTGCGCCAACCTGGGCGCCGACGTCAAACCCGACCCCATCGTTGCCGAAACCATGCGCAACCTGTACGACGGCGTTCCCATCGACGAGGTCTACAAGGCGTCCATCCTGGCAGCGCGCACGCTGATCGAAAAAGACCCCGACTACACCTACGCCACCGCGCGCCTGCTGATGCACACCATCCGCCGCGAAGTGCTGGGTGAAGAAGTCAACCAGGCCGACATGGCCGTCCGCTATGCCGAATACTTCCCCCAGTTCATCGCCAAGGGCGTGCAAAACGAGCTGCTGGACGAAAAGCTGCAGCAGTTCGACCTGGCCCGCCTGGGCGCCGCGCTCAAGCCCGAGCGCGACCTGAAGTTCGACTACCTCGGCCTGCAGACCCTGTTTGACCGCTACTTCCTGCACGTGCGCAAGCAGCGCATCGAGCTGCCACAGGCTTTCTTCATGCGCGTGGCCATGGGCCTGTCGCTCAACGAAATCAACCGCGAAGAGCGCGCGATCGAGTTCTACGAAATCCTGTCGTCCTTCGACTTCATGTCGAGCACGCCCACCCTGTTCAACGCCGGCACGCTGCGCTCGCAGCTGTCGTCCTGCTACCTGACCACCGTCGCCGACGACCTGGGCGGCATCTACGACGCCATCAAGGAAAACGCCCTGCTGTCCAAATTTGCCGGCGGCCTGGGCAATGACTGGACGCCCGTGCGCGCCCTGGGCGCCCATATCAAGGGCACCAACGGCGAATCGCAAGGCGTCGTGCCTTTCCTCAAAGTCGTCAACGACACGGCAGTGGCGGTCAACCAGGGCGGCAAGCGCAAGGGCGCCGTCTGCGCCTACCTGGAAACCTGGCACCTGGATATTGAAGAGTTCCTGGAACTGCGCAAGAACACCGGCGACGACCGCCGCCGCACGCACGACATGAACACCGCCAACTGGATCCCCGACCTCTTCATGCGCCGCGTGATGGAAAAGGGCACCTGGACGCTGTTCTCGCCTTCAGACACCCCGGACCTGCACGACAAGTTCGGCAAGGACTTCGAAAAGATCTACACCGCCTACGAAGCCAAGGCCGAGCGCGGCGAGATCAAGCCGTCCCGCAAGCTGCAGGCCACCGATATGTGGCGCAAGATGCTGTCGATGCTGTTTGAAACCGGCCATCCCTGGATCACCTTCAAGGATGCCTGCAACGTGCGCTCGCCGCAGCAGCACACCGGCGTTGTGCACTCGTCCAACCTGTGCACCGAGATCACGCTCAACACCAGCGACACCGAAACTGCCGTCTGCAACCTCGGCTCGGTCAACCTCGTCCAGCATTTGAAGGACGGTGCGGTCGACCACGAGAAGCTCAAGAAAACCATCACCACGGCCATGCGCATGCTGGACAACGTGATCGACATCAACTACTACGCCGTCAAGAAGGCCCGCGACTCCAACATGCGCCATCGCCCCGTGGGCCTGGGCATCATGGGCTTCCAGGACTGCCTGTATGAGCTGCGCGTGCCCTACGCATCGCAGGAAGCCGTCGAGTTCGCCGACAAGTCCATGGAAGCCGTCTGCTACCACGCCTACTGGGCCTCCACCGAGCTGGCCAAAGAGCGCGGCAAGTACGCCAGCTACAAGGGCTCGCTCTGGGACAAGGGCGTCCTGCCCCTGGACACGCTGGACATGCTGGCCGAGCAGCGCGGCGGCTACGTCGAAGTCGACCGTTCCGCCACGCTGGATTGGGAAGCCCTGCGCAAGAAGATCGCCCAGGACGGCATGCGCAACTCCAACTGCGTCGCCATCGCCCCAACGGCCACCATTTCCAACATCATCGGCGTGGACGCCTGCATCGAGCCCTGCTTCGGCAACCTCTCGGTCAAGTCCAACCTGTCCGGCGAATTCACGGTCATCAACCACTACCTGGTACGCGACCTCAAGCGCCTGAACCTGTGGGACGACGTGATGGTGGTGGACCTGAAGCACTTCGACGGATCGCTGCGCCCCATCGATCGTGTGCCGCAAGACGTCAAGGCGCTGTACGCCACGGCGTTTGAGATTGAGACTTCCTGGATTGTCGAAGCCGCGGCGCGACGCCAGAAGTGGATCGACCAGGCACAGTCGCTCAATATCTATATGGCAGGCGCCTCGGGCAAGAAGCTTGACGACACCTACAAGCTGGCCTGGTTGCGCGGCCTGAAGACCACCTACTACCTGCGCACGCAGAGCGCGACGCACGCCGAGAAATCGACCGTGACCGCCGGCAAGATGAACTCGGTTTCATCGGGCCCCGCACCGGCAAGCAGCGGCATGAGCGCACTCGAAGCGGCAGCTGCCGCGGCGCAAGCGCAGATGAATGCAACGCCTGCGACCGACATCAAGTTCTGCGCGATCGATGACCCGGGATGCGAGGCTTGCCAATAAAAAAACACCGGGTCGCGCGGTCACCCGGCCGCGCGATTCGATGTATATGAGCAACACAATTTTGTAGCGATGTGAATGAACACTTTTCATTTTGTATCGCTGCTTTCATAATCCCAAAGTATTGGAAACCTCTATGTTGACCTGGGACGAAGAAGTCAAACCATCGTTGCAAACATCTCATAACAGCGGCACGCCCGAAGGCCGCTCGATGGAACTTCCGCCTCTTTCTTTGAACACTGCCGAGCAACCCCAAGCGCAAGTGCGCATGCTCAACGACGGCGCGTTCACACCTGCACCCGCTGCAATCTCTTCTACCCCTTCTGCTGCAGCAGAGCCCGCCAAGGCGCAACGCGTCAAGGCCTCCGACAAGCGCATCATCAACGGCCAGACCGACGTCAACCAGCTGGTGCCCTTCAAATACAAATGGGCCTGGGAGAAATACCTCGCCACCTGCGCCAACCACTGGATGCCGCAGGAAGTGAACATGACGCGCGACATCGCGCTCTGGAAAGACCCCAACGGCCTGACCGAAGACGAGCGCCGCCTGGTCAAGCGCAACCTAGGTTTCTTTGTGACGGCCGATTCGCTGGCCGCCAACAACATCGTGCTGGGCACTTACCGCCACATCACGGCGCCCGAGTGCCGCCAGTTCCTGCTGCGCCAGGCTTTTGAAGAAGCCATCCACACCCACGCCTATCAGTACATCACCGAGTCGCTGGGCCTGGACGAAGCCGAGATCTTCAACGCCTACAACGAAGTCCAGTCCATCAAGGACAAGGACCAGTTCCTGATCCCTTTCATTGAAGTCATCTCCAACCCCCACTTCAAGACCGGTACGCCCGAAGCCGACCAGACCCTGCTCAAGTCGCTGATCGTGTTCGCCTGCCTGATGGAGGGCTTGTTCTTCTATGTGGGCTTCACGCAAATTCTTGCCCTGGGCCGCCAGAACAAGATGACCGGCGCCGCCGAGCAATACCAGTACATCCTGCGCGACGAGTCGATGCACTGCAATTTCGGCATCGACCTGATCAACCAGCTGAAGCTGGAAAACCCCCATCTCTGGACCGCAGAGTTCAAGGCCGAGATCAAGGCCTTGTTCATGAAAGCCGTCGAACTGGAATACCGCTACGCCGAAGACACCATGCCGCGCGGCGTGCTCGGCCTCAATGCCTCCATGTTCAAAGGCTACCTCCGCTACATTGCCAATCGCCGCGCCACGCAGATCGGACTTGAAACTCTCTTCCCCAACGAGGAGAATCCGTTCCCGTGGATGAGCGAAATGATCGACCTGAAGAAAGAGCGCAACTTCTTTGAAACCCGTGTGATCGAGTACCAGTCCGGTGGTGCCCTTTCCTGGGATTGATTGAAAAACGCCCGAACAATGATTTTAAGAATTGCAATGACCAATGACAGCACCACAGAAGTGCGCGTTGGGCTTTGCTCCTGTGTTCGCGGCGCTGGGACCGGTTTATCCGGGGCCCAACGCCGTGAATCGCTTTACGTACTCCAACCGTGAAGTGCTCTTTGCAACGTGATCAAGGAGAAAACTATGGCAACTGCGAAAAAAACTGCGGCTAAAAAAGCTGCTCCAAAGAAGGCCCCTGCCAAGAAGGTAGCGGCCAAGAAGGCTCCTGCGAAAAAAGCAGCAGCGAAAAAAGCTCCGGCTAAAAAAGCTCCAGCGAAAAAAGTAGCGGCTAAGAAGCCAGCTGCGAAAAAATCGCCAGCGAAAAAGCCAGCAGCCAAGAAGGTAGCGGCCAAGAAGCCAGCGGCGAAGAAAGCCGCAGCTAAGAAGCCAGCAGCCAAGAAGGCCGCGAAAAAGGTAGCGAAGAAACCAGCGGCCAAGAAAGCCGCTGCGAAAAAGCCTGCCGCCAAGAAAGCAGCGAAAAAGCCCGCTGCGAAGAAAGCCGCGAAAAAACCTGCTGCCAAAGCACCCGCTGTAGCGGCTGCCCCTGCGGCTCAGACAACTCTGAACCCGCAAGCTGCCTGGCCGTTTCCAACAGCCAGCAAGCCGTAAGCAGTAAGGTATTTCTGCTTGGAGCCCGATATCGAAAGGTGTCGGGCTTTTTTCATGCCTGTTCCGTTTCCGGTATCCGGCCGACCATCCTTATCCCCTTCCCCTCAACCGCTTGCCGCCGCCATGAACACGCCCCCAGAGCTGCCCGCCCTGCCCTTCATGCGGCTGGACAAGAACGGCGACGTCCTGCTGGACATACACGTGGTGCCGAACGCGGCCAAAACCCAGGCCGTGGGCCTGCATGGCGAAACCGGCGAGCTGGCGTTGCGCTTGCGGCTGCAGGCACCGCCGGTGGACGGCAAGGCCAACCAGGCGCTGGTGAAATGGCTGGCCGGCTGTCTGGGTATTCCACAGCAAGCCGTCACGCTGGCGCGCGGGGAAACCTCCAGGCGCAAGCAGCTGCGTGTGGCAGCAGCCGCAGCGAGCCGGGCCAGTTGGGATGAATTGGTGAGGGCAGCAGCGGGCAAGGACGACCTGCCCACCTGACTGACAAGCGGCGAGTAGCGAAGTGGCGCTTAGCCCGCGATTTGCGCGGCCGTCAGCGTGTAATTCTGGCCACCGCGCGTGGCGATCTTCAGTGCGCCCACCCGGTTGCCCAGCGCGGCGCAACGTTCCAGCGACCAGCCCTGCTCCAGGCCGAACAGCAGCGCACCGCGAAAGGCGTCGCCGCAACCGGTCGGGTCGACCACCTCTGTGGCCTTCACAGGCGGCACCAGGGTTTTCTCGCCACCCACCCAGACTTCGCAGCCCTCGGCGCCCAGCGTCACCACCAGACCCTCGACCTTGCGCGACAGCTCGGCGCAAGACAGCCCCGTGCGCTCGCAGAGCATCTTGGCTTCGTAGTCATTGACGGTCACCCAGGTCGCCAGCTCGACAAAATGCGCCAGGTCCTTGCCGTCAAACATGGGCAGGCCCTGGCCCGGATCGAACACGAAAGGAATGCCGGCCGCCTTGAACTGCTCGGCATGCTGCAGCATCGCATCGCGCCCGTCGGGGGCAATGATGCCCAGCTTGATGTCGCTGCGCGCCTCGATGCGGGTCACGTGGGCCTGCATCATCGCGCCGGGGTGAAAAGCCGTGATCTGGTTGTTGTCGCGGTCGGTCATGATCATGGCCTGCGCGGTGTAGGTGTCGCTCACCTGGTGGACAAACTCGGTGCTGACGCCCAGGGTCTTCATGCGCTCCACATATTCGGCGCCGTCGGTGCCGACCGTGGCCATGGGCAGCGGTTGGCCGCCTAGCTGGCGCAGGCTGTAGGCGATGTTGCCGGCGCAGCCGCCGAATTCGCGGCGCAGGGCGGGCACGAGAAAAGACACATTGAGGATGTGCAACTGGTCGGGCAGGATCTGCTCGGAAAAACGCCCCTCAAAGGTCATGATGGTGTCAAACGCCAGGGAGCCACAGATAACAGCAGACATTCAGTTTTCTCGTTTCAATCAGGGATAAAAAGCCAGGACGCGGTAGCCCGCAACCCGCAGGGAGCCGCCGGGCGTGGCAGGAGAAGAAGAGGCCGAGGAAGGCGCCGGTGCGCCCGCATCGCCGGAGACTTTCATGATGACCAGGCCTGCCAGCTCCGACTGCGCGGCCAGCGTGGAGGTTTTGGCGCCAAACTGCGCCGGCGTGAGGATGCGGCGCACCACGGCCTGATCCTGGGTGTCGGTCAATGTGACTTCCAGCGAGGGCATTTCCAGAACGACCACGCCGGTGTTCTTGAGGGTAAAACTGAGCCGGTAGGCGTCGGGCCCGAGCCGGTTGAAGGTGGAGCTGTCGATCACCAGCGATTCGATATGCCGGGGCGCGCGTATCTCGCATTTCAGCGGGCCGCAAATCGCCTGAAGCGCCGGCACCAGGCGCGGCTCCAGCGCAGCGAGGGTGTCCCTTTGCTGAACGCCCCATTGCACCACCAGGGCGGCCAACAGCAGCAAAGACAGCAAGGCCAGCGACCAGCGTGTCGCCGGCTTCTTCCAGAACGCCTTGCGCCGCGCGTCCCGCACAAAAGAGACATCGTGCTCCACCCGCGAGTCCGGCATGCCGGAGTCCACATCTGAAAAAAGGAAACTGGAATCGTCTTCGATGGCGGGGCGCACCACGACCGGCTGCCGGGGCGGTGGCATCGGGGGCAACGAGTCGTCATCATCATCCAGCTCCGCCGGGTCCAGCTGGCGCTCCTGTTGCGCCCGCTTCCAGCGGCCGGGGTCAAAGTCGGCGGCGCTGTCCTGGGCTTCTGCGGGCCCGGGCCTGGACGGCCGCAGCGGCGCCCTGTCGGCAAATGAGCGGGCGGGCGCCCAGTCATCGGGGTGGAGACTTGCCGGTTCCGTATCGGCGGTGGCTTGTCTGGCGGCAGGAAGCTCGGGCTCCGGCAGCGGCTGCGGTTGCGTGTCGGCAATCGAAGGAAGTGAAGCGGCCATAGCCGACATGTCGCGCGGCAGCAAATGGACCGAGGCGTCGAAGACTTCGGCGCAATGCCCGCATCGCACCCAGCCCTGCGAGACTTTGAGTTGATCGGTCACGACTTTGAACATCGTGCCGCAAGCGGGGCAGCGCGTAATCAGGCTCATTTAGCGCTGTATTGTAGGGGCCGCAACCGCTGCCGGCGGCCCAAGGACCGTCATGCGCGACGGCCGGTGCCGGCTCAGAACCGGGCGGTCATCAGGATCCAGCCCTCTTGCGCGTCATGCACCGTAAGCTGGCAGTACGGCGCATAGGCCTCCTTGAGCTCTTCAGCCTGGCGCTCAAGAATGCCGGCCAGCACCAGGTGCCCGCCTTTTTCGACATGCGCGCACAGCAGCGGCGCCAGCACTTTCAGCGGCGTGGCCAGGATGTTGGCGAGTACCGTCTGGTACTTGCCGGCGGCCTTCTCGGGCAGGCCGGCCTTGAGGGCCACATGATTGGCTTCGGCATTGGCGCGTGTCGATTCGACGGCCGCCGGGTCAATATCGACAGCATCGATGTCCAGCGCGCCAAACTTCGCCGCACCAATGGCCAGGATGCCCGAGCCGCAGCCGTAGTCCAGGACACGGCCCAGGCTTTTACCGGCACTGCCCTGGCCGGCAATCCAGCGAAGGCACATGCGCGTGGTCGGGTGCGTGCCCGTGCCAAACGCGAGGCCCGGGTCCAGCCGGATCAGTTGTTTGGCCTCAGCGGGCGGCTCATGCCAGGTCGGCACGATCCAGAATTCAGGGGTGATCTCGACCGGCTCGAACTGCGATTGCGTCAGGCGCACCCAGTCCTGCTCAGGCACCGGCTGAATCGCCACCACCCGGCAGCCCGCGAAAAAGTCTTGCGCCGCCAGCACTCCAGCCGCGTCACGCGCCAGGGCTTCAGTGGCAAACAGCGACACGATGCGAGAACGCTCCCAGCCTGCCTTGGGCGGCGGCATGTCCGGCTCGCCAAACAGCGCCTGCTCGGCCGGCGTCTGTGCATCGGCGTCTTCCACCGACACGCTGAGCGCATCCAGCGCATCCAGCGCCTCGCTCAGGATTTCGACTTCGTCGACGGGGGCCAGCAGGATCAGTTCAAACATACTCATCGCGCGCCCAGGGACCGCTCAGCGTTCACGCTTTGACAGCCACTCTTCGAGGTAATGAATATTCGTCCCGCCATCCATGAACTTGGCATCCACCATGAGCTCGCGGTGCAGCGGGATGTTGGTGTTGATGCCTTCAACCACCGTCTCGGCCAGCGCCGTGCTCATGCGGGCCAGCGCTTGCTCACGCGTATCGCCGTGCACGATGATCTTGCCGATCATGGAGTCGTAGTTGGGCGGCACAAAGTAATTGGCGTAAATGTGCGAGTCCACCCGCACACCCGGCCCGCCCGGCGTGTGCCAGGTCGTGATGCGGCCCGGCGAGGGAACGAACTTGTAGGGGTCTTCCGCGTTGATGCGGCATTCGATGGAATGGCCCTTGAGCTCGATGTCACGCTGGGCGAAAGGCAGCTTTTCACCCGCCGCCACCATGATCTGGGTGCGCACGATGTCCACGCCGGTAATCCACTCGGTGACGGGGTGCTCCACCTGCACGCGGGTGTTCATCTCGATGAAGTAGAACTCGCCGTTTTCATAGAGAAACTCAAAGGTGCCCGCACCGCGGTAGCCGATCTTCTTGACGGCGGCCACGCAGCGCTCGCCGATGCGCTCGATCAACTTGCGCGGAATGCCGGGCGCCGGCGCTTCTTCAATGACTTTCTGGTGGCGCCGCTGCATGGAGCAGTCGCGCTCGCCCAGCCAGACCGCATTTTTATGCTGGTCGGCCAGGATCTGGATTTCAATGTGCCGCGGGTTCTGCAGGAATTTCTCCATGTAGACCTCGGGGTTGCCGAAAGCCGCGCCGGCTTCAGCCTTGGTGGTCTGCACCGCATGCAGCAGGGCCGCCTCGGTGTGCACCACGCGCATGCCGCGCCCGCCGCCGCCGCCGGCCGCCTTGATGATGACGGGGTAGCCGATCTGCTTGGCGGTGCGCTTGATGAAGACCGGGTCGTCAGGTAGCGCGCCTTCCGAGCCGGGCACGCAGGGCACGCCGGCCTTGATCATGGTCTGCTTGGCCGAAACCTTGTCGCCCATGATGCGGATGGATTCGGGCGTGGGGCCGATGAACTTGAAGCCGCTTTTTTCCACCCGCTCGGCAAAGTCGGCGTTTTCGCTCAGGAAGCCGTAGCCGGGGTGGATTGCTTCCGCGTCGGTCACCTCGGCCGCCGAGATGATGGCCGGCATGTTGAGGTAGCTGTCTTTGGAGGGCGCGGGGCCGATGCAGACCGACTCGTCGGCCAGCTTGATGTATTTCGCTTCGCGGTCAGCCTCGGAATAGACCATCACGGCCTTGACGCCGAGCTCGCGGCAGGCGCGCTGGATGCGCAAGGCGATCTCTCCGCGGTTGGCGATCAGTATTTTCTTGAACATGCGTCGGTAAGCCTGGTTTGAACAAGGGGGCGAAGCGCCCGCTTACTCAATGATGAAGAGGGGTTGGCCGTATTCAACAGCCTGGCCGTTTTCCGAAAGAATCTTGGTGACCGTGCCGGATTTGTCGGCTTCGATCTCGTTGAGGATCTTCATGGCCTCAATGATGCAGATGGTCTCGCCTTCCTTGACGACGCTGCCCAGCTCGACAAAAGGCTTGGCGCCGGGGCTGGCGGAGCGGTAGAAGGTGCCCACCATGGGCGACTTGACGGAGTGACCGGCCGGTGCGGCGGGGGCTGCCTCGGCCACCGGGGCGGCGGGGGCGCCGGCCGCAGGGGCCGCAGCGGGAGCTGCTACCATGGCAACCGGCTGCTGCATCACGAGCGGGGCGCCGCTGGATTTGACGATACGCACCTTGCCTTCGGCTTCGGTGATCTCCAGTTCAGACACGTTGGACTCCGAAACGAGGTCGATCAGGGTCTTGAGTTTTCTTAAATCCATGGGTTCTCTCCAACGACGGTAGATGCTGGCGCGAGGATTTCAGCGCAGCGTCTGAATAAAAGCCTGAAAACCGGCCGAGCGCATTGCCTGTACCGATCTCCCTTCTTTTTTCATTTACTTCCTGCTTTTGTGCCCTAAAGCACGTATCAGTTAATTACTGCAGGCGTCAACCGGGGCGGCTGAGCCTGTGAGAGCGCAGAGTGTACATCAAGCCGGAGGCCTCCCCAAGCCCCTACCGGCGACCTGCTTGCCCATCAATAAACGAACATACCACGGCCGTTCGATGCAAGTCGACGCGCGTTCCCGTCATTTAGATCAAAACAGAATCAAACCCTACTTGAGCTTGGCCCAAAGCGCCAGCTCTTCAGGTTTGACCTGGCCGATCTTGCGGTGAAGCAGCTCGCCGGTGGCGCTGAACACCGCTGTAAAAGGCAGGCTGCCGGCCAGGTTGCCCAGCGACTTGCTGAGCTCCGTGCCGCCCAGGCCGGCCATGCCGACCGGGAAATGCAGCGGCTTGGTCTGCAGCCACTCACGCACTTTGCTGGGCTGATCGACCGCCAAGCCCACAACCTGGATGTTTTTGTCGCGGTTTTCCTGGAAGAAGTAATCCAGCAAAGGCAGCTCTTCGACGCAGGGCGGGCACCAGGTCGCCCAGAAATTGACCAGCAGGAGCTTGCCGCGAAAGCTGCTCATGGACAGGTTTTTGCCGTCCGGCGTGTCGAAGTTCAGGCTCCAGAACGCGTCGGTCGCGTTGCCAGTTGCAGCGCCGGGGGCCGGCGCCACGATCTTCTCATCTACCTGATGGGGCTGGAATTTCCACCAGGCAGCGCCGGCGCCGGCCAGGCCCGCCAAAGCGGCTGCTCCGCCATAAATCATGTTTCTGCGGTTCACGTGTTCTCAAGCTCCGGGTTGGGTGGACAGCAATTTTTGCACGGCAGCCAGATCGCCTCGGGGGCTGCGCCCCTTGGCGTCGGGCTTGAGGGCGCCGCGCAGGTCGTCGTGGTCGTAAACCATCAGGTGCACGCCAACGGTTTCGTTCAGAGGTTTGCACACACTTCGCAAACTGAGCGCTTCCACGCTGTCGCCGGTAAAACCAGTGACGGTGCGCGGCTCGTAGTCCACATTGTGTTCAATCAGCGCGATTTCGGCCGATTTGGGGTCGTCGCAAAAGAGCTGGATATAGATATCGGACAGCCGGGTGGCCGTGCCGTGCCAGACCGCCCCGCCCAGATAGGGCCGAAACTGCGCCAGCCGCTCCATCCAGACCAGCGCCAGCTCGCGCAGGGCGGCCAGCTCGGCCGGCTGGGTGTCGGCGCAAAACAGCGCGATGTATTCACGCACGGCGTCTTCCAACTCGTCATTGCCGGGCAGCTCGGTACGCGCGGGCAGCGCCATCTGCTTGACGGCGCGGCGCTTGGCCGGGCCGTATTCCAGCCCTTCTTCCACGACCATTGCGGCGGCCGTGGCGGCGATTTCGGATTTGAGTGTGTGAGGGGTCAAGGTCGGCAGGCCCCGGGGGCCAGAAGATATACGGGGGAGGCGAAGCGATTGTGCCCCGGTTAGGGTCGCGCAGGCCCTGAAAGTTCACCGACGGCCCGCACCGGCCATCCCGGTGGCGGCTGGCCGCCAAAAAGCCCTGCCTAGAATACAGGCCCATGCACATACATATTCTGGGAATCTGCGGCACTTTCATGGGTGGCCTGGCCGCCCTGGCGCGGGAGGCGGGACACAAAGTCACGGGTTGCGACACCGGCGTCTACCCGCCCATGAGCGACCAGCTCCGCGGCCTGGGAATTGAGCTGATAGAGGGTTACGGCGCCGACCAGATGGCGTTTGAGCCCGATGCGTTTGTGGTCGGCAATGTGGTGTCCCGCGCCCGCCAGCCGGACGGCAGCCCAAGATACCCGCTGATGGAAGCCATCCTCAACAGCGGCAAGCCCTACACCAGCGGCCCGCAATGGCTGTCGGGCCATGTGTTGCACCACCCGACGCACCACGCCACCGGCCCGCGCCATGTACTGGCCGTGGCTGGCACGCACGGCAAAACCACCACCACCGCCATGCTGACCTGGATCCTGGAGCATGCGGGGCTCAAGCCGGGTTTTCTGGTCGGCGGTGTGCCGCTGAACTTCGGCGTGTCGGCCCGGCTGGGCGACGGCAACACCTTTGTGATTGAGGCCGACGAGTACGACACCGCGTTTTTCGACAAGCGCAGCAAGTTTGTGCACTACCGCCCGCGCACCGCCATCCTGAACAACCTCGAATTCGACCACGCCGACATCTTTGACGACCTGGCGGCCATAGAGCGGCAGTTCCATCACCTGGTGCGCACTGTGCCCTCACACGGCCGCGTGGTCGTCAACGCGGCCGAAGCCAGCCTGCAGCGCGTGCTGGCCAAGGGCTGCTGGAGTGAGCAGATGCTTTTTGGCGGCGGCCTGCTGAATAAAGACGGCTTTACCGCCCAGGGCGAGCCACACGACTTCCAGGTGCTCAAGGCCGGGCAGGCCGTGGCCCATGTGCAGTGGGGTATCAGCGGCGTGCACAACCAGCTCAATGCGCTGGCCGCCATTGCCGCGGCCGAACATGTGGGCGTCGCGCCCGAAGCCGCCGCCCAGGCGCTGGCCTCGTTCCAGAACGTCAAGCGCCGCATGGAAGTGCGCGGCGTGGTGGCGCGCGCCAGCGGCAACATCACGGTGTATGACGATTTCGCCCATCACCCGACGGCCATCCACACCACGGTGGACGGCCTGCGCCGGCAGCTCACCGCCGCCGGCAAGGGTAGCGAACGCATCCTGGCGATCTTCGAGCCGCGCAGCAACACCATGAAACTGGGCGCCATGACGGCCCAGTTGCCCTGGAGCCTGGAGCAGGCCGACCTGGCCTTTTGCCACGCCGGCGGGCTGGACTGGGATGCGCGCGCCGCGCTGGCGCCCATGGGTGACCGGGCGCAGGTGGCCGGCACCATCGAGCAGCTGATTGAGCAGGTGCTGGCCGCGGCGCGGCCGGGCGATCATTTGCTGTGCATGAGCAATGGCGGCTTTGGCGGAATTCACGCGAAGTTGCTTGCGGCGCTGAAGTCCTGAGGGGAAGCCCCGGCTGGTCGGTAATTGGCCCGCTATTAATTCAGGAGCTGCTTACGCTCTACCCACGCGGCTTGCAGGCCTTAATGGCTTGCAAAAACTGCGATTCAGAAACTGATGCTGAGCGTTGTGACATCCACATGCACCACAGGCTTACCCAGCGCAGCGCTGGACGCCCGGGCAAACTCCTGAGCCCATTTGGCCTCGGCAAACTTCGCCGGGCCGGCTGCCTGGGCCACCACGACCACCTTGTCGGCAGTCAGCAACTTGCCAGTGGGCCGCAGCGGCTCGCAACCCATTTGGGTGAACTGGTCGTCCAGCCACCAGCGTGCCACATCGTGCGGCATGGGTTGCACTTCGTTGAGGTCCAGGCGGATGGGCGCGATGCCCTTGAAGGTCACACTGACTTCGCTGCGCATGATGGGCTCCTGGTCAAGAGCCCATGGTCGGCGACTTGCGGGTCTGGCGGCTATTCGCACAAACCCGCAAGCGGCTGACGGTTCTTTTCTTTTTTCTTATTTGGCGGCGCGGCGCTTGAGCACGGCAGCCGACAGAATTTCCAGCACATCCAGCGAGTCGTTCCAGCCCAGGCAGGCGTCGGTGATGCTTTTGCCGTATTCCAGCGCTTTCGAGTCGTCCTTGCCGGGGGTGAATTTCTGCGCGCCGGGGTTGAGGTGGCTTTCCACCATCAGGCCGAATACATGGCGCGAGCCGCCCGCCACCTGACCGGCGATATCGCGGGCCACTTCAACCTGCTTTTCATGCTGCTTGGAGCTGTTGGCGTGGCTGCAGTCCACCATCAGCGTGGCCGGCAGCTTGGAGGCCTCGAGCTCCTTGCAGGCCGCCGCGACGCTGGCCGCGTCGTAGTTGGGCGCCTTGCCGCCGCGCAGAATGACGTGGCAGTCCTTGTTGCCGTTGGTCTGCACGATGGCGACCTGGCCGTTTTTGTGCACCGACAAAAAATGGTGGCCGCGCGCCGCCGCCTGGATGGCGTCAGTCGCGATGCGGATGTTGCCGTCGGTGCCGTTCTTGAAGCCGATGGGCGCCGACAGGCCCGAAGCCAACTCGCGGTGCACCTGGCTTTCGGTCGTGCGCGCGCCGATGGCGCCCCAGGAAATCAGGTCGCCGATGTACTGCGGCGAAATCACGTCAAGGAACTCGCTGCCGGCGGGCAGGCCCAGGCGGTTGATGTCGATCAGCAGCTGGCGCGCAATGCGCAGGCCTTCGTCGATGCGGAAGGTTTCATCGAGGTAGGGGTCGTTGATCAGGCCTTTCCAGCCGACGGTGGTGCGGGGCTTTTCGAAGTAGACGCGCATCACGATTTCCAGCGTGCCTTCGTACTTCTTGCGCTGGTCGACCAGTTTGCGTGCGTATTCCAGCGCGGCCATCGGGTCATGGATGGAGCACGGGCCGATGACGACGAGCAGGCGGTCGTCTTTGCCCTGGATGATGTTGTGGATGCCCTTGCGGGTTTTGCTGATCAGCGTCTCGACGGCGGTGCCGCGGATCGGGAAAAAGCGGATGAGATGCTCGGGAGGGGGTAGCACGGTGATGTCCTTGATGCGTTCGTCGTCGGTCTGGCTGGTCTTTTCGACGGTCGCATACCAGTTGTCGCTGGCGGAGGTGGCTTTGGCATTCATCGCTGGTTTCCTTTTCTAGATATCGTTCAATTCAGGATTCGTTCAAACATCAACAATCGGGACACGCAAAAAAAAACCGCCGGAGGGCCGGCGGTTTTTGGAGAATCGGTGCGTTTTATCGGGTCACGCCTTGATCTCTCTACCGCCGGAAGCGCTTGAGAACCAAAAGTAACCAAAATAAAACTTGGCGGAATTCATAAGCTGAAATGTAGCACAGGTCAAAAAGTAGGCAATTCAGACCCGGATCAGGCCGTTCCGCCCACCGTCAGGCCGTCGATGCGCAGCGTCGGCTGGCCGACGCCCACCGGCACGCTCTGGCCTTCCTTGCCGCAGGTGCCCACGCCGCTGTCCAGCGCCATGTCATTGCCCATCATGGTGACGCGGGTCAGCGCGTCGGGGCCGTTGCCGACAATCGTCGCGCCCTTGACGGGGTACAGGATCTTGCCGTTTTCAACCCAAAAGGCCTCGCTGGCCGAGAACACGAACTTGCCGGAAGTAATGTCGACCTGGCCGCCGCCGAAGTTGGTGGCGTACAGGCCCTTTTTGATGCTGGCCACGATTTCTTCAGGCTGCTTGTCGCCGCCCAGCATATAGGTGTTGGTCATGCGCGGCATGGGCACATGGGCGTAGCTTTCGCGGCGGCCGTTGCCGGTGGGCTTGACCTTCATCAGGCGCGCATTGAGCGAATCCTGGATATAGCCTTTCAGAATGCCGTCTTCAATCAGCACATTGCGCTGGCTGGCGTGGCCCTCGTCGTCCACATTGAGCGAGCCGCGGCGGTCGGCAATCGTGCCGTCGTCCAGCACCGTCACGCCCTTGGCTGCGACGCGCTGGCCGATCTTGCCGGAGAACGCGCTGGAGCCTTTGCGGTTGAAGTCGCCTTCCAGGCCGTGGCCGATGGCTTCGTGCAGCAAGATGCCGGGCCAGCCCGAACCCAGCACCACCGTCATTTCGCCGGCCGGTGCGGGGCGCGCGTCCAGGTTGGTCAGCGCGGCTTTCACCGCGTCGTTCACATATTCGGCGATCTGCGCGTCGTCAAAGTAGGCCAGGCCAAAACGTCCGCCGCCGCCGCCCGAGCCGACTTCACGGCGGCCCTTTTGCTCGGCAATCACCGTCACGCTCAGGCGCACCAGCGGGCGCACATCGGCGGCCAGCGTGCCGTCGGCGCGCACCACCATCACCACGTCGTACTCACTGGCCAGCCCGGCCATCACTTGCACGATGCGCGGGTCTTTGGCCTTGGCGAGTTTTTCAACTTTTTCGAGCAGCTTGACTTTGGCGGTGCTGTCCAGCGTGGCGATCGGGTCCAGCCCCTCGTAGAGCGAACGGCTGCCGGCAATCTTGCGGGCCGGCGTCTTCACGCGGGCCGACTTGCCGCCGGCAGCAATGCTGCGCACAGTGCGCGCCGCGTCGAGCAGCGAGGCTTCGGAAATGTCGTCGGAATAGGCAAAGGCGGTTTTTTCGCCGCTCACGGCGCGCACACCCACACCCTGGTCGATGCTGAAGGAGCCGGTTTTCACGATGCCCTCTTCCAGGCTCCAGCCTTCGCTGCGGGTGTACTGGAAGTAAAGGTCGGCGTCATCGGCGCCGTGCGAGGTGATTTCGCCCAATGCACGGCCCAAATGCGCCTGCGTGAGGCCAAACGGCGCCAGCAGCAGCTTTTCAGCGATCTCCAGCCGCCCGGATGTGGACGCCGCCGTCGGCTTGGCCGTCGATGAGGCCGTGGACTTGTTGGAGGCGGAGGCGGGGGTGGAGCGAAGTGAGGTCATTGGGCCATTGTAGGCAGTCTGCGCCGCCTGACATGCCCCATGGGCATTGCCGGCCAGGCTCAGGATTTACCGGCCAGGTGCTTGAGATGCTTAAAGAGGGCCGCGTCATCCTCACCGGCCAGCCCGGCCTGGTGCGCGTCGGCAAACACCTGGCTGGCGCGCAGGCCCAGCGGGCCGTCAAACCCCGCTGCGCGGGCCGCCTCCATGGCCAGCCGGGTGTCTTTTTCGAGCAGGGTCACATGCGCGCGCGGGGCGTAGTCGCCGGCAATTGCGCGGCGCAGGCGGTCCGAGCCTATCCAGCTTTGCCCGCTGGACTGCTCGATCACGTCCAGCGTGGTGCTGAGGTCCAGCCCCAGCCGCCCGGCCAGCGCCAGTGCCTCGGCGGCGCCCACCAGGTTGATGCCGGCCAGCAGGTTGTTGACCAGCTTGGTGCGGGCGCCGTCCCCGGGCTTCTGGCTGATGCGGAAGACCTTGACTGACAGGGCCTGCAGCAGTGCTGCCTGCTGCGCATACACCTCGTCCGCGCAAGCCAGCATCAGGCTCATGGAGCCGTCGCGGGCCCGCGCAGGCCCGCCCGACATAGGCGCGTCCAGCGTGTGCACACCGCGCGCAGCCAGGCGGCTGGCGAAAGATTCGACGTCTTGCGGGGAAATCGTGGGGCACAGCATCACGGCATGGCCGGGTTGCAGCATGCGGGTCAGGCCCTGGCCGTCAAACAGCACATCTTCGGTTTGCACGGCGTCCACCACGCAGATGATGAAAGCCAGCGAATCGGCGGCAGCTTCGGCCGGGGAGTCGATGGCCGTAGCGCCCAGCGCCACCATGTCGGCGACCTTGTCCGCATCGATATCGCAGACCTGTACCGCCCAGCCCTGGCTCAACAAGTTGGCGGCCATGCCGCCGCCCATATTGCCCGCCCCAATGACTGTCACGAGCTGGGGGTTCACGCCAAGGTTCCGTTCAGGACTGCACCAGCCGCTTGGCCTTGGCGATCGACATCAGCATGCCTATGGCCAGCCCCAGTGTGACCATGGCGGTGCCGCCGTAGCTGATGAAAGGCAGGGGCACGCCCACCACCGGCAGGATGCCGCTGACCATGCCCATATTGACAAAGGCGTAGGTGAAAAAAATCATGGTCAGCGCGCCGGCCAGCAGGCGCGCAAACAGCGTCGAAGCCTCCAGCGCAATCGCCAGCCCGCGCAGGATGAGGAAGATGAAACCGGCGATCAGCAGCAGATTGCCCAAGAGGCCGAACTCTTCGGAATAGGCCGCGAAGATGAAGTCGGTGGTGCGCTCGGGGATGAACTCCAGGTGCGTCTGGGTGCCGGCCATAAAGCCCTTGCCGGTAATACCGCCCGAGCCGATGGCGATCATGCCCTGGATGATGTGAAAACCCTTGCCCAGCGGGTCGCGCGACGGGTCGAGCAGCGTGCAGATGCGCTGCTGCTGGTAGTCGTGCAAGACTGGCCAGCGCATACCGTCGGCGCACAGCAGCGGCTCATACCAGACGATCAGGAACACACCGATCAGCCCCAGCAAGGCGGGCGGCAGGATCAGCTTCCAGCTCAGGCCGGCAAAAAAGATCACCGCCAGGCCCGCGGCCAGCACCAGCAAGGAGGTGCCGAGATCAGGCTGCTTCATGATCAACCCGACCGGGATGATGAGCAGCAAGCCGGCAGCCAGAAAGTCCAGCGGGCGCAGCTGGCCTTCGCGTTTCTGGAACCACCAGGCCAGCATCAGCGGCATGGCGATCTTGAGGATTTCGCTGGGCTGGATGACCACGCCCACATTCAGCCAGCGCTTTGCGCCCTTTTTGGTGATGCCGAAAACCGCCACCGCGACCAGCAAGGTGACGCCGGCGATATACAGCGGCACGGCAAAGGCCATCAGGCGCTGCGGCGGGACCTGCGCCACCACAAACATGATGGCCCCGGCGATCAGCATGTTGCGGCCGTGGTCGACAAAACGGGTGCCGTGGTCATAGCCGGACGAATACATGATCAGGAGGCCCGCGCAAGCCAGCAGGAAGACGGCAAACGCCAGCAGCCCGTCAAAACCCTGCAGCATGGGCAGCGTGCGCTGGTAGAGGGAAGGTTTGTCGAAAACGGCGGACATGGCCTGATTATCCGACAGCCCGGCTGGCAGGGGGCAGGGTCCACCCGTCTAACATGACGCCATGCGCACCACCCACCTGCTTTACCTGCACGGCTTCCGGTCTTCACCCCAATCCGTCAAGTCCCGCAAGATGGCGGCCCTGGTGCAAGAGCGCCACCCCGCCGTGCAATGGTGGTGTCCGCAACTGCCGGCATCACCCCAGGCCGCGCTGGAAATGGTCTTTGATGGGATCGCGGGCTGGCCGCAGCAGGCCGGCTACCAAAGCATGGCGGTGATCGGCTCGTCTCTGGGCGGCTTTTACGCCACCGCGGTGGCCGAGCGCACCGGTTGCAAGGCGGTGCTGCTCAACCCGGCGGTGGAACCGGCGCGCGACCTGGCGAAGTACATTGGCGAACAAACCGCCTGGCACAACCCGAGCGAGCATTTTTTCTTTGAACCGCGCTTTGTCGACGAGCTCAGGTCACAGCACGCCGGGCCACTGAAAACACCCGGCAATTACCTGGCCGTCATCGCCAAGGGCGACGAAGTGCTGGACTGGCGGGAAATGACGGCACGTTATGCGGGCGCCCGCATCCGGCTGCTGGAAGGCGGCGACCATGCGCTGAGCGACTTTGATACCCACGTGCCTGAAATCCTGGACTTTCTCGCTTTGGCCTGAAGCCTCCCCCGAAACCGGGGCTGATTACACTAGTCCCAAGTCATCAAAGACGCCAAAGGGATCCCGTTTTGTTTGTATTGTTTGAAGAAGCCGGCAAGTTCCTGGCCGGCCGCATTTTGTCCGAGAGCGACGCATCGCTGCAGGTCGAGCTCGACTCGGGCAAGCGCGTGAAGGTCAAGGGCGTCAACGCCCTGCTGAGATTTGAAAAACCCTCGCCCGCCGACATGGTGGCTGCGGGCCAAAAACTGAGCCAGGACATCGAGCTGGACCTGGCCTGGGAATTTGCCAGCGAAGAGGAATTCGGTTTTGCCGACCTGGCGCGCGACTATTTCAGCGCCGACGGCAAGGCTGCCTCGCTGGAACAGCAGGCCGCCGCCCTCTTTCGCCTGTACGACGCGCCGCATTATTTCCGCCGCGCCGGCAAGGGCCGCTTCAAAAAGGCGCCGGCCGAAATCCTGCAGCAGGCGCTGGCCGCCATCGAGAAGAAAAAACAGATCGCGGCGCAGATCACCGCCTGGGCCGAAGAACTGGGCCGCGGCGAATGCCCGGCGCCGGTGCGCGAGCAGCTTTACAAAATCCTCTTCAAGCCCGACAAGAACAGCGCCGAGTACAAGGCCGTGGTCGAGGCCTCGCGCGCCACGCACACCGCGCCGCTGGACTTGCTGCAAAAAGCCGGCGCCATTGCTTCGCCCTACCAGTTTCACTGGAAGCGCTTTTTGTTTGAGAACTTCCCCAAGGGCACGGGCTTTCCGGCCTTGCAGGCGCCTGAAGTCAAAGACGAGTTGCCGCTGGCCGATGTGAAAGCGTTTTCCATCGACGACTCGGCCACCACCGAAATCGACGATGCACTCTCCGTGCAAGGTTTGGGCAGTGGCACCATCACCCTGGGCATCCACATCGCCGCGCCGGGCCTGGCCGTACTGCCCGGCAGCCCGATTGACACCGTGGGCCGCGCGCGGCTTTCCACCGTCTATATGCCCGGCTACAAGCTGACCATGCTGCCGGACGACATCGTCAAAAGCTACACGCTGCAGGAAGGCCGCAACTGCCCCGCCCTGTCGCTCTACCTCACGCTGGACGAAGCCACGCTGGAGATCAAGGAAAGCGTGACCCGGCTGGAGCAGGTGCCCATCGTGAGCAACCTGCGCCACGATGTGCTGGACAGCACCTTCACCGAAGCCTTCTTTGAAGCCGCACAGAGCAGCCCGCCCACCGACGTGCAATGGGGCGTGGAGCTGACCTTCTTGCACCGGCTGGCCAAACATCTGAAGGCACAGCGCGAAATCGTGCGCGGCAAACCCGAGAATTTCAACCGGCCCGACTACAACTTCCGCCTCGATAACCCCACGGGCGGCGAGCCCCAGGGCAACGAGACGGTCAGCATCAGCACCCGCCAGCGCGGTGCGCCGCTGGATTTGATCGTGGCCGAGGCCATGATTCTGGCCAACAGCACCTGGGGCCAGTGGCTGGCCGAGCACGGTGTGCCCGGCATTTACCGCAGCCAGGCGAGCCTGGCGCCCGGCGTGAAGGTGCGCATGGGCACCAAGGCCCTGCCGCATGCAGGCATAGGCGTGAAAAGTTACGCCTGGAGCACCTCGCCGCTGCGCCGCTACACCGACCTGGTCAACCAGTGGCAGATCATTGCCTGCGCCCGCCACGGCCGCACGGCCGCGCTGGCCGCCCCTTTCAAGCCCAAAGACGCCGAGCTGTTTTCCATCATCTCGGGCTTTGATGCGGCCTACAGCGCCTACAACGGTTTTCAGGCCGGCATAGAGCGCTACTGGACGCTGAAATACCTGCAGCAAAACAACATCACCGAACTCACGGCCACGTCCTTCAAGGACAACCTGGTGCGCGCCGACGAGCTGCCGCTGGTGCTGCCGGCCGTGGGCGCGCAAGGCCTGCCGCGCGGCGCGAAAGTGCGTGTGAAGCTGGGCGAGATCGACGAGATCACGCTGGATATTTCGGGCACGGTGATCGATCGGCTGGATGTGGAAATCGATGAGTCGCCCGACCCGTTGGGCGAAGAAGACGGCGAATCCGAGATGGCCGCAGGGCCGATCTCGATTGCAGTCGATGTTAACGAGCCACAAACCGACGCCGCTGCGGCGGCTCCGGTGGCGGGTTGACACCGAAACGCATGCAGAAACGCCGATAATCTCCTTCTGTGAAATCACCCAGCACACTGCAAATCGCTCTCGGCGCTTCCATCGCCTTTCATGTGGTGTTGCTGACGGTGCGTTTTGTCGACCCGGAGCGTTTTAACCGCGTGTTCCAGGACACGCCGCTGGAAGTGATCCTGGTCAACGCCAAATCCAACGAAAAGCCCGACTTCGCCAAGGCCATCGCACAGGCGTCCCTCGCCGGCGGCGGTGAGGCGGAAAAAGGCCGGGCCACCTCGCCTCTGCCGCCATCGGCCCTGATGGAGCTGGGCGACGCCACCGAAGACGCACAGCGCAAAGTCGAGTCGCTGCAGGAGCAGCAAACCCAGCTGCTGGCCAGCATCAAAAAGCAGCTGGCCTCCATGCCGCCGCCCGACCTGACACAACCCGCCAACAACCCGGCGCAGGCCGAGCGTGAAGAAAAGCGCAAGCAGCTGATCAAGATCCTGGCCGAGATCGAGCGCCGCATCAACGAAGAAAATGCGCGCCCCAAGAAGCGCTACATCAGCCCGGCCACGCGCGAAGAGGTCTACGCGGTCTACTACGACGAGCTGCGCCGCAAGATCGAAGACAAGGGCACGGTGAACTTCCCCGAGCAGGCCGGCAAAAAACTGTATGGCGAGCTGACCATGGTCGTCACCGTGAATTTCGACGGCAGCGTGATCGACACCGAGGTCGTGCAGACCTCGGGCAACCTGACGCTGGACCGGCGCGCGCAAAGCATCGTGCGCGGCACCGGGCCTTTCGGCAAGTTCAACGATGCCATGCGCCGCCGGGCCGACCAGATTGTTGTTGTGTCGCGCTTCAAGTTCACGCGCGACGACACGCTTGAGACCAAACTCACCAGCCGCTGACATTGCCATGGATCAGTATTACGTCCTGGGCAACCCGATTGCGCACAGCAAGTCACCATTCATCCACGCGCGCTTTGCCGAGCTGACCGGCCAGCCGCTGCAGTACGAGCGCCTGCTGGTGCCGCTGGAGGCCTTTGCTGCCACCCTGGCACGGCTGGTGCAAGACGGCGTTAAAGGCTGCAACGTCACCGTGCCTTTCAAGCTTGACGCCTTTGAGGCTGCAACGACCCTGACCGACCGGGCGCAACTGGCCCGGGCCGTCAACACGCTGCGGCTGGACGGCGGCATCGTCCATGCCGACAACACCGACGGCGTGGGCCTGGTGAACGACATCCAGCACAATGCCGGCGTCGCCCTGGCCGGGCGCGATGTGCTGCTGATAGGCGCGGGCGGCGCGGGCGCAGGCGCCCTGGGGCCGCTGCTGGCGGCCGGGCCGCGCCGGCTGGTGCTCGTCAACCGCACGCGGGCCAAGGCCGACGCGCTGGCCGACAGCCACAAGGCGCATCCATCCATGCAGGCCTTGCTACAAAAAACAGAGCTGCTTACACACGATTTACAAGGGCTACAGGGCAATTTTGATGTCGTCATAAACGCCAGCGCCAGCAGCCTGGCGGGCGCCGATGTGCCGGTGGCGGCCAGCGTGCTCAAGCCCGGCGCCCTGGCCTGCGACATGATGTACGGCCCTGCCGCAGCCGGCTTTATGGCCTGGGCCAAAGACCACGGCGCCACGCCGCGCGACGGCCTGGGCATGCTGGTGGAACAAGCCGCCGAGGCCTTTGAGCTGTGGCGCAAGGTGCGCCCGCCTTCGGCGCAGGTGCTGCGGGAAATGCGGGCGCAGTTCGGGTAAGGCCGATAAGCGAATGAAGGTGCGCGCATCATGAAAGCACTGCTCCGCTTGCTGGGCCTCGGGCTGATCGCGGGCCTGGCGCTGCAACTGTTTTTTGTGGCGCGCATCGCCATGATGGCCGTGGTGAACCCGGAGTCCACCGCCTTCCAGCGTTCTGAGGCCTACCTGATCACGCGCAACACCGGCTCGCTGAAATGGCGTCAGCAGTGGGTGCCTTACAGCGAGCTGCCGGCCTACCTCAAGCGCGCCGTCATCGCATCTGAAGACGCCAGCTTTGCCGAGCATGACGGCGTGGACATGGAAGCGCTGGAAAAAGCCTGGGACAAAAACGCCAAGGCCGAGCAACGCGCCGCGCAGTCGGCCAGCCGGCTGGCCCCGGCCAAAGCGGCGGCAGCGCCGGCCAAGCCGGTAAAGATCGTGGGCGGCTCCACCATCACGCAGCAGCTGGCCAAAAACCTTTTCTTGTCGGGCGAGCGCACCTTGCTGCGCAAAGGCCAGGAGCTGGTGCTGACCCTGCTGCTGGAAGCCCTGCTGAGCAAGGAACGCATCCTGGAGATTTACCTCAACAGCGTGGAATGGGGCGAAGGCATCTTCGGCGCGGAGGCCGCGGCCCAGCACTACTACCGCAAGCCCGCGGCCAAGCTCAGCGCCTATGAGGCCGCGCGCCTGGCCGTGATGTTGCCCCGGCCCAAGTACTTTGAAACGCGGCCCGGCTCAGGCTACCTGGCCTCGCGCGCCAGCACCATCGTGGCCCGCATGGGCGGCGTAGAGCTCCCTTAGCGCTTGACCACCAGCGAAGCCGACCCCGGCACCGTATTGCGGCCGATGTCGGTTTGCAGGCTGCCCGGCGGCGCGGCGGTGGTGTAGTTGCCGGCCTGCGCCGCGCGGACCTTGACGATCACCGAGCACCCGCCATTGCGTATGGCCATGCCGGCATCGACAGTCACCGTGTTGCCGCCCGGCGCCGCATTGACGGCGCCCAGGCAACTGCCACTCAGGCTGAGCGGCGTGGCGACCACAAGGCCTGCTGGCAAGGTTTGCGTGAACGGTGCGCTCAAGATGGCGCCGCGAGCGCCGGTGGCGCCAAAATGCATCTCCAGCGCGCTGGGTGCGCCGGGCGCAACCGCCGCCGGCGTGAATACCTGGTTGACCACAGGCGGGTTCGCCGCGTTGCCGGTCACCATCAGATCCCGCACCTCATGCACATTCTTGGCGCCGCCGGTGCTGCCGGCCACGCCCACACTCAACGCGGCAGGCGCGGCATAGGGAAAGTCTGCATTGGTCACCAGGCGCCGGTAAGGGCCGGCCGCGCCGTCACGCATATCAACATTGATGGTGTAGCCCGGGCCCGCCGCCTTGGGCGAGAGGGTCATCACGACCTGGCGCGCCACCGGGCGCGCGGTGGCTGTGGCCTGGTCGACATTGCCGGGCACGGCTACATGGGCAATGAAGGGGTTGCCGGCAGCCACCGGGCCGCGCAGCACCAGCGCCTGCGGCGCGCCGCCGGGGCCGCCGCCGCCCGCGCAGTTGTCTGCCGGGCTGGAGAAATTGCCGTACTCGTCCAGCGCCAGCGCCAGGTAGCCGCCCGCGCCCTTGCAGTAACCCAGGCCGCCGCCCGGCAGCGCACCCGCCATGTTTTGCGTGGCGTCATACAGAAACACCGTGATGCCGTCGGCGCCCGGCGCACCGCCGCCCCATGAGGCATAGCTGAAAGCGAGTGTCACGCCGCCCTGCGCGCTGAAACTGGCGGCGGTGTACCGCACATTGCCCTGCGCACGGCCGACATTGCCCGTAAGCCGGAGCCAGCCGGCGCCTTCGGCATCGGCAACAGGCGCTGTCAGCGCCACTGCCCCGCCCGGCGTCCAGCCTGGGTCCAGTGTGGAGGCCGAGAAACGCCCGTGGACCTGGAACTGGCCCCAGGCGGCGCATGAAAGCACCAGACATGCACCGCCGGCCAGCCAGCGGGACAAAGACGCCCCACGCGGGGACATGGCAGAAAAAGTGGAGGTATGAAATTTCAGCATGAACAACAAACAGAAGTATTAAAGACAGGCGTACCTTGCTGTGTACCAGAATAGCTCGATTCGCGCCAGACAGTCACGGCGGGAACGTATCATCGGCGCCATGCTTGCCAAAATAATGAGCCTTTTCCTGCTGGGGCTGATCCGGACACTGACCGGCGCCCAGGCCCGCTGGCAGGGTTGCCCGCCCAAAGCCGAGCAGCGCATCTACTTCGCCAACCACCAAAGCCATGCCGACCTGGTGCTGATGTGGGCGGCGCTGCCTGAAGAGTTGCGCAGCATCACCCGCCCCATCGCGGCCAAGGATTATTGGACCAAGACGCCGTTCAAGCAGTGGATCACCACGGCGGTCTTCAACGCCATCTATGTGGACCGCGCCAAGACCGGCGACCAGGACCCGCTGGAGCCGCTGATCGAGGCACTGACCAACGGCGACTCCATCATCCTGTTCCCGGAAGGCACGCGCGGCAACCAGGAAGAGCCGCAAAAGTTCAAGGCCGGCCTTTACAACCTGGCGCTCAAGTTTCCGCATGTGGTGCTGGTGCCGGCCTGGATCAACAACGTGCAGCGCGTCATGCCCAAGGGCGAAGTCGTGCCGGTGCCCATCCTGTGCTCAGTCACCTTCGGTGCGCCGATTTCGCTGGCCCCCGGTGAAGACCGGGGCGAATTCCTGACGCGCGCGCGCCAGGCGGTGATGGAGCTGCGGGAATCCTGATGAACACCTTTTTGCGCAACCTTTCCCCCTCGCAGCAGGTCGGCCTGCTCTTTGTGCTGGTGTTCGGCGTGCTGACGCTCATCAGCGTGGCCGCCTTTGTGATGTCGCTCAAAGACACGCACGAGGACGACCTGCACACCCAGAAACTCAAGGAGTTCAACGGCCTGCTGCGCACCTCGTGGCTGATGTCCACCGTGTTCTGGATCGGCTGGACGCTGGGCGAAACCGTGGCCACGGTGCTGTTCGGACTGGTGGCGTTTTTTGCGCTGCGCGAGTTCATCACGCTCTCACCCACACGACAGGGCGACCACCGCAGTCTGGTGCTGGCCTTCTTTGTGGTGCTGCCGGTGCAGTTCGCGCTGGTCATCACGCGGCGCTTTGACCTCATCACCGTGTTCATCCCGGTGTATGTGTTCCTGGCGATCCCGGTGGTCAGCGCGCTGGCCGACGACCCGCAGCGCTTTCTGGAGCGCAACGCCAAGCTGCAGTGGGGCATCATGGTCTGCGTCTACGGCATGAGCCATGTGCCCGCGCTGATGCTGCTGAAATTTCCCAACTACGAGGGCAAGAACGCCTTTTTGGTGTTCTTTCTGGTGTTTGTGGTGCAAAGCTGCATGATTGTGGAGTACCTGGTGGGCCGCAAGCTGCAGCGCCCGCCGAGTGCGCCCAATGTGAGCAAGAGCTTTAACTGGACCAGCTGGCTGATTGCCGTGGTGGTGGCCAGCCTGCTGGGCGGCCTGCTGGCGGGCCTGACGCCCTTCAAGCCCGCGCAGGCAGTGGCCATGGCCTTTATCGCCTGCGTGTCGGGCTCGCTGGGCCACCTGGTGATGAAGGCACTCAAGCGCGACCGCGGCATTCCCAACTGGGGCAAACGCGGCGTGGGCGTCACCGGCGCCAGCGGGCTGCTGGACCGGGTGGACGCGCTGTGCTTCGGCGCACCGATCTTCTTCCATTCGGTCCGCTGGTACTTCGGCCTTTAGGCCTCTTCCGTCCCTATTGCCATGCGCATCCTAGGCATAGACCCCGGCCTGCAGACTTCCGGCTTCGGCGTGGTAGATGTGGACGGCCAGCACCTTCGTTACGTGGCCAGCGGCACCATCAAGACCACGCACCTGGAACGCGCCGACCTGCCCGGCCGGCTCAAGGTGCTTTTTGAAGGTGTGTGCGAGGTGGTCGAACGCTACCAGCCCGATGCGGCCTCGGTCGAGATCATATTTGTCAACGTCAACCCGCAAGCCACTTTGCTGCTGGGTCAGGCGCGCGGGGCTTGCATCACCGCACTGGTTTCACGCGAACTGTCGGTGGCTGAATACACCGCCCTGCAGCTCAAGAAGGCCGTGGCTGGCTACGGCAAGGCCGGCAAGGCCGAGGTGCAGGAAATGGTGATGCGGCTGTTGAAGTTGCCGTCACTGCCCGGCAAGGATGCGGCCGACGCGCTAGGGCTGGCCATTACCCACGCCCATGTAGGCAGCGCCATGGCGCGGCTGGCGCAGGCCAGTGGCACGGGTGCGCAGATAACGGGAAATTACCGGGGTGGGCGCAGCCGCTAGGCAATGCGCTCGAGAATCAGCACCGCGAAAAATCCAAACGCCGCGATCAGCGTCCACTTGAGGATGGTGAGTCCGTAGCGTTTGAAGCGCACCTGGCCGGTGCCGGCGTAAAACATGAACGACACCACGGCCGCCAGCAGGAAAAGCAGGATGAGCCAGCGAAACAGCAGCATTGAAGAAGCCTGCCCGGCTACCAGGCGCGCGCCAGAGTGGCAAAGCCCTGTGGCGCTTTTTTCTCGTCTTCAAAAGTGACGACCTCGTAGGCGTCCTTGTGCGCCAGCAGTTCGCGCAGCAGCTTGTTGTTCATCGCGTGGCCGGAGCGGAATGCGCCGTACGCGGCCAGCAGCGGCTTGCCGATCAAATACAGGTCGCCCATGGCGTCGAGGATCTTGTGCTTCACGAACTCGTCGTTGTAGCGCAGGCCGTCGCTGTTGAGCACCTTGTAGTCGTCCATCACGATAGCGTTGTCCAGCCCGCCGCCCAGGGCCAGGCCGTTGGCGCGCATCATTTCCACGTCTTTGGTGAAGCCGAAGGTACGGGCCCGCGCGATGTCACGCGTATAGGCGCCCGAGCCCATGTCGAACTCCACACGCTGGCCGGTGGAGTCCACTGCCGGGTGGTCGAAATCAATTTCAAAGCTGAGCTTGTAGCCTTCGTAAGGACTCAAGCGAGCCCACTTGGTGTTGGCGCCCTCGCCTTCGCGCACTTCCACCGGCTTGATCACCCGGATAAAACGCTTGGGCGCAACCTGCAGCGCAATGCCTGCCGACTGCAGCAAAAACACAAACGACGAAGCCGAACCATCCAGAATCGGCACTTCTTCGGCCGTGATGTCGACATACAGGTTGTCGATGCCCAGGCCCGCACAGGCCGACATCAGATGCTCAACGGTATGCACCTTGGCACTGCCGCTGGAAATCGTCGACGCCAGCCGCGTATCCGTCACCGCCTGCGCAGAGATCACGATATCCACCGGCTGCGGCAAATCCACACGGCGAAACACAATCCCCGTGTCCGGCGCAGCAGGCCGCAAAGTCAACTCCACCCGCTGCCCACTGTGCAGGCCCACGCCCACGGCCTTGGTCAGTGATTTAAGCGTTCTTTGGGCAAGCATGGTGTCTATTTTAGGCGGCGCAAGGCCATTTCAAGGGTAGGGGATAGCAATGCCGGGCATAGGCAGAGTGCATTGGGGCACCAGCAACGAGCGCCCGGCCCACTACCCAAACGCGATTAATGGGATGGAAAGCGTAGCGAGCGCCCCGAGGTTGCGTCGAGGAGCGGAGCCGTACTAAGGTACGGCGAGCACCGCAAACGCAAGATCGGGTCGCGCAGTAGCTTTACACCCATTAATCGTTAGTCGGCTTGTTTGCGGAGGAATGCTGGTATCTCAAAGTCGTCCATTCCTCCCGACGCAAGCGCATCCACCTTCGCAGCCGCCTGCGTCCGGTTCGTACGCCAAACACTAGGCACTGCCATATTTCCATAATCCGGCTGCGCCGAGCCCGTGCTCATCTGTGTCGCACCCGTAGCACCGGCCGTTGCATTCAGCGTAGGCACATTAAACGGCACGTTGTCAGTACCGGTGCGCAGCACCTGCAGCGGCGGCGCATGGCGGCGCACGCCCTGGCGGGACAGACCGGTCGCAACCACGGTCACGCGGATGTCGTCGCCCAGCTCGTCGTCATAGGCCGTGCCGTAGATCACATGCGCATCAGGCGATGCATAAGCGCGGATGGTGTTCATCGCCAGCTTGGATTCGCTCAGCTTGAGCGAACCCTTGGCTGCCGAGATCAGCACCAGCACGCCCTTGGCGCCTGACAGGTCGATGCCTTCCAGCAGCGGGCAGGCCACGGCCTGCTCAGCGGCGATGCGCGCGCGGTCAGGGCCGTTGGCCTTGGCCGTGCCCATCATGGCCTTGCCGGGTTCACCCATCACGGTGCGCACGTCTTCAAAGTCGACGTTCACATGGCCGGGAACATTGATGATTTCGGCAATGCCGCCCACGGCGTTTTTCAGCACGTCGTTGGCATGCGCGAAAGCTTCGTCCTGCGTGACGTCGTCGCCCAGCACTTCGAGCAGCTTCTCGTTCAGCACCACGATCAGCGAGTCGACGTTGGCTTCGAGCTCGGCCAGGCCCAGGTCGGCGTTGGTCATGCGGCGGCCGCCTTCGAACTCGAAAGGCTTGGTCACCACGCCGACCGTCAGGATGCCCATCTCTTTGGCGATGCGCGCGATCACAGGCGCAGCACCGGTGCCCGTGCCGCCGCCCATGCCGGCGGTGATAAACAGCATGTGCGCGCCGTCGATGGCGCTGCGAATGTCGTCCGCCGCCAGTTCGGCCGCGTCACGGCCCTTGTCGGGCTTGCTGCCCGCGCCCAGGCCGCTGTTGCCCAGCTGGATGGTCTTGTGCGCGCTGCCGCGGCTGAGCGCCTGTGCGTCGGTGTTGGCGCAGATGAACTCGACGCCTTGCACGCCGCATTCGATCATGTGCCCGACGGCGTTGCCGCCACCGCCGCCCACACCGATCACCTTGATCTGTGTGCCCTGGTTGAATTCTTCGATTTCAATCATTTCGATGCTCATTGGGAGCCTCCTAATCAATAAACTGCAGTTGCCAATAATCGGAAATTTGTATTTATGGTTGACATGGCTTTCTCATGCAGGGGGATCCGCCCCGCCGGAATGCATGCAACGCGAAGGCCTGCCGATAAAAGTGGAATAGGTTTTCATCAGAAGTTCCCCACAAACCAGTCTTTGACACGGCCGAATGCGTTGTGCACGCTGCCCGCCTTTTGCGACACCTTGTAGCCCCGCATGCGCGCCAGCCGGGCCTCTTCGAGCAGGCCCATGACGGTGGCGGCTCTCGCCTGGGCCACCATGTCGGACAGCGCGCTCGAGTAACGCGGTATGCCGCGCCGCACCGGTTTGAGGAAGATGTCTTCGCCAAGCTCCACCATGCCCGGCATGACAGCGCTGCCACCGGTGATGACGATGCCCGAGGACAACACTTCTTCGTAACCCGACTCGCGGATCACCTGCTGGACCAGCGAGAAAATCTCTTCAATGCGCGGTTCGATCACGCCGGCCAGGGCCTGCTTGCTCAGCATGCGCGGGCCGCGGTCACCCAGGCCCGGGACTTCCACCTGGGTATCCGGGTCGGCCAGCAACTGCTTGGCATAACCGCTCTCCACCTTGATGTCTTCGGCGTCTTTGGTGGGCGTGCGCAGCGCCATGGCGATGTCGCTGGTGATGAGGTCGCCGGCAATCGGGATCACCGCCGTGTGCCGGATGGCGCCGCCCGTGAAGATGGCAACGTCGGTGGTGCCGGCGCCGATATCCACCAGCGCCACACCGAGCTCCTGCTCGTCCTGCGTCAGCACCGAGAGGCTGGAAGCCAGCGGGTTCAGCATCAACTGGTCGACTTCCAGCCCGCAGCGGCGCACGCACTTGATGATGTTTTCGGCCGCGCTTTGTGCCCCGGTCACGATGTGCACCTTGGCTTCCAGGCGGATGCCGCTCATGCCGATGGGTTCGCGCACATCCTGCCCGTCGATGACAAACTCCTGCGGCTCCACCAGCAAGAGACGCTGGTCGGTCGAGATATTGATGGCCTTGGCGGTTTCGATGACCCGCGCCACGTCGGCTTGCGTGACTTCCTTGTCTTTCACCGCCACCATGCCGCTGGAGTTGATGCCGCGGATGTGGCTGCCGGTGATGCCGGTGTAGACACGGGCGATCTTGCAGTCGGCCATCAGCTCGGCCTCTTTCAGGGCCTGCTGGATGCTTTGCACCGTGGCGTCGATGTTGACGACCACGCCGCGCTTCAAGCCGTTGCTCGCCGCAATGCCCAGGCCTGCCAGCTTGAGCTCGCCGCCCGGCATGACCTCGGCCACCACCGCCATGACCTTGCTGGTTCCGATGTCCAGCCCGACCACCAGATCTTTGTATTCCTTGGCCATATCTATTTACCTTTTTTTCTTTCCGTCGTCTTTGTCAGCGGGATTTCCCGTGGTGACGCCCTTGAGCTTGACTGCATACCCGTTGCCGTAACGCAGGTCGGCTGACTCCAGCTCGCGCCCATACCGGGCCGACACCTGCGTCAGCGTGGCAAGAAAGCGGCGCGTGCGCGTCTGTATTTCATCGACGGAGCCATGCCCCAGTTCAAGCAGGGCGCCGCTGTCCAGCTGGGCGCGCCAGCTGCCCTGGCCGCTCAACTGAAGCTGCACCAGTGTCGAATCCGTCTCGTCAAACAGCGGCGAGAGCACCTGGTAGGCCTGCAGCACCAGCGGCGCCTGACCGGGCGGGCCATTGAGCATTGGCAGGTCTTCGGCTTCCACATCACCCTGATTGGCTTCGAACACCTCGCCAAAGCTGTTGACCAGCCGGGCATCGCCTTCGGAGCCCCAGAAGGCCACCGGCTTGTGCTCCTGCAGCACGACCTTGAGGCGGTTGGGGAATTCGCGCTGCACCAGCGCCCGGCGCACCCAGGGCACCGACTCGAACACCGCGCGCGTGGCGGCCAGGTCGACCGTGAAGAAGTTGCCCGCCAGCCGGGGCGCCACGTTGGCGCGCAAGGTCACCGCGTTGTTGTGAATCAGGTCGCCCTGCACGCGGATCGCGCTCAGGTTGAACAGGGACTGCCGCATCAGCCATGCCACGCCCAGGGCCACGAGCATGGCGGCAAACGCCAGGCCCAGAACCACCGAGAAGGTGTTCATGAGCTTGACGTCCAGCGGCATGGGCGTTGACAGGGGCATGGTTCGGCTCAAGTGGCGCCTCCTCCGTGCTTCTGGTGATCCAGCGAAGCCGTCTGCAACACCTGCACACAAAGGTCTTCATACGAGATGCCGGCCGCGCGGGCGGACATGGGCACCAGCGAATGGCTGGTCATGCCGGGCGAGGTGTTGAGCTCCAGCAGATAGGGCTTGCGCGTGACCTTGTCGATCATCACGTCGGCACGGCCCCAGCCGCGGCAATTGAGGATGCGAAAGGTATCAAGCACCAGTTGCTGGATGGCGGCCTCTTCGCCTTCCGGCAAACCGCAAGGCACCAGGTACTGCGTGCTGTCGGTGAAGTATTTGTTCTGGTAGTCGTAGTTGCCGTCGGGCGCCACGATGCGGATGACGGGCAGCGCGCGCGCCTCGGCGCCTGTGCCCAGCACCGGGCAGGTCACCTCGTCGCCGCTGATGAATTGTTCGCACAAGACGTCAGCATCGAGCTTTTCGGCCTGCGCCACGGCTTCGGCCATGCCGGAGCGCTCAGTCACCTTGGTCAGCCCGATGGACGAGCCTTCGCGCGCCGGCTTGACGATGAGCGGCAGGCCCAGCGCATCCGGCAGAGCCGCGATATCGGCAGCGCCATAAGCACCGCGGCGCAGCAGGCGGTATTGCGGCGTCGGCAGGCCTTCGGAAATCATCACCCGTTTGGTCATGACCTTGTCGATGGCCATGCTGGAGGCCATGACGCCCGAGCCGGTGTAAGGAATGCCCAGCAACTCGAGCGCGCCCTGCACCGTGCCGTCCTCGCCGAACCGCCCGTGCAGTGCGATAAAGCAGCGCTCAAACCCGTCTTTTTTCAGCTCGCTCAGGTCGCGCTCGGCCGGATCAAAGGCATGGGCGTCCACGCCGCGCGAGCGCAATGCCTTCAGCACGCCGCTGCCCGACATCAGCGAGACCTCGCGCTCGGCCGACATGCCGCCCATCAGAACGGCGACTTTTCCAAAGTTCACGGTGTTCTCTTTCATGTTCGGGTCCCTGCGGGCTCCAGCATTTCAACGACTCTGGCGGGCACCTGGCCAATCGACCCTGCCCCCATGCACATCACGACATCACCGGCCAGCGCGTTGTCCAGGATGGCCTGCGGCATGGTGTCGATTTCGTCCACAAAGACGGGCTCCACCTTGCCGGCCACACGCAGTGCGCGCGCCAGCGAACGGCCGTCGGCAGCCACGATAGGCGCTTCGCCGGCGGCATACACCTCCGACAGCAGCACCGCGTCGGCGTTGCCGATCACCTTGACGAAGTCTTCAAAGCAGTCGCGCGTGCGGGTGTAGCGATGCGGCTGGAAGGCCAGCACCAGCCGGCGGCCGGGGAATGCGCCGCGCGCGGCTGCCAGGGTGGCGGCCATCTCAACCGGGTGGTGGCCGTAGTCTTCGATCACAGTGAAGTGACCGCCGCCTTTGGCCGGCAGGTCGCCATAACTCTGGAAGCGCCGGCCCACGCCGCGGAATTCGGCCAGGGCTTTTTGCACCGCGGCGTCGGGCACATTGAGTTCGACGGCAATCGCAATGGCCGAGAGCGCATTGAGCACGTTGTGCTCGCCGGCGAGGTTGAGCACCACTTCCATGTCGGGCAAGGTGACGCCATTGCGGCGTTGCGCCGTGAAATGCATTTGCGCGCCCACTGGCCGCACATTGACGGCGCGCACCTGCGCGCCTTCGTTAAAGCCGTAGCTGGTGATGGGGCAGGACACTTGCGGCACGATCTCGCGCACAGCCGGGTCGTCGGTACACAGAATGGCTGTGCCGTAGAAAGGCATGCGGTGCAGGAAGTCGACAAAAGCCTTCTTGAGGTTGCCGAAGTCGTGGCCGTAGGTTTCCATGTGGTCGGCGTCGATATTGGTGACAACCGCCATCACGGGCAGAAGATTGAGGAAGGAAGCATCCGACTCGTCGGCTTCCACCACGATGTAGTCACCCGAGCCCAGCTTGGCGTTGGCGCCGGCACTGTTGAGCCGCCCGCCAATCACAAAGGTCGGGTCCAGCCCGCCTTCGGCCAGCACGCTGGCCACCAGGCTGGTCGTCGTGGTCTTGCCGTGCGTCCCTGCAATGGCAATGCCCTGCTTCAGGCGCATCAGCTCGGCCAGCATCAGTGCGCGCGGCACCACCGGAATGCGCTTTTCGCGCGCCGCCAGCACCTCGGGGTTATCGGCCTGCACGGCGGTGGAGGTCACCACCGCATCGACGGCGGCCAGGTTGCTTGCCGCATGGCCGACGAAGGTCTTGATGCCGAGCTTGGCCAGGCGCCGCAGCGTGGCGCTGTCCGACAGGTCGGAGCCGGAGATCACGTAGCCCAGGTTGTGCAGCACCTCGGCAATGCCGGACATGCCGGAGCCGCCCAGGCCGATGAAGTGGATGTTTTTGATGGCGTGTTTCATGTCGCCAGTTCCTCGCAAGCGGCCACTACGCGGGCCGTCGCATCTGTTTTTTGCATTGTTTTGGCCTGCAGACCGCATTGGATGAGCGCAGGCCGCTCTGTTTTTTGTAGCATTGAAGCGAGCTGTTCAGGCGCCAGGTCACGCTGCTGGATGAGCCAGCCGCCGCCCTGGTCCACCAGGAACTTCGCATTGGCGGTCTGGTGATCGTCGACCGCAGCCGGAAAAGGCACGAACAGCGCCGCGGCGCCAACCGCTGCGATTTCAGTCACGGTGCTGGCGCCGGCGCGGCAGATGATCATGTCGGCATCGGCAAAGGCCTGCGCGGTGTCTTCAATAAAGGGCGTGAGTTCGGCCGTTACGCCGGCTGCGGCGTAGTTGGCGCGCAGCTCGTCAATCTGCTGGGCGCCGCTTTGGTGAGTAACCTGCGGGCGCTCGCCTTCAGGAATCAAGGCCAGGGCCTTGGGCACAAGATCGTTCAGCCCGCGAGCGCCCAGGCTGCCACCGACCACCAGCAACTTCAGCGGGCCGGTGCGGCCCGCAAAACGTTCAGCAGGGCCGGGCTGGCGCAGGAATGCCGGGCGCAAGGGGTTGCCCACCCACTCGGCCTTGCGGAACACATTCGGGAAAGCGGTGAAGACGCGGTCGGCCACGCCCGCCAGCACCTTGTTGACCATGCCCGCCACCGAGTTCTGTTCATGCAGCACCAGTGGCTTGCCCAGCAGCACGCTCATCATCCCCGCAGGAAAGCTGATGTAGCCGCCCAGGCCCACCACCACGTCGGGCTTGACGCGGCGCACCACCTGGATGCTCTGCCAGAAGGCCTTGAGCAGACGCAGCGGCAGGAACACCAGCGTGGCTGGGCCCTTGCCGCGTACACCGGAAAATTCGATGTGCTCGAACGGAAAACCGCGCGGAGGCACCAGCTGGCTTTCCATACTGGGACGCTGGGTGCTGCCAAGCCCGCCCAGCCAGTGCACGCGCCAGCCGCGTTCACGCAGGGCCTCGGCCACGGCCAGGCCCGGGAAGATGTGGCCGCCCGTTCCGCCGGCCATCACGAGAGCGCAGTGCTGCTTGCTCATGCGCGCCCCCCTCTCATCAGCAGACGGTTCTCGTAGTCAATCCGCAGCACGACAGCCAAAGCGATCAGGTTCATCAAGATGGCCGAACCGCCGTAACTCATTAGCGGCAAAGTCAGCCCCTTGGTCGGCAAAGCGCCCAGGTTCACGCCGATGTTGATAAAGGTCTGGAAACCCATCCAGATGCCGACACCCTGCGCCACCAGGCCGGCAAAGAGCCGGTCCAGCGCGATGGACTGGCGGCCGATGTGCATGATGCGGCGCGTCATCCACATGAAGAGGCCAATCACCGTGAGCACGCCCAGCAGGCCGAACTCTTCGCCGATCACGGCCATCAGGAAATCGGTGTGCGCTTCAGGCAGCCAGTGCAGCTTTTCAATGCTGCCGCCCAGGCCCACGCCAAAGATTTCGCCGCGCCCGAAAGCGATCAGCGAATGCGACAGCTGGTAACCCTTGCCCATGGAGTATTTGTCGCTCCAGGGATCGAGGTAAGCAAAGATCCGCTCGCGCCGCCATTCGCTGAGCATCACCATCAAGCCGAAGGCGACCACCACCACGGTGGCAATCACAAAAAACATGCGGGCATTGACGCCGCCCAGAAAGAGGATGCCCATGGCGATGACCGAGATCACCATGAAGGCGCCCATGTCGGGCTCGGCCAGCAGCAAGAGACCCACGATGGCAATCGCAATCGCCATGGGCATGACGGCGCGGAAGAAGCGTTCCTTCACTTCCATCTTGCGCACCATGTAGTCGGCGGCGTAAAGCAGCACCGCAAACTTCGCCAGCTCCGAGGGCTGAAAGTTCATGATGCCCAGCGATATCCAGCGGCGGGCGCCATTGACGCCCTTGCCGATAAAGGGCACCAGCACGAGGATCAACAACAGCAGCGAGATGACAAACAGCCACGGCGCCAGCTTTTCCCAGGTGGCCAGCGGCACCTGAAACGCCAGAACCGCGACGATGAAAGCCACGACTAGCGAAAGTATGTGACGCATCAGGAAATGCGTGTGCGCATAGCGCGCGAATTTCGGGTTGTCGGGCATGGCGACGGAGGCCGAGTACACCATCACCAGGCCCCACATCAACAAGGCCACCGTGACCCAGAGCAGCGCCTGGTCAAAACCGGCCATGCGCACGGGCGGCTTGGCCAGCGTTCGGGACACGCTCTGCCCGCCCAGCCGCACGGGCAGCACATCCGCCGCGGCCTTGCCGAAGCCGGAGAACCAGCCAGAGATGCGTGCAACGGCTGTCACAGCACGGCTCCCTGTTCCCGGGCCAGCGCCTGCACTGCGTCACAAAAGACACGGGCGCGGTGCTCGTAGTTGTCGAACATGTCAAAGCTGGCGCAGGCTGGCGACATCAGCACGGCATCGCCGGTGGTCGCCTGCTGCGCCGCCAGAGCGACTGCTTCTTCCATGGATGCCGCATCGAACATCGGAATATTGCGCGGCAAGGCTTCCTTGATGAGGGGCGCGTCACGCCCTATCAGCACCACAGCACGGACATGGCGCTGCACAGGGTCGGCCAGCGGTGAGAAATCCTGCCCCTTGCCTTCGCCGCCGAGAATGAGCACCAGCTTGCGCTCCAGGCCCAACCCCGTCAGCGCGGCCACCGTTGCGCCCACATTGGTGCCCTTGCTGTCGTCGAAGTACTCGACATCATTGATGATGGCCACCGACTCGACGCGGTGCGGCTCGCCGCGGTATTCGCGCAGGCCGTGCAGCATGGGGGCCAGGTTGCAGCCCGCAGCTACGGCCAGGCCCAGCGCTGCCAGCGCATTGGTGGCGTTGTGCCGCCCGCGTATGCGCAAAGCCTCGATAGGCATGAGCCGCTGCACATGCAGCTCCACTTCTTCGTCCTTGCGGCGTTTGATGGTTTCATCGGCCTCGGCCGCACGTACCAGCCAGGTCATGCCGTTGACGGTTTCAATGCCGTAGTCGCCGGGGCGTTGCGGTTCGCCCGCGCCGAAGGTGGCGTGGGGACGGACTTGCGGCGGCTTCAGACGCACTTTGACAGGCGGCGGCAGCATGGCCATCACACGCTCATCGTCACGATTGAGCAGCATGAAGGTGCTGCTGCCAAAGACTTTGGCTTTCGCCGCGACGTAGGCATCCATGTCGCCGTGCCAGTCGAGGTGGTCTTGCGTGATGTTGAGCACCACGGCGGCCGTCGGTTCAAAGCCCTGCACGTCGGCGAGCTGGAAGCTCGACAGCTCCAGCACCCAGACCTGTGGCAGGGTTTCGGCGTCCATGTGGGCCGACAGTGTGTCCAGCAGTGTGGGGCCGATGTTGCCCGCGACGGCGACGGTCTTCCCGGCGCGCTGCACCAGTTGGCCCAGCAGCGAGGTCACCGTGGTTTTGCCGTTGGTGCCGGTGATGGCCAGCACCTCGGGCCGGTAACCGGCTGGTTTTTCGGGCGGCACAAGACCGAGCAGTTCGGGAGTGGCAACGCCCTCACCGGCTTCCTCAAGAGTAACTGGCGCGCTCTCTGGGGCGTTGTCCGCCGCACCTTGCGCTGCTTGCGTATCGTCAGAAGCGCTGACCGGCACGCTGGTTTCATCCTCAAGCGCTTCGGCCGCGGCCAGCGCATCCGATGATTCCGTTTCACCCGGCACATCGGGTGCATCGAGTGCATCGGGTTGCGGTGCCTCAGACGCGGCTTCGGGGATGGCGAGAGGCGCCCCGGTTTCAGGCGCTTCTTCAACGGCCTCCGCGGCAGAAACATCGCGAAGATCGGCGAGCGCTCTGGCGAACAGATCAAGCTCACCGCCGACCGGCAAGCCGATCTCGCGCGCGGCATCGACCACAGGAGCGATCACCGCGGGCGCCAGCCCCGGCGAGCGGTAAACAGCGCGCACCGCCGTGCCTTGCACCAGCTCCGGCGTGAAAGCGCCGGCTATGAATGTCACCCCGGGCAGCTCCTGCCGCAGCGTGGGAAGCAGCGAAGGCGCCTCACGCGTGTCGGCAACCGTGACTGAAGCGCCGTGGCGCACGCACCAACGCGCCATGGCCAGGCCGGACGCACCCAGGCCCAGAATCAATACGGTTTGGTCTTGTAAATGCCGCATGCCTTGTTACCTGAGCTTCAAGGTTGAAAGGCCGATAAGGCAAAGCAGCATCGTGATGATCCAGAAACGCACAACTACCTGCGTTTCCTTCCAGCCGTTTTTCTCAAAATGGTGGTGCAGCGGCGCCATTTTGAAAAGGCGGCGCCCTTCACCAAACCGCTTCTTGGTGTACTTGAACCAGGCCACCTGCATCATCACGGAGAGTGCCTCGACGACAAAGATGCCGCCCATGATGGCCAGCACGATTTCCTGGCGCACGATGACCGCAATGGTGCCCAGCGCGGCGCCCAGCGCCAATGCGCCCACGTCGCCCATGAACACCTGCGCCGGATGCGTGTTGAACCAGAGAAAGGCCAGGCCCGCCCCGGCCATGGCCGAGCAGAAGATCAGCAACTCGCCCGAGCCGGGAATGTGCGGGAAGAGCAGGTATTTGGAGTAAACCGAACTGCCGGTGACATAGGCAAACACGCCGAGGGCAGAGCCCACCATCACCACCGGCATGATGGCCAGGCCATCCAGGCCGTCCGTCAGGTTGACGGCATTGCTGGAGCCCACGATCACGAGGTAAGTCAGGATCACAAAGCCGAAAACGCCCAGGGGGTAGCTGACTTCTTTCACGAAAGGAACCAGCAAACCCGCTTTGGGCGGCAAGTCCACGTCAAAACCGGATTGCACCCAGCTGAAGAACAGCTCCAGGACACGCATGTTGGAGCTCTCGGAGATGCTGAACACCAGGTAGAGCGCCGCGACCAGGCCGATGATGGACTGCCACATATATTTTTCGCGCGAACGCATGCCTTCCGGATCCTTGAGCACGACCTTGCGCCAGTCGTCCGCCCAGCCGATGGCGCCGAAGCCCAGCGTCACGATCAGCACAATCCAGACAAAACGGTTGGACAGGTCAAACCACAGCAGCGTGGAGATGCCGATGGCCAGCAGAATCAGCACACCGCCCATGGTGGGCGTGCCGCTCTTGCTCAAATGCGTTTGCATGGCGTATTGGCGGATAGGCTGGCCGATCTTGAGCGAGATGAGCCGGCGAATCACAAACGGCCCGGCCAGCAGGCCAATCAGCAGCGCCGTCAGCGCGGCCATGACGGCGCGGAAGGTCAAATACTGGAACACCCGAAAGAAACCGAATTCGGGGGAGATCGACTGGAGCCACTGGGCCAGACTAAGCAGCATGAGGCTCTTCCTTTTGATTTTGATGTTGTTGTGTTTGATCTTGCGCGTGCGCGGTGATGGCTTGCACCACACGTTCCATCTTCATGAAGCGTGAGCCCTTCACCAGCACACTGCCGGTGTGGGAGAGTTCGGCCAGCGCGGCAGCGATGAGCGCGTCCACGTCGCCGAAAACCTGCGCCTGGCCAAAGCCCGCCGCCGCGTTTTTCGACTGTTCACCCAAGGTGAAAAGTTTTTCAATGCCCAGGGCGCGTGCATGCCGCCCGGCTTCGTCATGGAACTGCGGCCCCTGGTCACCCACCTCGCCCATGTCGCCCATCACCATCAGGCGCGGCCCGGGCAGTTCGGCAAGCACCTCCAGCGCGGCGTGCATGGAGTCAGGATTGGCGTTGTAGGTGTCGTCCACCAGCGTCAGCACCCGGCCGGGCAGCGCCACGGCGATGGCGCGCGAACGGCCTTTGACCGGCACAAAAGCCGACAAGCCCGCAGAAATGGCAGCCAGAGGCACACCCGCCGCCAGCGCGCAGGCCGTGGCGGCCAAGGCGTTTTTGACGTTGTGCCGGCCGGCGATGTGCAGCGAGAACTCCGTCGCGCCGGCCGGCGTGGCAGCCGCTACCTTCCAGCAGCCATCACTCCATTGCGCCGTGCCGGTGACGTCTGCAGGGCCTGCAAGCGCAAATGTGAGCACCTTGCGTGAGCCCACCAGGCTCCGCCAGAGAGGCGTGTAGTCGTCGTCGGCAGGAAAGACCGCCGTGCCGGCCGCATCCAGCGACTGGAACACCGAACCGTTTTCGCGAGCGACGGCTTCCACTGTGGCCATGAACTCCAGGTGCTCGCGCTGCGCGTTGTTCACCAGTGCGACGGTCGGTTTCGCAAGTTCAGCCAGGTAGGCAATCTCGCCGGGATGGTTCATGCCAAGCTCAACGACACCGGCCTCATGCGCTGCCGACAGGCGCAGCAGCGTCAACGGCACACCAATGTCGTTGTTGAGGTTGCCTTCGGTTGAAAACGCCTTGTCGGCTTTCCAGGCGCGCAGGATGGCCGCGATCATCTGGGTGACGGTGGTTTTTCCGTTGCTGCCCGTTACTGCCACGAGGGGCAGTTGAAATTGCGATCGCCAGCCGGCGGCGAGTTTCCCCAGCGCCAGGCGTGTATCGGGCACTTCCAGGCCCGGCAAGCCGGCCTCAGCCAGCCCATGGTGCGCAATGGCCGCCACGGCGCCCTGCGCCTTGGCCTGCGCCAGAAATTCGTGGGCGTCGAAGCGCTCACCCTTGAGCGCCACAAACAAATCACCCGCCTGCAGGCTGCGCGTGTCGGTATTGACTCGCAAAGCCTTCACCTTGCCATCGCCCACCAGGCGGGCAGAGGGCAGCCAATTCAGGGCTTGTTGCAGGTTCATCATGCCGAGGCCCCTTGTGGGCTTTGTCCCGCTGCGGCTGCGGCAGCTTCAAGCGCCGCTTGCGCGTGGGCATGGTCGGAAAACGGCAGCTTCACGCCGGCCACTTCCTGAAAACTCTCGTGGCCCTTGCCCGCGAGCAAGACCACGTCATCCGGCCGGGCCAGGCTCAAGGCGTGCGCAATCGCTGCCGCCCGGTCAGCCTGCACATGGACGGCATCCCTGTGGCTCAGCCCCAGC
This sequence comes from Polaromonas sp. YR568, assembly GCF_900116715.1. Lineage (GTDB taxonomy): Bacteria > Pseudomonadota > Gammaproteobacteria > Burkholderiales > Burkholderiaceae_C > Polaromonas. Next base: position 163,620 of record NZ_FPBM01000010.1, read on the forward strand.
AACACCTGGCAAATGATGGCCAGGGGGTTCTCGCTGCGCGGGTTGTCGCTGGTCACCACCACCTGGTCGGCATTCTTTTCAGCCACCGCGGCCATCAGCGGGCGCTTGGTCGCGTCTCTATCGCCCCCGCAGCCAAATACGCACCAGAGCTGGCCGCCGCGCCGCGACGCCGTGGGCCGCAACGCCAGCAAAACCTTTTCCAGAGCATCCGGTGTGTGGGCGTAGTCAATCACCACCAGAGGCTGGCCCGGCACGGCCAGCGTCTCGGCGCGGCCCGGAACCGGGAGTAACCCCGCGCAGGCGCCCACCGCATCGGCCAGAGGCACATCCATGGCGCGAAGCGCGGCCAGCACGCCGAGCAGATTGGAGACGTTGTACTGGCCCACCACCTGTGCGCGAACCGTGTGGCGCTCAGCGCCTTCCACGACGTCAAAACTCACGGCATCTGCGCCGTGTTCAATGTCGCGCGCCTGCAAGCGCGCGGGCTCAACACAGGACACCGTCCAGAGATCCAGCCCGCTATTCGCGAGTGACTCGTTCAGTTCAGCACCCTTGGCATCGTCGATATTGATGACCGCAGCCTTGAGGCCGGGCCAGCCAAACAGCGCCGCCTTGGCCTGCCAGTAGTCCTCCATGGAGGCGTGGTAGTCGAGATGGTCCTGGGTGAAATTGGTAAAGATGGCGACTTCAATGGCCGTCGCATCCAGGCGATGCTCCACTACGCCGATGGACGAAGCCTCCAGCGCACAGGCGGCAAAACCTTCGTCGGCAAAGCGCCGCAACTCCTGCTGCAACAGCACCGGGTCGGGTGTTGTCAGGCCGTTGGACACCATGGCGCCGGGCTCACCGATGCCCAGGGTTCCGATCAGTCCGCATTTGCGCCCGAGGCGGCCCAGGGCCTGCGCCAGCCACCAGGCGGTGGAGGTTTTGCCATTGGTGCCAGTGACGGCGGAAATCCGCAGCTGCCGGCTTGGCTGCTCGAAGTAGGCAGCCGCAATAGGCCCGGTCGCGGCCTTGAGGCCGGCGTATTCGGCGACTTTCTCGTCCCGCAAGTCGTAGGCCGCCGCACCGTCCTGCTCAACCAGGCAGGCCTTGGCGCCGGCAGCCAGCGCAGTACCTACAAACTTGCGGCCGTCCGTCGCCGCGCCGGGCCAGGCGATGAAGCCGTCGCCCTTTGCCACTTTGCGGCTGTCCGTCCAGAGACCGCCGGTCACGCGCTCGCGCAGCCAGACGGCAGCTTGCTCAGGGGTGTGGAGTTGCGTGCTCAAAACGACTCCTCCACAGCCTTGGTGGTGATTTGCGGCTTGACGCTCATGTCGGGCTGCACACCCATCATGCGCAGGGTCTGCTGCACCACTTCGCTGAAAACAGGCGCGGCGGCCACGCCGCCGAAGTAGTTGCCGTCGCTGGGCTCGTCGATCATCACGCCGACGATGATGCGCGGCGCCTCGATGGGCGCCATGCCGGTAAACCATGCGCGGTATTTGTTGGTGGCATATCCTTTGCCCACCTGCTTGTGCGCCGTGCCCGACTTGCCGCCTACCGAGTAGCCCACTGTCTGCGCCAGCGGGCCGGTGCCGCCCGGAGCCGCCGCCATCTGCAGCATCTTGCGAACGGCATGCGCGTTCTCGGCAGAAAAGACTTGCACGCCCACGGCGGGCTCGCTGCTCTTGAGCATGGTGGCGGGGATGATCCGGCCATCATGCGCGAACGCGGTGTAGGAGTGCGCCATCTGGAACAGCGAGGCCGACAAGCCGTAGCCGTAAGCCATCGTCGCCTGCTCAACGGGACGCCATGTCTTCCATGGCCGGACGCGCCCGGTGACGGCGCCGGGAAACTGGATCTGCGGTTTCTGCCCGTAGCCCAGCGCCATATAGGTCTCCCACATTTCCTGCGGGCTCATCTTTTGCGCAATCTTCAGTGCGCCGACGTTGCTGGATTTCTGGATGACACCTTCCACCGTCAGCGTGCCGTAGTTATGGGTATCGCTGATGGTGAAGCCGCCGATGTTGTAGCGGCCTGGCCCGGTTTCGATGATGGTTTGCGGCTTGATGCGTCCGGCCTCCAGCGCCATGGCGACCGTGATCGGCTTCATCGTGGAGCCGGGCTCGAAGGTGTCGGTCAGTGCACGGTTGCGCAGTTGCTCACCGGTCAGGTTTTTCCGCTTGTCGGGCACGTAACTCGGGTAGTTCACCAGCGCCAGCACTTCGCCGGTCGTGGAGTCCAGCACCACAACGCTGCCGGCCTTGGCCTTGCGTGCGATGACCGCGTCGCGCAGCTTCTGGTACGCGAAGAACTGCACCTTGCTGTCGATGCTCAGCTGAATATCTTTGCCTTCGACAGGATGCACCTGCTCGCCGACATCTTCGACCACACGGCCCAGGCGGTCCTTGATCACGCGGCGCGAACCGGCCTTGCCCGCCAGGTCCTTGTTAAAGGTCAGCTCTATGCCTTCCTGGCCGCGGTCCTCGACATTGGTGAAGCCCACCACATGGGCCACCGTTTCACCTTCAGGGTACTGGCGTTTGTATTCCTTGCGCTGATAGATGCCCTTGATGCCGAGCGCGTGGATTTTTTGCGCCACAGGCTCGTCGACCTGGCGCTTGATCCAGACAAAGGTCTTGTCTTCTTCGCCGAGTTTTTTGTTGAGATCGGCCAGGGGCATTTCCAGCAGCCGGGCCAGCTCGGCCAGTTGCGCCTTGCTGGCCTCAACGTCTTCGGGAATGGCCCAGATGCTGGGCGCCGGCACGCTGGACGCGAGGATCAGGCCGTTGCGGTCCAGGATGCGGCCGCGATTGGCGGGCAACTCCAGCGTGCGCGCAAAACGCACCTCACCCTGGCGCTGGAAAAAATCATTGCCAAAGATCTGGATATAGGCCGCGCGGCCGGCCAGCCCGGCAAAAGCCAGCGCCACGCCCGCCACGATGAATTTGCTGCGCCAGACGGGCGTCTTGCTGGCCAGCAAAGGGCTGGACGAGTAGAGAACGCTGCGGCTCATGGCTTGGCGCCTCCGGGTGCCGGCGCGGCCGCTGCAGGCTCGTCCTTGTAGGTCACGTATTGCGTGATGGCCGGCGTCACCGTGCGCATCTGCAGTTTTTCTTTGGCCAGCTTTTCGACCTTCAAGGGCGTGGCCTGCGCGCGCTTTTCCACTTGCAGGCGCTCGTTGTCCATTTCGATTTTCCGGGCCTCGGCCGTCGCTTTTTCAAGCTCGACGTACAGGCGGCGCGACTCGTACTGGGTGCGCACGAGGTAAAGCGCGCTGGCCAGCACGGCGAGCAGCAGCACAAGGTTCAGCCTTGCCATGGCGACGCTCCGGCTCTCATGCAGCCACCTCTGTGCGCTCGGCCACCCGCATCACGGCGCTGCGCGAGCGCGGGTTGCCGTCTACTTCTTCTTCGCTGGGCTTGGTGCGGCCAAGGGCCTTGAGCTGCATGGCCTTGGGTTCGGCGAAAGGCGCGCGGCGGTCGAACACCTCGCGCGAATGTGCGGCGATGAATTGTTTGACGATGCGGTCTTCGAGCGAATGAAAACTGATCACCACCAGACGGCCTCCCGGTTGGAGAACTTTCAGTGACGCGGCTAGCGCCTGTTGCAACTCTTCAAGCTCGGCGTTGATGAAAATCCGAAGAGCCTGAAATGTGCGCGTTGCAGGGTCCTTGCCCGGCTCGCGGGTTTTGACCGCGCCAGCCACGACTTCGGCCAGCTCAGCGGTGGTTCGAAGAGGGCCCCGTTCCTGTCGGCGACGATCAATCGCCTTTGCAATCTGTTGAGCAAACCGTTCTTCGCCATATTCACGAATCACCTCCGCCATGGTTTCTATGGATGCATCCACCAGCCACTCGGCCACGCTCTGGCCACGCGTGGTGTCCATGCGCATGTCCAGAGGCCCCTCTTGCCGAAAAGAAAAACCGCGCACCGGGTTGTCGATCTGCGGCGAACTCACGCCCAGGTCCATCAGCACGCCGGCCGCGCTCGCGGCGGGCAACTGCCCCAGGTGCATGAAGCCCTCGTGGCGAATGGAAAACCGCGGGTCGGTAATGGTTTGCGCCTCGGCGATGGCGTCCAGGTCTTTGTCGAAGGCCGTCAGGCGCCCCTGGGCCGACAGCTGCGACAGCAGAAGGCGCGAATGCCCGCCGCGCCCGAAGGTCGCGTCGACGTAGTGGCCGTCCGGGTTGACAAGAAGCGCCTCTATGGCTTCGTTCAACAGGACGGTGCGGTGTATCCATGTGCCGTTCACCGTCTTCTTTCAGAACGAAAAGTCTCTGAAGACATCGGGCATCTCGCCCTTCATCTGTTCGGCCTCCTGGGCCGCGTAGGTGGCGGCATCCCAGAGCTCGAAATAGCTGCCCATGCCCAGCAGCACCGTTTCTTTGCTGATGCCCGCGGCCGCGCGCAGCTCGGGCGACACCAGCACGCGGCCGGTGGCATCCATGTCCACGTCCATGGCATTGCCCAGGAAAATCCGCTTCCACCATTGGGCCTGCATCGGCAGCGAGGCGATGCGGTCACGAAATTTCTCCCACTCGTTGCGAGGGAAAATCATGAGGCATCCGTGTGGATGTTTTGTGATGGTGAGTTGGCTGGAAGCCGTCGCGCTCAGGACGTCACGATGCCGGGTCGGCACAGAGAGCCGCCCCTTGGTATCGAGAACTAACGATGAAGCGCCTTGAAACACTGCTACAAACCTTTAGAGAACACTTTTCACCACTAAATTGCACTTCTTCCCACTTTAGCAGGAAACCATTTGCAAACAAGGGATTTGAAACAAATTTTTTCAATGAAATCAAGGACTTAGAAGCGTCTGTGGATGCAGACCAATAATTAAATATCGTTCTAAATTAAGCACTTAGCAGATGCAGTGAAAGTATTGCTTTAACCCAATAGGGTGAAGCGCCCGATGCATTGCTTCAAAGAGGTGACTATTTCCGTCGCGGTTGCGAACGATGAGCTGCCATCCAACGGATGAGGGCTATAAAAAATATAGCAACAGCCTGAGGCAGTACAGGGGCTGGTGAATGGCGCTGCCGCGAGAGGCGGACTGCATCCGGATGCTGGAGGCGCTACAGGCACCGCAGGCGATACAGCTCGAAGAGCCGGGCCGGCAGTGCCGTCAAAGTGAAGCGAGGGGGAGAAGAGAAAAGAGGAAGAGAGGAGAGGAGAGGAAGGCGCAGACCTCAGTCGACGCGAACCAGCACCCTTGCGTGTTCGGTAATGCCGATCACATTGAAGAAGGCGGCAACCAGGCGGTTGACGTCGGAGAACTGGACGGCCCTGTTTTCGGCCTCACGGGCAGACACCCAGTTCAAAAGCGTTCCTGCGGCGGAAAAATCGACCCGGATCAGCTTGGAGCAGGAGATGAGCATCATGTCGGCGCCCATCAGCTTGACTTCCAGTTTGTCGAGTACCGCAATCGCGTCGCCCTGGATTTGCCCGGACAGCTCCACAGACAGCATGTTGCTCATTTGCGAGCTCATGGCGTCCATCTGGGTGTCGCCCTCGATGGCGCTGAGGCTGGACGGCGTGGAGTCGCGATACACATCGCCAATGATGGTCTGGCCGGAGACAGCACCCCCTTGCGCATCCAGCGGTTTGTATTCGCAGCGCGCGCTGTCCCAGGCCGGGGGCGAGACTTCGTAGGTCACACAAAAGTCGAGCGCGGCCAGCTCGAAATCGTCAGGGCGGTGTGTCACGCGCAGGGCTTCCATGCGCAGCTTCCACCAGTTCTGGTCGGTATCGCGGTTGCCCGACGGCGTGGCGGTTTCCAGCACCTTCTGCAGTTGCGGATCACCCAGGAAACGCAGTTGAACAGGCTGCGCCGCCCAGCCGCTGAATACCTTGCTCAGCGGCTCGAGGGCGGCCGGCTCAATGCTCTTGAGGTTCTTCCAGTCCAGGCGCCAGGGCATGGGCGCCTTGGCAATCGCCGCCTTGAGGGCCGCCACCGTCTGGATGCCCAGCACCGAGGGGCATATCCAGTCGGCGGCAGGACCGTTGCCGGCGGCAACCTTGCCCTCCGGCGTGCTGAGCAGTTTCACCATGTCGGGCATGGAGAACCACTGCGGCGCCGACCGGTCAAAACGCTCGACGAACTGGATGGCGGCGGTTTCGAATTTGTCTTGCTGGGCGGTGGCGCGGTAAAGATCAAAGAGCGTCAGCCAGGTCTCCGCATGGTCCGTACGTGCAGCGCCCGGTGCGAGGATTTCCAGCAAACCGGCTTCAGCGCCGGCGTCATCACCGTTGGCAAAGCGAATGGCGGCTTCTTCCAGTTCGGCGTCGTGCGCAACTTCTTCGACGTCGACCGCGTTGAATTTGGAGGCGGAAAAGCCGGATGCGCTGCTGTCCTGCGCCGACGGGACGCTTGGCGGGCTGCTGACAGGGGGCGCAGGAGGTTTGGCCGCAAAGCCGCCGCCCCGGGCTTCCGCCAGTGCGATGGACAAAGAGTCCGGCTCAGTCGGCAAGGGATCACTCTGCGTCATAGGCGCAGACGGCGGTTGGGCCGCCTTGGCCGCGGCCGATTGCAGCCCTGCCGGCGCTGTGGGCCGGTATGCGGCCGGCAGCGCGTTGTCCAGCAACGGGGCATGGACCGAAGCGGTGCTCCGGCCATGCGGCATGGAGGGCGGGGTCGAGCTGTCGACGTCGCCGCCATTCTTGGTCTTCCACCACTGCATGGACATCTGCGCTTCGATCTCGTCGATCTTCTTGAGCGTGGTGGCCCGGTCATCGGGCTTCGAAGGCATGCTGCTCTGGAAGAAAGAAGGCCTGCCGCCGGGGTCTTGCCCCACGCCCACCATGGCTTCGCGCTTGCGCATCTTGCGCAGCATGTCGAATTCACGCTTGCGCACAAAATCATTTTGCCGCTTGCGCTCTATCATTTCCTTGAGCAATTGCTTGCTCATGGCTTCGTCGCGGTCTGTGGGCGCAGCGTCCAGGTCGGCCCAGTTCGTGGCCGGATTCCGGACGAACTTGACCATCTTGGAGAGCAGGCCTGAAGCGGTATCTTCTTTGGACATGGTGGCGCGCGACTAAGACTGAACTTCTTTTAACCGGAAACCTGGCGTCAATCGCCAAACATTTTTTGCTTGAGCTCCCGGCGCTGCTGCGCTTCCAGGGACAAATTGGCCGTGGGGCGGGCAATCAGCCGGCCCACGCCGATGGGTTCGCCGGTTTCGTCGCAGTAGCCGTAGTCGCCGGAATCAATGCGGGCAATCGACTGTTCGATCTTCTTGAGCAGCTTGCGTTCCCGGTCACGGGTGCGCAGTTCAAGGGCGTGCTCTTCTTCGATCGTGGCGCGGTCCGCCGGATCGGGCACCACGACGGTGTCTTCACGCAGGTGTTCGGTGGTTTCGCCGGCACTGTTGTGGATGTCCTGCTTGAGCACCGACAGCTTGTGGCGAAAGAACGCGAGCTGCTTTTCGTTCATGTACTCGGAGTCGGGCATGGCCTTGACTTCGTCGTCGGTGAGCTGCTCGGCGGATTTGGTCTTCCAGTTGTTGGCAAGCTTGGGGTCTTTTTTGGCCGCCGCCTGGGGTGGCGGCGCGATCACGCGTTCGGTCATTGTGGAGTAACTGGCTTTGGCTGCGTCAGGCGCATGGGTTGGCACCATGGGTGCGGGAGGGGGTGATTGAGTGGCCACCCGGGCGGAACTGCGCCGGCCGGGCTTCAGGGGAGGCGGAGCCACCAGTCCGCCCTTGAGGGGGGCGGGCGCCGGCGCCGGAGCGGCCACAGGTGCGGCAACTTTGACGACAGGTTTGGCGGGCGCCTTGACTGGTGCTTTGGCAGCGGGCTTGGCGGCTGGCTTGGCAACAGCTTTTGCTGCGGGTTTGGCGGAAGGCTTTGACGGCGTTTTGGGCACAGGCTTGACGGGTTTGGCGACGGCCTTGGCTTTTGACGGCACTGGCTTGGCAGCGGTTTTCTTGGCGGCTGCGGGCTTTTTGGCTGGTGCGGCTTTCGCGGCAGGCTTGGCTTTGGCAACGGGTTTGGCAGGTTTTTTCACTGTCTTGGCTGCCGCCTTGGGCGCTGGCTTGGCCTTCGCGGCTGCTTTGGCAACCGGTTTGGCGGGGGCCTTGGCGGCCGGCTTGGTCTTCTTTGCTTGGGCTTTCACAATGTGTCTCCTCTGGAAAGCTGCCCCGGAACCACTTTCAGGGCCCTGAGGCGGCTTCCTGGCCAAACCGCGGCTGTACGGTTCGGCCCTTCCTGTTGCCAGATTTCCTGGTTTGTCTGCCGCACGCCAGTCATGAAAACCCCAACAAAGTGATTTTCAAGTGACATAAACCGCTTTTTAGCCGGTTTTCTGCTGGACGGGTCTCCCGATTCGATTTTTCGGGTATTTTGGTCGGCGCGCGATTGTAGCGGCTCGCCAGCCAGCTGTATTACCCGGCAAACAAATCGTTGGAGAATCGAGACAAACATGGGGCCCTCCGCCTTTTATAGGCTACAGGCGAACAGCCTACCTCAAACCAGGCATTGCTCCAGACCCTGCAAGAAAATATCTTTGGGCAAATCGATACCGATGAAGACCATCTTGCTGTTTTTCTTCTCGCCCTCGGCCCAGGCGGGCCCGAGGTCGCTGCCCATGAGCTGGTGCACGCCCTGGAAGATCACCTTGCGGTCGGTGCCCTCCATGTTCAGCACGCCCTTGTAGCGCAGCATGCGCGGGCCGTAGATGTTGACCACCGCGCCCAGGAAATCCTCGAGCTTGGCGGGGCTGAAAGCCTTGTCGGACCTGAAGACAAAACTCTTGACGTCATCGTCGTGGTGGTGATGGTGGCCATGGCCCTCATGCCCATCCTTGGCATCGTGTGCGTGTGAGGGGTGGTCGCAATGCTCGCCGTGCACATGGTCATGGTCGTGCCCGGCGTGGTCGTCTTCCTTGAGGAAATCGGGGTCGATGTCCAGCTTGGCATTGAGGTTGAAGCCGCGCAGGTCGAACACGTCCTTGATGGCGACTTCGCCGAAGTGCACGGTGCTTTGCGGCGCGCGCGGGTTCATGTGCTTGAGGCGGTGCATCAGCGCGTCGACTTCGTCCTTGGCCACCAGGTCTGATTTGCTGATGAAGATCTGGTCGGCAAAGCCCACCTGGCGGCGCGCCTCCTGGCGGTCGTTGAGCTGGTTGGCGGCATGTTTGGCGTCGACCAGCGTCAGGATGGAGTCCAGCAGGTATTGCTCGGCAATTTCCTCGTCCATGAAGAAGGTCTGCGCCACCGGGCCCGGGTCGGCCAGGCCGGTGGTTTCGATCACCACGCGCTCGAAGTCGAGCAGGCCCTTGCGCTTTTTGGCGGCCAGCAGCTGCAGCGTTTCGCGCAGGTCCTCGCGGATCGAGCAGCAAATGCAGCCGTTGTTCATCTGGATGATGTTTTCCTCGGTGTCGTTCACCAGGATTTCGTTGTCGATGTTTTCTTCGCCGAATTCGTTTTCGATCACGGCGATCTTCTGGCCGTGGGCTTCAGTCAGCACGCGCTTGAGCAGCGTGGTCTTGCCGGAGCCCAGAAAGCCGGTGAGTATGGTGACGGGAATCAAGCTCATGGTGTTACCTAAAAACGGGAAATTGCAGGAAAGGCGTGCGGCGCCGGCAGCGGGGCTGCCAGCACCCAAGCTGGGGAGTTTAGCGGTGGCTTCAAGCCCTGCGGACAAGACCCGGCGAATACCAATTCAGCCAACAGTCACTTTACAGACGCTGTCAAGCCCCCTGCGCGACGCCTCAGCCGCCTACCCGCTTCACCAGCACCAGCCCCTTGAGGTATTCACCCTCGGGGAAGGCCACCGTCATGGGGTGGTCGGGCGCGCCGCCCATGCGCTCGGAGATAAAGGCGTCCACACCGGCATCGATGCCGGCCGACGCGACGATCTTGTGGAAGAGGTCGGCGCTGATGCCGCCCGAGCACGAATAAGTGAACAAAACCCCGCCGGGCGACAGGATGGACAGCGCCAGGCGATTGATGTCCTTGTAGGCCCGCGCGGCGCGGTCGGCATGCGTGACAGTGGGCGCAAACTTGGGCGGGTCCAGCACGATGGCGTCGAAGCTGCGGCCTTCCTTCTGGTACTGGCGCAGCGAGGCATTCACGTCGGCGTCCAGCATGGTGGTGCGGCCGGCGTCAAAGCCGTTGAGTGCCACATTGGCCCGGGCCCGCTCAATCGCAGGGCCGGACGAGTCGATCGAGGTCACATGCCCCGCCCCGCCGGCCAGCGCCGCCACGGTAAAGCCGCCCGTGTAGCAATAGCAATTGAGCACGTTCTGGAACTTCAGGCGCCGTGCATAGGCGGCAAACCGGGCGCGGCTGTCGCGCTGGTCCAGATAGAAGCCGGTTTTATGGCCCTCGGCAATGTCCAGGCTGAGTTTCCAGTCGTGTTCGGTGATGGTGATGCCGGTCTCGCCCGAACCTTTAAGCCATCCGGTGACTTCCGGCAGGCCCTCGAGCGCCCGCGAACTCGCATCGGAGCGCTCATAAAGACGTGTGAGGCCGGTCTGTGCCAGCAAGGCATCGACGATCACGCCCTTCCACTTCTCCGCGCCGCAGCTGGAGAACTGCGCCACCAGCGTGTCGCCGTACTGGTCCACCACCAGACCCGGCAGGCCGTCGGATTCGCCGTGGATCAGCCGCCGGCCGTCGCTCTGGATCTCAAACCGCTCGCGGGCCTTCAGCGCCTGGGCAATGCGCGCCGAAAAGAAGGCCGCGTCGATGCGCTGGGCCTCGTCAAAGCTCCACACCCGCGCCCGGATCTTGGAGGCCGGGCTGAAGGCCGCCCAGCCCAGGAACTGGCCGGCATGGCTTTCGACCCGCACCGTTTCGCCGGCATCGCCCCCGCCTTTGGCGATGGCGCCGTCAAAAATCCAGGGGTGGCGCCGCAGCAAGGAACGCTCTTTGCCGTCCCGCAATCGAATTATTTTCATGGCGCTATTGTCGCGGCTGGGCTGTAGCGCCCCGCCCGGCCGGAATCACCTGCGCCACGTCCCCAAAACTGGGGAATGTCATGTTTGCGAAAGTTTGCGACAATCGTGGGTTAATGATTTTTACGTACATTTCACGGCAGTTGGGGAAATTCCAGCGAACGGCGCGCCTTGCAGGCAGCGGCATTCGCCGGCCTGCCGCCGCACGGACTTTGCTGCTGGGCCTGGCCATGAGCCTGCTGGTGGGCTCGCTGCTGGCCGTGACAAGCCTGGATGCACGCTCGCGCACTGTGCTCGACCTGGACACCCGCATCCAGCCGGTAGCCTTGCAGGACTGGGGCGACTACTGGATAGATAACACTGGCCGGTTCACGCCCGAGCAGGTCGCCGGCACGGAAAGCATCCCCTGGAAGCCGACACGCGGTGAAGCCATCTACCCGGTCACCAGCGGGCAGGCTATGTGGGTGCGCTTTAACGTGCCACCCGCGCCTGACGCCGAGCGCTGGTACCTGGAAGTGCCCTACCCTTCCATCGACAGGGCCTCGCTGTACACACTCGACGGCGCGGGCCAGTGGAACGAGCAGCGCGCCGGCGACCTGGTCGCGGTCAACAAGTGGCCGGTGCCGCACCGCCACCCCCTGCTGCCCATCGCACTGTCGGCCGAAGTGCCGACCAAATATTTGCTGCGGCTTGAAAACGGCCACGCCTTCAGCGTCCCGCTGCAGTTCATCAGCGAAAGCCGGCTGAGCTATTCGGAGCAGCGCGTCTCGCTGATCCTGGGCATCTTCTTCGGCCTGACCGGCCTGGCCGCGCTGATTTCCGCGCTGGGCGCCGTCTCTCTGCGTGATACCGCTTACGGCTTTTATGCCCTGTGCGTGACCTTGCTGGGTCTGACGCAGGCCACCGTCACCGGCATCGCGGGGCTGCACCTGTGGCCCGCCTGGCCGGAGTGGAGCGACGTCTCCACCTCGGTGCTGCCGATGCTGACGATGTCGGCCACGCTGCTGTTTATTTCCGCGGCGACGTCCCTGTACGAGCGTTCGCGGCGCCTGCATTGGCTTATGGTGGGCCAGGCCGTGCTGGGTGCCCTCACCGCCGTTGTGCTGGCGGTGATTCCCGCGGCGTCGCGGATGGACGTGTTCATCCCCATCATGCTGCTGCTGCAATTCAGCGGCATGCTGGTGCTGGGCTGGGCCTGGCGGCGCGGCGACCGCTTTGCGCCCTGGCTGATGCTGGCTTATGTGCCCGTGCTGATTGCCGCCGGCTGGACACTGGCGCGCAACGCCGAGCTGGTGCCCATCGGTTTCCTGACGCAGCACGGCATGCAGCTGGCCGTGGCGCTGCACCTGCCTATCGTGATGCTGGTGCTGATGCTGCGCAGCCAGCACCGGCGCGAAAACACCCGGCGTATCCAGGGCCTGGACCGGGTAGACCCGGCGACCGGCCTGATCAACGGCCATGTGTTCGCCGAGCGCCTGTTCCGCATGATCGCGCGCTCCGAACGGCTGCGCCACCAAAGCGCGGTGATGATCATCGACCTGGTCAACACCGAGCAGATCCAGCGCGACTTCGGGCGCAAGGCCGCCGACGAGCTGCCGCTGCGCGTGGCCGAGCGCCTGTTGTCGACCGCACGGGAGATCGACAGCGCCGCGCGCCTCTCTGAGCGGCGCTTTGGCATGCTGGTGGAAGGCCCTTTCAGCGCCGAAGACGCCGGCACGCTCGGGCCGCGCATCGTGGCGCGCTGCCTCATGCCCTACAAGGGCCTGCATGTGGACTGCGTGGCGCAGGTGCATGTGGCCTATGCGCTGGTGCCCCACAACGGCTCCAATGCGCAAGGGTTGCTGACGCAACTCGAGGAACGCCTGGCGTCGGCGCCCGCCGACAGCAAACGCGCGGTATTCATGCTGGGCGAAGCGCCGCCGCCAAGACCGCCCCGGCGCTCGCGGCTGGGCCCCCGGCCGCTCTAAAACCGGTCAGCCGGATTCAGTTTTTTTGTTTTGCCGGCGCTTTTGCTTCGGCTTCGGCTTCGACCGTAATCGGCGTAGCGGCACGGGCGGGCGCTTTGGACAGCGCCCGCGGATGGGCCGCGTCATACACCTTGGCCAGGTGCTGGAAGTCCAGCCGCGTATAGACCTGTGTGGTGGTGATGTTGGCGTGGCCCAGCAGCTCCTGCACGGCGCGCAAGTCACCGCTGGACTGCAGCACATGGCTGGCAAATGAATGGCGCAGCATGTGCGGATGCACCGGCGTGGCCAGCCCGGCCTGCAGTGAGCGCTGCTTCAGCCGCACGCGGATGTGCTGGGGCGTCAGGCGCGTGCCGCGCTGGTTGATAAAGAGCGCCGGGTCTTCACGCGCCCACTGGGCGCGCGCGGCCAGCCACTGCTGCAGCGAGCGCAATGCCGCGCCACCCACCGGCACGCTGCGCCGCTTGGAGCCCTTGCCCAGCACATAGGCCTCAGCCGCATCCACATCGATCCAGCCGCGCGCCTGGGCGCCGGCCTGCACATCCAGGCCCACCAGCTCGCCGATACGCAGGCCGCAGCCATACAGCAGTTCCGTGATGCACTGGTCGCGCAGCGCCAGCAGCGGGTCGCCCTGCGCCGCGTCGGGCTGGTAGGCGGCCAGCTGCACGGCTTCGTCCACGCTCAAGGCCTTGGGCAAAGGCTTGGCGGCCTTGGGCGCGCGCACGTCCTGCACCGGGTTGCCATTGACGAGGCCCTCACGGCCCAGCCAGGTGTAAAAGCCCCGCCAGCCCGACAGGATGAGCGCGATGCCGCGCCCGCTGCGGCCGGCGCCGTGCATTTGCGCGACCCAGCGCCGCATGTGCATGTTTTGCACCGCCGTGAGTTCGACATTCGCCTGGCGCGCGTTGGCCTCCAGTTTTTGCAAATCGAGTGCATAGAGCTCGACCGTGCGCTGGGCCAGGCGCTTTTCGACGCGCACATGCTCCAGGTAACGCTCGACCAGCGGATGGGAAGGCGGCAAGGGTGGCGAGGCGGCGTCAACGCCGCCTGGTCCGGACGCAAGAGGCGATTTTTGCGTCATGACGGCAGAGCTACTTACCGGGCGGTAGCCTGCTGGGGCCGCAGACGCGTCAGCGCCGCGCCGGCCAGCTCGCCCAGGCGTTCGAGGAAATCGGTGCCCATGCCGCTGTGAAAGCGTTCGGGGTCAGGCGAAGCCAACACCAGCAGGCCGCCGACTTCAGCGCCTTCCGCGCCGCGCAGCGGGATCAGCGCCATCGACAGCGCGACAGCAGGCTCAGGCAGCCAGTTGACCGCCTCAAAGCCGGAATTGACGCCGCAGTAAGGCGCACCCAGCGAAGACGCAAAGGTCTTGGCGTCTTCGCTCACGTCGGTGGCAAAGCTTTCGTCGGAAAAAATGCCGTTCACGTCCCAGACCTTGATGGCAGCCTGCGGGATCAGGAATTCGGTGGTGATGCCTTCGACAATGGCGCCCGGCAGGTCGCGCGCCTGCGCCGCCTGCAGCAGCTTGCGCGTCCAGCGCTGCATCTTGTCGGCAATCGCCACGTTGTCCTGGCCGTGGCGGATCATGTCGACCATCCGCGTCTCCAGCCCTTTGATCTTTTCGCGCAGCATGAGCGCCTGGCGCTCCTGAAGGCTGACGGCGCGGTTGCCGTGGCCGCTGGACAGCTGCACCGAAGCCAGCAGCTCGGCGTGGCGCTCGAAGAAGTCGGGCGTATTGGCCAGGAAATTGGCGATGTCGTCTTCGGTGATGGGATGTTCAGTTGGGTTCATGCCGGTATTGTCCCTAGTTTTGTGGCGGGCTCAAAGTCATCCTTTGCCCGCGTTACATCCGCTTTCGTCGAAAAACGTTTAGACCGTGTCTGGAATTTCAATCTCGGACTCGAACACGGTGGTCGCCGGCCCCGTCATCATGACAGGCGCATCCAGCTGCCCCGGCCATTCAATCGTGAGCTGGCCGCCACGCGTCATCACGTCGACCCGCGCATCCAGCAGGCCCCAGCGTATGCCTGCCACCACCGCCGCACAGGCGCCCGTGCCGCAGGCCAGGGTTTCGCCCACGCCGCGTTCATACACCCGAAGGCGGATTTGCCCGCGCGAGACCACCTGCATAAAGCCGGCGTTTACCCGGCGCGGAAAGCGCACATGGTTTTCAATCAGCGGGCCGGTTTCCAGCACCGGCGCCGTGTCCACATCGGCCACCAGCTGCACCGCGTGCGGGTTGCCCATCGACAGCGCGGCAATGAAGGGCGCCGCAGCTTGGCCCGCCAGCGCCAGCGGCCACTTCTCCCAAGGACCTTCTTTCACAGGCACAAGGCCAGTAGCGTCAAAAGGAATGCGCACCGGCTCAAACACCGGCGCGCCCATATCCACCGTCACACGCCCATCGGCCTGCATGCGCGGCTCAATAACGCCGCTCAGCGTCTTGACACGCACCACATCCTTGGTCGTGAGCCCCTGCTCCCGCACAAAACGCACAAAACAGCGCGCGCCATTGCCGCACTGCTCCACCTCGCCGCCATCCGCGTTGTGGATCACGTACTCAAAGTCGATGCCAGCCTCAGGCGCCGGCCGCACCGTGAGGATCTGGTCCGCGCCGACGCCGAAATGGCGGTCGGCCAGGAAACGGTATTGCGCGGTAGTCAGGCCCAGCGATTTTTTGGTTTCGTCGAGCATGACAAAGTCATTGCCCGCACCTTGCATTTTGGTAAATCGGATTCGCATCAAGGGATTATCGGCGGGCTTTACCAGCCCCATTCGGCTGTTCGGTATTAGGTTCCCGCTCCCGCCCCCGATTGCCCCTTCTGTCTGCGCCGAGGAGCGGAGGTCCAGACGGATAAGGGCAAAAACTTGTTTGAGCGAAGCGAGTTGTTTTTGACCCCGTCTGGACCGAGCACCACAGGCTGCCCGTAGCGAAGCGAAGGGACGCAGACAGTAGGGTCGCCTTTCTTTTGGGTACTTTTCTTTGGCGAAGCAAAGAAAAGTGCCTCGCCCGCCGGGGCGAGACCCGGCCAGCGATCTCAGAAAAATCGACTTGCCGCCGAGCGACCCCGGCCAGCCGCCTCAGCAAAGGGCACAGGCGCCCAGCCGGAGCAAGACCCGGCCCCAAAAGCCATAATCCAAAAATGCCCCGCCCCTCCCAACAACTCCACCCCCACCGCGACCCCGCCCCCCTCCGCCCCGCAGCCACCGTGCTCCTGCTGCGCGACAGCCCCCAAGGCATTGAAGTGCTGATGACACGCCGCTCCCCGGCGGCAAGCTTCGCACCAGGCGCCTACGTCTTCCCCGGCGGCGGCATCGATGCAGCGGACGCACTGGCGCACGGCCAGTCGACCCGGCGCGCCACGCAAGGCGATTTGCACCTGACCCAGGCCATCGCCGCCATCCGCGAGAGTTTTGAAGAGCTGGGCGTGCTGCTGGCGCGCCACGCGGACGGCAGCTATGCCACCACCGCCGACATCGCCTCGCTGGACCGCAAGGCGCCGTTTGCCGCGCAGTGCAAGGAACGCGGCCTCACCCTGGCGGGTGACGAAGTGTTTGTGCTGGCGCACTGGATCGCCGATCGCGACCTGTCGCGTCGCTTTGACGTGCCCTTTCTGGTGGCGCGCATGCCTGAGGGCCAAAGCCCGGTGGCTGACGAGGCCGAGCAGTTCGAGCCTGTCTGGGTGCGGCCGGCCGATGCGCTGGCGCGGCACGCGGCGGGCGGCTTTTTTATCATCTTCCCCACCATACGCACGCTTGAGCGGCTGCAGCGCTACCCCAGCGTCGACTCGGTGCTGGCGGCCTGCGCGTCTGAAGTGCCGCTGTGGACGTCCTGCCCGCGCACCGGGCTGCTGGCGGGCGAGGAAGCACGCTACATGGAGCACGAAGCCCCCTATGGCGAACTGGCGCTGACCAGCCCCGACGGGCAGATCGTGCACGCACTGGACTGGCAGACCGCCCACCCGGTGCCACTGCTCAAAAACGTGAAGCGCCTGACCGCCCCCAACCCCGGCATGATGACCGGGCCGGGCACCAACAGCTACCTCGTCGGCGACGAGACCAGCGGCTACATCGTGATCGACCCGGGGCCCGACGATGCGGCGCATATCCAGCGCCTTTACGACGCCACGGGCGGGCGCATCGAGGCCATCGTCTGCACCCACTCCCACCCCGACCACTCGCCCGGCGCCAGGCCGCTGCAGGCACTGTGCGCGCAGCGCCCGCCCATCCTGGGCCTGCCTTCGGCCGCCACGGCGCGGCCCGACTCCGCTTTCACGCCGGACCGTTCGCTATCAAATCAGGAGCTGCTGACGCTCACCGGATCCGGGCTTCAGCACACTTTGATGGTGATCCTGACGCCGGGCCATGCCGCCAACCATCTGTGCCTGGTGCTGCTGGAAGACGGCCTGCTGTTCTCCGGCGACCACATCCTCAACGGCAGCACCACCGTGGTGAATCCGCCCGACGGCGCGATGACGCCCTACCTCGACTCGCTGGACGCGCTGTCGGCCGCCTGCGATGCGCACGGCATTGAATTCATCCTGCCGGCACACGGCTACGTGCTGGGCGAGGCCAAAATCGCGATTGCGCAGCTCAAGGCGCACCGGCTTAAACGCGAGGCCAAGGTGGTGGCAGCCATGAAAGCCCGGCCGGAAGGCTCACTGAACGACTGGTTACCGCTGGCGTATGACGACACGCCGCAGCAGCTTTGGCCGCTGGCCTTGCGTTCACTGCTGGCGCATGTGGACCGCGTGCGGGAACTGGGCCTGGCCCATTAGCTCCCCCTGTTAGTCCCCCATTAGCACTCATTAGCCCCATCGCTGTGGCGTGAAAGTTGCTAAACCTTGCACCGTACGTAAGGGTATCTACCTGCTTCTTCGGCCTTAAGGCCCCGCAACGGTCGCCAAGGCTACTGCAAGGGGCTGTCGGCTCCAGGGGCTGAGGTTTATACTTTTTGTTCGTATGCCGGGGGCCGTGCCTGATCGCACAGCCTGACGGGCATCACCCATCATTTCAACCTTTTTTCGAGGGACTTCATGTCTTTTAACTCCATCACCACGCGACGTTTCCTGCAAACCGCCGGCACCCTGGTCGCCGGCATCGTCCTGGCCGCCTGCAGCAAGACCGAGCCGCCAGCACCTGCTGCCAGCGCACCGGCACCCGCAGCCTCCGCGCCCGCACCGGCCGCCAAGGTTTACCTGGTGGGCACCGACGCCGCTTACGCACCTTTTGAATCGCAAAACGAAAAAGGCGAGATCGTCGGCTTTGACATCGACGTCGTGAAGGCCGTGGCCCAGAAGGCCGGCATCGAAGTGAAGTTTGTGAACACGCCATGGGAAGGCATCTTCAACACGCTCGCCCAAGGCGACCGCGACCTGCTGGTCTCGTCCATCACCATCACCGGCGAGCGCAAGCAGACCATGGATTTCTCGACGCCCTACTTTGACGCGCAGCAGCTGATCGCCGTGAAGAAGGACTCGAAAATCGCCAAGTTCAACGACCTGAAAAAACTCAAGGTCGGCGTGCAGAACGGCACCACCGGCGATGAAGTGGTGTCCAAACTGCAAGGCAAGGACAGCGCCAACATCAAGCGCTTTGAGTCGACGCCCCTGGCGCTGAAAGAACTCGAAGCCGGCGGCGTGGACGCCGTGGTGGCCGACAACGGCGTGGTGGTGCATTACGTCAATAACAACAGCGACGCCAAGTTCAAGACCGTCAGCGACGCCAGCTTTGTTTCCGAGCAGTACGGCCTGGCCGTGAAGAAGGGCAACACCGAGCTGCTGGAAAAACTGAACAAGGGCCTGGCCGACATCAAGACCGACGGCACCTACAACACCATCTACACCAAGTACTTCGGCGCACCGCCGGCAGCCGCCGCTGCTGCCCCCGCACCTGCTGCCTCGAAGTAAACACGGCATGACCGGGCGGCGCGGCCTTTTTTGACTGCGGCGCCCGCATGCCCGTAAAACCCGCCCCGCACACGGGCGGCGCCTCTGAAGCAGCCGGCGGTGAGCCCAGCGCCCACCGCCGCGCCCTGCACGCCATCGCCCTCTTTGAAGCCATCAAAGGCCTGGCCGCGCTCGCGGCCGGCATTGGGCTGCTGGGCCTGCTGCACCACGACATCCACCAACTGGCCGTGGCGCTGCTGTGGCGCTTTCACCTCGACCCGGCCCTGCCCTACCCGGCCATCCTGCTGCACTATGCCGACCTGCTGAGCGCAATCAACCTGCGCACGCTCGCGCCAGTGGCGCTGGCCTATATCGGCGTGCGCTTTGCGGAAGCCTGGGGCTTGTGGAGAGGGAAAACCTGGGCCGAATGGCTGGGCGCACTGTCAGGCGCTTTGTATATCCCGCTGGAAGTGGCGCATCTGGTGCATCGCACCACCCTGATCAATGCGGCGGTGCTGCTCGCCAATGTGCTGATCGTGGGCTTTCTGGCCCTGCAACTCTGGCAACGAATGCGCCAAAAGCACGCCTGAGCCAAAAGCGCTAAATAAAGTGTGAAGCCCGCCGATAAGCCGGATTCTGTGCGCGGGCTCCCTTTCGGTTACCCGTGTGACCGCCATTAATCTGGGCCGGAGGTCGCCCCCACGGCTCAATGCTACCTACCCGCCAACTCTGCGGAACCACATCAACGTTGGCCTACTTGGTATTGCTGCGCGTAGAGATTGCCCGTTTCACCCGGCCCGGGGTTGCCCCAAGGCCGACTCGTCTCTGTTGCTCTGATCCTCACCTCACGGTGGAGAGGTGTTACCTCCTACGCTGTCCTGTGCAGTCCGGACGTTCCTCCAGTGCCTGGTTTCCCAGATTGCACCAGCGGCGGTCTGGCAGGCTTCACGGGGCCTATTATCCGCCACGACCTCGCCGTGACGAGGCTCCCTTTAAAATGCAGGCTGCTTGATCAACACGAGCCCCCCTTAGCCATGATTCGCCTGACCGAACTCAAACTTCCGCTGGACCACGCGGAAGACGCCCTCCCCGCCCTGGTGGCCAAGACACTGGGCGTCGCCACGGCCGCCCTGCAGAACGTCCATATCCACAAACGCAGCTTCGACGCCCGCAAGGCGGACCTGCTCAAGGTCTACATCGTCGATGTCACACTGGCCGACGCCGGCCAGGAAAACGCGCTGCTGGCGAAGTTTTCCGGCAATCCCCACATCCTGCCCACGCCCGACATGGCCTACCACCCGGTGGGCACAGCCCCCACCAACCTGCCGCTGCGGCCCGTGGTGGTCGGTTTCGGCCCCTGCGGCATTTTTGCGGCGCTGGTGCTGGCGCAAATGGGTTTCAGGCCCATCGTGCTGGAGCGTGGCAAGACCGTGCGCGAACGCACCAAAGACACCTGGGGGCTGTGGCGCAAAAAGGTGCTCAACCCCGAGTCGAACGTGCAGTTCGGTGAAGGCGGCGCCGGCACCTTTTCCGACGGCAAGCTCTACAGCCAGATCAAGGACCCGCGCCACCTGGGCCGCAAGGTGATGAACGAATTCGTCAAAGCCGGCGCGCCCGCCGACATCCTGTTTGAGGCGCATCCGCACATCGGCACCTTCAAGCTGGTGAAGGTGGTTGAGAACATGCGCGAGCAGATCATCGCCCTGGGCGGCGAGATCCGCTTCGAGCAGCGCGTGACCGACGTGCTGATCGAAGACGGCCCCGAAGGCAAACAGCTGCGCGGCCTGACCGTGCTGGACCAGGCCACAGGCCAGAGCCACGAAATGCGCGCCGACCAGGTGGTGATGGCGCTGGGCCACAGCTCGCGCGACACCTTTGCCATGCTGTATGAGCGCGGCGTGCACATCGAGGCAAAACCCTTTTCCATCGGCTTTCGGGTGGAGCACCCGCAGGGCATCATCGACCGGGCGCGCTGGGGCCGCCACGCCGGCCACCCCTCACTGGGCGCGGCCGAGTACAAGCTGGTGCACCACGCGAGCAACGGCCGCTCGGTCTACAGCTTTTGCATGTGCCCGGGCGGCACGGTGGTGGCCGCCACCTCAGAGCCAGGCCGCGTGGTGACCAACGGCATGAGCCAGTACTCACGCAACGAACGCAATGCCAACGCCGGCATCGTGGTGGGCATTGACCCGCGCGACTACCCGGGGCATGACAAAGGCGACGCGCTTGCCGGCATCGCCTTGCAGCGCCAGCTCGAGTCGCATGCCTTTGTGCTGGGCGGCAGCACTTATGAAGCGCCCGCGCAGCTGGTGGGTGACTTTGTCGCGGGGCGACCTTCAACGGCGCTGGGCAGCATAGAGCCCTCCTACAAGCCTGGCGTGGCGATTGGCGATCTGTCGTCTGCCCTGCCCGTTTATGCCATTGAAGCCATGCGCGAAGCCTTTCCGGTGTTCGGCAAAAAGATCAAGGGTTTTGACACCCATGACGCGGTGCTGACCGGCGTGGAAACGCGCACGTCTTCCCCCATCAAGATCAGCCGCGGCGAAGACCTGCAAAGCATCAATGTGCGCGGCCTTTACCCTGCGGGCGAAGGCGCGAGTTACGCCGGCGGCATTTTGTCGGCCGGCGTGGACGGCATCCGGGTGGCCGAAGCGCTGGCGCGCAGCGTGCTGCAGAGCGCTGAAGCGCAGCGGATGGCCGCGTGATGGACCAGGATTTCCATTTTTACGAGCCGGCCAAAGGCCACGGCCTGCCGCACGATCCCTTCAATGCCATGGTGGGGCCGCGGCCTATCGGCTGGATTTCTTCGCAGGACGCCAAGGGCCAACTCAACCTGGCGCCCTACAGTTTTTTCAACGCCTTTAACTACACGCCGCCCATCATCGGCTTTGCCAGCATTGGCGCCAAAGACAGCCTGCACAACATCCAGGAGACCGGCGAGTTCGGCTGGAACCTGGCGACCCGGCCGCTGGCTGAGGCGATGAACCGCTCTTGCGCGATGGTGCCGCCTGAGGTCAACGAATTCGAGCTCGCGGGCCTCACGCCTGTCGCCTCCCAGCGCATCGCCGTGCCGCGCGTTAAAGAAAGCCCGGTGTCGTTTGAATGCCGGCTGACGCAGATCCTGCAACTGCAAGGCGCCGACGGTGTGGCAGTGCCCACATGGCTGATACTCGGTGAAGTCGTCGGCGTGTACATCGCCCGGCATTTGCTCAAAGACGGCATCTACGACACAGCGGCCGCCGAACCGATTCTTCGCGGCGGCGGCCCGGCCGATTACTTCGCCGTGACGCCGGACAACCTTTTTCGCATGTTCAGGCCGCGCTGAGCGCAAGTGCGTTGCGCCTGAATTCCCAAGACACCCACCATTTCAATCCCCCCACAATGACCGAAACCACCACACCCGTATCCGCTCCTGCATCCGCCGCCAAACGCCCTCGAAACCCGCAGCGCAACCGGCCCCAGGGCCAGCCGCAGCGCACGCGCGAAGTGCATCCGGTGCTGGAAAAACTGTTTGAGCTTTACCCAAAGCTGTTCGGCGCGCATTTCCTGCCGCTCAAGCTGGGCGCTTTCCAGGATTTGCTGGCGGCGCACCCCGAAGCTTTCAAAAAGGATGAGCTGAAGGTTGCGCTCGGGCTGCATGCGCGCTCGACACGCTACCTTGAATCCGTGGCCGCCGGCCACCCGCGCCACAACCTGCAGGGTGAACCGGTGGAGCCGGTGGCGCCCGAGCATGTGCACCACGCCATCATGGAAGTGTTCCGCCGCCGCCAGGCGCGCTCCAAGGAAGATCTGCGCCCCTATGTCCGTGTACGCCTGATGGAAGCCATCGAAGCGTCGGGACTGAGCCGCGAAGACTATGCAGAGCGCATCCGCACGCAGGATGAGGTGGCAACCACTCTGCTGGATGAGGCCTTTGCCGAACTGGCCGCAAAAGCCGCCAAACGCGAAGCGCTGGTACGGGCATTTAAAGCCAGCGGCAAAACGGTAGAGCAGTTCGCCGAGATGTACGGCATGGCCCCGGCAGACGTCGCCAGCGCCCTGGAGCGGGCCGGCCAGACCCGCTAAATCAGTAAAGCGAGCGGCCGAAACGCTCGAAGCGCGGCTGCCACTTCTCGAGGATGTCGGCCGACACCAGGATGCGCTCGGCCCGGCCTATCAGCAGCTGACGCGGCACCAGCCCTATGTAGCGCGAATCGGCGCTGTTGTCGCGGTTGTCACCCAGCATCAGGAACTGGTCCTGGGGAATTGTGATCGGACCCCAGTCGTCCTTGGCCGTTACGCCCGCCAGCCACTGGATCTGGTGCTGCTCCTGGGCGGTGGTTTCTTTCACATGCGTAGCCACCAGCACGCCCACCGGGCCGGCCGGCTCCAGCACCGTGTCCAGCGCCTCATACTGCGCGGCCTGCCCGTTGATGGTGAGCACCTTGCCCCGCATCTGCACCACATCGCCCGGCAGCGCCACCAGCCGCTTGATAAGGCGCACGCCATCCAGCGGCGAGGAGAAGGTGACGATGTCGCCGCGGTGCGGATCAGCGGTGCGCGCCAGCACCGTGTCGGTCAGGGGGATTTTGACGTTGTAGGCCAGCCGGTTGACAAAGACCACGTCACCTTCGAGCAGGTTGGGCCGCATGGAGCCTGAGGGGATGGGATTCCAGTCCGCAATGGCGGTGCGGAACAGGCCGAACAACAAGAGAAACACCAGAAAATTGCGGTTCTGCCTGATCCAGCTTTTCATGCCTGCGCTCCTGTGAAGAAACCGTGAAGAAACCCTGAAAAAAAAGGCGCCCCGTGCGGGGCGCCCTTGGATGCTTAAGCCTGGCTGTTTTGCAGCGCAGCGATGCGCTCTTCAATCGGCGGGTGCGTGGCAAACAGCTTGCCGATGCTGCCGGTAATGCCCATGGCTTCAACCGCCTTGGGCAGCTCGCCGGGCTGCATGCCGCCCAGGCGGGCCAGCGCATTCATCATGGGCTGACGGCGGCCCATCAGCTGGGCAGCGCCCGCGTCGGCGCGGAACTCACGCTGGCGCGAGAACCAGGCCACCACGATAGCGGCGGCAAAGCCGAGCACGATGTCCAGCACGATGGTGCTGACGTAGTAACCGATGCCGGGGCCGGAGTTGTTGTCGCTGCCGCGGCGCAGGAAGCTGTCGACGGCATAACCGATCACACGCGAGAGGAAGACCACAAAGGTATTCATCACACCCTGGATCAGCGTCATGGTGACCATGTCGCCGTTGGCGATGTGGGCGATCTCGTGGCCCAGTACGGCCTCGATCTCTTCCTTGGTCATGCCTTGCAGCAGGCCGGTAGACACCGCCACCAGCGACGAGTTCTTGAAGGCGCCGGTGGCAAACGCATTGGGCGCGCCTTCAAAGATGCCGACTTCGGGCATACCGATTTGTGCCTTGTCGGCCAGCTTGCGCACGGTCTCGACAATCCAGGCTTCGTCGGCGTTCTGGGCTTCATTGATGACGCGAACGCCGGCGCTCCATTTGGCGACCGGTTTGCTGATCAGCAGCGAGATGATGGCGCCGCCAAAGCCCATGATCAGCGCAAAGCCGAGCAAAGCCGTCAGGTTCAGCCCATTGGCAGTGAGGAAGCGGTTGACGCCAAACAGGCTGGCAACGATGCCCAGCACCGCCACGACGGCAATGTTGGTCAAAACAAACAGAAAAATACGTTTCATGGGTTCTCCGTGGGGGTCGGTGAAAAAGCCCGCCTTGCGCAGGATATGAGGGCCTTCGGGCCCCGTTCAAGCGGGACTTGAATACAGGCGGCTGATTTTTATCTGTTATTTATGACAGCTTATGACAGCTGCGGCGGCCTGAATACAAGAGAGTCATCATAAAAGGAAAAGTTCTCGTTCTCCGGCCACCAGCCGGGGACGCCCAGCACCGGCAAAGGTGCAAAAGGCTTGGTAGCCAGCCTGGCAGCGCTCAGATCGGCCGCCACCCAGGCATCCAGCTCCGCGATTGAAGTCATGGCCGGTTGCGCAAGGTAGACGTGGGCTGTGATGGGTTTTCGGGGTTGAAGCAGCTTTTCAAGCAGGGCGTGGCCGAAGAGCACAAGCTGCGCCTCTTGCCACAACGCCCTGTGCGTGATGAAAAGGCTGTGCCAGTCGCGGGCGATGAGCGCGTCCCACAGCGGCTGCGGCGCCGAGAGGAAGGCGGCGTTTTCGTCAAATACCGTCAGCGCGTCGCGCACCGGCCCGCGCACGGGGGCGATGCCAGCGGCTGCAATTTCGGCATCCTGCAGCTGGTTGAGCTTGCACTTGGTTTGCGGAAAACGCATCCAGCACAAGCCGTTGAAGAAATCATGCGAACCCTCCCGCGTCGGGCACAGGCGGGTTCGGGCGATGAAGCTTTCGTAAGCCTCACCCGAAGGCAAACTGCACTGGGGCGCAAAGCACACCGGCGCAGGCTGCACGGCATTGAGGGCCTGGTGCAGCGCCACACCGGCGCCGACCGCGCAGGCCACACGCTGGCCGGGTTCGCGCCAGGCTTGCAGCCAGGGGCGATCCCAATCGATGCGCGGCAGGTGGGCTTCAGGCGCTTTACCCAAGGTTAGCCTCGCGCCGCTTTGTTCAGGCGCTTATCGCGCACCGCAACGTTATTGGATCCTTCACCTTGCAGTTCAAATAGGTCGATGACCTTGAACAGCTTGGTCCAGCTTGAATATCCATAGTTACGAAAATGATCCGATGATTGGTTCCGAACCTGATGCCCGACCTCGCTCACACGCGCCCAGCCATCCTCATCTGACGCAGCCTTGATCGAATTCCTAAGAAGCAAAATAAGCGCAGTGTTCTGCTTGAGTTCCGCAGGAGAAGTACGCAAATGACCCGCTGTCTTTGCGTTCGGCTCGGCAGCGCTATCGACCTCTTCTCCAAGATTTTCAACGTAGAGAAACAACGAACAGGCATTGACAAAAGGCGGAGGAGTATCTTTATTGCCAAAACCGAAAACTGCAGCACCTTTGGCACGAAGGTGCATGACCAGAGGTGTGAAGTCGCAATCAGAAGAAGCGATTGCGAACGCGTCGGGCTGATCGATATACAGCAACTCCAACGCATCAACAGTCATTGCAATGTCCGTAGCATTCTTTTTCTTGATGAGATCAAATTGCTGAATTGGCCGAATAGCGTGCTCGTGCAGCTTGTCTGCCCAACCTTTGAGACCTTCCTTGGTCCAATTGCCGTAAGCACGACGAACATGAGTTACTCCCAATGTGGAAAGTTCACTCAAAATAGCTTCAATCTTTGCTGCCGGTGCATTGTCAGCATCAATAAGCAACGCTATCTTGTATTCGTCCTGCTTGGCAACTTTCATACGAGTCTCCAGGGCAGGTTTTCACCCGAGCGCAACGGCTTGAGTTCAGCCTCGCCGAAGGCGTAACTTTCGGGTGGATGCCAGCTTTCCTTCTTGAGCGTGATGCTGCCGGTGTTGCGCGGCAGGCCGTAAAAGTCGGCGCCGTTGAAGCTGGCAAAGGCTTCGAGCTTGTCCAGCGCGCCTGCCGTATCAAAGGCTTCGGCGTAGAGCTCCATGGCGGCGTGTGCGGTGTAGCAACCCGCGCAGCCAGTGGCGTGTTCTTTCAGGTGGGCCGGGTGCGGCGCGCTGTCGGTGCCGAGGAAGAAGCGGTTGTTGCCGCTGGTGGCGGCTTCAACGAGTGCCAGGCGATGGGTTTCGCGCTTGAGCACCGGCAGGCAGTAGTAGTGCGGGCGGATGCCTCCGGTGAAGATTGCGTTGCGGTTGTAGAGCAGATGGTGCGCCGTGACGGTCGCGCCGGTGAACTTGCCGGCGTCACGCACGTAGTGGGCGGCTTCACGGGTGGTGATGTGCTCGAAGACGATCTTGAGCTCGGGGAAGTCGCGGCGCAGCGGAATCATCTGGGTGTCGATAAACACCGCCTCCCGGTCGAACAGGTCGATGTCGGATGAAGTCACTTCACCATGCACCAGCAAAAGCATGCCAGCTTTTTGCATGGCCTCCAGCGTCTTGTAGGTCTTGCGCAGGTCGGTCACGCCGGCGTCGCTGTTGGTGGTGGCGCCGGCCGGGTAGAGCTTGGCCGCAACCACGCCGGCGTCTTTGGCGCGGGCAATCTCGTCGGGCGGCAGGTTGTCGGTGAGGTAGAGCGTCATCAGCGGCTCGAATTTCACGCCGGCCGGCACAGCGGCCTGGATGCGTTCGCGGTAGGCGACAGCCTGAGCGGCGGTGGTCACCGGCGGGCGCAGGTTGGGCATGATGATGGCCCGGCCGAATTGCGCGGCCGTATGGGGCACGACGGTGTGCAGGGCTTCGCCGTCGCGCACATGCAGGTGCCAGTCGTCGGGGCGGGTGATCGTCAGGGTGGTGCTCGGGGTCGAAGCGGGGGTGCTGGTGGCTGAAGTCATAGCCTGAATTGTCGCACCGCCCGGGCCTGCAAAGACGCCCGCCGCACTCCCGCAGACATCGGCAATTTGCATGGCGCGGGCGGCTTCTGCCGGCAATTGCGCAGCTTAAAGCAGGTAATCGCCGCTTTCTTCGGGCTGGAACAGCACAGCCCGGATTTGCGCCGATGCCCTGGCCCCCTGGGGACCCGCCCAGTGCGCCACTTGACCGACCGAAAGCCCCAACAGGGCCGCTCCGACGGGCGACAGCACCGACACCGAGCCCGCGGCAGGCTCGGCATCATGCGGGTAGCACAAGATGAGCTTGCGTTGCTCGCCGGTCCGGGTGTCGGCAATCAGCACTTGCGAATACATGGTGACGACTTGCGGCGACACCTCATGCGAGGACACCAGCTCTGCCCCATTGATCACATCTTCAATGGCGCTGGATTCCACCGAAACCCCGGCAGGAGGCCGGCGCAGCAGCTTGGAAATGCGCACATGGTCAAGCTCAGTCATCGTGCGCGGCTGAGAGGCGAAAGCAAACATGGAAAACTCCTGGATCAAATGCCCGGAACAGGCTTACCGGGCAAGCCACGCTGTGGTGGGGCCCGACGATCTGGAGGTAGCGCTAGGAAAGAAGAAGGGGAAAGGCGATCGCCGGGCTCAGGAATGTGCCACCGGCTGATGCGGCCACTGAAGCGCATAGTCCACCTGGTGGGCTGCACAGGCCCGCACGCCCGCCGGCACTGCGTAAACGGCAGTGGCCAGAGGCGTTGCGAGGTGCAGGGTGGTCATGAGCGTGGCAGGCATGAACAATGAGCGCCGGCCGTAAGAACCTGTTCATGGTCTAAAGCCGGCATCGCTCAGTGCGACAGGATCTTGTTGAGGAAGTCCTTGGTACGCGCCTGGCGGTTTTCCGGGTGATTGAAGAACTCGTCTTTTGAGCAGTCTTCCAGGATCTTGCCGCCGACGTCCATAAAGATTACGCGGCTGCCGACCTTGCGGGCAAAGCCCATTTCATGGGTCACCACCATCATGGTCATGCCTTCAACGGCCAGGCCCATCATGCAGTCCAGCACTTCACCGACCATTTCGGGGTCGAGCGCGGAAGTCGGTTCGTCAAACAGCATGGCAATCGGGTCCATGCTGAGCGCGCGGGCAATCGCCACGCGCTGCTGCTGGCCGCCCGACAGCTGGCCTGGGAACTTGTCCTTGTGCGCCATCAGGCCCACGCGGTCCAGGTACTTCAGGCCGTGCTTCTTGGCTTCATCAGGTTTGCGGTTCAGCACCTTGACCTGCGCCAGCGTCAGGTTCTCGGTCACGCTCAGGTGCGGGAACAGCTCGAAATTCTGGAACACCATGCCGACGCGGCTGCGCAGCTTGGGCAGGTCGGTCTTGGGGTCATGCACGGCCTTGCCGTCGACAAAAATCTGGCCCTTCTGGAAAGGCTCCAGCGCGTTGATGGTCTTGATGAGGGTTGATTTGCCCGAGCCCGAAGGGCCGCAGACCACAACAACTTCACCCTTCTTGATGCTGGTGGTGCAGTTATTGAGAACCTGCACTTCACCGTACCATTTGGAAACTTCTTTCAACTCAATCATCTTCTTCTCCAGTGTTCTCTTTGAGATTCGTGTGCCCTGAAAGCGGCAGCCTCAGCGAATGATGGCGATTCTGGTGTTCAGGCGCTTGACCATGTAGGACAGCCCGAAGCAGATCACGAAATAAACCACGGCGGCCAGCAGGTAGGCCTCTTCAGGGCGGCCGTAAATCTTGCCGGCGGTGCTGAAGCCCTTGAGCAGGTCATAGGCGCCGATGGCGTAAACCAGCGATGTATCCTGAAACAGGATGATGGTCTGGGTCAGCAAAATCGGCACCATGTTGCGAAAAGCCTGCGGCAGGATGATCAGCTTCATGTTCTGCGAGTAGGTCATGCCGAGCGCACGCCCGGCGTTGACCTGGCCGCGCGAGATGGACTGGATGCCCGCGCGCATGATCTCGCTGAAGTAGGCCGCTTCAAAAGCCACGAAGGTGATGATGGCGGAGATCTCCGCGCGGTAGTTGGCGCCCCAGCTGCCGAAGGTCGTGTAGAACGACGCCGGCACCAGCAGGAAGAACCACAGGATCACCATGACCAGCGGCACGGAACGCATGCCGTTGACGTAGATGGTCGCGGGAACCGTCAGGAATTTTTTGCCCGACAGCCGCATCAGCGCCAGTATGGTGCCGAAAATAATGCCGCCAATGGTGGCGATGATGGTGAGCTCTATGCTGAAGATAAAGCCCTTGACCACGAACTGGGAAATCATCTCCCAGTTCAGGAAGCTCATGTCGAGTCCAAGCATGTCAGTGCCCTCCGCCCGTTGAGCCGGCTACAACGAAGCCGGGGATCTGGACCTTCTTCTCAACAAAGGCCATGACCCGGTTGACCGCGAAGGCGGACAACGCATAAAGCGCCGTCACTGCCAGGTAAATTTCAATGCCGCGCGAGGTCTCTTCCTGCGCCTGCATGGCAAACATGGTGAGCTCGGCGATAGACACCGCAAAAGCGACGGAGGAATTCTTCAAGAGATTCATCGACTCGCTGGTCAGCGGTGGAATGATGATGCGAAAAGCCATCGGCAAAATCACATAGCGGTAGGTCTGCAGGGTGGTGAAACCCATGGCCATGCCGGCATAACGCTGGCCGCGCGGCAGCGCCTGGACACCGGCCCTGACCTGCTCGGCAATACGCGCCGAGGTAAAGAAGCCGAGTGCGAACACCACCAGGATGAAGCTCGGAAGCTCCTTCATGGCGGGGAAAACCTTGGGGACCACAAAGTACCAGATGAAAATCTGGACCAGCAGGGGAACGTTGCGGAACAGCTCGACCCAGGCATTGGCAAAACGCACCAGCCACGGGCTGTTGGGCAAGGTGCGCAGCGTGCCGATGAGCGCGCCGCACAGCATGGCGATCACCCATGACGCGCCTGCGACGGACAGCGTCCAGCCCCAGGCGTCAAACATCCACTGCAGGTAGGTGCGACCGCTACCGTCATCATTTAAAAATACCTGCCAATCCCAAGTCATCACGGCTCCAGCAAATGGTTGTTATCTTGTTGTCCCATTCCACGGTAAACGAGAAACCCCGCCAGAGCAAGGCGGCCGGCGGGGTTTTTCACTTTTACCGGACCAGAATTACTTCTGGACGTACTCTTCCATAGGCTTGTCGTTCGGAGCGTCCCAGGCGGCTTTGGTGCTGGCGCTCAGTGCCAGGCCGACCTTGGTGTTCTTCGGTGGGATGGGCTGCAGGAACCACTTGTTCCAGAGCTTGTTCATCTCGCCGGACTTGATCAGGCCCTTGACGGTGTCATCGGCCAGGCGCTTCATCAGAGGGTCGTCCTTGCGGATCATGATGGCGATGGGTTCGACGTTCAGCACTTCACCCACGATCTTGAAGTCCGAAGGCTTCTTGGCGGTGGCGATGTTGCCGGCCAGGATGGAGCCGTCCATGACGAATGCGTCAGCGCGGCCCGATTCGAGCAGCAGGAAGGCGTCGGAGTGGTCCTTGCCGAAGATTTCCTTGAACTCGATGCCGGTGGCGCGCTTGTTCTTGCGCAGGTGCTGCACGGACGTGGTGCCGGTGGTGGTCGCCACGGTCTTGCCGTTGAGCTGGGCCACGGAGGTGATGCCGGAGTTAGCCTTCACAGCCATGCGGATTTCTTCCACATAGGTGGTCACAACGAAAGCCACATCCTTCTGGCGGGTCGCGTTGTTGGTGGTGGAGCCGCACTCGATGTCGACCGTGCCGTTTTGCACGAGGGGAATGCGGTTTTGCGAGGTCACGGGCTGGTATTTGATTTCCAGCTTGCGCTCGGCGGCCTTCTCGAGGCTGGCCAGAATGCGCTGGCAGATTTCAACGTGGTAGCCGGCGTACTTGCCGTCACCCAAGGTGTAAGACAGCGCGCCGGAGGAGTCGCGAACGCCCATGGTGACAACGCCGGAAGCCTTGACTTTGGAAAGGGTATCGGCAAATGCAGCGCCGGTGGCGAGCAAAGCGACGGACAGAGCGACAAGCTTGAGTTTCATGGAATCTCCTGTAATGAATGAAACGGTTAGCAAACTATTCTAGAGAGATGGTACCCGGGCTACGCCTAGGTTTACCCGGCCTCTAAAAACGGGGAATTGAACTGAAAGTGGACGGCATGAAGGGAGAGTCCGGACAAAACCGCCGCGGTGCTGCGGTTTCAGGGTTCTCCAACATGGTGCACATAAAAGTCCGAGACTATACGGCAGATGTAATGGATTGGATGTAAGCAGCCTTTGTGCCAGAAGAGTGATCACACCACCAGCCGCAAGGGCTGCGTCAGCTTGTCGGGCACCAGCAGCGCTTCAACTTCCGCCTGCGTCATGATGCCCAGCGATTCGGCGATCTCGGCAATCGGCGCGCCAGTGGCAATGGCCGTCTTGGCGATCAGCGCCGCTTTTTCGTAACCGATGATGGGGTTGAGCGCGGTGACCAGCGTGACCGATTCGCGCACCCGCTTGGCCAGCAGTTCACGGTTGGCCTCGATGCCGGCCACACAATTGGCCTGCAGCGTCAGGCACGCCTGGCTCAGGTGCTCGATGCTCTTGAAAAGGCTCCATCCCATGATGGGCTCAAAGGCGTTGAGCTGCAATTGCCCGGCTTCGGACGCCATGGTCACGGTCATGTCGTTGCCGATCACCTCAAAGGCGACCTGGTTCATCACTTCGGGAATCACCGGATTCACCTTGCCGGGCATGATGGACGAGCCGGCCTGACGCGGCGGCAGGCGGATATCACCGAAGCCGGCCTGCGGGCCGCTGGAGAGCAGGCGCAGGTCGTTGCAGATCTTGCTGAGCTTGGTGGCCACGCGCTTGAGCACGCCCGAGAGCTGCACAAACGCGCCGGTGTCCTGAGTAGCTTCAATCAGGTTGACGGCTTTTTCGACCGGGATGCCGCTTTCTTCCGCCAGGTAGCGGCAGGCCATGTCGGCGTAGTCGGCCGGCGCATTGATGCCGGTGCCGATCGCGGTGGCGCCCAGGTTGATTTCCTGGATCAGCGCGCGCGCTTCACGCAGGCGGGCTTCGTCTTCGCCGATCATCACCGCATAGGTCAGGAACTCCTGGCCCAGCGTCATGGGTACGGCGTCCTGCAGCTGCGTGCGGCCGATTTTCAGGATGTCCCTGAACTCATGCGCCTTGGCTTCAAAGCCGGTGCGCAGGATGGCCATGGACGCCAGCAGGCGCTCTATGGCAAACCACAAGGCGATGCGCACGGCCGTAGGATAGACATCGTTGGTGCTTTGCGAGGCGTTGACGTGGTCGTTGGGGTGCAGCGCGTCGTAGCGGCCTTTTTCAAGGCCCATTTTTTCGAGTGCGAGGTTGGCGATGACCTCGTTGGCATTCATGTTGGTGGACGTACCGGCGCCGCCCTGGATCACGTCGACCACAAATTCAGCATGGTGTTTGCCGGCAATCAGGTCGTCACAGGCGGCCGTGATGACGGCGGCGCGTTTGGCGTCCAGCGCGCCCAGTTGCTGGTTGGCGCGCGCAGCGGCCTTTTTGACAAAGCCGAGCGCGCGGATGAGATCGGGCATGGCCGAGATGCGGGTGCCGGAGATGGGAAAGTTCTCCACCGCCCGCGCCGTATGCACTCCCCAGTACGCCGCGGCGGGTATCTGCTTTTCGCCAAGAAAGTCGTGCTCGGTACGGGTTGCCGCCACAGTGGCTGAGGCGGGCGCGCCGGAAGAGGAAGGTGAATCAGGGGGCACAGGCAACCATCAAAATTTGAATGTGACGAACTGTATGTTTGCAGGTCTGAAAACACCAATGCTGTTTCATCGATCTTCTATGCATTTTTCTTATAACCACTTAGGGTTACTACTAGTCACCCTGTCAAAGGCCTGACCAGCAAGCGATCTGCCGCAGCGCAATGCCCCGCCCGGCCCCGCTTTCACGCCGGCATCACACCTACCGCGCGCTACCCAGCAGGCCCGTGCGCCCGCCGCCTTTTTCGGTTTTGTCGGCTTTGTCCTTGCCGCCTGCCTGCGACTGCAGGTAGGTCCACAAAGCCTGGGCATGACCCTTGGCAGACTCTTTGGAGGTGGGCCGTTCGCGGTACACGCGCACGTCCATGGTCATCTCCAGGTTGCCGCCGGCGCTGACCAGCTTTTTGGCCCGCAACTCCTTCTTGACGGCGCTGAGCGGTAAAAACGCAATGCCGTGGCCTTCCAGCGCCATGGCTTTGAGGCCCTCGGCCATGTCGGTTTCGTACACCCGGTCCAGGTGGATGGCCGTACTCGACTGCTTGAGGATCATGTCCACCATGCGGCCCAGGTAGGCGCCGGGTGCATAGCCCAGATAGGGCAAGGGCTGGCCCGCCCGCCCCGGCAACATGTACTCGGGCTCGCCCGCGGAATTGGCCCGCACAAAAGGCGCCAGCAATTCCTGGCCCAGCGACACCATTTCATAGCGGTCCGGGTCCAGCTGGAAGGGCTGGGAGTCGTGGTGATAGGCAATCAGCAGGTCGCAGCTGCCCTCGACAAGACGCAGCACCGCGTCATGCACGTTGAGGGCAATCAACCGGCTTTTGATCGGGCCGAACTTCTCGCGCAGGCTGCTGACCCAGGCCGGGAAGAAGGTAAAGGCCAGCGTGTGCGGCACCGCAAACTCGATAACGTCTTGCCCGGCCGAGGTATGGCCGCGCAGCATGGCGCGGGTCGACTGCAGGCCTTGCAACATCTCCAGCGACTGGCTGTACAGGGTTTCCCCGGCGGGCGTCAGGCGCGTCGGGTAAGAGCTGCGGTCCACCAGATCGGTGCCGGCCCAGGCTTCCAGCGCCTGGATGCGCCGGGAGAACGCCGGCTGGGTGACATGACGCAATTGGGCGGAGCGACTGAAACTGCGGGTTTCAGCCAGGCTCACAAAATCTTCCAGCCATTTGGTTTCCATGACCTAGCGACCCCGGTTGAACGCGCCCGAGTGGGCCGTCATGGTGTGCGCTGGCAAGGCGCGACGAGGCAGCAGGCACCTGCCTGCAAGGAGAAGCAACGCCGCCAGCGTACGCCAGGGCGGCTCAATCGGGCGTGTAGCGCTTTCAACTCCGCAGCGGCGGTATTCAAAGTCACTGACGTGAATGCTCATGCAGGCTCCAAAAGGCAATCAAGCGGTCAACCGTGGCCGCTAGGTCCTCGATTATGCGAGTCCGTGCGGCCTTTTGGCCTACGGGGAATCCCATGGCCGCCGCAGTCTGGCGGGCGTGGACACTGGCGCCAGGATGCGGGCGGTGCCCCTGTCAGGCCTCTGCAGAACTCTGCTGCAGCGCCCACATGCGCGCATAGGCGCCTTCCATCGCCAGCAACTGCGCATGCGTGCCGCGCTCCACGATGCGCCCGGCGTCCATCACCAGGATCTCATGCGCATCGACCACGGTAGAGAGGCGGTGCGCGATCACCAGCGTGGTCTTGTTCTGCGCGGCGGCGCGCAGTTCGGTCTGGATGGCGCGCTCATTGGCCGAGTCCAGCGCCGAGGTGGCTTCGTCAAAAATCACCACCGGCGGGTTTTTCAGCAAGGTGCGGGCAATTGCCACGCGCTGCTTTTCGCCGCCCGAGAGCTTCAGGCCGCGCTCGCCCACCATGGTCTGGTAGCCCGTGGGCGTGGAGGCGATAAAGCTGTGGATGCGCGCCGAGCGCGCGGCTTCTTCGACCTCGGCATGCGTGGCGCCCGGCTTGCCGTAGGCAATGTTGTATTCAATCGTGTCGTTAAAGAGCACGGTGTCTTGCGGCACGATGCCGATGGACTGGCGCACGCTGGACTGCGTCACCTGCTTGATGTCCTGCCCGCCTATGGTGATGCGCCCGCCTTCGGCGTGGTTGCTGACGTCGTAAAAACGGTAAAGCAGGCGCGCCAGCGTGGACTTGCCCGCACCCGACGAACCCACCACCGCGACAGTCTTGCCCGGCGGGATTTCAAAACTCACGTTGTGCAGAATCGGCCGCGACGGGTCGTAGGCGAAGTTGACGTTTTCAAAACGCACCGCCGGCGAGTCGCCAATCACGATGGGCTGCGCGCCCGGCTGGTCGGCAATCTCACGCTCTTTTTCCATCAGCGTGAACATTTTTTCGAGGTCGGTCAGGCTTTGTTTGATCTCGCGGTAGATCACACCCAGAAAACCCAGCGGGATGTAGAGCTGGATCATGAAAGCGTTGACCATCACCAGGTCGCCCAGCGTCATGTGGCCGTCAACCACGCCCTGCGTAGCCCGCCACAGCATGGCCACCAGCGCGACGGCAATGATGAGCTGCTGGCCGGTGTTGAGCAGGCTCAGCGTGTTCTGGCTCTTGATGGCGGCGCGGCGGTAGCGCAGCAGGTTCTCGTCGTAGCGGGCGGCTTCAAACTCTTCGTTGTTGAAGTACTTGACGGTCTCATAGTTCAGCAGTGAATCGATCGCGCGGCTGTGCGCCGACGAGTCCAGCTCGTTCATGGTCTTGCGAAACTGTGTGCGCCATTCCGTCACTGTGACGGTGAAGAAGATGTAAAACACCAGTGCGATGCCGGTGATGCCGGCAAACCAGACGTCAAACTTCACCGCCAGCAAGGTGAGCACCAGCGTCACCTCGATCAGCGTCGGGATGATGCTGTAGAGCGAGTACGAGATCAGCGAATGCACGCCGCGCGTGCCGCGCTCGATGTCGCGCGTCATGCCGCCGGTTTGCCGCTCCAGGTGAAAACGCAGGCTGAGTGCATGCAGGTGGCGAAACACCTCCAGCGAAATCCGCCGCGCCGCGCCCTCGGTGGCCTTGGCAAAGACGAGCTCGCGCAACTCGGCGAACAGCGTGGTCGACAGGCGCAGCAGGCCGTAAGCGAGCAGCAGCGCCACCGGCACCACCAGCACCGCCTGTGCATCGCTCGGCTTGAAGTTCATGGCGTCGACCAGGTTCTTCAGCAGGAGTGGCACGCCCACGTTGGCCATCTTGGCGCCCACCATGAAGGCCAGCGCCGCCACCACACGCCATTTGTACTCCCACAGGTAGGGAAACAGGCGTTTGAGGGTGTCCCAGTCAGAGCGCTGGAGCGCCGGCGCCTTGCCGGCGCCCGGCACCGGCACAGCGGCGGGAACGGCAAGGGAAGAATCGGCAGCGGAGGCTCGGGAGCGCATGAGGGACAATCGTGGAGTTGTTGTAATCTGACCTTTTGAGATTGTGCCTATGTCTACCGAATCAAGCACCCATACGGACATTCACGCCGAGGACGCCCTGAACGTCCAGTTGCCCACCGACAAGGAGCTGGTGCTCAAGGTCATCCCCATGCCGGCTGACTGCAACGCCAACGGCGACATCTTCGGCGGCTGGGTCATGGCGCAGGTCGATCTGGCCGGCTCCGTGGTGCCGGCCCGCCATGTCGATGGGCGTCTGGCCACGGTGGCCGTCAACCAGTTCATCTTCAAGCAGCCGGTGCGCGTCGGCGACATCCTCTCGTTTTTCTCCAGCCTTACCCGCATTGGCACCACCTCGATTACCGTGCAGGTCGAGGTGTATGCCGAACGCTTTCGCGCGCAGGGCCGCTATATCAAGGTGACCGAAGCCAGCCTGACCTATGTGGCGATCGACGATTTCGGCAAGCCGCGCAAGATTGCCAAGAACTGAGTACTTTGATGCCGATGCTGCTTCACTATTGATTTAGTAGCAGCTTGCGCACATCATTCCTGGGCTACAGCCGGATTCACTCAAAACTCCCCGTGGCGGCCCTGCCCGCCCGCAAAGCGCGCCGCACCGGCAAAAGCATCCGGCAGGCGCTGCTTGCCGCGCTCCCACTCCTGGTGCAGCGCGTCCTCCCACCCCAGATCCCATTGCCGGTAGGCACTCATGCGGTCGGCCAGCATGGTGGCCTGCGGAAAGCGGCTGAGCTGGTGCGCCAGCGCCACCGCGGCGTCACGCGCACCACCAGTAGGCACCACGCGGTTGGCCAGCCCCATCTGCAGCGCCTCAGTTGATTCGACTTTGCGCCCCGTCAAAATCAGATCCATCGCGTGGCCCATGCCCACCAGGCGCGGCAGGCGCACCGTGCCGCCATCAATCAGCGGCACGCCAAAGCGGCGGCAGTAGACGCCGAAGTAGGCGTCCTCCTCCATCACACGCATGTCGCACCACAGCGCCAACTCCATGCCGCCAGCCACCGCCGCGCCGCTGACGGCCGCGATCACCGGCTTGGACAGCAGCAGCCGCGACGGGCCCATGGGCCCCAGCGGCCTCGTGTCTGTGGGTGAGAAATCCAGCTGGCCCAGCACCTGGCTGCCACCACCGGGTGTTTCGGCCTCCATGCGGGCGCCGGCCTGCAAGTCCCAGCCCGCGCAGAAGTGGCCATGCGCGCCATGGAACACCGCCACGCGCGCTTCAGGATCGTCGTCAAAGGCGATGAAAGCGGCGTGCAATGCGCTCGCCGTACCGGCGTCGACTGCGTTGCGCACGTCGGGCCGGTCCAGCGTGATCACCGTGACGTGCTGGTCTTTGTCGATGTGAATCGTCATGGCATCTCCAATGTGATGCGCGTCTTTACGCCGGCCACCAGCCTACACGCGGCGCGGCGACGGCTTCGGCCAGTTCCTCGGCACTCACCTCGATCTCCATGCGCAACAGGGCCGCCGCCATGGCCTTGCCCAGGTTGTCCATGCGCAGGTTGCGCGCACCGCCACCTTGCAGCGCGCCCTGCAGCACGAGCTTGAGCGCCAGAATATTCGGCAGGCGCCAGCAGGTGACCTGGCCAGGCAGCCAGGGCGCAAAGTGCGCCTGCACGCGTTCGGCCGTCACCTCGCGCTCAATCAACCGGTAGCCTGCCTCGTTCCAGGCAAAGAGGCCGAAGTCCACCCAGTCGGCCTTGTCGCCGCTGCGCGCATGCGCGAGTTTCACGAGTTGCAATTTCATGATTGCAACACCTCCACACGCAGCGCCGCCTCGACCGGTTGCCGGTCTATCAATGCAGGCCAGATGCCCAGCAGCTCGCTGCTGTTGTTCAGGCCATGAAAGCCGCAGGTATAAGCCGGCCCGCTCAGGGCCATCCACGGAAAGAGCCGGCCGAAGCCGTCAGCCACCGCCTTGTCCTGCGTCCTGATCACCAGGCGCACCCAGACTTCATTGAGCTCCGCCAGCACCCCGGGTGCTGGCAGCGGCGCGAGCGGGCCGTGCGCCGAGTTGAGCCCCGGAAATTCGACGAACAGTTCGTCATGCGCCATGCGCTTGTCGGCCAGCTGCGCCTTCACCATCTCTATCGCCGCCAGCGCTTTGGCGTGTGCATCAGGCCAGCTAAAACCCCAGGTGACTTCGGCCTTGTAGCCGTCACTGAACCCGCCCACCACTTTGAGCTGCGCGGGCCGCGCGTGGCCGCGTACGCCTGTCATGCGCACGGCATCGTTGCCCAGGTCTTCAAGCCGCACCGCCGACAGATCCATCACCACGTCGGGCGAGGCATAGTGCATCGGGTCGTGCACTTCGTATAAAAGTTGCTGGCGCACGGTGTCAAAGTTGATACGGCCGCCCGTGCCAGGCGCCTTCGTGATCAGCGCCGTGCCGTCTTCACTCACCTCCGCGATCGGATAGCCGATGTGCGCAAGATCAGGAATCGCCTTCCACGCCTCCTGGCTACCGAAGTTGCCGCCGCTGCCCTGACCTGAACATTCAAGCAAATGCCCTACCCCCAGGCCTTGCGCCAGCCGGTCCAGTTCTACCGGTGATTGCGCGTCTTCCAGCTTCCAGCGGAACTCATGCACCAGCGGCGCCAGAAACAGCGCTGCATCGGCAACACGCCCCGTCACCACAATGTCAGCGCCCTGCTGCAACGCCGAGACGATGGGCCGCGCGCCCACATAGGCGTTGGCAAAGACCATACGCTCACGTACAGACTCAAACGCCTGGCCGTTGAACATATGCGGTGGTGCGATGGCCGCGAGCTGCGGCAACATTTCGTCACCAGTGACCACCGCGATACGCGCCTTCCAGCCTTTGGCCGCGAACGCCGCGCGCAAGGCGGCGCCGGCGCCGGCAGGATTGAGCCCGCCCGCGTTGCAGATGAACTTCACGCCACGCGCCTGCATCAACGGCCACAACTTCATCAGCATGGGGATCACGTCGCGCGCATAGCCCAGTGCAGGATCGCGCTGTCGATCCTTCTGCAAGATCGCCAGCGTCAATTCGGCAAGATGATCGCTGGCGATGTAGTGCACACCGCCGCGCTCAATGCTCGCGGCCACAGGCTCCCACGCGTCACCGTAGAAACCCAGGCCCGCCCCTATACGAACATTTCCTTGCATCTAGGGATTACGCTTGATCGCGAATGCGACACGTATTCGGAACAACCCCTAGCGACAGACCTGTAGGTGACAGCTATAACTAAAGCCAACTACAAGGGAGACGCGATTTGCAATTTCTGCAGCTGCTCATCAGCGGTATTGCTCAAGGCTGCATCTACGGGCTGATCGCGTTGGGCTTTGTGCTCATCTACAAGGCCACCGAGACAGTCAGTTTCGCGCAGGGCGAGCTGATGATGCTGGGCGCGTTCGGCGGCCTGGCCTGCATGACCTTGCTGGGTTTTCCTTTCTGGCTGGCGGTGCTCAGCGCGATTGCAGGCATGGCGCTCTTCGGCATGGTGCTGGAGCGCCTGGTGATACGCCCCATCCTCGGCCAGCCCGCGTTTTCCATCGTGATGCTCACCATCGGCGTGGGCTACACGGCGCGCGGCCTCATCACCATGATCCCCGGCATAGGCACCGAAACCTATGTGCTACCCGTACCCTACAAAGACCAGATCTGGAACCTGGGCACGCTGGTCATCAACGTCGAGCAGGTCGCCATCATCGTCACCACCGCGGTGCTGTGCCTCATCCTGTTTGCGATGTTCAAGTACAGCAAGCTGGGCATCGCCATGCAGGCGTCGTCGCAGAACCAGCTGGCTGCTTACTACATGGGCATTCCGGTCAAGCGGCTCAACGGCCTGGTGTGGGGCCTGGCTTCCGCCGTGGCGGCAATTGCCGGCCTGCTGCTCGCACCCATCACCTTTGTGCACGCCAACATGGGTTTTATCGGGCTCAAGGCTTTTCCGGCTGCGGTGGTGGGCGGCTTCAGCAGCCTGCCCGGCGCGATTGTAGGCGGCCTGATCATCGGCCTTGTCGAATCGTTCTCGGGTTTTTATTTGCCCGACGGCTTCAAGGACATCGCCGCCTATGTGGTGGTGCTCATCATGCTGATGGTCAAGCCCAGCGGCCTGTTCGGCGAAAAACTGCGCAAAAAGGTCTGAGCCGCGATGCGCTTCATTTTTAAAACTGATTACGGGCAAGACATCAAGCTTGCGAAGCATGCAGGCCATGTGTTCTGGTACGGCGCGCTGATGTTGTTGCTGCTCGCGGCGCCCTGGATCTTTCCCGAGTACTGGCTGGCGCAACTCACCTTTGTGATGATTTATTCCATCGCCGGGCTGGGCCTGATGCTGCTGGCAGGTTTTACCGGCCTCTTCTCTTTGGGGCATGCGGCTTTCCTCGGCGTGGGTGCGTACACGCAGGCCGTACTCACTAATGCCGGTTTGCCTTTCCCGATCGCCCTCGCCTGCGCAGCCGGCTTGTCGGCGGCTGTCGGCCTGGTCGTCGGCCTGCCCGCGCTGCGGGTGAAGGGCATTTACCTCGGCATGGCCACGCTGTCCTTCGGTTTCATTGTGGAAGAAGTGTTTGCGCGCTGGGAAAGTGTCACCGGCGGCAACGCCGGTATCCACATCAAGGTGCCCGACATGTTCGGCTGGAAGCTGGACGACGGCGAGTCGTTTTATTTCCTTTGCCTCATCATCACGGTGGCGGCCACGCTGGGCATTCTCAACCTGCTGCGCTCACCCACGGGCCGGGCTTTTGTGGCGATTCGTGATTCCGAAATTTCGGCGCAGAGCATGGGCATTCACCTGGCGCGCTACAAGACGCTGTCGTTCGCGCTGTCGGCCGCGCTGGCCGGTGTGGCCGGCGCCCTCTATGCGCACAAGCTGCAATTCATCTCGCCCGACCAGTTCAACATCCTGCAGTCCATCGACCTGCTGCTGATGATCGTGATCGGC
Source organism: Polaromonas sp. YR568 (assembly GCF_900116715.1). Taxonomy (GTDB): domain Bacteria; phylum Pseudomonadota; class Gammaproteobacteria; order Burkholderiales; family Burkholderiaceae_C; genus Polaromonas. The sequence goes on from NZ_FPBM01000010.1 coordinate 204,803, forward strand.
GGCGTGGGCTCGGTGCACGGCGCTTTCCTGGGCGCCATCTTTTTGATCTCCATGCCGCAGGTCATTGGCCTGACCAAAGACTACCTGCCCGCCACCATAGGCCAGGCGCCGGGTTTGCAGGCGGCGGTTTACGGCATTGTCCTGATTGCCTTTGTGCTGTTTGAGCCGCTGGGTCTTTACGGCCGCTGGCTGAAGATTCGCACCTACCTGCAGCTCTTTCCCTTCTATCGCAAGGGCCTGTTCAAGCGGCAGAAATCATTCCAGAAGTCAGATCGCCTGAAATGAGCACGACACTCCTTTCCGCCAAAAACCTCAGCGTGCGCTTCGGCGGCGTGCTGGCGGTCAACAACGTGAGCTTTGACGTCAAGCAGGGCGAAGTCTTCACGCTGATAGGCCCCAACGGCGCGGGCAAGACCACGGTGTTCAACCTGATCAGCCGCATCTACACACCTACCACCGGCGAGATTGAATACCGCGGCGAGAAACTCACCCACCAGCCGCCGCACAAAATCGCCTCGCTAGGCATTGCGCGCACCTTTCAGAACATTGAGCTGTTTGAGCACGCCACCGTGCTGCACAACCTGCTGATTGGCCGGCATACGCACCGGCAGACCGGCTTGCTGCACGACCTGTTTTTTACCGCCAAGGCGCGCGAGGCCGAGTTGCTGGCACGCGAAAAAGCCGAGCAGGTAATCGACTTTCTCGACCTGCAACACCACCGCGACTCCATGGTGGCCGGCCTGCCCTATGGCGTGCGCAAGGTGGTGGAGCTGGCGCGGGCGCTGTGCACCGAGCCCCAGCTGCTGCTGCTTGACGAGCCGTCTTCAGGCCTCAATGTGGAAGAGACCGGCGACATGGCTTTCTGGATTCAGGATATCCAGCACGAGCTCGGCATCACGGTGCTGATGGTCGAGCATGACATGTCCCTCGTCTCCCGCGTGTCCGACCGTGTGCTGGCCATGAACCAGGGCGAGGTGCTGGCGGTGGGCACGCCGCGTGAGGTGCAGAACGACCCGGGCGTGATCGAGGCCTACCTGGGCTCTGTGGATGAGGTCACTTCTTTGCGGAGGGCAGCATGAGCGCCGCCCCACCACCCGTCAGCGACCAGCCCGTCCTGAAGCTCCTCAACGTCGAGAGCTCCTACGGCCCGATCAAGGCGATTCGCGGTGTCAGCCTGCAGGTACGGCGCAGCGAGATCGCCACCGTGCTGGGCTCCAACGGTGCGGGCAAGTCCACCATCCTCAAAACCATCTCGGGCATCCTCGATCCGCGCAAGGGCTCCATTGAGTTCAAGGGCCAGGACATCACGGCGCAAGACCCGGCCCTCATCGTGCAGCAGGGCCTGAGCCATGTGCCTGAAGGCCGCGAAGTGTTTCCGCTGCTGAGTGTGCGCGACAACCTGCTGATGGGCGCCTACACCCGCAAGGACCGCGACGGCGTGGCGCTCGATATGGAAGCGGTGTACGGCTACTTCCCCATCCTCAAAGAGCGCGCCTTGCAGGACGCCGGGCTGCTGTCGGGTGGGCAGCAGCAGATGCTGGCAATCTCGCGTGCGCTCATGGCCTCGCCCGACCTCATCCTGCTCGACGAGCCCAGCCTGGGCCTGTCGCCCAAACTCACCAAAGAGATTTTTGAAATCGTGGTGCGCATCAACCGCGAACGCGGCACCACCATCCTGCTGGTCGAGCAGAACGCCAATATGGCGCTCAATGCATCCGACTACGGCTATGTGCTGGAAAACGGCCGCATCGTGATGGAAGATACCTGCGCCCGCCTGCGCGAGAAGGACGACATCAAGGAGTTCTACCTGGGGATGAAAGAAGACGGCGTGCGCGGCGAACGCAGGTGGAAGAAAAAGAAGACGTGGCGGTGACTGTATGAGCAATCTCTGGGATCTTTCTCATATCCAGCCCGAGCATGCCATCGTCATGCCGGGCGACACCATTCCCGCCGTGTTCTGGAATGCGGTGGAAAAGCGCAGCCATAAAACCTGGATGCGGCAGAAAAAGCTGGGCATCTGGCGCAGCTGGACCTGGACGCAAACCGGCGACGCGGTGCGCGAGATCGCCGCTGGCCTGCTAAGCCTCGGTTTTGCGCGCGGCGAGTGCGCCTCCATCCTTTCCAACACCGTGATCGAGTGGGTGCTGGCCGACCTGGCGGTGCTGAGCTGCGGCGGCGTCTGCAGCGGCATCTACCCCACCGATGCCGCATCTCAAGTGCACTATCTCTGCGAAGACTCGCGCACCACCGTGCTGTTTGCCGAAGACGACGAGCAGCTCGACAAGGCGCTGGAAGTGCGACCGCAGTTGCCGCTGCTGCGAAAAATCATTGTGTTCGACACCGAAGGCCTGCGCGACCTCAACGACCCCGGCGTGATGGGCCTGGCCGAGCTGCGCGCACTGGGACGCAGCTACCTGGCCGACCACCCCGATGCGGTGAAAGACAGCGCAGCCGCGTGCAAACCTGAAGACCTGGCCATCCTGGTCTACACCTCAGGCACCACCGGCAAACCCAAGGGCGCGATGCACAGCCAGCGCGGCCTGGTGTTTACCGCGCGTGGCTACAACACGCTGGTGGCGCAAAACGAAGATGACGAGCGCATGTGCTTTTTGCCGCTGTGCCATATCGCCGAGCGCATGGGCGGTGAATATTTTGCGATGTACGCCGGCGCCAAGCTCAACTTTGTCGAGAACCCCGAGACCATTCCTGAGAACGTGCGCGAGATTGCGCCCACGGTGTTCACCGCCGTGCCTCGCGTGTGGGAGAAGTTTTATTCCGGCGTGATGATTGCGCTGAAAGAGGCCAGCTGGCTGCAACAGGTGGCCTACGCCTGGGGCATAGGCGTAGGCATGCGCATCGCCGACACCGTACTCGAGGGCCGGCGGGTCAACGGCGCGCTCAAGGCCCAGTTCACGCTGGCGCGCTGGCTGGCACTGAACAATACGCGCAAGCTGATCGGCATTCACAAGGCGCGTTTTTGCGTTACAGGCGCGGCGCCGATTTCTCCGGACCTGGTGAAGTGGTACATGGCGCTGGGCGTTCCCATGCTGGAGGTCTGGGGCATGACGGAAACCTGCGGCGCCGCCAGCGGCGTGCCGGCCAGTTGCATGAGGCCCGGCTCCATCGGCCCGGCGGCCGGCTACAACGAGATGCGCCTGGACCCGGCCACGGGCGAGATTCTGGTGCGCGGCACCAATGTCTTTATGGGCTACCTGAACCAGCCTGAGAAAACCGCCGAAGCATTGGACGCCGAGGGCTGGCTGCACACCGGCGACGTGGGCGTGATGGACGAGCAAGGGTTTTTCCGTATCACCGACCGGATGAAGGACATCATCATCACCGCCGGCGGCAAGAACGTGACGCCCAGCGAGCTGGAAAACGAGCTCAAGTTCTCGCCCTACATCACCGACGCCGTGGTCATCGGCGACAGGCGTGCCTACCTCACGGTCATCATCATGATCGACCAGGAAAACGTCGAGAAATTCGCCCAGGATGCGGACATACCCTTCAGTAATTACGCCAGCTTGACGCGGGCAACCGAAGTGCAAGAATTGATTCAGTCGGAGATCGACCGGGTCAACAAGAAGTTTGCGCGGGTCGAGCAGATCAAGAAATTCTTCCTGCTCGACACGCAGCTCACGGCGGAAGACGAAGAGCTCACGCCGACCATGAAGCTCAAGCGCAAACTCGTAGAACAAAAATATGCCCCGCAAATAGAGGCCATGTACTGAGCCCCGTGCATCAAGTGAATAAGAGCCAAGAACCTTTACAGGAGACAAAACCATGAAACTGAAGTCAACCGCCGCCCTTTGCGCGCTGGCCTGCGCAGCCGCCTTGTCGGCTGCCACAGCGCAGGCGCAAAGCCAGGGTGTCAGCAAAACCGAGATCACGCTGGGCTCCATCCAGGACCTGTCGGGCCCGCTCGCGGGCTTCGGCAAGCAGATACGCAACGGCATGATGCTGCGCGTCAATGAACTCAATGAGCAGGGCGGCATCAACGGCCGCAAGGTCAAGCTGATCGTCGAAGACTCGGGCTACGACCCCAAGAAGGCAGTGCTGGCGGCACAAAAGCTGGTGAACCAGGACAAGATTTTCGCCATGGTCGGCCACCTGGGCACGGCGCAAAACCTGGCCGCCATGCCGGTGCAGTTCGAGAAAAACGTCATCAACTTCTTCCCGGTGACGGCCGCGCGTGAAATGTATGAGCCCTTTCACAAGCTCAAGTACTCCTTTGCCGCCACCTACTACGACCAGATGAAATCGGCCGTGCCCAAGCTGGTGAAAGAAAAGAACGCCAAGAAGGTCTGCTCGATGTACCAGGACGACGAGTTCGGCCTGGAGGTGCAGCGCGGCGCCGATGACGGCCTCAAGACCATAGGCATGACCATGGTCGAGAAAACATCCTTCAAGCGCGGCGCAACGGACTTCTCGTCGCAGATCGCCAAACTCAAGGCCTCCGAGTGCGACCTGGTGGTACTGGGCACCATCATCCGCGAAACCATTGGCGGCATCGGCACCGCCCGCAAGCTGGGCTACAACCCGGTCTTCCTGGGCTCCAGCGCGGCGTACACCGACCTGATCCACAAGCTGGGCGGCAAGGCCATGGACGGGCTCTACGCCACCATGACGGTGCAAAACCCCTATCTGGACGAGGCCTCGCAGCCCATCCGCTTCTGGGCCAACAAGTACAAGACGGCCTTCAATGAAGACCCGACGGTGTTCTCTGTCTACGGCTACACGGTGATCGACAGCTTCCTGCGCGCATCGCAGAAAGCCGGTGCCAATCTGACCACAGACAGCTTCATCAAAGCCATGGACACCATGGTCTACCCGCCCGACATCTTCGGCAGCTCTGAAGGCAAGTTCGGCCCACAAAAACGCCTGGGCAACAACCAGTCGCGTCTGTCGGTGCTGCAGGATGCGCGCTGGAAAGTGGTGTCTGACTACATCACACAATAAGTGAGGCAAGCCACCGCCCCTTCACCAAAACCACCTTCGGGTGGTTTTTTTATGCCAGGAATGGCTTGCGGTGAGTCCCGTGCATCACGCAGAATGCGCCATGCCTACCTCTGCCAAAACCGCCACCAAGACGCCCGCGCCCGCGCTTCCCACCGTGCGCTGCAAAGACACCCAGGCCTTCACCAAGTGGCTGGCCAAGCACCACACGAGCAGTGCCGGCCTCTGGCTGCAGATCGCCAAGAAGGATTCAGGCCTGGCCTCCATCACCCATGCCGAAGCACTGGAGGCCGCACTCTGCTACGGCTGGATAGATGGCCAGAGAAACTCTATGGACGAACAGTACTTTCTGCAGAAGTTCACCCCGCGCCGCGCCCGCAGCACCTGGTCCAAAGTCAACTGCGCCAAGGCGCTGGCGCTGATCGAGTCCGGCGACATGCAACCGGCAGGCCTGGCCGAAGTGGAACGCGCGAAGGCGGACGGCCGCTGGGATGCGGCCTATGACGCACAGAGCAAGATGACGGTCCCGGACGACCTGGCGGCCTTGCTCAAAAAAAGCGTCAAGGCCAAAACCTTCTTCGAGTCGCTGGACTCCCGCAACCGCTTTGCGATTTTGTTCAGGCTGCAAACCGCCAAGAGGAGCGAAACACGCGAGCGCCGGCTGGCAAAGTTTTTTGAGATGCTCAAGCGCAGCGAGAAGATCTATCCCTGAAAACGGACAGGGCTTTCCAGTGACGCCGTACACCGAACACGGTACATTCAATTGAACACGTGAAAAGGAGTCCGCATGGCGTCCAGTTGGTGGCAGCAAGTCGGTGAAACCATCGCTTCGGAGTTCTCGGATCTGCCGGATGCCGAGCAGGCCACCCGTGTCATGCTTCGCCTGATACTGGCCGCCTTGCTCGGTGGCCTGCTGGGCATAGAGCGTGAGCAAAAAGGCAAGGCCGCGGGTGTGCGCACGCACATGCTGGTGGCCATGGGCTCCGCGATGTTTGTGCTGGTGTCACAGCAATCCGGCATGATCACCGCCGACTTGAGCCGGGTGATCCAGGGCGTCATTGCCGGTATCGGCTTCCTGGGCGCGGGCACCATCCTCAAAGGTCACATGAAGGGCCACCCCGACGAAGAGCAGGTCAAGGGCTTGACCACCGCTGCCGGTATCTGGCTGACGGCGGCCATTGGCGTGGCCGCCGGCATGGGGCGTGAAAGCACTGCGGTGCTCAGCACCCTGCTGGCGCTTGGCATCCTGTCTCTGGTGCCGCGCCTTGTGCGTTTTCTGGAAAAGCCCGAGCCGCTGCTGGCGGACGCCGACAAACCGGACAATAAGCGCTAAGCCGGCTCAGTCCTTGGTGCGCTGCGAGACAAACTCGCCTTCGTAACCCTTGGCCAGCGACAGCTTCTCGGCTTCAGTCAGCACCTTGCCCGCCAGCTGAAACACCCCCTGCTCCTCGTCTTTGAGGTGGTGATGGATCTTGTGGTGCAGCTCTTTGGCCGCGGCCAGCCAGGCCGGTGAGCTGAAATCGGTTTCCTCCAGCGTTTCAACCAGCTTGTCCATCTGGTGGTGCTCGGCAATGCCGTGCCGTGAGGGCTCTTGTGTCATGTCATGCGCGATCAGCGGCACATAAAAAAAGCGCTCCTCGGCAGCCGCGTGGGCTGCCAGTTCGCGCTTGAGTTCCTTGAACAGCGTGTCCCTTTCCTTGCTGTCGCCCTGTGTCTTGATCAGGTGGTCGGCCAGGGAGCGCTGGGTGTCGTGGCTGGTTCGCAATGCTTCAAAGATGTTCATAAGTTCATTATGGGAATGCAACCGGTGCTGCCGTGTAGGCCAAAGGCGAAACCGCGCGCCCGCCCGGCGCTCATGATCGCTACTTATTTGATAGCTGCTTACGCCCACCCTGCTTGCTTAGAAGCCCAAAATGGCCTGCAAGACAGGAACCTCGCCGTAAAACACGGCAAAAGCCGCCGAAGCGCGCTAAATTAGCGGTCTATGAACAAAATCCTTCTCCTGGGCGGCACCGGCTTTGTCGGCCGCCATGTCTGTGAAAAACTCGCGCGTCTCCAATGCCGCGTTACCGTCGTCACCCGCCGGCGCGACAACGCCCGGCATCTGCAAATGCTGCCGCTGGTCGACGTGATCGAGGCCGACATCCACGACAGCGCCGCGCTGACGCCGCTGCTGGCCGGCCACGACGCCGTGGTCAACCTGGTTGCCATCCTGCAAGGCAATGAGGCCAAATTTGAAAAAGCCCATGTGCAACTGCCCCTGGCGCTGGCGCGTGCCTGCGAAGCCAGCGGCCTGCGGCGCATCGTCCACATCAGCGCACTGGGTGCTTCAACCAGCTCGGCATCGATGTACCAGCGCAGCAAGGCGCGCGGCGAGGCCGTCCTGCTCAGCACCGGGCTGGATGTGACCGTGCTGCGCCCCAGCGTGATTTTTGGCGCCGAAGACAAGTTCCTCAATACCTTTGCGCGCCTGCAGCAGATGTTTCCGGTGGTGCCGCTCGCTGCCGCCGACGCGCGTTTTCAGCCCGTGTGGGTCGAGGACGTGGCCGATGCCATCATCCATTGCCTGCAAGACGCCGACACCTCTGGCCAGATTTACGAAGTCTGCGGACCCGACGTCTTCACTCTGCGCCAGCTGGTCACGCTGGCAGGCAGTTATGCCGGCATCAACGGCGGCAAGGGCCGGCCGGTGATCGCGCTGCCGTCAGCGCTGGCCCGCCTGCAAGCCGGCCTCATGGAGCTGGCCCCCGGCGAGCCCCTGCTCAGCCGCGACAACCTGGACGCCATGGCCACCGACAACGTCGCAACCGGCAAGCTGCCGGGGCTGCAGGCGCTGGGCATTCACCCTGCCGCGCTGGATGCGGTGGGGCCGTCCTACCTGGGGGCGCAGGGTTTGCGCAGCGGGCTGACGGCCAAACGTAAAACAGCGGGCCGGTTTTAAAAGACCGGCTATCGCTTGATCACCAGCCCCTGGCCGGTGGGAAGCGGCATCACACGGTATTTGCGGTCCTCGAACCACAGGTCTTCCGCGAGTTTCTGCTCCCGGTAGACGCCCGACCATTCATAGTCGTCGAGTATCAGGATACCGCCCGGAACCATCCGGTCAAACAAGTACTCCAGCGAAGCAATCTCCGCAGGCGCCTGGTTCAAATCGACGTGCAGGTAAGCAATCCGGTCCGGGCAGCCGTCCGCGAACACCTGCGGGATTCGCCCTTTCATGATGCGGATCTGCGGATATGACGCAAACTTTTCGCACACCCGCTGGTAAAGGTCTTTGCCGTGTTCGGGCCCGGCGTGGTTAAGCATGGTGTCGTCGTGTTCAAACACGTCGTAACCCCAAAAGGTTTTTGGAAAAGCCTGGCCTCCCAGGTAATCAACGACTGTTTTGATGCCCACACCGGTGTAGGCGCCGCATTCGACGAAGTCGCCTTCCAGTTGCATGCAGTGATAGGCCGCACAGGCAAGCACATAACGCCGCCACACAATGGCCTGGTCAGACGGGCTTTCGGCGTTTGCTTTCCACGCAGCCACAAACGGAGCGTCGTCAAACATGGACAAGTTGCGCCCCCAGGTCAGCAAATTGTCCGCAAAGTGGTAACCAGGCGTCAGTCTTTTGGTGACCGACTCCAGGCTTTCCGTAACGGCATTGTTGTCATCCGTCCCCCAAAACACGGGGTAGAAAAAATTGGGCGTCCGGTCCATCTCCGCTGCCGAGTGTTTCGGCAAAAACCGCTGCGCACCGGCCGCCGGTGGCTGTGCCCTCAAGCGGCGGCCACGAAACAAACCCTCAGCCAGGGAGCGCAGTAATTTGGTCAGAATCATGGGTTAATTTCGCGGATTGATCGTAAGGGGGCCACAGCACAAATGAGCAATTGACTGTAGCCTGATTCTCATCCAGCATCATGCTCACTCAGGGCAAGCCAGGAATGACGCGCATCGAGCCGGCAGGTTTTCGCGGCCATCCTTGTGCGCAGCATCAATTTTGCGATTTTTAAGCATCAATCCCGATTTCGTCCGGCGGTAGGATCGCAAGTCGTTTCACTTTGACTTCTTCTCTCAGCACCAGCAGAACAGGCACACCATGCTCAAGCTCTACATCGGTAATAAAAACTACTCTTCCTGGTCCATGCGCCCCTGGGTGCTACTCAAGCAGGCCGGTATTCCGTTTGAAGAGGTCAAGCTTCGCTTTGACTCGTTCGACGCCAATTCGAGCTTCAAGGAAAAAATCGGCAGCGTGAACCCGACCGGCCGGGTGCCGGCGCTGGACGACGACGGTTTTGTGGTGTGGGACACGCTGGCGATTGCCGAGTACGTGGCCGAGCGCTTTCCTGACAAAAAACTCTGGCCCCAGGACGTGAAGGCACGTGCCCGGGCGCGCAGCGTGTGCGCCGAGATGCACAGCGGGTTCAGCGCCCTGCGTTCGGCCTGCCCCATGAACATCGAGGCCGACCTCTCCGACATGGGCCAGTTGATCTGGCGCGATAAATCGGCTGTGCGCGCCGACGTGCAACGTCTGGTCGAGATGTGGACCGAGCTGCTGCACCAGCACAAAGGCCCCATGCTGTTTGGCGAATTCGGCATTGCCGACGCCTTTTTCGCACCCGTGTGCATGCGCCTGAGCCGTTACGCCCTGCCGGTGCCGGCAGAAATCAGCGCTTATATCCAGCGCGTTGCCGCCCTGCCCGGCGTCAAGGCCTGGATCGACGACGCGCTGGAGGAAAACGACTTCCGCGAGTTCGAAGAGCCTTACCGCACCAAGCGTTGATCCGCTGATCAGGAGCCCTTTCATGGTCACCATCTACTTGCGCTACGTGCTCAACACCGCCAAACTCAAGGAGTTCGAGCACTACGGCAAGCTCTGGATCCCCCTGGTCGAGAAATTCGGCGGCACGCACCACGGTTATTTCATGCCCAGCGAAGGCGCCAACAACATTGCGCTGGCCCTGTTCACCTTTGACAGCCTGGCCGCGTACGAGACCTACCGCCAGAACTCTTTCGCCGACCAGGACTGCCTGGCGGCGTTCAAGTACGCCGAAACCACGGGCTGCATCATCAGCTACGAGCGCAGCTTCTTCCGGCCCGTGTTTTCCTGAGTTCCTGCAGGGGACCGCCTATCCACAGGCAAAGCCCGAGCCGCTAAACTGCCTGAATGGAAATATTCATGGTCGGTGGCGCGGTGCGCGATGCCTTGCTGGGCTTGCCTGTGCAAGACCACGACTGGGTGGTCGTGGGCGCGACACCCGAGGCGCTGGTCGCCCGGGGCTACCTGCCTGTGGGCAAGGACTTCCCCGTCTTCCTGCACCCCGAGACCCGCGAAGAGTATGCGCTGGCCCGCACCGAACGCAAGACCGCACGCGGCTACCGCGGCTTTGCGGTGCATGCCGAGCCCGACGTGACGCTGGAGCAGGATCTGGCGCGACGCGACCTGACCATCAACGCGATTGCGGCGCCTTCAAAAACCCAAAGCGCCAAGACCGGGTTTGACACCGCCTTTGAACCGGATTTTTCCGCCCTGATCGATCCCTTTGACGGGCAAAAAGACCTTCGCGACAAAGTGCTTCGCCATGTGACCGGCGCCTTCCGCGAAGACCCGGTGCGCATCCTGCGCCTGGCCCGTTTTTCTGCCCGCTTTCCGGATTTTTCCGTTGCCCCCGAAACCATGGCGCTGATGCAGGCGATGGTGGCCGAGGGTGAAGTGGATGCGCTGGTGGCCGAGCGCGTGTGGCAGGAGCTTGCACGCGGGCTGATGGAGGACACCCCCTCACGCATGTTCGAGGTGCTGCGCGAAAGCGGCGCGCTGCAAAAACTGCTGCCTGAAGTGGCGTGCCTGTGGGGCGTGCCCCAGCCTGCGGCCCACCACCCCGAAGTCGATACCGGTGTCCACCTGATGATGGTGCTGGACATGTCGGCGCAGCTTGAAGGCTCATTGGCCATGCGCTTTGCCTGCCTGTGCCACGACCTGGGCAAGGGCGCGACGGCAGCCGATGTGCTGCCGCGGCATATCGGCCATGAAGCGCGCAGCGCCCAATTGCTGAAAGACGTGTGCGAACGCCTGCGCGTACCGGTGGAGTGCCGCGAAATGGCCGACGTGGTGGCGCGCGAGCACGGCAACATTCACCGCAGCGAAAGCCTGAACGCAGCGTCGCTGGTGCGCCTGCTCGAGCGCTGCGATGCCTTTCGCAAGCCGCAGCGCTTTGCCGAGGTGCTGCTGGCCTGTGAGTGCGACGCGCGTGGCCGCCTGGGCCTGCAGGATTCGCCCTACCCCCAGCGCACCCGCCTGCTGGCGGTGCTGGCCGCTGCCCAGGCGGTGGACACCCATCAGCTGGCGATGGAGGCACAGGCCGCCGGGCGCGGCGGCCAGCAGATTGGCGAGGCGATTCACAGGGCGCGCGTCAACGCGGTGCAAGCGGCCATCACCGACACAGGGCAATTGCCGCAAACCGCCCCATGAAAAAGCGAAACCGGCCTACAGCCATTTGAAGGAGGCCCTGCTAAGGTGAGAAGCGATGCATTCATCCCCATCACAACCCTTGGCACCGCCTGCGGCTGCAGCCGCTTCAGCGAACACACCGGCCTCGACGCCTCTTCTGGATCTGCCGGCCATCGGAGCACATAACGCGCTCTTTCTGGACTTTGACGGCACGCTTGTCGACCTGGCGCCTCAACCCGAGGCTGTACAACTGGTAGCCGGCCTGGTGCCGGCGCTGGCGAGGCTTTCTACGCAACTGGGCGGCGCGCTGGCAATCGTGTCGGGCCGCACGCTTACCGACATTGACGGCTTTCTCGCGCCGCTGCGGCTTCCCGCGGCGGCCGAGCACGGCGCGCAACGCCGCGCGGCAGGAGGCATCGCCGTCAGCCTGGCCGCACCCGACCTGCAAGAGGTGGCGCGCCGCGCCGCCGAGCTGATGGTGCACCACCCGGGCCTGCGCGTGGAAGTCAAGTCCGCTGCTGTCGCGCTGCACTACCGCCATGCACCGGATCTGGAAGCGCTTTGCCTTCAGGTCATGCAGGAGGCCGCCGCCAACACGCCTGGTGTGGAATTGCTGCGCGGGAAATTTGTGTTTGAGGTCAAACCTTCAGGCGTCAGCAAAGGCACGGCGATAGCGGCCTTCATGGCCGAGCCGCCGTTCGCCGGCCGCGTCCCGCTGTTTGCCGGTGACGACACCACCGACGAGGCCGGGTTCTCGGCCGTGCAGTTCATGGGCGGTGAAGGCATCAAGGTGGGCGAAGGCGCCACGCTGGCTCGCTTTCGCTGCGCCTCGCCGGCCGCGCTGCGGCAGTGGCTGGGTGATGCCTTGAGTGAGTCCCTTTCACCCGCCCCACACGGAGCCCACTCATGAGCGTCGCCGCCGACTCCCTTCACTTCGCGCCCTCCGCCCAGCCATCCTTGGCGATGGGCGTGATCGGCAACTGCGGATTCAGCGCACTGGTCGACGCACGCGGCCGCATTGTCTGGTGCTGCCTGCCGCGCTTTGACGGCGACCCGGTGTTCAATGCCTTGCTGGAGCCTCAACCTGCGCAATCCGCGCCGGACGACGCGACGATACCCGGCGCCCAGGATTTGCAGTCCAGCGCCTTCGCCATCGAAATCGAGGATTTCGCCGAGGCCAAACAGTGGTACGAACCCAATACCGCAGTGCTGCGCACACAGCTGTTTGACAAGCACGGCCAGGGCATAGAAATCACCGACTTCGCGCCGCGCTTTTTCAGCCGCTCGCGCTTTTTCAGACCCATGACGATAGTGCGCCGCATCAAGCCCATTCACGGCGCGCCGCGCGTTCGTGTGGTGCTGGACGTGCGCTTTGACTGGGGCCGGCGCAAGCCGGTGATTACCCAGGGCAGCAACCACGTGCGCTATGTCGGCGACGAGCTGACACTGCGCCTGAACACCGATGTGTCGATTTCGCATCTGTTGTCAAAGCAGCCCTTTGTGCTGACGCGTGAGCACAATTTTTTGCTGGGCGCCGACGAATCACTGCCCGATGGCATTGCCGACACAGCGCGCCTCTTTGAGCAGGAAACCATTTCCTACTGGAGGAAGTGGAGCCAGCGCCTGCACATTCCGCTGGAGTGGCAAGAGGCCGTGATACGTGCGGCCATCACGCTCAAGCTCTCGCTTTTTGAAGACACCGGCGCCATCGTCGCCGCCATGACCACCAGCATTCCGGAAGCGCCGGGCAGCCAGCGCAACTGGGACTACCGCTATTGCTGGCTGCGTGACGCCTTTTTTGTGGTGCGCGCGCTCAACAGCCTGTCGGAAGTCGGCACCATGGAAGACTACCTGCGTTGGCTTGCCAATGTGGTGGTGCAATCCAAGGGCGGGCACATCCAGCCGCTGTACGGCATAGGCCTGGAACGCGAACTGCCCGAGTCCATCATGGTGCACCTGGGCGGCTACCGCGGCATGGGCCCGGTGCGCGTGGGCAACCAGGCACAAGAGCACTTCCAGCACGACGTGTATGGCAATGTGGTGCTGGGCGCGGCCCAGGCCTTTCACGACCACCGGCTGCTGCACCGCGCGGGCGCTGCCGAGTTCAAGCGGCTTGAAGACGTCGGCGAGCAGGCGGTGCGCAACTACGACAAGCCCGACGCAGGCATGTGGGAGCTGCGCACCCGCGCGCGCATCCACACCTCGTCAGCCCTGATGTGCTGGGCCGCCTGCGACCGCCTGGCCAAGATAGCGCTGACGCTCAAACTGCAGGACAGGGCCGACTACTGGCACGGCCATGCGGCGGTGATGCAGGAGCGCATCCTGCGCGAGTCCTGGAGCGAAGAACGCCAGGCCTTTGCCGAAAGCTTTGGCGGGCGCGACCTGGACGCCAGCGTGCTTTTGATGATTGAAGTGGGTTTTATCGACCCGAAAGACCCGCGTTTTATCGCCACCGTGGACGCGCTGGAAACCCACCTCTGTGACGGCCCCTACATGCGCCGCTACGAAGCACCCGACGATTTCGGAAAACCCGAGACGGCCTTCAATATCTGCACCTTCTGGCGCATCGACGCGCTGGCCCGCATTGGCCGCAAGGAGCAGGCCCGCGAGATCTTCAACACCATGCTGGCCGCGCGCAACCATGTGGGCCTGCTGTCGGAAGACACGCACCCCGTGACCGGCGAGATGTGGGGCAATTTTCCGCAGACGTATTCGATGGTCGGCATCATTAACGCCGCCGTCCGCTTGTCGGCTCCCTGGGAAAGCAGGGTATGAGCCGGCTTGTCGTCGTTTCGAATCGCGTCGCAGATCCGCGTAAAGCTGCGGCCGGAGGGCTGGCCGTTGCGCTGGGCGACGCATTAAGCACCACCGGCGGCCTCTGGTTCGGCTGGAGCGGCACGGTCGTCGAAGGTGGCGCGCCCGGCGAAGGCGAGCTGCATGTGCAGCAGGCTGGAAACGTCACGCTGGCCACGGTAGACCTTTCGACAGAAGACCACGCGGGCTATTACCTGGGTTACAGCAACGGCGTACTCTGGCCGGTGTTTCACTACCGGCTGGACCTGGCGCGTTTCGACGCGGGTTTCATCGAAGCCTACCGGCGCGTCAACCGGCTGTTTGCGCACAAGCTGATGCCGCTGCTCAAGCCTGACGACATCATCTGGATTCATGACTACCACCTGATTCCGATGGCGGCTGAGCTGCGCGCCATGGGCTGCAACAACCGCATCGGTTTTTTCCTGCACATTCCGCTGCCGCCGCAACAGGTGCTTGCCGCCATTCCGCAGCACGAGTGGCTGATGCGCGCGCTGTTTGCCTATGACCTGGTGGGCTTTCAAAGTGAAAACGATTTGCTGCACTTTTCACGCTATGTGCAGGCCGAAGCCGGCGCCGTGGCGCTGGGCGGAAACCGCTTCCGGGCCTTTCACCGCACGGTGCGGGCCGGCGCCTTTCCTATCGGTATCGACGTGGACGAGTTCGCCGCACTCACGCATGCGCAGGACGCCCGCGACATGTACGAGCGCATGAAGGAAGAGTATTCACGCCGCAAGCTGCTGCTGGGCGTAGAGCGGCTCGACTACTCCAAGGGCCTGCCGCAACGCCTGAAATCGTTTGAAAAGCTGCTGACCAAGTACCCGGAAAACATACGCAGCGCCACCCTGATCCAGATCGCCTCGCCCAGCCGGGAAGACATGGGCACGTATACCGATTTGCTGCAGGAGCTGGAAAGCCTTTGCGGCGCCACGAATGGCAATTTTGGTGAGCTCGACTGGATGCCGATTCGCTACATCCACCGCAATGTGGCACGCAAACGCCTGCCGGGTTTGTACCGTGTGGCGCGGGTTGCGCTGGTCACACCGCTGCGTGACGGCATGAATTTGGTGGCCAAAGAATTTATCGCCGCGCAAGACCCGGCCGACCCGGGCGTGCTGGTGCTGTCGCGATTTGCTGGTGCCGCTGAGCAGCTTGAAGATGCGCTGCTGGTGAACCCCTACGATATTGACGGCACGGCGGACACCATACAGCGGGCTTTGCAGATGCCGCTGGAGGAGCGGCAGGCTCGGCACCAGAAGTTGCTTAAGCACATTCGTGAGCATGATGTGCATTGGTGGCGGAGGGAGTTTCTTAATGCCCTTGGCTATGAGGGGCCGGCTTAGGTTTCGGATCTTGCTTCGGCGGTGTGCGCTCTTTTGAGGCTTGCTGGCCGGGGGTTGCCCGGCGGCAACTCACTTTCTTTTGCTTCGCCAAAAGAAAGTAAGCAAAGAAAAGGCGACCCTACTGTCTGCGTCCC